>NZ_JAPEMV010000001.1 GCF_026342355.1 Streptomyces sp. NBC_00249 | reverse complement strand
TGTATACGGACTGACGCCTGCCCGGTGCTGGAACGTTAAGGGGACCGGTTAGTGACCTTTCGGGGTTGCGAAGCTGAGAACTTAAGCGCCAGTAAACGGCGGTGGTAACTATAACCATCCTAAGGTAGCGAAATTCCTTGTCGGGTAAGTTCCGACCTGCACGAATGGCGTAACGACTTCTCGACTGTCTCAACCATAGGCCCGGTGAAATTGCACTACGAGTAAAGATGCTCGTTTCGCGCAGCAGGACGGAAAGACCCCGGGACCTTTACTACAGTTTGATATTGGTGTTCGGTTCGGCTTGTGTAGGATAGGTGGGAGACTTTGAAGCAGCCACGCCAGTGGTTGTGGAGTCGCCGTTGAAATACCACTCTGGTCGTGCTGGATGTCTAACCTCGGTCCGTGATCCGGATCAGGGACAGTGTCTGATGGGTAGTTTAACTGGGGCGGTTGCCTCCCAAAGGGTAACGGAGGCGCCCAAAGGTTCCCTCAGCCTGGTTGGCAATCAGGTGTTGAGTGTAAGTGCACAAGGGAGCTTGACTGTGAGACCGACGGGTCGAGCAGGGACGAAAGTCGGGACTAGTGATCCGGCGGTGGCTTGTGGAAGCGCCGTCGCTCAACGGATAAAAGGTACCCCGGGGATAACAGGCTGATCTTCCCCAAGAGTCCATATCGACGGGATGGTTTGGCACCTCGATGTCGGCTCGTCGCATCCTGGGGCTGGAGTCGGTCCCAAGGGTTGGGCTGTTCGCCCATTAAAGCGGTACGCGAGCTGGGTTTAGAACGTCGTGAGACAGTTCGGTCCCTATCCGCTGTGCGCGTAGGAATATTGAGAAGGGCTGTCCCTAGTACGAGAGGACCGGGACGGACGAACCTCTGGTGTGCCAGTTGTCCTGCCAAGGGCATGGCTGGTTGGCTACGTTCGGGAGGGATAACCGCTGAAAGCATCTAAGCGGGAAGCCTGCTTCAAGATGAGTATTCCCACCTCCTTGAGAGGGTAAGGCTCCCAGTAGACGACTGGGTTGATAGGCCAGATGTGGAAGCCCGGTAACGGGTGGAGCTGACTGGTACTAATAGGCCGAGGGCTTGTCCTCAGTTGCTCGCGTCCACTGTGTTAGTTCTGAAGTAACGAACCGTGTCCATGCCCGGTTGGTTAACTTCATAGTGTTTCGGTGGTCATAGCGTTAGGGAAACGCCCGGTTTACATTCCGAACCCGGAAGCTAAGCCTTTCAGCGCCGATGGTACTGCAGGGGGGACCCTGTGGGAGAGTAGGACGCCGCCGAACAACCCGCCCTTTTAGCTCAGTCGGTAGAGCGTCTCCATGGTAAGGAGAAGGTCAACGGTTCGATTCCGTTAAAGGGCTCCAACAAAGAAGGCCCCCGCCTATTGGCGGGGGCCTTTTTGCGTTTCCGGCCCCGTCGGGGCCCGTTGTCAAGCCCCGACTTTCCGTGCCGTGACCAGGGCCGCCGTGCGAGGCGCAATGGAGTCACGGATGACGGCGCCCTCGCCTCATCCGCAGTCCGAGCCCCTCGACCTGCGGAAGGACCCTCCCATGAACCTCATCAGGATCCGACGCCTCGTTCTCAAGATCGTGACGGCCGTGGAAGGGGAGGGGGCTGCTGTCTCTCAGCCGTTCTCCGGCCCCGCCGGCCCGACCGCTGCCGTGCCGGTGCGCGGTGCCTCCGACAGGGGTGACACCGACCGGGTCTTCGACGGCCGGCTTCCCTGGGCCACCGAGATGGCGGCCCCTTCCTTCCTGATCCTGTCGCCGCGGCTGCCGCGGTAGGGACGACGACCGCGCCCTCAGTTGCCTTCGCGCTGCTGGGGCACGCGGAAGGCGAGGATCGCCATGTCGTCCGAGGCGGGTTCCGCCGCGAAGCGTTCCACCGCGCGCAGGACACGGGAGGCGACCGCGCCCGCGGTGAGGCCCGTACAGGTGGTGAGGACCTCGGCGAGGCCGTCGTCGCCCAGCATGCGGGTGCCCTCGCGGCGTTCCGTGACGCCGTCGGTGACGCAGAGCAGGACATCGCCCGGGTCCAGGGTCAGGGTCTGTTCGTAGAGGTCGAGGTCTTCGATGACCCCGAGCAGGGGTTGCGGTTCGGCGGCCGCGGTGACCTCGCCGTCCGGGCGCAGGCGCAGCGGGAGCGGGTGGCCGGCGCAGACGACCTTCATCAGGGCGCCGCCGTCGGGCTGGGGGTGGAGCTCGCCGTACAGGAGGGTGAGGAAACGGCTGCGGGCGCCCTCGTCGAGGATGGCCGCGTTGAGCCGCTCCAGGACCGCCGGTCCGCCCAGGCCCTCGCGGGCCAGCAGGCGCAGGGCGTGGCGGGCCAGGCCGGTGACGGCGGCCGCCTCGGGGCCCGTACCGCAGACGTCGCCGATGGCGAAGCCGTACGCGCCGTCGCGGATCGGGAAGACGTCGTAGAAGTCGCCGCCGACCTCGTTGCCCTCGCCGGCGGCGCGGTAGATGACGTCGACCTCCATGCCGGGGATGGCGGGGGAGCCGGGCGGCAGGAGGCTGCGCTGGAGCGAGCGGCTGATGGCGGTGCGCTCGGAGTAGAGGCGGGCGTTGTCCAGGGCGAGGGCGGCGCGGCGGGAGAGGTCGTCGGCCAGTTCCAGGATCTCCTGGCGGAAGTGCTCCTCGCGGGGCCTGCCGAGGGTGAGCATGCCGATCACGCGGTTGCGGGCCAGGAGCGGGAGGACCACCGTGTCCCCGCCGACCGCGGTGGTGGCCGCGGGCCAGGGGCGGGCGCCCGGTTCGCGGACCGGTTCGGGCGGGCTGACCCGGGACAGGAGGGCCTTGAGGCCGTCGATGCGTTCCTCGTCCTCGTGCAGGACGTAGGCCAGGTACGGGTCGGAGGCCTGGTCGGCGATGGTGTAGACGGCGCACCAGGTGGCCAGGGTCGGGACGGTCATCTGGGCCATGAGGGCCAGGGTCTGGTCCCGGTCGAGGGTGCCGGCGAGCAGGTCGGAGGCCTCGACGAGGAAGGAGAGGGAGCCGCGGCGCAGTCGTTCCAGCTCGCCGAGGCGGGCCGACTCGACGGCGAGGGCGATGCGGTCGGCGGCGAACTGCAGGCGCAGGGCGTCCTCGTTGGTGTAACGGCCCGGGTTCTCGGTGGCGACGCCCAGGGAGCCGGTGAGGCGGCCCTCGACCTTGAGGGGGACCGTGACGACGGCGCGCATGCCGGTGGACTCCAGGAGCGGGACGGCTCCGGGGACGGCGGCGAGGTCGTCGTGGACGGCGGGCATGCGGGCCGAGCCGTAGCGGCTGGTGCCGGCCTCGACGGGGACGCGGGCGAAGCGCTGGCGGGTGGAGGGGAGCCCGGTGGTGGCGCGGACCTCGAGCTCGGTCTCGTCGTCGGTGGCCAGCAGGAGGAAGGCGGCGTCGGCGTCGAGCATGTCGCGGGCCCGCTCCACGGTGCGCTGGAGCAGGCCGTCCAGGTCGTCGGGGGCGGGGGAGCCGATGAAGACCTCGAAGGGGTCCGTGGGGCGGGTGTCCGCGGACGGGCCGCCGTCGGAGGAGGGCACCCGCGCGGGGGTCTGGAGGAGGGCGCGCTCGTCGTCGTGGACGAGGAGGCAGACGATGGAGGGCTCGCCGTGGGCGTCGCGGACCCGCAGGTGGGAGGCGTAGACGGGGATCACGCGGCCGTCGGCGCCGCGGATGCCGTAGCTGCCCTCCCAGCGGGACAGGCGCAGGGCCTCGGCGATCCCGGTGGCGGTGCCGGGGGTCTGGGGCCAGGCGGCGATCTCGGCGAGGGGGCGGCCGAGGACCTTCTCCGCGGGGTAGCCGAAGATGTGCTCGGCGTCCTCGTTCCAGGCGCTGACGGCGTCGGCGGAGTCGATCTGGGCGACGGCGACGCGGACGCGGCTGTCGGCGAGGGGCAGGAACTGGTCCGGGACGACGGGGCCCGCGGAGCGGGTACCGACCGGCCGGTCCGGGAGGTCGATGCGGAACCACACGTGCTTGTGGGCGGCCGTGTACTCGACGCCCCAGCGGGTGGCGAGGGCGGCGCACAGCATCAGGCCACGGCCGCTCTCGCGGTCGGGATCGGCGTACGGGCGCTCGCCGGGGAGCTGGAGCGGGAGCTCCCGCTCGGGGTACCGGTCGGCGACCTCGACGCGTACGCCGTCCTCGGCGCGCAGGCACAGGACCTCGGCGCTGGTGCCGGCGTGGACCACGGCATTGGTGACGAGCTCGCTGGTCAGGACCACCGCGTCGTCGACGATGTCCGCGAAGCCCCAGCCCTGCAGGGTGTCGCGGACGAACGCGCGGGCAGCGGCGACCGAGCGCCCTTGAGGGTCGAAACTGGCAGCCGCCCGTGCCGTGATCACAAGTCTCCTTCGACGCGGTGGTACATCGGATGCCAGGTTACTTACCTTCGCGGTCGGCAGGAGGCCGTCGTACGGGATTCCACCCGCAGGGTGCGGCCGGTGTGCGATGGTGCCGAAGTGTTATGGCCGGGTTCGGCCGGGGTGAAACACTGGGCAGGCTTGGAGAGCCGGGTTGTGGATGGTCGGATGTCCGGTGGAACAGCGGTCGACCCTTTCGGGAGGGACACGGTGGAGTCTGGCGCAGCGGTGCGGCGTACGGGAACGCGCGCGAAGGGCGGGCGGTCCCGGCGGAACGGGACGACGGAAGTCGATACCGCCGCCCTGAACCGCCTGCTCACGGCCCTGGTGTCGATGCGGGACGGGAATTTCCGCAAGCGGCTGACGGTGTCCGGCGAGGGCGTGATGGCGGAGATCGCCGCCGTCTACAACGAGGTCGCCGACCGCAATCTCCACCTGACCGGGGAGCTGTCCCGGGTGCGGCGGATGGTCGGGCGTGAGGGGAAGCTGAGCGAGCGGCTGGAGACGGGGGCCTGCGAGGGCTCCTGGGCGGCCGCGATCGACGCCTCGAACCAGCTGGTGGACGACCTGGCGCGGCCGGTGTCCGAGGTGGGCCGGGTGCTGTCGGCGGTGGCCGAGGGCGACCTCGACCAGCGCATGGACCTGCGGACGCAGAGCCCGGACGGGGCGGGGCATCCGCTGCGCGGGGAGTTCCTCAAGGTCGGACGTACGGTCAACAACCTGGTCGACCAGCTGTCGGCGTTCACCGACGAGGTGACGCGGGTGGCGCTGGAGGTGGGTACCGAGGGCAAGCTCGGTGGCCAGGCCCAGGTGCGCGGAATGTCCGGTTCTTGGAAGGATCTGACCGACTCCGTCAACACGATGGCGTACCGGCTCACCGCTCAGGTGCGTGACATCGCTCTCGTCACGACGGCGGTGGCGAAGGGCGATCTGTCGCGCAAGGTCACGGTGCACGTGGCCGGCGAGATGCTCCAGCTGAAGAACACCGTGAACACGATGGTGGACCAGCTGTCCTCGTTCTCCTCCGAGGTGACCCGCGTCGCCCGCGAGGTGGGTACGGAGGGGGAGCTCGGCGGCCAGGCGAAGGTGCCCGGGGTCGCGGGTGTGTGGAAGGACCTGACCGACTCGGTCAACACGATGGCGGGCAACCTGACCGCCCAGGTGCGGGGGATCGCGCAGGTCACGACGGCCGTCGCGAACGGTGACCTGTCGCAGAAGGTACGGGTCAGCGCGCGCGGCGAGGTGGCGCAGCTGGCCGAAACGATCAATCAGATGACGGAAACGCTCAGGACCTTCGCCGATGAGGTCACGCGCGTGGCCAGCGAGGTCGGGGCCAAGGGGACACTCGGCGGCCAGGCGCAGGTGCCGGGGGCCGCGGGGACGTGGAAGGACCTCACCGACTCGGTGAACACGGTCTTCCGCAACCTCACCACGCAGGTGCGGGACATCGCGACGGTGACGACGGCCGTGGCCAACGGCGACCTGTCGCAGAAGGTCACCGTCGATGTGGCCGGCGAGATGCTGGAGCTGAAGAACACCGTCAACACGATGGTGGACCAGCTCCAGTCCTTCGGTGCCGAAGTGACCCGTGTGGCGCGTGAGGTGGGTGTCGAGGGTGAGCTCGGCGGTCAGGCGCAGGTGCCGGGGGCGGCGGGGACGTGGAAGGACCTCACCGACTCGGTGAACACCGCCTTCCGCAACCTGACGGGCCAGGTCCGCAACATCGCGCAGGTGACGACGGCCGTGGCCAACGGCGACCTGTCGCAGAAGGTCACGGTGGACGTCTCCGGCGAGATGCTCCAGCTGAAGAACACCGTGAACACGATGGTGGACCAGCTGTCCTCCTTCGCCGACCAGGTCACGCGGATGGCGCGGGACGTGGGCACGGAGGGCCGGCTCGGCGGCCAGGCACGGGTCGAGGGGGTGTCCGGCACCTGGAAGGAGCTCACCGACTCCGTCAACTTCATGGCCGGGAACCTGACGTCCCAGGTGCGCCAGATCGCCCAGGTGACCACGGCGGTGGCGCGCGGTGACCTGTCGCAGAAGATCGACGTGGACGCCCGGGGCGAGATCCTGGAGCTGAAGAACACCATCAACACGATGGTCGACCAGCTCTCGGCCTTCGCGGAGCAGGTGACGCGGGTCGCCCGGGACGTGGGTACGGAGGGCAGGCTCGGCGGTCAGGCACAGGTGCCCGGTGTGGCCGGGGTCTGGCGCGACCTGACCGACTCGGTGAACGGCATGGCCGGGAACCTGACCTCGCAGGTCCGCAACATCGCGCAGGTCGCCACGGCGGTGGCGCGCGGTGACCTGTCGCAGAAGATCGACGTGGACGCCCGGGGCGAGATCCTGGAGCTGAAGAACACCCTCAACACGATGGTCGACCAGCTGTCGAACTTCGCGGAGCAGGTGACGCGTGTCGCCCGCGAGGTGGGTACCGAGGGCATCCTCGGCGGCCAGGCCGAGGTGAAGGGTGTCTCCGGCACCTGGAAGGACCTCACCCAGTCCGTCAACTTCATGGCCAACAACCTGACCTCGCAGGTCCGCAACATCGCCGAGGTGACCACGGCGGTCGCCATGGGCGACCTCTCCAAGAAGATCACCGTCGACGCGAAGGGCGAGATCCTCGAACTCGTCACCACCGTCAACACGATGGTGGACCAGCTGTCGTCCTTCGCGGAGCAGGTGACGCGGGTGGCGCGCGAGGTGGGCTCCGAGGGCATCCTCGGCGGCCAGGCACGGGTGCGCGGGGTGACCGGCATCTGGAAGGACCTGACCGACAACGTCAACCTGATGGCGAACAACCTGACCTCGCAGGTGCGCAACATCTCGCAGGTCTCGGCGGCGGTGGCCAACGGCGACCTGACGAAGAAGGTCACCGTCGAGGCGCGCGGCGAGGTCGCCCAGCTCGCCGACACCGTGAACACGATGGTGAAGACCCTGTCGTCCTTCGCCGACGAGGTCACGCGCGTGGCCCGCGAGGTGGGTACGGAGGGCCGCCTGGGCGGTCAGGCGCACGTGCCGGGGGTCTCGGGGACGTGGAAGGACCTCACCGACTCGGTGAACTTCATGGCCTCCAACCTCACCGGCCAGGTGCG
This sequence comes from Streptomyces sp. NBC_00249, assembly GCF_026342355.1. Taxonomy (GTDB): domain Bacteria; phylum Actinomycetota; class Actinomycetes; order Streptomycetales; family Streptomycetaceae; genus Streptomyces. The sequence goes on along the minus strand of NZ_JAPEMV010000001.1, from coordinate 2,004,994 downwards.
GCAGATCGCCATGGTCACGACCGCCATCGCCAAGGGCGACATGACCAAGAAGATCGACATCGACGCCCGCGGCGAGATCCTGGAGCTCAAGACCACGATCAACACGATGGTCGACCAGCTGTCCTCCTTCGCCGACCAGGTGACGCGAGTGGCCCGCGAGGTGGGTACCGAGGGCATCCTCGGCGGTCAGGCCAGGGTGCGCGACGTGGACGGCACCTGGCGCGACCTCACCGAGTCCGTGAACGAGATGGCCGGCAACCTCACCCGTCAGGTGCGCGCCATCGCGGCCGTGGCCACCGCGGTGACCCGCGGCGACCTGAGCCTGAAGGTCGACGTGGACGCGGCGGGCGAGATCCAGGTCCTCCAGGACAACATCAACACGATGATCGTGAACCTGCGAGACACCACCCTGGCCAACAAGGAACAGGACTGGCTCAAGGGCAACCTCGCCCGGATCTCGGCCCTCATGCAGGGCCGCCGGGAGCTGGACGACGTGGCCTCGCTGATCATGAGCGAGCTGACCCCGGTGGTCGCCGCCCAGCACGGCGCCTTCTTCCTGGCCCTGCCGACCGGCGGGTCCACGGAGATCGGCACCGACGGCGCCGGGGCCGGGGACGGCTCGTACGAGCTGCGCATGCGCGGGAGTTACGCGTACGCGGGCGGCCAGATGCCCATCTCCTTCCGGCCCGGCGAGGGGCTGATCGGGACGGTTGCAGAGGAGAAGCGGACGATCCTCGTCGAGAACACCCCGCCCGGCTACCTGAAGATCTCCTCGGGGCTCGGCGAGGCCCCGCCGGCGCACGTGATCGTGCTGCCGGTGCTGTTCGAGGGGAAGGTGCTCGGCGTCATCGAGCTGGCCTCCTTCCAGCCGTTCACGCAGATCCAGAAGGACTTCCTCAGCCAGATCGCCGAGATGATCGGCACCAGCGTCAACACCATCTCCGTCAACTCCAAGACGGAGATGCTCCTCAAGCAGTCGCAGGAGATGACCGAGCAGCTGCGCGAGCGTTCCGACGAGCTGGAGAACCGGCAGAAGGCCCTCCAGGCCGCCAACGCCGAACTGGAGGAGAAGGCCGAGCTGCTGGCCCAGCAGAACCGGGACATCGAGGTGAAGAACACCGAGATCGAAGAGGCCCGGCAGGTCCTGGAGGAGCGCGCCGAGCAGCTGGCGGTCTCGATGCGCTACAAGAGCGAGTTCCTCGCGAACATGTCGCACGAGCTGCGCACCCCGCTCAACTCGCTGCTGATCCTGGCCAAGCTGCTCGCCGACAACGCGGACGAGAACCTGTCGCCGAAGCAGGTGGAGTTCGCCGAGACCATCCACGGCGCGGGCTCGGACCTGCTCCAGCTGATCAACGACATCCTGGACCTGTCGAAGGTCGAGGCCGGGAAGATGGACGTCTCGCCGACCCGGATCGCGCTGGTCCAGCTCGTCGACTACGTGGAGGCCACCTTCCGGCCGCTGACCGCGGAGAAGGGCCTCGACTTCTCGGTACGGGTCTCCCCGGAGCTGCCCGCGACCCTGCACACCGACGAGCAGCGCCTCCTCCAGGTGCTGCGCAACCTGCTGTCCAACGCGGTGAAGTTCACCGACAACGGGGCGGTGGAGCTGGTGATCCGGCCCGCCGGGGGTGATGTGCCGCCGGCCATCCGGGAGCAGCTGCTGGAGGCCGGTTCGCTGCGCGAGGCCGACGCCGACCTGATCGCCTTCTCGGTGACCGACACCGGCATCGGGATCGCGGCCAGCAAGATGCTGGTGATCTTCGAGGCGTTCAAGCAGGCCGACGGCACCACGAGCAGGAAGTACGGGGGCACGGGCCTGGGCCTGTCCATCAGCCGGGAGATCGCCCGGCTGCTGGGCGGGGAGATCCACGCGGCCAGCGAACCCGGCCGCGGCTCGACCTTCACGCTGTACCTGCCGCTGCACCCGAGCGAGCTGCCGCCGCAGGGGTACGCCCCGCCCACGCCGGGTGGCGCGCGCGGCGACTACCGCCGGGCCGTCGAGGAGGCGCGGCCCGCGCCGCAGGCGCTGACCGAGGCACCCGTGCCGGTGGCGGTTCCGGTGCGCCAGGCGCTCCCGGCGGCGGAGCACGCCGGTCAGGGCTCCTCGGCGCTGTTCCGGCGCCGCCGCAAGCCGCTGACCGGTCCGCTGCCGCGCACCGAGGTGCCGGGGCAGCCGGACGGGGACGTGTGGGGGGTGGAGGAGCCGCTGCCGGTGGCGCCCCGGTCGTACGACTTCCACGGTGAGCGGGTGCTGATCGTGGACGACGACGTGCGCAACGTCTTCGCGCTGACGAGCGTGCTGGAGCAGCACGGGCTGGCGGTGCTCTACGCCGAGAACGGGCGGGAGGGCATCGAGGTCCTGGAGCAGCACGACGACGTGGCGGTGGTCCTGATGGACATCATGATGCCGGAGATGGACGGGTACGCGACGACCTCGGCGATCCGGCGGATGCCGCAGTTCGCGGGGCTGCCGATCATCGCGCTGACGGCGAAGGCGATGAAGGGGGACCGGGAGAAGGCCATCGACTCCGGGGCTTCCGACTACGTCACCAAGCCGGTCGAACCCGACTACCTACTGTCGGTCATGGAACAGCACATGAGCGGCAACTGATCGGAGGCGGGTGCGTGATCGGAGGGCACAGGGGGAACCTTCTGCCCTCCCATCACGTTTCCGCTTCGTGCACAGTGACATCTTGGTGACAGGGTGTGGCGATCTCGGGACTGGGGCTACGATGACCGGCACAAGGACGGACGGCGCAAGGATGCCGTCCTCTGGGGCGGGGCCCGGCGGACTGGCCGGAGCCAGGAGCCGGGGAGGCCCCATGCCGGGGCGAGGAGGACAGGGCATGGTGCAGAAGGCCAAGATCCTCCTGGTCGACGACCGGCCGGAGAATCTGCTGGCGCTGGAGGCCATCCTCTCCGCGCTCGATCAGACACTGGTCCGGGCGTCGTCGGGGGAGGAAGCGCTCAAGGCGCTGCTGACGGACGATTTCGCGGTCATCCTGCTGGATGTCCAGATGCCGGGCATGGACGGGTTCGAGACCGCCGCGCACATCAAGCGGCGCGAGCGGACCCGGGACATCCCGATCATCTTCCTCACCGCGATCAACCACGGTCCGCACCACACCTTCCGCGGGTACGCGGCGGGCGCGGTGGACTACATCTCGAAGCCGTTCGACCCGTGGGTGCTGCGCGCCAAGGTCTCGGTGTTCGTGGAGCTCTACACGAAGAACTGCCAACTGCGGGAGCAGGCGGCCCTGCTGCGCCTCCAGCTGGAGGGCGGCGGTTCCAACGGCGAGGGCAGCAAGGAGACGGCCGGACTGCTGGCCGAACTGTCCGCGCGGCTCGCCGCGGTCGAGGAGCAGGCGGAGGCGCTGACCAAGCAGCTCGGCGAGGACTCGGCCGACGCCGCGGTGGTGGCGACCGCCGCCCACCTGGAGCGCAAGCTGACGGGACTGCGGCGGGCGCTGGACGCGCTGGAGCCGGGTACCGGCGGCGTCGCACCCGTACTGCCCGCTCAGGGCTGAGACCCGCCCGCCGGCGAAGGGGCCCCGCCCGGGGGTCCGCCGGCGGGGCGTCAGGTCTGGCGGGCCGTCAAAGCGCGTACGGACGGGGCGACACGAACGGGTGAAGGGGTGGGCACGCGTGTCCACCGGCGTGCACACCGGTAACCTCGGGCCCATGGCCTCAAGTACGTCCGGTAAGGGTTCCCAGAGCGCCGCGGGCACCGCGAAGGGCCGCACCGGCCGTACGACGGCGCCGGCCAAGAAGGCGGCCCCCGCGCGCAAGCCTCCCGCCAAGAAGGCCGCGGCGGCCAAGCGCCCCGCGGTGAAGAAGGTCGCCGCCAAACCGGCGCCGTCCCCGACGGGGGGCGTGCTGTGGGTCGTACGCCGCTGCTGGCTCGGTCTCGCGCACCTGGTCGGCAAGGTGTTCCGCGGGATCGGCCGGGGCGCGAAGAACCTCGACCCCGCCCACCGCAAGGACGGCGTCGCGCTGCTGCTCCTCGCCCTGGCGCTGATCGTCGCCGCCGGGACCTGGTCGAACCTGAGCGGGCCCGTCGGGGACCTGGTCACCATGCTGGTCACCGGCGCCTTCGGGCGGCTCGACCTGCTCGTGCCGATCCTGCTCGGCGTCATGGCGGTACGTTTCATCCGCCACCCCGAGCAGACCGACGCCAACGGCCGGATCGGCATCGGCCTGTCGGCCCTGGTGATCGGTGTCCTGGGGCTCGTGCACATCGCCTGCGGGGCGCCAGGCCGGGACGAGGGCACCACCGCCATGCAGGACGCGGGCGGGCTCATCGGCTGGGGCGCCTCCAAGCCGCTGATCTTCACGATGGGCGCGCCGCTGGCCGTGCCCATGCTGGTGCTGCTCACCGTGTTCGGGCTGCTGGTGGTCACCGCGACCCCGGTCAACGCGATCCCGCAGCGGCTGCGGCTGCTGGGGATCCGGCTGGGGATCATCGCGCCGAACGAGTACGACGAGGGGTACGGGGAGTCCGAGGACGCCGGGCGGCAGGAGCGCCAGGACCGTCATGACGCCGAGCGGTGGCGCGCCCGTACCGGTGGTGAAGGGTCCGGCGATCCGGCGGACGCCGCCGAGGAGGCGGCGCTGGCCCGGCGCCGCCGGCCGCGGCGGATCGCCGGGCGGCCGGGGGAGCGCGAGATGGACGCCGTCGACGTGGCCGCGGCGGCCGCCGCCGCGCTGGACGGGGTGGTCTACGGGGGGCTGCCGCCGTCCCCGCTGGTCGCCGACCTCACCCAGGGGATCACGCCCGACCGGGAAAGGGTGGAGATCACCGCTCCGGTGCCGCCCGCCCGCGAGGAGCCCGTCCCGGGCCGGGTGGCACCCGCCCCGGTGGCGCCCGTCCCGGTGGAGGAGGAGGCCCCGCACGAGCGGACCGCCGCCGCCTCCGGGACGCTGTCGGTGCCGGACCTGACGAAGACCCCGCCCGAGGCCCAGCCGCTGCCGCCCCGCGCCGAGCAGCTCCAGCTGCGCGGGGACATCACGTACGCGCTGCCCTCGCTGGACCTGCTGGAGAAGGGCGGGCCCGGTAAGACCCGTAGCGCGGCGAACGACGCGGTGGTCGCCTCGCTGACGAACGTGTTCACCGAGTTCAAGGTGGACGCCCAGGTCACCGGCTTCACCCGGGGCCCGACGGTCACCCGCTACGAGGTCACCCTCGGCGCGGCCGTGAAGGTCGAGCGGATCACGGCGCTCGCGAAGAACATCGCCTACGCGGTGGCCTCCCCGGACGTACGGATCATCAGCCCCATCCCCGGCAAGTCGGCGGTCGGCATCGAGATCCCGAACACCGACCGCGAGATGGTCAACCTCGGGGACGTGCTGCGCCTCGCGGACGCCGCCGAGGACGACCATCCGATGCTGGTCGCGCTCGGCAAGGACGTCGAGGGCGGCTACGTCATGGCCAACCTGGCGAAGATGCCGCACGTGCTGGTCGCGGGCGCCACCGGCTCCGGCAAGTCCTCCTGCATCAACTGCCTGATCACCTCGGTCATGGTGCGGGCCACCCCGGAGGACGTCCGGATGGTCCTCGTCGACCCGAAGCGGGTGGAGCTGACGGCGTACGAGGGCATCCCGCACCTGATCACGCCGATCATCACCAACCCCAAGCGGGCCGCCGAGGCCCTCCAGTGGGTGGTGCGCGAGATGGACCTGCGCTACGACGACCTGGCGGCCTTCGGCTACCGGCACATCGACGACTTCAACCAGGCCATCCGGGACGGCAAGATCAAACTGCCGCCGGGCAGCGAGCGCGAGCTCAGCCCGTACCCGTACCTGCTGGTGATCGTCGACGAGCTCGCCGACCTGATGATGGTGGCCCCGCGCGACGTCGAGGACTCGATCGTGCGCATCACGCAGCTGGCCCGCGCGGCCGGCATCCACCTGGTGCTCGCGACCCAGCGGCCGTCGGTGGACGTGGTGACCGGTCTGATCAAGGCGAACGTGCCCTCGCGCCTCGCCTTCGCCACCTCCTCGCTCGCCGACAGCCGGGTCATCCTCGACCAGCCGGGCGCCGAGAAGCTCATCGGCAAGGGCGACGGGCTGTTCCTGCCGATGGGGGCGAACAAGCCGGTCCGCCTCCAGGGCGCCTTCGTCACCGAGGACGAGATCGCCGGGATCGTGCAGCACTGCAAGGACCAGATGGCGCCCGTCTTCCGCGACGACGTCACCGTGGGGCAGAAGCAGAAGAAGGAGATCGACGAGGAGATCGGCGACGACCTGGACCTGCTGTGCCAGGCGGCGGAGCTGGTGGTCTCCACGCAGTTCGGCTCCACCTCGATGCTCCAGCGCAAGCTGCGCGTGGGCTTCGCCAAGGCCGGCCGGCTGATGGACCTGATGGAGTCCCGGGGGGTCGTCGGCCCGAGCGAGGGTTCGAAGGCGCGCGACGTCCTGGTCAAACCGGACGAGCTGGACGGGGTGCTCGCCGTGATCCGCGGCGAGGAGCAGCCGTAGAACGGGGGTCTGAACGGACGACCCGGCGGCTCACTCGACCGTATGGGATCGGCGGGCAACCGTTTCCCTTGGGCGTGCGTCAAGTTGAGGGAGACACCGGCGGGTGTTCCCGGGCCATTCGGATGGCGTAGGGAGCGGACCCTCCGGTTGCCCCACCCTTTCGTCACCCCCCTAGACTGGGAAGCCAGCAGGTGGCTACACGCTCGAAAGGCGCCCTCGTGTCCATCGGCAACTCCAACTCCCCCGAAGAAGAGCGGCCTTCGACCGACGACCGGTCCGAGGACCGCATCGTCGAACGTTCCGTCGAAGAACCGTCGATCGGGACGGCCCTCAAGAAGGCCCGGATCGCCGCCGGGCTCACAGTCGACGAAGTCAGTTCCACCACCCGCGTGCGCATCCCGATCGTGCACGCGATCGAAGAGGACGACTTCACGCGGTGCGGCGGCGACGTCTACGCCCGCGGTCACATCCGTACGCTCGCCCGCGCCGTGCACATCGATCCGGCACCCCTGATCGACAGCTACGACGCGGCCCACGGCGGCCGGCCGGCACCCACCCCCGCCGCGCCGATGTTCGAAGCCGAGCGGATCCGCCCCGAACGGCAGCGGCCCAACTGGACCGCCGCCATGGTCGCCGCCATCGTCGCCGTGATCGGCTTCGTGGGCTTCACCGCCTTCAGCGGCGGCGACGGGGACGGCAAGCGGCCGGTGGCGGAAGGTTCCGCCTCCGCGCAGCCGGCCGGCAAGCCCGCCGGCTCGCCCCAGCAGCCCGCCGGGAAGCCGGCGGACCGGCCCCAGACCCCGCAGGCGCCCAAGCCGGAACCCTCGGACAGCGCCATCGCCGCGGCTCCCAAGGACCTCGTCACCGTGGTCCTGACGGCCGACACCGGCGAGAGCTGGATCTCCGCGAAGGACCACAGCGGCCGGCTGCTCTTCGACGGAACCCTCGCGCAGGGCGAGTCGAAGACCTTCACGGACAAGGAGTCCGTCGACCTCGTCCTCGGCGACGCCGGGGCGGTCAAGCTGTTCGTGAACGGCAAGGAGGTCAAGGACGACTTCCAGTCGGGGCAGGTCGAACGTCTCACTTACACCAAGGACGACCCGAGCCAGGGCCAGGCCCAGGCGGGCTGACCAGCACGGAATAGGAAATTCCGGATCCCCGGGACACCGGGCGGCACCAGCCGCCGGCCCCGGGGATCTTGCTGTGGGGGGACGTGAGGCGGGGGCCGGCGCCGGGACGAAGTAGTCTTGAGTCCATGCCCGAACGCCGTACCGTCGCCCTTGTCACTCTTGGCTGCGCCCGTAACGAGGTGGACTCGGAGGAGCTCGCAGGCCGCTTGGCGGCGGATGGCTGGGAGCTCGTCGAGGACGCCGCCGACGCGGACGTAGCCGTCGTCAACACCTGTGGCTTCGTCGAAGCCGCGAAGAAGGACTCCGTAGACGCCCTGCTGGAAGCCAACGATCTCAAGGATCACGGCAAGACCCAGGCCGTCGTCGCCGTCGGCTGTATGGCCGAGCGCTACGGCAAGGAACTCGCCGAAGCGCTCCCCGAGGCCGACGGAGTCCTCGGCTTCGACGACTACGCCGACATCTCCGACCGCCTCCAGACGATCCTCAACGGAGGCATCCACGCCTCCCACACCCCGCGCGACCGGCGCAAGCTGCTGCCGATCAGCCCGGCGGAGCGCCAGGACGCCGAGGTCGCGCTCCCGGGCCACGCCCAGGAGCCCGAGGCCGCCCCCGCGGACCTCCCCGAGGGCGTCGCGCCCGCCTCCGGCCCCCGCGCGCCCCTGCGCCGCCGCCTGGACAAGAGCCCCGTCGCCTCGGTGAAGCTCGCCTCCGGCTGCGACCGGCGCTGCTCCTTCTGCGCCATCCCGTCCTTCCGCGGCTCCTTCATCTCCCGCCGCCCCAGCGACGTGCTGGGCGAGACGCGCTGGCTCGCCGAGCAGGGCGTCAAGGAGATCATGCTGGTCTCCGAGAACAACACCTCGTACGGCAAGGACCTCGGCGACATCCGCCTGCTGGAGACCCTGCTGCCCGAGCTGGCCGAGGTGGACGGCATCGAGCGCGTCCGCGTCAGCTACCTCCAGCCCGCCGAGATGCGGCCCGGCCTGATCGACGTACTCACCTCGACCCCCAAGGTCGTCCCGTACTTCGACCTGTCCTTCCAGCACTCGGCCCCCGACGTGCTGCGCGCCATGCGCCGCTTCGGCGACACGGACCGCTTCCTGGAACTGCTGGACACCATCCGCTCCAAGGCCCCGACGGCCGGCGTCCGCTCCAACTTCATCGTCGGCTTCCCCGGCGAGAAGGAATCGGACTTCGCGGAGCTGGAGCGTTTCCTCACCCACGCCCGCCTCGACGCCATCGGCGTCTTCGGCTACTCGGACGAGGACGGCACCGAGGCCGTCACCTACGAGAACAAGCTGGACGAGGACACCATCGCCGAGCGCCTCGCGCACATGCAGCGCCTCGCCGAGGAGCTCACCTCGCAGCGCGCGGAGGAGCGGATCGGGGAGACCCTGGAGGTCCTCGTCGAGTCCGTGGAGTCCGTCGACGAGGACGGCGAGGGTGCTTACGGCCGCGCCGCCCACCAGGCCCCCGAGACCGACGGCCAGGTCGTCTTCACCGACGGCACCGGCCTGGTCCCCGGGCGTATCGTCACGGCGAAGGTGGTCGGCACCCTCGGTGTGGACCTCGTCGCCGAGCCCCTGGGCGTGGATCTTGAGGAGGCGGCCGGATGACCGGAGTCCCGGCATCAGCGGCGGGCGGGACCGGCCGCCGGCCCGCGCCCGGCGCGAAGCTCGGGGCCGCGGCCGTCAACCAGGCCAGCTTGTGGAACATCGCCAACATCCTGACGATGATCCGGCTCGTCCTCGTGCCGGGATTCGTCCTGCTGCTGCTCGCCGACGGGGGCTACGACCCCGTCTGGCGGGCGCTGGCGTGGGCCGCCTTCGCCGTCGCCATGATCACGGACATCTTCGACGGGCACCTCGCCCGGACGTACAACCTGGTCACTGACTTCGGGAAGATCGCCGACCCCATCGCCGACAAGGCGATCATGGGGTCGGCGCTCATTTGTCTCTCCTACCTGGGAGACCTGCCCTGGTGGGTCACCGGGGTGATCCTCGGGCGGGAGCTCGGGATCACGCTGATGCGCTTCTGGGTGATCCGGTACGGGGTGATCCCGGCCAGCCGGGGAGGCAAGCTCAAGACCCTCGCGCAGGGCACGGCGGTGGGCATGTACGTGCTCGCGCTGACCGGGCCGCTGGCGACCCTGCGCTTCTGGGTGATGGCGCTCGCCGTCGTGCTGACCGTCGTCACCGGTCTGGACTACATCCGCCAGGCCGTGGTGCTGCGCCGGGCCGGGCTGGCCGAGGAGCGGGCCGAGAGGTGACATACGCGGTGGGGGACGTGCCGGAGGCCGCGCGCGCGGCGGAAGGTGAGGCGGGTGTGGCCGGGGAGGTGCTGCGCCTGCTCGCGGAGAGTGACCAGACCCTGGCCGTCGCCGAATCGCTGACCGGCGGGATGGTGGCGGCCGAACTGACGGCGGTGCCGGGGGCCTCACGCTCCTTCCGCGGCTCCGTCACCGCCTACGCCACCGAGCTGAAGCACCAGGTGCTCGGGGTGGACGCGGGACTGCTGGCGGCCGAAGGCGCGGTGAACGCGCAGGTCGCGGCCGAGATGGCCGCCGGAGTACGGCGCGTGATGGGCGCTTCGTGGGGGATCGCGACGACCGGGGTGGCCGGTCCGGACCCCCAGGACGGGCAGCCCGTGGGAACCGTTTTCATCGCCGTGGCAGGTCCGGGGGGCAGGAAAACGGCCCGGCTGCGGTTGAACGGCTCCCGTACGGAAATCCGTAGGGAGAGTGCACGGACAGTGCTCGAACTCCTCTCGAGCGAACTCCGCGAGAATCTGCGGGGGCAGGATACGGAACAGAACGGGGGGATTTGATGTTTGCAGCCCTGAGTGAACACGACATCGCTCCCCGCACGGCCGCGGCGCGAGGCGGTACGGTGGGGCGTGAAGGTTACGGCTACACGGTCAGAGGAGGGAGCCACCGATGATTCTGCTCCGTCGCCTGCTGGGTGACGTGCTGCGTCGGCAGCGCCAGCGCCAGGGCCGTACTCTGCGCGAAGTCTCCTCGTCCGCCCGAGTTTCTCTCGGCTATCTCTCCGAGGTGGAGCGGGGGCAGAAGGAGGCATCCTCCGAGCTGCTCTCCGCGATCTGCGACGCGTTGGACGTACGGATGTCCGAGCTGATGCGCGAAGTCAGTGACGAGCTGTCGCTGGCAGAGCTTGCGCAGTCGGCCGCCGCAAGCGAACCGGTGCCGGCACCGGTGCGCCCGATGCTCAATTCGGTCTCCGTGGCCTCGGTCACGGGCGGACCCGAACGGGTGACCATCAAGGCGCCCGTGGAAGCGGTGAATGTCGTAGCCGCTTGAGCGTGCACATGAGCTTGTGAGTGTGACCGGAGCCCCGGTCGGTGCGAGAGCGCCGGCCGGGGCTCCTTGTCGTCCGGGGGCGTGCGCGGGGGGCCTGCGGGGGCTCGCGGCGGGTGTTCTGGGTGCGTACGCGCGGGGGGTGCGGGAGGATGGGGCCGTCCGGGAACCGGCCCTCTGGGAGGTGGCCGTGCGGCGGTTACTGATACCCCTCGCGCTGGCGGCGGGCGTCCTGTGGTGGTGGGCCGTCCTGCGGCTGGCGCTGGCCCCGGGCGACTCCGGGGCCGTGGAGGGCGCGGTGGCGGTGGGCGGCTGGGGGCTCGGGCTGCTGCCGGTGCACTGCACGGCGCGCGCGCCCGTGCGGCGCGGACGCGTACGGGGCGGGGCCGAACCGGGGGCGGCCGGGCGGGACCCGGAGGTCACCACGGCATCGACACTCCACCGTTCGGGCGAAGAATCTGCCCCGTCATGAAGGACGAGGCGTCGGAAGCCAGGTAGAGGACGGCCTGGGCGATGTCCTCGGGCTCGCCGACCCGGCGCAGCGGCGACATCCGGACCATGGCGGCCTCGGTCCGCTCCTGGACCTCGCGGCCGTGGCGGCCGGTCATGGGGGTACGGATCCATCCCGGGGCGACGGCGTTGACGCGGATGCCGTGCGGGCCGCTCTCGGTGGCGAGGGTCTTCGTCAGCTGGACCACGGCCGCCTTGGCGGCGCTGTAGCAGAGCAGGCCGGGCTGGGCGGCGTCCACGGCCCCCGAGGCCATGGTGATCACCGAGCCGGGACGGCCGGCGGCGATCATCGCGCGGACGGCTTCCTGGCAGGTGCGCAGGACCCCCTTGAAGTTGATGTCCAGGATCCGGTCGAGGTCCTCGTCGGTGGTCTCCAGGACGCTGCTCGTGTGCATGACCCCGGCGACGGCCGCGGCGATGTCCAGCGGGCCCGCGGCGGCGACGGCGGCCCGCAGGGCGGCGCGGTCGGTGACGTCGAGGGGGTGCGCGGTGGCGGCGCCCCCGGCCTTGCCGATCAGGGCGGCGGTCTGCGCGAGGCCCTGCTCGTCGCGGTCCGCGCAGTGCACGGCCGCGCCGGCTTCGGCGAGGAGCAGGGCGGTGGCGCGGCCTATGCCGCTGGCGGCTCCGGTGACGAGCGCGGTGCGGCCGGAGAGGTCGTACGAGGCGGTGGGTGTGGGCATGCCGGGACCGTACGACCGGATCTGACGGGTCGTCAACTAGTCGGGCCGCTCTGGCAGCGGGGGCACCAGTAGGTGGGGCGGCCGTCCTGCGGGGCCTCGCGGACGGGGGCGCCGCAGCGCAGGCAGGGGCGGTGGGCGCGGCCGTAGACGAAGAGCTCCTGGCCGGGGCGGCGGCTGCCGGTGGTGTTGCGGCGCCGGCCCTCGCCGGTGTTCGCGGCCAGGAGGCGGTGGGCGGCGGCCGCCAGGCGCGGGAGCGTGGACGGCGGGTCGGGGAGGGCGCCGACCGGGGTCCAGGGGGTCACCCGGGCCAGGAAGCAGAGCTCGGCCTTGTAGATGTTGCCGATGCCCGCCAGGTTGCGCTGGTCGAGGAGGGCCTCGCCGAGCGGGCGGCCGGGGTCGGCGAGGAGACGGGCGGCGGCCAGGGCGGGGTCCCAGTCGGGGCCGAGCAGGTCCGGGCCCAGATGGCCCACGGCGACGGCCTCGTCGGCGGTGCGCAGGAGTTCCAGTACGGGCAGGCGGTAGCCGACGGCGGTCGCGTCGGCGGTGGCGAGGACGGCCCGGATCTCGTGGGCGGGGCCGCCGCGCCAGGGCTCGCCGGGGGCGAAGACGCGCCAGGCGCCGTCCATGCGCAGGTGGCTGTGGAGGGTGAGGCCGCCTTCGAGGCGGGCCAGCAGGTGCTTGCCGCGCGGGAGCACTTCGAGGGTGGTGCGGCCGGTGAGGTCGGCGGTGGCGAAGCGGGGGACGCGCAGGTCGGCGGTGGTCAGGGGCCGGCCCGCGAGGGCGGTGTGGAGGCGGGCCGCCGCGCGGTGGACGCTGTCTCCTTCGGGCATGCGGCCATTGTCGCTCCGGGCGGGGCCGGGCGGGGCCGGGCGGGGCGGAGTGCGGAAGGGCGGGCTCGGGGGCGGAGCGCGGAGAACCCCCTGCGGCGGCGGGGTGGCCGTCGCAGGGGGTTCTCCGGTCGGTCAGGAGCGGTGGGGGGCCGGGGGGCCGCCCACTACTTCCAGATGAGCTCCTTGTTCTTGTTCAGCGAGTTGTACGGGTCGCCCCAGTACTCGGCGCCGGAGACCTTCGTCTGCGCGGAGGGGGCCAGGGCGATGGCGCAGCTGGTCTGCGTCTTGCCGTTGGTGAAGCCCTTCGGCAGGGACTCGTTCGGGCACTTCTCGAACTTGCCGATGACCGACACGCCCTGGGCCTCGGAGCCGTCCGCGAGCAGGCCCTTGATGTGGCCGACGGAGGTGAACGACAGGTCCGTCGTACCGGTGTTCTGGACCGAGTAGCGGACGTAGTAGGGGATCATCCCCTTGACCTTGTCGCCGAGCTTGAGCGCGTCGAGGTCGGCCGGGTTGCCCTGCTCGATCGCGGTGACGGTGAGGGCGATCTGGCCGCCCTTGGTGCTGCCGTAGCTGAACGGGACCGTCGCGGCCTCGCCGATCTTGAAGACCTGGCCGGACTTCGCGGTGCCGCCGGTGCCGGGGGCGGGGGCGTCGCCGCCGCCCGTGGAGGCGCTGGGCGCGGCCGAGGCGCTCGGCGGGGTGCTGTAGCCGCCGTCGGCGGCGGGGGCCGAGGAGGAGGGCGAAGCGGCGGGGGCGCTCGGCGCGGCCGGGGTCAGCTCTTCGTTGCCGTCCTTGCAGCCGGTGAGGACGACGGTGCCGGCGACCGCCAGGCCGACCGCGGCCAGGGTGCTTCTACGCATGCTGAAGGTGCTCACTTTTCTTATCCCCCATGTCGGAAAACTGTTCGCACGGCGTCGAACGCGACGTGTGCGATCACCTTGATAAAGCATGAATAAGTACTTCGGTGGCCCCAGGGGCGTCTGGCCGCCGTTTCGTGACATGCCCAAGACATACGTAGCCCGGCTGAGACCGCGCGCCGCCCTCACTCGCGCAGCCGCAGCCCCCTCGGAGTGGCATGGAAACCGGCCGCCTCCAGAGCCGTCCCGAACGGCGAGGTCAGGGCGGCGGCGGCATTGATCCGCTCCACCGTCAGGGCCGGCAGGGTGCCCGCGCGGGAGGCCGAGACCAGGGCCGCCGTGGCCGCCGCGAGGCGCGGGTCGGCGGGCTCCGGCCAGGCCAGCAGGGTCTTGCCGCCCCGCTCCAGGTACAGCGTGAGCTCCCCGTCGACCAGCACCACCAGGGAGCCCGCCTTGCGGCCCGGCTTGTGCGTCGCCCCGGCCGGGGGCTCCGGCCAGGGCAGGGCCGCCCCGTACGCGTTCGCCGGATCGGCCGCCGCCAGCACCACGGCCGCCAGCGGCGGCGGGGTCCGCTCGGCCGCGCGCAGCCGGTCCACCGCCCCGTCCATCGCGAACTGGGCCGCGCCCAGGCCCTCCACCACGTAGCCCCGCCGGGCCTGCCCGCTGTCCTCGAACGCGGACAGGATCCGGTAGACCGCGCTGAAGCCGCCCTCGACCCCCTCCGCCGCCACCGCCCCCCGGGTGACCACGCCGTGGCGGTCCAGCAGGGTCCGGGCCAGGGCGTGCGCCCGGTGCGTCGGATCGGGGGCCCGCCCCGGCAGCAGGGACCAGCGGCCGGAGACCGTGGGCGGGCCCGTACGGGAGACCGTGGCCGAGAGGCTGCCGTACCGGCCGCGCGGGACCGTACGCCGGGCGCGGTGCGCGGTGGCGCCCGCCGTACGGCCCGAGCCCAGCAGGGAACGCAGCGGGGCCAGGGTGTCGTTCGTCAGCCGGCCCGACCAGGCCAGGTCCCACACCGCCGAGGACAGCTCCAGGTCCGTGGCCTCCGGGTGGCGGGCGCGGACCGACTCCGTCAGCTGGCGGAAGAACAGGCCGTACCCGCCGGAGAGGGCATCGAGGACCGCCTGGTGCAGGGGGGACAGCTCCAGCGGGTGCGGCGCCGGGAGCAGCAGGGGCGCCGCCTCCGCCAGGTAGAGGGAGATCCAGCCGTCCTTGCCCGGCAGGGCCCCCGCGCCCGCCCACACCACCTCGCCGGTGGTGGTCAGCTCGTCCAGCAGGGTCGGGGAGTACCCCGCCACCCGGGAGGGCAGGATCAGCCGCTCCAGCGCCGAGGCCGGGACCGGAGCCCCCTGGAGCTGCTCCACCGCCCGGGCCAGGCCGTCAATCCCGCGCAGGCCGCCGCCCAGGTGCTGCCACTGCGGCAGGAAGGTGGCGAGCGAGGCCGGCGGAACCGGCTCCAGCTCCTGGCGCAGGGCCGCCAGGGAGCGGCGCCGCAGCCTGCGCAGCACCCCGGCGTCGCACCACTCCTGGCCGATGCCCGCCGGATGGAACTCGCCCTGGACCACCCGGCCCGCCGCCGCGAGCCGGTGCAGGGCGCCCTCCGTCACCGCCGCGCCCAGGCCGAAGCGGGCGGCCGCGGCGGTGGTGGTGAACGGCCCGTGGGTGCGCGCGTACCGGGCCAGCAGATCCCCGAGGGGATCCTTGACCGGCTCGGTGAAGGCCTCCGGGACCCCGACCGGCAGGGCCGTGCCCAGGGCGTCCCGCAGCCGGCCCGCGTCCTCGACCGCCGCCCAGTGCTCGGCGCCGCCGATCCGGACCCGGACCGCGCGCCGGGCCGCCGCCAGCGCGGGCGCCCAGTCCGGCTCCGCGCCCCGCCCGGCCAGCTCGGCGTCCGTCAGCGGGCCCAGCAGGCGCAGCAGGTCGGCCACCGACTCGGCGTCCTTGGCCCGGCGGTCCTCCGTCAGCCACTGGAGCTCCCGCTCCAGCTCCTCCAGCACCTCGGCGTCGAGCAGTTCGCGCAGCTCCGCCTGGCCCAGCAGCTCCGCCAGCAGCCGCGAGTCCAGCGACAGCGCGGCCGCCCGCCGCTCGGCCAGCGGCGAGTCGCCCTCGTAGAGGAACTGGGCCACGTACCCGAAGAGGAGGGAACGGGCGAAGGGGGAGGGCTCGGGGGTGGTGACCTCGACCATGCGGACCCGGCGGGCCTCGACGTCCCCCATCAACTCGGTCAGGCCGGGCACGTCGAAGACGTCCTGGAGGCACTCCCGTACGGCTTCCAGCACGATCGGGAACGAACCGAACTCCGAGGCCACCTGGAGCAGTTGCGAGGCCCGCTGGCGCTGCTGCCACAGCGGGGTGCGCTTGCCGGGACTGCGGCGCGGCAGCAGCAGCGCGCGGGCCGCGCACTCGCGGAACCGGGACGCGAACAGGGCCGAGCCGCCCACCTGGTCGGTGACGAGCTGCCCGATCTCGCCTTGGTCGAAGGTGACGTCGGCCGCGCCCAGCGGGGCCTGCCCGTCGTCGAACTCGAAGGAGGCGGCGGCGGTGTGCGCCGGGTCGTGGTCGAGGAGGTCCATGCCGAGCAGATCGGCGTCGGGCAGGCGTAGCACGATGCCGTCATCGGCATGCATGACCTGCGCGTCCATCCCGTACCGCTCGGCCAGGCGGGCACCGAGGGCCAGCGCCCAGGGGGCGTGCACCTGGGCGCCGAAGGGGGAGTGGACCACCACCCGCCAGTCGCCCAGCTCGTCACGGAAGCGCTCCACGACGATGGTCCGGTCGTCCGGTACGTGCCCGCAGGCCTCGCGCTGCTCGGCGAGGTACGCCAGTACGTTCTCCGCGGCCCAGGCGTCCAGGCCGGCCGCCAGCAGCCGCAGCCGGGCGTCCTCGGCGGTGAGCCCGCCCAGCTCGCGCAGGAACGCCCCGACGGCACGGCCCAGTTCGAGGGGGCGGCCCAGCTGGTCGCCCTTCCAGAACGGCAGCCGGCCCGGCACCCCCGGCGCCGGGGTGACCAGGACCCGGTCGCGGGTGATGTCCTCGATCCGCCAGGAGCTGGTGCCCAGGGTGAACACGTCGCCCACGCGGGACTCGTAGACCATCTCCTCGTCCAGCTCGCCGACCCGGCCCCCGCCCTTCTTCGGGTCGGAGCCGGCGAGGAAGACACCGAACAGCCCCCGGTCGGGGATGGTGCCGCCGGAGGTGACGGCCAGGCGCTGGGCGCCCGGCCGGCCCGTGACCGTCCCCGCGACCCGGTCCCACACCACCCGGGGTCTCAGCTCGGCGAACGCGTCCGAGGGATAGCGGCCCGCCAGCATGTCCAGCACCGCCGTGAACGCCGACTCGGGCAGCGCCGCGAAGGGCGCCGCCCGCCGCACCAGCGCGAGCAGGTCGTCCAGCTGCCAGGTGTCCATCGCCGTCATCGCGACCAGCTGCTGGGCGAGCACGTCCAGGGGATTGGAGGGGATCCGCAGGGACTCGATCGAACCGGTGCGCATCCGCTCGGTGACCACCGCGGCCTGCACCAGGTCCCCCCGGTACTTGGGGAAGACCACCCCGGTGGAGACCGCGCCCACCTGGTGCCCGGCGCGGCCCACCCGCTGGAGCCCGGAGGCCACCGACGGCGGGGACTCCACCTGCACCACCAGGTCCACGGCGCCCATGTCGATGCCCAGTTCCAGACTGGAGGTGGCGACCACGGCGGGCAACCGGCCCGCCTTCAGGTCCTCCTCGACCTGCGCCCGCTGCTCCTTGGACACCGAGCCGTGGTGCGCGCGGGCCAGCAGCGGCGGCGCGCCGTGCGCGGCGCCCGACTGGGCCATGATCTCGGCCGGGGGAGAGCCCTGCGACAGCGGCTCCCCGACGGCGCGCTCGTAGGCGATCTCGTTCAGCCGGTTGCACAGGCGCTCCGCGAGGCGGCGGGAGTTGGCGAACACGATCGTCGAGCGGTGGGCCTGGACCAGATCCGCGATCCGCTCCTCCACATGCGGCCAGATCGACGGCTTGTCGCCGCCCTCCCGGCCCTCGGTGGCGGGGGAGCCGCCCAACTCGCCCATGTCCTCGACCGGGACGACCACCGACAGGTCGAACTCCTTGGCCGACGGCGGCTGCACGATCTCGACCTTGCCGCGCGGGGCCAGGTAGCGGGCCACCTCCTCCACCGGCCGGACCGTCGCCGACAGACCGATCCGGCGGGCCGGGCGCGGCAGCAGCTCGTCCAGCCGCTCCAGCGACAGGGCCAGATGGGCGCCCCGCTTGGTCCCGGCCACCGCGTGCACCTCGTCCAGGATCACCGTCTCGACCCCCGACAGCGCATCGCGCGCCGCCGAGGTCAGCATCAGGAACAGCGACTCCGGGGTGGTGATCAGGATGTCCGGCGGTCTCTTCGCCAGCGCCCGGCGCTCGGCGGGCGGGGTGTCGCCCGAGCGGATCCCGACCCGGATGTCCGGCTCGGGCAGCCCCAGCCGGGCCGACTCCTGCCGGATCCCCGTCAACGGGCTGCGCAGGTTGCGCTCCACGTCGACCGCGAGGGCCTTCAGCGGCGACACGTACAGCACCCGGCAGCGCTTGCCGGCCTCGGCGGGCGGCGGGGTCGAGGCGAGCCGGTCGAGGGCGGCGAGGAAGGCCGCCAGGGTCTTGCCGGAGCCGGTGGGCGCCACGACCAGGACGTCGGACCCCTCCCCGATCGCCCGCCAGGCCCCCTCCTGGGCGGCCGTGGGCGTGAGGAAGGCCCCCGTGAACCAGGAGCGGGTCGCGGGGGAGAACGAGTCGAGCGCATCGCCTGCCATGCCCCCATCGTGCACCCGGCCACTGACAACGGTCCGGACCTGGGGAAACGCCGCAGTGGGACGGGGCGCAGAATGGGGAGATGGGGACGGACGAGGGGCGCCGGGAGTGGGCACGGCACTGGCAGTACCAGGAGCTACCGGGACTGGACCTGCTGCGCGCCCACTACGTACGCCACACCTTCCCGCGCCACGCGCACGACGGGTACGTCATCGCGGCCGTCACCGGCGGCGTCGAGGAGATCGGCCTGCCCGGCGGGACGGTACGGGCCGGCCCGGGCAGCGTCGTCCTGATCAACCCCGAGGTGGCGCACACCGCGCGCGCAGGGGTCCCCGAGGGCTGGGCCTACGCCACGCTCTACCCCTCCCGCGCCCTGATCACCGAGGTCGCCGCCGAGACGGGCACGCTGCGCGGCACCCCCGGCTTCACCGCCGACATGGTCGCCGACGCGGAGGGCTCCCGGGCCATCACCGAGGTCCACCGGGCCGCCGAGGCCGGGAACGCGCTGGCCGCCGACACCCTGCTGCGGAGCGTGGTGGCCAGGATGCTCGTCCGGCACGCGGGCCCGCTGCCCGCCCGTACGCCGCGCCGCGCGGGCGCCGCCGACGCGGAACGCGCCCGGGCCGTCCTGGAGGAGCGGATGGCCGAGCCGCCCTCGCTGGAGCAGCTCGCGGCGGAGCTCGGCACCAGCCCCTTCGCCCTGCTGCGGGCCTTCCGGGAGCGGTACGGGATGCCGCCGCACACCTGGCTCACCGACGCCCGGGTCCGCCGGGCGCGCCGGCTGCTGGACGCGGGGACCCCGCCGGCCGAGGCGGCCGTCACCGTCGGCTTCACCGACCAGCCGCACCTGAACCGGCACTTCACCCGCATCGTCGGCGTCCCCCCGGGCGCGTACCGGCGGGAGCGGGCGGGGGGCTAGGGCCTGAGCAGGTCCGGCGTGCAAGAACGTACAAGACCCGCCCGGCCCGTCCTGCGTACGTTCGGGGGGTGGGAGAACATCAGATGGTGATACAGGAGACCCCCGAGAGGGTCTCCGAGGGGCGGCCGCGTGCCGCCGTCGTCCGGGACGCGCTCGGGGTGGGGGTGGCCGTCGGGCTGTCCGGGTTCGCCTTCGGGGTGACCGCCGCCGGGGCCGGGATCAGCACGCTGCAGGCGTGTGTGCTGAGCCTGCTCGTCTTCACCGGCGCCTCGCAGTTCGCGCTGGTCGGAGCACTCGCGGCGGGCGGGAACCCGTTCACCGCCGCCGCCGGGGCCTTCTTCCTCGGCACCCGCAACGCCTTCTACGGCCTGCGGCTGTCCCAGCTGCTCGCGCTGCCCCGCGCGGTGCGCCCCCTGGCCGCGCACTGGGTCATCGACGAGACCACCGCCGTGGCGCTGGCCCAGCCCGACCGCAGGTCCGCCCGGCTCGGCTTCACCGTCACCGGACTCACCCTGTACGTGCTGTGGAACCTCACCACCCTGCTGGGCGCGCTCGGCGCCGAAGCCATCGGGGACACCTCCGCCTGGGGGCTGGACGCCGCCGGGCCCGCCGTCTTCCTGGCCCTGCTCGCGCCGATGCTGAAGACCGCCACCGAGCGGGCCGTCGCCGCCCTCGCGCTCGTCCTCGGCCTGGGCTTCCTGCCGGTGCTGCCCGCAGGGGTGCCCGTACTGATCGCCGCGCTCGCCGCGCCCGCCGTGCTGTGGATGAAGGGACGCCGCTCGTGAACGTCTGGATCGCCATCGGGCTCACCGTCGTCGGCTGCTACGCCGTCAAGCTCGCCGGACTGCTCGTGCCCGCCGGGGCCCTGGAGCGGCCCGCCGTCCGCAAGCTCTCCGCCCTGCTCCCGGTCGCGCTGCTCGCCGCGCTCACCGCCCAGCAGACCTTCAGCACCGGCCACGAACTGGTCCTCGACGCCCGGGCCGCCGGACTCGCGGCCGCCGGCGTGGCGCTGCTGCTGCGGGCTCCGTTCCTGCTGGTGGTCGCGGCCGCGGTGGTGGTCACCGCGGGCGTACGGGCCCTGGGGGGCTGACCGGACCGGCAGGACCGGCCAGGTCGGCGGGGCCCGCCGCGCCCAGCGGCCGCCCGTACGCGCGCAGCGTCAGCAGGGCCTCCACGGTGACGATCGGCCGCCGCTCCAGCGAGCTGCCCGGCGCCCAGGCCCGGCGGCGCACCGGCCAGCCGCCGTCCGGCTGCTGCTCGGCCGCGAGGAGGTCGAGCGAACGGCCCATCTCCTCGTCCGTGAACCAGCCCCGGGCCAGCGACTCCGGCCGCCGCGCGTAGTCGTGCGGGAACAGCAGCTCGCCCGGCGCGTAGCCGGGGGAGGCCGGGTACTCCTCGCGCCGCCCCGGGTCGAGCACCGCCAGGCGCCGCTCGCGCACCAGCCGGCCCAGCCGGTCCGCGGCCGCCGCCGCGCGGGGCCGGTCGGGGGCGCCGTCGAGGAAGGCCACCGCGCTCTGGACCTCGTACGGGTGCGAGTGGCGCAGCGTCTCGACCCGCTCCCAGCAGAAGTCCGTGGCCCGGAACAGCCACGCGTGCCAGATCCGGTTGCGGTGCAGCACCCCGACGACCGGGCCCGTGGTCAGCAGCTCGCCCGGCGGATCGTCGAGCACCGGGTGGTAGGGGGCCGACGGGTAGTCGCGCGGGGCCGGGCGGACCAGCGGCAGCGCGCCGTCGGGGGTGGAGATCCCGGTCAGGTGGCGGCACAGCCGCTCGACGCGCTGCCCGCCGCAGCGGCCGAGGCCGTCGAGGATCCGCAGGGCGTGCGCGGTGTGCAGGGGCTGGCTCAGCGGGCCGCGCAGATCCGGGTCGAGGGCGTGGCCGTAGCCGCCGTCGCCGCCCAGGTACGCGCCGAGGGCCGCGTCCACCGGGTCGGCGTCCCCGCCGAGGAAGTGGAACGCGAACCGCCGCTGTTCCAGGACCCGGGCCGTGAGCCAGATGAACTGCTCGGCGCGGGCCAGCGGGGAAGCTTCGTCTCCAGGCATGCGAGAAACCGTAGGGGCCGGGGAGCCGCGGAGGGGGGACGAACGGGGCCGGTGCACTCTCCGGGGCGGGATACTGGAGGCATGCGGTTGACGATTTTCTGGGAGCGGATGGCGGAGCACTTCGGTGCCGGCTACGCGGAGTCCTTCGCCCGGGACCACGTGATGACGGAACTCGGGGGGCGCACCGTCCACCAGGCGCTCGACGCGGGCTGGGAGACCAAGGACGTGTGGCGCGCGGTGTGTTCGGCGATGGACGTGCCGGCCTCCCTGCGCTGACCGCGCCGGGGGCCGCCGTCGCTTCGTGGTTCGGGTGGCGGGTGGGACAGACTGGGGCGCGTGGCAGCGACAGACGAGACGACCCGCC
The DNA here is from genome assembly GCF_026342355.1 of Streptomyces sp. NBC_00249. Classification (GTDB taxonomy): domain Bacteria; phylum Actinomycetota; class Actinomycetes; order Streptomycetales; family Streptomycetaceae; genus Streptomyces. The sequence continues at coordinate 1,983,090 of NZ_JAPEMV010000001.1, read as the reverse complement.
CGCGCGACGAGGCCCCGGGAGGTCACCGGAGCCCGGCGGAGCCGCAGGCCCGGCGGGGTCCCGGCCCCCAGCGAGGTCCCGGCGCCCAGGCGGGCCCGGAGGCCGGGGCGGGCGCCGAGGCCCCGCGGGGCGTGGGTGTGGGGGAAGCGGAGTCCGGGGCGGGGCCCTGGCCCACCGACCCCGCCGGGCCGGGCGGTCCCGCCGGACGGGCACCCGGGCAGGCCGGGCCGGAGGCGCGGATGCCGCGCTGGCTGCCGCGCGCGGTGATCCTCGTACTGGCCCTCGTGGCCTGCTTCCAGCTCGGCAGCTGGGCCTTCCACCAGCTGATCGGGCTGCTCCTCAACATCCTGATCGCCTTCTTCCTCGCGCTCGCCGTCGAACCGGCCGTCACCAGGATGGCGGCCCGCGGAATGCGCCGCGGGCTCGCCACCTTCCTGGTGTTCCTCGGGGTGTTCGTCGCGGTGGCCGGCTTCCTCGCGCTGCTCGGTTCGATGCTGGCCGGGCAGATCGTCGACATCGTGGCGAGCTTCCCGCGCTACCTCGACTCGGTGATCGGCTCGATCAACGCGACCTTCCACACCGAGCTGTCCCGGCTGGAGATCCAGGACAGCCTGCTGCACTCCGACTGGCTCCAGAAGTACGTGCAGAACAGCGCGAGCGGGGTGCTCGACGTGTCCGCCACCGTGCTCGGCGGACTGTTCAAGCTGCTGACGATCGGCCTGTTCTCCTTCTACTTCGCCGCCGACGGGCCCCGGCTGCGCCGCGCGCTGTGCTCCGTACTGCCGCCGGCCAAGCAGGCGGAGGTGCTGCGGGCCTGGGAGATCGCCGTCGCCAAGACGGGCGGCTACCTGTACTCGCGCGGGCTGATGGCGCTGATCTCCGGGATCGCGCACTACATCCTCTTCGTGATCCTCGATGTGCCGTACGCGCCCGCGCTCGCGGTGTGGGTGGGGCTGGTCTCCCAGTTCATCCCCACCATCGGCACCTACCTGGCGGGCGCGCTGCCCATCCTGATCGCCTTCACGGTCAATCCCTGGTACGCGCTGTACGTGCTCGGATTCGTGGTGGTCTACCAGCAGTTCGAGAACTACGTGCTGCAGCCCAAGCTGACCTCGAAGACCGTGGACATCCATCCGGCGGTGGCCTTCGGCTCGGTCGTCGCGGGCACCGCCCTGCTGGGCGCGGTCGGGGCGCTGATCGCGATCCCGGCCGTCGCCACACTGCAGGCCTTCCTCGGCGCCTACGTCAGGCGCTACGAGCTGACGCGGGACGCGGCCGCCTCTACTGCGCCGTCCCGTCCGTGGAGCCGAGTACGGCTGCCAAGGCGTCGCTGACCGTCGACTCGACGGCGGCCTTGTCCACGCCCAGGCCGCTGAGCGGGCCCGTGCCGTTCTCCAGTTCCAGGAGCGCGAGCAGGATGTGTTCGGTGCCGACGTAGCCGTGGCCCAGGCGCAGTGCCTCGCGGAAGGTGAGCTCCAGGGCCTTCTTCGCGGAGGCGTCGAAGGGGATCAGGTCGGGGACCTCCGCCTCGGCCGGGGGCAGGGCGGCGGCCGCGGCGGCGCGTACGGCGTCCAGCGCGGCGCCCTGCGCGGTGAGGGCGAGGCCGGCGAGGCCGTCGGCCTCGGCCGTCAGGCCCAGGACGAGGTGCTCGGTGCGGATCTCGGTGTTGCCGGCGGCGCGGGCCTCGTTCTGCGCGGCCATGACGACGTTGCGGGCGCGGGGGGTGAAGCGGCCGAAGCCCTCGTTCGGGTCGAGGCCGGGGTCGCCCTCCTTGTCGGCCTTGGGGACGAAGCGCTTCTGGGCGGCCTGCCGGGTGACGCCCATGCTGCGGCCGATGTCGGTCCAGGAGGCGCCGGAGCGGCGGGCCTGGTCGACGAAGTGGCCGATGAGGTGGTCGGCGACGTCACCGAGGTGCTCGGCGGCGACGACGGCGTCGCTGAGCTGTTCCAGGGTGTCGCTGTGGACGTTCTTGATGGCCTCGATCAGGTCGTCGAGGCGTACCGGATTGGTCATGCGAACGGGTTCCACGGAAGGGTTCGTCATGAGTGCAACCCTAGGTTGACGGTCGGGAGGGTGTCAACCGTCGGTTGTCAGTCCGGGGGTGCTCCTGGTTCGCGTATAGGTCCGGGATGTGGGGGCTGCGTACACCTGACGGTCATGAGTGTCGATACGACTGCCGGCCGGACGGCCGTGGACCCGGGCCGCGCCGCCCTGCGCGCCTTCGCGGGGCGGGCCCCGGCTCCCGCCTCCCCCGCCCGGGCCACCGCCCTGCACAGCGGCGGCGTCGCGGCGGCCGCGCTGCTGGCGCTCGTGGGCATCGGCGCGCTGCTGCGCGAGCCGGTGCTGATCCCGCCGATCGCGGCGAGCGCGGCGATCGTCTACGGGGTGCCCGCGCTGCCGTTGGCCCAGCCGCGCAGCGTCGTCGCGGGGCACCTGCTGTGCGCGGCGGTCGGCTATCTGGGGCTGGCCCTGCTGGGGGACGCGCCGTGGGTGGCCGCGCTGGCGGCGGGCGTGGCGGTGGGGGTCATGACCCTGGCCCGGACCCCGCACTCGCCGGCGGCGGCGACCACGGTGGTGGTGGTGCTCCAGGCGCCGGATCCGGTGCGGTTCGTGCCGCTGCTGGCCGGGGCGGCGGTGCTGCTGGTGCTGGCCGGGATGGCCGCGTCACGGGCGCGGCGGGGGGCCGTGCGGTACCCCGTGTACTGGTGGTGACCCGCCGGGGGAGCGGGGGGACCGGGGACGTGACCCCCCGCGCCGCCCGGCGGTCCGTCCGCGCCGTCAGGCGGCGGGCTGGCCCTGGCCGGTCAGCAGGCCGAGCAGCTGGTCCATCTCGTTGCGCCAGATGCGGTGCACGTTCATCCGGGTCGGCTTGGCCTGGCCCGGCAGCTGCATGTGGAACGAGCTCCAGATGGCGTTGCGCTTGATCTCGCTGATGGTGCCGACCGCCTCGGCGGGCGATATCGCGAACACGATCTCCTGCGGGCGGTTGCTCATGCGGCTCGCCTTGTGGAGCGCCACGGCCTGCTCGGTGACGGTGACGAAGTAGTAGGTGAGGAACGCCTGGCCGATGAGGCCGAGGGCGCTCATCAGCCACACGCTGGGGCCCGCGACGGCCTGGATCGTGACGAGGGGCCGGTCGCCGGGGTTGGCCTCGGCGAGGGCGGTCGCCACCTGCTGCTGGATCGTGGCCTTCTTGACGGCCATGGGTCCTCCTGAGCGGAATTGAGCGCTCCCCGTGGTCGGGGGCACCGCAGAGTACCGGCCGCCGGAGGGGGGTCCCGAGTCAGCCCGGAGGCGTGGGTCATGCGCCCCGGAATGCTGCATTCCGACCGCCTCGTGGGGTGTTGGGGCGGTTGTGGGCGGATGGATCCGGTGTTCCCGGCGCCCGCCCCTCCCGCTCCCTCCTTCCTCAACTGCCAAGGCCCTCTTGTGAGTTGCTCCCCCTCAACCAACAATGCGCATGACAACCGAAGGATCTTCGGTCGCATCGTCACCAGAGGGGAACCCCCACATGAAGAAGCCTCTCGCCGGTCTCCTGCTCTCCTTGCTCCTGACAGGAGCGGCGGCAGCGCCGGCCGTGGCCGCCACCCCCCAGGACGCGGACACGGCAACCGCCCGGGCCGCGGACCGGGCAACCGCCCAGGCTGCGGACCGGGCAACCGCCCAGGCCGCACCGGCCGTAGCGGTCACCTACGCGGGCACGGTCGCGCTCAGCAACTGTTCCGGCTCCGTCGTCCGCACGCCGAACTCCCAGCCGAACGACCCCGCGCTGGTCCTCTCCAACGGCCACTGCCTGGAGACCGGATTCCCGGCTGCCGGCGAGGTCCTCGTCAACCGGCCGTCCAGCCGCTCGTTCTCCCTGCTCAACGCCGCCGGCTCCAAGGTCGCGACGCTGCGCGCCAGCAAGATCGCGTACGGGACGATGACGGACACGGACGTCTCGCTCTACCAGCTGACCAAGACCTACGCGCAGATCCAGAGCCAGTACGCCATCGCCGCGCTCACCCTCAACGACGCCCGCCCGGTGCAGGGTTCGTCGATCAAGGTGGTGTCCGGGTACTGGAAGCGGACCTACAGCTGCAACGTCGACGGGTTCGCGTACCGCCTCAAGGAGGGGGCCTGGACCTGGAAGGACTCGGTCCGCTACACCTCGTCCTGCAACACCATCGGCGGCACCTCGGGCTCGCCGGTGATCGACACGACGACCGGCAAGGTCGTCGCGGTCAACAACACGGGCAACGAGGACGGGCAGCGCTGCACGGACAACAACCCGTGCGAGGTGGACGAGAGCGGCAACGTGACGGTCCGCCAGGGCATCAACTACGCGCAGGAGACGTACACCCTCGTCCCCTGCATCGGCCCCGGGAACCAGATCGACCTGAACCGCGCCGGCTGCGTCCTGCCGAAGCCGTAGAGCCCCGGGCTCACGTACGACTGCCCGCTGCCGCCCGGCCCCCGACGGGGCCGGGCGGCAGCGGGGGTCTCAGCACTCGCGCAGACCGGGGGCCGGGTCCTGGCCCGTGTTGACGTCCACGGCCGGGACGTTGCCCCAGGCGCCGTTGTCGAGCTGGGTCCAGTACCAGATGTCGTTCTGGCCCTGGTGCGGGTCGCCGTGGCCCCAGCACTGGAACCAGCTGTAGGTGGTGGTGAGGGTGCCGCGGGTCGCCGACCGGTAGGAGCGGTCCGCGTACCCCTTGGCGCCGGCCTTGTTGCCGCAGTGGAGCCGGCCGTCGGAGAGCACCCCGCAGGCGGCGGCCTGGGCGGTGGCGGTGGGTGCGGACAGTGCCAGCAGCGCGGTGGCGGCGAGAGCGCCCAGGGCTGCGGTCATACGTCGAGTATTCATGATCCACTCAACGGCCCGGGCCGCACCGGGGTCACGCCGGACGGGCCGCCGGATTGCCGGACCCCGGCAGCCGGGCAGGGGTGCGACCTTGCCGGAAACCGGTCTGCCGGGGAACCGGCCCTGCGTGGCTCAATGCTCCGGAAGGGGGTGCGGCGATGGACGCGCGGGCGGGGGAGACGGGGCCGGACCGGTCGTCCGGCCGGTCCGCGACGGGGTGGCCGTGGGCGGTGGCCTGGGCGCTGCTCGGACTGGCGCTGCTGACGCTCGCGGCGGCGCCCGCCCTGACCGTCCCCGGGCTGGTCGCCGAAGAGCGGGCCTACCTCGACGCCCGGCCGTGCGACAGCGGGGCGGCGCGGGCCGGGCCGCGCGACACCGCCGACTGCCTGCGCACGACCCGCGCGACCGTCCTCTCCGCCGAGCGCGTCAGGAGCGGCAAGGCGACGGTGCTGCGGGTACGGCTGGCGGCCCCCGCCCCCGCCCCGGCGGCCGCCCGGCGGATCGACCTCGACGCGCAGGGCCCACTGGCGGACCTCGTCGGGGCGGGGGACCGGCTGGAGGTCACCACCTGGCGCGACGTCCAGGTCTCCGTCAGCCGCGACGGGATCCGCGAGACGCTCCCCGGGCAGCCGGACGAGGGCGCCGCCATGTCCGCCGCGCTCGCCCTGGCCGTCGGCTGGCCGGCCGCTCTCGCCTTCGTCGCCGCGTACGGCAGCGCCCGGCGGGGCCGCCGCCGCGCGGCCGGGCTGCCCTGCCCGCCCCGGGTGCCCTTCGGCGCGGCGAAGCTGGTGGGTGTGGTGGTCGTGCCGCTCGCCGCGGGCTTCCTGGCGCAACGCCTCTGGGACGGCTGGACGGCTGTGGTGATGACGGTGGCCGTCTGGGCCCTCGTGGCGGTCCCGGCCACGATCGCCGCCCTGCGCTGGGACCGGGACCCGCCGCGCACGTCCCCGCGGCCGCGGGGAGAGCCGCCGCCCCCGCCGGAGGCCCGGTCGGGCTGACGGCCGCGGGGAGGGTCAGCGCGTACGGGGCTGGTTGAAGCGGAGCATGTTCCCCGACGGGTCGCGGAAGGCGCAGTCGCGGACCCCGTAGGGCTGGTCGACCGGCTCCTGGAGGACCTCGCCGCCCGCGTCCCGGATCCGCTCGAAGGCGGCGTCGACGTCGTCGGTGCTGAAGATGACCCCGCGCAGCATGCCCTTGGCCAGCAGTTCCGCCGCCGCCTGCCGGTCGGCCGCCGAGGCGTTGGGATCGGCGAGCGGCGGTTCGAGGACGATCTCCACGTCCGGCTGGGAGGGCGAGCCGACGGTCACCCAGCGCATCCCCTCGAAGCCGACGTCGTTGCGGACCTCCATGCCCAGGACGTCGCGGTAGAACGCGAGCGCCTTGTCGTGGTCGTCGACGGCGATGAAGCACTGCGAGAGCTTGATGTCCATGCCTTCGAGGCTAGGGCCTGTCGTCAAACTCGCGTCGTCGCCCGGAGGGCGGCCCCGCGGCGTCTGGTGCGTGCTCTCGGCGTGCCGGGCGGAAGTCCGCGTACTGGACGTACTTGGGCTTTCGCCCGGTGCGGCGAGAGCGCGTGCCAGGCGTCGCGGGGCAGACGGGAGTTTGACGACAGGCCCTAGGACGCCCCGGCGTGATCCGCTTCTTCGGTCCTGGCCTGCTTCCCGTTCTTGAGCGGCCGCGTGTGGATCTTGGCCACGCACGCCGGGATCGCGGCGCCCGCCTCGTGGCCGCGGGACCGGTAGGCGCTCGGGGTCTCGCCGACCAGCTCGGTGAAACGCGAGCTGAACGACCCGAGCGAGGTGCACCCGACCGCGAAGCAGACCTCCGTCACGCTCAGGTCGCCCCGCCGCAGCAGCGCCTTCGCCCGCTCGACGCGCCGGGTCATCAGGTACCCGTAGGGCGTCTCGCCGTAGGCGGCGCGGAAGCTGCGGGAGAAGTGCCCGGGGGACATGAGGGCGACCTTGGCCAGCGCCGTGACGTCCAGCGGCTCCGCGTAGTCGCGGTCCATCGCGTCCCGTGCACGGCGCAGCCTGACGAGGTCCTCGAGGGTCATGCCGACAGCATCCCACGGGTCCGCCGCAGACGGAGCGGGCTTGGACACGGCCTCTGCGACGGGCTCGGCGCAGGGTGGTGGAGGGGTGGGCGTGGCGCGCTTGACAGGGAAATCGAACATCCATTCTGATTGGTTATCCACAGCCGAACCGGGCGTGGGAGCGCATTGTCAGTGGCAGGCGTTAGCGTCAATGGCGTGAAGCGATCGACTCAAGCAAACCGGGTGGAACCCATGGCAGGCACCGACCGCGAGAAGGCTCTCGACGCCGCGCTCGCACAGATTGAACGGCAATTCGGCAAGGGTGCGGTCATGCGCCTCGGCGACAAGCCGAACGACCCCATCGAGGTCATCCCCACCGGGTCGACCGCGCTGGACATCGCCCTCGGCGTCGGCGGGCTGCCCCGCGGCCGCGTCATCGAGGTGTACGGCCCGGAGTCCTCCGGTAAGACGACCCTGACCCTGCACGCCGTGGCCAACGCGCAGAAGGCCGGCGGCACCGTCGCCTTCGTGGACGCCGAGCACGCGCTCGACCCCGAGTACGCCAAGGCCCTCGGCGTCGACACCGACAACCTCATCCTGTCCCAGCCGGACACCGGCGAGCAGGCGCTCGAGATCGTCGACATGCTGGTGCGCTCCGGCGCGCTCGACCTGATCGTCATCGACTCCGTCGCGGCGCTCGTGCCGCGCGCGGAGATCGAGGGTGAGATGGGCGACTCGCACGTGGGTCTCCAGGCCCGCCTGATGAGCCAGGCGCTCCGGAAGATCACGGGTGCGCTGAACCAGTCCAAGACCACCGCGATCTTCATCAACCAGCTCCGCGAGAAGATCGGTGTGATGTTCGGCTCGCCGGAGACCACCACCGGTGGCCGCGCGCTGAAGTTCTACGCCTCCGTGCGCCTGGACATCCGCCGCATCGAGACCCTCAAGGACGGCACGGACGCGGTCGGCAACCGCACCCGCGTCAAGGTCGTCAAGAACAAGGTCGCGCCGCCCTTCAAGCAGGCCGAGTTCGACATCCTCTACGGCCAGGGCATCAGCCGCGAGGGCGGTCTGATCGACATGGGCGTGGAGCACGGCTTCGTGCGCAAGGCCGGCGCCTGGTACACGTACGAGGGCGACCAGCTCGGCCAGGGCAAGGAGAACGCCCGCAACTTCCTGAAGGACAACCCCGACCTCGCCAACGAGATCGAGCGGAAGATCAAGGAGAAGCTGGGCGTGGGTGTCCGCAAGGACGCCGCCGCCACGGCCGAGGCCGCGGCCGCCGCTCCGGCCGATGCCGCAGCCGTGCCCGCCCCCGCGTCGAAGGCCAAGACGACGGCCAAGGCCGCCGTGGCCAAGAGCTGACCCGTGCGGGAGCAGGAAAGGGGCGGTGAGCGCGGCGGCCGGGAGGGCCGCCAGGAGCTGCCGCCCCAGAGTCCCGAGGAGCAGGCGCGGGCGATCTGCCTGCGCCTGCTCACCGGGATGCCGCGTACCCGGCGGCAGCTCGCGGACGCCCTCGCCAAGCGGGGCATCCCCGAGGAGGTGTCGCAGGAGGTCCTCTCCCGGTACGAGGAGGTGGGCCTGATCGACGACGCCGCCTTCGCCGGGGCCTGGGTCGAGTCCCGGCACCGTGGGCGGGGGCTGGCCCGCCGGGCCCTCGCGCAGGAGCTGCGGACCAAGGGGGTCCACACCACCCTCGTGCAGGAGGCCCTGGAACAGCTGGACTCCGAGCAGGAGGAGCAGACGGCCCGGGAGCTCGTGGAGCGCAAGCTCCGGGCCACCCGGGGCCTGGAGCGGGACAAGCGGATCCGCCGCCTCGCCGGGATGCTCGCCCGCAAGGGGTACCCGGAGGGCATGGCCCTGCGGGTGGTGCGGCGCGCCCTGGAGGCGGAGGGCGAGGACGCCGAGGACCTCGGCTTCGGATAGTCCGGGGGCCGGTCGGCGGCCGGGGGTGGGGTTAGCCCCCGGGCGGGGACGCCGGGGCGCTCCAATGTCAGGCGCCGGGCCCGGCGGCAGAGTTGTTCCCATGATGCTGCGTTACGCCCTTCAGACCGTCAGGGACCGCAAGGCCGGTTTCCTCGGAGCCTTCGTCGCACTCCTGTGCGCGGCGGCCCTGATCACCGCCTGCGGCACGCTCCTGGAAACCGGACTCCGCGGGAAGATCGCCACCGAGCGCTACGCGGCCACGCCGGTCGTCGTCTCCGCCGACCAGAACGTCCACGCGACGACGGTCAAGGAGAAGAAGGGCAAGACCAAGACGAAGCACAAGGCCAAGCCCGTCGCCGAGCGGGCCTGGCTCCCGGCCACGGCCGTGGACACCGTCAAGGCCGTCCCCGGCGCCGGACGGGTGGTGCCCGAACTCACCTTCCAGGCCGTGCCGATGGCCAAGGGGGCGGCCGGCGGCACACCCTCGTACGGGCACGCCTGGACCTCCGCCGTACTCACCCCCTTCGCGCTCGCCGAGGGCCGCGAGCCCCGCGGCGGCGACGAGGTGGTCATCGACAGCGCGCTGGCCGCCCGCAGCGGACTGGGCGCCGGAGCCCGGCTGGCCGTCCAGGCCACCGGCGAGCCGAAGACGTACACGGTGAGCGGCGTGGCCCACCCCGCGCACGGAGACCTCGCCCACCAGAACTCCCTCTTCTTCAGCGACGCCGAGGCCGCGCGGCTCGCCGCCCGCGCCGGGCAGGTCGCCGCCGTCGGGGTGCTGCCCGCGCCCGGAGCGGACCCCGCGCAGCTGGCCGGGCGGATCGCACAGGCCCTGAAGGACAGCGGGAGCACGGCTCAGGTCAGCACCGGGGACGCGCGCGGGCCGGTCGAGTTCCTCGACGCCGCCGGAGCCCGCATCAAACTGGTCTCCATGGGCGGCGCCATGGGCGGCACCTCGCTGCTCGTCGCGGTCCTCGTCGTCGTCGGCACCTTCGCCCTCTCCGTCCAGCAGCGCCACCGCGAACTGGCCCTGCTGCGCGCCATCGCCTGCACCCCGCGACAGCTGCGGCGGCTGATCGGCCGCGAGGCCCTGCTCGTCGGCCTGGCCGCCGGAGCCACCGGAGCCCTCGCCGGACTGCCGCTCGCCGCCTGGCTGCACGGCCGGTTCGTCGACTCCGGGATCGTCCCCGTCACCCTGGAGCGCACCGCCGGGATCTTCCCGATGTTCGCCGCCGTCGGCGCGAGCCTGCTCGGCGCCTGGGCCGCGGCGCGGATCACCGGGCGGCGCGTCGCCCGGATCCGCCCCGCCGAAGCACTGGCCGAAGCGGCCGTGGACCGCGGACGCCCCGCCTGGATCCGGACCGTCGCCGGACTGCTCCTGCTGGCCGGCGGGGCGGTGCTGGTCGTCGTACTCGGCTCCCTGCGCACCGAACCGGCGTCCACCCCGGTGACCTTCCTCGCCGTGGTGGTCCTGGCCGGCGCGGTCTCCCTGCTCGGCCCGCTGCTGGTGCGGGCGGCCGCCGCACTGCTCGCCGGCCCGCTGAAGCTGACCGGCGCCGGCGGCCACCTGGCCACCGCGAACCTGCGCGGCAACGCCACCCGGATGGCCTCCGCCGTCACCCCGCTCGCCCTGCTCATCGGCATGACCTGCACCGTGCTGTTCGTCACCCCGACCCTCGGCGACGCCGCCCGGACCCAGGCCCGCGAAGGGATCCGGGCCCCGTGGGTGCTCGCCGCCCAGGGCCCCGGGGTGAGCGCGGAGGCCGCCGACCGGATCCGCCGCACCCCCGGGGTCACGGCCGCCACCGAGATCGTGCACACCTCGGTACGGGCCGGCCTGACCAAGTACGCCGCGCAGGGCGTGACCCCGGCCGGACTGACCCGGACCTGGGACCCCCGGGTGACCGGCGGCACCCTGGACGGCTTCGGCGAGGGCAGCGCCGCGGTCAGCGAACTGGCCGCCGACCAGCTGGGACTGAAGCCGGGCAGCCCGCTGAAGCTGACGCTGGGCGACGGGACGCCGGTGACGCTGACCGTGTCCGCCGTGTACGCGCGGGGGCTGGGCTTCGGGGACCTGACGCTGCCCCACGGGCTGCTCGCGGCGCACATGGACAACCCCCTCGCCCGCAGCGTGCTCGTGGCGGCGGAGCCGGGCACCGGGCGCGAGCAGCTGACCGCCGCGGTGCGGGGGTTCCCGGGGGTGGCGGTGCTGTCCGCGGCCGACGCCGACGAGGCGCGGGCCGAACGGCAGGCGGCCGGAGCCGAGATCAACCTCCTCGCCATGGGCCTGGTCCTCGCCTTCACCGCCATCGCGGTGGTCAACACCCTGGCGATGTCCACCGCCGAGCGGATCCGGGAGTTCGCGATGCTGCGCCTCGCCGGGGCGAAGCGGCGGCAGGTGCTGCGGATGATCCGCACGGAGACCCTCGCGGTCCTGCTGATCGGGACGGTGCTGGGCTCGGGGATCTCGCTGGCCGTACTGACCGCGTTCAGCGTGGGCATGACCGGCTCGGCGGCGCCGGCGGTGCTGCCGCTGGTGTACGCGGTGGTGGTCGGCGTGGCCGGACTGCTGGCCCTGGCCGCGACGGGCCTGCCGGGCCGGATCGCCCTGCGGGTCCGCCCGGTGGACGTGGCTACGTCCAAGGCGTAGGCCGTCTCTTTCGGATCTTGCCGGTTGAGCCCGCGTCGTCCGGTGCCGTGCCTCGGCGTGCTGCCGGGGCTCCCGCGTACTGGACGTACTCGGGTGCCGCGGCAGTGCGGCGAGGTGCGGTGCCGGGCGGCGCGGGTCAGGCAAGATCCGAAAGAGACGGCCTGGCCCCCGACGGGGGGTGATCCGGGGCGGCGCCCCGGCCCGCAGGGGCCGGGGCGCCGCCCCGTTCCGCGCGAGCGGTGCGTCAGGAAGGAGCCACCGGGAGGCCCGCCGACTTCCAGGCCTGGAAGCCGCCCGTGAGGTCGGTCGCGCGGTGCAGGCCCAGCGCGTGGAGGGAGGCCGCCGCCAGGCTGGAGGCGTAGCCCTCGTTGCAGATCACCACCACCCGCAGGTCGTGGCCGGTGGCCTCGGGCAGGCGGTGGGAGCCCTGCGGATCGAGGCGCCACTCCAGCTCGTTGCGCTCGACGACCACCGCGCCCGGGATCAGCCCGTCCCGCTCGCGCAGCGCCTGGTAGCGGATGTCCACCAGCAGGGCCCCGGCCAGCGAGGCCTCGTACGCGGCCTGCGGCTCGACGCGGGCGTAGCCCGAACGGATCTTCTCCAGCAGCGCGTCGATGCCGACGGGCGCGCTCACTGCCAGTCCGCCGGGCGCTCGACGTGCTCCAGCCGCAGCACCGGACCGCTGCGGCTGTACCGGCGGATCAGCGGCAGCGGCGGGTAGTAGGCGTGGACGGAGACGGCGTGTTCGGTGGTGGACTCGTTCAGCACCTCGTGCACGTGGTGCTCGCCGAAGGCCCGCCCGGTGCCCGCGCCCAGGGCGCGCGTACGGTCCACGTCGGCGGAGAGTTCCAGCGACTGCCAGCCCTCGGAGGGCAGGCGTACGGCCAGGGAGTGTTCGGTGAGCCGGCCCCGCGCGGTGGCGAACGCGCCCCGCGACTCGGCGTGGTCGTGCCAGCCGGTGCCGGTGCCCGGAGGCCAGCCGATCAGCCAGGCCTCACTGCCGCCGGGACCGTCGAGCCGGATCCAGGTCCGGCCCTCGGGGTCGAGCGGCAGCGAGGCCACGGTCTCGGGGTCGGCGGCGGTGCGCAGGGCGAAGGAGAGCAGCTCGGCAGCGGTCGGGGCCGCGGAGCGGGCAGGGGCGTGCGTCGGTGAGGGCGCAGACATGGGATGACCGTCCTGGGGAGTTCGCGAAGGTGCGCGCGGGCCCGGAAGGGCGCGGGGCGCGCGGAGAAGGGCGAATCAGCAGGAAGGGCGACACACGCAGCCCGCGTAGCGGAGCAGGTCCATATGGACCCTCCGCCACAGGCGTACGTCGTTGCCGGTCATGTCCGCGAGTGAACCACGAGTCCCCTGGAGCGTCAATCGATCACCGGTGCGGGCGCCGGTGGAGTGTCCGCCCGCGCCACGGCCGGGGTGTCGGCCGGCGCGCCCGCGCGGACGGCGTCCGCCGCCTCGTACAGCTCCGCCGGACGCACCCCCGCGAAGGTGGCCGCCAGGTGCCCGTCGGGCCGTACGAGGAGCACCGTGTGGGCCGGGGCCCCCGGGTAGTCGTCGGCGACGAGCAGTTCGGCCCGCACCGGCAGCGCGCTCACCGCCGCCGCGAGCCGGGGCATCAGGCCGGCGCCGAGCCAGTGCCGCCGGTCCCAGACCCCGGTGCCGGGGGCGACCAGCAGCACCAGTAGCCGGCCGCGGCCCAGCAGGTCGCGCAGCGGGACGGTGGTCCCGTCGGGCGCGGTCACGGGGACGTTCGCCACGGGCCCGCCCGGCTCCGTCGCCGTCGGGACCTCCCGTACGGCCACCGGCGGGGCGTACACCGGCTCGGCGCCCAGCGGGCCCCGCCCCAGGTGGCCGTCGGTGAGCAGGGCCTCGGCGGAGCGCGCCGCGCCGGGCAGCAGGGTGCGCAGGCCGCCCCCGCCGCGCAGTGCGGGCATGGCCTGGTCGGCGGCGCGCAGCCGGGCGGCGACGGCGGTGCGCCGCTCGGCCTCGTAGCTGTCGAGGAGGGCTTCGGAGGCGCCCTGCTTCCAGTCCAGGGCGAGCTTCCAGGCGAGGTTCTCGGCGTCGCGCATCCCCTCCTCGACCCCCTGGGTGCCGAGCGCGCCGAGCAGGTGGGCGGCGTCCCCGGCGAGGAAGGCGCGGCCGTCGCGCCAGCGCCGGGCGAGGCGGTGGTGGAGGGTGTGCACCCCGGTGTCGATGAGTTCGTACGGCGGGGTCGCGCCCCCGCACCAGCCGGCGAGGGTGTCGCGGATGAGGGTCACCAGCGCGTCGGGGGTGACGAGTTCCCCGCGCGCGGGGAGCAGCCAGTCCAGGCGCCACACCCCGTCGGGCAGCGGCCGGGCGGTGACCTCCTCGGGCCCCGAGGGCGGGTTGCGGTGCAGCAGGGCTTCGCCGGGCCAGGGGAGTTCGGCGCGCAGCGCGGCCACGGCGTGGCGTTCGACGGCGGTGCGGCCGGGGAAGGGGATGCCGAGGAGCTTGCGCACGGTGGAGCGGGCCCCGTCGCAGCCGACGAGGTGGCTCCCGCGCCACCAGGTGGTCGCCGAGCCCCGGGTGCGGGCGGTGACCCCGGTGCCGTCCTGCTCCAAGGCGTGCAGCTTGCAGTCGGTGACCAGCTGGACGAGGGGGTGCGTGACGGCGGCGTCGCGCAGTCCGCGCGTGAGGGCGTGCTGGGGGAGGTGCAGGGGGGCGGGGCGGTCCTCGAAGGTGATCCTGCCGGACTCCTGGCGGCGCCGCATGGTGCGCCAGGCGGCGAAGTGCGCTCCCTCGTCGCCCAGGGTCGTACAGCCCAGCCGGTGCGCCATGGCGGCGGTGTCGGAGTGCAGGACGACGGAACGGGCGGGCCGGGGTTCCTCCTTGCCGGGCCCTTCGTCGAGGAGGACCGAGGGCACGCCGTGGCCGGCCAGGGCGAGGGACAGGGACAGCCCGACGGGCCCCGCGCCGACGACGATCACCGGGTCCATGGCGCGGCTCCCGATGTCCGGTATGTGATCACAGAACGTATGCAACCCACTGGAGGTGCCTGCGTCAAGTGACACCGGTCGGCGGACGCGGTGCGGCGGGACGCCGTGTGGTGCGGCGGAAGAGTTCCGCCGCACCACAGGTGTCACGCCAGTGTACTGACCAGGTGTCAGGGGGCTTCGCCGACACCGGCGGCGCCGCCCGCGTCGACTTCGGCCACGTCACCGGCGACGACCGCGCCGGTGCCCTTCTTGGACTTCCGCAGCCGGGCCTCCAGCCAGGAGGCGAAGGTGGTGAGGGTGAAGTTCACCGCGATGTAGATCAGCGCGATCACGACGAGGGTCGCGATGGTGTTGCTGTAGTTCGCCGAGATCAGCCGGTTCATCGACAGCAGTTCGGCGAGGCCGAGCAGGGCGCCGCCGAGCGCGGTGTCCTTGAGGATCACCACGAGCTGGCTGACCAGGGCCGGCAGCATCGCCGTGACGGCCTGCGGGATCAGCACGTAGAACATGGTCTGGCCCTTGCGCATGCCGATCGCCTTGGCCGCGTCGGTCTGACCGCGGGGCAGGGACAGTACACCCGCCCGGACGATCTCGGCGATGACGGCCGCGTTGTAGAGGACCAGGCCCGTGACCACGGCGTAGAGCGGCCGGACGTCCGAGGAGACGTCGGTGAACTGCCTGTACAGCTGGTTGCCGAACAGCATCAGCATCAGCACCGGGATGGCGCGGAAGAACTCCACGAACGCGCCGACCGGCCCCCGCACCCAGGCGTGGTCGGACAGTCGGCCGATGCCCAGCAGGGCGCCCAGCGGGAGGGCGATCACCATGGCGATCACGCCGGCCTTGAGGGTCTCCAGCAGGCCTGGGATCAGGAACGTGGTCCAGATCTGGCTGTCGGTGATGAACGGGGTCCACTTGTTGGCGTCGAGCTGGTTCTTCTCGGCCATGAGGGACAGCACCCACCACAGGGCGAGCCCGAACAGCACGACGAAGATCCCGCTGTAGATCCAGTTGCGCGCCTTGGCCTTGGGGCCAGGGGCGTCGTACAGCACGGAGGTCATCGCTTCACCGCCACTCGCTTGGCCACCCAGCCCAGCAGCAGCCCGGTGGGCAGGGTCAGCAGACAGAAACCGAGGGCGAAGATCCCGAAGACGGCGAAGAGCGCGTCCGCTTCGTTCTCGATCATTTCCTTCATCAGCAGGGCCGCCTCGGCCACGCCGATGGCCGCCGCCACCGTGGTGTTCTTGGTGAGCGCGATCAGGACGTTCGTGAGCGGCGCGATGACCGCCCGGAAGGACTGGGGGAGCACGATCAGGGTGAGTACCTGGAAGAAGCTGAGCCCCAGCGCGCGGGCCGCCTCGGCCTGGCCGACGGGCACGGTGTTGATACCGGAGCGCAGAGCCTCGCAGACGAAGGTTCCGGTGTAGGCGATCAGTCCGAGGACCGCGAGTCGGAAGCCGGCCTCCTTGGACGTGTCACCGCCCAGGCTGATGTTGAGGGTCTGGTAGAGGCCCAGCGAGCAGCCGAGGATCAGCACGGTCAGCGGGATGTTGCGTACCAGGTTGACGTACGCGGTACCGAAGCCCCGCAGCAGCGGGACCGGGCTGACCCGCATCCCGGTCAGGACGGTGCCCCAGACCAGGGACCCCACCGCGGAGTAGAGGGTGAGCTGAACCGTCACCCAGAAGGCTCCGAGCAGGTCGTACTGCCCGGCATCAAGAAAATCGAACACGTTGCCCTGCGCTCTCCCCAGGATGGCCGGTGAGGCGCGCCGCCGCCCACGCCGGGCGGTCGGCGACGCTCCTCACCGGGAAATCAGCTGCCTTCGGTGATCTGCGGGGCAGGCTCGTTCTTGTAGTCGGCCGGGCCGAGGTTCTTCTTCACGGCCGCTTCCCACGAACCGTCCGAGACCATCTTCCTGAGCGCGGCGTTGATCTTGGTCTGGAGCTCCTTGTCGCCCTTCTTCAGACCGATGCCGTAGTTCTCGTTGCTCATGTTCAGGCCGACGAGCTTGAACTTGCCCTTGTTCTTCTCCTGCGCCGCGTAGCCCGCCAGGATCGAGTTGTCCGTGGTCAGGGCGTCGACAGCCTTGTTCTCCAGGCCGGTGAGGCAGTCGGAGTAGCCCGGGTACTCCTGGAGGTCGGCCTCGGGGGCCAGGTCCTTCTTGATGTTCTGCGCGGAGGTCGAGCCGGTGACCGAGCAGAGCTTCTTCTTGTTGAGGTCCTCGACCTTGGTGATGCTGGAGTCGTCCGCGCGGACCAGCAGGTCCTGGTGGGCCAGGAAGTACGGGCCGGCGAAGTCGACCTTCGCCTTGCGCTTGTCGTTGATCGAGTACGTCGCGACGATGAACTTCACGTCGCCGTTCGAGATCAGGTTCTCGCGCTCGGCGCTGACCGCCTGCTTGAACTCGATCTGGTCCGGCTGGTAGCCGAGCTCCTTGGCCACGTAGGTGGCGACGTCGACGTCGAAGCCGGTGAACTTGCCGTCGGGGGTCTTCAGGCCCAGACCCGGCTGGTCGAACTTGATGCCGATGACGACCTTGTCCTTGGCGCCGCCGGACGGGCCGCCGTCGCTGGAGCCCGTGCTCGTGTCGCTGCCGCCGCCACAGGCGGTCGCGGTCATGGCGAGGACGACGGCGGCGGCCACGGCCGCACCGGCCTTGAAAAGCTTCATGGTGAACTTCCCTCGGGTGAGACGTTGTTGAACGACGAGCGGGGCACGTCGCGCGCGACGGCGTGCTCTGTCGACCGGATCACTACCAGACGAGAGCCTCAGTGGTGCAGGATCTTCGACAGGAAGTCCTTGGCGCGGTCGCTGCGCGGATTGCTGAAGAACTGCTCCGGCGTGGCCTGTTCGACGATCTTTCCGTCCGCCATGAAGACGACCCGGTTGGCCGCAGAGCGGGCGAAGCCCATCTCGTGCGTGACCACGACCATGGTCATGCCCTCGGCCGCGAGCTGCTGCATGACCTCCAGCACCTCGTTGATCATCTCCGGGTCCAGCGCCGAGGTGGGCTCGTCGAAGAGCATCACCTTCGGGTCCATCGCCAGCGCCCGGGCGATCGCCACGCGCTGCTGCTGGCCGCCGGACAGCTGCGCCGGGTACTTGTCGGCCTGCGAGCCCACACCCACCCGGTCCAGCAGCGACTTCGCCTTCTCCAGAGCGCTCGCCTGGTCCGTCTTGCGGACCTTGAGCTGCCCCAGCATCACGTTCTGCAGCACCGTCTTGTGCGCGAACAGATTGAACGACTGGAAGACCATCCCCACGTCGGCACGCAGCCGGGCGAGTTCCTTGCCCTCGGCCGGCAGCGGCTTCCCGTCGAGGGTGATGGTCCCCGAGTCGATCGTCTCCAGCCGGTTGATCGTCCGGCACAGCGTGGACTTGCCCGATCCCGAAGGACCGATCACCACGACGACCTCACCGCGGGCAATGCTCAGATCGATGTCCTGAAGCACGTGCAGCGCGCCGAAGTGCTTGTTGACGTTGCTCAGTACGACCAGGCCGTCCGCGGCACCGGCCGCGTCCTGCACGTCCTTGGTCACTGATACTCCGCTCATCGGCTTCTTGCTCCGTCCTCCGTCGGTTGGGAGGACAGTAGTGACGAGGCGCGCACACCGTCATCACATCTGAGGGAGAATTGAGCATAACGATCCGGCCTCGCCCGGATACGCTCCGTACCCGCTGTCCGCTGGTGCACGATGTACGCGTACCGGGTGCATAACGGAAGACTCGCCGGGCCGGAACCCCCTTGACGTGGCACTCTCCATGGGCGTGGATGCATGGTGACCCGTGGTGGGTCATGCTTCCGTACCGGACGCCGCGAACAGGAAAGGGGGACGCCGTGAGGCTGCTGCTCGTCGAGGACGATGACCACGTCGCCGCCGCGCTGTCCGCGATCCTCGCCCGGCACGGATTCCGGGTCACCCACGCCCGCAACGGCGAGGAGGCCCTCCAGGCGCTGCTGACGGCCGGCGCACCGGCCAACGCCTCTCCCTACGGGGTGATCCTCCTCGATCTCGGCCTGCCCGACCAGGACGGCTACGAGGTCTGCGGCAAGATCCGCAAGCGCACCGCCACGCCCGTCATCATGGTGACGGCGCGCGCCGACGTCCGCTCGCGCATCCACGGCCTGAACATGGGCGCCGACGACTACGTGGTCAAGCCCTACGACACCGGCGAACTCCTCGCCCGCATCCACGCAGTGGCCCGGCGCACCGGAGCCTCCGAGGAAGCCGCCGCCACCGGCACCGGATCCCCGGCCCTGGTCCGGCTCGGCCCCGTCAGCATCGAACTGCCCACCCGCCGCGTCAGCGTGAACGGCGCCGACGTCCCGCTCACCCGCAAGGAGTTCGACCTGCTGGCCCTGCTCGCGCAGCGCCCCGGCGTCGTCTTCCGCCGCGAGCAGATCATCAGCGAGGTGTGGCGCACCAGCTGGGAAGGCACCGGCCGCACCCTGGAGGTCCACGTGGCCTCGCTGCGGTCCAAGCTGGGCATGCCCGCCCTCATCGAGA
Source organism: Streptomyces sp. NBC_00249 (assembly GCF_026342355.1). Taxonomy (GTDB): domain Bacteria; phylum Actinomycetota; class Actinomycetes; order Streptomycetales; family Streptomycetaceae; genus Streptomyces. The sequence continues at coordinate 1,964,177 of NZ_JAPEMV010000001.1, read as the reverse complement.
CCGTCCGCGGGGTGGGCTACCGGCTCGTCACCCCGGCCGCGCCCTAGCGGGCACCCGCCGTGCGCGCCCGCCTGCTCCCCCTCCTCGTCGTCCTGATGGCGGGGGTCCTCCTCGCGCTCGGCTTCCCGCTCGCCGCCAGCCTCGCCGCCGCCCAGCAGCAGCGGGTCGTGGTCGACCGGATCGACGACAGCGCCCGCTTCGCCGCCCTCGCCCAGTTCGTCATCGACGCCGAGGGCTCCGGCTCCACCGGCGCCGACGAACGCCGCTCGACCCTCCAGCTCGAACTCGCCCGCTACCAGGGCCTGTACGGGATCCGCGTCGGCGTCTTCTACCGCGACGACAACGCCATGGCCCGGGCCCCCGGCTGGTGGGAACTCCCGGAGTCGACCGAGGCCCGCAAGGCCTTCGAGGAGGCCCTCGCCGGCCGCCGCAGCCACGACCCCGGCCAGGTGTGGCCCTGGCAGACCAACGGCAAGCTCCTCGTCGTCTCCCCGGTCGTCCTCGACGGCGACGTCGTCGCCGTCGTCGCGACCGAATCGCCCACCGAGCAGATGCGCTCCAGGATCCTGCGCGGCTGGGCGGTCATCGCCGCCGGGCTGGCCGCCGCCATGCTGGCCGCCTTCGGCGCCGCCCTGCGCCTCACGAGCTGGGTGCTCAAGCCCGTACAGACCCTCGACGCCGCCGCCCACGGCATCGCCACCGGACGGATGAACTCCCGCGTCGCGGCCGGCGGCGGGCCCCCGGAACTCCAACGCCTGGCCCGCTCGTTCAACGAGATGGCCGACAACGTCGAAGAGGTACTGGAGCAGCAGCGGGCGTTCGTCGCGGACGCCTCCCACCAGCTGCGCAACCCGCTCGCCGCGCTGCTCCTGCGCATCGAGCTCCTCGCCCTCGAACTCCCCGAGGGCAACGAGGAGATCGCCTCCGTGCGCACCGAGGGCAAACGCCTCGCCCAGGTCCTCGACGACCTGCTGGACCTGGCGCTGGCCGAGCACGCCTCCGCCGAGATCAGCCTCACCGACATCGGAGCGCTGGCCGCCGAGCGGGTGGCCGCCTGGCGGCCGTACGCCGAGGAGAAGGGCGTACGGCTCACCGGGACGGGCCGGGCCGCCGTCACCGGCTGGGCGGACCCCATCGCCCTGTCCAGCGCCCTGGACGCCGTCATCGACAACGCCCTGAAGTTCACCCCTGCGGGTGAGGAGGTCGAGGTCTCGGTGTCGGCGGCCGGGCGCAGCGCGCTCGTCGTCATCGCCGACCGGGGCCCCGGCCTGACCGACGAGGAACTCCTGCGCGTCGGCGACCGTTTCTGGCGCAGCGGACGCCACCAGAACATCAAGGGCTCCGGGCTCGGCCTGTCCATCTCCCGCGCCCTGCTCACCGCGGGCGGCGGCTCCCTGTCCTACGAGGCGAACCCGCCGCACGGGCTGCGCGTGACGGTGGCCGTCCCGCGCACCGACCCGCACACGCCGTAGACCGGGTCCCCGCGCCCTACCAGGGCAGCTCGGTGCGGGCCGGTGCGGAAGCGGCGTACGCCTCGTCCACCGCCCGCAGCTCGAAGACGGCCGCGCGTTCCCCGGCGGCGCGGGTGACGGAGGGCAGGTGGAGCGCCGTGCCGCAGGTGCCGCCCAGGAAGCGGCGGGCGCCGTCGGGGAGGCGGCGGTGCAGCTCGTAGTGCCGGACCGGCCCGGCCGCCCGGTGCCACGACAGGCGCACCTCGGCGCTCCCGCCCCGCCGGGCCGAGGTATCCACCCGCAGGTGGGAGGGCGGGGCCGGGTGCCGGCCGGCGGCGGTGTCGCGTACCGACAGGGCCCCGAGCCGCCAGGACACCGGGGTCTTCCCGCGCGCCGTGATCCGTACGGCGAGGGCGTACGCGGTCCTCCCGGCCAGTGCCGTGAGGGGGATCCGGGAGGTCCGCCAGCCCGGGCCGCCGCCCCGGGTCCCCGCGGGCAGCCAGGTGTAGGGGAGCGGCGCGCCCGGGGCGGCTGCCTCGCGCGTCGCCACCCCGAACTCCACCGAGACCGGGGCGCCGCCCGCGTCCGTCCGGTGGACCAGCTCGGCGACCGTCGTGCGGGTCAGCTCCAGCCGCGTCGCGTGCAGCCCGACGGCGGCGGGCGCGGTCAGGGCTCCGGTCAGCAGCAGGCTGGAGCCGCCGCGCCAGGCGTCCGCGAAGTCCAGGACCACCTCCGGGCGCGGCCCGGCGCTGTCCACGACCCAGCGGCGGCCGGGGAGGCGGTCCTGGAGGCCGAGGTGGTTCCAGGGCGTGTCGGAGGTGACCTCACCGCCCTCGTACCAGCGCAGTCCGTGCCCGGTGTTGAAGGAGCAGGCGAAGGGCGGGCCGGTGACCGTGGAGCGGTCGGCCACGGCGGTGGCGGGGGCCCGCCAGCCGGTGTCGCCGGTGTCGGGTGCGGGTCTGGCCGGGTCGAGGGAATCGCCCGTCCAGAAGCGGTCGTCGGCGCGGTGGAAGGCGCCGGGGGAGCGGTCGGCGAGGTGGTTCCTGGTCCACTCCGGCCGGTAGAGGCCGAGGCTGACGACGTGCTCCCGGTCACGGGGCAGGATCGCGTCCCAGCTGACCGTGGAGTCCCAGCCGCGGGACTCCACGTCCACCGCTGCCCACAGCTCGTGCCGGGAGCGCCCCAGCGCCTCGGCGCGCGCCCCCGAGGCGGCCAGCCGCTCCGGGGTCCAGCGGAAGTCCACGAACATGCTGTCCGCGACCTTCCCGGCCCGGTCCTCGAAGAACTCCTGGTTCAGTGCGTTGAGTTCCCCCTGCCAGCCCACCCGGCCGGTGCTGTTCATGGCGTCGTACCAGGTGACGCGCAGCCCGTGCGCCTCGCCGGCCGTCCGCAGGGCCCGCAGGAACTGCCGCATCCGGGTCGCGAGCGCGCTGTCGCCGCCGTCGGTCTCGGCGTTGACGAACCAGCCGTCGAAGCCGTACGTCCGCGCCACCCGGACCAGCTGCTGCGCGACCGGGAAGCGGCCGAGGGCGTCCCGCTGCACCAGGTCCCGGGTCCAGCGCAGGTCACCCCCGTAGGCGACGGGCGGCAGGAAGACGTTGCCCAGCACGCGCACGCCGTTGCGGTGCGCGGCGTCGACCACGGGCGCGTTCGGGGCGAGGACGAGGCCCTCACCCGCCGAGCCGCCCCAGAACACCAGCTCGTCGAGGTACGCCCAGTGCGTGAGCGCGTAGAAGTCGGCGGTCGCCGAACCCTGCGCGGGATTGCGGGCGGTGGGCCCGAAGGAGACCAGCGAGGAGATCCGGGCCTGGCCCGCGCGGGCGCCCCGGTTCGCCGGCACCGGCGTGAAACGCGGCGCCAGCGGCACGCTCGCGGTGTTGTGGGCCAGGTCCGGATCCGACTCCGGGGACCACTCCTTGAGGGAGCGCCACACGATCCCCGGGCCCGGCTCCCCCTGCGGGAGGGAGTCCGGGAACCAGTAGGAGGCGTACGGGGCCAGGCCCGGCGGGGAATCGGCCGCCGCGGCCGCCCCCGTGGACCCGAGGAGAGCCGCGGCTCCGGCGGCCGCTGCGGCCAGCACCGCGCGCCGGGGCGGCCCGGGTAAGGACGTACGGGGTGATCCGGTGCCTTCGTCGGGCGTCGTCTCGGGCATGCGCGGGCTCCTCGCGAAGGGGGACGGGCGGTCAGATGACGTCGTGCACGCGCAGCACCTCGGTGATGCCCCGCGCGGACAGGTGGGCCCGGTCCCCGGCCAGCTCCTCCAGGACCACCGCCGGGCGCACCCCCCGGGCCGTCAGCGCGGCCCAGGCCTCGAAGAACGCACCGCCGGGGGCGCACGCCGACCGCCCCGGGGCGTGCTCCGCCCCGCCGACGTCCACGGCCAGCGCGGTGGACCGTACGGCCGGCCGGTGCTCCCGGCCCCGCCAGGCGGCCGCGATCCGGGCCAGGGCGGCGCCGGCGGGCTTGACGCGGCGGTCGTTGGTCAGCAGGCCGAGCCCGTACTCCAGCTCGGGGAAGTCCGCGAGCTCGCGGGACACGTCGTGCGAGCACCACCAGGTCACCCCCCACAGGTCCGGGCAGTCCAGGGCGTTCGCCACGGTGGCCCCGGTGAACTCCGCCGCGTGCTCGGGCCCGATCAGCGGCGCCGGCGCCCCGACCTCCTGGAGCCAGACCGGGCGGCGCGGGTCCCGGGCCCAGGCCTTGGACAGCTCGATCAGGTACGCGGCGTGGTGCTCGGTCGCCGTCCCGGTGCGGCCGTGGCGCTGCGCCGTGCCGTTGAACACCCACGAGTGCACGGCGGTGGCCGCGCCCAGCCGGGCCGCCTGCGCGGGCGTGAAGGGGTGGCCGTCCTGGTACCAGGCGGCGTCGTACTCGGCGTGCAGGTGGAACCGCCCCGGCGCGCCCTCCTCGCAGGCGGCGAGCATCCGCTCCAGCCAGCGGGCCGCCGCCCCCGGGGTGATCCGGTCGGGGTCGGGGTGCGGGGGGCCGGAGAACTGGTTGATCTCGTTGCCGACGGTCATGCCCAGGAAGGCGGGCCGGTCGGCGAGCGCGGCGGCGAGGGTGCGCAGGTACTCCGCCTGCGCGGCGACCACGTCCGCGTCGTCGAAGATGCCGCGCCGGTGCCAGGTCGCGGTCCAGGAGGGGAGGAAGTCGAAGCTCGACAGGTGGCCCTGGAGCCCGTCCACGGCCACGTCGAGCCCGCGCTCGGCGGCCGCGTCGGCGAGCGCGACGAGCTGCTCGACGGCGCGCGGCCGGATCAGGGTCCGGTTCGGCTGGAAGACCGGCCACAGCGGGAACACCCGTACGTGGTCCAGGCCCAGCGCGGCGACCGAGTCGAGGTCGGCCCTGACCTCGTCGAGGTCGAAGTCCAGCCAGTGGTGGAACCAGCCCCGCGTCGGGGTGTAGTTCACGCCGAAGCGGAGGGTGCGGGGGGTCTGGCGCATGAAAGGTCCCGGAGTTCGGGGGAATTCACCGGACGCCCATAACCTGCCGTCCGCCGGACCGGTAAGTCAACAGGGCCACTTATGCGCTTCAGTCCGCTGGACGCAGGGCTTCAAGCCACTCCCGCTGCTCGAACTAATGCGGTTTAGTTCTCCTTGTCCCGGAGCTGACCGAACGGAATAGGACAGTGAAATCCCGGGCGTCACCGAGGGATGAGGCAGGCATGGCCCGCAGACCCACCATCAAGGACATCGCCCGCCGGGCGGGGGTGTCGGAGAGCGCCGTCTCCTTCGCGCTCAACGGCCGGCCGGGGGTCTCGGACGACACCCGCGCCCGGATCCGCCGCGTCGCCGAGGAGCTCGGCTGGCAGCCCAACAGCGCGGCCCGCGCCCTGTCCGGGGAACGCTCCGGCGCGGTCGGCCTGGTTCTGGCCCGCCCCGCGCACACCCTCGGCGTCGAATCCTTCTTCCTCCAGCTGGTCTCCGGCATCCAGGAGGTGCTCTCGGCGGACCGGACCGCGCTCCTGTTCCAGGTGGTGGAGGACATCGACGCCGAATGCGCCGTGTACCGCAGGTGGTGGGCCGAACGGCGCGTGGACGGCGTCCTCGTCGTGGACGCCCGTACGAGCGACCCGCGCCCGGAGCTCCTGGCCCGCCTCGGCCTCCCGGCGGTGATGATCGGAGGCCACGCGGCCCCGGCCGGTGCGGTCTCCTCCGTCCGGGCCGACGACGCGCGGGCCATGGCCGAGGTGCTGGCGTACCTCCACGGGCTCGGGCACCGCCGGATCACCCACATCGCCGGGCTGCCCGGCTTCGCCCACACCGCCCGCCGCGTCGCCTCGCTGCGCGCCGAGGCCGGGCGGCTCGGGCTGCCCGCCGGGCAGGTGCGCTCCGTGCCGACCGACTACTCCGACGCCGAAGGGGCCGCCGCCACCCGCCGGGTGCTCGCCGAGCCGGAGCCGCCCACGGCCCTCGTCTACGACAACGACGTGATGGCGGTGGCCGGCAGCGCGGTCGCGGCCGAGCTCGGCATCCCGGTGCCCGGCCGGCTCTCCGTCGTGGCCTGGGACGATTCGGCGCTGTGCCGGGTCACCCACCCCCGGCTCACCGCCCTGGTCCGCGACACCGCCGGATTCGGCCGGCTGGCGGCGGAGGAACTCCTCGCGGTGATCGCCGGAGCCCCGCCCCGCGACCGCGAGAGCGAGCAGCCCCGGCTGGAACCCCGCGAGAGTACGGCCCCGCCCCCGGCCGCATACTGAAATCCGACCCCTTCCAGGAGCCCCACCGTGACCACTCCCACCTCAGCTGCCTTCCCCGCGCCGCGCACGGGCGCCGCCGCGGCCACCGGTCCGACCGTGGCGATCGACATCGGCGGCACGAAGATCGCGGGCGCGCTGGTCCACCCCGACGGCACCATGACGGCCGCCACCCGCCGCCCCACCCCGCGCGGGACGGACGCCGAGGGGGTCATGGCGGCGGTCGCAGAGGTGGTCGCGGACCTGTCGCGGGCCCCGCTGTGGGGCCAGGCCGTCCGCTGCGGCATCGGCAGCGCCGGGCCCGTGGACACCTCGCTCGGCACGGTCAGCCCCGTCAACATCGCCGCCTGGCGCGGGTTCCCCGTTCAGGCCCGGGTCGCCGAGGAGCTGAGCGCCCGCGGGGCCCGGATCCCGACCGTCCTGGCGGGCGACGGCGTGGCCATGACAGCGGCCGAACACTGGCTGGGCGCAGCCCGGGGCCACGCGAACGCCCTGTGCATGGTGGTCTCCACCGGCGTCGGCGGCGGCCTGATCCTGAACAACCAGCTCCACCCCGGCCCCACCGGCAACGCCGGCCACATCGGCCACATCAGCGTCGCCTTCGACGGCGAGCCCTGCGCCTGCGGCGGTCACGGCTGCGTCGAATCCCTCGCCTCGGGCACCGCCATCGCCCGCTGGGCCCTCGCCCAGGGCTGGACCGGCCCCGACCCCACGGCGGCGGGCGTCGCCGCCTCCGCCCGCGCGGGGGACCCCGTCGCGCTGGCCGCCTTCGACCGCGCGGGCCGCGCCCTGGCCGCGGCCATCGCGGCCACCGCCACCCTCGTGGAGACCGACATCGCGGTCGTCGGGGGCGGGGTCGCCGCCTCCGGGGACACCCTCTTCGCACCGATCCGGCGGCACCTGGCCTCGTACGCCACCCTGTCCTTCGTCAAGGATCTCCAGGTGGTCCCGGCCACCCTCGGCACCCATGCCGGGCTGATCGGCGCGGCCGCTGCCGCGATGATGCTGCTGCCCGCCGGACCGGCCGCTACGGCTTGACCGAGCGGTAGTACCGCCGGGCCCCCTCGTGCAGGTCCAGCGGATCCGTGTAGATCGCCGTCCGCAGGTCCACCAGCTGCGCGGCGTGCACCGCGTGCCCGATCCGGTCCCGGCTGAGGATCACCGTCCGGGTGAACTGCTCCGTCAGCTCCGCCCCGCTGTCCTCCCGGGTGACGAGGAGGTTCGGCACGGCGATCGTGGCCACCGCGGAGGTGTTGCGGGCCCGGGCGTACGCGTCCTGCGGCATCACTGCCGCGCGGTAGTAGCGGGCCGGGGCCCCGCTCGCCTGGAGCTGGTCCAGCAGGTCGCCGAGCTGCACGAGCCGGATGTCGAAACGCTCCGACAGCTCGCGCACCGCGCTCGTCGGGAGCCCGCCGGACCAGAAGAAGGCGTCGATGCGGCCCGCCTCCAGCTCCGCGGGCATCGTGTCGATGCCGATCGCGACCGGGGTGATGTCCCGCTTGGGATTCAGCTTCGCCGCCGTCAGCAGCCGCTCCGAGACCAGCCGTACGCCGGAGCCGTCCTGGCCGACGGCGACCCGCTTGCCGCGCAGGTCACGGGCCGACTGCACCGGCGATCCGGCGGGCACCACCAGCTGCACGTAGTCGTCGTAGAGGCGCGCGCAGCCGCGCAGCCGCTCCGCGCCGGGCTTGCCGTCGGCCCGGTACTGGGCGACCGCGTCCGCCGTCGCCACCGTGAAGTCGGCCTCCCCGGCGGCCACCCGCTGGAGGTTCTGCCGGGATCCCTCACTGGTCTCCAGCCGGACCTTGACCCCGGGCATGTCCTGCGCGAGGGCCTCCTCCAGCAGCTGGCCGTAGCGGTGGTAGACGCCGGTACGGACCCCCGTGCTGAAGGTGAGGTCACCCGTGAGCTCTGGCTCCCCGAAGGGCCGCAGCCACCACACCAGCCCCGCGAGCACCGCAAGCACCGCGACCAGACCCTGGAGGGCGCGGCGCCGGGAGATACGGGGAGGTACGCGGAACATGCGGGCGATCCTGCCACCCGCCCGCCGTCCTGTCACGAAACCCCTGCCCCGGGGGCTCCGTACACGACGCGCTGCGTACACGACGCGCTCCGGACACAGCGGGACCCGGCAGACTCCGCTCCGCCCGTAGGGTCGGTCACACGCCGGCCACGGTGTCGAGGAAGCGGGCCAGCAGGCGGCGGGCCGCGGGGCCCGAGGGGCCGTCCGTGCGCCAGGCCAGGGCCACCCGCCCGCGCAGCTCCGGCCCGGTGATCCGCAGCGTCCGCAGCGCCTCCCCGCCCGTAGCCTCCCCCGCGGCCTCCCCCGTCTCCGCGCCCGAGGGGAACACCGCCACGCCCAGGCCCCGGGCCGCCAGCCGGGCCAGTACCGCCGGGGTCGCCGCCTCGAAGTCCACCCGGGGCGTGAAGCCGAGCTCCGCGCAGGCCCGCTCCAGCACCCCGCGCACCCCCGTCCCGTGCGGCAGGGCGATCAGGGGCCGGTCGCGGAGCGCGCCCAGCGGGATCGTCGCGCGCACGGCCTCCCGTACGAGCGGATGGCCGGGCCGCACCGCCGCCACCAGGGGCGCGTCGAGCAGCACCCGGGTGGAGACCCCCGCCGGGGGCTCCTCCCCGCCCAGCCCGACCAGGGCCAGGTCCAGCCGGCCGTCCCGCACCGCCGCCAGCATGCGCTCCGAGGTGTCCTCGGCCAGCGCGATCTCCACCCGGGGGTGCGCGTCGTGGAAGTCCCCGAGCAGCGTCACCACGTCGAAGCCCTCCGACCGGGCCGCCGCCGCACCCGGGATCAGCCCCAGTGCCACCCGGCCCCGCAGCAGCCCGGAGAACTCGTCGGCCGTCCGCCGGATCCCCTCCACCGCCGCCAGCGCGGCCCGCGCGTACGGGAGCACCGCCTCGCCCGCCTCCGTCGGCGTGACCCGCCTCCCGGACCGGTCGAGGAGCCGCTGCCCGAGCTCCCGCTCCAGCTGCGCGACCTGCGCGCTCACCCCCGGCTGGGACACGTGCAGCCGCGCCCCGGCCCGCGTGAAGCCGCCCTCCTCCACCACCGCCACGAAGTACCGCAGCTGCGTCAGTTCCATAACGGTGGATTCTAGATCGTAGAAGGAATCACTCTTGGACTTATGGCAGGCCCGGCCCCGACCCTGGACCCATGAGCCGGACGCCGACCACCGACACCGCCCGGGCCACCGCCGCCGAACGCCGCGAGCTGGCCGACCTACTCGACGCCCTCGCCCCCGCGCAGTGGGACGCCCCCTCGCTCTGCGCGGGCTGGACCGTCCGCGAGGTCGCCGCGCACATGTCCCTGGGCTTCCGCACCTCCCTGCCCGGCTTCGCCGCCGAGCTGCTCAAGGCCCGCGGCAGCCTGCACCGGATGACCGACCGCACCGCCCGCCGCGACGCCGCCGCCTTCACCCCGGCCGAGCTCGCCGCCCTGCTCCGCGACCACGCCCACCACCCCTGGAAGCCCCCGGCCGCCGGCCCCACCGCCGGCCTCGCGCACGACGTCGTCCACGGCCTCGACATCACCGTCGCCCTCGGCCACCCCCGCCGCGTCCCCGAGGACCGGCTGCGCCCCCTCCTGGCGGCCGCCGTCGAACCGTCCGGCCTGCGCTTCTTCCGGGTCGACCTGAGCGGTATCCGCCTCGTCGCGGACGGCCTCGACTGGTCCCACGGCAGCGGCAGCCCCGTCCACGGCCCGGCCCAGGACCTGCTGCTCGTGCTGTGCGGCCGCCGCCTCCCGGCGGGCAGGCTGCACGGGGGGCCGGAGGGCTCCCGGGTACCGCCTACCCTTGTTGCATGACCAGCAGCAGCGACCGGAGCCCGGCAGTGGACCTTAAGGGAACTTACGAGGTGCGCACCTACGGGTGCCAGATGAACGTGCACGACTCCGAGCGACTCTCCGGTCTGCTGGAGGACGCGGGCTACGTCCGCGCCCCCGAAGGTTCCGACGGGGACGCCGACGTCGTCGTCTTCAACACCTGCGCGGTACGCGAGAACGCCGACAACAAGCTGTACGGCAACCTCGGCCGCCTCGCCCCCATGAAGACGAAGCGCCCCGGCATGCAGATCGCCGTCGGCGGCTGCCTCGCCCAGAAGGACCGCGACACCATCACCAAGCGCGCTCCCTGGGTCGACGTCGTCTTCGGCACGCACAACATCGGCAAGCTGCCCGTCCTGCTGGAGCGCGCCCGCGTCCAGGAGGAGGCGCAGGTCGAGATCGCCGAGTCGCTGGAGGCCTTCCCCTCCACCCTCCCGACCCGCCGCGAGTCCGCGTACGCCGCCTGGGTCTCGATCTCCGTCGGCTGCAACAACACCTGCACCTTCTGCATCGTCCCGGCGCTGCGCGGCAAGGAGGAGGACCGCCGTCCCGGCGACATCCTCGCCGAGGTCGAGGCGCTGGTCGCCGAGGGCGTCTCCGAGATCACCCTGCTCGGGCAGAACGTCAACGCCTACGGCTCCGACCTGGGCGACCGCGAGGCCTTCAGCAAGCTGCTGCGCGCCTGCGGGCAGATCGAGGGCCTGGAGCGGGTCCGCTTCACCTCCCCGCACCCGCGCGACTTCACCGACGACGTGATCGCGGCCATGGCCGAGACCCCGAACGTGATGCCGCAGCTGCACATGCCGCTCCAGTCCGGTTCCGACCCGATCCTCAAGGCGATGCGCCGGTCCTACCGGCAGGAGCGTTTCCTCGGGATCATCGAGAAGGTCCGCGCCGCGATCCCGCACGCCGCGATCTCCACCGACATCATCGTGGGCTTCCCCGGTGAGACGGAGGAGGACTTCCAGCAGACGATGCACACCGTCCGCGAGGCCCGCTTCGCGAACGCCTTCACCTTCCAGTACTCCAAGCGCCCCGGCACCCCGGCCGCCGACATGGACGGCCAGATCCCCAAGGAGGTCGTCCAGGACCGCTACATGCGCCTGGTCGCCCTCCAGGAGGAGATCTCCTGGGAGGAGAACAAGAAGCAGGTCGGCCGCACCCTGGAGGTCATGGTCGCCGAGGGCGAGGGCCGCAAGGACGGCGCCACCGACCGCCTCTCGGGCCGCGCCCCCGACAACCGCCTGGTGCACTTCACCAAGCCCGCCGAGGACGTCCGCCCCGGCGACGTGGTCACCGTCGAGATCACCTACGCCGCCCCGCACCACCTCCTCGCCGAGGGCCCGACCCAGGCGGTACGCCGCACCCGCGCCGGCGACGCGTGGGAGAAGCGCAACGCCGCCCCGGCCCAGCCGGCGGGCGTCATGCTCGGCATCCCCACCCTCGGCGTCCCGGCCCCGCTGCCCGTCACCACCTCGGGCTGCGCGATCGGCTGACCACCGGCCACCGGGGGCGGCTAGGCTGCGGATCATGCTCGTAGCCGCCGCCGTCTGTCCCGCGCCGCCGCTCCTCGTGCCGGAGGTCGCCGCGGGCGCCGCCGCCGAACTGGACGACGCCCGTACCGCCTGCTCCGACGCGCTCGCCGTGCTCGCCGCCTCCCGGCCCGACCTGCTGGTCGTGGTCGGGGCCGCCGACGCCGGCCACCTCGGGCCCTACCCCCCGGGCTCCCGCGGCACCTTCCGCGGCTTCGGAGTGGACGGGGGCCCCGGCTCCGGCGTACAGCTCGGGGAAGGCGAGGAGGGGGCCCGGCTGCTGCCGCCCTCCCTCGCCGTGGGCGCCTGGCTGCTGCGCCGCGCCCGCTGGGGCTCCGCCCCCGTCGAGGGGTTCGGGGTCGCCGCTCCGCTGGAGACGGCCGCCTGCCTGGACGCCGGGCGCGGCCTCGCCGCCCGGGAGGCGCGCGTCGCCCTGCTCGTCATGGGTGACGGCAGCGCCTGCCGGACCCTGAAGGCCCCCGGCTACCTCGACGAGCGCGCCGCCGCCTTCGACGCCGCCGCCGGACGGGCCCTGGGCGCCGCCGACACCGCGGCGCTCGCCGGGATCGACCCCGCGCTCGCCGCCGAACTCCAGGCGGCCGGGCGCGCGCCCTGGCAGGTCCTCGCGGGCGCCGCCGAGGACGCCGGCCTGGACGGCCGGCTGCTGTACGAGGACGCCCCGTACGGGGTCGGCTACTTCGTGGCCGCCTGGTCCTGAGCGGACCGCCGGGCGGGGACCGCCGCCGGACACGGCGAAGGGGCGCGGGACCGGTCGGTCCCGCGCCCCTTCCGGTACCGCGTCAGGGGGCCGCCGGCGGCGTCGGCCCGCCGGGAGTGTCCTTGTGCGCGATCTTGCCCAGGGCGTCCTTCGCCTTGCCCGTCCCGCTCGTGATCCGGTCGCTGTACTTGCCGTGGGTCTTGGAGTCCACGGCCTTGGCGACCTTGTCGAGGCTCTCGCCGATCTTGCCCTCGTGCTGCTGAGCGAGGTCACCGACCTTGTCCTTGGCCGGAGCGAGCTTGGCCTTCAGATTGTCCAGCAGGCCCATGGGTCACCTTCCAGTGGCGGTGGCTACGTGCGGGCGCCCTCGCCGGTCTCGCTGTCCGCGGCCGCCTCGGCCGACTGCTGCTTCGGGATCTCCACACCCTCGGCCGCCGCCGCCTCGGACGTCCCCTCGCCGGCCTCCTCGGCCGGTTCGGTCTCCGCCGTCAGCGTCTCCGCCGCCTCGGCCTCGGCGGCGACCGCCTCGGTCGCTACCTCGTCCTTGCGGCGAAAAAACCGGTCAAAAACGCCCATGTCTACTCCCATAACGTTACTCGTGCGGGTGAAGTTCCGCCGTGGCCGGACCGGCCTCCACCAGGTGCGCGCCAGGCGCACGCCGGGCCGGAACCTCTTCAGGGCAACGACCCCCGCCGCACCCCGTCACGTAACCCGATCGGGTACACGCCGTTCGGTTTGCGAGACTGTGTCGGTGAGGAATGCAGCCCCCGCCCCGCGGGTCATCGCCGTCGTCGGTCCCACCGCGGCCGGAAAGTCCGATCTGGGTGTCGCCCTGGCCCGTCACTTCGACGGCGAGGTCGTCAACGCGGACTCCATGCAGCTGTACCGGGGGATGGACATCGGCACCGCCAAACTGACGGTGGAGGAGCGCGGCGGCGTCCCGCACCACCTCCTCGACATCTGGGACGTCACCGAGACCGCCAGCGTCGCCGAGTACCAGCGGCTCGCCCGCGTCGAGATCGACAAGCTGCTCGCCGAGGGCCGCACCCCCGTCCTCGTCGGCGGATCCGGCCTCTACGTCCGTGGCGCCCTCGACGCCATGGAGTTCCCCGGCACCGACCCCGAGGTCCGGGCCCGGCTGGAGGAGGAGGCCACCCTGCGCGGCCCCGGCGCCCTGCACGCCCGCCTCGCCGCCGCCGACCCGGCCGCCGCCGCCGCGATCCTGCCCAGCAACGGCCGCCGCATCGTCCGGGCCCTGGAGGTCATCGAGATCACCGGGCGCCCCTACACCGCCAACCTGCCCGGCCACGAGTCCGTCTACGACACCGTCCAGATCGGCGTCGACGTCGCCCGGCCCGAACTCGACGAGCGGATCGCGCTGCGCGTGGACCGCATGTGGGAGGACGGGCTGGTCGACGAGGTGCGCGCCCTGGAGGCCCAGGGCCTGCGCGACGGAATCACCGCCTCCAGGGCCCTCGGCTACCAGCAGGTGCTGGCCGCCCTCGCGGGGGAGTGCACCGAGGAGGAGGCCCGGACCGAGACCGTCCGCGCCACCAAGCGGTTCGCCCGCCGCCAGGACTCGTGGTTCCGCCGGGACCCCCGCGTGCACTGGCTCAGCGGGGCCGCCGCGGACCGCGGGGAACTCCCCGGACTGGCGCGCTCGTTGGTCGAACGAGCGGTCACAGCCTGATCACGTGATGGCATCGGGACGCCCCGTGCGCCCGTCGCGGGGCCAAGGCCGTGCCATCATCAAACTTCTGAACAGCGGCGTACGAAGTCCGAGTGGGGAGGGCGCGTGGCTATGGAGGCCGGCCCTCGGGACACCGGGCGGGACGACACCAGGCAGGAAGCGGACCCGAAGCTTCACAGCGGGCCCGGTGAGCCGGGCGTGCCCGTCGAAGCCCAGCCGCCCGGCACCGGTGAGGCCCGGGGCACGGGCCCCGGCCCCGGCGCCGGTACGGGCGCGCCCGCGCCCGCCGCCGCCGACGGGCTCGGGCTGCCCGCCGACCCCGCCCGGCTGAGCCCCGACGGCCCCGACGCGTCCGACACCGGCGCGGAGGACGTCTCCGGCCCCGAGTTCGAGGTCGAGCTCCGCCCGCAGCGCCGCCTGCGCATCTGGCAGATCGCCCCCATCGTGATGCTGGCCGCCGCCGGGTCCCTGATGTTCGCGTTCCCCCTCGCCTTCGAGTTCGGCGACGGCGGAGCCGTGGTCGCCATGCTCGGCTTCCTCATCAGCTCCTGCGCGGGCGGCTGGGGCATGATGGCCGCGCGCCGCGTCGGCTACACGTGGCCCGGGCTCCCGCCGCGCGGCAGCGGCCGCCGGCCCGACTGGCGGATGGCCGCGCTGTACGCGCTCGTCGCGCTGGCCGTCGTAGCACTCGCCGTGTACCGGGTGGCCCGGCTCCGCTGACGGAGTCGGCAGCGCGCCGATCCCCGCCGGTCAGGGCCGGTGCCGGCTCGGTACCATGGCACGGTGACGCACACCACCCTCCCCTTCCTCAAGGGTCACGGCACCGAGAACGACTTCGTGATCGTCCCGGATCCGGACAACGCCGTCGAGCTGCCCGCGAGCGCCGTCGCCGCACTGTGCGACCGCCGGGCCGGCATCGGCGCCGACGGTGTGCTGCACGTGGTCCGCTCCGCCGCCCACCCCGAAGCCGCCCACATGGCCGCCGAGGCCGAGTGGTTCATGGACTACCGCAACAGCGACGGCTCCGTCGCCGAGATGTGCGGCAACGGCGTACGCGTCTTCGCCCGCTACCTCCAGCACGCCGGCCACGTCGAGCCAGGCGACCTGGCCGTCGCCACCCGCGGCGGCGTCAAGCGGGTCCACCTCGACAAGACGGGCGACGTCACCGTCTCCATGGGCCGCGCCCTGCTCCCCGAGGGCGAGGTCACCGTCTCCGTCGGCGAGCACACCTGGCCCGCGCGGAACGTGAACATGGGCAACCCGCACGCCGTCGCCTTCGTCGAGAGCCTCGACCAGGCCGGCAACCTGTACAGCCCTCCGCCCTTCAGCCCGGCCTCCGCCTACCCCACCGGGGTCAACGTCGAATTCGTCGTCGACCGGGGCCCCCGGCACGTCGCCATGCGCGTCCACGAGCGCGGCTCCGGCGAGACCCGCTCCTGCGGCACCGGCGCCTGCGCCGTCGCCGTGGCAGCCATCCGGCGCGACGGCGCCGACCCCGCGCTCACCGGCGCACCCGTCTCGTACACCGTCGACCTCCCCGGCGGCACGCTCGTCATCACCGAGCACCCCGACGGCCGGGTCGACATGACCGGACCGGCCGTGATCGTGGCCTCCGGCGAGTTCGAAGCCGCCTGGCTCACCGAAACGGCTTTCGCCTGAAGATTCCCTCTCATGGGTGATCCGTTTCACGCTGAGCGAGAGGTGGACTGCGCCACGTGGTGGGGTCGGTAACATCAGGCACCGGCCCTGAGGGCTCACCCCATGCCCGCCACCGCCGGTCGAAGCCGCCGGAGGTGCCCATGAGTGCAGAGGCCACGAACCCCGAAGCACATGCCGAAGTGCGTCCTGAGCTGCGCAGACGGGGCCGGACCCGGCTCGATCTGCGCCGCCTCGGCCGGGCGGCCCTGCTAGGGCCGACGTCCCGCGACCGACTCCCGGACGCCATCGGACACGTAGCAGAAGCGCATCGCGCCCACCATCCGGACGCCGACCTGTCCATCCTGCGGCGGGCCTACCTGCTCGCGGAGACCTCGCACCGCGGCCAGATGCGCAAGAGCGGCGAGCCGTACATCACCCACCCGCTCGCCGTCACCCTGATCCTCGCCGAACTCGGCGCCGAGACCACCACCCTGACGGCCTCGCTCCTCCACGACACCGTCGAGGACACCGACGTGACCCTCGATCAGGTCGGCGAGGAGTTCGGCGACGAGGTCCGCTTCATCGTCGACGGCGTCACCAAGGTCGAGAAGATCGACTACGGCGCCGCCGCCGAACCGGAAACCTTCCGCAAGATGCTCGTCGCCACCGGCAACGACGTCCGCGTCATGTCCATCAAGCTCGCCGACCGCCTCCACAACATGCGCACCCTCGGCGTGATGCGCCCCGAAAAACAGGCCCGCATCGCCAAGGTCACCCGTGACGTCCTCATCCCGCTCGCCGAACGCCTCGGAGTGCAGGCCCTCAAGACCGAGCTGGAAGACCTCGTCTTCGCGATCCTGCACCCCGAGGAGTACGAGCACACGCGCGCGCTCATCGCCGCCCACTCGGGAGAGGCCGACCCCCTCCCCGCCATCGCCGACTCCGTACGCGCCGTCCTGCGCGAGGCCGGGATCTCCGCCGAGGTACAGGTACGCCCCCGGCACTTCGTCTCCGTCCACCGCATCGCCCGCACCCGCGGCGAACTGCGCGGCTCCGACTTCGGCCGGATCCTCGTCCTCGTCGGCGAGAACGCCGACTGTTACGCCGTCCTCGGCGAGCTGCACACCTGCTTCACCCCGGTCGTCTCGGAGTTCAAGGACTTCATCGCCGCCCCCAAGTTCAACCTCTACCAGTCACTGCACACCGCCGTCGCCGTCCCCGAGGGGTACGTCGCCGAGGTCATCGTCCGCTCCCGCCAGATGCACCGCGTCGCCGAGGCGGGCGTCGTCGCCCTCGGCAACCCGTACACCACCGGCGAACCCGCCGACAGCGACGAGGAACGGGTCGACCCCACCCGCCCCGGCTGGCTCTCCCGGCTCCTCGACTGGCAGCAGTCCGCGCCCGACCCCGACACCTTCTGGACCGTACTGCGCGCCGAACTGGCCCAGGACCGGGAGATCACCGTGTTCCGGGCCGACGGCGGGACGCTCGGCCTGCCCGCCGGGGCCAGCTGTATCGACGCCGCCTACGCCCAGCACGGCGAGGCGGCGCACGGCTGTATCGGCGCCCGCGTCAACGGGCGCCTGACCTCCCTGTCCTCCCCGCTCTCCGACGGCGACACCGTGCAGCTGCTGCTCGCCCACGACGCCTCCTCCGGGCCCGCCGCCGACTGGCTGGAGCACGCACGGACCCCGGCCGCCCGGATCGCGATCAGCAGCTGGCTGGAGTCCCACCCCGACGGGGCCGGGCCCGCCGCCGCCGCGCCCCGGGCGCCGCTGTCCGTGACCGGGCTGCGCGGCGGCGGGGGCAACGCCGTCGCCGACCTGCCCGACGCCCACGTCCGCCTCGCCGGGTGCTGCACGCCCGTCCCGCCGGACGCGGTCGCCGGGTTCGTCGTACGGGGCGGGGCCGTCACCGTGCACCGGGTGCACTGTCCCGCCGTGGCCCAGATGCGGTCGCTGGGGCGGACCTCGGTCGCCGTGCACTGGCGGGCCACCGCCGACTGCCGGGTCACCCTCCTCGCTGAATCGTTCGGCCGCCCGCACCTGCTGGCCGATCTGACCGAGGCCATCGCCCGCGAAGGCGTCGAGGTGATCTCCGCCACCGTGGAGCCGCCCGTGGAGCAGCGGGTCCGGCACAGCTACACCCTGCAACTGCCCGACGCGACCGGGCTCCCGGCCCTGATGCGGGCCATGCGGGACGTACCGGGCGTGTACGACGTCAGCCGCGCGTAGCCGGCCCCAGGGACTTCAGGGGGAAGAGGGGGAACCGGGGGCGGGCGGGGGCTCGTGGGGGTGTGAGCGGGGGCTCCGGGGGCGCGGGGGCGTGCACCGGGGGCGTACGTAGCCCGGGACGGGGCCGCAGCGCCTCGTTCGGGTGGCCGCGTCGCGCGTCGCGCGCGGGCCCGTGCCGGGCGCTGGTAAGCGGTGGTGGATGCAGCTCACCTCCCCCCGCCTGCGCGCCGCCCTGCTCGCGGCGGCCTCCCTGACCCTCGTCGCCGCCGTGCTGCCCCCGCCGAAGCCCCTGGGCATCGGCGACCGGCTGTTCCCGGAGCTCGGCAACCCGGGGTACGACGTCCTCTCGTACGACCTGTCCCTCACGTACAAGGACAACCTCAGCCCCCTCGACGCCGTCACCGTCATCGAAGCCCGCAGCCTGGAGCCGATGGAGCGGATCAACCTCGACTTCACCCACGGGAAGGTCGCCTCCGTCGAGGTCAACGGGCAGCCCGCACGGTTCGAGAGCGCGGGGGAGGACCTCGTGCTCACCCCCGCGCAGCCGGTCGCCGCGAGCACGCCGCTGCACATCACCGTCCGCCACACCAGCGACCCGCGCGGCCGCGGCGACGGCGGCTGGGTCCCCACCGAGGACGGCCTCGCCATGGCCAACCAGGCCGACGCCGCCCACCGCGTCTTCCCCTGCAACGACCACCCCGCCGACAAGGCCTGGTTCACCTTCCGCGTCACCACCCCGCCCGGTCTCACCGCCGTCGCCAACGGAGTGCCCGGCGCCCTCCCCGCCGCGCGCGCGGGCGGCGCGACCGTGTGGACGTACCGCACCCTGCACCCGATGGCCACCGAACTCGCCCAGGTCTCCATCGGCCGCTCCGCCGTCGTCCACCGCACCGGACCGCACGGACTGCCGCTGCGCGACGTGGTCCCCGAGGCCGACCGGGAGAAGCTGGAGCCCTGGCTGAAGAAGACCGCCGGCCACGTCGAGTGGATGGAGCGGCACGTCGGCCGCTACCCCTTCGAGAACTACGGAGTGCTCATCGCGCGGGCCAAGACGGGCTTCGAGCTGGAGACGCAGACCCTCTCCCTCTTCGAGCACGGCCTCTTCACCGGCGAGGGCTACCCCGAGTGGTACGTGGAGTCCGTCATGGTCCACGAACTCGCCCACCAGTGGTTCGGCGACAGCGTGACCCCCCGGACCTGGTCTGACCTGTGGCTCAACGAAGGACACGCGACCTGGTACGAGGCCCTGTACGCCGACGGCCTCGGCAAGTACGCCCTGGAGCGGCGCATGCGCGAGGCCTACCAGCGCTCCGACCAGTGGCGCGCCGCCGGCGGCGCCCCGGCCGCCCCGAAGGCCGCCGCCCCCGGGGAGAAGATCGGACTGTTCCGGCCCGTGGTCTACGACGGGGCCGCGCTGATCCTCTACGCCCTGCGCCAGGAGATCGGAGCGGAGGCCTTCGACCGCGTCGAGCGGCGCTGGGTGGCGGAGCACAAGGACTCGGTCGCGAGCACGGAGGACTTCGTACGCCTGGCCTCGCAGGAGGCCGGACGCGATCTCGGGGCCTTCCTGGAGCCCTGGCTCTACGGCACCACGACCCCGGCCATGCCCGGACACCCGGAGTGGAGCGCCCCCGCTACCGCCCAGGCCCCGCCCGCCGCACCCGCCGCCGCGGCGGCTGCGAAGCCGTAGCGGGCGCCGCCCCCGTACCGCCGCCGGGAAAACGGTATGACGGGCCAGGAACGGGCATGACACCATCGACGAGGTCGACGAGGCCGCCCGGGGAATCCCCGGACGGGGTGACGCGTTGGACGTGACAGTGTGATGTCACGCCCGGCCGGTACCTTTGGCCTCGGCCGGCGCGACCCGATCGAATCGACGTAAGGATCCAATGACCTCCTCTTCTTCCCCTTCCCAGGACCCGCGGGACGCGCAGGACGTGCGCGAGCCGCAGAGCTTCACCGAGAGCCTTCGGGCCGATGCCCTGATGGAAGAGGACGTCGCCTGGAGCCACGAGATCGACGGCGCGCGGGACGGCGACCAGCTCGACCGCTCCGAGCGCGCGGCCCTGCGCCGCGTGGCCGGCCTCTCCACCGAACTCGAGGACGTCACCGAAGTCGAGTACCGCCAGCTCCGCCTGGAGCGCGTGGTCCTCGTCGGTGTCTGGACCTCCGGCACCGTCCAGGACGCGGAGAACTCCCTCGCGGAGCTCGCCGCCCTCGCCGAGACGGCGGGCGCCCTCGTGCTCGACGGCGTGATGCAGCGCCGCGACAAGCCCGACCCGGCCACCTTCATCGGTTCCGGCAAGGCCCGCGAGCTGCGCGACATCGTGCTGGAGAGCGGCGCCGACACCGTCGTCTGCGACGGCGAGCTCAGCCCCGGCCAGCTCATCGCCCTCGAAGACGTGGTCAAGGTCAAGGTCGTCGACCGGACCGCGCTCATCCTCGACATCTTCGCCCAGCACGCCAAGTCCCGGGAGGGCAAGGCCCAGGTCGCCCTCGCGCAGATGCAGTACATGCTTCCGCGCCTGCGCGGCTGGGGTGCTTCGCTGTCCCGGCAGATGGGTGGCGGCGGCGGTGGCGGCATGGCCACCCGAGGCCCCGGCGAGACCAAGATCGAGACCGACCGGCGCCGCATCCGCGAGAAGATGGCGAAGATGCGCCGGGAGATCGCCGAGATGAAGACCGGCCGCGACATCAAGCGGCAGGAACGGCGCCGCAACAAGGTGCCCTCGGTCGCCATCGCCGGCTACACCAACGCCGGCAAGTCCTCCCTGCTCAACCGCCTCACCGGCGCCGGCGTCCTGGTGGAGAACGCACTGTTCGCCACCCTCGACCCGACCGTGCGCCGGGCCGAGACCCCGTCCGGCCGGGTCTACACCCTCGCCGACACGGTCGGCTTCGTCCGGCACCTGCCCCACCACCTCGTCGAGGCGTTCCGCTCCACGATGGAGGAGGTCGGCGACTCCGACCTCATCCTGCACATCGTCGACGGCTCGCACCCGGCGCCCGAGGAGCAGCTGGCGGCCGTACGCGAGGTCATCCGCGAGGTCGGCGCGGTCAACGTGCCCGAGATCGTCGTGATCAACAAGGCGGACGCCGCCGACCCGCTCGTCCTCCAGCGGCTGCTGCGCATCGAACGGCACTCCATCGCCGTCTCCGCGCGCACCGGCCAGGGCATCGAGCAGCTGCTGACGCTCATCGACACCGAGCTGCCGCGGCCCGAGGTCGAGGTCGAGGCCCTGGTGCCGTACACGCGCGGCTCGCTGGTGGCCAAGGCGCACGCCGAGGGCGAGGTGATCTCCGAGGAGCACACCCCGGAGGGCACCCTGCTCAAGGCCCGGGTCCACCCGGAGCTGGCGTCGGACCTGGCGCCGTACGTGCCCGCCAAGCAGTAGCCGGCGCGCACGACCCCGCCGCAGAACGGCCGAGGCCCCCCGCTGATGCGGGGGGCCTCGGCCGTGCGCGCGCCCCGCCCGGAAGCGGGGCACGCGCGTCGCTCTGTTACTTGAACTTGCCGCTCACCGCGGTGTAGATGCCCTTGGCCTCAGGACCGAGTCGCGGTCCTGCCAGCCAGCCCGCCTTCGCCGGGCCGATCGAGGTGTTCGACACCAGCGCCGGCTTGCCGTCGGCACCCGCCGCGACCCAGCCGCCACCCGAGGAACCACCCGTCATCGTGCAGCCGATGCGGTACATCACCGGGTCGGCCTGGCTCAGCGCCAGCCGGCCGGGCTTGTCCGTGCACTGGAAGGACTTCTGGCCGTCGAACGGAGCCGCCGCCGGGTAGCCCGTCGCCGTGATGCTCGCGACCTTCGGCACCGCCGGGGCGTTGAACTCCACGGGGAGCGCCGTACCGACCGTCTCCTCCAGCGACTTCGTGCTGCCCTTCTCCGGCGTCACGTGGAGCACCGCGAAGTCGTACGGGGCACCCGCGCCGCCCGTCGGGCCGCCGGTCGCGATCCACTGGTCCGAGGTCTGCGCCCAGTCGCTCCACCACACGCCGTACGGGGCCACCTGCTCGCGCGGGGCGCCCTTGAGCTCGGCGGCCGCCTTGCCCGAGTTGTTGTAGGACGGGACGAAGGCGATGTTGCGGTACCAGCCGCCGGCCTTCCCCGCGTGCACGCAGTGGCCCGCCGTCCAGACCATGTTCGACTTGCCCGGGTGGGCCGGGTCCTTCACCACGGTCGCCGAGCACACCATCGAGCCCTCGGGGCCGTCGAAGAAGACCTTGCCGGACGCCGGGACGCTGGAGTGGTACGGCGAGACCGCCGGCTTCGCCGCGACCGGCGCCGGGGTCGGGTCCGTCACGCCCTGGTCCTTGCCGGCGTCCGGGTCGACCGCCGGACGCTGCGGCTGCTCGGCGTCACGCATCCGGTCCGGGTCCCACAGGCCCTCGATGATCGGGTTGACGTAGTCGCCCGCCTCGCGGAGCCAGTCCTCCTTCTTCCAGTTCTTCCACGCACCCCCCTTCCACTTCTCCAGGTCGAAGCCGTGCTCCTTGAGCCGGTCCTTCAGCTCCTGCGGGATCTTGATCCCGTCCGAGCTGCCGGACGGCAGCGGAGCGGCCACGGTCGGCTTGGAGTCGCCGCCGGCCTGGTCGTCGCCGGGCCCGCAGGCCGCGGCGGTCAGCGCGAGCGCGGCCGCGGCCAGGATCGCGGTGACCGGTCGGTTCGGTCGCATGTCGTAAGTCCCCCTGGGGCTTCGAGGTGTTGAGACGGTGTCGCTCGGGGCGGTTGCAGCACCCCACTATGCCGCCGTCGGTTAGGACGGCGGCCCCCGGGTCCGCGGTTCCTGCCCGGCCGGAACGCTCCCCTCCTCTCCCGGCTCCTCTCCCGGCTCCTCTCCCGGCTCCTCTCCCCGCACCGGCCCGCGCGGCCAAGGATCTTCGGCCGACCCGTGATCCGCCGCCTCCATCGTCGTTGGTACGTACGGGGGATGGGACAGCAGCGTTCATGTTCGAGACGCAATCCGGAAGAGCATCCGTGCGGGAGGACCGACAGTCGTGGCCTTGACCGAGCCGGCCGCAGCCGCGCCACAGACCCCGCCGGTGGCCCCGGCACTGGTCCCCGCCCAGGGAAACCGGGAACGCACCGCAGCGGAAAGCATTTTGCGCCGCCAGGCACAGCGCGAGTCCGCCGCACGGACCTACGCGCGCTCACTGCCCATCGTGCCCGTACGCGCACGGGGGTTGACCATCGAGGGAGCCGACGGGCGGCGCTACCTCGACTGCCTCTCCGGCGCGGGCACCCTCGCCCTCGGGCACAACCATCCCGTCGTCCTCGAAGCCATCCGCAAGGTCCTCGACTCCGGGGCCCCGCTGCACGTCCTCGACCTGGCGACCCCCGTCAAGGACGCCTTCACCACCGAACTGTTCACGAACCTGCCCGCCGGCCTCGCCGCGGACGCGCGCGTGCAGTTCTGCGGCCCCGCCGGGACGGACGCCGTCGAGGCCGCCCTGAAGCTCGTCCGCACCGCCACCGGACGCAGCGGGCTGCTCGCCTTCACCGGCGCCTACCACGGCATGACCGCCGGGGCCCTGGACGCCTCGGGCGGAGCCGGCGACGTACGGGTGACCCGGCTGCCGTACCCGCAGGACCACCGCTGCCCCTTCGGCGTCGGCGGCCCCGAGGGCGCGCGGCTCGCCGCCCGCTGGACCGAGAACCTGCTGGACGACCCCAAGGGCGGGGTACCGGCCCCCGCCGGCATGATCGTCGAACCCGTCCAGGGCGAAGGCGGAGTCATCCCCGCCCCGGACGACTGGCTCCGCCGGATGCGGGAGATCACCGCCGGGCGGGGGATCCCGCTGATCGCCGACGAGGTACAGACGGGGGTCGGCCGGACCGGCGCCTTCTGGGGAGTGGACCACGCCGGGGTCGTGCCCGACGTGATGGTCCTGTCCAAGGCGATCGGCGGCAGCCTGCCGCTCGCGGTGATCGTCTACCGCTCCGAGCTCGACGTCTGGCCGCCCGGCGCCCACGCGGGAACCTTCCGCGGCAACCAGCTGGCCATGGCCGCGGGCACCGCCACCCTCGCCTACGTCCGCCGCAACGGCCTCGCCGAGCGGGCGGCGCTCCTGGGAGACCGGATGCTGGCGGCGCTGCGCGGCCTGGCCGCCGACCACCCCTGCGTCGCGGAAGTGCGGGGCCGCGGCCTGATGATCGGCCTCGAACTCGTCGACCCCGCCACCGGCGCCGCCGCCCCCGCCCTCGCCGCGGCCGTCCGCCAGGAATGCCTGGACCGCGGCCTGATCGTCGAACTCGGGGGCCGGCACGCCGCCGTCGTCCGCCTGCTGCCCCCGCTGACCCTGACCGACGCGCAGGCCGCAGCCGTCCTGGACCGCCTGGCCGACGCCGTCCCCGCCGCAGCCCGCCGGCTCCCCTGACCGAAGGACCCCCCATGCCCGACCCCACCCCCACCGACACCCCCCACCCGTCCCCAGCGAACGCCCCCACCCCCCAGCCCACCTCCCCGCCCGCCCAGGCCGACACCTCCACCCCCAGCCCAGCCCCTGGACCGACCAGCCCACCTCCCCGCCCGCCCAGGGCACCCCGTGGCCACCCACCACTGCCCGGGCCACCGGTTACCTCCCCTCAACCCCCACGGACGTCCCCCCTCACCCGTCAGCCGGTCCCACCCCGCCTGACGCCTCCACCCTCCAGCCCGCCACCCGGGCCGACCAGACCACCTCAGCGACCGCCCAGGCCACCCCCTGGCCACCCACCCCGCAGACCTCCACCCGGGCTGCCGCGCCAACCCCGACCGACGGCCTCCATTCGTCGGCCCAGCCCACCGCCCGGGCCAGCCAGGTCACCTCCCCGACTGCCCAGGCCACGCCCTGGCCACCCACCCCGCCGACCACGACCCTCGCCAGAGCCGTCGCACCCATCCCCCCACTCCCCACGGACGGTCTCCCTGACCCGTCAGCCGGGTCCACCCCGCCTGACGCCTCCGCTGCCCGGGCTGGCCAGATCGCCTCCCCGACCGCTCAGGGCACGCCGTGGCCGCCCACCCTGCCGACCACTGCTTGGCCTACCGCGCCGACCCCCTCCGACGGCCCCCAGCCGACCGCCCGGGCCGGGCAGGTCACCTCCCCGACCGCCCAGGGCACGCCCTGGCCACCCACCCCACCGACCACCGCCGCCCCTCGGGCCGACGGCGCGTCGGCCGACCGGGGTGACAGCGACCAGCTTTCCCCGCAGACCGGCCAGCAGCCGGACCTGCAGGAACCCGTCCCCGGGCACTGGGCCGAAGCCCGCGAACGGGACTCGCGCCTGCCTTCGCCGGCGACCCACCTGCAGCCCGTCCCGCCCGGGCTCGCACCCGTCGAGCCGGTCCCGCACCCGGCGACCCCGGGCACCCACCAGCCCGTTGCGTCCAGCGCCGCCGACCGGGCCGACGCCCCCGAAGGGGACCCGCACCCGGCGTCCCGGGCCACGTGGCCGCAGCCCGTCCCGCCCGGCCTGGCACCCGCCGACCGGTACCAACAGTCGGCCGCCCCCGCCGACCGGGGCGATGGCCCTCACCTCCCCCTGCCGTCCGCCGCCGGGAGGGGCACGCAGCCGACCGTGCCCGGCGAGCCCCCGTCGGGCCATGCGGCCGACCCCTACACCCCGGAGGCGGGCGCCGACGCCGACGGCCCGGAATCCGAGGCGGCGGACTCCGCCCCCGCCCGACGGACCGAGACGGCCCCGGGGGCGGGCGGGTCCCTGCGACCCCAGGCGTGCCCGCCCGCGCCCCGATCGGCCGAGCCGGTCCCCGCGGGCAGCGTGCCGCGGCAGAAGGACGGCACGCTCCGCCCCCGGGTGGGCGGGGCCGGTCCCGTAGGTCCCGAACCGGCCGCGCTGCCCGACCTCCTCGACCACCCCGACCCGGCGGTCGCCGCCGAGGCCGCGACGGTGGAGAACCTGCTGCGGTGCTGGGTCCGGGAGAGCGGCACCGGCCGCCCCGACGGGCCCGTCGGCACCTTGCTCCGCATCCCCCTCCCCGCATCCGGCGCCGCCCTGCTGGTCCCCGTCCGGTACTGGTCCCCGGCAGGTTGGCACCGCTTCGCCCCCGCCCGGCTCGAAGGGGCTCCCGCACACGCCCCCGCCCTCGACGCCGTTACCCTCGCGGCCCTGATCGCCCGCGAGGGCACCGGCCGGGCCGGCGCCGACCTCGTCGGCCGGGTGGCCGACTCGGTACGCCGTACCACCGAGTTCATCGCCGACCGGCGCGAACGCCGCACACCCCCCGCCCCCGTCGCCGGGGACCGCTTCCTCACCGCCGAACAGTCGCTGCTCCTCGGTCACCCCCTCCAGCCGGACCCGAAGAGCCGCGAAGGACTCTCCGAAGCCGAAGTACGCCACTACTCACCCGAACTCCACGGCTCCTTCCCCCTGCACTGGATCGCCGTCGCACCCTCCGTCCTCGCCACGGACTCCGCGTGGACGGAACGCGGCCGCCCGGTCTCCGCCGCACAGCTCCTCGCCCGGCTCGCTCCCGGACTCCCGCTGCCCGCCGGCTTCACCCCCCTTCCCCTGCACCCCTGGCAGGCACGCGACCTCCTCCACCGCCCCGCCGTCGCCGCCCTCCGCGACGCCGGACTCCTCACCGACCTGGGCCCCTACGGCGCACCCTGGTACCCCACCTCCTCCGTCCGCACCGTCCACCGCCCCGGAACCCCGGCGATGCTCAAGCTCTCCCTGGGCCTGCGCATCACCAACAGCCGACGCGAGAACCTCCGCAAGGAACTCCACCGCGGTGTCGAGGTGCACCGGCTGCTCCGCACCGGACTCGCCGAGCAGTGGCAGGCCGCCCACCCGGGCTTCGACATCGTCCGCGACCCCGCCTGGGTCGCCGTCGACTCCCTGGACGGCACCCCCGTCCGGGGACTCGACACCCTGCTGCGCCACAACCCCTTCCACTCCGACGACGACGCCGTCTGCATCGCCGCACTCACCGCACCCCGCCCGTGGCCCGGCCGGGCCACGATGCGCTCCCGGCTCGCCGAGACCGTCGCCGCTCTCGCCGTCACCACCGGCCGACCCACCTCCGCCGTCGCCGCCGAGTGGTTCCTGCGCTACCTCGACCACGTCGTCCTGCCGGTCCTCGCCTTCGACGCGCTCGCCGGCATCGCCCTCGAAGCGCACCAGCAGAACACCCTGGTGGTCCTCGACCAGGCCGGCTGGCCCGTCGGCGGCCGCTTCCGCGACAACCAGGGCTACTACTTCCGCGACTCGCGCCGCGCCGAACTGGACCAGCGCCTCCCCGGCATCGGCAGCGCCAGCGACACCTTCGTCCCCGACGCCGTCACCGACGAACGGTTCGCCTACTACCTCGGCATCAACAACGTGCTCGGTCTCATCGGAGCCTTCGGGGCCCAACGCCTCGCCGACGAACGCGTACTCCTCGCCGCGTTCCGCCGGTTCCTCGGCAAGGCGGCCGGTCTCGGCCCCGTCCCCGCGCAGCTGCTCGACTCACCTACCCTCCGCTGCAAGGCGAACCTGCTCACCCGCCTGGGCGGCCTCGACGAGCTCGTGGGCCCCGTCGACACCCAGTCCGTCTACGTCACCATCGCCAACCCCCTTCACGACTGACGCGCTCCCGCCGATCCGGAGAAGAGCCCGATGCCCACCACAGACACGCCCACCGGCACCGCCCCGGGTCCCGCACTCCACGAGGCCACCGGGCGGCGCCTCACTCCCGGACTGCTGCCCCTGCTCGCCGAGGCCGACCTCCTCGACTCCCCGGCGGGCTGGGGCACCGCCACCACCAAGGCCGGAGCCTTCCGGCTCGAACCCGTACGGCCGGGACGGGACCTGGAACTCCTCACCGGCTGGATGAACGACCCCGAGGTGGCCGCCTACTGGGAACTCGACGGCCCCGCCTCCGTCACCGCCGCCCACCTGCGTACCCAACTGGACGGCGACGGCCGCAGCATCCCCTGCCTGGGCCTCCTCGACGGGACCCCGATGAGCTACTGGGAGATCTACCGGGCCGCCCTCGACCCGCTCTCCCGCCACTACCCGGCGAGCCCCCACGACACCGGTATCCACCTGCTCATCGGAGACGGCACGAACCGGGGCAGGGGTCTGGGCAGCACCCTGCTGCGCGCCGTCGCCGACCTGGTCCTCGACAACCGCCCCCGCTGCACCCGTGTCATCGCCGAACCGGACATCCGCAACACCCCCTCCGTATCCGCCTTCCTGACCGCCGGCTTCCGCTATGCCGCGGAAATCGACCTTCCCGAGAAGCGCGCCGCGCTGATGATCCGGGACCGCGCCCTGCGCAACCTCCTCTGAATCACCGACGCCAACACCTCTCCCTTCGAAAACTCTGCGTCGCGCAGCAAAGTTCCCGATCTTCCGAGGATTCCCGTGCGCATGCCCCCACCTCGCCCGGACCGCCCGTGAGGGTTGATCGATGCCACTGCTGTCGGTGGCGCCCCGTAGGGTTGTCACTGCTATGACGAAGCCCTCCCTCCCCGACCTGCTGCACGCCGCCGTCTCCGCCGTCGGCGGCACGGAGCGGCCCGGCCAGGTGGCCATGGCCGAAGCCGTCGCCGAAGCGATCGATGACAACTCCCACCGGCTGATCCAGGCCGGTACCGGCACGGGCAAGTCCCTGGGCTACCTGGTGCCGGCCCTCGCGCACGGCGAGCGCGTCGTCGTCGCCACCGCGACGCTGGCCCTCCAGCGCCAGCTGGTCGAGCGTGACCTGCCGCGCACGGTCGAGGCACTGCATCCGCAGCTGCGGCGCCGTCCGCAGTTCGCCATGCTCAAGGGCCGGTCCAACTACCTCTGCCTGCACCGCCTGCACGAAGGGGCCCCGCAGGACGAGGAGGAGGGGCTCTTCGACCAGTTCGAGGCGGCCACCCCCACCAGCAAGCTCGGCAAGGACCTGATCCGGCTGCGCGACTGGGCCGACGAGACCGAGACCGGCGACCGCGACGACCTCACCCCCGGTGTCTCGGACAAGGCCTGGGGCCAGATCTCGGTCTCCTCCCGGGAGTGCCTGGGCGCCACGAAGTGCGCGTACGGGGCGGAGTGCTTCGCCGAGGCGGCCCGCGAGCGGGCCAAGCTCGCCGATGTGGTCGTCACCAACCACGCGCTGCTCGCCATCGACGCCATCGAAGGCGCCCCGGTGCTCCCGCAGCACGAGGTGCTGATCGTGGACGAGGCCCACGAGCTGGTCTCCCGCGTCACCGGCGTCGCCACCGGCGAGCTCACCCCGGGGCAGGTCAACCGGGCTGTGAAGCGTGCGGCGAAGCTGGTCGACGAGAAGACGGCGGACTCCCTCCAGACCGCCTCCGAGTCCTTCGAGCGCGTCATGGAGCTGGCGCTCCCCGGCCGCCTGGAGGAGATCCCCGAGGACCTCGGGTACGCGCTGATGGCCCTCCGGGACGCCGCGCGCAACGTGATCTCCGCGATCGGCGCCACCCGCGACAAGTCCGTCCACGACGAGGACGCCGTCCGCAAGCAGGCGCTGGCGGCGGTGGAGAGCATCCACGGCGTGGCGGAGCGGATCACCAACGGCTCCGAGTACGACGTCGTCTGGTACGAGCGCCACGACCGCTTCGGCGCCACCCTGCGGGTCGCACCGCTCTCGGTGTCCGGGCTGCTGCGCGAGAAGCTGTTCGAGGACCGCTCGGTGGTCCTGACCTCCGCCACCCTCAAGCTGGGCGGCGACTTCAACGGGGTCGCGGCCTCGCTCGGTCTCTCCGCCGAAGGGGTCGAGGGGGAGGGCGTGCCCGTCTGGCGGGGACTGGATGTCGGGTCCCCCTTCGACTACCCCAAGCAGGGCATCCTCTACGTCGCCAAGCACCTGGCCACCCCGGGCCGCGAGGGCACCCGCGGCGACATGATGGACGAGCTGGCGGAGCTGATCGAGGCGGCCGGCGGCCGCACGCTCGGTCTCTTCTCCTCGATGCGCGGCGCCAAGGCGGCGGCGGAGGAGCTCCGGGGCCGACTCGACAACCCGATCCTGCTCCAGGGCGAGGAGACGCTCGGCGAACTGATCAAGACGTTCGCGGCCGACCCGAAGACCTGCCTGTTCGGGACGCTCTCGCTCTGGCAGGGCGTGGACGTGCCCGGCCCGAGCTGCCAGCTCGTGATCATGGACCGGATCCCGTTCCCCCGTCCCGACGACCCGCTGATGAGCGCGCGGCAGAAGTCGGTCGAGGAACACGGGGGCAACGGCTTCATGGCCGTCGCCGCCACCCATGCGGCGCTGCTCATGGCCCAGGGCGCGGGCCGCCTCGTACGGGCCTCGGGCGACCGGGGTGTCGTCGCCGTCCTGGACCCCCGCCTGGCCACGGCCCGGTACGGGAGCTTCCTGCGGGCCACGCTGCCCGACTTCTGGTACACCACGGACCGTAACCAGGTGCGCCGCTCCCTGGCTGCCATCGACGCGACCGCCAAGGCCGACGGCAAGTAGCTCGCCGGGCATGGAACAGCTCCGGGACCGGCGCAGTGGGTCCCGGAGCTGGCTGAGGGCCGTCGGGCCGGTCAGACCCGACGCAGTACCGCGACGACCTTGCCGAGGATGGTGGCCTCGTCGCCGGGGATCGGCTGGTAGGCGGCATTGTGCGGAAGCAGCCACACATGGCCGTCCTCCCGCTTGAACCGCTTGACCGTGGCCTCGCCGTCCAGCATCGCGGCGACGATGTCGCCGTTCTCCGCGACGGGCTGGCGACGGACGGTGACCCAGTCGCCGTCACAGATCGCTGCCTCGATCATCGAGTCACCGACGACCTTGAGGACGAAGAGCTCGCCGTCGCCCACGAGCTGGCGGGGCAGCGGGAAGACGTCCTCGACCGACTCCTCGGCGAGGATCGGGCCGCCGGCCGCGATCCGGCCGACCAGGGGAACGTAGGAGGCCGCGGGCTTGCCGGTGGTGTCGGTGGGCTGCGAGCTCGGCTGGTCCGAGCCGCGTACCTCGTAGGCGCGGGGCCGGTGCGGGTCGCGGCGCAGGAAGCCCTTCCGCTCCAGGGCCATCAGCTGGTGTGCCACGGACGAGGTGCTGGAGAGGCCGACCGCCTGGCCGATCTCCCGCATCGACGGCGGGTAGCCGCGCCGCTGCACGGAGTCCCGGATGACTTCGATGACCCTCCGCTGCCGGTCCGTGAGCCCGGAGCTGTCGGCGCGGATGCCTGGAGGTCGCCCTGGCAGCGAGCGTGCGGGGCGTACGGGCTCCGCCTCCGGGTTCTGACTTGCGTCATTCATGGCATGCACCGGCTCGAGTCGGCTCTGGGAGCGGTTCTGGGCAGTGATGGTGGCACTGTCTGCGGTGGTGGTCACGTCGGCCCCTCTCGAAATGTTCTCCCTAGCTGGACAACGGTAGTAGCTTTCGAAAGGTTGCGCCAAACACACGTTCGAGTGAAAAATTGCGGATCGCCCGCCTGGGTGAGAACGGCGGGTGTATGGGCGACCGCTGTCGGTAGCCGGACCGGCGCCCGGCGTCGACGGCTGCGATCGGCGGCCATGCAGTCGGGAGGCTCGGGCGGCGTCGGGCGGGCGTCGTGCGGCGGGCCCGCGGACCGAACGCGGGTTCGGCTCAGGCCCTGCTGCTTACGGTACCCTTCCCGGTTGGATCGCCACCTCCGGGGCTCGCCCAGTGTGGCACTCGGAGCCCCTGTGTCCGCCTGTGCGGCGCTGCGACACGCGGAGCCGTGTAAATCCGCCACAACCCAAGATCTAGTGGTTGGATGAGCGCTGCCACCCAGAAGTTGTGGTCCTCGGTCCGCCGGAGTCCGCGACATCGCATATGCTTGTGGCTGCTTCACGAGCCCCCGGCGAAGACTTGTCTCCGTCGTTCAGGGGTTCCGTGGGGTGATTCAGTCGTGCCGAACGAAGGGTGAGGGAACCATGCACTGCCCCTTCTGCAGGCACCCCGACAGTCGCGTCGTCGACAGCCGGACGACGGACGACGGTACGTCGATCCGCCGGCGCCGTCAGTGCCCCGACTGCTCCCGTCGCTTCACGACGGTGGAGACGGCCTCGCTGATGGTGATCAAGCGCAGCGGGGTGACCGAACCCTTCAGTCGCACCAAGGTCATCTCTGGCGTCCGCAAGGCGTGCCAGGGGCGGCCGGTCACCGAGGACGCCCTCGCCAAGCTCGGCCAGCGGGTCGAGGAGGCGGTGCGCGCCACCGGGAGCGCCGAGCTGACCACCCACGACGTGGGTCTGGCCATACTCGGCCCGTTGCAGGAACTCGACCTCGTCGCATACCTGCGGTTCGCATCCGTTTACAAAGCGTTCGACACCCTTGAAGACTTCGAGGCCGCCATCGCGGAACTGCGCGAGCGGCCTCACCCCCATGAGTGCGAGCCCGGAGGGACCCCCCCGGTCGTCCCCGTGCCCGCCTCCGCCGCCGACTGACCGGACGGGCCGCAGCGCAGCGCGGCAGGACCCGGTCGTCGGCATGGCGAAATTCGCAGAAACAAGACACACAGCACCGTGCCGCGGAATATCGCTGGCACTTTAGGGCGTTTTTGCCCGCATATGGCGCATATGGGAGGCGGCATGACAGAGACGGCGAGCGGCTCGGCGCGAGGTTCCCGTACCAAGGGGACCAAGGCTGCCAAGGGCGGCCTGCGTATCGAGCGCATCCACACCACCCCGGGCGTGCACCCGTACGACGAGGTGAGCTGGGAGCTCCGTGACGTCGTCATGACCAACTGGCGCGACGGCTCGGTCAACTTCGAGCAGCGTGGCGTCGAGTTCCCCGACTTCTGGTCGGTGAACGCGGTCAACATCGTCACCAGCAAGTACTTCCGTGGCGCGGTGGGTACCCCGCAGCGCGAGACCGGTCTGAAGCAGCTCATCGACCGGATCGTGAAGACCTACACGAAGGCCGGTGACGAGCACGGCTACTTCTCCTCCCCGGCCGACTCGGAGATCTTCGAGCACGAGCTGACCTACGCGCTCCTGCACCAGATCTTCAGCTTCAACTCGCCGGTCTGGTTCAACGTCGGCACGCCCCAGCCGCAGCAGGTCTCCGCCTGCTTCATCCTCGCCGTCGACGACTCCATGGAGTCGATCCTCGACTGGTACAAGGAAGAGGGCATGATTTTCAAGGGCGGCTCCGGCGCCGGCCTGAACCTCTCCCGCATCCGCTCCTCCAAGGAGCTCCTCTCCTCCGGCGGCAACGCCTCCGGCCCGGTCTCCTTCATGCGCGGCGCCGACGCGTCCGCAGGAACGATCAAGTCGGGCGGCGCCACCCGCCGCGCGGCCAAGATGGTCGTCCTGGACGTGGACCACCCGGACGTCGAGGACTTCATCGCCACCAAGGTGAAGGAGGAGGAGAAGATCCGCGCCCTGCGCGACGCGGGCTTCGACATGGACCTGGGCGGCGACGACATCACGTCCGTCCAGTACCAGAACGCCAACAACTCCGTCCGTGTGAACGACGAGTTCATGACGGCCGTCGAGAACGGCACCGAGTTCGGCCTGCGTGCCCGCATGACCGGCGAGGTCATCGAGAAGGTCGACGCCAAGGCGCTCTTCCGCAAGCTCGCCGAGGCCGCGTGGGCGTGTGCCGACCCGGGCATCCAGTACGACGGTGTGATCAACAACTGGCACACCTGCCCCGAGTCCGGCCGCATCACCGCGTCCAACCCGTGCAGCGAGTACATGCACCTGGACAACACGTCCTGCAACCTCGCCTCCCTCAACCTGATGAAGTTCCTCGACGACGACGGCAAGGGCAGCCAGTCCTTCGACGCCGAGCGCTTCTCCAAGGTCGTCGAGCTGGTCATCACCGCGATGGACATCTCGATCTGCTTCGCGGACTTCCCGACGCAGAAGATCGGCGAGAACACCCGCGCCTTCCGCCAGCTGGGCATCGGCTACGCCAACCTCGGCGCCCTGCTGATGGCCACCGGCCACGCGTACGACTCCGACGGCGGCCGCACCCTCGCCGCCTCGATCACCTCGCTGATGACCGGCACCGCGTACAAGCGCTCCGCCGAGCTGGCCGCGATCGTCGGCCCGTACGACGGCTACGCCCGCAACGCCGAGTCGCACAAGCGCGTCATGAAGCAGCACTCCGACGCGAACGCCGTCGCCCCGCGCACCGAGGACCTGGACAACGTCATCTGGGCCGCGGCCACCGAGGCCTGGCAGGACGTCCTGCGCCTCGGCGAGGCGAACGGCTTCCGCAACTCCCAGGCCTCCGTCCTCGCGCCGACCGGCACCATCGGTCTCGCGATGTCCTGCGACACCACCGGTGTCGAGCCGGACCTGGCCCTGGTCAAGTTCAAGAAGCTCGTCGGCGGCGGCTCGATGCAGATCGTCAACGGCACCGTCCCGCAGGCCCTGCGCCGCCTGGGCTACCAGGAGGAGCAGATCGAGGCGATCGTCGCCCACATCGCCGAGCACGGCAATGTCGTCGACGCCCCCGGCCTGAAGGCCGAGCACTACTCGGTGTTCGACTGCGCGATGGGCGAGCGCTCCATCTCCGCGATGGGCCACGTCCGCATGATGGCCGCGATCCAGCCCTGGATCTCCGGCGCGATCTCGAAGACGGTCAACATGCCGGAGACGGCGACCGTCGAGGAGATCGAGGAGATCTACTTCGAGGCGTGGAAGCTGGGCGTCAAGGCGCTCGCGATCTACCGCGACAACTGCAAGGTCGGCCAGCCCCTCTCCGCGAAGAAGAAGGAGGAGGAGAAGGCCGAGGTCACGGCGAAGGCCGAGGACACGATCCGCACGGCGGTCGAGAAGGTCATCGAGTACCGTCCCGTCCGCAAGCGCCTCCCCAAGGGCCGCCCGGGGATCACCACCTCCTTCACCGTCGGTGGCGCCGAGGGCTACATGACGGCGAACTCCTACCCGGACGACGGTCTGGGCGAGGTCTTCCTGAAGATGTCCAAGCAGGGTTCGACCCTCGCGGGCATGATGGACGCCTTCTCCATCGCCGTCTCGGTCGGTCTGCAGTACGGCGTCCCGCTGGAGACGTACGTCGCGAAGTTCACCAACATGCGCTTCGAGCCGGCCGGTATGACGGACGACCCGGACGTGCGGATGGCGCAGTCGATCGTCGACTACATCTTCCGCCGCGTGGCGCTGGACTTCCTGCCCTTCGAGACCCGCTCGGCCCTCGGCATCCACTCCGCCGAGGAGCGTCAGCGCCACCTCGACACCGGCTCCTACGAGCCGCTCGAGGAGGAGCTCGACACCGAGTCCCTCGCGCAGTCGGCGCCGGTCGCCGCCGCCCCGGCGCCCAAGCCGGTCGTGGTCGTCCCGGTCCCGGCCCCGAAGACGGCGCACAGCAACGCCGAACTGGTCGAGATGCAGATGGGCGTCTCCGCCGACGCTCCGCTCTGCTTCTCCTGCGGTACGAAGATGCAGCGCGCCGGCTCCTGCTACATCTGCGAGGGCTGCGGCTCCACCAGCGGCTGCAGCTGATCACCGAGCACGCCTAGCTGACTGAGCGGGGACCGGCCTTGTGCCGGTCCCCGCTTCGGCGTGCGGCGCGCGGTCACGGCGATCATTGTGCGGGGCCGGCCGGCCGGCGGCCGGACCGGGAACCTCACGACGGGGAGCGGGAAGCCATGTGGAGCGGTGACGAGCTGGACCTGGACGCGTACCTGGCGCGGATCGGATACGCGGGACCGGTGGGGGAGGGCGGGGAACTCCGGCCGGACCTCGACACGTTGTACGAGGTGCACCGTGCCCACACCACCGCCATCGCCTTCGAGAGCCTGGACGTCCTGCTCGGCCGCCCCGTCGAGCTGGAGCTCAAGGCGATCGAGGACAAGCTCGTGCACCGCCGTCGCGGCGGCTACTGCTACGAGCAGAACTCGCTGCTGGCCGCCGCCCTGGAGCGGATCGGCTTCGAGGTCGCCGGGCGCGGTGCCCGCAACCGCACCCGGGGCGACACCCTGCTGGCGGTGACGCACGCCGTCCTCGTCGTCACCGTCGGGGGCGAACCCTGGCTGTGCGACGCCGGGTTCGGCTACCAGGGCCCGCGCGAGCCCGTACCACTCGCGCGGCCCGGCAGCGAGCTGCGGCAGGGGGCGTGGACGTACGCCGTGCACGAGGAGGAGGACGGCATCCTCGTGCTCCGCACCCTGCGCGGGGAGGTCTGGCGGGACCTGTACGCCTTCTCCCCGCAGCGCTACCACCCCGTCGACTACGTCCTGCTCAACCACTACAGCTCCTCGCACCCCCGCTCCTCCTTCGTCGGGCAGGCCATCGTCCAGTACCCGGGCGACACGGTGCGGCTGGCGCTCGTGGGGCGGGAGCTCACACGGCTGTACCCGGACGGGCGGACCGAGCGGGAGCCCGTCGCCGCCGACGGGCTGCTCTCCCTCCTCGACCGGGAGTTCGGGCTTCGGCTGTCCGGCCGGGATGCGGCGGAACTGGTACGGATCCACCGCTCCGGGGACTGACCCGGGCCGCGCCTGGACCGTACGATGGCGCGGTGCTGGTCAAGTGGATTCGCTGCACGGTGACGGACCGACGCGGGTTCGAGCGCGGGCAGCGCAAATGGGCGGGGCTGCCCGGCGAACCCGGATTCCGGGGGCAGGGCGGTGGCTGGAGCCGGGGCAGGCAGGGGGTCGCGCATGTCTTCGCGTTCTGGGAGAGCCGTGCCTTCTACGACTCCTTCATGGCCCGCTCGCACGACCGGCTCGCGGCCGCGCAGAACGGCACCTTCACGGACGCGCGGGTCACGCTCTTCGACCACCGCTTCGATGTGAAGACGGGCTTCGAGCCCCGCTTCAGCGACGCCGACGTGGTCCGCGTCGCCCACACCCGGGTACGGGAGGGGCGCGTGGACCACTTCGCCCTGATGCAGGAAAAGGTGTGGAATCCGGCCATGGCGGGCTCGCCCGGGATGATCCGCGGCCTCTTCGGGGAGGCCCCCGGCCGGGAGTTCCTGGTCCTGTCCATGTGGCGGGCCGCCGCCGAGCACGGGAAGTACCGCCAGGAGCGGGTGGAGCGGCTCTCGCTGCGCGCCCAGACCGAGGCCGACGTGGAGGCCCTGACCGGGGACGTCGTGGATCTCGAACCCGGCTGGACGGTATGACCGTACGACCTTCGGCATGCCGACCGGCGTGCCCGGTGTGTGCGCGCGCCGATGGCCGAATAGGGTCGTGGAATGGTACGACCACGGCGCATCGTCCTTGTCCGGCACGGGGAATCGGAGGGCAATGCCGATGACACGGTGTACGAGCGTGAGCCCGACCACGCCCTGCGGCTGACCCGAGCCGGCCGCGAACAGGCCGCCGGGGCGGGCGTCCGGCTGCGCGAGCTCTTCGGCGACGAGACCATCAGCGCCTACGTCTCCCCGTACCGCCGGACCCTGCAGACCTTCCGAGAGCTGCGCCTGGACCCCGCCCGGGTGCGGATGCGCGAGGAACCCCGGCTGCGCGAGCAGGACTGGGGGAACTGGCAGGACCGCGACGACGTACGGCTGCAGAAGGCCTACCGCGACGCCTACGGGCACTTCTTCTACCGCTTCGCACAGGGGGAATCGGGAGCGGACGTCTACGACCGCGTCGGCTCCTTCCTGGAGAGCCTCTACCGCAGCTTCGAGGCACCGGACCATCCCGAGAACGTCCTGCTGGTGACCCACGGACTGACGATGCGGCTGTTCTGCATGCGCTGGTTCCACTGGTCGGTAGCCGAGTTCGAGGCGCTGTCCAACCCGGGGAACGGCGAGTACCGCGTGCTGATGCTCGGTCCGGACGGCCGGTACCGGATGGACCGCCCGTTTGAGCGGTGGACCACACCCGAGCCTTATGACCTGGACGGCTAAAGTGACGCGGGATGACCGCTGATTCCGCTCCCGAGACGCGCTACGCACGCGCCATGTCCAGCCTCCGAGGGCTGGCACTGGGGGACGCCCTGGGCTCCCAGTACTTCGTTCCCGTGAACTACCCGCTGCTCAAGCGGCGCGAACTGCCGGCCGGCAGTTCGCCCTGGCAGTGGACCGACGACACCGAGATGGCCTGCTCGGTGGTGGCCGTGCTCGCCACCCACGGACGTGTCGACCAGGACGCGCTGGCCCGTTCCTTCGCCGACCACCACGACTTCGACCGCGGCTACGGGCCCGCCGTGAACCGGATGCTGCGGCTGGTCCGCGAGGGCGAGGACTGGCGCACGCTGGCCGCCGAGCTGTTCAACGGGCAGGGCTCCTGGGGCAACGGCGCCGCGATGCGCATCGCCCCGCTGGGCGCCTGGTACGCGGACGACCCGGAGCAGGCCACGCACCAGGCGGAGATCTCCGCGTACACCACCCACCAGCACCGTGAGGCGGTGTGCGGGGCGATGGCCGTCGCCGCCGCGGCCTCGCTGGCGGCCTCCCCGGCCGGTGCCCCGACCGCCGCCGAGCTGCTGGACGGCGTGATCGCGCTGGTGCCGCGCAGCGCGGTGGGCGCGGGCCTGCGCAGGGCGCGCGGCATGCTGGACTACGACGACGCGACCACCGTCGCGGCGGTGCTGGGCTGCGGCCGGCGTACGAGCGCTCACGACACGGTGCCCTTCGCGCTGTGGTCGGCGGCGCGGGCTCTGGACGACTTCGAGCGGGCCTTCTGGACCACGGCCGGGGTCGGCGGGGACGTCGACACCACCTGCGCGATCGTGGGAGGCGTGCTGGGGGCGCGCGGGGACGCGGTACTGCCGCAGTCCTGGCTGTCGCGCACCGAGGCCCTGCCGGCATGGCTCCCGGGGCCGGCGGCCTAGGGCCTGTCGTCAAACTCCCGTCTGCCCCGCGGCGCCTGGCACGCGCTCTCGCCGCACCGGGCGAAAGCCCGAGTACGGTCCAGTACGCGGGCTTCCGCCCGGCACGCCGAGAGCACGCACCAGACGCCGCGGGGCCGCCCTCCGGGCGACGACGGGAGTTTGACGACAGGCCCTACTGATCTTTTCGTAAGTTCGGTGGGTGTGGTGGGTGGATGGTCAGGCCGGTGTGGGCGAGGAAAGACCATGGCAGTTGCGGGTTGTGGTTGATGCGGTGGATGCCTTGTTCGGTGGCGTCGGCGACGTCGGCGAGGTGGTCGCCGGCGAGGTTGGCGAGTTCACGCTTCTTGAGCGAGGACCACAGCAGCTCCACCGGGTTCAGCTCGGGAGCGTAGGCGGGTAACCGCTCCAGGGTGAGCCAGTCCTGGTCGGCGACCCAGGCCCGCATCGCCCGGCTCCAATGGGCGGAAAGGCCGTCCCAGACCAGGACCACCCGCTCGCCGCGGTAGAACACCTTCATCTGCTCCAGGACCTCGATGAGGGCCGTGGTGTCGTAGCTGCCGGGCTTGAGGTGGAAGCACAGGCGGGCCCCTCGATCGGGGTCGGCGGAGTGGTAACCCAAGGCCCCGGCCATCGACGCCCGCTTCCAGTTCAGCCGGTGCCGCAGGAGCGGAGTCCGCCCTCGGGGCGAGTAGGTGCGGCGGATCTGAGGCAGCAGAGAGACGCCCGATTCGTCGAGGAACACGATCTAGGCACGTGTGTTCACGGCCCCTTTTTGATCCGCGGCCACTCATGCGCGATCCAGCGGGCGATCTCCGACTCGTCCCTCTCGACCGCCCGCCGCTCGGGCCGCTGCAGACTCCATCCGAGCCGGCCGGTCAGCAGCCGCCACACCGACGCCCTCGACAGCACCACTCCCGTCACCTGCTCCACGACGGCACCGACTCGCTCCAGGGTCCACAGGTCGGCCTCGAACCCATGAGCCTGGGCTCCTCGCATCAACGCGGCCCGGACAGTCTCGACCTGGGCGTCGTCCAGCTTGGGCGGACGACCGGTGGCCGCACGCCGCCGCAGGGCCGAAGCACCACCTTCCTCCCACGCCCGCCGCCATCGCCGCACGCTCTCCGCACACACCCCCACCGCCCGCGCAATCTCCACATTCGAGACACCGTCCTCAAATAACTCGACCGCCCGAACACGACGCGCCTCCGCCAACTGAGGCCGCGGCAACGGAGGAAGGAAGGCGCCGGCCGCAGAGGGCGAAGGTTGATAAGACACCCCGACAGCTTCCCACCCGCACCGCCACCACACCCACCGAACTTACGAAAAGATCAGTAGGACGCCCCTTCCGGATCCTGCCCGGCCCGCGCCGGTTCGGTGCGGAAGTGCCGTACGGGGGCCCGGGCGCGCGCGGTGTGACTCCGGGCGCCCGGGCCCTTGTAGGGGTGCAGGAGCGGTCAGGCCGCCGGGCCCGCCTTGGCGGCGGTTCCGTTGAGGGCCTCCAGGTCGCTCCTGCGCACCCGGATCACCAGGAGCGCCGTGGCCAGGGCCAGTCCTGCCATGGCGACGGCCGCCGTGAAGGCCGTCGAGATGCCGTGGGTGAGGACGAGGTCTCCCCAGGGGTCCGGAAGCCGGGTGGGGTCCGGGAACGTCACCTGCTGCTGGTCGCCGGTCTGTGCGCCGATGAAGGCGGGTATCTGCCGCTCGGCCTCGTGACGGCTCGCCGTCCCGAACACCGTGACCAGGATGGACAGGCCGAGCGAGCCGCCGACCTGCTGGCTGGCGTTGAGCAGCCCGGAGGCCGCGCCGGCCTCCCTCGGGGCCACGCCGGAGACGGCCGTGAGGGTGAGGGTCACGAAGTTGAGGCCCATGCCGAAGCCGAACAGCAGCATCGGGCCGAGGACGCCGGAGAGGTACGAGCTGTCGGTGCGGATGAAGGACAGCCAGGCCAGTCCGCTTCCGGTGAGCGCCGATCCGAGGACCATGAACGGCTTCGGGCCGAAGCGGGGCAGGAAGCGCTGCGAGAGGCCGGCGGCGGTGACGATGGCGGCGGTCACCGGCAGGAAGCCGAGCCCGGCCCGGATGGGCGAGAAGCCCAGCACGTTCTGCACGAACTGGACGATGAAGAAGAACATGCCGAACATGGCGGCGGCGAGGCCGAGCATGATCACGTACGTGCCGGCCCGGTTGCGGTCGGCGAACATCCGCAGCGGGACGATCGGTTCGGCGGCCCGGGACTCGATGACCACGAACAGGCCCAGCAGGACGACGGCGGCCACGAACGAGCCGATGGTGAGGGAGTCCCGCCAGCCGTCCTCGGACGCGCGGATGAACCCGTAGACGAGCGTGGCCATGCCGCCGGTGGAGGTGAGCGCCCCGGCGAGGTCGAAGCGGCCGGGGTGGCGCTCCGACTCGCTGATGTAGAGCGGGGTCAGGACCGCGATCAGCAGGCCGATGGGGACGTTGACGAAGAGGACCCAGCGCCAGTCGAGCCATTCGGTGAGCATGCCGCCGGTCAGCAGCCCGATGGCGCCGCCGCCCGCCGAGACGGCGGCGAACACCCCGAACGCCCGGTTCCGCTCGGGGCCTTCGGCGAAGGTGGTCGTGATCAGCGCGAGCGAGGTCGGCGAGGCGATCGCGCCGCCGACTCCCTGGAGCGCGCGGGCGGCCAGCAGTTGCCAGGGCTCCTGGGCGAAGCCGCCGAGGAGGGAGGCCAGGGTGAAGAGCAGGATTCCGGTCAGGAAGACGCGGCGCCTGCCGAGGATGTCGCCGGCCCGGCCGCCGAGCAGCAGGAGGCCGCCGAAGGTGAGGGTGTAGGCGCTGAGCACCCAGGAGAGGTCGGTGGTGGAGAAGTCGAGTGAGGTCTGGATGTGCGGGAGCGCGATGTTCACGATCGTCGCGTCGAGTACGACCATCAGCTGGCAGGCCGCGATGACGGCGAGTGCCACGCCTGGGCGCCCGGGCCGTCGGGCGGCCCCCGGTATCCGAGGAGTGGCGAGTTGAGTGCTTGTCACTGTCGATCCCCCCGAAGTGAAATAGTGAACGCATCCGTTCACTGCGGGACCACGGTAGGAGTCCGCTCGTAGGGAACGCAAGCGTTCACTAGGGCTGAAAATACGTGCGACGGACGCACGGCCCGGTCGGAGGTATGGAGCATGACGGGTTCGCGCTGGTCGGCGGGGGCGGCGCCGGGGCGCAGGCGGGGGCCGGAGCTCGAACGGGCGATTCTGGACGCCGCCCTGGAACAACTCAGCACGGTCGGCTGGAACGCCCTCACGATGGAGGGCGTCGCGGCCGGGGCGCGCACGGGCAAGGCGGCCCTCTACCGGCGCTGGCCCTCGAAGGCGGACCTGGTCGCCGAGGTGCTGCGGGCGGGGCTGCCCGCGCTGGGGGAGATCCCGGACCAGGGATCGGTCCGCGAAGACCTCCGCCGGCTGTGTGTGCGGATGCTTGACGTCATGCGCTCTCGGGCGGGTGTCGCGCTGCGGGCCGTCCTTCACGAATGCGATCACGTCCATGCCGACCGGTTCCGTGGGGTCATCTGGAACGGGCTGCACGAACCGGCCCACGAGCTGATCCGGGAGCTGGTGCAGCGCGGAATCGAGCGGGGGGACGTGCGGGCGGATGCGATGAGTCCGCTCGTCGTCGACGTGATTCCGGCGATGATGATGTACCGCGCCAAGGTGTGCGGGAGCGAATGGCCGGACGCGGAGATCGTCGAGATGATCGACCGGGTGATGGTGCCGATGCTCCGGGCCTGAGCCGACCGTACGCCGGGTGCACGGCCCGCCCCGAAGCCTGGTCCCGGCCCCGGCCCGGAGCCCGCTCCGGGGCCCGTGGGCCCGCCCGGACCACGCTTGCCGCAGGCC
The DNA here is from genome assembly GCF_026342355.1 of Streptomyces sp. NBC_00249. GTDB lineage: Bacteria > Actinomycetota > Actinomycetes > Streptomycetales > Streptomycetaceae > Streptomyces. Next base: position 1,921,851 of record NZ_JAPEMV010000001.1, on the reverse strand, counting down.
GGGGTGTGCAGGCGGCTCCGGGCGGCGTAACCTTGCTGGCGCCATGCCGTACGAAGCACCCACCCACACCGTCGAGCGCTCCCTCCGTGCAACCACCGGCGCCAAGGTCATCGCCGGGGTCGACGAGGTCGGACGAGGGGCCTGGGCCGGTCCCGTCACCGTCTGCGCGGCGGTCACCGGACTGCGCCGGCCGCCCGCGGGACTCACCGACTCCAAACTGCTCACCCCCAAGCGACGCGACGCGCTGCTCGACGTCCTGGAGGACTGGGTCACCGCCCACGCGCTCGGGCACGCCTCTCCCGAGGAGATCGACGAGCTGGGGATGACGGCCGCCCTGCGGCTCGCGGCGGTGCGCGCGCTGGAGGCCCTTCCGGTGCGGCCCGACGCGGTGATCCTCGACGGCAAGCACGACTACCTCGGCCCGCCGTGGCAGGTCCGAACGGTGATCAAGGGCGACCAGTCCTGCGTCGCCGTCGCCGCGGCCTCGGTGATCGCCAAGGTCCGCCGCGACCGGATGATGGCCGAACTCGGCGAACAGGGCGACGGAATAGAGGACTTCGCTTTCGCCGCCAACGCCGGCTATCCCTCGCCCGTGCACCGGGCCGCCCTGGAGGTCCGCGGGCCCACCGCGTACCACCGGCTCTCGTGGTCGTACCTCGACGCGCTGCCCCAGTGGCGGCACTTGAAGAAGGTGCGCCGGAGCGAGGAATCGGTGGAGCTGGAAAACGGAGGCCAACTCGGCTTCGATTTCTGATCGCACCCACGTGCCACCCACCGGTACGTTTCGTACCGGTGTTTGATAGATATCAACTCATGCCTCTCACCCCCGCCATCGAGGAGCCTCAGATTCACGAGAGTGCCCAGGGTCCCCGCGTCACGCCGGTCGCGAGCCGCACCGCGCAGACCCCCCGCCCCGTACCTGGTCCGCGTCCCGCAGCCGTACCCCGGCCCGGACGCCCCGGTCCTGTCCGGCCCGCCCCGCCCGCGCAGCGCGCGGCACAGGCCACCCCCGGACCCGTTCCCGCAGCCCCCACCGCGCCGTCCGTCTCGGCGGCGGTGCCGCAGGTCCAGCTGATCCCGGCATCCGCCGAGGGTGCGCTGGACGCGGCCGAGGAGGCCGTGGACCTGCTGCTCGACACCGGGCGCGCGCCCGGCGACATCCTCGTCCTCACCACCGGCGACCCGCACCCGTGGGCCGCGCACGAACTGTCCTTCGGCGAGGCCCCCTACTGGGCCCAGCACGACGCCGGGGACGACGTCTTCTACGCGGACGCGGCGCACGTACAGCGCGCCGCGAGCCGTCCCGTCGTGGTCTTCGCCGCCAACGGCGGACCGGCCGGGACGATCACCGCCGCACTGCCGGTCGCGCTCTCGCGGGCCGGTGCGCTGCTGATCGTGTGCGGCGACGTACAGCAGATCAACTCCGTGCTGGGCACGGGCGTCTGACGCCCCGTACCCCGCACGGGCCAGGGGCGGGGCGGGCCCGGTGCCGGCCCCGCTGAAGTCCGAGGCCCGACCAGCCGTACGCCCTTCGCGGGAGTGCGGCCGTGAAGGCTGTCCGCGGCGCTGTGCCGTGCCGTGCCCCCGCGCGGCACGGGCGCCGGGGCCGGACCGTGGTTCCGGCAGGCCGCGCACGTGGTGGCCGATGCGTGGCGGACGGACGGGTACGTGGAACAGCCCGGGCGCGTGGTGTGCGGGCGGTGCGGCTTCGGCGGTGCGCGTCCTCAGCGGGCCGCGGTGCGGCGCAGGGCCTCCGCGGCGCCACCACCGGTGCGCAGGGTCAGCGGTGTGACCTCGGCCGTTATGGACCCGAGGTGCTCGGGCCGGGAGTCCGAGCTGGGGCTCCGGCCGCCCCTGCCCTCGCCGAGCACCTGCCAGCCGCCGCGCGTCAGAGTGATGTACGCGCCGCAGCGCAGGCCGTGCAGGGTGCAGGCGTCCCGCAGCCCCCACATCCAGGCGCCGTCCTCCTCGGTCCACCGCTCGTCGCCGTCGCGGCAGTACATCAGCACCGCCGTCCTGACCGGGGTCCGTCGCCGCAGGTCGTGCGGGATGATCCGGCGCAGCCGGGACAACAGCGCGTTGCGGTACTCCCAGCCGTCGGCCGAGACCGACCTCTGCGCGAACGACGCACTGGCCACGAGTCTCTCATCGGGACCCAGCACGGCTATGACGGCCGTGGACGGTACCGGGCTGTGCCGGGAGTGCAGCCCGCCGACCACCTCGCGCGGATTGGTCAGCAAGGGGATTCCCGCAGCCGTCCACTCGGCGGGTTCGAGCAGTCTGCCGTGCCGGCTGGCGCCGCCGGTGGCCGTTGTCAGGGTCGTGGTCGAAGGCGGGGCGAATCCGAAGGTCACGGTCCTCCCTTCGGGTACTCGCCCGGGAACGGGCACGGCTGGGGTGCGGGCGCGCGCCACGACACGGCCCTGGAGAGTGCCGAAGAGCCGCGCGGGAGCACTCCCGATTCTCGCGTGGCCCGCGAGGGTGGGGCAATGAGCATTTGAGGCCGCAGACCGGAATTCGCCGGTATGCCGTTCATATCCTTGCCCCGCCAGGCCGAAGATGACGCATTCCGCTACGGCTGGAGCGCGAGCACCAGCGGAAACACACCCTTCGCACCCGCCCGCCGCAGCAGCCGGGCGGCCACCGCGAGGGTCCAGCCGCTCTCCGAGCGGTCGTCGACGAGGAGCACCGGGCCCGAGACCTCAGCCAGGGTGGCCGCCAGCGCCGGGGGCACGGTCAAGGCCTGGTGGAGCGCCCGGACCCGCTGGGCGCTGTTCGAGGACGGCAGCCCGAACTCCGGTGCCTGACCGGTGTACTCCAATACTCCGAGCAGCGGCATGCGGCCGACCTCCGCGATCCGGGCGGCCAGCGAGCCGACCAGCTGCGGCCGGCTCCGCGAGGGCAGCGCGACCACGCCCACGGGCCGGGCGGGAGCGTCCGCGGCCCCCGAGGCCCAGCCGCCCGGACCCCGGGCCCAGTCGGCCATCACGGCCACCACGGCCTGCGTCACATCGTCCGGAACGGCCTGGTCGGGCGACTGCCGGGCGAGCATCGGCCGCAGCCGGTTGCCCCAGCCGATGTCGGACAGCCTGCCCAGGGCCCGGCCCGTCGAGGCCTGTTCCCCGGCCGGGATCCGGCCCTTGAGGTCCACGCCCACCGCCACGAGCCCCGTCGGCCACATCCTGCGCGGCTCCAGCTCCACACCGGGACGGCCCAGCTCGCCCCGGGCGGTGTCCAGGGCGGCGGTGGAGACGTCCGCGGTGAAACGGGCCCCGGCGCAGTTGTCGCAGCGGCCGCAGGGCGCGGCCTCCTCGTCGTCGAGCTGGCGGCGCAGGAACTCCATGCGGCACGCGGTGGAGGCGGCGTAGTCCCGCATCGCCTGCTGCTCGGCGGACCGCTGCCGGGCGACCCAGGCGTACCGCTCGGCGTCGTACGCCCAGGGCTCCCCCGTAGAGGTCCAGCCGCCCTTGACGCGGTGGACGGCGCCGTCCACGTCGAGCACCTTGAGCATCGTTTCGAGCCGGGTCCGGCGCAGGTCGACCAGGGGCTCCAGGGCGGGCAGCGACATCGGCCGGCCCGCCTGGGCCAGGACGTCCAGGGTGCGGCGCACCTGCTCCTCCGGGGGGAAGGCCACGGAGGCGAAGTACTGCCAGATCGCCTCGTCCTCACGGCCCGGCAGCAGCAGTACCTCCGCGTGCTCCACACCACGGCCGGCGCGGCCGACCTGCTGGTAGTAGGCGATGGGGGAGGAGGGTGAACCGAGGTGCACCACGAAGCCCAGGTCCGGCTTGTCGAAGCCCATTCCGAGGGCCGAGGTGGCCACCAGGGCCTTGACCCGGTTGGCCTGGAGGTCGTTCTCCGCCTGCTCACGGTCCGCGTTCTCGGTCTTGCCCGTGTAGGACGACACCGTGTGCCCGCGGTGTCGCAGGTAGGCGGTCACCTCCTCGGCGGCGGCCACCGTCAGCGTGTAGATGATTCCCGAGCCGGGCAGGTCCGCGAGGTGGTCGGCGAGCCAGGCCAGGCGGTGCGCGGCGTCGGGCAGCGTCAGGACGGCCAGGCTCAGGCTCTCCCGGTCCAGGGGCCCGCGCAGCACCAGCGCGTCCGTGCCCGCCCCGGTGCCCAGCTGTTCGGCGACGTCGGCCGTCACACGGGCGTTGGCGGTGGCGGTGGTCGCCAGGACCGGGACGCCGGGCGGCAGATCGGCCAGCATGGTGCGCAGCCGGCGGTAGTCGGGCCGGAAGTCGTGCCCCCAGTCGGAGATGCAGTGCGCCTCGTCGACCACGAGCAGGCCGGTCGCCGCCGACAGCTTGGGGAGCACCTGGTCACGGAAGTCCGGGTTGTTGAGCCGCTCCGGACTGACCAGCAGGACGTCGACCTCGCCTGCGGCGACCTCGGCCTGGATGCCCTCCCACTCCTCCGGATTGGCGGAATTGATGGTGCGGGCGCGGATCCCGGCCCTGGCCGCCGCCTCGACCTGGTTGCGCATCAGCGCGAGCAGCGGGGAGACGATGACGGTCGGTCCGGCGCCGCCCGCCCGCAGCAGGGACGTGGCGACGAAGTACACGGCGGACTTGCCCCAGCCCGTGCGCTGGACCACCAGCGCGCGCCGCTTGTGGGCGACGAGGGCCTCGATCGCGGTCCACTGGTCCTCGCGCAGCCGAGCGGTGCCCGTGGGGTCGCCCACGAGCCGGGCGAGGACGGAATCGGCCGAGGACCTCAGGTCTGCGTTCATGCCCCCATGCAACCCGATGCCTCCGACATCGCGCCAATGACGCCCTGAAGCCTGTGGATGTTGAAGGCTTGAAGAAGCGGGATCCGGGGGTGCCCCGGAAGTTATCCACAGGGGTTTCGTGATCGGATCACGCACGGGACCGTCGAGACATGACGACGAACCACGAATCACGCAGCCCGTCCGGCCGACCGTCCATCAGCCCGTCCGGATCCGCCGGCGAACCCCAGATCACCCTGCGCAGCCCGGCCGAACTGGCCGACGCGCTGCCCTACATGCTCGGCTTCCATCCCACCGACTCCCTCATCCTCGTCGCCGTGCACGGCGAGGGCGGCCGCTTCGGAGGCCGGCTCCGCGTCGGGATCCCCACCACGCCCGCCGAATGGGAGGACACCGCCCGGCAGGTCGCCGAATGCCTCATCCGGGGCAGCGAGCGGCGTGGCGGCAAGCCCGACGGCATCGTGGCCTTCCTCTGCCAGGACCCGCGCGACGGGGAGAGCGGGCAGCGGGTGATGACCCGGCTCCGGCCGCTCGCCCAGCGGCTGCGGATGGCCTGCGGCGCCCTGGACGTCCCCGTCCTGGAGGCGCTGTGCCTGTCCGGCGGCCGCTACTGGTCGTACACGTGCCCCGACGGCGACTGCTGCCCGGCCGAGGGAAACCCCCTGGCCGCTCCCGGCACCTCCGTGATGGCCGCGGCGGCCACGTTCGCAGGGCTCCAGGTCCGGGGCTCACTGAAGGAGATCGAGGGCCGGCTCACGCCGCTTCGCGGGGTCTGGGCCGCCGACCAGGAAGAAGCCCTGGAACGGGCGGCCGCCGCGCTCGTGCCGAAGATCCTCGACGGGGCCACCCGCGAACAGGTCCGCGCCGAGACCCTCACTCTCGCCAGGACCCTCATGCGGCGCATGACCCTCGCCCCACCCGCGGAAGGCGGACCCCACGCCGACGACTGGGACGACGCGCTGCTCGGCCACGAGGAGGCCGCCGCCGTGATCCTCGGGCTTCAGGACCGCGAGACCCGCGACATCGCCGCCGAGTGGATGGAGGACGACGAAGCCGCCCCGGCCCTCAGGCTGTGGCGGGCGCTGGCCCGGCGCTGCGTCGGGGCCTACGGGGAGCACGCGGCGGCCCCGCTCACCCTCGCCGGCTGGGTCTCCTGGTCCTGCGGGGACGAGCCGACCGCCCGGATCGCGCTGGGGCTGGCGCTGCGGGCGGACGCCGATTACCGCTTCGCCCAGCTGCTCCACCACGCCTGCAATGAGGGCATCGACCCCGAAGGGCTGCGGCAGTGCCTGCGGGAGGAACGCCGACGCCGCGAACCGAGCCGCAGGCGGCCCTCCGGAGCCACCCGCCCACCCGGCCGCAAGGCCACCGGCCAGCGCCGCCGCAGCGCCCGGCGCACCGAGGGGAGCGACCAGTGAGCCCCCGCCGGGCCCCCGGCCGGAGCAGCTGCGCGCAGCGGCTCTGGAGCGCGGCGGGCGCGACCCTGCGGCGACGGCGCGCCGCAGGGTACGGGCAGCCGCCCCCGGGGCCCGTGACCCGGGCGGGGGCGGGGGCGTTCAGCTGGAGGGTGGCGGGGGCCCGGCCACGCCGCCGCCCAGCCGACATGGCCGGAGCGCAGACAAGGCGACACATGGCTCCCCCCGTACCCGCGGTCCCCGAGACCGACCCGCCCGACACGGCCCCTACGGCCCACCCGCCGGGGGCTGCCTCCGCGGCCCATCTGCCCGGTGCCGCTGCCGCGACCCGTCCGCCAGGCACCGTGGACGCCGGCGCGGCGCAAGGGGCCGCTCGGGTGCTCGTGCCCGGGGGGCGTGATGTCCGGCCCGGGCCGGCTTCGGAGGGCATGGGCCGGCCGGCGGAGGGCTCGCACGGGCAGGCGGCCCCGGCCCCGGCCCCGGTCCCGGGGCCGCCCGTGCGGTGGGCCGAGCTGCCGCCGGTGCACGGCTCCGTCATCTGTGTCTCCGCGCCCGGCCTCGTCATCTCGCCCGAGCACGGTCAGCTGACCGGGCGCGGGGTCGACGGGATCTACCGGTCCGGGAGGAGGCTGCTGTCCCGCTGCGTGCTGCGCGTCGGCGGGCGGGACCCCGTCGCCGTCCAGGGCCGCAGCCTCGGAGCCGACCGGGCCGCCTTCACCTCCACCGTCCGCACCGGGGTCGAGGCCGGGCCCGACCCCGACATCGGGGTGGAGCGGATCCGCCACGCCGACGGCACCGAACGCATCACCCTGCGCAGCTTCGCCGCACGGCCCCTACGGCTCCCCGTAGAGGTCGCCCTCGGCACCGACCTGGCCGAACTGGCCGCCGTCGCGGCAGGCCGGGCCGGGCCCGAGCTCGCCGCCGGGGTGCACGCCGGCGGGCTCCGCTGGAGCGCCGGGGAGGCCCACGCCGTCACCACCGCCGACCCGGCCCCCGACGACGCCCTCGCCTCGGCCGGCCTGCTGCGCTGGGAGCTCGAACTGGCGCCCGGAGAGTCCCGCAGCATCGAGCTGCGGACCACCCGCGACCGTACGGTGCGGGCTCCCGCCGGGCAGGTCGCGAACCCACTGGCGGCGGCCCGCGCCGAAGGGGACGACCCCAGGGTCGACGTGTGGCTGCGGACCAGCGTCGAGGATCTGCGCGCGCTGCTCCTGCGGGACCCGGAGTCACCCGGCGACGCCTTCGCGGCGGCGGGAGTTCCGTGGCGGCTCGGGCTGGCACCGGCAGAGTCGCTGTGGGCCGCGCGGATGGCACTGCCGCTCGGCACCGGGCTGGCCGCCGCCACGCTGCGGACGCTGGCCCGCGGTCAGACCGGGGGGCGTGGTCCCGACGCGGGGAAGATTCCCGGGCCGCTGCGCGCCGCCGGGGCGCAGCTGCCGCCCGGGTGTACCGGGACCGAAGCCACCCTCGGCTTCCCGGCCGTGCTCGCCGAGGCCCGGCGGTGGGGGATGCCGGAGGAGGAGCTGGCCCGGCTGCTGCCCGCCGCCGAGCGCTGCCTGGACTGGCTGCGCGGGGCTCTGGGCCAGGACGGGTTCCTCGCCGACCCCGACCCCGGGCCGCGGCGCTGCGAGACCCAGGCCCACGCCCACCGGGCCGCACTGCTCGGCGCCGACCTGCTCGACGGATGCGGCCGGCCCGGAGCAGGGGAGTGGCGGGAGTGGGCGGCCGCGCTGGGGGAGCGGTTCCGGGCCCGGTTCTGGATCGACGGCCCGGACGGGGGCCGGCCCGCCGCCGCCCTGCACCCCGACGGACGGCCGCTGCCCCGGCTGACCGGCGCCGCCGCGCACCTGCTGGACACCGGACTGCTGGGCGGCGGCCGGCTCGCCCCCGGGCTGCTGGACCGGATCCGCACCGAGCAGCTCGCCCGGCTCCTCGGATCCCCGGCCATGGATTCCGGATGGGGCCTGCGGAGCATGGCGGCCCGCGAACCGGGCCACAACCCCTTCGGACACCGCTCCGGTGCCGTCCGGGCCCACGAGAGCGCGGTGGCGGTGGCCGGGCTCGCCCAGGCCGGTTTCGAGAAGGAGGCCGCCGGGCTGCTGCGGGGCTTGCTGGACGCCGCGGAATCCTTCGGCTACCGGCTGCCGGAGATGTACGCGGCGCACCAGCGCACCGCCGGCAGCGCCCCGCTCCCGCACCCGACCGCCTGCCGGCCCGCGGCGGTGGCCGCCGCCGCCGGGATCCACGCCCTCACCGCCCTCGCCGGGATCCGCCCCGACGCACCGGCGGCGACGGTCGCCGTGACCCCCCGGGCGGGCGCCCCCCTCGGCGCCCTGCGCTTCGCGGACCTGCGGGTGTCGGGGGAACCGTTCGCCGTCCGGATCAGCCGGCTCGGGGTCGGCATGGTGGAGGAGGCTGCCGGTGCGCTCCAACTGGGTGGCTAGTGCTGTGGCCGGAAAGGTTTGCCGGGTCGCGGTGTCCGGTGCGGTGCCTCGCAAGGCGGAGGGCCGCCGCTTGTACTGGACGTACTCGGGTGGTCCGACAACGCGGCGAGGTGCCGTGCCGGGCGCCGTGACACGGTGAACCTTTCCGGTCACAGCGCTAGGGCGTGTACCGCCGTACGGGCTGGGTTCCAGATCACCGTCTTCAGGATCACCAAAGCTCTGTTTATCGTCAGGGAGACGACTATGATCGCGGCATGTCGCCCTACGACCCGTCGGCCTTTCCGCCCTTCGCCGTCACCGTCGACCTGGTCGTGCTCACCGTGCGGCGCCACGCGCTCTGCGCGCTGGTCGTGCGAAGAGGTGAGCAGCCGTTCCAGGGGCGCTGGGCGCTGCCCGGCGGCTTCGTCCGCGGAGACGAGGACCTGGGGGCGGCCGCTGCCAGGGAACTCGCCGAGGAGACGGGCCTGTGCGCCCACGACCCGGCCGTACCCGGCGTGGACAACGGCGCGCACCTCGAACAGCTCGCCACGTACGGGGATCCCGAGCGGGACCCGCGGATGCGGGTGGTCAGCGTGGCGCACCTGGTCCTCGCCCCGGACCTCCCCGCGCCCCGGGCCGGCGGCGACGCCAACAGTGCCCGCTGGGCCCCCGTCGACGAACTCCTGGAGGTCCCCGACCAGGCCTCCGCCGGACTCGCCTTCGACCACGAGCGGATCCTTGCCGACGGCGTGGAGCGGGCCCGCTCGAAGATCGAGTACTCCTCCCTGGCGACGGCCTTCTGCCCGCCCGAGTTCACCGTCGGCGAGCTGCGCCGCGTGTACGAGGCGGTGTGGGGCGTGGCGCTCGACCCGCGCAACTTCCACCGCAAGGTCACCGGCACCCCCGGGTTCCTGGTGCCGGCCGGAGGGACGACGACCCGTCAGGGCGGCAGGCCCGCCCAGCTGTTCCGGGCCGGCGGGGCGACCCTGCTCAACCCGCCGATGCTGCGCCCGGAGGTCTGACCCTCCCGAGGCCGCACCCCTGCCCCGGGGCCCGGCGGACGCAATGCCGACACCCGGCCGGGCCGGTTACGTCGAAAATCGGACATATCGCGTTATCTTGCTTGCGGTACACACCCTGCCGCAGAGCGGTCTCACCCCCCGCGAGAGAAGCGATGCTCCAGGCCATCGGACTCACCAGCACCCCCCGTCGAAACCTCCCGCCCCTCGTGGACGACCTCACGTTCGAGGCCCGCCCCGGGTGCGTGACCGCCCTGCTCGGCGAGCCGGGTTCGGGCAAGACCACCGCGCTGCGGCTCATGCTCGAACTCGAACCGGGCCGAGGCGTCGCCTACTTCCGCGGCCGCCCGCTGCACCGGATCGCACATCCCGGCCGCGAGGTCGGCGTCCTCCTCGGCGACGTCCCAGGGCACCCGTCCCGGACGGTCCGCAACCAGCTGCGCATGCTGTGCGCCGCCGTCGGCGTACCGGCCTCCCGGGCGGACGCCATGATGGAGGTCGTCGGCATCGGCGGACTGCGCGACCAGCGCCTCGGCTCGCTGTCGGCCGGCATGGACCGCCGGGTCGGACTGGCCGCCGCCCTGCTCGCCGACCCGTGCACCCTGCTCCTCGACGAGCCGGCCGCCGGACTCCCCGCCCGGGAACGCGCCTGGCTGTACGGGCTGCTGCGCGGGCACGCCTCCCTCGGCGGCGCGGTGCTCTTCACGACCGACGACGCCAAGGAGGCGGCCCGCAGCGCCGACCGGGTCGTCTCCATCGCCTCGGGCCGCCTCGTCGCCGACCAGGACGTCGCCGACTTCGCCCGCACCCGCCTTCGGCCGCGCGTCGCCGTGCGCACCCCGCACGCGGCCCGGCTGGCCGACGTACTGGGCCGTGAGGCCCGTGCCGCCCAGCGGGTGGTGGAGATCGTCGAGGAGAGCGGCAGCCGCCTCTCGGTGTACGGCAGCAACTGCGCCGAGGTCGGCGAGGCCGCGTTCCGCAACGGCGTGCTCGTCCATCAGCTCGCCGACGAGACCGGCGACGCCGGAGCGCCGGTCCCGCCCGTCCCGCAGGCCCGCACCGGGGCGGGAGGCGCCGCGCGCGCGGAGGCCCGCGTCGAAGCCGTGGCCCAGGTCCGCAGCGCGGCCGGCTCGACCCATCTCGAGCCGCGCCCCGGCGCGGCACCGGGCGCGGGCGTCCTGCCCGGCCTCCCGCCCACCGCCTTCCCGGCGGAGCCGGAGCCGCAGCCGCAGCCGCAGCCGGAGGCGGCCGACGGCCGGGGTGCGGCCCGGCGGGCCCGTCGCGCCCGTTCCGGGAGGCCCGCCTCGCCGGTCCGCCGGGTCGGCGGCCCGCTGCGGCCGCTGCGCTACGAGCTGCTGCGCGTCTTCGGTACCGCCACCCCGCTCCTCACCGCGGCGCTCGTCGTCATCGTCTCCGCCGTCACCGCCCTGGTCCTCGCCCGGGCCGGACACACCCCGCGGAACCGGGTGCTCGCCGCGTGGCCGGAGCTGCTGCCGTTGCCTCCGGCCGCGCTCGGCGCCGGTCTGCTCGGCGCCCTGGCCTTCGGCGAGGAGTACCGCTACCCCGCCCTGGCCGCCGACCGGGGCACCGTGCCACGCCGCATGGGGCTGCTCTTCGCCAAGCTCGGGGTCTGCGCCGCGCTCGCCCTGACCCTCGGCGCCCTCGCCGTCACCGCCGACGCCGCGGCGCTCCGGCTCGTCTTCGGCGCCGGCCCCCTGCGCGCCCCGGCAGAGTGGCTCTCCCCGGCCGCGAGTTGGGCCGGGCTGCTGGTCGGCTGTGCCTGGGCCGGGGTGCTGGCCTCCGGGGTGTTCCGGTCCGCCTCGGCGGGGCTGGCCGCAGTGGTCGCCGTGCCGGTGCTGGTGGTTCCGCTGGTGCGCAAGGTGCTGGACGGGCCGTCCGCGTACCCGGTGACCGGCATCGTCGCCCGGCTGCGCGGCCTGACCTGGTCGCAGTGGCCCCCGGAGGCGGACCGGCTGGTCCTGGGAGCCCTTCGGGTGATGGCCCAACCCGTCGGCACCGCGCTGGTGTTGTCGCTGATGGTCCTGTTGTGCGCCTATGGGTTCACAGGACTGCGCGGCCGCGTCCGTTGGTGATCGTTCCGGTGCAGGAGGCGACATCGGCGGGACCGGAGAAGTCCACATCACGTGAAATCACGCGAAGCGGATCGCAACTCCCCGCAAAAGGCCCGGTTCTTTACGATAAGTCGTCAATTGCGTAGGTGGCACCGATCACCCTTTCGTGTGCTTTTCACCAAAGACCTCAAGGGTCGCGGAAGCACGACCGACAAAGGATTCGTGAGTACCCTTGCGCACACCATGATGACCGCCGCCCGCCATGCCGACACCGGCCTCGCCGGCCCGGGCGAACTCGACCGCTACCCCTACCCGGAGGCCTCCGGGTCCGACCGGGTCGGACCGCCCCACTGGGACGGCGCCGACGTCGAGTTGAGTCGCGTCGGCCGCCGCGCGGCCGGCAGCCGCGGCCGCGGACTGCACGGCCAACTCGTCCAGCAGCTCGGCCAGATGATCGTTTCCGGTGACCTCGGCGCGGACCGCCCCCTGGTCCCTGAGGAGATCGGCCAGCGCTTCGAGGTCTCCCGTACGGTCGTCCGCGAATCGCTGCGGGTCCTGGAGGCCAAGGGCCTTGTCAGCGCCCGCCCCAACGTCGGCACCCGGGTCCGCCCGGTCGCCGACTGGAACCTGCTCGACCCCGACATCATCGAATGGCGCGCCTTCGGACCCCAGCGCGACGACCAGCGCCGCGAGCTCAACGAGCTCCGCTGGACCATCGAGCCGCTGGCCGCCCGGCTCGCCGCCGGACACGGCCGCCCGGACATCCAGCAGCGCCTCGCCGACATGGTCGAGATCATGGGCCACGCCCTCGGGCAGGGCGACGCGATCACCTTCGCCCGCGCCGACAACGAGTTCCACGCCCTCCTCATCCAGGTCGCCGGCAACCGCATGCTGGAGCACCTGTCCGGCATCGTCTCCTCCGCGCTCCAGGTCTCCGGCAGCCCCATCACCGCCTGCGACCGCCCCAGCGAGGCCTGCGTCGCGCACCACGCGCGGATGGTCGAGGCCCTCGCCACCGGTGACGCGGTGGGTGCGGAGAGTGCCATGCGCCAGCTCCTGACGGTGCATCCGGAGGTAGAGCGCGTGGTCCCCGCCCCGCGCGAGCACTGACGCCCCGACGCGCGGGGGCGCGGGGTGCAGCACCGGTCGCCGGGCCCGATTTCGGGTCCGGCGACACCGGCGTCCGGGGGCCGTTCGAAGCCCCCGGAGGGGTACGCGGGACCGTAGGACCGGCGTGGGCGCGACCCGTATGTGATTCGGGCCACGAAGATTGGGCGTAACGCTCCGCGACGTCACGCGATGACCTAAGAGGTGATGGCCGACGGAGGGAAGACAGCAGCCCTTGGGGGTGCTGTGCAGCTCCCCGGCCCCTGCCCGCGCCCCCGGCCCATCCCCAGTCGGTGTCGTCGGCTCCGGTCCAGAACCACGCCGGGGTCGGAAGCCGTTTCCATCGTTCCGAGAGGTTGTTCGTGTCGGCCAGCACATCCCGTACGCTCCCGCCGGAGATCGCCGATTCCGAGTCTGTGATGGCGCTCATCGAGCGGGGCAAGGCCGAGGGGCAGATCGCCGGCGATGACGTGCGTCGGGCCTTCGAGGCTGACCAGATTCCTGCGACCCAGTGGAAGAATGTTCTGCGCAGCCTCAACCAGATCCTCGAGGAAGAGGGTGTGACGCTGATGGTCAGTGCCGCGGAGTCGCCCAAGCGCACCCCCCGCAAGAGCGTCGCGGCGAAGAGCCCCGCCAAGCGGACGGCGACCAGGACCGTCGCGGCTGGGACGACGGCCTCCCCGGCCCCGGTCGAGGTCACCGCGGTCACCGAGCCGGGGACGGACCCCGAGCCCGTCGACGCCCTCGCCGAACAGCCCGGAACCGAGCCCGCCGCGAAGAAGACGGCGGCCAGGAAGACGGCGGCGAAGAAGGCCGCGCCCGCGAAGAAGACAGCCGCGAAGAAGACGGCGGCCAAGAAGACCGCCGCCAAGAAGGACACCGACGACGGCGAGGCGGAGACCCCCGGCGAGGGCCCCGACGCCTCGAAGGCCGAGGCCGACGAGGAAGAGGAGGGCGGGGAGAACAAGGGCTTCGTCATCTCCGACGACGAGGACGACGCCCCCGCCCAGCAGGTCGTCGTGGCCGGCGCCACCGCCGACCCCGTCAAGGACTACCTCAAGCAGATCGGCAAGGTCCCCCTCCTCAACGCCGAGCAGGAGGTCGAACTCGCCAAGCGCATCGAGGCGGGCCTCTTCGCCGAGGACAAGCTGGCGAACTCCGACAAGCTCGCGCCCAAGCTCAAGCGCGAGCTGGAGATCATCGCCGAGGACGGCCGCCGTGCCAAGAACCACCTGCTGGAGGCCAACCTCCGCCTCGTGGTCTCCCTGGCCAAGCGCTACACCGGCCGCGGCATGCTCTTCCTGGACCTGATCCAGGAGGGCAACCTGGGTCTGATCCGCGCGGTCGAGAAGTTCGACTACACCAAGGGCTACAAGTTCTCCACGTACGCGACGTGGTGGATCCGGCAGGCGATCACCCGCGCCATGGCCGACCAGGCGCGCACCATCCGCATTCCGGTGCACATGGTCGAAGTGATCAACAAGCTGGCCCGCGTGCAGCGCCAGATGCTCCAGGACCTGGGCCGCGAGCCCACCCCGGAGGAGCTGGCCAAGGAACTCGACATGACCCCCGAGAAGGTCATCGAGGTCCAGAAGTACGGCCGCGAGCCGATCTCCCTGCACACGCCGCTCGGCGAGGACGGCGACAGCGAGTTCGGCGACCTCATCGAGGACTCCGAGGCGGTCGTCCCGGCCGACGCGGTGTCCTTCACGCTCCTCCAGGAGCAGCTGCACTCGGTCCTCGACACGCTCAGCGAGCGCGAGGCCGGCGTGGTCTCGATGCGCTTCGGCCTCACCGACGGCCAGCCCAAGACGCTCGACGAGATCGGCAAGGTCTACGGGGTCACCCGTGAGCGCATCCGCCAGATCGAGTCCAAGACCATGTCGAAGCTGCGCCACCCCTCCCGTTCCCAGGTCCTGCGCGACTACCTGGACTGACCCGGACCGGCGGTCCGGCCCTGGCGCCGGACCGGCCGGCGGGAGCGTACGCCGGTGGCCGCGCGGGTGCGCGCCGCCACCGGGCATCCCACTCTGGGTGGAGTACTGGACACTCGGAGTCAGGAGGCCTTATGCGTCGTTCCCTTGCCCGTGCTCTGGCGGGCGCGCTGGCCCTGGTGGCGGGAGCGGCCGCGGCGCCGCTGCTCCAAGCCCCCGGGGCCGCCGCGGACAGCGTGGTGATAGGTGGGAAGCCGGTGCAGGTGGCCGACAGCCCCTGGGTCGTGGCCCTCGCCAGCCGTGACCGGTTCGGGGGTATCCGGGACGGGCAGTTCTGCGGCGGCGTCCTCGTGGCCCCGACCAGGGTGGTGACGGCGGCCCACTGCCTCGGCCGCCAGGTGCTCGGAGGCCCGGTCGAATCCGTCACGGACTTCCGCGTGATCACCGGGCGTACGGAGCTGCGCGCCGAGGAGGGCCGGGAGATCGCGGTGCGGGCGGCCCGGGTGAATCCCGCCTACGACCCGGGCACCAACGCGGGTGACCTCGCGGTGCTGGAGCTGGCCGAGGCCGTCCCGGCGGAGCACGTGCTGCCGATCGCCGGGGCGGGCGACCTCGCCTACGCGGCCGGCACCGACGCCGCCGTGTACGGCTGGGGCGACACGAGCGGGTTCGGGGACTACGCGTACGGGCTGCGGGTTGCGCGGGTCACCGTGCTGGACGACGACGCCTGCCTGCGGGCCTACCCGGGGAACGCGGACGGCCGCTACCTCGCGGAGTCCATGGTGTGCGCGGGAGACCGGGCGGGCGGCAAGGACGCCTGCCAGGGGGACAGCGGAGGGCCGCTGGTGTCCCGGGGCAGGCTCATCGGGGTGGTGTCGTGGGGGCGCGGCTGCGGACGCGCCGACAGTCCGGGCGTCTACACCCGGATCGCTCCCCTGGTCGACTTCGTGAGCGGCCGCGAGACGGCCGCGCAGCCGGACGGGGTGTAGGCGCACGTACGGGGTGCCCGGAGGGACTCCAGGCGCCCCGTACGGCCCGGCACGGATGCCTGGGGGCCGGACGTGGTGCCTGGAGCGGGGGAAGCGCCTCGGATATGAGGACGGGCAGCGTCCCTGGGTCTCAGAGATGCCGCCCGTCGACCGGCCTGGCCGGTCCTTGCTCGTCGGATGCGAGGGTAGGCCTTGTGTCAGCGGTCCTCGGGTTCGGCAGCATTAGCGGCCGGAGCGGACGTGAGCCGCTCGGTCTCATCCTGTATTTCCGCGGCGATCTTCTTGAGTTCCGGCTCGAACTTGCGCCCGTGGTGGGCGCAGAAGAGCAGTTCACCACCGCTCAGGAGGACGACGCGCAGATATGCCTGGGCGCCGCAACGGTCGCATCGGTCAGCGGCCGTCAGCGGGGTCGCGGGTGTCAGAACAGTAGTCACGTCGCCTCTTCTCTAGCTCGACGAGCTGTCGTACCAGGGTCAACATCCAACCAGGCCGAAAACGTTCCCGCTCGCGGCTTTTCCTCGAAACTTCCTTCCGAAGCTGGCCGGCTGTTGCCGGTTGGCGGCGAAGGAGCCGTATTGCGTTGCTTTACGGTTTCGCGTTGTCAGTCGTTCGCTTGTAGCAGTTCCCGTCCTCCCCGGCGTGAGTGCCGGTTGTTCATGAGGACGTGCCCGAACCCTAAATGGTTCATGCCTGGAAGGGAACGTGATGTTTGCTTCACCCTCACGGGGGATCGAACACCCGTGCGGATCTGCACTAGGCTGAGGAACCCACGAGGGTGGCGTTGCATCGGCTCTACCAGGCCTCGGTACCCTTCGACCGGCAAGCCAGCCACCCCTGCGCCCGACCGGGCCAGAAAAGAAATTCAGCGAGGAGCGAACTGCGTGACCGCCGACACGTCCGTGCCTTCCAGCGCGCTGCTGTCCGGAGCAGACCGGGACGCTTCCAACTACACCGCGCGGCACCTGCTCGTCCTCGAAGGCCTCGAGGCCGTCCGCAAGCGCCCCGGGATGTATATCGGCTCCACCGACAGCCGGGGCCTGATGCACTGCCTCTGGGAGATCATCGACAATTCCGTCGACGAGGCCCTGGGCGGCTACTGCGACCACATCGAGGTGATCCTCCACGAGGACTCCTCGGTCGAGGTCCGCGACAACGGCCGTGGCATCCCAGTCGACGTCGAGCCCAAGACCGGCCTCTCCGGGGTCGAGGTCGTCATGACCAAGCTGCACGCCGGCGGCAAGTTCGGCGGGGGCTCCTACGCGGCCTCCGGCGGCCTGCACGGCGTCGGCGCCTCCGTGGTGAACGCCCTGTCGGCCCGCCTCGACGTCGAGGTCGACCGGGGCAGCTCGACCCACGCCATCAGCTTCCGCCGCGGCGTCCCCGGGATCTTCACCGAGCAGGGCGCCGACAGCCCCTTCGACCCGACGGGCGGCCTGCGCAAGGTCAAGCGGATCGCCAAGGGCAAGACCGGCACCCGGGTCCGCTACTGGGCCGACCGCCAGATCTTCCTCAAGGACGCCCGCCTCGGCCTGGAGACGCTCTACCAGCGCGCCCGCCAGACCGCCTTCCTCGTCCCGGGCCTGACCATCGTCGTCCGCGACGAGCGCGCCATCGACGGCGCGGGCAAGACCGAGGAGACCTTCCGCTTCGACGGGGGCATCAGCGAGTTCTGCGAGTACCTCACGCAGGACAAGGCCGTCTGCGACGTCCTGCGCCTGACCGGCACGGGAACCTTCAAGGAGACCGTCCCGGTCCTCGACGACCGCGGCCACATGACCCCCACCGAGGTCACCCGCGAGCTCGGCGTGGACATCGCCCTGCGCTGGGGCACGGGGTACGAGACCAACGTCAAGTCCTTCGTGAACATCATCGCCACCCCCAAGGGCGGCACCCACGTCTCCGGCTTCGAACGCTCGGTCGCCAAGACGGTGAACGAGGTGCTCCGCTCCGCCAAGCTGCTGCGCGTGGCCGAGGACGACGTGGTCAAGGACGACGCGATGGAGGGCATGACGGCCGTCGTCACCGTCCGCCTCGCCGAGCCGCAGTTCGAGGGCCAGACCAAGGAGGTCCTCGGCACCTCGGCGGCCACCCGGATCGTCGCCGCCGTCGTGGCCAAGGAGCTCAAGGCCTTCCTGACCTCCACCAAGCGCGACGACAAGCAGCAGGCCCGCGCCGTGATGGAGAAGATCGTCGCGGCCGCCCGGACCCGCATCGCGGCCCGCCAGCACAAGGAGGCCCAGCGCCGCAAGACCGCCCTGGAGACCTCCTCGCTCCCGGCGAAGCTGGCCGACTGTCGCAGCGACGACGTGGAGCGCAGCGAGCTCTTCATCGTCGAGGGCGACTCGGCCCTCGGTACGGCCAAGCTCGCGCGGAACTCGGAGTTCCAGGCTCTCCTGCCCATCCGCGGCAAGATCCTCAACGTCCAGAAGTCCTCGGTCTCGGACATGCTCAAGAACGCCGAGTGCGGAGCGATCATCCAGGTCATAGGAGCCGGCTCGGGCCGGACCTTCGACCTCGACGCCGCCCGCTACGGGAAGATCGTCCTGCTCGTCGACGCCGACGTGGACGGCGCGCACATCCGCTGCCTGCTGCTCACGCTCTTCCAGCGGTACATGCGGCCGATGGTCGAGGCCGGCCGGGTCTTCGCGGCCGTGCCGCCCCTGCACCGGATCGAGCTCGTCCAGCCCAAGAAGGGCCAGGACAAGTACGTCTACACGTATTCGGACAACGAGCTGCGCCAGACGCTCCTGGAGTACCAGCGGAAGAACATCCGGTACAAGGACGCCATCCAGCGGTACAAGGGCCTCGGCGAGATGGATGCCGACCAGCTCGCGGAGACCACCATGGACCCCCGGTTCCGTACCCTGCGACGGATCAACATCGGCGACCTGGACTCGGCTGAGCAGGTGTTCGACCTGCTCATGGGCAATGAGGTGGCCCCGCGCAAGGAGTTCATCACCGGTTCCGCGGCGACCCTGGACCGCTCGCGCATCGACGCCTGATCCGGGCCGCCGGAGCGCGGACACGGTCCGGCGGCACGGCACACCGGCGCTCTTCTCTCCATCACCTGAAGGAGTGAAGAGCGCCGGGACACCAGTCCGGAAAACGACCATTGAGCACATCCTTGTGGGCACGCGGCCAATGCGGCAGCGGACAAGGAGAGTTCGGTGGACAAGCACGAAGGTCGTGATGCCGGAACGATCCGGCTGGACGATCCCTGGTACGACGCGCTGGCCGTGGGCTGGGGCGAGGGCGGGGAAACGCTCCCGCCGAGCCCGGCCCCCGAAGGGCGGACCGCGCCCGGCGCGTCCGACATCTACCTGGAAGTGCAGCGCAGTGCCGCCTTCCAGGAGGTCCGCACCCGCTACCGAAGGTTCGTCGTCCCCGCGACCATCGGCTTCTTCCTCTGGTACGTCGCCTACGTGATCGCGGCCACCGCGGCGCCCGGGCTGATGGCCCGGCCCGTGGCCGGAGCGGTCAACGTGGCCCTCCTCGCGGGTCTCGGGCAGTTCCTCAGCACCTTCCTGCTGACCTGGGCGTACGCCCGGCACGCGCGGCTGCGCCGCGACCGGGCCGCGCTCGACCTGCGCTGGACGGTCTTCGAGCAGGAGCGCGGCCAGGAGCGCAACCGGACCCGCGGGGAGGGCCGGTGAGCACCGAGCACCAGACCCTCGCGCTGATCCTGTTCAGCGTCTTCATCGCCGTGACCCTCGGCATCACCACCTGGGTCAGCCGCAACCGGCACGGCTCGGCCGAGGAGTTCTACGCGGGCGGGCGGCTGTTCTCCCCCATGGAGAACGGTTTCGCCATCGCCGGCGACTACATGTCCGCCGCCTCCTTCCTGGGCATCTCCGGGCTGATCGCCCTCTTCGGCTACGACGGCCTGCTGTACTCCGTCGGCTTCCTCGTCGCCTGGCTCGTCGTGCTGTTCCTCGTCGCCGAACTGGTCCGCAACTGCGGCCGTTTCACCCTCGCCGACGTCGTCGCCGCCCGGATGAGCGAGCGGCCGGTGCGGATCGCGGCCGGGACCTCCTCCGTCGTGGTCTCGGTGCTCTACCTGGTCGCGCAGATGGTCGGCGCAGGCAGCCTGGTGGGACTGCTCCTCGGGGACTCGGGCCCCGCCGCCCGGACCCTGACCGTGATCGGGGTCGGCGCGCTGATGGTGGTCTACGTGTCCTTCGGCGGGATGCGGGCCACCACCTGGATCCAGATCGTCAAGGCCGTCCTGCTGATGGGCGGCGCGGTGACGCTGACGGTGCTCGTCCTGCTGCGCTTCCACGGGAACGTCGACCACCTGCTCAGCGCGGCCGCCGAACGCAGCGGGCACGGCATCCGCTTCCTGAGCCCCGGGCTCAAGTACGGCGGGGACTGGACCGCCCGCGTCGACTTCATGAGCCTGGGCCTCGCGCTGGTCCTGGGCACGGCGGGGCTGCCGCACATCCTGTCGCGGTTCTACACCGTGCCCACCGCGCGGGCGGCCCGCCGGTCGGTGGTGTGGGCGATCGCGCTGATCGGCGGCTTCTACCTGATGACCATCGTGCTCGGCTTCGGGGCGGCCGCGCTGCTCGGGCCGGACGAGGTACGGGCCTCCAACGCCTCCGGGAACACGGCCGTCCCGCTGCTGGCTGCCTACCTCGGCGGGGGCGCCGGGTCCACCGGCGGCGCCGTGCTGTTCGCGTTCGTCGCCGCCATCGCCTTCGCGACGATCCTCGCCGTGGTCGCCGGGATCACCCTGGCCTCCTCGGCCTCCGTCGCGCACGACCTCTACGCCTCCCTCAAGCGCCGGCACGCCCGTCAGCGCAGCGAGGTGGGGGTGGCCCGGGTCGCGGCCGTCGGGATCGGGGCCGTGGCGATCGCCCTCGGACTGCTCGCCCAGGACCTGAACGTGGCCTTCCTGGTGGGGCTGGCCTTCGCGGTCGCCGCCTCGGCGAACCTGCCGGTGCTGCTGTACTCGCTGTTCTGGCGCGGGTTCACCACACGGGGGGCCGTCTGGTCCGTGTACGGGGGGCTGGTTCCGGCGGTGCTGCTCGTCGTGCTGTCGCCGGTGGTGTCGGGGAGTCCCGAATCGCTGTTCCCCGGAGTGGACTTCCAGTACTTCCCGCTGCAGAACCCGGGGATCGTCTCGATCCCGCTGGGCTTCCTCGCGGGCTGGCTGGGCACGGTCACCTCCGGTGAGGAGCCCGACGAGCGCAGGCACGCGCAGACGGAGGTCCGTTCCCTGACCGGGGCCGGGGCGGTGTGAGCCGCCGGGTCCCGCCGCTCAGGCGCCGGCCGACGGGAGCCAGGCGTACCGGTGTTCCGGGCGGCCGGTCTCGCCGTACCGCAGGGCGAGCGTGACGCGGCCGGCGCGGTCCAGGAGCTTCAGGTAGCGCTGGGCGGTCTGACGGCTGATCCCGGCCCGGTCGGCGATCTGCTGGGTGGACAGGGGGCCCTCCGCGGTGCGCAGGACCTGGCGGACCAGTTCCGCGGTGGTCGGGGAGTGCCCCTTGGGGAGTTCGTTGGGGGTTCCCGCGGCGGCCAGGGCGCCGAAGATGCGGTCGACCTCGGCCTGTTCGGCCTCGCCGCCGCCGGAGAGGGAGCGGCGCAGGGCGGCGTAGGCCTCCAGTTTGGCGCGCAGGCCGGCGAAGGTGAACGGCTTGACCAGGTACTGGAGGGCGCCGAGCCGCATGGCGGCCTGGACGGTGGCCAGGTCCCGGGCGGCCGTGACCATGATCACATCGCTGTGGTGGCCGAGGCGGCGCATGTGGCGGACGAGGTCGAGGCCGTTCTCGTCCGGGAGGTAGTGGTCGAGGAGGACCAGGTCCACCGGGCGGGAGGTGAGGAAGTCCAGTGCCTCGGCCGCAGAATGGGCCTGGCCGCAGACCTGGAAACCGGGAACCTTCGCCACGTACGCCGCGTTGATCAGGGCAACACGCATGTCGTCGTCGACGACCAATACGTGCATCGGGGTCTCGTTCATCGCAGGGCCTCCGGGAGTACGACGGAGAACTCCGCCCCTCCGTCCTCTGCCTCGCCGGCCCGGGCGCTGCCGCCCTGCCGCTCCGCGAGGCGGCGTACGAGGGCGAGGCCGAGCCCGCGTTCGCGGTGGGCCTTGGGCTGCTTGGTCGACCAGCCCTCGGTGAAGATCTCCTCGCGGCGTCCGGCGGGGATCCCGGGACCGCTGTCGCGCACCGTCAGGACGGCCGTGCGTCCCTCCGCGCGGATGTCCACCTCGACGAGGGGCGCGGCCGAGCCGGCCGCCGCGTCCAGGGCGTTGTCCACCAGGTTGCCGAGGATGGTGACGAGGCCGCCCGGGTCCACGAGCCGGTCGGGGAGCAGGGCCGCCGGGGCGAGGCGGAGGGGGACGCCGCGCTCCGCCGCGACGGTGGCCTTGCCCACCAGCAGCGCCGCCAGCAGGGGGTCGTGGACCTTCTCGGTGACCTGCTCGGCCGTGGTGCGGTGCACGCCGGCCACCTCGGTCACGAAGGCGACGGCTTCCTCGTGGAGCCCGAGTTCGAGCAGGCCGAGGACGGTGTGGAGGCGGTTGGCGTGCTCGTGGTCCTGCGCGCGCAGGGCGTCGATCAGGCCCTTGGTGGAGTCGAGCTCGCGGCCCAGGCTCTCCACCTCGGTGCGGTCGCGCAGGGTGGCGACGGCGCCGCCGTCGGCGGTGGGCATGCGGTTGGCGACCAGGACCCGGGGGCCCTGGACGGTGAGCAGGTCGTGCCCGGTGACGCGGCCGGCCAGGACGTCGCTGGTGCGGCCCGCGCCGAGCACCTCGTCCAGCGGACGTCCGGCGAGGGTGTCCGCCGCGTCCGGGGCGAGGCCCAGCAGGCGGGCGGCCTCGTCGTTGACCAGGCGGACCCGGTCGTCCCGGTCGAGGGCGATCACGCCCTCGCGGATGGAGTGGAGCATCGCCTCACGCTCGGCGAGCAGGCCGGCGATATCGGAGAAGGCCAGGTCGCGGGTCTGCCGCTGGATCCGGCGGGAGAGCAGGTAGGCGGCGAGCGCTCCGACGGCGAGGGCGCCGCCCGCGTAGGCGAGGAGGCTGGGGATGGCGCCCAGCAGCCGGTCGCGGACGCTGTCGTAGGCGATGCCGACCGACACCGCCCCGACGATCTCCCCGTCGGGGGCGACGAGGGGGACCTTGCCGCGGGCGGAGCGGCCCAGGGTGCCCTCGTCGATCTCCATCACCTCGTGGCCGGCCAGGGCGTCGCTCGGGTCGGTGGAGACCGGCAGGCCGACGCGCTCGGGGCTGGGGTGGGAGCGGCGGATGCCGTTCAGGTCGAGGACGACCACATACTCGGCCCCGGTCGCCCGGCGGATCCGCTCGGCCGCCGACTGGACGGGGGTGTCGGCCGTCGGCCCCGTCCGCAGGACGTCGGTGGCCAGCGAGGGGTCGGCCGCCGCGCTCTGGGCGATGGCGAGTGCGCGGCGCATGGCCTGGTCGTCCAGCTGGGAGCTCAGGGGGGCCAGGAAGAGCCCCGTGGCCAGCACGAGGACCCCGGCGGCGATGGCCAGCTGGGTGAGCAGGATCTGCGAGACGGCCCGTCGGGGCAGCGCGAGGCGTGGAAGGGCCGTGGGGAGGAACCGCATGACTAGCACCGTAGGTCGGCCCGGAGCTTTGGGGAACCGGTGGTGGGCGGCGACGGCCTATGAGAAGACCCACCCGGTGGCCGGTGGCCGGGGTGGCCGGCGTGCGGTCGTCGGCCGCGGGTGGGTGCCGCTGCGCGGGGCCGGTCCCCTACCCGCCCTTCCACCGTTCCCGCCTCAAGCGCCGGCGGGGCTGAGGTGGGTGCGGGTGGGTGGGAGGGGTTCTGCGCGGAGCGGAACCGCTGTGCCCGCACGGGGTGCCGGGCTGCCGCGGCGGCGCCCCGGGAGGGGCGGCCGGGAGGGGAGGTCAGGAGGGGCCGCCGCGGCGGTGCCCCGGGCGGGGCGGGCGGGTGGGCTGGGTGGTTGTCGGCGCCCGTGCCCGCGCGTCCGGGTGGGGGCGGTGTCGGCGTCTGCTGCGGACCGTGCCGGTCGGGCGAGGTCTGGAAGAGACGGTCCGGCTGCATCGTGCCCAGCGCGTCAGGGCAGGGGGCGGGGTGGGCGGGGGCCTTCGTAGTGGCCGCTCGGGCGCATGCGGAGGGGGCGTTCCTGGTATTCCTCCAGCGCGTGGGCGATCCAGCCGGCCGTGCGGGCCACCGCGAAGACGGTCTCCCCGGCCTCCGCCGGCATCCCGCAGGACAGGGTCAGCACCGCCAGCGCCAGGTCCACGTTGGCGTGCAGCCCGTGCCGTGCCATCACCGCCGACACGTCACGCGCCGCGCCCAGCGCCGGGGCGGCCCGGGGGAGGGTTTCCAGGTGGCCGAACAGCGCCCGGGCCCTCGGGTCCTCGCCCTGGTACAGGCGGTGGCCGAGCCCCGGGACCCGCCGCCCCGCGCGCAGGTACTCCGCGACCACCGGCGCGGCGCCGCCCCGCTCCAGGACCTCCGCCAGCATCCGGTGCGCGAGCCGCCCGGCCGCCCCGTGCAGGGGGCCTTCGAGCGCGCCGAGTCCGGCCGAGACCGCCGCGTACGGATGGGCCCGCGCCGAGGCCGCCACCCGGACGGCCAGGGTGGAGGCGGCCAGGTCGTGGTCGACCAGCAGGGCCAGTGCCAGGTCCAGCCCGTCCAGGGCCGCCCGGTCCGGTGCGTGAGCGGTGAGCCGGGGCCAGAGCTCCCGGGCGAGGCGTTCGTCGGCCAGGGAGTCCGCAGGGACCGCCGGGGTGACCTCGGGCAGGGCGCCGACCAGGGTGGGGATCAGGCTGCGCGCGGAGCCCAGTACCGCTTCCTCGGACAGGTCGAAGCGCAGCGGGTCCACCACCGCCGCGGCCGCGACCACGACCCGCAGCCGGTCGATCGGCCCGCTGTGCTCGGGCAGCGCGGCCACGGCCCGCCGGGCGGCGGCGAGGGCCTCCGGGGGAGCGGTGAAGCGGACACCGCGGGGGAGGGTCCCCGCCCAGAGCCACTCGGCGACCTCCTCGTAGGTGCGGTTCGTGGCCAGTTCCACCGCGTCCACGCCCCGGAAGTAGTACCGGTCGGACTCGATGAGGGTGAGCGAGGTGCGGACGGCAAGCTCCCCGGCGGGGACGGCGGCCTCGCGCCGGCTGCGCCGGGCCAGCGCCTCCACCTCGCGCGCGTCGAAGCTGCTGCCCCGGCCGACAGGGTCCCGGCGGCTGGTGAGCTGGCCCCGGCTGACGTACGCGTACACGGTGGCCGGTTTCACCCCGAGGAGGTGCGCGGCCTCCTGGGTGCTGAGCCGCCGGGCGTCGGACGAGGGGGGTTCGGCAGCGTGGTCGGTCATGATGGGCAGGGTATATGTATTGATGAAATCAACATTGACAAGGATTGAGTCAAGCATGGATGGTCGATCCATGAACACCACCGTCGATGTACCCCGCGGTCTCGCGGGAGTCGTGGTCACCGACACCCAGCTCGGTGACGTCCGGGGCCGCGAGGGCTTCTACCACTACCGCCAGTACTCGGCCGTCGAGCTCGCCGCAGCCCGCTCCTTCGAGGACGTCTGGCACCTGATGTTCCGCGGCGAACTCCCCGCGGACGCCGGCCGGCGGGCCGCCTTCGCCGCCGAGACCGCCCCGCTGCGCCACCTGCCCGCCGAGGTGCGGAGCGCCCTGCCCGCCCTCGCCCGCGCCACCGCCCTCTCCGGACCCCTCGCCGGGCTGCGCACCGCGCTCTCCCTGCTCGGGGCCTCGGCCGGCTTCCGCCCGGTGTACGACCTCACGCCCGAACGCCGCGCCGCCGACGCGCTCGCCGCCTGCGCCGCCGTACCGACCCTGCTCACCGCCCTGCACCGGCTGGGGCAGGGCCTGGAGCCGGTGGAACCGCGCGACGACCTCCCGTACGCCGCCAACTACCTGTGGATGCTGACCGGCACCGAGCCCGACCCCGTCAAGGCCCGCGCCGTCGAGCGGTACCTGATCTCCACCGTCGACCACGGGTTCAACGCCTCCACCTTCACCGCCCGCGTGATCGCCTCCACCGGCGCCGACGTCGCCGCCTGCCTGACCGGGGCGATCGGTGCGCTCTCCGGACCGCTCCACGGCGGGGCCCCCAGCCGGGCCCTGGACACCCTGGACGCCATCGGCACGGCCGAGCGCATCGGGCCGTGGATCCGGGAACGGGTGCTCGCCGGAGACCGGATCATGGGCTTCGGGCACCCCGTCTACCGCACCGAGGACCCGCGCTCGCGGATGCTGAAGGAGATCGCCCTCGGCTTCGGCGGACCGCTCGTGGACCTCGCCGTGGAGGTGGAACGGCAGGTCGAGGAGATCCTCGCCGAGCTGAAGCCGGGCCGTGAGCTGCACACCAACGTGGAGTTCTACGCGGGCGTGGTCATGGAGCTGTGCGGGCTGCCGCGCGAGATGTTCACCCCGACCTTCTGCGCCGCCCGCGTCGTGGGCTGGAGCGCGAACATCCTCGAACAGGCCGCCGACTCGAAGATCATCCGTCCGGCCGCGCGCTACACGGGCCCGACCCCGCCCCGGCCCGTTCCCCCGCTGGGCTGACTACGATCGACCGGGTGAACAGCAGGCAGCCCACCCCGCCCGTCCCCATCCCCGTCGTCGTCCTCGCCGGATTCCTCGGATCGGGCAAGACCACCGTGCTCAACCACCTCCTCACCCACCGGGCGGGCACCCGCATCGGGGTCGTCGTCAACGACTTCGGGTCGATCGAGATCGACGCGATGTCGGTGGCGGGCCAGGTCGGCGACTCGATGGTCTCCCTCGGCGGGGGCTGCCTGTGCTGCGCGGTCGACGGCAGCGAGCTGGACGCGTACCTGGAGAAGCTCTCCGCGCCCGTCCACCGGATCGACGTGATCGTCATCGAGGCCAGCGGGCTCGCCGAACCGCAGGAGATGGTCCGGATGCTGGTGGCCAACGAGAACCCCGCGATCCGCTACGGCGGCCTCGTACAGGTCGTGGACGCGGCGGAGTTCGACGCGACCCGCGCCCTGCACCCCGAGACCGACCGCCACCTCGCCGTGGCCGACCTGGTGGTGCTCAACAAGACCGACCGGGTGGACGCCGCCGAACGTTCCCGGATCGAGGGTGAACTCGCCGCGCTCTGCGCCCCGGGCATCCCGCTGGTCGGCGCCGAGCACGGGCGGATCGACCCGGAACTCCTCTTCGACCGCCGCCCCTGGACCGAGACCCGCGGCCAGCTCTCCTTCGAGGACCTGCTCGCCGAAGGCCGCCAGCAGGAGGACGAGGACGACCACGAGCACGGCTCGCACGCGCACGCGCTGTACGAGAGCGTCGAGTTCGCCTCCGGCCAGGCCCTCTCCCCGCGCCGCCTCATGGACTTCCTCGACCGCCGCCCGGCCGGCCTCTACCGGATCAAGGGCTTCGTCTGGTTCGGGGTGCCCGGCCACCAGGAGCGGTACGAGGTCCACGCGGTCGGCCGCTCCCTGCGCTTCACCCCCGGCCCCTGGGAGCGGGGCGAACCCCGCCGCACCCAGCTGGTCCTGATCGGCTCCGGCACGGACGGGCCGGGCCTGCTGCGCGAGCTGGAGGCCTGCCGGGAGGCGGCACCCGAGGACACGCCCCCCGAGAGCATGTGGGGAGTCCTGCGGTACGTCCCCCGGCACGAACCCGCGCGGGAGGACGACGCCGACACCGCCGACGCCTCCTGACCGGCCCGACGCGACGGGCGGCTCAGGCCACCTCGACGCCGTACTCGCGCAGCAGGTCCTCCAGGCCGCCCCGGTAGCCCTTGCCGCCGATGACGAACTTCCAGTCGCCGTTCGGGCGGCGCCGGAACGAGCCCAGGACGAGGGCCGTCTCGCCCGCCCGGCCGTCGGAGACCTCCAGCCGGTCGATCTCCTCGCCGCCCGCGCCCAGCAGCCGGATCCGCGCGTCGGTGAAGCCCGCCAGGTCGGCGTCCGGATTGACCTCCGGATCGATCGCGGCGACCAGCACCAGCCGGTCGGCGCGCTGCGGCAGCGCGTCGAAGCCGACCTCGACGGCTGCCTTGTCGGGCGCCGCGTGGGGGCGGGAGCGGACCGAACCGTCGGGGGTCCGCGGGTTGTTGAAGAAGACGAAGTGGTCCTCGCTCAGGACCCGGCCGCCCTCGCAGACCAGCGCGCACACGTCCAGGGCGACCGCACCGGACCAGGACATGCCCAGCACGTTGTGGTCGGCCGCCGGCGCGGCGGGCAGAGCGGGCTCGGCCGTCCGCTGCGCGGGCAGGGTGACAGGGGCCGCCGCCGAAGGGCCGCCGCCCAGGCGGCCGCGGAGCCCGTACCGGCGCAGCAGCTCCACCAGTTCCACCCCGGGAACCAACTCCAGCGGCTTGCCGTTGGCAAAGGTGTACGACCCCGGTCCGAAGGACGAGGTGGTGACCAGCACCCCCTTGTTCGCCCCCGCGTCCTGGACCGTGCCGTACAGGTCCCGTACCGCCGTCGGCGGGACGGTGTTGCGGTACCGCTTGACCTGCACCACGATCCGCCCGCCCCGGATCGGGGCCGGGTCCAGCGCCTCGACGTCCACGCCGCCGTCACCGGACCGCTGCGTGGTCACCGCCTCCATGCCCATAGCCCGGAACAGCTCGGCGACCAGGTTCTCGAAGGCGATCGGGTCCATCTCGAAGAGGTCGGGCTCGTCCTCGCCGCCGCCCGCGTGGCCGCCGTGGCTCACCACGGCCCCCGCACCGCCGACCTCGGCGGGCCTGCGCCCGGCCCGTACGGCCGTCAGCTGCTCGGGCCGCGCCGACAACTGCCCCCGCAGGCCGTCGACCAGGCAGTCCACCGCGCTCACCTGCTCCAGCCGCAGCCCGGCGAAGGCGGTCCGCGGGGCCTGCACGGTGGCCAGTACGATCCGGGCCTCCTGGCCCGTCACCGGATCGTGGTCGTCCACGAAGCCGTTGACCACCACCGAGTCCAGCGCGCCGAACTCGTCCGCCGCGTACAGCTCGCGCAGCACCAGCAGCGCGCACTGGGCGAGCAGGTCCCGGTACAGGGCCCGGCGCTGGGTGGCGGGCCGGGCCGTCTCCTTGTCCTGGTCGGTACTCGGCTGGTACCGCACCGACTTCGCCTCCGGCACGACCTCGAACCGGGCCAGCTCCCAGTCCAGCACCAGCTGCCGCGCCGCCGGGTCGTACGCCGCCGACACCTGGCGGGGCAGCTCCTCGGGCCAGGCCGTGGAGGCGTACAGGGCAGCCGAGAAGTACTCCACGGCGGCTTCGGGATCGCCCGCGCGCAGCGCGTCGGCCAGCTCGGTCAGGCCGCTGTTGTGGCCGCGGATCTCGGCGAGCCGGTCCGCCGCCCACCGGTCGTACTGCTGCCGGTACGCCGCCAGCTGCCGCAGCCGCTCCTGCTCGGCGGCGTGCGCGGCCTGCCAGGCCTGCGTGTACCGGTCGTGGGCCTCCCGCTCCGCCTGCGCCCGGCGGCCCGGACCCAGGGTCCAGCCGCTGCTCTGCTGCTGGAACTGCGCCAGCTGCGGCATGGCCACCGGGTGCGCGAGGCTGCCCGGCTCGAAGGGTTCGAGATGCTCGGCCCGCACCAGGGAGGCCATCCGGAACGCCGGCGCCCGGCAGCCCGCGGCCAACAGCCCCTGGAGGGCCGCCACCTGCGCGTCGAGTCCCTCGGTGCGCCGCCGCGCCTCCGCCTCGCGGTGCTGGCGGTAGGCGGCCTGCTGTTCCCGCTGGCCCCGGGCCACGTCCCGTTCCCAGGCCCGCTGCCTGCGCTCCGCCTCGCGCTGCTGGATCAGCTGCGCCCGCTGCTGCTGTCGCTGGGCCTCGGCCCAGACCCCGATCAACCCGCTCGACCGACGGCTCATCAGCTCTGCTCTCCCCCCACCCGCGTGTACCGGGAAAACAGTAGTCGGGGCGAGGGGTGCGCGGCCGCCGGAAGGGAGGACCGCGCACCCTTGCGCCCTACAGCGCGCCCCCCGCCAGCGACTCGACGGCCGCCGGCAGCGCGGTGCCCGAGCCGTCGCGGCGCGGGTCCACGGCCGGCAGCGCGGCCGGGGAGCCGTTCGCGGT
Organism: Streptomyces sp. NBC_00249; assembly: GCF_026342355.1. Taxonomy (GTDB): domain Bacteria; phylum Actinomycetota; class Actinomycetes; order Streptomycetales; family Streptomycetaceae; genus Streptomyces. The sequence goes on along the minus strand of NZ_JAPEMV010000001.1, from coordinate 1,892,163 downwards.
GGCCGCGCGGACCGGGGCGTTCCCGGCCCAGGCCAGCACGAGCACGTCCTCGCCCTTCAGGAAGCGCTGGCAGCGCACGCCGCCGGTGGCCCGCCCCTTGCGCGGGTACTGGTCGAAGGGGGTCACCTTCCCGGAGCGCACCGAGTCGTCGAGCGTCCCGTGCGAGCCCGCCACGCTGAACACCACGGCGTCCCGGGCCGGGTCCACGGCCGAGAAGTGGATCACCTTGGCGTTCTCGGCGAGCTTGATGCCCGCCATGCCGCCCGCCGGACGGCCCTGGGGGCGGACCTGGCCCGCCGGGTAGCGCAGCAGCTGGGCGTCGTCGGTGATGAAGACCAGGTCCTCCTCGCCCGTGCGCAGTTCGACCGCGCCGACGATCCGGTCGCCCTCCTTGAGGGTGATGACCTCCAGCTCGTCCTTGTTCGCCGGGTAGTCCGGCACGACCCGCTTGACCACGCCCTGCTCGGTGCCCAGGGCCAGGCCCTGCGAGGACTCGTCGAGGGTGGTCAGGCAGATCACCGTCTCGTCGGCCTCCAGCCCGGAGACGAACTCCGCGACCGGGGCCCCGCCCGCCAGGTTCGGCGCGGCATGGGTGTCCGGCAGCTGCGGCAGGTCGATCACCGCGAGCCGCAGCAGACGGCCGTACGAGGTCACCACGCCGACGTCGGCGCGGGCGGTCGCGGCCACCTGCGAGACGATCACGTCGTGCTTCGCGCGGGCGGAGCCCTCGTCCTCCGGCAGCGGCTCGGCGTTCGCCGTGCGGGCCAGCAGGCCGGTGGAGGACAGCAGCACCCGGCAGGGGTCGTCCGCGACCTCCAGCGGAACGGCCGAGACGGCCGTGCCCGCCGACTCCAGCAGCACCGTCCGGCGCGGGTTGGCGAACTTCTTCGCGACCGCCGCCAGTTCCGAGGAGACCAGCTTGCGCAGCTCGCTGTCCGAGTCGAGGATGCCGGTCAGCTCGTCGATCTCGCCGGTCAGCCGGTCGCGCTCGCTCTCCAGCTCGATCCGGTCGAAGCGGGTGAGGCGGCGCAGCGGGGTGTCCAGGATGTACTGGGTCTGGATCTCGCTCAGCGAGAAGCGCTCCATCAGGCGCTCCTTCGCCTGGGCGGAGTTGTCGCTGTCCCGGATGATCCGGATGACCTCGTCGATGTCGACCAGGGCCACGAGCAGGCCCTCGACGAGGTGCAGCCGGTCGCGCCGCTTGCCCCGGCGGAACTCGCTGCGGCGGCGCACGACCTCGAAGCGGTGGTCCAGGTAGACCTCCAGCAGCTCCTTGAGGCCCAGCGTCAGCGGCTGCCCGTCGACCAGCGCCACGTTGTTGATGCCGAAGGACTCCTCCATCGGCGTCAGCTTGTAGAGCTGCTCCAGGACGGCCTCCGGGTGGAAGCCGTTCTTGATCTCGATGACCAGGCGCAGGCCGTGCGAGCGGTCGGTGAGGTCCTTGACGTCGGCGATGCCCTGGAGCTTCTTCGAGCCGACCAGGTCCTTGATCTTCGCGATGACCTTCTCGGGGCCGACCGTGAAGGGCAGTTCGGTGACGACCAGACCCTTGCGGCGCGGCGTCACGTCCTCCACGGCCACGGTCGCGCGGATCTTGAAGGTGCCTCGACCGTTCTCGTAGGCGTCCTTGATCCCGGACAGGCCCACGATCCGTCCGCCGGTCGGCAGGTCCGGACCCGGCACGAAGCGCATCAGCGCCTCCAGGTCGGCCTCCGGGTAGCGGATCAGGTGGCGGGCGGCCGCGATGACCTCGCCCAGGTTGTGCGGGGCCATGTTCGTGGCCATGCCGACGGCGATCCCGGAGGCGCCGTTGACGAGGAGGTTCGGGTACGCGGCGGGCAGGGCGACCGGTTCGCGCTCCTGGCCGTCGTAGTTGGCGGTGAAGTCGACGGTGTCCTCGTCGATCGACTCCGTCATCAGCGAGGTGGCGTCGGCCATCTTGCACTCGGTGTAACGCATCGCGGCCGGCGGGTCGTCGTTGCCGAGCGAGCCGAAGTTGCCGTGGCCGTCGACCAGCGGCAGCCGCATCGAGAAGGGCTGCGCCATGCGGACGAGGGCGTCGTAGATGGACGCGTCACCGTGCGGGTGCAGCTTGCCCATGACCTCGCCGACGACGCGGGCGCACTTCACGTACCCGCGGTCGGGGCGCAGGCCCATCTCGTTCATCTGGTAGACGATGCGCCGGTGGACGGGCTTCATGCCGTCCCGGGCGTCGGGCAGGGCACGGGAGTAGATCACCGAGTACGCGTACTCGAGGAAGGAGCCCTGCATTTCGTCGACGACGTCGATGTCGAGGATCTTCTCCTCGAAATCCTCCGGCGGCGGGGTCTTCGTGCTGCGGCGGGCCATCGCTGCGCGGCTCCTTAACCAAGAATCGGTGTGTACGGGCTCGGACCGGGGTGTCCGAAGGGGGGCGACGCGGACCATTGTGGCCCGCGGCACCGACAACGCCGACTCCGACCCCGGGGGGTCCCCCCGGACGGAGTCCGGGGCGGGACCCGGGAACTTCTACGGTGACCGGCGCGCTTGCATACAGTGGCAGGTCTGACAGAAATCTCTGCATCGCGATCGAAGGGACCACATGCCCATGGGTCACACGGCCACAGCTCAGGCCGGCTCCGGCGGCCTGACAGCGACCGAGCACCGGCTGGCCAACGGCCTGCGCGTGGTGCTGTCCGAGGACCACCTCACTCCGGTCGCCGCCGTCTGCCTCTGGTACGACGTCGGCTCGCGCCACGAAGTCAAGGGGCGGACCGGTCTGGCTCACCTCTTCGAGCACCTGATGTTCCAGGGCTCGGCGAGCGTACCGGGCAACGGCCACTTCGAGCTCGTCCAGGGGGCCGGCGGTTCCCTCAACGGCACCACCAGCTTCGAGCGCACCAACTACTTCGAGACGATGCCGGCCCACCAGCTGGAACTCGCCCTGTGGCTGGAGGCGGACCGCATGGGCTCGCTGCTGGCCGCCCTGGACGAGGAGTCCATGGAGAACCAGCGCGACGTCGTCAAGAACGAGCGCCGCCAGCGCTACGACAACGTCCCGTACGGCACGGCGTTCGAGAAGCTGACCGCCCTGGCGTACCCCGAGGGCCACCCGTACCACCACACCCCGATCGGCTCCATGGCCGACCTGGACGCCGCCTCCCTGGAGGACGCGCGGAACTTCTTCCGTACGTACTACGCGCCCAACAACGCGGTGCTGTCGGTCGTCGGCGACATCGACCCCGAGCGGACGCTCGCCTGGGTCGAGAAGTACTTCGGCACCATCCCGGCGCACGACGGCAAGCAGCCGCCGCGCGACGGCTCGCTCCCCGAGGTCATGGGCGGGCAGCTGCGCGAGGAGATCGTCGAGGAGGTCCCGGCGCGCGCGCTGATGGCCGCCTACCGCCTCCCGCACGACGGCACCCGCGAGTGCGACGCCGCCGACGTGGCCCTGACCGTGCTGGGCGGCGGCGAGTCCTCCCGCCTGCACAACCGCCTCGTACGCCGCGACCAGAGCGCCGTCGCGGCCGGCTTCGGCATGCTGCGCCTGGCCGGAGCGCCCTCGCTGGGCTGGCTGGACGTCAAGACCTCCAGCGGCGTCGAGGTGCCCGCCATCGAGGCCGCCGTGGACGAGGAGCTCGCGCGGTTCGCCGCCGAGGGCCCCACGGCCGAGGAGATGGAGCGCGCCCAGGCGCAGCTGGAGCGGGAGTGGCTGGACCGGCTGAGCACGGTGGCCGGCCGCGCCGACGAACTGTGCCGCTTCGCGGTGCTGTTCGGCGACCCGCAGCTGGCGCTGACCGCCGTCCAGCGCGTCCTGGACATCACCGCCGAGGAGGTGCAGGCCGTGGCCGCGGCCCGACTGCGCCCCGACAACCGCGCGGTGCTCGTCTACGAGCCGCTGCCCGGTGCCGCCGAGAACGACCAGGACGACCAGGACGACGAGAACGACGAGAACGAGGGGGCGGAGCAGTGAGCGACACCGCAGCCGTCACGATGACCTTCCACCCGCGCCCCGAGGCCGGCGAGCCCCAGCCGTGGGCCTTCCCGGCCCCCGAGCGCGGCACCCTCCCCAACGGCCTGACCCTGCTGCGCTGCCACCGCCCCGGCCAGCAGGTCGTCGCCGTCGAGGTCAACCTCGCGGCGCCGCTGGACGCCGAACCCGAGGGCCTCGACGGCCTGGCCACCATCATGGCCCGCGCCCTGTCGGAGGGCACCGACAAGCACTCCGCCGAGGAGTTCGCGGCCGAGCTGGAGCGCTGCGGCGCGACCCTCGACGCGCACGCCGACCACCCGGGCCTGCGGGTCTCCCTGGAGGTCCCGGCCTCCCGCCTGCACAAGGCGCTCGGGCTGCTCGCCGAGGCACTGCGCGCGCCGGCCTTCGCCGACAGCGAGGTCGACCGCCTGGTGCGCAACCGGCTCGACGAGATCCCGCACGAGCTGGCCAACCCGCAGCGCCGCGCCGCGAAGCAGCTCTCCAAGGAGCTCTTCCCGGCCGGCCTGCGCATGTCCCGCCCGCGCCAGGGCACCGAGGAGACGGTCGCGCGGATCGACTCCGCGGCCGTACGCGCCTTCTACGAGGCCCACGTACGCCCCGCCACCGCCACCGCGGTGGTGGTCGGCGACCTCACCGGCATCGACCTGGACGCCGTGCTGGCGGACACCCTGGGGACCTGGACGGGCAACACCGCCGAGCCCCTCCCGGTCCCGCCGGTGACGGCCGACGACACGGGCCGCGTGGTCATCGTGGACCGGCCGGGCGCGGTGCAGACCCAGCTGCTCATCGGCCGGATCGGCCCGGACCGCCACGACATCGTCTGGGCCCCGCAGGTGCTCGGCACGTACTGCCTCGGCGGCACCCTCACCTCCCGCCTGGACAAGGTGCTGCGCGAGGAGAAGGGGTACACGTACGGCGTGCGCGCCTTCGGCCAGGTGCTGCGCTCCACCGCGGACGGCAAGGGCGCCTCGATGCTCGCCATCAGCGGCTCGGTGGACACCCCGAACACCGGCCCGGCGCTGGCGGACCTGTGGCAGGTGCTGCGCACCCTCGCCGAGGGCGGCCTGACCGACGCCGAACGGGACGTGGCGGTGCAGAACTTGGTGGGCGTGGCCCCGCTGAAGTTCGAGACGGCGGCCTCGGTCGCGGGCACCCTCGCCGACCAGGTCGAGCAGGAGCTCCCGGACGACTACCAGGCCCGGCTGTACGCGCGGCTGGCCGAAACCGGTACGGCGGAGGCCACTTCGGCGGTCGTGAACGCCTTCCCGGTGGACCGGCTGGTCACCGTCCTGGTGGGCGACGCGGCGCAGATCGAGGAGCCCGTACGGGCGCTCGGGATCGGTGACGTCACGGTCGTCACCAACTGAGCGGTGAGGGCTGAACCGGCCCGAACCGGACCGAACCGGCGTGAGCCGGGCGGGAACTGAGCGGGGACCGACCGCGATCCGGTCGGTTCTCGATCCGCATCCGGTCGGTATGCGGCCTGGATCCGGTCGCGACTCGACCGGGTTCTGGCCGACCCGATCGGCGTGCGCGGCAAGGGGCTTCGGTGGATCCGCCACCGGAGCCCTTTTGTCCGTTTGGCAACGTGGTTGCTGTTGTGGGGTGTGGCGTAGGTAACAAAAGGGCGCGTCTGTTTGGTGATCGACGGATGATCCGCCTAGCGTCGGCCGTGCTGTCCGTCAGTTGTACCCGCCGCACCCGCGGCACCGGGCAGCGATCGCCGAGTCCCCGTCAGGCGCGAGCCTGGGGAGCCGGGGACCCACATCAGTCCCTGGGGTGAATCGGACCGCCTCGCAAGAGGAGGCCCGTAGGAGACCTTCCTGCTCCGAACCCGTCAGCTAACCCGGTAGGCGAGAGGGAAGGAAAGGATCACCCCCTTCATGGCGTTTGGCAGTCCTACCGCCGGGTCCGGCAAGCACCGCGGCTCCAGCCGTCTGAGCCGCAAGACCGCCGGCTACGCCGGTATAGCCGCCCTCGCCACCACGGGTGTGGTCGCCACTCTGGCGGCCCCGGCCTTCGCCGCGGACAACTCCGCCCCCTCCGTCGAGGACACCGGTCAGAACACGATCGTCGTCGCGGACGGCCTCCAGGACGACATCGAGGTCCAGGCCGAGTCCCAGCAGCGCGCCGCCGAGGCCGTCGCCGCCCAGGTGCAGGCCGAGAACGAGGCCAAGCAGCGGGCCGCCGAGGCCAAGCGCACCGCCGAGGCCGCCGAGGCCAAGGCCAAGGCCGAGCGTGAGGCCGCCGAGCGCGCCGCCCGCGAGGAGCAGCGCAAGCGCCTCAACACCTTCGTCTCCCCGATCACCGGCTCGTACATCAGCACCAGCTACGGTGCGGGCGGCGGCATGTGGTCCTCCGGCAGCCACACGGGCGTCGACTTCCACGCGGCCTCCGGCACCACGGTCCACGCCGTCGGCGCGGGCACCGTCGTCGAGGCCGGCTGGGGCGGCGCGTACGGCAACAACGTCGTCATCCGCCACAACGACGGCACCTACACCCAGTACGGGCACATGGACTCGCTGAGCGTCTCCGCCGGCGAGACGGTCACCCCGGGCCAGCAGATCGGCCTGTCGGGCTCCACCGGCAACTCCAGCGGCCCGCACCTGCACTTCGAGGCCCGCACCGGCGCCCAGTACGGCTCGGACATCGACCCGGCGGCGTACCTGCGCAGCCACGGCGTCAGCATCTGACCCGCACCGCACTTCACGCAGAAGGCCCCGGCTTCCGAGCCGGGGCCTTCCGCGTCCGCGCCGCCCGCTGAATTTTGCGAATTTCCGTCCCTCATCGGAAATAATCGTGTGCTGCAATAGAGTCGCAGTACGGTCACGATCCCGGCGACGGCGCCGGCAGTCGAATTCCAGCGGAGGTCCGGCCTTGCGTATTCCTGCGCACGCGGTATGCACAGCGATCCGCGACGACATCGTCTCCGGGTTCTTCGGGCCGGGCGGCCGGCTCACCGAGGAGGTGCTCGCCCGCCGCTACGGGGTCTCGCGGGTCCCCGTCAGGGAAGCGCTGCGCACCCTGGAGTCCGAGGGCTTCGTCACCACCCGGCGGCACGCGGGCGCCTGCGTGGCCGAGCCGACCGAGCAGGAGGCCGCCGACCTCCTGGAGCTGCGGATGCTGCTGGAGCCGCTGGCCGCCTCCCGGGCCGCCCGGCGCCGTACCGAGGGCCACCTGAAGGTGCTGCGCGGGCTGGTCAGGCTGGGCCAGGAAAGGGCCAGGAGGGCGCAGGGGGAGGATCTGAGGGCCCTGGGGAGCTGGTTCCACGAGACCCTCGCGCAGGCCTCCGGCAGCCCGGGGCTGATCTCCCTGCTGACGCAGACCCGGCACAAGATCGCCTGGATGTACGTGGTGGAGGCGCCGGCCCGGCCCGTGGACTCCTGGGCGGAGCACGGGGCGATCGTGGACGCGGTGGCGCGCGGCGACGCCGAGCGGGCCCGGTCCCTGACCGCCCTGCACACGGCGACCGCGGCCGAGGCGCACCGGCCGCGGGTGAGGACTTCGCAACGTGCCGTAAACATGGCGAGCGGTCCGCATTAACACGCCCCGTATACAAAGGACGGACATTCGCGCGGCGCCGCGTCCCGCGCGGGCGCCTGCCATTTTTCCGCTGCGCCGAATTCCGGAATTCCCCGTGCGCGCGGTCCTGCCCGCTGCCGCGTAAATTCGCCCGCAGTTATTCCAGTCGAATTCCGGCCGCCGGCCGGGCCCGGCCGGAAAGCGGTGGAGTCAAAGGCGGTGGAGCCGAAAGCAGTGGAGCCGCAGTCCCCGCTCGTGGCGGGGGCTGCGGCTCCGTCACCGGACCCGAAGGGTCAGACCGTCTCCGGGAGCTCCTCGAGGCCCTCGGCGACCAGCTTCGCGAGGCGGTCGAGCGCGGCCTCCGCGCCCTCGGCCTCGGAGGTCAGGACGATCTCCTCGCCGCCCTGGGCGCCCAGGCCCAGGACCGCCAGCATCGAAGCGGCGTTGACGGGGTCGCCGCCCGCCTTCGCGATGGTCACCGGGACGCCGGAAGCGGTCGTCGCGCGGACGAAGATCGAGGCGGGACGAGCGTGCAGGCCCTCGGCCCAGCCGACGTTGACGCGGCGCTCTGCCATGGTGATGCCCTTCAGGTTCTTACGGTTGTCTAGACCAGTCTCTCACGACGCCCGGACTGTTCGGACCGGCCTTCGGCCCGAATCCAGCGCCGTTCGACCCTCCCCAGCTTGCACTGGTTTGCCCCCTGCTGCCGCATTCGCCGCGCGCGCGGCCCCCGGCCCGCCCGCCGTGCCCCGCCGCCCCGGCGGTCCGCCCCTTAGGGTGGCCCCATGACCACCGCGTCGGACCCCTCGTACCCGGCCCACTGGGAAGCGGACGTCGTGCTGCGCGACGGCGGCACGGCCCGGATCCGCCCCATCACCACCGAGGACGCGGACCGCCTGGTCAGCTTCTACGAGCAGGTCTCGGACGAGTCGAAGTACTACCGCTTCTTCGCCCCCTACCCCCGGCTCTCCGACCGCGACGTGCACCGCTTCACGCACCACGACTACGTGGACCGGGTCGGCCTCGCCGCCACCATCGGCGGGGAGTTCATCGGCACCGTCCGCTTCGACCGCATCGGCCCGGACGGCCGCCCCGCCTCCACCCCCGCCGACGAGGCCGAGGTCGCCTTCCTCGTCCAGGACGCCCACCAGGGCCGCGGGGTCGCCTCCGCCCTCCTCGAACACATTGGCGCGGTCGCCCGCGAGCGCGGCATCCGCCGGTTCGCCGCCGAGGTGCTGCCCGCCAACACCAAGATGATCAAGGTGTTCACGGACGTCGGCTACCAGCAGAAGCGCAGCTTCGAGGACGGCTCCGTCCACCTCACCCTCGACCTCGAACCCACCGCCGAGTCCCTCGCCGTGCAGCGCGCCCGCGAACAGCGCGCCGAGGCCCGCTCCGTCCAACGGCTGCTGGCCCCCGGCTCGGTCGCCGTGATCGGCGTCAGCCGCTCCGGCTCCGGCGTGGGCTCCGCCGCCCTGCGCAACCTGCGCGACGGCGGCTTCCACGGCCACCTCTACGCCGTCAACGAAGCCCGCGCCCCCGGCATGGAAGGGGACCTGCTGGACGGCGTACGGGCCTACCGCACCGTCGCCGACATCGCGGCCCCGGTCGACCTCGCCGTCATCGCCGTACCGGCGGACCGGGTCCCCGACGCCGTCGCCGCCTGCGGGGACCACGGCGTCCAGGGCCTGGTCGTCCTGTCGGCCGGATACGGCGAGAGCGGCCCGGACGGCCTCGCCCGCCAGCGCCAACTGGTGCGGCAGGTGCGCTCGTACGGGATGCGGCTGATCGGACCGAACGCCTTCGGGGTGATCAACACCGCCCCGGCCGTCGAACTCAACGCCTCGCTCGCCCCGGTCCCCGCCACCGCGCGCGGCCGGATCGGACTGTTCACCCAGTCCGGCGCCATCGGCATCGCCCTGCTGTCCGGACTGCTGCGGCGCGGCGAGGGCCTGTCGTCCTTCGTCTCCGCCGGGAACCGGGCCGACGTCTCCGGCAACGACATCCTCCAGTACTGGTACGACGACGACTCCACCGACGTCGCCCTGATGTACCTGGAGACCCTCGGCAACCCCCGCAAGTTCACCCGCCTCGCCCGCCGCACCTCCGCCGTCAAACCGGTGGTCGTCGCCCGCGGCGGCCGCCACACCCCCGCCGGGCACGTCGTCCCCGACACCCGGCTCCCCGACGCCACCGTCTCCGAGCTGCTGAGCCAGGCCGGAGTCATCCGGGTCGACACCGTCACCGAGCTGGTCGACGTCGGCCTGCTGCTGGCCGGGCAGCCGCTGCCCGCCGGACCCCGCGTGGCCATCCTCGGCAACTCCGAGTCCCTCGGGGTGCTCACCTACGACGCCTGCCTGACGGAGGGGCTGCGCCCGCTGCCCCCGCTCGACCTGACCACGGCGGCCTCCCCGGCCGACTTCCGCGCCGCCCTCACGGCGGCGCTGGCCTCCGACGACTGCGACGCCGTCGTCGTCACCGCGATCCCGTGGGTGAGCGAGCGCGCGCTGGCCGACGAGCTGGCGGAGGCCCTGCGGGAGGCGGTGGCCGAGATCCCGGGCAAGCCGGTGGCGGTGGTGCACGTGGAACTCGCCGAGCTGGTGGAGGCGCTGTCCGCCGCGGGCGCCGCCCCGCCCGCGCCCGCTCCCGCGCCGGCGGCCCCCGCCCCGCGGCCCGACCCCGCACCGGCGGCGGCTCAGGTGCCCGCGGGGGAGGCCCCCGCCGGGCGGATCCCCGCCTATCCCGCCGCCGAGCGGGCCGTGAAGGCCGTCGCCGAAGCAGTCCGCTACGGGCAGTGGCGCCGCGCCACCGCCGAGGCCGGGCAGGTCCCCGAGTACGAGGACATCGACGAGGGCGGAGCCGCTGCCCAGCTCGCCGCCCTGCTGGCCGACGTCGAGGAGGGCACGGCCTTGACCCTGGACGAGCCCGACGCCCGCGAGCTCCTCGCCCGCTACGGGATCCGGGTCCCGCCCACCCTGCCCGCCCCCAGCGCCGACGCCGCCGTCCGCGCGGCCCGGATCCTCGGCTACCCGGTCGCCCTCAAGACCACCGCCCCGCACCTGCGCCACCGCGCCGACCTGGGCGGCGTACGCCTCGACCTGGCCACCGAAGCCGACCTCAGACGTTCGTACGAGGAACTCACCGACGCCCTCGGCAAGCCGGCCGAGCTGCTCCCCGTGGTCCAGGCGATGGTGCCGCGCGGGGTGGACACCGTCGTCCGCTCCGTCGTCGACCCCGCCGCCGGAGCCGTCCTCACCTTCGGGCTCGCCGGAGTCGCCTCCGAGCTGCTCGGGGACACCGCGCACCGGCTGGTTCCGGCAACCGACCGCGACGTGGCCGCCCTGATCCGGTCCATCCGCACCGCACCCCTCCTCTTCGGCTGGCGCGGCAGCGACCCCGTCGACACCCCCGCGCTGGAGGAACTTCTGCTGCGGCTGTCCCGCCTCGTGGACGACCACCCCGAGGTGACGGGGGTCTCGCTGGAGCCCGTCGTCGTCGCCACGGAAGGACTCTCCGTGCTCAGCGCCACCGTGCGCCTCGCCCACCCGCCCGCCCGGAGCGACCTCGGACCGCGCACCCTGCCCAGCTACTGAGCACAGGGCAGGTAGGGGGACCCCGTAAGGGCCTTAGGATGGACCTCATGGCGAAATCCGGTACGACGACCCAGGGGCTGCGCGCGGCGATCGAGCGCAGCGGCTACTACCCGGCCCTCGTGGCCGAGGCGGTTGAGGCCGCTGTGGGCGGCGAGCCGATCTCGTCGTACCTGGTCCACCAGGAGACCACCTTCGACTCCAACGAGGTGCGCCGGCACGTCACCGTCCTGGTCCTGACCGGCAACCGCTTCATCGTCAGCCACACCGACGAGCAGGCCGCCGACGCCGGGTCCCCGTCGCCGTACGCCACCACCTCCACCGAGTCGGTCAAGCTGTCCGGCATCTCCTCCGTGGTGCTCAGCCGCGTCGTGGCGAACCCGGAGTCCTACACCCCGGGCCAGACCCCCCGCGAGGTCGTCCTGACCATCGGCTGGGGCGCGGTCTCGCGCATCGACCTGGAGCCCGCCGCCTGCGGCGACCCGAACTGTGACTCCGACCACGGCTACACCGGCAACTCCACCGCCGACGACCTGAGCCTGCGCGTCAGCGAGGCCGGCGACGGTCCCGAGACGGTGCGCCAGACCCTGGCCTTCGCGCAGGCCCTCTCCGAGGCCACCGCGGCCACGTCGGGCCCCGCCCGCTGATGTCGTACTCCGCGCCGCCGAACTGGCAGGACGAACCGGAACTGCTCGACCTCGCCGGCGCCCCGGTCCCGCACTACGGGACCGGCTCGCTCGCGGACCTGCTGCCGACCCTGGCGGCGGGCCAGGGCGTACCCGGCCTCACCGCCGGGATCTCCGAGCTGGCCCCGGCCGACCGGAACTGCGTGTTCCTGGTCGACGGCATGGGCTGGGAGCAGATCAAGGCCCACCCGCAGGAAGCCCCGTACCTGACCTCCCTCCTCGCGAGCTCGCGCGGCGGCACCGGCCGCCCGATCACCGCGGGCTTCCCGGCGACCACCGCCACCTCCCTGGCCTCCGTCGGCACCGGCCTGCCCCCCGCCCGGCACGGCCTGCCCGGCTACACCGTGCGCAATCCGGCCTCCGGCGAGCTGATGAACCAGCTCCGCTGGCAGCCCTGGACCCCGCCGAAGGCCTGGCAGCCGTACCCGACCGTGTTCCAGCTCGCGGACGCGGCCGGCGTGCACACGGCGCAGGTGTCCTCGCCCGCCTTCCAGACCACCCCGCTCACGAAGGTCGCCCTCAGCGGCGGCACCTTCCACGGCCGGATGACCGGCGAGGAGCGGATGGACCTCGCGGCGATCCAGCTCGCGGCCGGTGAGCGCTCGCTCGTGTACACGTACTACAGCGAACTCGACGGGGCCGGCCACCGGCACGGAGTGGACTCCGACGCCTGGCGCGGCCAGCTCATGTACGTCGACCGGCTCGTGCAGCGGCTCGCCGAGCAGCTGCCGCCGCGCACCGCGCTGTACGTGACCGCCGACCACGGCATGGTCGACATCCCCTTCGACGAGGACTCCCGGATCGACTTCGACGAGGACTGGGAGCTGGGCGCGGGCGTGGCCCTGCTGGGCGGCGAGGGCCGGGCCCGGCACGTGTACGCGGTACCGGGCGCCGAGGCCGACGTCCTGACCGTGTGGCGCGAGGTGCTCGGCGACCGGTTCTGGGTCGCGAGCCGCGAAGAGGCCCTGGAACTGGGCTGGTTCGGAGCACCGGGGGAGTGCGACGAGCGCGTCCTCGGCCGGCTCGGCGACGTGATCGCGGCCGCCCAGGCGGACGTGGCGATCACCGCCTCCCGCAACGAGCCCAACGAGTCGGCGCTCGCCGGCATGCACGGCTCGATGACGGCGGCCGAGCAGCTGGTCCCGCTGCTCGAAGTCCGTACCTGACCGGCCGCCGCCTCCTCCCCCCGTTCCGCCCACCGACCTGAAAGGTCCCGTACTTCCCATGCCCGAGCTGGTGTTCTTCTCCGGAACGATGGACTGCGGAAAGAGCACTCTGGCTCTGCAAATCACCCACAACCGCTCGGCGCGCGGCCTGGTGGGCGTGATCTTCACACGCGACGACCGGGCGGGCGAGGGCAAGCTGTCCTCCCGCCTCGGCCTGGTGACGGAGGCCGTCGAGGCCGCCGAGGGCATGGACCTGTACGCGTACCTGGTCTCCGAGCTCTCCAAGGGCGGCAAGGCCGACTACGTGATCGTGGACGAGGCCCAGTTCCTGGCCCCGGCCCAGATCGACCAGCTCGCCCGCATCGTCGACGACCTGGACATGGACGTCTTCGCCTTCGGCATCACCACGGACTTCCGCACCAAGCTCTTCCCCGGCTCGCAGCGGCTGATCGAGCTGGCGGACCGCCTGGAGCAGCTCCAGGTCGAGGCCCTGTGCTGGTGCGGCGCCCGCGCCACCCACAACGCCCGGACGGTGGGCGGCGAGATGGTAGTCGAGGGCGCCCAGGTGGTGGTCGGCGACGTCAACCGCCCGGCGGAGGAGATCGGCTACGAGGTCCTCTGCCGCCGCCACCACCGCCGCCGCATGACCTCCGCCGCGGCCCACGCGAGCGCCCTCTCCCCGGACGTCCTCCCGGTCAACCACGCCTGACCACCGCCGCCCCCGGCAGGTCCGGTGCCCGTCCTATGATGCGGTGATCATCATCGGCAGGGGGGCGAACCACATGCGCGCGAACGAACGATGGGCCTCGGCGCCGCCGCCGGCCCGGCAGCGGCGGCTGGGGTGTCTGGGGGTGGTGGTGGCTCCCCTGGTGGTGGTGCCGCTCGCCCTCGCCGCCCGGATCCACCGGCCCGTGCGCCCCGACCGGCTCGTCGACCCGGCCATCGAGCGGGCGCAGATCGCCCGGACCTCCATCGGCGTGCTGGCCACCCTCTGGCTGGTCTATGCCTACCCGCTGCGCGAGTCCGCCGGCGCGGTCGTCGAGGGCAAGATAGTCGAGATGGTCATGAGCGCCGGGATGCTCCTCGTCCTCGGGCCGATCGCGCTCACCGGCTTCGTGCTGAGCGCCCGGCGGCCCGGTCCCGCCTTCTACCGGGCGCGCCTGCGCGGTCCGCTGACCGCGCTCGGGGCGCTCTTCGGGACCGCCCTGCTGCTGTGGGCCAGCGTGCAGTTCGGGCCGGAGCTGCTGGGGCCGGCGGCGGGGCTGGTCACCCTGGTCCTGCTGCCGTTCGCCATCGCCTCGGCCGTGCTCTGCGTGCACCACACCTTCCGCACCGCCGACGTGCACGAGGTGCTGCCCCCGCTGATCTCGCCGGTGCTGGTGTGGTCGATGTGCGCGGTGCAGCTCTTCGACGCCCCGCCCGTGACCGCCCCGCCGGTGGTGCGGCTGCTGTTCCTGGCCGGGCCGCCGCTGTCGGTGACGGCCCTGTCGATGTGGGAGCTGCGCAGGCTGCGCGTGCGCTACGGGATCACCGTACGCGTGGCGCTCGGCCGGCCCCCGCGCCGTACGCCGTAGGGCTACTCCGGCGGCGCCGGGACCAGGCCGTCGGCCACCAGGCCCGCCATGACCGCCTGGCCCAGCGCCTGCACGGCGGACTGGGGGCGCACCATCACGGTGAACTCCTTGACCCGGCCCGCGTCGTCGAGCTGGAGCAGGTCGATCCCGTGGATCTGCTTCCCGCCCACCACGGCACGGAACGGCAGGATCACCGACGGCGCCTGCTCGCCGTCCGCGCCGGTCTCGGCCTCGCCCTCCAGCCGGCCGAGGTAGCGCAGGTCTTCGAAGACCCGCAGCAGGACCCCGAAGAGTCCCAGCACCATCGGCTTGCCCTCGAAGGGGACGAACTTCACCGGGCTGTAGAGGCGGATGTCCTCGGTGAACAGATCGTCCAGCGCGGCGAGATCGCGCTTCTCGATGGCCGTACGGAAGCGCTCGGCCGTCTCCCGGGTCGTCTCCCGAGCCGTCTCCTGCTCCATGGCCCCTCCTCGTTGTGATACTCAAGAATCTGACTAGTTACTTTTTTGAGTATGATGCCGAGACCGACGGCGAAAAGGAAGGGGGCGACGCAGCGATGGCCTTGAAGCACGCGGTGCTGGCGGCGCTGCTGGACGGCGAGTGCAGCGGGTACGAGCTGGCGAAGACCTTCGACATCGGCGTCGCGAACTTCTGGCACGCCCTGCCCCAGCAGCTGTACGCCGAGCTGGCCAAGCTGGAGAAGGACGGCCTGGTCGCGGGACGGCAGGTGGTCCAGGAGACCCGGCCCAACAAGCGGCTGTTCCACGTCACCGAGGCCGGCCGCGCCGAGCTGGAGTCCTTCGCCGAGGCTCCGGTGAAGGCCTCCTCCATCAGGGACGACCTCCTCGTCAAGGTCCAGAACGCCGACCGCATCGGCACCGCCCCCGTCATCGAACAGCTGGAGCAGCGGGCCGTCGCCGCCGACGCCAAGATCGAGCTGCTGCTCAAGATCCAGCGCAAGATGCGCGGCGAGGCCGACGAGGAGACGTACCTCCTGCACGGCGAACGCATCGGCGCGTACCTCACCTGCCAGCGCGGCCTGGCCTTCGAGCAGGGCCACCGGGACTGGTGCCGCCGCACCGCCACCGTACTGAGACAGAGGAGCAGCGCCCGTGCCGGCCACTGACCACCTGCGCTACGTCGCCCTCGGCGACAGCCAGACCGAAGGACTCGGCGACGGGGACGACACCGTCGGCCTGCGCGGCTTCGCCGACCGGTTCGCCGAGCACCTCGCCGCCGCCCACCCCGGCCTGCTCTACGCGAACCTGGCCGTCCGGGGCCGGACCGCCGCCCAGGTCCGCACCGGGCAGCTGGCCCCCGCCCTGGAGCTGCGCCCCGACCTGGCCACCGTCGTCGCCGGGGTCAACGACCTGCTGCGGCCCCGGTTCGAGGCGGCGCGGGTGGCGGGGGAGCTGGAGGACATGTTCGCGGCGCTCACCGCCACCGGGGCCCGGGTGGTCACCGTGACCTTCCCCGACGTGACGCGGCTCGTGCCCCTGGCCCGGCCGCTGGGCTCCCGGGTCGTCGCGCTCAACGACCACATCCGCGCGGCCGCCGCCCGGCACGGCGTCCTGGTCTGCGAGACGGGCCGCGAGGCCGTCTCCACCGACCCCCGGCTGTGGGCCCCGGACCGGCTCCACGCCAGTCCGCTCGGCCACGCCCGGATCGCCGCCGCCCTCGCGCGGACGCTGGACCTGCCCGGCAGCGACGACACCTGGTCCAGCCCCCTGCCGCCCCGCCCCGCCCGCACCCCCGTCCAGGCCGTCGCGGCCGAACTGGGCTGGGCGGCCGGCTTCCTCGGCCCCTGGCTCGGCCGCCGCCTGCGCGGCACCTCATCCGGCGACGGCCGCACCGCCAAGCGGCCCGCGCTCCTGCCCCTCACCGCCGCCTAGGCGGTCTGGATCAGGCTGAACACCGCTCCCTCGGGGTCGGTGACCGTCGCGGTCCGCCCGTCCGGCCCGTCGTGCGGCGGGGCGACGACACCGCCGCCCAGCGCGGCCACCTTGGCGGCGGCCGCGTCCGTATCCTCGACCGCGAAGTACGTCATCCAGTGCGGCCCCCGGTCGTGCGGCAGCGACCGGCCGACCCCGCGCACGGCGGCGACGGGCCGCCCGTCCAGACGCAGCGTCAGGTGGTCGAAGTCGACGGAGGCCCCGGCGTGCCGCTCGGCCTCGTGGCCGAAGACGTGCTGGTAGAACTTGGCGACCGTCGAGGCCTCCTGGGTGACCAGCTCGTTCCACACCGGGCTGCCCGGTGCCCCCTGGCGCCGGGTGTCCCACTGCGCCCCGGCCTGCCAGATGCCGAAGATCGCGCCCAGCGGGTCGGAGCAGATCGCCACCCGGCCCGCCGCCCCCGCGTCCAGCGGGCCCACCGCCACGGTGCCGCCGCAGGAGCGGATCGCCTCGGCGGTGACATCGGCATCGTCCGTGGCGAAGTACGTCGTCCAGGAGACCGGCAGGTGCCGGTCCGGCGGCATCTCGCCGATGCCGGCCACCTCCTGGCCGTCGAGGAAGGCCCGGATGTACGGGCCGAGCTGGGCGGGGCCCGGCTCGTACTCCCAGCCGAAGAGGTCGGCGTAGAAGTCCTCGGTGCTCCCCAGGCCGTGCACCATCAGGCTCACCCAGCACGGTGTGCCGGGCGGGCGCCGTGAAGCCCCCGCTGCCTCGGTCATGTCAGCCTTCTCCTCCGTCGTGGCCCGTTCTCCCCCGCAGATGCTTCCACTCCGGGGCGCCCGCCGCGCCCCGACCGGCCGGGTGATGAGGGCCCGGGACAGAGATGACCGAATCACTGCGGCCCGTCGATGTCCGGCTCGTTACACGGCCCTGGAGCGGGGGAGGAAGATGGGCCCATGACTGCGATCCTCTCGGCCTCCGAACTGAAGAGCGAGCTGGCCGGCTCCCGCCCGCCGGTCCTCCTGGACATCCGCTGGCAGCTGGGCGGCCCCGACCAGCGCCCCGCCTACGAGGCGGGCCACCTGCCCGGCGCCGTGTACGTCGACCTGGACCGCGAACTGGCAGGTCCGCCCGGGTCGGGCGGCCGCCACCCGCTGCCGGATCCGGAAGCCTTCGGTGCCGTGATGCGCCGGGCCGGGGTCCGCGCCGGCGAGCCCGTGGTCGTGTACGACGGCGGTCAGGGCTGGGCCGCCGCGCGCGCCTGGTGGCTGCTGCGCTGGACGGGTCACGCGGCGGTGCGCGTGCTGGACGGCGGCCTGGCCGCGTGGACGGCGGAGGGCGGCGCGGTGACCGCCGACGCGCCGGCACCGGCGGAGGGCGATTTCAAGCCAAACCCGGGGGCGTCGGGTCTGCTCGACGCGGACGCGGCCGCCGCGCTGGCCCGTTCCGGACTCCTGCTCGACGCACGCGCGGGCGAGCGCTACCGGGGAGAGGTGGAGCCGATCGACCCGGTCGGCGGCCACATCCCGGGCGCGGTGTCGGCCCCGACCACGGAGAACGTCGGGGCGGACGGCAGGTTCCTGCCCGCCGACGCCCTGCGCGCCCGCTTCGCCGCCCTGGGCGCGGAGCAGGACACCGCGGTCGGCGTCTACTGCGGATCGGGGGTCTCGGGCGCGCACGAAGTGCTGGCCCTGGAGGTGGCGGGCATCCCGGCGGCCCTGTACGCGGGCAGCTGGTCGCACTGGTCCTCGGACCCGGAGCGTCCCGTGGCCACGGGCCCGAACCCCTGACGGGACCGGGCGGCCGGCACCCGGCGGCGCCCCGCGGAGGGGGCGCCGCCGGACCGGGCTACTCCTGCTTCTTGCGCCGGGTGCCGAAGACGATCTCGTCCCAGCTGGGCACCGCCGCGCGGCGCCCCGGACGGACCCCGTCGGCCTCGGCCTGACGGTCCGTCGTCCCGGTCAGCCGGTCGCGGTGGCCCGCCACGGTACGCGGCATCAGCACGTCCGCGTACGCCGTACCGGCTCCGGCCGACGCGGCCGCCGCCGGGGGTTCCTCGCTCTCCGGCTCCTCCGCCGGGAGATCGGCGCGCTCGGTGCGGTCCGGGACCACCAGGTCGCCCCGGAAGCTCGGTACGGCCTCCAGCAGGCTGGTCAGCGTGTCCCGTTCCTCCTCGGGCTCCGGCGGAGCGGGCGGGACGGGACGTTCCATCTGCCGGTCGAGCGCGCGGTCCAGCGGGCGGTCGCGCGGCAGCCGGGCGATCCGCGGCACGAAGGGGAAGCTGGGCTCCGGGGTCGACGGCAGGTCGTCCGACTCGCCGATCAGCGAGCGGGCCTCGTCGTCGACCGCGACGACCAGCCGGCGCGGCGGGTCGTACGTCCAGCTCGCGGAGTGCATTTCGGCCGCGACCCGGTAGACCAGGAGGACCTCCCAGGTGCCGTCGTCGCGGCGCCACGAGTCCCACTGGACGGAGTCCTTGTCGGCGCCGCGCAGCGTGAGCCGCTCCTGCACGGCCTCGCCGAGCTGGGGTCCGGTGTTCTCGCCGGGGCGGCGTACGGGGGTCTTGCGGGCCCGCTCCGCCATGAAGGCGCGCTCGGCCAGCACGGGGCCCTCGAAGCGGCGGACCCGGTCGACCGGGATGCCGGCGAGCTGGGCGACCTCCTCCGCGGAGGCACCGGCCCGTATGCGGGCCTGGATGTCGCGGGGGCGGAGGTGGCTCTCCACCTCGATCTCGATCTGGTTCAGGCGCGCGCGGTCATTGCGCACGGCAGCCCGCAGCCGCTCGTCGATCGGAAGCGTGTACTCCGTGCTGTCCGCAGCCTTGAGCACCAGTCGTGTTCCGTCATTGGAGACGGCCACGACACGCAGTTCGGGCATGGGGACCTCCCGGGTGGTGCCTGCCGACGTCACGTGCGTCGCTGCTTCCGCTAGTCGAGTGTGGCCTGCCCGGGTGCAGCCTGCCACAACCTTGCCGAGTTAAACCGGCGTGTCGGGCATGCGCCCTTGATCGACGTTATGGCACGGTTACCTGTTGGGCACGCACAGTGACCGCTTGATTACTGTGCGCAGCAGGAGCCCGTGCGATACCGCGGCATCACCGGTCTTGAGTGCCGTTTTTCCATCAGCCGGCCCCCTCTCCCGAGTCCGGACATCCGTAAGGAAGGACGGCCCCAGGGCTCGCCACAGTACTCCATTCGGGCCACCTGGGTGGACCGCCGCGCCGCCGAACTTGTCCCGGGCGGCGGGAGTTGGCCTGCCCGGAATCGGGTCCGCATCCGGGCCCACCTGCGCGCGCACCCCGTTTCGGGTGTCCTGCTTCACAGAATCCCCGTATCCGGAACTATCCGTTTCGCTCAGGGGTCAGTAACTGCTGGAAGAGGAGAAGCGCGAGAGGCGGGACACACAGGGGATGGCGATGGGTCAGAAGACGGGACAGGAAGCCGGACCGGAGAACTCCGGGGGCGGGAAACTCGATCTGAGCGTGACCCAGATCGCGGGCACCTCCCTCGCCACCGTCGCGGCGGCCCTCCTCGCCTCGAAGCTCGGCGTCTACGGGACCATCCTCGGGGCCGGCGTCGTCAGCGTGGTCGCCACCGCGGGCGGGCCCGTCATCCAGCACCTCTTCCGGCGCACCGGCGACCAGCTGCGCGAGAGCGCCCGCCCCAGGGGCCGTCAGGCACCCCCGGCCGAGGAGACGGCCTCGCCCGCGCACCCGGCCCCGCCCTCGGGGGAGTTCGGGACGGCCACCGTGCACGGCACGCGCGTACGGGGCTGGAAGCGCACGGCGGTGGCCTCCGGGGCGGCCTTCGCCCTCGCCATCGGCGGACTCGGGACCTACGAGGCCGTCGCGGGCACCTCGGTCAGCAGCGACGGCGCGACCCTCCTGTCCGGAGGTGTCCGCAAGGCCGCCGACCACCGGCCCTCCTCCACGGAGGACGGCCGGGAGGGCACCGGGAAGGGCGAGCGCGGGGAGAAGGGCGGGAAGACCCCCGGGTCCGGGGCCTCCCCGAGCTCCTCGCCGTCCCACGCAGGCCGCAGCCCGGCGCCGGACCTGACCCCCTCGGGCGGGACGACGCGGGAGCCGACCCCCTCGAAGCCCGCCCCGGATCCCGATCGGAGCCCCACCCCCGGCGAACCGGGAACGGGCGGCACCACCCAGGCCCCGGGCACCGGCACCGGCACCGGCACCGGCACCGGCACCGGCACCGGCACGGGGTCCGGCACCGGCCAGGAGTCCCCGGCCGCGCCCTGACCCGGACTCAGGCGCCCAGTACCCGCCGCAGGTAGTCGTTGCCGAACACCCGGTCCGGGTCCAGTCGGTCGCGCAGCGCCGTGAACTCCCCGAAGCGCGGGTAGACCCCGGCGAGGTACTCGGCGTCCCGGGTGTGCACCTTGCCCCAGTGCGGCCGTCCGCCGTGCGCGGTGAAGATCTGCTCGGCCGCCGTGAAGTAGGCCTGGTACGGGGTGCCCTTGTACATGTGCACCGCTATGTAGGCGGTCTCCCGCCCCGAGGCCGTGGAGAGGGTGATGTCGTCGGCCGGGGCCGTGCGCACCTCCACCGGGAAGCTGATCCGCAGGCCGGAGCGGTCGACCATGGCCTTGAGCTCCCGCAGCGCCTCGACGACGCGCTCGCGCGGGAGGGCGTACTCCATCTCCACGAACCGCACCCGGCGCGGGCTGGTGAACACCTTGTACGGGATGTCGGTGTAGGTGCGCGCCGACAGGGCGCGGCTGGCGATCCGGGCGATGGAGGGGATGGTCGCCGGGACCGCGCGGCCCAGGGAGTTGACGGCCTGGAAGAGGCCGTTGGACAGCAGCTCGTCCTCGACCCAGGCGCTCACGGCCCCGGGCGGGGCGGCCGGTCCCTGGCTGCGGTTGTTCCGCTTGGTGTTGCAGTTGCCGGTGTGCGGGAACCAGTAGAACTCGAAGTGCTCGTTCTCCGCGACGTGCTGGTCGAACTCGGCGGTCACCCGGTCGAAGCCCATCGGCTCCTCACGGGCGGTCAGGAGGAAGAGCGGCTCCACCGCGAAGGTGATCGAGGTGACGATGCCGAGGGCCCCGATGCCGAGCCGGGCGGCCGCGAAGACCTCGGGATTCTCCTTCTCGGAGCAGCTCAGCAGCGTGCCGTCGGCCGTGACCAGCTCCAGGCCGCGGATCTGGGCGGCTATGGAGGCCGAGTCGCGGCCGGTGCCGTGCGTGCCGGTGCTGGTGGCGCCGGAGACCGTCTGCTCCATGATGTCGCCCATGTTCGTGAGCGACAGTCCCTGTGCGGCCAGGGCCCGGTTGAGGTCCTTCAGGACCGTTCCGGCCCCCACCGTGACGGTGCCCGCGGTCCGGTCCACGGACCGGATGCCCGCCAGGGCCTGGGGGCGTACGAGCACCCCGTCGGTGGCGGCGGCCGCGGTGAAGGAGTGGCCGGTGCCGACCGCCTTCACCCGCAGCCCGTCCCCGGCGGCCCGGCGGACCGCCTCCTGGAGCTCCCCGACCGAGGCCGGGGCCACCACGCGGACCGGGGTGGCGGTGACGTTCCCCGCCCAGTTACGCCACCCGGTCGCCCCGCTGTTCTTCCGTGCTGTCGCCGTCCCCATCGGTTGCTGGCTCCTCCCCTTGCGCCGGCCTCGTCAACCGGCGGTATCCCGCGAACGCCACCGCCGCCGCGGCGGCCCCCGCCGAGAGGGAGACGACGTACCCGCGGCTCGCGCCGGCGGCGTCGATGACCAGGCCGGTCACCGAGGAGCCGAGCGCGACGCCGACCGCGAGGCCGGTGCTGATCCAGGTCATGCCCTCGGTCAGCTTCGCGCGTGGTACGTGCGCCTCGATCAGGGCCATCGTGGTGATCATCGTGGGAGCGATGGCGAGGCCCGAGACGAAGAGCGCCACGGCCAGAAACGGAAGGTTCCCGGCCAGTAGGAGGGGGATCATACTCACGGCCATCGCACAGATGCCCAGTACCCAGCGGCGTTCGGCCTTGCCCTTGAGGTGCAGCAGGCCGAAGACGATTCCGGCGATACAGGACCCCGCCGCCCAGATCGCCAGGATGAAGCTGGCGGCGGACTTGCTGCCCTGCTCCTCGGCGAAGGCCAGGGTGGACACGTCGATGGAGCCGAAGATCGCGCCGGTCGCCACGAAGGTCGCCGCCAGGACCTGCAGGCCGGGGGAGCGCAGGGCCGAGGTGCGAACGGCTCCCTCCTCGCGCGGGTGCGGGGCGGGCTCGGTGGAGCGCTGCGCGGTGAGGATCCAGACGCCGACGAGCAGGCAGACGGCCGCGATCAGAGGTCCGGCCTCCGGGAACCAGGTGGTGGAGAGCCCGATGGCGAGGATCGGGCCGAAGATGAAGCAGACCTCGTCCACCACGGACTCGAAGGAGTACGCGGTGTGCAGTTCGCGCGGGGAGTCCCGGTAGATCACGGTCCAGCGGGCGCGGATCATCGAGCCGACGCTGGGCACGCAGCCCGCGATCGCCGCGAAGAGGAACAGCGTCCAGTCCGGGAGGCCGTTCGCGGCGGCCAGCAGCAGTCCGGCGACGGCGCCGACGGATATCAGGGTCGCGGGGCGCAGGACCCGCCGCTGCCCGTACTGGTCGACGAGACGGGAGACCTGGGGGCCGATGAAGGCGGCGGCGAGGGCCAGGGTGCCGGTCAGGGCGCTGGCCATGGCGTAGCGGCCGGTGATCTCGGAGATCATCGTCAGGATGCCGACGCCCACCATGGAGATCGGCAGCCGGCCTATGAGGCCGGCGGCGCTGAACCCTTTGGTGCCGGGGGCCGCGAAGATCGCGCGGTAGGGACTGGGCAAGGTCTCTCCGTAAGGGACGTCGATGGCCCATACAGGTTACGGCCGCCGAACGGCACCCGCACGGGGCCGGACGCTTGGGCGCGCGGCCGGACATTCGAACTTAGGGTCACCTTACCTGTGGCGCGTCCGGCATACGGACCGGGTGGTTCTCCCGCGCGGACGCCTGGTGGCAGGATCGAGGCATGTCAGACCAGCTCCGTGCCCCCGAAGCGCCCGTGGCCGAAGGCCTCGCCGCCCCCTACGACGCCCTCCTGCTGCTGTCCTTCGGCGGCCCCGAGGGACCCGACGACGTCGTGCCGTTCCTGGAGAACGTCACGCGCGGGCGCGGCATCCCGCGCGAGCGGCTCAAGGAGGTCGGGCAGCACTACTTCGGCTTCGGCGGGGTCAGCCCCATCAACGGCCAGAACCGCGAGCTGCTCGACGCCCTGCGCAAGGACTTCGCCGGGCACGGGCTGGACCTGCCGGTCTACTGGGGCAACCGCAACTGGGCCCCGTACCTGACCGACGTGCTGCGCGAGATGGCCGCCGACGGCCGCCGCCGCATCGCCGTCCTGGCGACCAGCGCCTACGCCTCCTACTCGGGCTGCCGCCAGTACCGCGAGAACCTCGCCGACGCCCTGGCCGCGCTGGCCGCGGAGGGCGTCACCGAGCTGCCCCGGGTGGACAAGCTCCGGCACTACTTCAACCACCCCGGCTTCGTCCAGCCCATGATCGACGGGGTGCTCGCCTCGCTGGCCGGGCTGCCCGAGGAGGTCCGCGAGGGCGCGCACCTGGTCTTCACCACCCACTCCATCCCGACCGCCGCCGCCGACACCTCCGGCCCCGTCGAGGAGCACGGCGAGGGCGGTGCGTACGTCGCGCAGCACCTGGACGTCGCCCGGGTCGTCGCGGACGCGGTCCGGGCGGAGACGGGCACGGAGCGGCCCTGGGAGCTCGTCTACCAGTCGCGCAGCGGCGCCCCGCACATCCCCTGGCTGGAGCCGGACATCTGCGACCACCTGGAGGCCCTGCACGCCGCCGGGGCCCCGGCGGCCGTGATGGTCCCCATCGGCTTCGTCTCCGACCACATGGAGGTCCTGTACGACCTCGACACGGAGGCGACGGCGAAGGCCGCCGAGCTGGGCCTGCCGATCGCCCGCTCCGCGACGGTCGGCGCGGACCCGCGGTTCGCCGGGGCCGTACGCGACCTCGTGCTGGAGCGGGCCGCCGCCGAGCGCGGGGAGCCGCTCGAGCGGTGCGCGCTCGGGCTGCTCGGGGCGAGCCAGGACCTCTGCGCCGTGGGCTGCTGCCCGGCGCGGGCCCCCCGCCCGGCGGCCGCGGGCGCCGACAGCCCGTACGCGTAGGGTGCGGATCCGTGACTTCTGAAGACGTGATCACCGAGGACCTGAAGGCCGAACTGCTGGACGTGGGCCTGGAGGCCGCACGGCAGGCCGGGGAGCTGCTGCGCGACGGCAGGCCGGGCGACCTGGCGGTCGCCGCGACCAAGTCGAGCCCCATCGACGTGGTGACCGAGATGGACATCGCGGCCGAGAAGCTGATCACCGGCATCCTCGCCGAACGGCGGCCGCACGACGGGCTGCTCGGCGAGGAGGGCGCGGACGTCGCCGGCACCAGCGGGGTGCGCTGGATCGTCGACCCGCTCGACGGCACCGTCAACTACCTCTACGGCCTGCCGAGCTGGGGCGTCTCCATCGCCGCCCAGTACCGGGGCGAGACGGTGGTGGGCGTGGTCGCGGCCCCGATGCGCGGGGAGACGTACCGCGCCGTCCTCGGCGGCGGGGCCTGGCGGGGCGGGGTGCGGCTGGCGTGCCGGCCCGCCGCACCGCTGGACCAGGCGCTGATCGGCACCGGGTTCGGGTACGTGCAGACCCGGCGGGCCCGCCAGGCCGAGGTGGCCGCGCGGATCATCCCGCTGGTCCGGGACATCCGGCGCGGCGGCTCGGCGGCGCTCGACCTGTGCGACGTGGCGGCCGGGCGCCTGGACGGCTACTACGAGCGCGGGCTGAACCCCTGGGACCTGGCGGCGGGCGACCTGATCGCCCGGGAGGCGGGCGCCCTGACCGGCGGGCGGCCCGGGCTGCCGGCCTCGGGGGAACTGGTCCTCGCGGCCTCCCCGGCCGTGTTCGCCTCGCTCCAGCCGCTGCTGGAGGAGGCCGGGGCCTGGCACGACTGACGCCGGCGGGCGCGGGCACGACGAGGGACCCCGGCAGCCCTGAGGGGCGGCCGGGGTCCGGTCCGTGCGCGTGTTCGGGTCGTGCGGGGGTGTGGTGGTACGGGTGCTGCGGTGCTGCGGAGTTCAGGTGCTCGGTGCTCGGGTCAGGCCGCGGAGACCGGTACGCCGTGTTCTGCGGCGAGGCGCTGGAGGTCTTCCAGCTCGGCCTGTTCCACATCCGCGAGGTAGTCGTCGCCCGTCTCACGGGCCTTGCTGAGGTCCGACTGCGTGGCTTTGATGCGCTGCAGGAGACCCGTGGTGAATGCGTCCATGGTGGGTGCGCCCCCTCTTCATGGGTCGGCGGCGGGTGAGCACGTGGCAGTCCGCCGTCAGGGAGTGGCTGGGGTGTTCTGTCGTCCTCCCCGGCCCCCCGGCCCCAGAAACCTCGTGAGGCGAGGGAATCCTCACTTCCCTCCCGCACACCTGTCCCGAGAGGCCCCCAAGGGCGCCTTACAGCCGGTTTACGGCCGAAACCGGCAGGATGGACGCGCCATACACGTGTGCCCTTCTGGGCTCGAAGGAAGGAAACGACGTGCGCGTACTCGTCGTCGAGGACGAGCAGCTGCTCGCCGATGCGGTGGCCACCGGCCTGCGCCGGGAGGCCATGGCCGTGGACGTCGTGTACGACGGCGCCGCCGCCCTGGAGCGCGTCGGGGTGAACGACTACGACGTGGTCGTGCTCGACCGGGACCTTCCGCTGGTGCACGGTGACGACGTCTGCCGCAAGATCGTCGAGCTCGGCATGCCCACCCGGGTGCTCATGCTGACCGCCTCCGGCGATGTGAGCGACCGGGTCGAGGGGCTGGAGCTGGGGGCGGACGACTACCTGCCCAAGCCCTTCGCCTTCACCGAGCTGACCGCCCGGGTCCGGGCGCTCGGCCGGCGTACGACCGTCGCGCTGCCCCCCGTCCTGGAGCGGGCCGGCATCAAGCTGGACCCGAACCGGCGCGAGGTCTTCCGCGAGGGCCGGGAGGTGCAGCTGGCGCCCAAGGAGTTCGCGGTGCTGGAGGTGCTCATGCGCAGCGAGGGGACCGTGGTCTCCGCGGAACAGCTGCTGGAGAAGGCCTGGGACGAGAACACCGACCCGTTCACCAACGTGGTCCGGGTGACCGTCATGACCCTGCGCCGCAAGCTCGGTGAGCCGCCCGTCATCGTCACCGTGCCCGGTTCCGGATACCGGATCTGACGAGGATGACCGCGAGCCCGGCGCCACCGGCGGCGCCACCGAAACCGACCTGGGACCCCGGCCAGCCCGAGGGTCCCTTCCCGTGGCTGAGGCCGACGATCCGGATAAGGCTCACCCTGCTGTACGGCGGGATGTTCCTGATCGCCGGGATCCTGCTGCTGTCGATCATCTACCTGCTGGCCGCCCAGGCCCTGCGGCAGGGCAACGCGCTGCCGTTCCAGATCGTCGGCGGACAGCAGGTCAAGGTCTCCAGCAGCACCTGCCCCGGCGTGGTGGGCATCGACCAGTCGTTCGACCAGTTCAACAACGCCATCGGCCAGTGCATCCTCGAACAGCGCCGGCACGCGCTCGACGACCTGCTCAGCCGGTCGCTGATGGCCCTGCTGGGCCTCAGCGTCATCGCCTTCGCCTTCGGCTACGCCATGGCCGGCCGGGTGCTCTCGCCGCTGGGCAAGATCACCCGCACCGCCCGGCGCGTGGTCGGCTCCGACCTGACCCGGCGGATCGAGCTGGACGGGCCGGACGACGAGCTCAAGGAGCTCGCCGACACCTTCGACGAGATGCTGGACCGGCTGGAGCGGGCCTTCACCGCCCAGCAGCGCTTCGTGGCCAACGCCTCGCACGAGCTGCGGACCCCGCTGGCCATCAACCGCACGCTGCTGGAGGTGCACCTGTCGGACCCCGGCGCCCCGGTGGAGCTCCAGCAGCTGGGCAAGACGCTGCTGGCGACCAACGAGCGCAGCGAGCAGCTGGTGGAGGGCCTGCTGCTGCTGGCCCGCAGTGAGAACCAGATCGTCGAGCGAAAACCGGTCGACCTGGCGGAGGTGGCCTCGCGGGCCATCGAGCAGGCCCGCGGGGAGGCCCTCGCCAAGGGCGTGGAGATCCGCGGCGAACGCGCGCTGGCCGTGGTGCAGGGCAACGGCGTGCTGCTGGAGCGGATCGCCCTCAACCTGGTGCAGAACGCCGTCCGGTACAACGTGCCGGAGGGCGGCTGGGTGGAGGTCATGACCGAGGCCCAGCACGGTCAGGCGGTGCTCCTGGTGTCGAACACGGGTCCAGTGGTTCCCGCGTACGAGGTGGACAACCTCTTCGAGCCCTTCAGACGGCTGCGTACGGAGCGCACGGGCAGTGACAAGGGTGTGGGGCTCGGTCTGTCGATCGCGCGCTCTGTGGCGCGCGCACACGGCGGACGCATCCTCGCGACGCCCCGCGAGGGCGGTGGCCTCGTGATGCGTGTCACGTTGCCCCTTTGATCCACCCGGGAACTTGTTCGCTGTCAGCGGAACGGTTGTCCGGGGCGAAGGGTGGTCTCTGTGTGATCGATCACATGGGCGAGTGTCGGGTCATGTGCGTTCAGTGACCCCAGGACGGCCGGAAAGCCCGGGAAGTCCGGGTTTCCGGCCCCCCTGATGGCGGGAAATACACGGGGTGGCGTTTGTGCAAGACGGCCCCCGGACCGTGTACGGTCCCGGTCGTCATCCCAGCCACAAGCACCTTCGGGTGCGCGGCTGGGTGTCGATTGAGTAACAGACCTTGATGTGAGGCAAAATCTCCGCCTCAGGTCGGGCACAAGTCCGGCCTCTCGCGCGTTACGTGCGCTGAGACACCGCTAAATCCCAGAGGGGGAGAGCGAAAAAATGGCAACGGACTACGACACCCCACGCAAGACCGACGATGACGTCGACAACGACAGCATCGAGGAGCTGAAGGCCCGCCGCAGCGAGAAGTCGTCCTCGAGCGTCGACACCGAGGACTACGACGGCGCCGAGAGCCTCGAACTGCCCGGTGCCGACCTTTCCAACGAGGAACTGGCCGTCCGGGTCCTCCCGAAGCAGGCCGATGAGTTCACCTGCATGAGCTGCTTCCTGGTGCACCACCGCAGCCAGCTGGCCCGCGAGAAGGACGGCCAGCCGATCTGCCGCGACTGCGACTGAGGCCTCGGCAGTGACAGGGTCGACGCCGTTCCGGAAGCGTGTTTTCCGGAAATCGGGCGGTCCGGCCGATACGCAGGAGGCGGCAGCCACGGACCCGGAAACGGGTCCCGCGGCCCCCGGCGGCTCGGCCTACGGAACGACTGTCGTGCCCTCCGACACCGCCGAGGCGGTGCCACCGGCCGTCACGGCCGAGGAGGGGTCCCGGGGCAGGCCCGGGGCGCGTCGGCTGCAAGCCGTCAGGAACGGTGTGCGCAAGGGCGGTGAAACGGCGAGAGCCGCCGCCCTGTACATCACCGACCGCATCATCGAGAACGCACCGCGCGTTCCGGTTCGGGACCTCGCGACGCTGCGCGCGCAGTTCCCGGGCCTCGGCCCCGATCAGCTGGCGGACAAGCTGATCGCCGGGGCCTGCAATGCCACGTCGACCGTCGGCGCGGGCATCGGCGCCGCGGCCATGCTGCCGGTTCCGCCCGCCATGCCGGCGGAGCTGGCCGCGGAGATCACCGGCGTCGCCGTGATCGAGCTCAAGCTCGTCGCCGAGCTCCACGAGGTCTACGGACAGCGTCCGCAGGGCGGCCTGAAGGACCGCAGCCTCGCCTACCTCACCGCCTGGACGGAGGAGCGGGGCATCGACCTGACCAAGCCGACCACCATGAACGTGGCGCTCGGCGGTCAGATGAAGCGCGAGCTGCGCCAGCAGATCATGAAGCGGATGTTCCGCAACCTGCCCAACCTCATGCCCTTCATGGTGGGCGCCGCCGTCGGAGCGGTCATGAACCGCCGCGACACGCGGAAACTCGCCGAGAAGGTGCGTACGGACCTGCGGACGCGAGCCGTGGCGTGGGATGCCCTCCCCGCCCTGCCGCCCCTGGAGCAGCCCTCCCAGCCCCTTCCCGGGGCCCTCAGGGCGGCACTGGAGGGCCCGGAACCCGGCAAGCAGGACTGACGCGGGCCACCCGGGGCCCCCGCCCCGGACCCCGGTGCCTCACGCGCCGGCGGGGCCCGTCGCCGCGTCCTGCTCCTTGGCCGCGCGGATCGCCGCCGCCAGGGCCCGGGGCTCGCGGGTGGAGACGTACACGTACGGGGTCGGGTCCGCCGGGTCGGTGACCTCGACGCGGACCGCCGTCGGGACGTAGCTGCGCATCAGCATGAAGGCGCGCATGTCGGCCTTGTACGTGCGCCAGGCGCGGGCCTCCTCCGCCTCCAGCACCTCGGGCTCGCCCAGCGCCGCCACCGGGATCCGGGCGTCGGCCGCCACCAGGGAGCCGTTCACCACCCGCACACGCGCGGAACCGTACGAGCTCACCAGCATCCCCGTCAGCGCGGCGCCGCCCACCAGCCCGGCCAGCAGCGGCAGCGTGCCCAGCGGCAGCAGCATCAGCGCGCACGCCAGCCCGGTCAGGGCGGCGATGCCCCACCAGGAGCGGGGGGCGGACAGGCGTTCGTCGTGGTGCGCGGGGGAGAGCTGCATACAGGCAAGCCTGCCACGAGGCGACCGGCGGGTAGCCGCGCGGGTAAGGTCAGCGGCTGTGAGTGGACGAAACACAACGTTGACGCCCCCGGCCGATGCCACCGCGCCGGTCAGGCATCCCGATGCCCCGGCACCCGGCGAACTCCTCGGCGCGCACTACGAGCACTGTTTCGGCTGCGGCGAGGGCCAGCCCCACGGACTCCACCTGGAGGCCCGCGCGGGTGAGGGCGTACGCGTCACCGCCGAGTTCACCGTCAAGCCCGCCCACCAGGGAGCGCCCGGCCTCGCCCACGGCGGCGTGCTGGCCACCGCGCTCGACGAGACGCTGGGCTCCCTGAACTGGCTGCTGCGCGTCATCGCGGTGACCGGCCGGCTGGAGACCGACTTCGTGCGGCCCGTGCCCGTGGACACCGTGCTGTACCTGGAGGCCGAGGTCACCGCCGTCGCCGGACGGAAGATCTACTCCACGGCGGTGGGCCGGATAGGCGGCCCGCAGGGCCCGGTCGCGGTGCGTGCCGACGCCCTGTTCATCGAGGTGAAGGTCGACCACTTCATCGACAACGGCCGTCCCGAGGAGATCCGGGCGGCGATGGCCGACCCGGACCAGGTCAGGCGCGCACGCGCCTTCGAGGTGAACCCCTGATGTCCCAGAACAACCATGCACCGGTCGACGTACTGATCCGCCGCGTCGACCCCGAGGTCCCGCTCCCCGCCTACGGGCACCCCGGCGACGCCGGCTGCGACCTGGTGACCACCGTCGCCGCCGAGCTGGAGCCCGGGGAGCGGGCGGTCCTGCCCACCGGCGTGTCCATCGCCCTGCCCGACGGGTACGCGGCCTTCGTGCACCCGCGCTCCGGCCTGGCCGCCCGCTGCGGGCTCGCGCTCGTGAATGCCCCGGGGACGGTGGATGCCGGGTACCGTGGGGAAATCAAGGTGATCGTGGTCAATCTCGACCCGCGCGAGAGCGTCAGGTTCGAGCGTTTCGACCGCATTGCCCAGCTGGTTGTCCAGCGGGTCGAGAAGGTGCGCTTCCACGAGGTGGAGGAGCTCCCCGGCTCGGCCCGGGCCGATGGGGGTTTCGGCTCCACCGGCGGTCATGCGGCCGTGGCCGGATCCGGCGCTGGTCAGCAGGGTGGGAATGGCTACGCTTCGGTCGTTACCGACCGGGAAGGACAGTGACGTGTTCGGACGTCGCAAGAAGAACGACTCCGTCAAGGACGGCGGCGCGGCCGAGCAGGTCGACGGCGTGCGCGCCGATGAGCCGGACGACGCCGACGAGCTCGACACCGCGAAGCCGCGCAGGCTGAACCTGCCGCCGGCGCCGCGGCCCGACGGCCCGTGGGACGTCGACGAGGTGCCCGGCAACCCGGCCGACGGCCGGGTTGACCTGGGCGGCATCCTGGTACCCGGCGTCGAGGGCATGGAGCTGCGGGTCGAGGTCGCGGGTGACGCGATCGTGGCCGCCACCGTGGTCCTCGGCGACAGTGCCGTACAACTGCAGGCCTTCGCCGCGCCCAAGAAGGAGGGCATCTGGGGCGAGGTCCGCGACGAGATCGCC
The DNA here is from genome assembly GCF_026342355.1 of Streptomyces sp. NBC_00249. GTDB lineage: Bacteria > Actinomycetota > Actinomycetes > Streptomycetales > Streptomycetaceae > Streptomyces. Next base: position 1,860,604 of record NZ_JAPEMV010000001.1, on the reverse strand, counting down.
TCCGGCATCACCCAGCAGGGCGGCATCATCGACGAGGTCGAAGGCCCGCTCGGCTGGGAGCTGCGCGCGCAGGTTCCCGTACCGCTGCCCGACGGGCAGACCGGCGCACAGCTGGTGCGCTTCGTCGGCGTCGACGGCCCGCGGTGGTTCCTGCGCGGCGTCATCTCCGGCCAGGGCGCGGTGCGCCCCGAGTCGGCCGGTGTGCTGGAGCAGATCTTCCGGGAGACCGTCGTCCTGCGCGGCGACGGGCCCATGGCTCCGCGCGACCCGATCGTCCTGAAGCTGCCGAACGACGCCCAGATGGTGCCGGACGGCGTGCAGACGGCCGAGGACCAGGAGAGCTCCCGCTTCTCCGGCGGCATGGGCCAGCTGGAGCGCGGCCCGGAGATCACCGAGGTCCGCTGACCGTTTCGCGTGAGGTGTTCAGCCCGGTGGGCCCGCTCCTTCGGGGCGGGCCCACCGGCTTTCGCGCGTCCGGGCCGGGCGGGCGCGTCAGGGATGCGTCAGGGATCGGTCCGCGGCCGTCCATCGGTGCGTGAACTGCGGCGACGTCCCCGAGAATGAGCGCATGGGACGCGGCAGACTCAGGATCTATCTCGGCGCGGCACCCGGTGTGGGCAAGACGTACGCGATGCTCTCGGAAGGCCACCGGCGGGTGGAGCGGGGCGGCGACTGCGTCGTCGGCTTCGTCGAGCACCACGGCCGGCCGCGCACCGAGGTCATGCTGCACGGCCTCGAACAGGTGGAGCGCAAGGCGCTGACCTACCGGGGCGCCGCCTTCACGGAGATGGACGTCGACGCCGTGCTGGCCCGCAGGCCCGCCGTGGCGCTGGTGGACGAGCTCGCGCACACCAACGTGCCCGGCTCGCGCAACGCCAAGCGCTGGCAGGACGTGGAGGAGCTGCTGCGGGCCGGGATCGACGTGATCTCCACCGTGAACATCCAGCACCTGGAGTCCCTCGGGGACGTGGTGGAGTCGATCACCGGGGTCCGGCAGCGGGAGACGGTGCCGGACGAGGTGGTCCGCCGGGCCGACCAGATCGAGCTGGTCGACATGTCCCCGCAGGCCCTGCGCCGCCGGATGGCGCACGGGAACATATACAAGTCCGACAAGGTCGACGCGGCCCTGTCCAACTACTTCCGGCCGGGCAACCTGACCGCGCTGCGCGAACTCGCGCTGCTGTGGGTGGCCGACCGGGCCGACGAGTACCTCCAGCAGTACCGGGGCGAGCACGGCATCCGCTCCACCTGGCAGGCGCGCGAGCGGATCGTGGTGGGCCTGACCGGCGGACCGGAGGGGCGCACCCTCATCCGCCGGGCCTCCCGGATGGCCGCCAAGGGCTCCGGCAGCGAGATCCTCGCCGTCTACATCGCCCGCAGCGACGGGCTGACCTCCGCCTCCCCGAAGGAGCTCGCGGTCCAGCGGACCCTGGTCGAGGACCTGGGAGGAACGTTTCACCATGTGATCGGCGACAACATCCCCGAGGCGCTCCTCGCCTTCGCCCGCGGGGTCAACGCCACCCAGATCGTGCTGGGCTCCAGCCGGCGCAAGACCTGGCAGTACGTCCTGGGGCCCGGCGTGGGCGCCACCGTGGCCCGCGACTCGGGGCCCGACCTCGACGTGCACATCGTCACCCACGAGGAGGTCGCCAAGGGGCGCGGACTGCCCGTCGCCCGCTCGGCGGCCCGGCTGGGGCGGACGCGGATCGTGGCCGGCTGGCTGGTGGGCGTGGTCTGCCCGGTGCTGCTGTGCCTGCTGCTCACCCACGTCGACGCCGACCCCGGCCTCGCCAACGACATGCTGCTCTTCCTCGCCCTGACGGTGGCGGCCGCACTGCTCGGCGGGCTCTGGCCCGCCCTCGCCTCCGCCGCCTGCGGCTCGCTGCTGCTGAACTACTTCTTCGCCCCGCCGCTGCACCGGTTCACCGTCTCCGACCCGAAGAACATCATGGCCATCGCCGTCTTCTTCGGCGTCGCGGTCTCGGTGGCCTCCGTCGTGGACCTCGCCGCCCGGCGCACGCACCAGGCCGCGCGGCTGCGCGCCGAGTCCGAGATCCTCTCCTTCCTGGCCGGGAGCGTGCTGCGCGGGGAGACGGCCCTGGGGGCGCTGCTGGAGCGGGTGCGCGAGACCTTCGCGATGGAGTCGGTGGCCCTGCTGGAGCGGGCGGGCGACACCGAGCCGTGGACGCGGGCCGGCAGCGTGGGGCCCCGGCCGGCCGCCCGGCCCGAGGACGCCGATGTGGACATGCCGATCGGCGACCACATGGCCCTGGCCCTGTCCGGGCGGGTCCTGCCCGCCGAGGACCGCCGGGTGCTGGGCGCCTTCGCCGCCCAGGCCGCCGTGGCCCTCGACCGGCAGCGGCTCGTCGGGCAGGCCGAGGAGGCGCGCAGCCTCGCCGAGGGCAACCGGATCCGGACCGCCCTGCTGGCCGCCGTCAGCCATGACCTGCGCACGCCCCTGGCCTCCATCAAGGCCTCGGTGTCCTCCTTGCGCTCCGACGACGTGGACTGGTCCGAGGAGGACCGGGCCGAACTGCTGGAGGGCATCGAGCACGGCGCCGACCGGCTCGACCACCTGGTCGGCAACCTGCTCGACATGTCGCGGCTCCAGACCGGCACCGTGACCCCGCTGATCCGGGAGATCGACCTCGACGAGGTGGTCCCGATGGCGCTGGGCGGCGTACCGGAGGACAGCGTGCTGCTCGACGTGCCGGAGACCCTGCCGATGGTGGCGGTGGACCCGGGGCTGCTGGAGCGGTCCGTGGCCAACGTGGTGGAGAACGCCGTCAAGTACAGCCCGCGCGGGGAGCCCGTGCTCGTCGCGGCCAGCTTCCTCGGCGACCGCGTCGAAGTACGGGTCGTCGACCGGGGCCCCGGAGTGCCCGACGAGGCCAAGGACCGGATCTTCGCCCCCTTCCAGCGCCACGGGGACGCCCCGCGCGGCGCCGGGGTGGGCCTGGGCCTGGCGGTGGCCCGCGGCTTCGCCGAGGCCATGGACGGCGCCCTCACGGCCGAGGACACCCCCGGGGGCGGGCTGACCATGGTGCTCACCCTGCGCGCGGTGCCCCGGGGCGGCCCGCCCGCCCGGGTCACGGTGGACGCCGAGGGCCGCACCCGGGCGCGGGCGCCCGGAACCGGGGAGGACCCGGCGGACGTTGACGCAGCAGGGCAGGCAGGACCCGAACGACAGAAAGCAGGACCCCAATGACCCGGGTGCTCGTGGTGGACGACGAACCCCAGATCGTCCGAGCCCTCGTGATCAACCTCAAGGCGCGCAAGTACGAGGTCGACGCCGCCGCCGACGGGGCGGGAGCCCTGGAACTGGCCGCCGCCCGCCACCCCGACGTGGTGGTCCTCGACCTCGGCCTGCCCGACATGGACGGGGTCGAGGTGATCAAGGGGCTCCGCGGCTGGACCCGGGTGCCGATCCTGGTCCTCTCCGCCCGGCACAGCTCCGACGAGAAGGTCGAGGCGCTCGACGCGGGCGCAGACGACTACGTCACCAAGCCCTTCGGCATGGACGAGCTGCTGGCCCGGCTGCGGGCGGCCGTCCGCCGGGCCGAGCCCTCCGCGGGCGCCGGGGAGGACGAGGTGGTCGTGGAGACCGAGGGCTTCACGGTGGACCTCGCCGCGAAGAAGGCGGTGCGCGCGGGGCGCGACGTACGCCTGACCCCCACGGAATGGCACCTGCTGGAGGTGCTCGTGCGCAACGGCGGCAAGCTGGTCAGCCAGAAGCAGCTGCTCCAGGAGGTCTGGGGGCCCTCCTACGGCACGGAGACCAACTACCTGCGGGTCTACATGGCGCAGCTGCGCCGCAAGCTGGAGGCGGACCCCTCGCACCCGCGGCACTTCATCACCGAACCGGGCATGGGATACCGCTTCGAGAGGTAGTGGGGGCGCCGGTACGCTTCCTTGTATGAGTGCTGAACCGCGTCCCGAGAAGCCCGCGAAACCGGCCAGGCCGGCGGGCCGGTTCCGCCGGATGATCGAACGGCTTTCCACCTCGCAGGAGGAGCTGCATTCGGCGGAGCTGCAGGAGGACGCAGAAGCCGCGGGGTGCACGCGGATCTGCGACTGCCACGACCGCCAGATAGTCAAGGTGACCGGAACCCTGCGTACGGTCACCCTGCGGCCCCGTGCGGGCGTGCCCGCGCTGGAGGCGGAGCTGTTCGACGGCTCGGCCGCACTGGACGTGGTCTGGCTCGGGCGTCGCTCGATCGTGGGAATCGAGCCCGGCCGGCGCATGATCGCCTCCGGGCGCATCTCGATGAGTCATGGGCGCCGGGTCCTCTTCAACCCGAAGTACGAACTCCGACCGCTCGGACAGGAGCACTAACCGGTGACGTCACTCGACAGACCGACCACCCCAGATCCTGACGCCGGGCCCACCGACGACCAGAAGGCCGTGACCCAGGCGGCGCTCTTCGATGCCTTCGGCGGCATCCGGGGCACCGTGGAGACGATGCTCCCCGGCCTGCTCTTCGTGATGATCTACACGATCAACAAGGACGTGAAGCTGTCGGCCATCGCGGCGGGCGCGGTCGCCGTGCTGCTGGTGATCGTCCGACTGCTGCGCAAGGACACCGTCAAGCACGCCTTCAGCGGGGTCTTCGGCGTGGGCGTGGGCGTGGCCTTCGCCCTCTTCACGGGCAGCGCCAAGGGCTTCTACCTGCCGGGCATGATCTACGGCGTCGGCCTGGGCGTGGCCTTCACGGTCTCGGCGCTGGTGGGCTTCCCGCTGCTGGGCGTGATCCTGGGGCCGGTCTTCAAGGAGAACCTGTCCTGGCGCACCCGCAACCCGGGCCGCAAGAAGGCGTACACCAAGGCCAGCCTGGCCTGGGGCCTGATCTTCCTCGCCAAGTACGCGATCCTCTTCCCGCTGTACTGGTGGGGCGACGCGACGCAGCTGGGCTGGGTGCTGATCGCGCTCAAGCTCCCGCCGATGGTGCTGGCCGTGTACTTCACCTGGGTCTTCCTGGCGAAGGCGCCGCCGCCGATCGACGTCATCGCGGAGTACGAGGCCGAGGAGCTGGCCGCCCGGGAGAAGAAGGCCTGAGCCGGGCGACGGAGCCGCACCTGTGACGACGGAGGGGCGGGGCCGACCATCAAGGTCGGCCCCGCCCCTCCGTCGTGTCCGCAGGACTAGTTGCGGGCCTGGAGGAGGTCCTCCAGCTGCTCCTCGCGGGCCTGGGCGGCCACGAAGAGGAGCTCGTCGCCCGGCTCCAGGGTCTCCTCGCCGTGCGGGGTGAGGACCCGGTTGCCCCGGATGATCGTGACCAGCGAGGTGTCCTCGGGCCAGGCGATCTCGCTGATCTGGGTGCCCGCGACCGAGGAGTCGGGCGGCAGGGTCAGCTCGACGAGGTTGGCGTCGCCGTGGCTGAAGCGCAGCAGGCGCACCAGGTCGCCGACGCTGACGGCCTCCTCGACCAGGGCCGACATCAGGCGCGGCGTGGAGACCGCGACGTCGACGCCCCAGGACTCGTTGAAGAGCCACTCGTTCTTCGGGTTGTTCACCCGCGCCACGACCCGGGGGACCCCGTACTCGGTCTTGGCGAGGAGGGAGACGACGAGGTTGACCTTGTCGTCACCGGTGGCGGCGATGACCACGTTGCAGCGCTGGAGCGCCGCCTCGTCGAGCGAGGTGATCTCGCAGGCGTCGGCCAGCAGCCACTCCGCCTGGGGTACCCGCTCCACCGAGATGGCGGTCGGAGCCTTGTCCACGAGGAGCACCTCGTGGCCGTTCTCCAGCAGCTCGCCCGCGATGGAACGGCCGACGGCCCCTGCTCCGGCGATCGCGACCCTCATGCGTGTGCCTCCTCAGGACCCTCGGCGAAGGCCGCCTCGACCTTGTCGATCTCGTCTGTGCGCATCATCACGTGGACGAGGTCGCCCTCCTGGAGGACGGTCGCCGACGTCGGGAGCATCGCCTCGCCCAGCCGGGTGAGGAACGCGACCCGCACGCCCGTCTCCTCCTGGAGCTGGCTGACCTTGTGGCCGATCCAGGCGGCCGAGGTGTGCACCTCGGCGAGCTGGACGCCGCCGCTCGGGTCGCGCCACAGCGGCTCCGCGCCCGAGGGCAGGAGACGGCGCAGCATCTGGTCGGCGGTCCACCGTACGGTCGCGACGGTGGGGATGCCGAGCCGCTGGTAGACCTCGGCGCGCTTGGGGTCGTAGATGCGGGCGGCGACGTTCTCGACGCCGAACATCTCGCGCGCCACGCGGGCGGCGATGATGTTGGAATTGTCACCACTGCTGACCGCTGCGAAGGCGCCCGCCTCCTCGATCCCGGCCTCGCGCAGGGTGTCCTGGTCGAAGCCGACCCCGGTGACGCGGCGGCCGCCGAAGGAAGCCCCGAGCCGGCGGAATGCGGTGGGGTCCTGGTCGACGACGGCGACCGTGTGACCCTGCTGTTCCAGGGTCTGCGCGAGGGCGGAGCCCACTCTTCCGCAACCCATGATGACGATGTGCACGGCCGTCCTTCCGGCTGACAGCGGCTCGCTGGTTTCCAGCCTCATTGCATGCTCTGGCTAAACAGGGTCTCAGACCATGGCCCAAGCTACACACGGGCGGTCACCAGTGTGCCCCTTTGGGGTCCAGGCGGGGCCTCATTGGCGGCTCATTGCCCCGGATAAGGGGCGGGGGGTTCGTCAGTCGGATTTCGAACGCTTACGATCCTCTGCGTGTCCAAACTGACCGACGTGCCCAAACGGATCCTGATCGGCCGGGCGCTACGCAGCGACCGCCTCGGGGAAACGCTGCTCCCCAAGCGGATCGCCCTCCCTGTGTTCGCATCCGACCCGCTCTCCTCGGTGGCATATGCCCCCGGCGAAGTCCTGCTGGTCCTGTCGATCGCCGGTGTGTCGGCGTACCGCTTCAGCCCCTGGATCGCGGTCGCGGTCGTCGTGCTGATGTTCACGGTGGTCGCCTCGTACCGGCAGAACGTCCACGCCTACCCCAGCGGAGGCGGCGACTACGAGGTCGCCAACACCAACCTCGGGCCCAAGGCCGGACTGACCGTGGCGAGCGCCCTGCTCGTCGACTACGTCCTCACCGTCGCCGTGTCGATCTCCTCCGGCGTGGAGAATCTCGGCTCCGCCGTCGATTTCGTCATCGAGCACAAGGTGCTCTCGGCGGTCGTCATGATTCTGCTGCTCACGCTGATGAATCTGCGCGGCGTGAAGGAATCCGGAAAACTCTTCGCCATCCCGACGTACGTGTTCGTCGGCGCCGTGTTCGTCATGATCGCCTGGGGTGCCTGGCGCGGCCTCGTCATGGACGACACGATGGAGGCCCCCACCGCCGGCCTGGAGATCAAGGCCGAGCACCAGGGACTCGCCGGCTTCGCACTCGTCTTCCTGCTGCTGCGGGCCTTCTCCTCCGGCTGCGCCGCCCTGACCGGCGTCGAGGCGATCAGCAACGGCGTACCGGCCTTCCGCAAGCCCAAGAGCAAGAACGCCGCCAGCACCCTCGCCCTCATGGGCGGCCTGGCCGTCACCATGTTCTGCGGGATCATCGGCCTGGCCATGGCCACCGACGTCAAGATGGCCGAGACCCCGGCCACCAACCTGCTCGACAACGGCGTCCCCGTCGGCGACGACTTCGTCCAGCACCCGGTGATCTCCCAGGTCGCCGAGGCCGTCTTCGGCAACGGCAGCTTCCTGTTCATCGTGCTCGCCACCGCCACCGCGCTCGTCCTGTTCCTGGCCGCGAACACCGCCTACAACGGCTTCCCGCTGCTCGGCTCGATCCTCGCCCAGGACCGCTACCTGCCGCGCCAGCTGCACACCCGCGGCGACCGGCTGGCCTTCTCCAACGGCATCGTGCTCCTCGCGGGCGCCGCCATCCTGCTGGTGTGGATCTACGACGCCGACTCCACCAAGCTGATCCAGCTCTACATCGTCGGCGTGTTCGTCTCCTTCACGCTGAGCCAGATCGGCATGGTCCGGCACTGGAACCGCCACCTGCGCAGCGAGAAGGACCAGGCCGTCCGCCGCCGGATGCACCGCTCGCGGGCCATCAACACCTTCGGCGCCTTCTTCACCGGCATGGTGCTGGTCGTCGTCCTGGCGACCAAGTTCACCCACGGCGCCTGGGTCGCCCTGCTCGGCATGCTGATCTTCTACGGAACCATGACGGCGATCCGCAAGCACTACGACCGGGTCGCCGACGAGATCGCGGCGGCCGAAGGCCCCAGCGACGACAGCGTGCGCCCCTCCCGGGTCCACTCCATCGTCCTGGTCTCCAAGGTCCACAAGCCCACGCTGCGCGCCCTGGCCTTCGCCAAGCTCACCCGCTCGGACACCCTGGAGGCGCTCAGCATCAGCGTCGACCCGGCCGAGACCAAGGCCCTCAAGGCGGAGTGGGAACGGCGCGGGATCAACGTCCCGCTGAAGATCCTCGACTCGCCCTACCGCGAGATCACCCGGCCCGTGGTCGAGTACGTCAAGGGGCTGCGCAGCGAGAACCCGCGCGACGCCGTCAGCGTGTACATCCCCGAGTACGTCGTCGGCCGCTGGTACGAGCACCTGCTGCACAACCAGAGCGCCCTGCGCCTCAAGGGCCGGCTGCTCTTCACGCCCGGCGTGATGGTCACCTCGGTGCCCTACCAGCTGGAGTCCTCGGAGCTCGCCAAGCGGCGGGCCAAGAAGCGCCAGGAGTGGAACGCCCCGGGCGCCGTGCGCCGCGGGCCCGTCGACACCCCGCGCCCGCGCCCGAAGGACCCGGCGGCGAAGTAGCCGCGAAGGGTTGGTGAACGGCCGGACGAGATCCACGTAAACTGGTGGGTCGGTCGTCCGGCCGTTCCCTTTGGCCCCACTCGATCCACTTTCGATCCACTCTTCCTTCCCTCCTTGGAGTCTCCCCACCATGACCGAGCAGAACGAGAAGCAGTCACTGGTCGGGGAGGAGTACGAGGTCGAGGTCGGCCCCGTCGCGCACGGCGGCCACTGCATCGCCCGTACCGCGGACGGCCGTGTCCTGTTCGTCCGCCACACGCTGCCCGGCGAGAAGGTCGTCGCGCGCGTGACGGAGGGCGAGAGCGACTCCCGCTTCCTGCGCGCCGACGCGATCACCGTGTTGGAGGCCTCCAAGGACCGCGTCGAGGCCCCCTGCAAGTACGCCGGCCCCGGCAAGTGCGGCGGCTGCGACTGGCAGCACGCCAAGCCGGGCGCCCAGCGCCGGCTCAAGGGCGAGGTCGTCGCCGAGCAGCTGAAGCGGCTCGCCGGCCTCACCCCGGAGGAGGCCGGCTGGGACGGCACCGTCATGCCGGCCGAGGGCGACAAGCTGCCCGCCGGGCAGGTCCCGCAGTGGCGCACCCGCGTGCAGTTCGCGATCGACGAGGACGGCAACGCCGGCCTGCGCAAGCACCGCTCGCACGACATCGAGTTGATCGACCACTGCATGATCGCCGCCCCCGGCGTCTCGGAACTCGGCATCGAGAAGCAGGACTGGCCGCAGATGGCCTCGGTCGAGGCCATCGCCGCCTCCGGCTCCGGCGACCGCCAGGTCGTCCTCACCCCCCGCCCCGGCGGCCGCCTCCCGCTGGTCGAGCTGGACAAGCCCGTCTCGGTCCTGCGCGTCGAGGAGAAGGACGGCGGGGTCCACCGCGTCCACGGCCGCCCCTTCGTGCGCGAGCGCGCCGACGGCCGTACGTACCGCGTCGGCATGGGCGGCTTCTGGCAGGTCCACCCGCAGGCCGCCGACACCCTGATCAAGGCCGTCATGCAGGGCCTGATGCCGCGCAAGGGCGAGATGGCCCTCGACCTCTACTGCGGCGTCGGCATCTTCGCGGGCGCCCTGGCGGAGCGCCTCGGCGACACCGGGGCCGTCCTCGGCATCGAGTCGACGAAGCGCGCGGTGGAGGACGCCCGGCACAACCTGGCGGACTTCCCCCGGGTCCGCATCGAGCAGGGCAAGGTCGAGCAGATCCTCCCGAAGACCGGCATCACCGAGTGCGACCTCGTCGTCCTCGACCCCCCGCGCGCGGGCGCCGGCAAGCAGACGGTCCGCCACATCGCGGGCCTCTCCGCCCGCCGCATCGCCTACGTCGCCTGCGACCCGGCGGCCCTGGCCCGCGACCTCGGCTACTTCAAGGACCACGGCTACAAGGTCCGCACCCTCCGCGTCTTCGACCTCTTCCCGATGACGCACCACGTCGAGTGCGTGGCGATTCTGGAGCGGGTCGCGAAGGACGCCTGACCCCGCGGTTCGGGGTGGTGTGCGGCGTCGTCGGCGACGTGCGGCGCCCCGGGCGGCGGTTCGGTTCCTCGAGGTCGCCCCGTGGCGGGTCCCGGCGGGCGGCCGAATCGGTGGCCTTGCCGGGGTGGCCGGTGAGTACGAGGATCCCCCCGATCGGACAGGTCGACCAGGAGGGGGAAGCAATGGGGTTCTGGGGGTCTCTCGCCCGCGCCGGGCTCGTGCTGGCGTTGGCCGGGGTGGGGTTCGCGGGGACCGCGCAGGCGGCGACCGCGGGTCCGCAGCTTCTCGTGAACCGCACCGCGGGGCTGCTGGACGGGGACATCGTCGAGTTCTCGGTCAAGGGCGGCCCGCCCAAGGCGTACGTCTGGGTCGAGCTGTGCGCCCCGGACACGGTGGCGGGTGCCTGTGACGAGGACACCGCCCGCCAGTTCCGCGTCCTTCCGGACGGCACCCTTCAGGTCGCTCCGAAGAAGCTCTACGCCCAGCTCGCCACCGGCTCGGGCCCCTTCGACTGCCGCACCGCGGCCGCCGACCGGCCGTGCCGGCTGGCCCTGACGGACAACACCGGGGCCGTCCTCACCACCGTCCCGCTGCGCTTCCGCCCGCACGGCGCCCTCGAGGCGGCGCCCACGGTACGGGTGAACCCGTACGAGGGTCTGGTGGACGGCCAGTCCGTGCACGTCACGGGGCGGGGCTACGAACCGCGGTACCACTCGGTGGTCCTGGAGTGCGCCGCGGGCTCCCCGGACGCCGGCGCCTGCCGTACCCGGGGCCGCCCGCCGGCCACCACGGACCAGGGCCGTCTCGACGAGACGCTCACCCTCTCGGCGACCTTCACCGCCAACGACGGCCGCACGGTCGACTGCCGTGTCGCGCCCGGCTGCGAACTGGTGGTCCACGGCACCCGGGTCCGGGGCCCGGAATTCGTGAAGCACCCCCTCCACTTCGCGACGGCACCCGCCCCGGCCGGCGGCTGACGGCTCCCTGAGCACGGCCCGGCCCCCGCGAGTGCTCGCGGGGGCCTCGCCATGCGCATCCTCGGGGGGCGGTTCTTCGTTGGGCGCGGGGTGGGGGAGGGCTTCGGGGGCTTCCGGTTTGCCGCTTCTTGGCTCGATGTTTGCCGTCCGGACCCTGGAACGCGAGGGTGTGCGAAGGCGAGTTCAAGCCAATCACCACATGATGGATCAGCTTTCGGTCATGGGTGCCCCACCGGCCACTCGGCTTGTGCCACGCCTCTTTTCTGTCAGCGGCAGACAGGTAGGCTCAGCGAGCTGGCCGGGCCCGGTCAGTGACGGGGGGAGATCCATTGGGTGAGCGGCTCAGCTTCAGAATTCTTGGTCCACTTATGGCCACCGCGGGGGAGCGGACGGTTCCGGTAGGAGGTGCCCGGCAACGTACGATTCTGGCCCTTCTGCTCCTGAGTCCCGGGCGGATTGTGCCAGTTGACACACTTGTCGATGTAGTGTGGAACGGGAGGCCTCCTGCCACCGCGCGGACCCAGGTGGCCATCGTGATCGCCGCTCTGCGCAAGGCGTTCAAGGCCGAGGGAGTGGCCGACGAGGTCATCGTCACCGCGCACCCGGGGTACCTGCTGCGTGCGGAGGGGCACGCGCTGGACACCGTCACCTTCTCGCGGCTGGTCGCCGAAGCGGAGATCGCCGTCCGCGAGCAGAGACCCGCCGACGCCGCACGTTCGTACGCCGAGGCGCTCGCGCTGTGGCGCGGCCCAGCGCTGGCCGGGGTGACCGGCCAGCTCGTCGAGGACGAGGCGGCCCGCTGGGAAGAGGTCCGCATCAACGCCTACGAGGCGATGACCGGGGTCCAGCTGGAGCTCGGCCGGCACCAGCTGCTGCTGCCCGAACTGGCCGCGACGGTACGCGAACACCCGCTGAGGGAACGCACCCGCTACCACTTCATCCTGGCCCAGTACCGAGCCGGGCGGCGGGCCGAGGCGATGGAGAGCTTCCGGGAGGCGCGGCGCCACTTCATCGACGAACTGGGCATGGAACCCGGCCCCGAACTCCAGGAGCTGCACGACGCGATCCTGCGCGACGACCCCTCACTGGGGGCGGTGCCGCTCGATGCCGTGCCGGAGGCCGCCGCAGCGCGCGGGCACGTCGTACCGTCCGAACTGCCACCCGACGTCCCGGGGTTCGCGGGGCGCGCCGAGGAACTCGACTCGCTCGACACCCTCGTGGGCGAGGGCGACGGCGGCCGTACGCCCACCGTCGGGCTGATCACGGGCGTCGCGGGCGTGGGAAAGACCGGTCTCGGTGTCCGCTGGGCGCACCGGGTTACCGAACAGTACCCGGACGGGCGGCTGTTCGCCGACCTCCGCGGCTATGACGAGCACCACGCCCCGACCACGGCCGGCGACATCCTCAGCCGCTTCCTGCGTTCCCTCGGTGTCGACAGCGACGACGTGCCCAACGGCCTGGAGGACCGGATCGCGCTGTACCGCAGCGTGCTCGCGGAGCGCCGGGTGCTGATCGTCCTCGACAACGTCCGCACCTTCGCGCAGATCCGCCCGCTGCTGCCCGGCGGGGGCGGCAGCACCGTGCTGGTGACCAGCCGGGAACAGCTGGAGCAGCTGGTGACCTGGCCGCAGCGGGCCCGGGTCCACCTGGGGCTGCTGCCGCAGGAGGACGCCGTCGAGCTGCTCGGCCGGATCGTCGGGGAGGGCCGCGTCCTCGCCGCGCCGGCCGAGTCGGCGCGGCTGGTCGAGCTGTGCGACCGGCTGCCGCTCGCGCTGCGCATCGCCGCCGCCCGGCTGGCGTCGAAGCCGCACTGGACGGTGCGGCACCTGGTCACCCGGCTCAGCGACGGGCGCCGCCGGCTGGACGAGCTCAGCCAGGGCGAGTCCCAGATCCGGGCCAGCTTCGAGCTGAGCTACCGCTACCTGCACAAGGACGCGGCCCGGCTGTACCGACTGCTGGGGCTGCTCGGCGTACCCGACTTCACGGCGTGGGTCGGGGCCGCGCTGATGGACCAGGACGTACTGGACGCCGAGCGGCTCATAGAGCACCTCGTGGACGCCCAGTTCCTGGAGGTCGTCGGCGTCGACGCCACCGGGCAGCTGCGCTACCGCTTCCAGAACCTGATGCGGTTGTACGCGGACGAACTGGCCCGGGAGGAAGAGAGCGAGGAGGACCGGCTCGCCGCCTGCGACCGGGTCTTCCGGACCTGTCTGACCATCGCGGAGGAGGCGCACCGGCGCGAGTACGGCGGTGACTACGGCATCGTGCACAGCGAGGTGCCCCGGCGGGAGATCGACGCGGTCCTGCTGGAGGAACTCTTGGCGGCGCCGCTGGAGTGGTACGAGGCCGAGCGGCTCTCGCTGGTCGCCCTGGTCGAGCAGACCGCCCGGCTGGGCCTGTCCGACCTCGCCTGGGACCTGGTCGCCTCCATGACGGTTCTGTTCGAGTCGCGCAACTACCTGGAGGACTGGCGCCGGTGCAGCGAGTACGCGCTCAAAGCGGCACGCAGTGCGGACAACCTGCGTGGCGAGGCGGCGATGGAGCAGCAGCTCGGCGCCGTCGACCTGCGGCTGCGGCGGCTCGACCAGTCCGCCGAGCGGCACGAGACGGCCCTCGACCTCTACACGCGGGCTGAGGATGCCCTGGGCCGGGCCCTGGTCCTGCGCAACCTCGCGGTGATCGACCGGATCCGGGGGGAGTACGGCCGGGCCGTGGACCGGCTGGGCGAGGCACTTCCGGTGTTCCGTGCGGCGGGTGACCGGGCCTCGGAGGCCTACGTGCTCAACGGGATGGCCCAGCTCGCCCTCGACCAGGGACAGCCGGAGGCTGCCGTAGAGCTGGGTCTGGACGCGGTACGGGTCTCCGAGGCCATCCAGGGCGGCGTCTCGCGCAGCCTGGCGCAGGGCACGTACCGGCTGGCCAGCGCGTACCTGGAGCTGGGCCGACTGGAGGAGGCCGAGGTGGCCTTCGCCCGGGCGGTGGGCATCGTGGAGGAGAAGTCCGACCTGCTCGGGCAGGCGTACGCGCTGCTGGGCCTGGCACAGACCCGGCACTCGGCGGGCGCCGCCGAGGCGGCCGAGCGGACCTTCCTGGGGGCGCTGGACGCTGCCAGACGCACCCGGAGCCCGATGATCGAGGGGCAGATCCGGCTCGCACTCGGCGAGGCCTACCGGGGGAGTGGGCGGGAGGACGAGGGGCGGGCCCATCTGCGGGCAGCGCTCGGCATCTTCCAGGGCATCGGCGCCCCGCCGTGGGAGGAGAAGGCGGCCCGGGCGCTGGAGCGGCCGGGTTCCGGCGACGTGCCCGCGGCCGGGGCGCGGGGGGAGAGCGCGTAAGCGTGCAATAACCCGGCGATAAGCCCGGTCCCTAGCGTCATCGCAGACGAGAAAACTGCCGAGCTGTGGAGTCTGCGATGTCACGTACGACCGGCGCGCCCTCTTTCGCCGTGATCCCCGGCGCCCAGGTGCACGAAGTCCTCGACGGCCGTGCGCCCGAAGTGGTCGGATTGATCGAATCCGCTTATCGGGTGCACGGCGAGGGCGGGACGGTCAATCCGCCGTCCTATTTCCTGCGCTTTCCCGACCGCCCGACCTCGCGGATCATCGCGCTGCCGGCGTCCATCGGCGGAGAGGCGCCGGTCGACGGACTGAAGTGGATTTCCAGCTTCCCCGAGAATGTGGCGGCCGGAATTCCGCGCGCCTCCGCCGTACTGATCCTGAACGACCCCGAGACCGGATATCCGCTGGCCTGCCTGGAATCCTCGATCATCAGCGCGGCGCGCACCGCCGCCTCCGCCGCGCTGGCGGCCGACCGGCTCAGCCCGGCCGGCGGCCGCCCGCGCCGGATCGGCTTCTTCGGCGTCGGGCTGATCGCCCGCTTCATCCACCAGTACCTGGCGGGCACGGGCTGGGAGTTCGACGAGATCGGTGTGCACGACCTGTCCACCGAGCACGCCGAGGGCTTCGCCGACTACCTCACCCGCTCGGGCGAGGAAGGCCCGGTCACCGTCCACGACAGCGCCGAGAAGCTGATCCGCGAGAGCGACCTGGTCGTCTTCGCCACCGTCGCCGGCACCCCCCACGTCACCGACCCGGACTGGTTCACCCACAACCCGCTGGTGCTGCACGTCTCCCTGCGCGACCTGTCGGCCGAGGTGATCCTCTCCGGCTTCAACGTCGTCGACGACATCGAGCACTGCCTCAAGGCCGACACCTCCCCCCACCTGGCCGAACAGCTCACCGGCAGCCGCGAGTTCGTCGACGGCACCCTCTACGACGTGCTCTCCGGGCAGCTTTCCGTCCCCGAGGACAAGCCCGTCTTCTTCTCCCCCTTCGGCCTGGGCGTGCTCGACCTCGCGGTCGGCCGGCACATCTACGACACCCTCCGGGGCCAGGGCGGCCTCACGGTCGTCGAGGACTTCTTCCACGAGATGCGCCGCTACGGCTGAGCCCTGCCCCGCCCTGCCCCACCCCGCGCCGTCCGCCCGGCGCACCACGGCCGCCCCGAACGGCCCCGAGCCATCCGAGGAAAGTGATTCAGTGACCACACTGCTCGACACCACCACTCGGGCGCCGGCCGATCACGGCCGGTCCCCCCTCCCCGTCAGAGTCGAGGAGACCGTCCTCGACCCGCACCCGCCCATGGAGCTGTACGAGGCCCTGCGGGCGCGGTTCGGGGAGGACGTGTTCCTCCTGGAGTCCCTGGAGAGCCCCGAGTTCGACGGGAACTCGGCGGTCGTCGGCTTCGGCCGGCTCGCCGAGCTGCGGATCTTCCCCGGGCGGATCTCCGCCGTCGGCGTGCCGCCCGTACTGGCCGAACTGTCGCGTGTCGCCGACGGCCTGGGCCTGGTCACCGGCCCCGGCGGCGACCGCCTCTTCGAGCGGCCCGAGCAGGTCTGGGACGTCCTGCGGGCCGTCCAGGCCTCCTTCGACGTCGACAGCACCCGCCCCGAGTACGCCTTCGGCTTCCTCGCCACCATCGGGTACGGAGCCGCCTGGTACATGGAGGAGCTGCCGGAGCGCGCGGTGGGCGCCGACGGCGGCCCCGACCTGGTCCTGACCCTGTTCCAGGACACCGTCTGGTACGACCTCGACGCCGGTACGGCCGTCCGCCTCGCCGCCCGCAGCGAGGCCTTCGGCCCCGACGGCGGCCCCGCCGCCCGTACCGACCTGGCCGGGATCGTCGAGCGGCTGACCGCCGGGATGGCCGAGCCCGCCGGGCGGACCCCGAAGGCCCCCGCACCCTCCGCCGTCCGCGACAGCACCGACGAGAGCGCCTTCCTGGCCCACGTCGAGCGCTGCCTGGGGCACATCGGCGTCGGCGACATCTACCAGATCCAGATCGGCCACCGCATCGAGGTGGACAGCGCGCTGACCCCCTCGGACGTCTACCGCCGACTGCGCGCCCGCAACCCCTCGCCGTACATGTACCTCGTCCCCCGCTGCGGCTCCACCCTGATCGGCGCCAGCCCCGAGGTGCTCTTCCGCACCGAGGGCGACCGGATCGTCATGCGGCCCATCGCCGGCACCACCCCCCGCAGCGGCGACCCCGAGGTCGACGGCCCGCGCATCGAGGCCCTGCTCGCCAGCGAGAAGGAGCAGGCCGAGCACGTGATGCTCGTCGACCTGTGCCGCAACGACATCGGCCGGGTCTGCCTGCCCACCACCCTCGACGCCCGCGAGGTGATGACGGTCGAGACCTTCTCGCACGTCTTCCACCTCGTCTCCACCGTCGAGGGCCTGCTCGCCCCAGGCGAGGACACCTGGTCGGCGCTGAAGGCCACCTTCCCCGCCGGAACCGTCACCGGCGCCCCCAAGATCCGCGCCATGGAGATCATCTCCGAACTGGAGAGCGATTCCCGGGGCATGTACGCGGGAGCCGTCGGCCTCGTCGACGTCCGCGGCTGGTCCCGCCTCGCACTGTGCATCCGCACGGTCACCCACGACGGGTCGACGTACTCCACCCAGAGCTGCGCCGGCATCGTCGCCGACTCCTCGCCCGCCGCCGAGTGGCGCGAGACCCTGCACAAGATGGGGGCGGCCTACTGGGCGCTCACCGGTGAGGAGCTGCTCCCGTGAAGGTCCTGCTCGTCGACGCGTACGACAGCTTCACCCACATCATCGACCAGTACCTGCGCACCCTCGGCGCCACCACCGAGGTCGTCCGCTCAGGCACCGAGAGCCCCGACGAGCTCGCCGCGCGCCTGCCCGACGCGGTGGTCCTCGGCCCGGGCCCCGGACATCCCGCCGAGTCCGGCCACGTCGAGCTGGTGCACCGCTTCGCCGGGCGGGTGCCGCTCCTCGGGATCTGCCTAGGCCACCAGGCCATCGGCCTGGCCTACGGCGGCCGCGTACAGGTCGCCGACCGGCTCAAGCACGGCAAGACCAGCGAGGTCGCCCACGACGGCGCCGGGGTCTTCGCCGGGCTCGGCGAGACCATGACCGCCACCCGATACCACTCGCTCATCGTGGCCGAGCCGCTGCCGCAGGAGCTGATCGCCACCGCCCACGCCGTCGACGACGGCTACGTCATGGGGCTGCGCCACCGGACCCTCGCCGTCGAAGGAGTGCAGTTCCACCCCGAGTCGATCACGACCGTCGGCGGGCTGCGGCTCCTGGAGAACTTCCTCACCACCGCACGGACCCAGCCCGCAGACGCCCTCGCCCGGTGACAAAGGAGCAACTCGTGGACCACGTGGATTCCTGGCGGGCCCTGCCCGCGGCACAACAGCCCGAATGGCCCGACACCGCCGCCCTGGACGCCGTACGGACGCAGCTGCGCGACACCGTTCCGCTCGTCGTCGCCGCCGAGTGCGAGCAGCTCAAGCAGCGGCTCGGCGCCGTCGCCCGGGGCGAGGCCTTCCTCCTCCAGGGCGGCGACTGCGCCGAGACCTTCGCGGACGTCCGGGAGGACTCCGTACGCCGCAAGGTGCGCACCCTGCTCCAGATGGCGCTGGTCCTCCAGTACGCCGCCTCCGTGCCCGTCGTGAAGATCGGCCGGATGGCGGGCCAGTACGCCAAACCCCGCTCCAAGCCCACCGAGACCCGCGGCGGGCTGACCCTGCCGGCCTACCGGGGCGACGCCGTCAACGGCTTCCCCTTCGAGGAGGCCGAACGCACCCCGGACCCGGGCCGGCTGCTGCGGATGCACCAGGCGGCCTCCGGCACGCTGAACCTCGTACGCGCCTTCACCACCGGCGGGTACGCGGACCTGCGCCAGGCGCACGCCTGGAACCAGGACTTCGTCGCCCGCTCGCCCGTCGGGGCGCGCTACGCGGAGCTCGCCACCCAGATCGACCAGGCACTCAACTTCATGCGGGCCTGCGGGGCCGACGAACGCATCCAGCACGCGGTGGAGTTCTACGTCAGCCACGAGGGCCTGCTCCTGGAGTACGAGGAGCCGCTGGTCCGCGAGGACCCGGCGACCGGGCGGCTCTACTCGGGCAGCGGCCACATGCTGTGGATCGGGGAGCGGACCCGCGACCTCGACGGGGCGCACGTGGAGTTCTTCTCGAAGATCTCCAACCCGGTCGCGGTCAAGCTCGGCCCCACCACCGACTCTGACACGGTGCTGCGGCTCATCGACCGGCTCGATCCCGAACGGGAGCCGGGCCGGCTCACCTTCATCGTCCGCATGGGCGCCGGCCAGGTCCGCGACCGGCTGCCCGAGCTGGTGGAGAAGACGGCCGCGGAGGGGGCGCCGGTGGCGTGGGTGAGCGATCCCATGCACGGCAACACCTTCGAGGCGCCGTCGGGGCTCAAGACCCGCCGCTTCGACGACATCGTCGACGAGGTGAAGGGCTTCTTCGAGGTCCACCGCGAGCTCGGGACGCATCCCGGGGGCGTGCACCTGGAGTTCACCGGGGGCGATGTCACCGAATGCGTGGGCGGCGGTGAGGAAGTCAGCCTGGAGGAACTGAGCGAGCGCTACGAATCCACCTGTGACCCCCGGCTCAACCGGACCCAGTCGCTGGATCTGGCCTTCCTGGTGGCTGAAATGTACCGAGAACGCTGAGCCTCCGCTTCACGTTTTTATCGTCGGCCGGACCGTGAGGGGTATTCGAGTACCTCTCCAGCAGTTCCGGTCTGCCGGTCAAGGGGTGTCCCGGTGCTCGTTATCGTCCTCGGGGCACCCTCTGACCAGCGGTTATATCGGCATTATCGAAATGCTCCAGCCCCTGAAGACGCAGCGATATCAGCTCGAAGCCGCTCCTTCCTAGTGTTCTTCTCACCGGAACGGACCGGAACTCGAGCAGGACTCAACGGGGGAGAAGAACCGAGATGCAGAACATGTGGCGCACCCAGGTCAAGCGGATCATCGTTGCGATCGTCCTGGCGGTGGCAGTAGCGGGCGGGGTGCAGATCGCCGAAGAGGGATCCCACGCCGCCCCGGTCAGCATCACCGCCGACGGAACCCCCCGCACCGCGCCCGTCCCTGTTCCCACCACCACGTCCGAATCCGGAGAATGGCACTGATGGACCGAAACTGGAGCACGCTGCTGGAGACCCTGCTCGCCGGCCGGGATCTGGCCGCCGCCGACACCGGCTGGGCCATGCACCAGGTGATGCGCGGTGAGGCCACCGACGCGCAGCTCGCCGGCTTCCTGGTCGCCCTGCGCGGCAAGGGGGAGACGGTGAGCGAGCTGGAGGGCCTGGTGCGCGCCATGCTCGACCACGCGGTGCCCCTCGACGTACCCGGTGCCACGGTCGACGTGGTCGGTACCGGGGGTGACGGAGCGAAGACGGTCAACATCTCGACGATGTCCGCGGTCGTCGCGGCCGGCGCCGGGGCCCGGGTCGTCAAGCACGGCAACCGGGCGTCGAGTTCGGCCTCGGGATCGGCCGACGTGCTGGAGGCGCTCGGTGTGACCCTGCGCCTGGCGCCGGCACGGGTCGCGGCCCTGGTGGAGGAGGTGGGGATCACCTTCTGCTTCGCCCCCGACTTCCACCCCTCGATGCGGTTCGCCGCGCCGGTCCGCAAGCAGCTCGGGATCCCGACCGTCTTCAACGCCCTCGGGCCGCTGACCAACCCGGCGCGCCCCACCGCGCAGGCGGTCGGCGTGGCCGACGCGCGGCTGCTCCCGCTGATCGCGGGGGTCCTGGCCCGCCGGGGCGGCAGCGCCCTGGTCTTCCGGGGGGACGACGGGCTCGACGAGCTCAGCGTCACGACCACCTCGACGGTGCTGAGCGTCGAGGGGGGAAGGGTCCGGGAGGAATCCTTCGACCCCCGCGAGATCGGCATCGCCTTCGCTCCGGTGGACGCCCTGCGGGGAGCCGACGCCGTGCACAACGCGGCGGTGGCCCGGCGGCTGTTCGCCGGCGGGGAGCCTGGGCCGGTGCGCGACGCGGTGCTGCTCTCGGCGGGCGCCGCGCTGGCCGCGGCCGAGCCGGCCGGGGGCCGTACGGTCACCGAGCGGCTGCGCGGGGCGGTCGCCCGCGCGGCGCAAGCCCTCGACTCCGGGGCCGCGGAAGCGGTGCTGGACCGCTGGGTGCGGGCGTCGGCCGGACATGCCGAGGCGCCGCTCGCCGCGGCGGGGCGCTGAGCAGGCGGTACACGCACGACACGCACGACATGCACGACACGTACGACGACGCGCCGCCGCGCGGCCGTGCCGGTCCCTGGGAGGGGGACGGTACGGCCGCGCGGCCGGTGGCGGTCCGGGTCCGGGCCGGTGGCTCAGGTGGTGGCCGCCTTCGCCGGCAGTCGGACGGGTTCGTGCACCAGGGGTCCGTCGGCGACGTCGTCGGCCTCCTTCGCCGGCGGGACCCCCCGCCGGATCCAGGACAGTGCGGGAGAGGTGATCGCGGTGGTGAACAGGGCCATCAGGACCAGCATCGTGAAGAGGCCCGGTCCGATGACCCCCAGTTCGAGCCCGAGGTTCAGCACCACCAGCTCGGTCAGGCCGCGGCAGTTCATCAGGGCGCCGATCGACATGGCGTCCCGCCAGGACTGGCCGGTGGCCTTCGCCGCGGTCGTGCTGCCGCCCCACTTGCCGAGGAAGGCGACGACCATGATGGCCAGGGCCCACAGCCACATCATCGGGTCGGCGACCACCAGCCCCACGTCGGTGCGCAGACCGGTGTTGACGAAGAACAGCGGGAGCAGGATCGGGATGGTGAAGGCCCGCAGCCGGGCCGCGCACAGCTCGATCACCCGCGAGCCGCGCGGGGTGATCACCCCGAAGACGAAGGCGCCGAACAGCGCGTGCACGCCGATCTTGTCGGTGGTGAAGGCCGACAGGCACAGCCCGCTGAACAGCACCACCAGGACGACCGAGTCGACGGTACGGGCGGCCCGTACGGCCCACTTGGCCAGCAGCGGCCGGACCGCGTAGATCATGAACGCCAGGAACGCCGCGGCCAGGGCCGCCGTGGTGAACGCCTCGATGGGGGAGCTGCTGGTGCTGACGGCGACCACCGCGGCCAGCAGGCACCAGGCGGTCACGTCGTCCACGGCCGCGCAGGCCATGGCGAGGGCGCCGATACGGGTGTTGTAGAGCCCCCGGTCGGTGAGGATCCGGGCGAGCACCGGGAACGCGGTGATGCTCATGGACACCGCGATGAACAGGACGAACGCGAGCTTGGAGACCCCTTCGGGCGCCAGCGTGTCGTACATCAGCAGGGCCAGCCCCGAGCCGAGGAGCAGCGGGAGCGCGATGCTCGCCTGACTGACGGCGATGGCGGTACGGCTGTGCCCGCGCAGGGCCGAGAGGTTGAGCTCCAGGCCCACCAAAAACATGAACGCCAGCAGACCGATGTTTCCGAACGCCCCGGTGAACGGCAGGACCGTCCCGGGGAACAGCCATGTCTGGGCCGCGGGCCACAGCCAGCCGAGCAGCGACGGCCCCAGCAGGATGCCCACGGCGATCTCACCGACCACGGGCGGCTGGCCGAGCCGGCGGAAGAGCATCGCGCCGGCCTTGCACGCGATGATGACGGCGGGGATCGCGATCAGCAGATCGGGCAGCGGGTCACGGGCGGACACGGGCTGCTCCCTTCGGAGCCGAAGGAGCCGCGGCGAGCGGGGCGGGTATCGCCGGCAGGGGAGGGGCCGCGGCGGGCGGTCCTGGGACGGCCGTGGCATCGGTCCAGCGGGCGTATCTGCGCTTGCCGAAGAGCAGGGGTTCCTCCGCGTCGTGCTGGGAGATCCGGTTGACCCGGACGAACACCGCGGTGTGGTCCCCGAATTCGACGGCCCGGGTCACCTCGCCGTCGGCTATCGCGTGCGAGGCCTCCGTCAGGTGCGGGCCGCCGGCCCCCAGCGGAAGGCGCCACTCGACCTGCCCGAAGCGGTCCGGGGCTCCGGACGCGAACAGGTCGGACACGGGACGCGCGTTCTCGTGCAGCAGGTTGACGGCCACGTGCCCGGTCTCCAGGACGGCCTGCACGGTCGGGCTCGCGGTGCGCAGGCACAGCACGATCGTGGGCGGGGAGAGGGCGACACTGGCCAGGGAGCTGCAGGTCATACCGCGCGGCTCGGAATCCGCACCGATCGTGGTGATCACCGAGACGCCGGACGGGAACGCCGACATCAGAGGCCTGATGTCGGCTTCGACCGCGCCGTCGGACTGGCCGGCGCGGACGGACGGGGACGGCTGGGACGCGTGGGACATGTCTGGGTACTCCTGAGGCTGGGGTGCGGCGCGGGCCCGGAAGCCGGAGGGAGGGGCCGGCTCCGGGCCTGCGCACCGGAAGGAAGCGACTACGTACTAGCCGTGCAGCTTGCGCAGGTAGTCGTAGGTGCTCGGCAGCGTGTCGAGGAGGTGCTCCTGCTCCTGCTTGACCTTGCCGAACATGGCCTCGGCACCCGCCACGGAATCGGGCTTGTGCGCGAGGATCGGCAGCGGGGCGTCCGGCTCCAGACCGAGGCCGGCGAAGACGCAGTAATAGCTGCCGTTGGTCCAGAAGTTGCGGAACTCGGCCTCGAAGTTTCCGTAGTACGTCGACTCGTCGGCGATCGGGGAGTTGATCGCCAGACCCGCCTTGTACGCGGAGATCTTCTCCTGGATGTTCTTCGGGAGGGTCAGTTCCTTGTTCGCCCGCCAGAACGGCGTGTCATTGCGCGGCGCGTAGTAGAAGTGCGCCTGGATGAAGTCGCGGGTGTCGTCGAACATCACCTCGATCTCGTGGTTGAAGCTGTTGGCCAGCTCCGGGTTGAAGTTGCGGTCCGGGAAGTGCTTGGCCAGCTGGTAGATGGCCGCGGTGATGAAGTAGATGCCGGTGGACTCCAGCGGCTCCAGGAACGCGGAGGAAAGGCCGATGCTCACCACGTTGTTCACCCAGGCGCGGCGGTTGCGGCCCACCCGGAACTTCACGTGGTTGAACTTGGTCGTCTCCGGGTCCAGACCCCAGAGGGCGCTGAATTCCTCGGTCGCCTCCTCCTTCGTCGTGAACTTGCTGGAGTAGACGTAACCGGAACCGAAACGGCCCAGCATCGGGATCTTCCAGGTCCAGCCGGAGGTCATCGCGATGGCGGAGGTGTACGGCTCGATGCCGTTGGCCTCGTCGTCGTGCGGGACCGCGGTGGCCACGGCGCTGTCGCACAGCAGGTGGTCGCTCATGTCGATGAACGGCTCTTCCAGGGCCTGGTTGATGAGCAGGCCGCGGAAGCCGGAGCAGTCCACGAACAGGTCGGCGTCGAGGACCCGGCCGGCCTTGGTGTGCAGGGCCTTGATGAAGCCGCGCTCGTCCTTCTCCGCGTGCGTCATCTCGTCCTGGACGTGGTTCACGCCCTGCTTCTCGGTGGCGAAGCGGCGCAGGAAGTCGGCGACCAGAGCGGCGTCGAAGTGCCAGGCGTAGCGGGTGGACGGGGTGCCGTCGATCCACTTCGGGGACTTCTTCGCGTCCATGACGGGGGGCTCGCGGAAGCACGCGTAGTCGAACGGCTCCTCGGTCAGGCCCTCCAGCTTCCGCTTGGCCCAGTAGTGCGACATCGGGACGTTGTCGCTGTCCGGCAGGATGCCGAACGGGTGGTAGAAGTGGTCCGGGCCGCCGTTCTCCAGCTCACGGGCGTTCGGCTCGCCCTGGCCGCCGGTGCGCCAGTTGACGAAGCGGACGGCCATCTTGAAGCTGGCGTTGCACTCCCGCATCCACTCCTCCTCGGCGATGCCGAGGTAGTCGAAGAGGACCTTGTGGAGGTTCGGGACGGTGGCCTCGCCGACACCGATCCGCGGAATCGCGGGCGCCTCCAGGACGGTGATGTCCACGGTGCCCTGGAGCGCCTTGCCGAGATAGGCGGCGGTCATCCAGCCGGCGGTACCGCCGCCGAGGATGACGACTTTCTGAATGCGCGAGTCGGTGCCGGTCATGTGAGGGACTCTCTCTTCCGTCTTCATGGGGAGTTCCGTGGTGCGATGTGGAAGAGATTCCGGCCACCGGCTATGCGCCACCTATAACCAGCCGTATGGCATCGGTATAGCGGATTGGCCGAATCTCGGCACGCTGTATCCGCACCCCGCAACTCCCAGCAGAGGATGGCTGCATCAGATGCCGTACGACGAAGGGACGAAGGGAATCCTCTCTACCGTGGGAGGAACTCCGCTCATTGAACTGGAGCGTCTGCTGCCGGGCCTCGGCTCGCGGGTGTTCGCCAAGGTGGAGCGGTTCAATCCCGGAGGAAGTATCAAGGACCGCTCGGCACTCTCGATGGTGCTGGCGCGCATCAGGACCGGGGAACTCGTTCCCGGCAAATCCACGGTCATCGAGTCGAGTTCGGGCAATCTCGCCATCGGGCTCGCCCAGATCTGCGGCTACTTCGGACTGCGTCTCATCTGTGTGGTGGACGCCCGGACGACCCGGCAGAACGTGGCGATCCTGCGGGCCTACGGGGCCGAGGTCGAGATCGTCGTCGACCCCGATCCCGCCACCGGCGAACTCCTGCCGGCCCGGCTGCGCCGGGTCGCCGACCTCGTCGCCGAGACACCCGACTCCTACTGGCCCGACCAGTACTCCAACCCGCTCAACCCGATCGCCCACCAGGCCACGATGCGCGAGATCGCCGAGGCCCTCGACGGCCGCGTCGACCAGCTCGTCGTGGCGGCCGGCACCAGCGGCACCCTCGGCGGCTGCGCCGAGTACATCCGCCGGCACGGCATGACCACCACCATCAACGCGGTGGACGCCATCGGCAGCGTGCTCTTCGGCCCGCAGGAACGCCGCACCCGGCTCATCCCGGGCCACGGCGCCTCCGTCGTGCCCCGCCTGCTGCGTCCCTCGGACGCGGACCGGGTCATCCACGTCGGCGACCTCGACTGCGTCGTCGGCTGCCGCCGGCTCGTCCGCCACGAGGCGGTCCTCGCCGGCGGCTCCTCCGGCGCCGTCGTCGCGGCGCTGGAGCGCATAGCCCCCGACATCATCCCCGGCTCCAACGTGGTGCTCGTGCTGCCCGACGGCGGCGACCGCTACCTGGAGACGATCTACGACGACGCCTGGGTGCACCGCCAGTTCGGAGAGGTCTCGCACCTCTGGAAGGAGCCCCTCACCGTGGGCAACACCCCGCACCTGGTCGATATAGGCCACCGATAGCGGCCGCTCCCACCATCGAGTCATCGGTGACAACGCGACACCCCCACCATCTCGACCCCACCGGGCGTCCACCCGGCACGGCACCGGCAGGTCCCCAGCGGACCGCCCTTCATCGGAGGTACATCAGATGACCACCCAGATCCCCGCCCTCGACGCCGAGCGCAAGGAACAGATCAAGGACATCGTCTGCGACATCCTGGAGCTCGACCTCGACGAGGTCACCGAGACCAGCCTCTTCAAGGAGGAGCACGACGCGGACTCCCTGCGCACCATCGAGATCCTGGCCGCGCTGGAGCGCGTCTTCGGCATCACGCTGGAGCAGGCCGAGCTCAGCCGCATGGTCAACCTGGTCGGCGTGTACGCCGTGATCGCGGAGGCCGAGAGCAAGTGACCTCCGAGACGGCCGCGACAGGGCAGCGCGCCGCTGCCCGGCACCGGGTGGTGATCACAGGTCTCGGTGTCGTGACGAGCATCGGCACGGGCGTGGACGCCTTCGCCGAGGGCCTGCGGGCCGGACGCAGCGGGGCGAAGCCCATCAGCGCGTTCGACACCACCGGCTTCGCCCATTCCAACGCCTGCGAGATCACCGACTTCGAGCCGGAGGCCTGGCTGCGCGAGCTGCCGGCCGACGAGCTCGGCCGGGCCGCACAGTTCGCGGTCGCCGGGGCCCGTATGGCCGTGGCCGACGGCGGGCTCACCGAGGCCGACGTGCGGGCCAGGCGCTCCCTGGTCTCGATCGGCACCACCGACGGCGAGTCCCGCGACCTGGACCACCTCACCGGTCTCCAGGTCGCCGGGGACGAGGACACCCTCGACCCCGTGGTGGCCCGCCGCGTCTGGCCGGGCCGGCTCTCCGCCGGCATCGTCCGCGAACTCGGCCTGGAGGACGTGGAGACGGTCACCGTCCCCACCGCCTGCGCCGCCGGGAACTACGCCGTCGGCTACGGCTACGACGCCATCAGCTCCGGAGACGTGGAGATGGCGCTGTGCGGCGGGGCCGACGCCCTGTGCCGCAAGACCTTCACCGGCTTCTACCGGCTGGGCACCATCGCCCCCGACGTGTGCAGGCCCTTCGACGCCGACCGGCAGGGCATCCTCACGGGCGAGGGCGCCGGCATCCTGCTCATGGAGTCGCTGGAGTCCGCGCTGGCCCGCGGCGCCCGGATCTACGCCGAGGTCCTCGGCTACGGCCTGTCCTGCGACGCCAGCCACCCGGTCGCCCCCGACCGGGACTCCATCGCCCGCTGCATCACCGCGGCCCACGCCAACGCCGGGATCACCCCCGCCGACGTGGACTTCATCTCCGCGCACGGCACCGGGACCAAGGCCAACGACGTGACCGAGGTCGGAGCGATCCGCCAGGTGTTCGGCGAGGACCTGCCGCGCACCGTCTCCATCAAGTCGATGATCGGCCACACCATGGGCGCCGCCAGCGCCCTGGCCTCGGCGGCCTGCGCCCTCGCCCTGCGCGAGGGATTCATCCCGCCGACCATCAACCACCGCGCCACCGACCCCGAGTGCGGCGTGGACTGCGTACCGAACGAGGCGGTCGAGGCCGACCTCAAGGTCGTGCAGAACAACGGACTCGCCTTCGGCGGCAACAACGCCGTGCTGGTCCTCGGCCACTGGGAAGAGAGGAGCGCAGTCGCATGAGCGCAACAGCACCGGCCCCGGCACCTGCACCGGCACAGGCCGTCGAGCGCAGTCTCGTCATCTCGGGCTGGGCGGTGACCTCCCCGTACGGGCTGGGCCGGCAGTCCTTCGCCGAGGGACTCCTCGCGCGGGCGACGGCCACCGCCGCCGTCGACACCGAGAGCTGGCCCGTCCCCTACGAGGACGCGGGCCTGATCCCCGACTTCGACATCAAGGCCGTCCTCGGCCGCAAGGGAACCCGGTCCATGGACCGGGCCACCGGGATCGCCGTCGTCACCGTCGGCGAACTCCTGGAGGACTTCGGCCAGGGCCTGGCCGCCGACCCGGAGAAGACCGGCCTGGTGCTCGGCACCTCCGGCAGCGTCCAGTCCATCATGGACTTCACCAAGGACGCGCTGACGGGGGAGAAGCCCTACCTCGTCGACCCGGCCCGCTTCCCCAACACGGTGATGAACTGCCCGACGGGCCAGAGCGCCATCCGGCACACCCTCAAGGGCCCCAACGTCACCGTCTCCGGCGGCTCCGCCACCGGCCTGCTCGCCCTGAACTACGCCTCCCGGCTGCTGCGCGGCGGCCACGCCAACGCCCTGCTCGCCGGCGCGGCCGAGGAGTTCTCCGTGCAGCGCGCCCGCCTGGAGCGGGTCGCCGACCACGCGGGCGCCGAGGCCGACCCGCTCGGCGAGGGCGCGGCCCTCTTCCTGCTGGAGAGCGGGGAAGCCGCCCGCGAGGGAGGCCGGCGGGTCCTCGCCACCGTGCTCGGCTCCCGCTTCCGGGCCTTCCCGGAGACCGGGCGGGCCGGGGCCGCGCTCGCCCGCTGCGTCGCCGAGGTGCTCGCCGACGCCGGCGTGGACCCCGAGGACGTGGCCCTGGTCGCGCCGGGCACCCCGCCCGGGCTCCTCGGCAAGCAGGAGGAGTCCGCCCTCGAGGGCATCGGGGGCGAGCGGATCGCCGTACGCCCGCTCGTCGGCGACGCCACCGCCGCGTCGGCCGCCTTCCAGCTGGCCGCCGTACTGGCCCACGCCGGTGCGGAGCCCGCCCTGGTCGACCGGCTCGCGCTGGTCACCGCCCTGGACCGGGACGGCACCGTCGGAGCCACCCTGCTGCGGCTCGGCTGACCCCGACCGGGGGGCGCACGCCCACCGCGCCCTCCGTCCCGGCCGCACCACCCCCCGTACACGTGACGCCCCACCCCCACCCCCACGCGCACCCGCGTCCCGAAGAGAGAGGCATCTATCCATGTCCGAGACACCGAGGCCGGTAGCCCTCGTCACCGGCGGCTCCCGCGGCATCGGCCGGGCCGTGGTGGAGACCCTGGCACGCGACGGCCACGACGTGGCCTTCTGCTACCAGTCCAACGAGGAGGCCGCCCAGCTCGCCGCGAAGTCCGCGCAGGAGCTGGGGGCGCGGGTGCTGGCCCGCCGGGTGGACGTCACCGACCGCGAGCAGGTCCGGGCCTTCACCGCGGAGGCCGAAGCGGAGCTGGGCCCGGTGGAGGTGCTGGTCACCGCCGCGGGCATCGTCCGCGACAGCCACCTGGCGATGATGAAGGACGAGGACTGGGACGCGGTGATCCGCACCAACCTCGACGGCACGTACAACTTCGCCAAGGCACTGGCCTTCCCCATGATGAAGCGCCGCCGCGGCACCATCATCACCCTCTCCTCGGTCGCCGCCGCCGGCAACGCCACCCAGAGCAACTACGCCGCGACCAAGGCCGGGATCATCGGCTTCACCAAGGCCCTCGCCAAGGAGTCCGGCCGCAGCGGACTGCGCGCCAACGCCGTGGCCCCCGGTTTCATCGCCACCGACATGGTCGGCGGCCTGTCCGAGAAGCACGCCCAGGAGATGACGGCGCGGATCCCGCTGGGCCGCTTCGGAGAGGCGCACGAGGTCGCCGAGCTGGTGTCCTTCCTCGCCTCCGACCGCGCTTCCTACATCACCGGACAGGTCTTCCACATCGACGGCGGTCTGGTCGTCTGACCGGCCCGACCAGTCCGACCAGCCTGATTCACAGAGGAGTTCGACATGGCCGGCCGTGCCGCCAAACCGCCCCGGTTCTACTTCAACCTGCGCAGCCCCTACAACTTCTTCGCCCTGCACGACCTGGAGAAGCAGCACCCCGAGCTGCTCGACCGCGTCGAGTGGCGCCCCTTCTGGGAGCCCGACGAGAAGAGCGCCGAGCTCCTCGACGCGGCCGGCGGGCAGTTCCCGTACACCCCGATGACCCGCGCCAAGCAGTTCTACATCCTGCGCGACGTACGCCGCCTCGCCGCCGAGCGCGGCCTCGCCCTCACCTGGCCCGCCGACCGCGCGCCGTGGTGGGAGCCCGCCCACCTGACCTGGTTCCTCGCCGTCGACGCGGGCCTCGGCCGTGAATGGGTGGCCCGCGCCGGCCGCGCCCGCTGGCTGGAGGGCCGCGACATCTGCGACCCGGCGACGATCGTCGAACTGGCCGTGGAGATCGGCCTGGACGCCGACGCCGTGGCCGCCGCCCCCCAGGACGCCGCCCTGCGCGAGCGCGCCACCGCCGCCCTGATGGACCTCCACCGCGACGGGGTCTTCGGCGTCCCCTACTTCGTCAACGGCAGCGAGCCCTACTGGGGCCTGGACCGGGTGGCCGACTTCGCCGCCTCCTTCCAGGACGCGGCCCCCGCCGCCCCCGCCGCCGCACAGCCCGCCGAGGCGGAGCTCGCGGTGGTCGGCGCCGGACGCACCACGGACATGAGCCACGCGGGAGGCTGCGGATGAGCGCCCCGACCGAAGCGCCCTCCACGGCGCGGGCCCTGCCGCTGACCGCGATCCAGCAGTCCATGTGGACGGCCTACCAGGTCTCTCCCGAGGCCTCCGCCTACAACATCGTCATGCCGCTGCGGCTGCGCGGCCGCGTCGACCCCGCCGCGATGGACGCCGCCGTCACCGCCGTCGGCGTCCGCCAGGAACTGCTGCGCTCCGTCTTCACCGAGAGCGCCGCCGGAGTCCAGCGCACCGTCAGCGAAGAGCCCCTGGTCCGCCTGGAGTTCCGCGACCTCGACGGCGTCGACGAGGCCACCTTGCACCGGGCCGCCGAAGAAGCCGGGGCCCGCCCCTTCCGCCTGGAGTCCGGGGCCTTCCGCGTGGTGCTGCTGCGCCGCACCGACGAGGACTGGGTCCTGGTCACCTCCGCCCACCACATCGTCAGCGACTTCACCTCCCGCTGGCTGCTGGTGCGCGACGTCCTCGACGCCTACGAAGGCCTCGCGGCCGGCGAGGAACCGCGCTGGCGGCCGATCCCCGGCTCCTACGCCGACCACACGGCCGAAGAGCTGCGCTACACCGCCTCCGACGCGGGAGCGCGCGCGGCCGCCCTGTGGAAGGAGTCGGTGGCCGAGGCCCCCGCCGCCGAACTGCCCCTGGACCGCCCCCGCCCCGCCCTGCGCTCCTACCAGGGCGGAACCGTCGTACGACAGCTCCCGCGGGACACCGCGGACGGTCTCGGCGCGGCCGCCGCGACGGCCGGGGTCACCCCCTTCGCCTACCTGCTCGCCGTCTTCCAGGCCCTCACCCACCGCTGGACCGGCCAGGACGCCTTCGTCCTCGGCGTCCCCGCCACCAGCCGGATGGGCCGGGCACAGCGCGACGTCATCGGCTGCTTCCTCAACACCATGCCGGTCCGCGCCGACTTCACCGCGCAGTCCACCTTCCGCAGCGCGGCCGCGCAGGCCGGGCAGCGGGTGATGGGCGGCATGGTCAACGTCCGCTACCCCTGCGCCCTGGCCTTCCCCCGCGCCACGGTCTTCCGTACCGCGCTGTTCCTGGTCCAGATGGACCGCATGGAACCGCCCGTCCCCAACGTGCCGCCCGGCGCCTGCGAAGGCCCGTCCGTCCCGTACGCCGGGCTGGACATCGCCCTGATCGACGTCCCGCAGCAGGAGGGCCAGCTGGACCTGCTGCTGCGCATCGAGCAGACCCCCGACGGGGTCACGGCCGTCTTCTCCTACGACACCGACGTGCTCGACCGGGAGACCGTCGCCCGCTTCGCGGACGGCTACGAGCGGATGCTGGCGGCCGCGGTCGCCGCACCCGACACCGCCGTCGCGGACGTGGAGCTGGCCGGCGCCGGCGACCTGGAGGCCCTGCTGGCCCTGGGCTCCGGCTCGGCCGCCGGCTTCGAATCCTTCGACTCCTCCGGCGGCGGCGCCGACGAGTTCGAGTCCTTCGAGAACGCCTGGGAGTACCGGTGAGCCTCAAAGTGGCCGTGATCGGCGCGGGGCTCGGCGGACTGACCGCCGCGGCCGCCCTGTACGCCCGGGGCCTGGACGTCGAGGTGTACGAGCGCGGCGAGGCCCTGCGCGAGCAGGGCGTCGGCATGCACCTGGGGCCGAACGGCACCCGGCTGCTGGAACGCCTCGGCCTCGGCCCGCGCCTGGCCGAACTGGCGGTCCGCCCCGAGGCGCTGGAGGTCCGCGCCTTCCACAACGGCGCCCAGGTCGCCGTACAGGAGATGGGCGAGGCCTGGGAGCGGCGGTTCCGCGCCCCCTACCTCACCGTCCACCGCGGCGACCTGCACCGGATGCTCGCCGGAACCGTCCCCGCCGAGCGGGTGCACACCGGCAAGGAGCTCCTGCGGTACGCGGAGGACGCCGACGGGGTGCTGCTGGAGTTCGCCGACGGCACCACCGCCCGCGCCGACGTCCTCGTCGGGGCCGACGGCGTGCACTCCGCGGTGCGCCGCGCGGTGGCCGGCGAGGACGCCCCCGTGTACTCCGGCAACAGCGCGCTGCGCGGGCTGGTGGACGCGGCGGACGTCCCCGCACTGGACCCGGGCCGCATGTACATGTTCGCGGGCCCCGCGGCCCGGGTGCTGTGCTACCCGGTCAGCGGCGGCAGGCAGTTCACGTACGTGGTCGTCACCCCCGCCCCCGAGGGCGACGCCGAGTCCTGGACCAGCGCCACCGACCCCGCCGACCTCGACGCCGTCCTCGAGGGCTGGGCCCCGCAGGTCCGCGACCTGGTCGGGGCGGCCGGCGAGGTACGCCGCTGGGCCCTGTACGACCGGGCGCCGCTGGAGCGCTGGAGCACGCCCCGCGTGACCCTGCTCGGCGACGCGGCCCACCCGATGCTGCCGCACCACGGCCAGGGCGCCAACCAGGCCGTCGAGGACGCGGTCGCCCTCGCGGTCTGCCTCGCGCGGGCCACCGAGGACGCCGAGGGCGTCGCGGCCGCGCTGGAACGCTACGAGGCCCTGCGCCGCCCGCACACCACCCGCGTACAGCTCGGCTCCCGCACCGGCGGCCGGCCCGCCCCGCAGCAGGGCGGCCGCCCCGGAGGCGTCAACGACGCCGCCGCGGACGTCGCCTGGATCCTCGACCACGACGTGGAGGCCGCCCTGGACCAGGACCTCCCCGCCCCCGCCCGGGCGGCGGCAGCCGCCGCCTGACCACCCGCCGCGCACCGCGGCCACGTACGGCCCCCGACGCCATCCGGCGCCGGGGGCCGTCCTGCGTTCCACCACATATATGCGCTCGATAGGGCATCGATAGCGCCCTCTTCAAGGATGGGCGACACCTGACCACGCGAAGGGAACAGCGATGAGCGAACAGCAGAACGAGACCCAGTCGGAGACCGTCTACCGCGTCGTCCTCAACGACGAGGAGCAGTACTCGATCTGGTGGGCCGACCGCGACCTGCCCGCCGGCTGGCGGGCCGAGGGCACCGAGGGCACCCGCGAGGAATGCCTCGCCAAGATCACCGAACTGTGGACCGACCTGCGCCCCGCCAGCCTGCGCCGCCGGATGTCCGCCGGCTCCGCGGCCTGACCACCCGGACGCTCGAGCCACCCGGGCCACCAGGCCCCGGGAAGCGGCCGACGCCCCCCCGATCCCGATGAAGGAGAGAACGTGAACGACCGTACGCAGTCGGGATCCGCCCCCGGCCGTCTGCTGCTGCCCACCCTGTTCAGGGCGCAGGCCTCCCGCACGCCCGAAGCCCCCGCCGTCCTGGGCGCCGACGGAACCGCCTGGACCTACGCCACCCTCGAACACCACGCCGCCCGCTACGCCGCCGCCCTGCGCGCCGGCGGAGTGGCGCCCGGGGACTTCGTCGGCGTCTGCCTGCCCCGCGGCCCCGAGCTGATCGCCGCACTGCTGGGCGTCTGGTTCGCCGGCGGGGCCTACGTCCCGCTCGACCCCACCTACCCCGAGGCCCGCCTCGCCCTCGTCCTGGAGGACTCCGGCGCGGCCGTCGTCCTCGCCGGGCAGGGCACCGCCTCCCGGCTGCCCGCCGGGATCACCGTCCTGGACGTCGCCGACGCCCCGCAGGAGGTCCCCGCCGAACTGGCCGCCCTCCTCCCGCTGGCACCCGACCCGGCCCGGGCCGCGTACATCCTGCACACCTCCGGCTCCACCGGCCGCCCCAAGGGCGTCCTCGTCCCGCACGGCGGCATCGCCAACCGCGTCCGCTGGCTGGCCCACCGTCACAAGCTGGGCCCCGCCGACCGCTTCCTGCTCAAGACCACCGTCGGCTTCGACGCCGCCGGCCTCGAACTCTTCTCCCCGCTGATCAGCGGCGGAGCGGTGGCCGTCGCCCCCCAGGACGCCGAACGCGACCCGGCCGCGCTGCTGCGCGCCGTCGCCCAGCACGGGGTCACCGTCCTGCAGGGCGTCCCCTCCGTCTACCGGCGCCTGGTCGAACAGTCCGGCTGGGAGAGCGCCGAAGCCCTCCGGCTGATCTTCAGCGCGGGCGAGCCCCTGCACGCCGAGCTGTGCCGCGCCCTCGCCGAACTGGCCCCCCGCGCCGAGATCTGGAACACGTACGGCCCCACCGAGGCCTCCGTCGACATCACCGAACACCGCTGGGACCCGGCCCAGGAGACCGGCGCCGTCCCCATCGGCCGCCCCATCGCCCACATGCGCGCCCTCGTCCTCGACCCGGCCGGCCGGCCCGTCCCCGTCGGCGTCCCCGGCGAGCTGTACGCCGGCGGCATCGGCCTGGCCCTCGGCTACCAGGGCCGCCCCGACCAGACCGCCGAACGCTTCGTGCCCGACCCGTACGGGGTCCCCGGCGAGCGCCTCTACCGCACCGGAGACCGCGTCCGCTGGCAGGCCGACGGCACCCTGGAGTACCTCGGCCGCCTCGACCACCAGGTCAAGGTCAACGGCGTCCGCATCGAGACCGGCGAGGTCGAGTCCGCCCTCGCCGCCCACCCCTGGGTGCGCGCCGCCGTCGCCGCCGCCGTGCCCGACGGCTCCGGCGGCCACCGCCTCGTCGCCTGGGTGCAGTCCCGCGGCGAGCAGCTGCGGCCCGAGGAACTGCGCACCTTCCTGCGCCGCTCCCTGCCCGACCCGCTGATCCCGTCCCTGTACGTGCCCGTCGCCGAGTTCCCGCTCACCGCCAACGGCAAGATCGACCGCTCCGCGCTGCCCGAGCCCGCCACCGCGGCGGCCGAGGCCGAGAGCGCCCACGTCCCCGTCCGCACCGCCGCCGAGCGGGTCGTCGCCGAGCAGTGGGCCGCCCTCCTGGGCATCCCCGCCGCCCGGATCGGCGCCACCAACGACTTCTTCCAGCTCGGCGGGGCCTCCCTGCTGCTCAGCCAGCTCGCCCAGGCCCTGTCCGCCGCCTCCGGAGCCACCGTCCCGCTGCGCGCCCTGTTCACCGCCACCACCGTCGAGGCCCAGGCCGCGCTGCTCGCCGGCGCACCCGCCCTGGACGGGACCGACGGCGCGGCCACCGCACAGGCCGCCGCCGACGACGACGACACCGTCCGCCCCGTACCGCGCACCGCCGAGGGCCTGCCGCTCTCGCCCGGCCAGCAGGGCCTGTGGCTGATGGACCGGATGCGCCCCGGCAGCGCCGAGTGGAACGCGCCCGTCTTCATCACCCTGCCCCACGCCTACACCGACGCCACCGTCGCGCAGGCCCTGGAGCAGCTCGCCGAGCGCCACGAGATCCTGCGCACCCGCTACGTCCTGCGCGGCGCCGAGCCCGTCCAGATCGCCGACCCCCTCCCGAGCGTCGAGCTCCGTACGACCCGCACGGAGACCGCCGCGGCCAGGAACGCCCTCGTCGAGGACGAGTTCAGCCGCCCCTTCGACCTGGAGAACGGCCCGGTCTGGCGCGCCCTGACCGTCCGCGGCACCGACTCCCTGCACCTGGTGCTGTCCATCCACCACATCGCCTGCGACGGCTGGTCCTCGGTGGTCCTGGAACGCGACCTGCTGGCCCTCGCCGAGGCCGCGCACCACGGAACGCGCGCCGAACTCCCCGCCCTGCCGGTCCAGTACGCCGACCACGCCGCCCACCAGCGGCGCCGGCTGGCCGGCAGCGCCGCGACCGAGGGGACGGAGCACTGGAAGCGGGCCCTGGAGGGCATCCTGCCCCTCGACCTGCCCGCGGACCGGCCCCGTCCGGCCGTCCGCGACGGGATCGGCGCCGCCCACGTCTTCACCGTCCCCGCCGCACTCGCCGACCGCGCCGCCGCTCTCGGGCGCGGCCACGGCGCGACCCTCCAGCAGACCCTGCTGACCGTGTTCGGGACCCTCGTGGCCCGGCTCACCGGCCAGTGGGACGTGCCGGTCGGCGTGCCCGTCGCCGGGCGCGAGCGGCCGGAGGTCGCCGAGGTCGTCGGCTTCTTCCTGAACACCCTCGTGATGCGCTGCGACGCCCCGGCCGACGCCACCTTCGAGGAGGCGCTCCTGCGGGTCCGCGACACCGCCCGCAGCGCCTTCGCCCACCAGGACCTGCCCTTCGACCGCCTCGTCGCCGAGCTCGACGACGTCCGCGACCCCGGCCGCACCCCCCTCTACCAGGTCATGTTCGACCTGCACGAGGAGGGCCGGACCGGCACCGCCACCGCCGAGGGCGACATCGAGGCCTTCCGGGGCGCCTGGCGCAGCGCCCGCACCGACCTCACGTTCGTGCTCCAGCGCCAGGGCGACGGCTCCCTGCTCGGCCTCGTCGAGTACGCCACCTCCCTCTTCGACCCGGCCACCGTCGAACGGTTCGCGGCCGCCTGGGTACAGCTGCTGGACTCCCTCACCGCCGACCCGCGGACCCGCCTCGACCGAGCCGCCCTGCTGCCCGCCGCCCTGCGCCGCGAGATCCTCGCGCTCGGCCCCGGGGCCCCCGAGCCCGGCGCGGCCCGCGCGGCCGACGACTTCGTCCACGCGGTCGTCGAGGGCGTCGCCCGCACCTCCCCGGACGAGATCGCCGTCGTCTGCGGGGACGAGAAGTGGACCTACGCCCGCCTCGAGCACCGCGCCGAGGCCCTCGCGCGGCGGATGCGGGAGCTGGGCGCCGGCCCCGAGACCACCGTCGCCGTCATGCTCGGCCGCACCCCGGACCTGATCGCCACCTACCTCGGCGTGTGGAAGACCGGCGCCGCCTACGTGCCGCTCGACGTCGCCGCCCCCAACGACCGGCTCGGCTACGTCCTGGACGACGCCGGTGCCCGGCTGCTCGTCTCCGACCTGGCCGGCGCCGCCCGGCTGCGCGGCCACCACGACGGGCCCTGGCTCGCCGTCGACACCGACGAGCGTCTCGCGGCCCTGCATTCGGCCGGTCCGCAGGACGGCTCCCGCGGCCCGACGCCGGAGCCCACCGCGGTGCACGCCGCCGACCGCCCCGGCATCGGGCTCGCCTCCTGGGCCCCCAGCGCGTCCTTCGCCGCCGCCGCGGGGGCCGCCGCCCTGGCCTCGTGCAGCGACCCGGCGCTGGCCGCCGACGGGATCGCCTCCTGGTCCGACGCCGCACGCCCGGCCGGGGGAACGGCCGAGGGCCAGGCCGCCGCCCGGCTCGCCTACATCATGTACACCTCCGGCTCCACCGGCCGCCCCAAGGGCGTCGGCGTCGAGCACCGCACCCTGCTCGCCATGCTCCGCGCCTCGCAGGCCCACCTGGACTTCGGCCAGGGCCCCGACGACGCCTGGCTGGCCCTGGCCCAGCCCACCTTCGACATCTCCTGCACCGAGCTGCTGATGCCGCTCGTCGCCGGAGGCCGGGTGGTCCTGGCCCAGGAAGCCGATCTCACCGACCACGCCGCGCAGCTGCGGCTCATCGAGGAGCACGGCGTCAGCCACCTCCAGGTCGCCCCGCCGCACTGGCAGATGCTGATCGACGCGGGCCTCGGCCGGCGCCCCCTCGTCGGCCAGACCGGCGGCGAGCCCTGCCCGCCCGCCCTGGCCCGGGAACTGTCCCGCCGCCTCCTGCGGTTCGTCAACGAGTACGGGCTCACCGAGACCACCATCGCCGCGACCCGCTGGGACGCCGACGACAACGCCCCCTCGGTGCCCGTCGGCCGCGCCTACCCGCACGTCACCGCCCGCGTCCTCGACGAGTACCTGGAGCCCGTCCCGTACGGCACCACCGGCGAGCTCTGCATCGGCGGCGCCGGCCTGGCCCGCGGCTACCACGGCCGCCCCGACCTCACCGCCGCCGCGTTCGTCCCCGACCCGTACGGCGCCCCCGGCGCCCGCCTCTACCGCACCGGCGACCGCGCCCGGATGCTGCCCGACGGCACCCTGGAGTTCGCCGGCCGCGCCGACGGCCAGGCCAAGATCCGCGGCCGCCGCGTGGAGACCGGGGAGGTGCAGGGCGTCCTCGCCGAGCACCCGGGCGTCGCCCAGTGCGCCGTCGTCGTCCACGGCACCGGCTCCACCGCCGCGCTCATCGGCTACTGGGTGCCGCGCGGCGACACCCCGCCCGGCGACGGGGAACTCCTGGACCACTGCGCCCGCCGCCTGCCGGACTACATGGTCCCCGCGCTGCTGATGCCGGTCGCGGAGATCCCCCTCACCCGCCACAACAAGGTCGACGTCAAGGCGCTGCCCGCGCCCGACCTCGCCGCCGCCCTCGCCGACGAGCCCTACACCGCCCCCGAGGGGCCGGTCGAGGAGATCGTCGCCGAGATCTGGGCCGAGGTCCTCTCCGGGGACAGCGGCACCACCCGCCGGATCGGCGCCCGCCAGGGCTTCTTCCGGATCGGCGGCAACTCCGTCCTCGCCGCCCGCGTCATCGCCCGCCTCCACGAGGAGTTCGACGTGGAGATGCCGCTGCGCGCCGTCTTCGAACACCCCACCGTCGCCGGCCTCGCCGCGGCCGTCGAAGAGGCCGTGCGCCTCGAGATCGAAACCCTCGACCACGCCGAACTCGCCATCGCCCACAGGGAGTACCAGCCGTGACCGCACCCACCGCACCCACGCAGGAAGAGCTGCGGGCGGAACTGCTGCGCAGACGGCTCGCCGGACGCGCGGGCCGCACCGCCGGCCGCGGCCCGGCCCGTACCGGGATCCCGCGCGCCGACCGGCAGGCGCCGCTGGCGCTGTCCGCCGGCCAGCGCCAGCTGTGGTTCCTCCACCAGCTCGACCCGGACAGCCCCGAGTACCTGCTGCCGCTCGCCCACCGGCTGCGCGGCACCCTCGACGAGAGCGCCCTGCGCCGCTCCTTCGACGCCCTGGCCGCCCGCCACGAGATCCTGCGCACCCGCTACCTCATCGACGGCGCCGAGCCCCGCCAGGTCGTCGACCCGGCCGGCCCGGTCGACTACGCCGTCAGCGAGGTCACCGGGGTCGCCGAGGCCAACCGGGACGCCGCCGCGGCCGCCTTCGCCCAGGCCCGCGCCACCGAGGTGTTCGACCTGGCCACCGAGGCCCCGCTGCGGGTCCGCCTGCTGCGCCTGGCCGCCGACGACCACGTCCTGGTCGTCGTCATGCACCACATCGCCTGCGACGCCCTGACCCGGCCGCTGATCCTCGCCGACCTGGCCGCCTGCTACCGGGCCGCCGGCGCGATCACCGGCCCGCTGGACGGCGTCCTGCCCGAACCGCCCGTCCAGTACGCCGACTACGCGGCCTGGCTCAACGCCCGCCAGTCCGGCCCCGCCGCCGAGGCCGCCCTCGACTGGTGGCGCGGACAGCTCGCCGCCGCCGAGCCGCTCGGCCTGCCCACCGACCGGCCCCGGCCGTCCGTGCGGGGCTGGGACGGAGCCGTCGCCGAGTTCGACGTACCGGCCGCCGACGCCCAGCGGCTGCGGACCCTCGCCGAACAGGAGGGCGCGACCCTCTTCATGGTCCTGCTCAGCGCCTACCAGGCGCTGCTGGGCCGCTGGACCGGCAAGCAGGACGTCTGCGTCGGCACCGCCGTCTCCGGCCGCACCCGCCCCGAGCTCCAGCAGATGGCCGGCTACGCCTACAACAGCCTCGTGCTGCGCGGCCGCTGGCAGGGCGACCCGGCCTTCCGGGAGCTGCTCGCCGGCAACCGCACCACCGTCCTGGACGCCTTCGACCACCAGGACACCCCCTTCGACAAGATCGCCGACGAGCTGGAACCCCAGCGCGACCTGTCCACCACCCCGCTCTTCCAGGTGATGTTCGACCTGGCCTCCGGCCAGGGCTCCGACAGCCCCGACCTGCCCGGACTCCAGGTCACCCCGGTCGGCGCCAGCGGCCGCATCGCCCGCTTCGACCTCACCATGCACCTGTCCGAGCGCGCCGACGGCTCCCTGCACGGCGCCCTGGAGTACGCCACCGACCTCTTCGAGGCCGCCACCGCCGAACGGTTCACCGCCCACTACGCCGCCCTGCTCGCGGCCGTCGCCGAGCGGCCCGGCGCCCCCCTGTCCACGCTGGAGTTCATCGGCGCCGCCGAACGCTCCCTGCTGCTCGACGGCCCCGCCGAACCGGTCGGCGCCCCCGTGGACGCCGCCGCCCTGCGGCCCGTCTTCGAGACCATCGCCGAGCAGATCGCCGCCCACCCCGGCGCGGTCGCCGTCCGGCACGCCGGCGGCGAGCTCACGTACGCCGAACTCGACGCCCGCGCCGACCGGTTCGCCCGCCGGCTGCTCACCCTCGGGGTCCGCCCCGACGACACCGTCGGCGTCCTCCTGGACCGCGGCCCCGACCTCGTCGCCGCCCTCCTCGGGATCTGGCGCGCCGCGGCCGCCTACGTACCGATCGACCCGGGCTACCCCGACGAGCGCATCGCCTTCATGCTCGCCGACACCGGCACCCGCCTCGTCGTCACCCAGTCCCGGCACGCCGACCGCTTCGACTCCGCCGAACTGGTCGTCGTCGACGACCCGGCCGAGCGGACCGCACTGGCCACCGCCCGGGCCGAACTGCCCACCTCCTACGACCTCGACCAGCTCGCCTACGTCATCTACACCTCCGGCTCCACCGGCAAGCCCAAGGGCGTCCTCATCGGCCACCGCGGACTGGCCAACTACCTCACCTGGACGGCCGGCGCCTACGCCACCGCCGGCACCGGCGGCGCCCCGCTGTTCTCCTCGGTCGCCTTCGACCTCGGCGTCCCCGACCTGTACGCGCCGCTGATGACCGGGCAGAACGTCCACCTCCTGCCGCAGGACTTCGACACCGCCGACCTCGGCGCGCTGCTGGCCGAGGGCGGACCGTACGCCTTCATCAAGCTCACCCCCGGCCACCTCGACCTGCTGTCCCAGCAGCTCACCGACGAGCAGATACGCGACCTGGCCGGCCTGGTCATCGCCGCCGGCGACTCCTTCACCCACCGGCTCGCCGAGCGCTGGGCCGCCGCCGCGGGCCCCGGCGGCACCCGGCTGGCCGCCGAGTACGGCCCCACCGAGATCACCGTCGGCAACTCCGCCTACTTCCTGGCCGAGGACGGCGCCGCCCACGGCCCGGTCACCACCGAGCTCGTCTCCATCGGCCGCGCCATCCCCCACACCACCATGTACGTCCTCGACGAACGCCTGCGCCCGCTGCCGCTGGGCGTCCCCGGCGAGGTGTGGATCGGCGGCCTCAGCCTGGCCCGCGGCTACGCCGGCCGCCCCGACCTGACCGCCGAACGCTTCCTGCCCGACCCGTACGGCGCCCCCGGCGCCCGCATCTACCGCACCGGCGACCTCGCCCGGGTGCTGCCCGACGGCAACCTCGACTTCGTCGCCCGCATCGACCACCAGGTCAAACTGCGCGGCTACCGCATCGAGCTCGGCGAGATCGAGACCGCGCTGACGGCCCTGCCCGCCGTCGCCGAGGCCGTCGCCCTGGTCCGCGAGGACAGCCCCGGCGACAAGCAGCTCGTCGCCTACGTGGTCCCCGCGCCCGGCGCCCCCGAGGCGGAACTCGCCCCGGCCGCCCTGCGCGACGCGCTCGGCGAGGCCCTGCCCGCCTACATGGTCCCCTCCGCCTACCTCGCCCTGGACGCCCTCCCGCTCACCGCCAACGGCAAGCTGGACCGGCGCGCCCTGCCCGCCCCCGGCCGCGAGGCCACCACCGTCGGCGAGCACGTCGAGGCGCGCGACGCCGCGGAGGCCTCCATCGCGGCGGTCTGGGCCCAGGTCCTCGGCCTGGACACCGTCGGCGTCCACGACAACTACTTCGACCTCGGCGGGGACTCCATCCGCGCCGTCACCCTCGTCGGCGCCCTGCGCGAGGCGGGCTGGGAGACCAGCGTCCGCGACGTGTTCGAGCACCGCACCGTGGCCCGGCTCCGCGAGGCCCTCGGCGACCAGGCCGGCGACGGCTCCGCCGAACGCGCCGACGGCCCCGTCGCACCCTTCGCCCTGATCTGCGACGAGGACCGCACCACCCTCCCGCAGGACGTCACCGACGCCTACCCGGTCTCCCGGATCCAGGCGGGCATGCTCGTCGAGATGCACGGCCGCAGCGGCGAGAACCGCTACCACAACATCACCTCCTTCCGGATCCGCGACGAACTCCCCTTCGACCCCGAGGTGTTCCAGCGCGCGGCCGACCTGATCGTCGAGCGCCACGAGGTCATGCGGACCTCCTTCGCCCTCTCCGGCTTCAGCGAGCCCCTCCAGCTGGTGCACGCCGTCGGGACCGTGTCGATGCCCTGCCTCTTCGAGGACCTGCGCCACCTGCCGCGCGAGGACCGCGAGTCCGCCCTGTGGTCCTTCGCGGACCGCGACCGCGAGGACCTCTTCGACCTCGCCGCCGCCCCGCTCATGCGGATGGCCGTCCACCTCGTCGACGACGAGAGCTGGTGGCTGTCCATCACCGAGTGCCACCCCGTCATCGAGGGCTGGAGCTACCACTCCCAGCTGATGGAGCTGCTCCGCGCCTACCGCGCGATCCGCACCGGCGGCGAGCCGGAGCCGGCCCCGCCCGTCCCGGCCGTGCGCTACGCCGACTTCATCGCCGGCGAGCTGCGCTCCCTGGAGTCCGCGGAGGACCGCGACTTCTGGCGCGAACTGGTCGACGGCCACGAGAAGTTCACCATCCCCACGGGCTGGGCGGGCGACCACGACGGCCCCGACGAGCGCTACCGGATGGACATCGAGCTGGGCGAGCTGGAGCCGGGCCTGCGCGCGCTGGCCTCCGCCGCCGAGGTCCCGTACAAGAGCGTCCTGCACGCGGCGCACAGCAAGGTCCTGTCGATGCTGACCCGGTCCGGCGCCTTCCGCGGCGGCATGGTCGCCGACGCCCGCCCCGAGGAGGCGGGAGCCGAGCGGGTCTCCGGCATGTACCTCAACTCCGTGCCCTTCCCGTACCGCAAGGGCGCCGCGACCTGGGGCGCACTCGCCCAGGAGGTGTTCGCCCGCGAGGTCGAGCTCTGGCCGCACCGCCGCTACCCGATGCCCGCCATGCGCGCGGCCGGCGGCGAGAGCCACCTGATCGACGTGCTCTTCCACTACCTGGACTTCCACCAGGTGGACGTGGAGCTCATCGACATCATGGCCAGCCGCGACGACAGCCCCAACGAGTTCCCGCTCGTCGTCGGCACCCCCGTCCGCGGCCACCTGTCCATCGCCTCCCGCACCCGGACCCTGGCCA
The DNA here is from genome assembly GCF_026342355.1 of Streptomyces sp. NBC_00249. Taxonomy (GTDB): domain Bacteria; phylum Actinomycetota; class Actinomycetes; order Streptomycetales; family Streptomycetaceae; genus Streptomyces. The sequence goes on along the minus strand of NZ_JAPEMV010000001.1, from coordinate 1,817,509 downwards.
AGGCCAACGCCGAGCGGCTCGCCTCCCTCTACAAGGCCGTCCTCGCCGACATGGCCCGCACCGGGGCCGACGGCGACGCCCGCACCGCCTTCCCGTCCACCCAGGAGCACTACCGCCTCACCGCCCCCGCCCTGCCGCACCCCGAGACGCCCGTCGACACCCTCGCCGGCTTCGAGGCGCAGGCCGCCCGCACCCCCTGGGCCACCGCCCTGACCGGCGCGGGCACCCCGGCCGACGGCACCTCGTACGCGGAGCTGGACCAGCGGGCCAACCGGATCGCCCGGCGCCTGCGGGACCTCGGCGCCGGCCCCGAGACCCGGGTCGCCGTCCTCCTCGACCGGGGCCCGGAGCTCGTCGCCGCCCTGCTCGGCGTGTGGAAGGCCGGCGCGGCCCAGCTGCCCGTCGACCCCTGCACCCCGGCCGCCCGCGTCGCCGCCCTCGGCTTCGACCTGGCGCTCACCGGGGCCGCGTACGCCGACCGGTTCGCCGCCACCGCCCCCGGGCGGGTGCTGCTCGCCGAGGACGTCCCCCAGGAGGGCGACGCGGCTCCGCTCGGCCTGGACCTCGACCCCGACCGGCTCGCCTACGTCCTGCACACCTCCGGCTCCACCGGCACCCCCAAGGGCGTCGAGATCAGCCACCGCTCGCTCGCCCACTACCTCGACTGGGCCGTACGGGCCTACGCCGAGACCGGCTCCGGCGGCGCACCCTGGTTCACCTCGGCCGGCTTCGACCTGGGCATGCCCGCCCTGTACGCGCCGCTCCTGACGGGGCAGCCGGTGCGCCTGCTGCCGCAGACCTGGCAGCCGGAGGAGTTCGGGCCGCTGCTGATGGCCGCGGCCCCGTACTCCTTCGTCGGACTCACCCCCGGCCACCTCCAGCTCCTGGAGGCCCAGCTGAGCGACTCCGAGCTCGGCGGCCTCGCCGGGATCGCCGTCTGCGCCGGCGACGCCTACCCGACCGCGCAGGCCGAGCGGGTCACCGCCCGGATCGCGGCCGGCGGCGGCCGGATGCTGCTCGGCGCCGAGTACGGACCCACCGAGGCCACCGTCGCCGCCACCTTCGGGCACGTCCGCCCCAACACCCGGCGCACCCTCGTCCCGCTCGGCTCCAACCTGCCCGGGGTGCTCCTGCGGATCCTCGACGACCGGCTCCGGCCGGTGCCCGACGGCATCACCGGCGAGCTGTGGCTCGGCGGCGAGGGTCTGGCCCGCGGCTACGCCGCAGCGCCCGCCCTCACCGCTGAATCGTTCCTGCCCGACCCGTACGGCCTCCCCGGCACCCGGATCTACCGCACCGGCGACCTCGCCCGGATGCTGCCCGGGGGAGTCCTGGAGTTCACCGGCCGCGCCGACGAGCAGGTCAAGGTCCGCGGCCACCGCGTGGAACCCGGCGAGGCCGAAGCGGCCCTCACCGCCGACCCCGCCGTCCGCGAGGCACTCGTCACGCCCGTGGACTCGGCCGACGGGGGCAAGCGGCTCGCCGCCTGGGTGGTGCCCGCCGACGGACAGTCCGTCGAGGTCCCGGCCCTGCGCGACCGGCTCCGCGCGGTCCTGCCCGCCGCCGCCATCCCCGCCGCCGTCACCGTCGTCGCCCGGCTCCCGCTCACCGCGAACGGCAAGCGCGACAAGGCCGCCCTCGCCTCCCGCGAAGCCACCGCGACCCCGCTCCCGTACACCGCGCCGCGCACCGACCTGGAGAAGGTGCTCGCCGAGGTCTGGGCCGAGGTCCTCGGCCTCGAACAGGTCGGCGTCCACGACGACTTCCGCGACCTCGGCGGCGACTCGCTGCTGGTGGCGCCGCTCCTCGTCACCGCCCGCAGGCACGGGCTCACCCTCGACCTCGCCACCGCGCTGCGCAACCACACGGTCGCGCAGACCGCCGCCGCGCTCGAAGACGGCGCAGACCACCCCGAGAAGGGCTGATCCGATGGACCCGCTGCACACCCTCGACCGGCAGGCGCGCCGCCCGGCCCGCCACCTGATCTCCATCGACGACCTCACCGACCGGGACCTGCACCGCATCGTCGCCCGCGGCGCGCAGTTCTCGGCGGGCACCGTCACCCGCTCCCGCGCCCTGGAAGGCCTGGTCGCCGGCATCTACTTCGCCAAGACCTCCACCCGCACCCGCACCGCCTTCTCCTCCGGGGCCCTGCGCGTGGGCGCCCAGATCGTCGCGTACGGACCCGGCGACCTCCAGCTCAACACCGGCGAATCCGTCGAGGACACCGGCCGCGTGCTCTCCGGCATGCTCGACGTGCTCGTCGCCCGTACGGCCGGCCCCGAGGCCGAACTGCGCGGCTGGGCCTCCCAGCACCGGATGGCCGTCATCAACGCCATGAGCGCCGAGGAGCACCCCACCCAGGCCCTCACCGACCTCACCACCCTGGTACGCCACTTCGGCCGCGTCGACGGGCTGCGCGTCCTGTACGTCGGCGAGGGCAACAACACCGCCACCGCCCTGGCGCTGGCCCTGACCCGCTTCCCCGGCGTCCACTTCGAGCTGCGCACCCCGCCCGGCTACGGGCTGCTGCCCTCCTTCACGCAGCGGGCGCGGGCCCAGGCCGAGCGGACGGGCGCCGTGTTCGTGGAGCGGCACGACATGGACGTGCTGCCCGAGGACTTCGACGTCGTCTACACCACCCGCTGGCAGACCACCGGCACCGCGAAGCCGGACGCGAACTGGCGGGAGATCTTCGCCCCGTTCCAGGTCACCACCGCCCTGTGGGACGGCAGCCCGAACGCCGTCTTCATGCACGACCTGCCCGCCCACCGGGGCGAGGAGGTCACCGCGGAGGTGCTGGACGGGCCCACGAGCATCGCCTTCGCCCAGGCCACCAACAAGATGCACAGCGCCATGGCGGTGCTGGAGTACACCCACTCCGGCTCCGAGGACGACACCGAATCCGCCCCGTCCGCCCCGCAGCTCGCGTCGGCCGTACGGTGACCCCGCCGCCGAAGACGGTGACGGACCCCGCGGTCCTGGACTGGCACCTCGCGGAGGACGGGGAGCCGCAGCCGGCCGCCGCCCCCACCGCCGCGACCGGGCCCGTACGTACGGCCGAGGCCGCGCCCGCGCCCGCGCCGCAGGACGGAGCCGACCCCGAGAAGGCCGGAGCCGACGCCGCGCCCGCCGTCGTCCCGCTGCGCCGCAACCGCGACTTCAGCCTCCTGTGGGGCGGCGCCGGACTCTCGCTGCTCGCCGGCCGGGCCACCGCCGTCGCCTACCCCCTCACCGTCCTGTGGTTCACCGGCTCGCCGGGCGACGCGGGCCTGGTCGGCACCGCACTCCTCCTGCCGCAGCTCCTCGTCCAGCTGCCCGGCGGCGCCCTCGTGGACCGCTGGGACCGCCGCAAGATCATGCTGTGGGCCGGCCTCGGCCAGGCGCTCGTCGCCGGAGCCGTCGCCGCCCTGCTGCTCAGCGGCCACTTCCTGCTCCTGGCGCTGCTCGCGGCGGCCTTCGTCGAGGGCACCCTCGGGGTCCTGCACCAGCTCGCCGAGCGGGCCGCGGTCCCCGCGGTGGTCCCCGTGGAGCAGCTGCCCGCCGCCCTCACCGGGAACGAGGCCAGGACCCGCGGCGCCGCCATCGCCGGGCAGCCGCTCGGCAGCGGCCTCGTCGCCCTGGGCTCCTCCTTCCCGTACGTGGCCGCCCTCGTCGGCCAGCTCGCCTCCGTGGCGCTGCTGTTCGGGGTCAAGGGCAAGCTCCAGGCCGAGCGCACCGGCCCCCGCCCCGACCTGGTCCGGGAGATCAAGGAGGGCCTGGTCTGGATGTGGCGCCAGCGCTTCCTGCGCGCCGTCATGGCCGCCGTGGCCGTCTCCAACGTCCTGTTCCAGGGCCTCAACCTGGCCGTGATGACCGGGATCCAGGAGAACCACGGCTCCCAGTTCCAGATCGGCGTCGTCCTCTCGCTCAGCGGGGCCGGCGGGCTCGTCGGCGCCATCAGCGGAGGCTGGTGGGCCACCCGCTTCTCCCTGCGGACCCTGGTCCTCGGCGGCCTGGCCGTCTGGACCGCCCTGATGGTCCCCGTCGCGTTCCTGCGGGACCCCTACGCCCTCGGCGCGCTGTTCGCCGCGAGCGGCTACGTCGGCGGCGTCTTCAACGTCGCGGGCGGGGTCTTCATGGTCCGCGTCGCCCCCGACCGGATGCGGGGCAGGGCCAACTCCCTCGCCATGCTCGTCGGCGGCGGAGCCATGGCCGCCGGCCCCGTCGCCGCCGGCTTCGCCCTGGAGGCGTACGGCGCCACCCGTACGGTGCTGGGCCTCAGCGCCGCCATGGGCCTCACCGCGCTCGTCGCGCTGATCTCCCCCTCCCTGCGCCGCAACCCCCTCGACAAGGCCTCGTAGAGCCCTGTCGGACCCTCCCGCGGCCCCGCCTCTGACCTGCACGGACACCGATATAGGGCAGGTATGGCGGGGCCCGGGAGAGTACAGCCATCGCACCACCGAAGATCCGTCCGCATCCGCAACAGATCCAGAAGGAGCACGACAATGCCGCTCAATTCGATGGACCGCAGGAGCGTCCTGCGGACCGCCCTGGGCGCCGCCGGCGCCGCGGCAGCCGTCACCGTCATCGGAGCCGGCCCGGCGGCCGCGCACGGCCGCCGCCCGCAGCTGCCCAAGGTCGAGGGCCTGGTCGGGGACCGCTGGGCGAGCGAGTTCTGGTACGACTACGACCAGATGTCCTACTACACCCCGTCGGACGAGATGAAGGCGGCGGTCGGGGCCATCACCGCGCCCTTCGGCGGCTTCACCAAGTCCTACGACGCCTGGGCCGCCACCCGCAAGGGCGGCCGCTACCCGCGCAGCTGGATGGAGCTCATCGAGCCCAACCGCGCCCACTTCGAGGTCCTCTCGCGGTGCCAGAAGGCCGTCTACGACAAGTGGTACCACCACGACCCGAAGGGCCTCGTCTTCGCCTTCCAGGAGTTCGGCCAGGGCACCCTGTTCGACCCGCGCCGCCCCGCCGGCAACAAGGTCCACATGATGAACTTCACGCCGCCGGACTTCACCCACGCCTACCACCGCTGGCACCCGTACCTGCAGTCCTTCCAGCTGCTGGGCATCGACCGGTCCTTCTGGGCGCACATCAACCGCCTCGTCGGCGCGGCCTGGGAGCTCCAGTCCCTCGCCCAGCCGAAGACGGACGCCAACGACAACAAGCACCTGCCGAAGCACGTCGTCAACCGCGTCACCGCCAAGTGGCTGGTCCGCTCCAACGACCGCATCAACAAGGCCTTCGACGTCTGGCCCTACCCGGTCGACCTCTCCAAGTAGTCCGGAACGGCTGAACCCCCCCCACGCACGACACGACTCAGGAGGAATGGCACACCATGCGAGACACGACCGGATCTTCACCCCGAATCGGCGTCTGGATGGTCGGCGCGCGAGGCTCGGTCGCCACGGCCGCCGTCGCCGGCGCCGCCGCCATCGTCGCGGGTGCCGCCTCCCCCGTCGGGTGCGTCACCGAAACTCCCCCGTTCCGTGACGTACCCCTCCCGGCCCTCGCCGACCTGGTGTTCGGCGGCCACGACGTGGTCGACACCCCCCTGTCGGTGAGGGCCGGGCAGCTCGCCGAGGCGGGCGTACTGCCCGCCCGGATCCTCAAGGCGCTGGACACTCCGCTGGCCGCCGCCGAACTCGAGATCCGCGACGGCTCCGCCCGCCCCGGCGAGTCCCAGTCCGCGACCGCCGCCCGCCTCGCCGCCGACATGGCCGCCTTCCGCGACCGGCACGGCCTGGAACAGGTGGTCGTCGTCAACGTCTCCTCCACGGAGCCGCTGCCCGAACCCGACCCCGCCTTCCTCGACCTGGCCTCCCTGGAGGCCGCCCTCGCCGCCGGGTCGGTCACCCTGCCCGTCAGCTCCCTCTACGCGTACGCCGCCTTCACCGCAGGCTGCGCCTTCGTCAACTTCACCCCCTCGGCGGGCGCCGCCCTGCCCGCCCTGGAGGAACTGGCCCGGCTGCGCCGCGTCCCGCACGCCGGCCGCGACGGCAAGACCGGCGAGACCCTCGTCAAGAGCGCCCTCGCGCCCATGTTCACCCAGCGCGCCCTGCGCCTGCGGTCCTGGTCCGGCACCAACCTGCTCGGCGGCGGCGACGGCGCGACCCTCGCCGACCCGGCGGCGGCCCGCTCCAAGACCGAGTCGAAGCAGCGCAGCCTCGAGGAGACCGTCGGCCACGCCGTGCAGGGCCAGACGCACATCGACAACGTCCCCGAGATGGGGGAGTGGAAGACCGCCTGGGACCACATCTCCTTCGAGGGCTTCCTCGGCGTCCGGATGACCATGCAGTTCACCTGGCAGGGCTGCGACTCGGCGCTCGCCGCCCCGCTCGTCCTGGACCTCGTACGGCTGGCCGCGCTCGGCGCCCGCCGCGGCGAGTCCGGCGCGCTGGCCGCCCTCGGCTTCTTCTTCAAGGACCCGGCCGGCTCCACCGAGCACAACCTCACCCTCCAGTACGAGGCGCTCACCGCCTGGGCCGCGAACCCGGCCCCCGCCGCCACCGCCGGCCGCGGCAATCCGCTGACGGGGGCCCGGCCGTGACCACCCCCACGGCGGCCACCGCCCCGGGGCGGGCCGCCCGCCCCGAGCCGGCCGCACCCGCCGGAGCATCCGCACCGCTGGTCCTGCCGCCCTTCCCGGGCCGGGCCTTCCACGCCCGGCGCACCCTGCGCGCCTACGCCGAACTGGTCCGGGCACCCGCCGCGATCACCGTCCCCGGCGACGTGCTGGCCGGGGCGCTGGCCGCCGGCCGCGGCAGCGGAGCGCGCACCCTCGGCCTCGCCGGCTCCTCCGTCTGCCTCTACTGGGCGGGCATGGCCCTCAACGACTGGGCCGACCGCGAACTCGACGCCGTGGAACGCCCCGAACGCCCGCTGCCCTCCGGCCGGATCAGCCCCCGCGCCGCCCTCACCACGGCGGCCGGCCTGACCGCCGCCGGCCTGGGCATCGCCGCCCTGGCCGGGGGCCCCCGCACCGCGCTGCGCCGCACCCTGCCGCTGGCCGCCGCCGTGTGGACCTACGACCTCGGCGCCAAGAACACCCCGCTCGGCCCCGCCGTGATGGCCGCCGCCCGGGCCCTGGACGTCCTCCACGGCACCGGCGCGGGACCGGCCCGCCCCGCCCTCGTACCGGCCGCCGCCGTGGCCGCGCACACCCTGGGCCTGACCCGGCTCAGCCGCCACGAGGTCGACGGCGCCCCGCCCCGCGAGGCCGCCCTCACGCTCGCCGCGGCCACCGTGGCGGCCGCCGCGACGCTGCGCCGCGGCACCGGACCCGCGCAGGCCGCAGCCCTCGCCCTCTACGCCGGCAGCTTCGGCCCCGCCCTCACCCGGGTGCTGCGCGGCCCCGGCGCCGCCCCCGAGGTCCGCCGGGCCGTCGGCGCCGGCATCCACGCCCTGCTGCCGCTCCAGGCCGCCCTGGCCGCCCGGGGCGGCGCCCCCCGCGTCGCCGTCCCGCTCGCCGCGGCCCTGCCGCTGGTGCGCCGCCTCGCCCGGAAGGTGTCCTCCACATGAGCACCCCGACCGGGCCGCGGTTCTCCTACGGCACCAACGGCCTCGCCGACCACCGCCTGGGCGACGCCCTGCGCCTGCTCGCCGACCTCGGCTACGAGGGCGTCGCGCTGACCCTCGACCACCAGCACCTGGACCCGTACGCCCCCGGACTCGCCGCCCGCCTGACGGAGATCCGGCGCACCCTGGACGCCACCGGCCTGGCCGTCGTCGTCGAGACCGGCGCCCGCTACCTGCTCGACCCGCGCCGCAAGCACCGGCCCACCCTGCTCTCCGCCGAGCCCGAAGGCCGCGCCCTGCGCCTGGACCTGCTGCGCCGGGCCGTCGGCATCGGCGCCGTACTGGGCGCCGAGGCCGTGCACTTCTGGAGCGGCACCCCCGACGCGGGCACCACCCGCGAACAGGCCTGGCAGCGGCTGACCGACGGCTGCGCCGAGACCGTGGCCCACGCCGAAGCCGCCGGCATCGACCTCGCCTTCGAACCCGAACCGGGCATGCTCGTCGCCGACCTGGCCGGCTACCGCAAGCTCCTGGCCGACCTCGGCCGCCCCGAGCGCTTCCGGCTCACCCTGGACCTCGGCCACTGCCAGTGCCTGGAGCCCCACCCCGTGGCCCGCTGCGTGGAACTCGCCGCCGACCGCCTCGCCCACGTCCAGATCGAGGACATGCGCCGCGGCACCCACGAGCACCTGCCCTTCGGGGAGGGCGAGATCGACTTCCCGCCGGTCCTCGCTGCCCTCGCCGACACCGGCTACCGGGGACTCGTCTCCGTCGAACTGCCGCGCCACAGCCACGCCGGGGCCGAGACCGCCCGCCACAGCATCGCCTTCCTGCGGAAGGCCGCCGCCGCCCGGCGACGGCCGCCCGCCCCACCCCAGCCGCACCCCCCGCACCAGCCGCAAGCGTCGAAGAAGGAGGCCGTACCGGTATGACCGCCCCCACCCTCGCCCCGCACCCCCCGGTGGCGCCCGCCACCGGGACCGACCACGCCGTGCACGACGCGCTGACCCTGCGCACCCTGGAGGAGTCCCTGCGCTCCGTCCTCGACCAGGAGCACCGGGTCCGGCTCGCCGCCGACACCGCGGCCGTGGCCGCCGAGGGCCCCACCGCCCTCGACCGCCGCTTCCCGGCCGCCGGACGCGCGTACGGCCGGGGCCCCCTCCCCGGCTGGGCCGACTGGGCCGTCGAGGACGCCGTACGCACCGTCCTGCTGCTCGCCCTGACCCGCTACGGCACCTCCGGCGCGGCCCTCGCCCGCGAGGCCGGCGAGCGCTACACCCACGGCGACGCCGCCGAGCGCCGCGGCGTCCTGCGCGCCCTGCCCTTCCTCCCGCTCGGGGACCGCGCCGTCCACCTCACCGACGACGCCCTGCGCACCAACGACAACCGGCTCATCGCGGCCGCCCTCGGCCCCTACGCCGCCGCCCACCTCGACCAGTACCGCTGGCGCCAGGCCGTCCTGAAGTGCCTGTTCACCGGCATCCCGCTGGCCAAGGTCGCCGGGCTGCACGAACGCCGCGACGCCGAACTCGCCCGCATGGCCCACGGCTTCGCCGCCGAACGGCGCGCCGCCGACCGCACCGTCCCGGCCGACCTGTGGGCCGTAGCCACCCTCGACCACTGACCGCACCAGCCGACCCCTACCGGAGCCCGACCATGCGCATCTTCGACCCGCACATCCACATGACGTCCCGCACCACGGACGACTACCGAGCGATGCACGCCGCCGGCGTGCGCGCCCTGGTCGAGCCTGCGTTCTGGCTGGGCCAGCCGCGTACCTCCCCCTCCAGCTTCACCGACTACTTCGACGCGCTCCTCGGCTGGGAGCCGTACCGCGCCGCGCAGTTCGGCATCAGCCACCACTGCACCATCGGCCTCAACCCGAAGGAGGCGAACGACCCGCGCTGCACGCCCGTCCTGGACCTGCTGCCGCGCTACCTCGCCAAGGACGGGGTCGTCGCCGTCGGCGAGATCGGCTACGACACGGTCACCGACGCCGAGGAGCACGCCTTCGCCGTCCAGCTCGCCCTGGCCGTCGAGTTCGCCCTCCCCGCCCTCGTCCACACCCCGCACCGGGACAAGGCCGGCGGCACCAGCCGCTCCCTGGCCGTGATCCGCGAATCGGGCATCGACCCCGGCTTCGTCGTCCTCGACCACCTCAACGAGGTCACCGTCCGCGAGGTCCACGACTCCGGCTGCTGGATGGGCTTCTCCATCTACCCCGACACCAAGATGACCCCCGACCGGATGGTCGCCATCCTCAAGGAGCACGGCACCGAGCGGATCCTCGTCAACTCCGCCGCAGACTGGGGCCACAGCGACCCGCTGCTCACCCGCGCCACCGGCGAGGCCATGCTCGCCGCCGGCTTCGACGAGGACGACGTGGACCGCGTGCTGTGGCGCAACCCGCTCGCCTTCTACGCCCAGTCCGGCCGGCTCGGCCTGGACGGCGCAGCAAACCTTGAAGTGGGGGACGTCCAGGCCGCGGGGCTGTACGCCGGGAACTCGATCGCCCGCGGCGGAAACTGATCAGGAAAGAGGAACCGCCTGATGCGCTTCCGCCACTCGGACGGCACCGCCGTCCACCTCGCCTACTGCACCAACGTCCACCCCGCCGAAACCCTCGAAGGGATCACCGCCCAGCTCACCGCCTACGCCGAACCCGTCCGCAAGGCCACCGGCGAACCCGTCATCGGCCTCGGCCTGTGGCTGCCGGTGGACGCCGCGGCGGCCCTCGCCGCCGACCCGGCCGCCACGGACCGGCTGCGCCGCGAGCTCACCGCCCGCGGACTGGAGACGGTCACCCTCAACGGCTTCCCCTACAAGGGCTTCCACGCCCCCGTCGTCAAGCGCGCCGTGTACTACCCGGACTGGTCCGAGCCCGCACGCCTGGACTACACGCTGAACCTCGCCCGGATCCTGGCCCGGCTGCTGCCCGACGACGCCGAACGCGGCTCCGTCTCCACCCTCCCGCTGGCCTGGCGCACGGCCTGGTCGCGGACCCAGTCGGCCGCCGCCATGCGGCAGTTCGACGCCCTCGCGGCGGGCCTGCGCCGGATCCGGGCCGAGACGGGACGCACCGTACGGGTCGCCGTGGAACCCGAGCCGGGCTGCGTCGCCGAGACCACCACCCAGGCCGTCGAAGCCCTCAAGGGCGTCGACCACGACTGGATCGGGCTCTGCCTGGACACCTGCCACCTCGCCGTCGCGCACGAGGACCCGGACACCGCCATCGCCCAGCTGCTGACGGCCGGAGTCCAGATCGTCAAGGTCCAGGCGTCCAGCGCCCTGGAGGCCGGCGACCCGTCGGACCCCCGGGTCCGGGAGGCCCTCTCCGCCTTCGCGGAGCCGCGCTTCCTGCACCAGACCCGGGAGCCCGCCCTGGCCGGCGGCGCCCTGCTGGGCTCCGACGACCTGGGACCGGCCCTGGCCGGAGCCCTGCCCGGCGAGGCGCCCTGGCGGATCCACTACCACGTACCGCTGCACGAGGAGCCGGCCCCGCCGCTGGCCTCCACCGGGCCGGTGCTGCGCGACTCCCTGCGGGCCCTGTTCGGCGGTGACCACGCCGTCACCGACCACATCGAGGTGGAGACCTACACCTGGTCGGTGCTGCCCGAGGACGAGCGGCCCGTCGGTGAGGCCGGACTGGCCCGCGGCATCGCCGCCGAACTCACCTGGACCGCACGCGAGCTGACCGGGCTCGGCCTGACCCCCACCGTTCCCGCCGCGCAGAAGGAGCCCGGCTCATGACCCCCACCGCCGCCGCCCCGGGCAGGAGGAAGACGGCCGTCCTGTGCACCGTCGGCCTCACCCCCCGGCTGCTGCCGCACATGCCGAACGTACGGGCCATCGGCGAGCAGGGCTTCGCCGCCCCGCTCGACACGGTGTTCCCCGCCGTCACCGCCACCGTCCAGGCCACCCTGACCACCGGCACGCTGCCCCGCGAGCACGGCGCCGTCGGCAACGGCTGGTACTTCCGCGACCACGGCGAAGTGATGATGTGGCGCCAGCACAACGCCCTGGTGCAGGGGGAGAAGGTCTGGCAGGCCGCCCGCCGCCGCGACCCCGGCCACACCACCGCCTACCTGTGCTGGTGGTGGGCGATGGGCGCCGACGTGGACACCGTCCTGACCCCGCGCCCCGTCTACCACTACGACGGCCGCAAGGCCCCCGACTGCTACACCGTCCCCGCCGGACTGCGCGACGAACTCACCGCCGCCCAGGGCGAGTTCCCGCTCTTCAACTACTGGGGGCCGACCGCCTCCCTCACCTCCACCCGGTGGATCGCCGGCGCGGCCCGGCACGTCGCCGACACCCGCGACCCCGACCTGTCCTTCATCTACGTCCCCCACCTCGACTACGACCTCCAGCGCTTCGGCCCCGACAGCCCCGAGGCCGTCCGGGCCGCCCGCGAGGCCGACGCCGCGCTCGGCCCGCTCCTCGCCGACCTGCGCGACCGCGGCACCACCGTCGTCGCGCTCAGCGAGTACGGCATCTCACCCGTCAGCCGGCCCGTCGACATCAACCGCGCGCTGCGCCGCGAGGGCCTGTTGTCCGTGTACAGCCAGCGCGGGATGGAGTACCTCGACCCGTACACCTCCCGGGCGTTCGCCGTCGCCGACCACCAGGCCGCCCACGTCTACGTGGCCGACCCCGTCGACATCCCGCGCGTGCGCGACGTACTGAAGTCCCTGGACGGGGTCGACGAGGTCTGGGACCGCACCCAGCAGGCCGACTACGGCATCGACCACCCCAACGCGGGCGAGCTGGTGGCCGTGTCGGAGCCCGACGCCTGGTTCACCTACTACTACTGGCTCGACGACGCCCGCGCCCCGGACTTCGCGCGCGGCGTCGAGATCCACCGCAAGCCCGGCTACGACCCGGCCGAGCTGTTCTTCGACCCCGCCGATCCGGCGGCCAAGGCGAAGGCGGCCCTCGCGGTGCTCAAGAAGAAGGCGGGCATGCGCGCACCCCTCCAGGTGGTGCCGCTCGACCCGGGCTGTGTCCGGGGCAGCCACGGGCGCCTGCCCGAGGACGACCGGGACGGGCCGCTGCTGCTCTGCTCGGACCCGTCCCAGGAACGCGCCCGCTACCACGCCACCGAGGTCAAGGACCTGCTCCTGCGCCTCGGCGGACTGAACTGACAACGCCCTCAAGGGGGGAGAGGAGGATCCGATGACCAGCCAGACCCTGGCCGCCGTCGGCCACCGCATCGACCACACGAGCCGGACCGGGGCACTGCCCGTGCCCGAGGCGGCCGCTCGGGAAGCCGCACGACTGAAGGCCACGGGGGAGGCCCACGTCTGGTGGTGGCTGCTCGAGGACCACGTGGACCAGGCCGACTTCGACCTGCTCGACGAGGTCGAGCAGGTACGCGCACGCCGCTTCCGGCACGAGAAGGACGCCGCCGCCTTCACCCGCACCCGCGCCGGCGCCCGCCGCGCCATCGGCGACCTGCTGGGCGTGGACGCCCGTACGGTGGCCCTGGGCCGCCGGGTCTGCCCCGGCTGCGGCGACCTCGAGCACGGGCCGCCGGCCGTGGCCAGCCCGGCCGTCGGGCTCGCCCTGAGCCTGACCCGCACGAGCGGGTGCGGGGTGCTCGCCCTGCACGCCGGTGACTGGATCGGCGTCGACATCGAGGCGCTGCGGCCCGTCGAATCGGGCTCCCTCGCCAGTGTGGTGCTGGCGCCCGCCGAGCACGCGTACATCCTGTCGCTGCCCGCCGGACCCGAGCGGACCGCGGCGTTCCACCGGGTGTGGACCCGTAAGGAGGCCGTCCTCAAGGGCGTCGGGCTGGGGCTGCTCGGCATCGACCTCAACGCCCTGGACGTCCGCCCCGGCACGCCCGGACCGCTCGTGGTGGACCACGGCTACCAGGGCGAGGTCAGCAGCTGGCAGGTCGACGACCTCGACCTCGACGGGAACTGGTCGGCCTCCCTCGCCCGCCCCGTCGACGGCTCCCCCCTCGGCCCGATCCTCCGCCACCGCCCGGCGTGACCCCACCGGCGGGCGCCCGGGCCGTACGCGCCACCGCACAGGCCGTACGCCCCGCCCGCGGCGCCCGCCGCCCCGGCCCGCCGGGTCCTCCCGCACCCGGCCCGGTCCCGGATCACCTCCCCGCGAGGTCCGGGCCCGGGCCGCCCACCTTCCCGTACGGAGAACCGACCCCTCCCGGAGTTCCCCCATGGCCCACCCCGCCACCACCACCGCCGACCCGGCCGCCACCGCACCCGCCCCCGCGACGGACGTGGCGGCGGCCGCCGCCGCGCCCGCGCCCGTCCGGCAGGGGCCCCCGCACACCCCCGCCCCCGGGGCCCGCGCGGTGGCCGGCGGGCTGCTCGCCGTCGCCCTGCTGCTGTCCGCGGGCGCCCTCGTGGGCGGCGCCGTCCAGGAGTTCCTGGACCGGATGGCCGGGGTCTTCGCGCTGGTCTCCCTCTCCCTCTCCGTGATGCTCGGCGTCGCCACCGTCTTCCGCGACGTCCTCACCCCCGCCCACCGGCAGCTGGCTCAGCTCCTGCACCGCGCGGCGGGCCTGGCCGGCGTCGGCTTCCTCCTCGTCCACATCGGCGTCAAGGTCGCCGGCGGCAGGATCGCCGCGAGCGAGGCCCTGCTCGGCACCGGCGACCTGCTGGTCGACCTGGGCGCCCTGGCCGCCCAGCTGTTCGTCCTCGCGCTGGTCACCGGCCTGTGGCGGGGCGTCTTCGCCACCCGCCGCTGGATACGCCCCTTCCGGATCCTGCACGGCCTGGCCTACGCCGCCTGGGCCGCCGGGGTCGTCCACGGGCTCGGCGCCGGCCGCGCCCCGGCGCTCTGGGTCACCGTCAGCTACGGGCTCTGCCTCGCCGCCACCGCCGCGGCCCTCGGCTACCGCTGGACGAGGGGGCGCCGTAGCCGCTGAACGCTGAAACGCTGAACCCCCTGTGAGCGATCGGATCCGGCCGGAGGCAACCGCCCCCGGCCGGAAACGCGTACCCGGGGGCATTTCTCGTAGAGCGAATATAGAACCGCGGACCAGGATCGGTGGCGTTGCATCCGCCACGGTGCGGATGAGGCTGCTGACATTCCCCCCTCAAAAGCATTGGAAGGACTGGTCGCGCATGAGGACCGAGACGAACAGCCTCCGCAGGCAGAGCGGCTCCGGATCCCCGGAGTTCGCACTGCGCCTGGACGGTGTCGTGAAGGAGTACGGAAAGACCGGCCGGGGCGTGCGCGCGCTCGACGGAGTCTCGGTGGGCATCGAGCGCGGTTCGTTCACGGCCGTCATGGGACCTTCCGGTTCCGGTAAGTCGACCTTCCTCCACTGCGCCGCCGGCCTCGACAAGCCCTCCAGCGGCAAGGCCTACATCGGCGACACCGAACTGGGCGGAATGAACGAGACCCAGCTGACGAAGCTGCGCCGCGAGCGCATCGGCTTCGTCTTCCAGGCCTTCAACCTCATCCCGGCACTGTCGGTACGGCAGAACGTCGAGCTGCCGCTGCGCCTGGCCGGCGAGCGCCTCGACCCCACCTGGCTGGAGGAGATCCTCACGCGCGTGGGCCTGGGCGGCCGTGCCACCCACCGCCCCGCGGAACTCTCCGGCGGCCAGCAGCAGCGCGTCGCGATCGCCCGCGCCCTGATCACCCGCCCCGACGTCATCTTCGGTGACGAGCCCACCGGCGCCCTCGACACCGTGACCGCCAAGGAGATCCTCTCCCTGCTGCGCTCCTGCGTCGACGAGACCGGCCAGACCGTGGTCATGGTCACCCACGACCCGGTCGCCGCCTCCTACGCCGACACCGTCCTCTTCCTCGCCGACGGCCGGATCGCCGACCGGATGCAGGCCCCCACCGCCGACCGCGTCGCCGACCGCATGACCCACCTGGGAGCGTGGGCCTGATGCTGCGTTATGCCTTGCAGACCCTGCGCGCGCGCAAGGGCGGCTTCATCGGGGCGTTCCTCGCCCTCTTCTGCGCGGCCGCGCTCGTCACGGCCTGCGGAATCCTCCTGGAGACGGGCCTTCGGGGGACGATCGGCACCGAGCGCTACGCCGGCGCCCCCGTGATCGTCGGCGGTGACCAGAACGTCCACCAGGTCACCGTCAAGAACAAGGGCGACAAGGTCAAGACGAAGGAGAAGGAGAAGCCGCTCGGCGAGCGCGTCTGGCTGCCCGCCGACACCGCCTCCACCCTGGGCTCGCTGCCCGGCGTCAAGGCCGCCCTCCCCGAGATCACCTTCCCGGCCTACGCGGTCACCCCCAAGGGGCAGGTCGTCAAGGGCGTCGACGAGAAGCCCTCCTACGGCCACTCCTGGACCTCCGCGGCCCTGACCCCCTTCACCCTGACCGAGGGCGCCGCCCCGGCCGGCCCGGACGAGGTCGTCGTCGACCGCGAACTGGCCCGCCGCGCCGGCATCAAGACCGGCGACCGGCTGACCGTCCAGGCCACCGGCTCCCCGCGCGCCTACCAGGTCACCGGCATCGCCGCCCCCACGGGCAGCGACCTCAAGCAGCAGACCTCCCTGTTCTTCTCGGACGCCGAGGCCGAACGGCTCTCCGGCCGCTCCGGCCAGGTCGCGGTCGTCGGTGTCCTGCCCAAGCCGGGGGTGTCCACCTCCGAGCTCGCCTCGCAGGTCAAGAAGGCCCTCGACGGCGCCCCCGTCGAGGTCGTCACCGGCGGTGAGCGCGGACCGGTCGAGTTCCTCGACGCCGCCAAGGCCCGGATCAAGCTGGTCTCCATGGGCGGCGCCATCGGCGGCACCTCCCTGCTCGTCGCGATCCTCGTGGTCGTCGGCACCTTCGCCCTCTCCATCCAGCAGCGCTACCGCGAACTGGCCCTGCTGCGCGCCATCGCGGCGACCCCCAAGCAGGTCCGCCAGCTCATCGGCCGCGAAGCGCTGATCGTCGGCGCCCTCGCGGGTGTCCTCGGCTCCGTCACCGGTCTGCCGATCGCCTACTGGCTGCACGGCAAGTTCGTCGGCTTCAAGGCCATCCCGGACACCCTCGAAGTCACCTTCAGCGTCTTCCCGTTCTTCGCGGCCATCGGCGCGGCCCTGCTGGGCGCCTGGGCCGCCGCACGGATCTCGGCCCGCCGCACCGCCCGCATCCGTCCCGCCGAGGCCCTGTCCGAGGCGGCCATGGAGCAGCGGAACTTCGCCTGGGGCCGGCTCGGCGCCGGCGCCGCGTTCCTGGTCGGCGGCGTCGTCCTCCTCGCGGTCCTCGCCGCCCTGCGCAGCGAGCCCGCGTCCACCCCGGTGACCTTCCTGTCGGTCGTCGTGCTCTCGGTGGCGGTCTCGCTGCTCGGGCCGCTGATCGCCCGGGTCGCCGTCGCCGTCCTCGGGGTCCCGCTGAAGGCCTCCAAGGTCGGCGGCTACCTGGCCACCGCCAACGCCCGCGCCAACACCAAGCGGGTCTCCGCCGCCGTCACCCCGCTCGCCCTGCTGATCGGCATGGCCTGCACGGTGTTCTTCGTCCAGACCACGATGGGCGCGGCGGCCACCGCCCAGGCCCAGGCCGGCAACAAGGCCGACTGGGTCGTCGGCTCCGCCGGCCCCGGCGTGCCCGCACAGGCCGCCGAGAACCTCCGCAAGGTCCCCGGCGTGTCCGCGGTGACCGAGGTCGTACGGACCTCCGTACGCGTCGGCCTGGAGAAGTACCCGGCGCAGGGCGTCTCCACCGAAGGCCTGACCCGCACCTGGGACCCGGGCGTCACCGGCGGCACCCTGGACGGCTTCGGCGCGCAGAGCGTCGCGCTCAGCGACGTCGCCGCCGACAACCTCGGCAAGAAGCCGGGGGACAAGCTGAAGCTGACCCTCGGCGACGGCACCGAGACCGAGCTCACCGTCGCCGCCGTCTACGAACGCGGCCTGGGCTTCGGTGACCTGACGATGTCCCACGCGCTGGTCTCCCAGCACGTCGACAACCCGCTGGCCTCCTCGCTGCTCGTCAAGACCGCCGACGCCGGCAAGCCGGGCCGCGCCGAGCTCCAGAAGGCGATCGGCCCCCTGCCGGGCGTCGGAGTGCTCGACCGCGACCAGGTCGAGGACCTCCAGGCCGAGGTGCAGCAGTCCAACGCCGAGGTGAACTACGTCGCGATGGGCCTGATCATCGCCTTCACCGCGATCGCCGTGGTCAACACCCTGGCCATGTCGGTGTCCGACCGCACCCGCGAGTTCGCCCTGCTCCAGCTCGTCGGCACCACCCGCCGCCAGGTCATGCGCATGCTGCGCATCGAAGCGGCCCTGGTGGTCGTCATCTCCTCGGTCCTCGGCACGGGCATCGCCTTCGCGGTGCTCACCGCCTTCAGCATCGGGATGACGGGCTCCGCGTCCCCCTCCATCGACCCGTGGATGTACCTCGGTGTCCTGGGCTTCGCGGCGCTGCTCACGGCCCTGGCCACGCTGATCCCGGGCCGCCTGGCCCTCGCCGGCCGCCCCGCGGACGTCATCAGCTCGCGTCAGTGACCATCACAACGGCCGGAGGGCCGGCCCCCCTCGGGGGGCCGGCCCTCCGGCCGTCGGTACGTGGTCCCGGTCCGGGCTTCAGTTGAGCACCGCACCACCACCCTTGCGGTCCACCCGGCTGCGGCGGTGGTCCAGGTGCGCGTACACCCGGTGCAGCCAGCGGTCCTGGCCGTCGTAGCGAGGAGTGAAGGAGGTCCGGCCGTGCACCGCGAGCCGGTTGTCGACCACCGCGAGGTCACCGACCCGCAGGGCCAGCGCCGACATGGTCCGCATCAGCGCCTCGCGCAGTTCGCCCATCGCGGCCTTCGCCTCGTCGTCCAGCGGGTGGGTCGCGGCGAAGTCCACCAGGATGTTCGGGTCCTGCGGATCCCCGACGAGCACCGGGTGCGCGGGAGTCACCGAATTCAGGTCGCCGAAGGACGGCGGCGGCTCGGTGAGGAAACGCGGCGCGGCCAATACGGCGACGGTCCGCTCGGAAAGCAGCGGAAGGGCCCGCCGCACGGAAGAAGTGCACAGCTTCGCATCGCCCGTCGGGTCCTCGCGCACGCAGAGGAGACCCACGTAGTCGGGCTTGTTGTCATGGAAAGCGTTCTCGACGTGGAGTTCCAGCAGCACCGAGCCGGCATTGCTCTGCGAACTTTCGCTCCCGGGAACCGGGACGACGTTCTGCACGAGGGCGCCGGTCTTCTCGCTGCGATAGGCGATGACCTCGCCGAGCTGCAGCATCGCCGCCGTGACCAGCGCGGACGCGACGGCGGGCACCCGTTCCACGGAACCGGGCACGGTCGGGGTCTCCGGCAGCGGGTCGTTGGCCACCACAGGCATGTTGCGCAGCAGCAGCACCCCGTCGGGGCCGGCGTCGTGACGGAACCGGCGCAGGGCGGCCAGTACCGTGCGCGGCAGCATCGCCGAGGCGTCGCGGACCGTGTCCAGCCAGGCCGGGTCGTCGATCAGCGCCGGCGTGGCGGTCAGTACGTCGGTGGCGACGGCGATCATCTCGGCGCGCTCGGCATCGGTGAGCGTCATGGCGTCCGGGGTGGTTCCGGTCGCCGTGAGCGTAAGGGTGTGTTCCTGGGTCCGCGGCATGAAGAAATCCTCGGGTTGATGAGCGATGACCCGAGTCAGTTTCCGGACCTGTCCTATTACATTCCTATGGGGATTCCCGTCGTGAATGCGTTCCGGTCGAGCGCGGACATAGGTATAGGCGGGAGATAGTCCCCCGCCTCATGGTGATGGGGCGGCTTTGTCCACACTTTCGCAGAGAAAATCTTCGCGAATTCCGGTGGGTCACCGCATGTCCCGCACCATCCGACGGGGGAGAAGAAGGGAGGACTTCATGGCATTACACGGAGAAGGCCCCACCCACGGCACGGCGATGGCCGTCGCCGACGCCCTCGGCGCCCGGGGAGAGGCCCACGTCTGGTGGTGGCGCACACCGGAACACACCGATCCGGCCGACCTGCCGCTCCTCGACACCGAGGAGTTCCGGCGGGCGCTGTCACTGCCGGCCGAACGGGATGCCGCCGCCTTCGTCCGCTCCCGCGCCGCGGCCCGCCGGGCCCTCGCCGGGCTGTTCGGAATCGAACCCCGGGAGATCGCCCTGGGCCGGCGCAACTGTCCCGGCTGCGGAGACGGCAGCCACGGCCCGCCCAAACTCGTCGTCCCCTCCCTGCGGGTGGCGCTCAGCATGAGCCGTACCGCGGGCTGCGGGATCTTCGCCGTCGGCGCGGGATCCGCGATCGGGGTGGACGCCGAGTCCCTGCGCCCGGTGCGGGGCAGCGCCACCACCGATGCGGACCTCACCGCCGCCGAGCAGCGCTACCTGGGGGAGCTGGCACCCGGGCCGGAGCGGGACGAGGCCTTCCACCGCATCTGGACCAGGAAGGAAGCCGTGGTCAAAGCCACCGGCCTCGGTCTGTCCGGCGTCGAGCTGGGCCGGCTGGAGACCCATCCGGCCCGCAGCGGCCCGGTCCGGGTCACCCACACCCACCGCGGCCGCACCAGTGCCTGGACCGTCGAGGACCTCGAGCTCCTCCCGGACGTCGCGGTGGCCCTGGCCCGCCCGGCGGGACCCGCCGCGCACGGCCCCGTGCACCGGCACACCGACCACTGATCCGCCCACGTTCCCGCCCCCGCCCCCGCTCTCGTTCCCGTTGTCCTCGTTCTCGTTCTCTTCCGTTCCCGCCCACCCGTTTCAGCACCGATCGAGAGAAAGGCCCCAAGCCATGACCATCGAGTCCTTCTTCCCCGTGGAACAGCTGATCGCGGAGAACGCCTTCCAGGCCGCCTCCACCACCGAAGCCCCGGCCGCCGCCCCCGCCTTCGACTCGCCCGAGCAGCTGCTGGGCCTGACACCCGAGGACCTGACCGCGTACTTCGAGGCGATCGCCGAGGCCGTGGAGCAGGACGACCCGGGCCCGGCGGCGCGCGGCGGCTGGGAGGAGCGGGAGCGGCTGCGGTTCTCCACCTGGGTCCGCCAGGTCTACGCGCACCCGCTCTCGCCCGCGGTCTTCGCCCTCCCGGTCAGCCGGCTCATCCGCGAGGTCCAGGCCGGCCAGGCCGCGGAGCTGGCCTTCCGCATCGACGTCGGCCGGGCCCGGGCGAAGGCCGCGAAGCCCTCCGCCGAGGTGCGGGCCACGGCCGCGGTCACCACGGCCTGGGCGATCGCCGCCGACGCGCTGTCCCAGTCGCCGCGTCCGCCGCGCGAGCGCGTCGTCGGTGACGTCTGGACGATCGTGCGGGAGATCATCGAGCCCGCCCTGCGCCCCACCGGCACCGTGTACCAGCGCTCGCACAGCTCCTGGTGACAGCCGCCCCGCGGCCCCTCCGCGCGGCTCATCGCATCGCGGAGGGGAAGGCGTCACGGGTCGTCAGGGAGCCCGCCAGCAGCCGTACCAGGTCGTTCCACCGGTACAGCGGCCTGCCCTGGGCGTCCAGCCCGGACAGCTCCAGCAGGGCGTGGTCCACCAGCTCGTCCAGCGAGGACTCCGCCTCCTCCTCCGCGATGCCCAGCACCAGCGCCGCGTACTGGGCGCAGAACGGCTCCGCGTCCCCGTCGGCCAGTCCGGTCAGCGCCGTCAGCTCCGGGCCGGCCAGCCGGCGTACGGAGTGCACCAGGGCCTCGCGCACGCTCACGTCGCCGTACGCCAGCTCGCCCAGCCGGGCGTCCGGGTCGGCGAGCCGGGCCGCCAGCCGGGACACGGGCCAGTGCGGGCGGGCCGCGAGCCGGGCCCCGGTGATGTGCAGGGCCAGCGGCAGCCCGGCGCAGTACGCCACCAGGTCGTCGGCGGCGTCCGGGTCGGCCTCCAGGCGGGCACGGCCCACCAGCGAGGCCAGCAGTTCCAGCGCCTCCTCGTCCTCGACCAGGGCCAGCGCGGTGGTGTCGGCGCCGGCGACCCGGGCGAGGCGGGCCTGACTGGTGATCAGCACCGCGGACTCCGGGCCGCCCGGCAGCAGCGGCGCCACCTGGCGGTCGCCCACCGCCCCGTCCAGCACGAGCAGCAGCCGGGCACCCGAGGTCCGGGTCCGGTACAGCCGGACCAGCTCCTCCAGGTCGTCCGCGGCGGAGGCCGGGGGCGGCTCGCCGAGGGCGCGCAGCAGCCGGACCAGCACCTCGGCGGGCTCCTTCGCGGAGCCGTCCGGGTGGCACAGCTCCACGAACAGCTGCCCGTCGGGGAAGCGCGCGGCGCAGTCCTGGGCCGCGCGCACCGCCAGCGCCGTCTTGCCCGCCCCGGCCATGCCGGTGATCAGCAGGCGGCGCGGACGGCCGTCCTCGCGGGTCAGCCGCTCGCGCAGCGCCCGCAGCTCCTCCCGGCGCCCGGTGAACTCCCCGTACGGGGCCGGCAGCATCGCCGGAACGCCGCGCCCCGCGGCCGGGGCCGCAGCCGTACGGACGACGGGGGCGGCCGGCGCGGGCCGCGGGCCCTTCGCCGCCGCGGGAGCGGGCTCCGGGGCGGCGGGCGCCGCGGCGCCGTCGTCCGCGGTGGCACGGGAGGCCGGGCCGCGCCCGAGCCCGAGTCCGCCGCCGAGCACCGCCTGGTAGGTGGAGCCCAGCGCCTCGCCCGGATCCACGCCGAGCTGGTCGGCGAGGACCGCGCGTCCCTCGTAGTAGGTGTGCAGCGCGTCGGCCTGCCGCCCGCAGCGGTACAGGGCCGTCATCAGCTGGGCGCGCAGCCGCTCCCGTACGGGGTGCTCGGCGACCAGCCCGGTCAGCTCGGCGGTGACCTGCTCGTGCCGGCCGACCGCGAGGTCCGCCTCGATCCGGCTCTCCAGCGCGATCATCCGCGCCTCCTCCAGCCGGGGCAGTTCCGCCTCGATCATCTGCTCGGTCGCGTTGGCGAGGGCGGTGCCCCGCCACAGCTCCAGCGCGTCGCGCAGCAGCGTGCCCGCCTCCTCGAAACGCCGGTCGGCGAGGGCCTCGCGGCCCTGCCGGTCGAGCCGGTCGAACTCGGTGAGGTCGATCCACGCCTCCGGCGCCCGCAGTACGTAGCCGGGCTGACGGCGGACGATCTCCACCTCCGAGCCCAGGTGCTTGCGCAGCCGTGACATGTACGTGTAGATCTGCGCGCTCGCCGTGGCCGGCGGGTCCCACCCCCACAGGAGTGCGCTGAGCCGGGCATCGGAGACCACGCGTCCTTCGGACAGCAGCAGCGCCGCGAGCACCGTATGGACCTTGGAACCGGAGAGCGGGATAGTGCTGCCGCCTCCCCGTTTGGCCTCGATCGGCCCGAGAAGCCTGAAGTCCATGCGGCACCCCCTTCTGGTGTGAGCATCCGTTCTGGATTCCAGAAGCTAATCGGGGGCCTTATTGGCGGGTTATCGCTGCGGATCCGGCTCCTCGGGCACGGTGATATCAGCAGGTCGGGGCGTCAGACGGGCAGCCCCGTCGGCTCCTTGATGCGCTTCATGATGATCTGGGAGTTGACCTCGGTGATCCCGGAGAGCGCCGTCAGCCTCTCGATCCACAGCCGCTCGTACGCGCGCAGGTCCGCGACGGCGATCCGCAGCATGCAGCCGGGACTGCCGAAGAGCCGGTAGGCCTCTATGACGTCGGGGATGTCCTGGAGCGCCGCCTCGAAGGCCTCGACGGCCTCCCGGTCCCGGCGGACCTCGACCGACACCAGCACCTCGAAGCCGCGGTCCACCGCCTCGGGGTCGATCACCGCGCGATAGCCCTGGATCACCCCGTCCTGCTCCAGCTGCCGGACCCGGCGCATGCAGGGGGAGGGGGTGAGGCCCACGCGCTGGGCGAGCTCCTGGTTACTGAGGCGTCCGTCGCGCTGGAGCTCGCGCAAGATTTCACGGTCGATGGCGTCCATAGCGCAATTATCAGGCCTGCTTTGTTGCAGGGCCGCCGAAACACGCAATCGCATTGCGCGTAGATCTCACTATCATTGCTACCTATAGGAAATCTGTACGAGTTGAGGGAAGGGTGGCCATGGGACGCATCGTCGTCATCAGCACCGGCGGGACGATAGCCAGCCGGTGGATGGGCTCAGGCTTCGCCGCCGAGGCCGACGGACGCGAGGTGATGGCCACCGCGCCGCTGCCCGAAGGCGTCACCGTCGAGGTCGTCGACCTGTTCAAGGTCAACAGCCCCCGGCTCACCACCGCCCACCAGCTGACCCTGCTGCGCACCGTCCACGAGGTCCTCGCCGACCCCGGCGTCGACGGCATCGTCGTCACCCACGGCACCGACACCCTGGAGGAGTCGGCCTTCCTCCTCGACCTCCACCACCACGACCCGCGCAGCGTCGTCTTCACCGGCTCGCAGCTGCCCATGGGCTCCGCCGACGGCGACGGCCCCGGCAACCTCTACGACGCCCTGCTCACCGCCGCCACCACGCGCGGCCTGGGCGTCCTGATCACCTTCGCCGGCCGGGTGCACGCCGCCCGCGGCACCGTCAAGACCCAGGCCGTGGCCCTGGACGCCTTCGCCGACCCCTCGACCGAACCCCTCGGGAAGATCGGCTTCGGCAAGGTCGCCGTACTGCGGGAGCCGCAGCGTCCGGCCCCGCTCGCGCTGCCCGCGATGCCGGAACTGCCGCCGCGCGTCGACATGGTGATGCACCACGCCGACGGCGACCCGCTGCTGCTCAACGCCGCCGTCGAGGCGGGCGCCCGCGGCATCGTCCTCGTCGGCACCGGCGCGGGCAACGCCACCCCCGAGATCGTGGACGCGGTCGCCGCCGCCGTCGCGCGCGGGGTGCTCGTCGCGCTGACCACCCGGGTCGCGGCCGGGCCCGTCACCGAGATCTACACGCACGGCGGGGCCGTCGACCTGGTCGCCGCCGGAGCCGTCCCGACCGGCACCCTGCGGGCGGGCCAGGCCCGCATCGCGGTCCTCGCCGCGCTCCTCGCGGGTACCGACCCGGCTGACCGCACCGCGATCCTCCACCGCGCCTTGGCCTCCCAGAACCCGGCCCTGACCAGCATTTCCTAACGCGCCGCACCCCTTTTTGACGCGCCGCTCGCACGGCTCGGCCGCGAGCGGCCTTACCGGCTTCGCGCCGCTGCGCCGGCCTCCGGCCGTCGGTGGCGGGGCGGGGCGGGGCCGGTTCGGGTGGCCGGGCCCGTCTGCTGTCTGCGGACCGTTGCCGCTGCGCGGGGCGGTGTCCCCTACCCGCCCTTCCACCGTTCCCGCCTCAAGCGCCGGCGGGGCTGGGAGTGCCCTCCGGGCACCCCAGCCACCACTCGGTCACCTGTCCTGGCCCTGGGCCCGGACCTGGCAGTGAAGCTGCATCCGAATGCCTACGCCGGCCACATCCAGCCTCGCCGGCGTTTGAGGCGCGGGGGTCCGGGGGCTGGCCCCCGGGAACGGACCCGCACACGAACGGCGACGCCGGCCAAAAACCAGCCCCTCCGGCGTTTGAGGAGCGGGCCCCGGGAGCGGGCCCGCACGCGGACGGCTACGTCGGCCACATCCAGCCCCGCCGGCGTTTGAGGCGCGGGGTCCGGGGCGGAGTCCCAGGGGCTTCGGGCGCGCCGGCGTTCGTCAGGGTTGGCCGAACGCGTTCAGGATGCGGTGGGCCGCCGTCGTGGCGGTGACGGTGCCCGCCCGGACCTCGGCCTCGAGCGGCGGCGCCAGCTCCCGCACGGCGGGATCGGCCCGCAGCCGTTCCAGCAGCGCGTCGCGGACCATCGACCAGGTCCACTCCACCTGCTGCTCGGCCCGTTTCGCCGCCAGCCGGCCCCCCGCCTCCAGCAGCCGCCGGTGCTGTTCGAGCCGGTTCCAGACCTCCTCCAGTCCCGTCGACTCCCGTGCGCTGCACGTCAGTACCGGCGGGGTCCACGCCGCGTCGGCGGGGTGCATCAGCCGCAGCGCGCCCGACAGTTCACGGGCGGCGGCCTTCGCGTCGCGTTCGTGCGGGCCGTCGGCCTTGTTCACCGCCAGGACGTCCGCCAGCTCCAGGACGCCCTTCTTGATGCCCTGCAGCTGGTCGCCCGTACGGGCCAGGGACAGCAGCAGGAAGGAGTCGACCATGCCCGCGACCGTGGTCTCCGACTGGCCGACGCCGACCGTCTCGACGAGCACCACGTCGTAGCCGGCCGCCTCCATGACGATCATCGACTCGCGCGTGGCCTTCGCGACCCCGCCCAGGGTCCCGGCGGACGGGGAAGGGCGGACGAACGCGGCCGGGTCGACCGAGAGGCGTTCCATCCGCGTCTTGTCGCCGAGGATGGAGCCGCCCGTACGGGTCGACGACGGGTCGACGGCGAGGACCGCCACCCGGTGGCCCAGCCCCGTCAGCAGGGTGCCGAACGCGTCGATGAAGGTGGACTTGCCCACCCCCGGCACCCCGCTGATCCCGATGCGGCGCGCCTTCCCCGCGTACGGCAGCAGTTCCGTCAGGAGCTGCTGCGCCAGCACCCGGTGGGCGGGCAGGGTGGACTCGACGAGGGTGACGGCCCGCGCGATGTAGGCGCGCTTCCCGTCGAGCACGCCCTTCGCGTAGGCCTCGATGTCGATCTTCGGCACCGACGGCCTCCTACAGCTCGTGGCCCAGGTCCGCGGCGAGCCGCGTCACCAGGTCGTGGGCCGCGTCCGGGATGACCGTGCCCGGCGGGAACACCGCCGTCGCGCCCATCTCCAGCAGCGTCGGCACGTCGGCCGGCGGGATCACCCCGCCCACCACGATCATGATGTCCTCGCGCCCCTCCTCCGCGAGCTGCTCCCGCAGCGCCGGGACGAGGGTCAGGTGGCCGGCCGCCAGCGACGAGACGCCCACCACGTGGACGTCCGCCTCGACGGCCTGACGGGCCACCTCCGCCGGGGTCTGGAACAGCGGGCCGACGTCCACGTCGAAGCCCAGGTCGGCGAAGGCCGTCGCGATCACCTTCTGGCCGCGGTCGTGCCCGTCCTGGCCCATCTTGGCGACCAGGATGCGCGGACGGCGTCCCTCCGCCTCCTCGAACCGGTCGACGAGCGCACGGGTGCGCTCCACGGACGGGGACTCGCCTGCTTCGGTGCGGTACACACCCGAGATCGTACGGATCTGGCTCGCGTGCCGCCCGTACACCTTCTCCAGTGCGTCCGAGATCTCACCGACCGTCGCCTTGGCCCGGGCCGCGTCCACCGCCAGCGCGAGGAGGTTGCCCTCACCGCTGCCGGCCGCGTTCGTCAGCGCCCGCAGGGTGTCCTGGGTGTGCGCCTCGTCGCGCTCCTCGCGCAGCCGCCGCAGCTTCTCGATCTGCTGGGTGCGCACCGAGGAGTTGTCGACCTTGAGGACGTCGATCTGCTCGTCCGTCGCCACCCGGTACTTGTTGACGCCGATCACCGGCTGCCGGCCCGAGTCGATACGGGCCTGTGTGCGGGCCGCCGCCTCCTCCACGCGCAGCTTCGGGATGCCCGCGTCGATGGCCTGGGCCATGCCACCGGCCGCCTCGACCTCCTCGATGTGCTGCCAGGCACGCCGGGCGAGGTCGTACGTCAGCTTCTCGACGTACGCGCTGCCGCCCCACGGGTCGATCGAACGGCAGGTGCCCGACTCCTGCTGGAGCAGCAGCTGCGTGTTGCGGGCGATGCGCGCCGAGAAGTCCGTCGGCAGGGCGAGCGCCTCGTCGAGGGCGTTGGTGTGCAGCGACTGGGTGTGGCCCTGGGTCGCCGCCATCGCCTCGATGCAGGTGCGGGTGACGTTGTTGAAGACGTCCTGCGCGGTGAGGGACCAGCCCGAGGTCTGCGAATGGGTGCGCAGGGACAGGGACTTGGCGTTCTTCGGGTCGAACTGCTTGACCAGGCGGGCCCACAGGAGGCGGGCCGCGCGGAGCTTCGCCACCTCCATGAAGAAGTTCATGCCGATGGCCCAGAAGAACGACAGGCGCGGGGCGAACGCGTCCACGTCCAGGCCGACGGCCTGGCCCGCCCGCAGGTACTCCACGCCGTCGGCGAGGGTGTACGCCAGCTCCAGGTCGGCCGTGGCCCCGGCCTCCTGGATGTGGTAGCCCGAGATGGAGATCGAGTTGTACCGCGGCATCTTCTGCGAGGTGAAGGCGAAGATGTCCGAGATGATCCGCATCGAGGGCTTCGGCGGATAGATGTAGGTGTTGCGGACCATGAACTCCTTGAGGATGTCGTTCTGGATGGTCCCGGCGAGCTTGTCGGGGGAGACGCCCTGCTCCTCCGCCGCCACGATGTAGAGGGCGAGGACCGGCAGCACCGCGCCGTTCATCGTCATCGACACCGTCATCTTGTCCAGCGGGATCCCGTCGAACAGCTGCCGCATGTCGTAGATCGAGTCGATCGCCACGCCCGCCATGCCGACGTCACCCGTCACGCGCGGGTGGTCGCTGTCGTAGCCGCGGTGCGTGGGCAGGTCGAAGGCGATCGACAGGCCCTTCTGCCCGGAGGCCAGGTTGCGCCGGTAGAAGGCGTTGGACTCCTCGGCCGTGGAGAAGCCGGCGTACTGGCGGATCGTCCACGGCTGGTTGACGTACATCGTCGGGTACGGGCCGCGCAGGTACGGGGCCACGCCCGGGTAGGTCTGGAGGAAGTCCAGGCCCTCCAGGTCCCGCCCCGTGTACAGCGGCTTCACGCCGATGCCCTCGGGGGTCTCCCACAGCAGGTCGCCGGTGGCGGTCCCGGTGGACTCCTTCACCGCCGCGCGCCACTGGTCCTCGGTGGCGCCGGTGGAGGCGGGGGAGCCCAGGGCCAGTTCGGAGAAATCGGGGATGCTCATCACGCAACTCCCATCCGGTCGAGTACGGAGGACAGCACGGCGACCGCGTCGCAGCCGGCGAAGACGTACTCGTCCACGGAGCCGGCCGACGTACCGGGCCGGCCCGCGAGGAACACGGTCGTGGCGCCCGCCGCGCGCAGGGCGCCGGCCACCGCCTCGGCCTGCTCCTCGTACAGGGCGTCACTGGAGCACAGCACCGCCATGCCGTCCGCGCCGCTCGCGGCGTACGCGGCCGCGGCCGTCGCCGGGTCCACGGAGACCGGGTCGTGGACCGGCTCCACACCGCCCGCCTGGAACAGGTTCGAGGCGAAGGTGGCGCGCGCGGTGTGCGCGGCCGCCGGACCCAGCGCGGCCAGGAAGATCCGCGGCCGGGCGCCGGTGGCGGCCAGGTGGGCGTCGCTGCGGGCGCGCAGGACCTCGTAGGCCTCGTCGCGCCGCACCCGGGGCAGACCCCCGGTGGCTCCCGCGGGGAGCGGTTCGCGCACGACGGGCTTCTCCGACAGCAGCGGGAACTCGCTGACCCCGGTGATCGGTTCGCGGCGCGTCGCCAGCTTCTTCGAGCGCACGGCCCAGGTGGCGGCGAGCCGGTCGGCGACCAGACCGGAGCGCAGCGCGGCCGTCTGGCCGCCCGCCCGCTCCACGGTCTGGAAGAACTCCCAGGCGGCGTGCGCCAGTTCGTCGGTGAGCCGCTCCACGTAGTACGAGCCGCCGGCCGGGTCGATGACCCGGGCCAGGTGCGACTCCTCCAGCAGGACGGTGGAGGTGTTGCGGGCGATCCGGCGCGCGAACGCGTCGGGCAGGCCCAGCTCGCTGTCGAAGGGGAGCACCGTGACGGAGTCCGCGCCGCCCACGCCCGCCGCCATGCAGGCGACCGTCGTGCGCAGCATGTTCACCCACGGGTCGCGGCGGGTCATCATCACCGGCGAGGTCACGGCGTGCTGCCGCTGGGCGCCGGCCCGCGGGGCCCCGCAGACCTCGGCGACCCGGGCCCACAGGCGGCGGGCGGCGCGCAGCTTGGCGATGGTCAGGAACTGGTCGGCGGTCGCGGCGTAGCGGAACTCCAGCTGCCCGAAGGCGGCTTCGGCGCTCAGCCCGGCCTCCGTCAGCGCCCGCAGGTAGGCGACGCCGGTGGCCAGGGACAGCCCCAGCTCCTCCCCGGCCGAACCGCCCGCCTCGTGGTAGGGCAGGGCGTCGACCGTCAGCGCGCGTACGCCGGGCCAGGCGGCGGCCGTCTCCGCGGCCAGGGCGGCGGCCCCGGCCAGGTCGAGCCGTTCACCCGTACGGGCCTCATGGCCCAGCGGGTCGGCGCCGAGCGAGGCGCGCGCGGCCTCCGGGGCCACCCCGCGCTCCGCGTACAGGTCCAGCAGGGCCCGTGCGGCGTCGGCGTATTCGGCTCCGGCGTCGAGCGCGACCGGCGCGAGGTCGAGGTAGACCCCCTCCAGGGCCCGGCCGAGGCCCCCGGCGGGCAGGCCGCCGCGGCCGACGGTCAGCCACAGCGAGGTGGTGCCGTTCTCCAGGTCGGCGAGGGCCGCCTCGTTCACCCGTACCGGATCACTGCCCGCGAGGCGCTGGCGCACGTCCCAGCCGGAGGCGCTGGTGCCTTCGGGGGTGCCGCCGCGCACGAACGGCGCGAAACCGGGGAAGCCGGTGTCGGGGCCGTCCCCGTCGGCGGGCGCGGTGTACAGCGGGCGGGTGGTGAGCCCGTCCTCGAGTGTGGTGGACAGAGCCGCTTCCGCGGCCTCGCCGGATACTTCCTTGCCCGACTTGCGCAGTACGCCTTCAACCAGGCGCTGCCACTGCTCATGTGTCGCGTCAGGAAACTCGGCGGCCAGGGAGAGCCCGTCGTCAGGCAGGACCGTCATGGCTCGAATGCTAGGGGGGCCGCTCAATCGAGACCATAACCGCCGGATGTGATCTCGCACTCCCAGGTCAGACCAGCCGAACGGCCGCAGGATCCCGGAACAGCGGACCCAGCAGAACGGTCGCCGCGGCCACCGGGAGCACCGCCGGACCGGAGTGCGGTGCGACGATCCGACCGGGGTCCGCGCACACGTGCGACTGGGAGGTCGCGGCGGCGCGGATCTCCTCCAGATAGCCCTCGTGCAGGACGCTCGACAGCTCCGTGACGACCA
The DNA here is from genome assembly GCF_026342355.1 of Streptomyces sp. NBC_00249. GTDB lineage: Bacteria > Actinomycetota > Actinomycetes > Streptomycetales > Streptomycetaceae > Streptomyces. Next base: position 1,787,255 of record NZ_JAPEMV010000001.1, on the reverse strand, counting down.
TGACCGCCGGGTTGAACACGTCGAGCAGCAGCGCGGCGGCCCGCCCGACGGCGCGGGCCCGCTCGCGCAGCAGCCGGTCCGCGCGCGGGTCCCCGGCCGCCGCCGCGTCGACCACCAGCGCGACGGACGGATCGGGCACGATCCCGCGCCGCACGGCCTCCGCCCCGAGCGCGGTGTCGGACGCGGTCGCCTGGAGGCAGCCCGTACGGCCGCACGCGCAGACCGCGCGCGAACCGGGCACCGGCAGGTGCGCCACGTCACCGGCCGCGGAACCCGGGCCGTGGTGGATCGTCCCCTCGATCCCGAACGCGGCGTCGACGACCGTCCCCACGAACAGGTGCACCAGGCTCCGGCGCGCCTCGGGACGCCCGAAGAGGACCTCCGTCGCCGCGACGGCCCGCGCGTGGTTGTCCACCTGCACCGGCATGCCGAGCACCCCGGACAGCTCGGCGGCCAGCGGCCTGTGCCGCCACCCGAGCGCCGCGTGCCGTACGACGGTCCCCCCGTCGGGGCGGACCCAGCCGCCGAGCGCCGCCCCCACCCCGAGGAGCGGCCGGCCGGTACCGGACTCCCGCAGGAAGCGGGCCAGTTCCTCCGCGATCCGGCGCGGCAGCGCGGGATCCCCGGGATCGGGGTGGGGGAACGCCCGGCGGGCCAGGATCCGGCCGCGCAGGTCGACCAGGCCGAAGGTGGAGGCGGGCACCCCGATGTGCAGCCCGGCCGCGACCGGCCCTCCGACGGCACCCGTGTGCAGGTCCAGCGGGATCCGGGGCCGGCCCGAGGGCGCGTCCGGCCCGGCGGGCTCGGGCAGCTCCCGCAGCAGCCCGCCGCGCAGCAGCCCCGTCGCCTGCCGCGATACGGCGGCGGGACTCAGCCCGCACAACTCGGAGACCCCGCTGCGCGCCACGGGCCCGTACTCCAGCACCGTCCGCAGCACGGTCGCCGCATTGGCAACCCCCCGCCTGTCCCCGGCCCTCACCACCATCCCCCGATCATGCCGGACCCCGCCGCGGGCCGACCGCCGCCCCGTCCACCGACCCCCGGCCCCGTACCGGGGTGGTCCGTGTGGGCGGTGCGTGGCGGGTGCGTTGCGGGGCCGTGAAATCCGGCCACGGTTTTCGGCCGCCATGGGGTGGGGAACGTGCAGGTCACAGGGTGTTCGGGCGGGCTCCGGGGCTTCCCGTGGCGGGGGTTGACCGGGGGCGGGGGCGCTGACAGGCTCCGAGCCATGACCGCGAACGACCACCTCGCCCCGCGGCTCCGCACCCCCGGCCTCTGTACCGTGCCGGGCGAGTGTCCGGGCCGCTGTCCGGCCCCCGGCCGACCCTGACGCCCCCGCGCCCCGGCCCTCCCGGAGCCCGCACGCCGGGCCCCTAGGGCCTGTCGTCAAACTCCCGTCTGCTCCGGCGACGACGCGAGTTTGACGACAGGCCCTAGACGCCCCGGGCGGCCAGGCCCGCAGGACCCGCCCGTTCAAGCCCTCGTCCCAGGTGACGGCCCGCTGATCCTCGGCGGTCCGGCGCATGGTCCGGGTCCCCGCCGGTGTGCTCGCCGGTCCCGCGTCCCGCGGAGCCGAGCGTGCCGCCTGCGGGGCCGTCGTCCCGCGTGACGGTCTGCCGCTTCCCGGCGGGTCCGGCCCGTGGTTCCGGCCCCCCGGGTCCGGGTCTGCGGAGACAGGCCGTCGGAAACTCGACGGTCCGGTTCACGGGACCCCGTCACCGCCACACCGGAACCACCGAAGCCACGCCTGCGCAACGCCCCGCCGATGCCTCGGTGGTCCGGGACCCGCAGGCCCCGGCCCGGTGCCTGTGCGCCGCCACACGGCGGGTTCGGGCGGTCGGGACCGCGTGGGCCTCCGGGCTGAGGGGGCCGGGGGCACCGGGGTCGGTCGGCGGGGTTCCGGCCAGGGGACCGGGCCGGCTGTCTGGCGCGGGGGCGCCCGGCCCCTTTCCCCGCACCCCGCAGCGCCGCAGGCCACCCGCAGGCCACCACCCGTACCGACATTCCTTCCGCAGCGGAAATAAACCCCGCCGCCCTCACTGAGGAGTCCCCATGACCATCACCGCCACCGACACCACCACCCCCACCGTCACGGTCACCCGCATCGGCGGCCGCATCGGCGCCGAGATCGGCGGCGTGCGCCTCGGCGGCGACCTCGCCCCCGGAACCGTCGCCGAGGTCCGTGCCGCGCTCCTCGCCCACAAGGTCGTCTTCTTCCGCGGCCAGCAGCACCTCGACGAGGCCGACCACGAGGCCTTCGCGCAGCTGCTCGGCGCCCCCGTGGCGCACCCCACCGTCCCCTCCGCCGACGGCCGTTACGCCCTCGGCATCGACTCCCACCACGGCGCCCGCGCCAACCAGTGGCACACCGACGTCACCTTCGTCCCCGCCTACCCCGCCTTCTCCGTCCTCCGTGCGGTCACCATCCCCCCGTACGGCGGCAACACCCTCTGGGCGAACACCGCCACCGCCTACTCCCACCTCCCCGAGCCGCTGCGCGCCCTCGCCGACGGCCTGCGCGCCGTCCACTCCAACGAGTACGACTACGCCGCCCTGAAGCCCGACGCCCTTCCCGAGGCCCTCGCCCAGTACCGCGAGGTGTTCACCTCCACCAAGTTCCTCACCGAGCACCCGGTGGTCCGCGTCCACCCCGAGACGGGCGAGCGCACCCTCCTCCTCGGCAACTTCGTCCAGCGGATCAACGGCCTCACCGGCCGTGACTCCCGCACGCTCCTCGACCTCTTCCAGGCCCACATCGAGAGCCCCGAGAACACCGTCCGCTGGCAGTGGCAGGCCGGCGACGTCGCGATCTGGGACAACCGCGCCACCCAGCACTACGGCGTCGACGACTCCGACGCCCACGAGCGCACCCTGCGCCGCGTCACCGTCGACGGCGACGTCCCGGTCGGCCCCGACGGCACGCCGTCCCGCCTGATCAGCCCGGAGACCGTCCCGGACCCCGCCTTCGGCATCGCCTCCGGAGCCTCCACCACCTCCACCACCTCGGAAACCGCCACGACCCCCACCGCCTGACCTGACCCGCAACCCCCGTACGCCGCCGCCCAAGGAGCCCCCGTGCCCAAGCTGCTCGCCCTCACCGGCAGCCCCTCCACCCACTCCCGCACCGCCGTCGTCGCCGAGCACGTGCTGCGCCGGCTCTCCCACTCCGGCTTCGAGACCGCGCACCTCGCCGTACGCGACCTCCCCGCCGCCGATCTGCTGTCCGTCCGCCGGGGCGAGCCGGAGATCCGCCGCGCCCTGGAGGCCGTCGCCGAAGCCGACGGCCTGGTCATCGCGACCCCGGTCTACAAGGCCTCGTACACGGGCCTCCTCAAGGCCTTCCTCGACCTGCTCCCGCAGGACGGCCTGGCCGGCAAAACGGTTCTCCCCCTCGCCACCGGCGGCAGCCTCGCCCACGTCCTGACCATCGACTACGCCCTGCGGCCGGTCCTCGCCGCCCTCGGCGCCCGGCACGTCACCGCCGGCCGGTTCGTCCTGGACTCCTCCGTCGAGCGCGGCTCCGGTCCCGACCGGCTGCGTCCCGACGCGGAGCTGGACCTCTTCCAGGCCGTCGACGAGTTCGCCGACGCCGTCCGTGCGGCCGCCGCCGCCGGCACCGCCCTCACCGCCGCCCCCTGACCCGCGCCCCCGACCCGAACACAGCGACAAGGACCCGTCATGCCCGCAGCCTTCACCCCGCCCGCCCGTTCCCGGCGCCAGTTCCTCACCCTGCTCGGCATCTCGGCGGCCGCGGTGAGCTGCGGCACGGCCACCGCCACCAACGGCTCCTCCGGCAGCTCCGGCAAGCAGATCACCGCCCTCAAGTACCAGGGCAACGTCGGGGCCGTCACCCTCCCCGAACTCGCCGCCGACCTCGGCCACCTCGGGAACGTCACCCTCGAATGGGTGGGCAACACCATCAGCGGCCCGCAGGACATCCAGACCGCCGCCACCGGCCAGACCCACTTCGGCAGCGCCTTCAACGGCGCCGTCATCAAACTGGCCGCCGGCAAGGCCCCGATCAAGGCCGTCGTCTCGTCCTACGGCTCCGACCAGCACTCCTACGGCGGCTACTTCGTCCTGGAGGACAGCCCGATCCGCTCCGCCCGCGACCTCATCGGCAAGAAGGTCGGGATGAACACCCTGGGCGCCCACTACCAGGCCCTCCTGGACGTCTACCTCAGCCGCAACGGCCTCTCCAAGGCGGACGCGGCCAAGGTCGAGGCCCTGGTCGTCCCGCCCGTCAACACCGAGCAGTCGCTGCGCCAGAAGCAGATCGAGGTCGGCGTCCTCACCGGCGTCCTGCGCGACAAGGCCCTCGCGGCCGGTGGCCTGCGCCCCCTGTTCACCGACGTCGAACTGCTCGGCCCGTTCAGCGCCGGCACGTACGTGATGACGGAGCGCTTCATCAAGGAGAACCCGGACACCGTACGGGCCTTCGCGACCGGCGTCGCCAAGGCCATCGAGTGGTCGCGCACCACCCCGCGCGAGGAGGTCGTCGCCCGGATGACGGACATCGTCAAGAAGCGCGGCCGCAACGAGGACACCGCGACCCTCCAGTACTGGCACTCCTACGGCGTCGCCGAGACGGGCGGCCGGATCTCCGACAAGGAGTTCCAGCTCTGGCTGGACTGGCTCGGCGAGCGCGGCGAGATCAAGCAGGGGCAGCTGAAGGCCGCCGACCTCTACACCAACGAGTTCAACGGCTACGGGAAGGGCTGACGACCACCATGGCGAAGATCGTGTTCGAGTCCGTCACCAAGACCTTCCCGACGAAGGACAAGAAGCGCAAGGAGGAGTTCACCGCCCTCGACGGCATCGACCTGACGATCGAGGCGGGCGAGTTCGTGGTCGTCGTGGGCCCCAGCGGCTGCGGCAAGTCCACCCTCCTGGACCTCCTCGGCGGCCTGACCGAGCCGACCTCGGGCCGGATCCTGCTCGACGGCCGGCCGGTCACCGGCCCCGGCCTGGACCGGGGCATCGTCTTCCAGCAGTACGCCCTGCTGCCGTGGCGCACCGCACTGGGCAACGTCGCCTTCGGCCTGGAGGCGACCGGCGTCCCCCGGCGTCAACGCGCGGCGAAGGCCAGGGAGTTCCTGGACCTGGTCGGCCTCACCGGCTTCGAGGACCGGCACCCGCACGAACTGTCCGGCGGCATGCGCCAGCGGGTCGCGATCGCCCGCTCGCTGGCCTACGACCCGGACGTGCTGCTGATGGACGAGCCGTTCGCCGCGCTCGACGCGCAGACCCGCGAGTCCCTCCAGGACGAGCTGCGCCGCATCTGGCAGCGCACCGGCAAGACGGTCGTCTTCATCACGCACGGCATCGAGGAGGCGGTGTACCTCGGGCAGCGGGTCGCCGTGATCACCTCCCGCCCGGGGCGGGTCAAGGAGATCGTCCCGGTCTCCTTCGGCGACCGGGACGCCGGGGCCACCGGGGAGGACCTGCGCTCCAGCCCCGAGTTCGCCCGCCACCGCCACCGGATCTGGACCCTGCTCCACGACGAGGTGGCCCGCGCCCAGCAACTGGAGAAGGAAGAGGCCTCCGTATGACCACCGGAACCGACACCCCGACCCCGACCACCCCGACCCCGACCACCCCGGCGGACCGGTCCGCCGCCTCGGCCCCGGCGGACCGGCCCGCCGCCACCTCCGCCCCGGAGGGCCGGGCTCCCGTCCTCACCCTGGTGACCCCGGCCCCCGCCGAGCCGCCCGCCCCCGCGGTACACGAGGACGCGCCGCCCGCCCCGGCCGACGAGTCCGCCGCGCCCGCCCCGGCAGTACGCGAGGACGCCGCGCCGGCCCCGGCAGACCGGACCCCCGCCCCGGCGCCCGCCAAGACCCCCGCCCTCCGCCCGGCCAGGGCGATCGCCCGGTGGCTGCGCGCCGCCTTGCTCCGGTCGGCGGCCGTGCTCGCGCTGCTGGCCGTCTGGGAGGCCGCGCCCCGGTTCGGCCTGGTCGACGCCACCTTCCTGCCCCCGGTCAGCGAGGTGGCCCGGGCCTGGTGGGAGCTGCTGGGCGACGGCCAGCTCGGCGAGCACGCCCGGGCCAGCCTGACCCGCTCCTTCGGCGGCTTCGCGATCGCCGTGGCCGTGGCGGTCCCGCTCGGCCTGCTCATCGGCTGGTACCGGCCCGTCGCCGCGTTCCTCGGCCCGCTGCTGGAGCTGTTCCGCAACACGGCCGCGCTCGCCCTGCTGCCGGTCTTCGTCCTGCTGCTCGGCATCGGGGAGACCTCGAAGGTCTCGATCGTCGTCTACGCCTGCGTCTGGCCGATCCTGCTGAACACCATCAGCGCCGTGGGCAACGCCGATCCCACCCTGGTCCGGCTGGCCCGCTCCATGGACCTGTCCACGCCGAGGCTCTTCCAGAAGGTGATCCTGCCGTCCTCGGTCCCGGCGATCTTCACCGGCATCCGTCTCGCCGGAGCCGTGTCCATCCTCGTCCTCGTGGCGGCCGAGATGATCGGCGCCAAGGCGGGACTGGGCTACCTGATCAACGCCTCGCAGTTCAACTTCGCGATCCCCCAGATGTACGCGGGCATCGTCACGATCAGCGCGATCGGCGTGGCCTTCAACCAGGTCCTGGTCACCGTCGAACGCCGCCTCTCCCTCTGGCGCGTCCCCACCTCCTGACCCCCGCCGCGCCCGCCCCGCCCGGGCCCACCCCGGCGGAGCCCACCCGATACCACCCGCGGAGCGCACCGCTCCGCCGTTCTTCACAGGGAACAGACATGTCCGCACCCCGTACGCTCCACCTCAACGCCTTCCTGATGAACGCCGGCCACCACGACGCCGCCTGGCGCCACCCCTCCTCCAGCCCCGAGCGCGTCACCGACCTGCGCTACTTCCAGGAACTGGCCCGTACCGCCGAGCGCGGACGCCTCGACTCCATCTTCTTCGCCGACGGCCTCGCCCTCTGGGGCAAGGCCCGCTACAACGCCCTCGGCGGTTTCGAGCCGCTGACCCTGCTGTCGGCGATCGCCGCCGTCACCGAGCACATCGGGCTCATCGCCACCGTCTCCACCACCTTCAACGAGCCCTTCCACACCGCCCGCAAGTTCGCCTCCCTCGACCACATCAGCAACGGCCGGGCCGGCTGGAACATCGTCACCTCCGGCACCGTCGACGAGGCCCGCAACTTCAACCAGGACGAGCACCTGGAGCACCGCCTGCGCTACGACCGCGCCCGCGAGTTCCTCGACGTCGCCACCAAGCTGTGGGACAGCTGGGAGGACGACGCGATCGTCCTCGACAAGGAGCGCGGCATCTACGCCGACACCGACAAACTGCACCCCGCCGCCCACCGCGGCGAGTACTTCGGCGTCGCCGGCCCGCTCAACGTCCCGCGCTCGCCCCAGGGCCACCCGCTCCTGGTCCAGGCCGGATCCTCCGAGGACGGCAAGGAGTTCGCCGCCCAGTACGCCGAGGCCGTCTTCACGGCCCAGCAGACCCTCGCCGACGGCCAGGCCTTCCACAAGGACCTCAAGTCCCGCCTGGCCCGCTTCGGCCGCGCCGAGAGCGAGCTCCTCGTCCTGCCCGGCATCGCCCCCGTCATCGGTTCCACCGAGGCCGAGGCCCGGGCCCTGGAGCAGGAGCTGACCGACCTCCAGGTCCCCGAGTACGGTCTCGCGCAGCTCTCCGGCATGCTCGGCACCGACCTCACCGGCCTGCCCCTGGACGGTCCGCTGCCCGATCTCCCCGAGGAGCGGGACATCAACGGCAACAAGAGCCGCTTCACGCTCGTCGCCGAACTCGCCCGCCGCGACGGCCTCACCCTCCGCCAGCTGATCGCCCGCCTCGGCGCCGGCCGCGGCCACCGCGTCTTCGCCGGTACGCCCGAGCAGATCGCCGACCAGCTCCAGGAGTGGTTCGAGCAGGGCGCCGCCGACGGCTTCAACATCATGGCGCCCGTCCTGCCCACCGGGCTCACCGACTTCGTCGACCACGTCGTGCCGATCCTCCAGCGCCGCGGCCTCTTCCGCACCGAGTACACCGGCGCGACCCTGCGCGAGAACTACGGCCTGCCCCGCCCCGCCAACCGGCACGCCGCCGGCGCCGTCCGGGAGCCCGTATGACCGGCGCCGGCGCCGCCTCGGGCACCGGCGTCTGGTACGTCCCGCCCGAACCCGCCGCCCGCGAGGCGGCCATGGCGAGCCGCGAGGCCCTCGGCGGGTACCTAGTGCTGCGCGCCTCCCTCCACGGGGAGGGACCCGCTCTGGTCCGGGCCCGGGAGGCGGCGGCGCTGGGGGCAGGGCCGCACGCCCGGCGCCCTGCGCGCGTACGCCCTCAGACGGAGAGGACGATCTTGCCCCGGGTGCGGCCGGTGGCGCTCAGCTCCCAGGCCCTGGCGGCGTCCGCGAGCGGCAGTGCGTGTTCGACGTTGACGAGGAGCCGGCCCGCGTCGGCGAGTTCGGCGAGGGCCGTGAGGTCGGCGGTGTCGGGCCGCACCCAGATGTGCCGGGCGCCCTTCGCGTCGGCGTCTCCGTCGGCGATGGAGATCACCGGGGCGCCCTCGCGGACCACGCTCTGGAGCAGCTCGACGCCGCCCTCACCGTAGAAGTCGAGGCCCACGTCCACGCCTTCGGGGGCCAGCGCGCGGATCCGCCCGGCCGCGCCCTCCCCGTACAGCACCGGTTCGGCGCCCAGTTCGCGCAGGAATTCGTGGTTGTGCGCGCCCGCCGTGCCGATGACGCGGGCGCCGAGGGAGACCGCGATCTGCACGCCCAGTGAGCCGGTGCCGCCCGCCGCCGAGTGGATCACGACGGTCTGCCCGGCCGTGACGCCCGCGCGGGTGATGGCCTGATAGGCGGTGAGCCCGGCCAGCGGGATGCCGGCGGCCTGCTCGAAGGTCAGCTCGCGGGGCTTGCGGGCGAGGGTGCGCACGGGCGCGGCGACCAGTTCGGCGTAGGTGCCGAGCTGCACCCACTCCTTGCGGACGTAGCCGTAGACCTCGTCGCCGACGGCGTACTCGGAGGTGTCCGGGCCGACGGCCTCGACGACTCCCGCCACGTCCCAGCCGGGTATGACGGGGTGCCGGACCTCCAGGATCGGGTCGAGGTGTCCGGCCGAGAGCTTCCAGTCCACCGGGTTGACCCCGGCGGCCTTGACGCGGACGAGCACCTCACCGGGGCCGACCTTGGGCTCCGGGACGTCAACGAGTTCGAGGGTGGCGGGATTTCCGTACGCGCTGTATGCGATTGCCTTCATGATCATCCCAACCGGGGCCCCCGCGGGCCTATTCCGGAGGCCGGTCCGGTTCCACGCGCCGTTCACGCGGGACGTACGGGCCCGCTCAGGCGGGCAGGGTGTTGTGGTGCGAGCGGCGCCGGGCCGCGCTGAGCAGGGCCTGGATCTGCGCCCCCGACTGCTCGACGTCGTCCAGGGGGGAGGGGAAGGGCAGCCGTACGTCACGGTGTCCGCGCCGCTCCTCCAGGCGCAGGGTGAGCCCGTAGCGGTCCAGGGCGAGCGGCAGCGCGCGGACCACGGCGGCCGAGGGCAACGGCCGGACCAGCCGCAGCAGCAGGGTGACCAGCTCGGGGTGGTCGTCGAGGAGGTGGGTGAGCATGCCGGCCTCGTACGGGGCGAGGGGGTCGGGCCAGGCCTCGTCCAGCTCCTCCAGCCCGATGTACGAGGTGCCCTCGGCGGTTTCGAGGATCGCCTGGCCGTACTCCACGCAGGTGGTGGCCCCGGGCTCGGCGCTGTCGTCGACGAAGGGGGTGAGCAGGTGGCCCAGGACGGTGATGCGGGCGCGCACCCGGTCGCGTACCGGGGTGGGGGCGATGTCGGTGAACTCCAGCCGGATGCCGGGCAGGCCGTCGTTCAGCAAGGAGGAGGGGTGTCCGGCGGCGGGCGCGGCGGGGTGCAGGTGCAGCCGGCCGAGGACGTCGCCGCCGTCGAGGTGGCACACCTCGGTCCGGACCCCGTCGGTGACCACGGTCATGGAGTGGGCGGCCGCGAGGACGGACCGGACCCGCTCGGCCTCGGTGGGCCGGGCGGCGGCGGGCGTGGCGGCGGGGACACCGGGCAGGCTCATGCGGATCTCTCCATCGTCCGAGCTGGTTAGGTATGCCTAACCTAACCTATTCCCTCTGTGGGGTGTACCCCGCCTCCCTCGTGTCGGTGTTGGGCTGAACGGGTGAAACGCGAGAGGATGGGGGGATGCACATGAAGCGCACGGCCGAGGCGGCCCGGTGAGCAGGTACGACGTCACCGACGAACAGTGGGAGGGGCTCGCGCAGGTGGTGCCGCTGCGCAGTCGCAACGAATGGCCCTCCCGGGTGGACCACCGCACGATCCCGAAGGCGCCCGGAGCGTCGGCGGCGGAACAGCGGCGCTTCGTGGTGATCAGGGTTCAGATCTTCGCGGACGCGCGGGAGGTGGCGGAGTACCTGATCGCGCAGATCCCGGTGCTGCTGGACCTCACGGGCGCGGACAGCGAAGTGGCCAAGCGGATCCTCGACTTCAGCAGTGGCGTGGTGTTCGGTCTGGGCAGCGGGATGCACCGCGTCGACCGGAACGTCTTCCTGCTGGCGCCCGTCGGGACCGAGGTCGAGGGGATCGCGGCGGCAGCCGTCCCCCGATCGTAGGAAGGTCGTGGCGAGGGAACGGTTCGCCGGGCCCCGGGGTGTCCCGGCGGCCCGTACCGTCCGGCCATGGAAGCCACCTTGGACACCCCCGCCACGCCCTTACCCCCACGACCGACACCCCCGCCGAACCCCACCCCCCGAACCCCCGGCCCCGCAGAACGGCCCGAACCCACCGCCCCGGCCGCCTGCGCGGGGACACCCGGCCCCGCCGAAGTGGCCGCCCCGGCCGTCTGTGCCGGGACGCCCGGCTGTGCCGAGCTGCCCGAGTGTGTCGCCCCGGGCGCCTGTGGCGGGGCGGCCGGCTCCGGCGGGGAGCGCGAGGTGGCGGAGCCCGCTCTCGCGACGGGGCGGCCCGTTCGCGTCGTCGGTGCGCGGGAGCCCGGGCGGGACGGGGGCGCGCGTACACCCCGTACGGGCCGTGCGGCCCCCGGGCCGCCGGACACCGGGGCCCACGAACCCGGCGCGGCAGCGCAAGGGCAGGGGTTCCGGCGGCCCGCCGTGACCGAGCTGCGGCTCTCCGCCTTCGGGCCGCACCGGGGCGCCCGCTTCGCGCTAGGGCCCGTCACCCTCTTCGCCGGGCCCAGCGGCAGCGGCAAGTCCCAGGCCCTGGACGCCTACGAGGCCCTGGCCGCGCTCGGCTCCGGCGCCACCCTCGACGAGGTGTTCCCCGACCCCGTCGCGCGCGTGCCCGAGTCGGCCCGCCCCGACGCCGACGGGCGGCGCGGCTTCCGGATCGGCTGCACCGTCGACGGCCTGGCCGGACCGGTCCGCCTCGACCTCGCCGTCCAGGCGGAGCCCGTGCTGCGGATCGCCGGCGAACGGCTCTCCGAGGACGGCCGGATCCTGTTCAGCACCGCCCAGCGCGACCCCCGCCGACGCTCCGTCGAGGCCGCGTGGCTCACCGGCGGAGCCATCGGCGTGACCCGCGCCCCGCTCCCCGACGACCGCCTCGGCACCGCCCTGCTCCCGCTGCGCGTCGCCGGGGCCACCGTCGGGCAGCGGCAGGTGCTGACCGCTGCCGAACAACTCGTCGTCGCCCTGCGCTCGGTGTTCCCCTGTGATCCCCGCCCCGACCGGATGCGGGCCCCCGTCCCCTCGGGGGAGGGCCGGCTGAGCGGCGACTGCGCCAACCTGGCCGACGTACTGCGCCGGACCCGCCACGAGTGCGGAACCCGCCACGCACTGCTCACCGGGGCCGCGCGCACCGGCTGCGCGGGCCCGGTGGCCGGGCTGGCCGTACGCGGCCCCGGCGGCCCCGGCGGAGGGCTCGTCGCGGCCCTGCTGGAGCGCGGCCCCGGCCTGCCCGCCACCGACCTCGCCCGGCTCGGCGCGGGCGAACTCCGCTTCCTCGGGCTGGCCCTCGTCCTGCTCACCGGACCCGGCGTCCTGGCCGTCGACCCGGCCGCCGAACTGCTCTCCGCCCGCCAGGCGCTCACCGTCCTCGCCGACGGCCTCGACCGCGCCCTCGACCGGCGTCAGCGTGCCGAACTGCTGCGCCTGGCCCTGCTGTCCGGCGCCCGCGGCCACATCCGGCTCGTCGGCGCGGTCGGCGAGGACACCGCCGCAACCGCACGCGGGCTCCCGGGCGTCTCGGTGGTAGACCTGTCCCCATGAGTGCTGTCCCGACGAACGAACCCCAGGACCTGCCGGAAGGCGGCGAACGCCTGTACCGACTCCAGCGCCGGCTGGCCGATTTCGCGGCCGCCCGGGACTGGGCCCCGTACCACACGCCCAAGAACCTGGCCGCGGCCCTGAGCGTGGAGGCCTCCGAACTGGTCGAGATCTTCCAGTGGCTGACGCCGGAACAGTCGGCGGCGGTGATGGAGAAGCCGGAGAGCGCGCACCGGGTGACCGACGAGGTGGCGGACGTACTCGCGTATCTGCTGCAGTTCTGTGAGGTTCTCGGGGTGGATGTGCTCGATGCGCTGGCCGCGAAGATCGAGAGGAACGAGCTCCGCTTCCCGGTGACCGGGACATCGACACCTAATCGTCACTCTTCGGAGTGATGGCGTCGTCCACAACCATGTTTGTGTCCACAGATTTCCGAATACCCCTGGCTTTACTGGCTCGTTGCCTTCACTCTGGGTAGTGAAGGACGGCGGGATGTCGTGCGGACGGGGGACGGCATATGGATGCGGTACGGCTCATCGCGGCCGGCCGGCACGCGCTGGCACAGAGCGGGGCTGCGTGGGACATCGTGGGCGAGGCCTGGCAGGCCCAGGCGCTGGCCCAGGGGATAGGGAGCTGGCTGGCGGTCACCGGGCCGCCGGAGCTGAGAGCGGAGGCACGGGGACTGGGGGAAGCGGGAGGCAGAGGCTGCGGCGTCATCGACCGGGCCGCCCTGCGCGGTGAGGGCAGTGCGCCCGAGATGCCGCCGAGAGCGGCGCAGCTGAGCGGGGTCGGTGATGTCCGGCAGGCGCTGCTCGGACTCCAGGCGCTCCTCGGAGAGGTCGGGATAGCCCTCGTCGGAGTGGCGTGCGCGACGGACGACGAGAGCCTGTACTGGCAGTGCATAGAGTCGATCGACGCCGCCGACGAGTCCAGCGACCGGGTACGGGCGCTGCTGCGCCGGATGGCGGTCCGGGAGCGGGGGTCGGCCTCGGGCGTGGTCTGACGCCTCCGCCGGGCCGGCGGGCCCGGGTGAGGGGTCCCGCCGCGCGCGACGGGACCCGCGCACGGTCAGAAGGACCGGTCGGAGTGGCGCTCGCTCTCGTACGTGCGGCTGCCGGGCGTCACCGGTGCGGCGGGGGGAGTGCGGTCCGTGGAGTGCTGGAGGTCGGCGTCGAGCTGCGACAGGTCGGCGTTCAGCGCCGCCATCAGCTCCTCCATCTGCTGCAGCAGGCCCTTCGGCGCGCTGCCCTGGGCGGGTACCGCGGACTCCTGGCGTGCTTGGTCGTGTGCTGCCTGTCCGGTCTGTCCGGTGTGTCGGGGGGTCTCCGGCACGGACTCGTGGGACATGGCGGCCTCCTCGGCCCTGGCCCTTCCGGTGCGGAAGGGGGCGGTGGACGCGTCGGCGAGAGGCCGCCGGCGCGCGGGCCGGGCGGTCCGGCTCCGTCCGAGCCAACGATCCCCATCCGCGCTGGTCACTGGCGGGGCGACGGGCGGACCGCCCGGTTGACGCAGATTCACCCGGCAGGGGTGGGCGAAGGGCAGGATGGAGGGCATGGATCTCCGCATTTTCACCGAGCCGCAGCAGGGCGCCGACTACGACACCCTGCTGGCCGTCGCCAAGGCCACCGAGGACCTGGGGTTCGACGCCTTCTTCCGCTCCGACCACTACCTGCGGATGGGATCGGCCGACGGGCTGCCCGGTCCCACCGACGCCTGGATCACCCTCGCCGGCCTGGCCCGCGAGACCAGCCGGATCCGGCTGGGCACGCTGATGACGGCCGGCACCTTCCGGCTGCCCGGTGTGCTCGCCATCCAGGTCGCGCAGGTCGACCGGATGTCCGGAGGCCGCGTCGAACTCGGCCTCGGAGCGGGCTGGTTCGAGGAGGAGCACAAGGCGTACGGCATCCCCTTCCCGAAGGAGCGGATGGCCCGGCTGGAGGAGCAGCTGGCCATCGTCACCGGGCTGTGGGCCACCGAGCCCGGCGCCACCTTCGACTACCGGGGCGTCCACTACCAGGTGGAGAACTCCCCGGCCCTGCCCAAGCCCGCCCAGGCCAAGGTGCCCGTCCTCATCGGCGGCCACGGCGCCCGGCGTACGCCGCGCCTCGCCGCCCGGTACGCCGACGAGTTCAACATGCCGTTCGCCTCGATCTCCGACAGCGAGCGGCAGTTCGGCCGGGTCCGGCAGGCCGCCGAGGAAGCGGGCCGCAAGTCCGACGACCTGGTGTACTCCAACGCGCTGGTGGTGTGCGTGGGCAAGGACGACGCCGAGGTCGCCCGCCGGGCCGCCGCCATCGGCCGCGAGGTCGACGAACTGAAGGCCAACGGCCTGGCCGGCTCCCCGGCCGAGGTCGTCGAGAAGATCGGCACCTACGCCGCCATCGGCTCCTCCCGCGTCTACCTCCAGCTGCTCGACCTCGACGACCTGGACCACCTGGAGCTGATCTCCTCCCAGGTGCTCGCCCAGCTCGGCTGACGGGAGGCACCACCGTGCCCCGCGCGACCGGCCCGCTCGCCGACACCCTGGCCCGCAGGCCCGTACTCCTGGACGGCGGGCTCAGCAACCAGCTCACCGACCAGGGCTGCGACCTGTCGGGCGGCCTCTGGACGGGCCGTGTGCTCGCCGAGCGGCCGGACCAGGTGGAGGCCGCCCACACGGCGTACGTCCGGGCCGGCGCCGAGGTGCTGATCACCGCGAGCTACCAGATCGGCCACGACCCCGCCCTGCTCGCGCGCTCCGTCCGGGCCGCCGACAGGGCGGCCCGGGCCGCCGTGCACCCGGTCTGGGTGGCCGCCTCCGTCGGCCCGTACGGGGCGGTCCTGGCGGACGGCTCCGAGTACCGGGGCCGGTACGGGCTGACCGTGCCCCAGCTGGCGGCCTTCCACCGCCCCCGGATCGAGGCCCTGCTGTCGGCGGGCCCCGACGTCCTGGCCCTGGAGACCCTCCCCGACACCGACGAGGCCGAGGCCCTGCTGCGCGTCCTGGCCGGTACGGGCGCGCGGGCCTGGCTGAGCTACACCGTCGAGGGCGGCCGCACCCGCGCGGGCCAGCCCCTCGCCGAGGCCCTCGCGCTGGCGGCGGCCGCGCCGGAGGTGTTCGCGGTCGGGGTCAACTGCTGCGACCCGGCCGACGTCCTGCCCGCCCTGGAGACCGCCGCCACGGTCACGGCCGGACCCCTCGTCGCCTACCCCAACGACGGCTCCGTCTGGGACGCCGGCACCGGCGAGTGGCACAGCCCACCGGCCCCCGTCCCCTGGGACGTGCGGGCCTGGCAGGACGCCGGCGCCCGCCTCCTCGGCGGCTGCTGCCGGGTGGGCCCCGACCGGATCGCGGCCCTCGGCCGGCGCCTGCGGGGCCCCGGGCGGACCCATCGCTGAGGCCCTCGGAAAACCAGGGGCGCCGCCCCGGGGCGGTGGATGAGAATCGGCCGTGTGTTCCTGACGATCTCCACCACCGGCATCCCTGAACGACCCGCCACCGACCTGGGCTTCCTGCTGCACAAGCATCCCGGCAAGGCGCAGGAGTTCACCACCTCCCACGGCACCGCGCACGTCTTCTACCCCGAGGCCACGGCCGAGCGGTGCACGGCGGCGCTCCTGCTGGAGGTGGACCCCGTCGCGCTCGTGCGGCGCGGGCAGGGCAAGGGCCGGGGCGGAGCCCCCGACTCGGCGCTGGCGCAGTACGTCAACGACCGCCCGTACGCCGCCTCCTCCCTGCTGGCCGTCGCGCTCAGCGCCGTCTTCGGCAGCGCCCTCAAGGGCCGCTGCACGGCCCGTCCGGAACTGCCCGGGCAGGAGCGCCCGCTGCGGATCGAGATCCCGGTGCTTCCGGCCAGGGGCGGCGCGGACCTGGTGCGCAGGCTGTTCGAGCCGCTCGGCTGGGACTCCGTGGACATCTCGCCCCTCGCACTGGACGAGAGCTTCCCCGAATGGGGCGACAGCCGTTACGTACGGCTCGCGCTGGAGGGCGAGCTCAAGCTCGACGACGCCCTGCGCCAGCTGTACGTCCTGCTGCCCGTCCTCGACGACGCCAAGCACTACTGGATCGCCCCCGACGAGGTCGACAAGCTGCTGCGCGCCGGAGACGGCTGGCTCGCCGCCCACCCCGAGAACGCACTGATCAGCTCCCGCTACCTCGCCCGCCACAAGCGGCTGACCCAGACCGCCCTGGAGCGCCTGGAGCTGGTCCGCCTCGCCGAGGCCGACGGCAGCGAGGTCGAGGAGCTCGACAACGCCGTCGACGAGAACCGCGACACGGAGGAGCGGCCCGTACCGCTGGCCGTGCGCCGCCGCGACGCGATCCTCGCGGCGCTGCGCACCGCCGGGGCCGCCCGCGTCCTCGACCTCGGCTGCGGACAGGGCCAGCTGGTCCAGGCGCTGCTCAAGGACCCGGCGTACACCGAGATCGTCGGCATGGACGTGTCCGTGCGGGCCCTGAACCTGGCGGCCAAGCGGCTGCGGCTGGAGCGGATGGGGGAGCGGCAGAGCGTGCGCGTCCAGCTGCTCCAGGGGTCCCTCGCCTACACCGACAAACGGCTCGCCGGCTACGACGCGGCCGTGCTCAGCGAGGTCGTCGAGCACCTGGACCCGGAGCGGCTGCCCGCGCTGGAGTACGCGGTGTTCGGCGCGGCCCGCCCCCGCACGGTCCTCGTCACCACCCCGAACGTCGAGTACAACGTCCGCTGGGAGTCCCTGCCCGCCGGGCACGTCCGGCACGGCGACCACCGCTTCGAGTGGACCCGGGCGGAGTTCCGCACCTGGGCCGGCGAGGTTGCGCGGCGCCACGGGTACCAGGTGGCGTACGTCCCCGTCGGGGACGACGACCCCGAGGTCGGCCCGCCCACCCAGATGGCCGTCTTCACCGCCGCCGACCGCACGGACCGCACGGACGGCACGGACCACACCGACCACACCCCGAAGGAGGGCGAGGCGGCATGACCAGCACCGAGACCCACCGCGTACTTCCCGTCACCGACCTGTCCCTCGTCGTCCTGATCGGGGCCACCGGATCGGGCAAGTCCACCTTCGCCCGCAAGCACTTCAAGCCCACCGAGATCCTCTCCTCCGACTACTGCCGGGGCCTGGTCGCCGACGACGAGAACGACCAGAGCGCCAGCAAGGACGCCTTCGAGGTCCTCCACTACATCGCCGGCAAGCGGCTCGCCGCCGGACGGCTGACCGTCGTGGACGCCACCAGCGTCCAGCCGGAGTCGCGCCGCCAGCTCGTCAGACTCGCCCGCGAGCACGACGTCCTGCCCATCGCCATCGTCCTCGACATGCCCGAGGCGGTCTGCGCCGAACGCAACGCCGCCCGCCCCGACCGGGCCGGCCTGCCGCGCCGCGTCATCCAGCGCCACCGCAGCGAACTGCGCCGCTCGCTGCGCGGACTGGAGCGCGAGGGCTTCCGCAAGGTGCACGTCCTGCGCACGGTCGAGGAGGCCGAGGCCGCCGAAGTGGTCCTGGAGAAGAGGTTCAACGACCTCACCCACCTCACCGGCCCCTTCGACATCATCGGTGACATCCACGGCTGCTCCTCCGAACTGGAGACCCTCCTCGCCAAGCTCGGCTACGAGGACGGCGTGCACCCCGCCGGCCGCACCGCCGTCTTCGTCGGCGACCTCGTCGACCGGGGCCCCGACAGCCCCGGCGTCCTGCGCCGGGTGATGGGCATGGTCGCCTCCGGTAACGCCCTGTGCGTGCCCGGGAACCACGAGAACAAGCTCGGCCGTTACCTCAAGGGCTCCAAGGTCCAGCAGACCCACGGCCTCGCCGAGACGGTGGAGCAGCTCGGGCGCGAGTCCGAGGAGTTCGTGAAGGAGGTGCGGGAGTTCATCGCCGGCCTGGTCAGCCACTACGTGCTCGACGGCGGCCGGCTGGTGGTCTGCCACGCCGGGCTGCCCGAGAAGTACCACGGCCGCACCTCCGGCCGGGTCCGCTCGCACGCCCTCTACGGGGAGACCACCGGCGAGACCGACGAGTTCGGCCTGCCCGTGCGCTACCCGTGGGCCGAGGACTACCGGGGCAAGGCCGTCGTGGTCTACGGCCACACCCCGGTCCCCGACACCACCTGGATCAACAACACCATCTGCCTCGACACCGGCGCCGTCTTCGGCGGCCGGATGACCGCCCTGCGCTGGCCCGAGCGCGAACTGGTCGACGTACCCGCCGAGAAGGTCTGGTACGAGCCGGTCAAGCCGCTCGCCGCCGAGGTGCCGGGAGGCCACGAGGGCCGTCCGCTGGACCTGGCCGACGTCCACGGGCGCCGGGTCGTGGAGACCCGCCACCTGGGCAACGTCAATGTCCGCGAGGAGAACGCGGCCGCCGCGCTGGAGGTCATGAGCCGCTTCGCCGTGGACCCCCGGCTGGTGCCGTACCTGCCGCCGACCATGGCCCCCACCGCCACCTCCCAGGAGGGGGGCCACCTGGAGCACCCGGCCGAGGCCTTCGCGCAGTACCGCGCCGACGGCGTCGAGCGGGTCGTGTGCGAGGAGAAGCACATGGGCTCCCGCGCGAGCGTCCTGCTGTGCAAGGACGCCGACGCCGCCCGCGAACGCTTCGGGGTGACGGACGGGGCCACCGGCTCCCTCTACACCCGCACCGGACGGCCCTTCTTCAAGGACCGCGCGGTCACCGAGGAGTTCCTCGGCCGGCTGCGCGCCGCCGTCGACGGCGCGGGCCTCTGGGAGGAGCTCGGCACGGACTGGCTGCTGCTCGACGGGGAACTGCTGCCCTGGTCCCTGAAGTCCACCGGACTGCTGCGCAACCAGTACGCCGCCGTGGGCGCCGCCTCCCGCGCCGTCTTCCCGGACGCCCTCGCCGCCCTGGAGGCGGCCGGAGCCCGGGGCGTGGACACCGCGGCCCTGCTGGAACGCCAGCGCGCCCGGGCCGCCGACGCCGCCGCCTTCACCGACGCGTACCGGCGCTACTGCTGGACCACCGAGGGGCTGGACGGCGTACGGTTCGCGCCGTTCCAGCTGCTGGCGGCGGCCGGGCGGTCCCTCGCGGCCGTACCGCACGACGAGCAGCTGGCCTGGCTGGACCGCCTCGCCGACGCCGACGGGCGGGCCGCGGCCCCGCTGCTGCGCCGCACCGCCCGCGTGTACGTGGACACCGGCGACGAGGCGTCCGTGCGGGCGGGCACCGACTGGTGGCGGGAGCTGACGGAGGCGGGCGGCGAGGGCATGGTCGTCAAGCCGCTCCAGGCGTACGCCCGGGACGGCAAGGGCCGCCTCGTGCAGCCGGGGGTGAAGGTGCGCGGGCGCGAGTACCTGCGGATCATCTACGGGCCCGAGTACACCCGCCCGGAGCACCTGGAGAGGCTGCGCCAGAGGTTCCTGGGCCACAAGCGCTCCCTCGCCCTGCGCGAGTACGCGCTCGGACTGGAGGCACTGGACCGGCTGGCGGCGGGGGAACCGCTGTGGCGGGTGCACGAGCCGGTGTTCGCCGTGCTGGCCCTGGAGTCGGAGCCGGTCGACCCCAGGCTCTGACCTGCGGCTCTGACCTGCGGCTCTGACCTGCGGTTCCGGCCTCCGGCTCCGACCCCGGACCTCCGGCGGGATCCCTAACGGGTGAATCCCGCCGGAGGATGGCAGGGCGAGGCCCTCACGTAGGCCGTATGGGGGAACTTTCGTGGGGAACTCCGGGAAACCCCCCGGCGGGATCGTTCATCCAGGGCAGCGGAATGTCCGCGACCCTGGAAGGACGGAACGTCACCTATGAAGATGACCGCGCGCGGAAGCATTGCGGCGCTCATGACCTGTATGGCCGCGGCCGGTGCGGCCTCCCCGGCCGTGGCCGACTCGGTCCCGGTGGGTGTCCCGCTGGACGCCGTCGAGACCACGCTGGGCGTGGCCGCCCCGCGCGTGGCCACCGCGGTCCCGGTGCCGGTCGTCGGCGCCCCCGAGGCGCCCCGCCACCACACGGGCGACCTGCTCCCGACCCCACTGCTCCCGGTGCTGCCGATCGCCACCGACCTCGGCGCCACCCACCTCACCTCGCCGCTCCCCAACCTCGCGGGCTCGCCCGAGACGGACGGCGAGGGTTCGCTGGACGCGCCGGAGACCACCCTGCGCACCCGCAGCCCGGGCGCGGTCCTCGGGGCGCCGCTGAGCATGCCGGACGGGAGCAACTTCGGTATCCCGAACGTGGTCGCCCCGAAGCTGGGCCTCATCGCCCCGGAACTGGTCGGCGCTCCGACGGCGCTTCTCGGCCTGCGCTGAGACCGGTCCCCCGGGGCCGGTTCGAAAACCCGCCCGGTCTGGGAACGTGTACGGCATGGGATTCCATGTCGACTCCGAGACCGGGCGGCTCCGCCGCGTCATCCTCCACCGGCCCGACCTGGAGCTGAAGCGGCTCACACCCAGCAACAAGGACGCCCTCCTCTTCGACGACGTGCTGTGGGTGCGCCGTGCCCGCCAGGAGCACGACGGTTTCGCGGACGTGCTCCGCGACCGGGGCGTCGACGTCCACCTCTTCGGTGACCTGCTGCGCGAGGCCCTCGAGATCCCGGAGGCCCGCCACCTCGTACTGGACCGGGTGTTCGACGAGAAGGAGTACGGGCCCCTCGCCACCGACCACCTGCGGTCGGTCTTCGACGGGCTCTCCTCGGCCGGCCTCGCGGAGGCGCTCGTCGGCGGCATGACCAAGCGCGAGTTCCTCCAGGCGCACGCCGAACCGGTGTCCGTACGCTTCCACGCGCTGGACCTGGACGACTTCCTGCTGGGGCCGCTGCCCAACCACCTCTTCACCCGGGACACCTCCGCCTGGATCTACGACGGGGTCTCGGTCAACGCCATGCGCTGGCCGGCCCGCCAGCGCGAGACCGTCCACTTCGAGGCGATCTACAGGCACCATCCGCTCTTCACCGGCTCCGGCGCCTTCCACTACTGGTCACAGGGGCAGGTGGACTACCCCTCGACCATCGAGGGCGGGGACGTACTGGTCATCGGCAACGGCGCCGTACTGATCGGGATGAGCGAGCGCACCACCCCGCAGGCCGTGGAGATGCTCGCGCGCGGCCTGTTCGCCGCCGGTTCGGCGTCCGTGATCGTGGCGCTCGACATGCCCAAGCGGCGGGCCTTCATGCACCTGGACACCGTCATGACGATGGTGGACGCCGACACCTTCACCCAGTACGCGGGCCTCGGCATGCTGCGCTCCTACACGATCAGACCGGGGGAGGGGGCGAGCGAGCTCCGGGTCGCCGACCACCCGCCGGAGCACATGCACCGGGCCATCGCGGCCGCGCTCGGGCTGGAGCGGGTACGGGTGCTGACCGCCACTCAGGACGTGCACTCGGCGGAGCGCGAGCAGTGGGACGACGGCTGCAACGTGCTGGCCGTCGAACCGGGGGTGGTCGTCGCCTACGAGCGGAACGTGACCACCAACACGCACCTGCGCAAGGAGGGCATCGAGGTCATCGAGATCCCGGGCAGCGAGCTGGGGCGGGGCCGGGGCGGGCCGCGGTGCATGAGCTGCCCGGTGGAGCGGGACGCCGTCTGAGGCCCGGCGCGGGCCGTGACGGGGGGCTGTATATCAATACGGTGTATCGTATACACTTCCATTATCCCCTGTCAGTGCCACCCAGGAGTGCCCCCATGGCCAGCGACCTCTTCGGCCGCAGTTTCCTCAAGGAGCTCGACTTCACCGCCGCCGAGTTCCGCGGCCTGGTCGAGCTCGCCGCCGAACTCAAGGCGGCCAAGAAGGCCGGCACCGAGCGGCCCCGGCTCCAGGGCAGGAACATCGCGCTGATCTTCGAGAAGACCTCCACGCGCACCCGCTGCGCCTTCGAGGTCGCCGCCGCCGACCAGGGCGCCCGCACCGTCTACCTCGACCCCTCCGGCTCCCAGATGGGCCACAAGGAGTCGGTCCGCGACACCGCGCGCGTCCTCGGCCGGATGTTCGACGGCATCGAGTACCGGGGCGACAGCCAGCAGGCGGTCGAGGAGCTCGCCGCGCACTCCGGCGTGCCGGTCTTCAACGGCCTCACCGACGACTGGCACCCCACCCAGATGCTCGCCGACGTGCTCACCATGACCGAGCACAGCGACAAGCCGCTGGAGCGCATCGCCTTCGCCTACCTCGGCGACGCCCGCTTCAACATGGGCAACTCCTACCTGGTGACCGGCGCTCTGCTGGGCATGGACGTACGGATCGTCGCGCCCAAGGCCTACTGGCCGGCCGAGGTCGTCGTCGAGAAGGCCCGCGAGCTGGCGGCGGTCAGCGGGGCCCGGATCACCCTGACCGAGGAGGTCGCGGAGGGGGTGGCACAGGCCGACTTCGTGGCCACCGACGTGTGGGTGTCGATGGGCGAGCCGAAGGAGGTCTGGGACGAGCGGATCGCGGCCCTGTCCCCGTACGCCGTCACCATGGACGTGCTGCGCGCGACCGGCAACCCGGACGTGAAGTTCCTGCACTGCCTGCCCGCCTACCACGACCTGGGGACCAAGGTGGCCCAGGAGGTCCACGCCCGGCACGGGCTGGACTCGCTGGAGGTCACGGACGAGGTGTTCGAGTCCGCGCACTCCGTCGTCTTCGACGAGGCCGAGAACCGGCTGCACACCATCAAGGCCGTACTCGTCGCCCTGCTCGCGGGGCCCGGCGCGTAGCCGCGGCGAGGGCCGTCAGGCGTTCGCGCGCGCCGGCAGGGTGAACCAGACCGCCTTGCCGCGCGCGGTGCGGCGGTGGCCGCAGGCGGAGCTCAGGGCGCGGATCAGCAGCAGGCCGCGGCCGTGCTCCTGCCAGGGGTCGGGCTGGGCGTCCGCCGGGCGGGCGGTCAGGCCGCCGGGCGGCCGCGGGTCGCCGTCGTGCACCTCGACCTGGCAGCCGTCCGTGAGCAGCTCCACCACCAGCTCGATCGGAGCCCCCGCGGCGGTGTGCTCGACGGCGTTGGCGACCAGCTCGGCGGTCAGCAGCTCCGCCGTGTCGCTGTCGGCGGACGGCTCGACGTCGTTGAGCGCCGTACGCACCAGGGCGCGGGCCAGGGGCACGGCGGCGGCCGAGTGCGGGAGGGCGATCCGCCAGGCGGAGGCGTCGGGCAAGGCGGGACCGTCCGTTTCTCGGGGCTCGTGCGGCTCGTAGGGCTCGTGCGGGGCGGGGTTCGCCGGGAGGAGAAGCTCCCGCTTTCAACCATACGAAGTGGCACTCCGGCGTCGTAGGGCACCCCGGCCGAAGGGCAAGGGACCGAGGTCACCTCCGGTGGGGCCCTTCGGCACGTGTGGCGCGACCCCGACCCTCCTGTCGCGTTTCTGTGACGGTAGTCACCAGTCGGTGATACCGTCGTTTCCGTGAGCCCCTTCACCGGTTCCACACCAGCGACCGAACGGTGGCGCCACCTGCGGGTGACCCGGCAGGACGGCGTGGCCACCGTCACCCTCGACCGCCCCGAGAAGCTGAACGCGCTCACCTTCGGCGCCTACGCCGACCTGCGCGATCTGCTCGCCGAACTGTCCCGCGAACGCTCGGTGCACGCCCTCGTCCTGGCCGGGGAGGGGCGCGGCTTCTGCTCCGGCGGCGACGTGGACGAGATCATCGGCGCCACCCTCGCCATGGACACCGCCCAGCTCCTCGACTTCAACCGGATGACCGGCCAGGTGGTCCGGGCCGTCCGCGAATGCCCCTTCCCGGTGATCGCCGCCGTGCACGGGGTCGCCGCCGGGGCCGGAGCCGTGCTCGCCCTCGCCGCCGACTTCCGGATCGCGGACCCCACCGCCCGCTTCGCCTTCCTCTTCACCCGGGTCGGCCTCTCCGGCGGCGACATGGGCGCCGCCTACCTGCTGCCCCGGGTCGTCGGCCTCGGCCACGCCACCCGGATCCTGATGCTCGGAGAGCCCGTACGGGCCGCCGAGGCGGAGCGGATCGGCCTGCTCAGCGAGCTGGTCGAGGAGGGCGGGGCCGACGCCCGCGCCGCCGAGCTCGCCGCCCGTCTCGCCGCCGGACCCACCCTCGCCCACGCCCAGACCAAAGCCCTGCTCACGGCCGAGCTCGACATGCCGCTGGCGGCCTCCGTCGAGCTGGACGCCAACACCCAGGCCCTGCTGATGCACGGCCAGGACTACGCGGAGTTCCACGCGGCCTTCACCGGAAAGCGGCCGCCGGAGTGGAAGGGCAGGTAGCCACATGTCTGCTGACGCCATGCGGGTGGCCGTCGTGGGCGGGGGGCCGGGCGGGCTGTACGCCGCCGCGCTGCTGGCCCGGCAAGGGCACAGCGTCGAGGTCTGGGAACGCGGCGCCCCCGACGACACCTTCGGCTTCGGCGTCGTCCTGTCCGACGAGACCCTCGGCGGCATCGAACGGGCCGACACCGCCGTCCACACCGCCCTCGGCGCCGAGTTCGTCCGCTGGGACGACGTCGAGGTCGTGCACCGGGGCCGGCTGCTGACCTCCGGTGGCCACGGCTTCGCCGCGCTGGGCCGCCGCCGGCTCCTGGAGATCCTGCACGAGCGCTGCACCGGCCTCGGCGTCCGGCTCCGCTTCCACACCGGGGCGCCCGACGCGTGGGCGCTCGCGGACACGCACGACCTGGTCGTCGCGGCGGACGGGGTGCACAGCGCGACCCGCGAGAGCGGCGCCGCCCACTTCCGGCCGACCGTCACCCCGGGCCGCTGCCGCTACATCTGGCTGGCCGCCGACTTCGCCTTCGACGCGTTCCGCTTCGAGATCGCCGAGACCCCGCACGGCGTGATGCAGCTGCACGGCTACCCGTACGCCGCCGACTCCTCGACCGTGATCGTCGAGATGCGCGAAGAGGTCTGGCAGGCGGCCGGACTCGACCTGTGCGACGAGGAGGAGTCCGCCGCCCGCTGCGCCAAGATCTTCGGCGAGGCCCTGCGTGGACGGCCGCTGCGCGGCAACCGCTCCGCGTGGACGCGGTTCCGTACCGTCGTCAACGCACGCTGGTCGCACGGCAACGTCGTCCTGCTCGGCGACGCCGCGCACACCGCGCACTTCTCCATCGGCTCCGGCACCAAACTGGCCGTCGAGGACGCCCTCGCCCTCGCCGAAGCGGTACGCGACCACACCGCGGTGCCGGACGCCCTCGCCGCGTACGAGCGGGCGCGGCGGCCCGCCGTGGCCAGCACCCAGCGGGCGGCGGCCGCCAGCATGCGGTGGTTCGAGGAGATCGACGTCTACGTCGGCCAGCCGGCCCGGCAGTTCGCCTTCAACCTGCTCACCCGCAGCCGACGCGTCACCCACGAGAACCTCCGGCTGCGCGACGCCCGCTTCACCCGGGCGGTGGAACGGGACTTCGGCTGCCCGGACGCCGTCGGTACGGACGCCGTCGGTACGGACGTCGGCGCCGGAGCGGATGCCGGCGCGGGCCCGGCGGCGGTGCCCCCGATGTTCACCCCCTTCACCCTGCGCGGGCTGACCCTGCGCAACCGGGTCGTGCTCTCCCCGATGGACATGTACTCGGCGACCGACGGCGTACCGGGGGACTTCCACCTCGTACACCTGGGCTCCCGCGCCCTCGGCGGCGCCGGACTGGTCATGACGGAGATGGTCTGCGTCAGCGCCGAAGGCCGCATCACCCCCGGCTGCGCGGGCCTGTGGACGGCGGAACAGGCGGCCGCATGGAAGCGGATCGCGGACTTCGTCCACACCTCCGCGCCCGGAGTGGCCCTCGGCGTCCAGCTCGGCCACGCGGGCCGCAAGGGCTCCACCCGGGTCATGTGGGAGGGGATGGACGAGCCGCTGCCCGAGGGCAACTGGCCCCTGGTCGCCGCCTCCGCACTGCCCTACCGGCCCGGTGTCTCCGCCGTCCCGCGGGCCCTGGCCGCCGTGGACCTGGAGGCGATCCGCTCCGATTTCGCCGCGGCCGCCGTACGGGCCGCGGACTGCGGCTTCGACCTGCTGGAACTGCACTGCGCCCACGGCTACCTGCTGTCCGGGTTCCTGTCCCCGCTCACCAACCACCGCGAGGACGCCTACGGCGGCTGCCTGGAGAACCGGCTGCGCTTCCCGCTGGAGGTCTTCGACGCCGTCCGGGCGGTCTGGCCGCAGGACCGCCCGATGACCGTCCGGCTCTCGGCCACCGACTGGGCGCCCGGCGGCACCACACCCGAGGACGCGCAGCGGATCGCCGCCGCCTTCGCCGCGCACGGCGCCGACGCCGTCGACGTGTCCACGGGGCAGGTGGTGTCCGACGAGACCCCCGAGTACGGGCGCTCCTACCAGACCCCCTACGCCGACCGGATCCGCAACTCCCTGGGCGTCCCCGTCGTCGCCGTCGGCGCGATCTCCTCCTGGGACGACGTCAACTCCCTGCTGCTCGCGGGCCGCGCCGACCTGTGCGCGGTGGGCCGGCCCCACCTGTACGACCCGCACTGGACCCTGCACGCCGCCGCCGAACAGGGGTACGCCGGCCCGGCCGCGCCCTGGCCCGCCCCGTACCGGGCGGGCAGCCGCAGGCCGCCGACGGGCAAGGGCTGATCCGTCGGATCAGGCACGCGCGAGGTGGACGCGGTCCTCCAGCGGGGCGTAGCCGAGGCGCCGGTAGAGGGCGTTGCTGGTGGGGTTGGCCACGTCCGTGAAGAGCAGGACCTCGCTCGCCCCGGCCGCGTACGCCGCTCCGCTCACGGCGTGCGTCACCCCGGCGGCGTAGCCCCGGCCCCGCAGCCCGGGCGGGGTGTAGACGGGGAAGACGCGGGAGACCGCGCCGATCGGGCGGGAGAACCCGGCCAGTGACACCGGGACTCCGCCGTCCTCCCAGAGCAGGGCCCCGCCGTACGAGATCCGGTCGCGCAGGGCCGCCTCGGAGGCGGTGCCCGGCTGGCCGAGCTCCCGGTTGAACGCCTCGACCCACTCCAGCAGGAGGGGCAGGTCGGCCCCGGCGGCGGGCCGGGCGCGCCCCGGCGGGGCCGGGTCCGGGGCGGCCAGGGCGCCGAGCCGGTGGAGGCGGCTCTCCTCCACGACCCTGGACCGCGTCCCCCATGCCCGTGCCAGGACCAGGGCGTCCGCGCTGCGGGCGTTGAACTCGTCGACCCCGGCGAGCAGCGGTTCGCGGGAGAGGGCCGCGCCCAGCGCCGGGACCGCCTCGGGCGGGACGGCCCCGAGCAGCAGCGGGAAGGGCGGGGTGCGCAGCAGGGCTCCGCAGACGGCTCCGTCGGCGCCGGTCCACCAGCCGAAGAGGGGGTCGCCGGGGCCGTAGGCGTGCGGTCCTCGCCGCTCCAGGGCGTCCGCGACGGTCAGCAGGAGGGTGTCGACGACGGGCTGCGCGGCCACGACCGGGCGCGCGGCGGCCAGGTAGGCGGCCAGATCAGTGCTGAAGGTCCAGGTCATGGCCCATCCTGACGCCCCGTCGGGTGTCGGCGCACCGGAGTTTTCGCGGGTGTGCGGGGCGGGGTTCACGCGGCGCGGCGGGCTCTCCCCCGTGCGGGGGAGGCGGTCCCCTCTCGTGGGGGACGCGGTCGTACCGGTCCCGCTGGGACCTTGGAGAGGACACGGCGAGAGGGACGAGCCGGCCCCGAGAGGGGCGCGGCGGACGAGGGGGAACCATGAGCACGCGCGCACTGCTGGCGAAACTGCACGGCTCGACGGCGGCGGGCGTACCCCGCTGGGCGGCGATCACCGCGTACGTGACCACCCTGACCGTGCTGCCCGCCTCCGTCTGGCGGATCGCCGGCTTCGTCTTCCAGGCGCCGCTGATGGTGCCCAGCGACACGCCCCCCGAGGGGCACGGGCCGGTGCTGTTCCAGGACGGACCGGTGTACATCGTCGCGCTCACCGTCGTCAGCGAGGTACTGGCCCTCCTCGCCCTCGGGCTGGTCAGCCGGTGGGGGGAGATCTGGCCGCGCTGGATACCGGGCCTGGGCGGCCGGCCGGTGCCGGTCGCGGCGGCGGTCATACCCGCCGGCCTCGGAGCGGCCGCGCTCATGGTCTTCCCGTACGCGCTGGTGATGATGGCGTCCGGCCGCATGCTCGACGGGACACCGGCCACCGGGGGCCTGATCACCCACGGCTGGCAGACCGTCGCCTTCTGGATCTCCTACGTGCCGCTCGCCGCCTGGGGTCCGCTGCTCGCGGTGCTGACCGTCCACTACTACCGGCGCAGGCGCGGCGCCCCGGCCCTGGCGGCCTGAGGCCCCTGCGGGCGCACGCCCTACTGGCGCACGAAGCGGGCGCCCGCCGCGTGCAGACGGGAGTGGAGTTCGGCGAAGACCGCCGCCGCCCGGTCGCCGGGCCAGTCCGCGGGGAGGAGCTCGCGGGGCAGGCCCGGGTCGGCGTAGGGCAGCCGGCGCCAGGTGTCCAGGGCCGGGAGGTAGGCCTGGTAGGCGGCCTCGGGGGTGGGCTCGGGGCCCGACTGGAAGCCGCGCAGGACCGGCTCGTGCAGGTCGAGGAACTCCTCGTGCTGCTTGGCCAGCGCCGCCAGGTCCCACCAGCGGGCCACCGCCTCGGCGGTGGGGGCGAAGCCGAGGTGCGCGCCGCGGAAGAGCTCCACGTACGCCGTCAGGTGCAGCCGCTCCAAGGTGTGCCCGGTCTCGCCGGCGAGGTGCGCCGGGGCGATCCACACCCCCGGGGCCACCGCTCCGAAGCCCAGCCGGGCGAGCCGGGAGCGCAGCAGGTGCCGCTTGTGGCGCTCCTGCTCGGGGACGGAGAACACCGCCACCAGCCACTCGTCCGACACCGGGGCGGGCCCGTAGATCCGCCGGTCCCCGTCCTCCAGCAGCAGCCGGGCCTCCTCGGAGAGGGCGTAGGCCGCCGCACCGTCCGCGGCCTTCGCGGGCAGCAGGAAGCCGCGCCGCTTCAGCCGGGACACCGAGGAGCGGACGGACGGCGCGTCGACCCCGGCCGCGCCCAGCAGGCGGACCAGCGCGGACACCGGCACGGGGCCCTCGAAGGACCGCCCGTAGGCGCCGTAGAACGTGACGATCAAGGATCGCGGGGTGTGCAGCTCGACCACGGGTTCACTCTAGATCGCGCAGCCGGAACCGCTGAAGTTTCCCGGTGGCCGTTCGGGGCAGCGCGGGGACGAAGACGAAGACGCGCGGGCATTTGTGGGGGGCCAGCTCGCCGAGGACGAAGGTCCGCAGGTCCTCCTCTGCCAGCACCGCCCCCTCGCGCAGGACGGTGTACGCCACCGCGATCTGCCCGCGCCGTTCGTCGGGGCGGCCGACCACCGCCGCCTCCACCACGTCGGGATGGCGCAGCAGGGCCTCCTCGACCTCCGGGCCCGCGATGTTGTAACCGGAAGAGATGATCATGTCGTCGGCGCGGGCGACGTAGCGGAAGTACCCGTCGGGGTCGCGGACGTAGGTGTCGCCCGTCAGGTTCCAGCCGTCCCGCACGTACTCGGCCTGCCGGGGATCGGCCAGGTAGCGGCAGCCCACGGGACCGCGCACCGCCAGCAGGCCCGGCTCGCCGTCCGCCACGGGCCGCCCGGCGGCGTCCACCACCCGGGCCTCCCAGCCCGGTACCACCCGGCCGGTGGTACCGGGGCGGACGTCCTCGTCGGCGGCGGAGATGAAGATGTGCAGGAGTTCGGTGGCGCCGATGCCGTTGATGATCCGCAGGCCCGTGCGCTCGTACCAGGCCCGCCAGGTCGCGGCGGGCAGGTTCTCCCCGGCCGAGACGCAGCGGCGCAGCGCGGAGAGGTCGTAGGCGCCCGCGTCGTAGGGGCCCAGGGTGTCCAGCATCGCCCGGTAGGCGGTGGGTGCCGTGAACAGGACGCTCACCCGGTGCTCGGCCAGCGCGGGCAGCAGCCGGCGCGGCGCGGCCTGCTCCAGCAGCAGCGCCGAGGCCCCGGCCCGCAGCGGGAAGACGACGAGACCGCCGAGCCCGAAGGTGAAGCCGAGGGGCGGACTCCCGGCGAACACGTCGTCGGGGCGGGGGCGCAGCACGTGGCGGGAGAAGGTGTCGGCGACGGCGAGGAGGTCGCGGTGGAAGTGCATGCACCCCTTGGGGCGTCCGGTGGTCCCGGAGGTGAAGGCGATCAGCGCCACGTCGTCGGCGGAGGTCTCGACGGCCGGGTAGGGCGCGGTGTGCGCCTCGGCCAGCCGCAGCAGGTCGTCCGGCTCCCGGCCCCCGTAGGTGGTGATCCGCAGCCCGGGCACCCCGGCCTTGGCCAGGTCGTCGAGGGCGTCCACATGGCACAGGGCGTGCCGCACCCGGGCCATGGAACACACCGTCGCCAGCTCCTGGGCCCGCTGCTGGGCCAGTACGGTGACCGCCACCGCGCCGGCCTTCATGACCGCCAGCCAGCAGGCTGCCAGCCACGGTCCGGTGGGCCCGCGCAGCAGCACCCGGTTGCCGGGGACCACGCCGAGATCGACAGTGAGCACGTGGGCGAGGCGGTCGACGCGCTCGCGCAGTTCCCCGTAGGACCACACCTCGCCGGAGCCGCCGCGGAAGGCGGGCCGGTCGGGTCCGAACCGCTCGACGGTCGCGTCGAGGAGTTCGGCCCCGCAGTTCAGCCGGTCCGGGTACGCCAGCTCGGGCAGCTCGAAGAGCAGTTCCGGCCAGGCGTGGGCGGGTGGCAGGTGGTCGCGGGCAAAGGTGTCGGCGTGAGCGGAAGGCTTGAGCTCCAAGGCGGGTTCGCCCCCTTGCAACGTCCGGAGTTCGGGTGGAGCCGGCCGTGCGGTCGCCTCAGAAGCGTATCGTGATGGTGACGGCAGTCAACAGGACGCGATAAGACTGGGGCATTCGGATGACCGGATTCGCGCTCGGGGCGGAAGAAGAGGAATGGTGCGGGCAGTTGCGCGCACTGTCGGAGCAGCGGCTGAGGCCGCTCGCCGAGAAGGGTGAACCCGGCCGGGTGAACCGGCCGCTGCTGGCGGCGCTCGGTGAACTGGGCCTGCTGGAGCGGGTGTTCACCTCAGGGGCGCTGGAGCTGTGCCTGCTGCGGGAATCCCTCGCCTACGGGTGCACCGAGGCGGAGACGGCCCTGGCCCTGCAAGGCCTGGGCGCCGATCCGGTACTGCGCGCGGGCAGCGCGGCGCAGCGGGAGCGGTGGCTGCCGGGGGTGCGGCAGGGCCGGCTGGTGGCCGCCTTCGCGCTCAGCGAGCCGGGCGCCGGCTCGGACGCGGCGGCGCTGGCCCTGCACGCACAGCCGGACGGGGCGCACGGACCCGGCTGGCGGCTGAGCGGGGAGAAGTGCTGGATCTCCAACGCCCCCGAGGCCGATTTCTACACCGTCTTCGCCCGGACGGGTGAGGCGCCCGGAGCGAAGGGCATCACGGCCTTCCTGGTCCCGGCGGACCGGCCGGGACTGACCGGCGAGGCCCTGGACATGCTCTCGCCGCACCCCATCGGCTCCCTCGCCTTCGACGGGGTGCCCGTCGGCCGCGCGGACGTCCTGGGCGAGCCCGGGCAGGGGTTCGGCGTGGCCATGCGGACCCTGAACCTGTTCCGGCCGAGCGTGGGCGCCTTCGCCGTCGGGATGGCCCGGGCGGCGCTCGACGCGACGTTGGCGCACACCTCCGGCCGCACCGCCTTCGGCGGGGTGCTGGCCGACCTCCAGGCCGTCGCGCACCGGGTGGCGGAGATGGCCACCCGCACCGAGGCCGCCCGGCTGCTGGTCTACGCGGCGGCGGGCGCGTACGACAGCGGCTCCCCGGACGTCCCCCGGCGGGCGGCGATGGCCAAACTCCTCGCCACCGAGACGGCCCAGTACGTCGTCGACCACGCCGTCCAGCTGCACGGCGCGACCGCCCTGCGCCGCGGCCACCTGCTGGAACACCTGTACCGGGAGGTGCGCGCACCCCGGATCTACGAGGGGGCCAGCGAGGTGCAGCGCACGATCATCGCGAAGGAGCTCTACCGTGGGGTGACGGCCCGGTGACCCCCGACCCCTCCCCCCTGGAACGCATCAACCCGGCGGAGCTGTCCCCGGCGACGGGCTTCTCGCACGCCGTCGCCGCCACTGGCGGCCGGCTGGTGTTCCTGGCCGGCCAGACCGCGCTGGACGGCTCCGGCAAGGTCGTGGGGGAGACCCTGCCGGAGCAGTTCGAGCGCGCCCTCGCCAACCTGCTCACCGCCCTCGCGGCGGCGGGCGGCACCCCGGCCCACCTGGCCCGGGTCACCGTCTACGCGGTGGACGTGGAGGCGTACCGGACGCACGCCCGTGAACTGGGCCGCGTCTGGCACCGGCTGGCGGGCCGCGACTACCCGGCGATGGCGGTGATCGGGGTGGTCCGCCTCTGGGACACCGAGGCCCAACTCGAACTGGACGGCATCGCGGTGCTCCCGTAGGCGGCCCGCCGGGCCGGCCCCCGCCCCCGGCCCCCCGCCCCCGGCCCCGGTCGGGTCAGCCCTCGGCGGAGTCCAGGAGGGCGCCCATCCACTCCTCGATGCCGTCCACCGTGCGCGGCAGTGCGCCCGACATCAGGCGGGCGCCGTCGGCCGTGACGACGAGGTCGTCCTCGATGCGGACGCCGATGCCGCGCAGCTCCACGGGGAGGGTCTCGTCGTCCGGCTGGAGGTACAGGCCCGGTTCCACGGTGAGGACCTGGC
Organism: Streptomyces sp. NBC_00249; assembly: GCF_026342355.1. Taxonomy (GTDB): domain Bacteria; phylum Actinomycetota; class Actinomycetes; order Streptomycetales; family Streptomycetaceae; genus Streptomyces. The sequence continues at coordinate 1,754,612 of NZ_JAPEMV010000001.1, read as the reverse complement.
CCTCCTCCAGCACCCCGTCCAGGTACGTCTCGGCGCGGGCCTTCGCGCAGTCGTGGACGTCCAGCCCGAGCATGTGCCCGCTGCTGCACAGGGTGTAGCGCCGGTGGAGGTCGCCCTGCGGGTCCTTGAGGACCCCCCATTCGGTGAGCCCCTCCGCGATGACCCGCATCCCGGCCCGGTGGAAGTCCCGGAAGCTCGCCCCCGGCCGCAGCGCCGCCATCCCGGCGTCCTGCGCGGCCAGTACCAGTTCGTACACCTGGCGCTGCACCGGTGAGAACCGGCCCGACAGGGGGAGGGTGCGGGTGATGTCGGCGGTGTAGAGGGTGTCGGTCTCCACGCCCGCGTCCAGGAGCAGCAGGTCGCCCGGGTCGAGCCGGCCGTCGTTGCGGATCCAGTGCAGGACGCACGCGTGGGCGCCCGACGCGGCGATGGTCTCGTAGCCCGTGCCGTTGCCCTCCGCCCGGGCGCGCAGGCCGAAGACCCCCTCGATCCAGCGCTCCCCGCGCGGGTGGGCCAGCGCGCGCGGCAGGGCCCGTACGACGTCCTCGAACCCGGCCGTGGTGTGGTCCACCGCCAGCTGGAGCTGCTCGACCTCCCAGGCGTCCTTGACGAGGCGCAGCTCGGACAGGGCGGCGGCCAGTTCCGTGTCGGTGGCGGCGTCGCGGGCCGGCGGGGAGCCGAGGGTGTCCAGGTGGGCGCAGCGGATGCCGGTCAGCAGTTCCGCCTCCGCCAGGTCGGGGCGGCGGCCCACCCAGAACTCGCCGTAGCGGCGGTCCCGGTAGAACTCCTCGGTGCCGTCGGCCCGGGCCGAGCGCGGCCGCAGGTACAGCACCGCCTCGTGGCCGTGCGGTCCGGACGGCTCCAGCACCAGGACGTGGCCCACCTGGTCCTCGCCCGTCAGCCCGGTCAGCCAGGCGTACGCGCTGTGCGGGCGGAAGCGGTGGTCGCAGTCGTTCGTGCGCACCTTCAGCTCGCCCGCCCGGACGACCAGCCGCTCGCCCGGGAACCGCGCCGAGAGTCGGGCGCGCCGGGCCGGGGTGACGGCGTGGGCGGGGACGCGCGCCGAGGCGGAGAGCGGTGAGGCCGCCCAATTCCCCGCCATGAAGCGGGACAACCCACCCGATACCGGCAGGTCGTGACTGCCGATGTTGAGGCGGGAGCGGGTGTCGGTCACGGAGGCTCCCTCAAGAAGTACTGAAGTGATGGGCGCACAGGTCTTGCCAGTGCAATTTCACATTACTATGTTACAGCTCACACCGCGGCACGTTAATCCCCGTCAAACGCCGTGTGAAGCAGGGCAGTTCTCGCACCATTTCCCCCACCTCCTCTCCCCACCAGGAGTTTTCGGTGTCCCAGCACAGAGTTGTGCGTACGTCTCTCCTCTCCGCCGCCGTCGCGGTCACCCTCCTCGCCACCGCCGGCCAGGCCGTGACCCAGGCCGCCGAGCGGGGCACCCCCGCCGCCGCGAGCGGCGTCTCCACCCCGGGCACCTTCACCTCCGGCGCACCCGCCGCCGCGCCGAACCCCTTCGACGAGGTCGACCGGCTGGCCCAGCCGCAGGAGCTCACCCCGGCGCCCGCCCCGGCCCCCGGCGGCAAGGCCGTCACCGACGGCCGCATCCCCGGCGCCGCCCCCGCCGTGGACCAGCCCGCCTCCACGGCCTCCGCCGAACGCGGCGAGAAGAGCCGCAAGACGGCCACCGCGCCCACTGCCCTCAGCGTGGCGGCGGGCGTCCCCTGCACCCTCGACGGGATCACGAACCTCGGCCCCGAGCAGTTCGCCGACTTCCTCGGCGACCAGGCCGTCACCGCCGACGGCTGCCTGCGGGGCCTCATCTGGACCTGGGACGCCCGCCTGGCGCCGGTCATGTCCGACGCCCACGTCCAGGCCGTCTCCCGCCGGATATCCAGCCTGGCCGCCGCCCATGACGGCCGTAACTCCTCCCACCTGGAGGAGATGTTCACCTACCTGCACGCCGTCGCGTACCACGACTTCTCACGCGACGAGATCGACGTCACCGACGCCCCCACCGTCGACGCGACGCGCAGGGCCATCGCCGACTACGGCAACGCCGCGCGCACCTTCGACGTCACCCCCTCCAACGCCCGCACCCTGCGCGAGGCCCTCTACGCCGCCGGCCCCGGCCTGCGCCACCACCAGCTGGGCCTCATCAAGAAGGTCCTGGCCACCATGGACCCCTCCCACCCGGCGACCAACCTCGACGCCGGCTGGGCGGGCGCCGCCCTCGCCGCACTGTCCGTCAACTACCTGGGCGTCTACCCGGGCAACCAGGACGCCGCCTTCCACGCCGCGGCCGCCGCCGACCCCGCCTACCGCGCCGCCTTCAAGGCCTTCGCCGGCTACACCCACCTCAAGGGCACCGGCAACGCCTGGGTGGCCCGTGACGCGATCGGCGAGTACGGCCGCTTCGGCCAGATAGCCGGCCTGCGCGACCAGCTCGTCGCCGACCTCGGCGCGATGCTGGAGCCCGTGAAGTCCGGCTGGGGCACCGAGCCCTGGGCGAAGATCGTCTCCTGGCTGAACTTCTACGAGGCCTGCAAGCCGTACGGGGTCTGCAAGGAGGACATCGAGAAGCAGATCTTCCCGTACACCTACACCTACGACAACGGCGCCATCAAGGTCCGCACCGCCCTCGACAAGGCCACCGTCGACCAGCTCTACTACGCCAGCAAGCAGGTCAAGACGCAGTTCCACCGCGTGCTCGGCACCGACCAGCCGCTCGCCGGGGACCCGAACAGCACCCTGAACATCGTGCTCTACGCCTCCCGCGCCGACTACGAGAACTACCACCCCATCCTCACCGGCTACGGCACCAACAACGGCGGCATCTACATCGAGAAGGGCGCCACCTTCTACACCTACCAGCGCCGCGTCCCCCAGGATTCCTCCCTCACCCTGGAAGAGCTCTTCCGCCACGAGTACACCCACTACCTCAACGGCCGCTACGCCGTCCCCGGCTTCTTCGGCGAGGGCCCCTGGTACCAGGGCGACCGGACGACCGCCATGGACGAGGGCACCGCCGAGTTCTTCGACGGCGCCACCCGCGACAACGGCATCGCCGTCCGCAAGTCCCTGGTCAAGTCCGTCATCAACGACACCGCGGGCGGCGGCCCCCGCATGTCCGTCCAGCAGCTCCTGAACGCCACCTACGACGCCGACGGGTTCCGCTTCTACAGCTACGCCGGCACCTTCTTCGAGTTCCTGTGGACCGAGAAGCCCTCCGCCCTGCGCGAGATGTACACCCACCTGCGCAACAACGACGTGGCCGCGTACGACGCCTGGCGCGTGCGCATGGGCTCGGACACCTACCTCCAGCGCGACTACAACCGCTTCCTGGACGCGCAGATCGCCAAGGTGGACCAGCTCTACGTCCCGAACACCACCTTCACCCCCAACGCCCAGCTGCGCGACTCCGCGCTCGCCTCGGTGAAGTCCTCCTTCGCCACGGCCACGTACAACACCCCGGACTGCGTGGAGAACGGCGAGCCCGGCAAGCGCCGCTTCACCTGTACGGGCAAGATCACCGCGAACCTGAAGAACTGGCGCAGCGACGACCAGAACTTCAAGGACGTGTCGGAGACGGTGGACTACTTCATCCTCGACCGGGCGGGCGCGGCCTCCAACAACCTGGCCGACATGAACTGCTCCTTCGGCGCGCTGGAGATCTGGTCCAACAAGGTGGCGGGGACCTCCCCGTTCACCTGTGAGGGCCCGCTGCGCGGCTGACCCCCTCCCGGCCGGTCCCGTACCTGACGGGGGGCGGGACCGGCCGGCACCCTCTCTGAAGAATGTGACATATTACTATCGTGACCCACTCCTCCTTGGACGTCGTGATCATCGGCGCCGGTGTCGTCGGAGCCGCCTGCGCGTACTACGCGAGCCGCTCCGGGCTCTCCGTGGCCGTGGTCGACCGCGGCCCCGTCGCGGGCGGCACGACCGGCGCGGGGGAGGGCAACCTCCTCGTCTCCGACAAGGAGGCCGGACCGGAACTCGACCTCGCCCTCCTCTCCACCCGGCTCTGGCGCGAACTGGCCGCCGTCCTGCCCCCGGAGACCGAGTACGAACCCAAGGGCGGCCTCGTCGTAGCCCCGGACGAGACCACCCTCAAGGCCCTGCGCACCTTCACGGACGCCCAACGCGCGGCCGGAGTGGTCGCCACCGAGGTGGGACCGGAAACCCTGCATGACCTGGAACCCCACCTCTCCCCGAACCTGGCGGGCGGCTTCCACTACCCCCAGGACGCCCAGGTCCACCCGGCCCAGGCGGCCGCCCGCCTCCTGGCCGCCTCGGGCGCCACCACGTACCTGAACGAGGAAGTCACCGAAATCCTCGTCCACTCCGGAACCGTGCGGGGAATCCGCACCCCCCACCGCACCCTCCACGCCCCCGCGGTGGTCAACGCGGCGGGCACCTGGGCCGGACAGATCGCCGCCCTCGCCGGAACCACCCTGCCCGTCCTGCCCCGCCGCGGCTTCGTCCTGGTCACCGAACCCCTGCCGCGCGTGGTCCGCCACAAGGTCTACGCCGCCGACTACATCGCCGACGTGGCCAGCGACTCCGCCGCACTCCAGTCCTCGGCGGTGGTCGAAGGCACCCCCTCCGGCCCGGTCCTCATCGGTGCCACCCGTGAACGCGTCGGCTTCGACCGGAGCCTGTCCACCGAGGCCCTGCGCCGCCTCGCCAGCCAGGCGGCCGCACTCTTCCCGGTCCTGGCCGACACCCGGATCCTGCGCACCTACCACGGCTTCCGCCCCTACCTCCCCGACCACCTCCCGGCGATCGGCCCGGACCCCCGAGTCCCCGGCCTCCTCCACGCCTGCGGCCACGAAGGCGCCGGCATCGGCCTGGCCCCCGCCACAGGAGCCCTGATCGCAGCCACCCTCACAGACACAGAACCCGCCCTCCCCCTGACCCCCTTCCGCCCGCACCGCTTCGACCAGGACGACGGCGAGGAGGGGGACGGGGACGGGGCGGGGTGTCGTCCGGGATGTAAAACGTGATTTGTTGGCGCGCGGTACCGCCCCACCAACGAAGCACCAGAGCGGGCGCCATAAATCATGCCTATCCCGGACGGCACCCCGCCCCGTCCCCGTCCCCCGCACCACCCACCAGGCTCCGCCCCGAGGAGGCCCCTGATGAGCACCCGCACCCCCCGCGACCTGGTCGGCGGCACCCCCGCCGAAACCCACACCGTCACCTTCGACGGCCGTGAACTCCCGGCCCAGGACGGCCAGTCCGTAGCCGCCGTCCTCTGGTCCGCCGGGATCCTCGCCTGGCGCACCACCCGCGAGGCCGCCGCCCCCCGCGGCGCGTTCTGCGGCATCGGCGCCTGCTACGACTGCCTCGTCACCGTCAACGGCCGCCCCAACCAGCGCGCCTGCCTCGTCCCGGCCCGCCCCGGCGACACCGTCACCACCCAGGAAGCCACCGGCCATGCCGACCTCGCAATCTGACGCCCCCACCACCCTCGCGGTGATCGGCGCCGGCCCCGCCGGCCTGGCCGCAGCCGTCACGGCGGCGGACCTCGGCCTGCGCGTCACCCTCCTCGACGCCGGCGAGCGCCCCGGCGGCCAGTACTACCGCCACCCCGCCCCCGGCCTCGGCGCCACCCGCCCCCAGGCCCTGCACCACGACTGGCGGGCCTTCGCCACCCGCGAGGCCGCCCTGCGCGCCCACACCGCGGCCGGCCGCATCACGTACCTCCCCCTCCACCACGTCTGGACGGTGGTCCCGCACGGCGACGGCGGCGGCGACGGCGGCGACGGCGGCGGCGAAGCCACCTGGACCCTCCACGCCGTGGCCGGCCCCGACGAAGCGGCCGCGACCCTGCACGCCCGCCACGTGCTCCTGGCCACCGGTTCCTACGAGCGCCAGCTCCCCTTCCCCGGCTGGACCCTCCCGGGAGTCATCGGCGCCGGCGGCGCCCAGGCCATGCTCAAGGGCGGCCTCGTCCTCCCCGGCCGCCGGATCGTCGTGGCCGGCAGCGGCCCGCTGCTGCTCGCCGTCGCCGGATCCCTCGCCGCCGCCGGAGCCACCGTGCCCGCCGTCGTGGAGGCCGCCTCCTACACGGCGTACGCCCCCCAGACCCCCGCCCTGCTGCGCAACCCCGCGAAACTCGCCGAAGGCGCCACGTACGGCAGTGCCCTGCTGCGCCACGGCATCCGCCTGCTCACCCGGCACGCCGTCACGCAGGCCCACGCCACCGGCACGGGCATCCGCACCCGCATCGAGGCCGTCACCGTCTCCCGCCTGGACCGCGACTGGCGCCCGCTGCCCGGCACCGCCCGCCGCATCCCCTGCGACGCCCTCGCCGTCGGCCACGGGCTCGTGCCCCAGCTGGAACTGGCCACCGGCCTCGGCTGCGCCACCCTCCGCAGCCCGGACGGTACGGTCGCCCTCGCGCTGGACGCGGAGCAGCGGACCTCCGTGCCCGGGATCTGGTCCGCGGGCGAGACCGGCGGCATCGGCGGCGCCCAACTGGCGCTGACCGAGGGCCAGATCGCCGCGCACGCCATCGCCGGACGACGGGCCCCCGCCGCCCTGACCCGCGCCCGCGCCCGGCTGCGCGCCTTCGCCGGTGCGATGGCCGCCGCCCACCGGCCCGGGTCCGGCTGGACCGGCTGGCTGCCCGACGAGGCCGACGTGTGCCGCTGCGAGGAGGTCCCGGCGGGCCGGATCCGGGAGGCCGTCGGCGACCTCGGCGCGCGGGACGCCCGTACGGTCAAGCTCCTCACCCGGGCCGGCATGGGCTGGTGCCAGGGCCGGATGTGCGGCCCGGCGGTGGCCGCCCTCGCCGGGGAGGATCCGGCGCCCGACCGGCGTCCGCTGTCCTGCCCGGTGCCGCTGCGTCACCTCGCGGGGCTCCCGCAGGCCGAAGTTCCCCCGGAGAACCGCTGATCGGGGCCGCCCGGCCCCTTGTGGCGGACTCACGCCCACTAGTAAAATGTCACACACCACACTAGGGAGTTCCTCATGAACCACGCGCCCACCCCCGCGCCCCGCCCGGACCACCGCGCCGACACCCGCACCCGCCCCTGGCACGGCATCATGGTCGCCACCACCCTGCCCCTGCGCGAGGACCTCTCCGTCGACTACGACGCGTACGCCGAGCACGTGGCCTGGCTCATCGCCGAAGGCTGCGACGGCGTGGTCCCCAACGGCTCCCTGGGCGAGTACCAGACCCTCACCGACGAGGAGCGGGCCCGCGTCGTGCGCACCGCCGTCGAGGCCGCCGGCGACGGCGCCCGCGTCATGCCCGGGGTCGCCGCGTACGGCAGCGCCGAGGCCCTGCGCTGGGCGGAACAGGCCGCCGAGGCCGGGGCGGGCTCCGTGCTCCTCCTGCCCCCCAACGCCTACCGCGCCGACGAGGCGACCGTCCGCGCCCACTACGCCGAGGTCGCCCGCGCCGGGCTGCCCGTGGTCGCGTACAACAACCCCATCGACACCAAGGTGGACCTGACGCCGCCGCTGCTCGCCCGCCTGCACGGCGACGGCAGCATCGTCGCCGTCAAGGAGTTCAGCGGCGACGTCCGCCGCGCCTACGAGATCGCCGAACTCGCCCCGGGCCTGGACCTGCTCATCGGTGCCGACGACGTGCTGCTCGAACTGGCCCTGGCCGGAGCCGTCGGCTGGATCGCCGGCTACCCCAACGCCCTGCCCAGCGCCTGCGCCACCCTCTACCGGGCCGCGGTCGCCGGCGACCTCGCCACCGCGCTGCCGCTCTACAAGTCCCTGCACTCGCTGCTGCGCTGGGACTCCAAGACCGAGTTCGTCCAGGCCATCAAGCTCTCCATGGACCTGGCCGGCCGCCCCGGCGGCGCCACCCGCCCGCCGCGCTTCCCGCTCACCGGGGAGATCGAGGCCGCCGTGCGCGCCGCGACCGAGAAGGCCCTCGCGGAGGGCCTGAACTAAGCGGTGGGGAGGCGGCCCGGGCCGTCTCCCACGACCTGTCAGAACCAGCCACTGCCCAGCAGGAGGGGCGCCTGATGCGCACACGCCACATCTACCACGCGGTCGATTCGCACACCGAGGGCATGCCGACCCGGGTCATCACCGGGGGAGTCGGGGTGATCCCCGGCGCCACCATGGCCGAGAAACGGCTCCACTTCATGGAGCACACGGACCACGTCCGCACCCTGCTCATGTACGAACCGCGCGGCCACGCGGCGATGAGCGGCGCCATCCTGCAGCCCCCCACCCGCCCCGACGCCGACTTCGGCGTGCTCTACATCGAGGTGTCGGGCCTGCTGCCCATGTGCGGGCACGGCACGATCGGCGTGGCGACCGTGCTCGTCGAGACCGGCATGGTCCCGGCCGTCGAGCCGGTCACCACGGTCCGGCTCGACACCCCGGCGGGTCTGGTGAGCGTGGACGTGCACGTCGAGGACGGCGCCGCCACCGCCGTCACCTTCACCAACGTCGCCTCCTTCTGCGTCGGCCTCGACCTCAAGGCCGAGGTCCCCGGCTTCGGCACGGTCACCTACGACCTCGCCTACGGCGGGAACTTCTACGCCTTCGTCGAACTGGACGCCCTCGGGCTCCCCTTCGACCGGGCCCGCAAGGAGGACCTGATCGCCGCCGGCCTCGCCGTCATGGACGCGGTGAACGCCTCGCCCGACCGCCCCGTCCACCCCGAGAACCCCTCCATCGCCGGGGTCAAGCACGTCTACCTCGCAGCCCCCGGCTCCGACGCCCGCCGCTCCCGCCACGCCATGGCCATCCACCCGGGCTGGTTCGACCGCTCGCCCTGCGGGACCGGGACCAGCGCCCGCATGGCCCAGCTGCACGCCCGGGGCCTGCTGCCCCTGGACACCGACTTCGTCAACGAGTCCTTCATCGGCACCGAGTTCACCGGGCGCCTGATCCGCGAGACCACCGTCGGCGGCCGCCCGGCGGTCGTCCCCACCGTCACCGGCCGGGCCTGGATCACCGGCACCGCCCAGTACTTCCTCGACCCGTCCGACCCCTTCCCCGGAGGGTTCCTGCTGTGATCGGCGTCCGCACCACCGACTACCACACCGCGGGCGAACCCTTCCGGATCGTCGACCTCACCACCGACCCGGTGGCCCCGGCGCCCGGCGACACCGTCGCCGAGCGCTGCTCCACCGTCATCGGACCCGGCGGTTCCGCGACCGCGCCGAGGCGCGGCCCGCTGGACGACGTACGGCGCCTGCTCGTGCAGGAGCCGCGCGGGCACGGCGGGATGTACGGCGGGTTCGTCGTACCGGCCGACGACGACGGGGCCCACTTCGGGGTGCTGTTCTGGCACAAGGACGGCTGGTCCACCGCCTGCGGCCACGGCACGATGGCGCTCGGCGCCTGGGCCGTGGACACCGGGCGGGTGGCCGCGCCCGACGACGGGGACGTCCAGGTGCGCATCGACGTCCCCTCGGGGCGGGTCACCGCCACCGTCCACCGGGCCGCGGGCCGCACCACCGGGGTCACCTTCCGCAACGTCCCGGCCCGGGTCGGCGCCCGCAAGGTGCCGGTCGCCACCACCCTCGGCATGACGGAGGTGGACATCGCGCACGCCGGGGCCTGCTACGCCTCGGTCCCGGCGCGGGACCTCGGCCTGGAGGTGTCCCGCGCCGCCCTGCCCGAACTGGTGCGGGCCGGGCGGGAGATCAGGGGCGCGCTGGCCACCCACCCCGCGACCTGGCACCCCGGCGGACCACTGCTGTCCGGGGTGTACGGGGTGATCCTGTACGAGGAGCTGCGCGACACCCCCTTCGGTCCGCACCAGCGCAACGTCACCGTCTTCGCCGACGGGCAGATCGACCGCTCGCCCTGCGGCTCCGGCACCTCGGCCCGGCTCGCCCTGCTCGCCGAGGACGGACACCTCGGCGCGGGGCAGGACCTGCTGCACGAGTCGGTGGTCGGCACGGTGTTCACCGGCCGGATCCTCCAGGGCGGTGTCACCGAGGTCACCGGCACGGCCTACCGCACCGGCGAGCACCACTTCACCGTCGACCCGCACGACGCCCTGACCACGGGCTTCCCCCTGTGACGGCGCTCGCCGGAGCCACCCCTTCCGGAGCCGCGGCACCCCTCCCCGCCGCCCTGCCCCAGCTCGGCCCGGCGCGGCCGCCCGGCCTGCTCACCCCCGCGCAGGCCGCCGACGCCCTCGCCGGCGCGCTGCTCGCCGGCCTCGATCCGGAGAGCTGCCCGCAGCGCACCTCCGTCCCCACCCCGGGCGGCGAACTGCTGCTGATGCCCGCCGCGTCCGGGGCGTACGCCGGGGTGAAGATCGCCGGGGTCGCGCCGGGCAACCCGGGGCGCGGCCTGCCCCGGATCACCGGCAGCTACCTCCTCCTCGACGGCCCCACCCTGCGCCCGGTGGCCCTGCTGGACGGTGAGGCCCTGACCGCCCTGCGCACCCCGGCGGTGTCCGCGCTCGCCCTGCGGTACCTGGCCCCGGCCGGGCGGCCGCTGCGGCTGGTGCTGTTCGGTTCGGGGCCGCAGGCGTACGGTCACCTCGAGGCGGTGCTCGGGGTGCGGGAGCTGGCCGGAGCGGTGATCGTGGCCCGCGATGCGGACAGGGCGGGCCAACTGGCCGCGTACGCCCGTACCCTGGGCGTCCCGGCCCGCACCGGGACCGCCGGGGACGTGGCCGGCGCGGACCTCGTCGTCTGCTGCACCACCGCCCGGGAGCCGCTGTTCGACGGCCGGCTGGTGTCCGACGGCGCGGTGGTCGTGGCCGTCGGCTCGCACGAGCCCGACGCCCGGGAGACCGACACCGCGCTGGTGCGGCGCGCGGCCGTGTACGTGGAGTCGCGTGCGGCGGCCCTGCGCGAGGCGGGGGACCTGCTGGTCCCGGAGGCGGAAGGGGCCATCGGGCCCGGTCATATCAGCGGCACCCTCGCCGACCTGGTGACGGGCCGGATCCCGGTGGGGGGACGGCCGAGTTGTCCACAGCTCTTCAAGAGCGTGGGCATGGCCTGGGAGGATCTCGCCGTGGCGGTCGCATGGTTCGAGGCCGCCGGGAGGAACAGCGCAACGTGACATTGTACGCTGTTCCTCTCCTCGTCGGTGGTGTCGGGGGTCTCGGAGGAAAAGCAATGGGTGACCTGAAGCAGCACAGTCTCATCAAGGCTCAGGAGCGGCTCCGCGACCAGGTCGGGCACGCCCTCCGAGCCGCCCTGATCGCCGGAGAGCTGCGCCCGGGCAGCGTCTACTCCGCTCCCGGCCTCGCGGCCGAACTGGGCGTCTCGGCCACGCCCGTCCGCGAGGCCATGCTCGACCTGGCCCGCGAGGGCCTGGTGGAACCGGTCCGCAACAAGGGCTTCCGCATCACCGAGGTCAGCGAACGCGACCTGGACCAGTACACCGAGCTGCGCACGATGATCGAGGTCCCGACCATCGGCCGGATCACGAAGATCGCCACGGCCGAGCAGCTGGAGGCCCTGCGCCCCATCGCGGAGGAGATCGTCTCCAATGCCCGCGAGCACAACCTCATCGGCTACCTGGAGGCCGACCGCCGCTTCCACCTCACCCTCCTCGGCCTCGCGGGCAACGACCGCCTGGTCGAGACCGTGGGTGACCTGCGCAAGCGCTCCCGCCTGTACGGGCTGACGGGCCTGGACGAGGCCGGCAAGCTGGTCTCCTCCGCCGAGGAGCACATCGAGCTGCTGGACCTGATGCTCACCGGCGACGCCGAGGCGGCCGAGGAGTGCATGTCGCGCCACCTCGGGCACGTCCGCTCGCTCTGGGCCCAGGGCCGCGACGAGCCGGTCGGCCGGACCACCATGAGCCGCCTGGGCGGCCCCGCCAAGGGCTGACCCCGGCCGCGCTCCCACCGCGCGACCGTACGACCCGCACGACTTCAGGGCCCGGACCGTCTGGTCCGGGCCCCAACCGGCGTTCCCCCTAAGGGTTTTGGACACGGCTGGATAACGTCGGCGCCAACCCCTTGTCAGTACAATTTCACATTACTATGTTACCGGTCACACCTTAAAGCGCGGCCCTTCACTGGAGTGACCCATGACCAAGCGCACCCAACTCGCCCTCGCCACCAGCCTGGTGGCGGCTCTCGCACTCGGTGCGTCGGGCTGCTCCGGCACCGCGAACAAGGGCAAGGACGGCGCCGCCCCCGCCGCGAACCCCGCCGCAGCCAACGACGGGAAGATCCTCGGCGGCACCCCGGTCAAGGGCGGCACCCTCACCGTCCTGTCCAACCAGGACTTCGCCCACCTCGACCCCGCCCGCAACTGGGTCATGCCGACCATGGACTTCGGGACCCGCCTGCTCTACCGGACCCTCGTCACCTTCAAGGCCGAGCCCGGCAAGGCCGGCAGCGAGCTGGTCCCCGACCTCGCCACCGACCTCGGCACCCCCTCCAACGGCGGGAAGACCTGGACCTTCACCCTGAAGGAGGGCGTCAAGTACGAGGACGGCACCCCGGTCAAGGCCCAGGACGTCAAGTACAACGTCGAGCGCTCCTTCGCCCCCGACCTCACCGGCGGCCCCGACTACGCCGCCCGGTACCTGGCCGGCGCCGAGGGCTACAAGGGCCCCCTCCAGGGGCAGCACCTCGACTCCGTGAAGACCCCCGACGACCGCACGATCATCTTCGAACTCAAGCGCCCGGTGGCCGAGTTCGCCGCGACCGCCACCCTGCCGACCTTCGCGCCCGTCCCCCAGTCCCAGGAGAAGGGCACCCAGTACGACGCCCGCCCCTTCTCCTCCGGCCCGTACAAGATCGAGACGTACGACCGGGACAAGAAGCTCGTCCTCGTCCGCAACGAGCACTGGGACCCCAAGACCGACACCGTCCGCAAGGCCTACCCGGACCGGTTCGTCGTCATGATGGGCCTCAAGGGCGGCCAGGTCGACGACCGCATCATCGCCGGGGAGGGCGCCGACGCCTCCACCGTCGAGTACCAGGACATGCGGCCCGAGAGCGCCCCCAAGGTGCTGCCCAAGCCCGACGTCAAGGCGCGGCTGCTCGCCGAGTCCCAGGGCTGTACCGAGATGCTCCACCTCAACAACTCCCGCGCCCCCTTCAACGACCCGAAGGTCCGCGAGGCCATGCAGTACGCCGTGGACAAGGAGGCCGTGATCACGGCGGGCGGCGGCCCCGCCCTCAACGAGGTCGCCACCGCCTACCTGCCCCCGGCCCTGTCCGGCGGCAAGCAGGCCGACACCCTGAAGATCCCCGCCTCCGGCGACCCGGCCAAGGCCAAGGAACTCCTCAAGGCCGCCGGCAAGGAGAAGCTGAAGGTCTCCCTCGCCGTCTCCACCGGCGACAAGAACAAGGCCGAGGCCCTCCAGCAGGGCCTGGCCCGCGCCGGCGTCGAGGTCGTCATCGACACCGTCGACCCGGGCGCCTACTACGACGTCGTCGGCGACCTGTCCACCACCCCCGACATGTCGCTCACCGGCTGGTGCCCCGACTACCCCTCCGGCTCCACCTGGATCCCCTTCGTCTTCGACGGACGCACCATCAAGGACAAGGGCAACCAGGGCAACAACGCGCAGTTCCGCGACGAGGCCACCATGAAGCGGATCGACGAGATCAACGCCATGGCCGACGCCAAGCAGGCCAACCAGGCCTGGGCCGACCTCGACGCCGAGATCATGAAGAAGTCCCCGTCCGTCCCGATCCTGCTGGAGCGCAAGCCGCTGCTCGTCGGCCCCAACATCGCGGGCGCCTACGGCCACCCCGTGTGGACCGGGACCATCGACTACGGGACCGTCGGCCTCAAGGACCCCTCGAAGAGCCAGGGCTGAGGAAGCGGACCGGACACACCATGACCACCACCGCACCGGGCGCCGCCGAGCAGGCGGCCCCGGACGGCGCACCCGCCGGCAAGGCCCCCCAGGGCGTTCCCCCGGGCAGCAGTCCCTGGCAGCTGGCCCGGCGGGAACTGCGCCGCCGTCCCGCCGTCCGCGTCAGCCTCTGCGTCGTCCTCCTCTTCGTCCTGATGGCCGTCGCCGCCCCCTGGCTGGGCGCGCTCGGCGGCTGGTCCCCGGACGCCTTCGACAAGACCGCCATCGACCCCTACCTCGGCGGACAGCCCCTCGGATCCTTCGGCGGGATCAGCCCCGAGCACTGGCTCGGCGTCGAACCCGTCACCGGCCGCGACCTGTTCGCCCGCGTCGTCCACGGCGCCCAGGTGTCCCTCCTGATCGCCTTCACCGCCACCGCCATCGTCGTGATCGCCGGTACGGCCGCCGGTATCGCCGCCGGCTACTTCGGCGGCCGCACCGACGCCGTCCTGTCCCGGCTCATGGACCTCACCATGTCCTTCCCCTCGCTGATCTTCATGATCGCGATGCTGTCGGTGGCCAAGGACGTCAACCGGATCCTCCTCATGACCGCCGTCATCGGGGTCTTCGGCTGGCCCGGCGTCGCCCGAGTCGTCCGCGGCCAGACCCTCTCCCTCAAACACCGCGAGTACGTCGACGCCGCCCGCGTCGGCGGCGCGAGTTCCTGGCGCATCCTCACCCGCGACATCCTCCCCGGCGTCTCGGGCCCGGTCATCGCCTACACCACCCTGCTCATCCCCGGCATGATCAGCACCGAGGCCGCCCTCAGCTACCTCGGCGTGGGCGTACGCCCGCCCACCCCGTCCTGGGGCCAGATGATCGCCGAGTCCGTCGCCTTCTACGAGACCGACCCCATGTACTTCGTCATCCCGAGCGTCTTCCTCTTCCTCGCGGTGCTCGCCTTCACCCTCCTCGGAGACGCCCTGCGCGACATCCTCGACCCGAGGGGCGGCCGGACGTGATCCTCTACCTCGTCCGCCGGCTGTTCGCCCTCGCCGGCGTCCTCCTCGCCATCGCCGCCGTCACCTTCCTCATCTTCTACGTCCTGCCCACCGACCCGGCCGCCGCCGCCTGCGGCAAGACGTGCAGCGCCGAACGGCTGGCCGACGTACGCGTCTACCTGGGCCTCGACCAGCCCGTGTGGAAGCAGTTCGCCGACTTCCTCACCGGCATCTTCACCGGCCGCACCCTCGGCAGCGGCCAGTACGCCGTCCAGTGCGACTTCCCCTGCCTGGGCTACTCGTACGAGAACTCCCTGCCCGTGTGGGACCTCCTCATGGACCGGCTCCCCGTCTCCGCCTCCCTCGCCGTCGGCGCCGCCGCCCTCTGGCTCGTCCTCGGACTCGGCGCCGGGGTCACCGCCGCCCTGCGCAAGGACACCGCCACCGACAAGGCCCTGATGGTCGGCGCGGTCGCCGCCGCCTCCCTGCCGGTCTACTTCACCTCCGTCATGCTGATCTACGGGGTCATCCGCATCGCGGGACTCCTGCCCTACCCCACCTACCAGGCCTTCACCGACGACCCGCTCGCCTGGGCCTCGAACCTGCTGCTCCCGTGGACGGCGCTCGCCCTGCTCTACGCCGCCATGTACGCCCGCCAGAGCCGCGGCTCGATGATCGAGGCGATGGCCGAGCCGTACATCCGCACCGCCCGCGCCAAGGGCATGCCCGAGCGCACCGTCGTCGTCAAGCACGGCCTGCGCTCCGGGATGACCCCGATCCTCACCATCTTCGGCATCGACCTGGGCGGACTGCTCGCCGGAGCCGTGATCACCGAGTCCATCTTCGGACTCCCCGGCATCGGACGGCTCTTCTACGGGGCGCTCGTCAGCTCCGACCAGCCGGTGGTCCTCGGCGTCACCCTGCTCGCCGCCTTCTTCATCGTCGTCGCGAACCTCGCCGTCGACCTCCTGTACGCCGTCGTCGACCCGAGGGTGAGGTACTGATGGCCGACGCACCACCCCTGCTCGAAGTACGCGATCTGCGCGTCACCTTCACCACCCCGCGCGGCACCGTCCGCGCCGTCGACTCCCTCGGCTTCACCGTCGAGGCCGGACGCACCCTCGGCATCGTCGGCGAGTCCGGCTCCGGCAAGTCCGTCACCTCCCTCGCCGTCATGGGCCTGCACCGGGCCGGCGCCGAGGTGACCGGCTCCGTGGCCCTCGCCGGACGCGAGCTCACCGGGCTCTCCGAGAAGGAACTGTCCGCCGTGCGCGGCCGCCGGATCGCCATGATCTTCCAGGACCCGCTGTCCAGCCTGCACCCCTACTACACCGTCGGCGAACAGATCGCCGAGCACTTCCGGGTCCACTTCAAGGCCGGGCGGGCCGCCGCGCGCAAACGCGCCGTCGACATGCTCGGCGAGGTCGGCATCCCCGAACCGGCCCGCCGCGCGGGGGAGTACCCCCACCAGTTCTCCGGCGGCATGCGCCAGCGCGCCATGATCGCCATGGCCCTGGCCTGCGAACCGGACCTGCTCATCGCCGACGAGCCCACCACCGCCCTCGACGTCACCGTCCAGGCCCAGATCCTGGAACTGATCGCCCGCCTCCAGCAGGAACGCGGCCTCGGCGTCGTCATGATCACCCACGACCTGGGGGTGGTGGCCCGCGTCGCCCACGAGGTGCTCGTCATGTACGGCGGCCGGGCCGCCGAACAGGCCCCCGTCGACGAGCTGTTCGCCGGCCCCGCCCACCCCTACACCCGGGGCCTGCTCGACTCCCTGCCCCGCCTCGACACCGCCGACGACGTCCCCCTGCCCTCCATCCCCGGCTCCCCGCCCTCCCTGCTGGCCCCCGCCCCGGGCTGCGCCTTCGCCCCGCGCTGCGCCCTGGCCGCCGACCGCTGCACCGAGTCGCGGCCGCGGTTCGAGGAGTACGGGCAGGGCCCGGACCGTGCGGTGGCCTGCCACTTCCCCGGAGCCCGCACCGCCGAGGAGGCGGCCCGATGAGCGACACCGCCCGACCTCTGCTGTCCGTACGGGACCTGACCATGACCTTCCCCGGGAAGCGGTCGCTGACCGGGCGCCGGGGGGCGCCCGTCCGCGCCGTCGACGGGATCTCCTTCGACCTGGAGCCCGGCCGCACCCTCGGGCTCGTCGGGGAGTCCGGCTGCGGGAAGTCCACCACCGGCCGGATGCTGGTCCGGCTCCTCGAACCCACCTCCGGCAGCGTCGCCTTCGACGGCAAGGACATCAGCCGGCTCTCCCAGAGCGCCCTGCGGCCCCTGCGCAAGAACATCCAGATGGTCTTTCAGGACCCGCACTCCTCCCTCAACCCCCGCCAGACGGTGGCCCGGATCATCTCCGACCCGCTGCTCGTCCAGGGCTGGAGCGCGGCCGACGCCCGCCGCCGGGCCGCCGACCTGATGGAACTGACCGGGCTGATCCCCGAACACATCGACCGCTACCCGCACGAGTTCTCCGGCGGCCAGGCCCAGCGCATCGGCATCGCCCGCTCGCTGGCCACCAGCCCCCGCCTGATCGTCGCGGACGAGCCGGTCTCCGCCCTCGACGTCTCCGTCCAGGCGCAGATCGTCAACCTGATGGAGCGGCTGCGCGTCGAACTGGGCCTGGCTTACGTGTTCATCGCGCACGACCTCTCCGTCGTCAAACGGGTCAGCGACCGCGTCGCCGTCATGTACCTCGGCCGGATCGTCGAGATCGGGGACAAGAAGTCCCTCTACGAGAACCCGCAGCACCCCTACACCCGGGCGCTGCTGTCCGCCGTCCCGCTGCCCGACCCGGCGGCGGAACGGCGGCGCGAGCGGATCGTGCTGCTCGGCGACCCGCCGAGCCCGGCCGCCCCGCCCCCGGGCTGCACCTTCCACCCGCGCTGCCCCAAGGCGCGGGACATCTGCCGCACCGAGCGGCCGTTGTTGCAGCTTGCCGCCTCGCGCGAGGTGGCGTGTCACTTCCCGGGTGACTGACGGGGATCCACGGGAAGAGGAAGGGCCCCGGAGCCAATGGCGTCTCCGGGGCCCTTCCGCACGCGCGGTACCCGTTCCTCAGGCGAGCGCCCCGCGGAAGAAGGCCAGCTGCTGCACCGCCACCTTCTCCCGGGTGCCGCCCGGGGTCATGTGGGTGACGCCGGGCAGTGCCAGCAGCTGGTGCGGGCGGCCCGCGTCGGTCAGGGCGCGGGAGAGGCGCAGGGTGTGCGAGGGGTGGACGTTGTCGTCGGCCAGGCCCGTGATCAGCTGGAGCGGCCGGCTGAGCTCCGGGGCGTCCGGGAGGAGCGAGTCCCGCTCGTACACCTCCGGGTGCTCCTGCGGCAGGCCCAGGTACCGCTCGGTGTAGGCCGTGTCGTACTGCCGGAGGTCGGTGGGGGCGGCCCCGGCGGACGCCGCGTGGAAGACGTCCGGGCGGCGCAGCACCGCCATGGCCGCCAGGTAGCCGCCGTAGGACCAGCCGCGTACGCCGACCCGGCCGAGGTCGAGGTCGCCGTGCCGGGCGCCGAGCGCCCGCAGGGCCGCCACCTGGTCCTCGAGGGTGACCTCGGAGAAGCCCCGGTACATGGCGTGGGTGAAGGCGGGGGAGACGTACGGGGTGCCCCGGTTGTCGACGGTGACCACGGCGAAGCCCTGGTCGGCCCACCACTGCCGGTGCTGCCAGCGCACCGGCTCGGCGCTGACGTCCTGGAAGCCGGGGCCGCCGTAGACGTCGAGCAGGACGGGCAGCCGCCGGCCGGGGACGTGGCCGCGGGGCAGGACGAGGGCGGTGGGCACGCCGTGCTCGGTGACCCGCTCCAGCCGCGGTTCCACCCGGTACGGCAGCGGCGCCGAGAGGTCGGCGGGCCGCAGCTCCCGCCCGTCGGGGGTGCGTACGGTGCGCCGGATCCCGTCGGGGCCGGCGGAGGTGAGCAGCAGGGTCCCGGCGGAGGCGGACACGCCGTGCACGCCGGGGCCGTCGGCGAGCGGGGCCAGCTCACCGGTGTGCGGGTCCAGCAGCAGCACCTGCTGCTCGGAGGGGTCGCGCTGCCCGGCCTCGATGAGCAGCCGCCCGTCGTGCACCCCGGCCACCCGGCGGACCTGGATCCCGTCGCCGGTGAGGGGCTTGCCGTCGACGGCGAGGCCGCGGGCGGCCCCGCCGGGGGTGTCGACGGCGGTGAGCATCCGCCCGTCGGGCAGCCGGGCCGGGGTGCCGGGCACCATCGGGTCCACCCACTGCGGGTGCGTGGTGCGCGAGAGCTCCCGGGTGCGGCCGGTGGCCGGGTCGGCGGTGAGCAGCAGGACGTTGCGCTGGAGCCGGTCCTGGACGGTCAGCAGGATCTCCCCGTCGGACTCCCAGCCCGCCTCCGACACGTACGGGTAGGTCCGCGCGTCCCAGTCGAGCCGTACCCGGGCGCCGTCCGGGCCGAGGACCCACAGCTGCACGTCGGCGTTGGGCCCGCCGGCCTCCGGGTACGCGAAGTCCTCCGCCGGGCGCTCGGGGTGCGCGGGGTCGGCGAACCAGCGGCGCGGCAGGGCGCTCTCGTCGACGCGGGCGGCGAGCAGGGCGGTTCCGCCGGGGGACCACCAGTGGCCCCGGGCGCGCCCGAGTTCCTCGGCGGCGGCGAACTCGGCGAGTCCCCAGCGGGCCCCGTCGTCGGGGCTGATCCGTCCGCCCGGGGCGGTGTACAGGGCGTCGTCGCTGACGTACGCGGTGCGCGAGCCGTCGGCGTCGGCCCGCGGGTCCAGGGCGGGTCCGGCGGCGGGGATCTCCTCGGGGCCATCGGCTCCGTCCCAGGTGACCGCGTAGAGCCGCCCGTAGAGGGCGAACACCGCGCGGAGGCCGTCGCCGGACAGGGCGTAGGAGCCGATGCCGGCGGCGACGAGCCGGATCCGCTCGCGCAACCGGGCCTCGGCGAGCGGGAGTTCGCCCTGCTCGGGGGAGAGTTCCCGCGGGTCGGCGAGCCGGGTCTCGGTGCCGGTGGCGGTGTCGAGGACCCAGAGGCTGTCCAGCGGGTCGGTGGGGCCGGTGGAGCGGAGGAACCAGAGGAGGCGGCCGCCGTCTCCGAAGGAGAAGGCGCGCGGTGCGCCGTAGGAGAACCGGGCCGTGTCGGCGGAGAGCCTGAGGAATGCGTCCATGGATCTCAGTGTGGCATGTGCAATGTCACACAGCATAGGCCATTCGAGTGGTGACCCTTGGGGTGCGGGCATAGCGTCGACTAGTGGACCCGAACGCACTGCCGACCAGCAACGGGACCGACGGCAAGGTCCGAGGGAGCGGAAACGGGCTGGCCCTGTTCGTGATCGCCTCCTGTCAGCTCATGGTCGTTCTCGACATCACCATCGTGAACATCGCGCTACCACACATCCAGACCGCGCTCGACTTCTCCACCGAGAGCCTGTCCTGGGTCGTCAACGCGTACACGCTCACCTTCGGCGGCCTGCTCCTCCTGGGCGGCCGCACCGGCGACATCCTCGGCAGGAAGCGCGTCTTCGTCTTCGGTGTCCTGCTCTTCGGCCTGGCCTCCCTCCTCGGCGGACTCGCCCAGAACGAGGGACAGCTGATGGCCGCCCGGGCCCTCCAGGGAGTCGGCGGCGCCATCGCCTCCCCGACCTCGCTCGCCCTGATCACCACCACCTTCCGCGAAGGCCCCGCCCGCAACCGGGCCTTCGGCGTCTTCGCGGCCGTCTCGGCCGGCGGCGGCGCGATCGGGCTCCTGGCCGGCGGCATCCTCGTCGAATGGCTCGACTGGCGCTGGGTGTTCTTCGTCAACGTCCCCATCGCCCTGCTGATCGCCCTGCTCGCCTCCCGCGTCCTGCACGAGTCCGAACGCCACCCCGGACACTTCGACGTCATGGGCGCGCTGCTGTCCACCGCGGGCATGGTCGCCCTCGTCTACGGGTTCATCCGCGCCTCCCAGGAAGGCTGGCGCGACGCGGTCACCATCGGCTCCTTCGTCGCCGCCGTGGTCCTGCTCGCCCTGTTCGTCCTCAACGAGCGGCGCTCGCCCCAGCCGATCACCCCGCTGCACATGTTCGCCGACCGCAACCGCGCCGGGACGTACGGGATCATGCTCTTCCTCGCCTGCGCGATCTTCGGCATGTTCTTCTTCCTGACGCTCTTCGTGCAGAACGTCCTCGGCTTCAGCCCGCTGGACGCCGGCCTCGCCTTCCTGCCGGTCAGCGTCATGGTCGCGCTGGCGGCCGGGTTCGCCTCCCAAATGCTGCCCAGGTTCGGGCCGAAACCCTTCATGGTCACGGGTGCGCTGTGCTGCGCGGCCGGACTGGCCTGGCTGACGCGGACCGACGTCCACTCCACGTACCTGGGCAGCATCCTCGGCCCGATACTCGTCTTCGCCACCGGTATGGGACTGCAGTTCGTCTCGCTGACGCTGATGGCCCTGTCCAACGTCGCCGACCGGGAGTCGGGTGCGGCCTCCGGGCTGCTCAACACGATGCAGCAGGTCGGCGGTTCGCTCGGGCTGTCGATCCTGGTCACCGTCTTCGGCACGGCCAGCCGCAACGAGGCCAAGGAGCAGGTGCCGGCCTTCCTGCAGACGGCCGGACCCGTGCAGAAGGCCCTCTTCGCGCGCACCGGGCAGCTCCCCAAACCCTGGGCCGACCAGGTGCTCACCTCCGGCGTGAGCGCGGCGTTCGTGGTGGCGGCGCTGTTCACCCTGGTCGGGGCGCTCATCGCGGTGTTCGTCATCCAGGTCAGACCCTCGGACCTCGAACGGCTCCAGGGCAATCACACCCCTGCGCCGGTCCCGGAGGACAAGGGTCGGTAGGGTCGACTGATCATCGGACCACGGGGGGACACCAATGTACGGATCGACCATGCGCGGAGCGGCGCTCGCGGCGCTGACCGTCACTCTGGCGGCGTTCGCCGTCGGCTGCGGCGGCGAGGAGAAGCCGTCCGCCACAGCCTCCGCCTCCGCCTCCGCCTCGGCCTCCGCCTCGGCACCCTCGGCGTCGGCCCCGCCGTCCGCCGCACCTTCGGCCTCGACCTCGGCCTCCGCCACGCCCTCACGCGGCGCGTCGGCCTCCCCGGGCTCCCCGTCGTCCCCCGGGGCCCTCGCCTCCCCGCCGGCCGAGCTGGTCCGGGACGCCTTCGCGGGACTCCAGGCCACCCTGGGCGAGTCCTGCACCCCGGGCAACTGCGCCTACTTCCTCGGGCGGGTCTACGACGAGCTCCACCGCATGGACCGCGCCATGAAGGCCGACGCCAAGGGGCCGGGCCACTTCCCGGAGCCGATCGCCCTCATCGTGAAGCTCGACAAGGAACTCGGCGGCGACCGGAGCTTCGAGAACCTGAAGAAGCACCAGACCACCCTGATCTCCACCCGCGACGAGATCAACAGCTGGATGCAGGACCACCCGGACGACTACCGCTAGTTCACCGGCACGATCCGGCAGCGGGCCGGGCCGAGCGTCCGCAGGGTGATCCCGGCGCTCACCGGGATCTCCGTGTCCACGGCCTCGAACTCGTAGGCGCGAAGGATCATCGCGAGCGCGAGCACCGACTCCAGCATCGAGAAGTGCTGCCCGATGCAGGCGCGCGGCCCGCCGCCGAAGGGGAACCAGGCGTAGCGGGGCCGCCCCGCCTCCGCCTCGGCGGTGAAGCGGGACGGGTCGAAACGGTCCGGCTCGCTCCAGTAGGCGGGGTGGCGGTGCGTCACCCACGGCGCCAGGATCACGTCGGCGCCCGCCGGAACGGTGTGCCCGCCGATCTCGGTCGCCGCGACCGCCCGGCGCCCGATCACCGGAGCCGCCGGGTAGAGCCGCATGGCCTCCTTGAGGACCTGCGTCAGGTACGGGAGACGGTCCAGGTCGGCGGCCTCCGGCGTACGGTCGCCCAGGACCCGGGAGATCTCCTCCCGGGCCCGCGCCTGCTCCTCCGGGTGGCGGCCGAGCAGGTGCAGGGCGAAGGCCAGCGAGGTCGCCGTCGTCTCGTGCCCGGCCAGCAGGAAGATCAGCACCTGGTCGCGGAGCTCGGTGGCGTCGAAGGCGGCGTCGTCCGCGCTCTGCGCGGCGGCGAGCAGCGTCAGCAGGTCCTCACCCCGCCCGTCGTCCCCGGCGGACGCCCCGCGCCGCCCGGAGATGATCCCGTCGCAGACGGCGTACAGCTCGTCCAGCGCGGCGGCGGCCCGCCGGTTGCCGGGGGTCGGCCAGGCGCGCGGGATGTTGGCGGGGGAGTAGCCGCGGCGCAGCACGTACTCCGTGATCACCGGGAAGCACCGGTCGACCACGTCCACGGTCCGCTCCACGTCGGTGCCGAAGAGGATCCGGGCCACCGCGCGCAGGGCCAGGTGCATCATCTCGGCGGACACGTCGACGATGCCGTCCCGCGCCTCCGTCCAGGAGGCGAGCACGGCGTCGGTTTCGGCGGCGACGGCCTGGGCGTAGCCGTCCACCCGCTTGCGGGTGAACAGGGGCTGCACCAGCCGGCGCTGGCGCAGGTAGTCCTCGTCCTGGCTGGTCAGCAGCCCGTTGCCGAAGGAGTCCCGGACCTCCTGGTAGAAGGAGTTGTCCTTGCGGAAGTTGGCCGCCTCCGAGGCCAGCACC
The DNA here is from genome assembly GCF_026342355.1 of Streptomyces sp. NBC_00249. Lineage (GTDB taxonomy): Bacteria > Actinomycetota > Actinomycetes > Streptomycetales > Streptomycetaceae > Streptomyces. The sequence continues at coordinate 1,731,336 of NZ_JAPEMV010000001.1, read as the reverse complement.
CGCTGGGCGCCCTCGGCCGAGAACACGCAGTACAGCTCGGTGCGCAGGCCGGGCGGGCCGGCGGAGATCCGTACGACGTCCCCGTGCCGCTGCTGGGCGCGCAGGTAGGTACCGAGCGAGTCGGCCTTCAGGTCCAGCAGCGACCCGAGCAGCGGAACCCCCTCCAGGTCGGGGATCCCCGTACCCGCGCCCGTGCCCTGCCCTGTTTCCACTGCCATGGCCGCCCCCTCAGAAACCGTACCGACAGCCCCGATTCTGCCGCCCCCACCCCCTTCCCGACGAGGCCGTTCCCCGGCCACCCGACCGAAAACCACCGTCCGGGGAAATGGCCGAGGCCCCCTCGTCCTGCGCGCAGGACGAGGGGGCCCCATGGCCCGGTACGGCCGGGCTGCTAGTGCTGTGACCGGAAAGGTTCACCGTGTCACGGCGCCCGGCACGGCACCTCGCCGCGTTGTCGGACCACCCGAGTACGTCCAGCACAAGCGACGGCCCTCCGCCTTGCGAGGCTTCCCCTCGGCCCTGCGGGCCTGGGGAGACCCCATGCACCGGACACCGCGACCCGGCAAACCTTTCCGGCCACAGCACTAGATGTCGCGGAAGATCTCGATCTGCGCGCCCACGGAGTTGAGGCGTTCGGCGAGTTCCTCGTAGCCGCGGTTGATGACGTAGACGTTGCGCAGCACCGAGGTGCCTTCCGCCGCCATCATCGCGAGGAGGACGACCACCGCCGGGCGCAGGGCCGGCGGGCACATCATCTCGGCCGCGCGCCAGCGGGTGGGGCCTTCGACCAGGACGCGGTGGGGGTCCAGGAGCTGGAGGCGGCCGCCGAGGCGGTTGAGGTCCGTCAGGTAGATGGCCCGGTTGTCGTACACCCAGTCGTGGATCAGGGTCTGGCCCTGGGCGACGGCGGCGATGGCCGCGAAGAACGGGACGTTGTCGATGTTCAGCCCGGGGAAGGGCATCGGGTGGATCTTGTCGATGGGGGCTTCGAGCTTGGAGGGGCGGACCGTGAGGTCGACGAGGCGGGTGCGGCCGTTGTCGGCGACGTACTCGGCCGAACGGTCGTGGTCGAGGCCCATCTCCTCCAGGACCGCGAGCTCGATCTCCATGAACTCGATCGGGACCCGGCGGATCGTCAGCTCCGACTCGGTGACCACTGCGGCGGCCAGCAGGCTCATCGCCTCGACCGGGTCCTCGGAGGGGGAGTAGTCCACGTCGACGTCGATCACGGGGACGCCGTGGACGGTGAGGGTGGTCGTGCCGATGCCCTCGACCTCGACGCCCAGCGCCTCCAGGAAGAAGCACAGGTCCTGGACCATGTAGTTGGAGGAGGCGTTGCGGATGACCGTGACCCCGTCGTGGCGGGCCGCGGCGAGCAGGGCGTTCTCGGTGACCGTGTCCCCGCGCTCGGTCAGCACGATCGGGCGGTCGGGGGAGACCCCCGCCTCGACCTGCGCGTGGTAGATGCCCTCGGTCGCGGTGATGTCCAGGCCGAAGCGGCGCAGGGCGATCATGTGCGGCTCGATGGTGCGGGTGCCGAGGTCGCAGCCGCCCGCGTACGGCAGGCGGAAGTGGTCCATGCGGTGCAGCAGGGGGCCCAGGAACATGATGATGCTCCGGGTGCGGCGGGCCGCGTCCGCGTCCATCGACTCCATGTCGAGGCGGGCCGGCGGGACGATCTCCAGGTCGACGCCGTCGTTGATCCAGCGGGTGCGGACGCCGATGGAGTTCAGGACCTCCAGGAGGCGGTAGACCTCCTCGATGCGGGCGACGCGGCGCAGGACCGTACGGCCCTTGTTGAGGAGCGAGGCGCAAAGCAGGGCAACACAGGCGTTCTTGCTCGTCTTGACGTCGATGGCGCCGGACAGGCGGCGGCCGCCGACCACGCGCAGGTGCATCGGGCCGGCGTAGCCCAGGGAGACGATCTCGCTGTCGAGCGCTTCGCCGATTCGGGCGATCATCTCAAGGCTGATGTTCTGGTTGCCGCGTTCGATGCGGTTCACGGCACTCTGGCTGGTGCCTAGGGCGTCGGCGAGCTGACTCTGTGTCCAGCCCCGGTGCTGACGGGCGTCACGGATGAGCTTGCCGATGCGTACGAGGTAGTCGTCTGCCATGGGTGCACGGTATCTCAGATATGAGATGACGCTCGCGCTGGGTGTGGCGTACGGGTGTCACCCGCCGTCAGCTCGCGGGTCCGGGCCCGAAGGGGACGGCCCGGCGCGGGCGTTCCCGGGAGGCGGGTCCCGCCGCCCTGGCGGGACCCGCGTCCTCATGGAGCGGGTACAAGATGGGGAGTTGAGTCCTCCGGTTCGGTGGCGGGCCGCGGGAGCCTCACTTCGCGCCGCAGCCGCACGCGCGGTGCCGTCCGCCGTGCACCGCCGCGTACGAGGCCGGCCGCGGCCCCGCCGCCGCGCGCGCCGCCCGGGCCGAGGCGGTCCGCGCCGCTGCCGCCCGCCCGGCCGAGGAGTCCGCGTCGTGCACCATCCGGCCCCCGACCAGCGTCATCCGCACCTCGGTTGCGCTGATGTCCGCGACCGGGCAGCGGGTCACGTCCCGGTCCAGCACCACCAGATCCGCCGCCCTGCCCTCCTCCACCGTTCCCGTCAGCCCCTCCTGACGCAGCTGCCACGCCGTCCCCGCCGTGTGCATCCGCAGGGCGCTGGTCCGGCTCAGCCCCTCCAGCTCCCGGTACAGCTCGCCCGTACCGGCGGCCCCCTGCCGGTCGACCGCCGTACGCAGCTGGTTCCACACCTGGAGGTCGTCCACGGGCCAGTCGGAGCCGCCGGCCAGCCGCGCTCCCGCCGCCTCCAGGCTCCGTGCCGGGTACATCCACCGGTGCCGCCGCGGCCCGATCCAGGGCAGCAGCGCCTCCACCGTCCAGGTGTCCCGGGCCGCCCACTGGAGCTGCATGCAGGCCGCCACCCCGAGTTCCGCGAAGCGGCGCAGGTCGGCGGGGTCCACGAGTTGCAGGTGCGCGACGGCGTTGCGCGGGTCGCGCAGCCCCGTCGCGCGGCGCGCGTACGCGTACCCGTCCAGGGCCGTGCGCACCGCCCGGTCGCCCAGCCCGTGGGCGTGCATCTGCCATCCGGCGGAGTTGAACGCCGCGGTCAGCCGTCCGTAGTCCTGGGCCGACACGTAGAGCTCGCCGCGGTTGTCCGTCGGCCGGCCCGCCCCGTCCAGGTACGGCTCCAGCAGCGCGGCCGTCTGCGCCGGGTACTCGATGACCCCGTCGAGGAACACCTTCACCGTCCCGAACCGCAGGCCGCGTACCCCTTCGAACTCCCGCCGCAGTCCCCGCGCGTACGCCAGCGCGCCCGCCGGGTCCTTCGTACGCTCCACGTCGAGCCGGATCGCCGGGACGATCCGCTGGGGCAGCCGGCCGGACCCGGCCAGCTCCTGGTACAGCTCCAGTTCGTGCCGCCCGACCAGGGCGTCCATCATCGTGGTGACCCCGGAGGCGGCCGCCAGCTCCAGCACCTCGGCGCACGCCGCGAGCAGCTCCGCCCGGGAGGGCTGCGGGACGTGCCGCTTCACCAGCTCCTGAGCGTCGTCCTTGAGCACGCCCGTCGGCTGCCCGTCCGGCCCCCTCACGATCCTGCCGCCCACCGGGTCGGGGGTGGCGGCGGTGATCCCGGCGATGTCGAGGGCCCGCCGGTTCGCCCACAGGTTGTGCCCGTCGCCGCCGACCAGGATCACCGGCCGCCGGGTCGCCAGCGCGTCCAGCATCCGGTGGTGGGGCAGGGTCCCGGCGGGCAGCAGCCCGACCGGGTTCCAGTCCTCCACCACCAGCCAGCGGTCCGGCTCCGCCCCGGCGCCCCCGGTGGCGGCGAGGAACCCGGTCAAGGCCGTGCGGAGCCCGGCCTCGGTGGTCTCGGCCCCGTCCAGCGAGGGCCGCAGCGACCGGTCCCCGGCGCCCAGCGGGTGCACGTGCCCGTCGTGGATGCCGCTCATCACCGTGTTCCCGCGGGCGTCGACGACCTCGGTGTCCCGGCCGACGTACCGGCGCAGCGCCGCGTCCGTGCCCGTGGCCAGGATCTTCCCGTCCCGCCCGACCGCCACCGCCTGGGCCGGGCGGCCGTGTTCCACCCCGCTGAACACCCGCGCGTTGCGGATGACCAGGGCGGCGGAGGCGCGGCCCGGGGAGGCGGCCGAGGCGGAGCCGGCCGAGGCCCCGAGGAGCCCCGCCGCCCCGACGGCACCGGCCGCCGCGAGCAGCCCCCGCCGGGACACGGCGGAAGAAGGGGAACCGGAGGGGGAGGAGGGGGAGGAGAGGGGAGGAAGAGGGGAACGCGAAGACGTCATGACCACTCCAAACGTTGGACGTGGCGAGGACACTCTTTGATTAAGCCCGTAACCAGAACCCGCCCCGTCCCACGGATTCCGCAGCCGCCGTCCGTACGATGTCGGCGTGCCAGCACCGGGACCGACCATCGCCGACATCGCGCGCGCCGCCGAGGTCTCCACCGCGACCGTCTCCCACGCCCTCAACGGCACCGGCCGCCTCGGCGAGGGCACCCGCCGCCGGGTCCGCGACACGGCGGCCGCGCTGGGCTACGGAGTGCACCGCGGCCCCCGTACGCGCACCCTCGGCCTCGCCGTCACCACCTACGCCGACTCCGCCTGGGACTACGCGGGCATCGCCTACTACTCCCGGCTGCTCCTCGCCGCCACCTCCGCCGCCCACGCCCATGGGTACGCGCTGACCACCCTGCCCGCCGACCGTGGCGCCGAGCCCCTGTGGCACACCCTCGCCGTCGACGGGATGCTGCTGCTGGACAGCCCGCAGCGGGACCCGGTGCTGCGGGCCCTGCGGGCGCGCGGCCTGCCGGTGGTCTTCGACGGCCGGCCCGCCGATCCCCGGCCCGGCGACGTGTGGGTGGACAACGACCACGCCGCCACCACCCGCGAGGTGCTCGACCACCTCGCCGCCTCCGGGGCGCGGCGGATCGCCCTGCACGCCGGGTTCGGCGAGGAGCACTACACCGGGGCCGTCACCTCCGCCTACGGACACTGGTGCGCGGAGCGCGGGCAGCCCGCCCTGGTGGTCCCCTTCCACCCCGCGGACGAGGGCGGCCACGCCTTCGACGCGGCCTTCACCGCACCCGGCGCCACCCGCCCCGACGCCGTGTACAGCCTCTACGACCCCGGCGCCCGCCAGGTGCTGGCCGCCGCGGCGCGCCACGGCCTGCGGACGCCCGGGGACCTGCTGCTGGTCTGCGTCAGCGAGGACCCGCGCTACGCGGCGCAGGAACCCCCAGTGACCACGGTCACGCTGGACCCCGAGCGGACGGCCGTCACGGCGGTGTCCGCGCTGGTCGAGATGGTCGAGTCCGGGCATGCGGAACCACCGGGGCAGCGCACGGTCCCGGCAGGTCTCCGGGTGCGTGCCTCGTCGTCACCCCCGGGCATGTACTAGAGTTATCTCGACATCGAGATATCTGCCGAAGGCGTACCGCAGCCGCCCCCGCTGGTAAGGCTTACCTAACTTAGCCCTACCTTAGCGGATTGGCCACAGGGCGTGGCGGCAGGATTGCGGTAACAAGCGCGAATCATGCATGAAGGAGACTGTCGTGTCGGCGAACAGCTTCGACGCCCGCAGCACGCTGCAGGTGGGCGACGAGTCGTACGAGATCTTCCGGCTGGACAAGGTCGAGGGCGCCGCGCGCCTTCCCTACAGCCTGAAGGTCCTGCTGGAGAACCTGCTCCGCACCGAGGACGGCGCGAACATCACCGCCGACCACATCCGGTCGCTCGGCAACTGGGACTCGCAGGCCCAGCCCAGCGAGGAGATCCAGTTCACGCCGGCCCGCGTGATCATGCAGGACTTCACCGGCGTCCCGTGCGTCGTGGACCTCGCCACCATGCGCGAGGCCGTGAAGGCCCTCGGCGGCGACCCGGCGAAGATCAACCCGCTCTCGCCCGCCGAGATGGTCATCGACCACTCGGTCATCGCCGACAAGTTCGGCACGAAGGACGCCTTCGCGCAGAACGTCGAGCTGGAGTACGGCCGCAACAAGGAGCGCTACCAGTTCCTGCGCTGGGGCCAGACCGCCTTCGACGACTTCAAGGTCGTCCCCCCGGGCACCGGCATCGTCCACCAGGTCAACATCGAGCACCTGGCCCGCACCGTCATGGTCCGCAACGGCCAGGCGTACCCCGACACCCTCGTCGGCACCGACTCGCACACCACCATGGTCAACGGCCTGGGCGTGCTGGGCTGGGGCGTCGGCGGCATCGAGGCCGAGGCCGCGATGCTCGGCCAGCCGGTCTCCATGCTGATCCCGCGCGTCGTCGGCTTCAAGCTGACCGGCGAGCTGCCGACCGGCACCACCGCCACCGACCTCGTGCTGACCATCACCGAGATGCTCCGCAAGCACGGCGTCGTCGGCAAGTTCGTCGAGTTCTACGGTGAGGGCGTCGCCGCCACCTCCCTCGCGAACCGCGCCACCATCGGCAACATGTCGCCGGAGTTCGGTTCCACCGCCGCGATCTTCCCGATCGACGACGAGACGCTGAAGTACCTGCGCCTGACCGGCCGCGACGCCCAGCAGGTCGCCCTGGTCGAGGCGTACGCCAAGGCCCAGGGCCTGTGGCTGGACCCGGCCGCCGAGCCGGACTTCTCCGAGAAGCTGGAGCTCGACCTCTCCACGGTCGTCCCCTCCATCGCCGGCCCGAAGCGCCCGCAGGACCGCATCGTCCTCGCGAACGCCTCCCAGCAGTTCGCCCTCGACGTGCGCAACTACGTCGAGGACGACGACGAGGCGGGCAAGGAGTCCTTCCCGGCCTCCGACGCCCCGGCCGCCGCCAACGGCGTGCCGACCCGCCCGACCCAGGTCACCCTGGCCGACGGCACCTCCTTCGAGATCGACCACGGCGCCGTCACCGTCGCCGCGATCACCTCCTGCACCAACACCTCGAACCCCTACGTCATGGTCGCCGCGGCGCTCGTGGCCAAGAAGGCGGTCGAGAAGGGCCTGACCCGCAAGCCGTGGGTCAAGACCACCCTGGCCCCGGGCTCGAAGGTCGTCACCGACTACTTCGACAAGGCCGGCCTGACCCCGTACCTCGACAAGATGGGCTTCAACCTCGTCGGGTACGGCTGCACCACCTGCATCGGCAACTCCGGTCCGCTGGACGAGGAGATCTCGAAGGCGATCAACGAGCACGACCTCGCGGTCACCTCGGTCCTCTCGGGCAACCGCAACTTCGAGGGCCGCATCAACCCCGACGTCAAGATGAACTACCTGGCCTCCCCGCCGCTGGTCGTCGCGTACGCCATCGCGGGCTCCATGAAGGTGGACATCACGACGGACGCCATCGGCACCGACACCGAGGGCAAGCCGGTCTTCCTCAAGGACATCTGGCCCTCCGAGGCCGAGGTCAACGACGTCGTGGCGAACGCCATCGGCGAGGACATGTTCAGCAAGTCCTACCAGGACGTCTTCGCGGGCGACGCCCAGTGGCAGGCGCTGTCGATCCCGACCGGCAACACCTTCGAGTGGGACCCGCAGTCCACCTACGTCCGTAAGCCCCCCTACTTCGAGGGCATGACGATGGAGACCACCCCGGTCTCCGACATCGCCGGCGCGCGCGTGCTGGCGAAGCTGGGCGACTCGGTCACCACCGACCACATCTCCCCGGCCGGTGCGATCAAGGCCGACACCCCGGCCGGCAAGTACCTCACGGAGCACGGCGTCGAGCGCCGCGACTTCAACTCGTACGGTTCCCGCCGCGGCAACCACGAGGTCATGATCCGCGGTACCTTCGCCAACATCCGCCTGCGCAACCAGATCGCGGCGGGCACCGAGGGCGGCTTCACCCGCGACTTCACGGTCGAGGGCGCGCCGGTCTCCTTCATCTACGACGCCTCCCAGAACTACCAGGCCGCCGGCATCCCGCTGGTCATCCTGGCGGGCAAGGAGTACGGCTCGGGCTCGTCCCGCGACTGGGCCGCCAAGGGCACCGCGCTGCTCGGCGTCAAGGCCGTCATCGCCGAGTCCTACGAGCGCATCCACCGCTCCAACCTGATCGGCATGGGCGTCCTGCCCCTGCAGTTCCCCGAGGGCGTCACCGCGTCCTCCCTGGGCCTCACCGGCGAGGAGACCTTCTCCTTCACCGGTGTGGAGGAGCTGAACAACGGCACCACCCCGCGCACGGTCAAGGTCACCACCGACACCGGTGTGGAGTTCGACGCGGTCGTCCGCATCGACACGCCGGGTGAGGCCGACTACTACCGCAACGGCGGCATCATGCAGTACGTCCTGCGGAACCTCATCCGCGGCTGAGGACGCCCGCGGCTCCGGCCGCACCAGTGACACAGAAGGGTCGTACCCCCACAAGGGGGGTACGACCCTTCCGCGTTATTTGGCCGGGACTCAGGTTTCGGGGAGGTCTCAACTCGGAAAAGCTGACGGACAGGCGTGCGCATGATCTTGCTCACATTGACGGAAGTGGACTATACCTGTGCCCTCCGCAACCGACGCTCCGAGATCGGGACCGGACCGGGGGACGGGCGGGGAACTGCGGCGTCGTCCGCATGAGCGGCAACTGCCGTGGTCCCCGGCCTCCTTCACACTTCTGACGAAGGCGAGGACATGAGCATGGGATCAACTGGTGAGGGTCTTGGGCGCCGGGACCTGATCAAGCGCTCGGCAGCACTCGGACTCATCTCGGTGCCGACGATGAGCGCCCTGTCCGCCTGTGCCTCCGGAGGCGGGGGCACCACGAAGGGACCGGACAAGGCGCCCGTCACCAAGGAGAACCCCTTCGGGGTCGCCAGGGGCGGCAAGCTGGAGGTGGTCGTCTTCAAGGGCGGATTCGGCGACGACTACGCGAAGGCCTGGGAGGCCGCCTTCGACAAGAAGTGGGGCACCACCACCGATCACCTGGGCACCCAGGAGATCACCGGCAAGCTCCAGACCCGCTTCAACGGCGGGAACCCGCCGGACGTGGTCGACGACGCCGGAGCCCAGAAGATCAAGCTCGACGTGCTCTTCAAGGCCGGCCAGCTCGCCGACCTCACCGCGGTCCTGGAGGCCCCCTCCCTCGACGACCCGGGCAAGAAGGTCCGCGACACGCTCATCGCGGGCACCGTCGAGCAGGGCACGCAGGGCGGCAAGTTCGTCGCGCTGAACTACATCTACACCGTCTTCGGGTTCTGGTACTCGGGCAAGCTCTTCAAGGAGAAGGGCTGGGCCGAGCCGAAGACCTGGGACGAGTTCCTGGCCGTCTGCACCAAGGCCAAGGAGGCCGGCATCGGCGGCCTGGCCCACCAGGGCAAGTACCCGTACTACATCAATGTCGTCATCATGGACCTGATCGCCAAGAAGGGCGGTCTGGAGGCCATGAAGGCCATCGACAACCTGGAGCCGAACGCCTTCGAGGGCAACGCCGCCGCGCTCGCCGCCGTCGAGGCGGTCTACGAGGTGGTCGAGAAGGGCCTCCTGATGCCGGGCACCAACGGCCTCACCCATACGGAGTCCCAGACCGCCTGGAACCAGTACAAGGCCGCCTTCGTCCCCTCCGGGTCCTGGCTGGAGAACGAGCAGCTCAAGCAGACCCCCGAGGACTTCGACATGAAGTTCCTGCCGGTACCGGTCCTCGCCGACAGCAAGCTGCCCTTCACGGCCATCCGGGCCGGCGCGGGCGAGCCCTTCATCGTCCCCGAGAAGGCCGCCAACAAGGCCGCGGGCCTGGAGTTCATCCGTTCGATGCTCTCGCGCGAATGGTCCACCCTCTTCGCCCAGCAGGCCAACTCGCTCACCGTCGTCAAGGACGGCGTCGACCCGGGCGTCAAGCTCCGCCCGGGCACGCAGTCGGCGGTCGCGGCCCTCAAGGCCGCCGGGAACGACACCTTCAACTACCTCTACCCCGACTGGTACAGCGAGATGGACACCGAGATCCAGGACGCGTCCAATGAGCTGATGGCACAGCGCATCCAGCCCAAGGAATGGATCAAGCGGGCCCAGGCTGCGGTAGACAAGGCGGCCAAGGACCCGAACGCCAAGAACAACAAGCGCAGCTGACACCACGTCCACCGGTCGTGTGGAACCACCAGGGACGGACACCATGAGCAAAGTCGCCACCGGAGGCAGGAGGCGGGCCGGTTTCATCACCGGCTTCCTCTTCCTGCCCCTCGCGCTGTACCTGGCCTTCGTCATCTGGCCGTACGTCCAGACGTTCGGCTACTCCTTCACCAACTGGTCAGGCCAGTCCCCGACGTTCGACTTCATCGGCCTCGGGAACTACTCGGCCCTGATGGAGGACGAGGTCTTCCTCGGCGCCCTGTGGCACAACCTGCTGCTCCTGGTGTTCGTCCCGGTGATCACCATCCTGCTCGCCCTCTTCTTCGCCTTCATGGTGAACGCGGGCGGGCGCAGCGGGGCCGGCGGCGTACGGGGCGTGCGGGGCTCGGCCGTCTACAAGATCGTCTACTTCTTCCCGCAGGTGCTGTCCCTCGCCATCCTCGCGGTGCTCTTCGGCGCCGTGTACCGCAGTGACGAGGGCGGTCTGCTCAACGGATTCCTCATCCGGGCCGGGATCGTCGACCCCGCGCACCCCGTCGAATGGCTCAACGAACCGGACCTGGTCCTGTGGTGCCTGCTGCTCGTCGTGGTCTGGCACGGGGTCGGCTTCTACCTGGTGCTCTTCTCGGCCGCCATGCAGTCCGTCCCCCGGGACATCTACGAGGCGGCCCTGCTGGACGGCGCCGGACGCGCCCAGACCTTCGCCAAGGTCACGCTGCCGCTGCTCTGGGACTCCGTGCAGACCTCGGCGGTCTACCTGGGCATCGCGGCGATGGACATGTTCGTCCTGGTCTCCACCATGACCTCGGGCCAGTTCGGCGGCGGACCGGACCACCACAGCGAGGTCATGGCCACGGTGCTGATGCGCAACTTCCTGTACTTCGGCAAGAGCGGCTACGCCTGCGCCATGGGCGTGGTCATGCTGGTCCTGACCTTGATCCTTTCCCTCGTTACGCTGCGCGCCACCCGCCGCGAGCGCATCGAGTTCTGAGCGGGAGACACGATGACCACAGTGATCAAGGCTCCCGGCGAGGCCGCGGCGGAGCGGTCCGGCGGCAGCGGCAGCACCAAGGGGGGCGGCGGCCGCACCGAGGGGACGGCGCTCAACGTCTTCTCCCACGGCTTCCTGGCCGTCTGGGCGGTACTGATCGTCCTGCCCCTGGTCTGGCTGGTGCTCGGCTCCTTCAAGACCGACTCCCAGATCGGCGGCTCGGCCCTCAGCTGGCCCTCCAACTGGCACTTCGACGCCTTCGCCCGCGCCTGGGAGAAGGGCATCGGCGAATACTTCGCCCACACGGTGATCGTGATGGTGTTCTCGGTCCCGCTGACGATGCTGCTGGGCTCGATGGCCGCCTACGTCCTGGCCCGGTACCCCTTCCCGGGGAACCGGGTCATCTACTACTTCTTCGTCAGCGGGGCCATGTTCCCCGTGTTCCTGGCCCTCGTGCCGCTGTTCTTCATGGTCAAGCGGCTCGACATGCTCAACAGTTACCAGGGCCTCGTCCTGGTCTACGTCGCCTACTCGATGCCCTTCACCGTCTTCTTCATGCACTCCTTCTTCCGCACCCTGCCGACGGCGGTGCACGAGGCGGCGGTGATCGACGGGGCCTCCGACACCCGGATCTTCTTCCAGGTGATGCTGCCGATGGCCAAGCCCGGCCTGATCAGCGTCGGGATATTCAATGTCCTGGGCCAGTGGAACCAGTACATCCTGCCCTCCGTCCTGATGCAGCCGCAGAGCGGATCCGACCCCGAGCGCTACATGCTCACCCAGGGCCTGATCCAGCTCCAGTACCAGATGGGCTACGAGACGGACCTGCCGGTGCTCTTCGCCGGCGTGACCATCGCGATGATCCCGATGCTGGTGGTCTACCTGTCCTTCCAGCGCCAGATCCAGGCCGGCCTGACCTCCGCCACCCTCAAATAGCGCCCGGCCCGGCGGCCCGGCCGCTCCGGTTCAGCGGCCCGGGTCGGGCATCACCGGGATTCCTACAGCCAGGTGTGGAACCGGCGGATGTACCAGGTCTTCACGACCTGCGTGAGCGTGCAGTACGCGAGCAGCACGCCGATCAGCCACGGGAAGTAGCTCGCCGGCAGGGCCACGAAGCCCAGCGAGGCGGCCAGCGGCGAGAAGGGCAGCCAGAGCCCGGTCAGTACCGCCAGGACGGTCATCACCATCACCGGCCAGGAGGCGCGGGACTGGACGAAGGGGATCTTGCGGGTGCGGATCATGTGGACGATCAGGGTCTGCGAGAGCAGGCCCTCGATGAACCAGCCGGACTGGAAGAGCGCCTGGTTCGCCTCGCTGTTCGCCCCGAAGACGTTCCACATGATCAGGAACATCGAGATGTCGAAGACCGAGCTGACCGGTCCGATGGTCACCATGAAGCGGAAGATGCCCTTGGCGTCCCAGTTGCGCGGCTTGCGCAGGTACTCCTCGTCCATCCGGTCCCAGGGCGTGGCCAGCTGGGAGATGTCGTAGACCAGGTTCTGCACCAGCAGCATGATCGCGAGCATCGGCTGGAAGGGGATGAAGGCGCTCGCGACCAGTACCGAGAAGACGTTGCCGAAGTTCGACGACGCGGTCATCTTGATGTACTTGATGGTGTTGCCGAAGGTGGTGCGGCCCTGGACGACGCCCTGCTCCAGGACGGTCAGGTCCTTCTCCAGCAGGATGATGTCGGCGGACTCCTTGGCGATGTCGACGGCGGTGTCGACGGAGATGCCGACATCGGCGTCGCGCAGCGCCGCCGCGTCGTTGATCCCGTCCCCGAGGAAGCCGACGGTGTGCCCCTCGGCCTGCAGGGCCCGCACGATCCGGGCCTTCTGGACGGGGTTGGCCTTGGCGAAGACGGTCGTACGGGCTGCCAGCGCGCGCAGCGCCGAGTCGTCGAGGGGGTCGGTCTCGGCGCCGAGCACCACGTGCCCGACCTCGATGCCGACGTCGGCGCAGACCCGGGCCGCGACGAGCTCGTTGTCACCGGTGATCACCTTGACGGCGATCCCCTTGTCGGCCAGGCCCTGGAGGGCCGCGGCGGCGGAGGCCTTCGGCGGGTCGAGGAAGGCGAGGAAGCCGACCAGGGTCAGCCCGTCCTCGTCGGCGACGGTGTAGGTGTCGCGGGGGGTGTCGAGGGTGCGGGTGGCGACGGCGAGGACCCGCAGGCCGCGCCGGTTGTGGTCCTCGGCGATCCGGGTGGCGTGCCACCGCAGCTGCTCGGTGAGCTCGACCTTCTCGCCGCGGTCCGTCATGTGCGTGCACAGGCCGAGGACTTCCTCGACCGCGCCCTTGGTGATCATGACGTGCTCGGCGCGGCCGGCGCCGCCGAGCATGCTGTTGCGGCTCAGGACCACGGACATCCGGCGCCGGGCGAAGTCGAAGGGGATCTCGTCGACCATCGAGAACCGTGCGTCGACGACAACCTCCTCGGCCTCGTCGACGCGGTCGATGACCGCCTGGTCCATGAGGTTCTTCAGGCCCGTCTGGAAGTGCGCGTTGAGGTAGCCGTACTCCAGGACCTCGCCGTCCTCGTTCCCGTGGACGTCCAGGTAGCGGTCCAGGACGATCCGGTCCTCGGTGAGGGTGCCGGTCTTGTCGGTGCACAGGACGTCCATCGCACCCAGGTTCTGGATCGCGTTGAGCCGCTTGACGACGACCTTGCGCCGGGACATGGCCACCGCGCCGCGCGCCAGGTTGGCGGAGACCACCATCGGCAGCATCTCGGGGGTCAGGCCCACCGCGACGGCGATACCGAAGAGGAAGGCCTCGTTCCAGTCGCCCTTGGTGAAGCCGTTGACCATGAAGACCACCGGGACCATGACCAGCATGAAACGGATCAGCAGGAAGCTGACCCTGCGCACGCCGTTGTCGAAGTTGGTCTGCGGGCGCTCGCCCGCCAGGGAACCGGCCATGGAGCCGAAGTACGTGCCGGCCCCGGTGGCGACGACCACGCCGGTGGCGGTGCCGGAGGTGACCGAGGTGCCCATCAGGCAGAGGTTGTCGGCCTCGACCGGGTCCGTGGTCGCGCTCTGGCCGAGGTCCTGCGGCCGGGTGTCGGCCTTGGCCACCGGCAACGACTCGCCGGACAGCGCGGCCTGGCTGACCATCAGGTCCTTGGCGGTGACGAGCCGCAGGTCGGCCGGGATCAGGTCGCCGGCCGCCAGCTTCACCAGGTCGCCCGGGACCACCTGGTCCATGGGCACCTCGAAGGTGGTGGGCGCCGATCCGCTCCCGGCCCGGCGCTGCACCGCGCAGGTGGTGGTCACGAGCTTCTTCAGGGCGTCGGCGGCGCGGCCCGAGCGGTACTCCTGCCAGAAGCGCAGCAGCCCGCTGATCCCCACCATCACGGAGAGGATCACGACGCCGGGGTCCTTCGGGTCCTGCCAGAACATCACGGCGGCCAGGAAGACCAGGACACCGATGAAGGGGTTCCAGTACGCCTTCGCGAGCTGGACGAACCAGCTCGGGGCGCGCTCCTGGGCGACGGTGTTGGCACCGTGGCGCTCCAGGCGCAGCGCGGCCTCGGCGTGGGTCAGTCCGCCGCGCGAGGTGTCCACCTCCTGGAGGACCTGGACGGCGGGGCGGGCGCTGACCGCCGCGAGGCGGTCGGCGACGAGGCGGGTGCCGGCTTCGAGCTCGGCGGCCTTGCGCTCGCGGCGGGTCCGGCCCGGCGGTGCGAGCTTCGTCGGGGTACGGGGGGTGAGCATGGTCATGACGAATACCTCCCTCCACGGCGTCCGGGCAGCACGGAGCCGCGCGGTCACGTGGAGTGATCATGGGTCGGCGCGCGGCGGCACGGTGTGCCGCGGACACGCCGGTGGCATGGATGACGCAGCCCCGCGCAAGAGGTGCAGGGCATGCGGAAGGAAGGAAGCAGTGCCTCAATGGAAGGGGCACGCGGACAGCGCGGAGCTGACGCATGCACTCGAGGAGACGTCGGCCGGCCTACGGGTCAGCGGACGAGGGCGCTGCAAGGACTTCGATCGGGACTCATCCCGAACACCTCCTCGCGTAGCGCCGTCATTACAAGGCGCCCGGTCCGGCCGGAAAGGCCGCAGAGGATCGGCGCCTCAGCGACCGTAGCACGATCCCGGAGGCCCGCTCTTCATACTTTTGGTCGGTGGTGTCCCATTCGCTCCGCGTCAGGCTCTTGACGTCTGGAGGGCCAAAGGCTCGACTTAAGGTTCACAAGTTGGAGAGACGCCGGGGTCTCGGAGCGCGCAGCCGCGACGACCGGCCGGGGGGCGACGGCTGGCCGTCGCTTATGGGCAGGAGTGGATGAGTCGTGCAGACTCCCGGATCGCAGTCCTCACTGCATCGCGCGAATCTCGAACGGGTCGTGCGGGCCGTGCGCCTCGCGGGTTCGCTGACCCAGGCGGAGATCGCCCGCACCACCGGACTGTCGGCGGCCACGGTCTCCAACATCGTCCGTGAGCTCAAGGAGGCCGGGACGGTGGAGGTCACCGACACCTCGGCCGGCGGCCGGCGGGCGCGCAGCGTCTCCCTCAGCGGGGACGCGGGCATCGTCATCGGGGTGGACTTCGGCCACACCCACCTGCGGGTGGCCGTCGGGAACCTCGCGCACCAGGTACTGGCCGAGGAGTCCGAGCCGCTGGACGTGGACGCCTCCTGGGTGGACGGCTTCGACCGGGCGGAGGCCCTGGTCGGACGGCTGATCGCGGGCGTCGGTGTGAGCCGGGACAAGGTCATCGGGGTGGGGCTCGGCGTCCCCGGCCCCATCGACGTGGAGTCGGGCACCCTGGGCTCCACCGCCATCCTGCCGGGCTGGGCCGGGATCAACCCCCGCCAGGAGCTCTCGCAGCGGCTCGGCGTGCCCGTCTACGTGGACAACGACGCGAACCTCGGGGCCCTCGGCGAACTCGTTTGGGGGAGCGGGCGCGGAGTGAAGGACCTCGCCTACATCAAGGTGGCCAGCGGCGTCGGCGCCGGCCTGGTCATCAACGGTGAGATCTACCGCGGTCCGGGGGGAACCGCGGGCGAGATCGGGCACATCACCCTGGACGAGTCGGGCCCCGTGTGCCGCTGCGGCAACCGCGGCTGCCTGGAGACCTTCGCCGCCGCCCGCTACGTGCTGCCGCTCCTCCAGGGCAGCCACGGGCCGGAGTTGACGATGGAGCGGGTGGTGGAGCTCGCCCGCGAGGGCGACCCGGGCTGCCGCCGCGTCATCACCGACGTGGGCCGCCACATCGGCAGCGGGGTGGCCAGCCTGTGCAACCTCCTGAACCCGAGCCGGGTGGTGCTGGGCGGCTCGCTGGCCGAGGCGGGTGAACTCGTACTGGCTCCGATCCGTGAATCCGTGGGGAGGTACGCGATCCCCAGCGCGGCCCGCCAGTTGTCGGTGCTCACGGGGTCGCTGGGCGGCCGCGCCGAGGTACTGGGCGCACTCGCCCTCGTACTCAGCGAGATGGGCGATTCGACGCTTTTGGCGGAAAATGGGATTGGGGTACGAGCCCCCGCCGTCATGTCTTCAGTTAGATAACGGATGGCACCGTTGTCATCTCGTTAAGGATTCACTCCTTGACGACAAACTTGCGGCCGGGGTTGACTCACATCCACCTCGGCCGCAGCGTTGCGGCCTCGTCAGGGAGGTTCAACCAATGAACACGCGTATGCGTAGAGCCGCCGTAGCCGTCGCCGCCGGTGCCATGGCCGTCTCGCTGGCCGCCTGTGGCAGTGCCAAGGAAGCGGGCGGCGAGAAGAAGCCCTCGGGTGCCGCCGCCGGCGACGCCATCAAGGTCGGTCTGCTCCTGCCCGAGAATCAGACCGCGCGCTACGAGAAGTTCGACAAGCCGCTGATCGAGAAGAAGATCGCCGATCTCACGGGCGGCAAGGCCGAGGTCGTCTACGCCAACGCCAAGCAGGACGCGACCACGCAGAACTCCCAGGTCGACACGATGATCACCAACAAGGTGAACGTCCTGATCATCGACGCGGTCGACGCCAAGGCCATCGCCGGCTCGGTCAAGAAGGCCAAGGACGCCGGCATCCCGGTCGTCGCCTACGACCGCCTGGCCGAGGGCCCGATCGACGCCTACACCTCCTTCGACAACGAAGAGGTCGGCAAGGTCCAGGGCAAGGCCCTGCTGGAGGCCCTGGGCGACAAGGCCAAGGACGGCCAGATCGTCATGATGAACGGCTCCGTCACCGACCCGAACGCCGCGCTGTTCAAGAAGGGCGCGCACTCCGTCCTCGACGGCAAGGTGACCATCGGCAAGGAGTACGACACCAAGGAGTGGAAGCCGGAGAACGCCAACACCAACATGGCGGGAGCGCTCTCGGCTCTCGGCAAGGACAAGGTGACCGGCGTCTACTCCGCCAACGACGGCATGGCCGGCGGCATCATCACCGCCCTCAAGGCCGCCGGCCTGTCCCCGCTGCCCCCGGTCACCGGCCAGGACGCCGAACTCGCGGGCGTGCAGCGGATCGTGGCGGGCGAGCAGTTCATGAGCGTCTACAAGCCGTACGCTCCCGAGGCCGCGGCCGCCGCCGAGATGGCCGTCGCCCTCGCCAAGGGCGAGAAGATCGACGGGATCATCAACAACAACATCGACAGCCCGACCACCAAGGCCGTGCCGTCCGTGCTGATCCCGGTCGTCTCGCTGACGAAGAGCAACATCAAGGACACCGTCGTCAAGGACGGCGTCTACACGGTCGACGAGATCTGCACCGACAAGTACGCGGCCGCCTGCGCCACCCTCGGCCTGAAGTAAGGCCCCCCGCCGCCTCCCTTCCGGGAGGCCGGCCCCCGCGCCTGTCCGGCGCCCCGCCCCTTATTCCCCGCCATCCGCGGGGCGCCGGGCAGAAACGTTTCCCTTTTGGTTGATCCCCCGCTCCACCCCTTAAGTCGTACCCCCCGTCCGCCCCGCTCCTGCTCTTTTGCACGACATCCCCGCCGGTCAGGCGGCGAAGGAGATGGTTCATGTGTCCGCTGCGCCCGTGCTGGCGTTGCGAGGGGTCTCGAAGCGGTTCGGTGCCGTTCAGGCCCTGACCGACGTAGAACTCGAGATCCACTCCGGTGAGGTGGTCGCCCTCGTCGGCGACAACGGCGCCGGCAAGTCCACGCTGGTCAAGACGATCGCCGGCGTGCACCCCATCGATGACGGAGTCATCGAGTGGGAGGGCCGCCCGGTCTCCATCGGCAAGCCCCACGACGCCCAGAACCTGGGCATCGCGACGGTCTACCAGGACCTCGCGCTGTGCGACAACATCGACGTCGTCGGCAACCTCTTCCTGGGCCGTGAGCTCAAGCGCTACGGCGTCCTCGACGAGGTCGAGATGGAGCGCCGCGCCCGCGAGCTCCTGACCACCCTCTCCATCCGGATCCCCAGTGTCCGCATCCCGATCGCCTCGCTCTCCGGCGGCCAGCGCCAGACGGTGGCGATCGCCCGCTCGATGCTGGGCGAGCCCAAGCTCGTCATCCTCGACGAGCCCACCGCGGCCCTCGGCGTCGAGCAGACCGCCCAGGTCCTCGACCTCGTGGAGCGGCTGCGCGAGCGCGGCCACGCGGTGATCCTCATCAGCCACAACATGGCCGACGTGAAGGCCGTCGCCGACAAGGTCGCGGTCCTGCGCCTGGGCCGCAACAACGGTGTCTTCAGCGTCGCCGACACCTCGCAGGAAGAGATCATCTCCGCCATCACCGGGGCCACGGACAACGCCGTGACCCGCCGGGCGGCCCGTACCGGGGAGGCCCGCAAGTGAGCACCCACCACCCTGCCGCCGATCCACTGGGCGACGGCCCGGCGGACGGGACCGGGCACGTCGACCCGGTCAACCCGGCCGCCGCCCACGACGCCATCCCGGCCGTGGACCCCCGCCTGCTCGTCCGCGAGCAGGGCCTCTCCGGGTACCTGAGCGAGTTCGGCCGCAAGCTGAAGGCCGGTGACCTGGGCTCCATCCCGGTCGTCCTCGGCCTGATCATCATCTGGAGCATCTTCCAGAGCCTGAACTCGAACTTCCTCTCCCCGGAGAACCTCACCAACATCGCGATCACGATGGTCGCCACCGGCATGATGGCCGTCGGCATCATCTTCGTGCTGCTGCTCGGCGAGATCGACCTCTCGGTCGGCTCGGTCAGCGGCGTCTCGGGCGCGATCGTCGCCGTCCTCGCCGTCACCCACGGCGTGAACGAATGGGTCGCGATCCTCGCCGCCGTCGCGGGCGGCGCCCTGATCGGCGCCATCCACGGCTTCTTCTTCGCCAAGATCGGCGCCCCCGCCTTCGCCGTCACCCTGTCGGGCCTGCTGTTCTGGTCCGGCGCGATGCTGCAGATCCTCGGCAGCAACGGCACCATCAACCTCGACTCCGACGGCGTGGTCGGCAAGCTCACCACGTACTACTTCTCGGACGTGGCCGCCGGCTACGGACTCGCGGCGCTCGCGGTGGTGGCGTACTTCCTCGCCACCTACTTCGACAACCGCCGCCGGGAGGCCGCCGGGGTCCCCTCGCGGCCGCTCACCGAGATCCTGCTGCGCACCGGCATCCTGGCCCTCTTCACCTTCGGGCCCGCCGCCGTGTTCAACCAGTACAAGGGCCTGCCGCTCGCGGTCGTGCTCTTCGTGGTCGCCCTGGTCGCCACGGACTTCCTGCTGCGCCGCACCTCCTTCGGCCGCAACGTCTTCGCCCTCGGCGGCAGCGTCGAGGCCTCCCGCCGCGCGGGCATCAACGTGGCCGGGATCCGCATCGCGGTCTTCTCCATCGCGGGCACCTTCGCCGCCGTCGGCGGGCTCTTCTGGGCCTCCAAGATCGCGGCGGCCAACCAGAGCGCCGGCGCCGGCGACCTCCTGATGAACGTCATCGCGGCGGCCGTCATCGGCGGCACCAGCCTATTCGGCGGCCGGGGCCGGACCTGGAACGCCCTCCTCGGCGTGATGGTCATCACCTCCATCCAGTACGGTCTGGCCCTGGAGGGAATCGCGACCCCGATCCAGTACATGATCACGGGCGCGGTCCTGCTCGCCACGGTGGTCATCGACTCGGTCACACGCAAGACCCAGAAGACGGCCGGACGCGCCTGACCGCGCGCCCCGAGGCCTCACCCAGGCGGTAAGACCCGTCACAGTGCCCGGTGCCACCTCGTGTGGCGCCGGGCACCTGCGCGTGCTCGCGTGGGTACAACTGTGCGGGTATACGCCCGTTTGGCAGGTGTGACGGGACGGCCGGGTGTACAGGTATGACAAAGGCGGGACCCTCGCGGTACCGCCCGATGACCGCCCTCGCGAGCGGAACATTAGACTCGACAGACCAGCAAGCAACTGCAAGGAGGCACGGGTGCTGCTGACCCGCATCAAGGGACCGCGCGATCTGGACCGGCTCAGCCAGGAGGAGCTCAACACGCTCGCCGCCGAGATCAGGTCCTTCCTCGTCGACGCCGTCTCCAAGACCGGCGGGCACCTCGGCCCCAACCTCGGCGTGGTCGAACTGACGATCGCCCTGCACCGGGTCTTCGAATCGCCGAAGGACAAGGTCCTCTTCGACACCGGCCACCAGGCCTACGTCCACAAGCTGCTCACCGGCCGCCAGGACTTCTCCGACCTGCGCTCCAAGGGCGGCCTGTCCGGCTACCCCTCGCGCGCCGAGTCGGACCACGACATCATCGAGAACTCGCACGCCTCCACGGTGCTGGGCTGGGCCGACGGCCTCGCCAAGGCCAACGAGGTGCTCGGCCGCGAGGACCACCACGTCGCCGCCGTCATCGGCGACGGCGCCCTGACCGGCGGTATGGCCTGGGAGGCGCTGAACAACATCGCCGCCGCCAAGGACCGCCCGCTGGTCATCGTCGTCAACGACAACGAGCGCTCGTACGGCCCCACCATCGGCGGCCTCGCGAACCACCTGGCGACCCTGCGCACCACGGACGGCTACGAGCGCTTCCTGGCCCGCGGCAAGGACCTCCTGGAGCGCACCCCCGTCGTCGGGAAGCCGCTCTACGAGACCCTGCACGGCGCCAAGAAGGGCCTCAAGGACTTCATCGCCCCGCAGGGCATGTTCGAGGACCTGGGCCTGAAGTACATCGGCCCCATCGACGGCCACGACATCGAGGCCCTGGAATCGGCCCTGCAGCGCGCCAAGCGCTTCAGCGGCCCGGTCATCGTGCACTGCCTCACCCAGAAGGGCCGCGGCTACACCCCGGCCCTGGAGCACGAGGCGGACCGTTTCCACGCGGTCGGCGTGATCCACCCGGACACCGGCCTGCCGGTGAAGACGGCCGCCGCGAGCTGGACCTCCGTCTTCGCCGACGAGATGGTCAAGCTCGGCCACGAACGCCCCGACATCGTCGGCATCACCGCCGCCATGCTCCACCCGGTCGGCCTCAACAAGTTCGCCGAGGTCTTCCCGGACCGGATCTACGACGTCGGCATCGCCGAGCAGCACGGCGCCACCTCGGCCGCCGGCCTGGCCACCGGCGGCGTCCACCCGGTCTTCGCGGTCTACGCGACCTTCCTCAACCGGGCCTTCGACCAGGTCCTGATGGACGTGGCCCTGCACAAGTGCGGGGTGACCTTCGTCCTGGACCGGGCCGGTGTCACCGGTGACGACGGCGCCTCCCACAACGGCATGTGGGACATGTCCATCCTCCAGGTCGTCCCCGGCCTGCGGCTGGCCGCGCCCCGCGACGCCGAGCAGCTGCGCGCGCAGCTGCGCGAGGCCGTCGAGGTCAAGGACGCGCCGACCGTCGTGCGCTACTCCAAGGGCGTCGTCGGCCCGGCCGTCCCGGCCGTCGGCCGGATCGGCGGCATGGACGTGCTGCGCACCCCGGCCCCCGAGGTCACCCGGCCGGACGTACTGCTCGTCTCGGTCGGCGCCCTGGCCCCGATGTGCCTGGACATCGCCGACCTGCTCGACAAGCAGGGCATCAGCTCGACCGTCGTCGACCCCCGCTGGGTCAAGCCGGTGGACGAGGCCCTGGCCCCGCTCGCCGACCAGCACCGGGTCGTCGTCACCGTCGAGGACAACGGCCGCACGGGCGGTGTGGGCGCCGCCGTCTCGCAGGCACTGCGGGACGCGGGGGTCGACGTACCGCTGCGTGACTTCGGGATCCCGCAGCGCTTCCTCGACCACGCGCTGCGCAAGGAGATCATGGCCGAGATCGGCCTGACCGCCCCCGACATCGCCCGCCAGGTCACCGGCCTGGTGGCCAAGCTGGACGGGCGTTACGAGAGCGAGACGGCCGCCACCGTCGACTGACGGCGGAGCCTCCGATCGAGGCGGGGTTGCACGTCACGGGCCGGGAGATCACCCTTGAAGGGGTGGGCCTCCCGGCCCGTTCGCTTGCGCCATCACCTGTCGGAGGTGCGTCGGTGAGTAAGGATCTGAACAGCCCCTTCCGCACCAAGACGGTGGAGCAGTCCATCCGCGACACGGAGGAGCCGGAACACGCGCTCCGCAAGTCGCTCTCCGCCTGGGACCTGACGGTTTTCGGTGTCGGCGTCATCATCGGCACCGGCATCTTCGTCCTCACGGGCATCGCGGCCCGCAACAACGCCGGACCCGCCACCGCCCTCGCCTTCGTGGCAGCGGGCATCGTCTGCGCCCTCGCCGCCCTCTGCTATGCCGAGTTCGCGTCCACCGTGCCGGTGGCCGGCTCGGCGTACACCTTCTCGTACGCCTCGATCGGTGAGCTGCCCGCCTGGATCATCGGCTGGGACCTGGTGCTCGAGTTCGCGCTCGGCACCGCCGTCGTGGCGGTCGGCTGGTCCGGGTACGTGCGCCACCTCATGTCGACGAACCTCGGCTGGGACATGCCCGCCGCGCTGTCCGGGCCCGACGCGGGCGGAACCTTCGACCTGTTCGCCTTCCTGCTGGTCCTGGTGCTGACCGCGATCCTGGTCGTCGGGACGAAGCTCTCGGCCCGGATCACCGCGATCGTCGTCGCCATCAAGGTCACGGTGGTGCTGCTGGTCATCATCGGGGGCCTGTTCTTCATCAAGGCGGACAACTACTCGCCGTTCATCCCCCCGGCCCAGCCGCAGGAGGCGGGCAGCGGCCTGCACGCGCCACTGGTCCAGCTCATGTTCGGGTACGCGCCCACCAACTTCGGCGTCATGGGCATCTTCACCGCGGCCTCCCTCATCTTCTTCGCCTTCATCGGCTTCGACGTCGTGGCCACCGCGGCCGAGGAGACCAGGAATCCCCAGCGGGACATGCCGCGCGGCATCCTCGGCTCGCTGATCATCTGCACCGTGCTCTACGTCGCCGTGACGCTGGTGGTCACCGGCATGCAGAAGTACACGGAGATGTCGCCCAGCGCCCCGCTCGCCGAAGCCTTCAAATCGGTGAACCAGCCGTTCTTCGCGGGCGCCATCAGCCTCGGGGCATCGGTCGGCCTGATCACCGTGTGCATGATCCTGCTGCTCGGCCAGACCCGCGTGTTCTTCGCGATGAGCCGTGACGGACTGCTGCCGCGCGTCTTCTCCGTCACCCACCCGAAGTACCGCACGCCGTACCGGGCGACCCTCCTGCTCGGCGGGATCATCGCCGTCGTCGCGGGCTTCACCAGCCTGGAGAAGCTCGCGGAACTGGTGAACATCGGCACCCTGTTCGCCTTCGTGGTGGTCGCCCTCGGCGTGATCGTCCTGCGCCGGACCCGCCCCGACCTGCACCGGGCCTTCCGCACCCCCTGGGTGCCCTTCGTCCCGATCGTGTCGATCGCGGCCTCGCTCTGGCTGATGCTCAACCTGCCGGCCGAGACCTGGATCCGGTTCGGGATCTGGATGGCCATCGGCTTCGTCGTCTACTTCCTGTACGGGCGCAGCCACAGCCGCCTCGGCCAGTCCGGCCAGGACGCGAAGTACTAGCACGGGGAAGCGGGCCGTACGGGAGCACCTCCCGTACGGCCCGCTCCGCCGTGCCGTCAGCCCTTGGCGGGGGACTTCTTCGCCTCCGCGGGGATCTTCTGGCCGGTCCGCAGGGCCTCCCACAGCTGGGAGGCCTGCGGCTGCGCGACGACGACCCGGTTGCGGTCGACCTTGTCGTACGCCACCGGCAGCATGATGGTCTCCATGGTGCCCGGGTCCACGCCCTTCATGCTCTGCGCGAAGTCGGACAGTGCGGTCAGCGAGGCCAGGTCGGAGTCGGTGGTCAGGGACTTGGTGCCGGCGTCGGCGAGCTTGTAGAGCCGCGCCGGGTTGCCGAAGGCGTCCTGCTTCTTGATCTCGGAGAGCATGGCGAGCATGAACTGCTGCTGGAGGCCTATGCGTCCCAGGTCGCTGCCGTCGCCGTAGCCGTAGCGGGTACGGACGAACTTCAGCGAGTCGGTGCCGTTCAGCCGGTGCGTGCCCGCGTCGAGCTTCAGGCCGCCCTTCGCCCCGCTCATCGGCCGGTCCAGGGTGACGGTGACCCCGCCGAGGGCGTCGACCAGGCCCTTGAAGCCGGCGAAGTCCACCTCGACGAAGTGGTCCAGGCGGATCCCGGACATCTGCTCCACCGTCTTGACCACGCAGGCCGGACCGGCCACCGAGTAGACGGAGTTGAACATCACCCGGTTCGCCTCCGGCACCGTCTTTCCCTCGCCGTCCTTGCACTCGGGCCGGGTGATCAGGGTGTCGCGCGGAATGCTGACCGCCGTGGCCCTGGCCCGGCCCTCGGGTATGTGCACCAGCATCGCGGTGTCGGAGCGGGCCCCGCTGACATCGCCGTGGTCGAGGTCGGCATTGGCCCCCGCCCGCGAATCGGAGCCGAGGACCAGGATGTTCTGGGCGTCTCCGGCGACCTTGGGGGGACGGTTGTCGGAGCCGATCGCCTGGTCCAGGTCGACGCTGTCGATGTTCCCGTTGAGATGGCTGTACACCCACCAGCCGGACCCGGCCGCCCCGAGGACCAGTACGGCCGCGCTCCAGCCCAGGACCCGCCGGATCCGGCGGGCGCGCGAACGGGGCGGGCGGGGCGTGCCCGCGGAGGCCGTCCCGCTCTCGGAGGGCGTCGTCGTGGCGGTGGTGTCTGAAGTCATGCCCGGGGACCGGCCTTCCGAAAGGATGTGGGGAATCTCGCGGGCTTCACGATAAGCGCTCGAATACCTCAGAAGGTGATCGGGGTATCCTCATTTTGTTCTAAATGGCGAACAAGAAGGGTTGCTTGAGATCCATGGCGAGGCAATCCAAGGGCGATGCGCACCTATTCGCACCAGGCCCGCCCGCATCGGGACAAACTCAAGACCGTGACTCGAATTCCGCAGCCCTGGGCCCCGTGGCCGGGCGCTGGCTGCTCATGGGCAAGGACGGACGTCTCACCGCCTACGCGCGCGCCCGGTCCGGCCTGCTGCGCTGGACGGAGAGAGCCCCCGGCGACACCGCCTTCGGCGGCCCGGACCTCCTGCCCGCCGAAGGGCTGACCGACCTGGCGGTGGGTCAGGGACCGGACGGGTACGCCCACTTCGTGGGGAGGCGCCGCACCGCCTCCGAGGCCGGCGAGACCCGCACCTACCACCACGCCGTGCAGTACCAGAGCGGCCGCCCACTGGGCCCCTGGGAATCCCTCGGCTCCCTCTACCGCAACACGGAGATGTGCCTCAAGGCCGGTCCGCCCCGGGCGGCGGTGGACGCCCGCGGCGCCCTCCACGTCTTCGCGCGCAATGCCGGGCGCGGGTTCCACGTACGGCGCCAGGACGGCAAGGGCAAGTGGGGCGCGTGGGAGGACCTGCGCGGCAGCATGACCTTCGAGGGCGCCTGCGCCGGCTCGACCGCCGACGGCCTCGTCCGGCTGGCCGCCCCGGGTGAGAAGGGCCTCTCCTTCTGGGCGCAGACGGCTCCGGGAGGCCCGCTCACGAAGGGCGAGAACCTCCCGTACCTCGCGCACGACGGCTCGCTCTGCGCGGTGGAGACGGCCCCCGGCCGTGTCACCCACTTCTGGCACGCGGCCGACGGGAGCGGGGTGCTGGCCCACCGGGAGGGCGTCGGCGTGCTGGCCCTGGGCGGCGGACCGGCCTCCGGCGCGATCGTGGGGACCCGCGCCGTCGTCGAGGGCTACGACTGCACCGTGCTGGCCTACCGCACCGCCGGCGGCCGCACCGCCCTGGCCGCGTACCCCACGGAGTACGAGGCCGCGGGACTGTGGTGGACCGAGATCGGTGAGGAGTGCCCGGAGTCCCCGGCCCTGGCCGTGGACGCCCACGGCCGGGTGGTCATCGCCTCGATCAGTTCCCGGGGCGAGCTGCTGGTGAACCGGCAGAAGGACAACTCCGGTCTCTCACTGGGCCGCTGGCAGCGTTTCTGAGCGCGGGTGGGCCTGGGACGGGATTCTGGCCAGCCCGTGCCGGGCCACCGCCAGCGCCGAGATCCGGTGCAGGAACTCCACCGAGCGCCGCGCCGTGTCCGGGGTGATCCAGGCGTCGTCGAGCTCGCACAGCTCCACCCGTACCGGCGCACCGCGCAGCACGATCGGCAGGGTGTAGGCCACGGTCGAGGCGAAGGTCAGCACCGACTGACCGATCGGCTCGGTGAGCGCGGTCAGTTCCAGCGGCAGTTCGGGGTGCACGATCTCCATGCCCGTGGTCCCGGCGATCCGCTCCAGCTTCTGCGGGCTCTCGCGGCGGTGCGCCAGGTAGCGGCGGGCGGCGCGGCTGCGGGCGATCCACCCGACGGCCTCGATGTAGCGGTCCTGGTCGACGACCCCGGTCTCCACGAGCGAGCTGCCCGCCAGATCGGCGCCCGCCCGTACCCGTACCGGGCCGAAGGACTCGCGGCTCCACGCGTACTCGTTGGGCCGTACCTCGGTGCCCGGCGGGGCGGTCACCGGCATGCAGGTGAAGAAGGTGGCGCGGGCCAGGTCGGCGCGGGCCAGCCACCGGTTGACCGGGCCGCCCTTGGCGGAGCCCTTGACCTCGCCCTGGTGCCAGCGGCTCAGGGCCTGCCCCTCCGTGAGCAGGCTGACGAGCTCAGTGGTGGCGGTGCCGTCGTCCACGACGACCACCTCGCGGGCCTTGGAGCGGGGCAGCAGCAGCTGGATGGTGCGGGAGAAGAGATCCCCGATCACCAGCCGGTCGGCGGCCGCCACGGCCCGGCCCAGGCGCACCAGTTCGTGGGCCCGCTCCAGGTATCCGGCGCGGACCTCGTAGCGCCGCCACACCACGCCCGACCCCGAGGCGTACCGGCACAGCCGGCGGACCTGCGCCCGTGAGCGCGGGTCCGTCGGCTGGAGCACGGCGATGGTGAGGGAGGCTGCCTCGCCCGGGTGGACGTGGGCCCACTCCAGGACGTTCAGTAGTTGAGCCGGGCTCTCCACCAGGGCGAGGGTCTCGCTCATGCCGAGGTCGTCACGCCCTCGGCGGTCAGGCTGCCCTGGACGCGGCGGAGCTTCTTCATGGGGCCGAGCTCGGACTCGTAGACGCGCTTGACGCCGTCGCCGAGGGCGGTCTCGATGGTGCGGATGTCGCGCACCAGGCGGGTGAGGCCGCCGGGCTCGACGGAGGCGGCCTGGTCGGAGCCCCACATGGCGCGGTCGAGGGTGATGTGCCGCTCGACGGCGCAGGCGCCCATGGCGACGGCGGCGACGGTCGTCTGCAGGCCCGTCTCGTGGCCGGAGTAGCCCACGGGGACGTTCGGGTAGGCCGCCTCCAGGCTGTTGATCACCCGCAGGTTCAGCTCCTCCGCCTTGGCCGGGTAGGTGGAGGTGGCGTGCAGCAGGATGGTGTTCTCGCTGCCGAGGACCTCCACCGCGTGCCGGATCTGCTGGGGCGTGGACATGCCCGTCGACAGGATGACCGTCTTGCCCGTGGCGCGCAGGGCGAGGAGCAGTTCGTCGTCGGTCAGGGAGGCGGAGGCCACCTTGTGGGCGGGGACGTCGAACTTCTCCAGGAAGGCCACGGCCTCGGTGTCCCACGGGGAGGCGAACCAGGCGATGCCCCGCTCGCGGCAGTGCTCGTCGACGGCGCGGTACTCGTCCTCGCCGAACTCCACCCGGTGGCGGTAGTCGATGTAGGTCATCCGGCCCCAGGGGGTGTCCCGTTCGATGTCCCACTGGTCGCGGGGGGTGCATATCTCGGGCGTGCGCTTCTGGAACTTCACCGCGTCACAGCCCGCGTCGGCGGCGGCGTCGACGAGGGCGAGGGCGGTCGCGAGGTCGCCGTTGTGGTTGATCCCGATCTCGCCGATCACGTAGGCGGGACGGCCGGGGCCGACCTCCTTGTTCCCGATCCGGCGGATACGGCTGCTGTGCACCACTGTTCAGTGTTCCTTTCCGAGGTACTGCGAGGGGTCCGGTGGCGGGGCCACCGAGGTTCTTTACGAGTCGAGGAGGGGGGCCAGGGCGCGGGCCCGGTCGAGGTCGCCGGGTTCGTCGATCTCGATCGCCCGCTCCGGGGCGGTGGGGACGAGCTGGATCCGGCCGAAGAAGCGGTGGCCGTGCCGGCGGAAGCCGTCGGCGCGCATCGCGTAGACGGCGCCGGACTCCAGGTATTCGGGCGTACGGTCCTGGCGGCGCGGGCGGAAGGCGCTGTCGTGGTTGACGCCCCGCGCGTGGTGGCCGGGCCCGGCGTCCGGTCCGGCGGTCCACAGGAAGCCGTGGGAGGGCACCGCGGTGAAGGCGGAGTCGGCGCCGTCCCGGACGACGGCGAGGACGGTCTCGTCGACCTCCTCGGACGTCAGGAAGGGGCTGGTGCACTGGACGAAGACCAGGACGCCCACGGCCTCGCCGTGCCGCTCCTCCAGGCTGTCCAGCGCGTGCAGCAGCGCCGACTCGCTGGAGGCCCGGTCGGAGCCCAGCTCCGCCGGGCGGTCCACCACCTCGGCGCCCGCCGCGCGGGCCGCGGCGGCGATCGCCCCGTCGTCGGTGGACACCACGACCCGGGTCACGTGCGCGGCGCCGAGGCAGGCCCGCACCGCGCGGGCGACGAGGGGGACCCCGCCGACCTCGGCGACGTTCTTGCCGGGGATGCCCTTGGAGCCGCCCCGGGCGGGTATGACGGCGGTGACGTTCACGAGGTTCTCTCCTGAGGTGCGGACGCTGGTGCTGTGCCGGTGAGGGGTGGTCATACGCCGCCCCACTGCTGGATCTTCGGGGCCACGCGCTGCACGCCGAACTGGTAGGCGACCTTCAGCACCCTGCGGGAGGTACGCCGCATCGGGCCGCTCGCCCGCCGCGCCGCGGCGCCCGCGCCGGGGGAGCCGTCCGGGTCGAGGCCGCGGCGGCGCAGCAGCGTACCCATGTATTCGGGGGCGCTCTCGGCCGTGTAATAGGGGGTGATCGGCGGCAGCGGCCGGTCGCGCAATTCGAAGATGCGGCGGCGGAGTTCCCCGAAGGGGTCGACGGCGCGGATTCCCTGGTCGGCCGTCCAGGATTCGTGTGCGAGCGGGGCGGCGCCTTCGTCTATCGCGGACCAGTCGGTGACGCACCCGGAGCCGACGAAATAGTGGTTCCCGTGGACTTCCCGTACGCCGAGATCGCTCAGGATCGCCGTGGGCATTCCGCGGTGCATGGATTCGAGCGCGGCCGTGGAACTGACGGTCACCAGGAGATCGGTCCGGTCGAGCGTTTCCGACATGTTTCCGTACACGAAATGCAGGTTGGCGGGAATCGGTTCGTCCAGCTGTTCCGCCAGTACCTGGTAATGGTGCGCCTCCACATGGGTGGTTGCCTCGCCCGGTCTGCTGCGGAGTTTTACGAGTACGTCGCGCCCGGGCCGCAGCCGGGCGTGGGATATCGCCCGGCGCAGCATGTAGAGGCGGCCGTTTCGGTCGGCGGGTACCGAGGGCTGCACGGCGAAACACACCGTATAGGGATGAAGGGCGTTCGTCCGGTTCGGGTCGTACGGCCTTTGGTCGAGGAAAGGCAGGGCGGTCTGGACGATGCAGGAGGTCGGAATTCCGAGGGGTCCGTAGACGTCGGTGAACCGGCGGCGGTCGAAAGGGCTGTTGGCGAGGACGATGTCGGCGCCGGCACGCAGCAGCAGGCCGTCGGCCATCTTCTCGTAGACCACTCCGACGTAGCCGGTCATCAGGACCGGCCGGCGCGGTGCGCCGGCGAACCGGTGGGCCAGCGCGTGCAGGGCCGCGTGGGTGCTGCCGCCGACCGTGCCCAGGATGATCAGATCCGCCGTGTCGAGTACCGGGTCCGCCGCGAACTCGGGGAGCGTGGCCTCGGTGATGGAGGCGGGGGAGATGCCAACTTCGGCCAGCTGGCGGGCCGTCGGCGTGCTCCGGCCGCGGAGCATGTGCGCGTGGACCTCGCTGCCCGGCGCCAGGCCCACCGCCAGCCCCGCACCCCATTTCCAGCGGGTGTCGGAGTCTGCGAGTACGTGGATGCGCACTGGTGATTCCCGGGTCGATGGCTGAGGGCCGCCTGCCGCGCGGCCCGATAGACCATACATGCTCGCCTGAGGCCTACGGTCACGAAAAGGCCTCGGTGGGTGCGGGAGTTGTACGTCACACGATGGTGATCGCGCAGGGCCTCCGAGTGGTTCTGTCATGATGTCTTGTGTTACCTGGCCGTGGGGCCGAGGGGCGTGTGAGGCGGGCCCTGCGGGCCGTGTTGCGGAAAAGCGTTGACGAGAAACAGGTGGGGTGAGTAATTCCGATGGCGACCCTTTCGGTAATCGTTGCCATGTGTAATGTGAGGGAATACTGCCGGACGACGCTCAAGTCCTTGGCGCTGAACGCCCGGGAGGATTTCGAGTTCATCATCGTCGACGATGCTTCGGTCGACGGGACGTCGGAGATCCTGCGGGAGATGGTGCCGAGGATCCCCGGAGCCGTACTCATCCGCAACGAGCGGAACATGGGGATATCGGCGACCCGGAACATCGGCGTCTCGGCGTCCCGCGGGCGCTTCTTCACCTTCCTCGACGGTGACGACTGGTACGCGCCCGGCTATCTGGCCCAACTGGTGGGCTGGATGAGCCAGTCCGGCGTCGACTTCCTGCGCACCGGCCACGTCCGCGTGTACGGAAAGAAGCGGAAGGTCGTCCTGCCGCCGCTCGCCCCGCGGGCACTGCCGCTGAACCCCCTCGACTACATGGGGCCCGTCGACGCCTCGACCCTCATCGACTACCCCCTCGTCTGGGCCGGCATCTACGACCGTGAGAGGCTGCGGGAAGTCGGAGCCCTGTTCTTCGACGAGGACCTGCGCACCGCGGAGGACCGCCGCTGGTTCTACCAGCTGCACCTGCGCGCCCGTTCCTTCGGAGTCGTGGACCTCCACGGCGTGTTCTACCGTCGTGATGTGTCCACATCATTGACGAAGATTCCGGATGAACGGCAGCTGGACTTCCTCCCCGCCTTCCAGCGGGTTTTCGAGGAGCTCGCGGCCCATCCCCGCGGATACGAAATCTCGTTCAAAGCCATGCGAAGTCTGTGCGCGCTCGTCGTCATTCACCTGGACCGCGCCGACACGTACGACGAACACACCCGGGGCCTGCTGCTGGAACGGAGCGCGCAGACCCTCATGGACCTCCCCCCGGACATCCTGGAGGGGACGTTGGCAGGAATGGACTCCGCACGCGTGAACAAGATCAGAGGGCTGATGTCCCGGCACGAGGGCGCCGCCGCCCGATGACCCGGATATTCGCCGCCTCCACCCTCTACGGCGCCATGACCGTCGCCGCGGCCATCGACGCCGGCCAGCTCGGCCACGACGACCGCGAGCGCGTCCTGCTCGTCTGCAACAACGTCGACATCCCCGAGGTCGCCACCCCGCTGCACCAGATGCCGGGCGCCGCCGCCGTCCTCGCCCGCTTCCACCGCGTCGTCTACTGGAACGAGCTCATCTACCCGTTCCACCCGGCGCTCTGGTCCCCGCGCGACGAGGACGCCCCCCTGTGGCGCAGCGTCATGGCGGAGAAGATGGGCCTGCGCCCCGGCCCCCTGGAACTGGTCCTCGAGTCCATCCAGGTCAAGCCGGCCCAGACCCTCTGCAAGATCTTCTCGGACGCCACCCTGGCCGTGTACGCCGACGGGCTCATGAGCTACGGCCCCACCCGCAACGACCTGCACCGCTCCATCCACGGCCGGATCACCCAGGTCCTCTACCTGGACCTGGTCCCCACCCTGCTGCCCATGCTCCTCACCGAGTACGGGATCCCCTCGCAGCCCGTGCACACCGGCGCCGTCCTCAAACTGCTCGCGGAGGTCACCGAGGAGTGCCGGCCCCTCCTCGACCGGGTCCTACCGCCCGAACTGGCCCGGCGCGGCCCCGAGACCGCCGTGCTCCTCGGCCAGTACCTCTCCCCCCTCGGCATCCTCACCGAGGAGGAAGAGGAGGAACTGCACCTGCGCATGTTCCAGAACGCGCTGCGGCTCGGCTTCACCTCGGTCGTCTTCAAACCGCACCCCAGCGCCCCCTCCAGCCTCGCCGACGCCCTCGGCGAGGCGGCCCGGGAAGCGGGCGTCGCCTTCCTCGTGCTCGACCTCCCGGTCCTCGCCGAGGCCGTCTTCGTCCACCTCGCGCCGCGCCAGGTGATCGGCTGCTTCTCCACCGGCCTGTTCACCGCCCGCACCCTCTACGGGATCCCCGTCGCCCAGATCGGCGCCCTGGAGGTCATCCGGCGGATGCGGCCCTACGCCAACAGCAACCGCATCCCCGCCACCCTCACCCACGCCCTCCTCCCCGACCTGGAGGAGCCGACGAGCGCCCCGGACGACCGGGTGCAGGACATCGAGCACATCCGGCGCGAGGTCACCCCGTACGTCCAGGCCGTCGGCTACTGCATGCAGCCCAAGCGGTACCCCTTCCTGCGCGAGGTCGCCGAGGGGTACGTGGCCGCGGCCGTCGACGGGTGGGAGGGCCGCCCCGAGCTGTCCATGCACTTCAACGAGCGCACCCGCACCCGCCTCGACCTGCCCGGCCCGCGCACCTGGAAGTGGCGCAAGGGCAAGGGCTGGACCCTGCTCGGCGCCAAGGACCGCGACGAGGACGACGTCCCCTTCACCGACGTCAGCCTCAGCGGCTTCGCCTCCCTCGTCGAGGCCAAGGACGACCACGGGGTCCTGGAGGTGGGCGCCCGGCTGCTCGCCGAGCAGGAGAACCTCGACCTGCTCATCGGCATGGCCCAGGCGCACATCCGGCGCAAGGAGACCGACCAGGCCAAGCGGCGGCTCCAGCGCGCCGTGGAGATCTCCGGGAGCAGCGGCCGGGCCCTGGTGTGGCTGCGGATCGGCGAGACCGCGGCGAAGCTGGGCAAGCCCGGCGACGAACTGCGCCGCCAGGCGGGCCGCAACGCGCTGCGCATCAACCCGGCGTCCCCCGCCGCCCAGCGCCTGGTCAAGGCGGGCCGCTTCGGCCGCAGATGACCCGCAGGGGACCCCGGGAGGGGGGACCCCGGGAGGGGGCCCGGCAACGCAGAACGGCCCGTCCGCACCCCTGGTGCGGACGGGCCGTTCCCGTAGCGGATCCCGCGGACTAGGCCGGGACGCTCGCGGTGCCCGGGGCGAGGAACTTCTTGCCGTTCACCCGCTCGGAGACGCCCTCACGGTCCAGGTACGGCGTGATGCCGCCCAGGTGGAAGGGCCAGCCGGCGCCGGTGATGAGGCAGAGGTCGATGTCCTGGGCCTCGGCCACGACACCCTCCTCCAGCATCAGGCCGATCTCCTGCGCCACCGCGTCCAGGACGCGGTCGCGGACCTGCTCCTCGGTCAGGACGGAGTCGCCCTGGACCAGGAGCGCGGCGACCTCGGGGTCGAGCTCCGGCTTGAAGCCGTTCTCGGCGTTGTAGACGTAGAAGCCGCGCTTGCCGGCCTTGACCACGGCCGCCAGGTTCGGGGACACGGTGAAGCGCTCCGGGAAGGAACGGTTCAGCGTCTCGGAGACGTGCAGACCGATCGCCGGTCCCACGAGCTCCAGGAGCACCAGCGGGGACATCGGCAGGCCGAGCGGCTCGATGGCCTTCTCCGCCGTGACGACCGGGGTGCCCTCGTCGATGACGTTCTGGATCTCGCCCATGAAGCGGGTCAGGATGCGGTTCACGACGAACGCCGGGGCGTCCTTGGTGAGGACCGCGGTCTTCTTCAGCTTCTTGGCGACACCGAAGGCCGTGGCCAGCGAGGCGTCGTCGGTCTGCTCACCGCGGACGATCTCCAGCAGCGGGAGGATCGCGACCGGGTTGAAGAAGTGGAAGCCGACCACGCGCTCCGGGTGCTGGAGCTTGGAGGCCATCTCCGACACCGACAGCGAGGAGGTGTTGGTGGCGAGGATCGCGTGCGCCGGGGCGACCGCCTCGACCTCCGCGAACACCTTCTGCTTGACGGACATCTCCTCGAACACGGCCTCGATGATGAAGTCCGCGTCCGCGAAGCCCTCGGCCTTGTCCAGGACGCCGGTCACCAGGGCGGTCAGGCGGTTGGCCTTGTCCTGGTTGATGCGGCCCTTGCCGAGCAGCTTCTGGATCTCGGCGTGGACGTAGCCCACACCCTTGTCCACGCGCTCCTGGTCGATGTCGGTGAGGACCACCGGCACCTCCAGGCGGCGCAGGAACAGCAGCGCCAGCTGCGAGGCCATCAGGCCCGCGCCGACGACGCCGACCTTGGTGACCGGGCGCGCCAGGGACTTGTCCGGGGCACCGGCCGGGCGCTTGCCGCGCTTCTGGACCAGGTTGAAGGCGTAGATGCCCGAGCGCAGCTCGCCGCCCATGATGAGGTCCGCGAGAGCGGTGTCCTCGGCGTCGAAGCCGGCCTGGAGGTCGCCGTCCTTGGCCGCGGCGATGATGTCCAGCGCGCGGTAGGCGGCCGGAGCGGCGCCGTGCACCTTGGAGTCCGCGATGGAGCGGCCCTTGGCGACGGCCGCGTCCCAGGCGTCACCGCGGTCGATCTCGTCGCGGACGACCTCGGTGGTGCCGTTCAGGACGTTCGCGGTCCACAGGAGCGACTGCTCCAGGAAGTCGGCGCCCTCGAAGATCGCGTCGGCGATGCCGAGCTCGAAGACCTGCTTGCCCTTGAGCTGACGGTTCTGGTTCAGCGAGTTCTCGATGATGACCGAGATCGCGCGCTCCGCGCCGATCAGGTTCGGGAGGAGGGCGCAGCCGCCCCAGCCCGGGACCAGACCGAGGAAGACCTCGGGCAGCGAGAAGGCCGGGATGGCCTTGGAGACGGTGCGGTAGGTGCAGTGCAGGCCGACCTCGACACCGCCGCCCATCGCCGCGCCGTTGTAGTACGCGAAGGACGGGACGGCCAGCGCCGCGAGGCGCTTGAAGACGTCGTGGCCGCCCTTGCCGATGGCCAGCGCCTCGTCGTGGTTCTTCAGCAGCTCGACGCCCTTGAGGTCGGCGCCGACCGCGAAGATGAACGGCTTGCCGGTGATGCCCGCGCCGACGATGGAGCCCGCGAGGGCCTCCTGCTCGACCTGGTCGATCGCCGCGTTCAGGTTGGCGAGGGACTGCGGGCCGAAGGTGGTCGGCTTGGTGTGGTCGAAGCCGTTGTCCAGCGTGATGAGCGCGAAGCGCCCGGCGCCGAACGGCAGGTCCAGGTGACGGACGTGCGCGGACGTGACGACCTCGTCCGGGAACAGCTCGGCCGCGCCCTTCAGGAGCTCAGCGGTGGTGCTCACTTGGAGTCTCCCTCGGCGTTGAAGTTCGGGTTCTCCCAGATGACCGTGGCGCCCATGCCGAAGCCGACGCACATGGTGGTCAGGCCGTAGCGGACGTGCGGCTGCTCCTCGAACTGGCGGGCCAGCTGCGTCATCAGGCGCACGCCGGAGGAGGCGAGCGGGTGACCGAAGGCGATGGCGCCGCCGTACTGGTTCACGCGGGCGTCGTCGTCGGCGATGCCGTAGTGCTCCAGGAAGGCCAGGACCTGGACCGCGAAGGCCTCGTTGACCTCGAAGAGGCCTATGTCCTCGATCGTCAGACCGGCCTGGGCGAGGGCCTTCTCGGTGGCCGGGATCGGGCCGTAGCCCATGACCTCCGGCTCGACACCCGCGAAGGAGTACGAGACCAGGCGCATCTTGACCGGGAGGTTGTTCTCCCGGGCGAAGTCCTCGGACGCGATGATCGCGGCGGTGGCACCGTCGTTGAGACCGGCGGCGTTGCCCGCGGTGACCCGGCCGTGCGTACGGAACGGGGTCTTCAGGCCGGCCAGGTTCTCCAGCGTGGTGCCCGGGCGCATCGGCTCGTCGGTGGTGACCAGGCCCCAGCCCGTCTCACCGGCCGCCTCGTTGGTGTTGCGCACCGAGATCGGGACCAGGTCCTGCTGGATCTTGCCGTCGGCGTACGCCTTGGCGGCCTTCTCCTGCGAGCGCACGGCGTACTCGTCGGCGCGGAGCTTGGTGATCGTCGGGTACCGGTCGTGCAGGTTCTCGGCGGTCATGCCCATGAACAGGGCGGACTCGTCGACCAGCTTCTCGGAGACGAAGCGCGGGTTCGGGTCGACGCCCTCGCCCATGGGGTGGCGGCCCATGTGCTCGACACCGCCGGCGAGGGCGACGTCGTACGCACCGAAGGCCACACCGCCCGCGACGGCGGTCACGGCGGTCAGCGCGCCGGCGCACATGCGGTCGATGGAGTAGCCCGGGACGGACTGCGGGAGGCCCGCGAGGATGCCGGCCGTGCGGCCCAGCGTCAGGCCCTGGTCGCCGATCTGCGTGGTCGCGGCGATGGCGACCTCGTCGATCTTCGCGGGGTCCAGGTCCGGGTTGCGGCGCAGCAGCTCCCGGATCGCCTTCACGACGAGGTCGTCGGCGCGGGTCTCGTGGTAGATGCCCTTCGGGCCCGCCTTGCCGAACGGGGTGCGGACGCCGTCGACGAAGACGACGTCCCTGACGGTACGAGGCACGTTGGCTCTCCTCCAGGTGCGGGTGTGCACTGCTGCGCGGGGGCGACCATTGCTGAGCGCCCGCTCACCCCGTCATGCTACTTGCGAGTAACCGGTGTGGACAGCCCCTCACGGAGGAGCGGCGAAGGTCACATCCGCGCCGGGTCCGCCGCCGGGCTCACCGCCGGCCCGGGGGCCGGGCCGTCCAGCATCGCCGAGGCCATCACCGCCGAGGAGGCGAGCACCTCGGCGACGAAGGCGCGCCGGTCCACCCCCAGGACGCGCAGGGCCGGCCCGTGGTCCGCGGCGACCACCACCGCGGCGCACCCGAGCAGCCCCCGCCAGCCCGTGGTGACGGCCCGCCGCACCGGCCGCCGGTACCCGGCCAGCCCTTCGTTCAGGCGGCGGCAGTGGAAGGGGACGTGCCGCTCCTCGTCCGCCAGTATCCGGCCCGCGACCTCGCGGGTCAGTGGATCCGGGGCGCCGTCGCGCAGCGCCCGGTAGTACGCCAGGGCCACCACCTCCGCGATCATCAGCACCAGCAGCTCCACCCGCAGGCCCAGCAGCCGCCGCAGCCGGACGAAGGCCGCGTCGGTCCAGTGCCCCGAGAGGGTGCCGGCCCCGCCGGCCGCCAGCAGCAGCGCCAGCATCCGGGCGTGGTTCTGCTCCTCGGCGACGAACAGCCGGACCGCCGCGCCGTACGCGGTGTCGCCCGCCCGGTCCGCCTTGCCGATCAGCGCCGAGCCGTCACCGTCCTCGCCCACCTGGAACTTCTGGATGCTGCGGACGATCTCCGGGGGCAGCTGCGCGCCCCGCGCCCAGTCCGGATCGCCGAGCGCGGCCCGCCGCTCCCGCTCGGCCTCGAAGGCGTCCATCCATGCCGTGTACCCAGTTTTGATCATGTTCAAGAACCTAGCGATTGTTGAGCGTGTTCAAAAGCCTGGGGGTGTCATGAGCGCGTAACAGAAAACCCCCGGCCGGAGGCCGGGGGTCTGCTGTGTGTCAGGTCGCGGTCAGTCGGTCGCGGCGAGGGCCGTGACCAGGGCCGCGGTGACCTGCTCGATCTGCCAGGGGCGGGCGCCGTAGCTCGCGAGGGTCGCCGCCACCGTCTCGGGCTCCAGCCGCTGCGGGGGCTCCCAGCACAGCCGGCGCACGGTGTCCGGGGTGATCAGGTTCTCCTGCGGCAGGTTCAGCCCCTCCGCGAGCGCCGTGACGGCCGTACGGGCCGCCGACAGCCGCGCGGCGGCGGCCGGGTCCTTGTCCGCCCAGGAACGCGGCGGCGGCGGGCCCGCCGGGGTGGCACCCGGCTGCGGCAGCTCGTTCTCGGGCAGCTCCTTCGCCCGGTCCACGGCGGCCATCCACTGGTCCAGCTGGCGCCGTCCCATCCGCTGCCCGTAGCCGGGCAGCGCCGACAGCGCGTGCACGTTCGCGGGCAGGGCGAGGGCGGCCTCGACGATCGCCGCGTCACCCAGCACCTTGCCGGGGGACACGTCGCGCCGCTGGGCGATCCGGTCGCGGGACTCCCACAGCTCCCGTACGACGGCCATCTGCCGGCGCCGGCGCACCTTGTGCATGCCGGACGTACGGCGCCACGGGTCCTTGCGCGGCGGGGCGGGCGGGGCGGAGGCGATGGCGTCGAACTCCTGGCGGGCCCACTCCAGCTTGCCCTGGCGGTCCAGTTCCTTCTCCAGGGCGTCCCGCAGGTCCACCAGCAGCTCCACGTCCAGAGCGGCGTAGCGCAGCCACGGCTCCGGCAGCGGTCGGGTGGACCAGTCGACGGCGGAGTGGCCCTTCTCCAGCACGTAGCCGAGCACGCTCTCGACCATCGCGCCGAGTCCGACCCGGGGGAAGCCGGCCAGCCGGCCCGCGAGCTCCGTGTCGAACAGGGAGGTGGGAGCCATGCCTATTTCGCGCAGGCAGGGCAGGTCCTGGGTGGCGGCGTGCAGGATCCACTCGGTGCCCGACAGGGCGTCGCCGAGGGTGGAGAGGTCCGGGCAGCCGACCGGGTCGATCAGTGCGGAGCCCGCGCCCTCGCGGCGCAGCTGCACCAGGTAGGCGCGCTGGCCGTAGCGGTATCCGGAGGCGCGTTCGGCGTCGACGGCCACGGGTCCGGTGCCCGCGGCGAAGGCCGCGACGACCCGGGCGAGGGCGTCCGCGTCGGCCACGACGGGGGGGATGCCCTCGCGGGGCTCTAGCAACGGAATCGGCAGCCCATCGGACGAAACCTCGTCGTCCGGGGGGCCGCCCCCGGTGGTGGTGCGCAGGTGTGCTGCGGTCTCTTGGGCGTCGGTCACCGGTCAAGGGTATCCGTGGATGTGACGCGCCCGTCGCCGGAACGTTCCGTCGACGGGCGCGAGGGGGGAGTGCGGACGTTTCCCGGGGTTCCCCGGCAGTTCGCCCGGGGTCCTCCGGGCGGGGTCAGTGGATGATCCCCGTCCGCAGTGCGACGGCGACCATCCCGGCCCGGTCGCCGGTGCCCAGCTTGCGGGCGATCCGGGCGAGGTGGGACTTGACGGTCAGGGCGGACAGGCCCATCGAGACGCCGATGGCCTTGTTGGACTGGCCCTCCGCGACGAGGCGCAGGACCTCGACCTCGCGGCCGGAGAGCTCTCGGTAGCCGCCCGGGTGGCTCGGGGCACCCGGGGGGCGGCGGTGCATACGGGCGGCGGCGGCACCGATGGGAGCGGCGCCGGGCCGGGTGGGGAGCCCGATGTTGGTCCGCGTACCGGTGACGACGTAGCCCTTCACACCGCCGGCGAGGGCGTTGCGGACGGCACCGATGTCATCGGCGGCGGACAGGGCCAGGCCGTTCGGCCAGCCGGCGGCGCGGGTCTCGGAGAGCAGGGTGAGACCGGAACCGTCGGGCAGGTGGACGTCGGCCACGCAGATGTCGCGCGGGCTGCCGACGCGGGGGCGGGCCTCCGCGATGGACGACGCCTCGATCACGTCACGGACTCCGAGGGCCCACAGATGGCGGGTCACGGTGGAACGGACGCGCGGGTCGGCCACGACGACCATGGCCGTCGGCTTGTTCGGGCGGTAGGCGACCAGGCTTGCGGGCTGCTCGAGAAGAACGGACACCTAGGCCTCCTGGGGGAGTGGCGGGACGGGCCGGCTCGGGGAAGGAAGCCGGTGCGAACCGTGCGGATGGTCACTGACTCCTTCGGCACGTCACCCGCCCGGCTTTAGGGAATGATCACGATTTGGTGAGTAACAATTCGGGCAATTCGGACGCACGATCGATCAAGGGATGATCAGAAGCCCGCAACGGACGCCCTGCTTTGACACTCCGTTACGCCCACGCCGGTCGTTCCCGGCGCGCACACGACCGCCGGGACCCCTCGCACGACCGTCGGGACCTTTTGCACGCCCGCCTACGGGTGGTGCGGACCGCGCCGCTGTGGCAGGGACACCACGCCCGTGACGGTGTCCGTCGGCCCCACCGGGGGCAGCCCCGCGATCTGGCACAGCAGCTCGCACCAGGCGGCCAGGTGCACCGAGGTGTCGGGCACCCCTCCGACCCCCTCCCGGGGGGTCCAGGAGGCTCTGATCTCGATCTGCGTGGCCGGACGCCGCTCCGCGAGCCCGCCGAAGTAGTGCGAGCTCGCCATCGTGACGGTCCCGCTCGCCTCCCCGTACGTCAGCCCGCGCGCGTCCAGCGCACCCGTCAGCCAGGACCAGCAGACCTCAGGCAGAAGTGGATCCGCAGCCATCTCCGGCTCCAGTTCCGCCCGTACCAGCGTCACCAGACGGAAGGTCCCCTGCCAGGCGTCGTGCCCGGCCGGGTCGTGCAGCAGGATGAGGCGGCCGTCGGCCAGGTCGTCCTCGCCGTCCACGACCGCCGCCTCCAGCGCGTACGCGTACGGCGCCAGTCTCTGCGGCGGCTTCGTCGGGTCGATCTCGATGCCCGACCGCAGCCTCGCCTTCTTCAAGCCGTCGACCGCCCGCCGGAACGGGAGCGGGACCGAGCTCTCCTTCGCGCTGTCCGTACCGTCAGCGCCATCTGAAAATCGTCCCTGAGCCGCAGCCATGCCGGGAAGACTAGGCGGAACGAGCGCCCGTACGGCGCAGGGACACCCTCACCGGGCCGGGCACTTCTTCATACGTGCGAAGATTTGGCGCGTGAGCGCCAATACCCGCCCCACGGGCCAGCCGAGCCAGACGTACGATTCCGCCTTCCTGAAGGCGTGCCGGCGGGAGCCGGTCCCCCACACGCCGGTGTGGTTCATGCGGCAGGCGGGACGCTCACTCCCCGAGTACCGCAAGGTGCGCGAAGGCACGGCCATGCTGGAGTCCTGCATGCGCCCCGACCTGGTCACCGAGATCACCCTGCAGCCCGTGCGGCGCCACAACGTCGACGCGGCGATCTTCTTCTCCGACATCGTCGTCCCGCTGAAGGCCATCGGCGTCGACCTGGACATCAAGCCGGGCGTCGGCCCGGTCGTCGCGCGGCCGATCCGCCGCCGCGAGGACCTCGCACAGCTGCGCGACCTCACCCCCGAGGACGTCTCGTACGTCACCGAGGCGATCGGCATGCTCACGGGTGAACTGGGCAGCACGCCGTTGATCGGATTCGCGGGCGCGCCTTTCACCCTCGCGAGCTACCTCGTCGAGGGCGGCCCGTCCAAGAACCACGAGCACACCAAGGCCCTCATGTACGGGGACCCGGAGCTGTGGGCGGACCTCCTCGACCGCCTCGCGGAGATCACCTCCGCGTTCCTGAAGGTCCAGATCGAGGCCGGCGCCTCCGCCGTCCAGCTCTTCGACTCCTGGGTCGGCGCGCTGGCCCCGGCCGACTACCGCCGCTCGGTGATGCCGGCGTCCGCGAAGGTCCTGGAGTCCGTCGCCTCGTACGGGGTCCCGCGGATCCACTTCGGCGTGGGCACCGGCGAGCTGCTGGGCCTCATGGGCGAGGCCGGCGCGGACGTCATGGGCGTCGACTACCGGGTCTCGCTGGACGAGGCCGTGCGCCGGGTCGGCCCCGGCAAGGCGCTCCAGGGGAACCTGGACCCCGCCGTCCTCTTCTCCACCACCGAGGCCGTGGAGGCCAAGACGGACGAGGTCCTCGCGGCCGCCGCCGGTCTTGAGGGCCATGTCTTCAACCTGGGTCACGGTGTCCTCCCGACGACGGACCCGGACGCCCTGACCCGCCTGGTGGACTACGTCCACACCAAGACGCAGCGTTAGTCGGCCGCTGCGCGGGGCGGTCCCCTGCCCGCCCTTCCACCGTTCCCGCCTCAGTCGCCGGCGCGGCTCACTACACGGCGCTCCGCGCCCGCGCCTCAATCGCCGGCGGGGCTGGAAGTGCCCTCCGGGCACTCCAGCCACCGCCGGGCGACGATCCAGCCCCGCCAGGGGGCACCTCCCAGCGGTAGCTGGGGGAGTTTGAGGCGCGGGGTCTGGGGCGGAGCCCCAGGGAAGCCCCGCGCAGCGGACTCCGTCAGACCCCCGCCGCCCGCACCGCGGACACCGCGCGGCGGGCCGCCACCAGGACCGGGTCCCACACGGGAGAGAACGGCGGGGCGTAGCCCAGGTCCAGGGAGACGATCTGGTCCACGGTCATCCCGGAGGTGAGGGCGACCGCCGCCACGTCCACCCGCTTCGCGGAGCCCGCGCCGCCCACGATCTGGACACCCAGGAGGCGGCCCGTGCGGCGCTCCGCCAGCATCTTCACGGTCATCTCGGCCGCCCCCGGGTAGTAGCCGGCCGTGTTCGTCGAGCGGATCGTGGCCGTGACGAATCGCAGGCCCGCCTCCAGCGCGTCGCGCTCGCGCAGCCCCGTACGGGCGATCTCCAGGTCGCAGACCTTGCTGACGGCCGTGCCGACCACCCCGGGGAAGGTCGCGTAGCCGCCGCCCACGCCCGAGCCGATCACCTGGCCGTGCTTGTTGGCGTGCGTGCCCAGCGGGATGTGCCGGGTGCGGCCCGCCACCAGGTCGAGGACCTCCACGCAGTCGCCGCCCGCCCAGATCTCCTCGTAGCCCCGCACCCGCATCGACAGGTCGGTCAGCAGACCGCCCGAGGTGCCCAGCGGGAGGCCCGCCGCGCGGGCCAGCGCCGTGCGCGGCTCCACGCCGATGCCGAGTACCACCACGTCCGCCGGGTACTCCGTACCGGCCGCCGTGGCCACTGCCACCGCCCGGCCCTCCTCGTCGGTGAGGACCTTCGTGACCTCGGCGTGGGAGACCGTGACGATGCCCATGCCGTTCATCGCGCTGTGCACCAGGCCGCCCATGTCCGGGTCCAGCGTGGCCATCGGCTGCTCGCCCCGGTGCAGGACGGTGACCTCGAAGCCCCGGTTCACCAGGGCCTCCGCCATCTCCACCCCGATGTAGCCCGCGCCGACCACGACCGCCCGACGGCCCCGCGTACGTTCCAGACCGTCCATGAGGCGCTGGCCGTCGTCCAGGGACTGGACCCCGTACACCCCGTGCGCGCCGATGCCGGGCAGCCGGGGGCGGACCGGGCGGGCGCCCGTCGCCAGGACCAGCTTGTCGTAGTCCGTCCAGGACTCGGCGCCGCTGTCCAGGTCCCGGGCGCGGACCCGGCGGCCCGCCAGGTCCAGCTCCACGACCTCGGTGCGGGTGCGCAGGTCGATGTCCCGGGCCCGGTGCTCCTCGGGGGTGCGGGCGATCAGCTCGTCCCGGCCGGCGACCTGGCCGCCGATCCAGTACGGGATCCCGCAGGCCGAGTAGGAGGTGAACCGGCCGCGCTCGAAGGCGGTGATCTCCAGCTCCGCCGGGCCCTTCAGCCGCCGGGCCTGCGACGCGGCGGACATCCCCGCCGCGTCACCGCCGACCACCACCAGTCGTTCCTTCGCCATCGTCCGCCCCGTCCCGCCGCTGCCGCCGCCGTCATCGTCCGTCGCCTACGGGGACACGCTACGGCGGGACCGGTGCTCAGCCCTCCACATCCGCCTCAGCGCCGGTGGGGCC
Organism: Streptomyces sp. NBC_00249; assembly: GCF_026342355.1. Lineage (GTDB taxonomy): Bacteria > Actinomycetota > Actinomycetes > Streptomycetales > Streptomycetaceae > Streptomyces. The sequence continues at coordinate 1,687,691 of NZ_JAPEMV010000001.1, read as the reverse complement.
GGGCGCCGCCGGGGCCTCCGCGGCCCGTGCGGCCTGCGCGGCAGGGGCCTGGCGGGGCACCCGCGGGGTCAGGCCCTCCTTCGGCTTCGCCGGGCGCAGCCGCCGGTACAGCCGGAACCCGAACAGGGCGACGGCCGCCGTCAGCGCGAACGGCAGCACCGCCGCGAGCGCCAGGGCCAGGTAGCGCAGCAGCGTGGAGAACACGGTCCAGCCGCCGCCGAGGGCGTCCCCGAAGCCGGGCTCCTCCTCCTTCTTCTGCTCCGCGGGCTTCGCGGCCGGCTCGGAGACCGTGACGGTGATCGTGCCCAGCGCGGTCTGGTCCTTCAGCGCGGTCTGCTGGGCCAGCAGCGACTCCAGGTCGGACTGGCGCCGGCTCAGCTCGCCCTCCAGCATGACCACCTCGCTGAGCCCCGACGCCTTCTCCATCATGTCCCGCACCCGGGCGACGCTGGCCTGCTGCGACCTGACCCGGCTGTCGACGTCGGCGACCTTCTCGGTGACGTCCTGCGCCTCGATCTTGCGGTTCAGGAGCTTGCCGCTGCCCTCCAGGGCGCTGATCACCGAGTCGAAGCGGTCCCCGGGCACCCGCAGGGTCACCGTCGAGGTGATCCGGCCCGCGGAGTCGCGGTCGGTGGACTCGTTGCCCACGTACCCGCCCGCGCCCTCGGCCGCCGTACGGGCCGCCGCCAGGGCCTTCTGCGGTTCGGCCGTCTCGATGCCGAGCCGGCCGGTACGGATGATGTGCGGGCGTACGGCGGCGGGCTGCTGCGCCGCGGGCTGCTGTCCGGCCCTGGCGTCGGCCGCGGCCGGCGGGGCGGCCGCCCCGGCACCGGGCTTGGCAGCGGCGGCCCCCTCCCGGGGGGCGACGGCCGCCTTGTCGGAGGAGGCCGTGGAGCCGTCGGCGCCGCAGCCCGCCAGGGCCAGGGAACCGGCCAGGGACAGCGCGGCCAGAGCCGCCGCCGAACGGTGTCTGTGGAGCGTGCGCATGGTGAATACCCCCCGAGGGATCGGCTGATGTCGCCGTTTCGACGTACAGGGTCCCGTCGCGGGTTTCGCACACACGGCCTCGACGCGGTCCCGATGAGGTCACGGTCCGGCCTCGCCGGACGGTCTGAGACGATGTGTCCATGCACGAAGCGGACATGCGTACGGACAGGCCGGCCACCCCCGGCCACGTCGTCGTCATCGGCGGCGGGATCGCGGGCCTCGCCGCGGCCCACCGGCTGCTCGCCGACGGCCTGCGCGTGACCCTCCTGGAAGCCGGCCCGCGCCTCGGCGGCAAGCTGCACGCGGGCGAACTCGCGGGAGCCCGCGTCGACCTCGGCGCCGAATCGATGCTCGCCCGCCGCCCCGAAGCCGTGGACCTGGCCCGCGCCGTGGGCCTCGGCGACGCCCTCCAGCCGCCCGCCACCGCCACCGCCCACCTGTGGACCCGGGGCGCCCTGCGGCCCATGCCCCGCGGCCACGTCATGGGCGTCCCCGCCGACTCCGGCCCGCTCGCCGCCTCCGGGGTGCTCTCCGCGCAGGGCCTGGCCCGGATCGAGGCCGAACGCGACCTGCCGCCCGCCGAGCTCGGCGAGGACGTCGCCGTCGGCGAGTACGTCGCCGCCCGCCTGGGCCACGAGGTCGTCGACCGGCTCGTGGAACCGCTGCTCGGCGGGGTCTACGCGGGCAACGCCTACCGCATCTCCATGCGGGCCGCCGTGCCCCAGCTCTTCGAGGCCGCCCGCACCCACCCCCTGCTGGGCGAGGGCGTACGGGAACTGCAGCGCCGGGCGGCGCTGCGGCCCGAGGCGGCCGGCCCCGTCTTCACCGGCATCGACGGCGGCATCGGACGGCTCCCGCTCGCCGTGGCCGACGCCTGCCGGGCCGCCGGCGCCGACCTGCGCACCGGTACCCCGGTGCGCGAGGTCCTCCGTACGCCCACGGGCTGGCAGGTCGTGACCGGCGGCGCCGACCCCGGGGCCGTCGAGGCCGACGGGGTGGTCCTGGCCGTCCCCGCCGGGCCCGCCGCCGACCTGCTCGGCGCACTCGCCCCGGCCGCCGCCGCGGCCCTGCGCGAGGTCGAGTACGCCTCCATGGCCCTGGTCACGATGGCCTTCCGGCGCTCCGACCTGCCCGCCGCGATCACCGGGGGCGACGCCAGCGGCTTCCTCGTACCGCCCGTGGACGGCCGCACCGTCAAGGCCTCCACCTTCTCCAGCAACAAGTGGGCCTGGGCCGGCGCCGACCCGGACCTCTTCCTGCTGCGCACCTCCGTCGGCCGCCACGGCGACGACGCCGACCTCAAGCGGGACGACGCCGAACTGGTCGACGTCTCGCTCGCCGACCTCGGCGAGGCCGTCGGCCTCACCGCCCGCCCCGTGGCCTCCACCGTCACCCGCTGGGACGGCGGCCTGCCCCAGTACCCGGTCGGCCACCTCACCCGCGTCGCCCGGATCCGGGCCGCCGTGGGGGAGCTGCCGGGCCTCGCGGTGTGCGGAGCCCTCTACGACGGCGTCGGGATCCCGGCCTGCATCTCCAGCGCGGGGAAGGCCGCCGACGTGGTGCGTGCCACGTTGGCCACCCCTGGCACCGACCACTGATCAGCACACGGGACAATGGACACATGACTGCACCAGAGAAGATTCCCAACGCGGGGAAGAAGGCGAAGGACCTCAACGAGGTCATCCGCTACACCCTGTGGTCCGTCTTCAAGCTGAAGGACGTCCTGCCGGAGGACCGCAGCGGCTTCGCCGACGAGGTCCAGGAGCTGTTCGACCAGCTGGCCGCCAAGGACATCACGGTCCGCGGCACCTATGACGTCTCCGGCCTGCGCGCCGACGCTGACGTCATGATCTGGTGGCACGCGGAGACCGCGGACGAGCTGCAGAGCGCCTACAACCTGTTCCGCCGCACCAAGCTGGGCCGCGCGCTGGAGCCGGTGTGGTCGAACATGGCCCTGCACCGCCCCGCCGAGTTCAACAAGTCGCACATCCCGGCCTTCCTGGCCGACGAGGTCGCCCGCGACTACGTCAGCGTGTACCCGTTCGTGCGCTCGTACGACTGGTACCTGCTGCCCGACGAGGACCGCCGCCGCATGCTCGCCGACCACGGCAAGATGGCCCGCGGCTACCCCGACGTGCGTGCCAACACCGTCGCCTCCTTCTCGCTGGGCGACTACGAGTGGATGCTCGCCTTCGAGGCCGACGAGCTCTACCGCATCGTCGACCTCATGCGTCACCTGCGTGCCTCCGAGGCCCGTATGCACGTCCGTGAAGAGGTGCCCTTCTACACCGGACGCCGCAAGTCCGTCGCCGATCTGGTGGCCGGGCTCGCCTGATACCTCCCCTGGGGGGAAGGACCGGAGGACCGCAGACCAGCGGCCCCCGGTGATCGGGAGGCCCTGCCCCCGAATCGACGCAGCCGGAGACCCCGCCCGGAAGTTCAGACGACTGGCGGCAGCAGCGCCCTGGGAGCGCTTGCTGCCCGGTCGTCCAGCGACACCGGTGCGGGCTCCGGATGCGGCGCGCACGACACGCGCCACCCCGGGGTGGCGCCCGTCAGCAGATACCGCTCCACGTGCCGGTCCACGCAGTCGTTGCGTCCGCCGGCCACCCCGTGGGTGCCCGCGCCCCGCTCCGTGACCAGCGACGCCCGCGCACCGAGCCGCCGTTGCAGCTCCAGCGCCCCCGGATAGGGCGTCGCACCGTCCCGCTCCGCCGCCACGATCAGCGTCCCCGGCAGTGGGCCCCGCCCCTGCCCGACCTCCACCGGCCGCTGCCGGCCGGGCACCGGCCAGGAGGCGCACGGCAGGTTCAGGAAGGCGTTCGCCCAGGTCTCGAAGGGCGCCCGGCGGGCCAGTTCGGTGTTGTCCCGGTCCCAGGTCTCCCAGTCGGCGGGCCACGGGGCGTCGTTGCACAGCACCGCCGTGTACACGGCCGTAGAGTTCGCGGCCTCCCGCACCGTCTCCGGGTCGCGCGCGGCCTGCTCCGTCAGCGGGCCCGGGTCCCCGCGCAGGTAGGCGGCGAGGGCGGCGGCCCGCTCCGGCCAGACGTCGTCGTAGTAGGCCGTCTGGAGGTAGGCCGCGTGCAGTTCGCCCGTCCCGACGGCCCCGTCCGCCGGGGTACGGGCCACGGCCGCGCGGACCCGCTCGTAACTCGCCTGCACGGCCTGCGGGGTGGCGCCCAGCCCGTACGAGGCGTGGTGGCGGGCCGCCCAGGAGCGGAAGTCGGCCCAGCGGCGCTCGAAGCCCGGGGCCTGCCCGAGGTTGTCGAGGTACCAGACGCGCCGCGGATCCGGATCGACCGCCGAGTCGAAGACCATGCGGCGCACCCGGTCCGGGAAGAGGGTCGCGTACACCGCCCCCAGGTAGGTGCCGTACGAGGCGCCCATGAAGGTCAGCCGCCGCTCGCCCAGCGCCGCCCGCAGCACGTGCAGGTCGCGGACGTTGTCCAGGGTCGAGTAGTGGGCCAGCGCCGGGCCCGCGTGCCGGGCGCAGCCGAGGGCGTAGGCCCGGGCGGCGGCCCGCCGCTCCTGCTTGTACGCGGCCGAGGGGCGGGCCGGCACCTGGGTGGGGCCGTGCGGGAGCTGCGCCGGGTCCAGGCAGGTCAGCGGGGCGGACCGGCCGACACCGCGCGGGGCGTAGCCGACGAGGTCGTAGGCGGCGGCGACGCCCCGCCAGGCCGGCCGGTCGGCGAGCAGGGGGAAGAACATCCCGGAGGCTCCCGGACCGCCCGGGTTGTACACGAGCGCGCCCTGACGGCGGGCGCCGCCGCGGCCCGTGGCGGGGACCCGGCTGACGGTGAGGGAGATCTGCGGGCCGTCGGGCCGGGTGTAGTCGAGGGGGACGCGCAGCGCGGCGCAGCGGACGGGGGCGGGCAGCTGTTCGGCGCGGGGGCAGGGCCCGAAGTCCAGCCCGCCGGCGGCGCGGTGGGCGGCCAGTTCGGCGCCCGCGTTCCCGGCGGCGGTGCGGGCGGGCCCGGGCACCGGGCCGTCGGCACCGTCGGCGCGGGCGGACGTCGGGGCGGGGGCGCACAGGGCGAGGGACAGGGCCGCCGCCGCGGTCCCGTAGCGTGCGAGTGCCGTCCGCATGGCGGCCCCTCCATCTCATCGGCTGATCCGATGAGATGTCACCGCCCTGTCCCTGTACAGGTCCGTCGCCGGGTGTCGCACGCCGTACCCCCGAATTGCCCTACGCCGGCGCGGCCCGCCCGGGGCTCAGGAACTGCTGGAGCAGCTCGAACCGGAGGAACTGGAGCAGCTGGAGCTGCTGGAACCGCTGGAGCAGCTCGAACCGGAGGACCCGCCACAGCTGGAACTGCTCCCGCCGCAGCTGGAACCGCCGCCTCCGCAGCTGCTGCCCGAGGACCCGCAGCCCGAGCCGCCCCCGCCCGAGCCGCTGTCGCTGCTGGCGCACCAGAGCACCGGGAGCAGCTCGGCGGAGGACGTGGACGACGTGGACGGGCCCGACGTGGCGCGCGTACGCCCCCGCGACTGGGCCGCCGCGAGCCGGGTGGCGCGCGCGGCGGGCACCAGCTGGGCTCGCAGGTACGGGTCGCGCAGCCCGGACAGCCCGAACAGGGAGGTCCGTACGTAGGAGTCCTCGGCGCCCGCGTACCGGGCGCGCATCGCGGCGAGGGCCCGGCGGCCGGCCGGGGCCACCCGCTGCCCGGCCCGCTTCGCACAGACGGCGCCCATGACCACCCCGCCCACCAGGACGGGCAGCACCTTGACGATGAACGGCACCTGGGGCCCGGGCTCCAGCGCCCAGGCCACGAAGGTGAGCGGCAGCGACAGCGGCACCCACACCCCGCACACGGCGGCCTGCGCCACCCCCCAGTGCCGCAGCCCGCGCCCTTGGCCGGGCGGCGACAGCAGCCCGCGCGCGGCGAGCCCGTCCCCGGTCTCCTGCACGGCCGGGTCGAGCATGGCGGCGTAGCGCACCTGGTACAGCCAGCCGGACGGGGCCCGGCGCAGGGCCTCCAGCACGGCGCGTTCGCCGATCCCGGCGGCCCTCGCCCCGGGGCGCGGCTGGACGATCCCGGGGCCGCCGACCACCAGCCGGCCGTCCGTCAGCAGCGCGACGAGCGCGGCGTCCACCACGGCGCCCGGGCCGCCCGCCAGGAACGCGGCCTCGGACAGGTCGTGCAGGGCGGCGTCCGCGCCGGCCGGGGCCGGGCGGCCGCGGCGCAGGGCGCGCAGCAGGAGGACGGTGGAGGTGACGACCGCGATCCAGAGCAGGACGGCGAAGAGGTCGAGGGCGCTCATGCCCCCCTCCCCACCAGGGCCCGGGCCCAGCGCACGATCCGGCGGGACGGCCGGGCCCCCGCCCGGTCCTGCCACCAGGCGGTGAGCCGGCGGCGGGCGGCCGGGTCGGCCGGCAGGTCCTGGATCAGCAGGTGCTCGGCGAAGTCCAGCGCGTCGCGGCGGTACCCGGCCGTCATGGGGCGGTTGCGGGCGTAGCGGACGAACGCCTCCCGGTAGGCGGCGGGGCCGCCCAGGATCTGCGGCAGCTCGGGCGCGAGCTTCGCGACGACCGAGGCCCGCTTGGCGGTCAGGGCCCGCGCCTGGACGCGGATCCGCTGCCGGTCGAAGCCCTCGGGGACGGGGGTCCCGGCCACCAGCGCGGAGAGCAGCGCCGCCTGCCCGAGGGCCACCCGCGTCCGCGCGGCCTCACCGGCGACGAAGCCCTCCGGGTCGCCGGCGGTGACCGGGGCCCGCCCGGCCGGCGCGTGCGGCCGGCCGGGAGCCCCGGAGGCCGCCGCGGGTGCCTGCGGAGCCGCCGTGCCCGGGGCGTCCCCGGTGGCGGTCGTCACGACCTCGCGGATCCGGGACAGTTCACCGGCCAGTTCCGCCTCCGCCGGGAAGTCGTCGTCGCGCTCCAGCAGCACCCCCGGCGGGTCCACCCGCTCGCGCAGCCGGGCCAGTACGTCGAGCACCACCGGCGGCACCGGGTGCGCGTGGGTGTCGTGCCAGACGCCGTCGCGCTCCACACCCCCGGCGACGTGCACGTAGGCGAGGGCCTCCAGCGGGATCGCGTCCAGTACGGCCGCCGGGTCCTCGCCCCGGTTGACCCGGTTCGTGTGCAGGTTGGCCACGTCCACGAGGAGCCGTACGCCGGTCCGCTCCACCAGCTCCGTCAGGAACTGTCCCTCCGTCAGTTCCTCCCCGGGCCAGGAGATCAGCGCGGCGATGTTCTCCAGCGCCAGCGGCACCGGCAGGGCGTCCTGCGCGATCCGGACGTTCTCGCACAGCACGTCCAGCGCGTCCCGGGTACGGGGCACGGGCAGCAGGTGTCCGGCCTCCAGCGCGGGCGAGGAGGTCCGTACGAAGGCGATGTGCTCGGTGACCAGCGGCGCCCCCAGTGCCACCGCACGCTCCCCGAGCGCGGCCAGCTTGCCGGGGTCGGGGCGGTCGGCGCCGCCGATGCCCAGCGAGACCCCGTGCGGGACCACGCGGACACCGCGCTCGCGCAGCCGCAGCAGGGACGCGGGCAGGTGGCCGGGACAGACGTTCTCGGCCACCACCTCGACCCAGTCCAGACCCTCCAGCCGTTCGACCGCGTCCGCGATCTCCGGCCGCCAGCCGATGCCCACCCCCAGGCGTGCCATGGGCTTCATGTCCCCCTCGCCCCCTCTCGACGGTCCTTGCGGTCCTGTGCCGGTGTCATGGCCCCGACGCGCTCGGGCCAACCGTGAGCGAGGGACGTTCAGAGCAACATTTGAGGTTCCCGCCCCACCTCAGAGGCGGGCGCGCAGCGCCGGGTGGTCCGAGACCACCGTGCAGGAACCCGGGGCGATCTCCGTGAAGCCCGCGTCCCGCACCACCGGCAGGCCGCTCCCGCTGAGCTCGGCCCACCGCTCGCGCGGGGCGGTGCGTACGGCCAGCCGGAAACCGGAGTCCTGCCACGCCGCCCGCTCGGCCCGGGTCAGCTCCCACCAGGCCAGCTGCGCCGCGTGCCCGGCCTGCGCCATCGCCTTGCCGGCGGACATGTCGAGGTCCGGGTTCAGCCACAGCACCGGCAGCCCCTCCCCGGCGGCGCCGGCCGGCTCCGGGTCGTCCAGGTCGGTGCCCGACACCTGGAGCTTGGCCAGCTCCTTGGGCCAGCCGTCCAGCGGCACCGGCGGGAACACCCGCACCTCCGAGTGGTCCCCGCGCACGGTGACCCCGGGCAGGGTCCCCGCCTTGCGCCACTCCGCGCCGCGCGCCCGCCGCACGACCTTGCGGATCCGGGCGTCCTGCCAGTCGCGGACCGCCTCGGCCCACTCGCCCTCGCCGTGCGCCCGCTCGTCCGTCAGCAGGACCAGTACCGCGCGGGCGGCCGTCTCCAGGGCGTCCGTCCGGGCCGGCGGGTCCGTCTTCTCGATCCGTACGACCAGGGGCAGCACGAACTGCGGTGCCTCGTCGCGGTGCGCGTGGCCCTGCCGGAACGGGCTGTCCGCCCCTACGGCGGGTACGTCGGAGGTGTCAGGGGAGTGCTCGGTGCTCATCCCGCCAAGGATGCCAGGCTCCCCCTTGAGGATGATGCCGAGGGTGCCCGGGCCGGGCGAGGATCGACGGCATGAAGAGCGATCTTATCGACGCACTCGCCGTGTCCCCCGCAAGTCGTGTCGTATAGGGGTCCGCTGGAGCCCGGGCCGGTGTCGCGTACGGTACGGGTCCCGGTGTCGCATTCGAGCGCGGCGAAGACCCTACCACCGTGGCGGGCGTCACACTCGATGGAGTGAGGACGCGCTGCGGTGGCACGTCTGTGTAGGTAGAGCCAGCACAACCAGATCCTGGCCGTCGTCGTCGGCGGCGATCAGATGACCGGGGGTCGGCCCAGCTGGGTCATCCGCCACACGGTCCGCCAGCGCATGGGTCGCCTTGGCGGGCAGGGCACCCGTACGCCTTCGAAGAATCCGGCCCACCAGGCGGCCAGGCCGGACGGCGGGGGTCGCTGCGCGAGCGTGTACGCGGCCCAGGTCGCGAGGTAGACCGGGATCAGGACGGCGGGCAGGTGCCGCTTGGCCAGCCAGACGCGGTTCCGGCCGGTGTTGCGGTAGTAGACCGCGTGCCGGGACGCCTCGGTGCGGGGGTGCTGGAGCACCATGTCCGCCCGGTAGTCGATCTCCCAGCCGGCGTCGAGCGCCCGCCAGGCGAAGTCGGTCTCCTCGTGGGCGTAGAAGAACTGGGTGGGGAAGTCGCCTACCTGGTCGATCACGGTCATGCGGATGGCGTGGCCGCCGCCGAGGAACGTGGTCACCGGCCCGGACACCATGGGGTTCTTGCCGCCCAGACGGGGGACGTGCCTGCGCTGGCTTGCCCCGGTCTCGTCCGCGATGCGGAAGCCCGCGATGCCCAGGCGTGGCCTGCTGGCGAACACTTCCCGGACTAGGCGGAAGGTGTCGGTGCGGGGCAACAGGCCGTCGTCGTCCAGGACCACGACGACGTCCACGCCGCCGCGCTCGCGCAGCCAGGCCACGCCGGCGTTCCGGCCGCCGGGGATGCCCAGGTTGCGGGGCAGCTCCACGCCGTCCACGCCGTCCGGGAGGGGTGGGAGTTTCACGCCCTGGCCGAGGACGACGACGGTTGCCGGATCGCCTTCCTGGGCGCCCACGGAGGCCAGCAGGGCCCCCAGTTCTGCGGGCCGGTCGCCCATGGTCAGGACCACAACCCCGATCTTCGGCATTCTGGTGTTCGTTCCTTTCACGCCTGGTTGTTGAGCAGTTCGGTGGCGCGCTGGTTCAGGCTGGCCGCGCCGGCCACACCGCGCTTGCGGTACCGGGTCGCCGCCGCCTGGATCTCCCTGACTGCCTGCCTGTTGCGGTCGGAGACCACGCCGCCCATGAAGTCCAGGGACCTGGTCCACAGGCCCACGGCTTCCTCGTGCCGGTGCTGCCCGGCCACCGATCGCCCCAGGTTGGCCATGGTCAGCCCGTGCTTGAGCTGGTAGGTGCCCGGGGTTCGGCCCGCCAGGGCCCGCCGGTAGTGCCGTTCGGCTGCGGTGTGGTCCTTCATCGCGGTCAGGGTCTTTCCCATGTGGGAGGCGACCGTGGCCGCCACCGGGCCCGAGGCGGCGGCGTAGGCGGTGACTGGGTCGCGGGTGTCCGTCACGGCGTCCTCGGCGGCCAGAAGCGCCCGTGCCGCCCTGGCGCTCTGGCCGCCGGCCCCGTACGCGCGGGCGCACGTGACCAGGAGCAGGGCCTCGGTCTGCCGGTCGACCTTCCCCGCCGCCCTGCCCAGGGCGGCTTCGGCCAGCTCGGGACATGAGCGGGGGTGGCCCAGGTCAAGGGCCTGATGGGTCAGGGCCCGCATCATCCACGCGGCGTGGCCGTTCGGGTCGGCCTCGCAGGCGAGCTGGTAGCCCAGCAGGTAGTACCGCTGTGTGGCGCCCTCCCGGCCGAGGTCGTGGTGTTTCCAGCCGACCAGGCAAGCCAGCTGGGCCGCCGCCGCGAACGCCTCGGAGCGGACCGTGGCGGAGGGGAACCGGGCGGTGAGCATCGGGGCGACGGTGTCGGTGAGGTAGGCAGTGACGGTGGTCAGGCCGTGGCCGCCGCCCATGCGTTCGTCCACGCTGCGGAACGTCTCGGTCAGCTGCCGGACCGTGGTCACCTCGGTCGGGCCGACGCTGCCGCCGGTCTCGGCGGCTCGGAGCGTCGCGGCGACCGCTTCGTGGTCGTAGGCCAGAGGCAGGCCGACGGCGGCGGCGGTGAACGCGGCGCCGAGGAAGTCGCGGCGACGTTGCATGACGGACCTCCCGAGATCGGCGATGGCGGCCAGTGGATCGGCTTCCAGGACGCCACCGATGACAGCGGAGCCTAGACCGATCTCGGCGACCGTCACCCGCCGCTTCGTCCGTCTCGTCAGGGCCTCGGCAATGTAGAACGGCGTCTGGCCGGAGGGTGTACCCCCTGCAACCCAGTAGGCGACGGCCGACGGCCCGGTACTCAACCGCTGGCCGGCCTCGGCCGCCACAGAGCGGATCTCCCTGGCCAGCGCGTAGTACGTGGCCCCGGACTCGGCGATCACGTCCGCTAACGCGTTGTTCGGTGTCCGGTCCCCTGCCAATGTCGGCCCCCTCGGAAGCGATCTTGAACGGGTTGAACGGGTTGCCACTTCGCCCACGGTACTCACTTTCCGTGCTGGGGCGTTCACTGTTCATCAGCCCGCCCGGGGCTGCACCACCGCTCCTTCCGGTGGAGCCGACCCCTGCCCCGGGCGGTGCCCGCCGGGGTGGCGGGAAGGCGGTCCCAAGCCGGTCCGGTCGCAACCTCCCCGTCGCCCCCTTCCGCCGAATCCGAGGAGACCACCGTGACGTTGACCGACGCCGACCTGTCCGCCGCCCTCGCCGACTCAACCGTGGTGGTCACCGGGGGCGGGGGCCTGGTCGGCTCCCGCATCACCGCCCGACTTCGCGCGGCCGGGGCCCGCGTGATCGCCGTGGGCAAGCTCGACGCCTACCCCGCCGCCGTCTACGCCGACCTGTTCGGCGTGCACGCCACCGACCGGGACACCATCGTGGGCGACATTGCGGACGCGACCCTGATGGACCACGTCGTCCGGGAAGCGGACTACGTGATCCATGCCGCGGCCGTCGCCGATGTGGCCGCCTGCACCCGCAATCCCATGGTCGCGATCCAGACCAACGTCACCGGCACGCAGGTCCTCCTGGACGCGGTCCGCCGCTGCAACGCCCGCGTACGCCGGTTCGTGTTCGTCTCCTCGGCGGCCGTCTACGGCAACGGCGACCCCAAGCGCCACGACGTGCAGACCTGGCACGAGGACCGGCCCCTGGCCCCGCTCTCGGTCTACGCGAACACGAAGGCGTGGGGTGAGGCGCAGACCGCGCTGGTGCTGGGCAAGGCCAACGTCTCCCACACCTCGGTCCGGTACTTCTCCGTCTACGGCGAGCCCCAGACCGTCAAGGAGGGATCGCACTCCTGGGTGGTCGCCTGGATGGCGATGCGCGCGAAGCTCGGCCTCCCTCTGCACCTGAACGGCGGCGGCCGGCAGGTCCGCGACTTCGTCCACGTCGAAGACATCGCCGAAGCCACCATCAGGGCCATGCTCGCCCCCGGCGCCGACCGGCAGATCCTGAACGTCGGCACCGGCCAGGCCACGTCCATCGCCGACGTGGCTCACCTCATCCGCCGCCACTACCCCGAAGCCGAGTTCCAGGACCGGCCGCTGCCCGAGGGCGACCCGCTCGGCGGGACGGCCGGCACGGCCCGCGTGACCGCCGCCCTGGACTGGGAGCCCCGGATCACGGTGGCCGAGGGCGTGGCCCGCTACGTCGCCTGGCTCGACAACACCCCCGCCGCCCTGCCCGACTTCCTGCGCCGTGAGGCCGCCGAAGCCGCCTGAACCTCCCGCCCCGACGACGACCAGGAGCAAGCCAGGTGCCCGAGTCCATCCGTATCGGTGACTACGTCCGCCCCCCGGCCGCGTCCGGCCTGGACGCCACCGGATACGCCAAGATCGGCGAGTTCGAGCTGTCCGACTTCCTCACCCGCTGGGACGCCCTCCACGACGACGCCCTACAGGTTGTGCCCGAGCGGATCCACCCCACCGCGCAGATCCACCCCACCGCGATCATCGGCGAAGACGTCATCATCGGGCCGGGGGTCCGCGTCCACGAGTTCTCGACCGTCCGCAAGCGGTCCGTCCTCGCCGCCGGCGTGTCGGTGGGCTTCGGGTGCGAAGTGACCCACTCCTTCTTGGGGGAGAACACCGTTCTCGGCCACCAGGTGGGCGTCGGGCACTCCATCATCGGGACCGACGCCCACCTGTCCGCGAACCTCGTGATCGCGGCGATCAGCTTGTGGAACTACGACATGCGCGTACCCGTCAAGGAGATCGCCCTGCACGGCCCCGGCGACGAACCGCCCTACCGGTGCACCACGTCCCAGTTCGGCGGCCTGATCGGCGACCACGTCCAGACCGGCAGCATGATCACCCTCGGCCCCGGCATTGCCGTGGGCCGGCATTCGACCATCGCCGCGAGCGTCTGCATGGGTAGCACCATCGTTCCCCCGGCCAGCGTCGTACGGTCGTCTTCACCCGAAGTGATCATCGAGCCCCGCCGGATCTGACCGCCGTCCCCGCCGACTCCCGCCCCGACCTCCCGCCCCGGCAGCGGGCCCGCCTGTGGGCCTCGGTCCAGCGGGGCCGTGCCCACTCTGCCCGCACCGCGGCGAAGTATCCCGAGACCGGCGCCCGGGTCCGGGAGATCCTCGCGCAGCAGCCCGGCGCGGCCTGACCGCCCGGGTACGCGAAGGGGCCCCCACCAGAACCACAGACCTGGTGGGGCCCCTTCTGCTGACGTGGGAGGGTCGTTGTGCCACTCCAGGCTACGCGGGACCGGTACGGCCGCTCAGCGGCAACGTGCGGACGTTCCCGGCGCCGTCCAGGGCCTTACGGAGCCGCTCGATTTCCTCGTACTGCGCGGCCAGCTGCGACACGGCCACCGTGCGGAACACCGTCAGTTCCGCGATGGTGTCCCGGTTGGCCGCCAGCCGCTCCCGCAGACCAGCATTTTCGGCCTTCAGACGCTCTATCTGGGCGTCCCGAGGGTCGATGATCTCCCCGGTCTCCTGCGCGGCCTTCACGCGCCGCTCAAACTCCTCCGCCAGGTGCTGGTACGGGCCGGGCCGCTCGTTCCCGGCCCGGTCCTTCTTAGGGTAGAAGCCGGTGCGGGTCACGCCGGCCTCGGCGGCCAGGGTCTTCAAGTCGCACCGGCCGCCGCGCGGGAGTTCACCCCGGAGTAGCCGGTCCATCGCGGCCCGGATCGCTCCCTCGTTGTGCTGCTTCGTCTCCTCGGAGATCCGGGCCACGTCAGTCTCCTTCCTGTGCCGGGCCGGTCCCGGCGGCGTCGATTTCGTCCAGTACCCGGAGCGACCTGTCCAGGTCGGCCCGGACACGGTCCCGTTCGGCCTTGTGGCCCCGGGGGATGGAGCCGAGGAACACGCGCGTCCTCTCGGCGTTGTCGGCCCACACCTGCCGGTGGACCGGGTGGTGGGTGGCCTGCGGGCACCGTGCGGAGTCGCACATCCCCGCCATAGGCTTGGAGTCCGTGGTGACCGAAGCCCCGGCGATCTTCAAGCACAGGGCCTTATGGGGGTCCTTGAACCAGCAGTAGTTCGCGGCGCCGGCGTGGAGGAACTGGGACTGGCTTCGCAGGAGGTTGACCAGCTGCCGGTCCGACCCCATCACCTTGGGTCCCCCGGCCTGGTGATCGGCCAGGGCGGCGTCCACGTGCGTGAACGCGGCGATCACGTCCCGGGCCCCGGGGCCGGACGGCATGATGCCGGCCTGGAACTCCCGGAACGCGGTGGCGGTCAGCTCCAGGTGGTGCTTCGCCTCCTCCTCCCCGACCTCGGCCAGGAAGATGCCTTGTGCGCCGCCGGGACGGTGCGCGTAGCCCTCGGTGGTGGCCACGTGCACATGCTTAAGGTGGATTTTCGCGGCGATCAGGCCGCCGGGCCGGTTGGCCAGCGCCATGGCCAGCGTGCGGCGGAGGTTCCGTGCGTTCACGGGGCCGTCCGGGATCGGTGCCAGTCCGAGGCGGCCGCCTTCGGGGCCGTTGACCCAGGTCCGGAACTGAATGTAGATGTCGGCCGAGGCTGACCTCTTCCTGCCGAACAGGGCCCCGTTCAAGGATCCGTCCCGCTGGGCGATCCGTGCGGCCAGGCCGACAGCCCGCCAGGCTTCTTCGATCACCACCCACTCCTCCGGGACGCCGCCGAACTCCTGGCCCTTGATCAGTCGGGACGCCAGCCGGTAGCGCATGGCGCCGCTGTACGCGGGGGTGGGCGGGAGACATGAGTCCGTGGACAGCTCTGCCAGCTCACTGGCCCGCATCCCGCTAAGGGCCGCCGTGACGACCAGGCAGGCCCCCTGTACGAGACTGCCGAGGGTTCGAAGTTGCCGGTAGTCGAGTGGCAGCGTCCACGGCGCCGCGCCGTTCCCGTCCGCCCGCTGGACCAGGGCGGCACCGCGACCGTGGACGGCCGCCACGCCTACCTTCGCCGCGGCCTCTTCGATCAGCGGGCGGAGCACCTCCAGGGGCCCGATCTGAATCTCTTTGCTGACCCCGGCATCCCTCCCCAGCTGGTCCAGGTTTACTTCCAGAAGCGGGTCCGAAAGCGACCAGACCCCGCTCCGGACCCGCTGAGTGATCGACCCCCTGTCCAGCTGGGGAAGCGGCACACCGTCACGCACGCACGCATTCAGGTGCTCCGCGAACCTGTCCCTATCCCGCTTGGAGAGGGAGTACCGGATGCCGATGGTGGGGCGGGACTCCTTCCGGGCCTGCGCGCGCTCGATCTCCTCCGCGACGTAGGGGCCGAGGGTTTCGACCACCCACAGGGCGGCCGCCATCATCGGCTGGAAGACGTGGTCCGGGACCGGCCCGGAGAGGTTCCCAGCCTGCTTCTTCGCGCCGGCCACCTCGAATACGGACCGGCCCGCCCAGGGGGTGAATCCGGTGGCGTAGGCGTCGTGGGTGAACAGACCGCTGTAGAAGGCCAGGTACTGCACAGGCAGGAGAAGGTTCAAGAGCGTGGAGGGCTGGACGGTCCTGCCGTGCCTGGTGCTGCGGGAGGCGAAGGCCATGTAATGGTCGCAAAGGTTTTGGTCGACGTCAGCCAGGGTGCGGACGCCTTCCGTATGAAGCCAGTTCAACCAGAGGGCCATACTGCTGATCTGCCCGTACACCGCGCTGACCGCTTTGGGCTTGCGGAACGCGTGCGGCAGCACGGCCACGTGCTCATCCTGCGGTGCCAGGAGGGCCAGGATCATCTCCTTCGCTACGGTCCTCCACGCCGGGTTCACGATCCGGCGGAAGTCCCAGCGCAGGGCGGTGGGGGTGAGTGACTTCGGGGCCCGGGCCAGTCCCGTCATATCCCATAGGTCGTCATCGAACAGGGGGCCGCGGTTCCCGGGTGGCATCTCCAGCTGGGCAACCGTACAGACGTCCAGTCCTGAGAACGGGGACCGGCGGCCGGCGGCCGCAAGAATGCTGGGCGTCGTCATACGGTCATCTCCTCGGGGCGGACGGGAATCTGGTCGTCGGTGTCGGCCACGGCGGCCGCCGCGGCCTCCAGCACGGCGGGCGGAAACGCGGGCAGGACCTCCCGGTCCAGGTGGTCGGCGTACGGGCCGAACACCGCGACGAATTCGGCGGTGGTCATCTGCCGGTACTGCCGGGCGAAGAACGCGCGGAGCCGCAGCAGGTTGGCCGCGTGGCGGGGCATGAACACGGCGAGAGGGCACAGGAGGCACACCCATGGCCGGGCCGGACAGGGCTTTCCTGCGGGCCCGTGGAGGCCGGACAGGGGGTCTTTGCACGACGCGGTGAACACGTCGCGTTCCCCGGTCAGGAGTTCGGACAGGGCACCGTCAGTCAGGCCGAGCCGGGCCGCCTCCGCGGGGAGGTCGGCGGCCGCGCGGGCGGCCGCTTCCTGGGTGAGAACCGTTGGGGGGAGGGCACGCCGGAGGATGTCCGCCTGGCTCTCCTCGATGATCGCTTCTACTGCGTCCATCTGAGCCGGGGTCTGCGCGGTCAGGTATCGGTCCCCCTCCACGGCGGCGGAGTGGTTGGGGTCGATGGCCGTATTCCCCGTCCATCCCTTGCGGCTCAGGGTGTTCAAGTAGGTTGTCCGGATACGTGACGGGTGAAGCTGCAACGGCTTTCCGGTGTCGTCCAACAGCCCCATGCGGGCCACCAGCCCGGTGTCCTTGGCCCGCAGGTTGGTCCCGTCCGGGTCGGGTCCGCTGACGACGTACCCGTGGCCGCCTGACTCGGCCTTGAAGCGATTCGCCCGGAGCCGGAGCCAGAGTTCGTCGCGGACTTCGGGGCGGGCGTGCTTGCGCAGGAGGGCCGAGTGTTCCAGCCATCGTTCGATCAGGCGGACCGCTCGGCCGGTGAGCTTGACCGACTCCGGACCGCGCCGGCCCTTCACGTAGTCCAGGAGAATGGAGGAGTCTCCGGCCCACGTCACGTCACTGATTCCAAGGCCGGACAGGCCGTCTGGTACCACCCCGCTGTAGACGCCGAGGAGAAGGCGGTACGCGGCGGCGGTGGCGGCCGCCGGATACAGGGCCTCTCGTAGGGGGGGCAGCGTCTTGGCCGCATCAACCCGGTGCCGGTGCCATCCGATGTGCGCGGCGAACGCTTTGCTGGACATGGGCCCGTGCTGGAGGAGTTCCCGGGCGATGTTGGGCGGGGTGAGGCCGGCCACTCGCGGATCCTCGCCTCCAGCGGCCTCGGCCAGGGCCCGGCGGTGGTCGGCCCAGCTCTCTTCGACCACTTGCTGCAGGGCTTCGGTGATGCGCTGCCACTCTCCCTCCGTGTACGGGGGGAGAGGATCCGGCCGACGGCGGGCCTTGATCAGCTTCCCATCCAGGTACGGGACGACATCCGGCGGCAGGGTGCCGCTGACCTGGTGGGCGGCGCGGAGCAGGGAGCGGGACAGGTCTGCGTGTTGGACGGTGACAGCCATCCAGAACCGGAACAGAAGGGGGCGGGTCAGCTGGGACAGGCCGCCCGTGAAACCTTCCGCCGCCAGCCAACGGACCATGCCCCGGAGGTAGGAGGCGTAGTGCAGTGCCGTCTTCCGGGTGCCGATCCTTCCGTGGGGGTGGACCAGGGCGGGGAAGGCGGCGGCCAGCTCGGCGGCCAGCTGGTCGTTCGCGGTCCCGTCGAAGCGTGTCGTGTATCGGGTCCCGTCGGGAAAGACGAATTCGACCCGCACGGGGTCGTGGTGCAGGGAGGCGGGCATCAGGTGTCCTCTCCGAACTCTGCGGCAGCCTCTGCCTCGGCGTCATGGTTCGTGCGCCCGGCGGCGGCGTAGGCGTCGCGGTAGATCCGCTGGACGTCCAGGCGCCGGAGGTAGATTTCCGTGGTCGTGACGGAGGAGTGGCCGAGGAGATCCCGAAGGATCATCAGCGGGTCCGTCTTCGTGAGGTAGAGGGCCAGGCCGCCGTCTCCGCCGGTTTCGGTGATCAGCGCGGCGGCCCGCTGGTAGTAGCCCTGGACCAGGGCCTCCAGGGTCTCCATCGCGAAGGTGTGGCGGAGCGTGTGGGCGTGGACCGTGGGGAATCGGAGTTCGTAGCGTTCCCGGATGCGCTGGGAGGTGCGCCGGAGGACGGTGTCCCAGTCCACGAAGGGGCGGCCGGTGGACTGCACAGCGACCATTGGTGACGTGCCGTCGGGGTTGACCAGGCGGAGGCGTTCGGCCGGTGAGAGGTGCCGCCACCGGGTGCGGTGGTCGTTGATCCGGGCGCCTTCGTGGTCGGGTGCTTCGATGAACAGCGGCGACCCGAGGCGGGCCGGAGGCCGGTAGGGGCCGCGGGTCACGGCGGCGTCCCGGTCCAGCTCGACGTACTGGTGGACATCGGCCAGGGCCCGGTGGCTGGTCCAGGTGGCGCGTGCCTTTTGTCCCTTGGTCGTGGATTCGGCAAGCGGGAACCAGACCGGGACCGGGGTCCGTCGTGCGGGCAGGGAGGGAAGTTCGTAGGTCAGCAGGTAGGTGAACTCCTGTGCGCGCAGGCCGGTGGCTGTGACCAGGCCGCCCACGGCGGCGTTACGGGCCAGTTCTCGGCCGCGGAAGGAGTCGTCCGGGACGCCGTCCGGGTCCAACCCGGCCAGGGCCCGGAGGAAGGTGTCCCGGAACTCCGGCTCCAAGTACTTCATCGTCACGTGGGGCTTCGCGCGGCGGACGGTGGCGGTGTTGCGGCGTGCCTCTATCGCGCCGGCCTCCCTGCTGTAGCGGGTGCCCATGGCGTACGTGAACGGGACCTTCGTGCAGTGGTCGTTGTCGACGGCCCAGGAGTAGAAGCGGGACATCACGTTGACGCGGTGGTTCCAGGTGGCGCCGTCCCATCGGGCTTCGACTGGGCCGGCCAGCCGGTACTCCGCGAAGGCGCCCAGTGCGGCCCGCAGGTCTGCGCGCTCCGCGAAGGGATGCATGGAGCGGGAGGCCAGGAACTCCAGCCAAGATCGCATGGCCTGCGCGTACGAGCGCCAGGACTTCGCGGCCGGCACCCCGCTGATGGGGAGTTCGCGGAGCCAGGCGTTCACCGCGACGGTGGGGCGGGGGCCGTGCTCGTCCTCGAATCGTAGGTCGTCATCAATCAGGACCGGCATGTCCTGGCGAATGAGGGGCTCCCGGCCCAGGTCCCAGGACTCCCAGCCGTCCCGGGTGAAGTAGGTCAGCAACATGCCTACACCATAGGCAATGAGACGCACTCAAGTAGAGTGAATAGAAAGCTAGTTGCACTCCTCTTCTACCGTCTAAAGAGACAAGGTCAAAGCGCAGTGATAAGCGATCTTTTCTCGTCCGAGAACCTGGCCCAGCCGTCCGCCGCACCGGGCATGACCCTCCAGAACGCCAAGTCCGTCAAGTACGCCGTCAACGGTGAGATGTTCGCCCGCCAGGGCTCGATGATCGCCTTCCGGGGCAACCTCCAGTTCGAGCGCAAGGGCCAGGGCATAGGCGGCATGCTCAAGCGGGCCGTCACCGGCGAGGGGCTCGCGCTGATGTCCGTACGCGGGCAGGGCGAGGCCTGGTTCGCGCACCAGGGCGGCCACTGCTTCGTCGTGGACTTCGAGACCGGCGACGCCCTGACCGTCAACGGCCGCAACGTCCTGTGCTTCGACCCGAGCCTGTCCTACGAGATCAAGATGGTGAAGGGCGCCGGCATGACCGGCGGCGGCCTCTTCAACAGCCTCTTCACCGGCACCGGCAAGCTCGCGATCGTCTGCGACGCCAGCCCGGTCATCATCCCGGTCAGCCCGCAGGCCCCCGTCTACGTGGACACGGACGCGGTGGTCGGCTGGAGCGCCTCCCTGGACACCGGACTGCACCGCTCCCAGTCGGTCGGCTCGATGATCCGCGGCGGCTCCGGCGAGGCCGTCCAGCTCAAGCTGAGCGGCGAGGGCTTCGTCATCGTCCGGCCCAGCGAGGTGACCGAGACGGCGGCGGCGCACTGAACGCGCTGACCCTGACCGGGGTCTGGCACCGCCACGGGTGGCGCCGGCCCTGGGTGCTGCGCGGGATCTCGGCGGAGCTGGCGCCTGGCGCCCTCGTCCGGATCGAGGGCGCCAACGGCGGCGGCAAGTCCACCCTGCTGCGGATCCTCGCCGGCCTAGTGCTGTGACCGGAAAGGTTCACCGTGTCACGGCGCCCGGCACGGCACCTCGCCGCGTTGTCGGACCACCCGAGTACGTCCAGTACAAGCGGTGGCCCTCCGCCTTGCGAGGCACCGCACCGGACACCGCGACCCGGCAAACCTTTCCGGCCACAGCACTAGCCACCCCCACCCAGGGCCTGGTCGGCGGCCGCCCGCGCCGCCTACGTCCCCGAACGCTTCCCGGCGGCCCTGCCGCTCACCGCCGCCTCCTACCTGACCCACCTGGGCCGGGTGCACGGCCTCACCGGAGCCGAGGCCGCCCGCCGCGCGGAGGCCGCACTCGAGCGCTTCGGCGCCGCCGCCCACGCCCGCACCCCGATGGCCGAACTGTCCAAGGGGACCAGCCAGAAGGTGGCCGTCGCCCAAGCCCTGCTCGCCGCACCGGAGCTGCTCGTCCTCGACGAGGCGTGGACCGGGCTGGACGCGTCCGCCCGCACCGAACTGGACCGCGCCGTCGCCGAACGCACCGCCGCCGGGGCCACGGTGGTCTTCGTCGACCACGACCCGGGACGGCTCGCCGGGCTGCCCGACGCCCACCACCGGCTGGACGGCGGCACGCTCACCGAGGTGAGCGGGGCCCGGGAGGCCTCCGTACGCATCCACGCGACCGGGCCGCCCGGCGCCGAACCGCCGCCGGGCCTGGACGGCGCACCCGCCCCCGGCGGCGGGCTCCTGCTGACCGTGCCCGCCTCGCGCTCCGACGCCGCACTGCGCGCGCTGCTCACCTCCCGCCCGCCCTGGCACGTCCGCGCCGTGGAGGAACTGCCGTGACCGTCCTGGCCGCCCTGCTCCGCTACCAGGGCGCGCTCCTGCTGCGCTCCCAGCACTGGATCGCCCCGCTCGTCGTCTACGCGGGCTTCGTCGCGGTCGGAGTGCGCCCCGGCGACCCGGCCCTGGACTCCCTCGGCTACGCCGCCGCCGGGCTGGTCCCGCAGACGGCCTGGCTGGTGCGGATCTGCGTCACCGCCGAACCCCCGGCGGCCCGGGCCTGCGCCGCCGCCGCGGCCGGAGCGACCCGCGTGCACGCGGCAGCCCTGCTGACCGCCCTCGCCGGGGCGCTGCTCGCCGGGACCGCGGGGGCCGGCTTCGCCCTGCTCACCGGCGACCTCAAGGGGCACGACCCCGGCGGGGTGGCCCTCGCCGGGGCGCTGGCGGGGGCCGTGCTGCTGGCCGGCTGCGCGGGCGCGGCCGCCTGTCTCGTCAGCGAGCGCCGGGGCTGAGTACGCTCGGGGGCATGGACCAGCCGGAAGAGACCGCGTCGTACTGCCCCGCCCCGGCCGCGCCCGCCGGCCGGGTGCCCGGGCCGCCCTACGCCGACTGCGTGGAGTGCGGGAAGCCCACCGAGTACGGGGTCGCGACACCGGGCGTGGTGCTGTGCCCGGTGTGCGAATGGCAGGACGCGCAGCGCACCGCCTGCTCCGGCTGACCCGGCCCCGGGTGCCGCGTCCCTACTTCCCGATCAGCTCGGACACCTTGACGAAGCGGAACCCGCGCTTTCGGAGCTCGGGGACGATCTTCCGCACGGCCTCCTCGGTGACCGGGGCGGCGCTGCGCGTGCAGTGCATGACCACCACCGATCCCGGCTTGACCCCGGCCAGGACCTGTTCGGCCACCGCGTCCGGGTCCTTCGCGAAGGCGTCCCCGCTGACCACGTCCCACTGCACGGCGGTGACCTTGGCGGCGGACAGAGCCCGCAGCGCCTGGTCGTCGTAGCAGCCGCCGGGGAAGCGGAAGTACGGGACGGTGTTGACGGCGCCCGCCGTCCTGAAGGCCGCGAAGGCCTGCTCCACGTCGGCGCGGGCGGCGTCGCCGTCCAGCGCGGGCAGTCCGTAGCAGGGGGACTTGAAGGCGTGGTGGCTGTACGAGTGGTTGGCGATCTCGAAGTTCGGGTCGGTGCCGATGGCCTTGGCCTGGTCCGGGTACTCCTCGGCCCAGCGGCCCGTCATGAAGACGGTCGAGGGCACCTGGAGCCCGCGCAGGGCGGAGATCAGCCCGGGGTTGTCGAAACGTTCCCCCGAGGCGGCGCGCGGCCCCTGGTCGGAGGTCATGTCGGCGTCGAAGGTCAGCGCCACCGTCTTGTCGGTCCGCTGCCGGGCCCGCTCGAAGACGGGGGTCAGGCCGTTCGGTCCGGGGGCCATCGTCGGCGCCCTGCCCGGTGCGCCGGGCTGCGGGGCCACCGGCGCGGAGGCGGAGGCCGAGGCCGAGGCGGAGGGAGGCGCGGGGGTGGAGCCCAGGCGGGCCTGGCCGCCGCCCTGGGGAGCGCCCGCGCCGCCGCCCCCGCATCCCGCGAGGGCGGCACCGAGCGCGGTCACTGCCGCTACTTTGCGTACAGAAAGGGTCACGTACGCAAAATATATGACTTTCCGATAAGAGGGCTGCGCGACAGGCGGTCAAGCGGGCGTGCGGACTTCCCCGGACGGATGCCGCCACGGTCGCCCCGTCACCGGCCTGGCCCATCGCGGGGGCTCACCTCCGTGACCTTGGCCGGATCTCGTCGTTGGGGCGGCTGCGGCAGCCAGTCCGGTCGCCGTCAAACCCGAGGAGAGGTGGCGCGATGAAGCGTGTTCTGCAGTCGTTGCTGGTCGTGGTGTCGATCGCTGGTGCTTCGGCGTTCGGTCAGGTC
Source organism: Streptomyces sp. NBC_00249 (assembly GCF_026342355.1). Lineage (GTDB taxonomy): Bacteria > Actinomycetota > Actinomycetes > Streptomycetales > Streptomycetaceae > Streptomyces. Next base: position 1,664,911 of record NZ_JAPEMV010000001.1, on the reverse strand, counting down.
GCCGTGGCGGACCAGCACGGTGACGCCTTCAACAATTCCCAGGCGCAGGAGGTCAGTCGCAGTTGTGGCGCGGTACTGAACGGCTTCTGCAACCAGAACAACGAGTTCCGGCCGATTGTCGACCTGAACATCCGCAGGCTGATCTTCGGCGACGGTGACGACAACAACACCTCCGGTTCTTCGGGTACCTCCGGCTCGTCGGGCTCCTCCGGTTCCTCGGGCTCCTCGGGTAGCTCGGGTAGCTCGGGCTCTTCTGGCTCCTCGGGCTCGTCGGGTAGCTCCGGTTCCTCGGGCGCCTCCGGTTCGTCCGGCTCCTCGGGTAGCTCCGGTTCGTCGGGTAGCTCCGGTTCCTCGGGCGCCTCCGGTTCGTCCGGCCTGCTCGGCGTTCTCGGTGGCGGAACCCTTCTCGGCGGCCTTGGTCTCAGCCGCTGACGTCGTAAACCGCACACGTGATCAGGCCCGGCGGAATCAGGAGCGCACAGCCATGACGGGCACTCAGGAACACCCTCCCCGGGTCTGGTCCCCACCGGCTCTCGCGGCGCTGGTCACGGGCGCCGCGATCCTGGCCGGTGCCGCGCTGTGGCACGGCGCGACGCTGTTCCTCTCCCTCGCACCCCCCAACGGCATCTCACGGGAGTACGCGCAGGAGATCGAAGGCCATGTCCGCCCGGAGTTCGGGCAGGACTGGAAGCTCTTCGCGCCCAACCCGGTGCAGTACAACGTGGCGATCTCGGCCCGGGTGAGGACCGGCCCGGGAGACGGCGGCCGTGTCGGACGGTGGACCGATCTGACCGCGCAGGACATCGAGGACATCCGCGGTACTCCGGTCCCCAGCCACCTGCACCAGAACCTGCTGCGCCGGGCCTGGGAGTTCTACACGGCCGCCCATGAAGACGGTGGCGCGGGGGCCTCGGACGCCCGTGCGGGCCTGTCCGAGCAGTACCTCAAGCGCATCGCGCTCCAGCGCCTCGGTCCCGCAGCGAGCGGCGAGCGGCCCGTAGAGGTCCAGATCAGAACGCGGGTCACGGCGGTGGAGCCACCCGACTGGGACCTCGATCCCCTCGACACCACGCCCCGCGAACTGACGCTGCCCTGGTGGCCGGTCGCCGCGAAGGACGGGGCGGCCCTGTGACCCCCAACGACAACCCGGCCGATGTGATCCCGCTCATTCCGGCGCCCGCTCCGGCCCCCGACGCCTCGGGCGCCGCCCCGGCGCCCGCCCGCCCGGGGACCCCGCCGGTGTCCGTCGCCGGGGAGGAGCCCGCGTCCCGGCGGTCCGTCCCCGAGCGGCTGACCGCGTTCGTCGAGTCCAGCGGCCGGACCCGGTTCCCCCACCAGGCGGCGATCGTCCGCATCGGCATCGCCTTCGTCCTCGCGAGCTTCCTCGTACGCGAATGGCCGCACCGCCGGATCCTGTTCGGCGACCTCAACCCCTGGTCGCTGGAGATGGCCGTACGGGTGATCGGGGAGGACCAGGCCTTCAGCGTGCTGACCTGGTGGTCCGGCCGGTGGTGGTTCGAGACCGTCTACCACGCCACCCTGGCGGCCGCGCTCCTGCTGATGGTGGGCTGGCGCACCCGCGGCACCTCGGTGTTCTTCATGATCGGTGTGCTGTCCCTGGAGTTCCGTTCCCCCTTCCTCGGGGACGGCGGCGACAACGTCCTGCGGATCATGGCGATCTACCTGGTCTTCCTCCGTTGCGGCGAGGTCTGGTCACTGGACGCGCGCCGACGGCGCCGGCTGCGGGAGGCCGGGGCGCCGGACCGGTCGGGGCTGCACCTGTGGCAGGGGACCGGCGTGCTCCTCGGAGTCCTGTTCGGACTTCCCCGGTGGGGCTGGAGCGGGGTGCTGTGGGCCGTGTGGGCCGCCCACGGACTCCGCCGCGCGGCCGAGCTGTGGTTCCCGCGGCACGAGGCCCGCGCGGTGCTGGACCGTCTCACCGGCATGCTGCACAACTGCGCGATGGCCGTGGTGGCCCTGCAGGTCTGCTTCATCTACGCCACCGCCGGCTGGTACAAGATCCAGGGCTTGCGCTGGCAGGAGGGCAGCGCCCTGTACTACGCCCTGCACCTGGACCACTTCCGGCCCTGGCCGTGGCTGTCCGAGCTGCTGGCCTCCGGAATGGTCCCGCTGGTGGTCATGGCGTACGCGACGGTCATCATCCAGGTGGCGTTCCCCTTCACGCTGGCCAACCGGAGGGTCAAGAACGTCCTGCTCGCCGTGATGATGGCCGAGCACGCGGGAATCGCCGTGGCTCTCGGGCTCCCGTTCCTCTCCCTGGCCATGATCGTCTGTGACGCGCTCTTCCTGCCGACCGCCCTGCTGCTGGCCCTGGACGCGCGCGTCCGACGCGCCGTGACCGCCCGGAAGTGACCGCCCGGAAGTGACTGCGGGGTGAGCGATGCTCACCCCGCCAGCAGGAGCCGGCGGCACTCCTGGACGTCGAAGTCGGCCGGCGGGTACTTCGGGCCGATGTCCTCCAGATGCTCCAGCAGCAGCTTGCTGATCGCCCAGTTGCGGTACCACTTGCGGTCCGCGGGCACCACGTACCAGGGCGCGGTCTCCGTGGAGCACTTCTCCAGCGCCAGCTCGTACGCCTGCTGGTACGCGGGCCACGCGCCGCGCGCCTCGATGTCCCCCGGATTGAACTTCCAGTGCTTGTCCGGGTTGTCGAGCCGCTCCAGCAGCCGCTTGCGCTGCTCCTCGTAGCCGATGTGCAGGAAGACCTTGACCACGGTCACGCCGTCGTCGGCGAGGGACTTCTCGAAACGGTTGATCTGGGCGTACCGGCGGCCCAGCTGACTGCGCGGCACCAGCTCGCGGACGCGGGCGATGAGCACGTCCTCGTAGTGCGAGCGGTCGAAGATGCCGATCTCGCCCGGCAGCGGGAGCGCCTTCATGATCCGCCAGAGGAAGGGGTGGTTCTGCTCCTCCGGGGTGGGCGTCTTGAAGGACTTGATCCGGCATCCGGACGGGTTGAACTGGCCGATCACGTGCTTGACCGTGCCGCCCTTGCCGGAGGTGTCCATGCCCTGGAGGACCAGCAGGATCCGGCGGCGGTCCCCGGCCGTGCTGGCCGCGTACAGGCGTTCCTGGAGGGAGGCCAGCCGTTCGGCCATCCGGGCGGTGGCGGCGACCCCCGCCGCCTTGTCGGACGGCCCGGCGGGGACGGCGGCGGGGTGCAGGGCGCCGAGGTCCACGCGCTCGCCGGGCGGTACCCGCAGCAGCGGCCGCAGCGGGACCTCCGGGCCGGGGTCGCGGTACCCCTCGGCGGCCCTGGGCCGCTCGGCGGAGATCCGCAGCAGCTCGCGCAGCGACAGGTCGGGCGCGCGCCCGGCGGACTCCTTCACCGCGGACCCCTTCACCGCGGACTCCGCCCCGGCGGACTTCGACCGCTTCGGCTCGGGCCTCACCTTCGCCTTCACCTTGGTCCCGGTCCCGCTCCCGGACTTGTTCTTCCTGTCCTTCTTTTCCTTGTCCTTCTTCGCCACCGCTACCTACCCCGATTCGTCGCTTCCGTCCGATCTTCCAACACGTCGGACGGGACCGCGAGGTGGCAAAAGCCGGGAACAGCAGGGCCGAACGTCACCTCCAGGGGCCGGTCACCGCGAAGGTGGTCCCGGGCGTGTAGGCGTTGACGAACATCGTCCGCGCGTCGGGGGAGAAGGTGACCCCCGCGAACTCCCCCCACTCCGGGGCCCCCGGCCCGCCGACGTCCTGCGCGTTGCGGGCCACCGGGTACACCTCGCCGTCCGGGGTCACCCCGAAGACGTACTGCTCCCCGCCGCCGTCCTCGCACACCATCAGCCCGCCGTCCGGGGCCAGGCAGATGTTGTCGGGGGAGTCCCCGGGCAGCGAGACGTCGGAGGCCGGGCCGAAGCGGACGTCCAGCCGGAGCCGGGCGCGCAGCGGGTCGTAGAACCAGACCTGCCCGTGGTGGTCGGCGGCGGAACCGTCGCCGCCGCGGGCGTAGGAGGAGACGAAGTGCACCCCGCCACCGCCCCAGTAGCAGCCCTCCAGCTTCTGCGCGTGGGTGATCCCGCCCGGGCCGAAGTCCTGGAAGCGGATCGGGGTCCCGGCGGCCGAGGGGTCGGGTACGGGCACCCACTCCACCGGGAACTCCGCGCCCGGCTCGTCCACGGCGGACAGGTCGGCCAGGCCGGGTACGCGCAGGGCCTCCAGCCGGCCGCCGGCCCGCAGCGAGCCCGGGCCGCCGAGCGGCCGGGCGGGCAGGAAGCGGTAGAAGAGCCCGAAGGGCCGCACGAAGGCGTCCTCCGTCTCGTAGACCACCCCCCGGTACGGGTCCACGGCGACGGCCTCGTGGGCGAAGCGGCCCAGCGCCGTCAGCGGGACCGCGCCGAGGCGGTGCGGGTCGGCGGGGTCCACCTCGAAGACGTGGCCGTGGTCGCGGGCGTAGCCGGAGGTGCCGGCCCGGTCCTCGGTCTCCTCGCAGCTCAGCCAGGTGTTCCAAGGGGTCCGCCCGCCCGCGCAGTTGACGGCGGTACCGGCGAGGCCGACGCGTTCGGCGCGGACCCCGCCCGCCGGGTCCAGCTCCAGGACGGTGCAGCCGCCGAGGGCGCCGGGGTCGTACGTGAGCCCGTCCACGGCCGGTACCCGCAGCGCGGCGGTGGTGCGGTTCTCGTGGTTGCGGACCAGCCGGACGCGGCCGCCGCCCGCGTCGAAGGCGGCCATGCCGTCGCAGTTGCCCGGTACCGGCCCCTCGCCGGAGCGCAGCGGGTCCCCGGCGCGCGAGAGGACCCGGTAGGAGAACCCGGCGGGCAGGTCGAGCAGTCCGCGCGGGTCGGGCAGGAGCGGACCGAGGCCGCGGGCGGTCCGGGCCGTGGCGGGGTTCCCGCCGAACAGTGCCCCGAGGGCCCCGCTGAAGGCGACGGTGCCCGCGGCGAGCAGGCTGCGTCGGGTGACGGACATCGGCAACTCCCCGGTGGGCGGCTGGAGATGTGACCGGCCCGTGGTACCACGCCGCCGCGGCCTGGGCCCGGCGGCGCGAGCGCCGCCCGGCGTCCGTCACCCTCCTGGAACGCCACCGGGCCCCCGCGCGTCACGCACGGGGGCCCGGTGGCGGTGCTGGGGGGCGATCAGGCGAGCGAGGCGCTCAGGGTGATCGTCGTGCCCGTCAGCGCCTGGCTGACCGGGCAGTTCTTCTTGGCGCCCTCGGCGGCGGCGACGAAACCGGCCTCGTCCAGACCGGGGACCTCGCCCACCACCGTCAGGTGGATGCCGGTGATGCCCTCACCGGGCTGGAAGGTGACGTCGGCCTTGGTCTCCAGGCGGGTGGCAATGGTGCCCCCGCCCGCGAGGGCGTGGGAGAGCGCCATCGAGAAGCAGCTGGAGTGGGCGGCGGCGATCAGCTCTTCCGGGCTGGTCTTGCCGTTCGCGGCCTCGGAACGCGCGGGCCAGGAGACGTCGTACGAGCCGAGACCCGAAGAGTCGAGGCTGACGACACCCTTGCCCTCCAGCAGGTTGCCTTCCCAGACGGTGTGCGCGTGACGCGTGGTGGCCATGGTGATCCCTTCGCAGAAGTGGAAACGGCCGGGCCCGAAGAAGCGCCCGGCCGTGCCAAACCTACTGGGAGACCAGGGGCTTCGCGTCGCGTGCGAGCGCGGTGAGCCGCGATATCGCGCGGAAGTACTTCTTCCGATAGCCGCCGTTGAGCATTTCTTCACTGAACAGCCGGTCGAAGGGCACTCCGGAGGCCAGCACCGGGACCTCCCGGTCGTACAGCCGGTCGGCCAGCACCACCAGGCGCAGCGCCGTCGACTGGTCGGGCACCGGGCCGACGTCGGTCAGGCAGACCGCCGCTATTCCGTCCGTGAGCGCCCCGTACCGGCTCGGGTGGACCTTCGCCAGGTGCTCCAGCAGGCCCGGGAAGTCGTCGAGGCTCGCGCCCGGGGTCCCGTACGCGGCCTTCGCCACCTGCTCGTCGGTGAAGGGCGCCGGGGCCTCGGGCAGGCCGCGGTGGCGGTAGTCCTGGCCGTCGATGCGCAGCGGGCGGAAGTGCGCCGACAGGCCCTGGATCTCGCGCAGGAAGTCGGCGGCGGCGAAGCGGCCCTCGCCGAGCTTGCCGGGCAGGGTGTTGGAGGTGGCGGCGAGCGCCACGCCCTGCTCGACGAGGCGGCTGAGCAGCGAGGACACCAGGACGGTGTCGCCCGGGTCGTCGAGCTCGAACTCGTCGATGCACAGCAGCCGGTGTCCGCCGAGGGTCTGCACCGTCTGCTGGAAGCCGAGGGCGCCGACCAGGTTGGTGAGCTCCACGAAGGTGCCGAAGGCCTTGAGGGCGGGCTCGGCCGGGGTGGCGTGCCACAGGGAGGCCAGCAGGTGGGTCTTGCCGACGCCGTAGCCGCCGTCGAGGTAGACCCCGCGCGGGCCGGCGGCGGGGGCGGCCGGCTTCCTGGAGAACCAGCGGCGCTTGCCGGAGCCGCTGGCGTGGGCCCCGCCGAGACCGGCGGCGAAACCGCCGAGCACGGTGACGGCCTCGGTCTGGCTCGGCTGGTCCGGGTCCGGGTCATAGGTGTCGAAGCGCACCGAGTCGAAGCGGGGCGGCGGCACCATCTCGGCCACCAGCCGTTCGGCGGGCACGCGCGGTTCGCGGGCGCACAGGGCGAGCGGGCCCGCGTCGGCTATCGGGGGCTGCCCGGGGGCAGAACCGGAGGTGGAGAGTGATGTTGACACAGCTCTTAACTCTACGGGGCGTGTCAGACTGCACCGATGCGCCGCCTGTTCCCTGTGACCGATCAGACATCAGCCGCCGACCGTGAGTGGTCGCTCGACGATCTCGCCGAGGCCTACGCGTATCCGGCGCTCGATCCCGGCGCGCACTGGCTGCGGGCGAACATGGTTTCGACCCTGGACGGGGCCGCGCAGCACGACGGGCGCTCGCAGCCCATCTCCGGCGAGAGCGACATGCGGATCTTCGGCACCCTGCGGGCGCTGGCCGATGTGGTGGTCGTCGGAGCGGAAACGGTTCGCCAGGAGGGGTACCGTCCGGCCCGCGCCCGGGAGGCCTTCGCCGCCCGCCGCGAGGCCGCCGGCCAGGGTCCGGCCCCGGCCATCGCCGTGATCACCGCGTCCATGGACCTCGACTTCACCCTGCCCCTGTTCACCTCCCCCCTGGTGCCCACCCTGGTGCTGACCGGCGCCGCCGCCCCCGCCGACCGGGTCGCGGCGGCCGCCGCCTCGGGCGCCGAGGTCGTGGTGGCGGGCGAGGGGAGCGCGGTGGACCCCGGCCGGGCCGTACGGGAGCTGGCCGCGCGCGGGCTGCGCCGCCAGCTGACCGAGGGCGGGCCCCGGCTGCTGGGGCAGTTCGTGGCCGCCGACGTACTGGACGAGCTGTGCCTGACGATCTCCCCGACGCTCACGGCGGGTGACGCCCAGCGCATCGCCGGCGGGCCCTCCGTCACGGTTCCGCACCGGCTCGTGCCCGCCTGTGTACTGGAAGAGGCCGGGTTCCTCTTCACGAGCTACCGTCGGATCTGACAAGGGGCGGAATTTGTCGTTCCGCTTAGCTTCCGCCGGGCACATACCTGGGCACACATACTGCGCAAGGTCCCGCGCGACAGCGGGGCAGGATGGTTTCCGCAGGGGCCGGCCGACCGGCCCCGGCCCATGAAGGAGAGGGCGTCCGTGTTCACGAGCGTATTGATGATCGAGCAGCCGCTGACCACGGTGGACGTGGACTTCGTCACCACCCTGCACGGAGACGACCAGGTCTCCTTCGTCGTCCTCATGCAACCCAGGGGCGACCAGGACCGACTGCTCCGCGCCATCGACGACGTAGCGCTCGGCGAGCTCCCCGAGGCCCTCCACGAGGCCGACGAGCCCGAGGGCGACGCCGCCCGGGGCCCCGCCGCACACGCGCTCGAACACTCCCTGGCGGCCCTGCGCAAGAAGGGCGCCAAGGCCGTCGGACAGATCATCGAGGCCCACCCCCTCGACCACCTCAAGGCCGTCGTCGACGAGACGAACGCCGACGAGGTGATCGTCCTGACCGCCCCGCACTTCGTGGAGGAGTTCTTCCACCGCGACTGGGCGTCCCGGGCGCGGCACAAAGTGGGGGTTCCGGTGCTCAAGCTCTTCGCCCACAACGAATAGGCTGGGCGTGCAACGTGTAAGACAAGCGCAAACGATTCCTGGAGCGACCTGAATGAAGCCCGGCCTGCCGACCGCGATGGAACGGCCCCACTTCATCGGCATCGGCGGCGCCGGCATGTCCGGCATCGCGAAGATCCTCGCCCAGCGCGGCGCGAAGGTGGCCGGCAGCGACTCCCGTGGAGACTCCGAGACCGCCCAGGCGCTGCGCGCCAACGGCGCCACGGTCCACGGCGGGCACGCCGCCGGCAACCTCGCCGAGGACTCCACCTGCGTGGTTGTCTCCAGCGCCATCCGCGCCGACAACCCCGAGCTGGCCCGCGCCGCCGAGCTGGGCATCCCCGTCGTGCACCGCTCGGACGCCCTCGCCGCCCTGATGGACGGGCTGCGCCCGATCGCCGTCGCCGGCACGCACGGCAAGACCACCACCACCTCCATGCTGGCGGTCTCCCTCTCGGCCCTGGGCCTGGACCCCTCGTACGCCATCGGCGGCGACCTGGACGCCCCCGGCTCCAACGCCCACCACGGCGAGGGCGAGATCTTCGTGGCCGAGGCGGACGAGAGCGACCGCAGCTTCCACAAGTACGTGCCCGAGGTCGCGATCATCCTCAACGCGGAGCTCGACCACCACGCGAACTACGCGTCGATGGAAGAGATCTACGAGTCCTTCGAGACCTTCGTCGGCAAGGTCGTGCCCGGCGGCACCCTCGTCGTCGCCCACGGCCAGGAGGGCGCCGCCGAGATCGCCCGCCGGGTCGCCGGCCAGGAGGGCCTCACCGTCGTCACGTACGGCGAGGAGGAGGACGCCGACGTCCGCATCCTGAAGGTCACCCCGCGTGGTCTGACCAGCGAGGTCACCGTCCTGCTGGGCGGCAAGATGCTCACCTTCACCGTCTCCGTGCCCGGCCGCCACTACGCGCACAACGCCGTCGCGGCCCTCGCCGCCGGCGTCGCCCTCGGCATCCCGGCGCACAACCTGGCCTCCGCCCTCGGCAAGTACACCGGCGTCAAGCGCCGCCTCCAGCTCAAGGGCGAGGCCGCCGGGGTCCAGGTCATCGACTCCTACGCGCACCACCCGACCGAGATGAACGCCGACCTGGAGGCCATCCGCGGTGCCGCCGGGGACTCCCGCATCCTGGTCGTCTTCCAGCCCCACCTGTTCTCCCGCACCCAGGAGCTCGGCAAGGAGATGGGCCAGGCCCTGGCCCTCGCCGACGCCTCCGTGGTCCTGGACATCTACCCGGCCCGCGAGGACCCGCTCCCCGGCATCACCAGCGAGCTGATCATCGCCGCCGCCCGGGCCGCCGGGGCCGACGTCACCGCCGAGCACGACAAGGGCGCCGTCGCCGACGTCATCGCGGGAATGGCCAAGCCCGGCGATCTCGTTCTCACGATGGGCGCGGGCGACGTCACGGATCTGGGACCCCAGATCCTCGCCCGGCTGTCGAGCTGAGGGAGCGGGAACGTCATGGCGTACGAGGTCCAGAAGACGGACGAGCAGTGGCAGGCCGAGCTGACCCCGTCCGAGTACCAGGTGCTGCGCCTCGCCGGCACCGAGCCCGCCTTCCGCGGTGAGTACACCGACACCAAGGAGGAGGGCGTCTACTCCTGTCGCGGCTGCGGCGCCGAGCTGTTCCGTTCCACGGAGAAGTTCGAGTCGCACTGCGGGTGGCCGTCCTTCTTCGACCCGAAGGACACCGAGGCCGTCGAGCTGATCGCCGACACCTCCCACGGCATGGTCCGCACGGAGGTCCGCTGCGCGACCTGCGGCTCCCACCTCGGGCACGTGTTCGAGGGTGAGGGCTACCCGACCCCCACCGACCAGCGCTACTGCATCAACAGCATCTCCCTGCGCCTCACCCCGAAGGGTGACTGACCCGCAGGGACACGCACCACGCACCGGGACCCCCGCCGCCGACGCGACGGGGGTCCCGGCGCGTTCTGCTCAGCGCCGCCGCAGCGCGGCGAGGTGGTCCTCCAGGGTGCGCCGCGGGATCCAGCCCCGGGCGCGGGACCTGGCGAGGTCCAGGACCACCGGGTGGGACAGCTGGTCCAGGGCGTAGCGGCTGAGGAACGGCTCGGTGGCGCTCAGCCGGGCCGCCGACTCCGCCAGCCGGGCCGCCGTGCGGGCCAGCGGCAGCGGCAGGTGGCGGATCCGGGCCCGGACCCCGTGGGCGCGCAGCACCGCGCCGACGGCCGCGTCCCGCCCGTACGGCTCGGCGTCCGCCACGTTGTACGCGCCCGGGGCCCAGCCGGGCGCCGCCAGGCAGGCGTCCGCCAGGTTCTCCACCGCCGTCAGGCTCAGCCGTACGTCCGGCCCCGGCAGCAGCAGGGTTCCGGCCCGCACCCGGGACAGCAGCCGGGGCAGCAACTGGGTGTCGCCCGGCCCGTACACCGCCCTCGGCCGCAGCACCACGGCGCCCCCGGCCAGCGCCAGGGCCTCGCCTTCGGCCTTCGTCCGGCCGTAGGCGTTCAGCTGGCCCGTCCGCGGATGGTCCTCGGTGACCAGGTCCCGCCCCGGGCGCGGATCGTAGACGCTGGCGCTGCTCACCCACACCACCGGCCGCCCGGCGGCGGCCCGCAGCAGCCGCTCCGTGCCCGCCACGTTCACCGCGCGCATCGCCGCCTCCGCCCGCGACCCCGGCGCCGGGTCCCCGACCGCCGCCGCGCAGTGCACCACGACGTCCGCCCCCGCCAGGTCCGGCTCCGCGCGCGCCGCGTCCCAGAACCGGTGTTCCCCCACCGGCCCCGGCCTGCGCCCCACGCACACCACCGAGGCCCCGGCCCCGGCCGCGGCCCGCGCCACCTGCCCGCCGCAGAAGCCGCTCGCCCCCGTCACCGCGATCCGCAGGCTCACGCCGCGCCCGCCCGCACCGTCAGCGAACGCCAGCCCGGCAGCGCCGCCCGCCGGTCCACCCGGGCCCGCACCACCACCGGCCGGTGCGGAGCCAGCTCCCGCAGGACGTCGGCCAGCAGCCCGACCGCCAGCCGCGCCCCGGGACAGGCGTGCGGCCCCGCCCCGAACACCAGCCGCGCCGTACCCGGCCCGGCCGGATCCCGGCCGTCGGGGTCGCGCCGGTGGGCCCCGGCGGCGTGCCGGGCCACCAGCAGCAGCCGGTCGCCCGCCCGTACCGGGCAGCCCCCGACCGTGCCGTCCGCCGCCGCGACCCGGGGCAGCACCGGCGAGGCCGCCGTGACCCGCAGCAGCTCGTCCACGAGCCGCGGCCGCAGCTCCGCGTCCGCCGCCTGCCCCCACAGCCCGGCGTCCGCGCACCAGGCCACCGCCCGGGGCAGCGCCGCCACGGTGGTGTTCACCGCGGCCACCGCCACCATCGCGTCCAGGGCGGTGGCCGCCCCGCCCCCGGAGCCCAGCAGCCGCCGCAGCCGGTGCGCGGCCCCCGCCGCGGCGGCCGCCGCGCCCGGCCGGGGCGGACCCGGCAGGTGATCGCGTACGGAAGCGGCCGCAGCCTCGGCGGCGGCCTCCGCGACCGCCCCGGCACCGGCCGGGCAGTCCAGCAGCGCGCACACCACCGACCCCGCCAGCTCCCGCGCCAGCGCCACCACGTCCACCTCCCCGCCCCGGGCCAGCGGCGCCAGCCCGCGGGCCAGCAACGGCCGCCACACCGCGCGCAGTTCCTCCACCCCGGCCGCGCCGAGCCCCTCCGCGAGCGCCCGCCGGCCGGCCCGGTGCCCGCCGCCCTCCTCGTCGAACAGCACGCCCCCGCCGCCGTCCAGCGCCGCCCGCGCCGCTCCGCCCGTCGTACCGGCCGCCGTACGGTCCAGCGGGAGCCGGGTCAGCGCCTCGCGGTACGCGTCCGCCCCGTGCACCAGCACCGTCCCGCCGAGCCGGCGCACCGGACGCCGCCGGCCGGCGCACAGCAGCGCGAACAGCAGGGGACGGCCGCGCAGGTAGACCCGCCGGTCACGCCGGCGGGCCTTGGCGTGCGTCTTCGTCGGGTGCGGGTGCGGGTGCGGCTGTGGCTGCGTGCTCACGGGGGTGCTTTCTCGTCGGGTGCGGGTCAGGGGGTCTGTGGTTCCGGGCGGGTGGCCCCGGGCCCGGGTCACCGGGTGCCTGCCTGCGCGGCGGCCGCCGCCAGGCGCCGGGCCGCGAGCGCGGACACCGCCGCCCGGTCCGGTTTGCGCGAACGCCCCGACAGCGGGATCCGCGCGAACACCAGGGCGTCCGGCCGGGCCGTGCCCATCGCCCGCAACGGCTCCGACAGGGCCGCCCGCAGCGCCGGTTCGGCCACCCCGGGCCGCGCCTGGACCACCGCCACCAGCCGCTCGTCCCCGTCGCCCGCCGGGATCCCGACGAGCACACCCAGCTCCACCCCCGGCACCTGCAGGGCCGGCTCGTACAGCCCCGGGTAGATGTTCTCCGCCCGCCGCAGCACCATGTCCTTGCACCGCCCTTCCAGCACGATCCGCCCCGACCCGTCCAGCCGCGCCCGGTCCCCCGTACGCACCCACGGATCGGGTTCCTCGCCGAGGTAGCGGTCCCGGGCCGCCGGACCGGCCAGCAGCAGCTGCCCGTCCGCGTCCCGGACCGCCCGCACCCCGGGCAGCGGGGCGCCGGCCAGGTCCCCGGCCCCGTCGAAGGCGGCCTTCTCCCGGGACTCCACCGCCGCCGCCGGGAACAGCTCGGTCAGGGCGTACACCCCCCACGCCTCCTCCGCGCCCGCCTCCCGGACCCGCCCCAGCAGAGCGGCGCTCGCGGGCGCCGAACCCGTCCACACCCGGCCCGTGAAACGGGCCCCCGCGCCCAGCGCGTCCCGCAGCTGCGGCGGGGTGAGGTAGGTGTCCCGCGGCCGCAGCCGCGCCAGCTGCCGGGCCAGCACCCCGGGGGAGCGGGCCGGCAGGGCGACGGGCGCCCCGCGCGTCAGGGCGGGCACCAGCACGAAGAAGGTGCCGCCCAGCACCGGTTCACCGGCCCCGCCGCCCGGGCCGCCGTCGAACAGCCCGGCCACCGTCCCCATCCCGGCGGCCAGCCCCGCCCGGGTGTGCACCACCGCCCGGGGCCGCGAGGTGGTCCCGGAGGTGAACACGATCACCGCGTCCGCGTCCTGCGGCCCCGCGTACACCGGAACCCCCACCCGCGGAGCCCCCGCCTCCAGCGCCGGCGCGCACCCCGGCAGCCGGGGCCCGACGGTGGCCACCGGCCCCAGCCCCGCCAGCTCCGGCAGTTCCAGCGCCGCCCGGCGGGCCAGCGGCCGCGCCCAGCCCGCGACCGCCTGCGCGGCGGCGTCCGCGAGCACCAGCGCCGGCCGGGCCAGCGCCAGGCGCGCCCGCAGCACCTCGGCCCCGGCCCCCGGGTCCAGCACGGCCCCGCGCAGCCCCAGCCGCCACAGCGCGAGCAGCACCGCCAGCGCACGCGGCCCGGGCCGCACCGCCACCCCGACGGTGTCCCCGGCGCGCAGTCCGCGCGCGTGCAGGGCGGCGGCGTACGCGTCCGCCAGAGCGGCGAGTTCACCCCGGGTGGCCCGCACCCGGGCCCTGCCCGTACGGGTCGCGGACAGCACGGCGGGCCGCTCCGGCCGGGCGCGCAGGGAGTGGTCGAGTCGGTCCAGCATCAGCGGGGGTCCGTTCCGAGCGCACCGCTGCCCTGGTCGAGGTACCAGCGGGCCGTCCCCGCGATGCCGTAGGCCCGCAGCCGGCGCGTGGAGTTCTCCACGACCATGCCCCGGCAGCGGCTGATCCGGTCGGTGTGGCGGCGTACCGCGTTCAGGAACAGCCGGTCCGTCGGCGAGGGGCGCCGCGGCATCCCGCCCACGGCCAGGTACAGATCCGCGGTGATCGCCATGTTGTTGCCCGCGTGCATCCGGTACGGGGCCCGGTAGCCGTGGCGCCGCGCGTGCTCCGGCCGCAGCCGGCCGAAGAGCGCCGCGAGCGCGACCAGCCCCGCGAAACCGGCCCGCCCCAGCGGCCCGTGCTCGTCGCGCCGCGCCGTGACCCGCCCGCACACCAGACCCGGACGGGCCAGCAGCGCGGCCCGCGCCGCGCCCGCCCAGCCGGGCAGGGGCAGGCAGTCGGCGTCCGTACGGGCCAGCAGGGTCGCGCCCCGGGTGATGGCGTACCGGAAACCGGTGTCCACGGCCGAGCCGACCCCCTTCTCGGGCTCCTCGATCACCTCCATCGGGAACGGCGCGTCCACCGCGAACCGCCGGGCGATGCCCGCCGTGCCGTCCGCCGAGGCGTTGTCGACGACCAGCAGGGTGAACTCCCGGTCCCGCTGCGCCGACAGCGCCCGCAAGGTGTCCGCGAGCCGCGCCTCCTCGTCGTGCGCGGGCACCACCACCCACATCCGGCCGCTCACGACTTCTCCCAGACCATCGTCATGATGCTGATGCCGCCGCCGAGACCCACGAACAACACCCGTTCCCCCGGCGCGAGTTCCCCGAAGATCCGGTCCAGCTGCACCCCGATGCTCGCGCTCGCCACATTGCCCAGCTCCGGCACCGTCACCACCAGCTTCCCGGCCGGCACCCCCGTCAGCTCCGCGAACCGCTCCAGGTACGGCACCGTCACCTGGTGCACCAGCACCTTCGCGAAACCGTCCCAGTCCATGCCCGTCCGGTGCAGCGTCCGGTCGACGACCGCCGTCCCCACCTTCTCGAACACCCCGCGCAGCTCGTGCCCGTCACCCCGGAAGTACGTGTACGCGTCCCCGCGCGGGTGCCGCGACCCGCCACCCGGGATGCCCCCGACCTCCCAGTGCTCCGAGTGCGTCTCACCGTCCACGTCCAGGATCCCGCCGCGCTCCACGGCCTCCACGACCACCGCCGCCCCGGCGTCGCCGAACGTGTAGCCCGCGAAGGCGGCCCGGAACTCGGCGAGGTCCGCCGGGGCGGTGCGCACCGCCCGGCTGGGCGTCTCCCCGGTGACCACGAGCGCCCGCCTGGCCCGGCCCGCCAGGACCATGCTCCGGGCCAGGTCGATGCCGTTGACGAAGCTGTTGCAGGCGTTGGTGACGTCGAGGGCGTACGCCTTCGAGCCCAGCTCCGCCTGCACGATGTGCGCCGTGGCCGGCTCGACCATGTCGCGCGAGGCCGACGCGAACACCAGCAGGTCCACGTCGAGCGGGTCGAGCCCCGCCGAGTCCAGCGCCCGCCGGGCCGCACCCACCGCGAGCGTGGACGCGTACACCCCCTCGGCCGCGACCCGGCGGGAGACGATCCCGGTCGCCTGCGTCAGGATCCGCGGCGGCAGGGCCAGGCCGCTGCGCCGGTTCACCTCCCGCTGGAGGTCGTCCGAGGACAGGACGTCCTCGGGCAGCAGGCTGCCGACGGCGGTTATCCCCGCCCGCACGGCCCGCGCTGGCTGTGGAACACACGACTGAATGAGCATGCCCCCACGATGACGACCGGAGGGCGCCCGGTCCTGAGTACGGATGCTCAGATCCGGTGCGGGGGCCCGCTGAGTAGGACCCCCGCGTTCCACCTCAGGCCGGCAGCGACACCGGCCGCCAACCCCACGACAGAGCAAGGGAGTTGTCCGTATCGTGGGTCGACCACCACGGGGGAGGCAGCAGGATGACGGCAGACCGGGAATTACCCACCCTCTTCCAGTACGGGGAGGAGTGGACGAGCCGCTGGCTCAGCGCGTCCGCGCACCTGGACGAGGAGTTCGCCCGCGCGACGGCGGTCGAACTCACCGAGGACCGGATCAAGGCACTCGGCCCGTCGCTCGGCGTCGACCTCGTCGCCGTGGCCCGGCACACCCGCCTCGCGGTGCGCCGCACGAACCTCCGCGACGGCCTGCTCGCCGTCCTGTTCGCCGCCGGGGCGGGCTGCCTGGCCCTGATGGTCCACGGGGTCCAGGCCGGACGGCCCGAAGTGCTCGGGCGGTCCCTGCTCGGCCTCGTCGGGGCGTTCGCCGCCTCCTGGGGGCTGGTGCTGGTGGCCGAACACCGGGCCCGCGTCCTGGCGTTGAAGGTGATCGCGCAGGGCGGACCGCCGCCCGAGGAGCTCGCCCCGCCCCTCGACCCGGGCCTGGAGGAGCGGCTGCGCGAACAGGAACGGGCCAACGTGGCCCCGTACCACGAGGACGCCGAACGGACGAACCCCTTCGTCGGCAGCGGCGAACGCTTCCAGGAGCAGGTCTGGCACCCCATCGACATCAGCACGCCCGCCGACGCCCCCGACGGGGGCGGGAAACTGAGCATCATCCCCTTCGACGTGCTCGACCTGCACGCCTTCGTCGAACGGGAGATGGGCAACATCGCCGGACTGGAAGGGCTGCGGGCCGCCCACCGGCTGTACGTGCGCGGCCCCATGACCCTGCACGCCGGCAAGGACCTGCTCCCCGACCGGCTGAGACCGCCCCGCGCCGTGATCCCGGAGGACATGGTGCAGGCCGGCCTGGCCCGGCCCGGACTCGGCATGCGCACGTACCTGTGCCTGGAGCGGGTCGGCGACAGCGGCCGCGTCATCGTCTGCATGCACCTGCGTGCGCGTCTTCAGCACCCCAGCCTGACCTGGGAGGTGGCCGGCTACGTGGTTCCGCCGCTGCGCGACACCTTCATGCGGGTACGGACCCTGCGGCTCGACCCCTTCGGCCACTGGTGGACCCTGTTCACCTCCACCACGGGCGCGTTCCTGCCCCTGCTGTGCAAGGTGCCCGCCAGGCTGCTGCGCCGGCTCCGGGACAACTTCCTGCGCCGGTGGGACCTGTGGTACGCGCGCTGGGTCATCGGCAAGCGCCACGTCGAGTACGACTACGGCGCCACCGGAAGCATCCGGGCGGAGGCGGCCGTGGAGCTGGAGCACATCGAGTTCTCCGACAGCACCGACGCGCTGGACTTCCTCCAGCGGCTCGAGCGGGGTGTGCTCACGGCGACCGGACAGTTCCTCGAGGCCCACCACGTGGACACCAGATCCTTCGAGCAGGCGCAGCAGGCCATCACCCACAACAACTACAACTTCCATGGGTCCATCAACGGCCCCGGCATCTATGGGGACCGCGGAACCCTTCACCTGCCCGGCGGCGGTGCGCCGCCGGGCCGCCTTCTCGGGGGCTGACGGCTTCTTGTGGGGCGAGGTCGGGGACGGGGTGGGGTGCCGTCCGGGATGGGCATGATTTATGGCGCCCCTTCCGGAGCTGCCGTTGGTGGCGGGGTACCGCGCGCCAACACATCACGTTTTACATCCCGGACGACACCCCACCCCGTCCCCGACCCCTCACGTGTGTGGTCCCCGGCCCCGGTCCGTTGTGGTGCCGGTGAGTCGGGCGCGGAGTCTGGTGGTGAGGGGTGGGCGCCGCCAGGTGCGGAACTCTTCCGCCCGGCGTTCGTCAATGGCCGCCAACTCCCGCTCGATGGTGGCGAGGTCTTGTGGCTTGAGGGTTCGTGCGATGGGCGCCAGTACTTTGTTGAGCAGGTCTGTACGGGCCTCGCGCCAGACCGGGCCCGCCTGCGGTTGGGCGGACCAGTCGGCGTAGCGTTCCGCCAGGTAGCGCGGGTCCTCGCGCAGCCGCGACTTCACCGACTCGGTATGGGCGGCGCGCCGGTACGCGGCCACGAGCTCGGCGTCCCCGCTCTCGATCAGGGCTCGGAGCGCTCCCTCGTGCCGGTCCGGCCCGAGCAGCCACCGCGCCACCGCCGCGTGCGCCCGGTCCAGGGCCCCCGCCCCGGGTGCCAGGACGCCCAGTTCCACGACCCTTCGCACGACGTCCGTGCCGGGTTCGGTTGGTTGGCCGGGGCGCAGGGTCCAGGCGAGTTCCCAGAGGAGGAGGGGTGGGCGCAGGGGGTCGGGGAGGTCCGTGCCGAAGTGGCGGAGCAGGCGGGGGGCGAGTTCCGCCGCTGCCGGGTCGGCGGCCGGGGCGGTGGCCACCGCTCGGGCCAGCAGCTCCCAGGTGCCGGACTCCCGGTGTACGTCGGGGCCCGTCTCGGCGAGGAGCAGCCCGGCTTCGGCGGCCTCCGGCGGGTTCCCGCCCCAGACGAGGCGCATCGCCGTGCGCAGCACCAGTGGCTCCGCGTACAGGGACACGCCCGAGGCCCTGAGGAGGGCGTGCAGGGTCCCGACCCGGTCCGGTTCGGGCTGTTCGGTCTCGGTTTCGGCGGCCCGCGCGCACATGCGCAGGTGGGGGGTGGTCTCCGCCGCCCCCAGGCGCAGTCCCGTCCGGGCGAAGAGTCGGACGCCGGCGGCCGGATCGCCCGCCGCGAGGGCGTCCAGCCGGTCGAGTACGAGGGCCCGCAGCACCGGAAGCCCCGCAAGCGCGTCCCGCGTCACCGGCCCGTACGCCCCGTCCGGATCGCTGACCAGGGCCAGCGCGAGCCGCCGCGCCACCTCCGGCAGCTGCCCGGTGACGTCCACCCCGAGGGCGGCGGCCACCCCGGCCAGGCGGGCCGGTTCCTGCTCCGGGTCCGTCAGCGCCGCCCGCAGGCCGGGACCCAGCTCCTCGGCGAGCCCGCGCCGGGCTCCGGCGTCGAGGGCCTCGCGGTGGGCGGCGGCCCAGTCCGCGGCCGCGGTCCGGGCATCCGGGTCCAGGGTGATCCCGGACATCAGCGCGAGCGCGGCCAGCGGGCCCGCCTCGTAGGGTTCCCCGGGCAGCCGGCGCACCCGGGCGAAGAGCTCCGCGCGCCCGGCCAGCCAGACCAGTGCGGCCGTCCGCGCCCACGGTCCCGGGTCCGGGCCGGGCCCGGGGGTGGGCGTGGTCCCGTAGAGGCGGAAGCCGTGTTCCGGGCCGGTCAGGCCGTCGGCCTCCTCGGGGAGTACGCCGACCAGCTGCTGCCGGGCGCGCCCGGGCCGCCGTGTGTACGTCGTGAAGGTGAGCCACTGCGCCCGCCGGTGCGGCAGCACGCTGCACGCGAGCATCACCCAGTGGGCCACCGCCCCGCTGTCCGCCTCGACCAGTGCGATCCGCGGCGCGCCCGGATCCTCCGCGAGCCGCCGTACGTCGGTGAAGAACCCGGCCAGCGACGGCCCCCGCGCGGCGACGAACTCCGCCAGCGCGGCCCGGTCGTGCGGTCCCGGGGCGGGGATCCGCTCCAGCGGCGGGGGCGGCCCGCCGGCCGGGGTCCGTGCGGCCCACTCGGGGGAGCGCCACGCGGTGACGGGCAGGGCGCCCCGGGCCGGTCCGGCGTCGGCGGACCCCGGCAGGTGGACGGCGTGCGCGTGGAAGGCACCCGTCCGCGCGTAGGCGGACCGGGCCAGCAGCCGGCTGCCGTCGGAGAGCAGGCTCAGGCTCAACGCCTCCGGGAAGCGGGCCAGTTCCTCCGCCGTCGGACGCTCCGGCGCCCCGCGCGGCCGCTCGTACGCGATCAGCTGCTCGGCCTCGCCCAGCAGGGCGGACGGCACGCCGGCGGTGACGGCGGTGAAGCGGAACCCGGGCCCGGACGGCCCCGAGGGTTCCCAGGCGTAGTGCAGCTGCGGCAGGCTCACGGGCACGCTCCGGCCAACTGGCTCACGTACGGGGTCTGTTGCGGGGCGCATGCTTCGCCGTACCGTTCCCCCGACCGCACACCGGGCAGGCCGGACGGCCCGAGGGCGGCATGCCCAGACTCGGTCCCCGTCATACGCTCTGCGCCCCCCGTGCAGTGTGCAGGAGGTCATTGCAGCAGATCCGAGGCCCGTTCGGGAGGGTTTCCGGACCGGAGGGGCCAGGACCGACCGGGTTCCGGCGGGGCTGTTCGTTCGTCCGCTGTACGGCCCCACGTCAGACGGGGATCTCCGTCCGGTACCCCGGGACCGCTGTTCTTGGGGCGCCCCTCGACTCCCCCCTCACCCCCAGAGGTCGTCACCCATGGCTGAACTCAACCGACGCAGGTTCCTCCAGATCGCGGGCGGAACCGCCGCGGCCACGATGCTGAACGAGAGCATCGCGCGTGCCGCCGCCATCCCGGCGCAGGGCACCACGGGAACCATCCAGGACATCGAGCACATCGTCGTCCTCATGCAGGAGAACCGGTCCTTCGACCAGTACTTCGGCGCGATGAAGGGCGTCCGCGGCTTCGGCGACCCGCGGCCCGTGCTCCAGGACAACGGCAAGTCGGTCTTCTACCAGTCCAACGGCACGAAGGACGTCCTCCCCTTCAACCCGCAGGTGAACGACCTCGGCATGCAGTTCGTCGAGGGCCTCAACCACGACTGGGCGGGCGGCCACCAGGCGTACAACAACGGCAAGTACGACAAGTGGGTCCCGGCGAAGACCGCCACCACCATGTCGTACATGACCCGGAACGACATCCCGTTCCACTACGCCCTCGCCGACGCCTTCACCGTCTGCGACGCCTACCACTGCTCCTTCATCGGCGCCACCGACCCCAACCGCTACTACATGTGGACGGGTCACACGGGCAACGACGGCACCGGCGGCGGCCCCGTCCTCGGCAACCAGGAGGCCGGCTACGGCTGGAAGACCTACCCCGAGCGCCTGGAGGCGGCCGGGGTCTCCTGGAAGATCTACCAGGACATAGGTGACGGCCTGAACGCCGCCGGCTCCTGGGGCTGGATCAGCGACGCCTTCCGAGGCAACTACGGCGACAACTCGCTCCTGTACTTCAACACCTACCGCAACGCCCAGCCCGGCAGCGCCCTGTACGAGAAGGCGCGCACCGGCACCAACGCCAAGGCGGGCGACGGCTACTTCGACAAGCTGCGCGCCGACGTGGTGAACGGCACCCTGCCGCAGGTCTCCTGGATCGCCGCCCCGGAGGCCTTCAGCGAGCACCCGAACTGGCCCGTCAACTTCGGCGCCTGGTACATCTCCCAGGTCCTGGACGCGCTCACCGCCAACCCGGCGGTGTGGGCGAAGACGGCCTTCTT
The DNA here is from genome assembly GCF_026342355.1 of Streptomyces sp. NBC_00249. GTDB lineage: Bacteria > Actinomycetota > Actinomycetes > Streptomycetales > Streptomycetaceae > Streptomyces. The sequence continues at coordinate 1,644,044 of NZ_JAPEMV010000001.1, read as the reverse complement.
CATCACCTACGACGAGAACGACGGCTTCTTCGACCACGTCGTCCCGCCGTACCCGCCGGCCTCCTCGGCCTGGGGCCTGTCGACCGCGGACGTCACCCGCGACCTCTACGCCGGTGGCGGCGGCTACGCGGCCGGCCCCTACGGCCTGGGCCCGCGCGTCCCGATGATCGTGGTCTCGCCGTGGAGCAAGGGCGGCTACGTCTGCTCCGAGACCTTCGACCACACCTCGGTGATCCGCTTCATGGAGAAGCGCTTCGGGGTGCAGGAGCCCAACATCTCGCCGTGGCGCCGCGCCGTCTGCGGGGACCTGACCTCGGCCTTCGACTTCAGCCAGGCGGACGCCACCCCGGCGGCCCTGCCCTCCACGGCCGGGTACATCCCGCCGGACCACAACGCCCACCCCTCCTACCACCCGGTCCCCCCGGCGACGGGCACCCTGCCCAAGCAGGAGGCGGGCACGAAGCCGACGCGCGCGCTGGGCTACGCCCCGTACGTGGACGGCAAGGCCGCGGTCTCCACGGGCAAGTTCACCCTGACCTTCTCCTCCGGCCCCTCCCTCGGCGCCCACTTCCACAGCACCTCGGGCAACCGTACGGACGGCCCCTGGCCCTACACCGTCGAGGCGGGCAAGACCCTCTCGGACACCTGGAGCACCTCCAGCTCCACCGGCAACAAGATCGACCTCACCGTCTGGGGGCCGAACGGCTTCCTGCGCACCTGGAAGGGCCCGGCCAAGAAGGCCGGCCCCGAGGTCACGGCCCGCCACGACGCGGCCACCGGGAACCTGCTGCTGACCCTCACCAACTCCGGCTCGGCGGCGGTCAACCTCACGGTGACCAACACCTACGGCGGCGCCCCGCAGACCTTCAAGGTCAACGCCGGTGCCACGGTCTCCCACACGGTGGACCTGCGCACCACGGGCCGCTGGTACGACGTCAAGGCCGTCTCCGACGCGGACAGCACCTTCCTGCGCCGCTTCGCCGGCCACGTGGAAACGGGCACCCCGGGCGTCTCGGACCCGGCGATCAAGACCGTCTGAGCCTTCACCGCAGGGGTGAACCGCCCCGCCCGGCCGCCCGCGAGGTCAACGCTCGACCTCGCGGGCGGCCGCGGGCGGTATGACGGTAGGCCCGGTGGGCAGAACGTACGGCGTCGGTTTCCGTACGCCCCGCCACCGAGGGAGAACGCATGGCCATCGCCCACCGCAGGATCGGCACCGGACCCGTCCGCGTCATCGTGCTGCACGACTGGTTCGGCACCTGTGCCAACTGGGGCTCCGTGCTGGAGTACCTGGACCCGGAGGGGTTCTCGTACGCCTTCCTCGACTACCGGGGCTACGGCGAGCGCCGGGACGTGCCCGGCCGCTACAGCCTCCCCGAGATCGCCGACGACGTCCTCGAACTCGCCGACCAGCTCGGCTGGGACACCTTCTCCCTGCTCGGCCACTCCATGGGCGGCAAGGCCGTCCAGCAGGTCCTCGCCCGCGCCCCCGAGCGGATCGAGAAGCTGATCGGCCTCACCCCGGTCCCCGCCGCCCCGTACGAGATGGACGAGCAGACCCACTCCCTCTTCTACGGCGCCGCCGCGGACCCGGAGAAGCGCCGGATCATCCTCGACCTGGTCACCGGCAACCGGGCGAGCCGGCACTGGCTGGACCGGATGGTGGCGCACTCCCTCGCCGTCTCCCGCCCCGAGGCCTTCGCCGGCTACCTCGCGAGCTGGCAGCCGCTGGACCTGTCCTCCGCGGTGAAGGGCAGCACCGTACCCGTGCTCGTCCTGGTGGGGGAGTACGACCTGGCGCTCACGGCCGAGGTGATGCGCGCCACCTGGCAGACCTGGTACGCGAACTGCCGGATCCACACGATCCCCGGCGCCGGCCACTACCCGCCCCACGAGACCCCGGTGGCCTTCGCGACCGAGGTGGAGGCCTTCCTCCGGGACTGAAACGCCTGTGGGGGTACGAGGAGAACCTCGTACCCCCACAGGGTCGACAGGGTGAGTGACGGGACTTGAACCCGCGGCCACCTGGACCACAACCAGGTGCTCTACCAACTGAGCTACACCCACCACGAAGGGCGGCGGACCACCCGTTCGTCGTGCACGCACAGCATAGCTGATCAGGAGGGGGGTCCCGCGACGGGATATCCGGCGGCCCGCTGGACGGCGGACGCGGCGAAGGCCCGGACCACCGGGTGCGGCTTCGTCCCGTCACCGGCGAGCTCCGGCTGGAAGAGCGTCGCGAGGAAGAAGGGGTGCCCGGGAAGCTCCACGACGCGCACCGCGCCGTCCTCGTCGTGCCCCGACAGCCGCAGCCCGTGCGCGGCGAGCACGGGCAGGTGGCGGGGCGAGGGCCCGTAGGCGCAGTGGTAGCGCTCCACGGACCGCTCCGCGCCGAGCGCCGCCTCGGCGAGCGAGCCCGGCTCGGTCCGTACGAGTCCCTCGTGCCCGACGAGCGAACAGGCCAGCGGGACGATCAGCGGGTCCGCCGCGCCCGGGTCGTCCTCGGCGTGCGGCGCGTCCGTCAGCCCGCACACGGTGCGGGCGTACTCCAGCAGGGCGTGCTGGAAGCCGCCGCAGGTCCCGAGGAAGGGGATGCCCTCCTCGCGGGCCACGCGGATCGCGGCCAGTGCTCCGTCCGCGTCGGCGTACGGGGAGCCGGGCAGCACCCACACGCCGTCGAAGCGGGCGAGGGTCCCCGAGGCGGCCGCCGCCCGTGCCTCGCCGGTCGGGATCCAGTAGGCGTCGAGGACCAGCCCGTCGCGGGCGGCCAGCGCGTCGAGGAGGACCGGGATCCGGGTGTGCGAAGCGACGTGGGGCGAGCGGTCGCCGACGAGGGCGATCCGGGCGACGGGCCGCGGGGCCGGTGAGGTGGTCATGGGGAGCATCCTCGGGCCTCGGGGAGGTTCAGCACCAACGATTGTTCCTGCATCCACCATAAGCAATGCTGATGAGATGCGGGATGCTGGAGGCATGGACCCGCACCTCCTGCGTACCTTCGTCGCCGTCGCCCGCCTCGCCTCCTTCTCCGCCGCCGCCCGCGAGCTCGGCTACACCCAGTCCGCCGTCTCCCAGCACATCGCCGCCCTCGAAGGCGACCTGCGCACCGAGCTGCTCACCCGCCGGCCCGTCGCCCCCACCCCCGCCGGGGACCGGCTGCTGGAGCACGCCGGGCCCCTGCTGCTGCGCCTCGACGCCGCCCGCGCCGACGTCCTGCGCCTGGCCGCCGCCCCGCCCGCCCGGCTCACCCTCGCCGCGTCCCCCCTCGCCGTCGGCCCCCGGCTGCTCGAGGCCCTGCCCGCCACCGGGGTCACCCTGCGCGTCCTGCCCCCGGCCGAGGTGCCCGCCGCCGTCGCCGCCGGGGACTGCGACCTCGGGCTCGTCGACGGCCCGGCCTCGCCCAGCGACCCGCTCCGGCTGCCCGACGTGGCCCCGCTGACCGTGACCGGGCTGGGCGAGGAGGAGCTCGCCGTGCTGTTCCCCGCCGGGCACCCCTTCGCCGGGCGGGCCGCCGTCCGGCTGGACGACCTCACCGACGCCCGCTGGCTCGACGCCCCCGGCGTGGGACTGCCGCTCACCGCCGCCCGCGCCGCCGTCCGCTACGAGGGCACCGACGTCCGCGCCCTGTGCGCCCTCGCCGCGGCCGGCCACGGCCTCGTCCTGCTGCCGCGCCGCGTGGCCGAGGCCGCCGGCGCCGGATCCGCCGTCCCGCTGGCCGCCGTCCCGCGCCTGGTGCACCGTACGGAACTGCTCGCGCCCGGCAGTTCGTCCGGCGCGGCCGCTGCGCTCGCCGCACGGCTCGCGGCAGGATCCCCGTATGACTCCTGAGCCCACTGCCGAGCCCACGCCTGAGCCCGCGTACGCCGACCCCGCGCCCTTCACGGCCGCCGACTACGCCGCCCGGATGGCCGCCGCCGCGCAGAGCGCCGCCGACGCGGGCCTCGCCGGCCTGCTGATCTCCCCCGGCCCCGACCTGGTCCACCTCACCGGCTACCGCCCCACCGCCGAGACCGAGCGGCTGACCCTGCTCGTCCTCGCCGCCGGCCAGGACCCGGTGCTGGTCGTCCCCGCGCTGGAGGCCCCCGACGCCGCGAAGGCGCCCGGCGCGGGCGCCCTGACCCTGCGCGACTGGACCGACGGGAAGAACCCGTACGGGATCACCGCCCCGCTCCTCGACGTCACCGGCCGCTTCGGCGTCAGCGACAACACCTGGGCCCTGCACCTCCTGGGCCTCCAGCGGGAGTTGCCCACCACCTCCTACGCCCCGCTCACCGACGCCCTGCCCATGCTCCGCGCCGTCAAGGACGCCCGCGAACTGGCCCGCCTCGCCGCCGCCGGGGCCGCCGCCGACGCCGCCTACGCGCAGATCCTGCACGTCCCCTTCGCCGGCCGCCGCGAGAGCGAGGTCGCCGACGACCTGGCCGGGCTGCTGCGCGTGCACGGCCACTCCCAGGTCGACTTCACCGTCGTCGGCTCCGGCCCCAACGGCGCCAACCCGCACCACGAGGCCGGGGAGCGCGTCATCCGCCACGGCGACATGGTCGTCCTCGACTTCGGCGGCCTCAAGGACGGCTACGGGTCCGACATCTCCCGCACCGTCCACGTCGGCGAGCCCACCCCCGAGGAACAGCGCGTCCACGACATCGTCCGCGAGGCCCAGCAGGCCGGGGTGGCGGCCGTCCGCCCCGGCGCGGGCTGCCAGGACGTGGACCGGGCGGCCCGCGCGGTGATCACCGAGTTCGGCTACGGCGACCGCTTCATCCACCGCACCGGCCACGGCATCGGCGTCACCACGCACGAACCCCCGTACATGGTCGAGGGGGAGGAGCAGCCCCTCGTCCCCGGCATGTGCTTCTCCGTGGAGCCCGGCGTCTACCTGCCCGGCCGGTTCGGCGTCCGGATCGAGGACATCGTCACCGTCACCGAGGACGGCGGGCGCCGCCTGAACAACGCCCCGCGCGAGCTGGCGGTCGTGGAGTAGCCCGCCCGCCGCCCGTCTACGGACCCAGGACCACCGCCGACTCGCCCGGCAGGTGGATCCGCCCGTCAGGACCCGGATGTGCCAGCGGCTCCCAGGCGGCCAGCACCCGTACCCCGTTGCGCCCCAGCGCGATCGTCACCGGCTCCGGAGAGAGGTTGACCGCCACCCGTACGTCGCCCCGCCGGAAGGTCACCCAGCGGCGCTCCTCGTCGTGGGCGACCCGGACCGCCGCCAGGTCCGGGTCGCGCAGGTCCGGCTGGGCGCGGCGCAGCGCCACCAGCGTCCGGTACCAGTCGAGCAGCCGGGCGTGCGGCTGCTGCCCGGGCTCCGACCAGTCCAGGCAGGAGCGGTCCCGGGTCGCCGGGTCCTGCGGGTCCGGGACCTCCTCGGCCTTCCAGCCGTGCGCCGCGAACTCCCGCCGCCGGCCCGTCCGTACCGCCTCGGCGAGCTCCGGGTCGGGATGGTCGGTGAAGTACTGCCAGGGGGTGCCGGCCCCCCACTCCTCGCCCATGAACAGCATCGGTACGAACGGCCCGGTCAGCGCCACCGTCGCCGCGCAGGCCAGCAGCCCGGGGGAGAGGGAGGCGGAGAGCCGGTCGCCCAGCGCCCGGTTGCCGATCTGGTCGTGGGTCTGGGTGTAGCCGAGGAAGCGGTGCGCGGGCGTGCGGCGGCGGTCCACGGGGCGGCCGTGGGTGCGGCCCCGGAAGGAGGACCAGGTGCCGTCGTGGAAGAAGGCCCTGGTCAGGGTCTTGGCGAGGGCGCCGAGCGGAGCCTCGGCGAAGTCGGCGTAGTACCCCTGGGACTCGCCGGTCAGCGCACAGTGCAGGGCGTGGTGGAAGTCGTCGTTCCACTGCGCGTGCAGCCCCAGCCCCCCGGCGGGACGGGCCGTGGTCAGCCGGGGGTCGCACTGGTCGGACTCGGCGATCAGGAACAGCGGCCGGGCGCTCTCCACGGCCAGCGCGTCCACGGCCGCCGCCAGTTCCTCCAGGAAGGTCAGCGCCCGCCCGTCGGCCAGGGCGTGCACGGCGTCCAGCCGCAGCCCGTCGATCCGGTAGTCCCGCAGCCAGGCCAGCGCACTGCCGATCAGGTACGCGCGGACCTCGTCGGAGCCGGGCGCGTCCAGGTTCACCGCCGCGCCCCAGGGCGTGTGGTGGGTGTCCGTGAAGTACGGGCCGAAGGCGGGGAGGTGGTTGCCCCAGGGGCCCAGGTGGTTGTGGACCACGTCCAGCACCACCCCCAGCCCCGCCGCGTGCGCCGCCTCCACGAACCGGGCCAGGCCCGCCGGACCCCCGTACGGCTCGTGCACCGCCCACGGCGCCACCCCGTCGTAGCCCCAGCCGTGCCGGCCCGGGAAGGGGCAGACCGGCATCAGCTCCACGTGCGTGACCCCGAGCGAGGACAGGTGGGGCAGGCGCGCGGCCGCCGCGTCGAAGGTGCCCTCGGGGGTGAACGTGCCGATGTGCAGCTCGTACAGCACCGCGTCCTGGAGCGGGGTGCGCGGCGCCGGGGCGGTCGGGGCGTCGGGGGCCAGGAGTTCGAGGTCGACCACGGCCGACAGGCCCGCGGGCCCGTCCGGCAGCCGCCGCCCGCGCGGGTCCGGGCGCAGCACCGGATCGTCGCCCAGCTGGAAGCCGTACCGGTCGCCGTCGCGCGCCGGGGCCTCTACGGTCCACCAGCCCTGGCGGTCCGGTCCCGGATCCGGTGTCATCTCGTAGGCGGTGTCGTCCAGTCGCATGGCGACCCGACCTGTCAGCGGTGCCCAGACCTCGAACTGCACGGACGGTCCCCTCGTCTCCGGCGGTGTCCAGCATGCGTATCGTGCCCATCATTCCGGGCCGGGCGGGGGAGTTCTGGACACTCCGCACCCGACGGGCCGACAATCACCCTGTGACGTCGAGTTTCGAGTTCTCCGCCTATCCCGCCCCGCGGCTCTCCGACGCGGAGCGCGACCGGGCGCTGGGCCAGCTCAGAGAGGGTGCGGCCCTCGGCAGGCTCTCGCACGACACCTTCCTGCGCCGGATGGAACTCGCGCTGGTCGCCCGTCGCTCCGAGGACCTCGCCGTGCTCCTCGCCGACCTCCAGACGCGGGAGCCCGCCGAAGGCCCCTGGACGGGTCGGCTGTTCGGCTGGGTGGGACGGGCCTCCGCCGTGTCCGCCGGGGTCCGGCGCGCCTGGCAGACGCAGCGGCTGCCCGCGCTGCTGTTCCCGCCGCCGGGCTCGGGCCCGCTGCGGATCGGCCGCGACCCCGGCAACGGGCTGCGGCTGAGCCACGACACGGTCTCGCGGGCGCACGCCGAGCTGAGCCTGCGCGACGGGACCTGGATCCTCACCGACCTCGGCTCGACCAACGGCACCACCGTCAACGGCCGCCGCGTGACCGGCTCGGCGGTGGTCCGGGACGGCGACCAGGTCGGCTTCGGGCGGATGGCCTTCCGGCTCTCGGCGTACTGAGACCACGGCGGGCGGGCCCGTTCCCGCCTTCGCGGCGGGGCCCGGCAGGCCGCAGGATGGGCTCCATGACCCACGCACCCGTCGTCCGCCCCGCCCGGCCCGAGGACCTCGCGCGCCTCGTGGAACTCATCCACGAGCACGTCGCCTACGAGCGCTCCGCCCCCCGCCCTCCCGGCCTCGCCGAGCGGCTCGGGCCCCTCCTGTTCGCCGAGGACGCCCCGCTGTGGGTGCTGCTGGCCGAGACCCCGCAGGGCGCGGTGGCCGGGTACGCCGCCTGCTCGCGGGAGTTCGCGTTCTGGGACGCCCGCTCCTACCTGCACATGGACTGCCTCTACCTCGCCGAGCAGGCCCGGGGCCACGGCCTGGGCGCCGCCCTCATGGCGGGCGTCGCGGACCTCGCCCGCGAGCTCGGCCTCGACCACGTCCAGTGGCAGACCCCCGACTGGAACGAGGGCGCGATCCGCTTCTACGACCGCCTCGGCGCCGGCTCCCAGCCCAAGCGGCGCTACGCCTGGCCGGTGGAGTGACCGGGTGGGGCGCAGGGGCTCAGCAGGAGTCCGGCGGCGCGGGCCAGCCGTCGGCGCCGGCGAAGAGGTAGGCGTACACGGCCCGGAGGTAGTGGTGGAGGGTGTCCTCGTCCGGGAACTCCAGGTTCGTCAGGCGCTCGTACGCGCCCACGTCGACCCGGTCGCGCAGGAGTTCCTCGAAGCCGCGGCGGACGCTCTCCGCGTACTCCGGCCGGAAGGAGAACAGGGTGCCGCGGAGGTCCCAGCCGGTGTCGTACGCCTGCTCCAGTTCGAGGTACGTGCGCAGGAAGCCCCTGAAGCGCCGGTCGTCGTCCGCCCCCGTGCCCACCGCGTTCCGTTCCACGGTGCCGGAGTGTAGCCGCTGCCTTTCCGGCGACAGGCCCTAGCTTCCGCGCAGCCGCTCGTACGCCGCCAGGACCGTCCGGGACTGGTGTTCCACCTGGGTGGCCACCGGCACCCAGCGTGCCTGGAAGCGGTCCGCGAACTCCTCGCACCACCCCGTCAGCAGCCGGTCCAGCGAGGCCGCCGAGGGATGGCCCTCGGCGCGCAGGACCCGCAGCAGCATCGCGGCCGCGCGCAGCGACAGCCGCCGCGCGAAGGCGTCGATGCTGCCGATCGACGCCGCCGTGGCCTCGGCCGGCGCCCCGCGGCCCGTCCACTCGGCGGCGACCGCGGGGATCAGCCGCAGCGTCCAGTCCACGGCCCGCAGCAGGGCGGCGGCGTCGGGGGTTCCGGTGCGGGGTCCGGCGTGGAGCGCGTCCCGCAGTCCGGCCACCCGGGCGGAGTCCTCGGTGAGCCGTCCGGCCAGCATGCGCAGGGCGCCCCGGGGGTCGGGGTGCGGGGCCGGGTCGTCCACCAGGTCCGAGGCCCACATGGGGACTTCGACGATGGCGGTCGTGCCGTGGTGGCGATGGGCGCGGTACCAGGTGCTGAGCCGGACGTCCTCCGGGTGGAAGGCCCCGGCCGGGTCGTCCCGCTCGGGCATCACGAAGATCCCGGGCCCGGGGGAGGACCAGCCGGCGGCGTCGGACGCCCCGGTCTCCACCGGGATCCGCAGCTCGGCGGCCGACTTGCCGAAGGGCTCGGCGAGACCGGGGATGTCCCGGGTGAGCTGCACCCAGGACCCGCCGAGGTCGGTCCCGTGCAGGGAGACCTGGAGCACGGGGCGCAGCTCGTCGATCAGCGAGGCCAGGGTCACGGTCTCGGGCGGGAGCCGGTCCGGGGTGAGTAAGGACGGCGCCCACTCGGGCTGTTCGGGGCCGGGCGGCCGGTAGAAGTTGCGGTGGTAGTCCGCCAGCGAGTACGGGCGCGGGGTGCGGTGCAGGTCGGCCCCGTCCGGGTCGGCGCAGAGCAGGAAGTGCCAGCCGGCTCCGCCGCCGCCGTCCCGGATCACCCGCCGGGCGAGGTCCAGCGCGGTGGCCCCGCCGACGGGCTCGTTGGCGTGGGCCCCGGCGACGACGAGCACCTCGCGCGGCCCCGGGCGGCCCGGCCGGGCGACGCTGAGCAGCCAGAGCGGCCGCCCGGCCCGGGAGAGCCCGGCCTGCCGGAGCCGCACCAGACGGGGGTGCTCGTCGGCGAGGGCCCGGGCGGCCAGGGCGAGTTCGTGGGGGGTGGGGTAGCGCATGTCACGGAGGAGGGTCACAGGGGATGCCATGCCCGCCCGGCGGAGGGCGAATCGCGCGCGTGGGGGTCGACGGGGCGCGTTCCCCGGCGGCGGCGCCGGCCGGGCGAGATCCGAAAGGGACGACCTGGGAGCACTTTCCGGCGCGGCGATGAGTTTTCCCGGTCCCGGGAGTCTCATCGTTGTCGACAGTCGACCGCGCAGGAGGAGACACGTGGCACAGCTGCTGAGGGTCCAGAACTTCAACGTCTCGAGTGACGGGTACGGCGCCGGTGAGCACCAGAGCCTCGAAAGACCGTTCGGGCACGCCGACCCGGGGCAGCTCTTCGCCTGGGCCGGGGCCACCGCGAGCTGGCCCAACCGCACCGATCCCGGCGGGAGCCGCGGCCTCGACGACTACTTCACGAGGGATTTCACCCACAACATCGGCGCCGAGATCATGGGCCGCAACAAGTTCGGACCCCAGCGCGGGCCGTGGCAGGACCACGACTGGCGCGGCTGGTGGGGCGACGAACCCCCCTTCCACACCCCCGTGTTCGTGCTGACCCACCACGAGCGCCCGTCGTTCACGCTCTCCGACACCACGTTCCACTTCGTCGACGCCGACCCAGCCGCTGCCCTGGCCCTGGCGCGGGACGCCGCCCGCGGCAAGGACGTCCGGCTCGGCGGCGGGGCCATGACCGTCCGGGAGTTCCTCGACGCCGACCTCGTCGACACCCTCCACGTCGCCGTCTCCGACGTGCGGATCGGCTCCGGCTCCCGGCTGTGGGAGTCGCCCGAGGAACTCCTCGACCGGTTCCACCTGGAGGTGGTGCCCAGCCCGAGCGGGGTGCGGCACCACCTCTTCTGGCGCAAGTGACGGTAGCGGCGGCGGCCCCTACTGCTGGTGCAGGCCCCGGCCCGCCAGGGTCAGGAAGGCTTCGCCGACGGCCTCCGAGAGGGTGGGGTGGGCGTGGATGTGCCGGGCCACGTCGGAGGGTTCGGCGTCCCAGCCCACGATGAGCTGGCTCTCGGCGATCATCTCCGACACGTGCGGGCCCACCAGGTGCACCCCGAGCACCCGGCCGTCGCGCTCGGCCACCACCTTCACGGTGCCGCCCTGGCCGTGGACCATGCCCTTCGCGACGGCCGTCAGCGGCATCGAGTTCACCACCACGTCGTACGCGGCCTCGCGCGCCTGCGCCTCCGTCAGGCCGACCGCGGCCGTCTGCGGGGCCGAGTACGTCACCCGGGGCACCGTCGCGTAGTCCACCGGGGCGCTCGCCAGCCCGGCCAGGGTCTCCGCCACCAGCATGCCCTCCGCGAAGGAGGCGTGCGCCAGCCCCAGCGAGGGCGGCGGCAGCAGGTCGCCCACCACGTGGATGCCCGCGACGGCCGTCTCCAGCCGGGACCAGTCGGCCGGCGCCACGAACCCCCGCTCGTCGGTGGCCAGTCCGGCCGCCGCCAGGTCCAGGCCGTCGGTCACCGGGACCCGCCCGACCGCCACCAGCAGGCGCTCCGCCCGCAGCTCCCGGACCTCCCCGCGCGCCGTGCGCACGGTGGCCCGTACGCCGCCCGAGGCCAGCCGCTCGACGCCTTCCATCCGGGCGCCGGTCTGCACGTCGATCCCGCGCTTCTTCAGGCCGCGCGCCAAGTGCCGGGACACGTCCACGTCCTCCAGCGGGACCAGCCGGTCCGCGGCCTCGACCAAGGTCACCTCGGCGCCCATCGACCGGTGGAAGGAGGCGTACTCCACCCCGATCGCCCCGCCGCCCAGCACCAGCACCGAATCCGGCAGCCCCGGCGCGAACAGGGCGTCGTCACTGGTCACCACCGTGTGCCCGTCGGGCTCCAGACCCGGCAGGGTCCGCGGCCGCGAGCCCGTCGCCAGCACGATCCCCCGGGCCGCGGTGAACTCCCGCCCGTCCTCGGTACGGATCGAGCGGGGGCCGGTCAGCCGGGCCCCGGTGCGCACCACACGGACCCCGGCGTGCTCCAGGTGCCCCTCCACGCCCTTGTGGTTGCGCGAGACGATGTCGTCGCGGGTGGCGGTCAGCGCCGACCAGTCCACCGAGTCGAGGCTGGCCTTGACCCCCCACCGCTCCCGGGCCTCCGCTATGCCGTCGACGAGCTCCGCCGCGTGCAGCATCGCCTTGCTGGGGATGCAGCCGCGGTGCAGGCAGGTCCCGCCGACCTTGTCGCGCTCCGCGAGCAGGACGCTCAGGCCGAGGGCCGCCGCGCGCAGCGCGGTGCCGTACCCGCCCGTGCCGCCGCCGATCACGATGACGTCGTAGGTGGTGGTGTCGTTCTCGCCGCTGGTGTCGCCGTGTGAGGTCATGTGAGGAGTCTGCGGCGGGCTTCGGCACGAGTCCAAGGCAATGATCTTCTAGGATTCATGCACGTTCTCTATGCTCCCAGGTCATGAGCCTGCGTCAGATGGAGTACTTCCTCACCGTCGTCGAGGAGTCCTCGTTCACCCGAGCCGCCGACCTGCTCCACGTCACCCAGCCCGCCCTCTCGCACCAGGTCAAGGCCCTGGAGCGGTCGGTCGGCGGTGACCTGCTGGAGCGGATGCCGCGCGCGGTGCGGCTGACCCCCATGGGCCGGGCCTTCCTGCCGTACGCCCAGCTCGCCGTCCGCAGCGCCCGGCAGGCGGAACGGGCCGCCCGCGCCGTCGCCGGGGCGGCCGGCGGGGAGCTGCACGTCGCCACCGTCCACGCCGTCGCCGTCGGCATGCTCCCGCCGCTGGCCGCCCGGTGGCGGGCCGCACACCCGGGCGTGGCCCTCGTCCTGCGCGAGTACGGCTCCACGGAGGTGCTGGAGGAACAGCTGGAGCGCGGGGCCGCCGACCTGGCCGTCGGGCCGCAGCCCAAGGAATGGGCGGGGCCCGTGGTGCCGGTGGGCCGGGAGGAACTCGTGATCGTCGTGCCCTTCGACGACCCCCTGGCCGGGCGGGGCGCCGTCCGGCTGGCCGAGCTCGCCGACCGGGACTGGATCCGCTGCGCGATGGAACCGCTGGTCGAGGGGCAGCCCGTCATCGACCGGGCGTGCGGGGCGGCCGGGTTCGTCCCGCGCACGGTGATGCGTACCGAGCACACCTCGACGGCCGTACGGATGGCCGCCGCCGGGGTCGGGATCGTCATGGCCCCGGCCCACATGGTCCGGGGCGCCGTCGGCGAGGACTGCGTCCTGCTCTCCCTCGACCCGCCGTGGCACCGGCCGCTCGCCGTGTTCTCCCGGGTTCCGCTGACGGGCGCGGCGGCGGCCTTCGCCGGGCTGCTGGGGCAGGGGGCCGCTACGGACGGGAGTGCTCGGCGAGACTGAGCAGCAGGTGGGCCGATTCCGGGTGGTAGAAGTCGGAGTGGGCGCCCACCGGGTTGATGCGGGTGCTGCGGTAGCGCCAGCTCGCGTCGACGTTGACGAAGGTGTGGTCCAGCGACCGGAGCGGGTAGGGGGTGTCGGCGCGCAGCAGCCGGGTGGACCAGACGTCGCTGGGCGCGAGGGCGCCGGCTTCGGCGAGGGTGGTGGCGGACGTGACGCGCATCCCCGAGTGGCCGATGCCCGAGCGGCCCTCCCCGAGCAGGTGCCAGAAGCCCGTCGCCCGGTCGTACCGGGAGTGGGTGAAGACCATCGGGCCGCCGACCGGTGAGGTGTGCCCGAGCGGTCCCGGGCGCAGCCGCCGGAAGGTGGAGTCGAAGGCGGAGGCGGGCGCGGCCATCTGGAACACGGTGAGCGAGTCCACGGTGAAGGGCCGCGAGGGATGGGTGGCCGTGCTCCACCCCAGGGTGTCCCCGTGCGCGGCGTCCGCCGCCGCGGTCACCGCCTCGCACAGGAAGCGCCCGCCGAAGGAGTGCCCGACCAGGTGCAGGTACTGGCCCGCCCGGGTGCGCAGGGTCCCCGGCGCCGCCGGATCGCCGCGCTCCGCGTGCAGGTAGCCCAGCAGGTGCCCCAGGACGTGCGGGGCGTAGCCCGTGCCCTCGGCGCTCATGTCGTGGGCCCGCTCGCGGACCTCCTGGTAGCCGCCCTTGGTGAGGGCGGACGAGGACGGCCAGCGTACGACGACGGTCCAGGGCGCCCAGCGGTCCTCGTCCAGCCTCGGGTAGAGCGCGGCGCGGGCGGCGCGCTGGCGGGCCATCAGCGTCAGCAGGCGACGGGCGCCGCGGACGGCGGAGTCGGGTTCCGTGCGCCAGCCGTGGACGTGGACGATGATGTCGGTGGCCCAGGAGGGCGGGTTCAGCCGGTCGGCGAGGTGCCCCGCCAGCAGGTCGGCGCGTACCCGCCGGCCCGTGGCCGAGGACAGCAGCCAGCCGTCGGTGTCCAGGTCCACGGTGGTCAGCGCGTCGGCCAACGGTTCCGCGGGCCGGGTGCGGCGGCCCAGGATCCGGGCGAGCCGGCGCGGAGCGCGTGCGGTCATGGGGTGGGTCCTTCCTGGGGTTCGGGGACGAGACGGCTGTCGAGCCCGCAGACCAGGCCGTACGTGAGGGCCAGCGGGTTGCGGTACTCGGCGGCGAACCAGCGCACGGTCTCCAGCACGGCCAGGCCGGCGGGCAGCCCGTCGACGACGTAGCGGGTCAGGAACCGCAGGGCGAACTCGGCGCCGAAGACCTGCGGCATCTCGATGCGCGGGGCGAGGACGCCCGTGGCGCCGTGCAGGACGAAGGCCGCCGAGAGGCTGTGGTAGCCGGAGGCGGCGGGGGCGCCGGCGAAGCAGACGTTCAGCACGACCATGGGGTGGAAGAGGGACAGCGTGCCGTCGCGCGCGTTGGCCTCGGTGTGCGGTTCGCGGTAGCTGTCGACGAGTTCGCCGTCGATCGGCAGCGGGTCGCTGAGCCGCATCTCCTGCCAGGTGTGGGCGCCCTGGGTGGTGTACCGGCCGTGGCAGAAGAAGTACATCAGGTCCTCGGCGAGGGCCGGCCGGCGCAGGGCGTCGAGCAGCTCGGTGCCGAGGAACCGCTCGGTCAGCTCGGTCCGGTCGTCGAGGAGTTTGCGCACCTCCGGTGCGAGCGGCTTGCCGGTCAGTTCCTCGTCGGCGTTGACGCTGGCGACGGGGCGGGTGTGCCGGGCCACGTACCAGAAGTCGCTCGGGTACGCCTTCGTCAGGGCCTCGATCTGGTGCCGGTGGCCCAGGAAGGCGTCGAACGGGTCGGCGATGGTGCCGGCGTCGTGGGCGGCCGGGCCGACGGCCAGCATGCTCCAGGGGATGTCCAGGTCGGAGACGAAGCGGATGCGCAGGTCCCGCCTGGCCAGGACGTCGAGCAACCGGGTCCGTACGAAGGCCAGCTCCCGGTCGTCACCGGCGAGCAGCTTGCTCAGCAGGTTGCGTCCCTCGGCGGCGAGGAAGGCCACCTTGGCGAGCACCTCGGCCGGGGGACGGCCGCTGAGGTCGGCGAGACGTTTGAACGGCAGCTTGTCCAGCGGCTGGTGGGGCAGGGCTTCGGGCTGGTACTCGACGAAACGCTGCCAGTGGGATATGAGTCGGGCCGACAGCGCCTCGAGCCGCTCCGCGTCCGTCTCCAGGGTCGCGTCGAGCGTGCCGTTGCTGGGCTGGGGGACGATCCGGGAATCGCCCCACAGGGAGAGGCCGACCTTTCCGCCGGCCGGCCTGCGGAGGGTGACCACCAGATCCCGGGGCCCGCAGGACGGCGGCTGGGGCAGGAGCCGGTAGAGGTCTCCGGGATCCTGGGGTGCTGTGAGTTCGAGCTCGACGTCCAAGGGTTCAGAACTCCGCTGGGTCGTGCCGGGCAGGTGCGAGGAGCGCGGGCTCCTCGACCTCCAGGGTCGCATTCAGTTCCTGCAGCACCACCCCGTGGACGCGCTCGAAGACCGTGATGCGCAGCACGTGCCGTCCGGGTGTCCGCGCGGTGAACTCGAAGGCGGCGGGCCCCTCTTCGGGGTCCTGCGGGCGGTAGCCGCGGCTGGCCGGCACGATGTCCGCCCCGGCCGCGAGGGTGGAGGCCACCAGGACGAGTTCCGCCGGTGCGGTGGTGTCCCCGGCGGGCCGGTGCCACGGATGGCCGGGCGGGACGTCGAGGACGAACTCCAGCCGTACGGGCCGGCCCACGCGGGCCGGGGCGTCGCGCATCGTCAGCCGGGGCGTGCAGGCGGGCAGCCGGGGCGGGGGCGCCGCCGCGGGCCGCCCCTGCGGCTGCGGCGGCGGCCCGGCCGGACGGGGGCCTTCGGCCGCCGCGGCGGGTCCCGCGCGTCTGCCGGGCCACCACGGCCTCCCGCGCATCAGGGCCCAGCAGTTCAGCCCGGCCCGGGCCAGCACCTGGACGATCCCGTACGCGAGGCCGAACAGCACGGAGCCCACCAGGGCCGTTTCCACGTTGGGTGC
Organism: Streptomyces sp. NBC_00249; assembly: GCF_026342355.1. Classification (GTDB taxonomy): domain Bacteria; phylum Actinomycetota; class Actinomycetes; order Streptomycetales; family Streptomycetaceae; genus Streptomyces. Next base: position 1,628,154 of record NZ_JAPEMV010000001.1, on the reverse strand, counting down.
CGAGGGGCGGCTCACCAGGTGCCAGCCGAAGACGGTGACGAGCACGCCGGACAGGAAGGCGGCCACGACCCGGCTGGTGACGGTGGTGAAGAACTGCACCAGGGTGTCGCGCAGGTGCTGGTAGAGCGACTTCGGCCGCCGGTTCGCGACGGCCCAGTGGCCCGCGGCCATCGGCTCGTGCTGCTCGGCGATGCCGGAGAGGGTGACCTCGGCCGTGCCGGCGGAGCTGCGGGCCCCGGAGTGGGGGGAGAGCAACAAGGCCAGCAGGAGGCTGAGTTCGCGCTCCTTGGCGATCCGTGGCGGGCGGGCGTCGTGGATCGTCCGCACCCAGCGGAACTTCCTCAGCGGCCCGTACAGCAGGCTGCCGGAGCCGGCCAGGATCTCGTAGAGGACCATCCCCATCGCCCACAGGTCCCCCGACGGCGTCGGGGCCGGAGGCCGGTCGGTGCGGCGGTCCGCCAGCTCGGGTGCGGTGTACGGGGAGTCGGGCCGCCAGGGCCGCACCCACGGGCCGTGGTCCCCGTCGGGCGCGGGCAGGAGCCCGTAGCCGGCCAGGGCCAGGGTGCGGTCCGCGCGGAGGAAGACGTTGTGGGGGGTGAGCTGTCCGTACGCGAGACCGGCGGCGTGCAGCTCCCGGAGCCCTGCCGCCATCTCCGCGCCGAGGAAGGCCGCGCCGGCGCCGTCCAGCCGGCCCTGCTCCCGCATCAGGCGGTCCAGGGAGCGGGGCTGGACGGGATCCATGACCACCCACAGCGCACCGTCCTGCTCGAACGCGTCGTGGACGGCCAGCAGATGGGCGCTCTTCGTGTCCTCGACCCTACGGACCTGCCCCAGCAGGCTGCCGGGGGGCAGGGGCGTGTCGGTGTCGGTGTCGGTGGGCCCGGGCTTGGTGGCGAACCCCCTGACCGAAAAGCCCTTGGCCGCAGGCTTCTTGGTAGAGGGTTCCTTGCCGGAGGCCCGCTTGCCGGAGGCCCCCTTGCGGGACAGCGCCGCGGGGGAGCGGTCCCCCGGCAGCCGTCTCCTGGGGGGCCAGGTGCGGTCCTCGCGCATCCGGCCGCCCAGCGGCCGTAACTGCTGGACGAACACCTCCGCCCCGGTGCGCTGGTCGTACGCGGACCAGTACGTCACCGGACCGTGCTCCTCCCAGGCACGGTCCAACCAGTACCGCTCCTGGAGCACGCCCGGGCTCTCCAACGGCATCTCCCCGCCCCTCCACCCGGCCCAGTGGCCCGGGTGTGAGGAAGCGTAGCGGCCGGGGGCGCGGCGACGCAGGCGATCAGCGGTGGATCCACACCCCCACCGGGTGCCCGCCCAACAGGACCGCCACCTCCGCCCCCGTCCCGCCCGCCGGGCGCCCGCACCACGGCAGGACGGGCGTCCAGTCGCCCGGCGGGAGGGCCAGGCGGGTGCCGCGCCAGCCGCCCGACACGGCCAGCCGGTGCGACAGCCGGGTCACCGCCACCAGCAGCCCGGGGGAGCGGGTGAAGGCCACCACGTGCTGCGCCGCCGGGCCCTGAGCCACCAGCGGGCCGTACCCCCGGAACAGTCCCGGGCGGGCGCGCCGCAGCCGTAGCAGGGCCGCCGTCAGGGCCAGCTTCTCCTCCGCGAGACCCTGCGGCGCGGCCCCCGCGTCCAGGGCGGCCAGCGCCTCCCGGGGCAGTACGGCGGGGCGGCGGTTGTCCGGGTCCACCAGTGCCCGGTACTCGCTCTCCGAGCCCTGGTACACCTCGGGGACCCCGGGCATCGTCAGGTGCAGCAGGGTCGCCCCGAGCAGGTTCGCGCGGGCGGCGGCCGCCAGTGCGGGCGGCAGCCCCGGCGCCCGGCCCGGCACCAGGTCCGCGATCCGGGCCTCGTACGCCGCGTCGGGGTCGGTCCACGAGGTGCGCAGCCCCGCCTCCCGGGCCGCCTTCAGCAGGGCCGCCGTGAGCCGGGGGCCCCGCTCGGGTACCTCCCCGAGGCCGAGCGCGCTCTGCCGGGCCACCCAGCCGAGCTGCGGATCCGGCCCGCCCGGCGCGCCCATCGCCTCCGGGGCCTCGGAGAGCACCGCGATCCGCGCCCGGACGTCGGCACTGCGCTTCGTGTCGTGCGTGGACAGCACCGTGCCCGAGGCGGGCCAGTCCCGTTCGAGGTGCGCGCAGTACGCGTGGAAGGCGTCGGGCGCCACCGCCGGGGCCCCCGGTTCCCCGCCGACCTCGGTGGCGGACAGCAGCGGGGCCCAGCGGTAGAAGGCCCGGTCCTCCAGGGACTTGGCGCGCAGGGCCGCCGAGGTCTGGGCGAAGCGGGCCGCGAAGGCCGGATCCCGCAGCAGGAGGCCGCGTACGCCCTCCACGGCGGCCGTACCGGCCCGCTCGGCCGCCCGCTCCAGGGTCCCCGTCGAGGGCCCGGGCCCGCCCGGGTACGGCCGGTACACCGGGTAGGCGATGAGCAACTCCCGTACGGCGGGCGCCGCTTCGGGACCGGTCCAGCGCTCCAGGGTGGTCAGCTCGGCGGCCAGGTCCACGGTCAGCACCTCCCGGGCGGCCGCCCCGGCGGTCTCCTCCCAGGCGGGCAGCCCGGTGGACTCCTCGTAGGCGCGGGCCAGTTCGGCCGTGCCCGCCGGATCGGTGAACAGGCCGTCCAGCCGGTGCAGGGCGTCGTACCCGGTGGTGCCCGCCACCGGCCAGGCGGGCGGCAGCCGTTCCTCGCGGGCCAGGATCTTCTCCACCACCACCCAGCAGGCGCCGCCCACCGCCTCCCGCAGCCGCCGCAGGTACTCCCCGGGGTCCGCCAGCCCGTCCACGTGATCGATCCGCAGGCCCGCCGCAACCCCGTCGCGGACCAGCTCCAGCACCTTCGCGTGGGTCGCGGCGAATACCGCGGGATCCTCCACCCGGACCCCGATCAGGTCCGAAATGGTGAAGAAGCGGCGGTAGTTGAGGTCCGTGCGGGCCTCGCGCCACCACGCCGGCCGGTACCACTGCGCCGCCAGCAGCTCCGGCAGCGGCAGCCGCGCCGTCCCCGCGCGCAGCGGGAACTCCCGTACGTCCTCGCCCTGTTCCCCGTACCGCAGGACGCCCGCCCCGGCGTCGACCCGCCAGGCGCCCGGCTCGGCCGGGCCGCCCAGCACCGGCAGCAGCAGCTGCCCGCCGCCCGCCTCCCAGTCGATGTCGAACCAGCGCGCGTACGGGGAGTGCGGCCCCTCCCGCAGCACCTCCCACAGCGGCAGGTTCAGGCTCAGCGGCGCCGGGACCGCCATGTGGTTGGGCACGATGTCGAGCACCAGGCCGAGCCCGTGCGCCCGCGCGGCCGCCGCGAGCTCCCGCAGCCCCGCCTCGCCGCCCAGCTCGGCCCGCACCCGGGAGTGGTCGGTGACGTCGTAGCCGTGGGCCGAGCCGGGCACGGCCTCCAGCACGGGCGACAGGTGCACGTGTGACACGCCGAGCGACGCGAGGTACGGTACGGCTGCCCGCGCCGCCGCGAACGGGAACGCGGGGCTCAGCTGAAGGCGGTAGGTGGACGCCGGGATGACGGGTGTCGGAACATCAGTTTCCGAGGTACTGCTCGAGTACTGCTGGGTCATGAGAACGTACGTACCCAGTGCACGCGATTCCGTGCCATGACCCAATGCATCCGGGTGACTGCGCCGGGTTAACGTTCATCAGGTGTTTGGAACCGTCGACACCTATCGAAAAGTCATCGCCCTGACCGGGCCCCTACTCCCCTTCGTCTCGTTCTTCGCCCGACTGCCCGTCGCGATGTCCCAGTTCGGGAGCGTCCTGCTGGTCGCGGAGACCAGCGGCTCCCTCGCCACCGCCGGCATCGTCGGCGGCACCCTCTCCGCCGGCCAGGTGGTCTTCGGACCCGTCCTCGGCCGGCTCGCCGACCGCCACGGACAGCGCCCCGTGGTCCTCGGCGCCGCCGCCGTCAACGCGGTCGCCACCGCCGCGCTCGTCGCGGGCGCCCTCGGCCACCTCGCCACGGCCCCGCTGGCCGCGATCGGCGCCGTCACCGGCGCCTCCGTCCCCCTGATCGGGCCGCTCGCCCGCAGCCGCTCCGTGGCCCTGGCGCACCGCGCCAAGGCCGACGAGAGCGTCGTGGGCGCCATCCACTCCCTCGAAGGCACCCTCGACGAGGTCTCGTTCGTCATCGGCCCCGCCCTCGTGGGGATGGCCGCGCTCGTCGCGCACCCCGCCTTCGCCCTCGGCGGCGCCGCCGCGCTGGTCGCCGTCTTCGGCACCGTCTTCGCCCTGCACCCCAGCGCCGCCGTCACGGCGGGCTCGCCCGCACCGGCGCGCAGCGGGGGCCGCCGGGTCCGGCCGCCGGGCGTCGTCCACTCCGTCCGGGGGACGCTCTTCTTCCAGGGCGCCATGTTCGGCGCCTGTCAGGCCGGGATAGCCGCGCTGACCGTCCGCCTCGGCGTGCCCGGGCAGGCCGGCATGGTCTACGCCGCCATGGGCGTGGTCAGCGCCGCCGTCGGCCTCGGCATGGGTGCGCTGCCCGCCCGATTCGGGCTGCGGCTGCGCTGGCGGGTCGCCACCGCCGCCGGGCTGGCCCTGTCCGTGCCGCTGCTCTTCACCGACAGCCTGCTGCCCCTGTACGCGGTCGTCACCGTGCTCGGGGCCGCCTGCGCCCCGCACCTGATCACCGCCTTCGCGCTCACCGAGCGGTCCGTGGAACCGGCCCGGCTCGCCGAGTCGATGGCCTTCGCCGCCAGCTCGCTGGTCGCCGGCCAGGCCGTCGCCCTCGCCGTCTCGGGACGGCTCGCCGAGCGGTACGGTCCCGCCGGGGCCTTCGCCGTGGTCACGGTGGCGGCCGCGATGTGCCTGTGCCTGGCCCTGTTCACCCGGGTGCCCGCCGCCCGCGCGCACGCCACGGCCGCCGTCCCGGCCCCGGCCCGGCCCGCAGGGGCGGACACCCGCTCCGCGGTCACCGCGGACGCCGGGGAGCCGACCGCCTACGCCGGCCGCTGAAGCACCACGAGACACCGCCCTGTCAGCGCCACCCGGTCCCCGGCCGCGTACTGCGGCCCGGTGCCGGGTGGCAGTACGTCCGCCCGCGCCGTGTCCACGACCAGCCGCCACCGCGCGCCGTGCCCGGCCGGGACGGTGAAGTCCTGCGGATCGGCGCCTGCGTTGAACATCAGCAGGAACGAGTCGTCGGTGATCCGTTCCCCGCGCGTGCCCGGCTCGGAGATCGCCTCCCCGTTGAGGAACACCGTCAGCGCCCGCGCGTGCTGCGCCTGCCAGTCGCGGGCCCGCATCTCCTCCCCGTGCGGGGTGAACCAGGCGATGTCGGAGAGCTCGTCGTGGGTGCCCTCCACCGGCCGGCCGTGGAAGAAGCGGCGCCGACGGAACACCGGGTGGTCGCGCCGCAGCCACACCATCCGGCGGGTGAACTCCAGCAGGGCGGGCGGGGGTTTGCCCGGTTCGGGCCAGGTCAGCCAGGACAGTTCGTTGTCCTGGCAGTAGGCGTTGTTGTTGCCGTCCTGGGAGCGGGCGAACTCGTCGCCGTGGCTGAGCATCGGCACCCCCTGCGAAAGCATCAGGGTGGCGGTGAAGTTGCGCATCTGGCGCTCGCGCAGCTCCTGGACCTCCAGGTCCGCGGTCGGCCCCTCGACCCCGCAGTTCCAGGACCGGTTGTGGGTCTCGCCGTCCCGGTTGCCCTCCCGGTTGGCCTCGTTGTGCTTCTCGTCGTACGAGACCAGGTCGTTCAGGGTGAAACCGTCGTGGCAGGTGGTGAAGTTGATGGAGGCCAGCGGGCGCCGCCCGTCGTCCTGGTAGAGGTCGGAGGAGCCGGTGAGGCGGCCCGCGAACTCGGCGAGCGTGCGCGGCTGCCCGCGCCACAGGTCCCGTACGGTGTCGCGGTACTTGCCGTTCCACTCGGTCCACAGCGGGGGGAAGTTGCCCACCTGGTAGCCGCCCTCGCCCAGGTCCCAGGGCTCCGCGATCAGCTTCACCTGGCTGACCACCGGATCCTGCTGCACCAGGTCGAAGAACGAGGACAGCCGGTCGACCTCGTGGAACTGCCGGGCCAAGGTGGCCGCCAGGTCGAAGCGGAAGCCGTCCACGTGCATCTCGGTCACCCAGTACCGCAACGAGTCCATGATCAGCTGGAGCACGTGCGGGGAGCGCATGAGCAGCGAGTTCCCGGTGCCGGTGGTGTCCGTGTAGTGCCGGGGGTCCTCCGCGAGCCGGTAGTACGAGGCGTTGTCCAGGCCCCGGAAGGAGAGGGTCGGGCCCAGGTGGTTGCCCTCGGCGGTGTGGTTGTAGACCACGTCGAGGATCACCTCGATCCCGGCCTCGTGCAGGGCCCGGACCGCCGACTTGAACTCCAGCACCTGCTGGCCCCGGTCGCCGGAGGCGTAGCCGTTGTGCGGGGCGAAGAAGCCGATGGTGTTGTAGCCCCAGTAGTTGCTCAGCCCGTCGTTCACCAGGCGGTGGTCGTTGACGAACTGGTGAACGGGCATCAGTTCCAGTGCGGTCACCCCGAGTTTGGTGAGGTGCCCGATCACTGCCGGGTGCGCGAGGGCCCCGTAGGTGCCGCGCAGCTCCTCCGGCAGGTCGGGGTGACGCATCGTCAGGCCCTTGACGTGGGCCTCGTAGAGCACGGTGTGGTGGTACTCGTGGCGCGGCGGCCGGTCGTTGGCCCAGTCGAAGTAGGGGTTGACCACGACCGAACTCATCGTGTGCGGGGCCGAGTCCAGGTCGTTGCGCGAGTCGGGACGGCCGAAGTGGTAGCCGTAGACCTCCTCGCCCCAGGAGACGCTGCCGCTGACGGCGCGGGCGTACGGGTCCAGGAGCAGCTTCGCCGCGTTGCAGCGCTGTCCGCGCTCGGGCTCGTACGGGCCGTGCACGCGGAAGCCGTAGCGCTGGCCGGGCATGACCCCGGGCAGGTAGGCGTGCCGGACGAAGGCGTCCGTCTCGCGCAGTTCGACGGCGGTCTCCGAGCCGTCGTCGTGCAGCAGGCACAGCTCGATCCGTCGGGCGGCCTCCGAGTAGACCGCGAAGTTGGTTCCGGCGCCGTCGTACGTGGCACCCAGCGGATACGCCTGTCCCGGCCAGACCTGCATGGATAACGACTCTTCCCCTCCTGGTCGGCTTGATCCGGCATGGATCACGTCACAGCCAGATCTTCCCCGAAAGAGGGCCCGCACGCGTGGACTTGGGATGCGCCTGACGGGTGACCCGGAGAGCTGATATGCGGGTCAGCACACTGTCGGGGCATCACATAATGAGTCAACGGACAGCCGCGCCGAGGGGCGTAGGGTCACCTCGGACGGCTTCGGGCTGCAACGGGCCGCGCGCGCGGAGTACCCTTCCGTGATCACTGGAGACGGGCGTCCAGACGCAGAAGGCGGTGCACGGGTGAGCTCGGGAGGTCTGGAGCTGCCCCCTGGTGACAGCGGTCACGAGGGTGGCCCGGCGGACGCCCCTGGGGGTGTGGCGGGCGCGGCGGCGGCCGGGACGGTGTCCCTGGCGGCGCCGGCGGCCGGGGAGGTACGGGCCGGGGCCGAGCTGGACTGGGGCGCGGACGCCTGGAGCGAGGTCCGTACGCGGGCCCAGCGCGCGGGCCGTGCGTACATCTGGCTGAACCTCATCGAGCAGCGGCTGCGGTCGGTGGTCGGCGCCGTGCTGCGGCCCGTCTACGAGCCGGTGCACGGCGGCGACGACTGGGTGGTCGCGGCCGCCGGTCCCGCCGGCCAGGAGTGGGTGCAGCGCGCGGTCGCCGTCCGCGAGGTCAGCCGCCGCAAGGGCTACCTCCTCGACCCGGCCGACGACAACGTCCTCAGCTTCCTGACGCTGCCGCAGCTGCGGGAGCTGATGGTCCAGCACTGGCCGTGCTTCGAGCCGTACTTCGACGACCGGCGCGAGATCGAGCTGGCCCTCGACGAGCTGGAGGTCACCCGGAACGTGGTCTCCCGCAACCGGGCGCTGTCGCGGGCGGTCCTGGAGCAGGCCGAGCGGGCCTCGGCGCGGCTGCTGGAGGTGCTCGGCGCGGGCTCGGGCTCCCCGTCGGCGGACCGGCTGCCGATCGACGCCGTCGAGGACCTGGTCGGCGACCGGTACGCCGACGTCATCTCCGTCCACCCGGACCGGGTGCGGCTCCAGCGCCAGCTCCCGGCCGAGGACCTGTTCGGGGGCGCGCGGCGCCTCGACGCCATCGGGATAGGCCTCAACCTGCTGGTGCAGAACTTCTCCGGCCGCCGGCTCGTCCGGCTCAGTGAGGCGGGCTGCCGGGTACGGCTGCTGTTCCTGAACCCGGCGAGCAGCGCCGTCAAGCGGCGCGAGCGGGAGCTCGGGCTGCGCAAGGGCGAGCTGAGCCGGTCCGTGGAGATGAACATCCTGCACGTGCGCCGGGTGCGGGCGGGGCTGCGGGACCCCTCGCGCTTCGACATCCACGTCTTCGACGAGACCCCGCGCTTCACCGCCTACCTGGTCGAGGGCGAGTCCTCGGGCATCGCCGTGGTCCAGTCGTACCTGCGCCGGGCCCGGGGCATGGAGGCGCCCGTGCTGGTCCTGCGCGGGGGCGGCCGCGGGGTCCCCAAGGACGCCGACCACGGCCTCTTCACGACGTACCGGGAAGAGTTCGAATCGGTGTGGGAGGACTCCCGGCCGGTGTCGTGACGCGCGGGGCGGCCGCCGCCGCGGAGCCCCGGGCGCCGGGGTGTCAGTGGGGCGTGGCAGGCTGAAACGCGTTGACCGGACATACGGGGGAGGGGCGCGTCATGGAGGCGTGGCACGGGGGAGCACTGATCGGGTTCGATCTGGAGACGACCGGCACGGAGCCGGGGGAGTCCCGGATCGTGACCGCCGCGGTGGTCGAGGTGCGCGGCGGCGAGGTACGGGGCCGGCGGGGCTGGCTCGCGGATCCGGGCATACCGATCCCGGAACAGGCGTCGGCGATCCACGGGATCAGCACCGAGCGGGCCGTCGCGGAGGGCCGCCCGGTGCGCGAGGTCGCGGACGAGATCGCGCGGGCGCTGGTCGGGCACTGGCGGGCCGGGGCGGTGGTCGTCGCGTACAACGCGGCCTTCGACCTGACCCTGCTCTCGGCGGAGCTGGCCCGGCACGGGCTGCCCTCCCTCGCCGACCGGCTCGACGGGGCCGAGACGGGGCCGGTGGTGGACCCGCTGACCATCGACCGGGCCGTGGACCGCTACCGGCGCGGCAAGCGCACGCTGGAAGCGGTGTGCGGGGTGTACGGGGTCACCCTCGACGCCGCGCACGACGCCGGGGCCGACGCGCTGGCCGCCGTACAGGTGGCGCGGGCGATAGCCGACCGGCACCCGGAGGTCGCCGGACTCACCCCGGCCGACCTGCACGTCCGGCAGGGCACCTGGCACGCCCGCTGGGCCCGGGACTTCCAGTCGTACCTGCGCGGCCAGGGCAGCCCGGACGCGGTCATCGACACGGCGTGGCCGCTCCGGGGGCTCGCGGCGGCCTGAGGGTCAGCGGGCGCTCGTGCCGGGCGACCTTCGCCGAGACGGCGTCCAGCAGCGGTCCGAGCCGTTCGGCCAGCTGCTGGTCGCGGGGCCAGGTCCGCCGCCCGGGGGCGGACGCGGGCTCGCGCACGGTGGCATGCGCAGGTCAGAAGGGGTGCCAGCGGGCTTCCGCGTCCCCCTCGCGCAGGGAGGCCACCCGACGGCGGAACTCGGCGAGGGCCTTCGGGTTGGACGGCGCGTGCTGGGACACCCAGGCGCAGCTGGCCGTCTCGCGGGCGCCGCGCAGGACCGCGCAGCCCTCCCACTCCCGTACGTCCCAGCCGTAGGCGGCGACGAAGGCCCCGTACGCCGCCGGGGCCATCCCGTACCGGTCGCGGGACAGGGCCATCACCACGAGGTCGTGCTCGCGCAGGTCGGCCGACACGGTCTCCAGGTCGACCAGGACCGGCCCGTGCGGGCCGACGTGGACGTTGCGGGGCAGGGCGTCGCCGTGGATCGGACCCGGGGTCAGGTGCGGGGTGAGCGCGGCCACCTCGCCGGCGTAGGCGTCGCGCCGGGCCCGCAGGTACGCCGCGTCCTCGGGGTCCACGGCGTCCCCGGCCAGGCGCAGCCAGCGCTCGACCCCGCCCAGCAGCTCCCGCGCGGGCAGCGCGAACGGCGGTGCGGGCAGCGCGTGGAGCGGCCGCAGCAGCGCCGCGAGGTCCTCGGGGCCCGCCGGGCGGACGGCGTCCGGGAGCCGGTGCCACAGGGTCAGCGGGTGCCCGTCGACCAGCCTCGGCTTCGGTTCGGCGGCGCGCACCGCCGGGACGCCCTCCTCGGCGAGCCAGCCCGCGACGGCGAGCTCGCGCTCGGCCCGTTCCAGCAGGCCCGCCTCCCGGCCCACCTTCACCACCAGGCCGCCGACCGCGAAGACGGCGTTCTCGCCGAAGGCGAGTAGTTCGGCGTCCCCGGCCGGTCCGGTGAGGCCCGCCTCCGTCAGTACGTCCCTGGCCCGTGCCTCGTCCATGCCGCTGGTCTCGTCCTTCGCCGGTCTTCGTGGATCGGGCCAGTCTCGCATCCCGAGCACGGCGTCCGGGTGTCCGCCGCCAAAGATGTTGCACGAGACGTCTCGTCTCGCTACGGTTCTCGTATGACCTCAGCCGAACCCGCCCACATCGCCATGTTCTCCATCGCCGCGCACGGCCACGTGAACCCGAGCATCGAGGTGATCCGGGAACTCGTCGCCCGCGGCCACCGCGTCAGCTACGCCATCCCCGCCTCCTTCGCCGAGAAGGTCGCCGACACCGGCGCCACCCCGGTGATCTACACCTCCACGCTCCCCACCGAAGAGGAGCCGGACGCCTGGGGCACCGAGCTCATCGACAACCTGGAACCCTTCCTGGACGACGCCATCCAGGTCCTCCCCCAGCTCGCGGCGGCCTTCGAGGGCGACGAGCCGGATCTCGTCCTGCACGACATCACCTCCTACCCGGCGCCCGTCCTCGCCCACCGCTGGGGCGTCCCCGCCGTCTCCCTCTCCCCGAACCTGGTCGCCTGGGAGGGGTACGAGGAGGAGGTGGCCGAGCCGATGTTCGCCGGACTGAAGTCCTCCGAGCGCGGACGGGCCTACTACGCACGGTTCACCGACTGGCTGACCTCGAACGGCCTCGACGGCCGGATCGAACGCCTCCAGAGCCGCCCGCGCCGCAGCCTCGTCCTGATCCCCGAAGCGCTCCAGCCGCACGCCGACCGCGTCGACCGGTCCGTGCACACCTTCGTCGGCGCCTGCCAGGGCGACCGCAGCACCACCCAGGGCACGTGGGAACGGCCCGCCTCCGCCGAGGGCAAGAAGGTGCTGCTGGTCTCCCTGGGCTCCGCCTTCACCAAGCAGCCCGCCTTCTACCGCGCCTGCGCCGAGGCCTTCGGCGACCTCCCCGACTGGCACGTCGTCCTCCAGATCGGCAAGTTCACCGACGAGGGCGACCTCGGCCCGCTCCCGGCCAACGTCGAGGTGCACCGCTGGGTCCCCCAGCTCGACATCCTGCGCCAGGCCGACGCCTTCATCACCCACGCGGGCGCCGGCGGCAGCCAGGAAGGCCTCGCCACCGCCACCCCGATGGTCGCCGTCCCCCAGGCCGTCGACCAGTTCGGCAACGCCGACCAGCTGGTCTCCCTCGGTGTGGCCCGCCACGTCCCCATGGAAGAGGCCGACGCCGCCACCCTGCGCACCGCCGTCCTCGAACTCCTCGCCGACCCCCTGACGGCCGTCCGCGCCGAAGCCGTCCGCGCCGGCATGGCCGCCGAGGGCGGCACGCGCCGGGCCGCCGACCTCATCGAAGCCGAACTGTCATAGGCACCCCCTAAGGTGCGGCCATGACGAAGAACCCCAGTGCGAGGACGACGTACGCGGCGCTGCTGCGCGGCATCAACGTCGGCGGGAACAAGAAGGTCCCCATGGCGGAGCTCCGCTCCGTCATGGAAGGCCTCGGCCACGAAGCGGTCCGCACCTACCTGCAGAGCGGCAACGCCGTCTTCACCAGCCCCGGGACGGACCCGGACGCCCTCGCCCGCGAGCTGGAGACGGCCGTCGAGGCCCACTTCGGCTTCCGCGTGCCCTGCCTGGTCGTCGACGGGGACCACCTCGCCGCCGTCGCCGCCGCCTGCCCCTTCCCCGCGGACGAACTGGAGGGCAAGCAGCTCCACGCCACCTTCTTCTCCGCACAGCCCGGTCCCGAGCGCTTCGCCGCCCTCGACCAGGAGGCCTTCCTCCCCGAGGAGTTCCGTCTCGGCGACCGCGTCCTCTACCTCTACGCCCCGGACGGCCTCGGCCGCTCCAAACTGGGCGAGGCCCTCGCCAGACCCGCCGTGGTCAAGGGCCTCGACGTCACCACCCGCAACTGGAACACCGTCGTCAAACTGGTGGAGATGACCGCCGGCTGACCGACGGCGACCGCCTCAGGCCGCCGCGTCCAGCAGCGCCAGCTCCCGCGGGGTCAGCGCGAGCGACGCCGCGGCCAGGTTCTCCGCCAGGTGCGCGGGCGAGCCGGTGCCCGGGGTCGGGCACAGCACCGGCGAGTGGTGCAGCAGCCAGGCCAGCGCGACCGGCCCCGGCCCCGTCCCGTGCGCGGCGGCCACCGAGGCCACGGCGGCGGCGCCCGAGCGGGTCAACGCCCCGCTGCCCAGCGGGTAGTACGGCAGGAAGGCGATCCCGCGCTCCTCGCAGAGCGTCAGCACCTCGGACGAGGACCGGTCGAGCAGGTTGTACGGGTTCTGCACCGCGGCCACCGCCGTCGTCCCCAGCGCCTCGCGCAGCTGCCCGGCGTCCACCGTGTCCAGGCCGATGTGCCGGATCTTGCCCTCCTGCCGCAACTCCTCCAGCGCTCCCAGCTGTTCGGCCATCGGCACCGACGGGTCGAAGCGGTGCAGCTGGTACAGGCCGATCCGCTCCACCCGCAGCCGCCGCAGGCTCGCCTCGCACATCCCCCGCAACTGCTCGGGCCGGCCCGCCACGTGCCACTGGTCCGGGCCGGTACGCACCACCCCGCCCTTCGTGGCGACGACCAGCCTCCCGTCGTACGGGTGGAGGGCCTCGGCGACCAGCTCCTCGGCCAGTGCGGGCCCGTAGTTGTCGGCGGTGTCGATCAGGGTGACCCCCTGCTCGACCGCCGCCCGCAGCAGCGCCCGGGCCTCCTCGCGCGTGCCGCGCGGACCCCAGTACCCGCGGCCGACCAGCCCGCCCGTGCCGAGCCCGAGGCGGCGTACGGGCAGATCCCCACCGACGTCGAACACCATGTCAGTCATGGGGCGACGCTATCCCCGCGCCGCCCGTGTGCCAGGCTCGGGGGTATGCGTTACATCATCATCGGCGCCGGGGCGATCGGCGCGGCCATCGGCGGACGGCTCGCGGAAGCGGGCCTCGACGGCGTCCTCGTCGCGCGCGGCGCGCACGCCGAGGCGCTGCGCGCGGACGGCCTGCGGCTCACCACCGCCGCCGGGACCCGCGTCCACCGACTGCCCGTGGCCACCGGACCGGCCGAGCTGGGCGAACTGCGCCCCGACGACGTCCTGGTCCTCACCGTGAAGACCCAGGACGCGATCGCCGCCCTCGACGCGTGGGGCGACGCCGAGGTCGCGGGCGGCGGCACGGCGGCGCAGCGGCTGCCGCTGCTGTGCGCGCAGAACGGCGTCGAGAGCGAACGCCTCGCCCTACGGCGCTTCGCGCGCGTGTACGGGGTGTGCGTCTGGCTGCCGGCGACCTTCCTGGAGCCCGGAGCGGTCTCGGCGCTGTGCGCCCCGCTGACCGGCATCCTGCACCTGGGGAAGGCCGCCGGGGGCTCCGACGGGCGGATCCGGGCGGTCGCGGCCGACCTGGAGAAGGCCGGCTTCGGGGCACCGGTCGTCGAGGACGTGATGCGGTGGAAGTACGCGAAGCTCCTCGGGAACCTGGGCAACGCGATCCAGGCCACCACCGGCCCCGAAGCGGACCCGGCGAAGGCGGCGCTGCTGCTCCGGGCGGTCCGCGAGGGCAAGGCCGCCTACGAGGCCGCGGGCATCTCCTACGCCTCCGACGCCGAGCAGTCGGCGGCCCGCGACGGCAAGGTGGACCAGCCGCCCGGCGTCCGGGGCGGCTCCTCCTGGCAGAGCCTGGCGCGGGGCACGGGCTCGGTGGAGGCCGACTACCTCAACGGTGAGATCTGCCTGCTGGGGCGGCTGCACGGGGTACCGACCCCGGTCAACGACGTACTGCGGCACGCGGCGAACATCTTCGCCCGGGAGGGCCTGCCGCCGGGCGCCATGTCCGTGGCCGACCTGACGGCCCTGGCCGACGAGGCCGCGGCGCGGGCGTAGCCGCCCGAAAATCCAGCCCCTCCGGCGTTTGAGGAGCGGGGGTCCGGGGGCTGGCCCCCGGGAACGGCGCCTCACCTGGCAACGGGTCCGGGCAGAGCCCGGGGAACGGGCGAAGGGCGGGCAGGGGACCTCGCCCCGCGCAGCGGTTACGCCGCCAGGGCCGGGATGCGGGCCGGGAACGAGGCTGCCGCGTCGAACCTGCGGAGCAGCAGGCGGGCCAGTTCCGGGGAGGGGCCCAGGACGGCGGAGATCACGTCGGCGCCCGCGGCTTCGGCGCCCGCCGCGATGCGGTCGGGGAGCCGGCCGGGGGCGATGACGTAGGGGGCCACCGCGATCCGGCGGACGCCCTCCGCGCGCAGCGCGCGTACGGCGTCCTCCGTCCGGGGGAGAGCAGCGGAGGCGAACGCAGGCCGCACGGCGCACCAACCGGTGTGCCGCCACTCCCGCGCGATTTCAGCGATCACTGCGATCGCCTCCGGGTCGGAGGAACCGGCGGACGCGAGCACCACACCGGTGGTGGCGCGGTCCGCCGGGGTGAGGCCGGCTTCCCACAGCCGGCGCTCCAGGGTCGCCAGCAGCAGCGGCGACGGGCCGAGCACATCCGCGATCCGGACGGAGAGGTCCGGCAGGTGGGACGTGGCTCCGGCGAGCACCGCCGGGATGTCGGACTTCGCGTGGAACGCCCGCGTCAGGAGGAGCGGGAGCGCCACTATCTCGCGTGCGCCCGACAGGTAGAGCGAGGCCACCGCCCGGTCGACGGTCGGGGTGTCGAAGTCCAGGAAGGCGGTTTCCACGCGCAGCCCCGGCCGCAGCGCCCGTACCCGCCGGGTGAGGGCGTGCACGGTCGCCGCGTGCCGCGGGTCGCGGCTGCCGTGGGCGATGACCAGCAGGGCGGGGGCCTGCGGGGAGTGCGTGACGTGCGCGGACACGTGATCAGCTCTTGACCAGCAGGCCGCGGCTGCGCAGCACCCACCGCTCGACCGGGCTGAAGATCAGCAGGTCGATGGCGATGCCGACGACCAGGATCAGGATGATCGCGAGGAACACGCCCGGCAGGTCGATGTTGTTGCGGCCGTTCTCCAGCAGCTGGCCCAGGCCCAGGCCCAGGTCGGGGGAGCTGGCGATGATCTCGGCCGCCATCAGGGAGCGCCAGGAGAAGGCCCAGCCCTGCTTGAGGCCCGCGAGGTAGCCGGGCAGCGCGGCCGGCATGACCACGTGCCGGGCGCCGCTCAGCCCGGTCGCGCCCAGGGTGCGGCCGGCCCGCAGGAACAGCGGCGGGATCTGGTCGATGCCGGAGACGAGGCCGTTGGCGATGGAGGGGACCGCGCCGAGCAGGATCACCGTGAACATCATGGCGTCGTTGAGGCCGAACCACAGGACGGCCGGGGGCACCCAGGCCACCGAGGGCAGCGACTGCAGGCCCTGGAGGATCGGGCCGATGGCGGCGCGCACGAACTTCACCCGGGCGACCAGCAGGCCGAGCGGGGTGCCGATGGCCAGGGCCAGCAGGAAGCCGAGCAGACCGCGGGAGACGCTGGTCCAGATGACTTCGAGCAGGGTGCCCTTCAGCCACATGTCGGACAGGCTGTCCCACACGGCGGACGGCGCGGGCAGCTTGGTCTCGTCGGTGACCTTCGCGGCGACGAGCACCTGCCAGACCACCAGCACGAGGCCGACGGCGAGCAGCGGGGGCAGGACCTTCTTGGTGAAGACCTCGCGGACCGGGGTCCGGTGGGTCTGGACCGCGTCGAGCGCGTCGAGGCCCGCCTCCAGGCCGGCCAGGTCGTCGTGCTTGGCGCCTGCCCTCGGGGTGGTGTCAGTGCTGGCCATGGCGGCGGATCTCCCCACGCAGGTGTTCAGTGATCTCAAGGGACAGCTCGGCCACGTCCGCGTCCTCGATGCGGCGGGGCTGGGCGATGTCCACGGTCCATTCCTTCGCGACCCGGCCGGGGCGCGAGGAGAGCAGGACCACACGCTGGGCGAGGCGCACGGCCTCGCGGACGTTGTGGGTGACGAAGAGGACCGACAGGCCCGTCTCCGCCCAGATGCGGGTGAGTTCGCCGTGCAGCACGTCACGGGTGATGGCGTCGAGCGCCGCGAAGGGCTCGTCCATCAGCAGCAGACGGCTGTCCTGGGCGAGCGCCCGGGCCAGGGCCACGCGCTGGCGCATGCCGCCGGACAGCTCGTGGACGCGCTTGCCGTACGAGCCGCCGAGCCGGACCAGCTCGAGGAGCCGTTCGGCCTCGGGCTTGCGGTCGGCCTTGGCCACCCCGCGCAGGCGCAGGGCGAGTTCGATGTTCTTGCCCGCGGTGAGCCACGGGAAGAGGGCGTGCTCCTGGAACATCAGGGCCGGACGGCCGCCGGGGGTCTCGATCGACCCCGCGGACGGCTTGTCCAGTCCGGCGACCAGGTTCAGCAGGGTGGACTTTCCGCACCCCGAGGCCCCCAGGATGGTGACGAACTCGCCGGGAGCGACATCGAGGCTGATGTCGTCCAGGACGAGCTGCGATCCGGCCGGGCCGGAGAAGGACTTCGAGACGTGCTCGATGCGGGCGGCGTGCGTCTGCTCCTCGAGGGTGCCCTCGGCAGCCTTGGCAAGCGTGGTGGCCATGGTCGTCACCTCCTGGGGTTGCTAACTACGGACTTACTTGGCGCCGAGACCGGCGTCGGAGACCTCGGGCTTGCCGGCGGCCTTCAGGACCTTGTTCAGGAGCGTCAGGTCGTAGATGCCGGCCAGGTCGGGCTGCTCGATGAGCTTGGCCTTGACCGCCCAGTCCGACTGCTTCTTCAGCGTCGCGGCCAGCGGGTCGTCGGTGACCGCGATGCTGGGCCACGCCGGGTCGATGACCTTCGCGTCGAGCGGCTTGCCGCCCTCGGCCGCGAGCTTGGCGTTGGCCGAGGCCTTCGCCTTGTCCTGGTTGGCGTGGATCCACTCGTTGGTCTTCACCGTGCCGCGGAGCACGGCCTCGACCACGTCCGGGTGGTCCTTGAGGAACTTCTGCGACACGACGATGTTCGTGATCACGAACTTGTTCTCGGGCCACAGGCTGCCCTCGTCGAGGAGGACGGAGCCGCCGTCGGAGACGAGCTTGGAGGCCGTGGGCTCCGGCACCCAGGCGCCGTCGATCGAGCCCTGCTTGAAGGCGTCCGGGGTGACCTTGTTGTCCGTACGGACGACGGAGACGTCACCCTTGCCGGACTCCGGGTCGACCGACCAGCCCTTCTCGGAGATCCAGTTGAGGAACGCGACGTCCTGCGTGTTCCCCTTCTGCGGGGTGGCGATCTTCTTGCCCTTGAGGTCGTCCAGGGTCTTGATCTTGTCCGGGTTCACGACCAGCTTGACGCCGCCCGAGGCGGAGCCGGAGATGATCCGCAGGTTGGTGCTCTTGGACTTCACGTAGCCGTTGATCGACGGCGAGGGGCCGATGAAACCGATGTCGAGAGAGCCGCCGTTGAGGGCTTCGATCTCGGACGGGCCGGCGTTGAAGGACTGCGGCTTGATCGTGGTCGCGCCCAGCTCCTTCGCGATCAGGCCTTCCTGGAGGCCGACCAGAGCGGTCGCGTGGGTCAGGTTCGGGAAGTACCCGATGCGGACCTCGGAGGCGGAGAGCTTCTTCGCGCCCTCGCCGGAGGCGTTGGACGCCGCGCCCTTGGGCTCGTCCTTCTTGGCCTCGGAGCCGTAGCCGCAGGAGGCGAGCGCGCCGATCAGGAGCGGGAGAGCGGCGGCGGCGACGATGCCGCGGCGAAGGGTGGTACGGGTGGTTCCGGTGGCAGGCACGGGAGGACTTCCTCTCGTAGCGTCATGGCGTCATGACGCACGTCTTCGTCTGTGGAGCAAGGACAGGTGCAGCTCGTGGGGGGTGAGGGCGCGCATGCGGTGCGCGTACGTCATCGCGCACATCGCGCCACCCCTCCCTGGCCGCTGCCGAGGGCGCCGCTGCCTACGCGGCCGCCCTCCTTCGCGAAGGTCGAGTAGATGTCGGTGAGCATGGTCTAGAAGTCCCACCCTTCTTCATCCGCCTGGACGGTCGTCCGGGCCGTGGAGGCGAAGGACTCGCCCGCCATGCCCGCCGCCAGGGTGGTGCCGTCGGCCGGGTCGATCAGGAGGAACGATCCGGTGCGGCGCGAGTCGGCGTACGCGTCGAGCGCGAGCGGCTCGGCGGTACGGACGACGACGCGGCCGATGTCGTTGGCCACGAGCTGACCCGGGGCCGGGTGCTGCGAGAGGTCGTCGAGGGTCAGCCGCGAGGGGATCTCCTTGACGATCGCCTTGACCGTGCGGGTGGTGTGCTTGATCAGCACCCGGGCGCCCACGGTCAGGGGCTGGTCGGCGACGTGGCAGACCGTCGCGACGACGTCCTGCGTGGTGGCCGGCGCGCTCGCGGACGGCGCGATCAGGTCGCCGCGCGAGATGTCGATGTCGTCCTTCAGGCGCAGGGTGACCGACTGCGGCGCCCAGGCGATGTCCACGGACTCACCCAGGGCGTCGATGCCGACGATGGTGCTCGTACGGCCCGAGGGCAGGACGGTCACGGCCTCGCCGACGCGCAGCACGCCGGAGGCGATCTGGCCCGCGTAGCCGCGGTAGTCCGGGTGCTCCGCCGACTGCGGGCGGATCACGTACTGGACGGGGAAGCGCGCCGGGCAGGCCGTCAGGTCGTGGCTGACCGGGACCGTCTCCAGGTGCTCCAGGACGGTCGGGCCGCCGTACCAGTCCATGTTCGCGGAGGGCTCGACCACGTTGTCCCCGGCCAGGGCCGAGATCGGGATCGCGGTGATCTCCGGGACGCCCAGGTCGGAGGCGTACGCGGTGAACTCCTCGGCGATCTTCGCGAAGACCGTCTCCTCGTAGCCGACGAGGTCCATCTTGTTCACGGCCAGGACCACGTGCGGCACGCGCAGCAGGGCGGCGACGGCGGCGTGCCGGCGGGTCTGCTCGATGACGCCGTTGCGGGCGTCGACGAGGACCACGGCCAGGTCGGCCGTGGAGGCGCCGGTGACCATGTTGCGGGTGTACTGCACGTGCCCGGGGGTGTCCGCGAGGATGAACCGGCGCCGGGCGGTGGCGAAGTAGCGGTAGGCCACGTCGATGGTGATGCCCTGCTCGCGCTCGGCGCGCAGGCCGTCCGTCAGGAGCGCCAGGTCGGGGGCCTCCTGGCCGCGCTGGGCGGAGACGGCCTCGACGGCCTCCATCTGGTCGGTCAGCACCGACTTGGAGTCGTGCAGGAGCCGTCCGACCAGGGTGGACTTGCCGTCGTCGACGGAGCCGGCGGTCGCGAAACGCAGCAGGGTGGTCGCCGACAGATCGGCGAACTGCTCGGTGGTGCTGGTCATCTTAGAAGTACCCTTCGCGCTTGCGGTCTTCCATCGCGGCCTCGGACATCTTGTCGTCGGCGCGGGTCGCGCCCCGCTCGGTGAGTCGGGAGACGGCGATCTCGGCGATCACCGCGTCGAGCGTGGTGGCGTCGGAGTCGACGGCGCCGGTGCAGGACATGTCACCGACGGTGCGGTAGCGGATCAGACGGGTCTCGGGGACCTCGCCCTCCTTGGCACCGCCCCACTCGCCCGCCGTCAGCCACATGCCGTTGCGCAGGAACACCTCGCGCTCGTGGGCGAAGTAGATCTCCGGGAGCTCGATGTTCTCGCGGGCGATGTACTGCCACACGTCCAGCTCGGTCCAGTTGGACAGCGGGAAGACGCGCACGTGCTCGCCCGGGGCGTGGCGGCCGTTGTAGAGCTGCCACAGCTCGGGGCGCTGGCGGCGCGGGTCCCACTGGGAGAACTCGTCGCGCAGGGAGAAGACGCGCTCCTTGGCGCGGGCCTTCTCCTCGTCGCGGCGGCCGCCGCCGAAGACGGCATCGAACTTGAGGCTCTGGATCGCCTCGGTCAGCGGCACGGTCTGCAGCGGGTTGCGGGTGCCGTCGGGGCGCTCGCGCAGCTTGCCGGCGTCGATGTACTCCTGGACGGAGGCCACGTGCAGGCGCAGTCCGTGCTCGGCGACCGTGCGGTCGCGGTACTCCAGGACCTCGGGGAAGTTGTGCCCGGTGTCCACGTGCAGCAGCGTGAAGGGCACCGGCGCGGGCGCGAAGGCCTTCAGCGCCAGGTGCAGCATGACGATCGAGTCCTTGCCGCCGGAGAAGAGGATCACCGGCTTCTCGAACTCGCCCGCCACCTCGCGGAAGATGTGCACCGCCTCGGACTCGAGGGCGTCCAGGTGCGACAGCGCGTAGGGCGCGTCCGCGTCGGACTCGGCGTGCAGGTGAGCGGCGGTGGTCATGCCAGACCCCTCTCGGTGAGCAGCGCGTGCAGGGCCGAAGCCGACTCCTGCACGGTCTGGGTGTGCGACTCGATCCGCAGGTCCGGGGATTCCGGCGCCTCGTACGGGTCGTCGACCCCGGTCAGACCGGAGATCTCGCCCGCCGCCTGCTTGGCGTACAGGCCCTTCACGTCCCGCTCGGAGCAGACCTCGACCGGGGTGGCCACGTGGACCTCCAGGTAGGAGGTGCCCTCGGCGGCGTGCCGCTTGCGGACGGCCTCGCGGCTGTCGGCGAACGGCGCGATGACCGGGACGAGCGCCTTGACGCCGTTGCTCGCGAGCAGTTCGGCGACGAAACCGATGCGCTGCACGTTGGTGTGGCGGTCCTCGCGGCTGAAGCCGAGGCCGGCCGAGAGGAACTCGCGGATCTCGTCCCCGTCGAGGACCTCCACCCGGTGGCCCTCGCCGCGCAGCCGCTCCGCGAGGGCGTACGCGATGGTCGTCTTGCCCGCGCTCGGCAGCCCGGTCAGCCACACCGTGGCGCCCTGGTCGCTCACGCTCATCTGCTCAGTCTCCGTAAGTCGATTCATCAGCCGTGCAGTCCGCACTCGGTCTTGCCGCGCCCGGCCCAGCGGCCGGCCCGCGCGTCCTCGCCCTCCGCCACCCGGCGGGTGCAGGGGGAGCAGCCGACGGAGGCGTAACCGTCCATCAGCAGCGGGTTGGTGAGGACCCCGTGCTCCAGGACGTACGCGTCCACGTCGTCCTGGGTCCAGCGGGCGATCGGCGAGATCTTGACCTTCTGCCGCTTCTCGTCCCAGCCGACCACCGGGGTGTTCGCCCGGGTCGGGGACTCGTCGCGCCGCAGGCCCGTCGCCCACGCGTCGTACGCGGTCAGGCCCTCTTCGAGGGGCTTGACCTTGCGCAGGGCGCAGCACAGGTCGGGGTCGCGGTCGTGCAGCTTGGGGCCGTACTCGGCGTCCTGCTCGGCGACGCTCTGACGCGGGGTCAGGGTGATGACGTTGACGTCCATCACCGCGTCCACCGCGTCGCGGGTGCCGATGGTCTCCTCGAAGTGGTAGCCCGTGTCGAGGAACACCACGTCGACACCCGGGAAGGCCCGGGAGGCGAGGTGGGCGACCACCGCGTCCTCCATGGAGGAGGTCACGGCGAACTTCTTGCCGAAGGTCTCGGCCGCCCAGGTGAGGATCTCCAGCGCGGAGGCGTCCTCGAGGTCCCGGCCCGCCTGCTCGGCCAGCGCCTTGAGGCCCGTAGCCTTGAGACCGGCGTCTTGAGTGGTGGTCATATCTCGTCCCCTCCAGCTGCGTTGGACTGAAGACCCCGGGCCAGCAGCCCGAGGTACTTCAGCTGGAAGGCTCGGTTGCAGGCCCTGCATTCCCACGCGCCGTGACCCGTCTCGTTCGGAAACAGGTCCTCGTCGCCGCAGTACGGGCAGTAGAACGGGGCGGCTCGCTCGCTCACGAGAGGGCCTCGTCGCTCGCGCGGGTCACCCAGGCGGCGAAGCGCTCGCCGTCCTCACGCTGCTCCTGGAAGCGCGTGACGACCCGCTCGACGTAGTCCGGCAGACCGGCCGAGGTGACCTTGAGGCCGCGGACCTTGCGGCCGAAGCCGGCCTCCAGGCCGAGGGCGCCGCCCAGGTGGACCTGGTAGCCCTCCACCTGGTTGCCGTCGTCGTCCAGGACCAGCTGGCCCTTGAGACCGATGTCCGCCACCTGGATACGGGCGCAGGCGTTCGGGCAGCCGTTGATGTTGATGGTGAGCGGCTCGGCGAACTCCGGCAGGCGGCGCTCCAGCTCGTCGATCAGCGAGGCGCCGCGCGCCTTCGTCTCGACGATGGCCAGCTTGCAGAACTCGATGCCGGTGCAGGCCATCGTGCCGCGGCGGAACGGGGACGGCTTGACCCGCAGGTCCAGCGCCTCCAGGGCCGCGACGACCGAGTCGACCTGGTCGGCCTCGATGTCGAGGACGATCATCTTCTGCTCGGCGGTGGTGCGCAGCCGGCCGGAGCCGTGCTGCTCGGCCACGTCCGCGATCTTGGTCAGGGTGGCGCCGTCGACGCGGCCGACGCGGGGCGCGAAGCCGACGTAGAACTTGCCGTCCTGCTGCTGGTGCACGCCGACGTGGTCGCGCCACTGGCCGCTGGGCTGCTCGGGCGCGGGGCCGTCGGTCAGCTTGCGCTTCAGGTACTCGTCCTCCAGGACCTGGCGGAACTTGGCCGGGCCCCAGTCGGCGACGAGGAACTTCAGGCGGGCGCGGGTGCGCAGCCGGCGGTAGCCGTAGTCGCGGAAGATCGAGATGACGCCCTCGTAGACGTCCGGGACCTCGTCGAGGGAGACCCAGGTGCCCAGGCGCACGCCCAGCTTCGGGTTGGTGGAGAGACCGCCGCCGACCCAGACGTCGAAGCCGGGGCCGTGCTCGGGGTGGTTCACGCCCACGAACGCGATGTCGTTGATCTCGTGCGCCACGTCGAGCAGCGGCGAGCCGGAGATCGCGGACTTGAACTTGCGGGGCAGGTTCGAGAAGTCGGGGTTGCCGACGATGCGGCGGTAGATCTCGTCGATGGCGGGGGTGCCGTCGATGATCTCGTCCTGGGCGATGCCGGCGACGGGCGAACCGAGGATGACGCGGGGCGTGTCACCGCAGGCCTCGGTGGTCGAGAGGCCGACGGCCTCCAGGCGGCGCCAGATCTCCGGGACGTCCTCGATCCGGATCCAGTGGTACTGCACGTTCTGGCGGTCGGTGAGGTCCGCGGTGCCGCGCGCGAACTCCTCGGAGATCTCGCCGACGACGCGCAGCTGCTCGGTGGTCAGCCGGCCGCCGTCGATGCGGACGCGCAGCATGAAGTACTTGTCGTCCAGCTCCTCCGGCTCCAGGATCGCGGTCTTGCCGCCGTCGATCCCGGGCTTGCGCTGGGTGTAGAGGCCCCACCAGCGCATGCGGCCGCGCAGGTCGTTGGGGTCGATCGAGTCGAAGCCCGACTTGGAGTAGATCGTCTCAATGCGTGTCCGTACGTTGAGACCGTCGTCGTCCTTCTTGAACTGCTCGTTGCCGTTGAGGGGCGTGTGGTGTCCGACGGCCCACTGGCCCTCGCCGCGATGACGGCCGGTCTTGCGGCGCGCTGCGGCTGCGGGTGCGGCTGCGGGCGTTTCGGGGGTGGCGGCCATGGCGGGTACGTCCTTCATCAGCGGCTCTAGGCAGGGCAGGGGGGAGCGGCGGCGCGCCCCTGCACGCTGGAGACTCCGAGCGGGTGCGACTGAATGCCACCCTTTGGCCGGGTTTGCCGGCGGGTGAGGGCGGTCTTCGGCCTTCAGGGGGCTTGCGGGTGGTCGACGCGTCCGCGGCGGCGGGGACGACGGCGACGTGCGGCGGTGGCTGGTTCCGTCAGCGTGCCGGACAGATGGCGCTGGACATGCGGCCGAGGTCGACGTGACGTCGACTCACCAAGGCGATTCCAGCTCCATTCATGGCGGAAGCGTGTCATGGGCCGATTGGAGGAGTCCACTACTGTCCACTATGCGGACGAAGTCGTCTCGGATGACGGGATCACGTGATCGGGGTCACCTGGCCGGGTTCCTGGTCGGATGCCCTCTGGCCTCGTACGGAGCCTCGGTGGGGCTCCCGGGGAGTGCGCGGCGGTGTCCCTCGCGTCACTCCCGCACCATCGTCCGGCGCTCGGTTCAGGATGGCCGGAATCAGCCGTTACGTCCAGAGGGGCGGGGCGGGGAGCAGCCCCCCGCCCCGCCCCTCCGGGCAGGGGTCAGGCGCCGGGCCAGGGACCCGGGGTCGGGGTGTCGGTCTTCTCCTCGGTCTCCGTCCGGAAGACCTTGAACCCGCGCCGCCGGTAGTTGTCCATCGCCGTCGGGCCGTCCTGGCTGCACGTGTGGACCCAGACGCGGCGCGTGGGCTCGCGGTCCGGCCAGCGCGACGCGAGGTCCCAGGCGCGCTGCGTGCCGAAGGTCAGCAGGTGCCCGCCGATGCGCCGGCCCCGGAAGTCCGGGAGCAGCCCGAAGTACATGATCTCGACCACACCGTCCGGCTGCGGGTCCAGCTCCACGTACCCCGCCGGGGTGCCCCGGTCGTACGCCACCCACGTCTCCACGCCCGGCCGCCCCAGCTGCTCCACCCACTGGGCGCGGGTCAGCGACAGCCGGTCCGTCCAGTGGATGTCCCCGCCCACCGAGGCGTAGAGGAAGCGGCTGAACTCGGGCGAGGGGACCTCGGCCCGCTCGATGCGGATCTCCGGGCCCGGCACGGCCGCCGGAACCAGATCCTCGGGCGCGTTCATTTCGAGGGACCAGGTGGTGAGTGTGATGGTGCTCATGCGCTTCAGGGAATCACGGCCTGCCCGGCGCGGCCCAGCCGGGCCCGGACCACCGCCGGGGCCGTGGAATGGGGCAGCAGCCGCGCCGGGTCCCGGGGGCGGATCAGCTCCACCTCCACGTCCTCCGCGAAGCGGTACGGCCGGTGCGTCAGCACCCCGGCCAGGTGTCGGCGGACCCGGGACAGCTCCGCCCGGACCGTCACCGTGCGCGTCGGGTCCCCGAACAGTTCCGCCGCCAGCTCGGCCGCCGAGCGCCCGCGCGGGCTCTCCGCCAGCAGGAACAGCAGCTCGGCGTGGCGCGGGCTCAGCTCCTGCGACCAGCTGCCCGCGGCCCCGTACACCGTCGCCGACCAGGACCGGGGCCCGCTCAGGTCCAGCACCACCCGGCTCACCGCGGCGCCCGTCGCGCACGGCTCGGCGAGGCGCAGCAGCCAGCCGCCCGGCAGCGGCTCCGCCACGCAGTCGCCCAGCTGCGGGATCCACAGCCGGCCCGGACCGACCGTCTTCGGCAGCGGGATCCGGTCCGCCGGGGCCAGCCCCGTCACCGCGGCCGTCCAGCCGTGCGGGTCCACGGCCACGGCCCGGCCCGGCAGCCGGGCCAGCAGCGGGGCCGCCACCGTCCGCAGCCGCTCCAGGGACTCCAGGTGGCGCACCCGCAGCTCCCGCTCCGCGAGCCGGGCCACGGAGCTGACCCAGGCCAGCGTCGCCGGGTGCATGGTGGCCAGCGGCCCGCTGACGTCCACCACGCCGAGCAGCTGCCCGTCCCTCGGGTCGCGTACGGGGGCACCCGCGCAGGTCCAGTCGTGGTGGCTGGAGACGAAGTGCTCCGCCGAGAACACCTGGACGGGCCGCCGGGCCACCAGGGCCGTGCCCACCCCGTTGGTCCCCACCACCGCCTCGTCCCAGTCGGCGCCCACCGCGAAGCCCAGCCGGTCCGCCTTGCGCAGGATCGAGGAGTGCCCCTCCCGCCACAGCAGCCGGCCGTCCGCGTCGGCGACGACCATGATGTGCAGGGCCTCGTCCAGCGCGGGCAGCAGCCCCTCGCGCAGCACCGGGAGGATCTCCCGCAGCGGCGACACCTGCCGGCGCTCCTCGGTCTCGGCGGCGGACAGCAGCCGGGAGCGGGCGTCCCGGTCGGGGTGCACCCCGCCGGCCAGCATCCGCCGCCAGGACTCGGCGATCTCCGGGCGCGGGGCGGCGGGCGGGCGGTCCCCGGCCAGCGCGGCCGCCCGTACCCCCTTGAGCAGACGCGCCGCCTCCCGCGCGTCCATGGCCGAGATGCGCGCCACGTCTACGGCGCTGCCTGCGGTGTTGGCCACCGGAACCTCCCCGTGCTGAACAGGACGTACTGCGGAAGCCGCCCGCGGTTCCCGTACGCGCCCTTTCCCCGGGCACGTGCGGCGGGCGATTTCCGAACCGGACCGAAGGCTTGAAGGGTTGCAACCGTATGCAACTCTCGCCAACCCCCGGTCACCCGACCGAAACTATCGGCACGCCGCAGAGCGGCGTGACAGCTCCTCCTCGGGGCTTCTCGGACCAGGGGTGGTGCCGAGTCGGCGCGGCGCCACCCCCGGTCCCGTCACACCGGGCCGAGACCCGGCGCGGGGCGGTGCGCGGCCGTGGTGGTTTGGGGATCACGACGGTCCGGGCGCACGGCCACGGCGGTTCGGGGACCACGGCGGTTTGGGGACCGCGGTGGTCCGTGAACCGGCCGGGGCCCGCCCGCCCCGCGGCCGCCGGCGGCCCGAACGCCGATCCGGTCCGCCTGTCGCCCCGGTCCGGCCCCTCGCCGCCGGTGTCAGACCGCGATCCGGGCCCGTTCCACCACCGCGCCCAGGTCCAGGGTGTGCGGCAGAGTGCCGAAGGCCGAGCCCCAGTCCCCGCCGAGCCGCGAGGCGCAGAACGCGTCCGCCACCTCCGGCGGGGCCCACCTGACCAGCAGCGACCCCTGGAGCACCAGGGCCATGCGCTCCACGACCCGGCGGGCCCGGGCCTCGATCCCGTGCAGGTCGGCCAGGTCGGTCAGCAGGTTCTTGATGGCCGCGTCCAGCCGGTGGTCGGCGCCCCGGGCCAGGCCGACCTCTTGGAGGAAGGCGTTCAGGGCCTGCGGCTCCCGCTGGAGGGCGCGCAGCACGTCCAGGGCCTGGACGTTGCCCGAGCCCTCCCAGATCGAGTTGAGGGGGGACTCGCGCAGCAGGCGGGGCAGCCCGGACTCCTCGACGTAGCCGTTGCCCCCCAGGCACTCCAGCGCCTCCGCCACCATCGGCGTACACCGCTTGGTCACCCAGTACTTCGCGGCGGGCACCGCGAGGCGCAGGAAGGCCCGCTCGGTTTCCGTACCGGCGTCGTAGGCGGCCGCGAGCCGCAGGGTGAGGACGGTCGCCGCCTCGGACTCCAGTGCGAGGTCGGCGAGGACGTTGCGCATCAGCGGCTGCCGGATGAGCGGTGCTCCGAAAGCAGAGCGGTGCTCTGCGTGGTGGACGGCCTGCGTCAGGGCCTGCCGCATCAGCGACGCCGAGCCGATCACACAGTCCAGCCGGGTCGCCGCGACCATCTCGATGATGGTCCGCACCCCCCGGCCCTCCTCGCCCACCCGCCGCGCCCACGTCCCGTCGAACTCGACCTCGCTCGACGCGTTCGACTTGTTGCCCAGCTTGTCCTTCAGCCGCTGCACCGCGAAGACGTTGCGCGTCCCGTCCGGCAGCACCCGCGGCACCAGGAAGCAGGTCAGCCCTCCCGGAGCCTGCGCCAGCACCAGGAACCCGTCCGACATCGGCGCCGAGCAGAACCACTTGTGCCCGGTCAGCACGTACTCCCCGGAGGCGTCCAGCGGCGCCGCCGACGTCGTGTTCGCCCGTACGTCGCTGCCCCCCTGCTTCTCCGTCATCCCCATCCCGAACAGCACCCCGGCCTTCTGCCCGGCCGGCCGCAGGCCCTCCTCGTAGACGTGCGAGGTCAGCCGCGGCTCCCACTCCGCCGCCAGCTCCGGATCCGTCCGCAGCGCCGGGACGGCCGCGTGCGTCATCGAGACGGGGCAGCCGTGCCCCGCCTCCGCCTGCGACCACACGAAGAAGCCCGCCGCCCGCCGCAGGTGCCCGGCCGGGCGCCCCCAGGCGTCGGTGAGCCCCGCCGTCACCGCGTGCCCGAGCAGCCGGTGCCACGCCGGGTGGAACTCCACCTCGTCGATCCGGTTCCCGTAGCGGTCGTGCGTCCGGAGCACCGGCGGATTCTCGTTCGCCTGCCGGCCCCATTCCTGGGCCTGCGCCGAACCGGCCGCGCGGCCGAGCGAGGTGAGCTCCGCCCGTACCTCGTCGCGGAGTTCGGGCCCGGCGTCGGCGAGGTGACGCTCCACGCCCTCGCTGAGGGCCCGGTCGCCGAGATAGACCTCGTAGCCCACCAGGGGCGGGGCCTGGTTGCTGACTGTGTGGGTGGTGGCTGCCATGCCGATACCGTAAGGACGTGCAGCCAGCAAAAGAAACACCCGAGCGGATCCCAGGACGGCTCCACCGGGCCCGCGCCCTCTACCGCAACGTGTCGAAGCGCAAGATGGCCTGGCTGCTGCTCAAAGACACCGTCAACTCCTGCATCGAGTACCGGATCCTCGGACTCGCGGCCGAGGCGGCCTTCTTCACGCTGCTGTCGCTGCCCCCGCTCTTCCTCGGCCTCCTCGGCCTGCTCGGCTACGTGGACGGCTGGACGGGCGGCACCTTCGTGGCCAGCATCGAGGAGAACATCCTGAGCGCGGTCGGCACCGTCCTGTCCGACCGGGGCGTCAACGACATCGCGAAACCCATGCTCGACGACGTCACCAGCCGGGGCCGCCCCGACCTGATCTCGCTCGGCTTCGCCTTCGCGCTGTGGTCGGGCTCCCGCGCCGTCAACGTCTTCATCGACACCATCACCGTCATGTACGGCCTCGACGGGCAGCGCGGCATCGTCAAGACCCGGCTCCTCGCCTTCCTGCTCTACGTGATCGCCCTGCTCATCGGCGCGGTCGTACTGCCGCTGATGGTGGCCGGACCCGACGCCGTCGTCCGCCTCGTGCCCTGGAGCACCGAGGTGATTGCCGTCCTGTACTGGCCCACGGTCACCCTGCTCTCCATCGCCTTCCTGACCACCCTCTACCACGTCTCCGTGCCCGTGCGGTCGCCGTGGATCGAGGACGTGCCCGGTGCGCTCGTCGCGCTCGCCATGTGGGTCCTCGGCTCGTTCCTGCTGCGGATCTACCTCACGAACACCGTCGAGGGCCCCACCATCTACGGCTCGCTGGCCGCGCCGGTGGCGATCCTGCTGTGGATCGGCATCTCGGCCTTCGCCGTCCTCGTCGGCGCCGCCGTCAACGCCGCCATCGACCGGGTCTGGCCGTCCGTGGCCACGGCCGCCGCCCGCGAGGCCAACGAACGGGTCCGGGAGGCGGAGGCCGCCCAGCTCGTCGCCCGCGCCGCCGCCTGGCGGGCCCTGGCCGAGGGGGAGTCCGAGGACGACGAGGACGCCGGGATGCCCTCGGAGTTCCCCGAGCGCTGGTCGAACTTCCTGCCGCCCGACGACTACACGTCCCGGCTCCGCAAGCACTGAGCGGCGAGCCGGACCTGGACTTCCGCGGGCCGAGGTCGCCCTCGCCGCCGGGTACGCCGACCAGTCAGGCGGGGTCGAAGGAGCGCACGGTGTCCTCCGTGTCCCAGCCGATGCGCAGGCCTCCGGGCAGGGCGGCCTCCACGTGCGGCTGGTCCTCGGCGCCGGGCGGCACGTCCAGCCCCAGGCGGCGGTAGAAGGCGAGCGAGGCGGCCATGTCGGAGACGACCAGGCCGATCACGGGGTGGGGGCGGGGGTCTTGAAGGACACGGACAGGAAAAAGAATTGGCGCCCCGGGGAAGGGGCTTGTTACGGTGAAGCCGTTCCCGCCGGACGGTGCGGAACCGTCGGTTTGTGCATGATCCGGAGGTGAGTTCGTTGATGACTGTCGTCGCGCAGGGCGCTGCCCGCACTCAGAAGACCATCAATCTCACCCCCGTGGTCTCCGGCTGACCTCATCGTTCTCCGCGCGCCCGTGAGCGCGCGCTGCCGGGGCCACCCTGTGAAGGGTTCCCCTTGACTTCCTCGCTTTCCTCCTCTTCCCTCACCGCGCTCGGCTGGGACGAGACCTGGGCCGCCGAGTTCGCCCCGTACGCCGCGCAGGGACTCCTCCCCGGACGCGTCGTCCGCGTGGACCGCGGCCAGTGCGACGTCATCACCGCGGACGGGACCGTCCGCGCCGACACCGCCTTCGTCACCCCGCACGACCCGCTCCGGGTCATCTGCACGGGCGACTGGGCCGCCGTCGATCCCGCCGGCAACCCGCGCTACGTCAAGGCGTACCTGCCGCGCCGGACCGCCTTCGTACGGTCCACCTCCTCGCAGCGCTCCGAGGGGCAGATCCTCGCCGCGAACGTCGACCACGCGATCATCGCGGTGTCGCTGGCCGTCGAGCTCGACCTCGGCCGCATCGAACGGTTCCTCGCGCTCGCGTGGGAGTCGGGAGCGCAGCCGCTCGTCGTCCTCACCAAGGCGGACCTGGTCCCGGACCCGACCGCGCTCTCGTACCTCGTGGAGGACGTCGAGAACGCGGCCCCGGGGGTCCAGGTGCTCACCGTCTCCTCCCACACGGGAGAGGGTACGGACGTGCTCGCGGCGGTCGTCGCCGACGGGACGAGCGTGCTGCTCGGGATCTCCGGCGCCGGCAAGTCCACGCTGGCGAACGCGCTGCTCGGCGCGGACGTCATGGAGGTCCAGGAGATCCGAGAGGTCGACGGCAAGGGCCGCCACACCACGACCACCCGCAACCTCCTCGCCCTGCCGGGCGGGGGAGTCCTCATCGACACCCCGGGGCTGCGGGGCGTCGGCCTGTACGACGCGCAGGCGGGCGTCGGGCAGGCGTTCTCGGAGATCGAGGAGTACGCCGCCGACTGCCGCTTCCACGACTGCGCGCACGAGGCGGAGCCGGGGTGCGCGGTGCGGGCCGCGGTGGAGTCGGGGGCGCTGGCGGAACGCCGCCTGGACAGCTACCGCAAGCTGCTCCGCGAGAACCAGCGGATCGTCGCGAAGACGGACGCCCGGCTGCGGTCGGAGATCCGCCGCGACTGGCGCATGAAGTCGGCGGTGGGCCGAGCGAACTACGCCGCGAAGCGGGGCGGCCGCCCGTAGCCCTGGCCGGGCCGGGGTCGGGGACGGGGTGGGGTGCCGTCCGGGATGGGCATGATTTATGGCGCCCCCTCCGCAGCTTCGTCAGGTGGGGCGGCACCGCGCGCCAACACATCACGTTTTACATCCCGGACGACACCCCACCCCGTCCCCGACCCCTCGGGTCGAATTCAGCCTCGCCGGCGTTTGAGGCGCGGGGTCTGGGGCGGAGCCCCAGGGAACGGTGGAAGGGCGGGTAGGGGACAGCTCCGCGCAGCGGGACATCCGGTACCGCCCGGCCAGGGCAGGGGCAGGGTCAGCGGGGTGTGAGGACGGCCCCCAGCCAGGCCCCGGCCACCATCAGGCAGGCCAGGAGTTCCACCAGGACACTCGTCCCGACGGCCCGCATCACGGCCCGGACCGACGCCCACGCCTCCCCCCGCGCCCCGAGCCGCAGCCGCTCGCACAGGTAGATCCCGCCCACGAACCCCGGCACCGCCCCCACCACCGGCAGCAGCACGAAGCCGAGCACCGCGCCCGTGCCGGCGTACACCGCCATCCGGCGGGTGACGCCCACGCCCCGCAGCCGCCTCGGCGGGAGCAGCCATTTCACGACCTGGACCACCAGCAGCAGGGCCGTCGCCGCGACCAGCAGGGTCCACGCGCGGCCGGAGCGTTCGTGCAGGGCCCACCACAGGACTCCCGCCCAGACGAGCCAGGTCCCCGGCACGCCGGGGACCATCACCCCGAGCAGCCCGAGCAGGAGCACCAGCCCCACCAGGAGCAGCTGAGGCAGATCCATCTGCCCAGCGTGACCGACCGGTGGCTATCGGGCCACCCAGCCCCGTTCGTAGGCGTGCCAGCCGAGCTGGAGCCGGGTGGTCACTCCGGACAGTTCCATGAGGCCTTTGACGCGCCGCTGTACCGTCCGCAGGCCCAGTTCCAGGTGCTTGGCGACGCTGGCGTCGG
The DNA here is from genome assembly GCF_026342355.1 of Streptomyces sp. NBC_00249. Lineage (GTDB taxonomy): Bacteria > Actinomycetota > Actinomycetes > Streptomycetales > Streptomycetaceae > Streptomyces. Next base: position 1,596,186 of record NZ_JAPEMV010000001.1, on the reverse strand, counting down.
TCATGCCCGCGAGGAGCAGGGAGAGGATCTCCAGGTCGACGGTGTCGGGGCCGCCGTCCCCTTCTTCCACGTGGCCCGTCGTGCCGAGCCGTAGCGGCAGGGACTCCCGCCACACCGCCTCGAACAGGCCGCGCAGGGACTCCAGCAGGCCCGAGGCGTGCACGACCAGGGCCGCCGGTTCGGCCCCGCGCGCGGTGAGGGGGACCATGGCGAGGGTCCGGTCGGCGATGACCAGTTTCGTCGGGACGGCGGCCGTGACCCGGATCCGCTCCCCGCGCGCCAGGGCCGTCGAGGCCTCGCGGATGCCGCTGGGCAGGGTGAGCACCTCCCGTTCGATGACCACGCGGTACTCGACTCCCCGGACGGAGGCCCGTTCCTCGGCCTCGTTGTCGGTGCCGGTGACCACCTGGGGCCGGCCGGTGACCAGTGCGCAGACCTCCTCGGTGGCGCCGAGCTGGAGCTGGTGGAAGCGGTGCGCCACGGCGCTCGCCCCGGTGACCACTTCCACGAGGTCGTGGACGTCCGGTTCGGCGGCCTCCGCCCGGTACTCCTCCGCCAGCAGCACGGCGGCCAGCTCGGCCTGCTCGAGTTCGTGCCGCTGCTGGGTGAGCAGGGCCCCGAGGGCGACGCCGGGCGGCGCGGCCACCCAGCGGCCCGGGCGGGCCGAGGACTGGGCGGCGAGTCCGTGCCGTTCCAGGTGCCGCAGGGCCCGCTCGGTCTGCGGTACCGGCAGCGTCAGCCGGTGCGCGAGGTCGGGTACCTCTGCCGCCCCCAGTGCCACCAGCGCGCGGTACGCCGACTCCTGCCCGTCGTCCAGGCCTATCGCACCCAGCAACCCGTCCACCCCCATCTCGTGCCGTTCCTGGCGGGAAGCGGCCACGGCGCAAACCCGCCGTGAACATCATCACCGCACCCCCCTGCTCTCTGCCAAGGTGTCGCCACCGCAGCACCAACATCCGTCAGCTTTGCCGTGCATTACGGCAGTTGGCCGGAATTCACCTGGGGAGAGCGATGCGCCCGATATCGCGCACGGCACTCGGCGCGGCCACAGCGGCCGCCCTCGCCGTCACCGCCGTCGGCCCGTCGGCGGCACAGCCGAGCGACACGGGGCCGGGGAAGAGACCGATCGTCGGGAGCGGGGAGGCGGGGGAACGGCCCGCCGCGCCCGTCACCGTCACCCTCGTCACCGGAGACCGGGTCCTGGTCTCGACCGACGCCGCCGGCCGCACCGCCGCCACCGCGATGCCCCGCGAGAACGGCGCGCAGCCCGTCGTCCAGACCCGGCAGAGCGGCAAGGACCTTTATGCCTATCCCGAGAGCGCCGTCAAGGCGCTCGCCGCGGGCGCCGTGGACCCGGAGCTCTTCAACGTCACCGGGCTGATCCGGCAGGGCTACGACGACGCCCACAGCAAGAAGCTCCCGCTGATCGCCGTCTACGACGGTTCGGTGGCGGTGGCGCGCAACGCCCCGCCCGTGCCGCGCGGCGCCGACCGGTCACTGGTGCTCGGCTCCATCGGGGCCGTCGCCCTGTCGGCCGACAAGGAGCACGCCGCCGACTTCTGGGCCGACGTGTCGGCGGGCAGCCGCTCGCGGGCCGCCGGCGGGCTGAAGAAGCTGTGGCTGGACGGCAAGGTCCAGGCGAACCTGGAGCGTTCCACGAAGCAGGTGAACGCCACCGCCGCCTGGGCCGCCGGGTACGACGGCAAGGGCGCCAAGGTGGCCGTCCTGGACACCGGCACCGACCTGGAACACCCCGACCTCAAGGGGCGGGTCGGCGAGTCGAAGAACTTCACCGACTCCGACAGCGATATCGACCGCCAGGGGCACGGAACCCACACCATCTCCACCGTCGGCGGCTCGGGGGCCGAGAGCGGAGGGGCGAAGAAGGGCGTCGCGCCCGGCGCCGAGCTGATCAGCGGGAAGGTGCTCAACGACCAGGGCCACGGCCTGGATTCGTGGATCATCGCGGGGATGGAGTGGGCTGTCGCGAGCCATGCCGATGTCGTCTCCATGAGTCTTGGCGACCCCTCGCAGACCGCCTGCGACGACCCGTTGGCCGCCGCCGCGGAACAACTCTCCCGGCAGGGACCGCTGTTCGTGGTCGCCGCCGGCAACTCCGGGCCCGGCAACAACACCGTCTCCTCGCCGGGCTGCGCCGCGAGCGTGCTGACCGTCGGCGCCGTCGACCGTGACGACAGCACCGCCGTGTTCTCCAGCCGGGGCCCCGCCGGACTCCAGCACACCCTCAAGCCCGAGATCGCCGCGCCCGGCGTGGGGATCTCCGCCGCGAACATGGGCGGGCGCGGGGTGTACGCGTACCAGTCCATGTCCGGCACCTCGATGGCCACCCCGCACGTCGCCGGGGCCGCCGCCGTCCTCAAGCAGCGCCACCCCGACTGGACCGGGCAGCAGCTCAAGGCCGCCCTCGTCGGCTCCGCGGACACCGCCGTCCCCGGGGACGTACGGGAGACCGGCGGCGGCCGCCTCGACGTCAAGGCCGCGGTCGACGCCACCGTCCTCGGCGCCCCCGCCGTGCAGGGCGGCGCGTACCACTGGCCGCAGGACCGCAGCGACCGTACGAGCGTCGAGGTCCCGTACACCAACACCGGTACCGAGCCCGTCGTGTTGAGCCTCTCCGTCGAGAAGGTCACCGGCAACGACGGCTCGGCCGTCCGCGGCCAGGTCGCCCGCCTGGACCGGCGTACGGTCACCGTCCCGGCCGGGGCCACCGTCAAGGTGCCCCTCGCCCTCGACCCGGCCGCGAAGCTGGAGCGCTCCCAGTACGGGGACGTCACCGGCCGCGTCGTCGCCACGGCCGCCGGGGTGCGCGTCTCCACCCCCTTCTCCCTGTACGTGGAGCCCGAGACCGTCACCCTGCGCGTCAAGCTCCTCGACCGTGCGGGCGAGCCGGCCGCCGGACCCTCCTCGCTCGACGTCATCGGCACCGACGACGCCACCGGCGAGAGGCGCTTCAACGACGGCTCCGTCGACCAGGTCTACCGGGTCCGCCCCGGCGCGTACTTCCTCTCCGCCTTCGTCGGGACCCACGACGCCGGTGAGGGCGCGACCATGACCGACTCCCTCACCTACCTCGGCCGTCCCCAGACCGAGATCAGGAAGGACACGACCGTCGTGCTGGACGCCCGCAAGGCCGGGCGCCTGAGCGTGGAGGCCGACAGGCCGGTCGAGGCCCGCAGCACCACCCTCGCCTTCGCCCGCAGCTGGGGCGGAGTGTGGCTGCACGCCGGCACCGCCATGGGCGGCCGCACCGTCCGCGGCTACTACGCCTTGGTCGAAGGCCGCGCCGGGGACGGGGAGTTCGAGTTCGGCAGCTACTGGCGGGCCGGCGCGCCCGTACTCTCCGAACTGAAGGCGTCCGGCGGCCCGGTGCTGCACCCGCTCACCGCGTCCACCGGCAGCGACAACCTCGACGGCCACGGCAGCGCGCCCCTGGTCGACGCCGGTACCGGCACGCCCGAGGAACTGGCCGCGGCCGGGGCCAAGGGGGCGATCGCCCTGGTCAGGACCGAGGACGGCGCCCTGCACACCGTCGCCGAGGACGCGAAGAAGGCCGGGGCCGTCGCCGTGCTCGGCTACCGCGAGGCCCCCGGCCGCTGGGTCCCCTCCACCGGCTTCGCGGGCGGCGCCCTGCCCGCGCTCGCCGTCGAGGCCGCCGAGGGCAAGGCCCTGCTGGCGAAGCTGGCCGCGGGCAAGGTCACCCTGGAGTGGAAGGGCACCGCGCGCAGCCCCTACGTCTACTCCCTGGCCTTCCCCGAGACCGGACCGGTCGGCGGCGGCTCCCACACGTACAAGGTGCGCGACCGCGACCTCGGCCAGGTGGACAGCACCTACAACTCCATGGGTGTGGCAGCCGACTTCATCGACCTGGCCGGCGCCTACCGGCCGATCGGCACCGCCGTGTACTTCGGCTCCATCGAGACCGTCGCCGTACCCGGACGCCGCGCCGAGTTCTACACCGCCGGTGACACGGCCTGGGACCAGCTCCTGTCCAGCAGCTTCCCCTGGGGGGAGTTCATGACGGGCGAGCAGCGCACCTACACCAAGGGCGGCCGGAGCACGGCGAGTTGGTACGACGGCGTGACCGGCCCGGTGGCGCCGCGCGAACGCACCGGCAAGGAGGCGCTGGCCGCCGAACGGCAGGGCAACCTGATCGGCTTCGCCCCCGCCATGTGGGGCGACGGCTCGCACTTCGCCCAGCCGGGCTCCTTCGGGGACATCGGCGGCCTCCAGCTCAAGCGCGACGGCGAGGTCATCGGCGACAGCTGGTACCCGTTCGGGGTGTTCGAGGTCCCGGCCGAGGAGGGCCGCTACGAACTGACCCAGTCCATCGAGAAGATCGGCCCGCCCACCCGCACCTGGCAGCGGTCCACCTCCGTCACGACCAGCTGGGGCTTCACCTCGAAGCTCGACGCGTCGGCCTATTCGCAGGGCCTGCCGATCCTCTTCCCGAGGTACGCGGCCCCGCTGGACGGCATGAAGACGGTCCCGGCGGCGGACGGGCAGCGCATCGGGCTGAGCGTCACCGGCCACGCGGGCTACGCGCCCGGGGCCCTGAAGTCGGCGAAGCTGTCGTACTCCTACGACGGTGAGCACTGGACCGAGGCCCGGACGGCCGAGGGCGGCGGCCGCTGGACCGCAGTCGTCGACCACGCCGGGGCCTCCGGGAAGCCGGTCTCGCTGAAGGTCGAACTGACCGACGCGAACGGCGCCACGGTCACCCAGACGGTCGCGCGGGCGTACGAAGTCCGCTAGTCCGTACGGGTCATGCGGAAGGGGTCCACCGGGCGGCGGCCCGGTGGACCCTTTTCGCGCGTTCGGGGTTTTCCGCCGCCCGGTCGGGCCGAGAATGGGGACATGAGTCAGCAGGGCGCGGAGGACTGGTGGCAGAAGCTCTACGAGGATCCGGACGCGGTCCCCGAACCTGATCCGGGGGACACCCTGGACCACCGGTTCCGTTCGGCGTCGGTCCTGATGACCGACCCGGCACCCGACCACGCCCCGGAGCCCCCGGCCCCGGACGCCGCCGCACGCCCGGAGCCCCCGGCAGTGCCGGCCCCGCGCAGCGCGGAGCCGGGCCCGCCGCCTCCGGCACACCCCCCGTCCCCAACCCCGGCCCCGGCCGCCCCGTCGCGCGGGGGCGAGCCCGTCCCGCCCCCGCCGCCCGGGTTCGATCCGGCCCCGGCCCCGCCCTTGCCTCCGGCTGCGGGGGCCGCGCACCCCGCCGCGCGGCGGCCCGACCCGGTCCCGCCACCGCCGCCCGGGGCTTCGCCGTACCCCCGGGGTCATGGGCCGGTGGATCCCGCCGCGCCGCCACCCGCGCCCCCGGCGCCGCCACGCGGGTCCGCAGCGCCGTCATTGCCTCCGCCTCCGGCTCCGGGGGCGGTGGATCCCGTCGCGCCGCAGCCCCCGCCGTTGCCGCCCGTCGTGCCGGGGTTCCCGCCGGCTCCGGCCGCGCCGCACGGGGGCGGGCTCCCCGGCCAGCGCGGGGGGCCGCCCGGGTGGCGGGATCCGCGGCTGGCCGGGGAGACCGGCTACGCGCAGGGGGACGTGACCGTGCCCCCGGCACAGGACGCCGGGCGGTGGGGGACACCGCCCGCCCCGCCCCCGGCCCCCGGGCCCGCCCCCGCCCCCGCCCCGCCCCCGGTACGGGACGCGGCCGAGCGGCCCGAGAGCCGCCACCTCGGCGACCGCGCCCCCACCTACGCCGCCGAGCCGGGCGCCCTGCCCGCCGCCGACCCGGCCGCGCTCGACTTCCTGACCCCGGACACCGTCCTGGAGGGGGCCCGCTACGGCACGTACACCCTGCGCGCCGCCTCCCTGCGCGGGGACTCCGCCCGCTACCGGGGTGAGGCCCGCCGGGACTTCCTGCTCACCGCCCGCTTCGGCAGCGGCGACGACGCCCTGGTCCTGGTGGTCCTGGCGGGCGGGGACCGGGCCGCCCCCGGCGCCCGCGAGGCCGCCGCCGAGCTCGGCCACTCCGTCGCGGCGGCCGTCGGACGCAGCCGGGAGCGCCTGGCCGACGACATCCGGGCCGGCCGCCGCGAGGCCCTGCTCTCGGGGCTGCAGCGCCTCACCGACCGGGGCTACGGCCGGCTGCGGGCCCGCGCCGCCGAGCTCGGGCTCGCCGAGGAGTCGTACACGGCCGGGCTGCGCGGGCTGCTCCTGCCCCTCGACGCCACCTGCCCCAACCGGATCTGCTTCGGCGCCGGCGCGGGCGGGGTCTTCCGGCTCCGTGACGGCCGCTGGCAGGACCTGGAGCCCGGCCTGCCCGAGGGCCCACCGGAGGAGGCGGGCGGCTTCCGTTTCCGTGCGGCGGTCGCCCGCCCCGGCGACACCCTGCTGCTGTGCTCCGGCGGCCTCGCGGACCCGATGCGCGAGGAGGGCCTGCTCCCGGCCGAGCTGGCCGCCCGCTGGTCCCAGGGGGAGCCGCCCGGCCTCGCGGCCTTCCTCGCGGACACCCAGCTCCGCCTGAAGGGGTACGCCGACGACCGGACGGCGGCCGCGGTCTGGGAGGCGTGACCGCGCACCGCATGCCGCCCCAGTGCGAGCCACCCAAGGCCCCCGTACTGGGGCGGAGTCATGTGCGGCCTCACGGAGGCCACCAGTGGTCAGCTCGGGGCACCGGGGGACAGGACAAGGGGGCGGGGTCCATCCGCAACCGACAGGACGGAGGGTCCGTGCTCACGGGTTGGCTGACGACCCGCAAAACGGCGTCCCGCCCTCAAAGAAACGACACCATTCGCCACCCCTTCGAATGAACTCCCGGCTTGGGCAGCGTGCTGGACTAGTGGGCATGAAGCGAAGCACAGAGCAGCGCCCTCAGATCGAACTCCGCTGTGGTGGACTCCACTTGACGGTTCAGCGCGTACCGGGATGGGTTGTCGCGCTGATCACCACGGCAGCCGGGTCCGCCGCGACTTGGTGGACCACCCGCTAGTGCGTGATCCCACCCGCGCTCGCCTTGAGGCGGCGCCGGCGCAGGGTGTTCCTTACTCGTGTCGGTCCTCCATGCAGCGTCCGCCGGCCGACAGTCCGCATACGCAGGTAGCCCCAGTACGACAATTCCTAGGGATGTACGTATCCCGGTGTAACTGCGCTGTTGCAGTGCATTCCTACGCGGGAGCGCCCCGCGGCGCGTGGCCGCGGGGCGCCTTGTGGCGTTAGTCGACTTGCTGTCCGTCGTAGGTACCGCCCTTGCAGTAGTTGCCCGCGTCATTGATCGCGGGCGTTCCGCCGCCCTGCTTGCACTCAGAAGGGGTGACGACGGATGGGGCACCCTGTGCGGTGGCGGTGGTGGCGCCTGTGAGACCGAGTCCGGCGAGGGCTGCCGTGGCGATGACGGCGGCGAGGATTCGTCGAATGCGCATGTGGTTCCTCTCTCACGGATTGCCTCGGTTGGGGCACTACCAGCTTGATCTTCACCCGTATGGGTGGCGCGTTGGATTGCTCCATTCGGGTGACAGGCGTGTCGGGAGCGGGGCCGCTGACCCGACCCGCCCCAGGTCAGGAGGCGCATGCGCGGGTAACCCCAGTACGGCAATCCGTACGATGTGGGCATGAGCGGGCTGCTGGGCTACGGCGCCGCCTACGGGGCCACCCACGAGTGCGACCTTCTGATCCTGCTCGGCACCGGCTTCCCCTACAAGGCCTTCCTCCGTGTGGGCCGCGCGCTATCTTTCCCCGAACGGCAAGCGCCGCATCATCGGCTCCTTCAGCCACGGGTCCATGGCCGACGCACTTCCGCAAGCCATCGGCGCACAGTTCACGGACCGGGGCCGTCAAGTGGTGTCGATGTCGGGCGACGGCGGTTTCTCGATGCTGATGGGAGATTTCCTCACCCTGGTGCAGTACGACCTGCCCGTCAAAGTGGTCCTCTTCGACAACTCATCGCTCGGCACGGTGGAGTTGGAGATGCCGGTTTCCGGCCTGCCCTCGTACGGAACGACGAACCGGAACCCGGACTTCGCCGCCATCGCCCGCGCGGCCGGTGCCTACGGGGTCCGCGTGGAGAAGCCCGAGCAGCTCACAGGGGTTCTGAGGGATGCTTTCGCGCACAAGGGGCCCGCTCCGGTGGACGTGGTGACCGGCCCCGACGCCCTGTCGATTCCTCCGAGGATCAGCGCCGGGACGGTGACCGGATTTGCACTGTCCGCCAGCAAGATCGTGCTCGACGGAGGGATGGGGCGGATGATCCAGATGGCTCGATCCAGCCTCCGTAACATTCCGCGCCCGTAAGCCCGCAGGAGTGCGGAATGCCCCGGGGGGCATGCATTCCGTAGGCCTGTTCGAGAACGAGGGACGTGGGAGGGGCACCGCCGTGCGGGTGGGGGCGAATACCGGGAAGCTGTGGAAGAGAGGAAGGCCGGTGCCGCGGGAGCCGTCCGCCGAGGGCGGGGAGGCGGCGGTGGGGGCGCCGGAGGTCAGGCACAGCGTGCGCCGGGCCGACCTGAAGGCGGTGGGCGAGGTCCGCCGGGCGCTGCGGGAGCTGCTGCGGCACCGGTGCCGGGCCGAGACGGCGGAGGTCGCCGAGCTGCTCATCACCGAACTCGTCACCAACGCCCTCGTCCACACTGAGCAGGGCGCGGAGGTGTCCGCGAGCATCAGGGCCGCCCGGCTGCGGGTGGAGGTCCGCGACTTCAACGCCCACAAGCCCCGGCCGTACGTACCGTCCGCCGACGACGGTACGCACGGCCGCGGGCTGCTGCTGGTGGAGGCCCTCGCCGACGCCTGGGGCGTGGATCCGCTGGCCCTGGGGCGGGGCAAGGTGGTCTGGTTCGAGCTCGAAGCCCGAGGGCCGCTCTGACCGCGGGCCGCGGTGTGCCGTATGCCGTCGCAGTCTCACATTTCAACAAAATGTGCACGGTGATCGTCTCTGTGGCACGATGACGCGGCCCTGCTTCCGGCCCGCACCCCGGAACCCTGGGTCTACCTGCCCCTAGAAGGTCTCTGCGCATGTCTGCGTACCCGCCTGTCCCCGGTCCCGCCCCGAAGCAGGGCATGTCCACCGGCAAGAAGATCGCTCTCGGCTGCGGCATCCCCGCCGTCTTCGGCCTGGTCGTCGTCGGCGGCTGCACCGCCCTCGTGGGCAAGGCAGCCAGCGATGCCAGCAAGGACCTGGACAAGAACTTCAATTCCGAGTCCGTGGACCAGAACGGTGCCAAGAAGACCGAGGGCGACGGGGCGTCCGCGCTCTCCGACGTGAAGGTCGCGAGCTGCGGCGTCGAGGAGAACCAGTTCGGGGACCTCGTCAAGGCCTCGATCGAGATCACCAACCACACCAAGACCCGTTACAGCTACATCGTCGAGGGCGAACTGCTCCTCAACGACAAGAAGATCTCGGATCTCAACGGCTTCACCCAGAACCTCGCGACCGGCCAGGTGGTCACCGAGGAGTTCACCGGCCACGCCTCCGACCTGCACGTGAAGTCGAGCGACAGGCTGACCTGCAAGGTCATCAAGGTGACGCGCAGCGGCTACTGAGCCACACCCGTCCGCGCATGACGGCGGGGCGCCCGAGGGGGCGCCCCGCCGTCATGCGTGCGGTCCGGCGGTCAGCCGAACTGCTGCTCCAGATCCTTCAGTTTGCGCTCCAGGGAGTCGAGCCGGGGGATGGTCTGGGTGTCGTCCTCGGCGGTGAGGTCGACCGTCCGGGGTCCGGACAACGGTTCGGCCGCGTCAGATCCGCTCACGGCCTGCAGGGAGGGCCTTCGGCGCAGGGGCAGCTGTCCCGCTTCCGATATGGCCGGCTCCGCGCCGACCGGCGCGGAGCCCGACCCGGGGGCCAGCCCCGGCATGTCGACCTGACGCGCCCGGGCCCGCCCGAACGCCCTGTTCTGCCGGCCCAGCGCCTTGATGTGGGCGCGGTCCAGGCGGTGTTGCTCCCGCCTGCGGTGCCGGTCCTGCTCCCGTTCCTTCTTGTCCTCGCGCACCTCGTCCACGGCCTCGTCGAGGGTGCGCACCCCCTCCAGCAGCATGAGCGACCAGGCGCCGAAGGTCTCCCGGGGGGCCCGCAGCCAGCGGACCATCCGGATCTGCGGCAACGGCCGCGGGATCAGGCCCTGTTCGCGCAGAGCCGCCCGGCGGGTCTGCTTGAGGGCTCGGTCGAAGAGGACGGCCGCCGAGAGAGACATCCCGGCGAAGAACTGCGGGGCGCCGTCGTGGCCCAGGCCCCGGGGTGCGTGCACCCAGTTGAACCAGGCGGCCGCGCCCGCGAACAGCCAGACCAGCATGCGGGAGCCGAGGGCCGCGTCGCCGTGGCTGGCCTCGCGTACGGCGAGCACCGAGCAGAACATGGCGGCGCCGTCGAGACCGAAGGGGACCAGGTACTCCCAGCCCCCCGAGAGGTTCAGGTTCTGCCGGCCGAAGCCGACCAGCCCGTGGAAGGAGAGCGCGGCGGCCACCGCCGCGCAGCAGAAGAGCAGGACGTACGAGGCGGTCCCGTAGACGGCTTCCTTGCGCCGCCGCCGTTCCTCGCTGCGTTCCCAGCTGTCGTCGGCCGCGGCCTTCTCGCCCTCCCGCTTGCCCCGGGCCAGCACCGCCACTGCCGCAAGTACGCCCAGGATCAACAGGCTGCCGGGCAGCAGCCAGTCCAGCGATATGTCGGTCAGTCTCATGCGGTTGTCCCTTGCCTCGCGAATGCGGCTTTCCGGGCGCCATAGTGGCGCAGCAGGTCCGTGGTGCACGCGGGTTTCGGGGCAAGTGGACGCCATCGGGGGGCGGGGCCCGTCGGATAGGGTGTTGTGGCTCGAACTACCGCTCGGGAAAAGTGAGTTGTGTTCGAATCAGCTTCATTCCTCCGGGTGGGTTCAGCCGGAGGCCTCCGCGGTGAGCCGGGCGACGCGTTCCTCGTCGCAGGTGCGTGGGCAGGTCGTGCAGGTGTCCTGCGGGCGGACCGTGTAGAAGAAGCAGCAGCCGGCCCGGTCGCGGGTCGCGAGCGGGGCGCCCCCGGGGCCGGTGAGCGTACGGAAGCCCGCGCCGCCCGTGTAGGGGGCGGTTCCGCCGGGCAGCAGCAGCTCCAGTTCGCGCATCGCGCGCTCCTCCTCGCCCAGCAGGGTGGCGAGGTACCAGAGCCCGTCGACGACCTCGTCGGTCGCCATCGACCACAGCCCCCGGCGGCCGCGCCGCAGCCGCGGGGCGAAACCTTCCAGCAGCGGTCCGAGGTGCTGGGACACCGCTGCCCGCACCTCCTCCCGCAAGGCTTCCTCGCCGCCGGCCAGCACCCGCGCCCCGGGGAGGGCGGCCGCCGGGTCGCCCGGCAGGCACGCGAACTCCTCGACGCGTACGGACATCCGCCCCTCGGTGCGGTGGAAGGCCACCCGGTCCACCGGCAGCCGGGGCACCCGGCGCTCCAGGAACCACGGGACCGTGATCAGCAGACAGGCGAGCCAGGCGTACCGGTGCAGGCCGAAGCCGGCCACCACGTCGGGCCGTGCCCGGCGCCCGTAGTCCCGCAGCACCTGGGCCTCGTCCCAGGCGAGGTGGGCGTCGAGCGCCTCCCCGCCCGCCGCGAGCTCGTCCGCGCCGACCCATCCCACACCGCGAGGGAGGGGTTCGTGCGCGCCGCGCTCACCGATCCGCAGGCCGGGGTAGGCGGCCGTCAGGCGCTCGTACGAGACCGCCACCGGAGAGCCGGCCGGGGCGGACGCGGGCGGGGGCGGGGCGGCGACAGCCGGGCCGGTCATGAGGACCACCGAATCACGCGAGCGTTGGAAGGTTAGCCTTACCTTACCTGATTCTGGTTGGTCCGGAACCCCACCCCCCGGCGGCCTTCACCTATTCTCGGAACCGGTCGAGACCTGGAGGAGGACCGAGTGCACGGAGCGGCCCAGACCCGGGTGCCCGACGAGGCGGGGGAGGAACCGGCGGGAACGCCGACGGGGACAGCGGTGGGGTTCCCGGTGGACGGACCCCCGGTCCCGCCGCAGAAGGTGCTGCGCCACTCGGTGCGCGGGCAGGTCCTCGACGCCCTGCGTGCCGCCCTCGTCGAAGGGGAACTGGCCCCGGGGGAGATCTACTCCGGCCCGGCGCTCGGCGAGCGCTTCGGGGTCTCCGCCACCCCCGTCCGCGAGGCGATGCAGCAGCTCGCCCTGGAAGGGGCGGTGGAATGCCTGCCCAACCGGGGCTTCAGGGTCCTGACCCGCACCCCCCGGGCGCTGGCGGAACTGGCCGAGGTACGCGCCATGCTGGAGGTGCCGGTGATGCTCCGGCTGGCCCGCGGCGTCCCGGCCGCCACCTGGGAGTCGCTGCTCCCCGCGGCCCGTGCCACCGCCGAGGCGGCCGCCGCGGGCGACCTGCCGGCGTACGCGGACGCCGACCGGGCCTTCCACCGCGCGGTGCTCTCCCTGGCGGACAACGGCCAGCTCGTGCGGATCGCGGAGGACCTCCACCGCCGGGCCCAGTGGCCCCTGCCCGGAGCCCCGCGCGTACGCCGCGCCGACCTGGTGGCCGACGCGGCGGAGCACTCGGCCCTGCTGGAGGCCCTGATCGCCCAGGACCTCCCGGTGGTGGAGTCGCTCGTACGGGAACACTTCGCGGGTTCCTCGCTCTGAACCCCGCCCGCCCGGCGCCCCCGGTGCTCCGGCCGGATCAGGCCGGCGCGGGCCGCAGCTGGTCCGCCAGCCAGGTCGGGATGCCGCCCAGCAGGTGGAAGAGCCTGCGGGCCTCCGCCCGCAGCCGGGCCGCCTCGGGCTCCGGCTCGGCCTCGGCCAGCGCCGCCAGCGCGGGCGCCGTACCGACCAGGAAGCCCAGTTCCTCGCGGATCCGCAGGGACTCCGCGAAGCCCTTGCGGGCCTCGGCCACCTCGCCGTCCCGCAGGGCCAGCGCGGCCAGGTGCCGCCAGGTGAACGACAGCAGCAGGGTGTCGCCGTGGGCCTCCGCCCCGGCATGGGCCCGGTGGTACGCCGGACGGGCCGCCTGCGGGGCGTCCGCCAGGTGTTCGGCGACCAGGCCCCGGCGGAAGTCCAGCAGCGGGCGGGTCCGCGACCCCGGTGAGAGCAGCGCCGCCGCCCGGCCCAGGGCCGAGCGGGCCTCGTCCGCCCGGTCCCGTACGCCGAGCACGGTGGCCGCGTAGGCCAGCTGGCCCCGCTCGCAGGCCGCCGCGCCGCGTTCGTCGTCGTCCCGGGCCACGGCCTCGGCGACCCGGAGGGCGTCCTCCGCCTCGCTCCAGCCCTGGCCGGTGAAAAGGCACCGTTCCACGAGGAGCGCGGTGCGCTGCACCGCCGCCCCGGCGTCGTTCACGTGCGGCGTCAGCAGGGCCGCCGCGTCGGTCCAACAGCCGCGCGAACGCAGCCGCCATATCGCCCGCTGGAGGGGGTCGTCGCCCCCAGTCGATCCCGCACCGGACATGGCGGTATCCGCCACATTGCCCTCCCCGAAGCAACCAAGCAGCACGTCTTTGAGCCCTGGGGCGAAATGAGAGCACGGATCTGCTGCCGCGGCCAAGGGGTCGGGTGAACTCTTTCACAAAGTCCGGACGGCTCGTCAGCCGCCCCCGCCGACCCCTCCGACGGACTGCCCTGATGGGAGGGGTGGGATCAGCTCATGCGCAGGGCGAGGAAGAAGTCGAGCTTGTCCTCGAGGCGGGAAAGGTCCCGCGCCGTCAGCTGCTCGATTCGCCCGACCCGGTAGCGCAGCGTGTTGACGTGCAGGTGCAGGCGCGTCGCGCAGCGGGTCCAGGAACCGTCGCAGTCCAGGAACGCCTCCAGCGTCGGGATGAGCTCCGCGCGGTGGCGGCGGTCGTAGTCCCGCAGCGGGTCCAGCAGCCGGGCCGTGAAGGCGCGGCGCACGTCGTCCGGCACGAACGGCAGCAGCAGCACGTGCGAGGCGAGCTCGTGGTGGCCCGCGGCGCAGACCCGGCCCGGGCGTGCCGCCGCCACGCGGCGGGCGTGCCGGGCCTCCTCCAGCGCCCCGCGCAGCCCCTCGGCGGAGTGCACGGCCGCGCTGACGCCCAGGGTGAGCCGGCCGTCGTCGGCCAGGCCGGCCGCCAGGGGCTCGCGTACGGCCGCCAGCAGCGCGTCGGCGTGCAGTGCGGAATCCGGGCCCTTGTCCTCCCCGGCGTCCCCGGAGAGGGCGGGCAGCGGCACCAGGGCGATGGCCTCGTCACCCGCATGGGCCACCGCGATCCGGTCGGAGGGCTCGGGGCCGGACATCGACGGGTCGACCAGGATCTCCTCCAGCAGCGACTGGGCCACCGGGCCGCCGGGGATGTCCCCGCCGTCCCAGTCCACCCGCGCCACGACCACCTGCCAGTGCGGGGCCGCGCCCAGGCCGGGCAGCAGGACCGGGGCCGCCACCCGCAGACGGGCCGCGATCTCGGCGGGCGCGGCGCCCGCCTGGACCAGCTCCAGGACCTCCTGGGCCAGCCTGCGGCGCACCGTACGGGCCGCGTCACGGCGGTCCCGCTCGACGGCGATCAGCTGGGTCACGCCCTGGAGCAGGTCGAGCCGCTCGGCGGGCCAGTCGCCCGCGTCCGCCTCGACGGCCAGCAGCCAGTCGGAGAGCACGCTCTCGCGCACGTCGCGGGAGGCGGGACCCGGGCCGCGGCCGTGTCCCCTGATCGGGAACAGGGAGTAGGTAATACCCTGGATGGACATCCGGTGCGGGCCCCTGCGGCCGGTCCGGACCGCCGCGAGGTGTTCGCTCGCCAGCGCCGCGCAGATGCCCGGGGCCAGCGGCTCGCCCGCGCCGGCGATCTGCCGGCCCGTGGGGGAGAGCACCCAGGCCCGGAGATCGAGGTCCGTGGTGAGCAGATCCAGCACCACGTCGGGTCCGCCGCCCGCCGGCCCCGACGTCATCAGCCGCCGATGGCGGTCCACGACGGCCGCGAGGTCTCCCGCGCGCTCCCCGGAGACCTGCCTCACCACGTACTCGGTGATGGTGGCGAATGCAACGTCTTCGTTCACAGCGAACAGCGGGAGCCGGTTGCGCCGACAGGCTGAAACCAGGTCGTCCGGGATGTCTCCCAGCTCCGCCTCGCCGGCCGCGAGGCCGGCGACGCCCGCGCTCGCGAGGATTCGTACGAACGGCTCGGAGTCGGCTGAATTTCTTCGCCATGCCAGGCCGGTCAGGACGAGTTCACCTCCGGAGAGGTATCGGCTGGGATCACGTAGGTCGGTCGTCATGACCCCGCGGACCGTCCGGTCGAGTTCGTCCTCGTCGCCCAGCAGCCGCAGCCCCAGCGCCTCGGTTTCCAGCAGTGCGCGCAGCCGCATGATGTCGCCGCCGATCTGTCTCGAATGTTGCCGTTGGAAATCGGGCAGGTCGTCGCATCCTGCCTTTCATACGAATCTACAAGACGAGGGAGGCCCCCGGCCAACTCCTTCATGGTTTCGGTGACTGCACCCGGGGGACGCGCGGCTTGTGTACTGGCTCCACACCGCGTTAACAGCACGTGAACGACCAGTCGAGGGCCCTTCGGCCTCCTGGCTTGAAGTGAACGACACGATGAAGAAGAAGAGAGCCGCACATGGACTTCCTTCGCCCCGCCAGCTGGGAGGAGGCGCTCGCCGCTAAGGCCGAGTACCCCACAGCTGTGCCGATTGCGGGTGGCACCGACATCATGGTCGAGATCAATTTCGACCACCGCCGTCCGGAGTACCTCCTCGACCTCAACCGCATCGGTCTGCTGCGGGAGTGGGAGGTAGGCGAGGAGGTCACCAAGCTGGGCGCCTCCGTCCCGTACACCCAGATCATGGAGAACCTGCGCGGCACGCTGCCGGGTCTCGCGCTCGCCTCGCACACGGTCGCGTCCCCGCAGATCCGCAACCGCGGCGGTGTCGGCGGCAACCTCGGTTGCGCCTCGCCCGCCGGTGACTCCCACCCCGCCCTCCTCGCCGCCGGCGCCGAGGTCGAGGTCGAGTCGGTCCGCGGCTCGCGCCTGATCCCGATCGACGAGTTCTACACCGGCGTCAAGCGCAACGCGCTCGCCCCGGACGAGCTCATCAAGACGGTCCACATCAAGAACGCCAGCGGTCCGCAGCAGTACTCCAAGGTGGGCTCCCGCAACGCGATGGTCATCGCGGTGTGCGCCTTCGGCCTGGCACTGCACCCGGACAGCCGTACGGTCCGCACCGGAATCGGTTCGGCCGCGCCGACCCCGATCCGTGCGAAGGCCGCCGAGGAGTTCCTGAACGCCGCGCTCGAAGAGGGCGGCTTCTGGGAGTCCGGCAAGGTCATCACCCCGTCGATCGCCAAGCAGTTCGGTGAGCTCGCCTCCGGCGCGGCCAACCCGATCGACGACGTCCGCGGCACGGCGAAGTACCGCCGTCACGCGGTAGGCATCATGGCTCGCCGCCAGCTCGTCTGGACCTGGGAGCAGTACCGCGGCACCAACGGCCGCTCGCTTGAAGGGGCTGCGTAATCATGCGCGTCAATTTCACTGTCAACGGTCGTCAGCAGGAAGCCGACGACGTCTGGGAGGGCGAGTCCCTCCTCTACGTCCTGCGCGAGCGTCTGGGCCTGCCGGGCTCGAAGAACGCCTGTGAGCAGGGCGAGTGCGGTTCCTGCACCGTCCGTCTCGACGGCGTGCCGGTCTGTTCCTGCCTGGTCGCGGCCGGTCAGGTCGAGGGTCGCGACGTCGTGACCGTCGAGGGCCTGGCGGACTTCGCCAAGCAGCGCGAGGAGCACGGCCACGGCGGTGCCTGCGGCACCGGCGGCGGCTGCGGCACCAAGGGCGTCACCACCGACGAGGCCAAGCGCTGGGCCGCCAAGCCCGGCGACTCCCAGACCGGTGAGGGCATCGAGCTCTCCAACATCCAGCAGGCGTTCATCGACGCCGGCGCCGTCCAGTGCGGTTTCTGCACCCCGGGTCTGCTCGTGCAGGCGGACGCGCTGCTGGAGGAGAACTCCGACCCGTCCGACCAGGACATCCGTGAGGCCCTGTCCGGCAACCTCTGCCGTTGCACGGGCTACGAGAAGATCCTCGACGCGGTCCGCCTCGCGGCCGCCCGTCAGTCTGAGGCGGTCTGACCATGGCCCAGAACACGCGCACGGTCCCGGCGGGCACGCCGACCAACGTCACGCAGAACCACACCAAGGGCGGGATCGGCGAGTCCATCCTGCGCCCGGACGGCACCCTCAAGGTGACCGGTGAGTTCGCGTACTCCTCGGACATGTGGCACGAGGACATGCTGTGGGGCCAGACGCTCCGCAGCACCGTCGCCCACGCCGAGATCGTCTCGATCGACATCTCCGAGGCCCTGGCGATGCCGGGTGTCTACTCGGTCCTGACGTACGACGACCTGCCGGCCGAGATGAAGAACTACGGCCTGGAGATCCAGGACACCCCGGTTCTCGCCAACGGCCGGGTACGTCACCACGGTGAGCCGGTCGCCCTCGTGGCCGCCGACCACCCGGAGACCGCCCGCCGCGCGGCCGCCAAGATCAAGATCGACTACAAGGAACTGCCGCTCGTCACGGACGAGGCCTCCGCCCTCGCCGAGGGCGCGCCGCTGATCCACGAGGGCCGCGACGACCACCACATCGGTCACGTCCCGCACCCGAACATCGTGCACCGCCAGCCGATCATCCGCGGCAACGTGGAAGAGGCCCGCAAGCGCGCCGACGTCATCGTCGAGGGCGAGTACACCTTCGGCATGCAGGACCAGGCCTTCCTCGGCCCCGAGTCCGGTCTGGCCGTGCCCTCCGAGGACGGCGGCGTCGAGCTGTACGTCGCCACCCAGTGGCTGCACTCGGACCTCCAGCAGATCGCCCCGGTCCTGGGCCTGCCGCCGGAGAAGGTCCGCATGACGCTCTCGGGCGTCGGCGGTGCCTTCGGCGGCCGCGAGGACATCTCGATGCAGATCCACGCCTGCCTCCTGGCCCTGGCCACGAACAAGCCGGTCAAGATCGTCTACAACCGCTTCGAGTCCTTCTTCGGTCACGTGCACCGTCACCCGGCGAAGCTCTACTACGAGCACGGCGCCACCAAGGACGGCAAGCTCACGCACATGAAGTGCAAGATCGTCCTGGACGGCGGCGCCTACGCGTCCGCCTCCCCGGCGGTCGTGGGCAACGCGTCCTCGCTCTCGGTCGGTCCGTACGTCCTGGAGGACGTGGACATCGAGGCGATCGCGCTCTACACGAACAACCCGCCCTGTGGCGCGATGCGCGGCTTCGGCGCCGTCCAGGCCTGCTTCGCGTACGAGGCCCAGATGGACAAGCTCGCGGCGAAGCTGGGCATGGACCCGGTCGAGTTCCGTCAGCTGAACGCCATGGAGCAGGGCACGATCATGCCCACCGGCCAGGTCGTGGACGCCCCGGCGCCCGTCGCCGAGCTGCTGCGCCGGGTCAAGGCCCGCCCGCTGCCGCCGGAGCGCCAGTGGGAGTCGGCCGGCGAGGGCGCGGACGTCCGCGCGCTGCCCGGCGGCCTCTCCAACACCACCCACGGTGAGGGCGTCGTCCGCGGCGTCGGCTACGCGGTCGGCATCAAGAACGTCGGCTTCTCCGAGGGCTTCGACGACTACTCGACCGCCCGCGTGCGGCTCGAGGTCATCAACGGCGAGCCCGTCGCGATGGTCCACACGGCCATGGCGGAGGTCGGCCAGGGCGGCATCACCGTCCACACGCAGATCGCCCGTACCGAGCTGGGTGTCACGCAGGTGACCATCCACCCGGCCGACACGCAGGTCGGCTCCGCCGGTTCCACGTCCGCCTCGCGGCAGACGTACATGACCGGTGGCGCCGTGAAGAACACCTGTGAGGCCGTCCGCGAGGCGGTCCTGGAGATCGGCCGGCGCAAGAACGGCTCCTACCACCCCGCGTGGGCGACCGCCGAGCTGCTCCTGGAGGGCGGCAAGGTCGTCACCGACGGCGGCGAGGTGCTCGCCGAGCTGGCGGACATCCTCGAGGGCGAGGAGGCGATCGACATCGAGCTCGAGTTCCGCCACGCCCCGACCGAGCCCTTCGACCTGGTCACCGGCCAGGGCAACGGCCACGTCCAGTACACCTTCGCCGCGCACCGCGCGGTCGTCGAGGTGGACACCGAGCTCGGCCTCGTCAAGGTCGTCGAGCTCGCGACCGCCCAGGACGTCGGCAAGGCCCTGAACATGCTCTCCGTGGTCGGCCAGATCCAGGGTGGTACCACCCAGGGCCTGGGCGTCGCGATCATGGAAGAGATCATCGTGGACCCGAAGACCGCGAAGGTGCGCAACCCCTCCTTCACGGACTACCTGATCCCCACCATCCTCGACACCCCGACCATCCCGGTCGACGTCCTGGAGCTCGCCGACCCGAAGGCCCCGTACGGCCTGCGCGGTATGGGCGAGGCCCCGACCCTCTCGTCCACCCCGGCCGTCATCGCGGCGATCCGGCAGGCGACCGGTCTGGAGATCAACAAGACGCCGATCCGTCCGGAAGCCCTCACCGGCACCCTCTAGGACGGCGTGGTCCGGGGGCCGCGAGGCCCCCGGACCCCCCGGATTTCCGGGCGGTGTGACACGGGAACGTCACACTTCCAGTCGCACCGCCCGGAGCACGAAGGCAGTACCGCACCGCTCGCGGTCCTCGTCACCTGGCAGTACCCCTGCAGAAACCCCCACGTAGTACCAGCGGTCACCCCCGCACTACCCGCAGTACACGCAGTGCACATTTCGCGTCGCCTCGGGCCGTCACCCCGGGTCGTGCAGCCAAACGGAGTTTCCCAAATCCCGCGTCTCCAATCTTTATGCGGGTGCCCCTTTGAACCTTGGGAGTTAGGCACCATGACCCAGTCATCAGTGGAGTCCAAGACCAGTGAGGAAGAGACCGGCGACGGCTCTCCGACCCCCGCCGGAAGCTCTTGGCTCGACCGGTACTTTCACATAACGCACAGAGGATCCAACGTCGGCAACGAGGTTCGTGGCGGTATCACGACCTTCATGGCGATGGCCTACATCCTCCTGCTCAACCCGCTCATCCTCTCCGGCAAGGACGTCGCCGGAGACACGATGAGCCAGAAGGCCCTGATCACGGCCACGGCTTTCGCCGCCGCCCTGACCACCCTTCTGATGGGCTTCGTCGGCAAGGTGCCCCTGGCCCTCGCCGCGGGCCTTTCCGTATCGGGCGTCCTGTCCTCGCAGGTGGCCCCGCAGATGACCTGGCCGCAGGCCATGGGCATGTGCGTGATGTACGGCGTCGTGATCTGTCTCCTGGTCGTCACCGGCCTCCGAGAGATGATCATGAACGCGATCCCCCTCGCGCTCAAGCACGCGATCACCATGGGCATCGGCCTCTTCGTCGCCCTGATCGGCCTCGTCAAGGCCGGCTTCGTGGGCCACGGCTCCGAGTTCGGGCCCCCGGTCCAGCTCGGTTCGGTCGGCGAGCTCGCAGGCTGGCCCGTGTTCCTCTTCTGCGTCACCCTGCTCACCATCTTCATGCTGCAGGCCCGCAAGATCCGCGGCGCGATCCTCATCGGCATCGTCGGCGGCACCGTCCTCGCGGCCATCCTGAACGCCGTCGTGGACATCGACCCGAAGGCCTGGAAGAACGGCCCGCCGGAGCTCTCCGGCTCCGCCGTCTCGATGCCCGACTTCTCGCTGTTCGGCAAGGTCGAGTTCGGTGGCTGGGGCGACGTCGGTGTCATGACGATCGGCATGATCGTCTTCACCCTCGTGCTCGCCGGCTTCTTCGACGCGATGGCCACCATCATCGGTGTCGGCACCGAGGCCAAGCTGGCCGACGACCAGGGCCGCATGCCGGGCCTGTCGAAGGCGCTCTTCATCGACGGCGCCGGTGGCGCCATCGGTGGCGTCGCGGGCGGCTCCGGCCAGACCGTGTTCGTCGAGTCCGCCACCGGCGTGGGCGAGGGCGCCCGCACGGGCCTCGCCTCCGTCGTCACCGGCCTCTTCTTCGCCGCGTGCCTCTTCTTCACCCCGATCACGCAGATCGTCCCGGGTGAGGTCGCCTCGGCCGCCCTGGTGGTCATCGGCGCGATGATGATGCAGAACGCCCGCCACGTGGACTGGGCCGACAGCGCGACCGCGATCCCGGTCTTCCTGACCGTCGTGATCATGCCGTTCACCTACCAGATCACCGCCGGTGTCGCCGCCGGTGTCATCTCCTACGTGGCCATCAAGGTCGCGCAGGGCAAGGCCCGCGAGGTCGGCGCCTTCATGTGGGTCCTGACCGGCATCTTCCTGATCTACTTCGCCCTCCACCCCATCGAGGGGCTGCTCGGCGTCAAGTAGGTCCGGCCGTGATCCGTACCTGACCCTTCACACATCCGATACTGGAAACCGAAACCTCTCCGAGGAGGCCGCACATGCTGGACATCGCCGAGGAACTGAACCGGTGGGTCGAGCAGGGACGTGACTTCGCCGTCGCCACGGTCGTGGCGGTCGGCGGGAGCGCACCCCGGCAGCCCGGAGCCGCACTCGCCGTCGACGGCGAGGGCACGGCCATCGGCTCGGTTTCCGGCGGATGTGTGGAGGGCGCGGTGTACGAGCTGTGCCGGCAGGCGCTGGAGGACGGCGAGACCGTCCAGGAGCGCTTCGGCTACAGCGACGACGATGCCTTCGCCGTAGGTCTGACCTGCGGCGGAATCATCGACATCCTGGTCACCCCGGTGCCCGTGGACTCCCCCCAGCGGGAGGTCTTCGCGCAGGCGCTGGCCGCCGCCGCCCGGGCCGAGGCGGCCGCCGTGGCCCGGATAGCCGAAGGCCCGGCCGAGCTGATGGGCCGCGCCGTGGTCGTCAGCGGCGACGGCTCCTTCGAGGGCGGCTTCGGGGGACACCCCGAGCTGGACCGCACCATCGCCGAGGAGGCCCGCGCCATGCTGGACGCCGGCCGGACCGGCGTACTGGAGATGGGCGCCGACGGCAGGCTCTGCGGAGAGCCGCTGAAGGTGCTGGTCGAGTCCAGCGTCCCGCCCCCGCGGATGATCGTCTTCGGTGCCATCGACTTCGCCTCCGCCCTGGTGCGGATCGGCAAGTTCCTCGGCTACCACGTCACCCTGTGCGACGCCCGGCCCGTCTTCGCCACGAAGAACCGTTTCCCCGAGGCGGACGAGATCGTGGTCGACTGGCCGCACCGCTACCTGGAGACCGCCCAGGTGGACGGCCGGACCGTGCTGTGCGTGCTGACCCACGACGCCAAGTTCGACGTCCCGCTCCTCGAACTGGCCCTCAGACTCCCCGTCGCCTACGTCGGCGCCATGGGCTCCCGCCGCACCCACGAGGACCGCAACAAGCGGCTCCGCGAGGTGGGCGTGACCGAGCTCGAACTGGCCCGGCTGCGGTCCCCGATCGGCCTGGACCTCGGCGCCCGCTCCCCGGAGGAGACCGCGCTGTCCATCGCCGCCGAGATCGTCGCGAACCGCCGCGGCGGCACCGGGGCCGCCCTCACCGGCGCGCACATCCCGATCCACCACGACAGCTCGCACACGGTGATCGGCAGGATCGGCTCCGTCGCCTGAAGCGGAGACCGGGCGCCGACCCGCGACGAATGAGAAGGGCACGACCCCACGGGGGTTGTGCCCTTTCGCCGTTCCGTCTATTTTACCCGCCGGTAACCGCACGCCGCCCGCTCCGCCCTTCCCCCACCGGAGTTGACCGCATGGCACGAAGCCCGCGCACCCTGTACCTCCTGGCCGCCGCCGCCCTCGTGGCCGCCCTCACCGCCGCGGCCCCCGGCGCCGCCGCCCCGTCGGAGGGGCTGCGCGAGGTGCTCTTCGTAGGGAACAACTGGGAGGGCACCGCCGACGTCCTCGCCTCCACCGGCGACCTCGCCCGGATCGGCCGGATCGACGTGGTCCCCGACAAGGCGGAACGGCTCCGGGAGATCTACCTCGATCCCGTCAAACTCGCCTTCTTCCTGGGCGTGCGGGCCACCGCGGGCGAGGGCCACGACCAGTTCGTGGACGACATGTACACCACACCCGACGGCTCCGCGGTCGTGGTCTCCCGCCCCAGCTTCGCCGACGTCGTCTCCATCGACCTCCGCTCGGGCCGGGTCAACTGGCGCTTCCCCGTCGCCGGACACCGCTCCGACCACATGGCCGTCTCGCCCGACGGCACCCGGGTCGCCGTCTCCGCGTCCACCGCGAACACCGTGCACGTCCTCGACATCGCCACCGGCCGCCAGGCAGGCTCCTTCACCACCGGCGACAAACCGCACGAGAACGTCTTCAGCCGCGACGGCCGCTACCTGTGGAACAGCGCCATCGGGGACGTGACCTCCGCCCTCGACGCCCCCTGGCTGGACTGGACGAAGGGCGACCGGAAGATCACCGTCGTCGACGCGCGGACCTTCGCCCCCGTCCGCGTGATCGACATGCGGGCGCGGCTCGACGCCTTCGGCCGCAAGGACCTCTCCGACGCCGTGCGCCCCGTCGCCTTCAGCCCCGACGAGTCCAAGCTCTACTTCCAGGTGTCCTTCTTCAACGGGTTCCTGGAGTACGACCTGGCCGCCGACCGGATCACCCGCGTCAAGACCCTCCCCGAGAACCCGGCCACCGCCAAGGAACGCACCACCTGGGTCAACGACTCCCGCCACCACGGCCTCTCGATGAGCCCCGACGGCTCCAAACTGTGCGTCGCGGGCACCATGGACGACTACGCGACCGTCGTGGACCGGGCCACCCTCGCCGAGGGCCCCCTGATCCCGGCCGCCAAGCCCTACTGGGCCACGGTCGACGGGGACGGCACGGGCTGCGTGATCTCCGAGAGCGGCGCCGACCAGGTCACCGCCATCGACTTCGCCACCGGAGCCAAGCGGGTGTCCGTCCCCGTGGGCGACCACCCGCAGCGGGTCCGGCTCGGCCACGTCCCGGCGCTCTGGACCGGCCCCGCCCCCTCCTGACCGGCCTCCGTCCCGCCGCGCCCCGCCCGGCTGCTGCACGGGCGCGGCGGGCGCGGCGGGACGGCTCAGGCGGGCAGGCCGATGCGCGCCGCCGCCATGCCGAAGCCGGAGCTCAAGACCCCCGTCGACAGGGCGTCGCCCAGCCGGTGCAGGTCCTCCTCACGGTAACGGCGGCACTTCCGGTGCCAGTTGAGGATCCCCGCCAGCCAGTCCTGGAGCTCCCCGACGTACGCGTCGAGCCCGGCCCGGGCCTCGGCGCCCAGCTTCCAGTCGTCGTAGAGCGCCGGCAGCTGGTTCGCGACGATGTGCTGGAACTCCTCGGTGCGCTGCGTCATCAGGGAGTGGCAGATGTGCAGCGCCTGCGCGTAGCCGATGTCGAAGAAGTTGCGGGTCACCAGGACGTAGTTGTGCACCTCGCCCTCGACCTCCACCTCCTTCTGGTAGGAGAAGATGTCGTTCATCATGCAGGCGGTGTCGGCGGCCGCGTTCTCCAGGGAACGGATCGTCCCCGACCGGTAGATCTCCTCCGGGATGCCCCGGCCCGCCTGCCCGAGCCGGCACAGGTACATCGTGAGGTGCGAGCCGAAGGTGTGGCGGCGCATCTCGGCGTAGTCCACCGGGTCCGGGATCCGGTTCTGGATCTGGTTCTCCATCTCCCACACCCAGCTCTGCAGCATGCTCACGAGCGTCGCCCGGAACTCGCCCCGGACCTCGGGGGTCATGCCCGCGCTGGTGCGCACCCACAGGTCGGCCAGGGACCGCTCCATCGCGGTGGCCGGCACGCCCTGTTCGGCGTGGTCGACGGGGATCATCGACACCAGCCGGGCCGTCGTCGCCTTCGCCGCGCCGAGGTTCTTGGCCTGCGCGAAGACCACCGGGTAGTAGTCGTCCCCGTACGTCCCCCAGGTCAGCCAGCACGCGTTCAGCAGCAGCGCCTCGGGCGTGGCGTCGGGGTCGATGCCGGCCGAGCAGAGGGCGAAGTCGTAGCCGCGCAGCTTGTGTTCGTTCCAGATCGCCGAACCGGGGTCGCCGGGCTGCGGATCGAGCAGGCCCATCCGGCGGGCCCAGTCGACGGACCCCTCGCGCGCCCGGTCCAGGTACGGGCTCAGGGTGAGCGGGAACGGCATGTGGATGTCCGGGATCACGGACGGGCCGGTGCGCTCGAACGGGACGTGCGTGAAGGAGCGGGTGCGCAGTTCCATCGAGCGGCGGGTGAACAGGGACCGCAGGTCGAGGGCGGTGGTGCCGAGCCCGGACGGCAGGAAGGGCAGGGTGACCGGGGTGGTGGCCCTGGCCTCCTCGTTCATGTAGCGGCTGGAGACCATGTGCCATTCGTGGCCGCCGGACTGCCAGTCCTGGAGTCCCTTGGCGTAGGCGAGGACGGCCGCGATCTCGGCCGGGTCCATCGCGTGGTCGGCGAACAGCTGGGGGAGTTCGGTGAGCGCCGTCTGCTCGAACTGCTGGAGGCGGGAGGTGAGCAGGTCGTTGGAGGCCTCGGCGGCCTCCTGGGTGGTGCAGCCGAGGAAGGTCTCCAACACCAGGACGGCGTTGGAGAGTTCGCCCTCGTCGGCCACCTCGCGCTCGTAGGAGAAGAGGTCGTTCCTGATGTGCACGGCGTCGGAGAAGGCGTCGCGCAGGACGGCCAGCGGGCGGGTGTGCGCGACGCGTGCGGGGACCTCCGCCGAGACGTACTCGATCAGGCCGGCCGACCAGGGCGCGCCGCCCACCTTGCGGCGCATCTCGATGTATTCGAGGGGGTTCGCCACCCGCCCGATGTTGATGTTGGCGAGCTCCCACATCGACTCGTCGAGCAGGTTCTTCGTCGACAGGGAGAATCGTTCCCGCCAGTCCATCGACATCGCCGGGACGGTCCGCGCCCACAGGTCGGCGAGCCCCGCCTCGACGGGGTTGGTGGGCTCGGGGAAACCTTCCGCCAGGTCCATCGGCATGAAGGCGGCGAGCTTGTCCAGGTAGTCCTTGGCGCCGTCGCGGTCCTGGGAGCGCTTGTACATCTCCAGGAAGTGGTCGTCGAAGAAGAACACCCACACGTACCAGTCGGTGACCAGGGACAGCGTCTCGCCGTCGCAGTCGGGGTGCGTGTACGAGCAGAGCAGCGCGTAGTCGTGGGAGTCGAGGTCCTTCTCCTCCCAGACGCCGGAACCCTCCAGCATCCCGAAGTCGCGCGCCCACCGCTTCGTGTGGACCCTCGCGGCCTCCAGGTGGGGGTTCAGTCGCGCCGGATAGGGCACGTAGAAATCCGGCAGTCGGAACGGCTGCGTCACGGCGGGGCGGCCTTTCGTCAAGGTGCGGGGGCCGGTGGAGTCCGGCCCCCGCACGAGATCAGCAGTGCCCTACCCCCGGCGCCCTCGGGACAAGGGGAAGTTCACCGCTTCAGGTGACGGACGGGTCGTTCCGCGGCGCGGCGGCCTGCCGGGGGATAGAAGGGGCGGGTCCCTCGTACTGCCGGGCCTGCATCCGGAACATCGCCGCGTACCGCCCGTCCTTCGCCAACAGCTCGTCGTGGCCGCCCTGTTCGACGAGCCGCCCCTCGTGCAGCACGTGGATGACGTCGGCGTGGCGCACCCCGGACATCCGGTGCGTGACCAGCACCACCGCCCGGTCCGGGCCGGCCAGCCCGCGGATGCTGTCGAAGGCGGCGATCTCCGCCTCCGGGTCCAGCGCCGAGGTGGGCTCGTCCACGACCAGGACGCGGGCGTCGCGGTAGCGGGCGCGGGCCAGGCCGAACTTCTGCCACTGTCCCCCGGAGAGCTCCGACGCGCCCCGGAACACCCGGGCGAGCAGGGTCTCGTAGCCGTGCGGGAGCCGGTCCACGACCCGGTCGGCCCCCGCGTAGCGGGCCGCGGCGACCACCCGCGCGGCCTCCTCGACGGCCCGGTCCGGTGCACCGTCGCCGGGCCGGCCGATCGCGATGTTGGTACGGGCGGTCACCGGCCAGCGCTCGAAGTCCTGGGTGAGCAGCGCGACCCGGTCGAAGACCTGCTCCCGGTCCGCCTCCCGCACCTCCACCCCGTCCCAGGTCAGCGTTCCGCTGTCGGGCAGGTGCAGTCCGGCCAGCAGTTTGACCAGGGTGCTCTTGCCGGAGCCGTTCTCCCCGACCAGGGCGACGACGGTGCCCGCCTCGATGGTCAGGGAGACCCCGGTCAGGGCGGGCTCGTCCCGGTCCGGGTAGCTGAAGCCGACGTCGGTCAGCCGGATCGACGCGGGAGCCTGCGGCAGGGGCAGCCCGCCCGACGGGATCGCGCGGCGGCCCGCCTCGGCGACGAACCGCTCCAGGTCCCGTACGTAGAGGGACTCCTCGTGCAGGGTGTTGGTGGTGGCCACCAGCGCGCCCAGGCTCGCCGAGCCCGTGCGCACCGCGAACACGGCGGTCCCCGCGACGGCGAGCTCCATCCGGCCCGACACGATGAGCGCGCCCATCGCCGCGTACGTGACCAGCGCGGCGGTCCCGGACAGGGCGGCGGCCAGCAGCTCGGTGGCGGCCTTGTCCTTGGCGAGGCGGGTGGCCTCGCCCTCGGCGTGCTCGCCCATGTTGCGGTAGTGGCCCAGCAGGTAGCGGCCGACGCCGTGCACCCGTACCTCGGGGGCCGAAGTGCGGGAGATCAGCAGCTGGCCGATGAGCCGGGCGGCCCGGACGTGCTCGACCCAGGTGATGACGGACAGGTAGCGGCGCTGCGCCACCCGCATCGCGCCCCAGCCGCGCGGGGCGGCGATCAGCAGCAGCATGGGCAGCAGCAGCGGGTGCAGCACGGTCAGCACCCCGGCGGTGGCGACCAGGGAGATGATCCCGCCGAGGGTGGCCACGCATGCGCCCACCGTCCGGCGGGCCGACGGCGGCCCCCACTGGGCGCTGTCGAGCAGCCGCCGGAACTCCCCGTCCTCGATGGCCTCCAGCTCCACCTCCACGGCGGCCTTCAGGTACTGCTCGTGCGCGGCCCGCTCCACCTTGGGCTCCAGCCGCCCGGCGGCCGCCGTCGACCGGGACGCCAGGACGGCGCCCAGTGCGGCCACCAGCGCGCCGGCCGCCAGGGCGGGCAGTGCGGCGTGCAGCCGCTCGGCGGGGCTGCCCGAGCCGAGCAGCGTACGGAGCACCGCGCTGAGCACGAGCAGCCCGACGGCGGAGGTGACCCCCTGCCCGGCCTCGGCGCAGGCGACGGTGACCAGCGCCCGCCGGTCGGCGCGCCAGGCCAGCCGCAGGGTCCCGCCGACCATGCGGGGCATGGAGCGCAGGGTGCTGATCAGCCGGCTCTCGAGGCGGGCGTAGTCGTGGTGGGACCAGCCGGCGTCGTAGCGCAGGGGCCCTCCGAAGAGGTGCCGCTCGCTGTCGGAGACGGCGGCGCCGGGGGCGGCGGGACGTTTGAGGAGCCTCATCCGCGGGCACCTCCGACCGCTGCCTGGTCGAACACCACATGAACGTGCACGGATCGCAAGATTCCTCCCGAGGTGCAGTGGCTGCGAACTGACGCCGGAAGAACGTTGCTGTTCAGAGCGGCGTCACGGCACGGAAGGAGCGAACGTCCGCACGTACTTACGACCGGCCCCCGGAGCTCAACCCCCGCACGGACCCACCCCCGTGATCCGGCGTTCGAACCACCCGGAGGTGGCCGGACCCCCCTTCGAGGGATTGCGCCGCCCGCCCGCCTCCTTCGTCAGGCGCCCGACCGTGCCTCGCGCGGGGTCGTCCGCAGGAGGAAGGACGCGGCCAGGGCGGCGAGGGCGAGGACGAGGACCCCCGTCAGGAGGCCGTGCAGGCCCGTGGTGGCGGATTCGGCGAGGGCCGCGCGGGTGCCGGCGGGCAGGGTGTGCAGGGCGGCCGGGGTGAGTTCCCCGCCGGGTCCGGAGAGCCGGGCGGCGTTCTCGGCCCCGAGCTGCTCGGCGAGCCCGGTGTGCAGCCGGCCGGTGTAGAGGGCGCCGAGCAGGGCGATGCCGAGGGAGCCGCCGATGGTGCGCAGCAGGGTGACGGTGCCGCTGGCCGCGCCCATGTCGCGGGCGGGGGCGCTGTCGGTGGTGATGAGGAGGCTGCTCTGCATCAGCAGGCCGGTGCCGGCGCCGACGACCGCGGTGAGGGCGGAGGCCGCGGCGGTGGGGGTGCCGGGGCCGAGCAGGAACAGCAGGGCGGTGCCGAGGACGCCCAGGGCGCCGCCGAGGAGCGCGAAGCGGCGGCGGTGGTGGCGGGCGCGGGCGTACAGGTGGCCGATGAGCAGCTGCGCGCCGAGCATGCCGAACAGGAGCGGCAGGATGAGCAGTCCGCTGGCAGTCGGGGAGGAGCCCTGGACGAACTGGAGGTACTGCGGGAGGTAGCTGGACAGCGTCACCATGACCGCGCCGACGAGGAAGCTGAGGATCTGCGCGGTGGTGAAGTCGCGGTCGGCGAACAGCCGGGGCGGGATGACCGGTTCCGCGGCCCGGCGCTCGGCGCGGACGAAGCCGGCGAGCGCCGCGAGCGCGGTCGCCGTCAGCAGCAGGACGGGCGCCGAGGTCCAGGCGTACCGGGAGCCGCCCCAGGTCGCGACGAGCGTCAGCGCGACGACCGCGACCGTGAGCAGGGTGATGCCGGCGTGGTCGATGCGGGCCTTGACGCGCTGCGTGCGGATCCGGACGGTGAGGGCGATGATCAGCAGGGCGATCAGCCCGAGCGGGATGTTGACGTAGAACGTCCAGCGCCAGCTGAGGTGTTCGGTCAGGAGCCCGCCGGCCAGCGGGCCGCCGACGAAGGCGAGCGGCGCCATGATCCCGGACACCGACTGGACCCGGCCGCGCTGTTCGGGCGGGACCAGGACGCCGATGATGGAGAGGGCGCCGACCATCAGGCCGCCCGCCCCCAGGCCCTGGAGGGCGCGGAAGGCGATGAGCTGGCCCATGCTCTGGGCGAGGCCGGTCAGGGCGGAGCCGACGAGGAACAGCCCGATCGCGCAGAGGTAGGAGCCCTTGCGGCCGAAGAGGTCACCCGCCTTGCCCCACAGGGGGGTGGTGGCGGCCGCGGCGAGCAGGTAGGCCGTCACCACCCAGGACAGGTCCCCCACGCCGCCGAGTTCGCCGACGATCGTCGGCAGGGCCGGGCCCACGATCAGGCCGTCGACCATGGCGAGGAACATGCCGAGCATCAGGCCGGAGACGGCCAGGCCGAGCGGTCCGCGCACGGCGGGCGGTGACGCGGGGCCGTCCGGAGCGGGGCGGGCGGTGGTCGTGGTGGTGGTCTTGGTCATGACGGATTCCCCCCTGGGTGTGCGTCAGGCGGAGTACGGGCGGACGGACTTGGCGTCGCGCAGGGCGTGGCCCCACCAGGCGAGCTGGTCGAGCATCTTCTTCGCGGCGACCTCGGCGGCCGGGTCCTGCGGGGCGCCCTCGGCGTCGAACTGGGCCCAGATGCCCTGGAATCCGACGGAGTCGCGGATCGTCACGGCGTGCAGCTCGGCCAGGACCAGGCGCAGCTGCTCGACGGCGCGCAGTCCGGCCGAGAAGCCCCCGTAGGAGACGAAGGAGACGGGCTTGGCGTGCCATTCCTGGTTGTGCCAGTCGATGGCGTTCTTCAGGACGGCGGGGAAGCTGTGGTTGTACTCGGGCGTGACGAGGACGAAGGCGTCCGCCGCCGCCATCCTGGGCTTCACGGCGGCCAGCAGTTCGCGGGCCTCCGGGGAGGAGGGGGCCTGGCCGAGGACCGGGAAGACGGTGGGCAGCGGGGTCTCCTCCAGGTCGATCAGGTCGGCGGTGAACTCCGCGTGCTCGGCGAGCCGGCGGGTGATCCAGTCGGCGACCACCCCGCCGAAGCGGCCTTCGCGGGTGCTGCCGAGGAGGACGGCGACGTGGAGCGGGCGGGTGGCGGGCGTGCTGGAGGTGGGCGTGCCGGAGGTGGTGGACATGGCGGACTCCCCTGAGTGTGTACGTTGTATCTGGATGTGGACAACGTACACGCCAGTGTGTACAGCGTCTACTCTTGATACGTTGTACGCAGGAAATTCGGCGGAGGTACGAGAGGGGCACACCGTGGCCGTGCGCAAGAAGCAGGACGACAGCGGCGAGCCGCCGGCCCCCCTGTGGCAACGCCTGGAGGGCGCCGCCGCCGTACCCCGGCAGATCCTCACCCCCCAGCTGATCGCCACCACCGCGGTCGCCATCGCCGACGCCGACGGACTCGACGCGATCACCATGCGCCGGCTGGCCACCGACCTCGGGGTGGCCCCGATGGCGGCCTACCGCTACGTGTCCGGCAAGGAGGACGTCCTCGAGCTGATGGTCGACCTCGCCTATGCCGAGCTGTCGGCCGAGCCGGTCCCCGGCGGCTGGCGCGCGGGCCTGCG
Organism: Streptomyces sp. NBC_00249; assembly: GCF_026342355.1. Classification (GTDB taxonomy): domain Bacteria; phylum Actinomycetota; class Actinomycetes; order Streptomycetales; family Streptomycetaceae; genus Streptomyces. The sequence goes on along the minus strand of NZ_JAPEMV010000001.1, from coordinate 1,565,077 downwards.
CGCCCAGGCCCTGGACACCCGCGAGCTGATGCTCCGCCACCCCTGGCTCGTGCAGCTCTCGCCGCAGACCGCCTTCGCCCTCACCCCGCACCGGATGGCGGCCGCCGAGCGCGCGCTCGCCGTACTGGAGGAGGCGGTGGCGGACCCCGACGCGCGGATGGCCGCGGTGCGCACCGTCGAGGCGTACGTCCACGGCGCGGTCGGCGTCGAGGTCAGCATGCGGCAGCTGATGGCGGGTGAGGGCCTGGGCAGCGGCCACGAACTGCGCGAGGCCCTCGCCCCCCAGATGGTGTGGCTGCTGCGCACCGGCCGCTACCCCGCCGTCCAGCGCTACGTGCACGGGGCCGTCCGCAAGGACGACGCGGCCTGGCAGTTCGAGGCCGGGCTGGACGCCGTGATCGACGGCCTCGGCGGGCGGTTCGTGGGCGGGGGCGCGGCGCGCTGAGGGGGGGCGAGGGGCTCGGCGGTGTCGTAGCCCGGTCGAAGTGCCCTATTCGTATAGATTTACGGCCGTATGTAGATCCCCGTACGGGAGGGCACCCGCATGTCTACGATCGATCTGAGCAAGGTGCTGGACAAGGCCTGGGAGGACAAGCCGCTCGCGGAGATCCTCTCCGCGCCCGTGGCGGCGCTCAAGGGCGTCACCGACAAGGACGCCGAACTCCTCCAGCAGGCCTTCGGCGTCAGGACCGTCGCCGACTTCGGCCAGCTCAAGTACGCCCGCTGGGCCTCGGCCCTGGTCGCGCTGAACCAGACCGTCAAGGTCTGACCGCACCGGCCCGGAACGGCGGATGCCCCCGCCCCCCTGCGAGAGGGGGCGGGGGCATCCGTGCGCGGGCCGTGCGGCGGCGGCTACTCCGCCTCGCCCTCGAGGTTGCCCTCGGTGTCCAGGTAGACCTGGCGCAGCGCTTCCAGGACCTGCGGGTCCGGCTTCTCCCACATGCCGCGCGACTCCGCCTCCAGCAGCCGCTCCGCGATGCCGTGCAGGGCCCAGGGGTTGGCCTCCTCCAGGAAGGCGCGGTTCTCCGGGTCCAGGACGTACGTCTCCGTCAGCTTGTCGTACATCCAGTCCGCGACCACGCCCGTGGTGGCGTCGTAGCCGAAGAGGTAGTCGACCGTCGCCGCCAGCTCGAAGGCGCCCTTGTAGCCGTGGCGGCGCATCGCCTCGATCCACTTCGGGTTCACCACACGGGCCCGGAACACCCGCGAGGTCTCCTCCACCAGGGTGCGGGTCTTGACCGTCTCCGGGCGGGTGGAGTCGCCGATGTACGCCTCCGGGGCCGTGCCGCGCAGCGCGCGGACCGTCGCCACCATGCCGCCGTGGTACTGGAAGTAGTCGTCCGAGTCCGCGATGTCGTGCTCACGCGTGTCGGTGTTCTTCGCGGCGACCGTGATCCGCTTGTAGGCGGTCTCCATCTCCTCGCGCGCCGGGCGGCCCTCCAGACCGCGCCCGTACGCGTACCCGCCCCACACCGTGTAGACCTCCGCGAGGTCGGCGTCCGTACGCCAGTCACGGGAGTCGATCAGCTGGAGGATGCCCGCCCCGTACGTCCCCGGGCGCGAACCGAAGATACGGGTGGTCGCGCGGCGCTCGTCGCCGTGCGCGGCCAGGTCCGCCTGGGCGTGCGCCCGGACGAAGTTGTCGTCGGCGGGCTCGTCGAGGGAGGCCGCGAGCCGCACCGCGTCGTCCAGCAGCCCGATGACGTGCGGGAACGCGTCGCGGAAGAAGCCCGAGATGCGCAGCGTGACATCGATGCGCGGACGGCCCAGCTCGGCGAGCGGGATCGGCTCGATACCGGTGACCCGGCGGGAGGCCTCGTCCCAGACCGGGCGGACGCCCAGCAGCGACAGGGCCTCGGCGATGTCGTCGCCCGCCGTGCGCATCGCGCTCGTGCCCCACAGGGACAGGCCGACCGACGCCGGCCACTCGCCGTGGTCGGTGCGGTAGCGGGTCAGGAGGGACTCCGCGAGGGCCTGACCGGTCTCCCACGCCAGACGGGAGGGGACGGCCTTCGGGTCCACCGAGTAGAAGTTGCGGCCGGTCGGCAGGACGTTGACCAGGCCGCGCAGCGGGGAGCCCGACGGGCCCGCCGGGACGAAGGCGCCGTCCAGGGCGCTCACCACGTGCGCGATCTCGTCGACCGTGCCCGCCAGGCGCGGGACCACCTCGTGCGCGGCGAAGGTGAGGACCGCCGCCACGTCCGGGCCGTGGCCGTCCGCGACCGCGGCCACCGCGGCCGGGTCCCAGCCCGCGTCCTCCATCGCCAGCACCAGTGCGCGGGCCGTCTCCTCCACGGCGTCCGCCGAGGTACGGGTCGCCGCCGACTCGTCGAGGCCGAGGGCCTCGCGCAGGCCGGGCAGGGCCGTCGTCCCGCCCCAGATCTGACGGGCCCGCAGGATCGCGAGGACCAGGTTGACCCTGGCCTCGCCGGTCGGAGCGCCACCCAGGACGTGCAGGCCGTCGCGGATCTGGGCGTCCTTGACCTCGCACAGCCAGCCGTCGACGTGGAGGAGGAAGTCGTCGAAGCCGTCGTCGTCGGGGCGTTCGGCGAGGCCCAGGTCGTGGTCCAGCTTCGCCGCCTGGATCAGCGTCCAGATCTGCGCGCGGATCGCCGGCAGCTTCGCCGGGTCCATGGCGCTGATCTGCGCGTACTCGTCCAGGTGCTGTTCGAGGCGGGCGATGTCCCCGTACGACTCGGCGCGCGCCATCGGCGGCACCAGGTGGTCGACCAGGGTGGCGTGCACGCGGCGCTTGGCCTGCGTGCCCTCTCCCGGGTCGTTCACCAGGAACGGGTAGATGAGGGGCAGGTCGCCGAGCGCGGCGTCGGGCGCGCAGGAGGCGGACAGGCCGGCGTTCTTGCCCGGCAGCCACTCCAGGTTGCCGTGCTTGCCCAGGTGGATCATCGCGTCGGCGCCGAAACCGCCGTCCTCGGCCGACGCCTGGATCCAGCGGTACGCGGCCAGGTAGTGGTGCGAGGGCGGCAGGTCCGGGTCGTGGTAGATCGCGATCGGGTTCTCACCGAAGCCGCGCGGCGGCTGGATCAGGATGAGGAGGTTCCCGCGGCGCAGCGCCGCGAGGACGATGTCGCCCTCCGGGTTGGCCGAGCGGTCCACGAACATGTTGCCGGGCGCCTCGCCCCAGTGCTGCTCGACGCTCTCGCGCAGCTCCGCCGGCAGCTCGGCGAACCAGCGGCGGTAGTCGGCGGCCGGGATGCGGACCGGGTTCCGGGCGAGCTGCTCCTCCGTCAGCCAGTCCTGGTCGTGGCCACCGGCCTCGATCAGGGCGCGGATCAGCTCGTCGCCGTCACCGGAGATCAGGCCCGGGATCTGGTCGGCGGGGCCGAAGTCGTAGCCGCCGGCGATCAGGGTGCGCAGCAGTTCCACGGCGCTGGCCGGGGTGTCCAGGCCGACCGCGTTGCCGATGCGGGAGTGCTTCGTCGGGTACGCGGACAGGACCAGCGCGATCCGCTTGTCGCGGCGGTCGATGTGGCGCAGCCGGGCGTGGCGCACGGCGATGCCCGCGACCCGGGCGGCCCGCTCGGGATCGGCCACGTAGGAGGGCAGGCCGTCCTCGTCGATCTCCTTGAAGGAGAACGGGACGGTGATCAGACGGCCGTCGAACTCCGGGACGGCGACCTGCGTCGCGGCGTCCAGGGGCGAGAGGCCCTCGTCGTTCTCCTCCCAGTTGCCGCGCGAACCCGTCAGGCACAGGGCCTGCAGGATCGGCACGCCGAGCCCGGCGAGGGCGCCCGCGTCCCAGGACTCGTCGTCCCCGCCCGCCGAAGCGGTCGCGGGGCGGGTGCCGCCGGCCGCGAGGACCGTGGTGATGATCGCGTCGGCGGACCCCAGGGCCTCGAGCAGCTCCGGCTCCGGGGTGCGCAGGGAGGACACGTAGAGCGGGACGGGCCGGGCGCCCTTGGCCTCGATCGCGTCGCAGAGGGCGTGCACGAAGGCGGTGTTGCCGCTCATCTGGTGCGCGCGGTAGTAGAGGACCGCGACCTCGGGACCTTCGGTGGCCCGCGCGGTGCGGTCCAGGGGGCCCCAGGTGGGGGAGGCGGCCGGGGGCTCGAAACCGTGGCCGGTCAGCAGCACCGTGTCCGAGAGGAACCGGGCCAGCTGGCCGAGGTTGGCCGGGCCGCCGTGCGCGAGGTAGCCGTGCGCCTCGGCGGCGATGCCGATCGGGACGGTCGAGGCCTCCATCAGCTGGGCGTCCGGGGCCTGTTCGCCGGTCAGGACGACCACCGGGCGCGGCTGGTCCGCGGCCAGCAGCAGGTCGAGGCCCTCCTGCCAGGCGCGGAGCCCGCCGAGGAGGCGTACGACGACCAGGTCCACCCCGTCCAGGAGGCCGGGGAGGTCGTCGAGGGGAAGACGGGAGGGGTTCGCGAACCGGTACGGGACGGGGCCGTCCGCGGCGCGGGCGCTGAGCAGATCGGTGTCGGACGTCGACAGCAGCAGGATCATGCGGCGGCAGGCCTTCCTCGGGGATTCCGCGCCCCGGGCAGTGAGGACAGCGGGAGTTCCTGACTCACCCGACGGATCGCTCCGCGGGGTTCACAGTGGCGGGACCGCGCCGGAATCTCACCGGGCTTCCTCCCATGTCGCCGTCCTCGGCGATGGCGGGCCGAGTGGCCCACCGGAAGGTCATCTTAGGTGGCCGGGTCCCTGGCCGGGAGCGGGGGTCGGGGGTGGTCGCACGCGGCGCCGTGGCTCTGCCCCAGGCCCCGGCGCCTCAAACGCCGGCGGGGCTGGATTTTGGCGCCGTCCGGCAGCCGACCGGTCACATCAGCCGAATCCAGCCCCGCCGGCGATTGAGGCGCGGGCGCGGAGCGCCGTGCAGTGGGCCGCACCCGGCCGCCGGCGGGGAGTGGCTGGTCGGAGGGGGTGGGGTGGTGACGGACACAGGTCGGGGGTGGGGAATCGTGGGTATGCTCGCGGCCATGCCCCAGCCCCCTTCCGCCGCGTCCCGGGACGAGCCCGTCATACGGGACCGCGGCGACGCCTGCCCGGGCGCGCTGCGTCTGCACGCGGCGGACGACGGCTACCTCGCGCGCGTCCGGATCCCCGGCGGACTGCTCACCGCCGCGCAGGCCTTCGCGCTCGCCGGCGCCGCCGACCGGTTCGGCGACGGCCACCTGGAGCTGACCTCCCGCGGCAACGTCCAGCTGCGCGGGCTCGCCGACGGCTGCGGCGGCGCGCTGGCCGAGCTGCTCGACGCGGCCGGGCTGCTGCCCGCGCCCGGCCACGAGCGGGTGCGGAACATCGTGGCCACGCCGATGGCGGGGATCGGGAGCACCGGACGGCCCGATGTCACGCCGTGGGTCGGTGAGCTGGACCGGCTGCTGTGCGCGAGCACCCGGGCGACGGCCCTGTCCGGCCGTTTCCTGTTCGCCCTCGACGACGGCCGCGGCGACGTCGCCGCCCTCGACCCCGACGTGACCGTGCTGGGCATACCGCACGGCCGCGCGCTGCTGCGCCTCGGCGCGGCCGCCGGCGCCGTGGAGCTGGCCGCCGCCGACGCGCCCCGGGCGGCATGGCTGGCCGCCGCGTACTTCCTGGACGCCGCCGAGGCCGCCGGCACCCGCGCCTGGCGCGTGGCCGAGCTCCCCCTCGAACGCGCTCTGGATGTCGGTGAGTTCGCCGCGCGGTTGGGTGTCGCCGGGATCGCGGGCGAGGTTCGGCCCGAGGTGGCGTGGCCGTACTGCCCGCCGCCCCGGCCGTCGGGATCCGACGCCGGGGAGCAGGATGCCCTGTGCGTACTGCCCCCGCTGGGCCGGCTGGCCTCCGCGCAGTGGCGGGTGCTCGCCGGCGCCGCCGCGGACGGTGACGGCGGCGGGCTGCGGGTCACCCCCTGGCGGAGCATCGTCCTGCCCCGGGCCGGCGCCCACCGGCACGCGGTCGCCGGCGCCGGGCTGGTCCTGGCGCCCGACGACCCCTGGGAGTCCGTCACCGCCTGCACGGGCCGCCCCGGTTGCGCCAAGTCCCTCGCGGACGTACGCGCCGACGCGCGGGCCCTCGTACAACTGTCGCGCGGGCCGCTGCCCGTCCACTGGTCGGGCTGCGCCCGCCGCTGCGGGCACCCCCGCGGCGCCGCCTGGGTGGACGCGACCGCCACCGCGGGCGGCGGCTACGAACTCGCCGTGCACGGGCGGCCCCTGCCGCCCGGCACCGACCTGGCCGCGGCCCTCACGGCCGCGCGCAACACCCCCTCACCGTCCGAAGCCGCAGTGAAGAAATGAGCGAGTACACCGTGTTCGAGTACGAGAAGGACGGCGCCGCGATCTACCGCCAGTCCTTTGCCACGATCCGCGCCGAGGCGGACCTCTCAGGGCTGCCCGCATCGGTCGCCCAGGTCGCGGTGCGCATGATTCACGCCTGCGGTATGACCGACCTCCCCCAGGACCTCGGCTGGACCCCCGAGGTCGTGCTGCGCGCCCGCGCCGCGCTGCACGCAGGCGCCCCGATCCTGTGCGACGTACAGATGGTCGCCAGCGGCGTCACCCGCAAGCGGCTCCCCGCCGACAACGAGGTCATCTGCACCCTCTCCGACCCGGCCGTGCCCGCGCTGGCCGCGAAGATGGGCACCACGCGCAGCGCCGCCGCCCTCGAAGTCTGGCGCGACCGGGGCCTGTTGGAGGGCTCCGTGATCGCCGTCGGCAACGCGCCGACCGCGCTGTTCCGGCTGCTGGAGATGATCGAGGAGGGCGCCCCGCGCCCCGCCGCCGTCATCGGCGTCCCCGTGGGCTTCATCGGCGCCGCCGAGTCCAAGGACGCCCTCGCCGCGCACGCCTCGGGCCTGGACCACCTGATCGTGCGGGGCCGGCGCGGCGGCAGCGCCATCGCGGCCGCCGCCGTCAACGCGATCGCGAGCGAGGAAGAATGAGCACCGCGGACATCTCGGGCAAGCTGTACGGGGTCGGCCTCGGGCCCGGCGACCCCTCCCTGATGACGCTGAGGGCCGTCGAGGTCATCGCCGAGGCGGACGTCGTCGCCTACCACAGCGCCCGCCACGGCCGTTCCATCGCCCGCTCGATCGCCGCGAAGCATCTGCGCGCCGACCACGTCGAGGAGCCGCTGGTCTACCCGGTCACCACCGAGACCACCGACCACCCCGGCGGCTACCAGGGCGCGATGGAGGAGTTCTACGAGGCCTCCGCCGCCCGGCTGGCCGCGCACCTGGACGCCGGCCGCACCGTCGCCGTCCTCGCGGAGGGCGACCCGCTCTTCTACGGCTCGTACATGCACATGCACAAGCGGCTCGCGGACCGGTACGAGGCCGAGGTGATCCCCGGCGTCACCTCGGTGAGCGCCGCCGCCGCCCGGCTCGGGACCCCGCTCGTCGAGGGCGAGGAGGTGCTGACGATCCTGCCCGGCACCCTGCCCGAGGAGGAGCTCACCGCCCGCCTCGCCGCCACCGACTCGGCGGTCGTGATGAAGCTCGGCCGCACCTTCCCCGCCGTCCGGCGGGCCATGGAGGGCAGCGGCCGTCTCGCCGAGGCCCGTTACGTGGAACGCGCCACCATGGCCGGGGAGCGCACCGGGGTCCTCGCGGACACCGACCCGGACAGCGTGCCGTACTTCGCCGTCGCCGTCGTGCCCAGCCGGATCGGGAACCCGGGCAGCGTGCCGTCCGGCCCCGGCGAGGTCGCGGTCGTCGGCACCGGACCGGCCGGGCCGCTCTGGCTCACCCCCGAGACCCGGCGGGCCCTGGCCGACGCGGAGGTCCTCGTCGGGTACACGACGTACCTGGACCGGGTGCCGGTCCGGCCGGGCCAGGTGCGGCACGGCTCCGACAACAAGGTGGAGTCCGAGCGCGCCGAGTTCGCCCTCGACCTCGCCCGGCGCGGCAAGCGGGTCGTGGTGGTCTCCGGCGGCGACCCCGGGGTCTTCGCCATGGCCACCGCCGTCCTGGAGGTCGCCGGGCAGCCGGAGTACGAGGACGTGCCGGTACGGGTCCTGCCCGGGGTGACCGCCGCCAACGCGGCCGCCGCCGCGGCCGGCGCGCCGCTCGGCCACGACTACGCCACCGTCTCCCTCTCCGACCGGCTCAAGCCGTGGGAGGTCATCGCCGGGCGGCTGCGCGCGGCGGCCGCCGCCGATCTGGTGCTCGCCCTGTACAACCCGGGCTCGCGCAGCCGGACCTGGCAGGTGGCGCAGGCCAAGGAACTGCTGCTGGAGCTGCGTTCCCCCGAGACCCCGGTGGTCGTCGCCCGCGACGTGGGCGGCCCCGAGCAGTCGGTACGCGTCCTCACGCTGGCCGAACTGGAGCCGTCCGAGGTCGACATGCGCACGATCCTGCTGATCGGCTCCTCGCAGACCCAGGTCACCGAGCGGCCCGACGGCTCGCGCGTGACGTGGACCCCGCGCCGCTACCCGTGAGGTGAGCCGAGCCGGCGGCGTCGGCCCCGGGGCGGTCCTGCCCCGGGGCCGACGCCGTCACGGCTCGTGGCGTACGGCCTCGTGGCGTACGGCTCAGGGGCAGCCGGCGAGCATGTCCGCGCAGCCCTGGACGTCCTTGGGGTCGACGGTGAGCAGCTGCCAGGACAGCACCCCGGCCGGCGGAGACTCGTCCTTCGGCGCGGCCTCGACGTGCGCCGTCACCGCCGAGCCGGCCGGGAAGTTGACCCGGGTCACCTCCCCGGCGGAGCACGCCACGTCGAAGGAGCGGTCCCCGGCGCCGCCCTCGCGCGTCAGCACGAACCTCACCCGGGCGACCTCCTCGCTGTCGCAGGCGATGTCGAAGCGGTACGGGCGCTCCCCGTCGGTCTCCAGGGCCTTCTCCAGCCCGGCGGCGAGGAATCCGGTGCCCCGCATCGTCACGCGGCCCTCACCGGCGTGCTTCGCCAGGGTCTCGTCGGCACGCTGGAGCGCTTCGTCGGGCTCCCACCCCCGGGGCGCCGCTTTCTCGCCGCAACCGGTGACGAGCGTCGCGGCGGCGAGGATCAGGACGAGGGAGTGACGTATCCGCATTCCCCCAGCCTAGAGGGTGCGGCGCGGGGCCGGGGCCGGGTGGGGGGCCGCCGCCGGAGCCGGTATGGAACCCGGCAAGAGCCGCTGGAGGAGCCACCGGCCGCGAACGCGGACGCGGCGGGCCGGAGTTCCCCGGATGTTCGCCTCCGGGACCGCGCTCCCGGGCCGAAAGCCCCACCGAAACCGGCTGAAAGTCCTGCAGAGGCGGATGTTCTAGGCCTCTGCGTCCGCGTCCGTCTCGGGGCCCGTTTCAGGGGCCGGCTCCGAGCCCGCCTCGAGCCAGGCGAGGGCCGACTCCACCGACGGGGCCAGCGGGACGTGCGCCGGGACCGCGGGGCGGCCGACGAGCAGGACCGGGATGCCCGCCTCCCGGGCGGCGGTGAGTTTCGGGGCCGTCGCGCCGCCACCGCTGTCCTTCGTGACCAGTACGTCGATCCGGTGGCGGGCCAGCAGCTCCCGCTCCTCCTCCAGGCCGAACGGGCCGCGCGCCAGCAGCACTTCCAGGCGCGGCGGCACGGGCCCCGCCGGAGGGTCCACCGAACGCACCAGGAACCAGCGGTCGGTGACCCCCGCGAAGGTGTGCAGGCCCGTCCGGCCCGTCGTCAGGAACACCCGCTCGCCGAAGCCGGGCAGCAGCGCGGCCGCCCCGGCGAGGGAGTCGGTGAAGGTCCAGTCGTCCCCCGGGCCCGGGGTCCAGCCGGGCCGCCGCAACGCCAGCAGCGGGACGCCCGTCAGCTCGCCCGCCCGCGCCGCGTGGAAGCTCATCCGCTCCGCGAAGGGGTGCGTGGCGTCGACCACCCGCGTGACGCCGTGCCCGGCGATCCACCCGGCCAGGCCCTCCGCGCCCCCGAAGCCGCCGATGCGGACCTCGCCCGGCGGCAGCACCGGCGACGCCACCCGGCCGGCCAGCGAGGTCGTCACCCGGTACGAGGTGTCCCGCGCGAGCGCCTCCGCGAGCCGGCGGGCCTCCGTCGTACCGCCCAGGATCAGGACGTGCGGGCGGGGTCCCGGTTCAGCAGACATGCCGGTCGCGCTCGGGGGAGTACAGGTGGCTGTCCCGGAACTGCTCCGCGGTCAGCGTCCGCCCGACCACGATCACCGCCGTGCGCACCAGCCCCGCCTCCTTCACCTGCGCCGCGATGTCGGTCAGCGTGCCGCGCAGGATCAGCTCGTCGGGGCGGCTGGCCATCGCCACCACCGCCACCGGGCAGTCGGCGCCGTAGTGCGGCAGCAGCTCCTCCACGACCCGGTCCACGTACCGGGTGGCCAGGTGCAGCACCAGCAGCGCACCGCTGCGCCCCAGCGTCGCGAGGTCCTCGCCGGGCGGCATCGGCGTCGCCTGCTGGGCGATCCGGGTGAGGATCACGGTCTGCCCGACCGTCGGGACGGTCAGCTCCCGCTTGAGGGCTGCGGCCGCCGCCGCGAAGGCGGGCACGCCCGGGACGACCTCGTACGGGATCCCGGCGGCGTCGAGGCGCCGCATCTGCTCGGCGACCGCGCTGAAGATCGACGGGTCGCCGGAGTGCAGCCGCGCCACGTCCTGGCCCGCCTCGTGGGCCCGTACGCACTCGGCGACGATCTGGTCCAGGTTCAGCTGCGAGGTGTCCACCAGCCGGGCGTCCGCCGGGCATTCGGCGAGCAGCTCGCGCGGGACCAGGCTGCCCGCGTACAGGCAGACCGGCGCGGCGGCCAGGGTCCGGGCGCCGCGCACGGTGATCAGGTCGGCGGCGCCGGGGCCCGCTCCGATGAAGTACACGGTCATGGCAGATCCTTCGCGCTCGCGGTGTCGTGGACGGGTTCGGACGGGGAACCGGGCCCGGGCCCGGACTCCGGCAGGGGCTTGGTGACCGACCACTGGGTGACCGGCATGGCCTGGCGCCAGCCCGTGAAACCGCCGACCGGCACGGCGTGCGCGACGGCCAGCTTCACCAGGTCGCCGCCGTGCCGCCGGTAGCGGTCGGTGAGGACCGCCTCCGACTCCAGGGTGACGGTGTTGACGACCAGCCGGCCGCCCGGCACCAGCGCCGCCCAGGCCGCGTCGAGCAGGCCCTGCGCGGTCAGCCCGCCGCCGATGAACACGGCGTCGGGGGCCGGCAGCCCCTCCAGGGCCGCCGGGGCCGCGCCGACCACCACGCGCAGGCCCGGTACGCCGAGCGCCGCCGCGTTGCGGGTGATGCGGGCCGCGCGCGCGGGAACCCGTTCCACCGCGACCGCGCGGCAGGAGGGGTGCGTACGCATCCACTCGATGCCGATGGAACCGGAGCCGCCGCCGATGTCCCACAGCAGCTCGCCGGGGGCGGGGGCCAGCGCGCACAGCGTCGCGGCGCGCACGTGCCGCTTCGTGAGCTGCCCGTCGTGCTCGTACGCGGCGTCGGGCAGGCCGGGCGTGGAGCCGAGCCGGGGCGCCGGGTGGGCGGGGTCGCGCCGGCAGTCGACGGCGACCACGTTGAGGGGGTCGCCCGGCGGGTGCTCCCAGTGCGCGGCCGTGCCCTCGTACGCGTCCTCGCGCTCGGAGCCCAGCTGTTCCAGCACCCGCATCCGGCTCGGGCCGAAGCCCCGCTCCCGCAGCAGGGCGGCGATCTCGCCCGGGGTCGCCGCTCCGGCGCTCAGCACCAGCACCCGCCGGCCCTCGGACAGGGCGGCCGCGAGCCGGGCCACCGGGCGGCCGACGACGGTGACCACCTCGGTGTCCTCCACCGGCCAGCCCAGGCGGGCGCACGCGTAGGACACGGAGGAGGGGTGCGGGTGGACGCGCAGGGCGCCGGGGCCCAGCTCCTCGGAGAGGGCGCGGCCGATCCCGTAGAACATGGGGTCCCCGCTGGCCAGTACCGCGATCCGGCGTCCCGCGTGCTCGGCCATCAGCTTCGGCACGGCCGGGCGCAGCGGGCTCGGCCAGGCCACGCGCAGGCCGCCGCACTCCGCGGCCGGCAGCAGGTCCAGCTGGCGCGGCCCGCCGATCAGCACCTCGGCGGAGGCGAGCGCGGCCCGGGCGCTCGCGGCGAGCCCGGCCCAGCCGTCGGCGCCGAGCCCGACGACCGTCACCGGGATGGGGGGTGCTGCGGAGCTCACTGCGCGCTACCTCGGGGGACGGGAGTAGGGGACTGCGGGGGACGGATCCGCAGCTTACTGGCCCGCAGGCCCGGCTCCAGTGCCAGGGTGACCAGGACGGACGCCCCCGCCAGTGCCGTCATCGCGACCACCGGCGAGGTGTACTGGGCGAGCGCCCCCGCGAGCGCCGCGCACACGCCCTGGAGGGTCAGCATCCCCGCCGAGTGCAGGCCGAGGGCCTGACCCTGGGTGCCCTCCGGCAGCAGCGGCAGGAGGCGTTCCTGCATCAGCAGTCCCGCCGAGTAGCCGACGGAGGCCAGCGCCACGGCGGCGGTGGCGAGGACCGGCCCCGGTTCGAGGACGAACACCAGGTACGGCACTGCGAGCAGCAGCCGCAGCGGGGCCGCGAGCCGCACCCGCAGCCGGGCCGGCAGCCAGCGCCCGGCGACGGTGTCCCCGACGAGCATCCCGGCGGCGGCGCAGCCGAAGAGCAGGCCCGCGTGGGCGGCGTCGTAGGGGACGAACAGGGACTCGCAGCCGACGATCAGGCCGTTGGGCACCCACAGGGCGAGGTACAGGCTCCGGCGGCCCGGGTGCGAGAACAGCAGGACGTTGACCCGCCAGGTCTCGCCCGGCGAGGGCCGGCCGCCCGACCGGGCCGCGCGGGGGCGCAGCCCGAGCACCACGGTCAGCGCGGCGGCCGCCCCGAGGGCGGCGGCCGTCAGCAGGGTCCCGCGCGGGGACAGCGCGGCGAGCAGCAGCCCGCCGAGGGCGAAACCGGCGACCTGGGTGACGCCCGCGCAGATCGCGAGCAGGGAGCGGCCCAGCAGGTAGTCGCCGGGCGGCAGGATCTCGGTGAGCAGCCCGTAACGGACCCCGCCCGCGAGGGAGTCCGCGAGGCCCTGGCCGAGGAGGACCGCGAACACCGCCCACAGCGGCAGCCCCGGAACGGCCAGCAGGGCGGTACCGGCCGCGGCGAGGCCCGCGAGCCAGCCGAGCGCGGCCCGCGGGGGCAGCCGGTCGGCGGCGGACATCAGCAGGGTCGCACCGAGGACCTGGGCGAGGGAGGGGCCGAACATGGCGAGGGAGGAGAGCAGGGGGCTGCGGGTGCGGTCGTAGACGAGGACACCGAGGGCGAGGGAGCCGACGGTGGAGGCGCCGATGCGCAGGGCGGCGGCGCCGAAGAAGGGGGCGAACTCGGGGACACGCGCGAGCGAGCGGTAGGTCCGGGGCATGCGGGGAGTCTCCGGGGCGGGGCGGGGGGTGGCCTAATGTTTCGCGGGGACGCGAAACGTGGAAGCGGGCCGCGGGGTTCGCCGGGGCCGGGACGGTCCTCCGGCTCTGGCGGCAGTGGCAGTGGCATCGGCAGTGGCAGCGGCAGGTACGAGCGGCCCGGTCGGGCGGAGGGGGGAGGCAGGACGTGGGGTGGTGGCGGATCGACACCGACGCGCTCGCGCAGAGCCGCTTCGTCGTGTCCGCGCTGGCCGAGACCACCGCCGCCCTGATGGCCCTGGAGCGGCGGACCGCACCGCACCCCGGCGACCGGGCCTGGCTGGCGGACCGGCTCCCGCACTACCGGGCGTACCTGGCGGCCGAACCCGTCACCGCCGCCCTCGTACGGGCGGCCCTCGGCCGGCTGTGGATCGCAGGGTTCCTCACCCCGCCGCCGGACGGGCGTTCCTTCGAGGAAGAGCTCGCCCCGGTCCGCGCGACCCCGGACGCGGTGGTGCGTACGGACCTGCGCGCCGCCTCCGGGCGACTGCCCGAGTCCCTCGCCCGCGCCCGGGGGCTGGGGCCGAGGACGGCGGAACTGCTCGAGTGGGTCTGGGCCGAGGCGGTACGCCCGGACTGGGAACGCCGGCGCCGGGTCGCCGAGGCCGACATCCTGGTCCGCACCCGGGACCTGAGCCGGGGCGGCTGGGCCTCCGCGTTGTCCGGGATGCGGCCCGGCATGGCCTGGCTCGGGGAGGGCCGGCTGCGGATCAACCTCCAGGACCGGCCGCCGCGCGAGCTGTCGGGTGACGCCGGGCTGGTCTTCGTCCCGGTGACTCCCGGGCACGGCTGGGTGGCCTGGACCGGGTCGTACCGGCACGCGCTGGTCTACCCCTGCGAGGGGCAGCTCACGCAGTCGGGGACCGCCCCGCAGGCGCTGGTACGGCTGCTGGGGCCGGTACGGGCCCGGGTGCTGATCCTGCTGGAGAGCCCGAAGTCCACGACGCAACTGGTGGCCCTGACGGGCCTCGGCCTGGGCACGGTGTCCGGCCAGCTCAAGGTGCTCCTGGCGGCAGGCCTGATCCTCCGCCGCCGCACGGGCCGCACGGTCCTCTACAGCCGGGTGGCGGCGGGCGACGTCCTGGTCGCGGCATCCACGGGCACGCCCTGAGGGCCTGACGGTCCTGCCGCCGGTCCCGCCTGATCCGGGCGGCGGCGTACGGTCCGGGCCGGGCGGGGTCGTACGGGCGGCGTTCCCGGCGCGGGCGCGCCCCCGGCCGCCTCCGTCCGCCCCGTCGCGCCTCCGTCCGCCCCGGACGGGGCCTGACCCGGGCAGCCCGGCGGGGCGGACACTCGACGGTATGGACGACACTCCGGACAACCACCCAGAAGGCGGGGACGACCACGCCGTGGTCCTCGGGGCCGGCCTGGCGGGGCTGCTCTCGGCGCGGGTGCTCGCGCGGCGGTTCGCCCGCGTCACGATCGTCGAGCGGGACGAGTTACCCGAGGACGGGCCGGAGTTCCGGCCCGGAGTACCGCAGTCCCGCCACGTGCACGTGCTGTGGTCGCGCGGCCTGGAGCTCATCGAGCGGCTGCTGCCCGGGATCACGGACGAGCTGACGGCGGGCGGCTCCACCCTGCTGGAGACCCCGCGCGACTTCCTGTGGCTGAGCACCGCCGACTGGTTCCGGCAGGTGCCGGGCGCCCGGCAGCTCGTCGGCAGCCGCGACCTCATCGACTGGACCGTCCGCCGCGCGGTCCTGCGCGAGGGGGAGGGCCGGATCCGGGTCGTGGCCGGCCGGCTCGCCACCGGGCTCCTCGCGGGGGCGGACGGCCGCACGGTGGCCGGGGTCGTCCTGCGCGGGGGCGACGGCCCCGCGGCGCCCGCCGAGCGGCTGGCCGCCCGCCTCGTCGTCGACGCCACCGGACGCGCCTCGAAGACCCCCGCCTGGCTGGCCGCCCTCGGTCACCCCGCCCCGGCGGTCACCCGCTACGACGCCCACCTCGGCTACTCCAGCCGTACGTACGCCATCCCGAAGGGCCCGGAACGCCGCTGGCAGGGCATGTACGTACAGGGCCGCCCGGACAGCCCGCGCGGGGGCGTACTGGTCCCGCTGGACGGCGACCGCTGGATGGTGACCCTCATCGGCAACGGCGAGCACGCCCCGCCCACCAAGGACCCCGAGTTCCTCGACTTCGCCCGCCGGCTGCGCAGCCCCGCCCTCCACGACGCCCTCCGCGCGGCCGAACCGCTCTCCGAGCCCACCGGCTTCCGCGGCACCGCCAACGAATGGCGCCACTACGAGCGCCTCGACCGCTGGCCCGACGGCCTCCTCGTCGTCGGGGACGCCTTGTGCCGCTTCAACCCCGTCTACGGGCACGGGATGACCGTCGCCGCCCTCGGCGCTGAGGCCCTGGACGAGGCCCTGTCCGGGCTCACCCTGCGGGAGATCCCGGCCGCCGCCCGGCGCGTGCAGCGGCGTACGGCCGCCGTCGCGTCCGTCGCCTGGCAGATCGCCACCAGCGAGGACCTGCGCTACCCCGGCACGGAAGGGCCCCCGCCCGACCGGGCCACCCGCGTCCTCCAGCGCTACATGTCCCGGGTCGTCGTGGGGGCCAACGCCGACCCGGCCGTCTCCGCGTCCTTCTTCGGCGTCCTCTCCCTGTCCGCCCCGCCGAACACCCTCCTCAGCCCGTGGACGATGCTCCGCGTCCTGTCCAAGTGGCGCCTGCCGAGCGCCCCTTCGACCTCCCGGTACCCTCCCCACCACCTCCCGAGGGAGACGGCATAGCCCTCCCTCAGTCCCTGACGGCCCGCTCGTACAGGGCGCGGGTGTCCTCGCCGAAATAACTGCTGTACGAGGTCACCTCGTCCCCGCCTCCGTCCCGGCCGCCGATCACCCCGATCAGGGTCCCGGCCGCGCTCAGGACGGGGCCGCCGCTGGTCCCGTTGGGCACGTCCGCGCAGTCCAGCCGCAGCTGCGTGGGCCCGGCGGCTTCGGCCGTGTTGGCGCATCCCAGCGGCTGCTCGGCGTCGTTCGGGTAGCCCACCAGCCGGGCGGGCGCGGGCAGTTCGGGCCGGAAGCCGACCGGGTGCGACCCGGTGGCGTCCTCCAGCCGCAGGCCCGGCTGCCCGGCCCGGCGCACCCGGACGAAGGCCACGTCGTGGTCGGGGTCGGCGGACTCCACCCAGCGGGGGTCCACCTCGATGCGGGTGGGCACCCAGACGCCGTAGGGGGCCGCGCCGTCCCGGTAGCCGGGGACGAAGGCGAGGTTGGTGCGGAAGCCGCTCTGGTACACGCAGTGCGCGGCGGTGACGACGAGGTCGCCGCCGGGGGAGTGGACGACGCTGCCCGAGCAGTGGTGCTCGCCGTCCCAGTCCAGGCCGGGGGAGAACAGGGCCCCGATCGCCGGTTCGGTGGGTGCGGTCCGGGCCTCCAGCGGCTCGGAGGCCCGCCATCCGCCGCCGGCCCCGGAGCCGCCGGCCGCGCCCTCGGCGGGTACGGTCCCGCCGAGCGGCCGGGTCCCCGCGTCCGGCGCCCCCTCGGCGCCCGGCCCGTCGGTCAGCTCCTCCACGGCGGCGGCCGCCCGGTCGGCGAGACCGGCGTCCTGTACGTACGTCCCGCGCGCCGGATCGCCGTCGGCGACGTGCCCGAAGAAGCCCAGCCGGCCCACGCCGACTGCCACCAGGGCGCAGCAGATCCCGGCCAGCACGCAGACGCCGACGACCCTGCCCCTCACCGTGCCGAACATATGGCGCACCCGCTCCCGAGGATCATCCCTGTCTCCCATCGACCTTCGACCTTCGCCCTCCGACGGGTACAAAGGTGACACACGTCCCGGAAACGGAGCGTGTCCGTCCTCACACTCCCCGGCCCGCCATCCGCCGTCCTTCCACGCGCCACCCAACTCCCCTAACCTCACGGCGACTTGAACGCCACCAGCACACGGGAGTCGGACGCATGAACCTACGGAACCGGACGGCGGCAGCGCTGCTGTCCACCCTGGCGGCCCTCGGCCTGGCCTTCGGCCTGGCCCTCACCCTGGGCGCCGCCCCCGCCGGCGCGGCCACCCCCGCCGCGGACCTCCCGTACGCCGGCTCCACCGGGGTGGGCGTGCACAACGCCTACGAGAAGACGAAGTACCCGTACTTCGCGGACGCCCTCGACTCCGGCGCGGCGATGCTCGAACTCGACGTGTGGACCAACTTCTTCGGCAGCTCCTGGCGGGTCTCGCACGACAACCCCTTCGGCAACGACAGCAACTGCGAGAACGCCACCACCCCCGCCCAGCTGCGCACCAAGTCCCGCAACCAGAACCTCGCGGGCTGCCTCTCCGACATCCGCAGCTGGCACGACGCCCACCCCGGACACCGCCCGGTCGTCCTCAAGCTGGAACTCAAGGACGGTTTCGCCGCCAACCTCGGCCGCGGCCCCGCCGACCTCGACGCCCTGCTGGACTCCAAGCTCGGCG
Source organism: Streptomyces sp. NBC_00249 (assembly GCF_026342355.1). Taxonomy (GTDB): domain Bacteria; phylum Actinomycetota; class Actinomycetes; order Streptomycetales; family Streptomycetaceae; genus Streptomyces. The sequence continues at coordinate 1,547,377 of NZ_JAPEMV010000001.1, read as the reverse complement.
ACGCCCTCTACCGCCCCGGACAGCTCGCCGCCGGCCACCCCGACCTCGACGCGGCCGCCCGCGCCGGAGCCTGGCCGGCCCGCTCCGCGATGGCGGGCAAGTTCCTCGTCGAGCTCATCCCCGGCACCGTCGAGGAGGGCAACAGTGCGGACAAGCTCTGGACGGACCGCGAGTACGCGGAGCACCTGCGCGCCCTCGCGGCCTCCGGCCGCCTCGACCGGGCCGCCGCCTTCCCGGCGGTCCACCGCGCCGAGCCGGGCGACCCGCGCACCCGCTACGCCGACGCCTCGCTGCGCCCCTGGTTCGTCGTCTTCGACGGGGATGCGAGTGCCTACGCCTCCGGCTCGATCGACACCGCCTGGTACGACCGCAACCACTACCTCCTGATCGCCACGGACGCCCACGGCGTCGCCCCGGCCATCGACCCGGTGCACCCCACCGAGGCCCAGGCCCGGGCCCGCGTGGCCCTGATGGCCACCCACCACGCCTCGATCACCTCCTCGGACTGGTACCCCCTCCCCACGGTCCTCACCACGATCCTCCCGCGCGGCTGAGGCCGGCCGACGACGAGTGCCGGCGGCGGGGCGGCGTTCGCCCCGCCGCCGGCCGCGTGCACGGGGCCTCAGGGGGACAGGGTCAGTTGGAGGGTGGTGAGGGTGCCCGTCGGGGACTCCTTCTGGACCGTGCCGCCAGGGCGGGCAGCCCCGTGTGGCGCCGACCGCCCTCTGCCTCGCTCGTGATCACCCAGGCAGGGTCTGTTCAGCCTTGCGAAGGCGTACGAGCCATGCGCCGGCAGGGTCGTCGACGCCGTCGAGTACCCAGAGCTCGCCCTGGACCGGGAAACTGTCGCCGATCTGAAGGGTGTATTTCGCCTCTTCCTCGTCGACCGCCACCAGGAGGCGGACCGTGACGGGATGGCCGGGACGGGCGTCCACCCGGATCACGCCGAATTCACCGATTCCTGTCCGGCGGAGAATTCCCTTCCGGAGGGCGATTTTATCGGTCATGCGACTTACTCCAAGGTTGTGTATCGAGGTCGGATGTTCTTTCTGAACTGCCGGATGGTCAAGGGGTCGGGTTGGTTTCGGTGCCAGGGATTGTGGAGATGGAACTGACCCTTTTCGTCCACATGGGTCACTTCGTACGCATGTTCCGGGTGCAGGTCGTTCTCCAGTGGGCCCTTAGCCTCCTTCTCTGAACACGATCCGACCAATACGGGTTTGCCGTCGGCGAGCTGCTGGCGAATGTCGGTGACGAGCTGTTTGTCAGGGCTGACCCAATCGTAATTGGGCTTATCGGGGAAATCCCATACGTGGGCGGGTCGACCGGTGAGCTGTGTGAGGAGTTCGGCGCGATCCTGGGCGCTGCTGCCTTTGTTGAGCCGGACGTATCCCTCGGAATCCGGCGGGCCTGGCCGTAGCACACTGTCCGAAGCCCACTGGTCGCGGCGGTCATCGGTCCAGGTCTGATCAATTCCGGCGACCGCCTTCTCCATGATGGGTGCCCATGCCGCTCCGGTTCCTACGGAATCCGCGAAGGCGGGTGCTTCGGGAGTGGCGTCGAACACCGGGAGGTCGGGTGTCACGGTCAGATTGATCTTGCGGCCGGTCGGTTCAAATCTGCCGAGCGAGTAGTTGTACTTGGCCTCGTGCAGCTTCACCTGATAGTTGCCGTCCTCGGACTCCTGTACGCACGCGCGGATGGCTTCGGGCCGATGCTCGGCCACGGCGCCGAGTGTGGCGACGATGCCGCAGTCGTTGATTGCTCCCTGCTTGGCTTGCTTGCGTGAAGGCTCCCCGTCGAAGAGCGGTGTCCTCGTCCCATCCGACCGGTCGAGAGGAGCGCCGTAGCGGTTGGGCAAGTCCTCTGGATACTCGGACGGATCCTGGAATTCCGGGCGGTCCACGGTGTTGGTCAGGCGTTCCCGCTGCTCCCTCACGTGCTTTCCGACGCCCGCCATCTGCTTCATCTGGTCCATGAAGCCGCCCTCGACCACGTCGTCACGCGCGGCGTGCGACGGACGCGGCTCGCTCGCATCAGGTGCGGGTCCGGAATCCGGGTCGGCGGGTTCGGACGGCTCCGCACGGACCTCCGGCGTGTCGCCGGGTGAGGCCGGTGGGTCGGGTGCCTCGTCTGCGTCGTGGGTGGGTGCTACCGCCGATTCGCCGGCCGGTTGTTGCTCCAGAGTTTCAGGGGGTTCCGGGGCTTCGTCCGGGTCCGGAAGCTCTTCCTCGTGGTGCGGAGGTTCGGCGGGCTCGGGGGTGGCGGGGTGTTCTTGGGGCTCGGGGGCGGCGTCGTGCGGTGCGGGGGCTTCGTCCGGGTCCGGCGCGGCGTCGGAAGACGGCTCGGCGACGTGCGGAGCCTCGTCGGGCCGGGTGGGGTCCGGCGCCTCGTCGTGGTCGTCGGTTCCCGGCACGGTGCGGGTGTCGGCTGCGGGTTCGGGGGCTTCCGGGGCGTCGTCCGACGCCGGCCAGGGGTCGGGTGCCTCGTCCGTGTCGGGGGTTGGTGCTGGCGCCGCGTCGCTGCCGTCGTCTGACTCCAGAGCCGCAGGGGGTTCCGGCGCTTCGGCGGGGTCTGGCGGTTCTTCCTGTTCCGTGGGGTCGGAGTGCTCCTGAGGCTCTTCTGGGGTGGAGGGGGGCTCGGGGGCTGCGTCGTACGGCGTGGGAGCTACGTCCGGGTCGGGAGCGATTTCGGCTTCCGGTTCGGGTGCTTCCGGGGTGTCGCCCGCTTCGAGGGAGGGCAATGCCCCCGAATCGTTCTCCGAGCCCTGCGGCGGGGTGGGATCGGGGGCGTCCGTGGCCTCCGGAGCCGGCGGTGTTTCAGGTGCGGGGGGCTGTTCTGTCGGCCGGTCGCTCACAGGGCTGCCCCCGCGCGGCGGATGGTTCTGGCGTCACAGATGTGTGGATCCGGGAGGGTGTTGTCCCCATGCGTGGTGGTCGACCCCACCGTGCGTAGCGTCTGGGTTGCGCGCCATCCGTCCATGATTTCCGTCCCCCGGGTAAGTAGATCCCTTGATCACACTAGCTGAGGCCTGTGCGTCGGCGGGCTTCTCGTTGCACGTGAGGTTCACCTGCCGAGCCGTGCCCGTCGACCGGTTCCGCTCCGGCCGGTCGCCTGCAGGGGGGCGGATGGGGAGCGCAACCCTGGGGTCGTCGGACCCGCCTCTCTCCGAAGTGCACCGTGGTCGAACTGTGCGTTCCCTACGCCCTGTTCGTCGCGCGGCGCTATCGTGCCGGGCGGGGCAGAGCGCTCGAGGGGGCGGTGCGGCCATGCGGTTTCTGTTCGTGCACGGCACGGGGGTACGGCAGGACCGGCACGACCTGCTCTTCGCGCTTGTCCCGGAGGGGCTCGCGGGCCGGTTCCCGGACGCGGCCCTCGAATCCTGCTTCTGGGGCGAACGGTTCGGGGCGAGCCTGAGCGCGGGCGGCCGGTCCGTACCGGGGTTGAGGCGGCCCGGCGCCGAGGAAGCGGGCGACGCCGGGACCGCCGAGTGGGGCTGCTGCTGGTCGACCCGCTGTGCGAGCTGCCCGTCCTCGCGGTGGCGGGCTGGGACACCCCGCGCCCCGACGCCCTCCACGGCCCGGCCCACCCCGCCCACCCCGATAACGACCCCTTCGCCATGCCCGGCGTACGCCCCGCCGGTGCGCGGGTCCTGGAACTGCTGGACCACCTAACCGGAACGGGAACCGCCCACCCGGACGAGCCGGGGGGCAACGGACGCGGGTGCCGGACCCGGGACTGGGAGGTGGCCGCGACCCGGATCCCGAGGCGCGCCCGAACGGACGCCGGACCCCAGGCCACGCCCGGACCGGAGAGGGAGCCGGAGCTCACGCAGGGCCCCAGGCTGCCCCGGGAGCGGGAGCGGGAGCGGGAGCGGGAGCGGGAGCGGGAGCGGGAGCCGGGGTGGAGGAGACCCCGCCGGGCGGCGAGGACGGCCTGCTGGCCCGGATGTGGCTCCGCGGCGAACGGACCAGGCTGGTCTGGGAGTCGGAGGGGGCCACCCGTGACGCTGGAGACGGTACGCGCCGCACTGGTGTGCCAACTCCGCTCGCAGGCCGCGCTGTCGGAGGAAGCGCACGGCCCGGAGGACGGACTGCCGTACGAGCCGCAGTCAGTGGAGCGGATCGAGTTCCAAGTCCCGTACGAACTACTGGAGTCGGGCTTCAACCAGTGGCCGGTCCCGCGCGGCCCCGGCGCCCGCTCTCGGCCCCTGGGCGCGCTCTACCAGGTGACGGTGCGCTGCCCGCAGGAACGGGAGGACAGCCGCCCCGCATGGCACGTCAAGTGGCGCCGGCTGTGCGCCCAGGGCGGACGGCACCCCGAGGCCGTCCGGGTCGTGGAGGACCTCGATGTCACCGACGCCCTCCGGCTGCGCTTCAGCGTGCGACCCGCCCCCGCCTGCGTGCTCGGGCACGCCTCGGCGGCCCGGACGATGGAGGCAGAGGCAGTGGCGAAGGGCTGGTGGCTGTACCAGGGCGAGGGCCCGGGCAAGGACCGCCGCGCCCGCATGGAGGACGGATCACCCCTGCCCTGGCGGGACTTCACCGGCACCCCCGACGACACCTACGCCCCGCCCGGATGCGCCCGGGAGGCCTGGGAGCGCACCCGGCGGCGCGGCGAGGGGTACGTACCGGACGAGCCCAGTCCGTTGTAGATACAAGGGTTACCCCTTCGGCGCAGAGCGACGCTACCGGCCGCCTGCGAACCTCGCCGGACGAACATTGATCTTCCGGTGCGTGATGTCCGGATCCAGTGGCACGCTGGCGGGGCGAGGCGGTAAGGGCGATGCTGGAGCCGGGTGAGCCGAGGGTGCTGGTGTACGGAAGCCGCCACTGCTGTGGCCGCAATCGGTCGGAGCCGTCCTTGACCGGCTCACCGCCCGCTTCGGACAGGCCCCGGTCGTCATCGAAGGGGCCGCGACCGGCGCAGACCGGGCCGCCGCCCACAACTGGTGCAAACGCCACAGTCTCGGCGAGGAGCGGCCCTGCTGTCATTCGGTGGGCTGGACAGCCGAGAAGCGGGCCCGCCCCGACCGCTGGCGGAGGGCCGGCCCGGAACGCAACATGCGCATGCTGCTGAGCGAGCGGCCCCAAACACCACACCACACAGAACCGCGTCTGGCTGGAGATCGTGCAGATCGCTCTGGACCTGCCGGCCTGGATGCCCATGCTCGCCCTGAGGGGCAAGGCCCGCCTGGGAACCCCGCCGCCTGCGACTACACCTGGCCTCCACGGCCGGCCGACTCCGCATCCTCCGCCTCGCCGACCACGTGTCCTGGACCCGCGAGATCACCAGCGCCCTGGAACAACTCGCACTCCTACCGAACCCCGGCTGAACAGCAGGTTCACCTGCCCCTACGACAAGACGACCCAGCCCGGAGCAGCGGAACCCGGCACCCACCCGACGCGATAGCCGGGCCCTCGACCCGCACACACCAAGAACCCCACCCGAGTGAACCGAAAGGTCCGCCGAAGAACTGACGGACCCTCACAAAGGGTCGAGGCTAAAGCTCACCTTCCGTGTTCTCAGGTCAAAGCCGTCCCCAGCAGCTCGACGCGATGCGAAGTCGTTCGGGCGCTCACACCGAGTATGCCGAAGATGAGATCACGGCCCATCGTCGCGCCCACCAGCGTATTGACCGGGCCGAACGAGGCCGCCATCGGTGTGACCGCGGCTCCGGCCGTGGCCTTTGCCTCTTGGCGTGACGCGATGAAGGCCGGGACATCGGCGGGCCGGAGCAGCGGCCCACTCGACCCCACTCGGAGGCCGCATCCTCCCGTGATCATCGACGCTCCGCGCTCAAGACAGGCTTGAGCGCACAGTTCCGGCAGCGATGCAGGACGGTCGGCCGCGACGACGAGGAACCCACCTTCGCGCAGGTACGGCACCAACGCCTCGCTGGTCGTGATGGTTTCCATGACAGCGGTCGGCTCCGCTTCGGGGAGGCGCTCACGCACCCACTCGCGGGCCACATCGACCTTTGCCCGTCCGACGTCACAACGCCGGTAGAGGTATTGGCGGTTCAAGTTCTCCAGCGCGACCCGGTCGCCGTCCACGAGCGTGAGTCCGCCCACGCCCGCACCCACGATCTCGGCCAGCACCGCGCCGCCGATGCCGCCGACGCCGAGAACGGTCACGTGCGCCGCGCGCAGCCGATCCTGTGCCGCGCCGGCATCCAGACCCAGGGCCGCGAAGTACTCGACCTGGTTCCGCCAAGCGGACGAGTGCCACGAGCGGTCGAACGGTGCGACTACGAGGCGAAGCCGAAGAAGCGTACGCACGATGGCGTCCACTTGCCTTCCGCTCGGCGCTGGGAGGCCGGCCGGGTCGTCGGAGACCGCTTTGAGCCATTCGAACATCGCTTCGGGGCAGCGTCGGACCAGCAGTACCTCGTCGGAGAAAACGCGCAGCTCGTCGCCGTCGCGGGACCAGGTCGCCGCAGGCGAGAGAACGTAGCGGCCGCTTCCGTCAGCCATCCCTGGCCTTCCTTCGTAGCGAGATCACCGTTTGACGAAGATCATGGAGAATCGGCGCTCCAGCTGAACCGGGGGAAGCGCACAGCGTCCATCGATGGCCAGGGCCGGCCTGCCAGTGCCTCGCGCTGCAGCCAGTGGCCTCGGAGTCGCAAGAGCGGCAGGACCGGACACTGCTCGCGGACCGCTCGGCGCAGCTCGTCGCACGCAGCATCGTCATCCGGGTCTTCTGACAGCCGACGCAGCAGCGGCGCGAGGACCGGGTCACGGCGTGCCGGGTCGAGCAGGTCCGGAGCGCAGATCGGATCTTCGAACAGCGGGCCCCGCAACGCGAGGAGCAAGTCGAAGGACTGTGCCGAGCCCGAGACGAAGTCGGCGGGTGCCAGCTCGACCTCGACACCGAGGTTCTCGGTCAGCTGAGCCGCGACCTCTTCGGCCACGACCAGGTTGGGGTAGTAGTCCCAGTACCCCAAGCGCAACCGTTCACCTGAGCCGATGGCGCTGGGCGGTGCCTCGACGTGGTGGTCGGGCGCTGCCGTCTCCACGCCGTTCCAGCACCGTGCGACAAGGCGGTCATAGCGGATCGCGCCGAGGAGCCGGCGACGGAACTCCGCGTCGCCCACCACCGACGGACTGTCGGGGATGATCTCCAGACGCATCTCGATCGCGGTCGGTGCCGTGTGGAACACCCGGCTGTCCGCGAAGTCCGGGACACGGTCGAGCGGAAACGCCGTCGCGCACGTCACATCGACCTCGCCCCGCCGGAACCTCCCCGGGGCGTCGTGCGGATCGCGGCGGACGAGCACCCGCACAGGTGGCGTGCCGGCCTTGACGGGTTCGAGCCAGTACTCGTCATCGGCGGTGCGCACGGCACGCTCGTACGCACCGGAGGACAGTTGCCCGCACGACGAGATCGGAGCGAGATCGACGCTCTGGAGCAGGCTGGGGAGGTGCGGCGCCCGGCGGCGGAGCTCGATGACGAGCTCGTCCTTCGAGGTGCGGACCGCGCGGATGTCGAGCAGGAACCGCTGGAGCGACGGAACCGCGAGCGCGGTCCGGATCGCCCGGGCGTGATCGCGCGTACGCACCGGGCTCCCATCGGAGAAGAACGCGCCCTGCCGGACGCGGTAGTGCTGGCTGAGCCCGTCGTCCGCGACCCAGACGAGATCGAGCCGGCTGCGTTGGCTCGCCGCGGCGAACCAACGGCTCAGGTAGTCGCCTCCCGTGGGCCCGTGCCATCGGATCGGGTCGTCGTCCACCTCGACAATGACGGGGCGCATGACGTTCACGTGGTCAGGAGGGGGCTGTCGGCCACCGGAGGGGTCCGTTCGGGGGCGTCCGGCGAGGCGTCGATCCGGGCGCACAACCCTGCCACCGCCGTCGCGACCTCGCGCAGCCGACCGGGGGTGACACGCGCGAGGAGGGCTTCGCGTTCTTCCCGCCCGCGCGGCATGAGGGCCTTGAACACCTTGGCCTGCGCCGGCGTCAGGCGGAGAGTCGACACCTCTGCCTCACTTGCGCGATACACGACCACGACGGTCGGACGGTTCAGCTCCGGCTTCCAGGTGATCTCGCGCGGGTCGGAAACCATCGTGACGACGTCTACATCGAGGTCCGCGATCAGGAAATGCGGCTTCTCCCCCACGGTGGCGGGCCGCCGGTACACGTTGACGAGTTCTTCCTCGACCTCGTCGCCGCGGAACTCCGCGAGCATCGAGTCGTATGCGAACAGCGCCCTGGCGGCTTGCGCATGCACGCCCTCCATGTGCGCCAGAATCTCAGAGAGCGCTTCCTCGATGGGCATTGCAGGCCGTTCGAGCAGTGCGTCGATGAATTCAACGTACGTGTGTCCCGCACCCTGCTTGAGGAATCGCAGCAGGTGGTAATAGCGGCGCGTGAAATACCGTGAAAGGCGCAACACGTCCTGGTAGTACTCGTAGTCCCGATTCCCACTGCGAATGAAGGTGAATCCGGTGAAGGTCGCCAGATCGTCCTTGATGAGCGCGCGGACGTCCGACGGGAGGAAGGTGCCCATGACGTCGAGTCCGCTTTCGAGCGGTTCGAGTTCAGCCCGGTACTCATCCGTGATCTCGGCGCCGGGAAGCGGCTGAAGCACACTGAGGTCACTGTTGACGGCACCGTAGGCGATCGCGTCGAAGACGACCTCCAGTGCCTTCTCGAGGTCTTCGGCGCTCTCGTCCGGGTATCCCACGATCGTGTTCGTCTCGAATTGGATGCCGACTTCCTGGGCGGACCGGAAGAACTCGTAGGTCCGCTTCGTCGAGGGCATCTTCAGCATGGCCTTGAGGATCTTCTCCGACCCCGCGTCCGTGCCGCAGAAGATGTTGAAGCATCCCGCGTCGGCCATGCGCCGCAGAAGGGACGGGTTGACATTGTCCGGTCGGACCGCGCAGCCCCACTCGAACATGTCGTTGTGCTCGGAGAAATAGGACACGAACTCGTCAAGATACGTGCGCTTGTTGGCGAAGTTGTCGTGCAGGAAGTTGAACTGGGTCACCCCGTACGTGCGGTGCAGGAAGCGAAGCTCATCGAGGATGACCGCGGGATCCTTGATCCGGAAGTCGCGGTCCCAGAACGTCGACGTCATGCAGAACTTGCACGAGTAGGTACACCCGGAGCCGATGTGCACGTCGAAGATGTGCGGGGTCGACAGCCGGATGTAGTCGCCCATCGGGACGGCGCCGTACGCGGGCATCGGCACGAGGTTGAGGTTCGTGGTCGGCTGAGGCCCGCTGGACACGGCCTGGCCGTTCTTGCACGACCAGAAGCCGCGTACCCCGGCGGGATCGGCCCCGTCGGCAATGGCATCCGCGAGGGCGGTCATCGCGAGCTCTCCCTCGCCGCGGCACACGAAGTCGACGCAGTCGGCGTAGCGCGGGAGGGCATCGGGGAAGACACCGAACGTCCCGGGTCCCCCGAGAACCACCGTGACATCGGGCCGGAGCCGCTTGACCTCACGCCCGATGAGAAGGCATGCCGGGAGGGTGTCCGCGAGGCAGGTGAGGCCGAGAACGTCGGGATCGGCGGCGAGGAAGCGAGCGCAGGTCTGGTCGAGCCAGTCAGCATCGCTGGGGTCGAAGGCACCGATCCGGTGCTCGTACTCCAGGTCGACGACGACGGTGGGATGATCATGCGCCATCAGTGGTGAGGCAATGCAGAGCAGTCCGAGAGGAACGAAGAACGGAGAATTGACATCGGAATTGATCAAGGGCCGGCCGAGCGTCACGCGTGCATGCCGCGTGGACGATCGAACCGACACCTGGCCCTCCCCGGCAAACGAGAGGGCCAGTCGTTTCTGAGTCGGCATCAGATGCGATCAGCAGCGCCGCGCAACGATGGCACCCAAAGTAGCCGATGACAGGGTGATCAACTCGACGTCATCGGCAAGGTCAAGACCTTCCTCGTCGGAGAAGAGCACCATGTCCGGCTCGGCCTCGTCCGTCACGGTCACCGAACATTCCTGCACTGCCTGCGCCATTTTTTGACCCCTCTTTGCCTTGGCTGGCTCCAACATTCTTATCTCATACAGTCTTTGGCGTCTCGTCAATGGGGCGTGCACACGTTTCCCGGTGCCACACCTGATCCCGGATCCGTCGGCCGATGTGCGGCAGTGATGTTGCCTGGAATGAGGAAGTGCCCTGTGGCCTGCGACGACGGGAGTTCTTCAGTCTTCCGGCATGCAAGATCACGAGGGCACTTCCGAGATGCAATCTCCCCACGCCCGCGGGGTGGGTCTCGGCGCGGTTCGATGATCCGAAGATGATCCGAATCTGATCGCGTACGGGGGCCGGCCCTGCTGGTGGGGGCCCCTCCCTGAGTGGCGGACACGACGGCAGGGGCTCGCGTGCACAAACTCCCGCATCGCGCACTCGCCCCGATGTCCGCTGACCGGCGGATGCCAGGCCTTTCCCGCCCCTTGTAGGGCTTGATCGAGTCTGGGTAGGCTGCTGCCGGTCCGGAACAGTGCCAAGCGGAGAGGTCGCCGTTTGATGCTGCTCACCTTCAGCGGACAAGGGCTGAACATGGATGGTTTCCCGCCATGTGGCGCAAAAGGTCAAGGCGCCGGAATCCGCAGGTCGCAGAAGCCGATTCGGCGATCACTCCATTCAGCGAGCCCAGTCATTCAGGGCATTCGGCAGGGTCTTCCTGCCGGCGGTCATGAGGTTTCGACATTCGGGACGGAGCTAGGATTGTGACGTCTTCGCAGGCCAACGTTCCTGATCTGGAATCCACGGCAGTCCCGTTCTTCCCGATTCCCAGGGCGCCTGGTTGTCCTCTGGATCCGGCACCTGAGCTCGCCGAGCTACAGGAACGGGCGGCGCTGGTCCGAGTTCGGCTTTGGGACGGAAGCACTCCGTGGCTGGTGACGAGGCATGCGGAGCAGTGCGCGCTGCTGTCGGACCGCCGGGTCAGCGCGGACTGGATGCAGCCGGGCTACCCGTTCCACAGTCAGTTCCTGCAGGACCACCATGAAGAAGGCCAGTTCCTGACCGCCATGGAAGGTCCCGAGCACCTCCGGCTGCGCCGGATGATCGCCCGGCCGTTCACCCCCCGCAAGGTCGAGCAACTGCGGCCCACGGTCCAGCAAGTCGTCGACGACCACATCGATGCTCTGCTGGCCGGCCCGAAGCCGGCGGATTTCGTGGCGGATTTCGCCCTGCCGATTCCGTCCATCACCATCTGCCACGTGCTCGGCGTCCCTTACGAGGACCACGACTTCTTCCAGCACGCCATCAGGACGATGACCGGCAGCGACGTCCCGGACGACGTCGTGAACAAGTCCGAGCGCGAGCTGTATCACTACCTGGCCAAGCTGATCGGCCGCAAGCTCACTGCCCCCGAGGACGACCTGCTGTCCCAGCTGGCCACCGAACGGCTGGCCACCGGCCAGCTGAACCGGCACCAGCTGGTGATGCTGGTCCTGTTCCTGCTGATCTCGGGGCACGAGACCACGGCCAGCATGATTGCACTGGGCACGCTGGCCCTGCTGCAACATCCCGACCAAATCACTGTGCTGAACGACTCCGACGGCCCCGAGGTCGCCGCGGCCGTCGACGAGCTGCTGCGGTACCTGACCACCGTCCAGCCCGGCCGTCGTCGCGTGGCCGTGGAGGACATCGAGATCGCCGGGCAGGTGATCCGGGCCGGCGAGGGTCTGATCCTCCCGGAGGAGATCGGCAACCGCGACGAAAGCGTGTTCCCCGGTGCCGGGGAGCTGGACCTGCGCCGCGATGCCAGCCAGCAGCTCGCCTTCGGGTTCGGTGTGCACAAGTGCACCGGCCAACCGCTGGCCCGCCTGGAGCTCCAGGTCGTGTTCGCCGCCTTGTTCCGGCGCATTCCGACACTGGCCCTGGCCGTCGACCTCGGCGACCTCCCGTTCATGGACGACGGGCTCGGGTACGGCGTCAAGAAGATGCCCGTGAGCTGGTGAGTGAATGAGGTTGACCAATGATCACCGGAGTCACCAGGGGGAGCCCGCAGCATGACCGGCACCACGGAGGCCCTTGGCGGGCCGGCTGCAGTCGACGATGCGGCACGGAGCGTCGCGCGCCCGTTCTACGTATACGCCGTGCTCGCCAACGCGCTGTTCCAGCGCGGCGTATTCGTCCTCTTCCTCTATGAGCGAGGCTTCTCCGTCGGGCAAGTGGCCCTACTGCAGACACTGCTCTTCCTGGTCAGCGGACTTGCAGAGATGCCGACAGGAATCATCGCCGACCGAATCGGCAGGCGTGCCAGCATCGTGATCGGCCAGGTGCTGATTGCTGGATGTCTGCTCGGTCAGGGGACGTTCTCCAACTACTGGGTGTTCCTGGCGCTGTTCATCGGGCAGGGCGTGGGCATGGCATGTGTGTCCGGTTCGGACACCGCCCTGCTGTACGACCTGCTCGTGCGTCGTGGTGCAACGGCCGGCTACGTCAAGATCAAGTCCCGGTTCACCATGCTCGGGACGGTCACCTCGGGAGCCGCCATCGTCCTCGGCGGCCAACTGCAGCAGATTTCCTGGGGAGTCGTCTACGTCGGTTCGGCGGCGTGCCTCGTCCTGGCCGTGGTGGTGCTGATGTCACGGGTGCCCGAGATCCGGGGCGCGGACGCGGTGGACGAACAGGGCGGAGCCGAGGAGGCGCACAGCGACGCCACGGCATGGCGGGCGATGCTTCGGGTCGCCACGCCGGCGCTCGTGACGCTTGTCGTGGTGTCCGGATTGATGCATGCGACGTTGACGCCGTTCATCATTTTCACCCAGAAGACCCTCTCCGATCAGGGAGCGGGCACCGCATTGGTCAGCGTGGTCATATCGGCGGGATTCTTCGTCGGCGGGCTCACTCCCTTGCTGTCGGACCGCGCGGACCGGCGCATCGGGTATCGGATCATCGTCCCGGTGTCTCTCCTGATGCTCGCCGTGGCGCTCGGCCTGAGCGGCCTCGGCCTTGTCTGGGTCACCATCGCCGCGTTCCTGGCCCTGGTCGGAATTCCCGAGATCACCGCCGTGCTCGTGGACAACGTGTTCAACGAGGCAGTGCCGTCGCGCCACCGGGCGAGCCTGCTGTCGATGATCGCGTTCGTGGAGTCGGTGCTCATCGGCACCGGCTATCTCGTCCTCGGCGCGCTCATGGACGGGTTGGGCTCCAGTGTGGGCATGGCCGCCTACGCCGCGGTCCCCCTGCTGGCATGTCTCCTGTGGCTCCCGGTGCTCTTCCGAGGGACGCGGGTGACCAGCGAGATCGAGAAGCCCGCCGGCCAAAAGGCAGCCTGAAACAGAGCATCTCGAGCAACGCCCCTAATCGATGAGGAGCCGAAGTGGAATTGATGCAGATCGGGCACAAACGACCGGTGCTGGATCTCACCCCGCCGGCCGTGCACGAGGATTCCCTTTCGGTTGCGTTGGTCTGCATGCCCTGGGCCGTGGTTGACATGCCCTCACTGGCGCTGAGCACGATCGCTCCGTTGTTCGAGCAGCGCGGAGAAGTTGAGAAGCTCGACGTCGTCTACGCCAATATTCGGTGGCTCGACTTCTTGGTCCGGGAGGCGGGCCTCGAACGTGATCACTACGAACTGATCGTCGATGCTGAAGTGTTCGGGGTCGGCGAATGGGTCTTCTCCAGCTGTTTCCGCCCCGGTATCGACCCACGCCGCACGAGTTTCTATGACCTCGTGAGCGACAGTGAGCACGTTGATGCCTATTGCGCGATGTTCCGCGCGGCGCCCGCCTTCATCGACGAGTTGGCCCGAGATCTCGTAACGTCAGATGTCGATGTCCTGGGGTTGACGACGACGTTCGATCAGAACATTGCCTCGTTCGCGCTCGCGCACCGCGTCAAGGAGTTGCGGCCAGGCATCGTCACGATTCTCGGCGGGGCGAACTGCGACGGCGTTCAAGGTACGGCAGTCCACCGCGCTCGCACGGAGTTCGACTACGTGATCCGGGGCGAGGCGGAGCGCTCGATCGCACCACTCATCGCCCACATCGCAGGATTTCGTAGCGGTGACGAGGAAAGGCATGACGAACTGCTGCGTGCCGTGCCTGGACTGTGCTGGCGATCGGACATCGATGGAGCCTCGGTAAGCAACCCCATCGGACCGACACCCGTCTCCATGAACGCGGTGCCGGAGCCCGTCTACGATCACTATTTCCGCGATTTGCGGAAGTCTCCGGCCGGTCAACTCATCGATGTCAAGATTCCTCTGGAGGCCAGCCGCGGATGCTGGTGGGGTGCGAAGCACCATTGCACATTTTGCGGCTTGAACGGGTCGGCCATGGCCCATCGCGCAAAGCCGGCCGAGCGCGTGCAAGCGGAGGCCACCCGGGCCATCCGTCGGCACAACGTGCTTGACCTGGTGTTTGCTGACAACATCTTGGCGCCCGAACATGTCATTCAACTCACCACGGATATGGCGCTGCCCGCTGAATGGGACGTCCGGTTGTTCGCCGAGGTGAAGTCGAACCTCAATTTCAGTCAACTCGAGTCCCTTGCGCGCGCCGGCTTCACGCAACTGCAACCGGGTGTCGAGAGCCTCTGCACACCCATCCTGCGCATCATGCGCAAGGGGGTGACCGGGTGGCAGAACGTGCGATTCCTACGAGACTGTGCCACCTGCAGGATCTATCCGTCGTGGAACATCCTCTTGGGTTTCCCCGGGGAGCATGACCGCGACTACATGGCGTTGATCGACTCGCTCCCGTCCCTCCATCATCTGACGCCGCCCGCCGGGGCGTTCCCGATCAAACTGGAACGCTTCAGCCCCTACTTCGACGATCCAGAACTCGGTCTCCGGGCTCTCGGTCCCTCGCGCAACCTGGTGAGCGCTTACGAGGGGGTAGTGGACGCCCTCGATGACCTCGTCTACGTGTTCGAGTCCGAGCCCGCTGGCATATCGCCTGAGACGGATGAGATGTTGCGCGAAGCGGTCGCGAACTGGAAGGCCACCGCATCGGTTTCTCGGCTGGTCGCTCTGCCGGCGCCGGACGACTCGCTCGTCGTCGTCGACGACCGGCCCGCCTGGCCCTCCCGTGAGGTGGTGCTTCAACCGGGTCTCGAGGCCGAGGCCTACCGTGCACTGGCCAAGGGCAAAACGCTTCCTGCACTCGCTTCCACGATGCGCTCGCTCGGGATCGCAGTGCGGGAAGGTCAGCTCGAAGAGCTCGTCGAGAATTGGACAGAGCTCGGAATTGTTTTTCATGAGGATTCCACCTATTTGGCGCTCGCGACAGGATTGCGTTGGTGACGAAGCAGACAGCAGAGCGACGGTCGAACCGGCGAAGGCTCTTCGCGCCAGTGAATCTCCACTCGGTGCAGAGCAGGGAGAACCTCGTCACCCTGACCCGGTCGGGATACGCCGGGGTTCGACTGGTCGGTCACTTTGCCATGCCGGAGATGGGCGATCGCGAACTCGTCTCCTTGATCGCGCTGCTCCGCGACGCGCGCGGCGTTGGTTTGCGGGTTTCGTGGAGCGGCGACTGTGGCGCCCTCGAGGTCGGGTGCCTTCGCCACCTCGACCCGCCACGCCAGTCGGACGGCACCTTTGCGTGGTCGGCGCAGCAGGGAGAATCCCTTGTCGTTCGGCGCGGTCCGACGTTCCTGTCCGTTGAGGACACACGCTACGGGGAGCGTCGCCGCATCGATATCGACCGCTCGGAACCGGCGGCTGCCGTTCTTGACGAAAGCGGTTGGGGGCACACGATCACCCCCGTAGAGGCGGCCAGTCTGCACGCTCTTGAATTGCACGACCTCGTCTTTCGTTCCGGCGACCACGGTGTGGGTATTGCCGTAAGGCAAGGAGTCTGGTGTGTCTGAAGGCAGCATTCTCTTCCGCAAGACACTCGATGAGCGGACTGTGTCGCGAGGGTCGGCGGATCCGGCCGCCACCATCGTTCCCATGCGCATGGGAACGGCTGGAGTGGGACTGCTCGTCAACGATCACCGCGAAGCCACCCGCATCTTGTCCGACGTCGAAACCTACGGCAGTGCGGGCGAACTCATGGCGAGCGTTTTCGACGAGCCGGCCGAGTCGCATCCGGATCCGATGTCCGAGACGGTCTTCGCGGTCACCCAAACCGATGGGGAAGAGCATCGTCGCGTACGGCGCGCACTTCGGAGGGTCATCGATACGCGCGTGCGCGATGTCTCGGACCAACTGATTCAGGATGTCCAACACTCGATCGAGAGCGCTCTCGCCCTGGGAAGGTTCGACGCGGTCGCGTCGATCGGCGTGCCCATCGCCGACAGTGTGATGTCGCGATTGCTTGGACTTGACGAAAACCTCGTCTCGGCCCTGAGAACCGCGGTTTACCAGGGATACCCGGTGCGCGAACTCGACGCCACGCTCGTCGACTGGGTGCGCGACAGGCGTGCTCACCCCGCCGATGACCTCGTGTCGGACCTGATGGCGGAACTACCTTCCCTCGACGATCGACAGGTTGCGGCGAACACTCGACTGCTCGCGCTGTCGGGTGTCGAGGTGTTGGCGGCACTGATCACGAATGGAATCCTCTGCCTGGCGCAAGATCCGAGGACTCAGAGTCTCGTACGCGATGACGAGACACTGCTGCCTGGCCTCGTCCATGAGGTACAGCGGTACGCGAGCCCGATTGCGCGGGGGGTCTATCGGATGACGAAGGAGCCATCCGTGATAGGCGAGTACGCAGTTCCCGCAGGTACTTTGCTCGTCATCGGGGTGGACGTTTGCAACAGGGACACGTCAGTGCTTCCCGATGCTCACAGGTTTGACCCCACCCGCGGTCGGGATTTCGAACATCTGACGTTCGGTCACGGGCGGCATTCATGCCTGGGCATTCCAGTCACGCGTCTTGTTGCGGCGCAGGCCCTGCGCGCGTTTCTCTCGGGAACAACGGGTTTCGGCCTGACCGTGAAGCCGTCAGAGCTGCGTTTCCAGGACACTGCGGTCATGAACGGTCTCGTCGAACTCCCGATCTGGGTTGAGTGCGCGAACTAGCGTCTCGTGATCCTGGTCGCGTCACTTCGCATGGTCCTCACGCTCGCCGGGACCTCCTTCGCGGTCCCGCCCGCCCTCACCGGCGTCAGGGTCGTCCGCCCCGTGGACCTCCCCGGGGACTGGACCGCGTCCGCCACGCGGGACGGCGGCTGGCGGATCGCAGCGGCCGACCCTCCCGAGTCCGCGGAGTCCTGAGGCATCCTGAGGCCGACCGAGCGCACCACCACCCCCACCGGCCCCAGGAGCCTCACGTGCCGCACGACCGCCACATCGAGTTCGAACGCCTGCACAACTTCCGCGACATGGGCGGCTACCGCACCGCCGACGGCCGCACCCTCGCCTGGGGGACGCTCTACCGCGCCGACTCCCTCGGCAAGCTCCAGGGCGCCGACTGGGACCGCTTCCTCACCCTCGGCATCCGTACCGTCATCGACCTGCGCTACCCCTGGGAGATCGACGCCAAGGGCCGGATACCGGAGCCGGAACGCTTCACCTACGCCAACCTCAGCATCGAGCACCGGCCCTACGACCAGGCCGCCATCGACCCCGCCCTCGACCCCTGGCGCTACCTCGCCGACCGCTTCGCGGAGGTGGCCGAGGACGGGACCGACGAGATCCGCCGGGCGATCGAACTGATCGCGGACGGCCCCGGCCCCGCCGTGTTCCACTGCGCCTCCGGCAAGGACCGCACCGGCCTGATCGCCGCCCTCGTCCTGACCCTCCTCGACGTCCCCGAGGAGCAGATCCTCGCCGACTTCGCCCTCACCGAGCTGGCCACCGCCCGCCTCACCGCCGACTGGCACGCCGCCCACCCGGGCCGCACCCTGCACTGGCCCTCGTACGGGCGAGCCCCCGCCACCGTCATGGCCCTGGTCCTCGCCGACCTGACCACCCGCTACGGCTCCCCGTCCGCCTACGTCACCGGGCCCGTCGGCATCACCCCCGACACCGTGGCCCGGCTGCGGGCCCGCCTCCTGGACTGACCTCGCGGGGCGCGGTGCGGGCGCCGTGCGGGGCGCGGGCGGAAAACCCCGTGCGCCCGCACCTCCCGCCCCCTATGCTCACCAACACGCCCCGCCCGCAAGGCGATGCGTACCGATGCACAGTGATGCCGAGTGAAGAGAAGGGGAGCCAGGCCATGAACGCGCACACGCACACGCACCGCGCGGCCGCCTCCGTTCCCCCGTCCCGGTACGACGTGATCCTGGTGTCCCGCCGCGTACGGTGACGGCTGCGCGCCCGCCACCGTACGACCCTGACGCACGCCCGAGCCGTTCCCCCCTGCCCCGCCCGCCCCACCGGCCTTCCGCCGTGGGCCGGCGCCCGGGCCGGGGAAGCTCCGTGCCGTGCGCCGGGCCATCGCGCCGCCCTCTTCCGCGTCATCCGAAAGGCCCCGGGCCATGCGCACCGTCCAACGACACCTCACCACCACCACCCGCACCGCCGACACCCTCGGCGCCGTCCGCAACCTGGGCATCCTCGCCCACGTGGACGCCGGCAAGACCACCCTCACCGAGCGGATCCTGTACGCGACCGGCGCCGTCCACAAGCGGGGCGAGGTCCACGAAGGCACCACCGTCACCGACTTCGACGCCCAGGAACGCGACCGCGGCATCACCATCTTCGCCGCCGCGGTCAGCTGCGCCTGGGACGGACACCGCGTCAACCTGATCGACACCCCGGGCCACGTCGACTTCTCCGACGAGGTCGAACGGTCCCTGCGGGTGCTCGACGGGGCGGTCGCCGTCTTCGACGCCGTCGCCGGCGTCGAACCGCAGAGCGAGACCGTATGGCGCCAGGCCGACCGGCACGGCGTACCGCGGATCGCGTTCGTCAACAAGCTGGACCGCGCGGGCGCCGACCTCGACACGGCCGTCGCCTCCATCAGGGAACGCCTGGGAGCCGTCCCCCTGGTGGTCCAGCTGCCCGTCGGACGGGAGGACGCCTTCACCGGCGTCGTCGACCTGCTGCGCATGCGCGCGCTGCTCTGGCAGCCGGACGGCGGAGCGTACGAGGAGACGCCCGTCCCCGAAGAGCTGCGGGAGGAGGCCGCCCGCCGCCGGCGCGAGCTGGAGGAGGCCGTGGCGGAACTCCACCCGGACGCCCTGGAGGAGTTCTACGAGGCCTCCGCCCTGACCGAGGGCACCCTGGTCCGCGCCCTGCGCGAGCTGACCCTCGGCGGGGACGCCGTGGTCGTGCTGTGCGGCTCGGCGTACCGCAACCGCGGGATCGAGCCGCTGCTCGACGCCGTCGTGGCGTACCTCCCGTCGCCCGCCGACATGCCGCCCGTACGCGGTACGACGGCGGACGGCACGGAGCAGGAGAGGGAGCCCGACCCGGCGGGCCCGCTCACCGCGCTCGCCTTCAAGGTGACGGCGACGCCGACCGGACGGCTCACCTACCTGCGCCTGTACGCGGGCACCCTGCGCAAGGGCGACTCCGTACGGGACGCGGCCACGGGCCGTACCGAACGCATCGGCCGGATCCTGCGGGTGCAGGCCGACCGGCACGAGGAGAGGGAGGAAGCGGTGGCCGGTGACATCGTCGCCGTGGTCGGGCTGAAGACGGCCCGCGCCGGCACGACCCTGTGCGCGCCGGGCGCGCCGCTCGTCCTCGAACCGCCGTCGGTCGCCGAACCGGTGGTGTCGGTGGCGGTCGAGGCCCGGCGCGGCACCGACACCGGGCGGCTCGCGTCCGCGCTGGCACGCCTCACCGAGGAGGACCCCTCCCTGGTGGTGCGGTCCGACCCGGAAACGGGACAGACCGTGCTGTCGGGCCTGGGCGAACTGCACCTGGAGGTCGCGGTGGAGAAGATCCGCAGGGGCCAGGGCGTGGAGGTCGTCGTCGGCCGGCCGCAGGTCTCCTACCGGGAGACCGTGGTGCGCGGGGTCACCGGATTCGTCTACCGGCACGTCAAACAGGACGGCGGCGCGGGCCAGTTCGCGCACGTGGTCCTCGACGTCGAGCCGCTCGACGAGCCGGGCTTCGAGTTCCGCTCGACGGTCGTCGGCGGCCGGGTCCCGCAGGAGTACGCGCGGGCCGTCGAGGCCGGCTGCCGGGACGCCCTCGCCGAGGGCCCCCTCGGCGGGCATCCGGTGACGGGCCTGCGCGTGGTCCTCACCGACGGGGCGACCCACTCCAAGGACTCCTCGGAGATGGCGTTCCGGGCCGCCGGACGCTTCGCCCTGCGCGACGCCCTGCGCGCGAGCACCCTGCAACTCCTCGAGCCGGTCGCGGAGATCACCGTGACCGTCCCCGAGGACGGTGTGGGCGTGGTCCTGGGTGACCTCGCGGCCCGCCGCGCCAGGGTCGGCGGATCCACCACGGTGGGCGGGACGGCGCAGCTCACGGCGACGGTGCCGCTGGCCGAGCTGTTCGGCTACGCGTCCCGCCTGCGCGGCCGCACCCAGGGCCGGGGCACGTTCACCACCCGCCCGGCGGGCCTCGCCCCGGTCCCGGCGGCGACGGCGGCCACGCTGCTGCGCGGCTGACGGGCGAGCGAGGGGGTCTGCGATGTCAGACCCCCTCGCGACAATCCGCGGATGGGAGTCAGAGCGGACTGGTCATTGGAAGAACAGTTGGAGATCGTGGAGAAGGAGGCGGTCGCGGATGAGGTGAAGGCCGCCGTCGCGGCCGCGGTCACCCACATGCACAGCGGCAGCGGCCGCGCCCGCAGCCGCCGGGGCGGCAAGGCCCTCGTCGACCTCCTGGCCGCGGCCCGCGCGCGGGCCGCGGAGGCGGGGGAGTGGCAGGTCGTACGCCTCCTCCAGGACTCCGTGGACTACGCGCAGGGCCGGATCCTGCAGCCGGAGTTCAGGGAGCGCCACCGCCTGTTCCAGGACGGCGCCCGCAACGAACGCTGGCGGGAGCACGCCGGCGCGATGCTCAGCCTCAAGTTCGGCTTCGCGGCCGAGGCGGGCCGCGCGTACCTGGACGGGCATCCCGGGGCCGGGGTCGAGGAACTCCTCGCCCACATCGGCTCGCTCACCCAGGACGCGCGGTACCTGGCCGCGCCGTCCGACCGTCCCGGCCGCTACGTCCTGCTGCGGGGCATGGCCGAGATGATGGTCTGGCTGGAGCGCGCCCTCAGCGAACGGGTCGACATCGAGGACCTGGGCACGGCCGCGCGCCGGATCGCCGGCTCGCCCGACGCCCTGGCCCTGCTCGCCGCCGACCCGGACGGCCAGATGCTCATCAGGGCCGCCGAACTGCGACGCCGCTCGGCGAGCCTCGCCGCCCTGCGCCGGGTCGCCGAGGACCCCGCCGCCACCGAAGCGGACCTCCAACGGGCCCTGGCGGGCCAGTACTGGATCTTCGGCGGGCAGTTCGTGGGAGAGGCCGCCCGCCGCAGACTGGTACCGGGCGACGAGCTCGACATCCCCCTGATCCGCGGCGACGGCGCCCTGCACGTCGTCGAACTCAAGCGCTCCATGAGCCTGCGCGGCAGCCTCGTCAAACCCCACCGGGGCGGCTGGGTCCCCACGGCGGAGGTCCACGACGCCATGGGCCAGGCCGCCAACTACCTGGTCCGCCTCGACGAGGACCGCCTGCGCATCCGCGAGGAGTTCGGCATCGAGACGCGCCGAGCCGGCGCCCTCGTCCTCATCGGCCACCCCGCGCTCCAGCCGCACGTCCCGGAGGAGGAGATAGCCGAAACCCTGCGCACCCTCAACACCCAGGTCACGCGGGTCGAGGTCCTCACGTACAAGGAACTCCTGGACAACGCCGAACGCTCCCTCACCCTCGCCTCGCGGACCGGGTGAGGGCGGGTGATCGTCCGTCAGGCTGCGTTGTCAGTGCCTGCGCCTAGTGTGAAGTCATCACTCGGGGAGCCTCGGCGAAGGAGCAGAAGCGTGTCCGCCAACAAGATCCAGCACAAGGTGAACCACGTCGCGCTCGTAGTGGACTGTTCGGGTTCCATGCGGCAGCACCAGGGTCAACTCATCCGCGTCGTCGACGAGTTCGTGACGGGACTGAAGGTCGAGTCGGACAGCCTCGGTCATGAGACCCGCATCAGCCTCTACTCCTTCGACCACAAGGTGGAGAACCTGGTCTGGGACATGGACGTCAAGCACCTGCCGTCCATGCGGGGCCTGTACAAGGTCAACAACGGAGCCACCGCCCTCATCGAAGCCTCGCTGAAGTCCCTGGACGACCTCGGCCACATCTGGGAGGAGTACGGCGAGCACAGCTTCCTCCAGATCGTGGTGACGGACGGCGAGGAGAACGCCTCCGGCGGCAACAGGCGGCACGACGGCGACATGACCGTCCTCGGCCCCTGGCTCGACCGGATCGCGGCGAGGATGGGCACCCTTCCGGACCACTGGACCTCGGCGATCCTCGTACCGAACTCCCTGGCGAAGCGCACCGCCCAGAACTACGGCTTCCCGGCCGGCAACATCGCGATCTGGGACGCCGATTCCCAGGAGGGCGTCGAGGAAGCCATCGGCACCGTACGCGCCGCCGCCACCAGCTTCCTCCGGGGCCGCGAGAAGGGCGTGCGCGGCACGAAGAACCTGTTCGCGGTCGGCCAGGACATCTCGGTCGACGACGTACGCGCGAACCTCGAACCGGTCCCCACCGACAAGTACCGGCTGCTGAAAGTCGACGCGGAGACCGAGATCCGGCCCTTCGTGGATTCGCATCCGGGCGTGACGTACGCGCGCGGGGCCTGCTACTACCAGCTGGGTACCCGGGTCCAGGTCCAGCCCGACAAGGAAGTCATCGTGGTCGAGAAGGACACCGACCGCGCCTACACGGGCGACGCGGCCCGCAGCCTTCTGTTCGGCACGGATGTCCAGGGCACCGTTTCCGTGAAGGCGGGACGCAACCCCAAGCTGGAGGTGTACGTGCAGAGCCGTTCGGTGAACAGGAAGCTCAAGCCGAACACGCGCCTGCTCATCATGCTCTGAGTTCCATGAGAAGAGCCCGGAATGCCGACGGGGGTCCGCCGTGACAGGCTGAAACGGGGAACTCCGCCGGACCCGGTACGCCGGACCGGCTCTCGCAACTCATGGAGGCCGACATGGCCAGTGACGCCGGCACCGCGCGTGCGGGTCACGAGAATCCCAGGCCCTGGCACGCGGCCACGTCCGGTAGAACCGAACTGGCAGCAGCCCTGATGATCTTCGGCGGCGTGATGGCGGCCCTCGAAGGGATCTCGGCCATCGCCAAGGACAACCTGTTCGTCGTGACGCGCCACTACGTGTTCGAGTTCAGCCTGGTGGGCTGGGGCTGGGTGCACCTCATCCTGGGCCTCGCACTCGTCTTCGCGGGCGTCGCCGTGCTCCGCGAAGCCCTGTGGGCACGCTTCTTCGGCGTCACCGTTGCCGGACTGGGAGCGATCGCCAACTTCCTGTGGCTGCCCTACTACCCGCTGTGGGCCCTGGTGCTGATCGCGGTCAACCTGCTCGTCGTCTGGGCGCTGTGCACAGGCATGCACCGAGAGGCGGACACGGCCCGGACCGGCTAGGTCGTCTCCTCCGGATCTTGCCTGGCCCGCGCCGAGGTGCGCACCTGGCCCGGCAGGAGCAGTCTGGAAACAGCGCGCGTGCAGGGGCGAGAGAAGCCGCATGACCTGCCCGGCAAGATCCGGAAGAAGCCGGCCTAGCAGCGGACCAGTGTGCCGCTCTCCCGGGTGAAGTGGTCGCTGGAGATCCAGCCCTCGGCGTCGGTGCCCTCGATGCGGGCGTAGATCCACTTGTTGCCGTGGGCATTGGTGATGTAGCAGTGGTAGAAGAGCTTCGCGCCGGTCTTGGCGAAGGTCACGTAGGAGCACTCCTTGTACGGCCCGGTGAAGAGGTGGTTGTCGTCGGCCAGGTAGCCGTAGCCGTTGCTGCGGTTCTGGTGGGCCCAGCCGGTGCACGCCGTCGACACCGGGGTGGGCTCCTTCACCGTGGAACTGGGCTTCGCCTCCGGGGAGGCCGGCGTCTTCGTGGGCCGCGCGGTCGTCTTCGAGGGAGACGGCTGCGCGGACGCGCCTGAGGAACCGGCGGCCGACGGGCTGCTGCCCGCCGTCGGCCGGTGACTGCCCGCCGGGGAGCTGACGCCGGGCGGCGCCGCTTGCGAGCCCTCCACGGCCGTGCCGCCCTCCTCGGCGGTCAGGGCGTACGTGATGCCGGCGCCCGCGGCGAGGAGCACGACGGCGGCCGCCGATGCGATGAGGGTGTTGCCGCGACTCCGGGTACGACGGGCCACGGAGCGGCTCGTTTCCGGAGTGGGGACTCCTCCGGCTCCGGCGGGACCCGCGACCGGCACGCCGGGCTGCGGGTAGCCGGCATACGGAGGCTGGGGCTGCGGGGTGGGCTGCGGGAACAGCGGGGGGCCGAACCCGGCGGGCGGTGCGACAGCGGCCGCGGCCGCGGCCCCGGCCCCGGGAACCACCGTGGGAGTGGACGTCGGGCCGGCGGACGCGGAGTGCACCGTCCGACCCGAGGCGACGTCCTCCAGCATGCCGCGCGCCTGGTCCGCGGTGGGCCGGTCCTCCGGCTCCTTCGCCATCAGCGCCATCAGCACCGGTGCGAGCGGTCCGGCCAGGCGGGGCTCCGGCAGGGGATCGTTGACGATGGCCGACATCATGGACCACGCGGACGTGCGACGGAACGGCGAGGTGCCCTCCACGGCCGCGTACAGCGTCATGCCGAGCGACCAGATGTCCGACGCGGGACCGGGCTCCCTGCCCTGCGCGCGCTCCGGCGGCAGATAGTCGAGGGAGCCGACTATCTGACCGCTCTGCGTCAGCTTGGCCATGGCGTCGTCGCCGGAGGCCTCCAGGGTGGCGATGCCGAAGTCGGTGAGCACGACCCGGCCGCCGTGCTCCAGCAGCACGTTTCCCGGCTTGACGTCCCGGTGCAGGACCCCGGCCCGGTGTGCGGCGTCGAGCGCGTCCATCAACTTGACGCCGATCGCCGCCGCTTCGCGCGGCTCCAGCGTCCCGCGCTTCGTCAGGACGTCGTCGAGCGAGGGGCCGTCGACGAGTTCCATGACGATGACCGGCAGACCTTGATCCTCCGTCACGTCGTGCACGGTGACCACGCCGCTGTGCCGGATGCGGGCGGCGGCCTGTGCCTCCCGCCGCATCCGGGTCCGCAGATCGGCCAGTTCGGTCGCGGAGGCGTCGGTGTAGGCCCGCAGGATCTTGACGGCGACCTCCCGGTCGAGCAGCTCGTCCACCGCCCGGGCGACCACGCCCATGCCGCCGCGCCCGACGATGGCGGTCACCCGGTAGCGCCCTCCGAGTACCTTGCCGACCAGCTCTCCGCCATTCGCTTCCCCCGCCGTCACCGCACGCTCCGTTCCGTCGTTCGCTGTTCCTCGTCCGTCAACCGGCGGCATTAAGAGTAGAGGCAGGGTGTGCGGGGAGCGCGGAGGCCGGTCAGCCGGCGAAGCCCGGGACGACCAGGCCGGATTCGTACGCGATCACCACCGCGTGGGTCCGGTTCTGCGCGCCGAGCTTGGTCAGCACATTTCCTACGTGGGTCTTGACCGTCTCCAGGCTCACCCTGAGGGACTCCGCGATCTCCGGATTGGAGAGCCCGGTGGTCATCAGGCGCAGCACCTCCTCCTCCCGGCCGGTGAGCGCGGCCCGGGGCAGGGCCTCGGCGGAGCCGAGCGGGCGGGGGGCGACCATGCGGCCCAGCGCGGCCGGGAAGAGGACGGCCTCGCCCGCCGCCACCACCCGGACCGCCTCGGCGATCCGGCGGACCGGGAGGCGCTTGAGGACGAAGCCGCTGGCGCCCGCGCTGAGGGCCGCGGTGACGTAGCCGTCGTTCTCGAAGGTGGTGATCACCACGACCTTCGGCGGGTCGGCCGCTTCGGCGAGGAGCCGGCGGGTGGCCTCGATCCCGTTGAGACGCGGCATCCGGACGTCCATCAGGACCACGTCCGGCCGCAGGACCTCCGCCCGTTCGACGGCCTCGACGCCGTCGGCGGCCTCGCCGACCACCGTGATCCCCGGCTGTGCGGAGAGCAGCATGCGCAGGCCGCTGCGGGTGACCTCGTCGTCGTCCGCGATCAGCAGGGTGACGGTGGGGCCGGTGACGGTGGGCGGCGCCGTGCCTTCGCCGGCGTCGGATCCGCTCACGCCGACACCCGTACCGGCAGCCGGACGGCCAGCCGCCAGTGCCGCGCCCCGTCCGGACCGGCCTGGAACTCACCGTGCAGCAGCCGGACGCGCTCGGCCAGTCCGGACAGACCGTGGCCGGAGGTCGGGAAGGTACCCGGCCCCGGGCCCGGTCCCGTCCGTGCCCCGGTCCGGTTGACCACCGTGAGGTCCAGCCGGTCGGGCCCGGCCGTCACCCGGACCTCGATCGGGCCGCCCGCCCCGTGGCGCAGCGCGTTCGTCAGCCCCTCCTGGAGGATCCGGTACGCCGCCCGGGACAGCGTCCCCTGTATTTGCGTCAGCTCGCCCGACAGCTCCGGTTCCACCACCGCCCCCGCGTGCCGCAGGCGGTCCAGCAGCTCGGGGAGGTCGGCCAGGGTCCGCGTCGGCGCCGTCCCGGCCTGTTCCTCGCGGAGCACTCCGAGTACGTAGTCCAGGTCCTCCAGCGCGGCCCGCGTCGACTCCTCGATGCTGCGCATGGCGGCCCGCGCCGCCGCCGGGTCGACGGAGAGCACCTCACCCGCCACCGCCGCCTGGATGGTGGCCGCCGTCAGGGTGTGCCCGATCGAGTCGTGCAACTCGTGGGCGATCCGGTTGCGTTCGGCCAGGAGCTGTTCCCGCTCGGCGGCCAGCGCGAGCCGCTCGGCCGCCGACGGCCCCAGCAGCCGTGGCGCCGACCAGCGCAGGGCCTTCGCCACCAGTGCGCAGACGGCCACCGCCAGCACGATGCACACGGCCGCCGCCACCCAGCTCCACCCGCCGCCCGACACCCGGACCGACGTGCCGGACAGACTCAACTCCGCCTCGCCGTCGAGCCAGTTCCCCGGCAGGGAGAGGCCCATGAGGAACAGCACCCCGCTCGCCAGCGCTCCCGTCCACCCGACGGCCGCGTGCAGCACCAGCCAGAGCGGGGTCCGCCAGCGGTCGAGGCCGGGGGAACCGGAGTCCCGGCGACCCGCCACCGGATCCGGCAGCGGCACCCGCAGCAGCCGGCGGGCGGACACGACCAGCGCCCGCCGTACGGGGCGCGCCAGCCCGACCACACCGACCAGCAGAGCCCAGACCAGCAGGGCCAGGACGATCTGCACGCCCTCGGGAGCGGAGCGCCACGACAACGCCGGCAACAGGGCGAGGGGCAGCAGCGGAAGGCTCGCCAGCGCGCCGCCATAGGCGAACAGCGCACCCGAGTACGTGGAGCCGCGCAGCAGCGGCCGGAACATCCTGATCATGGTCGCCAGTATCGCCGGGCAGCCCACCGGCAGCCTCCCCCGATCGGGGGAGCGAATCCTCCCGCCTTCCCGCGATGCGGTCACAGGGCCCTGGAAACCAGGATCGTGCACCGACCGAACGATTCACCAGGAGTTGACGACTCATGCGAGCTCAGACCCGGCAGGGCCTTCCTTCCTCGACCCGGCAGCAGCACGGCGGCAAGCGGCGACGAGCCGTCTCGGCCGCGGCCGCGGTGGCCATCGGCGTCATGACCTTGGGCGCCCTCGCCCCGCCCGCCTCCGCTTCCGCCTCCGCCTCCGCCAGGCCAGACACGGTCCAGCAGGCCCTGAACACGCTGGTGCGCGACGACGGGATGCCCGCCGCGCTGGCGAGCGTCCAAGGCCGTGACGGCCGTACCCGCACCTACACCGCGGGAGTCGGCGACCTGGCCACCGGCTCGAAGGTGCCCAGGGACGGCCAGGTACGGATCGGCAGCAACACCAAGGCGTTCGTCGCGGTCGTCGTCCTCCAGCTGGTCGGCGAGGGGAAGATCGGTCTCGACGCCTTCGTCGACACCTACCTGCCCGGCCTCGTCCGCGGAGAGGGCATCGACGGGCGGCGCATCACCGTCCGCCAGCTCCTCCAGCACACCAGCGGACTCCCCGACTACAGCGTCCACCTCGACGACGACGAGATCAGGAACCGGTACATCGAACCCCGCGAGCTGCTCGACATCGCCTTCCAGCACAAGGCCGACGCGGATCCGGGGAAGACGTGGGGCTACAGCAACACCAACTACGTCCTGGCCGGCCTGATCGTCCAGAAGGTCACCGGCCGCCCCCTGGCCGAGGAGATCGACCGGCGCGTCATCAAGCGCATCGGGCTGCGCCACACCTACTTCCCCGCCCCCGGAGAGAAGACCATCCGAGAGCCGCACCCCCGGGGCTACCACCGCAACCCCGCGGACGGACCGCTGCGCGACTTCACGGAGATGGACCCCTCCTGGGGCTGGGCGGCAGGCCAGTTGATCTCCACCAACTCCGACGTCAACCGCTTCTTCACCGCACTCCTCGCCGGCCGCCTCCTCCCGGCGGCCCAGCTCGCCGAGATGCGCACGACGGTCCCCGCCGGGACCTCAGGCCTCCGCTACGGGCTGGGGCTCACGAGCAGGCCGCTGTCGTGCGGCGGCCTCTACTGGGGCCACGGCGGCGACATCGCGGGCTACGAGACCCGGGGCGGCGTCACCGAAGACGGCCGCGCCGCCAACGTCGCGGTCACCAGCATCCCGACGGACGGGGCGGCCACGCAGCACGTGACGGACGCCGTGGACAGGGCCCTGTGCGGATGAAGGCACCCGGCGACCCCGGCGCCCCGGTGCCCCGGCGACCGAACGACGATCCAACGATTCCTCAGGAGTTGACTCATGCGTGGACAGACCCGGCAACGAGCCCTGCCCGCCGCGGCCGCGGTGGCCATCGGCATCATGACCTTGGGCGCCCTCGCCCCGCCCGCCTCCGCCTCCGCCTCCGCTTCCGCCTCCGCCAGGCCGGACGCCGTCCAGCAGGCCCTGAACACGCTGGTGCGCGACGACGGGATGCCCGCCGCGCTGGCGAGCGTCCAAGGCCGTGACGGCCGTACCCGCACCTATACCGCAGGGCTCGGCGACCTGGCCACCGGTTCGAAGGTGCCCAGGGACGGCCAGGTACGGATCGGCAGCAACACCAAGGCGTTCGTCGCGGTCGTCGTCCTTCAACTGGTCGGCGAGGGGAAGATCGGTCTCGACGCCTTCGTCGACACCTACCTGCCCGGCCTCGTCCGCGGAGAGGGCATCGACGGGCGGCGCATCACCGTCCGCCAGCTCCTCCAACAGACCAGCGGACTCCCCAACTACAGCGACCACCTCGGGGACGACGTCCGCTACTACACCCCCCGCGAACTGCTCGACACGGCCCTCCGGCACCCGGCCGACTTCGACCCCGGGAGGCGTTGGAAGTACAGCAACACCAACTACGTGCTCGCCGGCCTGATCGTCGAGGAGGTCACCAACCGCCCCCTGGCCGAGGAGATCGACCGGCGCGTCATCAAGCGCATCGGGCTGCGCCACACCTACTTCCCCGCCCCCGGTGACGCGAGCATCCGGGAGCCCCACCCCCACGGCTACTACCGGGAACAGGCGGGCGCGCCGCTGCGCGACATCACGGAGATTGACCCCTCCTGGGGCTGGGCGGCAGGCCAGTTGATCTCCACCAACTCCGACCTGAACCGCTTCTTCACCGCACTCCTGGCCGGCCGCCTCCTGCCCTCGGCCCAGCTCGCCCAGATGCGCTCCACCGTCCCCGCCGAGGCGACCTTCGGCCCCGGCGCCCGCTACGGACTCGGACTCGTCAGCCGGCCGCTGCCGTGCGGCGGCCTCTCCTGGGGCCACGGCGGCAGCTTCCCGGGCTACGAGACCCGCGGCGGCGCCACCGACGACGGCCGCGCCGCCAGCGTCGCGGTCACCATGCAGCGCACCGACGAGGCGGGCCGCAGAAACCTCGAACGCGCCGCGGACACCGCCCTGTGCCGCTGAACCGTTCCTAATCAGTGAGCAGGAGTGAGTCTTGGACCCACTGCCCGGCACTGCGCGCATCCCGAACGGTTTTGGATGCGCTGGTCTCCCGCGTTCCCTTTTGGTGACCCGGTCGGCGGCGTGCATCGTGTGCACGCTCCGTGACGGGTGGGCGGGTTTCCTCACGCTCCCGGTCACCTGGTCCGGCCTGGACGGTCCGATGCCCAGCACCATCACTCTGGTGATGCCGGGGCGGTGCCGTCCGTCGCCGGATCGGGTGTCCGAGGGCGCGTCGCCCGATCGCGATACCAGCGGCATCGTGACGGGACATCTTTCGGCGCGGGGCGGTCAGCGGCTTGCGCCAGTGCTGATCGCCCCACATCGAGGTGTAGGCCGGGTCCACGGCCACGATGGACATGTCGCTCTCGGCGGCCATCGACACGAGCCGGGTTTTGAGTTTGCCGGTGGGGATGCCGGAGATGAGCTGCCGGAAGCGCTTCTTGCGTCCGTGCTTCTCGCGGGTCTTCTCGGCGGTGAAGTCGAGGTCCTCGATCGCGATGGCAGCCACACCGCAGGACTTGGCCCAGTGCAGGACTTGGGTGATGGCGTGCCGGATCTGTGCGTCGCGGTGGTTCGCCGAACCACTGAGGTCGTAGGGGAAGCGGTGCGGGTCGCCGATCGGGTTGCCGTGGGCGTCGAGGCGGTAGGCGGCGAAGTGGTCGGCGTTCGTGTCCACGCCGATCACGCCCTTGGCGCGGGCCGTGGCCAGCGGCATGGTCTGGACGACGGGGCGTTGCCAGGACGCGGTGAGGTACCAGCGCCCGCGTTCCACGTCGAGGTGGATGCGGTAGGCGACGGCCCGGTTCGCTTCCACACGGTCGGCCCACTCCTCGCCCCGGTGCGCGAACGCGGTCTTCGAGGCCAGGGCATACCGGCCGTGCTTGGCGTTCGCCAGGTGCGCGAGCGGCGCGGGCAGCTTGATGCTGACCTCGCCGGCGGCCGTGACGCGGATGGTCTCGTTCCCGAACGGCTTTCCAGACTCGCCGTCGGCGGCGAGGAACCAGCGCTCGGCTTCCCACCGTTCCCGCCACTCGGGCTCGGTGAGCTGCGCGGCGGACAGGTTGTGCCGGGTGTTGAGCAACTTCCGGCTACCGCGCACGACGTGCACGACTGCGGCCTCACGTTCAGCGCGAGCGACATCGAGGCGGTGTTCCAGCGTTGCCAGGCGTCGGGTTTTCTGGAACCACTCGCCCTTGGAGCGGTAGCCGCCCGCAGCGCGCTTGGTGCCCTTCTCCCCGAGCGGGAGGGACAGACGGTGCATCAGGGTCCGCACACCGGCTTCGAGGTTCTGGATGTGGGCGAGCTGGCACCGGCGCGAGAGCGCCCACTGATCGTGGGAGGTCTTCGTGATCGACCCGGCCCACCGCGACGACGAGGCGGCGGTCAGGCCCTGCTTCCGGGCCGCCCACGTATCGGTGGAGTGGTCGCTGCCGTCACGGCAGCGGGACGCCAGATCGCGGGATGCCAGGGAGCCGAGGTGCTCGCCGACCAGGCGCAGCACCTTGTCGTCCTCGGGTGTGAGGTGCTTGAGGCGGTCGCGTATCGCGACACCGGACGGACCGAGGGCGACGAACGGCGCGTCGATGGTGCGGAGCTGCTTCTTCTTCGGCTCAGTCATCGGCGGCAGCCGCCTCAAGAGCCTTCATTGCCCGGTTCTTCGCGGAGCGGCGCCCGTACAGGCGGGCACAGAACGAGGTCAGGACATCCACGATGTCCTGCACCAGGTCGTCATCGACTTCGCCTTCGTCCAGGACGACCAGGCGGCGTCCGGTCGCGGACAGCGCGGCCTCGACCAGCTCGACGTTCATCCGGCCGAGCCGGTCTTTGTGCTCCACCACCACGGTGGTCACAGCCGGGTCGGCCAGCAGACGACGGGCCTTCGTACGGCCGCCGTTCATACCCGAGGCGATCTCGGATTCGATCCGCACCACCCGGTGACCGGCCTTCGCCGCCCACTCGGACAGCCGGGCCGTCTGACGTTCCAGGTCGGCCTTCTGATCGTGGGAGGAGACGCGGGCATACAGACCCACACCGCCAGTCACAACCGGTGACGAGTTCGCCTCGATGTTCACCAGGATCGTGCGCGGCCCGACCCGCTCAGCGGGGACCGGCAACGTGCCCTCACGGAACCAGCGGTACGCGGTATGCGGATGCACACCGTTCACTTTCGCCCACTCCTTGAGGTTCACGCAGCGATCGTAACACCCACTCAAAGGCGCCAAAGCACACTAGAGTTGACCTAATCCGGAGCAGTTCCGTACCCCTCCGAGGGCGTTCCGCGCCCCGTCTCCGAACGCCCCGCCGGGCGCGACCGCCGGCGCGGCTATGCGGATGCGGATGCGGCCTGGTCAGGGGAGCGGAAGGGCCGGGAGGGGACGTGGGTCGTGTTCACTCGGTGCCGAACCACGTCTCGGCGAGCGAGTCGAGGGTGGGCTCGGGCGGTTCGGGCAGGTCCTTGAAGTACCGCGGCAGGTTGCTGTAGACGTGGAGCAGTGTGTGCGCGAGGAGTTCGCGCGGGTCGAACTCGTGCCCGTACGCCTTCAGGACCCGTCCCAGCAGGCGCGGGTCGCCGCAGGACACGTACAGGCCGACGCCTACGAAGTCGTACGCGCGATCCCCGATCATGGCCGGTTCGAAGTCGATGAGTCCGGTCAGCCGCCAGTCGTCGGGATCGACGATCAAGTGCTGCCGCATGACTTCGGTGTGCAGCAGGGAGTGGGGCCGGTCCGTGGCGAGCGGGACGGAGTCCAGGAAGTCCGGGATCTGCTCCAGCCACTGCTCCGGCAGGTCCCGTTCGCGCTGCCGCCCGACGGCTCGGGCGCGGCGCTCCGCCAGGGCGGTGTCCCAGTTCTCGGGCCCCAGGACATCGGTGAGGGGTGCGGGGTCGAGCGAGTGCAGGACGGCCAGGGCTTCCCCGACTTCGGTGGTGATGCGGTCCCGGTCGGCTTCCGGGATCCGCGGCCAGGCCTTCGCGAGGCCCTGCCCCGGAAGCTGTGACATCAGGACGTAGCGCCAGCCGTTCTCGTACTCCCCGAACTCCAGCAACTCCGGTACGGGGATCGGCAGACGTCCCTGGAGGTACTCCAGAACCCGGTGCTCCGTGACGGCGTCCTGGATCCACATACGGGGAAAGAGTTTGAGGACGTGGCGGTCCCCGAGCGCGTAGACGGGCTGCGAGCCGTCGGGGTACCGAACGGGCTGGACATCGGCGAGGCCGAGGCGGGCGCAGAGGTCCTCCACGCCGGGCCGCAGTGCTTCGTCGTCCGGGACGACTGTGTCCCACTGTTCGTCTGTGTCCACGGCAGGCAGCATGCTCGTCACGGTATAGCGGGGGCGATGCGTTCGTAAAGATCTTCCGTGAGCGGACGGTCCCGCCGGTGCCCCGGGCAGTCCGCAGGCTGCCGCGAGCGGATGGCTGGTCTTGTGTTTGCGCTGGTGAGCGCGATGTGTTCGGCATGAGCGGCGCTCCGTTGCCATCGATGAGAACCCAAGCCGGGAGCAAACAACGGGACTTCGGAAGTTCGCCGGCCTGCCGCGACATGCGGACGCTCGGCGGCTGGCCAGGGGCGACGGCGCGAGGCCCGACCAACGACGTGGGCCGTTCACGCCGACGCACTTCCACTGCGACTCGGCCTACCGAGGCCGATGTCTGTCATGCGCCTCACGCCAGCCCAGGGCCGACATCCGCAAACGCGGCTCCCAGCCGACGTGCACCCTCGGTCAGCTCGGCGTGATCGGCCGTCGCGGCGAACCCGATCCTCAGGTGAGCCGCCGGCGGCTCGGTGGCGAAGTAGCGACTGCCGGCGCTCACGGCGACGCCGCGCCGGCGGGCGGCGCTGGTGAGGACGGTGTCCTCCACGCCGGGCGGCAGGCGAACCCACAGGTGCAGTCCGCCCGTGGGCAGTCCGGCCAAGGTCGCACCGGGGATCTCCTGGCTGACCGCGGCGGCCAGCGTGGCGCACCGCTCCCGCAGCGCCGTACCGAGAGCGCGGACGTGCCGGTCCCAGGAGGGGGAACTGAGCACTTCCAGCGCGGCTTCCTGGAGCGGACGCGTGACGAAGAAGTCGTCGACCAGGCGCACCGCCCGCATGCGCTCCATGACGGGTCCGCGGGCCACCAGCACCCCGATCCGCAGGCTCGGTGCGGCGGGCTTGGTGAGTGAGGTGACGTGGACGACCGTGCCGTCGCGGTCGTCGGCGACCAGCGGTCGCGGCACGGCGCCGCCGTGTCCCAGGTGCCGTGCGAAGTCGTCCTCGAGCACGAACGCGCCCGAGGCGCGCGCCACATCGAGGATCTGGCGGCGCCGTTCGGGCGTGAGTACGGTGCCGGTCGGATTCTGGAAGGTCGGCTGGCAGTACAGCAGCCGTGCGCCGGTCATCGCGAACGCGTCGGCCAGCATGTCGGGCCGCAGGCCGTCGGCGTCGAGCGGTACCGGAACCGGCCGCAGCCCCGCGGCGCGGGCGGCGGCCAGGGCCCGGGGATAGGTGGGGGACTCCACCAGGACCGGGCTGCCGGGCCCGGCGATGGCGCGGAACGCGATCGACAGGGCGCTCTGCCCGCCGGCGGTGACCAGTACGTCCTCCGGCGTCACGCTGCCGCCGACGATCTGGGCGAACACGGTGCGCAGTGCCATCAGGCCGCCGGCCGGGGCGCGGTCCCAGGCGTCCGGACGGCGTGCCGCCCGTGCGAGCGCCGCGCTCAGGGCCCGGGTGGGCTGGAGCGAGCGGTGCACGTAGCCGCCGTCCATCGTGATCGTCCCGGCCGGTGGAGGGCCGAGCGGGTCGGCGATCAGGTGGGTGTCGACGGCGCGGTCGGTGAGGGCGACCGTCTGCCAGTCGGTATCCGTGTCATTGCCGCCGGCCGCGTCGCGGAGCCGGCCCCGCTGCGCCGCGAACGTCCCGCTGCCCGGACGGGTCACCACCGCGCCCTCGGCGGCAAGTGCGGCGATGGCCCGCGCCACTGTCGCCGGGCCGACCCGGTACTCCTTGATCAGCTCCCGGCTGCTCGGCAGCCGGTCGCCGGGCGACAGCCTGGAGACCAGCGCACGGAGACTGTCGGCCAACTCCCCGGAAGTGCTACCGTCATTCATGAGAGACAACAGTAGCGCTTCTGGTCCTGGTCAGGAAGCACTTCGGCTGGACGTCGCCGCTCTGCGGGCCGACACACCGGGGTGCCGCCAGGTCATCCACTTCAACAACGCGGGCTGCGGACTGCTCCCGGCGCCCGTGACGGACGCGATGGTCGGCCATCTGAACCTAGAAGCCCGGCTGGGTGGTTACGAGGCCGCGGCCGCACGCGCCGCCGAAGTCCGCGGGTTCTACACGGAGATGGCCGCCCTCATCAACACCACACCCGACAACATCGCCTTTGCGGGCAGCGCCACCCACGCCTACGCCAATGCCCTGTCCTCGATCCCGTTCGAGACCGACGACGTCATCCTCACCACCCGCGACGACTTCATCTCCAACCAGATCGCCTTCCTCTCCCTGCGCAAGC
Source organism: Streptomyces sp. NBC_00249 (assembly GCF_026342355.1). Classification (GTDB taxonomy): domain Bacteria; phylum Actinomycetota; class Actinomycetes; order Streptomycetales; family Streptomycetaceae; genus Streptomyces. Next base: position 1,512,018 of record NZ_JAPEMV010000001.1, on the reverse strand, counting down.
GGTTCGGCGTACGCATCGTCCACGCACCCAACACGCGGGAGGGCGGGGTCGATGTGGAGGCGATGGCCGCGCTGATGCGGACCCACCGCCCCCGCCTGGTGTCCGCCACCCATGTCCCCACCAACTCGGGCCTCGTCTCGCCCGTCGCCGAAATCGGCCGTCACTGCCGGGAACTGGACCTGCTCTACCTGGTCGATGCCTGCCAGTCGGTGGGTCAGTTCGTCATCGACGTGGAGGAGATCGGCTGCGACCTCCTCACCGCCACTTGCCGCAAGTTCCTCCGCGGCCCGCGCGGTTCCGGATTCCTGTACGTATCCGATCGCGTCCTGCGCGCGGGCTACGAACCGCTGTTCATCGACATGCACGGGGCCCGCTGGACCGAGGCGGGCGGCTACGAGCCCGTGGCGACGGCGGCCCGGTTCGAGGAGTGGGAGTTCCCGTACGCCACGGTGCTCGGCAGCGCCGCTGCTACGCGCTACGCCCGCAAGGTCGGCATCGAGGCCATCGAGCAGCGCACCCCGGCGCTCGCGGCCCGCCTGCGCGACCGGCTCGCACCGGTCCCGGGGGTGCGCCTGCTCGACCGCGGCCCGCGTCTTGCCGCGCTCGTCACGTTCGACGCAGCGGGCTGGCAGCCGCAACCGTTCAAGGCGGCCATGGACGCCCACGGCATCAACTCGGCCCTCAGCTTCCGTGAGTTCGCACAGTTCGACTTCGGGGACAAGGACGTCGACTGGTGCCTGCGCCTGTCGCCGCACTACTACAACACCGAGGAAGAAGTGGACCACGTGGCGGACGTGGTCGCGGACCTCGCCGGCCAGGGACGGCGATGACCGCCACGCAGACACGCGCCGAGGAACCGTCCACGGAGAGCCTCTGGCGCCACGGCGACTTCCTCAAGTTCTGGCTCGGCGAGACCCTTTCGCTCCTCGGCACCCAGGTCACGAACCTCGCGCTGCCGCTCACCGCCATCATCGCCTTCAACGCCACCGACGAGCAGGTCGGCCTCCTGCGCTTCCTGCAGCTCGTCCCGTATCTCGGGCTCGCCCTGGTCTTCGGGGTGTGGGTGGACCGGGCCAGACGGCGGCCGATCATGCTCGGCGCCAACCTCGTTCGGATGATCCTGCTGGCTCTCGTCCCCGTCCTGTACTGGACGGACGCGCTCAGCATGGGCTCGCTGCTGGTGATCGCCTGCGCCGTCGGCGTCGCCTCGGTGCTGTTCGACGTGAGCTGGATGTCGTACGTACCCACTCTCGTACGCGACCCCGAGCGCTATGTGGAAGCCAGCGCCAAGATGGGGATGAGCTCATCGGCGGCCGATGTGGCGGGGCCCGGACTCGCGGGCGTCCTGGTCGGCGCCCTGACCGCGCCCGTGGCGCTGATCGCCGACGCGTTCTCCTATTTGGTGTCCCTGATCTCGCTGCTCGTCATTCGCACGCCCGAGCCCCGCCCCGAACCGCCGGCCGCACGGCGGCACCTGCCGACCGAACTCCGGGACGGCTTGCGCTGGGTGCTGAAGAACCCGGTGCTGCGGTCGCTGGCCCTGATCGGGTTCTGCTGCAACTTCTCCATGGTCACCGTGTGGACGATGTTCCTCCTGTACGGGTCACGGGACCTGCACCTGGGCTCGACGACGCTCGGCGGAATCTTCGCCACTGCCTCCGTGGGCGGTCTGATCGGCGCGGCGATCTCCCGGAAGGTCATCCGGCGCTTCCGGCTCGGGCTGGTCTATCTCGGCGCCCAGTCGGCCCTCCTCATCGGCCCGACGCTGATCGCCCTGGCCACCGGCCCCCGGCCGGTGATGGTGGGGACTTTCGTCCTCTCCTTCTTCACCACCTACCTCGGGCTCGGCGTCGCCGGCGTCGTCATCGTCAGCCTGCGCCAGGCCAGTACCCCGCAGTCGATGATGGGCCGGATGACGGCGGTCTTCCGCACCCTGCTCTTTGGCGGCGGCGCACTCGGAGGCCTGTTCGCGGGCCTGCTGTCCGGCCGGATCGGCGCCCGGGGGGCATTGACCGTGGCGGCGATCGGTTCCGCCGCCGTGCTGATCGCGCTCGTCCTGTCCCCGGTGAGCCGACTACGTGGCCTGCCGTCGGCACCGGAAGAACCCGTCACGGCGGCAACGGACGGTCAGGCCGCCGGCTGACATGGAGCACGTCGAGGGCCCCACCGCGAACGGTGGGGCCCTGCCGCAAGGTCTGTGGTGAGGCGCCGGCGGAGGATACGCGCAGTTGATCAGCGGTCGTGCTCTGCTCGCTACAGCCAGTCGCGCTTCTTGAAGAATACGTAGAGGCTGACGGGAGCACCCTGGCCGCTCACTGGGCGGCCAACCGGGCCGGCGCCCTCGGCCTGACGCCGATCCGCTGGATCACCGCGGACAGTCCGGCGTCGAGCAGGGCCTCGCCGCTCTGGGGATGGCCCTCCAGAGCCCTCGCGCACCACGAACGGACGCTGGGCCCCGACCACATCGACACGGTCGCCTGCCGTCACAACCTGGCCAGGGCCTACGAGGAGGGCGGCGACCTGAAGCGAGCCATTCCGCTCTACGAACGGGCCCTGCAAGACGCGGAACGCACCCTCGGCGAAACGCACCCCCTCACCCTCGCCAGTCGCAACAACCTTGCCGACGCCCACCGGGCGGCCGGCAGCACGGACCGGGCTCTCGACCTGCTCGAGCAGAACGTCGCCTTGGGCCTGCTGCAGGGCACGGACGAGCTCAGCACCCTCGCGGCCATCACCAACTCGCAAACCGCGGTGCACTTCCGCAGCCGCTCGCCGGCCTCGGCCGCCTCCGGAGCCCCGAGCACGTCGCGGGCGGTCAGGTCCTGGTGCCATCGGCGCAGCCGCTCCAGGCCCTGCTCCTCCTCTTCCAGCTCGGCGAGGGTGAACCTGCCGATCCGGATCTCCTTGGCGATTGCGCGCTCGTGGCAGCCGAAGAAGGCCCGACTGCAGAGGCGGGATGCACCGCCGAGCCCCTAGTGCCGCCTGCCGGGGCCCGGGCCTGGGGGAGACAGCGACGGAGGCAGCGGACCGCTGATCGGGTTCCCCGGACGCTCCACTGACGACTCGGCCTGGGCCGAGTTGCTGCTGACTGCTTCTGCACGCATGAGGTTCATGAGTTCGCGGTGCCAGTCGGCGAATTCCTCGCGGATGGCATGCGCAGCCTTGTAGTCGAGGCCGTAGGCGGCGAACTGTCTGTCGGTGTGATGTCCGACCCGGGAGAGGGCGGACGCGTACTCGTCGAGGTTGGGCTCGGCCTCGTTCTGCGCGGTGAGTTCGAGAAGCCGTCCGCGGGTGTAGCCGGCGTCGAGGAGCGCCTTGACATCGATGGCATCCCGGACTTCGGCGCGGCCGAAAAGAGCGCCGGTCTTGGCGGCGGCCAGGTCGTCGAGGTGGAGGACCGGGCCGAGGTCCGATTCGACCGGCGGGTGGTGCAGCAGGTCACCGACCAGTTCCACCTTGGACTGGGCGCCGGAGGCGGGATCGGTGACGTTCAGGCGGGCGTACACCTGCGCCTGCTGGGTGACCTGGACCAGGTACCCGGCCGTCCGGTACGCCTCGGAGAGGCGTGTGATTGCCTGTGGCAGCTCGCTCTCGGCGCGTCCGATCGGGGTGAACAGGTCGACGTCGTCACTGACGCGGCTGACGAGACGATGGGCCTGGACGGCGTATCCGCCGGCGAGCCGGTAGCCAAAGTCCTCGGCGAGTGCTTCCAGGCCGATGCGGATGAGCCGATGGTGCAGGTCTTCCACTACGCGGCCGCCGCCGTGCTGGCGAGTTCGGGGAAGCGGGCTTCCCAGGCGGCCCTCGCCGGCCCGGGCAGGAACAGTTTCCGCCAGCGGCTCCGCAGCACGTCGGCATTGAGGTGGGTGTGCAGGTCTTCGGGCGTCTGCGCCTCGCGGATCACCCGCTCGTACATCAGCAGGACGTCGGCGACGTCGGCCAGGTCGTACTCGTAGTGCGGACCCCAGTCCAGGTGCCGGGGCAGGACCACGCTGCCGTACGCCGGCCCGCTCAGCTCGCTGAGGGAGCCCGGCAGGGTGTACGGCCGGAGCTGTGCGTACCTGCTGCTCATGCTCACCAGCATGCCCGAAACGGGGGCCCCGCGGTACGCATACCTGCGATATCGGCGCTCCCGGGAGCCCGTCGAGGCGGAGCGCGTGGCGCGTCCGACTTCGAGATGGAGGTCACTGTCTGTGATGCGCCGCAGGGTCTGCGGGCTCTGCAGGGAGCGCTGAACGGAAGCCGGACCGGCTCGTTGCGGCGGACGCAAGGTGCCGACGCCATTCGATTCTCCCCGGATTCCCCCAGAGCTTTCCCGAGCCACAAAAGGCCTGGTCAGAGGCCTGTCGAAGGCAACGTGAGGAGATCACCCGCATCTATTCCCCATGAGGCAGATCGCAAGGGGGTATCCGAAGCTCCAACCCAACTCAGGCATGGACTCGAAGTTCATGCCGTAGATGGTGCCGACCAGGGTGGGGGCGAAGAGGATGGCGGCCCACGAGGAGATCTTCTTGAAGTCGTCACCCGCACGCCGCTGACCTGCGAAAATTCGCTGCACAGGTCGTCTGACCTGCAGTGATCGACCTTTCGGAGTCTTTCACTCTGCTGCCCGTATATGCAGCCGATTCCCCCCAGCCGCCCCCCGACGAGGCCTCATTCCCCCCGGATTCCCCCCAGCGGAGGCAGCTTGCGGCGACCGTCAACGGCCGCCCCGGCGTCATCTCCTGGTGCGAAGACGGCACCCCCTATCCCTCCTCGCCTTCACCGTTGCCGACGGCCGCGCCACCGAGATCACCACGGTGATCGGCCCGGCCGAACTCGTCACTTCGCGGCGACTTCGGGAGCACAGGGCCAGGATGACGAGCTCAGTGCCAAGCGTTCAGGCGAGGCCGGTCTTGAGTGCAGCGAGGGAGTCGTCCAGCGCTCTCGCCGCGGCGGGCACGTGCGGGGCGAGGGTGCAGAAGGCGTGGACCAGGTCCTCGTGGTTGTGGTGTTCGACCGGGACGCCGGCTGCCCGGAGCAGTTGGGCGTAGCGGATGCCTTCGTCGCGGATGGCGTCGCCTTGGACTGTGGCGATGTAAGCGGGCGGCAGGCCGGCGTGGCTTTCGGCGTAGGCGGGTGCGGCGCCAGAGGTCTTGGGGTCGCGCTCGCCCAGGTACCAGCCAGCACTCAGCTCGACGGCGCGGCGGGGCAGGACGGGTGCGTCGGCATTCTCCGCCTCCGAGGGCAGGGTGGGGTCGATGTGCGTGCACGGGTACCACAGCAACTGGAAGCGCAGCGGTGGCCCACCGGCGTCGCGGGCGCGCAGGGCGACCATGGCGGCCAGGTTCCCGCCGGCCGAGTCGCCGGCCACGGCGATGCGGTCCGGGTCCCCGCCGAGTTCGCCGGCGTGGGCGGCGGTCCAGTGCAGCGCGGTGAACGCGTCCTCCACCGCCGCCGGGTAAGGGTCCTCGGGGGCGAGCCGGTAGTCGACGGAGGCCACGACTGCGCCTGCTTGGTGGGCGATGGTGCGGGCGACGCTGTCGTGAGTGTCGAGGTTGCCCATGAAGAACCCGCCCCCGTGGTAGTACACGACCATCGGCAGGCCGGCCGGGTCGGCCTGAGGCCAGTAGATGCGCACGCCCACCCCGTCGGCGCGGCGGTCCTCGATGCGCGGCAGCTCTACGACGCGCCGCTGTGCGATGGCGTTCGCGATGTTGGCGCGGCGCAGTTCCTCCAGCGGAACCGTATCGAAGTCGGTCGCCGGCATATCGGCGAGCAGTTTCTGCAGAGTCGGATCCAGTGGCACGGCTCGCTCAATCCTCTCGCGTTGGACAGCAGCTTCCAGCGCCCCACCGTGAACGACGCTCGCGCCGGGGTCCAGGCCCCACGCCGGTCACCGCTGCCGACCACGATGATCTCGGGAAGCTGGGCCATGGAGCACTACGTGCCCGGGTGCCCCGACCCGCTGCAGGGCCGGGCGATCTGGCATCAGGGCACCAAGATGATGAAGGACGCGTTCCCCGACCTGAAGATCAGCGTCCAGGACATGTTCGGCGTCGGCGACAAGGTGACCGTGCTGGTCCGCTTCGAAGGCACGCACCAGGGCCCGTTCCAGCAGTTCGAGGCCACGGGCCGCCAGGTCGGCTACCGAAGTGTCGAGGTGTGTCGCTTCGAGGGCGACCAGATTGCGGAGGAGTGGGTCGCTCCGGACCTGCTCAGCCTCATGCAGCAGATCTCGGCCGCCCCGCCGACCGCTGACACCGGCCGGTCCGAGCGCACGGCCTCGTAGGGCCGGGCCGGCTTCTCCCACATCGCCGCCTCGGTCGACCAGTCGCCCTCCGGTGGGGCCTTGACCACAGCCGCACCGTCGGAGATCGCCTCCCGCGGCACGGTCTCCTCCAGCGCAGCCCGCACAGTGGCCGCGTCCAGCTCACGGTTGAGGACCTTCGACGCTTTGCCCAGGATGCGGGCGCCTTCTTCAGCTGAGGCGTCGCCGGCAAGAGCCGTCCCATCGGGACGGCGAGTGGGAACGCATTCCTCGTCGGCAGCCGGCTGGCCGGGTATCAGGGCCGGTACGTGCTTGCCCTTGGCGCCGCGTGCACCGGTGGCGCGATCCGCGCCGGAGCGGGAGTGGTCAGCTGAGTCGTTCCTTGAGTTGGGCGTACAGCTCGGTGACGGCGGCGTCGGCGGCCGGGGAGACGGGGAAGAGGTTGAGGAAGGCGTGGATCAGTCCGTCGTAGCTGCGGGCGAAGACGTCCACGCCGGCGTCGGTGAGGGCTTCGGCGTAGGCGTTGCCCTCGTCGCGCAGGGGGTCGTACTGGGCGGTGCCGATGACTGCGGGGGCGAGGCCGGTGAAGTTCTCGGCGCGCAGCGGGGAGACCTGCCAGGAGCCGCGAACGGCGGGGTCGTCGCCCGCGTAGAGGTGCTGGATGTCCAGGACGTCTTGCTGGGAGAGGACGTAGCCCGTGGCGTTCTCGGTGCGCGAGGGGTAGTCGCCGATGAAGTCGGTGGCGGGGTAGACCAGGAGTTGTGCGGCGAGCGGTCGGCCTTCGTCGCGGAAGGTGAGGGCGACGGCGGCGGCCAGGTTGCCTCCGGCGCTGTCACCGGCCACGGCGAGGCGGTCGCGGCGGCCGCCGTAGTCGTCGATGTGGTCAGCGATGCGGTGGGCGGCGGCGAGGCAGTCGTCGTAGGCGGCGGGGAAGGGGTGCCCGGGGGCCAGGCGGTAGTCGACGGCCACGACCACCGCGTGCACGTCGCGGCACATCCGCCGGGTGACGTCGTCATGGCTGTCGAGGTCGCCGGTGAGCCAGCCGCCGCCGTGGAAGAAGACCACCGTGGGAACGGGTCCACCCCGGTCGGGCCGGTAGACGCGGACGGGGATCCGCCCGGCGGGTCCGGGGACGGTGGTGTCCTGCACGGAGCCGACCTCGATCGGCTCCGGCAGCGCGAGGCCTGCGCCCATCTGGCGGTTCACCTCGCGCAGCACCTCGGGATCGGTGTCGATGATCCTGGGGGCGGGGTGGGCGTTGACCTGGTCGAGTACGGCGGCGATGGACGGGTCGACGGGCATGGGGCACCTTTCTTCGGCGGGACGTGTCGGGACACGCGAGGGAGTGGCGGTTCGGGTCTTTGCCTCGCATCGTGCGGTCACGGTGCGGATGCCGCTACCGGAGACGGACGGGCGAGCAGCGGCCGCCCCGGCGGCGCGGGTGGGAGACGGGGGTCAGGGGCGCAGGACCAGGCGGATCGGGTCGCCTTCCTTGGTGCGCAGGCGCTGGACGGCCTTGGCGGCGTCGGCGAGCGGCAGCACGTCGGTGATGGAGCGGGAAAAGTCCAGCCGGCCGCCTTGGGTCAGGGCGATCAGCTGCGGGACGGCGTGGTCCTCGGAGCCGTAGTGGCCGAGGATCCGGTGCTGGAGGTAGCTGAAGAGCGTGCCGTTGGCGACGGTCAGCGGCTTGATGGTCAGGCCGACCAGGACCAGTTGTCCCTGGGGTGCGAGGACGGTCAGGGCCTGCTCACGGACGGCGGCGACGCCGGCGAAGTCGAAGGCGACCTCCAGTGCCCGGTAGCCGGTGGCCTCCATGATCTGTATGCGCAGCAAAGGGTCGGCCGGGTCCAGGGCCAGGTCGGCCCCGAAGTCCAGGGCCCGCCGGCGGGCGGCCGGTGCCGGGTCGACGGCGATGATCGGATGGGCCCCGACGGTGCGCAGCAGCTGGACGGCGTGGGCGCCGAGCCCGCCGACGCCCCAGACGCCGACGGCCTGAGCCGGGCGGACTCCGGCGGTGGTGGTGACGGCTCCCCAGGGGGTGGAGACCGCGTCCGGGATGATCGCTCCCTGCTCGAAGGGGATCGAGTCGGGCAATGCGAACAGAGTGTCGACACGGGCCAGCGCGTACTCGGCCCAGCCGCCGTCGTAGTCGACGCCTCGGGTGAGGAGGCGGTCGCCGCGGACCTCGCCGGCCTGCAGCACGACCCGCTGCCCAACCGTCCAGCCGGTCACATCCGGTCCGAGCGCGGCGATCGTCCCGGCGACCTCGTGTCCGAGGGTGACGGTGTCGCCGTGCAGGTGGGCCGGTGTGAGGGTGCCGTCGATCAGGTGGACGTCGGACAGGCACACGCCGGCCGCCGCGACCTTCACCAGTACCTGCCCTGGGCCGGGGACCGGCTTGGGCGCGTCCTGGACGGTCAGTGTGCGGGAGGGGATGTGCAGCCGTGCGGCGCGCATGAGGTCCATGGCGGTTCGTCCGTTCCGGGTCGGTGGACTGCGAGCTATCGCAAGTCGTCTTGCTTTAGAACGTACGCCTGCCGGTTCCATATCGCAAGGAGACTTGCGTTAGGCTGCTGTCATGACGGGTGAAAGAGGCGAAAGAGAAGCGCCGCCGCTCAGGCGTCGCGGTGAGCGGATGCGGCAGGCGGTTCTGGCCGCCACCGTCGACCTGCTCACCTCGGAGGGGCTGGCCGCGACCACCGTGGCCGCCGTCGCGCGCGCGGCCGGCGTCCACGAGACCTCGGTCTACCGGCGTTGGAAGACCCGCGAGAACCTGGTCTTCGACGCGCTGGCCACCCATTCCGACACGGCCCTCCCGACTCCGGACACAGGAGGTGTGCGCGAGGACCTGTCCCAGCTGTTCACGGCGCTGGCCCGGTACCTCTCGACGCCGGCCGGCGCCGCACTGCTGCACCTCGGCACGGTGCGCGGTGAGAACGACCTGGAGGAGGGGAGGCGCTCCTACTGGAACGCCCGCCTGGAGCGTGCCGAAGCCCTCGTCCGGCGCGGCATCGACCGCGGAGACCTACCCGCCGAAACCGACCCCCACCTCCTGGTCGAGGCCATCACGGGCCCCCTTCTCGCCCGGGTGCTGCTCACCGGCGAACCGCTGGAGGACACCCTGGTCCCGCGCCTGGTCGACCTGATCCTCGACGGTGCGCGCGCCTGACTCCTACGCGGTCACAAGGCCTCGTCGTCCCATTGGTCGAGGAGGTGTTCGACCATGTCGGCTCCTGGTCCTTCTTGGTTGTCGTGGAGCGACTGCTCGGTCCAGATCACCTTGCCGCGCGGGGTGTAGCGAGTGCCCCAGCGTTCGGCGAACTGGGCTACGAGGAACAGGCCGCGGCCTCCCTCGTCGGTGGTGGCGGCGCGCCGCATGTGCGGGGAGGTGCTGCTGCCGTCGGAGACCTCGCAGATCAGGCTGCGATCGTCGTCGTGCAGCATGCGGACGCGGATGGGCTGGGCGCCGTAGCGGATGGCGTTGGTGATCAGCTCGCTGAGGATCAGCTCGGTGGCGTACCCGATCTCCTCCAACCCCCATGCGGTCAGAGTGCGTCCGCAAGCGGAGCGGACCGGAGCCACGGCCGCGGGGTCGGAAGGGACCTCGTCCCACTCGGCGACCCGGGCGGGGTCCATCAGCCGGGTGCGCGCCACCAGCAGGGCGACGTCGTCGTCGGGGTGTGCGGACAGCACGGTGTCGAGGACTGCGGTGCACGTCTCGTCCGGCGTACGGTCCGCACCTGCGGCCAAGGTGATGCGCAGCAGCTCCAGGCCCGTATCGATGTCGCGGTCACGGTCCTCGACCAGTCCGTCGGTGAAGAGCACGAGTCGTGACCCTTCGGGCAGGAGGATGTCGGCGCTCTCCACGGGCAGGCTGCCGCCCACACCCAAGGGCGGGGACAGGGGCACGTCGGGGAACGAAACGGTGCCGTCGGGGAGGACCAAGGCGGGGCCGGGATGGCCGGCCCGGGCGATGCTGACCCGGCCGGCGATCGGGTCGTAGACGGCGTACAGGCAGGTGGCCCCCGCGAGCGCCGCGCCGTCACCGCCGGCTGCCTCGTCGCTGTCGATCTGGCTCACCAGTTCGTCCAGGTGCACCAGGAGGTCGTCGGGAGGCAGGTCGAGCGCGGAGAAATTGTGCACCGCGGTGCGCAGACGGCCCATGGTGGCGGCCGCATGCAGCCCGTGGCCCACGACGTCGCCCACGACCAGCGCCACCCTGGCGCCGGGCAGCGGGATCACGTCGAACCAGTCCCCGCCCACCCCGGCCCGCGCGGGCAGATAGCGGTACGCCACATCGAGCGCGGAATGCTCGGGCACCCCCTGTGGCAGGAGGCTGCGCTGCAGGGCGACGGCCACGGCATGCTCGCGGGTGTAGCGGCGGGCGTTGTCGATGGCCAGCGCCGCTCGGCCGACCAGCTCCTCGGCGATCGACACGTCCTCCTGCTCGAAGGGTTCGGGCTTCTCGGAGCGCCAGAAGCTCGCGACGCCCATGAGGACGCCCCGTGCGCGCAAGGGGATGACGATCATCGAGTGGATGCCGTGGTCGATGATCTCCTGGGCGATGACGGGATCCTGCTCGCGCCACTCGGTCGAGCCGGGCAGGTCCGCCTCCAGAACCGGCTCCCTGGTGCCGAAGCCGATCGCCTGCGGGGCGGTGGCCACGAAGTCGATCACCTGGCCGACGTCGTACAGGGGATGGTCGTCCCGGATGCCGGTGACGGCCGTACGGCGAAGTGTCGTGCCCGTCGGCTCCTCTCCCTGGAGGATCGGGGCAACCAGATCGACGCTGGCGAAGTCGGCGAAGCGGGGGACCGAGAACCGGGTCAGCTCCTCGGCTGTCCTCACGACGTCGAGGGTGGTGCCGATCTCGGTCATCGCGTCGTAGAGCAGCTTCAACCGGCGCTGGGCCACGGCGGCCTCTCCGGCGACGACCCGCAGCTCGGTCGTGTCGCGCAGCGTCACCACGTTCCCGGGCGGTCCGCCGTACGGCTCGGTGGGTCGTACGTTCACCGCCAGCAGCCAGTCGCCCGCGGCATGCACCTCGTCGGTGGCCTCCCGGCCGGAGAGCAGCAGTTCGGCCAGTGGCGGAGGCAGGTCCAGGTCCGGGATCTGGCGTCCCTCCGCGTCCGCGGGCAGGTCCAGTAGCCGCCGCGCCTCGTCGTTGGCCAGTACGAGGCGTCCGTCGCCCCCGACGATGAGCACCCCTTCGCGCGCCGCGTGGAGCACGGCATCGTGGTGCTCGTACATCCGCCTCAGTTCGGCCGGCTCCAGACCGTGCGTCTGGCGCCGCAGTCTCCGGCTTACGAGAGCCGAGCCGGCCGTCGCCAGGAGCAGGGCGCCGGCTGCGGCGGCGAACAGGAGCGGCAGCTGGTGCGTGACCCGCTCGTTCACGCTTTCCACGCTGATACCGACGGCCACCAGTCCGACGACCGCCCCGTCGGCGTCGATGACGGGGACCGTGGTGTCCACGGCCTTGCCGAACGGCGTGAGGAAGGTGCTCGTGTACGTCTCGCCTGCGAGCCCGTGCTCAAAGGTGCCGGTGACGTGCTTCCCGATCAGGTTGGGGTCGGGGTGGGTCCAGCGCGTCCCGGCCGGGCTGAACACGACGACGTAATCGACTCCGGACTTCTTACGGGTCTGCTCCGCCCGCGGCTGCAGCAGCGCGGTCGGGTCTTCGGCCTCCATGGCTGCCAGCGTCTCGGGCGCGCTCGCGAAGGTCTGGGCGCCCACGAACGAACGATGACGGGCGTCCTCCATGACCCCGGCCTGAGCCTGCAGCACCTGCGCCACCACGGCTGCTGCAACGAGCAGAACCACGATCGCGAGCTGCATCACGAACACCTGGCCCGCGACACTGCGCACCCTCGGCCGGAACCGACGACGCTGCCCCTTGGCAGGCGGTGACGCCTCGGTGCCGGCAGGGTCCCCTCGTGCCCCGAACGGGCCGGTAACCCTCATAACGCTCTATTTCTAGCACCGGCCACGGCCCGGGGCGACCGCTCGTTCCTCTCAGTCCTGCTGTCGCTCGCCGGGCAGCCAGTGGAGGGCGAACCAGAGCTCCATCCGGACGTCAGGGTCCTGGACATCGGTCTCCAGGAGGTCGGCCACGCGGCCGATGCGGTGGCGCACCGTATTGCGGTGCACCTGGAGCGCGGTGGCGGTCTGGTCCCAGCTGCAGTGCAGTGCGAGCCAGGTGCGCAGCGTCTCCAGCAGAACGGCGGGGCCGGGCTGTGCGGCGGTGTCGAGCGGGGCGAACCGGGCGCGGGCGAGAGCCCTGGCATCGGCGGCGTCGACGATGCCGTGGACGCTCTGCTCCTCGGCGCGGTGGTGCACCACCGGCTCACCGGTGGCGAGGGCGCGCCGCAGTGCGCGCTCGGCCTGTGTATCGGCGCTGGGCAGGTCGACGGTGGCCACGGGTGCGCTGAGGCCGAGCGTCCAGCCCAGCCGGGCGGCGGCCTCGGCGTCGATCGAGGGTGCGCCCGGGACCAGGGCACGCAGCGCGTCGCCGTCCAGGCCGAGGTAGGAGGTGCTCAGCGCGGTGCCAAGTGCTGCGAGCTGTACGGGGTCGCCGCCGACGGGCACGCTCGAGCCCGCCTCCGGCCTGGCGCGATGGCCGCGGACGACGACCCAGCGACCGCCGGGCGGAGCGTCGGCAGGGAGGAGGACGGGGGCGACGTCCGCGGGTGACGCTCCCAGCATCAGCCGGACCAGCGCGCCGGCGTCGGCGCTGTCCGTACCGAGGGCGTGGCGGGGGCTGGTGAGCAGGGAGAGCAGGACGGTGGCCACGCCGGTCGCCGCGCGGTGGACGACCGTGGGCGGAGTGGTGGCGGCGATGCCGAGGACGAGCGGCCCGGTGCTGCCTTCCCTGCCGGGGAGCGTGTGCACGGTGAGGCGGCTGCCCGCGTGGTGCTCGGCCGCGGCGGTCGGTGGCTGGGTGCGTCCCGCCCTGGCGAGCCGTGATCGGGACATGGTGCGTACGGCCAGGTCGAGCAGCTGCTGCCGGACGGCCGGGGCGGGCCGGGGGCCGGCGCTGAACAGGTCACGGCCCTGCGCGTCGATCAGCACGGTCCAGGCGCCGAGGTGGGTGGAGAGCTGGTGCAGGACGGCGGGCATCGCATCGGGGCGGGCCGCGGCGGAGGCGAGGGCGGACTGCGCCTGGGAGATCTGCCGCAGGTCGCGAGTGCTGGCGTCGGCGATCGCTCCGTAGAGGGAGCGGCCGACGGCGACGAAGGGTGTGGCGACAGGGACGCGCAGCAGGGGAAGGGAGTGCCGCTCGCAGGCGGTGACCAGGTCCGGCGGCACCTCGTCGTAGACCGGTGCCACGCCGAAGCCGAGCGCGGCTGCTCCCGCACCGACCACTACGAAGGCGTCGCCCTCAACCTCGACGAACAGCAGCGCCTGGTCGCCGACCTGGGCGAGCACCCCGCGATGATCCTGCGCAACCACGGCCTGCTGACCGTCGGCACCAGCCCCGCCCAGGCCTTCCTGCGCATGCACTACCTCGAGAACGCCTGCCAGATCCAGACCACGGCCATGGCGGGCGGGGCTCCGCTCCTGATCCCCGCCCCCGAGGTCTGCGAACTGACAGCCCGCCAACTCTCCGGGGACCAGCACGGCTCCGACTTCCAGGACGACAAGGCGTACGACCTGGCCTGGGCCGCCCTGCTCCGCCTCGTCGAACGCATCGCCCCCGACTACGCCCACTGAGAGGCGCTGATGAATACCGCAACACGCGCCCGGACGGCCAAGACCCTTGCTGGAGGTGTCCGTTGAACCACGTTCGCAACGGCGGCGACCTCGTCGTCGAATCACTCACCGCACTCGGCGCCGAATGCGTCTTCGGCCTCCCCGGCCAGCACGCCCTGGGCCTCTTCGACGCGCTGCGCCGCTCCCCGCTGCGCTACGTGGGCCTGCGGGTCGAGAACAACGCCGGCTTCGCCGCCGACGGCTACGCCCGCACCGCCGAAACGGTAGCGCCCCTGTTCCTCTCGACCGGACCGGGCGCACTCACCTCACTCGCCGCCCTCCAGGAGGCCGCGGCCGCCTCCGTCCCGGTCCTCGCCGTGTCCAGCCAGATCCCCTCGGCCGGACTCGGCGGCCGCCGCCGCGGCTACCTCCACGAACTCACCGACCAGCAGGCCAGCTTCCGCGACGTCGTGAAGTCCGTACACACCGCGCGCACCGCCTCGCAGATCCCCTCCGCTCTGGCCGCCGCCTGGGAGTCCGCACTCACCGTGCCGTACGGCCCGGTCTGGATGGAGATCCCGCAGGACGTACTCCTGGCCCCCACCACGGTCCCCCCGGTGACCGGCCTGCGAGCCGAGCCACGCCCCCTAATCCCCCGGCCCGAGCTGATCGCCGAGGCGGCCCTGCTCCTGGCGCAGGCCGAGCGGCCGGTCATCCTGGCGGGTGGCGGAGTGGTGCGCGCGGGGGCCACCTCGGAACTCCTCCTGCTCGCCGAGCTGCTGCGCGCCCCCGTGGCCTCCACCTACGGCGCGAAGGGCGCCTTCCCGTGGGAGCACCCGCTTTCCCTCCAGTCCTGGCTGGAGGACCGCCACACCACCGGCCTCCTCGAAGACGCCGACGTCCTGCTGGTCGTCGGATCCGGTCTGGGCGAACTCTCCAGCAACTACCACACCCTCGCACCGCGAGGCCGGCTGATCCAGATCGAGGCCGACCTAGGCAAGCTGGAGTCCAACCATCCCGCCTTCGGCATCCACGCCGACGCCCGGCTCGCCCTGGCCGCCCTGTACAACTCCATCCCGGCCAGGGAACCGGACGGCCGAGCCGAGGAGGTGGCGGCCGGCCTCCTCAAACGGATCCAGGCCCGACTCGACGAACAGGACCTGGAACCGGAACGCGAACTGCTGGCCGCCCTGCGACGCGCCCTGCCCGACGACTCCCCGGTCTTCTTCGACATGACGATCCTCGGCTACTGGGCCTGGTCCGCCTTCGACGCCCGCCGACCGAACGCCATGCACTCCGCACAGGCCGCCGGCGGCCTCGGCTACGGATTCCCCGCGGCCCTCGGAGCGGCGGTCGCCGCTCCGGTCCGCCCGGTGCTCGCCGTCTCCGGGGACGGCGGGGCGATGTACTCGATAGCCGAGCTCGCCACAGCTCGCCAACTCGACCTCGACGTCACCTGGCTGATCGTCGACGACGGCGGCTACGGCATCCTGCGCGAGTACATGACCGACACCTTCGGCGGGGCCACCGCCACCGAACTCACCCGCCCGGACTTCGTCCGCCTCGCCGAGTCCTTCGGCGTCCCGGCCACACTGACCAGCCCACCCGACCTGGAACACGACCTCGCCGCAGCCCTGGCAACCCCCGGCCCGAGCGTCGTTGTTCTCCCCGCCCTGCTCCGCATGTTCGCCCCCACCCACCTCGATGCGGCCCGGGGAAGTGGCCTGTAGGCCTGCCGAAGACCTCAGGTTCCAGCCCCGGCTCAGCGGAGCCGGGGCTGCTGGCTAAGCGCTCCTGGCGCTCGCCGGGATGCGTGGCGGGGGCGGAGGAATGTCGGACGAAAGTCGCATGGAGGGCACTGTCTGTGATGCGCCCGATTGCCATTCGTTTCTCCCCGGATTCCCCCCAGGGCTTTCCGACGCACAAAAGAGGCTGGTCATAGGCTTGCCGGGGCAGGGCGAGGAGATCGCCCGCATCTATTCCCCCCAGAGACCCCCCACGGCTGCTTCGGGGTCGATCTGTGAGTGATGCGAAAGCGAAGTGCGAAGGATGACTGAGCGTCACGCGAGGGGCTTAGAGCCAGTCCCGTCGCTTGAAAATCACATACAAACTGACGCAAACCATCCCCATGAGGCAGATCGCAAGGGGGTATCCGAAGGTCCAGCCCAACTCGGGCATGGACTCAAAGTTCATGCCGTAGATGGTTCCTACGAGTGTGGGTGCAAACAAGATTGCCGCCCACGAGGAGATCTTCTTGATTTCCTCGTTCTGTTCGAAGCCCGCTTCGGCCAGGGCGCGCATTTCGGCGTTCTGTTGTTGGGAGACCAGGGTGGCGTTGACCGTGAGGATTTCGGTCAGGGCCTGGCGGAAGCCGTCGACGCGTTCGCTGGTGTGGGTCACGTGGTCGGCGACGTCGCGGAGGTAGCGCTGGAGTTCCTCGTCCGTGCCGTACTTGGCGAAGCCGGCCATCAGGGCGTGGAGCATGCCGACCAGGGGGCGGGTGGCGCGTTGGAACTCGACCATTTCGCGGGAGAGTTCGTAGATGCGGCGGGAGACCTCCGGGTCGCCGCGGAAGACCTCGGTCTCGATCTCGTCCATGTCGTTCTGGACGCCGGCGACGACCGGGGCGTACCCGTCGACCACCGCGTCGAGGATCGCGTACAGGGCGGCCTCCGGGCCGAGGGAGAGGAGGTCCGGGGTCTCCTCCATGCGGCGGCGGACGGCGGAGAGGTCGGGGGCGGCGCCGTGGCGGACCGTGATCAGGAAGTCCGGGCCGACGAAGACGTGGAGTTCGCCGAAGTCGACCTCCTCCAGGGCGTCGAGGTAGCGGGCCGCGCGCAGGACGACGAAGAGGGTTTCGCCGTAGCGCTCCAGCTTGGGGCGCTGGTGGGCCTCCTGGGCGTCCTCGATCGCGAGCGGGTGGAGGTCGAACTCGGCCGCCAGGGAGTGGAGTTCGGTCTCCGTCGGGCGGTGCAGGCCGATCCAGGCCATGCCGTCGGGCTGTTCGCGCAGCTGCCGGAAGGTCTCGGCGAGGGTGGCCGGGGAGGCCACGCGGCGGCCGTCGCGGTAGACGGCGGAGTCGACGACGCTGTGGTGGTTCGCGGGCACGGCGGCCGGGGACGCCGGCGGGGTGGCGCCCGGGGGAGTGGAGGCGGGGCCGCCGGGCGGGCGGAGCCAGCCCGAGCGCTTCGCGGACGGTGAGGGGCGGCGGTCTGGGCGCTCCGGCATCGCAGGTCAGCTCCCGTGGGTGGTGGGGACGGCGGTGGGCGGGGGCGGGTAATCGGGGCATATCGGTTTGCGGACAGAATGTGTCCGCAAGGGCGGCTAGCGTGCAGTCATGGCCTCCAGGACAACGAATCCCGTACTCGACACCCGCGCACTGAACCGTGCCACGCTCGCCCGGCAGCTGCTGCTGAGCCGCGCCGAGATGTCCGCCGAGGACGCCGTGACGCACCTGGTCGGACTCCAGGCGCAGAACGTCAAGCCGCCGTACTACCAGCTGCACGCCCGGCTCGCCGGTTTCCGGCCGGGCGAGCTGGCGGAGCTCATGGAGGCGCGGCGGGTGGTCCGGATGGTCACCATGCGGTCCACCATCCACACCCACACCGCCCACGACGCCCTGACCCTGCGGCCGCTCGTCCAGGCCGCCCGGGACCGCGAGGTCGGCTACTTCCGCAAGGGCCTGGTGGGCGTGGACCTCGGCCGGCTCGCCGCGCGGGCCCGCGCCTTCGTCGAGGCCGAGCCGCGCACCATGGGGGAGATCCGCGAGGAACTGCTCGAAGAGTGGCCCGGCGCCGACCCGCAGTCCCTGTCCGTCGCCGCGCGCTGCCTGCTCCCGCTCGTACAGGTCACCCCC
Source organism: Streptomyces sp. NBC_00249 (assembly GCF_026342355.1). Classification (GTDB taxonomy): domain Bacteria; phylum Actinomycetota; class Actinomycetes; order Streptomycetales; family Streptomycetaceae; genus Streptomyces. The sequence goes on along the minus strand of NZ_JAPEMV010000001.1, from coordinate 1,494,223 downwards.
CGCGGGGTGTGGGGGCGCAGCGGCCAGGTGCGGCTCACCACCGCGGCGCGGTGGATCGGGGAGTCCGAAGGGCACGAGCGCGAGCAGGAGGGGCAGGCGATCGACGGCCTGGTGCTGCGCTACCTCGGTGCCTTCGGTCCCGCATCCGTCAAGGACATGCAGACCTGGGCCGGTCTCACCCGTCTGCGCGAGGTCTTCGAGCGGCTGCGCCCGCGCCTGCTCGCCTTCCAGGACGGGAACGGGACCGAGCTGTTCGATCTCCCCGACGCCCCGCGCCCCGACGCAGACACCCCGGCGCCGCCGCGCTTCCTCCCGGAGTTCGACAACCTGCTGCTCTCGCACGCCGACCGCTCCCGCGTCCTCAGCCCGGAGAGCAAGAGCCGCATCTGGACCGGGAACCAGGCCCACTGCGCGCTGCTCGTCGACGGATTCCTCGCCGGGCTGTGGAAGGTCGAGGCGAACGGGGACGGGGACACGGACGGGCTCGTGGTGGAGCTGTTCGGCGAATGCGCCAAGGGCGTCCAGGAGGAGATCGTCGCCGAAGGAGAGGCCCTGCTCGCCGGGATGGGCCGGGGCGCCGGGCCCGTGCGCTTCGGGTCAATCCACGGCTGATCAATCCACGGCTGACGCCGGCCTGGTGGAGGCCCCGCCCGGCGCGGCACGATGCCTGTCATGACGGAGAACAGCGCCACCGACAGCTTCCTGGCCGCCCGGGACTTCCTCCTCGCGCACCGGGGGGAGTACGAGGCCGCCCGCGCCGGCTTCACCTGGCCCCGCCCCGAGCGCTTCAACTGGGCCCTCGACTGGTTCGACCGCATCGCCGAGGGCAACGGCGCGGACGCCCTGCGGATCGTCGAGGAGGACGGCACCAGCCGGGGCGTCTCCTACGAGGAGATGAGCCGGCGCTCCGCGTCCGCCGCGAACTGGCTGCGCGCCCAGGGCGTCGCCGCCGGCGACCGGATCCTGGTGATGCTCGGCAACCAGCGCGAGCTGTGGGAGGTGATGCTCGCCGCGATGAAGCTGCGCGCCGTCGTCATCCCCGCCACCCCGCTGCTCGGCCCGGCCGACCTGCGCGACCGCGTCGAGCGGGGCCGGGTGCGTCACGTCATCGCCCGTACGGAGGACACCCCCAAGTTCGAGGGGGTCCCGGGCACCTACACGCGGATCGCGGCCGGGCCCGACGTACCCGCCGGCTGGCGCAGGCTGGAGGAGATGTACCGGGCTGACGGGAATTTCAGCCCCGAGGGCGGGTACGGAGCCACCCTCGCCAGTGATCCGCTGATGCTGTACTTCACCTCGGGCACCACCGCCCGCCCCAAGCTGGTCGAGCACACGCACGCCTCGTACCCGATCGGGCACCTGTCGACGATGTACTGGCTCGGGCTGCGCCCCGGCGACGTCCACCTCAACATCGCCTCACCGGGCTGGGCCAAGCACGCCTGGTCCAACCTCTTCGCCCCCTGGAACGCCGGCGCGACCGTCTTCGTCCACAACTACGCCCGCTTCGACGCGCAGCGGCTGATGGCCGAGATGGACCGGGGCGGGGTCACCACCTTCTGCGCCCCGCCCACCGTGTGGCGGATGCTGATCCAGTCGGACCTCACCCAGCTCCAGAGCCCCCCGCGCGAGGCCGTCGCCGCGGGCGAGCCCCTCAATCCCGAGGTCATCGAACGGGTCCGGGACGCGTGGGGCGTCACCATCCGCGACGGCTTCGGCCAGACCGAGACCACCCTCCAGGTCGGCAACTTCCCCGGCGTCCCGGTCAAGCCCGGCTCCATGGGCCGCCCGGCACCCGGCTACGAGATCGTCCTCCTCGACCCCGTCACCGGCGAGGAGTCCCCCGAAGAGGGTGAGCTGTGCGTGGACCTGCGCCCCGCCCCCGCCGGGGTGATGACCGGCTACCGCGACGACCCGGAGCGCACCGCCGAGGCCATGGCGGACGGGCTCTACCGCACCGGGGACATCGCCTCGCGCGACGCCGACGGCTACCTCACCTACGTGGGCCGGGCCGATGACGTCTTCAAGGCCTCCGACTACAAGATCAGCCCGTTCGAGCTGGAGAGCGCCCTGCTGGAGCACGAGGCCGTCGCCGAGGCGGCCGTCGTACCGGCCCCGGACCCGCTGCGGCTGGCCGTCCCGAAGGCGTACGTCACCCTCGCCGCCGGATGGGAGCCCGGGAAGGAGACCGCCCGGGCGCTCTTCGAGCACTCCCGGGCGGTCCTCTCCCCGTACAAGAGGATCCGCCGCATCGAGTTCGCCGAACTCCCCAAGACGGTGTCCGGCAAGATCCGCCGCGTCGAGCTCCGCGAGCTCACCGCCGCCGGCCCGGCCGGCCCGGGCGTGGAGTACGACGAGGCCGACCTGGGCTGACCGACGGAACAGCACCGAAGGATCAGCCCGGCAGCTGCGCCTCGATCGCCGCGATGACCTCGGCGGACTCCGGCTCGGTACGCGGGCGGAAGCGCGCGACGACCTCACCGGCGGGGGAGATCAGGAACTTCTCGAAGTTCCACTGGATGTCCCCCGCCTCACCCTCGGCGTCGGCGGTCTTCACCAGCTCCGCGTACAGCGGGTGCCGGTTCTCACCGTTCACCTCGGTCTTCTCCAGCATCGGGAAGGTCACGCCGAAGCCGGCCGCGCAGAAGGTCTGGATGTCCTCCGCGTTGCCCGGCTCCTGGCCGCCGAACTGGTTGCAGGGCACGCCGATGACGGTGAAGCCCTTCTCCTCGTACTTGAACTGCAGACGGGCCAGCCCCGAGTACTGGGGGGTGAGCCCGCACTGCGAGGCCGTGTTCACCAGCAGGACGGCCTTGCCCTTGTGGGCCGCGAGGCTCGTGGGCTCGTCGTCCAGGGTGGTCAGCGGGATGTCGTACAGGCTCATCGGGCTCTCCTCGGCAGGAAGGGGCGTTGCGGCCGGCCAAAACTGAAACCGCCAAAACTGAAACCAACAGCCTCCGAGCCTAGGCCCCCGTCCCCACGAGCCGGTCCGCCGGGTCGTTGACCGGCTGCGGCATGCCGGTGAGGTCCATGACGAACAGCGGTATCCCCAGGTCGTCCGCGCGGCTGCGGGCGTCCTCCGTGTACCCGGCGAGGGAGAAGTAGACGCTGGTCGCGGACGCCGTGAGGCCGTTCAGCCAGACGCACTCCACCGCCCGCAGCCCGGCGGGCGCCGTCGTCGGGTCCACCTGGGCCACCACGCCCGGGGCCCGCAGGTCCACCGCCGCCGAGGGGACCGGGACGCCGTCGGGCTGCCGGACGTCCTGGAAGCCGAGCCAGCGCAGGTACAGCGCGGCCGTGATCACCGCGTCCCGGGCGGTACGGATGGTCACGGGCCGGAACGCCGGCCGCGGGACCGGCGTACGGGCGACGGCGGGGGACGAGCCCGGGGACGAGCCCGAGCCCGGAGACGAGCCCCGGGACCCCGCCGGGGTCTGCGTCCCGGTGCGCGGGTCGCGTCCCGCTGGAGGCGCCGCCGGGCGCCCCGTGGCCGGATCCGGACCCCGCCGAGGCCCCCGCCCGGCCGCCGGGTCCGCCGCCCGGTCCGCCCCGGGCAGGTCCTCCCGTACGCCGTCCCGCGCGCCCGGCGCGTCCCCCGCGCCCGCGTCCGCCGGCTCCGGCGGATGCACCGGAACGAGGACCACCGTCCCGCACGAGCCGCAGCCGACCTCCGGGTGCGGCCACTCGCTCTCCCGCCCGCAGGCCCCGCACCGCACCGTCACCCAGCTCTCCGACCAGGTGCGATGCGTCAGCGGCAGGGGCGGCGCCGAGAGGTCCAGGGGTGGTGCGACCGGGCTCCCGCAGGCGCAGGGGAAGACCGGGGTGGTGTAGCCGTTCTCGCGCAGGCACGCCGGGCAGCGCACCGGTACCGCTTCCGCCATGAGACTCAGGGCCCCCTCCGTCGCTGTGCGTAGGTACATGCTCCACCACCGGCGACCGCCGGGGCGAGCGAGCCCGTGGATTCCCGCCGATTCCTCGCGCGGGCCCGGCCATTTGTGCAACTCACCGAACGAGATGTGCCTTTTGGTGGTTTCCGGGGTGTCGTACCGCCTTGACGTGCGGAGGGTGGCCGCTTAGCTTGTTCCGTATAGCAGAACAAAACTTCCGGATTACGGAAAACAGTCTGACCGCCAGACCCGCAGGAGAACTCGATGCCTCGTATGACAGCCGCCGCCGCTGCAGTGGAGATCCTCAAGCGTGAGGGCGTTTCGCAAGCGTTCGGCGTGCCCGGCGCTGCGATCAACCCGTTCTACCGCGAGCTCAAGAACGTGGGCGGCATCGCCCACACCCTGGCCCGCCACGTCGAAGGCGCCTCGCACATGGCGGAGGGTTACACCCGCGCCAAGGCCGGCAACATCGGCGTCTGCATCGGTACCTCGGGCCCGGCCGGCACCGACATGATCACCGGCCTGTACTCCGCGATCGCGGACTCGATCCCGATCCTGTGCATCACCGGTCAGGCCCCGGTCTCGAAGCTCCACAAGGAGGACTTCCAGGCCGTCGACATCGCCTCGATCGCCAAGCCCGTCACCAAGGCCGCCACCACGGTCCTGGAGGCCGCGCAGGTCCCCGGTGTCTTCCAGCAGGCCTTCCACCTGATGCGCTCCGGCCGTCCGGGCCCGGTCCTGATCGACCTCCCGATCGACGTCCAGCTGACCGAGATCGAGTTCGACCCGGAGACCTACGAGCCGCTGCCGGTCTACCAGCCGAAGGCCACCCGCGCCCAGGCCGCCAAGGCCCTGCAGTTCCTGCTCGAGTCCGAGCGCCCGCTGATCGTCGCCGGTGGCGGCATCATCAACGCCGACGCCTCCGACCTGCTGGTCGAGTTCGCCGAGCTGACCGGCGTCCCGGTCATCTCCACCCTCATGGGCTGGGGCGTCATCCCGGACGACCACGAGCTGGCCGCCGGCATGGTCGGTGTGCAGACCGCGCACCGCTACGGCAACGCGACCTTCCTGGAGTCGGACTTCGTGTTCGGCATCGGCAACCGCTGGGCCAACCGTCACACCGGTTACAACCTGGACGCGTACACCAAGGGCCGCAAGTTCGTCCACGTCGACATCGAGCCCACCCAGCTCGGCAAGATCTTCGCCCCGGACTTCGGCATCGCCTCCGACGCCAAGGCCGCGCTGGAGCTCTTCATCGAGATCGCCAAGGAGCTGAAGGCCGAGGGCAAGCTCCCGGACTTCTCCGCCTGGGCCGCCTCCTCGCAGGACCGCAAGGCCACCCTGCAGCGCCGTACGCACTTCGACAACATCCCCCTGAAGCCGCAGCGCGTCTACGAGGAGATGAACAAGGCCTTCGGCCCGGAGACCCGCTACGTCACCACCATCGGACTCTCCCAGATCGCGGCCGCGCAGTTCCTGCACGTCTACAAGCCGCGCCACTGGATCAACTGCGGCCAGGCCGGCCCGCTCGGCTGGACCATCCCGGCCGCCATCGGTGCCGCCACCGCGGAGCCGGAGACCCCGATCGTCGCGATCTCGGGTGACTACGACTTCCAGTTCATGATCGAGGAGCTGGCGGTCGCCGCCCAGCACAAGGTCCCCTACGTCCACGTCCTCGTGAACAACGCCTACCTGGGTCTGATCCGTCAGGCGCAGGGCGGTCTGGGCATCAACTTCGAGGTCAACCTCGAGTTCGAGAACATCAACACCCCCGAGCTGGGTGTCTACGGTGTCGACCACGTCAAGGTCGCCGAGGGCCTGGGCGTCAAGGCGATCCGCGTCACCGACCCGGACAAGCTGGGCGAGGCCTTCGAGGAGGCCAAGAAGCTGGCGCAGGAGTTCCAGGTCCCGGTCGTCGTCGAGGCCATCCTGGAGCGCGTCACCAACATCGCGATGAGCAAGACGGTCGACATGAGCGACGTCACCGAGTTCGAAGAGCTCGCGACCGAGCCGGGCCACGCCCCGACCGCCATCAAGTCCCTGCAGGTCTGATCCCCCGGATCAGGTAGCGGACTCGGCAGTCCAGGCCTGGCGGTACGCAGCGGCCCCCGCTCCTCCTCACGGAGGGGCGGGGGCCGCTGTCGTACGTACGGGGGCCGTGCGCGGGCTACGAGGGACGCGGGCCCAGCTCGGCGTCGACCGCGCCGGTCAGTAGCTGACGGGCCCGCTCCAGGGTCAGCGAACCGCTGAGCCAGCGCTCGCTGAGGCCCTCCACCAGGGACGTCAGCCGCTCGGCCACGTCCAGGGGGGCCACGCCCTGTTCCGCCAGGCCGGCGGCCCGCGCGTTCGCGACGGCGTCGGCGGTGTCCTGGACCCAGCCGCGCGTGGACTCGGCGAGGGCCTGGCGCAGGCCGGCGTCGAAGACGGCGCTGGCGCGCAGCTCGCCCCAGGCGATGCTGTTCTCGCGGACGCTGGGGGTGTCCTGGAGCTCGCCCAGCAGCAGCTGGAGCAGGACGCTCCGGGCGTCGTCGGCGTCCTGCACGGCCTCGTCGGTGTAGCCGGTGGCGCGGTCGCTGATGAAGGCGAGGGTGCGCGTGACCAGGCCGGCGCGGTCCTTGAAGTGGTAGTAGATCAGGGCCGTGGAGACCCCGGCCTCGGCCGCCAGCTCCTCGACCCGCAGCCCTCTGACGCCGTTGCGCGCGATGACGCGTACGGCTGCTTCCAGGATCAACGCCTGACGGTCGGACACTCTCGCTCGCACCCCTCGGTCGGACACCGCCGACTGACCTTTCAGTCAGAGCCGCCTACGATAGCCCGCCTGCCTCGGGGAACGACAAAGCGCCGAGTCACGGGACCGTCCGTGACTCGGCGCTCTGGTTTGTTACCGCCCGACGGAGCGAGGCTGGCGCGACAGGACGTTCGCACCGCCGGGCGGAGTTGTGTGGCTGCCTGGACTCCGGCGGACGGAGTCCGGCGCAGCCGGTCGATGCCCGCGAAGCGGTGCGAGTACGGCGTCCAGAAGACGTCGTTCGCACCGCCGGGCGGAGTAGGAGGCTCCTCTATCTGTACAGGGGACTCTGTGCGTGGCCCCTGTACACATATATAAGGAGTGGCTGGGACCGTGGCGGGCGGCGACGAGAACTCCGGCATCGTCTCCCTCAGGTCAAGAGACGGGCCTCGGAACCCATTACCACCGCACTGGCTCGCACGCTCGCCACGGTCCTCGTCCTGCCCTCACCGCGTACCACCCCTCATCCGGGTCCGCGGGTCGGGCTCAGCACCAGAGGTCTGACCTCCCGTCAGGCCTCTGGTACAGCTGTGCGGCTCAGGCGTCGCGCAGGGCGCGGACGGCCTCCTCGACGCGACGGCCGTAGTCGGCGTCTGCGGCGTGGAAGTGAGCCAGGTTCTTCTCGATGACGTCCTCGAGGGTGACCTGAGACAGGCCGCCGGCGATGGTCGCCACCAGACGCTGCTTCTCGGCCTCCGACATCAGGCGGTAGAGCTCACCGGCCTGGAAGAAGTCGTCGTCCTTGGTGTGGGCCGGGGCCTCGTGGGTGCCCGTGTAGCCGGAGACGGCCTTCGGGGCGCCGAGGGCGAGACCGGTCTCGGCCGGACCCTGGTACGAGTTGGGCTCGTAGTTCTTGTCGTGGCGCGAGCCGTTGCGCAGCGCCATGACGCCGTCGCGGCCGTAGTTCTCGGCCTTGGTCGCCTTCGGGGCGTTGACCGGCAGCAGGGTGTGGTTCACACCGAGGCGGTAGCGCTGGGCGTCGGCGTAGGCGAAGAGGCGGCCCTGGAGCATCTTGTCCGGCGAGGCGGTGATGCCCGGGACGAAGTTGTTCGGGGAGAAGGCGGACTGCTCGACCTCGGCGAAGACGTTGTCCGGGTTGCGGTCGAGGACCAGACGGCCCACGCGCTGCAGCGGGTAGTCGCTGTGCGGCCACACCTTGGTGAGGTCGAACGGGTTGAAGCGGTAGTCCGCGGCCTCGGCGGCCGGCATGATCTGCACGTACAGGGTCCACGAGGGGTTCACACCGCGCTCGATGGCCTGCAGCAGGTCGGTCTGGTGCGAGTTGGCGTCCGAGCCGACGAGCTCGGCGGCCTGCTCGCCCGACAGGCAGCGGATGCCCTGGTTCGTCTTGAAGTGGTACTTGACGAAGAAGGCCTCGCCCTGCTCGTTCGTCCACTGGTACGTGTGCGAGCCGTAGCCGTTCATGTGACGGTACGACGCGGGTATGCCGCGGTCACCCATCAGCCAGGTGATCTGGTGCGTCGCCTCGGGGGCGTGCGCCCAGAAGTCCCAGACGTTGTCCGCTTCCTGCTTGCCCGTGAAGGGGTCGCGCTTCTGGGAGTGGATGAAGTCGGGGAACTTGATCGGGTCCTTGATGAAGAACACCGGGGTGTTGTTGCCGACGAGGTCGTAGTTGCCCTCTTCGGTGTAGAACTTCAGCGCGAAACCGCGGGGGTCGCGGACCGCGTCCGCGCCACCGAGGGAGTCGGCGACGGTGGAGAACCGCAGGAAGGTCTCGGTCTTCTTGCCGACCGTGTTCAGGAACGCGGCGCTGGTGTACGCGGTGACGTCGTCGGTCACCTCGAAGTAGCCGTACGCGGCGCTGCCGCGGGCGTGCACCACGCGCTCCGGGATGCGCTCGCGGTTGAAGCGGGCGAGCTTCTCGAGGAGCTGCTGGTCCTGGACCAGGAGGGGGCCACCGACGCCGGCGGTAGCGGAGTTCTGATTGTCGGCGACCGGGGCGCCAGACTCGGTCGTCAGCGTGCGCTTCGACATGGTGACCTTCCGTACGGGGCAACTGCTGACGGAAAGCGTCTTCCGTCATGCGGAACAGCCTAATTTCGGCGTGAACGCGGCGTCAACAGTTTGTTGAAAGAAAGAGAGAAGGAGAGGTAATCCGGACGGTGCCGGCACTTGGGCGCGACAGGACAGGTGTCAGCACCGGCACCATCCGGAAACTCAGGCCCCCGTGGAGGGGGAGGGGCGGCCCGGGGGAGCGGGCCGCGGGGGATCAGATCTGGGCGCCGGAGAGGCGCTCGACCGCGCGGAGCAGCGCGGAGTGGTCCAGGCCGCCGTCACCCTGGGCGCGCAGCGAGGCGACCAGCTGGGCGACGACCGCGCCGACCGGCAGGGCCGCACCGACGTTGCGGGCGGCGTCGGTGACGATGCCCATGTCCTTGTGGTGCAGGTCGATCCGGAAACCGGGCTTGAAGTCGCGGTTCAGGAAGTTGGCCTTCTTGCGGGTCAGGACCGTGGAGCCGGCCAGACCGCCGTTGAGCACGTCCAGAGCGGCTTCGAGGTTCACGCCCGACTTCTCGAGGAAGACGACGGCCTCGGCGCACGCCTGGATGTTCACCGCGACGATGAGCTGGTTGGCGGCCTTCACCGTCTGGCCGGAGCCGTGCGGACCGCACAGGACGATGACCTTGCCGAGGGCCTCGAGGACCGGCAGGGCCTCGTCGAAGTCGGCCTGCTCGCCACCCACCATGATCGACAGGACGGCCTCGATGGCACCGGCCTCGCCACCGGACACCGGGGCGTCGATGACGCGGATGCCCTTGGCGGCGGCGTTCTTCGCCAGGTCGATCGAGGTCTGCGGGGTGATCGACGACATGTCGATGATCAGCGCGCCGGACTTCGCGTTCTCCAGGATGCCGTTCTCACCGTAGGAGATGGCCTCGACCTGGGGGGAGGCGGGCACCATCGTGATGATCACGTCGGCGTCCTTGACCGCGTCGGCGATCGAGCCGGCCGCGGTGCCACCGGCGGCGGCGAGGCGCTCCAGCTTGTCCTGCTCCAGCGTGAAGCCGGTGACCGAGTAGCCGGCCTTCAGGAGGTTCTCGGCCATGGGGGAGCCCATGATGCCGAGGCCGATCCAGGCGATGTTGGGGAGGGTGCTCATGATGAGGGTCCTTCTCTTAATGCTTTGTACGAAAAGTGCGTGAGGTGCCTGGCTGATCGCCTGGACTTTGTCCGCCTACTTGGCGGCGCGGGCCTCGGCGGGCAGCCACTCGAAGGAGGCGACGGCGTCGGCGGCCTTGTACTCCAGACCCACCCAGCCTTCGTATCCGGCCTTCTTGAGCTGGTCCAGGAGCGCCTCGAGAGGCAGCTCGCCGGTGCCGGGAGCACCGCGTCCGGGCTTGTCCGCGATCTGGACGTGGCCGGTCTTGGCGGCGTACTTTTCGATGACCTCGGAGAGGTCCTCATCGTTCATCGCCAGGTGGTACAGGTCGAGCAGGAACTTGGCGTTCCCGAGGCCGGTGGCCTCGTTCACCTTGTCCACTACCTCGATGCCGGCCGGGGCGCTCACCAGGGGGTAGAGCGGCGACTCGGGCTTGTTGAGGGTCTCGATCAGGAGGATCGCACCCACGCGGTCGGCGGCCTGGGCCGCGACGACGAGGTTCTTGAGGGCCAGCTCGTCCTGGACGGCGGGGTCCACGCCTTCGACGCGGTTGCCGTACAGGGCGTTCAGCGCCTTGCAGCCGACCGAGGCCGCGAAGTCCGCGGCCACGTTGATGTTGGCGTTGAAGCGGTCCGACTCCTCACCGGGGACCGAGACCGCACCGCGGTCCGGCCCCGGCAGCTGGCCGGCGTAGAAGTTCAGGCCCACCAGCTGGGTGCCGGCGTCCTCAAGAGCCTTCTTGAGGGCGTCGAGCTCCGCCTGAGCGGGGGTGGGGGTCTCGATCCAGGGCCACCACAGCTCGACCGCCGTGAAGCCCGCCGCGGCGGCAGCCGCAGGGCGCTCCAGGAGCGGGAGTTCCGTGAAGAGGATCGACAGGTTTACATCGAAGCGCTGGTCCGTGTATCCCATGAGGGGTGTGCGCTCCTTCCGTATTGCGGAAGTTATTTTCTGCTTGATGGAAGACTGCATTGGCTCCCGCGCGGATGTCAAGTGCCGACTCCCGAAAAATCGCGACCGCGCAGTAGGTTGACCTGCGTGCGATTGAGAGTGGAGTTCACGACCGAGCCCTTCGATCTTGAAGAGGCCCCCGCCCATGCCGTGGCCGCTCGCGAGGTCATCCAGAAGGCGCAGCTGGACGCGGTGGACGTCGGCCCGTTCGGCAACACCGCCGAGGGCGAGTCCGACGCGGTGCTGACCGCGGTGGCCGCGCTGCTGCGCGATTCACTGGAGGCCGGGGCGACGCGCGTCTCGCTCCAGGTCAATGTGATCGGGGAGGACACCCCATGACCGAGCCCCGCGACCACCCCTTCGTCGCCGCGGTCAAGCCGCTGGTCGACGCGATGGGGGGCGAGCTGATGGATCCCGCCCTGGCGCAGCCCGACGACGTCGTGCTGACCTGGGAGGGCCAGGACCTGCTCGCGGTACGCCTGCCCCAGCTCTCCGACTCGCTGGACCACATCCTGGCGGCGCTGGAGCGCCGGCACGGCGTACCGTTGGCCCAGCTCGACCGGAAATCCAAGCAGGACGTGGTACGCATACTGGAGGCGCGCGGCGCCTTCTCCGTACGGCACGGCGTGGAGACGGTCGCGGGAGCCCTGGGCGTAAGCCGCTTCACGGTCTACAACTACTTGAACAGGGATGCGGCCACTTCGAAGGGGCCCAAAAACAGCCAAGAGTGAAACCTGGTTCACCCACCGTGACGAGCCGCCGCCCAATTCACCCGGGCGGCGGCTTTTGTGTACGGGAAGTTTCAACAAAGTGTTGACGCCGTGTTGTCGAGGGCGTTAGCTATGCGCAGCCCGTCAAAGCAACAACAGGCCACGGAGGCCTACCGTGACTTCGAGTCCGACCCCGGGTCTCACCCGGTTCAACGCCTTGGACGACAGCGCGGCCACGGCCGAGCTCCACGAGGTGTGCGCCAGTTCGGCATGGGGCAGCAAGCTGCTCGCCCAGCGCCCCTTCGCCGGCGTCGATGCCCTGTTCTCGGCCAACGAGTCCGCCATGGCGGAGCTCACCGCCGAGGACCTCGGCGAGGCGATGGGGGGCCACGCGCCGATCGGCCGGCCGAAGCCGGGTGACCCGACCTCCGCCCGCGAGCAGCGTGGCATGGCCGGCGCCTCGGAGGAGCTCAAGAGCGAGCTCCTCGAACTGAACCTGGCGTACCAGGAGAAGTTCGGCCACGTCTTCCTCATCTGTGCCACCGGTGCGACCGGTGAGTTCATGCGGGACGCGGTCAAGGTCCGGATCGAGAACTCGCCGGAGCAGGAGCGGGAAATCGCCCGCGGCGAGCTCGTCAAGATCAACAAGATCCGCCTGACCCGCCTCGTCGAACTCGCAGAAGAAGGAGCGTGAGCATGAGCACCGCGACCACCGCGTCGGTGTCCACGCACATCCTGGACACCAGCATCGGCAAGCCCGCAGAGGGCGTCGCCATCTCCCTGTCGGCCCGTACGGGCCTCGACGGCGAGTGGGCGGCCCTGGGCGGCTCCGCCACCGACGCCGACGGGCGTTGCAAGGACCTGCCGGCGCTGCCGGAGGGCACCACACACGTGCGTCTCGACTTCGAGACCGAGACGTACTTCACGCGTTCAATCAACACAGTGAAGCAAGCCGAGGCGCAGCAGGACGCCCCCCGCGTAAGGGACAGCGGTGCGTTCTTCCCCGAGGTAACGATCACCTTCGCGGTGAACCCGGGCGAGCATTACCACGTACCGCTGCTGCTCAACCCGTTCGGCTACTCCGTTTACCGAGGGAGCTAGCATGGCCACGATTCTGGGCCAGAACCAGTACGGCAAAGCAGAGAACCGCGTCGTCAAGATCACGCGGGACGGCGACACCCACCACATCAAGGACCTGAACGTCTCGGTCGCCCTGTCCGGCGACATGGACGACGTCCACTACTCCGGCTCGAACGCCAACGTCCTGCCGACGGACACCACCAAGAACACGGTGTACGCGTTCGCCAAGGAGTACGGCATCGAGTCCGCCGAGCAGTTCGGCATCCACCTGGCGCGCTGGTTCGTCAACAGCCAGGAGCCGATCCAGAAGGCCCGCATCCGGATCGAGGAGTACTCCTGGTCCCGGATCGCCACCTCGGACGCCAACTCGAAGTTCATCGGCTCCGACGAGGTGAACCACTCCTTCGTCCGCAACGGCGGCGAGACCCGGGTCACCCAGATCACGTACGACGGCAAGAACTGGGAGGTCATCTCCGGCCTCAAGGACCTCGTCGTCATGAACTCCACGAACTCCGAGTTCTGGGGTTACGTGAAGGACAAGTACACGACCCTGAAGGAAGCGTACGACCGCATCCTCGCCACCCAGGTGTCGGCCCGTTGGCGTTTCAGCTGGTCGGACGACGACCAGCGGATGCCGAACTGGGAGAAGTCCTACGCCGAGACCCGCAAGCACATGCTGCAGGCCTTCGCGGAGACCTACTCCCTGTCGTTGCAGCAGACCCTGTACCAGATGGGTTCGCGCATCATCAACCACCGTTCGGAGATCGACGAGGTCCGCTTCTCGCTCCCGAACAAGCACCACTTCCTCGTCGACCTGGAGCCCTTCGGCCTCAAGAACGACAACGAGGTCTACTTCGCCGCCGACCGCCCGTACGGTCTGATCGAGGCGACGGTCCTCCGCGACGGCGTTGACGCCCGTATCCCCGTGGACATGACCAACCTCTAAGCGCGGCACGCGCGTCCCGGGGCTCCGCAGTGGCCCCGGGACCGCGCGACACACGTCAACTTCCTGAATCGGCACCCGGACGCAACATATGGGGCGGCAGTACTGTCAGCTGTCAAGGCCCCCGGCTCCGGCACTCAAATCCCCTGGGTTTTGCCGTGCCCGCACCGCCACTGAAAGCACGAGGAAGTCCCATGGCAGCATCGGCAGCCCATGACAGCGCCGTCGAGCGCATCGTCATCGAGAACTGTGCGATCGCGACGGTCGACGCGAACGACACCGAGTACGCCTCGGGTCACGTGGTCGTCGCCGGCAACAAGATCGAGTCCATCGGCGCGGGCAAGGCCCCCGAGAACCTCGAGAACGTAGTCCGCCGCATCGACGGCACCGGGCACCTCGTGACTCCCGGTCTGGTCAACACGCACCACCACTTCTACCAGTGGATCACGCGTGGCCTGGCCACCGACCACAACCTCTTCAACTGGCTCGTCTCGCTGTACCCGACCTGGGCGCGCATCGACGAGCAGATGACGTACACGGCCGCGCAGGGCTCCCTGGCCGCGATGGCCAAGGGTGGCGTCACCACCGCGATGGACCACCACTACGTCTTCCCCAAGGGCTCCGGCGACCTGTCCGGCTCGATCATCCGCGCCGCGTCCGAGATGGGTGTCCGCTTCACCCTCGCCCGCGGCTCGATGGACCGCAGCGAGAAGGACGGCGGCCTGCCGCCGGACCACGCCGTCGAGACCCTCGAGGGTGCGCTCGCCGACACCGAGGCGACCGTCAAGAAGTACCACGACGCCTCCTTCGACTCGATGACCCAGGTCGCCGTCGCCCCCTGCTCCCCCTTCTCCGTCTCCACCGAGCTGCTGAAGCAGGGCGCCGAGCTGGCCCGCCGCCTCGGTGTGCGCCTGCACACGCACGGCTCCGAGACCGTCGAGGAGGAGCAGTTCTGCAAGGAACTGTTCGGCATGGGCCCGACCGACTACTTCGAGTCGACCGGCTGGCTCGGCGAGGACGTGTGGATGGCGCACAGCGTCCACATGAACGACTCCGACATCGCCGCGTTCGCCCGCACCAAGACCGGTGTCGCGCACTGCCCGTCCTCCAACGCCCGTCTGGCCGCCGGCATCGCCCGCGTCCCGGACATGCTGGCCGCCGGCGTCCCGGTCGGCCTCGGCGTGGACGGCACCGCCTCCAACGAGTCCGGCGAGCTGCACACCGAGCTGCGCAACGCGCTCCTGATCAACCGCCTGAACCCGGTTCACCGCGAGCGCGCCCTCAACGCGCGCCAGGCCCTGCGCCTCGGTACCTACGGCGGCGCCCAGGTCCTCGGCCGCGCCGACAACATCGGTTCGCTCGAGGTCGGCAAGTGCGCCGACCTGGTGCTGTGGAACCTGAGCACCTTCCTGCACTCCTCGATCGCCGACCCGGTCACCGCCCTGGTCTTCGGTGCGGCGGCCCCGGTCACCGCGTCGTTCGTCAACGGCAAGCAGATCGTCGAGAACAACCGCCTCCTCTTCGCCGACGAGGACGCCATCGCCGTGTCCACGCGGGAAGAGGCCCAGCGCCTCGCGCGGATCTCCGCGCAGGCCTGATCCCACGGAGTCCGGTCGGGGGGGACGGCCCTCGACCGGCGGCCGCGGGCCCGAGCGGGGTCCGCGGCAGCCGTTCCCGGGTCGCGCCCGAGGAGAGATCCGAAGGCGCCCCCGGGGGCGGTGACTCGTGACGGCGCCGGCACCGCGGTGCGGCGCACATCTCGTGCCACTGCCATCGCCACGGCACCGCCAGCCCTCGGGCAGGCCGTGCAGCACCAGCGCGGAACGACTCGGGCGAATCGTTTCCGCACCTCTTGGGACAGCACATTCGCGGTACCCACAACTCCATACAGGCTCGACCAGCACGCTTTCGCACCACCTCCAAGACACCCACGTCCCTGCCGACGTGTTTAACCGACCGGAGGAAGCCGTGGCAGCAACGCCCAGGTTTCGCAAAGATGCAGTCGCAGTACCGCAGGTCTCCGGGGAGAAACACCCGGTCGACGAGACCTTGCCTCCGCTGAAGATGTTCACGAGCGGTCTCCAGCACGTGGCCGCCATGTACGCGGGGGTCGTTGCCCCGCCCATGATCGTCGGTCCCGCCGTCGGGCTCTCCGCCACCGAGACCGCCTTCCTGATGGGCGCCTCCCTCTTCACCGCAGGCCTCGCCACCCTCCTCCAGACCCTCGGGTTCTGGAAGATCGGCGCCAAACTCCCCTTCGTCAACGGCGTCTCCTTCGCCGGAGTGACCCCGATGATCGCCATCGGAAAGGGGGAGGGGGACAACGCCATCCCCATCATCTTCGGCGCGATCATCGTCGCCGGACTGGTCGGCTTCCTCGCCGCCCCCTACTTCGGGAAGCTCGTCCGCTTCTTCCCGCCCGTCGTCACCGGCACCGTGATCACGCTGATCGGCGTCTCACTGCTCCCGGTGGCCTTCAACTGGTCGCAGGGCGGGAACCGCACCGCCACCGACTACGGCTCCATGCAGAACATCGGCATGGCCGCCCTGACCCTGGTGATCGTCCTGGCGATGCGCAAGTTCCTGCGCGGCTTCCTCCAGCAGATCTCCATCCTGCTCGGCCTGGTCGCGGGAACGCTGATCGCGATACCCCTCGACATGACCAGCTTCGACGCCGTGCGCAACGCCGACATCATCGGCTTCCCCACGCCCTTCCACTTCGGCGCCCCGCAGTTCCAGGTCGCCGCCATCATCTCGATGTGCATCGTCATGCTCGTCTGCATGACCGAGTCCACCGCCGACATCCTGGCCCTCGGCAAGATCGTCGGCCGGCCGGCGGACGCGAAGACCATCGAGGGCGGCCTGCGCGCCGACACCCTCGGCAGCGCGCTCAGCCCGCTGTTCAACGGCTTCATGTGCAGCGCCTTCGCACAGAACATCGGACTCGTCGCGATGACCAAGGTGCGCAGCCGGTTCGTCGTCGCAGCCGGCGGCGGCATCCTGATCCTGCTGGGCCTGTGCCCGATGGCCGCCTCCGTCATCGGGGTCGTCCCGCTGCCCGTCCTGGGCGGCGCCGGCGTCGTCCTGTTCGGCTCGGTCGCGGCCAGCGGCATCCAGACCCTGGCGGGCGCGGCCATGGAGAAGGGCGAGAACGCCCTGATCGTGGCCGCCGCGGTCGGCATCGGCCTGATCCCGATCGCCGCCCCGGACTTCTACCACGCCTTCCCGAAGGACCTCCTGGTCGTCCTCGACTCCGGGATCAGCACGGGCTGCGTGGTGGCGATCCTCCTCAACCTGGCCTTCAACCACCTCGGCGCGAAGAAGGACGCGGGGACGGAGGAGACCGCACCGGAACCGGCCTTCGTGCACTGACACTGACGGACCGTCAATCAGCTTGGCTCCAGGGCTGGTTCACCGTCCGACGGCGCGTGCGGCGGTGCGTACGCCACCCACTGCGGGTGTGGCGTGCGCACCGCCGCACGCGTTTCGTCCGAACGGGCCGCCGCCGGCCGGGTCCTGCCAGATGTCCGGGCGGACCGTGCGCAGGCGGCGGCCCGTCCGTCCAGTTCGCAGCGGGAGGCGCGCCCTGCCCGTACGGGAACTGCCCGAGCTGCGCCTCGCGATGACCCCGCTCCTGGGCCGGCTGTGACCACGCCGTGGTCCAGCGCCACGAGGGCCGTCCCGCCCCCGCGCGGAGCTGCTGCGCGCCCTGGAGATCCAGCTGGCCCTGGACGACCGGCTCGGGCAGACCCTCTCGGTGGAGCTGCCGGCCGCGTTGGAGGCGGACCTCGGGCACTACGAGCAGTCCCGCTGCGCGTGCTCCTGCCGGAACGCTGAGCCGCAGGTCGACGGGCGGGACAAGGGGTGTGCACGGGCCGGGAGTTGCCGCGCCGATCCGGCGTGCGCCCGGCGCCGCGCGGAAAGACATTCCCTGCGCACGCGGGAGCCGTCGGACCGGGGCCCGCGTACCGCACGCCACGCCCTCCCCTCCTGCGGCCGGCTCCCACCGCCCGTGGTGCGCCGCCGCGCCCGCAGGAGGGGGATGGGGCGGCCGTCCCCACCTCCTCCGAGCCGACAGGCGGTACAGCGATGGCAGACCTTCCGCAGCTCTGGATGCGCAGCGAGACCCGCCCCACCGAACGGCGTGCGCCCCTGACCCCCGACGACGCCGCGCGGCTCGTCCGCCAGGGCGTACGGATCACCGTGGAGGACTCCGCCCACCGGGTCTTCCCGCTGGAGGAGTACGCGGCCGTCGGCTGCGCCACCGCCCCGGCCGGCTCCTGGGCGGGGGCCGCGCCCGGGTCGGCGTACGTCCTGGGGCTGAAGGAACTCCCGGCGGCGCCCGAGCTCCTGCACCACCGGCACGTCTACTTCGGGCACGCCTACAAGGGGCAGCCGCAGGGCCCCGAGCTGCTGCGCCGCTTCGCCGCGGGCGGCGGGACCCTGCTCGACCTGGAGTACCTCGCCGACGCGCAGGGCCGCAGGCTGGCCGCCTTCGGCTACTGGGCCGGCTACGCGGGCGCCGCCCTGGCCGCACTGCACGCGCGGGGCCTGCTGAGCGCCCCGCTGGTCCCGCTGCCCCGGCCGGAGCTCGACGCGCGCCTGCGGGCCTCACCGCCCGACGGGTTGCGGGCCCTGGTGATCGGCCCGGACGGCCGCAGCGGCCGGGGCGCCTGCGACGCCCTCACCACCGCCGGGATACACGTCACCCGCTGGGGCCGCGCCGCCACCCGCCGACTGGACCGGGGCGCGCTCCTGGACCACGACATCCTCGTCAACGCGGTCCTCACCGACCGGCCCGCGCCGCCCTTCCTGACCCCCGCCGACCTCGACGCCGGACCCCGCAGGCTGTCGGTCATCGCCGACATCACCTGCGACACCGGCTCCGACCTGCACCTGCTGCCCGTCTACGACCGGCTCACCGACTGGACCGCCCCGGCCCTGCGGCTGCGCGGCGCACCCCGGCCGCTCGACGTGATCGCCATCGACAACCTCCCGTCGCTGCTCCCGGCGGAGGCGGCCCGCGCCTTCTCGGCGGACCTCCTGCCCAAGCTCGCCGCCCTGCACGCACCGTCCCCGGACCCGGACTGGCTGCGCTGCCGGGACGCCTTCACCACGGCCCTGACCGCCCTCCGGCAGGACCCGGACCGGGCGGCCTGACCCGGGCCGGCCCGACCGTCCGTCACCGCGCGTCGGGCTCCCACAGCATCAGGTTGCTCATCAGGTCCGCCTGCTCCATCGCGTCGTCGAGCGCGTGGTGCGTGTGGGGCCGGCGCGAGAGGAGGGAGCGGGGCATGCGCCCCTTCACGGCGGCGCGCAGCGGGACGCGGGCCTTCGTCGCGTAGAGGGTCTTCATGTCCAGGCAGCCGGAGTGGCCGAAGGGGCTGTCGTCACCGAACTCGATCAGGTACCAGTACAGGAAGCTCCAGTCGAAGGAGGCCGGGTACGCGCACATCACGGGCTGCGCCCCGGCGGACACCTCCCGCACCCACGCGCGGAACTCCGCCATGGCCACGGCCGGGTCGGCGCCCTCGCTCAGCAGCCGGTCGCGGTCGAGGCCGCTGACGGCGAGCGCCGCGTCCACCCAGCGGTCGCTGATGGGGCGCAGTTCGCGGTAGAAGGTCTGCCGCTCGGGATCGGCGGCCGTGTACGTGGCGCCGTCCTGCCGTCCTGCGACACAGGCCCCGAAGCTGATCATCGAGTACGGGCCGGGTACGGGGCCGTCGGCCTCGATGTCGACGGAGATGTACAGACTGGGCCGGTCGAGGCGGGCGGGACGCGGGGAGTGGGCGGGACGTGCGGAGTGGGCTGTCATGATCCTGATCCTGACAGCCCACCCCGCGCCGCTCATCCGGTTTACGGGGCCGGGGTCAGGTACATCCCGGTGTGGTCGCCGCCGGCGGTGTTCTTGCAGCCGGAGGCGGAGTTGGCGGGCTGGGCCACCGCGAGGGCCAGGCAGCGCCCGACGGCCAGCTGGCCGAAGTAGTTCGGGTGCATGGACTCCTGGATCAGGCCCTGGGACTCGTTGTTGTCGATCCAGCGCGCCCACTCGCTGGTCCTGCCGGACGCCGCCGACGTGGAGCTGACCTGCTTGCTCGCCTTGGCGCAGACCTCACGCCCCTGCATCATGTCCTTCAGGTCCAGGAACTGCACGCCCTTGGCCGCGGCGACCGACTTGATGCGGCCCGCGATCTGCGGCACCAGCGAGTCCCGCGCCCAGTCCGAGTCCCGGTTCCAGAAGGGGCAGCCGCCGGTGTTGAGGCGGCTCCAGTCGCTCTGGGTGTAGCGGTTCTCCGCACCCCGGGGGATCGGAGACGGGTACGACTGCAGGACGATCCGGTACGAGGAGTCCGCGTACCCGGCGGCGCGCATCACGGCCCGGATCTCGTCGACGGACTTGCCGACGCCCGCCATCACCGCGTCGATCTTCTGGTCGACCCCGGCCTGCTGGTCGTCGTAGCAGTAGGAGCCCCACAGCACGAAGTCGTACGCGCAGTCCTTGATGATGTCGGCGAAGCCCAGGTCGTTCCCGCCGATGGACAGCGCGATGACCTTCACGTCGCGGCTCGCGGCGACGGCCGCGAGCTGGTCGGCCTGCGGGGCCTCACCCTTGAAGGCCACGCCCCCGTTGGACGCCCGGAAGACGTTCTGCGAGGTGGCGCCCGAACAGGCCAGGTTGACGGCCGTGTCGGCGATCGCGCCCGCGCTCAGCACCTCGGCCGAGTCCGAGCGGTGGCAGCCGCCGGCGGTGGCGCCGTAGACCTTGGAGGGGTCGTAGGAACTGCCGCTGACCCATGCCCGGTCGGTGCCGTTCCTGCTGCCGCTGTTGGTCAGGCTGTTGCCCTTCCAGCGTCCGGCCTCGCCGGAGATGTAACTGTCGCCCATGGACACCACGGCGGTGGGCCCGTTCCCGGGGCTGGCCGCCGACGTCCCGGCCCCGCCGGCGAGCAGCGCCCCGACGGCGAGCGGTACAACCATCCCGGCGCCGGCCAGTCGTCGCACACGACTGCGCGCGGCCCGGTCCTTGCCGTCCTTGCGGAATCCGATCACTGCGGAACTCCTGCGGTCGGCCACGCCGAAGTTGCCGACAACTTCGCTGCGTGGCGTGGAAAGTGGGGGTACCGCCGGCGCCGGTGGCATCGGAAAGGTGACACGCGCCCACTTGTTACCGCTAGGTACAGCAAGGTTACGATGAAGTAACGCCCGACCGTTCGTTCGGCCGCCCCGTGCCCGTTGACCGCTTCCGCTTCGCCCCGTGCGGGCAACTCCGTTCACGATCCGGCAAATTGCCGGGCAAACGCCCGTGCAAACAGCTCCGCCCCCGTCACCACGAGGGCGACGGGGGCGGAACCGGATGTTCGACTGCTGTGCGTTTCAGTCGAAGTCGGGGGGTCAGCCTACGAGCTGGTCGTACGCGGGGAGGGTGAGGAAGTCCGCGTAGTCGGCGTCGAGGGAGACCTGGAGGAGGAGGTCGTGGGCCTGCTGCCACTTTCCGGACGTGAAGGCCTCGTCGCCGACCTCGGCGCGGATGGCGGCGAGTTCCTCGGTGGCGATCTTCCGGGTCAGATCGGCGGTGGCGAGCTCGCCGTTCTCGAAGACGACTCCGGCGTTGATCCACTGCCAGATCTGGGAGCGCGAGATCTCGGCGGTGGCCGCGTCCTCCATGAGGCCGAAGATGCCGACCGCGCCGAGGCCGCGCAGCCAGGCCTCGATGTAGCGGATGCCGACCTGGACGGCGTTGCGCAGACCCTCGTAGGTGGGCTTCGCGTCCAGGGAGTCGATCGCGATCAGTTCGCCGGGGGCCACCGAGACGTCCTCGCGCAGGCGGTCCTTCTGGTTCGGCTTGTCGCCGAGGACCGCGTCGAAGGAGGCCATCGCGATCGGGACCAGGTCCGGGTGGGCCACCCACGAGCCGTCGAAGCCGTCGCCGGCCTCGCGGTCCTTGTCGGCCTTGACCTTCTCGAAGGCCACCTTGTTGATCTCCGCGTCCTTGCGGGACGGGATGAAGGCCGCCATGCCGCCGATGGCGTGCGCGCCGCGTTTGTGGCAGGTGCGGACGAGGAGTTCGGTGTAGGCGCGCATGAACGGGGCCGTCATCGTGACCGCGTTGCGGTCCGGCAGGACGAACTTCTCGCCGCCGTCGCGGAAGTTCTTGACGATCGAGAAGAGGTAGTCCCAGCGGCCCGCGTTGAGGCCGGCCGCGTGGTCCTTGAGCTCGAAGAGGATCTCTTCCATCTCGTAGGCCGCGGTGATGGTCTCGATGAGGACGGTCGCGCGGACGGTGCCCTGCGGGATGCCGACGTAGTCCTGGGCGAAGACGAAGATCTCGTTCCAGAGGCGGGCCTCCAGGTGAGACTCCGTCTTCGGGAGGTAGAAGTACGGGCCCTTGCCGAGGTCGATCAGGCGCTGGGCGTTGTGGAAGAAGTAGAGGCCGAAGTCCACGAGGGAACCGGAGGCCGCGCCGCCCTCGAAGCGCAGGTGGCGCTCCTCCAGGTGCCAGCCGCGCGGGCGCATGACGACCGTGGCGAGCTGGTCGGCGGGCTTCAGGGCGTAGGCCTTGCCCGTGCGCGCGTCCGTGAAGTCGATGCGGCGCTCGTAGGCGTCGATGAGGTTGAGCTGGCCGAGGACGACGTTCTCCCAGGTGGGAGCCGAGGCGTCCTCGAAGTCGGCGAGCCAGACCTTGGCGCCCGAGTTCAGGGCGTTGATGGTCATCTTGCGGTCCGTCGGACCGGTGATCTCCACGCGGCGGTCGTTCAGCGCGGCGGGGGCCGGTGCGACCTTCCAGTCGCCCTCGCGGACCTGTGCGGTGTCCGGGAGGAAGTCGAGGGTGGAGGTCCGGGCGATCTCGGCGCGCCGCTCGCCGCGTCGGGCGAGGAGCTCGGCGCGGCGGGGGGCGAACCGCCGGTGGAGCTCGGCCACGAAGGCGAGGGCCGCTTCGGTGAGGACTTCGTCCTGCCGGGGCAGGGGCTCGGCGTCGACGATGGCCAGCGGGGACGGCGCTGGTGCGGACATATCTGTCACTCCTTCAGCGGCGGTGCCTGGCGGCCGCGGGGAATGCTCGCGCGAGACGGCACGCAGTGCCGTCGGGTGTGGAGAGTTCCGGGTAACGGTCGCGGGCGCCGTCTTTAAGTTCAGGGCGCTTCTGACCAGTGGATAGTAATTTCCTCATGGTGGAAGTTCAATGGTTTGTTGATGTCGAGATTCTCTGAGTCGACAGATTCCGCTTCCCGGTGGCCCTCAGTGCCACCACCGTCACACCCCGCTCAGGCCGTACACGAGCACGACTCAAGCGAGACGTGCCAGGTCGGGCGGGGTGTCGATGTCGAAAGCGGCCGCGATGTCCCCGCACTCCACCAGCATGACCTCTTTCGCATGTTCCCTCAGATGGACGCGCGCACCCTGGTCACCGGTCGCCGTCGCGGCGATGTCCGCCCACCGGTCCGACCCGAACAGCACCGGGTGCCCGCGCTCCCCGTCGTAGGACGCCGCCACCAGGCTCGCCGGGGACCGGTACGCCTCGCGCACCCGGGCCACCGCGTCCGGGCCGATGCCCGGCTGGTCCACCAGGGACACCAGGGCCGCCCCCGCGCCCGTACCGGCCAGCGAGGTGAGGCCGACCCGCAGGGAGGAGCCCATGCCCTCGGCCCAGTCCGGGTTGTCCATGACCACGCACCCGCTCAGGTCCGCGCGCTCGCGCACCTCGGCCGCCGAGGCGCCCAGCACCACGTGGACCGGGCCGCAGCCGGCCTCGCGCAGGACGCGTACGGCGTTCTCCACCAGCGGGCGGCCCCGGTACGTGAGGAGCGCCTTCGGGCGCCCGCCCAGGCGGCGGCCACCGCCTGCGGCCAGCAGCAGGCCGGCGATCACCGGACCCCCGCCGCCGGCTAGCGGGGGAGCGGGCTGGTCCGAGAGGCCTTCGGAGGCTGAGGGGGCTGAAGGGGCTGGGGAGACTGAATCGGCTGACATGACTGCGATTCTCGCCCCTCGCCCGGTACCCGCGGGCGCCGGGCCAGCAGCCGCGCCGCGGCGGCCAGGGCGGCGCCCACGCGCAGCGGCTCGGAGATCCGGTTCCCGGCGGCGGCCACCAGGGCCCGCTCGTCACGGTCGGTCAAGAGGTGCTGCGGCATCGTGGCTGCTCCTTGCCAATCGGGGGCCAATACCGCGAGTCTGGACCTCGATTGGCCTGGTCGGCAGAGCCAATCGGGGGAGGTTGGCATGGCAAACGGGCGAGTGGTCCATACGGCGGACAGGACGATCGGCAGCCGCCAGCTCGCGGCCATGCTCCCGGCCGAGGTGCTGGCCCGCCCCGGCTACCGCGCCCTCGCCGACGCCGTCCGCACCCTGATCCTCGACGGCCGCGTCGCCCTGCACGTGCGCCTGCCCGCCGAGCGCGAGCTCGCCGAGGCCGTCGGCGCCAGCCGCGCCACCGTCACCAGCGCCTACGACCTGCTGCGCGAGAGCGGCTACGTCCGCAGCCGCCGCGGCTCCGGCACCTGGACCGAACTCCCCGACGGCCACGACCCCGTCGGCGCCCACGCCCTCATCGGCGGCATCGGCGGCCGCGCCGACGACGACCCCGGCATCGACCTGGCCATCGCCGCCATGGGCGCCCCCGAGGGCAGCCTCGCCGACGCCCTCGCCCGGATCGCCCACCGGCTGCCGCTGCTCACCCGCACCCCCGGCTACCACCCCTTCGGCCTGCCCGACCTGCGCGCGGCCGTCGCCGAGCGCTTCACCCGGCGCGGGCTGCCCACCCGCCCCGAGCAGATCCTCGTCACCGCCGGCGCCCAGCAGGCCTTCGCCCTGGTCGTCAGCCTGCTCTGCGGCCCCGGGGACCGCGTCGTCACCGAGAGCCCCACCTACGCCAACGTCCTCGACGCCCTGCGGCACGCCCGGCTGCGCACCGGCTCCATCGCCGTCTCCGACACGGGCTGGGACATGGACATCGCCGAGTCCACGCTGCGCCAGACCGTCCCCCGGATGGCGTACGTGATCCCGGACTTCCACAACCCGACCGGCGCCCTGATGCCCGAGGAGCAGCGGCTGCGGCTGCTCGCCGTGACCCGGGCCACCGGCACCTGGCTGGTGGTCGACGAGACGATCGCCGACATCGCCCTGGACGTGCCCCGGCCCGCCCCGCTGGCCTCCCTCGGCCCCCGCGCCGGCACCGGCGCCGACCACGTGCTCACCATCGGCTCGCTCAGCAAGACCCACTGGGGCGGCCTGCGCGTCGGCTGGGTCCGGGCCTCGTCCAAGCTGATCACCGAGCTGGCCGGCGTACGGGTCGCGGCCGACATGTGCGGCTCGGTGCTCGACCAGCTGGTCGCCCTCCCGCTGCTGGAGGACCTGGACCGGTCCCTGCCCGCACGGCTGGAACAGCTGCGCGGCCAGCGCGCCGCCCTCGTAGCGTCGCTCCAGCGGCACACCCCCGAGTGGTCCTGGCAGCTGCCGCCCGGCGGGCTCTCGCTCTGGGTGGACCTCGGGGAACCGGTCAGCTCCGCGCTCGCCGAACGGGCCGCGGCCGCCGGGGTGCACATAGGGCGCGGGGCCCGCTTCGGCGTGGACCCCGGCACCTTCGAACACCGGCTGCGGATCCCGTACACCCTGCCCGCCGACCGGATCGACGAGGGCGTACGGCTCCTCGCGCAGGCCTTCCACGACGGGGTACCGCTGGCTCCGGGCGTGGACCGGCCGTACTGGGTCGCGTAGGCCCTTTCCTCCCGGTCTACGGGGTGCGGATCAGGCGGCGGGTGGCGGCGGCCGCCACCGCCGAGGTGCGGGAGTCGACCCCGAGCTTGGCGTAGACGTGCACCAGGTGGGACTTGACCGTGGCCTGGCTGAGGAACAGCTTCTTCGAGATCTGCTGGTTCGACAGCCCGTCCGCGACCAGTTGCAGCACCTCCAGCTCCCGCTTCGTCAGCGCCTCCGCCGGGGTCCGCATCCGGTCCATCAGGCGCAGCGCCACCGCCGGGGCCAGCGCCGACTGGCCGGCGGCGGCCGTCCGCACGGCCGCCGCCAGTTCCTCCGGAGGGGCGTCCTTCAGCAGGTAGCCGGAGGCGCCCGCCTCCACCGCCGCCAGGATGTCCGCGTCCGTGTCGTAGGTGGTCAGGACCAGCACGCGGGGTGCGCCGGGCCGCTTGGTGATCGCCGCCGTGGCCGCCGAACCGTGCATGCCCGCGCCGAACTGGAGGTCCATCAGGACCACGTCCACCGGCTCGGAGGCGGCCAGCTCCACGGCCCGCTCGGCGGTGGCGGCCTCCGCGACCACCGCGAAGTCCGGTTCGGTGTCCAGGACCGCGCGCAGCCCGGCCCTGACCACCGGGTGGTCGTCGGCGAGCAGGAGACGGATGGTCACGGTGCCTCCACGGGCAGCGGCAGGGTGACGGCCACGGCGGTGCCCTGGCCGGGGTCGGACTCCACGGTGAACAGCCCGCCCAGGGTCTCGGCCCGCGCGCGCATCGCGGGCAGGCCGAAGCCGCCCTCGCCGGAGGCGGACGGCGCGCCGGCGAGGTCGAAGCCCCGGCCGTCGTCGACGACGTCCAGGGTGACGGAGGCGTCCATGAAGGTCAGGGTGATCTCGGCGCGCCCGGCCCGCGCGTGGCGCACGACGTTGGCCAGCGCCGACTGCGCGATCCGCAGCAGGGCCACCTCGTACGGGGTGGGCAGCACCCGGGGGGCGCCGCTCACGGAGAACCGCACGCGGGGCCCCGGGGCCCCCGAGCACAGCCGCTCCAGCGCGGCGGCCAGCGAGCCGTGCTCCAGGTCGGGGGGCGTCAGGGCCCGTACGAAGCGACGCGCCTCGGCGAGGTTCTCCTGGGCGGCCTCACGCGCCCGCGCGATGTGCGCGAGCGCCGCCGTACCGCCCGTCGGGAGCGCGGCGCCAGGGCGGTCGTCGGAGAGGGCGCGTTCCGCCGCGCGGAGCAGGAGCTGGATCGAGGAGAGGCCCTGGGCGAGGGTGTCGTGGATCTCCCGGGCCAGGCGCTCGCGCTCGGCCAGGATCCCGGCGCCCCGTTCGGCGACGGCCAGCTCGGCCCGGGTGGCGATGAGCTCCTCGATCAGCTCGCGGCGGCGCTCGCTCTCCCGGTACAGGGCCTGGTAGCCGAGCACCGTGGCGACGGCCACCGCCCCGCCCAGGACCGGCCCGAGGAAGGCCCCGGGGGTGAGGGCGCCGCTGTGCGCGAGGCTGTTGTGCCCCACGAAGCCCCCGATCGCCGCGCAGGCGGTGACCACCACGGCGGCGATGCCCCAGCGCAGCCGCAGCAGGTGCAGTTCCAGGAAGTACAGCGGGAAGGCGATCCACAGGCCCTCGGGGGAGACCACGAGCAGCGCGGCCCAGGCGGCGCCCACCGCGGCGAGCCACAGCCCGGCCGCCCGCTCCGAGCGCTGCACCACGGGGGCCCGTACGCCCGCCACGTAGACGGCGGCGAGCACGGCGCACACGCCGGCCACCCACCCGGCCCGCGGCGCGGAGTCGGCGACGGCCCGCCCGGCGGCCAGCGCGAGCAGCCCGAGGAGCAGCGCGTGCAGGCACAGCCGCAGGACGCGGGAGACGGGGGTGAGGGGGCGCGGACGCGCGGCAGCAGACATGGCCCGACCAGCGTAAGTCGGCGGGCGGGACCCCCGGTCAATCGAAAGGTTGATGTCCTGGTGCGCCCTTCGATACGAGGATCCCTACTGTGGCGCGATGCCCTGTGCCCACGCGGAAGAGCAAGGTGGGGGACATGTTCGTCGCATGGAGAGATCTACGGTTCGCCAAGGGCCGTTTCGCCCTCATGGGCTCGGTCGTACTGCTGATCACGCTGCTGGTCGGCCTGCTGTCCGGGCTCACCTCCGGCCTGGCCCGGGAGAACATCTCGGCCGTCACCGGGCTGCCCGCCACCCGGCTGGCCTTCGCCGCGCCCGCCGGGGACCAGAAGGTCTCCTTCACCAACTCCCAGCTGCCCGAGAGCGCCTGGCAGGCCTGGCGCGGCCGGCCTGGGGTGACCTCGGCGCAGCCGCTCGGCATCCGCACCACCAACGCCGTCTCGGGCGAGCGCACGGCCGCCGTCTCCGTCTTCGGGGTCGAGGCCGCCGGCCCGCTCCCGCCCGCAGGCGCGGGGCTCACCCAGGGCTCCGTGGTGCTGACGCAGAAGGCCGCCGCGGAACTCGGCGGGCTCCGCGCGGGCGGCAAGCTGAAGATCGGCCAGCTGGAGCTGACGGTGGCCGCCGTCTCCGGCACCGCCTCCTACAGCCACACCCCGGTCGTCTGGATGGACCTGAACGACTGGCAGCGGATCGGCAACCCGGGCACCTCGCTGGAGACCCTCGCGACCGTGATCGCCCTCGACACGACCGGCTCCGCCGACCTGGCCGCCGCCGACGAGGCCGCCGGGACGAAGTCGCAGACGGTCGACGAGGCGCTCGGCGCCATAGGGTCCTACCAGGCCGAGAACGGCTCGCTCCAGCTGATGCGCGGCTTCCTCTTCGCCATCTCCGCCCTGGTCATAGGGGCCTTCTTCACGGTCTGGACGATCCAGCGCAGCGGGGACGTCGCCGTGCTGAAGGCACTGGGTGCCTCCACCCCGTACCTGCTGCGCGACGCCCTCGGCCAGGCCGTGGTGATGCTGGCGATCGGCACCGGGCTCGGCACCGCCCTCGCGGCCGGCTTCGGGGCGCTGATCAGCGGCGGGGACGTGCCGTTCGTCCTCGACGCCGCCACCGTGCTGGTGCCCGCCGCGATCATGATCGTGCTCGGTGCGCTGGGCGCCGCCCTGTCCATCCGGCGGATCACCGCCGTCGACCCGCTGACCGCCCTCGGGAGCGCCCGATGACCCTGCTCGTCCACGACGTCACGCTGACCTACCCCGACGGGGACACCCGCCTCACGGCCCTCGACGCGGTCGCCCTGGAGGTGCCCGCCGGCAGCCTGACCGCCGTCATCGGGCCCTCGGGCTCCGGCAAGTCCAGCCTCCTGGCCGTCGCCGCCACCCTGGTCACCCCGGACTCCGGGCGGGTCGTGGTCGCCGGCCAGGACGTCACGGCCCTGGGCGCCGCCGAGAAGTCGGCGCTGCGCCGCGAGAAGATCGGCATCGTCTTCCAGCAGCCGAACCTGCTGGCCTCCCTGACCGCGGCCGAGCAGCTCCAGGTGATGGCCCACCTCTCCGGCCGCCCGGCCCGCCAGGTGCGCGCGCGGGCCCTGGAGCTGCTGGACGCGGTGGGCCTGGCCGACAAGGCCGACAAGCGGCCCCACCAGCTCTCCGGTGGCCAGCGCCAGCGGGTCAACATCGCCCGTGCCCTGATGAACGAGCCCGCGGTGCTGCTGGTCGACGAGCCCACCAGCGCCCTGGACCACGAGCGGGGCGCGGCGGTGCTGGACCTGCTTGTCACCCTCACGCGGGAGCGGGCCACGGCCACGGTGCTGGTCACGCACGACCGCGCCCACCTGGAGCGGATGGACCGGACGGCGACGATGGCCGACGGCCGCCTGACGCAGACCCCGGACCCGGTCCCGGCCGCCTGAACCGGCGTACGGGCCCGGCGTACGGGCCCGGCGTACGCGAAGGCCCCCGCACCCCTCTGAGAGGGGCGCGGGGGCCTTCGTACGCCCTGCCCGCTACGCGGGGCTCTGGTTGGCCAGCGCCACCGAGAGCTCGGCGGCCACGCCCTGGAGGATCGGCACGAAGGACTCGGCGACGGCCTCGGTGACCCGGCCCGCCGGACCGGAGATGGAGATCGCGGCGGCGGTCGGCGAGTTCGGCACCGACACGGCGAGGCAGCGGACTCCTATCTCCTGCTCGTTGTCGTCGACCGCGTAGCCCACCCTGCGGACCTGCTCCAGGGCCTCCAGGAAGCCCTCGGGCGTGGTGATGGTCTTCTCGGTCGCGGCCGGCATCCCGGTGCGGGAGAGGAGCGCGCGCACCTCGTCGGCGGGGGTGTAGGCGAGCAGCGCCTTGCCCACGCCCGTGGAGTGCGGCAGCACCCGGCGGCCGACCTCCGTGAACATGCGCATGGAGTGCTTGGACGGCACCTGGGCGACGTAGACGATCTCGTCGCCGTCGAGCAGGGCCATGTTCGCCGTCTCGCCGGTCTCCTCGACCAGGCGGGCGAGGTAGGGGCGGGCCCAGGTGCCCAGCAGGCGCGACGCGGACTCGCCGAGGCGGATCAGGCGCGGCCCGAGGGAGTACCGTCGGTTGGGCTGCTGCCGGACGTAGCCGCAGGCGACGAGCGTGCGCATCAGGCGGTGGATGGTCGGCAGCGGCAGGCCGCTGGCGGCGGAGAGCTCGCTGAGACCGACCTCGCCCCCGGCATCGGCCATGCGTTCGAGCAGATCGAAGGCGCGCTCCAGGGACTGGACGCCACCGCTGGCGGCGGTGGGCTTGGCGGAAGCGTCGGTGGTGCTGGCGCTGGACGTCGGCACGGCGCGGTCCTTTCGGTGCTGGCAGGCAAGGGAGCAGCCTACCGGTCGGTCGGCGTCGGCCCTAGAGCCGGGGCGTCGTCGTCCCCGCCGGTCAGAGGCGGTTTGTCCTGGTGGTGGACGTCCTCGGGAAGTTACCTGCCCGGTCCCCGGTGGTGGTAGCTACATTCTGGATAGTGAAATCTTAATTCCATCCTGTGGAAACATCCAATTGCGGTGAGTGTCGGTCAGTGGTCCGTCCGGACGCTCTTGACTGGCCTCGGATCGGGGTGAAGACTCCGTCAACAGAACGTTGAATTTCGCTCTGTGGAAGTAGATGGGGAGGTTCCGGTGGCCGACGTGGCTGTGGAACTGGTACTGCGCTCGACGCGCGTCATCACCCCCGAGGGGACGCGTGCCGCCTCGGTGGCCGTCGCCGGCGGGAAGATCACGGCTGTGCTGGCGTACGAGGCCGAGGTGCCGGCCGGAGCCCGGCTGGAGGACTTCGGCGACGACGTCCTGCTCCCCGGCCTGGTCGACACCCACGTCCACGTGAACGACCCGGGCCGCACCGAGTGGGAGGGCTTCTGGACGGCGACCCGCGCGGCCGCCGCCGGCGGCATCACCACCATCCTCGACATGCCGCTCAACTCCCTGCCGCCGACCACCACGGTCGACAACCTCCGCGTCAAGCAGGAGGTCGCCCGGACCAAGGCGCACGTGGACGTCGGCTTCTGGGGCGGCGCCCTCCCGGACAACGTCAAGGACCTGCGCCCGCTGCACGACGCCGGCGTCTACGGCTTCAAGTGCTTCCTGTCGCCCTCCGGCGTCGACGAGTTCCCCGAGCTCGACCAGGAGCGGCTGGCCACCTCCCTCGCCGAGATCACCGGCTTCGGCGGCCTGATGATCGTGCACGCCGAGGACCCGCACCACCTGGATTCCGCGCCGCAGACCCCGGGCCCCAAGTACGCCGACTTCCTGGCCTCCCGTCCGCGCGACGCCGAGAACACCGCGATCGGCAACCTGATCGCCCAGGCCAAGCGGCTGAACGCCCGTGTGCACGTCCTGCACCTGTCCTCCTCCGACGCGCTGCCGCTGATCGCCGCCGCGAAGGCCGAGGGCGTCCGGATCACCGTCGAGTCCTGCCCGCACTACCTCACCCTCACGGCCGAGGAAGTCCCGGACGGCGCCAGCGAGTTCAAGTGCTGCCCGCCCATCCGCGAGTCCGCCAACCAGGACCTCCTGTGGGACGCGCTGGCCGACGGCACGATCGACTGCATCGTCTCCGACCACTCGCCCTCCACCGCGGACCTGAAGACGGACGACTTCGCCACCGCCTGGGGCGGCATCTCCTCCCTCCAGCTGGGCCTGCCCGCCATCTGGACCGAGGCGCAGAAGCGCGGACGCTCCCTGGAGGACGTCGTGCGCTGGATGTCCACCGCCCCGGCCGCGCTGGCCGGTCTGGCCGCCAAGGGCGCCATCGAGGCCGGCCGCGACGCCGACTTCGCCGTCCTGGCCCCCGAAGAGACCTTCACCGTGGACCCGGCGCACCTGCACCACCGCAACCAGGTCACGGCGTACGCGGGCAAGACCCTGCACGGCGTCGTGAAGTCCACCTGGCTGCGCGGTACGCAGATCGCCGACCACGGCACCCCGACCGAGCCCACGGGCCTCCTCCTCGAAAGGCAGAACTGACAGTGGCACAGCGTTCGACTGAACTGGCTTCTTTCACCGGTAACGCGAACCCGTACGGAGGCGGCGACCCGTACGCGGACTACCGCACCGCGGAGTTCCCCTTCACCCAGTACGCGAACCTCGCCGCCCGTGAGCTGGGCGCCGGTGTCATCGCCGCCAACGACGAGTTCTTCGCCGAGCGCGAGAACCTCCTCGTCTCCGAGGCCCCGCACTTCGACCCCGAGCACTTCGGGCACAAGGGCAAGGTCATGGACGGCTGGGAGACCCGCCGCCGCCGCGGTGTGTCCGCGGAGCAGCCCTGGCCGACCCCCGAGGACCACGACTTCGCCCTGATCCGTCTCGGCGCCCCCGGCGTCATCCGCGGCATCGTCGTCGACACCGCCCACTTCCGCGGCAACATGCCGCAGGCCGTGTCGGTCCAGGCCGCCTCCGTCGAGGGCTTCCCGACGGCGGAGGAGCTGCTCTCCGAGGACGTCAAGTGGACGACCCTCGTCGAGCGCACCACCGTCGGCGGCCACGCGGCCAACGGCTTCGCGGTCGACGTGGAGCAGCGCTTCACGCACCTGCGCCTCAACCAGCACCCGGACGGCGGCGTCGCCCGCATCCGCGTCTACGGCGAGGTCCGCCCCGACCCGAAGTGGCTCGCCGCGCTGGGCACCTTCGACGTCGTCGCCCTGGAGAACGGCGGCTCCGTCGAGGACGCCTCCAACCGCTTCTACTCCCCGCCGACCAACACCATCAACCCGGGCCGCTCCCGCAAGATGGACGACGGCTGGGAGACCGCCCGCCGCCGCGACAACGGCAACGACTGGATCCGCTACGAGCTGGTCGCCGAGTCCGAGATCCGCGCCGTCGAGATCGACACCGCCTACCTCAAGGGCAACTCGGCCGGCTGGGCCTCGCTGTCCGTCAAGACCGGCGAGGAGGGCGAGTGGGCGGAGTTCCTGCCGCGCACCCGCCTGCAGCCCGACACCAACCACCGCTTCATCCTCGACGCCCCGGCCGTCGGTACGCACGTGCGCATCGACATCTTCCCGGACGGCGGCTTCTCCCGGCTGCGCCTGTACGGCTCGCTGACGGAGGCCGGCGCGGCCGCGCACGCCGCCCGTCACCAGGAGCTGGGCGGCTGAGTCCGCTCCTCCTCCAGCAGACCGCCCCGGGGGCCGACACCCCCGGGGCGCGAGCACCGTCCTACGGGGCGCACCGCGGGCGGTGCGCCCCGTAGGCGTGTCAGGGTTCGGGCCGGGCCGGGCCGGGTCGGGCCGGGTCAGGCCGCGTGGCCGCCGTCCACCGAGAACTCCGCGCCCGTGACGTACGCGGCCTCCGCCCCGGCGAGGAAGGCCACCATGGCCGCCACCTCCTCGGGGGTGCCGAAGCGGCCGAGGGCCGTCATCGCGCTCTGCGGTCCCGCGTACGGACCGTCCGCCGGGTTCATGTCGGTGTCCACCGGCCCCGGGTGCACGAGGTTGGCGGTGATCCCGCGCCCGCCGAGCTCCCGGGCGAGGGCCTTGGTCAGGCCGGTCAGTGCCGCCTTGCTCGTCGCGTACAGGGTTCCGCCGGGGCCCGGGACCCGCTGGGTCATACAGGTGCCGATGGTGATGATCCGGCCTCCGGAGCCCATCCGCCCGGCCGCCGCCTGCGAGGCCAGGAAGGCGCCGCGCACGTTGACCGCCAGGACCCGGTCCACGTCGGCCAGGGTCAGGCCCTCCAGCGGCCCGAGCACGCCCGCGCCCGCGTTGTTGACCAGGACGTCGATCCGCCCGAGGCCGCGCACGGTCTCCTCCACCGCCGACACCGCCTGCTCCGCGTCACCCGCGTCGGCCCGTACGGCCAGGCCGCGCCGGCCGAGCGCCTCGACCTTGCCGACCACCTCGGCGGCCGCGGCCGCGTCGCTGACGTAGGTGATCGCGACGTCGGCCCCGTCCCGCGCCAGCCGCAGCGCGGTCGCCGCGCCGATGCCCCTGCTGCCACCCGTCACCAGGGCCACTGCGTTGCCGTTCATGCTGTTCCTCCGAGTCGCTTGGTTGCGAGTTCAATGAAATCGCCCGGAGATCACCGGCGCTGGCGGGAATCGGACACCGCGTTCACGCGCGCCGCACCGATGAGTTCCGGGCGGCCCGCGAGTCTGAACCGGTGCGAGGCACACCCGGTGCCGAAGACGAAGGAGCGCGGAGCCATGGGCAAGCTGACCCTCACCACCTTCCTCACCCTCGACGGCGTGATGCAGGCCCCCGGCGGCCCCGAGGAGGACACCACCGGCGGGTTCGCCTACGGCGGCTGGGTCGTGCCGTACGCCGACGAGGGCATGGGGGAGTTCATCGGCGAACTGTTCGGCCGCGCCGGAGCCTTCCTGCTGGGGCGGCGGACCTACGAGATCTTCGCCTCGTACTGGCCCGGGCACGACGACCCGGCCGACCCGGTCGCGGGCCGGCTCAACCGGCTGCCGAAGTACGTCGCCTCCACCACCCTGAAGGAAGCGGCCTGGGGCCCCGCCACCGTGGTGGACGGCGAGCAGCTCCAGGCGGAGGTCGTCCGCGCCAAGGACGCCACCGACGGGGAACTCCAGGTCCACGGCAGCGGACAGCTGGCCCGGTGGCTGCTCGCGCGGGACCTCGTCGAGGAGCTCAACCTGCTCGTCTTCCCCGTCCTCCTCGGCGCGGGACAGCGGCTGTTCGAGGCGGGCGCCCTGCCCACCGCCTTCGAACTGGCCGCCTCCCGCTCCACGGGCTCCGGCATCGCGATCCACACCTACCGGCTGGCCGGACGCGCCTCCTTCGGCACCTTCATGGACTGACCGCACCCAGGTCGGCTCCCGTACCAGGTCAGGGGGTGGAATGCGGTCGACGGGGAAGATCGGCTCCGCTACGGTGAGGCCGCACCCGTGCGAGCCGCCGACGTCTCCACCCCCTGCCCGCCGCCGGAGTTGCCCGCGTGTCGACCCTCACCGCCCCCGCGCCCGCCCTCGCCCCCCGCCGGGCCTGGCTGGCCGACCTGCCCGTCCTGCTCGTCGCCGTCGTCTGGGGCGGCAGCTACCTCGCCGCCAAGGGCATCACCACCCAGCACACCGTCATCGCGGTGCTCGTGGTCCGCTTCGCGCTCGTCCTGCCCGTCCTCGTCCTCGCCGGGTGGCGGCGGCTGCGCGCGCTGAGCGCCGCCCAGCTGCGCGGCGCCGGGGTACTGGGCCTCGTACTCGGCGGGATCTTCCTGCTGGAGACCTACGGGGTGGTGCACACCTCCGCCACCAACGCCGGGCTGATCATCAGCCTGACCATGATCTTCACCCCGCTCGCCGAGTCCGCCGTCCGGCGCACCGCCCCCTCCCCGGCCTTCCTCGGGGCGGCCGCCGTCTCCGTCGCCGGAGTCGTGCTGCTCACCCAGGGCGCCGGGTTCAGTGCGCCCGGCCTCGGCGACCTGCTGATCCTCGGCGCGGCCCTCGCCCGCACCCTGCACGTCCTGCTGATGGCCCGGATCAAGGCCGTCCAGGACGCCGACGCCCTCTCCCTGACCACCGTCCAGCTCGGCAGCGCCGTCCTGCTCTTCGCCCTCCTCGCCGCCCTGCCCGGCACCGGAGCCTCGCCCTGGGCCGCGGCCCTGGACTTCGGGCCCGCCGAATGGGCCGGGCTGGCCTTCCTCTCCGTCTTCTGCACCCTCTTCGCCTTCTTCGTGCAGATGTGGGCCGTCCGCCGCACCTCGCCCTCCCGCGTCAGCCTGCTGCTGGGCACCGAACCGCTGTGGGCGGCCGCCGCGGGCATCGCCATCGGCGGCGAGCACCTCGGCGCCCTCGGTCTGACCGGCGCGGCCCTCGTCCTGGCCGGCACGGCCTGGGGCCGCCGCGCCGCGGGCTGACCCGCCCGGCCCGCGCCGATTGGCCGACATTCGCCTGCCGCCTGCTTGATCGCCCGACCTACGGTGGCCCGCATGGCCCGCCTAGAGGTCCGGGAGCTCCGCCAGCCGCACCGGGCGCCGCTCCCGCCGCGAGTACTCGCACGCCTCCGCGATCCGGAAGGCGGCCAGCCCCTCCCTGCCGTCGCACGGGTTGGGGCCCTCGCCGCGCACCAGCCGGACGAAGGCCGCCAGCTCGGCCTCGTAGGCGGGGGCGAACCGCTCCAGGAAGCCGGACCACGGCTTGCTCGCCGGGGGCGGGCCGTGCGGCTCGGTGGAGGCGATGGGGGTACGGTCGTCCAGCCCGGAGGACACCTGGTCCAGCTCCCCGGCGAGCTCCATCCGTACGTCGTACCCGGCGCCGTTGCACCGGGTGGCGGTACAGGTCGCCAGCGTCCCGTCGTCCAGGGTCAGGACGGCCGCGGCCGTGTCGACGTCGCCGTTCTCCCGGAACCGCGGCGGCCCCGCGTCCGAACCGGTCGCGTACACCTCGCGGACCTCGCGCCCGGTCACCCAGCGGACCATGTCGAAGTCGTGCACCAGGCAGTCCCGGTACAGGCCCCCCGAGGTCGCCAGGTACGCGGCGGGCGGCGGAGCCGGGTCGGCCGTCATGGTCCGTACGGTGTGCAGCCGGCCCAGGGCCCCCGAGCGGACCAGCTCCCGCGCGGTGCGGCAGCCGGCGTCGAAGCGGCGCATGAAGCCCAGCTGCAGGGTCCCCCCGACGGACTCCACCTCGCGCAGCACCGCGAGGGTGCGCTCCAGGTCCGGAGCCACCGGCTTCTCGCAGAACACCGGCAGTCCGCCGCGCACCGCCCGGACGACCAGCTCGGCGTGCCCCTCCGTCGAGCAGGCCACGACCAGCGCGTCCACGCCCCAGCTGAAGACCTGGTCCACGGAGGGCGCGGCGGTGGCCCCCAGCCGGTCCGCGAGCCGCGCGGCCCGCCCGGGATCGGCGTCGGCCAGCAGCAGCGAGCCGGCGTCCGGGTGGCGGGCCAGGGCGGCCGCGTGGAACGAGCCGATCCGGCCCGTTCCGATGAGCCCGATGCGCATGCACTCAACGTGACCCCGTACGGGGGACCTGTCAATCTGCCCGGGCACGCCCCGATGACCCTTCATGGTCGACTGTGGCGGATACTGGGCGGCTGGAACCGGAATGACCGATTGATGACGGACGACACGGACGAGGGAAGGGCGGCACGGGGACGTGGCTAGGGTTCGGACAGGGGTACGCGTCGTGGGCGCCGTGCTCGCGGCGGTACTGGGAGCCTCCCTCGCGGGCTGCAGCAGCACCGGCGGCAAGCGTGCCGAGGAGCGGGCGAAGGCCGCGGAGGCGGGCCGGCCCGCCGTGTCCACGCCGCGCTGGACCTTCGCGATGGTCACGCACGCGGGCGACGGCGACACCTTCTGGGACATCGTCCAGAAGGGTGCCAAGGAGGCCGCGGCGAAGGACAACATCAACTTCGTCTACTCGCACGACGACCAGGCCCAGCAGCAGGCACAGTTCGTGCAGAACGCCATCGACCAGAAGGTCGACGGGCTGATCGTCAGCCTCGCCAAGCCCGACGCCCTCAAGGACGTCATCGGCAAGGCCGTCAAGGCGGGCATCCCGGTCGTCACGGTCAACTCCGGATCCGCCCAGTCGGCCGAGTACGGGGCGCTCACCCACATCGGCCAGGACGAGGGCATCGCCGGCGAGGCCGTCGGCGCCGAGCTGACCAAGCGCGGGAAGCGGAAGGCCGTCTGCGTCCTGCACGAGCAGGGCAACGTGGGCCACGAGCAGCGCTGCGCCGGGGCGAAGAAGGCCTTCGGCGGCAGCATGGAGAACCTCTACGTCGAGGGCACCAACATGCCCTCCGTGCAGGCCGCCCTCCAGGCCAAGCTCCAGGCGGACCCCTCCGTCGACGCGATCGTCACCCTCGGCGCCCCCTTCGCGGCCACCGCCCTCAAGGCGAAGGACGCGGCCGGCAGCAAGGCCGAGGTGGACACCTTCGACCTCAACGAGGCCGTCGCCCGCGACCTGAAGTCCGGCGCCCTCGGCTTCGCCGTCGACCAGCAGCCCTACCTCCAGGGCTACGAGGCCGTCGACCTGCTTTGGCTCAACCGCTACAACGCCGACGTCCTCGGCGGCGGCCGGCCGGTGCTGACCGGGCCGCAGATCGTCAGCGGGGCCGAGGCCGCCCAGCTGGAGAAGTACATCAAGCGGGGCACCCGATGAGCACCGCCACCGCGCCCGCCGACGAACGGCTCGCGCCCGCCTCCCTGGTCCGCCGGCTGCTCGGCCGTCCCGAGCTGGGCGCGGTCGTCGGCGCCGCCGCCGTCTTCGTCTTCTTCTCCTTCGCGGCGGACAGCTTCCTGCGGACCTCCAGCCTGAGCACGGTCCTCTACTCGGCCTCCACCATCGGGATCATGGCGGTCCCGGTCGCCCTGCTGATGATCGGCGGCGAGTTCGACCTGTCCGCCGGCGTCATGGTCACCACCTCGGCGCTGTTCAGCTCCATGTTCAGCTACCAGATGACCGCGAACGTATGGGTAGGCGTCGGGGTGTCGCTGCTGGTCACCCTGGCCATCGGCTTCTTCAACGGCTTCATGCTGACCCGCACCAAGCTGCCGAGCTTCATCATCACCCTCGGCACCTTCCTGATGCTGACCGGCCTGAACCTCGGCTTCACCAAGCTGATCAGCGGCTCCGTCTCCACCAAGTCGATCGCCGACATGGAGGGCTTCTCCTCCGCCCGGGCGCTGTTCGCCTCGCAGTGGAACATCGGCTCGGTCACCTTGAAGGTCACCATCCTGTGGTGGCTGGCCCTGGTCGCCGTCGCCACCTGGATCCTGCTGCGCACCCGCGCCGGGAACTGGATCTTCGCGGTGGGCGGCGGCGCCGACGCGGCCCGCGCCACCGGCGTGCCCGTGGTGAAGACCCGTATCGGCCTCTACATGGGCGTCGCGCTGTGCGCCTGGATCTCCGGGCAGCACATCCTCTTCTCCTTCGACGTCGTCCAGTCCGGGGAGGGGGTCGGCAACGAGTTCCTCTACATCATCGCGGCCGTCATCGGCGGCTGCCTGATGACCGGCGGCTACGGCTCGGCGATCGGCTCGGCCGTGGGCGCCTTCATCTTCGGCATGACCAGCAACGGCATCGTGTACGCCCAGTGGAACCCCGACTGGTTCAAGTTCTTCCTCGGCGCGATGCTGCTCCTGGCCACGCTCCTGAACGCATGGGTCCGCAAGCGGGCGGAGGCGAAGTGACCGTGAGCGCGGTGACCAAGACCGAGGGCCCGGCCCTCGTGAAGCTGACCGACGTCAGCAAGTACTACGGCAACATCCGCGCCCTCCAGGGCGTCTCCCTGGAGGTGTCGGCCGGGGAGATCACCTGTGTCCTCGGCGACAACGGCGCCGGCAAGTCCACCCTCATCAAGATCATCGCGGGGCTGCACCGGCACGACGCCGGCAGCTTCGAGATCGAGGGGGAGGAGACCGTCCTCGCCAACCCCCGCGCGGCCCTCGACCGCGGCATCGCCACCGTCTACCAGGACCTGGCCGTCGTCCCCCTCATGCCGGTCTGGCGGAACTTCTTCCTCGGCTCCGAGCCCACCAAGGGCCGCGGCCCCTTCCGGCGCCTGGACGTGGAGCTGATGCGCCGGACCACCCGCGCCGAGCTGCTGCGCATGGGCATCGACCTGCGCGACGTGGACCAGCCCATCGGCACCCTGTCCGGCGGCGAGCGCCAGTGCGTGGCCATCGCCCGCGCCGTCCACTTCGGGGCGAAGGTCCTCGTACTCGACGAGCCCACCGCCGCCCTCGGCGTCAAGCAGTCCGGCGTGGTCCTCAAGTACGTCGCCGCCGCCCGCGACGCCGGACTCGGGGTGGTCCTGATCACCCACAACCCGCACCACGCGCACCTGGTCGGGGACCGTTTCGTCCTCCTCAAGCGCGGCACGATGGCGGGCAGCCACACCCGGGACTCGATCACCCTGGACGAGCTCACCCGGCAGATGGCGGGCGGCTCGGAGCTGGACGAGCTGAGCCACGAGCTGGAGCGGGTGGCAGAATCAGGACCGGACACCGCGGCCGGTACCCCCGCCGGCCCGCAGGCCACCACCACCTCCGACAGGGACGACACGACTCGATGAGTACGTACCGGGACTTCACGCTCGCCCACCGGGGTGCGGCGCGGGGCACCGTCCTGCGGACGGTCGGGACCCGTGAGCGCCGGTCGCTGCTGACCGCCCCGCGCGTGCCGACCGTGGGCATCGACATCGGCGGCACCAAGGTCATGGCCGGCGTCGTCGACGCGGACGGGGTCATCCTGGAGAAGATCCGCACCGAGACCCCGGACAAGTCCAAGAGCCCCAAGGTCGTCGAGGACACCATCGTCGAGCTGGTGCTCGACCTCTCCGACCGGCACGACGTGCACGCGGTGGGCATCGGCGCGGCCGGCTGGGTCGACGCCGACCGCTCCCGCGTGCTGTTCGCCCCGCACCTCGCCTGGCGCGACGAGCCGCTGCGCGACGCCCTGCAGTCCCGGCTCGCGGTCCCGGTCATGGTCGACAACGATGCCAACACCGCCGCCTGGGCCGAGTGGCGCTTCGGCGCGGGCCGGGGCGAGGACCACCTCGTCATGATCACCCTGGGCACCGGCATCGGCGGGGCCATCCTGGAGGGCGGCCAGGTCAAGCGCGGCCGCTACGGGGTGGCCGGCGAGTTCGGGCACATGCAGGTCGTCCCCGGCGGGCACCGCTGCCCCTGCGGCAACCGCGGCTGCTGGGAGCAGTACAGCTCCGGCAACGCCCTGGTCCGCGAGGCCCGCGAGCTGGCCGCCGCCGACTCCCCGGTCGCGTACAACATCATCGCCAGGGTCGGCGGCAACGTCACCGAGATCACCGGCCCGCTGATCACCGAGCTGGCCCGCGAGGGCGACGCCATGTGCGTCGAGCTCCTCCAGGACATCGGCCAGTGGCTCGGCGTCGGCATCGCCAACCTCGCCGCCGCCCTCGACCCCTCCTGCTTCGTCATCGGCGGCGGCGTCAGCGCCGCCGACGACCTCCTCATCGGCCCCGCCCGGGACGCCTTCCGCCGCCACCTCACCGGCCGCGGCTACCGCCCCGAGGCCCGGATCGCCAAGGCCCAGCTCGGCCCCGAGGCGGGTATGGTCGGCGCGGCCGACCTGGCCCGGCTCGTCGCCCGCCGCTTCCGCCGCGCGACGCGCCGCCGGGTGGAGCGGCACGAGCGCTACGCGCAGCTCGGCCGGCGCGGCGCCGGCTCCACCAGCCCCAAGGACCCCGAGAACCAGGACAGACCGTGACACCGCCCTCCCTGCCCAGACAGGCCTCCGCCCCCGGGGCGGGCGGCCCCCCGCCCGCCGACGACGGCGGGCAGGACCGACAGGGCCGCCGCCAGACGGTCCGGCGCCGCTGGGTCACGGC
Organism: Streptomyces sp. NBC_00249; assembly: GCF_026342355.1. Classification (GTDB taxonomy): domain Bacteria; phylum Actinomycetota; class Actinomycetes; order Streptomycetales; family Streptomycetaceae; genus Streptomyces. The sequence goes on along the minus strand of NZ_JAPEMV010000001.1, from coordinate 1,453,377 downwards.
GATCATCATCCTGCTGCTCGTCGGCGTCCCGGCGGGCTACCTGGCCGTCTCCGCCCAGCAGAGCCGCGAGAGCGGCCGCGACAAGGCCTCGAAGATCGGCGCGGTCAAGGTGCGCGAGGGCTGGCCCTCCAGGGTGCAGCGCAGCGTCTACGAGGTCCCGATCCCGATGATGGCCTCCCTCGTCGGCTACCTGGAGACCAACAACTGGCACACGAGCCGGCTGTTCGTGCAGTTCGGGACGACCCCCGAGGAGCTCGACACCTTCCTCGCCGACATCGGCACCAGCCGCGGGGAGCTGACCCCGGGCGTCTCCATCTCCCCGCACGACGCCAAGGTCGCGGGCTGGAGCTGGAGCCCGAAGCACCAGTGGGCCGGCATCAGCCTGGACGCGAAGGAACCCCGCCCCGCCCGGGACGTCACCGTCGACCTGACCAACCCGGCCAACCCCCGCGTCTACGTCGTCTCCACCACGGTCCCGTAGGCCGTCTCTTCCCCCTATCGTGGGCCCCATGAAGCTCACCAAACGGCTGCACTCCTGCGTCCAGTTGGAGAAGGACGGGCGCACGCTCGTCATCGACCCGGGCGCCTTCAGCGAAGCGGACGCGGGCCTCGGGGCCGACGCCCTGCTGGTCACGCACGAGCACCCGGACCACTTCGAGGAGGGCCGCCTGCGCGCCGCCCTCGACGCGAACCCGGCGGCCGAGCTGTGGACCCTGCGCAGCGTCGCCGGGAAGCTCTCCGCCGCCTATCCGGGCCGGGTGCACACGGTGGGCCACGGGGACACCTTCGCCGCGGCGGGCTTCGAGGTCCAGGTGCACGGCGAACTGCACGCCGTGATCCACCCGGACATCCCGCGGATCACCAATGTCGGCTTCCTCGTCGACGGTTCCCTCTTCCACCCGGGGGACGCGCTGACCGTGCCGGACGCCCCCGTGGAGACGCTGATGCTCCCGGTGCACGCGCCCTGGAACAAGGTCGCCGAGGTGATCGAGTACGTCCGCGAGGTCAAGCCGCTCCGGGCGATCGACATCCACGACGCCTACCTGTCGGACATCGCCCGCCCCATCTACGACACGGCCCTGGACGGCCTGGGCGGCGCCCCCCACAGCAGGCTCCGCGCGGGCGAGAGCGCCGCACTCTGACTGTCGGTGGCGGGCGGTAGGTTGGTGGGCATGCGTATCGCCACCTTCAACGTCAACTCGATCACCGCCCGCCTGCCGCGGCTGCTGGCCTGGCTGGAGAGCTCCGGTACGGACGTCCTGTGCATCCAGGAGACCAAGTGCTCGGCGGAGCAGTTCCCGGCCGAGGCGCTGCGCGAGCTGGGCTACGAGTCGGCCGTCAACGCCACCGGCCGGTGGAACGGCGTGGCCCTGCTCTCGCGCGTCGGGCTGGAGGACGTGACCCTGGGCCTGCCCGGCGGGCCGGACTACGAGGGGGTCCAGGAGCCCCGCGCGATCTCCGCCACCTGCGGCGGCGTGCGCGTCTGGTCGGTGTACGTGCCCAACGGCCGCGAGGTCGAGCACGACCACTACGGCTACAAGCTCCAGTGGTTCACGGCCCTGACCGCCGCGATCGCCGAGGACGCGGCCGGCCCGCGCCCCTTCGCGGTGCTCGGCGACTTCAACGTGGCGCCGACCGACGAGGACGTGTACGACCCGGCGGTCTTCGAGGGGCTCACCCACGTCACCCCGGCCGAGCGCGCGGCGCTGGAGACCCTGCGGGGCGCGGGCCTCACCGACGTCTTCCCGCGCGCCCTCAAGTACGACAGGCCGTACACCTTCTGGGACTACCGGATGCTCGCCTTCCCGAAGAACAAGGGCATGCGCATCGACCTGGTCTACGGGAACGAGCCCTTCCGCAGCGCGGTCAAGGACGCCTACGTGGACCGCGAGGAGCGCAAGGGCAAGGGAGCCTCCGACCACGCCCCGGTCGTCGTCGACCTGGAGCTCTGAGCGGGCCGCCCGGATCGCCGGCGCACCAGGCGCGCCCTGTGGCCAGCCGGGGATCCGGGTGCCAGGCTGGTCCGTATGAACATCCCTTTCCTGGCCAACTGGCTGAACCGGCACGAAACGGAACAGGGTACGGGGCTCGCCGCCGCCCTCGCGGACGATCCCGAGGGCGTCGCCGAGCTGTTCTCGGAGTGCGAGATGCTCCGGGCCCAGGCACGGGTGGCCGGGCTCGAACTCGACCAGACCCCGGCCTCGTTGGAGGCCCTCGACCAGCTGATGCCGCGCTGGCGGCGGGATCCCGAGGCGGTGCCCTGGCTGGGCAACGACGCCGGTTTCTACCTCGGCACCGTGATCGTCCGGACCGTACCGGGGACGCTCTGGCAGGTCTGGCCCAACGGCCAGCCGGTCATCCGCCTCGCCTCGGGCCGGGAGCTCAACGTCGTCGAGTCGGGGGTGTCCTGGGCCATGACCGGATCTCCCGAGCTCAGCCAGGCCTACGCCGAGGCCTCCGAGGGCTGAACCCTCGACCGGTGTGCTTTATGTACCTTTTAGGCGTGTCGAGGTGAAGTCCCCTTCGGCGGCTGGATAGTTTGCGCTGACCTCGACACACCGACAAGTGGGCAGGGCAGCGTATGGCCGTCGATCCGTTGATCGAGCTGCGGGACGTCAACAAGCACTACGGGACCCTGCACGTCCTCCAGGACATCAACCTCACCGTCGGCCGCGGGGAAGTGGTGGTGATCATCGGTCCCTCCGGTTCCGGGAAGTCCACCCTCTGCCGGACGATCAACCGGCTGGAGACCATCGAGTCGGGGACGATCACCCTCGACGGCCGGCCCCTCCCCGCCGAGGGCAAGGAGCTGGCCCAGCTGCGCGCCGAGGTCGGGATGGTCTTCCAGTCCTTCAACCTCTTCGCGCACAAGACCGTCCTGGCGAACGTCTCGCTCGCCCAGGTCAAGGTCAGGAAGCGCAAGAAGGAGGAGGCCGACAAGCGCTCCCGGGAGCTGCTGGACCGGGTCGGCCTGGCCGACCAGGCCGCCAAGTACCCCGCCCAGCTCTCCGGCGGCCAGCAGCAGCGCGTGGCCATCGCCCGCGCCCTGGCCATGAGCCCCAAGGCCCTGCTCTTCGACGAGCCCACCTCCGCCCTCGACCCGGAGATGATCAACGAGGTGCTGGAGGTCATGCAGCAGCTCGCGAGCGAGGGCATGACCATGGTCGTGGTCACCCACGAGATGGGCTTCGCCCGCTCCGCCGCGAACCGCGTCGTCTTCATGGCCGACGGGAGGATCGTCGAGGACCGCACCCCGGAGGCCTTCTTCACCGCTCCCGAGAGCGACCGGGCCAAGGACTTCCTCTCCAAGATCCTCAAGCACTGAGGGGCGGCCCGATGAAGCACACCCGGCACACCCTGCGCGCCCTCGCCCTGACCCTGGCCCTGCTCGCCGCCGCCGTCGGCTGCGGGAAGTCCGGCAGCCCCCCGGTCAAGGGGCCGCAGCCCGAGGACCTGCCCGTGTACAAGGTCGCCACCGGCTTCCAGCTGCCCGGGTCACGCACCTGGGAGAAGGCGAGGAAGCGCGGCCACCTCGTGGTCGGGGCCAAGGAGGACCAGCCGTACATGGGGGAGAAGGACCCGGCGACCGGCCGCTACTCCGGCTTCGACGTCGAGATCGCCAAGATGATGTCGGCCTCCCTCGGCTTCGACCCGAAGACGATCGAGTTCAAGACGATCGCCTCCGCGAACCGCGAGACCGCCCTCCAGAACGGCCAGATCGACTACTACGTGGGCACCTACACGATCAACGACAACCGCAAGAAGCAGGTCGGCTTCGCCGGCCCCTACTTCATGGCGGGCCAGTCCCTGCTGGTCCGCAGGAACGAGCAGGACATCAAGGGCCCCGAGGACCTCGCGGGCAAGAAGGTCTGCTCGGCCGCCGGCTCCACCCCCTACCAGCGGCTCCAGAAGGAGTTCCCGAAGGCGGTCCTCGTCGCCTACGACACCTACTCGGCCTGCGTGGACAACCTGCTGACCTACCAGGTCGACGCCGTCTCCACCGACGACTCCATCCTCCTCGGCTACGCCGCCAAGGTCCCCGAGGAGCTCAAGGTCGTCGGCGAGCCCTTCTCCAAGGAGCCCTACGGCATCGGAGTCCCGCGCGGTGACAACGCCCTGCGCTTCGCCCTCGACGACGCGCTGGCCGAGCACGAGAAGAACGGCGACTGGAAGAAGGCCTACGAGGCCACCCTCGGCCTCTCCGGCGTACCGGCCCCGACCCCGCCGCCCATCGACCGCTACCCGGCGAGCTGAGGGGAGAACGCACCGCCATGGACGTACTCACGGAGAACTTCGCCCTCTACGGGAAGGGCTTCCTCGGCACCGTCGAACTCACCGTCTACGCCTCCCTCGTCGCCCTGGTCCTGGGCTTCCTGATGGCCTCCTTCCGCGTCGCGCCCGTCGGTTCCTTCCGGGTCTTCGGCACGGTCTGGGTGACCGTGCTGCGCAACACCCCGCTCACCCTGCTCTTCTTCGCCGTCCTGCTCGGCCTGCCGCGCTTCGGGCTGGTCCTGCCCTTCCAGCTGTTCGCCGTCCTCACGCTCGGCTGCTACACGTCCGCCTTCATCTGCGAGGCGCTGCGCTCGGGCATCAACACGGTGCCCAAGGGACAGGGCGAGGCGGCCCGCAGCCTCGGCATGTCCTTCGGGCAGACCCTGGGCACGGTGGTGCTGCCGCAGGCCTTCCGGTCGGTCATCCCGCCCATCGGCTCCACCCTGATCGCGCTCGCCAAGAACTCGGCGATCGCCGGCGCCTTCAGCGTCACCGAGCTGCTCGGCACGTACAAGACCCTCAACGAGCTGGGCTACAGCATCATCTGGACCTTCGTCTGGATCGCCGTGGGCTACCTGATCATCACCCTGTCCATCAGCGCGTTCTTCCACGTGCTGGAGAAGCGCTACGGAGTCGCCCGATGACCGCGCACGCGCTCCACGGGGACCTGGAGTCCACCGCCCTCTACGACATCCCCGGCCCCCAGGCCCGCAGGCGGCACTTCCTCTACGGGATCGCCTCGACCGTGGTGATCCTCGGGCTGCTCGCCTGGCTGCTCTACCTGCTCTTCGACTCGAACCAGTTCACCGCCTCCAAGTGGGGCCCCTTCACCTACGAGGGCATCCAGGAACTGCTGCTCAAGGGCCTGGGGAACACCCTGAAGGCCTTCGCCTACGCCTCGGTGCTCTCGCTGCTGCTCGGCGCGGTGCTCGCGACCGGCAGGCTGTCGGTCCACCGGCCGGTGCGCTGGGCGGCGGCCCTGTGCGTGGAGTTCTTCCGGGCCATGCCGGTCCTGGTGATGATCTTCTTCATCTTCGTCGCGCTGAAGGTGCAGCCGCTGCCCGCGCTGGTGGCGGGGCTGACCCTGTACAACGGATCGGTGCTGGCCGAGGTCTTCCGTACGGGGATCAACTCCGTCGAGAAGGGCCAGCGCGAGGCGGCGTACGCGCTCGGCATGCGCAAGACGCAGGTCATGACCTTCGTCCTGGCCCCGCAGGCGGTCCGGGCGATGCTGCCCACGATCATCAGCCAGCTGGTGGTGGCCCTCAAGGACACCTCGCTGGGCTACCTGATCACCTACGAGGAGTTCCTGCACGCGGGCAAGCTGATCGCCTCGAACCTGGACTACGACCTGCCCTTCATCCCCGTCGTGATGATCATCTCCCCGATCTACATCGGCATGTGCATGCTGCTGTCCTGGTTCGCCACCTGGGTGGCGAGGCGGGAGCGGCGCAGCGTGAAGACCGCGGCGGTCGAGGTCGCCCCCGCCGAACCGGAGACCGTGCTGCCGGGCAGGTGAGGGCGCGGGGCGCCCCGCCCCGGCCCGGCAGCGGCCGTGGATCACTGCTCGCGCAGCGGCACCGAGACGTACGAGGGATCGGTGCGCGGCGAGGAGAAGGTCAGCTGCGCGCCGGTGGGGTTGTGCTCGATGTAGAGCGGGTCGACCGTGTCCACGACCAGGGCGAGCCGGTGGCCCTCGGGCACGTCGTAGGCGGTGGAGAAGAGGTCCAGGTCCACCCCGAACGACTGCCCGGGGGTCTTGCCGTGGAAGGTCTGCGGGGCGCTGGTGACCAGCTTGCCGATGCCGAGCGGGCCGACGTCGTAGAGGTAGGCGACGAAGGTGCCGTCGCCCTTGGTGGGGGTGACGGTGGTGTGCAGGCGTACGGTGCCGCGGACGCGGCGCTCCTCCTCGTAGCGGCCGGACTGCCAGACGGCGGCGAAAGCGCGGGGGAGGAGGGGGATCGAGGCCATGGGCGGGGCCTTGGCGAGCTGGTCGAGGATGCTGGAGAGGAAGACCGTGCCGCCGTTCGCGCCGGAGTCGACGTTCGCGAAGACGTGCTCGCTGTCGGTGAGGGCGATCCTCTCGGTGCCCGCGGCGCCGACCGACTTCCAGTCGGCGTACCCCTCGTAGCCTTCGGTGCTACGGGACTTGAGCTGGACCGGGGCCTCGGTGTCGACCCCGTTGCGCTCGCCCTTGAGGTAGCGGTCGAACCAGCGGTGGGCGTTGGTCCAGGTGTCGTTGGGCAGGCCGAACAGGCCGGTGGCCTCGGCGGTGGCGTGGTCGCCCGGGCGGAACTCCAGGCGCTTGGGGCCGGTCAGCTTCTCGAAGAACGAGGCGTACTGGTTGGGCGGGAAGATGGTGTCGCCCCAGGCGTTGCCCATCATGATCGCGGGGCCGTTGGCGTTGATCCGGTCCACCTGTTCGGAGGCGGAGCGCTTCCTGCCCCACTCGATCATCGCCTGTTCCCTGTCCAGCTTCGAGCCGAGGAAATCCCCGAGGATCTGCTGGAGTTCGGGGCCCGGGCGGCCCGTGAGGTAGCCGGCGGCGCCGAGCACCCCGGCGGCCTGGAGGTGCTGGGTGCGCCCGGAGTAGATGGACTCGATCAGGTCGGCCCAGCCGCTGAGCGCGACCACGGCCTTGACGCGCGGGTCGCGGGCGGAGGCCAGCAGGCTGATGCCCGCCCCGTACGAGACGCCGCCGAGGCCGATGTGCGAGGCGTCGGCGGGGGTGTGGGCCAGCGCCCAGTCGATGACGGCGGAGACGTCCGCGGTGTCGGCGGGGCCCGCCGTCTCGATCTGGCCACCGGAGAGCCAGAAGCCGCGGGAGGTGTAACTGACCACGACGTAGCCGGAGTCGGCGAGCTGCTTCGCCTGGGCGATGTATTCGATCTGCGGCATGCCCCAGCTCGTGGGGAGCACGATCAGCGGGTACGTCCGGCCGCTCGTGGCGCCCGCCGGGGTGAAGACGTTGCCCTTGAGGGTGATGCCGCCGGAGCCGGGGATGTCGTGGAAGGTCAGCTGCGCCGACGAGGCGGGGGCGGCGGCGGGGGCCGCCTGGGCCTGGTGGGGGGCCAGGCCCAGGGCGGTCGCGGCCAGGAGGGCTGCCGTGGCTGCTGCGGTGGGGGTGCGGAGTGCCATGTGTCGCTCCTCGCGTGCGCCGTTTCGAAGTGAACCGACGTTAACCGGAGGGGCTTACCTAAGGTAACCCACGAGTAAGTTACGTACTGGTAACAATTGACCGATAGTCAGCACCCCGGGGCCGGGCTCAGCCGTTCTGCCCGCCGCCGGCCGTGGCGCTCTTGGCCTTCCACTGGTCCCAGGACAGGTTCCACTCGCCGTAGCCGTTGCCGAGGTCGGCGTTGCCCTTGGAGCCGCTGCCGACGACCTCGAAGGGGTCCCCGGCCTGCACGGACTCGTAGAAGGACTTGGCGTTGGCGTCGCTCATGCCCACGCAGCCGGAACTGGTGTTGGCGCTGCCGAAGTTGGCCGAGTTCCACGGCGCGGCGTGCGCGTACATGCCCGACCAGGTCAGCCGCATCGAGTAGTCGACCATCTTGTCGTAGGCGTCGCCGAGGCCCACCGTCTGGGAATCCATCCGGATGGTGCCCTCCTTCGCCATCAGCACCATCTTTCCGGACCAGGAGGCCTTCTTGCCGCCCGGAGTTCCGGCCGAGACCGGGATCGTCCGCACGGTCCGGCCGTCCTCGGTCACCGACATCTTCTTGGTGTCGAGGCTGACCTCCATCCGGCGGTCCTTGCCGATCTTGAACTCGGTGTTGTAGTCACGGGCGAAGAGCCCGCCGCCCGTACCGGAGTCCACGCCGTTCAGGTTCATCTCGACCTTGACGTCGGTGCCGGACTTCCAGTACTCCTTCGGCCGCCAGTCCACCCGGTCCTTGCCCGAGTAGTCGGTGATCCAGCCCCAGGAGCCCTCGGTGTCGTTCGAGGTGGTGACCTTCAGCTGCTTCTCGACCTCGGCCTTGTTCTTCACCGGGTTGTCGAAGACCAGGGAGACGGGCATCGCGACGCCCACCGTGCTGCCCTTGGGGATGTTGATCGAGACCTTGTTCACCTTGTCCGCGGCGGAGGTCTTGAACTGGGTGTTCGCGCTCCGGCTCGCCGTGTCCTGCGCCTCCACCTTGTAGTCGGTGCCCGGCGAGGCGTTGCGCTCGGAGGTCCAGTCCTTTCCGTCGGCGGATATGCGGCCCGGCAGTTCCCCGCCCTTGCCGTCCGTCACCTTCACCTGGGCGAGCTTCCCGTCGGCGACGGTCACCTTGACCGGCTCGCCGGCCTTCACCTGGTCACCCGTGAGGTTCACCGATATCGCCATCGCGGCCTGCTGCCCCGGGTCCGCCTTGGAATCCCCGCCCGCGTTCCCGCCCGAACCGCCCCCGCAGGCGGTCAGTGCGGCGGCCAGCAGGGCGGTGCCCGCCACCACGGCGTGGCGGCCGCGGCCCGGAAGGGCCTGACGGCGCGAAAGTGAGGTACGGCGTGTGCGGCTCAACGAAAACCCCTCCGAAGTAAAGATCGTCCGTGAACAAGGAGTGAACGGGGCGCCGCAAGGTTGCGGATTCAGCAGAAAATATGGTCATTTTTTCCCCGGATCCCCTCCGGCCGCCCGTCCGGCCCGGGACGCGGGACCTTCGGCCCCCGGCAAGGGCCGGACGGCCCTACCGGACGGGCGAGGGGTCCGGTTCCGAAGCGGGTACGCTCCACACTTCGACCTCGACGAACGGCCGTTCGGGCCGCCGTGGCGCAAGCCCGCCACCGGCGGGGGCCGTCGAGACGCTCAGTGAATGGGAGACCCCGATGCACGCCACCGACACCAGGACGGCCGGCACGCCGGGCGGCGACGGGGCCGCACCGCCGTCCGCCCCCGCCGCCGCCCCCGGGCCGGCCAAGGGCGGCTCCGTCCTGCGCAGCGGCGCGCTCATGGCCGCCGGCTCCGTCGTCTCCCGCGCGACCGGCTTCGTCCGCTCCGCCGTGGTCGTCGCCGCCCTCGGCACCGGCTTCCTCGGCGACAGCTACGCCGTCGCCAACACCGTTCCCAACATCATCTACATGCTGCTCGTCGGCGGCGCCCTCAACGCCGTCTTCGTCCCGGAGCTGATGCGGGCCGCCAAACAGCACGAGGACGGCGGCGCCGCCTACACCGACCGGCTGCTCACCGCCTGCACCCTCGCGCTCGTGCTGCTCACGGCCGTCGCGGTGCTCGCCGCACCCCAGATCATCGGGACGTACACCGACTACAGCGGCGCCCGGATGGACACCACCGTCGCCCTGGCCCGCTTCTGCCTCCCGCAGATCCTCTTCTACGGCCTGTTCACCCTGCTCGGGCAAGTGCTCAACGCCCGGGGCCGGTTCGGCGCCATGATGTGGACCCCCGTCCTCAACAACCTCGTCATCATCAGCGTCTTCGGGCTCTTCATCGGGCTCTCCCACAGCTCCCCCGACGGCCTCACCGCCGCCGACACCCGGCTGCTCGGACTGGGCACCACCGCCGGCATCGTCCTCCAGGCCCTCGCCCTGATCCCCTCGCTGCGCGCCGCCCGCTTCCGCTGGCGCCCCCGCTTCGACTGGCGCGGCAGCGGCCTCGCCCGCCCGCTGCGCAACGCCGGCTGGCTGGTCCTGCTCGTCCTCACCAACCAGTTCGCCTACTGGGTCGTCACCCGCTTCTCCACCGCCACCGGACGCCTCGCGACGGAGGCGGGCCTCGCGGCCGACGTCGGCTACGCCGCCTACACCAACGCCTACCAGCTGTGGATCGTCCCCCAGGGCATCATCACCGTCTCCCTGGTCACCGCCCTGATGCCCCGGATGAGCGCCGCCGCCTCCGACGGCGACCTCGGCGCCGTCCGCAAGGACGTCTCCTACGCCCTGCGCTCCAGCGCCGCCCTCGTCGTCCCCGCCGCCGCGCTGTTCGCCGTGCTCGCGCCCTGGCTGATGGACTGCGTCGCCGGCTACGGCAAGGTCACCCCCGCCGGGGTCGAGGTCATGGCCGGCATGCTCATCGCCTTCGCGCCCGGCCTCGTCGCCTACTCCGCCCAGTACGTGCTCTCCCGCGGCTTCTACGCCCTCTCCGACACCCGGACCCCCTTCTTCCTGAACCTGGTCGTCGTCGCCTGCAACGCCGGCCTGTCCTACGCCGCCTACCAGCTGCTGCCGCTGCGCTGGGTCGTGACCGGCATGGCCGCCGCCACCACCGTCGCCTTCACGGCCGGCGCCGCCGTGACCGCGTACGCCCTCGCCCGCAGGCTCGGCCCGCGCCGGCCGGCCCGCGGAGCCGGCGCCACGGCCCTGGGCACCCACCTGAGGCTGCTCGTCGCCTGCCTGCCCGCGGCCGCCGCCGCGTACGCGGCAGCCCGCGCCGCCGACGGCCTCGGATCCTTCGCCGCGGCCGGGGCGGGAACCGCCGTCCTCGCGCTGGTCGTCGTACTCCTCGCCAGGCCGCTGCGTCTGACGGAGATCACCGACCTGCTGGACTCCCTGCGCCGCAAGACAGGCCGTAAGACCGGCTGAAAGCGGGAGGAAAGCGTATGAAACACCTTGGGATACTGACCGGATGCCACGCGTACTGCTGATCGAGGACGACCCTTCCATCCGCGAGGGGGTGGGCCTGGGCCTGCGCCGCCGCGGACACGAGGTGAGCGCCGCCGGGACCGGCGAGGAGGGCCTGACCCTGATGGGGACCTTCCACCCCGATCTGGTCCTGCTCGACCTCATGCTGCCGGGGATCAACGGCGTCCAGGTCTGCCGCCGGATCCGCGAGAGCAGCGAAGTCCCGATCATCATGCTCACCGCGCGCGGCGACGACCTCGACATCGTCGTCGGCCTGGAGGCCGGCGCCGACGACTACATCGTCAAACCCGCCCGCACCGAGGTCATCGAAGCCCGCGTCAAGGCCGTGCTGCGCCGCCTGCTCGACCCCGTGGGCCGCCCCGAGGTCGAGCAGCACGGCGCGCTCGCCGTCGACCGCGCCGGGCTGACCGTCGCCAAGGACGGCGAACGCGTCCCCCTCGCCCCGAGCGAGATCAAACTGCTCCTGCACCTGTCCGCCTCGCCCGAGCGGGTCTTCTCCCGGCAGCAGCTCCTGGAGTACGTGTGGGAGCACAGCTACCACGCCGACGCCCGGCTCGTGGACGCCTGCGTCCGCCGGCTGCGCAACAAGATCGAGGACCCCGGGAGCAGCCCCCGCTACATACAGACCGTGCGGGGCTTCGGCTACCGCTTCGGACCGCTGTAAGGGGGGCACCGGCCGTGCGAAACCTGGCGCCGCTCGGACTGCGCACCCGCCTCATCGCGGCGTTCCTGCTGGTCGCGGTGATCTCCGCCGTCAGCACGGCCGCCCTCACCTACCAGCAGGCCCGCACCGCGATCCTCACCCAGAGCCAGGACACCGCCGTCAGCACCCTGCGCGACCAGCTGGAGAACCAGGCCCTGACCCTGCCGATGGACCAGCAGCAGCTCCAGCGCGTCGTCAACGAGATCGGCAAGCGCGGCAAACCCCACCCCTGGACGGTGTTCGGCGAGTACGGCAGCCTGCGCGCCTCCTCCAACACCACCCCCGCCACCTCCGCGATCCTCACCGACACCCTGCGCCGCCAGGTCGCCGCCCACCCCCACGGAGCCTTCCAGCGCGTCGAGGACAGCCACGGCGAGCCCTACCTGACCGTCGCCATGCCCGCCGTGTTCACCCACCACGGGTCCCGGGCGGCGACCGGAGCCGTCCTCTACGCCGTCATGCCGCTCGGCGGCGAGCAGCAGACCGTCGACGCCATGGTCCAGGCCGCCCGGCAGGGCGCCGTCCCCGGCCTCGCCATCGCCGTCGTCCCCGCCCTGCTCGCCGCGCGCAGCGTCCTGCGGCCCGTACGGGACATGCGGCGCGCCGCCCAGCGCCTCGGCCGCGGCCGCCTCGACACCCGGATCGAGGTCCGGGGCCGCGACGAACTCTCCGGCCTCGCCCGGACCTTCAACGAGACCGCCGGCGCCCTGGAGGAATCCGTCGCCGAACTGCGCGAGGCCGAGACCCGGGCCCGCCGCTTCGCCTCCGACGTCTCCCACGAACTGCGCACCCCGCTCGCCGGGATGCTCGCCGTCACCGAGGTCCTCGACGAGGACGCCGAACACCTCGACCCCGACACCGCCAAGGCCCTGCGCCTGATCAGCACCGAGACCGGGAAACTCGCCGTCCTCGTCGAGGACCTGATGGAGATCTCCCGCTTCGACGCACGCGCCGCCGAACTCAACCTCGACGACGTGGACATCGCCGAGGCCGTGGGCAAGACCCTCGAACGCCGCCACTGGGACGACGGCCGGGTGACCACCGAACTCCCGGACGCGGTCCGCGCCCGGCTCGACCCGCGCCGCTTCGACGTGGTCCTCGCCAACCTCGTCGGCAACGCCCTGCGCCACGGCGGCGCCCCCGTACGGGTCCGCGTACGCACCGCTCCGGGCGCTCCCGGCGGGGGCGGCGAACGGCTGCAGGTGGAGGTCTCCGACAGCGGCCCCGGCATCGCCCCCGAGGTGCTCCCGCACATCTTCGAACGCTTCTACAAGGCCGACGCCGCCCGCACCCGCTCCGCCGGCAGCGGACTCGGACTCGCCATCACCCTGGAGAACGTCCGGCTGCACGGCGGCACCCTGAGCGCCTCCAACGCCCCCGGCGGGGGAGCCGTGTTCCGCCTCGACATGCCCCTGGAGGCCGGCGCGTGACCCGGACCCGGCCCGCGGCGGCGGGCGTCGCGGCGGCGGCGGTCCTGCTCGGCCCGCTGCCGCTCACCGCCTGCGGGATCAAGCCCACCGGTGTCGTCGAGAGCGGCGCCGCCGCACGGGTCGTGGTCCCCGCGCGGCCCGGCACCCCGATGGCCTACTACGTGGACCCCGACGGCCGGCTCGTCCCCGCAACCCTCGCCGGGGAACCGCCCGCCACCCCCCGCACCGCCCTGGTGCGCCTGCTGCTGGGCCCCGGCCGCACCGAGCAGGAGGCGGGCTTCGGCACCCGGCTGCCCCGGACCGAACCCCAGGAGGCCGCGGCGGTCGGCGTCGCCTTCACCGCCCACGACCGGATCGAGATCCGCGTCCCCTTCGGCGTGGCCGGCCTGGAACCGCTCGCCCGCAGCCAGCTCGTGTGCAGCGCCCTGTCCTCCGTCGACGCGCGCTACACGGCGGTCCTCCGCGGCCCGGACACCACCCTCGACCCCGCGCACTGCGACGCATAGGCCTTGCGCGGGCCGCGCCGTGCCGCCACCGTGTGGACCATGGAACGCGCCGCCGCCGATGCCCTCGATGCCTCCGCCGTGCCCGACGTCTTCGACCCGCGCGTCTACGCCGCCGGCGTCCCGCACGAGCGGTACCGGCTGCTGCGCGACCGCCACCCCGTGGCCTGGCAGGACGAGCCGGAGATCCAGGGCTGGCCCGCCGGCCCCGGCTTCTGGGCCGTCACCCGCCACGCCGACGTCGTCCGCGTCCTGCGCGACCACACCACGTACTCCTCCTGCCTCGGCGCCACCCAGATCCGCGACCCCGACCCGGCCGACCTGCCCTTCCTGCGCCGCACCATGCTCAACCAGGATCCCCCCGGCCACGGCAGGCTGCGCCGCCTGGTCTCCCGGGCCTTCACCCCCGCCCGGGTCGACGCCTTCGCCGGGCGGGTGCGCGAGCGCGCCCGTACCCTGCTGGCCGCGGCCCGTGACGGCGCCGCGGACGGAGCCGCCGACCTGGTCGGCGCCGTCACCGACGAGTACGCCCTGCTGAACCTCACCGACCTGCTGGGCGTTCCCGCCGCCGACCGGGGCCTGCTGCTGGAGTGGACGGTGCGGATCATCGGCTACCAGGACCCCGAGGACGCCCCCGCGCCGCGCCTCGGTCCGGACGGCAAGCCGCTCAACCCGCGCTCCCCGGCCCTGCTCGGCGAGATGTTCGCGTACGCCCGCGAACTGGCCGCCCACAAACGGGCCCACCCCGGCGACGACGTGATGACCGCCCTCGCGCTGGCCGGACTGGAGCCGGCCGAGCTGGAGATGTTCTTCTTCCTGCTGACCGTCGCGGGCAACGACACCGTCCGCAGCGCCGCCCCCGGCGGCCTGCTCGCCCTCGCCCGCCAGCCCGACGCCTACCGGCGGATCGCCGACGGCAGCGCCCCCGTGGCGACGGCCGTCGAGGAACTCCTGCGCGTCCACCCCCCGGTGCTGAGCTTCCGCCGCACCGCCGCCCGCGCCACCGAACTCGCCGGACAGCCGATCGCCGCCGGGGACAAGGTGGTCGTCTTCCACGCCTCCGCCAACCACGACGAACGCGTCTTCACCGACCCGGACCGGCTCGACCCCGCCCGCTCCCCGAACCCGCACGTCTCCTTCGGCGACGGCCCCCACGTCTGCCTGGGCGCCCACTTCGCCCGGCTCCAGCTGCGCACCCTCCACGAGGAGTGGCGTGCGGCCATGCCCCCGCCCGAACTGGCGGGGGAGCCCCGCGGGCTGGTGTCCAACTTCATCAACGGGATCACGCGGCTGCCGCTACGGGTGTCCGGGCCGCCGCGGTGACGTCCGCCACCAGCTCCGTCACATCGGGCCCGTACGCATCGGAGTTGACCACCTTCAGGACGACGCAGAACGACTCGTCGCGGTAGGTGCGGGCCAGCGGGACGTGGTGCCGGGCGAGATAACGGGCGGCGGCCTGGTTGCTGTTGGCGGTCTGCCCGGACAGCAGGAACACCGGCCGGGAGCCCCGCCCGGCCGTCAGCCGCGCCAACAGCACGTACTCGACGAGGCCCGGCACCCACCGGTACGTCTCGCCGCCGACATGGATGGCCCCCCGGTCCGGATCGCCGGCTTCGAGGCCGATGACGACGCGCACCCCCGGCAGCATGGAGGTCAGGTGCGCGGTCGTCCGGACGTTGGAGGCCGGCCCGCCGACGCAGAACTCGGCCCGCTCACCGAAGCCCTGGCGGGCCCCCTCGTGGGTGACGACCTGCACGGTGGCCCCGCAGTCCTTGATCAGTGCGGATATCTCCAGCAGGGCGAAGGCGTCGTTGCGGTGCAGGGAGGAGTCCTTCCCGCCCATCTGGCGGTTGACCACGAACAGACAGTCGGACCCGGTCGGCAGCCCGAAGAAGGCCTGCTTGCGGCGCAGCGCGCGCCGCCAGAGGTAGGTCCGGGAGAACCAGCCGATCCCGCCGCTGCACGCGGTGGCCACCACCCCGAGCACGATGTTGCGCACGTCGTCGTTCATGCGCGGGATGCTAGTGCTGTGACCGGAAAAGTTCACCGGGTCGCGACGCCCGGCACGGCACCTCGCCGCGTTGTCGGACCGCGCAAGTACGTCCAGTACGAGCCGCGGTCCTCCGCCTTGCGATGTACCGCACCGGACGCCGCGCCCCGGCAAACCTTCCCGGCCACAGCACTAGGGCATCCGATCGAGAGGGTCACCAGCCGGTGCCGAGACCCTGAACCGCACTGCTGCGCCGACGCCCTGACGGGACGTGGGGGCGGCCGCTAGGCTCGGCGGACGCTGCCACTGGAGGTTCGGATGCACCGTCGCGCCGCCCGTACGTTACCGCTGCTGGCCGTCGTGGCCGCACTCGTCTCGACCGGGGCCGCCGCCCCGCCTGCGGCCCCGGCCGCGCCGGCCGCGCCGCCCAAGGTCCCCGTCGCCGCCGGGTACGGCGGGGCCGTCGCGAGCGTCGACGCGGACGCCTCCGCCGTCGGTATCGAGGTCCTGCGCTCCGGCGGCAACGCCGTGGACGCCGCCGTCGCCACCGCGGCCGCGCTCGGGGTGACCGAGCCGTACTCGGCCGGGATCGGCGGGGGCGGCTACTTCGTCTACTACGACGCCAAGTCCCGCCGGGTGCAGACCGTCGACGGCCGTGAGACCGCGCCCGCGAGCGCCACCGCCGGGCTGTTCCAGGAGAACGGCGTCCCGATCCCCTTCGCCGAGGGCCAGACCAGCGGCCGCGGCGTCGGCGTCCCCGGCACCCCCGCCACCTGGAAGACCGCCCTCGACGCCTGGGGCACCCGGCCGCTGGGCCGGCTCCTGCGCCCCGCCGAGAAGCTCGCCCGTGACGGCTTCACCGTCGACAGCACCTTCCGCGCGCAGACCGAGGCCAACCAGGACCGCTTCAAGGACTTCCCCGACACCCGCAGGCTGTTCCTGCCGGGCGGGCAACTCCCCGTCGTCGGCTCCACCTTCAAGAACCCGGACCTCGCCGCCACGTACGCCGAACTCGGCCGCAAGGGCGCCGGAGCCCTCTACCGGGGCCCGATCGCCGAGGACATCGTCCGCACGGTCCGCAAGCCCCCCGTCGACCCGGCCGCCACCCGCAACGTCCGCTCCGGTGACCTCACCGCCGCCGACCTGCGCGCCTACGAGACCAAGCGGCAGGCCCCGACGCAGGTCAGCTACCGGGGCCTGGACGTGTACAGCATGGCCCCCTCCTCCTCCGGCGGCACCACCGTCGGCGAGGCGCTGAACATCCTGGAGCGCACCGACCTCTCGAAGCTCTCGGAGTCCCAGTACCTGCACCGGTTCATCGAGGCCTCCCGGATCTCCTTCGCGGACCGGGGCCGGTGGGTCGGTGACCCGGCCGCCGAGTCCGTCCCGACGCGCGAGCTGCTCTCGCAGCGGTTCGCGGACAGCCGCGCCTGCCTGATCGAGCCGGACCGGGCCCTGACCAGCCCGCTGGCCCCCGGCGACCCGCGCCACCCCGCCCCCTGCGCCACCACGGGGCAGGCCGCCCCGACCACCTACGAGGGGGAGAACACCACCCACCTGACGGTCGCCGACCGCTGGGGCAACGTGGTGTCCTACACCCTGACCATCGAGTCCACGGGCGGCAGCGCCATCACCGTCCCGGGGCGCGGGTTCCTGCTCAACAACGAGCTGACGGACTTCTCCTTCGCCCCGGCCGCGCCCGGGGTCCCCGACCCGAACCTGCCCGGTCCGGGCAAGCGCCCGCGGTCCTCCATGTCCCCGACGATCGTCCTGGAGGACGGCCGTCCGGTCCTGGCCGTCGGCTCCCCGGGCGGCGCCACCATCATCACCACCGTCCTGCAGACCCTGCTGGGGCACCTGGACCGGGGCCTGCCGCTGGTCGACGCCATCGCGGCCCCGCGCGCGAGCCAGCGCAACCAGACCACCACCGAGCTGGAGCCGGGCCTGTGGAACAGCGCGCTGCGCGGTGAACTGGAGGCCCTGGGGCAGGGCTTCCGGCAGAACCCCGAGATCGGCGCCGCCACCGGGGTCCAGCGCCTGCCGGACGGCCGCTGGCTGGCGGCGGCGGAGACCAGCCGCCGGGGCGGGGGCTCGGCGATGGTGGTCCACCCGCACGGAAAGCCGTAGCGCCCGGGCGGTGATCTAGAGGGCGGTGAGGATCCTGGGGCCCTCGGCGGTGATCGCGACCGTGTGCTCGGCGTGGGCGGCGCGGGAGCCGTCGACGGTGCGCAGGGTCCAGCCGTCGGGGTCGCAGGTGTAGTCGTCGGTGCCGCCGGCGATCAGCATCGGCTCGATCGCGAGGACCATGCCGGGGCGCAGCTTCATGCCGCGTCCCGGCGGGCCCTCGTTGGGGACGCCCGGGTCCTCGTGCATGCTGCGGCCCACGCCGTGGCCGCCGAAGCCGTCCGGGATGCCGTACCCGGCGGTGCGGCAGACGGTGCCGATGGCGTGGGCGATGTCGCCGATCCGGTTGCCGGGGACGGCCGCCGCGATCCCGGCGGCGAGGGCCGCCTCGGCGGTCTCGATGAGCCGCAGGTCGGCGGGGCGCGCCCGGCCGACGGTGAAGCTGACGGCCGCGTCCCCGACCCAGCCGGCGAGCTTCGCCCCGCAGTCGACGCTGACCAGGTCGCCGTCGCGCAGCCGGTAGTCGTCCGGGATGCCGTGCACGATCGCGTCGTTGACGGAGACGCACACCACCGCAGGGAAGGGCACCGGCGCGAACTGCGGCCGGTAGCCGAGGAAGGGCGAGCCCGCCCCGGCCTCGCGCAGCACCGCGCGGGCCACCCCGTCCATGTCCCGCAGGGAGACCCCCACCCGCGCGTGTTCCCGTACGGCTGCCAGGGCGTGGGCGACCACCCGGCCGGCCGCACGCATCTCGTCGATCGCTTCGTCCGTCTTCAGCTTCACCATGCCAATAACTATACCGGTATAACTGTAACGGGATAGTTATTGGGTTCCGGGGTAGGATGGAGGCATGGTCCGTACTCCCCTGACACCCGAAGAGCGCGAGCGGGGCGAGCGCCTGGGCGCGCTGCTGCGCGAGGCGCGCGCAGGCCGCAGCATGGTCGAGGTCGCGGCCAGCGCGGGCCTCTCCGCCGAGACCCTCCGTAAGATCGAGACCGGGCGGGCACCCACCCCGGCCTTCTTCACGGTCGCCGCCCTCGCCGAGGCCCTCGGCCTCTCCCTGGACGACGTCATACGCCGCTGCGCGCTCGTACCGGTCTGACCGAGGGCGCGCCTCAGCCGCCGCACCCGATCGGCACCGGATCCTCGCGCGGCGGCTCCTCGTAGCGCGGGCAGCCGCACGGCCCGGCCGCGGTGCAGTCCCCGGCGCTGTGCTGCGCCCGGGAGTGGCCGCATGCCCCGCAGGCGTCCGGCGCGTCGTCGCCCGACACGGCCTCCGCCAGGAGCAGCAGGGCGAACGCCGCCAGGGGCGCGCTGACGAACGCCACGAGGAACCAGTCGCCCACGGTCACAGCCGCGCCCGCCTCAGCCCCCGCACGGCCCGTGGTCCGGCTGCAGCCGCTCCCACCAGGACGCGCACCGGCACCGGCCGAACGGCGATCCGCACTCCGCGCACTTCGAGGACCCCTCCGCTCCGCGTCCCTCCCCGGGCCGGAACGCCCCGCACGGGCAGGGGAACGGCGCGGTGCCGCCCAGGCACCGTGCGGGCGAGGGCGCGTGCTCGCCCTGCGCGTGAGGGCAGTCGGCGCACGGGCGTCCCAACAGCCCACTCATAGGGCCACCTTCCGACAGGGAGGCGAAAACCCGAACATCGTACCGGCCGGGGCGAACCCCGGAACAGGCCCCGACGGCCCAGCGGTTCCGCCCACCCCGGGAGTGTCGGGCGGCCGATCGGCGCAACCGGCGGTGGGACGGCGGCAATCCGGGGCACAGGTGATCCCGTGTCAGCCATGAACGCAACGCAACGCCTCGGCCTCGCCACACTCGGCGCCCTCCTGGCCGGCGGCCTCCTCCTCGCAGCCTGCACCGTCCCCGACGACCCCCACCCCCACGAGGGGGACGCGCGCGACGCGACCCCGCACCACCCCGGCTCGCCGCGGGCCGCACCCGCTTCCGGTACGCCGGACAGGGGCTGAGGCGCCTCCCCGGCCGGGCAGGGCTCAGGTCCGTACGGCGCAAGCATTGTCTGGCGCGGATCACGGACGGATGACGGGAAAATTACGTCCGATGTCGGGCCGTCTCACGGAGCGGAACGCGGGCAGGGCCTGCATGAACTCTGGCATTCACGATTGGTGTGCGGTGAATGGCCTGATGCAGGGGCCCGTCGGACGCCTTTCGGGGGCCCCGGGCGGAGGGAGCGCGAGACTCGACACGCCCGCAGCGGCGGTAGGGGACCGGTCGCGGGATCGCCGTCAAGCTTTGAGGCTCCCGTAGCCCGCCCGTAACACGGGTGGGATGCAATGCCGGAATGGAGACGCCGACTGCGCTGGTGATCGGGCAACTCACGGACTACTTGCGGGGTTTGACGCAAAGACTCGATCCGGGCGCGGGCTGGTACGGGGAGTTCCTGCGCCGGGACCCGGACGGCATGCGGGCCTGCCTGGAGGGGGCCGCGGTGCCGCCGTGGGACGTGGTGGAGTCGCTGCTCGGGGACCTCGCGGGGGAGCGGGACGCGGTGGCCCGGGAGGCGGCCTACGCGGCCGGGCTGCGGGCGGCCGCGGTCGCCGCGTGGGACGCGATGCCGGGCGGGGCGCAGGAGCTGCGGACCCTGCTCCCCGCCGCCGCCGAGCAGCGGGCCCGGTCCCAGGAGGCGCTGCGGAGCCTGACCGCCCGGCTGGGCGGCGTGGGCGACCCGGCGGAGGCGGCCGCGCTGAACCGGGAGCTGGCCTGGATCCGGGACGACGCCGCCCGCGCGGGCGCCCGGCACGCGGACCTGACGGCCCGGCTGAGCGCCCTGCCGCTGCCGCTGCCGGAACCGCCGTCGAGGCCGCCACTGGAGCCGCCGTCGCAGTGGCGGCCGGATCCGGAGCCCGCGCAGCCGCCGCTGCCCGGGGTCCCGCGCCAGCGGGAGGCGCCGGCCGGGCGGGCCGAGGGCCGGTGGCTGCGCGGCGCCCGCCGGCGCGCCGGGGGAGCCCGGTACGCGGGCGCCCCCGAAGCCCCCGCCCCCGCGGCGCCCCCCGCCACGACCCCCCTCCCCGTCCCCCGAGGCGCCCGCTTCCCCCACCCGGCCCCGGAAGCCACCCCCGCCCCGCCGCCGGGATCCGAAACCCCCACGGACGCACTTCCCGGGCCCTGGACGGCCCCGCCCGCCGACGGAGGCCCGCGGGCGGGCGCCGGGCCGGGGCCGGAGGGCGTCGGCGGTGCCGCGTCCGCCGCGCCCCGGGAGGCCACTGCCGCAGGCCCCGGGCCCGGCGGCCCCGCCTGGCACCCGGCGTGGCAGGGCGCGGGTGCGGATGCCGAACGGGCCGACGACGTCGGATGGTTCGGCGGAGGCGGCCCGGAAGCGGCTGCCGGCCCGGGGGCCGGGTACGAGGCCGTGACCGGCGTCGGGGGTTCCGCCGGCTGGGGAGCGGGGTGGCAGGACGCGCCCGACCGGCCCGGCGGAGGCGGCCCCGATGGGGGTGCCGTGCCGGGGGGTCTCCGCGGTAGCGGTACGGCGCGGGAGGCGTTCGTCGCGGTGCTGCTCGGGCTACGGGCTCAGGGGCGGAGCGGGGAGGCGCACGCGTTGCTGTGCGAGGCCGCCGCCTGGCCCGCCGACCGGCTGCCCGGCCTCGCGGACGAGCTGGCCCGCGCCGGGCTCGCCGCCGACTGGGCCACGCTGCTCTGGGAGGCGGCCTCGCTCCCGCCCGGGCGGCTCGCCGCGGCCGCCGCCGCGCTCGGGGAGGCCGGCCGGGAGGCCGACAGCGACCGGCTGCTGCGCCAGGGCGTGGCCCGCCCCGCCGCCGAGGTCGCCGACGCCGCCCTCGCCCTCGGCGGCGCCGGCCGCGACCGGGAGGCCCTCGCGCTGCTCGGCGCGTTCGTGCGCCTGCGCACCGCCGAGGAGGCCGCCGCGCTGGCCCGCCGCGACCCGCACTGGTTCGCTCCCCGACTGCTCCGCGCGGCCCGGGACCTGTCCGCGACCCGGCACCGGGACCTGGCCCACGCCCTGCGCGTGGCAGGGATCCCCGCTACCTGAAGCGCCCGCCTGCTGACCGTAATCGACCGCGTGGCGACGTAACTTGATCGACTACTCCAACCGCGCAAGGTGGTCTTGCCCCGCGCTGTGACGAGGCCTACCTTCGACTCCCTACGGACACCGTCTACGTGCGTAGAAGTCGGCGTTCCCGTCGCGAGGAGCAGCTCATGGCCCAAGTCGTCCGCGCCGCACTCGTCCAGGCCACCTGGACCGGAGACACCGAGTCGATGATCGCCAAGCACGAGGAGCACGCCCGCCGGGCGGCCGCCCAGGGCGCGCAGATCATCGGCTTCCAGGAGGTGTTCAACGCCCCCTACTTCTGCCAGGTCCAGGAGCCCGAGCACTACCGCTGGGCCGAGGCCGTCCCCGACGGCCCCACCGTCCGGCGCATGCAGGCCCTCGCCCGCGAGACCGGGATGGTGATCGTCGTCCCGGTCTTCGAGCTGGAGTCGGAGGGCTTCTACTACAACACCGCCGCCGTCATCGACGCCGACGGCAGCTACCTCGGCAAGTACCGCAAGCACCACATCCCCCAGGTCAAGGGCTTCTGGGAGAAGTACTACTTCCGCCCGGGCAACCTCGGCTGGCCGGTGTTCGACACCGCCGTCGGCAAGGTCGGCGTCTACATCTGCTACGACCGCCACTTCCCGGAGGGCTGGCGCGCGCTCGGCCTCGCAGGCGCCCAGCTGGTCTACAACCCGTCCGCCACCTCCCGCGGCCTCTCGGCGTACCTGTGGCAGCTGGAACAGCCCGCCTCCGCCGTCGCCAACGAGTACTTCGTCGCCGCCATCAACCGCGTCGGCCAGGAGGAGTACGGCGACAACGACTTCTACGGCACCAGCTACTTCGTGGACCCCCGCGGCCGGTTCGTCGGCGAGGTCGCCAGCGACAAGGAGGAGGAACTCCTCGTCCGGGACCTCGACTTCGACCTGATCAAGGAGGTCCGCGACCAGTGGGCCTTCTACCGCGACCGCCGCCCCGACGCCTACGGAGGGCTCGTACAGCCGTGACCAATCCCATCCCCCTGCACAACCGCCACGCCGCGGTCCTGCCCGACTGGCTCGCGCTCTACTACGACCGCCCCATCGAGCTCACCCACGGCGAGGGCCGCCACGTCTGGGACGCCGAAGGCAACCGCTACCTGGACTTCTTCGGCGGCATCCTCACCACCATGACCGCCCACGCCCTCCCCGAGGTCACCAAGGCCGTCGCCGAACAGGCCGGGCGGATCATCCACTCCTCGACCCTCTACCTGAACCGCCCCATGGTCGAGCTGGCGGAGCGGGTCGCGGCCCTGTCCGGCATCCCCGAAGCCCGGGTCTTCTTCACCACCTCCGGCACCGAGGCCAACGACACCGCCCTGCTGCTCGCGACCACGTACCGCCGCTCCAACCAGATCCTGGCGATGCGCAACAGCTACCACGGCCGGTCCTTCTCCACCGTCTCGATCACCGGCAACCGCAGCTGGTCCCCGACCAGCCTCTCCCCGCTCCAGACGTACTACGTCCACGGCGCCGTCCGCACCCGCGGTCCCTTCGCCCACCTCGGTGACACCGCCTTCACCGCCGCGGCCGTCGCCGACCTGGAGGACGTACTGGGCCAGGCGCGCGGTGGAGCGGCCGCCCTGATCGCCGAACCGGTGCAGGGCGTCGGCGGGTTCACCTCCCCGCCCGACGGCCTCTACGGGGCCTTCCGCGAGGTCCTCGACCGGCACGGCATCCTCTGGATCAGCGACGAGGTGCAGACCGGCTGGGGCCGCACCGGCGACCACTTCTGGGGCTGGCAGGCCCACGCCCAGAACGGCCCGCCGGACATCATCACCTTCGCCAAGGGCATCGGCAACGGCATGTCCGTCGGCGGGGTCGTGGCCCGCGCCGAGGTGATGAACTGCCTCGACTCGAACTCCATCTCCACCTTCGGCGGTTCCCCGGTCACCATGGCCGCCGGCGTCGCCAACCTCGCCTACCTCCTCGAACACGACCTCCAGGGCAACGCCCGCCGCGTCGGCGGCCTCCTCCTGGAACGGCTGCGCGCCATCGCCGCCACCGTGCCCGCCGTACGCGAGGTGCGCGGCCGGGGCCTGATGGCCGGCCTGGAGCTGACGAAGCCCGGCACCGACCAGGCCGACCCCGACGCGGCGGCCGCCGTCCTGGAAGCCGCCCGCGCGGGCGGCCTGCTGCTCGGCAAGGGCGGCGGGTACAACACCAGCGTGCTGCGGATCGCACCGCCGCTCTCCCTCACCGTCGCCGAGGCGGAAGAGGGCGCCGAGATCCTCGCCGAGGCCCTGCGCGGCCTGAACTGACCACGGGGGAGACGTACATGAGCAACCGCACCCTGATCAGCGGCGGCCTCGTCATCACGGCCGCCGACGAACTCCACGCGGACGTCCTGGTCGAGGACGGCCGGGTGGCGGCGCTCGCCGCCCACGGCTCGGCTGCGGCCGGGGCCTGGACCGCCGACCGCGTCATCGACGCGAGCGGGAAGTACGTCATCCCCGGCGGGGTCGACGCCCACACCCACATGGAACTCCCCTTCGGCGGCACCTTCGCCTCGGACACCTTCGAGACGGGCACCCGCGCCGCCGCCTGGGGAGGCACCACCACCATCGTGGACTTCGCCGTGCAGAGCAGGGGCCACTCCCTGCGCGAGGGCCTCGACACCTGGTACGCCAAGGCGGACGGCAAGTGCGCCGTCGACTACGCCTTCCACATGATCCTCTCCGACGTCAACGAACACACCCTGAAGGAGATGGACCTGCTCGTGGAGGAGGGCGTCACCTCCT
Organism: Streptomyces sp. NBC_00249; assembly: GCF_026342355.1. Lineage (GTDB taxonomy): Bacteria > Actinomycetota > Actinomycetes > Streptomycetales > Streptomycetaceae > Streptomyces. Next base: position 1,428,979 of record NZ_JAPEMV010000001.1, on the reverse strand, counting down.
TCAAGCTGTTCATGGCCTACCCCGGCGTCTTCTACAGCGACGACGGCCAGATCCTGCGCGCCATGCAGCGGGCCTCCGGCAACGGCGGGCTGATCATGATGCACGCCGAGAACGGCATCGCCATCGACGTCCTCGTCGAACAGGCCCTCGCCCGCGGCGAGACCGACCCCCGCCACCACGGGGAGGTCCGCAAGGTGCTCCTGGAGGCCGAGGCCACGCACCGGGCGATCCAGCTCGCCCGGGTGGCCGGCTCGCCCCTGTACGTGGTCCACGTCTCGGCGGAGGAGGCGGTGGCCGAGCTCGCCGCCGCCCGCGACAAGGGCCTTCCCGTCTTCGGGGAGACCTGCCCGCAGTACCTGTTCCTGTCCACCGACAACCTCGAAGAGCCCGACTTCCAGGGCGCGAAGTACGTCTGCTCCACCCCGCTGCGCCCCCGCGAGCACCAGGCGGCCCTGTGGCGGGGCCTGCGGACGAACGACCTCCAGGTGGTCTCCACCGACCACTGTCCCTTCTGCTTCCAGGGCCAGAAGGAGCTGGGCCGGGGCGACTTCTCCAAGATCCCCAACGGGCTGCCGGGGGTGGAGAACCGCATGGACCTCCTCCACCAGGCCGTTCTGGACGGGCACATCAGCCGCCGCCGCTGGATCGAGATCGCCTGCGCGAGCCCGGCCCGGATGTTCGGCCTCTACCCGCGCAAGGGCACCATCGCGCCGGGCTCCGACGCCGACATCGTCCTCTACGATCCGCACGCCGAGCAGGTCATCTCCGCCGAGACCCACCACATGAACGTGGACTACTCGGCGTACGAGGGCAAGCGGATCACCGGACGCGTCGACACGGTCCTCTCGCGCGGCGAACTCGTCGTCGACCGGCGCCAGTACACCGGCCGGGCGGGCCACGGGGCGTTCGTCCACCGCTCCACCTGCCAGTACCTGTAAGCGCAAGCGCCGCCGCACACGGCAAGAGCAAGGAGCAGCCCGCCATGGACTTCGGCCTCGTCCTGCAAACCGACCCGCCGGCCTCGGCGGTCGTCAGCCTCATGAAGCGCGCCGAGCGCAACGGCTTCCGCTACGGCTGGACCTTCGACTCCGCCGTGCTGTGGCAGGAGCCGTTCGTCATCTACAGCCAGATCCTGGCCAACACGCGGAAGATGCACGTCGGCCCGATGGTCACCAACCCGGGCACCCGCACCTGGGAGGTCACCGCCTCCACGTTCGCCACCCTCAACGACATGTACGGCAACCGCACCGTCTGCGGGATCGGGCGCGGCGACTCGGCGATGCGGGTCGCCGGCCGCGCGCCCAACACCCTGGCCCGGCTCGGCGAGGCCATCGAGGTGATCCGCGACCTCGCCGAGGGCCGCGAGGCGGTCGTCGACGGCAACCCGATCCGGATCCCCTGGATCCGCGACGGGCGGCTCCCGGTGTGGATGGCGGCGTACGGGCCGAAGGCGCTGGCCCTGGCCGGGGAGAAGGCGGACGGCTTCATCCTCCAGCTCGCCGACCCCTTCCTCACCGAATGGATGATCAGGGCGGTCCGCGAGGCCGCAGCCCGGGCCGGCCGGGACCCCGGCGCGATCACCATCTGCGTGGCCGCCCCGGCGTACGTGGGCGAGGACCTGGCCCACGCCCGCGACCAGTGCCGCTGGTTCGGCGGCATGGTCGGCAACCACGTCGCCGACCTCGTCTCCCGCTACGGGGAGCACTCCGGGATGGTCCCGGACGACCTCACCGAGTACGTCAAGGCCCGCCAGGGCTACGACTACAGCCACCACGGCCGCGCCGGGAACCCGTCCACCGACTTCGTCCCCGACGAGATCGTCGACCGCTTCTGCCTGCTGGGCCCGGCCGAGGCCCACATCGAGAAGCTGCGAGCCCTGCGCGACCTCGGGGTCGACCAGTTCGCCCTCTACGACATGCACGACGCCCGGGAGTCCACCATCGACGCCTACGGGGAGCACGTCATCCCGGCCCTCAACGGCTGACCCCCCGGCCGTCGGCGTAGAGGACCGGCCGGGTGAGGGCGCTCGACACCCGGTGGGGCGGTCAGCCCCCGGCCTCGACCCCGGTCTTCTCGGGGTCGGCGGGCAGGGGGCGGTTGAGGAGGTCGTGGTGGGAGATGAGGTAGCCGGCGTGGAGGCGGCTGCGGGCGCCGATGCGCTTCATGATCTGGGAGACGTGGCGCTGGCAGCTGCGCAGCGAGATACCGAGGCGTTCGGCGATGCGCTTGTCCTCATCTCCGTTGACCAGAAGGCGCATGATGCTGAGCTTGACGTCCTCGGAGGTCTCCATGACCCGCTGGCGCTTGTATTCGAGGGGGAAGGGGGAGGCGGCAGCCCAGGCGCGTTCGAAGGTGGCGACGACGAAGTCGACCATGCTGGGGTCGCTGACGATCATCGTGCCGCCCTGCTGGTCGCGCAGCGGCAGGACGGCACGGCGCTCGTCGAAGATCATGACCTGCGGGAAGCCGTCGGCGAGTGTGCGGACCTGGGTGCCGAGGGCCGTGAAGTGCTCGACGTAGGAGACGGTGCCGACGTCGAAGTGGGCACTGTGCTGGTAGAGGGTCCGGATGCCGACCCCCCGCTCCAGCAGGTCGCGTGACCTGCCGACCGATTCGTGCAGCGCCTCCGGCGGCCGAGCGCCGCCGGGGTGGGAGGTGAGCACCTCGCTGGTCGCACTGGCAGCCAGACTGTTGATGGCCCGTCTGACGTCGTTGGGGTCCGGGACCACTTCGATGCCCTTGCGCTGCAGACGTTCGCTCGCCGCCGCCTCGTATACGTGGACGAGGCTGTCGTAGGTCACCCGCATCGCGTCGGCGTGCTCTTGGAGGCGCCGCATTTCGAGGAGCAGGGGATCGAGCAGCTGCATCTTCGCGCTGTCCGGCGATACCGCGATGAGTTGGTCCTCGCCCTGGCCTGCGTCCCGCAGGAGGCGCATCGCTTGCAGACTCCGGATCGCCGTGTCGATCTCGCCGCCCGACAGTGCGGTTTCCCCCTCCAGGTCACGCACAGTGACGGCTCCGGTGGCGCAGGCACGGGCGTAGATCTGCTTTTCGGAGGCGCGCAGAGCAGGCACTGCGTCAATGCGTGATTCGGTCACGTTCCGGGAGCATAGTCCGTTTTCGGTGCCTGTCGTATTCCTGCCAACGAGGATATGACGTCTTGGTTGCCTTGGCCGGGAGTGGATCGCTGCCTACATTGGAGCCGTGCCTCAAAAGGGCGCTGTGTTAACCAACTTGGTTTGGAAAACTGTGATGAGCACCACTTGTCCTCGCGTGTCTTCTGTTTCTTCGCGACCCGGCTCGGCTGCGGCCCCCGGCGTGGCGCCCGACCTGGTTCGGCGGTAGCCGCGTGTCGTCCCAAACGTGGCTCAGTCGCCTGCGACGGCCCTTGCTCCGGCCGGCCGGACGGATCGTGGTGATCCCTCACTCCGGTGGCGGTCCCAATGCTCTGCTCCCGCTGGTAGGGCGGCTTCCCGACTCGTTGGAAGTCGTCGGGGTGACACTTCCCGGGCGTGAGCGCCGCTTCGCCGAGGATCCGGAGATTTCACCGAACGACCTGGTGGAGGGTATTCTGGCGGAGCTCTCCGGGCTGGCTCCGATGCCGACCGTTCTGTTCGGGCACAGCCTGGGCGGGTCCATTGCGCTCGCGCTGACCCTTGCGGATCCGACCGTCTGCTCGGCACTCGTGATCAGCGCCCAACTGCCCGACGGTTCACAGATCGAGCGGCCGGAGGAGTGGGACGACAGTGTGCTGCTGGCGGTGGTCGAACGGGGTGGCGGAACTCCGCCGGGCCTGCTCGACGACCCGGCCTGGCGCGAGCACATGCTGCGGCTGCTGCGGGCCGATCTCACCCTGGGTGGCCGCCTCGCACGCCGGAACGCACAGGGCAGGGTGGCCCATCCGCTCACCGTGATCGGTGGGGAACAGGACCTCCTGGTGCCTGCGGAGAAACTGAATGCCTGGGCCGACCGGGCGGATGCGGGCCTTTCTTCTTACATTCTCCCCGGTGGCCACTTCTATCTGATGGACGAGGCGAACTGCGACATTATCGCTGCGGCCGTGGCGGCCTCCCTCGAAAGGTCCGTGCCGACGACTTAAGGCCCGAACAGCCAATTCTGTGAGCGGGCTTCCGCTCGATCACCTCCCCACCATCCGTCGCGAGCAGTCACCGACGGCCTTCGGGCCCGGACGTGTTCGCGACTCGCCGACAGTGCGGGCGCGCCACTCGCCGACCGTGTGGGCCCGTCGCCCGCCGCCGGGTCCAGGCCCCGCTCCCGCGCCGTCGCCCTCGGTGCGTCCTCACTGACCTCAGGACGCCCACCGCCTGGACCTGCGACGTCGGACATGGATTCCGTCGCATGCGTGGCGCCGCACGCGTCATCAACCTCGCTCTCGCCACTCGCGATTGAGCCAACCGCCTGGTCACCTTCGATGACAGGCCCGCCTTTCCGTATTAAGGGGACTATTTATCATGAAAACGACCTATCTCATCTGCTTGCCCTTCGCAGGGGCCGGGGCTTCCTTCTTCAAGGACTGGCAGGCGCTTGCCCCGGAGGGGCTGCACATCGTGCCCGTGCAGCTGCCAGGACGTGAGGAGCGCTTCATCGACGCGCCGCACACCGAGGTGGCGCGGGCCGTGGAGGAGGCATACTCCGCGACCCTCGGCCAACTCGCGGGCGCCGACCAGGTCGCCGTCTTCGGACACAGCCTCGGGGCGGTGCTCGCCTACGAACTCGCGCACCAACTCGCCGGAACCCAGGGAGTATCGCTGGCGCGGCTGTTCGTGAGCGGTTCGCCCGGCCCGTGGAACGGTCGCGAGAGCCGCGCCACAGGCCTGGACGACGAGGCGTTCCTGGCCCAGGTCCGCGAGTTCGCCGGCTACAACCACCCCGCGCTGGAACACCCCGAGATGCGTGCGCTGCTGCTGCCCATGCTGCGGGCCGACGTCGAAATGCACGAGAACTACCGTCCGTCCTCGGACAAACCGCTGGACGTCGCCATCACCGCCCTGCGCGGCCGCGACGACGAGCTCGTCGACTCGGCGCTGATCGCGCAATGGCGCGAGGCGACGACGGCGGAGTTCGCGCCGGCAGAGCTGGACGGCGGCCACATGTACCTGGCCGACGGCGCAGAGGCGCTCCTGCAGCTGATCGCCGCCGAACTCGGTACGGCGGACGCCCGATGACGCTTCGACTGGCCGGCAAGACCGCCGTCATCACCGGCGCCGCCCGCGGGCTCGGCCGCGCCACCGCCGTCGCCTTCGCCCGCGAGGGCGCCGACCTGATGCTGCTCGACATCGCGGCGGACCTGCCCGGAGTGCCGTACCCGCTGGGCTCCGACAGTCAGCTCGCCTACACCGCGGAGCTCTGCCGCGAGTACGGCGTCTCCGCCATGACGAGGCGGCTCGACGTCCGCGACCTCGGCGAGGTCGAGGCGGCGATGGGAACCGCCCGCGAGCGGTTCGGCCGCATCGACGTGCTCGTCAACAACGCCGGAATCGCCGCCCCTTCCGGCAAGGCCGCGCACGAGATCGAAGAGCGCGAGTGGCAGCTGATGATCGATGTGGACCTTTCCGGTGCCTGGCGCACCATCCGCGCGGTCGGCGGTCACATGGCCGAACAGCGATCCGGCAGCATCATCAACATCGCCTCCACCGCCGGCCTGGTGGGCTACCGCCACTTCGCCGGGTACGTGGCCGCCAAGCACGGCCTGGTCGGCCTGACCAAGGCCGTCGCACTCGACTACGCGCCCTACAAGGTGCGGGTGAACGCGCTCTGCCCCGGCTCGGTCCGGGACGACTCGCAGGTCGAGGGCCGGATGCTGTCGGAGATCGCCCGCTCGCTGGACGTACCGGTAGCCGAGCACGAGGAGACCTTCGTCCAGGCGCAGCCGATGAACGCCCTGATCGAGCCCGAGGACATCGCGTCGGCAGCTCTGTGGCTGGCCTCCGACGAGTCCCGGCAGGTCACCGGCAGCGTCGTGGCGGTGGACGGCGGCTTCACCGCCCGCTAGCGGCGGACCGGTCCCGGGCCGGCCGGCCCGTCACATGGCGTTCAGCACGGTAGCCCCAGGCCCGAGAGCCCGCCTCCGACGGTTCCGCCCGGTCGCCCCGCACCGGTCGCCGGTCAATGGCTCCGCCGATGCCAGTTCACCGTTGCCTACTTCACAGACTCAATGTCCGGAGAACCACTCGTGCCACGTTTCGATAACCACGCCCAGCTGATCCCGACTGACTGCGCGCCGTCCGGCCACGTCCACGCGTTGCGGATCCGGCTGTCCGAAGGGGCCGACACCTCCCGGCTCGCCCGCGTCCTCGAGGGAGCGGCCGGCCTGTGGTGGCCGCAGGCCGCCGAGCGGCAGCCGAAGGTCTGGAGCGAGCCCGTTCCGGCGGCCGCCGGATCCGCGATCGCCGATCGCCGGCTGCAGAGCGAGCTGCAGCGGCCGTTGGACCCCGACCACGCGCTGCTGCGCGTGGGGGTCCTCGAGTACGCGGACGGCCCCGCTGACCTCGTGCTGGTCGCCCACCGCGGCTTCCTGGACGCGGCCTCCCTGCGCCACGTGGCCGACGTGCTGCTCGGCCGGGCGCCGGCCGAGCGGTTCAGCGCGGTGGCAGTCGGGCGCCCTGCCCCGGCCGACGGCGAACTGCGCAAGCTCTGGAGCGAGGCGGAGTTCGCCGGCCGGGCCGAGTGGGCGGTGGCCGACGGCTCGGCCAAGGACCGCACCGGTGTGGTGCGCGTCGAGCTGCGCTGCACAGCCGCCGACGAGCCCGGCACCCTCGCGGTGGCGACCGGGCTGGTCCTCGGGCGGTACGAGAACCAGGACACCCCGGTCATCGGAGCCCTGACCGTTCAGCCGGGTCGCCCGGCCGACGCCCTCGGCGCGTTCGACGCGGGCACCCTGCTGCCCATCGACCTCTCCGGCGCGCGCGCCACCGCAGAGCTGGTCGGCGAGGCCGGCCGACTGCTGTCCGGTGCCGGAACGCTGTGCGACCGGCGGCAGTACGCGGACCTGGTCGCCGAGTCGGGCGGCCGGGTGCTGGCCGGCGTCATCAATCCGGCCGGGCACCAGGCGGACAGCGGCGCCGAGACGTACCTGCCGTGCCAGAGCGCCCCGTTCCCCCTCAGCGTGACCCTCCGTCACCATGCCGACGGTGGAGCCTTCCTGGAGGTTCACCACCGCCTCGCCGACGTGGACGAGGCCTCGGCCCAGCAGTTCGCCCGGCACCTGGCGCGAGCCTTCGAACAGCTCGCCGACGGCGCACCGGAGCTGGTCCCCGCGGACGTGGACCTGCTGGACGACGAGGAGCGAGCCGCACTGGTCGCACTGGGCCGACCCGCACGGTCGCTCGAGTGGCAGCCGCGGCGAATCGACGAGGTCTTCGCGGAGCACGCCGCCGAGCGGCCCGAGGCCGTCGCCCTCAGCTACGAGGGACAGACCCTGACCTACGCCGAGCTGAACGAGCGGGCCGACCGCTTCGCCGGAGCGCTCCACGCCCTCGGAGTCCGCGCCGGCGAGCGCGTCGGCATCTGCCTGGACCGCTCCACCGACCTCGTGGTCACCATGCTCGCCGTGCTCAAGGCCGACGCCGTGTACGTGCCGATGGATCCGGCCTACCCGGCCGACCGGCTCGCCTACACCGCCGAAGACGCCGGATTGCGCTTCGTCGTCACCACGCTCGACGAGTTCCCCGCAGCCGGGCAGACCCGCACGATCCGGCCCGAGGAGCTGGCCGCCACGGCGCCGTCCGCCGCGCCCGCCCCCGGCCGGGGCAACGAGCAGGCCGCGTACATCATCTACACCTCGGGCTCGACCGGCCGGCCCAAGGGCGTCGTCGTCCCGCACCGCAACGTGGTCGCCCTGTTGTCCGCCACGACAGAGGATTTCCGCCTCGGCCCGGACGACACCTGGACGCTGTTCCACTCCAGCGCCTTCGACTTCTCCGTGTGGGAGATCTGGGGCCCGCTGCTCACCGGCGCCCGGCTCGTCGTCGTCCCCTACTGGGTCTCCCGTTCCCCCGAGGAATTCCGCGAGCTGCTGCGCAGCGAGCGGGTCACCGTGGTCAACCAGACGCCCTCGGCGTTCGCGCAGCTGGTGGAGGCCGACCGGCGGCAGGCGCCGGACCTGGCTCTGCGCCTGGTGGTGTTCGGAGGTGAGCCTCTGGACGCCCGGGGCCTGCGCGGCTGGTTCGACCGCTACCCCGAGTCCCGCTGCCGCCTGGTGAACATGTTCGGCATCACCGAGACCACCGTCCACGTCACCGCCCAGACGGTCGGCCGCAAGGAGGCCATGACCGGCTCCCGTTCGGTCGGCCCGGCGCTGCCCGGCTGGTACCTGTACGTGCTCGACGAGCGCCAGCGGCCGGTGCCGCTCGGCGTACCGGGCGAGATCTACGTCGGCGGCGAGGGCGTCGCGCTGGAGTACCTGGGCCGCCCGGAGCTGACCGCCGAACGCTTCACCACGGACCCGTTCACCGGCGGCCGGATGTACCGCAGCGGCGACAAGGGCCGACTGCGTCCGGACGGCCGACTGGAGCACCTCGGCCGACTGGACACCCAGGTCAAGCTGCGCGGTTTCCGGATCGAGCTGGACGAGATCCGCAATGTCCTCCTGGACGACCCCACGGTGACCGCGGCCGCCGTCGTCCTGGGCGGCGCCGACACGCAGGACTCGGCCGCGGTACGCCTGGACGCCTACGTGGTGCTCGACGGCGGCGACACCGCCGCTGTCCGGCGCCGGGCCGCCAAGGTGCTGCCCGAGTACATGCTGCCCACCACCGTCACCCCTCTGCCGGCTCTGCCGCTGACCGCCAACGGGAAGCTCGACGCCCGGCGCCTGCCCGCGCCGGCCGCACCCGCCGCCGCGAACGCGCCGGCCGCACCCGCCCCCGCCGCCGCGGTCGCCGCGAGCGCCCCGGCGGAGGCCGCGCCGCTGTCGCCCGCCGACCCGGCGGCCACGGGCGGTGGCCTGGCTGAGGAGCTCACCGAGGTGTGGCAGGCCGTGCTCGGCGTGCCGGTCGGGCCCGACGACAGCTTCTTCGAGCTCGGTGGCAACTCCCTGTACGCGGTGCGCCTGGCCGCCGCGATGCGTGAGCGAGGCCTGCCCGCGCTCCCGCTGCGCGAGCTGTACCTGAACCCGACCGTCAGCCGCCTCGCCGCGGTCCTCGCCCCGGGAGACCAGGCGTGAGCGAGCGAATCACCGAGGGGTGCGCGGCGCGCGAAGCGCTCGCAGGGATCCGGAAGGCGGTCGCATGAGCACGCACCCCGAAGGATCCGCCCCCATGGCGGGCGCGGAGCTGACGGCCTGGCTGCCCGGACCCGCGGACCCGGCCGCAGCCCACGCGTACGGCCCCGAGGGCGGCGCCGCGACGGAGCAGGGACCGTACCCCGTGCCGCTCCCCGCGCCGACCGGCCCGGCGAGCGCGCCCGCCCGGGTGCTCGCCGCCTGGGCCGCGCTCCTCTACCACCACACCGGTCGGCAGGACCTCGACCTCGGCTTCCAGCCCGACGGCGCGGCCCGGCCGATGACGGTACGGCTGAGGGTCGAGCCGGCCACGTCCCTCGGCGGCCTCGAATCGGCGGCCGAGCACGCACTGCACTCCGCAGCGCGGGGCGAACCCGCCGAGGGCGCCATGCCCCTGCTCGTCCACCGGGCGAGCGCCGGCCACGCCGGTACGGCGCCCGCCGGGACGCTCGTCGTGGAAATCGACGACACCGGTGAAGGCCCCGTCCTGCGGCTGTGGCACGATCCGGCCGTGCACCGGGCGGACGCGGTGTCCCGGCATGCCGTACACCTGGCGAACGCACTGGCCGAAGCCACACGCTCCCCGGAGCTCCCGGTCCGCGAGCTGGACCCGCTGTCGCCCGCTGAGCGCACCCGGCTGCTCGTGGAATGGAACGACACGGGGGCCGAGTACCCGCGGGAGAGCCGGGTCGAGGAGCTGTTCGCCGAACGGGCCCGCACCGCGCCCGGCCACCCTGCCGTGGTGCACGGCGACACCGTACTCAGCTACGCGGAACTCGACCGACGGGCCGAGCTGCTGGCGCACCGGCTGCGCGCCGAAGGGCTGCTCCCGTCCGAGCCGGTCGCCCTGCTGATGCCGCGCGAGGCGGGTCTGGTCGTCGCCGCGCTCGCGGTGCTCAAGGCCGGTGGCGTCTACCTGCCGGTCGACCCCGGCTATCCGGGCGACCGCATCGCGTACCTGCTGGCGGACAGCGCAGCCCGCCTGGTGCTGACCACCGGCGCCCTGGCCGAAGGCCTCGGCCCGGTGCCCGACCTGCCGAGCACGGTGCTCGACCTCGACACCATGGACTGGCAGGCGCCGCCGCCGGCCCACGAGGCCGCACCCGCCCCCGACGGGCCGCCGCCGGGCGCCGGGGACGCCGCGTACCTGATGTACACCTCCGGCACCACCGGCAAGCCCAAGGGCGTGCTGGTTCCGCACCGCGGCATCGTCCGTCTGGTCAGCGCGGCCGACTATGTGCGACTGGACTCGACCACGAGGATGGCCCAGGTCGGAGCCACCGGCTTCGACGCGTCCGTGTGGGAGATGTGGGGCGCCCTGCTCGGCGGCGGCACGCTGCACATACTGGACCGCGAGACCCTGCTCGACACCGAGGAGCTGGGCCGCGCCCTGCGCGAACAAGGCATCACCACGGCCCTGTTCACCTCCGCTCTGTTCAACCAGCTCGCCGACGAGGACCCGGGCCTGTTCCGTCCGCTGCGCGACCTGCTCGTCGGCGGCGACGTACTCTCCGCCGGGCACGCCCGCGAGGTGCTGTCCGTCAATCCCGGCCTACGGCTGGTCAACGCCTACGGGCCGACCGAGAACGCCGTCATCTCCACCTGCCAGGTCCTCGGCGGCCCGGTCGGCGCCCGGGTGCCGATCGGCCGCCCGGTGCCCAACGCGACCGCTTACGTGCTCAACCAGGACGGCCTGCCGCTGCCCACCGGCGTCCCCGGCGAGCTGTACGTCGGCGGCGACGGCCTGGCCCTGGGCTACCACGGCCGGCCCGACCTCACGGAGCTGGCCTTCGTGCCGCACCCGTTCGCGCCCGGCGAGACGCTGTACCGCACGGGTGACCGGGTACGGCTGCTGCCGGACGGCGCCGTCGACTTCGTCGGCCGGACCGACCACCAGGTAAAGGTCCGGGGCTTCCGGGTGGAGCCCGGCGAGGTCGAAACCACCCTGGCGTCGCTGCCCGGCGTACGGGCGGCCGTCGTGCTGGCCAGGCGCCGCCCCGACTCCTCGGACAGCTACTTGTGCGGGTACCTCGTCGGCGACCGGGAACTCGACGCCGACCTGGTCCGGGCGGCCGCCGCCGAGCTGCTGCCGCCGCACATGGTCCCGTCGTACGTGATGGTGCTGCCCGCGCTGCCGCTGACCGCCAACGGCAAGGTGGACCGGGCCGCGCTGCCCGCGGCCGGGACCGGCACGCGGACGAGCGGCGCCCGGCCGCCCGGCGACGATCTGGAACGCAGGCTGCTGGAGCTCTGGGAGGACGTCCTCGGAATCCGGGGGATCGGCGTCGACGATCCGCTGGACACCCACGGGGCCAGCTCGCTGACCGCGACCCGGGTGTCCGCCCGCGTCCGACGCACCCTCAAGCTGGTCTGCCCCGTCTCGCTGGTGCTGGCCGCCCGGACGGTGGCCGGGCTTGCCGAGCGGCTGCGGACGGCCGAGACCGCCGACCACGGCCCGGAGCCGCTGGGCGTACGCCCGGACGGCGCCGGGGAGCCGGCCCCGCTGTCGCCGCAGCAGCACCGGATCTACATCGAGCAGCTGAAGGACCCTGCCGGGACCGAGTACAACCTGCCGCTCGTGGTGGATCTGCCCTCGGCCCCGTCGGCCGAGCGGCTGCGCGTCACCCTGGCCGCCCTGGTGGCCCGGCACGAGGTGCTGCGGACCGATGTCGCCCTGGACGGCGAAGGACGCCCCCGGCAGCGCGTCCACGACGACCTGCCCGTCGTACTGGAGCAGGTGGAGCTGTCGGCCGACGCCGACGTCGACGCGTGGACCGCGGGGTGGGTCAGGGCATTCGACCCACACCGTGGACCCCTGTGGCGGGCGGCCCTGCTGCGCCACGGCACCGGGACCCGGCTGGTGCTGGACATCCACCACCTGCTCACCGACGGCTACTCGCTGATGCTCCTGGCTACCGAGTGGGCGCAGCTGCTGGACGGTGGGCAGCCGTCGGAGCCCGAGCTCGGCTACCGTGATTTCGCCCGCTGGGCCACGGGGCCCCGGGGGCGCGAACTCGCGATGAGTCAGCGCGAGTTCTGGCTGCGTACGTACGCCACGCCGGTGCGGCCGCTCGACCTGCCCACCGACCTGCCCCGGCCGCCGGTGCGCCGCACCGAGGGCGCCTACTTGGGCTTCCCGCTCGGCGCGGAGCTCAGCCGCGCGGTGCGGGAGCTGGCGCGCAGCGAAGGGGTGACCCCGTTCCACGTCCTGCTCGCCGGATACACGGCGTTCCTGGGGCGGATGAGCGGCAGCGACGACGTGACGGTGGGCACGCCCGTGTCAGGGCGTCACCTGCCGGGCGTGGAGCGGGTCCAGGGCATGTTCGTCAACACGCTGTGCCTGCGCCTCAACCCGGACCCGGAGCTTTCCTTCCGCACGTACCTGCGGGCGGTCGCCGAACACGCGGTGGCCGCCGCCGACCACCAGGACTTCCCGTTCGAGGAGATCGTGGCCGCCACCGGCGAACGGGATTACAGCCGCAATCCGCTGTTCGACACCCTGTTCGCGGTGCAGGACACCGGGCTCCACCAGGTGGGCTTCCTCGGCGGACAGCCACGCTGGCTCCCCGAGGCCACCGGACGCACGATCTTCGACCTGAACCTGCAGATCGAAGACGCCCCCGAGGGCTTCACCGCCAACTGGGCCTACAGCACCAGCCTCTTCCTGCGGCCCACCGTCGAGCTGTTCCGCGACGAGCTGCTGACGCTGCTCGACGCGGCCCTGGGCGACCCGGACGCGGCACTGCACGGCATGGGACGGGTGGCGGCCAAGGCGCAGCCCCTGCCCGATCTCGACTTCGACTTCTGATTTACGAAACCTGGAAGGCACCATGCAATCCCTGGAAACCCTCGGCCGGCTCAAGGTCGCGGCGGCGCAGCGCCCCCGCGAAGGCGCGTTCTGGCGTGCCGCTCTCGCCGCTCTGCCCGAGCGCACCGGCTTCCCCTCCGACGCCCCCGGCCGCCCCGCCGAACCGGGCCCGCACGCGACGGTCGGACTGGACCTCGACGCGGACCTGAGCGCCCGGATCGAGAAGCTGACCCGCGGCCAGGAAGCCGCGCTGCACTCCGTCCTGGTGGCGGCCGTCGGAACCCTGCTGCAGCGCTACACCGGCGGGGAGGAGGCAGTCGTGGCGATCCCCGCCGCCGACGCCGGTGGCGACGCCCGCCCGCTGGCCGACGCGCTGGTGCTGCGTCTGCCGTTCACCCCCGAACTCACGTTCCGCGGGCTGCTCGGTGAGGTCAAGCCCCGGCTGCTGGCCGCGCTGGAACACCAGGACTACCCGATCGAACTCCTCGCCGAGGAGTTCGGGGCGGACGCGGGTCACGGAGCGCACCCCTTCGCCGAGGTGCTGGTCGACACCGTACGTGCCGAGCAGGACGGGCCCGCCGACCGTCCACGGTTCCCGCTCGTCTTCTCCTTCGCCCGGACTGCCGGCCGTCTGAGCCTGGAACTGCGCCACCGCCCCGAGCGGCACAGCGCCGTCACCGCCCGCCGCCTGCTCGCGCACTGCGCCGCGCTGCTGGCCGGAGCCACCGCCGTGCCGGACGACGCGCTGGCCGCGCTCGACCTGCACTCGGAGGCCGACCGTGCCCTGATCGCCCGGGTCAACGCCACCGACGCGGCGTTCGAGGACACCGTGCGTCTCGACGAACTGTTCAGCCGCCGGGTGAAGCTGACCCCGGACGCCACCGCCGTGGCCGGCGACGGCTTCCGGCTCACCTACGCCGACCTCGACGCCCGCGCCAACCAGCTCGCGCACACCCTGCGCTCCCGGGGCGTGGGCCGCGACGACCTGGTCGCGGTGCTGGCCGACCGCTCGCCGCAGATGCTGGTCGCCATCTACGCCGTCCTCAAGGCGGGCGGCGCCTACCTGCCGGTCGACCCCGGCTACCCGGTGGAGCGGATCGGCTACGTCCTGGACGACAGCGCCGCCCGGCTCGTCCTGACCCTGCCCCGCTACCGCGACCTGGTCGGCGAGGGCCGTGAGGCGCTGGACCTGACCGACGAGTCCGCGTACGCCGAGGACGCGAGCACCCCCGAGGTCATCGGCGATGCCCGGGACCTCGCCTACGTCATCTACACCTCGGGCTCGACCGGAAACCCCAAGGGCGTCCAGATCGAGCACCGCTCGGTGGTCAACCGCATCGGCTGGATGCAGCGCGCCTACCCGATCGACCCGGCCGACGTGATCATGCAGAAGACGCCCACGTCCTTCGACGTGTCCGTCTGGGAGCTGTTCTGGTGGATGTTCGAGGGTGCCGCCGTGTGCCTGCCGGAGCCCGGAGCCGAGCGCGACCCGGAGGCGCTGACCGCCGCCATCGAACGCCACGGCGTCACCACCATGCACTTCGTGCCGTCCATGCTCGCCGCCTTCCTCGACTTCGTCTCCGGGGCGGGCGAACAGGCCAAGCTGGCTTCACTGCGACAGGTCTTCGCCAGTGGTGAGGCGCTGACGCCGCACCACGTACGGCGCTTCGGCGAGGTCACCGCCGCCACGGGCGGCCCGGCCGCCCGCCTGATCAACCTGTACGGGCCCACTGAGGCGACCGTCGACGTGACCCACCACGCCTGCGGTCCCGAGGACGTCGACCGGGTCCCGATCGGACTGCCGATCGACAACACCCGCATCCTGATGCTCGACGCCCAGCTCCGGCCGCAGCCGGTCGGCGTGCCGGGTGAGCTGTGCATCGCCGGTGTCGGCCTGGCCCGCGGCTACCTGGGCCGGCCCGAGCTGACCGCCGAGCGGTTCGTCGCCGCCCCGCTGGCCGGCGAGGAGCGGGTCTACCGCACCGGCGACCTCACCCGCTGGCTGGCCGACGGCACCATCGAGTACCTGGGCCGCATCGACCACCAGGTCAAGGTTCGCGGCTACCGCATCGAACTCGGCGAGATCGAGGAGCAGCTGCGCCGCCACCCCGAGGTCAAGGACGCCGTGGTGGTCGCCCGCAAGGCCGACGACGGGCAGACCTACCTGGTCGGCTACGTCCAGTCGGCGACCGCCGTCGCCGAGGACGAGCTCAAGCGGCACCTCGGCGTGACGCTGCCCGAGTACATGGTCCCGCCGCGCATCGTCGCGCTGGAGGTCTTCCCCCTCTCGCCGAACGGCAAGCTGGACCGGCGCGCCCTGCCCGAGCCCGGGCAGCCGGAGCGCGAGGCCGCCGCCTACGTGGCCCCGACCACGCCCGAGGAGATCGAACTGGCCCGCATCTGGGGCGAGGTGCTCGGCTACGAGCAGATCGGCGTGGAAGACAACTTCTTCGCGCTCGGCGGCAACTCGATCCACTTCGTCACGGTGCTGGCCAAGGCCCGGGCGGCAGGTCTGGACTTCACCTTCCAGCAGTTCTTCCAGAACCCGACGGTGGCCGAACTGGCCCGCAGCCTGGCCGAGTCCGGACCGACGGCGGAGCGCACGCCGCTGCGCCCGTTCGAGCTGCTGACGCCGCAGGACCGCGAGCTGATCCCGGCGGGCATCGAGGACGCCTACCCGATGACCCAGCTCCAGGCGGGCCTGGTGTTCCAGAGCGAGCTCTCGCAGGGCACGGCCGAGTACCACGACATCCTCAGCTACATGATCCAGAGCCCGTTCGACGCCGAGTGCTTCGAACAGGCCGCCCGCGTCCTGGTCCAGCGCAACCCCATCTTCCGCACCAGTTACCACCTCACCGGCTACAGCGAGTACTTGCAGCTGGTGCACGAGGACGCCCCGCTGCCGCTGTACATCGCGGACCTGCGCGGGATGAGCGAAGCCGAGCAGGAGGAGTGGTACCGCGACTGGGCGGCGCAGGAGAAGGCGTACCGGTTCGTCTGGAACGAGCCCGGTCTGGTGCGGCTGCACGTGCACGTGCTCTCCGACGACCTCTACCGGTACAGCCTGAGCCAGCACAACTCCGCGCTGGACGGCTGGAGCATCACCCTGGTGCACACCACGCTGTTCGACCTCTTCTACCGCCTGCGCGAGGGCCGGGCCCTGCCGGACGCCCCGGTGGAGAACCACGCCCGCAACTACGTCGCGCTGGAGCGCCAGTCCCTGGCCGACGAGGACCACCGGACCTTCTGGGCGCAGCTGCTGGAGGACAGCACCTTCACCGAACTGCCCCGCACCCGGCAGGCGGGCGAGGCGGACCTCTTCCCCGTGGTGTTCCACGAGGCCGAGTTCCCCCGTGGGCTCTCCGACCGCATCGTGGCGCTCGCGAACCAGCTCTCCGTGCCGGTCAAGAACGTGCTGATGGCCGCGCACGCCAAGGTGCTCTCCCTGGTCTCGGGCGACCGCGACGTGATGACCGGGTACGAACACAGCGGCCGTCCCGAGGCGGAGGACGCCACCCGGGCGATCGGGCTCTTCCTCAACACGGTGCCGTTCCGTGTCCGGACAGCCGAGGGCTCGTGGGAGGACCTGATCCGCCAGGTCTACCGCTCCGAGACCGAGCTGCTGCCCGCGCGCCGCTACCCGATGGCGCAGATGAAGAACGACCTCGGTACCCAGGACGCCCTGTTCGAGACCGCCTTCAACTTCACCCACTTCTACCTGCTGAAGCAGCTGGAGGCGCTGGACGGCTTCTCCCTGCTGGACGTGCGGGCCAACTCCGAGACGGAGTTCGTGCTGCGCGCCGAGTTCTCCCGCCACTTCGTCACCGATGAGGTGCGGCTCAGCCTGCACTACCACGCCCACCTCTTCGAGCCGTGGCAGATAGCCCGGATGGGTGCCTACTACACGGCCGCCTTCGAGCAGATGACGGCCGACCTGACCGCCCCGCACCACCTGGCGGACCTGCTGGCCGCGGACGAGCTGGCGGACCTCGAGCGCGCCGAGCGGTCCGAGGTCCTGCCGGACGCCCTGGCCGCGCCGCTCGCGGAGCCGGGTGCGGCCTTCCGGGCCCGGGTCCTGGACGAGCACGGGCTGGCCGTGCCCTTCGGCACGATCGGCCGGATCGTCCTCACCGCGGACAGCCACGAGCCGGTGCCCACCGGTCTGTACGGCCGCCGCAACCGGGACGGACTGGAGCTGCTGGGCGACCAGCCGGTGCGGCACACCTTCGGCCTCCTCGAGGCGGAGGCCGCCGAAGCCGACCCGGTGCGGGAGCAGGCCGCCGACCGGCGGCCCGTCGACGAGGTGGACCGGCGCATCGCGCAGGTGTGGTCCGCGATCCTGGACGTTCCGCTGGACGAGATCGGTCTCGACGACAACTTCTTCGCGCTGGGCGGCGCCTCGCTCGCCGCGATGCGGGTGGTCATGGAGCTCGAGGGGCTGATCTCGCTCACCGACCTGATGCGCAATTCCACCCTGGCGCCGCTCGGCGCGGTGGCCCGTGCCAACCTCGCCGAGGTGGAGCAGGCCGAGCCGCGGTCGCAGAACCTGCTGCAGTCGCTGTCGGCCGCACCCGCAGAGGCCGAGTGCGTGCTGGTCTGCTTCCCGTACGCGGGTGGCAACGCGATCAACTTCGAGCCCCTGGCGCAGGCCATCGACGCCGTCGGCGGCGCGGTGGCCGTGTACGGCGCGGAGCTTCCCGGGCACGACGCCGGCCGCCCCCACGAGGAGTTCTGCTCGCTGGAGGACACGGCGCGCCGCGCGGTGGAGGAGATCCGCCAGACGGTCGCCGGCCGGCCCGTGATGCTCTGGGGCCACTGCGTCGGATCCGCCCTGGCGGTGGAGACGGCGCGGCTGCTGGAGGCCGAGGGATCGGCCCCGGTCCATGTCTTCGTGGGCGGCAAGCTGCTGCACAGTGCCGAGATCACCCGGCAGGGCCTCGAGCAGGCGGCGGCGATGACGGACGACGACATCGTGCGGTGGCTGGTCGACGAGACGGGCTTCGCCGAGTTCGACAGCCTGCGGCCCGAGCACGCGAAGTTCGTCGCCGGCGTGTTCCGGCACGACGCGGGCTCTGCCAACGGCTACCTGCTCGCGGCCGAGGAGCAGGGCCCGAAGGCCAGGCTGTCCGCTCCGCTGACCGCGGTCTTCGCCGGGGACGACCCGCTCACCCCCGACCACGGGCAGCGCTTCGACGCCTGGTCGCTCTTCAGCGATCAGCCTCAGCTGGTCGAACTCGGTGGTGGCGGGCACTACTTCTGCCGCACCGCCGCGCCCGAGGTGGCCGACGTGGTCCTCGGCCGCTGGAACGCGGCGTCCGAGAACCGGTGACCCCCCGGCGGCCGGGCCGGGTGCACCAACCCGGCCCGGCCGCCGAGCCGGCGGATCCCTGCCGGCTTCAGCAGACAGAGAAGCGAGGTGCGCGTCACATGAGCACTGCAGACATAACCGAAAAACCAGCGCGGTCCGGCGCCGGCCGCCAGTTGCGGGACGGGGCGAGGAGCATGCTTCCCTTCCTCGCATCGGCCGTCCCGATGGGAATCGCCGGCGGAATCCTGGGTCTGTCCAACGGGTTGTCCGGTTGGTCCACCCTCGGGCTGGCGATGGCCGTCAACTCGGGCACCGCCCAGTTCGTAGGCTTCGCCCTGATCGCCGGCCACGCCGGCTGGCTGACCGTCCTGCTGACCACGTTGATCCTCGGGCTCAGGATGCTGATCTACTCGACCATCCTGGTGCCGCACATCCGGGAGGTGCCCCAGCGCTGGCGCGTACTGCTCGGCTTCGGCCTGATCGACGCGGTCTTCTTCGTCGGCATCGAGCGCCTGAAGAAGGGTGAACTGACCGAGCACAAGCACCTGTTCTTCCTGGGCGCGTCCGGAGCGATGTACGTCACCTGGATGCTCTCGACCCTGGTCGGCATGGCCCTGGGAAGCGCCCTGCCGGATCTGGCGAACCTCGGGCTCGACTTCCCGATGACCGCCATGTTCGTGGCCATGCTGGCCGGCTCGCTGACCAACTGGCGGGTCGGGACCGTCATCGTGACCGCCGGCCTGACCGTCATGCTCGCCCACGGTCTGCCGTACAACCTGGGCGTGGTGCTCGCCACGGTCGTCGGGGCCCTGGTGGGCACGGCGTGCGAGTACGTGGAGAAGCGCCGGACCGGTGCCGCCGACGCGACGGATGCCACCGAGCGGACCGAGCAGACAGAGGAGAACGCCGCGTGACGATGGCACTGTTGATCCTGGGCATGGGCCTGTGCAGCTTCCTGCCGCGCTACCTGCCGCTGGTGCTCCTCGCCGACCGGGAGATGCCCGCGACGGTGAAGAGCCTGCTCGGCTACACCCCGCCGGCGGTGCTGGCGGCCCTGGTCGTCCCGGCCATGCTGACGCCCGAGGGGCACGGCCTGCAGCTGAACCTGTCGAACCCCTATCTGATCGGTGGCGCGGCGACGTTCGTCGCCGGTCTGATCTCGAAGAGGTTCCTCCTGGTGTCGGCGATCGGCATCGCCGCCTTCTATCTCAGCCGGTGGCTGCTCGGCTGACCGTCCCGCCCCCGACCACCGCACTCGTCAGGAAGCAGAAGAAGATGACCGCATCCGCATCCGCATCCGCATCACGCGACCGTGCCCCGCTGAGGGTGGCGGTCGCGCAGACCCTCGCCCGCCCGGGGGACGTGGCGTACAACGCCGCAGAGGCGGCGGTGACGATCGCCCGGGCGGCGGACGCCGGCGCCCGCGTCGTGCTGTTCCCCGAGCTCTCGCTCACCGGCTATGAGCCGGGCTGGCTGAAGTCCGCCCTGCCTGCCGGGGCCCTGACCCCGGACGGCCCCGAACTGAGCGTCGTCCGGGAGGCCTGCCGGGCCACCGGGGTGACCGCGGTCGTGGGTGCGCCGACGCCCGCGGGCGAGAAGTCCGCGATCTCGGCGATAGCCGTCGGCGGGGACGGCGAAGTCCTGGCCGACTACCGCAAGAGCCGGCTGGAGGAGCACGAGCGCGAGCTGTTCACGCCCGGCACCGACTGCCGCACTCTCACCGTGGACGGCTGGCAGCTGGCTCTGGGCATCTGCTACGACTCCAGCTTTCCGGAACACGCGCGGGCCGCGGCCCGCTCCGGGGCGGACGCCTACCTGTGCGGCGGGGCCTTCGTCCAGGGCGACTCGGACCACCGCAGGTCGGTCTACTTCCCGGCCCGAGCGCTGGAGAACACCTTCTACGTGCTGTTCGCCAACTTCGCCGGCCGGCAGGGGCCGTGGGACTTCTGTGGCCGCAGTGCCGTCTACGGCCCGGACGGCCGTGTCCTGGCGACGGCCGGCGGCGAGGAGGCGGAACTCGTCCTCGCTGACCTCGACGACGCCCGACTGGCCGAAACACGGCGTGCGTTGACCATGCTGCGGGACGTCGACAGGTTCGCCTCGCCGCCGCGAACCACCTCGTGCGCGGTCTGACGGTGGCGGAGGGCGGATCGTGCGGATAGCCGTGATCGGCGGCGGCATCGCCGGCGCGATGCTCGCCCACCGCCTGCATCAGCTCGCGGGCCGCGCCGATCTCACCGTCTTCGCCGGGCCGGTCGGCCACCCCGCCGACGCCACCTCTGCTTCGGGAGGCATGGTCCGGGGCTTCGAGACCGCGGCCGAGGAATGCCGGCTGGCCGCCGAGAGCCTGGCCGAGTTGCGCGGCAGCGCGTGGTTCCGGCAGGCCGGCGACTACCGGGAGATCGGCTCCGTCTACCTGCTGCGGCCCGGTGAGGACCCGACCGCGCTGTTGGCGCACGTGGAGCTTCTGCTACCCGGCTCCGCCGAGGTCGAGCCGGCCGAGGCGGTGGCTCGGCGGCTGGGCCTGCGCGGCCTGCCGGCCGGAGCGCTCGCCGTCGTCGAACGCCGGGCGGGATACATGTCGCCGGCCCTGCTCCGCTCGTGCGTACTCGATCAACTGACCGCCACCGGCGTACGGATCACCGATGCCGAGGTGCTGCAGGTGACCGCGAGGGCCGGCGTCCTGCTGGCCGACGGCGGTTCGGCCGCCTTCGACTTGGTGGTGGTCGCCGCCGGCGCCTGGACACCCGCGCTGCTTCCCGGCGTCGACGGCCTGCGCACCAAGCGGATCCAGTACGGTGTCTACGGCTTGGAGGTGCCCGGGCTCGGCATCTTCGCCGATGAGAACTCGGGGCTGTACGGTCGGCCCCACGGCGCCGGAGCACTGCTGCTGGGCCAGGCCACCGAAGACTGGGACGTGATCCCCGGCCAGGTCCGGCCGGCCCCACAGCTCGCCACCCGGGCCACCGCCGCCGCACGGCGGTTCCTCCCGGCGGCCCAGCACCTGCGAGCACCGCAGCGGCTGTGCGCGTCCTTCGACTGCTACCCGGCCTCCGGCGGACTGAGGCTTCGTGCGGTGCCGGACTCCCCCCAGGTGTTCACCTTCACCGGCGGCAGCGGCGGAGCGGCCAAGACGGCGCTCGCGGCCAGCCGCCGTGCGGCACAGCGGCTTCTCGGTCTGTCGCCGGACTGACCCTCCTGCGCAGAGCCGAACGGCCGGGAGCGAGCCGACCGCCCTGGCCTCGGCACCGCCACGCCGCCGACCTCGTCTCCCGCTACGGGGAGCACGTCATCCCGGCCCTCAACGGCTGACGGCACCCCCGGGCGAGACGGACCGTCAGGCAGGGCACCCGGCGGGCGCCGCCGCTTCACCGGAAGGCCATCCGGATCCGGTGGGTCCGGACCGGGGCGGCGTGATGTGATGGGGCAATGATCGATGAATTCCTGGCCCGCCGCCTGCCCGATGTCGAGGAAGCCGTCCGCAAGGCGGCGGCGGTCGAGATCATGCCGAGATTCCGGCAGCTCGCCGAGCACGAGGTGGACCAGAAGAGCGGCCCCCACGACCTGGTGACCGTCGCCGACCGGATGGCGGAGGAGCACCTCACCGCCTCGCTGACCCGCCTGCTGCCCGGTTCGGCCGTGGTCGGCGAGGAGTCCGTGCACGCCGACCCGAACGTGTACGCCGCGCTGCGCGCCGACGCGCCCGTGTGGATCGTCGACCCGGTCGACGGAACCCGCCAGTTCGTCAACGGCGAGCCCGCCTTCTGCACCCTGGTGGCCCTGGCCCTGCGCGGGGAGATCCTCGCCTCCTGGACCTTCGCCCCGGCCCTGGACGAGATGGCCACCGCCGTGCGCGGGCAGGGCGCGTACGTGGGCGGCGAACGGATCCTGGCGGGCTCGCCGGAGCCGGGCGCCGGGCTGCGCGTGGCCACGGCCCACCCCTTCTACACCTCCGAGGCGGACAAGCGGGCCCTGGCCCGGCTGGACGTGCCCGGAGTCACCGCCCGCCCCTGCGGTTCGGCGGGCCTGGAGTACCTGAAGGTGGCGCGCGGCGAGACGGACGGCCTGGCCTTCACCTGGCCCTCGGCCTGGGACCACGCGGCCGGACTCCTGCTGGTCGCCGAGGCCGGCGGCGCGCAGAGCACGGTGGACGGGGTCCCCTTCCGGGTGGACCGTGACAACGCCCTGCCCTTCGCGGTGGGCCGCGACGAGGCCACCGCTTTCCGCATCCGCGACCTGCTGCGCGGCGCGTAGGCGCTGTCGTAGAGCCGTCTTCGGCCCCGCGCGGGGCAGGGGCCGTATGGACGGGCGTCATATCCTGGGGGCAGTGGCCGCCGCCGGACGAAGGAGCTGTCAGTGCCGTCGATTCTCGACGCAGTCGTGGTGGGGGCGGGGCCCAACGGCTTGACGGCCGCCGTCGAACTGGCCCGGCGGGGCTGCTCCGTTGCCGTCTTCGAGGCCGCGGACACCGTCGGCGGCGGGGCCCGCACCGAGGAGCTGACCCTCCCCGGCTTCCGACACGACCCCTGCTCGGCCGTGCACCCGCTCGGCGTCGGCTCCCCGGTCTTCGCGACGATGCCGCTGGGGCGCTACGGGCTGGAGTGGCTGCACGCCCCGCTGCCCATGGCGCACCCCTTCGACGACGGCACCGCGGCCGTGCTCTCCCGCTCCGTCGCCGAGACGGCCGCCTCCTTCGGGCCCCGCGACGCGGGCGCGTACCGGCGCCTGGTCGGCCCGTACCTCGGCAAGTGGGACACCCTCGCCCGGGACTTCATGTCCCTGCCGAACACCGCCCTGCCCCGCGACCCGCTCACCCTGGCCCGGTTCGGGCTGGCCGGGCTGCCGCCCTCCACCTGGCTGATGCGCCGCTTCCGCGACGACCGGGCGCGCTCCCTGTTCGCCGGGCTCGTCGCGCACGTCATCGCCCCGCTCAGCGGCATCGGGACGGGCGCCGTCGGGCTGGTCTTCGCGCTGGCCGCGCACGCGAACGGCTGGCCGATGCCGCGCGGCGGCTCGCAGGCGGTCTCCGACGCCCTCACCGGGTACCTGGAGGACCTCGGCGGCGTCGTCCACACCGGCTTCGAGGTCAAACGGCTCGACGACCTGCCGCCCGCCCGCGCCTACGTCTTCGACACCTCCCCGACCGCCCTGGCCCGCATCGCCCGCCTCGGCCGCGCCTACGACGGCTACAAGTACGGCGCCTCCGTGTTCAAGATCGACTACGCGCTGGACGGCCCCGTGCCCTGGACCGCCGAGGCCCCGCGTCGCGCCGGGACCGTCCAGATCGGCCCCGGCACCCGCGACATCGACGCCGCCCTCCAGCTCGCCTCCGGCGGCCGCGCCCCGCGCAACCCCTTCCTCATCACCGCCCAGCCCAGCCTGGTCGACCCCGGCCGGGCGCCCGAGGGCAAGCACGTGTTCTGGGCGTACGGGCACGTCCCGGCGGGCTGGGACGGCGACCTCACCGAGGCCGTCGAACGCCAGCTGGAGCGCTTCGCCCCCGGCTTCCGCGACCGGGTCCTGGCCCGCGCGACCGCCGGCCCGCCGCAGCTCGCCGCCCGCAACCCGAACTACGTCGGCGGGGACATCGCCTGCGGATCCGCCGCGGGCCTGCGCCTCCTGCTCCGGCCGAAGCTCACCCTGTCCCCGTACACCACCGCGCACCCGGCGGTCTTCCTCTGCTCCTCCGCCACCCCGCCCGGCCCCGGGGTCCACGGAATGTCCGGTCACAACGCCGCCAAATCGGTCTGGCGGCACCTGCGAAAGGCCTCCTGATGGTCCGCATCACCCTGGTCCAGGGCGACATCACCGCCGAGAAGGCGGACGTGATCGTCAACGCCGCGAACTCCTCCCTCCTCGGCGGCGGGGGAGTCGACGGGGCGATCCACCGGCGCGGCGGCCCGGAGATCCTCGCCGCCTGCGAGGACCTGCGCCGCTCCCACTACGGCAAGGGCCTGGCGACCGGCCAGGCCGTCGCCACCACGGCGGGCCGCCTCGCCGCCGGGCACGTCATCCACACCGTCGGCCCGGTCTGGTCGCGCGAGGAGGACCGTTCCGCCCTCCTCGCCTCCTGCTACCGCGAGGCGCTGCGGGTCGCCGACACGCTGGGCGCCCGTACGGTCGCCTTCCCGGCGATCTCCACCGGCATCTACGGCTGGCCCCTGGACGACGGCGCCCGGATCGCGGTGGAGACCGTACGGGCCACCCGTACCGAGGTCGAGGAGGTCCGCTTCGTCCTCTTCGGCGCCGACGCCTACGCTGCCTTCGAGACGGCCGCCGGGCACGCCTGACCGGTGTTACCGGGCCCTGGCGGAGCCGCCGGGGTTCGGGCGGGGGTAGGTGCGGGACTGCTTGACGCTGCCGAAGGCGAAGCTCGACTCGATCGAGGCGATCCCCGGGATCGCGTGGATCCGGTGGCGCACCAGGGCCTCGTAGGCCTCCAGGTCCTCGATGACCACGCGCAGCAGGTAGTCGCTGCTGCCGGCCATCAGATAGCAGTCCTGGATGTGCTCGATGACCGCGACGTGCTCCTCGAACAGCCGCACCGCCTCCGCCGTGTGGCGTTCCAGGCGGATGCGGACGAAGACGGTGACCGGCAGCCCGAAGGCGACCTGGTCGACCATGGCCGTGTAGCCGCGGATCAGGCCCGCCTCCTCCAGGCGCCGGACCCGGCGCAGACAGGGCGAGGGGGAGAGCCGCACCCGGTCGGCGAGGTCCTGGTTGGAGAGCCGCCCGTCGGCCTGCAATTCCCGGATGATCTGCAGATCGACTGCGTCCATGGCCACTCCTTGGCAGATTCTGCCCCAAACGTATGTCCGAGCGGCAGAACTGGCAATCGGCTGCCCCGCCCCACGCCCTACCGTTGCCCTGGAACGGACCGGACCGGTCCGCACCCAGAAGCTGGAGCACATCCCTTGGTCGCGACGCACACCACCGGGGCGACCGAAGTTCCCGACGCGGCGGGCCCGCAGGCCGGACACCCCGGCCGACGCGGGCTCTCCCCGCAGGCGCGGGGCATGACCGCCCTGCTCGTGACGGTGGCGATCTGGGCCGCCTTCGCGCTCAGCGCCCGCGCCCTCAGCGCCTCCAGTCTGCTCCCCGCCGACGCGGCCCTGCTGCGCTTCGGCGTCCCGCTCGTGGTCCTCCTCCCCGCCCTGTGGCGGCGCCGTCGCCGCATCGCCGCCGTCCGGCCGGGCGCCGCCGCCAAGATCATCTGTGGTGCCGGGGTGCCCTTCTTCCTCGCCGCCATGCACGGCGGAGCCCTGACCTCGGCCGCCTTCGTCGGCTCGATCGTCCCCGGGATGGTCCCGCTCTTCGTCGCCGCGCTCATGGCCGCCCGCGGCAAGGGAGCCCCCCGCGGCACCCAGACGGCCGGGCTCGCCCTCATCGCCCTCGGCGTGGCCGCCCTCGTCTGGCGCTACGTCGTCCCCGTGGACACCGACGTCCTGGAGGGCGCCGGCACCCTGCTCGTGGCCAGCGGGCTGTGGGCCCTGTACACGGTGGGCCTGCGCGACGTGGACCTCGACCCGGTCGGCTCGATCGGCCTGCTCTGCCTGCCCTCCTTCGCGGTCATCGCCCTCCTCGTCCTGACCGGGGTCCTCCCCACGGGCCTCGCCCACGCCGCCGGGGCCGACATCGCACTGTTCCTCGTCGTGCAGGGGCTCGGGGTCGGGCTGTGCGCGGGCCTGCTCTACGCCTTCGCCATCCGCAGGCTCGGCGCCGAGCGCAGCTCCGTCGTCGGCAGCCTCAGCCCCGTCGCCGTGGTCCTGCTCGCCGTCCCCCTGCTCGGGGAGAAGCCGACCGTCGCGGTGCTGGTCGGCGTCCCGCTCATCACCGCCGGCGTGGTCCTCGCCAACCGCCGCCCCCGGGCCGCGTCCGGCCCCGCCGCCGGCCCCGTTCCTCCGTCCGCCCCCCGTCCCGAGGTTCCCGTAGATGCTTGAGCTGCTCCCCCCGCCGCCCACCGACCCGCTGTGGGACCTGACCTACGAGTTCGGCGCCGACGAGCGGACCGAACGCCTCGACCTGGTCCTCGGCGTCTACCGCGACCACACCGGGCGCACCCCCGTCATGGCGGCCGTCCGCGAGGCGGAGATCCGGCTCGCCGAGCGCTCCGCGTCCAAGGAGTACCGGGGGCTCTCCGGGAACGCCGCCTTCAACCGCGCCCTGCTGACCCTCGTCCTGGGCGCCGAGGAGCACGGCGGGACCGCCGGCCGGGCGGCCGCCGTCCAGACCGTCGCCGGCTCCGGCGCCCTGCGGCTGCTGGCCGACCTGATCTGCCGCACCCGCCCCGGCACCACCGTGTGGATCAGCGACCCGGCCTACGTCAACCACCGGCCGATCCTGGAGGCCGCCGGGCTCGAGGTCCGCACCTTCGGCTGGTGCGACCCCGACGGCGGCTTCGACGCGCAGGGGGTCCTGGGCGAGCTGCGCGGGGCCCGGCGCGACGACGTCGTCCTGCTCCAGGGCTGCTGCCACAACCCGACCGGGGCCGACCCCACCCGCGAGGAGTGGGAGGCGCTGGCCGACTCGGCGGTCAAGGGCGGCTGGGTGCCGTTCGTGGACCTCGCCTACCACGGGCTCGGGGACGGACTGGAGGCCGACCTGTACGCCACGCGCCTGCTGGCCGCACGGGTTCCGGAGATGCTCGTCGCCGTGAGCTGCTCGAAGAATTTCGGCCTCTACAGCGACCGCACCGGCTGCGCCATCGTCCTCGGTGCCTCCGGGCAGGCCGTACGGCACGCCGAGACCGCCCTCCAGAACGCCGCCCGCACCCTGTACTCGATGCCGCCCGAGCACGGCGCGGCCGTCGTGACGACGATCCTGGAGGACGAGGGGCTGCGCGCCCTCTGGAGGGCCGAGCTGGAAGCGATGCGCGGCCGGATCGCGGCCAACCGGACGGACCTGGCCCGGCACCTGACCGGCCTGGGCCAGGGCGCGCCGGCCCGGACGCTCGCCCGCCAGCGCGGGATGTTCTCCATGCTGCCGCTCACGGGCGAGGAGATGCTCCGGCTGCGCAGGGAGCACGCGATCTACGGCACCACCGCGGGGCGGATCAACATCGCGGGAATACCGTCCGAGCGGATCCCGTGCCTCGCGCGGGGCATGGCGTCGGTGCTCGCGGCGCGCTGAGCCGCCCCGTCACGGTAGGGGCGGGGCGGGGGGAGGCACGGGGCCGGGGCGGGGCCGGGCCGGACAAGGCAGTCCCCGACGGTTCCGCCGGTGCCATGAGCCATCCGCCGTCGCCGATGGCTCCCGTGGTCCGCGAAACGGCCGGGGGCCTGGCCAGAGCCTTGAGAAGGGTCACGCGGGCCTCGGGACGTCTCCGGAGGGAGGTGCGGCTCTTTCCGGTTTTCCGGTGTATCCCCGATTTTCCTCGCAATTCCCCCGCAGTCAAGACATGACTGTGCCGGCGGAAATCGGAAGGCAATGGCCGGATAGAACTGGCGGTGCCCGTCGCGCAGTTGGGCGTGTGGCATCATGGCCGCGTTGTCCGACCGCTGGGTTCGCCGGAGGACTGAGGATGAAGTTACCTGGCTCCGCGTTACCGGCGTCCGAGGACAGGCGGCTCAGGCGCCGTCTCAAGAAGGTCCGCCGGACCTGCGAAGCCCTGCTCGCGGAGTGGGGGATGGAGCGCGGCTGCGGTATCGACGAACTCCACGGATATCTCAGCGAGCAGCGTCGGCGGCCCATCCATTTGATTTCGACGCCGTTCCCCGAGCGCCATCTCTTCGGCATATGGCTGAAACTCGATGACTTCGACGTGATCGCTTTCGAGGCAGCGGCTTCCGCTTCCCACAAGGAACACATCATCGCCCACGAGCTCGCGCACATCGCCCTGGAGCACAGCGGTTCCGTACAGCTCGACCGGACCGATCCGAGCACGCTCTTCTCCGACGTCGACCCCGAGACCGTGCGGAGCGTGCTGATGCGCTCCCGCTACAGCGACGACGAGGAGCAGGAGGCCGAGACCATGGCCTCGCTGATCCTGGCGCGCGCCGCCAAACGCTGGACCGAACCGGCCTGGGGCGTACCGGCGGAGGCCGCCGAGATCGTGGCCCGCATCGAGAGCGGAATCGGCAGGTCAGAGCGGCCCGAGCAGGGGCCCGCGTGATCATCTACACGATCCTCGCCTGGGTCTGCACCGGCGTCGGCCTCGCGGCCTTCGCGTACCGGCTCCCCGACCTGCTCCGCAGGAAGCACGACATCGCCCTGTGGGCGCTGTGCACCTACTTCCTCTGCTCCGGGATCAGCTTCCTGGTCGACCTGGACCAGCTCCGGCTGCACATCTCCGCCTTCTTCGGCCTGCCCAACATCACCTCGCTCATCACCCAGGCCGCCGTGGTCGTGCTCACCGCCGCCCAGCAGGTGGTGCTCGTCTACTGGTCCGCCCCGCCCGAGCAGGCCCGCCGCATGGCGCGCCGGCGCGTCCTGCTCTTCGGCGCCGCGCTCGGCGTCCTGGTGATCGCCTCCTTCGTCGTCGGCCCGGTGGCCCAGTCCGAGACGGCCACCTCGACGATCCTGCTCAGCATCCAGCACCGCGGCTACGCGCTCTACATGAGCTTCTACCTGCTGATCTGCGCCGTCGGACAGTTCGAGACGGTCCGGCTGTCGCTGCGCTTCACCACGATGGCCAACCGCCAGTGGCTCAAGGTCGGCATGCGCACCGTCACCGTCGGGGCCAGCCTCATCCTGGTCTACTGCGTCACCCGCGGCATCCAGATCGCGGGCACCCGGTTCGACTACGACGCGGCCGCCCTCGACCCCGTCCAGTGGACCTGCGGCAGCGTCGGCGCCCTGCTCCAGATCGCCGGCTGGACCATCCCCTCCTGGGGCATCCGGATCACCCGCACCCGGGGCTGGCTGCGCAGCTACCGCTCCTACCAGCGGCTGCGCCCCCTGTGGTGGGCGCTCTACCAGGCCTCCCCGGACATCGCCCTGGACCCGCCGCGCTCCCGGGCCCGCGACCTCGTCCCGCGCCGCGACCCGCACTACAGCCTCTACCGGCGCGTCATCGAGATACGCGACGGACAGCTCATCCTGCGCACCTCCCTGTCGCTGGCCGACTTCACCCGGGTGGCCCGCTCCCTGGACCTCCCCGAGGACCCGACCTCACCGCTGGGGGAGGCCCTCCAGGTGCGTGCCGTACTCGGCCGCCCGCCCGAGGAGCGGGCCGAGCGGGCGGAGCGGACCGAGACCTCCGACATCCCGGCCCGGCCGCCCTACGACGACTTCCGCGACGAGGTGGAGTGGCTGACCCGGGTGGCCTCTTCCTTCGCCTCCCTCGGGCAGGTCCGCGCCGGGCGGATCGACGCCGGACTCCTGTCATGACGCGGCGGGCCCCCGCCGGCGGCCCGCGCCCCGGACCGGGCCGCCGGCCGGCCGTCGGCCCGTACGGCTACGGCGGCGACGGCGGCCGCGGCGGTGACCGGGACGCGGCGGTGCTGTGGGCCCTGGACGCCGTCGAGCGCCTGGTGGCCGTCGACGCCACGCGGGGCGCCACGGCCGCGCTGCCCCTCGTACGGGAGACCCTCCGGCTGCTCCCCGGCCCTCAGGCCGCCCCGGACAGCCTGAGCGGACTCGGCAGCGACCTGCTCGCGGCCCTCGCCGAGCTGTACGAGGTCATCGGCTGGATCCTCTTCGACGCCGGCCGCTACCGGCGGGCCCACCGGACGAACGCGCGGGCGCTGGCCCTGGCCGAACTGTGCGGGGACCGCTGGACGGCCCGGCTGGTCCTGCTGAACCACAGCATGCTCGCCGCCCACACCGGACGCCCGCGGGCCGCCCTGGAGGCCGCCTCCCGCGTACGGGGGGCGCGGCCGCTGCCCGCCAGGGTCGCCGGCCTCGTCCATGTCCGGCAGGCCCACGCGCTCGCCCTGCTGGGGCGCCGCACCGAACCCCTGGAGCTGATCTCCCGCGCCCAGAGCCGGTTCCTGGACGGCATCTCGCGCCGCGATCCGCACTGGGCCTGGTGGATCGACCAGACCGAACTGCTCGGGCACCGGGGCTGGGTCCAGGCCCGGCTGCGCCGGTGGGACCGGGCCGTCCCGCTGCTGTACGAGGCGGCCACCGCCCCCGGCCCCTCCTACCGGCACCTGTTCACCGCCGAGCTCCTCTCGGCCCTCGCCGGCGCCGGGGCCTGGCGGGAGGCGCGGACCCTCATCGAGTCCGTCGCGCCCCGGGCCGCCGGGATCGGGTCCGTACGGACGACCGAGACCCTGGGCCGGACGGCGGCCGCCCTGCGCCGGGGGCCGGACGTCCCGCCCGGGCTGCGGGACGCGGCGGTCTTCCTCCAGGAGTCCCTGCCCGGCTAGGGCGCGCCGCTCGCGCCGTCACCGCCCGCCGCTCCCCGGCCCCGTACCGGGCCCGCCGGTTCCGCCTGGGCGGGCCCGGGCCCGCGCGGCCTCCGCCCCACCCACAGATGTCCCACCCGTTCCGCTGCACAGCGCCCGACAACAGACAGGACCACATGCGCCAGATCCGGATCACGATGCCCGCGGCAGCCGTCTTCGCGGCCGCCGCCCTCCTGCTGACCTTCGGCGGACCCGTGTCGGAGGTCTCCCTCGGTCCCCGCACCGCCTCGGCGGCGTCGGACGAGGCCGCCTCGGAGAAGGGCAGCCCGTACGTCTCCACGCACCTCTACTTCGGCACCGGGCGCCACAACGGCAACCCGCCCATCACCGAGGAGGAGTTCATGAAATTCGTGGCCGAGGTGGTCACGCCCCGCTTCCCGTCGGGGCTGACCCTCCAGGAGGCGCGCGGGCAGTGGCGCGACAAGGAGGGCGACGTCAACCGTGAGAGATCGTACGAGCTGACCCTCATGTACCCGGTGCGCGAGGCCCACGCCCGTAACGCCGACA
The DNA here is from genome assembly GCF_026342355.1 of Streptomyces sp. NBC_00249. GTDB lineage: Bacteria > Actinomycetota > Actinomycetes > Streptomycetales > Streptomycetaceae > Streptomyces. The sequence goes on along the minus strand of NZ_JAPEMV010000001.1, from coordinate 1,397,765 downwards.
TCGAGTACATCCGCCGCCTCTACTGCACGACCTGGGAGCTGGAGTCCGTGGGCCGCGCCGACGTGCGGGCGCAGGTGGACTTCTGACGGACCGCCCGGAGGGGCCGCCGTGGGCCGGAGGGCCCGTGGCGGCCCCTTCCGCATGTCGACTGAATCGTTCAGTTGACTAAACCGAACGGTTTAGTCTTGACGGTAGCCTGGTCGGTGTAGTTCAGTCGTCCCATGGACATCACCGCCACCGCTTCCACGCGCCCCACCGTCCGGGTCGTCAGTCCCTTCCACACCTTCGAGGGGGAGGGCTTCCCCGTCCGCCGCCCCTTCCCGCAGCCCGGACTCCCGCTCCTGGACCCCTTCCTGATGGTCGACCAGGTCGGCCCGCACCTCCTCGGGCCCGGCGAGGCCAAGGGCGCCCCCGCCCACCCGCACCGCGGCTTCGAGACGATCCAGTACGTCATCGAGGGCCCGATGGAGGACCTCGACTCGCACGGCCACCACGAGGTCATCCACCCCGGCGAGGTGCAGTGGCTCACCGCGGGATCCGGCGTGGTCCACCTGGCCCGCCCGGCCCCCGCCCTGGTCGCCGACGGCGGCCCCCAGCACCTGCTCCAGATCTGGGTGAACCTCCCCGCCCGCCTCAAGGGGACCCCGCCGCGCGCCCAGTACAACCCCCCGGGCGGCCTGCCCGTCGTCACCACCGGGGAGGGCGCCACCCTCAAGGTCATCGCCGGCTCCACCCACGGCGTCAGCGGACCCTTCGAGACGCACACCCCGGTCCTCGTCGTCCATGCCCGGCTGGAGGCGGGCGGACGCGCCGAGTTCACCGCCCCGCCCGGCCACAACGCGATGCTCTACGTGCTCTCCGGCTCGGCCGCCACCCCCGAGGCCCCGATCCCCGACGGCCACCTCGCCGTCCTCGGCCAGGGTGCGCCCCGGTTCACCGTCGAGGCGCCGGACGAGGCCGCCGAGGTCCTCGTCCTGGCCGGCGAGCCGATCGGCGAGCGGGTGGCCCGCAGCGGCCCCTTCGTGATGAACACCGTCGAGGAGCTCCACCAGGCGCAGGCCGACTACCAGCGCGGTCTCATGGGCCGGATCGACGCCTGAGCGGCTCGTGGCCGCCCCCGGGGCCGACTCCCGGACCCCGCAGTGGGGCAGACCGAACGGTTCAGTTCATATACTGGAACCTTGCCCCGGTCGCCGCGCCCCCGCGCACCCACCCCGCGCACCCCACCCGTGGACGCGGCCGTTCCGATCCGTACCGAGCCGAAGGACCCCCCATGGGAGCCGCTTCCCCGCACCTGCCCGACGCGCTCGACGAGTTCGGCATCCCGATCATCCCGGAGCCCACGGACGCCGCGCAGCGCCGGCGCCAGGCCATCATCGACGCGGCCCTGGCCGAGTTCCTCGCCGAGGGCTACTCGGCGGCCTCCATGGACGCGATCACCACCCGCTCCGGCGTCTCCAAGGCCACCATCTACAAGCACTTCGGCAACAAGGAACGGCTGTTCCTCGCCGTCGTCGGAGGCGTGCTGCCCCGCACCCAGAGCGCACTGGCCTCCGCCGGCACCACCGTCACCGAGGCCGCCGGGGCCCCCGGCCTGCGGGACGTGCTGGTCGGCCTCATCACCGACTGGGGCCGGCTGCTGCTCAGCCCCGACATCATGTCGCTGCGCCGCCTGGTCATCGGCGAGATCGACCGCTTCCCGCAGCTCGGCCAGCTCTGGTACTCCGTCACCTACGACATGAACAACCGCCCCCTGGTCGAGGCCTTCACCGTGCTCCACGACCGCGGCGTCCTGGACGTCCCCGACCCCGGGCTGGCCGTCCAGCAGCTCATCGCCGCCACCATCGGCGTCCCCCAGCTCGTCCGCACCTTCACCCCCGACTGCGTCGTGGGCGAGGCCGAGCTGACCCGCGTGGTCACCTCCGGGGTCGACCTCTTCCTGGCCCGCTACGCCACGGGCGCCTGAGCCCGTCCGGACGCCGCCCTCGGCCGAGGTGCGGGGGACCGGGGCCCGGATCACGATGAAGGCTCGCCTGCGCCCTCGCCGCCGCGCTCCTGCTCCAGGTGGGCTCCGCCCGGCCGCCGTACACCCTCCTGGCCCCCGCGGCGGGCGCGGGAGTGATCGCGGCCGCCGCGCAGGCCGCGGGCGGGGGACGGGCCCCGCCCCACGTCCTGGGCAGCTGGTGGGCGGCCCCGGTCCTCCACGGGGTCCTCGTCCGGATCGCGGGGGCGTTCCCCTGGCTGTACCCCGCAGCTCCGAAGCAGCGCCACCGGCCGAGCCCTCGGATAGGGTGAATCGGTAGGAATCGGACCCCCCGGGGTGAGGTCGGTGCATTGGACACGTACCAGTCGACGAGCGAGGTGCCCGATCCGGCCGCGGCCGTCGGGTACGCGGGCGTGCTCCGGGAGCTGCTGCCGATCGCCCTGTGGCGGGAGGACGCCGAAGGGCGCGTCGTGGAATGGTCCCTGGCCGCGCAGGACCTGCTGGGCCACCGCCCCGAGGACATCCTCGGACGCCCCGGCACCGCCGTCCTGGTCCCCGACGCCAACCGGGAACTCGCCGAGGACCTGACCCGCCGCGTCCAGGCGGGGGAGACCGTCGTCGGCACGCTGCCCGTGCGCCACCGCGACGGCCACCAGGTGCCGATGGAGATGTGGATCGTCCCCGCCGCCGACCCCCAGGGCCGTACGGGCGCCATGCTCATCGCCGTCGAGACCTCCGAGGTCCTGCACATGCGGGACTCCCTCGCCGCCCTCCAGAGCCTCTTCACCCAGTCCCCGATCGGCCTCGCCACCCTCGGCCCCGACCTGCGCTTCCTGCGCGTCAACGACGCCCTCGCCCGGATGAACGGCGTCCCCGCCGCCGAGCACCTCGGCCGGCGCCTCACCGAGGTCGTGCCCGGAGTCAACGCCGCCGCCCTGGAGGCGACGATGCGCAAGGTGCTGGAGTGCGGCAGCGCCGTCGTCGACGTCCGCCGCACCGGCCGCACCCCCGCCGACCCCGAGCACGACCGGACCTGGTCCTGCTCCTACGCCCCCCTCCTCGACGGCAGCGGCCGCCGCCTCGGCCTGATCGCCTCGCTGATCGACATCACCGAAGGCCAGCGGGCCCAGCTGGAGGCCGAGCGGGCCCGTACCCGCTTCGACCTCCTCGCCGAGGCCGGCACCCGCATCGGGACCACCCTGGACCTGCGCCAGACCGCCCAGGAGATCGTGGACCTGCTGGTCCCCGAACTCGCGGACTCGGCCGACGTACAGCTCCTGGAGGCCGTCCTCGAACCGGACGAGGCCGGCGCCTCCACCCACGGCGTCCTGCGCCGGCTCGCCGCCGCCTTCCCCGACCCCTTCGCGCCGACCTCCCGGCTCAAGGCGGGCCAGACCTTCCGCATCCCGGCCGGCACCGCCTACGAACAGGTCATCAAGGACGGCGTCCCGATGAACCTGTACAGCGCCGACGTCCCCGCCCTGATCACCGACCCCCGCGCCGACGCCCTGCGCGCCTACCTCGCCACCCTCGGCTCCGCCCGCATGGTGCCCCTGGTCGCCCGGGGGAAGGTCCTCGGAGCCGTCGCCGTGACCCGGCTGCGCGGACGCGAGCCCTTCGACGCGCAGGACTGCGTACTCGTCGACGAGCTCGTCGCGCGCGCCGCCCTCAACATCGACAACGCCCGGATGTACACCACCCAGCGCCAGGCCGCCCTCACCCTCCAGCGCAGCCTCACCAACAGCGCCCTGCCCGAGGTCCCCGGCCTGGAACTCACCGGCCGCTACCTCCCCGCCAGCGACCACGACGTCGGCGGCGACTGGTTCGACGTCATCCAGCTGCCCCGCGGCCGCACCGGCCTGGTCATCGGCGACGTGATGGGCCACGGCATCCACGCCGCGGCCGTCATGGGCCAGCTGCGCACGGCCGTACGGACCCTCGCGCGCCAGGACGTACCGCCCGTCCGGATGATGCGCGCCCTCGACGAGGTCGTGGCCGACCTCGGCGAGGACGAGATGGCCACCTGCGTCTACGCCGTCCACGACCCGGCGACCGGCTCCTGCGTGATCGCCCGCGCCGGTCACCCCCCGCCCGCGGTCGCGGGCGCCGACGGGAGCGTCACCTTCCTCCAGGGCCCGCCCGGGCCCCCGCTGGGCACCGGCCGCCGCGACGACTGGCGCGCCGAGGAGCTCCCGCTGCCCCCCGGCAGCCTGCTCGCGCTGTACACCGACGGCCTGATCGAGTGCCGCGACCGGGACCTGGACGAGGGGATGGAACGGCTCGCGCGGGCCCTGCGGCAGGCCTCCCGGCCCCTGGAGGAGCTGGTCGAGGAGATCCTCGACCAGCTGCTGCCGAGCGCCGCCCAGGACGACGTGGCCGTCCTGCTGGCCCGCACCCGCAGCTGATCCCCGCCCGGGCCGGTGGCCCCGGCCTCACCAGGCCAGGTCCTCCAGCGCGTCCAGGTCCAGCGCCGGCGGCAGCACCGGCTCCCCGCCGCCCGAGGGGGACAGCTCCGCCCAGATGACCTTGCCGCGCTCCGTGTACCGCGTCCCCCACCGTTCGGCGTACTGCGCGACGAGGAACAGCCCGCGGCCGCCCTCGTCGGTGGTGGCCGCGTACCGCAGGTGCGGGGAGGTGCTGCTGCCGTCGGAGACCTCGCAGATCAGGTTCCGGTCGCGCAGCAGCCGCACCCGCACCGGAGCGGTCCCGTACCGGATGGCGTTGGTGATCAGCTCGCTGAGGATGAGCTCCGCGGTGAAGGAGGCCTCCTCCAGCCCCCAGGCGGTGAGCTGCCCGGCCGCCTCCCGGCGCACCCGCGACACCGCCGCCGGATCCGCGGGCACGTCCCACTCCGCGATCCGGGCGGACTCCAGCCTCCGGGTGTCGGCGATCAGCAGGGCGATGTCGTCGCTCGGCGCGGGGAACAGCAGCGCCGCCAGCACGTCCGCGCAGGCCTGGTCGGGGCTGCGGCCGGTCCGCGCGAGGGCCCCGGCCAGCAGCGCCTGGCCGGTGTCGAAGTCCCGGTCGCGGTCCTCCAGCAGCCCGTCGGTGAACAGGACGAGGCGGCTGCCCTCGGGCAGCCGCATCCGGGTCGCCTCGAAGGGCATGCCGCCCACCCCGAGCGGCAGGCCGGTGGGCAGTTCGGGGAATTCCACGCGCCCGTCGGCGTGCACCAGGGCGGGACCCGGATGCCCGGCGCTGGCCATCGCGCAGTTCCCGGAGACCGGGTCGTAGACGGCGTACAGGCAGGTGGCCCCGGTGATCCCGGCGGGCTCCTCCGCCGCCTCCCCGAGCCCCTCGCCGGGCGGGCCGCCCTCGGCGTCGGCCTCCAGCTGGTCGATCCGGTCGATCAGCTCGTCCAGGTGCCCCAGCAGCTCGTCGGGCGGCATGTCCAGGGTGGAGAAGTTGTGCACGGCGGTGCGCAGCCGGCCCATCGTCGCCGCCGCGTGCACCCCGTGCCCGACCACGTCGCCCACCACCAGCGCCACCCGGGCCCCCGGCAGCGGGATCACGTCGAACCAGTCCCCGCCCACCCCCGCCTTCGCGGGCAGGTACCGGAAGGCGACGTCCACCGCGCTCAGGTCCGGCAGCGTCCGGGGCAGCAGGCTGCGCTGGAGGGTCACGGCGGTGGCGTGCTCGCGGGTGAAGCGGCGGGCGTTGTCGATGGAGACGGCCGCCCGCGCCCCCAGCTCCTCGGCGAAGGAGAGGTCCTCCTCGTCGAAGGGCTCCGGGGTGTCGGCGGCCCGCCAGAAGTTCGCCATGCCCAGCACCACCCCGCGCGCCTGGAGCGGTACGGAGATCAGCGAGTGCAGCCCGTAGTCCAGCGCGACCCGGGTCCCGGCGGCGTCCTGGGCCCGCCAGCCCATCGCGGCGTGCAGGTCGGCGGCGAGCACCGCGTGCCCGGCGTTCAGCGCGGCCGCCATCGGGGCGGTCGGCACCACGAAACGGATGGTGTCCCCGACCGGCTGGAGCGGCTGGTCGGAGCGCACGCCGCTCATCGCCGCCCGGCGCATCTCGGTGTGCACCCCGGCGGCCGGCGAGGGCTCGTCACCGCGCAGCACCGGCTCCAGCAGCTCGACGGTGACGAAGTCCGCGAACCGCGGGACGGCCACCTCCGACAGCTCCTCGGCGGTGCGCACCACGTCCAGGGTGGTGCCGATGCGCACCCCGGCGTCGTACAGCAGCTGGAGCCGCTCCCGGGCCACCTCGGCGCGCCCGGAGAGCGCGGCCAGCTCGGTGGTGTCGCGCAGGGTCATCACGCTGCCCGAGGGCTTCCCGGCGAAGGGCTCGGTGGGCCGTACGTTGAGGGCCAGCAGCCGGTCTCCCGCCAGGTGGACCTCGTCGGTCGCGACCCGGCCCGAGAGCAGGAGTTCCGCGGTGCGCGGATCGAGGCCCAGCTCGGCCACGTGCTTCTGCTCGGCGTCGGCCGGCAGGTCCAGCAGGCGCCGGGCCTCGTCGTTGACGAGGAGCAGCCGGTGGTCGGCGCCGACGATGAGCACGCCTTCGCGCACGGCGTGCAGCACCGCCTCGTGGTGCTCGTTCATCCGGGCCATCTCGGCGGGGCCCAGGCCCCGGGTCTGGCGCCGCAGCCGCCGGCTGACCAGGGCGGCGCCGCCGGTGCCCAGCAGCAGGGCGCCGGCCGCCGCGCCGATCAGCAGGGGCAGCTGGGACTCGACGGCGTCGCCCACGTTCTTCACCTCGATGCCGGTGGCGACGAGTCCGACGACCTCGCCCCGGTCGTCCCGTACGGGGACCACGGCGCGGACCGCGTCACTGGGGTCGCCCGTGAACAGCTCCGTGAAGGAGTCCCCGGCCGCCGCGCGGGCGAGGTCGCCGGTGGCGCGCCTGCCGATCAGCTCGGGCCGGGAGTCGGTGTACCGGAGCCCGTCGGTGGTCATGACGGCGATGAAGTCGAGGCCGGAGCCCCGGCGGGCGCCCTCGGCGAGGGGCTGCAGGACGGCCGTCGGGTCCGGCGCGCCCAGGGCCGCGGGCAGTCCGGGGGCGTGCGCGAAGGCCTCGGCGGCGGCGAGCGAGCGGTTGCGGGCGTCGTTCTGGCTGTCGTAGCGCGCCTGGAAGACCAGGGCGAGGGCGGCGGCGGTGATCAGCAGCAGCACGAGCACCGCCTGGAGGGCGAAGACCTGGCCGGCGACGCTGCCCGGGGCCAGGGAGAGGCGCGCGAGCAGGCCCGCCGACCGCTTCTCCCGGTGCCGACCCGAACGTCCGCTCATGAGCCATTTCTAACACTGTCGACGGATATGGGGGTGGTGGCCGCCGCGGCGCGGTACGCGCGCGGGCTCAGGCCCACCTGGGCGCCGAAGTGCTGGCGGAAGGTGACCTCGCTGGCGAACCCGGCCCGCCGGGCCACCTCCGGGACGGGATGGTCGGTGCGCTCCAGCAGCTTGCGGGCCTCGTCCAGACGGCGGCTGAGCAGCCATTTGTGCGGGGTGGTGCCGGTCGCGGCGGCGAAGTGCCGGGCGAAGGAGCGCGGGGACATCCCCGCCCAGCGGGCCAGGGTGGCCACGTCCAGCGGCTCGTGCAGCCGCCGCAGCGCCTGTTCCCGTACGGCGGCCAGCGCCTCGGCGGTCCGGTCGGCGGCCGGGGTGGGCCGGTCCAGGTACTGGGCGTGGTCCCCGGTGCGGAAGGGGCCGGTGACCATCGAGCGGGCGACGGCGGCGGCGGCTTCCGCGCCGTGCGCCCGGCGGACGAGGTGCAGGCACAGATCGATCCCGGATGCTACGCCGGCGGAGGTCCACAGCCCGTCGTCCTCGACGTAGAGCGGGGCGTCCTCGACCAGCACCCCCGGGTAGCGGGCCGCGAGCTGCGGGGCGAGCCACCAGTGCGTCACCGCGCGGCGCCCCTCCAGCAGCCCCGCCTCCGCCAGGACGAAGGCCCCGGCGCACAGGGCGGCCACCGGCACGCCCCGGGCGTGCGCCTCCCGCAGGGCGGTGAGGACCGGCTCCGGCGTCGGGTCCGAGGGCTCGGCCAGCGCCGGTACGACGATCAGGTCGGCCTGCCCGAGCCAGTCGAGGCCCCGGTCGGGGGTCAGGGTCAGCCCGCCCGGCAGGGCGATCGGCCCGGAGTCCAGTGCGCAGCGGCGCAGTTCGAAGGAGGGCACGCCCTGGCGGCTGCGGTCCGGGCCCCAGACCTCGGTGATGACGGCGAGGTCGAAGCTGCGGATCCCGGGCTGGGCGACGATGGCGACGCGGCGCATGCGGCCACTCTCCCACGAGTCCCGGGGAAAGGACTGCCACTCTGGCAGGATCCCATCGTTCCGCGTCCCCGCAGCCCCTGGGGAACGGCCCCCTCCGCCGACACGATGAAGCCATGACACAGACCGCGATCGAGATCGCCGACACCAGCGCCCTGCTCGTCATCGACGTCCAGAAGGGATTCGACGACGCCTCCTACTGGGGCCCCCGCAACAACCCGGCCGCCGAGGAGAACATCGCCGCCCTGATGGACGCCTGGCACGGGTCCGGACGCCCGGTGGTCCTCGTCCAGCACGCCTCGCGGGCCGGCTCGGTCCTCGCCCCCGACCAGCCGGGACACGCCTTCAAGGACTTCGTCCAGGAACGCCGCCACGAGTCCCTGCTGATCACCAAGACCGTCAACTCGGCCTTCTACGGCACCCCCGACCTCGGCGAGTGGCTCACCGCCCGGGGGATCGGCCAGATCGTCGTCGCCGGGATCCAGACCAACATGTGCGTCGAGACCACCGCCCGGATGGCGGGCAACCTCGGCTACGAGGTCCTCGTCCCGCTCGACGCCACCCACACCTTCGACCTCACCGACGGCACGGGCCCCGACGGCCTGGCCCTCACCGCCGACCAGCTGGCCGCCGCCACCGCCGTCAACCTCCAGGGCGGCCACTTCGCGAAGATCGTCACCACCGCCCAGCTGCTGTCCGCCGTTTCCAGCCCCGCCGGCGTTTGAGGTGCGGGGTCCGGGGCGGAGCCCCGGCAGCGGACCCGCAGGGGCACACCCCGCCGGACACGGCCGAGGCCCGGCACCCCACCGTGGGGGCGCCGGGCCTCGGCCGTACCGGGATCCGAGAGGAACTCAGAGCACGTCGGCCGCGATGTTCTGCGCGACCCGCTCCAGCAGCGGACCCGCGTTCGGGATGGACTTGGCCGGGTCGGGCTCCAGGTCCGTCAGCGGGTAGGCGCGGCGGATGCCCGCACCCTCCAGCGCCTCCTGCGACAGCAGCAGCCGCCCGCAGACCGCCACCACCGGCTTGCCCGCGGCCCGCGCCGCGGCCGCGACGCCCGCCGGGGCCTTGCCGTGCAGGGTCTGCTCGTCGAGCGAGCCCTCACCGGTGATGACCAGCGTGGCCCGCTCCAGCGCCGGCGCGAAGCCCAGCACCTCCAGCATCAGCTCGATGCCGGGCCGGAAGGTCGCACCGAGGAGCAGTGCACCGTAGCCGATGCCGCCCGCGCCGCCCGCGCCCGGCAGCAGCGCGCACTCGGCCGCCTTCGCACCGATCGACTTCTCCAGCACCACCGCGAAGTGGGCCAGCGCCGCGTCGAGCGTCGCCACGTCCGCCGGCGAGGCGCCCTTCTGCGGGCCGTACACCGCCGCGCAGCCCTTCGGGCCGGTCAGCGGGTTGTCCACGTCGCTGGCCAGGACGAAGTCCACCTCCGCGAAGCGGGGGTCGATCCCGGACAGGTCCGCCGAGGCCAGCGAGGCCAGTGCGCCGCCGCCCGGACCGACCGGTTCACCGTTCGCGTCCAGGAACACCGCGCCCAGCGCCGCCAGCATGCCCGCGCCGCCGTCGGTGGTGGCACTGCCGCCCACACCGAAGACGATCGAGGTCGCGCCCGCGTCCAGCGCGGCCTTGAGCAGCTCGCCCGAGCCGTACGTGGTCGCCGTCAGCGCGGCGAAGGTCCCCGCGGGCAGCAGCTGGAGACCGGAGGCCTCCGCCATCTCGACCACGGCGGTGCCCTCGCGCAGCGCGAAAGCGGCCGTGACCTGGTCACCGAGGGGTCCGGTGACCCGTACCTCCCGGCGTTCGAACCCGGCCGCCACGGCGGCCGCGACGGTCCCGTCGCCGCCGTCCGCGACGGGGAGGGTCTCGATCTCCACGTCCGGTACGGCCTTGCGGAGGCCCGCCGTCACCCGCTCCGCGACCTGAACGGCCGTGAGCGAGCCCTTGAATTTGTCCGCGGCGATGAGCACGCGCGCGGTCTCAGTTACTGCTCCGTCCGTCACCTTGCTAATCCCTTGCTATCGAACAGTGCAGTCGCGCCCCCATGAGCCTATCCGGAGGATCCTCCTATGCCCATGGGTGGCCTGGGCCACATCCGGCGCGCCATGACCCTAAATACGGATATACGCCCGCATAGTGTGGCCGCATGAGCGCGGATTCACTGGAACAGCCACGTCCGGATACCCCAGGTGGCGGGTCCGACGGCCATGAGGACGGCACGCCGGACCGTCAGGTCGTCGCGATCGGAGTGATCGCCGTGCTGGCCGTCGTCGCCTGGGCCGCCCTGGGCAAGAGCTCCTTCGACAGCGCCTCCGGCACGGCCCTGGCCTGGGTGCTGGAGAACTTCGCCTGGCTGTTCGTGATCGCCGCCGACGTGTTCCTCGTCATGTGCGTGGTCCTCGCGATCAGCCGCTTCGGCCGGATCCGGCTCGGCGCCGACGACTCCGAGCCCGAGTTCACCAACCTCGCGTGGATCGCGATGATGTTCAGCGCCGGCATGGGCATCGGCCTGATGTTCTACGGGGTGGGCGAGCCCCTCACCCACTACCTGAACCCGCCGCCCGCCAGCGGCGCCGCCCCCGGCAGCGGGGACGCCGCCCGCGCCTCCCTCGACTACTCCTTCTTCCACTGGACGCTGACCCCCTGGGCGATCTACGGCATCGCCGGCCTCGCCCTCGCCTACGCCACCTTCCGCAAGGGCCGCGGCAACCGGCTCAGCTCCGCCTTCGTCCCGCTGATGGGCGAGGACCGCGCCCGGGGCTGGCAGGGCAAGGCCATCGACCTGCTCGCCGTCTTCGCCACCGTCTTCGGCACCGCCACCAGCCTCGGCCTCGGCGCCCTCCAGGTCGCCAAGGGCCTGAACATCACGACCGGCGTCGAGGACTCCACCGGCCTCGAACTGATCATCATCGGCTCGCTCTCCGCCGCGTTCGTGCTCTCCGCCTTCTCCGGGCTGCACAAGGGCGTCAAATGGCTCAGCACCGTCAACATCGTGCTCGCCGCCGCCCTGACGACCTTCGTCTTCGTCCTCGGCCCGACCGTCTACATCCTCGACGTGATCCCCGCCAGCGTCGGCAGCTACCTCCACGAGCTGCTCCCGATGGCCACCCGGACCGGCGCGTTCACCGACAGTGCCTGGCTCGGCGCGTGGACGATCTTCTACTGGGCGTGGTGGCTCTCCTGGGCCCCCTTCGTCGGCACCTTCATCGCCCGCATCTCGCGCGGCCGCACCATCCGCGAGTTCCTCGTCGGCGTCCTGCTGGTCCCCAGCGGCGCCACCGTCGTCTGGTTCTGCGTGATGGGCGGCACCGCCATCCGCCTCGACTCCACCGGCGCCGCCGACCTCGCCACCAAGGTCAAGGAGGGCGCCGAGGCCTCCCTCTTCGCGATGCTCGACGCGCTGCCGCTGGGCACCCTCACCTCCTGGGTGGCGATGCTGCTGGTCATGACGTACTTCGTCACCAGCGCCGACTCCGCCTCCCTGGTCATGGGCTCGCTCACCAGCCGCGGCTCCCTCCACCCGCCCACCTGGCTCGTCGTCACCTGGGGCGTCCTGATGGCCGCCGTCGCCGCCGTCCTGCTCGTCGCGGGCGGCCTCAAATCCCTCCAGACCGCGACCATCCTCGTCGCGCTGCCCTTCGTGATCGTCATGCTGCTGCTGTGCTGGGCCCTGGTGAAGGAACTCCGCGAGGACCCCGGCGCCGGACCGGCCCGCCACCACGCCCTCCACGGGATGCGGGACGCCGTCAAGGCCATGGTCGGCGACGCCATCACCGAGCAGGGACCGGCCCGCCACCCCCGGCTGCGGCGCGTCGCGGAGTCCAAGGGGCGGGACCGCGAGGACGGCGGGAGCCACCCGGAAGCGTGATCGCGGGACCGCCCCGCACGGGGCGCGGGGCGGCCGGTTAGGGTGGCGGCGTGACCACCACCGATGACTACGCCGCGTACATCGCGAGCCTGCCCCGGGTGCTGGCCGGCGCCGCCGCCCTCTACCGCGACGCCGAGGGCCGCGTGCTCCTGGTGGAGCCCAACTACCGCGAGGGCTGGACCCTGCCGGGCGGCACGATCGAGTCCGACCAGGACGAGTCCCCGCGCACCGCAGCCCGCCGCGAGAGTGCCGAGGAGATCGGCATCGACGTCCCCCTCGGCCGGCTCCTCGCCGTCGACTGGAGCGTCGGCCCCGGCCGCCCGCCGCTGGCCGCCTACCTCTACGACGGCGGCGTCCTCGACGCCGCGCAGCTGGCCTCCGTACGCCTCCAGGAGGACGAGCTGCTCTCCTGGAAGCTCGTCGAGCCCGCCGAACTCACCACGTACCTCGACGGACCGCTGGGCCGGCGCACCCAAGAGGCGTACCGCGTCCTGGAGTCGGGCGAGGGAGCCGTGGAACTGGAGAACGGCCGCCGCCCCGCGGACGCGTAACAGCAGGCAGTACCCAGGAGTTGTCCAGCGCCCCCTTCGAGCAGGGCAGAATCAACAGATGATCACGATGTACGCCTGGCCCAGCACGGCCGACGGCTCCGACGCCCTCCCCATGGTCCACTTCACCACCGAGCAGCAGTCCGCCGGCGAGGTCACCCCCGAAGGGGCGCCGGTCTGGCTGTTCGACACCGCGATACGCGAGGGCGGCTGGGCCCAGTTCGAGGACTTCGAGGGCTGGTCCGCGCCCGCCGAGGGCTGGCAGGCCTTCTACCGCCGCGAGGACGACCTCCTCGCCGTCACCGGCCCCGGCGCCTGCGAAGGCTGGTACCAGGGCAAGCTCGGCGCCGACGAGGACTGGGTCACGGCAGCCGCCACCCAGCAGAGCGTGGTCCTGCTGGCCGCCCCCGTCCAGCACCCCTCCCTCTACGCCTACGCCGTCGAGGCCGGCGCCGGCTTCGCGCTCCTCGTCCCCCTCGCCGTGGTCTGAGGGCCTACCGGCCCGCGCCCTCGAACTCCAGCAGCCGCACCTTGCGCTCGATACCGCCGCCGTAGCCGGTCATCGAGCCCGAGGCGCCGATCACCCGGTGGCAGGGCACGATGATGCCGACCGGGTTCTTCCCGTTGGCCAGGCCCACCGCCCGCGAGGCGTTCGGCTTGCCCAGCTCCGCCGCCAGCTTCCCGTACGACCAGGTCTGCCCGTACGGGATCCGCACCAGCTGCTCCCACACGCTGCGCTGGAAGGCCGTCCCCTCCAGCCGCACGGGCACGGTGAACTCGGTCAGCTCCCCGGCGAAGTACGAGCCCAGCTGCCGCACCACCTCCGGGAACGGCTCCTCGGTGGCCGCGACCCGCTCCCCGAAGGACTCCTCGGCGGGCCGGTGGCGCTGCCCCGTCATGTACAGGCCGCACAGGACCCCGTCGGCCGCGACCAGGGTGAGCGGGCCGTAGGGGCTGTCGACGACGGTGTGCTGCTTGCTGCTCATTGCTGTGCTCCTCGGACGGGGACGGACGGCAGGTGGTTGATCGCGTGGTCCTCGGTGGCCCACAGGTACTGCACGGCGTACGCACGCCAGGGCCGCCAGTGCGCCGCGCGGGCGGTGAGGGCCGAGGGCGTCGACGGCAGGCCCAGCCCGCGGGCGGCCCGGCGCACCCCCAGGTCGGACGGGAGGAAGGCGTCGGGATCACCCAGCGCCCGCATCGCGATGATCTCGGTGGTCCACGGCCCGAAACCGGGCAGCGCATTGAGCTGCGCCCGCGCCTGCTCCCAGTCGCTGTCGATCCCGAGCGGCAGCGAACCGTCCGCCAGCGCACCGACCAGCGTGGTCAGCGTGGCCCGGCGGCTGCGCGGCATCGCCAGCGCCTCCGGGTCGAGGGCCGCCAGTGCCTCCGGGCTCGGGAACAGGTGCGTCAGCCCGCCGTGCGGATCCTCCACGGGCTCCCCGTAGGCGGTCACCAGCCGGGCCGCGTGCGTACGGGCGGCCGCCGTCGACACCTGCTGCCCCAGCACCGCCCGTACGGCGAACTCCGCCGCGTCGACCGTACGGGGCACCCTGCGCCCGGGAGCCTTGTCCACGAGCGGGGCCAGCAGCGGATCGGAGCGCAGCTGGCCGTCGACGGCCTCCGGATCGGCGTCCAGGTCGAGCATCCAGCGGCAGCGGCTGATGGCGATGGTCAGGTCCCGCAGGTCGGTCAGCGCGAGCCGGCAGCCGATGTGGTCGGGGCCGGGCGTGAGCGCCACGACCCCGGTGCCGTACGGGAGCCGCAGCGTCCGGCGGTAGGCCCCGTCGCGCCACTCCTCGACCCCGGGCACGGCCGTCGCGGCCAGGTGCCCGAAGAGGTTGTCGGGGTTCAGCGGCGCCCGGTACGGCAGCCGCAGGCTCAGCGTCCCGGGCACCCGGGGCTCGCACCGCCCGGCCCGCGCGGCGCGGGCGCGCAGCTCGCCGGGGGTGAGCGCGAAGACCTCGCGGACGGTCTCGTTGAAACTCCGGATGGAGGAGAACCCGGCCGCGAAGGCGACGTCACCCATCGGCAGCTCGGAGGTCTCGATCAGCAGCCGGGCGGTCTGCGCCCGCTGGGCCCGCGCGAGCGCGAGCGGCCCGGCCCCCAGCTCGGCGCCGAGCTGCCGCTCGACCTGCCGCGTCGAGTACCCCAGCCGGGCCGCCAGCCCCGGCACCCCTTCCCGGTCCACGACCCCGTCCTGGATGAGCCGCATCGCGCGTGCGACGGCGTCGGCGCGGGCGTTCCACTCGGGCGAACCCGGACTGGTGTCGGGCCGGCACCGCTTGCACGCCCGGTACCCGGCCTGCTGGCAGGCGGCCGAGCTGGGCAGGAAGCTCATGTTCTCGACCTTGGGGGGCACGGCCGGGCAGCTGGGACGGCAGTAGATCCCGGTGGTCCGCACGGCGGTGAAGAACCACCCGTCGAACCGGGCGTCCTTCGACTGCACGGCCCGCACGCAGCGGTCGGTATCGGTGTACATGCCCCTAGCCTCCCCGGCAGCCCCCACCAAGGCTGGCAGTTTTCCGACATCAACCCTACCGTCGGCCCCCACTGCCGCCTCAATCGCCGGCGGGGCTGGATGGTGCCTGCGCAGCCGCCCACCTGCGGGCCAGTTGCCGGGGACCACCCCCCGGCCCCCCGCGCCTCAAACGCCGGCGAGGCTGGATATTGGCCTGCGTAGCCGTTCGTGTGCGGTTCCGTTGCCGGGGGCCAGCCCCCGGACCCCCGCGCCTCAAACGCCGGCGAGGCTGGGTTGGGCGGCGTAGCTGTTCGTGTGCGGGTGGGTTGCCGGGGGCCAGCCCCCGGACCCCCGCTCCTCAAACGCCGGAGGGGCTGGATTTGGCCGACCGAGCTGTTCGGGTGCGGGTAAGCACTCCCAGCCCCGCCAGGGGGCACCTCCCAGCGGTAGCTGGGGGAGTTTGAGGCGCGGGCGCGGAGCTCCGTGTAGTGAGGCGCACCCACCCAGCCTCGCCGGCGTTTGAGGCGGGAACGGTGGAAGGGCGGGTAGGGGACCCCGCCCCGCGCAGCGGGCAACGGTCCGCAGACAGCAGACGGGCCCCGGCCACCTGAACCGGCCCCGCCCGGCCACCGACGGCCGGAGGCCGGCGCAGCGGGCCGAAGCCCGGGAAGCGCGCCAGCGCTGAGCGGCGCGAGGCACGCGTCAAAAAAGGGGAAGGCCCCGGCTGCCGGAGCAGGCGGGGCCTTCGTGCGTACAGCCGAGCGGCAGCGTTACGGCAGCTGCGCCGCCCGCGCCTCCCGCCGGTTGTGCCGGAAGGTGTTCGCGCGGCGGGTCGTCGCGAACAGCGGGATGGTCGCCGCCAGGGCGATCTGCAGGGCGCAGCCGGCCTGGAGGAGCAGCTGGCCGCCCGGGGCGTCGAACGCCCAGGCCGCGAGCAGTCCCATCGCGCCGACGATCCAGCTGAGCATCGCCACCGCGAGGACACCCCGCGGCTTGGGGTACTCGACCCGGCTCACCATCAGCCAGGCCACGCCGAAGATCGCCAGCAGGGTCGGGATGAAGGGCAGCCCGAGCAGCACGATGGACACGACCGTCAGGGCGCCGAAGGGGCTCGGCATGCCCTGGAACATGCCGTCCTTCATCGTCACGCAGCTGAATCTCGCGAGGCGCAGTACGACGGCCAGCAGCACCACGATCGCCGCGAGCGCGGACATCTTCTGGTGTGCGTCGTCCGCGACCATGCCGTAGACCAGCACGAAGTACGCCGGGGCGAGTCCGAAGCTGATCAGGTCGGACAGGTTGTCCAGCTCCGCGCCCATCGGCGAGCTGCGCAGCTTGCGGGCCACGATGCCGTCGAAGAGGTCGAAGACGGCCGCGAGCAGCATCAGTATCACCGCGGTGGCCGCGCTGTGCCGGGCCATGCCCGACTCGCCGCTGCCGGTGAGGTGCGGGATGAGGATTCCGGTGGTGGTGAAGTACACCGCCATGAATCCGCAGGTCGCGTTGCCGAGGGTGAGGGTGTCCGCTATCGACAGCCGCAGCGAGAGCGGCATGTCGTCCTCGGCGGACTCCTCCTCGGCGGCTTCGGGCACCCAGCCTGTGGCGGGAGTCTCAGGGTCAGTCACGGTCAATTCGGGTCACCCCCGCGGTGGTGGTCTGACCGACCTCGACCGCGACTTCGACGCCCTCGGGGAGGTAGATGTCGACGCGCGAGCCGAAGCGGATCAGACCGATGCGTTCGCCCTGCTCCACCTTGGTTCCGGCCGGCAGGTACGGGACGATGCGACGCGCGACGGCGCCGGCGATCTGGATCATCTCGATGTCGCCGAGCTCGGTGTCGAAGTGCCAGACGACGCGCTCGTTGTTCTCGCTCTCCTTGTTGAACGCCGGGACGAACCCGCCGGGGATGTGCTCCACGGACGTCACCGTGCCCGCGAGGGGCGCCCGGTTGACGTGGACGTTCAGAGGGCTCATGAAGATCGCGACGCGGGTGCGCCCGTCCTTCCACGGCATGATGCTCTGCACCACGCCGTCGGCCGGGGAGATGACGCGGCCCTGGGCGATCTCACGCTCGGGGTCGCGGAAGAACCACAGCATGCCCGCGGCGAGCGCGGTGGCGGGCACGGCCGCCGCGGCCCAGCGTCCGGACTTGCGGGCCCGGGTGAGGCTGAGCGCCGCGGTGGCGACGGTCGGCAGAAGCCACGGCGATGCTCCGCGCGCGAGGCGTACGCCAAGGAGGCTGTCGCGAGGTGCAGAGGTTTGGCTGTGGGGCATGGATGACCTTCGTAGCGGGTGATTGCCGCGCCGCAAACGGGGGGACGGGACGGCGGCTTTACTGGAATGCTATCGGTTGCGCGCAACAACTGGGCAAGCCAGAAGCCGAGTCGATGGCCGTCGGCCAGTGACTGGCAGTGACTCTTCTGCGGCGAACCGTCGGACGATCCGCCGCAAAAGGGACTTTCAGCCCTGGAGTCGGTACTCCTCCAGCAGGCGTCGCCCGATGATCATTTTCTGGATCTCGGCGGTACCTTCACCGATCAGCAGCATCGGGGCCTCGCGGTAGAGGCGCTCGATCTCGTACTCCTTCGAGAATCCGTATCCGCCGTGGATACGGAAGGCGTCCTCCACGACCTCCTTGCAGTACTCGGAGGCGAGGTACTTCGCCATCCCTGCTTCGAGGTCGTTTCGTTCCCCGGAGTCCTTTTTGCGTGCCGCATTGACCATCATCGCATGGGCGGCTTCGACCTTGGTAGCCATCTCGGCCAGCTTGAACTGGATGGCCTGGTGCTCGGCGATCGGCTTGCCGAAAGTGTGACGTTGCTGGGCATACGAGACACCCAGCTCGAACGCACGCTGAGCGACACCGCAGCCACGCGCCGCCACGTTCACGCGGCCGACCTCGACCCCGTCCATCATTTGGTAAAACCCTCGGCCGGTCTGGCCTCCGAGGGCCCGATTGGCCGGAATGCGCAGTCCGTCCATGATGAGCTCGGTCGTGTCGACGCCCTTGTAGCCCATCTTGTCGATCTTGCCCGGGATGGTCAGGCCCGGACGGACCTCACCGAAGCCGGGCTCCTTCTCGACCAGGAAGGTCGTCATCGACTTGTGCGGCGCGGTGCCCTCGGGGTGTCCTTCGTCACTTCGGACGAGGACGGCCACCAGGGTGGAGGAGCCACCGTTCGTCAGCCACATCTTCTGGCCGTTCAGGACGTACTCGTCGCCGTCCTTCACCGCCTTCGACGTGATGGCCGACACATCGGAGCCCAGGCCCGGCTCGGACATCGAGAACGCGCCGCGCACCTCGCCCAGCGCCATGCGGGGCAGGAAGTAGTCCTTCTGCTCCTGCGTGCCGTGCTGCTTGAGCATGTACGCCACGATGAAGTGGGTGTTGATGATGCCCGAGACGGACATCCAGCCCCGCGCTATCTCCTCGACGCACAGCGCGTAGGTGAGCAGCGACTCACCGAGGCCGCCGTACTCCTCGGGGATCATCAGGCCGAACAGGCCGAGCTCCTTGAGCCCGTCGACGATCGCCTGCGGGTACTCGTCGCGGTGCTCCAGCTCGGTCGCGACCGGGATGATCTCCTTGTCGACGAACTCCCGGACGGTCTTGAGGATCTCCCGCTGGACGTCCGTGAGGCCGGCGGTCTGGGCGAGTCGGGCCATGGCTACTTCCCCTGTTCCTTCAGCTGGGGCCGGCCGGGCTGCTCGCCGCCGCGCTCCTTGATGTACGTCTCGGTCGGGACCATCACCTTGCGCCGGAAGACGCAGACGAGGGTGCCGTCCTGCTTGTAGCCCTTGGTCTCCACGTAGACGATCCCGCGGTCGTTCTTCGACTTCGACGGGGTCTTGTCGAGGACCGTGGTCTCGCCGTAGATCGTGTCGCCGTGGAAGGTCGGGGCCACGTGCCGCAGGGACTCGATCTCCAGGTTGGCGATGGCCTTCCCGGAGACGTCGGGCACCGACATGCCCAGCAGCAGCGAGTAGATGTAGTTGCCCACGACGACGTTCTTGCCGAAGTCGGTCGTGTTCTCGGCGTAGTTGCTGTCCATGTGCAGCGGGTGGTGGTTCATGGTCAGCAGGCAGAAGAGGTGGTCGTCGTACTCGGTGACGGTCTTCCCGGGCCAGTGCTTGTAGACCGCGCCGACCTCGAACTCTTCGTAAGTGCGTCCGAACTGCATGGTCCTAGGCCTCCGGGATCTCGAACTTGCTGGTGCGCTGCATGCCGCCCGCGCGGCCCTTGCCCGCGATGACCAGGGCCATCTTGCGGCTGGCCTCGTCGATCATCTCGTCGCCGAGCATCGCGGAGCCCTTCTTGCCGCCGGCCTCGGAGGTGCACCAGTCGTAGGCGTCGAGGATCAGTTCGGCGTGGTCGTAGTCCTCCTGCGAGGGGGAGAAGACCTCGTTGGCCGCGTCGACCTGACCCGGGTGCAGCACCCACTTGCCGTCGAAGCCCAGCGCCGCCGCCCGGCCGGCCACCTCGCGGTACGCGTCCACGTCGCGGATCTGGAGGAAGGGGCCGTCGATCGCCTGGAGGTTGTGCATGCGGGCCGCCATCAGGATCCGCATCAGGATGTAGTGGTAGGCGTCCGCGCCGTAGCCGGGCGGCTGCATGCCCACGACCAGGGACTTCATGTTGATCGACGCCATGAAGTCGGCCGGGCCGAAGATGATCGTCTCCAGCCGGGGGGAGGCGGCGGCGATCTCGTCGACGTTCACCAGGCCCTTGGCGTTCTCGATCTGCGCCTCGATGCCGATCTTGCCGACCTCGAAGCCCATCGTCTTCTCGATCTGGGTCAGGAGGAGGTCCAGGGCCACGACCTGCTGGGCGTCCTGGACCTTCGGCAGCATGATGCAGTCGAGGTTCTGGCCGGCGCCCTCGACGACCGTGATCACGTCGCGGTACGTCCAGTGCGTGGTCCAGTCGTTCACGCGCACGACCCGGGTCTTGCCCGTCCAGTCACCGTTGTTCAGCGCGTCCACGATGGTGTGGCGGGCGCCTTCCTTGGCGAGCGGCGCGCAGGCGTCCTCCAGGTCCAGGAAGACCTGGTCGGCCGGCAGGCCCTGGGCCTTCTCCAGGAAGCGCGGGTTCGAACCCGGTACCGCGAGGCAGGAGCGACGCGGGCGAAGACGGTTCACCGGGTGGACTGGCGTGGTCATGCGGGGACCTCCGTGCTGGCAAGGTGTGCGGTGTCTTGAAGGGGGTCGAGCTTGTTGGCCCTGCGGATCTCGTCGACGATGCGGCCGATGATCTCCGTGATGCCGAAGTCCTTCGGCGTGAAGACGGCGGCCACACCGGCCGCCTTCAGTGTCACGGCATCCGCGTTCGGAATGATGCCTCCGACGATGACGGGAATGTCACCCGCCCCCGCCGCGCGCAGGCGTTCGAGGACATCCGGGACGAGTGCGCTGTGGGATCCGGACAGGATGGACAGTCCCACGCAGTGCACGTCCTCGGCCAGCGCCGCCGACGAGATCTCCTCGGGCGTCAGCCGGATGCCTTGGTAGACCACCTCGAAGCCGGCGTCGCGGGCCCGGACGGCGATCTGCTCGGCGCCGTTGGAGTGCCCGTCCAGGCCGGGCTTGCCGACCAGCAGGCGCAGCCGGCCGGAGCCGAGCTCGTCGGCCGTACGGGCCACCTTGGCGCGGACCTCGTGCATCGGCGTACCGGGCTCGGCGGCGACCGCGACGGGGGCCGAGGAGACCCCGGTCGGGGCGCGGAACTCGCCGAACACCTCGCGCAGCGCGCTCGACCACTCGCCGGTGGTGACACCCGCGCGGGCGCACTCCAGGGTGGCTTCCATCAGGTTCTCGGTCCCGGCGGCGGCCTCCTTGAGGCGCTCCAGGGCCTGCTGGGTGGTGGGGAAGACGAAGGGGTCGCCGTTGCCCTGACGCTCCGAGGACTCCTGCCGCTCGGCCCGCCAGCGGCGGATGCGCTCGACCGTGAGCGCCTCGACCGCCGGGTCCACCGTCATGATGGCGCCGTCCAGGTCGGAGGTGAGGGGGTTCTCCTCCGTCTGCTGGAAGCAGTTCACCCCGACGATCTTGTCCTCGCCGGCCTCGATCCGCGCCCGCCGCTCGGCGTGCGAGGAGACCAGCTGCGACTTCAGGTACCCGGACTCGACGGCGGCCATCGCGCCGCCCATCTCCTGGATCCGGTCGATCTCCGCCAGGCACTCGGCCACCAGGGACTCGACCTTGGCCTCCACGACGTGGGAGCCCGCGAAGATGTCCTCGTACTCCAGCAGGTCGCTCTCGTGCGCCAGGACCTGCTGGATGCGCAGCGACCACTGCTGGTCCCAGGGCCGGGGCAGGCCCAGCGCCTCGTTCCAGGCCGGCAGCTGCACGGCGCGGGCGCGGGCGTCCTTGGAGAGGGTGACGGCCAGCATCTCCAGCACGATCCGCTGGACGTTGTTCTCCGGCTGCGCCTCGGTCAGGCCGAGGGAGTTGACCTGGACCCCGTAGCGGAACCGGCGCTGCTTCTCGTTCTCGATGCCGTAGCGCTCGCGGGTGACCTGGTCCCAGATGCGGCCGAAGGCGCGCATCTTGCACATCTCCTCGATGAAGCGGACGCCCGCGTTCACGAAGAAGGAGATACGGGCGACCACTTCGCCGAAACGGTCCTCCGGGACCTGGCCCGAGTCGCGCACCGAGTCCAGCACGGCGATCGCGGTCGACATCGCGTACGAGATCTCCTGGACCGGGGTGGCCCCGGCCTCCTGGAGGTGGTACGAGCAGATGTTGATCGGGTTCCACTTCGGGATGTGGTTGACCGTGTACGCGATCATGTCCGTCGTCAGGCGGAGCGAGGGCCCCGGCGGGAAGACGTGCGTCCCGCGCGAGAGGTACTCCTTGACGATGTCGTTCTGGGTGGTGCCCTGGAGCAGGGACACGTCCGCGCCCTGCTCCTCGGCGGCCACCTGGTAGAGCGCCAGCAGCCACATGGCGGTGGCGTTGATCGTCATCGAGGTGTTCATCTGTTCCAGGGGGATGTCCTGGAACAGCCGCCGCATGTCGCCCAGATGGGAGACCGGGACCCCGACGCGGCCCACCTCGCCGCGGGCGAGGATGTGGTCCGGGTCGTAACCGGTCTGCGTCGGCAGGTCGAAGGCCACCGACAGGCCGGTCTGTCCCTTGGCGAGGTTGCGGCGGTACAGCTCGTTGGACGCCTCGGCCGTGGAGTGGCCGGCGTACGTCCGCATGAGCCACGGACGGTCCTTCTGGCGCTCTGTCATCTCAGGAGTTCCTCTGCGGACTTCAGATGTTCCGGAACCGGTTGATGGCGTCGAGGTGCTGGGCGCGCATCTCGTGGTCGCGGACGCCCAGGCCCTCCTCGGGGGCCAGCGCGAGGACGCCGACCTTGCCCTGGTGGAGGTTGCGGTGGACGTCGTAGGCCGCCTGGCCGGTCTGCTCCAGGGAGTAGACCTTCGACAGGGTGGGGTGGATCTTGCCCTTGGCGACGAGGCGGTTGGCCTCCCACGCCTCGCGGTAGTTCGCGAAGTGCGAGCCGACGATCCGCTTGAGCGACATCCACAGGTAGCGGTTGTCGTACTCGTGGTTGTAGCCGGAGGTCGAGGCGCAGGTGACGATGGTGCCGCCCTTGCGGGTGACGTACACGGAGGCGCCGAAGGTCTCGCGGCCCGGGTGCTCGAAGACGATGTCCACGTCCTCGCCGCCGGTCAGCTCGCGGATGCGCTTGCCGAAGCGCTTCCACTCCTTGGGGTCCTGGGTGTGCTCGTCCTTCCAGAACTTGTAGCCCTCGGCGTTGCGGTCGATGACCGCCTCGGCGCCCATGGCCCGGCAGATGTCGGCCTTCTCGGGGGAGGAGACGACACAGATCGGGTTGGCGCCGCCGGCCAGGGCGAACTGCGTGGCGTACGAGCCGAGGCCGCCGCTCGCGCCCCAGATCAGGACGTTGTCGCCCTGCTTCATGCCGGCGCCGTTGCGCGAGACCAGCTGGCGGTAGGCGGTGGAGTTGACCAGGCCGGGGGAGGCGGCCTCCTCCCAGCTGAGGTGGTCGGGCTTGGGCATCAGCTGGTTGGACTTGACGAGGGCGATCTCGGCGAGGCCGCCGAAGTTGGTCTCGAAGCCCCAGATGCGCTGCTCGGGGTCGAGCATCGTGTCGTTGTGGCCGTCGGAGGACTCCAGCTCGACCGAGAGGCAGTGCGCGACGACCTCGTCGCCCGGCTTCCAGGCGTTGACGCC
Source organism: Streptomyces sp. NBC_00249 (assembly GCF_026342355.1). Classification (GTDB taxonomy): domain Bacteria; phylum Actinomycetota; class Actinomycetes; order Streptomycetales; family Streptomycetaceae; genus Streptomyces. Next base: position 1,374,494 of record NZ_JAPEMV010000001.1, on the reverse strand, counting down.
GGGGCCGGTGCGCAGCACGACGCCCGCGAGGTCGGAGCCGATGACGTGGTACGGGAGGTCGTGGCGCTTGGTGAGCTCCGACAGGCGCCCGTAGCGCTCCAGGAAGCTGAAGGTGGAGACCGGCTCGAAGATCGAGGTCCACACGGAGTTGTAGTTGACCGAGGAGGCCATGACGGCCACCAGGGCCTCGCCCGGGCCGAGTTCGGGCACCGGGACCTGGTCGAGGTGCAGGGACTTGCGCGGGTCCTTCTCGCGGGTGGTGAGCCCCGCGAACATCTCCGCCTCGTCCTTGTGCACGGTGATCGCGCGGTACGAGTCGGGCAGCGGCAGTGCGGCGAAGTCTGCGGCGGTGGCGGACTGCGACTGAATCGCGTCCAGGATGTCCTTCACGGTATTGCCTCCGGCGAGCGCTATGAGGGTGCGCTGAGGGATACGCGGGTGCGTGGAACGGGTGTGGTGCGTGCCGTCGGTCCGGCTGAGCGGTGGTGCTGGCAGCGCCCGTGGTGGGGCGTGCGGTGCCTGGTGACGCAGGCATCCGGGGCGCGGTCGTTCGCCGGGTGGGGCGTGTACCGCGGGGACATCCGGACGAGATTCAACGTATGGCACCCCGTGTCACTCAGCAAGGCACCGCGTGCCAAAACTTTCTCTCATTTGCCGATTGACCTGCACCGATGAGCGATGATCGATCAGAGTTACTCGCGAGTAGGGGCAACCCGGACATACACAAAAGGCCGCCCCCGGAACGGGGGCGGCCTGTGTGACGCGTGTTACTGGAGCTGGTGCTACCGCTTGTTCCTCAGTGCCTCTTCGATGGTCCGCATGACCTCGTCCAGCGGGGCGTCCGTACGGGCCACCGCCACCAGCACCTCGCCCTCGGTGCGCACCGCCGCCGGCGCGGACGCGGTGGCGGCGCCCGGCGTGCGGCCCGCGCCGATCCCGGAGCCGAAGGTCTTGCGCACGATCGAGAAGGCGTGGTCCAGCTGCGCCTCCACGTCCCCCTGGCCCCCGGCCCGCAGCCAGCGCCGCAGTACGTGGTTGTGGGCGGTCACCACCGCCGAGGCGGCCACCTCCGCCAGCAGCGGGTCGTCGTTGCCGTCGTGGTGGTCGGTCTCGTCGAAGTGGGCCAGCAGGTAGCGGGTGAAGAGCCGCTCGTAGCGGGCGACCGAGGCGATCTCCCGCTCGCGCAGGGCCGGCACCTCGCGGGTCAGCCGGTAGCGCTCCACCGACACCGCCGGCGAGGCGGCGTACATCTTCATGACTTCCTTGATCCCCCGGCACACCGTGTCGAGCGGGTGCTCGTGCGCCGGCGCCACGTCCAGGACCGCTTCGGCCCTGGTCAGCGTGTCGTCGTGGTCCGGGAAGATCGCCTCTTCCTTGGACCGGAAGTGCCGGAAGAAGGTCCGGCGCGCCACCCCGGCGGTCGCCGCGATCTCGTCGACCGTCGTGGCCTCGTACCCCTTCGTCGCGAACAGCTCCATGGCCGCGGCGGCGAGCTCGCGGCGCATCTTGAGCCGCTGAGCGGCCGCCTTGGTGCCGGCCGGGCTCTCCGTGGCGTCGGAGGCCGCGGAGGCGCGGGGTGAGGTCTTGGCGGGCTGGGACATAGAGCGAAAGTACTTCATTCGCGCAGGAGAGCGCGCCTGAGGGGGGTGGGAGGGGGACGGATGCGGGGGAGAGCCCGCACTGGGCTCGGAAGGGTAAGTCCGCCGTGAGGGTCCGGCGGACCCGAGCAGCCCTCCCCACGCATCCTGCTCAGGGCCCGCCTGGTTACCGGCGGGCGGCGTACTCACGGAATCCGCGACCGGTCTTCCGGCCCAGGCACCCCGCGGCCACCAGGTGCTCCAGCAGCGGCGACGGGGCCAGGCCCGGGTCGCGGAACTCCTGGTGGAGGACCTTCTCGATGGCCAGGGACACGTCCAGGCCGACCACGTCGAGGAGCTCGAACGGCCCCATCGGGTAGCCGCCGCCCAGCTTCATCGCGGCGTCGATGTCGTCGAGGCTCGCGTAGTGCTGCTCGACCATCTTGATCGCGTTGTTGAGGTACGGGAACAGCAGGGCGTTCACGATGAAGCCCGCGCGGTCCCCGCAGTCCACGGGGTGCTTGCGCACCTTCACGCAGACCTCGCGGACGGTGGCGTGCACGTCGTCGGAGGTCAGGACCGTCCGGACCACCTCGACCAGCTTCATCGCGGGCGCCGGGTTGAAGAAGTGCATGCCGATCACGTCCTGCGGACGCGAGGTCGCCCGGGCGACCGCGATCACCGGCAGCGACGAGGTCGTGGTGGCGAGCACCGCGCCCGGCTTGCAGACCTTGTCCAGGCCCGCGAACAGCTCCTGCTTGACCGCCAGGTCCTCGGCGACCGCCTCGACCGCCAGGTCCACCTCGGCGAAGGCCTCCAGCGAACCGGCCGGGGTGATCCGCTCCAGCGTCTGCGCGGCGGCGGCCTCGGTCAGCCGGCCCTTGGACACCGCACGGCCCAAGGACTTGCCGATCGAGGCCTTCGCCGCCTCCGCCTTCTCCTGGCTGCGCGCGGCCAGCACCACGTCGTAGCCGGCCTGCGCGAAGACCTGGGCGATCCCGCTCGCCATGGTCCCGGAGCCGGCCACGCCGACCGAGGAGACCGGGCGGCCCGCGCCGAGCAGGGAACCGTCCAGCGGGGTCTGGAGGTCGCGGACGACCGTCGCGCTGCCCGGGGAGTCGTACGTGTAGAACCCGCGCCCGGACTTCTGCCCGGTCAGGCCCGCCTCGGCGAGGTGGCCCAGGATCGGGGCCGGGGCGTGCAGCCGGTCGCCCGAGGAGGCGTACATCGCCTCCAGGACGGTGCGGGCCGTGTCCACGCCGATCAGGTCGAGCAGGGCGAGGGGCCCCATCGGCAGCCCGCAGCCGAGCCGCATCGCCGCGTCGATGTCCTCGCGGGAGGCGTACTTGGCCTCGTACATGGCGGCGGCCTGGTTGAGGTAGCCGAACAGCAGGCCGTCGGCGACGAAACCGGGCCGGTCGCCGACCGCGACGGGCTGCTTGCCCAGCTCGCGGGCCAGCTCGGTGACCGCCGCCACGGCGGGCGGGGCGGTGAGCACGCAGGAGACGATCTCGACGAGCTTCATCGCCGGGGCCGGGTTGAAGAAGTGCAGCCCCAGCACGCGCTCCGGGCGCAGCGACTCGGCGGCCAGGCGGGTCACCGACAGGGCGTTGGTGCCGGTGGCCAGGATGGTGTCGGGCCGGACGATCGCGTCGAGCTCGCCGAAGAGCCGGTGCTTGAGCTCGTAGTCCTCCGGGACCACCTCGATGACGAGGTCCGCGTCGGCGGCGGCGCCCAGGTCGGAGAAGGTGCGGAAGCGGGCGAGGACGGCCTCGCGCTCCTGCTCGGTGAGGCGCCCCTTGACGACGGAACGGGCCGTCGCGGCGGCGAGGGAGGCGGTGGCCCGGCGGGCGGCGGCCTCGCTGACGTCGATGCCGACGACCTCGCGGCCGGCGCGGGCGAGCAGCTCGGCGATACCGGTGCCCATGGTGCCGAGGCCGACGACGGCGACGGTCTGCAGGGCGGGGCGGGCGGACTGACTGGACGTGGACGGAAGGTCCATCGCGGGACTCCAGTGGAAGAGGGTGACGACTGGGGAGCGCGCGGCGCACAGCGCGCGCGGAGGCCGTACGGAAGAACCGTGCGGGGTGAGCCCGGCGGGAAGCGCCCTGAGGGAAGGGCGCGGCGGGCGGAAGCGGCACGACCCTGTCCCGGGGTCCTGCCGTGCAAGAGGGGCCACGAACCGACTGGCACGGGGCGGCTGCGTCACCAGGCCGCCCTCGTATCGTGTTGGAGCGACTGTAACCCGGCGGTAACTGGTCCGCCAGAGTGCGGAGATGTGACCTGTACCGCCCAAATGTACCGATCATCGATCATCGATCAACCAGGTCGGCGGAACCGGCGTACGAGGCCCCCCGCCCGCCCTAGGGTGGGCGCGTGAACGACGTGCTGGAGCGCCTGCGGGTGGAGTCGGACGGATCGCCGGAGTACGGGACGCTGCTCGGGGCGGCCCCCGACGAGCTGGCCGACTCCCTGTCCTCGGCCGGACGGCCCCTGTGGGCCCGCGAACTGGCCGCGTACCGGCTGGGGCTGGCGGGCGACCGGCGGGCCTTCGAGTCCCTGGTGCTGCTCCTCAACCACCGGGACCCGCCGCGCTGCGAGGCCGCCGCGCAGGCCCTCGCGGTGCTCGGGGACCCGCGCACCGCCCGCGCGGCCGCCGCCCTGGCCACCAACACCCTGCGCACGGCCTACGCCCTGCACGCGGTCCGGCTGCTGGCCGCACTGCGGGCCCCCGAGTCGGCCCCGGCCCTGATCTCCACCCTGGGGCGGCTGCTCTCGCCGCACGACCCGTACTGGCGGGTGGCCCTGGCCTGCGTCGAGGGGCTCGGCGCGCTCGCCGACGCCCGGGCCCGCGACGTCCTGGTCCGGGCCCAGGGCCACCCCCGGCTGGCCCTGGCCGCCACCGACGCCCTCGGGCGGCTGCTGGCGGGCCACCCGGACGCCTGACGCGCCCGGGCCCCGGGGCCCGTCGCCGAACTCCCGTCTGCTCAGCCGGAGACGGGGACGATCGCGAAGGCCTCGACCTCCAGCAGGAGTTCCGGCCGGAACAGCGCCGCGACCTGCACCGCCGAGGAGGCCGGCAGCCGGTCCGGGGCGATCACCTCGTCGCGGGCCGCCCGGACCGCCGGGAGGTGCGCCACGTCCGTGACGAAGTACGTCAGCTTCACCACGTCCTCGAAGCCGGCGCCCGCCGCCGCCAGGCACCGGCGCAGGTTCTCGAACACCTGCCGGGCCTGGGCGGCGGCGTCGCCCTCGCCGACCAGCTCGCCCTTCTCGTCGAAGGAGCACTGCCCGGAGACGGCCACGAACCGTCCGGTGCCCCAGACGACGTGGGAGTACCCGGTACCGGGGCTGACGCCCTCGGGGGCGGCGACACGGGTGAGGTGGCCGCCCTCGGGGGCGGCGGGGACGGGATGCGAGGAAGTGGTCATGGGCATGATCTTGCCCTGACGGATGTCAGCCCCGGAAGCCCAGCAGCCCGTGCAGGGCCGCCCCGCCCGCCGAGGACGGCACCGCGCGGGTCGCCGTCGTCGGCTTCGGCTCGTCCTGCGCCGGGCAGACCGCGTCCGCCGCCGTTCCCGTCCGCAGGTACGCGGCGAGCTTCTCGTCGAGGCACTTGTTGCCGCTCAGGGCGATGCCGTGGTTGCCGCCGCCCGCCTCCTGCACCAGGGCCGAACCGGCCAGCTTGCCGCGCATGCTCACCGCGCCCTCGTACGGGGTCGCCGCGTCCTCCGTCGCCTGGAACAGCAGCGCCGGGGGCAGTTCGGTGTTCGTCACGTCCGGGGCCGCGAGCGGCTCCCCGGGCCAGAACGCGCACGGCGCGTTGTACCAGCCGTTGTTCCAGGTCATGAAGGGCGCCTTCGCGTGGGTGCGCCACATGTCGGCCCGCCAGGTGTTCCAGTCCCTGGGCCAGGCCGAGTCCCGGCACTGCACCGCCGTGTACACGCTGTAGCTGTTGCCCGCCGAGGGCTCCACCGAGCCGAACCGCTCGTACGCCGCCACCAGCGGCTTCGGGTCCTGTTCCCGCGCGTACGCCGCGAAGGCCTCGGCCAGGGCGGGCCAGTAGCCGTTGTAGTAGCCGCCCGGCATGTAGGTGTCCTCCAGCTCGGCCGGGCCCACCTTCCCGCCCGCCGGGGCCGTGCGCAGGGCCTCGCGCATCTCGTACCAGCGGGCCTCGACCCGGGCCGGGTCCGTACCCAGCCGGTAGGTGGCGTCGTACCGGGCCACCCAGGCCATGAAGGACTTGTGGCGGGCGTCGAAGGCCCGGTCCTGGGCGAGGTTGTCCTCGTACCAGACCCCGTCCGGGTCGACCACGGAGTCCAGGACGAGCCGGTGCACCCGGTCCGGGTGGAGCTTCGCGTACACCGCGCCCAGGTAGGTCCCGTACGAGTAGCCGAAGTAGCTGAGCCGCTGCGCGCCCAGGGCCGTGCGCAGCACCTCCAGGTCGCGGGCGGCGGAGACGGTGCCGATGTACGGGAGCACGTCCGCGTGCTTGGCCTGGCAGGACTCGGCGAAGGTGCGCACCCGGTCCAGGTTGGCCCGCTCGACGGCCGGGTCGAGGGGGACGGAGTCCGGGCGCACGGGCGCGAAGTGGCCGCCCCCGCAGTCGAGCGCCGGCTCGCTGCGGCCCACGCCCCGGGGGTCGAAGCCGATCACGTCGTACTGCGCGGCCACGTCCTTGGGCAGGGCGGCGGCGATGTACCCGGCCAGGGTGCGCCCGCTGCCGCCGGGGCCGCCCGGGTTGACCAGCAGCGGGCCCTGGGAGGTCTTGGCGGTGTGCGGGACCCGGGTCAGGGCGAGGGAGATCTGCCGCCCGGCGGGGTGGTCGTGGTCGAGGGGGACCTTCAGGGAGGCGCACTGGAGGGTCGGGTAGCGGGGCGTCGCGCAGCCGCTCCACGTGAGCGCCGCGACGGCCGCCGGGGCGGCGGGCGCGGGCGCGGCCGGCGCGGCGGTGACCGGGCCCGCGAGGGCGGCGGCGACGGTGGAGATCGAGAGCAGCACGGCGGCGCGCTTCTTCAGGGGGTGGAGCATGGGGCCTCCCAGCCGAGGGTTCTGGGCGGAATCGTCCCGGAAACCGCAGCGGGAAGGCGGGATTGGTCCGCTGATTGGCCCGATGTGATGACCCCTCGGGAGGCGTCCGGGCTCAGAGCAGCGTGAGCTGCACGGGCCCGGCCGCCGCCGGCCCGTCCGGCCGCTCGGGCAGCACCACGGGGCGGGCCGGGCCGCGCCCCGCCGGGCCGATGCCGAATTCGGCCGCGAGCTCGTGGACTTGGCGGGTGATCTGCCGCTGGTACCAGGTGGGCGCGTACGAACCGCCCGCGTACATCCGTTCGTACCGTTCGACGAGGCCGGGGTGATGCCGGGTCAGCCAGGCCGTGAACCACTCCCGCGCCCCGGGCCGCAGATGGAGTACCAGGGGTGTCACGGAGGTCGCGCCCGACTCCGCGACGGCCCGGACGGTCGCCCGCAGCTGAGCGGGGGAGTCGCCGAGGAAGGGGACCACCGGCGCCATCAGCACCCCGCACTCGATGCCGGCGCCGGTCAGGGCCCGTACGGCGCCCAGCCGGGCGGCGGGGGAGGGGGTGCCGGGCTCCACGGTCCGCCACAGGGCGGTGTCGGTGAACCCGACGGACACCGAGATCCCGACCTCCGTCACCTCGGCCGCCCGCCGCAGCAGGGGCAGGTCGCGCAGGATCAGCGTGCCCTTGGTGAGGATCGAGAAGGGGTTGGCGTGCTCGCGCAGTGCCTCGAGGATGCCGGGCATCAGCCGGTAGCGGCCCTCGGCGCGCTGGTAGCAGTCGACGTTGGTGCCCATGGCGATGTGCGCGCCGCCCCAGCGGGGCGCCGCCAGCTCACGGCGCAGCAGCTCGGGGGCGTTGACCTTGACGACGATCTGGGAGTCGAAACCGGTGCCCGTGTCGAGGTCCAGGTAGCTGTGGGTCTTGCGCGCAAAACAGTAGACGCAGGCGTGGGAGCAGCCCCGGTACGGGTTGACGGTCCATTCGAACGGCATCCGGGAGGCGCCGGGCACCCGGTTCACGATCGACCGGGCGCGCACCTCGTGGAAGGTGATCCCCCGGAACTCGGGGGTGTCGAAGGTCCTGGTGACGACCGCGTCCGCGCCGAAGAGCGCGGCCGGCCCGCCCGGGGTCCCGGTCAGATTCTCCCAGCGCATGGCTGCCTCCTCGGTGGCGTGGTGCGCCGAGAATAGAACAAACGTTCCCATGATCGTGCGGGGCGGCCCCGGACGGGCGCGGATTTGGGCGGCCGGGCCGGAGGTGGTTGGCTTGCGGCGACGAGCATCACGACTGCTGGAGGAACAGGTATGGCGCAGGTCGAGGCCACCACGGAACGCATCATCGGGGCAGACGCGGAGACCGTGTTCGACGCGCTCGCGGACTACACCGGCACCCGGGGCAAGCTGCTGCCCGAGCACTTCAGCGAGTACGAGGTGCGCGAGGGCGGCGACGGCGAGGGCACCCTGGTGCACTGGAAGCTCCAGGCCACCAGCAAGCGCGTACGGGACTGCCTGCTCGAGGTCAGCGAGCCCACGGACGGCCAGCTCGTGGAGAAGGACCGCAACTCCTCCATGGTCACCACCTGGACCGTGACCCCGGCCGGCGAGGGCAAGTCCAAGGCCGTCGTCAGCACCGTGTGGAACGGCGCGGGCGGCATCGGCGGCTTCTTCGAGCGCACCTTCGCGCCCAAGGGCCTCGGCCGCATCTACGACACCCTCCTCGCCAACCTGGCGCAGGAAGTCGAAGCCTGATCAAGGCCGTTGCCCGGCGGCGCGCCCCGGGCGGCTCACCGGTTCGGGTGGATTTCCCGGGCGGGCCGCTCCGCCGCGCGCCGTGACGGCGAGCGCCCGGACGGCGTGCACGCCCGGCCGGGCGTGGCCCCGGGTCCGCAAGGGCCCGGAAGGCTAGGGTGGGGCGTCCGCGACCCGACCCACCGGGGGCCCGATGAAGATCCTCATCTCCGCCGACATGGAAGGCGCCACCGGCGTCACCTGGCCCGAGGACGTGATGCCCGGGGCCTCCCAGTGGGAGCGCTGCCGGGCCATGTTCACCTCCGACGTGAACGCCGCCGTACTCGGCTTCTACGACGCCGGCGCCGACCAGGTGCTCATCAACGAGGCCCACTCCACCATGCGCAACCTGCTGCTGGAGAAGCTCGACGCCCGCGCCGAGATGCTCACCGGCCGCCACAAGTCCCTCTCCATGGTGGAGGGCGTCCAGCACGGCGACGTCGACGGCATCGCCTTCGTCGGCTACCACACCGGCGCCGGCACGGAGGGCGTCCTCGCCCACACCTACCTCGCCAACTCCATCACCGGCGTCTGGCTGAACGGCCTGCGCGCCAGCGAGGGTCTCCTCAACGCCCACGTCGTCGCCGAGTACGGCGTCCCCGTCGTCCTCGTCACCGGCGACGACCTGACCTGCCTCGACGCCGCCGGCTACGCCCCCGACGCGCGCACCGTCGCCGTCAAGGACCACGTCTCGCGCTACGCGGCCGTCTGCCGCACCCCCGCCCGCACCGCCGCCGACATCCGGGCCGCCGCCACCGAGGCCGCCAAGCTCGCGGTGCGCCACGAGCCGGTGCGCGGCGGCCCCTTCGCGGTGGAGGTGGAGTTCGACGCCGAGCACCTCTCGCTCGCCGCCACCGTCGTCCCGGGCGTCGAACGCAGCGGGGAGCGCAGGGTCGCGTACACCAGCGCCACCATGTACGAGGGGATCCGCACCTTCAAGGCGGTCACGACGGTCGTCTCGGCGGCCGTGGAGGAGCAGTATGGCTGACATGCGCGGGGTGGACGAGATCCGGCGGGACGACGCCCCGGTGGCCGGGGCGGCCGGGCCCGGAGCGGTCGCGGACGGGACACCCCCGGCCCCCGCGCCCGTCGACGGGACCGCCCTCGACGAGGCCGTCGAGTTCACCTCCGGGCTGATCCGCATCGACACCACCAACCGGGGAGGCGGCGACTGCCGTGAGCGGCCCGCCGCCGAGTACGTCGCCGAACGGCTCGCCGCGGCGGGCCTGGAACCGGTCCTGCTGGAACGCACCCCGGGCCGTACCAACGTGGTGGCCCGCATCGAGGGCACCGACCCCTCGGCGCCCGCCCTGCTCGTCCACGGCCACCTCGACGTGGTCCCCGCCGAGGCCGCCGACTGGAGCTTCCACCCCTTCTCCGGGGAGGTCCACGACGGGGTGGTCCGGGGCCGCGGGGCGGTCGACATGAAGAACACGGACGCGATGGTGCTGGCCGTCGTACGCGCCTGGGCCCGCCACGGCGTGCGCCCCCGCCGGGACATCGTGATCGCCTACACCGCCGACGAGGAGGACAGCGCGGCCGACGGCTCGGGCTTCCTCGCCGACCGCCACCCGCACCTCTTCGAAGGCTGTACGGAGGGCATCAGCGAATCCGGTGCCTTCACCCTGCACCCCGGATCCGGCCGCGCCCTCTACCCCATCGCCGCCGGTGAACGCGGCACCGCCTGGCTGAAGTTGACCGCGCGCGGCACCGCCGGGCACGGCTCCAAGCCCAACCGGGCCAATGCCGTCAGCCGGCTCGCCGCCGCCGTCGCCCGGATCGGCGCGTACCAGTGGCCGGTGCGCCTCACCGACACCGTCGCCGCCTGCGTCACCGAACTCGCCGCCCTCCAGGGCATGTCGGTCGACCCGCACGCCCCGGGCTTCGACCTCGACGCCGTCCTCGCCGAACTCGGCCCGGTGGCCGCCCTGGTGGAGGCCACCGTCCGCAACAGCACCAACCCGACGATGCTCAGCGCCGGTTACAAGCTGAACGTCGTCCCCGCACACGCCACCGCCTACGTGGACGGACGGACCCTGCCCGGCGGGGAGGCCGAGTTCGAGGCCACCCTCGACGCGCTCACCGGCCCCGACGTCGACTGGGAGTTCCACCACCGCGAGGTCGCCCTCGAAGCCCCCGTCGACGGACGGACGTTCCGCATCCTGCGCGAGTCCGTCGAACACTTCGACCCCGCCGGGCACGTGGTCCCCTTCTGCATGGCCGGCGGCACCGACGCCAAGCAGTTCTCCCGGCTCGGCATCACCGGCTACGGCTTCTCCCCCCTCAAGCTGCCGCCCGGCTTCGACTACTGGGCCCTCTTCCACGGAGTCGACGAGCGGGTGCCCGTCGACGCCCTGCACTTCGGCGTCCGCGTCCTCGACCGCGCGCTGCGGACCCTGTGATGGGGGCCCCGTGATGGCCGCCGCCCCGGGCGTCCCCTACGGCAGCTGGCCCTCGCCCATCGATGCCGCGCTCGCCGCCGCCCACGACGGCCGCCCCGAGTACCTCGCCGCCGTCGGCCCCGAGGTGTGGTGGACCGAGCCGCGCCCCGAGGAGGGCGGCCGCCGCACCCTCGTACGCCGGCCCGCCGACGGGCGCGCCGCCCGCTCGGTGCTCCCCGCGCCGTGGAACGTCCGCAGCCGCCTCACCGAGTACGGGGGACAGCCCTGGGCGGGCACCGAACAGACCGGCAAGGGGCCGCTGGTGGTCTTCGTCCACCACCCCGACCAACGGCTGTACGCCTACGAGCCCGATGCGCCCGGAGCCCCCGGGCCGCGGCCCCTGACCCCCCTCTCGGCGGTCGGCGGCGGGCTGCGCTGGGCCGACCCGGTGCTGCGCGGCGGCGAGGTCTGGTGCGTACTGGAGGAGTTCACCGGCCCCGCCCCGACCGACGTACGGCGGGTGACGGCCGCCGTACCGCTGGACGGGTCCGCCGCCGGCGACCGGTCCGCCGTACGGGAACTCACCGACGACCGCCACCGCTTCCGCACGGGACCGAAGCTGTCCCCCGACGGGCGGCGCGCCGCCTGGCTGGTGTGGGACCACCCCCGGATGCCGTGGGACGGGACCGAACTCCAGCTGGCCGACATCACCTCCGACGGCACCCTCACCGCCCCCCGCACGGTGCTCGGCGGGCCGCGGGAGGCCGTCGCCCAGGTGGCGTGGGCGGCCGACGGGACCCTGCTCGCGGTCAGCGACCGCAGCGGCTGGTGGAACCCGTACCGGGTGGACCCCGACACCGGCGCGGCGGTCGCGCTGTGCCCGCGCGAGGAGGAGTTCGGGGGACCGCTGTGGAAGCCGGGGCTCAGCTGGCTCGCCCCGCTGCCCGACCGGCTGCTCGCCGTCCTGCACGGCAAGGGCGCCTGCGTGCTCGGCATGCTCGACCCGGAGAGCGGGGACCTGGTCGACGCGGCCGGGCCCTGGACGGCCTGGCAGCCGACGCTGGCCGTCTGCGGCACCCGCGTCTACGGGGTCGCCGCCAGCCCGCGCAGCGCGTACGAGGTCGTCGAGCTGGACACCGCCACCGGCCACGCCCGGGTCGTCGGCGCCCGCGCCACCGACCCCGTCGACCCGGCCTACTACCCGGAACCGCAGACCCGGACCTTCTCCGGCCCGGGCGGCCGCGAGATCCACGCCCACGTCTACCCGCCGCACCACCCCGCCCGGCGGGCACCGGCCGCCGAACTGCCCCCGTACGTGGTGTGGGCGCACGGCGGCCCCACCGACCACGTGCCGCCCGTACTGGACCTGCACATCGCCTACTTCACCTCGCGCGGCATCGGTGTCGTCGAGGTGAACTACGGCGGCTCCACCGGCTACGGCCGCGCCTACCGCGAGCGGCTGCGCGAACAGTGGGGCGTGGTGGACGTGGAGGACTGCGCCGCCGTGGCCCGGGCCCTGGCCGCCGAGGGCACCGCCGACCCGGACCGGCTCGCCATCCGGGGCGGCAGCGCCGGCGGCTGGACGGCGGCGGCCTCCCTGGCCGCCACCGGCCTCTACGCCTGCGCGGCGATCATCTACCCCGTGCTCGACCTGCGCGGTTTCGCCGCCGAGACCCACGACCTGGAGTCCCGCTACGTCGACGGCCTCGCCGGCCCCCCGCAGACCCTGGCCCTGCACTGCCGCGAACGCTCCCCGGTGGCCCGCGCCGACCGGATCACCGCCCCCTTCGTCCTGCTCCAGGGACTCGACGACCCGGTCTGCCCGCCCGCCCAGGCCGAACGGCTGCTGGCCGCGCTGCACGGCCGGCGGGTTCCGCACGCGTACGTCACCTTCGAGGGCGAGGGCCACGGCTTCCGGCGCGCCGAGACGATGGTGCGGGCCCTGGAGGCGGAGCTGTCCCTCTACGCGCAGGTCTTCGGGATCGAACGCGAGGACATCCCCCGTCTGGCCCTGCACAGCTGACCCCGCGGTGGACCGCTGCCGCGCGGCTCAGGCCGTGTGCAGCCAGACGCGGAGCGGGCCCAGCGGGGTGAACCCGGCGCGGACGGCGGCCTCGAGGTCGTCGCCGCCCTCGTAGCCGACGACCGGCAGGCCCGGCCAGCGCTCGCCCGCGCGGGCCACGGCGGCCGCCCAGGCCTCGCCGGTGTCCGCGTCGTCGTGGGCGAACAGGTTGGAGACGCCCACCACACCGCCCCCCGAACTCACCACGGCCCCCGCGACGACCGCGCCGCCGCCCCCGACACGGCCGGCGAGGAAGACGAGGTCCTCGCCGAGCAGGGCCGGCCGGAACAGGCCGGTGCTCTCCTCGCCGTCCCAGGCCGCCTCCCACACGTCCAGCTCCCCGGCCGTCGCCACCTCGGACCACTCCAGCCGGCCGTCGGCGGCGGGCGCCGCCCCGGCTCCGGCCGCCGGACGGTGGATCCACTGGGCCTCGAACAGCACCTCGAAGCCGGCCGGGGCCAGATCGAGCGCCGCGAAACTGTCCTTGACCGAGCAGCCCGGGGAGGCGGTGTCCACCGCGTCCGCCAGCGCCGCCGCCGAGGCCCCGGGGGTGAGGGACACGGCGTCGGGGTACAGGGGCGGGGTCCGCAGGACGCTGGTCCAGGCGTCCGCGGTGAACGCGCCCCGTACGCCGTGGGCGCGGCAGACCGCGTCGCACCAGTCGGCGTTGTTGCGCGCCGCGGCGAGCAGGAGTTCTTCGGTGGTACCGGTGATGATCACGCGGGGGATCCTGCCACGCCTCTTTAGGCTGGTCACATGAGTTTCCCCCACTACGTCACCGAAGGCGCGCGGGTTGCCCTGCGGCCCTTCCGGATCGCCGACGGCACCGAGTTCACCGCCCGGGTGCGCGAGAGCCGGGACCTGCACCGGCCCTGGCTGTTCCCGCCCGCCACCCCGGAGGAGTACGAGCCGTACGCGGCCCGGCTGATCGAGGGGGACGGGCGGGCCGGATTCCTGGTCTGCGAACGGGCCACCGGGGCGATCGCCGGCTTCGTCAACGTCAACAACATCGTCCGGGGCGCCTTCCGGTGCGGGGCGCTCGGCTACGGCGCGTTCGCGCACTCCGCCGGACGCGGACTGTTCGGCGAGGCCCTCGCCCTGGCCGTCGCCCACGCCTTCACCCCCGAGGACCAGGGCGGCCTGGGCCTGCACCGGCTGGAGGCGAACATCCAGCCCGCCAACACGGCCTCGATCGCCCTGGTCAGGGGGCGCGGCTTCCGCCTCGAAGGGTTCTCCCCGGACTTCCTGTACGTGGACGGGGCCTGGCGGGACCACGAGCGCTGGGCGGTGACGGCCGGGCGGTGACCTCCCGACGCGACGCGAGGCGAGGCGACGCGACGCGAAGCGAGGCGGTGACGGCACCCGGCCCCGGTAGGCGAAATTTCCGCCCCGCCGCCCGCACATCGCCCAGGATGGGTCCATGCGAACCCTCGTGCTCATCGACGCCCCGTCCAACCTCGGCCTGCGCCCGCCCGCCCCCGGCGCCGTCCCCGGGGTCTACAAGCTGGCCGGCGCCCTGCGCGAACAAGGCCTGCTGCAACGGCTCGGCGCCCGCGACGGCGGGGTCGTCGTCCCGCCGCGCTACGACCGGGGCGACTGGAAGGAGGGCGACGGCACCTTCCACGCCGCGCCCCTCGCCCGGTACACCGTCACCCTCGCCGACCGCATCGAGAAGCACCTGCGGGCCGGGGAGTTCCCCGTCGTCCTCGGGGGCGACTGCTCCATCCAGCTCGGCGCCGCGCTCGCCATGCGCCGCCTCGGCCGGTACGGGCTCGCCGCGATCGACGGCTCCGCCGACTTCCGCCACCCCGGGAACACGGCCGTCAACGGGCCCGTCGGCGCGGCGGGCGGCGAGGAACTCGCCCTGTCCACCGGCCGCGGCCGGCGTGAACTCACCGACCTGGAGGGCCTGCGCCCGTACCTGCGGGAGGAGGACGTACGCCTCTTCGGGCTGCGCGACGGCGACCCGGACCTGACCGAACTCGCGGAGGCCGGGATCGCGGCCGCCACGGTCGGGGACATCCGCGAACGCGGCGCGGGTCCCGTCGCGCGGGCCGCGCTGGAGGGCCTGCACCCGCCGCGCACCGCCGGCTTCTGGATCCACCTGGACGCCGACGCCCTCGACCCGACCGTGATGCCCGCCGTGGACAGCCCGGACCCCGGCGGGCTGCTCCCCGACGAACTCGCCGAACTGCTCGGGGTACTGGTCCACTCGCCGCGCTGCGTCGGGCTCAACGTCACCATCTACGACCCGGACCTGGATCCGGACGCGCGTGCGGGCGCCCTCCTCGCCGACCTGGTCGCGGGTGCCTTTGCGTAATCCTGACCGGTGGTGATGCGCGGAACCCCTGTGCGCCACCCGTGGCGGCGTGTTCCATTCCCTCATGGCCACCACCGTCCGACGTGCCCAGCTGACCCTTCCCGCAGCCCCGTTGGGACCCGACAACCCCCTGCCCGCCCTGCGCGCGCCCGACGGCGTGCACGCGCTGGACGAGCGCACGCGCCGGGAGCTGCCGCGCGACACGGCCCGCCAGGCCGGCTACGAGCCGCTGCGCTCCCTGCTGCCGGTCCGCGTCCGCGACGGGTACGGACGGGAGCGCCCCGAGCGGGAGTTGGAGGCCGTCGTCATCGAGAACGGCCGGCTGCGCGTCACCGTACTGCCCGGCCTCGGCGGGCGGATCCACTCGCTCGTCCACCTGCCGACCGGACGCGAACTCCTCTACCGCAACCCGGTGTTCCAGCCCGCGAACCTCGCGCTCAACGGCGCCTGGTACTCCGGCGGCATCGAATGGAACATCGGCGCCACCGGCCACACCACCCTGGCCTGCTCCCCGCTGCACGCCGCGCTCGTCCCCGCCCCGGACGGCGCCGCGATGGTCCGGCTGTGGGAGTGGGAACGGCTGCGCGACCTGCCCTTCCAGGTGGACCTGTGGCTGCCCGAGGACTCGGACTTCCTCTACGTCGGCGTCCGCGTGCGCAACCCGCACGAGCGGCCCGCGCCCGTCTACTGGTGGTCCAACACCGCCGTCCCGGAGTCCCCCGGCACCCGGATCCTCGCCCCCGCCGACGAAGCCTGGCACTACGGCTACGAACGGAACCTGCGCCGGATCCCCGTACCCGCCTGGCAGGAGGCGGACCGCACCTACCCCCTGAACAGCAGCCACCCCGCCGACTTCTTCTACGAGGTCCAGGACACCGCCCGCCCCTGGATCGCGGCCCTCGGCCCCGACGGCCACGGCCTCGCCCAGGCCTCCACCGGCCGGCTGCGCGGCCGCAAGCTCTTCGCATGGGGCGCCGGAGCGGGCGGCCGGCGCTGGCAGGAGTGGCTGACCGAACCGGGCACCGGCGGCTACGCCGAGATCCAGGCGGGCCTGGCCCGCACCCAGCTGGAACACGTACGGCTCGACGCCGGGGCGGAGTTCAGCTGGCTGGAGGCCTACGGACCGCTGGAGGCCGATCCGGCGGCCGTGCACGGCTCCGACTGGGCGGCGGCGCGCGGGGCCGCCTCGGCGGCACTGGACGAGGCCCTGCCCGCCGCCGTCCTGGACGCGGCGTACGAGGCGTGGCGCCGCGGCGCCGCCGACACCGAACCGGGGGAGCGGCTCGCGGCCGGCTCGGGCTGGGGCGCGCTGGAAGTGCTGTGCGGGGGCCACGAACTGCCGGGCACCCCCTTCGAGGAAGCCACCCTGGAGGAGGAGCAGGCGCCCTGGCTGGACCTGTGGCGCAGCGGAGTCCTGCCCGCCCCGCGCAAGGTGGCGCCGCCGGGGCCCGCGCTGGTCGCACCGCACTGGCGGGACATGCTGGAGACGGCCCCGGCCGACCCGCTCACCGAGTACCACCTGGGCGTCGCCCAGTGGCACGCCGGCGACGTGGCCCAGGCCGTACGCAGCTGGGAACGCGGGCTGGCCCTCGCCCCCTCCCGCTGGCCGCTGCTGCGTTGTCTGGCCGTCGCCGACACCCTGGCCGGAGCGCCGGAACGCGCCGCCGACCGCTACGCGGAAGCCTTCGACGACCTGGCGGCCGAGAGCCGGGGCGGTGAGGCGTGGACCGCTGCCGAAGCCGCGCTGGGCGGGGAGGCGATGACGGCCCTCCTCGCCGCCGGGCGCCTCGCGGCGGCGCGCGGAGTCTGGGACCGGCTGCGGCCGGCCCTGCGGGAGCGCGGCCGCTTCCGGTTGCTCGCCGCCGGGCTCCTCGCGGCGGAGGGCCATGTGGGGGCGGCGCTGCGGCTGTTCGAAGAGGGCTTCGAGATCCCCGACCTCCGTGAAGGCGAGGACTCCCTCACGGAACTCTGGTCCACCCTCACCACCCGCCGCCTGCCTCCGGCCTACGACTTCCGCATGCACCCCTGATCCTCCGGGTGCGGCGCCGCGCCTCAAACGCCGGCGGGGCTGGATCTATCCAGCCCCGCCAGGGGGCACCTCCCAGCGGTAGCTGGGGGAGTTTGAGGCGCGGGGTCTGGGGCGGAGCCCCAGGGAACGGCGGAAGGGTGGGGTGGGGAGCTCAGCCCGCGCAGCGGGACCCGGCGCCGCCCGTCAGGCGCGGCACAGCAGCTCTCCGTTCAGGACGGAGAACCACGCGTCCGGCGCAGCCCCCCACGCGTGCCACGCCGCGGCAACCGCCTCCAGGTCGCCCGGCTCCGCATGCCCCCCACCCGTCGCGACGGACGCGTACGCCGAGGCCCGCGTCCGGTCGGCCCACAGTCCGGACCACCACGCGACCTCCTCCGCGGTGGCGTAGCACCACGCCGTCGCGGAGGCCCGTACGTCCGTGAAGCCGGCCGCCCGCGCCCACGACAGCAGACGCCGCCCGGCATCCGGCTCGCCCCCGTTCGCGCGGGCCACCCGCCGGTACAGGTCCAGCCACTCGTCCAGGCCCGGGGTCGCCGGGAACCACGTCATCGCCGCGTAGTCCGCGTCGCGGACCGCGACGATCCCGCCCGGCCGGCACACCCGCCGCATCTCGCGCAGTGCCTGGACGGGATCGCCGACGTGCTGCAGCACCTGGTGGGCGTGGACGACGTCGAAGGTGTCGTCGGGGAAGTCCAGCGCGTGGACGTCGGCCGTCGCGAAGTCGACGACCCCGGACAGCCCCCGCTCCGCCGCGTACGCGCTCGCCTGCGCCACGACGTCCGGCGCCGCGTCGACGGCCGTGACCCGCCCGCCGGGGGACACCAGCTCCGCCAGGTCGGCGGTGATGGTGCCGGGCCCGCAGCCGACGTCCAACACCCGCATGCCCGGCCGCAGCTCCCCGGTCAGGTAGGCGGCCGAGTTCGCGGCGGTGCGCCAGCGGTGCGAGCGCAGGACCGACTCGTGGTGCCCGTGCGTGTAGACGGCCGTCTCGTGCGTGTCACCCATGGCGGGTCTCCTCGTCATCGTGGTCCTCGAAGCGTGTGATCACCGTAGGCGATCCGCTCGTCATATGAGATATGCGTTTTGACATGTGGACACCAGCCCCTGCCCGCAGGGGGATTGGGCAGGGAAGTGGCAGGGCAAGGCAGGGGCGAGGACAGTGGGCCCCGGGGGACCGACACCCCCCGGAACAGGACGCGGAAGGCGGTGGGACCCATGCCGGAGACGCTGCTCGAACAGCACGCCGCGGCGCTGCGGCTCTTCGGTGAGCGGGTGCGGGCCGTCGCGGACGCCCAGTGGGACGCCCCGACGCCCTGCACCGAATGGACCGTGCGGGACCTCGTCAACCACGTCACCGGCGAGCAGCGGTGGATCCCGCCTCTGGTCACCGACGGCCGCACCGTGGCGGACGTGGGCGACGAGCTCTCCGGCGACCTGCTCGGCGAGGACCCGGCGGCCGCCTGGGAGCGGGCCGCGGCCGCCGCCCGCGAGGCCTTCGCCGCGCCCGGCGCGCTGGACCGGACCGTGACCCTCTCGTACGGGCCCACGCGCGCCGCCGCGTACTGCTCGGAGCTGACCGCCGACTGCGTGGTGCACGCCTGGGACCTGGCGCGGGCCATCGGCGGGGACGACCGGCTGCCGGCCGGCCTCGTCGAGTTCTCGATCAAGGAGGTCATGCCGTACGCCGACGGGCTCGCCGCGAGCGGGATGTACGCCGAACCGCTGGAGGTGCCGGCGGGTGCCGACGCGCAGACCCGGCTGCTCGCACTGCTCGGAAGGCGAGGCTGAGGGGCGCAACGGTCCAAATAATCGTATAAAGGGCAGGTCGATCGGTGGTGGTGGCAGCAGCGGCGGAAGGCGGGAACGGTGTCGGGGATGGCCGAGGGGACGGCGGACGGGCTGACGGCGGGACCGGCCGGCGGTGGACGCCGCCCCGTCCCGGAAGGGCGCGGGCCGGTCAGGTACGTCCCGCCCGCCCCCCAGCCCGGCCTGCCCGTCCTCCCCGAACTGACCGCCGTGCTCGCCGCCGCCGCGGGCCGGGCCGCCCCCGAGCCCCCGGGCGGCGGGGAGCCCGTACGCGAGGCCGCCTGCCGGTTCTGGGGCCGGCGCGGCCTCGCCACCGAGCCGCAGAACGTGGCCGCCGGCCCCGGTGCGCCCGCGCTGCTGCTCGCGCTGCTCGGCGCGTACGGCGGGGACGTGCTGCTGCCCCGGCCCTGTCCCGCCTGGTGGACCCCGCAGGTCCGGCTGCTGGGACGGCGGGCCTACCACGTACCCACCCCGGCGGAGTGCGGTGGCGTACCCGACCCGTACGCCCTGCTGGAGACCGTACGGCGGGTCCGGGCCGAGGGCGGGGACCCGCGCGTCCTGCTGCTGTCGGTGGCCGACGACCCCACGGCCACCGTGCCGCCGCCCGAGATGCTGCGCGAGGCCTGCGAGGCCGCCCAGTCCGCCGGGCTGTTCGTGGTCAGCGACGAGAGCTGGCGCGACACCGTCCACCGGCCGCGCGACACCCTCGTGCTGAGCCCCGCCGAGATGCTCCCCGACCGGGCCGCCGTCCTCGTCGACCTGTCCGGGTCCCTGCTGCCGGCCGGCTGGCCCGCCGCCGTGGTCCGCTTCCCCGGCACCCCGCGCGGCACCTGGCTCAGGGCCCGCACCCTCGACGTCCTCACCGCCACCGGCGCGTTCGTCGCCGGCCCCGTCGCCGGGGCCGCCGCGCACGCCCTCGACGAACCCGACGCCGTCGCCGGACGGGCCTACGCGGCCGCCGCGCTGCACGGCGCGGTCGCCGCGGCCGCGCACCGGGAACTGCTGGCCGTCGGGGCGCTGGCCCGGCCCCCGCAGGCCGGCCGCCACCTGTACGCCGACCTGACCCCGCTGCGCGCCGGGCTGGCCCGGCACGGGGTGGGCGACGCGATGGAGCTGGAGGACTGGCTCGGAGGCCGGCTGGGCGTACCGACGCCCGGCGGGCAGCGGTTCGCCGACGAACTGGGCGCGCTGCGCGTCCGGTTGTCGACGGGGCCGCTGCTGGGGGCCTCCCCGGAGCAGCGGCTGGCCGCGCTCACGGCGCCCGACCCGCTGGCGCTGCCGCACGTGCGGGGCGCGCTGGATCTCCTCGGGTCGGTGCTGGCAGAGCTGGCCGACTGACGCTGAACGGAGAGTTCTTGATGAGGGACCAGTCCGACGCCCCCGCGACCGCCCCCGCGCGCCGGCCCACCACCTCCCCCCGCACACCCGCCACCGCCCCCACGCCGCTCACCGCCCCCGCGCCCGCCCCGCCGGCCTCGGCGCCCGCTCCGGCACCCGCGCCCGCTCCGGGGGCTGTCCCGGCCCCGCCGGCCCCCGCGCCGCGGCCGATCGGGGAGCGCCGGGTCTGGCCGCGCTCGTTCGCGGACCGGCTCACCGCCCCGCTGCCCGGTCTGCGGGCCTTCGCGCGGCTGGCCCGGGAGGGGGCCTTCCGGCCCGGCCCGGAAGGCCTGCGCGGCATCCCGGACCTGCCGTACGCGCCCGCCCCGCTGCCCGCCGCAGGCCCCGGCGCGGTGTCCGTCACCTGGGCCGGGCACGCCAGTTGGGTGCTGCGGACCGGCGGCCTGACGGTGCTCACCGATCCCGTCTGGTCCCGCAGGGTCCTCGGTACCCCGGCCCGGATGACCCCCGTCGGCGTCCGGTGGGAGGACCTGCCGCCCGTGGACGCGGTGGTGATCAGCCACAACCACTACGACCACCTCGACGCCCCCACCCTCAAGCGGCTGCCCCGCCACACCGCCCTCTTCGTCCCCGCCGGGCTCGCCCGCTGGTGCCGGCGCCGCGGCTTCACCCGGGTCACCGAGCTCGACTGGTGGGAGTCCGCCGAACTGGGAGGCCTACGCTTCGAGTTCGTCCCGGCGCACCACTGGTCCCGACGCTCCCTGCTGGACAGCTGCCGCACCCTGTGGGGCGGCTGGGTGCTCACCGACACGGCGTCCGGCCGCAAGGTCCACTTCGCGGGCGACAGCGGCTACGGGCACTGGTTCGGCGAGATCGGCGCCCGCCACCCCGGCATCGACCTCGCGCTCCTGCCAGTCGGCGCCTACGCCCCGCGCTGGTGGCTGCGCGAGGTGCACGCCGACCCCGAAGAGGCCGTCCAGGCCTGCCTGGACCTCGGCGCCCGCCGGATGGCCCCCATGCACTGGGCCGCCTTCGTCCTCTCGGCGGAACCGGTCATGGAACCCCTGCACCGGACCCGCGCCGCCTGGTCCCGCGCGGGCCTGCCCCGTGAGCACCTGTGGGACCTGCCCGTCGGAGCCTCCCGCACGCTGGTGCGGTGACGGGAAAGGTTCACCGTGTCACGGCGCCCGGCACGGCACCAGACGTCGGGAACCGGCCGGATCCATGGCCGGGCCGAGGGAGTTGGGGCCGGACCCGGCCCCGCGCTGGCTACGATCTTCCCCGTGACCTCCGCACTGATCCTCATCGACCTGATGCCCCGCATCCTCGCCCTGCCCGTGGCCCCGCACTCCGGTGAGGAGGTCCTTCAGCGCTGCCGCCGGCTGGCCGAGGCGTTCAGGGCCGACGGCCGCCCGGTGGTGCTGGTCCGGGTGGAGCGGCCGAACGTCGCCGAACAGCCCCCCGGCAGCGACTTCGCCGACGGACTGGCCGGCCCCGGCGACGTCGTGGTCGTCAAGCGCGCCATCAGCGCCTTCCACGACACCGACCTGCACGAGCAGTTGGGCAAGCTCGGCGTCGACACCCTCGTCCTCGCGGGACTGCTCACCACGATGGGCGTGGAGTCCACCGCCCGCACGGCGACCGACTACAACTACAAGGTCGAGTTCGTCGCCGACGCCATGTCCGGCTTCACCGCCGACGAACACGCCTTCGCCGTGGACAAGGTCTTCCCCCGCTTCGGCACGGTGCGCGACACCGCCGCCTACACCTGAGGATCCCCCCTGTCCCGTCCGGGCCCGCCTGGCGTACGGTGCCTGTTCCCGGCAACACACCCGTAGGGAAAGGCGCGTACGTGGACGACAGTGAGCTGCTGTTCCTGGGGGTCGCCCGGCAGGCCGAACTGGTGCGCGCCGGCAAGGTGTCCGCCCGGCAGCTGACGGAGGCCTCCCTGCGGCGGATCGAGCGCCTCGACCGGCGGCTGGGCGCCTTCCGGGTGGTGCTCGGCGAGCGGGCGCTCGCGGAGGCCGACGCCCGCGACGCGGCCCGCGCGGCCGGGGACGACCGGCCGCTGCTCGGGGTGCCCGTCGCGGTCAAGGACGAGCTCGACGTCGCCGGGGAGGTCACCACCTTCGGCGGCTCCGCCAACCACACCCCGGCCCCGCACGACTCCGAGGCGGTCCGGCGGCTGCGGGCGGCCGGGGCGGTGGTCGTGGGGAAGACGACGATGCCGGAGTTCGGCCAGTGGCCGTTCACGGAGTCCGCCGCGTACGGGTACACCCGCAACCCCTGGGACACCGAGCGCACCCCCGGCGGGTCCAGCGGCGGCAGCGCGGCCGCCGTCGCCGCCGGCCTGGTCGGTGCCGCGCTCGGCGGCGACGGCGGCGGCTCGATCCGCATACCCGCCGCCTGCTGCGGCCTCTTCGGCCTCAAGCCGCAGCGCGGCCGCGTCTCCACGGCCCCGCAGCCCCACCTCTGGCACGCCCTCGGCACCGTGGGACCGCTCACCCGTGGCGTACTGGACAGCGCCCTGCTCTACGACGTCCTCAGCGGCCCCGCCGCCGGGGACCGCTGGACGGCGCGGCCCCCCGCGACGAGCTTCGTCCGGGCAGCGTCCACGGAGCCCGGCAGGCTGCGGATCGGCTGGTCCGCCAAACCCGCGGTGCCCGGCGTACGGCCCTGCCCCGAACACGTGGCGGCCCTGCACGAGACGGTGCGGGCTCTGCGCGAACTGGGCCATGACGTACGGGAGATCGACCCCCGCTACCCCGACACGACGGCCGCCTTCGTGCCGCAGTTCTACGGCGGCGTGCGCGCCGAGGCCGAGGCCGTCCAGCGGCCGGACCTGCTGGAGCGCCGCACCCGGCAGACCGTACGCACCGCCCGGCTCGCCCCCGGGGCCGCCGCGGAGTGGGCGGTCCGGGCGGGGGAGCGGATGGCCGTACGGGCCAACCGGGTGTTCGCGGCCGTCGACCTGCTGCTCACCCCGACCCTCGCCGAACGGCCCCGGCGCGTCGGGGCCCTGGACGGCCTGGGCATGGCCGGGGCGATGCTGAGGTCCCGCCCGATGATCGCCTACACCGCCCTGTGGAACGTCACCGGCAACCCGGCGGCCTCCGTCCCCGCGGGCTTCGCGGCGGACGGACTGCCCCTGTCCGTCCAGCTGGTGGGCCCGGAGCACGAGGAGGCGGCCGTCCTCCAGGTCGCCGCGCAACTGGAATCCGTACGCCCCTGGGCGGACCGGATCCCGGACCTCGCGCGCGAGCCGGGCCCGGCCGCCTGATCCGCACGCACCGCACCGGGTCCGGGCGGCGGGGGCGGCCGACGGGAACGGGCCGCCGCCCTGCCGCGCAGGCGCGTCACTCCGGCTGCGACCGCCCCGGCCGCAGCCGGCGCCACACCGCGGGCGCCACGCTGATCAGCAGCGTCAGGCCCACCGCCAGGACCACGCCCTTCCACGGCTCCGAGAACAGCGAGCCGCCCAGGATCCCGATCAGGCAGTACGTCGCCGCCCACGCCAGGCACGCCGGGGCGTCACCCCGCGCGAACCTCCGCAGCGGCACCCCGCCCAGCAGACAGGCCAGCATCACCGGGATCCGCCCGGCCGGGACCAGCCGCGACAGCACCAGCACCAGCACCCCGTGCTCGTCCAGCTTCGCCCGGGCCCGTTCCAGCCGCTCCGGTGTGGCCCGCGCCCGCAGGGACTCCAGCCGCCGTGAGCCGCCCCGCGAGCGGACCCCGCGCAGGCCGAGCCAGTACAGGGCGATGTCACCGGTGAACGCCGCCAGCGCCGACACCCCGAACACCAGCAACAGCCCGAACGGCAGCGACTGGTGGTGGAACGCCACCACGGCCGCCGTACTCACCAGCGCCCCCGTCGGGATCACCGGAACCAGCGCGCCCAGGGCCACCAGCACGAACAGCGCCGGGTAGCCGACCGCCTGCTGGGTGCTCTCCCCGGGCACCCCGCCGACGACCTCGGCCGCCTCCCGCCACACGGTCACGGAAGCCGCACCCGTTCCCCGTGCGCGGGCACCCGTACCGTGACCTTCGGCGCCAGCCGCAGCGCGCACCGGGCGAACTCCTCGCCCGGCGCGTGGAACTCGTGCGGCCGCACCGCGTCCATCCCGATCGGCCAGTACGTCCCGTAGTGCACCGGCACCGCCGCCGCCGGCGCCAGCCGCACCAGGGCCCGCGCCGCCCGCTCCGCGTCCAGGTGCCCCGGCCCCAGGTACGGCCCCCAGCCGCCGACGGGCAGCAGCGCCACGTCCACCGGCCCGACCTCCTCGGCCATCGTCTCGAACAGCCCGGTGTCCCCCGCGAAGTACGTCCGCGCCGCGCCCTCGACCACGTACCCGAGCGCGGGCGCCTGCTGAGGCCCGAACGGCAGCCGCCGCCCGTCGTGCCGCGCGCTGACCGCCCGGACCCGTACGCCGTCCCGTACGCCGACCTCCTCGCCCGCCACCACCTCCGACACCACCAGCCCCAGCACCCCCGCGAGCCGCGCCAGCCCCGGCACCGCCCGGCGGGCCCCGCGCGGCACCACGAGCCGCGTGCCCCGCGCCAGGCGCGCCAGCGACGGCAGGTGCAGATGATCGGCGTGCAGGTGCGAGACCAGCACCACGTCCGCCTCGGCCGCCTCAGGAGGCGGCACCGCCCCGCGCCGCCGCCGCAGGTGCGCGAACCGCCGGGCGAACAGCGGATCGGTCAGCACCCGCACCCCCGAATCCCGCACCGTGCACGTGGCATGCCCCCACCAGGTGATCTCCACCGACACCCCGGCACCCCCTCCCTCGACTGCCTCCCGAGCCTAGGCCTTGCCCCGGCGATACGCCCGTAACCGGAACCCCGCCCCCCGACCGCCCGCCGCAACAGCTCCGGCCGGAACCCGACGGCCCCCTCCTTTCCGGGCCCGGATCGGAGTAGGGTCGGGCGCCATGGATGAGCTGCGGGTGGCCGCGATCGCCAGCCTGGTCCCGCTAGAGGAACTCGACGCCGATCCCTTCGCGGTGGACAACCGGAGCCAGCACGCCATGTGCGCGCGCTGGGCCGCCGGCCACGGCTACGTGGTCACCCGCCAGCTGCTCTTCTACGGGCTGCGCGCCGACCACTGCGGACTCTGGTGCGACGTCGACGCGGGCCAGGTCGACCTGTTCGTCGCCCCGAACCGGCGGGTCCTGGCCCGCGCGCTGCGCTCCGTCGAGGAGTTCACCGCCGAGTGCGAGCGGCGCGGCGTACGGCTGGAGACCGCCGGGCTCGACGAACCGCGCTACACCTCCGCCATGAAGGCCGAGGTGCACCGCCGGCTGTCCATGCCCACCGCCGGCTACGACGGCACCTGACGGGCACCTGACCGGCACGTCCCGTACCTCCGTGCGCCACCCGTTTCGACCGGCCGCGCCCGCCGCCCTGTGCGACGCTGGCCGGGGAGGACCGGGAGGGAGGCGGGTGCGGCGTGTGGCGAGGCCGGTTGCGGTGGCGGGCCGCGGGCAGCGCACTGGTACGGGTCACCCTCGTGTGGGCGGTGTCCACCCTCACCATGCTCGCGCTGGCCGGGATCCTGCCGGACTTCCGCCTCCAGTCCGCCGACGGTGACAGCCTCACCCGGATCGGACTGACCGCGGCCATGGGCGCCGGGGCCTTCGGCCTGCTGAGCGCGCTGGTGTGGCCCGTGCTCGTCCGGGCCCTGCTGCTGGTGCCCGCCCTGGTGCTCGGCCTGCTCGTGTTCTTCCTCAACGGCTCGCTGCTCCTCATAGCCCTCAGCCTGCTCCCCGACGGGCGCGGCGCCGCCGCCCCCGAGACGGCGGTGGTCGTCGCCGCGGTGATGTCCGCCGTCGCCTCGGCCACCTCCACCGCCCTCGCGGTCCGCGACGACGAGGCCTACCGGCGCCGCCTGTACCGGCTCGCCGACCGCCGCCGGCGCCGCCAGCGCCGCGCGGGCGCCCCCGGAGCCGACGAGGCGGCCCCCGCCCTGGTCCTCCTCCAGCTCGACGGGGTCGGCTACGAGGCGCTGCGCCACGCGGCGGCCGACGGGCTCATGCCGACGGTGGCGCTCTGGCTGGAGGGCACCCACCGCGTCATGCCCTGGCGCACGGACTGGTCCAGCCAGACCGGCGCCAGCCAGCTCGGCATCCTGCACGGCTCCAACTTCGACGTGCCGGCCTTCCGCTGGTACGAGAAGGACACCGGCGAGGTGATGGTCTGCAACCGGCCCACCAGCGCCGCCGAACTCCAGCGCCGCGCCGTCACCCGTACCGGCGACGGCGGGCTGCTCACCCTCGACGGGGCCAGCCGGGGCAACCTGTTCAGCGGCGGCGCCGACCAGCTGGCCCTGGTCCTGTCGGTCTCCGCCCGCAGGGGCCGCGCCAACCGCTCCCGCGCGGGCTACTTCGCGTACTTCTCCGACCCGGCCAACGCCGTCCGCACCGCCCTGTCCTTCGTCGCCGAGGTGGCGCGCGAGCTCGGCCAGTCGCTGCGCTCCCGGCTGCGCAAGGCGTCCCCCCGGGTCTCCCGGGGCGGGCTGTACCCGCTGATCAGGGCCTTCGCGACGGTCGTCGAACGGGACGTGGTCGTCTCGGCGGTGATCGGCGACATGCTCGTCGGCCGCGCCGTCGTCTACGCCGACCTGGTCGCCTACGACGAGGTCGCGCACCACTCCGGACCCCACGGCCGGGACACCGACCAGGTACTGGCCCGCCTCGACCGGAGCCTCGCGCTGATCGCCCGGGTCGCCGAGCACGCGCCCCGCGCCTACCGGGTCGTCCTGCTCTCGGACCACGGCCAGAGCCCGGGGGAGACCTTCCTCCACCGCTACGGGCTCACCCTGAAGGACCTGGTCCGGGCGGGCTGCGGCCTGCCGGTCTCCCGCCGGGCCGGCCGCACCCACAGCGGGGCCGAGGCCCGCGCGGCGGTCCTGGCCGCACTGCACCGGCCCGTGGAGGAGACGGCGGAGGAAGCCCGTCCGGTACACGGCTCCGACCCGGTGGTGCTGGCCTCGGGCAACCTCGGCCTGGTCTCCTTCCCCGGCCTGCCGGGCCGGGCATCGCGGGAGTGGATCGAGCGCGCCCACCCCGCCCTGCTGCGCACCCTGGCCGAGCACCCGGGCGTGGGCTTCCTGCTGGTGGACGGGGAGGTACTGGGCCCGGGCGGGGTGGTGGCGCGGCTCGACGTACCGGGCGAGGCCGAGGGGCTCCTCGCCGCCTTCGGCCCGGGCGCGGCGGACGCGGTCCGCCGTACGGATGCCTTCCCGCACGTCGCGGACGTCATGGTCAACTCCGCGTACGACCCGGACACCGGGGCCGTGCACGCCTTCGAGGAGCAGATCGGCTCGCACGGCGGGCTGGGCGGGGAGCAGGGGCACCCGTTCCTGATGTGGCCGACGGAGCTGTCGGATCCGGGCTCGGAGCTGGCCGGCGCGGAGGCCGTGCACGGCGTGCTGCGCCGCTGGCTGCGGGAGGCCGACGGCCCCCAGGTCCCGATCGGCCCCACCCCGTCCTCGGCCTCCGCACCCGGCTCCGCACCGGCCTCCGCGGCCCGCCTCACGGCGGAGGATCCCCGGCAGGAGGCCCCCTCCGGCGGAACCCTTCCTTCCGTAGGGGGGCCCGCACCGGACGAAAACCGGTGATTTTGTGCGCAGTTCACGGTGTCCGACCATGTGGTGACCTGCCCAGTATGTGAGACAAACCGAGGCGCACCACCGATGACCAGCACCATAGCCCCGCCGCCCACCGAGACGGACGCAGGCCCCGACGCCGGCCGGGGCTCCGGTCCCCACGCCCGCCGCTTCGGGCTCCCCGTGGCCGTCTGCCTCGTCATGGGCAACATCATCGGCGGCGGGATCTTCCTGCTCCCCGCCTCGGTCGCCCCCTTCGGCACCGTCAGCCTCGTGGCCTTCGGCGTCCTGACCCTCGGCGCGATCGCCCTCGCCCTGGTCTTCGGCCGGCTCGCCGAACGCCACCCGCAGACCGGCGGCCCCTACGTCTACGTCCGCGCCGCCTTCGGGGACTTCGCCGGCTTCCTCGCCGCGTACAGCTACTGGATCACCACCTGGGTCTCCAACGCCGCCCTCGCCGTGGCGGCCGTCGGCTACCTCGGCGTGCTCTTCCCGGCGATCGGCGCGCACAAGTGGTCGATGTGCCTGGCCGCCCTCGCCGTCCAGTGGCTGCCCGCCCTCGCCAACCTGGCCGGGACGCGTTACGTCGGCGCCGTCCAGCTGGTCGCGACCGTCCTGAAGCTGGCCCCGCTGCTGCTGGTGGCCGTGGGCGGGCTCTTCTTCTTCGACCCGGCGAACCTCGGCCCCTTCCGGGCCACCGACCAGAGCCCGGTCGGGGCGGTCTCCGCCGCCGCCGCGATCCTGCTCTTCAGCTACCTCGGCGTGGAGTCGGCCGCCGTCAGCGCGGGCGAGGTCCGCGACCCCGCGCGCAACGTCCGCCGGGCCACGATCCTCGGCACCGTGGGCGCCGCCACCGTGTACCTGCTCGGCACCCTGTCGGTCTTCGGCCTGGTGGCCCACGAGAAGCTGGTCTCCTCCCAGGCCCCCTTCACCGACGCCGTGAACGCGATGTTTTCTGAAAACGGAGGGGCCGGCGGGAGCTGGGGCGGCACGCTCGTCGCCTGCGCCGCCGTGATCTCGATGGTCGGCGCCCTCAACGGCTGGACCCTGCTCAGCGCGCAGACCCCGTACGCCGCCGCCAAGGACGGGCTCTTCCCCAAGGTCTTCGAGAAGACGAGGCGCGGGGTCCCCGTGGCCGGCGTCCTCGTCACGGTCGTCCTGGCCTCCGGCCTGACCGTGTACAACTACACGGCCGGCTCCGAGGGCGTCTTCGAGGTCCTGGTCCTGGTCACCACCTTCACGGCGACCGTCCCCTACCTGCTCTCCACCGCTGCTCAGCTGTACTTCCTGGCCTCCGGCCAGACCGAGCGGGTCCGGCGCGGGCAGCTGGTCCGCGACGCCTCCCTGGCCTGCCTGGCCTTCGCCTTCTCGATGTGGCTGGTCGCCGGCTCCGGGTACGCGGCCGTCTACCAGGGAGTCCTGTTCCTCTTCGCGGGAGTC
The DNA here is from genome assembly GCF_026342355.1 of Streptomyces sp. NBC_00249. GTDB lineage: Bacteria > Actinomycetota > Actinomycetes > Streptomycetales > Streptomycetaceae > Streptomyces. Next base: position 1,345,124 of record NZ_JAPEMV010000001.1, on the reverse strand, counting down.
CTCGTCTACGCGCTGATGTCCGCCCGCAAGCGCCGCGCGGCCGTTTCCCCCGAGGGGTAATTTGGAGGGAGAGGCCGCCAGGGGGGCTCTAAGGGGTCGCCATGTCCGCGATCAGCAACAGCATCGACATCGACCGCAGACCCGAGGACGTCTACGCGTACGTGACGGACCCCACGCACCTGCCGGAGTGGCAGGACAGCGCCGTGTCCGCCGTCCCCATGGGCGACCTCCCCGTCCACGTCGGGTCGAGGGTCCTCATCACCCGGCAGATCGGCAAGCGCCGGATCCCCACGACCGTGGAGTTCACGGAACTCGACCCGCCGAGGAGCTGGCACGTCCACGGCGTCGACGGACCGGTCCGGCCGGACGTCCGGGGCAGGATCGAACCCCTCGACGGCGGGACCCGTTCGCGCGTCACGCTGTCCGTCGACTTCGAGGGCCACGGCATGGGCAGGGGCCTCGTCCCCCTCGTGGTGAAGCCCATGATCCGCAAGGAGATGCCCCGCAGCGAGGAGAAGCTCAAGCACCTGCTGGAGCACTCGTGACAACAGGGGCCGGGGTGCACCCGAACGGGCACACCCCGGCCCCTGCCGGCCTGCTCAGTCGAGGTAGTCGCGCAGCACCTGCGAACGCGACGGGTGGCGCAGCTTCGACATGGTCTTGGACTCGATCTGGCGGATGCGCTCACGGGTGACCCCGTACACGCGGCCGATCTCGTCCAGGGTCTTCGGCTGGCCGTCGTTGAGGCCGTAGCGCATGGAGACCACGCCCGCCTCACGCTCGGAGAGCGTGCCCAGGATCGACTGCAGCTGCTCCTGGAGGAAGGTGAAGGACACCGCGTCCGCCGGGACGACCGCCTCGGAGTCCTCGATGAGGTCACCGAACTCGCTGTCGCCCTCCTCACCCAGGGGGGTGTGCAGGGAGATCGGCTCACGGCCGTACTTCTGGACCTCGATGACCTTCTCAGGGGTCATGTCGAGCTCCTTGCCCAGCTCCTCCGGAGTGGGCTCCCGGCCGAGGTCCTGGAGCATCTGGCGCTGCACACGGGCGAGCTTGTTGATGATCTCGACCATGTGGACGGGGATGCGGATCGTGCGGGACTGGTCCGCCATGGCACGCGTGATCGCCTGGCGGATCCACCAGGTCGCGTACGTGGAGAACTTGAAGCCCTTGGTGTAGTCGAACTTCTCCACCGCGCGGATCAGACCGACGTTGCCCTCCTGGATCAGGTCCAGGAAGAGCATGCCGCGGCCGGTGTAGCGCTTGGCCAGGGAGACCACGAGGCGGAGGTTGGCCTCCAGCAGGTGGTTCTTGGCGCGGCGGCCGTCCTCGACGAGGATCTCCAGCTCGCGCTTGAACGCGGGCTTGTGGTCCTCCTCCTCTTCGAGCTTGTACTCGGAGAAGAGACCCGCCTCGATGCGCTTGGCGAGCTCGACCTCCTGCTCGGCGTTGAGGAGCGGCACCTTGCCGATCAGCTTCAGGTAGTCCTTGACGGGGTCGGCGGTGGCGCCGGCGACCATGACCGTCTGCGCCGGGGCGTCGTCCTCGTCGTCGTCGGACAGCACGAAGCCCTGGGTGCCGCCCGTCTTGGGCGTCTCCTCCTCGGCCTCGTCGGCGAGGTCCTCGACGGCCCAGTCCTCGCCCTCGACGGCCGGGTTCTCACCGTCGTCGGCGTCCTTGGCACCGGCCTTCTTCGTGGCGGCGGTCTTCTTGGTGGCCGTGGTCTTCTTCGCGGCGGTCTTCTTGACCACGCGCTTCTTGGGCTCGGCGGCGGCGTCGGCCGTCGCCTCGTCGCCGGTGGCGTCGGCCGTCGGAGCGGATATCGCCGCAGCGGTGGCCGTGGCCGCCGTCTTGCGCGCGCCGATGGGGCGCGGCGCGGCGGCCGCCTTCTTGGTCACGGTGCGGGCGGGGGCGGCTGCCTTGCGGGGCTTCTTGGCAGCGGCCTTGGTGGCGGGGGCGGCGCTGACGTGGAGGGCGACACCCTCCTCGTCCAGGACCTGGTTCAGGCTGCGCAGGACCCGCTTCCACTGGTCCACCGGGATGCGGCCGGCCTCGAAGGCCTGACGCACATCGTCACCGTTGATGTGACCCTGCTCGCGGCCGCGCTCGACGAGCGCGACGAGGGCCTCCGATTCGGCGATCTCCGGAGGGAACGTACGGGACGGGCTGAGCGACACAAGGAGCCTCTCGTTGCGAACAGATAAGGGGTGGGCGGGACATCATCGCGCGAACTCGGGAAACAGACCCGAGGGGGGTCTGTATTCCGGGCCGCGCGAGGACACCTGTCGGTTCATCGCATGCCCGAGTCGATTCGTTACGCGCTGAATTGAGTGACCTGCGCCACGCTGTGGCCGCGCAACCGATCCGGCGTGGATCCGTCCGCTCCGGAATGCCGTCTTCCGACGGTCTCCGGGTCAGTCCTTCTTGCGGGCCTCGATCAGGAACCGGGCGGTGTGCGCGACGAACGGGCCTTCGCGTCCGATCCGTTCGTGGAGCTCGCGCAGCCGGTCCCGGTACTGCCCGACCGTGAAGCCGGGCACCATCCAGATCACCTTCCGTAGAAAGTAGATCACGGCTCCGATGTCGTGGAACTCCGTCCGCAGCCGTTCGGAGCGCAGATCGACGACGTCGAGGCCCGCCCGGGTGGCGTCGGCGACCGCGTCGTCGGGGTGCCGGGAGCGCCGGACCTCCTCCGGCTGCGGGCCCAGGAAGAACTCGACCAGCTCGAAGACGCTCGACGGGCCGACCTGCTGCGAGAGGTAGGTGCCGCCCGGCGCCAGCACCCGGGCGACCTCCTCCCACCAGATGGTCACCGGGTGACGGCTGGCGACCAGCTCGAAGGCGCCGTCGCCGAAGGGCAGCGGCGGCTCGTCGGAGTCAGCGACCACGACCGCCCCCAGCGGGTGCAGCAGCTTCGTCGCCCTGTCGATGTTCGGCGGCCAGGACTCGGTGGCCGCCGTCAGCGGGGGCAGCGGCCCCGCCCCCGCGAGGACCTCGCCCCCGCCGGTCTGGATGTCCAGGGCGGACCGCACCCGGGCCAGGCGCTCGGCCAGGAGCCGCTGGTAGCCCCAGGAAGGGCGCTGCTCGGTGGCCCGGCCGTCCAGCCAGGAGAAGTCCCAGCCGTCCACGGAGACGGTCTCGGCCTCGGCGACAAGATGGTCGAAAGTGCGCGTCATGTGTCGATCGTCCCAGGCCGGAGCCCGATGAACCACCGGATATGTCGACTACAGTGGGCGGCGGGCCGTGACTGGCGTTCGGGTGGATCACCACCGGGGAGCGGCCCGGCGTACCTCTGTCCTCCGTACGCCGCCTGCCGCGCGCCTGGGCGAACCGCGATCCGCAGCGACGTTCAGGAGACCCCTATGACGACTGCCACTGCCCAGCTGATGGACGGCACGGCCCTCGCCCGCCGCATCTCCGAGCAGACCGCCGCCCACGCGGCGAAGATCACCGAGCGCACCGGCACCGCACCCTGCCTGGCCACGGTCCTCGTCGGCGAGGACCCCGCGTCCGTCACCTACGTACGCATGAAGCAGAACCGCTGTGCCAAGGCCGGGATCACCTCCCGCCACGTGGAGCTGCCCGCCTCCACCACCACCGAGGAGCTCGTCGCCGCCCTCACCGCCCTCTCCGAGGACCCGGAGATCAGCGGCATCCTGCTCCAGCACCCCGTCCCGCACCACATCGACGAGCGCGCCGCCTTCGAGGCCATCGCCCCCGGCAAGGACGTCGACGGGGTCACCATGCACTCCTTCGCCGCCATGGGCTTCGGGCTGCCCGGCTTCGTCTCCTGCACCCCCGGCGGCATCATGCGCCTGCTGGAGGCCTACGACGTGGACCTCACCGGCAAGCACGCCGTCGTGGTCGGCCGCAGCGCGATCCTCGGCAAGCCGGCCGGGATGCTGCTGCTGGAGAAGAACGCCACCGTCACCTACTGCCACTCCCGCACCCAGGACCTGCCCTCGATCGTGCGCCAGGCGGACGTGCTGGTCGCCGCCGTCGGCAAGGCCGAGTTCATCCGGGGCGAGGACATCAAGCCCGGCGCGGTCGTCCTGGACGCCGGCTACAACGAGGGCAACGTCGGCGACGTGCACTTCGAGTCGGCCGCCGAGCGTGCCTCGCTGATCACCCCGGTGCCCGGCGGCGTCGGCCCCATGACCATCGCCGTCCTGCTGGAGCAGACGGTCCAGGCGGCGGCCGCGCAGGCCGGGCTGGACCTCGCGGACCTCTGACCCCCGCCGCACGCGACGGCGTACGGCGAACGCCCCGGACCCTTCGGTCCGGGGCGTTCCCTTTTGGCCCGGACCGGGCCGCCCGAGCCCGTACGGCGGTCCCTGCGGGAACCGGACGGACGTGCGGGAAATGGCGGGTATCTTGTGGCCCGGGTTGCCGCACGGCCCGTGCCACACGCTTTTGGGGGGATTTGTCATGGACCTCTTCACGCCACTCGAACTACCCGGCGGTACGACCCTCCCGAACCGCCTGGCCAAGGCGGCCATGGAGGAGAGCCTCGCCGCACAGCCCGGCCAGCTCCCCGACGACCGCGTCGAACGGCTCTACGCCCGCTGGGCACGCGGCGGCGCCGGACTGCTGATCACCGGCAACGTGATGGTCGACCGGCGGGCCCTCACCGCCCCCGGCACCATCGTCCTCGACGCAGACTCCCCGCTGGAGCCCTTCCGCCGCTGGGCCCGGGCCGCGTCGGAAGGCGGCGGCCAGGTCTGGATGCAGATCAACCATCCCGGCCGCCAGGTCGGCTCCGACATGCCCGGCACCGCCTGGGCCCCCTCCGCCGTCGGCATCAGCCTCGGCCGGCACACCAAACGCTTCGCCCGCCCCACCGCCATGACCGAGGCCGACATCGAGGCCACCGTCACCCGCTTCGCCGTCACCGCCGGCCGCGCCGAGGAAGCGGGCTTCCACGGAGTCCAGATCCACGCCGCGCACGGCTACCTGCTCAGCCAGTTCCTCTCCCCGCTCGTCAACCGGCGCACCGACCGCTGGGGCGGCAGCCTGGAGAACCGCGTCCGGCTGCTCACCGAGGTCGTCGCCGCCGTCCGCGCCGAGGTCTCCGCCGGCTTCGCCATCGGCATCAAGCTGAACGCCGCCGACTTCCAGCGCGGCGGCTTCGACATCGAGGAGGCCGGACAGGTCCTCGCGCTCCTCGGCGGCCTCGGCGTGGACCTCGTCGAACTGTCCGGCGGCAGCGTCGAGAGCCCCGCCACCCTCGGGCGCACCGCCGACCGGCGGACCTTGGAGCGCGAGGCGTACTTCCTGTCCCTCGCCGAAGGCCTGCTGGAGGCAGCCACCGTCCCGCTCATGCTGACCGGCGGCATCGCCGGCCGCGCCACCGCCGAACGGGTCCTGGGCCGCGGCGTCGCCGTCGTCGGCATGGCCTCCGCCCTGGCCCTGCGCCCCGACCTGCCCGCACGCTGGCGGGCCGGCGAGGACGTACGGGTGAGCGTGCCCCGGCTCGCGTGGAAGGACGGGGACCTGGCCGGCGCCGCCGTGCTGGCCCTGATGCGGTTCCAGCTGTCCCGCCTGGCCCAGGGCCGCGAACCCCGCCCCACGGCCTCGCCCCGCTGGGCCCTGACCGCCGACAGCCTCCGCCACCGCCGCAGACTGCGCGCGTACGGCGCCTGGCTCGCCCGCGAACCCGCGCCGCACTAGACACGCACTAGACAGGCCCTAGGGGCGGAACATCTCCGGCATGGGCGACTGCGGCGGGACCAGCCCTGGCAGCAGCCAGGGCTGGAAGAGGCTCAGGACCGCGAGGACGACGAAGGCGGCCCCGACGACCTGCGAGAAGACGGGGCCCAGCCGCCAGAGCTTCTCCACGAAGATCACCGCGGCCACCGCGGCCATCGCCAGGACGTTCATGACGCCCAGCGGGACGAGCACGACCATCAGCCCCCAGCAGCAGCCCACGCAGTACGCCCCGTGGTGCGCCCCGACCCGCAGATCGCGGGCCCGGGGCCGGAAGCCCGCGTAGCGCACGAGCTGGCCCATCGGGCTCCGGCAGTGCCGCAGGCAGAGGTCCTTCCAGGGGCCGAACTGGTACAGCCCGGCGACCAGGAAGGCCCCGGCACCGATCCAGCGCCCGGCGCCCGGGTGCGCGTCCACCAGGGCCCCGGTCCCGGCGAGGAGCCCGTAGGCGATCAGGCCGAAGGCCGTCCAGGCCAGCAGGTACCCGCCGACGAACTGGGCGGTACGAGCCACCCGCACGACTCCCGTGGGCGACCGGCGCCCGATGGCCCGCGCCCAGGTGAGGGCCACCGGGGCCACCGACGGGAACATCATGGCGATCATCATGACCAGCCACAGCAGCAGGAACAGCGGGACGCCCATCCCCATGGTTCCCGGCTCGACCCCCATGTCACGGGCCTGGTCGACCACCAGCACCCAGGCGAGGAGGGCGAGGGACGCCATCACGGACCAGGCGAACGCGAGCTGCCGGGCCGACAGCAGATTCGCCGGACGCAGAGGGGGTGACAGGGCCTTCCGGTCGAGGCGCACACCTCCAGCACATCACGGCGGACCCGCGCGTGCGCGCGGGAACGCGTGTACGCGGAACACACCTCCTCCGGGTGACCCCTGCGGTGGGACAATCGGGATGGACACCCGTACGACCCGGGCGTGGGCCGGCGATGGCCCCCGGGGGCTCTGCCGTCCTCCCGAGACCGACGTCCCGGCACGGTCACGAGGAGGCAGGGAGATGTCCGAGACGACGGCAACCGTTCCCCGGTGGCACGCGGCGGGCGACTGGTTCGACACCTGCAAGTGCAACGTGCCCTGCCCCTGCTCGTTCGCACAGCTGCCCACCCACGGCGATTGCGACGGCATCCTGGCCTGGCACATCCGCGAGGGCCGTTACGGTGACGTACGGCTGGACGGCCTGAACGTGCTGATGCTGGCCTCGTTCGTCGGCAACATCTGGGCCGAGCACACGGACACGTACGCCGCGGTCTTCGTCGACGAGCGCGCCGACGCCCCCCAGCGCGAGGCGCTCCAGATGATCTTCGGTGGGCAGGCGGGCAGTTGGCCCGCCGAGATGGTGAGCATGATGGGCGGCGAAATGCGCGGCATGGAGTTCGCCCCCATCGAGATCGAGGTCGCCGACGACCTCGCGAGCTGGCGGGCCGTGGTACCGGGCCGGGTCGAGGCGAGCGCGGTCGCGCTCACGGGACCCACGACCCCGGAGGGTGCGCGCGTCCAGTCGACCAACCTGCCGGGTGCGGAGACCGGACCGGGCCAGGTCGCGACCTGGGGCCGCTCGACGATGGACCGGGCCGATGCCCACGGCTTCCTCTGGAGCCGCGAAGGCCGCTCCAGCAAGCACATCACCTTCGACTGGACCGGGCCCTAGGCCGTCGGCTCCGGTGTCCGGCAGGCGCCGCGGCGGGCCGCCGCGACGATGGGGGAGCGGCGGAACTCCCGGGCCAGTGCCGCCAGTGGCTGGGCGTCCAGCGGGTACGGGTCCCCCTCGCCCGGGCCGGAGCCCGCCGGGGGGCCGTCCGCGCCGGCCTGCTCGGCGGCCGCCCGGTGGTGGCAGGCGACGGCGAGCATGGCCGCGTCCGCCACGACGGAGGCGGCCGCCTCCGGCAGACCCTGGCGGCGCGCGGCCTCGTAGGCGGTCCGCCGCACGGCGGGGTCGAACCAGCTCACCAGGGCCAGCAGCCCGTCGTCGATCACCGACTCCCGGTGGATCAGCCGGATCCCGACCGGCGACCACCAGGTGAGCGGCACCGTCGTCACACTGCGCGACGCGAACCCGTGCAGCGCCTTCCACAGCGGGCGCAGCCGCCGGTACTGGCTGAAGTCCCGCCAGGCGGCCGAACCGCCGACCATCGGCACCACGAACCCGGTGCCCACCATCAGCGCCGCCGCCGAGGCCATCGGCGGGGCCGCGTACGTGGACAGCCAGTCCCAGTCACGGCCCGCCCAACGGGCTCCCACGGCCGCCCACTTGGCGACGATGTAGCCGAGGTCCAGCACCCCGCCGAGCGTCAGCAGGGCCAGCCCCGAGCGCAGCGGCCGCAGCGCGGGGTCGACGCGCAACAGCCACTTCAGGGACAGCAGGGTCAGCGCGGCGCTGCCCGCGGTGTGCGCGAGGAGGTAGCAGACGATCATCTCGCGGATCCAGGGCGTGTTGGCGTAGTACGTGTCCAGGTCCCGCAGCCGCTCCACCGGCGCGTCCCCGACCACGAACAGCGCGACGATCGCCACGCTCACCGCGCCGAACACCCCGACCGTCACCCGGGTCGCCCGCCGTACGGCCGGCGCCGGGCCCCCCGACCAGTGCAGGATCAGCACGATCGAGGCCCCCGAGAAGGCGGTCAGGACCCCGTACACCAGCGGGGCGGCGCAGTTCACGATCCCGGTGATCCGGTTGACCGCCGCGAGCGAGGGCGGCGCCGCCAGGAAGGTGAGCAGGCAGCCGACGGCCAGCAGCGCGCACACGGCCCGCATGATCGGCTGGTCCCAGCCCCGGCGCAGGTCGGGGGCCTTGATCAGCAGGGCCAGCACCATCACCGACCCCGCCAGGTAGAGGACCAGACCGTCCTTCACCGGGCGCGGTCCGCGGGGTCGGCGCCCAGTCCGGCGACCGTCCGCTCCGCAGCGGTGAGCGGCGGCGCCTTCAGGGCGCCCTGCGGGGAGGCCCGCAGCACCCGCCACACCACCTCGGGCCGGAACCAGGAGGTGGGCGGGCTGGTCATCGTGATGACCTCGAAGAAGGCCTCGGTCAGCGGCTCCTGGGTGGTGGCCCCGGTGATGAGCCGGTTCACGTAGGCGTCGAGCAGCCCCGCGCCCGGCTTCGGCTTCATGCCGGTGGCGCCCGGGTACATGATGTCCTGCGAGGTGGCGAGGTCCCAGGCGGTGGACACCTGCGGGGCGAGCGCGCGCTGCGCCGCGTTGCCGAAGCCGGGCTGGGAGAGCCCCTTGGAGCGCAGCAGCGCGCGGACCGCGAGGAGCCCCCGCGCGGCGACCGTCATGCCCTGCCCGTAGAGCGGGTTGAAGGTCGCGACGGAGTCGCCGACCGCGAAGAAGCCGTCGGGCAGGTCCGCCTTCTCGAAGTGGATCCGCCGGTTCGTGGTGCCCTGGGTGACGGCGACGTCGGTGAGGGGCTTACGGCCTTCGAGGAGCTCGCCGACGATCGGGTGGCGGATGTCCTTGGCGAACGGGATGAAGGCGTCGGGGTCGTTCGTCGGCTGCCCGCCCCGGGTGCCGGACAGGGTGGCCTGCCACTGGCCGTCCTCGATGGGGACGATCGTCGCGGTCCGGCCGGGGACGGGCACGCGCGGGTCGGACTGGACGTTGACGATGGGGAAGCCCATCTCGTGCGCCCCGGCGGGCGCCTCGTAGATCCGGGTCGCGTAGACCAGCCCGGAGTCGACCTCGGACTGGCGGATACCGCCGGTGCCGAGCGCCTCCAGCCAGACGCGGGCCCGGGAGCCGCGCCCGCTGGCGTCGACGACGAGGTCCGCCGCGAGCAGCCGGCCCTCCTCCTCGGGGGTGTCGACGCGTACACCGGTGACCCGGGCGGCCGTACCTTCCAGGGCGCGCACCCGGCTCTGCTGGAGGGTGGTGACCCCCGGCAGCGCGACGACGCGCCGGCGGACCACCGAGTCGAGCAGGTCGCGGCTGCAGGAGATGTTGAACTGCTTCTCGTCGCAGCGCGGGATCCAGCCCTGGGCGGTCATCGTGACCAGGTCGGTGGGCAGGCTGCGGCGGAGCGCTCCGGCCGCGGTCCACTCCTGGGTGATGCCCGGCAGGATCTCCTCGATGGCACGCGCCCCGCCCGACCACAGGACGTGGACGTGCCGGGCCTGGGGCAGTCCCCGCCGGGCCTGCGGGCTGTCGGGCAGCGTGTCGGCGTCGATGATCGTGACCGTCGCGTGCTCGGCGAGGACGGCGGCCGCGAGGAGGCCGGCCATGCTGCCGCCGATGACGACGGCGTGGCGGGGCGGGGTGGACTGGGTCATCGTGTGGTGCTCTCTGTCAGGCCGCACGGAGTCCGGCTGCGGCGTAGGTGATGGGGAGGAGCGGGGCCGGAACGGGCGCGGGACGCGGCGGCTCGTGGCCGCTCGCGCGCGGCGCCAGTGCTGTGACCGGAAAGGGCCGCCGCGCTAGCGGCTCCAGCCGAGCGAGGTCTTGATCCGCTCGATCTCCTCGGGGAACCTCTCCTGCCGGGGTGGTGGAAGTAAGGTCTTGAGGATCTTGCCGAGGTGCAGGCCGAAGGTCTCGGCCCGGATCTCCGCCGGATCCCCCAGGTCGGCGCGGGCCGCGGCCCGCCGGACGACGGCGTCCAGTCCGGAGTCCGAACGCAGCAGCTCGGTCAGGCTGCCCCGCGGTCCGGTGAGGCGCGCGGCCACCGCCATGCCGGGGCCGTGGCTGTCGCAGCTGCCCTCGGCCACGTGCCACAGCTCGTGGCAGGCGATGACGAGCTGGTGCTCGGGGCGGGTGCGCGCCTCGATGACGAGGAGGTCCCGGTCGTCCAGCTTCAGCCACAGCCCGCTCGCGGTGTCCGGCGGGAACGGGGCGAAGCGCGCCTCCACCGGCCGGCCGCCCGCGCGGCGCCCGAAGGCGGCGCAGACGCCGCCGATGATCTCGGCCGCGCCGCCCGGCGGCGCGACGTGCGCGTGCGCCAGCAGATCGGCGCCGAGCCTGCGCATGGCCCGGGTGGTCCTCATGGCGCTTCCCCCTCGGAAGTGTGTTCCGTGCGTGTGGGCGGGTCCGGATCCGGACCACGCTCCGGTTCTGCGGGAGGGCGCAGCCGCCCCTCCCGTGCGAGCAGTTCGTCGAGGTAGTCGGCCAGCGACTTCCAGCCCGCCGGCGAGAGCTGCCCGGCCCGCGTCACGATGCTCCGTACGTCGTGCGCCCGCAGCACGGCCAGCATCGGGTTCGCGGCCTCCGGCTCCGGGGTCCGCAACTCCCGCTCGATCTCCTGGAGTACGCCGGCCAGCGCCTCGGTGTCGTCGGCCATCAGGAAGCCGCCCTCCACCCCGTAGAACCGCTGGATCCCGGCGGCCGCGGCGAGGTTGGGCAGGCCCTCGCCCCGGGCGAGGCGGGTCAGTGACTGCCCGGAGGCGTCGAAGGAGCCGGCGATGGCCGTCAGCGAGTGGGGCTGGCCGTCGGGGCGCGGGCGGGTCCGGCGCAGGTGCTCGAACCGCAGGCGCACCTGCTCCTTGAGCGGGAGCCGCGGCGGCTGCCCGTCGAGGGTCAGCCGGATGGCCTGCGGGGTGAGCCCGCTGAGGTACGAGAGGCGGTCGAGGTCGTCGGGGGCGACGGGGCCGTCCGGTCCGTGCGGGGCGGTGGCCAGGGCCCGTTCCACCGCGCTCTTGCTGTCGGCCAGCAGGAAGCCGGCGTAGACCCCGAAGAAGCGCTGCACGCCCGCCGCGTGGCCCAGCCGGGGCAGTCCGGTGCCGGCGTTCAGCGGGCCCAGGGAGGCGCCGGGCGCCTGGAACTCCTCGGCTATCGCGGCGAGCGGCCACTCCCGGCCGTGCTTGTCGCGGCGCGTGGCGCGCAGCCGCAGGAACCGCAGGTGCACCCGCCGCTCCAGCGGGAGCTCGGCCGCCGTGCCCGCCACCACCCGGGGGACCAGCTCCGGTGAGACCCCGGAGAGATGGCTGAGCCGCTCCACCGCCAGGACCTCGGCCGGGTCCTGCCCGCGCCGCCGCGCAAGCTCCACGACGCGGTCCCAGGCCTCGGCGAGGTCGGGTCGGTCGGCGGCTCGCACCGGCAAATTCTCCGTATGTCGACAGGACGTTCGAGTGATTCGGCTCCGCGCAGCCTAGCCGCCGGTCCTGCCCCGAACCAGCGCTTCCCCAACGTTTCCTGCCGCCCGTCTCAAAAAAGGTTGGCATCCCGGGGCCACCGGACCCCTCTCCCGCCGGACCCGCCCGCCGCACGTCATGACCTCCGGGGTAATCGACCCGGTCCGCGGCCCGGCCGCACAGTGGGGGCAGCGGGTTCCGGAGCCGCGCACTCGGCCCCGGGACCCGCACCCACCCGCACGTCCGACCCCGATGGAGGCTGATTCCCGATGTCCGCGACCCTGATCGGCGGTATCGCCCGCACCACCGCCCCCGAGACCGCGCTGCGCCGCTTCCTCGCCCTCGACTCCGTCGTCACCACCGGCAACGGCCTCGCCTACGTGGCCTTCTCCGCGCCGCTCGGCCGGCTGCTCGGCATCGGGCAGGGGCTGCTGCTCGAACTCGGCATCCTGCTCGTGGTCTACGGGGCGGCGGTCGGCTGGCTGGCCTCGCGGCGCCGGCCCCCGGTCCTGCCGGTCCGCCTGGTGATCGAGACCAACTACGTGTGGGCCGCCCTGAGTCTGGTGGCGCTCTTCGCGTGGTTCTCCCCGACCACCGCCGGCACCGTGTGGATCCCGGCGCAGGCCCTCACCGTCGGCGGCTTCGCCCTGCTCCAGCAGCTCGCCCTGCGCTCAGTCACCAAGTGAGCGCAGGTACTTCACCGTCGCCGGGTCGGCCGGGAGCATCGTCTCGATGGCCAGCTCGGCGACGGTCACGTCCATCGGCGTGTTGAAGGTCGCGATCGAGGACACGAAGGACAGCAGCTGCCCGTCGTGCTCGATGACCAGCGGCAGCGCGATGTACGGAACCGGCTCCGCGGGCTCCCCGTCCCCCGGGCGTTCGGCGACCGGGTACGCGGACACCTCCTCGTACAGGGCGCGCAGCGGTTCGGAGCGGGCCAGCGCGATCTGCCGTTCCATCTGGGCCAGCAGGTGGCCGCGCCACTCCCGCAGGTTGTGGATCCTCGGGGCCAGCCCCTGCGGGTGCAGGGTGATCCGCATGGCGTTCAGCGGCGGGGTCAGCAGGTGCTCGGGCAGCCCGTCCAGCAGCATCATGATGCCCCGGTTGGCGGCGACGACCTGGTACGTGGCGTCGACGACCAGCGCCGGATAGGGCTCGTAGCCCGTCAGCAGCCGCTGGATGCCCTCGCGCAGGGTCTCCATCGCGGGGGCGTCCAGCGGGGTCTGCGCGTAGTGCGGGGCGTAACCCGCCGCCAGCAGCAGGGCGTTGCGCTCCCGTACCGGTACGTCGAGCCGGTCGGCGAGCCGCAGCACCATCTCCTCGCTCGGCCGGGACCGCCCGGTCTCGATGAAGCTGATGTGCCGGGAGGAGGAGTCGGCGCGGCCCGCCAGTTCCAGCTGGCTGATCCCGCGCCGCTCCCGCCAGGTGCGGAGCAGGACGCCGACGGTGGGCGTGGTGGAGGTCATGGACACGAAGGTAACGGAGCGCCCCGCCCCCCGGCCCGGCGGCGCTCAGCCCAGGTCGAAGACGTTGCGCAGGCCGAGCCGGTAGCGCCACAGGTCGTGCCGTTTGGCCGGTTCCACCTCGGGCGCCCGGTACAGCGGGGCGACGGTGCACCGCGCCGCCGTCGAACCCTCCCGGTCCAGCAGGGAGTTGACGGCCGCGCGGGCCGAGGCGTTGGCCCCTTCCATCGTGGCCAGGTCGATGTCGACGGCGACGTAGTCCCCGCTGAGGAAGAAGTTCGGGATCCGGGTGCCCGCGCTCGGCCGGTTGTGGAGGGTGCCGGTGGGGTGGATCAGCAGCTCGTCCTGGTTGGTGGGGTTCGGCGTGCCCAGTCCGTCCACCCCCGGGTCCAGGAACCACGAGTGCAGGGCGCCGTCCGTGAGCGCGGTCCGGCCGGTGTCGTTGAGGGCGGCCTTCAGCTGCGCCCACACCTCCCGCGCCACCTCCTCCCGCGTGCACTGCTTGGCCGTCTTCCCGTACAGGATCCCGGGCTTGTCCCACTCGGAGATGTCCACCGACAGGCAGTCCACGGCCGCGCCGTCGCCGTAGTCGGCCGGGAAGTCGCGGTCCGGCCAGTGTTCGGCCTGCTGGATCGCCGTCAACGACCAGGGGGAGTCGATGCAGTTGAGGTGTCCGTGGACGAGCGGGGCGCGGGCCGTGAGGTAGAACTGGATGCCGGTCATCCAGTCGGTCTCCAGCCGGTCGCAGCGCCCGAGCATCGGGTCGGCGGCCCGCAGCGCCGGGCTCCAGGTTCGGCGGGCGTGCTCGACGGGCAGGGCGCTGACGTAGTGGTCGGCGGTGACGGTCCGGCGTTCCCCGGCGGGGTCCAGGACCCCCACGCCGCTCACCCGGCCGTTCTCGCAGCGCACCTCCTGGACCGTCCAGCCGATTCTGAACTCCACGCCGAGGGAGCGCAGATGGGCCTCCCAGGGGTCGATCCAGGCCTCGTTCGTCGGCAGGTTCAGGATCCGGTCCGGCGGGCCGTCCGCGCCCCGGCCCAGCAGGTTGAAGACGAAGGCCTCGCCGAGGGTCCCGACCGTCCGGGTGGACGCCTCCTCGGCCTTGGTGGCCACGATGTTGCGGGTGATTCCGATCGCCAGGATCCGCTGGTACTCGGAGGACATCCGGGCCGCCCGGGTGAACTCCCACCACGGGGTGCGCTCCCACTCCTCGTCGCGGCGCTCGTCGCAGCTGGTGAGGAAGACCAGGGCGCGGTTCACGAAGTACGCCGTCTCGTGCGCGGGCAGCCGCACCAGGGACTCCAGGATCCCGGTCAGGGCCCGGCGCAGCTCCTCCGGCGTCAGCGCGGCGGGGGAGTGCTCCGGCCAGGGGATGGGTGCGCGCAGGTCCTCGCGGCCGCCGGAGCGGGCGAACATCATCTCGCGCGGGGCGACGAGGTTGTCCCACACCCCGTGGGCGTTCCCGGGGAAGGGGATGCGCCGCATCGTGTCCGGCAGGTTGTGGTAGATGCCCGGGATGAAGCGGAAGCCGTGCTCGGCGGGCAGCGGGCGGCGTCCGCCGCGGGCGCTGCCGGGTACGTCCATGCTGCGGGCCTTGCCGCCGAGCGCGCGGCGTTCGTACACGGTGACGGCGTAGCCCCGCTCCGCGAGTTCGTGCGCGGCGGTCAGCCCGGCGACGCCCCCGCCGAGCACGGCCACGCTCCGGCGGGCCGGCGCGCCCGCACCCGAAGCGCTTCCGGCGGCCTGCGCCGGGCCCGCCGTCAGGGCTCCCGTGGCGGCCGCGGCACCCGCTCCCGCGATGAAGGTGCGCCTGGAACTGCCCGTACGCGCCATTCCTGCCTCCTTGTTACCGGTGGTAACCCTCGGTCCGGCGCAGGAGCATAGGGGGCGCCCGCGACACGCGGAAGCGCGCGGGAGCACCCGTGCGCACTATGGCGTGAAAGGGTCCACCCGGCGCGCACTGTGGGAAACTGACCACACGTCACGGGGTAAGGAGAACGCGGATGCCGAGTGAGCCGCTGTCGCAGAAGGAGATCGAGGACCGCCTGAGGGAACTCCCCGGCTGGTCCTTCGAGGACGACCGGATCATCCGCACCTACCGGGTGGGCACGCACCGGGCCGCCAGCGCCCTGGTCGCCCACATCTGCGTCGTCCAGGACGAACTGAACCACCACTCCGACCTCACCCTCGGCTACAACACCGTCCGCCTCTCGGTGAACAGCCACGACGCCGGCGGCCGGGTCACCGAGACCGACTTCGCCCTCGCCGAACGGGTGGAGGCCCTCGCCCCCGCCCACGGCGCGAACTGATGCCGCTCGCGAAACCCCTCCTCGACTACGACGCCGAGGCCGAGGTCTACGACGCCACGCGCGGCGGCGTCCCCCGCGCCGAGGCCGCCGCCGACGCGGTCCTCGGGCTGCTCCCGCCCGGCACCCGGACCCTGCTCGACCTCGGCTGCGGCACCGGCATCGTCACCACCCGCCTCACCCGGCCCGGCCTGACCGTCCTCGGCGCCGACGCCTCGTACGGCATGGCCGCCATGGCCGCCCGGCGCGGCGTCCGGGCCGTCCTCGGCTCCGCCACCCGGCTGCCCGTGCGCTCCGCCTCCCTGGACGCGGTCAGCGCCGTCTGGCTGCTGCACCTGCTGCGGGAGCCCGGCGTCGTACCCGAGCTGATCGCGGAGGCGGCCCGGGTCCTGCGCCCCGGCGGGGTGTTCGTGACCACCGTGGACAAGGACGCCGCGCACGACGTGGGCAGCGACATCGACACCGTGCTGGCCCCGCACCTGACGGCCGCCCCGGCGGACTCCGGCGCACAGGTGGAAGCCTGGGCACGCCGGTCCGCACTGCTTCCGGCCGGGGAGGCCCGGTTCACCGGCCACGGCCAGGGCCGCAGCCCGCGCCAGGCCGCCGCCGCGCTGCTCGCGGGCCGGTACGCCTCCAGGATCAGCCCCCGGGGCACCACCCCCGCCGAGCTCGCGGCCCGGCTGGAGGCGCTGGCGGACCCGGACGCGGCACGCGCGGAACCCTCGTACCGCGTACGGGCCTTCGTACGGGCCTTCGTACGGACCTCCGTACGGGCCTGACCGCGAAGGTCTACGCCGGCTCCAGCCGCCACCACTGCGACGGGGAGTCGGTGTCCTCGCCCTGCCGGGCCCGGCCCTCCTCGTCGGCCTCCAGGTACAGGCCGCTGATGCTCGCCATGAGGGAGACCACCCCCGGATCGTCGAGGTGCTCCTCGACGACCCACTCCTGAGCACCGAAGGCGTTGGCCCGCCACACCTGCACCCGGGCGCCGCTGTCCGTCGAGGCGTTCGCGACGTCGAGACGCCGGCCGTTGTCCTCGCTCACCACGTGGAAGATCCCGCCGCCGCTGTGCGTGGGCGAGATCCGCCACCGGCGGGCCGCCGCCGGAGCGGGTGGCCCGTCCGGGCCGACCCGCACCCGGGAGGCGCCCTCCAGCTGGAGCACCAGCCCACTGTCCACGTTCCGGATCCGGTAGACCCCGTCAGGGGCGTTCACGCGCGGCCCCCTCAGACGTCGAAGACGGCCGGGTCCGGCCCGATCCGGCGGCCGTCGGCGCCCAGCGCGTCCAGCGCCGCCAGGTCGGCGGCGTCCAGCTCGAAGCCGAAGACGTCCAGGTTCTCCCGGATCCGGGACGGCGTCACCGACTTCGGGATCACGACGTTCCCCAGCTGCAGGTGCCAGCGCAGCACCACCTGCGCGGCGCTGCGGCCGTGCTTGGCGGCGACGGCGGCCACCGCCGGGAGGGTGAGCAGCTCCTTGCCCTGGCCCAGCGGCGACCACGCCTCCGTGGCGATCCCGAGGGAGGAGTGCAGGGCGCGCAGCTCGGCCTGCGGGAAGAGCGGGTGCAGCTCGATCTGGTTCACGGCCGGGACCAGCGCGCTCTCGGCGCCGAGCCGCTCGAGGTCCTGCGGGCGGAAGTTCGACACGCCGACGGCCTTCGCGCGGCCGCTCGCCGCGATCTCCTCGAAGGTCTTCCAGATGCCGAGGAAGTCGTCGCGCATCGGGCGCGGCCAGTGGATCAGGTACAGGTCGAGGTGGTCCAGGCCCAGCTTGTCCAGCGAGTCGTCGAAGGCGCGCAGCACCTCGTCGCGGCCCCACCGCTGCTTCGGGCCGTTCCACAGCTTGGTGGTGACGAAGAGTTCCTCGCGCGGCAGGCCGGACGCGGCCACGGCCCGGCCGGTGCCCCGCTCGTTGCCGTAGATCGCCGCCGTGTCGATGCTGCGGTAGCCGGCCTCCAGCGCGGTCCCGACGGCCCGCTCGGCCTCGGAGTCCGGGACCTGCCAGACGCCGTAGCCGAGCTGGGGCATGCGCGTGCCGTTGTTGAGCTGGATGGTGGGGACCTGGTTCACGTCTGGTCGTTCCTCGGGGTCGGTGCGGGGCATGGCCCGGGGCCACGGTGTACGAGGGGCGACAACCGGCCCCCCGCACACCCTATTCCCGCCACCCCGCGCCCTCCCGGAGCCGCTCAGGCCGTCCCGAGGTACGCCTCCCGTACGCGCGGGTCCGCCCGCACCTCGGCCGGCGTCCCCTCCGCGAGGACCGCCCCGAGGTCCAGTACGACGACCCGCGCGCAGACGGCCGTCACGAACGCCACGTCGTGCTCGACCAGCAGTACCGCGCAGCCCTCCTCCTCCGCCAGCCGCCGCACCACCTGGGCCAGCCGGGCCCGCTCAGGCCCCGACAGCCCCGAGGCCGGCTCGTCGAGGAGCAGCACCCGCGGCGGATCGGCCACCGCCCGGGCCACCTCCACCATCCGGGCCTGCCCCACCGGCAGCCCGCCCGCGTACGAGGCCCCGAGGTCCCCGATCCCGCAGTCCGCCAGCACCTCCTCGCCCCGCGCGCGGCGGGCCCGCTCCCGCGCCCGCCGGCCCGGCCGGGCGAGCAGATCGGCCGCGAGCCCGCCACCGCCGCCCCGCCACTCCTGGGCGACCAGCACGTTGTCGGCGACGCTCAGCTGCCCGAACAGCTGCTGGCGCTGGAAGGTACGGCGCATCCCGTGCCGGGCCCGCCACACGGGGGAGCGGCGGCCGATGTCCACCCCGTCGAGCAGCAGCCGGCCGCGGTCGGGCCGCCGGATCCCGGAGAGCACGTCGAACAGGGTGGTCTTCCCGGCCCCGTTCGGCCCGATCAGCCCGCACACCTCCCCGGCCCGCACCCCGAGGTCCACCCCGCCGAGCGCGGTAACCCCGCCGAACCGCACGACGACCCCCCGCGCCTCCAACACGAACCCACTCACCCCACCACCCCCGAAACACCCCCACCAACCCCGTCCTCCGCCACCGGGCCCCGTCCGGACGGGTCTCCCGCCTCAGGGCCCCGGCCCTGCCCGCCCTCCCGCTCCCGGCCTCCGCGGGGCCCGTCTCCCGGCCCCCGGGGATCGTGCCGCCCGAGCTCACGCCCCTCGGCCCCGTGCCGTCCTGCCTCCCGCTGCGCGGGCCCGGGAGCGTGGGGTTCGGTCTCGTGGGTCGGTGGGAGGGGCGGGGTGCTGCCCAGGTAGGCCTCGGTGAGGCGGTCCGCCTCCACCTCCGCGCGGGGACCGCACCACGCCACCCGGCCCTGGGCGAGGTAGGCGACGGTGTCGGCGACCCCGAGGATCCCGGCGGCCTTCTCCTCCACCAGCAGCAGCGCGGTCCCGGCGTCCCGGAGCTCCGTGAGCAGCCCGTACACCACCTCCACCACGCGCGGCGCGAGCCCGAGCGAGGGCTCGTCCGCGATCAGCACCCGGGGCGGCCGCTGCAACAGCGGGGCCAGCGCCAGCATCTGCTGCTCCCCGCCCGACAGGGCACCCGCGGCCACCGACCGGCGCTCCGCGAGCCGGGGGAACCGGTCGTAGACGGCGGCCCGTTCCCGCGCCTCCCCGAGGTACAGGGCGAGGTTCTCCTCGATGGTGAGCGCGGGGAAGATCCCCCGCCCCTCGGGCGCGAGCAGCACCCCGCCCCGGGAACGCCGTACGGGCCCGTCGCGCGTCGCGTCCCGCCCGGCCACGCGGACCACCCCGCCCGCCGGCGGCAGCAGCCCGGCGGCCACCCGGCACGCGGTGCTCTTGCCCGCGCCGTTGGGCCCGAGCACGGCGAGGATCTCGCCCTGCCGCACGGTGAGGTCCACCCCGTGCAGCACGATCCCCCCGTCGTACCCGGCACTCACCCCGCGCAGCTCCAACGCGGGGGCGGAGCGCGACGCCGCACCGGCCCCCGGTACCCCACCCCCCGTTCCGACAACAGCCGCCCCGGGGAAGCCCCGGCCACCCGCACCCACGTCCGACGCCACAGCTCCGGCCCCGGCCCCGACCCCGGCCCCGACCCCGGCTCCGGTGTCCCGGCCGGTCGGGCCGCCGGTCACGCCGTCGGTACGCGCGGCGTGGCCCGCCCGGTCACCCGTCAGGCGGCCCCTCCGCCTCGCCCAGCGCAGCGGCACGGCCGCGCAGTAGCCGTCCGGGTCGTTGGCCAGGGCCAGGCCGGCCAGGCCGAAGAGGATCACCGGGAGGTGTGCCGACGGGGTGACGTAGTCCGCCATCAGGCGCGGGGCGACGGCGAACACCAGCCCCGCCACCACCGCGTACTGCGGCCTGCGCACCCCGGCCGCCACCACCACCGCCAGCCACACGAGCCCCGTCATCGCGGTGAAGTCCGTAGCCGTGATCCGGGTGTTGTACGAGGCGTACAGCACGCCCCCGAAGCCCGCGAGCCCCGCCGACAGGGTGAACAGCAGCAGTTTGGTGCGCAGGACGGATACCCCGGAGGCCATGGCCGCGGCCGGGGCCGACCGTACGGCCAGCATGGCCCGCCCGGACGGGGAGTCGCGCAGCGCGCTCAGCCCGGCGGAGACCAGCGCGAGCAGCACCACGAGGGCCACTCCCAGCGCCCGGTCGTCGGAGAGGTCCAGCGGTCCGGCCACCGGCCGCGGGACCGGCCAGCCGGCGTCCCCGCCCCGCAGCCACCGCATCTGGAACAGCACCTGGTCCGCGAGGAACGCCAGCGCCAGCGTGGCCAGTGCCAGCGAACGCCCCCCGAGGCGCAGCGCGGGCAGCGCGACCAGCGCCCCCAGCAGGGCCGCCGCGCAGGTTCCCACGGCCAGCGCCGCGACGAAGGGCCAGCCCCGGCTCATCAGCAGCCCGGCCACGAGCGCGGCCCCGGTGACGAAGGTGGCCTGCGCCAGCGAGACCATCGCGCCGAGCCCGGTCACCACGGTGAAGGAGAGGAACACGAGGGAGACGGCGAGTCCTTGCGCGAGCAGCCCGGTCCAGAAGGGGGTGGTCACGGTGTAGAAGGCCACGCACAGCAGTCCGGCGCCCGCCGCCCACACCCCCCACCTGCGCCCCCAGGCCGCTCCCGCGAGATGGTCGGCCGGTACCGGCTCCACGGCGGCGACCCCGGCCGTCCGGGCCCGCCGGGTCAGGACCAGCAGCCCGCCGAAGAGGATCAGGAACGGTACCGCCGTACGGAAGCCGGTGATCCCCTCGGCGAAGGACGCGTACCCGGCGACCAGGTTCTGCACGACCCCGAGTCCGAGCCCGCCCGCGAAGGCGAGCGGCACGGAGGCGAACCGTCCGATCACCGCGGCCGTCGCCGACACGAACAGGAACAGGGTGAAGTCGTGCGCGGACAGCCCCAGCAGCGGGGTGGCCAGCACCCCGGCGAGCCCCGCCAGCCCGGACGAGATCATCCAGGCCACCGAGGACAGCCGGTCGGCGCTGATCCCGCGCAGCTCGGTCAGGGTGCGGTTGTCGACGGCGGCCCGCAGCCGCAGCCCCAGCCGGGTGTGCCGCATCAGCACCCACAGGGCCACCGCCACCACCGCCGTCACCACCCAGGTGATCAGCTGGTCGGAGTCGATCCCGATCCCGTCCGCGAGCTGCCAGGACCGCGCGGGGCTGGGCCCCACCCCGGGCAGCCCGAACTGGTTCTCGGCGGGTTTGACGGGGGCGCCCGCGTCGGACAGCAGCTCCACCGCCCAGAGTCCGGCGGCGGGCAGTGCCACCAGCAGGCCGATGGTCGCCACGATCTGCGCGCTCTCCCCGACCCGCGCGAGCCGCCGGAACATCAGCCGGTCCAGCCCCCAGCCGAGGCCGGGGGCCAGGACGCACACCACCAGCAGCGCGGCCGGGACGGCGGGCCAGCCCAGCCCGGAGTGCAGCTCGTAGAAGGTGAGCGCGCACAGGTAGGCGGTGGCCCCGTGCGCGAAGTTGAACAGTCCGGACGCCGAGTACGACAGCACCAGCCCGGTGGCCAGCAGCGCGTACAGGGCGCCGGAGACCAGGCCGCTCAGCACGAAGACGAGCAGATCTCCCATGCGCCGGGCCTACTTGAAGGGGATCGGTTCGTGGCACTTGAACGGTACGGACACCTCGTACGCCCCGTTCTTCAGCTGGACCAGCGCCCCGCAGCCGAAGCTGTCCTTCTGCCCCTTGGGCTCGGCCCGGTCGCCGACGAGGGTGCCGGTGTCGGAGAAGCTCTGCGCGGCGTTCTGGAAGTGGGTGAGGGTGAGGTCCTTGCCGGCCTTCTGTGCGATCGACAGGAACAGGTCGGCCGACATGTACCCGGTCAACATGTGCATGTTCAGGGGGACTTGCTGTCCGCCCGAGGCGGCCTTGATGTCGGCCTTGAACTGCGCCATCTTCGGGTTCGCCGATTCGAAGGGCTCGAACTGGAGCAGGACGTGCACCCCGTCGAGGGCCTGCTTGGTGGCGTCCTTGGCGAGCAGGCCCGGGTCGTAGTCGGTCGGGTCGGAGAGCACGCCCTTGTACCCGCCGCGCTTGAGCGCGGTGAACAGCCCGATGTTGTTGGGGGTCTGCATGACGGAGACGACCGCGTCCGGGGCCTTGCCGCCGTCGCCGGCGAGGATCTCCTTCACGTACGCGGACCAGTCGCTGGGCACGGCGGTCGCCGGTACGGAGGCCTTGGCGTAGGAGACCTTGAACCCGGCGCTGGCGAAGCCCTGCTGGAAGGTGCGGATGCCGAACTTCCCGGCGTCGCTGTCGTTGGCGATGATCGCGACCGACTTGCCGGCCGCCCCGCCGAGCACCTGGGCGATGCCCTCGGGCCAGGTCTGGTTGAGGGTGCCGCCGGGGGAGGGGACCAGGCAGCCGTTGAACCCGTAGATGTACTTGGGGCCGCAGAAGGAGGGCAGGGTGCCCCAGCCGAAGGTGGGGACCTGTTCCTGCTCCAGGAAGTCCGCGCCGGAGAAGGTGACCGAGCTCATCGGGGCGACGGCGAACACCTTGTCCTGCTGGACGAGTTTGCGGGCGGCCGCCAGGTTCTTCCCGGGGTCCTGGCCGTCGTCCTCCGCGCCGATGTATTCGATCTTCCGGCCGTTGACCCCGCCCTCGGCGTTGGCCCGCGCGTAGCGGGCCCGGGCCCCGAGGTCGGTGTCCTTCTTGCTGTAGCCGCTGGCGCTGGTCATCGACACGATGCCGCCGACCTTGACCGAGTCGGCGGTGACCCCGCGGGTGACCCCGAAGGACTGTCCGGGCTTGCCCTCCGGATCGGTGTGGTTCGAGGCGGAGTTGCAGGCGGAGACGAGCGCGAGGGCGGCTGCCGCAGCGGCCAGGGCGCGGATAGGTCGCGACATGTGTGGGATCCCCTCCGGTCGGAATCCCCGCATTCTGTGCGTGACCTGACGGACCGTCAATATTTACGCCGAAGTAAAATGACGAATCGTCAGAAACAGCGGGCCGCAGCCCTCACGACGGGTACAGGGCGGAGATCTCCCGCGCGTACGCCTTCTCGATGGCCCGGCGCTTCAGCTTCAACGAGGGCGTCAGCAGCCCGCGTTCCTCCGTGAACTGTTCCGCCAGCACCCGGAAGGCGCGGATCCCCTCGGCCTGCGAGACCAGGGTGTTCGCCGCCACCACCGCACGGCGCACCTCCGCCGTCAGCGCCGGATCGTCCACCACCTCCGCCGCCGTCCGCTGCGCGAGCCCGCGCATCGACAGCCAGTGCGCCATCCCCTCCATGTCCAGGGTCACCAGCGCCGCCACGAACGGCCGGTCGTTGCCCACCAGTACGCAGTGCGACACCAGCGGATGCGAGCGCACCCGCTCCTCCAGCGCGGCCGGCGCCACGCTCTTGCCGTTGGAGGTCACCAGGATCTCCTTCTTGCGCCCGGTGATGGTCAGGTAGCCGTCCTTGTCCAGCCGGCCCAGGTCCCCCGTCGCCAGCCAGCCCCCGCGCAGCACCTCCTCCGTCGCCCGGGGATCGCCCAGGTAGCCGGAGAACACGTGGGGGCCGTACAGCCAGACCTCCCCGTCGTCGGCGATGTGGACCGTACTGCCCGGGATCGGCGGCCCCACCGTCCCGTACTTGACCGCCCCCGGCGGATTCGCGGTGGCGGCCGCGCAGGACTCCGTCAGCCCGTACCCCTCGAACACCGTGATCCCGGCGCCGTCGAAGAACAGCCCCAGCCGCCGCGACATCGCCGACCCGCCCGACATAGCGTGCCGCACCCGGCCGCCCATCGCCGCGCGGACCTTCCCGTACACCAGCCTCTCGAACAGCTGGTGCTCCATCCGCAGCCCCGCCGAGGGGCCGGGACCGGCCCCGAAGGCCTTCTGCTCGCGCGCCTCCGCGTACCGTACGGCCGTCTCCACCGCCCGGTCGAAGGCACCGGCGCGCCCCTCGGCCTCCGCCTTGCGGCGCGCGCCCGCGAACACCTTCTCGAAGACGTGCGGCACCCCCAGCACGAAGGTCGGCCGGAAGGCCGCCAGGTCCGGCAGGAGCTCGGCGGCGGCCAGCACCGGCTGGTGCCCGAGCTTGACCCGCGCCCGTACGGCCGCCACCTCCACCATCCGCCCGAAGACGTGCGCCAGCGGCAGGAACAGCAGGGTCGACGGCTGCTCCCCGGGCCCGGCCCGGAACACCGACTCCCAGCGCGCCACCAGGGTGTCGGCCTCGAACATGAAGTTCGCGTGCGTGAGGACACAGCCCTTGGGCCGGCCCGTGGTCCCCGAGGTGTAGATGACGGTGGCGACGGCGTCCGGCGTCACCGCCCCGCGGTGGCGGTGCACCACGTCCTCGGCCACCGTCCGTCCGGCCTCCACCAGGGCGTCGACCGCCCCCGCGTCGAGCTGCCACAGCAGGCGCAGCGCCGGCAGCCGCTCGATCACCGAGCCCACCGTCATCGCCTGGTCCTCGTCCTCCACCACACAGCCCGCGCAGCCGGAGTCCTGGAGGATCCAGTGCACCTGCTCCGCCGAGGACGACGGGTAGACGGGGACGGGCTGCGCGCCGACCGCCCACAGCGCGAAGTCGAACAGCGTCCACTCGTACCGGGTCCGGGACATGACGGCGACCCGGTCCCCGAAGCGGATCCCCTGCGCCAGCAGCCCCTTGGCGAGCGAGAGCACCTCGCCGGCGAACTCCCCGGACGTGACGTCCCGCCAGACCCCGCCCGTCTTGCGCCCGAGCACCACCCGGTCCGGATCCTGGCGCGCGTACGCGAACACGGCGTCGGCCAGCCCGCCGGCCGGCGTGCCCGTGACCTCGGGTGGGACGGTGAACTCGCGCAGCATCCCGCTCCTCTGCGTGCCGGGGGCCGCGACGCTACCCCACCGGCCCCGGCGCCCGGGACCGCTTCGGAAACCTCCACAAGATCCCTACGGCCCCGCTGCCCCGGCGGACCCGCTCCGCCGTCCGGACCACCTTCCGGAAGGTCGCCCGGACCCCGGACCGCCCGGCGCGGTCCGCACCGGCGACACCCCCTTCGAGGTCGTCCCCCGCCCCGCCGAGCCGAAGGGCCGGCCCGGCCCGGACGCCCTCACGCCGGCCGGCTCAGGCGGTCGCCGCCCGCCAGGACGGCGGCCGCCAGGGCCTCCGAGGCCGGGGTCGGCCGCCGGCCCTGGAGCAGCGCGAACTCCACCGGCCCCAGCTCCGGCAGCCCGCCCACGCGGACCAGCCCCGGCGGGATCAGCCCCCGCGTGTGCGCCATCACGCCCAGCCCGGCGCGGGCCGCCGCGATCAGTCCGCTGAGGCTGCCGCTCGTACAGGCGATCCGCCAGGCCCGCCCCTCCCGCTCCAGCACCTCCAGGGCCCGCGCCCGGGTGATCCCCGGAGGCGGGAACACGATCAGCGGGACCGGCCGCTCCGGATCCACCCGCAGCCCCTCCGCGCCGATCCACACCATCCGGTCCCGCCAGACCAGGCGGCCCCGTTCGTCGTCCGGCCCGCGCCGCTTGGCCAGCACCAGGTCGAGGCGTCCCGCGTCGAGCCGTTCGTGCAGGGTGCCCGAGAGCTCCACCGACAGCTCCAGGTCCACCTCGGGGTGCTCCTGGCGGAACCCCTCCAGGATCTCCGGCAGCCGGGTCAGTACGAAGTCCTCCGACGCCCCGAACCGCAGCCGCCCGCGCAGCCGGGTCCCGGCGAAGAAGGCCGCCGCCCGCTCGTGCGCCTCCAGAATGGTCCGCGCGAAGCCCAGCAGCGCCTCGCCGTCCTCCGTCAGGCCCACGCTGTGCGTGTCCCGCACGAACAGGGGCCGCCCCGTCGCCTCCTCCAGCCGCCGCACGTGCTGGCTGACCGTGGACTGCCGCACCCCCAGCCGGGCCGCGGCCTGGGTGAAGCTGAGCGTCTGGGCGACGGTGAGGAAGGTGCGCAGCTGGACCGGGTCGTACATGCGGCCATCGTAGGACGCGGTCATCGCGGTGCGCGATGACAGTCAGAGCGGTGTGCGGGTTTCCCGATGACCGCCGGGCCGCGACCATGGGCAGTGGACCCCCCAGCGCCGACAGCAAGTGAGCACCCCGCCCATGCGACGCCCGCACCTTCCCGCCTGGCTGCCCCTGGACCCGTACGTCCTGGCCCTGCTCGCCACCGTGGGCCTCGCCGCCCTGCTCCCCGCGCGCGGCACGGCCTCCACCCTCGCCGACGGAGCCTCCACCGCCGCCGTGGCCCTGCTCTTCTTCCTCTACGGAGCCCGGCTCTCCACCCGCGAGGCCCTCGACGGCCTGCGCCACTGGCGGCTCCACCTCACGGTGCTGGCCTGCACCTTCCTCCTCTTCCCGGTACTGGGCCTGGCCGCCCGCCTCCTGGTCCCCGCCCTCCTCACCCAGCCCCTCCACGACGGGCTGCTCTTCCTCTGCCTGGTCCCCTCGACCATCCAGTCCTCCATCGCCTTCACCTCGATCGCCCGGGGCAACGTCCCCGCCGCGATCTGCGCCGGCTCCTTCTCCAGCCTCGCCGGCATCCTCCTCACCCCGCTGCTCGCCGCGGGCCTGCTCGGCGGCGACGCCGGCGGCTTCTCCGCCGACTCCCTCCTGAAGATCTGCTTCCAGCTCCTGCTGCCGTTCCTCCTCGGCCAGTCCCTGCGCCGCTGGGTCGGCGGCTTCCTCGTCCGCCGCAAGAAGGTCCTCGGCTACGTCGACCGGGGCTCGATCCTGCTCGTCGTCTACGCCGCCTTCAGCGCGGGCATGGTCGCGGGCATCTGGCACCAGGTCAGCGTGCCGCGCCTGGGCGCCCTGATGCTGGTGGAGTCCGTACTCCTCACCGTCATGCTCCTCGGCACCTGGTACGGGGCGAAGCGCCTCGGATTCGGCCGGGCGGACCGGATCGCCATCCAGTTCGCGGGGTCCAAGAAGAGCCTGGCCGCCGGACTCCCCATGGCCAGCGTGCTGTTCGGACCGCAGGCCTCGCTCGCGGTCCTGCCGCTGATGCTGTTCCACCAGATGCAGCTGATGGTGTGCGCGGTCCTGGCCCGGCGCCGCGCCCGGGACCCGGAGGCGGTGGCGCAGGCGCGGGCGGAGCACCGGGCCACGACCCCGGCCGGGGCCGAACTCCCGGCTCCCGCCGTGACGGACGTCTCGCCGCCGGTCCAACACCCCGCCCCGCGGGGCCGGTAACGTGCGGCGGTGACCTGGATACGCCCGCTCGCCGCCCACGCCCCGCGCCCCTGCACCCTGGTGGTCTGCCGGGGCTGCTGCTGCGGCGACCCCCGCAAGAACCCCGGATCCGATCACGCCGGCCAGCTGGCCCGGCTGCGCGAGGCCGCCGCCTCCTCCGGGGGCCGGCTGGCCGTCCGTACGAGCGACTGCCTCGGGCCGTGCGCCCAGGCCAACGTCATCGTGGTGCAGCCCACCAGCGAGGCCCGCTCGCGCGGGGCCCGCGCGGTGTGGTTCGGCTGGGCCCTCGACGACACCGCGACCGACGAGATCATCGCCTGGGCGGAGTCCGGCGGCCCCGGCGCCACCCCGCTCCCGGCCACCCTCGACCTGCACCGCATCGACCCCCCTGAGCCGAAGGCCGCCGCAGGGAAGACGACGGGCTCCCGCCGCAGGAAGCGCTGAGCCGCCGGAGGGCCGGAGGGCCGGAGGGTCTATCCGGCCGCGCCGGGCAGGGCGATCCGCTCCTCGCCCGCGTAGATGTTCATGTCCGGCCCCCGCAGGAAGCCGACCAGCGTGAGCCCCGACTCCAGCGCCAGGTCCACCGCCAGCGAGGACGGCGCCGACACCGCCGCCAGCACGGGTATGCCCGCCATGACGGCCTTCTGCGCCAGCTCGAAGGAGGCCCGGCCCGACACCAGCAGCACCGCCCCGGCCAGCGGCAGCCGCCCGGCCTGCGCGGCCCGGCCGACGATCTTGTCCACGGCGTTGTGCCGCCCCACGTCCTCCCGTACGTCGAGCAGCTCGCCCTCCGCCGAGAACAGCCCGGCCGCGTGCAGCCCGCCCGTGCGGTCGAAGACCTTCTGCGCCGCCCGCAGCCGGTCCGGCAGCGCGGCGAGGAGCTCCGTGGAGACCCGTACCGGGTCGGCGGCGAGCCCCGGGAAACGGGACGCCGTACGGACCGCGTCCAGGCTGGCCTTGCCGCACAGGCCGCAGGAGGAGGTGGTGTAGACGTTGCGTTCGAGCGTGATGTCCGGCAGCGGCACTCCGGCGGCCAGCTGCACGTTGACGACGTTGTACGTGTTGCTGCCGTCCTCGGTCGCGCCCTCGCAGTAGGTCACGGCCTGCACGTCCGAGGCGCTCCCGATCACGCCCTCGCTGACGAGGAAGCCCACCGCCAGCGCGAAATCGTCACCCGGGGTGCGCATCGTGATGGCCAGCGGCTTGCCGTTCAGCCGGATCTCCAGCGGCTCCTCCGCGACCAGCGTGTCGGGGCGCACCCCGGTCGCCCCGCCCCGGACCCTGACGACGCGGCGCCGCTCGGTGACCCGTCCCATGGCGATCAGCCCACCCGTTCCGTTTGTGTCGCACACCTCGTCGTGCGCCTGACGGGGACATTGTCCCGGATCTGCGGCCGATCACGTCCCCGGCAGGAAGTTGCTCGGAATTCTCCAAATTCCGGTGCCGGAATCCTGTCGGGTCACACGCACACGTACCGGCCAGTAGCAGGCAAAGCTGGGTGATCCTGACTGCCGTACAGAGGGGGACCCCGCCCATGACCGGTTCACGCGTGGTGGCGCTAGGGCACTACCAGCCCGCGAAAGTGCTCACCAACGAGGACCTCGCGGCCATGGTCGACACCAACGACGAGTGGATCCGTTCCCGCGTCGGCATCAAAACCCGCCACATCGCGGGCCCTGAGGAGCCGGTCGACGAGCTGGCCTACCAGGCCGCCGGCAAGGCCCTCGCGAACGCCGGGCTGACCCCCGACGACATCGACCTCGTCCTGGTGGCCACCTCCACCGCCATCGACCGCTCTCCCAACATGGCCGCGCGCGTCGCCGCCAAGCTGGGCATGGGCGGCAACCCGGCCGTGATGGACATCAACGTCGTCTGCTCGGGCTTCACCCACGCCCTGGCCACCGCCGACCACGCGATCCGGGCCGGCGCCGCCACCCGCGCCCTGGTCATCGGCGCCGACAAGATGACCGAGATCACCGACTGGAGCGACCGCACCACCTGCGTCCTCACCGGCGACGGGGCGGGCGCGGCGGTCGTCGAGGCCTGCGCGGACCCCGGCATCGGCCCGGTCCTGTGGGGCTCGGTGCCGGAGATGGGCCACGCGGTGCGCATCGAGGGCTCGCCCCCGGTCTTCGCGCAGGAGGGCCAGTCCGTCTACCGCTGGACCACCAGCCAGCTCCCGCCGCTCGCCCGCAAGGTCTGCGAGAAGGCCGGGATCACCCCCGAGGACCTGGCCGGGGTCGTCCTGCACCAGGCCAACCTGCGGATCATCGAGCCGCTCGCCGCCAAGATCGGCGCGGTGAACGCCGTCGTCGCCCGAGACGTCGTCGACTCCGGCAACACTTCGGCGGCCAGCATCCCGATGGCCCTCTCGAAGCTGGTCCAGCGCGGCGAGATCCCCTCCGGCGCCCCGGTCCTGCTCTTCGGCTTCGGCGGCAACCTCTCCTACGCCGGCCAGGTCATCCGCTGCCCCTAGGGCCTGTCGTCAAACTCCCGTCGTCGCCCGGAGG
This sequence comes from Streptomyces sp. NBC_00249, assembly GCF_026342355.1. GTDB lineage: Bacteria > Actinomycetota > Actinomycetes > Streptomycetales > Streptomycetaceae > Streptomyces. The sequence continues at coordinate 1,315,526 of NZ_JAPEMV010000001.1, read as the reverse complement.
GCGGCCCCGCGGCGTCTGGTGCGTGCTCTCGGCGTGCCGGGCGGAAGCCCGCGTACTGGACGTACTCGGGCTTTCGCCCGGTGCGGCGAGAGCGCGTGCCAGGCGTCGCGGGGCAGACGGGAGTTTGACGACAGGCCCGAGGCCCCCGGCCGCCGCCCGCACCCCGAGGCCCACCCCGACACGACGTCGGGGTGGGCCTCGGGCGTTCGCGCAACCAGCGGGCCCGGCTCACGAGACAATGCGTCTCGCGAGGGGGCGCCGGGCATGCCCGCAGGTCAGCGCGGCGTGGCGGACGGCGGCCGCTCGGATATGTGGTCGGAGCCCCGCCGATCCTTTGCTATTGTTGTCCATGTCGCCGCGGGAAACCGGGGCCGACCACCTGGTCCGGGTGGCGGAATGGCAGACGCGCTAGCTTGAGGTGCTAGTGCCCTTTATCGGGCGTGGGGGTTCAAGTCCCCCCTCGGACACCACACAAGAGAACCCCACTTCGGTGGGGTTCTTTTGCGTTCCGGGGCGCGGAGGGGTGCGCCGTGCCGAAGGAGCGGAAGACGGATCCATCGGTGCGGCATCATGGGCCTGACCGGGTCGAGGGGGGCAATGTGTCGCAGGACGCACCGCGCAACAGCATCGTGATCGCCGGGCGTTACCGCCTGGAGGAGAAGCTGGGCCGGGGCGGCATGGGGACCGTCTGGCGGGCGTACGACGAACTCCTCGGCCGGGCGGTCGCCGTCAAGGAACTCCACCTCGGCGACGGGAAGGAAGCCACGGGCGCCCTGCGCGAGGCACGCACCGTCGCACAGATCAAGCATCCGCACGTCGTGGTCGTGCACGACGTCGTCGAGCACGACGAACGCCCCTACATCGTCATGGAGCTCGTCGAGGGCGGCTCGCTCGCCGACCGCCTCACCACCGACGGGCCGCTGGACGCCGGAGAGACCGCCCGGATCGGGCTCGCCCTGCTCGGCGCACTGAGCGCGGCACACCACCGCGGAGTGCTCCACCGGGACGTCAAACCCGCCAACGTCCTCATGGAAGCCGGCACCGGACGCGTCGTGCTCACCGACTTCGGCATCGCCCGCCTCGCCGGTTCCACCACCATCAGCGAGACCGGCGCGTTCGTCGGTTCACCCGAGTACACCTCCCCCGAGCGGATGCAGGGCGCCTCGGCCGGCCCCGAATCCGACCTGTGGTCCCTCGGCGCGCTGCTGTGCGCCGCGCTCACCGGCGAATCGCCCTTCCACCGGGATTCGCTCGGCGGGGTCCTGCACGCCGTCGTCTACGACGAGATCCGCCCGCCCGCGCAGGCCGGGCCGCTGATCCCGGTGATCCGGGGCCTGCTGGAGCGCGACCCCGCCCGCCGCCTGTCCGTGGCGGAGGCCCAGCGGCCGCTGTCCGCGTACGTGACCACCGGCAGCCTCCCCAGCCTCCCCCTGCCCGGCCGGGCCCCCGGCCCGGAACGGCCGGCCGCCGCCGCCACCGCCCCGGCCGGGTACTCGCCGACCGAACGCGTCACGGAGCCCGCCGCCCCCGGCCGGGCATCGAAGCCCCGCCCGGGCCTGCGCGTCGGACTGGTCGCCGCGCTCGTCGTGGTGGCCGTCAGCGGCGCCGTCGCCGTGACCTCCCTGCTCGGCAACGACACCACCGGCCAGGCCCAGGGGCCGGTCCCCGGCGCTCCCGCAGCCTCCCCCTCCCCGGCCGCGGACCCCTCCGCCGCACGGCCCTCGGCTCCGGCGGCCCCCGCGACGGCCACGGCGACCGCCACCGTGACGGCGGTCGCACCCGCCCCGGCCCCCGCTCCCGTACAGCCCGCGTCGGCCAAACCCGCGCCCGCCGGCTACCGCGTCGTGACCGACCAGCAGGGCTTCGCCCTCGCCGTGCCCAACGGCTTCCAGCGCAGCACCGACGCCCAGCGCGTCTTCTACGTCTCCCCGGACGGCGCGATCCGCATCGGCATCAAGGTGACCCCGGCGACGCCCGGCGGAGCACTCGGCGCGATGCGCGTGTCCGACACGAACGGCCCCGACAACAACCCCGGCTACCGCGACAACACGGTCGTCCCGACCACGCACAACGGACTGCCCGCCGCCCTCTGGGAGTTCACCTGGAACGGCTTCACCGCCGCCGAAGGACCCCGGCACACCTACGACCTCGGCTGGGACGAGAACGGCCGCATGTACGACGTCTGGGTGTCCGCCCCCGTCGGCCGCCTCGCCCAGGCCAGGAGCCACTTCGACGCCGCCCTGGACTCCTTCGTCCCGGCGGGCTGACACCCCGCCGCGGGCGGGGCCGCCTCAGGTGCCCAGGACCACCAGGCCGTCCGGCGTCCGGAGACCGCCCGGAGCCAGCGGGGACAAGGTCTGGGGGAGGGACAGCCGGGGCTGGCCGCCCTCCTGGAGGGCTTCGGCGTCGAACAGGTACGCCGCCCCCGACGCCGGATCGCTCACCAGGTGGGGGCCCGTGGCGTCCGCCGTGACGCGGGTCAGGGGGGTGCGGAAGAGGCGGCCCAGGTGGCGGAGGGTTTCCGGGGTCATGCGGGTGGGGGGCTCCGGGAGGGGAGCCGCGGCCGGGGCCGGAGCGGCGGTGGCGGGGGCGTCCGGGGGGATCGCGCCCGACAGGAGCAGGGCCAGCAGCACCGGTACGGCCTTGCGGCGCAGGGCCTCCGTCGCGGAGCGCAGCCGGTGGGCATGGGTCGCCGGCAGGGACAGCGCGAGGCTGCCCGCGGCGCCGCCGATGGAGATGGGCACCGCCGAGCAGACGACCCCGGGGGAGTACTCGCGCAGGTCGAAGACCGGGGCCCCGGGCGCCACCGCGTCCAGGGCGCTGAACAGGACCCGGCTGTCGGTGATGGTCTGCGGGGTGAGCCGGGCCGGGCGGTGCCGGGCCACGTGGTCGGCCCGGCGGTCGTGGTCGAGCTGGGTCAGCAGGCACTTGCCGACCGCGCTGGCGTGCGCGGCCGCCCGGAAGTCCACCCACTCCCGCACCGGCGGAGCCCCGGGACTGTCCGCCATCTGCGTGATCCGGACCTCGCCGTCCGCGTACCGGCTGAGGTACACGGCGGCGCCCGCGCTGTCGCGCGCCAGGGCCAGGGTCCGCTGGAGCTGCTCCGCGAGGCCCGCTCCGCCGGGGGCCGCGAGCCGGTCCAGGGCCGGGCCGCGCGCGTACACCCCCGCGCCCGGCCGGTACGCGTACTCCTCCTCGCACAGCATGGTCAGCAGCGGGCGCAGCGCCGCCTCGGTGAGGCCCGACCGGCGCGCGAGCTGGGCGGCCCGGACCCCGAGGGGGTGCCGCTCCAGGACCCGTACGACGGCCAGTGCGCGCCGCGCCTCCGCCAGGGCCTCGCTCGTGTCGGCCTGGCGGACCGTCCCCCGCGCGGCCGACGTCAGCGCGGGGTGACGCAGCGGGCCCGTGCCGGGGCGGGGCCGCGGTGCGGGCAGCGGGGGCGGCGGCAGGAACGCGGCCAGCACCCCGGGCAGCCCCGGCTTCGGCAGCGGTACCGGGCCCAGGTCGGGGTCGTCGAGCTGGTCGACGTACCGCAGGACGGCCGCCTGGGCGCACAGCCGTACCTCGCGCAGCTCGCGGCGGCCGCTCGGCCTGAAGCCGCGGCGGCCCAGCTCGCGCGCCCACACCCGGGCGTCGTGGTGCTCGCCGCGCCGGGAGTGGTCGAGGAAGAGGCAGTACGCGGCCGGTGCGGTGCGCGGGACCCCCGAGCCGGCGGCGAACTGCCACCAGAAGCGGGAGCCCTCGCGCAGCCCCGACAGGTGCAGGAGGCAGCCGAAGACGACCGCCCCGGGCGGGTCGGCGTGTCCGCCGCGCAGGAAGCGGTCGAGGTCGTGCTCGGCGCGCGGGTCGCCGACCACGGCGAGGCAGGCCGCCTTCAGGTCGCGCCGGGCCCGTTCGGAGTCGAGCGGACAGTCCCGGGCGGGGTCGCTCCAGCCGAAGGGCCGGCGCCGGTTGCGGGCGGTGGCGGTGGTGGTGACGGCGGGGACGGGCACCGGCAGGCCCGGTGCGCGGGGGACGCGCAGCAGTCTGGCCTCGGCCGCGCCGAGGTCGTAGTGCCGGTAGCGGTCGCGGACGACGGCCCGTTCCAGGAACTCGGCGAGCGGGCGCGCGGCCCGGTCGTGGCCGCCCTGGTCGTGGTCCTCCCGGCGCCTCATGATTCGGCGGACGCGTCGAGCAGCCGGGCGAGGCGGCGGTGGGCCTGGCCGAGCTGGGAACGGACGGTGGCCTCGTCGACGCCCATCACGGCGGCGGCCTCTCCGGGAGTGCACTGGAGCCCGTAGCGCAGCATCACGGTGTCCCGCTGGCGTTCGGCGAGCCGGGAGACGGCCGAGTAGAAGCGGATCGTGTCGGTGAGGACCTCGTACTGGTCGGCGTGGGCCTCCTTCAGCGCGGCTTCGAAGGCGCTGATGTCCATCGGTTCGGGCTGCTGCAGGCGCGGGTCGCGGCGCTGCTGCCAGTCGACGATCCGCTGCTTGAGCACGGTCCAGGCGTAGGCGTCGAGACGGTCCATGTGCAGCATGCGGAGCCACTCGTTCATGATCGAGTCGAAGGTGGCGTCCACCGCGTCCTCGGCGGCCGCGTCGGAGCCCAGCTGAAGGTACGCGAAGCGCATGTACGCGGGGCGCCGGTTGGCGTGGAACGCCCAGTACGACAGGCGCGCGGTCGGATCCCACTGACTCATGGGCGTCGGCTGCCGCCTCCGGCTGGGCAGCCCCACGGCCCCGCCGGACTCCTCCGGTCCGCCATCGTTCACCGTTCCCCACCTCATCCCCTGTGCGGGCCCATCAGACCAGCGCGGGCGCACTTTGAGGGCGCGGAGGACAAAGCTGGAGCAATGAGGTCGGTGGTGATCGTGTCGTGATCGATTCCGACCGCGCGGGGCGGCAGGCGGTACGTACGCATATGCCGGGCCGGGGGGCCGCCGCGATGCAAACGGTCGGGGGGCGGGGGAGGACGCGACTGAGACGACCGCCACCACCGCCACCGCCCGGTCCGTGACCCGGACGCCGGTCGGGCCCCCGTCCCACCGCCTGTAGCATGGGCCCATCGCGAGGGCCGTGACGCAGAGGTCACCACCCTCGCTTTTGCGTTACGTCCACCCCGAACAAATGCGGCGCCCGCCCTGACGCCGGTTCGATACGATGAACCGGATCACAATCCGTCACGGCACGTTGTCACCGCATAAATGAAATGGAGCATCCGAGGATGGCTCGACACCTGATCACCAGCGCGCTTCCCTACATCAACGGGATCAAGCACCTGGGCAACATGGTCGGGTCGATGCTTCCGGCGGATGTGTACTCCCGGTACCTCCGCCTGCGCGGCCACGACGTCCTCTACATCTGCGCCACCGACGAGCACGGCACGCCCGCCGAACTCGCCGCCAAGGAAGCCGGGATCTCGGTCGCCGACTTCTGCGCGCAGGCGCACGACGCCCAGAAGGCGGTCTACGACGGCTTCGAGCTGTCCTTCGACTACTTCGGCCGCAGTTCCTCCGCGCAGAACGCCGAGATCACCCAGCACTTCGCGCGCAAGCTCCAGGAGAACGGCTTCATCGAGGAGCGCGCGATCCGGCAGGTGTACTCGCCCGCCGACGGCCGCTTCCTCCCGGACCGCTACGTCGAGGGCACCTGCCCGCACTGCGGCTACGACAAGGCCCGCGGCGACCAGTGCGAGAACTGCACCCGCGTCCTGGACCCCACGGACCTGATCGAGCCCCGCTCGGCCATCTCCGGCTCCACCGAGCTGGAGGTCCGCGAGACCAAGCACCTCTTCCTCCTCCAGTCCAAGCTCCAGCACGAGGTCGAGGCCTGGGTCTCCGAACACGAGGAGGAGTGGCCGCAGCTGGCGTCCTCCATCGCCCGCAAGTGGCTGACCGAGGGCCTGCACGACCGCGCCATCACCCGTGACCTCGACTGGGGCGTCCCCGTACCCGCCGACACCTGGCCCGAGCTGGCCGCCGACGGCAAGGTCTTCTACGTCTGGTTCGACGCCCCGATCGAGTACATCGCCTCGACCAAGGAGTGGGCGGACGCCGACCCGGCGAACCGCGACTGGAAGTCCTGGTGGTACGAGGCCGAGGACGTCCGCTACACGCAGTTCATGGCCAAGGACAACGTCCCGTTCCACACGGTGATGTTCCCGGCCACCGAGCTCGGCACCCGCGAGCCCTGGAAGAAGGTCGACTACGTCAAGGCCTTCAACTGGCTGACGTACTACGGCGGCAAGTTCTCCACCTCGCAGAAGCGCGGCGTCTTCACCGACCAGGCCCTCGACATCCTCCCGGCCGACTACTGGCGCTACTTCCTCATCGCGAACGCGCCCGAGTCCGACGACTCGTCCTTCACGTGGGAGCACTTCTCCGCCACGGTCAACAAGGACCTCGGCGGCACCCTCGGCAACTTCGTCAACCGCGTACTGACCTTCTCCCGCAAGAAGTTCGGCGACGAGGTCCCCGCCGGCAGCCCCGCCGGCGAGGTCGAGGCCAAGCTGGGCGAGCAGATCGCCGAGCTGCTCGCCGAGTACGAGGGCCACATGGAGGCCCTCCAGTACCGCAAGGCCGCCGCCGCGCTGCGCGCCCTGTGGTCCGCCGGAAACGCCTACCTCGACGAGAAGGCCCCCTGGCTGGAGGTCAAGACCGACCTGGAGGGCGCGGCGCTCACCCTGCGCACCGCGATGAACCTCATCCACCTCTACTCGGTGGTCTCCGAGCCGTTCATCCCGGCCTCGGCGCGCACCATGCGCTCCGCGTTCGCCCTCGCCGACGACACCACGGCGTGGATCAGCCCGGAGCAGGCGAAGGCGCTGGACGCCGTCCCGGCCGGGACCCCGTTCACCGTCCCGCCGGTGCTCTTCGCGAAGATCACCGAGGAGGACCTGGAGTCCTACCGCGAGCGCTTCGGCGGCAACCCGGAGGCCTGAGGCCTGAGGCCCCTGGACCCCGCCACCGAAGGGGCGTGACCCACCCGGGTCGCGCCCCTTCGGCGTGCCCGGGCGGTCGCCGCCCGGCCCCGGGGTAGGGAAAACCCCACCACGAAGGCTCCACCTGGGCGTGCAGACCCGGGCGGGCCGCGCGGCTGGAATGGGTCCATGACCCCTTCCCCCGCCGCCCGGTGGACCGCCGGCTGGCTGCTCGCGGCCGTCTGGGCCCTCTCCTTCCCGCTGTTCTCCTCCCTGGGCCCGCACCGCCTGTGGGGCTGGTGCGCGGCCGCCGGGTACCTCGCCGCCGCCGCGGCCACCGCCCTCGGCCACCGCCGCGCGGCACTCGGCGCGGCCCTGCTGGGCGCCGTCGCCCTGCCCCTCCTGTACCTGGTCCTGACCGGGCAGGGGCAGTCCGAGGTCGGCGTGATCGAACGTTCCGGGCGGCTCCTCCTCGACTCCGGACGCCTCTACGTCGACCAGCCGGCCGGAGTCGAGGAGTACACCCCCTACCTCCCCGGCATGGCCCTCCTCGGCCTCCCGCGCGCCCTGCTCGACGGCGCCTTCGGCCCGGGCGGAGGGTGGGCGGTGCGCCTGCTGGGCGACGCCCGCATCTGGTGCGCGGCCGCCCTGTTCGCCGCGACCTGGGCCGGCCGGCGCATGCTGGGCGCCGCCCCCTCACCGCTGCTCCCGGTGCTGGTGGCTTCGCCGGTGGTGGCGCTTCCGCTGGCGGTGAGCGGGGTGGACCTGCCGCTGGCGGGCCTGTGCTGCCTGGCGCTCGCGGCCGCGGTGTCGGGCCGCCCGGCGGTGGCGGGGGCGGCCCTCGCGGCAGCCTGCGCACTCAAGTGGACCGCCCTGCCCGCGGTGGCGGTGGCCGTCGCCGTCCTCGCGGCCGGGCGGGGTGCGCGGGCGGCGGTGCGGTGCGCCGGGGTGACGGCGCTGGGGACGGCCGCGCTGGTGCTGCCGGGCGCGCTGCTCCAGCCGGCGGAGCTGTGGCGGCAGGTGTTCGCCTTCCCGACGGGGCGGGCGGCGGTGGCGACCCCGGCGAGCAGCCCCCTGCCGGGGCACCTGCTGAGCGGACTCGGGTCATGGGGCTGGTACCTGACGGTGGCGCTGCTGGTGCTGGGCGGCCTGGGGGTCGGGATCTCCCTGCTGGTGCGTCCGCCCCGCACCGTGGTGGCCGCCGCCGACCGGCTGGCGCTCGGCCTGACCCTGGCGTTCCTGCTGGCCCCGGCGGGCCGCTTCGGCTACCTGGCGCTGCCGCTCCTGCTGGTGGTCTGGGCGCGCTCCACGACCCCCGGCCCCGCTGCTTCCCGCATCGTGGCCCGCTCCCGGCCCCACCGCCGCCGGGCGGGGTCCCGTACGTCCTAGGGCCTGTCGTCAAACTCCCGTCGTCGCCCGGAGGGCGCCCCCGCGGCGTCCCATGCCTGCGGAGCGTGGCGGTGGTTGGTGTGGCCCGCCGTGAGGACCGTGCGCAGGGGTGCGAGGTGTTCGGTGTCAGGCGGGAGGTCGAGCCGGTCGAGGAGGGCGAGTGCGGGGGCCGGCTCCAGATCGCCGTAGACGTCGTGGTAGCCCGTCAGCAGGCCCCTGAAGAGCGCCGGGTGCAGCTCCGGGACGCGGACGGCGGTGGCGAACGCCTCGGCCTTCGCCGCCCACGGCACCGGCCCCGAGCAGGCGAGGACCCGCCGGGCCCGGCGCAGCGGGCCGGGCGGGGTAGCGTGGAGGAGCAGGCCGATGTCGTTGCCGAGGACCTCCGCGAAGGCCGTCGCGGAGGTCCTGCGGTCCTCGAACCAGTCGACCCACAGCGAGTACTCCACCGGCTCCGCGTTCCGCTCCGCCTCCAGCCTGCGGCGGAAGCCCTCCCACAGGGGTTCGGCCGGCGGCGGGGTGTCCTTGCCGTGGTAGGCGAAGCCGATCTCGCAGGTCACCCAGTAGTCGTCGAGCAGGTCCAGCATCCCGAACGCCAGCCGCACCTGCCCGGCGCGGTCCAGGTCCTCGTCGGTGAACACCACGCCCGCCCAGTAGTGCGCGACGTCGTTGGCCGTCATGATCCGGTCCGGTTCGTCGGCGTCCACCCAGCCGTCCCCGGTCTGCCGCACCCCGCACTCGGCCAGCCACCGCCGGGCCTCCTCGGCCCCTTCCATGTCCATGCCGACAGTATGACGAACCGGCGGACCCTGCCCTCAGGGCGTCCGGTCCTGGCCGCGCAGGTGGGCCAGGACCGCCAGGACGCGCCGGTTGCCTTCGGTCGGATCCAGGTCCAGCTTCGTGAAGATGCTGCTCGCGTGCTTGACGACGGAGGCCTCGGTGATGAACAGCCGTGCCGCCAGCGCCTGGTTGTTGAGCCCCTCGGCCATCAGCGCGAGCACCTCGCGCTCGCGCGGGGTCAGGCGGGCCAGGGGCTGGTTCGCCGTGCGCGGGCCGAGCAGGACGCGGACGACCTCGGGATCGATGACGGTCCGGCCCCGGTGGACCCGGTCGAGGGCGTCGAGGAACTCCGTCACCTCACCGACCCGGTCCTTGAGCAGGTAGCCCAGGCCGGCCGCCGAAGCCCCCGTGAACAGCTGGGTGGCGTAGGCCGTGGCCACGTACTGGGAGAGCACCAGCACCGGCAAGGACGGGTCGTGGGAACGCAGTTCGAGTGCGGCCCGCAGTCCCTCGTCGCGCAGTCCGGGCGGCATGCGGACGTCGGTGACCACGATGTCCGGACGCTCGTCCGCCACCGCGCGCAGCAGCGACGGAGCGTCGCCCACCGCCGCCAGCACCCGGTGCCCGCCGAGGGTCAGCAGCTCCGACAGGCCCGCCCGCAGCAGGACGGAGTCCTCGGCGAGGATCACCCGGAGCACGGGACCTCCACCCGGAGTTCGGTGGGACCGCCCACCGGACTGGACACGATCAGCCTGCCCTGCAACATCGCCACCCTGTCCGCGAGCCCCGCCAGACCCGCTCCCGCGCCGGGATCGGCCCCGCCGCGGCCGTCGTCGGTGATGGTGAGAGCGAGCCGGCCGCCCTCGACCCTACCGGCGACCGCGACCCGTGAGGCGCCGCTGTGCTTGGCGGCGTTCGCCAGCGCCTCCGTGACGGTGAAGTAGGCGGTGACCTCGACCGGTTCGGGCAGCCGGGGCACATCGAGGTCCACCTCGACCGGCACGGGATGGCGCAGCGCCACCTCCGCCACGGCCGCCGCGAGCCCGTGGTCGGTCAGCACCTGCGGGTGGATCCCCCGTACGAGATCCCGCAGTTGCTCCAGCGCCCGCCGCGCCTCCGCACGACCCCGGCCCACCAGCGCGGCCGCCTCCCCGGCCTCCGGGACCGCCCGCAGCCGCATCTCCGCCAGGCCCAGGGTCATGTTGAGGGCCACCAGCTGCTGCTGCGCCCCGTCGTGCAGGTCCCGCTCGATGCGCCGCCGTTCCGCCTCGAAGGCGTCCACGAGCCGCACTCGTGAGCGGGTCAGTTCCAGGACCCGGTCGTCCTCCTCGCGCGGACCGAGGAGCAGCCGGGCGGTCTTGACCTGGGCCCCGGCGAGCAGCGCGCCCGCGTACGCCGCCAGGAGCAGCCCCGCCAGCCCGACGGCGGTCCCGCCCAGCGCCTCCAGCGGCCCCGCCACCGCCTCGCCGGGCATCAGCATCACCGGCTCGGGAGCCAGCGCCCACACGATGACCGGGGCCGCGACGAGCATCAGCGAGAAGGCCAGCAGGGCGAGCACCCCGAAGCCGGCCGCCCCGAACACCACCCCGAGCAGGGCCGCGTACCCGAGCTCCCGCCAGGTGGCCCGCTCCCGCAGCCGTGTACGCAGCCAGGCGGCCGCCCCGGCCCCGGCGAGGGAGGTGTGCGGATCGGCGACCGGAACCGGCTCGACCCACCGCAGCCGCCGCCGCTCCAGCTCCCCGAGCGGCACGGCCCCGGCCACGGCGCCGATCAGCAGCAGCAGCCCGATCCCGGCGACGGCCAGCACCACCCCGAGCCCGACCAGCCCCACCAGCCCCACGAGCACCGCGTACCCGAGCGGAAACCCACTCCCGAGATACGCCCAGCACCGCCAGGGCCACCACGACCCCAAGAACCTCACGGGCCGCCGCATGGCCCGCCACACCGCGACGGGCGGCTCGACGGCCGGCACGGCAGGTGCGAGCGTCCTCGCGGCCACCCGCGCCACTACCCGGTCACCAACGCATCGTGGACCACCGGGGCGAGCAGGGGTGAGACCGCCCCGTGCCAGGAGACGGCGAGCGCGTCACGGGCCCGCGTGCACGCGACGAACAGGAGGCAGTGCTCCGCGGTCAGATCGGCCTGGTGCTGCAACGGATCCACCTGCACCGGGGTCACCTGGGGCGGGAACGGCAGCACGCCTTCGCTGACCCCCACGACCGCCACGCAGCGGAATTCGAGCCCCTTCATCGCGTGCATCGTGGCCACCCGCACCCCGCTCACCGCGGGCCCCGTCGAGTCCTTCACGGCGACCGCGGGTATCCCGCTGCGCCGCAACCTTGCCAGCACCGCATCGACGAGGGTGTTGAAGCGGGCGCAGACCGCGATGTCGGAGGGGGCGACGCCGTCCTCGTCGATCCAGGAACGCACCTGCTCCACCAGAGCCGTCAGTTCTTCGTCCTGGCTGTGCCGACCGCGCACCGAGGGCGTACGGCCGTGGAGTTCGGACCGGTAGCCGGCGAGGCTGTCGGCCGCGTCGGTGTCGTCGTCCTCGCCGAGGCGTCCGATACGGCGGCCGTCCAGCAGGGCCGCCGCCCACACCAGAATCTCCTCCGTACTGCGGTAGTTGAGCCGAAGACGTGTCGATCGCCCGGTGACGTGCACGCCCAGCGAGCGGAGCGAGACCCGGGAGTCGTAGATGCGCTGGTGCGGATCCCCGACGATGAAGAGATCGTCCGCTCCCGTGGCGACGCTCGCCCGCAACACCCGCCACTGGGTGGGGTGCAGGTCCTGTGCCTCGTCGACGACGACGTGCGCGTACCGAGGGCCGGCGGAGGCGAGGAGCGCTGCCGCGTCGGCGCACAGCTGCGGGTAGGTGGCGGTGTCGCGCGAGGCGACGAGCGCTGTGAACTGCGTGATGGCCCGCCACAGTTGCTCACGCTGGACCGGTCCGACAGGGGTACCGCGGCCCTTGCGCAGGACCTTCTGGTACTCCTCCGCGCTGCGCACGTCCTGCGCCAGGACGACATGCCGGAACTCCTGCGAGAGGAACTGCTCCGACCAGGGGAGTTCGAGGCGCTTGCGGACGGTGGCCCACGCACTGCGCTCGGCTGCCGCCCCGAGCGGCCTCGGCACGCGTCCCCGCGCCTCACGGATGATCCGTGCGGCCAGCGAATCGACGGTGGTCACGTCGACCCGGTCCAACAGCGCGCTGTCCGCGTCGCCCAGGAGCAGGGCGAGGTTCTGCCGGAGCGTGTCGGCCATGGCGTTGGTGTAAGTGGTCAGCAGGATCCGACCGTCGGCCTCCCGGCCCCCGACGCGGAGCAGATGTCTCACCCGGTGCAGCGCGACGACCGTCTTTCCCGTTCCGGGACCGCCGGTGACCTGGGCAGGCCCGGAGTAGCTCGGAACGTAGGCCATACGACGCTGGGCCGGGTGGAGGAACACCCTCCAGCGGGCGAAGTCGTCGGCCAGTACGCGGTCCAGCTCGTGCGGCCCGGACACGTCGACGATGCGGTGCGGAGTGCTGCGGATCGCCTCGGCCAGGTCGGCCGGCTGCCATGACGTGCCTTCCGCCGAACGGGGACGGCGGGACGTGATCAGCTGCTCCCAGACGTCCTTGGGGCTGAACCCCTCGGCGAGGTGGTCGAGTACCTCGTGCTGGTCCGCGGGCATCAGGGGCGGGGCCACCAGCTTGAGGTCGTGGCGATCGACGCAGAGCCGGGCCAGGCGCAGGGTCTGCTCGTCGATGCCCAGGTCGCGCAGCACGGTGTCCGAATGGGCGGCGAAGAGCCGGGTCGGCGCCGCCTGGGCCTTGTCCTCGAAGAACGGCTGCATGTCCTCCAGGGCCGCGACGTTGCGCACTTCCAGCGCGCCGGTCGCCGAGTTCACCGAGTACGCCCGCTTGCGCGCCCAGGCGATCGCGTCGTCGTGGTGGGCGACGCGCACCAGCAGGAAGGTGTCGCTGCCGTCGTCAGGGGCGAGGACCACGCCACGGTGGGCCCTGGTGATGCGGATGGTCCTGATCCGCCGGTCACGCGGATGCTGGAGCTGCTCCAGGTGCAGCCCCTTGCCCGCGTGCAACTGGTCCACGGTCAGCTGCTGGAACATCCGTACGGCGTCGCGGACCGCGGAGCGGACGTGCTTCTCCAGACCGTCGTACTCGTCGAAGAACTCCTCGGAGATGGCGAGCCGGGGCATGGGTCTCCTCGTCCTGGGCTGTGTGCTGCGGGCCGGGTACAAGCCTACGGACCCTCCGCACCCGGTCTGAGCAGTGCGGTGGCGAGCTCCGCGTCCGGTGCGGGGCCCGTTCGGAACAGGGGCAGTTGCCCGGGGTCGGGTTCGTCGGCGAAGGAGGGCGTCGAGAACAGGGTCCGTACCGGGCGTACGGAACGACTTGGGGTGGCCGACCTCCACGCGTGCCGACCGGCTCGTCCTGGCCCTGCGGGCCGCCGAGTGCCGGCTCGCCTACGGCGAGATCGGCTCCGCCGAGGAGCTGCTGGCGGAGGTACTCGAGAAGTGCGCCGATCTCCCGTCGGGCCTCGCCGCTCAGGTGGCGAGGGCGCGGCAGGAACTCGCGGAACGGGTCGAGGCGTACTGAGGGCGGATCACCCGGAGGTCAGCACTCCGCTGCGAGACGGCCGGAGGCCAGGCTGTCGCTGAGGTCTCGGACCAGCCCGCTCCCGAGGTCTTCCACACGCCCGAGGAGCGACCGGAGGTCCTGCACCTTGCGGAATGCCGCGCTGTACCGCCGCTGGTCCTCCAGGGGCAGTTGCAGGACGTGGAGCCGCCGGACGTCCACGCGGGAGGAACTGGAGGCGTGGGTGCCCGCCTGCCGCTTGTTGGCCGGTGCCCTCAGGCAGCCCGCGAGGAAGTCCGCGTCGAGGAGGTCCGGGGTTGCTCGCAAGGCGTACAGCTGCGGCCCCAGCGCGAGTGGTTCGTGCTGCTGGATCCAGACCTGGAAGGCCCGGTCCACCCCGGCCACCACGATGTCGCCCGGCTCCGCCACGACCGGGGCGTCGGCGCGGTCCAGCCAGGCGGACGGTGTCCCGTCCAGGAGCAGGTCGGGAACGGTCAGGAAGGCGACGGCACCGGCGTCCGGGGCGTCCTTGAGCACCGAGCCCTCGCGCGGCTGCTGCCCACCGCGCAGCGTGAGTGCTCCGGCCCGGGCGAGGTCTCCTACGCTGGTGGCGCCATCGCGGTCCGCCTCGCCCGCCAGGGCGAGGCCGCGCAGTGCCCGGCCGGATGCGGCGAGCGAGCGGACCAGGCGGTCGAACTCCGTCCAGGACACGTCCAGATCGAGGGGGTCGGCCGGGCAGCCCGAGGTCACGTACCGCCCGGGGGTGAGGTCGACCTCCTCGTCCAGCAGGTCGATGAGGGCGACCCGAGCGGCGTGCTCGGGGAGCTCGGCGTCCGGGTCCCCGATGGTGGCGCAGGCGGTCCCGACGAGATCGCGCAGCCGCTCCCAGTCCGGAGGCCCGGCTTCCTTGCCCGCGGCGGAGCGCCGGGCGGAGGTCGCGTCCACCAGCAGGACGGGGTCACCGACCGGTCCCGCCTCGGCCTTCAGCACCCACAGGTGCAACGAAACGCTGTGCGGGGGAGCGGTCCCGGCGGGCAGGGCGATCACCGCCCGCAACTGCGCACTGCGCAGCAGCGCCCCGCGGATACGGCGGCCTGCCCTCCGGGACGCGACGGCGGGCGGCAGCAGCAGAACGGCCGTCCCGCCGGGGCGCAGCCGGGCCAGCGCGTGCTGTACCCAGGCCAGCTCGGGTTCGGTGCGCGGCGGCAGGCCGTGTGCCCAGCGGGGGTCGGTGGCGAGGTCCTCGTATCCCCAGTCCCGTTCGTTGAAGGGCGGATTGCACACCACGACGTCCGCCCTCAGACCGCTGTGCGGATCGTCCAGGAGCGAGTCTCCCGAGCGGACATCCACCGGTCCGAGGCCTGTTCGCCCCGCAGGGAAGGACAGCCGCGCCTGGGCCAGGGCCGCGAGTACCGGGTCCCGGTCGCATCCGGCGAGCACCGCCTGCCCGGGCGCGGCATCGGCGGCGGCCGCCAGCAGGTGCCCGGTGCCGCAGGCGGGGTCGAGGACCGTCAACGGTTCGTCGAAACGATTCACCCCGTGCAGCGCGGTCTCCGCTATCAGGCTGGCCAACTGGGGTGGGGTGGCGCTGATCTGGCGGACATGGGTGTCCAGCCAGCGCTGCAGGAGGAAGTCGAAGACCTCCTTCGCCCCTTCGGTGGCTCCGAGCAGGGCTGCCTCGTCCACCAGTTCCAGGGCTTGGGGGGACAGTCCGTGTTCCCGGGCCCGGTCGGTCCTGCCGGACATGCGCCGTCCGGCGGCGGCGATGGCAAGCCCGGTCTCGTCCCGGGGGCCGGCGGCTTCGAGCCGGGGCCACAGGAGTTCGCGACCTCCGCCCTCCTTCAGCTTGTCGTTGGCGCGCAGCCACTCCTCCACCTCGGCGAGGGAGAAGTGGGGGCTGGCGTCCGTACCACCGATCCGGACGGGAAAGGAGTCGTGGCGCCGCCTCCAATTGCTCACCGCTGCCCGGCCGACGCCGGCGATACGAGCGATTTCGGCCAGCGTGACGGGTGCGTCCTGGGCTGACGGCATTCAGATCTCCGGGGGTGGTGAAGGTCAGGCTCGGGCCGGCCGCGCGCGCCCCGGTGGGTGTGCCGCTATGGGCGGGAGCCAGCCTTGGTCCGCAGGCTACTACGCTCGTTGACTTTGTTCACAGGGGCATGCCTGCTGGAGGGGAGCGTGTGTCCCGGGCCAAAAGGGCGGTCTCGAAATGTCCCTTGTAAGGCACTGCTAGGGTCTGCCTCGTGTACTGAGTTCACATGGCGTCGGGTGGGGTTGTGCGGGGCGGATCGCCGGCACGGCGGACGGCGGCATGCGGACTTCGGGCCGCCGCGCAACGGCGAGCAACTTCCATGGGGTGATGTGTGAGTTCTTGGGATGTCGACACGGCCGACGACGGTATCCAGCCGATCGATTCGACCCATGTGTACGACGACGGACTGCGGGTCCAGGTGGGGGAGGTCCGCCCGTACGCGCCCGCCGATGTGGGGACGGTCTACGGGCTCCGCCCCGGCGACGACCTCGTCTCGTGCACGCTGACCCTCACCAACGGCACCCCGGGAGCCTTCGACCTCGGCGGGATCGACGTCGTGATCCGCTGCGGTGCGCAGGGCAAGGCCGCGCGCAGGGTCCTCGACGACGACTCCGCCCTGCTCGACGGGGAACTGGCAGGTACCCTCCGCCCCGGCCGGACGGTATCCGCCACCTGGGCCTACAGCATTTCTCCGGGCACGGCGGACGCACTGGACATCGAGGTCTGCTTCCTCTCCCGCCACGACCGGGAAAGCGTCACCTTCAGCACGGCCACCGGAGCCCTCCCGCCCGCGGTCGCGGCCCCTGCCGCACCACCCGCCGCGACCGGGGTGAGCACCGGACCGGCCGCACCCGCACACGCCGTTCCGGGGGATCCCCGCATCCCCGAACCGCGGCAGGGGGGAGACGGCCCGGAGCGGGTCCCGCAGACCGCCGACGAGCCGGCGAGCTCCCGGGCCGCAGCCAGGCCCGCACCCGCACCCGCGGCCGCCTCCGACCAGGACAAGGTCCGCCAGATCTTCCGCTTCCTCGCAGCCGCGGAGGAGTCGCGGACCAGGCCCGTGCGCACCCTCGATGGAGCCCAGGGGGTGGTCTGGTTCGCCGACCTGCCGGATGGTCCGGGCATCGCGTCCGTCCTGGAAGGCCCGGTACCCGGAGAGGAAGCCGCCTGGCTCACCGTACGGCGCCCGCAGCGCGAGGAGCCTCCGATGCCGCTCCCGCGGCTCGAACCCTGGGTCCCCACCGACCGGATCCGCGATTTCACGGCCCAGCACTCCCCGCACCTGCGCCGCCGCATCGAGCCCGCCGCTCCGCGTTTCGGGACCGGCATCGAGCTGACGAAGTCCTACCTGGAGCTCGACTCGCACCCGGACCGGGAGAAGATCGAGAAGCTCTACACGACCTGGGAGGCGGCCTGGGGGCTCTGGGCGGCACGCCGCCGGGAGATCGAACCCCTGGTCAAGCTGTACGACCGGCTGCACAAGATGCACGAGGACGCCGTGAACCTCGGCGAATCCTATGAACTCGTCATCGGCTTCGGCCGACTGACCTGGGAATCCACCGACGGGGCGAGGGTGGAGCGGCACCTGCTCACCCACCGTGCCGTTCTGCGCCTGGACGCCGGTACCGGAACCCTCACCGCCGCGCCCGACACCAGTGCCCCCGGCCTCCAGTTGGAGGAGGGCATGCTCGACGCCGAGCAGCACGTCCAGGGCCTGGTGCGCGAGGGGATCAGGGCGACGCTCGAGCGCGCCGCCGACGCGACGGGGACCGAGCAGCTGGACGAGATCGAGACCGCGCTCGTCAGCTGGGTCAACGCCGCCCACAGTGCGGGCCGTTACCTGAAGGGGGAAGAGCGCGTCACGCCCCCGTCCCTCGCCGTTCCCGTGGTCGGGTTCACCCCTGCCCTCGTCCTGCGCGAGCGCACCCGCCGCTCGACGCTCGAATCCCTGAACTCGATCGCCACGCAGGTGGACCGGGGAGCACAGCCCACCGAGCTGCTGCGCTACATGGCCGGCGGCGACGGCGCCCGCACTGCGGGCGAGCAGCCGCAGGCGGACGCCACCCGTCCCGAGCTGTACTTCGCGCTCCCCGCGAACGAGGAACAGCGCACCATCGCGGAGCGCCTGCGGGGGAACCGCCTCGTGGTGGTCCAGGGACCGCCCGGTACGGGCAAGACGCACACCATCGCGAACCTCGTCACGGACCTGCTCGCCCAGGGCAAGCGGGTGCTGATCACCAGCCACACCCCCAGGGCCCTGCGGGTCGTCCGCGACAAGCTTCCCGAGACCGTCAGGGACCTGTGCGTCAGTCGCACCGAGGACGGGACCAGTGCCCAGAGGGAGCTCGAAGCCTCGGTCCAGACCATCCTCGGCCGCTTCGCCGGCTACGACCCCAAGGCCTCGCAGCGCGAGATCGACCAGCTCACCTCCCGCCTGGCCAACGCCCGGCGCCGTCAGTCCGCCCTGCTCACCGACCTGGGGGTGCTGCGCGATCAGGAGACGCGGCACTTCGAGCCGGACCTCGGCGACTACACCGGCAGCCTCCAGCAGATCGCCGAGCGGCTCGCCGCCGAGGCCGACCGGTACCGGTGGATCGCACCGGTGCCGACGCAAGCGCTGCCCCTCACGGCGGGCCAGGCCCTCGGCCTGCTGCACACCGCCCGGGCCTACACCCCCGCACAGCAGGCCCTCGCGGCCGAGGTCCCCGGTCCGGCGGAGCTCCCCGCCCCGGGCGACTTCGACGAGGCGGTGGAGGCGGTCGCCGCAGCCGAGGAGGCGTACGAGGCCGTCCGCGGCGAGCCGGTGGCCGCCCGGTACGACGCACTCGTCAGCGTGCTCACGGACAAGGAACAGCAGCGGCTCGGCGAAGCCTTGAGCGCCTTCGCAGCCGCCCGGGCCGTGGCCACGGCCCGGTCCGGGGCCCTCGGAGACTGGGCGCGTACCGCTCTGACGGGCGTGCTGAGCGGCCAGGACCAGGAGGTGCGTTCCCGCCATGCCGCTGCGGCCGAGGCGCTGGGCGCGGCCGAGACGGCCGTCGCCACCCTCGGCACGGTCCTCGTGTCCGGGATCGAGGCCTTCGGTCCCGCCGAGGCCTTCGCGCTCGCCACCACCTTGCACGACGGGCTGAAGCAGGGGCAGAAGCTCCGCGGCCCCCTCGGCATCCGCACCAAGCTGGCCAAGGCGGTCGGCACCTTCGTGGAGAAGGTCCAGGTGGACGGGCGCTCTCCCGACGGCGTGGACAGTGCGGCGCAGGTACTGGCCCGAGTACAGCTGGAGCTGCGCCTGGCCCGGTTCGAGGGGGAGTGGTCGCGGTCCCAGACGCCCTGGGCCGGACACGCTCCCCGGCTGGCCGCCCTGCGCCAGGAGATCGAGTACCTCGGGGCGCTCCTCCAGGTCGTGACGGCCCGCGCGGACGTGCTCGCCGCCGCGGCGATCGCGCCCGAACTGGCCCATGCGCCCTGGCACGACGTTCCGACCGAGACCGCCGTACGCAACCTGCTGCGGGTCGGTGAGACCCTGCGGGCCGCCGAGGGCCCGCGCCGGCAGCTCGCCACCGCCGCCGACCTGCTGCGCCGGTGGACGGACCGCCCCGGCCCGGCTCCCGCGCTCGTCGCCGCCCGTGAGGCCGTCGCCCGCAACGACCGTGCGGCCTACCGCGCGGCCTGCGAAGGACTTGCGGACGTCCGGGAGGCCGCGCGGCTGAGGTCCGCTCACGCCGCCGCCCACGCCGTCGTCCGGGAGGCGTTCCCGGGGCTCGCCGAGCGCGTCACCACCACCGCGACCGACACCGACTGGGATGCCCGGCTGGCCGCGTTGGCCGAAGCCTGGGCCTGGGCGGCCTGGCACGCACGGATGGAGCGCCTCACCGACCCGCAGGCCGAGCGCAAGCTCACGCTGGGCCTGGCAGAGGCGGACGACGAGATCCGGATCACGCTCAGCAAGCTGGCCGCGGCCCGCGCCTGGCACGGGTCGCTCGCGCACCTCACGGGGGACCAGAGCACCGCCCTGAAGGCGTACCAGAACGCCGTCCGGCGGATCAAGGGCAAGTACCAGCACCGGTACCGCCGCGACGCACAGGTCGCACTGCGGGAGGCCCAGAGCGCGGTGCCGGCCTGGATCATGCCGCTCCACCAGGTGGCGGAGACGGTCCCCATGGACCGGCCGGGGCTCTTCGACGTCGTCATCGTCGACGAGGCGAGCCAGTCGGGTCTGGAGGCGATGCTGCTGACCTGGCTGGCCGACCGGATCGTGGTCGTCGGGGACAGCAAGCAGGTCAGCCCGTCCAACGTCGGCCTCAAGCAGGACGAGTACTTCAAACTCCAGGACAAGCTGCTCACGGGTCTGGACCCCTCGCGCAAGGGCCTGTTCGGCCCGGACAGCAGCTTCTTCGACCTCACCGAGGCGCTGGCCGCCGGCCGTGGAACGCTCATGCTCAAGGAGCACTTCCGCTGCATGCCGGAGATCATCGGCTTCTCCAACCACCTCTGCTACAACGACGACCTGCTGCCGCTGCGCCAGTACGGTGCGGACCGCCTGCCACCCCTGCGCAGGGTGCACGTGGAGACGGGCGAAGCCGTCGGAATGAACACCCGTCTGGTCAACACGAACGAGGCGGCCGCCCTCGTGGACGCACTGGTGAAGTGCTGCGCCGACCCCGCCTACGCGGGCCGCACCATGGGGGTCATCAGCCTGCGGGCGAGCAAGGCGCACACCCAGGAGCTGGAGAACCTGCTCGTCGCCGCGCTCTCGTACGAGGAGCGGGAGTCCCGGCAGATCCGGGTGGCGGACGCGGAAGGGTTCCAGGGCGACGAGCGTGACGTCATGTTCATCTCCTGCGTGAACTCCGCGACGACGGACGCCGGGCGGGTGCCGGGCGGATACAGCGGCAAGACCTACGAGCAGCGGATCAACGTCGCGGCGTCCCGTGCCCGCGACCAGGTGTGGGTCTTCCACAGTGCGAAGGCGGAGCAGTTCCACGAGAACGACCTGCGGCGCGAGTACCTGGACCACCTGTCCCGTCCCGCCGAGGAGGCGGAGGCCGCGCTCCCCGACGAGGTGTCCGCGGACCTGCGGCACGAGGCCTTCGAGAACCTGCTCCAGCAGCGGGTCTACCGGGAACTCGTCGCCGGGGGATACCGAGTGCGCCCGCAGTACCGGGTCGGCCGTCACGCCATCGACCTCGTCGTGGAGGGCGGTACGCAGCGGCTGGCCGTCGAGTGCGACGGCGACAGCTTCGCGGAGGGGGAGGACGCCTCCACCGTCGCGCAGCGCCAGCGCGATCTGGAACGCGTGGGATGGACCTTCGTCCGCATCCGCGGCAGCCGCTTCCACCTCGACCGGGAAGAGGCGATGGCCCCCCTGTGGGCCGAGCTCGCACGACTGGGCATCGAACCGGCGGCGCAGGAACCGGAGGTGCAGGAACCGGAGGCGGCGCCGGAGCCGACCGGTACGGAGCCGGTCGCGGCCGGACTTCCCGAGTCGGCGGGGGCCGGGACGTCCGGCACCGATGAGGTGGCCGACCGTCCAGAGCCGTCCGAGCCCGTCGAGCCGCCGGCCCGGGACGCGCGGCCGGAGGGGTCCCGGTCGTCGGCTGGGGCGCTCTCCCCGCAGCGCTCCGGTTCACTGACGTACCGTCAAGGTCCTTTCCCCGTGCGTGCAGTGGCTCCGGCCTGCTATCAGAGGGTCCTGGTGGAGCTGCAGAAGCTGCGCAGCGCCCTGGAGGAGCCCGACGAGACCCCGGTCGGAGGCGACGCGGCCAATCTGGTGTTCCTGCGCAAGACGCAGAACGACCGCCGAGCACGGCGTGAGCACCGGATCGCCTACCTCCAGACCTTCCTCGACGCGGTGTCGATGGACCGGGAGGCCGGCGATCCGCAGGTCGTCGTCCCCGGGGCGCTGCTCACCCTCGAACTCGACGGTGAGGACGACGGAGCCCTGTACGCGGTCGCGGAACTGGCGACAGGGGGCGAGGACACCATCTCGCCGTCCTCGTCCCTCGGGAAGGCCCTGATGTGGCAGTCCGTCGGCCAGGAGATCGATTACTCCAGTGCCGGCGGCAAGGCGCGCAAGGCGGTCATCCGGAGCATCCGCTCCGCAGGCTGAGGACCCGTACCCGACGTGACGGCCGGGCGGCCGGGACCGCCGGGCCGTCACATCGCGGCGCCCAGGACGAGGAAGGCGAAGACCAGGGCCAGCAGCACCAGGACGGCCGTGTGCAGGCGCGTCAGTTCCGGCGCCGTCGCCGGGTCGGCGGAGTCGGCGGCGGTCTTCTGCTCGCGGTCGCCGGGCAGGAAGCCGCACAGGGACTTCGAGGGATCCTTCTGGACGCGCCGCGCGTAGCGGATGACGTAGAGGATCGTGACGGCGGTGAGCACCACCCACATGGCGAAGCGCAGCACGATCCCGTCGCCCAGCGAGATGCCGGCCGCCGAGGAGGCGACACCCGTCGCGAAGGGGTTCACGGTGGAGCAGAGCGCGCCGATGCCCGCGCCCAGGATGGCGGCGCCGACGGCGACGAGCCGGTCGTAGCCGAGGGCCAGCATCATCGGCACGAGCAGGCCGTAGAAGCCGAGGGTCTCCTCCGCGAAGCCCTCCACGGAGACCCCGGCGCTGCCGTACAGGGCGCCCGTGAAGCCGGGCCCGACCTCGTGGGTGGTGGTGTCCTGGATGCCGTACAGGCCGTTGACGGGGGCGAGGAACAGGTCGTTCAGGCGGTCGGTGAAGCTCTGGGTGCCCTCGACGCGGTGGTAGGTGCCGGAGACGGGGGCGCCGCTGTCGTTGCGGTCGTACTGGCCCGCCGGGACGAGGAAGGCCAGGGACCGGCCGGGCGGGAGGCGTCCACGCGCGCTCCGAGGGTGTCCGGGGTGTCCTCGCCGTCCGCTTCCACGCGCCACCGTCCCTCCGGATGCCGTTGAGCCGATCATCAGGGCGGACGGCGCCCCGCGCCGTGGCGGAATCCGCCGGGAGGGTGACGGGGGCGCGGCCTCCCGGCTGCTCCGGCTGTTCGAAGCCGTCCCCCGGACAGGGATCTTGACCCTTCCGGCGCGTGTCGAAGCCGGGCCTTGATCGTTTCTTCAGCCGTAACCCTCATATCGGCTGCCGCATCGGGAGGACCGCGTTGACGGCTTGGCAGTACTTCGCCGGGGCGGGTCTGGCGGCGGCCCTGTGCCCGCTGCACGGTCACGTGGCGGTCGCCGGGGACGGCCACGGACACGGGGCGCGGGTCGACGTGTGCGTGCCTTCCGCGCAGCCCCGGCCGCCCTCCGCGCGCCCGGACGCCGCCCGGCCGCCCGTACCGCGGCCCCCTGCGCGGCCCGCGCCGTCGCCCTCGCTCCGGGTGACCCTGCCCGGCGCCGAGCGGCCGACCGTGAGCCACCCGGGGCGGGCACCCGGCCTGCCGGGGCTTCCGGCACCCGCACCCGCACCCGCGCCCCCGGCGCCGGGGGAGCCTCCGCAGCCCCCTCCGGCTCCGCCGGCCGCCGGGGCCGAGCCGGATCCGGCCCCCGCCGCAGCTCCGGCTCCGCCCGCGCCCAGGGCCGCCGTCGCGCGGGCCAGTGCCTTCCACGTGCGCCCGTACCACTCGGCGGCCCTGGCCCGGCGCGGCCCGGACGGCATGAGCACCATGATGCTGATGGTGGTCGTCACCACCCCGGCCGTGCTCGCCGCCGCCGCGCTGCGCCCCCGCTCCAAGGGCCGGGGCCAGAGCGCCCCGGCCGGCTGATGAACCCACCGCACCACGAACGGGAGATCCCTCGTGTCCGAATGGCTGGTCCTGGCCATCGCCATGGCGCTCGTCTGCGCCGCCGTCCTCGCCATGACCGCGATCCGGCACCGCCGGGTCGCGGCCGACGAGGACACCAGCGAAACCCCTGACGTCATCGAGTACATGACGATGATGGTCGGCGTGGTCTACGCGATCGTCCTGGGCCTGGCCATCGCGGGGGTCTGGGAGGCGCGCGGCGCCGCCGAGGACAGTGTGCGCCGCGAGGCCCAGTCCCTGTACGAGGTCACCCAGCGCGCCGACGTCTACCCGGCCGCCGTCCGCGACCGGATCCGCGGCGAGGTGGACGCGTACGTCTCCCACACCGTCTCCGTGGACTGGCCGCGGCTGACCTCCGGCGAGGCCGCCTCCGCCGAGGGCGGGCAGCTGCTCGGCAAGCTGCGCACCGACGTCACCCACCAGACCCCGGCGAGCGAACTCCAGGCGCAGGCCTACCAGCCGCTGCTGGACCACATCGCGGCCGCCGACGACGCCCGGCACTCGCGCACGCAGAGCTCCGAGTCGACCCTCCCGGAGGTGATCTGGTTCGGGCTCCTGGTGGGCGGGATCGTCACGATCGGGCTGATCTTCACCCTGCAGATCCGGCGTTCGGGACGCGAACTCCTGCTGGCGGGCCTGTTCAGCGCCCTGATCGTGTTCCTGCTGTTCATGGTGTGGAGCTTCGACGCGCCGTACGGGCGGGACGGGACCGACTCCGCGGGCCCCTTCCAGGACCTGTTCCCGACCGTACTGGTCACGGCCTCCCGCTGACCCTCCCGCGCCGCGGCCCGGCGGCAGGCGCTCAGCCCCGCGCCGGGGCCGCCTGCCGGCGGGCCGCCGCCACGACCGGCGAATGCCGCAGGGCGTGGGAGATGCGTACGAGGTCACGCGCCCCGTCGGCCAGGATGAGGACCCGCTCCCCGTCCGCTTCCTCGAGCGCCGCCGTCCCCTCCGGGTCGGCGGCGCTCGCGCGCACCGCCGCCGCCACCATCGCGGCGTCGGCCACGGCCCGGGCGGTGGCCTCGTCGGCGCCGTCCGCGAGGGCCCGTTCGTAGGCGGTGTCGCGTTGCTCCCGGTCGAAGCAGGGGCCGAGCCGCAGGAACCCGTCGTGGATGTCGGACTCGCGCTGGATCACCCGGATCTCGGCCGGGGACCACCAGGACATCCGCACCCCGGGGGTGCCCTCGGGCGCGGTGCTCTGCACCTCGTGCCAGAGCGGGCCGAGGCGGCGGTACGTCGCCCAGGTCCGCCAGCTGTCGGAGGTCCGCTGGCACACCAGGGGCAGGATGAAGCCGACGGCGCTGACGAGCGCGCCGACGGACGCCAGGGGCGGGGCCACGTACGTGCTGAGGGCGTCCAGGTCGTACCCCAGCCAGCGCGCGACGACCGCGGACATCTTGGTGGCGTCGTAGGTCAGGCTGAACCCGTACCCCGCCACGATGATCACCAGGCCGCCGCGCAGCCAGCCGCGCACCTGGAGGGACCAGCGCCAGCACATCGCGCTCATCGTCATCGCGGCCACGTTGTGCGCCAGCAGGTAGAGGGCGATCATCACGCGGATGTACGGGGTGTTGGCGTAGTGCGTGTCGAAGTCGCGCAGCCGCTGCTCAGGGGCGTCACCGAGGGCGAACAGCACCGCGATGGCCACGATGACGGTGGCGTAGCCGGAGATCCAGCGCTGGGAGGTGCGCCGGATCTCCTCCGGCGGGCCGCCGCGCCAGTTGAACATCAGCACCAGGCAGGAGGCGCTGAAGGCGGTCATCAGGCAGTACACCAGCGGGGCGGAGAAGTTGGGGATGCCCGTCCAGTCGTTGACGGCGCCGATGGTGGGCGGTGCGGCGAAGGTGAACACCGCGCCGGCCAGGGTCAGCAGCACGCAGACCGACCGCAGGAGCGGGTCGCGCCAGTTGTTGCGCAGGGCCGGCAGCTTGAAGACGAGTGCGATCGCCATCGCGGCCGCCGGGATGTAGTAGTCCTGGCCTTTCAACGGTGGTTCCTGTTCAACGGTCGTTCCTGTGCCCCCGGTAGCCGAGGGAGGTCTCGATGCGGCCCGCCAGCTCGTCGCGCTGGGCGGGCGCGCGGTGGCTGGAGGATCCGGCCAGCCAGGTGCGGCACCGGCTGCCCAGGAGCAGGCCGAAGGTCTCGGCCTCCGTCTCCTCCTGGACGTCGGCGCGGGTGCGCGCGGCGACCCGGCGGACGGTCTCGCCGATGTCGGCCTGGTCCGTCAGCAGCCGGGCGGCGACGGCGGCGCCGTCGACGTGGTGGCTGCA
Source organism: Streptomyces sp. NBC_00249 (assembly GCF_026342355.1). Lineage (GTDB taxonomy): Bacteria > Actinomycetota > Actinomycetes > Streptomycetales > Streptomycetaceae > Streptomyces. The sequence goes on along the minus strand of NZ_JAPEMV010000001.1, from coordinate 1,289,819 downwards.
GTGGCCGGCCTTCATGTGCCACAGCTCGTGGCCGAGGATCACCAGCTGGTGGTCCGGTGCGGTGCGCTCCTCGATCACGACCAGATCGCGGTCCGCCATGTCGAGCCACAGACCGCTGGCCGTCCCCTGCGGGAAGGCGGCCATCCGGAACTCCACGGGGCGGCCGCGGTGCCTGCTCATGCCCTCGCAGAGGGCGGCGTAGAGATCCACGGGTTCCACGGGGGCGGCCAGCTTGATGCCGGCCACCAGCTCCGCGCACAACCGCCGCTGCGCTCTGCCTATGCTCACCGTTCTCCCCGTCGGCGCGGATCCGGATCAGGACTCAAGGATCAGATCCAGACTTTCGACTGGGTCATGATTCGTTCGGTTTGACGCTTTCGAGAAGCATGTCCAGCCATTCGGTCACCTTGTCCCGGTGCTTGTCGCTGGGCAGTTGGGCGGCGCGCCAGGCGATGCCCCGTACACCGTGGTTCTGCAGGAGTCTTGCCAGCGGATCGCCCGCCGAAGCGGCCTCCGCCGGAACAGTCTGCCGCTCGCGGCCCGCGAAGTCCTGCAGCAGCTGCTGCTCGGTCCGCTGGAGGGCGTCGGTGAGGGCGTCGGCGTCGTGTGCGGTGAGGAAGCCGGCGTGCACCCCGAAGAAGCGCTGGATCGCGTCACAGTGCTCCATCGTGGGCCGGCGGTCACCGTTGATCAGGGCGCCGGCCTGCTGCCGGGACATCCCGGCGCCGTCCGCGATCTCCTGCTGGGTGTAGCGCCGGCCGTTCTGTTTGACCCGGGTCCGCCGGAGCAGGTCGAGGCGCTGGAGGAAACGCGCCTGGAGATCGGGTTCGCCGGCCCGCCTGCCGTCCAGCAGGGTCTTGACCACGTCGGTGGGGACTCCGGAGGCCTCCGAGAGCTTTCGGAGGTCGAAGACCTGGTTCAGGTCGCGGCCCATTTTGTTCGCGAGTTCGGCGACCCGCGTGACGGTCGCTGCCAGCGGCGCGTTGGCCACCGCGACGGGAGCCGGGAAGCCGTCTGTCACCAGTGGTTCTCCTAGATCGCGCGAGGTCAGTGGGCACGTGGTCGGCCTCAGGGAATCTATCCGGTATGCCTCGGGAGAGCCAGAACTTGCCACAGCTGTGGCGGGAATGAGCTGTCGCAAGGCTGGAATTGCCACGATAGTTGACACTCGAATGAAGTCGGTAGCAGGATCGCCACACGGAAATGAAGATCCAGACCGTGAGGAGGGGGAGCTCTCGGTGCCACATCTCGCAGCGGTGGGCCAGTCCGATGGCCTCGTCCGAGCCGGTGAGGAGCGCCTGGCGGGCGAGGAGTCCGCGCGTGGCGCAGTACGGTCGGAGCGGCGCAAGGAGATTTTGCGCCAGCGCCGTGAGGAGCTGGGCCTGAGCCAGGAGGACCTCGCTTCAAGGCTGCGCATCAGTGTCCGTGCCTACGGGAACTGGGAGCGCGGGCTCGTCAAGGAATGGACGGACCGCAAACTCCTCGCCCTGGCCGAGGCCTTGGAGATGAGCGAGCGGCAGTGCTTCTGGCTCTTCCGGGTCATGGTCGACCGGGACCCGCCGCCCACCTGGCGTGCGGCGGAGGAGAACCGGCTCCCGCAGGATCCGGCCCAGCGCGACTACCTCGTCGACTACGCGGCCCTCATGGAGGCCGTGCCGTACCCGAGTTTCCTGGTGGACCACCGCTGGGACGTGGCCCTCACGAACTCGGCGTTCGACCGGCTCTTCCAGACGGTGCGCCCGCACCCGACGGCCCTGCCGGACGACAACTTCCTGCGCTTCGTGCTGTTCCACCCGGACGCCGCGGCCGTGCTGGAGGACCACGAACCGGCCTGGTGCGTGCCCCTGCTGGCCCAGTTCGCGAACGCGCTGGCCGCCGCCCCGGAGGACGAGGGGCTGCGCAGCATCCGCCAGGAGGTGGCTCGTGACCCGTTCATGGAGGCCGCCTACCGGTACGGGGTTCCGCACTGGCTGAGCACCCACGGGGAGCTGGCCGCGGAACAGGACGGCGCGGTGCGGACCGTACGCCACCCCGACCCCGGCTGGGGTCTGGTGCGGTGCCGCATGGTGGCGGAATCCAGCCGAATGCTGGAGGGCATGGGACTCACCCGGGTCACCCTGGTGCTCTCGGCCCCGCAGGGTCTGCCCACCGGCCCCGTGCGCGGTGGCGCCGGATTCCCGCAGCAGCAGGGCGCGCGGCTGCGGGCCGTGCCGTCGCCGGTGGACTGAGCGGGCGGGGGACACTGGTGCCCTGAAGCGTGTGCCGCGGCTCGTGCCGGGGCCGGGCCGCGGCCCGTGCCACGGAACGTGCCACGATCCGTGTCACCGCGCGGATGTCACCGATCGTGGCATCGGGTGCGGTGGCGCGGCAGTGCGGGGCGGGTGGCGCGGGGCGCGGGAGTGCCCCGGGTGCGGGGTGCAGGTCCCGGGAGGCCGTGGCACCGGTCGTGAACGGCGAAGGGCGGTACGGGCATGCGGTTGACCATCCTCGGCGGGGGCGGGTTCCGCGTACCGCTCGTCTACGGAGCCCTCCTCGGCGATCACGCCGAGGGAAGGGTGTCCCATGTGACGCTCTACGACGAGGACTCCGGCCGGCTCACCGCCATGGCCCGGGTGCTCGCCGACCAGGCGGCCGCCGCCGGGGTGCCGGACGCCCCCCGGGTCACCGCCACCGGCGACCTGGACGAGGCCCTGCGCGGCGCCGACTTCGTCTTCTCGGCCATCCGCGTGGGCGGCCTGGAGGGCCGCGCGGCCGACGAGCGGATCGCCCTGGCCGAGGGAGTGCTGGGCCAGGAGACGGTCGGCGCGGGCGGCATCGCGTACGGCCTGCGGACGGTGCCGGTGGCCCGGGAGCTCGCGCGCAGGATCGCCCGTACCGCCCCCGGGGCGTGGGTCATCAACTTCACCAACCCGGCGGGCATCGTCACCGAGGCCATGGCCGAGGAGCTCGGGGACCGGGTCATCGGGATCTGCGACTCACCGGTGGGTCTCGGCCGCCGGATCGCCCGGCTGCTCGGCGCCCGCCCCGAGGAGGCCTGGATCGACTACGTCGGCCTCAACCACCTGGGCTGGGTGCGGGGCCTGCGGATCGGCGGCCGTGACGAACTGCCCCGGCTGCTGGCCGACACCGAGGCCCTGGAGTCCTTCGAGGAGGGCCGGCTCTTCGGGGCCGAGTGGCTGCGCTCGCTGGGCGCGGTCCCGAACGAGTACCTGCACTACTACTACTTCAACCGTGACACCGTACGGGCCTACCAAGAGGTGAAGCAGACGCGCGGCGCGTTCCTGCGCGACCAGCAGCGCGGCTTCTACGCCGAGGCCGGCCGGCCCGGAGCGCCCGCCGGGGCGGCCCTGGCCGCCTGGGACCGGACCCGGGCCGAGCGCGAGGCCACGTACATGGCCGAGAACCGCGAGGTGGCGGGCGTCGGCGAGCGCGAGGAGAGCGACCTGGAGTCCGGCGGCTACGAGCGGGTCGCGCTCGCGCTGATGCGGGCCGTCGCCCGGGACGAGCGGGCCACCCTGATCCTCAACGTCCGCAACCGGGGCACCCTGTCCGTGCTCGACGACCGGGCGGTGATCGAGGTGCCCTGCCTCGTCGACGCGAACGGCGCGCACCCGGTGGCGGTGGACCCGCTGCCGCTGCACGCCGTGGGACTGGTGACCTCGGTGAAGGCGGTCGAGCGGGAGGTGCTGGCCGCCGCCGCGAGCGGCTCGCGGGCGGACGCGGTGAAGGCCTTCGCGCTGCACCCGCTCGTCGACTCCGTGACCGTGGCCCGGCGCCTGCTGGACGGGTACGCGGCGGAGCACCCGGGACTGGCCTACCTGCGCTGATCCCGGCCGGGACCCACCCGTACGGCCCCGTGCCGGGTGCGGTGCGGCGGGGGCGCTGTGAGAGTGCGAGATGTGACCACTGCCCCCGCCGCGCCGGCCGCGGCGCCCCCCGTGCTCGACCGGCGGCGGCGCAACGTCGTCTTCGGCACGATCATGCTGGGCGTGCTGCTGGCGGCCCTCGACCAGACCATCGTGGGCACGGCCCTTCCCACGATCGTGGCGGACCTCGGCGGCGGGGACCACATGTCGTGGGTGGTCACCGCCTATCTGCTCGCGGAGACCGTCGCGACGGTGCTGGTGGGCAAGTTCGGCGACATGTTCGGCCGGAAGCTGATCTTCCAGGTCTCGGCGATCATCTTCATCACCGGCTCCTTCCTGTGCGGCCTCGCGAGCAACATGACCCTCCTCATCCTGTGGCGGGGCGTGCAGGGCATCGGCGCGGGCGGCCTGATGGTCACCTCCATGGCGCTGATCGCCGATGTGGTGCCGCTGCGCGAACGGGGCAAGTACCAGGGCGCGATCGGTGCCGTCTTCGGGGTCGCGACCGTCATCGGACCGCTGCTGGGCGGGCTGTTCACCGACCACCTGACCTGGCGCTGGTGCTTCTACGTCAACGTCCCCATCGCGATCCTCGTGGTCGTCGCGGCCGCGCGCACCATCCCCTCGGTACGGGCCGTCGGCCGGCCGGTCGTCGACTACCTCGGCATCGCCCTGGTCGCGATCGGCTCCAGCGCCCTGATCCTGGCCACGAGCTGGGGCGGCAACGAGTACGCCTGGACCTCAGGCATGATCATCGGCCTGTTCGCGGGCGGCGCGATCGCCCTGGCGCTGTTCTGCCTGGCCGAGGTCCGGGCCGCCGAACCGATGCTGCCGATGCGGCTGTTCCGCAATCCGGTCTTCACGGTGTGCTCGGTACTGAGCTTCGTCGTCGGCTTCGCGATGCTCGGCGCCATGACCTTCCTGCCGACCTATCTCCAGTACGTGGACGGGGATTCGGCCACCGTGTCGGGCGTACGGACGCTGCCGATGGTCATCGGCCTGCTGATCGCCTCCGTCTTCAGCGGGAACGTCACCAGCAAGACGGGCCGCTACCGGATCTTCCCGATCGTGGGCAGCGCGGTGATGGGCGTCGGGCTGTACCTGCTGTCGCTCATGGGGCCGCAGACCGACGCGTGGCTGGAATCGCTGTACATGTTCGTCCTCGGCACCGGCATCGGCCTGTGCATGCAGGTACTGACCATCGCCGTGCAGAACACCGTCGACTACGCCGACCTCGGCACCGCCACCTCCGGCGTCACCTTCTTCCGTACGCTCGGCAGCTCCTTCGGGACGGCGGTCTTCGGGACCATCTACGCCAACACCCTGGAGCCCGCCCTGAAGACGGCGGTCGGCGAGGCCGCCACCGCCACCGGGCAGGACCCGGCCGAACTGGCCGCGGCCGCGCAGAGCCCGCAGGGGGTGCGCGGGCTGGACCCGGAGGCGGCCGCCCCGGTGATCGCGGCGTACGCGGACACCCTGCAGACGGTGTTCCTGTGGACCGTGCCGGTGGCCGTGGTCGGCTTCGTGGTCGCGCTGTTCCTCAAGCAGGTCCCGCTACGGGACACCGCGCGGGCCGGATCCACCGACATGGGCGACGGTTTCGCCTCCCCGGCCACCGCCTCAGGGGACTCGGCGAAGCTGCTGGAGCTGGCGGTAGGCAAACTCGTACGGACCATGGGGCCGGAGACCGCCCGCGCGATCGTGAACGGCTCCGACACGCGGCTGGACATCGCCGGCGCCTGGGCGGTCATGCAGGTGGACCTGCTGACCCGGACGGTCGGCCACGCCAGCCTGCGCCTGATGGCCTCGCGCCGGTCCGTGCCCCCGGAGGTACTGCTGCCGGTGTTCGAACGGATGGCGGACGAGGGCTACCTGGCGCGGGAGAACGGCTTCTTCGCGCTCACTCCGGGCGGGCAGCGGGAGGCCGACGTCATCTCGGCGGCATGGGCGCACTGGCTGGGGGACCAGCTGGAGAAGGACCGCGGGCGGCCGCGCAGCGCCGAACTGCGGGTGGCGGCGGACGCGATCGCCAAGCGGCTGCTGGCGGAGGACCTGAGGGAGGGGAACTTCGCGGCGATGCCGGGGGTGGGGGCGGGGCGGGGGTAGGGCGGGCTCCGGGCCGCCCCTCAGGTGTCCGGGGGCGTCGCTAGATCGTCTCCTGGGGTGCCTGGGGTGCCTGGGCCGCCTGGGCCGCCTGGGTCGTCGGCGTCGTCGGTGTGGTCGGGTAGTCGTGCGAGGGCACGCGCGGGAGGCCCGGCAGGTCCGGCTTCCAGGCGCGCAGCACGGCGGCCGTGGGGGCGTAGAGCGCGCCCGGGATCTCCTCCGGGGCGAACCACCGCCAGCGGGCGATCTTGTCGGGTTCGGTGACGGTGGGTGTGCCCTCGGCGGAGCCGGTGAGCGCGGCGGCGGTCAGCCGGGTCTGCTCCGGGCCGGCGTAGAGCTGGACGGCCAGCACGCGGATGTCCTCGGGGGCGGCCCGTAGCGCCGTCTCCTCGGCGAGTTCCCGGGCGGCGGCCTGCTCGAAGGCCTCCCCCGGGTCCACCTTGCCGCCGGGCAGTTCCCAGCGGCCGTCGTGGGCCTGGCCGAGCAGCAGCCGGCCGTCGGCGCCGAGCACGATCAGGCCGACGCCGACGATGGCGTTGGGCTCGGGGACGATCCGTACGGCGGATCGGGGGGTGCTCATGCGGGGTTTCCTTCCTGGGGCCGGGCGGTGGGCTTGGCCCGTACGTGGATGCGCTCGCCCTGGGGGCCGAACATGCTGAGGAACTCGGCGGTCTGCGGTCCCGCGTTGAAGAAGACGTGCGGGACGCGCGTGTCGAACTCGGCCGCCTCTCCGGGGCCGAGGACCAGGTCGTGTTCGCCCAGCAGCAGGCGTACGCGCCCGGACAGCACGTAGAGCCACTCGTAGCCCTCGTGGGTGCGGAGCTCGCGCTCGGGCGGGGGTCCGTCCAGCGGCGGCAGGATCAGCTTGTAGGCCTGCACACCGCCGAGGTTGCGGGTCAGCGGGATGTAGGTGTTGCCGTGCCGGACGAAGGGGCGCGGGCGGATCCGGGGATCCCCGGTCTCGGGCGCGCCGACGAGCTCGTCGAGCGGTACCCGGTGCGCCTTGGCCAACGGGAGCAGCAGCTCCAGGGTGGGCCGCCGCTGCCCGGACTCCAGCCGGGACAGGGTGGAGAGCGAGATCCCGGTGGTCTCGCTGAGCTGGGCCAGGGTGACCCCGCGCTGCTGGCGCAGTGCGCGCAGCCGCGGCCCCACGGCGGTGAGCACCCCGGCGAGTTCCTCGTCGCGTTCGTCGGCAGCCATGTCCCCATTTGCCGCTTCGGCAAGCCGATTTGTCAACTGCCCCATACAGGTAGTGGACGCAGATACGAATGTCGGACAGATGTACGAGTTTCGGCCAGGTCGCGGCAGTGCAGGCTCTGGCGGTCCGATCGTCGTACTTCGTCCTCGTCCGTCTCGTCCGTCCAGGGGGATCCGCATGGCGCACGTGCTGCTCATCGGCGGAGGGGTCGCGGGGGCGGCCACCGCCCTGCTCCTGGCCCGGCAAGGACACACGGCCGAAGTGTTCGAGAACGACCCCCGTGCTCCGGGTACCGCCCTCGACCGGGACTCCTTCGGCTGGCGCCGCCCCGCCGTACCGCAGGCGGCCCAGCCGCACGTCCTGCTCGGAGCCGCCCGCACGCTGCTGCGCACCGAGCTGCCCGACGTCCACGCCGAGATGCTCCGGCTCGGCGCCCGCGAGCGGCACGAGCTGGACTGGTTCGACGTACGGCCGCCCGCGCGGCCCGGCGACGAGGACCTGGTCATGATCGAGGCCCGGCGCATCGTGCTGGAGAGCGCCCTGGCCACCGCGCTGCGCGCCGAACCGGGCGTGGTGCTGCGCCACGGGGAGCCGGTCACCGGGCTCATGACGGCGGCCGGGGCCGGGGCCGGGTCCGGGATCCGGGTGACCGGGGTGAGCACCCGCGGCGGCGCGTACGGGGGCGACCTCGTCGTGGACGCGGCCGGCCGCCGCGGCGGGGTCGCGCGATGGCTCGCGGCGGCCGGCTGCCGCCCCGGTACGGCCGAGCGGCACCGCACGGGGCTCGCGTACTTCTGCCGCTGGTACCGGCTGCCCCCGGGCATGGAGGAGGGGCCGCGCCGCCCCTGGACGGTGACCGGCGGCGGCTTCGCGGGCTGCGCCGTCTTCCCGGCCGACAACCGGGTCTTCGCCGTGACCCTGTTCCTCCACACCTCGGACCCCACCCGGTCCGCCCTGCGCGACCCCGGCGTCTTCGAGGCCGCGGCCCGGGCCTTCCCGCCCGGCGGCGCCTGGCTGGGACTGGGCGCCGAACCGCTGACCGGGGTGCTGGCCACCGCGAGCCTGGACAACCGGTGGCACGCCCTGGCCGACGAGCGGGGGCCGGTGGTGAGCGGGCTGGTGCCGGTCGGGGACGCCCTCACCCACACCAACCCGACCCTCGGGCAGGGGACCTCCCTCGCCCTGTGGGCGGCGCGGCGGGTGGCCCGCACGGCCCACCAGGACCCCGGCTCGGCCCGGTTCGCCGCCGGCTACCACGACTGGGCCGTGTGGACGCTGAAGCCCTGGTTCGACTACCAGGTCGTCGCCGACGCGGCCATCGGGGAGCGGTTCTCCACGGGGGTGGCCGGGCTGGCGGGTGCGGCCGGGCGGACGGGCGGGGCCGGGCGGACGGGGGCGGCGCGGCGTACGGGGACGGCGCGCGGGGTGGCCGCGCTGTTCGAGTGCGCGCTGGACGACCCGGAGGTGATGCGGGCCCGGGCCAGGGTCCGGCACCTGGCCGAACCGCCCGGAACGGCCTACGCGGATCCGGGGATCCGGGCCCGGGTGGCGCGCTGGCTCGCCGCGCGGCCCGACTGGGTGCCGGGCGGCACGGGGCCGGACCGGGCGCAGTGGGAGAAGCTCACGGCAGCCTGAAACCCCGACCGGGGGCCCGGCTCAGCCGGGGGAGCCCAGTACCTCGCCGAGGTCGTAGCCGACGACCTCCTCGAGCTGGGCGTACGTACAGCTCTCCGGTTCCCGGTCGGGCCGCCAGCGGCCGAACTGCGCGGTGTGCCGGAAGCGGTCGCCCTCCATGTGGTCGTACTTCACCTCGCAGACCCGCTCGGGGCGCAGCGGCACCCAGGACAGGTCCTTCTTGCCCGTCCAGCGGCTCTGCGCGCCCGGCAGCCGGGCGCTCTCGTGCGCGGACTCCTCGGCCCACGCGGCCCAGGGGTGGCCGGCCGGATCCGGCATGCGCAGTGGTTCCAGTTCCTCCACGAGTTCGGCCCGGCGCTTCATGGGGAAGGCGGCGCAGACGCCCACGTGCTGGAGCGCGCCCTGCTCGTCGTACAGGCCGAGGAGGAGCGATCCGATGATCGGACCGCTCTTGTGGAAACGGAAACCCGCGACGACGACGTCCGCCGTACGCTCGTGCTTGATCTTGAACATGATCCGGGCATCGGGCCGGTAGGGGAGGTCGAGGGGCTTCGCGACCACCCCGTCCAGTCCGGCGCCCTCGAACCGCTCGAACCACTCCCGCGCGAGTGCGGGGTCGGTGGTCGCGGGCGCGAGGTGCACGGGGGGCCGAGCGGTGGACAGGGCACGGGTGAGGGCGGCACGGCGTTCGCCGAGCGGGGTGTCGAGGAGCGCCTCGTCGCCGAGCGCGAGCAGGTCGAAGGCGACGAAACTGGCCGGGGTCGTCTCGGCCAGCAGCTTCACGCGGGAGGCGGCGGGATGGATCCGCTCGGTCAGCCGGTCGAAGTCGAGCCGCCGGCCGTGGACGACCACGATCTCCCCGTCCACGACGCAGCGGGGCGGCAGATTCTCCTTCAGCGCGCTCACCAGCTCGGGGAAGTACCTGGTCAGGCTCTTGCCGGTGCGGCTGCCGATCTCGACCTCGTCGCCGTCGCGGTGCACGATCGCGCGGAAGCCGTCCCATTTGGCCTCGTACTGCATCCCGGGCGGGATCTTCGCCACGGACTTGGCGAGCATCGGCTTCACGGGGGGCATCACCGGCAGATCCATACCTGAGATTCTGCGGTGGTACGTCCGGCCCCGCCCGGTATGCGCCCCCGGTCGAGCCCGCCTACCGTGGCGCACATGGGTGCTGCGGGTGGTGCGATCGAGCTCGAAGCCGGCGGGCGGACGGTACGGCTGTCCAGCCCGGACAAGGTGTACTTCCCGGAGCGGGGCCTCACCAAGAGGGACGTCGCCGAGTACTACCTCGCCGTCGCCGACGGGATCATCCGCGCCCTGCGCAACAGGCCCACGACCCTGGAGCGGTTCCCGGACGGGGTGGAGGGGGAGTCCTTCTTCCAGAAACGGGCCCCCAAGAACCTGCCCGACTGGATCCCGACCGCGCACATCGCCTTCCCCAGCGGCCGCACGGCGGACGAGATCTGCCCGACCGAGCCGGCCGCCGTCCTGTGGGCCGCGAATCTGGGCTGCCTCACCTTCCACCCCTGGCCGGTGCGCCGCGAGGACACCGACCGGCCCGACGAACTGCGCATCGACCTGGACCCGCAGCCGGGCACCGACTACCACCACGCGGTGGCGGCGGCCCACGAACTACGGGTCCTGCTCGAGGAGTTGGGCCTGCGCGGCTGGCCCAAGACCTCGGGCGGGCGCGGGCTGCACGTGTTCGTGCCGATCGAGCCGCGCTGGACCTTCACCGAGGTCCGCCGGTGCGCGATCGCCCTGGGCCGGGAGCTGGAGCGGCGCATGCCGGGCAAGGTCACCACCGCCTGGTGGAAGGAGGAGCGCGGCGAGCGGATCTTCGTCGACTACAACCAGACCGCCCGCGACCGCACCATCGCCTCGGCCTACTCCGTCCGCCCGCGCCCGCACGCCCCGGTCTCGGCGCCGCTGCGCTGGGACGAGGTGGACGACGCGGAGCCGCGCGACTTCGACATCGTGACGATGCCGGCGCGGTTCGCCGAACTGGGCGACCTGCACGCCGACATGGACGAGCACGCCTTCGGCCTGGAGGCCGTGCTGGAGCTCGCCGCCCGCGACGAACACGAACACGGCCTGGGGGACATGCCCTACCCTCCGGACTACCCGAAGATGCCCGGCGAGCCCAAGCGGGTCCAGCCGAGCCGCGCCAAGCACGACGACTGACCCCCGGGCCCGGCCGCCCGGCCCGCTCACCTCCGGGTGCGGTACGCACTTCGAAGTGCCTTCTACCTCCTGCGGGTTGCCCTTCCTACGGTGAGGACCGAGGAAGGACGGGCGGTCGAGGAGGGGCAGGAACATGAGGGCAGTGGTGGTGCGTTCGGCCGGAGGGCCCGAAGTGCTGGAGTACGTGGAGACCGCGGTGCCGGCCACAGGCCCGGGCCGGCTGCGGATCCGGGTCGAGGCCGCCGCCGTCAACCCGGTGGATGCCGCGACCAGGGCGGGAGCGCTGGAGGCGGCGGGGCTGATGGCGCCCCGGGAGGTCACCGGGATCGGCTGGGACGTGGCCGGGGTGGTGGAGGAGACCGGCGCGGGGGTGACGGGCTTCGCCGTCGGGGACCGGGTGATCGGCCTGCGCGACCGGCTCGACGTCCCGCTCGGCACCTACGCCGAGGCCGTGGTGCTGGACGTGGGCGCGGTAGCCCCGGCCCCCGGCTCGGCGGGCGCCCCGGCGGCGGCCACCCTGCCGCTGAACGGGCTCACCGCGTGGCAGGGGCTGGACCTGCTCAGCCTGGCCCCCGGCTCCACCCTGCTGGTGACCGGGGCCGCGGGCGCGGTGGGCGGCTTCGCGGTGGAGCTCGCCGTCGAACGGGGGCTGCGGGTGGTGGCTTCGGCGGCCCCGGCGGACGAGGAGTTCGTACGGTCCGCCGGCGCCGAGTGGTTCGTCCCGCGCGGGGCGGACCTGGCCGAGGGGGTCCGGGCGGCCGTGCCCGGGGGAGCGGACGGGGCCCTGGACGCGGCCGTGCTCGGAGTCCCGGCGCTGGGCGCGGTGCGCAACCGGGGCGCCTTCGTCTCCGTCGTCGCGGGAGCGGCGCCGGTCGCCCTGCGCGGGATCCGGGTCGCGGAGCTGTGGGTGGCGGCCGACGGCGCGCAGCTCGCCGCCCTGTCCGCGCTCGTCGACGCCGGGCGCCTGACCCTGCGGGTCGCCGGGACCCTGCCCCTGGCGCAGGCCCCGGAAGCCCACCGCCGCCTGGCCGGGGGCGGCCTGCGCGGCCGTCTGGTCCTCGTCCCGTGACCTAGGGTGCGGGCATGGCAGCACTGCTCTTCCTCGACGTCGACGGCCCGCTGATCCCCTTCGGGGGAACGGGGTACCGGGTGGCGCCCGGCCGGTGGGAGTCCTCGGGGAACCCCTTGCTCGGCCGCCTCGACCCCGCCCTCGGCCCCCGGCTGCTCCGGCTGCCGTGCGAGCTGGTGTGGGCCACGACCTGGGGCGACCAGGCCAACGAGGCCGTCGCCCCGCGGATCGGCCTGCCGGACCTGGCGGTGGTCGACTGGCCGGAGCCCTCCGAGGCGGAGGGCCGGGACGGGCTGCACTGGAAGACCCGCCACCTCTCCGCCTGGGCGGCCGGCCGCCCGTACGCCTGGGCCGATGACGAGATCACCCCCGCCGACCGCGCCTGGACCGCGGCCCACCACCCGGCCCCCACGCTCCTGCACCGCGTCGACCCCCGTACCGGCCTGACGGGCGAGGACTTCGACGTCCTCGCGTGCTGGTTGGGCGGCGCGGGCGTCTAGTGCTGTGGCCGGAAAGGTTTGCCGGGTCGCGGTGTCCGGTGCGGTACCTCGCAAGGCGGAGGGCCGCCGCTCGTACTGGACGTACTCGGGTGGTCCGACAACGCCGCGAGGTGCCGTGCCGGGCGCCGCGACACGGTGAACCTTTCCGGTCACAGCACTAGGCCGTCTCTTCCGGCGGCCTCGGTGAGGGGCTGCCGTGTGCGGGTGTCATGCGGCCAGAAAAGAACACGAACGACCGTGCTAATATCTCCGCATCCTGCCAGTGGCATCTGGCCTTCCGAGGAGATCCGGAGAACCGGGCATGCGTCCCTTGGCTTCACTCCTGAGCACCACCCTCGACATAGCCGCCCGGGTCGCCCCCGGGCCGGCCGGGCGGATCGCCTTCGGGCTGTTCATCCGGCCCCTCGGGCGGCCCCGGCTGCGGCCCGAGGAGGCGGGGGTGATGGGCCGGGCCGAGACCGGCCGGCTGGACGTCGGCGGGGTGCGGGTCGCCACGTACCGCTGGGGCGACGGGGCGCACCCCGTCCTGCTGGTGCACGGCTGGTCCTCGCGCGCCTCGCGGTTCGCCGGCTTCGTCGAGGTGCTCCTCGCGCAGGGGCACAGCGTGGTGGCCTTCGACGCCCCCGGGCACGGGGAGTCCGGCGGCCGGGCCGCCTCGATCCGGGACTTCCGTGACATCATCCGGCGGCTCGACGCCGAGTACGGGCCGTTCCCGGCGGTGGTGGCCCACTCCATCGGCGTGCTGTCGACGCTGTTCACGCTGCGCGAGGGCGTCCGCGTGGAGCGGGTCGTCGCCCTCGCGGGCATCGCCCACTTCGACTACCTCGTCGACGGGTTCCGCCGCTTCCTCGATGTCGGACCGGCGGCCGAGCGGGCCCTGCGCCGCCACGTCGAGCACCGGGTCTTCGCCGACACCCCCGACATCTGGCGCCGCCTCGACGCCCGCCGGGACCCCGGCGAGAGCCCGGCGCGCATCCTGCTGGTGCACGACACCGAGGACGACATGTCGGTGCCCGGGCAGTCACGGGCCATCGCCGCGGCCTTCGGGGAGCGCGCCCGGCTGATCGAGACCCAGGGGCTGGGCCACCGCCGGATCCTGGGGGACCCGGACGTGATCGCGGCCGCCGCCGCGTTCCTCGCGGAGCCCGGGGCCGGAGCCGGAGGGGCCCGGGCCGGAGGCGTGCCCCGGTCCGTACGGGCCGACGCCGATACCGGTCAGACGGTGTAGCCCGCGGCGTCCGGCCGCTCCGGCAGTTCCTCCGGGGCGGCCGACAGGGCCCGCAGCCGGTCGAGGATCCCCCGGCCGGCCCGCTCGTACGCCACGGGGTCCGCGTGCAGCACCGAGTGGGCGTTGGCCAGTTCCATCAGCGCGATGATCTCGAAGGCCACCTGCGGCACCTGTTCGGCGCCCGCCCCTTCGCGGAACCCCCCGGCCAGCCGCGCTTCGTCGAGCAGCCGCTCCACGTAGCGGGTCCAGTCCGAGCGGGCCCCGGCGATCTCGTCGCGTACGGGGCCCGGCCGCGCGTCGAACTCCGCGGAGACGGCGTAGAAGAAGCAGCCGCCCGGGAAGACCCGGCGCGCCGAGTAGCCGAGCCAGCGCTCGCACAGCAGCCAGACCTTGGCGATCCCCGCGGGCTCCGCGCGCACGGGCCGTACGACCTGCTCCACGAAGACCTCCGCGGCGGCCCTGACGGTGGCCAGCTGGAGGTCCTCCTTGGAGCCGAACAGGGCGAAGACCCCGCTCTTGCTCAGGCCCAGGTCGGTGGCGATCTTCCCCAGGGACAGGCCTTCCAGGCCGTCCACCGACGCGATCTCCGTGGTCCGCCCGAGCACGGTCCGGCGGGTCTGGTTGCCGCGCTCCACGCGCCCGTCTGCCATCACCCCAGCTTACCGAACGCACGATCGTTCATGTTGTGGGGAGCGGGACCGCCCGCCGGCCGACGGAGTGTTGATCAGGCGTTGATCGGACGTCCATCGGGAGCGTCCACGATCGGCCCATGCCGATGAACACCACCACCGCACCCGCCTGGTACGACCTCGCGCTGTGCGCGCAGACGGGCCCGAGCTTCTTCTTCCCGGAGCCGGGCTCCTCGCTCACCGCCGCGAAGCGGCTGTGCGGGGCGTGCGAGGGGCGGGCGGCCTGCCTGGAGTACGCCCTCGCCAACGACGAGCGCTTCGGCGTCTGGGGCGGCCTCTCGGAGTCCGAGCGCCGCGCGCTGCGCCCCCGGGCCTGACCGGATCCCGCCCGGCCGGGGGTACGCGGAACCCCGGCGGAGCGGGGCTCTGCCGGGGTTCGGTCACCGGCCGCGGGCGCGGCGGCGGGGAAGGCGGGGGCTCAGCCCTTGCGGGCCGCGATGCGCGCGGCGCGGGCGGCCAGGCGCTCGTCGAACTTGCGGGCCTCGCTGTCCAGGCCGTTCATGAACAGGCCGAGCTCCTCCTGGGCCTTCTGCCCGTCGGGGCCGAGGCCGTCGATGTCCATGATCTTGAGGAAGCGGATCACGGGGCTCAGCACGTCGTCGTGGTGGATCCGCAGGTTGTAGACCCCGCCGATCGCCATCTGCGCGGCCATCCGCTCGAAGCCGGGCATGCCGTGGCCGGGCATCCGGAAGTTCACGACGACGTCCCGCACGGCCTGCATCGTCAGGTCCGGGGCGATCTCGAAGGCCGCGCCCAGCAGGTTGCGGTAGAAGATCATGTGCAGGTTCTCGTCCTGCGCGATACGGGCCAGCATCCGGTCGCAGACCGGGTCACCGGACTGGTGGCCGGTGTTGCGGTGCGAGATGCGGGTCGCGAGCTCCTGGAAGGCCACGTACGCCACGGAGTGCAGCATCGAGTGGCTGTTGTCCGACTCGAAGCCCTCGGACATGTGCTGCATGCGGAACGCTTCCAGCTTGTCCGGGTCCACGGCGCGCGAGGCCAGCAGGTAGTCGCGCATCACGATGCCGTGACGGCCCTCCTCGGCGGTCCAGCGGTGCACCCAGGTGCCCCAGGCGCCGTTGCGGCCGAAGAGCGTCGCGATCTCGTGGTGGTAGCTGGGGAGGTTGTCCTCGGTCAGCAGGTTCACGACCAGCGCGATCTTGCCGATGTCGGTGACCTTGGACTGCTGCGGGTCCCAGGCTTCGCCGTCCTCGAAGAGGCCCGGGAAGTTCCGGCCGTCGCTCCACGGGACGTACTCGTGGGGCATCCAGTCCTTGGTGACCTTCAGATGGCGGTTGAGTTCCTTCTCGACCACCTCTTCCAGCGCGAACAGCAGCTTGGCGTCGGTCCACGCCTCCGAGCTGCCGAGGTGGGGAGAGGTGATCGTCACGGGTGCTCCTGGGGACAAAGCGAATTACCTACGGTTCCGTAGCCTACGGAGTCGTAGGTTAAGCGCGACATCAAGGCCAGCCAAGCCCCAGGCATCGTTCTGTCCGGTTACATCCGGC
The DNA here is from genome assembly GCF_026342355.1 of Streptomyces sp. NBC_00249. Lineage (GTDB taxonomy): Bacteria > Actinomycetota > Actinomycetes > Streptomycetales > Streptomycetaceae > Streptomyces. The sequence goes on along the minus strand of NZ_JAPEMV010000001.1, from coordinate 1,273,839 downwards.
TATCTGTGCAGTTTGAGAGCCCTCTGAGCGGGCAGAGAAAGGCAAGAATCACGCCAGAAGGTGGTCCGCGGCTCCCGCCTTGACGGCGGAGATCAGGGCGCGGAGGGCGTCGATCGAGTCGGTCGCGTAGTCCGGGGAAGGACTGCCCGGCACCCGGGAAGCCCCCGGCGGCGAAGGGGGTGACCAGGATCCGCCGGCAGTTCGACGCGCTGCGGATCGTCCTCTACGACCAGCACCCCGCGCACTCCTCGCCCGAGGCGAGCGAGGAGTGCCGCAGCCGCCGCAGCCGCTCGATGTGGCTGCTGGCCAAGGCGGTCGAGGCGGCCGGCGGGGACCGGTCCTGGGCCCTATTGCCGCGGTGAGGCCGGGCCCGCCCGGCCACCGGGCCCCCCGGCCACCGGGCTCAGCCGTGCCGTGGGCCCGGTCGTGCCGCGGGGCTCAGTCGTGCCACCGCGACCGCCTGACCTCCTCGGCCGTGGTCGCCCGCAGCTCGCCGTCGAGCAGCAGCCAGCGCGTGATGCCGATCGACTCCAGGAACGGCACGTCGTGGCTGGCCACCAGCAACGCGCCCTCGTACGACTCCAGGGCGCCGGTGAGCTGCCGCACGCTCGCCAGGTCCAGGTTGTTCGTCGGCTCGTCCAGGATCAGCAGCTGCGGAGCCGGCTCCGCCAGCAGCAGCGCCGCCAGCGCCGCCCGGAAGCGTTCGCCGCCCGAGAGGGTGCCGGCCGCCCGGTCCGCCCGGGCGCCCCGGAACAGGAAGTGCGCGAGCCGCGCCCGGATCAGGTTGTTCGTGGCGTGCGGCGCGAACCGCGCCACGTTCTCCACCACCGAGCGGTCGTCGTCCAGTACGTCGAGGCGCTGGGGAAGGAAACGCGTCGGCACGTGCGTCAGCGCCTCCCCGGACTCGGGCGCCAGCAGCCCGGCGACCGTCCGCAGCAGCGTCGTCTTGCCCGAGCCGTTGCCGCCGACCAGCGCGATCCGCTCCGGACCGCGCAGCTCCCACTCGCCCGCCGCCACGGCCCCGTGGGCCAGGCGCAGATTGCTCAGGGTCAGCACCCTGCGGCCGGGCGGGACCTGGGTGGCGGGCAGTTCGATCCGGATCTCGTCGTCGTCGCGCACCGCTTCCACCGCCTGGTCCAGCCGCTCGCGGGCGTCGGCCAGTTTCTCGGTGTGCATGATGCGGTGCTTGCCCGCCGACTCCTGGGCGGCGCGTTTGCGGGCACCCATGACGATCTTCGGTTCGCGCTTGGTGTCGTTCATCTTCTGCCCGTAGCGCTTGCGCCGCGCCAATTTGGCGTGGGCTTCGGACAGTTCGCGCTTCTGGCGCTGTACGTCGGCCTCCGCGACCCGGACCATCCGCTCGGCCGAATCCTGCTCGGCGGCGAGCAGCTCCTCGTAGTCGGTGAAGTTCCCGCCGTACCAGCGGACTTCGCCGTCGCGGAGGTCGGCGATCTGATCGACCCGGTCCAGCAGCTCCCGGTCGTGGCTGACCAGCAGCATCACCCCGGACCAGGACTCGACCGCCGCGTACAGGCGGCGCCGGGCGCGCAGGTCCAGGTTGTTGGTGGGCTCGTCGAGCAGCAGTACGTCCGGCCGGGCGAGCAGCAGGGCCGCCAGCCGCAGCAGGACGCATTCGCCGCCCGACAGCTCGCCGACGGTCCGGTCCAGGCCGATGCCGGCCAGACCGAGCTGGTCGAGCGTGGCCAGGGCCCGCTCCTCCACGTCCCAGTCGTCGCCGACGGCCGTGAAGTTCGCCTCGGTCGCCTCGCCCGCCTCGATGGCGTGCAGGGCGGCGCGGGCCGTGCGGATGCCGAGCGCCTCGTCCACGCGGAGCGTGGTGTCGAAGGTGACGTCCTGCGGGAGGTACCCGATCGTCCCGGCGACGGAGATCTGGCCCCCGGACGGGGTCAGTTCACCCGAGATCAGCTTCAACAGGGTGGATTTGCCCGAGCCGTTGAGGCCGATCAGGCCGGTTCGGCCGGGTCCGACGGCCAGTTGGAACCCGTCGAGGACGGGGGTGCCGTCGGGCCAGTCGAAGGACAGGGCGGAGCAGGTGATGAAAGTAGGGGCATGACTCATGGAGGCCTCCAGGTTGCGTGAATGGTGCGTGCAACGCGGGGAGACAGCCGACTGTCACAGGGATGCGGTGGTGGTCGGTGTCTCGGACCTCAGAAGAGCAATGTCCTACTCCGTTTCGGCGGCGATGGGGCACCGACGAAATTACGGGCGGCCGGAGCCGCCCGCAAACGAATAAAAGTCAGCGGGGTCCGCGCATCAGCTCGGCCAGGCTGTGGTCCATGTCGAGGTGGAGGTGCTCCAGCCCCGGTGGTACGAGCGCGGAGGTCCGTTCCAGGAACCGCTGGAGCTCGGCGGTCATCACCAGCACGATCGCCACGCCCTCGGGCGCGTGGAACTCGATCGTCGTCCGGTCCCCGTCGTACGGGCGCACGCGCACGTCGCCGCAGCCGGAGGGGTGGCGGAGCCCGGAGCTCAGCAGCTCGCGCGCGAAGGTCCACGACACCTCGACCCCCTCCAGGGTGGCGAGGGCCGGGAAGGCCATGCGGACGGCGAAGGGGTCCGCCCGGTCGTAGCAGAGGGTGACGGGCACGGTCTCGACCTTCGGCGCGGTGGCGACCAGTCGGGCCTGTACGGCCTGCTCGATGACAGTGATCAAGGCTCGCTCCCTTGCTGCGGATCTGCTGCCGGGGCATGGGGTGGGACCCGGCAACCGGATAGACGCCGGAATCGGCAAATCCGTGCAGGGCGAATGACGTGAGCTGTGTCACCGATTGGCCGGATGTCGTCCGTGTCATCGCACAGAGTCACCGGAAGGGGAGGGCGGGTCAAGGGCTCTCCGTGGCCGACGCGGGTCCTGGAGAGGTCGAAGTAAGGCTGGTTACCGCTCACTCCACAGGCCCAAAGGGCGGTCCTCGCCTCCCGGAGCGCTGGGCCGTCCGGGGTGGTCACGCCCGGTTCCCCGTGGGGCCGGGGGTGCGCCCTGGACGGCGGGTTCGGGGTGCGTTAGCTTCCGGCGCCATGAGACTTCTGGGAGTTGGCATGTGCGCGGCAGTCCTGTTGGCGGGGGTCCTGGCCGCCCCGGCACAGGCGGACAGCGGCGGGGCGCAGCCCTCCGGGGCGGGTGCGCAGGACGCGCAGGGCTTACGCGGCGCGGGCTGGGCCGTGAAGGACACCGGAAAGCCCGGCGTCCGCTTCCGCGGTCTCGCCGCCGTCAGCCGCGGTACGGCCTGGCTGGCGGGCTCCAAGGGGACGGTCCTGCGCACCGCCGACGGCGGCCGCAGCTGGCAGGACGTCTCCCCGCCCGCGGCGGTGGCCGAGGGGCTGGAACTGCGCGACATCGAGGCCTTCGACGGGCGCCGCGCGGTGGCCCTGTCCATCGGGGAGGGCGAGGCCTCCCGGATCCTGCGCACCGAGGACGGCGGAGCCACCTGGACCGAGACCTTCCGCAACCCCGACCCGCGGGCCTTCTACGACTGCATGACCTTCTTCGACTCCCGGCACGGGCTGGCGGTCAGCGACTCGGTGGACGGCCGGTTCCGCATCCTGGCCACCGACGACGGCGGCCGCGCCTGGCGGGTCCTGCCGGACACCGGGATGCCGCAGGCGCTGCCCGGGGAGGCCGGTTTCGCGGCGAGCGGGCAGTGCCTCGTGGGATCCGGGCCGCGCGACGTCTGGCTGGCCACCGGTGGCGGGCCGGTCGCGCGGGTGCTGCACTCCGCCGACCGGGGCCTGACCTGGCGGGTCGCCGACTCCACCGTCCCGGCCGGCGACCCGGCGCGCGGGGTGTTCGCCCTGGCCTTCCGCGACCGTACGACGGGCCTCGCGGTCGGCGGGGACTACCGCACCGGCCAGGCCTCGCCCCTGGCGGCCGCCCGCTCCGCCGACTCCGGCCGCAGCTGGAGCCAGGCCGCGACCCCGCCGCCCGCGTACCGCTCGGGGGTGGCCTGGTACCCGTACGGGCGCTCCGCCGCCCTGGCGGTCGGCCCGACCGGCACCGACGTCACCACGGACGCGGGCCGCAGCTGGTGGACCCTGGACGGCGGCTCGTACGACACCGTCGACTGCACGCCCGACGGCGGCTGCTGGGCGGCCGGGGAGAAGGGGCGCGCGGCGCGGCTGGAGGCGGTCAGGTCGCCGGCGTCGTGAACAGGTCCATGCCGGGATACGCGCCGGTGACGAACCCGGCGGCCCGGTAGACGGGTTCGCCGTCGGAACTCGCGTGGAGCTGGACGTAGTGGATGCCGATGCCGTTCAGCCAGCCGACGAGCCCGTCCACGATCCGCCGCCCGTGGCCCCGGCCGCGGGCGGCCTCGTCGGTGACGATGGCGTCGAGGTAGCCGCGCCGGCCGTCGGTCCACCGGGGGCTGGGCAGGTGGTAGGTGACCCAGGCCATCCCGGTGGCGAGCAGTGGTTCGCCGGGGGCTCCGCCGACGACCAGGCAGGCCACGTCCGGCCGCCCGGTGAGCCGTTCGCGGAACCATCCGTCGGCGACCTCGCGCCAGGCGGAGTCCGGCGGTCCGGGGTCCGTGCCGAGGGAGGCGAGGGCGACGGCGCGCAGGCGTATCAGCTCGGGGACGTCGGCGGGGGTGGCGTGACGGGGCTGCATGGTTCCTCCGGTCGTCAGTTCGGGAGGGTCTCGCGGACCGTCGACAGGTCCCCCGAGGTCTTCGTCGCGATGAACTCCGTGATGCGGTAGGCGCAGACGCCCGCCACCGTGAACGGGTCCTCGTCCGCGATCTTCTCGATCTCCGCGCGCGAGACGCCGCCGGCCAGGATCACCCCGCCGTCGCGCGGGACCTTGCGGCCGGAGGCCAGGAAGACGCCGGAGGCGTAGTAGCCGTCCAGCCAGGCGATGTGAGCGTCCATCTGTTCCTCGACGGCTTCGACGGGCGCGGTGTAGGAGAGCTCCATGACGAACATGATCGCCAGGCTACCCTCGCACCATCATGACCAGTGCGAAGACCCCCGCCGACGAGGCCGAGGCCCGGGCGATACAGGACGAACTGCGCCGACACGTCGTACTCGACGAGCCCGGCCCCCCTCCGGGGCAAGGGCTCGTCGCCGGAGTGGACGTGGCCTACGACGACGCGCGCGACCTGGTCGCGGCGGCGGCCGTCGTCCTCGACGCCGCCACCCTGGAGGTCGTGGCCGAGGCGACCGCCGTCGGGCACGTCAGCTTCCCCTACGTGCCCGGCCTGCTCGCCTTCCGCGAGCTGCCGACCGTGCTCGAGGCCCTCGACGCCCTCCCCGTCACCCCCGGCCTCGTCGTCTGCGACGGCTACGGCCTCGCCCACCCGCGCGGCTTCGGGCTCGCCTGCCACCTCGGGGTGGTCACCGGCCTGCCCAGCATGGGCGTCGCGAAGAACCCCTTCACCTTCACCTACGAGGAACCGGGCGCCCGGCGCTCCGACGCCTCCCCGCTCCTCGCCCCCGACGGCGCCGTGGCCGGCCGGGCGCTGCGCACCCAGGACGGGATCAAGCCGGTGTACGTCTCCGTCGGCCACCGGATCTCGCTGGACAACGCCTGCGCCCACGCCCTCGCGCTGAGCCCCCGCTTCCGGATCCCGGAGACCACCCGGCACGCCGACTCGCTCTGCCGGCGTGCCCTGCGCGAGGCCTCCTGACGGAGCCCCGGGCCGCGCGGTCGCCCGCCCGGGTGACCGGGGCGATGCGCGCGCCGGCCCGGTGCCGGACCGGGTCCGGGCGGACGGCGGATCAGCGGGAATCGGCCACCCGGAAGCGGATCCCCGCCTTCTGGAGCCGGTCCAGCAGCGCGTCGCCCATCGCCACCGCCGTGGTCAGCTGCCCCGAGCGGTCCGGCAGTGCGTCGTAGGCCAGGCACAGAGCCGACTCGGCCAGCATCTTCGCCGTCTCCCCGTACCCCGGGTCCCCGCCCGACACCTCGGTGAACACCCGGTGCCCGCCGCCCTCGCCGACGAAGCGGACCGTGAACCAGCTGCGCGCGCGCCGCTCGGCGTCCGGCCCGCTGCCCGGCTCCCACCGCCCCATCAGCCACCGCCGCGCCGCCGGGACCTGCGCCAGCGCCACCGCCGCACCCAGCGCGGCGGTCCCGCCCACGGCCACCGGCAGGTGCCGCACCGAGGCGTAGTGCCGGTAGCGGAAGTCGGGCCCGTAGCGCTCCAGGGCCGCCGCCGACCGGGCCACGACCCGGGGGTCCAGCGTCGGCAGGGGCAGCGCCCAGGTGCCGGTCTCCCGGCTGAACCGCGGGGCGCCCACGGGGACCCGTACGCTGCGCCCGTGCAGCCGGGGTTCGTGCAGCCGGCGGGTGCGCGCGGCGGCCAGGGTCTGCGGGCCGCGGCCCAGCGCCGTCAGGGCGGAGGCCAGGGTTCCGCCGGAGGCGATCCCGCTGCCGCTCATGAACCCGTCGACCCGCAGCGGCACTCCGGCGGGCAGCCGGTTCACCGTGAAGTACGCCCCGAGGTCGGCCGGGATCGAGTCGAAGCCGCACGCGTGCACCAGCCGGGCGCCGGTCTCCCGGGCCCGCGCGTCGTGCGCGACGTACGTCCGGTCGACGAACTCCGGCTCGCCGGTGAGGTCGAGGTAGTCGGTGCCCGCCTCGGCGCAGGCCGCGACCAACTCCGCCCCGTACCAGACGTACGGGCCCACGGTGGTGGCCAGCACCCGTGTGGCGGCGGCGAGTTCGCGCACGGCGCGGGCGTCGGTGGCCTCGGCCCGCAGCAGCGGCAGGCCGGCGCAGGCGGGGTTCAGGGCGGCCAGCCGCTCGCGCAGCCGCTCCAGGCGGCCGAGGTCGCGCCCGGCCAGCGCCCACCGGCAGCCCGCCGGTGCGTGTACGGCCAGGTATTCGGCGGTGAGGGTGCCGACGAACCCGGTGGCGCCGAACAGTACGACGTCGTATGTCCGTCCAGGACCGCTGTCGCGGACGTGCTCGTTCATGGAACGCTCCTCCCAGCTGGTGTCGGGGGCTGAGGCTAGCGTGGGTGTCGGCTGTCCGTGCGAGCAGGTGTGACCTGCGGTAACTGGGAGGCGTCGATGAAGGCTGCGGTGCGCAAGTGGGAGACGGTACGGGAGTTCGCCCTGGGACTGCCCGAGGCCGTCGAGGAGTTCCCCTGGGGCCCCGAGGACTGCGTGGTCAAGGTCAACAAGAAGATCTTCGCCTTCCTGGGGAACACCGACGGGCACGAGCCGCCCGGCATCTCCGTGAAGCTCAAGGACGAGGCCCTGCACGGGCACGCGATGACCGCGCCCGGGGCGGAGCCCACCGGCTACGGCCTCGGCCGGGCGGGCTGGGTGACGGTGCCGCTGGGGGAGAAGGGGGCGCCCTCGGCGGAGGTGCTGTGCGAGTGGGTCGAGGAGAGCTACCGGACCGTCGCGCTCAAGCGGCACCTCAAGGAGCTCGACGCCCGGATCGAGGCGGACTCGTAGCCAATCGGCTAAGCGCTTGCTCTTGTGCTGAGTGGAACGCGTTCCTAGCATCGCTGGTGTTACATCAGTTGTGTCACACACTCGCACCAGGGGCGCTGGGGGCTCGATGGCAGTGACAGGGAACGCCCCGGGGAACGACCCGGGGAACGACCCGGGGAACGACCCGGGGAACGGACCGGGGGCGGGGCCGGCAGCGGGCAGCGGCCCGCTCGCGGGAGTACGCGTCGTCGAGCTGGCCGGGATCGGACCGGGCCCGTTCGCCGCGATGCTCCTCGCCGACCTCGGCGCGGACGTGGTCCGGGTGGACCGCCCCGGCGGCGGAGGGCTCGCGGTCGACCCGGCCTACGACGTCACCAACCGCAACAAGCGCTCGGTGCTGGTCGACCTGAAGTCCCCCGAGGGCCCGGCCCGCGTGCTCGACCTGGCCGAGCGGGCCGACGTACTGATCGAGGGCTTCCGCCCCGGGGTCGCCGAACGGCTCGGCGTCGGCCCGGCCGACTGCCACGCCCGCAACCCGAAGCTCGTCTACGGCCGGATGACCGGCTGGGGCCAGGACGGCCCGCTCTCCCACACCGCCGGGCACGACATCGCGTACATCGCGGTCACGGGAGCGCTCGGCATGATCGGCAACCCGGGCGAGCCCCCGGCCGTCCCCGCCAACCTGGTCGGCGACTACGCGGGCGGCTCCCTCTACCTCGTCATCGGGGTCCTCGCCGCCCTCCAGCACGCCCGCACCCCGGGCGGCACCGGCCAGGTCGTGGACGCCGCCATCGTCGACGGCACCGCCCACCTCACCGCCATGATCCACGGCATGGTCGCGGCCGGCGGCTGGCAGGACCGGCGCGGAGCCAACCTCCTCGACGGCGGCTGCCCCTTCTACGGCACCTACGAGACCTCCGACGGGCAGTACATGGCCGTCGGCGCGCTGGAGCAGCAGTTCTACGACACCTTCGTCGAGCTCCTCGGCATCGCGCGGACGGCCCCCGCCCGCAAGGACCTGGCCCGCTGGGGCGAGCTGCGCGAGAGCGTCGCCGCCCGCTTCCGCACCCGCACGCGCGCCGAGTGGACCGAGGTCTTCGAGGGCACCGACGCCTGCGTGGCCCCCGTGCTGTCCCTGCGCGAGGCCCCGCACCACCCCCACCTCGCCGCCCGCGCCACCTTCACCGACTTCGGCGGGATCACCCAGCCCGCCCCCGCGCCCCGCTTCTCCGCGACCCCGGCCGCCGTCACGAGCGGCCCCGCGCAGCCGGGGGCCGACACCGCCTCCGTGGCCCGGGACTGGGACGTACCGGGCCTCACCGGGAAGGACGCCTGATGGAACTGTCCATGCTGCTCGACTACGCGGGCGACCCGCGCACGGCCGCCGACGGGGCCGCGGCCCTGGAGGCGGCCGGCCTCGACGCCGTGTGGGTCGCCGAGGCCTGGGGCTTCGACTCCCCGACGATCATGGGCTACCTGGCGGCCCGGACCGAGCGGATGAAGATCGGCTCGGCCATCGTCAACGTCTACTCCCGCACCCCCGCCCTCATCGCGCAGACCGCCGCCGGACTGGACGCGATCTCCGGCGGCCGGGCCCTGCTCGGCCTCGGCGCGTCCGGCCCGCAGGTGGTGGAGGGCTGGCACGGCAAGCCGTACGACAGGCCGCTCGGCCGGACCCGCGAGACGGTCGAGCTGTGCCGGCGCATCTGGCGCCGCGAGACGATCGACCACCACGGCATCACCGACATGCCGCTGCCGCCCGACAAGGGCGGCCGGCACGGAAAGCCGCTGAAGATCCTCACCCGCCCGGTACGGGACAGGATCCCCGTCTACGTGGCCTCCCTCGGCCCCGCCAACGTGGCGATGACCGCCGAGATCGCCGACGGCTGGCTGCCCACCCTCTTCCTCCCCGAGAAGGCCGCACAGGTGTGGGGGAGCGCCCTCGCCGAGGGTGCGGCAAAGCGGGACCCGGAGCTCGGCCCGCTGCAGACCGTCGCGGGCGGCCTGCTGGCCATCGGCGAGGACGCCGCCGCGGCCCGGGACCTGGCGCGCCCGCACATCGCGCTGTACGTCGGCGGGATGGGCGCGGTCGGCAAGAACTTCTACAACGACCTCGCCGTCGCCTACGGGTACGGGGACGCGGCCCGCAGGATCCAGGAGCTCTACCTCTCCGGCCGGAGGCGCGACGCGGCGGCGGCCGTCCCGGACGAGCTGTGCGAGCTGACGACCCTGTGCGGCCCCGAGGGGTACGTGCGCGAGCGCGTCGAGGCCTTCCGGGAGGCCGGGGTCACCATGCTCAACGTCACGCCCGTCGGCCCCGAGCCGGCCCGGCTGATCGAAACCGTCAAGAGCTGGCTGTAGGGGAACCCGATGCAACGACGCATTTTCGACGCCGACCACGAGGCGTTCCGCGAGACCGTCCGCACCTTCCTCAACAAGGAGGTGCTGCCGCACTACGAGCAGTGGGAGAAGGACGGCATCGTCAGCCGCGGGGCCTGGCTCGCCGCCGGCCGCCAGGGGCTGCTGGGCCTGGCCGTCCCCGAGGAGTACGGCGGCGGCGGCAACCCCGACTTCCGCTACGCGGCCGTGATCGCCGAGGAGTTCACCCGGGCCGGGGCGGCCGGGCTGGCCATAGGCCTGCACAACGACATCATCGGCCCGTACCTGACCTCGCTGGCCACCGAGGAGCAAAAACGCCGCTGGCTGCCCGGGTTCTGCTCCGGGGAGACCATCACCGCCATCGCGATGACCGAGCCCGGCGCGGGCTCCGACCTCCAGGGCATCCGCACCAGCGCCGAGGACCGGGGCGACCACTGGCTGCTCAACGGCTCCAAGACCTTCATCTCCAACGGCATCCTCGCCGACCTGGTGATCGTCGTCGCCCGGACCACCCCCGAGGGAGGGGCGCACGGACTGTCCCTGCTCGTCGTCGAGCGCGGCACCGAGGGCTTCGAGCGCGGCCGCAACCTCGACAAGATCGGCCAGAAGGCCCAGGACACCGCCGAACTGTTCTTCCACGACGTCCGCGTCCCCAAGGAGAACCTGCTCGGCGAACTGAACGGCGCCTTCGTCCACCTGATGACCAATCTCGCCCAGGAGCGGATGGGCATCGCGATGGCCGGGATCGCCGCCGCCGAACACCTGCTGGAGATCACCACCCAGTACGTCAAGGAACGCGAGGCCTTCGGCCGGCCGCTCTCCAAGCTCCAGCACATCCGCTTCGAGATCGCGGAGATGGCCACCGAGTGCGCGGTCACCCGTACCTTCCTCGACCGCTGCATCACCGACCACGCGAACGGCGAACTGGACCACGTCCACGCCTCGATGGCCAAGTGGTGGGCCACGGAACTGCAGAAGCGGGTCGCCGACCGCTGTCTGCAACTGCACGGCGGCTACGGATACATGACCGAGTACCGGGTCGCGCGGGCCTTCACCGACGGCCGGATCCAGACCATCTACGGCGGCACGACCGAGATCATGAAAGAGATCATCGGCCGCTCCCTCCTCGGCTGACGCACCTCCTCCCGGCCTCCACCCCTCCCGGCCTCTACTCCTCCACCCCCCCAGTCCTCCAGAGCTTCAGAAAGGCTTGACCAGTGAGCACCGAAGCGTACGTGTACGACGCGATCCGCACGCCGCGCGGCCGCGGCAAGGCCAACGGCGCCCTGCACGGCACCAAGCCGATCGACCTGGTCGTCGGCCTCATCCACGCCCTGCGCGAGCGCAACCCCGGCCTGGACCCGGCCACCATCGACGACATCGTCCTCGGCGTCGTCGGCCCGGTCGGCGACCAGGGCTCCGACATCGCCCGGATCGCGGCCATCGCCGCCGGACTCCCCGACACCGTGGCCGGCGTCCAGGAGAACCGCTTCTGTGCCTCCGGCCTGGAAGCCGTCAACATGGCCGCCGCCAAGGTCCGTTCCGGCTGGGAGGACCTGGTCCTCGCGGGCGGCGTGGAGTCGATGTCCCGCGTTCCCATGGCCTCCGACGGCGGCGCCTGGTTCGCCGACCCGATGACCAACTGGGACACCGGCTTCGTCCCGCAGGGCATCGGCGCCGACCTGATCGCCACCATCGAGGGATTCACCCGGCGCGACGTGGACGAGTACGCGGCCCTCTCCCAGGAGCGCGCCGCCACCGCCGTCAAGGACGGCCGCTTCACGAAGTCCGTGGTCCCGGTCACCGACCGCAACGGCCTGGTCGTCCTGGACCACGAGGAGTTCGTCCGCCCGGGCACCACCGCCGACACCCTCGCCAAGCTCAAGCCCTCCTTCGCCGACATCGGCGACCTGGGCGGCTTCGACGCCGTCGCCCTGCAGAAGTACCACTGGGTCGAGAAGATCGACCACGTCCACCACGCCGGCAACTCCTCCGGCATCGTCGACGGCGCCTCGCTCGTCGCCATCGGTTCCCGCGAGGCGGGCGAGCGGAACGGCCTGCGCCCGCGCGCCCGGATCGTCTCGGCCGCCGTCTCGGGCTCCGAGCCCACCATCATGCTCACCGGCCCCGCCCCCGCCACCCGCAAGGCCCTCGCCAAGGCCGGCCTGACCATCGACGACATCGACCTCATCGAGATGAACGAGGCCTTCGCCGGCGTCGTCCTGCGCTTCGTCAAGGACATGGGCGTCTCCCTCGACAAGGTCAACGTCAACGGCGGCGCCATCGCGCTCGGCCACCCGCTCGGCGCCACCGGCGCGATGCTCCTCGGCACCGTCGTCGACGAACTGGAGCGCCAGGACAAGCGCTACGGCCTCGTCACCCTCTGCGTCGGCGGCGGCATGGGCGTCGCCACCATCGTCGAACGCCTGTAGCCGTGCGGCGCAGCGAAGGCCAGACCATCCCCTAGCGCTGTGACCGCACCAGAGCCCGAGGCCGGGTCGCCCCGGCCCCTCCCGCCCGGCCCTGCCGAACCAGACTTCCACGGAGAGACCCATCCCATGACCGAGACCCGCACCATCCGCTGGGAACAGGACGAGACCGGCGTCGTCACCCTGGTCCTCGACGACCCCGACCAGTCCGCCAACACCATGAACCAGGCCTTCAAGGACTCCATCGCGGCGATCGCCGACCGCGCCGAGGCCGAGAAGGACTCCATCCGCGGCATCATCTACACCTCCGCCAAGAAGACCTTCTTCGCGGGCGGCGACCTCAAGGACATGGTCCGGCTGCGTCCCGAGGACGCCGGCCTCGCCTTCGAGACCGGCACCGCGATCAAGCGTTCCCTGCGCCGCATCGAGACCCTCGGCAAGCCCGTCGTCGCCGCGATCAACGGCGCGGCCCTCGGCGGCGGTTACGAGATCTGCCTCGCCTCCCACCACCGCGTCGCCCTCGACGCCCCCGGCTCCAAGATCGGCCTGCCCGAGGTCACCCTCGGCCTCCTCCCGGCCGGCGGCGGCGTCACCCGTACCGTGCGCCTCATGGGCATCGCCGACGCGCTGCTCAAGGTCCTGCTCCAGGGCACCCAGTACAGCCCGCAGCGCGCCCTCGACAACGGTCTGGTGCACGAACTGGCCGCCACTCCCGAGGAGATGCTCGCCAAGGCCCGCGCCTTCATCGACGCGAACCCGGAGTCGAAGCAGCCCTGGGACGTCCCCGGCTACAAGATCCCCGGCGGCACCCCCTCCAACCCGCGCTTCGCCGCCAACCTCCCGGCCTTCCCGGCCAACCTGAAGAAGCAGCTGAACGGCGCCCCGTACCCGGCCCCGCGCAACATCCTGGCCTGCGCCGTCGAGGGCTCCCAGGTGGACTTCGAGACCGCGCTGACCATCGAGGCCCGCTACTTCACCGAGCTGGTCACCGGCCAGACCGCGAAGAACATGATCCAGGCCTTCTTCTTCGACCTCCAGGCCGTCAACGCGGGCCGCAGCCGCCCCCAGGGCGTGGAACGCCGCAAGGTCCAGAAGGTCGCCGTCCTCGGCGCCGGCATGATGGGCGCGGGCATCGCCTACTCCTGCGCCCGCGCGGGCATCGAGGTGGTCCTCAAGGACGTCACCGCCGAGGCCGCCGCCAAGGGCAAGGCCTACTCCGAGAAGATCCTCGACAAGGCGCTCTCCCGGGGCCGTACGACCGAGGCCAAGCGCGCCGAGCTGCTCGCCCGGATCACCCCGACCGCCGACCCCGCCGACCTCGCGGGCTGCGACGCCGTCATCGAGGCCGTCTTCGAGGACACCGCCCTCAAGCACAAGGTGTTCCAGGAGATCCAGGACGTCGTCGCCCCGGACGCGCTGCTCTGCTCCAACACCTCCACGCTGCCCATCACGGGCCTCGCGGAAGGGGTTTCGCGGCCCGTCGACTTCATCGGCCTGCACTTCTTCTCGCCCGTCGACAAGATGCCCCTCGTCGAGATCATCAAGGGGGAGCGGACGGGGGACGAGGCCGTCGCCCGCGCCTTCGACCTGGTCCGCCAGATCAACAAGACCCCGATCGTGGTCAACGACTCGCGCGGATTCTTCACCTCGCGCGTCATCGGCCAGTTCATCAACGAGGGCGTGGCGATGGTCGGCGAGGGCATCGAGCCCGCCTCCGTCGAACAGGCCGCGGCCCAGGCCGGCTACCCGGCCAAGGTCCTCTCCCTCATGGACGAGCTGACCCTGACCCTGCCGCGCAAGATCCGCAACGAGACCCGCAAGGCCTTCGAGGCCGAGGGCCGCACCTGGGCCGCGCACCCCGCCGACACCGTCATCGACCGCATGGTCGACGAGTTCGGCCGCCCCGGCCGCAGCGGCGGGGCCGGCTTCTACGAGTACGACGAGGCGGGCAAGCGCTCCCGCATCTGGCCGGGCCTGCGCGAGCACTTCGGCAAGCCGGACGCGCAGATCCCCTTCGAAGACATGAAGGAGCGGATGCTGTTCTCGGAGGCCCTGGACACCGTCCGCTGCCTCGACGAGGGCGTGCTCACCTCGATCGCCGACGCCAACATCGGTTCCATCATGGGCATCGGCTTCCCCGCCTGGACCGGCGGCGTCATCCAGTACGTCAACGGCTACGAGGGCGGCCTGCCGGGCTTCGTAGCCCGCGCCCGAGAACTGGCCGCCACCTACGGCGAACGCTTCACCCCGCCGGCCTCGCTGGTGGCGAAGGCCGAGCGCGGCGAGACGTACAGCGACTAGTGCGCCGTCCCGGGCCCGTGAACGCGGGCCCGGGACCGGGCCGTTCTAGACCCCGCTCAGGAACGCGAACACCCCGCGCTCCCCGGCACCGTCCGCGCCGGACCAGCCGGCCAGGACCTGCCCGCGCAGGTCCTCCCCGGCGGCGGAGGCGGGGCGCAGCGCCCGGACCACGGTCAGGGTCAGCGCCGGCTCCTGCCCCGCCGGGCCCACCGCGACGGCGGTGCCCTCGGCGGTGTCGGTGACCTGCCCGGGAGCGGTCAGGCCCGCCGGTACGCCGGGCCCTTCCGGGCGGACCTCGACGGTGGGGTCGGGGGTGTCGGTCTCGCTCTGGGCCTGGGGGACCGCCCGGCCCGCCAGCAGCGCGAGCAACTGCGCGACCAGGACCGGGTCGTGGGCGCCGTCGTAGACCCAGCGGGTGCCCAGCACCCCGTGCTCGAGGGTGCCGATCAGCCCGGCCTCCGCGCCTTCCAGCGGCGCGCCCCGGTAGGTGACCGGGACCAGGTAGGAGACCGGCGCCGGGCCGGAGCCGTCGGTGACCACCATGAACTCGATGCCCACCTCGCCCGCGGGGTCGTCGAGCCGGAACCCGCCCGCCCTGGCGAGCGGCACGGTCTTCGACTCGCCCCGGTACCAGGGCCGCGAGGGGAGCCAGTCGGCCAGGAGTTCCAGCTTGGTCGGGCTCAGCGTGGTGTGGTGAATGACTGCCATGGCACGAAGTTACCCGGCCCCGTTCGGACCTTGGGGTCAGGGCAGCTTCCAGAACACTTCCGTCACGAGGTAGAAGACGACGACCCAGAACACGGTCAGCGCGGCGACGATGGCGCCGCCGACGAGGTTGGTCCTGGCGCGCGGCTCGTCCGGCGGGGGCCGCAGCCACCGCCTGAGCAGCCGGTTCACATAGTGGGGCATCGAGAAGAAGCTCATGATGAAGCTCGACAGCAGGTTGCCCACGAGCAGTCCGAACCAGAACGGCATGCCCAGCGGATGCAGGGCGAGGGACAGCAGCACGACGGTCGGGTAGAGCCCGACCCAGACCGCGATGGCCGTCTTGGTCTCCGAGGGCGGCGGCGCCTCCTTGCCGTTCTCCTCGAAGGCGAACCAACTGCCGAACGAGTTGTCGATCGTGCGCAGTCTGAAGTCGTCGAACTTCTCCCCTTCGGCGAGCACCTCCCGCCGCTTCGCCGACGTCAGCCAGGCATCCAGGTGCTCGGCGTTGTCGTAGCGGTACAGGGTGGTCCACTCGTCCTGGACTCCTTCGACGGGGCGGAATATCTCCGTGCCGCGAAACCCTTCGAACTTGCCCTCCTCCTGGCTCATGTGCTCCTGCCACGCGAGGAAGTCGTCGACGTTGTCCGGGTTCACCCGGTGGCTCACCACCACGGTCACGAGCGGGTCCGTAGGCTGCGTGCCGCCGCTGATCACCTGCTGGGTGGCGGGACCGTCGAAGTAGTGCGCGCCGACGTCCAGGAGCCGCTGCCTGGTCGCGCCGTTCATCCACGCCTGCAGATGGGCCACCGAGTCGAACCGGTAGACGATCACCCAGTCGGGCTGCAGGGCGGTCGGCTTGGTCACCTCGGCGCCGAGGTGACCGGCGTAGCGGGCGGCGGCGGCGTTGACCTGCTCCTGCCATTTCTCGTACGCCCGCTCCATCCCGGGGCGGACCTTACGGCCGATGATGACCGTTGCCGAGGCGTCCGTCGGCCGTTCGGCGGTCATCGCCGCGTGCCCGTCCGCGCCGACCGGCTCTCCACGAGCCGGGCGTAGATCCGTTCCGGGGTGAGGGGCAGCTCGCGGTAGCGGATGCCCGTGGCGTCGCGGAGCGCGTTCGCCAGCGCGGGGGCCACCGGGTTGATGCAGCACTCCGCCATCCCCTTCGACCGCATGGCCCCTACGGAGTCCGACGAGCCCACCAGGAGCACATGGGTGCGGGGCACGTCGGCGTAGGTGGGGATACGGTAGTTGCGCAGGTTCGGGTTGGCCATGACGCCGTCCGCGTCGATCTGGAAGTTCTCGGTCAGCGCGAATCCGATGCCCTGGGCGACACCGCCCTCCACCTGCCCCCGGACCTGTTCCGGGTTGATGAGCACACCGGCGTCGGCCGCCTGGACGCTGTACAGGACACGGATCTCACCCGTCACCTGGTGGACGGCGATGCGGAAGCCCTGCGTATTGGAGGTGACGCTGCGGGGGGAGCCGTACGCCTTGCGGGCGGCCGTGAAGCGGATGCCGCGCGCCCGGGCCTCGGCGACGAGGGTGGCCAGCGGGACGCGCTCGTCCCCGCAGACGACGTCGTCGGCGTCCATCGAGCACATCACGACGTGGACGCCCGTGTGCGCGGCGGCGAAGTCCAGGATGCGGTCGCGCACCGCGTTGGCCGCCCGGAGGACCGCGTTGCCGGCCACGAAGAGTCCGGCGCTCGCGAAGGCGCCGGTGTCGAATCCCGTGCGGTCGGTGTCGGACTGCACCAGGCGGATCCGCGACGGCGTCGTACCCAGCTGGTTGGCCGCGATCTGGACGTGCGCGGTCGACGTGCCCTCCCCGAATTCGACGGTCCCGACGGCCAGTTCGTACACGAGGTCGTCGCCGAGCGTGATCCAGGCCTCGGAGATGTGCTCGGTCGGGGGCGCGGTCTCGTGCAGGGAACTCGCGACGCCGATCCCGACGAGCCATCCGGGGCCGGGGGAGGGCTGGTCGGCCGTACGGGCCAGCTCGCCGGCCACGAGGTCGATGCACTTGCCGAGCCCGTCCTCGTTGAACACCACGTCGTCGGGCCCGTCGTGCAGGGCGACGAGCGGCTCGCCCGGGCGGACGATGTTGCGGCGTCGCAGTTCGAGCGGATCCATGTGCAGGGCGAGGGCCAGTTCGTCCATCGCCGATTCCACGGCGAAGGCCGGCTGGGTCATTCCGTATCCGCGCAGGGCGCCGCTCGGAACGGTGTTCGTGTAGACGGAGAAGGCGTCGTACTTCTTGTTGGGGCAGCGGTAGATCATGACGGCGGAGCCGCCCGCGTACAGGGTCTCGCCGCCGTGGTTGCCGTAGGCGCCGGTGTTCGACACGTTGCGGACCTGGAAGGCGGTGAGCGTCCCGTCGGCCTTCGCGCCGAGCTTGACCGTCAGCTTCATCGGATGCCGGGGCGAAGCCGTGGTGAACTCCTCCTCGCGGGTGAACTCGAAGCAGACGGGCCGCCCGGTGTCGAGGGTGGCGAGCGCGGCCAGGTCCTCCGAGATGACCTCCTGCTTGCCGCCGAAACCGCCGCCGACGCGCTTGCAGAACACGCGGAGCTGGTCCGGGCGCAGCGCGAACAGGTAGGCCAGTTTGACCTTCGCGATCGACGGGGACTGGGAGCTGGTGCGGACGTTCAGCCGGCCGTCCTCCATCCAGGCGATCGAGCCGTGCGTCTCCAGGTGCGCGTGCTGCACGCGCGGTGAGAAGTACGTGCCCTCGTGGATCACGTCGGCCGCGGCGAAGCCCGCGTCGACATCGCCGATGTGCGAGTGGATCTCCAGCAGGAGGTTGTGGACGTAGTCGCGGGCGAACGGGTCCTCCGAGCCGTGCAGTTGCGGTGCCCCGTCGGCCATGGCCTTCTCGGGGTCGAAGACCGCCGGCAGTACCTCGTACTCCACGGCCACCTTCCGGCAGCCCTCCTCGGCCGCCCCGACGGTGTCGGCGAGCACCGCGACGACGCGCTGGCCGGCGAAGCGGACCGTCTGGTCGAGGATGTAGGTGTCGTCCGGATCGACGAGGTGGTCGGTGTGGATCGCCGTGGTGAAGCGTTTGCGCGGCACGTCCTCCCAGGTGTAGACGCGGTGCACGCCGGGGACCGCGAGCGCGGCGGTCTTGTCGATCGAGACGATGCGGGCGTGTGCGTGCGGCGAGCGCAGCACCTTGAGGTGCAGCATGCCTTCCATGTGGGTGTCCATCGTGAACTCGGCGCGGCCGGTCACCACGTCGTCGGCCGCCGGAGCGCCGACGCTCGTTCCGACGGCCCGTCCCGGCGCGGCAGTCTGCACATGGGCGACGCCCTTCACCGCGTCCTCGATCGCCCGGTAGCCGGTGCAACGGCAGAGGTTGCCCTTCAACGCCCGTGGCAGGTCCGCCTTCTGCGCCTCGGTGAACGTCGCCGAGGTCATGATCATCCCCGCGGTGCAGAAGCCGCACTGGAATCCCGGGGCGTCCCGGAACCGGCGCTGCGCGGGATGCAGGTCGCCAGGTGATCCCAGACCCTCGATCGTGGTCACCTCATGGCCTTCCGCGCGGAAGGCGGGGGTGATGCAGCTGTGGACCGGAGTGCCGTCCAGCCATACGGTGCAGGCGCCGCAGTCGCCGGAGTCGCAGCCCTTCTTGACGCCGAAGTGGCCGAGCGCGCGCAGGAACGTACGCAGGCACTGGCCGGGGTCCGGTTCCTCGGCGAAGCTCCTGCCGTTCACGGTGTAGGTCATGCCGGGCCCCCAGCATTAAGTTCGTGGCGGATCTCTTCGGCGAAGTGCAGGGTGAGGTGGTGACGGTGGTCCGGGGTTCCGTTGGGGTCGGCGAACCAGATGTCGGCAGGGAGGGCGTTGATGCTCTGCTGCAAGGTGTGGGCATCGGGCATGGTGTCGAAGGCGATGCGCACCGGGCGTGTGGTGCCGGCGGTGACGGTCAGCAGCAGGTCGCTCGTTCCCGGCGTGTGCGTACCGACGAGGAAGACCGTCGAACGGCCGAGGTGGGTCAGCGTGAAGAGGCGGTGTGCGGTGCGCTTGCGCAGGGCGCGTGCCGGAACGCGGACTCGCCGCAGCATTTCCCCGGGAGCGAGGACGTTCCGGTGGTTCCCGGTCACGAAGTCGAGGGCATCGACGGTGCGTACCGACCCGTCGGGGGCCCACAGCTCGTACTCGGCCTCGAGCGCGACCGTCAGCGTGATCATGGGGCCGGCCGGCAGGGACATGCAGATGTTTCCGCCGACGGTCGCCGAGTTCCAGACCTTGAACGAGGACAGGAACGCTTCGCAGCTCTGCGTGAAGAGGGGGCCCGCGATCCAGTCGGCCGGCGGTGTGAAGGCGTACAGGTCCCGGATGGTGCACGTGGCGCCGATCTCCAGGCCCGCGTCGCCCGGCACGAGGGGATCCCAGCCCAGGGCCGTCAGGTCGACCAGGCGGCGCAGGCCCGGTTGCTCGGCGGAGAACAGCCAGGTCCCGCCCGCGAGCCAGGCATCGCCTTCGCGCCAGTCGGCGCCCGGCCGGTCGGCCGGCCGCCGGACGACTTCGCTGATGGTGTTGAGGTCCATGGAAGCACCTGCCCGTTACGTGCAGGGGTGGCCGCCACTGCGAGCGGCAGAATGCGCTGGGGCCGCTGGGGCCGACCCGCTCGGAGCAGGGGCCGGCGGGCGCGAAGACTCCTTTCCAGCGTACTGAGAACGGGCCCGCCCCGCCACGAGAGGGCTGTGGGCTGCGGCTACGGTCCGCCGGGTGTCCCGCCGGACACGAACGCCGCCCGCAATTCCTCGCGCAGGGACCGCTGGAAGGCCGTCACCAGGGCCTGGACCACCATCGGCTGCATGTGCGCGGACAGCGCCCTCATCGACTCCACCCGCTCCGGGTCGCTCTCCCCCTCGGTGAACGGCCCCCACACCTCGTCCCGGAACAGGGCCGTCAGCTGGTGCGCGGCCGTCCGCGCGTGCTCCAACAGGATCCGCCGGGCCACCAGCAGGGTTTCGTGGGCGATCGGTACGTCGAGCAGCGCGACCCCCAGCCGCAGCAGGCCCACGTCCACCTGGAAGCCCTCCCCGGCGGCGGACAGTACGTTCATCGCCGTCAGCCGCCGCACGTCCGCCTCGGACAGGCTCCGCCCGGCCCGCTTCTCCAGCTCCGCCCGGGTCACCTCCTGCGCCGCGTCCGGGGCCCAGGTGGCCACCAGGGCCCGGTGGATGGCCAGGTCGTGCGCGCTGAGGTCGTCGGGCAGTGCGTCCAGGTACCGCTGGATCGCCGACAGGGTCATGCCCTGGTGCTGCAACTCCTCGATCAGCGCCAGCCGCGACAGGTGTTCCGGGCCGTAGTGCCCCACCCGACGGGGTCCGATCACGGGAGGGGGCAAAAGCCCGCGCGTGCTGTAGAACCGTACGGTGCGGACGGTGACACCGGCCCTGGCGGCCAGCTCGTCGACGGTGAGCATCGGCTCGGTTGCCTGGTCGGCCATCGTCTGCGCCTCGCTCTCTGCTCCACAGCTTGGGTTCAACAGTATTGCTGTCGCACCAACGATGTGAAACGGCCAGGAGCTGCCCATGACCACGAACCTGCGACTGCCCGGACGACCCGAAGAGCTCACCCTGCCCGCCCTGCTCGCCCGCAACGCCGCCGAGCACGGGGAACTGCCCGCCCTCTCCTGGCGGGAGGGCGAGAAGTGGACCACCCTCACCTGGAGCGAGGTCCGCCGCAAGGCGGCCGTCCTCGCCGCCGGGTACGCCTCCCTCGGCGTCGAGCGCGGCGACCACGTCCTGCTGATGATGGGCAACCGGCCCGAGCACTGGCTCAGCGACCTCGCCCTCGTCCACCTCGGCGCCGTCCCCGTCACCGTCTACGGGACCTCCGCGCCCGAACAGATCGCCCACATCGCCCGCCACAGCCGGGCCCGGCTGGCCGTCGTCGAGGGCGCGCGCGAACGCGAGCGGTGGGAACCGCTGCTCGCCGACCCCGGCGTCCCGCTGGAGCGGCTCGTCGTCGCCGAGGCCGCCGAGGCGGGCAGGCACTCCACCTACGGCTCCCTCTACGCCGGCGGGGCCCGGCTGCACCGGGCCGAGGCCTTCGAGAAGGGCTGGCGCGAGTCCCGCCCCGAGGACCCGCTCACCGTCGTCTACACCTCGGGCACCACCGGCGACCCCAAGGGCGTCCGGCTCACCCACCGCAACATCATGCTCCAGGCCGTCCGCCTCGACCGGCACACGGAGCTCCCCGAGCACGCCGAGCACATCTGCTACCTGCCCTTCGCGCACATAGCCGAGCGGCTCCTCGGCATCTACCTGCCCCTGCTGCGCGCCGCCCACGTCCGGCTCGTCGCCGACCCGGCCGCCGTGGCCGCCGCCGTGCGCGAACTGCGCCCGGTGCAGTTCTTCGGGGTGCCCCGGGTCTGGGAGAAGCTCGCGGCCGGTGTCAGGGCGGTGCTCTCGCGGCTCCCCGAGGAGCAGCAGCGCGCCATCGAGGACGCGGGCGACGTGGCGCGGGCCCGGGCCGGCCACCGCGAGCGCGGCGAGGAGGTGCCGGCCGCGCTCGAAGCGGCGTACGCCGAGGCCAAGGAGCGGGTGCTGGATCCGCTGCTGGGCCTGGCCGGGCTGGACCGGCTCGTCTGGACGGCCAGCGCCACCGCGCCGATGCCGATCGACGTGGTGCGTTTCTGGGCGGGCTGGGGGATCACCGTCATGGACGCCTGGGGGCTGACCGAGACCTCCGGCGTGTGCACCGTCAACAGCCCGGACGGCTTCCGGCTGGGCTCGGTGGGCCGCCCCATCGAGGGGCTGGAGCTGCGGCTCGCCGAGGACGGGGAGATCCTCACGCGCGGCGCGACGGTCTTCGACGGCTACCTGCGGGCCGACGGGACGGTGGAGAGCGCGGCCGACGCCGAGGGCTGGTTCGCGACCGGGGACATCGGCCGGCTCGACGCGGACGGCTTCCTCTGGATCACCGACCGCAAGAAGGAACTCATCATCACCTCCACCGGAAAGAACGTCTCCCCCGCCCTGGTGGAGAACACCGTCAAGGAGCACCCGCTCATCGGACAGGCCCTGGTCCACGGCGACGGCCGCTCCTACCTGGTCGCCCTGCTGGTCCTGGACCCCGAACTGGCCCCCGCCTGGGCCGCCGCCCGGGGCATCGAGGCCACCGGCACCGACGGGCTCGCCGCGCACCCCGCCGTCCTGGAGGAGATCGGCCGGGCGGTGGCCGCCGCCAACGCCCGGCTCAACCGCACCGAGCAGATCAAGCGGTACAAGGTGCTCGCCGAGGAGTGGGGCCCGGAGTCGGGCGAGCTCACCCCCTCGCTCAAGCTGCGCCGCCGGGTGGTCCGGGAGAAGTACGGCCCGCTGATCGAGGAGCTGTACGAGGCGTCGTACGAAGCTCCGTAACCCGTACGGCCCTACCCGGTGGGCGGACCCGCGCCCACCGGGCAAGGGTGGTCACATGCGGACCGTGCCGAAGACCACCTTCAGCCGCGAGGAGATCCAGTCCCTCGCCCAGCTCAGCCCCTTCGAGCTGAAGGACAAGTTCATCCGGCTCGCCGGCGCCGCCCAGGAGGACCAGCCGGGCCAGAAGGGCACCACCGCCCGCGCGATGCTCAACGCGGGCCGCGGCAACCCCAACTGGATGGCCACCGGCCCCCGCGAGGCCTTCTACGCCCTCGGCTACTTCGCGCTGGAGGAGTCCCGCCGGGTGTGGACCGCCGACAACCTCGGCGGGATGCCCGAGAGGAAGGGCATCGCCGGACGCTTCGCCTCCTGGGTGCGCCGCCACCCGGACCTGCCGGGCGTCGAGATGCTGTCGACCTGCGTCCAGTACGCCCTGACGCGCTGGCCGTTCGACAAGGACGCCTTCGTCCACGAGCTGACCGACGCCGTCACCGGCGACAACTACCCGGTGCCCGGCCGGATGCTGACGCACGCCGAGCACATCGTGCGCGGCTACCTCTCCGACGAGCTGTTCGACAGGCAGTCCCCGGCCTCGGAGCTCTCCCTCTTCGCGACCGAGGGCGGCACCGCCGCCATGTGCTACGTCTTCGACTCCCTCATGAAGAACGGGATCCTCCACAAGGGCGACAAGATCGCCCTGATGACCCCGGTCTTCACCCCGTACATCGAGATACCGGGGCTCGACACCTTCGAGTTCGAGGTGGTCAACGTCTCGGCGAGCCTCTTCGCGGAGACCGGCGTGCGCCAGTGGCGCTACCCCGAGGAGGAGGTCGCCAAGCTCGCCGACCCGGCCGTCAAGCTGCTCTGCCTCGTCAACCCGAGCAATCCGCCCTCGCTCGCGCTGAGCGAGCGCGTCTCCCGCCAGATCCAGGACATCGTGGCCGGCCCCAACCCCGACCTGCTGATCGTCACCGACGACGTCTACGGCACCTTCGTCCCCGGCTTCCGCTCCATCGCGGCCGACCTGCCGCGCAACACCCTGCTCGTGTACTCGTACTCCAAGCACTACGGCTGCACGGGCTGGCGGCTCGGCGTCATCGGGCTGCACGCGGACAACGTCGTCGACGAGATGATCGCGAACTTCCCGCAGGAGCAGAAGGACCGCCTCGCCCGGCGCTACGGCACCCTCAGCCTGGAGCCGGAGAAGATCCGCTTCATCGACCGGCTGGTGGCCGACTCCCGGTCGGTGGCCCTCAACCACACGGCCGGACTGTCCCTCCCGCAGCAGACGATGATGGTGCTGTTCTCCCTCTTCGGCCTGCTCGACGAGGGCCGGGCCTACAAGGAACGCATCCGGGAGATCGTGCACCGCCGCCTCGGCCTCCTCCTGGAGGGCGCCCAGATGAAGATCAGCGAGGACGGCCGGCGGGCCGGCTACTACGTCGAACTCGACCTGCTCGCCGAGGCCGAACGCGTCCACGGCAAGGACTTCGCCGACTTCCTGGAGAAGAACTACGAGCCCGTCGATCCGCTCTTCCGGCTCGCCGAGCAGACCTCCGTGGTCCTCCTGGGCGGCGGCGGCTTCGACGGCCCCGAATGGTCGGTCCGGGTCTCCCTCGCCAACCTCGACGACCTCGACTACCTGAAGATCGGGCACCACTTGAGGGAAATCTTCACCGACTACGCCTCGGAATGGGAGCGTTCGAAGGCCGCCGGCTGAACGCGCGGGTGCCCGCCCCTCCTGGCGGAGAGGGACGGGCACCCGGGACCGGCCGGGATCGGGATCAGGAACCGGCCACCGGGTAGTGGTCCGACAGGTTGCTGTAGGTGTAGGAGGTGCCCCAGCTGGAGACGGTCCAGGGCGCCGACTGCTCCTTGACCACGTTGTTGTTCCAGTTCGCCGGGCGGGCGTTGCCCTTGCGGTAGAGGACGTAGTCCAGGTCCTCGCGCGGGTCCGTCGGGTAGCGGTAGTTCGCGATCGAGTTGAGCGCGGTGTCGAAGGAGTACGGGTGACCCGTGCGGGTGTCGGCGCCGGCCAGGTCGGCGTCGGCGAGCATGCTCGCGTACTCCGGGGTGCGCGAGTCGACGTTCATGTCGCCCGCCACGACGACCTGCTCGCCCGCCGGTATGTTCTTGCCGTCCAGGAAGGCGTCGATGGCCTTGAACTGGCGGGAGCGCATCTGCGCCGCCTCGCCCGCGCCGCAGCCCGGGTCCGTGGACTGGGCGTGGGTGCCCACCACGTGCACCTTGGCGCCGTTCACGTCCAGCACCGCGTAGGCGAAGCCCTTGTTGGACCACCAGTCGGCGCCGCAGGCGTCCTTGTAGACGACCTGCTCCTTGCGGATGATCGGCCACTTGCTCAGGATCGCCACCCCGCCGTCCTCCGGGGTGGTCGTGGAGTACGCCCCGCCCGTCGCGTCCCAGCCGCTCTTGCTGCGGCCCATGACCGGGGTCTGGTACGGGTACTGCGCGGCGGAGTTCGCCTTCAGCGCGTCCGAGGCGGCGTTGTCGAAGGCCTCCTGGACGACGACCACGTCGTGGCCCTGGTAGAAGGACGCCTTGGGGATCTCCGCCGCCCGGTGGTCCTGGCCCCAGTTCGGGTAGAGGTTCTTGCTCATCAGGAACGTGTTGTACGTCAGGACGCTCAGCCGGGGGGCGGTGCCCGTCTCGGCGGCCGTGGCGGCGGGCGCGGTGGTGAGGGCCAGCGTGCCGGCGGCGATCGCCGCGACGGCCGTGGCGGCGGACCGGGTGCGGCGGTGCGAGGTGTGCAGCATGGAGGTCTCCGTCATTCCTGCGGGGGAAGATCGTCGCCGTCATCCAAGCAGCCACGGTTACTTCGGGGTAACACCCGTGACAAGACTTTCTGTCCGGGGCGGGACATCGTGGGGGAGCGGCCGCGGCGGGGGCCCGGAGCAGGGGCCGCGAAGCCGGTCATACTGGTAGGACGGCGACAGCGACACCGGGGGATCCACCGATGAGCACCACCACCCACCCGAGCACCACCGGCAGCGGCCACGGCCGCGATCCCGAGCCGCCGCCGCCCGGCGGAGTGCTGTGGACCACCGCCGGGGACATCCGCTCCCTGCTGACGCTGCCCGCCGCCTTCACCCTCCAGGTCGCCCACCCCGCCGTCGGCGCCGGCGTAGACCAGTACTCCGTCTTCCGCACCGACCCCTGGGGCCGCGGTGAGCGCTCCCTGCGCTCGGTCATGCTGTGGGTGTACGGCGGGGACGAGGCCGTGGCGGAAGGCCGCAGGGTCCGCCGCCTGCACAAGGAGATCCAGGGCACCGACACCCGGGGCCGCCGCTACCACTCCCTCGACCCGGCCTGCTACTCCTGGGTGCACGCCACCGGCTTCCCGATCGCCCTGTACGCGGGCCGCTACCTCTTCCGCCGCATCACCCCCGCCCAGGAACGCCAGCTCTACGCCGAGTGGCTGCGGGTCGGCCGGATCCTCGGCATCCGCGACCGGGACATGCCGCAGACCGTCGAGGAGTTCTGGCCGTACTACCACCGGATGCTGGCCGAGGAGATCGGGCCGACCAAGGTCGCCCTGGAGCTGCTCGACACCGACGCCGCGCTGCCCCCGCCCGAGGTGGGCGGCCGGGCCGCCCGGCTGCTGCTGCGGCTGGTCTGGCCGGTCCTGCGCACCGCGTTCCTGCGCCTGCGGGTCTTCGTCACCGTCGGCTTCATGCCGCCCGACGCCCGGGCCGCCCTCGGCCTCCGGTGGAGCCCCGCGCAGGAGCGGCGGCTGCGGCGGCTCGGCACGGCCCTGCGGATCCTCGTACCGCTGCTGCCCGAACGCCTGCGCTACCTGCCCGCCGCGCGCGAGGCCCGGGCCCGGCGACGGCGCGCCGGCGCCCGCTGAGGGGCGCCGGCGCCCGGGGACTCAGTGCTCGTGGACCGAGTTCGTCGCGGCGATCTTCTTCCAGGACTTCGGCTCCGCCGCCGGCTTGGCCGGGGACTGGAGGGCGCGGGCGCCCGGAGCCTGGGCGGACGCGGCGGCAGGAGGGCCGAAGGCCGGCTTGCCCGGGGTGTACAGCCAGGTCTCGAAGAGCTGCGCGAGCGGCTTGTTCGACACCTTCTCCGCGTACCGGACGAAGTCCCCGACCTTCGCGTTCCCGTAGGCGCGCTCCGTCGGCCAGCCCTTGAGGATCTGGAAGAACTTCTCGTCGCCGATCTCGTTGCGCAGCGCCTGGAGCGCGATCGCGCCACGGTCGTACACGGCCCCGTGGAACTGGTTCTCCGCACCCGGGTCACCCGGCTTGACCTGCCAGAACGGGTCCTCGGCCGGGCGGGAGGAGTGCGCCCACTGGGCGAGCTCCTGCGCGGTGCCCTCGCCCTCCTTCTCCGACCACAGCCACTGGCTGTAGCGGGCGAAGCCCTCGTTGATCCAGATGTCCTTCCAGTTGTCCACGGACACGCTGTCGCCGTACCACTGGTGCGCCAGCTCGTGCACGACGACCTGGACGTTCGCACCGTTCGCGAACTGGCGCGGGCTGTAGAACGGCCGCGTCTGCGTCTCCAGCGCGAACCCGCTCGGCACGTTCGGGACGTAGCCGCCCAGCGCGTTGAAGGGGTACGGGCCGAACACGCCCTCCAGGTACTCGGCGACCTCGGCGGTCCGCTCGACGCTCGCGCGCGCCGCGCCGTCGTTGTCGCCGAGGTCCTTGCTGTAGGCGTTCAGGACCGGCAGCCCGCTCGCCGTCTTGTCGGTGGTGATGTCGAACTTGCCGACGGCGAGGGTGGCCAGGTAGGTGGCCTGCGGCTTGTTGGAGCGCCAGTTGTACCGGGTCCAGCCGAGCTTCGAACTCTGCGACTGGAGCACGCCGTTGCTGATGGCCTGGGTGCCGTCCGGGACGTTGACCGAGACGTCGAAGGTGGCCTTGTCGAGCGGGTGGTCGTTGCTCGGGAACCACCAGGCCGCCGCGTCCGGCTCCTGCGCCGCCACACCGCCGTCCGGGGTGCGCTGCCAGGCCGACCAGCCGTCGACCTTGAACTCCGAGGGCTTGCCCGCGTACTTGACGACGACGCTGGCCTGCTTGCCCCGCTGGAGCGGCCGGTCCGGAGTGACCTCCAGCTCCTGGGTGCCGGACGTGGCGAACTTGGCCTTCACCCCGTTGACCCGGATCTCGCTCACCTTGAGGCCGAAGTCCAGGTTGAAGCGGGACAGGTCCTGCTTGGCGGTGGCCAGCAGGGTGGCCGTCCCCTCCAGGAGGTCCGTCTTCGGCTGGTACTGCAGGCGCAGGTCGTAGTGGGAGACGTCGTAGCCGCCGTTCCCGCTGGCCGGGTAGTAGGGGTCGCCGATACCCGGGGCACCCGGACCGGCACTGGCCGCCGACGCCGGGATCACCAGCAGCAGAGAAGCGGCGAGCACGCTCGGGGCGATGACTTTGCGGTGCACGAAGAGCTCCAAGTGGTAGGGGAGACAGATCGGTTCACGGTCTTGTGGCTCGACCGTATTCAGCCGTGACGCCCCACGTCATGTCCATGGCCCCTGCTGTCACACGATCGCCATTCGGCCGTCACACCCCGCATACCGGACTCACACCCCCATCGGCAGGGCCGCGAGCACACCGAGCGTCAGATAGACCCCGGCGACGGCCCAGTGCTGCCGGGCCAGGGCCCGTGGCCTGCGGCGCAACCAGCTGCTCAGCGCTCCGCCCGCACAGGCGTACCCGATGTCGAGGAGGGCGCCGAGGGCCAGGAACACCCCGCCCAGCAGCCGCATCCGGGCTCCTGGACCGGCCGCGTCCGGACTGACGAACTGCGGAAGAAAGGCCAGAAAGAACAGGGTCACCTTGGGGTTGAGGAGGTTCACCAGGAAACCGTCGCGGTACGCCCGCCCCAGCCGTACGCGCCCCCGCGCCTCGGGCGCGTCCAGGCTCGGGGGACCGCCGCGCAGCGCCCGGACGCCCAGCAGCAGGAGATAGGCGGCCCCCGCGTACCGCAGCGCGAGGAAGGCGGCGGGGGAGCGGGTCACGAGCTGCGCGACCCCCGAGGAGGCGACCGCCACGTGCACCACCGTCGCGCACTCCACCCCCGCCGCCGTGACCAGGCCGGCCCGGCGGCCCTGGGCGGCGGCCCGGGTGACGATCAGGACCATGTTCGGACCGGGCAGCAGGATTAGCAGACAGGAGGCGGCGAGGAAGCCGGTCAGGGTACTGGTGTTCATGCGTTTAGGCTGGCCGCAGCGGGTGCCGGGCACCCGGGCCAATGGAGGCGCAAGTGGACCGCTCCGCCGCGCGCGCGTGGACGCCCGACGAACTGGACGGGGTGCTCGGCGGCTGGAGCGCCGGCCCCGGACCGCTGTACCGCCGGCTCGCCGACGCCCTCGGCGCGGCGGCCCGTACGGGCGACCTCGCACCCGACGACCGGCTGCCCGCCGAACGCCCCCTCGCGGCCGCCCTCGGGATCAGCCGGGCCACCGTGGCCGAGGCCTACGACGCCCTGCGCGGCGCGGGCACCGTCGTGAGCCGGCGCGGCAGCGGCACCCGGATCGCCGCCCTGCCCGGGGCGGCGCTGCGGCCGGCCGACGGACGCGTCCCCGGAGGCACCGGCACCGGGCTCGTCCAGCGGCTCGTCGACGGCCCGGCGGACGTCATCTCCCTGTCGGTGGCGGCGGAAGGGGCCGCCCCCGAAGTCCGGCAGGCCCTGACCGCGCTGCTGGCGGACGGGCTGGACCCGCTGCTCGCGGAGCCCGGCTACCACCCCTGCGGGCTCCCGGAGCTACGGGCGGCCCTCGCGGACCGGTACACCGCCGCGGGGCTGCGCACCGCCCCGGAACAGCTCCTCGTCACCACCGGAGCCACCCAGGCGCTGGCCCTCGTCGCGCAGCTCCACGTACGGCGGGGCTCGCCGGTGGTCGTCGAGACCCCCAGCTGGCCGGGATGCCTCGACGCCCTGATCGCCGCCGGGGCGCGCCCGCGCCGGGTGCCGCTGGACGCCGACGGGATGCGGCTGCCGGAGCTGCGGGCCGCGCTCGCCGGGGCCGCGCTGGCCCATGTGACCCCGACCTACCACAACCCGACCGGCATCCTGATGTCCGCCGGGCGACGGACCCGGATCGGGGAGCTGTGCACGCGGGCCGGGGTGCCCGTGGTGGAGGACCTGGCCTACGACACCCGGCTGTGGGACACCCCGGAACCCGGCCCCCTCGCCCTCTTCGCGCCCGCCGGGGCACAGGTGCTGAGCGTGGGCTCGCTCGCCAAGTCCGTGTGGGGCGGGCTGCGGATCGGCTGGCTGCGCGGGCCCGCCGCCGCCGTGGAGCGGCTGGCCCGCCTCAAGACCCTGGCCGACCTGGGCAGTCCGCTGCTGGACCAGGCGCTCGCGGTACGGCTGCTGCCGGGCGTGGACGCGGTACGGGAGGCCCGGGCCGGGGTGCTCCGGGAACGCCTCGCCCGGCTGGAGTCCCTGCTGCGGAGGGAGCTGCCCGACTGGAGCTGGGAACGGCCCGCCGGGGGAGGGGCGCTGTGGGTCCGCCTGCCCGGCGGGGCGGACGCGGCCGTCTTCGCCCGGGTGGCGCTGCGCCGGGGCGTCGAACTGGTCCCGGGCGCCGCGACCGACCCCTCCGGCGCCCACGACGCCTACGTCCGCCTCCCGTTCACCCTGCCACCGGCCCGCCTGGACACCCTGACGTCCCGCCTGGCCACGGCCTGGTCCGAGTTCACCTGATCCCGCCGCTCCCGCACCGTAGCGGCCGGGGGGCCGTGTCCGGCCAGGGGCGGGGGTGGGTACTACCCGACGTACTGAGCGGTCGGTAACCTGCGGGGCATGACGATTCCGGAGCACGCCGCCCGCCACTGCTGGCACGCCGCCATCAACCCCCTCCACGCCACCGTCTACTTCTCCCGCGACCTCACCACCGAGTTCGCCGCCCTCGGCGTCACCGACCCGGTCGCCGTGAACCTCGCCCACCGCTCCGCCGCCATGGGCTTCGTCGGCCCCGGCGCGGTGACCGCCGCCTTCTACAACTACCGCCACGACCTGGTCGCCTCGCACCTCCCCGCCCTCTGGGAGACCGTCTCGCCCGCTGAGGCCCTCGCCGCCCGGCTGCGCGCCGTCGACGCCACCCTGCACCGCCTCCTCGGCCCGGAGACCCTCGCCTCACCGGAGCTCGCCGAGGCCGCCGACCTCGCCATACGCGCGACCGAGGCCTGTACCCGGCACGGCCGGACCCTCTACGCCGCCCACGCCGACCTCCCCGTCCCCGAGGAGCCGCACCTGCGGCTGTGGCACGCCACCACCCTGCTGCGCGAGCACCGCGGCGACGGCCACCTCGCAGCCCTGCTCCTCGTCGGCCTCGACCCCCTCGAAGCCCTCGTCAGCCACACGGCCACCGGCCGCGGCATGACCCCGAAGTGGATCAAGAGCATCCGCGGCTGGGAGCAGAGCGACCTCGACGCCGCCACCGACCGGCTCCGCTCGCGCGGCGTCCTGGACGCCGACGGCGAGCTCACCGAGGAGGGCCGCGCCCTGCGCGAGCGCCTGGAGACCGAGACCGACCGCCTCGACGCCGCCCCGTACGAGCACCTCGGCGCGGAGGGCCTCGCCCGGCTCCACGAACTGGGCGGCGGATTCGTCAAGCAGGCCCTGGCCGCGGGCGCCTTCCCCCGCGACCTCACCGGCAAGGCCTGACGCACCGGCGCCCGGCGGACGACGCCCGACGGACCGGCGGGGCGGCCCTCCCGCCGTCCGTCACCGCCACCTGCCACAATTGGCAGCCTTCCACGCAAACGAAGGCAGGCGGGACCGCACAGTGACGATGTCCATCGAAGGCAGGATCGCCGAGGAGCTCGGCGTACGGGAACGGCAGGTCAAGGCCGCCGTCGAGCTGCTCGACGGCGGCTCCACCGTGCCGTTCATCGCGCGCTACCGCAAGGAAGCGACCGAGATGCTGGACGACGCCCAGCTGCGCACCCTGGAGGAGCGGCTGCGCTACCTGCGCGAGCTGGAGGACCGCCGCGCCGCGGTCCTCGACTCCGTGCGCGAGCAGGGCAAGCTCGACGCCGAGCTGGAGGCCCGGATCAACGCGGCCGACACCAAGGCCCGGCTGGAGGACATCTACCTCCCCTTCAAGCCCAAGCGCCGCACCAAGGCGCAGATCGCCCGGGAGGCCGGTCTGGCGCCCCTCGCCGAGCGCCTCCTCGCCGACCCCTCGGTCGAACCGGCCGTCGCGGCGGCCGCGTTCGTCGACGCCGACAAGGGCGTGGCCGACCCGGCCGCCGCCCTGGAGGGCGCCCGCGCCGTCCTCACCGAGACGTTCGCCGAGGACGCCGACCTGATCGGCGACCTCCGCGAACGCATGTGGGGCCGCGGCCGCCTCGCGGCGAAGGTCCGCGAGGGCAAGGAGGAGGCGGGCGCCAAGTTCGCCGACTACTTCGACTTCGCCGAGCCCTTCACCGCCCTCCCCTCGCACCGCGTCCTGGCGATGCTGCGCGGCGAGAAGGAGGACGTCCTCTCCCTGGACCTGGAGCCGGAGGAGCCTTCGGAGACCCCCGGCCCGTCCACCTACGAGGGCATCGTCGCCCGCCGCTTCGGCATCGCCGAGCGGGGCCGCCCCGGAGACAAGTGGCTCGCCGACACCGTCCGCTGGGCCTGGCGCACGAAGATCCAGGTGCACCTGGGCATCGACCTGAGGACGCGGCTGCGCGCCGCCGCCGAGGACGAGGCCGTACGGGTCTTCGCGGCGAACCTGCGCGACCTGCTGCTCGCCGCCCCCGCCGGCACCCGCGCCACCCTCGGCCTGGACCCGGGCTTCCGTACCGGCGTCAAGGTGGCCGTCGTCGACGCCACCGGCAAGGTCGTGGCCACGGACGTGATCCACCCGCACGTTCCCGCCAACAAGTGGGACGCCTCCCTCGCCACGCTGGCCCGCCTCGCGAAGGAGCACGCGGTCGAGCTCGTCGCCATCGGCAACGGCACCGCCTCCCGCGAGACCGACAAGCTCGCCGGGGACCTCATCACCCGTCACCCCGAGCTGGGGCTGACCAAGGTGATGGTCTCGGAGGCGGGCGCCTCCGTGTACTCCGCCTCGGCCTTCGCCTCGCAGGAACTCCCCGACATGGACGTGTCCCTGCGCGGCGCGGTCTCCATCGCCCGCCGCCTGCAGGACCCGCTCGCCGAGCTGGTCAAGATCGACCCGAAGTCCATCGGCGTGGGCCAGTACCAGCACGACCTGGCCGAGGTGAAGCTCTCCCGCTCCCTCGACGCGGTCGTCGAGGACTGTGTGAACGGCGTCGGGGTGGACGTCAACACCGCCTCCGCGCCGCTGCTCTCGCGCGTCTCGGGCATCAGCGGCACCCTCGCCGAGAACATCGTGGCCCACCGCGACGCCAACGGCCCCTTCCGCAGCCGCAAGGGGCTCAAGGACGTGGCCCGGCTCGGCCCGAAGGCGTACGAGCAGTGCGCCGGCTTCCTGCGCATCCGGGGCGGCGACGACCCGCTGGACGCCTCCAGCGTGCACCCCGAGTCCTACCCGCTGGTGCGGTCGATGGGCAAGACCGCCGGAGCGGAGGTGGCCGCCCTCATCGGGAACACGTCCGTCCTGCGCTCCCTGCGGCCGGAGCAGTTCGTCACCGAGTCCTTCGGCCTGCCGACGGTCACCGACATCCTGCGCGAGCTGGAGAAGCCGGGCCGCGACCCGCGTCCCGCCTTCAAGACGGCCACCTTCAAGGAGGGCGTGGAGAAGATCGGCGACCTGGCCCCCGGGATGATCCTGGAAGGCGTGGTCACCAACGTGGCCGCCTTCGGCGCCTTCATCGACATCGGCGTCCACCAGGACGGACTGGCGCACGTCTCGGCCCTGTCGAAGACCTTCGTCAAGGACCCCCGCGACGTGGTGAAGCCGGGCGACATCGTCCGGGTCAAGGTCATGGAGGTGGACATCCCGCGCAAGCGGATCTCCCTCACCCTGCGGCTGGAGGACGAGGCCGGCGCAGAGCGCGGCGCCGGAGCGCCCCGCCAGCGGGAGGAGCGGCGAGAGGAGCGCCGGGGCGGCGCGGGCCGCCCGCCGCAGCAGCGCGGCGGCCAGGGCCAGGGCAGGCAGGGCGGCCAGGGTCAAGGCCAGGGTCAGGGCCAGGGTCAGGGCCAGGGCGGCCAGGGCCGGCGCGGTGGCGGCGGGCAGCGCGGCCAGAGCGGTCAGGGCGGTCAGGGTCAGGGCGGCCAGGGCGGAAGCCGTCCCTCCGCGGCCCCGGCACCGGCCAACAGCGCCATGGCCGACGCCCTGCGCAGGGCCGGCCTCACCGGCCCCGAGGAGCGCCGCAAGCGTTCGTAGCGCCCGGACCAGGCACGGAGCGGCAGGAATGGCCGAATAGGCACCCCACAAGGGGACATACCTTGCCAACTCCCCGAAGTGATCTGTAGGCATGGTGGAACGCCCGTTCGTCACGCGCGAACGGGCTTCCGCGCTCTTCCCCCGGGACCGCACTCCCGAGGCCGCCTCAAGGCGACAGGACGTCATGCCTCAGCCCACCCACGCCTACCGACGCTGCCCGCGAACGGGTCCGAAAGGGGAACACGTGCCCTATCGGAATCTCAGCCTGCGCAAACGGTGCGAGACGATTCTCGGTCACATGGACCTCACGCACCCGTTCTCCCTGGAGACCCTGTGCGCACGCATGGCCGAGCAGCGGGGACGCCCGATCCGCCTGCACCCGCTGCCCAAGGAGGCCGCCGAATCCGGCGTCTGCGGACTGTGGGTCGGCACCGAGAGCGTCGACTACGTCTTCTACGAGGACCGGACCACACCCCTGCACCGGGAGCACATCGTGCTCCACGAACTCGGCCACATCCTCTTCGAGCACCACTCCCTCGAAGGCGAGGAGAACGCCGGCCGGGCCCCCGTCATCCTCGGCCGCACCAACTACACCACCCGCCAGGAGCAGGAGGCGGAGATGCTCGCGAGCATGATCCGCGTGCGCATCCGCACCTCCGGCACCGGACACGTCCGTCGGTCCGCCCCGCCCCGGGGCGCCCTCGCCCGGCTGGAGTCCGCCATGGGCTACGAGCGGGGGGTGCGCGATGGAGGCTGAACTCCTCGCCCTCGGCGACCGGCTCGCCGTCCCCAGCGTGGTGGCCCTGTGGGCCGCCGTCCTGCTCCGGGCCCCCGGCGCCCTGCGCTCCCCGCAGCAGCGCGGACTGTGGCTCGCCGTCGCCACCGCCGCCGCCGCGATGACCCTGAACCTGCCCGCCGTGGTCTCGTACGCCATGAGCCGCGAGCCCGGCTACGCGCACGCCGTCGGCCTCGTGCGCAACTTCATCGGGGTCCTGTCGGCGGGCGCCGTCCTCTACTTCGTGGCCGCCGCGACCCGCGGCCGAAGACTCCAGCTCGCCTCCTGGGCGGGCACCGTCGTCTGGCTGGGAGCCCTCGTCGTCCTCGACGCCGCCGCCCCCGAGCACGGCACGCACACCATCCCCCACACCGGGCCGCCGGTACCCTCGCTGGCCTACTGGCTCGTCCTGATCTCCGCCCACCTGCTCGCCAACACCGTCTGCGTACGGGTCTGCTGGCGCTACAGCCTCCGCACCGAGAGCCGGGGACTGGCCGCCGGCCTGCGGCTGTTCGGCCTGGGCACCGCGCTGGCCGGGCTGTTCTGGTTCGCGTACCTGCTCAAGGCCCTCTTCGGCAGCACCTGGGCCATGCCCGCCCTGCCGCTGATGATGAACCTGCACGGACTGCTGCGCGCCGCCGCCATCCTCGTGCCGACCCTGTTCACCCTGCGCCGCACCCTCGCCGACGTCGCCACCGCCTGGCGGCTGTGGCCGCTGTGGCGCGACCTCGTGCAGGCCGTCCCGCACGTGGTCCTCTCCGAGCCGCGGGCCGGCCGCGTGCTGGAACTGCTGTGGCCGCCCGTCCCGCGCGACCTGCTCGTCTACCGCAAGGTCATCGAGACCCGCGACGCGATCCTGATCCTGGGCGAGTACGTCTCCCCGGGCGTCCCGGAGCTCGCGCGCAGCCACGTCGCCGGCAGCGGGATCCCCGAACAGCGGCGTACGGCGGCCGCGTTGGCCTGCGTACTGAAGGACGCGCGGCGCGCCAAACTGGCCGGACTGCCCGGGCAGCCGGGCCGGGCAGCCGACCTGGAGCTGCCCGCCGCCATCCAGACCTCCGACGAGGGCGTCGACCTGGAGGACGAGGCCAGGTTCCTGGTGGACGTCGCCCAGGCCTACGCCTCCCCGCACACCACCGCCTTCTCGCTCCGCAACCCGTAGGAAGTGACACGCAGTTGACCACCACCGTACTGATCACCGGGGCCAGCGCCGGACTGGGCGCCGCCTTCGCGCGCGGCTTCGCCGCCAAGGGCTGCGCCCTGGTCCTCGTCGCCCGTGACAAGGACCGCCTCGAAGCCCTCGCCTCCGCCCTGGGACGGGAGTTCGGGACGGTCAGCGAGGTACTGCCCGCCGACCTCCTCGACCCCGCCGGCCTTGACGCCGTCGCCGCACGCCTCGCCGACACCGGCCGGCCGGTCGACGTCCTGGTCAACAACGCCGGCTTCGGGCTGCCCGCGCCCTTCCCGTACAGCCCCGTCGAGGACGAGGAGCGGATGCTCGACCTGCTCGTGAAGGTCCCGCTGCGGCTCACCCACGCCCTGCTGCCGGGCCTGCGCGAGCGGCGCCGGGGCGCGGTCCTCAACGTCTCCTCGGTCGCGGGCCTGCTGCCGACCGGCACCTACGGGGCGGCGAAGGCCTGGATCACGGCCTTCAGCGAATCCCTGCGGGTGGACATGGAACCGTACGGGGTCCGCGTGCTGGCGGTGGTCCCGGGCTTCACCCGCACCGAGTTCCAGGAGCGCGCCGGGATGGACGTCAGCTCCCTGCGCGAGGCGGTGTGGCTGGAGCCCGAAGCGGTGGTGGCCAAGGCCCTGCGCGACCTCGCCCGGCGCCGCCCGCTCAGCATCACGGGCCGCCGCTACCAGGCGTACGCCCTGGCCGCCCGCCACCTCCCGCGCGGCTTCGTCGCCCGCAAGATGGCCCGCACCCGCCGCGCCCCGGCCGACCGGCCGGACGGGCGCTGAAGCCGTCGCGGCACCCCGATGCGCGGCCCGGTCACCGGGTCGCGCACGCCTGAGGTGGGGAGGACGGGTCAGCAGTCGTCGCTGTAACCTCCGTAGCCGTAGTCGTCATCGTGGTCCCAGCCGCCGTGGTCGTCATCGTCGTCCCAGCCACCGGCGACGTAGGCGACGTGCTGGGCCGGGGCCGCCGCCGAGGCGGTGCCCGCCGTACCGAGCGCGGCCCCGCCGGCCATCAGCAGACCGGCGGCGGAGACCGCGAAGAGGCGCTTCGCTCGCATTGCAAACATGAGAGATTTCCCTTTCCCTCCACCCTCCGCGCACCTCTCCGAGGCACGAACGGGGTGGAACCGCGGCTACGGAACGAAAAAGGCGCAGCGCGGATCGGATACAGGGCCGCTCGAAATGCGGAATCATAAAGTCCGCTCACCCTGGCGATGTGGAAACTCCGGCCGTGGGGGCGTGCTCCGCGGTTGCGGCTCTTACTCACACAGGCTAGTCGCCCGCGAGCCGGCCGGCACCTCGAGCCGCCGGCCTAGACCTCGGTCACCCGGCCGGCCACGACCTCCAGGCGGCGGGTCACGTGGACGGCGTCCAGCATGCGGCGGTCGTGCGTCACCAGCAGCAGGGTGCCCTCGTAGGACTCCAGGGCGGCCTCCAACTGCTCGATGGCCGGCAGGTCGAGGTGGTTCGTCGGCTCGTCCAGGACGAGGAGGTTCACCCCGCGGCCCTGGAGCAGCGCCAGGGCCGCCCGGGTGCGCTCACCGGGGGAGAGGGTCGCCGCCGGGCGCAGCACGTGGGCCGCTTTCAGGCCGAACTTCGCCAGCAGCGTCCGCACTTCCGCCGGTTCGGTCTCCGGGACCGCCGCACAGAAGGCCTCCAGCAGCGGCTCGTCGCCGAGGAACAGCCCGCGCGCCTGGTCGACCTCGCCGACCAGGACGCCGGAACCCAGCGTGGCGGAACCGGAGTCCGGGGCCAGCCGGCCCAGCAGCACCGCGAGGAGGGTGGACTTGCCGGCGCCGTTGGCCCCGGTGATCGCGACCCGGTCCGCCCAGTCGATCTGCAGGCTGGCCGGGCCGAAGCCGAACTCGCCCCGCCGGACGGCGGCTTCGCGCAGGGTGGCGACCACCGACCCGGAGCGCGGGGCCGCCGCGATCTCCATGCGCAGCTCCCACTCCTTGCGCGGCTCCTCGACCACGTCCAGCCGCTCGATCGCCCGCTGCGTCTGGCGGGCCTTCGCGGCCTGCTTCTCGCTGGACTCGCCGCGCAGGTTCTTGCCGATCTTGTCGTTGTCGCTCGCCTTGCGGCGGGCGTTGCGCACGCCCTTGTCCATCCAGTTGCGCTGCATCTGCGCCCGGCCCTCGAGAGCGGCCTTCTTGCCCGCGAACTCCTCGAACTCCTCGCGCGCGTGGCCACGGGCCCGCTCGCGCTCCTCCAGGTAGGACTCGTAGCCGCCGCCGTAGAGGTTGATCTGCTGCTGGGCCAGGTCGAGTTCGAGGACCTTGGTCACGGTGCGGGTGAGGAACTCGCGGTCGTGGCTGATGACCACCGTGCCCGCGCGCAGCCCCTTCACGAACTGCTCGAGGCGCTCCAGGCCGGCCAGGTCCAGGTCGTTGGTGGGCTCGTCGAGGAGGAACACGTCGTAGCGGGACAGCAGCAGCGAGGCCAGCCCGGCCCGTGCGGCCTGGCCGCCGGAGAGGGCCGCCATCGGCAGGTCCAGGCTCACGGCGAGACCGAGCTCGTCGGCGACCTCCTGGGCGCGCTCGTCGAGATCGGCCCCGCCCAGGTTCAGCCAGCGGTCGAGGGCGTCCGCGTACGCGTCGTCCGCGCCCGGGGTGCCGTCGACCAGGCCCTGGGTGGCCGCGTCGAGCTCCGCCTGCGCGGCGGCGACCCCCGTGCGGCGGGCCAGGAACTCGCGGACCGACTCCCCGGAGCGGCGCTCCGGCTCCTGCGGGAGGTGCCCGACGGCCGCGCCGGGCGGGGAGAGCCGCAGCTCACCGGTCTCGGGGGTGTCCAGCCCGGCGAGCATCCGCAGCAGGGTGGACTTGCCGGCGCCGTTGACGCCGACGAGGCCGATGACGTCGCCGGGCGCCACGACGAGGTCGAGATCGGCGAAGAGCGTGCGCTCACCGTGCGCGGCGGTGAGCTTCTTGGCGACGAGGGTTGCAGTCATGATGCCCCGATCCTATCCGCGCGCCACCGCCGCTCCGGTCTGTCCGGATAGGTGGGATGCCCGTCATTGCGGCCATCGCCCCCGACGTCACACCATGGAGGCATGTCGTCGCGAAACGTACTCGTCGTCCTCTACGACGGGGTCCAGAGCCTGGACGTGACCGGTCCCGTGGAGGTGTTCAGCGGGGCCGGACGCTGCCCGGGCGTGGACGGGTACACCATCAGGACCGTGTCCCCGGCAGGGGCGCCCGTACGCACCAGCAGCGGGCTGACCCTGGTCCCGGACGGGGCGCTGGAGAGCGCCCGGCCCGGCCCGGGGACCACGCTGCTGGTGCCCGGGGGCCGGCACTCGGGCGACTTCGAGCCGAGGCTGACCGCGTGGCTGCGCGCGTACGGGGGTCGCGCGGGGCGGCTGGTGGCCGTGTGCACCGGCGGGCTGCTGCTGGCGGAGGCCGGGCTGCTCGACGGGCGCCGGGCGACCACCCACTGGAACGCGTGCGAGCAGATGGCGCGGGACTACCCGGCGGTGGCCGTGGAACCCGACCCGATCTACGTCCGGGACGGCCCCGTCGCCACCTCGGCCGGGGTCACCGCCGGCATCGACCTGGCGCTGGCGCTGGTGGAGGAGGACCACGGGCGGGACCTCGCGCTGCTGATCGCCCGGCACCTGGTGGTCTTCCTGCGCAGACCCGGCAACCAGGCGCAGTTCAGCGCGCAGCTGTCGGCGCAGACGGCACGGCGCGAGCCGCTGAGGGAGGTGCAGCAATGGATCGCCGAGCATCCGGGCGGGGACCTGAGCGTGGAGGCGCTCGCGGAACGGGCCGCGCTATCGCCGCGGCACTTCGCGCGGGCCTTCCAGGCGGAGACGGGGGTCACGCCGGGGCGGTACGTCGAGCGGGTGCGGGTGGAGCACGCGCGGCGGCTGCTGGAGGACACGGGGGAAGGGGTGTCACAGATATCCCGGGCGTGCGGGTACGGGACGCCGGAGGCGCTGCGGCGGGCCTTCGTCAAAACCCTCGGCCAGTCCCCGGCCGAATACCGCCGCCGCTTCGGCCCCTCGGCTCCGCCGCCCTGACCCGCCCGCCGTTGCCGCACGCCGCGGCTCCGATCCCGCCGCCACCTGCCGGACGATCCGGCTCCGCCGCCCGGCCCCCGACGGCACCCCACCGTCCCGGCCCGTCCGGCGGGGCGGGAGCCGCTGCGCGGAGCCGTTCCCCCGCCCCGCCCCTTCCCGAAACCGGGGTTCCGCCCCGGACCCCGTGGGGCTGCGCCCCGCGCCCGGCCTGGCCCGCAGGCGGGTTCTCATCCGTACCCCGGTCAGGGGTGCGGCGTTCACCGGTTACGTCCACTACCGCTCCGGAGGAGCCATGCAGATCGCCGTACTGCTCTACGACCACTTCACCGCCCTCGACGCCGTCGGGCCCTACGAGGTCCTCAGCCGGATCGACGGTGCCGAGACCGTCTTCGTCTCCGAGCGGCCCGGGCCCGTCCGGACCGACAACGGGGCCCTCGCGCTCGTCGCCGACAAGGCGCTCGGCGAGGTGACGCGGCCCGACATCGTGATCGTGCCCGGCGGGCCCCACGCCGAGGTGGAGATGAAGAACCCCGTGGTCCTGGACTGGCTGCGGGCCGTCGACGCCACCACCACCTGGACGACCTCCGTGTGCACCGGCTCGCTGATCCTGGCCGCCGCCGGCCTCCTCGAGGGCCGCCGGGCCGCCGGCCACTGGCTGTACCTCGACCAGCTGCGCCCCTTCGGCGCCGAGCCCACCGGCGAGCGGGTGGTCTACGACGGCAAGTACGTCACCGCCGCCGGGGTGTCCTCCGGCATCGACATGGGTCTCGGCCTGCTCGGCCGGATCGCCGGGGACACGTACGCCCAGGCCGTGCAGCTCATGTGCGAGTACGACCCGCAGCCGCCCTACGACGCCGGCTCGCCGGCCAAGGCCCCGGCCGAGATCGTCGCCCGGCTGCGCGCTTCTAATCCGCTGACGGCCAGCTGAACACGGGCGCCCGGCGCTCCAGGAAGGCGGCGACACCCTCGGCGGTGTCGCCGCTCCCGGCCGCCTGCGCGGACCAGTACGCGTCCCGGTCCGTGCGGCCGTCCGCGAACTCCTTCGCCGCCGCCTGCGTCAGCCGCGAGCGCGTCGTCAGGATCCGGGTGAACTCCGAGACCCGCTTGTCCAGTTGGCCCGCCGGCAGCAGCTCGTTCAGGAAACCGGCCCGCAGCGCCACGTCCGCGCCGATCAACTCGGCCGAGAACAACAGGTACTTGGCCCAGGCCGGGCCGACCAGCGAGGTCAGCCGCCGGGTGGAGGACGCCGGGTAGACGATGCCCAGCCTGGCCGGGGTCACCCCGAACGACGCCCCTTCCTCCGCGAACCGCAGGTCACACGCGGCGGCGAGCTGGCTCCCGCCCCCTACGCAGAACCCCCGGACCGCCGCCACCGTCGGCAGCGGGAAGGCCGCGAGGGCCTCCTCGGCGGCCACCGACAGGGCCTGCGGGTCGTCGGAGCCCTCCGTCAGGGAGGAGATGTCCGCGCCCGCGCAGAAGGTCGGACCGGCCCCGGTCAGGACCAGGACGCGGACGGCCGGATCGGCGGCCAGGCGCGCGAGCAGCTCCGGCAGGGCCCGCCACATCGCGGCCGTCATGGCGTTCCGCTTGGCGGGGTGCGAGATCACGACGGTGGCCACGCCGCCGGCCACGGTGGAGTGCAGAGCTGCGTCCATGCGCCGGATGCTATCCCGGGCCGCCGATCCTATGATCAGGGGAGTCCGTCAAGGCGGGGCGGGTGTCCCGGGGGGTGCGAGGAGGTGGCACGTCCATGGGTACAGGCCGCACCGGCACCGAGCCGAAGCAGGAGAAGAAGAAGCTCAGCCGCAGTTTCGGGCTGCTGGCCCTGCTCGGGGTGATCCTCGTCGTCGCCGGTCTGGTGGGTCTCGTCTACACCGGCCTGGCCACCCTCACCTCGATGTTCCTCTTCGGCTGGCTGCTGCTGATCGGCGGCGTGGTCGGCCTCGCGCAGGCCGTGCAGTCACGCAAGAGCAACCACTTCTGGCTGGCCGTCATCGTGGCCGCGGTCAACATCGCCGCCGGCCTGGTGATCCTGCGGCGCCCCGAGGCGAGCGCCGAGGCGCTGACCATGTTCGCGGCCCTGCTGTTCCTGACCGGCGGACTGTTCCGCCTGGTCGGAGCGCTCGTGGTGCGCGGGCCCAACTTCGGGCTCACCCTCGTCCAGGGCGCCTTCGGCGTGCTCCTCGGCATCCTGGTGCTCTGGGGCTGGCCCGGCAGCAGCCAGTACGTGATCGGCGCCTTCTTCTCCCTCGCGCTGCTCTTCGACGGCCTGAGCCTGATCGTCCTGGGCATGGGGGCGCGCCGGATCCTCGGCCTGGTCAGGGAAGACGGCGAGGACGCCGGTGCCGCCGAGGGCGGCGGGGCCGTCGGGACGCAGGACGCGGCGGGGAAGGGTTCCGCCCCGGACCAGCCCGCATCGGGTCAAGAAGCGTCGAACAACTGACTCTGTCATACGCCAGTGGTCAGAATGTGTCCGATTGCCGCTGACTTCTGGTCAGCGGTCCGGTCCGGATCAGGCTCTTCTCCACTCTGGACACGTGGAGACGATCGAGCGCGAAGACGGGGGCCGGAAAATGAACGACAGCGGGAGCGTCCCGCCAGCCAGGGCAGGTGAGGCGCCCGCTCCGGGCGACCCCCTCGCGTACGAGGGAGTGTGGCGCTTCACCGCGCCGGCGGTAGAAGAATCCGTTCCGCAGGCCCGCCGGGCGGTCCGCGACCTGCTCGGCCGGCAGGGGGTGCCGGCCCACCAGGACCTGGTCTACTCCCTGCTGCTGATCGTCTCCGAACTGGTGACGAACTCGGTCCGGCATGCGGCCCTGCTCTCCCCTGAGGTGGCCGTGGAGGTCGCGGTCGGCCGGGAGTGGGTACGGGTGGCCGTCGAGGACAACCACCCGTACCGACCCAAGGCCCTGGAGGCCGACTTCGGCCAGACCGGCGGCCGGGGCCTGCTCCTGGTGCGGGAGATCACCCTGGAGGCCGGCGGGGTGTGCGACGTCGAGCACACCTCCACCGGCGGCAAGGTGATCTGGGCGGCCCTGCCGCTGGCGGCCCCGGCCGCCCCGGTCCGCTGACCCCGTACGGGCTACCAGCCGGCGGCTTCGCCCGTCAGCTCGCGGATCGCGGGCCGGGCCGCGTCCAGCACCGTCATGAACCAGGCCGAGAACGGCACCTCTGCGTGCTGCTTCACCAGCTCCTCGGCCGTGACGAAGGCGGTGTCGCCCACCTCCTCCGGATCCGGCCTCAGCGCCGACTGCGCGAGTCCCACGAACAGGTGGTTGTACTCCTGCTCGACGAGACCCGACGCGGGGTCCGGGTGGTTGTAACGCACCGTCCCCGCCTCCGCGAGCAGCGAGGGCGACACCCCCAGTTCCTCGTGGGTCCGCCGGGCCGCCGCCGCGAACGGCGACTCGCCGGGGTAGGGGTGACC
This sequence comes from Streptomyces sp. NBC_00249, assembly GCF_026342355.1. Taxonomy (GTDB): domain Bacteria; phylum Actinomycetota; class Actinomycetes; order Streptomycetales; family Streptomycetaceae; genus Streptomyces. Next base: position 1,230,557 of record NZ_JAPEMV010000001.1, on the reverse strand, counting down.
GCAACACGTGTTCGACCAGACGCCGGGGGAGTGGTACTTCCCGAGGGCGCGCTGCTGGAGCAGCAGACGGCCCTGCTCGTCGAAGAGGAACACGGAGAATGCCCGGTGGAGCAGGCCGGGCGCCTGATGGGCGGAGAGCTTCTCCGCCGTGCCGATGGTGTTGCCGGACTCGTCGACCAGTTCGAGCATGATCGCTTCCTGAGTGCCGGTGCCGGCGGACGCGCTGCTGGCGTCGGTGGCTGGTGTGGTCGGCATACCCATCCTTCGCTTCGGACTTCGGCCTTCAAGTCTGCCGTACGGACGGGGTTTGTCCCCACTTCGGCCATCCGCGCATGTCCGCCCCCCGCCGCGTGCTAAGCGACGGGGGGCGGGGGCCACACGCCCGATGTCCCCGCGGCGTCAGACGCCGAAGGGGTCCGGATACTCGACGGTGCCCGACGGCACCGGAACGCCGTCGTCCAGCACCAGCGCCATCATCGCCCCGTCGGGCACCTCGAACGGCGCGCGGATCCCGAAGCGCGAAGCCGGGACGAACCCGAAGCGCGGGTAGTACGCGGGATGCCCGAGGACCAGCACCAACGCCTCCCCGCGCTCCCGGGCCGCCGCCAGCAGTGCCCGTACGACGGCGCTGCCGGCGCCCGAGCGCTGGAGCGCGGGATCGGCCGCCACCGGGGCGAGCGCGAGAGCCGGTACGCCGTCCACCTCGCACCGGGTCAGCAGGGCGTGCGCCGCCACCGACCCGTCGGGGCCCTCGGCCACGTACGAGAGGCCCGGCAGCCAGGAGGCGTCGGCGCGCAGCGCGTCGACGAGATCGGCTTCCAGCGGGGTGTCGAAGGCCGCCAGGTTGACGGCCCGCACGGCCGCCCGGTCGGCCTCCGCCTCGGGACGGGCCGTCCAGCGGCCCCCGTCCCCGCCGCTGTCCCCGGCCGTGACCGGGCTCAGTACGAAGCCCGTGTACCCGTACTCGTGCCCGTGCCGCTCCCGTACGTCGAGCTCGGCGCGGGTCCAGTCCCGGGCGGCGGCCCGGGCGGGCGTCGAGGCGTCGACGGTGCGGACCCGCTCGGCGAGCGGACCGTAGTACTCGGCCCAGTCGGAGTCCGGCAGCAGGTGCACGCCCCGCACCCGGTACCCGGCGGCCTGCGCGGCCGCCACGTCACGGGCGGTGGAGCGCAGCGCGACCTGCGGGTCCCAGAAGGCCCGGGCCCCGGCCGAGGGGTCCTCGACCGTCCACTCGCACTCGGTCAGCACGAGGGTGCCGCCGGGCGCGAGCAGGCGCTTCCACTCGGCGAGGGCCCGGTCGAAGCCGATGACGTAGGCGGAGCCCTCCGCCCAGATCAGGTCGAAGGATCCGTCCGGGAAGGGCAGCGCGCCCATGTCCGCCCGGACGGTACGGACCCGGCCGGCGAGCCCGCGGGAGCGGGCGGCCGTCGCCAGCTCGTCGAGGAACGGCCGGTGGAGGTCGACGGCGGTCACCTCGGCGCCGCCGGCTCCGCCGGCCTCGGCGGCGAGCAGCAGGGCGCTGCGGCCCGGACCGCAGCCCAGGTCGAGGACGCGCGGCCGCTCGGGCAGCGGTCCGCAGAGGGAGAGGAGGTGCCGGGTGGTCGCGTCGGAACCGGGCGCCTGCCGGGGCAGACCGCCGTGCAGCTCCATGAAGGCCGCGACGAACGCGTCGCGGGAGACGCCGGAGACGCGGGTGGTGTCAGTGATGTCAGTGGTGCGGGTGTTGTCGGTCAACGTGAACCCTTGGAAAGAGGGGCTCCGGCCGACGGGGCGGATCGGCTGCGATCAGCCCTGGCCGGGGGCCCGGAGGGAAGTGGGGACGTACCGGAGTTCGCTGCGCACGGCGGCGAGCACTGCGACGGTCATCAACCCATCTCCCTTCCTCTTCCGGGCGCGGACACACTTACGAGGCTCGTACGCCTCTGCGTCCACCGTAGCATCCGGGCCTGAACGGCTGGTGAATCCCCGCTTCCATTCATCCGATAGCCTCTGCCGACGTGCCGCCGCCCCCCGGGGCGCCCCGTCGAGAGTGTTCGTTGCAAGGAGTGAGTCCGTCTGTCGACCGTCATCCTCACCGGCCTGCCGGTCCCCGGATCACCGCTTGAAGACGAGCTCCGGTCCCTCGGGTTCGACGTCCGCCCGGTCGCCGATCCCGAGGACACCGCCGCCGCGCTGGCCGACGTACCGGCCGCCGAGCGGGTCGCCGTCGTCGACAGCGCCTTCGTCGGACATCCGCACGCGCTGCGCCTGGCCCTGACCGACCCGCGCTTCGAGGCCTGCGCCGTGACCGGCGCCTTCGCCGTCCAGGCGGGCGCCCGCGGCGCCCTCGACCGGGCCGCGGCCCTGGCGCCCGAGACCCTCGGCTCCGGCACCGGCCCCTACCCGGACCGGCTCGCCGCCGCCGTGGAGGCCGCCGGGAGCACCGTCCAGCGGCCCGAGCTCGGCACCCTGGTCGCGGCCGTGCCCGCCACCGACGGCGAGCGCGCCGAGGCCGTCGCCGCCGTCGCGGCCGTGGACGACGAGGCCGTCCGGCTGCGGACCGCCGTCAAGTCCCGCGACGGGTTCTTCACCACCTTCTTCATCAGCCCCTACTCGCGCTACATCGCCCGCTGGTGCGCGCGCCGCGGCCTGACCCCCAACCAGGTCACCACCGCCTCGCTGCTCACCGCACTGGTCGCGGCCGGCTGCGCCGCGACCGGCGACCGCTGGGGCTACGTCGCGGCGGGCGTGCTGCTGCTCGTCTCCTTCGTCCTGGACTGCACCGACGGGCAGCTCGCCCGCTACTCGCTCCAGTACTCGACGATGGGCGCCTGGCTCGACGCGACCTTCGACCGGGCGAAGGAGTACTCCTTCTACGCGGGCCTCGCGCTCGGCGCGGCGAGGAACGGCGACGACGTCTGGGCCCTCGCGCTCGGCTCGATGATCCTGATGACCTGCCGGCACGTCGTGGACTTCTCCTTCAACGAGGCGAACCACGACGCGACGGCGAACACGAGTCCCACGGCGGCCCTGTCCGACAGGCTCGACAGCGTCGGCTGGACGGTCTGGGTCCGCCGGATGATCATCCTGCCGATCGGTGAGCGCTGGGCGATGATCGCGGTCCTCACCGCCTTCACCACCCCCCGCATCGTCTTCTACGCCCTCCTCGTGGGCTGCGCCTTCGGCGCCCTCTACACCACCGCCGGGCGCGTGCTGCGCTCCGTGACCCGCAGGGCGACGCGGACCGACCGGGCCGCGCGGGCCCTCGCCGACCTCTGCGACTCCGGCGTCCTCGCCTGGACCGGCTACCCCCGGCCCGGCCGGCGCCCCGACCGCGCCGCGGTGTGGCTGGCCGCGGGCGGCGCCGTGCTGATGGCGGGCGGGGCCGCGACCCGTGACTTCGGCGACCCGTGGCTGATCGGCACCGCCGTGGCCTACGCGGGGTTCTCGGCGGCGGCCCTCGCCCGCCCCCTCAAGGGCCCCCTCGACTGGCTGATACCGCCGCTCTTCCGGTTCGCCGAGTACGTGACCGTCCTCGCCCTCGCCGTCAAGGCGGACGTCCCCGGGGCCCTTCCGGCCGCATTCGGACTGGTCGCGGCGGTCGCCTACCATCACTACGACACGGTCTACCGCATCCGTGGTGGTTCGGGCGCCCCTCCGCACTGGCTGGTGCGGACGACCGGCGGTCACGAGGGCCGGGTCCTGCTGACCGTGGTCCTGGCCGCCGTCCTCGCCCGCGACGCGTTCCCCGTCGCGCTCACGGCCGTGGCCGTGTTCGTGGCTCTGGTGGTGCTCGTGGAGAGCATCCGCTTCTGGGTCTCCGCCGGAGCACCCGCCGTACATGACGAAGGAGAACCAGCATGATCGGCCTTGTACTCGCTGCCGGTGCCGGACGCCGTCTGCGTCCCTACACCGACACCCTGCCCAAGGCCCTCGTGCCCGTCGGCCCCGAGGGCCAGGAGGAGAGCCTCACGGTCCTCGACCTGACCCTGGGCAACTTCGCCGAGGTCGGGCTCACCGAGGTCGCCGTCGTCGTCGGCTACCGCAAGGAAGCCGTCTACGAGCGCCGGGAGGCCCTGGAGGCCAAGTACGGCGTCAAGATCACGCTGATCGACAACGACAAGGCCGAGGAGTGGAACAACGCCTACTCCCTGTGGTGCGCGCGTGACGTCCTCAAGCAGGGCGTGATCCTCGCCAACGGCGACACCGTCCACCCGGTCTCCGTCGAGAAGACCCTGCTCGCCGCCCGCGGCGACGGCCGGAAGATCATCCTCGCCCTCGACACGGTCAAGAGCCTGGCCGACGAGGAGATGAAGGTCGTCACGGCCGACGGGCAGGGCGTCCGCAAGATCACCAAGCTGATGGACCCAGCCGACGCCACCGGCGAGTACATCGGCGTCACCCTCATCGAGCCCGAGGCCGCCGAGCAGCTCGCCGAGGCCCTGAAGACCACCTTCGAGCGCGACCCCGACCTCTACTACGAGGACGGCTACCAGCAGCTCGTGAACGACGGCTTCACCATCGACGTCGCTCCCATCGGCGACGTCAAGTGGGTCGAGATCGACAACCACGACGACCTCGCCAAGGGCCGGACGATCGCATGCCAGTACTGACGCGGCTGATCCCCTCGCCCGTTGTCGTCGACATCAGCCGAGGGGCGATGGACGACCTGGCCGGCCTGCTGGCCGACCAGCGCATCTCCGCGTCCGGCAAGCTCGCCATCGCGATCAGCGGGGGTTCCGGCCAGGCACTGCGCGCCAAGCTGGAGCCCGTCCTGCCGCACGCCGACTGGTACCCGGTCGTCGACGGCACCATCGACTCCGCGGTCAAGCTGGCCGACGACATAAAGGGCCGCCGCTACGACGCCGTGGTGGGCCTGGGCGGCGGCAAGATCATCGACGTGGCGAAGTACGCCGCGGCGCGGGTCGGCCTGCCCATGGTGGCCGTCGCCACCAACCTCTCCCACGACGGGATCTGCTCGCCGGTCGCCACCCTGGACAACGACAACGGCCGCGGCTCCTACGGGGTGCCGACGCCGATCGCCATGGTGATCGACCTCGACGTGATCAAGGACGCCCCGGTGCGGTTCGTCCGCGCCGGCATCGGCGACGCCCTCTCCAACATCTCGGCCATCGCCGACTGGGAGCTCTCGCACCAGGTCAACGGCGAGGCCGTCGACGGGCTGGCCGCCGCCATGGCGCGTACGGCGGGCGAGTCCGTCCTGCGCCACCCCGGCGGCTGCGGCGACGACGAGTTCCTCACCGTGCTCGCCGAGTCGCTCGTCCTCACCGGCATCGCCATGTCCATCAGCGGGGACACCCGCCCGGCGTCCGGCGCCTGCCACGAGATCAGCCACGCCTTCGACCTGCTCCACCCGGGACGCTCCGCGCTCCACGGCGAGCAGGTCGGCCTCGGCGCCGCCTTCGCCATGCACCTGCGGGGCGCCCGCGAGCAGGCGGGGCTCTTCGCCGACGTCCTGCGCCGCCACGGCCTGCCCGTGCTGCCCGAGGAGATCGGGTTCAGCGTGGACGAGTTCGTCGCGGCCGTCGAGTACGCCCCCCAGACCCGCCCGGGACGCTTCACGATCCTGGAGCACCTCAACCTGTCCACAGCCGAGATCAGGGACGCATACGCCGACTATGTCCAGACCATCCATCGCTGAACTCCGGCCCGTCGTCCACCCGGCCGGCGTCAAGGACCGGGTCAGCGGCGAGCACTGGGGCGGCCGCCTGTACATGCGCGAGGTCTCCCTGCGCATCACCCGCCTCCTGGTCACCACCAAGGTCACGCCGAACCAGCTGACCTACGTGATGACCCTCGCCGGTGTCCTCGCCGCCCCCGCCCTGCTCGTGCCGGGCGTCTGGGGCGCCGTCCTCGGCGTGGTGATGGTCCAGCTCTACCTGCTGCTCGACTGCGTCGACGGTGAGGTCGCCCGCTGGAAGAAGCAGTTCTCGCTGTCCGGGGTCTACCTGGACCGGGTCGGCGCCTACCTGTGCGACGCGGCCGTCCTCGTCGGCTTCGGCCTGCGCGCCGCCGACCTGTGGGGCGGCGGCCGGATCGACTGGCTGTGGGCCTTCCTCGGCACCCTCGCCGCGCTCGGCGCCATCCTGATCAAGGCCGAGACCGACCTCGTCGGCGTCGCCCGCCACCAGGCCGGCAAGCCCGTGGTCAAGGACGCGGCCGCCGAGCCGCGCTCCTCCGGCATGGCGCTCGCCCGCCGGGCCGCCGCCGCGCTGAAGTTCCACCGCCTGGTCCTCGGCATCGAGGCCTCGCTGCTCATCCTGGTGCTGGCCGTCCTGGACCAGGTCCGCGGCGACCTGTACTTCTCCCGGCTCGGCGTCGCCGTGCTCGCCGGCATCGCCCTGCTCCAGACGGTGCTGCACCTGGTGTCGGTCCTGGCCTCCAGCAGGCTCAAGTGACGAAGCCGATGCGGCTGGGCGCCGTGATCATCACCATGGGCAACCGTCCCGACGAGCTCAAGGCGCTCCTCGACTCGGTGGCCCGCCAGGACGGCGACCCCGTCGAGGTGGCCGTCGTCGGCCAGGGCGTGAAGGTGTCCGAGCTCACGGACCTGCCGCAGGGCGTGCGGACCGTCGACCTGCCCGAGAACCTGGGCATCCCCGGCGGCCGCAACGTCGGCATCGAGGCCTTCGGCCCCGGCGGCCGGGACGTGGACGCCCTGCTCTTCCTCGACGACGACGGGCTGCTGGAGCGCACGGACACCGCCGAGCTGTGCCGCCAGGCCTTCGCGGAGGACCCGCGCCTGGGCATCGTCAGCTTCCGCATCGCCGACCCGGACACCGGCGTCACCCAGCGCCGCCACGTCCCCCGGCTGCGCGCCTCGGACCCGATGCGCTCCTCGCGCGTCACCACCTTCCTCGGCGGCGCGAACGCCGTGCGCACGAAGGTGTTCGAGGAGGCCGGGGTGCTGCCGGCCGAGTTCTTCTACGCCCACGAGGAGACCGATCTGGCCTGGCGGGCCCTCGACGCCGGGTGGTCGATCGACTACCGCGCGGACATGGTGCTGCTGCACCCGACCACCGCCCCGTCCCGGCACGCGGTCTACCACCGTATGGTTGCCCGTAACCGGGTGTGGCTCGCCCGCCGCAACCTGCCCGCCCCGCTGGTCCCGGTCTACCTGGGCGTCTGGCTCGCGCTGACGCTCGTGCGCAAGCCCTCGGGCCCGGCGCTGAAGGCCTGGTTCGGCGGTTTCAAGGAGGGCTGGACCACCCCCTGCGGTCCCCGGCACCCCATGAAATGGCGTACGGTCTGGCGGCTGACCCGGCTGGGCCGACCGCCTGTCATCTGACAAGCTCGCGTCTGGGAGCATGAACCCGATCACGGGTCCGGCACTCCGGCAACTCCAGCCCGATGCCCCCTCTGCCGCATCTTGAAGACGGAAAGTTTCAACTTGTGAGTGACACAACCCACGACGGCGCCCTCGCCACGAGCAAGCCGCCGTCCGACGACGCGGGACTGACCCCCGCCGAGCTGGCCAGGAAGTACGGCCTGTCCGTCAGCGGCGCCCGGCCCAGCCTGGGCGGATACGTGCGGCAGCTCTGGGGGCGGCGCCACTTCATCATGGCCTTCTCCCGGGCCAAGCTGGTGGCGCAGTACAGCCAGGCGAAGCTCGGCCAGATCTGGCAGGTGGCGACCCCGCTGCTGAACGCCCTGGTCTACTACCTGATCTTCGGCCTGATCCTGGACGCCGGCCGGGGCATGGAGAAGGGGGTGTACATCCCCTTCCTGGTGATGGGCATCTTCGTCTTCACCTTCACCCAGAACTCGCTGATGGCGGGCGTCCGGGCGATCCCCACCAACCTCGGCCTGGTGCGCGCCCTGCACTTCCCGCGCGCCTCGCTGCCCATCTCCTTCTCGATGCAGCAGCTCCAGCAGCTCCTGTACTCGATGATCGTGGTGGTCGTCGTCGCGGTCGCCTTCGGGAACTACCCGCAGCTGTCCTGGCTGCTGGTGCTCCCCACGCTCGCCCTGCAGTTCGTCTTCAACACGGGCCTCGCCCTGGTCTTCGCGCGCATGGGGTCCAAGACCCCCGACCTCGCGCAGCTGATGCCCTTCCTCACGCGCACCTGGATGTACGCCTCGGGCGTCATGTTCTCGATCAGTGAGATGCTGAAGGACAAGCCGGCGTGGATCGCGGACGTGCTCCAGTGGAACCCGGCCGCCATCTACATGGACCTGGTCCGCTTCGCGCTGATCGACGACTACGGCCCCGAGAACCTCCCGCCCCACGTGTGGGCCTTCGCGGTCGGCTGGGCCGTGCTGATCGGCGCCGGCGGCTTCGTGTACTTCTGGAAGGCTGAGGAGCGTTACGGCCGTGGCTGAGATCACCAAGGGCAGCGTCCCCACCGTCATCGCGGACGAGGTCCACATCGTCTACCGCGTCAACACGGGCAGCTCCGGCAAGGGCAGCGCCACCGCCGCGCTGAGCAAGATAATCCGTCGCGGCAAGGGCGACGCCCCCGGCGTGCGCCGGGTGCACGCCGTACGCGGTGTCTCCTTCACCGCCTACCGGGGCGAGGCCATCGGCGTCATCGGCTCCAACGGCTCCGGCAAGTCCACCTTGCTGCGCGCCATCGCCGGCCTGCTGCCCTGCGAGTCCGGCAAGGTCTACACCGACGGCCAGCCCTCGCTGCTGGGCGTCAACGCCGCCCTGATGAACGACCTCACCGGTGAGCGCAACGTGGTCCTCGGCGGTCTCGCGATGGGCATGACCCGCGAGCAGATCAAGGAGCGCTACGAGGACATCGTCGACTTCTCGGGGATCAACGAGAAGGGCGACTTCATCTCCCTCCCGATGCGCACCTACTCCTCGGGCATGGCCGCGCGCCTGCGCTTCTCCATCGCGGCGGCCAAGGACCACGACGTCCTGATGATCGACGAGGCGCTCGCCACCGGTGACCGCAAGTTCCAGGTCCGCTCCGAGGCGCGCATCCGCGAGCTGCGGGAGAAGGCCGGCACGGTCTTCCTGGTGAGCCACAACAACAACTCCATCCGCGACACCTGCAGCCGGGTGCTGTGGCTGGAAAAGGGCGAGCTCCTGATGGACGGGCCCACCGAGGAAGTCGTCGCGGCGTACGAGAAGGCGACCAGCCACTGACCGGCTGAGCCGGTCCGGCCCCGGCCGGACCCTCGCGCCCAGGCCCCTGCCGCTCCCCGCGGCGGGGGCCTCGGCGTGCGGCGGGCCCGCTGTGCCGGGTGGCCGCGGGGCGGCCCCGGCGGTCGACATTCCGGGGCGCCGGGAACACCCGATAGGCCGTCGCGGCGTTGTACAGCGTAAGCTGGACCAGTTCTCAATCGCGCCAAGAGGGGACGATTCCCCGCAGCCGGATTCCCCCGGGTACCCCCGGGTAAAGTCCGGCGGCGTGTCCGAAATAGGATGACTTGGGTCGGCAGTGTAGAACGGGAGACGTGACGGCAATGGCTACGGGAATTCTCCGGCCCCCAGGCACAACGGCCGTCCCCGCCCCGGGCGGCGGGCGGTGACCCCCGGGCACGGCAACCGGCCAGGCGCTACCGACGCCCTCGACCGCCACGCGCGCGCCACCCTCGACAAGGCCGCCGCCGAGAACTTCCCCGTCGCCCCCGCCTTCCTGCCCCGCGCCTGGCGCGCGGGCCTGACCGCGGTCTACGGCTACGCCCGCCTCGTCGACGACATCGGCGACGGAGACCTCGCCCCCGGCGGCCGCGACGCGGTCCTCCTGGGCCTGGACCCGGCCGCCACCGACGACCGCCTCGCCATGCTCGACGCCTTCGAGGCCGACCTGGCGCGGGTCTTCGGCGGCACCGACGGCCCCCCGCGCCACCCCCTGCTGCTCGCCCTGCAGCCCGTCGTACGCGACCACGGCCTCACCCCCGAACCCTTCCTCGGGCTCATCGAGGCCAACCGGCAGGACCAGAAGGTCGCCCGCTACGAGACGTACGCGGACCTCCTCGCCTACTGCGAGCTCTCCGCCAACCCGGTGGGCCGCCTCGTGCTCTCCCTCACCGGCACCAGCACCCCCGAGCGGATCCGCCGCTCCGACGCCGTCTGCACCGCCCTGCAGATCGCCGAGCACCTCCAGGACGTCACCGAGGACCTCGGCCGGGACCGGATCTACCTCCCGGCCCAGGACATGCGCCGCTTCCACGTTGCCGAGAACGACCTGCGGGCCCCGTCCGCCGGAGCGTCCGTACGCGCCCTCGTCGCCTTCGAGGCCGAACGCGCGCGGGAGCTCCTGAATGAGGGCACCCCGCTCGTGGGTAGCGTGCACGGCAGGCTCAGGCTGTTGCTCGCGGGCTTCGTGGGAGGAGGGCGTGCCGCCCTGCGGGCGGTCTCGGACGCCGGCTTCGACGTACTTCCCGGCCCCCCCAAGCCCACCCGGAGCGGTCTGCTCCGAGAGGTGGCCGCCGTCCTGCGCACAGCGCCGAGAAAGGGGTGAGCCCGAACGTGGAGGGCCCCGCACACGCGTCCGTACCGTCCGCTCCGGTCCTCGCGGCCTACAGCTACTGCGAGGCCGTGACCGGCACCCAGGCGCGCAACTTCGCGTACGGCATCCGGCTGCTGCCCACCGACAAGCGGCAGGCGATGTCCGCGCTGTACGCCTTCTCGCGGCGCGTCGACGACATCGGCGACGGCACCCTGGCGCCCGAGGCCAAACTGGCCCGGCTGGAGGAGACCCGCGCCCTGCTCGGCCGGATCCGGGCGGAGGAGGTCGACGAGGACGACACCGACCCCGTCGCCGTGGCCCTCGCGCACGCCTCCCGCCGCTTCCCCATCCCCCTCGGCGGCCTCGACGAACTCATCGACGGGGTCCTGATGGACGTCCGCGGCCAGGAGTACGAGACCTGGGACGACCTCAAGGTCTACTGCCGCTGCGTCGCCGGGGCCATCGGCCGGCTCTCGCTCGGCGTCTTCGGCACCGTGAACTCCACGGGCGCCCTCGACACCGCGCGTGCCGACGAGTACGCCGACACCCTCGGCCTCGCCCTGCAACTCACCAACATCCTCAGGGACGTTCGCGAGGACGCGGGCAACGGCCGCACCTACCTGCCCGCCGAGGACCTCGCCAAGTTCGGCTGCTCGGACGGCTTCCGCAGCGACCGGATGCCCCCCGGCTCCGACTTCGCCGGGCTCGTCCACCACGAAGTCCGGCGCGCGCGGGCCCTGTTCGTCGAGGGCTACCGGCTGCTTCCCATGCTCGACCGGCGCAGCGGCGCCTGCGTGGCCGCCATGGCCGGCATCTACCGCCGGCTCCTGGACCGCATCGAACGCGAACCGGAGGCGGTGCTGCGCGGCCGCGTCTCGCTGCCGCCGCACGAGAAGGCGTACGTCGCCGTGCGCGGCCTCTCCGGCCTCGACGCCCGCACCATCTCCCGCCAGAGCAACCGGAGGCGGGGCTGATGGCCCTGGCAACCACCATGCCGGTCACCGCGTCTCTTCCGGCGGGCTCCGCCCCCACCGGGCGGGCCACCACCCGCGGGGCGGGCGCGCCCGAGCGGCACCGACCGACCGGCCCGCAGGGCCACCGCACCATCGGGGAGGGCACATGAGCGACAGCGAACAGCGCGCAGTCGTCGTCGGCGGCGGACTCGCCGGAGTCACCGCCGCGCTCGAACTCGCCGACGCCGGACTGCGGGTGACCCTCCTCGAAGGCCGCCCGCGGCTCGGCGGCCTCGCCTTCTCCTTCAAGCGCGGCGAGCTCACCGTCGACAACGGCCAGCACGTGTACCTGCGGTGCTGCACCGCCTACCGGTGGTTCCTCGACCGCGTCGACGGCGCCGACCTCGCCCCCCTCCAGGACCGGCTCGACGTCCCCGTCCTCGACGTGGCCCACCCCGGCGGACCGCGCCTGGGCCGGCTGCGCCGCAGCGCCCTGCCCGTGCCCCTGCACCTCGCGGCCTCCCTCGCCCGCTACCCGCACCTCTCGCTCGCCGAACGGGCGAGCGTCGGGCGCGCCGCCCTCGCGCTGCGCCGCCTCGACCCCGCGGACCCGGCCCTCGACGGCCTCGACTTCGGGACCTGGCTCGCCCGCTACGGCCAGTCCCCGCGCACCGTCGAGGCCCTGTGGGACCTCGTCGGCATCGCCACCCTCAACGCCACCGCCGGGCAGTCCTCCCTGAGCCTGGCCGCCATGGTCTTCAAGACCGGCCTGCTCTCCGAGAACGGCGCCGCCGACATCGGCTGGGCCAAGGTCCCGCTCGGCGACCTCCACGACACCCTCGCCCGCAAGGCCCTCGACGCCGCCGGCGTGACGACCGTCCTGCGCGCCCGGGTCACCGCCGTCTCCCGTACCGGCGAAGGGGACTGGCGGGTCGACACCGAGGACGGGGCCTTCGACGCGGGCACCGTCGTCCTCGCCGTCCCGCAGCGCGAGGCGCACGGCCTGCTGCCCGCCGGCGCGCTGCCCGACCCCGACAAACTCCTCGACATCGGCACCGCCCCCATCCTCAACGTCCACGTCGTCTACGACCGCAAGGTGCTGCGGCAGCCGTTCTTCGCCGCCCTCGGCTCGCCCGTCCAGTGGGTCTTCGACCGCACCGACGCCTCCGGGCTCACCGACGGCGGCCAGTACCTGGCCCTGTCCCAGTCCGTCGCCCAGGACGACATCGACGAGCCTGTGTCCGTCCTGCGCGCCAAGTACCTGCCCGAGCTGGAACGGCTGCTGCCGGCCGCGCGCGGCGCCAAGGTACGGGACTTCTTCGTCACCCGGGAACGCACCGCCACCTTCGCGCCCAGCCCCGGCGTCGGCCGGCTGCGCCCGGGCCACCGGACCGACACGCCGGGGCTGTATCTCGCCGGTGCGTGGACCGCCACCGGTTGGCCCGCGACCATGGAGAGCGCAGTCCGCAGCGGACTCGGCGCGGCGCAGGCCGCGCTCACCGCTCTCGGCCGTCCCCGCGAACACCCTCTGCAGGAGGCGGTATGACGACCACGACCACCAGCACGACCGGCACAGCACGTACAGGAACCAGAGGAGAGCCAGTGAACCCGGGGAACCCGGCTGTCGAGAACACGGCTGCCAGTGTGGGCGCGGCTTCAGGGGGCACGGCTTCAGGAAGCGCGGTCCCGGCGGGCACGGAGAAGGCGGACACCCTCGCCCTCCTCGAACGCGGCCGCACGATGTCGACCCCGGTGCTCCGCGAGGCCGTGGCCCGGCTCGCGGCCCCCATGGACACCGTCGCCGCCTACCACTTCGGCTGGATCGACGCCCAGGGCAACCCGGCGGACGGCGACGGCGGCAAGGCCGTCCGCCCCGCGCTCGCGCTGCTGTCCGCCGAGGCGGCGGGCGCGGCGGCCGAGGTCGGCATCCCCGGCGCCGTCGCCGTCGAACTCGTCCACAACTTCTCGCTGCTGCACGACGACCTCATGGACGGCGACGAGCAGCGCCGCCACCGCGACACCGTCTGGAAGGTCCACGGACCGGCGCTGGCCATCCTCGTCGGCGACGCGCTCTTCGCCCTCGCCAACGAGGTGCTGCTGGAGCTCGGCACCGTCGAGGCGGGCCGTGCGGCACGCCGGCTGACCACCGCGAGCCGCAAGCTCATCGACGGCCAGGCCCAGGACATCTCCTACGAGCACCGCGAGCGCGTCAGCGTCGAGGAGTGCCTGGAGATGGAGGGCAACAAGACGGGCGCCCTGCTCGCCTGCGCCGTCTCCATCGGCGCCGTCCTCGGCGGCGCGGACGACCGCACCGCCGACAAGCTGGAGGAGTACGGCTACCACCTCGGCCTCGCCTTCCAGGCCGTCGACGACCTCCTCGGCATCTGGGGCGACCCGGAGGCCACCGGCAAGCAGACCTGGAGCGACCTGCGCCAGCGCAAGAAGTCCCTGCCCGTCGTCGCCGCCCTCGCGGCGGGCGGCCCGGCCTCGGTCGAACTGGCCGAGCTGCTGGCCGCCGACGCCAAGAGCAACGACTTCGAGAACTTCTCCGAGGAGGAGTTCGCGGCCCGCGCGGCGCTCATCGAGGCCGCCGGCGGACGCCAGTGGACGGCCGACGAGGCACGCCGCCAGCACGCGGTCGCCATCCGCGCGCTCGACGACGTCGACATGCCGCAGCGGGTACGGGACCAGCTCGTGGCGCTCGCCGACTTCGTCGTCGTGCGCAAGAGGTGATCGCCACCCGACGGCGGATATGAAGCGCGAGTCGCCGGCCGGCGCCGCCACCTGCTAGAGCGCGCACCGGCCGACGGCAGACCCCAGCACAGCAGAGGACACTGTTCTAAGGGGAAGCCATGACAGCGACGACCGACGGCGGCGGTGCGATGGCCGGCGGCGCGGATCCGGACCACGAGCGCGTGATGGCCCTGGCCGACGCCGGGGCCGCCACCCGGGCGGACGGCCGGGCCGACGGGCCGCCGGGCGCCGCCGGGGACCGCACCGGCGGCCCGGTGACGGAGCCCGCCGCGCGCACGCCGGGAAGCGGGTCCGAGGAGGCCGCGCCCGAACTGGAGCGCGAGGTCCGGGAGGCCGCCGACCGTGCCGTCCGTGACCTGCTGGACCGGCAGGACGACGCCGGCTGGTGGAAGGGCGACCTCCAGACGAACGTCACCATGGACGCCGAGGACCTGCTGCTGCGCCAGTTCCTCGGCATCCGGGACGAGGCCACCACGCAGGCCGGCGCCCTCTTCATCCGGGGCGAGCAGCAGAGCGACGGCACCTGGGCCACCTTCCACGGAGGGCCGCCCGAACTCTCCGCCACCATCGAGGCGTACGTCGCCCTGCGCCTGGCCGGGGACCCGCCCGACGCCCCGCACATGGCCCGCGCCTCGGCCTGGATCCGGGCCCACGGGGGGATCGCCTCCGCCCGGGTGTTCACCCGGATCTGGCTCGCCCTGTTCGGCTGGTGGAGCTGGGACCACCTGCCCGAACTCCCGCCCGAGCTGGTGTTCCTGCCGTCCTGGGTGCCGCTGAACATCTACGACTTCGGCTGCTGGGCCCGCCAGACCATCGTCCCGCTCACCGTGGTCTCCGCCACCCGGCCCGTGCGCCCCGCCCCCTTCGCCCTGGACGAGCTGCACACCGACGCCCGCACCCCGTACCCGGCCAGGACCCTGGCGAACGCGGCCAGTTGGGACGGCGCCTTCCAGCGGATGGACAAGGCCCTGCACCTCTACCGGCGGATCGCCCCGCGTCGGCTGCGCAAGGCCGCCATGGCGAGCGCCGGACGGTGGATCGTCGAACGGCAGGAGAACGACGGCTGCTGGGGCGGGATCCAGCCGCCCGCCGTGTACTCCGTGATCGCCCTGCACCTGCTCGGCTACGACCTCCAGCACCCGGTGATGCGCGCCGGACTGGAGTCCCTCGACCGGTTCGCCGTGTGGCGCGAGGACGGGGCCCGGATGATCGAGGCCTGCCAGTCCCCGGTGTGGGACACCTGCCTGGCCGCCATCGCCCTCGCCGACGCGGGCCTGCCCCCCGACCACCCGGCGCTGGTCAAGGCGGCCGACTGGATGCTCGGCGAGGAGATCCGGCGCCCGGGCGACTGGGCTGTGCAGAGGCCCCGACTGGAGCCGGGCGGCTGGGCGTTCGAGTTCGACAACGACAATTACCCGGACATCGACGACACCGCCGAAGTGGTGCTGGCGCTGCGCCGCATCCGCCATCCGCAGCCGGCCCGGATGGAGGCCGCCATCGCGCGCGGGGTCTCCTGGAACCTCGGCATGCAGTCGAGGAACGGCGCCTGGGGCGCCTTCGACGCCGACAACACCAGCACCCTGCCGAACCGGCTGCCCTTCTGCGACTTCGGCGAGGTCATCGACCCGCCCTCGGCGGACGTCACCGCGCACGTGGTGGAGATGCTCGCCGTCGAGGGCAAGGCCGCCGACCCCCGCACCCGGCGCGGGATCGCCTGGCTCCTCGCCGAACAGGAGCCGGAAGGCGGCTGGTTCGGCCGCTGGGGCACCAACTACGTGTACGGGACGGGCTCGGTGGTCCCCGCCCTGACCGCCGCCGGTCTCGCCCCCGCGCACCCCGCGATCCGACGGGCCGTGCGCTGGCTGGAATCCGTACAGAACGAGGACGGCGGCTGGGGCGAGGACCAGCGCTCCTACCGGGACCGCTCCTGGGCCGGGAAGGGCGCCTCCACCGCCTCGCAGACCGCCTGGGCGCTGATGGCCCTGCTGTCGGCGGGGGAGCGGGAGGGCAAGGCCGTCGAGCGGGGACTCGCGTACCTGGTCGGGACGCAGAACCCGGACGGCACCTGGGACGAGCCGTACTTCACCGGCACCGGTTTCCCCTGGGACTTCTCCATCAACTACCACCTCTACCGGCAGGTGTTCCCCCTCACCGCGCTGGGCCGCTACCTCCACGGGGAGCCCTTCGGCCCCGGCGGCCGGCACGCCACGGCCGTCCCCGCTCCGGCCGAGGAGGCCTGATGACCGCCCCGGCCGGCCCGCCGGCTACGGCGCCCGGGCCGGCCCCGCTGCTCATCGCCTGCGCGCTGCGCATCGAGCAGGTGGCCCTGCGCAGCGCGGGCGGCGGCGCCGTGCCGCGTACGGCGACGGTCCTGCGGACCGGGATGGGCCCGCGCGCCGCCGAACGGGCCGTCACCCGGGCCCTGGAACGCCCCGGGGCGGAGGCGGCCGCCGTCCTCGCCACCGGATTCTGCGCCGGGCTCGTCCCCGGCATGCACCCCGGCGACCTGGTGGTCGCCGACGAGACCCGGGACCCCCGGGGGGCGGTCACCTGCACCGGTACCGCCCTGCTCGCCGAGGCACTGGCCCGCGCCGCCCCCGGCCGGACCGTGCACATCGGCGCACTGACCGGCTCCGACCACGTCGTCCGCGGCCAGGAGCGCGCCCAGCTGCGCGCCACCGGCGCCGTCGCGGTCGACATGGAGTCCGCGGCCACCTTGTGGACCGCCACGGCGGGCGGAGCCCGTCCGGTTGCGGCCGTCCGGGTGATCGTGGACGCTCCGGAGCACGAGCTCGTCCGTATCGGCACGGTCCGCGGTGGAATATCGGCCTTCCGTGTTCTCCGTGCCGTGCTGCCCGCGTTTTATGACTGGCACCGTTCGTTGCTGCTCCCCAGGAGGTGAGCCAGATGGCCATGCCGTTGCGACAGTCCATCAGGGTCGGGACCTATCTTCTCGAACAGAAGATCCGCAAGCGGGAGAAGTTCCCGCTGATCGTCGAACTGGAGCCGCTCTACGCCTGCAACCTCGCGTGCGAGGGCTGCGGGAAGATCCAGCACCCGGCCGGCGTGCTCAAGCAGCGCATGCCGGTCGCCCAGGCGGTCGGCGCCGTCCTGGAATCCGGGGCGCCGATGGTGTCCATCGCGGGCGGCGAGCCCCTGATGCACCCCCAGATCGACGAGATCGTGCGCCAGCTGGTGGCCAAGCGGAAGTATGTCTTCCTCTGCACGAACGCGATGCTGCTCCGCAAGAAGATCGAGAAGTTCACCCCGTCCCCGTATTTCGCCTTCGCCGTCCACATCGACGGACTGCGCGAACGCCACGACGAATCGGTGGCCAAGGAAGGCGTCTTCGACGAGGCGGTCGCCGCCATCAAGGAGGCGAAGAGGCGCGGATTCCGCGTCACCACCAACTCCACCTTCTTCAACACCGACACCCCGCAGACGATCATCGAGGTGCTGAACTACCTCAATGACGACCTCCAGGTCGACGAGATGATGATCTCGCCCGCCTACGCCTACGAAAAGGCCCCCGACCAGGAACACTTCCTGGGCGTCGAACAGACCCGCGAACTCTTCAAGAAGGCCTTCGCCGGAGGCAACCGGGCCCGCTGGCGGCTCAACCACTCCCCGCTCTTCCTCGACTTCCTGGAAGGCAAGGCGGATTTCCCCTGCACCGCCTGGGCCATTCCGAATTATTCGCTCTTCGGCTGGCAGCGCCCCTGCTACCTGATGAGCGACGGATACGTGCCCACGTACCGCGAACTGATCGAGGACACCGACTGGAGCAAGTACGGCCGCGGCAAGGACCCGCGCTGCGCGAACTGCATGGCCCACTGCGGCTACGAGCCGACCGCCGTCCTCGCCACCATGGGCTCCCTCAAGGAGTCCCTGCGCGCGGCCCGGGAGACGATCGGCGGCAACCGGACCACCTCCTCATGACGGGGGCGCCGGACGGTCCCAAAGGCTTCGACCTCGCCGCGCTGCTCGCCGAGCGCGGCGGGGAGCGCTACGAGCTGCACACCCGGTACCTCAACCACCAGCTGCCCCGGATGCTGCGCACCATCGGCTTCGACAAGGTCTACGTCCGGGCCGAGGGCGCCCACTTCTGGGACGCCGAGGGCAACGACTACCTCGACATGCTCGCCGGGTTCGGTGTGATGGGCCTGGGCCGGCACCACCCGGTGGTCCGGCGCGCCCTGCACGACGTCCTGGACGCCCAGCTCGCCGACCTGACCCGCTTCGACTGCCAGCCGCTGCCCGGACTCCTCGCCGAGAAACTGCTCGCGCACAGCCCCCACCTCGACCGGGTCTTCTTCGGCAACAGCGGCACCGAGGCGGTGGAGACGGCCCTGAAGTTCGCCCGGTACGCCACCGGGCGGCCCAGGATCCTCTACTGCGACCACGCCTTCCACGGGCTCACCACCGGCTCGCTGTCGGTCAACGGCGAGGGCGGCTTCCGGGACGGCTTCGCCCCCCTGCTCCCCGACACGAAGATCGCGCTCGGGGACCTGGCCGCCCTGGAGCGCGAGCTGCGGCGGGGGGACGTCGCCGCCCTGATCGTCGAGCCCGTCCAGGGCAAGGGGGTGCTCGCCGCCCCGCCCGGATTCCTGCGGGCCGCGCAGGAACTGCTGCACCGGCACAAGGCGCTGCTCATCGCGGACGAGGTGCAGACCGGCCTCGGACGGACCGGAGATTTCTACGCGTACCAGCACGAGCCGGGCGTGGAGCCGGATCTGGTGTGCGTGGCCAAGGCCCTCTCCGGCGGCTACGTGCCGGTCGGCGCGACCCTGGGCAAGGACTGGATCTTCCACAAGGTCTACTCGTCCATGGACCGGGTCCTCGTGCACTCCGCGAGCTTCGGCTCCAACGCCCAGGCGATGGCCGCCGGGCTCGCGGTGCTCTCCGTGATGGACGACGAGGGGGTCGTCGCCCACGCCCGGGCCGTGGGCGACCTGCTGCGCGGCCGGCTCGCCGCGCTCGTGGACGAGTACGAACTCCTCCACGAGGTGCGGGGCCGCGGGCTGATGATCGGCATCGAGTTCGGCCGGCCGTCCTCCCTGGGGCTGCGCAGCCGGTGGGCGATGCTCCAGGCGGCCCGCAAGGGGCTGTTCGCGCAGATGGTGGTGGTTCCGCTGCTGAGCCGGCACCGGATCCTCACCCAGGTCTCCGGCGACCACCTGGAGGTCATCAAGCTGATCCCGCCGCTGATCGTCGACGAGGCGGACGTGGACCGGTTCGTCGGGGCCTTCCGCGAGGTCATGGACGAGGCCCACGGCGGGGGCTCGCTGATGTGGGACTTCGGCCGGACCCTGGTGAAGCAGGCCGTCGGCAACCGCTGACGGCCCGCCCCACCCCGGCGGCCGGCCGGATCAGACCAGCAGCTTCTCCCGCAGGGCGGCGAGGGTCTCGGGCGCGAGTCCGAGGCCCTCGGCCAGGTAGCGCTCCACCCCGCCCCACTCCTCGTCGATGGCCTCGAAGGCCGCCTCCAGGTACTCGGCGCGGGCGTCGAACAGCGGGGACAGCAGTTCCATCACCTCGGGCGAACGGGACTCGGCGGCCTCGCTGCCACGGCGTACCCGGTAGCGGCGGTGCGGGGCGTTCGACTCCAGGTAGTCCGCCACGATCGCCTCGCGCTCGACCCGCAGGGCCAGCAGGGTGACGGCGATCGAGAGGCCGGCCCGGTCCTTGCCGGCCGCGCAGTGCATCAGGGCCGGGACGCTGTCCCCGGCGAGCGCGTGCACGACCCGGCTGTGCTCGGCGGTGCGGGTGCGGATCATCGTCCGGTAGGAGTCCGTCATGCGGGCGGCCGCCCTGCCCTCTCCCAGGACCGTGCGGAGCTGGGCGAGATCGCCCTCGCGGACCATCGTCCAGAACTCCCGCCCGTCGGCCGGATCCGACAGCGGGATGTTCACGTTGCGCACACCCGGCAGTTCGACGTCCGCGCCCTCCAGGGCGTGATCGGCGCGGTTGCGGAAGTCGAAGACGGTGTGGAGACCGAGCGAGGCGAGGAACTCTGCTCCGGTTTCGGTGGCATGCGCCAGATGTCCGCTTCGAAACAGTCGTCCCGGCCTGACCCTCCGTCCGTCGGTGGTCGGCAGCCCGCCCACATCACGGAAATTGCGCACTCCGATCAACTCCGGCTCGGGTTCGGGCAGCGCCGGAAGGGGCTGGGGTATCTGCTGGGTCACGTGTACTCCTCCGCATCGTCCTGAGGTGTCCGAATTGGTCCGGTTGGGAACAACTTGCCATATGTGGAGGCGAGATCGCGCCAAGCTCCGTGAGCCAGATCATACGGTGACCGAGCGTGCCTGATCACGAGAACCGAATTCCCTTGCCGGGGCGGTTGTTGATGGTGCGGAATGGACACAGGGTGACGGGAATTCCGCTGATCCCTCATCCCTGTGATTCCGTCAGGGAATTCACGGCTTGTTGCGCACCGTCCCGCTCGATTACCTTCGCGATCGATCCGGGTGGACCGCCGAATCCTGCCGCCGCCCGGGAACCGCACCCGACTATCGACGCGCGCGGCAGGAGCGGGGGAACCAGGTAAGCCGCCGTTCCGGATCTTTACCGGAAGGGCTAGGGGTGAAGCCGGACACGTGCTCCCACGTGCACGGCCGGACATCTCCAGTCCGAACCCGACAGCTCACCTCGCAGGCGACGGAGAGGAATTCGCCATGCCCGCAAAGGGTAAGCACCGCCGCCCGAAGTCCCGTTCCATATCCCGCGGTCTCGCCGTGGCCGGCACCGGCGGCGCGGCCCTCGCGCTCCCGCTGACCGCCGTCGCCGGCGCCCACGCCGCCGGCCCCGCGGCCCCGGCCGTCGCCCCCGAGCGGGCGGCGCAGGCCCCCGCCGCGCTCCAGGCGGCCGCCCCCGCCGCCGCGCCGACCACCTACACGGTCGTGCCGGGCGACTACCTCTCGAAGATCGCCGCCGAGCGCCACCTCTCCGGCGGCTGGGAGCAGCTCTACGCCGACAACCGCGAGGCCGTCGGCACCGACCCGTCGCTCATCCACCCGGGCCTCACGCTCACCCTCGACGGCCGGGGCGAGGCGCCCTCCGCGCCCTCCGCTCCCGCCTCCGGCGAGGGCTCCTCCAGCGGCGCTCAGGCCGGGGACGAGGAATCGTCGTCCGACGAGGGCGACGCCGGGAAGACCGAGACCGCCCGGGAAGCGGCCCCGAAGTCCGCCCCCGCGCCCAAGTCCGCGCCCGCCCCGCGGTCCGCCGGAAAGGGCCCGGCCGCGCCCGCCGCCCCCGAGGCCCCGGCCGCCCAGTCGAAGGCGACCGGCTTCGTGACCCCCGTCAGCGGCGGCGTCTCCACCCCCTACCGCCTCGGCGGCAGCATGTGGTCCTCCGGCTACCACACCGGCGTCGACTTCATGGCAAGCACCGGCACCACCGTCAAGGCGGTCGGCGCCGGCACCGTGGTTTCCGCAGGCTGGGGCGGTTCGTACGGCAACGAGGTCGTCATCAAGCACGCCGACGGCAAGTACTCCCAGTACGGCCACCTGTCCTCGCTGTCCGTCTCCACCGGCCAGAGCGTCACCGCCGGCCAGCGCATCGGACTCTCCGGCGCCACCGGCAACGTGACCGGCCCCCACCTCCACTTCGAGATCCGTACCGGCCCGTCCTACGGCTCGGACATCGACCCGCTGGCCTACCTCCGCGGGAAGGGCGTCAGCCTCTGAGGACACCCGCCGACACGGCGGTGACACGGGCGGGGCCGGGACCTGAGGGGGGTCCCGGCCCCGTCTGTACTTATTCCTTATCTCCCGGGTGGTATAGATCACGGTCCGTCAACCCCTCATTACGTTGGCGTAGGTTGGTGACGGGGGTGAAGGATGGGCTCCCGTGGCAGCGACGAAGACGACACTCAAGACCATCGGCTCGTACGCGGCGATCGGGGACAGCTTCACCGAAGGCGTGGGGGACCCGGGACCCGGGGACTCGTATCTCGGCTGGGCGGACCGGCTCGCCGTACTCCTGGCGGATCAGCGCGACGAGCACGACTTCAAGTACGCGAACCTGGCGGTCCGCGGCAAGCTCCTCGACCAGATCGTGGCCGAGCAGCTCCCCAGGGCCAAGGAACTCGCGCCGGACCTCGTGAGCTTCTGCGCGGGCGGCAACGACATCATCCGGCCCGGCAGCGACCCGGACGACGTGGCGGAACGCTTCGAGGCGGCGGTCGCCGACCTCACCGGCGCCGTCGGCCACGTCATGATCACCACGGGCTTCGACACCCGGGGAGTACCGGTCCTCAAGCACCTCCGCGGCAAGGTCGCGACGTACAGCGCGCACGTCCGCGCCATCGCCGACCGGTACGACTGCCCGGTGCTCGACCTCTGGTCGCTGAAGTCCGTCCAGGACCGGCGCGCCTGGGACGGCGACCGGCTGCACCTCTCGCCCGAGGGCCACACCCGCGTCGCGCTGCGCGCCGCGCAGGTCCTCGGCTACGAGGTACCCGCCGACCCGGACCAGCCGTGGCCGCCGACCCCGCCGCGCGGATCCGTGGACGTGACCCGGGACAACATCCAGTGGGCGCGCGAGCACCTCGTGCCGTGGATCGGACGACGGCTGCGCGGGGAGTCCTCCGGCGACCACGTCGAGGCGAAGCGCCCGGACCTGCTGCCGCTGTAGGCGGAACGCCAGGGGGGAGGGCGGGGCGGCGGGTCCGGGGAAGGGCCCGGCCGTCCCGCCCGGCCGCCCCGTCCACTGCGGTCCACCCCGTCCCGCCGGAACGATACGGCGAGGCGGAATCCTCGGGGGCCGGTGCGCGTTGGGAAGGTCGTAGACCCAAGACTCACGTGCGGCCGGTGGTGCGTCCCTGACGTACGACCGACCGTCCGTCCCATCCTGCACCTTCACCAGGAGGCGCCTTGACCGGCTCCCTGCCCCTGCGTCCCCGGCTGCGCGCCCTGCGGCCCGAAGCCTTCGGCGCGGATCCGTCCGGCGCACGCCTGGAGCGCATCCTGCGCTCGCCGAACTTCGCCGACGGCGTCTTCCAGAACCCGGCACCAGCCCGGACCAGGCCCTCCGGGTCGATGGCCGAGTTCGCCAAGATCTACTTCCACAAGGAACAGCGGATCCGGCGCAACCCCGGCGCCCCGATCCCCGTGTACCCGACCACCCTCGCCGAACTGGCCAAGCCGCCGGTCAGCGGACTGCGCCTGACCTGGATGGGCCACTCCAGCGTCCTCGCCGAGATCGACGGCCGCCGCGTCCTCTTCGACCCGGTCTGGGGCGAGCGCTGCTCCCCCTTCCCCTTCGCCGGGCCCAAGCGGCTGCACCCGGTCCCCGTACCGCTGGCCTCCCTCGGCGACGTCGACGTCGTGGTCATCTCCCACGACCACTACGACCACCTCGACCTGCCCACCATCAAGGCCCTGGCCGGTACGGACACGGTCTTCGCCGTCCCGCTCGGCGTCGGCGCCCACCTGGAGCGCTGGGGCGTCAGCCCCGGCCGGCTGCGCGAGCTCGACTGGAACGAGACCACCGAGGTCGCCGGGCTCTCCCTGACGGCCACCCCGGCCCGCCACTTCTGCGGGCGCGGCCTGCGCAACCAGCAGTTCACCCTGTGGGCCTCCTGGGTCGTGGCGGGCGAGGAGCACCGGATCTTCCACAGCGGGGACACCGGCTACTTCCCCGGCTTCCAGGAGATCGGCGCCACCCACGGCCCCTTCGACGCCACGATGATCCAGATCGGGGCGTACTCGGAGTACTGGCCCGACATCCACATGACCCCCGAGGAAGGCATGCGCGCCCACCTCGACCTCCAGGGCGGGGTCCCGCGCGGCACGATGCTGCCGATCCACTGGGGCACCTTCAACCTGGCCCCGCACCCGTGGGACGAGCCCGGCGAGGGCACCGTCGCCGCCGCCGAAGCCGCCGGCGCGGCCGTCGCCCTGCCGATCCCCGGCCAGCCCTTCGAACCGGCCGCACCCGACGCCCCCGCCACGGCCTGGTGGCGCCCCTTCGTGGCGGGCCCCCCGGCGGTGGCACCCGCCCCCGTCACGGCGAAGGACCCGCGGGCCACCCCGTACGAGGCCGTCCCCCGGGGCGACCTCGACCCGGCGGGGGAGCGGTGACGCGCGGCTGAGCGGCGGTCCGCGCCCCCGCTCCCCTCAGGGGGCGGGGGCGTCTCCTCAGTGCGCCCGCTCCGTCCAGCGGGCCGCCTCCCGGTACGCCTGGAAACCCCGCTTGTCACCGGGGCCGAGCCAGCGCGCGCAGTCCTTGCCCAGGCGCTGGTAGAGCGCGGCCGCTCCCCGGGAGTCCCCGGACTCGCCGGTGAGCCTCGCGTGCCGGGAGCGCGCGTCGAGCACCTCCGGGTCCCTGGCCCACGGCTCCTGCGCATGCTGCTCGATGAACCGTTCCAGGCGCCGGATCTCCTCGACGTGCCGTGAGTCCACGTGGGGGCCGGCGGCGTCGTCGGAGGCGAACTCGACCTGCTCGACCGCGCGCGCCACGGCCCGGGCGTCGGCGGGCCGGTCGTCCGGATCCTTCTTCAGCAGGCGCATCACCAGATGGTCGAGCGGGCCCGGAATGCCCGGACGCAGCGCGCGCGGCGGGTCGGGCATCCGATCCGTGTGGTGGTACCAGAAGGCGGCGCCCTCCGTAAGGTGGCCGAAGGGGGTGCGGCCGGTGAGCATCTCGTACATCACGCAGCCGAGGGAGTACAGGTCGCTGCTGGCCGTGCTCCTGCCGGCGAGCTGTTCGGGGGCGACGTAGGGCAGGCTGCCGACGGGGGTCCGGGAGGAGGAGCCGCCGAGCAGCCGGGCAAGACCGAAGTCGACCAGATGGGCTCCCCGGTCCTTCTTGTCGATGACGATGTTGCTCGGCTTGACGTCCCGGTGGATCACCCCTGCCGCGTGGGCGCCCGAGAGCCCGCTGCAGATGTCCTTCGTCCAGCGCACGGTCTGTTCCAGCTGGGGCTGGTGCCGTCGGAGGTGGGCCGCGAGCGAGACGCCCTCGATGTACTCCATGACGGAGAACAGGAGGTCGGCGTCGGCCCCGTGGTCGTAGATCTCCGCGACGTGCGGCTGCTTGTCGATCCGTGCCATGGCCAGTGCTTCCTTGTGGAACCGCCGGAGGTGTTCGCGCGCCTCCCCGGAGGACTCGAGGTCCCTCGACGTGGGGGTCACCTTCACGGCGACGTCACGGTCCAGCCGCAGATCGCGGGCCCGCCAGACGGTCCCCTGGGCCCCGCGGCCGAGGAGGGAGTCGAGCCGGTAGCGTCCGCCCAGGACCCGTTCCGATTCCGTCATTGCGTCACCTGCCCCGTCGGGTTCCAGTCGCGGAGCTCCTCCAGCCGCGCCGCGTGCGCGTTCCAGTCCGTGAAGAACGCCACCCGCGAACCCAGCACCTCCCGCAGCCGGCGCTGCGCACGGTCGTTCCGCGCGGCGCCCGCCGCCCGGACCCTCGCGCGCTCGGCGGGTACCCGCCGCACGTCCAGCAGCCCCCAGGCACTGGTGGCCCCACCGACGACCAGGGCGAGCCACAGGGACGGGCCGACGAGGAAGAACGGGGCGAGGACCAGGCCGGCCAGCCCGCCGAAGGTGCCCCCGACACGGCGGGGCAGGTTGCGGTCCACGGCGGCGGCCTCCGCTTCCGTACGTGCGAGGAGGCCGGTCTCCAGCTCCGCGGCGAGAGCCGTCCCGTCGACGGACTCGGCCGGATCGGTGGGCAGAACGGTGCGCCAGCCCTCGATCACGACACGGACGCTCTCCTTCCGCCGCTGCAGCGAGGCGTTCACGAAAGCCGTGGCCGCCACGCACAGATGGGGCAGCACCACCGGGAGCGCCAGGCGGCGTGCCTCCTCGCCGAGCGCGACCCGACCGGGCTCGAACACCGCGTGGCCGAGGAGCGTCGCGAAGTCCAGGACCTCGGTCTGTGCCGCCTGCCGCAGATCGTGCTCCTCGCGCGTGGCCCGTTCGTCGCCACGGTGCTCTATGAAGCGGCGCAGGAACTCCATCCGGGCGTGCGCGGCGGCCTCATCGGGTTCCAGGCTCCGGATCAGGCGGTCGATGGCGGTCTCCGCGTACGGGGCACGGGTCGCGGAGCGTGCGCCGGGGCCCGGCGGCGGGAACTCCCGGCGGAGGTGGTCCAGAGCGGCCGTGGTGACGGTCGCCAGCCGCCAGCCGTACTGGAGGTCCTCCCAGCCGCCGGCACACGCCTCGCCGAAGGACGCGTAGCGGTCGCCCGGCGGGATCAGCAGCTTCTTCAGCTGGGGTTCCCAGCGCCGGGCGCTAGCCCTGGCCGCCGTCGTGCCGGCGGTCGCCTCGGCGGCCCAGCGGAACACCAGGCGGGAGGCGTAGCCGTGGGCCTGCTCGCCGAGCTCCCCGCTGGCCACGGCGTCGAGGACGACCAGGAAGTCCCTGTCGAGGTGATCCGGGTCCACGCTCTCCTGGAGGTAGCGGTCCATACAGTTGCCGGCCCATTCGTGTGCGCCGGCCCTGGCCGCCGCCAGCGAAAGGAAGAGGAGGGTCTTGCCGTCGCCCCGGTATCCGGCCTCGCCCATCGCACTGAACTTGAGCTCCGTGTCGCCGTCCAGCTGGGCGGCGAGCGCGAGGGTGGCGTGGCCGAGCCAGAACTCGGGATCGTGGACGAGGTGCGCCTCGATGAAGCCCCGGAGGCTACCGGTGCGCAGGAGCCCCTTGCCGACGAGGTCCGGGGTGAGGCTCCGGACCAGGCCGGCGGCCAGGGAACGCACCTGGTTCCGCTGCCCGAACCTGCTGCGCCATTCGCCGAGAGCCCGGTCCAGGTCGAACTGCGCGGCGAGGACGGCCTGGTCGCGTTCGTACCGCTCGCGGTGGTCCGTGAAGTCCGCCACGAGGCGGTCCAGTTTCGCGTCGGTCGCGGACAGCTGCTTCCGCAGGTCCGTCGTCTCGGACCGCAGAGATGTCACGGCGGTGCTGAGCGAGTCCGCCTTCCCGCTCAGCTCGTCGAACCCCCCGCTCAGCGTCTTGAACCGGCCGAGCAGACCGTTCAAGTCGTCTTCGCGGCGCTGCAGATCCGCGCGTAACTCCTGGTGTCCATCCCCCGGACCCTGGTCGCGGGCATCGGGACGGGACGGTTCGCTCATGGCGCCTTCCTCCAGCGCTTCGGGCCGTACGTGGCCGGGAACAGGTACTTTCTGGCAGCGCGCGGGGGAGCACAAGGGCGCGTCACGGCACGGCGGGAGCACGGACCGCAGCCGCCCCCGCGCCTGGGCGGGGCGGCTGGGGCGGGCGGAGCGTACGGGCGGGCCGGGACGGGGCCGTGCCCGTGGGGCGGCGTGCGCTCCCCGCCAGGTGCGGGCGTGCGCGCTCCCGGCGCATTCGGGCTGTCGTACGAGCGCTCCATCGGGAGCGGGAAGCAGCCCCGCCAAGTTCCCCAACTGGGCGTCAGGGGCAGGAGCGTGCGGTCTAGCGTGGGTATCCGGTGATCAACACCGGGCCCCGGGAAACGCTGGGGGCCGGGCCCCACGTACCGAGGACGCCGATGTCCGGACTCCGCGCCGCCCGCCACTCCCCGTCGAGACACGCCGTCACAGGACCCGGCCGCCAGATACGCCCCCAGCTGGTCCGCGCCTCCGTGCTGCCCACGCTCGCCGCCGCGCTCAGCGGCGCGGCCGCGGTCATCTTCACCCTCCAGCTCGGCGGCGGCGCCGGGGAGCGGGACGCACGCCTGTGGCCCGTCCTCACCGGCTGCGCCCTGCTCGTCCTCGGCGCGCTCGCCGCCGCCCTGCTCGGCGCCCAGCGCGGCGCCAAGGCCGTCCGGGACCGGTGCGAGGCGCTGCGCCGCTCCAGCGTGCGCGGACGCCAGGAACTGCGCACGGCCGCCGAACGGCTGGAGCGCGGGGAGACCCCGCCACGGCCCGTGCGCGGCGGCCCGAACGGCCCGCCGCCCGCCGCCGACCCGGCCGGGGTGGACGAGTTCTGGCTCCTCGCGCAGGAGTTGCGCGGCGCCCGTGAACAGGCACACACGACCCTCGTACGGCTCGCCCTCCCGGCCGCCCCGAGCGACAGCGACCGCAAGGTGGAGGTGTTCGTCAACCTCGCGCGCCGTCTTCAGTCGCTCGTGCACCGCGAGATCTCGTTGCTCGACGACCTCGAAGACACGGTCGAGGACCCCGACCTGCTCAAGGAGCTCTTCCACGTCGACCACCTCGCCACCCGGATCCGCCGGCACGCGGAGAACCTCGCCGTGCTCGGCGGGGCGGCCTCCCGGCGCCAGTGGACCCGGCCGATCGACCTGAGCGAGGTGCTGCGCTCCTCGGTCGCGGAGGTCGAGCAGTACACACGGGTCAAGGTCGTCCCCCCGGCGGGCGGCACCGTACGCGGGCACGCCGTCGCCGACGTGGTCCACCTGCTGGCCGAACTCGTCGAGAACGCCACCGTGTTCTCCGCCCCCGACACCGATGTCGTGGTGCGCGCCGAGCGGGTGACCTCCGGGATCGCCGTCGAGGTGGAGGACCGGGGCCTCGGCATGCCGGCCGAGGAACAGCACCGCATGAACGCCCTGCTCGGCGACCCCGACCAGGTCAGCGTCCGGCACCTGCTGGCCGACGGGCGGATCGGCCTGTACGTGGTCTCGGCGCTGGCCCGGCGGCACGGGATCGCCGTCGAGCTCAAGTCCAACATCTACGGCGGGGTCCTCGCCGTACTCGTCCTGCCGCAGGGGCTGCTGGGCGCGGAAGCCCCGGCGGCGGCCGACGCGATGGGCGGCTCCCGGGCCACCTCGTGGGGGACCGGCGAGGGGAGCGGGATGGGGCCGCTGGAGCCGGTACGGGTCAACGTGCCGGGCTCCTGGCCGGAGGGTGAGCGCGACCGCCCCGCCCCGCCCCCCTGGCCGCCCGCCGCCCCGCCCCGCACCCCCGAGCCCCGTCCGGCGACCGGGCCGTCCCGCACCCCCGAGCCCCGTCCGGACACGGGGCCGGAGCCGTGGCCGGGCGTCGGAGCGGCCACCGGGCCGGGCGCCGGAGCGGTGTCCCGTCAGGACACGGGGGCACGGCCGGGGCCCTGGGAGGACGCCGGGCCGGGCCGTGAGCACGGGTCTTGGGCGGATGCCGGGCCGGGGCCGGGGCTTCGGCAGGGTGCCGGGTCGGGCGGTGAGCCGGGGTCTTGGGCGAGCGCCGGGCCGGAGCCTTGGCCGGGTGTCGGGCCGCAGGCTGTGCCCCCCGGCCCCGCGGCTCCCGCCTCCGCGGTGGCGCCCTCGGCCCCCGTCGCCCCGGCCGCCCCGAACCCCGCGCCGCACTTCCCGGCCGTGCCGCCCGGCGAGGCCGCTCGGGCCGTACCGGGCCGGGCGGCGCCGGAAGCGGGCGGGCCGGATCGGGAGATGCCGGCTCCGGGTGCGCCGGCCCCCGGGACGCCCGCCGTGGCTGCGCCAGGCTTCGTGGTGTCTGTTCCGGTCGTGCCGGACCGGGAGGCGTCGGCTCCGGTCGCGCCGGGCGGGCCGCGTCGGCAGGAGCAGGTTCCCGCTGCGCCGGGCGGTGCCGTGGCGGTTCCGGCCGGGTTCGGTCGCGCGGTGCCCGGCCCCGCGGGCCGTGACGTGGCCGCCGCGAGCGGGATCGGGCGCGAGGGTTTCGCTCCCGCCGGGGCGACGGGCCGGGGCGGGACGGGGCCGGAGGTGGCGCTCGTACCGTTCGCGCCCGGGCAGCGCGGGCCCGTGCCGGACCGCCCCACGACCCCCGAGGCCGGGGAACGGCCGCCCCTGCCCCGACGCCGCGCCCAGCAGCACCTCGCACCGCAGCTGCGCGAGGCGCCCGCCCCCCGACGGGCGGCCGACACCGAGCCGCCCGTGCACGACCCCGGCCTGATGGCCGCCTTCCAACGGGGTTTCGGCCTCGCCCAGTCCGAGCCCCAGGCATGAACCACGCATGAACCACGCATGAACACCCCCCACCCCAGCAAGGAGCACACCCCCATGGTCGGCGAAACGGCGACGAAGACAGGCAGCCTCTCGGACCTCGACTGGCTGCTCAGCGGCCTGGTCCAGCGGGTGCCGTACACGCGCAGCGCGGTCCTGCTCACCGCCGACGGGCTCGTGACGTGCGTGCACGGGCTCGACGCCGACAGCGCCGACCACATGGCGGCCCTGGCCTCAGGCCTGTACTCGCTGGGCCGCAGCGCCGGCGCCCGCTTCGGGGACGGGGCGGAGGTCCGGCAGGTGGTCGTCGAGCTCGACACGGCGCTCGTGTTCGTCTCGGCGGCCGGATCCGGCACCTGCCTGGCGGTACTGGCCGACCGCGAGGCCGACGCGGGCGTACTCGGCTACGAGATGGCGATGCTGGTCAAGAGCGTACGGCCGTACCTGGCCGCCCCGCCGCGCCGGCCCGCGCACGCCGTCGACGCGGAGCGATGAGGGCCTGGGCGAGGGGGGTCCATGGTTTCGGGACGGCACGTGACACGCCCTGGCTGGACGACTCGGCGGGCCGGGTCATGCGCCCGTACACGGCCTGCGGCGGCCGCACCCGGCCCGCCGTCGCCCTCGACCTGCTGTCCCTGGTGACCGCGACCGGCGTCCGGCCGCGGGCCCCGCTCGGCGCCGAGCACACCCTCGCGCTGCGGCTGTGCGCGGGCGCGGCCGCGGTGACGGTCGCCGAGGTGGCGGGGCAGATACGGCTCCCGGCGGTGGTGGTGAAGGTACTGCTGTCGGACCTGATGGAGTACGGGGCCGTGATGGCGCAGGCGCCGCGGTACCCCGGAGGCGGCGCGGGCTCCTTCGCCGCCGACGACCAGAACCTGCTACGGGCGGTGCTCGATGGCCTACGCCGACGGCTGTGAGCCCGCCCCGGCCCTCCCCGCGACCTTGAAGATCCTGGTCGCGGGCGGGTTCGGGGCGGGGAAGACCACCTTCGTGGGCGCGGTCAGCGAGATCGAACCGCTGTGCACGGAGGAACTGCTGAGCGGACTGAGCGAGAGCGCCGATCCGCTGGAGGGGGTGGAGGCGAAGACCGCCACGACCGTCGCGCTCGACTTCGGGCGGCTCACCCTGGACGACCGGCACGTCCTGTACCTGTTCGGCACGCCCGGGCAACAGCGCTTCTGGTTTCTCTGGGAGGAACTGTGCGCGGGCGCCCTCGGGGCGGTGGTGCTCGCCGACACCCGCCGCCTCGCCGACTGCTTCCCCGCCGTGGACTTCTTCGAACGGCGCGGGATCGGCTTCGTCGTCGCCGTCAACGAGTTCGACGACGGCCACCGCTACACGGCCGAGGAGGTCCGCGAGGCGGTGGGACTCGGCCCGCAGGTGCCCGTCGTACGGTGCGACGCGCGCCTGACGGGCTCCGGGACGGGGACGCTGGCCGTCCTCGTCCACCACCTCCTCGCCACGGCCGGTGCGGCCGGCTGACCACACACTCGGATCCGGGGGAACCGCCATGACGTACTACGAATCGACCGGCCACCTGCTGCTCACCCCGGTGGACCGGGAGGCACCCGCACGGGCCGTCCGGCTGCGCGAGATGGGCCTCGGGGAGCGCGCGGACGCGGAACTCGACGCCTTCGCGCGGAAGGTCGCCCAGACCCTCGACGCCCCGTACGCGGGCGTCAACTTCGTCGGTGAGGAACGGCAGTTCTTCGCCGGCCTGCACCACGGCCCCGACGCGGCGGCGAACGGCTACCCGGCGCGGGTGCTGGCCCGCGACCACGGGTACTGCCCGCACGTCGTCGTGCGGCGGCGGGCACTGGTCCTGGAGGACGTACGGGACTTCGCGCGCTTCGCGGGCAACGCCGTCGTCGACGAGAGCGGGGTGCGCTCCTACCTGGGGGCGCCCCTCACGGACCGGCGGGGCATCGTCCTGGGCACGGTGTGCGCGGTGGACGTGGTGCCCAGGCGGTGGGGGTTGGCGGGCCTGACGACGGTCAAGGCGCTGGCGGCGGAGCTGGTGGAGCTGCTCCACGGCCGCGAGGACCGGCGCGGCTGACGCCGTCCGGGGCGGTTGTCAGTGGCGGCGTCTACCGTCGGAGGTGACGGACGGACCGAGGACGGCTACGGAGAGGGGTCGGGCGGATGGCCACGACGGCGCAGGACGTCAGGAAGATCGCCTTGGCGCTCCCCGACAGCAGCGAGAAGCTCGCCTGGGGCATGCCGACCTTCCGGGTCGGCGGGAAGGTCTTCGTCGCGCTCGGGGACGACGACACCACGATCGGGGTGAAGTGTCCCAAGGAGGAGCGGGCCGGGCTGATAGCCGCCGAGCCGGAGAAGTTCTTCCTGCGCGAGGGCCACGACGACAACTACGCCTGGCTCCGGGTCCGCCTCGCCGCCGTGGAGGACACCGGCGAGCTGCGCGCGATCCTGGCCGACTCCTGGAGGCAGGCCGCGCCGAAGCGGCTGGCCGCCGCCCACCCGGAGCTGGGTGGGGGCTGACCGGGCCGTCCCGGGGTGCTCAGCGCAGGAAGCCCGTGATCCGCCGGCGCAGCGAGGCCGCGTCCAGGCCGTGGGCGGCGGTGTGCTCGTCGATGGTGCCGTAGCGGCGCAGCTCCGCACGCCCCACCCCGAGCGGCAGGATCCGGTGCGGGACCTCGACGAGGGCCTGCCCGGCGGCCGCCGCGGAGGTACCCGCGAGGTACGGCTCGACCAGGACCACGTCCGCCGTGGCCCGCCCCGCAGCGGCGCGCAGGGCCGCGTCGTCGAAGGGGCGCACGGTAGCGGCGTAGAGCACCGTGACGTCGAGGCCCTCGGTCGCGGCGAGGACGTTGTCGAGGAGGGGACCGACGGCGACCACCACACCCGCGCGTCCCTCCCGTACGGTCTCGAAGCGCAGGTCGCCCAGCGGGCGCGGGGCGCTGTTCGACTGCGCGGACAGCCGGACGTAGACCTTGTCGTCCCCGGCGGCGTAGGCGTGCCGCAGCAGGGCCTCCGCCTCGTCCGGGTGACCCGGCACGTGGACCGTCCAGCCGTCGAGGGTGTCCAGCAGGGCCACGTCACCCGGCGCCATATGGGTGAAGCCGCCCGCCGGCCAGTCGTAGCTGGCGCTCGCGCTGACCAGCACCCCGCCCGTGCCCTGGTGCCCGAAGTCCAGCTTGACCTGCTCGAACGGCCGCTCCACGAGGAAGCTGGCGAAGGTGTGGAGCACGGGCCGCAGACCGGTCAGGGCCAGACCACCGCCCACGCCCATCAGCAGCTGCTCCCGGATCCCGACATTGATCACCCGGTCCGGGTGGCGCTGCTGAGCGGGGCGGAACCCGTCCATGGTGATCTCCGCCAGCACCACCGCCAGCCGGGGGTCCTCGTCGAGCACCCGCGATGTGACCTCGATGAACCGCTCCCGCATGGTGTCCATGCCATCCCTCCCTGAACCCGAACCTGAACCTGATCCCGAACCTGAAATCTTCAGTACTTCTTCTCGACGCGGGCGACGACGGCGTGCGGCCGGCCCGGGTGCGGCGCGGTGAAGGCGGCGTGCAGCGCCGCGTGGTCGCGCCCGTCGACGGTGACCGCCGTCCAGCCGGCCGCCTCGAACCGGGAGGCGATGCCGCCCCGCCAGCCGTGGGTGGCGGAGTCGTTGTCGATCACCACCGTGTGCAGCCGCTCCAGGCCCGCCGAACCGGCGTAGGCGATGGCCTCGTGGTTGCTGCCCTCGTCGAGCTCCGCGTCCCCGATCAGCACCCACACGGCGGGGTCGTCCAGTCCCTGGGCCCGCAGCCCCAGTGCGCTGCCGACGGCCAGCGGCAGCCCGTGCCCGAGCGAGCCGCTGCCGATCTCCACGCCGGGGATCAGCATGCGGTCCGGGTGGTGTCCGAGGGGGGAGTCGTACGAGCCGAAGCCCGGGAGCCACTCGACGGGGAAGAACCCCTTGGCGGCGAGCACGGCGTAGTAGGCCATCGGCCCGTGCCCCTTGGACAGCAGGAACCGGTCCCGCCCGGGATCCTGGGCGCTCCCGGGCCCGACCCGCAGCACCCGGTCGTACAGCACCCACAGCGCGTCGAGCGTGGAGGTGGCGGCGGGCCCGTGCTTCTCGGCCCCGGTCATGAGCGCGATCAGACGCCCCAGATCCTCGTAGCGGAACCCGGTGTCCGCAGTTGCCTGTGTCATGCACCCACCATGTGACCTCAAGCGCACTTGAGGTCAAGCGAGCCTCCGCGCGTACGTCAGATCCGGCCGTCAGGAGAAAGGTGCGCGCGACCACCCCCGGAAGTGCGGTATTGTTCTCCTGCCAGTTCAACCAGGGGAAACCCCAGGTCAGCGGGCATCGGGACGTGGCGCAGCTTGGTAGCGCACTTGACTGGGGGTCAAGGGGTCGCAGGTTCAAATCCTGTCGTCCCGACTTTGCTTGTGCAGGTCGGAGGCCGTTCTCTCACACATGGGAGGACGGCCTTTTCCATGCCCGGAGTCCTGGTGGTCGCAGTGTGGTCGCACGTCCGTCTCGGGACCGGTCCGTGGTGGGGCGGAAGCTGCCTGGAACAGGGGAGCGGAGCCGGTTGAGGGCTTCGCGGAGCTGCTGGATGTGGTCGCGTGGTGGTCGCAGTCGCTCCTTCAAGGTCCGTCGACTGTCTCGTTTCTGGGCCTGGGTGAGGGTGTGGTCGATGGTGTCGACGGCTTCGCGGGCGGCTTGTTGGGTGAGGTGGCTGTAGATGTTGGCGGTGGTCGAGAGTGTGGAGTGCCGCAGGGTCTTGGAGACGACGGTGAGGGGGACGCCGGCGGTGATGGTGATGGTGGCGGCGAGGTGCCGCAGGTCGTGCACGGTGATGCGGGGAACGCCGGCTTCGTCGGACAGCTTTCGGAGCCGGTCGAGTACGCCCTGAGGGCGCAGTGGGCGGCCGTCGGGTCTGCAGAACACGAGTCCGGCGAACCGATCATGGGGATCGCCGCGGGAGTGGGTTGTTGACTGGGACCGGTGTTGGAGGGCGGTGGCGACGCGGGGTGAGATGGCGACCCAGCCGCGGCTCGAGCGGGTCTTCGGTGTGGTGATGACGAGGTGGTTGTTGTCGATCGCGGAGAGGGTGCAGCGGACGTAGAGAACCCGTTCGGGCAGGTGGACATCGTGCCAGTGAAGTCCCAAGGCCTCTCCTTTGCGCATGCCGGTGCCGATGAGGAACTCGAACAGGTCGGCCATCTCCGGGTCTGCCTGATGGCAGTGCTGGAGGAAGCGGACGGCCTCGTCAGCGGTCCAGATCCG
Source organism: Streptomyces sp. NBC_00249 (assembly GCF_026342355.1). Lineage (GTDB taxonomy): Bacteria > Actinomycetota > Actinomycetes > Streptomycetales > Streptomycetaceae > Streptomyces. The sequence continues at coordinate 1,195,350 of NZ_JAPEMV010000001.1, read as the reverse complement.
CCGCTCTGGCGACGGTGGACGGTGAAGCGCCGGGGGGCTGGCGGGGTTGTGGGGGAGGCGGTGTTGGCGGAAGGCGTCGCCGAGGGCGCTGGAGAGTGTGGCAAGGCACCGGTAGAGGGTGGTCTCGCCGCGGCCGGCCGCGAGCTCGCTGGTGACGAAGGCGGCGATGTGCCGGTGCCCGAGTTCGTCCAGCTTCAGGGTGCCGAAGGCGGGGGCGAGATCGTTGTGGACGTAGTCCCGGTATCGCGCCATGGTGGTCGGCTTGAGCACGAGGGCCTTGGCGGCGAGCCAGGCGGTCAGGTAGTCGGCGACGCTCTGGTTCGGGTCGGCGTTGAACCCGCCGGCCTCGCCCTCCAGGAACCTCCGCAGCGCCGCCTCGGCCGCGTCGTGGCTGCCGAATCCGCCACGGCGGACGGTCGTCCGGCGGTGGCGCGGTGCCGGGACGTCGACGGCGAACGTCCACGTCCCGTGGTCACCGTCAGCGAACAGATGAGGGCAGTGCGCTCCGAGTTGGTGACGCAATGTGTCGCGGCAGCCACACCTCCGGTAGATGCGGCCGCGGTCGCCGGTGGTACGCATGGGGATCGCCTCCGGGGGCGGAGGGGAGTGGGTACCACCAGCCTGCGACCACAGGCGACCACCACGCCGTTCACGAGCGCCGCGACCAGCCGTTTTCCCTTGATACCGCGCCAAGGGCAGCGCCTTGACCTCAGCTCCGCAGACGCCCAGCAGGTTCTTCGTCTGCTGGTGGTACACCGCTCGCACCACGGTTGACCAGGCAACGTCTGCCAATCGCCAGGCTGGTTCACCGTCGCCGTGCTGTAGATCCTCTGGTCGCCTGGGGGCCTGGACGTAGCCGGTCCCCCCTGGACGTTCCCGGGCGGCGGGTCCGCCCCCGGTTCGAGGGCCGCGCTCGCCGACCTCACCGCCCACGACCTGGTTCTGGAGATGCTCGCCGGACCCCTGCCGGGGATGTACGACCCCAGCGGGCCGGGGCGGCTGCTGTTCGGGTTCTTCGCCGCGATGACCGAGACGGAACGGGAGAACATCCGCTAGGGCCTGCGTGAGGCTGTGATCAGTTGCTGGGTTCTGTCTTCTTCTGGAGCGGAACCCGGTAAGACATTAGGCAATTGACCGATGTTCAGGGGGAGTTCATCGACCCTGCCTTCCGATCGGCAGGTTCGGCCCGTACCCCGAACGGCTGCGGGAACAGTTCGAGGGGGTGATCTGGCGGTTCCGGTCCAGCGGCCAGTGGCGGGAGATGCCCTGAATTTGAAGGCAGTCGGCTTCGCTCGGTATCCCTGCTGGGGAGGTGTGCACGGCCATCGCCGAGAAGCTGCCCGTCTTCGTGGACGAGGCATCCCCCGTCGGAGCCCTGCCGGACGACTCTGAGCGGGCTCCTCATGTCGCCCTGGGCGGTGGACATCTCGCCCTCGTCAAGCTCGTCACCCCGGCAGGCTGAACCAGTCGGCCCTCCCACGGTCCAAGTAGCAACAGTCGCGCAGGTTGGGTGCCGACCCGTAGGAACCAGCCGCTCGGGTCCGCTGAGGAAGGAAGTTTACTGCCGAGGCGGGGAGTTGGGTGCTCTCGGACGTTCGGTGGCCGGTCACCGACTACTAGCATCTGCACCAAGCGGGTCAGCGAGCCGCTCGCTGACCTGCCCGCGTCGTCGGCTCAGTTCAGGTACTCCTCGGGGCCGCCGTCGCGCACGGTGTCGAGGGTGAAGCAGTGCAGGCCGCCGCCGAAGAGCCGGCGGTGGCGGTGGCGTACGGGGACGACTGTGAAGCCGTTGGTTTCGAGGGCGCCGCGGAGGCCGGTGGCGGCGGCGTTGACGAGCACGGTGGTCTCGTCGACGGACAGGACGTTCAGGTCGATGTAGGGGCTGGTGAGCAGCAGGTCCCGGGGTACGTAGGAGGGGAAATCGGCGGGATCCGGCTCGGGCGGGACGATGAACTTCCAGCCTTGCAGGGGTCGGGGCAGCAGGTCTCGTACGCGGTCGTGGCGGGCGAGGAAGACTCCTGGACGCAGGGCGAGGAGGGTGGCGTCGATGTGGCTGTCGGCCATCCGTTCCACCCGGTGGACGGTGAACCGCCCGCGCAGATGGCGTTCGAGCCAGTCGGCGGCCGACCGGTGGTTGGCCTGGGCGGAGTTGACGATCAGGTCGCGGCCCAGCCGCACGACCTGTGCTCCGTCGAGCATCATGTCGTATCCCGCGTCGTACGGGCCCGGACGTGCGTACGGCACGGCGCCGGCTCCGAGGGCGGCTGCGGCGTGCCGGGCATAGGAGAGGTCGAAGGAGGCGTCCGTCAGGCCGGGGCGCGGCATCGCCGTCCAGCGCGCGCCGGCGTCGAAGCAGCGCCGGAACAGCGGGGCCAGCAGGCGGGTCTCCAGACAGCGGGAGCGGACCATGGGCGGGGTTTCGATGATCTCGTCGCCGACGATGAGCGTGTTGTCGCGGACGTTCAGCGCGGGTGTCGGCGTGGCCCTCCAGCCGGGGCCGGCGATGGGACCCGCGTCCGGAGGGAGGGCGAGCGGGCGGTGGACCGTAACCCCGAGTGAGACCAGGGTCTCGGCCAACCCCTCCACATCCTCGACGAGTTCCTCGACGTACTGAGGATGGACCGCCCAGCGCTCGGGTGCCTCCCCGGCCGCCAGGCGCGGGTAGTGCCAGCTGTCGTAGTGCAGGAGGTTCTCCTGGTGGAACAGTTCGAAGGTGAGGTCGCGATCGTGGCCGGTGTAGCCGGTGCCCGATCCGACGATGACCTCACGCAGCCGAGTGAAGCCGTCGTAGCTGTTCAACCGCACTGCTTGCCTCTTCCACCCGTACCTCCCCGATCGGCATCGCCTTGCCCCGTGGCGCTCTCGTTCTCGTACAGAAGCTGGGCGGAAGGCGAACGAGGGGCCTGCCGTCCCGGGACGGTGTAGGCGAAGTTCAGGACGGTACGGCGGACGCCGGGCCGGGTCAGGGGGCTGACGCGGTGCGCGGTGGTGTCGGCGCGCAGCAGATAGGCGTCGCCGGCCCGGTGGTGGTGGCGGTGGACCGGCGTGTTCGCAGGCAGGGGCAGTGCAGTGGTGTGCGGGGCGTACTCGAGCAGGCCGCCGTCGCCGGGGTCGGCGGGAGCTTCGAGAAAGAGGACGAGGGCGTACGGGTAGTCGTCGGTGTGCTCGCCGTGTGTATCGCCCGGGTGGTGGAGGATGTTGACGACGTGGCGCTCGGTGACTTCGCGGACCTCCATCACGGGTTCTCCCGTGATGGAGGAGAGCAGGGCGAGCAGGTCGGGCCGTCGGTAGAGGTCGCCGATGAGGGGCGACTCGACGGCCAGGGCGGAGCCGCCGATCGTGGTCATGTGCCGGGGCGAGCCGCCCATGCACTCCATCGCGAAGTCCCGCCGCCTGGCATCGGCCTCCAGCCGGGCCAGCTCCGTGCGGAGCCTTGCCAGGCCGGACGGCGGGAGGAGGCCGGGCAGCGGGAGGTAGCTGTGAGCGGCGAAGCGTCGCGCGGTGTCCGCGGGGAGAGTGGGAAGGCGGAGCACGTTCGGCGTTCCGGTCAGACCCGGCCCAGGATCCTGTTACCGGGTGCCGAGGCGTTGGTGGAGGTGAAGAACTCCATCGCGGCTTCCAGCCACTCGTCGAGGGTGAGTTCGCCATTGCCGTCACGGTCAAGTGTGCGGAAGATCTCCTCCGCCTCGGCGGCCGGAACTCCGATGGCGCCGTAGAGCTTCTTGAACTCGCTCATGTCCACGACGCCGTCGTCGTCGCGGTCGGCCAGGGCGAGGTCGGCTTCGACGGAGGGACGGACCATGTCGGAGATCTTCGATCGGTCGGGCGACTGCGCGAGTCCGGTGACGAAGGCGTCCCGGGACACCCGACCGCCGCCCTCGGCGGGGACGAGACGGGTCATGGACGTCCAGTAGTGGGCCTTGGAGTCGTGCAGTGCGCGGGACTTGGGAGAGTCTGCCGGCTCGCCGACGCCTGCGATCAGCCGGTCGGCGAGGGCGGTGAAGTCGGCCTGGGAGATGTATCCGTCGCGGTCGGTGTCCAGCAGGTCGAAACGGTGCTCGAACTTGCGGCGCAGCAGGTCGGCAGTCATGGCGTCACTCCGTCGTGTCATCAGGATCGGTGGGGTCCGTGTGCACCCGTGGTCTACCGGAGGCGTTCGCGCCGACCGGGCAGCCGCACGGCCATGTCACCTGGGTGGAGGGCCAGGTTCACCGCAGGACCGATTCTTCAAAGGCGGTCTTCCGACCGGGCGGAGCGGTGCTGTTCACTGGCCGCGTCATGCTGCCCCTGTTTCCAGGAGGTTTCCATGCACGACGAGCGACCGGGCACCGAGACGGACGTCCTGGTGGTCGGAGGCGGCCCCGCAGGCGCGACGGCCTCCGCCCTGCTGGCGCGACAGGGGTACGACGTGACCCTGCTGGAGCGGTCCCGGTTCCCCCGCTACCACATCGGCGAGTCGCTGCTGCCGTCCTTGCTGCCGCTGCTGGACCTGCTGGGCGCGCGGGAGGTGATCGAGCGGCACGGCTTCGTCCGCAAGACGGGCGCGTACTACGACTGGGGCGGCCAGGAGTGGGCGCTGCGCTTCGGCGGGCTCGGCCGGAGCACGGAGTACAGCTTCCAGGTCGTCCGGTCGGAGTTCGACCAGGCACTGCTGGACCACGCACGTGCCCAGGGCGCACGGGTGCACGAGGAGGTCACGGCCCGGACGGTCGACTTCCGCGACGGGCGTGCGTCGGCGGCTGCCTGGACCTCGACCGACGGCACGGGAGGCGTGATCGCGTTCCGGCACCTGGTGGACGCCTCGGGCCGGGCCGGGCTGCTGTCTGCCCGGCAACTGCGGTCGAGGCGGTTCCACGATGCCTTCCGCAACGTCGCCACCTGGGGGTACTGGCACGGAGCGGCACGCATCGGGGCGGCCCCGGACGGCGCGATCTGCCTCTTCTCCTTACCCGACGACGGCTGGTTCTGGGCAATCCCCCTCCACGACGGCACCCTCAGCGTCGGCCTGGTCACCGACAAGGAGTCCTTCACCGCGGCCCGCCAGACGCTCGGCGGCACGGAGGCCGTCTACGCGGACCGGCTGCGCCAGTGTCCCGCCCTGGCTCGCCTGCTCGCCGGGGCAGACCTCGTGACCCCCCTCCGGGTGGAGAGCGACTACTCGTACGCCGCCGACCGCTTCTGCGGGCCCGGCTGGTTCCTGGCCGGCGACGCGGCCTGCTTCCTCGACCCGCTGCTGTCGACCGGAGTACACCTGGCCATGTACAGCGGCCTGCTGGCAGCGGCCTCGATCGCCGCCGCGCAGCGGCAGGACGTCACAGAGGCCGAGGCAACAGCCTTCTACCAAGGCGCCTACCGCCACGCGTACGAACGCCTGCTCATCCTCGTCGGCGCCTTCTACGACATCCACCAGGGCCGCGACGCCCACTTCCGCCGCGCCCAGACCCTCAGCCACCGCGACCAGCGACCCCTGAGGCTGGACGAGTCCTTCCTGCACATCGTCACCGGCGTCGAAGACCTGCACGACGCCCAGGACGACACGGTCGCCCGCCTGTTCGCCGCCCTACGAGAGCCAATCGCGGGACACCGCAAGGTGGGCCTGGGCGGGCACGGCGCGAGCCTGATGACCCCATGGCCCACCGCCCCGGACCAGGCGGTGGCCGGGCTCCGCCTGGTGTTGGAGCCCCACCTCGGCCTCCAGCGCCAGGCGGACTGACTGGAATCGAAGCAGCCCTTCGCCGCTGCGTTCGAGCACAGTTGTGGCGCCTCGAGCATGAGGATGCCCTCAGGGCTGCCCAGAACTCGTCGCCGGGACCACGGCTGCGACGGCTCAGTTGGACCCTTGGCCACCCAGAGCGTGTCGCTGCATCAGCCGGGATATGTCCTTCGCGGTGACGATCCCCACCAGACGGCCAGCGTCCACCACGAGGATGGGCATGCCGGTCCCTGGGCCGAGCCTGTCGAGAACCTCGCTCAGAAGCTCGTTCGGAGCGGCAGTCGCACACTGCGCGAGCGCCGTCGCCACCTCGCGTACGCGTAGCGCCTCCCGGTTCGCTGCCGGGATCGACGCCAGCCTGCGCACCTGCACGATTCCGCTGGGACGGCCGTCGAAGTCGAGCAGGGGCAGGGCGGAATGCCGGGATTTCACTGCCACCTCGTCGATGAAACGGCGGACGGTCAGCCAGTCGGGGCCGGTGGCCACCGGGCTGGACATGGCATCGGCCACGCCCACACCCTCTACGGCCGTGTGGAGAACGGCGTGTTGCCGTTCCGCGCCGGCGACGACCGTGATGAAGACGCCGACGAGGACGAGCCATAGCCCGTCCGGCGCCCCGCGCAGGAAGGAAATCCATCCGACGGCCGCCAGCAGCACTCCTATGACCTGACCGCTGCGGGATGCGGCCCGATCCGCACGCTGGCGGTCTCCGGTGCGCCACCACAGCAGCGCCTGCAGCACTCTTCCGCCGTCGAGCGGAGCCGCGGGCAGCAGGTTGAACACGCCCAGGAACAGGTTCGCCCAGCCGAGCCATACCAGGACGGCCGCGGGCACCGGCCAGCCGAGCAGCGCATTCAGCCCGATTCCGGCTCCGAGTGCTACGCCTCCGATTGCCAGGCTGGTGAGGGGCCCGCTGATCGCCACCGCGAAGGCCGCCGCGGCTGTCTGCGGGCGCCCCATCCTGGTCATCCCGCCCAGCGCCCACAGCGTCACGTCCTGTACCGAGATCTTCCTCCTGCGGGCCGTCGCGGCGTGTGCCGTCTCGTGGAGCAGCAGGCTGGCCATGAGCAGCGCGGCTCCTACGACACTGGCGAAGGCGTACACGGCATCCGAGCGTCCCGGGGCCAACGCGGGGAGGGCCTGGCGGCCGAGACCGTACGCGAGCAGCACCGCCAGCAGCGGAACGCTCCAGTGCATCCGCAGCGGCACCCCGACAACACGTCCGACACTGACGGAGCCGTTCATCGTCGTCTCCTGCCGGCTCGGCAGCCGGTCCATCCGAGCAGGACCTGCGACCTGCGCTCCGTGAACCGACCGGCACGGCACTCACCCACAATTGTCACTCTCGGAATCTCCGACGGTCGGCCGGTGCGGCCTGTGGTGTGGACGCATCGGCCGGGACGCTCTCATCACTCAAACGACTGCAGGATGCACGGGTGGTAACCGGCGCGCCCGCCCTGCTTCCTGCGCCCCGGCGCTCGGACGGCCCCGTGGACCGGGGCCCTGGGTAAACTCCTCGCCGTACCCCTGCCTGCTCTCGCCGCTGCGGACCGCACGTGAACGACGCCGATGCGCTGACCGGCGCGCAAATGCAGACCATCACCCGGGAACTGCGGCACCGCGGACCACGAGGCCTGAACCTGCACCTGCCGGCCCGGACGGTGGAGGTCGCCACCGAACGGTGCGTGAGGCGGTTGGAGCCTTAGCCCTTGAGGAAGCCGTACAGCACGTCCATCGGGAACTCCCGGAAGCAGTAGGTGTGGTACCCGCTGCCGTCCCGGGGTGGACGACGCCCATGCTGGAGACCGGCCGACCCGGCCCACAAGATCGCCGTCTCGTACGCATGATCGGCACTGGCCGGATCTGGGCGCTCACCCGCGGCGAGGCCGTGGCCTGGGGATGGCCTTCGGGCGGCCGGTTGTCACACGGGGCAGGGGCGGTATTCGAGGCTGAGTTCGCGGTCGACGGCGTAGCTGGTCCGCATCGACGCGTCGGTGACCTTCTCCCAGGAGCCGTACTTGGCGTAGAGCTGGTCCGCGGTGGGCCCGAGTGGGTTGCCGTACTTGGCCGTGTTCCGCTCCTCCAGGATGCGGACTTCCTCCGGAGTCATGCCGGCGCGGGTGATCTCCTTGGCCTGGTTGCGCATGTCGACCAGCTCCCTCGCGATCTCCTCCTCGGAGGCTCCCGACTCGCGCATGTTCGCCTCTGTCCGGTGCATGTTCTCCAGGAGGCCGTGGTAACGGATCCGGGTCCGCTGCGCCTCCACCTTCTCGTCCATCGGCAGGACGCGGATGCGGCACACGACCGGGTCGGTACTGGGGCAGGGATCGTCGGCGGGAACCGACGGTGCGAGCGGGGCGGTGATGACCGAACCGCACGACTCCAGCGTGGCAGACGAAGCGGCGGCGGTCGTGGTCAGCAGTGCGACGGAGGCCACGAAGGGGACGAGGGCACGGCTCAGGAGGGAAGACGTAAGGCGCATGCGCGCATCCTTGGCGACGACGGCCCACGCCTCCACGTAAACACACCGATGATCACTCGTACGGGGCGCTCTGGTCCGCTCCGCCGTCTCCTGCACAGGCCCGCTGGGGGTCAAGGGGTCGCAGGTTCAAATCCTGTCGTCCCGACTGTGCTTTATGCAGGTCGGAGGCCGTTCTCTCATCCGTGAGAGGGCGGCCTTTCCATGCCCGGAATCCTGGTGGTCGCAGTGTGGTCGCACGCCCGGTTCTGGGCCGGTCCGCCATGGTGCTGAACACGGGCGGGGCGGGGGAGCGGAACCGGTGGAGGGCTTCGCGGAGGCGCTGGACGTGGTCGCCAGGTGGTCGCAGCCACGCTGGCCGCTCCGGCCGGTCTTCTCGGCTTTGGTGAGGGTGTGGGCGATGGTGTCGACGGCTTCGCGGGCGGCTTGCTGGGTGAGGTGGCTGTAGACGTTCGCGGTGGTCGAGAGGGTGGAGTGCCGCAGCGTCTTGGAGACCACGGTGAGTGGGACTCCGGCGGTGATGGTGGCGGCGCGGTGCCGCAGGTCGTGAACGGTCACCCGCGGAACGCCGGCTTCGTCGGACAGCTTCCGGAGCCGGTCGAGCACACCCGGCGGGCGGAGTGGCCGGCTGTCGGGTCTGCAGAACGCGAGTCCGGCGAAAGGATCGCCTGGATCGCCGCGGGAAAGGGCCGTTGCCCGGGCCCGGTGTTGGAGTGTGGTGGCGACGCGGAGTGAGATGGCCACCCAGCCGAGGCTCGACCTGGTCCTCGGGCTGGTGATGACGAGGTGGTTGTTGTCGATCGCCGAGAGGGTGCAGCGGACCAGGTAGTCGGCGACGCTCTGGTTCGGGTCGGAGTTGAACCCGCCGTCGTCGCCCTCCAGGAACCTCCGCAGCGCCCCCTCGGCCGCGTCGTGGTTGCCGAATGCGTGACGGCGGACGGTCGTCCGGCGGTGGCGCGGTGCCGGGACGTCGATGGCGAAGGTCCACGTCCCGTGGTCACCGTCAGCGAGCAGGTGCGGGCAGTGCGCTCCGAGCTGGTGATGCAGTGTGTCCCGGCAGCCACACCTGCGGTAGATGCGGCCGCGGTCGCCGGTGGTACGCATGGGGATCGCCTCCAGGAGGCGGAGGAAAGGTCGACATCTCCAGTCTCGTGCGACCACCAGCAACCACCACGCCCCATGCGCCCCCGGTGACCTGTGCTTTCCCCTTGTCTTTGCGCCAAGGGACGGGCTTCCGGAGGCTTCCAGTAGATTGTTCGTCTTCTGGCGGTACAACTTTCGCACCCCCCTGACGGGGCAGAATCGGGGGCGGCGGCCCGGCTCAGGTGTCGAGGTCTGCGAGCCAGTTCAGGGCCCGCAGTCCGGGCATGAAGCAGTACTCGCCGCCCCGGGTGACGACGAACCGCGGTAGTCCCGGCAGGCGGCGGCGTACCGGCCGGCCGGGGACGGTGAACGTGCCGGTTTCGTCGTTCGCCCCCACGATGGGGTCCTTCTCGGTGTAGCCGATGAAGATTCCCTCGTTGGCCCACTGGGACTTGGCGAACTCGAACTGACGCTTCAGGTGGGCTCCGATGAAGATGAACACGATGCCGCGGTCGATGCCGTCGTCGTCGAGGACGCCGTCGGGCAGCATCGGGCCGTAGCTCGTACCCCGTCGCATCAGGCGGTGGAGGTTGACGTCGACGATCTCGCCCTTGAGCGCGTCGCGCGGGTTCATCCGCCGGGCGTGGGCGCCCGCCGGGCACTTGAAGCCGCGCTCGTCGTCGTCGAAGTAGAGGAAGTCGTTGTTGCGCTGCGGGTCCTCTCCCAGTGCGGGGTCGTCCCGGTCGGGGCAGAGCACCAGCGGCGCGCCGCTCGGCCAGCGTCCGACCATCTTCGCCGCGAGGAGTTCCTCGGCTTCCGGTCCGTCCGAGTGGTCGCGGAGGTACTGGCGGAATGCCGCCACGCGGGTGTGGAGCTTGCGGAAGACGGCGTACGTGCCGTTGCGGCCGAGCGCCTCGGGGTAGGGCATCGGGGGCAGGTTCCCGGTCTCGTCGGGGTAGCCCAGGATGAACTCCCCGGCCTTGACGGGCCGCTCCTGGCTGGGTGGTCCGGGGGGCCCTCCCTCGACCTGAGGATTGCTGATCCCGTCCTTGAAGCCGAACGACGTGCGCCCAGTGGGCAGTTGATAGCAGTCCTGGCGGAAGACGATCTCCACGCCGGCCAGCTCGTTGATGGCGGCGAGCGCCGGCGCGAGGGTCGCCTCGAGCCGCGCGGCATCAGGGGAGAGGCAGGCCACCGTAACGTGGACGTCGGACGTGCCGAGAGGCTCCTCCCAGTGGGCCGGTGCGCTCTCGCCGACGTCACCGAGCAACTCCGCGCGCGCTGCCATGCCCTCCTGGAATTCCGGAGCGAAGCTGTCGAGCGACTCGGGCGGCACCCCCAGTGCCTTGAGGCCCTGGTAGGTGAACCCCACGTTGACCCAGACGTTCTGGCCGGGGTGGTCCGGCGTGGCGGCGTCGGCGGCGACCACCGGAATGAGCCGCCGCAGCAACTCCCGTCCGACGTGGCGGTCGTCGATCCGCAGCAGGAAATACCTGCCGACGTAGGGCGAGGGCCGCGGATCCAGGATGCCGCCCTGGATGTCCTCCAGCTCAAGCGTGGGGATCCCCACCGTCGTCATCTGCTGCCGTCCCGTCTGTGTCGTGTGGGTGCCTGGTGGTGCGGTCAGGTCGCTCCGGCGTCGAGGAGCTCCTGGAAGGCGCGGTTCACCCGCAGCGATTTCTTGAGTTCCTTCACAGTGGCGTCGGGGATGGCGCGGGAGTACCCGGAAGCAGTGTGCTGGTGGGCCATGACGAAGTCTTTGATCTTCGGGTCGCGAATGCCGGGGTAGTCCTCGGTGTGCTGGAGGATGCCGTCGAACACGTCGGGGATCAGGGCGGCGAAATCGTCGATGTAGACGTCCCAGTCGCCGTCGAAGTTCGAAGCGAACAGCAGCCGCGTGTCGTCGTCGAAGAGCACCCACCGGGCATCGTGCAGCGTCCCGATCCGTGCCTGGATCTGCGCCTCCCTCTCCAGGTCGCTCTGGCTGAGGATCTCGCGGAGCTGTGCTCCCTGCCCTGGCTTGATCCTGAAGATGAGGGTGAACTCGTTCGTGGATCCCCTGCTCATTCCCGGGCGTCGGTCCTGTGCCTGAGTCGCCATCGTGCACGGCCTCTCTGCTCTGAAGTCCTCGGAACGCCATCGATGCGCAGGGTCGATGCGTCGTCCTGCGCCATCGGCATAGTGCCTCGCGCGGGCTGATGGGACGTCGCGGGACATCCCGGCCCGAGGAAGATCACCCTGCTGGCTCCCCGCCACCGGGGCGCCCCGCCCGGGCAGGTACCTGGACGGGTGACGGGGCCTACGGCGCCGAGGGCTTTCCGGCGATGGCGTCGTAGACCCTGATGCGCAGGCGGCGTCGCCAGCCCTCGCGCTCCTCCCGGACCTGCGCCCGTTCCGCCTTCCGACCGCCGGCCGGGTAGTGGGACCGCGCCCACGGGGATCCTGGTCGGGCCAGCCGCAGTGCACCGACCACGGTGAAGAGCGGTACGAGAATCCCCAGCAGACCGGTGAAGGCCTTGCCCTTACCGAGTGCGACCAGGGCGAAACCGGCGTTGACCGCGACCACGGCCGCGTACGTCCAGCCGGAGACCGGCGCTCCGTCCACGGAAGCGTCGTTGACGCCGAAGGGCGCCGCGCCGAGCAGCAGCAGTCCGCAGACCGCCGCGCCGACCACCACGGCATCCACCGACAGCCGGCCATCCTCGGACCAGTAGACGTCCTTCAGGTGCAGGATGAGTGCGAACTCGTCCAGTACCAGCGCGGTGCCGATGCCGAAGAGCGCGGCCTCGATCTCGGCCCACGGATGCCTGGTGCCGATCGGGGAGGCCAGCCCCAGCCCACCGATGATCATGAAGATCACGCCGAAGACGACGTGGTGAATGTGCAGTCCGCCGGGGGTGACGTTCCTCGGCCACCACGACACCTCCGCCCGGATCATCCGGACACTGAGCCGGATGAACAGGAACGCCCCGAGGAAGCCCAGGAGGAGGAAGAGGAGCGGCTGCTTGCCCGGGTCGACGATCTCCTGCCGGTACCAGTCACCCATCGGTCAGGCCTCACGCTTGGCAGGGCGGCCGCGGCGCTTCCGCGCGAAGACCAGAAACCCTGCGAAGGCCACCACGGAGGTGATGGCGCCCGCCAGCGTGGCGCCGCGGAACCACGGCGCTTCCACGTCCATGACCCGCTGCCCGGCGTGGGACGCGCTGCCCCCACCTGCCACCAGGCTCAGCGTCCACAGGTTCGGCAGGGCGAGGACCACGGCCAGGGCGAGCCAGCCTGCCGTGGCCTTCCAGGACCGGCGCTTGTGCAGGCCGATCCAGGCCACCATCAGGGGCAACAGCGTGCAGGCAATGCCGAACACCAGGCCGAGCACCAGCCCGGTGCCCAGATGACCGTCCACCGCCGCCCCCACCCGCTGGGACCACCAGCGGGGGATTGTCGCGGCCAGGATGAAGTAGGCCGCGACGAGGACGATCAGTGCCCCGCCGCCGAGCAGTACGGGCCTGCGTCGGCCAGGGCCGCGCCCGTCTGCTGTGACGTCATGATCCGATGCTGGCACCAGACCGCCTCGCGCGCAGTCCGAGGCCCCTGGTGGGGCGGTGCCGGGCGCCCGGCCGGGATGCACCTTACGGTGGGCCTGTGAAGGAACATGTGGCGGGCGCCGTGGACGCGCGGACGGCCGCGGCCCAGCTCAAGGAACGGCTGTACGCGACGATCATCATGATCTCCGTCGTCATCGGGCTGGCGGGCAGCGGCCATGTGGAGGCCCTCGGTGCGGCGGCGACGGTCATGACCGCCTCGGTGGGTCTGTGGCTGGCCTCGCTGGTCGCCGATCAGCAGGCCCATCGTGTGATGCACGGCGCTCTCGCCCGGGGACGGGAACTGCGCACGATTCTCTTCGTCAGTAGCCCGCTGCTGCTGTCCGCGGTGGGCCCGCTCGTTCTGATCGGCGTCTCGGCGCTGGGAGCGATGAGCCTGGACACTGCCCTGCTCACGGCCGCCGGGGTCAACATCGCCACTTTGTTCGCGTGGGGGTGTTACGGAGGGATCCGCATGGGCGGAGGGACGGCGTTCGCCCTCCTGGCCGGCGTGATCGACGCGGCGATCGGCACGGCCGTCGCTGTGGTGAAGGCCGCCGCCGGACACTGACGCCTTGACCGCGCCATGCCCTTGCGCGGTGTCACGGCGTCACCTCGTCACTTCGTCAGGGTGAGAGGACGAGGCGGACGGGATTGTCTTCCTTCCCGTGCAGGCGACTGATCGCTTCCTCTACCCGGCTCAGCGGGAGGACGTCACTGACCGACCCGGACAGGTCGAGCCGTTTCGCTGCGGCGAGCTTGACCAGTAGGTGGAGATCTTGCGGTTCGGAGCCCCAGGCGCCGTGAACACTGTGCTGCAGTGCGTTGAAGCGGTCTCCGTCCGGGATGGTGATGGGCTGCGAGCCCATGCCGATCAGGACGAGCCGCCCGTGCGGCGCCAGAAGCTCGTCGGCACTGCTGCGTACGCTCGGATGTCCGACGAGGTCGATCGCCAGATCCAGGCCCAGTCCACCCGTGGCCTCGCGGACCCGGGCCGGGAGGTCGGGGTCGGCAGGGTCGAAGGCCAGGTCCGCGCCCACGTCCAGGGCCCGGCTGCGGGCCGCCGGCAGCGGGTCGAAGGCGATGATCGGCAGCGCCCCGGCGAGGCGGGCGATCTGCACCGCGTGCACGCCGAGCCCACCCACGCCCCAGAGCCCGACGCTCTCCCCGACCTGGAGCCTGCCGTGCCGGACCAGGCCGGCGTAGGGCGTGGACACGGCGTCCGGGATGATCGCCGCCTGCTCGAAGGGCAGGACGTCCGGGATGGGGACGAGCGACTGGTAGCGGGTCACGGCGTACTCGGCCCAACCGCCGTCATAGCTGATCCCGCGCGCCTGCGGCATCAGGCAGAAGCCCGTGTCGTACAGGCAGTTGGGGCATGCGTCGCACCGGTCGCCCACGGTCAGACAGACCCTGTCCCCCACCTTCCACACGGGCGGGACGCCGGGGCCGATCTCCGCGAGGGTGCCCGCGACCTCGTGCCCGAGGGTCACAGCGGTCTGATCGGGGTCACGGGTGACGGGCCTGGGCAGGGTGCCGTCGATCATGTGAACGTCGGAGAGGCAGACGCCCGCCGCGTGGACCTTGAGCAGCACTTGCCCGTGCCCGGGGGTGGGGACGGGAACCTCCTGTAGTCCGAACAGGCCGGTGACCAGGTCGAACCTGGCCGCCGTCATCAGGGCGGCCTCGCTGCTCAGCTGAGGAGTCATGAAGGTCTCGCTCTTCTCCGATACGACATTTGTGTACAGCCGTGCAATTTCGTACGGGACCGTACAGTCATGTGAGGAGCGAAGCGACGGCCGACACGCTGCTGTCCCGGGCCGACGTGACGTCGGCGCCCGCCCGGAAGTCTCGGAGGGCGGGCGGACTCTGTTCTAGCCGGGAGCTGGTCCAGGACGGGGCGCTGAGGGTGGCGCTGCAGGAGGAGCGGCGCCACAACGCTTCCTGAGCCGCTCCCCTTGGGCGGCCTGCGCGTGAGAGGCAGGTGGGGCCCGACGGTAATGGTGGTGCTCTGGGGACCAGTTGGGGACCAGGCGGTGTGCGCGATGGCGCACGATAGCCCTCCCCACGCACAACTTGCGCCCGGATTGAGTCTGTTATATCCAGACAATCCCGGTGCCCCGCACTGGGGGTCAAGGGGTCGCAGGTTCAAATCCTGTCGTCCCGACTGTGCTTTACGCACGTCGGAGGCCGTTCTCTCACACATGAGAGGGCGGCCTTTTCCATGCCCGGAATGCTGGTGGTCGCAGTGTGGTCGCACGCCCGCTTTGGGGTTGGTTGGCGGTGGGGTGGAAGCCGGTCGGGGCGGGGGAGCGGAACCGGTTGAGGGCTTCGCGAAGGTGCTGGATGTGGTCGCGTGGTGGTCGCAGCCGTTCCAGCCAGGCCCGTCGGTCGTTTCGCTTCTGGGCCCGGGTGAGGGTGTGGTCGATGGTGTCGACGGCTTCGCGGGAGGCTTGTTGGGTGAGGTGGCTGTAGACGTTGGCGGTGGTCGACAGGGTGGAGTGCCGCAGCGTCTTGGAGACCACCGTGAGGGGGACGCCGGCGGTGATGGTGATGGTGGCGGCCAGGTGCCGCAGGTCGTGAACGGTCACCCGCGGTACGCCAGCCTCTTTGGAGAGTTGCCGGAGCCGGTCGAGGACGGTGTGGGGTCGCAGGGGTAGGCCGTCGGGTCTGCAGAAGACGAGTCCGGTGAAGGGATCGCTGGGGTCGCTGTGGGGGCGGGCCCTTGACCGGGCCCGGTGCTCGAGTGCGGTGGCGACGCGGGGTGAGACGGCGACCCAGTTCCGGCTGGTACGGGTCTTGGGCGTGGTGATGACGAGGTGGTTGTTGTCGATCGCGGAGAGCGTGCAACGTACATAGAGGACACGCTCGGCCAGGTGGACATCGTCCCAGTGAAGCCCCAAGGCCTCTCCTTTGCGCATGCCGGTGCCGATGAGGAGCTCGACCAGGTCGGCCATGTCCGGGTCTGCCTGATGGCAGTGCTGGAGGAAGCGGACGGCCTCGTCCGCGGTCCAGATCCGTCGCTCGGGCGACGGTGGCCGGTGAAGTGGCGGGGGACTGGCGGGGTTGTGGGCGAGGCGATGCTGGCGGACCGCGTCACCGAGAGCGCTGGAGAGGGTGGCCAGGCAGCGGTAGAGGGTGGTCTTGCCGCGGCCTGCGGCGAGCTCGCCGGTGACGAACGCGGCGATGTGACGGTGTCCGAGCTCGTCCAGCTTCAGGGTGCCGAAGGCCGGGACGAGGTCGTTGTGGACGTAGTCCCGGTATCGCGCCATGGTGGTCGTTTGAGCACGAGAGCCTTGGCGGCGAGCCAGGCGGTCAGGCTCCGAGCTGGTGGTGCAATGTGTCCCGGCAGCCACACCTCCGGTAGATGCGGCCGCGGTCGCCGGTGGTACGCATGAAGATCGCCTCCAGGAGGCGGAGGAAAGGTCGACACCTCCAGCTCGTGCGGCCATCTGCGACCACCACGACACATGCGCCCCGTGTGACCTGCGCCTTCCCCTTGTCTTTGCGCCAAGGGCAGCGCCTTGACTTACCTCCGCAGACGCCCAGGAGATGCTTCGTCTGCTGGCGGTACAGACGCCGCACCAGGCTGACCAGCCATAATGGCGGACGCTGGGCCAAGTTCCCGCCTCCTGGCCCGCGAATGGTCTCCGGATCTTGGGGGGCGATACGAGCAGCGCCAGCGTGGTCAGCAGCACGCCGTACGGGCACGTGCCGCGCATGGGTGACGACGTACTCGGGCGGCCCCGCAGGAGAAGTGGCTAGCTGCCGAATCGGCCGGCGGCGGGCACGACGGGAATCGGGATCTCGAAGCGGACCGTCCCGTAGGTGCTGACAATCGCCTCCGACATCGAGGTGCTGGCGCGGTTCGGCCGCGCCCTCGCCGACCCGATCCGCTGCCGCATCCTGCTCGCCCTGTGCCAGGCTCCGGCCCATCCCGCCGAGCTGGCCGACCCGCTGGGCATCTCCCGGACCCGGCTGTCGAACCACCCGGCCTGCCTGCGCGACTGCGGTCTTGTCGTCACGGTCCCGGTCGGCCGCCGCACCCGCTACGAACTCGCCGACGAGCGCCTCGGCCACGCCCTGGACGACTTGCGCACCGCCGTGGTCGCCGTCGAGGCCGACCGTGCGTGAGCGGACGCCGAGGAGAAGGGTTGCTGTTGAGATGGCTGCGGAGATATCCATTGGCCCGGCCCCGGCCCGCCGTGACGCCCTCGCGAAGCGGATACAGCTGCTGGTCGCGGCCACCATCCCCTACAACGTTGTCGAGGAGGTCTCCTCGGCCGCCGCGGTCGCCTGGCAGTTCTCCGGCCGCGACCACGCTGTCCGCGAGGCACGGGAGGAGACCATCCTACGGATCATCGCCTTCTCGTTCTTCGCGCTCGCCACGTACGTCGCCGTCGACGCCGTCCTGCCGCTCTCTGGCACCGGAGAGGCCGAGCGGTCCATCCCCGGCATCGTGCTCGCCGCTCTGTCCCTGGCCGTGATGCCGTTTCTGTCGGCCGCCCAGCGCGAGGCCGGGCACGAACTCGGCTCCGCCTCGGCGGTTGCCGACTCGGACGCTTCCAGGGTGCGAACACAGGCGACCACCGCGCTCCCGAGGCCGCCGCGACCAGTGCCTTCAGGTCCGGCTCCGGCTACCCCGCGCAGCGGTACTCGCAGCGGGCCGGCGGCACCAGCTCAAGGCCCCGGGCCGTCGCCTCGGTCTACGGACGGCCGTGGCGCTCGACGGGTTGCGGGTGTGGCCGTCGTCTGTTCGTCGGTCAGGCGGGCCCGCCAGTCGCTGACGTAGTCGTCGGGCATGGACGCCAGGCGGGCGATTTCCCCGTCGCTGCGCCCATCGGACCAGGCCAGGATCCGTGTCACGGTGCGGTTCCGTGCCGCGCGGAAATCCTTGAGCATGTTCTCGAGGCGTTCGACTTCCTCGGCTTCGCGGACGAGCTGCTGGTCGACGGCGGAGCGTTCCTCGGCGCGCAACCGGCGCAGATGGGCGTCCAGGCCCGTCAGGACCAGACCCTCCTCGTGCGCGGAGTTCTGGAACCCTTCGGCCAAGGCCGCCAGCACGCAGTCGGGGACGTCGGCGAGGGTGGCCCCGGGGGGCTTGGCCGCTTCCCAGGTGCCCCGACCCGCCTCTGTCGTCTCCAGCCAGACGCGGGCGTCTGTCGGAACACGGTCGCCGCACGCCTGCGCGCGGTAGGCGTACAGGGCGGCACGGTGGCCGTAGAAAGTGAAACCGTCCTCGATCTGCCGGTCGGCGGCGCGGCACATCCGCCCCGGTACACCGCCATAGCCGCTCTCGGGACTGTAGTCGGCGTAGGCATCGAGTTCCGCGTCCGTGGCCCGGCCCCAGGAGGGATCGCACAGACCGGGGTTCATGGCGAGGAACGCGCCGACCTCGACACGCCAGGCAGGGATCGGTGTCGTGCGCAGCCTGGGCCAGCGGAGATCGCCGGAGGGGTCGAAGGTGTGTGTCGCGGCCTGCTCGATGTCGTCCCAGGCGGTGGCGGCCTCGGCCGACCACTCCAGTTCGTCGTCCGGTCCGATGCGGTGGATGGAGTCCACGAGCCGCTGCACGGCGGGGAGTATGCGCAGGGCGAGCGCGTGCAGTTCCTCAGCGGTGAAGAAGCGCCAGGAGCAGCCGCGCTGTTCGTCATGGGTCAGGTGGCCGAGCAGCTGCACCATGCTTCCGGAGGCCGGGACGGCCCCGTCGCCGAGTGCCCTGCGGGGGAGGCCGGGGAGTTGGCTGCCGAGGTCTTCGGACGGGGCCCGCCAGTCGATGTCGCCGAACCATACGGCGCCGTCGCGTGCGTCCACTGCCAGCCACTGGTGGTAGCCCGCACCCGGGCCGTAGCGCTGCTCCTGCTGCTCGGCATGCTCGTCGTGCCATACGTACTCGCCCGGAGGCGGGTCCAGCTCCACGGCCATGAAGCCGTCCTCGGGGCGGTAGCCGGTGAGGACGCGGGCCGTTCGCGGCGCACTGTCGGCGGCGGTCATGAGGGGTTTCCTCTCGATGGAACGTCAACCACCGCAAACGTAGGGCGCCCATCACACAATAGTTTAACTTTCAGCCACCGCGTCCGGTAGTCGGACAGCCGGGAGACCTGGCGTCATCACCCGGTCTACGCGCGTGCGGCCGCCGTCAACTTGGCGCATTTCGCGTGGATTCACGCTCCGTTCACCTCCGGTAGCTGCCCGCCGCAGCCTCATGCGAGCGCGGCCAGCGCTTGCGCGGCGAGCATCTGCTCCAGGTCCAGGACGGCGCGCGGGGCGTGCCGGGTGTCGATGCGGACGGCGTAGATGAAGCGCGTCAACTGCGGCTCGGCCAGGGGGCGGGCCACGACCTGGGTGTTGGCGCGGGGCAGGGCGAGTTGCGGCATGACGGTCACGCACAGGCCTGCGGCCACGAAGCCGAGCACGGTGTTGAAGTCGTCCCCCTCGTATTGCAGGCGGGCCTGGAAGCCAGGCGTCTTGGCCATCTGGGAAAGCAGTTCCAGGCGCAGTGCGGCCTCCGGAGCCGCGATCCAGGTCTCGGACGCGAGGCTGGCCAGGTCGATGACCTCCCTGTCGGCCAGGCGGTGGTGTGCCGGGACCACGGCCACCACCGGATCCCGTGCGACCAGCGTCCGGCGCAGCATCCGGGGTGGCGGGACGGGGATGAAGTCGTAGTCGTAGCTGAGGGCCAGGTCCATGTCCCCCCGCTTGAGCCGGTTGTAGCAGGCCTCGGGTTCCAGCTGGCTGAGGCTGACCTGCAGGTGGGGGTAGGTCGCGTGGAGTTGGGCCAGCGCTTGCGGAACGATGCTGGTGGCGGCCGAGGCGAAGGCGCCGAGGCGGATCCGTCCGGCCGTACCCGCGCGCATGGCGTCGAGTTCCACCGATGCCGTCGCCAACGCGTTGCGGACGGCCTGCTCGGCGTCGAGAAGGACTTCGCCGGCCGGTGTGGCGCGCACGGGCCGGCGCTCCAGCACTCTCAGGCCCGCGCGGCGTTCGAGTTCGGCGATCTGCTGGGAGACCGCGGGCGCGCTGTAGCCGAGCTCGCGTGCGGCGGCGTTGAAGGAGCCGTGCCGCACGACGGCTTCGAGGGTGGCGAGCAGACGGGGGTCGAGTCCGTGCACGGAGTTAAGGCTCACTTATCTGTCGCGAAGATGTGTTTTCTTGTGATTGCGGATGAACGCCAGCAGGATTCTTGCTCGCGGCAAGAAAAACGCAAGCCCGCGCTCCCGGATCGTGACCGCCCCTCCACCTTGTCGCCGGGGCGCCCTCCGCCAGTGCCCCGTCCGCCCCGTCCGCCTTTTCTGCCGCAGCCCGCCGTGGCCGGGGACGTCCGGCGGGGCGGGTGTGCACCCGGCCGTCGACGATCACCCCTCACGCCCTGAAAGGAAGTGGTATGCCCCAGCCACCACTCATCGGACTCACCACCTACCTGGCCGACGCCCGGTGGGGCGAGTGGGACCTGCCCGCCGCAGTGCTGCCTGCGGCCTACGCCGGCTGTATCCAGGCCGCGGGCGGCCGGGCCGTCCTGCTGCCGCCGGACGCCCCGTCGGCAGCGGCGGATGTGGTCGCACGTCTGGACGCGATCGTCCTGACGGGAGGCGAGGACGTGGATCCCGCCCTGTACGGCGCCCGGCCCCACCCGCGCACGGGGCCGCCGGTCCGCGAGCGCGACCGGTGGGAGCAGGCTGTACTGGCCGCCGGTCTCGCCCGCGACATACCCGTGCTCGGAGTGTGCCGGGGTATGCAGCTGATGAACGTACACGCCGGAGGCACCCTCATCCAGCACCTGCCCGACAGGGTGGGCCATCACGGCCACAACCCCTACCGGGGCCACTTCTGTGCCCACACCGTCACCACCGCGCCGGGGACCCGGATCGGCGCCCTCCTGCCGGGGACCCGCGAGGTCGCCACGCACCATCATCAGGCCGTGGATCGCCTCGGCTCCGGGTTCATCGTGGCAGCCCGTGCGGCGGACGGCACCGTCGAGGCGATCGAGAGCAGCCGGCACCGCTTCGCCGTGGGCGTCCAGTGGCATCCGGAGATGGGTGTCGACACGCCGGTGGTGCACGCCCTGGTGGATGCCGCCGGTTCCGCCGCAGACACCGATCGGGCGGCTTCGGTGGCAGGACGGAAAGTGCGCACGGTACGAAACTCGCCGGGCCGGACTTTCCCGACACAGGTGTCTTGACACCCTCCGGCGCACCCATCAGGATCACACCGTGAACCTGTCAGACAGCCAGACAGGTGGCCAGGCCCCGCGGCGCGTCAGCGCGATGGAAGCGGTCTTCGGCCACCTGCGCAGCGCCATCGAGCGCGGTGAGTACGTCGTGGGCGACAAGCTCCCCTCCGAAGCCGAGTTGTGCCGGACCCTGGAGGTCAGCCGGCCCGTGCTGCGGGAGGCGCTCCGAGCCCTCCAAGCCATCGGCCTGACCGCCTCCAAGAGCGGCAAGGGCACGTTCGTCCTGGCGAACACGGTCGAGGACCCCACCTTCGGCGACTACGTCGCCAGCGACCTGCTGGAGGTGCGCCGGCACGTCGAGATCCCGGTCGCCGGGTACGCCGCGCTGCGCCGCACCCCGGAGGACCTGGACCATCTGGGCCATCTGCTCGACCGGATGGAGCAGGAGACCGACACCACCGCGTGGGTGGCGATGGACACCGTCTTCCACCTGGCGGTGGCCGAGGCATCCCGCAACCCCGTCTTCCGCCGCGTCATCGAGGAGATCCGCGACGCACTGGCGCGTCAGTCGACCTTCCTCAACGAACTGGGCGGCCGGCGCGAGCAGTCCAACTGCGAGCACCGGGCGATCCTCGAGGCGCTGGCCGACGGTTCCGAGCACGACGCGGTGGAGGCCATGTCCCACCACCTCCTGCGGGTCGAGACGACCCTCACAGAAATCGTGCGCCCCCAGCGCGCGGCCACCTCCACGGAAGGCAGACCCGAGGCGTGAGCGAGCAGTTCCTCAAAGACGAGAAGCGCCCCACGACCCGTCACGTGGACGCCGGGGACACCGGCTACAGCAAGTCCTTGACACCCCGGCACGTCAACATGATCGCCATCGGGGGTGCGATCGGCACCGGGCTCTTCCTCGGCGCGGGCGGACGCCTCGCCGACGCCGGCCCCTCACTGTTCGTCGCCTACGCCGTCTGCGGGATCTTCGCGTTCCTCGTCGTACGCGCGCTCGGCGAGCTCGTCATGTACCGGCCGTCCTCCGGCGCCTTCGTCTCGTACGCCCGGGAGTTCCTCGGGGAGAAGGGCGCGTACACCGCGGGCTGGATGTACTTCCTCAACTGGGCGACCACCGGCATCGCCGACATCACCGCCGTCGCCACCTACACCCATTACTGGCGCCTGTTCTCCGACGTCCCGCAGTGGGTGATCGCGCTCATAGCCCTGGCCGTGGTCCTCACCGTGAACCTCATCTCGGTGCGGATCTTCGGCGAACTGGAGTTCTGGTTCGCCATCGTCAAGGTCGGCGCGCTGGTCGTCTTCATGGCCATCGGGATCTTCTTCCTCGTGACCCGGCACCCCATCGACGACGCCGTGCCCGGTCCGTCCCTGATCACCGACAACGGCGGGATCTTCCCCAACGGCCTGCTGCCCATGCTGCTGATCATCCAGGGCGTCGTCTTCGCCTACGCCTCCGTCGAGCTGGTCGGAGTCGCGGCCGGTGAGACCGAGAATCCCGAGGAGATCATGCCGAAGGCGATCAACTCGATCATGTGGCGCGTCGGCCTCTTCTACGTCGGCTCGGTCGTCCTGCTGTCGATGCTGATGCCGTGGAACAGCTACAGCGCCGGCCAGAGCCCGTTCGTGACCGTGCTCTCCCACATCGGCATCCCGGCGGCCGGCGACGTGATGAATCTGGTCGTTCTCACCGCGGCCATGTCCTCGCTCAACTCCGGCCTCTACTCCACCGGCCGCATCCTGCGCTCGATGGCCGTCAACGGCTCCGCCCCGAGCTTCACCGCCCGGCTGAGCCGCACCCAGGTGCCCTACGGCGGCATCCTGCTCACCAGCGGCATGTGCGTCCTCGGCGTCGGGCTCAACTTCGTCGTTCCGGCGGACGCGTTCGAGATCGTGCTCAACCTGGCCGCCATCGGCATCCTCGCCACCTGGGGCATGATCATGCTCTGCCACCTCCTCTTCTGGCGGAAGACCCGTGACGGCGAACTGACCCGCCCCTCCTACCGCCTGCCCGGCTCCCCGTGGACCGAACTCGTGACGCTGGCCTTCCTCGCCTCCGTCCTGGTCCTCATGTACGCCGACGGAGGAGCGGCGCGCACCACCGTGCTGTGCGTGCCACTGATCGCCGCGGCGCTGGTCGCCGGCTGGTACGCCGTCCGCGGCCGCGTGGCGCGCGCCGCCGCGAAGAGCGAGGGCTGAGCCGGGCGGCGGCAGGCCCGTTCCCCCCCCCGGGCCGGGCCTGCCGCCGGCCACCCCGGTCAGCAGCAACCCACCACCAAACGAGGCAGTGATGCGCAGGAGTCTCCTCGCGGACGCGCCCGCGATGCGCGAGCCCCAGCACGCACCCGTCGCCCACGTCACCCGGGGCGGCGTGATCGAGGGAGTCCACTACGGATCCGTCGTCGTCCTCGGCGGTAATGGCGACGTCCGGTTGAGCATCGGAGACATCGAGGCCGCCTGCTACCCGCGCTCAGCCCTCAAGCCGGTCCAGGCCCTCGCCATGGTGCGGGCCGGGCTGCCGCTCGACGGCGCCCTGCTCTCCCTCTCGATGGGCAGCCACTCCGGCGAGGAGCGCCACCTCGCAGGTACCCGGCAGATCCTCGAACTGGCCGGCCTCACCGAGGACGACCTGCGCAACGTCCCCGACGTGCCGTACGCCCCGGCGGTCCGGGATGCCTGGGTGCGCGAGGGCCGCGGGCCTTCCCGGCTCGCCCAGAACTGCTCCGGCAAGCACGCGGCGATGCTGTACCTGTGCAAGCTGGCCGGCTGGCCCCTGGAGAGCTACCTCGACCCGGGCCACCCGCTTCAGAGGGCGATCGCCGAGGTCGTCGAGGAACTCACCGGCCAGCACATCGCGAACGTCACCGTCGACGGCTGCGGAGCCCCGCTGTTCGCAGTGTCCCTGCACGGCCTGGCCCGCGCCGCCGCCCGCATCGCCACGGCCGGTCCGGACACCGCCGGGCGCCGGGTGGCGGACGCGCTGCGCGTCCACCCGGAGATGGCCTCCGGCACAGGGCGAGACACGGCCCAGCTGATGCGCGCGGTGCCCGGGCTGCTGGCCAAGGACGGCTTCGAGGGCGTCCAGGTGGCCGCGCTGCCAGACGGCCGCGCCGTCGCAGTGAAGATCGCCGACGGGGCGGACCGGGCGCGCATCCCGGTGACGGCCGCAGCCCTCGCCCGGGCGGGAGTCGAGCCGCGGCTGCTCGCCGGGTTCGAGGGCGAGCCGATGACCGGCGGCGGCCGGCCCGTCGGCGGCATCCGGCCGGTGGCGGCGCTGAACCCGCCCAGCATCCCCGCCACCGCCTGACTCCATCCCCTTTCACCACCTTGACCCACCCACCTCAGGAAGAGGGCCGCACACCCATGACCGCCGCCACCCGCAGCGAACACGACCTGCTCGGAGACCGCGACGTCCCCGCCGACGCCTACTGGGGCGTCCACACCCTGCGCGCCACCGAGAACTTCCCCATCACCGGGACGCCCATCTCCGCCTACCCGCACCTGATCGACGCCCTCGCCGCCGTCAAGGAGGCCGCAGCCCTCGCCAACGAGGAACTCGGCCTGCTGGAGCCCGCGAAGGCCGCCGCGATCGTCGCCGCCTGCCAGGAGATCCGCGGCGGGAAGCTGCACGACCAGTTCGTCGTCGATGTCATCCAGGGCGGAGCCGGCACCTCGACCAACATGAACGCCAACGAGGTCATCGCCAACCGGGCGCTGGAGCTGCTGGGCCATGCCAGGGGCGAGTACCGGCACCTGCACCCCAACGAGGACGTCAACCTCGGCCAGTCCACCAACGACGTCTACCCGACCGCCGTGCGGATCGCGACCGTCTCCGCGGTGCGCGGCCTGCTCGAAGCCATGGCCGTCCTCCAGGACACGTTCGCCCGCAAGGCCGTCGAGTTCCGCGACGTTCTGAAGATGGGCCGCACCCAGTTGCAGGACGCCGTGCCGATGACGCTCGGGCAGGAGTTCTCCGCCTTCGCCGTCATGCTCGACGAGGACCGCAGCCGGCTCGCTGAGGCCGTCGAGCTGATCCTGGAGATCAACCTCGGCGCGACCGCGATCGGCACGGGTCTCAACGCCCCCGCCGGATACGCCGAATCGGCCCGCCGCCACCTTGCCGACATCACCGGGCTGCCCCTGGTCACCGCGGCCAACCTGGTCGAAGCCACCCAGGACTGCGGCGCGTTCGTCCAGATGTCCGGTGTACTCAAGCGCATCGCCGTCAAACTGTCCAAGACCTGCAACGACCTGCGCCTGCTGTCCTCCGGGCCGCGCGCGGGCTTCGGCGAGATCAACCTGCCGCCGGTGCAGGCGGGTTCGAGCATCATGCCCGGCAAGGTCAACCCGGTGATCCCCGAGGTCGTCAACCAGGTCGCCTTCGAGGTGATCGGCAACGACATCACCATCACCATGGCCGCCGAAGCCGGACAGCTCCAGCTCAACGCCTTCGAGCCGGTCATCCTGCACTCGCTGTCGAAGTCCGTCACCCACCTGCGCGCGGCCTGCCTCACCCTCGCCGAGCGCTGCGTGGCCGGCATCACCGCCAACACCGAGGTGCTGCGGGCCACCGTTGAGAACTCCATCGGCCTGGTGACCGCCCTGAACCCGCACATCGGGTACACGGCCGCCACCGACATCGCCAAGGAAGCCCTCGCCAGTGGCCGGGGTGTGGCCGAGCTGGTCCTGGAGAGGGGCCTGCTGCCGGCCGAGAGACTCGCCGCCCTGCTGCGGCCCGAGGTGATCGCGGGAACCGGCGCGGCCATGGCCTGACACGGGTCCGCTGCCAGCTTACCGGCCGCGTGCGGCTCCGGCGCTGCTCCTCACTCCGGCCGTGGCCAGCCGTGGTGCGGAGGGTGGGGTGGAAGTGGCGGGATGGTGGCCGTTCCCGCTCCACGGCGATGCGCTGGGCGCAGCCGCCTGCGGGTGCGCGGACTCGTCCGAGCGGACGGCGACGACGTAGTCCAGCCCGCGTTCCGCCAGGCCGTGGCGGAACGCGGTGATCTGGCCGTAGCCGGCGTCGGCGACGATCACCATCGGCTCCAGGCCCCAGGCGACCGCCTCGTCAATGAGGTCCAGGGCCAGGCGCCATTTCTCCCGGTGCCCGACCTCTTCGGGTAGGCCGGCTTTTATGCGGCGCTCAGTGTCGTCCTGACAACGCCGCGAGGTGCCGTGCCGGGCGCCGCGACACGGTGAACCTTTCCGGTCACAGCACTAGGCGGAGCTGAACCCGCAGCGCCTGGCGATCGAGGCCAGCGGCAGTGCCGTGGAGACGAGGAGTTGTGCCGGTTCCTGGCGGGCGGTCGATGTCCTCGCACACCCGATTGAGCCTTTCCGGGGTCGTGCCGGGTGACGATCAGACGGGCGTGGGCTGTCGCCCGTCAGGGTGTTGTGGAGCCTGGCCAGATGGCCGAGGCGTCGTCGCGGTGCGGGTCGGGCAGCCGGATCGGGCGGACAGGGATGGTGCGTTCGCGGCCTTCGGTGGCGGCCGTCCACGGGGCGGGGTGCCCGGAGTAGCACAGGGTGGTCAGGACGAAGAGGCCGTCGGCGTAGACCTCGACGTACTCGCCAATGGTGAGGATGCGCAGCGTGGCGGCGGGTTCGGTCAGGACGGTCTCGCCGAGCCGGGTCCCCTCGGGGCCGGTGACCCAGAGGTTCTTGCCGTCGCAGCCGACAACGAGGGCGGGGCTGCCGTCCGGGGAATCGGTGCGGAGAATAACGTCGACGGGCCCGGTGAGGCCGATGTCGCCGACTGCGTGCGGGGCGGGGTGCTCCGTTTCCTCGCCGAGCCAGACGTCCAGGCCGGGCCACCATTCCAGGCGGGGCGTCGAACCGTCCAACATGACAAGGGACTTGGGCTGGGCGAGCATCCCGCGGCAGGTCTCGCCGGAGTCAGTGAGGCCGACCCGGCGAGGCGTAGTGTGCAGCACGACGCGGGAGCCATCGGGCGCGACGATGACGCGCGGGGCGTAGGCGCCGGCCGGGCCGAGGGGACCGCGGCGGGTCCAGGGCCCGCGCAGGCTGGGGGCGGTCCACGACTCGAAGCCGCGGGTCGCGCCGATGGAGCCGAGCAGCAGCCAGCTTCCGTCGTCGAGGCGTTCCAGGACCGGGCACTCCAGTTCATCGACGTCACCGGGGGAGATGAGCGGCGGATGGACGGTCCAGTGCTCCAGGTCCGCCGAGGTGGCCAGGGCGACACAGCCGCTGACCTCCACCGGGAGGGAGGCGTCGCTGGCGCAGACGACCATGACCCAGCCGTCCGACGCGTCATCGCGTACGACGAACGGGTCACGCCAGGCCATCTTCTCGCTGGTGCGGTACCAGCGCGGGTCCGCCTCGACGACCGGCCTGGTGCCATGGCGGCGCCAACCGGTGCCGTCCGTGCGGTCCGAGTACGCCAGTCCGACCGACTGGACCGGCCAGCCGCCCGGTGTGAGACCGAAGACGCCGGTGTAGAACATCGTCATTGCGTCGCCGTGCCGGATGGGGTGCATGGTCCACACGGCCTGCTGGTCGAAGCGGCCGGGCAGGCCGTTGCCGAAGGCGGTGCCCTGGGGCTGCCAGTGGACCAGGTCGGTGGAGGTTGCCCGGCCGTAGGAGGTCTCCATCCGCAGATGATCGAACTCCGTTGTCCAGGGCCCCTGCAGGTGCAGCACCGCGTATGTGCCGTCCTCGTCCCGCAGGAGGGCGAAGTCGTTCACGCAGAGGCCGGGCGGGGCGTATCGCATGCACATTCCTGTCGGCTCACAGCGCCCAAACGTATGCGCTGATGCTTGATAACAAAAAGGTCTCTCAAGGATCAGCCCAAGTAAATCCGAACGCAAACGCTTGCGCAACAACGAGGGCGGGTTTACGGTCACGTCACCTGCAGATCACATCGACGTGAAACCAACGGGAGGGAATGCGCCGTGACGGCCAGCATCACCGATGTCGCCCGCGCCGCCGGAGTCTCGACGTCCACCGTGTCCCGCGCGCTGCGCGGACGGCCGGGCGTGTCCGAGGAGGTGCGGACGCAGATCGCGGCCCTCGCCGCCCAGCTCGGCTACACCGCCTCGCGTTCCGCGTCGAGCCTGGCCAGCGGGCGCACCTTCACCATCGGGGTCGTGGTCCCGTACGTGGGCCGCTGGTTCTTCGGCACCGTGCTGGACGCCGCCGAGCAGGTCTTCAGCGCCGCCGGGTACGACGTGCTGCTGTACAACCTGGGATCGCCGGAGACACGCAAGCGTTTCTTCACCAAGCTGCCGGTCCGCAAGCGGGTGGACGCCGTGCTCTCGCTCCTCATCCCTGACGAGGAGGAGTCGGCTGCACTGCGTTCACTCGGGGTGCCGCTGGCCACCACGGTCGGCGGAGCCCGGCTCGGCTTCACCGTCGTCGGCATCGACGACCGGGCCGGAACGGAGAGCGCCGTACGCCACCTGGTGAACCTCGGTCACCGACGGATCGGGATGATCAGCGGGTCCAGTGGGCCGCTGCACTGGACCACCCCCGTCGAAAGGCGCAGCGCCTACCTGGACGTCCTGACCGATGCGGGGATAGAGCACGATGCGGCCCTGGAAGCGGACGGCGACTACACCGTCGAGGGCGGTGAGCGGGCCATGACCGAGCTGCTGGCTGTCTCCCGCCCGCCGACTGCCGTGTTCGCGCAGTCGGATGAGATGGCGATGGGCGCACTGCGCGCCCTGCGCCGCCACCGGCTGAAGGTGCCGGACGACGTGTCCGTCGTCGGCTTCGACGACCACGAACTCGCCGACGTGGTCGGACTGACCACCGTCGCCCAGCCGGTTGCCGACCAGGGCGCCGAGGCCGCCCGGCTGCTGCTGCGGCAACTGGACGAACCCGACGCCGAGGCGCCGGGGCTGGTGCAGATGCCCATCCGTCTCGTCCTGCGCGAGACCACCGCCCCGCCGCGCCTGCGCGGCCCGAGGTAACCCCCCGAGCGCCGCACCCCCACGCCCCGGAAAGCTCCCCCCGCACTTCGAACCCGCGCCACAGCACGGAGGCACAAACCATGAGCTCGACCAACAGAAAGTACCGCCGTACCGTCCGTACGGGCCTGGCCCTCGCTCTCCCCGTGGTGGCGCTGGCCGCCTGCGGCTCGGGCGGCGGCACCGATGCCTCCGCCGAGGCCGGAAGCGGCAAGGGCACCATCAGCGTCTGGGCCCACCAGGGCCAGAAGAACGAGGCCAGTGCGCTGCAGAACGCGGTGAAGTCCTTCAACTCCTCGCAGGGCGACATCAAGGTCGACTTGAAGCTGATCCCCGAGGCCGACTACACCAAGACCATCACGGCCACCGACGCCTCCAAGCTGCCGGACGTGATGGAGTTCGACGGCCCGACCATGGCGAACTTCGTCTACAACAAGAAGCTCGCCCCCATCGACACGCACGTCTCCACCAAGACCATGGACAACGCCACCGACGCGAGCAAGGCGCAGGGCGAGGTCGGCGGCAAGCACTACGGCCTGGGCATGTTCGACTCCGGCCTGGGGATCTACGGCAACAAGAAGCTGCTCGACGCGGCCGGGGTGAAGTACCCGACCAGCCTGTCCAATGACTGGACGGCGACGGAGTTCACCGCCGCGCTGGGGGCGCTGAAGGCCATGGACACCGACGGCAAGACCCTCGACCTCCAGGAGACCGGCGGCTACGCCAACGAGTGGGGCACCTACGGTTTCGCCCCGGTCGTCTGGTCCGCGGGAGGTTCCCTCCTCAAGGACGGCAAGGCGGAAGGCGCCCTCGACACCCCGGCCGTGATCTCGGCCATGAAGACCTTCCAGTCCTGGAAGACGTATGTCGACCCCAACACCGACGGCAACGCCTTCGCCAAGGGCCGCGTCGCCCTGAGCTGGGCCGGCCACTGGATGTACCCCGCCTACAGCGAGGCCCTCGGCGACGACCTCGTCGTACTGCCGCTGCCCGACTTCGGCAACGGCCCCAAGACCGGCCAGGGCTCCTGGGCCTGGGGCATCGGCGCCGACAGCAAGAACGCCAAGGCCGCCGGCACGTTCCTGGACACCCTCCTGAACGACGCCAACATCACCGCCATGACGACGGCCAACGGGGCGGTGCCCGCCACCAAGACCGCGCTCGACAAGAGCGAGCTCTACAAGCAGGGCGGCCCGCTCCAGCTCTACGCCGACCAGCTCGCCAAGCCCTGCGGCGACAAGGACATCACCAAGTCCTGCGTCGCCGTCACCCGCCCGGTGACCGCCGGCTACCCCCTGGTCACCTCGAAGTTCAGCGAGGCCCTGAACTCCATCTACGGTGGCGCCGACCCCGAGAGCGCTCTGCAAAAGGCCGCCCGCGCCATCGACCAGGACTTCTCCGACAACGCCGGCTACAAGATCCCGTAGGACTCCATCGGCCCGGGCGGCCGCGGCTGCCGCGCCCACCCCGCCAGGAACAGGACCCTCCCCGTGACATCCGTGGAACCCGCGCACGCCGCGCCGCCCGGCCCGGAGCAGGCCTCATCCGTGACATCCGTGACATCCGCGCGATCGACGCGATCAGCGCGGCCGGGCCGCAAGAACCGTGACTGGCTGCACGGACTACTCATGTCCGCCCCGGCCGTCGTCGGACTGATCGTCTTCGTCGGTGTGCCGTTCGGCTACGCCGTGGTGCTCTCCTTCTACAACGTCCGCCTCGGCTCCCCGCTGGAGCCCAGCTTCTTCGGCTTGGAGCAATACCGGAGGCTGTTCACCGACCCCGACCTGTCCGG
The DNA here is from genome assembly GCF_026342355.1 of Streptomyces sp. NBC_00249. Taxonomy (GTDB): domain Bacteria; phylum Actinomycetota; class Actinomycetes; order Streptomycetales; family Streptomycetaceae; genus Streptomyces. Next base: position 1,164,601 of record NZ_JAPEMV010000001.1, on the reverse strand, counting down.
CCCGTTCCTGCGGGCCCTGCTCAACAACCTGACCTTCGCCGTGTTCGTCGTACCCGTGCAGACGGCCCTGGCGCTGGCCCTGGCGATCCTGCTCAACCGCAAGCTCAAGGCCATCGGATTGTTCCGGTCGCTCTTCTTCATGCCGGTCGTCTTCCCCATGGCGCTGGTCGCCGTGATCTGGCGACTCATACTGGCCCGCAGTGACCAGGGCATGCTCAACTCCGCGCTGGACGCGGTGAGTTTCGGCAACTGGGGCGCCTTCGACTGGCTCGGCGACTCCGCCACCGCCATGGCCTCGATCGTCGTGCTGTCCATCTGGCAGGGCGTCGGCTTCCAGATGGTCATCCTGCTCGCCGGCCTCCAGCAGATCCCGGGTGAGCTCTACGAGGCCGCCGAACTCGACCGCGCCAGTCGTTGGCAGCAGTTCCGCCACGTCACCCTGCCCGGCATCCACTCCACCCTCGTCTTCGTTGCGATGCTCACCTCGGTGCTCTCCTTCCGGGTCTTCGACCAGGTGTACGTCCTCGTCCGCGGGGGCGGTCTGGATGAGGACGCCACCCGCACCGTGATGTACCAGGCCGTCACCACCGCCTTCGACCAGAACAACATCGGCCAGGCGTCCGCGATCACCGTCGTCTTCTTCCTGATCGTCGTCGTCCTGACCCTCATCCAGCGCCGCGTCGTCCGGCCCGGAAACGAGGACTGACTCATGGGCACGACCCCTACGCCCCTGCGCCGCTTCATGGACTACGCCGTACTCAGCGTGCTGGCCTCCGTCTTCGTGCTACCGGTGATCTACCTGTTCCTGGGCAGCCTCAAGCCGTCCGACGAGATCCTGAACGGTCTCTCCGGCTTCCTCCCGACCGACCTGTCCTTCGACAACTACTCCGCCGTCCTGAGCAGCCTCAACTCCGACAGCACCGGCTATTTCTGGCGCTTCATGGGCATCTCGCTGCTGCTGGCGTTCGTGGTCGTGACGGGCGGCCTGTTCGTCAACTCGATGGCCGCGTACGGGCTGTCACGGCTGAAGTGGCGCGGACGCGAAGCCGTCTTCACGCTCATTCTGCTGCTGATGTTGGTCCCGTTCGAGTCGGTGGCCGTCCCGCTCTTCTACATGTTCAACGACCAGCGCAACACCCTCTACATCCTGGCGCTCCCGTTCATCGCCAACGCCTTCTCGGTCTATCAGTTCCACACGTTCTTCCGCTCGATCCCACCGAGCATCGAGGAAGCTGCCCGGATCGACGGCGCGGGCCCCTGGCGCACCTTCTTCGCGATCATCGTCCCGATGAGCAAGCCGGCCTTCGCCTCAGTGGCGATCCTGACCTTCCTTATCCAGTGGGGCTCGTTCCTGTGGCCGGTGCTGATGGTCTCCGACCCGTCGGTCCGCCCGCTGCCGCTGGAGATGAGCGTCTTCCAGGGCCAGCAGCCCCCGGACTGGGGCCAGATCCTCGCCTTCGGCGTCCTGCTGGTCCTACCGGTGCTGATCGTCTTCGCGTTCTTCCAGCGGTGGTTCGTCCAAGGCGTGGCCAGCTCTGCGGTCAAGGGCTGAGTCCGGCGCGTGTCCATCCGCAAGGTCAAGGACGAACGCTACGACCGAGCCCCCCGCACTGCGCTTTTACAGAGAGACAGCCCATGAACATCCCCACCAGCAGCGTCACCGTCCTCGGCGAGTGCGTCGCCGACGCCTTCACCGACCCCGCCCTGTCCAGCCCCGCCGATCTCGCCCTGCGCGTCCTGCCCGGTGGCGGCCCCGCCAACACCGCCGTTGCCCTCGCCCGACTCGGCACCCCCACTCGCTTCCTCGCCCGGATCTCCAACGACGTCTTCGGCACCCTCTTCCGCAACCGCCTCAGCGCCTCCGGCGTCGACCTGAGCGGCAGCGTGGCCGCCCCCGAGCCCAGCACCCTGGCCATCGCCGACCTCGACGAGACCCGCCAGGCCACCTACTCCTTCTTCGCCGACGGCGCCGCCGACTGGCAGTGGACCGCCGACGAACTGTCCGACACCGTGCCGGGCGAAACCGTCGCCGTGCACACCGGCTCCCTGGCGCTGATACGCCGCCCCGGAGGCAGCCACATCGAGGACTACCTCGCCAAGGCGCGCGAGCACGCCACCGTGTCCATCGACCCCAACGTCCGCCCACTCCTAGTACCGCCCGCCGCCTACCACCAGCGGCTCCACCACTGGTGCGCCGTGGCCGACATCCTCCGCCTCAGCGAAGACGACCTCAGCTTGCTCCTCCCCGGGGCCAGCCCCGAACAGGCCTGCGATACCTGGCACGCGGCCGGCGCGCGCCTCGTCGTCATCACCCTCGGCGGACGCGGCGCCCTCGCCTCCCTCGACGGCGCACGCGTCACCGTCCCGGCCCCGACCGTCGACGTCATCGACACCGTCGGCGCCGGAGACGCCTTCACTGCCGGCCTGCTGCACCGCCTCACCGCACTCGGACACCTTGGCGGCCGACTCGACGCCCTGACCCTCGAAGGCACCACCGACGCCTGCTCCTTCGCCGCCCGCGTCGCCGCCCTCACCTGCTCCGTCCCCGGCGCAGACCCACCCTGGGCAGAACGTTTGGCGTCCCGGCCCGCCCAGAACCCGGGCGCACGAGGGCACATCCGCAGCACATGAGCCTGGGAAACGGCGCCAACCCGTGAGAAGCAGGGACCAACCTCCACTTCCGCTTCTCAGGACCGGCCCTCGGATACGCCTCGGCCGGCGGGTCTGTAAAGCTAACGGTGGTTCTGGAGTTGTCAGGGGGTTCAGCGGCGGGCGGCTGGGAGTCGGCCGTCGAAGGTGATGTCGAAGGCGTTCAGAGCGGCTTTCCATTCTGCTCAACCCTCCACCGCTTCGGCTGCGGAACGAACCCTGTCTCCTGTGGGTTGCGTTCGACGATCTCGACATCGATGCCCATGCCGGATCCATGCGCGACGACCTGGTTCTTGAAGCCCTGGTCGACCAGGGCCTTGCGGACGGTGCCGCCAGCGTGCTCGGCAACCCGGTCCAGCAGGGCGATGCCCACGGCGTTGTCGTGAGCGTTCGCGGCCAGCACGATGACGGCGATGACCAGCCCGAGCACGTCCACGGCCAGTCCCCGCTTGCGGCCCGGCACCCGCTTCGCCGGATCCCGGCCGGTCGTGGTGGCGGGGACCCCGGCAGCCGCACGGACACTCTGCGTGTCCAGAACCACCAGGGTCGGGTCCTCTAATCGACTGGCCCGCTCCCGGACCTGGCAGCGCAGGAGTTCGTGGATGACCTGGTCGGTCCCGTCGACCCGCCAGGCGGCGAAGTAGTAGTACGTCGCACTCTTCGGCGGCAGATCGTGCGGCAGGTAGGCCCACTGGCAGCCGGTCCGGCCCTGGTAGGGGATCGAGTTCACGATCTCCCGCATCGCGTACGAGCCCTGGTGCCACTCACCGAGCGATGCCGGTCCTTCCACGCTGTGATCACCGGCTCGACCAGAGCCCACTGCTCGTCCGATAAGTCGCTCGGGTACGACTTGCGTTCACTCACCCCGCCACCCCAGCAGACCACCGGCTGCGGACCAGCGGATTCGGCCCGCACCACCCCATCAGGCGACGACAAAAGCACACAAAGACTCACGAACCAGCCCAGGGCGTGCGCGGCCCGCCCAATCCGTCCGAACCTCCCGAGTGGCGCATTGGGGTGACGACCGGTTGGGGACCAGTTGGGGACCAGTGCCGCTGCACGCAGGTGCACGGCACGCGCATTGGCACACGTTCCTCGCCCTCAAATGGCGCCACATGTCCTGATTGTGGGCCTGGCGCAGTCATCTGGGGGTCAAGGGGTCGCAGGTTCAAATCCTGTCGTCCCGACTCGAAAGAGTCGTAGATCGAGGGGCCGTTCTGGAGCGATCCAGAACGGCCCCTCGATCGTTTTCGGGGCCATGGTCATACGCGCGACCACAGTGCGTCGCCGGACCGTTCCCCTGGTCAGCCGCGACTCGTTCGCAACCTGTGACGACCTCTGACGAGCAGGACGACCGTACCGAACGGAGCGCCATACGGGACCTGCCTGACCGGGCGGTACTACCGGTGCAGGCAAGGAAGCCGGTCGGGGGGCCGGCCCGCCGAACCCGCGCCGCCGGCGCCGGGCTGTTGCGCGGAACGAGTGGGGTTCTGACGGCTGCGGCCGGCGGGCTGCTGGGCGTCGTCGGCTTCCTGGGGACCTTCCTGCGGCCCACCTCCGATGACTGGTGCATGGCGTGGAAGACCCGGGACATGGGTGTCCTGGGCGTGACGTCCGACTTCTACCTGACACAGAACGGGCGGATCACCAACGCCTTCCTCGGCGGGGTCGTCTACTCCCACGGCATGCTCGGCCCGCAGGTGCTCTCCACGGTCCTGATCACCGCCCTCGGGCTCGGCCTGTACCTGCTGGCCCGTGAAACGCTCGGCGCGCTGGACATGCGGGCACCTACGGCAGTCCTCGCGCCCGCGGTGCTGGTGGCGGAGGCGCTGCTGTTCCTCGGCGGTACCCGGACCTACCAGATGCTGTGGGCCCCGGCCGCCATCTCGCACATCCTGCCCAGCGTCCTCGGTATCTGGGCCCTGCTCGCCGCCATCCGCGCGGGCCGGAGCCCGGGGAGACGGCCACGGCGGGCGGCGCTCGTGGGCGCCATGGTGACAGGCTTCGCGATCGGCACACTGAGCGAGCCGTTCCTCGCCGTCAGTGGCCTGACCGCAGCCACCGCCGCGCTCCTGACCCTGCCCCAGCTGCCGTTGGCGCTACGGCTCGCGCGAACCTGGTACCCGTTCACCTGGTCCGCCCTGTACTGCGCGGGCCTGACCGTGGGCCTGGCCGTGCTCTACACCTCGCCCGGCGCCGCGTGGCGCCGCGCACAGCGCCCGCCGCGAGAATTCAGCGCACGGCGCCTGGCACGCGACGGGGTCCACATCTGGGACACCGTCCTCAGCCAGTGGGCCTACCTGGGCGCCGCCGCCACGGGCGTACTCCTCGGCCTCGCCCTCACCCTCATCCCCGGTCGACCGCAGCCATCCGTCACCCGCCGGGGCGGTCCCCCGCCGCCGGCGGCACGGCTCCTGCTGATCCTTCCGATCCCCGTCCTCATCCTGTCGTCCCTCGCCGTCGCTCACGGCCTGCGTCTGGGATACGGCGGCAACGGCTGGACCTACGCCCGCACCTGGACCAGCTTCCTCATCCCCTACCTGGCCACCCTCACCCTGTACGGGGCACTCCTCGGCCACTGGGCCGGACAACGCGCCCACACGCCCGACAAGCCACACCTCCCGCGGGCAGCAGCCCTGCTGGCGGGCACGTTCACCCTCGCCGCCCTGGCCGCCCTGATCCCCGCCGCCCAGCAACTGACCTCTCAGACAGTCACCCGGGCACAGCGCTGGGACGCCCAAGACACCCGTATCCGCGACGAGATCACCGAAGGAGCCGGCAGCGTGACCTACGAGGCGATGCCCATCGGATCCCTCGCCGAGCCCTACTTCTCCCGCCACGAAGGAAAAGACTGGGTCGCGCCGTGCACCGCCAAGTACTACCGAGTCCAGCAGATCCACAAGCCCTGATCTGGAGGACGGTGCGATCGGCGCCGACGACAAAGGCGCCTGCTTCGACCTGGGTCCCATGCACTGCGACAACGCCGAGTTCGTCACCGACCTAGACTCCCCCTACTCGGTCCACCCGATGACCGACGCCGTCATCCTGACCGCGAGCGGCGAGACCGTCGACCGCACCACCCTTCCGCCGCAGACACTGACCGGCCTCGACGCCCTCGTCCGGGCACACCGGGTCCAGTACGGCGGGCAGAACACCAGCGCCGGCTACCGTCCGGACGACGACCTGCTCGTCGTAGGCGGCGGCGCGGGGGGTGCCTTCGAGGTCGAACAGGCCCACTACGTCACCCGTCGGGTCACCTGGGGCGCCCGCCCGGCGAGACTCGGTGCCGACTACCCCAGGGGCCCGGAAGGCGCCCTGGACCCGAAGGGGCTGCGCGCCGAATGGGATTCGGCCGCCCCGCCACCTTCAGCCGCATCGTCCACACCATCGGCCAGGAGGCCGACTACCCCGGCGGCGCAGCCGCACTGCTGGGCTCCGGCACCCGGCTGGTCGCCGTACTCGGACCGGACGGCACGGAGGTCAACGGCCTCAGCGACGCGCCGGGCACACTGCGGGTCCTGGGCGCGGCCAGTGTCACTCGCGGCGTTCTGCGGCTCACCGGTGCGGACCAGCCCGTACTGACCGACAAGATCAAGGCGCAGGCGGACGCGTTGCCGCCGGACGCCCGCACCATCGACCCCAGCATCCGCTACCACGCCGGGCGGATCGCCGAGTCGAACCGGACCCTGCGGCGGTGAGGGAGGTGAGCAGCCCCGGTCCGTCCGGGTGACGAGGGATCGTTCCTGCGCATCGGCCGGAGATCGGGAGCCGGGTACCGCACCGGCTCCCGGCTAGCGTCTGCTTGCCCGGCCGACCGGGGCCGGCCCTTCGGCCCGCGACCGGGCCGGGCGACATCGGTCCGCGGGCTGCTCCGCGGACGGTCCCAACCACTCGCCATGGCCGGGAGAGAAGTCGTGTCCGTACCGTCGACGATCGACCACACCGCCAAGAAGCACAGCCCCCAGCTCGCGTACTGGATGGTCCGGGCCGCCGACCTCGCCTACAAGGACGAGGCCACCATCGATGCCGAAGCCCGCGAATGGGGTTTCGGCCGGGTGCGTCACCACCACACCCGGTTCACCCCGCCGTTCCCGCTGGAGGACACCCAGGCGTACACGATCGCCAGCGACAAGATGATCATCACGGGATTCCGGGGCACCGAGCCCGCGCAGATCCGGGACTGGCTCTCGGACGCCACCACACCCCCGTGGCCGGGACCGGGCAGGACCGGCTACATCCACTACGGCTTCGGCCGGGCCCTCGACTCGGTCTTCCCCACCGTCAGGGACGCGCTCGCCGACTTCCGGGACAACGACCAGAGCGTGTGGTTCACCGGCCACAGCCTCGGCGGCGCACTCGCGATGCTCGCCGGCTGCCGCATGTACCTGGAGGAGCCGCGCCTGCAGGCCGACGGCATCTACACCTACGGCCAGCCCCGCACCTGCGACCGGCTCCTGGCCGCCTCCTGCAACAAGGGCTTCAAGGACCGCCTGCACCGCTACGTCAACAACAACGACATCGTCCCGCAACTGCCGCCCGAGCCCGCCTACACCCACGTCGACACCCTGCACTACATCGACGCCGGCGGCCGCATCCGCTCCTCCATGCCGCTGACGAGCGCACTGGCCGACCGGGTCAAGGGCGCCACCGCGGACCTCCTTGCCCCCGCCGGCGACGCCCTGCGTGACCACCCCGTCAAGAACTACCTCGCGGCCATGGAGAAGAACCTCGTGTGAAGGAGTCCGGCGCCACGGCGGCCCCCGCGCCGCCGGAACCCGGTGCGGATGTTGCCGAACCGTCCGCCCCGGGGGCGCGGTGCTGGCACGATCGCGGCATGACGATTCCTCGGCCCGATGCCGCGCCGGACTGGGACGGCCTGCTCCGTACGGGAACGGGCCCCGTGCAGCAGGGCTTCCTGGACCTTGTCAGGACCACGCGCGCGTACGTCGGTTACAGCCCGGAGCTGGTCTCGGGCGTGTTGCAGACGCCGGCGTACGCCGCCGCCGTCCTGCGGCTCGTCGTCGACTTCTACGGGATTCCCGACGACATCGAAGCAGGAGTGGCCGCCCGTACGGCTCGCGCGCGGTACATCGGGCAGGAAGGCCGGACCTTCCACATCCTGCTGGGCGAACAGGCCCTGCACACCCGCCTCGGCGGGCCCGAAGTGATGCGGGACCAGCTCCGGCGGCTGCTGGACGCGACGGACCTGCCGGGGCTCTCCCTCGGGATCGTCCCGGCCCGCGCGCGCCTCCTGGTGCACCCGGGAGGCGGATTCTCGATCTTCGACGACAGCAGGGTCGAGGTCGAGGGCTACCGCGGCGGCGAGACCATCACCGATCACGAGCGGCTTGCTCTGTTCCGCAAGGCGTTCGGGCTCCTCCAGCCCTCAGCCGTGTACGGACAGGCCGCCCGGGACCTCATCGACGCGGTGCTCGCGACGACCTGAGACCGCCGCAACGTGTGGCGGTAGCCCGTGAATTGATCCGCGCCGGTGTGCCGCGCGGGGGGCGGGCGGGGTGTCGCGGGGCGCGGTGGGGCGCCTACAGTGCGTGATGTCCGTGTCGGGTTCGTGACGACGTAGCGCCGCCGAACAGGAGCAGATCCGTGGCCACCCCTGCCAGCCCCGGCTTCCTCGCGAGTCAGTCCCCGGCGGGCCGCCGGGTGCCCGAGCTGGACCCCGCGGTCGTCGGGGAGTGGAAGGACGGGGGCGGGGAGCTCGTCGAGCTGTTCGCGCGGGCGCGGGAACAGCTCGGGGGCGTCGCCGCGTTCCGGCTCGGGCCGGGCCCGAGTGTGCTGGTCACCGCCCCCGAGGCCGTGCAGCACGTGCTCGCGCACCACCCCGACCGGTACGTCAAGCGCAGCCACCGTGCGCGGCTGCTCCTCGGTGACGGCGTCCTGTGCGCGACGGGTGAGGCCTGGCAGCGGCAACGCAGGCTGCTCCAGTCGCAGTTCACCGGCCGCGGCATGCGGCGCTACGAACAGCGGATCGACGGGGCCGCCAGGGCCGCCGCCGCGCGCTGGGCGGCGTACGCCCGTACCGGGCAGGTCTTCGACGTCGGCGACGAGATGCGCCGCTTCGCCCTCGACACCATCTGGCGGTCCCTGACCGGGCACCCCCTCGACCCCGGCACGGAACGCGAACTGGCCGCCGTGCCCGCCGTCGTGGCCGCCCTGCCCAGCCTGCCCGCCGAGGGCGCGGCCGCCCGCGGGGCCGTCGCCGACGACCTGGCCAGGATCGACGCCGTCGCGAGCCGGGCCATCGCCGCCGCCCGCGACGGCGCACCCGGCCCCGACGGCCCGGGCCTGCTGCACGTCCTGCTGGAGGCGGCCGGAACGCGCCCCGAGTACACCGACGGGCTGATCCGCGACGAGCTCGTCACCCTGCTCGTCGCCGGACACGAGACCACCGCCTCCACCCTGACCTGGCTCTACCTCCTGCTGGACCGCAACCCCGAGGCGCGCGAGCAGGCCCTCGCGGCGGGCGCCGAGGGTTCGCCCGAGCGCCGCCGGGCCGTCCAGGCCCTCGTCCACGAGACCCTGCGCTTCTACCCCTCCGCCTGGATACTGCCGCGCTCCGCCGCGCAGGACGACGTCCTCGCCGGGTACGCGATCGAAGCCGGCACCGACCTGCTGGTCTGCCCCTACCTCACGCACCGGGACCCCGGCCTCTGGGAGGACCCCGAACGGTTCGACCCGGGACGGTTCACCACCCCCGGCCGGCGCCCCGCCCACCCCGGGAGCTACCTCCCCTTCGGCATGGGCCCCCGGGCCTGCCTGGGCCTGCAGTTCGCGCTCCGCGAGACGACCGTCCTCCTCGAACACCTGCTGCCCGCCCACACCCCGCGCTTCCGCTCCGTCCCCGACAAGGCCGCCTACAGCATCACCGTCCGCCCCGACGGCCCGACCCCGGCAACCCTCGACGACAGGACCTAGGCCGGTCCCGGGCCGGCGCCTCCGGAAAACGCTTGGACGGTGCGGGGCGCGTCGCGGGACACTGCGGATCCTGTCCAATGGGTCCGACAAAGCAGGGTTGCGATGGATACGCCAGATTCGCGCAAGAGTTCGCCGGGCAGGGGTTCGGTACTGCTCGCACTTCGTTACTACGGAAGGGAGTTGGGCCGGCTCCGGTGGCTGACCGTGCCCGCGATGCTGCTCCCGGCACTGGGCAACATCGGCATCGACTACATCGCCCCCCTGGTCGTCGCGAAGCTCGTCGGCCGCATCGCACGGGACACGGGCAGCGGCGCAGGTGTGGAGATGGGGGAGATGCTGCCCTACGTCGTCGCCTTCGCCGCGGTGCTGCTGTGCGGCGAGGCCCTGTGGCGCGTCGGCCTGCACTGCCTGAACCGTGTCGACGCCCTCGGCATCGAGCACCTCTACGTCGCCGGCATGGACGAACTCTTCGCCAAGGACGCCGCGTTCTTCCACGACAACTTCGCCGGATCCCTCACCAAACGGGTCCTGAGCTTCGCCTCCCGCTTCGAGGAGTTCGTCGACACCCTCACCTTCTCCGTCGTCGGCAAGTTCGTGCCGCTGCTCTTCGGATCGGTGGTCCTGTGGCAGTACGAACCGCTGCTCGTCGTCGGACTCCTCGCCATGATCGCGCTGGCGGCCCTGCTCGTACGCCCCCTGATCCGGCGCCGGCAGCGCCTCGTCGACCAGCGGGAGGAAGCCATCGCCAAGGTGTCGGGCCACGTCGCCGACAGCCTGATGAACATGGACACCGTCCGGGCGTTCGCCGCCGAGGGCCGCGAGGCCGCCGAACACCGCTCGCGGGTCGCCGAGTCACGGCGGCTCACCCTCCGGTCCTGGGACTACGGCAACCTGCGCATCGACACGATCGTCGCCCCGATGTCCGTACTGACCAACGCGCTGGGCCTGCTCGTCGCCATCGCCCTCGCCGGGTCGGGGCACGGGGTCGAAGCGGTCGTCGTCGCCTTCACCTACTACTCCCACGCCACGCGGATCATGTTCGAGTTCAACCAGATCTACCGCCGCCTGGAGAGCTCGATGACGGAGGCCGCGCAGTTCACCGAACTGCTGATGACGCCGCCCACCGTGCTCGACCCGCCGTGCCCGGAACCGCTGCTCTCCGAGAACGCCGACGTCCGCTTCGAGCGGGTGACCTTCACCCACGGAGGCGCCCGACCGCTCTTCGAAGGCCTCGACCTCGCCGTGTCCGGCGGGGCGAGGATCGGCCTCGTCGGCCGGTCCGGCGGCGGCAAGACCACCCTCACCCGGCTGCTCCTGCGGATGACCGACATCGACGCCGGCCGGATCCTCATCGGCGGCCAGGACATCAGCCGGCTGCGCCAGGCCGACCTGCGCAGCCTGATCGCCTACGTCCCCCAGGACCCGGCGATGTTCCACCGCACCCTGCGCGACAACATCGCCTTCGCCCGGCCCGACGCCACCGACGCCGAGATCCGCCGCGCGGCCGAGGCCGCGCACGTCACGGAATTCGCCGACGCCCTCCCGGACGGCTTCGACACCATGGTCGGCGAACGCGGGATCAAGCTGTCCGGCGGACAGCGCCAGCGGGTCGCCCTCGCCCGGGCCATCCTGCGCGACGCCCCGATCCTGCTCCTCGACGAGGCGACCAGCGCCCTGGACTCCGAGAGCGAGATCCTCGTCCAGGACGCGCTGTGGCGGCTCATGGAGGGCCGGACGGCGCTCGTGGTGGCCCACCGGCTGAGCACGGTCGCGGGCATGGACCGGCTCGTCGTCCTCGACCGCGGACGGATCGTCGAACAGGGCACGCACCAGGAGCTGCTCGCCGGCGACGGGGCGTACGCGAAGCTCTGGCAGCACCAGTCGGGCGGGTTCCTCGACGACACCCCGACGGCGGGCGCCGACCGTACGCGGCAGTGACGACGGCATGACGAACGGCTCCCGCCCCCCAAGGATCCGAGGGGGGCGGCGGCCGGAGGCGGGTCAGTCGGAGGCCGGGCGGGAGCCGTGCACGTTGAAGGTGAGGCTGCCGAAGTCCCGGCCCTGGATGACCTGACCGGCCTGGCCGCTGACCTGGTTGTGCGTGTCGCCCGACGCGTCGACCGTCCGCGCCCGCGCCCACCAGTCCTCCAGGAGCCCCCGGAACTCCCCGTCCAGGGCCGCCCGTACACCCAGCGCGGTGGCCAGCGCCTGGGCGCGGGCCGGATCGGAGGGGGCGCCCTCCAGGGAGACGAGCTCCAGCTCGCCCGGGCCCGCAGCGTCCGGCGCCTCCTCGGCCCCGCCGCGCCGGAAGGGGCGCCGGACGAGGGTGACCAGGCCCTGCCACGCCTGGCGTCCGGCCTCGCCGCCGAGACCTCCCGCCAGTGCTGCGAGGGCTGCCGCCGTGATCGGGTCCATGGAAACGCTCCTTGAATCGTCCGCTGCGGACACCATAGGAGCGGGGAGGGCGTGGCCGGAACCCCATGCTGTCGCAGCGTCAGGGTGCGGGTGTGGCCGTAGGGTTGGGGAATGGCCGAGGAGACACGCAACAGTCTGGACGGGCGGGCCGACGTGGTCGTCCAGGCCGGACGCATCGGGGAGCTGCACCAGCACCTGCACGGAGCGGCGGCCCCGCCGACGCCCTTCCAGCTGCCGCCCGCGCTCCGGCACTTCGAGAACCGGCACGCCGAGCTGGCACGCATCGCCCGGGCGGCCGAGCAACACCCGGCCCAACGCGGGCCGCTGACCGTCGCGTTGACCGGGATCGGCGGCATCGGCAAGACCGCCCTCGGCTTCCACACGGCCCGCCGGCTGAGCGAGCGCTACCCCGACGGAGTGCTGTACGTCGACCTCGACGACCTCCGCCGCGACGGCGTCGTGGAGGTGGCCGACGCCCTCGGGGAGCTCCTGAGCGGCCTCGGCGTGGCCCCCGACTGGCTGGAGCGGACCTTCGCGGGCCGTTCGAAGCAGTACTGGACCAGGACCCGGGGCAAGCGGCTGATCGTCGTCATCGACAACGCCCGCTACGGCACCGAGGCCGCGCCCCTGCTCCCCGCCTCCGACGGGAGCCTGGCCATCGTCACGAGCCAGGGACCGCTGCACGACCTCGACGGAGTGGCCGCCGTCGAGGTGCCCGTGGCCCCGCTGACCGTGGACGACGCCGTACGCCTCCTCGCGCACATCGTGGACGACCCGAGGCTCACCGAGGACCCCGACGCGCTCCTCCGGCTCGCCCACGGCTGCGGCGGACTGCCCGCCGCCCTCCAGGTGGCCGGACAGTGGGTGCGCAAGTACCGCCGCCGCAGCCTGTCCCGGCTGGTCGCCGGGCTCAGCGCCGAGCTGCACGAGAGGGGCATCCCCATGGTCGAGGCCGTGTGGGACGCGGCGTACGCGGGCCTCGGACCCGAGGCTGCCCGGCTCTACCGGCTCCTGTCGCAGCACCCCGCACCCGCCGTCACCGCGCCGCCCGCCGCGGCGCTCCTCGGCGGCGGGCTCGAACAGGCCGAGGACGCCCTGGAGGAACTGGAGGCGGCCGGGCTGCTGGAACTGCGGCCCGAGGGCTACCGGACGCACGACCTGCTGCGCGGCCACGCCGAGCGCCGCGCCCGCCAGGTCGACCCCGGGGGCGCCGACCGCGTACGGGCGGCCCATGCGCTGATCCGCTGGTACCGGCGGCAGGCCGCGCTGGCGGACCTGCTGGCGGCCGGGCCGCGCATGACCTTCGCCGCCGCGCCGCCGGCGGCCGAGGGCGTACCGGACGCCGGCTTCACCACCAAGGCGGAGGCCCTGCGCTGGCTGGAGGCGCACCGCCTCGCCCTCTACGGCTGCGTCCGGCTGGCCTTCGAGACGGAGCGGTACGAGGACGCCTGGGCGCTGTGCGAACCGCTGTGGACCCACTTCCTCGACCACCCGCACTACGCCGACGCGACGGACGCCTTCCGCACCGGCGTCGCCGCCGCCGACCGCACGGAACACCTGCCGGCCATGGTCCGCATGCGCTGCCAGCTGGCCAGGCCGCTGTGGGAACAGGGCCGCCACGAGGAGGCCGCACAGCACCTGCGGCAGGCGCTCGGCGCGGCCGGGACTTTGGGGGAGTCCGCGCCGGAACGCCGTCTGAAGGCGTCGGCGGTGGAGTTCCGGGGCCTGCTGCGGTCCGCCGCGCGCGACTGGGCCGGCGCCACCGCCGACTTCGAGGAGTCCCGGCGCGTCCACGCGGAGATCGGCAACGCGTACGGCGTACTGCTCCAGACGTACCTGCTGGGCCGCACCGCGCTCAGCCAGGACGAACCCGGGCGGGCCGTCGTCCTGCTGGGCGAGGCGCACGCCATGGCGCGGGAGCAGGACCGGGAGCGGATGACGGCGCGGACCGGCTTCGAACTCGGCCGGGCACTGCGGCGCGCCGGGCGCGCGCAGGAGGCCGACGCACCGGTGCGCGCGGCCCTGGACAGCGCCCGCGCCCGGGGCGCCGCCACCGACGAGGTACGCGTACGGGAGGAACTGGCCGCCCTCTGCGAGGAGCTGGGCCGGCCCGCCGAGGCCGAGGAGCACCGGACGGCCGCGCGGGAGCTGGCCGTACGGTCGGGCGCGGCGGGCGACAGCGGTCAGAGCTCGTAGTCGAGGTCCGCCCCGTCGGCCGGGCCCACCTCGACGCGGACCGTGAGCGGGCCCGCCTCGCAGACGAGGGACACCGGCGGTACGCCCCGGGAGGTGCCGCCCAGCCAGGCGTGGACCGCCGAGACCACGGCGGCCGCGTCGGCCCGCACGACGCGCCCGGCGGACCGGTACGGCTCGACGCGGACGCTGAGGGTCCCCGCCGAGCGGTGCCGCAGGAGGCACCGCTCCGGGGTGATGAGCACGGCGGCGGTCCCGCACTGCGGAGCCTCCTCCAGCACCTGCGCGGTCCAGCCGGCGGCGGTCCAGGTGCTGGAGTGGGCGGAGTGCGGGGCCGGGCCGGGGCCGGGGCGGCGCCACAGCACCGACGCGGACTGCAGGAGCCGGCCGTCGGCCCCGGGGTGCTCGGCCGCGAGGTGATGGACCGGCTCGGAGGTGGTCGGGGGCAGCCGGGTGACACCGACGCGGTGCCCGCGCACCTCGGCCCGTACCGCGAAGGCCACGGGCGCCGGTGGCGGCGCGGCGGGCCCGGGGAGCGGACGCGGGGCCGCGGGGACCGCGCGCGGCCGCAGCCCCAGCAGCTCGTACAGCGCCCCGCGCAGGCGCGGCAGGGCCTGCCCCGGCAGGGCGAAGGCCGCCTCCGCGCAGGCCCGGGTGTCGAGGGCCTCGGCCGCTTCGAGCAGCTCCGGCAGCTCGGCGGGCGTACGGAGCCGGGGCGCGAGACCGAGGAGGCGGGCCATGGGACTGCCGGGGAGCAGCTCGCTCCCGCCGTCGTAGGCACCGACGACGGGGCGGCCCAGGGCGGCCGCGTAGAGGGCGGTCGAGCCGTGGTCGGTGACGGTCCCGTCGGCCGCGACGAGCAGCGCGGCCCACTCCTCGTACGGTCCGGCCAGCACCAGGCCCGCGCGCAGGGCGGGAGCGAGCTGCCGGGAGAGGTCGAAGGCGCCGATCCGGCTGTGCTCGTTGGGGTGGAGGACCAGGGCGAGCTGGTAGGCGTCGTGGGGGAGCCGGCCGATGAGCTCGCCCGGCAGTTCCGGCCGCCGGGCGAGCAGCGACTCCGGCCCCCAGGTGGAACTGAGCACGACCAGCCGGCGCGCGCCGGTGCCCAGGGCGCGGCGGTAGTCCTCGCGGTGGGCGAGGGAGGCGAGCATCCGGTCCAGGGTCGGATCGCCCACCACCGTGGCCCGGGCGGCGGCCGGGGGACAGTGTTCGGCGAGCCGGGACAGCTGGTCCTCGTGCGCCAGCGCGTGCAGGGAGGCCCAGGGCCGGCCGCCGGCGAGCAGGTAGTGGGGGTCGAGGCCGGACGGCAGGCGCGGCGAACCCTCCCCGCCGACCGCCTTGTTGAAGCCCGCGCCGTGCGGCAGCAGCACCCGGGGGCCGGACAGGGCCCGCGGCTCGCCCTTCGGGCTGGCGGTCAGGACCAGGTCGTGCCGGGCGGCGCGGGCTTCGTCCCAGGGGACGGTGCGGGCGCCGGACCGCTCCA
The DNA here is from genome assembly GCF_026342355.1 of Streptomyces sp. NBC_00249. Lineage (GTDB taxonomy): Bacteria > Actinomycetota > Actinomycetes > Streptomycetales > Streptomycetaceae > Streptomyces. Next base: position 1,148,928 of record NZ_JAPEMV010000001.1, on the reverse strand, counting down.
GGGCGGCGAGGGCGTCCACATCGAACGCGGATCCCGGGACGAGGGTGAACCGTACGGAGATCCGCTCGTCACCCTCGAAGACGGGCAGGACGTCGAGGAGCCGGTGCAGCGCCCCGGCCGACCGGACGGCGACGAGGACGACCCGCTGCCCGCTGCCCGCTGCCCGCTGCCCGCTGCCCGCTGCCCGCTGCCCGCTGCGACAAAACGGTCCAGTCTAGCGGAAATCCGGCGGGCAGGCGCATCGCTCCGGTCGGCGGGGCGGGGATCGGCGAGGCCCTCCGGAGGCATGGTGCCGATCGTACCGGCGGGGCCCCCGTCGGCGGAGGGCCGCTCACAGCCGTAGGCGGCCGGGCGTGAGCGAGCCGGTGCACAACGGCAACCCGCCCGGCAGGAGCCGGAAAAGCCGCCGCGGCACAGTGCCGCCATGCCGACTTCGACGACCGCCCCCGCCCGCGCCTCCACCTCGTCCGCCACGGCGGTGTCCTGGGAGCGCGCCCGGGAGCTGGCGTACGGCGCTGCGGTGGCGGGGCCGGTGCGGGTGGTGCCGCTGGGCCGGGCCGGCGGGTTGACGCTGGCCGGGGAGCTGCGCAGCCCGCACCCCCTCCCGGCCTTCGACACCGCCGCCATGGACGGGTACGCGGTCGCCGGCCCGGGGCCCTGGCGGGTACGGGGAGAGGTCCGGGCGGGAGCCGCCTGGCAGGGGCGGCTCGGCGGCGGGGAGGCCGTCGGGATCTCCACCGGGGCCCCGGTCCCGGCGGGCGCGGACGCCGTCCTGCCCCTGGAACTGGCCTCCGCCGCGGGCGGCCTGGTGTCCGGCCCCGTGCTCCCGCCGGGCCGGCACGTCCGCCGGGCGGGCGAGGACGCCCCGGCCGGTGCCCCGCTCGCCCCGGCCGGGACCCGGGTCGGGCCGGCGCTGCTCGGGCTCGCCGCGTCCTGCGGGCACGACACCCTCGCGGTGCACACCCGGCCCCGGGTACGGGTACTGGTCACCGGGGACGAGCTGGACCGCACCGGTCGGCCGGGGCCCGGGCGGGTACGGGACGCCCTCGGCCCGCTGCTGCCGGGGCTGGTGACCGAGCTCGGCGGTGAGGCCGCCGGGGTGCGGTACGTCCCGGACCGGCCGGCGGGGCTGCTGGCGCGGGAGGTCCTCGGGGTGGCGGACGCCGAGGTGGTCGTCGTCACCGGGTCCACGTCCGTCGGGGCCACCGACCAGCTGCGCGGACTCCTCGGCGGGGCCGGGGCGCGGTGGGCCGTCGACACGGTGGCCTGCCGCCCCGGACATCCGATGCTGCTGGCCCGGCTCGGCGCCGCCCGGCGCTGGGTGGTGGGGCTGCCCGGGAACCCGTACGCGGCCCTTGTCGCCGCCCACACCCTGCTCGGCCCGCTGCTCGCCGGCCTGTCCGGGCGCCGCCCCGCCCCGCTGCCGGCCGTACCGGTGCGCGGGCGGCTGGGCCCCGCCCCGGGGATCACCCGGCTGGTGCCCGTGGCCTGGGAGGGGCCGGAGGCCCGGATCCTCGCCGGGCACGGCGCGGCCTTCCTGCGCGGGGCCGCCGCAGGGGGCGCGCTGGCCGCGCTCCCGGACACCTGGACGGACGGCGCTCCGGCCCGTCTCGTCCTCCTCGGCTGACTAGGACAGGTCCAGCAGCTGTTCGTGGAAGCCGCCGAAGCCGTGCTGGTCGTCGACGAGGTGGATCTCCAGGATCCAGTGGCAGCGCCACCCGGCGCGGTCCGTGCGGCGGACCGGGTGGTCGTTGTCCGGGGTGATGTACGACTCGGCCCGGGCGCCGTCGACGCTCTCGTGCGGGAACTCCCCGACCAGGTGGCCCGCGTGCCAGCCGCCCAGCCTCCAGCCGGCCTCGGCGGCGAGGGCCTCGACCCCGGCGTGCAGCTGCCGGCCCGTGATCCGCGGGTCCGCCCGGAAGATCTCCCGGCCCGCCGCGAAGATCCTCGGCAGGTCGTCGCGGAGGCGGTGCTTGACCGGGTCGTCGCCGAGGACGAAGGTACGGCCGAAATCCGCCTCGTACTCCTCGAAGACCGGGCCGAAGTCGGCGAAGGCGATGTCGTCCTCGCCGATGATCCGGTCCGGCGGGTTCTCCTTGTACGGGAAGACCGTGTTCGGGCCGGAGCGCACGATGCGCTTGTGCCAGTGCTTTGTGGTGCCGAACATCTCGTTCGCCAGGTCCCGGATCCGGTCGCTGACCTCCCGCTCGCCGGCCCCCGGGGCCACCAGGCCCCGCGCCTCGACCTCCGCGAACAGGGCCGCGGCCTTGCGCTGGGCCTCCACCAGTCCCAGGGCGCGCAGCTGCTCGTCCATGCGGTCGGGTCCGTCCATGTCGCTCGTCCTCTTTTTCCTCGGATGGAGGCGTGGAGTCGCGGCGGCATCCCCAGCATCGACGTCACATCGTGCATCTGTGGGGGGAAATTAGGCAATCACCTGGCAGATGCTTGGTGGATCACCCGAGGGCGTTGGTGCATGGCCACAGAAAACACAAGGGTGCGATCCCGCCGAAGTGATCAAAGGACGAGGGGGTTAGCATATGAGCGCCGCCTAGCTCGAAAGATGAACCTGTGACTGTCAACGAGGACTCGTTCACCAACTGGAAGAACCGCGAAGAGATCGCGGAGTCGATGATCCCCATCATCGGGAAGCTGCACCGGGAGCGGGACGTCACGATCCTGCTCCACAGCCGCTCCCTGGTGAACAAGTCAGTGGTCAGCATCCTCAAGACCCACCGATTCGCCCGGCAGATCGACGGCGAGGAGCTCTCGGTCACCGAGACCATGCCGTTCCTCGAGGCGCTCGCCGCCCTCGACCTCGGCCCGTCGCAGATCGACATCGGCATGCTCGCCGCGACCTACAAGACCGACGACCGCGGTCTGTCGGTCGAGGAGTTCACCGCGGGGGCCGTCGCCGGCGCCACGGGTGAGAACAAGATCGAGCGCGGCGACGGCCGCGACGTCGTCCTCTACGGCTTCGGCCGCATCGGCCGCCTCGTCGCCCGCCTGCTGATCGAGAAGGCGGGCTCCGGCAACGGCCTCCGCCTGCGCGCCATCGTCGTCCGCGGTGGCGGCGACCAGGACCTCGTCAAGCGCGCCTCGCTGCTGCGCCGCGACTCCATCCACGGCCAGTTCCAGGGCACCATCACGGTGGACGAGGCGACGAACACGATCGTCGCCAACGGCAACTCCATCAAGGTGATCTACGCGAACGACCCGTCGGAGGTCGACTACACGGCGTACGGCATCAAGGACGCCATCCTCATCGACAACACGGGCAAGTGGCGCGACCGCGAGGGCCTCTCCAAGCACCTGCGCCCCGGCATCGACAAGGTCGTCCTGACGGCTCCGGGCAAGGGCGACGTCCCGAACATCGTCCACGGCGTCAACCACGACACCATCAAGCCGGACGAGCAGATCCTGTCCTGCGCCTCCTGCACCACCAACGCGATCGTCCCGCCGCTCAAGGCCATGGACGACGAGTACGGCGTGCTGCGCGGCCACGTGGAGACCGTCCACTCGTTCACGAACGACCAGAACCTGCTGGACAACTACCACAAGGCCGACCGTCGCGGCCGCTCCGCGCCGCTCAACATGGTCATCACCGAGACCGGTGCCGCGTCCGCCGTCGCCAAGGCGCTGCCGGACCTCAAGGCGCCGATCACCGGCAGCTCGATCCGCGTCCCCGTCCCGGACGTCTCGATCGCCATCCTGAGCCTGCGCCTGGGCCGCGAGACCACCCGCGAGGAAGTCCTCGACTACCTCCGCGACGTCTCGCTGCACTCGCCGCTCAAGCGTCAGATCGACTTCACCACGGCCCCCGACGCCGTCTCCATGGACTTCGTCGGTTCGCGCCACTCCTCGATCGTCGACGCGGGCGCCACCAAGGTGGACGGCGACAACGCGATCCTCTACCTCTGGTACGACAACGAGTTCGGCTACTCCTGCCAGGTCATCCGGGTCGTGCAGCACGTCTCCGGCGTCGAGTACCCGACGTACCCGGCCCCCGTGGCCTGATCGACGTAGGACCCGGCAGTACCCCGCAGTACCCCGCAGCACCTTCGAACGCGCCGCAGACGGTCCCCGTCTGCGGCGCGTTCGCGTTCGCGCCCGCCCGGCCCCGGAGCCGGCCCCGGTGCCGGTGCCGGTGCGTCAAAGACTGCCGGAAACGAGCAATGTCCCGCGCCGGGACCCGGTGGCACGATGACGTCGTCCAGCGGGTCCGACCGGCAGACGGGAGCGGCGGCCACCGCGGGGGCCGTGGCCGGGGCGGGGGCCGGCTGGCCGCGTACCGGCTGAGCCGGGCCCTGCTGAGGGGCGGCGGCGCCGCGCCCCGCCAGGACGAGCTCATCGGATCGGCCGGGACCGTCGTCTCCTCGTCCTGCTCGCCCTGGCCGTCGTCACCCGTTACAAGGTCGCCGGCCCCAGCGAGGCCTTCATCGTCACGGGCCGGCGCGGCAGGAGGTCCACGGACCCCGACACCGGGCAGGTCGTCACCGACAACAGCGGCCAGAAGGTGGTCGTCGGCGGCGGCGTGTTCGTCGTCCCCTTCGTGCAGCAGCGCTTCACCCTCGACCTGTCCAGCCGCCACATCCCCGTCGCCGTCCGGGGCGCGGTCACCCTGCGCGGCATCAAGGCCAACCTCGAAGGCGTCGCCATCGTCAAGGTCGGCGGCACCGAGGACGCCATCCGCGCCGCCGCGCAGCGGTTCCTCCAGCAGCAGGACGGGATCGTCGGCTTCACCCAGGAGGTGCTCTCCGGCGCCCTGCGGGCCATCGTCGGCCGGATGTCGGTGGAGGACGTCATCCGCGACCGGGCCGCCTTCGCCGGGCAGGTCGCCGAGGAGGCCGAGGCCAGCCTTTCCGGTCAGGGCCTGGTCCTCGACGCCTTCCAGATCCAGGACATCACCACCGAGGGCTCCTACCTGGAGGACCTCGGCCGCCCCGAGGCCGCCCGCGCCAAGCAGGAGGCCGACATCGCGGAGGCCAACGCCCGGCGCACCGCCGAACAGGCCCGCCTCAAGGCCGAGGAGGAGATCGCGGTCGCCGAACGCACCCTGTACCTGCGCCAGGCCGAGATCAAGGCCGAGACCGACGCCGCGGCCGCCCAGGCCAACGCGGCCGGCCCGCTCGCCGACGCGGACCGCCAGCAGCAGATCCTCACGGAGCAGGAGAAGGTCGCCGAACGGCAGGCCGCCCTGACCGACCGCCAGCTCGACACCCAGGTCCGCAAGCCCGCCGACGCGCGCCGCTACGAGGCCGAGCAGGAGGCGGAGGCCAAGCGGGTGGCCCGGGTCAAGCAGGCCGAGGCCGAACGCCTCGCCGCCATCGCGGCCGCCCAGGCGGAGGCCGAGCGCTCCCGGCTCACCGGTGAGGGCGAGAAGCAGCGCCGCTCCGCCCTGGCCGAAGCCGAGGCCATCGAGGGCGCCAAGCGCGGTGAGGCCGAGCGGGCGCGGCGCGCGGCGATCGCGGAGGCCGTCCAGCTGGAGGGCGACGCGGAGGCCGCGTCGATCGCGGCCAAGGGCGCCGCCGAGGCCGAGGCGATGAACAAGAAGGCCGAGGCCTTCGCGCGCTACGGCGACGCGGCCGTCCTCCAGATGCTGGTCGAGGTGCTCCCGCAGGTCGTCGGCAAGGCCGCCGAACCGCTCGCCGCCATCGACAAGATGACCGTCATCTCCACCGACGGCGCGAGCCGGATCTCCCGTACCGTCGCCGACAACGTCGCCCAGGGCATGGAGCTCCTCGGCTCCACCACCGGCGTGGACCTCGCGCAGCTCCTGAAGGGCCTGACGAGCGGCCGGTCCGGCCAGGACGGCCCGGCGCCGGAGGCGGCGGCGCCAGCCGCGGCCGACGGCAGGATCCCGATCGGCTGAGGTGGGCTAGTGGCTGTGGTCGCCCCCGTGTGCGGGTGGGCTGGGCGGGCGCGGGTAGGGCGGAACCGCCGGACGGCCGGCGGTCGGGTACGCGGACGGCCCGGCCCGGGACCTGTGTGCGTCCCGGGCCGGGCGGGCGGGTCAGCCCTGGCCGAGCAGGGCCTTCATACGGGCGATCTCGGCGCTCTGGGAGGTGATGATGGCGCCGGCCATGTCCTTGGCGGGCTGGAAGCGGCCCTCGGACTGCTCGGTCCGGGCCATGGCCACGGCGCCGTCGTGGTGCTTGACCATCAAGTCGAGGAACGCGGTGTCGAAGGCCTTGCCGCTCGCCTTCGTCAGCCGGTCCATGTCCTCGGCGGTCATCATCCCCGGCATGCCGGACCCGCCGTGGCCGCCGTGGCCGGACGCGGCGCCGGAGGCGTCGGCGGCGGGAACCTGCTCGCCCCAGGAGGCCAGCCAGCCGGACAGGGTCTTGATCTCGGGGTCCTGTGCCTTCTTGATCTCGTCCGCGAGCTTCTTGACCTCGGCCGATTCGGCGCGGGTCGCGGCCAGGTCGGCCATCTCGACGGCCTGCCGGTGGTGGGGGATCATCCCCTTCGCGAAGGCGGTGTCGGCGGCGTTGTTCCCGGCTGCCTGCGGGGTGGCGGTGGCCGTGGCGGTGGGGGTGTCGTGGGCGGTGTGGGTGGAGCCGCCGCCGTTGCCGCCGCAGGCGGCGAGGACGAGGGCGGCCGTCGCGGCCAGGGCCACGGCGGAGGTACGGCGGATCAGGGAACGCTCGGCGGTCATGGTGGTGCTGCTCCTGTGCTGCGGCACGCGGATGTGCGCGTGCGTGCGGGATTCCGGGCGGGCTCGACGGCGGGAACGCCGGAGCCGGCCTATATGCGCAGGAGCTGCAGTTCGGTGAGGGACGGGGGCGCGCGCCCGCAGGCCGTCGCCGCCGGGGCGGTGCCGTGGGCGTCCGCCGACGGGCCGCCGTTGATGCCGGGCAGGACCGCCGGAGCCGGCAGGACCGGGGCGCCGCTGATGCCGGCGGCCGCGCAGGTGGGGTCGGCGTGCTGGGCGTGCCCGCCGCCGGGGCCGTCGTGGGGGCAGGCGCAGGGCGCGGACGTCTCCGAGTGATGGCCGGCCGGATCCGCCGATGCCGATGCCGATGCCGCGGTGTGGGAGGGCGCGGCCGTGACCGGTACCGCTCCCGGGCCCAGCCCGTGCATGGCCAGCAGACCGGTGAGCACGGCCAGGACGAGCAGCAGGCGCCGGGGCAGCCCGAAGGGCCCGTGCGCCGCGCGACCCGCCTGGATGCTCATGGCGGCATCGTAGGCGACGGGATGGAAATACTCCAAGGGGGTATGCCTCCGGTCCCGGGAGGGGGCCGCGGATCGGTCGCCGGACGGCCGGAGTGGTGGCAGGGCCAGCGGATGGCCGTGGACGCTTCCGTCGCCGCACTGCTCGCGCCGGCCGACGCCGAACCGGCGCCGCGGTTCCGGGACACCGATCCGGAGGTGCTGCGCGAGCAGACCCGGCGGATGGGGGCCCTGACCGCTTCGCCCGTACCTACGACGGCCTGATCCACGGCTTCCTCAACCTCTTCCCCGTCTCACCGGCCGCCGACGCGGCCGTGACGGAGCTCTACGCCCAGTTCAGGTCCCGGGCCGACAGGCCCTAGGTCTGGGCCGGCCGGCCCTCGTGGAGTTCCAGGGGGCCCGTGCCCTCGGTGCGGGCGCGCAGGCAGGAGCGGATCTGGCGGCGCAGCAGGGGTTTGACCAGGTCGCGCAGTTCGGCGGGGGCCGCTGTGCGCCACTCCAGCAGTTCCTCCGGCTGGAGGCGGATCCGGGCGAGGGTGGGCGCGTCCAGTACGCCGCCGTCGTAGAGGAAGCGGATCCGGGCCGGCCTGCCGGGGCGGTGGGCCCAGTTCACGGCGAGGAGGCGGCCGGGAGGCAGGTCCAGGCCGAGTTCCTCGCGGACCTCACGGGCGGCGGCGTCCCGCGGGGTCTCGCCGAGGTCGCTCTCGATGCCGCCGCCCGGCAGCAGCCAGCGGCCCGGCTTGCCGTAGCCGGGCCGGACCAGCAGGACCCGCCCGGCGGCATCGGTGAACAGGACGTTCGCGGCGGTGAGGGCTTTGGGGCGGGAGGCCCGGTGCGCGGCGGCGTCGAAGCCGCCCGCGTGTTCCAGGGCCGCGCGGTCCGCCGGGTCGAGACCGGCGGGCGAGCCGGGCTGGGGCACGCCGTCGACGAGGTGCGCGAGGGAGCCCAGGCGCAGCGCGGCCAGCGCCGCCCGCAGCCGGGGTGCGATCCGGGCGGGCAGTCGCGCGTCGGCCTCCTGCGGGGTGAGCCAGTGCGCCTCGGTGACCTCCCCGTCGGTGAAGGAGATCGCCTCGATCCGTTCGGCGCTGAGCGGCCCCACCAGGTGGACGTGCACCACGATCGAGCGCCCCAGCGCGCCCGGCGGGCAGGAGTCGACGGCCAGCAGCCGGCCCACCGGGACGGTCAGGTCCAGCTCCTCCTTCAGCTCCCGGGCCAGCCCCTCCTCCGGCGTCTCGGTGTCCTCGACCGTCCCGCCCGGCAGTTCGAGGTCCTCCTTGTAGGAGGGCGTCAGGACGAGGACCCGTCCCCGGGAGTCCAGGACGATCCCGGTCGCGGCGACCAGCGGGGCCGGCTGGGCGGCGTAGTACGCCCGCACTGCGTCCGGCAGCGGTTTCGGTGAGGGGGCGGGGGCGGGGGCGGAGGCGGGGGAAGGGGAGGGGTGTGCGGGCACGGCGGCTCCTGCCGGTCGGGGTACGGCCGGGCGGGGGTGGCCGTGCCGTGCGGGCCGGTCAGGCCCGTACGAGGAGCATCCCGCCCATCGTGACCATGGTCGCGGCGACGAGCCCGTCCAGCACCCGCCAGGCGGAGGGACGCGCGAGCATCCCGCTGAGCAGTCGGGCTCCGTAGCCCAGGGCCGCGAACCAGGCCAGGCTCGCCAGCGCGGCCCCGATGCCGAACGCCCAGCGCAGGTCGCCCCGGTCGGCGGCCAGCGAGCCGACCAGCAGCACGGTGTCCAGGTACACGTGCGGGTTGAGCCAGGTCATCGCCAGGCAGGTCAGGACCGCCGCGCGCGCCGAGCCGGTGGCCGCGCCCCCGGTGGTGAGCGCCGCGCCCGGGGTGGGGCGCAGTACCCGGCGGGCCGCGAGGACCCCGTAGCAGATCAGGAAGCCGCCCCCGGCGACGGCCACGGCGGTCAGGGCGGCGGGCCAGGCGGTGACGAAGGCGCCGACGCCCGCCACGCCGAGGACGATGAGCACCGCGTCCGACACCGCGCAGATCGCGACGACCGGGAGCACGGCGTGCCGGCGGGCGCCCTGGCGCAGGATGAAGGCGTTCTGTGCGCCGATGGCGACGATGAGGGAGAGGCCGGTGCCGAAGCCCGCCAGGGCCGCTGTGGTGATGCCGTTGTTCATGGGACGACCGTAGGCAGCGCGTCAGGCTGAGTACAGCTAAAGATTTTTACGTAGCATTAGCACTCGTGATGGAAGACCTTCCGCTGGAACAGGTACGGACGCTCCTCGCGGTCATCGACGAGGGCACCTTCGACGCGGCGGCCGCCGCCCTGCACGTCACCCCCTCCGCCGTCAGCCAGCGCGTGAAGGCCCTCGAACAGCGCACCGGGCGGGTGCTGCTGATACGGACCAAACCGGTGCGGCCCACGGAGTCCGGGCAGGTGGTGATCCGCTTCGCCCGCCAGCTGGCCCGGCTGGAGCGGGACGCGCGCGCCGAGCTGGGCATGGGGACGGCCGACGGGCAGGGGCCGGTCCGGCTGCCGATGGCGGTGAACGCCGACTCCCTCGCCACCTGGTTCCTGCCCGCGCTGACGCGGGTGCCGCAGGAGCCGCAGGTCTGCTTCGAGCTGCACCGCGAGGACGAGTCCCACACGACGGCGCTGCTGCGGGAGGGCCAGGTGATGGCCGCCGTCACCTCCTCCCCGGACCCGGTGGCCGGGTGCACGGTGCGGGCGCTGGGGCTGGCGCGGTACCTGCCGGTGGCCGGGCCCGGGTTCGCCGCCCGGTACCTGGCGGGGGATCCGGCGCGGGCGCTGCGGGAGGCGCCGCTGATCGTGTTCGACCGGCGCGACGAGCTCCAGGACGCGTTCGTCCGGGCGCTGCCCGGCGGAGGCCCCGGGGCGGGGCCCGTACGCCACCTCGTACCCACCTCGGAGGGCTTCCGCGACGCCGTGGCCGCCGGGCTGGGCTGGGGGCTGGTCCCCGAAGCGCAGGCGGAGCCGCTGCTGCGGACCGGGGCGCTGGTCCCGCTGGAGGTCGGCAGGCCGATGGACGTACCGCTGTACTGGCAGCAGTGGAAGCTGGACTCGCCCGCGCTGGCGACGGTCGCCCGGGTCGTCGCGGACGCCGCCCGCGAGGCCCTGCGGCCGCTGCCCGCGACACGACACTAGGACCGCTCCGGGGGCGGGCGTGAGGGGGTCCGGTGCGGGCGCTCGGTGGGTGGGGCGGGCCTAAGCTGCGGGTATGGAGTCGTACACGATCGGCCAGGCCGCCCGGCTGCTCGGGGTGAGCGTGGACACCGCCCGGCGCTGGGCCGACGCCGACCGGTTCCCGACCCGCCGCGAGGGCGCTCGGCGCATCGTCGACGGGCCCGACCTGGCGGCCTTCTGCGTGGAGGCCGCGCGGGAGGGCGTCGAGGGTGAGGAGGCCCCGTACACCTCGGCGCGCAACGCCTTCCCCGGCATCGTCACGGGAGTGAAGCTCGGGACCGTCGACGCGCAGGTCGAGATCCAGGCCGGCCCGCACCGGATCGTGTCCCTGCTGACCCGGGAGGCGGTCGAGGAACTGGGCCTCGAGGTGGGCGCGCGGGCGACCGCCCGGGTGAAGTCGACCAGCGTCTTCGTCGACCGGGGCTGAACCCCAGGGGGCGGCCCGGCAGGCCGGGGCCGGGACGTTGCCGGAGCCCGGCGGTCTGAGGGCCCCGGCGGCCGGCGGCCGGCGGAGGCGACGGCGACGGCGGTGGACCGGGCGCGGGTGCGGCGGTGGCAGACTGGCCGCTGATCCGCCGAAGGGGAGTACGACCTTGTCCATGTTCAGCAACCTGCGCCGCGCCGTGCGCCGCGGCTACCGGCGGGCCGTCGACCTCAGCCACCCGGCCCGCTCCCCCCTCGGCAGCGCCGTCGTCAACTGCGTGGTCTACCAGGACGGCATCCGCCAGGACGGCTGCGCCGAGGTGGAGGAGGCCCTGCGCCGGGTCCGCAAGACGGGCGCCGGCTTCGTCTGGATCGGCCTGCACGAACCCTCGCAGACGGAACTCGCCGGCCTCGCCGCTCTGTTCGGCCTGCACCCGCTCGCCGTCGAGGACGCCGTCAACGCCCATCAGCGGCCCAAGGTGGAGCGCTACGACGAGACCCTGTTCGCCGTCTTCAAGACCGTCCGCTACGTCGAGCACGAGGAGCTGACGGCGACCAGCGAGGTGGTCGAGACCGGCGAGCTGATGGCCTTCGTCGGCGACGACTTCGTCATCACCATCCGGCACGGCGGCCGCGGCACCCTCGGCCCGGTCCGCGAGGCCCTGGAGGCCGAACCGGAGCAGCTCGCCAAGGGGCCGGCGGCCGTGCTGCACGCCATGGCGGACCACGTCGTCGACGACTACGTGGCCGTCACGGACGCCGTGCAGAACGACATGGACGCCGTGGAGACGGCCGTGTTCAGTGAGCACGGCGGCCGCGGCGACGCGGGCCGCATCTACCAGCTCAAGCGCGAACTCCTCGAACTGCGGCGGGCGGTGGCCCCGCTCGGCCGCCCGCTCCAGCACCTGGCCACGCAGCCGATACCGGTCGTGCCGCCGGAGGTCCGCGCGTACTTCCGTGACGTGGCCGACCACCTGACGCGGGCCACCGAGCAGATCTCCGCCTACGACGGCCTCCTCGACTCCATCCTCCAGGCCCACCTCGCGCAGGTGACGGTCGCCCAGAACGAGGACATGCGCAAGATCACGGCCTGGGCGGCGATCGTCGCCGTCCCGACGATGGTCTGCGGGGTCTACGGCATGAACTTCGACACCATGCCCGAGCTGCGCTGGACCTACGGTTACCCGGCCGTCCTCGTCGTCATGGCGGTCGCCTGCTTCGTGATCCACCGGGGCTTCCGGCGCAACGGCTGGCTCTGACCTCCGCCCCGGTGTCTGTCGGCGCCCGACCCCGGCGGGGCCCGGGGGCCCGGATCCGGGGAGCGGGGGCGGGTCAGGGGTGGTGGGCGTGGGTGAGGAAGTGGGTCGGGGCGTCCTCGTACTGGGTCAGGTGCCAGCCCGTGGATTCCAGGGCCGGGCGGAGGTTCGGCTCGGCCAGGGGGTCGTCGGGGCTCAGCGGGCGGCCGTGCCGGGCGGCGCGTTCGGCCCGGCCCGAGGGGTGGAACAGCAGCAGCTCCCCGCCCGGCGCGCAGACCCGGGCCCACTCGGCGAGGGCCGTGCGGGGCCGGGGGAGGTGGTCCAGCAGTCCGGCGGCGAAGATGCCGTGCACCGCGCCGGAGGCGAGCGGCAGCCGTACGCAGTCGGCCAGCAGCAGTCGCCCCGGCCCCTCCCGGCCCACCTGCGCGGCAGCCGTCAGCATGGCCGGGGTCAGGTCGACGCCGAGGACGGTGCCCGTCTCCCCGACCAGCGACCGCAGCGCGGGCATCGCCCGGCCGCTGCCGCAGCCGAGGTCGAGCGCGGTCTGCCCCGGCAGCAGCCGCATCCGGGCCACGGCCGCCTCGTACGCCGGGGTCTGGTAGGCGAAGCGTTCCTCCCAGGCCTCGGCGCGCGGGGTGAAGAAGGCCCGGGTGGCGGTGTGTTCGGCCCGCCCGGCCACGAGCGCCGCGAACCGGCCGAGCAGCCCCCCGGCGCCCTCGCCCTCGGGCGGCGCCGGCAGCCCCCACGCGCTCCCGCCGACGCGGAACCCGGCGCCGCCGAGCAGCGGATCGGCGTCCGCCGGGGTGCGGTCCGCGTCGGCGGCGCGGGCCAGCAGCTCCGCACCGCCCCCCAGGGCCAGTACGGGTACCTCCGCGGCCAGGGCGGCCCGCAGCAGCGGCAGGGCCTGCGGGGTGTCCCCGGCCAGGACCAGGCCCTCGATGCCGCCGAGGCCGGTGGGGACGGGGTCCCCCGACCAGGGGTCGCAGGGCCGGACCTCCGGCCCGGAGTCCGTGCCGAGGGCGGGGGTCAGGGGATCGGGGCCGGGCGCCGGCGCGGGGCGGATCACGACGAGGGCCATCGGCACCTCCTTGCTCGGTTGTGCGGGCGTACATGAGAGTCGTTGCGGCTGATTCACGCCGCATCTGCGCAAGGATGCACCGATCCACCCCGCACATGCCAGAGTCCCGCGCACCGAAACACCCGCCGGTCCCCGGCGCGGGCGGCCGGGGAGGTCAGCGGGTCAGGGGGAGGAGGAGCAGGGGGGTGGTGGTCGGCCGGGGGGAGCCGCCTTCGGGTTCCAGGGTGAGGCCCACCGCCGTGGCCCGGCCGAGGGGGGCCCGTAGCACCGCGGCGCCGGCGCCGTCCAGCAGTCCGGCCGGCCGCATCACCGTTCCGTCCGCGAGCCACAGTTGGTAGGTCCGTCCCGGCGGTGCGGCGGGGAGCCCGGAGCTGAGGAAGGCGGCCCGGTCCCGGGACGCGGACACCACCACCCGCGCGGTCGCGCCGGACGCGGACCGGCCGGTGACCGTACGGGCGTCCGGGGCCGCGAGCACCGCCGTGATGGCCTGGAGGGCGTCCGCCGCCCGCTGCGCCTGCTGGTGTTCCCGCAGTGCGGCCCCGCCGAGTGCCAGTACCCCGGCCAGGCAGGCCGCGAGCGCCATCGGCAGGGCGCGGCGGCGCAGCACCGCGATGCTCCGCCGCGCCGGGGGCAGTTGGCGGACCCCGTCGATGCGGGCCAGTACTGCGTCGCGGGTCCCGGGCGGTGCGGGCAGTGCGACCGCCGCGCCGAGCCGGGCCGCCGTCGCGCTGAACTCCCGTACGTCCTGGGCACATTGAGGGCACCGCTCCAGATGCCGCTCGAAGGCCTCGCGTTCGGTCCGGTCCAGCGCGTCGAGGGCGTAGGCCCCGGACAGGGCGTGCAGCCGGCCGGCTTCGGTCCTCGTGCGGCTCATGCCGTGACCCCCATGCAGTCGCGCAGCCGGATCAGCCCGTCGCGCAGCCGGGTCTTGACCGTGGGAAGCGGGGTGCCGAGGGTCTGCGCGACCTCCCGGTAGGTCAGCCCGCCGTAGTAGGCCAGGCTGACGGCCTGGCGCTGGAGGTCGGTCAGCCCGCGCACGCAGCGGCGTACCTGCTCGCTCTCCAGCCGGATCTCCACCTGCTCGCTGACCTCGTCGTACGGGCGGGCGTGCTCCCGCGCCGCCGTGTCCTGTTCGCGGGCGGTGGCCGCCTGCGCGGAGCGGACCCGGTCCACCGCCCGGCGGTGCGCGATGGTCAGCACCCAGGTCATGACGGTGCCCTTGTCCGGGCGGTAGCGCGGGGCCTGGCGCCACACCTCGATCAGCACCTCCTGGGTGACCTCCTCGGACTGGGCGCGGTCGCGCAGCACCTTGACGACGATGCCGTGGACGGGACCCGAGACCACGTCGTAGAGCGCGGCGAAGGCGTCCTGGTCGCCGCGCGCGACGCTCTCCATCAGCGCGGGGAGGTCGGGCCCCGGCCGGCCCTGCGGCATCCCGAGGGGGAGCGGGCGCCTCACGCGGCCCGCCCCCGCCGGTCGGGTGCGGGGCGGCGTCGCGTACGGGTCCAGGTCATGGGCAGGCCCTCCCAGGCGGTGGCGGCGGTCATGGAGGGCTTCGGAGCGGACGCCCCGGCGGATTGGTCCCTTCCGAAATCGGTCCGCAGCGCGGTGCCGGAGTGGTCCCGGGGGGTGTCCGAGCCGTGAGATGTCTGGTAGGAAAGTTTCCTAACGGAATCGGGAACACCCAACCGCCTTACGGAGGCCCTGTGTTCACCCCTCACCGCAAGACGATGACCGTCGGCGCGCTGCTCGCCGCCACCCTGCTCGCCGCCCCGGTCGCGGCGCACGCCACCGCCGCCCCGGCCCCCGCCCCGGCCCCTGCGGCGGCCCCCGCGTCGGCCGCCGCGGCGACCGGACTCGACGACCCGGCGAAGAAGGACGTCGCCATGCAGATCGTCTCCAGCGCCGAGAACTCCTCCCTGGACTGGAAGGCCCAGTACAAGTACATCGAGGACATAGGCGACGGCCGCGGCTACACCGCCGGCATCATCGGCTTCTGTTCCGGCACCGGCGACATGCTCGACCTCGTCGAGCACTACACGCAGGTCAAGCCGGGCAACGTGCTCGCCAAGTACCTCCCGGCGCTGCGC
This sequence comes from Streptomyces sp. NBC_00249, assembly GCF_026342355.1. Taxonomy (GTDB): domain Bacteria; phylum Actinomycetota; class Actinomycetes; order Streptomycetales; family Streptomycetaceae; genus Streptomyces. Next base: position 1,133,751 of record NZ_JAPEMV010000001.1, on the reverse strand, counting down.
AAGGTCGACGGCAGCGACTCGCACGCCGGCCTCGACCCGAACTTCACCAAGGACTGGGCGAAGGCCGCCCAGGACAGCGAGTTCAAGAAGGCCCAGGACCACGAGCGCGACCGGGTCTACTTCGGCCCCGCCGTCAAGCAGGGCAAGTCCGACGGCGTCGGCACCCTCGGCCAGTTCATCTACTACGACGCCATCGTCATGCACGGCGACGGCAGCGACTCCACCAGCTTCCGCAACATCCGCAAGCGGGCCCTGTCCAAGGCCAAGCCCCCGGCCCAGGGCGGCAACGAGACCGCCTGGCTGAACGCCTTCCTCGACGCCCGCGTCTGGGCGATGAAGCAGGAGGAGGCGCACAGCGACACCAGCCGCGTCGACACCGCCCAGCGGGTCTTCCTGAAGAAGGGCAACCTGAACCTCGACACCCCGCTCGACTGGAAGGTCTACGGGGACTCCTTCCACATCGGCTGAGCCCGCCCCACGCGCCCGGGACGGCCCCCTTCGCCGTCCCGGGCACCGGCGCGGCGGCGCACCGCCCAGCCCGCGAGCACCGCCGCGCCCGCCAGCCCGTACGCCACCTCCACCGTCGCACCGCCCAGCGCCCGCCCCGACACGTACGCCGCCGCGCCCGCGACCGCCACGCCCAGCCACTCGGCGCGCCCGTCCAGCGCCACCAGCGCGATCAGCAGCAGCGCGTACCAGGAGTACCCCGGGGTCGTCAGCAGGAAGGCCGTCCCCGTCACCAGCAGGGCCCCGCTCCACGGACGCAGCGGATCCCCGCGCCGCCACACGTACGCCACCACCGCGAGCACCCCCACCGCCACCGCCGGCACCGACCAGGAGTCGGGCAGCACCAGGCGCAGCAGCGCGTAGCGGCCGCCCGCGCCCGGATCCTCGTACCCCTCCTCCTCGGCGTAGCCCCCGAGGTAGCCGAACACCGAGGAACGGGAGGCCAGGACGTACGGCAGGTACGTCAGGCCCACCACCGCGGCCGCCGGCAGCAGCAGCGCCGCCGCGTCCCGCCACCGCCGGACGCCGGCCAGCGCGCCCGGCAGCAGCACGGCGGGCAGCAGCTTCGCCGCGACCGCCAGCCCGAACAGGGCGCCGCCCAGCGCCCGGCGGCGCACCACCACCCCCAGTGCGGCCACCGACAGCAGCACCGCGAGCACGTCCACGTGCGCGTTGCCGACCGCCTCCACCGCCACCGCCGGACACCAAGCCCAGTACGCGACCGTACGGGGATCCGCCCGCCGCCGCTGCACCAGCAGCAGCGCCCCGGTCACCCCCAGCGCGAGGAGGGCGCCGCCGGTCTGGAAGGCCTTGTGGCGCACCCCGGGCGGCGAGATCCGGTGAACGACGGCGAAGTACGCCTCCGCGACGGGCGGGTAGACGGTGTGCACGGTCGGCCGGTTGATCCGCGTGCACACCCCCGGTTCGACGGCGACCCGGTCCTGCCCCGCGCACTCGGCCGCGGTGCGCGGGAACAGCCAGTCGTCGCGCAGGCCGCGCAGCGCCGGATCCGCCGGGGCGTGGTCGTACGGGGAGATCCCGGCGGCCTGCACCCGGCCGTCCCAGGCGTAGCGGAAGGAGTCGGTGCTGGTCAGCGGCGGCCCCGCCAGCCCGGCGGCGGCCACCGCCAGCGCCCCCGCGAGGACCAGCGGTGTGACGTACCGCCCCGGGACCCGGCGCAGGGCCAGCGCCGCCGCGCCGAACAGCACCCACACGGCTACGTACCACGAGGTCAGCCCGCCGGGATCGGTGAAGTACCCCGGATGGCGCACGGTCGGTACGAGCGCGGCCGACAGTGCGGCGAGCAGCAGCAGGGTCACGGCGACGGACCACCCGGGGCGGTGCGTCCCGGGCGGGGGCGGGGCCGGGTTCTCGGACGAGGCCGCGGGCGGGACCGCAGCCGGAGTCACGGACGGGTTCTCGGGCGGGGGCGGGGTCGCCGGCCGGGCCTCGGGTTGGAGCTCTTCCATGGCCGCCAGCCTGGCAGCGCACGGCGCCGTCACCGCCCCGACCCGGCCCGGCGTCCGCGTTTCGTAAGGTGTCGGACGGCCCGCCCGGCGCCGCACAGCGGTGAGATGGGGAGCATGACTCCCGACCCCCCACCCCAGGACCGCCCCCGGCGCGGACCCTTGCCCCGGCTCCCGAGACCGTCCCTGCGGCCGCCCGCCTTCTCCGGCCGGCTGCACGACGCCCGCACCGCCACCGCCGTCGGGCGCTGGCTGGGCGCCGCCTTCGCCGTGTGCTTCGTGACCGGGCTGATCAGCCACTACCTCCAGCACCCGCCGTCCTGGGCCGCCGACGCGCTGCCCGCCCGGCCCGTCTGGGGCTACCGCCTCAGCCAGGGCCTGCACGTCGCCACCGGACTCGCCGCGATCGTGCTGCTCCTCGCCAAACTGTGGACGGTCTACCCGAGGCTCTTCGTGTGGCCGCCCGTGCGCGGGATCCGGCACGCCCTGGAGCGGCTCTCCGTGGCCGTGCTCGTCGCCGCCGCCGTCCTGCAGGTGTTCACCGGGCTCCTCAACATCGCCCAGTGGTACCCTGGCCCTTCGGGTTCATCCAGACCCACTTCGCGCTCGCCTGGGTGGTGGCCGGGTCGATCCTGCTGCACATCGCCGTCAAAGCCCCTGAGATCAGGGCGCATTGGAGCCGGTCCTCGCCCGGCACCCTGGAACTGCCCGCCGAGGACGGCCCCGACCGGCGCGCCCTCCTCCTCGGGGTGGGCGCGGCCGTCGGCGCGGTCACGCTGACGACCGTCGGACAGTCCTTCACCCCCCTCAAGGCCTTCGACCTGCTCGCCCCGCGCCACCCCGACCACGGGCAGCAGGGCCTGCCCGTGAACCGCACCGCCGCCGCGGCCGGCGTCGGCCCCGACCGGCTGCGGGACTGGCGCCTGGAGGTGCGCGGCCCGGCCCCGTACTCCCTGACGCTCCCTCAACTCCGTGCCATGCCCCAGCGGACGGCCCGGCTGCCGATCGCCTGCGTGGAGGGCTGGAGCAAGACCGCCGACTGGAGGGGCGTACGGATCCGGGACCTCCTGGAGCGGGCCGGCGCCCCGCCCGGCGCCGCGCTGCGCGTCACCTCCCTGGAAGTGGGGGGCGCGTACCGGGTCATGGAGATGGGCCGCGAGTACGCCGAGGACCCGCTCACCCTGCTCGCGCTGGAGCTCGGCGGGCAGGTGCTCTCGCCCGACCACGGCTACCCGGCGCGGATCATCGCCCCGAACCGGCCCGGGGTGCTCCAGACCAAATGGGTCACGCTGCTGGAGGTGCTGTGAGGGTCTTCCGTTACGCCGTGGGCGCGCTCGGCCTGCTGCTGATCGCCGTCGGTGCCCGCCTGGTGGCGGGCCTGCCCGACCCGCTGGACGTGCTCGTCTGGCTCGGCGGGGCCCTCGTCCTGCACGACGGGATCCTCGCCCCGCTGGTCCTGGCCGCCGGTCTGCTGATCGCGGCCGTGCCCGCGCGGGGACTCCTGCGCGGGGCGCTGGTCACCGGCGGGGCGCTGGTCCTCGTGACCCTGCCGGCGCTGCTGCGGCCCGGCGCTCCGGTCAACCCCTCGGCCCTGCCGCTGCCTTACGGACGGAACCTGCTGATCGTCCTCGCCGTGGTCGCGGCCGTCACCGCCGCCGTGTGGCTCGCCAAGACCCGGCCGCGCGGCCGTCCGCGCCGGTAAAGAGCGGGCGGCCGAGGGCGCCGGCCGCCTACGCTCGCTCCATGCCGAGTAGTGAACTGACCGCCGTCAAAGCCTTCTTGGTGTCCTTCGCGCGCCGCCAGGCCGCCCGAACCGTCGACTTCCCGGGCGGATTCGCCGCCCTCGACGACGAGTTCGCCCAGGCGTGGTCCGCGAACCAGGTCGTCGTCGAGCGCGCCGCCGACCCCGAGGCGCTGCCCGCCCTCGTCGACCGGCTCCTCGGACACCTGGACCACCGGACGGTCTCCGTCTTCGACGAGGGCGCCGCAGCGGCCTGCGCCGGGCCGCTGACCCGCGCCGGATACACCCACTGCGCCTACCTGGTCATGCTGCACACCGGCCCGGTCCCCACGGGCGGCGGCGCCGGGCCGGTGGACCTCGACGCCCTGCGGGCACCGCTCACCCAGCGCTGGCGGGGTTTCCTGCCGGAAGCGGGGGAGGACACCGTGCGCATCCTCGTCGACCAGCGCGGGACCCGACGCCGCGGCGCCGCCCTCGTCGAGTTCGTCGCGGCCCGCACCGGCGACGGCGAGATCGCCTCCTGGGCCGACCTCTACGCGGACCCCGCCACGGGGACGGCCCAGATCGAGGACCTGGTCACCGCCGAGTCCCGGGTGCGGCGCGGCCACGCCTCCGCGGTCCTGGACGCGGCGCTGCGCCGGGCCGCCGACGCCGGCTGCGGCACGCGCTTCCTGATCGCCGACACGCAGGACTGGCCGCGGTACTGGTACGAGCGGCGCGGCTTCACCGCCGTCGGCCGTGTCCACGGGTTCGAACGCGTGTGAAGGGGTGCGGACGGGTGGCAACGGGTGGGAACGCGGCCCGGGTTCAGGCCCGCCGCAGCTCCACGAAGACCCGCCCGGACGCCGTCCACCGGTCCGCGCGGACCCAGCCGGACTCCCGCGCGTACGCGGTCAGCGCGCCGGCCCCGACACGGGCCCAGGTGAAGGGGGCGCCGAGCCCGCCGCGGCCGTCGGCCACCCGGACCTCGCAGCGTTCGTCCAGCTCCACGTCCGCGCACTCCACCACCAGCGCACCCGACACGGCGAGCACCTGCGCCATCCGCCCGAGCAGCGCGGCCGGGTCACCACCGATGCCGATGTTCCCGTCGATCAGCAGGGCCGTCTCCCAACGCCCCTCACCCGGAAGGGAGTCGAAGACCGACCGGTGCAGGGCGCTGCCGCCCGAGCGGGCCGTACGCGCCACCGCCTCCGGGCTGACGTCGATGCCCAGCGCCCGGTGCCCCCGCGCGGCCAGCGCCGCGACGAACCGCCCGGGACCGCAGCCGATGTCCAGCACCGTGCCCCGGCAGCGACCCAGCACCGTCCAGTCCGCGCTGTCCGGCGCCTCGCACCAGCGCTCCACGTCCAGCGGCAGCAGCCAGCCGTCGCCGCGCCGCAGGTAGAGGGGGCCCCGGCCGCGGCGCAGGGCCACGGTGTACGGGTCGGCCGTCCAGGCCGGGGCGGCGGTCACCGCCGTACCGCCGTCGCCAGCGCGGCCAGCCGCGCAGCGAACGCCCCCTCGGGCGCCCCGGCCGCCACCAGCCGGGCGTCCTCGGCGGTGTCCACGTCCCGCAGCGCCGGCAGCCGGCCGATCCGCAGCCCGGCCGAGCTCAGCCGCCCGTACTGCGCGGCCCCCGTCGTGGGCAGCGACATCGGGACCCCGCGCAGCAGCTCCGGGTCCGGCTCGGCGAGGCCCAGCGCCCAGAAACCCCCGTCGACGGCGGGCCCGAACCAGGCGTCGTACCCGTCCCAGCCGACCGTCAGCAGCTCCGGCGTGACCTGCGGGGTGTCCATCCCGATCAGCAGCGCGGGCCCGGCGCACGCCCCGAAGGCCGCCGCGAGCCGCTCGTCCAGGGTGCCGGCCGACTGCGGCAGCACCTCGAAGCCCGGCGGCAGCCAGGGCCCGGGCCGCCCGTCCAGGACCAGGACCCGCCGCTCGGCGGGGGCCGCGGCGACGGCGGCCAGGGTGTCGGCGAGCGCCGCCTCGGCGAGCGCGGCCGCCTCGACGGGGGTGAACGGCGGGGTGAGCCGGGTCTTGACCCGGCCCGGCAGCGGCTCCTTCGCGATCACGAGCAGGGTGGTCACCGGGCGCCCCCGGTCCCGGCCCGGCCCTGGCCGGCGGGCGGGGCGGGCTCCGCCGGCTCCGCGAGGACCCGGCTCATGTCGCGCACCGCCTGCCAGGTGCCCCGCCAGGTGCCGGTCACCTTCGACTTCCCCGCGCGCGGCAGGTACGGCACGTCCACCTCCCGTACCCGCCAGCCCGCGTCCGCCGCGCGCACCACCATCTGGAGCGGGTACCCGGAGCGCCGGTCGGTCAGCTCCAGCCCCAGCAGATCGCTGCGGCGGGCCGCCCGCAGCGGGCCCAGGTCGCGCAGCGCCAGCCCGGTGCGGCGGCGCAGCAGCCGGGCCAGCGCCAGGTTCCCGGCGCGGGCGTGCGCGGGCCAGCCGCCCCGGCCGCGCGGCCTGCGCCGGCCCAGGACCAGATCGGCCTCACCGGCGGCCACCGCGGCCACGAAGCCGGTCAGCAGCCCCGGGTCCAGGGAGGCGTCGCAGTCGCAGAAACAGACCACGTCCGCGTCGGAGGCGAGCAGTCCGGCGTGGCAGGCGGCCCCGAACCCGCGACGGGACTCCGGCACCACCGTGGCGCCCAGCGCGCGGGCGATCCCGGCGGAACCGTCGGTGGACCCGTTGTCCACGACCAGGGCCCGCCAGCCGGCCGGGATGCGGGCGAGCACCCAGGGCAGGGCCTCCGCCTCGTTCAGACAGGGGAGGACGACATCAACACTCACGGTCACGGTCACGGGATTCACCGTAGGAATCACGGGCGCGGAAAAGGGGCCCGGACTCCTTACGAAACGCGGACGTCGACCCCGACGGCCCCGGCGCGGGGATCCGCCCGACGCCGGGAAATGGGAGGCTGGAGGGCATGAGCAGCAGTGTGGAAGCACCCCCCGCGCGGATCCTCGTCGTCGACGACGACCCGACCGTCTCCGAGGTCGTCACCGGATACCTGCGGCGCGCCGGCTTCGCCGTGGAGGAGGCCGCCGACGGCCCCGCGGCCCTCGCCGCCGCCGGGCGCGCCCGGCCCGACCTGGTGGTGCTCGACCTGATGCTGCCCGGCATCGACGGCCTGGAGGTGTGCCGGCGGCTGCGCGCGGCCGGCCCCGTCCCGGTGATCATGCTGACCGCGCGGGGCGACGAGGACGACCGGATCACCGGCCTGGAGGTCGGCGCCGACGACTACGTCACCAAACCCTTCAGCCCCCGCGAGCTGGTCCTGCGCGTCACCTCCGTACTGCGGCGCAGCCGGGCGGTGGCAGGCGTCCCCGTACCGCGGCAACTGACCGGCGCCGGGCTCTCGCTCGACCCCGCGACGCACCGCGCCACCCGTGACGGCCGCGAACTGTCCCTCACCCTGCGGGAGTTCGACCTCCTCGCCCACTTCCTGCGGCATCCCGGACGGGCTCACGGGCGGGAGGACCTGATGCGGGAGGTGTGGGGCTGGGACTTCGGGGACCTCTCCACGGTGACGGTGCACGTACGCAGGCTGCGCGCCAAGATCGAGGAGGACCCCGGCCGGCCGCGGCTGATCCAGACGGTGTGGGGCGTCGGCTACCGCTTCGAGCCGACCGGGACGGAGGAGTCCGCGTGAAGGACGTCCTGCTCATCGCCCTCTTCGCGCTCGGCGGGGCCGCCTGCGCCGGGCTGCTCGGGGCGCTCGTACTGCGCCAGGTCCGCCACCGCTCCGTGGCGCTGTCCCTCACGGTGATCGCCGCCGTCACCGTCACGGCCATGCTGGCCGGCACCCTCGCCGTGGCCCAGGCCATGTTCCTGTCCGCGCACGACCTCGGCGTGGTCACCCTCGTCGTCGCGATGGCGGCGGTGGTCTCCCTGGCGACCGCGCTGCTCCTCGGCCGGTGGGTGGTCGCCCGCAGCCGCGAACTCTCCCGCGCCGCACGTGACTTCGGCGACGGCGGCAGCTTCGCGGCGCCGCCCGGCCAGACCACCGCCGAACTCGACGCGCTGTCCCGGGAACTCGCCGCCACCAGCGACAGACTGGCCGCCTCACGGGAACGCGAACGGGCCCTGGAGGCCTCCCGGCGCGAGCTCGTCGCCTGGATCTCCCACGACCTGCGGACCCCGCTCGCCGGGCTGCGCGCGATGTCGGAGGCACTGGAGGACGGGGTCGCCGCCGACCCCGGCCGCTACCACCGGCAGATCCGCACCGAGGTGGAACGCCTCGACACGATGGTCGGCGACCTCTTCGAACTCTCCCGCATCCACGCCGGGGCGCTCGCGCTCAGCCCGAGCCGGATGTCGCTGTACGACCTGGTCGGGGACGCGCTCTCCGGGGTCGACCCGCTCGCCCGCGAGCACGGGGTGCGGCTGGTGGGGGAGGGGGTCGAACGGGTCCCCGTGGAGGTCGACGGCAAGGAGATGACCCGGGTCCTCGCCAACCTCCTCGTCAACGCGATCCGGCACACCCCGGCCGACGGGACGGTCGCCATCGCGGCCGCCGCCGAACAGCCCGCCGGGGTGGTCGTCCTGTCCGTGACGGACGGCTGCGGGGGCATCCCGGCGGACGACCTCCCGAGGGTCTTCGACACCGGGTGGCGGGGGGCGGCGGCCCGCACCCCCGTCCCCTTGGCCGCCGGTGCCGGGGCGGGCCTCGGCCTCGCGATCGTCCGGGGCATCGTGGAGGCCCACGCCGGCCGCACCGCCGTCCACAACGTCCCGGGCGGCTGCCGCTTCGAGGTCACCCTCCCGCTGCCGGCCATTTCTTGACGCGCCGCAGACGCCGAGCGGCGCGTCACAAGGGGGTGCGGCGCGTCAAGAAGCAATGGCGGGGCGCTGGGGGGCGTGGGCGAATTCGCGCATGCCCGTCGGGAAGTCCGTGCGGGGGTGCCAGCCGAGGTCGTGGCGCAGGCGCGCGGAGTCGGCCGTGATGTGCCGGACGTCGCCCAGGCGGAACTCGCCGGTGACGACCGGGGCCGGGCCGCCGTGGGCGGTGGACAGGGCCGCGGCCATCTCCCCGATGGTGCGCGGGTCACCGCTGCCCGTGTTGTACGGGGTGCAGATCCCCGGCTCCAGGCCCCCGAGGGCCTCCAGTGCGGTCACGTTGGCCTCCGCCACGTCCCGGACGTGGACGAAGTCCCGCCGTTGCCTCCCGTCCTCGTAGACCCGCGGGGCCTCGCCCCGGGCGAGTGAGGAGCGGAAGAAGGAGGCCACCCCCGCGTACGGGGTGTCGCGCGGCATGCCCGGCCCGTACACGTTGTGGTAGCGCAGCGACACCGCCCGGCCCTCCGTGCAGCGGGCCCACGCGGCGGCCAGGTGTTCCTGGGTGAGCTTCGTCGTCGCGTACACGTTGCGCGGGTCGGTGGGGGCGTCCTCGGTGACCAGCCCCGGGGACAGCTGCGCCCCGCAGTCGGGGCAGCGCGGTTCGAACCGGCCCGCCTCCAGGTCGTCCCGGCGGCGCGGCCCGGGGCGGACCACCCCGTGGCGGGGGCACTCGTAGCGGCCCTCCCCGTACACGACCATCGAGCCGGCCAGGACGAGCCCGCGCACCCCCGCCGAGGCCATCTCGGCGAGCAGGACGGCCGTCCCGAGGTCGTTCGCGGCGACGTACCGCGGCGCGTCCGCGAAGTCCTTGCCGAGCCCGACCATCGCGGCCTGGTGGCAGACGGCGTCCACCCCGCGCAGGGCGGCCCGTACGGTTTCGGGGTCCCGGACGTCGCCGCGCAGGAAACCGCTGTCCGGCGGTCCGGGCGGCGGGGTCGGGTGGGCGGCCGGGAGCAGGGCGTCGAGCACGAGCGGGTCGTGGCCGCGGCCGCGCAGGGCGGTGACGATGTGGGAGCCGATGAACCCGGCCCCTCCGGTGACGAGTACGCGCATGCACCGGACGCTACGGACCCGCGCCGCCGGCCGGGGCCGGCCACGCCCTTCCGTAAGACTTCCGTCATCCCCTGCCCCCGCCTTCTCTCTGGCCCCAGGAGCGCTCAACTCCCTTTGAAACCAAGGCTGATGGCCCAATTCAGGCACTCGGAAGTGGCTTGAGGCCGACCCGCCGAGGGCATAAGTCCGGCCCGGCCCCTTTCTGGCCGAAGGGCCGTCGATGCCGTCCTTAGGGGGACTCGTGCACTACTACGTCGACGTCATCAAGCGCTACGCCGACTTCTCCGGCCGCGCGCGCCGCCAGGAGTACTGGATGTTCGTCCTGTGCAGCATCCCGATCATGGTGCTGCTGCTCGTGCTGGACTTCGCGCTCGGGAGCTACCCGGTCCTCTTCTACGTCTACAACCTCGCCGTCTTCCTCCCGACCCTGGGCCTCAGCGTCCGCCGCCTGCACGACACCGGCAGGTCCGGCTGGTGGTACCTGGTCAGCATCATCCCGTTCGTCGGCTGGATCGCGATGATCGTCCTGATGGCCATCGAGGGCGACGCCGGCCCCAACGCGTACGGACCGAGCCCCAAGCAGCAGCTCGCCGCCTGAGCGGCCGAGCACGCGACACCGGCGACACCGCCGGCGACCCCACCAGCAGCATCAGCGCCGCCGTCGGCCCTCGTGGCCGGCGGCGGCGTTTTCGCGTTCCCGGCGCCCGCCGGGGGTGACACGTGTCTCGTAGGACTTGCGGCAGGGGGCTGTCCAGAGTGGTCCGATCACGAGATATCTTGATGTCGAGCAATGTTGCAGACGAGAGACGCAGACTGTGGAGCGGAGCATCCGGTGACTGACTCGACCATCATCTACACGCACACTGACGAGGCCCCGGCCCTCGCGACGTATTCCTTCCTGCCTGTCATCCAGGCGTACGCGTCGACGGCCGGTGTGAATGTCGAGACCCGTGACATCTCCCTGGCCGGTCGGATCATCGCCAGCTTCCCGGAGCACCTGGAAGAGGGCCAGCGGATCGCGGACGCCCTCGCCGAGCTCGGCGAGCTGGCGAAGACCCCCGAAGCCAACATCATCAAGCTGCCCAACGTCTCGGCCTCGATCCCGCAGCTCAAGGCCGCGGTCGCCGAGCTCCAGGGCCAGGGCTACGCCCTCCCGGACTACCCGGACGACCCGAAGTCGGACGAGGAGCGCGAGATCCGCGCCCGCTACGACAAGATCAAGGGCAGCGCCGTCAACCCGGTCCTGCGCGAGGGCAACTCCGACCGCCGCGCCCCCGCCTCGGTGAAGAACTACGCCAAGGCCCACCCGCACCGCATGGGCGCCTGGTCCCCCGAGTCGAAGACGAACGTCGCCACCATGGGCGCGAACGACTTCCGCTCCACCGAGAAGTCCGTCGTGATCGCCGAGGCCGGCACCCTGCGCATCGAGCACGTCGACGCCGACGGTGCCACCACCGTCCTGCGCCCGTCCGTACCGGTGCTCGCCGGTGAGGTCGTGGACGCGTCCGTCCTGCACGTCGACGCCCTGCGCACCTTCCTGAACGACCAGATCGAGCGCGCCAAGGCCGAGGACGTCCTGTTCTCCGTGCACCTCAAGGCCACGATGATGAAGGTCTCCGACCCGATCGTCTTCGGCCACGTGGTCCGCGCCTTCCTCCCGAAGACCTTCGCGCGCTACGGCGAGACCCTCGCCGCCGCCGGCCTGTCCCCCAACGACGGCCTCGGCACGGTCCTGAACGGCCTGGGCGCCCTCGCCGACGGCGACGCGATCAAGGCCTCGATCGACGCCGAGATCGCCGAGGGCCCGGCCCTCGCGATGGTCGACTCCGACAAGGGCATCACCAACCTGCACGTGCCGTCCGACGTCATCGTCGACGCCTCGATGCCGGCCATGATCCGCACCTCCGGCCACATGTGGGGCCCGGACGGCGCCGAGGCCGACACCCTCGCCGTCCTCCCGGACAGCAGCTACGCCGGTGTCTACCAGGTCGTCGTCGACGACTGCCGCGCGCACGGCGCCTTCGACCCCTCCACCATGGGCTCGGTGCCGAACGTCGGCCTCATGGCCCAGAAGGCCGAGGAGTACGGCAGCCACGACAAGACCTTCGAGATCGCGACCGCGGGCACCGTCCGCCTCGTCGACGCCGCGGGCAACACGGTCCTGGAGCAGGAGGTCGCCGCCGGCGACATCTTCCGCGCCTGCCAGACCAAGGACCTGCCGATCCAGGACTGGGTCAAGCTCGCCGTCACCCGCGCCCGCGCCACCGGCGTCCCGGCCGTCTTCTGGCTGGACGAGGGCCGCGCGCACGACGCGCAGCTCATCGCGAAGGTCAAGACGTACCTCGCCGACCACGACACCGAGGGTCTGACCATCAAGATCCTCTCCCCGGTCGAGGCCACCGCCTTCTCCCTGGAGCGCATCCGCCGCGGCGAGGACACCATCTCGGTGACCGGCAACGTGCTGCGCGACTACCTGACCGACCTCTTCCCCATCCTGGAGCTGGGCACCAGCGCCAAGATGCTGTCGGTCGTCCCGCTGATGAACGGCGGCGGCCTCTTCGAGACCGGCGCCGGCGGCTCCGCCCCGAAGCACGTCCAGCAGCTCGTCAAGGAGAACTACCTCCGCTGGGACTCCCTCGGTGAGTTCCTCGCGCTGGCCGTCTCCTTCGAGCACCTCGCGACCACCACCGGCAACGCCCGCGCCCAGGTGCTGGCCGACACCCTGGACCGCGCGACCGGCAGCTTCCTCAACGAGGACAAGTCGCCGAGCCGCAAGCTGGGCGGCATCGACAACCGCGGCAGCCACTTCTACCTCGCCCTGTACTGGGCGCAGGAGCTGTCCCGCCAGACCGACGACCCGAAGCTGGCCGCGGCCTTCGAGCCGCTCGCCAAGACGCTGGCCGAGTCCGAGGAGACCATCGTCCGCGAGCTCATCGCGGTCCAGGGCTCCCCGGCCGAGATCGGCGGCTACTACCAGCCCGACCCGGCCAAGGCCGCCGCGGTGATGCGTCCGTCCGCGACGCTGAACCAGGCGCTCCAGCTCCTGGGCTGATCCACCCGCGCATCGCGCCCCGCGATGCACGCTCCGCGATCAGCGGCTCCGCCCCGGCCGGCCTCGTGCCCGGCCGGGGCGGAGCCGTGTCCGGCGGCGGAAACCCGGTTGTCGGCGGCGCGGGCAGCGGCTAGGAAGGCCCGGTGATCCTAGGACCCCTGACCGGGCTGCGCGCCCGGCTCCCCGAAGACGTACCCGTACTGCACGGCGAGCTGTACGAGGACGTGGCCACCCGCTCGCGCGCCGACTCCCGGCCCTGGCGGCCGCTGAGCCCCGCCGGCGGGCACTCCCCGTACGAGCCGTCCGCGCCCGCCGAGGACGCGGCGCTCTTCTCCGTCGTCGACCGGGCCACCGGCGAACTGGCGGGCGAGGCCCTGCTGTGGGGCATCGACACGCACAACCGCTGCGCCCACCTCGGGATCTCCCTGCGCCCCGGCTGCCGGGGCCGCGGCTTCGGCGCGGAAGTCGTCCAACTGCTGTGCCACTACGGGTTCACCGTGCGCGGGCTGCAGCGCCTCCAGGTGGACACCCTCGCCGACAACACGGCGATGACCGGCGCCGCACGCCGCGCCGGGTTCGTCCTGGAGGGCACCCTGCGCGGTTCCGCATGGGTGAGCGGGGCCTTCGCCGACGAGGTGATCCTCGGGCTGCGGGCCGCCGAGTGGAACCGGCCCGACTGGCAGGACTGAGCGCTGGCACGGGTGTTGACGGTGCGTTAGCCTTCGCGCGGTGTCCTTCGGGGGGAGAGCGGATGGCAGGTCGTGGCGCGGGGTACGGCGGGGGACGCCGACATGAGCGACGCGGGAACGCCCGCCGGGGCAACAGGTCCTGCGCGGGCCTCGGCTGTCTGGGCTACCTGCTGCTCAACGCCCTCCTGATCACCGGCATGCTGCTGGCCGCCCCCGTGGTGCTGCCCGACCTGATGGCCGGGCAGACCCCGCCCGTCCGGGTGGAGGGCGCCGGGCAGTGGGCGGTGCTCTACGGCATCCCGGTGGTGGCGGCGCTCGGCGTGGCCGCCGTGGCGGGGCGCCGCCAGAGGTTCGTCCTGTGGCTGCTGCTCGTCAGGGCCGCCGCGCTGCTCGCCGCCGTGGCCGTCGTCGTCCCGTGGACCAGGAGCGCGGTCGCCGGGGACGGGGCGGGGAACGTCCGGCTCTTCGCCGGGAGCGGTACGGCGGCCGTCGTGGTGCTCGCCGCGTACGGGGCGATCCGCTGGTGGGACGACCGGCGCGGGGCCCGGCCCCGCGCGGGGGAGATCTGGCTGGCGATGGTCCCGCTGCGCGAGGACCCCTCGCAGGAGCTGCGGCACTACTGCGTGGTGCTGGCCACCCGCCCCGGGCACGCCGAGGTCGCGCAGATCACCAGCAAGGACAAGGACGGACGCCGCGACCACCTGCGGATCCCGAACGACGGCTGGGACGAGGTCTCGGGGCGCTCCCACTGGGTGGAGGCGGGCCGCGAACCCCGGGCCGTGCGCTACCGGTCCTTCCTCAGGCCCCGCCCCCAGGGCCGCTGTCCGCGGGAGGTCTGGGCGCAGCTCCAGGAACGCCGGCCGGGCTCGTAGGGCTCAGGCCGGGTGGGTACCGGGTGCCGGTCCGGCCGCCACCCGGAAGCCGATGTTGCCCGCGGAGCTGTCCGGGGTGTTGCGGGTGCGGGCCGCGACCCGGTAGCGGTTGCAGTACGAGTCGTGGCACATGTGGGAGCCGCCGCGCATCGCCCGTTCCGGGCCGGCCGGCCCGAAGCGGTCCGCGCACCACTCCCACACGTTGCCGACGGTGTTGTAGAGGCCGTAGCCGTTGGGCCGGAAGGACGTGGCCGGAGCGGTGCCCGCGTATCCGTCGGCCCGGGTGTTGTGGCGGGGGAAGTCCCCGTTCCAGATGTTGCACATGTACCGTCCGTCCGGCCGCAGTTCGTCGCCCCAGGGGTAGCGCCGCTGCTCCAGGCCGCCGCGCGCGGCGTACTCCCACTCGGCCTCCGTGGGGAGCCGGGTCCCCGACCAGGCGCAGTAGGCCTGGGCGTCGTTCCAGGACACGTGCACCACGGGATGGTTCTGGCGGTCGGCGAAGGAGGAGCCCGGCCCTTCGGGCCGGCGCCAGTCGGCGCCGGAGACCGCCCGCCACCACGGTGTCCCGGCCACCGCCGGTGAGACGGCGGCGAGTCGGGCCTCCAGGAACCCGGCGAAGACGAAGCTGAAGCCGAAGGACTCCGCCTCCGTGACATGGCCGGTGGCCTTCACGAAGGAGGCGAACCGGGCGTTCGTCACGGTGGTCGGGGCGATGCGGAACGCCCCGACCACCGCTTCGCGTACCGGCCCCTCCCCGTCGGCCGGGAACCCGTCCGCGTCCTCGGTCCCCATCAGGAACCGGCCGCCCGCGACGGGGATCAGGTCGCGTGCGGCCCGCCCGGCCGCCGGGTCCGCCGGCGCCGGCGGGGGCGTCGGCGGGGCCGGGGTCAGCAGGACCGGCGCGGTCTCCCGGACGGGGGTGCAGCAGGCCTTCTGCTTCGGCTTCGGTGACACGGGTCTCTCCTGGGGTGGGGGCCGGTACGGGGATCAGCCGGCGCGGTCTGCGGCCAGCTGGGCGGCCAACGCCGGTATGCCGAGGGCCTGTTCCTGCGCCGGGGTGGCCTGGTGCAGCAGGTTCCGCAGCTGGTAGGGGTCGCTGACCAGGTCGTAGTACTCGCGGAAGGCGACCTGGCCGGTGCCGGAGACCGCGCCCGTGGCGTCGGTGTGCAGGTCGTAGTACTCGGTGTACTGCTTGTCCTTCGCCACGTACGAGGCCCAGGTCTTCGGCCCGGTGCCGCCGGTGCCCTGCTTCCACCACTGCACCAGCAGGTGGTCGCGGGAGGCGGCGCCGAGCAGCGACTGGCCGTCCTGCCCGGCGGGCCGGGGGATCCCGGCCGCGTCGAGGATCGTCGGGGCGATGTCGATGTTCGCGACGATCCGGCCGTCGGTGGTGCCGGAGGCGAGGCCGCCGGCCGGCCAGGACAGGTAGAAGGGCACCTCGTGGGCGGGGGAGTAGGGCACCGACTTCTTCAGCCAGCCGTGGTCGGCCCAGGTGTAGCCGTTGTCCCCGGTGAAGATGACGAGGGTGTTCTCCAGCTGGCCGAGGGCCGTGAGCTTCTCCCGGATGGCCGCGACGGCGTCGTCCACGGACAGCAGGCTGCGCAGCTGGCGGGTGCGCAGCTCCTGGGCGTCGGCGAGGGTGGCCGTGCCGTTGCGGATGTAGGCGGGCTTGTCCGAGCGGTCGGCCTCCGGGACGGAGGGGCGGCCGTTCCAGGGCGGTACGGGGGTCTCCGCGTACTTGGGGGCCGGTGTGTTCGGCTCGTGGGAGGCGTACGGGGTGACGTAGGCGAACCACGGGCGGGTGTCGGTGGCCGCCTTGTCGAGGAAGGCCAGCGTCTTGTTCTTGATGATGTTGGTGGTGTAGCCGGGGAGTTCCTGGACCGTGCCGTCGATGTTCCAGCGGGCCGCGTTGAAGGCGGGCTGGAGCAGCGCCCACTCCTCGAAGTGCGGCGGATTGTCCTCCAGCGTCCAGGAGTTGAGGTACTTGCCGAAGAGCCCGGTGCGGTAGCCGGCCTGCTTGAGGTGGCGCTGCACGGTCGTGGACTGGTCGAGGCTGTGCGAGGCGGCGTTGTTGCGCACGCCGTGGTGGTGCGCGTGCCGGCCGGAGAAGACCGAGGAGCGCGAGGGCGCGCACAGCGGGGTCGCGGAGTGCCCGTGGGTGAAGGTGACGCCGTGGGCGCCGAGCCAGTCGATGGTCTGCGGGAGGGCCCAGTCGGTGTGCTTGGGCTGGTCGTCGGTGACGATGAGCAGGATGTTGGGCCGGGAGGCGGCTGCGGAGGTGCTCGCCGAGGCGGCCTGGGCGAGGGCCGGGGTGGCGGCCGCGGCCGCCACCGCCGCCGCGCCGGTGAGGAAGCCGCGTCTGCCGACGGAGCCGGCGCGGGACGTGCTGGGGTGCTCGCTCACGAGAGGTCTCCTGTACGTGCGGGGAAGGTGACGTACGTACCGGGGCCCGGGGCCTGCTCAGGAGGCCGTCGAAACCCGCAGGTCAGACCCTAGGAGGCGGGACCGCGTCACTCAATGACCCGCGGATGGCAGTGCCGTGGCAGTGCTGTGGCGCGCGTGTACCGGGTCTGTGAACGGCGCGGGAGCGGCCCGCGGCCGCTCGGCGGCGGCCCGTGGCGGCGGCCCGTGGCGGCGGCTCATGGCGGCGGATCGTGGCGGCGGCCCGTGGCCGGTGTCAGAGCCGGTGCACCCGGCCCTGGCCCACGGGCAGGGGGTGCCGGCCGGCGGCCAGGATGCGCAGTCCGGGAGCGGCGCGGAGCAGCCCGCACAGCCACTCCAGGGCGGCCGCGCCGAGCCGGTCGCTGTCGTCGAGGACGAGCAGCATGTCCCGTTCGGCGAGCCAGGAGGCGGCGTTCGCGGTGCCGGCGGGCAGGAAGGGCATGCCGGGTACGCCGCCCAGCGCGGACACCAGCTCGCGCACGCTCCCCTCGGGACCGACGGTGACCACCGCCGTGCCGTCGCAGAAGTTGGAGGAGAGCCGCCGGGCGATGTCCCGTACGAGCAGGCTCCGGGGCTCGCGGAAGCGTCCGGTGACGGTGAGGACGCGGCCCCGGCGGACGGCGGTGAGCAGCGTCGACAGTTCGGTGGACGTGGCAGGCAGTGTTCGGGTCGGTCGGGAGTCCCCCGTCATCACGATGCCCCCCTGCATGCGTGACCAAGTGCGGCGCCAGGGTTGTTTCGGGCCGCATGACGACGATTATGCGCCAATTCCCCTGCATGACCAGGGGAATGTCGCATTCCGGCGAAAGGCCCGTACTGCCCGGTGATCACCCCAGGTCAGGCCGGCCGTTGCGGTTCAGCCGATGCCCTGCCGGTCGGGCTGCAGGGCGAAGGCCGCGCGCTGCGGGGTCGGCGCGGTGGCCCGTACGGCCTCTTCGAGCAGGTCCCGGTGGCGGCGGACCGGTTCGCGCCGGTCCGCCGGGGCCAGCCGCTCCAGGTCGTCCAGGCAGGCCGCGAGGCGCCGGGTGACCTGCACCGAACCGATCCCGTAGTCCCGGATCTCGGTCAGCCCGAGGTCCAGCAGCTCCGGCCAGCTCGGCAGGGTCTCCACCAGCCGTACGACGCCGTCCGCGTCCCGGTGGTGGGCCCGCCCCAGCGGCTGGTCGGCGAAGGCGGTCAGCAGCACCTGGATCCGGTCGAGGGCCTGCACCGCCGTGGTCGGGTCGTTGACCGCCGGGGACAGGGCGCGCGAGGAGATGTCGGCGAGCTGGCGGATCCCGAAGGCCAGGTCCTGTTCGGTGGTCCGCTCCACCCCCAGGTCCAGGGCCGCCTGGAGTTCCGCGTCCGAGGGGGTGGGCGCGCCCGAGACGCGGAACAGGGGGGTGTACGGGACCAGGTAGTCCCCGATCCGGGGGATCAGGTGCAGCACGAGGTCCTCCCGCCGGGCGAGCCCCACCAGCCGCCGTACGTCCACCGTCTGCAGGACGCCCGGCCGCCAGGTGTGCGGTACGAGGGTCCCGCCCGGGTCCGGCTGCGGATCCGGATCGGGGCCGCGCAGGCCCTCGGGGGCGGCGCTGTCGCGGATGAGTTGCAGGCTCTCCTCCCCGACCCGGTCCATGACGTACGTGACCCTCATCAGCCGGATGGTCGAGTGCACGTAGACGACGAACAGGACGAGGCTGAGCACGACGAAACCCATGGCCAGCGAAGCACCCAGGTAGGGCACCACCGCGTCCTGCTGGTCGGCGGCTCCCGTGTACTCCTTCTGCACCCGCAGGGTGTAGAGGAAGGTGCACAGGAACACCGCCAGCGTCAGCTTGGTGACCCGGCTCTCCACGTAGATGCGAAGGACGCGCGGGGAGAACTGGCCCGCCGCCATCTGGAGTGCGACCAGGGTGATCGAGAAGACCACACCGATGAAGGTCAGCATCGCCGAGCTGATCGCCGCGACCGCCGACTTCGCCGAAGCCCCGAAGTCCTTGGCGGTGCGCAGGAACCACAGGTCGGCGAGCTCCACCGACTCCCAGCGCGCGTCGAGGTCGTGGATGAAGGTGTCCGCCTGGACCACGACCGTGGCCAGCAGCCACCCCACCACCAGACCGGTCAGCGGTACGAAGAGGAAGGAGTTGCGCATGCGTTTGCGCAGTCTCGGGAAGAGCCCCCGGTCGCGCCGCACCACGGTCATCGCCATGCACGCCAAGTTAGGCCGTCCCCGCCGCATCCTGCCTGACCCGCGCCGCCGGGCCTGACCGGCAAGATGCGAAAGAGACGGCCCTAGGCCAATCCGGCCGGAGTGGTCCTTCCCGCGCGGCCGCGGCCCCTGCATCATCCGGAAGCGAAGCCGTCCGCGCGCGCCGCACCGCGCCGCCCACCCCGGAGGTCCCCGTGACCCAGCCGCCCGTCCCGTCCGCCCCGTCCGTGTTCCCCGGCGGAGCCGGCCTCTTCGGGCTGGACCCCGCCGTCGCCCACCTCAACAACGGCTCCTACGGGGCGGTCCCGATCCCCGTCCAGCAGGTCCAGGAGGTGCTGCGCGCCGAGGCGCACGCCGATCCGGACGCCTACTTCAACGGCGTCGCCGAGCGGCTCACCGCCGCCCGCGCCCGGATCGCCGCCCACCTCGGCGCGGACCCCGACGGCATCGGCTTCATCTCCAACGCCACCGAGGGAGCCAACCTCGCGCTCGACGCGATCCCCCTCGCCGACGGCGACGAGATCCTCGTCACCGACCACGGCTACGGCACCGTCACCGCGGCCGCCGCCCGCCGCGCCCGGGTCACCACCGTCGCCCTGGACCCGTTCCTGCCCGACGAGGACGCCGTCCGCGAGACCGTCCTCGCCGCCCTCACCCCCCGGACCAAGGTGGCCCTCCTCGACCAGGTCAGCTCACCCACCGCCCGGATCGTCGCCGGACCCCGGCTGCTCGCCGACCTCGCCGCCCGCGGGGTCACCACCGTCGTCGACGGCGCCCACACCCCCGGCATGCTCGCCGACCCGGTGCCGGCCGGCGCCGACTTCTGGTTCGGCAATCTCCACAAGTGGGGGTACGCCCCCTCCGGCAGCGCCCTGCTCGCCGTCGCCCCCGCCCACCGGGCCCGGGTGCGGGCGCTCGCCCCGTCCTGGGAGGACCACCACGGCTTCCCCCGCGCCGTCGAGTACCGGGCGACCACCGACTACACCGGCTGGCTGGCCGCCCCCGAGGGCCTCGACCTGCTGGAGCGCCTCGACGCGGCCAAGGTACGGGCCCACAACAGCGACCTCGCCGCCTACGGGGCCGGACTGCTCGCCGCGCTGCCCGGCCTGACGGCCCTCCCGCACACCCCCGGCCTGCCCCTGCGCTCCCTGCTGCTGCCGCCGGGCGTCGCCCGGACCCAGGAGGAGGCCCGGGTGCTGCGCGAGGAGATCGCCGCCACCCTGCGCACCCGCGTCCTGATCTGGCCGCGGCCGGGCGGCGGCGGCATCCGCGTCTGCGGCCAGATCTACAACCGGGCCGAGGAGTACGAGCGCCTCGCCGCCGCCCTGCCCGCCCTCCTGGGACGAACGGGCTGACGCAGCGGCTGAGGAAGGGGCCGAGGAAGGGGCCTCAGGGGCGCCTGAGCAGGTAGGTGTCCATGATCCAGCCCTTGCGGGCCCGCGCCTCGGTCCGCAGCTCCTCGATGCGCCCGGCCACCTCGGCGAGCTTCCCCGAGACCAGGATCTCGTCCGGGGTGCCCACGTAGGCGCCCCAGTAGATGAAGAGGTCCTGGTCGAGGTGGGCGGTGAAGGCGTGCCGCGCGTCCAGCATCACCACCACGTCGTCCACGCCCTCGGGCCAGCCCTCCGCGAGCCGCCGCCCCGTGGTGATCTGCACCGGCCGCCCGACCCGGTTCAGATTGGTGCGGTGCCGGGCCAGCAGCGCCGACACGCTGCTGATGCCCGGCACCACCTCGTGCTCGAACTCCACCCGCCCGCGCTCCAGGACCTCGTCGAGGATGGCCAGGGTGGAGTCGTAGAGCGAGGGGTCGCCCCAGACGAGGAAGGCACCCGTCTCGCCCTCCGCCAGGTCCTCGGCGACGAACCGCTCGAAGATCTCGGCGCGCGCACTGCGCCAGCCGTCCACGGTCGGCGCGTACTGGTCCGGAGTACGGTCCCGGTCCGGGTCGCGGCCCTCCACGAGCCGGTGACCGGGTCGGGCGTGCGCCTCGAGCATCGCCCGCCGCAGCCCCGTCAGGTCCGACTTCTCCTCCCCCTTCTCCAGGATGAGGAATGCGTCCGCCGCGCCGATCGCCTTGACCGCCTGGAGGGTCAGGTGGTCCGGGTCGCCCGCGCCTATGCCGATCACTGAGAACTTCTTCACCCCGCTATTCTGCCCGTCATGCGCGTCGCCCTGTTCGTCACCTGCGTCAACGACGCGCTGTACCCCCGGACGGGCATCGCCGTCGTACGCCTCCTGGAGCGGCTCGGCGTCGAGGTGGACTTCCCCGCCGCCCAGAGCTGCTGCGGCCAGCCGCAGTACAACACCGGCTACCGGCGCGAGAGCGAACCGCTGCTCCGGCGGACGGCCGAGGCCTTCGCCGGACACGAGTACGTCGTCACCCCGTCGGGTTCCTGCGCGGCCATGATCCGCGCCCACTACCCCCGGATCGGGCGGGCGGCCGAAGCGGAAGGGCGGGGCGCCGGCCTGGCCGCGCTGGCCGAAGGCCTCGTACCGCGCGTGTACGAGCTGACCGAGTTCCTGGTGGACGTCCTCGGGGTGACGGACGTGGGCGCGTACTTCCCGCACACCGTCACCTACCACCCCTCCTGCCACGGCCTACGGGCCCTCGGACTCGGAGACCGCCCCCGGCGACTCCTCGCAGCCGTGCGCGGACTGGAACTGCGCGAGCTGCCCGGAGCCGAGGAATGCTGCGGCTTCGGCGGCACCTTCGCCGTCAAGAACCCCGACGTGTCGGCCGCGATGGGCACCGACAAGATCGGCAACGCGGTGGCCACGGGCGCGGACGTGCTGTGCGGGGCCGACAACTCCTGCCTCGCCCACCTGGACGGCATCCTGCGCCGCGAGGCCGCTCCGCTGCGGGCGCTGCACCTCGCCGAGATCCTGGCCGCGACGGAGGAGGAACCCCTGCGATGACGGGCACGTATCTCGGAATGCCCGCCTTCCCCGACGCGGCCCGCGAGGCCGTACGGGACGAGGTGCTGCGCGCCAACCTCCGCCACGCCACGCACACGATCCGCGACAAGAGGGCCCGCGCGGTCGCCGAACTGGAGGACTGGGACCGGCTGCGCGCCGCCGGCAAGGCCGTCAAGGACCACACGCTGCGCCACCTCGACCGCTACCTGCTCGAGCTGGAGGCCTCCGTCACCGCCGCCGGCGGCACCGTCCACTGGGCGGCCGACGCCGACGAGGCCAACCGGATCGTCACCGGCCTGGTGCGCGCCACCGGCGAGCGGGAAGTGGTCAAGGTCAAGTCGATGGCCACCCAGGAGACCGGCCTCAACGAGGCACTCGAAGCCGCCGGGATCGCCGCCTACGAGACCGACCTCGCCGAGCTCATCGTCCAGCTCGGCCACGACCGGCCCTCCCACATCCTGGTCCCCGCCATCCACCGCAACCGTGGCGAGATCCGCGACATCTTCCGCTCCGAGATGGGCCGTTGGGGACGCCCGGCCCCCGAAGGCCTCGGCGACGACCCGCGCGAACTCGCCGAAGCCGCCCGCCTGCACCTGCGTGAGAAGTTCCTGCGCGCCAAGGTCGGCGTGTCCGGGGCGAACTTCATGGTCGCCGAGACCGGCACCATGGTCGTCCTCGAATCCGAGGGCAACGGCCGCATGTGCCTGACCCTCCCCGAGACCCTGATCTCGGTCGTCGGCATCGAGAAGGTCGTCCCCACCTTCCGCGACCTGGAGATCTTCCTCCAGACCCTGCCGCGCTCCTCCACGGCCGAACGGATGAACCCGTACACGAGCATGTGGACCGGCACCACTGAAGGGGACGGCCCCTCCGCCTTCCACCTCGTCCTCCTCGACAACGGCCGCACCGACACCCTCGCCGACGAGACCGGCCGCCAGGCCCTGCGCTGCATCCGCTGCTCCGCCTGCCTCAACGTCTGCCCCGTCTACGAACGCGCCGGCGGCCACGCCTACGGCTCCGTCTACCCCGGCCCGATCGGCGCCATCCTCAGCCCCCAACTACGCGGTACCGGCAGCGAGATCGACGCCACCCTGCCCTACGCCTCCACCCTCTGCGGGGCCTGCTACGAGGTCTGCCCCGTCGCCATCGACATCCCCGAGGTCCTCGTCCACCTGCGCGAACGGGTCGCCCAGGGCGGCCCCGTGACCCGGGACGGCATCCGCGTCCGCATCCGCCCCGCACACGGCCACACCGCCGAACGGGCCGCCATGCGCGCCGCCCGCCTCCTCCTCGACCACCCCGGAGCCCTGCGCGCGGGGGAGCGGCTGCTGTCCAGGGCCCGCCGGCTGCGCCCGCGCCGCCTGCCCGGACCCGGCCGGGCCTGGACCGACACCCGCGAGCTGCCCGACGTACCGGCGGAGTCCTTCCGCGACTGGTGGACCCGAGAACGGGGGACCCCGCAGTGAGCAGCAAGGACCGCATCCTGGCCCGGATCCGCCGGGCCGCCTCCGGCCCCGACGCCGAGATCCCGCGCGACTACCTCACCGTCCACGGCTCCCGCACCCCGGCCGAGAGCGCCGACCTGCTCGCCGCGAACCTCACCGAGTACCGGGCGACGGTCCACCGCACCGACGAGGACGGCCTCCCACTGCTGCTGGCCCGGCTGATCTCCCCGCACGACACGGTCCTCGTCCCGCCAGGCCTGCCCCCGCACTGGCTCTCCGCCGCCGACACGACCCGGATCCCCGACCGCGCCGCCTCCACCCCCGCCGAACTGGACCGCGTCGGCGCCGTGGTCACCGGCTGCGCGCTGGCCGTCGCCGAGACCGGCACGATCGTCCTCGACGGGAGCCCCGACCAGGGCCGCCGGCGCATCACCCTGGTCCCGGACCACCACGTCTGCGTGGTCCGCGTCCCCGGTCAGGTCGTGGACTCCGTCCCGCAGGCCCTCCTGCGCCTGGACCCGGCCCGCCCCCTCACCTGGATCTCGGGCCCCTCCGCCACCAGCGACATCGAACTGGACCGGGTGGAGGGCGTCCACGGCCCCCGCACCCTGGACGTGGTCCTCCTGCACACGGACGCACAATAGGGGGCATGCCCTCGCACATCGCCCTCACCGCCCTCGTGGTCCACGACTACGACGAGGCCATCGACTTCTACACCCGCGCCCTCGGCTTCGAGCTCGCCGAGGACACCGCCCGCCCCGACGGCTCCCGCTGGGTCGTCGTCCGCCCGCCGGGCGCCAAGGAGTCCGCGCTGCTGCTGGCCCGCGCCAAGGACGAGGCCCAGCGCGCCCGCGTCGGCGACCAGACCGGCGGCCGCGTCGGCTTCTTCCTCTACACCGCCGACTTCGCCGCCGACCACGCCCGGATGACCGCCGAGGGCGTCCGCTTCCTGGAGGAGCCGCGCCACGAGCCGTACGGCTCCGTCGCCGTCTTCGAGGACCTCTACGGCAACCGCTGGGACCTGCTCCAGCCCGCCTAGTGCTGTGACCGGAAAGGTTCACCGAGTCGCGGCGCCCGGCACGGCACCTCGCCGCGTTGTCGGGCCACCCGAGTACGTCCAGTACAAGCGGTGGCCCTCCGCCTTGCGAGGCACCGCACCGGACACCGCGACCCGGCAAACCTTTCCGGCCACAGCACTAGACCCGCCGAGGCCGGCCGTCGAGCAGGGGAGCCTCGGCCGCCGCGTCGACGTGCTCCCCGGCCTCCACCCGCCGGGCCAGTTCCCGGGCCCAGCCGACCAGCTCCGCCACGGCGATCCCGTACGCGTCCGCCCGCCCGGCCAGGGCATCGGCCCCGCGCCGCAGCAGCCGGGCCCCGCCGACGGCATTCCCCCGGGCGGCGTGCGTCAGCCCCACCGCCAGCTGCGCCAGCGCCCGCCACAGGGGCGCGTCCGCCGCGGGCCCGGACTTCCAGGCGTCCTCGAACACCTCGTGCGCGTGGAAGGGCATCCCGGCGTCCAGCAGCCGCTGCGCCTCCGCCACCGTCCCGGCCGGCTCGCGCACCACCCCCTCGGGCTGCCGCTCCACCCCCGCCGCCCCGTAGGGCAGCGGCCGCCCCAGCCCGTCCCGCGGCCGCGCACTGCGCGCCCGCCCCTCACCGTCCCGATCCCGTCCGTTCACCCGGCCATCCTCCCCCGCACCCCTCACCCGTGCACGCACACCCCTCGACGTGGGGTAATGTTCTGCATGTGCCCGGCGCGAGGGGGAAACCCCGCCGAGAAGCAACAGCGGCAGGCACAACGGGACGTGGCGCAGCTTGGTAGCGCACTTGACTGGGGGTCAAGGGGTCGCAGGTTCAAATCCTGTCGTCCCGACTCGAAAGAGTCGCAGGTCAGAGGCCGTTTTGGAGCAATCCGAAACGGCCTCTTGATCGTTTTTGGGGACCAGTTGGGGACCAGCGCGGTCAGTGCGGGTCAGACGGCGATAACGGCCGTGACTGGCAGCGAACGAGGTGCACGGAGCACCATGAGGTGCGCAGACAGCGCGGCACCAGCTGCGGTGATCTGGCCGGCGTCGGGGTGCAGGTAGCGCTGAGTGGTGGTCAGCGAGCCGTGTCCGGCGATCTTGCGGAGGACATGCAGGGGGACGCCTGCGTCGGCGAACCAGGTCAGGCCCGTGTGGCGCAGGTCGTGTCGGCGCAGGTGCTCGAAACCGAGCTCGGTGACGACGTTGTCCCAGTGAGTGGCGTCGCGCAGGACGGCGGTGGATATGCGTCCGCCGCGGGGGCCGAAGAAGATCCGGGCGTCGGGGCTGTTGCCGGCGGCGAGCAAACGTTGGGCCACCATCGGCCGTACCTCTTCGATGAGGGGTACCTTGCGGGCGCGCTTTCCCTTGGTGGCCTTGTCGACGAGCCCGCCTCGGGCGGGGGTGGTCTGCCGCCGTACGGTCCAGATCCAGTTGTCGGTGTCGATGTCCTTGACGCGGACTCCGGAGACCTCACCGATGCGGGCTGCCGTGGATGCGGCGAAAGTGACCACGTCGCCCCAGCCCTGGTACTGGCCGTATGAGCGAGCGACCAGAGCTTTGGCGAGGGCCTGCAGGGTCTCCCAGTCGGGTAGGGCGAGCGCACGCGGGTCGTTCAGCTCGTCCTCGACTTGCTGGTACTGGCGCTGCCAGCCGCTGACCCGGGCGGGGTTGACCTTGATGAGCCCGTCTCGAACGGCCTGCTCCATGACGCGAACGAGGACGGCGATGGTGTTCTTCACGGTGGAGCGGCTGTACTCGTCAGCGATCCACCGGTAGACGGTGCGGTCCACTGCACCGTTGGTGATCATCCGGACCGGTAGGTGCCCGAGGGAGGGCACTACGCGCAGACGCCAACCGGCCATATAGGGGTCGAGCGTCTTGAGTTCCAGCCCTCGAAGCGCGAGGTCCATGTTCGCGGTGCCGTAGTCGGCCAACGGCATGGTGGCAAGCGACGGGTTGATGCCGGCCTGGGCGGCCTCGACCAGGGCCGAGATCCACTCCTGGGCTTCGTCCTCGGTCTCCTTGGCCTCGGAGATGGACTTGCGGGACTTTGTCGCGGGGTCCCACCAGCGCACCCGAGCTCGGTAGGGCGAAGGCCGGTTGGGTCGGTATTCGACATCGGCGGTGAGGCGGACGCCAACCGGCACGGCTTCGACGGCGGAAGGGGGTGTCGCTATCGCCATGTCAGGCCGCCAGCGTGGGATCGACGCGGCGACTGCGGAGCCAGTGCTCGATGTCGACCGCGCTATAGAGGGTGACGCGATCGGACACCGGAACAAACGGCGGCCCTTGTGGAGGGCGAGCTGTGCGCCATCGTCGGAGCGTGGAGGGGTCGATGTTCAAGATGCCCGCGAGCTCGTCGGTCGTGAGCCATTGGCCCGTGACCAGTGTGGGCGAAACGTTTCGTCCGCTATTCGCGGATTCCTGGAGTGGCATGAGGTCCTTGCGGTGGCACACAGTGCCGATTGGGCGAGTCGGTGCAAGAGGCAGGTCGGTCACGCTCCCTGGCCGGAGTAGGGGTGGACGACGACCATAGGGGGAACGTGGGAAAAGTCCAGTGAAAGACCGTCGGATTCGCGCACGGAGAACAACCTCCCGGACGAGGTCGGCGAGCGGCCAGGCGCTCTGAACCACCGCTCCGCGCTCGGAATGCAGGTCACGTGGTCGCTATGTCTAACAAAGTCAACTCTCCCTCTAGTCAAAGTAGGTGAAGTGCGCAGATCGAGCTGTGACCCGATGGCTCGTCACGGGGAGTGGCGCGATGGGCTGGATGCGTGCCTTTCAACAAGCGGGCATTGGCGGTGGAGGTTCGATCATCCAGAGGATCCCCGGTTTCGGAAACCGGGAACGGGCGGCTATATTTCGCCCGATGACTAGGCTGTGGGTCGGTAGGCGCTGGGAGTTGGCGGACTCGAAATCGGCTGCTGGTTCCTGGGGAACCGTGACTCGGGCCCTGGTAGCTCGCTGCTTCCAGCTGGGCCGCACTGCCGCGGCCTCTCGGGATAGCTGGCCGTCCTTGCTGTGAAGATCGCCCCGTTATCGGAACGTTAATTCGAAGAGCTCCCACCCTGAGCCGGAAATAGTCGCGAGCTCTCCTGTGTTGAGTCAGTTCTACAGAGGGGGTGGCGGGGGCTGAAGCTGTTCAGCATAAAGGGCGGCGTAACGGAGGTTGCGCCGAGACTGGCCGACGAAGAGGCGGAGGTGCAGGGTCTCGTCGAGGCCCACATGGAGGCCATGCTCGGGGTGCGGTTCCTGGCGAGCGAGTACAGCACCGGCCCGGTGCACGGTGGCAGGATCGACTCCTTGGGCTTGGACGAGAACGGTGTGCCGGTGATCGTGGAGTACAAAAGGGCTACCGATCCAGGCGTGATCAACCAGGGCCTTTTCTACATGTCGTGGCTGGTGGACCATCGGGACGCGTTCCGGCGCCTTGTCCGCGACCGGCTTGGACGCGAGGCGGCTGCCGGAGTGCTGTGGAGCGCTCCGCGGCTGATCTGTGTGGCTGGCGACTTCACCCGCTACGACCTCCATGCCGTCCGTGAGCACCGGCATTTGATCGACCTGGTGCGCTATCGGATCTTCGGTGACGATCATTTCGGCCTGGAGACCATCGCGTCGGGCGGCGGAGGCCAGGCGTCGTCGAAGCCGTGGCGCCGGCGACCGGCCTCCGAACAGCGTGCCAGCGGACAGGAAAAGGTGACAGCTGAACTGGCCGCTGCTGCTGACGAGGTCCTGCTTGGGCTAGGCGAGGGCATCACCAAGGTCGAGAATCAGACCTATATCGCGTACCAGCGGCTCCAGAACTTCGCGTGCTTGGTGCCGCGGAAGGCCAGGCTGCTCGTCTATCTCAAGGTCAGCCCGGCCAAGGTCGACCTGATCCCCGGGTTCACCCGGGATGTGACAGGGCTCGGCCATCAAGGCACCGGCAACCTGGAGGTGCAACTGCGCTCCGTGCGCGACGTGGAACGGGCTCAGGAGCTGTTCCGGATGAGTTACGCCGCCGCGTAGCCATCAAGATCTCGCAGCATCGGTCTTGACTCGGTAGGGCGCCACCTGCACCGTGCCATGGGTGCCGGGATCAGCGGACTCGGGCGCGCGGCTGAGGAGGGGGCGGGGGAAGACGGGGAAGGGTAGGTGACCGCCGCGCTGCGGAAGGTGGAGGCGAAGCCAACTCGGCGGCTGCGGCGGCGAGCTGGATGAGGATGTCGTGGGGCGCGCCTGCGGAGAGGCGGATGGCCCAGGCGGGTCGGTTCGCGTCGTCGCCGCCGAAGGCGGTCCATCGGTCGTCGGCCGCGTGTGGCAGGTGCTCGAAGGCAAGGCTGCGGTTTGGGGCTTGCCACGTCGTGCGGGCCGGGTGGCTTGCCGCGGACCAGCCAGCCTCCTCCAGAGGAGTGTGGGGCTCCGCTGCGTCTATCGGGAGCGGAGTGTCGAGGTGGTCGATGATCGCGTGGATGAGGCGGACGGGGGTGCCGGCGGTGATGGTCGCCCGCCAGAGCCTCTCGCCCACGGGCCCGTCGTACTCGGCGATCGTCCAGGCGATGTCGGTGCGATGGCGGGCCTCGTGGTCGAACTCGGCCCGAACGGTGAGGCTCTCGTGCGCGGCGATGGTTGTCTCGTCACTCCAGGTACGGTACTTGGCCCACTGCTGCCTCGACTCGAAAAGGGCGTTGAGGAACTGCTCGTGTTCGCCGGGAGCGGCGACCGTCGGCAGGGCCGACTGCGCTTTCGTGAGCTGGAGCCTGGGCGACGGTGCGCTCTCGCCGCGTAGGGCTCGGTGGACGCTCTGTTCGACGTCTGTGAGCGGGGCGGGGCCGGGGCGGACGGCGACGGTGTACAGCCTGTGGAACTCTGCCACGGCCTCAGTCTCGTCCTCGTAGGCCATGGCGACTTGGCGGACGTGGTTCTCTCCGTGAAGGTGGACGTGGCGGCGAACGCCGCTGGCGTACGTGCCCACGGCGACGGTCGTGTGCCCGTCGTTGGCGTGGGCGTGGATGATCAGGCGGCCTTCGGCGATGTCGTCGTGGATGCGCTGGGCTTCGGCACTCACCTCGCGGACTTCGTCGCGGGTGCACCAGGGGAAGGGATAGTTGCCCCAGGTCCATTCCGTTTCGATCTCGTCCTGGAGGGCCGTCTCGATCTCGACGGTGAAGCCGTACCGACTCAGTTGCTCGGCTGCGGTGTTCGCGTAGTACGGCTCCTCATGGTCGATGCGGGCGAGGACCATGGCGTCCGGTCCGATGCTGCGGAAGCCGAGGTCGTGCAGGTGAGAGCGGGCGGCGTCACTCGTGGAGCCGGAGGTCGTGGCGATGACGGCCGGGTGGTGGTCTGGGCGGAGGGCGAAGCGGATGTGCGCGTCGGCGGGGGCGTGAGGCATGAGGGGCTTTCGGTCGCGGCGGGAATGGCTATCGGCCTGGCCGGGCTGGGGTTCGTGCGGCGGGGCCAGCTCGTACGGCCGGAGTTCGAGGGGCGGCTGACGGGCGGGACGGGGGCTTCTCGCCAGGGTCGTTGGTGGCGTGGTGCCAGCGGGTCCGGACGGAGGACAGTGCGGAGAGTGCCCGGCGGCTGCCGGTGGCCAGTTGGTGGACGGAGGTTGCCTCGTCCGACGTCAGCGTTGCGATCCGGGCAGCAACCGTGACGGCCTGACTGAGCAGGGCGCGCTGGAGGATCTTCTGGCCCCAGTGCTCGGGAGCCCCGGCGGGATGGGAGACCAGGCCGAGGACATCCTCAGGGCCGAACCCCGCGTGAAGCAGGCCGTGTTGCTGGGCCTCCCAAAGGAGGGTGACGGGGTCCACGGGCGCCCCTCTGCGGGCGAGGGCTGTCAGGCAGGCGAAGAGGGCGGCGTGCACGGGGACGGTGAAGTCGCTTTCGTGTAGCCAGCGCATCCGCGGCAGGTCGTCGGGGCGTGCGGTCGCTGCGGCCAGCAGCATCCGTTCCTCGTCTTCCGCCTCCGCCGACGTCTCGACTGCCGGGTCGGGTGCCGCCGGGGTTCGGGGCATCGACCCGGGGTGAGAGGGGAAGGCCGTGGCCAACTCGTCGAGGTAGACAGCGAGCTGGTCGGCGCGGGCCAGTACCGTTCCGGCCGGGTCGGGCCCCGGGGCGCGGGCGGCCTGGGAGAGGAGCCCGGCGTGCCGGCGCAGGAGGCGGCGGGCGTGTCCGGAGCGGACCATCTGGGCATAGGCCGGGGCATGGGCGTCTGTGGGGCAGTTGCTGATGAGGATGTGCAGGTAGGCGGCTGTCAGGGCGCGGGTTTGGGCGGCGGCGAGGAGCTGGTTGGGCCATACCGGGCTGGTGCGGTGGACCTCGGGCGTGGGCGGGGACACCGTGCGCATCGCCGCGAACAGGCTGCTGTGGGCGGCGCTGGCGAAGTGCTCGGGCTCGAGCAGGCCGATGGTCTTCAGGCGGTCGGGTACCAGGAGCAGGGCGCCGAGCAGGGCCTGCTCGGCGTAGTGGACCACAGGCAGTGGCGGCGGATCGCCGAGGGGCTCCTCCTCGGATGCGGCGTGGGCGTGGTCGACCATCACGCCGCCAGGACGAAGTCGTCGCGGTTGAGCGTGCGTTCCACGTGCGGGGCGATCAAGTGCCCTGCGAGCAACGGGGGGACGGCGTTGCCGATCTGGGAGAAGCGCTGGCCCTTGTTGCCCTGCCAGGGGTAGGCCGCCGGGAAGGATTGCAGGATCCCGGCTTCCTCGGCGGTGATCCGGATTGCCGGCGCCGCGGCGGAGCCCAGGGTCGTGGTGGAGCGGGTGGTCCAGATGCATTCGTTGGCGCGATTGCCGAAGAACAAGGTGGCGGCCGGCTCGGTCACGGGGCGGACGGACGCGTTCGCCTGGCTGTTGCTGCGCAGCACCCAGTCCGGTCCGGCCGTGCAGCGCGGCGACGGCCGGGCCCCTTCACGGCACCTGCACGGCGAGCCGGTCTTGGAGCTCCGGGAGGGGGCCGTGCGGGGCGGGGGGTTTTGCCAGGCGCCGCGGTCGCGGGCGTCGGACAGCGTCTTGCGTGAGCCGGACGGGAAGGGTTCGGGTCCGCCCCCGGGTCCGCCGCCGGCGCACACAGTGGGCACGGGCCCGTCCGTGCGGCCCCAGCCCAGGGCTTCGGCCATGGACACCCATCGCTGGCGGCCGGGCCCGAAGAGGGATTCCTGCTCGCCGAGCTTGGCGTGCGTGGGTTCGGGCGGGGCGGCCCGACGGGTGCGGGAGGCGATCAGGATCGCCCGCCTCCTGGTCTGCGGTACACCGTAGTCGGCCGCGTTCAGGATGCCGCTCCAGGTGGAGAACCCCCAGGTGCGCAGCACGGCGGCGTACTGCTTCCACAGCGGTGCGACGTCGGGCACCTCCTCCATCAGTACCCACTCCGGCTCGCCCACGGTGTGGAGGGCATGGAGGTATCGCATCGGCTCGGCGGCCAGTAGCGACCGCGGGTCCTGGCATGCGGCAAGTAGCTGGGGCCGGGTGTCGCGGCCGACCGCGAGGTCGGCGACCGCCTGGTGGACAAGGGGCTGGTCGACAAGCCCGAGGCGTTTGCCGGCCATGCTCCATGCCTGGCAGGGCGGGCTCGCTATCAGCCCGCGGGTCCGCCCCACGAAGGGCCGGACCGGGTAGAGCGCGATGTCGGTGCGGATCGTGGTCTGCCCGGCTGCGGCGCGGGTCTTGCAGGCCCATTCGTCCCACTCCAGGCCGACGTCGCGCACACCCAAGACGTGCAGGGCGTGCCCCCAGCCGCCCGGACCGGCGAAGAGGTCCACGATGAGGTCTCTCATACGGCCAGCCCGAAGTCGTCCTGGACCGGTTCGGGCTGCTCACCCCGGCAGGCCCACGGCGAGCATCCGTCCACGACACCGGCTTCGAGAGCCTCCGCGTCCGGAGCGTCGTTCTCCTGTTGGAGGGCGGCCCATTCTGCTGCGGTGACATGGTCGATCGGCGCCTCGGAAAGGGGTACCCGGGACCGGTGCAGAAAAGCCTGGCTGAGGAGCGGGTTGCCGCTCGCGGTCGCGCGGGCATTGCCCTGGCGGATGGCCGCATCGAAATCGACTACGTCATCCCATTCGCTGGGCGAGCTGTCCCTGATGCTGCGCCATTGCGCATTTCCGTGAAATGGGCAAGTTATTGAGAATCGAGACAGTGTTGTGACCTTTCTGGTGATGTGTGTAGGCCGCTCTATAGGGCCTGGGATTTCTGGGCTGTTGCTGGCCTCGCCGTGTGCGGTGCAGCCGTCGGGATCGCGACCGGACCGGGCCCGCTGAGGGGCTGCGGTCCGGCCACCCCTGCTGGACACCTTCTTCGGCTACCGTGCGCCGAGATCGACGGCTGGTGCAGTGAAGGAGCAAGTGATGAACACGGTGGGGGCCTCGACGGGCTCGGATGAGCTGAAGCGCCGCCTGGGGGTGTCCGACGCGGTGATGATCGGCTTGGGGTCGATGATCGGGGCCGGGATCTTCGCCGCGTTCGCCCCGGCAGCCGACGCCGCCGGATCCGGACTCCTGCTCGCCCTGGCGCTGGCCGCGATCGTGGCGTACTGCAACGCCACGTCATCGGCCCGGCTGGCGGCCTGCTACCCCGAGTCCGGTGGGACCTACGTCTACGGCCGTGAGCGCCTGGGCGACTTCTGGGGCTATCTGGCCGGCTGGGCGTTCGTGGTCGGCAAGACCGCCTCCTGCGCGGCGATGGCCCTGACCGTCGGCTTCTATGCGTGGCCGGACCAGGCGCACGCAGTCGCGGTCGCCGCCGTGGTGGCGCTGACAGCCCTCAACTACAGCGGCGTGCAGAAATCAGCGTTGCTGACTCGCGTCATCGTCGCTGTCGTTCTCGCGGTCCTGGCCGCCGTGGTGACCGCCTGCCTGACCAGTGACACCGCCGACTTCGCGCGCCTGGACATCGGCGCGGACATGACCGTCGGCGGGACACTCCAGGCGGCCGGCCTGCTGTTCTTCGCCTTCGCCGGATACGCCCGGATCGCCACACTCGGCGAAGAGGTCCGCGACCCCGCCCGCACCATTCCCCGGGCCATCCCTCTCGCGCTGGGCATCACCCTGGTCGTCTACGCGGCTGTCGCCGTGGGCGTCCTGGTGGTGCTGGGGCCAGAGCGCCTCGCTCAGAGTGCCGCGCCGCTCGCCGAGGCGGTGCGTGCCGCCGGTGTCCCGGAGCTGGCCCCGGTGGTGCGGGTCGGGGCGGCTGTCGCGGCGCTCGGGTCGCTTCTCGCGCTGATCCTCGGGGTCTCGCGCACCACCTTGGCCATGGCGCGTGACCGGCACCTGCCGCACGCGCTGGCGGCGGTGCACCCTCGATTCCAGGTTCCCCACCGTGCCGAACTGGTCGTCGGTGCCGTGGTCGCCCTGCTGGCCGCGACGGTGGATGTGCGGGGCGCGATCGGCTTCTCGTCCTTCGGGGTCCTGGCCTACTACGCCGTCGCCAACGCCGCCGCCTGGACTCTTACCCCTGGAGAGGGGCGTCCGCCTCGCCTCGTGCCGCTCGTCGGTCTCGCCGGGTGCGGGGCCCTCGCCTTCGCTCTGCCTGTGGTCTCGGTGATCTCCGGCGCCGCCGTCCTCGTACTCGGCGCTGCCGTGTACGGCGTGCGGAAGGCCGTGGCCAACGGCTCCCGCAGCTGAGGATCCTGCCCGAGGCTTCACTGCTCCCGCTCTTCGGTGCGTGCCGGGACCGTGCCCATGAGCGAGGTGAGGGGGATGAAGGCGTTGTCGGTCCCGAGCTCTTTCGGGGTCGGGCCGGCAGGGGTGGGGATGTCGGCGAGCCGCTGGGTGAGGGCCGTGACCGCGTCGCGGTCCCCCTCGAGGGCCTCGCGCTCGTCGTCGGTCAGGTCGAGCTGTTCGAGCATGGGGTTGATGCCGTCCTTGACGGCCAGGAGCTGGCCCTTGGTGGACTCCTTGGGGACGTAGAAGGGGCAGCGGGCGCAGGCCATGCGGTGGGGGCACTTGGCGAAGAAGTCGTAGCTGCAGTAGCCGTCGCCGAGGTCGTAGTACTTCCAGGGCTGTTCGCCGCCGGCGGCGGCACCGGTGAGGATGCTGTCGCGGTCGATGAGGACTTCGATGGTGCGCATGTTGCGGGCGAAGTAGTCGGCCTTCCGGTAGGCGGCGGTCAGGGTTCGTTGGAGGATCTGGGCGTAGTAGCGGGTGCTGGCGGGGTGCTTGTGGCCGAGCCATTGCTGCAGGTCGCCGAGGGTGAGGGGGGCGCGGGCGTTGAGGAGCTGGGTGGCGATGGTGCTGCGGGCCCGGTGGCTGGTGAGGGCGCCGCGGGAGTCCTCGGTGGGGATGCCGGCCTTCTGGCAGAGGGCTGGGATGATGTTCTCGTTGAGGTAGGCGTTGCCCACCAACTGGCCGCGGTGGCAGAACAGGTGCTGGCGGGGCAGGCCGGTCTTGCGGTCCGCGAGGTCGGGCTGGGGCGAGCGGACCAGTTTCCAGGCGTCGATCAGTTCTCCGACCAGCGGGTCGACGGGTTTGGCGAAGGGCCCGCTGGTCTTGTTCTGCGGGATGTGCAGCAGGCAGATCGGGTACGTCTCGCCGGTTCGTTCGTCGGTTCCTTCGTCCCAGGTGATGCATTCCAGGTCCAGGCGGCGTAGTTCGTCGATGCGGCAGCCGGCGAACAGCCAGACGCCGACCATGGCCCTGACCATCTCGAAGACACGCGAAGGATCGGAATTCCGGCCGGTGCGGCGATCTCGCGTCGATCAGGTCGGCGCTCGCGTACAGCTGCTGGTCCTGGACGGCCTTGACTGCCGCGAGGGACTCGTGTGCCAGCTGCGCCGCGGAGTTGGCGTGCGCACCCAGCTCTGGACCAGAGGCGTGGGTGGGCCGGAAGAGGGCGAGGGCGTCGTTGTGCCGGGTGTAGTTGCCAGCCAGGGAGAGGAGGAGTTCGACGGGTGTGCGGGGCTCGGGCACGTCGAACAACTGGCCGTCGGTGGGCTCGGTCATAGGCAGGGAGGGCCTTCGGGTGGGGCCGGGTGCCGAAATGCTCGGGACGCGGCGGGGCGGGAAGCCGGGAAATCCGGGAGGGGCGGGGCGGGCCTCAGCAATGCGCGGGAAGTGCCACGTTCAGTGCTGCCGCCGAGGTCGGCTTCAGAGCCGGGATCGTGCAGCTGATGCGGCAGGCGCAGGGAGGCTGGGTGCCGGCGCGGCGGGCGTGCCGGGCTGCGTGAAGGCAGGCGCCAACTGTTGGAGTTCGCTGGCCAGGTGCTGGGCGAGTGCCTGGCTGGTGACGAGACGGGCGTGCACCGTCTCTGGCAGCCGGTTCCAGCGGGCCTGGAGTCGGGCCCGTTCGATGAGCGCGGCGGCGGCCTCCAACTGGGCAGAGACCAGGCCGAGCACTGCCTCCTGGTCGTCGTCGTGACCGGTGGCCTGGAGCAGCTCGTCCAGTGCACCTGGCAGCGGCGGGCGTTCGAGCGGAAGGCCGTACAGCTGGGCGTGCAGTGTGTTGGCGAGGCCGAGCACGGGTCCGCCGGAGGAACGGAAGTCGTAGCGGGACTCGGCGCTGCGCAGCAGGCCGAAGCTGACGGTCACGACGTGCGGCGGAGGCGGCGGGTTGGTGGAGATGCGGGTGGCGAGGGCGCGTGCGATGTCGGCGGGGGTGGGTGCGCCGAAGTGGTTGGTGGGGGGCGTGAGATCTCCTTGGGTGGGTACGGGGCGGTGGTGTGGTCCGGCCGCTCAGCGGCGGGCAACCGCCGGGCCTGCTGAGTTCGTTCTTGCCGGAGCGGGGGTCGTGGCGGTGACGGAGCGGACCCGACGGGTGCTGGCTGCGAGCAGGGCCTGGACGCCGGTGGTGGTGAGCCGCAGACCGAATCGGTCCTGGTGTTCCGGGAGCGGTGTGACGGTGATGAGCTGTTTGGTGGCGAGGGTGTCGACTGTGGCCGGCAGGACGTGCGCGGACAGGGGGGATACGACCTCCCGGGTGCCGTAGCGCTCGCGGAATACGCCGTCGCCCCGCGCCAGGGAAGCGAGCCCTTTGCGTTGGGCGTCGCTGATCGTGACGGTCTTGCCTCCCGGGCTCAGGCCCGCCCGCGCGGCACGTATCTGGGCGCAGATGAGTCCTTCGTGCCGCAGCAGGGCGGCGCGGATCGGCTCGACGGCCGAGGGCGCTCGGGACAGCGGGGCGCGGGTCTGTTCCAGGAGGCCGCCGGCAGAGGCGGTGTCGTCGTGAGCGAGAGCCGAGATGGTGTCCGCCGCCCGTGCGGCGGCGGTCGTGGTGGCCTCGGTCAGCTGGCGCAGGAGGGCGACGGCCTCGCGGCCGTCGAGGGTGGTCGGCGCGTCGCTCAGCGCCGCCTTGGAGAGCAGCTTGCCGCAGAGCAGCGAAGTCCGGTGCAGGGTGCCGCTGATCCGCACCATCTTCTCCAGCTGTCCCTGGCCCGCGCTGCGCTGCTTCTTGAGGTCGTCGAACCCGTACGCGGCATCGAGCAGCAGGTTGGTGAGGAGCAGCAGTTCCTCGTTGCTCGGGCCGAGGGGGAAGGATTGGGGCAAGGGGTCTCCTGGGATAGGGGAAGGCGGATGCCTGATGGCGCAGGTGCGGGCGGTGGGGCGGCCCACCGTGGCGGTCGGTCGCCGTAGCCCGGTCTCGGCGGCGGCGCTGACGGCAAAGGCCATCCAGGCCGGTGGCGGGTGGCGGCGGCGTCAGGCACGGATGAAGGCATTCGTGTAGCGGAATCGCACGGGTGTGAGGTGCGGTATCACGCGGCCTTCTTGAAGTCGGCCTGCGTAGGGGCGGCTTTGGCGACGGCCCGCGCGGTGATCGCGTCCGAGGCTGCCTTGGACGCGGCGGCCAGGTCGCCCGCGCCCGGTTCGAGGTACCAGGGGCGCAGGTCGAGCGCGGCCGGGCGGAGCCCGGTGGCGAAGAGCAGGGCGGTGCCCTTGGGCAGCGCGCGGATCCGGTCCGCGGGCAGGATCCGCTCCTGCCGCATGCTGATCGAGGTGGACTTGCCCGAGTCGGAGATGGAGGTGGACTTCGTCTCGACGTCGTGGTCGCCGATCAGCCGGCTGAGCTTGTCCGCGAAATCGGGATCATCGATACCGGCACCGATGACCTTGATCGTTGCCGCCGACCACATGGCGTCCATGCCTGCGTCCGACCACACTTTCTGGCCCTGCCGGTAGCTCTGCAGGATCGTGATCGGGATGATCCCGCGGGAACCCAGGTGCGAATACAGGTCGGGCAAATCGCTGATCTTGCACACGTTTGCCGCCTCGTCGAGGATCGCGAGCATGGGCGGGTCGAGACGTCCGCCGCTGCGTTCGGCTCGGGAAGTCGCCGCCCGCATCACCGAGTCCGCGCACGCCGCGATCAGCGCGGAGGCTCCGCCGCCACCGTCCTTGGAGAGCAGGAACAGCGTGTCGGTGGAGGCCACGAAATCGGCCGGGCGGAACTCCGGGACGTCCTTCTGCGGGGTCACCCAGGTGGCGATGTCGGCGCTGAGCAGGGCGGACGCGTACTGTCTCGCGGTCTCATACACACCGTCTCTGGTTTCCGGCGGGCCCTCGACCGTTCCCTTCAACTGGGCCGCGACAGCGGTGAATCCGTGGTCGCGCAGGATGTCGAGGGGGCGCCGGTCGGCGGGGAAGGCCAGCCACTGCATCACGTCCGTGATCGGACGGTTGTCGAGGGCCGCGGCCAGGAACAGCTGGCTCAGGACGTTGCTGCCGGCCTTCGACCAGAAGTCCCCCTGCTGGCTCGCGTCCACGGACGCGGAGAGGAAGTGTCCCGCCAACCGCCCCGCGCCCTCCAGAGACTTCGCGTCCGCCAACGGGTTCCACCACATGGTGCGCGGTGCGTGGGCGATCTGCTGAGGGTCCATCGACCACACCCGCCCTACCTTGCTGCGGGCGTCGAAGCAGGTCGTATAGGCGTCACCGGCCGCTTTGTTGCTGGTGAGGAGTACGGCGCCGGGCGCGGCCAGGATGGAGGGAATCGCCAGCGAGGTGGTCTTGCCGGAGCGGGGGGCCATGATCGCGACCGCTACGTCCTCCCACCCCATCCGGACTTCGGTCTTGCTGCCCTGGAGATTGCCGAGGAGGATCCCGGTGTCGGACGGGGCGATGCGTTGGGCGTCCTTCAAGCTCGGGCGCAGGCTGCGGGCTTTGTCGGTGATTGCGGCGGCCAGGACAGGTGCGATGTCCTTGGCCTTCGCGGTGCCCTCGATGCGGCGCTTCCCGTTGCCGCCGAGCGTGCCCTTGTGGCGGCTCCACCACAGGCCGCTGGCGGCGGCAAGGGCGAGCATGGCCAGGACGGGCAGGATCCGCGCACCGATCAGCAGGGACGTTTCTCCCAGGCCGGGCCAGAGCTGGTCGGGGCGTATGAGGGCGTCGGCGGGCCGGTAGGCGGCCCAGGGGTTGCCGGTGGCCAGGGCGGTGATGTTCCCGCCGAGCCAGGCGAGGTGGGCGAGGGGGATGGCGACGGCGAAGGCCCCGAGGAGGGCCTTGAAGGCTATGTCGTAGCCGTCGGAGGAGGAGCTGGGCTGAGACAAGGGCGCGCGATTCCATGGAGGGGTCGGGGACGAAGGGGGTCAGCGGGAGCGGCGCGGCAGCGATCCGCCGGGTGGCTGCGGCGGCAGCGGTGTGCCGGTGCGGTGGGCGGCGAGGCGGTCGACCCGTTCCCACAGGGCGTACTCGGCCTGATGGGCGGGAACGCGTTCGCGGTCGATGCGGACGCTGTAGCGCAGGAAGGGGGATATCTCTTTCTCGTCACGCAGCAGCGGCTCGGTGGAGACCATGCCGGCGAGGACTGCGGCGGCCAGGTGGGGCGGGGTGTGGTCGGAGAAGTACGCCCGCCAGGCCGTACGGGCAGTGGGCTCGGAGGTCCAGGGGCCGTCGTGGGCGGTGACCTCGATGTGCAGCGCGCCGAGAGGGTGCCGGGAGACGGTGACGAATCCGTCGGGCGAGGAGATCTGGTGCTCCAGGACGGAGCGCTTCCAACCGGCCTGCTCCAGGACCTGCATCGGATCGGCCGCGCTGTCGGCCGGGCCGGTGGTGAGGGCGTCGGTGGCGGCGGCGATGATCTCGGCCGGGGTCCGGGCGCCGAAGCGCATGGTCCACGCCTTCTCGCCGGCGGTGGTCCCGGTGTGGTGCAGGGTCCACCAGTGTTCGTCCGGGTCCGGTGACAGCAGCAGCTCGGCCTGCCGGTCGCGGCGGGTGAGCCGTACGACCGGGCTGAGGGGGATGTGCGCGGGCTGCCAGCGGAATGCCTTCTGCAGCGGGGCTGTCACCCAGCGCGGGTCACCGCCGCCGGCCAGATACCGGGGGGTGACCTGGGCGAGTACCGGCGGCTTCTCGGGCTCGTTCACTCCCGCCCGCTGTCCGTGACGGTGACGGCTATGTGGTTCGCGGTGACCGTGCGGCGCGCGACGGCGAGTTCCAGGGTGTCGGCGTGGGTGGCGAACAGGCCGATGCGGGCGGAGTCGAGGTCGCCTGCGGGCGGCAGCAGGACCTCGTCGCCTTCCTCCATCAGCCAGGCCGGGCCGTGCACCCACCCGGCGGCCCCGGTGAACCCGCCGACGATGGCCCGCTCGGCGAGGGTGCCGGAGGCGGGGGCGTAGAGGACCTTGATGGCGACGGCCTGGTGCCGGGCGGGGGTGAGGTCGGGGGCCCAGCCGACGGCCAGGTCGGCGGCGATCCGCGGCAGGGACAGTCCCGTTGCCCGCCAGACCGCCCAGCCGATCCAGTCCCCGCCGATCCTCGCGTTGACCTCGATTACGCGCGGTCCGGAGGGGGTGAGCCGCAGTTCCACGTGCTGGATGCCGTTCATGGTGCCGGTGGCCTTGACCGCCGCCGAGGCGATGGGCGCGACGGTCTCCAGCAGCGGGTCGCTGGCGGTGAGGGTGTGGCCGATTTCCTCGAACAGCGGCTCGGCCCCGAGTTCCTTGCGGGTCACCGCGACCGCGGTGGTCACGCCCTGGTACGTCACGCACTCGACGCTGACTTCCTCGCCGGACAGGTACTCCTCGACCAGGACGACGGTGTTGTCTCCGCCGTGGAGCTGGACCCCGCGGGTGGCGAAGGCGTAGGCGTCGGCCAGGTCCTCTTGCGTCTCGGCCTTGATGACGCCGATGCTGCCGCCGACCGAGGCGGGCTTGACGACGACCGGATAGCCGATGGCAGATGCTGCCGAGAGGGCCTCGTCCAGGGAGTTCGCCGCGGTGGACCGGGCCGACGGAACACCGTGGGCAGCGAACGCGGCGCGGCTGGCGGCCTTGTCCCGGCAGGTGCGGACCGACTCCACGCTGGTAGTGGCGAGACCGAGGTGCTCGGCCAGCCGGGCCACCGCAGTCAGGTGGGCCTCGGCCCAGGTCACCACGCCCGCGATCGGTCGGCGCTCGGCAAGCGCCTCACCAGCAGCGAAGAGGCCGGCCTCATCCTCGATGTCGCTGACGATCTCATGGTCGACCACGTGGGGTCCTTCCCAGGTGATCGGACCGGTCGTGATGACGGCGACGTCGTAGGCATCGGCAACCTGGCGCAGGCAGTAACCGCGATAGATGTCGTCACCCGGGGCGACGACGAGGACGAACGGACGCAGGGACAAGCGGACTCCAAGGCAGAAGGGAAGAGAGGTTGGTTCAGCGGCGGGTCGTGCGACCGGCGGTGGCCGGCGGAGCAGGTGGCGGCGGGGTGGTGGCGTCGATCCGAGGGCCCGCGGCGCTGCCTACGGCGGAGGTGCGGATCTCCAGGACGGCACGACCGTGGACGAACCAGCCGTACAGGGCGTTCCACGCCTCCGCGTTACGGGCGTCAACTGCAGCGTGGCGGGCCTCCGCGCTCGCATGAGGATGGGCAGCGAGGAGGGTTCGGCACTCCGTCCTGATGGCCGCTATCTGGTCGAGCGCATCGCGCAGTTGAGTCAGTTGCCAGGCCCAACGGCTCTGGACGGAAGAGGAGGGGACCCGTTCGAGGTCGGCCTCGGCGGCGTCGAGCAGGACGCCGGCCTCCTCGCTGACCGGTTCGAACGCCTTCCACACCACGTGGTCCCGGACGGCCTTGCGGTCGTCGTAGCTCTCCGGGTC
Source organism: Streptomyces sp. NBC_00249 (assembly GCF_026342355.1). Taxonomy (GTDB): domain Bacteria; phylum Actinomycetota; class Actinomycetes; order Streptomycetales; family Streptomycetaceae; genus Streptomyces. The sequence continues at coordinate 1,092,546 of NZ_JAPEMV010000001.1, read as the reverse complement.
GTACGGCCAGCCATCGAGATCGGTCTGCTCGTCGGAGTACAGGTCCCAGGCGTCGACCGCCGCATCCGCCGCGCGCAGGAAGGTCGCGAGACGGCTGACCATCGCCTGAAGGCCGGGGACGCCAGTGCTGCCGGAGGGGGCGGATTGGGGCAAGGGCGGGCCTTCTCGGGTTTCAGGAGCGGGATGTACGGGAGTGCGCCGGACTTGCCGGGGCGGCGGCCGGGGCCGGTAGGCGGGTGGTGAGGTGGGTGCGGCGCTGGGAGCGGGCCTGTGCCCGGGCGGCGTCGATGCGGGTGAAGTGGGCTTCGACTGCCTGCTGGGGAGTGAGCGGGCTGGGGTTCTGCCGGGCGCTGTAGTGATCGAGGTCGTACATGCCACGCAGGACGGGGGCGGCCGAGACGAGCTGTTCGGCCAGGCCGGCCATGAGGTGCTCCGGGACCGGGCCGCTGATCCACATCTTCCAGATCGGCGCACCGATGTGGTCGGGCTGGACGATGCGCCAAGCCAGGTGGTCGGAGGAGTCGTTGAAGATCGGACGCAGTTCGGCGCGGATCGGCAGCTCCGGTGCAGGCGAGCGGGCCTGGCCGGTGCCGCCCGGCTGGCGCTCCACGGCCCAGCCGGCCTTCTGCATGTGCTCCCACGGACTGCTGTCGCCCCGGCGCGGTCCGTGGAGAAGGCCGTCGGTGAATCCGGCGATGATCTCCGCCGGCACCATCCGGTCGAAGGAGGCGTTCCACGTCCAGTCGACGGACTGGATCCGCCACGGCGAGCCGGAGGCGAACGGATCGATCACCATCTGGTGCCGGGCCTCGTCGGGGCCAGCCAGGGCGATCCGGAGGTCGCCGGGGGCGGAGGTGAGGGTCCAGCCGGCGGCGAGCAGGGCGTGGGTGACGTGGCGTGGGTCGCCGGGCCCGGCGAGGGGGCGGGGCGTGGTCTCGAAGGGGATCTTCGTGGCGTGGTCCTCGGCGTACGAGGCCCGCTGGGCGGGGCTTACCGCCACGGGACCGCCTGGGCGGGTGCCCTGCTGACGGAGGCAGTCCGCAGGGGTTCCAGGGTGAGGTCGAGCAGCCGCAGGTCCTGCAGGAGGGATGCGGCTTCGATGTACTCGCCTAGGGTCGCCTCGACGGTGTCGGTGCGGGGAACGGTGGTCTCCTGGGCGAGGTAGCGGGCGATGCCGCGCAGGGCTTCGCCGAGGCGGGCTGCGGTACCTGTATCGGCGTTGACGAGCGCGGCGATCAAGGGAAGGGCATCGGCCAGGCTGGGACCGGTCCGCAGGTGGGCGGCGAGGCGGTGCAGGGTCTGGGCGGACGCGCGGACCTCTTCCGCGGTCAGCTGGGTGGTGGGTTCGTCGGTCATCGAAAGCTCCGGGGAGAGGGGAAGGCGGTTCAGGAGCGTGGGGGTGTCAGGCCGTGACCGGGCGGTGGAGGCGCCGGGTGGCGGGCCGGGCCTGGTGGTCGGGGTGAGATGTCGCCCAAGGGCGCGGCCGAGGAGGGGCGACGATGGACCGGGCCGGTCATCGGGTTCTTGCATAGCCGGGTGCCTTGCTGGTCCGGGCACGGGATGAGACCCAGTTGCGGCCCCAGGTGGCGGCGCGGGCGGCGGAGAGGCGGGCCTGGTGCCAGGCGCCGAGCTGGTCGGGGCGCACGGACACGGAGGTCACGCGGATCCGGTTGCTGAGCGGGACGTGTCCGCGCGGGCGCATCACCGGCTCCGGGTCGGCCAGGGCCGTGGTCAGGGACTGCATCAGGTTCAGCGGGGTGCTCGCGGTGGCCTGCACGTTCCACACGGGCCCGTGCTCGTTACGGGCGCCGACCCACCAGTGGTCCTGGCTGCCGTCACCGCCGGCTTTGACGTACTGCACGACGGCGTGCCGGTCGGGGCTCTGGGCTACGAAGTAGTCGTCCTGCTGCATGCTCCACGACTTCTCGGTGAGCGGCGCCCACACGTTCGGGGCGTGCGCCGAGCGCGGCTTGGTGAGTGCGTCGGTCAGGCCCGCGACGATCTCCACCGGGGTCTGCGGGGTGAGGGCGACCTGCCAGGCCGGCTGATGTCCCTGGGCGGCGCCGTGGATCTGCCAGCCGCCCGGCGGCTGGTAGGCGACGCGCACCATCTGGTCGGGCGAGTCGAAGGCGAGCGTCGTGCCGGACTTGCGGGTGATGTCCTTCCAGCCCGAAGCGCGCAGGAACTCGCTGACATGCCGCAGGTCTCCGCCGCCGGCCAGGTAGCGCGGTTCGATCAGGTAGTGCTGCTCAGCTTGCTGGGCCTGACCCCAGCCGGTCCACTGCTGCTTTCGGCTCACCGGTGCCTCCCGCGCGCCACCAGGGCGGTGGCCTGAGTGGTCGGAGGCGACGTGGTCAGGGGGCGGCGCGTGGCGATCTCCTCGAAGACTTCCTGGTGTTCGTCCAGGTCGAGGGCGAGGTCGTACAACGTGTTGGCGGTGCGCCCGAGAGCCAGCCACATCTCCGCCGGGAAGACGCCGCTCTGGGCATGGTGCTTGGTCACGTAGGTACCGGTGCCGACCAGGGCTGACAGCCTGCCGAGGACGCCGCTGTCGGCATCCAGGACCTGCCGGAGGATCTGGGCGGCCTGCTGCGGCCCGGCCTGGGACAGCCGCTCGGAGAGCTGGTCGAGCTGCAGGGTGATGCCCGCCGTGAGGGCGTCGGCGGTGACGGGTGGGGTCATGGGCGGTCCAGGGGGCTGTGCGTTACCCACGACGGCGGTCAGCGGGTGTGGCGGTGGATGGAGGCGGCCGGTGCGCCAACGTGGCGCGTCGGTGACATCGCTGGCCGGGGCCGCTCGGTGCCTGCGGCTTTGACGACGACGGCGCGCAGGTAGCGGCGCAACAGGAAGCGGGCGAGCACCGGTCGGCGGGCCGCTGTGAGCAGCGGGACACGGGGCCGACCGTCAGGAGTGTCAGCCGATGGCTGGGGGCGGTTGGTCTGGCGAGGGTCGGGCACGGTCACCGGGTTCGGGCGGTGGTCCGGGCACCGGGCTGGGGCGTGGGCAGCGTGGCCTCCGCGGCCGGGCGGGCGGCGGCGCGCAGCACGGTGGCGACACCGAGGCGGGCGAGGCGGGCGCCGGCGGCCCGGACGGCGTGGGCCTGGGACCGGGTGTCGTCCCCGCCGAGCACGTACGCCTTCGCTGCGCTCTCCCAGACGAACCCTTCAGCGAGAAGGACCTCGGCTGAGGGACGGGTGGTGGTGACCGCGGCGAGGGAACCGTCCTCGAGCCAAGTCATCACCACCTGCTCCTGCTGCGCACCGGGCCCGGGCTGCGGGGGGTTCATCGCGTTGTGCCGGACCTGGGCCTGAGCGATGTCGTAGCGCGGCAGCAGATCTGCCGTGACGGCGCGGGCGGCGCGCTCGGCGTCGGCGGGCACGGCGATCCCGTCAGGCTCGCGTACCCCGGCGTACGCCTCGGGGGCGACGCCGGCCGGAGCGATGGCGGCGACGAGGAACTCCTCCTCATGCCGGGGGTGGACGGTGACGTACAGGCGCATCCCGTCGTCGCGGACGAGGTGGGCGTCGGCGCCCAGGGCGTACTCGGCGAGCGCGGCTGCTACCTCGTTGAGGTCCCATACGTTCTCGGCGTGAGTGAACTGCTCCTCGTGCCGGGCGTGCTGGTGGTACTGGATGGTCCAGTGGCCGGGGAGTTCCTCGGAGAGGACGGTGGCGAACGATTCGACGTCGCGGCTGTCGTCGGCGGGCAGGGTATGGGGGGCGGGCATGGGCTCCTCGAACTTGGGGCGGGGGTCATCGGGTCCGTCCGGAGGCGGTAGAGGCGGGTGAGGCTGGCAGGGCGGCAGCGGGGAGGGCTGTGCCAGGCCGGGCCGGGGCCGTGGTGCGGTCGGCGAGTTCGGCGCGGGTGTGCAGCAGGTCGGCGGTGATGGGACCGAGCCGGTGCTCGGCCAGGTAGCGCATCCGGGCCGCGACGTGCCGGTCCGCAGGTCCGCCGAGGCCGTCGTAGACGGAGGCAAGGGAGTGGAGAAGCTGACCCAGAGAGGCGAGGATGCCGTCGTGCGCGGCGGTCACCTCCTCCAGCCGGTCGGACACCTCGGCCGGGCTGCCCGCTTCGCGGATGGACTCTGCGAGGTTCGCGATCGACCGGCCCGTCGTCACGTAGCGGGGATCGGTCGTCGAGGTCGCGAACTGCGGGTCGGCCTGTACCCGGTATCCGGCGGCCTGGAGCCGGGCGACGGCGAGCTTGGCCACAGCCGCCTGGTCCGCCGACTCGACGGTCGGCGACATCCGGTGCCAGGTGCCCCCGCGAACCTCACGCAGGAAGAACGTGCGTTCCAGGATGCCCTGGGCCAGCCCGTCACCGCCGCGGGCGGTGATCCGTCCGGTGTCCGCGTCCCTGGTGACCGTGATGGGCGGCGCCTTGCGCGGGTTGGCAGGCTCGTTCACCGGGCCATCGCACGAGCCGAGGTGGCTGCCTGCACGGGCAGTGTCGGCGCAACGGGGGCCGGAGGTGCGGGAGGCTGGAGTCGCGAGGCGATCTCGCCCAGCTGCTCCTGCAGCCAGTACAGGCGGCGGGCTGCCCAGAACAAGTCCCGTGCGGCGGCGTCCGTTTGGTTGTCGGGCAGCGCGGCGGCCTGCCGACCGACCTCCTCCACGAGCTGGCGCACGGTGGCGATCGGGCCGGACTGCTCGGCGGCGAGCTGTCGCAGGATTCCCGCGAGCGGGCCGGTCGCGGTCGGCACCCGCGGGGAGACGGTGACCGCCGGACCGGCCGACGGGTCCTGGGGGCCGGAGCGCTGCTGGGGGCTGGAGTGCAGAAGGAGGTCGGCCGCGATGTTCCGCGCCTCGGCGACCAGGGCCTGCAGGAGCCGGTGGGGAGGGGCACTCCAAGTGCCGTCGGCACGGACCAGGTTGGCGATCACGTCCAGCCGGCCGGGCTGGCCCTGGACGGCGATCCACCGACCTGCCGCGTCGTCGCCGGGTGGCGCGATGCCGGCGACACGAGCGATCCGATAGCCGATCTCGGACCACTCGGCGTGGTTCAACTCCCGGTCCAGCGGATGCAGGTGTGCGGTGATGTGGAGGATCGCGCGCCGGTCGCCGTCGGGCCCGGAGGCGAGTGGGTGCTCCAGCGACGGGTCGGCGAGATGGTCGGCCCACGTCGCAGACCCCCATATCCGGTCGTCGTCGGTGTAGTGGTCCAGCCGGTTCCAGTGGGCCACCACCGTGCCGCCGGGCTCGGTGGTCAGGCCCTCGGCCATGCTGATCTCGCGGCCGAGCGCCTCGGCGAGGGCTTCGTCGGCGGTCACGTCACGGGAGTGGACTTCAATGATCATGATCTCGCTCGGGGTCGGGCTTTTCGAAGGGCGGCTGCGGGCCGGCGGCTTCGCGCAGTGGCAAGACGGCGGTGATCACCGGCCGGTGCGGGCGTCGGCGATGTGGAGGAGCTGGTTGGCGGCGGTCAGGGAGTACCAGCTGCAGTCCACGGCCTCCTCGGCGTCCCCGAGGCGCTTGACCAGGTATTCCCGCAACGCCTTCTGGTGCATCAGGCACTCCGGGCACCGCTTGGACAGGTGCACCAGGTAGCGGGGGTGGGCGGTGACGTAGGACCGGTCGCCGCCATTGGGGTCGAGCAGCCTCCATCCGTTCTCGTCGGTCGGGGTGTGCCAGGAGGGGACCACGATCTTCATCGCGTCGCCCCACAGCTCTCCGCCGGCGGCGCCCTTGAGGACCACGACGTGCTCGCCGGGGCGGAAGTGCTGATGGGTGATGTCCCGGTCGGGGGTGAGCGGGTCGGGCGGGAGGTAAACGGGGCGGGTCTCGGGCACGGAGGTCCTTCCACGAAGACGCTGGGCGGCGGTGGAAGACAAAGGGTCCGGAGAATCCCCGGTTTCCGAAACCGGGGGTCGGCGGCTATATTGCGCGCCGCCCGGCCTACCGGAACGGATTCTCCGTGGGCCGGTCGCGGTCATCGGCGGCCTCCAGCAGCTCGGGCAGATCGGTCCCTTCGGCCTCGCGCTGGTCGACCCACCACCCCGCCCTCGTCAGCAGCCGGACCTGCTCCTCCAGCTGGGCCCAGTCGGCTCCGTCCCAGGTGCCTTCGGTGACCAGCGCGGCGTACGCGCGGGTCACCAGCTGGTGGCGGGTGCGCTCGCCCCAGCCCAGGATCTTTTCGGGTCCCTCAAGGGGCGGCATGTCGAACTGGGTTGCCCAGTCCGCAGCGGCGGTCTGTTCTTCGGCGCGCTTGGCGGCCAGCCACTCGGCCGTGCTGGCGGCATCCGCCTGGTGATCGGCCCGCCAGCAGTCGGTGCACTGCCGGGCGGCGAGCCAGCGGGCGTATCCAGCGCGCTGGTCCGCCGAACGGCTCGACAGATCAACGGTGTTGCTATGTCCACAGCTGTGGACGATCTCGAAAGATATGGGTACGGGCATGGCGAACTCCTTGCGTAGCAAGAGGGATGGAGGTGGGTGGGGTGACGCGGCCGTGCGGCGGTGGAGGTGAGCATCTGCCGGTGGCGGCGGGGAGTGGATCCGGGACCCGGTGCAAGTCGGGACGGAGCAGGAGCCCGGCGGGTTTGTCACGGGCGGTGATCACCGGGCCGCCGCCGGGCATGGAGGGTTGAGCGACGTCACCGCTGCGGCGTGATCCGCCACCGGCTCGGCACTAGGGCTGAGGACTGGTATCGGGCTGGCGGTTCTGCCGTGAACGCTCTGGCGCGGTCGAGAGCGGTGCGCGGCGGTGAGGGTGAAGGTAAGCGTCCGGCGGTACGCAGGCGGCGGTCAAGAAGGGCACGTTCGCCCGTATTGTGATGCCAAGCAGAGCCGCGGGCTCTGCGGCGGGGGTTGCTACTGCCGTACTCGCGTTCAACGTGGTGGCCATAACCGATGCATCCATCAAGGCTGTGCAGGCCGAGGTCTCGGCATGGTCAGATCTTCAGGGCGTAGCCCTTGGTGACCTTGTCGACTTGATCAGCCAGAGTGCGGAGGTCGATCGAACCCGCCTCGCTCCAGTCCTTGATGGGGCACTTGAGATCAACTCCCAGGCTGGAGAGCTTTTCTACCTGCCGCCGCAACTGTTCGATGACCGCGCGGTGATGGTTGAACTTCTCGCGCTCGGCGTCGGCTTCGGAGCTGGACGCCAGGTTCGGGAAGCTCTGGCTCGCACCTGCCAGAAACCTGACAAAGTTGCTGGTTGTGTGGGTGTGCACTGCCTCGTTCGCGAGTGGGAGTGTCCTCGTTAGTTCCGAGTGCGCGCGGCGAACCCTCTTTCGCTCCGCCTCTAGGGTTGCGGCTTCTGCGGCGAGTTGCTGGTCAAGCTTCGCGTGATTGATCGCCTGCTTCTTGCGGCGGTCGGCCTTGCGTACCTTGACCCGATCGCGAAGATCCTCCAGCCAGGCATAGGCGGCCCCTTTGGCTACGATTCGCCATGCTGTCGTCAGCCCCGTTAGAAAGCCGACCGCTGCCCCGAGCAAGAGTTCCATCAGCACTGCCAGGCCCCCGACGTAACGTGTCCACGTGAGCGCAGAGTGTAGCCAAGGGGGGCTGTGGGGTGGGGGATGGACGTCAATTCGACTACGCGGTAGGGCGGATGGCAGGTGGGTGTCGCGTGGCGCGCTCAACTCTGGCCTGGGTTTGAGAGGGTGCTACTCAGCTGCACGAGGGCTTGGGTCAGTGCTTCTATTTGCTGCCGAGGCTGTGGCCCACTGGGTCGGGTGTCAGGCATGGCTACCGTGTTCGTGCGGCGGCCGGGGAATGGATAACGGCGGCGGTCGCGGGCGGGGTGGTGACTTGGGGGGTGCCAGTGCGGTGCTGAGGAGGCCGGGAGGCGGCGGCCTGAGCAATCCGAGCCCGCCGGTCTGTCAGGCTGTTGTGCTGGGCTGGACTAACCGGTGTGGCGGGTTCTTCCGGATCGATGGAGTGGTCCGCGTGCACTGTGAAGCCGTGACGGCGGAGGTCGTGGACGGTCTGCCGGGCCCGGCGCCGCGGGTTCTGGTCAGGATGGGTGAGCTGGTACAAGTCCGGTCGGCCGGGGACGGGCTCGAACTGTTCGTGCTGGAGGTACCAGTCGGCGAGGTGGGGTGTGATGGCCGCGGTAGCGCGGGCGACCACCCCGTGCTCGGGGTGCACCCCGAAGTGGAAGTGCGGTTGCATGGGTGTCCTGGTGGTCGGGGGAGGTCATCGGCTGCGCGGCGCCCGCCCGAGGGCGGATGGCGGGGCTTTGCCGACGGCGGGAATCGCAGGCCAGACCGTGGACGCAGGGCCGATGGGTCGGGCGGCGCGGGCCTGCCGCAGCAGGGCCGGCGCGTCGGTGCGCCATCGGCGGAGGGTCTCGGCCGTGCCGGGTGGCAGGGCGGCAGGCGAGGACGGTGCCGCCGGCCACGAGGGTTCCGCCGCGTCCGGGTGAAGGAGCTGGTGCAGGCGGTCCAGGGAGGCGGAGTCCTCGGCGCCCGACACTGGGCGCACATGGGAGAGGAGCTCAGCGGCGTGGGGTCGCAGGCGGCGCCACTCCACGGAGCTCTCTTCGAGGTACTGCTGCTCGGTGTGTCCGAGCGTGGCCGGGTCCAGGAGCGTGCCGTCGCTGTAGCGGCCGGACTGCTGGATTGCCGTCCACTCTGCATGGAGTTCCTCGAGCCTGCCGTGCGCCGCTTCGATGGCGGCCAACAGCCGTTCGTGGACGGCCCGCTCGTACGAGGGCAGGAACGTGCCGGTGACTAGGCCGGCGGCGTGGGCCGCTTCGGACGGCAGCACGACCGAGCTGGGGGCGAGCGGGTCGGCGTAGTTGTCGTCGAAGGGGGTGCTCGCGAAGCAGCCGAGCAGGTATTCGTGTGCGCTGCCGGGCCGTTCGACGAGGAGGAGTTCGATGCCCGCGCCGTTGGTGAGGTTGGCGGCGTACGGGATGCGGCTGTGCTCCACGGCGCCGATGAGTTCGCCCGAGTCCCAGAGGAGGGGGACGAGGTCTCCCTGCCACACCGGGTGGGCGTAGACCTCGACCTTCACTGTCCATGCGCCGGGCAGGCCGTCGGCCAGCGCGGTGGCGTAGTCGCCCAGGTACGGGCGGGCGCCGCCGAAGAGGTGGACGCGGTGTCGGCGCGCGTTCTCTGCGAGAGCAAGCAGGTTGGGCTTTGCGGTGTCTACCTCGTGCAGGGCGTACGTGCCGTCGGGGCGCCGCTCGAATCCGGGCGTGAGCCGCAGGGCGGTGTCGGCCCACCGGTACTGCTCGCCCACGGGGACGGCGACCAGGCCGTCGGCCGGGCTGAGGGCGAGGATGATCTGTGCCAGGCCCCTGGGGCGGGGCGTCGTGCGGTCGTCCATGCTCACGCCCGGCTGGCGAGGGCGTTGCGCAGGCCGTGCCCGAACGCGTGGGCATGGCGGCGGGCGGCCAGCTCCAGCTCCTCGTACTGCTCGCCGCGGGTCATCTGACCGTCGTGCTTGCGGTACCGGTAGACGGGCAGCGGGAGCAGCACGCCGGGGGCCAGGGCGGTGACGCCGACGGCCGCCATGTAGTCCTCGCCCTGGACGAGTCCGCCCATGCCGCCCGCCGCGCGGACCAGGCGGGTGCGGGCCAGGATGGTCGTCGGCCCGACGGGGATGGTGTCTTGCGGCCGGGGCCAGTACGTCACCACGTCGCCGGCGGCGTGATAGCCGGGCGGGGCCGGGCATTCCCACAGGCGCCGGGAGCCGTCCGGCAGCCAGTCTTCGCTGTATCCGGCGACCCACCCGAGCTCGTCGGTGAAGGCCTCCAGACGTATGCCCAGGCTCCAGTCGGGGAAGACATCGTCGTCGTCGGCCCAGTTCACGAACTCGGTGCGCACCTCGTTCAGGCCGAGGTTGCGGGCGCAGGCGGCGCCGACCGGGCGGGGCAGGGCGACGGTACGGATGCGCGGGTCGGCGGTGATCGGGGCAGGCACGAGGGCGGGGTCGGCGCCGTCGAGGACGAGGACTGCCTCCCAGGGCACTGTCTGCCGGGTGAGGCTGGCGTGCATCTCCTGCAGGTAGGGCAGGCGTTCGGGGCGGAGCTGGGTGGCGATGACGACGGTGATCTGCGCGGCGGACAGAGAGTTCTCCGGTGTGGGGTCCATGGGTGGGGCGTTCAGCGGGTGATCCGCGGTCGGGCGGGTGCGGGTGCAGGGGCGACCGGCTTGGTGATCTTCAGTGGGGCGGCGGGGGCCTGGATGGGCGCGGGCCGGTTCGAGTCCCACAGGGAGGGGGTGCCGGAGATCCGGGAGAGGGGGTCGGTGTCCCAGGGCACGATGGGGCCGATGTCGTACCAGGTCAGGGCTATGACCTCGATGCCGTGGTCGTGCAGGACGTAGCCCCATTCCAGGCCCATGGCATCAGCGTTGGCGTTGGTGACCGGGATCGGCTTCGCGGGGGTGCCGTCAACGTTGAACACGTTGTCGAAGGGTGCGCTCGGGCCGCGGTCGCCGTCAGGGTCGAGCCGCTCCCGGACGTTGTCGGGGGCCCTGTCCAGGAGGTCCATGCCGAGCTGCTTCCAGTCGTGGGGGCCATCGATGAGGTGCCGACGCAGGGCGTCGAGGTCACCGCCGAAGCGGTAGCGGGCGGCACCGAGAAGGAGGGGAAGCTGGTTGTCGGGATAGCCGTCGTAATGGCAGTAGATGCCCTCGTAGCCGGTACCGGTGGGGCGGGCGATGAAGCTGCGGGTGCTGATAGCGGTTTCCTTCTTGCAGGTGGTCAGCGGGCGCGGGCGGCAGGCGCTGCGGGCAGCGCGGGTACCGGCCGGGCCACGGCCGGTGGGCTGGGTCGCGTGGCGGTGGGCGTGGCGTGACGCAGGTTCACACCGATCCCGGCTGCGGCGAGCCGCAGTGCGACGGCCTGGATGCGTACGGCGCGGTCGGCCTCGCCGTAGGAGGTGGAGAGGAGGAACGCGGCCTGGTGGGGCACGTACTGGAATCCGTGGACATACAGCACTTCCCTGGCTTCCTCCAGGACGTCCTCGTACGGCGCCCCCACCACCCCGTCCTCGTACCAGGTCAGGGTGAGGGTTCGGTCGACCTGCGGCGGGGCCTTGCGGCGCGGGGGTTCGGGCCGGTCGACGAGGCTGCGGCCTACCGCGTCGTGGGCGGCTTCATATCGGGGGAGCAGCCGCCGGGTGATGCGGGCTGCGGCCCGGACGGGATCGTTGGGGACCGCGATCCCGTTGGGTTCCTCGATGCCCACGAAGTGGTGCGGTTCGACGTCGGGGCCAAACGGAGCAACGACGAACTGGCCTGGCCGCAGAGGCCGGTCGGTGACGTAGAGGCGCTGGCTGTCCGGGCCGTGGAGTACGGCCTCGTGGCCCAGGACGTACTGGCTGACGATGTACTCGACGTGGCCGCGGTCCCAGAGACGGTCGATGGTGGCGCACTGGTCTTCGTAGGTGAGGTGCTGCCGGTAGTTGCTCGTCCACTGCCCGGGGAGACGGGCGGCGAGCGCGGAGGCGAACAGGGACAGATCGGCGCGTGCTGAGGGCATGGGTTCCCGGGTTGCTTGAACGATTCTGTGGTCAATGCATGCGTGCGTCTGTGTCGAAAAGCTGCAGTTCATCGGGGTGTAGCTGGTGCTGGACCACGAAGCTGCGGCCTGCGACCTTCCACAGGCCGCGACCCCTGGTGAGGTGGGAGAGCGCTCCGGATTCGACGTTGGTCAGACCGAGGAGTCCGGCGGCGGCTGCGAGCTGGTCGGTCTCTTGGCGGTAGATCACGCGGGTGGAGCAGTCGGCCAGCAGGCCCTCGGCCAGGGCCCGGCTCTGGCTGCCGGCGTCGCCTGCGGTGAGCAGGTCGGACAGCCGGTGGATCACCATCAGGTTCGCGATGCCCAGGCCGCGGCTCAGCTTCCACTGGGCCTGCATGCGCATCAGGAGTGCCGGGTGCCTCATCAGTCTCCACGCCTCGTCGTAGACCACCCATCTCCGGCCGCCGTACGGGTCGGTGAGGGCCGCCTCCATCCAGGCGGAGGCGCAGGTCATGGCGAGCACGAGGGCGGCGTCGTCGGTGCCGCCCAGGCGTGAGAGGTCGATGGACAGCATGGGCCGGTACGGGTCGAAGGCAGTGGTGGAGGGAGCGTCGAACATCCCGGCCAGGTCACCGAAGACCAGTCGGCGCATGGCGTGGGCGAGGTCGCGGGCTGCGTCTCCGAGGCGCCCGGCGAGCAGGCCGCCGGCCAGGTCGAGACCCGGCCCGTCGGCGAGGGCGTGGGCGGCGTCGCCGAGTAGCGGGGGCCTGCCGGACGCCGCAGCCCGGGCGACGGCGGTGCCGAGCGCGACGTCCAGGACGGTGTGCTCCATCGGCAGCAGGTCGCGGCCGAGGACCGTACGCGCCAGGGAGCCGAGCAGCAGCAGGCGGCGCTTGCGCACCTCCCCCTCCCACTCCGCCTCCGGTACCGAGGGAGGCCGGGGAGGCGCGTCCAGCGGGTTCAGCCTGCCGGGGAGCCCGGGTCCGAGGGCGATGGACGCACCGCCCAACGCGTGGGCGACGGCCGTCCATTCCCCCTTCGGGTCGCACGGCACGTACACCCGGTACCCGAAGGCGACGCTGCGCAGCGCCAGGCTCTTGGCGAGCGCGGACTTCCCCTGCCCGATCACACCGGCCAGCAGCACGTTGGGATTGGTGAAGCCCTCGACCTTTCCGTACAGCTCGAAGGGGTCGAACGTGAAACTGCCCTCCGCGTGGAGGTCTTTGCCGATGTAGATGCCGTCGGCGCCGAGTCCGCCTTCGGCGAGGAAGGGGTAGGCGGCGCTCGCGACGGCGGTAGTCATGCGGTGGGCGGAGAGCTTGAGGCGGCTGCCGCGGGCGGAGGAGGGGCCCGGCCGCCCGGCGGGAGGGTAGACGGCCTCGGGGTAGACGGCCTCGGCGGGCTGCTGCTCGGAGCTGGGGCCGGCGGCGGCACGGGCGCGGGCCTCGGCTCGGGCGGTCTGCTTGCGCAGGGCGCGGCGCTGGGCCCGGCCGATGCCTTGTGGCGTGAACAGGGGGGTCGCGCTGGCTTCGCGGCGGTGGGACAAGAGGACGCTTCCGGGGTGGTGGCGGTCAGGACGCGAGGTCGGCGGGGGTGGTCTTGCGCCGCACTACGTGGGAGGCGGCGAGGTGCCGCTGGCAGATGGTCAGCACAGGCGGGCCGTCCGGGAGCCGCTCTGGGTGGCAGCCGGTGCCGTCAGACGCGGCGGGGAGCAGGTGGAAGGCGGCGTGGACGGCGTCGGCTGCCTGCCACAGGCGGGTGTGGGCCGTGGCCAGGTGCCGTCCAGAGGCGGGTCGTTCGGGCCGGGTGTGCTCGGCGAGCTGGTCCAGGAGGCGGTGCAGGTCGGTGAGGTGGGCGTGGAGGGTGTCGAGGTGGTGTCGGTCGCTTGGCTGACTGGCACGGGTGGCGAGGAGGCGGGTGTGGTGGCGAAGGCCGGCGGTGGCCGCCCGGAGGTACGGGTGGGCGTCGCCGACGGGGTGTTCGTCAGGGGACAAGGGGCTCCTCGTGGAGGGGGACGCCGGGGGCGGCGGGTGGATGGGACTAGAGGGTGTTGCGGGCGAGGGGGAGGGCGCAGGCGGTGAAGGCGTCGGTCTGCTGGAAGAGCAGGCGCCGCAGGTCGACCTGAGCACTGGCAGCGGCGGTCTCCAGCTGGGCGCAGGCGGCGTCCAGGGCCTGGTCGGTGTCCGCGGAGACGGTGAGCAGTCCGGTCAGGGCGACGTCGGCGTGTCCGGAGATCAGTTGCTTCTCGCGGGTCTTGACGTCGGCGTACTCGACGTTGTCGGCTTCGGACTCGACCTGGCCGCGGCGCCGTCGCTCGGAGGCGTCCGAGATGATCGCGGACTTGCGCCGCTGGACGTCCCGCAGGGCGGACTCGATGCCCTGCGGCGCGTATATAAGGGAGAAGCTGCGGCGGACGCCGGTGCTGAACATGATGCCGTGCAGGAAGCCCGAACTCGTCTCGGTCCTCGGCCAGTTCTCGATCCAGTACGTCGCGTGCCGGGCGCTGTCGGTGATGACCCGGTCGTTCTCCTCGACCTGGGCGACAGGGCCGGCGGCGGCCGGGTCGGCTTCGGCGCGGCCGGTGGAGGACCACTGCTGCAGCCGGGCTGTGGCGGCGGGGTCGTACGCGGTGCGCAGCACGGCGGCGATCTCGCGGGAGCCGAGCCAGCCGGTGACGGTGAGCCCGGCGCCGCGGGCGGCCTGGGCGACGGACGCGGTGGTCTGCCCCATGACGGTGAACGCGCCGTGGAGCCCTCCGCCTGCCTGGCCGATCAGGCGCTTGGCGGCCTTGAGGTCCAAGGCGATGGCCAGGTACGCCTCGTGGGGCGCGGCGGCGGGGCCGGCGGAGTCGACGAGCGCGGAGTAGATGTGTCCGGCCACGGGGGCCTGAGGATTGCCGTGCTCGGTCCAGTGCCGGGCAAGACTGTCGCCAGAGTCGGGCACGGTGCGTTCCAGGACTTGGACGGTGGCGACGTGCCCGGTGCGGGCGATGCCGGCGAGCGCCCTGCCCCAGGCGCTCACGTTGGCGTTCTGGGTGGCCGGATCGAGAAGTGCGAAGGCGCGGGAGCTGACCCGGGCGACGGCCGTCAGGGTCTGGCGGTGGGGGTCGTGGATCGCGGAGGCGCCGGAGCCGGCGGTGGCCACGCGCAGGGAGGCGGTGGTGCCGGGCAGGTGCAGCAGTCCCTCGACCTGGGGGCGGGAGACGGGCCGGGCCCGCCACATGGTCTGGCCGGTACGGCGGCGGTGGGCGTAGCGGGCCACCAGCGGCGCCCAGTCGATCAGGGACCGGCCTTCCCGGCGCACCCCGACCAGGACGGCGGTGGTGATCCAGACGGGGGCCAGTGCGACGGCGCCCATCAGGCCGACGGTCAGCACGGCCACCAGCAGCAATGCCAGGGTCGAGGAGACGAGGACGAGCTGCGGGAGGGAGAGGCCCAGCAGGATCCCGCGCCGTGACCGGGTGGGGAATTTGACGGTGAGGGGGAGGACTTCGGACAAGGACGGTTCCCGGGGCGGGTCGGCCCGGGGCAGGGAGTGTGGTGGCCCTGCCCCGGGGTGGGCTGGCGGAGGGACTACAGGCCGGTCGGCGAGCCGGACTGGGAGGCGCTGTCACCGTTGGCCGGAGCGCCGTGGGCCGAAGGCATCGGATCGGCGGGCGCACTGGTGCTCCACCCGCTCTGCTGGGACCCGGGGCCGCTCCAGCTCGGCGGACCGTCTGCCTGGCCGGTGTCCTGGCCGCCTCCGGTCCGGGCCTGCGGGGGCGCGGCCTGCTCCATCAGGTCGTGGAAGCCCCCGCCGGAGCTGCCGCCGGAGTCGCCCTTGCCCATGTCCATGCCGCCGGTCGGGTTGGACGCGATATCGCCGGGGAACCCCCCGCCGCTGCCCGCAGCCTCGGCACCACCACCGGCAGCACCGGCTCCGGCCGCCGCACCGCCGGTGGCCGCCGCAGCAGCCTTGCGCGCCGCGTTCTCGGCGTGCTGACGGGCAACCGTCGCGCCGGCGCCGCCAGCGCGGTGGAGGGACTCGCCGTCAGTTCCCTCAGCGGCCCAGTGCACGAACTTGAACGTCATGTACGGGCACAAAAGGATCATGAGCATGATCACCATGCCTGCGGCGACGTCCGCGAGGGCGGCAACGCCGTCCTTGGCTTCGGTCTTGCCCATGGCTGCGATGCCGAGCACGAAGATGATCGTCATCAGCAGCTTGGAGACGACGAGGGTGGCGGTGGCCTCGATCCAGCCGCGGCGCCACCGACGGGCGACCTCCCAGCCGCCGCCGGCTCCGGCGAAAATGGCCAAGGTGACGAGGATCAGGATGCCGACCTTGCGGACCATCATCACGCCCCAGAACAAGAACGCTCCGATCGCGCTGCCGAGGGCCGCGACGACTGCGACGAGCCAGCCCATTCCGGCGATGGAGCTGATCTGCTGGACCTTGACGATCCTGCGCACGGCGGAGGAGATGTCCGTCCCGGAAGCCGCGAACAGCCCGTTGGACAGGGCGTCGACGACTTCGATGGCGACGGTGGTGAAGGCGATGGCGCAGAAGGCGAACAAGACGCCGGAGGCCGTTCCGGTCACCGCTTGGGCGAGGGCTTGGCCGTCGCGTTTGATCGCGGCTCTCACCAGCTGCGCACAGAACGTCGCGACGAGCATCAGCAGGCCAATCGGCAGAATCGTCTCGTAGTTGTCGCGGAACCATCCCGCGCCGAGGTCGATGTTGGTGGTGCGGTCGATGGCCTTGGACGCGAGGTCCGCCGCGGCGGCGGCGACGTCACCGGCGCTTTCCGCCATCCACTTCCCGATCGCGCCGACGGGATCGGAGGCGAAGTCGATCACATCGCCGGCCTTGCAGAGGTAGCCGGCGACAGGCAGGTCACAAAAGCCCACGTCGGGCGTCCTTTCGGGAGGTACAGGCGGTGGCTACGGGGCGACGCGCGGGGCTATAGCGACCAGGCGGCAGTCCTTGCCGGGTCGGCACTGGACGGCGAGGGTGATCTGCCGGTCTTCGGCACCGCCTCCGCCTCCGTTCCAGGCGAGCTGGGTTTTGCCGCGCACCGTGACGGCGTAGATGTACGCCTCGGTGATGGCTTGCGGGTTGTCGGCCAGGGCCTGCTTGAACGCGGACGGAAAGTGCGCCTCCGACGTGGTGGCGCTGGCGTGCTGGCCGTTGTCCTTCAGCCGTGACCACAGCACCGGGTCGGGGATCTGGGCCTGGACGGAGTCCCAGTCCGCGTATGCGGACTCGCCGGTCAGCCAGCTGTGCATGCCGGCGAGCTGGGCGTCGCGGCTGGTAGTGCGGGCGTCGAAGGTCCACAGCATCACCGCGCTCGCCCGGGCGAACGCGAGCGGATCAGAGATCGGCGGCGGCCCGGCGACCGTGGACCCTCCTGCGGGCGCTGTCGGCACGGGAGCGGAGGAGGCCTTCGGTGCACCGGTCGGGCTGGTCTGCTTGCCGGATGCCTCGGGGCTCTGGTGGCTCCCGGTCCACCAGGCGACGGCGCCGGCGAGGACCAGCAGCGCGGCCAGTACACCGGCGAAAAGCAGGACGCGCCGGGGTGGCTGCCAGCCCAGGCCGAGCACGTCGAGGGAACGTTTCCTCATCGGACCTGCTGGCCGAGCGCGCTGAAGAACGCCACGATGCCGTTGGCCGCGCCCAGGCCGAGAGCCGAGGCCGCGGCTACGACCGCGCCCTTCTTGCCGTTGGCTTCGGCCTGGTGGCCGCCGGAGTGGTGGCCCCAGGCCCAGACGCCGAGGCTGACGGCCAGGGCGCCGACCACGGCCACGATCCCGAACAGGTTGATCGAGTTCACGACGGTGCGCAGGACGTCGAGGCCGGGCAGGCCGCCGCCCTTGGGCGAGACGCCCGGATCGTAGGCAAGCAGGGTGAGGCGTTCGGACAGGGGTGGAGTGAGATTGGCGGGGGAGATGGTGGTGCGCTCCTTGCATGCGCAGGACCCGACGGGCCCTGCCGGGGAACAGGAAGGAAAGGGGGGAGAGGGGAGGGGGAAGGGGCGCTCTGCGGCGCGAAGGTGGTCCGGTCCGCCCGGTGCCTCAAGGGCTGGCCGGGCGGACCGGTGTCACGGGAGACGGCGTGCGCTGTGGGCGGCGTAGTCGGCGAGGGTGCTGAAGCGGACCGGCTTTGTGGTGCGCGGGGCCTCGATGACGTAGCCGTGGCCGGCGTAGATGCCGACGTGCTCGGGGACCGCCGGGGTGCCGCGGCTGAACACCAGGTCGCCGGGGCGAAGTTGGTTCAGCGGGACGGCGTTGCCTTCCTTGACCTGGGTGTACGTTGTCCGGGTCAGGGTGATCCCGGCCTTCTTGTACGCCTGCTGGGTCAGCGAGCTGCAGTCGCACCGGCCCATGGGGTCCGGACCGTGCGGATCCAGGCACGAGCCGCCCCACTGGTAGAGGGTGCCGAGCTGGTTCATGGCCCAGGTGATGGCCGTCTTGGCGCGGGGGTCGGCGTCGGCGGGGATCGAGTACCCCTTGGGGACCGCCCCTTCGGGGATCGGTCCGGAGCCGCTGCCGTCTTCGCCCGGGGTACACGGGTCTGTCGCAGGGAGGCGCGGGGTCTGGCCGTCGGCGGGCGGCGCTGAGCCCTTCAGCGTCGGGGCGATGGCCTGCTGCAGAGCGCGGGCGAGAGGTTCCCACTGGGCGTAGGCGCCGGGGAATCCGCTCAGTTGGACGGCCTGCGCGGCTTGGGTGATCGTCATCTGCTGCCAGCCGGGGACCTTCAGCAGGCCCTGGTAGAACTTCGCGCTGGCGTAGACGGGGTCGCGGACCTGGGCGGGGGTACCCCATCCCTGGCTGGGTCGCTGCTGGAAGAGGCCCAGCGAGTCGCGGTCGCCGTAGCTGAGGTTGCGCAGCCGGGATTCCTGGATGGCGGTGGCCAGGGCCACGATCTGGCCGCGCTCGGGCACTTCGAGCGTGATGCCGGTGGCGACGATGGTCCGGGCGTGGGGAATCTGCTCGGCGGGGAGGTCCAGGCCCTCGACGTGGACGTTCTGAGCACCTGACCCGCCGAGGACGGCGGCGACCTGGCGCCGTACGGCGTCGGTGTCGACCGAGTCGGTGACGCAGGAGGTGCCCGGGCTCGAGGAGTGGCTCGCGGCTGCGGCGAGGACGGCTGTGCCAGCCAGCAGCGCGGGGGAGAGGCAGAGCACGCCGATCGCGGCGGCGATGCCTTTCACTCCCGGGCGGCCTCCGGCCGGCGGGCTGCGGGGATGTCACGTGGCGATGGAGAGGAAGGGGTCACGGGGAGGTCCTCGGGGTGGGCCCCGGCCGCACGGTGTGAAAGAGGAAGGGCCGTGCGGCCGGAGCGGTGGAGGTGGGCGAAGAGCCCCGGCTCGGGTGCGTGTTGCCTCACACACCCGGTGGGACGGGGGAGGTTACGGGCGGAACATGGGTGTACCTCCTGGGACGTTCAAGGAGTGGCCCGCAGCGGCGGGCTGGTGAAGAGCGGGACGGCGGGGCGTCTTACGGGCGGAACATCAGCGAACTCCTGGAGGGGTGCCGGGGCGGGTAACCCGGGATCGAACTGGGGTGCCTGGTGAGCGTTGCCTCGCCCACCAGGGCAGAAGGGGATTACGGGCGGAACATGAGCGGCACCTCCTCGGCAGGCGCAGTTGCGGGGAACATGGGCGAGGTCAGCAGGGGCGGTACATGGGCGGCCTCCCTGTCAGGGTCTGCGGCGGGCGGGCGGGCAGGGAATGGCGAGGTGGCAGCGATGGCTGCGTGCGGGGTCACGGACGGAACACAGGGGCCTCCTGCGGGAGAGGGGAAACGGGGAAGGGTCGCCATCAGCGGTGTCCGCCGGGCAGTGACAAGACAGTAAGCCCGAATCCCCGGTCACCGAAATCACGGGCGGAATCCGCTTGATTTCCGGGGTTCTTGGTCGGCGATGCGTCTCAACCGGGAATCGTCACCTACAGTTTGGGACCTCCCCGCGCCGCCTGCCCGCATGTCTTGCGATGGCCGCCGCACGGTCTGGAGCCTTCCCGTCTGCATCCCTCACCGAATTGGGGTTCCCCTTTGTCGTTTTCCCTTCACCAGGGCGACGCGCTCAGCGTGCTCGCGACTCTGCCCGACGGCTGCGCCGATTCCGTCATCACCGACCCGCCGTACAACAGCGGCGGCCGAACCGCCAAGGAGCGCACGAGCCGCTCTGCCCGCCAGAAGTACGTCTCCGCGGACGCCCAGCACGCGCTGCCGGACTTTGTCGGCGAGAACATGGACCAGCGCTCGTACACGCTCTGGCTGACCCAGATCATGACCGAGGCCCACCGGGCCACCAAGGTCGGGGGCACGGCGCTGCTGTTCACCGACTGGCGGCAGCTGCCGGCGACCACGGACGCGCTCCAGGCCGCCGGATGGCTGTGGCTGGGTGTCCTGACCTGGCACAAGCCGCAGGCCAGGCCGCAGAAGGGCAAGTTCCGGCAGGACTGCGAGTTCATCGTCTGGGGTGCGAAGGGCAAGATCGACGCCGCCGCAAACCCGGTCTACCTGCCGGGCCTGTACAGCGCCTCGCAGCCCTCAGGCAAGGCTCGCCGGCACATCACGCAGAAGCCGGTCGAGGTGATGCGGGAGCTGGTGAAGATCGCCCCGCCCGGCGGTACCGTGCTCGACTTCTGCGCCGGATCGGGCAGCACCGGCGTCGCCGCGCTGCTGGAGGGACGCGACTTCATCGGCATCGAGAAGACGAAGGAGTACGCGGCTGTTGCCTCCGAGCGCCTCACCGAGACCGCCCGTCAGGTGCATTCCCAGGACGATTTCGACCTGACCTCCTGACCGAGCTGCGCCACAGCCCGATCCCGTGGCAGGCGGAATATAGCGGCAGATCCCCGGTTTCCGAAACCGGGGATTCTCCGGACCATCAGGGCCATCGATTTCACGGCCCTGGCTGCAAGGAGAACCCTTTTCGTGTCCGAATCTGCTGAGCCTCGCCATGGCGGGGAAATAGAGCCGGTCCGTCTGCCGGACGCTGACCTCGAATCGATCGAGGCGTCCGTCCGCAAGCTGCTCGACCAGTCGGCCGAGCAGGCCCGCATGATCGACACGCTGGCCTCCGTGCCGCCTGCGGACCCGATGGCCGCGAGCATGCCCTTCGCCGGGTTCCCCGGCATGCCGTCGTTCACCGCCCCCGCCCCGCCGCCGGACCCCAAGCCGATCTTGGAGCTGGAAGGCGAGGAGTACGAGGACGAAGTCGCTGCGCTGACGGACTGGGTGGACGACCACCTCATGGACGTCTACGGCGCCGAGATCACCACCGCGGCGCCATGGTGCGAGCAGTGGCAGGAGCACCTCGACGTCGTCGCGTGGCTGCACGCGCTGTGGATGGCCTACCAGCAGCACAAGGACCCCGAGGCCGGCCCCAGTGGCATGTTCGTGTGGCACCGGGACTTCCTCACCCACTGCATGGCCTACGTCCGTGCCCCCGACGGCCCCCTGAGCGCCTGCCAGACCGACCCGGACCGTGCCGAGCATCGCCTGCTGCGCGGGCCGGGCCCCTCCACGCGGTCCGCCGCCCGCGAGTTGGAGGCCCAGAGGACCGGCGGCACCCTGGCCCCGGACGGGGCCGCGTTGTGACGCACCCACCGCAGCCTCCGCCAGCGTTCGGCCTCTCCTTTCACCCCGAAGCCCTCAACGACCTGCTCGCCGCTCCGGGCGACATGCGCGACCTCGGGCTCGCCCTCATCCAGGACGTCGTGCGCGCCCAGGTGAGAGGGCCTGAACTCACCGCCGAGCTGACCGGCTACCGCAAGCTCTACCTCGGCTCCCGGGTGCAGTACCGCATCGTCTACGACTACCGCCCGGCCCCGCCCGGCTCCAGCCACCGCACCAACGTCCACATCGTCGCCGTACGCCCCCGCGCCAAGCACGACATCTACGACACCGTCCGGGCCCGTGTCGGCCGCCCCCGCCCCGCAGCCGGGCCCCGCGCGTACGCGGCTCGCTCCCTCTCGCCACAAGTCCGGCCGCGCCCTGCCTGCACGCCGACGCCTCCAGCCGCAGCGTTCCCGGTCCCCGGACTCCCCGCACCCGCCCGCATCGCCACCACGAATTCCCCGAAGGGTCCTTCGCGATGACCAACCTCACCGCCCAGTCCTCCTCCCTGCTCCAGGCTCTGATAACGGCCCTCCTCGAGCCCAGGCCGGCTCCGCACCCGCGCCACCAGGCCCTGCTGGATGCTCGCGAGCGTCAGCTGGAGGTGGAGGCGGAACTGAGCGCCTGGTCCAGCCGACCGCAGCCCACCACCGAAGCCGCCCAGGACAAGGAACTCGACGACCTGAACAATCTGCTGGTTGAGCACGCCAAGGCGGGCCGGCAGGTCTCGCACCTCCTGGGCGCCGACACCTGCTGCCCGCCGTGGGCCGACTCCGAGCAGCCGCCGACCGTCCTGAGCCGCCCCGCCGAGAACGCGGTCTCCGCCTTCGTGGCCCCGTGCATCCTGGCCGCCTGCCTGGACGCCTTCGCCTTCCGCGGCAGTTCGGACGCGCTGTCCTCGGCCGACCTCGTCGCGGAGCTGCGCACCCTGCCCGGCATCGCCGAGGGGCGCTGGCCGTACGCGGAACTCACCCAGACCCGCCTGGCCACCCTGCTGCGCCCGTACGAGGTGGCCAGCCGCGACATCACCCACGGCGACGGCCGGCGCCGCAAGTCCTACCGCCGCTCGGCACTTCTGGCTGCCATCCCGGCCGACTGCGACTGCCGCCCGTCGTGACCGCCCGCGAATTCCCGGCAACCGCCCTGGACACCGTCATTGAGCAAGTCGTCGGCGACCTGACCGTCCTGCATCACGACCACCTCCGCGGGCTGCTCCTGGCGGAGCGGGCCGCGCTCGCTGCCGTACACCGGGAACTGATGAATGCAGAGGGCGCGGTCGCCTACCACCGCAACGTACTGAAGCGCCTGTCCTCCGGCAGCTACCCCGTGGATACCCCGCTCCTGGACCGCCTGCGCCGGACTGTGCACGACCTGGCCCAGGCCACGGCCGCCCGCGACCGGCTGCAGGAGGGTGTCGCTGCCGCCTTGGATGCGGTCAAGGCCGCAGCCCCGGCCCTCGTCCCCGCTGATGACGAGCTGACGGCGCACGACTTCGCGGCACTCCTCTCGCTCGCCGGCGGCGGCACGATGCGCGAGCACCTCCTCACCCACCGGGTCTCGGTCCGAACAGTCCAGGGCCGTCTCATCGACCTTCCGGCATTCCAGCGCCTGGAATCCCACGGACTCGTCACCCGGGACACGACCCGGACGCTAACCGTCGGCCAGCCGGTCGCCTTGACCGACACCGGCCGGACCGCGCTGCTCGGCACCCGCCGTCCACCGGCCATGGCCACGCCTGTGCCTGCCCGCCCGGCAGGGGCCTGGCCGGCACAAGCCCGACAGCACTGACCCAAGGTGCCCCGGGGTTCGTCCCCTTCCGCCCCTGAAGAAAGAAGCTCGCCACACGTGCCTCTTCACCAACCCGACTACGAACTGGACGGCTTCGAGCCCGCCGATGACGGCCATCAGCAGCACTACGAAGATCTCGACATCTCTTCCTTCAAGGTGCTCGGCGAGTACCGCACGTACACCGACGCCTACTTCGTCCTCCTCGACGAGGGAGCCACGTACGGCATTCCGGGAAGCCCGCAGCTCCGAGCCGTTCACGTTTCCCGTGACCTGCGCGCCCGCACCTTCGAGGTCGACTCCAAGGGACTCCCGCTGTACGCGATGGCACAGTCGTACCTGATAGCCCGAGGCTGTCCCTCGGACGCGCTCGACGCACCGGAGGGTGTGCACGATCCCGCAGACGACCGCACCAGGGCCCTGGAGGCGCGCGTCCGCGGAGATGGTGACCACTTCGCCCTGCTGGCCAGCTACACCGACGACATGCGCGACCCCGTACAGACGGTCGTGATGCTGCGCTCCCTTGACCCGCAGGCGGCGCCGGAATTCCGGATCCTGCTGGAGCAGTTCGACTGGGACTCCAACAGCCACACCCTCCGGGAAGGCGGGTTCGAGACCTACGCCGCAGCGGTCGATTGGTGGGAGGCATGGTCGGACGAGGAGGCCCCGGCGCTACCGCCGCCGGCTCCGACCGCACGCCGCAGCCCGGCCCAGACCGCCCCGGCGACACCCGTGCCGCCGGTCTCCCGTCGGCCTCAAGGACGCTGAACACGGCTTTCGCCGAGCCCGCTTCGGCGGACCGGCGGCGCGCAATATAGCCGCCGATCCCCGGTTTCGGAAACCGGGGAATCTCCGGACCCTTTGCAACACCACCGCCCCACTGAGGGCGGTCACTTCCTGTTGTTCTGCCTGGTCTGGAGCCATCCGCTGTGTGCCACACACCCGCGTCCATCACCGCCACCGTCCTGAGCGGCACCCCATCCCGTTCCGCCGCCACCGCCGTACTCAGCCCCGTCACGCCCCCTACGGCTCGGCGGGCCGAGCCGGTGCTCGCCGTCGCCGTCCATGCCCGTGCCGACGGTGACTCCACGGCTGTCGGTGTGCTGCGGCGCGGAGAGCCGTTCACGGCTTCGGTCACCGACGGCGCCTGGCTGCACATCACCACCGCCTCGGGCATCACCGGCTGGGTTGACGACGGTGACCTCCGTCGCGACGGCAGCCTTCGCCCCAACTGACCCACCCGTACGTTCCCTTTCTTCCAGGAGCCCCCTTTCGTGTCCGACATCCCCGACGTCTTCGACGGCGACGTGCTCGGCTTGTTCGCCGAGCGGATCGAGGCCCAGTTCAGCCTGGGTCTGCCCGAACTGGCCCAGGCCGTCCAGGCCGCTCCGCACGCCTACCCCAGTGCCACCCAGGTGGTCCGCTGGTACGCGCTGCTCACCGAGGCGCAGCAGGGAGTGGAGACGGCCGAGGACGCTCTGGTCTCCGCGCTGGAGACGGCGCCGGGGGACGTGCTGGACGACCCGGTGATGGAGTTGGCCCACCGTGTGAACTACGCGGTTGCCGCCCGTGACGGTCGGGCGCAGGTCCTCCGGTTCCTCTTGGAGTCCCCCGTCGAGCAGGCCCGCATCCAGCGGCGCTTCGGACCCCAGGTGACAACGACCCTGCCCACTGCCGTCCCGGCACAGCCCGCGCGGATCAGGGGCGGAGCCCGATGAGCGACGCTCGCAAGCCCAGTACCCAAGACGCCCGCCTGGAGCAGGTGTTCGGCGGACCCTTGGACCAGCTGCACCAGCGCGCGGTCCGCCCCGGCAGCTCGCCCGCCCTGGTCCGGGCCCTGGAACTGCGCGCCTTCCTCGCCTTGGCCGAGGCCCAGGTCGTACGTGTCCGCGACCGTGTCCACGCAGCCATGGCCCCCGACGCCGAGCTGGACTCGCTGTCCTCGGACACTCTCCGGTTCGACGCCGAGTGGCTGGAGGCCGCACTGGCCGGCCGCACCGGCTACCGCATCGCGCTGGAGAAGCTGCTCTCCGCGATGCCGCCGCCAGCCGCCCGTCCGCCGGCCGCCCCCCTCCAGGTCCGGTCCGCCGTCGTGGGCAGCGGCCTACGGCCCGCGCCCACCGGCGTCGAGGGCGTGGCGGCGGCCCGGGGGCGCTGAGTGCCCGATCCGTACGCCGCCTCCCGGGCGGCGGGCGCGCAGATCGAAGCGCTCTACGGCCGCCCGGTCACCGGCCTCGCCACGGACGCCGTGCCCGGCAGCATGCGCTACGCCCTGCTCAACAGCTTCGACGCCCTGCAGTACGCCGACCGCGCCGTCGCCTTCCACACCGAGCAGCTCCACCGGCTGACTCACCCCGACCGCACGATCGAATCCGTGGATGTCGGCCACATCTCCGATGCCACCCGCCGCCTGGCACACGCAGTCACCGTCCGCGACTCCCACGCCCAGGTTCTCGGCGACGTTCTGAACAGCCTGGCTCGTGTCCCCGACACCGAGTCCCCGGCGCCCGCCTCCCAGGCCGCGGCCGTCACACCGGCCATGCCGCCGGTCGCGTCTGACGGGCCCGCCCGCTCGCGCTGACCCCCTCCTTTCTCCTTTTTCTCGTCCACCCCGCGCCGTCTGGAGTCACCGCCTTGGCTGCTGCCCGCCTGCCTTCCAACGACCTGCCCCGCGTTGCCGAAGCGCTGGAGATGATCACGCCGCGCTGGAGCGTGTGGGTGCTGATGACGCTGGCCTCCCAGCCCGGCCCGCTGCGCTACACCAAGCTCAAGGAGCACCTGCCGTGGCTCGGCGACGGCCAGCTCCACCCGCGGCTGCGGGCGCTCTCGGATGCCGGGCTCGTCGAGCGCACTGCCCAGACCCGACTGCACGTCACCTATGGCCTGACCGCACGCGGACGGGAGCTGATGCCGTCGCTGACCGCCCTGGCGGGCTGGGGCGACGGACACCTGGAGAAGAACCTCGTCCTCAACCCCGTCACCGGGAAGACGGAGCCGGAGCGGATACCGGCTGCGCAGAACGCCGAGGACACCCTCGCCGTGATCGGTCACCGCCACGCCACCGTGCTGCTGTGGACCCTCAAAGCCCGCGGGACCTCGACCATGGCCGCACTCTCGGCCGAGGCGATGCCAGACCACAGCCCCAGCGCGATCTACCCGCCGATCCGCCGGCTCATCGACGACGGCCTGGTGGCCGTCACCCGCGATGACGCCGCCTCGCTGCAGCTGACCGCCCCGGGCCAGGCCCTCGCCCCGATCTACCTGGCTCTTTCGACCTGGGCCACCGCCCGCCCGCTTCCCGAGGCCCAGGCACACCCCGTCTGGGGCGCACCCCGCATCCCGGCCGCCAACCGCTCCGGGCAGTGGGCCGCCCACCAGGCCCGCAAGACCAGCCCGGCCGTGGCCGTAGCCCAGCCGCCGGCCCCCGCCCCGGCCACCGGGTGGCGGCCCATGGACCTGTTCTCCGCACCGACCAGCGGACCGAGCCGGTGAACCCCAACCGACCACTGCCATGTTCCGGCCGCCCGCCGCCGGTATCCCCTCGCTCCCGGCGCCCTGGCGCTGAGCCCTGACGGAAAGCCCCCCCGTTGACCGCTCGTTCGACCGCCACCGCCCCGTCGGCCACGTACGGATCCGTCCTCGGCAGCCGCTACGTTGCCCGCCTGCTCGGTGGCACCCTGATCGGGCGCCTGCCCAACGGCATGGTCCCCGTCTCCCTGGTCTTGTGGGTCACTGCGGGCGGCGGGACGCTGGCGTTCGGCGGACTCCTTGCCGCGCTCTACGGCCTGGCCTCGGGCCTCTCCCAGCCGGTCAAGGGCCGGCTGATGGACAGGTACGGGCAGACCCGGGTCTCCATCCCGGCCGCCGTGCTCAACTCCTCCTGCTTGCTGGCGCTCCCGTGGGTCGGTGCCAACGGACAGCAGGTGGTGGTGACCGCAGTCGTGGGGTTCGCCGGGCTGATCACCCCGCCCCTGGAGGCCGGACTGCGGGCTTTGTGGCCGACGGTCCTGCCGGATGCGGGGCGGCGGCGCGTCGTGCAGGCCCTCGATACCGGCTCGCAGGGACTGCTCTACGTGGTGGGCCCACTGCTCGCCTCGTGGCTGGCGACCACTCATGGCTCCGATACCGCTCTGCTGGCGACCGCGGCGCTCGGCCTGACGGGCTCGGCGATCGTCCTGACCGCCGGTCCGTCGAGGACATGGCGGCCGACCTCAGAGGGCGGCGCGGGTACCGGACGGCTGATGAGCAGCGGGCTGGTCATGCTGTTCGCCGGCCTGGCGGGGACCGGGTTCACGCTCGGCGCGATGAACGTCTGGGCTGCGGACATGGCCGCCGTACAGGAGCAGCCGATGCTGTCCGGGCTCCTTCCCGCCGTGTTCTCCACCGGCAGTTTCCTGGGCGGCCTGGTCTACGCCCGCAGGACCTGGCCCGGCACCACGACCACGCAACTTCTCTGCACCAGCGTCCTGTTCCTCCTCGGCTGGCTTCCCCTGCTGGCTGACCCAGGACCCCGAGCGGCCGTCGGTCTTGTGGGGATACCGGGCCTCTTCCTCACCTTGATCATCACCAATGGGTTCCACACGGTGGATGCCCTCGCCCCGGCCTCCCGCACGACCGAGGCGTACGCCTGGCTGATCCTCGCGGTCGGCACTGGGCAGGCCGCCGGTACCGCGCTCGCTGGAGCCCTCTCCACCAGCCCGCAGATCCTCGCTGCCCTGCCCGCGGCCGGCGCCGCAAGTGCGCTGACCGTCCTGACCGCCGCCCGGCCCAAGCTCGGCCCCGGCCGACGCCTGGGCCGCCACCGCCGCCCGCGCAACAGCCACCCGCGTCACTCGGTCTCGACGCCCCGCTAGCCGCTGTTGCCGCCCGCTCGGACTGTCGTCACCGTCCAGCCGGCCTGCTCCCCGAACGTATCCGCCCCACCCCGGAAAGACGATGTCCCCCAAGCACGCTGCCGTCCTGCGGCCACCCACCGGCCGACATGTCCGCACCCCCGACTTCGGACCCGTGCGCGGCGTCTACGTCCCGCGCACCGCCGATGCCGGCGCCTTCGCGATGAGCACGTACGGCATCCCGCTGCTCGTCCTGGGCGTCACCGACTCGGCCACCCTGACCGGCTTGGCCTTCATGCTCGAATGGGTTCCCCGCCTCGGGGCGTTCGCCCTCGCGGGCGCCGCCGTTGACCGGTTCGGCAGCACCCGGGTCCTGCGCATCGCCTCGGTCCTGCGTGCGGTGGTCGTCCTTGCCGCAGCCGCCGTTCTGCCTTCCGTGGGCGAGGGAACGAGCGCCGTGATCACCGTCATGACGCTGGCCGCCACGACAGGCGTCCTCACGGAGTTCTCCTACATCGCGGCCGAGACCGCGGGCGGCGCCGCGAGCCGGGACGCCGGAGGCCATGCCCACCGCGTCCAGGCCGTCCTGCTGGGCATCGACCAGGGCGCCACCCTGGCTGGCCCGGCCCTGGCCGGTGTGCTGCTCCAGTTCAGCGGCGCCACTGGCATGCTACTGATCATCGCCGCCTGCTCCCTGCTCGGCGCGGCCCTGGCCCCCCGTCAGCGTCCCGTCTGGCCCCAAGAGGCCCCGGTCCCCGTCGCCCAGGGCCTCAAGATCGGATGGCGGACCCTGCGGTCGCTCCCCGCCCTGGGGTGGTTGTGCGTCGGGCTGGTGCTGTCCAACTGCGCGATCGGCCTCGTGCAGGCCGCCGGCCCCGTCCTGGTCATCAAGCAACTCGGTGGCACGAGCAGCCAGGTCGGCCTCGTCTGGTCGGCCGCCGCCATCGCCTCCCTGGCCATGGTCACCCTCGCCCGCTTCGCGATCGACCGCGCCGGGCTGTGGCCGGTCGGGGCTGCCGCAGCCGCCCTCGCCTCCCTGGCCTGCCTGGCTCTGGCCGCCGCCGACACCTACACCGTCTTCCTGGTCCTGGTGGCGCTGCTGATGGCCGGCGAAGCGGGCATGACCGTGGTGCTGCGCACCCTGCGCGCCCACCTCGTCCCGGCCGATGTGTTCGGCAGCACCCTCTCTCTGATCATCCTGCTGCTCCTCGCGCCGTTCCCCCTCGCCGGAGCCCTGGTCGCGCTCACACCACCGGACCTGCTCGGCCACGCCATCACCGCCTGCGCCGTCCTGCAGGCCGTCGGCCTGGCCGTGGCCTTCGCGAAACTCCGCACCCATCCGGCCACCCGCCTCCCGGCCTCCGCCTGACCTCCCCTGCCCCGCCATTCCGAACAGGATCACCATGCCCGAGCCCACCGACTCTCCCCAGCCGCAGCACCTTCGCCTCCGCCTGCGCGAAGTGGCTGCCCTCGACGACGAGGCGTTCGCCCACTACCTGCAGGAGCGCTTCGAGCACCTGGTGACGGCCGCGATAGCCGATGCCGGCGGCCACCTCCGCCCCGCCCAGCACGACCTGCTCCACGCTCCCGCCCGCCTGCAGGAACTGCGTGACGCCCTCACCTTCGCCGAGGGCGACCTCCAGGTCGCCGTCGAGCGGATGACCTACCGCCAGGACCCGCGCACCAGCCGCACCGCCCGCCAGCTGCGGCAGGTCCGTACCGCCCGCCACCAAGTCCACCGGGAAACCGCCGCGCTGCGCCGGTCCGAAGACCGCACGCGCGAATCCGAGGAGACTCCTCCGACGGACACGGTCACCACGACCCGGGGCTGGCTCTCGCAGGCGTATCCCGTCCTCTTCGCCCAGCTCCTCGCCCAGGCGCACGCCGCCGCAGGGCTGCCCGCGCGCCCGCTGGCCAAGGACATCTTCGACACCGTCGAGGAAGGCTGGGCCGATGGCTACCTCCCCGCGCCCCGCACAGCGGAGGTCGACCGGCTGCTGTCCATGGGAGCCGTGGCCTTCCGCAGCGCTGTCGCCGATGACGCCCGCAATCAGAACGACCGCGACCCGGCGCTGCGCCACCCGCTGCTGCAGCGGCGCTGGAACACGGCACTGGAGGAACTGACCAGCCTGACCGTGCCGGTGGCCCGCGCCTCCAGCTCCTCGGCCCTGGGCTCCCTGCCCAACGGGTTCGCCGACATCCCCGAACCCGACGCCTTCAAGGTCCTCAACGCGCGCCGGTTCCTGGTCGCGGCCTGGCAGCGCCGAGCCGAACACAACCGCCTGATCCACCAGTACGCGATCACGGTAACCGACCGGCGCCGCGCCGCCCCCGACCACGATCTACGGCGCCAGGCCATCGACGCGGCCCTCGACCGCCTCGTCGCCGCGCAGCCTGCCGCCGCCGCCCGCATCCTGGCCCGCCTTCGCCCGTACGCCACCGCGGACGGAAGGCTCGAGCCGGACACCTTCACCCCGGCCTTGCGCGCCCGTGCCAAGCGCGAGGTCCTCGCCGACCTCGCCGCCATCCGGAGGCTGGACACCGTGTTGCCCTCCGCGCTCCCTCCCCGGCCGGCCCTCGCCGCCCCGGCTGCCCTGACCGCCACGCTCTGACCGCACCCCCTTCGTTCGTGGAGACGCCCTTGCCTTCATCCGCCCCCCAGGCCGCCGCCACCGTGGACGGCGACGTCTACGTCACCCCCCGCTACCTCGCCGGATCGCCCGGCTACGGCGATGCCGGCTTCGCCCCCGTCAAGCATTGGCCCCACCATCACCTCGACGAGGGCCCGCACCAGCTCGTCGTAACCAGCCCGGACCACCGCATCCGGATTGGCTGGGCCGGAGACGACTACGACCTGTGGACGATCAGCGCCGCGCCCGACGCGGTCTCCGGACCGCAGTGGACCGCGATCGTCAACCAGAACACCCCGCCCGAGCTCGTCGCTGCCCTCACCACCGCCCTCGCCCGGGACTGGGCCGACGGCCAGGACCGCTTCCTCGCGGCCCCGTCGGCGTACTGGGCCGACAGCCTGGCACCGCTGGTCGCCGCCGGCTGGCAGCGCACGGGCGCCGAGGTCGGCACCGTGGAGCTGACCGCCCCCGACAGCAACGCGGGTGTCTACATCAACTGCTCCCGCCGCGACCTGCCGGACGGGACGGAACTGTGGGCCGGCCCTCCCGGCTGGGGCACCCGCGCGGAGATCACGTTCAGCCCCCGTACGCCCTCCCACCTCATCGTGGCCACCGCGGAGGCGTTCACCGACACAACTCCCGTGGCCCGCTGGCAGCAGGGCCTCGACCGTCAGCTCGCCGCCCTCGCGCAGCTCATGCCCGTCGTACCGCCCCGCCCTCCGGTGCCGACTCCCCGCGATCTCCGCCCCCGCATCGGGGTCCGCCCGCCCGTCGCGGTCGGCAGCGTGCCGCGCTGGAGCACCGCCACCACCCCCTCCGCTGCCCTTCCCGCCCGCGGCGCTGTACGCCGCTGACCGACAACGAGGAACCCCTTTGGCCCTGTTCACCGAACAGTTCTTCGCCGACCACCTCACGCTGCCCTACCCCGAGACCGCCGTCGTCGGCCATGCCTACTACGCCGCCCCCGCCCCAGACCTCCCGCTGCGGCTCCGCGTCGACTTCGCCCCCACGATCTACGCCGACCGCTACAACGGGCTGCGACTGCAGATCGTGCACCTCGACAAAGGACCGATCGACACCGCCGTGCTGCGCTTCGCCGACCACGGCGCCTTCGACACCCGAGACCGGCGCCTCGGACACAAGCCCGGCCAGGGCGAGTACGGCACCTTCAACGACTGGAACCACAGCGAGCACCCCCCGTGGGTCGGCATCGGCGTTACCCGGCTGCGGGCCGCGATCGACCAGTACGTACGCCTGTGGATCCCCGGCGCTCCACCGGTACGGACCAGCCAGCCCCCCGCCGCCGCGGCCCGGCAAGTTCGGACCTCTGCCGCCCGGGCGCGGTGACCACCCTCCTGCCGTAAAGCCCCGCCCCTCGGCCGTCATTGGCCCATCGCGCCTACTGACTCACCGCCGCCCGCACCCGACTTCCCCTCTCCACCGACAGGACCCTCTCCTCCTTATGCGCCTTCGCCCCGCCCACCCCGCCCACCTGGCCGTCGCCGTCGCCGCCCTCGCGGCAGGCACCCTGCTGCCCGCGACGGCCATGGCCGCCCCGGATGCCTCCGTGGTGCTGGGCCCCGGCTACACCATCCCCGACTCCGAGGGACACGCCGCCTCCAGCCACATCGGTGCCTACGGCCCGCCCGGACCGGCCGTCCACGGCGACACCGAGACCTACTGCGCCGAC
This sequence comes from Streptomyces sp. NBC_00249, assembly GCF_026342355.1. GTDB lineage: Bacteria > Actinomycetota > Actinomycetes > Streptomycetales > Streptomycetaceae > Streptomyces. The sequence continues at coordinate 1,060,593 of NZ_JAPEMV010000001.1, read as the reverse complement.
CCTGAACGCAAGGGCCCGGCCGATGCCGGAGGCTACGGCGACCCGCAGCCGGTCCCGTCCTGGACGTCGTCGGTGACCGGGAAGCCCGTCACCAAGGAGAACCTGGCCCAGGCCGCCTATGTGATCGGCAAGTACGGGCAGACCCGCGACAACGCCCAGGCCGCCGCGGTCGACGCCGTGGTGTACGAGTACCTGGCCGGCGGCACCTACGCCCTCGACGGCGACCGAGGCAAGCAGCGCCTGGCGTACCCGGTCGTCTCCCGGACCGCCCGCACCCTCGCCCAGGGCTACGTCGCCGAGGCCAACAAGCTCGCGGGCCCCTACACCCTCCAGATCACGCCGTCGGTGAAGACCACCACCGCCGGGACGAAGGTCACCGTCGCGGTGAAGGTCACCACCACCGCCGGCACGCCGGTCCCGAAGGTCGCCGTCACGCTCGCCGAGTCAGGCTCCGGCACCGCCTCCGGCAAGGTCACCACGAACGAAAACGGCACGGGCTCCTGGGAGTTCACCGCTGAGAAGCCCGGGACCGCCAGCGTCACCGCGACGGCCGAGGGGCTGCCCGCCATCGGGCTGCAGGTCCTCACGCCCAAGAACCCGGCCGCCCAGCGGATGCTGCTTGCTGGGGGCACCACCAGCGTCAAGGACTCCGCCGCCATCACCGTCGGCGAGGCCACCGGCGGTGTGACGATCCGCAAGAAGGACCCCGAAGGCACCCGCCTGGTCGGCGCAGCGTTCCAGCTCCTCGACTCCGACGGCAAGCAGGTCGCCGCAGGCAAGACGGACGAACAGGGCAACCTCGTCTTCGACAAGCTCCCTGCCGGCACCTACCGGCTGCGCGAGACCTCCTCCGGCAGCCCCGTCCACGACTTGATCGCCGAGCAGACCATCACGATCACCGCCGGACGCACAGCTCAGGCCAACGCCCTCGACCTCGTCGACCCGTTCAAGAAGGCCCGCCTGTCGGTGAAGAAGACCGACAAGAACACCGGCAAGACCCTGCCGGGCGCGGTCATCGCCATCCGCGCCGATGAGACGGACAAGACCGGCAAGCACACCCCCGGCAAGGTGATCACCAGCGTCACCACCGGGACCGACGGCACCGCGACCGTGCCCCTTGACGTCACGCTCAAGGCGGGTACCCGCTACTGGGCCGGCGAGACCAAGGCCCCCGAGGGCTACCAACTCGACGCCTCACCGGTCGCGTTCACCGCTCGGCCCGGCGCCGACGTCACCGTCACCCTCGCCGACAAGCCCACCGCGACCACGCCGCCGAGCCCGAGCACCCCGCCCGCGACACCCCCGGCCACCACCCCGCCGACGACGCCGCCCGGATCCCTCGCTCACACCGGCGCCGACGCCACCACCTGGCTGGCCGTCGGAGCCACCGCCCTGCTCGCCGCAGGCGGCGGCCTCTACCTGTTCAACCGCCGCCGCCGTACGGGACACGCCCCCAGCTGACCCCTCGCGCTGCCGGGCCCCGATTTCGGAGCCCGTGCCACACCGTCCCGCACCGCACGATCCCGCCCGGAGCACCCCTGATGAAGCACCGCCCCTTCCTCTTCACCGCGCTTGCCCTGACCGCCGCCGCCGTCCTGACCGGCCCGGCCACCATCGCCACGGCAGCCCCCTCCCCGTCCGCCGAAGCCCCCAAGGATCAAGGCGGCCCCGCGCCGGCGGACAAGGCCGGCCTGCGCATCGTCAAGACGGACCCCGAAGGCCAGCCCGCCCCCGGAGCCGCCTTCCAGCTGCTCGACTCCGCGGGTAAGACGCTCGCCGAGGGCAAGACCGGAGCCGACGGCACCCTGACCTTCTCCGACCTCGCCCCCGGCGTCGTACGCCTCAAGGAGACCTCCTCCGGCAGCCCGCTGCTGGGCACCGTCCCCGACCAGGACGTTGTCGTCGCCCCCGGCGAGCCCAAGGTCCTGGCGATCACCGACCCGTACAAGTCCGCCGGCCTCACCCTCAAGGTCACCGACAAGGCCACCGGCAAGGGCCTGGCCGGAGCCATCGTCAACATCGCCCCGAAGGACGCCAAGGACGACAAGGGCGCCTTCACCCTCACCACCGGCCCGGATGGCACCGCCAAGGCCCCGCTCCCCGTCGGCAAGAAGACCGGCAGTGCCTACACCGCCACCGAGACCAAGGCCCCGGACGGCTACCGGCTGGAGACCACCCCGGTGGAGATCACGGCCAAGCCCGGAGCCGAGACCACCGCGGCCTTCACGAACGCGGCCACGGCCAAGCCCACCGAGGAACCGACGGGGAAGCCGACGGCCAAGCCCACCGGCGATCCCACCTCCCAGCCGACGCCGACCGGCTCGTCCGCGACCGGCACCGGGGAGCCGACCGATGCTGCATCCCCCTCCAGCAGCCCGGAGATCGGCACCGCTACCGCGACCCCCACCGCACCTGACGTCAAGCCCGAAGGCTCCCTCGCCCACACCGGCGCCGACAGCACCAACGGGTGGCTCCTGGCAGCCGGTGGCCTTCTCCTCGCCGCCGGAGGCGGCGCCGTCTACGCCGCCCGCCGCCGTAAGAACGACGAGAGCGACACCGGCACCGGCCAGCACCGGCGTACCGACGACAACTGACCTCACCACCACCGGCCCCGGGAACCAGACAGGTTTCCGGGGTCTCGGCGTTGCGCCCGTGCCGCTGATTCGGGTGCATTCGGGCAACGCGCATGTCCGGAACGGTCTGGGACCGCACCTGCGCTGGTTCGGTGCCTCGTACGCACTGGTTCCTTCCCGAGGGACGTGACGCGTGCCGCGTCTGGGCCAATAGGCTGTGGGACGTTGTGTTGATGAAGTGACGATGCTGAGCCGCTCGCACTACGACTCAGCAGGGGGACGGAGCCGCTCGTGGCGTTCACACGCAAGTCCACTGACCAGAGGCTGCCCGACGATCCGCTGCAGCTCTATCGGATGCTTGCAGTCACCAACCGTGGACCTGCAGCCGTGTGGGGGCACCAACAGGACGTACTGCGCTCCTGGCACCAGGAGAAGTCCGAGGCATCCGATGTGGCCATCGAACTGCCCACCGGTGCTGGCAAGACCCTGGTTGGCGGCCTGATCGCCGAGTTCCGCCGACGCACGTCTCAGGACCGGGTCGCATACCTTTGCCCAACCCGGCAACTGGCCCAGCAGACCGCTGCTGCCTTCGACACGTACGGCATCCCGAACGCCTTGCTGATCGATCGAGTCGTTTCCTGGAACGCAGCCGATCGTGCTCGATATGAGTCGGCCGAAGCAGTCGCGGTCAGTACGTACAGCCACGTCTTCAACTCCAACCCGGCACTCGGAAACTCCAACTTGCTGGTGCTGGACGACGCACACGCTGCCGAGGGCTACGTGGCTAGCCCCTGGCGCCTCACGATCAGCCGGCAGGATGAGAGCGCTTACCTGGACGTGCTGTCCGTGCTCGAACCGGCACTCGACCCCCTCGTCTTCCCACGGCTGAAGAGGAAGGAGGCCGACAGCACGTTTTGGTCCTACGTCTACCTCGCGTCGCCAATCGGAATCACAGACCGCGCAGTACAGCTCGAGGAAGTGATCGGCTCGGCCATCAACGGCGGCAAGTTGGAAAGGAAGCGTGAAAAAGTCGCACGAAACGTCTGGAAATTCCTCCAGGGACACGTTGACAGGTGCTTGTTCTACGTCGCACATCGCCAGATCGTGATCCGTCCGTTCATCCCGCCGACCATGCAGCATGCCCCCTTCAGCGATCCCGCACGCCGGATCTACATGAGCGCCACGCTCGGCGCCGGCGGTGAGCTTGAGCGAGCCTTTGGCTGCAAGAAGATCGAACGCATCCCAGTCCCCGACGGCTGGGAGAAGCAAGGGACGGGCCGACGCTTCTTCCTCTTTCCAGAGTTGGCCACAGATCTGGCAGCCGATCCCACCCAGCTGTCAGCGTTTGTGTCCAGCACCATTGCCGAAGCGGGACGCGCCATCGTCCTGACCCCTGACACCCGCACCTACGAGTCATTCGTCGAGTCCAAGCTGCCGGACGGGTACCCCGTCCTCAAAGCCGATGACGTCGAGGACGATCTGACAGAGTTCACGTCCAAGCCCAGCGCGGCACTCGTACTGACCAACCGCTACGACGGGATTGACCTCCCCGGCAACGACTGCCGCCTCGTCGTCCTCGACGGCCTCCCGGCACGGGGTGATCTGCAGGAGAGGTTCCTGCACGAGTCCCTCGGCGCGGTCGAGGTACTGCAGGAACGCATCCGGGCCCGCATTCTGCAAGGGTCAGGGCGAGCTACCCGTAACACTCAGGATTTTGCCGCCGTGATGATCCTCGGACAGGCCCTGACGTCCTACCTTTCGGGCCGCGACGTCCAGGCCGCCATGCACCCCGAGGTTCACGCGGAGCTGGAGTTCGGCTGGGAGAACAGCCGGAAGTACGACTCCGCGAACATGATCGAAAACCTTCGCGTCTTTCTCCGGCATGATGAGGAGTGGGCCGAGGTCGACGGAGACATCGTCCGAGAGCGTGAGAAGTACGCCCGAGCCATGGCCCCCAGCTCGCGCGAGCTGCAGCGGTCCGTCAAGCATGAAGTCGACGCATGGCAGGCGATCTGGAGCAACCAGTGGGACTGGGCCTTGAAGGCCGTTCGTAGAGTCCTTGACCAACTCCAGGGCGAGCGGACGCCCCGGCGATACGCTGCCTTCTGGAACTACATCGGCTTTGGCATCACGCAACGCCTCGCCCAGCAGACCGGCGACCAGGCATACCTCGCCGCCAGCGCGGACTACTTCCGCGACGCCCAGCGGATGAGTAGGGGGACGTCGTGGCTGTCACATCTGGCGTCACCCAGCGACAAGGCCAAGGCCCCACTGGCTCCGCAGCTCGACGAACTAGACGAAGCGGCGATGCGTGGCATCGGAGTTCAGGAGGCCGGGTTCGCCAGCGCGTTCGAGGAGCGCGTGGCCACAGCCCGTGCCGGGCTCACAGGCACGGAGTTCCGGGCGTACGAGGCAGGTCTCGTCGTGCTCGGGCAACTTGCGGGTGCTTCGGAAAGCTACGGAAACGACAACGACGAGGACCCGGCAGCTCCCGACGCGGTGTGGATCTTCAACGACGCTCGCTGGGTCACCTGGGAAGCCAAGAGCGAGGCTGAGCCGAAGGGTGCGGTCGGTCCCGGTGATGTACGGCAGGCTGGATCGCATCTGCGTACTACCGAGACAGAGCGGGGCACCTCGGCACCGAGCGACTCGGTTTGCCTGCTCATGTCACCCAAGCCAGCAGTCATGCCGGCTGCACGCGCCTTGGCGGAGGAGCAGCTCTACCATGTCGGCCCAGAGCAGGTTCTGGATGCCTTCGACCGACTCCTGCGTGCCTGGCGCACGGCGCGTGGACGCGTGATCTCGTCACTGACGTCGGCAGAGCTGGCAGAGATCTTCCAGGCCGAAAAGGCCCTCCCGTCGCAGTGGTTGCCCGTGTTGCGAATGGCGCCGGTCAGGCAGCAACGGGATTGAGTTTGCATTGAACTGGCGGTAGTGCGCTATCCGCGTTGAATGAGGGATCTGTTCAGGGCGCAATTCGCAGCCTTCGAGGCGTCGAGTTCCGTCTCGGGTGCGACTTGAGACGTGACCGGCGCCATGCCCGAAGGCCGAGTTTGTCCTTCGATAGCGAAGCTAGTCGTGTGTAGCGGGCTGACCTGCGCCGACTGGGTTGGGTGTCAACGGTGATGAGGCTCCTTGAAACTGGATCAGGCACCGATTCCGTGAAGTTGATCGTGCATGAGGGCCAGCGGAGTGCCAGGGCACGTCGGATTCGACCGGTTGGGTGTAGTCGACGCCTGGGACGGCGAAGTGGTAGAGGCTGCGGGCCTTGGTGTGGAACAGGCGAGGCCGGCCAGGTCGGTGACGGCGTGGCCCTCCTCGACATGGCGTAGCTTCCGCGGAGACCGGAATCAGACGAACGACCAGCCCGAGCGCCCGCCGCTGCGCTGGGCCGTTGTCATCCTCACAGCGCTGGGGCTGGGATGGTCGGCTTCGTACTGGCCGGGCAGGGTCCCGGGTCCTGTCCGGGGACCCGGGGCCCTGGTAGCCGGTGACATCAGGTGGGGGCCATGGGCAGTCACATCTGGAGCAGCAGGTCCAGGGCGTACCGCAGGATCTCCCGTGCGGCGCCGGACGAGGCTCCCTGCACAATCCACTCGCCCAGCTTCCTTGCCGCCAGGACGATCCGGCGCCCCCGCGCTTGGGGCCGTCGGTCCTGCCCCCGCTTCGTGGTGATCTTCATCTTCTGCTCCCTCGTGTCGTTCTGGGTGACGACGACAAGGGGGCCGGAGCGCCGGCGTGTTCAGCGAGGGGCCTGAACCCCTGAACAGGGCGTCAGGCCAGGCCATCACGGGTGAAGATAGTGTTCAACGGTTGGTTCAGACTGAACAGGGAGACCCATGGGGGAGTCGTCGGCACGTGACCGGCTGGCCGCGAACCTGCGGAAGCTGAAAGACGCCTCGGGCCTCTCATTCACCCAGATTGAAACGCAGGGTAAGAACCAGACACCGATCGTGAGGCTGGGCCGGGGCAAGCTCAGCGGCTGGTTCCGAGGCGAGTACGTCCCCGAGGACGACAAGCCGTTCAAGTACCTGATCGAGCTACTCGAGGCGCGGGCGAAGAAGAACGGCGTCCCCCCGAGGGGTATCGGCTGGTGGCGTGCGCTGCGGAAGGAAGCGGCCGACGAACGGGACGCGTCCGCAGCACCGAAGGAGCCGGCGGACACCTCCGCGCAGTTCGTCGCCGCGGCCGTGGTGACGCCGCATGTCGGCGACGTGGCCAAGGCAGCGCGGCTGCTGCGCCTCCTCCCGCTCGACGGCTCATGGCTCCGTTGGCTCGAGAACGCCGAGACGATGCTCAAGGTCCCGCTGACGGTGAGCGACACGGTGTGCGACGCTCACCGTCCCCTGGAGACCGACCGGCCCGACTACGTCGACCCCGAACTGCAGGAAGCCCACCGCGAACTCGTCGAAGCCCTTGGCGCCCTGTGCTTCGAGCTCAACGGAATGAACGACATCTCCGACGAAGGTCAGGATGTGCTGGAGATCAGCTATCCCGGTACCAGCGCCGAGCGCAACGAACTCAACCGGCAGGCATGCCGAGCGCGAGACGAGTTCATCCCCGCCTACACCAAGGTGATCAACCTTCTCAACGCCAGGGGACTACTCCCTCCCGTGCCTACTGGCCCCTCGACATCGCTGTCGGGTTCCGTGCCAACCGCTGGGTCCCGGGGCGGGACGCCCAACATGCCCCTCACGCTCATCGAGGAGGCCCAGCCGCACGACGCCCCGGCCGACGGCTGGGGGCAGCAGACTGCCGTCGCGCCCCCTGCCGGTGCAGCTGTCGGCGCAGCGACTGTCGTCGAGGGCCATCGCGCCCAGCACGATGCCCCCGCCCAGCACGCCCCCGGCACGCCCCTCGACAAGCTCGACCCCTTCGGGCTGGAGGTCCACCGCGCGGTCACAGTCGACAAGATTGTTCCGCTGGACCTTCCCCCGTTGCCGCTGTACGTGCCGCGCGCCCATGATCAGGAGCTGGCGGACATCGTCCAGAGGGCGGCCGACGGGATGAGTGCCATGGTCACACTGATCGGCGGGTCCTCCACCGGTAAGACCCGCGCCTGCTGGGAGGCAATCCAGGCACTGCCCAGCCACTGGAAGGTCTGGCATCCGCTCGCACCCAGCCGCCCCGAAGCTGCGCTCACCGGCCTGGAGTCCGTGGGGCCGCACACTGTGATCTGGCTCAACGAAGCCCAGCTCTACCTGCTGGATTGTGCGCCGAGGACCGCAGAGAACATCACCGCGAAACTCCGCGTCCTCCTCGCCGACCCGGCCAGAGGACCCGTCCTGGTGCTGGCGACCCTGTGGCCGGACAAGTGGCGCACCCTCACCCGCCGCCCGCCAGCCGGCAAAGAAGACGTCCAATCCCAGCAGCGTGAACTCCTGACAGGAATCGGCACCAAGCTCACTCTGCCGGATTCGTTCACCAGCGACGAGCTCATCACTCTTCGGCAACTCGCCGCACAGGACCCCCGCCTCGCCCAGGCCCGCGACCAAGCAGCGGGCGGAGCCATCACCCAGTACCTCGCCGGTACGCCCCAGCTGATCGACCGATACGACCACGCGTCAGCTGCCGCCCGGGGGGTCCTGCATGCCGCTGCGGATGCCCGGCGATACGGCCACAGCCCAGATATTCCGCTCGCCCTGCTGAAACACGCAGCGGCGGACTATCTGACCGACAGCGAGTGGAACCGCCTCTCCAGCACCTGGATCACCGATGCCCTGGACGAGTGCAACGAGCCCTGCCACGGCGCCCTCGCACCACTGGAGGCCATCCGCCCCCGGCGTGCGCTGCGACCGGGCGCTCCGCACTACCAGCTGGCCGACTACCTCCAGCAGCACACTGCCCGCACCCGCCGTGGCGTCCTTCCACCGGACAGCTTCTGGGAGGCCGCCGCCGAGCATGTCACCGCTGTCGACGACCTGATCCCCCTGGCCGAAGCCGCTCTCAACCGAGGATTCCTGCGCCAGGCTGCCACGCTCTACCTCCGGGCCGCGGAAGAAGGGCACAGCGCCGCGCTGTGTGAAGTGGCTGTTCTCCGGCGCCAGGCCGGCGATGATGCGGGAGCCGACGAGCTGTACCACCAAGCCGCCAATGCCGGGAACACCACCGCCCTGTACCAACTGACAGCCCGCCGGGAGCAGTCTGGGGACAAGGCGGGCGCCGAAGAGCACGCCCGCAAGGCTGCCACGCTCGGAAGCACGGCCGCCCTGGGCGTCCTAGCCCAGATGCGAGAGGCCGCAGGCAGGGGAGAAGAGGCCGAACGCCTGGCCTGCGAGGCCGCCGACGCCGGCGATACCCACGTACTCATGCAAGTCGCCGCGCGGCGCGGAAACACGGAGAGTGCTGAGCGCCTGTACCTGCTGGCAGCTGAGGCCGGAAACGCCGCCGCGTGGTTGGAGATGGCCGCGGTGCGCGTCCTGAGCGGGAATGGTGAGGGCGTTGAGCTTCTGTACCAGCGGGCTGCTGACGCTGGCGATCCTCGGGGGCTGAGGATACTGGCGGTGGGATTGGAGCGCCGTGGCTACGGCGATATCGCCGAGCGCCTTGCCCGGCAGGCTGCGGCAGCGGGGGACCGTGGGGTGTGGGGGGCACTGGCACAGGTACGGGAGAGACGTGGCGACGGTGGCGGCGCTGAGCGTCTGTACGAGCTTGCTGCCGACGCCCGGGACATCGGGGCAATGCAGGCATTCGTTGGGCGGCGTCTGCGAGCCGGAGACCTCGTTGGCGCGGAAGTCATCGCTCGCAAGGCGCTGGAAGCCGGGGACCCTGGCTCGTGCCTCGAACTCGCGAAGCGTTGGACGATGCACGGGGACCGTGAGGGTAGCGACCGTCTGTATCGGTTGGTCGCCGAAGCCGGGCACGTTGTCGGACTCAGGATCATGTCGGAGCGGTGTGCTCGGGACGGAGACAGCGAGGGCTCCGAGAGCTTTGCCCGAGAAGCCCTGGAAGCCGGAGATCCCGGCCCGTTCCGTGACCTCGCGAAGCAGCTCTGGCGTGCTGGCGACGGCGAGGGGGCCGAGCGCCTCGCCCATGAAGCCGCATTCGCCGGGCACCCCATGGTTCTCGTGGAACTGGGGCAATGGCACGAGGAAGCCGGCAACCTGGAGCAGTCCAAGCGCTTCTACCAGGAGGCCGAAGCCGCCGGAGACGGCGACGTCATGCTGGCACTGCAGCGGTCACGGGAAGCCGATGGGGACCTAGCAGGCGCCGAGCACCTCGCCCGGACATCCATCGCATACGGGCACCCCAGCGCGGTACAGGAGCTCGCACGACTGCGAGAACTCAACGGTCATCGTAAAGACGCTGTGGACTTGTGGCGCTTCGGCCTGAACACGGACGGCACCACCGCACAGCCTTGGTAATTGCCCAGCGCGTGCCTCTGTGCGGCGGAGGCACCGCTGCCTTCTCCCATCGACTTGCGCGACCTGTCCGCCGCCACGCCGCCAGCGATCAGCTCCTGACAGCGCGTCCGGGGCCGTCACTTCCACGGCGGCCCGCGGCTACTGGCTGGAGGCGGCGTTCGAGGCCGAGGCGAGGCACCCGTGCGGCCTAGTCATCGTCCCGCGCACTGACCAGCCAGCGCCGTGCATAAAACCGCTGCCGCCGCCGACGGTCGACCTGCCACCATTGGGCAAGGCTTCAACCAGGCGAGGAACGATGGCCAACTTCCAATTCGGGCCGAACGGCTACAACGTCAACATCCGGGCGCAGCCGTACGTCAACTTCTTCCCAGGCTGGGACGTGCACCGTCTCGCCCTGAGCTTCGAGGTGCACCCCCATGGCGACTACGCCGAGGACGCACCATTCCTCGTCTCCGGCACCCTCTGGACGCACGACATGCCCAACCCCGCGAGCTGGATCGGCGCCCTGCACGCCACGTCGGGGCCGATCGGACTGAAGTCGTTCGGGACGATGCTCACGCTCGAGACCGTTGTGACGGACCAGCAGCTGCGCGGCCTGGAGAAGATGCGGGCGGGCGCCGACCTGACCCTGCGCGCCAATCTCACCCTGACCGCCCTGGCGGAGGTGGAGCACTGGCCCGTCTCCTCCGACCAGGAGGTCATACGCATCCCGCACGCGACGTGGAGCAATGCGATCACCCAGCTCAACGCTGGCGCCTTCGTCGACGTCCTCATCCCGATCACCGAGGTGGAGGACCGTGCGACCGCGGCCCGACGGATCCGCGAGGCGAAGACCGCGATCCGAGACGGCCGGTACGAGCACGCCGTGACGCTCACCCGCCAGGCCCTCGATGCCGTACGCGAGGCATGCGACACCATGAACGTCAATGCACGGGCGACGCCGAAGAGGCCCGCGGACCGGGACCAGGAGGAGCGCTGGGCGGTGCTCACCCAGAGCGCCTACAGCCTCTTCAGCGGCGCCCCGCACGACGACACGGGCACCACCGAGCACTTCACCTGGACCCGCGCCGACGCCGTCGCGGCCGTCGCCACCGCCGCAGGCCTGCTCGCCCGGCTAGAAGACCTGCCGTAAATCCCCCGAGCGCGGACGCGAGCAGCTTGCCCCGCCGGCTCCGCACCCGGACCCGTGGTGACGTCGGCAACCCCTCCCGCTCCGAAGATGGCAGGATGTACAGCCGCACCACGGACTCGTTCCGCTCCCAGATGCAGTCGGCCAACTTCCGTTTTCGCAAGCGGCCGTTGGCATAGTCGGCGAGCTACCTGAGAAGCTCCCACCGATCACGCCATTCGGTCACATGCTCGGGCTGTATAACGGTGTTCCTGGAATCGGGGTTTCGCGGGCGGGTGCCTCCTACCCGCTCAAGGAACTTCAGGTGGCGGGTACGCACCTCAGCTCGCAGCTTGTCGCCGTCGGCGATATAGAAATCGCGACCATTGGTGACGTTGACCAAGACCACTCGGTCGCTCGTGAGGGCAGTGAATTTGTCGATGTCCGCGATGATCCAAGCACCCTTGGCTGCCACGATCACCTGTGCAACATGTTCACCAACCTCAATGTAGGTCTGAGCTCCCCGTGGCTTCGCTGGGAGTCCGCGCAGCAACGCCTCGGCAACAGCAAGGTGGCGTCCTGCCTGGTGCGTTTGCGAGTTGGTGGGCTTCGTCAGTGACATGTCGGCATCATGCCGTGTCGCCTGCCTTGCGCAGAAGGTGCCTGATGGAGTTTATGCAGCCTTCTCAAACGGCACACGGCAGAGCACGTGACTGAACTGACGTGCTGTGCCGACGGCACCAGCGCGTTTCTAGGCCGGAGGCGGTGGTGAGGGCGGCGATTGCGTAGATGGCGGTGATCAGGCTCGGCCTGCCACAGCGGCGAGCACACCCCCTCGCCGGCACTCACGGCGATGGGCCTGCCGCCGGAGCGGGCCCTGAGCGCGCTGCGGCTGTCGCTGGGCCGCTGGAGCGCACCGCAGGAGATCGAGACCGCGTCCCGCCTGATCGCCAAGGCGGCAGCCGCCGGGGAGCATAGGGCCTCGGGCCACCCTTTGATCACCTAGGTTCATTGTCATAGAAGCTGCAATGGCTGGGGTCGCTGTCAAACGCCTCGATTCGATGACAAGGGACAGAGTTCGCTGGTGGCAGACAGGAAAGAGTCTGTAGGGACTGGCGCAACGTCGCAGTGCATGTCAACCTAGACGACCTTCCCCAGAATCTCGAATATCCGCAGGTCAGAGAGGTGATGCTTGTGACGGTCGAGCTGTCGAACGCTGGGTTTCGCACCACGATCGAGAAGTTGCGACTGCATAGCTGGCTTCTGGGGCCCGGCCAGCCGACCGAGGTCATCGACTGTTTCCCCGAGGCGAACGGCGACTTCACCCTCATCGTCGACGACCGGGCCGACACCCATATCTCTTCGGCCGACGGCAGGCTCTACCTCGGCTGGTTTCCCGAAGGCCGGCCCGGAGCCGAGGACGAGGGCTGGGTGCTGGCCGTCACCGGCACTGCGAAGGTTCCCGGCTACCGCGTCGTCTTCGATCCGCAGACCCCGGCACGGCTCGTGGCCGCTACCGTTTCCGAGGTGCTCGCCACCGCTCGCCGGCAGCACTGACCATGCCGTCGCCTCCCGTCCTCCAGCGGCTTGCCTGTCTTCCCGTAGTCCGTCCCCGCAGACCGCGCGGTGCATTCCGTATCCGACACAGCGCTTTCCACCCGTGAGGAGAACCGTGGCCCCCCAGCCCGAGCCCGGCGCCGAGATGACCGTCGCCGACCTGATCAAACACCTGTCCGCGGTAGACCCCTCCGCCCGGGTCCGGCTCGCGATCAACCCTTTCTTTCCCATGGCCCACAAGATGGGTGCCGTGACCGTAGCCACGGACCCGGACGGGCGACCGATCGTCCATCTCGCCGAGGATGCTGAGGCTGTGCAGTACGGGTACCTCCCCAGGCCGGTCGCCGAAGCCCTTACCTGGATGCCGCCGGTCGAGCCGCCTGCACGGGGACGGCGGCTGCGCGCCGTTTCCGACGACGATACGAGCCGTGACGCCCCCTGACGACAAGGAGCACTTCTGCCCCCGTCCCCTGATTTCCCTTCCCTTCCCGCGTACTGGGTCACCCCGCGCCATCTCGCCGGTGACGATGGCCTCCTTGCCGACCAGGTCGGCTCCCACCTCACCGCGGCGGGCTGGACCAGCCTCACCCTCGTGCGAGGCCGACGTGAGCCCGACGAATCGGACGACGCCCGGCAGGTTCTTCGCAGCACCGTCCTGTACGTCGCTCCGGATGCGCTGAGCTGGGCGCAGTGGGTGCTGGCCGACGAACCCATCCTCCTGGGTGATCAGCCGGTGGCATGGACGGTCTCTGCCCGCGCCACCCCCGCCAGCCTTCCCCAGTGGAATGCGTACTTCTCCGCCGGCACTCCGCCCGAGGCTGTCACCGACTTCCTGCTCGCCCTGGAGGATCGCCCGGATCCCGCCCACGGCTACGCCGGACCGCAGACGGTTCTCGACGCGCTGGCCGGCAGTGGCTGGATCCGCGACATCGACACCCCCACCGCCATGTCCGACCCGCGGCTGGCCGCCACCATGGCCTTGACCGCTTTGCCGGACGAGGGCATTCAGGACGGCGACCCGCTCGCCCTCGATTCCGAGGCGGAAGCGGCGGGATGGCAGGCATGGTGCGAACCGAGGATGGGCGGCGGGCTCCTGTGGGCCGCCATGTTCTCCGCCAGCACGCCACACGATCTCGTTGCGGCCTTCGCCGCCTCTCTGGCCTCACCCGCACCGGTGCTGCGCCACACCTTGCCGGAGAGCAGCGAGGGCCAGCTCACTGTGCAGCCGACTGTCTGATATGCCGACGGCCGGACCCCCTTGGGTCCGGCCGTCGGCCTTTTGCGTCGCATTACAGTCATTGATCGATGTGCGCCTCAGGAGGTGGTCGCGATACCTGCCGACGACCGACACCCCGCCCGGCCTCAGCGTTTGTGCGCGAGTCGGGCGGGGCGCCAAGCGAAGGCGGTCGCCTTTGGCCACCGGTCAGAGGCCGTGGCCCGTGGTACCTCCGGGCGGCTGGCCGCCGGGCTTGTGCCAGTGCACAGCCGGGAGACCCCCGTCTGCGGCCAGGTTCTCCGTGAGATGCGCAGCACGGGCACGGATGCCGGAACGGTGCACCGCCTGGGCGTTGGCTGTGCCGAGCAGGGACTGCCTCTCGGCGAACGCCGCCGTGGGGCGGCTCAGCGGGCTGTTGCCTTGGCCAGGGCGGTCTGCCCGTGGACGGCGACTTCCGCTGGGCTGCCGGAGATGACCAGCAGCACGGCTCCGTCGCGAATCACGGTCTGCTGGACGACGGTGCGCCGCCCGCCGGCGATGACGGTGAGGACCTGCCCCCACTGCTCGACACCGAGACGGGGCACCGGCACCGTCTGGGTGCGGACCTCCGCCACGGTGGTGGCGGTGACCAGTTGGTACGACGGGCAGGCACCCATCGCGGTCATGATCCGCCCGACCCCCGAGGAAGGGTCCTTGGGCGGCGCGGAGTACAGCTCCTCGGTCAGCTGGGTGCCGCCGGGGCCGGTGAGGACCCGCTTCCCCTGGTTCGGGAACATTGCGTACGGGTTGTCCGCGGCGCTGCCCAGCTGCTCCAGCTGCGGGCAGCCCTCGACGGACGCCTCGGGCGAAGCCGTGGATGCGGCGGGGCGGGCAGTGTAGCCGGGGCCGAGATCGTCGGCGGTGAGCAGCCGGTCCGCCAGCCGATCCGACGGCAGCACTTCGTGGTTGCCGGTGGTGGGCATGGAGGTCTCCGCCCGAGGCGCTGCAGACGCCGTGTCGGAGGGCGGGGCGGAACAGCTGGTCAGCGCCCAGAGGGCGAGGCAGGTGCTGGTGAGGACGGTGGAATGGCGCAGGCGCATGCGGGTTCCCTGGGTCGGATGCGGGTGTGCTGACCGTGGCCGCCTCCTCGGAGCGGCAGGGAAGGAACACAGGGGTCCAGGGGCGCGGTACCCGATCAGTGGCCGATGGAGCGCAGGCCCTCCTCGAGCGTGCCGAACTTGCCGTTGCTCGGTCCGCTGTTGCGGTTGTACCAGGCCACGTCCAGCCGCGGCTCCAGGGTCTCGTGGCCGTCGCGGCAGCGCAGCCAGATCCGCCCCTCAGTGCACAGGACGACCCAGTCCCGGTACGCCTCGCACTGTGGGCAGGCACGGACATCGCCTTCGATGACCAGGGGGCGCGGCCATGGCATGAGCCGGCCCGCCAGGTCGTCATCGGTGTCCATGCGGAAGTCCGGCGGCAGGAAGTCGTCCACCACCGGGGCGACCGGAGCGGGGGCGGGCGTCTGCTGCACCGGGTCGGGCCACTGCGGATCCGGGTGCGCCAGCCACGGGACGCCCGCCGGCCCCAGCTCCGTAGGATCCTGCTTGGCCTTCCTGCGACCGAACACTCGGGCTCCCCTCCCAGTCGGCTCCCCGCACACGGCGGTGGGTCAAGAAGCGTGCCCCATGGGCCCCACCTGCGGCAACTCGCAAACTCCTGAAAGCCTGGTCACCTCCGGCGGCGCTGCGTGCCCTTCGCTGCCGGGCTCTCGGCCTTCGGTCCGGCGGGGCCCGACGAGGCGGTGGCGCCGTCGGGCAAGGGCATCGCCTGGGCGTCGGCCGGCAGGTCCGCAGCGCGGCGCAGCCGCCACACCAGCACGTCGGACACCGACTCGGCGCTCCCCAGCTCCCGTCGGGCGGCGGCGTCGGCCAGCAGGGCGGTGGCGTCGTATCCGGCTGCCTCGGCATCGGCCAGGGTCGCCGCCAGCGCCGACCATCCGGCTTCGGCAAGGACCCGCTCCGCCAGCTCCGCCGGCAGCGCTTCCCGGACCCGGAGGACCTGGCGGCGCAGCACCGGAAGAGCCAGCGATCGGCCCCGTACGGCCAGCACGCCCATGGGCTGCGCGGCGGCGGCTCGGTAGGCGGTCCGCAGGTGTTCTGCCGCCAGGTGGGCGGCGGCGGACTGCTGCGCGTGTGCCTTCTTCGCATGCCAGTGCCCGGCCACGGTCACAAGGAAGAACACGGCGTCGATCACCATCGCAGTCGTCGCCCCGTCCTCCCCGCGCCCCAGGGCGGGACCGCTGTAGACGAGATCGCGAGCGGCCTGCCGCAGCGCCCGGTCGTGCCCGCGCTCGGCTCGTACGTGAGAACGGGATGCCCGCTCGAATACGAAGGCGGCATCACGCAGTTCACGGCGGGTGTGGGCGGCACTCGTCTTCGCGAGCGCGTCAAGGATCTCGCCGGCCGCGGCGATGTACGCAGCCGTCGCCGCGTCGTCCGTCCCGTCCATGACGAGGATCGCCTGCCACACCGCCGCGCTCGCCCGACGCCGGGCCTGTGCAGGACCCGACGCGGCCACCGGCTCGACGATCCGTTCACCCTGGCTGCGGTCGGACCAGCGCTCGCGGATCCGGGGCAGTGACAGATCCGCGGCGAGCTTCGAGCCCGGGTAGAAGATCGGTTCCCCGTCCTTGTTGAGGTCCCCCGGCAGGGCGACCGTGTAGCCCAGAAGGTCTCCGGAGGGTGCGACGCGCTTGCGGACCAGCACCCCGGAGGCGCCCAGCCGTTCAAAGAACTCCTCCTCACTGGCGACGCCGGCCGCCGCGCGTCGTACGGTCTCCCGCAGTTCCTCCCTGGGCGTGCGCTCGCGTCCCATGCGATCGGCCTTATGGCGTTCGGCGCTGGTGGGCCGCTGGGCGGCGGTGCCGTCACCCGGGTTGAGCTGGCGCAGGCCCAGTTCCTTCTCCAGGAGCCGGGCTTCGGCCTGGACGCGGACGGCGTCGAAGTCGAGGTCGGGCCGGTAGCCGTCCTCGCGGACCAGGGTGGCCAGGATGTGGATGTGATCGTCGGCATGCCGGACGGCGACCCAGCGGCAGCCGGAGCCCTGCTCGGGGTCGTCGATGCCCGCGGCGGCGACCATCCGGCGGGCAACGTCGCCCCACTCCTGGTCGGACAGGGTCCGGTCGGTGGGCGCGTTGCGTACCGACAGGTGCCACACATGCTTCGTCGGCCGCTCGTTCTCGTGGAGGTTGGCCAGGGGCTGGTCGAGGAGTTCCTGGAGCTGCTTGTAGGTGACTGCGGGGTCGCGGCCGGGGTCGGGGGCGGCGTGGTCCCAGGAGGCCACCAGGTGCGGGTCGATGTGTTCCTCGGCCTTGCCGGGCCCGTACAGGTAGTACAGAAGGCCGATGGTGCGCGTCCCGCGCTTGTGGATCTTGGGGACCATGACGGGTGGGGGTTCCTAGCGGTGTTCGAGGAGCTGGTCGGTGGCGGTCTGGACTCGGCGGATCGCCCGCTGCACGGCCTCCAGCACGGCGTCGAGCTGGACGTCCGCAGGCTGGCCACCGGAGTTGACCGCGCGGGCCAGCTGGTTGAGGTTGTTGCCGACGTGGCCGAGGTGCCGGCGGGCGGCGAAGAGCTCCGCGATCACTTGTCGTTCACCGGCGATGGCGGCGGCGGCACGGTCTGGGTCGCGGGCGGCGGCAAGCCCGCTGCGGGCGAGGAACGCAGGCAGGCTCGTACGGGATGCAGCTGCTGCGGTGGCAAGGCGGTTCTTCTCGTCGTCGTTGAGGCGGACGCTGCAGACGTGCGAGCGCTTGTTGGCGGCGGTCTTCGGCGAGCGCTTGCGCGAGGCGTTCTTCGTGGGGCGGCGCTTGCGGCGCGGCGTGGGCTTCTCCTCCGGCTGCGATCCGCCCTCGGTCACTGCCTCGTGGACCGGTGCCCCCTGGCTCCGGTCCGCTCCCGCCACCCCTGGGGCGGGATGGGCCAAGACGCGCTTCCCCGACGGGGAAGAGTGTCTTGGCCGATAACTTGCTCCTTCTGGGAGCGAGTTGACGTCGGGAGAACGGTTGTCACGGGCCCAGGATTCGGCCGACTTGACGGTCCTGTTCGGCGCCGGTTCGGGTTGGGTCTCAGCGGACTGCATGGGTGCATTGGCTCCTTCCGGGAGGCCAGGTGTTGGGGGAACGGGACGGCGGCCCGGGTGCTGGTCCGGGCCGCCGTAGGGGCAGGGTTCGGTCACCGGCACAGGGGGCAGCGCTCGAAGTGCCGGGCCAGGGCCCTGGCCATGTTCTGCTTCACGCCCCAGGCGTGCCGGGTACTCGCCTTCGCTGCGGTGCTGCCCTCGTGACGGGCGGCATGGCCGCGCAGGAAGGCGATGTCGCGCTCGTAGCCGGCCTTCATGTCGGCGAATCGGGAGCAGGTCTTCATCGGTGGGTGGCTCCTTCGTGGGATTTGGGGGAGTCGGTCGCAGAGCGAAGTGCGGTTAGGACGGGGCCGATGTGCTCGTTGCCG
This sequence comes from Streptomyces sp. NBC_00249, assembly GCF_026342355.1. Lineage (GTDB taxonomy): Bacteria > Actinomycetota > Actinomycetes > Streptomycetales > Streptomycetaceae > Streptomyces. Next base: position 1,042,288 of record NZ_JAPEMV010000001.1, on the reverse strand, counting down.
AGGGGGATGCCGCGGGCGCGCATGATGCTCCGCAGCTGGGTTCGGGTGATCTGCTCGTTCCCGTCCGCCGCCAGGACTGCGGGGACGTCCGGGAGGACCAGCTCGACAACCTCTTCCTCGGACAGGCGGCGCGGTCCGGTCCGGCGCTCGGACCGTCCGGCGTGGACCTTCGCCCGGACGGTCCGGGGACGTACCGGTCCGGTCCGAGTCCGCCTCGGTCCGGGTTTCGGGCTGGGGCGGTCCGGTCCGGCGGGGGTGTCGGTCCGGGTTTCGTCGTGGTCCGGGTTCGGTCCGGTCCGGGGCTCCGTCGTGTCCGGGGGTGCGGTGGTTCGGCTTGGGTCCGGTCCGGGTTTGGGGCTGGGCTGGTCCGGTCCGGTGGCGGCGCCGGTCCGGGTTTCGGTCGCGCCGTTCCGGAGGGGCCGGGCGATGCGCTGGTGGATCTGCCGCATCAGGACTCCGAAGGCCAGCATCGCGCCCGTCGGCGGGACGGCGGCGACCACGTAGTCCAGGACCGGGACCGGACTGCCGGTGGTACCGCTGACGCCGGCGACGTTCAGCGCGATCGATCCGGCCGATCCTGCGGCCGTCAGCCCGATTGCCCACCAGTCCGTCACCCGGCGCAGACCCGCTCGCAGCATCAGCAGCTCGCCGGCGACGATGAACATGTCCAGCGTGGCGGGCCAAGCCCACTGCCGGATGGGCGAGCGGTCCAGGCCGTGCCTCCCAGCGACTTCGGCGAGGTGGGCGTAGGAGAGCCAGAATCCGGCGCCAGTCAGGACGATGATCACCGTCCCGGCAGCGATAAGGGCGTATCGGTCGGCGGTCTCCTCGGTCAAGGGCTCCCTTTCTCCGGGCTTGTTGTGGGGCGTGGTGTGTGGCCGCCGGCGGCGCGCATGGTCGACCGGTCGGGAGGTGGCGCCGGGCAGGTCATGCCGCCTTCCGCAGAGCGTCGTTGAGCTCGCGTGTCTCGGCCTGGCGCGGTACCTGGCAGAACGTTTCCTCGGGTGCGCTTCCGTCGTCGCTGCCGGCGGGGCTGGCCTGGCTGTCCGCGGCGGGGACCTTCCAGTACCGGTCGCGGTCTGCCACTGCGTGCGCAGCCCGGCGCAGGAGGTCGCGGGCGTGGTCGAAATCGACCCCGAGGACGTAGGCCAGCCGTGAGGTGCTCCAGCCGCGTACGTGGGCGGCGCGGGTGACGGCGTCGCGCTCAGCGGAGGAAAGGTGGACGTCCCGGCCCATGAGGGCCGCGCGGACCCGCTCGTAGTCGAGTCGCTTGGCGACCTTGGCGCGCCAGGGCTTCCGTTCCGCCTCGGTCAGTCCGCCCCACAAGCCCCAGCGGATGTCGTTGTCCATGGCGTGCGTGAAACAGTCCTGCCGCACGGGGCAGGCGCCGCACAGGGTCTTGGCCTCGGCGATGTCGGCGTGGGCCCGCGGCGCGGGGAAGAACATCCGGTCGGCTTCGGCAGTGTCCAGGTTGTGGCAGTTCCCTCGGTCGTGCCACGAGATGTCGGCGATGCCACGCAGGTCGGGCACGGGCTGGGTGTTGGTGGTGATTTGGCGCATGGGATGGGTCTCCAGGGCATGCCGGGCAGCGGCGAGCGGGTGCGGCACGCAGCGGGGGTGCCAGCTGACCGGCTCGCTGGCCGGGCGGTGGAAAGTGGTGGGCGCAGGTGGTCAGGCGGCGCGGAAGCGGCGGTCGGGGCCGTCGAGGTGGACCGGGGTGCACATGCCGGACAGGCGGGAGATCACTCGGTCGCCGACCTTGTCCCGAAGCACCGGCTGCCCGGTCGCCATCCCAGGGGTACGCACCGGCGGCAGGTTCGAGGTGACGATCGTCGGCAGCTGGTTCTGCGCACGCCAGTTCAGCAGCCGGAACGTGATCTCCTCGTTCCACTCGGACGCCTTCGCAGCCCCGAGGTCGTCCAGGAGCAGCAGCGGTATCCGCACGATCCGCCGCAGCAGGTACTCCGGATCGCCACCGCCCCGGGCCCGCATCTCGCCGTACAGGTCGGCGGCGGTCGTGGCGTGCCAGCGCACCCCGCACCCGGAGGCGGTCAAAGCGCGGATTGCGGCGTACGCCTGGTGCGTCTTGCCGGCGCCGGTCGAGCCCCACAGCAGCAGGCTTCGGCCGTGGGTGATCTCCCGCTGCCCGGCAGTCCCGAAGTGCGGGTTCAGCGGGCTCGCCGCGTGGCCGACGGCGCTGCCGGCGATGGTGCGGACCCACTCGGCTACGGCCGGGTGCTCGACGCGAGCCTCGCGGTAATCGCGCGGGATTCGCAGCTGAGCGGCCTCAAGCGCGGGGATCGCTTCCGGGGTGTCCGCGATGGCGCCGGTGGGGTCGATGCCGCGCTCGGCGAGCTTGCGCCGCATCCAGGCCATCGCAGCGTTGTCCGCGGCGGTCTGGGGGTCGGCGAGGCTGGTGCGGTTCACAGGGCGACTCCGAAGATTCCGGCGGGCTCGGTGGGGTTGCGGTACGGCGTGTAGGCGGGGGAGGCGCTGGTCCAAGGCCCCGCGCCGGAGGCGGAGGACGGGTTCGAGCTCGACGACGGCGCTGGCCCGGAGTTGAGGAACTCGTTGACCAGGCTCGGCAGGACGCTGGGGTTCAGCCCCTTGGCACGCAGCCGTTCCAGTGCCGGCCTCAGGACGTCAGGGCCATAGCCCTCGTCCAGCAGTGTTCGGATCTCTTTGCCCAAGTGCCCGAGGACCTTCTTCGGCGGACGTCCTCCGGGGCAGCCGCGCAGGTAATCGGCCATCAAGACCTTCGCCGACCACTCGGTCGCGTCGGCCGCTTCCAGCACCGTTTCCGGGGAGGAGCCGAGTGCGGGCGCCTCGCGCTCCCTACAGGAAGATCCAGGATCCAAGATCCTAGATCCAGACCGTGAGTCCTCACTGAATGTGGCGCCCATTACGCCGTTTACTCCGGCTGCACCGCCCTGACCTGCGGATTCCCTCGCGGGTGTTACGGGGGGCGGGCAGGGGGGCGATGTGGCCTCGGTCTCACGCTCCTGGGTGGGAGTGGCGTGCATCACGGTGGGGGTGGAAGCGGGTGAATCGGACGGAACCGTTCGCGTGAGTGCTCCGTGAGCGTTCGCGGAATCGCCTCCGCCGACGATGCCGGCGGGCGCCTGTCGTGGGCTGGCCGCCGCAGGGATCTGGGTGTGGCACTGGGGACGGTCACACTCGCCGCACGCCTTCGCCGCCTCGTGGGTCGGGCAGCGGGGCAGTCGCGAGTCAGACGCACGGTTGATCTTCTGATGCCGGTCCCAAGTCACGATGTGCAGCCAGGACTTGCCGTCGCAGCCGGTGTACCGGCACACCAGGCCGGCCCCGGCCAACTGCTCCAAGTCACGGGCGACGTGCGTGGGGGTGTGCTCCGGGCGAAGCGCCCACAGCCGCCCCGCGATCACGGCCGGATGGTCGCGGAACCGGCCGGAGTCGTCCGCCTGGGTCAGCAGCCCGAAGAACGTGAGCACCGCGGTGACATCGACGGCGGCAAGGTCCTCGGATTCGAAAGCCTCGGGCTTGATGGTGCGAATGCGTGCCATCAGCTTTCACCCCCGCACCGGAGGCCCGAAATGGGCGGGTGAGCGGTGTTCGCTGCACAGTCCGCGGCGGCGGCCCGAGGGTCCGGCCTTTCGCGCAGGGGCGTGCCCATGCAAAACTCTCCCTGAGTGATGCCGCAGCCGGTGTGCCCAGTTGGAAGGGCCGGCGCGGTGATGACGGGTCTCTCCGGCCGTTGCCTCGGCTGGAGATAAGACTCTTCGCGTCTGGCGCCCGGGAGTTGCCTCTCCCGGGCGCCGATTGCTTTTACGGACTAGCCGCTCGGTGCGTCCTGCATGCGTTCCAATCGCCGGTCACCGGGTTGCCTCCCGGTGGGGGACGACGAACATACGCAGACGCCCGCACAAGATCCAGACCTGGCTCTACGGACCGTGAAAAGATGTACACGCCAAGCATTTTGCTGCCGTGCCAGCGCGTGCGGATGTGAGCCGCTGTTCGGTGGCGCCGCCCATGCGCACTTCCGGCGCCGCAATAAAGATCTTCAAAAGAGCCCCCACGTTCATGAACCGGCAGGCTGTCGCTCTGTACCGGCTGGTCAGGTTTGGATTTAAGCCCGCAGGCAAAGGCTTCGTCAACGGCATCTCAAGAGTGAATCCACGCGCGTAGATGGATGTGTGGGATGTGTGGAGGTCGCATAGGGAGTCCTGGTAACGTCCCTTTTTTTCAAGGGGGTTGGAGAGCGCCATCTAGCTTGCTTCGGTGATCGTCTGTGGCATGGATGATCATTCACCACCTTGCAAGAAAAACCGGCAAGGATTTGCCGCTTTCCCGATCATGGAAAACCGCAGTGAGGGAATGTCCGGATTCGTCATGCAGGTCGGCCGGGTGTCGGCGGGCATGGTTGCGCGTTTAACCAACCGCCCTGTGGTCGAGGCCACAAATTACTGATCGGTACTACTTGGGCGTATCGTCTTTGTGGGAGACACCAGGCCGGGGGGCCAGCATTCACGCTGCCCCCCGTTTTTCATGCCCTCAGGCAGGTGCCTCCCGTGTAAAACACGGAGACAAGGAAGAGCCTCATGGTTGCTCAGGGGATAGTCCCCTTCGGCGATGACCGCGCCGAGAACAAGGGCGCACGCGGCGGAGAAATCGCCGGTCAGTTCATGGGGTTCGGTGGCTGGCTGAAGCGATGGCGCCAAGCGGCGGGGATCACCCAGGCTCCGGTGGCGAGGGCCCTCGGTATGGGGGTGCGGACCTACCGCAACGTGGAGAAGGGGGCCGTTCCGCCCCGGTTCACCAAGCCCCAGTGCGAGGCGCTCGCGGATCTGCTCGGGCTCGACAAGAGCGAGCGCCACGCCCTGCTGCTCTACAACATCGGCACCACGCTCGACGGTGACCCGCAGATCGACGCCAGTCCGGAGCTGCGCCGGGCACTTCGCCTTCTGATCGACAGGCAGATGCCCTCGCCTACGTACCTGACCGACCGTAACTGGAACATCTTGGCGTTCAACGCGGCGATGGCCGAGTGGTGGCCCTGGGTCATGGAGCCGCGCGCCAACCTCATGCGCTGGGCCCTGACGAACCCCGAGGCCCGCACCCAGTACCACGACTGGGACATGCATGCCGCGGCCTACATCCGTTTGTTGAAGTTCGCCCAGGCCACCCACAAGGACAACGTCGAGCTCGTCGAGCTGATCGCCGAGGTTCGCCAGAACCCGGACGTCGAGCGGATCTGGCGCAACGAGGCAGATCTGGAGGCCGATAGGGACGGCCATGTCTTCCGGATGATCATCCCCGCCCTAGGCTGGGAGACCGTCGAAGTCGTCTCCCACGTCCTGTACCCGGCGTCGATGCCCCACTGCCGGTTCGTGGTGATCACCTGGGTCGAAGCCGAATCCTCCGATGACGAGACCGACGCATTGGGAGGCAAGCGCAACGCCTGGGCCCATGCTGAGCCCAGCGCGCCCACTCCGCAGCCCCCCGCCCAGGCCGAAGCCGATGCCGCCCGCCGTCGCGCGGCCCGAGCGCTCACCGCCCGCCTCGTCGTCGACAGCGCCGACGAGGCTGCAGCACTCGCCGGCCCCGGCGGCGTCCCGCTCCCAGCACTCAGCGCGCTGGCCGGGCCGGAGTGCCGACTCACCCTGTCGCCCGAGAATCACTCCGTGGTGTGGGCGATCCAGGAAGTCCCTGGGGAGTGGGGCATCACGCAGCTGGGTGCCGGAGCCGTCGTCGACCGCATCCACCGGCCGATCGTGGACCCCCAGGCCAGAGCGGAGCTGAAGCTACTTCTGCGCGCCTCGCTACCGGACTCCGACCAGGCGGCCATCAGCCGGCTCCACGGGCAACTGCCCCAGGTCGACCTCCGGGCCGCCCTCCTTCGCGAGATCTTCAACGACCTCCAAGAGGGCGAGGGCCCGCCCCGCTAGCCGGTGTGGTTAGCCCGCCGACCAAGGAACGTCACTTACTGTCACGTCTGCTGTCTCCGTTTGGGGGCCTGGGGGTCGGGGCGCGGTCGTCCGGACGACAGAGAGCGTCCGGACGGCTGATCCCCGCAGCTTCTGGGCCGTAGACGCCGGAGGGTGCGCCAGTCCGTCCTCGGATCGGCCGAGCGCCTCGAAGGGACGGCAGATCCCACAAATCTCAGGAGTCACTGTGTCCCGACACATCTACGACTGCCCCGTTCGCTGGTCGGACCTCGACGCGAACGGACACCTCAACAGCTCCCGTTACGGCGTCCTTCTGGAAGAGACCCGCATGCGCATGTTCAGCATGCTGGTCCCCAAGGACCCCGCCGAGCGCCTGGCCCGCAACTTCCTGCTGCGCGAGCAGACCATCCGCTACCAGCACCCGCTTGAGACCTGGGAGACTCCGGTCCGCATCGAAGCCTGGGTGGCTGACGTCAAGCGCGTCTCCCTCACCTTCCACTTCGAGGTCAAGGGCGACGAGCATGTCTACGCCACCGCGACCTCCGTCGTGGCCGGTTACGACTCCATCCGGGGCGGGATCCGCCGCTTCGAGCAGGATGAACTCGACGTGTTCAACAACTACGCCGACGCCACCCAGGCCGCCAACAGCTGAACCGCCGACGAGACAACGGGTGGTCCTCTTTGTGGTCTGCTCGAGGTACGCGGACGAGGGCGAGCCAGCGGCCTTTGGCCGTGGCGGCCCTGCCCGAGGCGTAGATGACCATGGTTGCGGAGGCTCGGACCAGGTTCAGCAGCATGGTGGCGGCCCGGAGCGGACGGGGTGGCGAGTGCTTCGATGTCGCTAGCCGCGTGTCGTAGGGCGGGGCCTGCCCGAACCGCCGGGTGTACCAGTCCTGGCAACAGCCATAGCAGTCGCCCCACCACGGGTCACGTCAGCCTGACGAGAAGTGGTGGGCGAGTCCGTCGGAGATCGAAAGGGACCTCGCCGACGGGGGTTGCGGCGAGGTCCCGATCGAACCGTACCCCTGCGGGCGGGGTCGGGTCGCACTATGTGCGAATTGCAGAAGTATGCAATTTCATAGATGCTGTGATTGCTGTGTCCATAGGTAGCCGCGGCACAGCACAGGCATTTGCCCCGCTCGGGGTGGTGAGAAGGGTGCGCGGCCATGACGGTTCCGCTGTATCAGGCCAAGGCCGAGTTCTTCCGGATGCTCGGGCACCCAGTGCGGATAAGGGTTCTGGAGCTGTTGCAGGACGGGCCGATGCCGGTACGGGACCTGCTGGCCGCGATCGAGGTCGAGCCCTCCGCCCTGTCCCAGCAGCTCGCGGTCCTTCGGCGCTCGGGGATCGTCACCTCGACCCGCGACGGATCGACCGTGGTCTACGCACTGGCGGGCGGGGACGTCGCGCAACTGATGCTGGCGGCGCGGCGGATCCTGACCGAGGTCCTGACCGGGCAGAGCGAGCTGCTGGAGGAATTGCGCGAGTCCGAGGTTCCGGCCTCGTGAGCGTGAACACTGCGCTGACGGCCGTGCTCGGCCGGGTGCGCTCGGTGCTGCCGGCCCGGGCCGACTACGCGGTCATGGCCCGCAACCCCCGTCGGGATCTCCTGGCCGGCCTCACCGTGGCGATCGTCGCCCTTCCCCTCGCCCTGGGGTTCGGGGTCTCTTCCGGCCTGGGTGCTGAGGCGGGGCTGGCCACCGCCGTGGTCGCGGGCGCGCTGGCCGCGCTGTTCGGCGGGTCGAACCTCCAGGTGTCCGGCCCGACCGGTGCCATGACCGTGGTCCTGGTGCCGATCGTCGCCCAGTACGGGCCCGGCGGCGTCCTCACCGTCGGCCTGATGGCCGGTGTCCTCCTGATCGGCCTCGCCCTGCTACGGGCCGGTCAGTACATGCGGTACGTGCCGGCGCCGGTGGTGGAGGGCTTCACCCTGGGGATCGCGTGCGTGATCGGCCTCCAGCAGATACCCAACGCACTCGGGGTCGACAAGCCCGAGGGTGAGAAGGTCCTGCTTGTGGCCTGGCGGGCACTCGTGGAGTTCGTGGCCTTCCCGAACTGGACGGCGATCGGCCTCTCCGTGGGTGTCGCGGTGGTCATGCTGGCCGGAGCGCGGTGGAAGCCGACGATCCCGTTCTCCATCGTCGCGGTGATCGCCGTGACCGTGATCGTGCAGGTCTTCCGCCTTGACGAGGCGGCGCCGATCGGGGACCTGCCCTCCGGGCTCCCCGCCCCTTCCCTCGCCTTCCTCGACGCTTCCGCGCTCGGCTCGCTGCTGGCCCCGGCGGTCGCGGTCGCGGCGCTCGCCGCGCTGGAGTCCCTGCTGTCGGCGACCGTGGCGGACGGGATGACGGTGGGCCAGCAGCACGATCCGGACAAGGAACTGTTCGGGCAGGGCATCGCCAACCTCGCGGCCCCGCTGTTCGGCGGAGTTCCCGCCACCGCGGCCATCGCCCGTACCGCGGTCAACGTCCGTACCGGTGCCTCCTCCCGGCTGGCCGCGCTCACCCACGCCGCGATGCTTGCGGTGATCGTGTTCGCCGCAGCACCCCTCGTCTCTAAAATCCCCCTCGCCGCCCTGGCCGGCGTGCTGCTGGCCACGGCGATCCGCATGGTGGAGGTCGGCTCGCTGCGCGCGATGGCGAAGGCGACCCGCTCGGATGCCGTTGTCCTCGTCCTGACCGCCGCCGCCACCCTGATCCTCGACCTCGTATACGCGGTGATCATCGGCCTCGTCGTCGCCGGAGCCCTCGCCCTGAAGGCGGTGGCGAGCCAAGCGCGGATGGAACAGGTCGACTTCCGCCCCGATCTGCCCGGCGAGCACAGCGACGAGGAACATGCCCTGCTCGCGGAGCACATCGTCGCCTACCGCATCGACGGACCCCTCTTCTTCGCCGGCGCCCACCGCTTCCTCTTGGAGCTCTCCGAGGTCGCCGACGTGAAGGTCGTCATCCTGCGCATGGCGAGGGTGACCACCCTGGACGCCACCGGCGCCCTCGTCCTCAAGGACGCCGTGGAGAAGCTGAACCGGCGCGGCATCGCCGTGATGACCTCCGGCATCCGGCCCGGCCAGCGCCAAGCCCTGGACGCCGTAGGCGCCCTGGAGCTGCTGCGCCTCAAGGGCCGCGAGTACGCCACCACCCCGGAGGCGATCGCCGGAGCCCACAAGCACCTGGAGCAGGCGGGCCTGCTGCCCCGGACGCACCACCTACCGCACCGCACCCGGAAGGCCGCTCGATGACCGTCCCCGCCGACCGCCGCATGATCGAGGTCTCCGGCACCGAAGCTCTGTGGCTCCTCGAAGGCTCCGCCCAAGGCCGCCTCGTCTACGTCCAGCGCGAGCTGGCCGTCGTCCGCCCCGCCGCACACGTAATGGAGTACGGACGGCTCGTCGTCCGCGCCCCCGTGCAAGCTGCCACGATTCCTGGACGCGCGTTGCTGACCTACCAGGTCGATGAGATCCGAACACCGGCCGGCACCGGCTGGACGGTCAGCGCGCACGGCCCGGCGGATGTCATCGCCGACCCGGATGAGGCCGCCCACTACCGGCGTACCCTGCCTGGCTGGGCGCACGGCCCCCACGACACCCTGCTGCGCCTGCATCCGCAGTCCGTTTCCGGATTCCGCCTGGCCCGCACCGCGACGGAGGCGGGCCGGTGATCGTCCGGGTCGAGACGATGCCCTACCGGCACGTGCTGGACGTGCCCGCCATGGGCTCGGCCGTCCGCATTGCCCGCGAGACCACCGAGCTGGTCCTCGTGGAATGCGGGGTGGGCCTTCGCCATCCGAGCGTCGGGCCGGCGCTGCTGATCGTGGCCGAGCTGGTCACCAACGCGGTCCGCCACGCCGCCGTGTCCTCACCGATGATCACCGTGACCTACGCGCACGGGCCGGGGGCGTTCGCGTTCGCCGTCCACGACCGACACCCCTACCAGCCTGCCCTGTTCGGGGCGCTCGGCACCGCACCGGGCAGCGGTCTGGCCATGGTGGTGGAGATGACCATGGAGCTCGGCGGCACCGCTGTCGTACGGGCGGATGCGGACGGTCGTGGCAAGGCCATCTGGATCACCCTTCCCCTGTGAAGCCGAGGAGCTGACGATGACGATCGAATGGCGCTACACGACCCGTCAGGACCTGGGGGTCCTGTCCCTGGCCGGGTATCTCGGCGCGGATGCCACCGACCGGTTCACCGGCGCGATCGGCTGGGCGCTCGCCCGGGGTACCGGGCCGGTCATTCTCGACCTGACCGGTCTGCTGGGCTGGTCGGCCGGCGGGCAGATCGCGGTCGCGCAGGCCGCCCGTCGCCTCGGCGAGAGCGGGCGCCGACTCGAGCTCGCCGCGATACCCGCGGACGGATCTCTCGTCCCGGATGCCACCTGCCCGCCCGTCCCGGTCCACTGCGACCTCGCCGCCGCCCTGGCCGCCCACGGCGCCCACGGCACGGTCAAGCAGTGGACCACCGATGACTGGCCCACCTCCCCCGAGGAACCTGCCCTCACCTGAGACCAGCACGACCATCCACGAGAACGACGAAGGACACCTGCACCATGAGCGACATCATCTTCAAGGACTCCAACGGCACCGTCCTGGAGGACGGGGACTCGGTCACCCTGACCAAGGACCTGAAGGTCAAGGGCACCTCCGAGACCCTCAAGCGCGGCACCCTGGTCAAGAACATCCGCCTCACCTCCCGCCCCGGCGAGGTCGAGTGCAACACCAAGAAGGTCAAGGGCCTGGTCTTGAAGACCGAGTTCCTCAAGAAGGCCTGACCGGCGAAGGACCCGCCCTGGGGGTCCGAACGTCACGAAGGTGCCCCGCCCAGGTCCCGTGAGTTGCAGGGATCTGCAATTGTGGAGGTCACAAGGTGTGAAGAGGGGCGAACGGATGCCCCTGCGAAGGAACGGTTCCGGGTGGATGAGATGGGCAGTCAGGACAGAGGTACGAAGGTGAGCACACCGCTGTACCAGCTGAAGGCGGAGTTTTTCAAAACGCTGGGGCACCCGGTCCGCATCCGTGTCCTGGAACTCCTGGCCGTACGCGAGCACGCGGTCGCCGAGATGCTGCCCGAGGTCGGGGTGGAGGCCGCGAGCCTCTCCCAGCAGCTCGCCGTCCTGCGCAAGGCCAACCTGGTAGTCACCCGCCGGGAGGGCTCGAACGTGTACTACAGCCTCACCCACTCCGAGATCGCCGAGCTCCTGCGGGTCGCCCGTGGCATCCTCTCCGGCGTCTTGGAGGGCCAGGCCGAACTTCTGGCCGACCTCAAGGCCAGCCGCCACGCCTGAGCGGTGCCCCACGGTGCCGGCCCTGCGGAGCCCGCACCCCACATACTGCGGCCGTCTTCCGTTAGTGCGGGTTCAACGCGCTTCTGACACCGGAAGACGGCCGCTCCCTCTTGTGTTCTGCACCGACCGCTCGGTCTCGGATACCGCTGGCCCCGAGGGTGGCCCGCATTCAGCTGTGCGCGCTCGGCGGACGGACCGAGACGGAACCTTCAACCGCCCTGCCGTCCATGGATCCCGCTGGGCGCCGCTTCAGCCCTGGTCTCATTTCTGGGCGTGTTGGCCCAGGTAGAACAGCAGCCAGATGAACCCGGCGAACACGTGCGTGCCGAAGATGTAGAAGAAGGCGCGCAGGGCGACGCCCTTCTCTTTCCATTTCTCCTGGTCCGCCGCCGTGTTCTTCTCGGGCGGGTTATCCGTCATGATGCGTCTTCCTTCCCGGTGTCCGGCTCCTGGAGCAGGTCGGTGCACGGGCGGACGAGAACCTGCATGCCGTGCTCGCCGGCGTACTTGATGACGGCCGCGACTTCCCCGGCCTCGACTGTGCGGACGTCCTGCTTGGGGCCGGTGCCGAGGTAGGTGATCTCGTACAGCGGGACGGCCCGTTGGGTGATGTTGGTCAAGGTGTGCCTTCCGGCAGGATGAAGCGGACGATGATCGTCTTGCCGCGCCCTCCGGAGGAGGGCTCGATGCGGACGTCGCCGCCGAAGGCACGCGCAAGGTCAGCCACCGCGCGCAGCCCCTGCCCGGAGGTCCGGCTGGCATCGGCCAGCGTTATCGGGCGCGAGTCCAGGTCCCCGACGGATACCACGAGCAAGTGCTCGGTCAGGTGGAGGGTGACCTCCGCATCCGGGGAGTGCTGGGCGTGCCGGATGGCGTTGGTCACCAGCTCGCTGACCACCAGGAGCACGGCCCCGAAGAGTGTGGAGGAACTATCCAGGCCAAAGAGGACCAGGGCGCGTTCGCTGCGCTCGCGCACGGCTCGTACGGAACCCGGCGCCAGCGGCACCGTCCACGCGTGCTTGCGCCCCTCGACGGCCTGCTGCCCGCCGGGGTGCCGGCCCATCACCGACGCCTCAGACCGGCCGGTGACACTGTCCGGTTCACCGGCTGTCCCCAGCGTCGGTGGCGACGCCGTGATCGCGGGCCACGCGCAATGCGTCCTCCAGCTCCTCCGCGGCCTGCGCCTCCTCGAAGGCGTCGTCAGCCTCCTGTGCAGCCTGCAGACGAGCCCGCGCCACACGGACCCGTTCCAGCGCTGCTTCCTTGAACCCGGCCACACTGCGACCCCCGTTCACCGTTTCCAGAATTAGTAAATTGCATAACTCTGCAAGTCTACCGGGTGTGGGTCCGTCAGGAGGTTCATGGTGAGTGGTGAGGCCGGCTACCCGATCTCACCTGCCCCGGCTGGTCAGGGAACCTTACGTACCCGCTGGCTGGTCAGCTCGTAGCGGGCGCCGACCACGGCCAGGCGGCCGTCCGCGACCCGGGCGGCGAGGTCCGGCTCGTCGGCAAGGCGTGCCCGGACCCGGCGCACGTTCTCGGTGACCGCCGCGTCGATCCGGGCCTCGCCTTGAAGCCGGTGGTCGATCGCCGGTCGGATCCGGTCCGCCAGGTAGCGGATGTGTGCCGGGAGCTCGCCACCGGCCTCGGCGTGCACGGCCGAGGCGACCGCCCCGCAGCCCTGATGGCCCAGGACGACGATCAGCGGGACGCCGAGCTCCAGCACGCCGTAGGCGATGCTGCCCAGGACCGCTTCGTCCAGGACTTCGCCCGCCGATCGCACGGTGAGCAGATCACCCAGCCCCTGGTCGAAGACCAGTTCCGGCGGCACGCGTGAGTCCACGCACCCCAGGACCACCGCGAATGGGTGCTGCCCGTCCACCAGCGCCCGGCGCACATCCCCGGCGCGGTCCGGATGGCTCTCGTGGAACGTTCGCCACCGGCGGTTCCCCGCCTCCAGCTCACTCCACGCACGCCCCGGCCCCAAGGGTCGCGGCCTGCCGCCGGCTGCCGCCTGGGTCCGCGGGCCTGAGGCGGCTGACGACCCGCACACCAGGCCAGCCGCTAGCGCCGCCGCCCCGCTCAACCCCACACGCACCAGTCGGCGACGTGCGACGACCACCTCGGACCCGCAGTCACGATCGACACTCATGTCCGGACAAACTAGACCCCGCTCGCGCCTGGATGCCCGGCTCCAGCCCGGCCTTGAGCAAGATTTGGGGTCCGCTCCGCTGCAGGGTCTCGGACGGCGATCTCCCGTTGACCTTATTACTCCCGAGGGGCGAGCCGGTACATCGGTGCCTGGTCAGGCGAGGGACCGTGCCGGGGTCTTGATGAGCTGGAAGGCGATGAATCCGCGCTGTCGGCTCAGTTTCTCGTACGGGACCGGGTGCTGGTGGGGCGTTGAGGCGGCGGATCGGTGTTCGACGAGGCGGTCATAGCGAGGCCGGCTGCGGAGAACTCGGTCACCCACGCTTGGAGGGGCTGGCGGCAGTAGCGGTGCCCAGATCACTGCCCGACGCCCCGCAGATTGGCAGCAGCCCGGCTGGTGAGAAGGAGCACCGCGGCCGGCGCAGGAGCTGCTGGTCACCTGTCCTCGACGGCAGGCCGCCCGGATCTGGCGTGCGGGAACCCGTCCTGTCACGGTTTCTGGCCGGCGGAAGTCGGGTTCATGATGACGGCTCGGGTGGCGTGGGCGAGGGTGGACTGTGCGCGTGCGGTGAGACCGTGACGGTTCCAGTGGAAGATCACGTGGTGGGCGAGGATGTCGCGGGGTCCGCGTTGCAGGATGCCGCTCTGGGCAGCGTTGCCGATGGCCTGCCCGGCAGTCGTGAACGCGGCGAGCCACGGGGCGGCTGCTTCCATCGTGCCGCCGGGGCCGCTCAGGGTGCGGGTGTCGAGGGCCAGTAGCCGCCGCAGTCCGTCGCCCATGCCGTTGAGGCGGTCGGGGGTGATGTCCTCGGGCAGGGGCCGCATCCGGGCCACCCGGTCCCACACGTCGCCCTGTTCGTACCAATCCAGCCCGGCCGACCGGAACAGGGCGGTGCACAGCAGCATCGACATCTCGCGCCGCCCCAGGCCCGGGGGCTGGTGGGTGCGGGCGAGGAAGTGGCGGCTGTCGGCGTGGAAGAGGCTGTGGGCGGTGTCGATGCCCTCCAGACCGCCGAAGGCGAGGACTTCCGGCTCGTAGACGGTCGGCCACCAGCGGATGATCTCTGCGGACTGGACGAGTGCACCGAGCAGTTCGGAGGTGGCGAGGTGGAGGCGGGCGGGGTCGGCGCCCGGCGCGGGCAACAGCCGCAGCCGCCAGCACGGCGCTTTGCGGATGTACCACCACGCGGCCAGGAGTCCGCTGTCCTCCAGCATCCGCAGGCGGGGGGCCAGGTGGGTTGCGGCGGCGTCTTCGGCGCGGTCGAAGTCGGCGAACTCGATGCGGACCTGGTGCCAGTCGCGGCGGGCGGCCTGCTCGGCGAGGACGGCTTGCCCGGCTGCCCGGTACAGGGTGACGGCGTCGCCGAGTTCTTCGGCGTCGATGCCCGCACGGGCGGCGGTGGCGGCGAGGGACTGCCCGGACAGGACGGCGAGGACGGCGTGTTCAGTGCTCTGGGGGGCATGCGGGGCGTTCATCAGGGGTGGTTCCTCTCCGCGGAAGGTGACGGGAAGCACGCGGCCGGCGCGTGTGCTCTGGAGCACCTGGGCCGGTGCGGGGGTCAGGTGATGAGGAGGCAGGCGTCCCAGCCGGAGGCGGGCGGCCGGTCGTAGAGGGCCGTGGCCTGGGCGAGCGCCTGTCCGGCGGCGCCTTCGAGGAACCCGGTGTCCTCGGGCGCGTGCTGGCCGGTGAACGTGTCCGCCAGGCGGCGGGCGGCGGCACCGAGGCCCGGCGTGCGGGCGTCGCGGGCTGCCCGCCATACGGTCTGGAACAGTCCGGCCGCACCGTGGCAGAGGCCGGCGTCGGTGACCTTGGCAAGCTGGCGGGGGTCGGCGAGGCAGGCGGCCAGCGTGTGTTCGGCGGCTTCCTGCCGGCGGGTATCGGCGGTGGCGATGGCGGCGAGCTGGAGAGCGCGGGCGATGCCGGGGGTGCCGTAGCACCACGACGGCCGCCATGGCCCAGTCGCGTTGGGGCGTCCGGCCGCCGCTTCTTCGCGGGTGATCGTCTCCGGCCACCACGGGCCGCTCTCGCCGTCCTGGCGCCACTGGCCGAACCAGGCGGTGATGGTGGCGATGGCCTCGCCCTGCCCGTCCACGGCGACGCCCCTCCGCTGGGCCTGGGCGAGGAGGGCGAGCGGGCCGGTGATGCCGTGGGCCATGCCGAAGTTGCCGTGCCCGCCCGGGGTGTAGAAGCGGTGCGGGTCGTGGGCGCACCACCAGCCCGGCAGCGTCTGCCCGTGGACGGTCAGGGGCCGGGTGAGGGCGACGAGGTAGGTGAGCACGGCGGCGAGGGCGTCGCTGCCGGGGGTGTGGAGCAGTAGGTGAACGCCGATGCCGGTCAGGCCGTGCAGCAGGTCGTATTCGGCGAACGCGGGCAGCTCGCCGCGCCGGATGCGGGCGTGGGCGGCTTCGGCGCGGCGGTGCGCGAGGGCGGCGGTGGCCGCATCGAGCCGGTCCCGGGCGGTGCGGTGGCGGTCGTTGCCGTCGGCTCCGGCCGCGTGCAGGACGAACGCCAGGCCGGGGGCGCCGTAGCTGAGGCAGGCAGTGTCGGCTGCGGTCACATCCGCGTGGGTCGCGGCCGTCAGCCATGCTCCGACCGGCTCCCAAGTACCGGCCCCGGTCAGGGCGCGTTCGATGTGCCATAGAACGACCCCGGCCGCACCGGTCACGAGGGACTGCCCGAGCGCGGTGTCCCCGACCGGGTCGGGGGCGGCCAGACGCGGGCCGAAGCGGGTCTCGAGGACGGTGGCGGCGTTCACGGGCGGGCCTTGCGGCGGTGGGTGTGCGGGAGGGCTGCCGTGCGGGCGAGGCGATGGGTGACCCGCTCGGCGTCCGGGCCGCCTCCGAGGGCGCGAACGTGGTGGAGGTGGAGGAGGGAGCGGAGCACGGTCATCGGGTCCCGCTGATCGGCGAGGGTGTCCCGGTAGGCGGCGAGGGCGTTGGTGCGGGCGGCCCACGCCCCGGCCACGGCGGAGGCGTCGGGGGCGTGGCGCCAGACAGAGCCGGGGGCAGTGAGAGCGAGTGTGTGCCGGGTCAGGGCGGCTTCGACGGGTCCGCTCTCGCGCGGCAGGGTTGTGGCGAGCCACGCCCAGCCGTCGGCCGGGCAGGGGGCGAAGCACGTGGCGAGGTCGGCGAGCGAAGCGGCGGTGACCGCTTGGGCCGGAATGCCGGTACGGAGCGAGTACGCGATCTGGGCGAGCGCGGCGGCGCTGTCGGCGGCGAAGACCCGCTCGGCGGCCTCACGCGCCGCCCCGTGCCCGTAACGGCCGTCCTGCGGCCGGTAGGCGATCAGGTCCAGCCGGGAGGCGAGATGGAGGCTTCGCAGCTCGTCGGCCCAGGTACCGAGCCGTTCGGCGGCCTGCCCATAAGTGGCGGCGCCGTCCAGGCGGAGGTTGAGGACCAGGGGGCGGTCGCGGTTGGGGTGGGAGGCGTCGTGGTGGCGGGTGAACCACCAGCCTGGGGCCGGTTTCCATCCGTCGAGCAGGCGGGGCAGATGCTCGGTCAGGATCTCGTCCTGCCGGGCGGGGTGCCCGTGCAGGTGCGCGCACACCATGGGGGAGACACCGGGCGTCTGTGGTACGGCCGCTGGGACGGCGGGTCCGACCGGGGCGGGGGTGGGGGTAGTGGCGTGCAGGACGGTCAGGAACTCGTGGGCGCGGCCCATGAACCCGCCCGCGTCAGGTGACGTGGAGCCTGCGGCCGGCGAAGGTGCTTCACGCACTTCCACCTCCCCGGCCCGATCCAGGCGGGCCCGGAGGAGTTCGCGGTGGAGCGGCACGTCCAGATCGAGGGGCAGCCGCATCTCGGTCTCGGCCAGGACCACCTGCGCCGGGACGCGCTGCCGGTTCCGCCACCGGGCGAATGCCTCCTCCCACTCGGAGCGCGCGGCGGCCGGGCCGGGTAAGACGCTTGCGGCCAGTAGCCAGCGGGCCGGGGCCAGGACGGTCCGGCCGTGGCGGAGCCGGGGCAGGAACGGGAGGCGGGAGGCGGCGCCCCAGTCGGGCAGCCGCCAGACGGTACGGCGGGCGCCTGCGACTTCGGCGAGGAACCGAGCCAGGGGCGAGGTCTGCACGCGCGGCTCCAGCGCGTGCAGCACGCGGGGCTCAAGGACTTGTCCGGTGGAGCAGCGGATCAGGTACAGGTGGCGGGCGTCGCAGGTGACGGCGAGATCATCGAGCGGGATGTTGCCGGGCCCCTGTTCGGGCCAGCCGAGGGAGACCGTGTGCTCCAGCAGGCGCGGGGTCCGGACGACGTTGGAGCTGCGCCGTCTGCGGGCCGGGAAGACGAGCTGGGCGGGCAGCGGCCCGGCCGGGCCCGCCAAGGCGGTGGCCAGCGCGGCGGCATCCTGCTCGGGCAGGAGGTCGGCGAACCGTCCGGCCATGGACGACGAGGGCCGGGCCGCTGCCGTCAGCCACAGCTCGAACCGGCCCCGCCGCACGGCGTCCGCATCGTCGGCGGAGAGCTGGAAGGCGAGCTCCACCGAGGGGAGCAGCGCCAGCTCGTCGGCGTCGACCACGGCCAGCGAGGCGAGGAGGGGCTCGGTGAGGGCCACCTCGCGGGCCCCGTCGAGGGCTGCCTGCTGGGCGAGTGCGAGGAACGCTTCGTCGCGGGCGGACAGCATCCGGGCCGGGGCCTGGCGGTCGGCCCCCAGGAACCCGGGCGGGAAGCCGAGCCCCCCGTCACCCACCAACTCCATGACGGGCACGGCAGCACCGGCCCCGTACGTCTGACGGAATCGCTGGTGGAAGTCACGCCAGACCGGATTCCCGAACGGGTACGGCGAGAGCCGGGCCAGCACCGACGCCGCCGACTCGGCCTCGGACAGCACGCCGGCGGGAATGGTGACCTGGGCGTCGAGGACCGTGTCCGGCCAGGCCGGCGAGGTGCTGCCGGTCACCTCCGCGGTGGGGGATAGGAGCGGACCGGGCGTGACGGTGGGGTCGGTGAGGGTACGGAGCTGGGCGAGCGGGTCGGCGGCCGTGGCCGTGGCATCCAGGACGGACAGCAGCACGCCATGCTCCAAGAGCTGGACGAGGAGGCCGTGGATGCTCTCGTTGTCGGCGTGCGGGTAGTCGGCGGCGACGGCCCGGGCGACGTCCGGGAACGAGGCAGGGGCGGTGGCGGCGGCCAGGGCGGTACGGACGGGCCCGGTGGCCGCCACGGACACCTCCAACGGGGCGAGGCTGTCGGCGGGCGTACGGCCGGGCCCCACGATCCGGCCTCCCCGGGCACACGCGGCTGGGTTCGCCACGACGAGCAGATGTTCGCGTATGCCAGCGTGTGAGGCGAGCTGGTCGGTCACGGCGCCCAGCCAGGCGGCGTCCGGCCGCAGCACGGCCCGGTGCCCGCTGCCCCACAGGGCCTGCGGGGTGGGCCCGGTGCGGGCGGGCGCGATCCCGGCGAAGTGCCCGAACGGGGTGGCCCGTCCCTGCCAGCGCAGCAGGTAGGCCGCGGTGGAATGCACCAGCCGCCGGACCTCCTTCGTATACGGCACGGGAGCGGTGAGCAGGGCCGTGGTCTGCGCGGCCAGAACGGGGCTTGCGGCCTCCAGCGCCTGCCGGGCCTGAGGGTGGCTCCAGACGGCTTCCAGCCAGGCCCTTCCGCGTTCGGGCCCGCCGGGCCCGGACAGGTCCACGTCGGACGCGGGAACTCCTGTGCCGGGGTGCGTGGTGGCCCGCACCATCAGGGCCTGCGTGTGCCGGTACAGCCGTGCTCCGCGCCCCATAACTCTTCGCCCCCTGGCAGTTGTCGTGGTGTGGTCGTGGTGCCGCCGGGCACACACGTGTGCCCGGCGGCGGGGATGGTGCAGGTGACGGGGAGCACGGCGGCCGGCCACCCTGCTCCGCCTCACCTTCGCGGCGGTCCGGTCAGGAGGGGTCGTTGACGGACGACGCGCACGCAGTGGAGCCGTTGGAGCAGGTCGAGCCGCAGCCGTCGTCGGTGCTGCGCAGGAGGCTCGCGACGGGCGCCCCGGCCTCGACCACGCGCACGTCCAGGTTGAATTCGCCGCTCAGGCCGGTCGTTGCCGTGGCGATCTGCTTGGTCATGATCACTTCTCCTTGTTCGCGGTGGTGCTCTGGTTGGCCTGGTCCTCGCGGGGCCAGGAGATGACGATGCGGCGGTGCCGCTTGGTGATGACCCGGCCGGCGGGCAGCTCGGTCTCGGGGGTCGTGGCGGGGTAGGCGTAGATCACCGGCTCGCTGCGGCGGTGGTCGCGGTCCCAGACGCGGATCTCCTCCACGAGGGCCTGGGCCACGGCCTTGGCGTCGGGGCCGTAGCCGTGCGCCCCGAACTCGGCCCGGTCGCCGTCGCGTCGGATGGTCATGTAGGCGAGGGAGGCCCCGTCGAGGAGGGACAGGCAGGCCGACTTGTTCTGCGGGGCGATGAGACCGGTGTCCAAGTCCCCGTCCACGGACATGAGGCAGAAGCCGTCCAGGGCGGTCGCCAGCCACATCTGCAGGCCGGTGAACGGCTCGCTCATGGCCACGGTGACCCCGGACCAGAGTTCGGCCCGCTCGGTGTCGAACACCCCGTTCAGGGCATCCGGGTCCTCGGGCCAGCCCTCGTCGAAGCGCAGGGCGATCTCCTTGCCCCGCAGCAGGAGCAGGCGTTCCTGGTGTTCTCCGGCGCCCTGCATCGTGACGAAGCCGCACATCTGGGCGGACCGGGAGACGAGCCGGTCGCCGTCGCGGTCGAAGGCCACCGACCGGCTCAGGCCCCGCATCCGCAGCGGGACGACGAGGCGCCCGCCGTCGCTCAACTGGTCGGTCCAGGCGGGCGGGATGTCCCAGGCCCCGGCGGTGACGATCAGCCGGTCGAGGGCTCCGGTATCCGGGATACCGCCCTCAGCATCGACGGTGTGGACCTTGACCCGGGCGTAGCCGTTCTCGTTCAGGAGCTTGCGGGCCCGCGCGGTGACGTCGGAGTCGATGTCGACGGTGGTGACCACCCCGTCGTCGCCGACGAGTTCGGCCATGAGCGCGGCGTTGCAGCCGCCCGATCCGACTTCGGCCACGTCCTGGCCGGGCTTCAGGTCGGCCTGCTCCAGCATCATGGCTTGAATGCGCGGCGCCGATACCGAGCTGACGGCGATGCCGTGCTGGTCCCTCTTGGTGGGGACCGCCGACTCCACCTCGTAAGCCTTCTCGGGCGTCGCTTCGGGCGCGAACCGGTGACGGGCGACCGTCAGGAACGCGGCTTCGACCCGCTCGCTCGTGATCATTCCGGCCTTGACCATGTTGCTGGTCATCGCCAGGCGCAGCGCGGTCGCGTTGTCATCCGTCGTGTCGGTCAACGTCTCTCTTCCTTCTTGTCGGTCTCCGTGGCGGGTCCCGCCCCGGGAGCCCGTGGCGGGGGTTCAGCTCACACCACCGGCCGTACCTGGGTGTGGTGTTGGTGGGGACGCGCCCGGCGGAGATGACCGGGAGCACGCGCGCCGGCGTGGTGCTGTTGAGTACCTGCCGCGGGTTCAGGTGCCGGCGAGTTCGGCGAGGAATTCGGCGTTCGCCTTGACGTCGTGGCCGAGGACCACGTTGTGGCGGGGCAGGTCGGCGAGGCGGGTGGCCAGGAGTTCGCGGGTGACCCGGCTGGCTTCGCCGGTGGGGGCGAGGCCGAAGACGTCGGGGTAGCGGTCCTCGGTGGCCCCCGTGAAGAAGTCGTCCTCGCCCAAGGCCCGGCCGTCGCCGAGGACGGCCGGGGCGGCGTCGGGGTCGATACGCGGGAAGACGATCTTGGCGGCGCTGCCCTCGGTGGCCAGGGCCAGCCCGAGCCAGGTCACCAGCTGGTCCGGGAAGAACTGCGGCTTGAGCTCCTTGCCGGAAGAGGAGCGAATGGGCAGGCGACGGCCGTCCAGAAGGGCGCGGGTGACGGACTCGTGCTGGGTGGGGTGAAGCTGTTCCCCGGACAGGACGCGGGCGCGTACGTCGTCGTAGAGACCGATGGCGTCGAGGAAGCCGAGACCGATCGCGGCGGCCGACGGCCACGGCAGCACGGCGACCCCGCCGTCTTCGTTGGGGCGGACGAACACGCGGTCGTTGGCCAGCAGCTGCCATCCGGCGCGGGCCAGGAGGAACCCGACGGTGGACTTCCCCGCGCCCTTCTCGCCGAGGGCCAGCACGGTACGCCCGTCGCGGACGGCGGCGGAGGCGTGCAGGATGCGCCAGCCGTCCGCGAGGAGCCTGGAGCGCAGGACCTCGCGGGCCAGGCGGGCGGCGGCGAGCGCGACGGGCACCTCGTCGCAGCCGACGATCCGCAGGAGGCCGGGCTCGTACCGGTAGGCCAGGCGCTCGCCCGGTTGGACGGCGGCCACGACACCGTCCTTGCCCCGGGCGTACAGCATGGGCTCGTTGGCGTACAGGCACTCCTGGTGCGGGCCCTCGCCGATCTGCTGGGCGAGGGCGGCGACCTCGACGGCCTCGACGTCGGCGGCCACGACCGGACCGGCGTGCGGGGCGACAGCGTCCACGGCGTTCCACCACGGGCCGAAGTAGCGCATGGACCAGTCGGTGATCACCGCCGTACTGCTGGTCACGGTGACGTGGGCTTGGGCGGCGTTGATGCGGGTCGCGAGGGTCATCGGGCTCCTTCGAGGTGGTGGGAGATCGTCTTGCACGCGAGGTGGATCTTGTGGTCGGCGGCGGCGAGTAGACGCCGTTCGGCCGGGTCCAGGCGGGGCAGGCGGACGGCCGGGCGTCCGGCGGTGAAGTGGACGGGCAGGCCGAGCTGGGCGCCCTGGTGGTCGACGGACAGCTCGACCGGCCCGTCCTCAAGGCCGAGGGCGTGGGTGAGGGCGTGGAGCACAGCGCCGGCCGGACCGCATCGGCCCCGGCCGATCCCGGCGTTGATGCGGCGCGGGCGGGCGCCAAGCTCGGCCCGTACGGCCCGGACAGGGACACGAACGTGGTGGCCGTCGACGCGGGTGGTGGAGGTGCACAGAACGGCGGCGTCGCCGTGCTCACCGATCACATGCCCGCTCACGCTCTCGACGGGGACGGCGAGTTCGGCGGCCAGCGCGAGGCGGTAGCGGGCGGTGTCAGTCGCGGAGCCGACCCCGTACACGCGGGCCGCGCCGGAGGCGCGGGCGAACAGCCACGTCAGCGGGTCGACGGGGTTGGTGACGACCACGGCCGTCCCCTCGTACCCGGTCAGGGAGCGGGCCAGGGCGGCGATCAGCGGGGCGTTGGCCTCCAGACCGGCCATCCGGACGTCGGCGGTCGCGGTGTTGGTGAACTTCGCCCGGGGGGCGACGACCACGGCGGCGCAGTCGCGCATGTCGGCGGGGTGGGCGGTCTGGGCCCGGACGGGCGAGCCGACGATCTGGGCCATGTCCTGGAGGTCGGTGACCAGAGCGGCGGCCGAGCGGTCGCTGCCGGAGGCGATCAGGACTTCCTCGCACCATCCGCCGGCCACCAGGAGGGCGGCGACGGTCTGGCCGACGGCTCCGGCTCCGATGACCCCGACGGGGCCGGTGCGCGCGCTCATCGTCCGGCCGCCGTTGCCGCGTGGTCCAGGGCCAGGCGCCATACGGTGCGGCCGTCCATCGACACGGCCGCAAGGAGCGCGGAGACCCGGTCGAGGAGCGTGCACACGGCGGGTGCCTGGGCGATCAGCGTGCGGGCCGACTCCGGCAGGGGCAGGCCGGTAGGGGCGGTCAGGTAGGTGGTGAAGATGTTGACGGTGTCCATGAGCCACAGGACGACCAGCTGCCGCAGCCACGCCGCCCGCTCCGCCGGGGTCAGCCGGTAGGTGGCCAGGTCGGTGAACTGGCCGATGCCCTGGAGGACTGCGGTGGCGCCGGGCCCGGCCGGGGGCTGGACGATGAGCCCGAGGACCGTGCGGGAGACGAGCTTGGCGACGTCGGATGCCGGGTGGCCCATGGCCAGGCCCGGGTCGATGAACGTCGGCCGCCTCTCCGGCCCGTCCGGGAAGACGACGTGCTCCGGCTTCAAGTCGCCGTAGACGATCCCGCTGCCGTAGCTGCCGGACAGCCGCATCTTCCGCAGCCGTGCCACGACGGCCCCCAGGTCCGGTGCAGACGGCCCGGTCAGGGACACGTATGTGTCCCCGGAGATCCCGTTGAACTTCCGGGCGAACGTACCTTGGACGGACCGCTCCCGGATCGCGGCGCCCTCCACCAGTGCGGCCACCGCAGGCTTCTGGAGCGCGCCCAGCTCCTCGGCCACGCCCGCCAAAACGTCGAACGTGCGGTGCGGGTCCTTCGCCAGGATCTCGCCGAGCGTCACACCGTCCACGGGCTCGGTGAACAGGACCCCGCCGGCCAGTCCGGCCACCGTCGCCGTCCCGAGTCCGGCTCCGGCCAGTGCCCCGTACTGGGCGGCCTCCCGCTCCAGCAGCGCGCCGGGCGACGATAAGTACGCAGCCTGTTTGGCCCTCACCTCCGCCCAGTCCCCGTGCGTGCCGCGCAGCACCGACGCCAGCGACACCCCCAGTAGGGACACCTTCGCGAACAGCGGCCGCCCGGCGGCCTCCACCCGGCGGACGTACCCGGTCACCGACGGGATGTGCGGGCCGACCACCACCGGGCTGTCCGGCCACAAGGCGGCGGCGGCCTGGGCGATCCGCTCGTCCGCGTAGGCGAAGACGTTGTCCGGGCTGACGGTGGTGTTCACAGTGGGCTCCTCGATGACGGGCGAAGGTGGTGCGGAACAGGTGCGCCGGCGAAGGTGCTGTGGAGCACCTGCCGCGGGTGGAGGGCCCCGGCCGTGGCCGCCAAGGCCAGGCCACGGCCGGGGCCGGTCAGGCGGCCCGCCGTCTGGCGGGCGAGTGGTTGTCGGCCGCGTACCGGGCCAGGTGCTGGGCGAGCTTGGCCAGCAGCCTCAGCGAGGCGACCGGGTCCCCGCCCCGCGTGGCGGCCATGTTGCGGGCGTGGTGGACCGTGGCGAGAGCTATGTCGCGGCCCCGGCCATCCGGCATCCAGTCGGCGAACTCCTGTGCGGGGCCAGCGAGGTTGGTGATGTGCTGCCGCAGCCGCTCCCGGATCTGCGCGGCGGCCGTGCCGTAGGGGGCGTGGTCGGCGAGCGCGAGCGCGGTGTCGATGTCGCAGGCGACGTCCACGGAAGAGGTGACCGGCGGAACCTGGGCCGGCGGTGCGATGCCGGCCCTGGGCCGGGCGGGGAGGATCGGTGCGCTCGTGCGGGACATCTCCATAGCTCCTGTTCACGGCTGATCCGGATGAGAGCAGCACCGAGAAGGCCGCCGGGCGGCCGGTTCCTCGGGCATGACGACTATTCAACTCACCGTGATCGGGCAGGGGTACCGTGTCGGCGAGGGCAAGCGGTATATCGGGTATACGGGCAGGTGCTTCATGGCCACACGCACACCGAACGACCGTCTCCGCGATGTGATCGCGGAGACCGGCTTAACGTACGAGGCCGTCGCGAAAGCGGTCCGGTCCGTCGCGGCCGAGTGCGGGACGGCCCTGCGGACGAACAAGTCGGCCGTGGACCACTGGGTGCAGGGCGCCCGACCACAGCCCGACACGGCCCGCTATCTGGCCGTCGCGCTCTCCCGCCGCCTGGGCCGCCTCCTGACCCGCGTGGAGTTGGGCCTCGCCGACGCCGACCCGGACGGCCATGACAGCATCGGTCTCACGCTGGGGGGCGATCCGATCGACTCCCTGATTCCGATGTGGAGGGCCGAGTTGGACCGCAGACGCTTCCTGTCGGCCTCCGCCTACTCGGTGGCCGCCGCCGCTCTGCCCCTGGCGTACGTGCGCGATATCGCGGAGAGGACCGCAGCCGCCCGCTCCGGTCAGGTCATCGGGATGGCCGAGGTCAACGCCGTGCGCGACATGATCGGCATGTTCTCCGACATGGACGAACGCCATGGCGGCCAGCACGGCCGCTCCGCCCTGGTGACCTACCTCCGCGACGACGTCGCGCCGCTGTGCCGGGGCCGGTTCCGCACGGACGAGATCCGCGCCCAGATGCTGTCCGCCGCGAGCCGGGGCGTCCATTTGCTGGGCTGGAAGTCCTACGACGCCGGACAGCAGGGCCTCGCCCAGCGCTACTACCTCCAGTCCTACGGGCTCGCTGTAGAGTCCGGGCTGCCCGGCCATGACGGGTTCGTGATGCGGACCATGGCCATGCAGGGGCTCAAGCTGCACCGTCCCGAGCACTGCCAGGGCCTTGCCGAGACCGGCCTCACCCGGGCCAAGGGCCGCGTGGACTCCCAGACCGAAGCCCTCTTCCGCGTCGTCCACGCCCACACCCTGGCCAAGACGGGACTGTCGGCCGCTGCCCTCGCCGAAGTCGGCCGGGCCCGCGCCCTGCTGGAACAAGGCAGCCAGCGGGGCGACGAGGTGCCGTTCTGGGGCCTGGCGTGGGGGCCTGTGGCGCCGTCGGTGTTCTCCCGGACGGCGAAGGTCTTCGAAACCCTCGGGGACCACCGGGCCGCCGCTGCCGAGTACCTGCACGCCGCCGCCACGAGGCCCGCCGGAACCTACGCCCGGATCGTGGCCCTGGACCTGGTCGCGGGGGCGGAGCTCCACCTCAAGCGCGGCCGGATCGAGCAGGCGTGCGCCACGTTCGGGCAGGCCATGGACCACATGGAAGGCGTCCGCTCCGTGCGGACCCGCAAGGCCGTCAAGACCATGCGGGCCGACCTCGCACCCTTCCGGACCCGGGGGCTTCGCTGCGCGGCCGAGCTGGACGAGCGGGCCGTGTCGTTCCTCGCCACCGCGTAGGAGGTGACCGGGAGCATGCGGGCCGGCGGAGGTGACGCCGGTCCTGGGGTGGAGCGGTGTTGTCGTACGAGACATCTCCCTGGCTCCTGTTCGCGGTGGTCCGTGCAGGGCGAAGCGTCGGCGTGGGGCCGGGTTTCCGGACAGGTCCCGGGCCGATCGCGTTTGGCGTTACGGCTATTGAACTCACGGTGATCGGGTGGGGGTACCGTGGGCGGCGGGGCACCTTGTTCAATCTGTTCAAGATCGCTGCGGGGAGTGCGAGTTGGCGGAGAGCCGTAGTCCGAACACCGCCCTGGCGGACGTCATCGCCGAGGCCGGATGTACCTACGAGGTCCTGGCCAGGGACATCCGTGCGGTGGCCGCCGAGTCCGGGGTGACGCTGCATACCTCCCGCTCGGCCGTTCACTCCTGGGTCATGGGCGGTACACCAAGCGGTCAGACCCGCTCGTACATCGCCGAAGCCCTCACCAGAAGGATGAAGCGGAAGGTCACGCCCACAGAGATCGGTCTAGGCTGCGCAGGCACCGGCGAGGCCCTGGGGGCCGATCCACTGGCCAACGCCACCGACCTCGGGAGACTCGTGATGCTCCGTCGCAGGAACTTCCTCAACGCCGCGTTCGCGACGGCAGCCGTCGCCCTGCCGCTCGGCTACGACCACCAGGCCGTCGCCGCGACCCTGCGGGCAGCCGAACGCGGCGGCGCCGTTGGCACCGAGGAAGTCGCCACCGTGCGGGAGCTCACCGAGACGTTCCGGAGCATGGATGAACGCTTGGGCGGCGGCCACGGCCTGACGATGGTGACCGCCTACCTCACCGATACCGTGGTCCCCATGCTGGAGGGCCGCTTCCCCTCGGAGCCGGTACGGCGCAGCGCGTTCGGGGCGGCGGCGACTCTGGCCTGCCTGGTGGGCTGGAAGCACCACGACTTGGGCCGCGAGGGCGCCGCCCAGCGCTACTACCTCCTCGGCTTCCAGTTGGCCTGCGAGTCAGACCCGTACGGGCACGCCGCGTGGATGATGCGGGCTCTGACTCACCAGGCCCTCGACCTCGGTCACCCGCAGGCGTGCATCGGTCTCGCGGAGGAGGCGCTGCGGCGTGCGACGGGCAAGGTCGACCGGCAGACCGAGGCCCTGCTGCTGGTCACCTGCGCCAGGGCGTACGGGGCTGGTGGGCAGAGCGGGAAGGCGGCGGCGGCCCTGCTGTCGGCCGAGGACGCGATGCTCACCGCAGGTGACCCGGTGCCTGGCTACGCTGCCGCGTCGGGTCCGGTCGCGGCCACCGTTGCTTCGCACACCGGCAAGACCCTGACCGAGATGCGCGACCACCGGGCTGCCGAGAAGCACTACCGGGCGGCGCTCAAGGGACGGACGCCGGGGACCTATCAGCGGGTTCACGGCCTGACCATGGTCAACATCGGGCGGTCGGTCGCCGCGCAGCAGCGGCACGAGGAGGCCGTGGCCGTGTGGGGTCGGTCGCTGGACTTCATGGATGGCCTGGTCTCGGACCGGACCGTGAAGGAGATCAGGGCGATCCAGTCCACGGCTGCCAGCTACCGCAAGCGCCAAATCCCCGGAGCTGGGGCCTTGCACGAACGCGCCGTCGACCTGCTGCGAGCCCAGGCATGAACCGCGCCCGGACCGGTTCGCCTACGGTCGGCGTCGTGATCATCACCATGGGAGACCGGGAGGCTGAACTCCGTGCTCTCCTCGAGTCGGTGGCAGCCCAGGAAGGCGAGCCCGCCACGGTCGTCGTGCTCGGGCAGGGAGCGAAGCTCCCCGCTCTGCCGGACCCGGTGGCGGCCGTCGAATTGCCGGAGAACCTGGGAATCCCCGGCGGCCGGAACGCCGGGGTGCGGTGGCTGCACGAACACGGCGGCGCCGACATCGTCCTCGTCCTCGACGACGACGGCCTCCTCTCTCGAACCGACACCCTCCACCTGGTCCGGGAAGCGTTCACGGCGAATCCGAAGCTGGGGATCGTGGGCTTCCGCATCGCCGACGAGAACGGCGTCTCCCAGCGCAGGCACGTCCCCCGCCTCGGGGGCGCCGACCCGCTCATCTCTGGGCCGGTCACGACGTTCCTGGGCGGCGCCCACGCCATCCGAATGGACGTCATCGACCAGGTCGGCGACTTCCCCGACAAGTTCTTCTACGCCCATGAGGAGACCGACTTCGCCTGGCGGGCCCTGGATGCCGGGTGGGAGATCGACTACCGGGCCGACCTGGTCCTGACTCACCCCCGTACCCCGGCCTCCCGGCACGCGGTCTACTACCACCACACCGGCCGCAACCGGGTCTGGCTCGCCAAGCGGCACCTGCCCGCCGTCCTCGTCCCGGTCTACCTCGCCACCTGGGCCGCGTACACGCTGGCCCAGCGGCCGCCGCTGGCCGGGCTGAAGTCGTGGTGGGCTGGATTCTTCGAGGGGGTGCGGGTGCCGTGCCCGCCACGGCGTCCGATTCGGTGGCGGACCGTGTGGCGCATGACCCGACTCGGCCGACCACCGGTGATCTGACCTTCCCCGGTTTCTGGTCTGTGAGGTGAAGGGGAGCACGGGCGCCGGCCGCGTGCACCCCCGTCGTCTCACCGCGAATCAGGTCAGCTGCCGCCAGCGGCATCGGTGTCATTGGGGCGGCCCACCAGGTCGACACCACCGGGATCTCGACGTCCGACTTTGCGCCGGCCCCCATCGGCCGCGCCAGTAGCTAGGCGTTGTGTTCCTTCACTCAAGCCCGGCGAGGCCAAGGTCATGGCGAGGTGGGCGTCTCCAGCTGGCAGTGGACCTGCACGATGCCCTCGACGGAGTGGGTGAGGCGTTCGGCCATCCCAATCAGGTGGCTGTCTCTGACTTGGCCGGTCAGGGTGGCGATGCCTTCCGTGACGGTGACCTTGACGGCCTCGTGGGAGAGGGGGAAGAGGCGTTCGACGACGGTGCGGCGGATCTCGGTGGCGAGTTCCTCGTCGGTGCGGAGGAAGACCTTGAGGAGGTCGGCGCGGCTGACGATGCCCTTGAGGGTGCCGTCGGCGTCGACGACCGGGAGGCGCTTGATGTGCCGGTCGGCCATGAGGCGGGCGGCCTGAGGCAGGGTGGCGTCGGGGCGGATCGTGACGGCCGGGGTGGTCATCATGTTCTCGGCGCGGGTGGAGCCGGCCTTGGCGGTGTCGCCGAGGCGGCGCATCTGTTCGATCAGGCCCGGGCGGTGCTCGTGGAACTCCTCCTTGGGTAGGAGATCGGCCTCGGAGACCACGCCGACGACGCGGCCCTCGCCCTCGATGACAGGTAGGGCGGTCACCTTCCACCGCTCCATCGCGGTGGCGATGTCCTTGAAGCCGGTTGAGGGGGTGACGGCGATGACCTTGGTGGTCATGACATCGGCGACGGTGTACGGGGTGGAGGTCATGGCGGGGTCCTCAGCGTGCGTAGGCGAGCGGGGTGCCGCTGCCGTGAGGGGCGAACAGGTCGAGGAGGCGGGTCCGGGCGGAGTCGAGCCGGTCGGCGATGACGGCGGCCACTGCGGTGGAGACGGACCGGCCGACGGACGAGTCCTCGTTGCACAGCTCCCGTACGGCTGCGGCGTCGAACTCCAGGGCGCGCACGTCATGGGAGGCGGTGGCGCCGAGGTGCCAGCTGTAGGGCGGGAACATCCAGGACCAGCCGAGGAGCTCGCCGTAGCCGAGGGTGTCGACGACCACGTTCTTGTGGCCGGGGACGTGGGTGTCGAGGTCTACGGTGCCGCGCTGAATGATCCAGAACTCCTCGGCCCGCTGGTGCTCCTTGAAGATGCGGGTGCCGGCCGGGAATGTCACCTGGTGGGAGTGGGCGAGCAGGGCTTCGCGGGCTTCCGGTGCCATCGCTTCGAGGATGGTGTGCATGGTGCTCATGGAGTGCCTCCAACCCTTCGCATCCACCCTGCTCGGTGGCCCACCGTGTCCGGGAGGGCCGCGCGGTGCACACCGCCGGGGCCGTCCGGCCCGGGTCAGCGGACCAGGACGGCCTCCCCGGATTTGGGTACGACGGCCGTCCATCCCAGCTCGTCGTCGATGCGGTCCCGCAGGGTTTCGGCGGCGGTCTCTTCGCCGTGGACAAGGTAGGTGGTGTGCGGGGCGGGGGCGTCGCGCAGCCAGTCGATGATCTGGCCGGCGTCGGCGTGCGCGGAGAAGTGCGGGACGTCGGCGACCTCGGCGCGGACGGGGACGTATTCGCCGAACATCTTGAGCGTGCGGGCGCCGTCCACGAGGTCGCGCGAGCGGGTGCCGGCGGCGGCGAAGCCGACGATCACTACGGCGTTGCGGGGGTCGGGCAGGATCCGGTGGAGGTGGTGCAGCACGCGGCCGCCGGTGGCCATGCCGGCGGACGAGACGATGATCGCTGGTCCGGTGGTGCTGTTGATGTCGATCGATTCCTGGACGGTCCGGGCGGCCAGGAAGGGCTCCGGGCTGATCGCCGCCTCGCCCTGGGCGAGGATCTCGGGGCGCAGCTCGGGCGAGTGCGCCCGCACGGCGTCGCGGTAGACGTCCAGTGCGGCCAGGGCCATGGGGCTGTCGACGTAGACGGGTACGTGGCGGGGCAGGGTGCCGTCGCTGCGCAGGGTGGCCAGCTCGTGCAGGACGACCTCGGTGCGGTCGATCGCGAAGGCCGGGATGACCACGGTCCCGCCACGGGACAGCGTCCGCGTGATCACCGAGGCGAATTCCCGGCGGGCGCTCTCGTGGTCGTGGCGGCGGTTGCCGTATGTCGACTCCATCAGGAGGACGTCGGCGCCGGAGAACGGCTCGGGCGGCAGGAGGAGTGGGTGGCCGGGGCGGCCGAGGTCGCCGCTGACGGCGAGGGTGTGGCCGTCTTCCAGGGTCAGGTGGGCCCAGGCGGAGCCGAGGATGTGACCGCCGTGGTGGAGCATCAGTTTCGTGCCGGCCATGATCTCGATCTCGCTGCCCACCGGTACCGGGTCGAAGTACTTGATCGTGTGGTCGACGTCGGCATCGTCGTACAGCGGCTTGGCGGGCCGGTGCTTGGACCAGCCGTGCTGGTTGGCGTGCTCGGCGGCTTCCATCTGGAGGCGGGCGCTGTCACGGAGCACGATCTCGGCGAGCCGGGCCGTGGTGGCGCTGGTCAGGATCGGTCCGCGGAATCCGTGCCGGACCAGTCGAGGCAGGTAGCCGCAGTGGTCCAGGTGGGCGTGGGTGACGACGACGGCGTGGATGTCGGAGGCGTCGCAGGGCAGCTTGTCCCAGTTGCGGCGCCGTAGGTCCGCGACACCCTGGAAGAGTCCGCAGTCGACGAGTATCCGGGCGTGGTCGCTCTCGACCAGGAACTTGCTGCCGGTGACCGTCCGCACCCCGCCCAGGAACCTCAGCAGGGCCGGGCGGGCGGTAGCAGGAGACGGGGACGGGGCTGGCTGGGACATGGCAGCAGCCCTCCTTTCGGAACGGATGCCGGTCTCCACCGTGGCACCGGAACGCCCTGCCCGCTGGGGACCGACCGGTCCCGGGTAGGGGCCGACCGGCCCAAGCGGGACGGAGGGAAACGGGCACAGCCTGACGGTGACCCCCTCCCGCACAGCACACAGAGAGAAGGCCGCGCCATGAAGGCACTCGTCTTCCACGGGCCCGGACAGACCTCCTGGCAGGACGTCCCGGACCCCTCCATCAAGGACGCCGCCGACGCCATCGTCCGGGTCGACGCCGTCACCATCTGCGGCACCGACCTGCACATCATCAAGGGTGACGTCCCCGAGGTGACACCCGGACGGATCCTGGGCCACGAGGCCGTGGGGACCGTCGTCGAGACCGGCGGCGATGTCCGCAGCGTCCGCCCCGGTGACCGCGTCCTGATCTCCTGCATCTCCGCGTGCGGTCGCTGCCGGTTCTGCCGTGAAGGGCACTACGGCCAGTGCCGCGGAGGAGGCGGCTGGGTCCTGGGCCACACCATCGACGGCACCCAGGCCGAGTACGTCCGCGTTCCCTTCGCCGACCTCTCCGTCCATCCCCTTCCCAGCGCCCTGGCGAGCCACGAAGCGGTACTGCTCGCGGACATCTTCCCGACCTCGTACGAGGTGGGTGTCCTCAATGGCAACGTGCGCCCGGGCGACACGGTCGTCGTGGTCGGCGCCGGACCCATCGGCCTGGCCGCCATCGCCACGGCACAGCTATACAGCCCGTCCCGGATCGTCGCCGTCGACCTCGCTGCTTCCCGTCTGGCAGCTGCGCGGGACCTCGGGGCCGATGCGACCGTCAGCGCGCAGGAGGAGCCGGAGCAGCTGGTGGGGGACCTCACGGACGGGCTCGGCGCGGATGTCGTCATCGAGGCCGTCGGCGTACCCGAAGCCTTCGAGATGTGCACCCGCATGGTCCGCCCGGGCGGCCGGGTAGCCAACATCGGCGTGCACGGCAAGCCCGCCGTCCTCCACCTCGAAGACCTGTGGATCAAGGATGTCACCATCACCACCGGCCTCGTCGACACCCACTCGACTCCCATGCTGCTGCGCATGATGGCCGCCGGCCGCCTGCCCGGTGCTGCGATGGTCACGCACCGGTTCGAGCTGGACCAGATGGAAGAGGCGTACGACGTCTTCTCCCGCGCCGGCGAGACCGGCGCCCTCAAGGTCGTACTCGGCGGACCGCAGCACGACACCGTCGCCGTACCGCCCCAGGAGCAGTGATCGCCGTGAAGAGCATCCCGCGATCCCCGGAGCAGTCGTCCGGAGAGAGGACCGGACGAACCGACCTGGGTCGTCGCCTGGCGGCCCGCCGTGAAGCCCTCGGTCTTAGCCGCGAGGAACTGGGCCAGCGGTGCGGAGCGGATGGTAACTACATCGCGTACCTGGAGGAGCACGCCGCCGCTCCCGCTATTGGCACCCTCGCTCGCGTCGCTGATGCCCTCGGCCTCACCGTCGACGACCTGACCGGCGCCAGCGCCCATCGAGTCGCCGGCCGATCCACTGCCCGGCGCGACAGTACCCTCGTACCGCTGGACGAGCCCGAATGCCAGCGCCTGCTGAACACGTACGGCGTGGGCCGCATCGCCATCTTCACCCCCGACGGCCCCGCCGTCCTCCCCGTCAACTACCTGATCGCAGGACCCGACATCGCTTTCCGCACCTCCGCGGAAGCCGTCACGGCCAGGGCCGCCGGAACCGAGGTCGCCTTCGAGATCGACAACATCGACGACGTGACCGCCACTGGTTGGAGCGTGCTGGCCGTGGGCGAACTGGCAGCCGTCACGGACCAGCACGAAATTCAACACCTCAACACCACGGCCCGCTCCCAGCCCTGGGCCGGCGGCCCGCGCACCCACTGGATGAAGCTCACCCCCGCCCGCATCACCGGCCGTCGCGTGGTGCACGACTCATGAACGACCTACGCGCGGTCGTCTTCGACACCGACGGAGTGCTCCTCGCCACGGCGGACCGCCACGCGGCTGCCTGGAAGGAGACCTTCGACGGCTGCCTCCCCGAGTGGCAGCCATCGCACGCCGGTGCACGACCGCGCCCGTTCGACGCAGTCCGCGAGTACCGGGACCTGGTCGACGGCCGCTCCCGCCTCGATGGCGTACGCGCATTCCTGACTGCCCGGCACATCGACCTTCCGCCCGGAAGCTCGGAGGATCCGCCCGGGTGCGCCACCGTCCACGCGGTCGCCGCCCGCAAGGAGGAAGCCTTCTCCACGATGCTGCGGACCGAAGGCGTCCGTGTCTTCGACGACGTGCGGCCCGTGCTCCGGGAACTGCGGGAGAAGGCGATCCGGTGCGCAGCCGTCTCGGCCTCCCGGCACGCCCGCTCGCTCCTGGAATCCGCAGATCTCCTCAATTACTTCGACGCCTTGGTGGACGGCCAGGACGCGGCCGCACTCGCCCTGCCAGGCAAACCCGACCCTGCCCTCTTCCTCGAAGCTGCCGGCCGCCTCGGCGTGACTCCCGCACACACCGCCGTGGTGGAGGATGCACTCGCCGGCGTCGAAGCCGGACACCGAGGCCGTTTCCGCCTCGTGGTGGGACTCAACCGCGAAGACGACCCGCACATGAGGGACGCCGTGCGTGCACATGGTGCTCACCTCGTCCTCCCGGACCTCGGCGGGCTGCCCGCCGCACTCGAAGGCGAACGCGCGTGACCACCGTCTGGCGCTGGGAGTACCCCCGCTACGACCCCAAAACCGAGCGGCTGGTCGAGTCCCTGTGCACCCTGGGCAACGGCCGTTTCGCCACCCGCGGTTCAGCCCCCGAAAGTGTCGCCGACGACGTCCACTACCCGGGCACCTACCTCGCCGGCTGCTACAACCGGCTCGACTCCATCATCGGCGGACGAACGGTCTCCAACGAGGACATGGTCCGGCTGCCGGACTGGACCGCCCTGAGATACCGCTGCCTGCCCGAGGGCGCACCGCCCGGCGACTGGCTCACACCCGACCACCCGACCCTGCGCCACAGCCACGTGTCGCTGGACCTGCACGCCGGAACGCTCACCCGCCGCATGCTCTTCCACGACGCCGAAGGCCGCCGCCTGGGCGTCACCCACACCCGCCTCGTCCACATGGGCGACCCGAACCTGGCCGCCCAGAACTCGGTGTTCAGAGCGTACGGCTGGAGCGGCGGGATCGAGATTGAGTCCGTGCTCGACGGAGACGTCGTCAACACGGGAGTCGAGCGCTACCGCGCCTTGGCCGGGAGGCATCTCGTCGAGCACCGGGCCGGAGTGAAGGCGGAGGGCACCGCCTGGCTCTCCTGCACCACAACCACCTCCCGGGTACGGATCGGGCTCGCAGTCCGGACATCAGCACGTCCTGTGGCACCGGTGGGCCGGGCATGCACAGCCACCACCGCCACGCAGGCATTCGTCTTGCCGATCAAGCGGGCCGCCCCGGTCGTCGTCGTAAAGACCGCCGCCCTGTGCACCTCGCTCGACCGTCCCTCAGCCGATCCGCTGCGGCGGAGCATCGACTGCGCCACACACGCCCCGGACTTCCCCACCCTGCTGGCGTCCCACCGCGCATCCTGGCAACGCCTCTGGAGCGAAGGAGAGTTGAAGGTGCCCGGAGAGACCGGCAAGGTTCTGCGGCTGCACGCCTTCCACGTCCTGCAGACCCTCTCGCCGCACACCGCGGAGCTCGACGCCGGCGTTCCCGCCCGCGGCCTTCACGGCGAGGCGTACCGGGGCCACGTCTTCTGGGACGAGTTGTTCGTCCTGCCCTACCTCGCCCTCCACCTCCCCGAGACCGCTCGCGCCCTGTTGATGTACCGGCACCGCCGGCTCCCTGTGGCTCGGGAGACCGCCCGCCGGGCTGGAGCGAAAGGGGCGATGTTTCCCTGGCAGAGCGGCAGTTCCGGCGCCGAGGAGACGCAGCGGCTGCACCTCAATCCGCGCTCGGGCCGCTGGCTGCCGGACCACTCGCACCTCCAGCACCACGTGGGCTCGGCCATCGCCTGGAACGTGTGGCAGTACGGGCAGGCCACCGGCGACGCCGGATTCATGCACGGCCCGGGCGCCGAACTCCTCCTGCACATAGCCCGCTTCTGGGCGGACGCGGCAACGTGGGACACCGGCCTCGGCCGCTACCGGATCCGCGGCGTCGTCGGACCGGACGAGTACCACGATGCCTACCCGGACGCTGTCGCTCCCGGGATCGACGACAACGCCTACACCAATGTCACCGCCGCGTGGGTACTGGCCCGCGCCCTCGACCTGTACGGGGAACTTCCGCCGGCCCGGCGCGCGGAGCTCCTCACGCATTTCGGCATCGGCCCCGACGACCTCACCGCCTGGGAGGACGTCTCCCACCGCCTGTACGTGCCGTTCCATCGCGACGTGATCAGCCAGTTCCACGGCTACGGGGACCTCGCCGAGCTCGACTGGGACGGCTACCGTGCCCGCTACCACGACATCCGGCGCCTGGACCGCATCCTGGAGGCCGAAGGCGACACACCCAACCGCTACCAGGCGTCCAAGCAGGCCGACACCCTCATGCTCGGCTACCTCTTCCGCCCCACAGAGCTCGAACAGCTCTTCCTTCGGCTCGGACACCGCCTCGACGACGGCCTCTGGCGCAGGACGGTGGACTACTACCTGCGCCGCACCTGCCACGGCTCCACGCTCAGCAGCCTCGTCCACGGCTGGATCCTCGCCCGGGAACAGGGCCCGGACGCATGGCGCTACTGCCAGGAAGCCCTGCTCAGTGACATCACCGACGTCCAGGGCGGCACCACAGGCGAAGGGATCCACCTCGGAGCCATGGGCGGCACCCTCGACCTCGTCGAGCGCGGCATCGTCGGACTCGAACCCCACGCCGACGGCCTGCACATCGACCCCGTCCCCCTCTCCGAAGTGCCCGGTTCCTCGTTCTCGATCTCCTACCTGGGGCACCGGGACATCCGTATACGGTTCCGGCCCGGCCGGCTCGGCATCAGCGTCCCCTCGTCGCTCCTGGGCCCGGTGCCCTTGGTGCTGCCCGGAGACCGGAAGGAATGTATTGCCGCAGGCCAGGAGCGGTGGTTCCGGTTGCCGAAGGGCTGACAGGGCAACCAGCGCAAGCTCGCGTGGCGGTGCGTTCCCGATGCGCACACTGTGGAGGTATCAGCCGTTGGAAGGGTGAACGGGATGGACAGGCAGCAGGAGGCTCCGCGGATCGTGGCGGGTGTCGACGGATCGCCTTCGTCCCAGGCCGCGCTGCGCTGGGCGGTCCGGTACGCAGGGCTGGTGGGCGGGCGAGTAGAAGCGGTCGCGGCGTGGGACCTGCCCGGTGCCGCGTCTTGGTCGGCCCCGGCGGTCGACGCAACGTTCGACGAGGAAGAGGCCGAGCGGCGTCTGGTCGAGGAGGTCCGCACGGTTCTCGGTGAGGACGGCGCCGCCTCCGTGCACCAGCGCCTGGTGCGCGGCAATCCGGTCGACGTCCTGGTGGATGCGGCAGAGGGCGCGGACCTGCTGGTCGTGGGCAGCCACGGTCGCGGCGGCTTCAGCCGAGCCCTCCTCGGTTCGGTGAGCCAGCAGGCGGCGCTCCATGCGCCGTGCCCGATCACCATCGTCCGGGCGGACATCCCCGTCGAGTGATCCCGCCCCGGGTACGCCTGGCGTACGGCTGTGGGTCAGGGCATCAGGCTGCAGTGTGACCTCCTGAGCCCGGAGCGCATACGCCGGCCGTGGCCACAGGGTGGTGTATGCGCCCGTCTAGGCAGGTCTGGCGAGACTGACCCTCCGCATGCCTGGGGCGAGTGCTGGCACTACAACGCCAGTCTTTGGGATCCCTGGCCCGCTTCTCAAATCGGGCGGGCATGCCCGTCGGCGTCGTTGCACGCGGCCAGCGTTACCGGGGGACGGTCTGGGTGACGCGCCACAGCCTTCGGGGGAGGCTGCCTTCCTCGAACGCGGCAACCTCATCCAGGGTCCAGTTCTTGGCGAGGTCGTCGACCAGGTCGCGCGGGAAGAAGTGGACGGCGAAGCCGCCGTGTTCCCAGACGTCGTCTCCGTGCCCGGTACCGGCCTGGTAGTGGGCGTCCCCGATGTGGCGGACGGTGTAGACGAAGGATCCGCCGGGCCGCAACACCCTTCGCACCTCGGCTACCAGGGCGTGGATCTCCTTGGTGGACAGCGCCATGCAGAGCAACATGTGCGCGAACACGGCATCCACCGAGGCGTCCGCGAGCGGCAGGGGCTCGCGGACGTCGTGAACCGCCGTGGTGATCCGCCCGGCCATGCCTTGGGCCGCGGCGGCCTCGCGCAGCTGATCCAGACCGACCGGGCTGAAGTCGGTGGCCATGACGGAGAAGCCTTCGCGGGCGAAGTACAGCGCGTCACGGCCATGGCCCGCACCCAGCTCCAGCACCTCGCGGGCACCGGTCGCCCGGAAGACGGCCGCGGCACGGATCGCCGGCTCGGAGGGCTCGGCGCCGTACATGCCGGGATGCTCGCCGTAGGTCCGCTGCCAGTGCGCACGCTGGACCTCGGCCAGCTCCTGCTCTGACTCCGACACGCTGACGCCTTCCTGACCGGGCCGGTGTCGAACAACCGGCCCCCGTCAGGCCACCCTAGAGGGACCCCAGGTCGTTGCCTCGCCCGGCCGCTGCCAGTCCGGTCGGTTCTCGTGAATATCGACTTCGTCCTGAACCGGGTGACTCCCAAAGCCGTGAACAAGCGGAACTCGTGAACAAGGCCAGAGGGCTCTGAACAGGGCGAACCGGAGCCATGGCCAGGTCCGAGCGCCCACTCAGTACCGGGCCCCCGGGCCGATCGGCCCCGCACCGCAGCGGCCCACTCGGCCCCGCGCGAATGGCCCCCTCGGCACTGCGGCCCCGGTGCCGTACCGGGTGATCGTGGAACCCGGACGCCATTCCGGCGCCGCCTTCCGAAGAGGGTGACCACGATGCAGCGCATTCGGATCCAGACCCGGCCCAAGCAGCCTCACAGGCCCGCTCCGCTGGATCTGCGCACGCCGTCCGGCCGCCCCCTGCCGTACTGATCCCTGCCGACACGCAGCCCCGGAGGACGTCATGGGACACATACGACGCATCGCACCGTTCACCGAGCTCGGCCGAGGCGACATCAGCCGGGTCGGCGGCAAGAACGCCTCCCTTGGAGAGCTGACCAGACGGCTGACCGCAGCCGGCTTGCGCGTGCCGCCCGGCTTCGCAACGACCGCCGACGCCTATGAGGAACTGCTCGACGGACACGGCCTGCGCACCCGCATCCAGGAGCAGCTCGACCGGCTCCACGACGGTGTCGCGCTCGAAGACGTCGGAGCAGGCATCCGTTCAATGATCACGGGCGAGCCTCTGCCCGAAGCCCTGACGACCGAGATCATCACGGCGTACGAGGCCCTCGGCCGAGAGCTGGGCCGCAGCGACCCGGAGGTCGCCGTACGCAGCAGCGCAACCGCCGAGGACCTGCCGGAGGCCAGCTTCGCCGGCCAGCAGGAGACCTATCTGAACGTGAGCGGCGCCGTACAGCTGCTGGACGCGGTGCACCGCTGCTTCGCCTCCCTCTACACCGACCGTGCGATCGACTACCGGGAGCGGATGGGCTTCGACCACCTCCAGGTCGCCCTGTCCGTGGGTGTCCAGGTGATGGTCCGCTCCGACCTCGCCGGGGCAGGGGTGATCTTCACCCTCGATCCCGAGAGCGGCTTCCCGAACGTCGTCGTGGTGAGCGCGGCCTGGGGGCTGGGTGAGACCGTGGTCAGCGGCCAGACCGACCCCGACGAGTACACCGTCTTCAAGCCCGGCCTCAAGGACCCGGCCCTGAACCCCGTCATCGACGTGCGGATCGGCGCCAAGCGTCGCAAGGCCGTCTACGCGGAGCGTGGGCTGACCGACACCGTGGACACCACCGCAGAGGAACAGGCCCGACGGGTCCTGACCGACACCGAGGTGCGGCAGCTCGCCGAGTGGGCCGTTGCCGTCGAGGACCACTACGGCTGCCCGATGGACCTGGAGTGGGCGAAGGACGGCATCACCGGCGACCTGGCGATCGTGCAGGCGCGGCCCGAGACCGTGCAGTCCCGCCGCCGCCCCACGACCCTGCGCCGCTGCCGCCTGACCGCCGCCCCGGGTGACGCCCTCGTCGAAGGCATCGCGGTGGGCGAAGCCATCGGAGCGGGTGCCGTCTGCCGCATGGACACGCCCGTGAACCTGGAACGCTTCCCGGCCGGAGCCGTGCTCGTCACCTCGATCACCGACCCGGACTGGGAACCGGTCATGAAGCGTGCCGCGGCCATCGTCACCGACCACGGCGGCCGCACCTCACATGCCGCGATCGTCAGCCGGGAGCTGGGCGTACCTGCGGTTGTCGGCACCGGGAATGCCACCGCAGTGCTGCGCGACGGCGACGACGTCACCGTCTCGTGCACCGAAGGCAGCCGGGGCAAGGTCTACGCGGGCCGCCTCCCGTACGAGGAGACCGAGACGGACCTGGCCGCCCTGCCCGCCACTCGTACGCGGGTGATGCTCAACCTTGCCGACCCGTCCGCCGCCTTCCGCTGGTGGCGGCTGCCCGCGGACGGCGTGGGTCTGGCCCGCCTGGAGTTCATCGTCGCGCACCAGGTCAAGGTCCACCCCATGGCCCTCCTGCACCCGGAACGCCTGGATGCGGCCGACCGCTGCGCCATCGACCAGCTCACCGAGGGCTACCTCGACCGCGGCCAGTACTTCACCGACCGCCTCGCATACGGCATCGCCCGGATCGCCGCCTCCCGCTGGCCCGACCCCGTCGTCGTCCGCACCAGCGACTTCAAGACCAACGAGTACGCCAAGCTCCTCGGCGGCCGCCCCTTCGAACCGGTCGAGGCCAATCCGATGATCGGATGGCGCGGCGCCAGCCGCTACTACAGCGACGGCTACCGGGAAGGCTTCGCCCTCGAATGCCAGGCCCTTCGCCGGGTACGCGAGGAGATGGGCCTGACCAACGTCATCATCATGATCCCGTTCTGTCGCACCCTGGAAGAGGCCGACAAGGTCCTCGAAGTGATGGCGGCTGAAGGACTCCGGCGCGGCGAGAACGGCCTCAAGGTCTACGTGATGGCAGAGGTCCCCTCCAACATCCTCCTCGCTCAGGACTTCGCCGAGCGCTTCGACGGCTTCTCCATCGGCAGCAACGACCTCACCCAGCTCACCCTCGGCGTCGACCGGGACTCCGAAGCCCTCGCCCACGTCTTCGACGAGAACAACCCGGCCGTCACCGACCTCATCCGGATCCTCCTCCCACGGGTCCAGACCCTGGGACGCCCGGTGGGCCTGTGCGGACAGCGGCCCAGCGACGACCCGGCCTATGCCGCCTTCCTCGTCCGTGTCGGGATCGACTCGATCTCCGTCGCCCCCGACAGCTTCGCCGCCGTCAAGCAGCACGTCGCCGACACCGAGGAGAGCCGCTACGGGGAGGACCGAGTGGTCCCCGTACGGATCCGTCCGGCCCAAGCGGAGCAGCCGTCGGCCGCGTGACAGTGGCATCAGCAACGCACCATGGAACCAAGGAGCACCCGCCATGAGCACCAAGCGAGTCCTGGTCGCCTACGGCACCAAGCACGGCGCCACCGCAGGCATCGCCGAACAGATCGGAAAGACCCTCCGCGAAGACGGTCTCGACGCCGTCGTGCTGCCCGCCGACGATGTCCATGACGTCCGCGCCTACGACGCCGTCGTCCTCGGCGGCTCGCTCTACGCCGGCCACTGGAGCAGCAAGGCCAAGCACTGCGCCGAACGCAACGCCGACTCGCTGCGGCACCGCCCGGTGTGGATGTTCAGCAGCGGCCCGCTCGACCGCTCGGCCGAGGAACACGACATTCCCCCGGTCTCCGCGGTCGCCCGGGAGATGCAGCTGGTCGGAGCGCGCGAGCACATGACCTTCGGCGGCAGCATCACGGCCCACACCCCAGGCTTCCTCGCCAAGGCACTGACCCGCCAGGGCAAGGGCGGAGACTTCCGCAACCCCGAGCGGATCCAGAACTGGGCCCACCACATCAGCGCCGAGCTCGCCGCCTGAAGGGACGGCCCCGGCTCGGCACGCAGCAGCACGGAGGCGTGCCAT
This sequence comes from Streptomyces sp. NBC_00249, assembly GCF_026342355.1. Classification (GTDB taxonomy): domain Bacteria; phylum Actinomycetota; class Actinomycetes; order Streptomycetales; family Streptomycetaceae; genus Streptomyces. The sequence continues at coordinate 1,000,738 of NZ_JAPEMV010000001.1, read as the reverse complement.
GCACCACCGGACGACAGGGACGGGGGCCAACCCGCTCAGGCGTGATGCCGACCGCGCCCGGACCCGTCTGCGTGCCGCCTTCGCGCTGACCTGCCTGCTGGCAGTCATCGCTGGCTTCGCCATTGGGCGGGCCGCTTGGACGGACGGTCATCGCACCGCCGAGAACGTCGCGCGCCATCGACACACCGTGACGGCCACGACGATCGGCGAGACCAGCTACCGGGCCGGTGCCCGGCCGAGCAGTCCGCCGGTCACGGTGGCAATCGCCACCTGGCACTACCCGTCCCACCGCCCGCACACGGAAACCATCCCCGTTCCGGCAGGAACCCGGAACGGCGACACGGTCCGGGTGCGGGTCGATGAAACTGGCAGTGTGGCCGCCGCGCCGTCCGGCCAGGCCGACATCGCTCTGAACGCCGTGGGCATCGGCACCGGAGCCCTGGTCGGGATCCTGCTCGTCGGCGGCGCCCTTGTCGCCGTGCGCCTCCGCATCGTGGACGCGCGCAGCGCACGGGCGTGGGAATCCGAGTGGGAGGGCATCGAGCCCCGCTGGTCCGGCCGCCTGCGCCCCGGCCAGGGAGCCGGCGATGACTGAGACCGCCGCCGGCCCGGACCTCACCCCGGACACCGCGCCGGATCCACTCGAACCCCTTCCCCTGCTCCGCCGTGAGCTGCACACCGGCCCCCTGGGCCTGTCGAGCCGGGAGGCGGCACGCCGGCTGGCCGTCCACGGCCCGAACGAGGTCCGCCGCACCACCCGGACGAGCGTCCTGAGGGAACTCCTGCGGCAACTGGTCCACCCACTGGCTCTGCTGCTGTGGGCTGCGGCAGCCCTCGCCTTCATCGCCGCAATCGAGGTGCTCGGCTGGGCGATCGTCGCGGTCGTCCTCGTCAACGCCGGATTCGCCCTCGTGCAGGAGCGGCAGGCCGAGAGGGCCGTCGAGACCCTGGCCGCCTACCTTCCCGCCCGGGCCCAGGTGATCCGCGACGGACAGCCACAGCACGTCCCGGCCCGGGACCTGGTGCCGGGCGACCTCATCGCCCTCGACGAGGGCGACCGGGTACCCGCCGACGCCCGCCTGACCGAGGGGGGAATCGAGGCGGACCTCTCCATGCTCACGGGCGAGTCCACCCCCGTCGAGCGTGTTGCCGGCCCGGCTCTGGAAGGCCTCTCGCTGCTGCAGGAGCCCAACCTCGTCTTCAGCGGCACCACCGCCACCGAGGGGCAAGCGCAGGCGATCGTCTTCGCCACCGGAGACCACACCGAACTCGGCCGGATCGCCGCCCTCAGCCAGCGCACCCGCCGCGAACCGAGCCCATTGGAGACGCAGGTCAAGAAGGTCGCCTGGCTGATCGCCGCGGTCGCGGTCGCCATGGGGGCCGTCTTTCTCGTGCTGGGCGTCGCGGTGGGGCTGCCACTCACCGACGCGCTGATGTTCGCGATCGGTCTGCTCGTGGCCAACGTGCCGGAAGGGCTGCTGCCCACCATCACTCTGGCGCTCGCCGTCGGCGTACGGGTTCTCGCCCGCCAAGGCGCGGTGATCAAGCGGCTGAGCGCCGTGGAGACCCTCGGCTCCACCAATGTCATCTGTACCGACAAGACCGGCACGCTCACCCGCAACCAGATGCGCCTGCACTCCACCTGGACACCACCGCACGAGACGCCGAGCGGTTCGGAGACCGCCGAACTGGTCCGCGCCGCCGCCCAGTGCACGACCGTCACCCGCGAGAGCGACGGCGGGCTGCACGGTGACCCGACCGAGATCGCGCTGGTGGAGGGAGCCACACAGCACGCTGCGCCTGTCGACCCGGCCGACCGGGACACCCACCGCCGCGCCTGCTTCCGCTTCGACCCGCGCCTGCGCCGCATGTCGGTCGTGCTCCGCACTGACGACCACGACAGCCTCGGCGTGATCGTCAAGGGCGCCCCGGAGAGCGTCCTGGCACTACTGGCCGAAGGAGAGCCGACTGCGCAAGCTCAGACCGCCGCCGACACCCTGGCTGCGGACGGCATGCGCGTGCTGGCCGTCGCGGTGCGCGAACTGCCGCCCGGCACAACGGCACCGCTGCAGCGCCAGGACGTCGAAAGGGACCTGCACCTGCTCGGACTGGTCGGACTGTACGACCCGCCGCGCCCCGAGGTCGCCGACGCGGTCGGGCGCTGCCACGAGGCGGGTCTCACCGTCCACATCGTCACCGGCGACAACGGTGCCACCGCCGCCGCCGTGGCCCGCGCCGTCGGTATCGGTAGGACGAACCTGCACGTGGTCGCCCAGTCCGAGGCGATCGACGACCACGAACTCGACCACCTTCTCCGTCTGGACGGCACGGAGATCGTCTTCGCCCGCTCCTCGCCCGAGACCAAACTGAAAGTGGCCGATGCCCTCCGGGCGCACGGTCAGATCGTGGCCATGACCGGCGACGGCGTGAACGACGCTCCGGCCCTGCACCGTGCCCACATCGGCGTCGCCATGGGACTCTCCGGCACCGATGTCGCCCGCGAGGCGTCGACGATGGTCCTGACCGACGACAACTTCGCCACCATCGTCACGGCCATCGAGTCCGGCCGCCGCGTCTACGACAACGTCCGCAAGTTCATCGTCTACATCTTCGCCCACCTCACCCCTGAGGTCGTGCCCTTCCTCGTGTTCGCCCTCTCCGCCGGGGCCGTACCGCTGCCGCTGACCGTCCTGCAGATCCTCGCCATCGACCTCGGAACCGAGACCCTTCCGGCCCTCGCCCTCGGCCGTGAGCGCGCCGAGCCGGGAATCATGTCCCGCCCGCCCCGCCCCAGTTCCCAGAGCGTGATCAACAAAGACATGCTCGTACGCAGTTGGGGCTGGCTCGGCACCATTTCCGCAGCCCTCGTCATGACCGCCTTCTTCTACGTCCTGTGGCGCGCGGGCTGGCACCCCGGCGACCCCACCGGACCCGGAACCCCGCTCCACCACGCCTACCTCACCGCGACCACCGCCACGTTCGCCGGCATCGTCACCTGCCAGGTCGGCACAGCCATCGCCGCCCGCACCGACCATGCCGCCCTGCGCGACATCGGCTTCTTCAGCAACCCGCTGCTGCTGGCCGGCATCGCCTTCGAACTCGTCTTCACCGCAGCGCTCGTCTACGCGCCGCCGCTCCAGAATCTCTTCGGTACCGCCGCCCTCCCGCTGGACGTCATCCTCCTCATCTCGGTCTTCCCACCGCTCGTCTGGGGAACCGACGAGGTCCGGCGCTGGGCCCGACGCCGCCACCACCCCTGAACCGACAGGAGGCAAACCATGTCGCACACGAGCGAATGGAAGACCCGCGTCTACCTCTTCGAGGAAGACCACACGACCAAGGTCCGCGTCGAACTCGACACCGGCACCACCCGTCTCACTGGCCACGGCACCGCGCGCTGCAACCCCACGGACAGGGACGTGCCCGAGATCGGCGACGAACTCGCAGCCGCCCGGGCACTGGAGAACCTGGCGGAACAGCTCAAGCGCATCGCTTATGGCGACATGGCCGCAGCGGGGGTCGCACCGCAGCGCGCTCCCCTCACGGCCTACGACCTTGGGTGAACGGGCGGGCCTCCAGCAGCAGGCTCAGACTGGACCCATGGGTGACGGGCCGGCGATCGAGCTGACCGGGCTGACCAAGAGGTACGGGCCGGTGGTGGGAGTCGACGGCCTGAGCATCACGGTGAGACCAGGTGAGGTGTTCGGCTTCCTGGGGCCGAACGGCGCGGGGAAGACGACCACTAAGCCTTGATTGGTGCGGCCGACCTGGCGGCCTGCTCGATCTTCGCGCAGTAGGCGGCACGGGCTTCCTCGTCGATCTGCTGCTCGTGTTCGGGGCGCAACCCGGTCCGGCCGTCGAGGCCCTCGCGCAGGATATCGGCGTGCCCGGCATGCCGGATGGACTCGCCGAGGACATGGACCATGACGGCGAACAGGTTCGTGTTGGTATAAGGCTCCGGCCACCACGGCACGTGGCCGGGGGCGTCGAGGGCAAGCTCGTTGATCGTCGCGTCCGAGTGTTCCCACGTGCGCCGGTAGAACCCGATGATCTGATCACGGGTCTCGTCCTCGGCCGCCCACTGATCGCTGCCGTCGGAGTCCTGCCACCGGGGCAGCGGTTCCGGGGAAGGGCGGTCGAAGACCTCGCCGAAGTACCTGGCCTCGACGGTGGCCACGTGTTTGACCAGGCCGAGGAGGTTGGTCCCGGTCGCCGTCAAAGGCCGGCGGGCGTCATATTCGGACAAGCCGTCGAGTTTCCAGAGCAGCGCCTCGCGGTCCCGCCGCAGTCTCCCGTGCAGGTTGTCTTTCGCGAATTCATCGATCATGCGGCATGAGCCTTCCATGGGTTGTTCGTGATCTCAAGATCCCGTACATGGTCCGCAACGGCTGGCAGAGCCGAGGCTTAGGACTCCTTGCACCATGAGATACCGGGAATGAGGTGGGCGGGTGCCAGGTGAGAATCCAGCCGGCGGTGAGCACCGCTGCGCCGCCTGCCAGGGCGATTGCGCCGCCTGTTCCGATGCCTGCGGCCACCGAGCCGAAGCAGACCGGCCCGACGCCCTGCAGCGTCATGCCGCCGGAGCCGAGCAGACCGAAGGCCTGGCCCTGGCCGTCCTGCGGCAGTGCGTCCAGGAACGGCCGTTGCAGGCCGAGACCGTAGGCGAATCCGAAGCCGCAGAGCAGCAGCAGACAGGACGAGACGCCCACTCCGGGCTCGGCGGCGAAGCCGACCAGCGGCAGTCCCATCAGCGCGATCAACGGGACTACCAGTCGCTCCCGGGTGGGCGGCCGTAGCAGTCGCCCCACCAGCAGGTCACCGACAAGCATGCCGACCGGCAGACAGCCCATCAGCACCGCGTACCAGCCGGGCGCGAAGTGGCGTCCTCCCGCGTAGGCGACGATCAGGCCTTCCGCGCCCGCCACGAACGCGGGCGGTAGCCACTGGGCCAGCATCAGTCGTCGCACCGTGTGTCCGCGCAGCAGCAGGCCGGCGGCCCCGTGCAGGCTTGCCCGGACGGCCCCGCCCTCGCCCCGAGCGCTGGCGGGTGTGCCGCCGAAGCCTCCCGGCTCCAGCCGGGGTAGCCGGATGCGGATAGCGAGCGCGCAGCCGAGGTAGAGGGCGGCGCTCACCGCGAGCGCCCGGTGCGGGCCGAGTACCGCGACGACCGCACCTCCCAGCGCCAGACCGAACAACTGCGCGCCGGAAGCAGCGATGTTGTTCAGTGAACGGCCCAGTACATAGGCGTCGCCCTCCAGCCACTGCGCGACCAGCCGACTCGACGCGCCACTGAACACCGGTGTGGCGAGGGCGACCAGCGCCACGACACCGAGGCTTGCCGCGATCGGCATCCGCACCAGGGCGAGCAGCAGGGCGGCGGCGCACTCCAAGGCGTAGCCGCCGGCGATGAGCGCGCGGGGCGGCAGTCGGTCGGCCAGTGAGCCCAGCAGCAGCGAGCCGAACAACTGCGGGAGAAAGCCGATGCCGAAGGCCAGTGCGCTCAACAGCGCGGAGCCGGTGGCCGCGAAGACCAGAACCGAGAACGTGGTGATCCGCAGTGAGTCCGCGGTGATCGCGACGGTGCGGGTCGAGAAGAGCAGCCGGAATCGCGGCTCGGCCAGCACCTCCCGGTAAGTGGCACGGCGGTTGCCCTGCGCGGATTCAGCGGTTGGGATCATGACGCCCAGCCTCGCCGTGCGCCCACGCCACTCACCAATGATTCGTCGCTGGACGAATCGGAACAGACGTCCCGCGGTAGCCTTGCAGGGTGCTGCGCTTCGAAGTCTCCGTCGAGGACCTGCTGCGCAGCCGCTTCGCGCTGTCGCCCGCACTGGACCTCTGTTTGCTGCTGCGCTCGCTCGCCGGCCAAGGCCAGCCGCTGCCGCGAGCCTGGGCCGCCCGGCTCATGCCGGCCTTTGAACGGCTTCGCCGCGAGACCGAACTGGACGCCGCCCTCGCGCTGCAGGCACCGCAAGGCGGACCGAACTTCGTCGCCCCACCCCCGCGCGGCCTCAACCAGACCTGGGCTGACGACCTGGCCGTGATCCGGGCCACACCGCTGGAAGCGGCCCGCCACGAATTCGCCGCCGCCGCGACCGGCCCGTCCGCCCGTGATCCCCGTGTACGCGCAGTGCTGGACTCGGCGGACGCCGTCTCCAGGATCGCTGAGGCGATGGACCAGGCGTGGCACGAGCTGCTCGCCGCGGACTGGCCGCAACTGCGCGCGATCTGCGAGCGCGATGTCGTGCACCGGGTGGGTGTGATCGGCGAACACGGATGGGCCGCGACCATCGAGAGCCTGCACCCGGGCGTCGCCTGGCGCGCCGGCGGTATCGAGATCGGCTTCTTCCGAGGCGGAACAGTCCGCCTCGCCGGCGACGGGCTCCTGCTGATCCCTTCGGCCATCGTCGGGCATATCGCCGCCCACATGGAAGACCCCTGGCCCAGGACCTTGGTCTACCGTGCCCGCGGCACCGCCGCCCTGTGGGGCGAACAGGAGACCGTCCCCCAACCGGACGCGCTGACCGCTCTGGTCGGCCGGGCCCGAGCCCGGCTGCTGTTGGCGCTGGACGCCCCGGCCAGTACCAGCCACCTCGCCCGAAGCCTCGCCATGGCACCCGGCGCGGTAGGAGACCACCTCGCCATCCTGCGAAGCGCGGGACTGCTCGTCCGCGCCCGGTCCGGACGGTCGGTGCTCTACCGGCGCACCCCGCTCGGCGAGGCACTGGTCGCCGGTTCGGGCTGAGGGCTCAGATCAGCACTGTTTTCTGAGGCGCCGCCAGCAGATGATCGCGCAGCCGAGGGTGAGGAAGGCCTGGTGGATGCCGACGCGGATTTCCCAGCGGATACGCGGCCGACGCAACCAGCGCAGAAGCGCGAAGGTCGCTTCGACGACCCAGCGGTTCTTGCCCAGGCCGCTTCCATGCCCGGTGCCGCGCCGGGCGATGAGCGGGCGGATGCCCAGCTCACGGACCTGGCGGCGGTAGACGTTGTGGTCGTAACCGCGGTCGGCGTAGAGGACGGCGGGGCGCTGACGGAGTCGTCCGCGCTTGCCGCGGATGGGCGGTACGGCGTGGATCAGGGGCAGGCGTTGGGTGACGTCGTTGCGGTTGTCACCCGTCACGGTGGCGGCAGGGCGACGGCGGGCCCAGGTGGTCGGCGTGACCATCGCAATCGGGGCAGTGGGGTTCGCGGTCAACTTCATCGCACTGGCCTGGTCGCCCGCAGCATCGCTGAGGTTCCTGAGCCCGTTCCATTACTACGCCCCGGGCGACGCCCTGGCCGAAGGCGACGTGCTCTGGCCCCAGCTCGGGATCCTTGTCGGAACGGGAGTGCTGGGCATGCTCCTGGCTCATGTGCTGCTCCAACGCCGAGACCTCGCGCCCTGAACGGAATTCGTCATTCGAGCGACTACGCGTCTTCCACCGGTTTCTACTCCCGGACTTCCAGGACCTCGGTCAACGGGCGACGGGGCGTGTCGGGGCCTGCAGGGCCGTAGCCGAGGCGGAAGACCATCTGCACGTGCCCCATGGCCGCGACCGGGTCTCGCACCGTCCACCGCAACTCCGGCCATTCCAGGGGATGGGACGTCATCGACGTGGCAAGTCCGTCAGCGGTGGCCTGCAGAAGGACGCGCTCCATCGCCTGGCCGGCGCGCAGCCAGTCGGCTTTCGTGTCCCCCTCGGTGCTCAGCAGAGCCAGCTGCGGCCGCTTCTCGAACACGGCCCACCCGCGATCCGGTATCGGGTTGGCCCAACCGAAGTCGCGTACGGGGGTGGGACCGCCGGAGCCCTTGGGTCCGAATGCGGCGGCGGGAATGCCGTCCCGACGTGTGTCTGTAGCACTCTGGGGGTGGGAGGTCCAGGCCGCGGTTTCCGCCTGCGCGAGCGGATCGATCTCCTCGCGGTGTTCGGCGTCCCGGACCAGCCCGAGCACGGTGTCGATGTGCCACGTATCAGGGACGGTCAGCCGGCAGCCTTCCAAGTGGGCCGCAGCCCACAGACCGTCCAGCAGTGCCGTCGGCACCGGCTCCTCGCTGAACGGGTACCGGCTGGTGTGCCGACGCCGGATCGCGTCGTGCAGGGAGGCCAGCTCGCGGTCCGCGCCCGTCGTTTCGTCGATGGTCACCGTGGCGAGCAGCCATGGTTCGGCGTCGTCGGGCAAGAGCTGCACGCGAACCGGCAGACCGATCCAGGCCGCGGACACGCGCAGGTTGAACAATGCCGCGGCGCAACCCAGGTGGAGGCCACGGTGATTCGGGTCGGTTCGGGCCATGGCGCGTTCCGGATCGCCGTACAGAGCGAGGGCACCACTACCGACATGGAATACGAACTTCCACGGCTGGGCGTTGTGCATGGACGGAGCGGTGACGGCGTCGCCGACGAACTGGATGACGGTGTCGGGGTCGAGGTGTGTTGCGGTCATGGGACTGGTCCTGTCTACGTGGCCTCAGTCGTGCGCCACGACGGCGACCGGTGGGGCCCGATAGTCGGCTGCTTTCAGGCTCTGCCTCGTGCGAGGTCCTTGGAAAGGACCGAGCGGCCCAACCTGGGACCGACCGGCCCTCCTCGCCCGGTCAGCTCTGTTCGGCCTCCGCGCAGGTGAGCCTGTTGTCGACGTCGACGACCCCGTCGACGCTCTGGCAGAGGCGCAGCACCACGGGCATCAGGCCGGGCTGCGGCACGGTGCCACTGAGGGTCACCAGGCCGTCGTCGACTTCGACGGTGATGGACGAAGGAGCGAGGTGGAGCGTCCGGGTGAGGACGTCCTCGAGGATCTCTTCCTGTATCGCGTGGTCGCGGCGGAGGAACAGCTGGATCAGATCGCTGCGGCTGAGTACGCCGACCACCCGGCCTTCCGCGTCGATGACCGGCAGCCGTTTGACCTGGTGCCGCTGCATGACGCGGGCCGCGCGGACCACGCTCCACTCGGGTCGGGCCGTGACGGCCGGGCTGGTCATCAGCTCCTCGGCTGTTGCCGCACCACCGGCGGGCCGCCGACGGAGAAGGTCGGCTTCGGAGACGACGCCGACCGGGTGCCCGGATTCGTCGATCACGGGCATGGCGGTGATGTCGAACTCCTTCAGGAGCCGGGCGATCTCCTTGAACGCGGTCGTACGCCGGACGGTGACGGCGGTGTGCGTCATCAGGTCCGAGACACTGCGGTGCCGCATGACGGTCGTTCCCTCATACGGATACGGGGACGGTGAAATCCGCCTTGACGTCGACGACGCCCGGTACTGTGCCGGCGGCGCGTACGACGACGTCTTCCATCGCGGGGTCCGCCAGAGACCCGTTGAGGTAGGCGATGCCGTTGGCGACGTGGACGTGCACCTCGGCGGAACCGCGCGGGATCAGCTGGTACGTGATCATCTCGCGGATCTCCGCGCCGATGTCCTCGTCCGGGCGCAGGAAGACCTTGAGCAGGTCGCCACGGCTGACGACGCCGACGAGGCGGCCGTCGCCGTCGACCACGGGAAGGCGCTTGAGGTGCCCGCGGGCCATCAAACGCGCCGCGGTGGGGATGGTGGCGTCCTTCGTGACGGTCACGGCCGGGCGGGTCATCAGCTGCTCGGCGGTGGTGTCGTGGGCCGTGTCGGCGCCTTGGGGCTTGAGCAGCAGGTCGGCTTCGGAGACGACGCCGACCACCTGTCCGTCCTGGGCCAGGACCGGGAGCGCGCTGACGTTCCACATCCGCAGCGCCTCCACGATGTCCTTGAACGCGGTTCCTCGGTCGATGGAGATCACGGCGTGTGTCATGACGTCATCGACGGTGCGCAGGTGCTTCATGGTCCTCCTCCTCGATGGGACGGCTGGTACTCGCGATGGTGGGAAGGCCGACCCGCCTGTGGGTAGGGCCGTCCGGGGCCTTGAGGCGGTCCGGCCGGCCCTGGTGGGCTCCGCCTGGGGGTGGTTCCATGAAAGTGCGGAAAGGGTCCTTGCGAGGATGCGGAGAAGCGGCCGAGTGCCGCGCACCGCACAATCGGGATCCGCGAGAAGCGGGCGGACTCTTTCCGCCCCTTTTTGCGCGCGGCATACGTCCGGTGCACCGGTCCCGCTCCTTCAGTCGTGGGCGATGACGGCCACGGGGGCTGCTGCGTGGTGCAGCACCGCGTGGGCGACCGATCCCAGGTGCGCTCCGAGGGGGGAGCGGCGCACATGGCGTCCCACGACCACGAGTCCCGCGCCCTGCGAGGCCCGGACGAGATGCTCGCCCGCCGATCCCATGAACACGCTGTGGCTGACGTTCACGTCGGGGAACTTGTGCTGCCAGGGCAGCAGCATGTCCTCCATCATCTGGGTGACGCTCCTGCCGATGTCCCGTTCGTTGTCCGGGTCGAAGAAGGGGACGTAGCTGTAGGCGGGCGGCATCTTCCAGCCGTGTACGGCCCGCAGTGGGCAGTCGCGCCGGGCTGCCTCTTCGAAGGCGAAGGTGAGTACCCGGTCGCACGCTTCGTGGATGTCGACGCCTACGACGACCTCGCCGCTGGAGCCGGTGCCCGGGCCGGTCGGCTCGTCGGCGACGCGGACGAGGACGACCGGGGTGTCGGTCGCGACCACGGTGGACATCGCCACTGAGCCGACGATGAAACCGACCAGGCCGCCCAGGCCACGCGATCCCAGGACCAGCAGCCCGGCGTCGGCGGCCTCGGCCGCGAGAGCGGCTGCCGGCCGTGCTGTCAGGCAGCGGGTCGTGACTTCCAAGCGCGGGTGGCGCCCGTGCAGCTCCTGCGCCGCTTCGGTCAGGGCCTGGTCCGCCCAGCGGTCAACGTCCTGGCGGCCCAGGCCGGGGAACACCGGGTCCAGGGGCCAGTCGACGGCGTGCACGAGGCGCAGCGGCACCTGCCGCAGGACGGCTTCCTGTGCGGCCCAGCGTGCTGCTGCCCGGCTCTCCGGGGAGCCGTCGACTCCGACGGTCACGTGGTTGTTCATGGCTGCGATTCCTTTCGTGCGGGCGCTCATCACCACGGCATTGCGTGCCGGGCACCGGCCGCATGAGTGGTTGACGTGTCGTCGGTGCGGGCGGTGACGCGTGAGGCCACGGCGACGACCCCGTCGAGCTGTTCGACGAGGCTGAGAAGTGCGGGGAGCTGACTCCGGCGCTCGACATGGCCGTCCAGGGTGACGATGCCGTCCACCACGTGGACGTCGATGTCACCGGCCGGCACACCGAGCACCTCCGTGAGCACCTCGTCGGTGACACGCCGGCGTATTTCGGAGTCCGGGCGCAGGAAGATGCGGAGCAGGTCCCGGCGGGTGACGATGCCGACGAGCCGGTCCTCCACGTCCACGACGGGGAGGCGTTCGATACTCCGGCGGGTCATCAGCCGGGCGGCGTCGGCCACTGTCTCTTCGGCGTGGACGGTGACCGCGGGCACGGACATGACGTCACCGGCGGTAGGCGGCCCAGCCGCTGTGATGCCCTGCTCGGAGGGATAGTGTCCCGGCAACGTGTGGGCGAGCAGGTCGGTCTGCGAGACGACGCCCACCACACGGTCCTCGTCGTCCAGGACGGGGACTCCTGAGAGGTCGTACTGGGCGAGGAGCTTCGCGACGTCCTTGAAGGCGGTGCCCGGGGCCACGGAGACGACCTCGTCGGTCATCAGGTCCGCCACCTTGAGGTGCTTCATGAGGCCCTCCTGCTCCGCCCTGTCGCGCGAGGCTGATGTCCGGTGTGGGGTGTGCCCCCACCATCCGTCGACGACTGCCGGTAATCGAGGGCCGAACGGTCCCGTTCGAGGGCCCGCAAGGGCCCGGGGCTGCCGAGCCCGGGACGATGGGGACCTTTGGTCCCGTCGGCGGTCCCGGGCGGCCCTCTTCCTGATGCGTCGACGGTGCCAGCGTGAGTGGTGTCCCTCATCGGCTTCTCGGTTGGGAGGAATCGTGGAAAGCACCTTCCGCACCCCGGACACCAGCTCGGTCACGGTCGGCGTGGACGGCTCGGAGTCGGCACGCGTCGCTGCTTTGTGGGCGGCCAAGGAGGCCGTACGCCGTGACCGTCCCCTGCACATCGTCTACGGCTCCGACACCGACGGCAGGGCCTTGTACCTGTCCGCGGAGACCATCGAACGGGTCCGCGTCAACGGCCGGGCGCTCCTGGACGACACGGCGAAGGCCGTGTCGGCCGAGTACCCCGGGCTGACCGTGACCACCGAATTCAGCCGCGCCGGCGCTGTCGACACCCTGCACCGGGCCGGAGGACTCCACGGCACGGTCGTGGTGGGCAACCGCGGCCTGGGCGGGTTCAACTCCCTCATGCTCGGCTCGGTAGGGCTGGGCACCGCGGCCATCGCCATGACACCCGTCATCGTCGTCCGAGGCATCGACGGGACCGAGGAGACCGGAACGGTCCTCGCCGCGGTCCGCGACGAACACGACCTCCTGATCACCCGGTACGCAGCCCGGGAAGCCGAGCTGCACAAGGCCTCCCTGCGACTGCTGCACGTGTGGAACGTGCTCCAGTCCGTCGGTGAGGTGGTCACCATGCTCGACGGCGTCGACGAGATCGCCGGCGGGCACGCAGAGACCCTGCGGGCCGTCACGGACGTGATCCGCAGCGAGTTCCCCGACCTTGAGGTACAGGCCGATGCGGAGAAGAGCATCTCCGTGGCCGGCGTCCTGGTCGAGGCGTCCCGCCACGCCGACCTGCTCGTCATGGGCGGCCGCCGGGTGCCCGGGCCCCTCGGACTCGCCCCCAACCTGGGCAAGGCCACACACAGCCTGCTGCACCACGCCCACTGCCCCGTCCTCCTCATTCCTCGGACCGGCAGCGACTTCGGGAGCCAGTCATGACCAGCCACCCGTCAGCAAGCCGTGACATCGTCGTGGGCATCGACCCGGACAGGGACTGGCACCTTGCCCTGGCCTGGGCCGCCGACGAGGCGCAACGGCGTCGGCTCCCGATGCGCCTGGTGCTCGCCGTGCCGCCCCAGCACGACACCCAACAGGTCGACGACACCCCCCGCCAAACGGCCCTGAGGCAGGCCGTATCCGACCGTCTCGAACAAGCGTGCAACTGGGTACGTGACCGCCACCCCGAGGTGGCCGTCACCGGTGACCTGCTGAGCGGCTTCCCCGCCCCCGTGCTGGGCGCTGCGGCGCGAGAAGCCCGCATGATCGTCCTCGGTTCCCGGCACCTGAGCCGCACCGCCGAGTTCTTCAGCGCCGGCTCCCTCGTGGTCCCCGTCACCGCCCAGGCCCGTTGCCCGGTCGTCGTCGTGGGCGACGCCGAGCACATCAGCCAGCAGCCGCCCTATGTCGTCGCCGGTATCGACGGCAGCGCGTCCGCCACGGCCGCGCTGACCTTCGCCTTCGACGAGGCCGACCTTCGAGGGGCGGCGCTGCGGGTCGTCTGCGTGTGGCAGCCGCCGCTGATCATGCTGGACGACGAGGAGGTGGCGCTGCGCGCCCAGCGCACCCTGCTCTCCGAGGCCACCGCCAGCCTGTCCGAGAAGTACCCGGATGTGCATGTGACGCACGAGGTCCTCACCGGCCACCCCGTCGAGGAACTGGCCCGGGCAGCCGAGCACGCCCTGGCCGTCGTCGTGGGCCGCCGCGGCCGCGGCGGCTACACCGGCATGCGGATCGGATCCGTCGTCCACGGCCTCCTGCACCGCGCGCACTGCCCGGTGATCACCATCCCCACCGGATGAACCGGCCATGACCAGCCGCGCGATCGAAACGTCGTCCGTCGGCTCCTTGCCCCCGGCGGGGCTGACGCGGGCCGAGGCCGAACGCCGACTGGCCCGCTACGGGCGCAACGAGGTGGCACCTCCGCCGCCCACACCCCTCCACCGTCGGGTGCTGGCGCAGCTACGTGATCCGCTGATCATGGTGCTGCTCGGTGCCGCACTCCTGACTATCGCGATCGGCGACCACCCGGACGCCGTCGTCATCGGCCTGGTGGTCGTCTTCAACACGACCGTGGGAGTGACCCAGGAAGTCCGGGCGGACCACGCGGTCTCCGCCCTCTCCGCGCTCTCGGCCCCGCATGCCCGGGTGCGGCGCGACGGTGAAGCGCACGAGGTGTCGGCAGCGCTCGTGGTGCCGGGTGACAGCCTGCTGTTGGGCGAGGGGGACATCGTTGCTGCGGACGCCGATCTCACGGAGGCGTCAGCCCTCCTGATTGACGAGTCGATGCTGACCGGCGAATCGGAACCCGTCGCCAAGACCGCGCGCGACACGGTCAGCGCCGGCACCGTCGTGGTGCGCGGTCGGGGTGTCGCGACCGCCACGGCCACAGGATCCGCCAGCGCCCTCGGCCGGATCGCGGCGCTCCTCGACGGAGACCACGGGCCGACCCCGCTCCAGCGCCGCCTCGCCTCCCTCGGCCGCGTCCTGGCCGCCGCCACCCTCGCCCTGTGCGTGCTCTTCTTCGCCCTGGGCCTCGTACGCGGCCTCGGCGTGAGCACGATGGCGGTCACCGCCATCAGCCTGGCCGTCGCTGCGGTGCCCGAGTCCCTGCCCGCCGTAGTCACCCTCGCCCTCGCCCTCGGAGCCCGCCGCATGGCGGCCCGGGGCGCCCTGATCCGACGCCTGCCGGCGGTCGAAACGCTGGGCTCGGTGAGCGTGCTGGCCACGGACAAGACCGGCACGCTCACCGAGGGCCGCATGGTCGTCCAGCACGTGTGGACGCCGTCGGGAAACGTGGACGTGTCCGGCAGCGGATACGAACCCCACGGAGCCCTGACCCGCGCCGGACGCTCCCTGACACCCGAGCAACTCCGCCCTCTCCAGGAGCTGCTGACCACGGCAGCCCTGTGCAACGACGCGAGCCTGAAACCGCCCCAGAGCGGTTCCGACGGGTGGACGGCCGTGGGCGATCCCATGGAAGCCGCACTGCTGGCGGCCGCCGCCAAGGCCGGCTGCCCGAGCCACGCCGAGCTCCACCGGGCCTGCCCCCGGATCGGAGAAGCACCGTTCGACAGCCTGCGCAAACGGATGACCACCCTCCACCACCTGCCCGACGGCAACGTCCTGGTCTGCCTCAAGGGGGCGCCCGAGGCTGTCCTGGCTCCCACGGTGCTCACCGAGCCGCCCGAGGTCCTGGAGCAAGCTCGCCTGCAGGCTGCCCGGCTGGCCGCGCACGGATTCAGGGTCCTGGCAGTGGCTGGCGCCGAACGGCTCCAGTGGAGTCCGCCCGCCGCCGAGGCGGAGCACGGACTGAGCCTTCTCGGCCTGATCGCCATCAGCGATCCGCCGAAAGCGGCAGCCGCGGCCACCTTGGCAGCCTGCCGCGCCGCCGGCATCACCCCGATCATGATCACCGGCGACCACCCCGCGACCGCCCACGCCATAGCCGTACGCATCGGCCTCGTCGACGACGGTCCCGCTGATGCGGTCGTCACCGGACCCGAGCTGGCCGCAGCACCGGACACCGACCTGACCGCGGTCCGCGTCTTCGCCCGGACCGATCCACAGCAGAAACTGGACATCATCCACGCCTGGCGTGCCCACGGCGCCGTGACCGCCATGACCGGGGACGGCGTCAACGACGGCCCCGCCCTCCACCAGGCCGACATCGGCGTCGCCATGGGCGCCCGCGGCACCGAGGTGGCCCGCCAGGCCGCCGACCTCGTCCTCACGGACGACGAGCTCTCCACCGTGGTCACGGCCGTCGAGGAAGGCCGCCGCGTCTACGACAACATCCGACGCTTCCTCGTCTACGCCATGGCCGGCGGAACCGCCGAGATCCTAGTGATGCTGGCGGGCCCCCTCCTCGGCCTCGCCCTCCCTCTTCGGGCGGGGCAGATCCTGTGGATCAACCTCCTCACACACGGCCTGACCGGCGTTGCCATGGGCGCCGAACCGGCCGCACCAGAAGCCATGCGGCGCCCGCCCCGGCCGCCCGGACAGCACATCCTGGCCGCCGGCGTGTGGCAACGCCTCCTCATCCTCGCCGCGGCCGTGACAGCGTTCAGCCTGATCGCCGGAATCGCCGCGCGCACCCATGGCCTGCCCTGGCAGAGCGTGCTTTTCCTGTCTCTGCTCGGCGCCCAGCTGGGCGTGGCCCTGGGCCTGCGGGCCCGGCTGCTCACCACCCAGAACCTCTTCCTCCCCGCCTCCGTGGTGGCCTCCGCCTTCCTTGCGATGGCCGCCCTGCACGTTCCCACTCTGCAGTCGCTGCTGGACACCCAGCCGGTGGGCTGGGCCGGCACAGGGCTCGCCACCGCGGCAGCCCTCGCGGCATTCGTCGCCGCCCGGCTCCTGCGAGGCGCATTCCACAGAAAGGCATGATCATGAACGCGAATCCGCTTGCCCACGGGCACGGGGTCCACGCCGAGGTGGGCGACCAGATCGTCGTGGGCGGCCCCACGGTCGGAACGCCGGGCCGTGACGGAGAAGTCATCGCCCTGCACCATGAGGACGGCACCCCTCCGTACGACGTCCGCTGGTCCGATACCGGCCGCACCAGCGTGTTCTTCCCCGGCCCGGACGCCCACGTCCGGCATCTGCATGACGAACCCGGTACGCCGCGGCACGAGGAGAGGCCGAGCGGGGCAGTCGCCTCCTGCTGAGTGGGAAGGCCGGGCCCCCCGGCCGGAGATACCGTGGAAGTGATGGCCATCTCGCCATCGCTTCCGGCCGGAGGTGGGCATGAGCACAGGGGAACAGCCCACCCGGAGCGGTGTTCCTCGATTGCGGCTCGACGAACTGCTGGATGAGTTGCAGGTGCGGATCGACGAGGTCAGGGGCACCCGCGACCGGCTGAACGGTCTGCTCGAGGCCGTCATGTCCGTGGGCCGGGAACTCGATCTGCCGCAGGTGCTGCACGGCATCGTCGAGGCCGCCGTGGTGCTCGTGGACGCCGAGTACGGGGCCCTCGGAGTCATCGGGAACGACAAGAAGCTGGCCGAGTTCCTTCCCGTCGGCATCAGCGACGACCTCCGCGCACAGATCGGAGACCTGCCCTCCGGCCACGGCATCCTCGGCGAGCTGATCCGCCATCCCGAACCGTTGCGGCTGTCGGAGCTGTCCGAGCACCCGGCCTCGTACGGGTTCCCTGACCACCACCCGCCGATGCACTCCTTCCTCGGTGTCCCGATCCGCATTCGCGAGGAGGTCTTCGGCAACCTCTATCTGACCGAGAAGCGCGGCGGCGCCGAGTTCGACGCCGAGGACGAAGCGGTCCTGTCCACCCTCGCCGTCGCGGCCGGCATCGCCATCGAAAACGCCCGGCTCTTCGAGGAGGTCCGGTTGCGCGAGCGCTGGCTGGAGGCCAGCTCCGACATCACCAGCGCCCTGCTCTCCGGAGCGCCCGAGGACGAGGTCCTCGAGGGCATGCTGGAGCGGGCCAAGGACATCACCAGCGCGGACATGGGCGTTTTCTACCTGCTCGGCTCGGGTGGTGAACTGCGAGGCTCCCTCGCCCTAGGAGAGGGAGCAGAGGCGCACCGCGGGATCGTCCTGCCCAGTACGCAGGGCACTCTCGCCGAGGCCGCGCTGGCCCGCAATGGCCTCATCACAGTCCCCGACATGGCGACCGACGAGCGCGTCACCGTGCAACCCGAGCGGTGGAAGGGGTTCGGCCCGGCCGTGGCCGTCACCGTCGGCACCAAGGAAAAACTCAGGGGCGTCCTGATGCTCGCCCGTCGGCACGGTCGCCCCGTGTTCGCCACCGCGGAGATCGCCGCGCTTCCGGGATTCGCGGGCCAGGCCGCCCTGGCACTGGAGCTTGCCGACCGGCGCCACGACGCCGAGCAGATGAGCCTGCTGGAGGACCACGACCGCATCGCCCGCGACCTGCACGACCTGGCCATCCAGCGCCTCTTCGCCACCGGCATGACCCTCCAGAGCGCCCAGCGCTTCGTCGACCACCCCCAGGCATCCGAACGCCTCGCGCGCGCCGTGGACGACCTCGACGCCACCATCAAGATCATCCGATCGACCATCTTCGGACTCCGCGAGCACGAGGCCCCCGGTGAGGCATCCAAGATGCGCTCCCGCCTGGCCCAGGCCCTGGATGAGGCCTCGGCGGCCCTCGGCTTCGCCCCGGCCCTGCGTGTGGAGGGGCTGATCGACACCGACGTACCGTCGGCCGTCGCGGACGAGGCCCTCGCCGTGGTGGGGGAAGCCCTCAGCAACGTCGCCCGCCATGCCGAGGCCACGCGGGCAGAGGTCTCGATCGTCGCGGCCGACGGGAACCTGACGGTCATCGTGACCGATAACGGCGTCGGCCTGCCTGCGGGCGGTCGGCGCAGCGGACTGCGGAACCTGGCAGAGCGTGCCGAAAGGCTCAGCGGCCAGATGCAGGCCGCGGCGCGGGGCGATGGGGAGCGGGGCACTCGCCTGGAGTGGCAGGTACCTCTGGTCCCGCCACCGCGCTGACCGTCGTCGGTGTACCTGCTACTTGCCGGCGTCGTGCTCGTGCACTTGGGCGGCGATCACGGCCGCCTGGACCCGCCGCTCCACTCCGAGCTTGCCCAGGAGCCGTGAGATGTGGTTCTTGACCGTCTTCTCCGACAGGTAGAGCTGTTTGGCGATCTGCCGGTTGGTGAGGCCCTCGCCGATGAGGTCCAGGACGGCCTGCTCCCGTTCGGACAGAGCCGCCAGGCGGGCGTCCTCCGGCGCCTTCGCCGACTCCGGGTCCCGCAGGGAGTGCATCAGGCGGGCGGTGGTCGCAGGGTCCAGCATGGACTGGCCGGTGGCGACGGTGCGTACGGCCGAGACCAGGTCGGTGCCCTTGATCTGCTTCAGGACGTAGCCGGAAGCCCCTGCCATGATCGCGTCCAAGAGGGCGTCCTCGTCGTCGAACGAGGTCAGCATCAAACAGGCCAGGCCCGGCATGCGCGAGCGCAGCTCGCGGCAGACGGTAATGCCGTCGCTGTCGGGTAGCCGCACGTCAAGTACGGCGACGTCCGGACGGAGCGCCGGCCCGCGGGCGAGAGCCTGCTCGGCCGTTCCGGCTGCGCCTACGACCGTGATGTCCGGCTCTGCGTCCAAGAGGTCCCGCAGCCCGCGCCGGACCACCTCGTGGTCATCGAGGAGGAACACCTTGATAGGCGCCCCGGCGGACATGGTCGGATCCTCGGACATGATCGCCCCTGGCTCGGTCCGTGCTGTGCATTTCCCTCCGAATTGTCTCAGGAAGAGGCGCAATGCACCCGTGGCCGACGAGACGGCTCGTTAGGCAGCGATGGTGCTTTCCAGCTCCATCCGGACGTCCACGATGCCCTCGACCGCGCGGATCGCCCGTGCGAGCAGGGGGACCAAGGCCCGGTCCCGCAGCGGGCCGCGCAGAGTGACGACGCCGTCCTGTACGGCGAAGTCCAAGGTCATGCCGGGTACGAGCTCGGTGAGCACGGTCTGGCGGATCTCCTCTTCGAGCTCCTCGTCGGGCCGCAGGAACACCTTGAGGAGGTCGCTGCGGCTGACCACGCCTTCCAGCATGTCGAGCGCGTTCACCACGGGCAGGCGCTTGACGTGCTTGCGCGCCATGATCCTTGCGGCTTCGGCGACGGGCGCGTCAGGGTGCACGGTGATCGCCGGGCTCGACATCAGCTCCTCGGCCAGCACCGCGCCGGCCTTCGACGCTTCCTCCAGCTGCTCGGGCAGCGCGGGGTCCGTACGCCGGAACTCCTCTTTCGGCAGCAGGTCCGCCTCGGAGACGACGCCGACGACCCGGCCCTCGCCTTCCAGGACGGGGACCGCGCTGACCTTCCACTGGTGCATCAGCTCGACGATCTCCTTGTAGGAAGCCTCGCGGCCGATGGCGACGGCGGTGTGCGTCATGACGTCACTGACGGTGTAGCGGGATGCGGGCATGACCGGCTCCTTCGGCGTACGGACGATCAGAGGAAGCTGCCGCTGCCATAGGGCGCGTACAAGTCGAGAAGGCGCACGCGGGCGGCCTGCAGCCGGTTGGCGAGGACCTGCCCGACCCAGTGGCCCAGGGCAGAGCCGAAGGCGGCGTCAGTATCCATCAGCGTCCGTACGCGTGCCGCGTCGAACTCGTACGCGCGGACGGGCGTCATCGCCTCCGCACCCAGACGCCAGGAGTAGGGCTTGAAGAGCCACGAGCAGCCGACCAGCTGGCCGGCGCCGAGGCTCTCGATGACGGCGGCGCGCCGCCCGGGCACGTGGACGTCCAAGGTCACGGTTCCGGACCGGACGATCCAGAACCGGTCGGCGTGGCCACCCTCGCGAAAGAGATGGGCCCCCTCGTCGAAGTTGACCTCTCGGGCCAGTTCCATCAGACGGGAGCGGCAGTCGGCGGGCAGCGCCTCGGAGAGACGAGCGGGTGAAGGGGTGCTCATAAAGTGGCCTCCTGTTCGAGTCCGTCTTCAGTCTTGGCGTTCCCGCCGGTCCCGGGCATGGGCCCTCTGGTCCCGTCTATGGGCCGACCGGCCCATGCCGGGGACGGCGCAGCCGGAGATCCTGGCAGCAGATGGCCGGCTCGCGGCCGTCGACCCGTCCACCTGGCAGGTGCGCGATGTACTGGAATGGCCATGGCATGGGGGCCTGGGGATGGTTCGCCATGTCCCTCACCACGCTGATCTTCTGGACCCTGATCGTCGCGGCGACCGTCCTCGTGGTCCGCGCCCTCAGGCGAGATGGTGCGGACGGGCGGACTGCACCCGCGCCTTACTCAGCCTCCGACAGCGGGGCCGAAAGGCTCCTCGCGGAACGATTCGCCAGAGGCGAGATCGACGAGGAGGAGTACACCCGGCGGCTCGCGGTGCTGCGAAGCCACGGCCCTGGGCCCACGCCACTTTGAGAAGCCAACAGCGGGCAAGGGCACCGGCGTCCCGCCCGCTTGACCGAGGATGCCCACGATGAAGAGCGACCCGGCCATTACGACCACCAGCTTGCCTGCCGTCAGCATGCCGGGACGGCAGATGGAAGAACTCAGCGCTGACGAGGCGTTGCAGCTGCTGGGCACCGTTCCGCTGGGCCGGATCGTGTTCACCCGTAACGCGCTGCCCGCGGTGCGCCCCGTCAACCACCTTCTCGATGCAGGCGACATCATCGTCCGGGTCCAGGACGGCTCGACGCTGGGAGCCTTGCTCGCGGCTCAGGCAGATGCGGGCGTAGTCGTCGCGTACGAAGCCGACGTCATCGATCAAGGCGCGCACCTGGGCTGGAGCGTGGTCGCCACCGGCTACGCCACCGCAGTCACCGCCCCCAGCGAGATCGAGCGCTACGCGCACCTCCTGCACCCGTGGGTCGAGGGCACCGCATCGGGCGCCATCCGGATCAGGCCCGACCTGATCACCGGCTTCCGCCTGCGTGAGAGCAGCCCGTAGAGGTCGGCCCACGCGCGCTTCACCTCCTCGCAGCCCTCCGCCCGGCACCATGGTGAGGCACAGGCCCGCATGGAGTCCCGGAGGTGCCATGCCGAAGCACGGACGGATCACCGCGATTCCGCCCGCCTTCCGTGGCTACCGGACGAGCTGGCTCCGGGGCGACGTCCTGGCCGGAATCACGGTCGCCGCCTACCTGGTCCCCCAGGTCATGGCCTACGCGGGCGTGGCAGGTCTGCCTCCGGTCGTAGGCCTGTGGGCCGTCCTGCCGGCCATGGTCCTCTACGCCCTGAGCGGCACCTCGCGCCTGCTGTCCGTCGGACCGGAGTCGACCACCGCACTGATGACCGCCGTGGCCGTCGGGCCACTCGCGGCCGGCGACCCCACGCGCTACGCGGCGCTTGCGGCAGCCCTGGCCCTCGTCGTCGGCCTGCTCTGTTTGGTCGCGTGGGCCATCCGGCTCGGCTTCCTGGCCGACCTGCTCTCCAGGCCCGTGCTCGTCGGCTACCTGGCCGGTGTCGCCTTCATCATGATCGTGGATCAGCTGCCCCGCCTCACCGGGACCAGCGGCAGCGGATCGGGGTTCTTCCCCCAGCTCTTCTCGTTCCTCCACCACATCGGCGACCTGCACCGGCCCACGACCGTCATGGCCGCGGGCTGCCTGCTCCTGCTGTTCACCCTGCCGCTGCTGTGGCGCGCTCTGCCCGGACCGCTCGTTGTCCTCCTTCTCGCCACGGCGGTAGTGACGGTCTTCGCACTGGACGAGGACCAGGGGATCGACGTCATCGGCGCGGTGCCGTCCGGCTTGCCGGGTTTCGCCCTGCCCCGGCTGACCGACCTCGCCGACCTGGTGCTCCCGGCTCTCGGCGTTCTGCTGGTCGGCTACACCGACGTCGTCCTGACCGCACGCGCCTTCGCCCGGCACGACGACCCGCACCGCCTGGACGCCAACCGCGAGCTGCTGGCCCTCGGCGCGGCGAATCTCGGCGCCGGAGTCCTGCACGGCTTCCCGGTCAGCAGCAGTGCCAGCCGCACCGCGCTCGCGGACTCCTCGGGAGCCCGTACCCAGGTGTACTCCCTCGCCGGCGCCGCCTGCGTGGCCGCCGTCCTCCTTTTCCTCGGCCCGCTGCTCACCCACACTCCTGCCGCCGCCCTCGGCGCCATCGTCGTCTACGCCGCCGTACGCCTGGTCGAGGTGAGCGAGTTCCGCAGGCTGGCGGCCTTCCGACGCCGCGAACTACTCCTGGCCATCGGCTGCACCCTCGGCGTCCTCGCCCTGGGCATCTTGTACGGCGTCCTGGTCGCGGTGGCCCTCTCGGTAATCGATCTGCTTGCAAGGGTTGCTCGTCCACACGACGCCATCCTGGGGATCGTTCCGGGCCTGGCGGGCATGCACGACGTCGACGACTACCCGACTGCCCGCACCGTCCCCGGCCTGCTCATCTACCGCTATGACTCTCCGCTGTTCTTCGCGAACGCCGAGGATTTCCGCCGCCGCGCAATGGCGGCTGTCGATGTGCAGGACGGACCGGTCGACTGGTTCGTCCTGAACACCGAGGCCAACGTCGAGGTCGATATCACCGCCCTTGACGCCGTCGAGGCCCTGCGCGCCGAACTCGTAGAGAGGGAGGTCGTGTTCGCCCTCGCCCGTGTCAAGCAGGAACTTCGCGAATCCCTCGACGCCTACGGCCTCACGGCGGCGGTCGGGGCGAACCGTATTTACCCGACCTTGCCGACAGCCATCGCTGCTTTCCACGCCTGGCAGCGGTCCGCCAACCATGATCCCGGCCCATGACGAGAGAACGGAACCGTGGCTTCTTCACGCGAGACCTTGGCTGCGGAGCCTGTGCGCGGGGGTGAAGCCACGACGATGGCAGGCGACCCCGGATCTGGGGACCAGATCTGGGGACCAGTGCCGAGTACACGCATCTGGGCGATGGAGTAAGGAGGCTCGAACTCTGCGGTGAACTGCTGGTCAGCCGGTGTGCCACGCGTCCGCTGGGTCGCCTACCGGCTGCGCATCGGCTTCCACCGTGAAGTTCCGCCCGCCCTCTGTGCATCGACGGGCAGAGGGCGGGCGGGGTGCGCTGGACCGGCCCGATGGGGATGTCCTGGCCGGACATCTCGATCTCGTAGGTCGGATGGCTGCTGGAGTCGGTCGGGTGTTGGGCTGCGAGCAACTTGCGGACGTAGTCGGTGTCATCAGGGGCATTCATCCAGCGTCCGGCAGCGCGTGTCACTGCTCGGCTCTAAGCTCGCAAGGCAGGAGAAGGGGGAGTTCGTGCGCGATCGCATGCTGACAGCCGACGTACCACTCGGACCGTTCGAAGGCACCAAGATCACCGTCCACTCGGCGAAGGGCAAGAACGCCAGACTGCATGTGCGCAGAGAGTGTGGTCAGCTCCGGACGCCCCATGTGGCCACGATCGAGGTTCCGTTGAACGCGGACGCGGTGGACAGGTTCTGTTCGGGCTGTGCGGACTGGGGTCCGACGTCGCGGCCGACATCGGGGCTGGGCATCTTCATGCGGGCGCTGGGTGGATCGGGACTGCTCCATCAGCTGCAGGCCTATGCGGAGCCGGACGAGGACGTGCACTGGACCCAGGACGAGGTGCAGGCTGCGGCTGAGCTTCTGCAGTCGGAACGGGGCGCCGCGGACGAGGGCGAAGACGAGGAGGATGACGACAGGCCGTGGGAAGCGCGCAGGGAGGCACAAGAGCTGCAGGAGCAGGTCTTGTCCCGCTGGCGGCACGCAGCCCAGAGCCTTCACCGAGCGCAGGCCATCATCGCTCACTTCCCTTGGCTGACCGCCTGGGCGGAGCCGAAGGTGTCGGCGAAGGAGCGCTACCTCGAGACCCTGCGGGTGCAGGCGACCCTCTTCGTTGAGCCGGCTGGTCTCGTCGTGGCCGCTGCGGCAGCGTCACTGGAGACGCCTCCGCTGCCGACCGACGATCCTGCCTTCGCGGTGCTGGGCAAAGGCAGCCAGATCTCCACAGGCCTGAGCGCGTTGTGGCGCAGGTGGCAGTACTCGGCCGAGCGGGGCTGGGAAGGACCGGCGTCACGGTCGATCAACCGCTATGACCTCGTGCACGGCATCCGGCCCAACAAGAAGGGGCACGCGGAAGCTCTGGAAGGAGCCGCCCGTCTGATTCAGTCCTGGGAGGACGAAGCCCATGCCGCCGCTGCGGCGACGGATTCGACACCGACGGTGTGGGTCACGGCGCGATTGCCGGAGGGCACGGAGGAGCCTTCGCGCGGAGGCGTTCCCGACGTCCTGGACGGCCTGGATCGGTGGACTCTCGGCGTGCTGCTGACCTGGACCATCGCCGCCGACTGGGGTCGACGCACGCTGACGCTGCGAGTCCCCGCACTCGTCGCCGCCAGACTCCTGGAACCCTCGGGCAACCTCGTGTGTGAGCCGGGCAGTTCCGATGCTGTGGCCGCTGAAACGGACCCCCAAGGGCAGCCGGACTCCCTCCGGCCCGGGGTCTTCGATGACACACCTGTCTTCGACCGCCAGCCCGTCACACCCGCGCACCTCCGGGCGCTGCGCAACTTCTCGTACGCTGCCGACCAGCTCTACATCGTCTTCTCGACGAGCGGCGGAGCGGAGGTTTTGCCTCTCGAAGTCATTGAGAGGCGACTTGCCGAGGGCTGGCTCGGCGTCATCGTCGCCAGTGCGTCGGACCTCCCCGAGAGCGTGATCAGTCCGTGGATCAAGGACATCGTCCCCACGCCAGAGGCTGACGATGCCCCATCCTCGGGCCACGGCCATGCACGGCAGGATGGCCACTTCGGTGCTGACCTGGGCCTTGCAGCCGGCGCCCGGGACGTTGTCCGGCGGACGTACCGGGAGCATGACCAAGAACACAATCTGCGCCTGCTTGCCATGGCACGCGGCGTTTCCGACTTGCGGAGCCTCGACACCGGCCGCTCCGGCATTCTGCCCCTCGCGGTGTGGGAGGGCCTGCTCGCGCCTGCTTCCTTGGGCCTCTCGCCGTTCCGGCCGCCCGGCACCGACCGCTGGCGCAGCGGCAGCGGCCTTCCGCTGGGTGTCCTGGGGCAGGCGCAGATCTACGCCACGAACTCGAATCCCAAGTTCGAGGGCAAGGGGCACTCACCCTTGTGCCGGCATACACGGGATCGAGGCCTCGCGGCGAGCGACGACCTTCTGACCGTGGCGGACCTGCTGGCGCGTGACGACTGGGACTGGTGCAGCAAGTGCGGCGGCTACGCCGTACGCCGGCTGACCGACACCCAGCTGTCCTACTACCGCGCTGCTCACCGGCTGCACGACGTCGCAGGGCAGCTCGACGACGAGCGTCCACACCGTGTACCTGTCGATCCGGATGTCCTGATCAAGCAGCTGGAAGAGCTTGCGGGCTGGGAGCCGGGCGGGCACGAGGGCTGCGACTGGGACGGTTCCTGGCGCTGGCATGAGGTTATCCGCGACCTGCGACGCCGAGCCGAACGGAAGCGGGGCCAGACCGCTTCCTGAGCCGGTTTTCCCCTGGTGGCCAGCTGTGACGGCTGGCGGGCCCCATTGCCATCTGGTGGACCTTGGGGACCACTTGGGGGCCAACGCCCGCCCCGCCGAGCGTGGATCGCCGCCGCATACGCGCCGCTGTTCCAGTCCTCGGTCTCCTGGGCGGTCACTTGTCATGTCTTGCCGCGGAGAGGGTGTCCGGCACGGCACTGCCCTCTGATTCCACCCGAACGGATCTACGGTCACCGAGAACTGCAGGAGGTGTACGAGCAGCGGGTGAGCCTGGTGATGCAGGCCGCCCGTCCCGCACAGCCGAGCGTGACGCGGAGTCAGGGCGATGGCGGGCGTGGTCTGCCGCCGCGTTGGCGCTGGCCTGCGAGGACGACGACACCAACGGGAGGCGTCGTCTTGATCTCGGGACATCTGCGCAGTCTCGGCGTCGCCGACACCGGCGGGCGGCACCTTCCGTGCCATGACCCACATCACAATGGATTCCTGTCAGGGATCGGGGCGCTGTTCCGCTCAAGTCACCGAGAGCCCAGCGAACCGACAGGAGCATCACATGAAGCACCGCATCGTCGTCCTCGGCGCCGGCTACGCCGGGGTCTACGTGGCCGGCAACCTGGCCCGCCGGCTGTCCCCGGCGGACACCGAGATCACCGTCGTCAACGCCGTGCCCGACTTCGTCGAGCGGCTGCGACTGCACCAGGTCGCCGCCGGTCAGGAGATCGAGACCCAGAAGCTCACCGACATTTTCGCGGGCACGGGGATACGGCTGCACGTGGCCCGGGTCACCGCCGTCGACCCCGAGCGCCAGGTCGTCACCGTGGCCGACGCCGCAGGCGGCGCCGAGCTCGGCTACGACACGCTGCTCTACGCCCTCGGCAGCCGCGGTGACGACCGCGGCGTCGCCGGTGTGGCCGAGCATGCCTTCGACGTGGCCTCCCGGCCCTCGGCGCTGCGCCTGCGCGATCGGCTGGACGGCCTGAGGGAAGACGGGACCGTGGTCGTCGTCGGCGACGGGCTGACCGGGATCGAGACCGCCACCGAGATCGCCGAGTCCCGGCCCGGCCTGTCGGTGACATTGGTCGCCCGAGGCGAGCTCGGCGCCCCACTCTCCGCCGGGGCACGCAACCACCTGCGCCAGGCCTGCGACCGGCTGGGCATCACCGTCCTGGAACACACGAGCGTCGAAGCCGTCGAAGCGACCGGGGTCCTGTGCGCCGACGGCACCGCCCTGGCATCGGACGCGACGGTGTGGACGACCGGGTTCGTGGTCGACCCCATCGCCGCGGCCGCCGGGCTGGAGGTCACCGAGAGCGGTCGGATCGTCGTCGACCGCACCATGCGCTCGCTCTCGCACCCGAACGTCTACGCCGCAGGCGACAGCGTCTTCACGATCGGCGAGAACGGCCTGCCGCTGCCGATGTCCTGCGCCTCGGCCGGCTACACCGGGATGCAGGCGATGAAGGCCATTGTGGGAGGCCTGACCGGCAGCAAGATCGGACACGTCAAGCTCGCCTACCCGGGCAACCACATCAGCCTCGGCCGGCAGGACGGGATCCTGCAGCTGGTCGACCACGAAGCGCGGGCGAAGCCGAAGTACATGGGAGGCCGCAAGGCCGCGCGGATCAAGGCGGGCATC
Organism: Streptomyces sp. NBC_00249; assembly: GCF_026342355.1. GTDB lineage: Bacteria > Actinomycetota > Actinomycetes > Streptomycetales > Streptomycetaceae > Streptomyces. The sequence goes on along the minus strand of NZ_JAPEMV010000001.1, from coordinate 973,366 downwards.
CTCAAGATGTCGCTGTGGACCAACTCGCACCCGACCTTCTGCGTGCCCACGCGCAAGCGCCACCTGAGCTCCGAACCCGGTTCGGTACCCGCCGGACGCCCCCGCCGAGGAGGCGGTCGCGTAGCCGCCTAGGCTAACCAGCATGGACAGCATGGGCGTTGATCGCTTCGACACCAGCCGGTTCGAGGCCAGCCGGAACCGGCTGGCCTCGCTGGCCTACCGGCTATTGGGCTCCGCCGCCGACGCCCAAGACGCCGTGCAGGACGCGTTCTTGCACTGGCAGGCCGCCGACCGGCAGCAGATCAAGGTGCCCGAGGCATGGCTGACCAAGGTCGTCACCAACCTGTGCCTCGACCGGCTCCGCTCGGCGCAGGTTCGTCGCGAACGCACGGTTGGCGCCTGGCTGCCCGAACCGCTCCTCGACGGCGATCCCATGCTCGGACCGGCCGACACCTTCGAGCAGCGCGAATCGGTCTCCCTGGCCATGCTGACCCTCATGGAGCGCCTGCCGCCCATCGAGCGGGCCGTCTACATCCTGCGCGAAGCGTTCACCTACAGCCACGCCGAGATCGCCGAGATCCTCGACATCTCCGAGTCCGCGAGCCAGCAGCACCTCCACCGCGCCCGGACCCGCGTCACCGCCGACCGCCGCCGCGGCGCCGGCGAAGTCGACCCGGCGTCCGCCCGCAGGATCGTTGAGGAATTCCTCGCCGCCGCCACCTCGGGCCGCACCGACCGGCTGGTCGCGCTGCTCACCGACAACGCGATCGCGATCTCCGACTCCAACGCCGCCGGCCTGGCCAAGACACTGATCCGGTACGACACCCCGGAGCGCATCGCCGCCATGGCACGGGCCGGTTTCAAGCCCACACCCGCGAAGCGGCGGCTGCTCGGCGGCGCGCCCGCCGTCCACTACGCGCTCGTCAACGGCGCCCCCGCCCTCCTCTTCGTGCTCGAAGAGAAGGTCATAGGCTCCGTCACCTTCGACATCACCGACGGCAGGATCGCAACCGTGCGCGGCATCGCCGCCCCCACCCGCCTCGCCCGTCTCACCGAAGCCTGGCGGCAGCACGAACCGGACACCGCGCTCCTCAACCAGTGGTGAACCGACGCCGACGCGCGGCGAGCGTCCTGCACCGATCGCTGCACCGTGGGTCACGGATAGGAGTCCAAGGCCTCGAAGCCTGACGTGCGTTGAGTGGCTACCTCTGTGTGCCCTGTGTGGGCCCGGGTGCGGAGGTGCTGGAAGGCGGCCAGGAGTGGGCGTACGGGGGTGGGGTCCACGGCGGCGGGGTGGGCGCAGGCTTGAAGGGGCCCGCCCGGTTGGACATCAGGATCATCATCGTCGCGGCGAAGAGCAGGCTGATCACGATCAGGGCGAGTCCGATGGGGTTGTTGGGGTTGTAGTAGTAGCGGTTGGTTCCCCACTTGCTGCGCTTGAAGACGGGTTCGTCGTCGTGATGCACGGGCCGGATCCTCCTGTCGAGTGGTCTGCGTCGCTGTACGGCGGTCGTGCTCCGTGGGAGTCTGTGGCCACGACGTCTTCCCCCCTGCCAGGAGCCATTCCATGACTCGCCGTTCTCGCAGCGGGCCGCTTTCCCCGCTCTTCGCCTTCGGCGCTGTCCTGACGGCGGCCGGGGCGGCGATGTACGCGCTGCCGGGCCCCGGCCTGCCGCTGTTCGCCTCGGGGGCTCTCGTTCTCGCTGCGGTCGCCGCCGTGTGGCTTGCCGCCCGGCAGCCCTGAGCCGAGTGCGCCGACGGATCCCCCCACCGGCCCGGATGCCACCGCTCCCCCCGCTTCCGCGGCTCGGCATCCGGGCCGTGCTGGATCCCCCGTGACCTGATCGTGCCCGTGCGGTGCCCGGCCGCGCATTGCCGGTGATCGGCAGTCTTTACGACGCCCCGATGCCGGTGGTGGCGCCCGGCCCCGCACGTGTCACCCTGGTCCCCGCGTCAAGGACGTGTCATGGAGGCGTCAGGATCGGGGGAGGGCAATGACCGACGGAGCTGTACCGGCGGAGCATGTGGCGGGGTATGCCGAAATCCTGCTCGACGCCTGTGTCACGGGCCGTCGGCTCACCCGTGCCGAGCTGGAGTCCCGCAGAGCGCAGGGCACGCGCGCGGCGGAGGCGGGACTCCCACTGCGCGGGCTCATCCGGGGCCACTTGGGCGCAGCGCGGGAGATGCAGTCGCGGTTGCCGTCCGGGTCCGTGGGTGCGTTGCTGGCCGCTGTCGAGCAGGCGGTGGACGCTTTCGCCGAGGGGTACGAACGGGCCCAGCACCAGGCGGTGCGGCAGGAGGAGGCCGCGCGGCGGGAGTTCATCGACGACCTGCTGTACGGCGGCAGTGATCTGGGGAGGCTGGCGGAGCGGGCCGAGCGGTTCGGGCTGCGGCTGTCGCAGGCCCATGCGGTCGCGGTCGCCGTGGGCCCGGAGCCGTACGGTGACGGCTACCCGGTGGCGCGGGGGATCGAGGAGACCGTCCTGGCCCGGTTCGGCAACCGGCAGCTCCTGCTGACGACGAAGGACGGGCGGCTGATCTGTGTCGCGCCGGGCGATCAGCCGGATGTCCTGGCGTATTTCGCGAAGCGGGCGTACGCGGCCACCGGCGGCGGCCGGGTCGCCATAGGCCGCTCGCACCCGGGGGCCGGTGGGGTCGTCCACTCGTACGAGGAGGCCCTCAACGCCCTCGAACTGGCGGAGCGGATGGGCCTGGAGGGGCCCGTGCTGCACGCCGCCGACCTGCTGGTCTATCCGGTCCTGACCCGGGACCGGCAGGCCATGGCCGACCTGGTGGAGAGTGTGCTGGGCCCGCTGCGGAACGGGCGCGGGGGCGCGCAGCTCTTCATCGACACGCTCACCGCCTACTTCGACAGCGGCTGCGTGGCGACCGAGGCGGCCCGCCGGCTGTCGTTGAGCGTGCGGGCCCTGACCTACCGGCTGGAGCGGATCCACACGCTGACCGGCGCCGACCCGGCTGATCCCGTGAACCGCTACACGCTCCAGACGGCGGTGATCGGCGCCCGCCTGCTGGGCTGGCCGGGCGAAGCGGGGGCCTGAGCACGGCCCTCAGTGCTGCCGCGGGAGCCGGGAGCGGGCCCGCCACCGTCGGCGCAGCCACGCGCCGATCTCTCCCAGAGCGACCAGCAGAGCCGCGCTCGCGGCGCAGGTCACGGCGGACGCGGGCTGGTGCCGGACCTGTCCGCCGCACCACAGCAGCAGGGTGAGGGCGGGCCACCACACGGCTATGGATATGGCTTTGGTGGGCCGGTCATGACGGGCCATGGGCCTGCTCTCTTTCCGGTACGGGCGTCTCTCATGCGAGGGCGAAGTAGCGCAGCCACAGGTAGAGGGCCGAGACGGCGATCGTGGCGGCGGTGACGACGAGCCCGTACTTGGTGAACTGCCAGAAGGTGATCGGGGTCCGGTTGCGTTCGGCGATTCCGAGGATGACGACGTTGGCGGAGGCGCCGATGGCGGTCGCGTTCCCCCCGAGGTCGGCGCCGAGGGCGAGGGCCCACCACATGACGTGGTCGGGATCGCCTCCCATGTCGGTGACCAGCTCGCTGGTGACGGGCGCCATGGTGGCGACGTAGGGGATGTTGTCGACGATCCCGGAGAGTACGGCGGAGCCGCCCAGCAGGAGCATGGAGCCGCCGAGTTCGGCGCCCCCGATCGCGTCCGCGAGGGCCCCGGCGAGCTCGCCGATGACACCGGTCTCGATGAGGGCGCCGACCATGACGAACAGGCCCGCGAAGAAGGCGAGCGTGGGCCACTCCACCTCGCCCAGCACCTCGCCCGTCTCGACCTTGGAGATCGCGACGAGCAGTCCGGCGCCGAGGAGGGCGACGACGCTGGGTTCGTAGTGCAGGACGGGGTGGAGGACGAATCCGGCGACGACCAGGGCGAGGACACCCAACCCCTGGGCGAGCAGCCGGGGGTCACGGATCGCCTCGCGTTCGCGCAGTTCCATCAGCTCGGCGGCGCGCTTCTCGTCGTAGACGAAGTACTTGGCGAACATCACCCGGCACAGCAGTACGAGTACGACTATCAGGACGGCGCACAGCGGGGCGAGGTGGACGAGGAAGTCGTTGAAGGTGAGGCCCGCCCGGCTGGCGATGATGATGTTGGGCGGGTCGCCGACGAGGGTGGCGGTGCCGCCGACGTTGGAGGCGAAGACCTCGGCGATCAGGAACGGAGCCGCGGGCAGCTTCAGCCGGTCGCACACCAGCAGGGTGACGGGGGCGACCAGCAGCACGGTGGTGACGTTGTCCAGGAGCGCCGAGGCGACCGCCGTGATGACGATCAGCATGGCCATCACCCGGAAGGGGCGGGCCTTGGCCTTCTTCACGGACCAGATCGCCAGGTACTCGAAGAGCCCGGTGCGCTTCAGCACGCCGACGATCATCATCATGCCGAGCAGCAGGAAGATGACGTTCCAGTCGATGCCGGTCTTGTCGGAGTGGAAGGCCGCGATGTCATCGGTGGCGCCGATCGCCAGCATCAGCGCGGCGCCACCCAGGGCCGCGGCGACCCGGTGCACCCATTCGCTGATGATCAGGACGTAGGCGCCGGCGAAGACGGCGATCGCCGCCCAGCTGTGCCAGTCGCTCACGCCTGCCCGCCCGCTTGCAGCAGGTGGCGCATCAGGGAAGCCGCCGAGACCACCCCGATGAGCCGGCCCGTGTCGCCGTCGCGTTCGACGACCGCGACGAGGGGTACGTGCGTACGGGCCATGGCGGCCGCGATCTCCATCGTCCCCGCGTCCGGGCCGACGTAGGGCTGCTTGAACTTGCGCCGGGGCAGCCACTCGGCGACCGTCTTGCCCGCCAGGCCTTCGGCCATCGCTTCGGCGTGCCGCTCGTCGATGACCGGGGCCAGCAGCGGGTCCTCCATCACGTATTCGGGTACGAGCTGGCGCACCAGCTGGGAGCCGGGGACGATCGCGTACGGGGTTCCGCCGCTGTCCAGGACCAGGAGTGCGGGCAGGTTCTGCTCGGCGAGCAGGCGGACCGCGTCCACAGCCGGGTCGTCGGTGGTCACATGGGGGTAGGGCTCGGCCAGATCACGGGCGGGCATGGTGCGTCTCCTGGTCTGGTGCACTGCGCGGGAGGGGGACGGTGGACGGCTTCGCGGTGTGGTCCTCGCCCGGCATGCCGGCAAGGTCGTCGATGCGGAAGAGGCGGGCGATCGGTACATCGGTGCTGGAGTGCGCGATGATCGAGAAGGCGATGCAGACGGCGATCAGCGTGTAAGCCTCCTCGCCCCGCGGGATACCGGCCTGCAGGACCAGCAGCCCGTAGACGACCGAGGCGAAACCCTTGGGCCCGAACCAGGCGGCCACCAGCTTCTCCCGGCGCTCGATCCGTGCCCCCAGCAGGGAGACCAGCAGCGAAGCGGGGCGGATCAGCACGATCGCCAGCACCACTGCCACGTAGCCGCCCACTGACAGATCTCCGAAGAGTGTCGGGGTCAGCAGGGCGCCGAAGACGAGGAGGGCGGTGAACTTGGCCAGCTCCGCGAGCATCTCGCCGAGCGGCTCGAAGACCGTCTTCGCCTCGGGCGATACGGAGGCCAGGACGGCGCCGGCGGAGAACGCGGCCAGGTAGGGGTTGGCGTGAGTCAGGTGGCACAGCCCGTAGAGGATGATCCCGGTCGCCAGCGGCAGCAGCGGCTGGAGCTTCGGCTCCGCCCCCAGCAGCCGCAGCCGCACCAGCCCCGCGACTGCCAGCGGTAGCACGATCCCGAAGACCAGCCCCATGCCGAGCTCCAGGGCGATCGAACCGACGGAGGCGTGTGCCTGGCCGGAGGTGGGCCCTGCGGCGGCGATGAGGATCAGCACGACGGGCAGCGCGAGGCCGTCGTTGATGCCGCTCTCGACGTTCAGCAGCTGCCGCAGCTTCGCCGGGACCTCGCGGCGCCCCACGATCGCGGAGGCGAACACCGGGTCCGTAGGCGCGAGTACCGCCCCGACCAGGAATGAGGTCGTCCAGTCCAGGCCGACGAGGTAGTGGGTGATCAGGGCCATCCCGGCCATGGCGAGCGGCATGCCGAGCCCGAGCGCGCGGGCCGGGTTCTTCCAGTTCTGCCGCAGCTTCGGGAAGGACACGTGCATGCCGTCGGTGAACAGCACGGCGAAGAGGGCCAGATCGGCGGTGACGGAGACGATCTCGCTGTCAGGAGTGATGTGGATCAGCCCCAGGAACCCGTCGCTGACGAGGGCCCCACCCAGCAGGAAGAGGAGAGAGGTCGAAAGGACCGTACGGGCGGCGAGCCCCGACAGCAGCACGGCAATCAGCAGCGCCACACCGAAAACAGCGACGAGCACCATGGCAGAGCCCCGATTCGCGAAGAGAGTTGTCCCCTGTTCGCCGACCAGGCTTCCCGGCACACCATCGGCTATTTTATACATTCCTTACGCGTTTTTGACGGCTCTCTGACGGCAGTTCAAGAGGGCAGGGGCTGCCGGACTCCGGCATGCGCGCGTCAGGCGAAGCGCCACTATGGTGGGCGATCGCTGCCTCACCCGGGCGGTTTGGCTCTCCCGGCGCCCGACGACACGGACTGAGGTCTGATCTCCATGCCTGCCATCCGCGCCGTCTCCTGGCTGAGCCGCAACGTCGACGAGTTCCGCCTCGCCGTTGCACTGGTGGTCATCGGCGTCCCCGTCACCCTGACGGGCGCCGTCCTGTACGCCCTTCCCGGAAGCGGGTTCCCTGAGCTGGTCGTCGGCTTGTCCTGCCTAGTCGCCGGCCTGGCGATGCTCGGCTCCAACGCCGGACGCCGCTGACGCGCGGTTGCCCCGTAGCCTCTCGCGTGCGTTAAAGCAGCGTAAAGATTGCCGAAGGCAGGCAATGTGCGCTGACCTGTCCCGGTGGGACGATCCCCAGGTCCGGCGGAAACGCCAGCCACGCGGGGAGGTGTTCATGGGCTTGTTTCTGGGTCTCGGCATTGCGGGAATCGTGCTGCTGGTCGCCTCCCTGGTGCTCGATGGAGTCCTGGAGGGCGTCTTCGACGGCGCTCTGGACGGACTGTTCGACGGGTGGCTGTCGCTTCCGGCGGTCGCGGGCTTCGTCTCGATGCTCGGTTTCACCGGGGCCATCGTGCTCGGGTCCACGGGACTCGGGCCGGGAGCGGCGACCGCCGTCGGAGCCTGCGCGGGCGCGGGGGCCGGCTGGGCGACGTACCGGCTGAGCCGGACCCTGCTGCGGGACGACAGCGGGGCCGCGCCCCGTCACGGCGATCTCGTGGGATCGGCCGGGACGGTGGTGACCGCCATTCCGTCGGGCGGCTACGGGGAGGTCCTGCTGCGGCTGGCCGGACAGCCCGTCAAGTACGCCGCGACGGCCGACTGCCCGCTGGCCCGCGGCGCGGAGGTCTGGGTGACAGCCGCTCCGTCTCCGACCTCGGTCGCCGTCCGCGCCGTAGAGCACTGACGAAACCTTTCGCCAGCTCATTCACGCTTCACCATCATCGATCTGCCGCCTCGGGGGCAGGAGGGATCCCTCATGAGTCCAGTCGTCGCCGCGGTCGTCGGAGTGGTCGTACTCCTCGTCCTGCTCGCCCTCGTGGTCGTCACGCGCTACAAGGTCGCCGGGCCGAGCGAGGCGTTCATCATCACCGGCCGGCGCGGCAAGAAGTCCACCGACCCGACCACGGGTCAGACCACCACCGACAACAGCGGCCAGAAGGTCGTGGTGGGCGGTGGGGTGTTCGTGGTCCCGTTCGTCCAGCAGCGGTACACGCTCGACCTCTCCAGCCGGCACATCCCGATCGCCGTGCGCGGTGCGGTCACCCTGCGCGGTATCAAGGCGAACCTCGAAGGCGTCGCGATCGTCAAGGTCGGTGGCAACGAGGACGCCATCCGCGCGGCGGCCCAGCGCTTCCTCCAACAGCAGGACGGCATCGTCGGCTTCACCCAGGAAGTGCTCTCCGGAGCCCTGCGCGCCATCGTCGGCCGGATGTCGGTGGAAGACATCATCCGCGACCGCGCGGCCTTCGCCGGCCAGGTCGCGGAAGAGGCGGAGGCCAGCCTGTCCGGGCAGGGCCTGGTCCTGGATGCCTTCCAGATCCAGGACATCACCACCGAGGGCTCTTACCTCGAAGACCTCGGCCGGCCCGAAGCGGCCCGCGCCAAGCAGGAAGCTGATATCGCCGAGGCCAACTCCCGGCGGGCCTCGGAGCAGGCACGCCTGAAGGCCGAAGAAGAGATCGCGGTCGCCCAGCGGACCCTGTACTTGCGCCAGGCCGAGATCCAGGCCGAGACCGACGCGGCCGCCGCCCAGGCCAATGCCGCCGGCCCGCTGGCCGAGGCCGACCGGCAGCAGCAGATCCTGGCAGAGCAGGAGAAGGTCGCCGAGCGCCAGGCCGCTCTGACAGACCGCCAGCTCGACACGGAGGTCCGCAAGCCCGCCGACGCCCGCCGCTACCAGGCCGAGCAGGAGGCCGAGGCCAAGCGCGTGGCCCGAGTCAAGCAGGCCGAGGCCGAGCGTCTGGCCGCCATCGCGGCTGCCCAGGGCGAGGCCGAGCGGGCCCGTCTCACGGGTGAGGGCGAGAAGCAGCGCCGCTCCGCCCTCGCTGAGGCCGAGGCCATCGAGGGCGCCAAGCGAGGCGAAGCGGAACGCGCCCGCCGCGCCGCGATCGCGGAAGCCGTCCGCCTGGAAGGCGACGCGGAGGCCGCAGCGATCTTGGCCAGGGGATCGGCCGAGGCGGAGGCGATGCAGAAGAAGGCGGAGGCCTTCGAGACGTACGGCGACGCGGCGATGATCCAGATGATGGTCGAGGCGCTCCCGCAGGTCGTGGCCAAGGCCGCCGAGCCCCTGTCCGCCATCGACAAGATGACCGTCATCTCCACCGACGGCGCGAGCAAGCTCTCCCGTACGGTCACCGACAACGTCGCCCAGGGCATGGAGCTCCTGAGCTCCACCACCGGCGTCGACCTGGCCCACCTCCTGAAGGGCCTCACCGCCCCGACGGCCTCCGCCGTACCGGAGAAGCCCGCCCCCAATGGGAAGATCGAGATCGTCGGCTGACCGCATGGTGACACCGCCGCGAGGCCCGCTGCTGAGGAGCGGGCCTCGCGGCCCAAGCCGCAGCTGCCCGAGCGGACGGTCACTGGATGCCGCACAGCCTGGACAACGCCGACGGGCGTGAACAGCTCTGGCCGGCCGGACCACGGTCACCGGCCGCACGGTCACCCTCATCGCCCTCGGCGGCGCGACCACGGCAGCGCTCGCCCTCATCCCAGGTCCGCTGCCCCTGCTGGTTGTCCTCGCGGTCTTGGCAGGAGTCGTCCGCGGTAACCTCACCCTCCTGCAGGCCACCGCCGTCACCGACCGGTGGGGCACCACCCACTACGGCCGCCTCTCCGGACTCCTCGGCGCCCCGGCCCACATCGCCGCCGCCCTCGCCCCCTGGGCCGGCGCCGCCCTGGCCGGCCCCCTCGGCGGCTACCCCCAGCTCTTCGGGATGCTCGCGGTGCTCTCCGGTGTGGCCGCGTGCCTCGCGGTGCGGGGACGGACTGGCGCGACATCAGCTCCGCAAGTCAAGAGGGCATGGCGGGCCCGAGGGTCATGTGGTGCCCCTTGGGGACCAGTTGGGGACCAGCGTCCACGTCGATGGGCGCACAGCATGTACGGATGTGCACGCTGTGCGCCTTGAGATTATGCTTTATGTCAGGATTTTTCCTCCGACCCATCGATCTGGGGGTCAAGGGGTCGCAGGTTCAAATCCTGTCGTCCCGACTCGAGAGAGTCGTGGGTCAGGGGCCGTTTTGGAGCAATCCAAAACGGCCCCTTGATCGTTTTTGGGGACCAGGGCGGTCAGTGCGGGTGATCTGGCCGGCGTCGAGGTGAGGTAGCGCTGAGTGGTGGTCAGCGAGCCGTGCCCGGCGATCTTGCGTAGGACGTGAAGCGGCACGCCGGCGTCGGCGAACCAGGTCAGTCCGGTGTGGCGCAGGTCGTGCCGTCGGAGGTGTTCGAAGCCGAGTTCCGTGACGACGGCGTCCCAGTGAGTGGCGTCGCGCAGGACCGCAGTGGAGATGCGACCGCCACGCGGTCCGAAGAAGATCCGGGCATCGGGGTCATTGCCGACGGCCAGCAGCCGCTGGGCAACCATCGGCCGTACTTCCCCGATTAGGGGCACCTTGCGGACGCGCTTGCCCTTGGTGGCCTTGTCGACGAGCCCGCCTTGGGCGGGGGTGGTCTGCCGTCGTACGGTCCAGATCCAGTTGTCGGTGTCGATGTCCCTGACGCGGACTCCGGAGACCTCACCGATGCGGGCTGCCCCTGTTGTGAAAGTGCTGGTTACAGCCACTTGTTGATGGCTGCGACCAGCACTGTCGCTTCGTAGCGGACGGCGAATTTGTCGTACCTGGTGGTGACGGCCCGGTGGCGCTTGAGCCGGTTGATCCCGCACTCGACCGCGTGCCGCTGCTTGTAGTCGTCTCTGTCGAACTTCGGCGGCCGACCGCCGCGCGAACCGTGTCCCAGCCGGTTGCGGACCCGGTCCGCCGGGACCGGGATCGTGGCCTTGATCCCACGTCTGCGCAGGCAGGCGCGGTTACTGCGGGAGTCGTAGGCCTTGTCCGCCATCGTATGCCGTCCATCAGCTGCCGCCGCTTCCACACCTGCGGCCGGCCAGGCTTGATGCCCCGCGGCAGCAAAGGCTCAAGCCTGGCCCACTGGCCGTTCGTCAGATCTCCACGTTCCACGAGACGTGATCATGAACTAACAAGATCCACTTTCGCAACAGACCCTAGCCCGAGACGATTCCGCCCCGAGGCGGAGGCGCGTGGCATCCCGTTCGGGCTGTGGGGCGGTGGTTGGCTTCCAGAACGAGTCTTGGGCGCCGTGGCGCTCCCGGAGCAGGGCGGCGCTAGGGATTATGGGATCGAAGCTGTGCCATCGGACGACAGGTACCTTTCGACTCGGGGGCCATGGAACTCCCGGACCTCGCGTACGTCATCACCCGCATCGGCGAGTCCTTCGTACACGCGGATCTGATCACCGGCGACGAACCCGACGCGACCAAACCGGCGGCTGCCGTCGCCGCACTGCTGCGCTGAACTGCCCACCGGCACCCGGGACCTGGCCGCCGGCGTTCTTCGCGCCGGAGACCGTGGCCGCCATGCAGTTCCGTCCGGACATGCGAAGCCTCCGGCCGGATGCTCCAATGGCTCTGGAGGTCTGTCCGTCGCCGTGTGTCGTGGCGAGCGCCCCTGGACCACGGGCTGTGGGTACGGCCCAGACCGCAATCCGCTCGTGAGGAGTGGTCACGACCGCATCGGCGCCCAGTTGGCGGCGAACGGCCGCACCCCCGTCCGGGCCCTGCCGGCCTCGCCGGACGCGGCAGAGTCGACGACGGCTCCCGCCGAACCGGCCGTCGCCTGAAGACTCCAGCCGGGCGAACCCGGTCCGCTACGGTCCACCCGCACCCCCTGGGAGATGAGCGAACATGCCCGGACCCCCTCGTGGCATCGCCCGCACAGCCGTGATGACGTGCAGAACCGAGACGGGACACGTCGGATGACGGCGTCGGATCCGCGCCCCGCGGGGCCTGGCGGGGGGACACAACCCGAAGAGGCGGACCGGCTGCGTGAACTGCTGCGCAGCCCCGGCTATCTGAAGGCGCTCGTGTTCTGTGCCCTCATCGGTGTTCCGGTGTCGCTGGTGGCTTTCTGGTTCCTGGTCGCACTCCACAAGCTGGAACACCTGATGTGGGGCGATCTACCTGAGGCTCTGGGGTGGGGCGCCCCGCCGTGGTGGTGGCCGCTGCCGTTGCTGCTCGTGGCCGGCGCGGCCGTCGGGCTCGTGGTCACCCACCTGCCCGGCGCCGGAGGCCACATCCCCGCCTCGGGACTGCACACGGGCGGGATCACGCCGCGGGCCCTGCCCGGCGTGATCCTCGCCGCCGTGATCAGTCTTCCCCTGGGAGCCACGCTCGGACCGGAGGCGCCGTTGATCGCCCTCGGCGGCGGCCTGGCCCTGCTCTTCAGGGATCTGGCGCGGGTGCCGGCGACGGCCAAGAGCACGGCACTCCTGGGCGCGGCAGGAGCAGCGGCTGCAGTCGCGGTGATCTTCGGAAACCCGCTCATCGCGGGGGTGATGCTCATCGAGGTGGCCGGGGTGGGCGGGCCACAGCTGTTCGCGGTCATGCTGCCCGCGCTCTTGTCGAGCGGGGTGGGCTCACTCGTGTTCACCGGCTTCGGCCGCTGGACCGGACTCAGCGCGACCAGCCTCTCGGTGAAAGTGGGTGTGCCCGCTCCGCGGCTCGATGCCGGAGACGTGGTCTGGGCGGTCCTGATGGCAGTGGCCATTGGTGTCGTCGTTCATCTGATCATGGGAGGGGGCCGGATGACCGCGCGGTTCGTCGCGAAGCGTCCCGTCGTCCGTACGGCCCTGTCTGCCCTGGCAGCAGGCGCCTGCGCCGCTGTGTACGCGCTCACCACCGGCCGGTCGCCCGCGGACGTGGCGTCTTCCGGCCAGGCGACGCTGAGCCGGATGGCCGCCGATCCGCATTCCTGGGGGGTCGGGGCCCTGATCGCCGTACTGCTCTGCACGGGAGTGGCCTACTCCTTGTGCCTGGGCAGCCTGCGAGGCGGCCCGGTGTTTCCCTCGCTGTTCCTGGGCTGCGCCGTGGGCGTGCTGCTCGCGCCCCTGCCGGGCCTGGGGGTCGTACCGGGAATGGCCGCGGGCATGGCGGCCGCGACGACCAGTGCCTTGCGGCTGCCGGTCAGCAGCATCGTGCTCGTCGTCCTGGTGCTCGGCAGCGTGGCCATGGTTCCCGTGGTGATCCTGGCGGCCGTCGTGGCTTTTGTGACGACCCAGTTGCTGCCGCCCGGATCCGCCGTTCCACCGGTGGGCAAACCCGCGGAACCGCAGACCGTGCATCCCCCTGCCGCCGGCCTGTCCGGCTCCGCCTGAGGTCGCCCCCGCACGGTGGCCGAGGTGCGCCGCGGACTGCGCGTACCGAGAGTGGAAGTACCCGGCCGGAGACGGGACCGGCCGGTGGCACCGAACGAAGGAGGCCGCATGGCGCGTCACCACGTGCGCGAACCCATGCGGGGACCGCCGCACGAGCCGGAAGCCCTCGGCACGAAGGTGCCCGCAACCGTGGTGCTCGTGACAGGCGTGGCGGGGTCGGGGAAGTCCACGGTGGCGCTGCTGCTGGCCGACCGGCTCGGCTGGGCGCACAGGGACGCCGACGACTTCCACACCCCGGCGAACCGGGCCAGGATGGCGGCCGGCGAGGCCCTGACCGACGAGGACAGACGCCCGTGGCTGGCTGCCCTCGAGGCATGGATCGACCGGCGGATCGCAGCGCGGGAACCCGCTGTCGTGGCTTGTTCCGCGCTCAAGCGCGCCTACCGGGACCAACTGGCCGGGGGACGGCCCGAAGTACGTCTGGTCCATCTGCACGGTTCACGGCAACTCATCCGCTCCCGGCTGCTGTCCAGGCACGGCCACTTCTTCCCCGCACAGCTGCTGGACAGTCAGTTCGCTGACCTCCAGGAGCCGGAGCCCGACGAGTACGCCTGTGTGGTGGACGTCGACCAGCCCCCGGAAGCCGTTGTCGCAGCCGTCGTCGCCCAGCTCTACGCCGTACCGACCGAGGAGCCGCACATGCCCCCCACAGCATCAGGAGAACAGTGGAGGCTGCGCCACGGTGCGCAGGCGGCGGTGGTGGTCGAGCTGGGCGGCGCCCTGCGCCACTACGAGGTGGGCGGGCGGCCGCTTCTCGACGGATTCGCCGCCGACGAGAGGATCACCGGCGGACGGGGGCAGCTTCTCGTGCCCTGGCCGAACCGGGTGGGCGGCGGGCGCTATCGATTCGGGGCTGAAGACCTGCAACTCCCGCTGACCGAACCGGAGAACAACAATGCGATCCACGGGCTCCTGAGGTGGGTGGCGTGGCAGCTGCTCGCCCGCAGCGAGGACGCGGTCACGGTGGGCACCGTCCTCTTCCCGCAGCCTGGATACCCTTACCAGCTGGAGGTCGCCGCCGAGTACCGGCTTGGCGGGGAGGGGCTCGAGACCACCGTCACCACCACCAACGTGGGGGGCACGGCCGCACCCTACGGCGTGGGCCAGCACCCCTATCTGACCGTGGGCACCGAATTGGTGGACATCGCGCTGCTGACCGTGCCGGCCCGCCACCGGCTCAGTACCGACGAACACGGCCTGCCGACCGGTGAGGAGCCGGTCGACGGCACGGCGTACGACTTCCGCATCGCCCGGCCCATCGGCGAGCAACGACTGGACACCGCCTACACGGGGCTCGACCGGGACCCCGCCGGCCACTGCGTGGTTCGGCTGGCGCACCCTTCGGGGCTCCGCGGCATCGACGTACGGCTCCTCGAGGGCATCCGGTACGTGCAGGTCTACACCGGGGACACGCTGTCGGAGCCCGGGCGGCGTCGGCGCGGCGTCGCCATCGAGCCGATGTCCTGTCCGGCCGACGCCTTCCGCAGTGGCACGGCGCTCACCGTCCTGGAACCGGGCGGCAGCCACGTCTTCCGGTGGGGCCTGGCCCCGTGGGGGTCCTGGTGACCCCGGACACCGGGCCGTCAACGCCGAGGCCCATGACCGATGACGCCTTTCGTGCGTTGTACGAGGAGCTGCGCGACAGGAGCCCTCGTCCCCCGGGCGACCGGCGCGGTACCCTCGGCCACCTGACGTCCGAGCGGGTGGTGGCCGCCGCCGCCGAGGTCCGCTCCGGACTCACGGTGTCCCTGGCCGCGCCCATCGAAACCCTGCCCGGCCCGGACAATCCCGACCCCGCACACCACCGGATGATCACCCCCACCGCCGGTGAGACCGGTGCCGGCGGGCTGCACTTCGCCCGCGACCGGTTCGCGATGAACGTGCACGGGGACGCGGACAGTCATCTCGACGCGCTGTGCCACGTGCTGTTCGACGGGGAGCTCTACAACGGCGTGCCGGCGAGCACCGTGACGCCCGAGGGAGCCCGTGCGCTCTCCGTCGAGGTCGTCCGGGACGGCATCGTCGGCCGTGGCGTGCTCCTGGACGTTCCGCGGCTGCGGGGCGTGCCCTGGCTGGAGCCAGGGGATCACGTGACCGCCGATGACCTGACCGCGGCGGAGGCGGCCCAAGGGGTCCGGATCCGGCCGGGGGACATGCTGTTCGTACGAGTGGGGCATCGCCTACGGCGCCGGGAGCTCGGGGCGTGGAACGCCGCGCGGGCCCGGGCCGGCCTTCATCCCACGGCCGTGCGGTTCCTGGCCGAGCGGCAGGTCTCCGTGCTGGGCGCGGACGGCAACCACGACACCGCCCCCAGCGCGGTGGCCGGGATCGGCTTTCCCGTGCACGTGCTGGCCATGCACGCCATGGGACTGCATCTGATGGACTACCTGCAGTTCGAGGACTTGACCGAGGCGTGCGCACGCACGGGCCGGTGGTCGTTCCTGTGCGTGATCGCGCCGCTCCGGCTCCCGTCGGCCACCGGCTCGCCCGTGAACCCGATCGCCGTTCTGTGACGCCCATGGGCGTGAAACCCTCCCGGTCGCCGCACACGGGAAGGGGGGATACGTTCGAAGAGGTGGGGTGGCTGCCGTGTCCCGGCAGCGCGCGGAGTCAGGGCCCGGCGAAAGGGCGGGGCCCACGAGCGCAAGGACGGTGGTCGCCGTGGGCGACTCCCCGCACTACGACGTCGTCATCATCGGTTCGGGCGCCGGCGGCGGTACGCTCGCCCACCGGCTCGCCCCGTCCGGCAAACGGGTACTCATCCTCGAACGCGGTGACTACCTCCCCCGCGAGCGGGACAACTGGGACTCCACCGCCGTGTTCGTGAAGGGCAAGTACCGTGCCCCGGAGTTCTGGCTGGACAAGCACGGCGACGAATTCCCGCCCGAGGTCAACTACTACGTCGGGGGAAACACCAAGTTCTACGGCGCCGCCCTCTTCCGGCTGCGGCCCGAGGACTTCGGGGAACTCCGCCACCACGACGGGCTGTCGCCGGCCTGGCCGATCCGGTACGAGGACCTGGAGCCCTATTACACGGAGGCCGAGCACCTCTACCTGGTCCACGGACGCCACGGCGAGGACCCGTGGGAAGGGCCGTACAGCGCGCAGTACGCCTACCCGCCGGTCGAGCACGAGCCACGGATCCAGCAGCTGAGCGACGATCTGGAGAAGCGGGGCATGCACCCGTTCCACCTGCCCATCGGCGTCAACCTGAGCCAGGACGAGAACGGGCGGGCGACCGAGTCCAGCGTCTGCATCCGCTGCGACCGCGTGGACGGCTTCCCCTGCCTGGTACGCGGCAAGTCGGACGCCCAGGTCATCTGCGTGGAGCCTGCCCTGCGGCATCCGAACGTCGAAATGATCACCAATGCCCGGGTGGTCCGGCTGGAGACCGACCCGACCGGACGTAGCGTCAGCACAGTCCTGACGCGGAGCGAGGACGGGGTCGAGGTCTCCTACTCCGCGGACATCGTGGTCGTCGCCTGCGGGGCGGTCAACTCGGCGGTTCTCCTTCTGGCCTCGGCCAACGACCGCCACCCCCGGGGGCTGGCCAACAGTTCCGGCGTGGTCGGCCGGCACTACATGCGCCACAACAACCTTGCGTTGATGGCCATTTCGAAGGAGCCCAACGACACCAGGTTCCAGAAGACCCTGGCCCTGCACGACTGGTACCTCGGTGCCGACGACTGGGACTACCCCCTGGGCGGCATCCAGATGCTCGGCAAGTCGGACTCCGACCAGATCCACGGTGAGGCGCCCCGATGGGCGGGTGCCGTGACCCCCGACATGCCCTTCGAAGTCATGGCCCACCACGCGGTCGACTTCTGGCTGTGCGGCGAAGACCTTCCCCTCCCCGACAACCGGGTCACCGTCGACGGCGACGGCACCATCCGTCTCGTGCTCGACGAGAAGAACAACATGGAGGGGCTGAAGCGCCTGCGGCACAAACTCCAGGGCATGCTCGGCCATCTGGGGATGCACGAGCACCACCTCCTGTCGCGCAGCATCTACCTCCACAAGGGCATGCCGATCGGCGCCACGGCGCACCAGGCCGGCACCGTACGATTCGGCGACGACCCGGCCGCATCCGCGCTGGACGTGAACTGCAAGGCCCATGATCTCGACAACCTGTACGTGGTCGACACGAGCTTCTTCCCGAGCATCGGCGCGGTCAACCCGTCCCTCACGGCGATCGCGAACGCCCTGCGCGTGGGGGACCACCTCGTGGAACGGCTGAGCTGACCCCGGAGCTTGCTCCGACCGGGGGGTGATGCTCGGCCGCGTGGCCCAAGAGCGCCTCGCCCGGGCTGCCGATCTCTGAAGAGGGTGCTTCCGTGGCGGTCGGACTCTGTCGGGCAGCGGTCCGGCGGACCGGATCCGGACCGGGCAGTCGAGGAGGCAGTCGATCGTGAGTTCCACCGAGGGTGTACCGCAGGGAGTGATCCCGGCTCACCTGCTCAAGGGCCAGAAAGCGCTGGTCACCGGCGCCAACAGCGGAATCGGAAAGGCAACGGCAATCGGCCTGGGCCGGGCCGGCGCCGATGTGGTCGTGAACTACGTGGCCGGCGCGGAAGAGGCCGAGAAAGTGGTCGCGGAAATCGCCTCGTTCGGCGTGCGCGCCGCCGCGTACGAGGCGGACGTGTCCCGGGAAGACCAGGTCGTGGCCATGATGGACCGGATGGTCCAGGAGTTCGGCACGATCGACATCCTGGTCGCCAACGCCGGGCTGCAGCGCGACGCCCCGTTCGAGGAGATGACGCTCGCCCAGTGGCAGAAAGTGCTGGACGTGAACCTCACGGGCCAGTTCCTCTGCGCGCGCGAAGCGACGAAGGAGTTCCTGCGGCGCGGCGTCGTCCCGGAGGTGTCCCGCGCGGCCGGAAAGATCATCTGCATGAGCTCCGTCCACCAGGTCATTCCCTGGGCGGGGCACGCGAACTACGCCTCATCCAAGGGCGGTGTGCAGATGCTGATGGCGACCCTGGCCCAGGAACTCGCGCCCAAGAAGATCCGCGTGAACGCGATCGCTCCCGGAGCCATCAAGACACCGATCAACCGGGACGCGTGGGAGACGGAACAGGCTCGGGAGGATCTGCTCCGGCTGATCCCGTACGAGCGCATCGGCGAGCCCGAGGACATCGCCTACGCCGCCGTGGCGCTCGCCTCCGACCTCATGGACTACGTCGTGGGCACCACGCTCTACGTGGACGGCGGGATGACCCTCTTCCCCGGCTTCGCCACCGGCGGCTGACCCCCCCCGGCCGACCCGTCATCCCTAGCGCCGAAGGAACGTATGCACACCACGGTCCATCTGCTGGCGGCAGACGCCCCCGCCCAACTGCTCCCGGCCAGGGAGCTCATGGCGTTCACCCTCGCCTCCCACATCATCCTGGTGCCGATGGGAGTGGCACTGCCGCTCATCACCCTCGTCATGCACTACCGAGGCCTGCGTCGGAACGACGCCACAGCACTGCTGCTGGCCCGGCGCTGGTCGGCCGTGATGGCGGTGCAGTTCGCGATCGGCGTCGTCACCGGCACTGTGCTCTCGTTCGAGTTCGGCCTGCTCTGGCCGGGGCTGATGGGCAAGTGGGGCGATGTCTTCGGCATCGGGTTCGGCGTCGAGGCCTGGGCGTTCTTCCTCGAAGCGGTGCTCATCGCCATCTACCTGTACGGCTGGCGCAGGCTGAAGCCACGCACCCACTTCCTGCTCGGGCTGCCGCTGCCGGCCACAGCGCTGCTCGGGGCCTTCGGAATCCTGGCCGCCAACTCCTGGATGAACACCCCGCAGGGGTTCTCGCTCGACGCCCAGGGCAATCCGGTCGACGTGGACGTCTGGAAGGTCATCTTCACCCCGATGTTCGGGCCCCAGTACTGGCATTTCGTGGTGGCGATGCTGGTGACGGCGGGCTACGTCGTGGCAGGTGTCTACGCCGTCGGATGGCTTCGCGGCCGTCGGGACCGCTACCACCGGCTCGGCTTCGCGGTCCCCTTCACCATCGCCGCTGCGGCCACTCCGGTGCAGCTCGTGCTGGGCGACTCGATCGCCCGGGCGGTGTTCCACAAGCAGCCCGTGAAGTTCGCGGCGATGGAGATCGTCTGGGAGACCGACAGCCACGTTCCGGAGTACCTGTTCGGCCGCCTCCACCCGGACGGATCGATCTCCGGCGGTATCAAGATCCCCCAGCTCGACTCCATCCTGGCCGGGTTCAGCCCGGACACCACGGTGACCGGGCTGACCTCCGTACCGGCGAGCGACCGGCCGAACGCCACTCAGGCCACGATCGCCCACTGGGCCTTCGACATCATGGTCGGAATCGGCACCCTGCTGGTGATCCTCGCCCTCTGGTACGGCCTGGTCTGGCTGCGCCATCGCCGGCTGCCCGCCTCGAAATGGTTCTACCGCAGCGCCGCCTGCGCCGGTGTCGGCTCCGTCGTCGCCGTCGAATGCGGCTGGATCACGACGGAAGTGAGCCGCCAGCCCTGGATCGTCTACCAGAACATGCGCGTCGCCGAGGCCGTGACATCGACCCGTTCCACCACCCTCTGGATCATGTTCGGCCTGGTGATCGTGGTGTACGTGTTCATCTTCGGGGCGTTCCTCACCGTCCTGCTGAAGATGCGCGACCGCTGGCGACTGGCCGACGAGCAGACGGACGGGCGGCCGGCCGAGGCACCGGAGGCCGTCACCCCGTACGGCCCCCGCCCTCCTGTCCCGGCCGGCGACACCCGCTCCTCGGGAGACAGCGGGCCCACTGCGTCCGGGGGTGATGGGCCGTGATCGCCGACGTCGTCGCTTTCGCGATGCTGCTCGCCGTGACCGCCTACGCCTGCGCCGGCGGAACCGACTACGGGGCCGGCTTCTGGGACCTGGCGGCCGGCGGAGCCGAGCGCGGCAAGCGCCCCAGATGGCTGATCGATCACGCCATGGCCCCCGTGTGGGAGGTCAACAACGTCTGGCTGATCTTCGCCCTCATCATCATGTGGACCGGATTTCCCGTGCTGTTCCAGACCGTGTTCACCGCGATGTGGCTTCCCCTGGCGCTGGCTGCCCTCGGGATGGTCCTGCGCGGTGCCGGATTCGCGCTGCGCAAGCCCAGCCGCCGACTGGCCCGGCGGCGCCTCTACGGTGCCGCGTTCGCCATCGCCTCCGTGCTCACCCCGTTCTTCCTGGGGGTGGCCGTCGGCGCCATCGCCACCGGCCGGGTCGCACCGGGCACCGAAGCCTCGGCGGACGCCTGGGCCACCTCGGCGTCCCTCCTGTTCGGACTCTTCACCGTCGCCGCGACCGCGCTCCTCGGCGCCGTGTTCCTGACCGCCGACGCCGCCCGCTTCGACGCACCCGACCTCGTCGGCTACTTCCGGTTCCGCGCCCTCCTCAGTCTCGTCGCGGTGGCCCTGGTGGCGGTGGGCGTGCTCCTCGTCACCCGCGGCGACGCCCCCCACGTCTGGCACGGGCTCACCCACGGCGCGGGACTGGCGCTCGCGGTCGTGTCCGCCCTGTTCTTCGCCGCCACGGCGGTGCTCGTGCTGCGGAGGGAGGCCCGCTGGGCTCGCTTCAGCGCCGTAGGCCTCGTCGCCGCGGCCGTCTTCGCCTGGGGCCTCGCCCAGCGTCCCTACCTCATCCCCACGTCCCTGACCGTGGCGGACGCCGCGGGCGATTCCCAGACGCTGACCTGGCTGTCAGTGGTCAGCCTCGTCGCCCTGCTGCTCGTCGCCCCGGCAGTCTTCCTCCTCTACTGGATGGACACCCACGGCGAGCTGGAGCCCCTCACCGAGTCCGACCTGCGCCGGACCCGCCCCGCGCAGGGTGACGGAGCCGACGGCGACTGACCTTGCGGCGCCGCCCCGTTGGCCGCAGCCGAATCGGACGCCGACGGGGCAGCCGGCCTGCGGAACCCCGTCGAGTCCCCCATCGCGCCCGTGAGGCGAGAAAGGAAACCGCCGTGAGCGAGGACGACATCCTCCTCGGCATCGCCCTGGTCGTGGCCCTGGCCGCCGCCTGCCAGATCCTCGCCGGCAAACTGCGCGTCCCCGCGCTGATCCTGCTGCTGCCGGTCGGTTTCGCCGCGGGCGCCCTGACCGACGTCGTCCATCCGGACCAGCTGATCGGGGAGGAGTTCTCCGCCCTGGTGTCCCTGTCCGTGGCGGTGATCCTCTACGACGCCGGGCTCGGCCTGGACCTGCGCAACCTCACCGGCCACCCCCGCGCGATCGTGGGCAGGCTGCTGCTTTTCGGAGTCGCCCTTACCTTCCTCGGCGTCTGTGCCGTCGCCCCGGCCCTGTTCGGCATGTCGCTCAGGGTGTCCGCGATGGTAGGCATGATCCTCGTCGTGTCGGGGCCCACGGTCGTGGGGCCCCTGCTCCAGTACGTGCGGCCGACGGACAAGGTACGGCGCCTGCTGATCTGGGAAGGGACGCTGACCGACCCGATCGGCGCCATCCTCGGGGCACTCGTCTTCCACGCCATCGCCACGACGCACCATATCGACATCGGTCGCGGGTACCAGATCGGCCAGTTCCTCATCAGCATGGCAGTCGGCCTCGTGGGCGGAGCCGTCGGGGTCGCGCTGCTGTGGCTGACCCTGCGCGTGCTCCGGCTCGGTGAGACGCTCGGGACCCTGGCGCAACTGGCCACGGTGATCGCCGTTTCGGCAGGATGCGACATAGTCCGCGACGACACCGGGCTCATCGCCGCGATCGTCACCGGTATGGCCGCGGCCAACATCCGGGGCTTCGACATGCCCGCCCGCCGGCCCTTCTTCGAGACGCTGGTCCAGCTGATCATCGGGCTGCTGTTCATCTCCATCTCGGCCAGCGTCACCCCAGCCTCCCTGGTCCCTGTGCTCGTTCCCACGCTCGTCCTGGTCGCGTTCCTCGTCCTCGTGGTGCGGCCGCTTGTGGCATTCACCGCCACCATGGGCAAGGACATGACCCTGGGGGAACGGGCCTTCGCGGGATGGATGGCCCCGCGGGGCATCGTCGCGGCCTCCACCGCGGCGGCCTTCTCCGCGGCCCTCGTCCAACTGGGGCTGCGCGGCGCTTCCAAAATCCTTCCCATCACCTTCCTCGTGATCGTCTCGACGGTGGTGCTGTACGCCCTGACGGCCGGCCCCGTGGCCCGGCGGCTCGGCGTCGCCACGCCGAACCGCACACGGCCCCTCCTGGTGGGCGGCGCTCCGTGGGTGATTGCACTGGGAAGAACCCTGCAGTCGGCGGGGCTCGACGTGCAGATGTGGGCGGGACTGGACGAGGAGCGCGAACGGATCAAGGACGCCGGAATCAAACTGGCCAGAGGGGACCTGCTGGCGACGGCCACCAACCCCAGGGCGCGGCTGGAGGGAGTCAACGCCGTCTTCCTGCTCACCGATGACGACGACTTCAACGCGCTCGCCTCGGTGCTGGTCGAGGACAACGTCGAGGGACCCGTCTACCGGGTCGGACCGCCCCACCAGAGCCACGGTGTCGTCGCGCCCTACACGGGCGGCGCAGTCCTGTTCGGCGGTTCACTCGTCAGACACGTCCTGGCGGCACGGTACGAGCAGGGCGCCCGGTTCCTGGTGCAGCCCGCGTCCGATCAGCTCCCGCCGGGACATGAAACGCTGTTCGTGGTCCGCGACGACGGCCGGCTGGCGCCGGTGGACGAGACGCAGGCCGTCATTCCGCAAGAGGGCGACCTCGTCGTTCTCCTCGGCCCCGTACCGTCCCCTCCCGACTAGTGCCGTGACCCGGTGAACCTTTCCGGTCACGGCACTAGCTGCCGCCCTGCCGCATGCGGTTCAAGGTCTCATCCAAGGTGATGGCCGCATCGATGAGCGCCAGGTGGGTGAACGCCTGCGGGAAGTTGCCGAGCTGCCGGCCCGTCAGGGCGATCTCCTCGGAGTACAGGCCCAGGTGGTTGGCGTACGTCATCATCTTCTCGAGCACGAGCCTGGCCTGATCGGCCCGCCCGGCCCGTGCCAGGGCGTCGACGTACATGAAGGTGCACAGGGAGAAGGTTCCTTCGGAGCCGCGCAGACCGTCGGGCGACGCCTCGGGGTTGTAGCGGTAGACCAGGCTGTCGCTGACCAGCTCCCGGTCCATCGCGTCCAAGGTGGACGTCCACATCGGGTCGTCCGGCGTGATGAAACCCACCGTCGGCATCCGCAGCAGCGACGAGTCGAGCACATCGCTGCCGTAGTGCTGGACGAAGGCCTTGCGGTCGGGGTCCCAGCCCTTCGCCAGGATCTGCCCGTAGATGTTGTCGCGCTCGGCGGCCCAGCGGCCGCTCTCGGCCGGCCGCCCGTGGGCGACCGCCAGCCGCAGCGCGCGGTCGAACGCGACCCAGGACATCACCCGGCCGTAGGTGAAGTGCTGGCGCCCGCCGCGGGTCTCCCACAGCCCCTCACCGGCCTGGTCCCAGTGGTCCACGAGCCAGTCCAGCAGGGTGCGCAGCGATGTCCAGCCCTGGATGTCCAGGTGGATGCCGTGCTGGTGGGCGAAGGAGATGCTGTCGAGTGCCTCGCCGTAGATGTCCAGCTGCAACTGGGTCGCCGCGCCGTTGCCTATGCGCACCGGGGCGGATCCCTGGTATCCCTCCCAGTGATCCAGGGTCTCTTCGTAGAGATCGGAGGAACCGTCCACCCGGTACATGATGTTCAGCGGTCCGGTGTCGGTGTTGCTGCCGGCCTTCTCCTTCACCCGGTCGCCCAGCCAGCCGATGAATGCCCTCGCCTCCTCCGTGAACCCCAGTCCCAGCAGCGCGTACACGGAGAAGGACGCGTCACGGATCCAGGTGAACCGGTAGTCCCAGTTCCGTTCGCCGCCCAACTGTTCCGGCAGGCCCGCCGTGGGGGCGGCCACCAGGGCGCCGCTGGGTGCGTACGTCATCAACTTCAGCGTCACGGCGGAGCGTTCCACCATCTCGCGCCATCGGCCCGTGTACCGGGACTGGTGGAGCCACGACCGCCAGAACTGCCTGGTGTCGTCGAAGAGCTCCTGGAACTCGGCGACGCGGATCTCGCGCGGCGGCCCCTGCGCGGCCGACTCCATGACCAGACCCCGCTGTTGTCCGGCCTCGAGCGCGAGCGAGACCCGCAGGTCGTGCTCGCCGGTGAGCCTGTGCACCACCCGTTCGTCCTCCGGCTCCCGCACCACGCTGAGGGTGAGTTCCAGGTCGTCCGAGGCGAACACCGCTCCGTTCGTGGTGATGTGCAGTGTGTGGGGCTTGCGGCCGTAGTCGAACCGTGGGGCTATGTCGATCTGGAACGTCATGCTGCCGCGTACGCACCGGAGCATGCGGACCAGGCAGTGGCGGTCCGTGGCTGTCGTTCCGGTCACCGGCATGAAGTCGACCACCTCGCCGGCACCGGACTCGGTCATGAATCGCGTCACGAGAATCGCGGTGTCCGGCAGGTACAACTGCTTCGTGGTGTACGTCTCGTCCGCCGGTCTGACCGTGAAATGCCCGCCCTTCTCCCAGTCGAGAAGAGCCCCGAACACGCTGGGCGAATCGAATCGCGGGCAGCAGAACCAGTCGATCGTTCCGTCCGTGGTCACCAACGCCGCGGTCTGTAGATCACCGATCAGGCCATGATTTTCGATCAGCGGATAGTCAGCCATGGGAGAACCCCTTTCGACGCCACCCAGTCAGGTTAAGCGCGGAATTCACGGCGAGCCCGGCGAGCCGGCTGCCTCTGCATCTGCCGGGAATCGCCTTTAGCATGGGAACGCACGAACTGGATGTTCAGGCCGCGTTGCACCGCCGAATCCGGAGGCTGCCCGTGCTGTCGAACCTTGCGCCGCACGCGAGCCGGCGATGATGTCCTGGGCGGCGCGCTTCCGGCTGCGGCAGTACGCCAAGGCAAGCCTGTGGATCATCCCCCTGATCGGACTCCTGCTGGGGGCGGTGCTCGCCGAGTGGGTTGCCGGTGTGCACAGGGCGGGCTGGCTGCCGGACGACTGGCAGTACTCCGCGACGACTGCGAGCACTGTGCTCAGCTCGGTCGTCGGATCCATGGTCGCGCTGCTGGGGTTCGTCGTGACGATCGGGGTACTCGTCGTCCAGCAGGCCACCGGAACGCTGTCCCCGCGCTACATGCGCCTGTGGTACCGCGACCGGCTGCAGAAGGCCGTCCTGGCCACGTTCACCGGAACGTTCGCGTACGCCTTTTCCCTGTTGCGCAAAATCGAGTCGGACACCGTCCCCGACCTGGGGGTGACCCTGTCCGGCGTGGCCGTCTCCGTCAGCCTCATGCTTCTGCTGATCTACCTCAACCGGTTCACCCACAACCTCCGGCCCGTGGCCATCGCGGACCTGGTGGGGCGCTTGGGTGAGAAGGTGCTCATCCGTGCGACGGAACGCATCCACCGCTCCTCGGCACGCGACGAGGCTTCCCTGCCGCCTGCCGGTCCGGTGACCCACATCCGGTCCGAACGGGGCGGAGCCATCCAGGCGTTCGACGCGGCGGGGTTGATCGCCACCGCCGTCCGCCACGACTGCGTCCTCGTCCTGGCCCACCAGGTCGGCGACTTCGTACCGCCCGGCACCACCCTCGTCGAGGCCCACGGCTCCGCGCGGGCGCCCGACCCACGGCGGGTGACCGGGCTCGTCGCCCTCGGAACCGAGCGCACCATCGAGCAGGATCCCGCCTTCGCCCTGCGCATCCTCGTCGACATAGCCATCCGTGCCCTCTCTCCCGCCGTGAACGACCCCACGACCGCCGTGCAGGTGCTCAACCACATCGACACGTTCCTGCACGTGGTCGGCCGGGCCCGGCTCCGCGGCCGGTACGTGCTCGCCGACGACGAGGGCCGGCCCCGGCTGGTGGTGCCGGGCCGCGACTGGGAGGATTACCTGCTGCTCGGCGTCACCGAAATCCGTGAGTACGGGGCCACGTCCCTCCAGGTGTGCAGGCGGCTCCGCGCGCTGCTGGACGACCTGCTCGAAACCCAGCCGGCCGAGCGTCTGCCGGCGGTACGCGCGGAGCTTGCCCTCCTCGAGGAATCCGTCCGGCGGGCTTTCACCGACCCCGCCCGCCGCGCCAGCGCGCAGACGGCCGACCGGCAGGGTATCGGCGGTGGGCGGCGGCCCCGGAGCGAGCCCTCCCGATGAGCCGCTCACTCCTTCGCAAGCGCACCGCTCGCCTCGCTTCGCCGGCCATGCTCGATGCCCCCGCCGCGACGTGCCTCGTCGTGGACGAAGCCGCGTGGCGGCCCGGTCGGCGCGTTCGTCCGAACAAGACCGCTCCGCGCCGCGGAATGCCCGTGGTGTCCCCGCATCCGCCGCGCCCCTTGAGAGCGTCGTCATTGAGCCGGTGAGTCGTCATGGCCATGCCCGGTTTCATCCGATCAGCGCAGGTCCGAGCCGCGGAGCAGCTCCACCAGGCCGGTATGGGGGGCAGGTTCCAGCCAGGAGGGGCGGGCGCACGCCCGGCCAGGAGCGCCCCCAGTCCTCAGCCCGAGACGGCCTCGGCCCAGCCGCGGTTGACGGTCTCTCTCGCCTTCTCCCTCTGCGCCTCCGTCGGAAACGTCGGAGCGCCCTCGACCGTCGGCAGTTTCTCCGCGGCGGCCTTGTCGAGGGTGCCGTCCTTCTCCATGGCGTCCATGAGGACGGGGCGTGCATAGGCGCCGAGCCGGACGTTCTGGCCCTCCGGGCTGAAGACGTACTCCTGCCACAGACGTGCCGCCGCGGGGTGCGGGGCGTCTTTGTTCACCCCGTTCGCGTAATACTGGGCGAAGCTGCCGTCGAAGGGGATGGCGGTCCGCCAGTCGACGTCCGCGCCCTTCTCGCGGAATTCGTCGGCGTATCCGAGGTTGAGGAAGTCCCAGTCGATGCTGATGGGGGTCTGGCCCTTGGCGATCGTGTCCGGTGAGGATTCGGCCGGGTTGAAGTTGCCGTTCTTGCTGAGCTCGGCGAAGAAGTCGATGCCGGGCTGGATGTCGTCGAAGGAACCCCCGTTCGCCAGGGCTGCCGCATACACGCCGGCGAAGGCGGAGCCGGACTTGGTGGGGTCGCCGTTGAGCGCGACCTGGCCCTTGTACTCGGGCTTGCGCAGATCGGCGAAGGTCGAGGGGCAGGTCTTGACGCGCTTGGCGTCGCAGCCGATCGAGATGTAGCCGCCGTAGTTGTTGTACCAGCGGGCCCGCGGGTCCTTCTGTTTCTCGGGGATCTCGTCGTACGGGGCGACCTCGTACGGAGCGAGCAGGCCCTGCCGGGCCGCGGACTGCGCGAACGAGCCCCCCACGTCGATCACGTCGGGGGCGCGGCCTCCGCCCCTGTGCTCCTTCAGGGCGTTGATCTCGTCCTGGCTGGTACCTTCCGGGTTCTCCACCGTGACCTTGATCCCGTACTTCTTCTCGAAGCCGTCGATCAGTGCGCCGTAGTTGGCCCAGTCCCTCGGGAGCGCGATCGTGTTGAGCGCGCCCTCCTTCTTCGCCTCTGCCGTCAGTGCGGCCATGCCGCCGGCGTCCGGGGCGGAGGTGGCCACCGAGGGTGCTCTGGGCGCGGCGGCGGGCTTGTCCGCGCAGGCGCCGAGGGGCGCCGCCGCGAGGGTCAGGCAGATGGCGAGGGAGGCTGTCCGGACACGGGGTGCGGGCACAAAGGCTCCATAACGGGCGGTCGCGTACTGATCGAGGCCAGCGTACGTTCGGCGGCCTCGGCAGCGCAGTCCCGGACCGTGGTGTCCGCCGTCTTCCCTGCGGCTGCCGTACCGGCGCGTTCTCAGAACCCCTCGTCGTCCCACCCGGCCAAGAGCGCCTCCCCGAGATCCATTGCGGGCAGTGCAGCCCCGTCGTGGAGGGCCTGCTCGCTCCAGATGATCTTGCCGCGGGCGGTGTAGCGGGTGCCCCAGCGCTCGGCGAACTGCGCGACGAGGAACAGGCCGCGGCCGCCCTCGTCGGTGTCCGCGGCCCGGCGCATGTGCGGGGAGGTGCTGGACCCGTCGGAGACCTCGCAGACCAGGCTGCGGTCGTACAGCAGCCTCACCCGGATGGGCTCGGTGCCGTAGCGGATGGCGTTGGTCATCAGCTCGCTGAGGATGAGTTCCGTGGTGAAGGCGATGTCCTCCAGGCCCCAGTCCGCCAGTCGGCGGGAGCAGGCGTTGCGCACCGGGGACACCGCCGCAGGTTCGGGGGACACGTCCCACTCGGCGATCCGCGAGGGGTCCAGTCGGCGGGTGCGGGCCACCAGCAGCGCGACGTCGTCGCTGGGCCTGGTGGGCAGCATCGCGTCGATCACCGCGGTGCAGGTTTCCTCCGGGGTACGGGCGGGCCCGGCCAGGGCGGCACGCAGCGCTGCCAGGCCCGCGTCCGGATCGCGGTCGCGGCTCTCGATCAGCCCGTCGGTGAAGAGTGCCAGCCGGGAGCCCTCGGGCAGGGTGACCGTCATGGTCTCCATGGGCAGGCCCGCGCCCAGGCCCAGTGGCGGGGAGACCGGCACCTCGGGGAAGGACACGGTTCCGTCGGGGCGGACCAGAGCGGGGCCCGGATGCCCGGCGGTGGCGGCAGCCACCTGCCCCGAGACGGGATCGTAGATGGCGCACAGGCAGGTGGCTCCGGTGATCCCCTGCCACTCCTGCTCGTCGGTGTCGATGTGCGTGACCAGCTCGTCCAGGTGGCTCAGCAGCTCGTCCGGGGGCAGGTCGAGGGTGGAGAAGTTGTACACGGCGGTGCGCAGGCGGCCCATGGTGGCGGCGGCGTGCAGACCGTGGCCGACGACGTCGCCGACCACCAGGGCCACCCGGGTGCCGGGCAGCGGGATGACATCGAACCAGTCACCGCCCACCCCCGCCTGGGCGGCCAGATAGCGGTGAGCGACCTCGACGGCGGACTGCTCCGGTACACCCCGGGGCAACAGGCTGCGCTGCAGGGTGACGGCCATGTTGTGCTCGCGGGTGTAGCGGCGGGCATTGTCGACGGACAGTGCCGCCCGGGCGGTCAGCTCCTCGGCGAAGGACACGTCCTCCTCGTCGAACGGTGGGGAGTCCTGCCCCCGCCAGTAGCCGGCCATCCCCAGCACCACACCCCGGGCCCGCAGGGGCACGACGATCAGGGAGTGGAGGCCGTGGTCCAGGATCTGCAGGGCGTTGGCCTGGTTCTGGGCCCGCCAGTGATGGGTGGCGCGCAGGTCCGCCTCCAGGACCGCATGGCCGCCGGCCAGCCCGGCGGCCATGGGACCGGTGGGAGCGAACCGGATCAGCTCGCCGACGGGGGAGAGCGGGTGGTCGCCCCGAAGGCCGACGACGGCGGTGCGGCGCATCTCGGTGTTCACTTCGGGCGGCTCCTCGCCGCGCAGCACCGGGTCCAGCAGGTCGACCGTGACCACGTCGGCGAACCGAGGGACCGCCATCTCCGCCAGTTCCTCCGCGGTGCGGTCCACGTTCAGCGTCGTTCCGACCTGCACCCCCGCGTCGTAGAGCAGCTTCAGCCGCTCGCGGGCCACCTCGGCCCTGCCGGTGAGGGCCCGCAGCTCGGTGGTGTCCCGCAGCGTGACGACGGTCCCGGCCTGCCCGTAGGGGGCGGTGGGCCGGATGTTCACCGCCAGCAGCCGATCGGCTGCCATGTGGAGCTCGTCGGTCGCGGAAAGGCCCGATGCGATCGGCTCGGCGATCCCCTCCTCCAGGCCCAGCCCCGTGACGGGGAGTCCTTCCGCGTCCGCCGGCAGGTTCAGCAGCCGCCGCGCCTCGTCGTTGGCCAGCAGCAGCCGTCCACCGCCGCCGACGATCAGTACGCCCTCTCGCACCGCGTGCAGCACCGCGTCGTGGTGCTCGTACATCCTCGTCATCTCGGCGGGTCCCAGGCCGTGGGTCCGGCGCAGCAGCCGACGGCTCACCAGAGCCGTCCCGCCCGCGGACAGGGCGAGCACCGCGGCTGCGCTGCCGAGGACGACCGGCAGCTGCCGGTTCACCATGCTCTGGACGTTCTGGACCGTGACCGGGGAGGAGACGATGGCGATGACGCGGCCGGTGGCGTCCTTGACGGGGACCACCGAGACCACGGACTGCCCCAGGGACCCCTCGAACGTCTCGGTGAAGGATGTGCCGGCCGCCGCCTTGGAGAAGGGGCCGACGACGTGCTTCCCGATCTGTCGCGGGTCACTGTGGGTGAGGGTGCGCCCATCGAGCGTGTACACGTTGATGCCGTCGACCCCGGCGATCTCCCGGGCCGCCTCGGCGCTCGGCTGTAGCACCGCGCTCGGATGGGGGCTGCGCAGGGCCGCGATGATGCCCGGAGATTCGGCGAACGTTCCGGCGGCGGCGAGCGTACGGTGCCGGGCGTCCAGCATGGCGTCGCTCCGGGCCTGCACCACGAGCGCCACCACCGCGGCGGCGACGAGAAGCACCACGACGGCCAGTTGCAGGAGGAACACTTCGCCGGCCACGCTGCGCACGCTCAGCAGGGAGGACAGACCTTGCGGCCGCCGCGCCCTTCCCTTGGGGGGCTGGGCGTGCTCCTGCTGCTCCTGGTGGTGTCCTGAGCGGGGACGCCGAGGGAGAGAGGAAGAGCTCGTGGTCGAGCCGAGCAGCCGACGCCGGAAATATCCAAGGAGGTCGCTCACTACTCCAGTTTCCAACCTCTATGGGCCGTCGGCAGCGGGGAGCGACGGTCGCCGAGCAGTAGCGATCCGGGCCGCCGTCACGCCGGTGTGGATCCCACGCCCACGTGCGGTGCGGGAAGGCGTGCTGGTTCAGCGAAATGAGGGGTGGACGAGCTCAACCACGTGCCGGCCGGCCGCCTGGCAGGTCGGGGAGACAGTTACCAGTGAGTTTCCCCGAGGCGGTAACGGCGGGGGAAGACGATCCACTCGTCGTGGAATTCGACGAGGACGGCAGTGGCCAGACGACTGACGGCGGCGGTGTTGGGGAAGACCTGGACGACGTCGGACCGTCGCTTGATCTCCCGGTTCAGCCGTTCGAGGGGATTGGTGGACTGGATCTTCTTCCAGTGCTGGTGCGGGAAGTCCGCGAAGGCGGTCAGGTCCTCCTTCGCCTCGACGAGCACGCTTTGACCTTCGGAAACTGCCCGCCGGTCTGCGACGGTGTCGAGGTGGGCCCTGACCGTTTCGGCGGTGGGCTGGGCGAAGAGGGTGCGGATGGTCGCGGCGACCATCTCCGCGGAGCCTTTGGGGATCACGGAGAAGACGTTGCGGACGAAGTGGACGCGGCAGCGCTGCCAGGAGGCTCCGATCATGACCTTCCGGATGGCTTTGACCAGGCCGCTGTGACTGTCGGAGACCACGAGGCGGACGCCGGTCAGGCCACGTTCCCGCAAGTGACGCAGGAACTGGCTCCAGAAGGCCTCGGTCTCGCTGTCGCCGACCATCACGCCGACGACTTCGCGGCCGCCGTCTTCGGTGACGTCGGCCCTTGGGGACCAGTTGGGGACCAGCGCCCACGTCGATGGGCGCACAGCATGTACGTATGTGCACGCTGTGCACCCTGAGATTGTGGTGTATGTCAGGATTTTTCCTCCGACCCATCGATCTGGGGGTCAAGGGGTCGCAGGTTCAAATCCTGTCGTCCCGACTCGAAAGAGTCGTTGTATCGAGGGGCCGTTTCGGAGCAATCCGAAACGGCCCCTCGGTCGTTCCCGGGACGGGCACGCGCGCCCCGGTGGCCGGTGCGCGCGTGGGGGCGTGGGGGCGTCAGACGATGCCCTCGGCGATCTCCGCCTGTTCCCGGCTGTTCCCGTACGCGGACGGGGTTCCGTACGAGCGGCGGGCGGTGTACCACCAGGCGCTGGCCAGGACCAGGACCACCGCCAGGGCGATCACCGCGTAGTTCATGGAGTCGATGGTGACCGGCGACTTCTGCGGCAGGCAGAACAGCACGGTGACGACGGCCACCCAGACGACGGCGGTCCACCCGATCGGCTTGCTCCAGCGGCCCAGGCTCCAGGGGCCGGGCGTGAACCGGTCGCCGGCGCGCAGGCGCAGGTAGATCGGGATGGCGTAGGCCGGGGTGATGCCGATGACGTTGATGGCGGTCACGGCCCCGTAGGCGGTGGCGGACCACAGCGAGGGCAGGGCCAGGACGCCCGCGACGACCACCGACAGCCAGACGGCCGGGACGGGCGTCTGCGTACGGCTGCTGACCTTGCGCCACAGGGCCGATCCGGGGAGCGCGTTGTCGCGGCTGAAGGCGAAGACCATGCGGCTGGCGGCGGCCACCTCGGCGTTGCCGCAGAAGAGCTGCGCGACGATGACGACGAGCAGCAGGGCGGTGGCGCCGCCGGAGCCCAGGGCGTCGAGGAAGATCTGGGCCGGGGGGACACCGGTGCTGCTGCCCTGGACGGCCGCGTAGTCCTGGATGGCGAAGGTGAGGCCCGCGAGCAGCGCGAACCCGGCGATCCAGGAGACCCAGATGGCCCGGACGATGCCCTTCGCGGCGGAGACGGAGGCGTTGGAGGTCTCCTCCGAGAGGTGCGCGGAGGCGTCGTACCCGGAGAAGGTGTACTGGGCGAGCAGCAGGCCGACGGCCGCCACGTAGAACGGGTTGGCCCAGCCGGTGTCGTTGACGAACTCGGTGAAGACGAACGACGCCGACTGGTGGTGGTCGGGGACGAAGGCCAGCGCGCCGACGATCACGGCGACGCCGCCCAGGTGCCACCACACGCTGACGGAGTTGAGCACGCTGACGAGGCGGACGCCGAAGAGGTTGAGCACGGCGTGCAGCAGCAGGATGCACAGGAAGATCAGGAAGGTCGAGCCGGGGGTCGGCACGAAACCGAACTGGAGGTTGAGGAAGGCGCCGGTGAACAGGGCTGCGCCGTAGTCGATCCCGGCGATGGCGCCGAGCAGGCCGAGCAGGTTGAGCCAGCCCGTGTACCAGCCCCAGCGGCGTCCGCCGAGCCGGTCCGCCATGTAGTAGAGCGCCCCCGAGGTGGGGTAGGCGCTGGTCACCTCGGCCAGGGCGAGACCCACGCAGAGCACGAAGAGGCCTACGCCGACCCAGCCCCACAGCATCACGGCCGGACCGCCGGTGCCCAGGCCGAAGCCGTACAGGGTCATGCAGCCGGACAGGACGGATATGACCGAGAAGCTGATGGCGAAGTTGCCGAAGCCGCCCATCCGGCGGGCGAGGACGGGCTGGTAGCCGAGCTCCCTGAGTCTTTCCTCCTCGTCCTGCCGGGGCGGTGCCTTGCTGTCCTGGCGGGCGGTCGGCGCTGTTCGGGACATGGGGAGGTACCTCCGGGGGTTCGTGGAGCGCGGGGACGGGGGTGGGGGAGCGGGGGCGGGAAGCAGGGGCGGGGCGCCGGGGCCGCGGGGGAGCGGAGGTCAGCCCCGGCCGGCCAGGCTGCGGGACCTGGCCCGCAGGAAGACCTCCAGGGCCAGTTCCTGGTCGGCGGGGTCGCGGGTGCGGTAGGCCCACGGCAGGGTGGTCCAGTACCGGTCGACGGCGTCGAAGACCTGGGCCGCCTCACCGAACCGGTTGGCCCCCCACAGGGCGTGGGCGAGGTGGTTCAGGTCGAGCGGGGACGCGCGGCGCGGGTCGGCGTACCGGAACCAGGTGTCCAGGGCGCGGCCGGCGTCGCGGACGGATTCCTCGGCGACCCAGTGGAGGTCGAGGGCCCGCTCCTGGCCGCGTTCGCGGCGGTAGCGTTCGATGCTCAGGTAGAGCGGCAGGAGGTGGACGGCGGAGCCGGGCGGCGCCGAACCGGCTGCCCAGTGCACGAAGTTGGCGGCCTCCGTGAGCGGTCCCGGCGTGCCCGCGCACACGAACTGGAGCATCCGGTGGTACGCCTCGCGGTTGTGCGGGTCGCGCTTGTCGGCCTGCGCGAGGATGCCCCAGGGGCCGGGCGGCAGCATCAGGCCGGGCGGCGGGAGCCGGTGCTCGTCCATCGAGCGGTGTTCGTCGAGGAGGGCGAGGGCGAGGAGGCAGATCCAGGGCACGGGGTCGGCCGGGCTGAGCTCGGCGGCGTCCCGGCAGGCCGTCCACGCCTCCTGCCACAGCTCGTGCGTACGGGGGTGGCGCGCACGGTGGGCGCGGACGGCGCGTTCGACGGTGACGCGGGTGTGCATGACGGACGCGGTGACGCTGTGCGGCTCCTCGGTCCGCCAGGCCTGGACGACGTCCGATCCGGCGGCGACGGCGGCGAGGACCTGGGTGCGCTGGGTCCACAGCCCCCAGTCGTCCGTGCGGTCGAGTAGCCGCGCCATCGACAGCCAGCGGCCGGTGCGCAGGTCCTGCACGGCGACGCGCAGTTCGTTGTCGTGGCCGGCGGGGTGGTAGACGGGCCGGAAGTCGCCGCCCGCCATCACCTCGTCCTGGTCGGCGGGTGGCCGGGGCGGGCGCGTCTTGCGGTGGTCGTGGTCATCGGTCCTCGTATCGCATGGCTTCGCGCCTGGTGATCGGCGATCACTATAGAGCGAGTGCGACCGTTAGGGTCGTGGATCTTTCAAATGCAACTATCAAGCCACGTACGGCATATGAATTCACGTCAGAACGACGGTCGCCCGCGCGGACGGATCTTGACGGGCGACGCGTGCTGGTGGAGGCTTCCGAGCGACCTTCACGCATGCCGACACCAGGGACGGAGTGGTGATGACGGGCCCGGTGCTCGCTGTGGACCAGGGCACCTCGGGAACCAAGGCCCTCGTCGTCTGTCCCGTACGCGGGGTCATCGGCTCCGCCTCGGCCCCCGTACGGCCCCGCTACCTGCCGGGCGGCCGCGTGGAGGTGGACCCCCGCGAGCTGCTGGACTCGGTCGTCGACGCGGGGCGCGCCGCCCTGGCCGCGGCCGGCGAACCGGTGGTGGCCGTGGGCCTGGCCAACCAGGGCGAGACCGTACTCGCCTGGGACCCGGCGACCGGTGGGCCGCTGACCGACGCGATCGTCTGGCAGGACCGCCGCGCCGAGCAACTGTGCACGGAACTCGCCCCACGGGCCGAGGAGTTGAGGCAGCGGACCGGGCTGCCGCTCGACCCGTACTTCGCCGCGCCCAAGATGGCCTGGATACGCCGCAACCTGACCCGGCGGGGAGTCGTCACCACCAGCGACGTCTGGCTGGTGCACCGGCTCACCGGCGCCTTCGTCACCGACGCGGCCACCGCCGGCCGCACCCAGCTCCTCGACCTCGACACCGTCGACTGGTCACCGCAGGCGCTCGACGCCTTCGGCCTCACCGGCGAGCGGCTGCCGGACGTCGTCGACGCCGACACCCGCGTCGGGACCACCACCGCCTTCGGGCCGCCGCTGCCGCTGACGGGGCTGCTCGTCGACCAGCAGGCTGCGCTGCTCGCCCAGCGCGTCACCGAACCCGCCTCCGCCAAGTGCACCTACGGCACCGGGGCGTTCCTCCTCGCACAGACCGGCTCGGCCCCCCGGCGCAGCACCTCCGGGCTGGTCGGCTGCGTCGCCTGGCGGCTCGGCGGGCGGACCAGCTACTGCCTGGACGGGCAGGTGTACACGGCCGCCTCCGCCGTGCGCTGGCTCACCGACCTCGGCGTGCTCTCCGGCGCCGAGGACATCGACACCGTCGGAGGGAGCGCCCCGGACGCCGGCGGCGTCACCTTCGTCCCCGCGCTCGCCGGGCTCGCCGCCCCGTGGTGGCGGGGCGACCTGCGGGGTTCGGTCACCGGCCTCGGCCTCGACACCACCGCCGGACACCTGGTGCGCGCGCTGTGCGACGGCATAGCCGCCCAGGTGGCCGAGCTCGCCGACGCGGTCGCCGCCGACCTGGGCGCACCGCTGGCCGCCCTGCGCGTCGACGGCGGACTGACCCGGTCCGCGCTGCTCATGCAGGCCCAGGCCGACCTGCTGCAGGTCCCCGTCGAGGTCTCCGCCCTGCCCGACGCCACGGCGCTGGGCGTCGCGGCGGTCGCCCGGCTCGGCCTCGACCCCTCGCTCACCGTGCACGAGGCCGTCCCGGAGTGGAAGCCGTCCGCCGTCTACGAGCCGAGGGCCGCCTCCGGGGACGCGGCGGAGCGCCGCGCACGGTTCCGCACGGCCGTGTCGGCCCTGCTGGTGCTGTGACCGTCACCACCGGCGGCCCGCTGCCCGGCGGTGCGGGCGACCCGTACGACGTGACGGTCGTCGGGGCCGGTGTGGTGGGCACGGCCATCGCCCGCGAACTGGCCCGGCTCCCGCTGCGGACCGCCCTCCTCGACGCCTCCGACGACGTCGGCAACGGCACCTCCAAGGCCAACACCGCGATCCTGCACACCGGTTTCGACGCCGTGCCCGGCTCCCTGGAGTCCCGGCTCGTCCGGCAGGGGCAACGGCTGCTCGCCGCGTACGCCGCCGACAGCGGCATCCCGGTGGAACCGCTCGGGGCGCTGCTCGTCGCCTGGAACGAGGAACAGCACGCGGCGCTCCCGGGCCTCGCCGACAAGGCCGTCCGCAACGGCTACCGCTCCGCGCGGATCCTGGAGGCCGCGGAGGTACGGGCCCGCGAGCCGCAGCTCGGGCCCGGCGTGCTCGGGGCGCTCCACGTGCCGGACGAAGCGATCGTCTGCCCCTGGACGACCACCCTCGCCTACGCGACGCAGGCCGTACGGGCCGGCGTCGACCTGCACCTCAACTGCCCGGTGCGGTCGGTGGCCCCGGGCGGGCCGGGCGCTCCGCACGTCCTGGCCACCGGCCGCGGACCGCTGCGCACCCGCCACCTGGTCAACGCGGCGGGCCTGTACGCCGACGAGATCGACCGGCTGCTCGGGCACGCGGACTTCACCGTGACGCCCCGGCGCGGCCAGCTGATCGTCTTCGACGAACTCGCGCGCGGCCTCGTACGCCACGTCCTGCTGCCGGTGCCGGACGCGCGCGGCAAGGGCGTACTGGTGACACCCACCGTGTACGGGAACGTGATGCTCGGCCCGACCGCCGAGGACCTGAACGACAAGACGGCCACCGGCTCGACCGCCGAAGGACTCGCGCTGCTGCGGGACAAGGGCCGGCGGATCCTGCCCGCGCTCCTGGACGAGGAGGTCACCGCCGTCTACGCCGGGCTGCGGGCCGCCACCGGCCAGGAGGACTACGCGATCCGCGCACATCCCGCACAGCGGTACGTGAGCGTCGGCGGGATCCGCTCCACCGGGCTGACCGCCTCCATGGCGATCGCCGCGCACGTGCTGGAGCTGCTCGCCGACGGCGGCCTGCCGACGGCCGGCGCGCGGGAGCTGGAACCGGTGCGGATGCCGAACCTCGGCGAGGCCTTCCCCCGGCCGTACCGCGACGCGGCGCTGATCGCGGCGGACCCGGAGTACGGCCGGATCGTCTGCCACTGCGAGCGCGTGACCCGCGGGGAGATCCGCGACGCGCTCGCCGGGACCGTCCCGCCCGGATCCCTGGACGGCCTGCGGCGGCGCACGCGCGCCCGGGGCGGCCGCTGCCAGGGCTTCCACTGCGGGGCCGCCGTCCGCGCACTGTTCGAGGAGGTCCGCCGGTGACGCCCGCGCACCGTACGGACGCGCTGGTCGACGTACTGGTCGTCGGCGCCGGGCCCGCCGGACTGGCCCTGGCCGCCCGGCTGGCGCGGGCGGGCGCCGGGCGGGTCGAGGTACTGGAACGCGAGCAGGACGCGGGCGGGATGCCGCGCCACCTCCACCACGGCGGCTTCGGCAGGCCGCCGCGCCCCTGGCTCCGGGGCCCCGAGTACGCGCGGCGGTCGCTGCGGGCGGCCCTCGCCGCCGGGGCCGCGGTCCGTACCGGCGTCACCGCCACCGGCTGGGCCGGCCCGCTGTCCCTGGAGACCACGAGCCCGGCCGGCCTGGAGCGGATCACGGCCCGCGCCGTGGTCCTCGCCACGGGCGCCCGCGAACGCCCCCGCAGCGCCCGGCTGGTGCCCGGCTCCCGCCCGCAGGGCGTACTGACCACCGGGGAACTGTTCCGGTCGGTCCACGGGTACGGTCTGCCCGTCGGACGGCGGGCCGTGGTGGTGGGCGCCGAGCCGGTGGCCCGCCACGCCGTGGCCACGCTCCGGAGGGCGGGCACGGAGGTGGTGGCGGTGGTCACCGAACGCCCGCGCGCCGCCGCCGTGCCCGGGGTCCCGCTGCTCACGGCTACGACGGTCGGCGAACTGCGCGGCCGGGGCCGGCTGACGGGCGTGGCCGTACGCCACCGGGACGGCCGGTCCGGGGTACTCGCCTGCGACACGGTGGTGTTCACCGGCGACTGGATCCCCGATCACGAACTGGCCCGGCGCGGCGGCGTCCCCCTGGACCCCGGCACCCGGGGCCCGCGCGTGGACGCCTCCTTCCGTACGCCGGAGCCGGGCGTCTTCGCCGTCGGCAACGCCCTCCACGGCATCGAACGCGCCGCCACCGCCGCCGGGGAGGGCGCCGCCGCGGCGGCCCCGGTCCTGGAGCACCTGGCGGGCGCCCCCTGGCCGCGGCCCGGCCCGCCCCTGGAGGTCCGCTCCCCCCTGCTGTGGGTGACGCCGAACCGGCTCACGGGCACCGCCGGGCGGCCGCTGCTGCTGCGCTCCGGGGAGCCGTCGAGCGGCCCGGTGGTGCGGGTGGTCCAGGACGGCCGGCTCCTGTGGCGGCGCCGGGTCCTGGCCCCGGTGTCCCCGTCCCGGTCGCTGCGGCTGCCGCCGGGCTGGACGGCCCGCGTCGACCCGGACGGGGGCCCGGTCGTCCTGGACATCGGCTGACGCGGACACCCGCGGCGGCGTTCCCGTCAGCCGCCGGCGACCGAGGTCCGCCGCTCCTGCATCTCCCGGATCGGGTGCTCCTGCACGTCCCGCACCAGGTCGAGGAAGCGCGGGTCGCCCACGGCCCGCAGCAGTTCGGCGCCGCCCACCGGCGCGGCGGTCCCCGCGGCCTCGTCCGAGAACACCGTGAGGGTGACGGTGCCGCCCCGGTAGGAGAACCGTACGAGGGGGCTCGGCAACTGCGGAGAGCCGCTGTTCAAGACGATCGCCGGTGTGCCGTCCGGCAGCGCGGCCTGCTGGCAGTTCGCGAAGGCCGGCATGCCCGCGCAGGTCAGGGCGGTGTCGGCGTCCGGCGGCCGTACCGACAGGGCGACCGGGAAGA
This sequence comes from Streptomyces sp. NBC_00249, assembly GCF_026342355.1. Taxonomy (GTDB): domain Bacteria; phylum Actinomycetota; class Actinomycetes; order Streptomycetales; family Streptomycetaceae; genus Streptomyces. Next base: position 934,439 of record NZ_JAPEMV010000001.1, on the reverse strand, counting down.
CCTTGCCGTCCCGGGTCTCGCCCTGGAAGCGCAGCACGGTGTGCTCGACCGGCCGGACCAGCCCGACCGAGTCCGGCAGCAGGGCGTCCAGCAGGACCGCCGCCCGCTGCTGGTACTGCTCCCGGCGCTGCTGCTCGGCGGGCGCGAGCGGCGCCCTGGACGGCTCGTCGTCGCCGGTGGGTTCGACCCGCACCGGCGTGCGGTACGGCTCGGGGACCGGTGAGGGGGTGGTCGTCGCGGCCGGGCGCACCGTGGTGGCGCCCCCGGCGCCGCGCGGCAGCATCGAGGAGCCGAACAGGGCGGCGCCCGCGACGCAGGCCACCGCGGCGGCGACCGCGAGCCGGGTGCGGGCCCTGCGGCGCCGCCCCTGGGCGACGGCCCCCGGCAGGAGGTCGTGCGGGGGCGGCAGCTGCGCCACGGCGTGGTCCATCACGTCCCTGACGAGCAGGGCGCTCCGGCGGTCTTCGTCCTGGTGGTTCTGGTGGTCCTGGCGGTCCTGGTGGTTTCCCATGGCGGTTCCTCAGCTCCCCGTGGCGTAGATGTGGGCCTCGCCCAGTTCGCTGCGCAGCCGTGCCAAGGACCGCGAGCACTGGCTCTTGACCGTGGACTCGCTGCACCGGAGGAGTTCGGCGACGGACTCGACGCTCTGGTCCTCCCAGTACCGCAGCACGACCATGGCCCTGGCCCGCGGCGGCAGCCCGGCCAGCGCCGACAGCAGGGTCACCCGCAGGTCGGCGTTCTCCGGGGCGGGCCGGGGGTCGGGGCGGGCGTGCGCCAGCAGGTCTCGCAGCCGGCGCCGCCGCTCGGCCAGGTAGGTGCGGGTCAGCACGGTCCTGGCGTAGGCGTCCAGGTGGTCGGCGGCGCTCGCCCGCCGCCAGTGCTGGAACATCTTGGCGAGGGTGGTCTGCGTCAGGTCCCGGGCCGTGTCCGCGTCCCCGCACAGCAGGTAGGCGGTGCGGTACAGCCGTGTCTGACTCGCCCGGGCAAAGCTCTCGAAGCTGTCGGGCACGTGCGCGCCCTCCGGTGCTCCGGAGCCCCGGCCGTTCTCCGGCATCTGCTCTCCTTGTCCGCGGCCCCTTGCGCGGGGCCCTGTCCTTACACCCCACTTCAGAGCGCTGCCGCGCGGAAAAGGTTGAAAGCCTCTTTCGGTGGAGGTCCGCGGCGGTGGAGGTCCCCGGCTGTGGTGGCCCGCACCGGTGGAGGCCCGCACCGTACCCCGCTCGGCGTCCGGGCTCGAACCAGCCCATACCCGGTCGACGGGTGGAAGACGGACGAACGACGGACGCATGACGAAGAGGGGCGAAACCCTACGGTCCCACTCGAACTTCGGTCTCGGAGCGGTCAGTAGGCGGCAAGTCCCCCACCCCCCGCCCTGGTTGTGGCAGAGCGGCATTGACACGGTAGGGCTGCCGCGTGTCATCGTCGAAAAAGTTGCTGTTCAGCGACGTTGTACGGGTTCGCCCCAGCTGCCGGTCACGGTGCTCGCCAGGCCGGCCGGCATCCGCTCGCGGGGCGGGCCCGGGCACAGGGGGCGATGGAGGAACGCTCGATGAAGAAACTCGTCATGCCCGCGGAGCCGCTACGGGACGGGGCGCGCGCCCGGCGCCGCCCGGCCCGGCTGCCAGGAGACCGGTAGCGGCCCCCGATCCCTCCGCACGGCGGTCCCGTGCACACGTCGGCGCCCGCGCGCCCGCCGACGTACCGACAGCCGGACCCACGGCGCAGACCACGCCGTTCCGGCCCGTCCGATCCATCGGCCGTTCGACCCGCGGCCTTGAAACAGGGAGCAGTCATGAGCGTCACGGCAGAGCCGGTGACCGAACTCCACCACCTCACCCTTGACGCCCTGCGCGACCAGGCCCAGCAGCTCGCCGAGATGGCGGGCAGACTGTTCGAGCAGGAGCGCACCACCACGGTGGCGCCGTCCGGAACCGGCGAACACCAGGCGGCGACCACCGAATCGGTCGCTGCGCACATCGTCCACCAGGCAGGGCACCGGTCGGTCATTGCCCAGTCGAGCTACTCCGCAGGACCGTACGAGTACGGCGACCTCCTGCTCAACAAACTGCACGCCCAGCTGCTCGCCCGGGGCAGCGAGGTCCGCATGATCCTCCCGAGCCGGCTGCTCGGCGACGAAGAAGCCTTCGAGCAGCTCTGCGAACTCTCCCACCTCGGCGCCGAGATCCGCCTCTCGCCGCACGAACTGCCCACCGCCACCGTCTTCGACGGCCGGCTCGCCCTGCTCGACGGCGCCGGGGGGCGCTCCCAGGGCATGGCGGTGGTCCGCGACCTGGACACCGCCAAGGCGATGGCGGTCCTGCACAACGCCGTGTGGGACGCCGCCGTGGACCTCACCGCCGTGGGCGGCGGCTGGACCGAGGGGGAGAACGCGTTACGGGTCCTGCGGACGCTCAGCCAGGGCCACACCGACGAGGTCGCGGCCCGCGACCTCGGGCTGTCCGTGCGGACCTACCGCCGGCACATCGCCTCCCTGATGAACCGCCTGGAGGCGACGTCCCGCTTCCAGGCCGGGGTGCGCGCCGCGCAGCTCGGGCTCATCGACCCCGCCGAACAATGACCCGTGCGGCAGTGATTTCCCCCTGACCCGGCAGCACCCTGCCAGAGGGGTGAAAGGCCTCCTCCGATCCCGGAACTCCGGGCGGAGGGGGCCTTTTCGCCGTCCGGCCGGGTCGTCGGTCAGCGGTGGCACGGGGTGTCATGATGCTGCCAATGCGTCCCCGGAATGGCACGTTCATGATGAGGCGCCCAACACCCCCTTCCCTCCTGCCTATTCTCGAAGAGTGAACGGAGATCGCACCGGAGGAAACCCTCCCGGTAGCGGACCAGGACGCGGAGGAAGGCAGAGATGAAACTCGACGAAAAAGCGATGGGGTTATCCGATTCCGTGGCCAAGGAGGGCCTCCCGCAAGCGGGACGGCACAACATCGTCGGTTTCTTCCCGGGACTCGGCAGCCGCGCCGCATACCAGAACCTCGGCCGTTTCCTCCTCGACAGCGGAATGCCGGAAGTCGCCGGAATCTACGAGGACGGCGCCCGGGCACTCGGATTCCCCGGCCGGCCGGAGCGGCTCCTGACGGCCCCGGAGAACATGCCGGAGGGAAAGCTCGCACAGCAGGGCTTCATCGGGGCGGCGTTCCTGGTGCACAACCTGGCCCTGCACGCCTACCTGCGGGCCACGGCGGCCCGCGCCGGCCTCCCCCTGACCTTCTCCGCCTACACCGGCGAGAGCTTCGGCGTCCTGGCCTCCGCGGTGGCCAGCGGCTCCCTCTCCGTCGCGGACGGCGTCCGCATCGCCCGGGCCTTCACCCCGCTCATGCTGGTGGCCGCCCAGGGCGAGGGATCCGCCGAGCCCCTCGCGAGGGAACTGGCCGCCTACCTCCCCGACACCGCCCGGGGCGGGGCCCTGGTGCCGGAACCCTCCCACGTGGTCGCCCTGAAGGGCGGCCCCGAGGACCTCGCCGCCCTCCTGGCGGCCGTCGGGAGCACGTATCCCACCACCGACGTGGAAGTGCACAAGCTGTACTCCCCCCGGCAGGTGAACGTCTACGTCCGGCTCGGCGCCAAAACACGGTTCGACCTGTTCATGAAGGACTTCCCGGCCATCGAGACGGAAGAGCTCAAAGCTCCGACCACGTTTCTGGCCCATTCCGAGCGGATGCTGTCCGTCCGCCGCGCACTGGCACGTTTCATCGAGGAGAACGTCATCATTTTCAAGAACCCTCACACCCCGGTGGTCTCGAACAACGACGCGGGCCTGCTCGCCGTCGGATCGGACATCAGGAACGCGGTCCTGGCGATGACCGACGAAGTCATGGCCTCCCGGACCACCGCCGAGATCCTGAAAAGCCTCGACGCCGACATGATCCTGGAACTCGGACTGGGAAAGAAGTCCCTGCAATTGCTGGCCGACAACAACGTAGAGGCGCCCTCGATGTCGTACACCGGTGAATTCACGGAGACCGACCTGCTCCTCGGCTCCGTCCAGCTGATGAACGGCCTGACGCGGGAGATGGACCGGCTCCGCGAGGAGGGCGGAACCCTGGCGCAGCAGCACTACGACACCCTCCGCAGCCTCCTGCGCATGGCGGCGAAGAGCCCCTTCTTCGAGAAGTACCTCTACCGGACCATGAGCCGCGTCATCACCCGGGAGATGCTCCAGTCCGAGCGGGACGGATCACCGGCCTTCCACCGCTTCCTGGAGGTCTTCCAGCACACCTTCAACCACCGCGACGCCGTCGACGTCGACCGGGGCGAACTGGTCCTCCAGGCACGGCTGAAGAAGCGGATCGACGGAGATCCAGACACCCTCGGCCAGGCCTACACCGAGCTCAAGGTGCTCGACGTCGAGGGCCGCGTCTCCGAGCGAGCCTCCACCGACGTCAAGCAGCCCGAGGTGGTGGTCCTCCACTTCGCCCGGCCCTCCGGCCCGGGCCAGGAGGACCTGGCCCGCGAGGCGCGCCTGCTCCTGGACACCCACGCCCCGGCGTCCGGGATCCTCGACCGGCTGCCCGGGGGCCCGCCGGGCGAGGGGACCGCGGAGAGCGGGATCGCGTACCAGTACACGCTGTTCCAGCTGCTCCGCAAGCACCGGCCCGCCGTCTTCGCCCAGAGCGACTACTTCGTCGAGGGCGCCGACCCCACGGGCTGGCTGGTCGCCCTCGCCGCCGCCGAGGCCGTCCCCCTGGCCGACGCCATGGCCCTGGCCGGCGCGTACGAACGGGCGGGCGCGGGATCGCAGGAGGCACGGGCAGCCCTGGAGCGGTTCCTGACCTCGCTGCGCAAGTCCGAGGTCCCCGTCATCTCACCCGAAGGCATCCCCCTGCAGTCCCGCAAGGACCTGGAGGCCGGCACCCGCGCCGTCTTCACCGACGACGCCCTCGACACCCCCGTCCGCCGGATCCACCTCAACGGGCACACCCAGATCCTCTCCCTCGGATCACCCCTGGACCCCGCCGGCGTGGACACCGGGCCCTACCGCAAGGACGTCATCTCCCTGCTCGTCCCGGCCGAGATCCGGGAGCGGCGCGCCCACCCCGGCCTCGACGCCTTCGAGGACCGCTCCGTCCTCAGCCTGACCCCCGAGAACGAGAAGGTGCTGCGCTACGCCCAGGGCCGCCGGCTCCTGCGCAGCACCGTCTACTCCTACATCCACGCCGGGGAGCAGATCGTCGGCTTCGGCGCCGGCGGCAGCGAGTCCATGACCATCTTCATCAAGCGGGAGGGGGACGAGGAGGTAACCGTCCGCAAGATCCTCAGCGAGGCCCTGACCACCGCCAACTGGAACCCCGAGGGCGAGGGCGTGATGCTGCCGCCCTTCGCCAAGGCCCGCAAGCAGGCGGAGTACCTCCAGGCCCTGCCCGATTCGGTACGGCGCAACTTCCCCGAGGTCGGCGAGATCCTGGAGCGCGACATCCCCGTCCCGGAGCACCTGCGCAAGGACGGCAGGGCCACCGACCGGGAGGTGATCTACGAGATGAGCTACGTGAAGGGCGAGGAGGTCAGCCGGTTCGTCGAGAAGCACTCCCCGCCGCCGGCCGTGATCGCCCGGCTGTACGAGGAGATCTTCAAGGTCCTGAACGAGGAGGTGCACTCCGTCAACCGGGTCCCCGCACCCGGTGAGACCGTGGACGTCTCCTACTTCCAGAAGATCGAGGACCGGCTCGCGCTCAGCCGCCGCACCGCCCCCGTCACCTTCGGCCCGCAGCTCCTGGACACCCCGCAGATCGTCATCAACGGCGTCTCCTACCTCAACCACACGGCGCTGCTGGAGCGCTTCCGGGAGCACCCGGAGTACCTGGAGGTCCTGGAGCCGCGGTTCCACTCCCTGGTCATGGGCGACACCAACACCGAGAACATCAAGATGGCCGACCCCGAGCCGCTGCTCCGCGCCCAGCGGCTGATCGAGGAGGGTGCGCCGCAGACGTGGATCGACGCGGCGCTGGAGGCCGTCACCGCGGAATCCCTGGGCATCAAGTTCCTCGACCCGCGTTCCATCGGATTCAAGACCGACGGCCGCGACACCCGCGACGACCCGATGTACGACAACAAGCCCTGGCACAATTCCGTCGGCCACTACGACGAGATCCACTTCGAGCGGTTCAACCTGCGGGTCCTCACGGGCGAGGACACGACTCCGCACGTCGACATCGAATTCCACGAGGGGAATCCGTACCAGAAGGCCTACCAGGTCAGGGATGTGACGGCCGCCGGCGCCGAGGTCGACACCACGGCCGCCCCGCGCGGAATGGAGGACCATTTCGCTCCCGTCATGACCGCCGCGTACGGACTGGACGACCCGGAATCCCCGTACGTCAAGGACGACCCCTACTGGCTCATCCGCTTCGTCTTCATGATGGGCAGCCACTTCACCGCGATGCCGCCCTTCCACTTCCAGGCCGAGCTGGACGGGACGCTGACGGACACCTACCAGACGCAGCGCCGCCCCGTGGCGATCTACTGCGAGGGCATCAAGTGGCTCAACTGGGCCCTGGAGATGCTGGAGGGCGACCGGGACGAGTTCCTGGGCCTCACGGTCCCGCCGCTGCCCTACGTCACCCGCGGCCACGCCCTGATCAGCCTGCGGTTCGGCGACGCCGGCCGGGGCCGGCTCCGGAGCACGGCGGCGGCGTAGGGCGGTCCCCCGGTGGAGCCCCGCGGATCGCGGGGCTCCACCGGGGGTCAGGCGGAACCCCAGTTTCAGATGCGAGTGTTCCTAGTGGTTTCAGGTCGGCGCCCCCGCGGGCGCCACGTGCGGGCCGGGCGGATCCGCCGCTCAGGGCGCGGTGCGGCCCATGGATTTCGGCGGTCAGTGTCGACCCGCAGGAAGGATCAACTCATGGCGATTGCTTCGACCTCCTTGCCCGTGGCGGGCCTGAAGGATCTGCGCAACGAATCCCGCATGATCGCGACTCCGTGGAGCCGGATGGTGCGGGGAATCGGACTCGGCCAATACCCCATTGCCTACGATCCCGCTCTCGCCGCGCAGATCCGGCAGACGTTCGGCCTTCTGGAGCAGCGGGTTTCGGCCGCCAATACCTACACCCTCTTCTCCCGGCTCCTGGCGGATCTCGTCCTGGAGGTCGAGGACCCCGGGGGAATCGGCGAGGCGGCGGTCGGGCCGGCGCTCGGCCCGATCCTCGAAGCGGTGCGGTCGGAGAAGAACCACTACTACCGCCTGATGGCCGGCTGCATCCTGATGGACGCCTTCGCGAAACTGGGCCTCGACCGGGAATTCCTCGTCAACGACGACCTGGACTTCCCGGCGGAGATCCTCGCGGTGGCGGACGAGATCCAGCCGGACCGGATCGAGGACGAGAACAGCGGCCGGCACGGCGACTACGAGCGGCTCTCGGCCTACTCCGCCGTCTTCCTGGCGCTCGGTCAGCTGGGGCTCCAGGACCGGCTGGTCTCCGGTCCGCGTGACTACGTCACCGAGGCGCTGGACCTGCTGGAGCGGATCCCCGGTCCCTTCTTCCGGGGGCGCGGCGGATCCATGCTCCTGTCGGTGGTCTCGCTGCTGGGCCACGGCGCGCTGATCTCGGGCGGCGGGCGCGACTACATCGAAGAGGTCCTCGACTACCTGGACCGCGCCGACGAGCTGAACAACCCGCCGTCCTTCCCCAGCCCGATGACGGACAGCTTCTCGAAGGTCTATCCGCTCCTGACGATGCTGAACGCGATCGCGATGTCCGGCCGCGAGGAGTACCTGACCTACGGCAAGGACCGACTGGCCGAGGCCAAGGAGCTGATGGCCGGTCTCGCCCCGGTCGAGCGGACCCACATGGGCCTCTACTACCTGGTGGCCCTGCACAACCTGGGCCGCCTGGAGGAGCAGGTGCCGGACCTGGACGCCTTCGTGGAGGGCGTGGTCGGGCAGTGGAAGGAGGTGGATCCCGGTGCGAACTTCTTCCTCAACGGGATCGCCTACCCGTACATGATCTCGACGGCCATGGTCACCGGCCGCACCGACCTGCTGACCGACGAGACCGTCGAACGCCTCGTGGACTCGTACCCGGACCTGGACCGGACCGAGGAGGACCGCGACAACCGGCCCTACCCGCTGAGCTACGTCCTCAACATGCTCGGGGAGATAGGCGTCTCGCACCGCCTCTTCGAGCCGCGCGCCCGCTACGGAGGCAGCTCCGCGATGGCCTGGTCCATCGAGCAGCTCTCCGAGGACGGCGTCGCCGAGGGCAACCGGCTCTACATGCTCGACCACGCCCTGGTCGGCTACGCGCTGCGCCTGAGGGGCGCCGGGCGGGCCGAGACCGAGCTGTTCTCGAACTTCCGCTTCCGCCTCGCGGTCCCCGAGTAGGGCCCGCCCGGCACCTGGCACGCACGCAACAGGCACGTGACAGGCGCGCTATGGCGCTTGCGCTGATAGCCCGCGCAGACAATACTTGCAGACGCCGCATAATGGCGCCTGCACCGTAATGAAAGGTTTGGACATGCCTATCGGGCTTATCGCCTTAGCACTCGGGGGCTTCGGTATCGGGCTCACCGAGTTCGGGATCGTCGGTCTGATGCCCGAGGTGGCGGCGGACTTCGGGGTCACCGAGTCGGTGGCCGGGTACCTGGTCTCGGGCTACGCGCTCAGCGTGGCGGTCGGCGCGGTCGCGCTGACCGCGGCGATCGCCCGGTTCGACCGCAAGAAGGTGCTCCTCTGGCTGATGGTGCTGTTCATCGTCGGCAACCTGCTCTCCGCCGTCGCCCCGACGTACTCCCTGCTGATGGTCGGCCGCGTCGTCGCCGCCCTGTGCCACGGAGCCTTCTTCGGTGTCGGCGCCGTCGTCGCCGCCGACATGGTCGCCCCCAACCGGCGGGCCGGAGCCATCTCGCTGATGTTCGCCGGCCTCACCGCCGCCAACGTCCTCGGCGTGCCGCTCGGCACCTTCCTCGGCCAGCAGGCCGGCTGGCGCTCGACGTTCTGGGCGATCACCGTCATCGGCGTCGTCGCGCTCATCGGCATCAAGGCCCTCGTCCCGCAGACGGCGGCCCCCTCGCAGCTCAGCCTGCGCGGCGAGTTCGGGGCCTTCCGCCGGGGCCAGGTCTGGGTCTCCATCCTGCTCAGCGTCCTGTCCTTCGGCGGCGTCGTCGGCGGCTTCACCTACATCGCCTTCACCCTCACCGAGGTCAGCGGCTTCGCCACCAGCACCGTGCCGTGGCTCCTCGTGCTCTTCGGGATCGGCACCTTCGCCGGCAACTTCATCGGCGGCAAGGCCGCCGACAAGTCGCTCAACGCCTCGCTGACCGCGATCCTGTCGGTCCTCGCCGTGGTGCTCGCGGTGTTCGCCCTGACCGCCGAGAGCCAGGTCATGACGATCATCTCGCTGCTGCTCATGGGCACGGTCGGCCTCGCCACCGCCCCCGGCCTCCAGCTGCGCACCATGAAGTACGCCCAGGACGCCCCCACCATGGCCTCCGGCGCCAACATCGCGGCGTTCAACGTCGGCAACGCGCTCGGCGCCTGGCTCGGCGGCCTCGCGATCGGCGCCGGATACGGCTTCGTCTCGCCGCTGTGGGTCGGCGCCGGAGTCACCGTCGCCGCGGTCGTGGTCGTGGTGGCCGGGTCGGTCAAGCCCCGCGCCGCAGCGCAGCCGGCCGTCGCCCCGGTGCAGGACGCCCCGGTCGAGCAGGCCCGGCCGGTCGCCCGCGAGGCGCAGGAGGCCAAGGCCGCCTGAGGCTTCTCCCCGCCGCGGGCAGGGCGCCCGGATCCGTTCCCCACGGAACGGTCCGGGCGCCCTGCCCGTGCGTGCGGGGCCTCAGGAGAGGGCGTCGAGTGCCGCGATGACCTCGGCGGTGGAGCTGACCCGGCCGATGCGCGGGAAGATCTTGCCGAAGCTGTGGGCGTGCGAGTCGGCGTCCAGGTCGGTGGTGGCGTCCTCCGCGAAGACCAGCCCGTAGCTGTGCTCCCAGGCGGTACGCGCGGTGGACTCCACGCCGATGCTCGTCGAGATGCCCGCCAGCACGATGCGGTGGATCCCGCGCCGGCGCAGCTGGAGGTCGAGCTCCGTGCCGGTGAAGGCCCCCCAGTGCCGCTTGGTGACCGTCACGTCTCCCAGGGCCGCCAGCTCGGCGGGGATGACGGAGAACGCGGCGGGCGGGGCGGTGGCCGGGCCGGGCCTGTCCACGTCGGTGGTGGGCAGGTCCCCGCCGTCGGGCGACCAGGCGACGTTGACCAGGACCACCGGCAGCCTGTGGGCGCGGAAGGCCTCCGCGAGCGCGATGCCGTTCTTCAGGATCCCGGCACTGGGGCGGGCGGTGGGCAGGGCCAGGATGCCCTGCTGGAGGTCGATCAGCACCAGCGCCGTGGCGGCGTCCAGCGACAGTGCGGCGGGGGAGACGGGGGTGGTCATGACGGGACTCCTCTGTTCGCGGCCGGGGGGAGTGCGCGGGGCGCGGGGCGGCTCAGCCCTCGGAGAGCCGTCGCGGCAGCGGGACGGAGTCGGCCGGCAGCCGCTGCTCCTCGGGCGTGAGCCGCTCCGCCGTCAGCTCGGCCATCCAGCGCTCCGCGGTGTGGCGGGTGGGGGTGGCCGGGTCCATGGGGCGAACCGTAGAGAAGGTCAGCCGGACTTGCAAAGCGGCCCGGAAGTGTCGGCCACCGCATAGAATACGAACATGAGTACGAATGACGGGGGTGCGGTGGAGACCCGGCCCGAGCCGACCCCGGCGCTCACCGGGGCCGAGTTGCTGCGCTGGTACTGGACCCTCACCGAACTGACCGCCCTGGCCGGCGCGTTGGGAGTCCCCGCCGCCGGCGGCAAGGCCGCCCTCACGGCCCGGCTCGCCGCCACCCTCGACGGCCGGCCCGCCCCGCACAGGGAACCCCCGGCCCGTCGGCGCGCCGGACGGCAGCTCACCGCGCCCGTCGACGGCCGCACCGTCATCCCCGAAGGGCAGCGGTGCAGCCAGGTCCTGCGGGAGTTCTTCGTCCGGGAGACCGGCCCCGGATTCCACTTCGACGCCTTCATGCGCGCCTACGTCGCCCAGGGCGCGGGCCGCACCCTCGCCGAAGCCGTCGCCCACTGGCACGCCACCCGCCAGGACGCCGCCCAACCCCAGGACATCGGCGCCCAGTTCGAATTCAACCGGTTCCTGCGCACCTGGCACACCCGCCACCCGGACGGCACCCGCACCGAAGCCCTGACCGCCTGGCACGAACACCGCGCCCGGCCGCGCGACTAGGGTCTGTGCCCTCAGCCCGCCGGGGCCGGCTCCGGGAGTCGGCGGGCCAACGCCCAGGCCAGCAGCGGCAGTACGGCCAGCGGCAGCAGTGCGGTACGCACCGAGAAGGCGTCGGCAGCCGCGCCGATCAGCGGGCTCGCGAGACCGCCGACGCTCACCGTCAGCCCCAGGGTCACCCCGCTGGCCGTGCCCATCCGCGTCGGCAGGTAGTCCTGCCCCAGGGTGACCTGGAGCGAGAACGGCACGTACAGCGCGGCCGCGGCCAGCGCCGCGCACCCGTACGCCAGCGGCAGCGGGAGGAACAGGATCCCCGCGACGGCGGGCCCGGACGCCGCGTAGGCCCGGCGCACGGTGGTCACCCGGCCCCAGCGCGCGGCGAGCCTGCCGCCCAGCAGGGTGCCACCCGCGCTCCCCGCGAACAGCGCGGACAGCGCCACCGCCCCGGCCGTCCCGCCCCCGCCGCGCTCGCGCACGTAGAGGGCGATGAAGGTGCTGAGGCCGATGAACACCACCGACCGGACCACGACCACCAGCGACAGCCGCAGGAACGCCCGCCGGTCCTCCGCCGCCGGGACCCCGCGCCCCGCCCCGCCGCCCGACGCGTCCGCGCCGGCCCGACGCCGGGCGGACGGCGGCCGGTTGAGGAACACGCCCAGCAGCGCCGGCAACGCCAGCAGCCACCACCCCGTCGCCCCGGACACCGACAGCGCCCCGACGACCAGCAGCGGCGCGCACGCGAAACCGATGTTGCCGCCCAGGGCGAACCAGCTCATCGCGGTGTGCCCGTCACCGAGGCTGGTGCGGACCAGCCGGGCGGCCGCCGGGTGGTAGGCGGCCACCCCGAGCCCCGACAGCGCGACGGCGGCCAGCGTGGCCGGATACCCGGCGTCGGCCCCGACGGCCGCGATCCCCAGCCCGGCGGCGGCCGTGCCCGCCGGTATCAGCCACGGCACGGACCACCGGTCGGTGAGGGCCCCGAACAGCGGCTGCACCACGGAGGACAGCAGCGAGGCCGCGAGGACCACGCCCGACGCCGCGGCGTACCCGTACGCCCGCTCGGAGACGAGGTAGGGGACGAGCGCGGCGACGGCGCCCTGGTAGACGTCCACACAGGCGTGACCGGCCGAAAAGGCCGCCGTACGCCGCCGTAGACGGCCCGGACGGCCCGGACCCGCGGGGCGGTCCGGGACGGGGGGAGGGGGTGCGTTCGTAGCATCGACTGACTTCACCGCTCGAGAATCGCCCTCGCCACGACCGTCGCGCTTCCGATAAATTGCCGGGTGATGCAGAAAAACCGCCAGCGCGACGTCCGGTACGCCCAGCGCGCCCCGACCAACGTCAACCACCTCGACACGCACATCGGCATCGACGCCCACCACCACGACGACCACCAGATCGCCTACGCGGGCTCCGGCGTCCTCTCCATCACCACCGACTCCGGCACCTGGGTCGCGCCCCCGACCCGCGCCCTGTGGATCCCGGCCGGAACGGTGCACGAACACCGCGCGTACGGGCGCACCGACCTGCACTGCGTGGGCCTGCCGACCCGCTGCAACCCGCTCTCCCTCGACGGCCCGGCCGTCATCGCCGTCGGACCGCTGCTGCGCGAGCTGATCCTCGCCTACACCCGCGACCCCGGCCCCGACAGCCCCGCACGCCGCCGGATGCTGGGGGTCCTCCTCGACCAACTGCGCGCCTCCCCGCTCCAGCCCGTGCACCTGCCGACGCCGACGGACCCCCGGCTGGCGGCCGTCTGCGCACTGCTGCACGCCGACCCGGCGGATCCGCGCGGCCTGGCCGCGCTCGCCGCCCAGGCCGGAGCGGGCGCCGGGGAACGGACCCTGAGCCGGCTGTTCCGCGCCGAACTCGGCATGACCTTCCCGCAGTGGCGGACCCAGCTCCGCCTGCACCAGGCGCTGCGCCTGCTGGCCGTGGACACCCCGGTGACGGCGGTGGCCCACCAGTGCGGCTGGTCCTCGGCGAGCGCCTTCATCGACGTCTTCCGCCGCGCCTTCGGCCATACCCCGGGCACCCACCGCCCTCGACCGGTCACGGACCCCGGTTCGGCCGCCGCCCCCCTCAACCCTGAGCTAGTGTGATCAACTGGTTTGCTGAGGTGGGGATGGGGAGCATGGACGCGATGAACACGGGCGGCGGCGCCGGCTGGGCGGCATCAGGAGCGGTGGGCCCGAACGCCTCGTACCGCAACCAGACGCTCAAGTACGAGAACGTCGAGATGAACTTCGACGAGTCGGTCGGACTCCGTGCCGTCGTACAACTCTGGTTCCAGGCGACCGCGGTGTCCTTCCTGGTCTTCCTGATCTTCGGCCTGCTGCCCGCGCTCTTCTCGGACTCCAGCAGCTTCGAATCGGACAACGGCCTCGGCTTCGCCTGGATCCTGTCCATCATCGCCTTCTGGGTCGTCCTCCTCGCCTCGCGCACCAACGAGCCGGTCTCGGAGTGGAAGACCCTGCTGGAGGACAAGTACGCCGCCTCGTCCTCCGCGTACGCGGCGATCTACAGCGCGCTCGCCCGCCGGCAGATCCCCGTGTCGGCGGTGCCGGTCCGGATCCGCAGTGACATCACGCCGGAAGTCGTCAACAACCGGCTCGTGATCAGGACCGGCCGGTACGTCGCCTACGTCACCGTCTTCGGGTACGGCACCAGCCTGTACGTGGGCTGGACGATGTGGCGCAGCCGCTCCGGCGCGGTGATCATCGGCCAGTTCCTCAAGGACCTGGTCGGCGGCATGCTGAACCGTACGGGCAACATCAACCAGATGCTCCGCACCGAGACCGCGCGCGCCATGCGCGAGGCCGTTCACTCCGCCGCCCGCGAGGGCGTGGAGGCGGCGGTCCAGGGCATCGAGGTCCCCATGGCCACCGCCTTCGGGCAGGAGCCCCCCATCCAGTCGGCCGCGTCCGCCCCCGCCCCCGGACCCCGGCCCGCCCCCGTCCCCGGCCAGGGCTTCGGAGCCGCGCCCGCGCCCGGTCCCGGTCCCGCCGCCCCGCCGATGCCGCCGGCACCCGCCGCGCCGGCGCAGCCCTACGCGCCCTCGGACCCGCGGACCGGGAGCATGCCGGCCGCGGCCCCGCAGCCCTACAGCCCGCAGGCCCCGTACTCCGCCCCGCAGGCCCCGCCCTCCCCGCCCGCACCGCCGTACACCGGGCACCAGCAGCCGACCGGGGACGGGAACTGAGCGCAGCCGGGCCGGCCGGCGTCCTCACGGTCACCGACGGAACGACCGTCTGGGCATGGACGGCCGTACGCATCGACGCCGCCGCCGACCTCACCGAGACCCAGGAGTACGCGGACCTGCCCGAAGCGGAGCGCAGGACCAAGGCGGTCGCCGCCGAGGCCGCCTGGCTCGCCGGCCAGTGGGACACCGGCCACGACGCCCGCATCGAACTGCGTTACCTCAGCGACCCCGTCGGACGCCGGATCTCCTGCGCCCTGCTCGGCAGGGTCGCGGCCCCCACGGCGGAGGCCGCGATGGCCGCCGCCCGCGTGCTCCGCGACCGGATGGCCGCGCTGCCCCGCCACGTCCACGCCACGCCGGTCGAGGACGCCGACGAGACGGCACGGCTGCTGACCCCCTTCGCGCCCGCCGCGGCGGCCGGGGTGGCGGAGATCCGCAAGCGCTACCACAGCGGACTGCCCAACCGGCCCGACGCCGGCGTCCACTACTACCTCGCGCCGCAGCCGCTCACCGCGGCCGCCCCGCCCTGGGACACCCTCTGGCAGGCCCTGGCCGCGCATCCGCACCCCGTGATGCTCACCGTCGGCCTGGAACCGTACGTCGTACCACCCGACTTCGGCCCGCTCCTGCACCGCATCGCCACCCAGTACGGACGCCTCGGCACCCCGGGGCAACTCCCCGACGGGCTCTGGTCCCCGGGCACCCAACTGGCCGCCGACGCCTTCGCGGTGGACGCCCACCGGGTCTATACGGACGCCGCCCGCCGCTACACCGACCGCGTGTTCCGCATCCGCGTCGCGCTCGCCTCGCCCGCACCCCTGCCGGACTCCCTGGCCGAGCTGGTCGGCGCCACGGTGTCCCCGCAGGAGCGGGCCCGGGAGAGCGGCGTCCTCACCGAGACCATCACCGGCCCCGCCCACACCGTGGCCTGGCCCGTCCCCGGTGAACTGCCCGCGGCCTGGCAGGGACTGACCACCCTGGAGCACGCGCGCTGGGGCGGCGACCACTGCTGGCGACTGCCCGAACCCCTCTCCCCGCAGCTGCGGCTGCTCGCGGAACTCGTCGACGCGCGCGAGGCCGGAGCGGCCTTCCGGCTGCCGCTGGCCGTCAGCGGACACATGACGGGCTTCCCCGTGCGCCGCCCCGGCATGGCGGGCGAGACCGAGTACCGCACCGACGGCCCCGCCGTCACCCTCGGACGCCAGCTCGTCCACGACACCCCGGCCGGCCCCCTCGGCGTCGGCCTCGACGACCTCACCCGGCACGCCCTCATCGTGGGCACGACCGGATCCGGCAAGACCAACACCACCCTCGCCTTCTGCGAACAGCTGTGGCGCGACCACCGCACGCCCTTCCTCGTCATCGAACCCGTCAACTCCACCCTCGACGACTACCGCTGGCTCGCCACCCGGCCCGGGTTCGAGGACCTCCTCGTCCTCACCGTCGGCGACGAGAGCACCGCACCGCTGCGCCTCAACCCCTTCGAAGTGCCGTCCGGGGTACGCGTCAGTACCCATGTCGCGGGACTCATGGCCTGCTTCGACGCCGCCTTCGGCCTCTGGGACCCCCTGCCCAGCATCTACAACCGGGCACTGCGCGCGACGTACGCCCGCAAGGGCATCGTCCCCACCGACCTCGCCGGCCCCGCCCACACCGGGAACTGGCCCACCCTGCGCGAGTTCATCGCCGAGATGCGCAAGCAGTGCGAGCAGCTCGACTACTCGGGAGAGGTACGGGACAACATCGTCGCCGCCTCCCGACTGCGCGCCGAGTCCCTGGCGGAGGGAGCCTGCGGCACCACCCTGGACGTCGCACGTTCCTACCCGGTCGAGGAACTGCTGCGCCGGCCGGTGGTCGTCGAACTCGCCGGCGTGGGCGACAACGAGAAGGAGCAGTCGCTCATCACCGCCCTGCTCCTCCAGATGATGACGGAGCACTACAAGGCGAACCGCGCGGGCGGCTCCCTCGCCCACGTCACGGTCATCGAGGAGGCGCACCGCCTGCTCGGGCAGCCCATCGCCCAGGGCGGCGACGCGAAGGAGGGCAACGCCCAGGCGCGGGCCGCCCAGGCCTTCGCCAACACCCTCGCGGAGAACCGCAAGTACGGCGAGGGCATCGTCATCGTCGAGCAGGTTCCCGGCAAGCTGGTCGAGGACGCGTACAAGAACACCAACCTCAAGGTCATGCACCGGCTGCCGTCCGCGGAGGACCGCGTACTCATCGGCGGCACGATGCGTTTCTCACCCGACCAGGAGCGCTACGCCGCGTCGTTGGAGCCCTTCCAGGCGTTCGCCCACCACGACCGGATCGACCGGCCGGCGCTGCTGAGGGTCCCCGACGTCCGGGCGCGGGCGGCGGCCGAGGCGGGCATCAGCCGGGCGCCGCTGGCCACGGACGCGGAACTCGCCACCCGCTTCCGGGACTTCGCCGCCACGACGGAGGCGGTCGACGCCGCGCTGGCCCCCTTCCCCGACTGCGAAGGCTGCCGCCACCGATGCGAGTTCCGCACCCGGGCCGCCACGGCGGTATGGCCCGAGCACGGCACGGAACTGAAGAAGCGGGTCGCCGACTACCCGAAGGCGCGGCCGGAACAGGCCGACTGGTGGCGGGACACCGCCACCTGGGTCGCCACCCTCGCCGACCAGGTCCCCCTGCCCCCGGACCCGTCCCGGGCCGCCACCGCCGAGCCGGACTACCGGGCCTGCGTCTTCGTCCACGCGGCCCGCGCCGCCTGGCAACGCAACACCCTCCCCTGGGTCCGCCTCTACCGCACCCACACCCTCCCGGGAGCCACGAGTGACTGACCGCCCCACAGAACAACCCCCGCCCCCCGGAACCCCGGACGAGGTTCAGCAGGCAATTCAGGCCAGCGCCGACGAAACCGCCGGAGGACATCACCAGAATTGAACGAGAAGGGTAGTGGCATGACCCAGTTCGAGGCTCTCCTCGGGACCGACTTCGAGGGAAACCGTACCGATGACGTCGACGACGTCATCTACGGGGGCTATGACCACTTTGAGCACCGTGATCGTGTTCCCGGGCTTGTCGCGCTGCTCGGTGACATCTCGGCGCCTGACCGCGAAAGGTATCTCGCATGCCTGGCTCTCGTGGCGTGGGGTGAGCCCGTGGGGTATCAGGCGATCCGTGAGGCAACCCGCGATCCACGGGCCGCTCCTTGGTACGACCTCGTCATGGACCGCAAGTTTTCGGTCGACAGCAGCTACGGAAAATTCTCCGAGGCTACGGCGGACAGTCGAGAACTTGCGGAGGAGAAGAATTCATCGGCTCTCCGTCTGGAAACCTTCCGGTCCCTTATTGGGGTCGCGGACCGCGAATATTTCGAAGAGAAGCTGGGGGACTATCTGGAAGAGCCGGTAGTGCGTGCTTGCCTCCCCGATATTCGTGAAGTCATCGCGCGCGGACTGGAGTCCATCGAATCCGGCGTCCGCTGTCGATTCGACCTACCGACCCAACTCGTGGACCTGGCGAACTCGATCGTCAGCGTAGACGAGGAGCTGGGTGTGGACCTGATCATGCAGATCCTCCACGCAGCACCCGCTGACCGGACCATGATCCATGCCGTCACCGGGGTCTACCGGGCGACAGGTCCGGCGGGGCGCAGTCTGGCGGAATACCTTGCCCTCACGGGAAACGAGAGGGTCCGTTCACTGCTTGCCGAAAAATCCTGATTCGTGGGCGTGCGGGCGTGCGCGGCTGTTTCATCTGTCCCATGTCGGGCAGATGCCCTGTGGAGGCCCGTGCTTGAGGGGGCGGGGGTATGGCTGTGGGAGGGGCGACCGGTGAACCGGGCCGAAGTTACGGATGTTTTTATCTTAGGGAAGGAGGGGGTTGCGGTTTATGTTGATCCCCTCAGTGGGGATTTTAGAGGCGGAGATCGCGTAAGGATTGTTCGAGAGGGAATGGAACCTGTCGAAGCGGTCATCTTCCCGCGCGATGGCAGTGTGAGTGGTGCGGGTCGAATCGGTCGTCGCCCGCATGCCCTGGTGAAGGGATTTACTTGCGCCGTCGGCGACATCATCGAAGCTGAATGATTCCGCGTCGGCCGGACGGGGATGCGCCGCTGAAGACGGGTCGCCGGCTACCCGAAGCCCAGCGATGAGCAGGTCAACTGGTGGCGGGACACCGCAGACGGGAGCGTACGTCGCGTTCCGCTAGGGAGTGAAATGCCTGACGTCAGTCACGAGTTCACCGTACGGAGAGGTCAGCTGTTTCGGCTGACCTTCGGCACCGTCGGTGGCGTGGCGGCTATTCCGGCGAAGGACGGTGAGCCTGCCCAGGCGAAGCTGTAAATCTCCTTTCCGGGCAGTGCGAGCGAGGTGAAGAGGCTGCCGCTGGGTGCCACGTTCGTTCTGGCCAGCGGCACCTGGACCATTACCGAGATCAACAACGTCGGAACCAGCCACTGGTCCGTGTTGCTCGGCCGGGTCGACTGACGGCTCGGCGGCACCCAGGGCTCGGGCCTGTCACCGGAGGGGTGGTCGGTTCGAGCCCTGTTGGTCGCGCGCCGCCATACTGGCCCCGTGGAGATCGAAAACGAGGCTGTGGTGGTCCGGCGGGTGGGGCGGGCGGGGTTGTTGACCCTGAACCGGCCGAGGGCGTTGAACGCGTTGACGCATGCGATGGTGCTGCGGATGGCGCAGGCCCTGGAGGTGTGGGTGGCCGATCCGTCCGTCGAGGTGGTGGTGGTGCGGGGTGCGGGTGAGCGGGGGTTGTGCGCGGGGGGTGACATCCGGGCCATCCATGACGACGCGAAGGCCGGCGGGGGTGCTTCAGCGGCGTTCTGGCGGGACGAGTACCTGTTGAACGCCCGGATCGCCCGGTATTCGAAGCCGTATGTGGCGTTGATGGACGGGATCGTGATGGGCGGCGGGGTCGGGGTCTCCGCGCACGGGAGCGTGCGGGTCGTCACCGAGCGGTCCCGGGTCGCGATGCCGGAGACCGGGATCGGGTTCGTTCCCGATGTCGGTGGGACGTATCTGCTGGCTCGGGCGCCGGGGGAGCTGGGGACCCACCTGGCGCTGACCGGTACGGCGGTCGGTGCGGGTGACGCCCTGCTGTGCGGGCTCGCCGACCATTACGTGCCCTCCGACCGCCTCGACGCCTTCACCGACGACCTCACCCGTGAGCCCGTGGCCGAGGTCCTGGCCCGCTACGTGCAGGACCCGCCCGCTGGTGAGCTGGCGGAGGCCCGGGCCTGGATCGACCCCTGCTATCGGGCAGGGACCGTGGAGGAGATCGTCGACCGGCTTCAGGGCACCGGGATCCCCGCCGCGAAGGAGACCGCCGAGGTACTCCTCGGCAAGTCGCCGACCGCGCTCAAGGTCACTCTCGCCGCTCTGCGCCGGGCCCGGGAACTCGGGCCGCTGGAGAGGGTTCTGGAGCAGGAGTACCGGGTTTCCTGCAACGCCTTGGCCCATCCTGATCTCGTCGAGGGCATCCGTGCCCAGGTCATCGACAAGGACCGCAACCCCGCCTGGACCCCGCCCACCCTCCCAGAGGTCCGTGACGCCGACGTGGAACGCTACTTCGCACCGCTCGGGGAGGGGCGCGAGCTCAGGCTGTGATCCGGGTCGCCAGGCCGTCCAGGACTCGCTGGAGGCCGTAGTCGAAGGTTTCCTCGCGCAGCCGTGCCGGGTCCAGGCCCTGGCGGGAGGCGGCGCGTTCCTTCGTCAGGGGGTGGTCCTCCAGGGCTTCCTGGGCGGCGGGGCGCAGGGACTCCAGCCATTCGGGCTCGCTCTTGCCGCTGCGGGCGAGGAGGGAGAGGTAGGAGGCCTCGCTGGTCGTGGCGCCGATGACGTAGGAGACGACCGCCTTGATGGCCAGGTCGGCCTCACCCGGCGGGAAGCCGGCCGTCTGGGCCAGTCCCAGCATGCGCTCCGACATGCTCATCAGGTTCGGGCCGAGGTGGGCCAGGCCGACCTGGCCGAGGACCGAAGCCATCCACGGGTGGCGCAGCACCATGTCGCGCAGGCTGTGCCCGCAGTGCGACAGGGCCGCCCGCCAGCCCTGCGGGCCGATGGCCTCGGGGAGTTCGAGTTCGCCGAAGACCTCGTCCACGACCAGCTCGATCAGTTCGTCCTTGTTGGCGACGTGCCGGTAGAGCGAGGTGGCGGCGGTGCCCATCCCGGCGCCGAGCTTGCGCATGCTCAGCGCCTCGAGGCCCTCGGCGTCGAGGAGGCGCACCGCCGCCGCTACGATCTGCTCCCGGCTCAGCGCGGGCTGTTCCTTCCGCCGGCGCGGCCGGGTCCAGACGGAGGGGACGGGCACGGGGACGGGCGTGGCGGGGGTCTGCTGCGCTTCGGAGGCCATGCCCCCACCCTAACCGCCTGCGGACAGCGTACGCGTCCTGCGTACACCCGACACGCGTTACGAGCCCACGTACTCCCGCAGATGCCGCGCCGTCAGGGTGTCCGCCTCGGCGACCAGTCGGGCCGGTGTGCCCTCGAAGACCACCTGCCCGCCGTCGTGACCGCCGCCGGGGCCGATGTCGATCAGCCAGTCGGCGTGGGCCATGACCGCCTGGTGGTGTTCGATGACGATCACCGAGTTCCCGTCGTCGACCAGCCTGTCCAGCAGGGCGAGCAGTTTGTCCACGTCGGCCAGGTGCAGCCCGGTCGTCGGCTCGTCCAGGATGTACGTCGAGGACTTCTCCGCCATGCTGATGGCCAGTTTGAGCCGCTGCCGCTCACCGCCGGAGAGAGTGTTCAGCGGCTGCCCCAGCCGTACGTAGCCCAGCCCCACGTCCGCCAGCCGGCCCAGGACCGCCCTGGCCTGGCCGGTGGTGAAGAACTCGTACGCCTCGGCCACCGGCATGTCGAGGACCTCGCTGATGTTCTTGCCGCGCAGCCGGTACGTGAGCACCTCCGGCGTGAAACGCCGGCCCTCGCACTGTTCGCAGACCGAGGCCACCCCCGCCATCATCGCCAGATCCGTGTACACCAGCCCGAGGCCGTTGCACTTGGGGCAGGCGCCCTCCGAATTGGCGCTGAACAGGGCCGCCTTGACCCCGTTGGCCTTGGCGAAGGCCGTCCGTACCGGGTTCAGCAGCCCGGTG
Organism: Streptomyces sp. NBC_00249; assembly: GCF_026342355.1. GTDB lineage: Bacteria > Actinomycetota > Actinomycetes > Streptomycetales > Streptomycetaceae > Streptomyces. Next base: position 912,960 of record NZ_JAPEMV010000001.1, on the reverse strand, counting down.
TACGTCGCCGGGTTGGACCGGCGGGAGCCGCGGATCGGCGACTGGTCGGCGACCACCACCCCGTCGCGTCCGGCCAGGTAGCCGTGGATCAGCGAGCTCTTCCCGGAACCCGCCACACCGGTGACCACCGCCAGGACGCCCAGAGGAACATCGACGTTGACCTCCTTCAGGTTGTGCAGGTCCGCGTCCTTGACCGACAGGTGCCCGCGCGGGGTGCGCACGGTCTCCCGCAGCCGTGCCCGGTGGCCAAGGTGGCGGCCGGTGAGGGTGCCCGAGGTGCGCAGCCCGGCCACGTCCCCGGCGTAGCAGAGCCGGCCGCCGGCGGTGCCCGCGCCGGGTCCGAGGTCCACGACGTGGTCGGCGATGGCGATGACCTCCGGCTTGTGCTCCACGACCAGCACCGTGTTGCCCTTGTCGCGCAGCCGCAGCAGGAGGTCGTTCATCCGCCGGATGTCGTGCGGGTGCAGGCCGGTGGTCGGCTCGTCGAAGACGTACGTGATGTCCGTGAGGGAGGAGCCGAGGTGGCGGACCATCTTGACCCGCTGGGCCTCGCCGCCCGACAGGGTGCCGGAGGGGCGGTCCAGGCTCAGGTAGCCGAGCCCGATCTCGACGAGGGAGCGCAGCAGGTCGCGCAGGTTCGCCAGGAGCGGTGCGACGCCCGGGTCGTCGATCCGGTCCAGGAAGGAGGCCAGGTCGCTGAGCTGCATCGCGGAGCAGTCGGCGATGTTCAGCCCGTCGATCCGCGAGGACAGGGCGGCGGCGGAGAGCCGGGTGCCGTCGCAGTCCGGGCAGTCGGTGAAGACCACGGCCCGGTCCACGAAGGCCCTCATGTGGGGCTGGAGGGACTCGCGGTCCTTGGCGAGCAGGGTACGGGTGATGCGGGTGATCAGGCCCTCGTAGGTGAAGTTGTTGGAGCCGACCTTCACCTTGACCGGTTCCTTGTGCAGGAAGTCGGCCCACTCCCGCTCGGTGAAGTCCTTCAGCTTCTTGTCGCGGGCGTAGAAGCCGGAGTTGGCCATGATCTGCCAGGGCCAGGAGTCCACGGGGAAACCCGGGACGGTGATGGCGCCCTCGTCGAGGGAGAGTTCGCGGTCGACGAGCTGGTCCACGGCGACGTCCGACACCTGGCCTATGCCCTCGCAGCGCGGGCACATGCCTTCGGGCGTGTTGAAGCTGAAGGCGGAGTGGGTGCCGATGTGCGGGGCGCCGAGCCGGGCGAAGACGATGCGCAGCATGGTCGAGGCGTCGGTGGCGGTGCCCACGGTGGAGCGTGAGCCGGCGCCCATGCGTTCCTGGTCGACGACGATGGCGGCGCTGAGGTTGTGCAGCGCGTCCACGTCGGGGCGGCCCAGGCTCGGCATGAACGACTGGACGAAGGCCGTGTACGTCTCGTTGATCATGCGCTGCGATTCGGCGGCGATGGTGCCGAACACGAGCGAGGACTTGCCGGAGCCGGAGACCCCGGTGAAGACGGTGAGGCGGCGCTTGGGGATGTCGAGGGAGACGTCCGCGAGGTTGTTCTCCCGTGCGCCCCGGACCTGGATGACCTGATGGCGGTCGGCGGGACTGCCGGAGGTCGTCGGGTCGTGCTGCATGCCGGGGATCTCCCTAGTTCTCGTCGCCGGTGGCGGCGACCCAGTCGACGAGCTGGACGAGGACACCGTTGGGGTCGGCGACCTGGAACAGGCGCTCGCCCCAGGGCTCCTCGCGGAGCTCCATGGCGATGGGGGCGCCCTCGGCGCGCAGCCGCTCGTACTCGCCGGGGAGGTCGGCCACGGTGAAGACGAGGATCAGCCCGGCGGCGTGCTCGTCGCGGAACCCCTCGGGCAGGACCTCCAGGCCGCGCCGCAGGAAGACCACCTGGGGGCCGTCGGGGTGGGCGAGCGAGACGAAGCCGTCGGCGGCCATGCTCTCGGTGTAGCCGAAGTGCCTGGACAGGAAGGCGGCGGAGGCGGGTACGTCGTCGACGGTCAGGGATATGGCGGCGGCGGTGATCTGCACGGAACTCCTCGCGATGGGGGTGTCTCGGGCTTACTTTATACATTGTACTCTATACGGTGTAGCTAGTTGTTTTCGTGAGCGGGAGGAACGGACATGGCGAAGGACCGGAGCGGTGCGGGCGACCCCGTCCGCACCCTGGAGCTGCTGTGGCGCGAGCCCGGACAGGAGCCGCCGTCCCGGCGGCGCGGCCCGAAGCAGGGGCTGAGCGTGGACGCCGTGGTCGACGCCGCGACCGCACTGGCCGACGCCGAGGGACTGGCCGCGCTGACCATGCGGGCCCTCGCTCAACGGCTCGGCGTCACCCCCATGACCGTGTACACGTACGTCCCCGGCAAGGCCGAGCTGCTCGACCTGATGCTCGACCAGGCCTACGGGCGCATGGCCCGCCGGGAGCCGGTCGCGGGGGAGCCCTGGCAGGCGGGCGTCACCCGGATCGCCGACGACAACCGGGACCTGCTCGTACGCCATCCCTGGATCGCGGACCTCGCCGTCACCCGCCCCCCGCTCGGCCCCGGGGTCATCGCGAAGTACGAGCACGAACTGGCGGCCTTCGAGGGCATCGGCCTCACGGACGCCGAGATGGACGCCGCCCTGACGCACCTCCTCGGCTTCGTCCACGCCAACGCCCTGGCCGCCGCCGACGCCGCCGCGCACAACAGCCGGCTCAGCGACGACGAGTGGTGGGCGGTCAGCGCGCCCCTGCTGGAACGAGCCATGGACCCCGAGCGCTACCCGCTCGCCGGCCGGGTCGGCAGCACGGTCGGCGCCTACGACCCGCAAGCCGTCTGGTCCTTCGGCCTGCGCTGCGTCCTGGACGGCCTGGCCCGGCTCCTCGAACCCCGACAGCTCTAGGCCCCCGGAAACTCGACGGCCCCTACGACCTGATCTACGACTCCGGCTGCTTCCACCACCTGCCGCCCCACCGCCGCGTCAGCTATCTCGCCCTGCTGGAGCGCGTCCTCGCCCCCGGCGGCCACCTCGCCCTCACCTGCTTCGCCGCGGGCGCCATGGGCTCCGAACTGTCCGACGCCGATCTCTACCGGCAGGGCGGCCTCGGCGGCGGGCTCGCCTACACACCCGAGTCCCTGCGCTGGATCTTCTCCGGGCTGGAGGAGGTCGAACTGCGCCGCATGCGCGACGAACCCGCCGACTCCCCCCACTTCGGCGAGCCCTTCCTCTGGACGGCCCTCTTCCGCCGCCCGGAGCGGGCGGACGGTCAGCGGTAGCCGGTGGTGTCCGCCGGGTGGCCGGGGTCCTGGACCTCGACCATGTACCGCCAGGCGTCCGGGCGGCTGCCGTCGAGGTCCGTGAAGCCGTAGACCCGGGCCAGCTGCCCGCTGGACAGCGACTGCCCGTTCCAGCGGGACACCTCCGGGTCGGCGGCGAGCGCCGCGACCGCGCGCCCGACGTAGGACGGGGTCTCGGAGATCGCGAAGTGCGGGACCTTCTCCAGGGCGTCCCGCCAGTTCGCCTCCGTCACCCCGAAGGCGTCGAGCATCATCTCCGAGCGCAGCCAGCCCGGCGTCAGCGCCACCGCCGTCGCCCCGCGCGGCCCCAGCTCGTGCCCGAGCGCGAACGCCATGCGCAGCACCGCCGACTTCGCGATGTCGTAGAAGAAGGAGACCCGGTAGCGGCTCGCGTTGTACTCGGCCGTCCCGTCCGTCATCTCCACCACGAGACCACCCGGCGTGCGCAGCAGCAGCGGCACCGCGAAATGGCTCGTGACGGCATGGGTGTCCACCGCGAGCCGCAGCAGCCGCAACCCCTTGTCCAGGTCGTGCTCCCAGACCGTGCTCTCCCACTCGAAGAGCCGCTCCCCGCCCCAGATGTCGTTCACCAGGACGTCGAGCCGGCCCTGCTCGGCGTCGATCCGCCCGACCAGTGCCTCCACCTGCTCGGGCACCAGATGGTCGGCGACCACCGCGATGCCCCGGCCGCCGGCCGCGGTGACCAGCTCGGCCGTCTCCTCGACCGTCTCCGGCCGGGCGTACTCCGAGGGCCGCCCGGCCGTGCTGCGCCCCGACACGTAGACCGTCGCGCCCCGGGCGCCCAACTGGACCGCGATGCCCCGGCCCGCACCCCGCGTGCCACCCGCCACCAGGGCGACCCTGCCTTCGAGGTCCCGCTCTGTTTCCGGCATGCCCCCGACCCTACGCCGGGCACGGCGGCGCGGGCCGGGGGACACGGAAGGGCGGCCCGGGTCAGAACCAGTTGACGGTGAGCGGGAAGGCGGCCGTGACGGTGGTGCCCGTGGCGTCGGTCGCGGTCGCGGTGATCTGGACCGTGCCGACGCTCCACGGCTTGCCGCTGATCCGGCCGGAGCCGGCGTCCACGGTCAGGCCGAAGGGCAGGCCGGTGGCTCCGTAGCGGACCGGGGCCGTTCCGCCGGTGGCGGTGAGCTGGACGGTGCAGGACTGGTTGAACTTGCAGGTCTGCGGTCCGGGGTCGGCCAGCTTCAGCCCACCCGGAGTGGGAGTGGGAGTGGGGGTCGGGGTGGGTGTCGGCGTCGGGGTCGGGGTCGGCGTGGGTGTCGGTGTCGGTGTCGGGGTCGGCGTGGTGGAGGTGGCGAAGACCTCGGTGATCGGCTGGACGTTCGCCGCGTTGCCCGCGTGCGTGGCCGTGCCGAACAGGTCCTCGAAGGTCCGCAGCAGGTGGTGGTGGTTGAAGGCCGTCGCGTACGTGCCCGTCTTCACGTTCGCCCCGTAGAAGACCGTGGCGATCTGGTTCGAGCCCAGGTAGTTGTCCTCGTCCCAGGTCAGCACCAGGAGGCTGTTGTTGGCCTTCGCCCACTGCGCGTACGCGTCGATGTTGTTCTTCGTCCAGGTGTCGCCCGTAGCCACCGAGCAGGAGTGCATGTCGTTGCACTGGTTGGGCACCACGAAGGACAGGCTGGGCAGCGCCGCGAAGTCGTTCTTCGGGAACTGCGCCCAGGTCTTGCCGGTGTTCAGCGGCACGTTCTTGAAGGCGAACCACGGATTGTGCTTCTGCGCGTACTGGCCGTTGGTGCAGGCCGTGGACCCCTCGGCGGGCAGGTCCTCGTTGTACGTCGCGAAGGTGCGGCCGGCCGCGATGAGTTCCTGCCCGAGGTTCGGGGCCGTCATCGACTGCGGGGTGTAGCAGCCGTCGCCCGTGATGCCCTGCGTGGCGCCCGAGAAGAGGTTGAAGTAGTTCGGCTGGCTGGGATGGGTCAGCGCCTTCATGCCGGTCAGGCTGGCCCCGCCCCGCGCCAGCTGGTTCACGTACGGGGCGTTCGCGCTGCCGATGATCTCGCCGTACTGCTTGTTCTCGTACACGACCACCACCACGTGGTCGTACGAGGGCAGGGCCGCGGCCGTCGCCGCCACTGCCGAAGGCGCCGCCGAACCACTGTCGGCGGCCTGGGAGTTGGCGACGGTGAAGGCGCCGAGCAGGCCGAGCGTGCCGAGCGCGGCCGCGAGCGCGGAGCGCCGCCTCCCGCCTCTGCCGCGGGGCCTCGGTGGTGATGTGGGCATGGCTGGTTCCTCCTTGGTGAACGGCGGCCCCGGTGGGCCGCCGACGTCATTCCTCGCGCCGGGCCGCACCGGCCACGGCGATGTTCAGGAACCGCGGCACGGGCCGCCCCCGGCCGCGGAAGTCCTCCGCGACCGCGGCCCGCACCGCCGTCAGCCGGGCCGCGGGCAGCAGCACCAGCACGCCCGGCCCCGGCAGCCGCCCCGGCTGCCAGGCGTTCAGGGCCCCCGCCCGGCGGGCCCGGTCCACGGCCCGGGCCACCTCGGCCGCCAGGCCCGGGTTCCCGGACGCCGCACCGGGCCCCGGGGCGCCGCGTACGGCCATGAGCACCAGCCGCGTTCCCGACGCCGCCGGGTCGAAGGGCACGTACCGCGGCTGCCCGGGGGCCGGGGCGGGCGCCGTCCGCAGGGCCTGCCCGGGCCGGGCGAAGAGCACCGCCCGGCGCAGCGCGTCGTCCCCGTCCGGCAGCGCCCCGGCCAGCAGCCGGGCCAGCCGCGCGCGGTCCGGCTCCCGCCCCGGCCCGCCGTGCGCGTCGGCCACGGCGAGGGCCGTCGCACAGTCGGCCGGCTCCGCCGTGGCCAGCCCGGCCGCCGCCGTGAGCGAGCCCTGCACGTGCAGGTCCGTCCCGCCGGAGCCGACCCCGGCCCGCGCGAGGGCCCGCAGCAGCGCGTACGGCCGTACGGCCCACGCGGGCGCGGCCGGCGGCGGCCCCGACGGGGTGAGCGGCAGGTCGCAGCTGTCCGCCGGGTGACCCAGGGAGCTGAGCCGCACGATGCCGTCGTCGCGCGGGGCCGCCGCCGCGGCCGTGGGCCAGCCGGCCGCCGCGACCAGCCCGGGGGAGTCCAGGCGGAAGGCGTACGGGGCACTCCACACGGCGGCGGGCGGCCGGCCGTGCGCGGCCTCCAGCGCGTGCGCGACGAGACGCACCAGCGGGTCGGCGGTGGCCCGCCCCGCGAGGTCCCGGCCGCCGCCGGCCGGCGCCGGCGCGGCGCCCGTCACGGGGCGTCCTTGCGGGCCAGCACCCGGTAGGCGTTCCCGCCGTCCGTACGCCGCGCCGCGACCGTACGCAGGGCGTCGAGCACCGCCGCGCCCGCGAAGCAGGGCAGCGCCGCCACCCGTACCACCGCCGCGAAGGCCCGCGCCCGGGCCGGGGCCGGGAGCCGGGGCGCCCAGGGCCGGCCGGGATCCGGAGCCAGCCGGGCCGCCGTGAGGGCGACCGCGCCGAAGAAGTCGTTGCCCTGGTGGGCCGGCCCGTGCTCCTCCGCGAGGACGGTGAACCCCCGGTCGGCCAGCGCCTCGCGCAGGTTCGCCGCGGGCACCAGGTGCTGGTGCTGCGGCTGGAACCAGGGCAGCCACGCCGGGCCGAGCAGCCGGGCCATCCGCGACTCCGGATCGGGCACCTCGACCGTCAGGTACCCGCCCGGGGCGAGGACGGCCGCCGCCGCGTCCAGTTCGGCCAGGGGGTCCCGGGTGTGCTCCAGGTAGTGGTACATGCTGACCACCTCGTACTGGCCCGCCAGCTTCGACGCCAGCTCCGGGAACTGACCCTGGTACCCGGTCTCCACCCAGCCCCGCCGCTCGGCGTCCCGGACCCCGTCGCCCATGTCCAGCCCGTCGAAGCGGGTCAGGGGCCACACGTCGCGGGCGGCGTTGCAGAAGTGGCCGTGCCCGGTGCCGACGTCCAGCCACGAGCGCGGCTCGCCGTACGGCGACAGCATCGCGGCGCGCGCCCGGTACGAGGCACCGAGCCGGCCGAACACCGTGCCCGCGCCCTCACCGCCCCGGCCGTCGTAGAAGTCGCGGTAGTAGAACTCCAGCCCCTCCGGGCTGAGGCGCGGGTTCTGGAAGACGTGCCCGCAGTCCCCGCACCGGTCCAGGGTGAAACGGCCCGGCTTGCCCTGGAGCAGGTCGGGAACCCGCACCCGGACGGCGAGGTGGCCGGAGCCGCACCAGGGGCAGTCCGGGCGGCGCGCCTCGAAGAACCGGTCCGTCCCGGCCGCCAGATCCTCCCGGTACGCGGCGACGCGGGCCGCGTCCGGCCCGGCCCGCCGGTCGCGGGCGGCCGCCGCGGCCGTACGCACGGCGGCGGCCAGGGCCAGCCCCGGCCGGGCGGCGGTGTCCCGGACCAGACCGGCCGGGCGCAGCGGGGAGCCCGGCCCGCGCAGGGCCAGCGCCGGCTGGAGCCAGTACAGCCCCGCCGCCGCGACCCCCCACCGGCCCTGGCGCAGCGCGACCCCGGCCAGCAGGGCCAGCCCGGCGAGCTGCGCGGCGGCCAGCGGCCCGGGCGGCAGCCCGTACGCCCGCAACTCGGCGACCCTCGCCTGCCCGGCACCTCGCGACCCCGGGCCGGGGGCTGCGGCCGTCCCGCAGCTCAAGCCGGGGGCGACGGCCAGACCGGTGGCCCCGGGGGCGTACTCCTTCAACCGCCGGGTGAGCGCGATCAGTTCCCCGGGCCCGGGCCGCCCCACCCGGCCGGGGTCCGTCCAGCGGGACTCCACCCGGTCGGCTTCTGCCCAGTCGGGCTCCGCCCGCCCCGGTCCGGCCGGCTCCCGTTCTCCCCGTTCCGGGTCCCAGGGGTCCCAGGGGGGTTCGAGGCCGGCCCGTGCGAGGACGTCCTCGGCCACCAGGACCGCGAAGCCGGCGCCGCGGCCCTCGCCCAGCCGGTCCTGCCGGTAGCGGGTGGGGTCGACCAGGCGCAGCAGGCCCAGGGCCCGTTCGGCGGGCAGGTCCCCCGGCAGCAGGTCCAGCACCCGCAGGCCCTCGCGGTCGGCGTGCGCGCAGGCGGCGAGGAAGGTGGCCGCGTCGGGTTCGACGCCCCGAGCGGTGAGCAGTCGCCAGCCGGCGGCGCGCGGGACGGTGCCGGGGGCGGCCCCGGCCAGGGGCAGCACCGGGATCGCCCGCAGCCGGCGCCCGGCGCGTACGGTGCCGGCGCCGAGCGCGGCCAGCAGCAGCGCGGAGGTCCAGCGGCCCCGGGGGAGCGGGAGCGGCGTACTGGGCGTCATGACAGCTTCTCCAACCGGTCGGCCGCGGCGGCGGCCCCGCCCGCCGCGGCGAACGATGCCTGTATGCGACGGGCGGCCCGGCGGGGGCCGGGCTCGTCCAGTACGGCGGTGAGCGCGTCGCGCAGCTCCTCCGCCCGGGTCCTGCCGAACCGCACCCGTACCCCGGCCCCGGCCTCGACGACCTGCCGGGCCACGATCGGCTGGTCGTCCCGGATCGGGGCGAGGACCAGCGGCAGCCCGTAGGCGAGGGCCTCGCAGACGGTGTTGTGGCCGGCGTGGCAGACCACCGCGTCCAGGTGCGGGAGCAACTCCAGCTGCGGGACCCGCTCCTGGAGCAGGACGTGCCCCGGTACGGTCCCGACCAGCGCGGCGGGCGCGGCGAGCACCAGCTGCACCTGCCCGGCGAGCCGTTCGGCGGCGCCCAGCACGGCGGCGTAGAAGCGGCCCCCGGCCTCCTGGTTGAGGGTGCCGAGCGACACCAGGACCCGCCGCCGGTCCGGGTCGAGCCGCTGCCAGGGGAACCCGGGCGTGGCCGGGCGGGCCCCGAAGGCCGGTCCGACGAACGCGTGGTGCGGCGGGAACGCGCCCTCCCCGCCCACGAGTTCGGGGGTGGAGAAGACGAGGACGAGCCGCTCCGAGAACCGCGGGTCCCAGCCGGTCCCCTCCGCCCCGGCCCCCGTCTCCCCGGCCCCCGTCTCCCCGAATTCCGCGAGCAGGCCGCCGATCTGCTGCGCCACCCACGCGCCGACCTTCGGGAAGTCCCCGAAGGGACGGGTCAGTTCGGCCGAGGTGCTGGCGGAGGTGGCCCACGGGATGCCCAGCCGCCGGGCGGCCAGCGGCCCGGCCAGGGCCTGCTGGTCGGCGACGAGCACGTCCGGCCCGAAGTCCCGTACGGCCCGTGTCACCCCCGGCACCATCGCCCGGGCCAGCGGGACCAGGGCTTCCTCCCACAGGAACCGCAGCGCCGCGACCCCGCGCAGGTCGCGCCAGCGGTCGTGCAGCGCCGTGTACCCGCCGCCGGGGCCGCCCTCCTCGCCGGCCGGCAGGATCCGGGAGTGCGCGGGCAGCAGCCGGGCGAGCGCTGAGGGGGGCCCGGTCCAGGCCACCTCGTGCCCCCGGGCGGCCAGTTCGGCGCCGACGGCCACCGTCGGATTGACGTGCCCGGCCAGCGGCGGCACCACGAACAGCACCCTCACCGGACCAGAGCTCCCGCCCGCGGCCGCGCCGCCTCCGGGACCGGGGCCGGGGTGGCGGCCGTCGCCTCCAGATGGGCGAGCACGGTCTCCCGTAGGACGCCGCTGTTCTCCTTCAGGACGTCGTGGCCCAGACCCGGCAGGATCCGCAGGGTGCCGTGCGGGGCGTGGCGTACCAGTTCCCGTGCCCCCGGCACGAGTTCGGAGTGTTCGCCGCAGACGGCCAGGACCGGGCAGCGCAGCCGGGCGTAGTCCGCGGGGGTGAAGGTGCGGCTCCCCGCGATGTCGTCGATGAGGCTGGTGCGGTTGAGGAGTTCGTCGGCGATGGAGGTGAGGTGGGCGGCCTTGCGCAGGCGCAGGGTGAGCAGCTCGGCCGGTACCGCGCTGTCCTCCAGGCTGAGGGCGGCCGCCGACAGGGTGTCCACCATGTTCTCCACCCAGGCCCCGCCCAGCGGCGGTTCGAGCAGGGTGAGCCCGGTGACGGCGTCGGGCCGGGCCAGGGCGGCGTGCAGGGCGAGCGTGCCGCCGTAACTGTTGCCGACCAGGTGGACCGGGCGCCCGCCCAGGTCCAGGGAGTCGAGCAGGGCGAACAGGTCGCGTACGGCGCTGCGGCTGTCGTAGCCGTCGGCCGGGCGCTGCGAACGGCCGTGCCCGCGCAGGTCGTAGAGCACGGCCTCGTGGCCGGCGCGGGCGACCGGAACGGCCAGGGGGCAGTAGAAGGAGGACAGGTTGTCGACGACCAGCCCGTGCAGGAACACGACGACGGGACGGTCGGGGCCGCAGGCCCCGGCGGTGGCCGGGAGCCGCTGGACGTGGAGGCGCAGGGAGCCCGCGAGGACGAAGGCCATGACGGGCTCAGCCGGCGGAGGCGGTCGAGGTGGCCGATGCCGGGGACGCCGCCGTGGCGGCGAGGGAGGCGTGCGTGACCCGGCCGATGTGGGTGACGAGTTCACCCACCGACATCGCCAGGATGGCGTCCATGTCCTTCTCCGCGAGGAACCCCATGAGGTCCACGCGGGCGCCGTAGCGGTGGTGGAGCAGCTCGGCGAGGGCGACGAACTCGATGCTCTCCAGCGCGAGGTCCTCGTTGAAGGTCGTCCTCATCGTGACCTCCTCCGCGAGGAGTTGGTCGTCTCCGACGACCTCCACGAGCATGCCGGTGATCTCCGCGAGGATGTCAGTTGCCATGACGGGTCTCCAGAAGGGGGAAGGAAGGGGAGGATGGTGTGCCGTCGGCGGTCCACGCCACGACGTGGTCGGCCGGGGCGGTGGTGAGCAGGCTCGTACGGACCGGGTACGGGCGGCCGTCGGGGGAGTGCACCACCAGCCCGGCGGCGTCCGGGCCGTCGGCGGACACCCGCCAGTCGCGCGGCCGGCCGCCGAGCCCCTGGCCCGCCGCCTTCGCGGCGGCCTCCTTGGCGCACCACAGGGCGGTGAGCGCGGCCGGGAGTACGGTGCCCTCGCGGGCGGCCAGTTCCTCGGCGAGCCGCAGCTCGCCCGGGCCGAGGGCGACACGGATCAGGGCGTCCGGGTCGGCGGTCACCGGCTCCACGTCGATGCCGACCGCGTGGACGGGGTGGGCGAGGGCGACCGCGATGCGGTCCTTGTGGGCGATCGTCAGCCGGAAGCCCCCGGCGAGCGGGCCCCCGGGGACGGGCCGGCCCGCCGCGTCGTTGCCGACCGGCACCTCCACCGGGAACACCGGGCCCGCGCCGCCGTCCCACAGCAGTTGCCGCAGCGCGTCCTTGGCCGCGATCCGGCCGAGCAGCCAGGGTGCGCGGGCGCGCGGCGACAGCCGTTCGTACACGGCCCGTTCGGGGGCGCCCAGGTAGCGGCGCATCACCAGCTCCTGGGAGGCGGGGTCGCTCCAGCGGCGTCGGGCCAACACCCAGCCCTCGGGGCGGGGTTCACCGATACCGCACACCTCCGGGGTGAACTTCATCGGCCAGACCCGCTCGTCGGCGCCGAACCGGCGGTACGTCCACCCCTCGATCCGGGCCCACACCTCCCCGCCGGCGCGCCGCAGTTCGAGGTCGCCGCGGACGGTGACCTCCTTCACCTCCCGGATCCGGGCAGCGGCGGAGACCAGTTCCCGCGGGGCGGGCGGGTGGCCGTAGAAGCGGACGCGGTCGACGGTGGCGGGGAACACCAGCCGGTCCACGGGCAGCCGCAGCTGCATCCAGTGCCCGAACAGCTGTCCGGCGGCGTCGAGCAGGGCCCCCGGGTCGGGCAGGGCCCGCAGTACCCCGTCGATGCCGTCGGAGCCGACCGTCCGCACCTCGTGGACCCCGGCGAAACGCGGGCCGTGGAACATCCACCGGTCCCGGTAGAGCGCCTCCGCGCTGACGGGGGCCGGCTCCGGATCGCGCAGTGCGGCGGCGGCGGGCGCGGGCGCGGCCCCGTACGCCTCCCCGAGCAGCACGACCACCGAGGCGTACTCCCCGAGCCCGACCCGGACCCGGCCGGGCCCCTCGGCACGCACGGTGAACCCGACCTCGACGGGCGGCTCGACGGCCAGCCAGCGCAGGGCCCGCACGTCCTCGTACCCGACGACGACGAGCCCGGGCGCGGCGCCGCGCAGCGCCGTCTCGGCGGCCAGCTCCAGCATGGTGGTCATGGGCACGACGGGGAACCGGTCGGAGTCCTCGGCCCAGCCGTCGGGCTGCAGGTACACGCAGTGGTCCCGTACGTAGGGCAGCGCGGCCAACGAAACCCGCCGGAGCCCCGCCCCCGCGCCGCTCCCTTCGGAACCGGCCCTGGTGGCGCTTCCCGGGCTCGTTCCGGGCCCTGCTGCGGCGAGGGCCGGTCCGGCGGCGGGACCGGGCGTCGGGGCCGGCACGCTCGGCGGGTGTACGGACGACCAGGCGGCGGTGATGCTCCGGGCGGCCGCGTCGGTGTCCGCGAGGACCGTGTCCAGGGCGGACAGCAGGACCGGCCGGGCGCCGGCTGCCGGCGGCCGCGTCGGTGCCGGAGCCAGGAGACCGCCGAGGGCGGCCCGGGCCCGCACCCCCAGGCTGACCAGCGGGGAACCCAGGTCGAGGGGCACGCCGGGCCGGGCGCCGGAGCCCCGGGCGCCGTCGCGGGCGGCGACCGGCGGCCGTACGCCGTGCCCCGGGTCCGCACCGGGGGGCTGCGGTGTCGGCGGGGTGGTCAGGAGGTGCCAGTGGGGGGTGTGGCCCTCCGTCCAGAGGGCGGCGCAGGTGCGGGTCAGGGCCGCCAGGCCCGTGAGGCGGGGGGAGGAGGTGGACACCGCCAGGTGCGGGCGGTCGCGCAAGGTGTCCTCGACGAACCCCGGCAGGCTGCCGGGGCCCAGCGTCACGAAGCCGCGTACGCCCTCGTCCTCGTACAGCCGCAGGACCAGCTCGCGGAACCGGACCGGTTCCAGGAGGTGACGGACCACCAGGTCACGTACCTCCTGCGGTTCGGACGGGAACGGCGCACACGTCGTCGCCGACCAGACGGGCACGGCGCCGGCCTGCGGCGGCAGCCGGTCGAAGGCGGCCCGGACCTGCCCGAGGTACGGCTCCCACATCGGGGTGTGGAACCCCGAACGGAACGGCAGCTCCCGCCCGATGATCCCCTCGCCGCGCAACCGCGCGACCACGGTGGCCACTTGCTGCGGCTCACCGCACACCACCGACTGGTGGGGGCAGTTGTCGTGGCTGACGACCACCCGGTCCAGGCCGTGCAGCGCGGCCTCGGCCCGCGCCGCCCCGCAGCCCAGCGCCGCGTACACGAGGTCGGGGACCCGCAGGGTGCCCGGCCGCAGCGAGCCGAGGAACGCGTCGGCCGCCTCCTGCGGATACATTCCGGCGGCCACCATCGCCGCCCACTCGCCGAGGCTGTGCCCCGCCAGTACGTCGGCCCCGATGCCGAGCGCGGGCAGCGCCCGCGCGAAGAACCGGCCCGTCGCGACGGCGTCCAGCGCCCGCTCCACCAGCGACCCGCCCCCCGTCAGCCGGGGCGCCTCCAGCGCGAGCTGCCGCGCCACGTCGTCCACCACCGGAGCGAACTCCGGCTCCAGGCCCGGGAAGAGGAACGCCAGGCGGCCGCCCGGCGGGCGCGGCGCGAACCACACGTCCCCGCGCCCGCGCCAGGCCCGCCCCCGCCCCACCACCTTCGCGGCCAGCGCGAGGCGCTGCGGCGTCGGCCCGACCACTGCGACCCGGCAGGGCCCGTCGCCTCCGGAGGCCGGGGATCCGGCCGCCAGCCGGGCCGACAGCTCCGCCACGCTGTCCGCCGCCAGCAGCAGGACCTCCTCCCGCGCCCCGCCCGCCCCCGGCTCCGGCGTCGGCCCGACCGCTACGGCCGTCGCCCCCAGCGGCAGGAACCGCCGGACCGGGGCCGTGGGGCGGGCGGCCGCCGGCGCCTCCTCCAGCACCACGTGCGCGTTGATCCCGCCGAAGCCGAACGCGTTCACCCCGGCCCGGCGGGGCGCGGGCCCCCGCTCCCAGGGCCGCGCCGCCGTCACGGGCCGCATCCGGGTCCTGGCCAGGTCCGGGTGCGGCTCCTCCAGGTGCAGGGTGGGCGGCAGCACCCCCTCGTAGACGGCGAGGGCGGCCTTGATCAGCCCCGCCATCCCGGACGCCTGCATGGTGTGCCCCAGCATCGACTTCACGGAGCCGAACCCGATCCCGCCGGATCCCGCCCCTGGCGGCCCGAACACCTGGGCCAGGGTGTCCAGTTCGGCGACGTCCCCGACCGGTGTTCCCGTACCGTGCGCCTCCAGAAGCCCCAGCGCGCCCGGCTCGCGCGGATCCAGCCCCGACTCGCGCCAGGCCCGTTCGAGGGCCCGTACCTGCCCGGCGACGAGCGGGCTCATCAGGCTCGCCGCGCGGCCGTCCCCGGCGACACCCGTCCCGCGGATCACCGCGTAGATCCGGTCGCCGTCGCGTTCCGCGTCAGCCAGCCGCTTCAGCAGCACCACACCGGTGCCCTCGGACAGCAGGGTGCCGTCGGCGCGCCGGTCGAAGGGCCGGATCCGCTCGGTCGGGCTCAGCGCCCGCAGCTGCGTGAACACGCTCCACAGCGTCGCGATGTGGCAGTGGTGCACCGCCCCCGCGACCACCGCGTCGCAGCGGCCGCCCGCCAGCAGCCCCACCGCCTGGTCCACCGCCAGCAGGGAGGAGGCGCACGCGGCGTCCAGGGTGTAGGCCGGGCCGCGGAAGTCGAGCCGGTTCGCGGTCCGGGCAGCCGTGAAACTCGGCACCAGCCCGATCGAGGCGTCCGGCCGCTCCGGGCCCAGCGCCTCCTGGAACGCCGAACGCACCTCCGCGATCCGCCGCTCACCCAACTCCGGCGCCAGCTCCCGCAGGGTCTGCGCCAACTGATGGGCCGTACGCACCCGTTGGTCCAGCCGGGCGGTGGCCACCCCCATGAACCCGCCGCGCCCCAGCACCACCCCGATCCGGGAACGGTCGGCCGGCAGCCGGTCCTCACCGCCCGCGTCCGCCACCGCCTCGGCCGTCGCGTGCAGAGCCAGCATCTGGTCCGGTTCGGCACCCTCCACCGCGGCCGGCATGATCCCGAACCGGGTCGGGTCGAAGGCCGTCAGCCCGTCGACGAAGCCACCGCGCCGGCAGTAGAAACGGTCGCCCGCGGCGGGACCAGTCGCGGCGTCCGGGTCGTAGTACACCTCGGGATCCCAGCGCCCCGGCGGCACGTCACCGATCGAGTCCGTGCCGGCCAGCAGGTTGCGCCGGTAGGCGGCCAGATCGGCGGCCCCCGGGAACACCGCGCCCATGCCCACGATCGCCGCGTCCGTCGGGCGCGGTCCGCGCCGCGCGCGCCCGCGGCGCGGTCCGGGTTCACTCATCGCCGGTGCCTTCCCCTGCCATCACGACCACCTGTACGTCGTCCCCGTACGCCAGTTCGTCCAGGAAGGCGGCTGTGCCCGCCTCCGGTGCGATGAGCGGGATCCCGCGCCGCGCGTACGCCCGCTCCAGCTCGGGGGTGACCATCCCGCCCGACTCCGCCGCCCAGGGACCCCAGTCGACGGCCAGCACCCGGCCCGGGAAGGACTCCGCCCAGGCGTGCGCGAGAGTGTCGAGGGCGTCGTTGGCGGCCGCGTAGTCGCTCTGGCCGCGGTTGCCGTACACCCCGGCGACACTGCCGAACAGGGCCAGGAAGCGGGGCGCGGGCCCCGCCCCGTGCTCGGCCGCCGCCGCGGCCAGGTGCCGGGCCCCGGCCACCTTGGTGGTGAACACCTCGGCGAAGTCCGCCGGTTGCTTGTCGCGCAGCAGCCCGTCACGCAGCACGCCCGCGCCGTGCACGATGCCGTCCAGCCGGCCGTGCCGGGTCCGTACGTCGGCCACCAGGGCCCGCACGGCCCGCTCGTCGGTGACGTCCGCGCAGTGGTAGCGGACCGAGGCCGCCGCCGCGGTGAGGGCCCCCAGTGTGGCCCGCACCTCCCGCCCGGCGAGGATCCGCGAAGCGGCCGCCTCGATCTCGGCGGGGGTGCGCAGCCCGGCCCCGATCAGCGCGGCACGCAGCGCGACCCGGTCCTGGGCCTGCCCGAACTCGTCGGCCCCGGACGGAGGTTGCGGCGTACGGCCGACCAGCTCGATATGGCAGCCGGTGGCGCGGGCGAGCGCGAGCGCGGTCCGGGCGGTGATACCGCGGGCCCCGCCCGTCAACAGCACCACCGAGCCCGCGTCGAGCGGCAGTCCTCCGCCCGAGCCGGTCAGGGCGGCGGGCACCGCCTGCCGGGAGACCCGGACGCCCTCAGCGGTGTACGCAACGGAGGCGAACTCCTGCGCGGTCTCGGCCGGTTGGCAGCACAGCTCGGACAGGAGCTGCGCCGCGATCCGCTCGGGGTCTTCCTTGGGGTGGACGCCGACCGCACGGATCAGCGCCCCCGGGAACTCGAGGGCCGCGCTGCGCGCGAAGCCGTGCAGGCCGGCACCGGGGATGCCGGGCGCGGTGACCAGCAGGAGACGGCGCGTCCCGCCGGACAGGGCGCGGCGCAGCCCGGGGAACGCCTCGGGCAGCACCGGGTCGGCCTCGGCCGCCGCCCGCAGCGCGGACAGGTCGACGATCCCGTCGAAGCCGTCCCGCGCCGCGGGGAGGACCTCCGCCTCGGCCCCCAGGCCGCGCAGGGCCCCGCCGAGGGCCGGGGCGACACCCTGACCGTCCTCGACGATCCCGATCCGCAAGCCCCGCAGCACGCCCGGATCCCCGTCGGCGGGCCCCACGGGCAACGTCTCCACCCGCAGCCGCGCGAGCGGTCGCGGCGCGGCGCCCGTCACGTCCGGCCGCGCCGGCACCGTCGCCAGGTCCGGCCGCGCCGGCCCGGCCGGCACCGTGGCGACGTCCGGCTGCGCCGGCCCGGCAGGCGCGCGGGACGTCACCCAGTCCACGATCCCGCGCAGGGTCTTGATCCGGGACAGCTCCTCCACCGCGGACTCGGTGGACCCGTCCGCGCCCTGGGGGAGCCCGATCCGGTCGGCCAGCGCCCCGATGATCTCGACGCGCTTGATGGAGTCGATCGACAGGTCCGCCTCCAGGTCCAGGGCGGGGTCGAGCATGTCGAGCGGATACCCGGTCCGGGTGTGCACGATCTCCAGCACCGCGTCCATCACGGCCTCGGCGGACAGCACGGCGACACCTGCGTCGCCGGAAGCTGCGGTACCGGAGCCCGGAGCCCGGGAGGCGGCGCCGGTGAAGGCGCCCGCACCCGGATCCGAGGGCCCGCCACCCGCGCCCGCAGCCCCCGGCCCGGTGCCCGTGCCCCGGGCCGAGGCAGAGGACCACGGATCGGCGCCCGTCCGGGAGCCCTCACCCGCAGCCCAGGCGGCGGCGCCTGCGTAGGCATCCGCGCCCGCAGCCGTTCCCGGCACGGACGGGGCACCTTCCGGACCTGGCCCCCCGCCCGCCACTGCCCAGCCACTCCGGCCGGCGCCCGCCCCCAGCGCCCCGGCCCCCGTACCGTCAGGCCCGGAAGCCCAGGCGACGTCGACGGCCTGCCGGGCCCGCCCTGCGGCCCACGCCGCATCCGGCGTCCCGGCGGGGGCCGTCCAGCGGCCCAGGTAGCCGAGCAGTACGTCCCGCTGCGCCTGTACGAGTTCACGGGCGCCCCGGAGGTACTCGAGCACCACCTCCTCCCGCCCATCACCCCCCACGAGGAACGCGGGCACCCCGTCGCCACCGAACCTCGCGCCCGCACCTGTGGCGGCACCGGCTGCCGGTGGACCGCTGAAGGGGGTGCCCGGCCCGGAGGGCGCACCGCCACCGAAGCCGCCGCCTGCACCCGCGGCCGTACCGGCCGTCGGCATGCCGGCGAAGGCTGCGCCCGGGCCCGCGGCCCAACCGTCGTCGGGTGCGCCTCCGGACACGGCGCCTGCGGCGGCGGCTCCGGTTGCCGGTGGGCCGTTGAACGGTGTGTCCGGTCCGGCAGGCGTACCGCCACCCCCCGCACCGCCGAAGGCGCGGCCCGGCCCGGCATGCGCACTGCCCGCCGGCACGCTGCCGGTGCCCGCGACCGCCCCCCGGTCCGGGGTGGAAGGTGACGGCAGGGCGATCCGGCGGGGCGGGTGGAGGCCGCCCGGGAGGGGGGTGCCGTCGGCGGTGCGGACCAGGTGGCCGTCCACCAGCCAGCCCGGCCGGCGGGGCGCGCGGTCCGGGAGGCGGGAGGTACGGCCCCGGAACAGGGCCTCCGGCTCCAACGGCACGCCCGCCGCCGCCAGTTCCGCGAGCGCCGTCACCAGCCGGACGAGCCCGTGCTCGCCCGGCACGTCCAGCGGGACCACCGTGTGCGGCCGGCCGTGCAGGATCCGGCCGACCAGCCCGCTCAGCACCCGGCCCGGCCCGGCCTCCACGAAGGTACGCACCCCGGCCGCGTACATGGCCTCCACCTGCTCCACGAACCGTACGGGCTGCGCGAGCTGACGGGCCAGCAGGTCCCGTACCTCCCCCGCGTCCCCCGGGTACGGCGCGGCCGTCGTGTTCGACCAGACCGGGACGGCGGCGTCGGCCAGCGCCGTCCCGGCCAGCTCCTCGGCGAGCGCGTCGGCCGCCCCCGCCACCACCCCGCTGTGGAACGCGCAGGCGACGGGGATCGGCTCCGCCGACAGGCCCGCCTCCCGCAGCGCGGCCACCGCCGAGGCCACCGCGGCGTCCGGGCCCGAGATCACGCACTGCCGGGGCGCGTTGTGGTTGGCGACCACGCACCCGGCCCGCTCCGCGATCTCCCGTACCTCCTCCGGCGGCGCGGACACCGCCGCCATCGTCCCCGGCTCCGCCCCGGCGGCGGCCACGATCGCCGCGGCGCGGCGCGCGCTCAGCCGCAGCAGGCTCCCGGTGCCGTACACCCCGGCCGCCCACAGCGCGGTGAGCTCCCCGTACGAGTGCCCGGCGACGCAGTCCGGCCGTACCCCGACCCGGCCCAGCAGCAGGTGCGCCGCGGCCCCCGCCAGCCCCAGGGCGGGCTGGGCGACCCGGGTGTCGGTGACCGCCGCCCGCTGCGCCGCCCGCGCCCCCGCGGTGAAGGCCGCGGGCGGGAACACCGCCCGGACCACCGCCCGCGGCGCCGTGTCCAGGAGCTCCCGCAGCGCGGGGAACGCCGTGAACAACTCACCCAGCATTCCCGTACGTTGGCTGCCCTGCCCCGGGAACAGGAACGCCACCCGCCCCGGATCGGCCGCCTCGTCCCGTACGTGGACCCCCGCGCCGGGCGTGAAGGCCCGGGCCTGCTCCAGCCGGGCCGCCAGCTCGTCCAGGCCGCGGGCCACCACCGCCACCCGGACCGGGCCGCCGCCGGCGGCCGTCTCCGCCGCGAGGTCGCGCAGGGTCCACGGCCGTCCGGCGGTGTCGTTCTCCTCCAGTCGCGCCGCGAGCCGCGCCATCGCCCGGCCCGCCGCGCGCCGGTCCTCACCGCGGAAGCAGAACAGTTCGGCGGGCCACTCCTCCAGGCCGTGCCGTGGCTCCTCGGAGCCTCCGTAACCGGCCAGCACCGCGTGGTAGTTGGTGCCGCCGAAGCCGAACGCGCTCACCCCGGCGACGCGCCGCGCGGCGGGCACCGCCCACGGCCGGGCCTCGGCGTCGAAGGAGAAGGGGCTGCTCTCCTCCTCCCAGACCGGGTTCGGCGTGTCGATGTGCAGGGTCGGCGGCCGCACCCCCGCGTGCACCGCCCGGGCGGCCTTGATCAGCCCGGCCAGGCCGGCCGCGCACTTGGTGTGCCCGAGCTGCGATTTCACCGAGCCCAGTGCGCACGAGCCCGGGGCCGCTCCGGCCTCCGTGAACAGCTCGCTCAGGACGGCCAGTTCGGTGCCGTCGCCGACGGCCGTGCCCGTCCCGTGGGCCTCGACGAGTCCGACGTCGGCGGGGGAGATCCCGGCCCGCGCGTACGCCCGGTCCAGCGCCCGGCGCTGTCCTTCGGGCCGGGGCGCGGTCAGGCCGAGCGAGCGGCCGTCGCTGGCCGCGCCGACCGCCTTGACCACGGCGTACACGCGGTCGCCGGCGCGCTCCGCGTCCGCGAGCCGCTTCAGTACGAGTACGCCCACGCCCTCGCCGAGCGCGATCCCGTCGGCGGCCGCGTCGAAGGGCCGGCAGCGCCCCCCGGGCGACAGGGCGCGCACCGAGGAGAACATCAGGTAGTCGTTGATCCCGTTGTGCACGTCGGCGCCCCCGCACAGCACCATGTCACTGTCGCCGTCGCGCAGTTGACGGCAGGCCAGGTCCAGCGCGGCGAGGGAGGAGGCGCAGGCGGCGTCGACCGTGCAGTTCGCACCGCCCAGGTCGAGCCGGTTGGCGACGCGGCCGGCGATGACGTTGGCGAGGATGCCGGGGAAGGAGTCCTCGGTGAGCCGGGGCAGTTGCTCGTCCAGGGCGGCCGGGAGGGCGCCCAGGTAGGACGGGAGCAGCGCCCGCAGCCCGTACGCGCCCGCCAGCTCGGTACCGGCCTCCGCGCCGAAGACCACCGAGGTGCGGGAGCGGTCGAAGGTCCGGTCGCTGTCGTAGCCCGCGTCCGCGAGGGCCCGCGCGGAGATCTCCAGGGCCAGCAGCTGCACCGGTTCGATCCCGGCCAGCGAGGTGGGCGGGATGCCGTGCGCGAGGGCGTCGAAGGGAACGGGCGGCAGGAACCCGCCCCAGCGGGAGGGGGTGCGCTCCCCGGCGCGGGCCGGGTCGGGGTCGTAGTAGAGGTCCGGGTCCCAGCGTTCGGCCGGTACCTCGGTCACGGCGTCGGCACCGGCCAGGATCCGCGCCCAGTAGGAGGCGAGGTCGGGGGCGCCGGGGTAGGCGCAGGCCATGCCGACGACGGCGACGTCGAGCGGGTCGGCCACTTCCCCGCCGGCGCCCGCAGCCGCGTCCACAGCGGCGTCCACAGTCGGCTCCGCCCCCGCGAACTCCGCCGCCCGCCGCTCCAGCCGGTCCGCGGCCCCCGCCGTGACCTCGGTGTGCAGCTCCGCGACCGTCGTGGTGCCGGACCGCAGCGTCGCGGCCTGCCCCAGCATGAACAGCCCCTCCGCGTACTGCTGTTCCTCGGCCACCGCCTCGAGTCCGGCGTCGCCGGAACCCCGCCGCAGACCCTTGCTGGCGATCCGCAGCCGCCCCAGGTTGAGCAGCTCCAGCTCCTCCCACACGGCGCGCGGCTCGGCGCCGCTGTCCGTCAGCCGGCGCCGGGTCTCCTCGAAGGCCCGCGCGTACGGGGTGGCGGCGCAGCGGGTGGCGTGCCCGGGAGCGGTGTGCAGCAGCACCGTGTCCGAGCACTCCACGGCCGCCCGCTGGAAGCGCGGCAGCACCGCGCCCGCCGCCACAGCCTCCTGCGTGAACAGGTAGGCGGTGCCCATCAGTACGCCGATCCGGGCGCCCTTCGCGGCCAGCGGCGCGGCGGCCGCCACCGCCATCGCGGCGGACCGGCCGTCGTGGATGCCGCCCGCGAACAGCACGTCCAGTGCCTCCGGTTCGGGGCAGGACAGCAGCCGCTCGATCTGTTCCTCCCACAGCGGGAAGGAGGCGCGGGGCCCGACGTGCCCGCCGCACTCGTGGCCCTCGAACACGAACCGCCGTGCCCCCTCGGCGAGATACCGCTCCAGCAGCCCCGGCGAGGGCACGTGCAGATGGGTCCGGGTCCCGGCGGCCTCCAGCGGGGCCGCCTGCGCCGGGGTCCCGCCCGCCACGATCGCGTGGGGCGGCCGGAACTCGGCCACGGCCGCGAGCTGTTCGCGGCGCAGCTCGGGCGGGGCGAAGCCGAGCAGGCCCACGCCCCAGGGCCGTTCCCCGAGCCGTTCGGCGGTCTCCGCGAGGAGCGTGCGTACGTCCGGGCCGGCCATCACGGCGAGCGCCAGGTACGGCACCCCGCCCTCGGCGGCGACCGCTTCGGCGAAGGCCGCCTGGTCGCTGACCCGGGTCATGGGACCCTGGGCGACGGCGAGCGGCCGCCCGAGCGGCCGGTCCCGTACGGCGGCCGCGAGGTGCCCGGCCACGGCCTCCCGTACGGCCTGGAGCACCCCGCCCGTGGTCCGGTACCGGGCGGCGAGCCGGGCCGCCGAGGCCCCGTCCTGGCCGACGGGCAGCAGCTGCGTGTGCAGGTCGCGGGCGCCGAGCAGGCCCGCGACCGGCCCCTCGGGTCCCTTCGCGCCGGGCCGGGCGTACACCCGGTGGCCGTCGAGCAGCCGGGTCTCGGAGCCGTCCATCGCCCGTAGTGCCGTGACGACTTCGGCGGGCAGGTCCGGCTCCCCCTCGCGGGTCAGGGCGAGTTGGGCGTCGAGGACCACCCCGGCGGCCCCGCCCGCGACGGCCGCGGCCGCCGTGTGGAGCCCGATCCCGCCGCAGGCCCGTACGGGCACCCCCGCGCCGGGGCCGGCGAGGAGCTGCTGGAGCAGGACGAAGGTGGTGGCCCCGCCCACCCGGCCGGCTCCCTCGTGCCCCTTGGCCACCAGCGCCCCCGCCCCGGCGTCCACGGCCGCCCGGGCCTCCGCCGGGCTGGTCACCTCGGCCCACACCCGGGGCCGCCCGGCCGCCCCGGCCCAGGCGGCCACCGCCCCCGCGGTGTGCGCGGCCGGGTCCGCGAGCAGCACCGTGTCCACCTCGGCCGGCAGTTCCTGCGGCCCCACCGGGCAGCCGGCGGGGACGCGCACCCCGTACGGGCGCCCGTCCAGCCGGCGGACCAGCTCCGCGAGCCCGCGCCGGGCGGCGTCCGGATCCCGGCCGAGGTCGAGCAGCCCGAGGGCCCCGGCGCGCTCGGCGGCGGCCACGATGCCCGGGTTCGGCTCCTCGAACGGGCTGACGGCGACGACCAGTTCGCGGGTTCCGGCGGACCGGGAGGGCCGTGCGGTCACGGTCAGGGTCGCGGTCGCGGGCGGGGGCACGGGCCGGGGCAGGGGCGGGGTCACCGACGGGTCCACGGACGGGGTCACGGACAGGGTCACGGACGCTCCTCTTCCAGTGCTGTGTGACATGGCGCAGTACGGGGCGGAAGAACGGGGGAGTACGGCGGGCAGGGGGCCCGCGGTACGGGGAGAGCGGGGCGTGCGGCGGTGCGCGCACCGGCCGGGCGGACCGCCGGAGGTGACGGTCTGATTGAACAGTGATCAAACTCACTGGCGCCGCGATGCATCGTGCGGTGGCCGCCCCGCACTGTCAACAGGCATGCGGAGTACGTCAGTCAGCCCGCCCGTCCCTCCCGGTGGCCCGAAATCCGCCCACCTGCAGGCCCGCAGCACGCGCCGCCCGGGCCGTCGGCCTGCGGCGATGCCCGCCCGGACGGGCGGGGAACGGCGCCCCGGCCCGCCGGCCGGACCCGCGGGGGCGCATGCCGTACCGGCATGTCTCGTCGCCCAAGCGGTATGAACGCCGCTCCAGATGGGCACGGTTGTTCACCTGACGACCCTTACAGGAACAACCTTGTCCGGTTACCGTCCGTTCATGACCCCCACACTCGCCCAGCTCCGCTACCTCGTCGCCGTCGCCGACTGCCGGTCCATCACCGGCGCCGCCGCCTCGGTGTTCGTCGCCCAGTCCGCCCTGTCGAGGGCCGTCCAGGCCATGGAACGCGACCTCGGCGTCGAACTCCTCGCACGCCGGGGAAGGGGGGTGGACCTCACACCCGAAGGGGCCCGGGTCGTCCGGCTGGCCCGCACCGTGCTCAACGCGGTGGAGGCCATCGACGACATCGGAATCCCGCACGGCAAGGACGCCCACACCACACTGTCCGTCGTCACCACCCCCACCCTCGCCCTCGACCTGGCCACCGACCTCGTCGCGGACTTCACCGAGCGCTACCCCGGCATCGAGGTCAGACTCCAGCAGTACGACAGCCGCGAGACCCTCGTCCAGGAACTCATGCAGGCACGCGCCGAGTTGGCGCTCGTCGACCTGCCGGTCGACAAGGAGCTCTCCACCCACCACATCCAGGAGCGTGAAGTGGTGCTGATCTCACCCATCGGCTCCCGGCTGCCGCACCCGGTGCCGTTCCGCATGCTCGACGGGCTGCCGATGGTGCTGCCCACCCCGGGCACCGGACGCCGTACCGAGATGGAGGCCATGTTCAGCTGCCTCGGCGTACGCCCCGTCCCCTCCCTGGAGGTCGACGAACGCCTCGCCTGGGTGACCGGCGTGACCGACGGCCGCGGCTCCCTCATCTGGTACCGCGACGTGGTCGCCAGGGCCTTCGGCAGCCGCGCCGAGATCCGCTCCTTCACCCCGCCCCTGCTGCGCCCGGTGGGCATCGCGCACGCCCGCAGGCCGCTCAGCCGCGCCGCCCGCGCGTTCATCGCGCACGCCGGACGCAAGGCACCCGTACGCGAACCGTTGCGCTGAGCGGGGCGCCCGTACGGCCCGGCGCCGGATCCGGGGCGGGGCGGGGCGGGCGGGCGGGCGAGCGTGCGTGCGGTGCATGCCGCCCCGGCATCGAACCATGCCGGAGCGGGCCGCGGCGGGGCCTGGTGTCATCGGCCGACGCCACCTCACATGGTGCGCATGCCCCGACTCCTCACACCCCCACGGGCCGCCGCCCTCGCGACCGCGGCCCTCGCCACCGTCCTGCCCGCCCTCGCCTGGACGGTCACCGCCACCGCCTCGCCGGCCGCCACGGCCACCCCCGCGGCCCCCGCCGCCCAGGTGGGGGCCCTCGCCCCGGAGAAGAAGTGCACCCTCCCCGGCGGCCTGGCCGAACAGAGCGGCCTCGCCATGAGCCGCAGACACCCCGGCGTCTTCTACGCCGTCAACGACAGCGGCAACACCAACCAGGTCTTCGCCATCGACTGCACGACCGCCACCGGCCGGCTCGTGGCCACCTTCACCGTCTCCGGCGTCGGCAACACCGACTGGGAGGGCCTGGCGATCGGCAAGGACGCCTCGGGCGGCCCGGCCGTCCTCGTCGGCGACATCGGGGACAATTTCAGCGGCCGCGCCGAGATCACCGTGCACAGCTTCCCCGAGCCCGAACAGCTCACCAACGCCTCCGTGACCCCGGTGACCTACCGCTTCGCCTACGCCGACGGCAGGCACGACGCCGAGTCCCTGCTCGCCGACCCCCTCACGGGCCGGATCCACGTCGCCAGCAAGCTCATCGGCGCCCCCGGCCAGCTGTACCAGGCCCCGCCGGCGCCCGTGACCGGACAGGTCAACACCCTCACCGCCGTCCGGCCCGGCCCCGTCTTCGCCACCGACGGAGCCTTCTCGCCGACCGGGGCCTCCTACACCCTGCGCAGCGGCGGGCCGCTGGGCGCCAACACCGCCTCCGTGTACGACACTTCGGGCACCAAGCTCGCCGACGTCGCGCTGCCCGCCCAGTCCCAGGGCGAGACGGTGACGTACGCCGACTGCGCGAACCTGCTCGTCGGCTCGGAGAACGACACCCAGATCTGGCGGGTCCCGCTGCCCCCGGAGGCCGCCCCGGGCTGCGGCACCACCCCGACGCCCACCCCGACGCCCACCCCGACCCCGACCCCGACGCCGACGCCCACCCCGACCCCGACGCCCACCCCGACCCCCACGCCCACTCCCACCCCCGGCGGGCTGCAGTTCACCGGCCCCGGCCCCCAGACGTGCCGGATCGGCCAGTCCTGCACCGTCCAGCTCACCACCACCGGCGGCCGGGCCCCCGTCCGCTTCGCCGCCACCGGACTGCCCTTCGGCCTGACCCTCGACAACTCCTCCGGACGGATCACCGGCAAACCCTGGGGCAGCGGAACGGTACAGGTCACCGCCACCGCCACCGACTCCACCGGAGCCACCGCCGGCACCCTCTTCCCCCTGACTCTCAACTGGTTCTGAGACGGGCACGGGGCGGGCTTGTACAAGCCGCCCCCGAAGCCGCACTGTTGACCGAAATCCGTCCATCAGGTCAGGAGAGCCGGCTTGTCGTCCCACATCTCACCCGCCCCGTCCGCTCCGGACGCCCCGCACGTGATCGACCCGGCCGGCGGCTGCCCGCACGCCCTCAACGCCCGGCTGCGCGCGCGGGGCGCCGTGGCCGAGGTCGTCCTCCCGGGCGGGGTGCCCGGCGCGGTCGTGCTGGGGCACGACGCGCTCAAGGAGTTCCTCTCCCACCCCGAAGTCGGCAAGGACGCCCGCCACTTCCCGGCCCTGCACGACGGCACCATCCCCGCCGACTGGCCGCTGCGCGTCTTCGCCAACGCCCAGGGCATGCACACGGCCGACGACGCCGACCACCGGCGCCTGCGCTCCCTTGTCGGCAAGGCCTTCACCGCCCGGCAGGTGGAGCGACTGCGGCCCCGCGTCGAGGAGTTGACCGGGCAGCTCCTCGACGACCTCGACCGCGCCGCCGCCGAGTCCCCCGACGGGGTCGCCGACCTGTACGAGCACGTCGCGCTGCCGCTCCCCATGAACGTCATCTGCGAGCTGCTCGGCGTGGACCCCGAGCACCGGGGCCGGCTGCACCACCTCACCAACACGGTGATCATCGCCACGGACGTCACCCCGGCCGAGAAGACGGCCGCCCTCCAGGAACTCGTCGCCCTCATCGGCGCGATCGCCGCCGCCCGCCGCCAGGCCCCGGGGGACGACCTCACCAGCGCCCTGATAGCCGCCCGCGAGGGCGACGGCGACCGCCTCAGCGAGGTCGAACTCATCGGGACCATGCGGCTGATGCTGGTGGCGGGCCACGAGACCACCCTCAACCTCGTCGTCAACGCCGTCCGCGCGCTGTGCGCCCACCGGGACCAGCTCGCCCTCGTCCTGGAGGGGAAGGCGACCTGGTCGGACGTGGTCGACGAGACCCTGCGCTGGGACACCCCCGTCAGCTGGTTCCCCTTCCGTTACCCGACCCGCGACCTGACCGTCGAAGGCACCGTGATCCCGCAGGGCACCCCGGTGCTCGCCGGATACACCGCGGCCGGCCGCGACGAGGCCTTCCACGGCCCCGACGCCGACCGCTTCGACATCACCCGCCCCACCGCCGCCCGCCACCTCGCCTTCGGCCACGGAGCCCACTACTGCATGGGCGCCCCGCTGGCCCGCCTGGAGGCCACGATCGCGCTGGAGGGGCTCTTCACCCGCTTCCCCGGCCTCGACCTGGCGGTCCCGGACGCCGAACTCCCGTACCAGCGCAGCTTCATCAGCAACAACGTCCAGACCCTCCCCGTCCGCCTCACCCCGGACCACCCCGCCCGCTGACCCGCGGCCGCCGCCGGGCGGGCGGCTCAGCCGCCGCCCGCCGGAGCGGGTGGGGAGACCTCGGTGCTGAGCCAGCCGAGCGCGTCGGGGTACATGCCGCTCCAGGTCTGGAAGTTGTGGCCCCCGGCCGGGCGGACGAGGGTCTTGACCCGCACCCCGGTGCCCCGGGCCGCCTCCGTGAAGGCCGACAGCTGCTGCGGCGGGCTGTCCTTGTCCTGCGCCGAGGTCGCCAGGAACAGCCCGACGTCCGCCCGCTTCGCGTGGCGGACCAGCCACAGCGGGCTGTTGCGTTCCCGCAGCGCCGGATCGGGCAGCACCTCGGGGTCCCCCGTCAGCGGATCCGGGTCGAGCGCCGCACCCGCGCGGAACACCTTGGGGTACTGGAGCGGCAGCTTCGCCGCGCAGTAGGCGCCGGTCGAAATGCCCATCAGCCCCCACCCCTCGGGCTCGGGCAGCGTCCGGAAGTTCTTCGCCACCAGGGCGGGGACGTCGTCCGCGAGCCAGGTGGCGACCTTGCGCGCCGGGGTGTCGCTGCAGTCGGTGTTCACCCCGCCCGGATAGATCTCCGGGATCACCAGGACGAACGGATGCGCCGCGCCCAGCCGTACGAGCTGGTCCAGCCCGCCCGGCATGGATCCCAGGTCGAGCCAGGAGCGCGGCGTGCCCGGATAGCCGTGCAGCAGCATCAGCACCGGGAACCGGGTCCGGTCCGCGCCCGGCGCGTCGTACTCCGGCGGGGTCCACACGATCACCTGGCCCGCCAGCTTGGAGTGGCTGCCCCGGAAGTAGGTGCTCAGGGTGCCGTCCGCGGCCCGCGTGAACGTGGCGCGGCCGACGGGCGGGCCCGTCATCGACGAGGCGTCCGCCCCGTTCCCGGTGCCCAGCAGGTCGTCCCAGGAGGCGTAGAGCCCGTAGCTCCCGTTGATCCAGGTCGCGACGACGCAGATCGCCGTCAGCTGGCACAGCCCGATCATCAGCACCCGCGCCGCCCACCGCACCGGCCCGGGCCCGGGGACGCGGTTCCACAGGAGCAGCGCGAGGAGCACGGCGAGCGCCGTGACGGCGATCAGCGTGACGAGGAACGACGTACTGGTCAGCTCCACGGCGTCGGCTCCTGACGTACGGAGAGCGGGTGATGTCCTTATATCCCCTCCCCGTGCCCCGCGCCCGCCAGCCCGCGGGCCGGGCGCGGCGCGTGTCGCGGCGGAGCCGGGCCGGCCGCGTCGGTTCCGCGTCACCGCGGCCGTACGCGCACCGTGACGGTGTGCAGGCCCGTGGCGCCGTCGGGAAGGACCGGCGTACGGGTCTCGGGCTGGACCGCGCCCCGGCCGTCCGTGGCACGGGCCTGCAGGACGTGCCGGCCCGGGGGCGCCTCCCAGACCCACACCCACTGCCGCCAGGTGTCGTTCCCGTCCTCCGCGCCGAGCCGCGCCTGCTGCCACGGGCCGCCGTCCACCCGTACCTCGACCCGGGAGATCCCACGATGCTGCGCCCACGCCACCCCGGCCACCGCCACCCGGCCCGCCGCAGGCTCGGCGAGGGGGCGCGGGGTGTCGATCCGGGACTGCGTCTTCACCGGTGCCCGCGCGGCCCAGGACCGCCGCACCCAGTACGCGTCGTACGCGGAGAAGGTGGTCAGGCGCAGCTCGCGCAGCCACTTGCAGGCGGACACGTACCCGTACAGGCCCGGTACGACCATCCGGACGGGGAAACCGTGCGCGAAGGGCAGCGGTTCGCCGTTCATGCCGACGGCCAGCAGTGCCTCCCGCCCGTCCATCACCGTCTCGACGGGCGTGCCCAGCGTCATCCCGTCCACCGACCGGGCCACCAGCTGGTCGGCCGGTCCGCCCCGCGACGGCGGCCGCACCCCCGCCTCGCGCAGCAGGTCGGCGAGGCGTACGCCGAGCCAGCGGGCGTTGCCGACGTACGGGCCGCCGACCTCGTTCGAGACGCAGGCCAGGGTGACGTCGTGCTCGACCAGCGGCCGGGCGAGCAGCTCCGGCAGGGTCAGGGTGAGGGGCTGGGTGACGCCCTCGCCGTGGATGCTCAGCCGCCACGTGTCCGCGTCCACGCGCGGGACGACCAGGGCGGTGTCGACGCGGTAGAAGTCCCGGTTCGGGGTGAGGAAGCGGGCGGTGCCCGGCACCCGCAGGTCAGCGCCGACGGGCACCGGCGGCGCCGGCACGGCCGGGGGCGGCAGGACCAGGTCCGCCCGGGAGGCGGTGGCCCCGGCCGCGCCGTGGGCGCCGAGCCGCCGCCCCGCCAGGCCGGCCACCGCCGACACGGCCACGGTGGCGGCCACCAGCCGGCCGAAGCCCCGCCGGTCCATCGGCCAGGTCCCGGCCGGCCCGCCGCCGGCCGGGCGGCGCCGGTTCAGGGCCGTGACCAGCAGGTACAGCACCGCCGCCGAGACCGCCCCGCCGAGCAGCGAGGGCAGCGCGTCCGTCCAGCCGGCCTCCGGCCGGCTGAGCGCGGCCACCGCCCCGAGGACCCCCACCGACCCGGCGAGCGCGATGCCCGCGCGGGGGCGGCGTACGGCGAGCAGCCCGGCGGCGACGGCGAGCGCCGCCAGGACGGCCACGATGCCGAGGGTGAGGACCAGCTTGTCGGAGGTACCGAAGGAGCGGACGGCCCACTCCTTGACGGCGGTCGGCGTACGGTCGACCACCGCCCCGCCGACGGCGGTGAGAGGGGCCGCCTCCGGCCGTACGACGGCCGCCGCCAGCTCGGCGGCCGCCAGCCCGGCGAACGCGGCAGCCAGCCCGCTCAGGGCCGCGGCTGCCCTGCGGGGCTTCGGGTCTGCCTTCGTACGGGTCACGCGGAGCCGCCCTTCCGGAATCCCGCCCTCCCCCAAGGGTCCGCCGCCCGGCCCCCCACGGCCAGCACACCCACACCGCTGCGCGGGGCCCCTCCCCGCCCCGCCCTTCCACCGTTCCCGCCTCCATCGCCGGCGCGGCTCCAAAACCCTGGGGCTCCGCCCCGGACCCCGCGCCTCAATCGCCGGCGGGGCTGGATGTGGCCGACGCGGCCGTTCGGGTGCAGCTCCGTTGCCGGGCCGGGCCAGGCCCGCCGAGGGGGAGTGCCCGGAGGGCACTTCCAGCCCCGCCGGCGTTCGAGGCGCGGGCGCGGAGCGCCGTGTGGTGAGGTGCGCCTGGCGCGAAGGCGGGAGCGCCCACGGGGTCGGGCGTGGCCCGGCTGCCGGTTCGCGGCGGCGGGCCACGCTTCGGCCGGGGAGACGGGAGCGTTACGCCGGCCGTGGCGCCGGAAGGGGGAGGAGGAGCAGCGGCTTCGTCGTCGGGGTGGGGGAGCCGCCCGACGGTTCCACGGTGACGCCGACGGCGGTGGCTCCGCTCACCGGGCCCGTCAGGGGCGCAACGGCGCCGGGGCGGGTCGGGTCCATCAGGCCGGCCGGGCGCATGCCCCCGCCCGGGTCGGCGAGCCACAGCTGGTACACCCGCCCCGCCGGGGGCGGCGCCATGCCGGACGGGACGAACACCGCCCGGTCCAGAGCCCGGGACACCACCACCGAGCCCGTACCGCCGACGGCCAGCCGCGCGTCGGGCGCCGCGAGCAGTTCCGTCAGCGCGGCCGACCCGGCCCGCGCCTGCCGCGCGTCCTGCCGGGCGGTGTCCGCCAGCCGGTACTGCCAGGCCGCGACCCCGCCGAGCCCGACCGCCGCCGCGACGCACGCGGCCAGCGCCCACCGCAGCCGCGGCCGGCCGCCCGCGCCCGCGGAGGCGTGCCGTCGCCGACCGGCCGGTACCTCGCGGATCCGCCGCAGCACGGCCTCCCGCAGCTCCGGCGGCGGCGGGACGGACACGGCCGCGCCCAGCAGGGCCGCCGTCTCCGCGAGTTCCCGTACCTCCCGGGCACATTCCGCGCAGGTCGCCAGGTGTGCTTCGAAGGCGGCCCGCTCCGGCTCCGGCAGGGCGTCCAGGACGTAGGCCCCCGTCGCCTCGTGCACGCTCTGCGCACTCATCGTCCGCTCACCCCGAGACAGTCGCGCAGCCGCAGCATCCCGTCCCGCAGCCGCGTCTTCACGGTACCCAGCGGCACCGACAGCGCCTCGGACACCTCGCGGCAGGTCAGGCCCCGGTAGTAGGCCAGGGCCACCGACCGGCGCTGGATCTCCGTCAGCGAGCCCAGGCAGCGCCGTACCCGCTCGCGCACCCGGTCCCGCTCGTCCCGCGCCAACGCCTCCTCGCTGACCTCGTCGAACTCGGGGAGCGCCGCGTCCAGCCGCGCGGACCGCCGTTCCCGGTCGGCCGCCGCCTGCGCGGACCGCACCCGGTCCACCGCCCGCCGGTGCGCCATCGTCAGGACCCAGGTCCGTACGCCGCCCCGGTCGGCCCGGTAGCGGCCGGCGGTGCGCCACACCTCGACGAACACCTCCTGGGTCACCTCCTCGGCCTGGGCCCGGTCGCGCAGCACCGCGCACGCCGTGCCCAGCACGGCCCCGCTCACCGCCTCGTAGACGGTGACGAAGGCCGCCTCGTCGCCCTCGGCGACGCGCCCGAGCAGGACGGACAGTCCCTCCTCGGCCCGCGTCGTGTCGTCCACGGGCCGATCCTCCTTGATCCGCACCCGCTCGCACATCCCCGTGCACCTCCCGGTCCGCCCCGCCATCGGCTGACGTCAGCCATGAGTCGCCGCCGCCCCGTCGGACCGCTCCCCGCCGCCCCGGTGCTCGGCAGGCGCCGACGGCCGGCGTTTGCGCAGTTCCACCAGCCCGTCGAGCGAGGTCCCGAGCCGCTCCCAGAGGCCGCCGGTCCCGCCGTCCGGCGCCTCGGTCTGCGGCCGCTCCTGCTCGGTCTCGGACATCTCGCTGCGCTCCTGTCGGCCGCTCGGCCCCGTGGGCGTCGGAAAGGGGCGGCCGCCGAATCGTTCCGGCGTGCCGCCCCTCCGTAAGTCCGGGCCAGTCAACCCAGCGCCCCGCCTCACCGGGCTCCGCCCGCCCCGATCTCCCCCGGACGGGTAGGGCGATTCCCCCGGGAGGGTGGCACCGGCCGCGACACGCGGGCGCGGACGGGACGGGTGGTGTAGGTCAGCCGACGGGTGGTGTACGTCAGCCCGTGGCGGCCGCCGGCAGCGCGGCGGCCACCCCGGCCGCCAGCGCGTACGGGTCACCGGCAGGCCGCGCCGGATGGCGGGTGGTGCGCCGCGCCCACTCCTCCTCGAAGGCGTACCAGTCGACCGCCTTCGGGGCGGTCCCGCGTTCCAGGGCCTCCTCCAGGGTGCCGAAGTAGACCTCCCACCGCCGCGCGTACAACTCCGAGACCAGGCCGCTCCATTCGCGGTTGGCGTAGTCGTGCAGGAATCCGCCCTCGCTGGTGCTCCGCCGGCCCCACACGCTCAGGACGGAACGGGCGTCGTACTCGTAGCGGTCCTTCTCGGCCTCGTCCGCGCCCCAGGAGCGGGCCGCTTCCAGCCAGTGGCCCAGCAGGAAGTTCGGGTCGGATCCGGTGAGCGCGTCCAGCCGCTCCTCCCCGCGCTTCCACTGGCCCGTCAGTTCGCGCAGCAGGGGCAGGTCCTTGGCCTCGTAGGCCGCCTTGATCTTCGGCAGCAGCACCCGCGAGTGGTTGGCCAGGGCCTGCCGGGCGGTGTCGACCAGGTCGTACCGGTAGGCGCTGGAGCCGCGCAGTTCCGGCGCCACCCGCAGCAGGTGGTCCAGGGCCCGGCGTACCGAACCGGCCGGGTAGCGCATCGACTTGGGGCTCCAGTACGCGGCCCCGGTCGCGGTCAGGGACGGCCGGGCGGTGAACAGGCTGTCCTGGGACTCCGACCACAGCCCCGAGGAGGTGCTGTACGGCCCCTTGCGCAGCTCCTCCCAGGCGGCCGCCGCCTCCGGGTCGGACCGCCCGTACCGGCGGGCCGCGAAATCGGCGAACCAGCGCCGCTGGTCGACCGGTTCGGCCTCCCAGGCGAGGTCGGTGAACAGGTCGAAGGCGGCCGGGTTGGTCCCGGCGGCCTCCGGCAGGTAGGCGGTCCCGGTCAGCGCGCTGCCGCTCTTGGCCCGCCACGCCCCGAACCGGTCGATCCACACCGAGGTGTTGGCGCCGGTCGTGGTGTGCCCGCCGAAGTTGTAGATGCTGCCCATCGCGTACGGGGCCCCGCCCCAACGGGTCTCGCGGTCCAGGCGGTTGTACCGGTCGGACAGCCCGTCCAGGATCAGCAGCCGCGAGGTGTCCACCCCGGAGAGGAGTTCCGCCGTCGGGTCGTCCTGCCAGCCCAACACCGCCCACAGGGCGCCCGGGTGGGCTTCGTCCAGGGCGCCCTGGATCGCGGCGGCGGCGGCCTTCACGTCGACCGTGCCCGTCTGCCCGCCCTCGTGCAGCGGGCTCATCCGGTACATCGCGCTGTCCCCGAACAGCGCCCGCTGCTCGGCGTAGTAGGCGGCCGCGAGCCGCCGGAACACCGGTGAGGCCGGGTCGAGCCAGTCGGGCCGGTCGAAGCCCGCCCAGTCGCCCTGCGCGACCGTCGTCGCCCCGGGGTTGCGGGCGGCGAACCCGGGCGGCACGGTACCGAAGTAGCCCGGCAGCACCGGGGTCATGCCCAGGGAGCGCAGCTGGTCGGCGATCCGCCCGCCCAGCGCGGCGCGTTCGCGCATCAGCCGCTCGGAGACCGGCCCGCCGAAGCCGCTCAGGTTCTGCAGCAGCCACCAGCTCTGGTGACCGGGCCCGGGGATCCAGGAGCGCAGCTCCTCGGCGGAGTAGCCGAAGCCCTGGAGCGCCCGGTGGTACGGGTACTCGGCGCCCACCTGCACGAACACTTCGTTGACCCCGTGCAGGGCGAGCAGGTCGATCTGGCGCCGGTGCTCCTCGAAGGAGCGGTACGGGCCCGCGTACCCGTCGTCGGTGTCGTTGAGGGCGTACCGGTGCGGGACCAGCGCGCTGCGGGTCACGGGCCGGGGCACGGCGGGCAGGGTCGCGGGGAGCATCCCCAGGCTGTCGCCCGGCCAGCCGATGTCGACGCCCGCGACGTGCTGGAGGTACCAGCCGACCCCCGTGAGCAGGGTCGCGCCGGTGGACCCGCTGACGGTGACCGCCCCGGCCGTACCGGAGACGGTGAAGGTGTCCGCCCCGGCCCCGGGGTCGGCCACGAGCGTGAACTGCCGTGCGTGGCGCGGCAGCAGCCGCTCCAGGGAGGCCCGCGCGGCCGCCACGTCGACGACACGCGGCGGGGGCGCGGCCACCGCCCGTACGCCGCCCCGTACGCCGGCCGCCGAGCCCGGACCCGGGGCGGGCCCTGAGCCCGGCCCCGCGAGCGGACCCGAGCCCGGCGCGGCGGTCCCGGGCGCGGCGGTCCCGGGCGGGGCCGCCGCGCAGACCAGTGTCAGCAGCGCGGCGGGCAGCGCCAGCAGCGCGGGGTGCGGTGCCCGGCGGCGCCGGGGGCCGGCCGGTGGGGTCGGGATGCTCATGCGCGTGCCCCCTCAGACCGGCAGGGACCAGGCCTGGTCGGCCCGGTGGTCGCCGCAGTCGGTCAGCCGCAGCCGTTCGGCGGGGGTGTCGGTGCCCGCGGGCGCGGCGGGCGGCGCCGTCAGGCACAGTCCGCTCGCCTTCTCGACCAGGGCTCCGTCGCGGTGGTGGCTCCAGCTCTGCCCGGCCTGTCCGGCCCGGTCGGCGGTGACGCAGTGGTCCAGCTCCACCCGGCCGTCCCCGGCCGAGGCCAGGCACTTGCCCTCCAGGTGCAGCCGTCCGCCGTCGAGGAGGGTCCAGCGCTGGTCGGAGCCCGCCGTGCAGGCGGTCAGGACGACCGCCCCGACCCCGGTGGTGCTGGCCCCGTCGGCGCAGGCGGCGCCGAGGCCGTTGATCTGCCCGGTGGGCACCGCCCCGGCGCAGCCGTCGCGCGGGGTGAGCCGCCACACGGCGGTGTCGTGGGCGCCGAGCCGGCCGGTCAGCGCGTCGGAGACCTCCGTACGCCGCCCGCTCCACAGGTCCTCGGCGTCCACGGTGCAGGCGGGCAGCCCGATGTCGGCCAGCGGGACGGAGATGTCCCGGGCGGCGCCGGAGCGGTTGAGCACGGCCACGGCCCGCTCCCCGCCGGCCAGCGGGCGGGCCAGCACCTCGAAGGTGGCGTTGGAGGAGACCACGGCGCCCTGGCGGCCCAGCGGGTCCTGGTCCAGCTCGATCAGGTCGGTGTCACCGAGCGCCGCGAGCCCCTCCGGGGTCAGCCGGGAGACGTCGGAGGACAGGATGAAGGGGGCCGCCATCATCGCCCACAGTCCGACCTGGCTGCGGCTCTCGGCGGCGGTGAGGCCGGGGGAGCCGGCGATGAGGAAGTCGGGGTCGTTCCAGTTGCCGGGGCCCGCGTACCGGCCGAGCCAGCGGTTGTAGCCGTAGTTGCCCATGACCGAGCTCCAGCGGGAGGTGGCGGGCGCCGTGGGCTTGTAGACCTTGATGTCCTTGCCCTCGCGCCACAACTGGCCGGTCTCGCCGACCCAGTCGAGGACCTTGTGCCAGTCGGCGCCGCCCCACTCGCCCTGCTGGAAGTAGGCCGGCGCGGAGGCGGAGAGCACCATCGGCCGGCCGCTGTTGCGCAGTGCGCGGGCGACGGAGTTGTAGGCGTCCCGGTAGGCCTCCTCCTTCGTCTTCCCGGGCGGCACCCACAGGTTGCAGCCGTCCATCTTGACGTAGTCCACCTTCCAGGAGGCGAACTGCCGGGCGTCGCGGGCGTAGTGGTCCGGGCCGCCGCCCTCGGGGGAGCCGCTGCCGGGGTAGCGCTCGCAGGTGAGGGAGCCGGCGTCCTCGTAGATGCCGAACTTCAGCCCCTTGGCGTGCAGGTACTCGCCGAGCCAGGCCATGCCGTGCGGGAACTTTTCGCTGTCGACGACCAGATCGCCCCGCGCGTCCCGCTCCTTGCGCATCCAGCAGTCGTCGACGGTCACCGTGTCGTACCCCTTGGCGGCGAGGCCGCTGGAGACGAGGGCGTCGGCGTTGGCGACCACCTTGGCCTCGTCGATGTCGCACATGTAGTGCGCCCAGTTGTTCCAGCCCATGGGAGGGGTGAGCGCGAGGGGGGTGTCCCAGGTGGCCGTCGGCTCGGCCGCGGCCGGGGCGGGACAGAGTGCGAGGGCCAGCAGGGCGGCCGCGGTGAGGCAGGGGATCGACGCACGCGGGCGAGGCGGCACGGGGTCTCCTAGACGTGGGGGGCGAGGAGGGGTGAGGCGTGCGCTCAGTGCAGCGGTGCGACTACCCGCTGTCAACATAAGTCGATAGTTATGGCTCAATGACCAGCAATATGGCCGTAGTCGATGTCACACCAAAGAGGAGATACGCCGTATGTGACGGTGGCTGATACGCTGTATCTCATGCCGAGAAGATCACCCGCCCTGGACCGGGCGACTCCCGGGGCCATCGCCCTCGCCGCCCTGCGGATCATCGACGAGGAAGGCCCCGCGAGCCTGAGCTTCCGCGCCCTCGCCGACCGCCTCGACGTCTCCCACGCCACCGTCCAGCGCCGCTGCACCGACCTCGCCGGCCTGCTGGACCTGTGCACCGAACACCTCGCCGCCCAGCTACCCGACATCCCCGCCGGCACCGACTGGGCCGAGGCGACGGAGCTGCGGTTCAGCGCGTTCTACCGGCTGCTCACCGCCCACCCCGGACTGCTCGTCCTGCGCGGCGGCCGCCCCTGGCTCGGCCGCGAGCTGCTGGCCCGCCTCGCCGAGCCCGCGCTCGCCGACAGCGTCGCCGCCGGGATGACCCCCGTCGAGGCCATGACCGTCTACCGGCGGATGTACCTCCTCACCCTGGGCTGCGCCGCCTTCGTCGACCACCGCGACCCCGCCGGGGCCACCGCCGCCTCCCGCGCCGCGCTCGCCGCGCTGGACCCGGAGGCGTTCCCGGTGCTCGCCGGCGCCGGGGCCGACCTGCTGCCCCCGCTGACCGACCACGAGGTGTACTACGGCGCCCTGCGCCAGCTCATCCGGGCCGCCCGGCCCACCGCCTGACCCGCCGCCAGGCCCGCCGCCCCACCCCACGAAAGGCAGTCCGCCCATGGAACAGCAGCTCGACTACGCCGCCGTCCGCGCCGCCGCCGCCCGTACCGCCGGGGCGATCAGGCCCGCAGCCGTCGTCCCCGCCGCCGAAGGCGTCTGGTACGCCCTGGAGTACCTCCAGCACACCGGCTCCTTCAAGGCGCGCGGAGCCCACAACTTCCTCGCCGCCCACCGTCAGGCCGGCTCCCTCCCCGACAGCGGGATCACCATCGCCTCCGGCGGCAACGCGGGCCTTGCCTGCGCCTGGGCGGCCCGGGCGCAGGGCGTGCGCGCCACCGTCTTCCTGCCCGCCACCGCGCCCCGCGTCAAGGTGGAGCGGCTGCGCGGCTACGGGGTCGACGTACGGCTCGTCGGCGACCGCTACGCCGAAGCCCTCGCCGCCTGCCAGGAGTTCGCGGCCACCAGCGGCGCCCTCCGCAGCCACGCCTACGACCACCCGCTCATCGCGGCAGGCGCCGGAACCCTCCTCGACGAGATCCGGGCCGGCCTGCCCGGCCTGGACACCGTCGTCGTCGCGGTCGGCGGCGGCGGACTGTTCGCGGGCGTGGCCACCGCCGCGCACGAACACGGCGTACGGGTGGTCGCGGCCGAACCGGAGCACTGCCGCGCCCTGAACGCCGCCCTCGAAGCCGGCCACCCCGTCGACGTCCCCGTGGCTTCCGTGGCCGCCGACTCCCTCGGTGCCACCCGGGTCTCCGCCGACGCGCTGGCCGCCGCGCGGCGCGGCGACGTCGAGTCCGTACTCGTCCCCGACGAGGCGATCACCGCCGCGCGGCGCGCACTCTGGGAGGAACACCGCATCGTGGTCGAGGCCGGCGCCGCCACCGCCCTGGCCGCCCTGCGCACCGCACCGCGCCCACTGGGGGAACGGGTCGCCGTCGTCCTCTGCGGCGCGAACACCGACCCCGGCGACCTCTAGTGCTGTGACCAGGCCCGTTGCCGCAACCACCCCACCCGTGGTACCGCAGGTGGGGTAACGCGGCATCGCCGACGGTGGAGCCGTGGCCGGCCGTGATGCGGAGGAGGGTCCTGTGCCTGTCGGTTACCTGTGGACCGTGGGGGTCGTCGCCGTGGGCACCCTGTGCGCCCTCGCCCCTGTGCGCCGCCCACGACCGCTCGCGGAGCTGAGCTTCCGCCTGGGCCTGGTGGTCGGCGAGCTGCCGTTCCTCGCCCTGGCCTGGCTCGCGCTCTGGACGGCGGTGGCCTTCACCCAGGGGGACGTCGACGCGCCCGCCGGCCGGGCGGCCGTCGCACTGGCCGCGCTCACCGCGGCGGGGCTCGTGCTCGTGATCCGGCGCGGACTGCGCGGCCGGGCGGTGATCGACGACGCCCTGGCCGAGGGCCTCGGCGCCGACTGGCGTGCCGCGACCGCCCCCGGCGTGACGCCCGGAGGGAAGGGCCGGCTCGCCCGTACCCTCCTGTGGCCGTTCCCCCACCGCCCCCGCGACGTCGTCCGGGTCGCGGACCTTCCCTACGGCCCCGCCGGCCGACGCCAGCGGCTCGACGTCTACCACCACCGCGCACGGCCTTCGGGCGCCCCCGTCCTGATCCACCTGCACGGCGGCGGCTACCGCGGGGGCCGCAAGAACAGCCAGTCCCTGCCGCTGCTGCACCGCTTCGCGCGCCGCGGCTGGGTCTGCGTCAGCGCCGACTACCGCCTCCGGCCGGAGGTCCGCCACCCCGAGCACCTGATCGACGCCAAGCGAGTCATCGCCTGGGTCCGCGAACACGGGCACGCGTACGGGGCCGACCCCGCGACCCTGTTCGTGGCGGGCAGCTCGGCCGGCGCCCACCTGGCCGCGCTCGCCGCCCTCACACCGGGCGCCCCGGCCCTCCAGCCCGGCTTCGAGACCGCCGACACCTCCGTCACCGCGGTCATCGCACTGAACGGCTACTACGGCCCCTACTTCGGCCAGGGCCCGGAGTCCTCGCCGTCGGCGCACATCACCGCGGACGCGCCGCCCTTCCTCCTGGTCCACGGGGACCGGGACACCGTCGTCCCCGTCACCGCCGCCCGCCGCTTCGCCGCCGACCTGCGGGACGCCTCCGTCGCCACCGTGGTGTACGCCGAACTCCCCGGCGCCCAGCACGCCTTCGACCTCTTCCACTCGCCGCGCTTCGAAGCGGTCGTGGACGGCGCCGAGGCCTTCGCGCACTGGGTGATCGCTAGTCCGGGACCCCGTCGCGTACGACGACCACCGTGCTGGCGGCGTACTGGACGACCTGCTGGCTCACCGAGCCCAGCAGCGCCCCCTTGATGCCGCCGTACCCGCGCGTGCCGACCACCGTCAGCTCCGCCTCCTGGGAGGCCTCCACCAGCACCTGCCCGGGCGAGCCCTGTTCGACGCGCCGGAACACCGGCACGCCCGGCGAGGTGCCCACGGCCTCCGCGACGGTGTCGGACAGCTTCCGCCGCGCCGCCGTCTCGGCGGTGACGAGCTCCTCCTCCCCGCCCGTGCCCACCGCGAAGGGATTGGTGTTCCACTCCCAGCTCATGACGGCGTGCACCCGCCCCCCGGTGGCCTTCGCCTGCGCGACGGCCCAGCGCAGCGCTTCCTTCGAATGGTTCGAACCGTCCACGCCGACGACGATCAGAGGCTCGACAAGCTCACTCACGGTGGGTTCCTCCCGTTTCATCCGGATCGTCCTTCCCTCCCTGTATACACGGCACGGGGGGCCCGACCACGAACGACGATCGTTGCGGCGACCGGAGACTTTCGAGGACAGCCCCCGCACCCCGCCCCCTGCCAAGGTCGGACACGTCAGCAGGAACCGCACGGTGCACGGAGGAGCAGGGTCATGGCTCAGCGCAAGGGATGTCTCATCGGCTGCGGAGTGGCGCTCGTCCTCGGTGTCGGAGCGCTCGTGGCCCTGCTCTTCGGCGTCGGAAAGCTCGTCGACGTGGCCGACAAGACCCTGCTCGACCCGAAGGTCTACGAGGCGGTGCGCGTCGGCGACGCGGAGAGCGAGGTCCGCGCGAAGCTCCCCTCGGGCGACAGCTTCGCCAAGAGCATTCTCAAGGACGGCGGCCCGGCCGAGCCCGCCGGCAGCACCTGCGCCTGGTACCTCTCCACCGCCGAGGGCACCGACAACGACGTGCTGCGCCTGTGCTTCAAGGACGGCAAGCTCGTCGACAAGGCCGAGTACCGGCTGAAGTAGGCCGGTGGGCGGGCCGGTCCGCCCGGAGGCGGACCGGCCCCGGTCTCACCGCCGGCCGGCGGGCCCGTCCAGCTGGTCCGCCGAGAGCGCCAGGCCCTCGGCGGCGACGGCGCAGCGGGCCGCCAGTTCCTCCACGCGGGCGCGGAAGGCGTCGGCCTGCGGGCCCTTCCAGTCCAGGCCCGCGGACGCCCCGCGCAGCCGCTCCGCGCGTTCGCGCAGCACGGCGGCCCGGCCGCGCAGACCGTCCGCCGGACCCTGCCGGTACGGACCGGTGGCGGGGTGGACGCTCACGACCGCTCCTTCCACGGGGCGAAGGCGTTGGTCACCCCGGCCAGCGCGGGCGCCAGTTCGGGGTGGTGGCGCAGCAGCACCGTCACCATCGAGTTCCGGTCGATCCAGCGCATGCCCTCGGCGGTGTAGATCTCCGGCCGGTAGTCGTTGGTGAAGAACCGGTCGCTCTTGATGCGGCGGCTGGCCATCAGGACGAAGATCCGGAAGAGCGTGTCGCTGAACCCGAAGCCCGCCGGGCGGGGTTCGGCGAGGTTCCCGACCAGCGTGTCGACCCGGTCGAGCCGGCCGTCGTAGAGCTCCCGCAGGAGCGGGGTGTCCCCCGGGTGGCCGCCGGTCAGCTCCTCGAAGGAGGTCACCGGGCGCTTGCGCAGCATCTGCCGGTAGGCGTTGTAGCGGGGGATGCCGCGCTCGCGGTCGCGCAGGATGTCCACGGTCCCGAGGTCGATGTGCTCGCCGGAGAGCCGCGCCAGGTTGCGCAGCGCGTCGGGGTGGTTGTGCAGGACCAGCGCTCCGGGGTTCGCGATGCCGAAGGTGTACAGCAGGTCGCTCGTACCGTAGGCCTCGACGGCCTTACGCGTGGTGGCGCCCTGCATGTCGTCGAAGCCGATCGCCTCGCGGGGAGCCCCGTGCCGGTGGTCGAGGACCGTGATCTCGTCGGGGATCAGCGGGTGCAGCCGGTACGCCGAGACGAACTCCTCCGTCATCGAGAAGGGCGCGGCGTGGTGCTCGGTCCGCGAGCCGCGGGACCCGCTGAGGGCCTCGCCGCCGATCCGGCCGAACGTCCGCGTCACCCAACGGGGCAGCAGACCCGACCAGTTGGCCCGCATCGCCTGGTGCACGACCGGGTGGTCGAGGATCCCGGGGGTCCACTCCACCGTGTGGATCTTCGCCATGAGCGCGGTGTTGACCAGCCGCGCCGTGTGGAAGAGCCGCTCGTCGTCCCAGGTGGGGTGGTGCGAACGGATCAGGTCGCAGATCGCGTTGTGCTCCTTGGCGAAGAGCGTGTGCAGCAGCGACAGACCGGCCCAGTAGTCACTGTTCATGCCCGTCGCGTCGAGGCACTCCTTGCCCGGCCGCGGATCGGCCGGCAGCCGGCCGTCCTCCAGGATCAGGTGCCCGCGCTCCCCGGTGCGCAGGGACCGGCAACGGGCCTCGTCGGAACCGTAGATCTGCGAGCCGTCCCACCAGTGGCTGACGGTGTTCTCGTACGTCGGCGGGGAACCGGGAGTGGTGTGCGCGACCGGGTCGGGGCGGGTGCGGTTCACCCGCATCGGGCACTGCGGCCAGTCGTCGTCCGCCGCGAGCGGCACCGTGAAGGGCTCGGCGTCCTCGTTGTCCCCGTGGTTGGCCCAGCCGTGGTTCTGGAACTGGATCCAGGCGGCGGCCAGCAGGTTCAGGGTCGGCGCCGGAGTGAAACCGCGCCGGGCCAGCAGCTGCCGGCTGACCTCTCGGGGACTCGGCGCCATCAGGGCCTCGTCGTCCTCCGGATAGGCCAGGGGCAGCGGCGAGTTGCGGTCCAGCCGGGTGCCGACCCGGCCCATGTCCACGTCGTACGGGTCGTAGCCGGAGCCGTCGTACGAACGGTACGGGGCCAGCTGCGGAGTGGGGCGCCGGTCACGCTCGCCGCCCGCGCCGAAAGTGTCGTGGAGGTTCTCGCGCCGCAGGTCCTCGCGGATCACCGCGAGGTTCAACAGGCCGATAGGCCCCGGCAGTTCGTACCATTCGCGGCTGCGGTTGAGCCGGGCGAACGCCGCGGACTCCAGCCGCTCCAGCAGGCCGGGAGGCCCCTCGGGCCGGGCCGTCCGGGTCCGCCGCGCGGCCTCGGGCAGCGCCTCGCCCTCCGGCACCGCGGGGCGCGGGACGGTCGGCGGGATGTCGGTCGTCCTGGCGGCTTCGGCCGTACCGGGGGTGTCGGTGGTACCGGTGGTGTCGGTCATACGGGGTCCTCAGCGGTCGTGGAGGGTGAAGAGGTGCGTGCCGGTGACCCGGCCTCGGAAGGCGGAGAGTTCGGAGTCGACGTGCGCCCGCGCGTGGGGCACGTCGTGCTGGAGGTTGTGCGCGTACCGCTCGGCGGCGTGGCACAGCGGGAAGGCGTGGGTGTCGTCCGTCCACGTGAACTCGGTGAACTCGGCGGGCAGCGCGTACGGAGACACCGCCGAACGGCCCTCCAGGCTGGGCACGATGTCGTGCTCGTTGACGAGCGACAGCACCTTGGTGCGCGGATCGGCGGCCCGCTTCGTGTCGATGGGCGAACCGATCGCGACCACGTGCGTCACCCGGTACAGGGCGTTGAAGTCGCGGCTCGCCGCCAGGTTCATCGCGGTGATCCCGCCCTGGCTGTGCCCTACGAGGGCCAGCTCGGCGCCCGAAGGAACCAGCTGGCGCAGGGCCCCGCTCACGGCCCGCGTGTACGCCGTGTCGGTGCCGCCGACGGCGTTCAGCGCGCCCACCAGGTCCTGCGGGCTCTCCTCGTTGAACCCGCGCGCCATCCCCGCCAGTTGGACGACGAAACGGTGCGCCCCGTCCGGCCCCGCCACCCGCTGCACCAGCAGCAGGCCGCGGGTGCCGATACGGCCGATGTTGCGGACGTAGCCGACGATGCTCCCCGAACCGTCGAGGCCCTGGAGCAGCTCCGGCGACGGCGTGTGCGGCTCGGCCCGGCCGCGCCCCCGGTCCAGGAAGGACCAGACCGCGCCGCTGATCCCCAGGAAGTACTCCGAGGTCAGCTCCCGGCCCGACGAGATCTGCCAGCCCGCGTTGTCGTTGAAGGGGTTCTCGTCCGTCAGCGCGTTCCAGGCCATGATGTCGGCGAAGCACGGCGCGAGCAGGGCGAGGGCGTACTCGGCGCCCTTCTCCGTCAGCAGCCCCTTGAACACCCGGGCCGCCTCGGCCTGGCGGTCCTCGTCGAGGGCGGCCAGCACCCGGGACGTGGTGGGGTTGGCCAGGAGCTCGGGATGGCGGACCGACGCGGCCCTGATCCGCGCCTTCAGACCGAGCACGGCGAGACTGACGGCAAGACTCTCCCGGCTGGTGAGGACCCCCGCCAGCCAGACGGCCCCGGCCAGCGGGCTCGGGCCGTGCGGAGCCCAGCCGAAGCCCCGGGCATCCATCAGGGTCCTCAGCAGGGTGCGCCGGGCGAGCCGCGAAGCGCGCGGCCCGGCCACCGCGAGCGGTAACCCCGGACCGAGGGCGATCCCCGAGGCG
The DNA here is from genome assembly GCF_026342355.1 of Streptomyces sp. NBC_00249. GTDB lineage: Bacteria > Actinomycetota > Actinomycetes > Streptomycetales > Streptomycetaceae > Streptomyces. The sequence goes on along the minus strand of NZ_JAPEMV010000001.1, from coordinate 869,047 downwards.
TACCGCGAGGCCTCACGCACGGCGTCGGCGGCCTCGGCGAGTTCGCGGCACAGGTGGTGCAGGGAAGTGACGTCCGGTTCGGACACGAAGACGCTCCTCTTCTTCTGGGGGAGGCTTCGCCTCCGGGGCGCTGGATGCCGTGCTCTCAGCCCGTCCGTGCTCGAAAACCGCTCGTTCCTCGCGGTTTCCTCCGCGCGCACGGGCTGAGAGCACGGCGCGCCCCTTCGGCTCAGCCACCCCGTGCGGGCTGCGAGCAGAGGGGGAGGGGGGCACCGCTCACCTCGGGCCTGGCGGTGAGCGGTGCCCCTGTTCGTGTCACTCGCTCTTGGGAGCTTCGGGGCCTTCGGGGGCTTCGGGCCGCAGGCGGGTGAGGCGGAGCCGGATGCCGGCGGTGTCGACGATTCCGGGCAGGGGGCGGCCCGTGTCGAGGGACGGGTGGGCGTCGGTGAGGCGGTGGTCGCGCAGCAGCTCGGCGCAGACCAGCGAGGTCAGCAGCAGCGCGATGTCCTCCCCGGGACAGCGGGCGCCGCCGTGGCTGAACGGCGCCGTGCTGGTGTCGGCCGTCGCGCCCGGGACCAGCCAGCGGCCCGGGTTGAAGAGGTGCCCGCCCGGGACCACGTCGGGGTCGCGCTGGTGGAAGCCGATCGGGACGAGCACGTCCGTACCGGGCGGGTAGCGCACCCCGGCCCATACGGTGTCCGTACGGGTGACGCGTACGAGGTCCGGGACGATCGGGTACAGCCGCACCGACTCCGTCACGCACGCCCGCAGCCTGGGCAGTTCCGGCGCCGCGTCCGCCAGCTCGGCGTGGACGGCGTCCTGCTCGGCCGTGTGCAGGGCCAGGAGCAGCAGCGTACGGGCGATGACCGGTGCGGACAGGTCGATGCCGAGCAGCCAGTGGTGGGTCTGGCCCAGCGGGTCGGTGCCCTCCGGGGAGGGCACCGCGAGCGCGCGGGCGGCCAGGGTGTGGGCGGGGGCGTCGGCCGCGTACCGGGCGATCCGCGCCGAGGCCTTCGCGTAGAGCGCCTTGTTGGCCTCCGGCCGGCTCCTGCCCATCCAGTTGCCCTGGCCGCGCAGGGTGATGAGCCAGTCCGTCAGCTCCTCGTCGTCGGCGGCCCGGTCGCCGAGGACCACCCGCCGGGAGATCCGGGTCATGGCCCGCCAGAGCGAGGGGAAGTCGACGGCGCCGGCGCCGGTGAGGGCGCGGCACTCCTCCTCGACGACCGTCCGGAACTCCCCGCAGGAGGGGTGTACGGGCCGGCCCGCGGCGAGGGCCTCGTCGTTGACCCGGCGCCGGTCCTCGCGCACCTTCCCGTGCGAGCAGATGACCCCCGTCGGCTCGAACACGGCCAGGCCGGCGTACTTGTCGTCCGCGTCCATCGCGAGGGTGTCGACGGGCTCCTCGAAGAACCGCCGGATGTCCGCCGGGTCGAACAGGACGAGCATCTCCCCGGAGAGGGCCCGTACGAGGACGGGGGCGCCGCCGTGGCGGGCCTTCATCGCGCGCAGGGTGGCGTTCGACCAGCCCGGCTGGTTCAGCCGGGAGTACAGCGCGACCACCCCGAACCGGGGATTGGCCACCCCCCGGACGAACACCGGCAGGGTGTGCGTCGCGACGAAGCGGAGGGTCTCGGCCAGGCCCGCGCGGACCGGGGGACGGGCGGGGGCCTCCTCCGGGCGGCCGTCCTGCCGGGTGTCCACGGACTGGGTCATACCGTCACGACCTTGCCGGGGTTCAGCAGGTTCTTCGGGTCGAAGAGCCGCTTGAGGCCGCGCTGCAGCTCCAGCGAGACCGGGCCGAGCTCGCGCTCCAGCCACTCCCGCTTCAGGGTGCCGATGCCGTGCTCCCCGGTGGTGGTGCCGCCGAGGGCGAGGCCGGCCTCCATGATGTCGTCGTAGGCGGTGCGGGCGCGGGCCGACTCGTCCGGGTCGGACGCGTCGAAGACGACCGTCGGGTGCAGGTTGCCGTCGCCGGCGTGGCCGAGGGTGAAGATCTTCAGCCGGTGCCGGTCGGCGATCTCCTCGATCATGCCGATCAGCGTGGGGAGTTCGGAGCGGGGCACCGCCACGTCCTCGATGAAGGCGGTGAGCCCGCTGCCGCCGCGCGCGGCCATGTACGCGGCCAGGGCCGGGCTGACCAGGCGGCGGGCCTCGATGATCTCCCGGGCCTCCTCGTCGGTGGCGGAGGTGCTCACGTGGTCGGAGCCGGCCTCCTTGCAGAGCAGCTCCATCGCGGTGAGCTCCGCGGCGGGGTGGGCGCTGTCGCTCTCGACGATCAGGGTGGCGGCGCTGCCGGGCCGCAGCAGCGGGTGGCCGAGGTCCACGATGGCCTGCGTGGTGGCCCGGTCGAGGAGTTCGAGCGCGGACGGGGTGTGCCCGGCGGCGGTGATCGCGGCCACGGCGTTCCCGGCGGCCGTCAGGCTGGGGAACTGGGCGAGCAGGGACAGGGCGGGGGGCCGGGCCGGCCGCAGCGCGAGGGTGGCCCCGACGACCACCGCCAAGGTGCCCTCCGAGCCGACGATCAGGCGCGTCAGGTCGTACCCGGCGACGCCCTTCGCGGTGTCCCGGCCGGTGCGCATGCGCCGCCCGTCGGGAAGGACGAGGTCCAGGCCGAGGACGTAGTCGGCCGTGACCCCGTATTTGACGCAGCAGATGCCGCCCGCGCCCGTGGCGATGTTCCCGCCGATGGTGCAGCGCTCCCAGGAGGCCGGGTCCGGCGGGTACGTCAGCCCGTGCTCGGCCACCGCCTCGGCCAGCCGGCGCGTGGTGACCCCGGGCTCGCAGCGCACCAGACGGTTCGCGGGGTCGACGGACAGGATCCGGTCCATCCGCGCCGTGGACAGGACGACGCAGCCGTCGACGGCGTTGGCGGCGCCGGCGAGTCCGGTACGGGCGCCCTGCGGGACGACGGGAACGTCCAGCTCGTAGGCGGTCCGCATGATGAGCTCGACCTGCTCGGCGGTACGCGGCTCGGCGACGACCGCCGGGGTCCCGCACTCGGAGAACGGGGCGGAGTCCCGGGAGTGCGCGGCGAGGGACTCGGGGTCGGTGAGCAGGATCTCCGCGGGGAGGGCGGAGCGGAGCCGGTCGAGCAGGAGGAGGGGGGTGTCGGTGACGAGGGAGGACATGCCGGCCTTCCGGGACGGTGCGGTCGTACGGGGGCGGGGGGTGGGTGGCGCGCCCTACAGGGAGGGGAGCTCGGTGGTGATCGGGACGTCGATGAGGACGGGGCCGTCCTGCTGGAGCGCCGACTCCCGGACCAGCTTGGTGAGTTCACCGGCGCCGGTCGCCTGGTGGGCGCGTACGCCGTAACCCGTGGCGATCGAGGCGATGTCGAGGCCCGGGATGTCGAGGCCGGGCGCGCCCTGCGCGTGCTCCACCTGGGCGAACCACTGGAGGATGGCGTAGCGCTGGTTGCTCAGGACGACGAAGGTCACGGGGATCTTGTAGGCGGCCGCCGTCCACAGGGCCTGCACGGCGTAGTGGGTGGAGCCGTCGCCGATCACACAGACCACCGGGCGGTCCGGGGCGCCGAGCTGGGCACCCACGGCCGCCGAGAGGCCGAAGCCGAGGCCGCCGCCCGCCGTGAAGAGGAAGGAGCCGGGCGTGCTGATCCGCGTCGCGTCGTGGAACTGCCCCAGGTTGGAGGGGGATTCGTTGACCCAGAGGGTGTTCTCGGGGGCGCCCTGCGCGATCGCCGTCATCGCGGCGAGCGGGGTCAGTGTCCCGTCGACCGTCTCGACGGACTCGGCCCGCTGCGTGCGGGGCGCGCGGGACACCTCGCGCGCGGGCAGCTCGGCCAGCAACGCCCGTACGGTCAGGGCGAGGTCGGCGACCAGCGCGTCCCCGACGGGGGCGCGGGCGGCCTCCTCCGCGTCGCGGGTCAGGTGCACCAGCTCGGCGCCCTCGGGCAGGTAGGCGCCGGGCATGTAGGGGTAGTAGCAGAAGACGGGGGCGCCGATCACCAGGACCAGGTCGTGCCCTTCGAGACAGCCGGCCAACGGCGAGATCGCCGGGGGCAGCGTCCCCCGGTACTGCGGATGCGACTTGGGGAAGGCCGCCCGGCCCTCGGTGGGCGCGGACCAGACGGGCAGGCCGGTGCGCTCGGCCAGCTCGACGACCGCGTCCCAGGCGCCGGCCGCGTCCACGTCGTTGCCGACGACGAGGACCGCGCTGCGGGCGTCCGCGAGCCGGCCCGCCAGCGCGCGCACCACCTCGGGGGAGGGCGCGGCGGCGTGCGTCACGGTGCGGGCGGCCGTGCGCTGCGCCGCGCGGTCCTCGTCCTCGTCGAGCACCACGTCGAAGTCGTCCATGGGCAGGGACACGAACACCGGTCCGCACGGCGGGGTTTCGGCGATCTGCGCGGCCCGGGCGAGGGCGGGCCCTACGTCCGCCGGACGCGGCGGCTCGTACGCCCACTTCACGGCGGGCTGCGGCAGGAGCGTGGACTGCGGGTTCGCCAGCAGGGCCTCCATGGTGAGCATGGCCCGGACCTGCTGGCCCGCCGTGACCACCATCGGGGTGCGGTTGGCGCGGGCACTCAGGATGGCGCCCATCGCGTTCCCGGTGCCCGGCCCGGTGTGCAGGTTGACGAGGGCGGTGGTGCCGGAGGCCATGGCGAACCCGTCGGCCATGCCGACGACCACGGCCTCCTGGAGCCCCAGCACGTAGCGGAAATCATCCGGGAACTGCTTGAGCATGGGCAGTTCGGTGGAGCCGGGGTTCCCGAAGATCGTGGTCATTCCACGGGCTCGCAGCACATCCAGAACGGACTCTCGGACCGTACGCATGGGGGTTCCTTCGCGGAGCAGGCGGAAACGGTGGGTGATCAATCCATCACATTGCGTTGATCCAGGCAAAATCCATGATCCGTTCGGGTCGGTGACCGGTGAAGCCCTGCCGTCCGCCCGCTCCGCGTGTTATCGCCTCAGCGGGCGGCCCGCAGGATGTCCTGGCTGGCCTTCTCCGCGAGCACCAGGGTGGGCGCCATGATGAACAGGCCGGGGATGCGGGGGAACGCGGAGGCGTCGACCACCCGGAGGTTGGACGTCCCGTGCACCCGCAGCTGACCGTCCAGGACCGATCCGCTGCGGCCGGCCGGACCGATCGCGGCGGTGCAGGAGGCGTGGTGGCCCCAGGCCTCCTTCCTGATCCAGGCCTCCAGCTGCGCGTCGGTGCTCACCCGGGGGCCGGGGGTCTCCTCCCGTACCGAGTCGAGGAAGCCGGCCTTGGCGTTCATGCTGCGGATCGAGCGGACCGCCTCGATCATGGCGGCCACGTCGGCGTCCCCGGCCCTCCCGTCGTCCATCTTGCGGAAGTTGACCGACGGCTGCCGGGTCGGGTCGGCCGAGGCGAGCCGGACGGTCCCGGCGCGGTCGGCGGCGTAGCCCTTGAGGACGAGCCAGGAGAAGTGCCTCTTGTCGCGCACCGCCAGCTCGTCGAACTTGGGTACGTAGCCGGTGAAGTTGCCCGGCGCGCAGAAGACGAACAGCTCCGGGTGGGCCGAACCCTTCGAGGCGCGTCGCTTGATGCCGGTGACCACGCCGTTCGCCCCGTAGGGCGTGGAGGAGGGCATCGGCGAGGTCTTCCACTCCGCCAGGCAGGGGTCGCCCTGATCCTTGAAGGTGCAGGGCGCGATGGCGGTGAAGTCGCGGTTCAGGGAGGACACCACGGAGACCTCGTAGCGGTCCTGGAGGTTGGCGCCGACGCCGGGCAGGTCGAGCAGCGGGGTGATGCCGTGCTCCGCCAGGTGCTCGCGGGGGCCGATGCCCGACAGCATCAGCAGCTGGGGCGTGTTGAAGGCGCCGCCCGCGACGATCACCTCCCGCGTCACCCGTACGGTGCGCCGCAGTCCGTCCCGCTCCGCCTCGGACCGGGGGACGGCGCCGGGGGAGGCCTGGTAGAGGTGGCGGCCGGACAGGTACTCGACGGCCGTCGCCCGCAGCGCGCCCTGCCGCTCCTCGAACACGATCCGCTCGGCGAGCGCGTCCGTGGCGACGGACAGGTTCGCGGCGTACCGGGACCGCACGTCCAGGAGCCGTTCGCGCACCGCGTGGCGGCGGCCCGCGCGGACCGTCATCGGCGTGTTGAAGGCACCCTGGGAGCTGCGGTCCACATTGGCCTTGGAGTTGACGTCGGTGTCGAGGGCGGCGGCGACGGCACCGGAGGGCAGCGCCTCGGCCTTGGCGGCGAGGGACAGCTTGTCCAGGAACGCGTCGCGCAGGGCCAGCAGCAGGCTGGACTCCTCGACGGGCTGCCAGGACAGCACCTTCTTCCAGTGGGTGTCCCACATCACCTGCGGGTCCCAGCCGGGGTCCCCCGTCAGGTCGCGGATGTACGCCCAGTCCGTGTGCTCCGGGTACATCAGGATGGTCGCGTTGTGCGCGCTGCAGCCGCCGAGGGTGGCGGCCCGGGGGTAGAGGATGCCCTTCCCGTCGACCCACTGGCTGCCGTGCGCGGCGTCGTCGGTGTAGTGGCGCACCCACATGTCCCAGCTGATCTCGGGGTCGCAGGCGGCCTTCAGGTGCAGGGCGGGGACGTCGTAGTACGTCTCGTTGCCGTGGGCGGGCCCGGCTTCGAGGACCAGCACCGAGTGCCCGGCCTCGGCCAGGTTGGCGGCGACGCTGCCGCCGCCGGGACCCGAGCCGATCACTACGTACTCGACCTCGTCAGGGGTGTCCCGCACCCGCCGTGCGGCGGGCGCGGCGGGCGCCGCCGTGAGGGGCGGCGCGGCGGCGCCGGTGAGCGCCGCCGCCGCGACGGCCGCCGTGGAGGCGAGGACGGTACGGCGCGCGGGCGACGAGGGGCCAGGGGAGGGGGAGTCGTGATCCATACGCACGTCCTAGGGATCCCCCTACCGGACGTACGCGCGCCACGCCGCCCGCAACCCGTACGGGGCGCCAGGTTCATCCCTGGGAGTGGGACCGCCCCCCGACGACCTGCGCGTCGCGCATCCAGTGGCCGCGCGTGCTCCACCCCAGCAGCCGGCGGGCGCGCCCGCCCAGGGCCGTACCGTCCGGGCCGAAGGAACCGCCCGCCGCCACCAGGCGCAGCCCGTTGACGGCCGGGGCCAGCCGGTTACGGACGTACGCCGGCCGACCCGCGGCCTCCGCGTCGATCCGGGCCAGTACGGCCGCCCGCTCGTCCGCGTCGCACAGCGAGAGGTGGAACAGCATCTGCCGCCACGCGTACGCCGTGTCCTTGATGGTGGACAGCATGGGATCGCCCTCCATCCGGGCCGCGAGACGGCACACGGTGTCGAAGCAGTCCCGGGCCAGTGCCGCCCAGCCCCCGGGCGGGGTGATCCCCGCCCGGGCCACCAGGGTGGCCAGGTTGTGGGTGGTCAGGATCTGCGCCTGCTCGATCACCGTGCCGTTCGCCGCCGTCGACCAGCTCAGCCCGCTGTCGCCGGCCCGCTCGGCGCACAGCCGCGCGAACTCCTGCGCACCGCCCGCCGTCCGGCCGCGCAGCGCCGTGTCGGCGGCCTGCGCGACCGCGATCCGGCGCAGCCCCGCGTAGTCGATGCCGTAGTAGCGCTCGTACAGGCTCCCTTCGAGGAGGTCGGCGGCGATCCGCGCGGCCACGAGGAACTTCGGGCTGAAGGTCCCCATGAAGATGTCGGCGGCCAGCTCCTCCACGAACGGCGTGCCCAGCTCGGCCTGCCGGCCCAGCTGCCCCAGCTCCCGCACCAGCGGATTGGGCAGCAGCGTCGCGGGGAAGGCCGACACGGCCAGCTCCCCGAGCCGGCGCAGGGCCTCCTCGGCCTGCTCGTGGGCGCCCGCCCCGTCGGCCCGGTGCGCGGACACCGCCCGCACCCAGGGGAGTTCCTCGATCCGCACCTGGTGCTGGAGGTTCAGCAGCAGCAGGGAGCGGCGGCCCCGGAACGCCCGGTACGCGGCCGCCATCAGGGTCCGCAGCGGTCCGTCGGCGTACTGCTCGGCGGTGACGACGGCGACCAGCTGCGGAACGAGTTGGGCGAGCACCTCCGCGGAGGGCACCACGCCGCGCTCCACCAGCACCTCCAGCGGGGCGCTGAGGGCGGCGCGGACGGGCGCGCCGACCGCGGGCGGTACGGCCGCGCCCACGGGCAGGCCGGTCTCCCGGGCCTCCTGAGGGCTCACCGGGGCCAGCGGCCGGTCCACGTCCGGCGTTCCGCTGCCCTGGTCGAGGCGGGAGAGCCGGCGCAGGACCAGCGCGGCCAGCGCGTGGTGCGAGGGCAGCGCCGCCTGCGCGGCCTGTGTCCGCCGCAGCCGGAGGTGCCCGGGGCTGCCGGGCAGGCCGCGCTTGGCGACCATGGAGGTGACGGCCACCTCCAGCAGCCCGGCGAGCCGGGGCGTCAGGGCGCGCCCCGCGAGCTCCTCCTCCAGGGCCCGCCGCAGGATCGCGGCGTTCGACTTCGGGTCCAGGTGCTTGGTACAGCGGGTGTGCTCCGCCGCCAGCGTCCCGTAGCGCGCCAGCAGGGCGGCGCCGTCCGCCTGCCAGTGCGGGCCGGGCGCGGCGGGGCGGGCCTCCAGCCGGTGCGCGAGGAGTTCGTCCTCGAAGGGGCGCCAGACGGTGAGGGCCTCGCGCTGGGTCTCCACGGCGGCGTTCGGCCGGCGCCGGGCGAGCGCGGCGCCCGCCTCGCCGACGGTCCGGCGGTGCACGGCGCCCACCGGGGCCGGGGGCCGCTCGGCGGGACGCGGCAGGAAACGCAGCCGGTCCGCGAACGGCCGGAGCACGGTGACGAGTTCCGCCGCGGCGTCGAAGTCCCCGGCGCGCACCAGCCAGGCCACGGTCGCCAGCGCGGCCTCCTCCGGCACCCGGACCTCGTAGCACCCGCTGTCGAGCAGGGTCCACAGCCGCGCCAGACCGTCCTCGGTGAGGAAGTGCGCGAAGAGGTCCGCCCGGGTCGCCGGTACGCCGGCCAGCCGGGCGGCCTCCTGCTCGTACGGCAGCAGCGGTCCGCCCGCGGTGGCGGTGCCGGTGGCGAAGCCCCCGGTGACCACTTCCGGGGTCACCCAGGCGGGCAGCGAGGCCACGGGGGTGCGGGATCCGACGTCCAGGGAACCGGAGGTGATGCCGGCGAGGACCTGGCGCCACCGGTCGGCCCGGGAGCGGGCGCGCTCGCGGGTGGCGGGGTCCTCGTGGAGCGTCGAGGTCCGCAGGGCCCGGGCCAGCCTGCCCGCCGCGTAGGACGGGGAGACGGACACGGGGACGGCCGCGGAGGACGGGTTCGGGAGCTGCTTGTCAGCGTGTGCGTTCATGGCCGACGTGGCAGGTCCTGCCCCTGCGCCCCCCGGGAAGCAAGCCCGGTGCTCTGCTGCTGAGCTACACGTCGTGGTCGGTCCCGAAGCTAGCGGGCCGGCCGCCGCCCCCGCAAAGCATTTTGTGCGGCGCGAGCGATAAACCGCATTAGTACACGCCTTGTTGAACCGGCGATAAGAAGTCAAACCCTCATTCACGCATTGTCTTCGTTGCCGAAATGATACGTGGCGCGGAGGGTCCGGAACTAAAGCGCATCAGTCCAGGTCAATGCCCTGTTGACTGAACGCCGTTGAGCACTCTCGCCGTGATCCTGTCTCGAATCGGTGCGTATGTACCGTCGGCCAGCGGGAGCGGGGTCCCGTTGACGGCGCCGAGATGTGCGGACAGCGTGGCAGGGCGCTCCGGCAGCGAGGCCGGAACTCCCCTTGAAGGCGGCGAAGATGACCCGTTCCCACCTGACGCGCACGCGCACCGCACTCACCACCCTGGCCTTCGGCACCGCGCTCCTGTCCCTCGCCGCGTGCGGGGTCGGCGGCGGCGCCGGCGAGACGAAGGAGGCGCGGAGAACCGGCGAGGTGGCGGGCGCCATCACCTTCCGCACCCTCCAGCTGAAACCGAAGTACACGGCCTACGTCCAGGGCGTCATCGACTCCTTCGAGGCCAAATACCCCGAGGTGAAGGTGACATGGGAGGACGTCCCCGGGGACGGCTACAACGAGAAGCTCGTCGCCGACGCCCAGGCCGGCGCCCTCCCCGACGTCGTCAACCTCTCCACCGACTCCTTCCAGCTGCTCGGCGACCGCGGCATGCTCGCCGACGTCGCCGCCCTCGACGGGGACGTCGCCAAGGACTACGTCCCCGGAGCCTGGGAGCAGTTCAAGCTGCCGGGCAAGGGCGACGGTGTCTTCGCCTACCCCTGGTACGTGACCCCCGAAGTCCTCACCTACAACAAGGACCTCTTCCTCCAGGCCGGCCTGGACCCGGACAGGCCCCCGACCAGCATCGAGCAGTTCTTCGACTACGCCGAGCAGATCGCCGCCCGCTCCGGCGGCCGCTTCTCCGCCTTCATGGCCGACCCCAAGGGCCGCCTCCCCGGCGACTGGCAGAAGATGGGCGTCCCGATCCTCGACGCGCAGGGGCGCCGCTTCACCTTCGACACCGACCGGGCCGTCGCCTGGGTCGAGCGGATGAAGGACCTGTACGCCAAGGGCGCCATGCCCAAGGAATCCCTCCTGAAGGCCGACGACATCAACCAGCTCTACGGGAGCGGCAAGCTCGTCTTCGGCCCCGGCTCCCCGGGCTTCGTCCGGGACATCAAGCAGAACGCCCCCCAGGTCTACGACAGGACGCGCGTCGCCGGCGCCGTCACCGGCCGGCTCGGCCACATCGGGATCTACGCCCAGTCCCTCGGCATCAGGAAGGACACCAAGCACGTCGACGCGGCGGCCGAGTTCGCCAAATGGGTCACCAACGGCCCCAACCAGGTGGAGTTCTCCAAGAAGGCCACCATCTACCCGTCCAACGCCCAGGGCCTGGCCGACCCGCACTTCGCCGACCGCGGCGACGGCAAGGACGCCGAGACGCTGGCCCGCGCCATCGGCGCCGAGCAGCTGAAGACCGCCGCCCTCGACGCCAACACCCCCGTCCAGTGGACCAACCAGGTCGGCGACGCCGTGGTCCGCGAGGTGCAGAAGGCCATCCAGGGGGAGCAGGACGCGCGGACCGCGGTCCGCAAGGCCCAGGAGGAGGCCAACAAGCTCCTCGCCGCCGGGTCCGCGAAGTGACCGTGGGCGTGGACCGCCGGCCCGGCAACCCCCCACGGGCCGCGCGACAGGCGCCCGGGCGGTCCGCGAAGCGGGCGCGGGCGGCCATGGAGGCCGACACCGGACTGCACCACCGCACCTGGTGGACGCCCTACCTCTTCCTCGCCCCCGGCCTGGTCATGGTGGCGCTGTTCAGCCTCTGGCCGTTCGTCAACACCGTCATCCTCTCCCTCACCGACGCGAAGATCCTCAAGGGCGGCGGCTTCGTCGGCCTCGACAACTACACCCGCGCCTTCGCCGACCCCGACTTCTGGGTCGCCACCGGCAACAGCGTGCTCTACCTGGTGGTCGTCGTCCCCTGCCTGGTCCTGCTCCCGCTGGCCCTCGCCGTCCTCGTCCAGACGAAGATCCCCGGCATCGGCTTCTTCCGCTCCGCCTTCTACACCCCGGTGATCGCCTCGGCGGTGGTCGTCGGCCTGATCTGGCAGTGGGTGCTGCGCAGCGACGGACTCGTCAACACCGTGTTCCAGAGGATCGGCATCGTCTCCGGGCCGGTCCCGTTCCTGACCGACTCCACCATGCTGCTCGTCTCCGCGATGATCGTGACCGTGTGGAAGGGCCTCGGCTACTACATGGTCTTCTACCTGGCGGCCCTCGGGAACGTCCCCGCCTCCCTCTACGAGGCGGCCGCGATCGACGGCGCCGGGGCCGTACGCCGCTTCTTCAGCATCACCGTCCCGCAGGTGAAACCGATGATGCTGCTGGTGGCCACGCTGTCCGCCATCTCGGCCCTGCGCGTGTTCACCGAGATCTACATCCTCGGCGGCGAGAGCGGCGGCCCCGGCGGCGGCGCCCGCACCCTGCCCTTCCTGATCCGGCAGGTCGGCCTGGGCTTCGCGGGCGAGACCGGCTACGCCGCTGCCGTCTCCATCCTGCTGTTCCTCCTGACGCTGGTCTTCAGCCTCCTGGGGCGCCGCCTGTCGAAGGGGGACGACCAGTGAGCGCCGGGGCCGCCGCGCGCACCGGGTCCGGCCGCGGGCGCCGCCGGCTCGCCCTCGCAGCCCGGTACGCCACGCTCTGCCTGATGCTCGTCGTCATGCTCGGGCCGATCGTCTGGCAGTTCCTCACCTCGATCCGCGGCCGCACCGAGAACGTGTACGACGGCGTCCTGCCGTCGCGGCCCACCCTCGACAACTACGTCCGCGTCGCCGAGTCCTTCCCGCTGCTCCAGTACGCCGGCAACACCCTGACGGTGGCGGCCCTCGCGGTCACCTCGAACGCGCTGTTCGCCGCGATGGGCGGCTACGCCCTCTCCCGGGCCGGCTGGAAGGGCCGCAGGACCGTCTTCACCGTGCTCGTGGCGACCCTCATGTTCCCCTTCGAGTCGGTGATGATCTCGATGTTCCTCACCGTCCGCGAGATGGGCCTCGTCGACACCCTCGTCGGCGTGTGGCTGCCCGGGGCGGTCTCCGTGCTCAACATCATGATCATGCGGGCCTCCTTCCTCGCCGTACCCAAGGAGGTGGAGGAGGCCGCCGTCCTGGACGGCGCGAACGAGTGGACCCGCTTCACCCGGGTCTTCCTCCCCGCCGCCAGGGGCGCCCTGGCCGTCGTCTGCCTGACCAGCTTCATGGGCGCCTGGGACGACTTCCTCTGGCCCCTGCTCGTCCTGACCGACAGCGACCACTACACCCTCCAGCTCGGCCTGAAGACCCTGGCCGGTGCCACGACCACCAGCGACCAGCGGATCATCGCGGCCGGAGCGATGGCCGCGCTCGTCCCGATGATGCTCCTCTTCTTCGCCCTCCAGCGTTTCTTCTTCAAGGGCGTGGGCGAAGGCGCAGTGAAGACCTGAGAACCACACCTCCTCCTCCCTGGAGCCGCCGCAATGCACGACGACCGCAGCGTCACCGAACACCGCCTCCGCCGGGTCCTCGCGGAGCGCGTCAGGCCCGCCGTCCACACCCGCCCGGTCCCGCTCACCGTCGAGCGCTGGGAGGCCCCGGGGGAGCCCGTCCCCGTCGCCGAGGGGCTGGCCGCCCCGTACGGGCCCTGCGCGATCGGCGACACCTGGGGCCCGGCCTGGGGCACCACCTGGTTCAAGGTCACCGGGACCGTTCCCGCGCAGTGGGCGGGCCGGACCGTGGAGGCCGTCCTCGACCTCGGCTTCGACCGGATGATGCCCGGCTTCCAGTGCGAGGGCCTGGTGCACCGCGCCGACGGCAGCGAGGTCAAGGCCCTCAACCCGTACAACGACTGGGTGCGGGTGGCCGACCGGGCGGCGGGCGGCGAGCGGATCGAGTGGTACGTCGAGGCCGCCTCCAACCCGGTCCTGGTCGAGCACACCCCCACCTACGAGGGTGACGTCCGCACGAGCGGCGACCAGCCCCTGTACCGGCTCGCCCGGATGGACCTCACCGTCTTCGAGACCGAGGTGTGGGAACTCGTACAGGACCTGGAGGTCCTCCACGAGCTCATGCCGCAGCTCGCGGAGAGCGACGCCCGGCGCTACGAGATCCTGCGCGCCGTGGACTGCGCCCTGGACGAGCTCGACCTCGCCGACGTCCCCGGCACGGCGGCCGCCGCCCGCGCGCGCCTCACCGGGGTGCTCGCCGCCCCCGCGAACGCCTCCGCGCACCGGATCAGCGCCGTCGGCCACGCCCACATCGACTCGGCCTGGCTGTGGCCGCTGCGCGAGACGGTCCGCAAGGTGTCCCGGACCACCTCCAACATGGTCGCGCTGATGGACGCGCACCCCGAGTTCGTCTTCGCCATGTCGCAGGCCCAGCAGCTCGACTGGATCAAGACCCACCGGCCCGAGCTCTTCGAGCGGATCAAGAAGAAGATCGCGGACGGGCAGTTCGTGCCGGTCGGCGGCATGTGGGTGGAGTCGGACACCAACATGGTCGGCGGCGAGGCCATGGCCCGCCAGTTCCTCTACGGCAAGAAGTTCTTCCTGGACGAGTTCGGCATCGAGACCCACAACGTCTGGCTGCCCGACTCCTTCGGGTACACGGCGGCGATGCCGCAGATCGTCAAGCTCTCCGGATCCAAGTGGTTCCTGACGCAGAAGATCTGCTGGTCCCAGGTCAACAAGTTCCCCCACCACACCTTCTGGTGGGAGGGCATCGACGGCACCCGCGTCTTCACGCACTTCCCGCCCGTCGACACCTACAACAGCGACCTGGGCGGCGCCCAGCTCGCGCACGCCGCCCGCAACTACCAGGAGAAGGGCCGGGGTTCACGCTCCCTGGTGCCCTTCGGCTGGGGCGACGGCGGTGGCGGCCCCACCCGCGAGATGCTCGCCCGGGCCCGCCGCCAGCGCGACCTCGAAGGCTCCCCGCGCGTGGAGGTCGAGCGGCCCGACGCCTTCTTCGAGAAGGCCCGCGCCGAGTACGAGGACGCCCCCGTCTGGGCCGGCGAGCTCTACCTCGAACTGCACCGCGGCACCTACACCTCCCAGGCCAGGACCAAGCAGGGCAACCGGCGCAGCGAGTCCCTGCTGCGGGAGGCCGAGCTGTGGGCGGCCACCGCCGCCGTGCGCGTCCCGGGCTTCGCCTACCCGTACGAGGACCTGGAGCGCATCTGGAAGACCGTCCTGCTCCACCAGTTCCACGACATCCTCCCCGGCTCCTCCATCGCCTGGGTGCACCGCGAGGCGCGCGAGACCTACGGGAAGGTCCGCGAGGAGCTGCGCGCCCTCACCCTCGCGGCGCAGACCGCCCTGGCCGGACCGGGCGAGGAGGAACTCGTCTTCAACTGCGCCCCGCACACCCGGCGCGGCATCCCGGCCGGCGGTGCGGGCCGCCCGGCCGGGTCCGGACAGCCGGTCACGGTCGAGGAGCGGCACGGCGGCGGGCACGTCCTCGCCAACGGCCGCCTGCTGGTGGAGATCGACGGCCGCGGCCTGGTCGTCTCCGCCTACGACCTGGAGGGCCGCCGGGAGGCCGTCGCCCCGGGCGGCGCCGCCAACCTGCTCCAGATCCACCCGGACCACCCGAACATGTGGGACGCGTGGGACATCGACGCCTTCTACCGCAACCGGGTCACCGACCTTCTCGCCCTGGACTCCCTGGAGGTCACCGGCAGCGGCCCGGCGGCGGCCACGGTGACCGTGACCCGTTCCTTCGGCTCGTCCACCGTCTCCCAGCGCCTCACCCTCAGGACGGGCGCCAAGGCGCTGGACATCGTCACGGAGGTGGACTGGCACGAGAGCGAGAAGTTCCTCAAGGCCGCCTTCCCGCTGGACGTGAAGGCCGAACGGACCGCCTCCGAAACCCAGTTCGGGCACGTCCACCGGGCCACGCACACTAACACCTCCTGGGAGGCCGCCAAGTTCGAGATCTGTGCCCACCGCTGGATCCACGCCGAGGAGCCCGGCTGGGGCGTGGCGCTGCTCAACGACTCCACGTACGGGCACGACGTCACCCGCGAGGTCCGGCCCGACGGCGGGCAGACCACCACGGTCCGGCTGTCCCTGCTGCGGGCCCCGCGCTACCCGGACCCGGAGACCGACCAGGGCCGGCACACCCTCGGCTACTCCCTCGCCCCGGGCGCGACGATCGGCGACGCGGTGCGCGAGGGCCACGCGCTCAACCTCCCGGAGCGGGTGGTGCGGGGCTCGGCCCCGGTGGCCCCGCTGCTGGCGGTCGACGAGGACGCGGTGGTGGTCGAGGCGGTCAAGCTGGCCGAGGACCGCGGCGGCGACGTGATCGTCCGCCTCTACGAGTCCCGGGGCGGCCGGGCCACGGCCACCCTGACACCCGGGTTCGCGATCACGGCGGCGACGGAGTGCGACCTCCTGGAACGCCCCCTGGACGGCACGGCGCTCGCCGCCCCCGCCCCGGACGGCACCGTCGCCCTGACCCTGCGCCCCTTCCAGATCCTCACGATCCGCCTCCACCGGGCCTGAGGCGCGCGCGGGAAGGCCGTGAACTGCGCCACAGGCGGGAGGCGGCCGGCCCCGTGGCCCGGGGATTCCCGGGCCACGGGGCCCCTCGACCGGTTATGCACTTAGTTGCAAAACCACCCGGGGGTCGCTAGAACAGGTTCATCACCCCGTGCGAGGAGGCACCCCAGATGAACCCGCAGAGCTCCGAGAGCCGGTACCCCCACCTGCTGAGCCCCCTGGACCTCGGGTTCACCACCTTGCCCAACCGCGTGATCATGGGTTCGATGCACACCGGCCTCGAGGAGCACGAGCGCGGCTTCGAACGTCTCGCGGCCTTCTACGCCGAGCGCGCCCGCGGCGGCGCCGGCCTGATCGTCACCGGCGGCATCGCCCCCAACGACGCCGGGCGCCCCTTCGAGGGCGGCTCCCGCCTCACCACCGAGGAGGAGGCCGCCGAGCACCGGGTGATCACCGAGGCCGTGCACGCCGAGGGCGGGAAGATCGCGATGCAGATCCTCCACTTCGGCCGCTACGCCTACCACAAGGACCTGGTCGCCCCGACCGCCCTGCAGGCCCCCATCAGCCCCTTCGTCCCGAACGAGCTCAGCGACGTCCAGGTCGAGCGGACCATCGAGGACTTCGTCCGCGCCGCCCGCCTCGCCAAGCTCGCCGGCTACGACGGCGTCGAGATCATGGGCTCCGAGGGCTACCTGATCAACGAGTTCATCGCCGCCGCGACCAACCGCCGCACCGACCGCTGGGGCGGCGCGTACGAGAACCGCGTGCGCTTCCCGCTGGAGATCGTCCGCCGCACCCGCGAGGCCGTCGGCGAGGACTTCATCCTGATCTACCGGCTCTCCATGCTCGACCTGATCCCCGGCGGCTCCACCCTCGACGAGGTCGTCCACCTCGCCAAGGAGATCGAGGCGGCCGGCGCGACCATCATCAACACCGGCATCGGCTGGCACGAGGCCCGCATCCCCACGATCGCCACCTCCGTCCCGCGCGGCGCCTACACCTGGGTCACCAAGCGGCTGATGGGCGCGGTCTCCGTCCCCCTCGTCACCAGCAACCGCATCAACACCCCCGAGATCGCCGAGGAACTCCTCGCCGACGGCCGCGCCGACCTGGTCTCGCTGGCCCGCCCCTTCCTCGCCGACGCCGACTTCGTCGCCAAGGCCGCCGCCGGCCGCCCCGAGACCATCAACACCTGCATCGGCTGCAACCAGGCCTGCCTCGACCACACCTTCAGCGGCAAGATCACCAGCTGCCTGGTCAACCCGCGCGCCTGCCACGAGACCGAACTCGTCCTGTCCCCGACGAAGCTGAAGAAGCGCGTCGCCGTCGTCGGCGCCGGCCCGGCCGGCCTGGCCTGCGCCGTCTCCGCCGCCGGACGCGGCCACGCCGTCACCCTCTTCGAGGCCTCCGGCCACATCGGCGGCCAGCTCGACGTCGCCCGCCGCATCCCCGGCAAGGAGGAGTTCGAGGAGACCATCCGCTACTTCGGCAACCAGCTGGCGGAGAGCGGCGTCGAGGTCCGCCTCCACACCCGCGCCGACGTCGAGACCCTCACCGGCTACGACGAGGTCGTCGTCGCCACCGGCGTCACCCCCCGCACCCCCGCCATCGAGGGCGTGGACGGGGACAACGTCGTCAGCTACCTCGACGTCCTGCGCGACGGGGTCCACGTCGGCGAGCGCGTCGCCGTCGTCGGCGCCGGCGGCATCGGCTTCGACGTCGCCGAGTTCCTCACCGACAGCGGCGAGGGCGCCTCCCAGGACCCCGCCGTCTACTTCCGCCACTGGGGCGTCGACACCGAGTACGCCGGCCCCGGCGGCCTCACCGCCCCCGAGCGCCCCGCCCCGCCGCGCCAGGTGCACCTGCTCCAGCGCAAGACCACCAAGGTCGGCGGCGGCCTCGGCACCACCACGGGCTGGATCCACCGCGCGGAGCTCAAGCACCGCGGCGTCGTCTCCGTCGCCGGCGCCACGTACGAGCGCATCGACGCCGAGGGCCTGCACATCACCGTCGACGGCGAGCCGCGCCTCGTGCCCGCCGACACCGTCGTCCTGTGCACGGGCCAGGAGCCGCGCCGTGACCTCTACGAGGCGCTGCGCGCCGCCGGCGTGGCCGCCCACCTGATCGGCGGCGCCGACGTGGCCGCCGAACTCGACGCCAAGCGCGCGATCAAGCAGGGCACGGAACTCGCCGCGAGCCTCTGACCTCCCCCGGAAGCACAGGAGTTGTGGCGGCCCGTCCCGGGCCGCCACAATCGGCGGGTGACGCTGACACCGGCAGACGCCGACCGGATCCTCAAGGACAACTTCGCCCCCTGGGTGCTCGCCCTCGGCCTGACCGTCGAGGAGACGGGCGAACGCCACGCCGTACTGCGCCTGCCCTGGTCCGACACCCTCGCCCGGGACGGCGGGGGCCTCAGCGGCCAGGCCCTGATGGCCGCCGCCGACACCGCCACCGTGATCGCGATCAGTGCCGCGCTCGGGGCGTACGGCCCGATGACCACCGTCCAGCAGTCGACCAGCTTCCAGCGCCCGGTGACCGGCGCCGACGTACTGATCGACGTGCGCCTCACCAAACTCGGCCGCCGCATGGCCTTCGCGGACATCACCATGACCCCCGAAGGCGCCGCGGAACCGGCGGCGAAGGCCTCCACCGTGTACGCCCTCCTGGGCTGACCGGGCAGGTGCCGCCCGCGAGGACGCGGGCGGCACCTGTGGACCGGGGAGCGGGGACGGGTCAGAACCGCCCGGGCGTCGAAGGCAGCGGCAGCGGGGCCGTTCCCTCCTGCTGGCGCTCGGCGAGGCCCGGAGCGGTCCGGCAGGAGATGTCCCGCGCGGGCAGCCGGCCGGTGGTCAGGTACGCGTTCACGGGCGCGCTCGCACAGGAGTTGGGGTCGGCCAGGTACACGCCGTGGCCCTCACCGCCCAGCGCCAGCACCGACCGCGAGCCCTTCAGCGCACGGTGCAGGCCCTGGCCGCTGACGAGCGGGGTCTGCGAGTCCCACTCGTTCTGCACGGTCAGGACGTCAGCCCGGGTCTTCATCGGCGTGGCCGCCTCGGCCGGCCGCTGCCAGAAGGCGCAGGGCTTGATGTTGGACGCGAAGTCCCCGTACAGCGGGTACGCCGCCTTGTCGCGGACCGCGTCCCGCCGGTACTGCTCGGGATCCCGCGGCCAGGCGTCGGTGTCCCCGCAGGCCACGGACCAGAAGACGGCGATCCCGTTGTCGGGCGCGGGCGCGGGCGCGGGGGAGGTCTTCCCCTGGACCGGCTTCGCCGTCCCGGTGAACTGCCGCAGGTCCGGCACCTTCAGGCCCTGCGGCGGCGGGGTCCCCTCCGCCGCGGCCTTCAGCGCGGCGACCGCGGGGGCCGCCTGCTGCGGGTAGAAGAACAGCGCGCGGGACGCCCGGAGGTCGTCCCCCGTCAGCTTCTGGCCCTGGAAGTCGATCGGCTCGCGGTCCGCCCGCGCCACCAACCCCCAGAAGACCGAGGAGACGGCCTCGGGCGTGGCCCCCAGGTGGTATTCGCCGTCGTGCTCCGCCGTCCAGCGCGTGAAGCGGGCGAACGCCGGTTCGGCCTCCGTCGCCCACACCTGGATCATGCCGCGCCAGATCCGCTGCGGGTCCACGCCGCTGTCCAGCACGAAGCGGTCGGTCCGGCCCGGGAACATCTGCGAGTACACCGCGCCCAGGTACGTCCCGTACGAGTAGCCCAGGTAGGAGACCTTCCGCTCGCCGAGCGCCGCACGGATCGCGTCCATGTCGCGGGCGGTGTTGCGGGTGGTGATGTACGGGAGCACCGAACCGGCCTTCTCCCGGCACTTGTCGGCGACGGTACGCGCCCACGCGACGTCCCCGGGGAAGGTCTCGGGGCGGTAGGCGCGGTCGAATTTCTGCTCGGCGTCGTTCAGTCCGCAGCTGATGGGGCTGCTGGCCCCCACGCCGCGCGGGTCGAAGCCGATCAGGTCGTAGCGCTCCTTGACCTCCTTCGGCATCGCCTCGTCCATCATCAGCGGCAGGTCGAGGCCCGACCCGCCGGGACCGCCCGGGTTCAGCAGCATGATCCCGTGCCGTTTGGCGGGGTTCTGGCTCTTGATGCGGGATATGGCGAGGTCGAGGGTCTTCCCCCGGGGGTGCTGGTAGTCGAGCGGCACCTTGAGGGTCGCGCACTCGTACGAGGCCGGCTGGTCCGGGCTGCACCGGTGCCAGGCGGGCTTCTGGGGCGAGTAGTCCGAGACGGGGGCGGCAGCCGCCTGGGTCGCGGACAGCAGGGGGAGGGAGGTGGCGAGGAGGCCGCCTGCGGCGAGCAGGGGAGCGAGACTTCGAACGCGCACGAAGAGCCGGTCCTTTCCGAGAGGGGCGATTCCCTGCCCACCCTGGAGCAAACGGCGTGCGGGCGAATCATCCCTCAGGGCGGCTCTCGTGCTCCTCACGAACGAGTCGATTTCCGGACAACTGACCGACGCGCCGGGGGTGTTGACTCCCGACGCGTCGGACCGTCAGCCGTGCGTGAAGTGCGGCGGGCGCTTGTCCGCGAACGCGGACATGCCCTCCTCCTGGTCGGCGGTCGCGAACACCGCGTGGAACAGACGGCGTTCGAAGCGGACGCCTTCCGCGAGGGTGGTCTCGAAGGAGCGGTTCACGGCCTCCTTGGCCATCATCGCCACGGGCAGGGACATGCCGGCCACGGTCTCGGCCACGGACAGGGCCTCGGCGAGGAGTTCGCCGGCCGGGACGATCCGGGAGACGAGCCCGGCCCGTTCGGCCTCCACCGCGTCCATGGTCCGACCCGTCAGGCAGAGTTCCATCGCCTTGGCCTTGCCGACGGCGCGGGTGAGGCGCTGGGAGCCGCCGATGCCGGGGATCACCCCGAGCTTGATCTCGGGCTGCCCGAAGACGGCCGTGTCGGCGGCGAGCAGGATGTCGCACAGCATCGCCAGCTCGCAGCCGCCGCCGAGGGCGTAGCCGCGGACGGCGGCGATCGTGGGCGTACGAAGCTGCCCGAGGCGGTCCCACGCGGTGAACCAGTCGGAGAGGTACATGTCCATGTAGGTCTGCGGGCGCATCTCCTTGATGTCGGCGCCCGCCGCGAAGGCCCTGGCCGATCCGGTCAGGACGATGCAGCCGACGCCCGGGTCCCGGTCCAGTTCCTCGGTGGCCGCGACGACCTCGGTCATCACCTGGAGGTTCAGGGCGTTCAGGGCCTCGGGCCGGTTCAGGGTGAGCAGGGCCACCCGGCCCTTGCGCTCGACCAGGACGGTCTCGTAGGTCATGCTTCGCTTCCGTTCTGCGGTCGGAGGGTGTGGACGATCGCGGAGAAGTCCAGGCCGGCGCCCTCTCCCGCGGCGAACGCGGCGTACATCTCGGCCGCCTTCAGGCCGAGCGGCGCGTCCACGTTCCCGGCGCGCAGGGCGTTCGCGGCCAGACCGAGGTCCTTGGCCATCAGGGGCGCCGCGAAGCCCGGCAGGTAGTCCCGGTTGGCGGGACTGGCCGGAACCGGCCCGGGGACGGGGCAGTTGACGGTCAGCGCCCAGCACTGGCCGGAGGCGGTCGACGCCACGTCGTAGAGGGCCTGATGGTCCAGGCCCAGGCTCTCGGCCAGCACGAAGGCCTCGCTGACACCGATCATCGAGATGCCGAGGATCAGGTTGTTGCAGATCTTCGCGGCCTGGCCGGCGCCCGCGGCCCCGCAGTGCACGGCCTTCTTCCCCATGGCGGCGAGGAGCGGCCCGGCGGCGGCGAACTCCTCCTCCCCGCCGCCCGCCATGAAGGTGAGGGTCGCGGCCCGCGCACCCGTCACCCCGCCGGAGACCGGCGCGTCCAGGGCCCGGTGCCCGGCCGCGCGGACCGCCGCGTGGGCCGCCCGCGCGTCGGCCACGTCGATGGTGGAGCAGTCGACGAACAGGCTGC
The DNA here is from genome assembly GCF_026342355.1 of Streptomyces sp. NBC_00249. Lineage (GTDB taxonomy): Bacteria > Actinomycetota > Actinomycetes > Streptomycetales > Streptomycetaceae > Streptomyces. The sequence goes on along the minus strand of NZ_JAPEMV010000001.1, from coordinate 847,227 downwards.
CGGGGCGGGCGGCGGCGAGCAGCCCCCGCTCCTCGTAGAGGGCGAGCACGTGGCGGCCCGTCGGCAGCATCGTGATCACCGTGTCCGAGGCGGACACCGCGGCGGCCGCCGACCCGGCCGGCTCCACCCCCGCGTCGGCGGCGGCGGAGAGGAGCTCGGGCACGAGGTCGAAGCCCAGCACGCGGTGGCCCGCCGCGACGAGGTTCGCGGCCATCGGGCCGCCCATGTGGCCGAGCCCGACGAAGGCGACGGTACGGTTCACCAGGGCACCTCCTGGGGGGAGTCGGTGGTGGCGAGTCTCAGCTCACGGCCCTCACCGAGGGGCGCGAAGTAGCGCTCCACATCGGAGTCACGAACCTCCGTGAGGGTGGGCGGGTTCCAGGCGGGGTCGCGGTCCTTGTCGATCACCTGGGCGCGGATGCCCTCGACGAGGTCGGGGTGGGCCAGGGCGTTGCAGGAGACCCGGTACTCCTGTTCCAGGACGCGCTCCAGGGGGCCGAGTTCACGGGCGCGGCGCAGGGCGGCGAGGGTGACCTTCAGCGCGGTCGGCGACTTGGCGAGGAGGATGCCGGCGGTCTCCTTGGCGGCGGGGATGCCGGTGGCGTGGAGCCGGTCGATGATCTCCTCGACGGTTCCGGCCCGGTAGCAGGGGTCGATCCACTCCCGGGCGGCGGCCAGTTCACCCGGGGGCGGGGGTGCGACGTGGCGGGCCAGGGCCTCGGTGACGGGCTCGCGGGTGAGGTCGTCGGTGAAGGCGTCGAGGCGGTCGGAGGGCACGTAATGGTCGGCGAGCCCGCACAGCAGGGCGTCACCCGCCCCGATCGCGGTACCGGTCAGCGCCAGGTGGGTGCCCAGCTCCCCGGGGGCGAGGGCCAGCAGGTAGGTCCCGCCGACGTCGGGGACGAACCCGATCCCGGTCTCCGGCATCGCGATCCGGGACCGTTCGGTGACGACCCGGACGTTGCCGTGTGCAGACACACCGACCCCGCCGCCCATCACGATCCCGTCCATCAACGCCACGTACGGCTTCGGACAGGCCGCGATACGGGCGTTGAGCAGGTACTCGTCGCGCCAGAACCCGGCCGACAGACCCGTCCCGGCCTTCGCGTCGTCGTGGATGGCCCGGATGTCACCGCCCGCGCACAGCCCCCGCTCACCCGCGCCCCGTACCACCACCACCTCGACGGACGGATCCGTCTCCCAGGCGTCCAGGGCCTGCGCCATCCGCAGCACCATCGCGTGCGTCAACGCGTTCAACGCCCTCGGCCGGTTCAGGGTCAGCAACCCCGCCCGCCCCAACCGCCCGACCACCACGGCCTCGTCGGTGCTCATCGCAGGGCCTCCGTCAGTCCTCGGGCGACGATGATGCGCATGACCTCGTTGGTTCCTTCCAGGATCTGGTGCACCCGCAGGTCGCGGACGATCTTCTCGATGCCGTACTCGCTGAGGTAGCCGTAGCCGCCGTGCAGTTGGAGGGCGCGGTCGGCGACCGTGTAGCCGGTGTCGGTGGCGAACCGTTTGGCCATCGCGCACAGCCCGGGGGCGGCCGGATCGCCCCGGTCGAGGGCCTCCGCGGCCTGCCGCACCAGGGCGCGGGCGGCCGCCAGCTCGGTCGCCATGTCGGCCAGCCGGAACTGGAGCGCCTGCGCGTCGAGCAGCCGGCCGCCGAAGGCCTCCCGGTCGGCGAGGTGGGTCAGGCTGCGGTCGAGGGCGCTGCGGGCGCCGCCCAGGGAGCAGGCGGCGATGCCGAGGCGGCCGCCGTTGAGGCCGCTCATGGCGATGCGGAAACCCTCGCCCTCCGCGCCGAGCCGCCGGTCGGCGGGGAGGCGTACGCCGTCGAGGACGACTTGGCGGGTGGGCTGCGCGTTCCAGCCCATCTTGCGTTCGTCGGCGCCGAACGAGAGCCCGGCGTCCGCGCGTTCCACGACGAACGCGGAGATCCCGCGCGGCCCCGGGCCGCCCGTGCGGGCCATGACGATGTAGACCTCGGAGGCCCCGGCGCCGGAGATGAACTGCTTGACGCCGGTCAGGACGTAGTGGTCGCCGTCTCGTTCGGCACGGGTGCGCAGGGCGGCGGCGTCGGAGCCGGCCCCCGGCTCGGTGAGGCAGTAACTGCCCAGGGAGCGGGCCGTGCAGAGCGAGGGGAGCCAGCGGGCGCGCTGGGCCGGATCGCCGTAGCGGTCGATCATCCAGGCGACCATGTTGTGGATGGAGAGGTACCCGGCGATCGACGGGCAGCCGGTGGCGAGCGCCTCGAAGACGAGGATCCCGTCGGCGCGGGAGAGCGCGGAGCCCCCGTACTCCTCGCTCACGTACACGCCCGCGAGGCCGAGCCGGCCGCCGCGGCGCAGTACGTCGACGGGGAAGTGCTTGTCGCGGTCCCAGTCGACGGCGTACGGGGCCAGGTGCTCCTGGGCGAAGTCGAGGGTGACCTCGGCGAGGGCGAGCTGTTCCTCGGTGAGGGTGGCGGTCATGGCGCTCATCCCATCGTCGGGATGGTGAAGCTCGCGCCCTCCCGGAGCCCCGAGGGCCAGCGCGAGGTGACGGTCTTCGTACGGGTGTGGAAGCGGATGGAGTCGGGGCCGTGCTGGTTGAGGTCGCCGAAGCCGGACCGCTTCCAGCCGCCGAAGGTGTGGTAGGCGACCGGTACCGGGATGGGTACGTTGATCCCGACCATGCCGGTGTTGACGCGGCGGCTGAAGTCGCGGGCAGTGTCCCCGTCGCGGGTGAAGAGGGCCACGCCGTTGCCGTAGACGTGCTCGCTGGGCAGCCGCAGGGCCTCCTCGTAGTCGGCGGCCCGTACGACGCACAGCACCGGGCCGAAGATCTCCTCGCGGTAGATCCGCATCTGCGGACTCACCCGGTCGAAGAGGGAGGCTCCGGCGAAGAAGCCGTTCTCGTGGCCGGGCAGGCTGAACCCGCGCCCGTCGACGACGAGTTCGGCGCCCTCGTTCACGCCGATGTCCACGTAGCGGCGGACCCGGTCGAGGGCGTCCCGGCTGACGAGCGGCCCGAAGTCGGCCTCCGGGTCGTCCGAGCGTCCGATGCGCAGGGCGGCGATGCGCTCCTTCAGCTTGCCGACGAGCGCGTCGGCGGTCTCCTCGCCGACCGGAACGGCCACCGAGATCGCCATGCACCGCTCGCCCGCCGAGCCGTAGCCGGCCCCGATCAGGGCGTCGACGGCCTGGTCGAGGTCCGCGTCCGGCATCACGACCATGTGGTTCTTCGCGCCGCCGAAGCACTGGGCGCGCTTGCCGTGGGCGGCGGCGGTCGCGTAGATGTGCGCGGCGACGGGTGTGGAGCCGACGAAGCCGAGCGCCTGGACGCGGGGGTCCTCCAGCAGGGTGTCGACGGCCTCCTTCCCGCCGTTGACCACGTTCAGGACGCCGGGCGGCAGGCCCGCCTCCAGGAAGAGTTCGGCGAGCCGCAGCGGCAGGGACGGGTCGCGTTCGGAGGGCTTGAGGACGAAGGCGTTCCCGCAGGCGAGGGCGGGGGCGGCCTGCCAGAGCGGGATCATCGCCGGGAAGTTGAAGGGGGTGATGCCCGCGACGACGCCCAGCGGGGCGCGCAGGGAGTGCACGTCGATGCCGGTGCCGGCGTTGTCGGTGAACTCCCCCTTCAGCAGGTGCGGGATCCCGGCCGCGAACTCGACCACTTCCAGGCCGCGTTGGAGGTCACCGTGCGCATCGGCGACGGTCTTGCCGTGCTCGGACGACAACAGGCGGGCGAGGGAGTCGCGTTCGCCCTCGACGAGCTGGAGGAAGCGGAGCAGGACGCGGGCGCGCCGCTGCGGGTTCCAGGCGGCCCACTCCCGCTGCGCCTCCTCGGCGTTCGCGATCGCCGCCTCGGTGTCCGCGCGTGAGGCGAGCGGCACGCGGGCCTGGACGGAGCCGGTGTTGGGGTCGTAGACGTCGGCGTAGAGGCCGGAGCCGCCGGTGGTGTGTTTTCCACCGATGAAATGGGTGAGTTCGCGGACCATGGGGAGCCTGCTCTCGTCAGGTGGGATCCGGGGATGGCACGGCAGGCCCGCGCCGCGCACCGGGGCCGGTGCGGGGCGCGGGAACAATGCCGTGGGACGGGCGGGGCGCGGCGCGGGAGGGCGCGCGTACCTGCCTAGAAGCGCGCGAAGAGTCGCGTGCGCTCTGCCGGATCACCTGGGTCGTCAAGACGTACCGGTGCCATGCGTGTCTGCTCCATCCTCGTGGACAACAACACAGAACATTCCGCAGCCGGTATCTGACTTCCAGGGAGAGCTTTCCCCTGGTCACAGTGGCGGGACCGTGCCGGATTCACACCGGCTTCCCTGCACCGCGGGCCTTCGCCCACGAACATATAGTTGGACGTCCTAGTAAGTCCACCCCGCCGCTCGAAGCCCCCTACAGGGCCGGCCCGGCTCCTCAGTGCGACATGCCGCCGTGGGGGGAGTGCGGGGTGGTGGTCTCCAGGGCGCCGCCGAGGCGGGCGCGCAGCGCGGTCAGCGACTCGGGGGTCGGGGCGGTGACCACCCAGCGGTTCCCGACCAGGTACGTGCCCCCGTACGCGCGGGTCTCGGCCAGCCAGGAGCGCAGGCCGCTCCCGTCGGCGAAGGTGGTCACGCGGTAGGCGCCCTGGCCGGTCTCGCATCCGCCCTGGCGCAGTTCGTCGGCCTCCAGACTCACCTGGGCGGTGCAGCCGATGGCGCTCGCGATCTCCTCGACCGTGGCGGGGCGGGTCCGGCCCGCCGGGTCGTCGGAGCGGGCGCAGCCGCCGGCCGACAGCGCGCCGCACAGGGCGGCGACGAGCAGGAGCGTCCGGCGGGTCCGGCGGCCGTTCGACGGCATGGCGACCTCACTCTCACGGGCTGAACGGGCTGAACGGGGTGCGGGCGTGGTGCCCGGCGCGGAGGATCCCGGGCACCACGTCGATCGGCGCGGGCGGCCTAGGCGGCCTTCGCCTTCTTGCCCTTGTCGGTCACGGCGAACCAGAGGCCCTGCTTGTTGTGCCCGCTGATGTCACCCGGTTCCTTGTCGCCGGTGAAGGTGTAGACGGGCCAGCAGTCGATCGTCAATTGCTCGCTGCCGTCCGGCCGCTTCACCGAGCCCACCAATTCCGCCGGTATTCCCGACACCTCGGCCTTGTCGACCGGCTTGGCGGGCTTCCAGGTGTCGACGCAGGAATCGACGCAGCCGATTTTCATCGGCCAGGCACTGTCCTTGTCGAAACGGTAGAGAGTGCGTCCCTCGCCGTCCGCGACGATGTTTCCGAGCTGGGCATTCGCATTCACGGAGAGCGCCCCCTTCTTCGGCGGAACGGCGGGAACGGCGGGAGCCGCCGGGTCGGCGCCCGCGCCGCCGGGCTTGGCGGGGGCCGCCGGCTTGCCGTCGGGGCCCAGTACGTGCCAGGTCCCGCCGACGCCCTCACCGAGGGTGTCCCCGGGCTTGGTGTCCTTCGCGTACCGGTATACGGGCCAGCCCCCGAGCGTCAGCTGCTTGGTGCCGTCGGCCCGCGCCACCGAACCGAGGAGGCCCGCGTCGATGCCCGCGCCGGCCGAGGCGTCGTCCGCCGCCACCGCGGGCCAGGCCTTGGCGCAGTCCCCCTCGCAGTTGGACTTCGGGGGCTTGGCCGTGTCCTTGTCGAAGCGGTAGAGCGTGATGCCCTGGCCGTCGGTGACCGTGGAGCCCAGGTTCGGGAGTTCCTGCACCTTCAGCTGCCCGGCCGCCGCCCCCGCCCCGGCCGCGGCGGCGCCCGTGTCGCCGCCGTACCCCGCGTCGGCCCCGGACCCGTAGCCGGACCCCGAGCCGGAACCGGATCCGTAGAGGGAGCCGAGCTGCTTGCTGTCGCCCACCGGCTGTACCGCGTCCGACTTTCCCGAAGGATTGTCGGACAGGCCGCATCCCGCGGTCAGGAGCAGTACCGCGACCGCCGACCCGGCGAATATCCCACGACGCATTTCCTGCACGATCTCTCCTTCAGGTCAGGTCCCGTGCTTTTCTCGTACTCACTCATTGATACGGGGCCGGGCGCCGCGGCTGTTCACATCCCCGGGAATTTGTCAGATCGCGACAGGAATGAACTCGGGGCCGGGTCGCAGCCGTTCACCGCAGCCGTTCACCGGCCCGGCGCCCCCTCCTCATTCCTGGATGCGCAGGGCGAGCGCCGGGCAGCGCCGCACCGCGCGCAGTGCCTTCGGCCGCAGCCGCCCCGGCACCGGCATGGAGGCCTGGGCCGGGTAGCCGTCCGCGTCGAGCCGTACGACGTCCGGCAGGATGTCCACGCACAGCCCGTGGCCCTTGCACAGGGTCCAGTCCACGACCAGCCGCTCCGGTACCTCGTCCTGCGGCAGCGGCAGCGCCCCCAGCACGCGCCGGCCGCACCCGCTCCCGAGGGCGTGGTCGCGGAACTCGTCGGGGAACGCGGTGAGGGCCGAGGCCACGAAGTGCGAGGTGCCGTCGGGATGACTGCAGGCCCCCCGGCCCCGCACCCCCTTCATCCGCGCCTCCACCGCTTCGAGGGCGCCCGCGCCCCCGCCGCGGACGGCGTCCTCCAGTACGTCGGCCAGCGCGGGCAGCCCCCGTACGCAGGGCCCGCACTGGCCCGCTGACTCCTTCGCCATCCAGCGCGTCACCCGGGCCACCTCCCCGGCCGGACAGGTGTCCTCGGGCAGCGGCAGCACGGCCCCCGCCCCCAGGACCGCGCCGAAGGAGGCCAGCGACTGCCGGGACACGTCCGCCGCGCGGGCCGCCCCGGGGCTGAGCCACCGGCCGTGGTAGCCGCCGACCAGCACCCCCTGGCCGGGACGGGTGCCGCACAGCTCCAGGACGTACGGGAGCGCGGCCCCGGTCGGCGTCTCGACCACCGTGGAGCCGGCCACGGTCAGCAGGACGGTGCCCGGCTCGGTCGGCAGGCCGGTGCTGCGGTACTCGGCCTCGCCGAGGCGCGCCGCGACGGCGAGCTGTGCGTAGGTCTCGGTGTTCGACAGCAGGGTGGGCACGCCGCCCAGGCCCCGTTCGCTGGTGCGCACCTTCTTCCCGGACGGCAGCGCCGGGCCGCCGTTCAGCCCGGCCGTCAGGGCGGTCCCCTCCCCGGTCACGAACCGCTCGGGCAGTCGCACCACGCGCACCTGACGGCCGCCCGGGCCGCGTTCGGCGACCGCGTCGCGCACGGACTGCTCCACATCGGCCCGGGTGACGGCGACCACGACGTCCTCGGCGGCGATCGCGGCGGCCGCCAACAGTGCGCCGTCGAGCACCAGATGCGGTGCGTGCAGCAGCAGGGCGGTGTCCTTGAGGCAACTGGGCTCGCCCTCGCTGCCGTTGACGACGACGGCGGTCTGCCCGTCCCGCCCCCGGGCCGACTGGGTGACGGCGCGCAGTTTGCGGACGAAGGGGAAACCCGCCCCGCCCCGGCCCCGCAGGTCGATGTCGGAGGCGAGCGCGACGAGTTCGTCGGGGCGGTAGCGGGGGAGCGGGCCGTGCGCCGTCAGGTGCCCGAGGCGGTCCAGCCGCGGTGCCTGGTCCAGCCCGGCCAGCAGCCGGGGGGCGCCCACACAGCCGAGGCCGGGGCGCGGGTCGCCGCTCACGCCCGCCCCTTACGGGCGACGAGCCGCCGCGTGGGTTCCTCCAGGACCGGCCCGGCGCCGCCCGGGTCCGGCTCGCCGTAGCGGCGCGGCGCGGACCGCCGGCCGCCGTCGAGGGCCGCAGCCCGCGCCGGACGCGGCCCCGCGGCGGCGAGCACCTCCACCAGCGGGGCGTCGCCGACGGAGTACGTCCGCACCTGGGGCTGCCGCGGGGCGGGGGCCGCCGGCCGGGCGGGCGCGCCCGCGCCGGCCCTGCGGGACCTGATGCGCAGCGCCAGCACGCCGGCGACCCCGGCCAGGCACAGGGCGTAGGCCGCGGTCACCCAGGCGTCGGCCGGACGGCCGGCCTTCAGCCCGTGCACGAGCGAGGCGCCCCACGCCGGGTACGCCCCGATGTGCAGGGCCCGCCACCACAGCGAGCGGCTCTTGGTCGCGAAGACACTACGCACGGCCCCGGAGACGGCGACGGACACGAAGAGATATCCGGCCAGTGTGCCGAGGCCGATGACCACCGGCCGGTCCGCGTCCGCGAACGGCACCGCGGCGGCGGCCGCGGAGGTCTGCCGCAGCGCGACCTTCACCCAGATGTGCAGGGCGAGGAAGGCCAGGCCCGCCACGGCCAGACCGCGGTGCGCGGCCTGCGCGAGCAGGCGGTGTCCCGAGCCCAGTACCACCCGGTCGGTGGCGGCCAGGCCCCACAGGACGGTGGCCGTGAGGCTGACGAGGGAGAGCACGCCCGCCCCGTAGTCGAGGAACTCCCACACCCGGGTCAGGGCGCCCGCCCGGGCGGCCACGAGGAGGGAGACGAGGGCCGCGGCGGCGGCGCAGACCACGCTCGGGCGGAGCCTGCCGTCGGCGGGCAGCAGCGAGGGCCGCCGGACGGCCCGTTTCCCGGCGGCCGGGGCCGCCGCCGCCGCGTGACGACTCCTGCTTCGGGCTCTGTGCGAGCGGGGCATGTGCGGCTGGGTCAGGGGCATCCAGTTCTCCTGTGCACCCGGGCTCCGAGCACTCCACCTGGCGCTCGGCACCCGGGGGTTGTCGTCGGTGGTGGCCGTCGGCGCTGTGGAATTCCCGCGCCGGGCCGAGAAGGAGGGGCTCGGGGCCGGAGTGCAGCAGCATCGTGGAGGCACACGGCATCTCCACGGAATTTATCGAAACGTGATAATTTCTCGCGCCCCGTCTCCGGCACATCGAACAACGCCGGAAGATTCCCCTCCAGTGGGGGTTGTGACAGGCCACCGCGCCGTCCGCCGACTACGCGTCACCGACGGCAAAAACAAGGCAAAACCGCGGGACCGAAAGTGGCCGAATCCCTCCAGAAGGGGGTGCGGTGGCTGCAACTCTCTTGGCACACAAGGTTGTTCGCGAGACAGGCAACCTCGGTGGGGCCCGTCCCGCCTCCGGCGGACAGGCCTTACCCCGGCAAGAACGAGGCAACGATGTGCGAACTTCTGAACCGCATCTGGTCCCGCCCCCGAGGCGAGTGGACCCGCGTCCTGCGCAGGGAACTCCCCGGGATGGCGGCCGAGATAGTGGAGGAACTTCTGCATGGAATTCCGGAATTTTCCGCCCTTATCGATGACAACGATGCCATCGGCGACGAGTTGCTCAGACAGAGGGTGGAAGCGGCACTGCTGACCGTCCTCGGCTACCAGGAGGACACCCAGGAAGAAGGGGAGGGAGAAGGGGAGGAGGACCGGCACGACGGCCGCCAGGAGGACGTCGAGGGCGACCGCCACCGGGAGGTGCGCGAGGAGGTCCGCGAGAGCGCGCTCGGGTCCGTCCACGGCGGCGGGCCCGTCCCCGCCGCCGTCCGGGCGGAAGGCAAGATGCTCGCGGCCGTCCCCCAGCAGGGCGGACGGGAGGCGGCGGCGGCCCGCGCCGGCGGGCATCCGGAGCGTCCGCCGGCACCCGCCCCGACCGACCGGGCCCGCCAGGACCTCTTCCAGGCCCTCACCGACGACCGGGTCGCGTCCGAGAGCTCCCTCACCGAGCTCGCGGAAACCGCCGGCTGGCCCCTGCCCGCCTCCGTACGGGCCGTCGCCCTGGCCACCCCCGGCGAGACGCAGCAACTGGCCGCCGTACTGGAGGACGCCCTCCCCGGGATGTTCGGCGGCCGCCCCTGCCTGCTGCTGCCGAGCCACGACCCGGACGGCCGGGCCGCGCTCGAACTCCCGCTGCGCGGCCGGGCCGCGGCCGTCGGCCACGCGGTACCCCTGCGGGACGCCGCGTCCTCGCTGCGCTGGGCGCTGCGCCTGCTCGCCCTGACCCCCTCGCGCGGAAGCCTGGACGCCCGGGCCGTGTTCGTCGACGACCACCTCTCCACCCTCCTGCTGCTCCAGGACGAACCCCTCGCCCACGCACTGGCCGCCCGCTGGCTGCGTCCCCTGGCGGATCTCACCCCCCGCCAGAGCGAGCGGCTGGAGGTGACCCTGCTCGCCTGGCTGGAGGGCGGCGGAGCCCCGGAGGCGGCCAAGGCCCTCAGCGTCCATCCGCAGACCGTGCGGTACCGGATGCGGCAGCTGGAGAAGCTCTTCGGGCCCGGACTGCGCGACCCGCGCACCCGGTTCGAGCTGGAGATGGCCCTGCGCAGCCGCCGCCTGATGGCCCAGGTACGACGCCAGCACTCGCGGGCGGGCCGCCGCGGCGGACGCGTGGTCACCGCCGACTTCACCCCGCTGGTCGTCGGAAGGATGGCCCGCGTCAACGGCCTGTGAGCCCTGAGCCCTGAGCCCTGATCCCTGACCCTGATCCCTGACCCTGATCCCTGACCGCGCGGCAGCGGCCCGGCACCCGTCACGACGGGCGCCGGGCCGCTGTCGTGCGCAGGACCCGTACGGCGCGGGGGACCCCGTACGCGTACGGCACCACGCGCGGGCGCGACGCCGGCCCGAAGTCCGCCGAGCGGGCTTCGGGCCGGCACCTTTCCCGGGACGGGCACGGTGGATGGGGAGGGGGAGTGCCCGGCCCCGGGAGCAGGGGGAGCGGGGGCTGGGGGTCAGCGGCAGGTGCGCCCGCCGTTGATGCAGTCCACCGCCTTCCTCATCAGGCCGTTCGACATGACGTTGATGAAGTCGCCGTGGTCGGTGACGGGCTTGTGCAGCTGCTCGGGGAAGCTGTCCACCGCGAAGCGCGCGCCGGGCGCGACCCCGTAGGTGATCCGCTGCACCAGCTGCGGGACGGCGGTGAAGCCCTTCTTGCAGCGGCCGTTGCCGTCGGGGAAGGCCATGTGCGTGCGGTGGTTGGCGCTGTCGGTGTTGCGCCCGTCCCAGCAGCTCTGGAAGGTGAAGGTGCGCACCACGTCGCTGCCCTTCGGGCACACCGGGTACTTGTCCTTGAGCTGGCGGTCCTCGAAACCGGTGCAGCTCCAGGAGGCGTTGGCGTTGGCCGTGCCGTTGGCGAAGGCCTTGGCGTCACCCGTGATGATCCGCAGGAACCGGGGCATGGCCTTGACCTGGCCCACGGGACTCCCCTTGAAGGTGGTCGTGACCGTCTTCGGCCGCAGGATCGTGCCCACGTTGGCGTCCTGCCCGCCGCCGGGGGCCTTCGCGTCCCGCTCCGCCTTGCCGTCGCGCAGCCGCAGCACCGGCCAGTAGTAGGTGGACTGGTCGCCGTTGCCGCAGGTGGTGCCGGAGGCCGCGAGGCTGTCGTTGGTGGAGAAGGCGTCCGTGGACTTGTTGCCGACGTAGTCGTGCATGTGGTGCGCCCCGTTGGAGACACCGGGCGCGACGATGACGTTGTCGGGGTTGAAGTGGCCGTTCTCGTTGCGGCCGCACTCGGAGCTGAACGAGCCGTTGGTCGCGCCGCGTTGCGGCGCGGGGGTACGGACGTTCGGCTTGACCTTGCCGATCGCGACGAAGTCGCTCCGGGCCGGCCCGCCCTTCTGCCCGAGGCTGCGGGCCGCGGCCGGATCGGCCGCCGTGTCCTCCTCCGAGGGCGCCTCCTTCATCGCGCATCCGCTCAGGCCGTCCAGCCCCTGCCGGCCCCCGCCGGAGCGGACTATCGCGTCGGACACCCGGCCGATGGTCGAGCCGCGCTGCTGGCGGAGCTCGCCCAGGAGGGACTCCTTGGAGGTGCCGCCGGACAGCCGCCGGTAGGCGTCGGCGACCTGGACGTCCAGCTCGGCGAGGTTCCGGTCGACCTCGGCCCTGGCCTGCTCGGGGACGGAGGTCAGCTTGTCGCCCACGTCCGGGCAGTCGATCGTGGCCGTCGCCCGGCCCGTGCGCGAGGCGTCCTGCCCGGCGGACGCGTTGCCCGCGATCACGGCGACCGCACCGGCGCCGAGCAGCAGCGCGGAGGTCACCGCCACGAGTTTCTTCGACAACCTCGGTCGCCTGTGGTCCTGTTGACTCATCAGATCACGTCACTTCACTTCGTCGGTCGGACATCGGAGGGGGCCGGGGCCCCCTGGTGGTGGGACGGCGCGGCGGAGGCGTCCGAGAGCGTGTCGAAATCGACCAGCCCGCTCTCCTCCAGGACCGAGATGTGGTCCAGGACGGTCGCGTTGGCCGAGGTCGCCAGGGCGCGCACCATGGAGTTGCGGGTCTGCGCCCGGATCTGCGCCAGCAGCGCGAAGACCTTGCCGTGCGCGCGGCGCAGCAGCTGGATGAACAGCCGCTCGTACTCGTTCGCGGGCGCCCGGCTCAACTGCGCCAGCCAGTCCTGCTGTTGGGCGGACGGCTGGTTGGGCAGGTCCATGCCGAGCGCCTGTCCCACCTGGAGGACCTGGCGGTCCAGTTCGGTGTGGCCCTCGACCAGGTGCTCCCCGGCGGTGCGCACCGAGGCGCGCGTCCCGCGCTGCTGGGCCTGCCGTCCGGCGGGCAGCTCCCACAGCCCGGCGAGCCGTACCTTGCGGACGAAGTCCCGGTCCGCGGCGGTCAACGGCCCGTACGCCGTGCTCATGACCCCGCCGCCGTCGTCATCGGCGGCCGGCAGCTTGCCGGCCGGGGCCGCGTTCGCGGCGGAGGCCCGGTCGCCGAACTTGGACACGGGGATCAGCAGCGCGATCAGCGTGACGGCGAGCGCGGTGATGACCAGCCCGCTTCCGATCGTGTATCTGGTGGCCACCGACAAGCCGCTGACGGTTCGTCGCCGGAATGACAGCACAGTGCCTCCTTGCTCCAGGGGCGAACAGGAGCCGCGGGGCCCGCGGGTCCACGGGTCCACGGGCCGGGTGCGGACGTGAACAGCCGTGGGTACGTGGGTGAGCGGCTCCCCGGGCACACCGGGACACCGGGTCCCGGACCGCGGGGACCGCGAGCGCCGCCCGTACCGAGCGGTGCGCACCCGCACTCCTGAGGTGCCACGGGACGCTAGTGCCACACGGGGTACCGCTGCCGCAGGACCATCACCATCGGATAAACATCCGGGCAAGCTCCCGGAAGGCTGGTATCTTGCCGCGTCCCCGACCGCCGACAGAACGGGAACCCGCCTCGATGAACCATCCGAACGGCCCCGGTGCGGCGGCGCCCGGAGCAGGAGGCACGGGCAGGCTCCTCGCGGTCAGCGACCTGCACGTGGGCATGGCCGAGAACCGGCCGATCGTCGAGTCGCTGCGCCCGTCCGGGGACCAGGACTGGCTCATCGTCGCCGGAGACGTCGCCGAACGGCTCGACGACGTGGAATGGGCGCTCGGACTGCTCGCCGAACGCTTCGCCCACGTGGTGTGGACCCCCGGCAACCACGAACTGTGGACCCCGGCCAAGGACCCCGTACAACTGCGGGGACGGGCGAGGTACGAGCGCCTCGTCGAGAGCTGCCGGCGCCTGGGCGTGAGCACACCGGAGGACCCCTTCCGCGTGTGGCGGGGCCCGGGAGGACCGGTCGCCGTGGCGCCGCTGTTCCTCCTCTACGACTACACCTTCCGGGTCGAGGGGACGGCGACCAAGGAGGAGTCCCTCGCCCGCGCCCGGGAGGCGGGCATCGTCTGCACCGACGAGTACATGCTCCACCCGGACCCGTACCCCTCCCGGGAGGACTGGTGCCGGGCCCGGGTCGCCGAGGCCGAACGCCGGCTCGCCGCCCACGACCGGTCCGTCCCGCTGGTGCTCGTCGGCCACTGGCCGCTCGTGCGCGAGCCCACGTCGGTGCTGTGGCACCCGCAGTTCGCCCAGTGGTGCGGGACCGAACTCACCGCCGACTGGCACCGCCGCTTCAACGTCGCGGCCGTCGTCTACGGCCACCTCCACGTCCCCCGCACCACCTGGTACGACGGGGTGCGCTTCGAGGAGGTCTCGATCGGCTACCCCAGGGAATGGCGCAGGCGCGGCCACCCCCGCGGGCTCCTGCGCGAGATCCTCCCGTACGCGACCCGCCCGCGAGCGGCGGACGCCCTGTCCGGGGAAGCCGCCGGGAGATGAGCGGTCCTCCGCGGAGGCGGCCCGGGCGGAGGTGACCGGCTCCGGCCGCCGCGCCCCCGAACGCCCCACGTCAACCCGGGGTCGGAGGGCTCACCCCCGGTTCTCTCGGGGGGCCGTGTACGGGCGCGGGCCGGTGGGGACAGGGGTGTACCGGAATTCCCCCCGGGGTGCGCGGGGTGACGTGGGCGCCGCGGTGGCCGGATTCGGTGCCACCATGCCTGCGCACCCGGCGGACACGGACGAGAGGCGGGCAAGTGACCCCTCAGGTGGTCGACGAAGCGGCGCGGCACCTTCCCGAGCGGCGGAAACCGGAGCCCCCCGCACAGAACACCCCGGCCGCCCCCGCCGAGCCCGGACGGACCGACGCCGAGCTGCTGATCGCGGCCTCGGTCCTGCTGGCCGACGCGGCGCTCACCGCCCGCCAGGCCGGCGCGGAACTCACCGGCGCGCTCGGCAGCTGGCGCTTCGGGCTGGAAGCCCTGCGCCGCCCCGTCTGGGCGCTGGGTACGGCGGTGTCCTGCGCCAAGGCCCTCACCAGTCCCTCCGGCCTGGGCTTCGGCGCCAACGGCGGCCTGATCGGCGAACTGGCCAGGACTGCCGGGAACATGACGTACCGCCGGCCCGCCAAGGTGGCCATGGCCGTGGACGCCTTCGCCCTGCGGATCAGCGCGGCGGCCTCCGCGCACCCCAACCTGGACACCCCGGCGGCCCGCCGCCTGACGGACGCGATGGTGGCCGGGAAGCGGCTCGAAGCGCTCCGCGCCCTGCGCGGCCTGGTCGAACTGCTCGGCATCACCCGCGCCCTCACCACCCTCAGCCCCGTCATGATGGAACTCCTCGCGCTGCTCGGCCTGCTCGACGAGAACCCGGTCAACGACGCCTTCTCCTGGGTGACCCTCGCCGGGGGAGTGCCCACCACCGACCCCTTCCTCGGACTGCCGGGTTCCCTGGTCAGGTTCCTCAACCCCGGCCCCGGCCGAGCCGAGCGGACCGCACCGGACTCCATCCTCGCCAAGGTCCTGACCACCTCCGCCAACGACATCGTCAGCTACGTCAACGACATCGGCGCCCTCGGCAACCACGGCCTGGCCCTGCTGCGCCGCGTCCACTGCGCCGACGGCGCCGTCCGGCACGTGCTCCTGCTGCCCGGAACCAGCTTCGTCCTGCTCAGCAACAGCACCCCCCAGGACCTCGTCGGCGTCTTCGACGGCTTCCTGCACACCGACACCACCTATACCCGCGCCGCCCGCGACCTCCTGCTGCGGGCGGGCGTACCGGTCGGGTCCGACCTCATGATCGTCGGGCACAGCCTGGGCGGGATCACCGCGATGAACCTGGCCTCGGACCCGGAGTTCTCCGCGACGTACCGCCTCACCCACGTGATCGCCGTCGGC
Organism: Streptomyces sp. NBC_00249; assembly: GCF_026342355.1. Lineage (GTDB taxonomy): Bacteria > Actinomycetota > Actinomycetes > Streptomycetales > Streptomycetaceae > Streptomyces. Next base: position 831,919 of record NZ_JAPEMV010000001.1, on the reverse strand, counting down.
TCGCCGGTCGACGCCAAGCGGCCCGCCGACCACACCACCCGGGTGATCAGCCTGGTCAACAAGCACGACGTCATCCCGACGCTCGACGGACGCGGACCGGCGTCCCCCCACGACGTCCCCGACAGCTGGGTCGAACTGTCCTGGCTGGACGATTCGTACGACTACCCGCTGTCCCACGCCCCCCAGGCGTACTCCGACAGCCTGCGCGGCGCCATGGCCCACCACCGGGAACGGGTCAACGGCCTGATCCGGGCCTACGACGGCGAGATCGCCGGCAACCAGCCGTACATGCTGCGCGACAAGTGACCGCGAGGGAGACCGACCGATGACCGACGACGACCGCCCCGGCCCGGGGGCCGGACCGGGCAGCAGCGCCGCACGGGGCCCCGCCGCGGCCTGGCCCCTGGAGAACGCCCTGTTCAGCGCCACCCTGCTCGCCCAGCGGCTGCCCTGGACCGACGCGCCCGCCCGCGCGCTGGGCCTGGACGCGCTCACCCGCGAGGGCCTGACCCGCCGGCTGCTCGCGCACCTCGCCCGCAGCCGCTCCGGACGGCCCGTCCAACTGCGCACCCCCTTCGGCTCCTTCCTCGTCCCGCTCACCACCGACGACGCCGAAGCCCTGCTCGCCCGCGCCGAGCAGGCGGGCGCCCTGGCCCCCGCGAGCGGCCTCGACGCCGGGGGCCGGCGCTACGGACTCTCCCCGCACGCCGCCCCCGACACGGCCCTGGCACGCGAGGCGGCTCCGCCCGCCGGGGAGCTGCGCCCCCTGCTCGCCGAGGACGTCGACCGGGTCACCGCGGCCCGGCGCGGCGACGGCACCCTCGACGGGCAGGACTGGCGTGCCGGAATGCTGCGCCTGGCCCGCCGCGTGGTCGTCGGAGCCGACGCCGCCGAGGACACCCTGCTCAGCGAGGTGCTCGCGGCGGCGACCGGGGCCGTGGACAGCCGCGCGTACGAGGCCAGGGCCGCGGCCCTCGCCCGGCGGCTGGCGCCGTACCTGGCCGGTCCGGACCCGGAGTCCCTGGCCGGACGGCTCTGCGCGCGCGGCCTGACGGCGGCCGACGCCCGCACGGTGCCCGTCGTCGCGCACGCGCTCGCCCTGGTGTCCGAGGCCGCCTCCACGACCGCGCTCCAGGCCCTGGCCCTGCTGGCCGCCCGGGCCGCCGCCTCCCCGGACCGGGCCGTCGCCCTGGCCCTGCGGCGCTACCCGCCCGTGGCCGCCGCCGCGCACCCGGTGCGGGCACCCTTCACCTGGCGGGACCTGACCGTGGACCCCGGCACCGAGATCCTGTGCGCGCCCGCTCTGCTGCCGCACCCGCCGGGCGAGGACGGCCCCGGCTCCTGGCCGGCGGCGCTGTGCACCGTCCCCGGCGGCTGCGCGTGGACGCCGTTCGCGGCCCTCGTCGCGGAGCAGGCCGTACGCGCGGTCGTGGCGGAGGCCCGCCCGGTGCTGATCTCCCCCCGGCTCGAACCCGCCCGGCTGCCGGACACCCTCGCGCCGCACGGGCTGCTCGTGGCCCTGACGGACCCCGAAGGGCGGCCGACCGACGCACGGGTGACGGTCGGTCTGCCGGCGGCGCTGCCCGTCGCCGCGCCCGGCTACGCCCCCGCCTCCTACGGGGCCCTGGCACGGGCCAGCGCCGACCGGCTGGAACGGCACGCGGAAAGCCTCGCCGCCTGCGCCGGGAACACCGGCTGGAACGGGGACGAGGCGGGCGAACGGTTCCGCATGGTGCTCCTGGGCCACGCGGACCGGTGCGCGAAGGCCGCGTCCGAGGTCCGGGCCGCCGCGCAGCGGCTGTCGGGCTGACCCGCGCGGCGCCCCCGCCTACCAGAAGGCCGTCTCCCGGCGGCCGGTCTCCCGGTCCAGCATCTCCTGCACCGCCCGCTGGACCTCGGCGCACAGACCGCGCGCCGCCGCCGACCGCTCGGCGATGGACGTCGGCCGCACCGGCGCCGGGATCGGCTCGCCGATGGTGACGAGCCACTTCGAGGGCAGCGGGAAGCCCGGGGTGAGCGGGAAGTAGGGCAGGTCGAAGAGGCGTGCGAGGGCCGGGACCTCCCCGAGCTTGGGGCACGCCTCCTCCGCGCCCACCACGGCCACCGGGATCACGGGCGCGCCCGCGCGGACCGCGGTCACCGCGAAACCGGGGCTGAAAGGCCGAAGCCGGTAGCGTTCGTGGAAAGGCTTTTCCAGCCCTGAAGTCCCCTCGGGAAAGACTCCTACGAGTCCCCCCGCGTTCAGGTGTTCCAGTCCGAGGGTCGGCTCGATCGGATAGGCGCCGTTCTTCTGCGCGTACGGACCGAGCACCGGTACGCGGAAAGTGAACGGCGCGGCCGGAATGCGCAGGGGCCGGCCCAGGGAACGCGCGAAGACCTTGTGGAGCACGAAGGCGTCCAGTCCCCACGCCCCGGAGTGGTTCGCCGCGAGCATCGCCGCGCCCTCGGCCGGAACGTTCTCCAGCCCCAGTACGTCCAGGCGGAAGTAGTCGTCGACGAGCCAGTCGAGGGTGCGGTCGAAGGCGGTCTCGGCCGCCGCGCCCAGGAGCTTCCCCAGCTGCCGGAATTCGGCCGCCGCCGTCTCCAGGACATCGTTCATGCTTTCGGACACGAAGAGTGCTCGCTCTCGGTTATCGAGGCCGGTTTCACGCGAATGTGGTGGCGTGCTGCTCATTTTCCGTGCGGAAATCCTCGCGGCTCCACGCCGGGGGAGTGCGCCGAAGTCGTCGCCCTCCGCCGGAGCGGGCGGAGCCGGTCCACGGGCGGCGGCCCGCCCGGGCGCTCGTACACCCGTCCCGGGGGTGAGCGGGCGGCCGGGCCGTCCCCGATACCGCCTCTTCCCGGCCAGGCGCAAGAGTTCACGCAATGTTTCGACGAGGAAATCCTTGATGCCGCACTAGACTGGCGGGTTGTTTGGCGCTGGTCCGGAACAACCTGGGCAAACCCGGGCTCCGCCGGCGACCCGGACGTTACCGGGAACGAGACACGAGGGCCGATGTCAGCCACACCTGAGCGCGGGGAACGCATCCTGCTCGACGACGCCCGGACCCGCGAGGACTCCGGCAAGTCCGCCCTGTTCTCCGCCGGGCCCGCGGCCCCCGCCCGCACCCTCGTCGACGTCTTCGAGGCCTCCGTACGCGCCCACCCCGACGAACTCGCCCTGGACGACGGCACCGGCCGGCTGACCTACCGGGCGCTGGCCGTCGAGGTCGAACGCCGCCGCCGGGCCCTGGAGGCCGCCGGCGTCGGGCTCGGCGACCGGGTCGGCATCCGGGTGCCGTCCGGTACCAACGAGCTGTACACCGCAGTCCTCGCCGTCCTCGCCGCCGGCGCCGCCTACGTGCCCGTCGACGCCGAGGACCCCGACGAGCGGGCCGAGCTGGTCTTCGGCGAGGCCGGGGTGCGCGCGGTGCTCGGCGCCGGACACTCCGTCGAGGTCACCGGCCCCGCCGGGGCCCCGGCCGCCGCCGCGCGGCCCGGACCCGAGCACGACGCCTGGATCATCTTCACCTCCGGCTCCACCGGCAAGCCCAAGGGCGTCGCCGTCACCCACCGCAGCGCCGCCGCCTTCGTCGACGCCGAAGCCGCGCTCTTCCTCGCCGAGGAGCCCATCGGCCCCGGCGACCGGGTCATGGCCGGGCTCTCCGTCGCCTTCGACGCCTCCTGCGAGGAGATGTGGCTGGCCTGGCGCTACGGCGCCTGCCTGGTGCCCGTACCCCGCTCCCAGGTCCGCAGCGGCGCCGACCTCGGCCCCTGGCTGGTGGAGCAGGAGATCACCGTCGTCTCCACCGTGCCGACCCTGGCCGCGCTGTGGGAGCCCGAAGCGCTCAACGAGGTCCGGCTGCTGATCTTCGGCGGCGAGGCCTGCCCGCCCGAACTGACCCAGCGCCTGGTCACCGAGGGCCGCGAGGTCTGGAACACCTACGGCCCCACCGAGGCCACCGTCGTGGCCTGCGCCTCGCTCCTGACAGGCGAGGAACCGATCCGGATCGGGCTCCCCCTGAACGGCTGGGAACTGGCCGTGGTCGACGAGTCCGGCGAGCCGGTCCCGATGGGCGGCAGCGGCCAGCTCGTCATCGGCGGCGTCGGCCTGGCCCGCTACCTCGACCCCGAGAAGGACGCCGAGAAGTACGCCCCCCTCGACTCCCTCGGCTGGCAGCGCGCCTACCGCAGCGGCGACCTCGTCCGCGCCGAACCGGAAGGGCTCGTCTTCCTCGGCCGCGGCGACGAGCAGATCAAGCTCGGCGGACGCCGCATCGAGCTCGGCGAGGTCGACTCCGCGCTCCAGGCCCTGCCCGGCGTCGCCGGCGCGGCCGCCGCCGTCCGCACCGCCCGCAGCGGCAACCAGCTGCTCGTCGGCTACCTCGTCACCCAGGACGGCTGGGACCACGCGGCGGCCGTGACCCGGCTGCGCGCCGAGCTGCCCGCCGCCCTCGTCCCGCTGCTCGCCCCGGTCGAGGAACTGCCGACCCGCACCTCCGGCAAGGTGGACCGCGACGCCCTGCCCTGGCCGCTGCCCGAACTGGAGACCACCGGCCCCGCCGAACAGCTGTACGGGACCGAGGCCTGGCTCGCCGAGCAGTGGAGCGAGACCCTCGGCGTGGCCGTCACCGGCGCCGCCGACGACTTCTTCGCGATCGGCGGCAGCAGCCTCGCCGCCGCCCAGCTCACCACCCGGCTGCGCACCCGCTACCCGAGCGCGGCCGTCCTCGACATCTACCAGCAGCCCACCCTGCGCAAGCTCGCCCGGCACCTGGAGAAATCCGCCCAGGGCGACGGCACGGCCCGGACCGTCGCACCCGTACCGCTGCGCTCCCAGGCGATCCAGTCCCTCCTGCTGCTCCCGCTGTTCACCCTCGTCGGCCTGCGCTGGACGGTGGCGCTGCTGGCCCTGGGCAACGCCGCCCACTGGTTCGGCGCCTACCCGTGGGCGCCGACCGCCTCCTGGTGGCTCGTTGCCGCCGGCGCGGCCCTCCTCTTCAGCCCGCCCGGCCGCCTCGCGCTCGCCGCCGGCGGCGCCCGCCTGCTGCTGCGCGGCGTGAAGCCCGGGCGCTACCCGCGCGGCGGCAGCGTGCACCTGCGCCTGTGGACGGCCGAGCGGCTCGCCGAGTACACCGGCGCGACCTCCCTCACCGGCTCCTGGCTGGAACGCTACGGCCGCGCCCTGGGCGCCAAGATCGGCCCCGAGGTCGACCTGCACTCCCTGCCCCCGGTCACCGGCATGCTCAAACTCGGCCGCGGCTGCGCCGTGGAGTCCGAGGTGGACCTCTCCGGGCACTGGCTGGACGGCGACCGGCTGGAGATCGGCCCCGTCAAGGTCGGCGCGGGCGCCGTGGTCGGCACCCGCAGCATGCTCTTCCCCGGCGCCCGCGTCGGCAAGCGGGCCGAGGTGGCCCCCGGCTCCGCCGTGGCCGGACAGATCCCGACCGGCCAGCGCTGGGCCGGAGCGCCCGCCGTCAAACTCGGCAAGGCCAAGCGGAACTGGCCCAAGGAACGCCCGCCGCGCTCCGTCCACTGGCGGGCCGCCTACGGGGCGACCGGCTTCTGCCTGACCGCCCTGCCCGTGCTCGCCACCGTGCCCGCCCTGCTCGTGGCGAGCCTGTTCGTCCCCACCACGGCTGGACTCGGCGAAGCCCTGCGCGGAGTGCTGCTCGCCGTCGTACCCGGCGCGCTCGCCTTCGGCTTCACGTACGCGCTGCTCCTGCTGGTCTGCGTACGCCTGCTCAGCCTCGGCCTGCGCACCGGGGTCCATCCGACGCACAGCCGCGTCGGATGGCAGGCCTGGACCGTCACCCAGCTGATGGACCTGGCCCGCGAAACGCTCTTCCCGCTGTACGCGGGGCTGATCACCCCGGTGTGGCTGCGCCTGCTCGGCATGAAGATCGGCCGCGGCGCCGAGGTGTCCACCGTGCTCGCACTGCCCAGCCTCACCACCGTCGGCGAAGGCGCCTTCCTCGCCGACGACACCCTGACCGCCCCCTACGAACTGGGCGGCGGCTGGGTGCGCGTCGGACACTCCGAGATCGGCCGCCGGGCCTTCCTCGGCAACTCCGGAATGACCGCCCCCGGCCGCTCCGTCCCCGACGACGGACTCGTCGGCGTCCTGTCCGCCACCCCGAAGAAGGCCAAGAAGGGCAGCTCCTACCTGGGCCTGCCGCCGGTCCGGCTGCCGCGCTCGGCCGCCGGCGCCGACCAGAGCCGGACCTACGACCCGCCCGCGCGCCTGCTGTGGGCCCGCGGCCTGGTGGAACTGTGCCGCCTCGTCCCCGTCTTCTGCTCGGCCGCCCTGGCCGTACTGACCGTGGCGGCGCTCTGCGCGCTGGCGGACCCCCGCGCCCTCGGCGTCTGGGGGGCCGCCCTGCTGTCCGGCGCGGTCCTGCTCGCCGCCGGAGCGGCCGCCGGTCTGGTCTCGGTGGCCGCGAAATGGCTGCTGGTGGGCCGGCACCGGACGGGCGAGCACCCGCTGTGGAGCGGCTTCGTGTGGCGCAACGAACTGGCCGACACCTTCGTCGAAGTACTGGCCGTGCCGTGGCTGGCCGGATCCGTACCCGGTACGCCGCTGCTCGCCCTGTGGCTGCGCGCGCTCGGCGCCCGGATCGGCCGGGGCGTGTGGTGCGAGAGCTACTGGCTGCCCGAGACGGACCTGGTGGAGCTGGGCGACGCGGTCAGCGTGAACCGGGGATGCGTGTTGCAGACACACCTCTTCCACGACCGGATCTTGAGGACGGATACTGTGATCCTCCGCGAGGGCGCCACCCTGGGCCCGGGCGGCATCGTCCTGCCCGGGAGCACGGTCGGGGCCCGCAGCACCCTGGGCCCCGCCTCCCTCGTGATGGCCGGGGAGTCCGTCCCCGCCGACACCCGCTGGCTGGGCAACCCGATCGAGGCGTGGCGGTCCTGACCGGCGGTCCGCGCGGCGACGGCAGCGGCACCGGCAGGACCAGCGGCATCAGCGGCACCAGCACGTCGTACGAGCACAGCGCAGGGAGCGGAAGCGGCATGAGCGGCCAGCAGACAGCGGCATCGGACCCGTACTTCCCGGCCAACGGCGATCCCCGTTACCGCGTGCACCGGTACGAACTCGCTCTGGAATACCGTCCCGGCCCCAACCGCCTCGCCGGGACGGCCCGGCTCAGCGCCATCGCCGGGCGGGCCCCGCTCACCGAGTTCCACCTCAACCTGGCCGAGTTCAAAATAGGCCGCGTCACGGTCAACGGCCGGGCACCCCACTACACCCACCGCGGCGGCAAGCTCCGGCTCCGCCCGGCCAAGCCGCTGCCCGCCGGCGCCGCCTTCACCGTGGAGGTCCACTGGGCGGGCAACCCCAAGCCCGTGAACAGCCCCTGGGGCGGCCTCGGCTGGGAGGAGCTGACCGACGGCGCCCTGGTGGCCAGCCAGCCCGTCGGCGCCCCCTCCTGGTACCCCTGCAACGACCGGCCCGCCGACAAGGCCTCGTACCACATCTCGGTCAACACGCCCTCCCCCTACACGGTGGTGGCCGGCGGCCGCCTCCTCACCCGCACGACCAGGGCCAGCACCACCACCTGGGTCTACGAGCAGTCCGCGCCCACCTCCAGCTACCTGGTCGGCCTGTCCATCGGCATGTACCAGACGGTCCTGCTCGGCGACCCCGGGCTCGGCGGCGTCCCGCAGAGCGCCCACGTACCGGCGCACCTGCTGCCGAGGTTCTCCCGCGACTTCGCCCGCCAGCCCGCCATGATGCAGCTGTTCGAGGAACTCTTCGGGCCCTACCCCTTCGGCGAGTACACGGTCGTCGTCGCCGACGAGGAACTCGACGTCCCCGTGGAGGCCCAGGGCCTGTCCACCTTCGGCGCCAACCACGTGGACGGGGTCCGCGGCTCGGAACGCCTCGTCGCGCACGAACTCGCCCACCAGTGGTTCGGCAACAGCGTGACCATCGCCGACTGGCGGCACATCTGGCTGAACGAGGGCTTCGCCAAGTACGCCGAATGGCTCTGGTCGGAGCGCTCCGGCGGCCGCCCCGCCCACGAGCTGGCCGCCGCCGCCCACCGCGTGCTGTCCACGCAGCCGCAGGACCTGAAGCTGGCCGACCCGGGCCGCAAGCTGATGTTCGACGACCGCCTCTACCAGCGCGGCGGCCTGGCCGTCCACGCCGTCCGCTGCGCCCTGGGCGACGGCCCCTTCTTCCGGATGCTGCGCGACTGGGCCGTGGTGTACCGGCACGGCGTGGTGACCACCGCCGCCTTCGCCGCCCACGTGGCCCGCTACGCCACCGACCCCCTGGACGACCTCCTCACGGCCTGGCTCCACACCCCCGCCCTGCCGCCGATGCCCGCGCCCGCCTCCCCGCCGGACGCCGCGAACCCCGACACGGCCCCCCGAGGCCGCCTCTGGCGGCGCTGACCGGCCGCATGGCGATCACCCGAGGGGGACGGGAGAATGAGACCAGGAGCAGTCGTGGGCGCACTGCGCGGGCTGCATCCGTACGAGCCGGCCGAGGCCCCCGCGGCCTGAGGGGCGGCATCCCGTGGTGCTTGATCTGCTTCTCATCGGCTTGGCCGTCACGCTCTTCCCCCTGCCGATCATGGCGTTCGTGCTGGTCGTATCCGCACCCCGAGGGGTGCGGAAGGGGCTGGCGTTCATCCTCGCCTGGCTCGCATGCCTCGTCGCCGTGATCGCCGCCGTTCTGCTCCTGACCGGCGGGCAGCCGCCGCCACCTCGCTCCCCGCCCTCCATCGCGGCACTCGCGGCCACGCTGGCCATCGGTGTGGGACTCGTCCTCTACAGCGAGCACAGGCGCCGCCGGAGCCGCCGCGACGCCCCCGCGCCCTCCGCGAACGAGCCGACGGCTTCGGGGACCTCGCTGGAGTCCCGCATGGACCAGGCCACCGGCTGGTCCGCGGCCGCACTCGCCGTACTCCTCCAGCCGTGGGGAATGGTCGCAGCCGCGGCCGCCACCGTCGTGCAGGCCGACCTCTCCCACGCCGAGTCCTCGCTGGCGCTCTTCGCCTTCTGTCTCCTGGCCACCTCGACCCTGCTGGCCATGGAGCTGTACATGGTGTTCTCACCCGAGAAGGCCCAGCTCGCGCTGACGAACCTGCGCGCATGGCTGGAACGCCACAAGGACCCGGCGATCGTCGTCGCCTGCCTCGTCCTCGGACTGTGGCTGGTCGGCAGGAGCCTCTACCAGCTCACCGCCTGAGATCGAGTGCGGACAGTACGGCGCCGACCAGGTCGATGCGCGGTCGCGTGTCAGCCGGTGCGTCGGCGGCGCGGCGGGCCAGCACCAGGATGCCGAGCACCATCACGACCTCACCGGCGAAGACCCAGCGCCAGGAGAAGTACGTCGTGGCGACGCCTCCGATGAGCGAGCCGCAGCCGTAGATCACGCAGCCGGTCAGGAGTGCCCGTCCGGGATGTCATGGGCGCAAGGGTCCTACCGGCTCCGGCGCGCCGCCCGCGACCCGCCGCCGATGTCCGCCGGTTGGCTGCGGTCGACCCCGTCGGCGCCGGGCGGCCTTCGCCGCCCGCCCGGCGGCGGGCCGCCGGGTCAGCCGGAGGTGTCGGGCGGTGTGCCCGCGGCGCGGCGGAACTCCTCGTTGAGGCGCTGGGCCTCTTCGAGCTGGTCCTCGAGGATGACGATGCGGCAGGCGGCCTCGACCTGCATGCCCTCGTCGACGAGCTCCCGGGCGCGGGCGGCGATGCGCAGCTGGTAGCGGGAGTAGCGGCGGTGGCCGCCCTCCGAGCGGAGCGGGGTGATCAGGCGGGCCTCGCCGATGGCGCGGAGGAAGCCGGGGGTGGTGCCGAGCAGTTCCGCGGCCCTGCCCATCGTGTAGGCGGGGTAGTCATCGTCGTCCAGTCGGCCGCCGAGCGAGTCGTCCGCTGTCATCTGCACCTCTTCTTGGGAACGCGTCGAGGGGCCCTCGTGCCGTACGGCACCAGGGCCCCGGAGGAGATTCAACACCATCTGCCGGTCCTCGCGGACGCCGCGCACGGCGAAGGCCCCGACCGGCGTGTGCCGGTCGGGGCCTTCGGTGTCGTTGCGCCCCTCAGACGGAGACGGGGCTGCCGAGCATCGCGGACGCCTGCTGGAGCGGGCTCAGGGGAGCCGGAGGAGCCTCGGGCAGGCCGCGCACGGTGAAGCCGAGCTGGACCATGGCCCGGACGACCTCGCCGGCGCTGAAGTCCCGGCGGTCCTGACGGGTGATGACCTGGCCCACCTGCATGACGGGGTAGACGCGACGGCCGATGATCACCGATTCACCCACGACGGTTTCGGGCTTGACGCCCTTCATCGATTCCAGCACGCCGACCTTGGTGAGGTCGAACGGGAACCGGGCGATGACGCAGCGCATGATGCCTCACTCAGGGGAGGAAGGAGGGACGTACGGAAGGAAGGGCAGGTCTGTGCGGGACTCTAGGCCGCGGCGTCGAACGTGCCCTGGCGCCGGCCGTCGCGCTGCGAGGCCTGCGAGGGGCGGCCGCGCCGGCCGCGTGAGGCGGCGCTGCGCTTGGGGCGCTCGCTCACCGGCGCCTTGATGACGACGGGGATGCCGGACGGGGTCCGGGCGCCGGTGATGCGCTGCAGCTCGGCCTCACCGGAGCGGACCTGAGTGGTCTGCGGGGTGATGCCGGCGGTGGCCATGAGACGGCTCATGTCGCGCCGCTGGTTGGGGGTGACGAGGGTGACGACGCTGCCGGACTCACCCGCGCGGGCGGTGCGTCCGCCGCGGTGGAGGTAGTCCTTGTGGTCGGTGGGCGGATCCACGTTGACCACGAGGTCCAGGTTGTCGACGTGGATGCCGCGGGCGGCGACGTTGGTGGCCACCAGCACGGTCACGTGCCCGGTCTTGAACTGGGCCAGGGTGCGGGTGCGCTGGGGCTGGGACTTGCCGCCGTGCAGGGCCGCGGCCCGTACGCCGCTGTTGAGGAGGTCCTGGGTCAGCCGGTCTACGGCGTGCTTGGTGTCCAGGAACATGATCACGCGGCCGTCGCGGGCGGCGATCTCCGTGGTCGTGGCGTGCTTGTCGGCGCCCTGCACGTGCAGCACGTGGTGTTCCATCGTGGTCACCGCGCCGGCCGAGGGGTCGACGGAGTGGACGACGGGGTCGTTCAGGTAGCGGCGTACGAGCAGGTCGACGTTGCGGTCGAGGGTCGCGGAGAACAGCATCCGCTGGCCGCCCGGGCGCACCTGGTCGAGCAGGGCGGTGACCTGCGGCATGAAGCCCATGTCGGCCATCTGGTCGGCCTCGTCGAGGACGGTGATGTCCACCTGGTCGAGCCGGCAGTCACCGCGCTCGATGAGGTCCGCGAGGCGTCCGGGGGTCGCGACGACCACCTCGGCGCCACCGCGGAGCGCGCCGGCCTGCTTGCCGATCGACATGCCGCCGACGACCGTGGCCAGCCGCAGCTTCACGGAGCGGGCGTAGGGGGTGAGGGCGTCCGTGACCTGCTGCGCGAGCTCGCGGGTGGGGACGAGTACCAGGGCCAGCGGCTGGCGGGGCTCCGCCCGCCGTCCGGCGGTACGGGCGAGCAGCGCGAGGCCGAAGGCGAGGGTCTTGCCGGAGCCGGTGCGCCCGCGGCCGAGCGCGTCGCGGCCCGCGAGGGTGTTCGGCAGGGTCGCGCCCTGGATCGGGAACGGCACGCTCACGCCCTCCGAGACGAGCGCGGCGAGCAGCGGGGCGGGCATGTCGAGCTCGGCGAACGCCTCCACGGCGGGCAGCGCCGGGGTGATCGTCCGGGGGAGGGCGAACTCGCCCTGCACGGCGGCGGGCCGACGGCCGTAGCCGCCGGAGCGTCCCTGGCCGCCCGAACGGGACTGGCCGCCGGAGCGGGACTGTCCGCCCGAACGGCTGGGGGCCGCCGAGCCGAACCGGCTTCCGCCGGTGCGGGAGGAAGAGGCGGAGGAGCGATTGTTCGTGCGTGTACGGTTCATGCGGAACCTTCCTCGAATGCGGCGCATATCAAGGAATTCCCGCAGCGTCGAGCGCACGGAGAATTGCGAGAATGGGCCGGATGGAACGCGAAAGCGAAACTGGCCGGCGAAAATACATGCGGGCTCAGGCGCTGGGAACGGGGGCGCGGTGCGAAAGCGGGTGTCCCGGGGTGAGGATCCTCGTGCGGAGTGCCGCGGAATCCTCGGATCGTCCCACAGGTGAACTCACTGCGGGGAAAACGCGCAGCTGGGGCCCGCACCCCGAGGGATGCGGGCCCCAGCTGCGAAGTGCGCGTCAGCGTCAGGCGGGAACGATGTTCTCGGCCGTCGGGCCCTTCTGGCCCTGCGCGATGTCGAAGCTGACCTTCTGGCCTTCCTGCAGCTCGCGGAAGCCCTGGGCGGCGATGTTCGAGTAGTGGGCGAACACGTCAGCGCCGCCACCGTCCTGCTCGATGAAGCCGAAACCCTTTTCCGCGTTGAACCACTTCACGGTACCAGTAGCCATGTCAAATCTCCTTTGGGGCAGTACAACGAGATCCGCAACGTGCGGACCTCGTGTCGCCGCAATGATTGCCCCGCCGGCCAAGAAGAACCGGAAATACACAAACGCTCACAGTGGACGCGAAGTCCGACTGGGTGCTTGAAATTTTTGGGAACCACAACTGCAACTGAGATCGACAGTAGCACGGCACACCGGCCCGGTCCGCAAATATCGGCGCCCTCTTTGAACCGGTGAAAAACCCTCAGCGCGCGGTCCGCCAAATTCTCATCTCGCGAGCGCAGATATTGACCCGCCCGCGGCGCAGCCTCCCCCGCGGGCATCGACCCGCGACGGGGTGGTCCACAGGAAACGCCCTAGGCGCGGTGGGTGTCGTCTGTCTGGAGGGCGGTGCGGACACCGGTGATGACCACGGCGATCAGGCAGAGGGCGATGACGGTCTCGGCCCACAGGAAGGCGAACCAGTCCAGCACGCAGCCGATCGGGGGCGTGCCGGGAGCGGTGTTGCGGAACGCCGACAGGGCGAAGAGGGTGGCGGCCATCCACGCGAGGGCGGGCCAGACCAGGCCCTGTCGGCGTGTCGTCAGGTACCAGGCCCCCAGGAGTACGGACGCCGCCAGTGCCCACATCACGATCATCATGAAGGCGGCGAAGGTGAGCAGGCTGCCCGATCGGGTCACCTTCACCCCCACGACCGCCTCTTGCCGGGGGGTCGTGGGTGTCGCGGAGACCGAGAAGAGCGTGTCGTTGTTGGAGAACAGCAGCCGCACCGGCACCTCCTTGCCACCCAGCAGGGCCCAGAACCCCATGTCGGTCTCGTAGGAGTCGAACGGGTAGTCGCTGATCGATCCGTCGGTGACCGCGACCTGCAGGTCCTTGGTCGTGATCCGCTCGTGCGCCGTGAACGTCAGGTCACCGAGGGTCGCCTGGGAGGTCTGGAGGCTGAGATCGGCCACCGGGGCGGTCCCGTCCTCCTCGCCGAGGGTTCCGCGCGGGGTGACCCGGACCCGGAGGACCAGCTCTCTGGCCGCGGCGTCGACGCGTTGGACGGTGGCTTCCACGTCCACCCGGTCGCGAGCCGTGGATCCGACCGTGTGGACCGTGTCGATCACCTCCCGCTCGGTGAACTGCAGCCACGACCCCACGGACACCGCCACCAGGATCAGGACCGCGATGGGAAGCAGGACGGGCAGCAGCGACGCCCCGGAGCGGCGTCGGCGGGGTGGGGCCGGGGGTGGGGCCATGGTGACTCCGGCGGGATGGGGGAGGGGGCTCGTCCGGCCGGGGCAGCGGCCGCGGTGCGATCCTCCTCGACCGGGCCGGGGATCCACCGCACCCGGGCGAGCGTGTCGCCGCGGGCCGCACCCCCCGATTCCTCGGAGTGCGCGCCCTCGGGCCGCCCGGTAGCGTGATGGCGTGTGTTCCGCCCACACCGCCGTGGCATCGCCCGGGGGGCAGCCGTCGATCGGCAGAGGAACGGGATCACATGGCACAGCAGAGCTTCCACATCGGTGTGCCGGTCGCAGGGGTCGCGCTGGCCCTCCTGGCAGCCTTCGGCCAGACGCCGGCGGGTGCCGCACCACCGCCCACCGATTCCACCGGTGTCACCGGGCCGGGCACGGCCGCCGCGTCGCGGTTCGTGCCGGGTCCCTGCCCCGAGCCACCTGAACCGATCGAAGCGCTGGCCACCGCCCGGTGCGGTGTCCTGGAAGTCCCCGAGAACCGTTCCCGCCCCGGCGGCCGGACCATCAGCCTGGCCGTGGCGGTCATCCCGCCCGTTTCGGCGAAGCCCGCCCCGGACCCCGTGGTGTTCATGGCGGGCGGCCCCGGTGGCGAGACGTTCGACGACATCCCGTTCCTGGTCTCCTCCGGCCTGAACCGGGATCGCGAACTGATCGTCATGGCCCAGCGCGGCAATCTCTACGACAAGCCCAACCTCGCCTGCCCGGAGCTGGACCACTTCTACGCCCGGTCCGTGGGGCTCCCCTCCTACGCACCGCAGACGGAAAAGCTCATGCTCGACGCGGTGAAGCAGTGCCGGGACCGCCTGACAGCCGACGGGACCGACCTGAGCGCCTACAACAGCACCGAGAACGCCGCCGACTTCGCCGACCTGCGCACCGCACTGGGCATCAAGCAGTGGAACGTCTACGGCCACTCCTACGGCAGCAACCTGGCCCTGACCTACCTGCGCCTGCACCCCCGGGGCATCCGTTCGGTGGCGCTCGACTCGGCCGCCCCCGCACAGTACGTGTCCCTGCCGTTCGCCTGGGCCAACGCCCGGGAGGGCCTCGACAACCTCTACAAGGCCTGTGCGGCCGAGCCCCGCTGCAAGAGCCGGTACCCGGACCTCGAGCGCACCCTGAACGAGCAGGTGCAGAAGCTCGAGGCACAGCCACTGACGCTCGACGTCCGGCCGCCGCAGGGCGGAGACCCGGTGAAGGTCGTCCTCGACGGCGGCGCGCTGGTGAACTTGCTGGTCGCCAAGGCGATCCCGTTCGCCGACGTCCCGGCGGCGATCGACGAACTCGGCCGCGGAAACCCCGAGCGCTTCGCCAAGGCCCGGGCCGCCGGTTCGGTCCAGGTGGACGGCCAGACCGCACACGGTCTGACCCAGTCGGTGCTGTGCAGCGAATGGCTACCGGGCCACTCGACGTCCGACGTGCTGGAAGCGGGCCGCGAAGCGTTCCCCGAATGGCCCCGGTCGGCCCAGGCGCAGGCGCCTCAACTGCCCTTCCAGGACCCGATGTGCCGGATCTGGAACGTCCCGGACCGCACCGCCGCCGTGCGGGTGCCCACCGTCAGCTCGGTGCCGGTCCTCTTCATCAACGGGACGTTCGACATGAAGACCGGGGCCAGCTGGGCGCCCAAGACGGCCCGCACACTGTCCCGTTCGACCACCGTGCAGGTGCCCGGGATCGGGCACTGGGTGGTCCCGCAATCGTCCTGCGCCCAGAAGGTGCTGGCGTCCTTCCTCAGCGACCCGACCGCGCTCGACACCGGCTGCGTGGCGGGGCTCAGGTGGGAACCGTTCACGATCACCCCGAAGTGACGGGGAGGAATGATGGCACGGTCACACGTAGGACGCTTGCGCACCGGGTCGGCCGCAGCGGCGACCGGGATGCTGCTCACCGGTCTGTTCGCGGCGCCGGTGAGCGCGCAGGAGGAGACGCCTTCAGGAGCGACCGGCACGGTCGCCCGCACCGTGGGCGACGCCAGCTTCCGGCCGGGCCCCTGCCCGAAGACGGCGGATCCGGTCGCCGAACTCGAAGGAGCCCGCTGCGGAACGCTCACCGTGCCGGAGAACCGCACGAAGCCGGACGGCCGAAAGATCACCCTCGGCGTCGCGATCGTGGCGGCCGAGGCGGCCGAACCGAAGCCCGACCCGATCGTGTGGCTCGCCGGCGGACCCGGCGACGACGCGGTCGGGGAGGCGAAGATGGCGATCGGCGGCGGCCTGAACCGCGACCGTGACGTGATCCTCATGTCCCAGCGCGGCACGTACTCGGCCGACCCGGCACTCACCTGCCGCAACGTCGACGAGTTCAACGCGCGCGCGACCGGCCTCGTCTACGACGCGCCGTCCACCGAGCGCGAGCACGTCGCGGCCACGAAGGCCTGCCGCGACAAACTGGCGGCGAGCGGGGCCGACCTCGCCGCCTACAACGACATCGAGAGCGCCGCGGACTACGCGGACCTGCGCACCACGCTGGGCCTCAAGGAGTGGAACGTGTTCGGCATCTCCTACGGCACCCAGCTGGCGCTCGTCTACATGCGCCTGCACCCCGAGGGGATCCGGTCGGTCGGCATCGACGGCATCCTGCCGCCGTCCACCGGAGGGTCGGCCGTGACGTGGAGCGCCGCCAAGCAGGGCTTCGACGGCGTGTTCAAGGCCTGCGCGGAGCAGCCCGCCTGCAACCGCCGCTATCCGAACCTGGCGGCCACCTTCGAACGGCTCGTCCGTGAACTGGAAGCCAAACCGGTCACCACCACCGTCACGCTCCCCGACAGCCAGAAGAAGGTGAAGGTCGTCCTGGACGGCGGAGCGCTGGTGAACTGGATGACCGCCGCCACCCACGTGGCCCCCCAGGTACCGCGTGCCCTCGACGAACTGGCCAACGGCAAGCCCCAGCGGATCGCCGGGCAGTGGGCGGGCGGCAAGTACAGCCCCCAGGCCATCGGCCGGCTGTCCCACGGGCTCGTCTACGGCGTCTTCTGCAGCGAGTGGACCCCGTACGAGACCCAGGCCGAAGCACTGCGCGCAGGCCAGAAGACCTACCCGTCGTTCCCCGAATCGGTACAGGCCCAGGCCCCGCTGCTCACCTTCCTCCGTCCGGACTGCGATGTCTGGAACGTCCCCGCGCTGCCGCCCTCCATCCGCGACGTCACGCAGAGCGACATCCCCACCCTCGCCATCTCGGGCGGGTTCGACGCCCAGACCGCAGCGGCCAACGGTCCGTACGTGGCCCGCACCCTGCCCCGTGCCACCGTCGTCACCGTCCCCTACGTGGCCCACGTGGTCTTCGCCACGTCGAAGTGCGCGCAGTCCATCACCGTCTCCTTCTTCGACACCCCTACGGCCCCGAACACCGACTGCCTCAAGGACCTCAAGCCCCCGACATTCGAGATCGCCCCCTGAACCGGCCCCGTTCCGGGCGAAGGAAAGAAGGTGGTGACGGTGCACCGGATGGCGTTGTTGTGCACCGCCGGGGGCGCCATGGGTGTGGTGGTACTGGCCGGTGTCGCGAACCCGCAGGCATACGCGACGGGCGACGACCGCGAGAAGCGCTCCGCCGTGGTCCTCCAGGAATTGGTGCCTTCCCCCGACGGTCCGGGCTGTGCGGCAGCGGTCGGCAGACGCGGCACCGTCGTCTGGGAGGCGGGGAGGGGGAAGGCCGATCTGGCAACCGGGCGCGCCATTACACCGGAGACGGTCTTCGACATCGCGTCCAACTCCAAACAATTCACCGCAGATGCCGTTCTCCTGCTGGCCGGGCGGCATCGCCTCGCCCTGGACGACCCCCTGTCCGAGTTCCTCGACAACCCGCCCGCCTGGACCCGGAGCGTCACACTGGCCGACCTGATGCGCCAGACCAGCGGCATTCCCGACTATCAGGACCTGCTGCACGCCAAGGGCGTCGAGCTGACGGATCCGGCCGGCCAGCAGGACGCGATCGCGGCCGTCCTCGCCTCCCGGCCGGAGCATCCGCCGGGCCGGCGTTTCGCCTACTCCAACTCCAACTACGTCCTCCTGGCCCATGTCGTCGAAAGAGTCAGCGGCAAACCGTTCCCGACCTTCGTCCAACAGGAGTTCTTCACCCCGCTGCACCTGCGCATGACCGTTTCCCCGGCGGCGGACGTACCCGGCAAGGCGAAGTCGTACGACGAGAAGGCCGGCGCTTTCACCCTCAACTCCTCCCCCTGGAAGCAGTACGGAGACGGAGCCGTCCAGACCACCCCCGGCGAACTCGTCCGCTGGGCCGACAATTACCGCACCGGGCGCATCGGTGGAACGGAACTGCTCACCGGGGTCACGGAGGGAGCGGTGAGCACGGGCGACACCCTGAGTGCGCGCGGGGTCGAGGAAGGCCGGTACGGGGCCGGAATGGTCCTCCTCCCCGACAAGGGCCTGGTGCACCGCGGCGACTGGGAGGGATTCCACAGCAGCTTCAAGGTGAGCCCGGACCGCGACACCGCCGTCGCCGTCGTGTGCAACGTGGAGCCCCCCGACAGTCTGCCCGCGGCAGATCGCCTGCTGAAGATCTGGAGCAAATGACGCGACGGTGGGTTTGGTGATGGCTCGTACCGTGAGTGGGGCGCCGATGTCGCGAAGCTGCGGTGCGGTGGGGAAACAACGGCACTCAATCCCCCGAACATGTGTACGCCGACACGTGGCCCCGAGGTGTGGCCCTGATGGGTGAATCCGGGTACCTGGCCGCTCCCGGATTCCGGTAGGCCGTTGGGTTATGCGGATAGCCGGATGATCGCTCTTCGGTCGTCTCCGACCGTGAAGGGCTGCGCCGTGAGGTCGCCCGTCTGGAGCGCACGCACCGCCGTCTGGCAGGGACCGACGAGCAGGGCAGGCCGTTCACGGCGTTGGACCCGGCGGTGCGGGTGTGGGTGCTGGTCACCTTGTACGAGTGCATGACGGCGATGCGGGAGCTGTCCGGACGCCCGCTGGCCCCGTATGAACTGGATCAGATGTACGGAGAATTCCGTGCGGTGTGTTCCGAGTTCGGCCTGTCCGATGACCTGCTCCCGGCCACGGCCGCGGACGTGCCCGCGTACGTGGACCGCACGATCCGCGAGCGCCTCGAATACAGCGAACCCGTGCGCTACCTGCTCTTCGACATGCTCCGTGAAGCACCCGCACCCCGCCGCCTCGGCCGCCTGAAGCCGGCCTGGCCGCTTGTGCGTACGGTGGCCGCCCACGTGATCGGTGCGCTGACCATCGCGGACCTGCCGCAAGCCTTCCGCGAGCGCTTCGGTTTGCCCCGCACCCGCCGCGCGGCCCTGCTGTCCTTCATCCTGCACCGCGGTATGCGCGTGCTGATGAACGTGCTGCCCGAGCACCGCCGCTACCGCACCCCAGTGGCCGGCATCCCCTCGACTCCGCAGCCTCCCACCGCCTCCACCGACCGTCCTTCCCTGCCGGAGGCAAGCCCCGTCCGGCTTCCCGCACCACGCCGCCGCAAGGGTGCCGATTCCCGCCCGGCGCGTCTGCGGACCTTCTTCCGCCAGGTCCTGGACCAGACCGGCGACGGCCGCATCGGCTCGGCCGATCTGCAGGCCATGGCGCACAACGTGTGCTGGCCGCTCGAACTCGCCCCTGAACGCGAAGCTCCCGTCTACGCCGCCTTCGAGACCTGGTGGCAGCAGCTACGGACCGGCATGGACGCTGACGAGGACGGACAGGTGACCTGCGAGGAGTTCGTCACCGCCATGCTCACCGGGATCGACGCCGGGCCGGCCTATCTCGAGCAGGGGCTGCATGTCGCGGTGCGGGCGATCTTCCACGCTGCGGACACCGACGGCAGCGGACACCTGTGCGCCGATGATTACCGCACGGTCTTCGGCGGCTCCCGGGTCCACCCCGCCGAACTCAACCACGGCTTCCGCCAGCTCGACCACGACGGAGACGGCCGCATCACCGAAGACGAATTCGTCCAGGCCTTCACCGACTACTTCACCGCCCGCACCGACAACACGGCCGGCAGCCAACTCCTCGGGCGCCCATAGCAGCCGCCGCCCATCAGCGGCCGGCCCAGGTACTTCACCCGCATCGCCGGCCGAGTCCGTATCCCGCCCGATCAGAGTCCGTGCTGGTCGAGCATTGCCATGAGCTTTCGCTTGCGCTTCTGGTCGGCGCGCAGCGCGGCCAGGTAGGTGGTGAACTCGGCCTCAGTGCCGAGCGCGCGGTGGCAGGCGCGGGTGCTGAGCAGCAGTTCGGTCATGCGCTCGTACGTGCCGTCTCCGGTCTGCTTGCGCAATGGCTCGATCCAACGCAGGTAAACGGTCAGGGCGTCGGCCGGCCTCTGGTCGCGGATCCGGTCGGCAAGGGCCAGCCACTGCGGCTGGTCGGCGTACCCGTCGGCGGCGGCCTGCCAGGCGGTGTCGAGGTCGCCGTCGTCCATGAGCGCGTCGACCAGCACGGAACCGCCGTACCAGCGCCCGGTCTTGGGCGTGCCGACTGCCCGCAGCACCTCCCGTGCACCCGTGCGCTCGGGTTCCTTCCAGGTTCCCGCCGTGCGGGCCGCCGTACGCAGGTCCTGGTACGCGGCCAGCGTGGGGCGGGCCCGCAGCAGGTCCCGGCGGAGCGTGACCACGTCCGCGAGGCGGCCGGTCCGCGCGTAGCGTTCGCAGACGAAGGCGACCAGTTCGCCGTCCGGGCCGCACTCCGGCGCGGCCTCCCGCAGGCCGCGTTCGGCCCATTCCAGTGCCTCGGGCGGGCGGCCCGCCGCCTCGAGTTCCTTCGCGATCACAAGATGGGTGTGGCCGTTCGGGGCGAGGTCCGCCGCGTGGACGGTGACGCGCGCGTCCACGCTGCCTCCGTCGGCCTTGAGGAGGCGTTCCATCAGGTACTTCTCCGCCCACCCCTTGGGGTTGGCCCGCCAGGCGGCGACCACCAGTTCCCGGGCGCGGTGGAGGCCCGGCTCACCTAGCACCTTGTGGTAGTCGAACAGGTCGATGTCGGTGGCGTCGTTCAGGCCGTCGAGGAGGTGGGTCACCAGCCAGTCGGCCGTCCGGACCGGGTCCGGACGGGCGGCGAGGCAGGCCGCCAGATGGCCTTCGGCCAGTCCGGCCGCCACGTCCCCGATCAGGCCGTCCGAGTCGTCGATCTCGCCGTACGTCCGGCCCAGGGCGGAGAGGGCCTCCCGGGCCACATCCACCGCGTCCGCCGCCCGGCCGCTCGCCGTCAGCGCGCGCAACGCGGTCACTGCCTCGGCGGCCTGCTGTCCGTAGGCGTGGGCGTCGGCGTACTCGACGTAGCCGTGCCGGGCGAAGGGCCGGGTGTCGAGCAGGCTCAGGATCTGTTCGCGGACGATGCCGGTGTCCTCCCCGGCGGTGGCCGCGCGCAGTTCCAGGCGGCGGCGCAGATCGCGGTCGTCGGCGAGGTGTTCCCTCACCAGGGCAAGCAGGTCCTCTCGGGTGCGGGACTCCAGCCAGGTGTCCAGCAGCCGGGTGCGCGAGGCGGCGGCCGACCGCTGCTGCGGCACGGACCGGGCCTGCCCCAGAAGGGCCAGGCCCACCGCCACGCAGTGCTTGCAGAAGTTGCCCTCCTGCCCGTACGGGCAGTCGCACCAGCCGGTGACCCCGCCGTCCCCGTCCTCGGTCAGTTCGACCTGGTAACAGTCGGTGCCGTCCACGGCCGCGGTGATCGCCGTCTCGCCGATCTCCAGCCGGGACACGGCCGATACGTAGCCGAGCCCCCGCTCGTAGGACCGGGACCCGGCCAGCCTGCGGAGGTCTTCGTCGGTGAAACCCAGTGCCTGTGCCACGCGGTTCATTGAACCGGAAGAGCACCGCCGCGGTGCCGGGTTCACCGGGGTGTGAGCCTGATGGAGCGTCGGAATAGTCGGCAACGGGTCAGCATGAGTCCTGACGGACCTGGGGACAGCTGACCGAATATGCGAATCGTTGTAGGCTCCGGAGACCGCCCTTGACCTGCGTGGAGCAGGCAGGGGGCAGACATTTCGGGAGCTTTTTCATGTTTCGTACCATGTTCAAGTCCAACACCTGACATCTGGGCGTTTCTGCAGGTCAGCGGCGCGCCGGTGGGTCTCTGGTCAGCAAACGGTCAGCATCGGCCCCTTGGCTTGCTCGCGGCGGCACACCATCCGGCGGTCTCGCCTGTTGCTGGTGCAGGGGGCTTGTCGGCGAGCCGCGACGGCCTCTGCCGCGTGTAGCCCGACGTTGTTGAGGTCGTCGTGAGCGACGCGCAGCGGGGTGAGCGCGGTGTCATCCCCGGTTTGCG
This sequence comes from Streptomyces sp. NBC_00249, assembly GCF_026342355.1. Lineage (GTDB taxonomy): Bacteria > Actinomycetota > Actinomycetes > Streptomycetales > Streptomycetaceae > Streptomyces. The sequence continues at coordinate 810,028 of NZ_JAPEMV010000001.1, read as the reverse complement.
GCCCGGGAAGGCCGCGGTTCGCCTGGACACCGCCGCTGCCGGGGCCTTGCGTCTGTGCGGCCGCGGCGTGCGTCGTCCACTACGACGTTCTCGCAGGCCGTTCGAGTTGCAGAACGCGCACCGGGGGATTGCTGCATGCGGCTGAATATGGCTGCGCGCAGTTTAAGCGTCTCGCCTTCCGGCGGGTGTGAGCGTGATAGGAGTCGGACGCACACCCCGCCGGAATCTCCAGTGGGGGCATCGGAGGCGAGGCAATTTCATGGGTTCTCAAATCATCGAGGAATTCACCGAGGCGCACCTGAAGGGGCTGCTCCAGTCACATTTTCAGATCGATCCGATGAAATTGGACGGTTCCGTCAGGTTTTCTGAATTGGAGTTGGATTCGATTGCGGTCATGGAATTGGTTGTGGTGATCGAAGAGCAGACCGGGGTCGATGTGCAGGAACACCTCTTGGAACACATGACCTTGGACACCACAGTCGCCCAGGCGGTCGAAGCCGTGGCCCAGGCCTTGCGCAGCACCGGAGCCTCCCAGACGAGCGGCGGGTGAGCCGTCACGCGGTGGCTGTGACCGGTCTGGGAATGGTCACACCCGCAGGCGTCGGCGTCAGCGCCACCTGGGACCGCCTGTGCGGCGGTTCCCCCACGGGCACCCACGATCCGTTGCTGGACGGGCTGCCGGTGAGCATCTCCTGCCAGGTCGCTGATGCCGACCTGGCGGCTGCCCTGGATCCCGGCGTGGCATGGCGTACCGACCGGTTCATCCGGTTCGCTCACGCAGCGGCCAGGGAAGCCGTCGTCGACGCCGGGCTCGACCCCGCACTGTGGGACGGCAGCCGCGTAGCAGTGGTGATCGGTACGGGAGGCACGAGCCACGACACGACCTTGAAGGTCTGCGAGACCATGGAGAAGGGTCGGCTTCTGTCGCTGATGCCCACCACCCTGCCCCGCAGCTTGCCGAACATGGCCGCCGGCGAGGTCGGGACCATGCTCGGGGCGCTGGGTCCCACCCTGGGCATCACCACCGCCTGTGCCTCTGGCGCCAGCGCCATCGGCATCGCGAGCATGCTGATCCGGTCTGGTGCGTGCGACATCGCCGTGGCCGGTGGGGCCGACTCCGGCCGCAACCGGTTGGCGTCGGCACTCTTCTGGAGAATGGGCGCGCTGTCCACCCGCGTCCACGACCCGGCCGGCGCGTCCCGTCCCTTCGACGCCGAACGGGACGGCTTCCTCCTGTCCGAGGGCGCCGGAATCCTCGTACTCGAGCGGGCCGAGCACGCCCGAGCCCGACGGGCACGGGAGTATGCCCGACTCACCGGTTACGGCCTGTCGGGCGATGCCCACAACCCGACGAACCCCCATCCGCAGGGCGACGGCGCGGTGCGGGCCATCACTGATGCCCTGGCCGGCGCCGACCTCGCAGCCGACGACGTGGGACACGTCAACGCCCACGCCAGTGCCACACAGCTGAACGACCGAGCGGAAGCCACGGCGCTGCGCCGGGTCTTCGTCACCCCGCCACCTGTCACCGCGGCCAAGAGCGTCCTGGGGCATTTGCTCGGAGCCGCCGGGGCTGTGGAAGCCGTCTGCTCGGTGCTTTCCCTGCACCACCAGCTCATTCCGCCCACCGCCAACCTCGACCGGATGGATCCGGAGATCGACCTCGACGTCGTCACCAAAGTGCCACGCCCCGCCCGGCTGGATGCGGTCCTCTCCAACTCCTTCGGTTTCGGTGGCCAGAACGCGGCACTCGTCTTCCAGCGCCCCTGACATCGCCTGATCACCCGGGGCACGACGAGCGGATCGAGCACCGGAATCCGCCGCCGACCGCCCGCCTCCGGGTCGAAAGTCTGTGATGACCCTTCCCCTCGATCTCCTGACAGAGCTGGAACCGACCGTGGCCAGGCTCCTGGACCGCCACGTAGCGGCTGCACCGGTGTGGTTCCCCCACGCCTACATCCCCTGGAGTCGGGCCGCTGACTTCGACGGTCCGCTGAACGGCACACCCTGGCGCGCCGACCAGTCCGAACTCCCACAGGCCGTGGCCGACGCGCTGATGGTCAACCTGCTGACCGAGGACAACCTGCCGAGCTATCACTTCGAGATCGCCACCCAGTTCGGCCGCCACGGCGCCTGGGGCGCCTGGGTGCACCGCTGGACGGCCGAGGAGGACCGCCACGCTCACGCGCTGCGCGGCTACCTCCACGCCCGCCGGGCCGTCGACCCCGTGGCCTTGGAGCGCCAGCGCATGCAACACGTCTCCATCGGCTACACCAGCGACCACGCTTCCCTGCTGCACGGCCTGGCGTACGTGACCGTCCAGGAACTGGCCACCCGAGAAGCGCACCGGAACACCGGACTGGCCTGTGCCGATCCGGTGGCCCGCCAGCTGACCGCGCGGATCGCCGCCGACGAGAACCTCCACATGATCTTCTACCGCGACCTGTACACCGCCGCGGTGGAACTGGAACCCGACAGCGCCCTCTCGGCCCTCGCCGACGTCATCTGCTCCTTCGACATGCCTGGCAGCACAATCCCGGGCTTCCAACAGCGCGCCCTGCGGATCGCCGCATCCGGCATCTACAACCTCGACGTCCACCGCCGCCATGTGCTGCAGCCGCTGCTGCGCTCCCTGGGCGTCATGACCCGCTCGGGCCTCGGCCCCGTGGGGGAGCAGGCTCGTGACCGCATCGGCCGCCAGCTCGACGAGCTGCGGACGAGAGCCGAACGCTCCCAGCGGCTGTTCGACCGCATGAGGGAAACCGCTCCCGGTGCATTCGTCCCCAGCCCCCACCCTCCCCTTTCGTATGAAGAGAGGCCCGGCCCGTGACCACCCGGACCGACCAGCGTTATCGCGCAGGCGCCACCGCCGCCGACATCCAGGCCCACTACGACGTCGGCAAGGACTTCTATGCCCTCTGGCTCGATCCGGACCTGACGTACTCCTGCGCCCTGTGGGAGGGCATCACCGGTCCGCCCGGAGACGCGGACCTGCTGATGCGGGCACAGCACGCCAAGCTCCGCTACCACCTCGGCCAAGCCGGCCTCACGGCGGGAAGCCGGCTGCTGGACATCGGCTGCGGCTGGGGCAGCCTGCTGCGCATGGCCACCGAAGAAACCGGGGTCCGACAGGCGGTCGGCCTTACCCTCAGCGCCGACCAGTACGCACATGTGCGCTCACTCGGGCTGAACGGAGCGGACGTCAGAGTCGAGGACTGGCGGGACCACGAGGCGGACGGCCCGTACGACGGCATCGTCTCGATCGGTGCGTTCGAGCACTTCACCGATCAGAGCATGTCCCGCGACGAACGCATCGGGACCTACCGCGCCTTCTTCGGGCGGTGCGCCGGATGGCTGCCGCCCCTCGGCCGGCTCAGCCTCCAGACCATCGTGCTCACCGACGACACGAACCACGACGAGTCGGTACCCGACTTCTTCGCACGCGAGATCTTCCCCGGATCCGCGCTGCCACGGCTCTCCGAGATCGCCGCCGCATGTGAGCCGTACTTCGCGATCACCCGACTCCGCGAGGACGGCGCCGACTACGCGCGCACGCTGCGAGGCTGGTCCACCCGGCTCTTTCAGGCCCGGGAACAGGCTCAACTGCTTGTCGGCCCCGACGCCTACATGCGGTACCGCACCTACCTGCGGGCCAGCGAGATCGTCTTCATGCGCCAGGCTTCCGCGCTGTACCGCATCACGCTACGTCGCTGGCCCGCACGTCGAGGTCCGGCCGGGACATCAGCGCGCCAGATTCTCCCCGAGTGACAGGAGGAACTCGCGCCGGTGCCGATTGACGTTCTCGAGGGAGAGCAGAAGGTAGAGGCTGGCTTCGTCGTGCTGCGAGTCGTATGCGAACTCGCTGCACACCCATGCTCCGGCGAGCAGGTACCCGCGGAACTTGGGAGGAATTCCAAGGCCCGGGCTGCGCTCGATCGCCGCGGGATTCCAGGGGGTGTGGGGGCGTACGTGGTAGCGGTCAGGAGCGAAATGCCCGCCGGCCAGCACGTGGTCCCAACAGGCCGCGGCCTGGGCCCCTCCGTCGAAAAGGGGAAGGGTCAACCGTCCTGACACCCAGGCATGGCGACGGCGGGTCATGTATCGCATCATCCCTGCCCACAGCATGGTGATCACGGGACCGGCGCGGTGGTCGGGGTGCACGCACGCGCGGGTGAGTTCGACGAGCGCCGGCCGCAGTGCCTGATGCGGACCCAGGTCGAACACGGCCTCGGCGGTCAGTCCGCCGATCTGCCTCGCACCTTCTGGAGGCAAGAGGCGGTGCGTACCGACCAATTCGCCGGTGTCCGTGCGACGGACGACAATGTGGTCGCAGTGCCGGTCGAATCCGTCCGTCTCACGACCCTCCTCGGCATCGTATCTGGACTTGAGTTCCTGATTGAAAATCAGGTAGCGCAGTTGCTGGGCTTCGTGAATCGTGTCCTCGTCACGCGTGACGGAGACCGTGTAGCGTCCTTCTTCGGGGGTCGAGCCGCCAAGCACGGCGGGAATACTCATATTTTCCTCGCGCAGGTTTTCGGTATACAGGGCTTTGCCGATATTTAGAGGCGCCCTGTTTACCACAGGCGTCCGGGGGTGGGGTATAAAGTTGCGCCCATGGTCGCGGCAAAGTGGATTCCGAGGCGCCCGTGGCGGTTTCTCGTAGTCGTCACTGTTCTGGTATTGGCCTTGATCCCGGCGGCGATCGGCTGTTTCAGCCGGTTGACTCCGTCGGGGTTCACCGCCACGGGGACCGAGTCCGAGCGGGCCGAGCGAGTGATCGACGAGCAGTTCGACGAACCGTCCGCCGACCTGATTTTCCTGGTATCAGGCCGGACCTCGATGCAATACGGGGAGGCGGCTGTCCAAGGCCGGGCTCTTGCCCGTTCCACGGCCGATGAGCCGGGGGTGGCCCGGGTATGGAGCTATTGGGACACGGCAAGCCCCGCTCTGCTGTCCGGTGACGAGCGGAGCGCACTGATCGGAGTCGAGCTGACCGGAACGGGGGCGGAGGCCGTCAAGACGGCCCAGCGGATCGTGCCGGGCTTGGCGGGAGATCACGGGATTGTCTCCGTGGCTGCGGCCGGACCCGCGTGGAGCAGTGCGGAGGCAGTCCGGCTGAGCCGAGAAGACCTGCGCACCGCCGAGCTGGCTGCGGCACCCCTTGTACTGGTCATCCTGATGGTGGCCCTGCGTTCGGTCGCTTCGGCGCTGCTGCCGATGGTGATCGGTGCCGTCTCCGTCCTGGCAACGCTGGCCTTTCTGGGCGGGCTTGCACTGATCATGCCCGTCTCGGTGTTCGCCGTGAACGTCACGGTGGCCCTCGGGTTCGGCCTGTCGGTGGACTACGGACTTCTGATCACGATGCGCTGCCGGGAGGAGATGACACGCGGGGCAGAGCTGGGAGAAGCCCTCGCCCGCGCGGTCCGCTCGGACGGGCGCGCCGTGCTGTTCTCCGCCGCAACGGTGATCGCCTGCCTGGCGACGCTGCTGGTCTTCCCCGTGCCGTTCCTGCGCTCCTTGGCAGTGGGCGGTATCGCAGTGGTGGCCTTCGCCGCACTGACTGCGGTCCTTCTCTATCCGGTACTGCTGCGCTTCTGCCTGCCGCCCGCGCTTCGGGCCGACCGCTGGCTGCTCGCCGGGGTGCGAAGAAGGCTGCCGCTCGCGCGACGGAAGCGCGTCGCTACGCCCGGGCACAGCAGGACGTGGGCATGGCTGGGAACCGTCGCCACGAAACGTCCTGTGCTGCTCGGAGCCTTTGCGGCCGTACTTCTGCTGAGTTGCGCGGCTCCCTTGGGGAAGGCCGAGTTCGGTGTGGCCGACGAACGTGTCCTGCCGGCCTCCACGCTGGTGCGGCAGAACGGTGAACGGGTGCGCACCGACTTTCCGCAGGCTGCCGAGCCCCAAGTGCCCGTACTGCTGGACGTCGCCGAGGTCCGGGCCGCGGGTGTGGCCGCGGGCGTGGACCATTACGCCCGCCGCTTGTCCTCGATCACCGGTGTCGCCGGGGTGGACACGACCACCGGCTCCTACCGGAGCGGTGCCCGTATCGTCCCGCCGACCCTGGCATCATCCCGCTTCGCGGCCGACGGCGTGGTGCTGGTGAACGTACGCCTGCCGGCGGGTGCGCACGCACCGGCGTCCGAGCGGCTCGTGGAGCGGATCCGAGCCCTGCCCGCCTTCGCGCCGCGGCTGGTCGGCGGGACTGCCGCGCGGACGGCGGATACGAAGACCGCCCTGTCCCGACGGGCACCTCTGGCCGCGGCCCTGGCCGGTGGCAGCGCCCTGCTCGTGGTCCTGTGTTTCACTGGCGGTCTCTTCGTTTCCGTCAAAACGCTCGCCCTTGCCGTTCTCAGCCTGAGCGCCGGCATCGGCTGCCTGGTCCCCCTCTTCCAGGAGGGACGCCTGAATACGGGTGGCTTCACCGTCACCGGGCAGCTCGAGATCAGCATGCTTTTGCTGATGGCCTGCCTCGCCCTCGGGCTGTCCGTGGACTACGAGGTCTTTCTGCTGGCGCGCATCAAGGACCACTACAGGGAAACCGGAGACAGCCAGACTTCGATCGTCCACGGCATGGCCTGTACGGGGAGACTCATCAGCGCCTCCACCCTGGTCGTGGTCACGACGATGAGCGCACTGGCCATGTCCCGCATCACATCGCTGAAACTCCTGGGCACCGGGCTGGCCCTCACCGTTCTGCTGGACGCCACATTGGTCCGAGCCCTGCTGGTGCCGGCGGCCATGCAACTTGCCGGCCGGGCGAACTGGTGGCTGCCTGGCTGGGTCCACCACATCTCCCACCGGCTCGGTCGCAAGGGCGTGCCCGGTCTCAAGGGGGTGACGGAGGAGTACGTCCGCTGACGTTCCGGCCCCGTGCTGTAGGTGGCCGAACCGGGCGTGCCGACGCGAGCGTGCGGGAACACCACGACACGTTGGGCCGTGCCGACCCGTGTGCCGGGGGGTGCCGGTGCGGACGCGGGACGGAGGTACGCCGACAGGCCCGCCTCTAAGGACGTCGGCGGCTCAGTAGCGCCAGTACGAGTACGAGCGTGCAGGCCAGCAGCAGGGACCCGCAGCGCAAGGCCAGGTGCAGGCCGCCGACGAAGGAGTCCTCGGCCCAGGCGGTGAGGTAGTCGGCGCCCGCATCCCGACCGGGTCCGGTGTCCGGCCCGGGCACCGGACCGCCATTGACGACGGCCCGTGCCAGCTCCTCCAGGCCGCCCTCGCCGCCTGACCACCACACCAAAGGTGTCCGTCAAAGCGGAACAAGCTCAGACCACAGGCCAGGGCGCCTAGCCATCCAACAACGTTGCAACACCCCCGCACCAACGAACGCCACCACGATTCGGCTCCGAACACCCCCGGAAATCGAGGAACCCACGCGCTTCGGTCTTCCAGCCGTTTCCCTTCGGTGTCGGCCCACTCTGTGTTGATGCCGAGGCGCAACTCGAGCTCCCCGGAGGGCTCGAACCGGTGCGCCGGCGTCACCCGCTGCCAGCCATACGTCCGCCGGCCCGGCTGCTGGGGCACGTACCGGACCTGCCTCTGCCGCTCACGGAGCTGATCTCGTAGGTGATGCCATGGACGGTGAGCGGCGGCCGCGGCTGCTTGCGCTTCTTGGAGACCTTGATCTCGCCATGGAGGGCGAAGGCGCGCTCGGCGAACAGCCGGAGCAGGGACAGAACCCGGGGGAGTGCCTCTTCCGAAACTTCGAAGGCGCTGTGGTCCGTCTCGACCGCCGCGATCACGTCGTCGATGTCGGTCGAACGGGAGCGTGAGCGGCCGCTGTTGGTCCGCGTGGATCAGGAACCCGGAATGTCGAACAAGGGCGGCTGTGAGGCAGGCGGGGAGTAGGAGTTCACCTTCGGTCTCTTCTTAGTGCTGCGGTTGCGGGCGCGTGTCGCCCGTGCACGGGGCGTCTCCTCGCTGGTTTCGAACCCCAGCACGACGCTGTAGCCCTCCCGGGCACGCTGCAGCCCGAAGTCCCGCAACTGCTCGACGCTGGTTCCCACAGTTCCGACCAAGCCGTGCTTCACCAAATCCGCGAACTCCGAGCCGACGAGGTAGCGGCCCACCCTCTCGTAGCTGAAGATGCGCCCACCCCTACTTCCGAGCGTGCAGTCGTCGTTGAGGAGAACGCGGGCGTACGAGACGGGAATGTACATGCCGTGGGCCAGCTCGGAGGTAGGCGCTGTTGACTCCCGCCAGTGAGCGAACTTCAGGAAGCACGAGTCCTGCGAGAGGCGCCACTCGTGGGAGCGTGCAGGCTTCGAGCTGAGCTTTGCAACCTGGTCCAAGCGGTCCATTTGGTCCAGGAGTTGCTTGTTCACCCGGTATTCCTTGGCACGGGAGCTCAGCCGTTTGTACTGGACGAGCACGAAGCTGTGGCTGGGGTGGTGGTAGTAGATCATGTCCGTGCCCAGTCGGCTCTCGACCGGAGTGGCATTGACGTTGACGACCTCGAGGCGGCGTCCGGTGGTGTCTTCCAGCACGTGAATGTCACATCGCACGTCACTGAGGCGTCGCCAGTCGTCGAAGAGCGGAGCCTCGCTGCCCAGGCCGGCTCGTACGTCGTGGTCGATGAGGCTGTTCTCCACAGGGTCTGGGATGAGGCCCGCGAGGTACGGCGCGTCCCGTGAGGCGGGGCGTCCCCAGGCTGACAGCGCGGAGTGAGGGAAATCGGTTACCCGAGTGAGGGACTGGGCCGCGTCTCTCTGTTCCTGCCACGCGCGGTCCGCCGCGTCGTCGACTTCGAAGCGGATCGGGTTGAGATTGGCGAGCAGCCACTCGATGTACGGGGTCAACTCGGGGTGACTCCTCAGGAGCGCTTCCCGGAGAGCCTGCCAGGTCGTCATGCCGCAGTGTCCCGCGCTTCCGGAGAGGGCCTGCTCCAGGTGGGATCGATGCGTCGAGGAAAGGGAGGCCAAAATCCCGTCGGGACCGTCCAGAGGCACCGGCTGCGGACATCTGCGCATGGGCTCGATGGTGATGCTGCTGTCGACCGGTCCCACGGTGTTGAAGCGCTGAACCGATCCGAGCCAGGTGATGAAGCGGCCGCGTTCGGAGAACTCCCTGCGGCTGTTGTTCGTGGGAGAAGCCCGGTTGTCGCACACCAGAAACGCTAACCGGGTACCGGTGTCTGACGTGTCGAGCCCTGTGGGTAACCCTTTCGTAAAGCGTTCCGTGATGGGCCAGTCGGATTCGTTCTCGGACATCTGGGCCGAGGTGAGGGTCACTATGTACGTCACGAGCGGACTCTATCGACGCCACCGTGACTGCAAGCGCCCGCCGGCCCGGCAGGCGCTGCGCGGGCGCGCGGGGCTGAGCCGGGTCCAGTTCGGGGCGGGGACGACTGAGCCAGTACCGTCTGCGGCGAGCGAAGGACTGGTGGAACTGCGTCATGACAGTACGGCAACTGGCCCGGATGCAGAGGGTGCGGCCTGGCTTGCGGCGACCGGTTACTTGATCACGGTGGGCAAGTCTGAGGTGCTCTCTGGGGAAGCAAGTCGGCCTGAGCCCTCTCAATCTGAGTGACGCACCGTCAGGTAGGTCAGCATCGGTCGCACCAAAATCCGAAGCGGCTGTCCGATGCGATGCCTGATCGGCAGTGCCGCAACAGCCCGGTGCCCACGCAAGCGCAGGCCAGGAGCCTTCTCGTCAGAGACAGTCGATTTTCCTTAGGATCTCCGATCCGACACCTCCCGGTGTAGATTGCAGAACGCCCTTGACCTGCAGAAAGCCGGCAGGGAGCCGTCTTCTAGGAGTTCAAAATGCTTCGCACCATGTTCAAGTCCAAGATCCACCGGGCCACCGTCACCCAGGCCGACCTGCACTACGTCGGCTCCGTCACCATCGACGCCGACCTCCTCGACGCCGCTGATCTGCTGCCCGGTGAGCTCGTCCACATCGTGGACATCACCAACGGGGCGCGGCTCGAGACGTACGTCATCGAGGGGGAGCGGGGCTCCGGAGTCATCGGGATCAACGGCGCCGCCGCGCACCTCGTGCACCCCGGCGACCTGGTCATCCTGATCAGCTACGCCCAGGTCGAGGACGCCGAGGCGCGGGCGCTGAAGCCGCGCGTCGTCCACGTGGACGCGGACAACCGGATCATCGAGCTGGGGGCGGACCCGTCCGCCCCGGTGCCGGGTACGGAGCAGGAGCGCAGCCCCCACGCGGTGGCGCTCTAGTCCTGTGGCCGGTCCGGAAGGTCCGGCCGATTCAGTCGTTCTAGTCGTTCTAGTCGTTCCAAGGGGAGACGGTATGGCGATCGAGCTGGTGGACGAGCGGAAGGCCGGGCGGCTGCTGGCCGTCGAGGACGGAGCGGTGGTCGGTTCCATCGCCTACTTCGTCCTCACCGCCGCGCCCCACGCCCTCGTCGCGGTCCACACCGTGGTCGAGCCGGGACACGAGGGCCGCGGTATCGCCGGGGACCTGGTGAAGACCTTCTACGGGATCGCCGCCGCCGAGGGCGTGCCGGTCGTCCCGCTCTGCCCGTACGCGGCCGCCTGGGCGCTCAAGCACCCCGACCAGGCGCCCGCGGCCCCGACGGAGGCGGCCCTGGCGGCCGAGGCGCAGCTGGCCGCGGACCCCGACCTGTGGTGACGGCGCTGACCCTGCTCCACACGTCCCCCGCGCACGTGCCGGTCTTCGAGGCGCTGCGGGACGCGCACCACCCGGGGGCCGTGCTGCGGCACCTGGTGGCCCCCGAACTCCTGGACCGGGCCCGGGACCGGGGCCCGGAATCCGTGGCGGCGGAGCTGCTCGCGCTGCTCGCCGACGCCGACGGGCCGGTCCTGGTCACCTGCTCCACGATCGGCGCCGTCGCCGAGTCCCTGGCCCCCGCGCTGGGGGTACCCGTCGTCCGTGTGGACCGGCCCATGGCGGCCGAGGCCGTGCGCAGGGGCGCGCGGATCGTCGTCCTCGCCACCGTGGAGTCGACGTTCGGGCCGACCCGGGCACTGATCGCCGAGGAGGCCGGGACACGCGCGGTGTCCGTCCGTACGCGGCTGGTCGCCGGAGCCTGGGAGCTGTTCGAGGCCGGCGACACCCCCGGCTACCTCGCAGCCGTGGCCCGGGCGGCCGACGCCGTCACCGACGCGGACGCCGTGGTCCTGGCGCAGGCCTCCATGGCCGGCGCCGCACCCCTCGTACGGACCACCGTGCCCGTCCTGTCCAGCCCCCGCCCGGGCCTGGACGCCGGGCTGCGCCTCACCGGCCGCCCGGCGGGCTGACCCGCGCCCCGGGCGGCCGACGGCCGCCCGGGGCGCGGGGCGTATCCCGCCGGATCGGGGGAAGCTGGGAGGTATGGTGCGAAACCCAGAGCAGACGCAGCCCCCCGTGCCCGAGCCGGACCCGGTGCCCGCGCCGTTCCCACCGCTGCCGGAGCCCGGGCCGGTCCCGCGGCCGGTGCCGCCCGTGCCCGCGCCCTTCCCCGAGCCCGACCCGGTACCCCCGCCGCCCGGGCCCGCGCCCGTACCGCAGCCCGGGCCGCTGAGCTGAGCCGAGGGGCCGCCGCGCGCGTCAGTCCGTACGGACCTCGGAGCGGTCGCCGCTCCAGAGGGTGTGGAACGAGCCCTCGCGGTCGGTGCGGCGGTAGGTGTGCGCCCCGAAGAAGTCGCGCTGGCCCTGGGTGAGGGCGGCGGGCAGCCGCTCCGCGCGCAGGGCGTCGTAGTACGCCAGCGAGGCCGCGAAGGCCGGGACCGGGATGCCGCCCCGTACCGCCGCCACCAGGACCTCGCGCCAGTCGTTCTGCGCCGCGCCGGTCTCCCGCGCGAAGTGCTCGTCCGCCAGCAGGCTCGGCAGGCCGGGCCGGGCGTCGTAGGCCGCGCGGATCCGGTCCAGGAAGGCCGCCCGGATGATGCAGCCGCCGCGCCACAGCGAGGCCACCGCGCCCAGGTCCACGTTCCAGCCGTACTCGGTGCTGCCGGCCTGGATCTGGTGGAAGCCCTGCGTGTACGAGACGATCTTCGAGGCGTACAGGGCCTGCTCCACCTGCGCGGCGAAGGCGTCCGCGGCCTCGCCGGAGAGCGGGGCGGCGGCCGGGCCGGCCAGCTCGCGGGCGGCGCCGCGCAGTTCGCCGTGGCCCGAGACCGCGCGGGCGAACACGGCCTCCGCGATGCCCGAGACGGGCACGCCCAGGTCCAGGGCGATCTGCACGGTCCAGCGGCCGGTGCCCTTCTGCTCGGCGGCGTCGGCGACGACGTCCACGAACGGGCGGCCGGTGGTGGCGTCCGTGTGCGCGAGCACCTCGGCGGTGATCTCCATCAGGTAGGAGTCGAGGCGGCCGCCGTTCCAGGCGCGGAAGGTCTCGGCGATCTTCGCGGGGGAGTAGCCGGCCACCTCGCGCAGCAGGTGGTAGGCCTCGGCGATGAGCTGCATGTCGGCGTACTCGATGCCGTTGTGCACCATCTTGACGAAGTGTCCGGCGCCGTCGGGGCCCACGTGCGACACGCACGGGGTGCCGTCGGCGGCCTTGGCCGAGATCTTCTCCAGCAGCGGACCGAGGGAGGCGTAGGACTCGGCCGGACCGCCCGGCATGATGCTCGGGCCGAGCAGCGCGCCCTCCTCGCCGCCCGAGATGCCCGCGCCCACGAAGTGGAGCCCCTGCTCGCGCAGTTCGCGCTCACGGCGGCGGGTGTCCTCGAAGTGCGCGTTGCCGCCGTCGATGATGACGTCGCCCGGCTCCAGCAGCGGGGCGAACTCGCGGATCACGGCGTCGGTCGGCTCCCCGGCCTTCACCATGACGATCAGCCGGCGCGGGCGCTCCAGCGCCTCCACGAACTCCTGCGCGGACTCGGCCGCGACGAAGGAACCCTCGTGGCCGAACTCCTCCACCAGGGCCTTGGTCTTGGCGGCGGTGCGGTTGTGGACGGCGACGGTGAAGCCGTTGCGGGCGAAGTTCCGGGCCAGGTTGCTGCCCATCACCGCGAGTCCGGTGACACCGATCTGGGCGGTGCTGCTGCTCATGCGTGCGCTCCTGCGTGCCTCGATGTGCGGGGAGTGCCGACGCTACATCGGCACGGATCACAACGGCTCCGATGATCTCGACGAGGCCTCAACTTCTCCTGGAGGACGGCTGGTTGTGGCCCTTGTCAGCGATTCCGGGCGGCGTTAGGTTGTGCGGTTCCTGATGTCTTCGAGGGGGCTCCCCATGGGTGTACGGGGCCGGCACCGCCGGTACCAGCCGAGCAGCATCAACCGGGCCTCGCTCGCCGTCACCGCCGGTGGCGCGGGGCTCGCCCTGCCCCTGATAGGAGCGGGGGCCGCACAGGCGGCCTCCGTGGACACCTGGAACGACGTCGCGGCCTGCGAGTCGACCGGGAACTGGCACGTCAACACCGGCAACGGCTACTACGGCGGACTCCAGTTCAGCCAGAGCACCTGGCGGGACTTCGGCGGCACCGCCTATGCCGCCCGCGCCGACCTGGCCACCAAGGACCAGCAGATCGCCGTCGCCGAGAAGGTGCTCAAGGGGCAGGGCCCGAAGGCGTGGCCCGCCTGCGGGCCGAAGGCCGGACTGAGCCGCAGCGGCCCCGCCCCGGCCGTCGACGCGAAGACGCCCACCAAGGCGTCGGCGAAGCCGGCGTCCACGGCGTCCACGAAGCCGGCCCCGACCCCGACCGCCTCCGCGACGCCCTTCGTGAAGCCCTCGGCGACGCCGCAGCCCCAGGCGCCCAAGGACGAGATCCGGCCGACCAAGGCCACCACCCCGGTACCGGTCACCGCGCCCCGCCCGACCGGTACGTCCGTCCTGCCCAACCCGTACGTGGTCGCCCCCGGGGACTCGCTGTCGGCGATCGCCACCGACCAGCGGGTGGAGGGCGGCTGGCAGGCCCTCTACGAGACCAACCGGTCCACCGTCGGGGCCAACCCCAACCTGATCCTCCCCGGCCAGCGGCTCACCCTGCGGATCACCACCGCCCCGGTGGCCCCGCCCGCGCAGAACCCGGAGAAGCCGCCGCGCACGGCCGAGCCGGTCAAGCCGGTGGAACCGGCAGCGCCGAAGCCGGAGCAGACGAAGCCGGAGCAGGCCACGCCCGCCCCGGCCAAACCCGCCCCGACCACGCCCGCCCCGAAGCCGGACCAGCCCAAGCCCGAACAGACGAAGCCGACCCAGAAGCCGAAGCCCGAGACCGGCAAGACGCCCGAGCAGACGAAGCCGAAGCCGAAGCCCGAGCAGGCCTCATCGACGGACCAGAAGCCCGCCTCGGGAGGGTTCACCTCCCCGGTCGACGCCGCCCTCGGCACCGCCTACCGCGTCGCGGGATCCTCCTGGTCCAGCGGCTACCACACGGGCGTCGACTTCCCGGTGCCGACCGGCACCAGCATCAAGGCCGTCGGCCCCGGCACCGTCGAGTCGGCCGGCTGGGCGGGGGCGTACGGCTACCAGGTCGTCATCAAGCATGCCGACGGCCGCTACTCCCAGTACGCCCACCTCTCCGCGCTCGGGGTCAAGGCCGGGCAGCAGGTCTCCGGCGGCCAGCGGATCGGCCGCTCCGGCTCGACCGGCAACAGCAGCGGCCCCCACCTGCACTTCGAGATGCGTTCGAGCCCCGGCTACGGCTCCGACATCGACCCCCTGAAGTACCTCCGGGGCAAGGGCGTCGGCATCTGACCCCCGCACGTGCGGCGGCACGGTCGTGAGCAGGATCAGGCCGGCCGCCGCCAGTACGGCACTCGCGAGCGCCGCCAGGGTGCCCGCGGTGCCGTACCGGAAGCCCTCGTCGAACAGGGAGATCCCCACCGCCGCCGCGACCACCGGGTTGACCACGGTCACCGTGGCCAGCGGCGCGGTCAGCCCGGCGCCCCGGTAGGCCGCCTGGGAGAGGAGGAGACCGCCGCCCGCCAGGACGGCGATCGCCGCCAGGTCGGGCGCGAGCGTGCCCAGCGCCCCCGGGTCGAAGCTCTCCGCCACCGCCTTGGTGAACACCGAGGCCATCCCGAAGACCGTCCCGGCGGCCGCCGCCAGCAGCACACTGCGCAGCACCACCCGGTGGACCTGGTGCGCCGCGAGGAACAGCACCGCGACCCCGGCCGCCGTCACCGTCAGCAGCAGGCTCCGCTCGCCGCCCTCCAGGGCCTGGCGTCCCCCACCGTCCCCGCCGGTCAGCGCGAGCAGCCCGGCCAGGCCCACGGTGGCCATCAGCGCACCGCGCCAGGCCTCCGCGCCCGCCCGGCGGCGTACGAGGACGGCCGCCATGGGCAGCGCGAACACGATGGTCAGCGCCCCCAGCGGCTGGACCAGGCTGAGCGGCCCGTACGCCAGCGCGAGCACGTGCAGCAGGGCCCCCAGGCCGTTGAGCCCGACCGCCGCCCACCACCCCGCCCGGCGCAGCGGGGCCCAGGCGCGGTCGGGGGAGCTCGCCGCGACGTGTTCCTGGACGATCGCGCCGCCCGCGTACGCGACGGCGGACACCAGACAGAGCAGAACCGACAGGGCTAGGGCACTCATGAAATCCACCATGCCCCACCCCGGCGGGCTATTCATCCGTCCGGAGTCTCCTTGATCGGTCCCCGAGTAGTCCTCGTGGCATACACCAGCGGGAGCACACGCTTTTCGGCCGACAGTCGAATTCCGGCCACCCCGTTCGCCGCCCCGCCCACCGCCTCACCGGCCCCCCGTGGCCGTGTCACGGAGCGTACGGAGCGTCACGAACCCATCCAGACCGTGACACCTCGCTCGCGGTGGGTGAGGCGCACGGGAACGGGTTTGGTCCCGGGCGTGTCGGCTCCGTACAGTGGCCGTTTTGGGGAGTTCCGCAGCAGGCGGACGCGGACCATTGAACGAGGAACGGCAGCGGCCATGACGGTGACCGAAGACAGCCAGGAAAACGGGTACGCCTACGGGCCCGGCATCGACCCCGAGCGCCTCGCCCTCTGTCTCAGCGTGATCGACGAGCTCGACAAGCTCGACGTCGACCACCCGGACGCCATCACCGTACGCCGTGCCACCGCCGGCCTCTACCGCACGGTCAAGCAGCGCCGCCGCCAGGAGCGCCGCGCCGCCAAGACCGCCAACGACAAGGCCGTCACCGAGGCGACCGCGACCGGCTCCGCCGAGCGCATCGACGACGAGACCGAGGGCATCCTGCCCTCCTCGGTCACCGAGGCCGGCCGGATCGCCGGAATACTGCAGCGCCCGCGCTCCTGCTACATCTGCAAGACGCGGTACGTCGAGGTCGACTACTTCTACCACCAGCTCTGCCAGGAGTGCGCCGCCCAGAACCGGGCCAAGCGCGAGGCCCGCGCCGACCTCACCGGCAAGCGCGCGCTGCTCACCGGCGGCCGGGCCAAGATCGGTATGTACATCGCGCTGCGGCTGCTGCGCGACGGTGCCCACACCACGGTCACCACCCGCTTCCCCAAGGACGCCATCCGCCGCTTCAAGGCGATGGAGGACTCGGCGGACTGGATGCACCGCCTGGAGGTCGTCGGCCTCGACCTGCGGGACCCGGGCCAGGCCGTGGCGCTCGCCGACCAGGTGGCCGAGGCCGGTCCGCTGGACATCCTCGTCAACAACGCGACGCAGACGGTGCGCCGCCTGCCCAGCGCGTACGCGGCGCTGGTCGAGGGGGAGAGCGCCCCGCTCCCCGCCGGCGAGCTCCCCGCCCACCACGTCATCGGCGCCTTCAACTCCGGTGCGGTCGACGGCCTGGCGGCGCTTCCCGTCGGCGTGAGCGGGCTCGAGGCGCAGAAGGTCGCCGACCTCGCCCTGGTCGCGGGCAACGCCAGCCTCGAACGGCACCTCGACGGCACCGCCATCGACGCCGGCGGCCTGCTCCCGGACGTCGTCGAGAGCAACACCTGGGTGCAGACCATCGACCAGATCTCCCCGGTGGAGCTGCTCGAAACCCAGCTGTGCAACTACACGTCGCCGTTCATCCTGATCAGCAAGCTCCGGCCGGCCATGGCCGAGGCCGCCCGGCGGGCGGCCAGCGGGCGTGCGTACGTCGTCAACGTCTCGGCGATGGAAGGCGTCTTCAGCCGCGGCTACAAGGGCGCGGGGCACCCGAACACCAATGCCGCCAAGGCGGCGATGAACATGGTGACGCGGACCAGCGGCCAGGAGATGTTCCAGACCGACCGCATCCTGATGACCTCGATCGACACCGGCTGGATCACCGACGAGCGCCCGCACTTCGACAAGCTGCGCCTCGCCGAGGAGGGCTTCCACGCCCCCCTCGACCTGGTCGACGGCGCCGCCCGCGTCTACGACCCGATCGTGCGCGGCGAGGCCGGCGAGGACCTGTTCGGCGTCTTCCTGAAGGACTACGCCCCCGCCAACTGGTAGGGACCCCCTCCGCGGAGGTCTTCCCTCCGTGGATGTCAGCCCCCGGGGCCGGTCACCCGTTCGGCCGGATCCCGGGGTGCGGGTCGTAGGCTCCGGCCGCGACCAGTTCCAGTACCGGACGCCAGTCCTCCACGATCCCGGCGTCCAGGCCCGTGACCCCGCCCGCTTCGGCGGCGCGGTGCAGGGCCTCCGCGTGCGGGTCGCCGTCCGGCCCGTCCGGGCGGAGCAGCCGCGCGACCCGGTCGCCCAGCAGCGGCCGGACCGCCTCGGCGGCGCGATCGCCGTCGGCGGGCAGTCCGTCCAGGCCGTGAATCAGCCCGGCCACCTGCAGTTCCTTGTCGAACGGGTGCGAGCGGCGCAGCAGCGCCGCCGTCTGGAGCCCGGCCCCTTCGTGCGCGTGCAGCAGCTCCATCAGCTCGTCGACACTGCCGACCGTGGGCACTCCTGGCCTCGCCACCGCCACTCCCTCCGTCGTCCGCGCTCACGCGCCGCCGCCGCGAGCAGTCGTCCCGAGCAGACAGTCCGGTTGGACACACCGGCGTACGACTTCCTGAACTCGCGGCGAAAACAAGCGGTCCAGCGTGGATTTTACCGTTCCATCGAGCGGGGTCCCGCTCATATGTGTACCCTGATGCCCAAGGAGGCCCCACCCGGGCCCCGCTCCACCATGGCGCCACCGCGTCCGGAAAACCTTCTATTTCCCTATCCGGCGCGCGGACGAGCCCGCCGGGTTACGCGACACAAGGGAGTGCGCGGTGACTGAAATGACGAAGCCCGAACAGACCATGGAGCGAAAGGGTCCGAGGGCGAACACGCGGTCCGACGAGCTCGGCAGCCTTGAGGTGTGGGCCCGTTCCGCGCCGATCCGGCTGGCCGGCTACGAGGACGACCTCGCGGAGCCCCACATCCTGCCCGGCATCGACTGACACCCACGGGCCCACCCCTCCGGGCCCGGCCTGCGCCCCCGCGCCGAACGGCGACGGGGGCGTGGTGTGCGTACGGTGCGGTGCCGTTCCCCTTCCTCTCCCCTCCGGCTCGCGGCTCCCGGTTCCCGTCCGGCGTACGCCCTGAGCGTCATCGCTGTGGGCGATCACCGCTTCCCCCTCCCGCCTGCGCCGGGCAGGGTCGAAGCATGAGACTGCTGATGCTGGGTGGGACCGAATTCGTCGGACGCGCGATCACCGAAGACGCCCTGGAGCGGGGCTGGGAGGTGACCGTCTTCCACCGGGGGCACCACGCGCCCCCGCCCGGGACCTCCGCCCTCCACGGGGACCGCACCGCCCCCGGCGGCCTGGCCGCCCTCGCCGAGGGGGAGTGGGACCTGGTCGTCGACACCTGGGGCGGCGCCCCGACCGCCGTGCGCGACAGCGCCCGCCTGCTGGCCGGACGGGCCGGCGGGTACGTGTACATCTCCAGCCGATCGGTGTACACCTACCCCGCGCCCGCCGGCCTCGCCGAGGACGGCCCGCTGGTGGACGGCTCGCCCGACGCCGATTCCACCGCCTACGCCGAGGACAAGCGGGGCGGCGAGCTCGCGGCGCTGGACGCCTTCGGCGACCGGGCCCTGCTGGTGCGCGCCGGACTGATCCTCGGCCCGTACGAGAACGTCGGCCGGCTGCCCTGGTGGCTGAACCGGACCGCCCGCGGCGGCCCCTTCGTGGCGCCCGGCTCCAGCGACCTGCCGCTCCAGTACATCGACGTGCGCGACCTCGCGCACTGGACCCTGGACGCCGCCGAGGCCGGGCGCGGCGGCGCGTACAACCTGGCGTCCCCGGCCGGCCACGCCACGATGGGCAGCTTCCTGGAGGCCTGCGTCGCGGCGACCGGAGCCGTGGCCGAGCCCCGCTGGATTCCCGCGGCGGCCATCGAGGAGGCCGGGATCGAGCCCTGGACCGAGCTTCCCGTCTGGATCCCGGAGGGCGAGATGACCGACTACATGTTCGGCGCCGACGTCACGAAGGCCCTGGAGGCAGGCCTGAGGTGCCGGCCCGTGCAGGAGACCGTCGCCGACACCTGGACCTGGCTCCAGTCACTCGGCGGCGTGGCCCCCCACCGGCCCGACCGGCCGGAGAAGGGCATCTCCGCGGAGCGGGAGGCGGCGCTACTCGGGCTCTGAACGGCGGGCCTGCGCGAGGTGGGTCGGCGGCATGTACTCGCGCAGCAGCCTCCGGTGCCACCAGGCGCCCGTCGCGCGGAGCTCCCGCCAGGTGGTGAACCGGTAGCGGTACAGCCGGGCCCGTACGAACTGCGGCGGGGCGTCCGGGAAGGGGTTGTGGCGCAGCAGCCGCAGCGTGTCCCGGTCGCCCGACAGCAGCCGCTCCACGAACGGCCCGAACCAGTCCCGGGCGTAGCCGGGGGAGAGCGCCGCGAACCACATCAGCCAGTCCAGGCGCAGGTGGTACGGGGCGAACTGGCGCGGGATCCGCCGGAGTTCCCCCGGCTTCCCCTTGAAGCCGTACTCCTTCCAGTCGCCGTCCTCCCGGGGCCGCCGGTCGGCGGTGCCCTCGACCACCACCTCGTCGCGGATCCGGCCGACCGTGCCGAAGGCCCCGTAGGTGTTCACCAGGTGCAGCGAGTCGAAGGACCGGTTCATCACCTGGCGCCGGGACACCATGTTGGTCACCGGATGCCGGCTGAGCACCAGCACGAGCGCCGTCACGGCGCACACCGCCGCCACGTACCAGACCGGCGCTCCGCGCGAGGCGGCGGCGGGCGGCGGCCCCGCGATCCCGGTGAAGTCGACGGCGGACAGGGCGAGCGTGATCGTCAGCCAGTTCAGCCAGGCGAAGTTCCCCGAGAGCACCAGCCACAGCTGGGTGGCCACCATGATCCCGGCGGCGTACGAGGCCACCGGCTGCGGGGTGAACAGCAGAACGGGCACCAGCAGTTGGGTCACGTGGTTCGCGGCGCACTCCACCCGGTGCAGGGGTCGGGGCAGGTGGTGGAAGAACCAGCTCAGCGGCCCCGGCATCGGCTGCGTCTCGTGGTGGAAGTACAGGCACGTCAGCTTGCGCCAGCACGCGTCGCCGCGCATCTTGATCAGCCCGGCGCCGAACTCCACCCGGAACAGCACCCACCGCAGCAGCCACAGCACCAGCACGGGCGGCCCCACGCGGGCGTTGCCGAGGAACACGGCCAGGAAACCGACCTCCAGCAGCAGCGACTCCCAGCCGAAGGAGTACCAGGTCTGGCCCACGTTGACGATGGAGAGGTACAGCAGCCACAGCACCGCCCACATGCCCATCGCCGCGCCCAGCGGCACCGCGTCCCCGGCCCCGGCGGCGAGGGCCGCCGCGAGGGCCGCCCCGGCCCAGGCGCAGCCGGCGAAGAGCCGGTCGGAGTAGCGCAGTTGGAACAGGCTCGGGGCGCGGCGGAAGGGCACGTACCGCACGTAGCGCGGGACGGGCAGCATGCCGTGGGCCCCGATCAGGGCCCGGAACTGCAGGGCGGCCCCGACGAAGGCGAAGACGTACACGCCGGCCAGGGCCCGCTGGAAGACCAGCCGGCCCAGCCAGTATCCGGGCGCCGTGAACCAGTCCATCCCCTCCAGTATCAGGCGGCGGCGGCCAGCGCGCGCAGGCGCCGGCCCAGCAGCCGGGCGTAGCCGCGCTGGAGGACGGGGACGAGCGGCCCCGCGAGGCGCGTGTACCAGGCGGCGGGGCGGCTGAAGGCGGTGACCTCGAACCACACCGTGCCGTCCTCGGCGAGTTCCACCAGGAAGGACTCCTCCCCGCTCTCGGGGTGCCCGCTCAGCGTGCCGTAGGCGAACCCGGCCCGGTCCGGCCCGTCCGGGGTCCAGATCACCTCGCACGGTACGCAGATCCGCAGCCGGCCGATCCCGAGCCCGATCTCCACCCGCGCCCCGGGCAGGGCATCCCCGTCCGCGCGCACGGTCGCCCCGGTCGCCCGGTGCATCCGGAAGGAGGACACCGCCGCCCCGGCCGCCTCGAAGGCCTCCCGGCCGTGGCCGATCCGGGTCCGGTGGTGCAGGTGGTGGTACCCGGCGGGCAGCGGGCGCTGCCGGGTCGCGCCGCGCTCGGCGTAGCTGAGGCTCGGCCGGCCGGTGCTGATGAGGCGGGTCATGGCGGGTCTCCGTTCGGGGGCCGGAAAGGGGGAGGCGGAGGGGAGTCGGTGGTTCAGCGGAGTACGGGGCGGGCGGCGGCTGGGGCCGGGGCGGGCCGGCCGGGCTCCCCGGTCAGGCGGCGCCAGGCCAGCAGCGAGCACAGGGCGAAGCCGAGCGCGTTGCCCAGGCCGTGGGTCGCGGCCATCCAGGTCAGGGTGGGGTGGACGATCCCGGTGGCCTCGCCGGCCGCCCACCACAGGGCGAGCAGCATGGTGGCCACCAGGACCGCGGCCGAGGTCGCGAGCAGCGCCCCGGTGGTCCGGTCGCGGGCGGCGGGCCGCAGGTCCCGCCAGGTGGTCAGCGCCACCGCCCACATCCCGGCGGTCAGCACCACCGCGCCCAGCAGTTCGGCCCAGTCGTCCACGAAGTAGCCCAGCAGGACGAGCAGGGTTCCCGCCGGGACGCTGTACGCCGCCCAGCGCGCGCCGGGCCGCCCCGGCGCCGCGCGGCACACCAGGCCGGCGACCAGGGCGGCCGTGAACCCGGCGAAGTGGAAGTGCGGGACGGTCAGGGCCAGGATGTCCAGCTCGAAGCCGAAGAGCCGGTATCCGGCCCGCTCGGCGACCAGGGCGGTCCCGGCGACCGAGGGCGCCGCGAGCGCGGTGAGAACCGCCACCTCGGGCGGCGCGAGCCGGGGGAGGCTCCCCGGCGAGGTCCGGGGGGCTCCGCGCAGCCGGGCCGCGGCCCGGGCCGCCAGGGCCAGCGTGGCCAGGGCGTAGAGTGCGGCGAGCGCGGTGGCGGTGGTTCCGCGCGGGAGCCACAGGCAGAGCGCCCCGGGGAGCGCGGCCAGGGGCCACAGCCGGGCGGTGCGGCGCAGCCCGGCCGGGTCGACGAGGCGCAGGCCCACGGGGACGACGTAGAGCATCCCCAGGGTGACGATCAGGTTCACGAGCACCGTCACGGTCCCACTCCTTTGAACGTGTTCAAGTCGTGGCCCGACCCTACGGGGTTCCTTGAACATGTTCAATACGCGAGTCCGCCCCCTCCGCGCCGCTCCACTTGCGGTGCCGTGGGACATGCGTCAGACAAGAGGGGAGCAACCGGGGCGAAAAGGGAGAGCAGTGTGAACGACGTGAACGACGTGCCCGCACAGACACCCCGTCAGACGTCGCGCCGTCACGTGCCGACCTGCGCGGCCCTCTTCGCCGTGGTCGGCCTCCTCGCCTCCGGGTGCACCGGCTCCGGCCCCGAACAGACCAAGGGCGCCGCCGCCGAGAGCCAGGAGCTCCACCTCCAGCCCGTCGGAGCCCCCGGCCCCGCCCCCTTCACCGCCTCCACCGCCACCGCCGAATCGGCCCCCGTACAGCCGCCGCTGCCCAACCGCAGCGGCCGCGGCATCCGCACCGTCGCGGCCGCCACCCCCGGCCTGTACGGGGGCACCAGCCGGCTCGGCAGCTGCGACGTGGAACGGCAGGTCAACTTCCTCACCACCGACGACGCCAAGTCCCGCGCCTTCGCCGAGGCCTCGGGCGTCGCCCCGGAGAAGGTCCCCGAGTTCCTGCGCGGGCTCACCCCGGTGGTCCTGCGCGCCGACACCCGCGTCACCGACCACGGCTTCCGCGACGGCCGGGCCGACGCCCACCAGGCCGTCCTCCAGGCGGGCTCGGCCGTCCTCGTCGACGCCCACGGCATGCCCAGGGTCCGCTGCGCCTGCGGCAATCCGCTGGGCTCGCCGCGCGCCGCCAAGGGCAAAGCGGTCCTCAAGGGCGACCAGTGGAACGGCTACCAGCCCAACCAGGTCATCGTCATCGAGCCGACCGCCCGGGCCCTGAGCAACCTCCTCATCGTCAACATCGCGGACAACACCTGGATCGAGCGCAGGGCCGGCGACGACGGCGCGCAGGACCGGCCCCCCAGGGTGGCGCCCCGCTTCGACCCCGCCGACGGCATCCCGGACGGCCCCGTGACCCCGGAGGCCCCGTCCGACCCCTGCGTCACCACGGACCCCAACAGCCTGGCCCGCACCACCCCGCCGGCCTCCCCGGCGCCGCCCGCCGGACCCCCGGCGGACCTGCCGCCCGAGGTTCCCTCGGACCTGCCGAACGGCGTACCGCCCGAGGCGGCCCCGGACCCCCTCGCCGGCCCGGCGTCGGACCTGATCCCGGACCTGCCGCTCGACGGCCCGGCGGGACCCGCGCCCGAGGCGCCGACGGACCTGACCATGGACGTGCCCATGGACCTGCCCATGGGCGTGCCGACGGACGTGCCCACGGACCTGCCCGCGGACCTGCCGACCGGCCTGCCGGCGGACCCGTCCGGCGACGCGCCGTCGGGTGTCCCGGCGCCCGCCGGCGGCCCGGCGGGAGTTCCGTACGACCTGCCCTCCGGCGTCCCCGCACCCGCGCCCGCCGCCCCGGCCCCCGGCACGGACGCCCCGTGCCCGCAGGACGGCGGCGGTGCCACCGAGACCGCCCCGGGCACACCCTCCGCCCCGCAGAACCCGCCCCGCCGGCCCCGCTCCGACCGTCCCTCCGAGGCCCCGACGGACCTCCCGCCGGGCACTTCGCCGGACACGCTCTCCGACCTGCCCCCGCTGGACCCCGCCGACCCCGGCTCGCCGCTCACCCCCGACGACGCGCCCCTGGACCCCTCGGCGCCCGTGGACCCGTACGGCTTCCCGGACCAGCAGCAGCCCACCGACGCGGGCCAGTACCTGGAGAGCGCCTGACCCGCCGCTGTGTCATGGTGGACCGGTGCCGAGCACCGTATCGCTGCCGGAGGACTGGCCCGCACACCCGGACCTGTCCCTGTCGCTGAACCGGATGGGCAGTTTCGACTGGGACCTGGTCACCGGGCTCATGCACCTGGACGCGGCGGGCCTCGAGGTCTTCGACACGGCCCCCGGCGAGTACGACGGACGGCCCGAGTCGCTCTCCGCGCGCGTCCCGCCCGCCGAGGCCGCCCGGCTCGACGCCCTCGTCTCCAGCGCCCTCAAGAGCGCGGTCGACAGCTACGGCGCCTACTTCCGCATCCGCTGCCGCGACGGCACCCTCCGCTGGACCCACACCCAGGGCCGCGTCATGCGCGGCCCGGACGGGCGCCCGTACCGCATCATCGGCATCGTCCGCGACGCCACGGAAGAGCTCAGCCACTCGGCGGAACGCCTCGGCCTCGACGAGGAACGGCGCCGCCAGACCTCCGTCGTCGAGAGCACCACCGCCGCCCTCGCGCACGCCCGCACCGTCAAGGACGTCATCGACGCCCTCGGCGACGCCCACGGCCTGGAGCGGCTCGGCTCCATGGGCATGGTCATGGGCCTCGTCGAGGCGGGCCGCATCCACCTCGTGGCCGAAGGCCCCGTCGGCAGTTTCGTTCCCGGCACCCGCTACACCCGCGTCGACGAGCAGTACCCCATGAGCGAGGTCGTCCGCTCCCTCCAGCCCCGCTTCCTCGACTCCGCCGACGAGTTCGCCAGCGACTTCCCCGGACTCTGGGCGAAGATCTCGTACATGCGGATCTCGGCCGCCGCCTACCTGCCGCTGATCGCGCAGGCCCGCCCGATCGGCGCCATCGGCCTGCTCTACCAGGACAAGGACGGCTTCACCCAGGAGGAACGCAACCTCCTGGTCGCCCTCGGCAGCAGCATCGCGCAGAGCCTCCAGCGGGCGATGCTGCTGGAGCAGGAGCACGACCTCGCCGAGGGACTCCAGCAGGCCATGCTGCCGCGCCGGATCCCCGACGTCCCCGGCGCACGGATCGCCGTCCGCTACCGGTCCGCCCGCATGGGCCAGGACATCGGCGGCGACTGGTACGACGTCATCCCCCTGCCCGGCGGCCGCGTCGGAGCCGTCATCGGCGACGTCCAGGGCCACGACACGCACGCGGCGGCCGTGATGGGGCAGCTGCGGATCGTGCTCCGCGCCTACGCCGCCGAGGGGCACGCCCCGGCCACGGTCATGGCCCGCGCCTCGGTCTTCCTGCACGAACTGGACACCGACCGCTTCGCGACCTGCACGTACGTCGAGGCCGACCTCTCCACCGGCGTCCTCCAGCTGGTCCGCGCCGGACACCTCGACCCGCTGCTGCGCACCCGCGACGGGGACTGCCGGCGGCTCCCCACGGAGGGCGGGATGCCGCTGGGCCTGTCCGCGGAGTTCGGCCGGCTGGAGTACCCGGTGACGACGCTCGAACTGGACCCGGGGGAAACGATCCTGCTGTGCACCGACGGACTGGTCGAACAGCCCGGCGCCGACCTCGACGACGGCGTGCGCCTGCTCACCGAGCTGGTCCGCAGCGGCCCGGCCGACCTCCAGCTGCTCGCCGACCGGCTGTGCGAGGTCGTCGACGACCGGGGCGGCGACGACGACATGGCGCTGCTCCTGCTGCGCCGCCAGGGCGAGGACTCCCCGCAGGGCGGCGGTCGGCTCCAGCAGCACGTGGCCCCCGGGGACCCCGAGGCGCTCGTCGCCGCCCGCCACATGATCGGCGCGGCGGTCCGGGCGTGGGGTGCGCGCAGCCGGTCCGACGAGATCGAACTCGTCGCCGACGAGCTCATCGTGAACGCCCTGATGCACACCGACGGCCCGGCGATCGTCACCCTGCGCGTCCTGGCGGGCCCGGAGCGGCGGCTGCGCGTCGAGGTCGAGGACCGCTCCAGCGCCCTCCCGCGCCGCCGCGAGGCCGGGGAATCGGGGGTGTCGGGGCGGGGCCTGATGCTGGTGGACCGGCTGGCGGACGTGTGGGGAGTGGAGTCCAGGGGGAGCGGGAAGTGCGTGTGGTGCGAGTTCACCATGGCGTAGGCCGTCTCTTTCGGATCTTGCCCGCGCCCCCGCCCTCCCCGGCTCGCGTTCCGGGGTGCGCGGCGCCACCCTGGGAGGATGCCCGAGCTGCCGGAGGTCGAGGCCCTGAGGGAGTTCCTCGACGAGCACCTCGCCGGGCGGGTGGTCGAACGCGTCCTCCCGCTCGCCGTCAGCGTGCTGAAGACCTACGACCCTCCCCTCACCGCCCTCGAAGGCGGCCGGGCCGGGCCCGTAGTCCGGTACGGCAAGTTCCTCGCCCTGGGTGTCGGCGGACTCCACCTCGTCACGCACCTGGCCCGGGCCGGCTGGCTGCGCTGGCAGGAGAGCTTCCCCGCACAGCCGCCGCGCCCCGGGAAGGGACCGCTCGCGCTGCGCCTCGTCCTGGAGGGCGGGGGAGGCTTCGACCTCACCGAGGCCGGTACGCAAAAGCGCCTCGCCGTGTACGTGGTGCGCGACCCCCAGGAGGTCCCGGGCATCGCCCGCCTCGGCCCCGACCCGCTGGCCGGGGACTTCGACCGGGAGGCCTTCGCCGCACTGCTCGCCGGGGAGCGCCGGCAGATCAAGGGCGTACTGCGCGACCAGAGCGTGCTGGCCGGCATCGGCAACGCCTACAGCGACGAGATCCTCCACCAGGCGAAGGTCTCCCCCTTCACACTGGCCGCCTCCTTCGACGAGGACCAGGTCACGCACCTGTACACGGCCGTACGGGAAACCCTGCGCACCGCCGTCGAACGGGCCCACGGCCTGGCCGCCGGACAGCTCAAGGCGGAGAAGCGCAGCGGGATGCGGGTACACGGCCGGGCCGGCGAGCCGTGCCCGGTGTGCGGGGACACCGTGCGCTCGGTGTCCTTCGCCGACTCCTCGCTCCAGTACTGCCCCACCTGCCAGACCGGCGGCAAACCGCTCGCGGACCGCAGGCTCTCCCGTCTCCTCAAGTAGCGGCGCGCTGCGTAGACTCCGCAGCACCATGGCCGAGGAGCAGCAGCCGCCGCAGCCCCGGCGGGAGATCGTCACGGGGGTCCCCCGGGG
This sequence comes from Streptomyces sp. NBC_00249, assembly GCF_026342355.1. Lineage (GTDB taxonomy): Bacteria > Actinomycetota > Actinomycetes > Streptomycetales > Streptomycetaceae > Streptomyces. The sequence goes on along the minus strand of NZ_JAPEMV010000001.1, from coordinate 782,847 downwards.
GACCCGCCGCCGGGCGCCCGCGCACACCCCGGCCCGCTCGGAGATCTCCGAGCAGACCACCCTCGGCGAGACCTACGTACGGGCCCTGATGCGGACGCAGCTGCGTGCCGGGCTGGGCGCGCTGGCGCTGCTCGCCCTGCTCCTGGGGCTGCTCCCGCTGGCGTTCCTGCTGCCCCGCCCGGCCGCGGGCCCGCTGGTCTGGGTGGCCCTGGGGCTGGTGGTGTACCCGGTGATGTGGCTGGTCGCCCGCTGGTACGTGACCCGGGCGGAGCGCAACGAGGCCGATTTCACGGGCCTGGTGACGGACCCGGCCGACCCGCCGGGCCCGCCCGCGTCCGGGGACGGCCGCGCCTAGTGCTGTGACCGGAAAGGTTCACCGTGTCACGGCGCCCGGCACGGCACCTCGCGGCGTTGTCGGGCCACCCGAGTACGTCCAGTACGAGCGGCGGCCCTCCGCCTTGCGAGGTACCGCACCGGACACCGCGACCCGGCAAACCTTTCCGGCCACAGCACTAGGCTCCGAAAGGCGGCCTAGAACAGGTGCATCGCCAGGTGCCCCAGGGGCAGGCCGAGCTGCCAGGCCGGGGTCCAGACGCGGGCGTTCTCGTCCAGGCCCGGCGGGGTGTCCGCGTGGCCGTGGCGGCCCGGGTCGAGGTTGGTGGCGAAGAGCTCGGTGTGGTCCAGCCAGCGCCAGGCCGCCCGCGCCAGTTCGAGGTCCGGGTCCTCACCGCGGCCCCGTTCCCTGGCCTCCTCGCCGAGCGCGAGGAACCGGGTGTGGACCCAGTCGCGCCAGGGGTGCCCGTACGCCGTCAGCGACAGCCACTCGTCGAGCTGCGAGACCACCCGGATCCCGGAGAGCTCGCCCGCCGCGTCCGAGAGGTAGATCGTCAGCGCGAGCGTGTCCCGCCCGGCACGGAACTCCAGCGTGCTGACCGGGATCAGCCGGCCCGTGCGCAGCAGCTCGTCCGCGATGTACTCCGCGTAGAGCCATGCCATGGGCACGGCCAGTCCGCCGTCACTGGTGCCGTTCATACCCTCGGGCTGCACCGTTCCACCTTCTCCCGCGTGTCGAGCTTCCCGTCGTCACCCCCGAGCCTTCACCGACCGGCTCGCGGAGCGGGGGATGTTTACTCAACTTGAACGGTCCGCTGCCGATATCGATGCGCTCTGTGTCCGATTCGTGCGCCTGGAGGACGTTCCTTGAGTGCTTCTCCAGCGTTCGTACAGGACGCGGGGGCCCGGCCGGGCCGGATCAGGCGCCGAGTCCGTACCCCTGGAGGCCCTTCCGCAGGGCGCGCAGGGCGTAGTACGTACGGGACTTGACCGTTCCGGCCGGAATGCCGAGCTCTGCCGCGGCCTCGGCGACCGAGCGGTCCTGGAAGTAGACCTGCATCAGCACCTCCCGGTGCTCCTGCCCGAGACTGCCGACGGCCCGCCGGACGTCGATCGCGGTGACCGAGCCCGCCACCGCGTCCACGGGCGCCGGGGCCTGTTCCAGGCCCTCCGGGTCGACCTCCATGGGGCGTGACAGCCGGGCCCGGCGGGCGTCGATCGCCAGGCGCCGGGCGACGGTGAAGAGCCAGGGCCGCATGGACTCGTGGGCGCTCGCCAGTACCTCCGGGTGCTGCCATACCCGTACGAGGGTCTCCTGCACCAGGTCCTCCGCGCGCTGTGCGTCGCCGGCCGTGAGTCCGACCAGGAAGCCGAACAGGGCCCGCCCGTGGTCGCGCTGGAGTTCGGCCAGCGCCTCGGGTTCCGTGCGCTGGAGTGTGGGGGAGAGCGGCACGAGTGGCTCCTTCCGGGGTCCGCTGGGGGTGTGCTGGGGGTCTGCTGTCCGCCGGTGTGCGCTGGGGGGCTCGGGGTCCCTCGGGGGCCGGCTCACTCACCCTCACCTGCGCGGAGCCGCCCCGGGAACCGTCCGGCGCCGCCGTTGCGCCCAAGCACCCGGGTCGTCCGGTGGGCGGCCGCGCCCGGCGACGAACGGTCGAACGGCACGGCGAACGGCCGTGGGCCGTCGGGGTGAGGGGGCCCTGTGCGGACGGCGCCGTTCCTTGACTTGGGACGCCTACTCCTATGGATTTCGGGTAATCCGACAGCCATATGAATGGGAGCTGGGATAGATGACCAAGCGCATCCGGCACGCCCTCACCCTGCTGTCGGCCGCCCTGCTGTCCACGACGGCCGCCGCCTGCTCCGCCCAGGGCGACGCGGCGCCGGCCCGGCTCGGCTCCAGTGCGGCCGGAGCCCCCGCCGGCACCCCCGGCGCCTCGACGCCCGCAGCCCCCGCCGGCAAGGGCTTCACCCTGGTGGCCAGCGGAGACGTCCTGCCGCACACCTCGGTCATCAAACGGGCCGCGGCGGACGCCGACGGCGACGGCCACGACTTCCGGCCCATGTTCTCCAAGGTCAAACCGCTGGTCTCGGCGGCCGACCTCGCCCTGTGCCACATGGAGACCATCTACGGGGAGGACGGCGGCCCCTTCAGCGGCTACCCCGCCTTCGTCTCCCCGCCCAGCGTCGCCGACGCACTCAAGGACGCCGGGTACGACGGCTGCTCCACCGCCTCGAACCACACCCTGGACGACGGAGCCGAGGGCATCGCACGCACCCTCGCCCGCTTCGACAAGGTCGGCCTGGGCCACGCGGGCTCCGCGCGGACCGCGGCGGAGGCCGCGCGGACCACGCTGTACACGGCGGGCTCCGCGAAGGTCGCGCACCTCGCCTACACCTACGACACCAACGGCTACCCGATGCCCGACGGACAGCCCTGGGCCGTCAACCTGACGAAGCAGGACAAGATCGTCGCCGACGCGCGGGCGGCCCGGAAGGCCGGCGCCGACGTGGTGCTCGTCAGCCTGCACTGGGGTACCGAGTGGCAGACCGAACCCGACGACACGCAGCTGGAGCTGGGCCGCGCCCTGACGGCCTCGCAGAGCGGCGGCCGACCGGACGTGGACATGATCTTGGGAACGCACGCACACATCCCGCAGGCCTACGAGAAGGTCAACGGCACCTGGATCGTCTACGGGATGGGCGACCAGGTCGCGGGGGAGATGTTCAACTACTCCGGCGCACGGGACATGCGCGGCAACTACGGCTCCGTCGGCCGCTTCACCTTCGCCCCGCCCGCCGCCCCGGGCCAGCGCTGGCAGGTGACGAAGGCCGAGTTCGTCCCGCAGATGATGGACCTCGACGCGGGCAAGGTCGTCAACCTCCCCGCGGCCCTCGCCGAGGACCCCGGCGACAGCGAGTACGAGACCGCCCTGGAAGCCGTCTCCGAAGCCGTCCTCAGCCGCGGCGCGGCCAAGGACGGCCTGACGCAGGGCCGCTAGGGCCTGTTTGACGACAGGCCCTGGAGGACCACCGTCGTTACGGCACCACCGTGACCGGCCATCGCCCCGCCTTCACCAGGCGGACCGCGACCGAGCCCACGATGCGGTGTCCCGCCTGCTCGGAGGCGCCGACGACCACCGCGTCCGCGGTGAGTTCCTCGGCGGCGCTGACGAGACCGGCGTACGGGTCCCCGCGGAAGGTGTGGAACTGCCAGCGCACCTCGAAGATGCCCTTGAGGCGCTCCGCGGAGGCCCGGACCTCCGCGACGATGCCCTCGGCGATCTCCCCCGTGGTGTCGCCGACCGGTACGCCGAGCGAGGCTCCGGCCGCCATGACCGGCTGGACGTAGACGAGGGCCAGCAGGGCGTTCTGCCGTCGCGCGAGCCCCGCCGCGTAGGCCGCGGCCCGGAGCGAGGACTCGGATCCGTCAACGCCGGCGAGGATCACCTTCGGGCCGTCCGTGCCGCGCTCGAATCCCGTGTTCACGTGCTCTGTCACCCGGCCGAGGCTATCGGGTTCGCCGCGCGGACCGGCGTCGCCCTCCCTACAGTGCCAAGCATGAGTGTCACCGTGGAGGAGACCCGGGGGACCCGGAACCGCTTCCTGAACCGGGTCCCGGACGGCTTCGGCGCGTTCTTCGGATCGCTCGGGCTGCTGTGCGCGCTGCTGGCGCTCTCCCCGACGCTGCGGGGGCTCCTGCGGCCGGTGACGCGCTTCCTCGACGCGTTCGTGGTGCCGGTCAGCGAGAACCTGGCGTACGCGGTCTTCCTCTTCCTGCTCGCGGCGGCGCTCGGAACCCGCAAGAAGATCGCCTGGTGGATCGTCGTCACCTATCTGGCCCTGCTGATCCTGGTCGATCTGCTGATCATCGCCGACGGGGACTTCTGGATCGGCGGCCCGTCGATGGTCCTGGCGGTGGCCGCGCTCGGCCTGCTGGTCGCGGCCCGCAAGGAGTTCTACGCGGCGTCCCGGACCGGGGCGGTGTGGCGGGCCATGCTGGTGCTGGGCCTCGGGCTGCTCGCCGCGGTGCTCCTCGGCTGGGCCCTGGTGGCGCTGTTCCCGGGAACCCTCCCCAAGGGGCAGTGGCTGGACTGGGCGGCCAAACAGGTCTTCGGCGGCCTCTTCTCGGCCCGGCAGTTCGACGGCCACCCGCCGCGCCCCCTGTACTTCCTGCTGGGCCTCTTCGGCGCGCTGGCCCTGCTGAACGCCGCGGCCACCCTGTTCCGCTCGCAGCGGCTCACGGCCGCCCTGCACGGGGACGAGGAACCGCGCATCCGCGCCCTGCTGGGGGCGTACGGACGTAACGACTCCCTGGGATACTTCGCGACCCGCCGGGACAAGGCCGTGGTCTTCGCCCCGAACGGGAAGGCCGCCGTCACCTACCGGGTGGAGGCCGGCGTCTGCCTGGCCAGCGGCGACCCCGTCGGTGACCCCGCGGCCTGGACCCCGGCGGTCGACGCCTGGCTCGGCGTGGCCCGCCGCTACGGCTGGCAGCCGGCCGTCATGGGCGCCTCCGAGGACGGGGCGACCGCGTACGCCCGCTCCGGGCTGAGCGCCCTCCAGCTCGGCGACGAAGCCATCCTGCACGTCGCCCACTTCGACCTCGACGGCCGCGACATGCGCGTGACCCGGCAGGCCGTCAACCGGGTCCGGCGCACCGGTGCCACCACGGTGATCCGCCGCCACTCCGCCCTATCCGAGGACGAGATGCAGCTGATCGTCGACCGGGCCGACACATGGCGGGACACCGAGACGGAACGCGGCTTCTCCATGGCCCTGGACCGGCTCGGCGACCGCTCCGACGGGGACTGCCTGCTGGTGGAGGCCCAGGACGCCGACGGCGAACTGATCGCCCTGCTGTCCTTCGTGCCCTGGGGGAAGGACGGCATCTCCCTAGACCTGATGCGCCGCGACCGCTCCGCCCCCAACGGGGTCATGGAGTTCATGGTGGCGCAGCTGTGCGCCGCCGCCCCCGGCCTGGGCGTACGCCGGATCTCCCTCAACTTCGCCGTGTTCCGTTCGGCCTTCGAGGAGGGCGGCCGGATCGGAGCGGGACCGGTGCTCAAGCTGTGGCGCAAGCTGCTGCTGTTCTTCTCCCGCTGGTGGCAGCTGGAAGCCCTGTACCGCTCCAACGTCAAGTACGGCCCGCAGTGGTACCCGCGGTTCCTCTGCTACCAGGACGCCGGCTCGCTCGCCCGGGTCAGCCTCGCCTCCGGCATCGCCGAGGGCTTCGTCTCCGTACCCCGCCTGCGCACCCTCTGGGGCAACGGCCACCCCAAGGGCCTCACCGCCCCCGCCAACACCGCCGGGCTGCCCTCCATCGACTCCCTGGGCCTGGACCTCGTCGGCGAGGACGGGGAGCGCGCGGCCACCGCCGAGCGGCTGCCCGAACAGGTCCGGGTCCGGCACGCCAAGATGGAACGCATCCGGGCGGCCGGCACCGACCCCTACCCGGTCGGGATCCGGCAGCGCACCCACACCGTCGCCCAGCTGAAGGCCGAGCACCCCGGCCACCCGCCCGGCGCCCGGACCGGCGAGGAGGTCACCCTCGCCGGTCGGGTGATGGTCGTGCGCGACCTCGGCGGAGTGGTCTTCGCCGTCCTGCGCGACTGGACGGGCGACACCCAGCTGATGTTCACCCGGGACGAGTCGGGAGCCGGGGCGCTGGACTCCTTCACCTCCCAGGTCGACTTCGGCGACCACGTGGTGGTGAGCGGCCAGGTCGGCAGCAGCCGCGCCGGCGAACTGTCCGTCCTGGCCACCTCCTGGCAGCTCACCGGCAAGTGCCTGCGCCCACTGCCCGACAAGCGCAAGGGCCTCGCCGACCCGGAGGCCCGGGTCCGGCGCCGCTACCTCGACCTGGTCGCCAGCCCCGACGCGCGGGACGTCGTACGGGCCCGCTCCAGCGCCGTGCAGGCCCTGCGGCAGGGGCTGCTGGAGCGGGGCTACCTGGAGGTCGAGACCCCGATGCTCCAGCAGATCCACGGCGGCGCCAACGCCCGGCCCTTCCGCACCCACATCAACGCCTACGACCTCGACCTCTACCTGCGCATCGCCCCCGAGCTGTACCTCAAGCGGCTGTGCGTCGGCGGGATGGAGAAGGTCTTCGAGATGGGCCGCACCTTCCGCAACGAGGGCGTCTCCTACAAGCACAACCCCGAGTTCACGATGCTGGAGGCCTACCAGGCCTTCGCCGACTACGACGTGATGCTCGACCTCACCCGCGAACTCATCCAGGGCGCCGCCACCGCGGCCTTCGGCTCACCGATCGCCCACAAGGCCGGAGCGGACGGCAAGCTCGTCGTCCACGACATCTCCGGTCCCTGGCCCGTCAAGACCATGTACGGGGCGATCAGCGATGCGCTCGGCGAGGAGGTCGACGCCGACACGGAGGAACACCTGCTGCGCCGGCTCTGCGACCGGGCGGGCGTACCGCACGGGCCGGAGGACACCCGGGGCGACGTGGTCCTGGAGATGTACGAGCGGCTGGTGGAGGAGCGGACGAAACTCCCCACCTTCTACAAGGACTTCCCCACCGACGTCTCCCCGCTCACCCGCCAGCACCGCGAGGACCCCAGGCTCGCCGAGCGCTGGGACCTGGTGGCCTTCGGCACCGAACTGGGCACGGCCTACTCCGAGCTGACCGACCCCGTCGAACAGCGCCGCCGGCTGACCGCCCAGTCCCTGCTGGCGGCGGGCGGCGACCCGGAGGCGATGGAACTCGACAACGACTTCCTGGACGCCCTGGAGTACGCGATGCCGCCGACCGGGGGCCTCGGCATCGGCGTCGACCGGCTGGTCATGTTCCTCACGGGACTGACGATCCGCGAGACGCTGCCGTTCCCGCTGGTACGCCGCCACTGACCCGGGCGGTGGCTGGACCGAGCGGGTGAGGGGCGCGGGGCGCGTCCGCGCCTCTCGACATCTTCGCCGATGTCGTTGATACGTAGTAATAATGACAAATGACGAGCAGACAGTAGGGCGACGCGTGCTCCTGCGTACCGCCGTCTTCCTCGGAATCGCCGCCGCCTCCGGACTCCTCACCGGGGGCGAGGCCGGCACGCCCGTACCCGGATCCGCGAACCCGCCCGGACCCGCCCCGGCGGGCGGGCCCGGGCCAGTGGGCGCCGCCGGAGCCCCCGGGATGCACCCCGAAGGCCCCCCGGACAAGTCCTACCGCCTGCGGCCGATGACCGCCGAGGCCCCCGCCCGGCCCCCCGCCGCCAAACCAGCCGTCCGCACCCGGCCCATCCTGGAACTGCCGGCCGACGCGGCGAACGCCGACGGCGGCGGCGCGATGGTGCTCACCTTCGACGACGGACCCGACCCCCGCTACACCCCGGCCATCCTGGACACCCTCGCCCGGTACGGGGTGCGCGGCATGTTCTTCGTCTGCGGGGAGATGGCCACCGAACACCGCGACCTGCTGCGCCGGATGACCTCCGAGGGACACGTCATCGGCAACCACACCTGGACCCACCCGCTGATCCCGAAGCTGGGCCGGCCCGCGCTCGAAGCGGAGATCGGGCGCACGAGCGAGGTCGTGCAACAGGCCGTCGGGGAACCCCCGCTGTGGTTCCGGGCCCCCTACGGGGCGTGGAACCGGGCCGCCTTCGAGATCGGGGCCGACCTGGGCATGGAACCGCTCGCCTGGACCGTGGACACCCTCGACTGGAAGGAACCCGGGACCACCACCATCGTCTCCCGGGTCATGGCGGGCGCCGGGCCGGGCGTGATCGTGCTGAACCACGACGCGGGCGGCAACAGGTCACAGAGCGTCCAGGCGCTCAGCACGTACCTGCCCCAACTCCTCGCACGCGGCTACCGCATGACCCTCCCGGCCCTCCCGCCCCGCTGAACACCCCGCACCCCGGCCCCGTTCCCCCGCCCGCCGGACCGGGGGGAACCTCCCCGAAGGCACACTGAACCCCTGGACCGGGCGCGGCGGGCGCGCGGCGAGCGGTACGGGGGAGTGTGTCGGTGGATCTCGGAGCGGTGATCATCGCGGTGACGGGCGTCGCGGGAACACTCGGAGGGTCGCTGCTCACCCAGCGGGTCTCCGAACGCGCGCGGCGGCGGGAGCTGGACCTCGTCCGCGACCACGAGGAGACCCGGGAGATCCGCGCGCTGCGCCGCACCTGCTACGCGGAACTCAACCGGGACGCCCGGCAGTTCACCACCGCCCTCAACCGTCACCTGCACGTCATGCGGGAACGGGGCGTCGAGGACGCCGACCGGGAGAAGCTCGACGAGGCTAAGAACGCCCACCGCGACCGCTACTCCGAGGCGCAGATGATCGCGCCGGAGAGCGTCCTCGAACGGGCGAGCGCCGTCAACCGGGCCCTGAACGCGGTCTACGCCCAGGTCAAGCGCCTCGAACGGGGGGCTCCCGAGCCGGGCGAGGACATGGAGGGGGCCGCGCGGGCCCAGTTCGAGGTCTGGGAGCCGCTGCGCGTCATGAGGCACGCCATGCGCGACGACCTGGGGGTGCCGCGCGAGGCGTGAGGGGGTGGAGGGGGTGGGGGAAACGGTTCCTCAGCGGGCCTCCACCATCCGGGCGAAGACGACCACGTTGCCGTCGTAGCCCTTGGCCTTCGAGTAGCCGCCGCCGCAGGTGATCACGCGGAGTTCCGGGTGTCCGGTGTCGCCGTACACCCGGGCCCCGGGGAAGGCGTGCTTCGAGAACACCTCCACGCCGTACACCTCGAACACCGCCGTCCGCCCGTCGTAGCGCTCCACCTCGATGCGGTTGCCCGGCTTGACCGAACCCAGACCGTAGAAGACCGCCGGGCCCTGCGCGTTGTCCACGTGGCCCACGATCACCGCCGATCCCCGCTGGCCCGGCGAGATGCCGTTGAGGTACCAGCCGGCCAGGTTCCGGTCCTGCGGCGGCGGGGCGTCGATCCAGCCCTGCGCGTCCAGTCCGACCGTCATCACCGGCGCGTCCACGTTGATCGTCGGAATCCGGATGCGCTGGACCGACGAGTGTTCCAGCACCTCCATGTCCGGCGGCGGCGTCGGCGCGTCGGCCGGCAGCTGGTCCGCGCGCACGGCGACCGCCGCCGCGGCGGTGGGCTGCGGCGGACCCTCATCGGCATTCGCCCCGTTCCGCATCATGGCGAGGCCGGTGAGCATGACCATCGCGAGCACGCCCCAGGGGGAGCGTCGTCTCGGTGGCTGCTCACTCTCGTCCTCGGTCATGGCTCTCCCTTCCCGACGCGGGGGTCCCGACCCGCGTTCCAGTCCCTCCCCGGTACGCCCTTCTTCACGCACGCTAAGGCCGCACGGGCGGGACGGCGATCGGGGAAGGGCGAACGGGTGGTGCGTCCGGAAGGGGTGCGCCCATCCAGGTAATCGTCACATAAATGCCTGACGGCTCGTGACCTGCGGATCCGTCAGATGATCGGCCCGCGCTTCGGCGTGTCGCTCAACCGGGCGGCCCAAAGGCGGAAATGCGCTGGTTGCGAGGCACCCGGAGGGTTCGTGATGGGAGGCGTTCTCGTCGATCTGCCCGGGCCACCGCTCCGGGGCGCTTCCCGCTGGAGGTTCCACCATGCGTGCTTTCCGCGCTCTCACCGTGACCGCGGCCGCCTGTGCCGCGATCGGGCTCAGTGCCTCGTTCGCCACCGCGAACCCCCCGCAGGGCGGCGGGAACGGGCCCAGCAATGTCACCGTCAACCCGTACTCCGTCCACCAGGGCGCCTCGATGCAGGTCAGCGCGGCAGGCTGCGGCCACGGCGGCACCGTCTGGTCGCACGGCAACTTTCCGCAGACCAACCTGTCGGCCGGCTCCATCGGCTTCGCGACCGTCCGGATCTTCAACCACGCCTCGCCCGGACACCACACCCTGTCGGTCAAGTGCCACGACAACAGCCTGGTCGCCACCCACCGCTTCACGATCCTGGCGGGCAACGGCGCACAGGGCGGCATCGGCGGCTCCTTCGGCCCGTCCACCGCCGAGACGGCCATCGGCGCGGGGCTGATCGGCGCCGCGGCGCTGGGCGCGGGCGTGCACGTGATGCGCCGCCGCCGACCGGTCGGCAGCCGGGCCTGAACCGGCGCCGTCACACGGCTTCCCTCCTGCCGGGCCCGGCCTGCCGCCGGTCGCCCCGGGTCCCGACCGGGACCCGGGGCGACCGGCGGTTGCCGGGGCCGCGCCCGCCGGGGCCCTCGGCGGCCGGGGCGGCGGGGGCGGCGGGGGCGGCGGGGCGTGCGCGGTCAGTGGCCGCGGGTGGAGCCGCGTCGGCGCAGGGCGTACGCCGTGACGCCGACGGCGGCGAGGAAGAGCCCCGCGCCCGCGCCGAGTTCCAGGGGATCCATGCCGGCCACGCTGCCCCCGAGCCCGCCGCGCACCCCGAGGGTGGCGCCGCGCGAGACGCCGGTGACGGCGCCGGTGGTGGCCCGGGGCGTGGCGGGGGCGGTGGTGCGGGGCGCGGCGGGGGCGGTCGTGCGGGTGACGGCGGGTGCGGGGGCCGTGGCGCGCGGGGTCCGGGGGCCGGAGGTGGAGCTGGTGCTGGGCCTGGTCGTACCGCCGGCGATGGTGAGGTCGGCCGAGCCGGTCTCCCCGTCGCACGTGAAGGAGACGGAGTACTGGGCCCCGCGCCGGGCGTCCCGGTCCACGGTGACCCGTACGGTCTGGCCGCGCGCGATGCTCACGGTGTCGAAGACCCCGGAGGAGGCGGTGGCGTAGGCGGCGTCGCAGCCCGTCACGGAGAGGACCGTCTGCCCGCCGGGGGCGACCGTCGAAGGGGTGATGGCGAAGCCGAAGGAGGTGATGGGCGCCGCCTCGGCCGCGAGGGCGGCGGGCGCGCCGAGTGCGCCGAACGCGAGAGCGGCGCCCGTGGCGCCGGCGCTCAGCAGGGCGATGGCGGAGCTGCGTATCGCACCCATGGTCGGTCTCCGGATCCCCGAGGGGCAGTCGCGCAGCGTTTCCGCACGTGGGGGGTCGTGCACCTCGATGCCCGCCACGCTAGGCGCGGCCAGGGGGGCCCGCGATCAGGAACGGGCGAATGGGGCAACGCGGTACGCCGAACCGGGGACGGGCGCGCCGTCCCCGGTCCGCCGGGTGCCCGCCGGTCGCGGGCGGTGTCTCAGTCCTCCAGCCCCAGGTGCGGGAACTGGGCGAAGAAGGGCTCGGCGGTGGCCGCGATGCCCCGCCCGAAGGGGGCGTCGAAGTCCCAGATGAGGAACAGCAGGAAGGCGATCAGCGCGCTGAACAGGCCGGCCAGCAGCATTTCGCGGAACGAGCGGCGGATCTGCAGGGTGAAGATCAGCCCGACCGTCACCAGGGCCCCCGCGATCAGGCCGAACCACACCACGCCCGGCATCGTCGCCCCGGCGCTCTGGCCGCGCGCGTTGCGCGAGTCGTCGACGACGCCGACCTGGTCGACCAGCGGCTGGTAGGCCTGCCCCTCGTGGTCGGTCTGCGGCTCGTAGTCCGTCACGTCCCGGCGGATACGTTCCAGCAGCTCCCCGCTGCGGTCCGTGAGGTTCCCGTGCTCGGCCATCTCCTTCCATTCGGTGTCGACCACGTAGGTCACGTACGCGTCGACATCGCTGCGGATCTTCTTGCGGACCTCGGCCGGGTAGACCTCGGAGCGGACGCTGATCTCGTGCAGGGCCTGGGCCTCCTGGCGCACGTACTCCTGGGCGGCCCCGCGGCCCTCCCAGACGCCCGCGATCGCCAGGCCCAGCACGATCGCGTAGATCACCCCGATCATCATCGTCATGTACTCGATGACGTCCGGGGTTTCGTTCGGATCGTCGTCCTCGCCGATCCTGCGGTGGTTGAAGAAGGCGATGGACAGCACCACGGCGCAGGCCGCTGCCATCGCGAGGGACAGGACGAGCCATTCCGACAAGATGACTCCCAATCGATGAACGGTGGTACGACGGGGGCTAGCGCGGGCGCAGCGCGACGATCGCGAGCACCGCGGGCGCCGCGGTCATGAGGGTGAAGGTCACGGGCGAGATGTGGCGCTCGGCCGGCTTGCGGCTGGGCGCGTGGTACGAGGGACGGGCCACCGGCTTCAGCTTCGGCGCGGGCGGTGGCGGCGGGGTGGGCGTGGGAGTGGGCTCCGCTTCAGGGGCGGGCCTCGGCGGGGGCGGCGCGGGCGCCTTGTGCACCCGGGGCGGCGCGGGGGCCGGTTCGGGCGGCTTCGGCACGGGCCTGGGGGGCTCGGGCCTCGGCGGCGGCGCGGGGGCCGGCGGGGGAGGGGGCGGTGGGGTGGGCTTCGGCGGCGGGGTCGGCTTGGGGGGCGGCGGCGTAGGGGGTGGCGGGGTGGGTGTGGGCGTGGGCTTGGGCGGGCACGGCGGGGGCGGCGGCGTAGGGCAGTGGTGGCCGTGGCCGTGACCCCCTCCGTGGCCGTTGCCGTGGCCCTTGCCTTGTCCGTTGTCTTGTCCACCGCCGTTGCCGTTGCCGTGATGTCCGCCACCTCGGCCGGCCCCGCCCGTACGGTCGCCGGCCGCCGCGAACACCTCGACGGCGGCTGAGCCGTCTGCGGCGCCGATCGTCGCGTAGGCGCAGCTATCGGCCACGGCCGGCGTGGCGGACAGCGTCGCCCACAGCAGGACCGGGACCGCCAGGAGGCGCCTGGCACAGGGTCTGTTCACCCGGGGAGCATGGGCTCGCGCGCGCTCGCGCGCGTGAGGCCCGGGGCCACTTCGCCTGAACGGGTGGAGTTCGGAGCGTAGGGGTTTGAGCCACCTTCTGATCGACCATGATTGAACGCCGGTCAATTCTCAAAAGGTATTTGTCGGTTTCTGTGTCACCAGCGCCCGGACCTGCACGTGCCTTTGGTGTGTGACCAAGAACGGACCGCCAATTTCCGCTTTTGCTCGCCCTGTTGGGAAATGATCAGTACATTCGGCTCGGACAGGAGTCCGACCCCCGTCCCACCCCCTGGACGGGCCACGGCACCACTACGGCTTGGAGAACCCGATGGAGCGCCCCGCCTGGGCCCCGCCAGGCATCGACATATCGGTGCCGAGCGTGTCCCGCATCTACGATTACTACCTGGGCGGCTCCCACAATTTCGAGGTCGACCGCCAGGCCGCCCGCCGGGCCATGGAATTCATGCCGGGGCTCCCCAAGATCATGCAGGCCAACCGGGCATTCATGCGCCGGGCCGTCCGGCACGCCGTCTCCGAGGGCGTCACGCAGTTCCTCGACATCGGCTCCGGCATCCCCACCTTCGGCAACGTCCACGAGATCGCCCACGCCGCGAGCCCCGAGGCACGCGTCGTCTACGTCGACCACGACCCGGTCGCCGTCGCGCACAGCCGGGCCGTCCTGGACGGGGACGACCGCACCGGCGTCGTCGCCGCCGACCTGCGCAAGCCCGAGGACGTCCTGGGCTCCCCGGAGGTGTCCCGGCTGATCGACCTGGAGCGCCCCGTCGCCCTGCTGCTGGTCGCCGTGCTGCACTTCCTGGAGGACACGGACGAGCCGTACGAGGCCGTCGCGCGGCTGCGCGACGAGCTGGCCCCCGGCAGCCTGCTGATCCTCACCCACGCCTCGTACGAGGGGATCCCCCTCACCGAGGAGGTCGCCAGCGGCATGGTCGGCGTCTACCGGGACATCCGCAACCCGCTCGTCATGCGCACCGGCGAGCAGATCCGCGGCTTCTTCGACGGGTTCGAGCTGCTGGAGCCGGGTCTCGTCTCGATGCCGGACTGGCGCCCGGACCGCAGCGGTCCGCTCGCCGACGGGGAGGCGCCGGAGGACCCGTACGCCTTCTCGGGCTTCGCAGGCGTGGGACGCAAGGCGTGAGAGTCCCCGTTCCCGCGCCCGCCCCCCCGCCGCCGCCCGCCGTCCCGGACCGGGCGCACCGTCCGGACGCCGGCGAGGCGACGCCCCCGCGGGACTCCGCCCGCCCGCGGCCGGACACCGTCCCCGTACCGCAGCAGGCGGCCCAGCCGGGACCGCAGCCCGCCCCGCGGCCGGAGGACCGGCCCGAACCGCAGCCGGGGCGGGGGCCGCTGCGCGAGCTGCGCAGCGGACTGGACGACCGGATCGGGCGCTTCGCCACCATCTGGGGGCGGGCCATCTTCCCCGTCACGGCCACCTCGCTGACCCGGCCCGAGTTCGAACAGCACCTGGTCCCGCTCACCCGGACCCTCACCGAGGCCCTCCACGCCCAGCCCTTCGACGCCTCCGTCGCCCAGCGCGTCGGCGCCGAACTCGTCGCCGTGCACTGCACCGACCCCGAGGCGCTCGCCGGCACCCTCGGCGTGGTCGAGTCCTACCTCGTGCTGTACTGCGGCCCCGACGGGGCCGGTACGGAGGGCCGGGAGGAGTACCGCTCCCGCTGCGCCCGGCTCCAGCACGGCATCGCGGCCGGGTTCGCCCGCGCGCTGCGCGAGCGGACCCTCAAGGAGCAGGAGGCCATCGCCCGCTCCGCGCTCACCGCCCGCAGCGACGCCCAGCAGGCCCTGCACGCCAGCGAGGAACGCTTCCGGGCGGTCTTCGAGGGAGCGGCCGTCGGGATCGGCATCGCCGACCTCGAGGGCAACGTGCTGGAGGTCAACGACACCCTCCTGCAGATGTTCGGCGGCCTGGAAGGGCACATGCGGGGCCGCAACGTCAGCGAGTGGGGCCACCCCGACGACACCCCGCACGTCTGGCGGATGTACGGGGAACTGGTGCGCGGGGAGCGCGAGCACTACCGGGTGGAGAAGCCGTACTACCGGCACGACGGGACCGTGCTCTGGACCAACCTGACGGTGTCGCTGCTGCGCGACGCCGACGGCGCCCCGCAGTACCAGCTGGCCCTGATGGAGGACACCACCGAGCGGCGGCTGCTGAACCTGCGCCTGCGCTACGAGGCCACCCACGACGCGCTGACCGGACTGCCCAACCGCACGCTGTTCTTCGAACGCCTGGAGAAGGCCCTGAGCGGCAGGGCGGGCAGCCGCTTCGGGCTGTGCTACCTCGACCTCGACGGGTTCAAGGCCGTCAACGACAGCCTCGGCCACTCGGCGGGCGACCGCCTGCTGGTGGAGGTCGCCGACCGGCTGCAGAGCTGTGCGACCGGACCGGGCGAGGTCGTCGCGCGCCTGGGCGGCGACGAGTTCGTGGCCCTCATCACCGGTGCCGCCGCCGACTCGGAGGAGAAGGTGGCCGACCTCGCGGTCCGCATCCTCTCCGCCCTGTCCACGCCGATCCGGCTGGAGGGCCGGGAGCTGACGGTGCGGGGCAGCATCGGCATCGTCGAGGGCCGGGCGGGCGAACGCACCCCGGCGGAGGTGCTGCGCAGCGCCGACATCACCATGTACCGGGCCAAGGCGGCGGGCGGCAACCGCTTCGAGTTCGCCGACGAGGAGGCCGACGCCCGCGCCATCACCCGGCACGGCTTGACCAACGCCCTGCCCGCGGCGCTGGAACGCGGCGAGTTCTTCATCGAGTACCAGCCGCTGGTCCACATGCACGACGGCAGCGTGCGCGGCGCGGAGGCGCTGGTGCGCTGGTCGCACCCGCAGTACGGGGTGCTCGGCCCGGACCGCTTCATCCCGCTCGCCGAGCGCACCGGGCTGATCGTGCCGCTCGGGCGCTGGGTCCTGGAGGAGTCCGTCCGCCAGGCCCGCACCTGGCAGCGCGAGCACGGCGGTACGGCCCTGCGGGTCAACGTCAACCTCTCGCCGACGCAGCTCCACCACCCCGGGCTGGTCGCCGACACCCTGCGGGTGCTGGAGTCCTCCGGGCTGGCCCCGGGCGCCCTGTGCCTGGAGGTCACCGAATCCGCCCTGATCGGGGCCGACGACGAACTCCTCGAACCGCTGCGCCGTCTCGCCGCCCTGGGCGTGGACATCGCCCTCGACGACTTCGGCACCGGCTACTCGAACCTGGCCAACCTGCGCCGCCTGCCGGTCAGCGTCCTGAAGCTGGACCGCTCCTTCACCCGGGGGATGCAGCAGGAGCCGGCCGACCCGGTCGACGTCAAGATCGTGGAGGGCATCGTCGCCCTGGCCCACAGTCTCGAACTGGCCGTGACGGTCGAGGGTGTGGAGACCGGCGCTCAGGCCGCCCAGCTCCGGGCCCTCGGCTGCGACACCGCCCAGGGCTGGTACTACGCCCGCCCCGGCGCCCCGGACCGGATCCACACCCTGTCCCTGTCGGACGCCGTCCCCACCCCCTGACGGCCACCGCTCCCGCCGCCCGCCCCGCCCCCGTCCGCCCCGCCCCGCCCTGCGGGCCGGCCGTCCGGGGCGGGCCGGTCGGCGGGAGGGTCCGGCGGTCAGCCCAGGCCCGCCTCCACCCCGTTGCCCGGCTCGCGGACAGCTGCCAGGACCTGATCCATCCGCCGGGAGGTGTCGGCCAGCAGCTCGGCTGCCACCGGCAGGCGCTCCGCCTCGTACGCGTCGAGTACGTCCTCCCCGGCGGGTCCGGAGAGGGCGGCGGCCAGCGTCCGGCCGAGGGCCGCCGCGTCCTGGATGCCGGTGTTCATGCCCAGCCCGCCGGCGATGGGGTGGACGTGTGCCGCGTCCCCGGCGAGGAAGGTCCGGCCCTCGCGTATCCGGGTGGCCATGCGGACGTTGACCCGCCAGGCCGAGAGCCACGTCGGCTCCGCCAGCCGGATCCCCGGCACGCGGGCATGGCGGTCGAACAGCCGCTGGAAGCTCTCCAGTGAGGGCGGCAGAGGCTCGCCCCGCTCATCCAGTTCCCGCGAGGCCTGCAGCTGGAAGGTCTCGGTTCCCGGTATCGGACAGAGCAGCATGACGCCGCCGTCCGACGTGAACCACTGGTGCCAGAACTCTCGGCTCAGCCCGGCCGCCGTCACGTCCCCGAGCACCATCAGCTCGGCCTCCTCGGTACTCCCCTCGAAGGGGATCCCGAGGAGTTTGCGGGTGGTGCTGCGGCCGCCGTCGCATCCGGCGAGGTAGGCGGCTCGGATCGGCCGTCCGTCCGCCGGCTCCACGGTCACCCCGGCCGCGTCCTCGGTGATTCCGGCGATCCGGGCTCCGTACTCGACGTGTACGCCCAGTTCGGCGAGCCGGTCGCGCAATACCTCCTCGACCTGCCACTGGCCGACGAAGAGGGCCTCGTCGTACGCGGTGTCGTTGACGTGTGCGCCGTCGAAGTACTTGCGGAAGACCAGGCCTTCAGTGCCGATGTCCGTCATCCGCTCGGCCACCCCGAGCTGTCCGAAGACGTCGAGACTGCTCGGGTGGAGGGTCTTGCCGCGGGATTCGCGGTGCGGCGCGGGGCGGCGCTCGAGGACGCGTACGCCGACGCCGCGGCGGGCGAGGTCACAGGCCAGGGTCAGTCCGGTGGGGCCGGAGCCCGCGATCAGTACGTCGGTCATCGGATGTCCTCTCGTCGTCGATGACTCAAGGAGAACGCACCACGAGAGAAAAAGCAACCCGGTCACGAAATTAACTCGGTCATGATTCTGTGCTACGCTGTGCGGTATGGAGAACACGACGGGTCTGCGCGAGAGCAAGAAACTGCGTACGCGTCGCCAGCTGGCGGCCACGGCGCTGGAACTCTTCCTGGAGAACGGCTTCGACGCCGTGTCGGTCGCCGATGTGGCCGCCGCGGCACAGGTGTCCAAACCGACCCTGTTCCGGTACTTCCCGAGCAAGGAGGACCTGGTCCTCGACCGGTTCGCCGACCATCAGGACGAGGCCGCGCGCATCGTCCGCGACCGCGATCCCGGCCGGAGCCCGGTCCGGGCGGTCCACGAACACTTCCTGGCGGCCCTCGCCGAGCGCGATCCGATCACCGGGCTCTGCGACCACCCGAACGTGCTCGCCTTCGAGGGGCTGCTGTACTCCACCGCGAGCCTGGAGTCCCGCCTCGCGCACTACGCGGCGCGTGAGGTGGAGCTGCTCGCCGGGACCCTGGAGGCCGAGTCGGTCGCGCCCCTCACCGCCCGGCTGGCGGCCCTCCACCTGGTGACGGTGCGCCACGAGCTGGGCCGGGAGAACTATCTCCGGATCGCCGCCGGACAGAGCGCCGACGAGGCCTACGGGGCGGCGGTCGCCGACGCCGACCTCGCATTCGGCATGCTGGCCGAGGGGCTCGACCGGAGCTTGCCCATACCCTCGGCCTGAGACCGGAGGCAGCGGTCCGGCCGCAACCGGACGGACCCGCCCCTCAGCCCACGAGCATCCGCTTCAGCTCGCGCGCCGCGCGCGGCGGCGCCACGTCGGTACGGTGCGCCAGCGCGATCGTGCGGCGCAGCGGGGAGCCGGCCAGACGGCTGGCGCGCAGCCCCGGGCCGCCGTGGTCGACCACCATCGCCGGGACCACCGCGATGCCCAGCCCCGCCCGCACGAAGCCCAGTACCGCGTCCATCTCCCCGCCCTCCACCGTGAACGAGGGCTCGAAACCCGCCGCGCGGCAGGCGGTCACCGTCAGGTCCCGCAGGTCGTAGCCGTGGCGGAACATGACCATCGGCTCGTCCCGCAGATCGGCGATGGAGAGCTCCCCGCCGCCCGCCGGCGGAGGCAGATCGGCGGACGAGACCACCACCAGGTCCTCGGTCAGCAGCTCCACCGTGGTCAGCGCCGGAGCCGAGGGCGGCAGCGGCAGGGCGATCAGGGCCAGGTCCAGGACCCCGCGCGCGAGTTCCCGTACGAGGTCCAGCGAACCGCTCTCCTCGATCAGCAGCTCGATCCCCGGGTGCGCCGTGTGGAAGGCGCGCAGCACGCCCGGCAGCAGCCCCGTGCACACGCTCGGGGTGGCCCCCAGCCGCACTC
The DNA here is from genome assembly GCF_026342355.1 of Streptomyces sp. NBC_00249. Lineage (GTDB taxonomy): Bacteria > Actinomycetota > Actinomycetes > Streptomycetales > Streptomycetaceae > Streptomyces. Next base: position 763,812 of record NZ_JAPEMV010000001.1, on the reverse strand, counting down.
GCCCGCGCCGCAGCTGGGCCAGCTCCTGCACCTCCAGCCGCGCCGTGTCCGCGTCCGCCAGGATCCGCCGGGCCAGCGGCAACAGGGCCTCGCCCGCGTCGGTGAGCGTGATGTTCCCGCGCACCCGGCTGAACAGTTCGGCCCCCAGCTCCCGTTCGAGGGCCTTGATCTGCTGCGACAGCGACGGCTGCGCCACGTGCTCGCGCTCGGCGGCGCGAGTGAAGTGCCGGGTCTCGGCGACGGCCACGAAGTAGACGAGCTGCTGGAACTGCATTCCGCCACGCTAACGCCTCGCGATAGGCAATGCCTATCGCGATCAGCTTTACGATGTCTTGGACCTTTCGGGACCTTCGTCCTTACGGTCGATGTCATGGCTCTGGCAACGCGGACGGATCGACGGCCGTCCACCTCGCGCACGCTCTGGGACTCCACCGTCGGTAAGAAGTCAGTGATGGCCGTATCAGGCCTGATCATGCTCGGCTACCTGGTCGTGCACATGCTCGGAAACCTCAAGATCTTCTTCGGGGCGGACGAGTTCAACGGCTACGCCCACTGGCTGCGCACCCTCGGCTCCCCCTTCCTCCACCACGAGTGGGCGCTGTGGATCGTCCGCGTGGTGCTCCTCGCCGCGGTCGTCGCGCACGCCGTATCGGCGTACCAGCTCAGCCGCCGGGGCCGGACCGCCCGCCCGGTGAAGTACGCCCACAAGCGCCGCCGCGCGAGCTACGCCACCCGCACCATGCGCTGGGGCGGCATCATCCTCGGCCTCTTCATCGTGTGGCACCTGCTCGACCTCACCACGCTCACCGTCAACGAGCGCGCCTGGACAGGCCACCCCTACGAGAACGTCCTCGCCACCTTCTCCACCTGGTACGGGAACACCATCTACATCGTCGCGATGGCCGCCCTCGGCCTGCACGTCCGGCACGGCTTCTGGAGCGCGGCCCAGACCCTCGGCGCCGGCAACGCCCGGCGCGAGCGGACGCTGAAGTTCCTCGCCAACGCCCTGGCCCTCGTCCTCTTCGCGGGCTTCGTCTCCGTCCCCGTGGCCGTCATGACCGGAGTGGTGAACTGACCATGAACGACACCCTCGTGAACGACTACACCCACTACACCACCGGCGAGCCGATCGCCGACACCAAGGCGCCGCCGGGCCCGATCGCCGAGCGCTGGGACCGCCGCCGCTTCGAGGCCAAGCTCGTCAACCCGGCCAACCGGCGCAAGCACCGGATCATCGTCGTCGGCACCGGCCTGGCGGGCGGCGCGGCCGGCGCGACCCTCGCCGAGCAGGGCTACCACGTCGTCCAGTTCTGCTTCTCCGACTCCCCGCGCCGCGCCCACTCCATCGCCGCGCAGGGCGGCATCAACGCCGCGAAGAACTACCGCAACGACGGCGACTCCGTCCACCGCCTCTTCTACGACACCGTCAAGGGCGGCGACTTCCGCGCCCGCGAGTCCAACGTCCACCGCCTCGCCCAGATCTCCGTCGAGATCATCGACCAGTGCGTGGCCCAGGGCGTCCCCTTCGCCCGCGAGTACGGCGGCCTCCTCGACACCCGCTCCTTCGGCGGCGTCCAGGTCTCCCGCACCTTCTACGCCCGCGGCCAGACCGGGCAGCAGCTGCTGCTCGGCGCCTACCAGGCGCTGTCCCGGCAGATCGCCGCCGGCAACGTCGAGATGCACGCCCGCACCGAGATGCTCGACCTGATCACGGTCGACGGCGTGGCCCGCGGCATCGTCGCCCGCGACCTGGTCACGGGCGAGATCTCCACCCACTACGCGGACGCGGTGGTCCTGGCGAGCGGCGGCTACGGCAACGTCTTCTACCTCTCCACCAACGCCATGAACTCCAACGCGACCGCCGTCTGGCGGGCGCACCGGCGCGGCGCGTACTTCGCCAACCCCTGCTTCACCCAGATCCACCCCACCTGCATCCCGCGCACCGGCGACCACCAGTCCAAGCTCACCCTGATGAGCGAGTCCCTGCGCAACGACGGCCGCATCTGGGTCCCCAAGGCCAAGGGCGACACCCGCCCCGCCGACCGGATCCCCGAGGAGGAGCGCGACTACTACCTGGAGCGGATCTACCCCTCCTTCGGCAACCTCGTGCCCCGCGACATCGCCTCCCGCGCCGCGAAGAACGTCTGCGACGAGGGCCGCGGCGTCGGCCCCGGCGGCCAGGGCGTCTACCTGGACTTCGCCGACGCCATCCGCCGCATGGGCAAGGACAAGGTCGCCGAGAAGTACGGCAACCTCTTCGAGATGTACGAGCGGATCACCGCCGAGAACCCGTACGAGGTCCCCATGCGGATCTACCCGGCCGTCCACTACACGATGGGCGGCCTGTGGGTGGACTACGACCTCCAGACCACCGTCCCCGGCCTGTTCGCGGTCGGCGAGGCCAACTTCTCCGACCACGGGGCCAACCGCCTCGGCGCCTCCGCGCTGATGCAGGGCCTCGGAGACGGCTACTTCGTCCTCCCCTCCACCATCAACGACTACCTCGCCCGCCACCCGCACCACGAGGAGGTCGACGACAGTCACCCCGAGGCCGCCGCGGCCGTCCGCGAGACCCGCGACTGCCTCGCCAAGCTGCTCGCCGTCGACGGCGACCGCACCCCCGACTCCTTCCACCGCGAGATCGGCGAACTCATGTGGGAGTACTGCGGGATGGCCCGCACCGAGGAAGGGCTCCGCAAGGCGCTCGCCCGCATCCCCGAGATCCGCGAGGAGTTCTGGCGGCACGTCAAGGTCCCCGGCAGCGGCGAGGAGTTCAACCAGTCGCTGGAGAAGGCCAACCGCATCGTCGACTACCTGGAGCTCGCCGAGCTGATGTGCCTCGACGCCCTCCACCGCGCCGAGTCCTGCGGCGGCCACTTCCGCGAGGAGTCCCAGACCCCCGACGGCGAAGCCGCCCGCCGCGACGAGGAGTTCGGCTACGCGGCCGCCTGGGAGTACCAGGGCACCGGAGCCGCACCCGTCCTGCACAAGGAAGACCTCGTCTTCGAGTACGTCCACCCCACCCAGCGGAGCTACGCATGAAGCTCACCCTGCGCGTCTGGCGCCAGCAGAACGCCGACGCCCCCGGCGCCATGGCCTCCTACGAGGTCGACGGCATCTCGAAGGACATGTCCTTCCTGGAGATGCTCGACACCCTCAACGAGGACCTCATCCTGCGCGGCGAGGACCCGGTCGCCTTCGACCACGACTGCCGCGAGGGCATCTGCGGCGCGTGCAGCCTCGTCATCAACGGCGACGCCCACGGCCCCGAGCGCACCACCACCTGCCAGCTCCACATGCGCTCCTTCGCCGACGGCGACACCATCGACGTCGAACCGTGGCGGGCCTCGGCCTTCCCCGTGGTCAAGGACCTGGTCGTGGACCGCACCGCCTTCGACCGGATCATCCAGGCCGGCGGCTACATCACCGCGCCGACCGGAGCCGCCCCCGAGGCGCACGCCACCGCCGTGCCCAAGCCCGACGCCGACTACGCCTTCGAGCACGCCGAGTGCATCGGCTGCGGGGCGTGCGTGGCGGCCTGCCCCAACGGCTCGGCGATGCTGTTCACCTCCGCCAAGGTCAACCACCTCAACGTGCTGCCGCAGGGATCGCCCGAGCGGGAGACGCGCGTGCTGGACATGGTGGCCCAGATGGACGGCGAGGGCTTCGGAGGCTGCACCCTGACCGGCGAATGCGCCACGGCCTGCCCGAAGGGCATCCCACTGCCCTCGATAGCCGCGATGAACAAGGAGTGGCTGCGGGCGGTCCGCAAGCGCTGAGCTGCCCGCCACTTTCGCTCCCGCAGCCACCGTACGGGCGCCCCGGCCCGCCGCCTGGGCCGATCGGCTGACCCGATCCGCCGACCGGGCGCTCGTACGGGCCGTACGCCGCGCCGTGCGGCGGCCGCGTCCGGAGCGTGGGGTTCAGTGGACCCCATGCCCCACGCCCCCGCAGGGACCGGACCGCGCCGCCGCACCGTGCTGGCCGCCGCCCTCGCCCCGCTGGCGGTGGCCGGCTGTGCGACGGAGGAACCCGCCGGTCCGGCCCCCGGACCGCAGCCGCCCGCCAAGGACGCCCTCGTGATGGTGATCCGGCACGCGGAGAAGCCCTACGCCGGGGACACCGGCGAGGACGACGAGGGCAACGACGACCCGGGCTCCCTCGCCGGGCGCGGGCGCCGCCGCGCGGAGGAGCTGGCCCGTCTCTTCGGACCGTCCGCCGGTGCCCGGCTGCCCCGGCCCGCCGCGCTCTTCGCGACCGGCGGACCCCCGAGCACCCCCGCCCGCTCCCGGCAGACCCTGGCGCCCCTGGCCACCGCCCTGCGGATGCCCGTACGAGGTGAATTCGCCCTCGGCACGGAAACCGCCCTGGCCAGCGCCGCCCTGGCCGGCCCGATGCCCGCACTCATCTGCTGGGAGCACACCGGGATCCCCCGACTGGTCCACGCCCTCGGCGCCCACCACGTCCTCGGCCTCCCGGCAGCCTGGCCCGACCGCCACGACCTCGTCTGGACCTTCACCCGCACCCGCGGCACCTGGACCTTCCGCGAACTCCCGCAGCACCTCCTGCCCGGCGACGCGTAGGCCCTCTAGACGAGGCCCAGGGCGCGCGCCAGGTAGGGGGCCGTGCGGCTCTCGGGGGAGGCGCAGACCTCCGAGGGCGGGCCCGCGGCCACGATGCGGCCGCCGGCCGTGCCGCCGCCCGGGCCCAGGTCCAGGACCCAGTCCGCGCTCGCCACCACCTCCATGTCGTGCTCCACGACCACCACCGAATGCCCCGCGTCCACCAGACCGTGCAACTGGCGCAGCAGCACCCGCACATCGGCCGGGTGCAGCCCGGTCGTCGGCTCGTCCAGCAGGTACAGGGTGTGGTCGCGGCGCAGCCGCTGGAGTTCCGTCGCCAGTTTGATGCGCTGCGCCTCGCCGCCCGACAGTTCCGTCGCGGGCTGACCCAGCCTCAGGTACCCCAGCCCGATCTCCTCCAGCGCCCGCAGGCTGCGCGCCGCAGCCGGTACCTCCGCGAAGAACGACGACGCGGCCTCGACCGTGAGGTCGAGGACCTCCGCGATGGTCAGCCCGCCGTGGCGGACCTCCAGGGTCTCGGCGTTGTACCGGGCGCCCGCGCACTGCGGGCACGGGGCGTACGTACTCGGCAGGAAGAGCAGCTCCACGGAGACGAAGCCCTCGCCCTGGCAGGTCTCGCAGCGGCCGCCCTGCACGTTGAAGGAGAACCGGCCCGCCTTCCAGCCCCGCGCCCGCGCCTGCGGCTCCGCCGTGAACAGTTTGCGGACGACGTCGAACAGCCCCGTGTACGTGGCCAGGTTGGAGCGCGGCGTGCGCCCGATCGGCTTCTGGTCCACCTCCACCAGCCGCCGTACCGGGAAGTCCGGCGAGGCCAGCCGCTCGCCGACCTCCTCCGCCAGCACCTGGCCCACCAGCGTCGACTTCCCCGACCCGGACACCCCGGTGACCGCCGTGAACACCCCGAGCGGGAACTCGGCGCTCACGTCGCGGAGGTTGTGCCGGTCGACGCCCGTCAGGCGTACGGTCCCGGTCGGGGTGCGGACCGTACGGGCCGCCGCCGGGGCCGGGTCCGCGAACAGGTGCCGGGCCGTCGCCGACTCCGCGACCCCCGCCAGTTCCCGCGGCGGCCCGCTGTACAGCACCCGGCCGCCGTGCTCCCCGGCCAGCGGTCCGACGTCCACCAGCCAGTCGGCGCGCCGCACCACGTCCAGATGGTGCTCCACCACGAACACCGTGTTCCCCGACGCCTTGAGCCGCTCCAGTACGCCGAGCAGCGCCTGCGTGTCGGCCGGATGCAGCCCCGCCGACGGCTCGTCCAGCACGTACACCACCCCGAACAGCCCCGACCGCAGCTGTGTGGCCAGCCGCAGCCGCTGGAGCTCCCCGGCCGACAGGGTCGGCGCGGTCCGGTCCAGGCTCAGGTAGCCGAGGCCCAGTTCGGTGACGGGCGCGATCCGCCCCCGCAGGTCCTCGACGAGGACCCGCGCGGCCTCCCCGGCCGCGGGGGCGGCGGTGAGGAGCCCGTCCAGCTCGGTCAGCGCCAGCGCCGCCAGCTCGGCGATCGTGCGGCCCGCGAACGTCACCGCGAGGGCCTCGGGCCGCAGCCGCCGGCCCTCGCAGAGCGGGCACGGGGCATCGGTGAGGAACTTCTCGGCGCGCGCCCGCAGGGTGGCGCTCTTGGTGTCGGAGAAGGTTCGCATCACATAGCGGTGGGCGCTCATGTACGTGCCCTGGTAGGGGCGTTGGATCCGGTCGGCCTCGCGCACCGGGTGCACGGTGACCACCGGCTGCTCCTCGGTGAACAGGATCCACTCACGGTCCCCGGGCGGCAGCTCCCGCCAGGGCCGGTCCACGTCGTGGCCGAGCACCTCCAGGACGTCCCGCAGGTTCTTGCCCTGCCAGGCTCCGGGCCAGGCGGCGATCGCACCTTGACGGATCGACAGGTCCGGGTCGGGTACGAGGAGTTCCTCGCTGGTGCGGTGGACGCGGCCGAGCCCGTGGCAGGAAGGGCAGGCGCCGGCGGCGGTGTTGGGGGAGAAGGCGTCGGAGTCCAGGCGCGGGGCGCCGGGCGGGTAGCTGCCGGCGCGCGAGAACAGCATCCGCAGGGAGTTGGAGAGGAGGGTGACCGTACCGACCGAAGAACGGGACCCGGGGGAGGAGCGGCGCTGCTCCAGGGAGACGGCCGGGGGCAGCCCGGTCACCGAGTCCACCTTCGGGGCGCCGATCTGGTGGATCAGCCGCCGGGCGTACGGGGCCACGGACTCGAAGTACCGGCGCTGGGCCTCGGCGTAGAGCGTGCCGAAGGCCAGCGAGCTCTTCCCGGAGCCGGACACCCCGGTGAAGACGGTCAGCGTGCCGCGCGGGATGTCCACGTCGACCCCGCGCAGATTGTGCTCCCGGGCGCCCCTGACCCGTACCCAGGGGTCGGGGGCGTCCGGCGGGAGGGTGGGCGGCAGATCGGTGGACTGGTGCATTCGCCCCAGTTTAGGGCCCTGACGGAGGGGCGGCGGGCCCCTGCGGGAGCTCCGAGAGCCCCGCGACCCGGGCCAGCCGGGTGAAGGTGTCCAGCAGGGCCGTCCGGTCGTACGTGGAGGTGGTGACCAGCAGCTCGTCGGCGCCGGTGGCCTCCTCGACCCGGGCCAGCTCCGCCGCCACCTGCTCCTCGGTCCCGGCGATGTGCCCGGCGAGGGCGCTCCCGTACCGCTCCCGCTCCTTCGGGGTCATCTCCAGGGCCTCGACCTCCTCGGCCGGGCGCAGGGGAGGGAAGCTGCCCCGGCTCTGGGAGTACGCGAGGGACCAGGCCTCCGGGACCAGGATCCGCCGCGCGGCCTCCTCGGTCGCGGCGACCGTCACCGTCCCGGAGACCACCACGTACGGTTCCAGACCCCAGGCGGAGGGCCTGAACTCCTTGCGGTACGTCTCGACGACCTCGGCGACCTTCGCGCGCGTCCGCAGGTCACCCACCACCATGGGCAGCCCGGCACGGGCCGCGATCCGCGCACCCTCGCCCGTGGCCAGGACGAACGGCGGGATCCGCAGCCCCTCGGCGGGGCGGGCGTGCACCTCGGGGTGTACCGACTGGGTGCCGTCGATCCAGCCCAGCAGCTCGGTCAGCTGCTCCTCGAAGCGGTCGGCGTCCTCGGTGTCGCGGCCCAGGGCGCGGCGGATGCCGTTGGTGAAGCCGACGGAGCGGCCGAGCCCCATGTCGATCCGGCCGGGGAACAGCGCCTCCAGCACCCCGAACTGCTCGGCGACGACCAGCGGCTGGTGGTTGGGCAGCATCACCCCGCCCGTGCCCACCCGGATCCGCCGGGTGGCGCCGGCCACGGCGGCGGCCAGCACGGTGGGGGCGGAACCCGCCACCCCGGGCACGCTGTGGTGCTCCGACACCCAGAAGCGGTGGTAGCCGAGGTCCTCGGCGGCGCGGGCCAGCTCCACGGTGTCGCGCAGGGCTTGCGGGGCCGTGTGCCCCTCGCGGGTGCGGGACCGGTCGAGTATCGAGATTCTTCGGATCACACCCGTCTCAACGCATGACGGCGGTGAGGATTCCCGGCCCACGGCCCGGTCGGGGCCCGCCCGACCGTGACACGAGCCGTCCTCCGCCGGCCCTCCACCGGTGTGCGGACCCGGCCCGCCCGGTCCGGGCGGGGGGTGCGGTCGTAGGCTGCGGCCATGACCGAGAGCGCATCCGCACGCCGTCCGCTGGCCGTCTTCGACATCGACAACACCCTGGCCGACACGGGCCACCGGCAGCACTTCCTGGAGGGCCGCCCCCGCGACTGGGAGGGCTTCTTCGGCGCCGCGCCCGCCGATCCGCCGCTCGCGCGCGGTGTGGCGCTGGCGGTGGAGAGCGCGGCCGACTGCGAGGTGGTGTACCTGACGGGCCGCCCGGAGCGCTGCCGGGCCGACACCGCCGACTGGCTGACCCGGCACGGGCTGCCCGAGGGGCGGGTCTGGATGCGCGGCGACCAGGACCGGCGTCCGGCCCGGCTGACCAAGCTGGACGTGCTCAAGCGGATCGCCCGGGGCCGCGAGGTGCGGATGCTCGTCGACGACGACGAACTCGTCTGCCAGGCCGCGCGCGCCGCCGGCTTCAGGGTGGTCCTGGCGGACTGGGCGGCGGACGCCCCGGAGCTCAAGGACGCCCAGGAGGGCGAGGGCCGCACCTGAGCGGCCGCTCCCGGCTGCCCGCCGCCCGGCAGTCCGCCCGGCCGCCCGTTGAGGGGGAGTCCCCGCGTCATTCCTCGCCGTCGAGGCGGAAGCCCACCTTCAGGCCGACCTGGTAGTGCGCGACCTGCCCGTTCTCGATGTGCCCGCGCACCTGCGTGACCTCGAACCAGTCCAGGTTGCGCAAGGTCTGGCCCGCGCGCGTGATGCCGTTGCGGATGGCCTGATCGATGCCCTCGTGGGAGGTGCCGACGATCTCGGTCACCCGGTAGGTGTGGTTGGACATGGGGTCTCCCGCCAGTCGTCGCTGTTGCCTTGTTCCAAGGTGCCCCAGTAAGAGTCGGTCCGCGAACTTTGCGTGAACAATCCCGGGTGAAAGGGCCTTGACCCGCCCATTGGTCTATGCCAATTTCAAGCCATCTGAGATCCATCCCCAGAAGGTGACCCTCGTGAAGATGCGCTTCCTCGCCGTGTGCACGGCCCTCGCGGCTGCGACCGCCCTGACCGGTTGCGGGCAGCTGGCCGGTTCCGGCGGCGGTTCCGAGAAGGTCACCCTCTGGCTGATGAAGGGCAGCGCCTCCGACGACTTCATCGCGAAGTTCACCGCCGATTTCGAGAAGCAGCACCCCGGCGTCGACCTCGACGTGAAGATCCAGGAGTGGAAGGGCATCGGCGACAAGGTCAACGCCGTCCTCGCCGGGACCGGCAAGGACGGCGCCGACGTCATCGAGGTCGGCAACACCCAGGTCGCCCAGTACGTGGAGACCGGCGGCCTCTCCGAGCTCACCCTCGAAGGCCTGCGCGAATGGGGCAGCAAGGACTGGCTGCGAGGCCTCTCCGACCCCGGCAGCGTCAACGGCGCCCAGTACGGAGTCCCCTGGTACGCGGCCAACCGGGTGGTGATCTACAACAAGGACCTCTTCGCGAACGCCGGGATCAAGACCGAGCCCAGGACCCGCCAGGAGTGGATCTCCGCCACCCAGAAGCTCGACAAGGGCGACCAGCAGGGCATCTACCTCCCCGGCCAGAACTGGTACGTCCTCGCCGGCTTCGTCTGGGACGAGGGCGGCGAGCTCGCCGTCGAGACCAGCGGCCAGTGGGTCGGCGCCCTCGACGACGAGAAGGCGCTCGCCGGGATGGAGTTCTACAAGCAGCTCCAGGCGCTCGGCGACGGCCCCAAGGACGCCGACGAGGAGACGCCCCCGCAGTCCGGGGTCTTCGCGCGCGGCCAGGTCGCCCAGATCATCGCCACGCCCGGCCAGGTCGCCGAGATCGAGGCGGCCAACCCGGCGCTCAAGGGCAAGCTCGGCTACTTCCCGATCCCCGGCAAGGCCGCCGACAAGCCCGGCGCCGTCCTCACCGGCGGCTCCGACCTGATCATCCCGGAGAAGACGAAGAACCGCCGCCAGGCCGTGGCCGTGATCACCGCCCTGGTCAGCGAGAAGTGGCAGACCGAACTCGCCCGCACGATGAGCTACGTCCCCAACAAGACCACCCTCGCGCACGTGGTCGAGGGCAACGACGGCGCCACCGCGATGGCCCTCGGCGCAGCCCAAGGGCGGGCCACCCCCAAGTCCGCGCGCTGGGCCGAGGTCGAGGCCAAGAACCCGATCAAGCCCTTCATGACCGCCGTGCTCGGCGGCCAGGACCCCCGCCAGGCCGCGAAGGCCGCATCGGACACGGTGAGCAAGGTCCTCAGCTCGGACCGTTGACCCGGACGGGTCACGGACGCGCTGAGCGCTGAGTTCAGCCGCCGCACATCCAGGTGCCGCTGAGCGGTCATGTCGAATCCAGCCGGTCACGGAAGAAGTAAAGGAGCCGGGCCCGCCACCTGCGGCCCGGCTCCCCGTGCCCGGATCAGGAGCAGCCATGACCATCGCCCCCCTGTCCCCGTCCCCCCTCGCACCCCCCGCCCCCTCCGCCGCCCCGGCCCCTTCCGTCACCCCCGCCACCAGCCCGGGCGGCACCCCCCGCTACGCCGTCCGGCTGGCCCGCGACGAGGACGAGGTCCGCGCCGCCCAGCGCCTGCGCCACCAGGTCTTCGCCGGAGAGCTCGGCGCCCGCCTCGACGGCCCCGAGCCGGGCCTCGACTCGGACGCCTTCGACGCCTACTGCGACCACCTGCTGGTCCTCGACGAGGAGAGCGGCCAGGTCGTCGGCACCTACCGGCTGCTGCCCCCCGAGCGCGCCGCCGTCGCCGGACGCCTCTACTCCGAGGGCGAGTTCGACCTCTCCGCCCTGGCCCCGATCCGCCCCGACCTGGTCGAGGTCGGCCGCTCCTGCGTGCACCCCGACCACCGCAACGGCGCCGTCATCGCCCTGATCTGGGCCGGCCTCGCCCGCTACATGGACCGCTCCGGCCACAACTGGCTCGCCGGGTGCTGCTCGATACCGCTCGCCGACGGCGGGGTGCTGGCCGCCGCCACCCGCGAGACCGTCCTGGCCCGCAACCTCGCCCCGCAGGAGTACCGCGTCACCCCGCACCAGCCCTGGAACCCCGAGGGCATCACCGTCCCCGGCCGGATGGAGCTGCCCCCGCTGCTGCGCGGCTACCTGCGCCTGGGCGCATGGGTGTGCGGGGAGCCGGCCCTCGACGCCGAGTTCGGCTGCGCCGACCTGTACGTGCTGCTCTCCCTGCGCCGGACCAATCCGCGCTACCTGAACCACTTCCTCTCGCTCACCCCGGGCGCATGAGCGTCTGGCTGCCCACCGCGCCCTGTACCCCCGAGGCCTGCGCCGGCCACCCGGGCAGGGCCGCGAGCGTCCCGCGCGCCGTGCTCAGGCTGGCGACCGCCCTCGCCCTGATGGTGCTCGCCGTCGCGGCCGCCGCACCGGTACGGCTGCTCCCCGTACGCCCCCGGCACGCCCTGGTCCGGGGGTGGGCGGTGGCGCTCGTCGGGGCCCTGGGGGTACGGGTCACCGTGTACGGCGCCCCCGGCCCGGACGGGGGCCGGCTGATCGTCGCGAACCACATCTCCTGGCTGGACATCCCGCTCGTCGCCGCCGCCCTGCCCTGCAGGATGCTGGCCAAGAGCGAGGTCGGCGCCTGGCCGGTGCTCGGCCGGCTCGCCGCCCAGGCGGGGACCCTGTTCATCGAACGCGACCGGATCCGGGCCCTGCCCCGCACGGTCGAGGCCCTCACCGGGGCGCTGCGGGCCGGGGACCGGGTCACCGTCTTCCCCGAGGGCTCCACCTGGTGCGGCCGCGCCCAGGGGGTCTTCCGGCGGGCCGCGTTCCAGTCGGCGCTGGACGCGCGGGTACCCGTACAGCCCGTACGGATCGCCTACCGGCTCGCGGACGGGGAGCTCGCGGGGGCGCCCGCCTTCGTCGGGGACGACCCGCTGACGGCCTCGCTGTGGCGGATCGCCCGCTCGCGCGGGGTGCGGGCCGAGGTGTGGCTGCTGCCCAGGATCCCGCCCGGCCGCCACCCCGACCGGCGGGAGCTGGCCGCCGCCGCGCGCGAGGCCGTACTCGGCGGGGCGGAGCGCGTGGCGCCGCTGCCGGGCGTACCCGTACAGCAGCGGCGCCACGCCGTCGGCTCACCCGGTCAGGAGGAGACCCCGTCCGCCACCGACAGGGAGAGTGCGAAGCGGCCCTCGGAGTCCGTCCACCACTGGGTCAACTCCAGCCCGGCATCGGCCAGTTCCTTCCGGACGCCCTCCTGACGGAACTTCGCCGACACCTCCGTGAGGATCTCCTCGCCCGCCTCGAACGGCACCACCAGATCCAGCGCCCGGATCTTGACCGTCACCGCGGACACGGCGCGCAGCCGCATCTCGATCCACTCGTGCTCCCGGTTCCACACCGCCACGTGGGCGAAGTCGGCGGTGTGGAAGTCCGCGCCCAGCTCCCGGTCGATCACCGAGAGCACGTTCTTGTTGAACTCCGCCGTCACCCCCCGGGCGTCGTCGTACGCCGCCACCAGCTCGGCCTCGTCCTTCACCAGGTCCGTCCCCATCAGCAGCGCGTCCCCGGGCGACAGCATCGCCCGTACGGACGCCAGGAACGCGGCGCGCTCCGGCGGCAGCAGGTTGCCGATCGTGCCGCCCAGGAACACCACCAGCCGCGGCCCCCGGGTCCCGGGCAGGTGCAGCGGCTTCGTGAAGTCGGCCAGCAGGGCGTGCACCCCCAGCCCCGGGTGCGCCGCCAGCAGCGCCTGGCCGGCCCCCGTCAGCGCGCTCTCGCTGACGTCCACCGGGACGTACGTCTCCAGCGCCGGCATGGCCTCGATCAGGTGCCGGGTCTTCTCCGAGGAGCCGGAACCCAGCTCCACCAGGGTGCGCGCGCCGCTGGCCGACGCGATCTCCTGGGCCCGCGCCAGCAGGATCTCCCGCTCGGCGCGCGTCGGGTAGTACTCGGGCAACCGGGTGATCTCCTCGAAGAGTTCACTGCCCCGGGCGTCGTAGAACCACTTGGGCGGCAGCTCCTTGGGGAAGCGGGTCAGCCCGCTCAGGACGTCCGCGCGCAGCGCCGACTCGGCGGCGTGCTCGTCGAGGGTCCGGGTCAACTGGAAGTCGCTCACGGGGAGATCTCCTTGAGGGGGGTCAGGGCGACCCGCGTGCGGGTGGCGGTCAGCAGGGTCCGGTCGGGGACCTCGCACCAGAGGGGGTCGTCGTCGTGCGGCTCCGAGGCCACGACCACCCGGCCAGCGCCGGGGTCGGACAGGTACCACAGCGAATCGCCCCAGGCCGTGGCGGCGATGGCGGCGCCGTCCGTCAGCAGCAGGTTCAGCCGGGAGCCCGGCGAGGCGGTGGCCGCCTCCCGGACCGTCTCGGCCAGGGCCGTGCCCAGGTCGTCGCCCTGGTGCAGCCGGTGCAGGGCCAGCGCCCACAGCAGCGCCGAGTCGGTGCGCGCGGCCAGCTGGAGCAGGTCCAGGGCGGGCAGCCCGGCGGCGAGCGCCGCCATCGAGTCGGGCCAGTCCCGCAGGGCGCCGTTGTGGCTGAACAGCCAGGGACCCGAGGCGAACGGAGCCGCGGCCGCCTCCCCGTCGGAGCCCGCGAAGGTGGCGTCGCGTACGGCGGCCAGTACGGCCCCGCTGCGCACCACGCGGGCCAGGTCCGCGAAGGCGGGGTCCCCCCACAGGGGCCGGTCCCGCCGGTAGCGGGCCGGGACCGGGTCGCCGTCGGCGTACCAGCCCACGCCGAAGCCGTCCGCGTTGACCGTGCCGTGGCGCTGGCGGCGCGGCTGCCAGGACTGGTGTACGAGGGAGTGCTCCGGCTCGCTCAGCAGCCGTCCCAGGGGCACGGGCGGGCCCAGGTAGGCGAGGTGGCGGCACATCAGAGGCTCCTCGCGGTGCGGAAGCCGGAGAAGATCTGCCGCCGCACCGGCAGGTCCCAGTTGCGGAACGTGCCCCGGCAGGCCACCGGGTCCACCGCGAAGGAGCCGCCGCGCAGCACCTTGTGCTCGGGCCCGAAGAACACCTGCGAGTACTCCTCGTACGGGAAGGCGCGGAAGCCCGGGTACGGCAGGAAGTCCGAGGAGGTCCACTCCCAGACGTCGCCGATCAGCTGGCGCACCCCGAGCGGGGAGGCTCCGGCCGGGTAGCCGCCCGCCGGGGACGGGCGCAGGTGGCGCTGGCCCAGGTTGGCGTGCGCCGGGGTCGGGTCGGCGTCGCCCCAGGGGTAGCGGCGGGAGCGGCCGGTGGCCGGGTCGTGGCGGGCGGCCTTCTCCCACTCCGCCTCGGTGGGCAGCCTGCGTCCGGCCCAGCGGGCGTAGGCGTCGGCCTCGTACCAGCTGACGTGCAGAACCGATTCTTCGCCGGGTACCGGCTCGATCACCCCGAACCGGCGGCGCAGCCACTGCCTGGCCTCGCGGTGCCAGAACAGCGGGGCCTCGATCCCGTGCGTACGGATCTGCTCCCAGCCCTCGGCCGCCCACCAGCGGGGGTCGTGGTAGCCGCCGTCCGCCATGAAGGCCTGGTAGGCGGCGTTCGTCACCGGAGCCGTGTCGATCCAGAAGGCGGCGAGGTCCCGGACGTGGGCGGGCCGTTCGTTGTCCAGCGCCCAGGGCTCGGTGGAGGTGCCCATCGTGAACGGACCCGCCGGGACCAGGACTTCGGCCGCCTCCGGCGGCGGACCCTGCGCGGGGCCCGGGTCCGGGGCGGTCAGGACCGGCCCGCCGTGGCGCAGCTGATGGGTGATCAGCATCGTTTCGTCGTGCTGCTGTTCGTGCTGGGCGATCATGCCGAATACATAGCCCTGGTCGAGCAGCGCCGTACCCTCCAGCGGAGTGCGCTCCAGCAGGTCGAAGACGCGCCCGCGGACCTCGGCCGTGTACCGGCGGGCCGCCTCCGGGCCCAGCAGGGGCAGCTTCGGCCGCTCGGCACGCGGGTGCTCGAAGGCGTCGTAGAGCGGATCGATCTCCGGGTGCATCGACGGGCGGCCGGCCACACGGCGCAGCAGCCAGAGCTCCTCCATGTTCCCGATGTGCGCCAGGTCCCAGACGAGCGGGGACATCAGGGGCGAGTGCTGCGCGGTGAGGTCCCGGTCGCTCACGGGATCGGTCAGCGCGGCGGTGCGGGCGCGGGCGGCCGTCAGCGCGGCGACGGCCCGCTCGCGCAGCCGCTCGGGGTCGGTCCCGGGGTGGGTCTGGGGGTGGGTCTCGGTGGTCACGCGTGCTGCCCCTTCCCGACGGACTGCCGTCCGAGCTCGTGTTCCGCGGTGTCGTCGGCCGGACATCGGCCGCGCCGTACGTAGCGCTCGGCGAAGTCGCCGACCGCGTCCAGGACGGGCGGGCTCGCCCCGAGCCGGGGCAGCGCCTCGGCGGCCGCCGCGAAACACGCGAGGGCGGCGCCGCGCAGGTCCGGATCGGCCAGCCCGGCGCGCGCGGCGGACCTCCACAGCGGGTTGCGGGGGGCGGGCCGGGCGCCGTGGGCGTCCGCGAGGGCCTTCACCGCCCGGTAGGCGGTCTCGGCGGCCTCCGGGTCGTCGAACAGCGCGTGCACCACGGCCGCCGGGACCATCCAGCCGTCCTCGCCCGGCTGCGCGTCGATCATGCGCAGTTCCAGGTGGCCGCGCGGTCGGACCGGCGGGAAGAGGGTGGTGAGGTGGTAGTCCAGGTCGGCGGCGGTCGGGGCGCGGCCGACGACCGCGGCGCCGGTGCGCAGCCAGTCGCGGAAGGTGAGCCCGCGCGGCACCGCCCAGGGCCCGTCGCCGTCGGACCGTACGCACATCACTTCGGTGTCCAGCGCGTGCCGGGTCCACGCCGCGCGGGGTTCGGCCTCCAGCGGCGGTGCCAGCGCCCGCCGGGCGTCGATGTCGTCCCAGATGCCCTGCCGCGCACACCGCCAGCCCCGGTACGGGCCCTCGTGCGCGGGGGAATTGGCGAAGACGGCCACCAGTACCGCGCCCAGCAGGTGCGCCATCCGCCAGCGGCGGCCGTGGCCGAGCGGGCCCGGCTCCTCCTGGCCCGCGTCCACGCAGACCTGCACGGAGGCGGAGGAACGCATCATGGCGCGGCCGGCCGGGCCGGTGCGGTCGAAGTAGGTCTCCATCGCCCCGTAGCGGGGACTGTCCAGCAGCCGGCGCAAGGGCCGGCGCGGATCCAGGCCCAGGCCCCGCAGGACGAGGCCCTGGCCGAGCAGGGCGCCCCTGACGGCGGTGAGATCGGCCTGGAGGCCGTCCACGCACCCGGTCAGGGAGGCGGCGGGGGCGGAGCTGAGCTCCAGCTGGCCCCCCGGTTCGACGGTGAGGCGGGAGTGCAGCGACAGGGCGCGGGCCGCCTCGTGGGCGGCGGACAGCCGCTCGGGCGGCAGCGGCAGCCAGGGCCGCTCGGCGTCCAGCACCAGCCACTCCAGCTCGGCGCCGACCAGCCGGGGCGGGCCGGTCTTGAAACAGATGCCGTGGACCAGGTCCTCGGCGGCCGCTTCGCTCAGCGGGGTCCGTTCGCGGTTGTCGGTGAGTGGAGCGGGTGAGTCCTCGGGCATGACCGGGTCCTCGTCTCCTGTTGTCGGCCGTGATGTCACCCGTGCCTACCCGTCCTCGGCGCACAAATTCCTTTGCCGCCCCCGGCGGCTGCGCCGGAGGATTGCCGTGTGAGCAGCAGATTGCGTGAAATCGCGCGGGACAACGCGCTGATCCTGGCGGCCGGGGAGTACCGGACGCGTTCGGGACGGCGGATCCCGCTCGCCGCCGACCTGGCGGAAGCCAAGGCCGGAACCAGAATATATGGGCCGAACCGGGTCATTCCAGACGAGCAGCCGCTCGGTGGGGGCGGTCCGACGGCCGTCGAGGTCACGGGGGAGAGCAGCACGGTCGCGGCCCGTCGCCTCGTCGGAGAGTCGGCGCCGGGTGCCCGGACCGCCGTCCTGAACTTCGCCTCGGCCCGCAATCCCGGGGGCGGCTACGTCCGCGGGGCCAAGGCCCAGGAGGAAGCGCTGTGCCGCGCCTCCGCCCTCTACGAAACCCTCCTGGAGGCCCCCGAGTACTACGAGGTCCACCGCGCGGGCCGGAGCACCTTCTACACCGACCGGGTGATTCACTCGCCCGGGGTGCCCGTCTTCCGCGACGACCGGGGCGACCTCCTCGAGACCCCCTTCCGGGCCGGATTCCTCACCTCCCCGGCCCCGAACGCCGGGACCGTCCGCCGCCAGGAGCCCGAACGCGCCCACGAAATCCCCGCCGCCCTGACCCGGCGGGCCGAACGGGTCCTGGAGGTGGCCGCGCTGCACGGATACCGGGGGCTGGTCCTGGGGGCCTGGGGGTGCGGGGTCTTCCGGAACGACCCGGCCCAGGTCGCCGAAGCCTTCCGGACCCACCTCACGGGCCGCTTCGCGGGCGTCTTCGACCGCGTGGTCTTCGCCGTCCTCGACCGCGACCCGGGCCCCCGCGAAGCCTTCGAACGCGCCTTCCCGGCGTAGCCGGCCGCTACGGACCCACGCGGCCCGGTGTCGCCGGGGGGCCCGCGTACCGCCCTGCGGGCCCGGCCGGGCGGTACTCGCCCCGTGGATTCGATCTACCGCAGTGCGGCCGGCCGCGAACTCGTCCGGGGTGCATCGCCCGGCTCGACGGCTGGCCGGTCCCGCACGAGCGGCGGACCCGGCTGACACTCACCCCCCGGCGTGCTGGCGGCCTCCGCCGCCTGGTTCCTGAGGCCCGCCCCCGCGCACAGCGCCCGGCTGCTGCGCACCATGCTCGAGTCCGGCCGCCCGCCCCGCGAGGAACGCGTGACCAGGATGACCCTCGTCGCCCGCCACGCCCGCTCCAGCGGCGCGCCGGGCCCTAAGGCCTGTCGTCAGACTCCCGCCGCCCTCCGGGCGACGACGCGAGTTTGACGACAGGCCCTAGCCCGGGCGGGCTACTGCCAGCCGTAGCGCTCCCGGAGGCGGTCGACGACCAGCTGGAAGCGGCCGCGGTCGAGCGCGCACGCCTCGCGCCGCATGCCCGACTCGTGGACCCGCAGCACCCGGTCCAGGTCCACCCAGGACTCCCGGCCCGCCGCGTCCCACGGGCCGGACCCGATCGCCACCCACTCCCGGTCGGCGTCGTGCCGCTTGCTGGACAACTGGACGGCGAGCAGCATGCTCCCGCCCGCCTCCCGCGCGACCACCAGCACCGGCCGGTCCTTGCCCCGGCCGTCGTTCTCTTCAAAGGGGACCCAGGTCCAGACGATCTCGCCGGGGTCGGGATCCCCGTCCTTGTCGGGCGCGTACTCGGTGCGCACCGGCCCGATGGCGTGCGGATCGGCCTCGGTGGTGGCGGTACCACCGTCCCGGCCGGGCTGCTCGACGTGACTGTTGCCGTGATGCGAAAGTGCCGTCATTCGGGCGAGGGTAGTGGCTGACGGGCACCCCGCGCCGGATCACCGGCCCCGGCCGGCCGGAGGAAGGAGGGCCGCGCACCTCACACCGAGCCGCCGCCGGCGCCCGGCGCCCCCGGCGGCCAGTGCGCCGCCCAGTCCTGCGCCGACTCCAGCTGTGCGGCCAGGGACAGCAGCCGGGGTTCCGAGTGGGCGGGGCCCAGCAGTTGGGCGCCCAGCGGCAGACCCTCGGGAGTGAAGCCCGCGGGGACGTTGACGCCCGGCCAGCCGAGGACGTTCCACGTCCAGGCGTACGGGCAGGCCGCTATCATCGCCCGGTCCGTGGCCATCGCCCCCAGGCCCGACAGGGCACCGATCCGCAGCGGCGGGGTGGCCGTCGTCGGCGTCAGCACCACGTCGAAGCGGTCGAAGATCTCCCCGACCCGGCGCCGCAACGCCGCCTCGGCCCGGCGGGAGACCCGCAGCGCCGCCCCGCCCAGCAGCCGGCCCGCGCGCACCGTCTCGTGCGTCCGGGGGTCGAGCAGCGACGGGTCCGGGACCCGCCCGGCCAACTCCCGTACGCCCGCGGTCGCACGGGGTGCGAAGGTCAGGCCGATGGCCCCGTAGCGCGGGTCCTCCGGGACCACCTCGTGGCCCAGCCCCTCCAGCCGCCCGGCCAGCTCCTCCACCGCCGAACGGACCACGGGGTCAAGCGACTTGGGGGTGCCGGTGAAGGCCGTCCGGTACGAGAGCGCGATCCGCAGCCGGCCCGGGTCGCGCCGTACGGCCTCGACCGCCGAGATCCGGGCCGGACGGTGCACGTCACCCGGGTCCGGGCCGCTCGCCGCGTCCAGCAGGAGGGCCGCGTCGGCGACCGTACGGGCCAGGACGCCGTTGACCGTCAGGCCGTGGAAGGCCTCGGGCTCCGGCCAGGTGGAGATGCGGCCGCGCTGGGGCTTGACCCCGACCAGATGGGTCCAGGCCGCGGGGATCCGCACCGAGCCCGCCCCGTCCGAGCCGAGCGCCGCCGGCACCAGTCCCGCGGCGACGGCGGCCGCCGAGCCGCCGGAGGAACCGCCGGGCGTGTGGGCCGGGTTCCAGGGGTTGCGGGTCTCGCCGAAGGCATGCCCCTCGGTGACGGGCCACTGGCCCAGTTCCGGGGTCTGGGTCTTGCCCACGATCACCGCGCCCGCCGCACGCAGCCGGCGTACGGCCTCGCCGTCGGCGGCCTTCGGCGGGAAGGCGCCCGCGCAGCCGAAGGCGGTCGGCTCCCCGGCCACGTCCATGTCGTCCTTGACGGCGAGCGGTACGCCCAGCAGCGGCAGCCGCTCACCGGAAGCGAGCCGCCGGTCCGCCGCGTCCGCCTCGGCCAGCGCGGCCTCGGCGCGGACGATCCGGAAGGCGTTGAGCGAGGGCTGCGAGGCCGCGATCCGCTCCAGGGAACGTTCCGTCAACTCTCGCGCCCCGACCCGTCCTTCGGCGAGGGCGGCGGCCATCTCCCGCAACCCGGACAACTCCCGCGCGGCGGACGGCGCCAACGCCCCCGACGAACCCAGCGCATTCGAAGAACCGGACACCGGACCTCCCCCTTACCCATCGGTAGCTCCGACGGTAAGGGGGAAGGGTCGCGGGTGACTAGATCCGGCGCCGTCCCGCTGCTCCGGGTCAGATCCAGCCCTCCAGGGAGGCCATGAACCCGTCGAAGTCGTCCCGGTGGATGGTGTGTCCGGCCCCGGCGACCGAACGCACCTCGAAGCCGCGCTCCCGCAGCAGCGCCGCCCGCTCCGGGGAGATCAGGAGGCTGGGGTCGGCGAGCTGCACCAGCGACGGCACCACGGGCGCGGCGGGCAGCAGGTCCTGGCCGAAGAGCGGGGCGAGGCCCAGTGCGGTGGCCTCGTCCCAGAGGGCCAGCGTCGCCAGCTCGATGTCCACGTCCACCTCCTCCCAGCGCGGGTTCATCGCCCGCACCTGCTCCTTGCCCGCGCTCTTGAACTGGGCGAACATCTCGGGCCCGAAGCCCTCCACGGAACTGGCCAGGTGCCAGGCCGGGTCGGAGAAGACGGCCCGCGCGGGCTTCAGCCGGTCCACCGCGAGCGACAGGGTCAACCCGCCGAGCGAGTGCCCGACGGCCAGCTCGGCACCGGCCGGCAGCGTCTCGACCAGGTCGTCGGCGTACAGCGCCGGGCTGTACTCGCCGCGCCCGCTGGCGCCGTGGCCGCGCAGGTCCACGGCGAGCACCCGGTAGCCGCGGTCGGCCAGGGCCGGTCCGACCCGGCGCCAGGTGCGGTGGTCGGCCATGATGCCGTGGACCAGGAGGGCGAGGCGGTCGCCCTCGCCCCAGGTCTGCGTGTTCAACTGCACGGTGATGCCTTTCTGTTAAGAGGTCAAAACGGTAGACGCAGCAGGGTCAGCGGACCCCACGGATCGGGCGCACCGCCAGCGCGCCCGCCACGGCCAGCGCGGCGGCGACCACGAACAGTGCGGTGTAGCCGCCGCTCACGGACACCACGACCGAGGCGATGAAGGGCGCCACGATCTGCGGTCCGGCGTTCGCGATGTTCAGTACGCCCATGTCGCGGGCGGCGTCCTCGGCGGCGGGCAGGACCATCGTGACGAGCGCGGTGTCGACGGCCATGTAGCAGCCGAAGGCGAGCCCGTTGACCACGGAGAAGGCCAGCATCGCCGTCCAGCTCGCCGAGACGGCGGGGATGACGAGCGCGATCGCCGACAGTAGCGCGGAGGCGCCGACGAACAGCTTGCGCCGGTCGAACCGGTCGGAGAGGTAGCCGCCCAGGACGGTGGAGACGACCATCGCCACGCTCGTCAGCGGCATCAGCACCGCGACCGCCGACTCCGGCTTCATCCCGTCCGGCAGCTCGGTGTGGTCCTGGAGGATGTACAGCTGGTAGCCGCTCACCGCGAAGTACCCGAGGACGAGCAGGGCCCGCCCGATGAAGGCCCAGCGGAAGTCGTGGTCCCTCAAGGCGCCGCCGAAGGCCGCCAGTTGGACCTTGAAGGGCAGCGGCTGGCGGGCCGGCAGGCGCGGCTCGCGGGTGCAGGCGGTGAACAGCACCGCGGCGCCGGCCGTGATCGCGCCGAAGACGAGGTAGCCGGTGCGGAAGTCCTCCGAGAAGGCGGCGCCGGTCAGCGCGCCGAGGATCGAGCCGAACGGCAGGCCGAGGCCGACGGCGGCCGAGGCCCTGCCGCGGGCGGTCACCGGCACCCGGTCGGGGACCACGGAGGTCAGGGCGGCCTGGTAGACGTTCATGACGGCCTGGCCCAGACACCAGGCGATGGTGATCAGCAGGATCGTGTCGGCGAGGCCGAGCAGGAGCATCGCCGGCACCGCGGCGAGCCCGCCGCCGAGGATCCACGGATTGCGCCGTCCGCTGCGGTCGGACAGGGCGCCGGCGACCGGGTTGAAGACCGTCGCGAAGATCGCGGAGACCCCCGCGATCAGGCCGAAGTTGGCGACCTTGTGCGCCGGGTCCACCTGCTCGACCTGGAGCGCGAGCAGGATTCCGGCGACCCCGACGTAGAGGGCGTACATGGCGCTGTTGCCGACGAGCAGCAGGGGGAGCAGACCACGGGCGGGAGCGGGGGAGGTGGTCGTGCCGGGGGCGGCGGCGGCTTTGCCGGTGCCGGGGGAGGAAAGGGCCACGGTGCCCTCCTGGGCAGCGATTTCGGGTGGGTGGCGGGCACGCGGGACACGCGGGAGCCACCTGGCGGCGAGGGGGGTGACACGTGTCAATGAATCGTGTAACCACTGTGTAGCATTCGTTTCCGGCCATCCGCTAGCCCCCGGTCGCACCCGGTCTGGAAAGATGCCACGGCAATGTCTCACTCATCGAAATCGCCGACCCCGCCCACCCCTCCGGCGTCCGCACCCGTCCCGACCAGCGCCGACGTGGCCCGCCTGGCGGGCGTCTCGCGCGCGACGGTCTCGTACGTCCTGAACAACGCCGAGGCCGTACGCATCAGCGAACCCACGCGCCGCAAGGTGCGCGAGGCCGCCGAGGAACTGGGCTACGTCCCGCACGCCGCCGCCCGCAGCCTGCGCGCCGGGCACACCCGGATCGTGCTCCTGCCCACCTCCCACGTCCCGGTCGGCCCGCTCTACAGCAACTTCCTCAACGAACTCCAGTGGGCCCTGCGCCGCCTCGACTACACGGTCGTCCAGTACGGCAGCCTCGGCCTCAGCGGGGACGAGGCCGCCCGCGCCTGGGCGGAGCTGCGGCCCGTCGCGGTGATCTCGCTGGGGGAGATCACCCTGTCCCCGCACAACGTCGCCACCCTCAAGCGGGCCGGCGCGCGGGCGGTGATAACGCTGGGGCCGGTCGGCGTACCGGGCGCGCACGCGCTGGTGATGGACCAGACGGAGGTCGGCGCCCGGGCCGCCGCGCACCTCGTCGCCCGGGGCCGGCGCCGGATCGGCGTCGTCGTACCCCGGGAAGAGGGCCTGGACCTGTTCTCGGCCCCCCGCCTGGAGGGAGCCCGCTCCGCAGCAGGAGCCGAGGTCGAGGCCCTGCCCATGGCCTACACGGAGGAGTCGGCCACTGCCCTGGCCGCGCGGTGGCCCTCGCTGGGCCTGGACGCGGTCTTCGCCTACAACGACGAGTACGCGATGCTGCTGATGCGGGCCCTCCAGGATGCCGGGCTGCGGATCCCGGAGGACGTGGCCGTCATCGGCGCCGACGACCTCCTCATCGGCCGGCTGCTGCGGCCGCGGCTGAGCACGGTGCGGATCGAGATGCCGAGCGGGGACCGTCTGGCTGCGCTGGTGGACCGGGCCGTGCGGGAACCCTCGGAGGTCACCCACCGCCACGACCTCCTGACGGCGACGGCCGTCCCCCGGGAGTCGACCTGAGCCTCCCTGCGGGGCAGTCCCCGACCCGCCCTTCCACCGTTCCCTGTGGCTCCGCCCCAGACCCCGCGCCTCAAACGCCGGCGAGGCTGGATGGGGCGGCGTAGCCCTTCGTCCGCGGCTCCGTTCCCGGGGACCAGCCCCCGGACCCCCGCTCCTCAAACGCCGGAGGGGCTGGATGAGGCGGCGTAGCCGTTCGCGTGCGGGTACGTTGCCGGGGGCCAGCCCCCGGACCCCCGCGCCTCAAACGCCGGCGGGGCTGGATTTTGCCGGCGTAGCCGGGAAAGGGACCTGGACCGGGTCGGAGACGTGAGGGGTCGGGGACGGGGTGGGGTGTCGTCCGGGATGTAAAACGTGATTTGTTGGCGCGCGGTACCGCCACACCGACGGAGCTTCGGATCGGGCGCCATAAATCATGCCTATCCCGGACGGCACCCCACCCCGTCCCCGACCCCGGCCACCCCCGACCCCCGCCCGGCCAGGGCCCAGGCCCCCGTTGACAGAGGGTGACGCCGAGGCGGAGACTGCGGGCGCGCGCCCCACCGGACGCGTCCGGCGGCGTGTCGCCGTGCCCACACCGGCACCGGCGCGGCGCCGCCCGTACGGATCCGCCCAGGAGAGCCGCCATGAGCATCCGCACCGTCCGCGACGTGTACGTCGTCGACGCCGTCCGCACCCCGATCGGCAAGTTCGGCGGGGCCTTCGCGGGGGTCCGGCCGGACGACCTCGCCGCCCACGTGGTGCGCGCCCTGGTGGACCGTACGCCCGCCCTCGATCCGGCCCGGATCGACGATGTCGTCTTCGGTGACGCCAACGGCGCGGGCGAGGACAACCGCGACGTGGCCCGCATGGCGGTGCTGCTGGCCGGACTCCCCGTCAGCGTCCCCGGTGTGACCGTCAACCGCCTCTGCGGATCCGGCCTCGAAGCGGTCATCCAGGCGGCCCGCGCCATCGCCCTCGGTGACGCCTCCGTCGCCATCGCCGGCGGCGTCGAGTCGATGACCCGCGCCCCCTGGGTGATGCAGAAGCCCGAGCGTGCCTTCCCCGCCGCGCACCAGCAGATGTGGTCCACCACCCTCGGCTGGCGGATGACCAACCCCCGCATGCCCGCCGAGTGGACCGGCTCGCTCGGCGAGGGAGCCGAGCTCGTCGCCGACAAGCACGGCATCACCCGCGAGGCCCAGGACGCCTTCGCCCTGGAGAGCCACCGCAAGGCCGCCGCCGCATGGGCCTCGGGCCTGTACGACGACGAGGTCGTCCCGTACGCCGGTGTGGACCTGGTACGGGACGAGTGCATCCGGGAGGGCTCCACCCCCGAGTCCCTGGCCCGCCTCAAGCCCGCCTTCCGCACCGACGGCACGGGCACGGTCACGGCCGCCAACGCCTCCCCGCTCAACGACGGGGCCGCCGCCCTGCTGCTCACCGACGAGGCGGGCCTCGCGGAGACCGGCCGCGAGCCGCTGGCCCGCATCAGCGCCTCCGCCGTCACCGGCATCGAGCCGCAGCTCTTCGGCCTCGGCCCGGTCGACGCCGTGCAGCGGGCCCTGACCAAGGCCGGCCGGAGCCTGTCCGACCTGGCGGCCTTCGAGCTCAACGAGGCCTTCGCCGCCCAGGCGTTGGGCTGTCTCGCAGCCTGGCCCGAGCTGGACCCGGCGGTGGTCAACCCGCGCGGCGGCGCCATCGCCATCGGCCACCCCCTCGGCGCCTCGGGCGCCCGGCTGGCCGGCTCGGTGGCCCACCAGCTGGCGGCGGCGGGCTCCGGCACCGGCATGGCGGCGCTGTGCATCGGCGTGGGCCAGGGCATCGCCCTGGTCCTGGAGCGCTGAGTACTCGCGGCCGGCCCCGACGGTCCACCACCGAACTCCACCACACCCAGGCCCAGTCGATCATTTCAGGTCACCCCACCCCGTCAACTGCCCAATAACTGAACAGAAGTGGTGCCGACGGCATGGCACGATGGCGCGTGCTGCCGCCCCCCGCCCCGCCGATCCCCATCCGGAGGCCCCGCGCCATGCCGCTCCTCGACCCGACGCTCTGGCAGGACGGACCCACCCTCACCGGCGGCACGGCCCCGGTCGTCGAACCCGCCACCGGCCGTACCCTCGCCACCCTCGACCTCGCCTCGCCCGCCGACGTCGCGGAGGCCGCGGTACGGGCCCAGGCGGCGCAGCGCGACTGGGCGCACGCCACCCACCTGGAGCGGGCGGCCGTGCTGCGCCGCGCCGGCGACCTGTTCTCCGCCCATGCCGATGAGCTGCGCGAGTGGCTGGTCCGGGAGTCGGGTTCCATCCCCGGCAAGGCCGACTTCGAGCTGCACGTCGCCGCCCAGGAGTGCTACGAGGCCGCGGCCCTGGCCTCCCGTCCGGCCGGGCAGGTGCTGGCGAGCGAGGCGCCCCGGCTGTCCTTCACCCGCCGTGTCCCGGCCGGCGTGGTCGGGGTCGTCGCGCCCTTCAACGCCCCGCTGATCCTGTCCATCCGCTCCGTCGCGCCCGCGCTCGCCCTCGGCAACGCCGTACTGCTCAAGCCGGACCACCGCACGGCCGTCTGCGGGGGCCTCGCGCTGGCCGCCGTGTTCGCCGCCGCCGGGCTGCCGGCCGGGCTGCTGCACGTCCTGCCCGGCGGGGCGGGGACCGGGGCGGCCGTGGTCACCGACCCGCGCGTGCGGGTGGTGTCCTTCACCGGCTCCACCGCCGCCGGCCGGACCGTCGGCGAGCTGGCGGGCCGTCACCTCAAGCGCGCCCACCTGGAGCTGGGCGGGAACTCCGCCCTCGTCGTCCTCGCCGACGCCGATGTCGAGGCCGCCGTCGCCCAGGCCTCCTGGGGCTCCTTCTTCCACCAGGGCCAGATCTGCATGACCGCCGGACGCCACCTCGTGCACGCCTCCCTCTACGACGAGTACGTGGAGCGGCTCGCGGCGCGCGCCGAGGCCCTCGCCGTCGGGGACCCCCACCGCGAGCGGGTGCACCTGGGCCCGCTGCTCGACCGCGGCCAGCTGGAGCGGGTCCACGGGCTGGTGGAGGCCAGTGTCGAGCAGGGCGCGAAGCTCGTCGCCGGCGGCACCCACCAGGGCCTCTTCTACCGGCCGACCGTGCTCGCGGGCGTGGCCGACGACACCCCCGCCTACGCGGAGGAGGTCTTCGGCCCGGTGGCCCCCGTACGCTCCTTCACCACGGAGGACGAGGCGGTGGAGCTGGCCTCGGCGGGCCCGTACGGGCTGTCGCTGGGCATCGTCACCCGCGACGCGGCGCACGGCCTGGAGCTGGCCGGGCGCATCCCGACCGGCATCGCGCACGTCAACGACCAGACGGTGAACGACGAGGCGGTGGCCCCGTTCGGCGGGGTCGGCGTCTCCGGAACGGGTGCCCGCTTCGGCGGTGAGGCGAACCTCGACGCCTTCACCGAGCTGCGCTGGACCACGCTCCGCACCACCGCCCCCGGCCACCCCTTCTGACCCCGCCGTCCCGCCCCGCCGTTCCGCCCCGGACCCCGTCCGGGCCGGGAGGAATTCGCCGGGCCGCCCGGTCGTTCAAGCAGGACAAGCAGCAATCAGGAGGTCTGGACACCGTGGCTACAGTCGAGCTCACCAAGGAGAACTTCGACCGGACGGTCAGCGAGAACCCGTTCGTGCTGATCGACTTCTGGGCGGGCTGGTGCCGGCCCTGCCTGCAGTTCGCCCCCGTCTACGAGAAGGCCGCCGAGGCCAACCCCGACCTGGTCTTCGCCAAGGTGGACACCGAGGCCCAGCAGGAGCTGGCCGCGGCCTTCCAGATCACCTCGATCCCGACGCTCATGATCGTCCGGGATCAGGTGGCCGTTTTCGCGCAGCCCGGAGCCCTGCCGGAGGCCGCGCTGACCGACCTCATCGGTCGGGCCCGCGCCCTCGACATGGACGAGATCCGGGCGAAGATCGCCGCCGACCAGAAGTCCGCCGGACAGCAGTCCGGCACGGCGGAAGCGGCGGAGGGGTCCACCGGCACGCCGGAGGCCTGAGATTGCGGGACACCGCCCCGGGCCTGCGGTGACACTGGACCGCATGACTGAAGCGGTGGAGTACGACGTCGTGGTGCTCGGCGGGGGCCCGGCCGGCGAGAACATCGTCGACCGGACCCGCGCCGCCGGGCTCAGCACGGCCCTGGTGGAGAGCGAGCTCGTCGGCGGGGAGTGCTCGTACTGGGCCTGCATCCCCAGCAAGGCGCTGCTGCGCCCGGCGCTCGCCCGGGCCGACGCGCGCCGGGTGCCCGGGCTGGCGGGTTCCGTCGCGGGACCGCTCGACGCGGAGGCGGTGTTCGCGCACCGCGACTACTGGACGGGCGACTGGAAGGACGAGGGCCAGATCGACTGGCTCGATTCCATCGACGCGCACGTCTACCGGGGCCACGGGCGCCTCTACGGGATCCGCAAGGTCGCCGTGACCAGCCCGGAGGGCGAGCACCACGTGCTCTCCGCCCGGCATGCCGTGGTCGTCGCCACCGGCACCCGGGCGGTGGTCCCGGACCTGCCGGGGATCGCCGGTGCCCGGCCCTGGACCAGCCGCGAGGCCACTTCGGCCCGGCAGGCGCCCGGCCGGCTGCTGGTCGTCGGCGGTTCGGTCGTGGCCGCCGAGATGGCCACCGCCTGGCAGGCGCTGGGCTCGCAGGTCACCGTCCTCGTACGGGGCTCCGGGCTGCTGCCGCGCATGGAGCCCTTCGCGGGGGAGCTGGTCGCCGCGTCGCTGTGCGAGGCGGGCGCGGTCGTCCGTACCGGTGTGGCGGTCGAGGCCGTCGTACGGGACGGGCCGACCGGGCCGGTGACGGTGGTGCTGGAGGGCGGCGAGGCCCTGGAGGGCGACGAGCTGCTGATGGCGACGGGCCGGGCCCCGCGGACCGAGGACATCGGGCTGGACACGGTGGGCCTGACCCCCGGCGACTGGATCGGCGTGGACGAGAGCTGCCGGGTGACCGGCTACGACTGGCTGTACGCCGTCGGGGACGTCAACCACCGCGCGCTGCTGACCCACCAGGGCAAGTACCAGGCCCGTATCGCCGGCGCGGCCATCGCGGCCCGCGCGAAGGGCGACTCCCCGGACACGGCCCGCTGGGGCGCGCACGCGGCGACCGCCGACACCGCGGCCCTGCCGCAGGCCGTGTTCACCGACCCGGAGGCCGCCGCTGTAGGCCTGACCCTGGCGGAGGCGGAGCGCTCCGGCCGCCGGGTGCGCGCCGTCGACCACGACCTCGGGAAGGTCTCGGGCGCGGGCTTGTACGCGGACGGGTACCGGGGGCGTGCCCGGATGGTGGTCGATCTGGACCGGGAGGTGCTGCTGGGGGCCACCTTCGTCGGCCCGGGCGCGGCGGAGCTGCTGCACGCGGCCACGATCGCGGTGGCCGGCGAGGTGCCGATCGACCGGCTGTGGCACGCGGTTCCGGCCTTCCCGACGATCAGCGAGGTCTGGCTCCGGCTGCTGGAGGCCTACCGGGGATGACGAGAAGAGGGGCGGAACAGGACAGGAGGGCGGGAACCGGCCAGACCGGAAGCGGAGGGTGCCGGGGCGATCGTCATTAGGTTAGCCTTACCTAAGTCGATCACTTCGGCCAACCCCCTTCTCGGAAAGGCGTCCTCCATGCGTGCTGCCCTCCTGCCCCGCGCCGCCGTACGGCTCACCGCCCGCGCGGCCTTCGCGGCCACCGCGGCCGTGGCCCTGGCCCTCGGCATGGCAGGCTCGGCCTCCGCGGCCACCGCCACCCGCACGGTGACGGACGGCGCGACCTACCAGCTGAGCGTCACCGCGCCCGGTACCGCGGCCGCAGCCGGGGAGAACGTCACGGTCACCGGCAGCGGTTTCAACACCGCGAAGGGCATATACGTCGGCCTCTGCGCGGTGAACGGCCCGCAGGGCGCCGACAAGCCCACCCCGTGCCTCGGCGGTTCGGACCAGGCGGGCACCACCGGCGCCTCGCACTGGATCAACAACACCTTCGGCGGGACCCTGCCCAACACCTCCCGCTTCGGCGCCGGCGGCACCTTCAGCGTCACCATCCACGTCAAGGCGGACCTCGGCGGCGGCCAGATCTGCGGCGAGACCGTCGAGTGCGCCGTCGTCACCCGCGCCGACCACTTCAACTCCGCCAACCGCAAGTACGACGTCCACGTCCCGGTGACCTTCAACCAGTGATGACACCCCGCCACCCCCTCACCCCCGGCCGGGCCGCCTCCGCCGCCTCCGCGCTGGCCCTCCTCCTCGCCTCGGCCGCCGCCGCGGGCCCGGCGGCCTCCGCCACCGGGCCGGGCCGGACCGTACAGGGTCCGGACGGGCAGAAGCTGACCGTCTCCACCGCCTCCGGACTGGACCCGGCCGGCCAGACCGTCCGCGTCACCGGGGCCGGGTTCGACCGGGCGAAGGGCATCTACGTCGCCTTCTGCAAGGACAACGGCGACAACCGGATCCCCGCACCGTGCGCCGGCGGCGCCGGTACGGGCTCCAAGGCCTCGCAGTGGATCGTGCCCCCGGGCGACGCGCACGCGGGCGAACTGGCCACCGCCTACGGCGAAGGCGGCGGCTTCGACGTGGAACTGACGCTCACGGCCCGCGCCGACGGCCTGGACTGCACCCAGGTCGCCTGCTCCGTCGTCACCCGCGTCGACCACCGGGACGCCGGCGACCGCTCCCAGGACGTCCGCGTACCGGTCGCCTTCCGGGGACAGGAGCCCACCGGTCCCGGGGGCGAGGGGGTGGACGTACCGCAGGGCACGGTCGCGTACCGGCCCGTGGCGGACTTCACCACGGCGGGCCGACCGCGCGACCTCGCGCTGCACCCCGACTCCGGGAAGCTGTACGTCGGTTCGGAGGACCTGCCCGACACCGCCGCCACCGACGAGAGCGGACTGCACGTCCTGAACCCGGCGGACGGCACGCTGCGCAGCACCGTCAGCCAGGCCCCCGGGGCGAACAGCGCCCTCGGCCGGCGGGCGGTACGCCGGATCATCGCCCCGCTCCCCGGCGACGGGGTGGTGTTCGGCTACCCGCTGCGCGGCATCGGCACCGCCAAGGACGGGGACGCCGCGGCGGCGGGCGCGTGGCTGTCCGGCCGGACCGTGACGGACGCCGCGCCCGGGGTCACCCCCGGGACGGTGCTGGTCGCGCAGGGCCCCGTCCTGTCGGAGGTGGACATCGCGACGGCCGCGGTGAAACGCACCCTCACCCTGGAGGGCGGCGAGGAGTTCGCGGTCGACGCGGCGCGCGGGGCGGTCTGGTTCACCGACATCGCGGCCCGCCGCCTCCACCGGGTCGACACCGGGACCTTCCGGGTCACGGCGAGCGTCGAACTCCCGGCCGGGGACGGCTTCGGCGGCTTCACCGAGGTGGATCCGCGGACCGGCGCCGTCTGGGTCGGCCTCGACACCTCCGTCGTGGTCCACGACGCCGCGGGCAGGCGGCTGGGTACGGTCCGGGGCACCGACATGCCCCGGGCGGCGCGGTTCGACCCCGTCACGCACGAGGCGTTCGTCGTCTGGCAGGACGGGGGAGACCCCTCCCAGCCCGGCAACGACAACGACGGGACGCTCACCGTCCACCGCACCGGGGACCTCCGGGAAGCCGCGAAACCGGTCCGCCTGCCCGGCAACCACGGCCAGGCGGGAGCCGCCGCGCTGGCCGTCGCACCGGGCGGCGCGGCGGTGTTCGTCTCCAGCCCGGCGGAAGGACGGATCACCCGGCTGGAGCGCTCCGTCTCCCCTACGGTGACGCAGGGCCCGACCGGCCGGACCGCCGTGGTGGGCGAACGGGTCACGCTGACCGCGCGGGCCGAGGGGACCCCGGCGCCCGCCGTGTCCTGGCAGAGCAGCGCGGACGGCGGCCGGACCTGGACGGCGGTGGAGGGCGCGACCGCGACGACGTACGCCTTCACGGCCGAGGCCGCGCACGACGGCCGCCGCTACCGGGCGGAGTTCCGCAACGCGGGCGGCACCAGCCGCACCGCACCGGTCACCCTGACCGTCACCGCACCCGCCCCCGACCCGGGCACCACGACGGGCGGCGGCACCGACGGATCCACCGGCGGCACGGGATCCGCGGGATCCACCGGCAGCGCGGGCGGCACGGGGTCCACGGGTGGCACCAGCGGCTCAGGCGGCTCAGCAACCACCACGGGCGGCGGAGCCACCGCGGCCGGCTCCGGCACGGTGGGCGGCGGTGGCAGCACCGTGGGCGGCGGTACGGGAACCACCCCCGCCGCCGGCGGCGCCCTCGCCTCGACCGGCGCGGCCGTGGCGGGCCTAGCGGGCGGCGCGGTGGTGCTCACGGCGGCCGGCTGGGCGCTGCTGGCGCGGTCCCGGGCGCGCCGCAGGCCGTCCGACCCCGTCGCATAAGGTGAACGGGCCCTCTCCGGCGGGAGCGTGACCGATCGTCACGGACCTCCCCGGGGCGGGCCCGTACCCGCGACGAAGGAGCCACCGCCCGTGATCGTGATCGCCCACCTCAGCGACGTCCACCTGGACGGCGGGCCCCGCGCCCTCGAGCGCACCCGCGCCGTCATGGAGTACCTGGACGCTCTGCCCTACGACCTGGACGCGGTCCTGGTCAGCGGGGACATAGCCGACAACGGCGCGGCGCACGAGTACGAACAGGCCCGCAAGGCGCTCGACTCCCGCCACCCGACGGTCGTCTGCCCCGGCAACCACGACGAGCGCCGGGCCTTCCGGCGCGGCCTGCTGGGCGAGGAGGACAACCCGTCCGGCGGGCCCGTCGACCAGGTGCTGCGCGGCGACGGCTTCGTCCTGGCGGTGTGCGACTCCTCCGTGCCCGGCGAGCACCACGGCATGCTGGAGGACTCCACCCTGGACTGGCTCGACGGCATCCTCGACGACACCCCGCACGAGGTTCCCGTCCTGGTCGCCTTCCACCACCCGCCGGTCCCGCTGCACACCCCGTACGTGGACGGGATCCGGCAGTTCGGCGAGGAACGCCTCGCGGCGCTCGCCGAACGCCACCCGCACCTGCGGGCCTTCCTGTGCGGGCACGCCCACACGGCGGCCGTCACCACCTTCGCGGGCCGCCCGCTGCTCGTGGCCCCCGGAGTGGTGTCCACGCTGCGGCTCCCCTGGGAGCGGCAGGATGGTCCGGAGCACCACGTGCACATGGACGAGCCGCCCGCGGTCGCCTTCCACGTGCTGGGCGACGACGGGCGGCTGACCACCCACTACCGGGTGGTCGTCGAACGGCGGTAGCTGCTGCCGTCCCGGGTCCGGGTGAGGTGGCCCGAGGTGATCAGATAGCGGCGCAGCGCGGAACAGTCCTCGTGGACGGTCCGCAGCGCGTCGTTCACCTCGGGCTCCGTGTAGTCCCGGCCGGTCTCGAAGAGGGTCGTGCAGAGGTGGGCCAGGAGCTGTTCGCGCCGGGCCGCCTTGCGCGGGACCGCGATGAGCCGGCCGCCGCGGAAGAGGTCCTCCACGCCCGCGCGCCCGGTCCGGGCCGCGGTCTCCTGTTGTTCGGTGGTCTGTGACATGCCCCCGAGCTTCGCCCGGCCCTGATCCCGGGGCAACGCAATTATCCGGCGCCGGGGGCCGTCACGGGCTCAGGGCGCGACGGTGATCTGCTGCGCCGGGTCGGTGGTGTCGGACACCTTGTAGACGGCGTTGAAGACGGACGCGGTCGCGCTCGTCGGGCAGCCGAAGCCGCCGGTGACCGTGACCGGGACGGAGGCGTTGGTGAAGGTCAGGCTGGGCGGGGCGCCGTTGGTCCAGGTGCCCGGCACGCTCGCCGCGCCGGCGGGGGCCGCGGTGACGGTGCAGGTGGCCAGACCGGTGGTGTGGACGACGAGCCCGCCGGTCGGGACCGTCATGGTGGCGGTGATCGGCGAGCCGTTCTGCATCGACACCGACCAGGCGCCGCTGGTGGTGACGGTCGGGGTGACGCCCGGCATGCTCGACGTACAGGAGCTGTAGGTCGGCGGTGAGATGGGCGAGGACACGGGCCCGGCCGGGTTCTGGTTGCCGGGGGCGGCCGGCACCGTGCCGGTGGACACGGAGACCGAGCAGGTCACCGTGACCGAACCGGCCTTGAGGGTGGCCTTCCCGCTGAGGGTGGCCTTGAAGGAGTGCCCGGCCGGGGTGACGGTCGTCGACCCGGCCAGGGGTAACGGCGTGGCGGTGGCGGTGGCCGAGGCCACCGTCAGGGCGGCCGCGACCGCCGTCCCGAGGGCGAACGCGGTGCGCGTACGGCTCATGGCTGTGCTCCTTGGGGATCGTGGTGCGGGGTGGGGGCGTCGTCCGGGGCGGCGGCGGGGGAGGGGCCGGCCGCCGTACCGGGGGATTCCCCGGGGGCGGCGGAGCCCCCGGGGCGCGGGGCGGCGTAGGGCTGCCAGGCGAACATCAGCCCGCCGCCGAGGATGCCGAGCAGGGTGCCGATCAGGAACCCGCCGAGGTTCGACAGGACCAGCGCGGCGGTGGCGACGAGCGTGGTGAGCACCCCGGCGAGGGAGCGCTGCTGGGGGGAGAACCAGGCGGTGAGCCCGAGGACGATCATGACGATCCCCATCAGGACGGACGGGATGCCCGCCACCCCCTGCTGGAGCATGATCTTCAGCGGGGCCAGCGGCAGGACGCAGATCCACGCCCCGGCCACGGCGGCGAGGAGCCCGCCCCAGAAGGGCCTGGCCCGCCGCCACCGCCGCCAGCGGGCCCACCGGCGGCCGCGGCTCAGAAGCATTCCTTCTTGCCCTTGCTGATGTTCATGCTCAGCCCGGAGAGCTTGAAGGTGCCGGCGTTCGTCGCCCACGCCGTCTGCTGGAGGTTGCTGATGGTGACCTTGTCGGCCTGCTGGGCGAAGAGGTCCTGCATGCCGACCGCCTCCGCCGGCCCCTTGTCGAGGGTGGAGGCGTCGCGCCCGATCTCGATGTTCGTGAAGACCGCGTCACCGGCGAGCTGGGTGGCGTCCACGAAGAGGTTGCTCGCCTCGACGGGGGCCTTCTGGCCGGCCGTCAGATTGAGCGAGATGTCGCCGACGATCGGGAGCGAGGTGACCACCGACTGGCAGAGGCTGTGCAGCTTGGCCTCCTTGATCGCGGTGACCGCCACCGGGATCAGTTCCTCGCGCGCGTTGACGTCGACGCTCCCGTACTGGGCGAAGCCCTCGCCCTCCAGGCTCTTCGCCGACACCTTGAACTGCTGCCCCGAGACGGCGAAGGAGGCGGCGAGCGCGCCCTGCGCCAGGGCGATCCCGAGCCCGGCGGTCACCGCCACGGCGGGCACGGTCAGTACGGCGAAACGGCGCCAGCGGACGCGGCCCGCGCCTCTGTCCTCCTCGCCGGGGGGTTCGGATAAGTTCGGTGAGTTTGCCATGAGATCGTCCCAACATCTCGGCTGTGCACCTTTGTTACCGACGAGTTGAATGTAAGAGTGCCAATGGTGGTTGGCAAGGTTGTGCGAGCGCACCTTTTCGGCCGACTCCTACTGCTCCGTACGCAGCAGTTCGGCGACCTCCGCCTCCACCCGCCGGGCCATCGCCCGCGCGAACTCGGCGGCCACGACCTCACCGGCCACCGGCCGCAGCGCCGCCACCGCCGCGCTGATCTGATCCAGTCGGGTGGCCGAAAGCCGCTCCAGCCCGTCCGGGCCGATCACATGCCGCCGGAACAGTCCGACGAACCGGTCCGCGAGCGCGGCCGCCTGGATCTGCAGGAAGTCCCCCGCGTCCAGGATCTCCCCGAGCGGCACCCCCTGCCGCACCAGCGCCACCGTCGCCTCCAGCAGCCGCCGGTTCGGATACGTGACCAGGTCCCCCTCCACCCGTACGTAACCGGCCTCCGCCGCCCGCCGGGTGTCCTCGGCCGTCGCCGCCGGGCCGAACAGCTCGCGCAGCTCGGCCCGGGTCATCGTCACCGGCTCCTCCCGCACCCAGTCCCGGGTCATCTCCCGCTCCAGGCCCAGCAGCTGGGACAGCCCGCCGCCCTGCTCCCAGGCGGCCAGCAGCTCACCGATGCCGTTGACGGTGTACCCGCGCCCCAGCAGATCGCTGATCAACCGCAGCCGCGTCAGGTGGTCGTCCGAATACCACGCGATCCGGCCCTCGCGGCGCGGGGGCGGCAGCAGCCCGCGCTCCTGGTAGTAGCGCAGGTTGCGTACCTTGACCCCCGCCGCCGCCGCGACGTCCTCCCGGCGGTAGCGCCGCGCCCCGCCGGGGCCCTCGTCCTGCTCCTGCGCCTGGCTGCTCACGCGGCCGAGTCTAGGCATTACCGGCAGGTCACATGGGGCGCGGACGGTTCTCCCGCTTCACCGCGCGCAGCACCACGAACTTCGGTTCGCTCGCGACCACTTCACTGTTGCCGAAGAGGCGGCGCAGGTGCGTGTGGTAACCCATGTGACGGTTGGCGACCACCCACAGCTCGCCGCCCGTGCGCAGCACCTTGCGCGACTGCGCGAACATGCGCAGCGCCGTCGCGTCCGAGGTCGCCTGGTGCGAGTGGAAGGGCGGGTTGTTCAGCACCAGGTCCACCGAACCGGGCTCCAGCATGGCCACCCCGTCGCCGACGTGGAACTCCGCCGTACGCCGGCCCGGCCGGACATTGGCCTCGTACGTGGCCCGCGCCGAGGCGACGGCCTGGTACGACTCGTCCGTGAAGACGACCTCGGCGTCCTCGTCGGCCACCGCGACCGCCGTACCGACGACGCCGTTGCCGCAGCCCAGGTCCACGACCCGGGCCCCGTTCGTGTTCGTCGGGATGTTCTGGAGGAAGAAGCGCGTGCCGACGTCGAGGCGGTCCGCGCAGAAGATCCCCGCGTGGTTGACGACGGTCAGCCCGGCGCCCGAGCCGCCCTCCGCGTCCACCGTGTACGTCAGCGGCCACGGCCCGGGGGTCGTCGGCCGGGTCGCGCCCGGAGTCCCGGGCGTGCAGAAGATCAGCCGGGCCTTCTTCTCCGCGAGGGAGGTCTTCGTCGGCCCGAGGATCTTCTCGAAGAGGCGCAGGGTGGAGGTGTGGATCTCCTTGACCATGCCGGCGCCCACGACCACCGTGCCCGCGTGCACGTGCGGAGCCACCCGGTACAGCTGGTCCTCCAGCAGCGCCAGGCTCTTGGGAACCCTGACGAGGAGTACGTCGATCCGCGCGGGAGGCGCGTCCTGCGTGGTCAGCAGCGTCACCGTGGTCTTGGCGGTGCCGATCCCGGCCCGGTCCAGGTTGCCCTCGGTGGCCGACCGGGTCAGGGAGGAGTCGGTGATCTGGGTGGGGTGGTAGGCGGCCAGGGCCGTCGTCAGCGCGCCCCAGCGGTCGCCGAGCACCGTGATCTGGCCGGCGTCGGCCAGGTCCACCGGGCCGCGGTCGCCGGTACCGGCGTCGAGGTGACGCAGCAGGTACTCGTCGGCGGCGTCCCAGGCCTGGAGCCGGTCGCGGGGGTCCGCGGGGAAGCGGGTGAGTTCGTAGGAGCCGAAAGGCGTGGTCAGGCGGTTCATATGGCACCCAGGCTAGCCGAGGCCGCCCCCCGGCCCCGCACACGCGGGGCCGGGGACCGCCCGCTACTCCGGGAACTCCCCGGCCATCGCGGCGGCCATCCGCAGGTGGGGACGGGCCTCGTCGGCCCGCCCGGCCCGCTCCAGGGTCCGGCCCAGCAGCAGCCGCGCGTAGTCCTCCACCGGCCACCGCTCCAGGAGGGCGCGCAGTTCCCGCTCGGCGCGGGACAGCTGCGCCGAGTGGTAGTAGGCGCGGGCCAGCAGCAGCCGGGGCGCGAGCTGCTCGGGGGCCTCGTCGGTGACGGTGACCAGGACGCGGGCGGCGTTCGCGTACTCCTTGGCGTCGAAGAAGAGCTGCGCCCGGGCCCACCGCTCGGCCGTCGTCCCCTGCTCGTAGTACTCCGCGGGCGGGTTCATCGGTGCCGTCACGTCCATCGCGTCCATCGCGTCCTGCCGTCCTTCCGCCGGCCGGGGTCCTCCAGCACCTCCGGAGATCCCCTGACCGTCCGGTGCCTGCAACACGCCCGCCCGCCGGAACATTCCGTGGAAAGAAGGACGTGGCGGGGGTGGGCGCGGGGCTAAGTTGTGCCGTATGAGCAATCTCGATCGCCAGCCCGCTCTCTCCGCCTGCGGCGGCCGCGGCTTCGTCGTGGCCGAGCCCGTGCGCGAGCTCCTCAGCCCGCGCACCGTCAAACTCGGCGAAGCCACGGAGGTCCGCCGACTCCTGCCGAACCTGGGCCGCCGGATGGTGGGCGCCTGGTGCTTCGTCGACCACTATGGCCCGGACGACATCGCGGACGAGCCCGGCATGCAGGTCGCTCCCCACCCCCACTCCGGGCTGCAGACCGTGAGCTGGCTGCACGAGGGCGAGGTGCTGCACCGCGACAGCGTCGGCAGCCTCGCCACGATCCGCCCGCGCGAGCTGGGCCTGATGACCTCCGGCCGGGGCATCAGCCACTCGGAGGAGAGCCCCCGCCGGCACGCCCGCTTCCTGCACGGCGCGCAGCTGTGGGTGGCCCTGCCCGATGCCCACCGCGACGTGGAACCCCACTTCCAGCACCACGCGGAGCTCCCGCAGGTCACGTCCCCGGGCCTGACGGCGACGGTCATCCTGGGCACCCTGGACACCGCGACCTCCCCCGGTACGGCGTACACCCCGATCGTCGGTGCCGACCTCACCCTGGCGGCGGGCACCGAGACCCGGCTCCCGCTGAACCCGGACTTCGAGTACGCGGTCCTGTCGATGTCGGGCGAGGCCCACGTCGACGGAGTCCCGGTCCTCCCGGGCTCGATGCTCTACCTCGGCTGCGGCCGCCCCGACCTCCCCCTGCGCGCGGCCTCGGACGCGAGCCTGATGCTTCTGGGCGGGGAGCCGTTCGAGGAGGAGATCGTCATGTTCTGGAACTGGATCGGACGGTCCCAAGAGGACATCGCACAGGCCCGCGAGGAGTGGATGAACGGGACGAGATTCGGCGAGGTGAAGGGCTACGACGGCGCTCCGATTCCGGCTCCGGAACTCCCCCCAACTCGCCTTAAGCCGAGGGGAAGAGTGCGCTGAACTGTGCGTATGTCCTGAAAGTGGGGCCCGGTGTGATGGCCGCGCCGCCGCTCCGCTTCCGGAGGTCCGGGCACGTCTCTCGGCAGAGGAACCTCATGCCGAGAGGTCTGGTCCCCGGACTCCTCGGCTGCCGCGGGCAGCTCCGGGTGGGCTCTCCTCCACAACGACCGCCGCCAGGTCGGCTCGCGCGCCCGGATCGACGCGGACGGGACGGCGACGGTGGCGACGGCGACCAGCGACATGGGGCCGGGCACCACGACCTCCGTCATGCAGGTCGCCGCGGACGCGCTCGGCCTGCCCGCGCGGCAGGTCACCTTCCGGCTCGGGGACTCGGCCTACCCCCTCGCTCCGCCGCACGTCGGCGCCACCACCATGGCGAGCGTGGGCTCCGCCGCCCACACCTCGTGCACGGCCCTGCGGAACAAGTTCATCGGCATGGCGGTGGCGGACCCCGCCTCGCCCCTGTACCGGGCCGATCCCGCCGAGGTGGTGGTCCGGGACG
This sequence comes from Streptomyces sp. NBC_00249, assembly GCF_026342355.1. GTDB lineage: Bacteria > Actinomycetota > Actinomycetes > Streptomycetales > Streptomycetaceae > Streptomyces. The sequence goes on along the minus strand of NZ_JAPEMV010000001.1, from coordinate 725,046 downwards.
GCCGCCTCAGCTCTGGGGGGAACGGCGCCGGCGACAGCTACCGCGAGATCCTGCGCCGCGCCGGCCTGCCCGGCCTGGAGGCCACCGCCACCTGGGGGCCCGGCGACGCCGACGAGAGGATCTCCAGCTACGGCTACGGCGCCGTCCTCGCCGAGGTGTCGGTCGATCCGCTCCTCGGGCTCGTCCGGATCCGCCGGATGTTCGCCGCTTACGACGTGGGCCGCGTGGTCAGCCCCAAACTGGCCCACAGCCAGGCCATCGGCGGGATGGTGGGCGGCATCGGGATGGCCTTGCTGGAGGGTACGGTCACGGACCACCGCGACGGCCGGATCGTCAACGCGGGCCTGGCCGACTACCTGGTCCCGGTCAACGCCGATGTTCCCGAGCTGGACGCGGCGTTCATCGATACCGAGGACCCCCTGGCGGATCCCATCGGGGTCAAGGGGCTGGGGGAGATCACCATCGTGGGAGTTCCGGCGGCCATCGGGAACGCGGTGTTCAACGCCACCGGCAAACGTCTGACGGACCTGCCCATCAGGCTGGAGGCGTTGCTCTGAGCGGAAGCCGGCAGTTGGCCGTCATCGACGGCCTCCGCCCCGCGCGAGGGGCTCCTTCCGGAACCGCACCGCACGGGGGACGTCCTGTGCGGCAAACCCCTGGCCTGACCGGACGATCTCCGCGGGCTCGCTCTGGCCGATCGGGTGACGTACGGGCGCGGTCGAACGCCCGCCACGGCGGGCCTCGCTAGCTTGGACGAGCGCCTCCCCCTCTCGTCCCCGAGTCCCCCGCGGAGCACCGCCATGACCACCACCCCCCTCACCTCGCTGACCGGGAACTACGCCCTCGACCCGGCTCACACCCAGATCGGGTTCGTGGCCCGGCACGCCATGGTCACCAAGGTCCGCGGCGCGTTCAAGGAGTTCGAAGGCACTGGCTACTTCGACGGCGAGGACCCCGCCAAGTCCACCGTGTCCGTCACCATCAAGGCCGCGAGCATCGACACCCGCAACGAGCAGCGCGACGGCCACCTGCGCACCAACGACTTCCTCGACGCGCCGAACTTCCCCGACATCACCTTCGTCTCCACCGGGGTGGAGCAGCTCGACAGCAGCAACTTCCGGCTGACCGGCGACCTCACCATCAAGGACGTCACCCGGCTGCTCAGCATCGACTTCGAATTCCAGGGCAGTGCCACGGACCCGTACGGCAACCTGCGCGTCGGGTTCGAAGGCTCGGCGCCGATCAGCCGCAAGGACTACGGCATCACCTGGAACGCCGCGCTGGAGGGCGGCGGCGTCCTGGTGGGCGACAAGGTGGTGCTGGAGTTCGAGGTCTCCGCGATCCGGCAGCCCTGACCGAACCGGCCCTGCGCAGGACCGGCGCCGTTCTCGCACCAGCGTCGCCGCGCTCCTGGCCTCTCTCGCGTTCCGTGTCAGCCGAGTTCGCGGTTGAGGCTGAAGGGGCCACTGATCAGTGAGAGGCGGTCGAAGGCCTGGGGGAGTCGCCGAGTTGTTCGCCGGTCGGGCCGGAGTCGCTGCCAAGGATGCTGTCCACGTGGGCCGCGAGTGCGGTGCGCAGGTCTTCGGGTGTCATCTGCTGATCGTCGATCAGGTGCGCCACGAGGTCGGCGCGGATGGCGGCGAGCAGCGCATGGGCGGTGAAATCCGCGTCATGGACGCCGGGTGCCTGAAGCAGCGCCGTACGGAGGACCTCGTGCCACCAGCCGTAGTGCTCGGCCCGGTACGGGCTGCCGAGCCCCGCGTCCTCCGCCGCCGCCATCAGGTGCCGGTTCTCGATCTTGAAGCGCAATGAGGCGTCGAGGAGGTCCAGGACCCGCTGTCGCGGTGAGGTCGCGGTTGCCTCCTGGGCTTCCCGCACGGCCTGCTGCAGGGGTTCGAGGCGGGAGGCGATCACTGCGCCGATCAGGCCGGTGCGGTCTCCGAAGCGGCGGAAGAGGGTGCCCTTGCCCACCCCCGCGGCTGCGGCGATGTCGTCCATCGACACGCTGTGGGGCCTGGTGGTGGCGGCGAAGAGGGCGTCGGCGGCAGCCAGGACGGCCTCTCGGTTGCGCAGGGCGTCAGCGCGCTCCGCGCGTTCTGCCGGCTCTGGGCGCTGGGCCACGGGCCCTCCTCGGTCTTCGGCCTTCATCGGCCTGTCCCGGCCCCGAGCATGATATTCGGTGGGGCGGGCGCGGGGAGGCTCCCGCCCGGCAGCGCCGTTTCACCGGATCTCCCGCTCGGCGAAGGCGTGGAGCGTGCCGGGGGCGCGGCCGGTGAGGCGCTGCACGGTGTCGGTGGTGCGGTCCTCGGTCCCGTCGGCGATGGCGTGGTCCATGCCGGCCAGCATGGTGGCGAACTCCAGCGGGATTTCGGCCGCCCAGCGGTCGCGCAGCTGCTCGAAGGTCAGGTGCCGGTGCGCCACGGGACGGCCGGTGACCTCGGTGATGATCGCGGCGACCTCGTCGTAGCTCAGCGCCTGCGGTCCGGTCAGGATCAGGTCGGTGTCGGGGGCCTGCTCGTCGGTCAGGGCGCGTACGGCGACGGCGGCGATGTCCTCGGCGTCGACGAATCCGACGCGGCCCTTGCCCGTGGCCGTGAGGATGGCGCCGTCCTCGCGGATGCTGCGCGCGTGGGGGGTGTGGCCGGTGAAGTTCTGCATGAACCAGGAGGGCCGCAGTACCGCCCACTCCTCGAACAGGCCGGGCAGGGCCTCGTGGACCTGACCCACCGCCGGGCCACCCGCGGCGATCGCGGACGAGCTGAGGAGCACCGTGCGGCGCATGCCCGCCGCACGGGCCTTGCGCAGGAAGGGCAGCATGACCGCGGCCGGGTCCGAGGACCCGATCGGCGGGACGAGGTAGGCACGGTCGACACCGTCGAGGGTCTCGTCCCAGGTGGGGGGCTCGTTCCAGTCGAAACGCACGGCCTGCGCGCCCTCCACCGGGGCGGCGGTTCGGCCGGCGGCCTTGACGCGGTGGCCTTGGGCGACGAGCCGGGCGGTGATGCGGCGGCCTGTGGTACCGGTGGCGCCGATGACCAAGGTGGCGTGGTGTGCGTTCATCGGTCCGCTCCTGCGAAGTCGGCGCCGGGCTGTGCCACGGCGAGGGGGTTCCAGTAGTCGCGATAGGAGGTGATGAGCCCGTCCATGACGGTGACCACGGCGATGTAGGTCATGTCGTAGGGGGTGTCGGTCTCCACCAGGCGGCCGACCCCGCGCATCTCCACCACGATCGTCTCGGGGGCGACGGTCTGGTGGATCTTCACGTCGGGGAAGTCGTGCACGTCGACGTGGTCGGGATAGTGCTGCATGTACGCGGCGACCGCGGCCCTGCCTTCGAGTCGGGCGGGCCATCCCGGGGGCGCGAAGGGGAACTCCAGGAACCCGTCCGGGTCCCACAGGTCCACCCAGCCGGCGATGTCCTTCTCCAGCAGGAGCCGCAGGCCGTGGTGGTACACCTCTGAGGCCGTCATGGGCACAGGCGTGGTCATGGTCATGATCGAGGCTTCCGTTCTGCTCGAAGGCGGGGTGGTCCCGGCCCGTCGTTTCCGGTCGCTCGTCGCAGGACGGGTGATGTCCCGCAGGGGCGGTTCCGGGTGCCGGACGGGGCAGCCACATGAAAACGGACCGACGGTCCGCATGGAGTGAGTATGTGGACTGTCGGTCCGTTTGGCAAGGTCGGGTTGGCCCGAGGGGTGATGCGGGCGGACCCGGGCGACGTCCTCGCCGTCCGTCATCTGGCCGAGCGCCTGTCGGCGGCGCGACCCGACCTGGACGCCGGAGCGGTCCGCAAGGCCGTCGGAAAAGGCTGACCAGCCTGATCGCGTGCGGACTCAGCGACAGCCGGGGAACGGCCGGACCGGCGACTCTCGGCAGGCGGCCCAGCCGCCCCGCTCCACCGGGCCCAGGCCGCCCGCCTCCGGCGACGCGGGCCACCCCCTGCTCGCTTTCCAGCAGTCCGAAGGGACGCCACGACCGCGAACGCGGTGCGGCAGGCCAGAAACGGGGGCGCCCGGCCGCGACGCCGCGGGGCGCGCGCTGCCCTGGCGAACATCGGACCGCTGGTCCGCATGGTGTGCCTCGGCCATGTCACGTACGGGGTCGTCGATGACCTGACCGTATGAGGGGTCATCGGGCCGAACTCTCCCTCGCCGGGCGGGGCCCTTCGGGGCATCCGGCGCCCCGGGTGCAGCGCGGCGCGGGGGCGTGTGCCGCGGGGCGGGATATCTGTGGTCGCAGGTGGCGGTCGGCCGTGACCGCCAGGGTCCGGAAAGGCAGGGAGGACAGTGACTGTCCAGCCCATTCCCGAGGGATATCCGCGCGTCACGCCGTACCTCTGCATCGACGGGGCCGCGGCCGCCATCGACTTCTACGTCTCAGTGCTCGGCGCGCAGGAGCGGATGAGGATGGCCGCGCCCGGAGGCAAGATCGCCCATGCCGAGCTGGAGCTCGGCAACTCGGTCATCATGCTCGCGGACGAGTATCCGGACATGGGATTCCGCTCGCCGAAGGCGGTGGGCGGCACCCCCGTCACCCTGCACGTGTACGTCGAGGACGTCGACGCGGTGTTCGCCGAGGCCGTATCCCGGGGCGCCACCGAGGTGTCACCGGTCAAGACCGAGTTCTACGGCGACCGCTCCGGCCAGCTGGAGGACCCGTTCGGCCACCGATGGAACCTCGCCACGCACGTCGAGGACGTCCCGCCGGACGAGATGCGGAAGCGGTCCGAGGAGGCCATGCGCTCGATGGGGTCCGACTCCGACGGCGGTTGAACCGTCCGCCCGGTTCCCCACCCGAACCGGGCGGACGAGCGGGCGTACCTCCATCCGCGACCAGACCTACGGGAGGCGGAACGCCGCCCGCCCGACGACAACGGGGATCAGGCGGGACGCGTCGAGGGAGCGGAAGACCACACCGCGGCGGCCATGGGAATCCACGGAGCGCAGACGGACATCGGTCTCCGGGAAGGAACCGAAGCAGGGGACGCCGGGGAGGCGCAACCAGGCGGCAGACGCCCTCTTCAGGAACTTGCCGAAGAGGCCAGTTGGTTGACGGAGCGTCACGAACGAAGAGTGCGATACGGACGCGCGATCTTACGGAACGCTGACGACCACCCCGCGCAGCCACCCTGACGCAGCGTCCGCACCTAACGTGGTCGGTACATCCCCGCGATCGACCGGTCGGCGCCAGCCATGCCCGATGCCGGTCCTGCGCACGGTTCCCGAACATTCCTAGAAAGATGGATCACGACTGTTGAGACGCTTGCGGTCTGCGCCTACCCGGAATGCGCCAACCACCCCGTGGCGCCGACGCCGGGAGCCCCGGAGCCCCGTTACTGCGCTCACCCCGACCACCACGCGCTGGGGGCGTTCCGCGCGTTCCGTGCCAAGCGGCAGCAGCGCAAGGACGAGAAGCGCGCGGCGGCCGCGGCGAAGAAGGCCGCCGGGGCGGACGGCGACGTCCAGCTTCCTGCTCAGGTTCCTGCCGAGTTCACCACCCCGGCACCCACGGCCCAGATGCCCGCCTCGGCCGTTCCCCAGGCCAGTCACCTCGTGTCCCCGCTCCACGGTGAGCCGTACGATGTCGCAGACCCGGCGGATGTCCTCGCGTGAGACGGTGGGGCCGGTGGGCAGGGCGAGTACCTTTTGTGCGAGCCGCCGCTCGGTGTGCGGCAAGGTGACCGTCCGCTCCGAGCGGTAGGGCTCCATCTCGTGGCATCCAGGGGAGAAGTACCGCTGGCACACCACGTTCTCCGACTTGAGCACGTCGCCCAGCAGGTCACGATGGACGCCGGTCACCACCGCGCCGCCCTCGAACGCGTTGACCACCTTGGTGGCGTGGAAGCTGAACACCTCGGCGTGCCCGAACCCGCCGATCGGCCGGCCTCCCGACGTGCAGCCGAGCCCGTGTGCGGCATCGTGGACCAGCTTCAGTCCGTGGTCGGCCGCGACCTTCGCGAGCTGGTCGACCGCGCACGGACGACCCCTGATCATGGTCGACGGGCCGGCTGCACGAGGTGGACTATGCCTGGTTGTTCCCCAGGACGGCCGCGGTGATCCACCACGGGGCGCCGGTACGACCGCCGAAGTCGTACGGGCCGGGGTGCCACAGGTCAGCGTGCCGGTCTTCGCCGATCACCCCTCTGGGCGGCGCGGCTGTCCGAAGCGGGTGTCGCCGCCCGGCCGGTGTCCTTCGCCCGGTTCAGCCGGGAGGCACTGGCGCAGAGCGTCCGCCAGGCGGTCACCGATCCCGGGACGCCTGCCGCACCGCTACTGCGACAGCCGATAGGCGGAAAGCCGTACGGACAGCGTGACCTCGGACGGCGTCGGCAACTGCCGGATCGTCTCGTAGTCCTTCTGCGCATCACGGTGCCAGGCATTGGGCCCCATCCCGACCAACTGGGCCAGCGCCTCATGGTCGAGCGCCACGGTCCGGGTCAGCTGCTCCGTGGCGACGGGCGAGAAGTGCGGGGCGAGCTGCTCCGCGAGACGGGACTCCTTGCCTTCCTCCACCTTCAGCAGGCCGAGCGTGCCGATCAGCTCCTGCAGGTGATCGGGCAGGGGAGTGACGACCAGGAGAACGCCACGGGGATGGAGGATCCGATGCAATTCAGGACCGTTACGGGGAGCGAACGTATTGATCACCATGGCCGCGGCACCGTCCTGCAACGGAAGCGTCTGCCAGGCATCGGTGACCGCGGCTCCGATCCGCGGATGCGCCTTGGCGGCACGTCGTACGGCGAACTTGGAAATGTCGAGCAGCAGGCCATCCGCATCGGGAAATGCGTCCATGACCTTGGCGTGGTAATGGCCGGTACCGCCACCGATGTCGACGACACAACCGGGCACGGCCGGATCCGCCGTCCGCCGCGCCAGATCGACCAGCGCCTCCATTACGGGGGCGTAGTGCCCCGCCGACAAGAATGCGTCGCGCGCCTCCACCATCTCCTTTGTGTCGGCACTGAGCTTCGTCGCCCCCGGAAGCAGATTCACGTAACCCTGCTTTGCGATGTCGAAGGAGTGCCCGGAGGGACAGTGGAGTACATGGTCGCCCAGGGTCAGCGATGCGCCGCAGTGCGGACAGGCGAGGTATCGCACGACACCGTTGAGCATGAGGCACCGTTCTTTCAGGGGGAGCCGGCGGACCGGCCAACCCTAACGCAAAGGATCTGGACCGGCAGCGGCCGGTGTTGTGCCGCGGCATATCGGTGACGCGGACGGGCTGCTGACGAACCCCGTTCGAGCGCGCGACGTGAAAAATCGGCCATTTCCTCGGTGATGTGCGACGAATTCCCGAGCGGCCGGATTTATGTATCATTTTAATTTCTGACGGCTGGGCTGATGTGCCAGAACGTCAGTTGTTTCTTGACGGCCAGGAGTTTCCATGGGCCCGAAGAGTGGTGCGCAGCGTTTAGTCAGGTGGCGCTGGCGTGGCTGCTGCACCGCTCCCCGGCGGTGATCCCCATTCCCGGTACCAGCCCGCCCGCGCACCTCAAGGAGAACGTCGCGGCGTCGGACATCGTGTTCTCCGACGATCAGTTGGCCCGGCTCGACGCGCTCGGACGAACGTGAGCCACGTCATGGCACTCCTCGTTCGTGCCGGCAGGAACGGGACGTCCCGGTCTCACTTCAGGTGCCGGTCGTAGAACCGGTTGCCGTCCTCCACCTCGAACCACGGGGTGCCGGATTGTCCGCCCAGATTGGCGTGCAGCGTCTTCTCCTCGGTGCCGAAGGCGTCGAACAGGTCCAGGGCCCGCTGCCGGGGGTTCCCTTCGTCGTCCCACTGCAGCAGGAACAGCAGCGGAACGGTGACCCGCCTGGCCTCCTCGCGTTGGGCGCGGGGCACGTACCCGCCGGCGAAGAAGCCGGCGGCCGCGATGCGCGGTTCGGCCACCGCAAGGCGGATGCCGACGGCGGTCCACCCCGAGTACCCGACCGGGCCGCCGATCCCGGGCAGTGAGAGGACGGCGTCCAGCGTGGTCCGCCAATCCGGGACCGCCTTTTCGACGAGCGGTCCGATGAAGGACTCGAAGATCTCGTCGACCGGCTCACCGGCCCGCATCGCCCGGCGGAGGTCGGCGCGGGCCTGTTCGTCGGCGGCGGAGCGGGGCCGGTCACCGCACCCGGCGGCGTCGATGGTGGCCACCGCGTAGCCGGATGCCGCGGACTGCCGGGCCCGGGCCATCAGCCGGGGGTCCCTCTGGGGCAGGCCGTTGTTGTGGGCCATCAGGATCAGCGGGGCCGGTGCGGCGGATTCAGGGGTCCACAGGGTGCCGGGGATCTCGGCGAGGGTGAATTCGCGCTCGAGGACGCCGTCGTCGAGACGCCGTTCAGAAGTGAATCGCATGGTCGTGCCTTTCGGAAGGGCTGTTCTACGGCGCTCCCGGACGACCTATCGTCCGACCGTGACCCCGGAGGGGAGCACCCATGTCGAAACTGCGTTCACGGGTACCACCTCCTCGTTCTCTCGCACGGCCTCCGGAAAATTGGCAGTGGCAGCCATGGTCCGCCAACGGGTTTTCGCACAGGCCTCGTACGGACCTCAAGGTGCCGATGTCCGACGCAGGACCAGGCAGAGGAAGCCGAAGCTGTCCCGGTAGCCGTGCAGCCACTGCGAACGCCGGGCGGTGGCCGTCTCCAGTGCCTGCGCGGCGGCCGGATCGGCGGGGTGGTCCAGGGCCCATGAGGCCAGTGAGCCCCAGCAGGCCCACTCGTAGGCATCCAGCTCGGCGCGGGTGCTGACATGGCCGTGGACGGGGGTCCATCCGTCGGCGACGACGCGGTCCACCGTGGTCGCCAGGTCGGCGAGGTCACCGAACAGCTCGACGGCCTCCGGGGAAGGGGCGCTCTCCCAGAACGACTCGCCGATCAGAACGCGGCCTCCGGGGGCCAGGTGCTCGCGGGCTGCCGCGAGGGTGGGGAGGAGGCCGCCGAAGGCATGGGTGGCGCCGACGCTGATCACCAGGTCGAACGGCTGTGGAGAGGCGAAGCCGGCGGCTTCCTGTGGGTGGAGGACCAGGCGCTCGTCGACTCCGAGTGCGCTCGCTGCCCGGCGGGCCTGCCGCAGGGCGGCTTCGGATACGTCGACGCCCTCGGCGTGCAGGTGCGGGCGCGTCGTCAGGGCGCGCAGCAGCCATTCCGCCGTGCCGCATCCGAGGTCGAGCACTCGCTCGTCGCCTCGCGGGAGGCCGCGTTCGAGCAGGCGGCTGACCGAGTCGTCGTCGAGCGGGGACTTGATCGGGTGGTCGGCATGGGCGGTCATGGAGATCTGTTCACGGCTCATCCGTGCAGCGTGCCCCGTGTCGAGGAGGAGCTTCGCGGCCACCTCCGTCCCGTCGGTGCGGATCGTGCCGGCGACGGCCTTCGCCCGTGCCCGCGTCTCGGGGGTCAGGGCCGTCCTGAGCGCGGCCGACAGGGACTCGAAGGTCGGGGTCGGGCCGTCGTGTGCCGCGCCGATGCCCAGATCGGCCACGCGGGCGGCCCAGTGCGGCTGGTCCACGAACTGGGGCACCACCACCTGGGGTGCACCGGCTCGGGCGGCGGTGGTCGTGGTGCCCGCGCCGCCGTGGTGCACGACGGCCGCGACCCGGCGGAACAGTGCCTGGTGGTTGACGTCGCCGACGGCGAAGCAGTCGTCCGAGTCGTCCACCGGGCCCAGGTCTGCCCAGCCGCGGGAGACGAGCACGCGGCGGCCCTGCGCGCGGGCCGCCTCGACGGACGTCCGGGCGATGTCGGAGGCCGTGCCCATGGGCATGCTGCCGAAGCCGACGTACACCGGGGGAGTGCCGGCGTCCAGGAACGTCTCCAGATCGGCGGGCAGGGGGCGTTCGTCGGGCAGGATCCACGCACCGGTCTGTACGAGGTCGAGGTTCGTCAGCTGCTGCCACGGGCCCAGCACCGGGTCCACCGCCAGCCACGGCCGGTCGCCGAAGACGTGGTCGCGGACGTTGTCCACCGGTGCGAGGCCGATCGCCGCGCGGTGGGCGTTGAGGGGCTGGAGGTAAAGGGCGTTGACCTTCCGGGCGTCCAGGTCCCACAGGGCCTGGTTGTCGGTCATGTCGGGCGGAGCCGGCGGGCCGGGCCGTGACGACGGCCGGTAGTGCGCGGAGGGCATCTCGAAGGGGTGGAAGCCCGCGTACACGTAGCGGATGCCCAGCTTCTCGGCCACCGAGCGGGCACCGGCCGGCATCAGACCGCTCGCCACCAGCACGTCACAGCCCTCGGCCGCCTTGCCGACCGTGTCGAAGTGCGCGGCGACCAGCTCGGCCGCGAACGCGGCCGCGTCCGACGGCGGCGCTCCCGTCCGCAGCGCGCGCACGTCCCGCCCGAAGGGCACCAGCTCCGCGCCGACACCGGCCAGCAGTTCCGCGAACTCCTCGTCGGGCGGCGCGCACACGCGTACCTCCGCGCCGTGCTTCCGCAGCTGCGCCGCGAGTCCCGCCAGCGGCGCGATGTCGCCGCGCGATCCGTACGCCATCAACAGCACACGCATGTCGTGCCTCTCATTCCTGTGGGTGCCGGCCTTGGCCGGCAAGGGTGCGTCCGCTCGGGCGGCGTCCTCAGCTGACGGTGTCGAGGAGGAGCCTTGCTGCCACCAGAGCCCCGTCGGTGCGGACCACGCCGGCCACGGACTTCGCCCGGCTGCCGGTCTCCGGTGCCAGGGCTGTCGTGAGCGCGGCCGACAGGGACTCGACGGTCGGAACCGGGCCGTCGTGGGCTACGCCGACCCCCATCTCGGCCACCCGGCCCGCCCAGTACGGCTGGTCCGCCAACTGGGGCACCACCACCTGGGGAGCGCCGGCCCGAGCGGCCGTCGTCGTCGTACCCGCGCCACCGTGGTGCACGACGGCAGCCACCCGTCCGAACAACTGCTGGTGGTTGACCTCGCCGACGGCGAAGCAGTCGTCCCGGTCGTCGATGAGGCCCAGTTCCGCCCAGCCACGCCCGACGAGGACCCGGCGGCCCTTCGAACGGACCGCCTCGATGGCCACCCGGGCCGCATCCTCCCCCGCGCGGACGGCCATGCTGCCGAACCCCACGTACACGGGCGGCGCGCCGGCATCCAGGAAGGCCACCAGCTCCGCCGGGAGCGGCCGCTCGTCGGGCAGCACCCACGCGCCGGTCTGTACGACGTCCAGGTCCGGCGTCTCCAGCCACGGGTCCAGCACCGGGTCCGTCGCCAGCCAGGGCCGGTCGCCGAAGCCGTAGTCGCGGACGTTGTCCACCGGGGGCAGGCCGATCGACGCCCGGTTGGTGTTCAGCGCCTCACCGAACAGCGCGTCGATGCTCTGGGCGTCCAGCTCCCACAGGGCCCGGTTGTCGGTCACCTCCGGCGGGAACGGCCGCCCCGGGTACGCCAGCGGCGGGCGCTGCGGCGAAGGCAGCGTCAGCTGCTGGAAGATCGCGGACACGTAGCGGATGCCCAGCTTCTCGGCCACCGACCGCGCACCGGCGATGGCCGGCATCGCCCCCGTCGCCACCAGCACGTCGCACCCCTCTGCCGCCGCGGGCATCACCTGCAACTGACTGGCGATCAGTTCGGCCGCGCGCTGCGGCAGATTGCCCTTCGACGGCGGCGGAGCCGCGGTCGTCAGCGCGCGCGCCGACTGCCCGACACCCACCACGGACACACCGACCCCGGCCAGCCGCTCCGCGAAGTCCTCGTCCGGCGGCGCGCACACCCGCACCTCCGCGCCGAGCTCCCGCAACCGCACCGCGAGCCCCACCAGCGGCTCGACGTCCCCGCGCGACCCATACGTTGACAACAGCACACGCATTTCTTGAATCTCCTTGTTCATGGCTTCTTGGTCAGGCCGACCGTACTGAAGTACGACCCGGGTTACCGGGCCCAGGGCAGTTCACGGGCGCCCTCGGTGCCGGGAACGGAGGCGACTCCGTCGGCCGGATCGGAGTCTGCGGCGGCCGCCCATTCGACGAGCTGGACGACGACACCATTCGGGTCGGTCAGCTGGAACAGCCGCTCGCCCCACGGCTCTTCGCGCAGCGGCATGGTGATGGGGGCGCCCGCCGCGCGCAGCCGGGCTTCTTCCGCCGCGAGGCCGGTAACGGTGAGCGCCAGGATCAGACCGGCCGCCCGCTGGTCGCGCTGCTCGGGCGGGAGGACGTCCGTACCTCCGCGGAGCAGGACGACGTCGACGGCGGCGTCCCCGCGCGTCAGGGACACGAAGCCGTCGTCAGCCATGGCCACCTCGTAGCCGAGGTACCTGCACAGGAACTCGCGGGAGGCGTCCACGTCGGCGACGGTCAGGGAGAGGGTGGAGGAGGAGACGTTCACGACAGCACCTTCGGGAAGTGGGTGATGGCGAGGTGGATGCGGATCAGGCCGAGGGCACGTCGAGCTGGACCTCGTGCGTGCGCCGGTAGGAGCGGAACCCCAGGCGGTGGTTGACCGCCAGCATGTGGGCGTTGTCGTCGGCGTTGTCCGTCTCGATCTCGACGACGCCGGGGTACTCGGCGCGCAGCCGACGCACCATGGCGGCCTTGACCCACAACCCCAGTCCGTGGCCGCGGTGTTCGGGGACGACCGCCGTGTCGTACTGCTGGACCCGCGGCGGCAGTCCCTGGGGGACCAGGATCTCGGTGTAGCCGGCCATGGTGCCGTCGTCGTGGACGACGGCGACGGTCAGCAGCGTGTCCCCGCGGTCGGCGACCACCGCGGCCATGGCGCGAACGCGGTCCGGGTCCCAGGCCACGCTGCCGTAGTCCAGGTCTCCGACGGGCATGTCGTTCATCGCGTTCTTGGCTGCGGCGAAGGCGGTGGCGAGGCCGTCGGGAACCGTTCCGGTCCAGCTGGTCAGCCGGTAGCCGGGGTGCTCGGCACCGGCGATCTCGAGCAGGTCGGCGGCGTGGTCCGTCCCGTCGAGGCGCAGGAGGAGGTGGTCCAAGGTCATTGCTCGGCGGAAGCCACGCCGTTCGCTGAAGGCTTCGCCCGGACTGTCGGCCGCGGCTGCGGCGATCAGGCTGCGCCGGTTCTCGGTATGGCAGGCCGAGACGACCGCCGACAGCAGGAGGGAGCCGGCCCCCAGGCGGCGGTGCGCGGGGTCGACGTGGAGTTCCAGTTCGGCCAGGTGCTCCTGGCCGGGGGAGGTGAACACCCGCAGGCAGGCGACTCCGACCGGGACGCCGTCCGCACCGGTGGCCAGCCAGGTCAGCCGGTGGCTGCCCAGAGCGGGCCGGGTGAGCTGGGCGTGGATCTGTACGGGGTCGGGGACCGGCACTCCGGGCAGGTCGTGGGCCGTCGAGGCCGCGACGACCTGGTGCCATGCGACGGCTTGGGCGGCCGAAACGTGCTGGAGCTGAGTGACGTGTACTGATGTGGGCGAAGTCATCGTGTGGGCGTTCCTTCAGTCGGTGTGGCGCACGAGCGGCCAGTCGATGTCGACACGGGCGGCCGTGGCGAGGTAGTTGGTGAACACGTTGAGGGCGACATGGGCGATGACCTCGACGATCTGCCCGTCGGACAGGCCGGCGCGCCGGGCCGCGGCCAGCTGCTCGTCGGTAACGGCTCCGCGGTCACGGACCGTCGCGGCGGCCAGGTCCAGGACAGCGGCGGCCCAGGGGTCGTCGGCCTCGCCCCGGCGTGCGCGGGCGGCCCCGGCCGCAGTCAGCCCGGCCGTCCTGGTCCCGCGGAACGCGTGCACGGACAGGCAGTAGTCGGACCCGTTCTCCTGCGCCACCAGCAACGCGATGCTCTCGCGCACGTCCGCCGACAGGGTTCCCTCCGAGCTCAGGGCGGTGACGACGCCCAAGTACCCCTTCAGTGCGGCCGGGCTGTTGGCCATGACCCTGGCCAGGTTGGGGACGACTCCCAGGGTCCGGTGCGTGGCGGTGAACAGAGCTGCGGTTTCACCGGTCGCGATCTCCGGTTCGACGGTGTGGAGTGACATGCCGGTAACCATGCAGGTCGATCTTGATACATTCGCGATGCTTCTTCGATGCACGCACTGGTGACCCCTGGAGTGACGGCATGCGGTTCACGATCCTAGGCCCGGTGGAGGCCGTGGCTCCCGGTTCGGATGCGCCCGGCCTGGCGCCCCGTCATCGCGCGGTGCTCGCCTACCTGCTGCTGAACGCCGGGGTCGCGATCAGTACGGACCGCCTGATCGACGCGATGTGGGGGCCGCTGCCGCCGGATTCCGCCCGCGCGCAGATCCAGACCACGATCGCCGCGATCCGACGGATGCTGCGCGCTTCGGAAGCCGACGGGATGCTGGCCACGCGGCCGGCCGGGTACGTCATCACCCCCGAGCCGGGACAACTCGATCTGGACGAGTTCACCAGCCTGATCGCCAAGGCGACGGCCGTCTCCGACGACCCGGGGGACACCGCGGACCAGATACGTGCCGCGCTGGCGCTGTGGCGGGGAGAGCCGCTGGCCGGCATCACCGCCCCTTACGTCCAGAGCGCCAGAGCACGGCTGAACGGGCAGCTGCTGACCGCCGTCGAGCGCCTGGCCGAGCTGGAACTTGCCCGGGGGCGGCACGAGGACCTCATCGACGAACTCTCCGTCCACGCGGCCGCCAACCCCTTGCGGGAACGGCTCTGCTGCCAGCTGATGCTCGCCCTGCACCGCGCCGGACGCCAGACCGACGCGCTGGACGTGGCAAGAACCTTCCGGGCGACCCTGGCCGAACAGCAGGGGCTGGACCCCGGCCACGCGTTCGGCAAGCTCGAGCAGGACATCCTGCGGGACGCCCCCGACCTGCGGCCGCCGGTCACCGCGCCGGAGCCGCCGGTCACCGCGCCGGCGAAGCCGCAGGGGATCAACTTCCTGCCCTACGACGTCCCGGACTTCACCGGACGCGAAGACGAGCTCGACGGCCTGATCCGCCTGTGGTCGGGCAGCAACGGCGGCGTCGTGACGATCTCGGCGATCGACGGGATGGCCGGCGTCGGCAAGACGACCCTCGCGGTCCACGCGGGACACCGCCTCGCGGACCACTTCCCGGACGGACAGCTGTTCATCGACCTGCAGGCGCACACCGCCGGCCAGGCGCCGCTCGACGCCGGTGCCGCGCTCGAAGTCCTTCTGGGTCAACTAGGCGTTCCCGCCCAGCAGATACCCGCGTCGCTCGCCGAGCGCGCCGCGCTGTGGCGGTCCGAACTCTCCGGCCGGCGCGTGCTGGCCGTACTGGACAACGCCCTCGGCGCCGACCAGGTACGCCAGTTGCTGCCCGGAACCTCCCGCGCCCTCGTCCTGATCACCAGCCGCCGACGGCTGACCGACCTGGACGGGGCACAGGCCCTGTCCTTGGACGTACTGCCCGCCGCGGACGCCGTGGAGCTGTTCACGGCGATCGTCGGCGAACGGGCGGCCGCCGAACCCCTGGCCGTCCTCGATGTCCTGCAGTTGTGCGGGTTCCTGCCCCTGGCCGTCCGCATCGCCGCCGCCCGCCTGCACCATCGCCCCCGCTGGACCGTCGCCTACCTGGCCGACCGGCTCCGCGACCAGCGCCGCAGACTCTCCGAGCTGGCCACCTCGGAGCGTGGAGTGGCAGCGGCGTTCACCCTGTCCTACGAGCAGCTGACTCCGGATCAGCAACGCATGTTCCGGCTCCTGGGGCTCCAGCCGGGCCGTGACATCAGCCCCGAGGCGGCATCCGCGCTGACCGGCCTCCCGCTCGAGGAGGCCGAGATGCTCCTGGAAGACCTCCTGGACGCCCATGTCCTGACCCAGCGCCGGCTCGGCCGCTACACCTTCCACGACCTGCTGCGCGAACACGCCCTCGCCACCGCGGCCGCGGAGGAGCCCCCCAGCGCCCAGCGCGAGGCCCTCGACCGACTGTTCCACCACTATCTCCACACGGCGTGCGCGGCCATCGACCACCTCTACCCCGAGGGCAAGAACCGCAGGCCGCGCATCCCCGCGCCGGACACCCCGGCCTCGCCCCCGCGGGACGAGGCCGAGGCGATCGCCTGGCTGGACGGCGAACGCGCGAACCTCATGGCGTCCGCCCAGTACGCGGCCGAGCACGACTGGCTCCCGCACGCCGGCCAACTGGCGGCCACCTTGCACCGCTACCTGCTGGGCCACGCCCACCAGGCCGACGCGCTGGTTCTCTGCGGCCTGGCACTACGAGCCGCCCGCCGGAGCGGCGACACGGCCGCCGAAGCCCGCACGCTCATCGATCTCGGCCAGGTGCACTTCTGGTGGCACGGCGCCTACGAGCAAGCGGCCGAGCACTACCGGCACGCCCTGGACCTCGCGCGCGGGACCGGCGACCAGGGGGTCGCGGCCGGCGCACTGCAGGCCCTCAGCTCCGTCTTCAGGCGGCGGCGGGAGTACGACCAGGCCCACGACCACTGCGCGCAGTCGCTCGCGCTCTTCCGGGAGCTCGGCGACCGCGGTGGCGAAGCCAGATGCCTGACCGACCTCGGCATCATCCACGGGGGCCGAGGACGGTACGAGGAGGCCCACGAGCACCACCGCCAATCGCTGCTCGCGTACCGGGAGACGGGGTCGCGCATCGGCGAGACCGTCGTGCTGAACAACATCGGGCTGCTGTACCAACGACAAGGCCGCCACGACGAGGCCCGGCGCCATCACCACCAGGCCCTGGAGCTGAGCCGCAGGTTCGACTTCCCCGGAGACGAGGCCGAGTCGCTCAACGCCCTCGCGGAAGCCGCCCGGTCCATGGGCGACCTCGCCCGGGCCGCGGCCGAACACGACAGCGCGCTGACCCTCGCCCGCGAGTTCAGCTACCGCCCCGAGCAGGCCCGTGCCCATGACGGCCTGGCGCACGTCCACCGCGACCTCGGCCGCATCGACCTCGCCCACGACCACGCCCGACAGGCCCTTGACCTCTACACCGCCCTCGCCGTCCCCGAGGCCGACGAGATCCGCGCCTTCCTCACCGGGCTGGGGCGGGTTGGTACACGATGAGTTGTTGGCCCGGGGCGGCGCGGACGTCGAAGGACTGGTAGGTCACGGTCAGGGGGCCGGCCGACGGGTGGTGCAGGTGCTTGGTGTCCTGGGTCTTGCCCAGGACGTCGTGGGTGGCCCACAGGCGGGCGAAGCCCGGGCTGTGTGCGGTCAGGGTGCGGACGAGGGACCGCAGGCGAGGGTCGTCCGGCGTGATGCCGGAGGTCTGCCGCAGGTGGGCCGCGGTGGCCCGGGCCGTGGACGTCCAGTCGGTGTAGAAGTGCCGGCCCGCCGGGTCGAGGAAGACCATCCGCGCCAGGTTGTCGGCCGGTGCGAAGGGTGAATGCAGAGCCTCGGCGCGGGGGTTGGCCGCCAGGACGTCCAGGGTGGCGTTGATGACGAACGCCGGGGCGTCCGAGAAGCCGTCCAGGAGCCGGCGGAGGTCCGGGCTGATCCGGGCGGTGGCCGGCCGGTCGGCCGGGGGTGTGCCGGCCAGGCGGTGCAGGTGGGCGTGGGTGTCGGGAGCCAGCCGCAGGGCCCGGCCGAGGGCGTCGAGGACGTGGGGCGAGGGATGGCGTTCGCGGCCCTGCTCCAGCCGGGCGTAGTAGTCGGCGTTCACTCCGGCCAGGTCGGCGACCTCTTCGCGGCGCAGGCCGGCGACCCTGCGTACGCCGTGGCTCACCATGCCGACGTCCTGCGGCCCCAGGGCCGCCCTGCGCGCGCGGAGGAACTCTCCGAGGAGATTGCCGGTCATGGTCATGGCCACAGGCTAGGGGGTGGGGAGGAGCGCTGCCTGGGTGTGGTGCGTCCTGGTTGGCCGGCTGCCGCTTGCACAGACTCGGTCGGGCGGAGTCGTCCGTCTCGAACGAGGAGTGGGGCAGGTATGAGGAACGAAGCCAAGGTCGTGGCCGTCACCGGAGCCAGCAGCGGGATCGGGGAGGCGACCGCACGGCGGCTCGCAGCCGATGGCCACCGGTTGTTCCTGGGCGCGCGGCGCACCGGTCGGCTCGATGCGCTGAGCCGGGAGATCGGCGGGGCAGGTGGCACCGCGGCCTTCCAACGGCTCGACGTCACGGACGCCGCCGATGTACGGGCCTTCGTCGCCGCCGCCCGGGAGCACTACGGCCGCATGGACGTGATGGTCAACAACGCCGGGGTGATGCCGCTCTCGCCGCTGGACGCGCTGAAGGTCGACGAGTGGGACCGGATGATCGACGTGAACGTGCGGGGCGTACTGCACGGGATCGCCGCCGCCCTGCCCGTGATGCGTGCCCAGGGCGGCGGGCACTTCGTGAACGTCGCCTCCGTGGGTGCGTACGAGGTGTCGCCCACCGCGGCCGTCTACTGCGCCACCAAGTTCGCCGTCCGCGCCCTGTCCGAAGGGCTGCGCCAGGAGTCGGACGGCTCCGTCCGGGTCACTCTGGTTTCTCCGGGCGTGACCGAGTCCGAGCTCGCCGAGGGGATCTCCGATCCCGCCGCGAGGGAGGCCATGAAGGCCTACCGCGCCGTGGCGCTGCCGGCGTCCGCCGTCGCCGAGGCCATCGCGTATGCCGTCGCCCAGCCGGCCGGGGTCGACGTCAACGAGATCGTCGTCCGTCCTGCCGCGAGTGCGCAGTGACCCACCGGGACGTACGAGCCGACCGCCGTCAGGTGCCCGGCTCGGAAAATGAGTGGAGCCGCGCTCCCGTGTGCCGTTAACGTGCTCCCGCCCGCAGTCGCCCCGGCAAGGACGTGCCGTTGTACACCAAGTGAGACCCCCCGAGCGCTGAACCGTCGCGCGTCGCACCTGTGCGCCGTGCTCCTTTTCGCTGCGGTCTTCTCACTGGGACCGGTGTATTTCTGTGTCCAAAACCTGGGTGGTCGTGCCCACCTGCCTGCCTGTCGTTCTCCGCCGTTGCCACAGGTGTCCCTCCGGGCGCTTCCGGGCGCACGGCAAATTCCGCGTCAACGCCAACCACAAGCTCCTCGACGCCTGGCTCCTCGCCCTGTGTGCCGTGTGCGGGGACACCACCAAGATCACGGTCCTGGAGCGGGTGAACGTGCGTTCCGTACGGCCCGAGTTCCTGAACCGGCTGCACGACAACGACCCCGGCCTGGCGGCCGAGCTGCTCCAGGACCCGGTCGTACGGCGCCGCAACCGCATCGCCCTCGACTGGGACGAC
Organism: Streptomyces sp. NBC_00249; assembly: GCF_026342355.1. Lineage (GTDB taxonomy): Bacteria > Actinomycetota > Actinomycetes > Streptomycetales > Streptomycetaceae > Streptomyces. Next base: position 706,006 of record NZ_JAPEMV010000001.1, on the reverse strand, counting down.
GCCTGGACTCTCGAGACTGACGGGTCGGACCGGCCCGATCAGTCCGAGGGTGAGGCGATCGAGGTCTCGGTGCGTTTCCCGGTGCGGATCCCGGTGCGACGGTTGCGGATCGTCGCCGAGGGTCTCGGCCTTTCGCGAGCGGAGTCGGAGCGGCTGCTCGCCGACGGGAACCTCGTGTCGGCGGTCCGTCTGAGCGGCAAGCTCCGGGGTGACTTCACCTTCACGCTCAAGCGCTGAGTCACGGGGAAGCGGCGGCCGTCACCGATGCGGGATGTCGATGCCGGCCGCGCGCAGCTTCGCTTCGACCAGTGTGTTCAGCCGGGCGATGGACGGCTCCTGGTCTTCGCGGTGGTGGTTGACCAGGCCGTACCGGGCGGCGGCGTCGGACCGGCTCCGAGAGCCGGTCGGCGCCGCCGGCAGCGTGCCGTCGGCCAGCAGTCGGCCGGCGAGCGCGGCGGCCAGCTCCTCGATCCGCGGATCGTCGGGATGCCAGGCCGCCGCCTCGAGGCCGCGCTTGGTCAGTTCGACGAACTCGGGGTCGTCCAGCCCGTGTTCGAGCCGGGTCAGGAAGGCGTCGAAGACCTCCGGGACCAGGGCACGGGCCAGCACCAGGGCCTCCCGTTGCGTGGCCACGTAGTCGGGGCCGAAACCGAGACCGGTGAGCCGGTCCAGGACCGCGCAGGCCCGGTCGGGCAGCAGGGCCCGGTCGCCCTGGGCGAGCCGGTGCAGCGTGTCGCGGCGCGCGATCAGGTCCTCGATCTGGCCGGTGAGCCGACGGTGGACGTCGTCCAGGGCGGCGGCGAACCGCTCGGGTCCGGCGTCGAGCAGCTCGCCGATCTCGGCCAACGGCACCCCGGCGCCGGCCAGGGTCCGGACCTGGACCAGCCGGAGGAGGTCGGCCGACCCGTAACGCCGGTAGCCGGAACCGTCCCGTTGCGGCTCGGCGGTCAGGCCGAGTCGGTGATAGTGCCGCACGGTCTTGACCGTGACGCCGACGAACGCCGCCGCCTGACTGATCGTCAGCCCACCCGTCATCGGCTCAACGCACCTTGAGGGCACGGGCGTAGGGGGCTGCGGCTGCGAGGTACGGACTGCGTGCGATCACAGGGCGAGACTAGCGCGCGTCCGTTCGCGCCGATCACCCCGGGACGGCCGAGGCAGTTGACCTTGACCTTGGGTCAGGGTGCACGCTCATCTCACCGGCCCTGGTTCGACGGATCCCAGCCGGAACTGACGCTGTGAACAAGGAGATTCATGATGGGCACGAACGACAACGGCTTCTCCGAAGCCGGACTGCGCAGGCTGCGCGAAGTGCTGGCAGGGCATGTCGAGTCCAAGAAGATCCCCGGCCTGGTTGCCCTGGTCAGCCGCGGCGGGCAGACGCACGTCGAGGAAATCGGGACGATGCGTCATGACGGCGGCGCGCCGATGCGCCGGGACACGATCTTCCGGATGGCTTCCACGTCCAAACCGGTCACGACGGCGGCGGCGATGATCCTGCTCGACGAGTGCAGGCTTCGCCTCGACGAGCCGGTGGACCCGTGGCTGCCCGAACTCGCCGACCGCCGGGTACTGAAGCGGCCCGACGGCCCGCTGGAGGACACGGTGCCCGCACAACGGCCGATCACCGTACGGGACCTGCTCACCTCCACGTTCGGGCTCGGCATGGACTTCACGCTGATGGCCTCCCCGATCAGGGCGGCGACCTTCGAGCGCCTCGACTACAGCGTGGCCTCCGGGCCCGCGCCCGACCCGGACGAGTGGATGCGCCGCCTCGGCGAGCTGCCGCTGTCGTACCAGCCCGGAGAACGGTGGCAGTACGACCTCAGCAGCGAAGTGCTCGGCGTGCTCGTCGCCAGGGTCGCGGGCCGGCCGCTGGAGACGTTCCTGCGCGAACGGATCCTCGACCCGCTGGGGATGAAGGACACCGGATTCCACGTACCCGCCGCGAAGATCGACCGGCTGCCGCCCCTCTACGGGCCCGACCCGCAGACCGGGGAGTTCCTCGTGTGGGACGAGGCGGAAGGCGGACGGAGCAGCAGGCCTCCGGCGTTCCAGGGAGCCGGCGGCGGACTGGTCTCCACCGCCGACGACTACCACGCCTACTTCCGGATGCTGCTCAACCACGGCACGCACGACGGCGAACGCATCCTGTCCAGGACCGCCGTCGAACTGATGACCACCAACCGCCTCACGCCCGGGCAACAGGCCGCCCGGGACACCATGTACCGGAACATCGCCCACCTCACGGTCGGCCAGGGACAGCAGGGCGGCTGGGGCTTCGGGATGGCGGTGCGCACCCACCGCGGCGACTACGCGCCCGTCGGCCAGTTCGGCTGGGACGGCGGCACCGGCACCACGGCCTACGCCGACCCGGACCACCAGCTCACCGGAATCCTCCTCACCCAGGTCGGCATGTCCACCCCGGACTCGGCGCGCCTCATCCACGACTTCTGGACCACGCTCTACCAGGCCGTCGACGCCTGACGACGGTCCCGGCCCCGGAACTCCCCGGGCACGTCCGTCACATCGCCGGACGGGACAGCAGCGCCGGGAAGGCGGGCAGGGGTTCCGGCTGCCACAGGGCCGAGCGGTCCGCCAGCAAGGCCCGGAGCAGCTCCGCGAACGCCGGCAGGTCACCGGACGGTTCGAGGTCGCGCAGCAGGCTCTGCCAGCGGTAGGTGAGCAGCTGCCGCGACATCGGGGCCGGCCGGCGGGTGCTGTGCAGCGGATAGTCCTCTTCCGTCGCGTACCGCACCGCACCGAGGGTCATCACGGACCAGGCGGCGACCGCCCTGCGCATGCCGTGCTCCCAGACCGTGTCGTCGGCGAGCTGCGGATACACGGGCAGCAGCCGGCGCCGGAACGCGGCCTCCGCCCGGCGGCCTATGTTCCCCGGGAGCCGGAAGGCGCACCAGCAGGTGGCGAAGGGCATCCGGCAGTACGCGGCGGTCAGGAAGACCGGCTGGTACCCGGCCCCCTCGAAGTCGAGGAGCTGCATGCCGTCCCCGGTGAGCATGCTGTTGTCGGGGCAGGTGTCGCCGGGCGTCAGCCCCTTGTACGGGCTGTCGGCGAGCGCCCGGATCTCGGCGATGTCCGCGTCGAGGCCGGGCGGCGCCACGACCTCGACCCGGTCCAGCAGCTCCGGCAGCCTGCCCACCGTGCCGAGCTGCGACATCCCCTCCATCCAGGTGGGATGCCCGCGCCGGTACCGCTCCACCCCGGCGTCGAACTCGGCTTCGTACGCCACCGAGCGGGCGGCGAGGTCGCCCAGGGCCCGGCTCCAGCCGAGCAGTGCCTCCTGCGCGGTCGCGGAGTCCGCCCCGAGCAGGAGGTCCGCCAGCGTCGGCCCGCTGCCCAGGTCCCGCATCACGATCAGCGGATGCCCCGGGTCGGCGGCCAGCAGGGCCGGCCCGGCCAGCCCCAGGGACAGCCCGGCGGCCTCCGCGGGGAACGCCCCGAGGGCTGCCGGATCGTCCGCGTACGCCTTGACCACCACGCTGCCGTGGAGCTCCGACCGGCACCGCAGGACGGTGCTGCGGGCACTCCCGCCGAGGTCGGTCGCGTCGTACAGGTGTGAGCCGAGGGCCGCCTCGGCGGCGCCGAGCACCGCACGCACCCCGGCCTGATCCTGCGTGGGCCCGTTCACCCGCATCACACCAGGGGGGAGTCGAAGAACGTCTGACGGCCGGCGATCAGCCCGTTGTCGGTCAGGGTGAAGAAGTCGGCGAAACGCAGCGACGCGTCGTGCCCGTTCTTCAGCCTGCCCCGGAACTCACCGCGCACGGCGACGTTGCGGCCGCTGGCGATCAGCTGGTCCAGGCTGTGCAGCCCGGATTCGATGACGCGTTCCGCCGTGTAGAAGTGCTCCAGGCCGTCGTGCCCGACGATCGGCTCGTAGCCGGGGCGCAGGTACTGGGCGTCCGGGGCGAACAGGTCGACGAGCCCGCGGATGTTGCCGGCGTCCACCTTCAGGTAGTAGTCGCGTACGGTCCGCTCCGGGTCCGTCGCCGTCATGGTGTCAGCGTGCTGCGAGGGCATGGGTGTTCCTTTCGTCTTCGCGGGAGGAGCCGGCGGCCGTGGTCTCGGTGCGCGTTCCCGCGGGCCAGGTGCCGGCGCGCGCCCATCGGCGCAGTTCGGGCTTGTCGGTCTTCCCGCTGCCGTTGCGGGGCAGGGCCGGGACGGTGACCAGGACGCGGGGGAGCTTGTAGCGGGCGAGCCGGGCCGCGAGCGCGTCGCGCACCGCGTCGAGCGCGGGCCCGCCGTCCTCGGGCACGACCACCGCGGCCACGGTCTCCCCCCAGGTGGGGTCGGGTACGCCGATCACCGCGGCGTCCCGGATCCCGGGGAGTTCGGTCAGGTGCCGTTCGACTTCGGCGGGGTAGATGTTCTCCCCGCCGCTGATGATCATTTCCTTGAGCCGGTCGACGACCCACAGGTAGCCGTCCTCGTCGAGGTGGCCGATGTCGCCCGTGCGGAACCAGCCGTCCTCGGTGAACGACAGGGCGGTGGCCTCCGCGTTGTTCCAGTACCCCGGGGTGACGTTCGGCCCGCGGACCAGGATCTCCCCGGGCACCCGGGGTGCCGCCGACGCCGCCGGGTCGGCCGGGTCGGCCACCCGAACCTGCGTGTAGGGCATGGCGACACCCGCCGAACCGGTCCGCGCGCCCGTCTCCTCGGGCGGCAGGTAGGTGGCGAACGGAGCCGTCTCCGTCAGCCCCCAAGCCTGCTGGAGCAACACCCCGTGCCCGGCGTAGCGGCGGATCAGCCGCGGCGGGACCGGAGCTCCCGCGACCACCGCGCAGCGCAGCCGCGACAGGTCGGCCGCGGGGAACTCCGGCAGGTCCGCCAGCGCCGCGAACATGGCCGGCACCCCGAAGAACCCCGTCACCCCGTGGGTCACGAGCGCGTCCAGGCAGGCGCGGGGGTCGAAGGCCCGGTGCACGACCACGGTCCCGCCGCGCAGCAGCGTCGGCAGGGTGAGTGCGTTCAGGCCGCCGATGTGGAACATGGGCGCCGCGACCAGCACCACGTCGTCCGGCCGCGTGTCCAGCGACGACCACACGTTGACGCAGTTCCACCACAGGTTGCCGTGCGTGAGCACGACCCCCTTGGGCCGGCCGGTGCTGCCGGAGGTGTAGAGGAGCGCCGCGAGCGTGTCCTCGCCCACCGGTACGGGCTCCGCGCCGAGCGGCGGCCGCGCCCCGGGCGCCCGCCCGTCCTCACCGACGCCCAGTACCGCCTTCACCGCGAGACCGGGCACGACGGCGTCGGCCAGCACCTCCTGCCCCGCCTCGGCCACCACGACCCGCGGATCGCAGTCGGCCAGGACGTCCGCCACCTCGTCGGCGGACAGCCGGTGGTTCACCGGGACGAACACCGCCCCCACCGCCGAACAGGCCAGCAGCGTCGAGATCAGCGCCGGACTGTTGAGGCCCAGGTACGCGACCCGGTCACCGGCCTCGACACCCGTGTCCACCAGGGCACGGGCCAGCCTCCCGGAGCGGTCGTCCAGCTCGCGGTACGACACCTCCGTGACGGTGCTCCCCGCCGCGCCGCCGACGGCGGGCGACCGGTAGACGAGCGCGACGGCCTCCCCCCGGCGCACGGCATGGCGGCGGACGGCGGCGGCGGGACTGAGCTCGGCTCTGGTGCCGGCTCCGGACATGACGGTGTGCACGGATGCTCCAACGGTGACAGAGGGCGGCCCAGTGGGTTGGCCCGGCGGGGGTTACGGAAGGCGGGTGACGGCGGCCTGCAGGCGGCCGGACCCGATCAGCTCGGCCACCCGCTCGATGTCCCCGGCCAGCGGACGGTCCGCGTCGAGGAACGGGGACACCGCGCGGACCGCTTCGTGGGCGGCCCGGGTCGCCGGGCTGAGCTGCTGCGCGCCGCGCAGGTCTGCTGCCTGGCACAGGGCCAGCAGGTGGATCGCGGCCACCTGCTCGACCAGGCCGGCGACCGTGTAGGCGTCCCGGGCGGCGATCGTGCCCATGCTGACCTTGTCCTGGTTGTGGGCCTCGGTGGAACGCGAGAACGAAGTCGCCGGCATGGTGTTCTTCAGGGCCTCGGCGACCAGGGAGGACGCCGTGATCTGCATGCCCTTGAACCCGTGGAACAGCCCGGCCTGACCGTCTCCCGGCTCGATCCACGGGATGAGGTTCGGCGTGAGCCCGTTGTTGAACTTCTCGTCCACGACGAGTTCCAGCTGGCGGTCCAGCAGATCGCCCACACTGGCGAGCGCCGTCTTCAGGGAGTCCATCGCGAGGCCGACGTGGCCACCGTAGAAGTTGCCCCCGTTGCGGGCCACTCCGGCCGCCACGTCGAAGAGCGGGTTGTCGTTCGAGGAGTTGATCTCCGTCGTCATCCAGTCACCCGCCCACACCAGCGCGTCGGCCAGCACACCGGTCACGTGCGGCGCGCAGCGGATCGAATACCGGTCCTGGATCGGCTTGTCCAGCTCCCGGAAGTCGACGTCGCCCGGGATGACCGCCTCCCGCTCGGTCTGCTGGTCGAAGGACTGCGAGCCCTTCAGCAGCTGCCGGACCCGCGCCGCACTCCCGCGGGTCCCCGCGTGCGGCTTCTGCTCGAACAGGAAGTCCGCGAAGTGCGCCGGGTTGCCGCGCAGCACCTGACTGGTCAGCGCCGTGCACAGGTCGGCGGCGAAGGCGAGCTGCGCCGCACGGTCCATCGCCATGGTCGCGAAACCGGACATGAAGGAGGTGCCGTTCACCACGGCCAGCCCCTCCTTGGCCTCCAGCACGACCGGCCGCAGCCCGGCGGCCGCCAGGGCGGCAGCCGCGTCCGTCCGCTCGCCGCGGTGCAGTACCTCGCCCTCTCCGGTGAGCATCCGGCCGATGTAGCTGAGCGGTACCAGGTCACCGCTGGCACCCACCGAACCCCGCTCCGGGATCAGCGGCAGGATGTCCTCGGCAAGACAGTCCAGCAGCAGCCGCACCAGCTGCGGCCGCACCCCCGAGTGGCCCCGTGCCAGGCAGTTGGCACGGATCAGCAGCGTGGCCCGCACCACGTCCGGCCGGGCGACCGGGCCGAGGCCGCTGCCCAGGAAGCGCAGCAGGTTGCGCTGCAGCTCCTCGGTCTTGACCTCCGATATCTGACGGGTGTTGCTGTCGCCGAAGCCCGAGGTCACCCCGTAGATGGGGATGCCGGTGGCGATGAGCTTCCGCTTCAGCTCCCGCGAGGCGGCCATGCGCCGGTCCGCGTCCCCGGGCACGGTGACCCGCAGACCGGGCACGCCCCGGCCCACCGCGGCCACGGTGTCCAGGGACAAGGTGTGCCCGTCGACCAGGATGTCCGTCACCGGGAGCGTCGCCAGGGCGGTGGAGTCGTCCACGTTGTGTGTCCAATCGTGCAAGCGGGTGGGCGTACGGAAGGGCCGGTCACGAGAAGTGCTTGAGGAGGGAGGCGTTCACCGCCGACGGGTTCTCCAGATAGCCGAAGTGGCCACAGCCCGCCACCTCCTCGAAGGTGCAGCCGGGGATCGCCTGCGCCACCTCCCGGCCCAGGTGCGGCGGGGCGATGACGTCGTCCGAGAACGCGATGACGTGGCAGGGCGTGGTGATCGCGGCGCACCGTGCGAGGTGCTCCGCGTCCAGTTCCAGATCCAGCTGGGCGCGGCCGCCCGGCCCGGTGGGCTGCGCGTACTCGAAGATGTCCAGCCAGTCGCGTACCGCCGACTCGTCGGCGAGGGTGGCACGGGACAGGTTCTCCAGCGCCGTGGAAACGGCTCGCTGACGGGGCGGCAGATCCACCTGCCGGTCGTACACGAGGCGTTCCGCCTCGCGCATCGCCCGCCGCATGGTGTCGGTACGGCCCGTCGTGCCGATGAGCACGGCCCGCGACACCAGCTCCGGGCGGTCCATCAGGAGCTGCTGCACCACGTGCGCCCCCATCGAGAAACCGACCACCAGGCAGGGCCCGGAGGCGAGTTGCTCCAGCAGGCCCGCCACGTCCCCGGCGAGGTCGCGCAGGGTGTAGGGCTCCGCGCCGCCGGTGCTCGGCGCGATGCCACGGTTGTTGAACGTGATCGCCCGGTATCCGGCCTCGACGAGCGCGGGCACCTGGTGCAAGTGCCACGGCCGCCGGTCCGCGCCGGTCCCCATGACCAGCAGGACCGGCTCGCCGGAGCCGTTCACCTCGTACTCCAGGACGACCCCGTTGCTCTGCAGCAGCGGCATGTCAGCCCCGCATCGCTTCCACGAGGCTCTTCGGCCGCATGTCGGTCCAGTTCTCGTTCACGTAGTCCAGGCAGTCCTTGCGGTTGTCGGCGCTGAACACCACCGTCCAGCCGGCCGGCACCTCACGGAAGGCGGGCCAGAGCGAGTGCTGGTTCTCGTGGTTGACCAGGACGCAGAAGGCGGCGCTGTCGTCCTCGAACGGGTTCGTCATGGTGTGCTCCGTCGATCGGAATCGGAAGAAGGGGAGAGGAGGGGGAGAGGCCGCGTGCCCTCCCCCTCCAAGGATTCTGCGAGGCCGCCACCGGGCGGCCAAGGGATCTCGCTGGCAGGGGGTGGCGCCGACAGCAAACTGCCAGCCGGGACGCCACCGACTCGCCTTGCGCGGCGTGCGGTTCAGCTCAGGACGTTGCCGTCGCCCGCCCGGTGCGCCCGGCACCGGCGTACGTCGGCGGCGACGAAGGTCCGCTGCAGCCAGCGGTCCGAACCGTCGTACCGCGGCGTGAACCGCGAACGCCCGTGCACCGCGATCCGGTTGTCCACGATGACCAGATCCCCGGTGGTCAGCACCTGGGTCTGCCCGACCGTCTCGAAGACGTCGGCGAGCTCGGCGAGCGCCCGCTCCGCCCGCCCGGTCAGCGGCCGGGTCGCCGCCAGGTCCACCCGGAGATCAGGATCCTCCGCAGGACCCGTCAGCACGGCATGCGCCCGCGCCCCCTCGCCGCCGGCCCCGCCGCCGAACGACGGCGGGGCCGCCGTCGTGAACTCCGCCGCGTGCAGGGCCTCCCGGCCCTCCGCGGAGAGCAGCGGCAGCACCTCGCGCACGGACGCCGTACTGGTCCCCGCGACCCGGTCGTGATCCGGCCGCAGGCAGATCAGCAGCACATAGTCCGGCCGGTGCGGATGGAAAGCGTTCTCGTTGTGGAACGACAGCCGCACCGAGCCCGCGTTGCCCTGGAACTCCTCCCGGCCGGGCACCGGGACCACGTCCTGCACCATCGCACCGGACTTCTCCGCCGCGAACGCGATCGGATCCCCCAGCCCCGACGCCACGGCCATGATCAGCGCGGCGGGCACCGTCGCTTCCCGCTGCACCGACGACGCGTGGCCCGGCGTCGCCGGAAGTTCCTCCACCGCCACCGGCAGACCGCGCAGCAGCAGCGTGCCACGGCTTCCCGAATGCCGGCGGAAGGAGCGCACCGCGTGCCGCAGCGACAGCGGCAGCTCCTCCCAGGCCGCCCGCGCCGCCGAGATCCACTTGTCGTCGTCCACCGCCCCGTCGGCCGTGGCGACGAGCCGCCGCGCCACGTCACGGGCCGCCACGGCCTCCGCGGGATCCAGCTCGTGGACACCGGTACGGGCAGGGACAGGTATCGAACTCGTCATGTGATGTCGTTCCTCAATTCGAAGGGGTGGGCCTGCGGCGAGCCGTGAGAGCGGGCCGCCTCGGCGCCGCGGTGGCCGCGGCGGGCGCCGTGTGCGGCGCGATGCCGGCGACGGTCGGCGCGTCGAACAGCGCCCGGATGGAAAGCTCCACACCGAGCCGGCTACGGACCCGGCTGACCAGCCGCGTCGCCAGCAGCGAATGCCCGCCCAGCCGGAAGAAGTCGTCGTCGATGCCGACCTTCTCCAGCCCCAGCACCTCCGCGAACAGGGCGCAGAGCACCTCCTCGTGCTCGGTGCGCGGCCCGCGCCCGCCACCGGCGGCGGGCGCGTGGTCCGGCACCGGGAGCGCCTTGCGGTCGAGCTTCCCGTTCGTCGTCAGCGGCAGCCGCTCCATGACCACGAACGCCGAAGGCAGCATGTAGTCGGGCAGGGTCTCCCGCAGCAGGCTCCGCAGGTCCTCCGGGTGGGGGAGCGCGGGCTCGTCCGCCGGTACGACGTACGCGGCCAGCCGCTGGTCCCCGGGACGGTCCTCCCGCACGATCACCGAGCACTGCGCGACCGCGGGGTGCGCGCCCAGCGCGGCCTCGATCTCACCGAGCTCGATGCGGAACCCGCGCACCTTGACCTGGTCGTCGACGCGGCCCAGGAACTCCAGCATCCCGTCCGCGTTCCGGCGCACCAGGTCACCGGTGCGGTACATACGGGCTCCGGGCGCACCGAACGGATCGGCCGTGAACCGCTCCGCCGTCCTGCCGGGCTGGTTCACGTACCCACGGGCCAGACCCTCACCCGCCACGTACAGCTCACCGGCCACGCCCGACGGCACCGGGCACAGCAGGTCGTCGAGCACGTACACGCGGGTGTTGCGCAGCGGCGATCCGAGCATCGGACGGACACCGTCGGAGGTGTGGTGCCCCAGGGAGTCGACCGTGCACTCGCTCGGCGCGTAGTAGTTGCAGCCGCACAGCCTCGGATTGTCCCGGAGCTCCTGCCACAGTCCGTCACCGATCGCCTCGCCGCCGACCATCACCATCGACAGCTCGGTGCGCCCCTCCTCCAGGAGCCCGTACTCCACCAGCTCGGCGAAGTACGACGGGGTCACGTCGATGAAGTGCACCGACTCCTCGGCGATGTAGTCGACCAGCTTCTTCGCGTTCCGTGCGACGTCGGTGCTCAGCACGTGCAGCCGGTGGCCGCTGAACAGCCACATCAGCGGGTCCCACGACGCGTCGAAGGAGATCGAGGCGATCAGCGCGGAGTTCACCTGACCCGGCTGCCGGTGGTGTTCCTCGGTGTGCAGGTAGTCCTGGTGGCTGTGGAACACGTTCGCCAGGGAGCCGTGCGTCACGACGACACCCTTCGGCCGGCCGGTCGAACCCGACGTGTAGATGGTGTACACGGCGTGGTCGGGGCGGACCGGGACCTCCGGGTTGCCGGAGGGCAGGCCGTCGGTGTCGGGCAGCGCCGTCAGCGTCAGCAGCGGCTCCGTGTTGGCGAGCATGTACGCGATGCGGTCGGCCGGGTAGTCCGGGTCGATGGGCAGGTAGGCCGCACCGGACTTCAGCGTGCCGAGGAGACCGACCACCATGTCCACCGAGCGCGGGACGTTCAGAGCCACCGTCCGTTCGGGCCCGGCACCCCGGCCGATCAGGTAGTGGGCCAGCCGGTTGGCACGCTCGTTCAGCTCCTCGAAGGACAGCGTGAGGTCCTCGAAGGTCACGGCCGGTGCCTGCGGCGTCCGCCGGACCTGCTCCTCGAAGACCTGCGTCAGCAGCGGTACCGGCGTGCCGGACGGTGTGCTGGTGCCCGTACCCAGACCGGTCAGCTGGAGCAACTCGGTGTCCGGCACCATCTCCAGGGTGTGCAGGGGTGCGTCGGGGTGGCCGGCCGCGGCGGTGAGGAGGCGGGTGAGGTAGGCGGCGATCCGCTCGGCCGTGGTGCGGTCGAACAGGTCCGTCGCGTACTGGAGGCCGCCGCTGATGCCTGCGGGGGTGGTGGAGTCGTCGTGGCTCTCGGCGATGTTGAAGGCCAGGTCGAAGAGGGCGGGAGCCTCGGCACCCGGTTCGGCCTCGAGGTGGAGGCCCGGCAGTTCCAGGGTGGCGCGCGAGGTGTTGTGGTACGCGAGCATGATCTGGAAGAGGGGGTGACGGGCCAGGGTCCGCTGCGGGTTGACGGCTTCGACGAGGGACTCGAACGGCAGGTCCTGATGCGCATACGCGGCGAGGTCGGTGTCCCGGACGCGGTTGAGGAGGTCGCGGAACGTCGGATCGCCGGTGGTGTCGGTGCGCAGGACGAGGGTGTTGACGAAGAATCCGACGAGGTCGTCGAGGGCGTCGTCGGTGCGTCCCGCGATGGGGATGCCGATGGGAATGTCGGTGCCCGCGCCAAGGCGGGTCAGCGTGGCAGCGATGGCGGCCTGGAAGACCATGAACATGCTGGTGTTCGTCGACCGTGCCAGCGCTGCGAGCTGGTGGTGGGTGTCCGCGTCGATGTCGAACAGGGCCATGGCGCCCTCGTGCGAGGGCTCCGCCGGACGCGGCCGGTCCAGGGGGAGGGCCAACTCCTCCGGTGCACCGGTCAGGTTCTGCATCCAGTAGCCCAGCTGCCGCGCGAACAGCGATCCGGGGTCGGCGGGGTCGCCGAGCAGGTCCTGCTGCCAGAGCGTGTAGTCGGCGTACTGGACGGGGAGTTCCTCCCACACCGGCGCCGCACCCGCCTCCAGGCGTGCGGTGTAGGCCTGCCCGAGGTCGTTCAGGAAGGGGGTGGTGGACCAGCCGTCGGAGGCGATGTGGTGCATCAGCACCAGCAGCACCCACTCACCCGCCCCGACCTGGAACACCGTCACCCGCAGCGGGATCTCGCTCTGGAGGTCGAACACATGGCGGGACGCCTCGCTGAGCCGGCCCGCGAGCTCGCCCTCCGCGCAGGCGACCACCTCGAACGGGACGGGCGTGTCCGCAGACCGGATCTCCTGGAACGGCTCGCCCTCGCTCTCGGCGATCACGGTCCGCAGCACCTCGTGCCGGCCGACCACATCGGCCACCGAAGCCCTCAGGGCCGTCTCGTCGAGCACACCCTTCAGCCGGACCACCACCGGCATGTTGTACGCCGAACCGGCGTCGCCGTACCGGCCCAGGAACCACAGCCTGCGCTGCGCGAACGACAGCGCCAGACGCTGCGGACGCGCCCTCGTCACGAGCGGGATCCGCACCTCCGAGGAACCGTCCAGCCGGGCCGCCAGCTCCGTGACCGTGGGCGCCTCGAACAGCATCCGCAGGTCGAGCTCACGGCCGAGCACCGTACGGACGCGGCTGGCCAGCCGCGTCGCGAGCAGGGAGTGCCCGCCGAGGGCGAAGAAGTCGTCGTCGACCCCGACACCCTCCACCCCGAGGACGTCCGCGAACAGCCCGCACAGGATCTCCTGCAGCGGCCCGGCCGGCCTCTGGCCCGAACCGGTCGCCACCTCGGGCTTCGGCAGGGCCTTGCGGTCGAGCTTGCCGTTCGGGGTGAGCGGCAGCCGGTCCAGGGTGACGAACGCCGACGGGACCATGTACTCGGGCAGCACCCGCTGCACATGGGCACGCAGGCCCTCGACCAGCGATGCCGTGTCCACCGCATGGTGCGGCGCGTTCGTCCACAGACCCGGCGTGTACGGACCGGTCCCCGTCGCCGCGGTCGGCCCGTACACACCGGACCACACCCGGTCCCCGGACGCGCCGTCGGAGGTGTCCTCGGGTACGAAGACGGCGTCCAGCCGGCCGGGACCGCCCGTCGCGGACCACGTGACCGCCACCCGGTAGCCGTGGGCCGCCGCGACGGCCTCCAGCTCCGCGTGCGTCGGCACGCCCCGACGCTCTCCCGCGGCCTCGGCGGTGATGTCCCGCGGCGCGGTGCCCGCCTCCAGGGCGCGCAGCGCGGCGAGGTGCCCGACGAGCCGGGCGTTGGGTACGTCGACGACCCGGAGGGCCTCCTGCCGCCGGTCGGCCAGCACGGCCGCCAGCCCGTCGACGCCGCTCAGGTCCCGGCCCCACAGCAGCTGCGGAGCCGCGTCCACCGTCGGCGCGCCGACCGTCCGCGGACGGAGCACGATGTCGTACCGGTAGCGGGTGAGCTCGTTGTCGTACCCGCCGTCCTTGGTCCGTACGTCGACCACGGCCCCCGGTCCCGCGAAGCCGGTGAAGAACTCGGGGTCGACCAGCAGCTCCTGCTCCCGCGCCATGTTCTGCTCGACGGTCCGCAGCAGCGCCGCCGCGTCCGCCCCCGGCTCCGCCTGGTGCAGGGCCACGGATGCGGCGAAGCTGCGGTGCAGCCGCCGGTGGCGGACGTCACCGACGAACACCGAACCGCCCGGCGCGAGCAGGCGCGAGACGCTCTCCAGCACCTCGGCCAGGTAGTTCCCGCTCGGGAAGTACTGGACCACCGAGTTCAGCACGATCGTGTCGAAGAACCCCTCCGCCAGTCCGGTCACATCGTGGGCGGGCTGCGTGCGCAGTTCCACCCGCTCGGACAGCGAGGCCTCCCGCGCCACCTGCTCGCGCAGGGTGCCGATGACCACGGGCGAGATGTCCGTACCCCAGTACGTCTCGCAGTGCGGGGCCACATGGGCCAGGATCAGGCCCGTGCCGACGCCGATCTCCAGCACGCGGCGCGGCCGCAGCGCGCGGATGCGGTCCACCGCCGCCGACCGCCAGTGCCGCATCTCGGCGCCGGGGATCGGCTCGCCGCCGTAACTGTCGTTCCAGATCCCGAAGTCCTCGCCCAGCACGGCCGAGGCGGGGTTCTCGTAGTAGGCGTCGTACGCGGCCGACCAGTTCTCGACCTGCTGCCGCTCCTGCGCGGTGTCGCGCTCACGCCGACGCGGTACCACGTAGGCGGTGATGCGCCTGTCCCCGTCGTGGTCCTCACGGACCACCACGGCGCTCTGCTCGACCAGCCCGGAGCCGGACAGGACGGACTCGATCTCGCCCAGCTCGATGCGGTGACCCCGCACCTTGACCTGGTGGTCGGTGCGTCCGAGGTACTCCAGCCGGCCGTCGGCGCGCCACCGCACGAGGTCGCCCGCGCGGTACATGCGAGAGCCGAGGGGGCCGAACGGATCGGCCACGAACCGCTCCGAGGTCAGGTCCGGGCGCTGGTGGTAGCCGCGCACGACACCCGCGCCCGCGATGTAGAGCTCACCGGCGACCCCTACCGGAACCGGCTGGAGTGACCGGTCGAGGACGTAGACACGGGTGTTGGCCAGCGGCGTGCCGATGGGTACCGCGGCCGCCCCGGCACTCTCGTCGGCCAGGCGGTCCGCCGTCGACCAGATGGTGGTCTCGGTCGGGCCGTACACGTTGTGCACGTCGCCTTCGCCCGCCGTGCGCAGTTGGTCGGCGAGGGCGGGGGGCAGGGCTTCGCCGCCGGTGAGTTTGCGCAGGCCGTGGAGTACGTGGGGGGCTTCGGCGGCGAGCATCTGCCAGGTGGTGGGGGTGGCCTGCATGACGGTGACCTGGTGGGAGGTGATCAGGCGTGCCAGCGCGGCGGGGTCCTTGGCCTCCTCGGAGGCGGCGATGACCACCCGGGCGCCCCGAGTGAGCGGCCCGAACAGCTCCAGGTGCGCGATGTCGAAGGCGACCGTGGTGACCGCCAGCCAGTTGTCGGTGGGGGTGAGGGGGATGCGTTGCTGGATGGCGGTCAGGAGGTTGGCGAGGTTGCCGTGGGTGACGGTGACGCCCTTGGGGCGGCCGGTGGAGCCCGAGGTGTAGATGACGTAGGCGGGGTTGTCCGCGAGGGGGGCCGTGCCCGTCACCGGAGCCGCGTCAGGGGTTTCGAGGGCTTCGAGGTCCTCGAGGAGCAGGTGGGCCGGTGCGAAGGGGCCGGTGTGGGGGAGGATGCCGGTGTCCAGGACTTCGCGGCTGGTCAGTACGGCCTGCGGGGTGGCGTCGGTGAGGACGGCCGCGATGCGTTCGGCCGGGTAGCCGGGGTCCACCGGCACGTACCCGGCGCCGGACTTGAGGACCGCGAGCAGGGCGATCAGGAGTTCCGGTGAGCGCGGCAGCGCCACCGCCACGAGGCGCTCGGGGCGCGCGCCGAGCGCGGACAGCTGTGCGGCGAGGCGTCCGGCGCGTGCGTCGAGCTGGCCGTAGGTCAGTTCACGGCCGGCGCAGGACACCGCGACCGCGTCGGGATCCGCTGCCGCCCGTGCCTCGAACCGCTCGACCACCGACCCGGCGGCGTCCGCCAGAGCCGTGTCGTTCCACCCCTCCAGCACCGCCGCACGCTCCACCGGAGCCAGCACGTCAAGGCCGTCCAGACGGGTCCTGGGAGCCTCGGCCACCGTGTTCAGGACGTGTACGAGGCGCTCGGCCATGGCCTCGACCGTCGCGGCGTCGAACAGGTCGGAGCGGTAGTCCAGGCTGCCTTCCATGCCCTCGTGGTCGCCGGCCTGCCCACGGCGCTCGCTGATCGCCAGCGACAGGTCGAACTTCGACACCGTGAAGTCCAGCGGCTCCTGGCTCACCCGCAGTCCGGGGAGCGCGAGGGAGGCGCGGGCGTTGTTCTGGAACATGATCATGACCTGGAACAGCGGGTGCCGGTCGAGGGACCGCTCCGGGTTCAGCACCTCCACCAGGTGCTCGAACGGCAGGTCCTGGTGCGCGTAGGCGGCGAGGTCGGACGTGCGGACCCGGCCCAGCAGTTCGGCGAAGGTCGGGTTCCCGGAGAGGTCCGTGCGGAGCACCAGCGTGTTGACGAAGAAGCCGACCAGGTCGTTCAGCGCTTCGTCGCTCCGGCCGGCCACCGGGGTGCCGACGGGGATGTCCGTGCCCGCACCGAGCTTGGACAGCAGCACCGCGAAGGCGGCCTGCACCACCATGAACATGCTGGTGCCGTGCTGGCGTGCCAGGGCGTCCAGCCGTGCGTGCAGCTGGGCCGGAACGTGCAGCGGAACGGAGCCGGCCCGGTCGTACGAAACGCTCTCGCCCTTCCTGTCCACGGGCAGGTCGATCCCCGCGGGAATCCCTTCGAGCTCCCGCTTCCAGAAGTCCAGCTGCGTGGACGTCAGGCTGCCGGGGTCGTTCTCGTCGCCCAGCAGGGTGCGCTGCCACAGCGCGTAGTCGACGTACTGCGCGGGCAGCGGCTCCCAGCCCGGGGCGCGGCCGTCGGCGCGGGCGGCGTAGGCCGTGGACAGGTCGCGGGCGAGCGGTGCCATGGACCAGCCGTCGGCGGCGATGTGGTGCACGACCAGCAGGAGGACGGCCTCCGAGGCGGCGGTGGTGAACAGCCGGGCACGGACCGGCATGTCGACGCCCAGGTCGAATCCGCCCCGGGCCTCCGCCGCGAGCGCCGCGGGGAGCTCTTCCTCCGACACCGGCGTCACGGGGAGGACGGCGCGGACGTCGGGAAGGACCTGCTGCCGGGGATGTCCGTCGGTCTGCGGGAACAGCGTGCGCAGGCTTTCGTGCCGCATGAGTACGTCACCCACGGCGGCCCTCAGCGCCTCGACGTCCAGGTCACCGCTCAGCCGCAGCGCCAGCGGAACGTTGTACGTGGCGCTGCTGCGGTCCAGCTGGTTGAGGAACCAGAGCCGCTGCTGGGCGAAGGAGAGCGGCGGCGCGGCCGGGCGGTCGGCGACGACGACCGCGGGGCGGGCCGCGCCGGAGTCCGACGCGGACTCCGCGATCAGGCGCGCCAGCGCGGCGACGGTCGGACGCTCGAACACCGCCCGGATGGACAGGTCCGTGCGCAGCACGGCGCGGATGCGGCTGGTGAGCCGGGTGGCGAGGAGGGAGTGCCCGCCCAGGGTGAAGAAGTCGTCGTCGATGCCGACGGCGGGCAGGCCGAGGACATCGGCGAACAGGCCGCAGAGGATCTCCTCCTGCGGGGTGCGGGGAACCCCGCCCTGACCGCCGGCCTGCTCGGGCGCCGGCAGGGCCTTCACGTCCAGCTTGCCGTTCGACGTGAGGGGCAGCGCGTCCAGGGCGACGAACGCGGACGGAACCATGTACTCGGGCAGGAAGTCCTGGGCGTGCTCCCGCAGTCGTGCCAGGTCCACGGCCCGCTCCGGGTCGGCCGCCACCACGTAGGCCGTCAGCCGCTTGTCACCCGGCTGGTCCTCCCGGACGATCACGGCGGCCTGCTCGACGCCCTCGTGCGACATCAGGGCGGCGCTCACCTCCCCGAGCTCGATCCGGAAACCACGGACCTTCACCTGGTCGTCGACGCGCGAGACGAACTCCAGGACACCTTCGTCGTTCCAGCGCATCAGGTCACCCGTGCGGTACATGCGCGTGCCGGGCTCGCCGAAGGGGTCCGCGACGAAGCGCTCCGAGGTGAGGTCCGCCCGGCCGGTGTACCCGCGTGCCAGCAGCTCGCCGGCGATGTAGACCTCGCCCGCGATGCCGATGGGGGAGGGCCGCAGGTGCTTGTCGAGGACGTACATGCGGACGCCGTCCATCGGGCGGCCGATCACCACGACACCGTCGTGGATGGGGTCGTCGGGGTTGATTTGGTGGGTGGTGCAGCCGACGGTGGTTTCGGTGGGTCCGTATTCGTTGAGGATGGTGACGTTGGGGTGGGTTTGGCGCCAGTTGCGGAGGTTGGTGCCGTGGAGGGCTTCGCCGCCGAGGACGATGTGGTGGGTGGGGGAGTGGGTGGGGGGGAGTGTGGTGAGGAGGTCGAGGTGGCTGGGGGTGGCTTTGAGGAAGGTGGTGGGGGTGGTGGGGGTGGTTTCGAGGTTGGTGATGTGGAGGTGTCCTCCGGTGGTGAGGGTGCCGTGGAGGACGGTGACGGTGAGGTCGAAGGTGAGGGGGGAGTGGAGGGTGGTGGTGTGGTTGAGGGTGGGGTAGAGGGTGCGGCAGTTGTGGAGGTAGTGGGTGAGGTTGTGGTGGGTGATGGTGACGCCCTTGGGGCGGCCGGTGGAGCCTGACGTGTAGATCGTGTAGGCGGAGTTGTGGGGGTGGACGGGGACGCCCGGGTTGTGGGTGGGCCGGCCCGAGGTGTCGGGGAGGGCGGTGAGGGTGAGCAGGGGGGCGGTGTTGCCGACCATGTAGGCGATGCGGTCGGCGGGGTGCTCGGGGTCGAGGGGGAGGTAGGCGGCGCCGGCCTTGAGGGTGGCGAGGGTGGCGGTGACGAGGTCGATGGAGCGCGGCAGGTTGAGTGCGATGTGGTGTTCGGGGCGGGCGCCGTGCTCGATGAGGTGGTGGGCCAGCTGGTTGGCGCGGGCGTTGAGCTCGGCGTAGGTGAGGGTGACGCCGTCCTGGGTGAGCGCGGGTGCGTCGGGGGTCCGGCCGACCTGCGCCTCGAACAACGCCGTGAGCGTCAACTCGCCTTCGTCCAGGCGGATCTCACCCGTGACGTCCGGATCCGTCGAGCTGCCGGCAACCCAGTCGCGCGTCAGCTTCAGGTGTTCTTGGGGGGTGAGGGGGGTGGTGTGGGTGAGGGGTTGTTCGGGGTGGGTGGCGATGGTGGTGAGGAGGTGGGTGAGGTGGTCGGTGATGCGGTGTGCGGTGGCTTCGTCGTAGGCGTGGGGGTTGTAGATGAGGCGGAGGTGGAGGGTGTCGTCGGTGGGGTTGTGCGCGGCGACGAGGTTCAACGGGTAGTGCACACCGTCATGTGCCTTGGTGCTGGTGACCTTCAGACCCGGTGCGGGGGACGCCAGTTCCTCGCGCTGGATGGGGAAATTCTCGAAGACGAGGGTGGTGTCGAAGAGTTGGGGGTGGGGGGTGAGGTTGTGGATGGTGGTGAGGCTGGTGTGGTGGTGGTCGAGGAGGGTGGCTTGTTGGTGTTGGAGGCGGTGCATGAGGGTGAGGAGGGTGTCGGTTGGGTGTGTGGTGGCGCGGGTGGGGATGGTGTTGATGAAGAGGCCGATCATGTCTTCGATGCCGGGGATTTCGGGGGGTCGGCCGGAGACGGTGGTGCCGAAGACGATGTCGTGGTTGCCGGTGTAGTGGGTGAGGAGGAGGGTCCAGGCGGTTTGTAGTGCGGTGTTGAGGGTGAGTCCGTGGGTGCGGAGTTGGGTGCGGAGGGTGTGGGTGGTGGTGGTGGGGAGGGTGGTGTGGTGGGAGTGGGGTGGGGTGGGGGTGTGGTGGGTGGTGTGGGGGGTGAGGAGGGTGGGTTGGGTGAGGTTGTGGAGGTGGTTTTTCCAGGTGGTGGTGGCGGTGTGGGGGTTTTGGTTGTTGAGCCAGGTGAGGTAGGTGCGGTAGGGGGTGGGGGTGGGGAGGTGGGTGTCGTTTCCGTTTGTTTGGTAGAGGGTGAAGAGTTCGCGGATGGCGAGGGGCATGGACCATCCGTCGAGGAGGATGTGGTGGTTTGAGATGAGGAGGTGGTGGGTGGTGGGGGTGAGGTGGGTGAGGGTGATGCGGATGAGGGGGGGTGTGGTGGGGTCGAAGCGGGTGGTGCGGTCGGTGTTGATGATGTGGGTGAGTTGGGTGTGGGCTTGGGTGGGGGTGAGGTGGGTGAGGTTGTGTTCGGTGAAGGGGATGGTGGTGTGGCGGGGGATGATTTGGATGGGGTTGTCGGTGCCGCGGGTGCGGAAGGCGGCGCGGAGGTTGGGGTGGCGGTTGATGAGGGTTTGGGCGGCGTTGTGTAGTGCGGTGGTGTCGAGTTCGCCTTCGAGGGTGAGTTCGAGCTGGACGGCGTAGACGTCGGGGGTGTCGTTGTCGGTGTCGTAGAGGGCGTGGAACAGCAGCCCCTCCTGCAACGGCGACAGCGGCAGGATGTCCTCGATCTGGGACTGCGGCGTGGA
This sequence comes from Streptomyces sp. NBC_00249, assembly GCF_026342355.1. Classification (GTDB taxonomy): domain Bacteria; phylum Actinomycetota; class Actinomycetes; order Streptomycetales; family Streptomycetaceae; genus Streptomyces. The sequence continues at coordinate 685,699 of NZ_JAPEMV010000001.1, read as the reverse complement.
CGGGGACTTGGACTGCATGATCAGGACACGCTCCACTCAGCTTCGAGCTGGTCGATTTCGTTTTGGTCGAGGGTGACGAGGGGGAGGTCGCTTGGGGTGTGGGTGGGGGTGTGGTGGGTGGTGGTGTGGGTGGTGATGGTGGTGAGGGCTTGGGTGTAGAGGGTGGTGAGTTCGTGGATGTGGGTGGGGTTGATGAGGGTGTTGGGCCAGGTGATGTGGGTGGTGAGGCGGGGGCCGTCGGGGTGGTCGTGGGTGGCGGCGTTGATGGCGATGGTGTGGGGGGTGGGCATGTGGTCGTTGGGGTTGTGGGGGTTGAGGTGGGGGGTTTCGGGTGCGGTGGTGAAGTAGCCGGTGGTGGGGGTGGCTGATGTGGGGTTGTGTGCCTGGCTGTTGGTGTTGGTGTGGCTGTTGTTGGTGGTGGTGCGGCCGAGGTAGTTGAAGCTGATGTGGGGGGTGGGGTGGTTGGTGAGGGGGTGGTGGGGGGTGAGGTGTCGGAGGAGGCCGTAGGTGATGCCGTCGTCGGGGATGGTGCGCAGGTGTTCTTTGACGGTTTGGATGGTGTGGGTGAGGTTGTTGTGGGGGGTGTTGAGGTTGTGCCAGGTGGTGGGGGTGTTGGGCAGGCGGAGGGGGTGGAAGGTGGTGAACCATCCGGTGGTGCGGGTGAGGTCGGCGCCGGTGTGGGTTTCGTGGCGGCCGTGGGTTTCGAGGTCGATGAGGGTGCCGTGGGGGGTGGGGTGGCCGTGGCGGCGGCGCCATTCGGTGTGGGCGAGGTGGAAGGCGGTGAGGAGGATGTCGTTGATGCCGGCGTTGTAGGCGGCGGGGACGGTGGTGAGGAGGGCTTGGGTGTGGTGGGTGTCGAGGGTGTGGGTGTGGTGCTGCTGGGTGGCGGTGGTGTCGCGGGCGGGGTGAAGGGGGCGTAGGGCGGGTGTGGGGTCGGCGGGGGTGAGGACCTGGCTCCAGTAGGGGGTCTGGTCCTGGACGGCTTGAGTGGCGGCGAGTTCGGTGAGCTGGTGGGCCCACTGGCGCAGCGGGGTGCCGGCCGTATCAAGCTGGGGGGTTTGGCCGTGGTGGTGGGCGGTGTAGGCGGTGGCGAGGTCGGGGAGCAGGATCCGCCAGGACACGCCGTCGACGGTGAGGTGGTGCGCGGTGATCAGCAGACGTCCGCTCGCGGCGGGGGTGCCGGGGTCGAGGAACACGGCCTGCACCATCCGCCCGCCGGCCGGGTCCAGACGTGAGAGCGCAGCCGTCACCTGCGCGTCCAGGGCATGGATCCGGGCTTCGCCCTCGGCGGGCAGGAGCACACGGGTGAGGATCCCGCGTTCACTGGCGAGGACCCCGGGAGCGGGTTCGGGGATGTTCAGGCGGTAGGTGTCCTGCTCCGGGTCGTGGATCAGGTGGGCGCGGAGGCTGTGGTGATGGTCGAGGACCGTGGTCAGTGCCTGGTCGATGTGCTGGTAGGTGGCACCGGGCGGGGTGGTGAGCAGGACCGACTGGTTGAACTGGTCGACCGGGCCGTCCAGACCGAGGAGCCAGTGCATGACGGGGGTGAGGGGCATCTCGCCCCATCCCTCCCACACGTCTTCGCTATCCGTGTTGTCCTGGGTGGTTTCGTCGGTGGCTGCGGTGGCGAGTTCGGCGACGCTCTGGTGGAGGAAGACGTCCTTGGGGCGCAGGACCAGGCCGTGGCGGCGGGCCCGGGAGACCAGCTGGATCGAGGTGATCGAGTCACCTCCCAGCTCGAAGAACCGGTCATGGACCCCGACCCGCTCCACCCCCAGCACCTGCGCGAACAGAGCGGCCAGAACCTCCTCGCGCGCGTTGCGCGGACCATCGCCCCCGGTGCCCGCGTCTGCGGCCGGGGTGGTGGGGGCGGGGAGGCGGTTGCGGTCGAGTTTGCCGTTCGCGGTCAGCGGCAGCGCCTCGAGAGTGACGAACGCGGACGGCACCATGTAGTCGGGCAGGGACTCCTGCAGAGCCTTCCGCAGCCGGCCCGCATCCACCACTGCTCCCAGGGCGGGGACGGCGTAGGCGGTCAGGCGCTTGTCACCGGGCCGGTCCTCACGCACGACCACCACACACGCGGCGACACCCCCGGTCCGGGCGAGGGCGGATTCGATCTCGCCGAGCTCGATCCGGAACCCGCGGACCTTGACCTGGTCATCGGCCCGGCCCAGGAAGTCCAGCGTCCCGTCCGCCCGCCACCGCACCAGGTCCCCGGTCCGGTACATACGAGTCCCCGCCGGCCCGAACGGATCCGCCACGAAGCGTTCCGCGGTCAGTCCCGCACGCCGCAGATAGCCGCGTGCCAGACCCGCACCCGCCACATACAACTCACCCGCCACACCCACCGGCACCACCGACAACGACCCGTCCAGCACATACACACCCGTATTCCCCACCGGGGTACCAATGGGAATGCGGTCGCCGAGGACGGAGGAGGTGGTGAGCGTGTGGTGGACGGCGCACAGTGTGGTCTCGGTCGGTCCGTAGCTGTTGGTGACGCGGATGCCGGGGTTGGCCTCGAAGATGCGCTTCACGACCTGCGGCGACATGCTCTCGCCGCCACTCCAGATCTCCCGGACGCCGGCCAGGCACGTCGGGTGCTCTTCCACCAGCAGCCGCAGGACGGAGGCCGCCACCATGAGGCCGGTCACCCCGTGGTCGGAGATGGTCCGGGCGAGGACTTCCACGTTCATGTCGCCGGCCGGTGCCACGACGATGACACCGCCGGTCAGCAGTGGGCCCCACAGTTCGTACGTGGACGGGTCGAACGTGCTCGGAGAGTGCAGCAGTACCTTCGCGCGCGACTCCTCGCGCCAGCACGGGTCGTCGACGAGAGCCAGCACATTGGCGTGCGTGACCGACACGCCCTTCGGTACACCGGTGGAGCCGGACGTGAACATCACGTACGCGACCTGCTCCGGAGCAGACGCGATCCCGGGGTCGGAGTCCGTCTCGTCGGCCAGGCCATGGATGCCGTCGACGACGACGGCCTTGACCGGGAGCGACGGATCGAGACGACCGGGACGGTCGACGAGTGCGGTCCGGGCAGCGGTTTCCTCGAGAACCAGACGGATGCGTTCTGCGGGAAGCCGGTCGTCCAGCGGGACGTACGCGGCACCCGCCTTGACCACACCGAGCACCGCGGCGACGGAGGCCACGGAGCGGTCCATCAGAACGGCCACGCGGTCCTCGGGACGCACGCCCTCCCGGAGCAGCCGGTGCGCGACCCGGTTGGACAACCGATCCAGCTCGCCGAAGGTCGCACGGCCATCCGCTGCCTCGACAGCGACCTCTTCCGCTCGGGTCAGGACCTGAGCCGCGAACCGCTCGTGGAGCGACCCTTCGATCACGGCGACACCGTCGGCGTTGTTGCCGTGAGCCGTGACGAGGGCCTGGTACTCGTCGGCCGAGAGGATGTCGTGGGTGTGGAGGGGTGTGTCGGGGTGGTCGGCGGCGGCGGTGAGGAGACGGGTGAGGTAGGCGGTGATCCGCTCGGCCGTGGCGCGGTCGAACAGATCCATCGCGTACTGGAGTGCTCCCTTGAAACCGCCGGATCCGCTGCCGTCCTCGCGTTCGGCGACGGCGAAGGTGAGGTCGGTTTTGGCGGTGTTGCTGGTGGGCGGGAGGACGTGGGCGGTCAGGCCCGGGAGGGTGAGGGCGGCCTGGGTGGTGTTGTGGTAGGCCAGCGTCACCTGGAACAGCGGGTGACGGGCCAGGCTCCGCTGCGGATTGACCGCCTCGACGAGGGACTCGAACGGCAGGTCCTGGTGGGCGTAGGCGGCGAGGTCGGTGTCGCGGACGCGGTTGAGGAGGTCGCGGAACGTCGGGTTGCCGGTGGTGTCGGTGCGCAGGACGAGGGTGTTGACGAAGAATCCGACGAGGTCGTCGAGGGCGTCGTCGGTGCGTCCCGCGATGGGGATGCCGATGGGGATGTCGGTGCCCGCGCCGAGACGGGTCAGCGTGGCGGCGATGGCGGCCTGGAAGACCATGAACATGCTGGTGTTCGTCGACCGTGCCAGCGCTGCGAGGCGGTGGTGGGTGTCCGCGTCGATGTCGAACAGAGCCATCGCGCCCTCGTGCGAGGGCTCCGCCGGACGCGCCCGGTCGAAGGGCAGTACCAGCTCCTCGGGTGCGCCGGCCAGGTTCTGCTTCCAGTACTCCAGCTGCCGGGCGAACAACGATCCCGGGTCGGCAGGATCACCGAGCAGATCACGCTGCCACAGCGTGTAATCGGCGTACTGGACCGGCAGTTGCTGCCATTCGGGTGCGGTTCCGGCTTCCAGGCGTGCCGTGTAGGCCTGGCCGAGGTCCTTCAGGAACGGGGTGGTCGACCAGCCGTCCGACGCAATGTGATGGGTCAGGACCAGCAGCACCCACTCCCGCTCCGAAACCTGGAACACCGTCACACGGATCGGTATCTCCGCCTGAAGATCAAACACATGACCGGACGCTTCAGCCAGCCGGCCCGCCAGATCTGCTTCCGTGCAGACCACCGTTTCGAACGGCACCACGACATCGGCGGGCCGGATGCCCTGGAAAGCCTCGTCCTCGTCCTCGACGATCACCGTGCGGAGCACCTCGTGCCGGGCGGCCACATCACCCACCGCTGCCCGTAGCGCTGTTTCGTCGAGGGTGCCGTCCAGACGGACGACCAGCGGAATGTTGTAAGCGGCACCCAGCGTGCCCAGACGCCCCAGGAACCACAGCCGGCGCTGAGCGAACGACACCCCCACCCGGCCACGCCCACCAGCACCCGCGGTCAGAGCCGGACGCTCACTGGCCCCCGCGTCCATGACCTCCACCAGGCCGGCCACCGTCGGACGGTCGAACAACGCCCGCAACGACATCTCCCAGCCCAGCACCGACCGCACCCGCGACGCCAGCCGCGTCGCCAGCAGCGAATGCCCGCCCAACGCGAAGAACTCGTCATCGATCCCGACCCGCTCCACACCCAGCACATCCGCGAACAGCGAACACAACACCTCCTCCCGCACATCACGCGGACCACGCCCCACACCCTCGACCCCGTACTCGGGCACCGGCAGCCCACGACGGTCCAGCTTCCCGTTCGCCGTCAACGGCAGCCGCTCCAACATCACGAACGCCGACGGCACCATGTACTCGGGAAGGAAGTTCTTGGCGTGCTCCCGCAGTCGTGCCAGGTTCACGGCCGGCGCGTTGTCGGCCGCGACCACGTAGGCCGTCAGCCGCTTGTCACCCGGCTGGTCCTCGCGCACGATCACGGCGGCGTGCTCGATGCCCTCGTGCGCGATCAGGGCGGCGCTCACCTCGCCCAGCTCGATCCGGAAACCACGCACCTTCACCTGGTCGTCCGAACGGCCCAGATACTCAAGCCCCCCATCCGAACGCCACCGCACCACATCACCCGTGCGGTACATCCGCGCACCCGCAGGACCGAACACATCCGCCACGAACCGGCCCGCCGTCAAACCCGGCTGACCCACATACCCACGAGCCACACCAGCACCCGCCACATACAACTCACCCACCACACCCACCGGCACCACACCCAACCCCTCATCCAGCACATACACACGCATGTTCTGGACCGGGCGACCGATGGGGACGTTGCCGTCGTGGATGGGGTCGTCGGGGTTGATTTGGTGGGTGGTGCAGCCGACGGTGGTTTCGGTGGGTCCGTATTCGTTGAGGATGGTGACGTTGGGGTGGGTTTGGCGCCAGTTGCGGAGGTTGGTGCCGTGGAGGGCTTCGCCGCCGAGGACGATGTGGTGGGTGGGGGAGTGGGTGGGGGGGAGTGTGGTGAGGAGGTCGAGGTGGCTGGGGGTGGCTTTGAGGAAGGTGGTGGGTGTGGTGGGGGTGGTTTCGAGGTTGGTGATGTGGAGGTGTCCTCCGGTGGTGAGGGTGCCGTGGAGGACGGTGACGGTGAGGTCGAAGGTGAGGGGGGAGTGGAGGGTGGTGGTGTGGTTGAGGGTGGGGTAGAGGGTGCGGCAGTTGTGGAGGTAGTGGGTGAGGTTGTGGTGGGTGATGGTGACGCCCTTGGGGCGGCCGGTGGAGCCTGACGTGTAGATCGTGTAGGCGGGGTGGTCGGGGTGGACCGGCACACCCGGATCGGTGTCCGGCAGACCGTCGAGGTCCGGCAGCGCGTCCAGCGTCAGCAACGGCCGCGCGTCCTCCAGCGTGTAGGCGATGCGGTCGGCGGGGTAGTCGGGGTCGAGGGGGAGGTAGGCGGCGCCGGCCTTGAGGGTGGCGAGGGTGGCGGTGACGAGGTCGATGGAGCGCGGCAGGACGAGGGCGATGTGGTGCTCGGGGCCGGCGCCGTGCTCGATGAGGTGGTGGGCCAGCTGGTTGGCGCGGGCGTTGAGCTCGGCGTAGGTGAGGGTGACGCCGTCCTGGGTGAGCGCGGGTGCGTCGGGAGTCCGGCCGACCTGCGCCTCGAACAACGCCATGACGGACGGCTCGTCCTCCAGGGACACGATGCGACCGGTGCTCCACTCGTGGGTCAGCATCCGGCGCTCACTGCTGTCGAAGATGTCCACGTCGAGCAGCAGCCGATCGGGATCAGCGGCAACCGCGCTGATCAGCCGGGTGAGGTAGCCGACGAGGCGCTCGGTGGTGGCGTGGTCGAACAGATCGGTGGCGTACTGCAGACCGAACTCCACGCCTCGCGCCACACCGCCGTCGTGCGCACGCTCCACCGCGAAGAATTCGAGGTCGAACTTCATCTGGCCGCCCAGCGAGCGCTCCACCTCTGAGCTGAGGCCACGGAAATGCTCCGTCTTCGCAGGCTCGTTCCGGTACGCGAGCATGATCTGGAAGACGGGGTGGCGGGCCAGGGTCCGCTGCGGGTTGACCGCCTCGACGAGGGACTCGAAGGGGAGGTCCTGGTGGGCGTAGGCGGCGAGGTCCGTGTCCCGGACCCGGGTCAGGAGGTCGCGGAAGGTGGGGTTGCCGGTGGTGTCGGTGCGCAGGACGAGGGTGTTGACGAAGAATCCGACGAGGTCGTCGAGGGCGTCGTCGGTGCGTCCGGCGATGGGGATGCCGATGGGAATGTCGGTGCCCGCGCCGAGTCGGGTCAACGTGGCGGCGATGGCGGCCTGGAAGACCATGAACATGCTGGTGTTCGTCGACCGTGCCAGCGCTGCGAGCTGGTGGTGGGTGTCCGCGTCGATGTCGAACAGAGTCATGGCGCCCTCGTGCGAGGGCTCCGCCGGACGCGGCCGGTCGACAGGCAGCGCCAGTTCCTCCGGCGCGCCGGCCAGCGTCTGCTTCCAGTACTCCAGCTGCTGTGCGAAGAGGGAGTCGGCGTCGGCGGGTTCGCCGAGCAGGTCCTGCTGCCAGAGCGTGTAGTCGGCGTACTGGACGGGGAGTTCCTCCCACACCGGCGCCGCACCCGAGTCCAGGCGTGCCGTGTAGGCCTGCCCGAGGTCCTTCAGGAACGGCGCCGTCGACCAGCCGTCGGAGGCGATGTGGTGCATCAGTGCCAGCAGCACCCACTCACCCGCCCCGACCTGGAACACCGTCACCCGCAACGGGATCTCGGTCTGGAGGTCGAATTCATGGCGGGACGCCTCCGACAGCCGGCCCGCGAGCTCGCCCTCCGTGCAGACGACCGACTTGAACGGCACTGCCACATCCGCAGGACGGATGTCCTGGAACGGCTCGCCCTCACTCTCGGCGATCACCGTCCGCAGCACCTCGTGCCGGCCGACCACATCACCCATCGCGGCCTGGAGGGCCGCCTCGTCCAGCGCACCCTTCAGGCGAACGACCACCGGCATGTTGTAAGCCGAACCCGCCGCACCGAACCGGCCCAGGAACCACAGTCGACGCTGAGCAAACGACAGAGGAATCATCAAATCTCCATACGTTGGCAGGCAACACGAAATATCCGGTTGCACTTGTCACACGCATGGATGCGGACCGGGCAGTGTTCGCCTGAAAAGTGAGAGTGCCGGGCGAGGAATCGCCGAAGAAGGGCGAGAACGAAGAGAGCGAAGAGAGCGAAGAGAAGGAAAGGCGGGACTTCTACCGGGAGTTCTTCCGGTCAGTCCCAGCCGTTGTTGTCCTTCGAGTCGGCGACGGACGCGGTGATCGGCGCGGAATCCGTGGCCTGGTACTCCAGTTCACCCGACTGCGACAGCACCGTGAGCGCGAGGAGAGCGGTGGCGACGGCGGCGACAGGGACGGTGAAGAGCTTCTTGATGGCAGACATCTGGTGTTCCCCCGTGGTTCTTGGAATGCGTGGTGCTTCTTGCTGATGACTGCATTCTTGGCAACGGACGAGGGGGTGTGAAAGAGGTTCCGGCGACAGGGTCCTGTCACGGCAGCTCGTTGTCACGGGTGCGTCCTGGGGCGTGTCAGCTTCCTGACGGAGGCTCTCCGGGCAGGGAAGGCCCGAAAGACGGGGCAAATGTGGCCGTACACGACAACAACCGGCCCCTGGGAGGGGCCGGTTCCGGATAGAGGTCCAGGAGGCACAGTGACTGGGCCGAGCTCTCGGCGCGCGCGAGGTCCGGTGCCAGGAGGAAGAACACCGCGCTGACGTGCGTTTCCTCGCACCGGACGTAGACGTGCTGCAGGTGGTGGTCAGGGGTGGCGTACCCGAGCAGCCGACGCCGGATGCTCACCGGATCGGATGCGTCGAGGTATTCCATATGGGCTTGTACGAAGTACATGTGATGCCTACTCCTCCGAAAGGGAGAGTGGTCGAACGACAGGGTTGATGTGGGGGAGTGGGCCGGCATCGCGGCTGGTTCTCGTTCCCAGTGCCCGGTCATTACGAGAGCGGGGTGTGGACGGAAAGGCGGTCCACTTCGGCCGGAACGGGCGTGATCAGTGTGCGGGCCGGTCGGACGACCGGCCCGCAATGATGTGCCGGGCCAAACGGCACGCACGTTATCGCCCCATTGGCCGCCCGGTCCACTCCTCCCACGAAAAACGCTGTGTTCAGGCCGAGATCGGCGCACGCAAAGCGGTTTTCACGTGCGCGACGACCGCGTCCGCGGTGATGCCGTTCCGGGACAGCAGATGCCCGTGGCCACCGGTACCGGCGGCGAAGTGGTCCCCGACGGCCACGGTCCGCACCGAGCATCCGCGCCCCAGGCGGCACACGGCCTCGGCCACCGCGGATCCGAGTCCACCGGCCGCCCAGTGCTCCTCCACCGTCACGATGCCCCCCGGCCCCAGCGCCGCGGCCGTCAGGGCATCCACGTCGAGGGGTTTGACGCTGTGCATGTTGAGGACGGTCACGTCGACGCCGTCCTGCGCCAAGCGGTCCGCGGCGTCCAGCGCGGTCAGGACCGGCAGGGAACCCACCGCGACGAGGGTGGCGTCCGCGCCCTCGCGCAGGCGCTGCGCACGGCCGATCACGACCGGCGGCGCGCCCGGGGGGAGATCCGGTGTGGCCTTGCGCCCGAGTCTCACGTACACCGGTCCGGGGAGCGCGTGGGCCTGCGACAGGAGCTCCGGAGTGGAAGGCCCGTCGGCGGGCGTGACCACGGTCATGTTCGGGAGCATGCGCATCACGCCGAGGTCCTCCAGCGAGTGGTGCGTCGACCCGAGGTGGCCCGCGGAGAGACCGCCGTGCGTCGCGACGATGCGCACGGGCAGGTTGTTCAGGGCGATGTCGAGCTTGACGGCTTCCAGGGCGCGGGTCGCGGCGAAGGTCGCCATGGTGTTCACGTAAGGGATCCGGCCGGCCTTCGCGAGTCCCGCCGCGACACCCATGAGGCCCTGCTCCGCGATGCCCACGTTGATGTAGCGGGGCCGCTCGTCCCCCCACTCGACACCGTTGAACAGGCCGGTGTCGCTGTCGAGGCAGACGACGCGTTCGTCCCGCCGCATCAGCTCCACCAGGGTGTCCCGGTAGATCTCCCGCCCCGCGCGGGGCGGGGCCGTCACCGCCGCCGTGGTCGTCGTGTCGGTCACAGCGCCGCACTCCTCTGCTGTTCGTCGTCGAGCACGCGCAGTGCCCGCTTCACCTGGCGGTCCGTCAGTCGTGCGTAGTGGCTGCGGGCCTGCCCCTCGACCTGGGGGAAACCACGCCCCTTGACCGTGCGGGCGATCACCACCGTCGGCAGCCCGTCGGCGCGCGGCACCGTGGCGAACGCGGCACGCAGTTCGGCCGGATCGTGCCCGTCGACCTCGTGCACGGCCCATCCGAATCCGCGCCACCGGTCCGTCAGGCACGGTTCGCCCATCGCCGCCGTGACGGGGCCGGTGATCTGCAGGCCGTTGGCGTCGACGACGGCGACCAGCCGGCCGAGGCGCAGGGCACTCGCCATCATCGCGGCCTCCCACACCGATCCCTCCTGCAGCTCCCCGTCCCCGAGGACGACGAAGCAACGCCGGTCGGCGCCGGACAGGCGGAAGTCGAGGGCCGTGCCCACGCCCAGGGCGAGCCCGTGGCCGAGGGAGCCGGTCGGCATCTCGACGCCCGGCAACGCCGGGTTGGGGTGCGCGGTGAGCGGGGAGTCGGGGCTGCCGTAGCCGGTGAGGAGTTCCTCGGGGAAGAAGCCGCGGCCCGCGAGTGCCGCGTAGAGTCCCAGCGCCCCGTGGCCCTTGCTGAGGACGAGGACGTCCCGGTCCGGGGCTTTGGGGGAGGAGGGGTCGATGCGCAGCTCCGCGTGGTAGAGGGTGGCGAGGATCTCCGCCATGGACACCGAGCCGCCCAGGTGGCCGCCCTCCGGGTTGGCGCACATCCGCGCGACGTGCCCGCGGATCCGACGGGCGTGCTCGCGCAGCAGCGCGTCCGGGATCACGGTGTCCCGGTGGGGGGTCTGCGGGAGAGTGGTCGTGGTCATCGTTCGCCGCCTTCCGTGACGAGGGCCGTTACGGGGGCGGGCGCGTCGGCGTCCCGCCCGGTACCCAGCCGCCGCCCGATGTCCTCCAGGGCGGACGCGAGGATGCCGATGCCGTCGAGGTACTCGGAGAGCACGATGTGCTCGTCGTCGGCATGGTCGAGGGAGCTGTCCCCGGGACCGTAGGTGGCCATCGGGACCTCCCAGGCCTCGGCGAGCGTGTTCATGTCCGAGGTCCCGGACTTGACCTTCATGCGCGGCCTGGCCCCCCGCGAGCGGATCGCCGCCGACAGGGACCGCACGACCGGGTCACCGAGCCCGGTACGGCAGGCGGCCACCGAGCCCACGACGTCCAGAGCGCCCTGAGCGGGCAGCCGGCTCCGCAGCTCCGCGACGAGACCGTCACTGTCGTAGCCGAGCGGCGTGCGGACGCTGTACTCGGCTTCGGCGGACGCCGGGTCCCCCGCGACGGACACCAGGGTCGCGGTGGGCCGGTCGAAACCGCCCCCACGGGGGTCGGCGGGATCCGAGCCGAGTACGGCGAGCACGGTGTGCCAGCCCGCCGCGACCTGCTCGGCAGCCTGCGGAGCCGGACTGCTGGGGTGCGTCGCAGGGCACTGGACCCGGTAGCGCAGGTCGAGCTTGCCCTTGTACCCGAGGACGACCGTGTCCCAGCCGCTCGGCTCACCGACGATCAGGGCGTCCGGCCGACGGTGGGTCTCCCGGACGAACACCGCGCCCCGCGACCCCGGCGTCTCCTCCTCGACCGCGCCGACCACCACCAGCCGGCCGCGGAAACCGGAGGCGTTGACCGCCGCGCAGATCATGGTCGCCAGCGGGCCCTTCGCGTCGACCGCGCCACGCCCGTACAGACGGTCGCCCTCGACGCGTACGGGAACGTCGCCGCTGACGGTGTCCATGTGGCCGAGCAGCATCACCGTGGGACCGTCCCCGCGGACGATCTCGCCGACGGCGTTGCCCGCCTCGTCGACGCGGGCCGCGGTGAACCCCAGCTCGGTCATCGCGGTCACGAGGTGCCCGGCGAGCGGGGCCTCCCCGCACGAGGGGGACGGGATCCGCAGCATGCTGCGCAACAGGCCGATCGCGTACGGCTCCGGGCACGGCACGGCACCCCGGGACACCGGGACGACCGCGGTCATCGGAGGACTCCGTCCGTGTCGGGGGAGCCGAGGACGATCCGGGTGACGCCGCGGGCGAGGGCGGAGCGTACGGGATCGGCGGCGCGGCCGTCACCGACCAGCACCCGCGGCACTCCACCGGCCAGTGCCTCCCGGGCGGCCACCAGCTTCAGACCCATGCCGCCGCCCGTGACCGGCGGCGGCCCGTCGAGCGGGACCGGGCACTCGGCCAGCACGGAGCTCTCGTCCGCCGGGTCGGCGAGGACACCGGGAGCGCCCGTCAGCATCACCAGGACGTCGGCGCCCAGCGCGGCGGCGACGGCCGCCGCCACCCTGTCGGCGTCCGCGTTCACCGGACGGAAGTCCTCGGCGAGCGCCGGCGGGGACACCACCGGAAGATGGCCGTCGGCCAGCAGACTTCGCAACAGGTCCGCGTTGACCGAGGTCACACGGCCGCTGTGCTGATCCCTGACCACCTGGGGGCGGCCGTCGACCACGGTACGGTGCGCCGTCTTACGGCGGGCACGCAGCAGTCCGCCGTCGATACCGGTCAGGCCGACCGCGGACACCCCGGCCGCGGCGAGCTCGGTGACCAGACGGGGCTTGGTCACCCCCGTGAGCGCCATGTGCAGCACCCGCAGCGTGGCTTCGTCGGTGTACCGGGTCGACACCCCGTCGGGGGCGGTCAGCTTCCGCTGCCGCAGTCCCACACGTTCGGCGAGCGCGTCGATGTCGGCGGAACCGCCGTGCACGAGGACGACGCCCCACCCCTCGGCCGCCAGCGCGGCCACGTCACGGCACACGGCCGCCTGGTCCACGGCGGCATTGCCCCCGCACTTGACCACGATCGTCTTCTGTCCCATCGGCTGTTCCCTCAGCTCTCGCGTCGTCCGTCCGGCTGGACGGCCTAGTTCGGGTGCAGGCCCGTGAACTCCAGCCCCGCATCCTCCGGCCAGCCGAACCGCACGTTCAGGCACTGGACCGCATTGCCCGCGCCGCCCTTCACGAGGTTGTCGAGCGCGCCGACGAGAACCAGCTCGTCGCTGCGCTCCGACACGGCGAAGCCGACGTCGCAGAAGTTCGACCCGGAGAGGATCTTCGGTTCGGGGAGCCGGTAGGCGCCCCGCTTGTGCGCCACCACGCGCACGAACGGCTCGTCCCGGTACGCGGAACGGAACGCGGCCCGCACATCGGCCTCGGCCGCGCCCTCCACGAGCCGGGCCCGCGCCACCACCTGCACCCCGCGCACCGCCTCCACCCCGGTCGCGGTCATCCGTACGGGCAGACCGGTGGCCTGTGCGATCTCCGCCTCGTGACGGTGACCCGTCGGGGCGAAGACCCGCATCGCGCCGCTGCGCTCGGCGTGCAGATTGGACGAACCGGCCGACACCCCCGACCCGCTGGACCCCGTACGGGCGTCGAGGCGGACCGTGCCCTGCACCAGGCCCGCCTCGACGACCGGCCGCACCGCGAGGATCCCGGCCGCCGCCATACAGCCGGGGACCGAGATGCGGTCACTGCCCGCCAGCTCCTTGCGGTGCCACTCCGGCAGCCCCGTGGTGAACTCCGGGATCAGCGCGGACTGCGCGTGCGGCACCCCGTAGTACGCCTCGTAGACGGCCGGATCCCGCAGCCGGAAGTCCCCCGACAGGTCGACCACCACGTCCGCCAGCGCCAGGTACTCCGGCATCCGCAGCATGGTCCGGGTGTGCGGCATGGCCAGGAACAGCACGTCGTAGCGGACACCGCCCGCACCCAGCCGCTCGTGGGCGACGAAACGCAGCTCCGAACGCCCCCGCAGGTTCGGGTGGGGCCCGTCGACCCGCCGGCCCGCGAGACTGTCGGACGACACGGCCACCACCTCGACGTGCGGGTGGCCGAGCAGCAGACGCAGCAGTTCGCCGCCGATGTAGCCGGAAGCCCCGGCGATGGCCGCTCTCAGCATGAGGCCGCTCTCTCCTTCAGATGGTCCAGGACGGCATCGGCCACGGGCACCGAGTCGCCGAGGGCGCGCTGGAATCCCGTGAACTCCACGCCGTGATTGACTTCGAGGACGGACAGGCCGCCGTCGGCGTCCTCGATGAGATCGACCCCCGAGATGTCCGCCTCGACACACCGGGCCGCCTCGACCGCCAGCTTCTCGATCTCCGCGGTCACCGTGCAGCGCACGGTCTCCGCTCCCCGGGCGACATTGGTACGCCATCCGCCGCCGCGCCGGTACACCGCACCGACGACCCGGCCTCCGACGACCACGACCCGGATGTCCCGGTCCGGCTTCGCGACCAGCTCCTGCACGTACACCAGGTGCGAGGACGCCCCCGGCAGCGCGGCGATGTACTCCATGACCGTCTCGGCGGCCTCCCGGTCCGGGAGCCGGCTCACGAGCCGCCCCCACGAACCGGTGAGCGGCTTCACCACGGCCGGATAGCCGATCGCCTCCAAGGCGTCCATCGCGGCCTCCGGCGTCAGCGCGAGCGCCGTACGCGGCGTGGGCAGCCCGGCGGCCCGCAGAGCCAGCGACGTGCGGTACTTGTCCCCGCACACCTCGGTCGCGGTCGCCGAGTTGACGACCACCGCGTTCACCGACTCCAGAGCGCGGGCCGCGTACACCGCCCGCGCGTGTCCGATCTCGCGGTTCAGCACGACGCGGCGCGGCCGCCCCGTGCCGAAGTGCGGCACGGGATCCGCTTCGAGCGCCTGCCAGAACCGGCGGCTGTCGATGACCTCGCACCGCAGCCCGTGCCGGTCGAACGCGTCGAGAAGGCGCTTCTCGTCCGTACGGACCCGCGAGGCCACCATCGCGAAGGAAGCCTCCACACCGCCCGCCGTCACTCGCCCCAGTCCTCTTCGATCTCGGGGGCCAGCGCCACCTGCAGCGGCTCCACGGAAAGGATCTCCAGCTCGGTGGAGCAGTCGCCGCACTCGACGATCTCACTCACCCGCGGCGCATCGCCGACGACGACGGACGCCTCGCACTCAGGGCACGCGATCACTTGTCACTCCTCGATGTGGGTGTGGCCCGGGCCGGATCCGCTGTTCGGCCCGGCCGGCCTCGACGTTCGACCCCTGCCGAACGATCACCAGTAGAGCCCGCACCGCACACCCGCCACATCCACTGCCCCGATGAAGCCGGGGGGAGCCGCCGCGTCGACATCCACTGCCGCGCCGTAAGCGCGGCGTCGACGGCCACCCCGCGCCGTGTCGCTCCGCCGTCCCGCATCAGGCTTCGTCTGGCAGCTACTTGCCGGGGCGACCTCCTGACAACGCGCCCTCATGGTGCTCGCGCGAGCGGACGACAAGACTTCCTGCCACGGGGACCGGAAGCGGCCGTGCCATCCGGCAGGCCAGGGATTCCGCCGTACGCCCGGCCCCGGCAATCGACGAACGGGCCGCTTCACCATCGTGGGAGAAAACGGAATGGGAAACTCTCTGCTGCCGCTGCTGGCCGCACAGTCCGGCATCTGGTACGCGCAGAAGCTGGCGCCGGGCGAGCCCCTCTTCCGGCCGGGTGAATACCTGGAGATCCACGGGCCCGTCGACACCCAGGCCTTCCGAGCCGCCCTGCAACAGACCGTCGACGAAAGCGACACGCTGCGCCTGAAGTTCATCGAATCCACCGACGGCCCGATGCAGTACGTCGCCCCCCACGTGGACGCCGACGTTCACATCGCCGACCTCAGCGCACTGCCCGACCCGCGCACCGCCGCCGAACGCTGGATGGCCGAAGACCTGGGCCGGGTACCCGACCTCCTCACCGAACGCCCCTTCTCCTTCGCCCTGTTCAGGCTCTCCGCGGACCGCCACCTCTGGTACCACGGCTACCACCACATCGTCATGGACGGGTTCGGAGCCGCACTGTTCGCCCGCCGGGTCGCCGAGCTCTACACCGCCGCGACCCACGGCGAAACGGCACCGGCCGGCCGGTTCGGCACGATGGGAGAACTCCTCCTGGAGGAGAAGGAGTACGACTCCTCCGCCGCCTTCAAGCAGGACGAGGAATTCTGGCAGGCGGAACGCGACGCCGACCCGGCCCGCGAACACAGCACTTGGCCCCCACTGGCCGGCCCGTCGGACTTCGAACGCTTCACCGCCACCGTCCCCACCGACGTCACCCACGCCCTGCGCACCCTGGCCGCAGACCTCGGCGTCAGCCTGTCCCGGCTGCTCATCGCACTGACCGGCCGCCACCTCCAGGCCACCTCCGGCACCCGGTGCGCGGCCATGGAACTCCCCGTCACCGCCCGGACCACGCCACTCGCCCGCAGCACCCCGGCGATGATGATGAACGGCGTCCCCCTCACCCTCACCCTGCCCCCCGGCACGACCCTCCCCGAACTGCTCCGGCACACCGCGGACCGGGTGCGAACACTGCTCCCGCACCAGCGGTTCCGGGGCGAATACCTGCGCCGCGCGGGCGGCTTCCGGCCGGTCGTCAACGTCATGACCTTCGACTACTCGCTCACCTTCGGCGGCCACCCGGTCACCGCCCACAACATCTCCAAGCGACGCATCGACGGCCTGTCGATCTCCACCTACACCCGCACCACCGACGGCCCGCTCCTCGTCGACTTCGACGTCAACCGTGGCCTGCTGGAGACCGACGAGCCCGCCGCACAGCCCGCACGCTTCGTGCGGGTGCTGGAGCAGGCCGCCGAACTCGCCGGCACACCCGCACACACCTCCTTCCTGGTGGACGGCCTTGACGTGCTGGCTCCGGTGGAGCGTGCGGCGGTGCTGGAGGGGTGGAACGACACGGCTCTGGCGGACGCCGCCGGGTCGGTGGTCGAGCGGTTCGAGGCACGGGCGGCAGCGGATCCCGACGCGGTCGCGGTGTCCTGCGCCGGCCGTGAACTGACCTACGGCCAGCTCGACGCACGCGCCGGACGCCTCGCCGCACAGCTGTCCGCGCTCGGCGCGCGCCCCGAGCGGCTGGTGGCGGTGGCGCTGCCGCGCTCACCGGAACTCCTGGTGGCCCTGCTCGCGGTCCTCAAGTCCGGTGCCGGGTACGTGCCGGTGGACCCCGGCTACCCGGCCGAACGCATCGCGGCCGTCCTCACCGACGCCACCCCGCAGGCCGTACTGACCAGCCGCGAAGTCCTGGACACCGGCATCCTCCCCCACACCGGCCAGAACCCCCTGCTCCTCGAGGACCTCGAAGCCCTCGAAACCCCCGACGCGGCTCCGGTGACGGGCACGGCCCCCCTCGCGGACAACCCCGCCTACGTCATCTACACCTCGGGCTCCACCGGCCGCCCCAAGGGCGTCACCGTCACCCACGGCAACCTCGCCAACCTCCTGACCGCCATCCAGCAACGCATCCCCCTCACCCCCACCGACAACTGGCTGGCCCTGGCCACCGTGGCGTTCGACATGTCCCCGCTGGAGCTGTTCGGGCCCCTCACTCAGGGCGCCCGGGTGGTCATCGCCGCCTCCGAGGAGGCCAAGGACCCCGCCGCGCTGGCACGCCTGATCACCTCCCACCAGGTCACCGTCATGCAGGCCACCCCCACCACCTGGCAGATGCTCGCCGCCGAAGCCCCCCACGTACTCCACGGCCTGCGCAAACTCACCGGCGGCGAAGCCCTGCCCCCCGCCCTCGCCGACCAACTGCGCACGGCCGAGGGAACTGCCTACAACCTCTACGGCCCGACCGAGGCCACCATCTGGGCCACGGCCACCCGCCTCGCGCCTGACGAAGCCGACATCTCGATCGGCACGCCCCTCGCAAACACGCGTGTGTATGTGCTGGATGAGGGGTTGGGTGTGGTGCCGGTGGGTGTGGTGGGTGAGTTGTATGTGGCGGGTGCTGGTGTGGCTCGTGGGTATGTGGGTCAGCCGGGTTTGACGGCGGGCCGGTTCGTGGCGGATGTGTTCGGTCCTGCGGGTGCGCGGATGTACCGCACGGGTGATGTGGTGCGGTGGCGTTCGGATGGGGGGCTTGAGTATCTGGGCCGCTCGGACGACCAGGTGAAGGTGCGTGGTTTCCGGATCGAGCTGGGCGAGGTGGAGTCGGTACTGGTGGGGCATGGGTCGGTGGCTCATGCGGCGGTGGTGGTGCGTGAGGACCAGCCGGGAGACCGGAGGCTGGTGGCGTATGTGGTGCCGGTGGCCGGCGCGCCGGATGTGGTGGGTGAGTTGCGTGTGCTGGCAGGGCGGTTGCTGCCGGAGTACATGGTGCCGTCGGCGTTCGTGGTGTTGGAGCGGCTGCCGTTGACGGCGAACGGGAAGCTGGACCGTCGTGGGCTGCCGGTTCCTGAGTACGGGGTCGAGGGTGTGGGGCGTGGTCCGCGTGATGTGCGGGAGGAGGTGTTGTGTTCGCTGTTCGCGGATGTGCTGGGTGTGGAGCGGGTCGGGATCGATGACGACTTCTTCGCGTTGGGCGGGCATTCGCTGCTGGCGACGCGGCTGGCGTCGCGGGTGCGGTCGGTGCTGGGCTGGGAGATGTCGTTGCGGGCGTTGTTCGACCGTCCGACGGTGGCCGGCCTGGCGGAGGGCATGGACGCGGGGGCCAGTGAGCGTCCGGCTCTGACCGCGGGTGCTGGTGGGCGTGGCCGGGTGGGGGTGTCGTTCGCGCAGCGCCGGCTGTGGTTCCTGGGGCGTCTGGGCACACTGGGTGCCGCTTACAACATTCCGCTGGTCGTCCGTCTGAACGGCACCCTCGACGAAACAGCGCTACGGGCAGCTGTCGCTGACGTGGCCGCCCGGCACGAGGTGCTCCGCACGGTGATCGTCGAGGACGGGGACGAGGCTTTCCAGGGCATCCGGCCCGCCGATGTCGTGGTGCCGTTCGAAACGGTGGTCTGCACGGAAGCAGATCTGGCGGGCCGGCTGGCTGAAGCGTCCGGTCATGTGTTTGATCTTCAGGCGGAGATACCGCTGCGGGTCACTCTTTTCCGGGTCGGCGGGGGTGAGTGGGTGCTGCTGGTCCTGACCCATCACATTGCGTCGGACGGCTGGTCGACCACCCCGTTCCTGAAGGACCTCGGCCAGGCCTACACGGCACGCCTGGACGCCGGCACGCCGCCGGTATGGCAGCAACTGCCGGTCCAGTACGCCGATTACACGCTGTGGCAGCGTGATCTGCTCGGTGATCCTGCCGACCCGGGATCGTTGTTCGCCCGGCAGCTGGAGTACTGGAAGCAGAACCTGGCCGGCGCACCCGAGGAGCTGGTACTGCCCTTCGACCGGGCGCGTCCGGCGGAGCCCTCGCACGAGGGCGCGATGGCCCTGTTCGACATCGACGCGGACACCCACCACCAACTTGCAGCGCTGGCACGGTCGACGAACACCAGCATGTTCATGGTCTTCCAGGCCGCCATCGCCGCCACGCTGACCCGTCTCGGCGCGGGCACCGACATCCCCATCGGCATCCCCATCGCGGGACGCACCGACGACGCCCTCGACGACCTCGTCGGATTCTTCGTCAACACCCTCGTCCTGCGCACCGACACCACCGGCGATCCGACGTTCCGCGACCTCCTCAACCGCGTCCGCGACACCGACCTCGCCGCCTACGCCCACCAGGACCTGCCGTTCGAGTCCCTCGTCGAGGCGGTCAATCCGCAGCGGAGTCTGGCCCGTCACCCGCTGTTCCAGGTGACGCTGGCCTACCACAACACCACCCAGGCCGCCCTCACCCTCCCGGGCCTGACCGCCCACGTCCTCCCGCCCACCAGCAACACCGCCAAAACCGACCTCACGTTCAACATCCTCGAGCGGGATTTCAAGGCAGGGGACGAAGCCCTTCGCGGTGCCCTCCAGTACGCGACGGATCTGTTCGACCGCGCCACGGCCGAGCGGATCACCGCCTACCTCACCCGTCTCCTCACCGCCGCCGCCGACCACCCCGACACACCCCTCCACACGATCGACATCCTCTCGGAGCAGGAACGCCGCCAGGTACTGGGGGAGCGGAGCGGCCCGGGCTTCGAGCCCAGCACCGCCGTCCTGCCGGCTCTCTTCGAAGAGCAGGTGGTGTGTCGTGGGGATGCGGTGGCGGTGACCTTTGAGGGCGTGTCCCTGACGTATGCGGAGGTGAATGCGCGGGCGAATCGTCTTGCGCACTATCTGATCGGTCGGGGGGCTGGTCCGGAGGTGACGGTGGCGTTGATGCTGCCGCGTTCGCCGGAGATGGTGGTGGCGGTCCTGGGTGTGCTGAAGTCGGGGGCTGCGTATCTGCCGGTGGATCCGGAGTATCCGGCGGAGCGGATCGCGTACATGGTGGAGGACGCGCGGCCGTTGCTGACGCTGGACGCGTTGCCGGACCTCGACGGTCTGCCGGACACCGACCCGGGAGTGCCGGTCCATCCCGACCACCCGGCCTACGTCATCTACACCTCGGGCTCGACCGGCCGTCCCAAGGGCGTTGTCGTGACCCACCGGAACGCCTGCCGGCTGTTCGCGGTCACGCAGGAACACTTCTCCTTCGGTCCGAACGACGTATGGACGCTCTTCCACTCCTACGCCTTCGACTTCTCCGTATGGGAGATCTGGGGCGCACTTCTCCACGGCGGCCGACTGGTCGTCGTCCCGCAGCTCGTCAGCCGGTCTCCCGCGCACTTCCTCGAACTGCTCGCCAGGGAAAGGGTGACGGTCCTCAACCAGACGCCGTCCGCATTCCGGCAGCTCACCCAGGCGGCCCGGGAGAACCGGGAGCTCGCGGACGAACTGGTGCTGCGCCGCGTGGTCTTCGGCGGTGAGAAGCTCGAACTGCCCGGTCTGGCCGACTGGTACGACATCCGGTCCGACGAGGCACCGCTCCTCGTCAACATGTACGGAATCACCGAGACGACGGTGCACGTCAGCTACCTGCCCCTGGCCGAGGAGATGACCGGCGCCAGGGCCGGGAGCCCGATCGGCCGGGCACTCGGCGATCTGCGGACGTACGTACTCGACGACCTGCTGTGCCCGGTCCCGGTCGGCGTGCCCGGTGAGCTGTACGTCGCGGGGGCCGGTCTGGCCCGTGGCTACCGTGATCGCGCGTCGCTCACCGCCACGCGGTTCGTCGCCGATCCGTTCGCCCTGGACGCCGGCCGCATGTACCGGACCGGCGACGTGGTGCGCTGGACCACCGACGGCGGCCTGGAGTTCGTCGGCCGTGCCGACGACCAGGTCAAGGTGCGCGGGTTCCGGATCGAGCTCGGCGAGATCGAGGCCGCACTCGATGGTGATCCCGAGGTCGTGCACTGCGCCGTGATCGTGCGGGAGGACCGTCCCGGTGACCAGCGGATCGCCGCGTACGTCGTGGCTGCCGAAGGCCGTGAAGCCGATGCGGTCGGCCTGCGCCGGCGTCTGCAGAAGACGCTGCCCGACTACATGGTGCCTTCGGCCTTCGTGCTCATGGACCGGCTGCCGCTGACGGCGAACGGGAAGCTCGACCGCAAGGCACTCCCGGTGCCGGACCACGCGCCCACCGACGGTGATGGCCGGGGCCCGCGGACCGAGCAGGAGGAGATCCTCTGCGCCCTGTTCGCGGAGGTGCTGGGGCTGGAGAAGGTCGGTATCGACGACGACTTCTTCGACCTCGGTGGTCACTCGATCCTCGCGACGCGACTGGTCAGCCGGGTCCGCAACCGGCTCGAAGTGGAACTGCCCATCCGTGCGATGTTCGACACGCCCACCGTGGCCGGCATCGCCTCGCACATCACCCGGACCCAGGCCCAGACCCCCAAGCGGCGGCCCGCCCTGACAGCGCGGCGCAGGCCCACCGCAGCCCAGTAACCGCTCTTGGCGCGGTCGTCCCCCTCTTACGTGATTCCTGTGGAGTTCTGATGATTCCTCTGTCGTTTGCTCAGCGTCGGCTGTGGTTCCTGGGCCGGTTCGGCGATGCCGGTTCGGCGTACAACATGCCGCTGGTGGTCCGGCTGAAGGGCGCGCTGGACGAGGCGGCCCTCCAGGCCGCCGTGGGTGATGTGGTCGGCCGGCACGAGGTGCTGCGGACCGTGATCGCCGAGTCCGACGGCGAGGCGTTCCAGGACATCCGTCCCGCGGGTGTGGCGGTGCCGTTCGAGTCGGTGGTCTGCGAGGAGGGCGAGCTCGCGGGCCGGCTCAGCGAGGCGTCCCGCCATGTGTTCGACCTCCAGACCGAGATCCCGTTGCGGGTGACGGTGTTCCGGGTGGGGGAGGGTGAGTGGGTGCTGCTGGTGCTGATGCACCACATCGCCTCCGACGGCTGGTCGACGGCGCCGTTCCTGAGGGACCTCGGGCAGGCCTATACGGCACGCCTGGAGGCGGGTGCGGCGCCGGTGTGGGAGGAACTCCCCGTCCAGTACGCCGACTACACGCTCTGGCAGCGGGACCTGCTCGGCGAATCCGGCGATCCTGGTTCCCTCTTCGCGCAGCAGCTGGACTACTGGAAGCAGAACCTGGCCGGGGTTCCGGAGGAGCTGGCGCTGCCGACTGACCGGCCTCGTCCGGCGGAGCCCTCGCACAGGGGCGAACTCACGGTGTTCGAGGTGGACGCGGACATCCATCGGCAGCTCGCAGAGCTCGCACGGTCGACGAACACGAGCATGTTCATGGTCTTCCAGGCCGCGATCGCCGCCACGCTGACCCGCCTCGGCGCCGGCACCGACATCCCCATCGGCATCCCCATCGCGGGACGCACCGACGACGCTCTGGAGGACCTCGTCGGGTTCTTCGTCAACACCCTCGTCCTGCGTACGGACACCGCCGGCGATCCGAGCTTCCGCGACCTCCTCAACCGCGTCCGGGACACCGACCTCGCCGCCTACGCCCACCAGGACCTCCCCTTCGAGTCACTGGTCGAGGCGGTCAATCCGCAGCGGACCCTGGCCCGTCACCCCCTCTTCCAGGTCATGCTCGCGTACCACAACACCTCGCGCGCCACCCTGGAACTGCCCGGTCTCAGCCTCGAACCCGTACCGGGCACCGAGGCCGCCGCCCTCTTCGACCTGGCCTTCAACATCGCCGAGAGCCACGACGACGCCACCACCCCCGCAGGCATCAGCGGCGGCCTCCAGTACGCGACGGACCTGTTCGACCGCGCGACGGCCGAGCGCGTCACCACGTACCTCACCCGTCTCCTCACCGCCGCGGCCGGCCACCCCGACGCACCCCTCCACACCCTGGAGATCCTCTCGGCCGACGAGCGCAGCACGCTCGCCGAGATCGGTACGGGACCCGCGACGCCCGATGCCGTACCCCGTCTTCTCCTCCCCGCCCTGTTCCAGGAGCAGGTGGTGTGTCGTGGGGATGCGGTGGCGGTGACCTTTGAGGGTGTGTCCCTGACGTATGCGGAGGTGAATGCGCGGGCGAATCGTCTTGCGCACTATCTGATCGGTCGGGGGGCTGGTCCGGAGGTGACGGTGGCGTTGATGCTGCCGCGTTCGCCGGAGATGGTGGTGGCGGTCCTGGGTGTGCTGAAGTCGGGGGCTGCGTACCTGCCGGTGGATCCGGAGTATCCGGCGGAGCGGATCGCGTACATGGTGGAGGACGCGCGGCCGTTGCTGACGCTGGAGGCGTTGCCGGACCTCGACGGTCTGCCGGATACGGATCCGGGTGTGGCGGTCCATCCCGACCACCCGGCCTACGTCATCTACACCTCGGGCTCGACCGGCCGCCCCAAGGGCGTCACCGTCACCCACCGGGGCATTCCGAACCTCGTCACGAGCAAGATCGAGGGCTTCGCGGTCAGCCCGGGGGACCGCATGCTGCAGTTCGCGTCTCTGGGGTTCGACGCTGCCTTCATGGAGATCAGCGTCTCGTTGCTGGCGGGCGCGACGCTGGTGCTCGCACCCACGGAGAAGCTGCACGACGCGGAGGCGCTCACCGAGCTCATCGGACGAGAGGGCGTCACGCATGCCCTGATCCCCCCGGCCCTGCTGTCGGCCCTGACTCCGGAGCGGATGCCGGACTTCACCCTGATCGTGGCGGGCGACGCCTGTTCCGGCGAAGCGGTGGCCACCTGGTCGCGTGGGCGACGCATGATCAACGCCTACGGGCCGAGCGAATACACCGTGTGCGTGTCCATGAGCGCCCCGCTCAGCGGCTCGGCGAAGCCGTCGATCGGCATTCCGGTGGGGAATACGGGTGTGTATGTGCTGGACGGGTCGTTGTCGGTGGTGCCGGTGGGTGTGGCGGGTGAGTTGTATGTGGCGGGTGCGGGTCTGGCACGCGGCTATCTGCGGCGTGCGGGACTGACCGCGGAACGCTTCGTGGCGGATCCGTTCGGGCCGGCGGGGACTCGTATGTACCGGACCGGGGACCTGGTGCGGTGGCGGGCGGACGGGACGCTGGACTTCCTGGGCCGGGCCGATGACCAGGTCAAGGTCCGCGGGTTCCGGATCGAGCTCGGCGAGATCGAATCCGCCCTCGCCCGGACCGGGGGTGTCGCCGCGTGTGTGGTGGTCGTGCGTGAGGACCGGCCCGGTGACAAGCGCCTGACCGCCTACGCCGTCCCCGCCCCGGGAGCAGTGGTGGATGCGGGCCGGCTGCGGAAGGCTCTGCAGGAGTCCCTGCCCGACTACATGGTGCCGTCCGCGTTCGTCACTCTCGAGGCGCTGCCGCTGACCGCGAACGGCAAACTCGACCGCAACCGCCTCCCCGCCCCCACCACCCCGGATGCGGCCGCCACTGGAGCGGATGGTCCGCGCAACGCGCGCGAGGAGGTTCTGGCGGGTCTGTTTGCGCAGGTGCTGGGGGTGGAGCGGGTCGGGGTCCATGACCGGTTCTTCGAGCTGGGAGGTGACTCGATCACCTCGATCCAGCTGGTCTCCCGGGCCCGCCGCCACGGCCTGGTCCTGCGCCCCAAGGACGTCTTCCTCCACCAGAGCGTCGCCGAACTCGCCACCGCAGCCACCGACGAAACCACCCAGGACAACACGGATAGCGAAGACGTGTGGGAGGGATGGGGCGAGATGCCCCTCACCCCCGTCATGCACTGGCTCCTCGGTCTGGACGGCCCGGTCGACCAGTTCAACCAGTCGGTCCTGCTCACCACCCCGCCCGGTGCCACCTACCAGCACATCGACCAGGCACTGACCACGGTCCTCGACCATCACCACAGCCTCCGCGCCCACCTGATCCACGACCCGGAGCAGGACACCTACCGCCTGAACATCCCCGAACCCGCTCCCGGGGTCCTCGCCAGTGAACGCGGGATCCTCACCCGTGTGCTCCTGCCCGCCGAGGGCGAAGCCCGGATCCATGCCCTGGACAAGCAGGTGACGGCTGCGCTCTCACGTCTGGACCCGGCCGGCGGGCGGATGGTGCAGGCCGTGTTCCTCGACCCCGGCACCCCCGCCGCGAGCGGACGTCTGCTGATCACCGCGCACCACCTCACCGTCGACGGCGTGTCCTGGCGGATCCTGCTCCCCGACCTCGCCACCGCCTACACCGCCCACCACCACGGCCAAACCCCCCAGCTTGATACGGCCGGCACCCCGCTGCGCCAGTGGGCCCACCAGCTCACCGAACTCGCCGCCACTCAAGCCGTCCAGGACCAGACCCCCTACTGGAGCCAGGTCCTCACCCCCGCCGACCCCACACCCGCCCTACGCCCCCTTCACCCCGCCCGCGACACCACCGCCACCCAGCAGCACCACACCCACACCCTCGACACCCACCACACCCAAGCCCTCCTCACCACCGTCCCCGCCGCCTACAACGCCGGCATCAACGACATCCTCCTCACCGCCTTCCACCTCGCCCACACCGAATGGCGCCGCCGCCACGGCCACCCCACCCCCCACGGCACCCTCATCGACCTCGAAACCCACGGCCGCCACGAAACCCACACCGGCGCCGACCTCACCCGCACCACCGGATGGTTCACCACCTTCCACCCCCTCCGCCTGCCCAACACCCCCACCACCTGGCACAACCTCAACACCCCCCACAACAACCTCACCCACACCATCCAAACCGTCAAAGAACACCTGCGCACCATCCCCGACGACGGCATCACCTACGGCCTCCTCCGACACCTCACCCCCCACCACCCCCTCACCAACCACCCCACCCCCCACATCAGCTTCAACTACCTCGGCCGCACCACCACCAACAACAGCCACACCAACACCAACAGCCAGGCACACAACCCCACATCAGCCACCCCCACCACCGGCTACTTCACCACCGCACCCGAAACCCCCCACCTCAACCCCCACAACCCCAACGACCACATGCCCACCCCCCACACCATCGCCATCAACGCCGCCACCCACGACCACCCCGACGGCCCCCGCCTCACCACCCACATCACCTGGCCCAACACCCTCATCAACCCCACCCACATCCACGAACTCACCACCCTCTACACCCAAGCCCTCACCACCATCACCACCCACACCACCACCCACCACACCCCCACCCACACCCCAAGCGACCTCCCCCTCGTCACCCTCACGCAGAGCGAGATCGATCGCTACGACGAGGCCGTCGGCGGGCTCGAAGACGTCTATCCCCTGTCGCCGTTGCAGGAGGGGCTGCTGTTCCACGCCCTCTACGACACCGACAACGACACCCCCGACGTCTACGCCGTCCAGCTCGAACTCACCCTCGAAGGCGAACTCGACACCACCGCACTACACAACGCCGCCCAAACCCTCATCAACCGCCACCCCAACCTCCGCGCCGCCTTCCGCACCCGCGGCACCGACAACCCCATCCAAATCATCCCCCGCCACACCACCATCCCCTTCACCGAACACAACCTCACCCACCTCACCCCCACCCAAGCCCACACCCAACTCACCCACATCATCAACACCGACCGCACCACCCGCTTCGACCCCACCACACCCCCCCTCATCCGCATCACCCTCACCCACCTCACCCCCACCACCCACCACCTCCTCATCTCAAACCACCACATCCTCCTCGACGGATGGTCCATGCCCCTCGCCATCCGCGAACTCTTCACCCTCTACCAAACAAACGGAAACGACACCCACCTCCCCACCCCCACCCCCTACCGCACCTACCTCACCTGGCTCAACAACCAAAACCCCCACACCGCCACCACCACCTGGAAAACCACCTCCACAACCTCACCCAACCCACCCTCCTCACCCCCCACACCACCCACCACACCCCCACCCCACCCCACTCCCACCACACCACCCTCCCCACCACCACCACCCACACCCTCCGCACCCAACTCCGCACCCACGGACTCACCCTCAACACCGCACTACAAACCGCCTGGACCCTCCTCCTCACCCACTACACCGGCAACCACGACATCGTCTTCGGCACCACCGTCTCCGGCCGACCCCCCGAAATCCCCGGCATCGAAGACATGATCGGCCTCTTCATCAACACCATCCCCACCCGCGCCACCACACACCCAACCGACACCCTCCTCACCCTCATGCACCGCCTCCAACACCAACAAGCCACCCTCCTCGACCACCACCACACCAGCCTCACCACCATCCACAACCTCACCCCCCACCCCCAACTCTTCGACACCACCCTCGTCTTCGAGAACTATCCGGTGCAGCCGGACACCCTCGAGCAGGTGCGGAGCGGCGGGCTCACCGTCACCGGGAGCGACGGAAACGACGGTGTGCACTACCCGTTGAACCTCGTTGCCGCGCACAACCCCACCGACGACACCCTCCACCTGCGCCTCATCTACAACCCCCACGCCTACGACGAAGCCACCGCACACCGCATCACCGACCACCTCACCCACCTCCTCACCACCATCGCCACCCACCCCGAACAACCCCTCACCCACACCACCCCCCTCACCCCCCAAGAACACCTGACCCTCACCACGACCTGGAACACCCGCCAGGACCGCGAACCGGGTCCGGACGTCACCATCCACCGGCGCTTCGCCGAGATCGCCGAACGGCGTGCGGACGAGCCGGCCTACCTCTCCGTACGTGGCGACCTCACCTTCGGGGAGATCGACCGGCGCGCGAACCGCCTCGCGCACCTGCTCCTCAAGCTCAAGGGCGACACCACGACAGGGCACACCACCACCGGGCCGGCCGCCGAGCGTCCCGTCGCGATCCTCATGGACCGCTCCGCCGAACTGCTCGTGTCGATGCTCGCCGTGCTCAAGACGGGCGCGCCGTACCTGCTGCTCGACGCCCGGTCGCCCGTCGGACGTCTGTCCGCCGTCCTCGCGGAGAGCGGCGCCGAGCTGCTCCTCACCGCCCCGCTGGCGCAGGACATCGGCTGGAATCCGGAACTGGCCCCGGCAGTCCGGCAGTTGGAGTTCGCCGGGCTCGACCTCGACGCCGAGCCGGACACCGCGCCCGATGTGGTGGTCCGTCCCGACCAGCTGGCCTACGTGATGTACACGTCGGGTTCCACGGGCGTCCCCAAGGGTGCGGCCCAGACGCACCGCAACGTGCTGCGCCTGGTCGAGGCGGACCCGTACGAGCCGGAGCCGGGTGGCGGCGACCGCATGCTGTTCCACTCGCCGCACGCCTGGGACGCCTCCACGTGGGAGCTGTGGAACGCGCTGCTGAGCGGACACCAGGTGGTCGAGGCCCCGCCCGGTCGGCTCGGTGTCCAGGACATCGCCCGCCTGCTCACCGACCACGGCATCACCCGCATGTGGCTGACCGCCGGCCTGTTCCGGCTCATGGCGGACGAGCACCCGCGCGCCTTCGCCCGTATGCGGGAGGTCTGCACGGGCGGCGACGTGGTACCCGCCACGGCCGTCCGCAAGGTCCTCGACGCCTGCCCGGACCTGGTCGTCGTCGACGGCTACGGACCGACCGAGGCCACCGTCTTCACCACCCACCACCGGATGCGCGCCACGGACACCGTCCCCGACAACGTGCCCATCGGCGGCCCGCTCCCCAACATGCGCACCTACGTACTGGACAGCGCCCTGCGCCCCGTCACGATCGGGGTGACCGGCGAGCTGTACATCGCGGGCGAGCAGGTCGGCCGCGGCTACGCGAACCGGCCCGACCTGACCGCGGAGCGGTTCGTGGCCTGCCCCTTCGGGCCGGCCGGGTCCCGCATGTACCGGACCGGGGACCTGGTGCGGTGGCGGGCGGACGGCGTGCTGGAGTTCGTGGCCCGGGCGGACGCCCAGGTCAAGCTGCGCGGCTTCCGCATCGAACCGGCTGAGATCGAGGCGGCGCTCGCCGCCCATCCCGCGGTCGGCCACCACGCGGTCGTGGTCCGGGAGGACCGCCCGGGGGACAAGCGGCTCGTCGCCTACGTGACCCGGGCCGACAACGGCAACGGCAACGCCAACGGCAACGGCAACGCCAACGGCACCGGCAACGCCAACGGCAGCGGGGACACGGAGCTCGGCGAAGCGCTGCGCTCCCATCTCCAGCAGAGCCTGCCCGACTACATGGTGCCGTCGGCGTACGTGGTGCTGGACGCGCTGCCGCTCACCACCAACGGCAAGCTCGACCGCGACGCACTGCCCGCCCCCGCCCGGCAGGAGGCGGGGCGCACCGCCCCGCGGACCGTGCAGGAGGAGACGCTCTGCCGGGTGTTCGCGGACGTGTTGGGCGTGGAGCAGGTCGGCGTCCACGACAACTTCTTCGAGCTCGGCGGGCACTCGCTGCTGGCGGCACGGCTGGCCGGACACGTGCGCACCGCCTTCGGCATCGACCTGCCGCTGCGCGACCTGTACGCGGCCCCGACCCCCGCCGCGCTCGCCGCCGTACTGGGAGAGGGAGCCGTCGCCCGGGACTTCGCCTTCCGCACCGTGCTCCCGCTGCGGGAGACCGGCAGCCGCACCCCGCTGTTCTGCGTGCACGCCGCCGGCGGACTGGCCTGGCGCTACGCCGAGTTCCTCCAGCACATCCCGAAGGACCACCCGGTCTACGGGATCCAGGCCTCCGGGTTCCGCGCGGACGAACTGCCCGAGTCCGTCGAGGAGATGGCGGCCGCGTACGTGCGGGCGGTCCGCGAGATCCAGCCGAAGGGCCCGTACCGGCTGCTCGGCTGGTCCTTCGGTGGACTCGTGGTGCAGGAGATGGCGGTGCAGCTCGCGGAGCACGGTGAGGAGACCGAACTGCTGGTGGTCCTCGACTCGTTCCCCGCGGACGACGAGGAGATCGCCGAGCTGCCGGACCGGCAGGACGTCGTCCGCGGCCTGTTCGAGGTGATCGGCCTCGACGCGGACGGCGAGCACGAGGCCGCCGGAGACGGCGTGCGGGACACCCTGCGCGAGGCCGACAGTGCCTTCGGGCGGCTGCTCGGCGACCGCCTGGAGGCGCTCGTGGAGATCACCCGCAACAACGTCGGCCTCAGGCAGCGGTTCCGCCCCCGCCGCCACGAAGGCCCCGTGACCCTGGTGGTGGCCGAGCACCCCGACACCCCCGCCGAGGCACTGGTACGGCTCTGGGAGCCGTACCTCGCGGGCCCGGTCGACGTCCTGCACGTCGCCTGCTCCCACGCGCAGATGATGGACGCCGGTCCCGTCTCCGACATCGCCGGCCCCCTCGCCAAGACCCTCGAAGCCCTCGAAACCCTCGACGAGACGCCGGTGGCGTCGGAAGGCACGGAACGATGAAGGACCTCTACGACATCGGTGAGCTCCCGCCCCTGGGCGAGGTGCCCACCCACATGCACGCGGCGCTGATCAGGCCCGAACGCTACGGGCAGCCCGCGCAGGCGATCGAGACGGAGGTCGTCCCCGTGCCCGAGGTGGCACGGGGCAAGGTCCTCGTCCTGGTGATGGCCGCCGGCGTGAACTACAACAACGTGTGGGCGGCGCTCGGCAGCCCCGTGGACGTGGTCGCGGCCCGCCGCAAGGCCGGCCACGCGGAGGACTTCCACATCGGGGGCTCCGACGGCTCCGGCATCGTCTGGGCCGTGGGCGAGGGAGTCGAGCAGGTCAAGGTGGGTGACCAGGTGGTCATCGCGCCCGTCGTCTGGGACGAGAGCGCCGCGGACATCCGGCTCGGCGCCGACCCGATGACCTCGACCAGCGCCCTGGCGATGGGCTACGAGTCCAACTACGGATCGTTCGCCCAGTTCACACTGGTGGACGAGTACCAGTGCCACCCCAAGCCCGCCCGGCTGACCTGGGAGGAAGCCGGCTGCTTCATGCTGACCGCGGCGACGGTCTACCGGCAGCTGCGGGGCTGGGCGCCGCACACGGTGGAACCGGGCGACCCGGTTCTGATCTGGGGCGGGGCCGGGGGCCTCGGTTCCATGGCCATCCAGATCGTGCGGCAGTTCGGCGGCATACCGGTCGCGGTGGTGTCCGACGACGAGAAGGCCGAGCACTGTCTGCGCCTCGGAGCCCGGGGCGTGATCAACCGGAAGGAGTTCGGCCACTGGGGCCGGGTTCCCGACGAGGAGGACACCGTCGCGTACGCGCAGTGGCGCAGCGGCATGCGCGCCTTCGGCCGGGCCTTCTGGGACGTGCTGGGGGAGCGCCGGTCGCCCCGCATCGTCCTGGAACACCCCGGCGAGGACACCATTCCCACCTCCATCTACCTCTGCGACAACGCCGGCATGGTCGTCACCTGTGGCGGCACCAGCGGCTACCGGGGCGATGTGGACCTGCGCTTCCTGTGGATGCGCCAGAAGCGGTTCCAGGGTTCCCACGGCGCGAACACCGCCCAGTTCCGCGCCGTGGCCGAACTCGCGGCCCAGGGCTCGCTGGACCCCTGCATGTCGCTGGCCGTGCCCTTCTCCGGGATCGCCGACGTCCATCAGCTCATGTACGAGAACCGGCACCCCTCCGGGAACATCGGCGTGCTCGTCGGCACTCCGGAGCCAGGCCGCCGCGACGTGCCCCGGCCCGCCCGGTCCCGTACGTCCGGCTGATCCCCCCAGTGCCCCCGCAGCCCCGCACCTCGCGGAACGACCCAGGAAGCGACCCGACAGTGCCCACGAACCCCACTCCCACCGCCCCCACCGCCCCCGCCCCCACCGGGGCCCCGCCGCGCGGCAAGCTGGCCATGTTCGGCGGATCCCGCGCCGTACCGCGCACCGCGCGCATCGCGAAGTGGCCGGTGGTCACCGAGGAGGACCAGGAGGCGGTGAGCCGCGTCCTCGCCTCCGGCCGGTTCACGCTCGCCGCCCACGGCGAGGAGGAGATACCCGCCCTGGAACAGGAATGGGCCGCCGAGGCCGGCACCCGGCACTGCGTGGCGGTCTCCAACGGCACGGCCGCCCTGAGCCTGGCCCTGGCAGCCGTCGGCATCGAGCCGGGGGACGAGGTGATCGTCCCGGCGTTCAGCTTCGTGGCCACCGCCGCGGCGCCCATGCACCTGCTGGCGGTGCCCGTGTTCGTCGACGTCGACCCGGACACCTTCAACATGACCGCGGCCGCGGTGGAGGCGGCGATCACCCCGCGCACCCGTGCCGTCGTCGTCGTCCACCTGCACGGCCTGCCCGCCGACATGGACGAGATCAACGCCGTCGCCCGCAAGTACGGCCTCGCGGTCGTGGAGGACGCGGCCCAGGCCCACGGCGCGCTCTACCGGGACCGGCCGGCGGGCGGGCTCGGCACGGTCGGCACCTTCAGCCTCAACGTGAGCAAGAACCTCGCCACCTGCGGTGAGGGGGGCCTGGTCACCACCGACGACGAGGGCCTGGCCAGGCGGGTCGCGGCGCTGCGCCAGTTCGGCGAGCTGTCGGGTACGGGCACCCCCCGTACGTACATCTCCCACATGCTCGGATGGAACAACAAGCCCAACGCGATCCAGGCCGCGTTCACCCGCAGCCAGCTGCGCCGCTTCCCCGCGGACCTCCTGCGGCGTGAGCGGAACGTCCGGCCCTTCCTCGACCGGGTCGCGGCCCTGCCCGGGTTCCTGGCCCCGCACCATCCCGCGGACCGCACCCACGCCTGGCACATCCTGCGCTTCCGCGTGCTCCCCGCCGCCTTCGGCCTGGACGACCGCTACGCCGGGCCGCTGCGGGCAGCGGTGCAGCGGGCGCTGCGCGCCGAGGGGGTGCCGGCCGCCCCCTACCAGTCGCTGCCGCTGCCCGCCCAGCACATGTTCCGGGCCGACGGCGGGTTCGACGCCTGGCCCTGGCGGCTGGCCGGCACCCGACCGCAGTCGGGTGAGCCCGACGCGTTCCCGGCGGTCTTCCGGGTGATCGAGGACTCCTTCGCCCTCCAGAAGGCCCACCTGCATCCCGATGCCGGCCCGCTGCTGGCCCACTACGCGAACGCCTTCGAGAAGGTCTGGGAGAACAGGGACGAGCTCGCACGGCTCGCCACGACCCTGCCGTACACCCCTCCGTGGGAGGAGGCGTCCGCCGCCGGCCGGGCCGAACGGGAGAGCGCCTTCCCCGCCTGAGACGGCGGCGGACCCCGGTCCGCTACCGGACCCAGCCGCGCGAGGTGGCCAGGACCCCGGCCTGGAAACGGCTCTTCGCGCCGAGCTGGGCCGTCAGCTTCGCCGTGATCCGGCGGCTGGTGCGCACCGACACACCGAGCTTGCGGGCGATGGTGTCGTCGGTGTGCCCGTCGGCCAGCAGCTGGAGGATCGCCGCCTCCTGGGCGGTGAGCTCCTCCTCCTGCTCCGCGACCGCGGCGTCGAGCGGCATCGAGGCCTTCCACACCTGCTCGAAGAGGTCGCACAGGGCGCTGACCACGCCGGTGCTGTGCAGCAGCATCGCGCCGGCCCGGGTCGTCTCCGGGTCCAGGGGCACGATGGCCGTCTTGCGGTCGTAGATCACCATGCGGGGCGGCAGGACGGCGGCGGTGCGGACCTCGGCGCCGGACTCCACCAGCCAGCGCGCGTAGTCCATGGTCGGCCGGTCGTTGACGATGCTCTCGAGGTAGATCGTGCGCATGCGCACGTTGCGGTCCAGGACCGCGCTGTCGAGCGGGCGGCTGGCCTCCAGGTTCGCCGCGGACTGGGCGCCGGCCGGAACGAAACCGAGGATCTCGGACGAACACTTGGCGGCGAGGGCCTCGATCTTGAAGCGGATGCTGTCGATGTTGGTGAGCCGCTCGACGTCGGGGTCGTGCCGGCCCTGCTTGGTGTGCTGGAACTCGGCGATCACCTGTTGCAGCGCGGTCCGGTTGGCGGAGATGCGTTCCTGTTCCCGTAGCAGGTCCGCTTCCTGACGGGCCAGCAGCGAGGCGAGTCCGACCTCGGGGTCGACCGCCCGCACTTCGCCCGGGGCGTCCCAGGAAGGGCGTATCAGCAGCAGCCGGCCCAGTTCGTCCAGGCAGTCGCGGATCTCCTGCGTTCCGAGGCCGAGCCGCTCCGCGACCTGCTCGACGTCGGCCTCGGGATGTTTGAGCATCTCCCAGTAGACGGCTTCCGCTTTACCTTCCAACCCGAGCCCCGCGAACATTTTTTCCCCCTTGTGACGTACTTCCGGACATCCGGTAGTTGATCAAGTTCAACCCGCCGGACCCTCCACCGTCAACCGAGAGACACTCGAGGGATGTTCCCGGCCGGGGGAGTGGCAGCTTGCTGTCCGGGCGAGGTCCTGACACTTCGGCCCATGGTCATCGTGGGGGCGCGGCGACAAGACTTCCCTGTGTCGCGGGCTGAAGAGCGGCCGAGGACCCGGTCCCGGCGTACGCCGCCCCCGAATCGAACTCTGGCCTTCTTGACCACGGTGGGGAGCATGGGCACAACTGTGAACCTTCGGCCTTCGTCCGTCGCGCAGCGCGGCGACCGGCCGGTGCGGGCCGGGCGGCCGGGCACCGGCGGAGCGGGGCCCGCCCGGTGATCCGCTCCCTGTGGCGCGCCGTGCGCCCGTATCCCCTGGCGCTGACGGTGCTGGTCGTCCTGCAGATCGCGGCCGCGGCCGCCGGCCTGCTCCTGCCGGACCTCAACGCGCAGATCATCGACCGCGCCGTGACGGCCGGTTCCACCGGCCGCGTCCTCGGCCCGGCGCTGGGCATGTTCGGGCTGGCCGCCCTCCAGGTGGTGCTCGCCATGGGGGCCGTGTACGCCGGTGCGCGGGTCGCCCTGGCGGCGGCCCGCGACCTGCGCGGCTCGGTGTTCGAGCGCGTCCAGGAGCTGTCCTGCCAGGAGTTCACCGGGTTCGGCTCCCCGTCGCTGCTGGCCCGGACCACGAACGACGTCCAGCAGGTGCAACGCGTACTGATCATGGTCCTCGCGGTGGTGGCGACGGCTCCGGCGACCTGGATCGGCGGTGTGGTCATGGCCGTGCGCCACGACGCGCAGCTCTCCATGGTCGTGCTGGCCGTGGCCCCCGTGCTCGGGGCGCTGACCACGGTGGTCATCCGCCGGATCCGCCCCCATTCCCACGCCGCGCAGCGGGGGGTGGACGCGGTGAACCGCGTGGTGCGCGAGCAGCTCGGCGGTATGCGCGTGATCCGGGCCTTCGCGAAGGACGCCCATGAGCAGGAACGATTCGCCCGCTCGAACGCCGTCCTCACCGACGCCACCCTCGGACTGGCGCGCCACACGGCCGTACTGCTCCCCCTGACCACCCTGGTGGCCAACTTCGCCGGCGTCGCCGTGCTGTGGCTCGGCGCCGGCAGGCTCGCCGACGGAACGATCCGCGTGGGCACCCTGGTCGCCCTGATGTCCTGGCTCACCCAGGTCTTCGGGGCCTCGCTCCTGCTCGTCGCCGTGTTCGTCGTCGCCCCCCGCGCCGAGGTCTGCGTCCGCCGGATCGCCGACGTCCTCGCACCCCGGGCCGGCCTGGACGTGCCGACGCGTCCCGTCCTGGCCCTGACGCGGCCGGGCCACCTGGAGGTCAGCGGGGCCGCGTTCCGCTACGGCGGGGCCGAGGAACCGGTGCTGCACGGGGTGGACCTGGCGGCGTCCCCCGGCGAGACGGTCGCGGTGATCGGCCCGACGGGCAGCGGCAAGTCGACGCTGCTCGGGCTCGTCCCCCGGCTGTTCGACGTGACGGCCGGGACGGTACGCGTCGGAGGGGTCGACGTACGTGAACTCGATCCCGAGCTGATCTCCCGGACCGTCGGGCTGGTCCCGCAGAAGGCCCACCTGTTCTCCGGGACCGTCGCGACGAACCTGCGCTACGGCAAGGAGGACGCCACCGACGCGGAACTGTGGCACGCCCTGGAGGTCGCACAGGCCCGCACGTTCGTGGAGGGCCTGGATGGCGGGCTCGACGCGCCCGTCTCCCAGGGCGGAACCAACGTCTCCGGGGGGCAGCGCCAGCGCCTGGCCATCGCCCGGGCCCTGGTGGGGCGCCCGGACATCTACCTCTTCGACGACGCCTTCTCGGCCCTGGACCACGTGACCGAGGCGGCCCTGTGCGCGGCGCTGGCCGAGGAGACCCGCGACGCGACCGTCGTCCTCGTCTCGCAGCGCGACTCCACGGTCCGCCGCGCCGACCGCATCGTGGTCCTCGACGAGGGGCGGGTCGTCGGCGAGGGCAGCCATGAGGAGCTCATGGCAGGGAACGCGACGTACCGGGACATCATGGGCGCGCAGCTGACGGAAGCGGGGACGGCATGAGGACGCGCGGACGCATCGACCGCCGCCGACCGGACGGGCGCCACGGAACCGGCACGGACACGGGCCGGGGAACGGACACGGGCCGGGGAACGGACACGGGCAAGGCCGCGGACAGCGGCTTCGGCAAGGGCAGGCGTCCGGGCGACTGGTCCATGGACCTGCGCGGGACCGTGCGCAGACTGCTGGCGATGATGCGGGGCGAACCCCGGCTCCTCTACGGGGTGGCCGCCCTGGGCACGATCGCGGTGGCCACGGCGACGACGGGCCCCTGGCTGCTGGGCCGCGCCACGGACTCCGTCGTCGCCGGCGACGGCCCGCGGGCCGTCGCCACCCTGCTGGCCCTGGCCGCCCTGGTCTACGCGGCCGAGGGACTGTGCCGCGTCCTCCAGGGCCGGTGGACGGCGAGGCTGGCGAGCGGTGTGGCGTACCGCCTGCGCGCGGACAGCCAGGCCAAGCTGTCCCGGCTGCCGCTGTCGTACTTCGACCGGGGCAGGCGCGGCGACGTCCTGAGCCGGGTCACCCACGACATCGACAACGTCAGCCAGACGATCCAGCAGGCCGTCGGCACGTTCGTCAACACCCTGCTGACCGTGGTGGGCGTGCTGGCGGTGATGGTGTGGATCTCTCCGCTCCTCGCGCTCGTCGCCCTGGCCTCCGTCCCGCTCGCCCTCTTCGTGTCCGGGCGCGTCGGCGCACGCTCCCAGCCGCACTTCGTCCGGCAGTGGGCCGCCACGGGCGCGCTCACCGCGCACGTGGAGGAGACGTACAGCGGCCATCTGCTCGTCAAGGTCTTCGGCCGCCGACGGCAGTCGGTGCGGGAGTTCGCCGCACACAACGACGCGCTCTACCGGGCCGGTCTGCGCGCACAGTTCACCAGCGGCATCCTCCAGCCGCTGATGATGCTCGTGTCCCACCTCAACTACGTGGTGGTCGCGGTCGTGGGCGCGGCGCAGGTGGCCTCCGGTTCGCTGTCGATCGGCCAGGTGCAGGCGTTCATCCTGTACTCCGGCCAGTTCTCCGCCCCGCTGGCGCACCTGGCCGGGATGGCCAACATGGTCCAGTCCGGTGTCGCCTCCGCCGAACGGGTCTTCGAGCTCCTGGACGCCGAGGAACAGCTTCCCGACCCCCGGCCGGCCGCCGCGCTGCCGCGGCAGGCCCGCGGCCGCCTCACGATGGAGAAGGTGTCCTTCCGGTACGCGGCGGACCGGCCGCTGATCGAGGAGCTGTCGCTGACGGCCGAGCCCGGCCACACGGTGGCCGTCGTCGGACCCACCGGCGCCGGCAAGACCACCCTGGTGAGCCTGCTCATGAGGTTCTACGAGGTGACCGGCGGCCGCATCACCCTGGACGGCGTGGACATCACCGAACTCCCGAGGGACGAGCTGCGCTCCGCGATCGGCATGGTCCTGCAGGACACCTGGCTCTTCGGCGGCACCATCGCCGAGAACATCGCCTACGGCAGCGCGCGCCGCGACGTGAGCCGCGCCGAGATCGAACGGGCGGCGCGCGCCGCGCACGCGGACCGGTTCATCCGCACCCTGCCCCACGGCTACGACACGGTGATCGGTGAGGAGGGCAGCGGGGTGAGCGCGGGCGAGCGGCAGCTGATCACCATCGCCCGGGCGTTCCTCGCCGACCCCGTCATCCTCGTGATGGACGAAGCCACCAGCTCGGTCGACGTCCGCACCGAGCGCCTCGTCCAGGAGGCCATGCACCGTCTGGCCGCCGGCCGTACCTGCTTCGTCATCGCCCACCGGCTCTCGACCGTCCGCCACGCCGACACGATCCTGGTGATGCAGGACGGCTCGATCGCCGAACAGGGCACGCACGACGCGCTGCTCGCCGCCGACGGCGTGTACGCCGGACTCCACCGCGCCCGGCTCACGCCCGACCGCTCCCCGTCCGCCACGTCCCGGAACACCTGACGAAATGAACGCCGCCATGCCGAGTCGAATTCTTGTCTGCGAAGAGCTGCCGCTGATGAGAGAGGGGTTGCACACGCTCCTGGACGCGCTGCCCGACATCGACGTACTCGCCTCCACGGAGAGCCAGATGGAGACGCTGCAGCTGGCCCGCACCCAGAGACCCGACGTGGTGCTCATCGGCACGTCCGAGGTGGCGGCCGCCGTACGCCTCGTACGCCGCCTCGTCGACGAGGCCCGTTCGCCGGACGCCGCGCCCGGCTCGGTGGTCTTCCACCTCAGGGGCGACGACCAGGGCGTGGCCGAACTGCTGCGGGCCGGCAGCAGGGGGCTGCTGAACCGGGACGCCACCAGCGCGCAGGTGATCGCCGCCACGCGCGCCGTGGCGAGCGGCCGGGCCGCGGTGGGCCCGGACGTCGTCGACAGCCTCGTCGAGTGGTTCCGCGACGGCAGCGCCGCGCCGCGCCCGGAGTCCGGCGCGGAGGCGGGAGCCCTGACCGGCCGGGAGCGCCAGGTCCTCTCCCTCGTCGGCCAGGGGCTCTCCGTCGACGACATCGCGGGCGATCTGTACATCGGCGCGAGCACGGTCCGCACGCACCTGCACCGCATCCGCCACAAGGTCGGCCTGCGGGACCGGGCCCAGCTCGTCGCCTTCGCCTACCGTACGGGCCTCGTACGTCACGTGGCCTGACGGTGCTCCGTGGCCCGGTCGGGGATCCAGGAGCCGTGGAGGCCCGCGCTCACGCGGTGGGGCAGGCGGCCACGGTCGGTTCAACTGGCGTTCACGCCGCGCTCGCCGGGCCTGCCTAACCTCCGTCTGTCCTTCACCCGACCGAGGGGAAACACCCGGTGTCCTTCACCGTCTCCGTCCGCGCCGCCGCCTTGCCCGCCGCCGTCCTGGCCGCCCTGGCGCTGCCCGCCGCACCCGCGCACGCGGCGTCCGTATCCGTCACGGCCACCGTCGAGACCGCCCCGGTCTCGCACAGCGGCGACGCCGCCGACGACCCCGCGATCTGGGTCCACCCCACCGACCCCGCGAAGTCGGTCGTCGTCGGTACGGACAAGAAGGGCGCGCTGGAGGTCTACGACATGACCGGCGCCCGCATCCAGCGGATCAGCGGCGACTACGGGAACAACGTCGACGTGCGCGGCAACATCGTCGTCTCGGCGGACGACGAGGCCGCCGACGGCAACGGCGCCATGCACGTCTACCGCATCGACCCCGCGACCCGGCAGCTGAAGCGCCTGGCGGACGTCCCCACCGAGGTCACCGCGCACGGCATCTGCCTCTACACCTCGCCCGCCTCGGGCAAGCTGTACGCCTTCCCCAACTCCACCTCCGGCCGCGTCGAGCAGTGGGAGCTGGCCGTCAGCGGCGACACCGTGAAGGCGACCTCCGTGCGCCTGTGGGACGCCGGCTCGGCCGTCGAGGGCTGCTACGCCGACGAGAGCACCGGCAAGCTCTACCTCGGCGAGGAGGACGTAGGCGTCTGGGTCTACGGCGCCGAGCCCACCGCCGGCACGAGCCGCACCAAGCTCGACTCCACCGGCTCGGGCGGCCACATCACCGCCGACACCGAGGGCATCACCGCCGCCGGCAACCGGATCTACGTCTCCTCGCAGGGCAGCAACGACTTCACCGTCTACGACCGCACCACCCGCGCCTACCTCGGCCGCTTCTCCGTGTCCAACGGCACGGCCGCCGACGACTGCGAGGACACCGACGGCATCGACGCCACCGCCGCCGACCTGGGCCCGGCCTTCCCCCAGGGCGTCTTCGTCTGCCAGGACGGCTCCAACGGCGCCCCCGGCACCAGCGGCAACCAGAACTTCAAGTTCGTCCCGCTCCAGCGCATCACCGCACAGATCGGCTGACCCGCACGGGCGCCGGCGGTGCCGCGCCCGGTCACCAGGTGACGTGCAGGGCCTGTGGCGAGCGGTGGATCAAGGTGGGCCGCACGGCGGGCTCCGGGCGGTCCGCGGCGAGCCGCAGGCCCGGCAGGCGGCGGGTGAACACCTCGAGCGTGACCCGGAGTTGTTCGCGGGCCAGCTGGGAGCCGGGGCAGCCGTGGGGGCCGTGGCCGAAGGCGAGGTGGCGCCGGTCCACGGGTCGGCCGATGTCGAACCGGTCGGCCCGCTCGTACCGGTCCTCGTCCCGGTTCGCCGAACCGTAGGCGACCAGGACGACGGCGCCGGCCGGGAGCTTCGTCCCGGCGAGCGTCACCGGCCGGGTGGTGGTGCGGCGGAAGGCCTGGACGGCCGTGTCATGACGTGCGGCCTCCTCCACCGCCGCCGGTATCAGCGACGGATCGGCGCGGAGCCGCTCCCACTGCGGCCGGTCGCGCAGCAGGTGCAGCAGCGCGGTGCCGATCAGCGCGCTGGTGGTGAGGAACCCGGCGATCAGCAGGTTCTGGAGGCTCGCCACCAGCTCGTGGCGCTGGTCGAGGGTGAGTTCGCCGTCACCGGGCGCGAGGGCCGCCACCATCGCCGAACACAGATCGTCCCGGGGAGCGGCACGCCGGTCGCGGAGATATCCGTCCAGCAGGTGCTGGAGCGCGACCACGTCCTCGGCGGCGGCCAGCTGCTCCTGCGGCGGCATCGGCCGGAACAGCAACTCCTCGGCCCGGTAACCGCCGTGCACCGCGGCGGGCACGTCCGCCGGGTCCAGGCCGATGAGCCGGCCGACGACCTGCCCGGGCAGCCGGCGGGCGTACGCCTCCATCAGCTCCGCACGGCCGTCCGCGGCGATGCCGTCCACCAGCGCGTGGGCGCACTCCCGGGCGTACGGCACCAGGGCCGCCACGCGCGGGACGGACAGCCCACGGTTCAACACGCCCCGGTGCCGCCGGTGTTCGGCGCCGTCGGAGCTGACGACGGTGGGGCGCGGTGCGAACCCCCGGGCCAGGACGGCGAGCGCCGCGTCCGGGAGCGCGATGTCCGGCAGCAGCGAGTTCGTGGAGGAGAAGTCCTCGGCGCGCAGCAGCACTTCCCGCACGTCCTGGTCCCGGGCCACCAGCCACGCGTCGAACTCCGGGACGTACGTCAGCCCCTCCGCCCGGCGGGCGCGGGCGTAGAGCGGGTACGGGTCGCGGTACAGCGCATCGCGGCTTGCCTGGTCGTCCTGCGACGGCACACGGGCCTCCGGCTCGCGGTGGGTGGGGGCGCGGGGCCCCCGCGTGGGTGAACTCCGGTGCCGGGCCATGATGCCCGAGCCCCCGCCGCGCCGGGAAGTACGCCCTACGCCGCCCCGGCGACGAGGAGTTCGCCGACCGTGTCCGTCAGGACCTCGCGGGCGGACGCGGGCATCCCGGCGTCCGTGACGAAGCAGTCGACGCGGTCGAGGGGGGCGAAGGCGCTCAGCGCGACCGTGCCCCACTTGGTGTGGTCGGCGACGACGGCCACCCGCCGGGCCGCCCTGATCAGGGCCCGGTTGGTCTGCGCCTCGGCGAGGTTCGGGGTGGTCAGGCCGGCCTCCTCGCTGACCCCGTGCGCGCCCAGGATCAGCAGGTCCACATGGAGCGAGGAGATCACCAGTTCGGACAGGGGGCCGACCAGCGCCGCGGAAGGGGTGGGGGAGCCGCCGGTGAGCAGCAGGGACGGGACCGCGGCCTCCCCGCGGTCGCGGGAAGCGGAGCGCACCAGTTCGGCGACCGGCAGCGAGTTGGTGAGCACGGTCAGCCGCGGGACGTCCAGCAGCCGGGCGGCGACCGCGCAGGCGGTGGTGCCCGCCGAGACCGCGACCACACTGCCCGGCTCGACGAGCGCGGCGGCCGCTTCCGCGATGGCCGCCTTGGCGGCGCCGGCCAGTGCGGTCTTGGCGTCGAACCCGGGTTCCTCGACGCGGGTGCCGGGAGCCGCGACGGCGCCTCCGTACACCTTCTCCACCAGCCCGCGCGCCGCGAGCGCGTCCAGGTCCCGGCGGACCGTCATATCGGACACCTCGAGCAGCTCGACGAGCTCGGCGACGCGCACCGCACCGTCGCGGCGCACCGCCTCCAGGATGAACGCGCGTCTCTGCTGGGCCAGTTGCATGGCCCCAACATAACACGCAGGCTGTTGATTCTTAGGGGATTCTGTTTACTCTTGTTGAATGAAGAGGAGCTTCGCGAAACTCGCCGACGGTCGTGAGCTGATCTACTACGACGCCGACGCGAGCGCCCCACGGCCGTACGCCCCCGACCTCCGCCCCCTCGACCCCGTCGACAGCCGCCCCCAGCTCCGGCGCGACGAGGCCACCGGCGACTGGATCACCATCGCCGCCCACCGGCAGACGCGCACGTACCACCCGCCCGCCGACGCATGCCCCCTGTGCCCGTCCCGCGACGGCCGGCTCAGCGAGATCCCCGCCGCCGACTACGAGGTCGCGGTGTTCGAGAACCGTTTCCCCTCACTGGCCGGCGAAGCGGGCCGGTGCGAGGTGGTCTGCTTCACCCCCGACCACACCGGCGGCTTCGCCGACCTCACCCCGGACCGGGCCCGCCTCGTCCTCGACGCCTGGACCGACCGCACCGAGGAGCTGTCGGCCCGCCCCGGTGTCGAGCAGGTGTACTGCTTCGAGAACCGGGGCGCGGAGATCGGCGTCACCCTGGCCCACCCGCACGGCCAGGTCTACGCGTTCACCGCCGTGCCCCCGCGCACCGCCAAGATGACGGCCGCCGCCGCCGCCCACCGCGCCGCAACAGGCCGCAACCTCTTCGAGGACCTGCTCGCCCGCGCCCGGGCCGAGGCCGACCGGGTGGTGCTGCGGGGCGAGCACTGGACCGCCTTCGTCCCGTACGCCGCCCGCTGGCCCTACGAGGTCCACCTCCACCCGCACCGCCGGGTCCCCGACCTGACCCGGCTCACCGAAGCCGAACGGGCCGAGTTCCCCGCCCTCTACCTGGACCTGCTCCGCCGCTTCGACCGGCTCTTCGACCGCCCGGGACCCACCCCGTACATCTCCGCCTGGCACCAGGCGCCGGTCCGCGGCGGCGGCGAACTCGCCCTGCACCTGGAGCTGTTCACCGTCCGCCGGACGGCCGACAAGCTCAAGCACCTGGCCGGGACCGAATCCGGCGTGGAAGCCTTCATCAACGACATCGCGCCGGAGACGGCCGCGCGCCGCCTCAGGGAGTGCGCATGAACCCCCGGCCCGCCACACCCGCGGAGTCCGCCCGGACCTTCACCGAGCTCTACGGCGGCCACCCCGACGGCATCTGGTACGCCCCCGGCCGCGTCAACATCATCGGCGAGCACACCGACTACAACGACGGCTTCGCCCTGCCGATGGCCCTGCCCCGCACCACCCGTGTGGCCGCCCGCCGCCGCGACGACGGCCTCCTGCGCCTGCACAGCACCCGCGGCGGCGGACGGATCACCGAACTCCGCGTCCCGGACCTGGCTCCCGGCACCGTCGAAGGCTGGGCCCGCTACCCGGCCGGCACGGTCTGGGCCCTCGCCGAGGCCGGCCACCCGGTGGGCGGCGCCGACCTGCACATCGACAGTACGGTCCCCACCGGCGCCGGCCTCTCCTCCTCGGCCGCCCTCGAGTGCGCGGTGGCCGTCGCCTACGACGCGCTGTACGGACTGGGGCTGCCCGGCCCCGAACTCGCCCGCACCGCCCAGCGCGCCGAGAACGCCTTCGCCGGCGTGCCCTGCGGGGTCATGGACCAGATGGCCTCCTTGTGCTGCGTCGAGGGCGCCGCCCTCCACCTCGACAGCCGCACCCTGGAGCACCGCCAGGTGCCCTTCGACCTCACCGCCCACGACCTGACCCTGCTGGTCCTCGACACCCGCGTGCAGCACGACCTCGCCGACGGGGCGTACGCCGCCCTGCGCGCCGGATGCGAACGCGCGGCGCGCCTCCTCGGCCTGCCCGCCCTCAGGGACCTCCCCGCCGACCGGCTGCCCGAAGCGCTCGCCGGACTCCCGGCCGGGCTCGCGCCCCTGGTCCGGCACGTGGTCACCGAGAACGCCCGGGTCGCCGAGGCCGAAGCCCTCCTCGCGGCCGGCGACACCCGCGCCCTCGGCCCCCTGCTGACGGCCGGGCACGCCTCGTTGCGCGACGACTACCGGGTCTCCTGCGCGGAGACCGATCTCGCCGTGGACACGGCCGTCGCCGCCGGAGCCCTGGGCGCCCGGATGACCGGCGGCGGCTTCGGAGGCTCGGTCATCGCCCTCACGCCCGCCGCCCTCGCGCGGGCCGTCACCGAGGCCGTCACCACCGCCTTCGCCCGCGCCGGGCACCGCCCGCCGGCCGTCCTGGAGGCCGTCCCCTCGCAGGGCGCCGGCCGCCTCGCCTGAGCCGCCCCGCCTGAGCGGCCCCGCCTGAGCGGCCTCGCCTGAGCCGCCCCGCCTGAGCGGCCTCGCCTGAGCCGCCCCGCCTGAGCCGCCTCGCCGCTCAGGCGGGGCGGGCCCCCGGCTCCGGGGCGGGGGCCGTGCTCGCCCGTACGACGAGTTCCGGTTCCACCGACGCCGGTACGGCCACCGCGTCCGGGTCCGCCAGGTGCCGCAGCAGCTGCGCCACGGCCAGCGCCCCCATCTGCGCGAACGGCTGCGCGACGGTGGTCAGGGGCGGGGTGCAGTACTCCGCGAGCTCGATGTCGTCGACGCCCACCACGGAGACGTCCTCGGGG
Organism: Streptomyces sp. NBC_00249; assembly: GCF_026342355.1. GTDB lineage: Bacteria > Actinomycetota > Actinomycetes > Streptomycetales > Streptomycetaceae > Streptomyces. The sequence goes on along the minus strand of NZ_JAPEMV010000001.1, from coordinate 640,905 downwards.
ACCCGCCGTCCGAGCTCGTGCAGCGCCCTGATCACGCCGAAGGCCATCTCGTCGCTGGCCACGAAGACGGCGGTGACATCGGGGACCCGGCCCAGGACGAGCCCGATCCGGTAGCCCGAGGCGGGGGACCAGTCACCCTCCAGCGGCGGAGGCACCTGCCGGCCCGCCGCCTCCAGCGTCGCGCGCCAGCCCTCGCGCCGGCTCGCGGCCTCCAGCCACCGCTCCGGACCCGCGACGTGCCAGACCGTCTCGTGGCCGAGGTCCAGCAGGTGCCGGGTCGCCAGCCGGGCCGCGAGGTCCTGGTCGACCGCCACCACCCCGGTCGCGTCGGTGCGCGACCCGTCGATGGTGATGGTCGGCGTGGTCCGGGTGAGCTGCTCGATCCGCTCGCTGCTGTGGATCAGCGGCACCGACAGGATGACGCCCTCGACGCCCTGGTCGGCCAGCCGCGCCAGGGCCCGTTCGATGGCCGAGGTGTCCAGGGAGGTCGTGGTGGCCGTACTCACCGCGTAGCCGGCGGCCTGCGCGGCGTTCTCGATGCCCGAGGTGACCGCGGCCCGCGAGTAGAAGGTCGTCTGGAGCGTCACCACCCCGATGGTGCGGCTGCGGCCCGAGCTCAGCATCCGCGCCGCGTTGTTGCGGCGGTAGCCGAGCTGCTCCACCGCGGCCACCACCTTGGCCCGCGTCCGCTCCTGCACGTTCGGATGCCCCGACAGCACCCTCGACACGGTCTGCGCCGACACTCCGGCGACCCGGGCGACGTCCGCCATCCCCGGGGGCCGCTCCTGGTCACCGGGACTGCGCATCGCCATGGATTCCCTCCTCGTTACGAGCACGGATGATATCGCTCCCCATACCGCTCCAGCTGGCCCTGGCCAAGGATCCGGAGATACCTCCGCCATCCATTGGCATCGATAACATTCTCTGCCATAGTTCCGATCCATCGACGCGCATCGGCGCGGGGTGGGCGACGCGTTCCAGGCGCGGTCCCCCCTCGGGGGCGATCCCCTCCGCCTTGCCGCAGCCCTAGGAGGAGCCTTGAAGCGCACTGTGATCCGAGCCGCGAGCGCCGCGGGCGTCCTCGTTCTCGCACTCGCCGCCAGCGGATGCTCAGCGCAGGGAACGGCATCGGAGCCCGGAAAGGCATCGATAACATTCTGGGGCTGGGCCCCCGGGTACGCGGAAGCGGTGCAGGCGTTCAACGCCTCCCACCCGGACATCCAGGTCAGCTACCAGACGGTGCAGCCCGGCGCGAAGGGCGGCTACCAGAAGATGCTCAACGCCGTGAAGGCCGGAAACGCGCCCTGTCTGGCCCAGCTCGGGTACGAGACCCTGCCGAGCTTCGCCGCCCAGGGCGCCCTGCGGGACGTGACCGCGCACGCGTCGGCCGCGAAGGGGGACTTCCAGGAATCCGCCTGGAAGTCGGTGACCCTGGGGGACAAGGTCTACGGCGCGCCCGTGGACACCGGCCCCATGGCGCTCTTCTACAACAAGAAGCTCTTCGACTCCCTCGGCCTCGCGCCGCCCGCCACCTGGGCCGAGTACCGCACCGCGGCCGAGAAGATCCACGCCTCCGGCCCCGACCGCTACATCTCCTCCCCGTACCTGGACTACGACTACGCCGGTCTGGCCTGGCAGGCGGGGGGCAGCTGGTTCGGCGTCAAGGGCGACGCCTGGCAGGTCACGATGACCTCGCCGGCCAACCGGAAGGTGGCCGACTACTGGCAGGGCCTCGCCGGGGACGGACTGATCAGCAAGGCCCCCATGTACGACCAGGCCTGGTACACGGGCCTGGGCAACGGCACCATCGCCACCGTCGTCGGCGCCGTCTGGCAGGCGGGCGTCATCAAGGGCGGCGCCAAGGACGGCTCCGGGCAGTGGGCGGTCGCCCCCATGCCCCAGTGGAACGCCGGGGACACGAAGGCGGGCAACGCGGGCGGCTCCGCCACCGCCGTCCTCAAGGGCTGCCAGAACCCCGAGGCCGCCTGGGAGTTCGCGCACTGGATGAGCACCGACCCGCAGGCCTTCGGCGGCCTCGTCGACAAGGCCGCGCTCTACCCGGCCGCGAAGAAGCTCCTCACCCTGTCCCAGCTGAAGCCCGACCCCTACTTCGGCGGCCAGAACGTCTACGAGGTGTTCGCCGCCGCCTCCCCGCAGGTCGATCCCGACTGGACCTGGGGACCGCTGATGACCAAGACCGCCGCGGACCTCGACGACGGCCTCGGCAAGGCCTGGGCCGGCCACGGCACCATCGCCGACGCGCTGCGCACCGCGCAGGACAAGACGCTCGGCGAGATGCAGAAGCAGGGGCTCCAGGTGGGGAAGGCCTCGTGACCCGGGTCGGTGCCCGCCGGCTGAGGCCGCTCCTGTTCTGCGCCCCCTTCCTCGTCCTCTTCGCCGGCATGTACGTCGCTCCGATCGGCTACGCCGTCGTCAGCAGCCTGTTCACCGTCCACCGGTCCGGGCTCGGGCTCACCGCCCCGACCAGGCAGTTCGACGCGTTCGGCAACTACGCCCGGGCCTTCCAGGACGGGGCGTTCACCTCGTCGCTGGCCCGCGTGGCGCTGTTCGGCCTCGTGCAGGTGCCCGTGATGCTCGGGCTGGCGCTGCTGCTGGCCCTGCTGATCGACTCGCGGTCCGCCCGGGGCAAGGGCTTCTTCCGGCTCGCGGCCTTCGTCCCGTACGCGGTGCCCGGCGTCAGCGCGGCCCTCGTCTGGTCGTTCATGTACTCCTCGCAGTCCAGCCCGGTCGACCGGGTGCTCGGGCCCCTCGGGCTGGACATCCCCTTCTTCGCCGAGGACCTCGTCCTCTGGTCGGTGGCGAACATCGTCACCTGGGGGTGGGCGGGCTACAACATGATCATCATCTACGCGGCGCTGCGGGCGATCCCCGCGGAGGTCCTCGAAGCGGCCCGGATGGACGGCGCCTCGGCGTTCCGTACCGCCTGGAGCATCAAGATCCCCGCCGTCCGCGGGGCGCTCGTCCTCACCGCCGTGTTCTCCGTCATCGGCTCGGCCCAGCTCTACAACGAGCCCGCCGTGCTCCAGCCCGTCTCCGCCGGCTCCGTCTCCTCCACCTTTACCCCGATCATGTCCGCCCAGAGCGCCGTCACGGCCGGGAACTACCCGTACGCCGCCGCCCAGTCGGTGATCCTCGCCGTACTGGTGGGAGTCGTCTCGCTGGTGTTCTTCAAGGTGACCGGCAGGGGAGAGCGCGCATGAGCACCCTCCCCGCGCGGGCGGTCAGCCGCGTCACGGTCACGGCGCTCCTCGCCCTGTCGGCCTTCTACTTCCTCGCCCCCCTGTGGTGGCTGCTGGTCTCGGCCACCAAACCCTTCGGCGAACAGTTCAGCGGCAACGGCCTCTGGTTCGACGGCTTCGCCCTCTTCGACAACATCGGACGGCTCAGCGGCCACGACGGGGGCGTCTTCTGGCGCTGGATGCTCAACAGCGTCCTGTACTGCGGCGTCGGAGCGCTGCTCGGCACCGCCTTCTCGGCGCTCGCCGGATACGCCCTCGCCAAGTTCGACTTCCCCGGACGCGGCGCCGTCCTCACCCTGGTGCTCGCGGCCGTGCTGGTGCCCAAGGTGCTGTTCACCCTGCCCCTGTACCTGATGTTCTCGGGCGTCCACCTGATCGACAACCCGCTGGCCGTGCTGCTGCCCAGCATCGTCAGCCCCTTCGGGGTCTACCTGGCGCGGGTGTTCGCCGAACAGGCCGTGCCCGACGAGGTGCTGGAGGCCGGCCGGCTCGACGGGGCCGGCGAGTTCCGCGTCTTCCGGACCATCGGCGTCCCCATGATGCTGCCCGCCCTGGTCACCGTCTTCCTGTTCCAGTTCGTGGAGATCTGGAACAACTACCTGCTGCCCGCGATGGTGCTCGGCGACGACCGCCTGCAACCGGTGACCGTCGGCCTCGTGGGCTGGAACGCCAGCCATGTCGCGGTGCCGCCGCCCCTGGTCGTCATCGGATCGCTGGTGTCCGTCGGCCCCCTCCTGATCGCCTTCCTCGCGCTCCAGCGCTACTGGCGCGCGGGCATGACCGCCGGAGCCGTCAAATGACCACCTCGAGCACCTCGACCACCACCACGGTCACCCGCGCCGCACAGCTCTCGGCGAAGCTGACCCACGCAGGCGGAACCTTCCTGCGCGACGGCCGCCCGCACCGCGTCCTGTCCGGCTCCCTGCACTACTTCCGCGTCCACCCCCAGCAGTGGGCCGACCGCCTCCGGCGCGTCGCGGCCCTCGGACTGAACACCGTCGACACCTACGTTCCGTGGAACTTCCACGAACCGACCCCGGGGGAGGTCCGCTTCGACGGCTGGCGCGACCTGGACCGGTTCGCCGGCCTGGCCCAGGAGATCGGACTCGACCTGATCGTTCGCCCCGGCCCCTACATCTGCGCCGAATGGGACAACGGCGGCCTCCCCGCCTGGCTGACCGGCACCCCCGGCATGCGGCCGCGCACCTCGCACCCGCCCTTCCTGGACGCGGTCGGCCGCTGGTTCGACGAGCTCGTCCCCCGTGTCGCGGCCCTCCAGAGCTCCCGGGGCGGCCCCGTGGTGGCGGTGCAGATCGAGAACGAGTACGGCAGTTACGGCGACGACCACACCTACCTCCGCTGGGTCCGCGACGCCCTCGTCGCCCGCGGCATCACCGAACTGCTCTACACCGCCGACGGCCCCACCCCGCTGATGCTCGACGGCGGCACCCTCCCCGGCGAACTCGCGGCCGCCACCCTCGGCTCGCGCCCCGACGCCGCGGCCGCGCTCCTGCGCTCACGGCGCCCTGACGAGCCCTTCCTCTGCGCCGAGTTCTGGAACGGCTGGTTCGACCACTGGGGCGAGAAGCACCACGTCCGCCCGGCCGCCGGCGCCGCCGACTCCGTCGCCGCAATCCTCGACGCGGGCGGCTCGGTCAGCCTCTACATGGCGCACGGCGGCACCAACTTCGGCCTGTGGTCCGGCGCCAACCACGACGGCGACCGCATCCAGCCCACCGTCACCAGCTACGACTCGGACGCACCCGTCGCCGAACACGGCGCGCTCACCCCGAAGTTCTTCGCCCTGCGCGAGACACTGACCGCCCTCGGCGGCGCCGACGAGACCCGCCCCGTACCGTCCGATCCGCCCCTGCTCACCCCCCGCACCCTGCGGGTGACGCGCGGAGCGGACCTCCTGGAGGCGCTGCGCGCGGCGGGCGAAGGCGTCCGCGCGCCCGCACCGCTCAGCTTCGAGGAACTCGGCCAGGCCTGTGGCCTGGTGCTCTACGCGGCCCGCCCGCTGCTGCCGCCCGGCACGCACACCCTGACGGTCTCGGGACTGCACGACCGGGCCCAGGTCTTCGCCGACGGCCTGCCCGTCGCCGTCCTCGACCGGGAGACCTCCACCTGCACCCTCACCGGGACCGGCGAACGGATCCGGCTGGAGCTGCTGGTGGAGAACCAGGGACGGATCAACTACGGACCCCTCCTCGGCCAGGGCAAGGGCATCCTCGGCGGGGTCAGCGTGAACCGCCGCCTGGTGCACGGCTGGACCATGCACCGGCTCCCCCTCGACACCTGGACGCCCGACGAGGTCGCCGAGGCCCCCTCGCTCGCCGCACCCGGCGCCACGGCGGGATTCGTCACCGCCCGGCTGACCGTGTACGAGCCCGCCGACACCTTCGTCGCCCTGCCCGGATTCGGCAAGGGCTTCCTCTGGATCAACGGCAGGCTGCTCGGCCGCTACTGGGAAGTGGGACCGCAGCACACCCTCTACCTGCCCCACCCGTTCCTGCGGGCGGGCCGCAACACGCTCACCGTGCTCGAACTCGAACGCCTCGGTGACCGCATCGAGCTGCGCGACCGGCCGGACCTCGGCCCGTCCGAGGAGTTCGTCGAGACGTTCGACTGAAACGCCGGCGCCCTCTCCGCGGACCGTCACCGCCCCGCCGCCCCGCCGCCCCGCCCGCCGCCCCGCCCGCCGCCCCGCCCGCCGGCCCGCCCCCGCACGGCCCGCCCCCGCACGGCCCGCCCCCGCACGGCCGGCCGGCCGTCCGCCCCGTCGAAGGGAGCCCCACCCATGTCCGCCACCGCACCGCCCCCCGCCGCCGCCTCCCACACCCTCCGCGAGATCGCCTCGCAGCCCGACTGCTGGCGGCGCGCCGCCGCTTCCGTCCCGCGCCACCTTCCCGTCCTCCCGCACCAGGGCGAGCGCCTCGCGGTCGTCGGCTGCGGCACCTCCTGGTTCGTCGCACAGGCCTACGCCGCCCTGCGCGAGCACGGCGGCCACGGCGAGACCGACGCCTTCGCCGCCTCGGCCTTCCCGCCCGCCCGCCGCTACGACCGGATCCTGGCCATCACCCGCTCCGGCACCACCACCGAGGTCCTGGACCTCCTCGGCCGGCTCCGGGGCACCGCACCCACCGGCGTCCTCACCGCCGACCCGGACACACCCGTCACCGCCGTATCCGACGCCGTCGCCGCCCTGGACTTCGCGGACGAACGCTCCGTGGTCCAGACCCGGTTCGCCACCACCGCCCTCGCCCTGCTCCGCGCCCACCTGGAACGCGAAGGCGCCCTCCCCCCGGGCGTGCGCCCGCTGGAGCACGCCGCCCGCGACGCCGGGACGGCCCTCGCCGAGCCCCTCGCCGCCGACGTGCGCGACGCCGAACAGATCACCTTCCTCGGCACCGACTGGACCTACGGCCTCGCCCTCGAAGCGGCCCTGAAGATGCGCGAGGCCGCCGGAGCCTGGACAGAGGCCTACCCGGCGATGGAGTACCGGCACGGCCCGGCTGCCGTCACCGGCCCCCACCGGGCCGTCTGGGTGTTCGGCCGGGCCCCCCGCGGCCTGGCCGAGGACGTGACCCGCACCGGAGGCACGTACGTCTCCGCCTCCGGCGACATGCACCGGGAACTCGACCCCCTGGCCGATCTCGTCCGCGCGCAGCGCCTCGCCGTCCTGTGCGCCGAGGCACGCGGCCTGGACCCCGACCGGCCCCGCAACCTCACCCGCTCCGTGGTGCTCACCGCCGACCGTGGCTGACCGCACCGGCCCGCTCGACTGCGTGATCGCGCTCGACGTCGGCGGGACGTCCATGAAGGGCGCCGTGCTCGACCGGGCGATGTCCCCGCTCTCCGGCCTGCGCCGCCCCACACCGCGCGGGCACGGCCCGGACGCCGTCGTGGCGGCGATCGGGGACGCGCTGCGGGAACTGTCCGGGGCGCCCGCGAGGTGCTGTTCCTGCCCGTCGGCACCGGCATCTCCGCCGCCGCACTGGTCGACGGCCGGCCCGTCCACCCCTCGGCGTACGCGGGCGAAGCCGGACACCTGGTGGTCGACCCCGGCGGCAGACCCTGCGCCTGCGGCGGCCGGGGCTGCCTGGAGGCCCTCGCCTCCGCCTCGGCCCTCGCCACCGCCTACACCGAACGCTCCGGCCGCGGCGGTCGACGCCCTGGCGACCGGACTCGCGGCCCTCACCTCGATCCTCGCCCCCGCCCGCGTGGTCATCGGCGGCGGCCTGTCCGAGGCCGGCGACCTCCTGCTCGACCCGCTGCGCACCGCTCTGGCGCGGCGCCTCACCTTCCAGAGGCACCCCGAGGTCGTCCGAGCGTCGCTCGGCGCCGCCGGCCGCTTAGTGCTGTGGCCGGAAAGGTTCACCGTGTCGCGGTGCCCGGCACGGCACCTCGCCGCGTTGTCGGACCACCCGAGTACGTCCAGTACAAGCGGCGGCCCTTCGCCTTGCGAGGCTTGCCCTCGGCCCTGCGGGCCTGGGGAGACCCCATGCACCGGACACCCCGACCCGGCAAACCTTTCCGGCCACAGCACTTGGCGCCGGCCTGACGGCCTGGCAGTCCGTCGATGCCGGGTTCCGTCCCCCTACGACCGTGGAGACCGTCCATGCCGCTCGCGTCCACTGACGAGATCCTCGCCGCCGCCCGCGCGGACGGCCGGGGCGTCGGCGCCTTCAACGTCATCCAGATCGAGCACGCCGAGGCCATCGTCGCCGGAGCGGGCCGGGCCGGACGCCCGGTGATCCTCCAGATCAGCGAGAACACCGTCGGCTACCACGGCCCGCTCGCCCCCATCGGCCTCGCCTCACTGGCCCTGGCCCGCGGCGCCCGCGTACCCGTCGCCGTCCACCTCGACCACGCGCGTTCGCCCGCGCTCGTCGCGGAGGCGGTCGAACTCGGCTTCTCCTCCGTGATGTTCGACGCCTCGCACCTGCCGTACGAGGAGAACCTGGCCCGTACCCGCGCCGTCACCGAGGACTGCCACCGCGCCGGCGTCTTCGTGGAGGCCGAACTCGGAGCCATCGGCGGCAAGGACGGTGCGCACGCGCCGGGCGTGCGCACCGACCCCGACGAGGCGCGGCGGTTCGCGGCGGAGACCGCCGTCGACGCGCTCGCCGTCGCCGTCGGCAGCTCCCACGCCATGCGCACCCGGGACGCCGTACTCGACTTCGAGCTGATCGGCCGGCTGCGCGCCGCCCTCGGCGTGGCCCTAGTGCTGCACGGCTCGTCGGGCGTACCGGATTCCGGCCTGGCCAGGGCCGTCGCCGCCGGAATGACCAAGGTCAACATCTCGACGCACCTCAACGCGGTGTTCACCGCCTCCCTCCGGCGCGGCCTCGCCGCCGCACCCGCGACGGCCGACCCGCGCAGGTACATGGGTCCGGCCCGCGAGGCGACGGCGGCCGAGGTCGCCCGGCTGCTGGACGTACTGGCGGGCAGATGACCCGTCGAGCGTCCGCCCCCCACACGGCAGCCCCACAACGGACGAGGGCTGCGACAAGGAGATGAAGGAGGAGGAGCTGTGTCAGCACCTCGAAGGAGGCTCGCGGGCGCGTTCGTCGCGGCCGCGCTGGTCCTGGCCGGCGGCGGCGCACAAGCCGTAGCCGCACCCGTAGCCGCACCCGTAGCCGCACCCGCACCCGCACCTGCACCCGCACCGGCGGCCTCGCCGGAGGCCACCTACACCGTCACGGTCGGCTCGAAAGGGTCCTGGACCCAGCCGGACGACACCCCCGCCTTCCCCTACCTCGACAAGGACGGCACCTTCTACTTCCAGCAGTCCCACGCGCTCTACGGCCCCTCGGACCCGCGCAAGTGGACCTTCCACACCGGCACGGACTTCGACACGGCCACCCGGTCGAGCCAGATCAGCGACGCGGTGAACCCCGCCAACAACAAGGACAAGAACAACGACACGACGTGGCGGTGCAACAACAGCCCCACCGGGCTCACCTCCACCAACCCCCCGGCCGGATCGGGCTACTCGCAGAAGAACTTCTGCGACCTGGCGGGCGTGTGGGCCGACCCGGACACCGGGAACTGGTACGGCCTGATCCACAACGAGTTCACCCCGCAGCCCTTCGGCGACAGCTCCCACTACGACGGGATCGACTACGCGCTCTCCACCGACCAGGGCCGTACCTGGACCATCAAGGACCACGTCATCACTTCCCCGTACAGCACCGCCCGCGGTGACACCACGGCCTTCCCCCAGCAGACGTACCACTACGGCGACGGCGACCCCCGCCTGTACGCCGACACCGCCTCGGGCTACTTCTACGTCTTCTACGGATCGCGGATCATCGACAAGGGGAGCGGCTGGAAGACCTTCCACGCCCACGTGGCGCGGGCCCCGATCGCGGCGAAGATGGCGCCCGGCTCCTGGCAGAAGTGGTACGACGGCGCCTGGTCCCAGCCCGGCGTCGGCGGCCGGGAGAGCAACATGGTGCCCGTCGACTCCGCGAGCACGACCGGATACACCCCCGCCGACCGCGAGTACGATCCGGCGACCACCGGAACGGCGAACCAGCAGGTCGCGGCCGGGGCGATGCCCCCGACGTCCCCGCTGTTCGTCATGGACATCACCTACAACGCCCACCTCGGCCTCTACATCGGCGAGCCCCAGGCCGTGAAGCAGGACGGAACGGCGCCCCAGCAGCTCTACGCCACCGACAACCTCGCCACCCAGAAGTGGCGCCTGATCGGCGACACCGGCAGCCACACCAATGCCTCCTGGTACCGCTGGTTCCTCGACAGCAAGAACAGGACGAGCTCGGCCGTCGTCGGCAAGGACTTCCGCTCCTACTGCTCGTTCGGCTGCTCGAACAACACCTCCGGCGAGTACGTCAACCTCTCGATCGGCACCTCCTCTCCCGCCGCACCGGTGGACACCGGCAGGACGTACCGGATCGGCGCCGCCGGCCGCGTCCTCGCCCAGACCTCCGGCAGCTCCGCCACCACCTCCCAGGCCACGGCCACCGGATCCGCCCTGGAGACCTGGATCTTCACCGGCAACGGCGACGGCAGCTACCGCATAGCCAACGCCGCCACCGCAGGACTGCTGGGCGTCGACTCCACCTCCACCGCGCAGCGCGCCTGGGGCACCAAACCCACCGTCACCGCGCCCGGGTCCGGCGGCCCCACCGTCGGCCAGCAGTGGTGGGTCGTTCCCGGCACCTCCGCCGACGGTGGCGGCGCCACCGGCGCCCACCGCCTCGTGAACCGACACAGCGGACTGGTCATCGCCATGTCGGGAGTCTCCTCCCGGCTCGCCGAGACCACACCGGTCCGTACCTGGACCCACACCGGCGGCGGAGTCGGCGGCGCACGCACCGCCGCCGAACAGACCCTCAGCCTCACGGCGGTGGGAACCGCCCCCGGCTCCCTCGACGGCATCCGCACGCTCGTCGCCGCGGGACAGGCACTCGACAACCCCGACCACAGCACCACCGCGGGCACCCAGCTCATCACCTACACGCCCAACACCGGCGCCAACCAGAAGTGGAACCTCACCCGGCAGCCGGACGGCTCCTACGAGATCACCAACGCCGAGTCCGGCCTCTGCGTCGACATCAGCGGCGGCTCCACCGCGGCGGGCGCCAAGGTCATCCAGTGGACCTGCCACGGCGGCACCAACCAACGCTGGACCCTCACCCGGGGCGCGGACGGCACCTACACCGTCGCCTCGGTGAAGAGCGGCCTCCTCGTCACCACCGCCTCCACCACACCGGGCGCCCTGGTGACGCAACAACGCGACACCGGCTCCACCCTCCAGCGGTGGACCGTGAACTGACACCCCGTCCGGTGTCCGGGGCGCACGCCACCCCGGACACCCGGACGCGGCCGTCCGGGGGAATCACCCCGGACGGCACCGCAGGTCACAGCGGGTCATCACCCGTTCGGTCGAGCGCACGTGCGGGTGGCGCGGGAGACGGGTCTGATGGGCAGGGGCCGCACCCGCCGGTGCACGGCCCCCGGAAGAAGGGACCGGCCGCCCTGCCCGCACCATCCAAGGAGACGTACCCATGCAGCACACCTGGACGCGCGCCGTAGGCGCCGCCGCCCTGGCCACCGCACTGGCCGTCGGGACCGCCGGCTGTTCGGACGGCGACGGCGGCAGCGTGTCGAGCGCGGCCTCGGCGGCGGCGTCGAAGGCCTCCGAGGTCCTGTCCTCGGCCACCGCGGCCGCGCAGCGGCAACTGGACGAGATCAAGGACGGGGTCGACGTCGCCTCGGACGTCCAGCTGGGCACCCCGGCCGCCGACGCGGACGGGAAGTCCGCCGTGAAGGTGACCGCCCGCAACACGGCCGACTCCGCCAAATCGCTGGCCGTGCAGGTCAACTTCAACGACGCCTCCGGGAACCTCCTGGACACGGTCGTGGTCACCGTCCAGGACGTACCGGCCGGCCAGTCCAAGGACGCCACGGCCGTCAGCAACCGCAAGCTCTCCGGCGAGGTGAAGGCCGCCGTGGGCAAGGCCGTGCGGTACTGACGCCCGAGCGCGCGGTCAGGTGCGCGGTCAGGCGGCGGGCTTGCCGGGCTGGTCGTGGGTCGAGCAGTGGATGCCGCCGCCGCCCGAGGCGATCGTGTCGATCGGGACCGGCACCACGTCCCGCTTCGGGAAGTGCTCCCGCAGGATCGCGCGGGCCCGGTCGTCGGCCTTGCCGTCCCCGAACCTGGGCATGAACACGGCGTCGTTGGCGACGTAGAAGTTGGCGTACGTCGACACGAAGTCGTCGCCCCGGCCCGTGATCCGGTCCAGGTCGGGCTGCGGCAGGTCGATCACCTCGAACCGCCGGCCGCGCGCGTCCGTCGCCTTGGACAGGACGGACTTCGCCTGGTCGGCGGAGCGCGACCAGGAGTCGGCCGGAGTGCTGGGGTGCGCGCGGTCCAGCAGGACGACGCCGGGCGCGGTGAAGCGTACGAGGCTGTCCACGTGGGCGTCGGTGATGTCCTCGCCGCGTACGCCGGCCAGCCAGACCACCTTCTCCACGCCCAGGGTCTGCTTGAGCTCGCCCTCGATCGTGTCCCGGCTCTTGCCCCGGTTGCGGTTGTCGTTGACGATCGAGCTCTCGGTGATCAGCAAGGTGCCCTCGCCGTCGGTCTCGAAGGAGCCGCCCTCGGCGACGAGGGGGGCCTGGACCCGGGGGATCCCGTACTTCTGGAGGACGGCGCGCCCGACCTTGCCGTCGTTGGCGTGCTCCTGCTTCTTGCCCCAGCCGTTGAAGTTGAAGTCGACGCCGACGACCTTGCCGCCCTCCTCGACGAAGACGGGAACGGTGTCGCGCGCCCACAGGTCGTCCACGGCCAGCGGGATCACCTCGACCTGTGAGCCGCAGGCCCGCTGGGCCGCGTCCACCTGATCGGGCCGGGCCATCATGACGACCGCCTCGTACTCCCCGACGGCCCGCGCGATCCGCGCGATGTCCTCGCGGACGTAGCGCAGGTCCTCCTCCCAGACCGAGTTCAGCGCGGGCCAGGCCATGAAGGTACGGGTGTGGCTCTCCCACTCGGCGCCCAGGCGGCGCCGCCCGCCCGCCGTGGAGGGCGCGGAGGACCCGGCGGCGGCTCCGGCCGGCGTTCCGGACGCGGAGGGGCCGCAGGCCGAGGCGCCCGCGACGACGGCGCCGATCCCGGCGAGGGTGCGAAGGACGGTCCGGCGGGTGGGGGGAAGGAAGGACACGGGGAACTCCGATCGTGGGCTGGCGGAAGGGGTGCATCCGGCCAGGGCGGGCGCGAGCGTCTGGCGTAGGCGGACAAACCGGGCCCTACGATCAAGAGTGCGCGCTCCGCACCGCGAACGGCCGCTCTGCAAGGAGAGTGAGGCGGCCTCGTGTCGCCACTGTGGCACTGACTGGAAATTCAGTCAATTCGAGGGGCGGGGGAGGCGGGGGAACCGAGTCGGCCCAGTTCCACCCCGATCGCCTCCCGCAGCAGGCCGCGGGCGTGCGCGACGGGCAGCAGACCGCTCAGCCAGCGGACGCTGAGCCCCTCCAGCAGGGCGGTCAGCCGCTCCGCCGCGGCCGTGACGGCCCCGGGCGGTGCGGCCGGGCACAGTGCGGCGAGGTGGCCCGCGACCTCCGCCACCCAGGCCGCGCCGGCCGCGGCGAGATCCTCGCGCAGCTCCGGATCGAAGACCGCGTGGGCCCGCAGCTCGCCCCAGGCCGTGCTGTTCTCGCGCACTTCGGGCAGGTCCTGGAACTCCAGCAGCAGGGTCCGCTCCAGGAGCCCGCGCGGATCGGACGGCCCGGGCCCGGCCTCGCCCTCCCACGTCGCGGTGTAGCGGTCCGCGCGGTCCCCGATGAAGGCCAGGGCGTGCCGCAGGATGCCGGGCCGGTCCTTGAAGTGGTAGTAGATCAGGGCGGTGGACACGCCGGCCTCGGCCGCCAGGTCCGCCACCCGGAGCCCCCGGACGCCCTGACGTGCGATGACCCGCGCGGCGCCCGTGAGGATGGCTCGTCTGCGGTCGGTCACTGTGTGATCCCTCCTGGCCGTGTGCGTCTCGCATTGTCACACATTGACTGAAAGTTTAGTTAGCGGCACGATGCGCGCAGGTCATTGCCGCATCGTTGAAAGAGCCACCGCATGCCCGAACGACTCCCCGGCACACCGCCCGCCCCCGCGGCGCTGTCCGCCGACGACCCCTACGAGATCGGCGGCTACCGCCTCCACGCCCGTCTCGGCTCCGGTGGCATGGGGGTGGTCTACCTGGCGTACACGCCCGGGGGCCGCCCCATCGCGCTGAAGGCCGTCCGCAGGGAGTTCGCCGCGGACCCCGAGTTCCGCGAACGGTTCGCCCAGGAAGTGGCCAGTGCCCGCCGGATCCACGGCCTGTTCACGGCTCAGGTGGTCGACTCCGGGGCCGACGACCGCACGCCGTGGCTCGCCACCGCCTACGTGCCCGGCCCCTCGCTGGACGAGGTGGTGCGACGCCACGGACCGCTGCCGGTGCGCACGGTCCTGCTGCTCGTCGCGGGCATCGCCGAGGCGCTGCATGCCATCCACCGGGCGGGCGTCGTCCACCGCGACCTCAAGCCCGCCAACGTCCTGGTCGCGGGGGACGGCCCCCGCGTGATCGACTTCGGCATCGCGCGGGCGGCCGACGCCGCCGCCCTCACCGGCACCGGCCTGCGGATCGGTACCGCGGCCTTCATGGCGCCCGAACAGGCACTGGGCCACCAGGTGACACCGGCCACCGACGTCTTCGCGCTCGGGACGCTCGTCGCGTACGTGGCGGGCGGGGTCCCGCCGTTCGGGGGAGGGCCGGAGTCCAGCGCGCTGTACCGGGTGGTCCCCGAGCATCCCGACCTCGCCCGCGTACCGGGTGACCTGCACGGACTGATCGCGTGGTGCCTGGCCAAACGCCCCGAGGACCGGCCCACGACCGTGCAGCTGATCGAGTCCGTGCACGCCCACCCCCTGGTGGGCCCGCGCCCCGAGTTCACCGACGGCTGGCTGCCCCACCCGGTCCGCGAGGAGGTCGGCGTCCGACCCGCCCCGGCGCACCTCCAGCAGACCCGGGCGGCGACCGCACCCGCTCCGCCCGGGCCGGGCTCCCACCTCCCGGCGGCCCCGGCCCCGGCGCCCGTGCGCGTCCCCCCGCCCGCGCAGGCTCCCGCGTCCGGTCGCCGCGCCCCCGGCCCGGGGCGGCGGCGCCTGCCGGTGGTGGCGCTGGCGGTCGCCGGCACCCTGCTGGCCTGCGCCGGAGCCGTGTACTACCTGGACGCTCCCGAGGGGGAGGAGGAAGACCCCGGCGCGAGCCCCGCTCCCTCCCGGTCGGCTCCGCCCACGGCCCCCGGGTTCGTGCCCGGCTACGCCAAGGCCCGGCTGACCGCACCCGACCCGGGCTACGAGTTCGACCTGAAGGCGGGGAAGGTGGTGCCCGCGGAGACGGCCACCTGGTACCTGGCGCGCGACGGCCAGGCGTTCGTGCCGTCCCAGGAGTCGGACGCGTTCGTCTCCGACACCGGGGAGCCGGGACCGGCCGACTGTGTCCGGGGCATCGAGACCCGGCCGGCCGCCACCCTGCCCTTCACCGCGCTCTCGAAGGCGCGGCCGTTCTGTGTGCGCAGCCCGGACCGGAGTGAGATCGCGATCGTACGGCTGGCCGAGGCGGCCGCCGACGGCTCGGTCACGATCGTCGTGGACCAGTACCGCCGCGGCTGACGTCGCAGAGCTCGACCGGACTTGACTGAATTTTCAGTTAACGCAAGGATGCCGAGTCATCCCGCCCCTCACCCCTCAGGGAGACCCATGGACGTGCCCCGCACCACCCGTCGACGCCTGCTCCAGTACGGCGCCGCCGCCCTGCCGCTCGCCGCCCTCGGCACGGCCCTCCCCTCCACCGCGCGCGCCGCCTCCGATGCCCTGCGGATGCCCGCCGAGACCGACCTCCACGTCCGCACCTACATGGCCTGGCCCGCCCTCTCCTCAGTGTGGGGCGGCAAGCTCGAGGCGGTGCGCGGCGACATCGCCGACGTCGCGTACGCGATATCGCGCTTCGAGCCGGTCGTGATGCTGGCGCGCCCCGGCCAGGCCGCCGACGCCCGCTACCGCTGCGGGCGCGGCGCCCGCCACGCCGTCGACGTCATCGAGATCCCCGTAGACGACCTGTGGATCCGCGACTTCGGCCCCACCTTCGTCGTGGCCCCGGGAGCCCTCGCCGGGGTGGACACCCGCTTCAACGGCTGGGGCAAGACGGGCACCCCGTACGCCCAGCCGTACGCCGATGACGCGGCGGCCGCCGGGATCCTCCTCGGCGAGTACGGGGTCCGCCGGACCGTGGCCGGGTTCGTCGGCGAAGGCGGCTCGCTGGAGACGGACGGCGAGGGGACCCTCCTGGCCACCGTCAGCTCGCTGGTCAACGCCAACCGCAACCCGGGCATGAACCAGGACCAGGTGGAACAGGCCCTGAAGCAGGCGCTCGGCATCGACAAGGTCCTCTGGGTGCCGGGCCTGGCCGGCCAGGACATCACCGACTGCCACATCGACTGCCTGGCCCGCTTCACCGCCCCGGGCAAGGTCATCCTCGACCGGCCCGGAGCCGGCGCGGACCACAAGTGGGTCGCCGTCTACGAGGAGACCAAGCAGGTCCTGGAGAGCGCCACCGACGCCCGTGGCCGCCGCCTCGCCGTCACGGAACTCCCCGGCCCCGACCGCCGCCTCATCCGCGGCGGGGGAGCGGAGTTCCTCTCCAGCTACACCAACTACTACACGCCGAACGGCGCGGTCATCGCGCCGCAGTTCGGCGACGGCTACGCCGACGGTCTGGCGTACACCATCCTCCAGGCCGCCTACCCCGACCGGCAGGTGCTCCAGATCGGCATCGACGCCATCGCCGGCGGCGGCGGAGGCATCCACTGCGCCACCCAGTCGCACCCGGCCGTCCCGCCGGCCGCCTGATGCCCGCCGTGCCCCTGCCGGACCGCACCCCCGGCGCCGGGCCGCCTGCGGCGGTAGCGGAACGCCCCGGTAAAGTGCGGGTCATGGCGTCTCGCAGCACTCAGATCCTCGAAGCCGCCGCCCGGGTGATCGCCCGGCGCGGGGTCCGCGGGCTGCGCGTGGAGGAACTCGCGGCCGAGGCCGGCGTCTCCACCGCGCTGATCTACTACCACTTCAAGGACCGCACCGGCGTCCTGCGCGAGACCCTCGAGTTCATCAACGACCGCGCCGAGCGCTACACCACCGACCGCGACCCGGACGACCCGCCGCTCACCCCTCGGGAGGAGCTGGAGGAAACCCTGCTCCTGGAGCTCCAGGACACCGTCGAGGTACGGGAGAACAGCTCGGCCTGGGGTGAACTGCGGGCGAGCGCCGTCTTCGACGAGGTGCTGCGCGAGGACCTCGCCCGGGCCAGCCTGGTGTGGGTGCAGGAGGTCGCCGCGCTGCTGGGCCAGGTCCAGCCGATGGTGCCCGCCTCCTCGCTCGCCGCCTCCGCCGAACGGCTCACCGCGCTCCTGGAGGGGCTCAGCATGCGCTGGCTCAGCGGTGGCATCCGGATCGACCACGCGCGGGAGCTCATGCGCGGCGCCGTCGAAGCCGAACTGGCCGGACTCCGCCAGTACTGACCCGAGCCCGCCCCGGACACGTCCGGACCCTGTCCTCCCGTAGGACGGGACCTTTCGACGCCCCATCTATTGACTGAATTTTCAGTCAATGCCAGAGTGGGGTTCCGAGCCACCGACGGCCCTTCGGGACCCCACTTCGGCCCCTCCCCACCACGGGCCGGGCGCTCCGCCCGGCCGCACCCGGCCCTCTCGCCCCTCCCCGCGCCACCAGAGCCCCTCCCCGCTCCGTGCACCCATGCGCCGGAACGGCGGACCCCCGGCCCCGTGGCCCACTCCGCCCGCCTCCCGGAGAAGAAATGATCATGAAGATTTCCCGGTGGACGTCATGCCCCTGACGCCCACCGAACGTGACCGGCTCCTGCTGTTCACCGCCGCCGAACTGGCCCGGGCCCGCCACGCACGGGGCCTGCGGCTCAACGTCCCGGAGGCGACCGCCGTGATCGCCGACACCGTGTGCGAGGCGGCGCGCGACGGCCTCCGGCTCGCCGAGGCCCTCGAACGCGGCCGCAGCGTCCTCGGCCCGGACGACGTCCTGCCCGGCGTCGTCGACATCGTGACCGAGGTGATGGTCGAGGCGGTGTTCGACGACGGCACCCGGCTCGCGGCGATCAGCGAACCCTTCGGGGCGCACCCCCGTGACGACGGCGCGCCGGGCGCCGTACTCCCCGCCGAGGACACCGTCGAGGCCCTCGCGCCGGCCGTGGTCCTGGCCGTGCGCAACACCGCGACGGTCCCGGTGAGCGTGACCTCGCACTTCCACTTCTTCGAAGCCAACCCGCGCCTGGACTTCGACCGCGCCGCCGCGTACGGCATGCGCCTCGCCGTCGCCGCGGGGTCCTCCACCCGCTTCGGCCCCGGTGACACCGCCGAGGTGGGTCTCGTCCCCATCGGCGGCGACCGGATCGCGATCGGTTTCGCCGGTCTGGTCGACGGCCCGCTCGACGCCCCCGGCGCCCGGGAGGAAGCCCTCCGCAAGGCCGCGGCCTGCGGCTACCTCGGCGCGGCCACCCCGGAAGGAACCCCGGCATGAGCAGACCGACCCGGCACAGCGACCACTGCGCTCCCGGCGGCCGCCACATCGACCCGCACGAGTACGCGTCCGTCTTCGGCCCCCGCGCCGGGGACCGGGTCCGGCTCGGCGACTCGGGGCTGACCGTCCGCGTCGAGCACGACGCGCAGAAGCCGGGCGACGAGTTCCTGGCGGGTTTCGGCAAGACGGCCCGTGACGGCCTGCACCTGAAGGCCGCCGCCGTCCGTGACACCTGTGACGTGGTGATCAGCAATGTGCTGGTGATCGACGCGGTCCTGGGCATCCGCAAGGTGTCCGTCGGTATCCGCGAGGGCCGGATCCACGCGATCGGCCGGGCCGGCAACCCCGACACCCTCGACGGCGTCGACATCGTCGTCGGCACCGGCACGACCATGATCTCGGGCGAAGGCCTGATCGCCACCGCCGGCGCCGTGGACACCCACGTCCACCTGCTCTCCCCGCGCATCATGGAGGCCTCGCTCGCGAGCGGCGTCACCACGATCATCGGGCAGGAGATCGGGCCGAGCTGGGGCGTGGGGGTGAATTCGCCCTGGGCGCTGAAGCACGGGTTCAACGCCTTCGACGCCTGGCCGGTGAACATCGGTTTCCTGGCCCGGGGCTCTTCCTCGGACGCGGCTCCGCTGGTCGAGGCCCTGGCCGAGGGCGGCGCGTCCGGTTTCAAGGTGCATGAGGACATGGGCGCCCACACCCGGGCCCTGGACACCGCCCTGCGGGTGGCCGAGGAGCACGACGTGCAGGTGGCCCTGCACAGCGACGGCCTGAACGAGTGCCTGTCGGTGGAGGACACCCTGCGCGTCCTGGACGGCCGGACCATCCACGCCTTCCACATCGAGGGCTGCGGCGGCGGCCACGTCCCGAACGTGCTGAAGATGGCGGGCGTGCCGAACGTCATCTGCTCCTCCACCAACCCCACCCTGCCCTTCGGGCGGGACGCGGTCGCCGAGCACTACGGCATGATCGTCTCCGTCCACGACCTCAAGCCGGACCTGCCCGGCGACGCCGCGATGGCCCGGGACCGGATCCGCGCGGGCACGATGGGCGCCGAGGACGTGCTCCACGACCTGGGCGCGATCGGCATCACCTCCTCCGACGCCCAGGGCATGGGGCGGGCGGGCGAGACCATCCGCCGCACCTTCGCCATGGCCGCCAAGATGAAGGGCGAGCTCGGCCCGCTGGACGGCGACGGCGAGGGCGACGACAACGCCCGCGTCCTGCGCTACATGGCCAAGCTGACCATCAACCCGGCCATCGCCCACGGCCTGGCCCACGAGATCGGCTCCATCGAGGTCGGCAAACTCGCCGACATCGTGCTCTGGCGCCCGCAGTTCTTCGGCGCCAAGCCCCAGCTCGTCCTGAAGTCCGGCTTCCCCGCCTACGGAGTCACCGGCGACCCCAACGCCGCCACGGACTGCTGCGAACCCCTCGTGCTGGGCCCGCTGTTCGGCGCCCACGGCGCCGCCCCCGCCGACCTCTCGGTGGCGTTCGTCAGCCGCGCCGCCGCCGAGTCGGGCTCCTTCGGCGCCCCCTACGACACCCTGGGCACCCGGCGCCGCCGGGTCGCCGTACGCGGGACGCGCGGCATCGGTCCCAAGGACATGATCGGCAACACGCGCCTGGGGGCCGTCGACGTGAACCCCGCCACCGGCCTCGTCACCCTCGACGGGGAGCCCCTGCGCTCCGAGCCGGCCCAGGAGGTCTCCCTGAACCGCCTCTACTTCCTCTGACGCCCACACTCTTGACTGAATTTTCAGTTAAGTGGAAGACTCCGCCCCACGAAAGAAATGAGACGCCCGATGGCTGAATTCCGTATGCCCGCCGAGTGGTCCGCGCACCAGGGCTGCCTGATGGCCTGGCCGACCCGCGAGGAGCTGTGGGGAAGCGTGCTGGCCGACGTGAAGGAGGAGTACGCGGAGGTCGCCCGCGCCATCGCCGCCTTCGAGCCCGTGACGATGGTCGCCCCGCCCGGCCACGGCGAGGAGGCCCGTACCCGCTGCGGCGACGGCGTCACCGTCATCGAGCTGCCCCTCGACGACTCCTGGTTCCGCGACAGTGCCCCGCTGTTCGTCCTCGACGACGACGGCAACCGCGCCGGCGTGGACTTCCGGTTCAACGCCTGGGGCGGCAAGCACCACCCCTTCGACTCCGACGACCGGATCAGCGCCCTGCTGCTGGAACACCTCGGGGTCGACCGGATCGCCTCCGACATGATCCTCGAAGGCGGGGCGATCACCGTCGACGGCGAGGGCACGCTCATCACCACCGAGCAGTGCCTGCTGCACCCCAACCGCAACCCCGGCATGAGCCGCGACGAGATCGAGGCCGAACTCAAGGCCCGCCTCGGGGTCACCAAGGTCATCTGGCTGCCGTACGGCGGCCTGCTCGACACCGAGACCGACGGCCACGTCGACGGCGTCTGCGCCTTCGCGGCGCCCGGCACCGTCGTCGTCTCCCTGCCCGACGACCCCCGCCACCCCGACTACGCCCGGATGCGCGCCAACCGCGCCGTCCTCGAAGCCGGCACCGACGCCCGCGGCCGCCGACTGGAGATCATCGACGTCCCGCAGACGGCCTTCGCCGACCTCACCGACGGCGAGATCGAGGTCTCGTACCTGAACTACTACGTCGCCAACGGCGGCGTCGTCGTCCCCGTCGCCGGGCTCCAGCAGGACGAGGACGCCCTCGCCGTCATCGCCTCCGCCTACCCCGGCCGCAAGGTCGTCGGCGTCCGCGCGCTCGCCATCGCCTTCGGCGGGGGCGGCGTGCACTGCATCACCCAGCAGATCCCCGCGGCGCCCACCGCCGGCTGAGCAGGGCACGCACCACCGACCGCCCCGGCGGACCGCACCACCGACCG
Source organism: Streptomyces sp. NBC_00249 (assembly GCF_026342355.1). Taxonomy (GTDB): domain Bacteria; phylum Actinomycetota; class Actinomycetes; order Streptomycetales; family Streptomycetaceae; genus Streptomyces. Next base: position 619,658 of record NZ_JAPEMV010000001.1, on the reverse strand, counting down.
CCCCAGCGGTCCGCCCGCTCCTCCCCCCGCATCCCTCACGGAAAAGAGAGCGCGACGATGACCACCTCCCCACCCCGCACCGGCAGACGCCCCCACCGCCGGCCCGGCCGCCGCGCCGCAGCCCTCACCACCGCCGCCCTGACCTCCCTCGCCCTGCTCACGGCCTGTGCGGGCCCGCCCAAGGGCAAGGCCGGCGAGGTCACCGAGGTCCGCCTCTCCGCCTCCACACCCCCGGCGCGCGGCGAGATCGACTCCTTCAGCTGGGCCGTCTACGCCGAACCGCCCACCCTCGACTACACGGTGGCCTTCGACTACCCGCAGAACACGGTCCTGTCCAACGTGTGCGAGAGCCTGATGCGCTGGACCCCGGCCCTCACCACCGAACCGGGCCTCGCCCAGAAGGCGTCCAACCCCGACCCCACCACCTGGGTCTACGACCTGCGCCCCGGCGTGCGCTTCCACGACGGCAAGGAGATGACCGCGGACGACGTGGTCTTCAGCCTCGGCCGGCAGATGGACCCCGACAACGCCGCCGCCTGGGCCCAGGTCTTCCAGAACGTCGCCTCCGTCACCGGCACCGGCCCCCTCCAGGTCACCGTCAAACTGAAGAAGCCCGACTCCCAGTTCCCGCAGTACATGGCGACCGCCGCCGGAGTGGTGGCCTCCAAGGCCGGCGTCGAGGCGGCCGGCAAGGACTACGGCACCACCGGCGGCCTCGCCTGCACCGGCCCCTTCGCCCTCGGCACCTGGAACAAGGGCCAGTCGATCGAGCTCGACCGCTTCGACGGCTACTGGGGCACCAAGGCCAAGGCGAAGAAGGCCGTCTTCCGCATCCTCACCGACCCCTCCGCCCGCACCAACGCCATGCTCAGCGGCGAGGTCGACGGCGGCTACCTCATCCCCACCGAGAGCTACGCCCGCCTGCGCGACAGCGGCGCCGGAACCCTCTTCTTCGGCGAGGGCCTGAGCACCGTCAACGTCAACGTCACCGACATGAAGGGCCCCCTCGGCGACCTCCGCGTCCGCCGGGCCCTGTCCCTGGCGCTCGACCGCACCGGATTCGTCAAGGCCGGACTCGCGGGCGCCGGCACCGTCACCAACTCCCTCACCACCAAGGCCGCATGGGCCGCGGCCCCCGAGCAGACCCGCAAGGCCGCCTTCGACGGACTCCCGCCCACCGGCCAGGACATCGAGCAGGCCAAGGCCCTCGTCAAGGAGGCCGGGGCCACCGGCAAGACCCTGACCATGGCCACCAGCTCCATCGGCCAGGACGTCTCCCTCCTCGCCACCGCCGTCCAGGCCGCCGGCACCCGCATCGGCCTCGACATCCGGCTCAAGACCATCGCCCCCAACGCCTTCACCGCGCTGTTCACCGACCCCGAGGCCCGCCAGGGCATCGACATGTTCCCGCTGACCTACTACGACTCGATCACCGACCCCCTCGACCTGCTGTCGAACTTCAAGACCGGCGCCTACATGAACTTCGCCGGCTACAGCAACCCCCAATACGACCAGCTCGTCGACCAGGCCGCCGCCCTCTACCCGGCCGAGGAACGGACGGCCGTCGAGGCGAAGCTCCAGCGCCACGCGTCCGAGCAGCTCCTGTGGATCCCCGTCGCCGAGTGGCCGACCGCGCTGTTCCAGGGCAAGCGGATCACCGGAGCGCCCACCACGATCTCGTACATGTACTACCCGTGGGCCGCCGACGTGGGGGCCGCGCAGTGAGCTTCGTCCGCTTCGCCGTACGACGGGTGGCGGAAATGGCCGCCACCCTGCTCGCCGCCTCGTTCGTGGTCTTCGGCGCCATGTACCTGGCGCCGGGCAACCCGGCGAGCTTCCTGCTCGCCGGCCGCTCGGCCTCCCCGGAGGCCCTCGCCGCGATCAACGCCCAGTACCACCTGGACGACCCGTTCCTCGTCCGGTACTTCCGCTGGCTCGGGGACGTACTGCACGGCGACTTCGGGCGGTCGATCACCTACCGCACCGACGTCTCGCGCCTCCTCGCGGACCGGCTCCCCGTGACGCTCCTGCTGATCGCCATGGCCCTCGTCGTGGTCGTCGCGGTCGGACTGCTGCTCGGCCGGATCGCCGCCGTCCGCGGCGGAGCCACCGACTCCGCCATCCTCGTCACCACGACCTTCGCGGTGGGCACCCCGTCCTTCGTCGCGGCCGTCCTCCTCCAGGGACTCTTCGCCGTGCAACTCGGCTGGTTCCCCAGCAGCGGCGGCGGCGAAGGCCTCGCCGACATGCTCTGGCACCTCACGCTCCCCGCGGTCGCCCTCGCCCTCTACCTGATCGGCATGCTGGCCCGGGTCACCCGCTCGGCCATGCTCGAAGCCCTCGACAGCGAACACGTCACCGTCGCCCGCAGCCGCGGCGTCCCCGAACGCCAGGTCATCCGCCGCCACGTCTTCCGCAACTCCCTCGGGACGGTCCTGACCACCGGCGGACTGATCGTCTCCACCCTCCTGGTGTGCACCATCCTCGTCGAGACCGCCTTCAGCATCGGCGGGATCGGCCAGCTCCTCGAACTGTCCACCACCACCAAGGACTTCCCGACCGTCCAGGCGATCTCCCTGATCATCGTGGCCCTCTTCATGACCGTGAACCTGGTCGTGGACCTGGTCCTGCCCCTGGTCGACCCCCGGGTCACCCTCGGATCCAGGAAGGCCGCCGCATGACCGCCGTCCTGACGCGCCGCCCCGGCCTCGCCCGGATCCGCGCCAACGGCTCCGCCCTCCACCTCGTCTGCCTGGCCCTCGTCGCCCTCGTCGTCCTCGCCGCGCTCCTCGCGCCCTGGCTGGTGCCCGAGGACCCCAATGCCGTCGACCTGGGCGACGCCCTCGCCGGACCCTCCGCCACGCACCCGCTCGGCGTGGACGCCGCCGGCCGCGACACCCTCTCCCGGCTGCTGCTCGGAGCGCGCACCTCCCTGCTCGGCCCGCTGGGCGTCGTCGTCTTCTCCACCGTCGCCGGCATCGCCATCGGTACGGCCGCCGCCTGGCGGGGCGGCTGGATCGACTCCGTCCTGTCCCGCAGCACCGAGCTGGTCTTCGCCTTCCCCGGCATGCTGCTGGCCATCCTGATCATCTCGGTCTACGGCGAGGGGCTGCTCGCCCCCGTCCTCGCGCTCGCCGTCGCCTACCTGCCCTACGTCAGCCGGCTCACCCGCTCCCTGGTCCTGGCCGAGCGGGCCCGCCCGTACGTCAGCGCCTACCAGGTCCAGGGCCACTCGGCCCTGCAGATCTGCCTGCGCCACATCCTGCCCAACATCGCCCCCGTCGTCCTCGCCCAGTCCACCGTCAACTTCGGCTACGCCCTGATGGACCTCGCCGGCCTGTCGTTCCTCGGCCTCGGCGTCCCCGCGCTCACCCCCGACTGGGGCCGCATGGTCTTCGACGGGCAGACCGCCATCCAGCACGGCTACCCGCTGTCCGCGATCCTGCCCTGCGCCTTCATCGTGCTGACCGTGGTCGCCTTCAACGTCGTGGGCGAGCGCTGGGCCGACCGTGTCGCCAGGAGAGACAGATGAACACCCTCGACATCCAGGGCCTGCGGATCACCCTGCCCGGCACCGCCCGGCCCGTCCTCGACGGCGTCGACCTCACCGTCGCCGCCGCCGAGACCGTCGCCCTCGTCGGCGAGTCCGGCTCCGGCAAGACCCTCACCTCCCGCAGCGCGCTGCGACTGCTGCCGCCCGGCGCGGCCGTCGAGGGCACGGTGCGGGTCGGCGGCCACGACGTGCTCGCCATGGACCCCGGCCGGCTGCGCGACGTACGCGCCGGCACCGCCGCCATGGTCTTCCAGGACCCGCGCGCCGCCGTCAACCCGCTGCGCCGCATCGGCGACTTCCTCACCGAGAGCGTCACCCTCACCGGGGCCATGGACCGCCCGCGGGCCACCACCCGGGCGACCGAGCTGCTGCGGGCCGTGGGCCTGGACGGGTCCGTGCTGCGCAAGTACCCCGGCCAGGTGTCCGGCGGCATGCTCCAGCGCGTCGTGATCGCGGCGGCCCTCATGGGGGACCCCGTGCTCCTGCTGGCCGACGAGCCCACCACGGCCCTGGACGTCACCAGCCAGGCCGAGGTGATCGCCCTGCTGGCCGCGCTCCGCGAGCGCTTCGGCACCGGCCTGCTGTTCGTCACCCACGACCTGGAACTCGCCGCCGCCATCAGCGACCGCGTCTACGTCATGTACGCCGGACGGATCGTGGAGACCGGCCCCGCCGAGGTCCTCTTCGCCCGCCCCCGCCACCCGTACACGGCCGCCCTCCTCGCCTCCACCCCGCGGATGGACGGCCCCCCGGGCCGGCTCGCCGCCATCGAGGGGCAGCCGCCGGACCTGCGGGAGCCGCTGCCCGGCTGCGCCTTCGCCGCCCGCTGCCCCCTCGCCACGGAGGTCTGCGACGAGCGGGCCCCGCTGCCGTCCCCGGCCCCGGACCGGCCCGACCACCACGCCGCCTGCCACCACAGCGACCTGCTCGAAGGGAGCGCCGTCGATGCCCGATGACGTACTGGAGGTCAGGGGCCTGCGCCGGTCCTTCGGGGCCGTCCGCGCGGTCGACGACGTGTCCTTCACCCTCCCCGAGGGCGGCTCGCTGGGCATCGTGGGGGAGTCCGGCTCCGGCAAGACGACCACCGCCCGCATCGTCGTCGGCCTGGAGCACGCCGACGAAGGGGAGGTCCTGGTCCGCGGCCGGTCCCGGACCGGCCGCACCCGGGGCCGGGCCGCGCGCCTGGCCCGCGCCCGCGAGATCCAGATGGTCTTCCAGGACCCGTACCTCTCCCTCGACCCGCGCACCAGCGTCGAGGCGACCCTCCGCGAGAGCCTGAGCCTGCACTTCCCGGGCCGCGACCACGCGAAGCGGGTACGGGAACTGCTCGACCAGGTGGGCCTGGGCACCCGGGCCGCCGACGCCCTGCCGCGCCGCCTCTCCGGCGGCCAGCGCCAGCGCGTCGCCATCGCCCGGGCCCTCGCCGTCGAACCGGCCGTCCTCATCCTGGACGAGGCCGTGGCCGCGCTCGACGTCTCCGTGCAGGCGCAGATCCTCAACCTGCTGGCCGACATCAGGGAGCAGACCGGGATCGGGTTCCTCTTCATCACCCACGACCTCGGGGTCGTCCGGTGCGTGACCGACGAGATCGTCGTGATGCGGCACGGGGCCGTGGTCGAACAGGGCGGGACGCGGGAGGTGCTCGCCTCGCCCCGGCACCCGTACACCCGGCTGCTGCTGGAATCCGTCCCCCGGCCCGGCTGGGACCCGGAGGCGATCGCCGCGGCCCGGCGGGCGCTCTAGCCGGAGGTCAGCCGCCGGGGCGGGTCCCGGCGGCGAGCGTGCTGATCAGCGTACGCAGCACCGCACCGGAGTCGACCTCGGAGCCCAGTGACTCGGCGGCGGCCAGGCCGTCCACGGCGGCGGCGACGGCCTCGCCCAGCGGGCGCGGGTCCACGCCCCCGCCCCGCTCCTGGGCCAGCACCTGGAACAGCGCGACGAAACAGGCCCGCCAGCGCCGGTACTCCGCCTCCAGGCTCTCCCGGACCCGGGAGTCGTTCAGGGCGTGCCAGTGCAGTGCCGAGTGGAGCTGGGAGAGCTCCGCGCCCTCGGGCCGGCCGAGCAGCTCGACGACCCGCTCGGCCCGCTCCGCGAACGGCCCGGGAGCGGAGACCGCCTCCTCCAGGGGGTGGATCCACTCCGGGCGGATGTCCGCGACGACCGCCAGGACGAGATCGGTCCGGTCCTGGAAGTGGTAGTGGCACATCCCGTGCGAGACCCCGCACAGCGCCGCCACGTTGCGGGTGGTGAACCGTTCGCTCATCCCGCCGGACAGGAGGGTCCGCGCGGCGGCGATCAGCCGCGCCCGGGTCTGTTCGCCCTTCGCCGAGGCCCGGGGCCGCCGGGCGGGGACCGGGGGAGCGGACAGGTCAGGGGAGTCCTGCGCGGAAGCTGCCATGGCGTCACCCTAACGAGCCCGCCCGCCTCCACCTGCGGCTTTCCCCGATCCTGTGAAACACCTCCGTCCACACTATTGACCGAGCGCTTGGCCAGTTCTAGCTTTCCGGTCAACTCCGCATTCCCTGCGGTGAGTTGGAACCCCCAAGGAGACCCCTCGTGAACGATCACGCAGTGAACCCGGCCCCCGCGGGCATGGGCAGACGCAGGTTCCTGGCAGCGGCGGGCCTCACCGCCGCCGGCGCCGCCCTCGCGGCGGCCGAGGGGCGGGCACGGGCCGCGGGCCGCCCCGCCGCGGCGGGCGCCCTCCGGGTGCCGATCGAGGACGTACGCCACACCCGCACCTGGATGGCCTGGCCCGACAGCACCGCCATCTGGGGCGGCAAGCTCGGCGGCGTCCAGTCGGACATCGCGCTCATCGCCCGCACCATCGCCACGTACGAGCCCGTCTACCTCTGCGCCAACTCCGCCAGCGCCGCGAAGGCCCGCTCGATGTGCGGCCAGGCCGTCACCGTCGTCACCACCGTCCCCGTCGACGACTGCTGGATGCGCGACACCGGCCCGGTCTTCCGCACCGACGGCGCCGGCGGTCTCGACGCGGTCGGCCTGAACTTCAACGGCTGGGGCAACAAGCAGGCCCACGCCAAGGACGCCCTGGTCGCGGGCCGGATCGCCGCGTACGTCGGCGTCCCCTTCACCTCCGCCGCCCTGGTCGGCGAGGGCGGCGCCGTCGAGCAGGACGGCGCGGGCACCCTGATGGCCACCCGCAGCAGCCTGATCAACCGCAACCGCAACCCCGGCATGTCGCAGGCACAGGTCGAGGCCGCGCTGCGCACCGCCTACGGCGCCTCCAAGGTCATCTGGTTCGACGGCGTGACCGGCCAGGACATCACCGACGACCACGTCGACGCGACCTCCCGCTTCCTCGCCCCCGGCAAGGCCCTGGTCCAGATGCCGCTGGCCTCGGACACCGACGTGTACGCCAAGGACGCGCGCAAGCAGTACCAGGTCCTCTCCGCGGCCACGACCGCGGGCGGCGCCCGGATGGCCGTCGAGCAGCTCCAGGGCCCCGACTACTACAAGATCCGCTCCACCCACCGGGACTTCCTCGCCTCCTACGCCAACTACTACGTCTGCAACGGAGCCGTCATCAGCGGCCAGTTCGGCGACACCCGGGCCGACACCGCGGCCAGGGCCACCCTGGCCCGCCTCTTCCCGGGCCGGGTCGTCGAACAGCTCGACATCGACCGCCTCGGTACGGGGGGCGGCGGGATCCACTGCGTGACCCAGCAGCAACCGGTGCCGTAGCCCTGCCCGTGCGGTGACAGCACCCGACCCTGGCCTCCTTCCCGGAGGCCGGGGTCTTTTACTTTGCGCTCACGGGCGTGTCAAGTCCCGAATCTCCGGAACATGACCCGCCCCCACCCCCCGGGGCTTACTTGTGGTGCGGGCCTCACCGGAAACAAAACGAGGCGAAACCACCGCACCGACCCGGAACTCCGGATCGGAACACATATCCCTTTCAATCGGTAGGAGAAAGTCATGAACCGCAAGATTCGCACCAACAAGGTCGTCCGTCCCCACCGTCGCGGTTTCCGCCTCGCCACGCTGATCGCATCGGCCACGGTGGTTGCGGGAGGCGTGGTCCTCCCGGCCTCGATGGCATCGGCGGCCCCCATGCCGGCATCGGTCTCCTACGCCTTCCCCTCCGGGGGCGGCGCCGGCGGTGACGGCGGGGAAGGCGGCGGCGGGCTCGTCGGCGGCGGCGGTGGCTCCGGCGGCTCCGGTGGTGCCAGCGTCACCGGTGTCGGCGGCAACGGCGGCAACGGCGGCAAGGGCGGCGCCGGCATCCTCTCCGGCGGTGGCGGCGGCGGGGGCGGCGGCGGCGGTGAGGGCGTGATCGGCGGCGACGGCGGCAAGGGCGGAGACGGTGGTACCGGCCTCTTCGGCGGCAGCGCCGGCAACGGCGGCGGCGGCGGTGACGGCACCCTGGTCGGCGGCAACGGCGGCAAGGGTGGCAAGGGCGGCAACGGCGTCTTCCAGGGCGGCAACGGCGGCAAGGGCGGGAAGGGCGGCTTCGGCGGCATCTTCGGTGGCCTCGGCGGCGGTGGCGGCGCCGGAGGCACCAGCATCTTCTAAACCGCACGCAGCCTGACCAGTCCAACCGGGTGGAGGCCCCCAGGGGCCTCCACCCCCCCCCCCCAGCAACACCCTGATCAAGAAAACGGAGAAACCCCATGTTCACGAACACCTGGCAGCGTCCGCTCATCCTGGCCGCGGTCTCCCTGGCTTTCGTCACCGGTACGGCGTGCGCCGCGCAGGCTTCGCCGTCCCACACCCCGGCCGGCGTCAGCTCCTCGGTCCTGGCCGACCAGTCCGGGCACTGCACGGCGGGCGGCGCGGGCGGCGAAGGCGGCGAGGGCGGCAAGGGCGGAGCGGGCGGCAGGGGCGGTGAGCCCGGTCAGCCCGGTGAGCCCGGCAAGCCCGGCGGAGTGGGCTGCTTCCGGTTCGACGACCTGCCCGACAAGCCCAAGGCCGAACTGACCGTGGTGGACAAGGTCCACATCGTGATGGCCCTGCTGGCCGACGACTCGGACAAGACGAAGGACAAGCTCGTCAAGAAGTACAAGATCTCGCAGGACCAGATCGACACCTGGAAGAAGTACTACCTGGAGCGCAACTGGTTCGCCCTGATGGAAGGCAGCTACCCGCTCAACCCGTGACCCGCGGAAAACCGGCCAGCAATTACCCGCAGAAGTCGAAGGAGAATCCCATGAGCGTGCGATCCCGGTCCTGGAAATTCAGTCTCGGTTTTGTCATATCGACCACGGTGATCGGTGCCGCCGCGATGACTCCGGCCGCCATGGCGGCGCCGTCCGCCCTCCCGGGCCAGGCCGTCCACCAGTCGCTCGGCGGCGGGCACCAGGGCTACGGCGGCGGAAGCGGCGGCAGCGGACCCGGTACGGGCCGACTCGGCAGCGGAGTGCTCGGCGGCCTCAAATCGGGTACCGGCAGTGTGAAGGTGGGCAACGGCAGCGTCCGCGTCGGTGACAAGGTGTGCGCGGGCAACTGCAACGGAACGGTCAACGGCACGAACGGCGGCAACGGCGGAATCTGCGCCGGCCTCTGCAACGGCAGTGCCAACGGAGGCAACGGCACCAACGGCGGCCCGGCCGGCAACGGCCAGAACGGCGGCAAGGGCGGCATCTGCGCCGGGGTCTGCAACGGCAGTGCCAACGGAGGCAACGGAGGCAACGGCGGGGCCGCTCCGCCCGGCGGCGACGGAGGCAACGGCGGCAACGGTGGAGGCGGCGGCACCTGCGCCGGCACCTGCGGGGGCAGCGGCCAGGGCGGCCGCGGCGGCGACGGCGGCGACGGCTGACCGGCACCGGCCGGAGCCGAGAAGGCCCGGCCGGTGTCCCGCGGACCCGTGACGAACGGGCATACGTGTGGATCACTGGTTAGACTTTCAGGTACGGAAAGGCGGGGTCGCCTGATGGGAACGTCGTCGAACCTGCGCCCCTACGCGGGACGGCCCTCCGGCCTGATCGGGCAGCAGATCGCGGGCTATCGGATCGAGCGCCTGATCGGTCGCGGCGGCATGGCCGTCGTCTACTGCGCCAAGGACCTGCGCCTGGACCGTACGGTCGCCCTCAAGCTGATCACCCCTGAGCGGGCCAGTGACGAGACCTTCCGGGCCCGCTTCACCCACGAATCGCGCGTCGCGGCGAAGATCGACCACCCGCACATCGTGCCGATCTTCGAAGCCGGTGAGACCGACGGCGTCCTGTACATCGCCATGCGCTACGTCTCCGGGCTGGACCTGCGCGCCCTGCTGGACCGGGAGGGACCCCTCCCCGTCGCGACGGCGCTGCGCATCGCCGCCCAGGTGGCGTCCGCGCTCGACGCGGCCCACGAGCACGATCTCGTCCACCGGGACGTCAAGCCCGCCAACATCCTGGTCGCCGCGGGCACCGACAGCGACCACCCCGAACACGTCTACCTCACGGACTTCGGCCTGACGAAGAAATCGCTGTCGCTCAGCGGGTTCACCACGGCCGGCGAGTTCGTCGGCACCCTCGACTACATGGCCCCGGAACAGATCTCCGGCCGTCCCGTGGACGGCAGGTGCGATCTCTACAGCCTCGCCTGCGTGGTCTACGAGTCCCTCGCCGGCGGGCCGCCCTTCGTACGCGACGAGGACATGGCGCTGCTGTGGGCGCACCAGTACGACCAGCCCCCTCCCCTGACCGAGCGGCGGCCGGGCATCGAGCCCGCCGTCGCCGACGTGCTGACGAAGGCCCTGTCGAAGCTGCCCGAGGACCGCTACGACTCCTGCCTGGAGTTCGTGGCGGCCCTGCGCGCCGCCGTCGGGAACGGCAACGGCGCCGCCCGGTCCGCCGACGCGACGCCCCGTGACGACTCCGCGGCGCAGCCGCCCGCCGAGCCGCCGGCCTGGGCCCGGCCGGTCTTCTAGTGCCGTGCCGGGCGCCGTGACACGGTGAACCTTTCCGGTCACAGCACTAGAGTGCGCCCCGGCACGCAGAAGACCCGGTATCCGCTCCTCGGAAGCGGATACCGGGTCTTCTGCGTGCCGGGTGAGGGGGCCGGGGGTCACAGGCCCATGGAGACGGCCAGTCGGGTCATCTCGGCCGTGGTGTTGATGCCCAGCTTGGCCCGGATGCGGCGCAGGTACGCGTCGACGGTGTGCTTGGAGAGTCCCATGGAGCGCGCCGCCTGGGCGTAGGTGCAGCCCGCGGCGATGTGGCGCAGGGCCTCCTGCTCACGCGGGGCGAGAGCGGTCGAGGGGGCTTCGACGTGCGGCATGACGAGTGTGAGGCTCATGGGATTTCCTCCGACGTATCGGCTCGGTCATCTCTGCTCACGACCTCGGAAGCAGTGGGGACAAATCCAGGAATGTGGATGTATGTCCGTGTTAAAGAGCCTGTCGGGGGGAGTTCATGAAGGTGTCCGTCGACTGTCACGGGCGTGTCACAGGGGACGTCGCACGCGTGTCAGCGGCGCACATGGAGGTAGGGCGGGGCTCCTCAGAAGTCGACGAGGGACTGCTCGGCCCAGATGGTCTTGCCGATCGCGGCGTGCCGGGTGCCCCAGCGCTTGGCCAGCTGGGCGACCAGCAGCAGGCCCCGGCCTCCCTCGTCGAAGATCCGGGCCCGCCGCATGTGCGGGGCCGTGTTGCTCGCGTCGGAGACCTCGCAGATCAGGGTGGTCTTGTCGTGGATCAGCCGCAGCTGCACGGGTGGGGTGCCGTAGCGGATGGCGTTGGTGACCAGTTCGCTGACCACGAGCTCGGTGACGAAGGCCGCCTCGTCCAGTCCCCAGGCCGTCAGCTGCTCGGTGGCCAGCCGGCGGGCGTCGGCGACGACGGAGGGGTCGGACCGCAGGTCCCAGACGACGACCTGGTCGGAGTGCAGCGTCTGGGTCCGGGCCACGAGCAGCGCGACGTCGTCCTCGGGAACGTGCGTCAGCAGGGCCGTCAGGATCCGGTCGCACACCGCGTCCAGCGAGGACGCGGGCCGGGCCAGGGCCGTGAACAGGCTGTCCAGCGCCTCGTCGATGTCGTGGTCGCGGGCCTGCAGCAGGCCGTCGGTGTACAGGGCGAGCACACTGCCCTCGGGAAGCTCGACCTCGGCGGTCTCGAAGGGCAGGCCGCCCAGGCCCAGCGGAGGCCCGGCCGGGACGTCGAGGAGGTACACCGAGCCCTCCGGGGAGACCACGGCGGGCGGCGGGTGACCGGCCCGGGCGACGGTGCAGCGGCGGGTGACCGGGTCGTAGACCACGTACAGGCAGGTGGTGCCGATGCCCCCGCTGGATTCCCCCGCGGCATCCGGATCGGCCTCGTCGGCGGCCAGGTGGATGATGAGGTCGTCGAGGTGGGTGAGCAGCTCGTCGGGCGGCAGGTCGACATCGGCCAGGGTGCGTACGGCCGTCCGTACCCGGCCCATGGTGGCGGCGGCCCGCATGCCGTGGCCGACGACATCGCCGACCACCAGGGCCACCCGGGCCCCCGACAACGGGATCACGTCGAACCAGTCGCCGCCGACCCCCGCCTCGGTGGCGGCGGGCAGGTAGCGCGTGGCGATCTCCAGCGCCGTCTGCTGGGGCAGCGTGTGCGGGAGCAGGCTGCGCTGCAACGCCATCGTGCTGGTGTGCTCCCGGGCGTGGTGGCGCGCGTCGTGGACGCTGACGGCCGCCGTGGCCGCCAGTTCCCCGGCCGGCTCCTGAGCGGTGCGGGCACCGTCCAGCTCCCGCGCGGTGCGGTCGCCGTCCAGGAGCACCCGCTGCCGGTCCTCCCCGGTGGCCGTCCGCTCGTGCGCGGTCAGGAACACCGCGCGCACCCCGCCCTCCGGGTCCCGCACCGGGGTCAGCGAGGTGGCCCAGCCCTGCTGCTCCGTGCCCGCACCGGGCGCGTGGAAGAAACCGTCCACGTGCTGCGGCTCACCCGTCTCCCGTACCAGGCGCATCCGGCGCTGGATCTCCTCGCTCAGGGGATCCGGCACGATCTCCGGCAGGCGCAGCCCGCGCATCTCGGCCTCGGTGAGGGACAGCGCGTGCTCCGTGCAGGTGTTCGCCCGCACCAGCCGCAGGTCCGCGTCGAAGACCGCCTGGACGCAGGGGGACTGGGTGAACGCCCATTCCCGCAACGGTTCGGCCCGGTCCGTACGCGCCCCGCCCGCCACGGCCGACACCACGAACCACTTGGCGTTCCCGCCGGTGGACGTCCAGCGGTGCGCGAGCAGCCCCACCTCCAGCGGCCGCCCGTCCCGGTGCCGCAGGACCGCCGTGCCGCTCCACCGCTCCTGGCCCGGGGGGATCCGCGACGCCGCGTCGCCCGCGCCGTCGGCGAGCAGGCGTACGGCGGGAGTGCCCACGATCTCCTCGGGGACGTACCCGAGCAGCCGCCGGGCGTCCTCGCTCCACTCCGTCACGATGCCCTGCTCGCTGATGGTGGCCGTGGCCGTGTACGCCGCCTCGGGTTCGGCGGAGGCGTCCGACTCCTGCGGCCGCTCACCGGGAGAGGTGGGAAGTTGCTGCATCGCCGCTCATCTCGCCCTCGCTAGTTCCTGTGCAGCCGTCCACGGCAACCACCCGCACGGCCAGGGGTTCCACTGACAAGCATGATCCGGCGGGGCGAGGAGCACCAACGCAGTGCCGTCTCAGCCGGCCGGGGCCGCCAGGACCAGGGCGAGGACCGCGTCCCCGGCCCGCCACACCATCGCGCGGCGCCCCCCGCCGAGTACGGGCGGCCGCAGGCCCAGGATCGGTATGCCGCGCGGCGCGGAGCCGAAGATCCCGCTCCGGTCGGCCTTGACCGCGGCTTCCTTCAGCGCCCAGGCCCCCGCCATGACCTCCGGCCGGTCCGCATCGAGGAGGGCGAGTTCCCCAGGAGTGAAGGCGTGGTCCGCGACGCGGCGTACGGCGTCGGCCGAGGCGGTCTCGCAGAGGTCGACGCCGACCGGCTGCGGGGCGAGGGCCGCGGCGACGTAACCGGCGGTGTGGCTGAGGGAGACGACCGCGCCGGGCATCGGGATGCCGCTGACGGCGACGCGGGGGCTGCCGTCGTCCCGCGGGAGGATCTCCACCTCCTGCGCCGGAACCCCGAGGGCCTCGCCGACCAGGCGCTTGGCGAGCAGCCGGCCGGCCAGCCATTCGGCCTGCCGCCGGGCCGGCAGCGCGTCGGCCACCCGCTGTTCGGCCGGCGAGAGGTGCGGCGCCCGGCACAGACCCGAGCGGTGGGCCACGACGATCCCGGCTCCGCCCCACCGGTGGGTGCGCCCCGGGGTGATCGACGGGAAGGCGGCGTCCATGACGGGGTCCATGGCGTAGCGCACGACGGTGTCCATGACGGGGTCCTCAGGCGGCGGCCGGAGCCGTGTCCAGGAGCCGCAGCGCGCTCTCCAGCACGGTCACCGTGTGGCGGATCTGCTCGGGCGTGTGCTCGGAGGTGATGAAGAACCGCAGCCGGGCCAGTTCCTCGGGGACGGCCGGGTACAGGATCGGATTGACGCTGATGCCCTGCTCGAACAGGGCCTCCGCCAGACGCAGGGCCTTCAGCGAGTCCCCGACGATGCACGGGACGACCGGTGTGCCGTGGCTGTCCCCGATGTCGATGCCCGCCTCCCGCGCGAGGCGGACGAACAGCGCGGCGTTCTCCGCGAGACGGTCCACCCGCTGCGGCTCCGCGCGCAGCAGCCGCAGCGCGGCCAGCGACGCCGCCGTGTCGGCCGGGGTCATGCCCGCGCTGTAGACGAAGCCGGGAGCGGTGTAGCGCAGGTACTCGACGACGGAGCGGTTCCCCGCGACGTACCCGCCACAGCTGGCCAGCGCCTTCGACAAGGTGCCCGACCACAGGTCCACGTCCGAGCGGTCGACGCCGAAGTGCTCGCCGATGCCGCGCCCCGTCGCGCCGATGGTGCCGACGCTGTGCGCCTCGTCGATCATCAGCAGCGCGCCGTGCCGCCGCTTGACCTCGACGAGGGCGGGCAGGTCGGCGATGTCTCCGTCCATGCTGTACACGCCCTCGACGACGACGAGGACCCGCCGGTACTGGTGGCGGACCTGGGCGAGGACGGCGTCCAGGGCGGCCGCGTCGTTGTGGGGGAAGGGCCGCCGGGTCGCGCCGGACAGCTTGCAGCCCTGCAGGATGCTGTCGTGGGCCAGGGAGTCGTGGATGACGAGGTCCCCGGGGCCGACGAGGTGCCCGATCACGGTGACGTTGGTGGCGTGCCCGTTGGCCAGGGTGAGTGCGGACTCGCATCCGAGGAGACCGGCGAGCTCCGACTCCAGCTCCAGGTGGAGCGGGCGGCTGCCGGACAGCAGCCGGCTGGCGGACACCGAGGTGCCGCAGCGGTCGACCGCTTCCTTCGCCGCACCCGTCACTTGCGGGTCCGTCGCCATGCCCAGGTAGTTGTAGCTGGAGAAGGACAGGAGTTCCCGGCCGTCGACGACGGTCGTGTCCGTCATACCGCCCTCGTGGACGAGGAAGTACGGATTGGAGAGCTCCGTCTGCGCCAGGGCGGCGATCCTCTCGCCGTGGGCGGTGACCTCGGGGAAGCACTCGATCCGGGTCTGCTCCTCGGGCAGCGGGGCGGGGGCTTCGGCGACGGCCGGCCCGGCGGGCTCGGGGACCACGCTCAGGTGGACCGGCGGGGACTGCGGGGCCTCCTCGGCGCTCTCGGCGCGGGGTGCGGGGACCGCCGCCGGTGCCACGTCCGCGATCATCGCCGCGATGCGCGCGGTGGTCGGGCGGTCGGCGGCCCGCTCGTCGAACCTCCACTGCGGCCACTGTCGCTTGAGCGCGACGAACAGGTCGGTCAGCATCAGCGAGTCGAAACCGAGGTCGTCGACCAGCAGCTGGTCCGCGCGCAGGGAGTTCACCGGGAACGCGCTGATCCGGGCCACGTGCGCGAGCACGGCCTCGGTGACCTCCTCGAGGCTCCCGGTCGGCGCGGGGCGCTCGGCGGCGGGCGCGGGAGCGGCGGGCGTGGCGGCAGGGGCAGGGGCAGGTGTGGTGACCGGGGCGACGGGCGCAGGTGTGGTGACTGGGGCGGCGGCCGCCGGGGCGGTGACCGGGGCGGCAGCCTCTTCGGCGGGGGCAGCCGTAGCGGCCGGTGCGGCGGGGCTCGCCGCGGTGAGTGCGTCGCCGAGGGACTTCAGCAGGGTGGCCTGCTGCTGGACCAGCTGGAGCAGTTCGTTCATGGAGCCGTTCACCGCGTCGTTCGTGGGGGCGTTCATCGGGGTCTCCTCGGGCAGTGCGGGGGATGCCGGCCGGGGCCGGGGGGAGGTGGGCGGGGTGGGCGAGGCGGCCTTCTTCGCGGGGCGCTTGTCCGTCACCCAGTACGAGCGGGCGTCGAGCCTGGCCACGGGCAGGTCCAGCAGCCGTCGGTCCTCCTGGGGGACCAGGGCGCGCGGGTCGACGGGGGCTCCGAGGACCGCGAGCCGGGCGAGGGCCAGGACGAGGCTGCGGCCGTCGTCCGGCGCGGCCCCTTCGACGGGGACGACGTGCACGTCGCCGTGGCCCGCGAGGTTGCGGCGGACCGAGGTGAGGAGCGAGTTGCCGCCGGTCACCTGGAGGAAGACGCGGGCCCCCTCGTCGTAGGCGGTGCGGACGGCGTCGCTGAACCGGACCGGCGCCGACGCGTGCCGGGCCCACAGTTCGCGCAGCTGCTCGGGGTCGGTGACGGCCTCCGCGTTCACCGAGGACACGAACGCCACGGCGGGGCCGCTGATGCGGCGGGCGGCGAGGGCCGTGCGTACGGCCTCCTCGGCGCCGGCCAGCTGCGGCGAGTGGAAGGCGTTGGACACCTCCAGTGCCACCGTGACGATCCCGGCACCGGCGCAGGCCTGCCGCAGGGCGGCCAGTCCGTGCGGGGTGCCGCTGACCACGACCTGACGCGGCTGGTTGAAGCAGGCGAGCCACACGTCGTCGATGCCGTCCATGAGCTGGCGGCAGGTGTCCTTGTCGGTCTGGACTGCGAGCATCCCGCCCTCCAGGCCCTGCTCGGCCTGCCGCAGCGCCGCACCCCGCTGGGCCAGCAGCCGGACGGTGTCCGCGGCGGCGATCGCCCCGGCCGCCGCGGCCGCCGCGAACTCCCCGACGCTGTGCCCGAGGGCGAGGCCGGGAGTGACGCCGCAGTCGGCGAGGACCCGGGTGGCGGCGATCTGGACGGTACCGAGCAGGGGCTGGCACACCTCGGTGGAGGTGAGCCGCCGCCTGAACTCCTCGGTGTCGCCGCCGGCCGCCGCGGCCTCGCCGTACAGCAGGTCGGCGACGTCGAATCCGGTGTCCCGCCCGGCCACGGCGCCGAGGACGCCGACGGCCGAGCGGAAACCGGCGAACCGCTCGTACAGGTCCCGCATCATGCCGGGCCGCTGACTGCCCTGACCGGGGAAGAGGAAGGCGATGCGGCGCTGCGCTTCCGGCAGGGGGGCGTCGGCGGCGAACGCGCCGTCCCCGAGGTCGCCGCGGACTCCGGTGAGCAACTGCTCACGGGCGCCGCGCAGCCGCTGGACGAAGGCGTCCGTGTCGGCGGCCACGACCGCGAGCCGGGCGGTCAGCGTCTGGCGCCCGCCCAGGGTGTGGGCCAGGGCGGCCAGCGGCGGACGGTCCGCCGGGTCGAGCGCGTCCAGGGCGTCGAGCACGTCACCGATGTGCCGGTCCAGCAGTGCGGGGCTGCCGGCCGAGAGCAGGACGAGCAGCGGCGCGGGCACCGCGGCGGGTGCGGCGGGGGCGGCGGCGGCCGGGGCGGGCGCCTCCTCCAGCACCACGTGGACGTTGGTGCCGCCGAAACCGAAGGAGCTGACGGCGGCCCGGCGCGGGGCGTCCTCGCCCGGCCAGGGCAGCGCGGTGTCGGCGAAGCGCAGGCCGGCGGCGGCGATGTCGAGGTCCGGGTGGGGGGTGGTGCACGGCTGCGGGGCGATGGTGCGGTGGTGGACGACCAGGGTCGTCTTGATCAGTCCCGCGATGCCCGCAGCGGCGAGGGAGTGCCCGATGAGGGCCTTGCCCGAGCCGAGGTAGCACAGGGCGGGGTCCTCGTCGGGGTACTCGGTGCGCAGTCGGCGCAGGGCCTCGGCCTCGGCGCGGTCGCCGGCGGCGGTTCCGGTGCCGTGGGCCTCGAGGAAGCCGATGGAGGAGGGGGCGACGTCCGCGTCGTCGTAGGCGCGGCGCATGGCGCGCAGCTGGCCTTCGGCGGTGGGGACCAGGGGGCCGGGGGAGGCGCCGTCGTTGGCCGAGCCGATGCCCTTGATGACGGCGTAGACGCGGTCTCCGTCGGCGAGCGCGTCGGCGAGCGGCCGCAGGACGACGACACCGGCGCCCTCACCGAGGACGAAGCCGTCCGCCTCCTCGTCGAAGGGGCGGCACACCCCGGCGGCGGACAGGGCGCGGAGCCGGGAGAAACCGACGAGGCTGTCGGGGGTGAGGTTGAGGTACACGCCGCCGACGAGGGCGGTCCGGCAGCCGCCCTGGCGGATCTGGGCGACGGCCTGGTCGAGGGCGACCAGGGAGCCGGAGCAGGCGGCGTCGACGGTGAAGCTGGGGCCGCCGAGGCCGAACTGCCGGCTGACGGTCCCGGCCGCCATGTTGAGGAGGCTGCCCGGGAGGGTGAAGCTCTGCACCGCGCCGAGGGCTCCCGCCCGCTCCTTGACGGCGTCGCGGCCCTCGCGGTCGTCCGCGTCGAGGGCGTCCTCGGCCAGGGTGATGGCCCGGATGGGGGCCGACATGAGGTCCTTGTAGTCGGACACCGACACTCCGAAGAAGACGCCGGTGTTCTCCCGGTCGAAGTCGCCGCGGCCCAGTCCGGCGTCGTCGAGGGCCTCGCGGGAGACGTCGAGCATCATCCGGTGCTGCGGGTCCATGGCCCGGGCCCGGGCGGGCGGTACCCCGTAGTGCTGGGCGTCGAAGAGGTCCACGTCGGGGAGGAAGGCGACCTGGTCGGTGTAGGCGGCGTTGGGGGCCGAGCGGTTCACCGGTTCGTGGAAGGTCTCGTGGTTCCAGCGGGACGCGGGGACGGCGGCGAACTGTCGTTCCCCGCTGGTCAGGAGGTTCCAGTAGGCGCGGATGTCGGGGGCTCCGGGGAAGCGGCAGGCGAGTCCGGTGATGGCGATGTCGTTCATGGGGGTCTTCCCTTGTCTTGGTGGCCCGGCCGGGTGGTGGCCGGGGCGGTGGGGGCGGGGGTGAGGAGTGGGGTGAGGGGTGGGGGTGTGCGCCGGTGCGGTCAGCGGCGCGCGTGCGCGTGGGGGCGGACGGGGATCCGGCCCGGGGGGCACCGGCCGGGGGGCCGTCTCCCGGCGGGGGCCGGGGCCGGCCGGGGCGCCGGGGGCGGTGTCCGCCGCCTCAGGGCCTTCGGCGCCCACCAGTTCAGGCCGCCGGCCAGGCGCATGAGCGCCGGTACGAGGACGCCCCGGACGAGCGTGGCGTCGAGGAGGACGCCGAGGCCCGCGCCGATCCCGAAGAACTGGAGGAGGGAGACCTGGGAGGTGCCGAAGCTCAGGAGGGTGAAGGCGAGCAGGGCGCCGGCCGTCGTCACCATGCCGCCGGTGCGGGAGATGCCCGTGACGATCGAGGTGGCGTCGTCCTCCCCGGCGTCGTGGGCTTCCTTGATCCGCGCCAGGACGAACACCTCGTAGTCCACGGAGAGCCCGAAGACGATGCAGAACAGCAGCACCGGCATGGTCGTGCTGAGCGGTCCGGGCGTGAAGCCGAGCAGCCCGCTCAGATGACCCGTCTGGAAGATCCACACCATGGCCCCGAGGACCGCCGTCAGGCTCAGGGCGTTCAGTGCGATGGCCTTCAGCGGCAGCAGCACACTGCGCGTGAAACCGAACAGCAGGACGAAGGTGGTGACGGTGATGACGGAGAGCGCCAGCGGGAGCCGGTCGCCCACCGTGGCCTTGGCGTCGACCAGGACCGCGCTCGGTCCGCCGACGAGGACCTCGGTGCCCGCCGGGGCGGGCGTGCGGCGTACGTCGTGCACGAGCTGCTGGGCGGCGCTGGACTGGGGGTCCACCCGCGGCACCACGGACAGCCGGGCCGGGCCGCCGGCGGCGGGCGCCGTGACCTGGGCGACCTGCGGGAGCGCGGACAGCCGGTGGGCGTACTCCTGGCGGGCCTGCGGGGACGGCGTACCCGTCATGATGACGGTCAGCGCGCCGGAGCCCTTCGTGTCGAACGCGCCGCGCACCAGGTCGCCGGTCTGCCGGCTGGACGCGCTCACCGGCAGCGCCCGGTCGTCCGGGGTGGCGAAACCGGCGTGGGTGAACGGCCCGGAGAGCAGCACCAGCAGGCCGATCACCGGCAGCGCCGCGAGCAGCGGACGGCGTACGACGATCCGCGCCAGCCCCTCCCAGAAGCGGGACCGCGAGCCCTCCTGGACCCGGCGGCGCCCCGGCACGGGCCAGGCGTTGACCCGCTTGCCGAGCAGCGTCAGCAGCGCGGGCAGTACGGTCATGGCGCTCACCGCCGCGATCACGACGACGGCGATGCCGGCGTAGGCGAAGGAGCGCAGGAAGTACGGGGGGAACACCAGCAGCGTCGCGAGCGCGGCGCAGACCGTGGCGGCGCTGAAGGCGATCGTGTGGCCGGCGGTGCGCACGGTGCGGATGGCCGCGTTGCGCGGGTGGTAGCCGGCGGCGAGCTCCTCGCGGAACCGCGAGACGACCAGCAGGCCGTAGTCGATGCCCAGCCCCAGACCGAGCGCCGTGGTGAGGTTCAGGGCGAACACGGACACGTCGGTGACGGAGCCCAGGACGCTCAGGACCAGCAGCGTCCCGGCGACGGCCAGGACCCCGATCAGCAGGGGCAGCGCGGCGGCCACCACACTGCCGAAGACCAGGACCAGCAGGATCAGGGTGCCCGGCAGGACCACGGACTCGGCCCGCTTCAGGTCGGACTCGGAGAGGTCCTGGAGCTCGGCGTCGACGAGGGCGGAGCCGCCCACGTGCACCGACAGGGCCGTCGTGGAGGGCGAGGGGGTGCTCAGTCCGTCGCGCAGCCGCTCGGCCCGCGCCGCGAGCCGTTCCCCCTCGCCGTCCAGGTGTGCCACGAGCATGGCCGCGCGGCCGTCCCGGCTGCGCAGCCCGGCCGGGTCACCGGTCCAGTACGAGGTCACCGCGCTCACGTGCGGCTCGGCGGCCAGCCGCCGGGTCAGGGCCTCGCCCGCGTCGCGGGCCGCCGGGTCGTCGACGGAGCCGCCGCGGGCCTGTGCGACGACGACCAGGTTGGGGGAGGCCCCCAGGTCCCGGGCCGCGATCTGGGCGGCGCGGCTGGACTCGGACCGCGGGTCGTCGTACCCCTGCGTCTTCAGCCGGCCGGACGCCCCGGCCCCGAACACGCCCGCCACCACGAGGAACAGCAGCGCGGCGAGGAGGACGAGCCGGGGGCGACGGGTCACGAGGACACCTGCGCGGGGGTACATGCTGCCTCCGATGGCGAGGGCGGTTTCCGTCCTCCCGCTCTGTGCGGGAGGGAAGGCTTCCACCGTGCCCGGAGGAGGCGCGGGGCCGTAGCCCCGGCTGTTCGTTACTTGACAGCGGCCGGAATGTCGTTTTCCCAGGTCAGTCCACGTGCCAGAGCTTCCGGTAGGCCTCCTGGTAGCCCTGCGGGTCCCAGGAGGTGGCCCCGCCGCTGTTGTCCGCCGTCACCACGTGCACGGGCGCGACGTACCCGCTGGCGGGCTGGCCGGCGAAGGCCCGGTTGAACTCGTCGACGATCTGCCAGCCCTGCTGGGCCAGCGGCTCGGGGACGGTGGCGGCCTGGTAGCCGTGGCTGTTGACGCGCTGGAAGGCGGAAGGGTCGCCGTCGCCCGCACCGATGTTGAAGGGCGGCCCCGCACCCGGGCGTCCGGCGGCGCGCAGCGCGGGCGCGGCGTCGGCGAAGTAGAGGTCGTTGATCGCGACGGAATGGGTCCAGCGGTGCCCGAAGCGCGACAGCAGGGAGGAGACCTGCTGCGGGGTGCGCTGGCTCGCGTCCGGGATGGGGATGTTCGCGGACGCCAGCAGCCGTACCCCGGGACAGGTGCCCAGCCGCTGTTCGATCAGCTCGGACTTGTGGTGGGCGAACGGGATGGAGTCGTCGGTGAAGACCACGACCCCGGCGTCGCCGCCGGACGTGGCGATGACCCAGTCCGCGCTGATCCCCGCGACCTCCTCCACCTTCGTGGTGATGTTGGTGAAGAGCGGGGGACTGGTGCTCGGCCCCGGCGAGCCGACCGCGTGCCAGCCGATCAGGGGGATGCCCGCGGCCGCCGCCCGCGCCGTCTGCTGCGCCGTGAGCCGGGGGTCGAAACCGCCGATGACGATCCCGGACGGCTTGAGGGTGACCGCCTGGCTGAGCGCGGCCTGGATCCCGGCCGGGGTGCCCTGCCCGTCGATCACCCGGACCTGCCAGCCGATGGCGGCCGCCGCTTCCCGCAGGCCCTTGGCGACTCCGGCGACACCCGGGTTGGTCATGGTCTGCGCGACGAAGACGACGGTCCTGTCGTCCGCCGCCTCGGGCCCGGTCGTGGGGCCGGTCCAGGAGGCGTCCGTACGTTCGGCCCGAGCGACGGCCTCCTTCGCCTTCGCGAGGACCTCCGGGCAGCCGGTGGCCGGGGGCGGGGCGGGGGACGATGCGGCGGCCGGGGGCCGTGGCGGGCTGCCGCCGCAGCCCGCGACGAGGGCGCCGGCGGCGGCCGCCCACAGGGCCGCGGCCGCGAGGAGGGGGTGGCGGTTGCGGTGCACGGTGCTCCTGACGGGGGTGCTCGGGGCAGAGGGGAGTTTGCACTAGGGGACGGCGGCCGGCTGCCGGTCAGCCGTGGCCCGGGCGCGCAGCCGCCGTCGGGCCGCGTAGCCGGCCAGGCCGACCGACACCAGCAGCGTGCCGCCGTTGAACAGGGGGGTGGCCCAGAACTGGGCGCCGAGCTGGCCGATCCCCGCGAGCCCCACGGCGAGCACGCTGACGGCCACCAGGGTGCCCAGCGCGTTGGCCCGGCCCGGCCTGATGGTGGTGGAGCCGAGCAGCGCGCCGACGAAGGCGGGCAGCAGGTAGTCCAGGCCGACGCTCGGGTTGCCGATCTGCTGCTGCGCGGCCAGCAGCACCCCCGAGACGCCCACGACCAGACCCGATCCCGCGAAGGCGTAGACGGAGTACCTGCGGGTGGGGATGCCGATGATGCCGGCGGCGCGCGGGTTGGAGCCGACGACGTACAGGTACCGGCCGAACGGCAGCCGCTCCAGCACCACCCACAGCACGACGACGGCGGCGAGCACGTAGAAGGCGGGCAGCGGCAGACCGAGCAAGGAGGAGTCGTAGAGGGCGGTGAAGGAGGCCGGCAGGCCCTGTGGGCCGGGCACGATCCGGCCGCCGTCGGTGAGCCATCCGGTCAGGGCGTACATGATGCTGCCCGTGCCGAGCGTGGCGATGAAGGAGTCGATCCGGGCGAACTCGACGACCACCCCGTTCAGGGCGCCCACCAGCGCCCCGCCGACGACGACCACGAGGCAGGCGAGCGGCCAGGGCGTCCCGGCGTCGACGATCAGGTACATCACCAGGACGTGCGCCAGGCCCAGCCCGTAGCCGATGGACAGGTCGAACTTGCCGGTGGCGATGGGGATCGTCGCCCCGAGCGCGAGGAGGGCGGGGATCGACTGGTTGGACAGGATCGAGGACACGTTGTCCCGGGTGGGGAAGGTGTCCGGCAGGGCCACGGAGAAGACCAGGAAGAGCAGGACGGTCAGGGCCGGCAGGCCGTAGCTCCCGATGAAGTGCCCGCGCGGGGACCAGCGCGTCACGGGGCGGCCGTGCTTCCGGTGATCGCGGGCATGGCCGAGGCGGCGCGGGTGAGCGCGGCCGGTGTCAGGGCGGCGCCCGCCTGCTCGGCCGCCACCGCACCGCCCACGAAGACCAGCGCACGGTGGCACAGGTCCGCGACCTCCTCGAAGTCGGTGGACACCAGCAGGACCGCCAGACCGCCGGCGGCCGCGTCGTCGATCAGCCGGTGGATCGCCGCCTTGGCCCCGACGTCCACGCTCGCCGTCGGCTCCTCCAGGACCAGCAGCCGCAGCCGAGCCCGCAGCGCCCGGCCGAGCACGACCTTCTGCTGATGACCGCCCGACAGGGTGGCGAGGGGTACCTCGCTGTCACGGGGCCGCACCGAGAACCGTTCGATCAGCGCCGCGGCCTCGCGCCGCTCGCCCCGGGGACCGAGCCAGCGCCACGCCGGGACCCCGGCCGCCCGCGGGTTGGCCAGGAAGTTCTCCCGGACCGTCAGATCGGGGGCGCAGCCCTCCTCCTGACGGTCGGCGGCCACGAGCCCCACGCCCCGGCCGAGGGCGGCCGCCACACCCCGCGGCCGGTACGGGCGGCCGTCGAGCAGCACCCGCCCGCCGAGCAGCGGCTCCGCGCCGGCCAGGGCGCGGCCCAGGTGGGTGTGCCCGGCGCCGGTCAGCCCGACCATGCCGAGGATCTCCCCGGGCGCCAGTTCCAGGCTGACGGGCCCGGTCCGCCGCGTCGTCACGGAGTCCAGCCGCAGCACGGGAGCACGGCCGGACGCGGGCATTGCGGCGTCCGGCCCGCGTCCGGCCGGTACGCCTCCCGCGATGTCGTGGACCAGGCGGGAGGGGCCGTACCCGGCGAGCGGACCCTCGCTGACCAGGCGGCCGTCGCGCAGGACGGCGAAGGAGTCCGCGACCCGGTACACCTCGTCGAGCCGGTGGGTGACGTACAGGATGCCGTGGCCCCGGTCGCGCAGGGTGTGCAGGACACCGAAGAGGCGGGCGCAGTCCGCGGCGGGGAGGGTGGCCGTCGGCTCGTCGAGGACGAACAGCTCCGCGCGCCGCGCGAGGGCCCGGGCGATGGCCACCAGGGACCGTTCGGCGGGCGCGAGGTCCGCGACCGGGGTGTCGGCGTCCAGGTGCCCGGCGACGATGCCCAGTGCCTCGGCGCACTGTTCGCGGGTCCGCCGCCAGGAGATCAGGCCGTGGCGGCGCGGGTAGCCGGTGCCCAGGGCGATGTTCTCGGCGACCGTCATCCACTCGACGAGGCCGGGGTCCTGGTGGATGAAGGACATCTTCCCGGCGGCGGCCTCCGACCCGAGCGGGTGCCCGGCCACCGTGACCTCGCCCTCGTCGGCGTGGTGGACCCCGGCGAGCACCTTGATGAGCGTGGACTTCCCGGCGCCGTTGGGGCCGAGGAGCGCGAGGACGCTGCCGCGGTGCAGGTCCAGGCCCACCGCGTCGAGCGCGACGGTGCCGCCGAACCGCTTGCCGAGACCGCGGATCCGTACGAGCGGTTCCCCGCCGGGGCGCCGGGGCGGGCGGCTCGTCGAGGTGTCGGATGTGTCATGGGCGTCATGCACGGACGTCTCCGGGGCCGACCTCGGATCCCCCTCCGGTGAGGGTGGGACAGAGAGGATGCTAAGCGGAGTGGAGCGGCAATCCGGTGCATGACGGCCGTTACGCCGCGTCCAGGGCGCATTCGGCCCAGATGACCTTGCCGCGGGGGGTGTAGCGGGTGCCCCACGCCTGGGCCAGCTGCGCGACGAGGAACAGGCCGCGCCCGCCCTCGTCGGTGCTGGCGGCCCGCCGCATGTGCGGGGCGGTACTGCTGCCGTCGGAGACCTCGCAGATCAGGGCGCGGTCGTGGATCAGGCGGACCTGGATCGGCTCGGTGCCGTAGCGGATCGCGTTGGTGACCAGCTCGCTCAGCAGCAGTTCGGCGGCGAACGCGAGCTCCTCCAGCCCCCAGTCGGCCAGCCGCGCGGTGGCGGCGGCGCGGATGTCGCAGACCCGCGCGGGGTCGGAGGGCAGGTCCCAGGTCGCGATCCGGTCGGCGGGCAGGGTGTGGGTGCGGGCGACGAGCAGGGCGATGTCGTCGGCGGGGTGCTCGGGCGCCATCGCGTCCATGACCGCCCGACAGGTGTCCTCGGGGGTCCGGCCCCGGTGGGCCAGGGTGCGCTGGAGCTGTTCGAGGGCGACGTCGATGTCGCGGTGGCGGTCCTCGACGAGCCCGTCGGTGTAGAGGACGAGCGTGCTGTCCTCGGGGAGCTCGATCTCGGCCGTCTCGAAGGGCAGGCCGCCCAGGCCCAGCGGGGGCCCGGCGGGCAGGTCGGGGAAGGACGCGGTGCCGTCGGGGTGGACCACGGCCGGCGGGAGGTGGCCGGCCCGGGCCATGGTGCACAGCCGCGAGGTGGGGTCGTAGATCGCGTACAGGCAGGTGGCGCCGACGATGCCGTTGCTGCCCGTGGGGTGGTCGTCCCCCTCCTCCCGGTCCAGGCGGACCAGGAGGTTGTCCAGGTGGGTGAGCAGCTCGTCCGGGGCCAGTTCCAGTTCGGCGAAGTTGCGTGCCGCGGTCCGCAGCCGGCCCATCGTGGCGGCGGCGTGCAGCCCGTGGCCGACGACGTCGCCCACCAGGAGGGCGACGCGGGCACCCGACAGCGGGATGACGTCGAACCAGTCGCCGCCCACCCCGGACTCGGCCGGCAGGTAGCGGTGGGCGACCTCCACGGCGCCCTGCTCGGGCAGGCCGCGCGGGAGCAGGCTCCGCTGCAGCGCCAGGGCCAGGGCGTGCTCCCGGGTGTAGCGGCGGGCGTTGTCGATGCACAGGGCGGCGCGCGCCGAGAGTTCCTGGGCCAGCCGGGTGTCGTCGTCCCCGAAGGGGGCGGGGTCCGTCGCGCGGTAGAAGCTGGCGATGCCCAGCAGCACCCCGCGGGCGAGCAGCGGGACGGCGATGAGGGAGTGCACGCCGTGCGCGAGGACCGACCGGGAGCGCTCGGGACTCTGGGCGAGCCAGCCCGCCGCCGACCTCAGCTCGGGTTCCAGGACGGGCTGCCCGCTGGTCAGACAACGCAGCTGGGGAGTGGCCGGCCCGAGCTCCACGTGCCGTCCGGCCGGGTAGAAGGGGCAATCGTCGCGGATGCCGTGGACCACCGCGCGGAACAGCTCCCCGCCGGGACCGCCCGGTTCGTCGCCGCGCAGCACGGCTTCGGGCAGGTCGACGGTGACGTAGTCGGCCAGGGCCGGTACCGCCGTCTCGGCGAGCTCCATGGCGGTGCGGCTCACGTCCAGGGTGGTGCCGATGCGGCTGCTGGCATCGACCAGCAGCTCCAGGCGCCGCCGCGCCTCGACGGCGTACTTCCCGACCTCCGGCTCGCCCACCAGCACCAGGCCGCGGACCGTTCCGGGACGGGGCCCGGCGGCCGTGGGCGGCTCCTGCCTGCCGGACGGCCCGGGGCGGGGCGGGACCGGCAGGTCGTGGCCCCCCGGCGGGCCGCCGCTGAGCACGGCCTCGACGACCATCCCCGCCACCCCGGAGCGGCTCGTGACCGGGCGGCTCAGCAAGGTGGCCTCCCGGCCGTGGCGCAGGGCCACGTCGACGGTCGCCCGCTGTGAGGCGGCGATCAGCTCGGTCGCCTTCTCCTTCAGGACCCGCTGGTCGTGCGCGTCCAGCGCCAGGGGGACCCGCTCCTGCGGCGCGCCCGCCCCGGCGGGCTGCCCGTCCAGGGCGCCCCCGCCCGGCAGGGACCCGCGCTCGGCGTCGAGGTACGTCCGCAGGAGCCCCCGCTCGCGGGCCGAGCTCTGCTCCATCAGCCGCCGCTCGATGCTCTCCGCCGCCCGGCGGAGCAGCACGGGGAGGGCGGGATGCTCGTAGGCGTGCGGGTAGCCGAAGCAGAGCACTCCCACGATGCGCCCGCTGAGCTGGTCGCGGATGGGGACGGCGCAGCAGGCGCTCGCCTGGGCGCGCTGGGCGAAGTGCTCGGCGCCGTACACCTGGATGGGGCCCCGTTCGGCCAGGGCGAGGCCGATGCCGTTGGTCCCGGCGAACCGCTCGGCGAAGACGAAGCCGGGCACGGTCTGGATGGGGGGCAGGCTCCGCGCGAGGGAGGGCTCGCCGAACCGGCGTTGCAGCACCGTGCCGTCGGCGTCGGCCACGGAGACGTTCATCTGGCTGCCCGAGAACCGGGACTGCAGCCGGTCCAGGACGGGAGCGGCGGCCCGCACGAGGCGGCTGTCCGGGTCGAAGTCGTCCCGGTAGGGCAGCTCCGTCTGGTCCGCGGACAGTCCCAGCAGCCGGCAGCGCAGCCACGAGTTCAGGATCGGGCTCCGTACCCCGGTCTCGACCGACTCGCCGACCAGGAACCGCTCACGGGAGCGTGCGGGGCCTATCTGCTCTCCCGTGACCCCCATCTGCATCACTTCCCCTGGCCGGTGCGCCCTCGGGCGTACCGGGATGACGGTTGAATCGGCATCTTGAGTATATTCCTGGCGATTTGTCGCTTCACAGCAGAGCGACCGGATTGACGGGCGACCCCGTCCCGCCGGGGACGTCGAGGGGCGACACGACGATCATGAACTCGTAGCGTCCCGCCCCGGCGCACGCGGCGGACAGCGCCTCCAGGTCCAGGTTGTCCAGCAGCGGCACCCCCATCGCGGCGACGGCGAGGGCGTGGACGGGGGAGTGGACGCCCTCCACCGGGGAGGGGCGTACGTCGCTGTCCCCGTCCGCGCCCAGCAGGCTCACCGCACGCTCGGCCAGCAGAGGCAGCGCGTCCACGTACAGGCCCGCACTCGCGGCGTCGCAGTCCCACGGGCCCAGCTCGCGGCGCCGCCGGAACCGGCCGGAGCGCAGCAGCACCGCACACCCGTCGTCGATCCGCACCCCGAGCTCCCGCTCGGCGGCGAGGACGTCCCGGGCCCGGACCGCCCGCCCGGGCTCCAGCCAGTCGGTCCCGAGGACGGCGGGCAGGTCGAGGAGCACGCCCTTGGTGACGAGCGGGCCGAGCGCCGCCACCGAACCGAAGCGGGCGCCGCCCGCGCCGATCAGCTCGCGCGCCGGACGGCCGTCGTAGAGCCGCCCCCGGTAGGCGACGTGGGACAGCGCGTCGAGGTGGCTGACGCCCTTGCCGTGGTAGTCGGCGGCGAGGAAGTCCTTGTGGGTGGACGGTTCCGGGGGTTCCACGTCACCGAGGTCGGTCATGTGGTGCAGGGCGGGCCGCGCGTTGTCGGGGCCCGCCCGGGTGTTCCAGGGCAGCCCGAGCGGCACCGTCGTCCCGTCGCGGACCAGGGCGGCCGCCCGGCGCACGTGGTCCGGGGTCACCCGGTTCCAGGCCCCCCGGTCGGCCGGGTCCCAGCGGCCCCACGTACGGAGCGAGGCGAAGAGGGCGTCGAATTCCTCACGGGAGACCCGGGGAACCTCCGCGGGGTCGGTGCTCATGGGCGTACGGGGCTCCAGACGGCCGGGGGCGGGCCGCGGGGCGGGCCCGCCGTCCGCGCATCCCTACCCGCTCCGGCCGCCGGACCGGCACCAGCCGGGGGTGCACCGCACCGATGAGTGGCGGCCGTGCGCCCGGGGGATGCAGGCTGTACTCATGAGAGCGCCCGTGCGCTCGCCCCCGGGAGCGGGAGCCGGCGGCCACCACCAGGTCCTTTTCGCCCTCGCGGAGTGCGTGCCCTTCGCGATAGCCCTGCTCGTGCTGATCGTCGAACTCACACCGGCCCACTTCGTGTACACCGGCCCGCTGCTCGTCGCCACGCCCGCGCTGGCCGCGGTGACGATGGGCCCCAGGGGCACCCTCGCGGCGGCGGGCGTGGCCGTCGCCGTCAGCGTCACCACCGCCACCCACAACCACGCCTGGGGCGGCCAGCAGGTCTACACGAACCTCGTCGCCCTCGCCCTGGTCACGACGGCCAGCTTCATGACGAGCCGCACCGCGCGCACGCGCCAGGAGAACGAGCTCAACCAGATCCGCCGGATCGCCACCGCGGCCCAGGAGGTCCTGCTGCGGCCCGTACCGGCCCGGCTGGGCCCCCTACGGGCCGCCAGCATGTACCTGGCGGCCGAGGAGGGCGCGCAGATCGGCGGCGACCTCTACGACGCGGTCCAGACCCGGTACGGGGTCCGGATGATCGTCGGGGACGTCCGCGGCAAGGGACTGCCCGCCGTCCGGGCCGCCGCGGTGGTGCTCGGCGCCTTCCGGGAGTCCGTGCACTACGAGGACGACCTGGCCGAGGTGGTCAACCACTGCGGAGCGGCCCTGCGGCGCGACGCCCTCGTCGCGCGCGGACGCACGGGCTTCGGCGACGACGACCTCCTGGAGGGCTTCGTCACCGCCCTCGTCGCCCAGATCCCGGACGGTCACCAGGTCGAACTGATCAACCGGGGCCATCCGCCGCCCCTGCTGCTGAGCGACGGCACGGTCCGGTCCCTGGTACCCGCGGCCCCCCTGCCGCCGCTCGGCCTGGAGGAGTTCATCGGCGGCCCTCCCGGGCCCCCCGACAGCTACCCGTTCGCCCCGGGGGACCGGCTGCTGCTGCACACCGACGGGGTGATCGAGGCCCGCGACGGGAACCGCACCTTCTTCGACCTGCCCGCGGCCATGAGCGCCATGCGCGGCCACACCCGGCGGGCGTTCCTGGAAGGCCTGCGCCAGGCCCTGGTCCGGCACACCCAGGGCCGCCTGGCGGACGACGTGGCGGTCGTCCTCGTCGACCGGTACGAGGACGAGCGCGAGTGAGCGACCCGCACCCGGGGTAGGCGGCGGACGGAAGCAGGATGCGAAGAGGTGGTGCCCGATGGCTCCGACAGGTGCGGCGGACCGGTTCACGGTCGACGTACGACACGTGGGGGACGCCGTCGTCCTCGCCCTGGCCGGGGAACTGGACCACGATACGATCGGGCCGCTCCGGGAGGCCCTGGACGCCGCCCTCGCCGGGGACGGCGAGCGGCTGCTCGTCGACTTCTCGGACGTGGGCTTCTGCGATTCCACCGGCCTGAACATCCTGCTGCGCGGCCGTCTCGCCGCCCGGGAATCCGGCAGCTCGATCGAGCTGGTCGGCCTGGGCCGGCCGGTCGAGCGGATGTTCCGGATCACCGGGGCGGACACGGTGTTCACGGTGTACCCCGACGTGGAGCGGGCACTCGCGGAGCGTCCCGGACACGACGGTTGAAACGGAGGAGCCAGATGAACGAGCCCCGGTCACCGGCTCGCAGTCGGGGCCTGGTGCTCGACGGCATACCGGACGCCGTCAGCCGCTGCCGTGACTTCACCCGGCGGACGCTGACCGAGTGGGGCTGGCCCGCACCGGCCGGCCCCGGTGACGGAGGCTTCGACGACGGTGCCGAGACCGAGGACGTCCTCCTGCTGGTGGCGGAGGTGGTGGGCAACGCCTGCCTGCACGGGGGCGGGCCGCGCTCGCTCGTGCTGCGCAGCACCCCGGAGGTGCTGCGGATCGAGGTGACCGACCACAGCCCCGTCGCCCCCGATTTCACGCTCCGCTCCGTTCCCGGGCGGCCCGGGGGCCACGGGCTGGTCATCGTACGGAGCCTCGCGAAGGTCTGGGGGTCCGAGGCGGTGGCGGGCGGGAAGTGCGTCTGGGTCGAGTTCGCGCCGGTGGCGACGCGCCGGGTGGCACCCTGAGGGGTCACCCGGCCTGAGGGGTCACCCGGCGGACGGGCCCCCGCCCTCCTCGGAGCCGCAGCCGCAGGTGGCCTCGTCGCCCTTGTCACCCTCGTCGTCGCCCTCGTCGTCGCCGTCCGTCAGCAGGCCGGTCCGCAGGGTCTCCATGATCTGGCTCAGCAGCCGCGACACGTGCATCTGCGAGATGCCCAGGCGCTCGCCGATCTCCCGCTGCGTGAGTTCGCCGCCGAAGCGCAGCGAGAGGATCACCCGGTCCCGGTCGGAGAGCCCGGCCAGCAGCGGCTTGAGCGTCTCCAGGCATTCGATCAGGTCGTACGCCTCCTCCTCGACGCCCAGCGACTGCTTCAGGGACCTCTTGCCCTCCGCGTCGTCGTCGGCCGGGATCTCGAGGGAGCCGGCGGTGTACCCGTTGGCGGCCACGAGGCCCTCGGTCAGCTCCTCGTCACTGATGCCCAGGTGCTCCGCGAGCTCGTGCTCGGTGGGTCGGCGGCCAAGCCGCTGCTCCAGCACGTCATGGGCCTTGGCGATGTCGAGCCGCAGTTCCTGCAGCCGTCGCGGCACCTTGACCGACCAGGTGCTGTCCCGGAAGAAACGCCGGATCTCGCCCGTGATCGTGGGCAGCGCGAAGGTGGCGAACTCGACGCCGCGCTCGACGTCGTACCGGTTGATGGCCTTGATCAGACCGACCGTTCCCACCTGGACGATGTCCTCCAGGGGATCGCTGCGGTGGCGGAACCGGTGGGCCGCGTACTTGACGAGGCTCAGATTGAGTTCGACGAGCGTATTGCGCACGTACGAATACTCGGGCGTGCCCTCCTTGAGCGAGCCGAGCCGCCGGAACAGCACGGCGGACAGGGTCCGCGCATCGTCCGTGCTGACCCCGAGCGGATTCTCGGGAATGTCCAGGGCGTCGTGCGCGATGTCCGTGGCGGCGGCTGGTCTCATGGTTTCGACGGGAATCCGGCACATGCGGGAAGTGGCTGACATGTGAATCCTCCGACGGGTAGGTCCGGCGCCCCTTCCGGCGCAACGGGACCGTCGTGGTCTTCGAAAGGGGATATACCCGCTCGCGTACGGAGTTACTTCTCGGCGGTGTGGCGGATCCTCACCCACAGGGGCAGCGCGAACCAGCACAGCAGGTACCAGGCCAGCACCCCGCCCACCAGCCACGGGACGAAGGGGTCGTGCGTCGCCACCCGCAGGACCAGGAACAGGGCCGAGGTGCAGGTGGCCAGCAGCAGGACCAGCCCCGTGAAGGTCAGCCGCGCGGCCCAGGCGACCGCCTCGGGTTTGACCCGGCGGCCTGCGACGACGCGGTGGAAGGCCACCGGCCCGATCAGCGCGCCCGTGGCCAGCGATCCCAGGACCACGGTGACGACGTAGAGCTTCTTCTCCGTGGGGGGCAGGCCCGCGAACGCGGGGGTGAAGGCGACGGTGAGCAGGAATCCGAAGAGGATCTGCACTCCCGTCTGGGCGACGCGGATCTCCTGGATGAGCTCCTGCCACTGCCGGTCCGCGCGTTCCTCCGGGCTTTCGTCGCGTCCGGAGCCCGTGCCGTTCGCGCCCTTCGTGCCACCGGGCATCACGCCTCCTCGGAACACCTCGTACGGGGCGCCTACCCGGGACCCGTCGCGCCATGCGCAGCCCCGACTACGGACCGCCGTGAAAGGCGGGCCGGGGGAATTCGAGGGGGCTGCGGCCCGATGAGAACGGAACCTGCGGGTAGACGCCCACCGAAACACCAAGGCGGTCCACGCGGTTCCGCCGTATTTCCTGAAGAGGAACGAGGGGCATCATGCTTGTCGTCGGACTCATCCTCCTGCTCATCGGATTCCTGACCGGAATCTCCATCCTGTGGACCATCGGAATCGTCCTGCTCGTGGTGGGGGCGGTGCTGTGGATCCTGGGCTCGATGGGGCACGCGGTCGGCGGCCGGCGCCACTACTGGTAGCCGGCTGCCCCTCGGCCCCGGGGGGCCTGGAAGGCCGGAAGGCGGGCCCGGCGGATCGAGATGATCCGCCGGGCCCGCCTTCCCCTGCTCCTGCGGGGGCCCTTCCCGGGGGCTTGCCGCCTCACGAGTCCTCGTCGTAGGTTCCCGCCTCGATCTCCAGGGCGAGTTCCTGGAGGACTTCCATCGAGGAGAGGTCCGTCCGGCCGTCGTCGTGGACCATCGCCAGGCTGGTGAACGCGAGACTGAAGCCGGAGACCATCGTGTGCAGGGCCGGCCCGAGCGCCTCGGCGACCAGCGCGGCCACCTCCCGGGGCGTCGCGTCGGCCGGGACACTGATCGACGGCAGCATCTCGTTCAGCAGCTGCGTCGCGACCCCGGCCCCGGCGTCGCCGTCGTGCTCGTCCTCTCCCGCCTCGGCGGTCCGACGGATCTCCTGTGCCTCGGTCAGGATGCCGATCACTCGCTTGAGAACCTCCGCGCGTTCCATGTCGGGAGCGTAGCCCGCGCGGTCCTACATGTGGGGCTGGCCGTAATAGCGGGCGAACTGCTCGAGGTAGTCGGACTCGCCCGCGTACTTGGCCCGGTCGAACTCCGGTGCGTTCTTGATCTGTTCCTTGGTGCGGTCGACGTAGACCTTCTCCTCGACCGTGTCGATCAGCCGGATCGTCCCCGCGGGAAGCAGTACGTGCTTGCCGAAGATCCAGACACCGGTGTCGACGACGAGGTGGGACGCCCCCACGTCCTCGGAATGCTTGTCGATCTTCCCGATGGCGCCGTCCGTGGCCTCGACCTTGTAGCCGGTCAGGTCGATCCCCTCCCGGTGGCCGACGCCCTGCCCGTAGCCCCAGATACCTGACTCACCCATGGCTCCCGCCTCGATTCCGTTCGTCCGCCTCGTTCGCCTCGTCCCGCGGGCCCGTCCAACGCCTGCGCCCGCCCCGGGGGTTCGGGGCCGGCCGGTCCAGTCGGCTCGCCTCGTCGGTGTCGGCCGCGGCCGTTCGCTCCTCGTCGCGCCGCACGGGGTGCGGCGTCGGCCGTCGGGATCCGTGTCCGTCGTGCGGAGGGACGCCTCCGGCGCCGCCCTGCTCGTCCATGGCTGCCTCCTCTTTCGTGGGGTACCTCTCTCCGCGGCGGCTGCCCGGCCCGTGGCGGGCGAAACGCGGAGGGCGCACGTCACGGGCCGGCGCTGTTGCGTTCGGTCATGGTTCGGATCCGATGTGTCACGATCGAGAGTGGGACGGTGTGCTGGGCTCGACGTCGCACGAGGCGCTGGACGAGGCGGCGGTCAGGCCGTACAGCCCCGACCCACGGCGCAGGACGCCGGCGTCGACCAGGGCCCGGCGCAGCGACACGGCGTCCAGGACGCCGCTCTCGCACCAGGGCTCCAGACGCTCCGTCACGGCCCGTTCCCCGTACTCCTCGCCGGGCGTGAAGGTGGCCTCCCCGACGTGCCGCAGCACGCCGCGCCGGGCCTCGTGGTCGGCCTCCTCGGGCAGCGCCACCAGCACCCGGTCGCGGACGAAGCCGCGCAGCCGGGCGTCGGGCTGCTCGGCGGCGGCCTCCTCGTCCCGGCGGCGCGCGGCGGTCTCCGCCACGGCCCCCAGGACTCCTTCGCTCAGCACGAGCCGGCTGCGCCCCTCGGGCACGAGCAGCCCGTTGCGGGTCAGCTGCCCGATGGCCTTGGCCGCCACCGGGGTGTCGAGCCCGGCCGCCGCGAGGATCTCGGAGGAGGTCGCCGAGCCGAGCGCCACCGCGGCGAAGACGCGGCGCAGGGCCGGGTCGGACAGGACGAGGGTGAATTCGTCAGGTGTCACCTCGATGCCCTTTCCTCGCGCCGGACCCGGTGGTGCGGCAGGAGCAGTACGAGGGCCGTGACCGGTACGAGGCCGCCGGCCGTCCAGTACAGCGTCTCGCTGTAGGTGGACACGAACGTCTTCGCGCGGACGGTGGGGGCGACCCGTTCGGCCTGCGGGCCCGCGTTGCCGGCGAGCGCCGCGAAGAAGAGGCTGCCGATGACCGCCACGCCGAGCGCGGCGCCGAGCTGGCCGGTGGCGTTGATGATGCCGGAAGCGGCGCCCGCCTCCTGCGGCTTGACCTCCCGCAGGACCAGCGCCGTCAGCGGGGGCATGAGCAGACCCATGCCGGAGCCGATCAGGAGCATGGAGGGGACCGCGTGCCAGGAGGTGATGTCCGTGCCGAAGTGGCCGGCCGCCCAGGCGTAGGAGAGGATGCCCGCGAGCATCAGGAGCGCGCCCGCCAGCAGGCAGTAACGGCCGTAGAGCGGGGAGAACTTGCGCACGGCGAGACCGCCGACGACCGGCACGCACAGCGAGAACGGGATCGCGGTCAGGCCGGTGTGCAGGGCCGACCAGCCGAGTCCGGCCTGGAGGTAGAGGGTCCAGCTGAGGAAGAAACCGGCGGGGATGGCGCTGAACAGCAGCTGCACACCGATGCCGGCGCCGAACGCGCGGACCTTGAACAGGGACAGGGCCACCAGCGGCGAGCCGTCCTTGCGGGTCTTGTGGCGTTCGTAGACCACGAACAGGACGAGGACGGGGAGCGCGGCGACGAGCGAGACGATGCTCCACACCGGCCAGTGGAGTTCACGGCCGAGGGTCAGCGGCACCATGAGCATCAGCAGTCCGAGGATCACCAGCAGCATGCCGACGATGTCCAGGCGCTTGGCGTACGGGGAGCTCGACTCGCGCATCCACTTCGAGGCGCCGGCCAGGGCCATGATGCCGACGGGCAGGTTCACCACGAAGATGCCGCGCCAGCCCAGGTCGAAGGGGCTCCAGCTGATGAGCGCGCCGCCGATGAGGGGGCCGGAGACGATGGCGAGGCCGACCATGCCCGCGTAGAGGGTGACGACGCGGCCGATCTCCTGCGGAGCGAAGGAGACGTGGATCAGCGCGAGGACCTGCGGCACCATGATGGCGGCGGTGAGTCCCTGGAGGGCCCGGGCGGCGACGAGTAACTCGGTGCTGGGCGCCGCGGCGCACAGGGCGGACGCGAGGACGAACCCGCTGACGCCGATGAGGAACATCCGCTTGCGGCCGAAGATGTCACCGAGCCGGCCGCCGGTGATCAGCAGGACCGCGAAGCTCAGGGTGTAGCCGGCCGTCATCGCCTGGACGGCGACGGTCGAGGCGCCGAGGTCGCGTTGGATGCTCGGGATCGCCACGGTGATGATGTTGGCGTCGAGCAGGTCCATGAAGGTGGCGACCAGCAGGACGGTCAGCGCGAGCCACCGCTTCGGGTCGGGCTCGGGCACGTCGGGGGTGGCAGGTGGGCCGGCGGTCGCCGGCCTTTCTGCCTGTCCTGCCTTGTTCACGGGTTCTTCTCCAGGTTCTCGATCGGGGGTCCGGCCGCGGCGGCGTTGCTGCGGGCGAGCGCGGTCCAGGACTTCATCAGCAGCTCGACCACGTCCACGACGCAGTCGCTGCCGCTCCCGGCGGGGGAGAGCACGCGCTGGATGGACAGTCCGTCGTCCAGGGCGTGCACGATCAGCGCCAGCATCTCCACGGGCGCCGGGGTGCTCACGCCGCGCGCGGTGAAGCCCTGCTCCAGTGCCTGGCCGATCGCCTCCCGCGAGCGGCGTTCGCGGTCGGCCAGGAGCGGGAGCAGCTCCGGGTCGCGCAGGCCGTAGAGCCAGAGTTCGGTGCGCAGCGCGAGCCAGCTGGCGAGGTTCTCGTCCCGCCGGCGGTGCCAGGCGCGGAGGTGGTCGAGCGTCTCCTCGAAGGTGGCGGCCTCGTGGGTCATCGCCTGGATCTCCTCCAGCTCGTGCTGGGTCCGCTCTTCGAGGAGGGCGAGGACGAGCTCGTGCTTGCCCTCGAAGTTGCCGTAGAAGGCGCCCCGGCTGTAGCCGGCGGCCTCGACGATGTGCTCCACCGACGTACCGCTCACCCCTTGCTCGGCGAAGAGCGCGGCCGCCGACTGGAGGAGCTGCTCGCGTGTGATCTGCCGGCTCTGCTGCCGGGTGAGTCGCTTGGTGATGGTGACCGCCTCCTTGACGCGCAAACCGGATACAGAACTGTATTCACATACAGCTCTGTATCCGAAATGCATTTAGGAGGGCGGCGCGCCGGGAGAGACGGCTTAGTTCTCCCCGGTCACCGGGTACGGCACGAACGTGCTGGTGTTCTCGTCGACGGCGAGCGTCCGTCCGAGCGGGGGCGCGGCCCGCTGGGGGCAGTCGAGGCGTTCGCAGATGCGGCAGCCCATGCCGATGGGGGTGGCGGCCGCCGTGTTCTCCAGGTCGAGCCCGTCGGAGTACACCAGCCGGGAGGCGTGCCGGATCTCGCAGCCGAGGCCGATGGCGAAGGTCTTGCCGGGCTCGCCCCAGCCGCCGCGCTGGCGGGTGACCGTCCGCGCCGTCCACAGGTGGCGCTGCCCGTCGGGCATGGCGGCGATCTGGACGTGGATGCGTCCGGGCGAGGCGAAGGCCTCGTAGACGTTCCACAGCGGGCAGGTGCCGCCGGCCCGGGAGAAGTGGAAGCCGGTGGCGGACTGCCGTTTGGACATGTTGCCGGCCCGGTCCACCCGCACGAAGGAGAACGGCACTCCGCGCCGGCGCGGGCGCTGGAGGGTGCTGAGCCGGTGGCAGACCGTCTCGTAGCCCAGCCCGAAGCGGTCGGTGAGGCGCTCGATGTCGTACCGCACCTGCTCGGCCGCCGCGTGGAACGGCTCGTACGGCAGGACCAGCGCGGCCGCGAAGTAGTTGGCGATGCCGATCCGGGCCAGCGGCCAGGCGGCGGACCCCTCGGCGTAGTCCTCGGAGGCGACGGCGGAGAGCCCGTCCCCGTACTCCAGGAGCGCGAGCTGCGTCGCCATCCGGAAGGCCTGCTGGCCGGGGCGCAGCCGGGTGGACAGGTGGAGGGTGCGCGAGGCGGGGTCGTAGTGGTGCAGGCGGTCCGCGCCGGACCCGGCCCTGCCCTGCGCCGCCAGGCGTACGCCGTGCCGCTCGGCCAGCCGCGCGGACAGTGCGGGCAGTACCTCGCCGGGCCGGATGCCGATCTCGCGGGCCAGGGCCTCGGCGGCGAGGTCGGTGGTGTGGAGGTAGTTCTGGCGGCGGTAGAAGAACTCCCGGATCTCCTCGTGCGGGGGCCGTACCCGGGCGGGTTCGGGCAGTCCCGCCCGGCCGTCGGCCGCGAGCGCCAGCTGTTCGGTGAGGGTCTGGTTGCGCCGGCCCAGCTCCAGGAGGACCGAGGCGACGGCCGGCAGCCGGTTCGCCAGCTCGGCCAGGTCGGTGGCCGAGATCCGGGATCCGGTGACGTCCTCGGCGAGGGCCTCGCGCAGGTCGGCGAGGACCCGGCTGGTGTCGCGTTCCGCGAAGAAGCCGGGGTCGACGCCGAAGGCCTCGGTCAGCCGCAGCAGCACCGGCACGGTCAGGGGCCGTGAGTCGTGCTCCATCTGGTTGAGGTAGCTGGGGGAGATGGCCAGGATCCGGGCCAGTTCGGCCTGGCTGAGCCGCCGTTCCTCGCGGAGCCTGCGCAGCCGCGTCCCCGCGTAGGTCTTGCTCACCACAGCCTCCCGGTGGGTCTCGTGCCCGCACGCTCCCGGCTGTTACCCGCGAGTAGTGGCGAGTGTATGCGGTGCGGACCGGCCGGAGGCCTTCGCAACCTTGGCAATCCGGCCCCGGAAGATTCGCACAACTTGGCATACGTCCACGGTTGTTGGCACTCGGTGCCACTGCCAGAGTCGTGGTGCGGCCCCCGGACCTTCACCGGAAGCATTGCTCACCGCTCCACCTCTCGCCGGACGGTCAGGCAGGGCCGCACCTCACTCGTGTCACTCAGTGACATGGATCCGCACAGTTCACACGTACCACGGGGTACCTCCGACTCAGGGAGACAGCACATGGCGCAGGCAGGGACGACGACGGCGGCCGCACAGGAG
Organism: Streptomyces sp. NBC_00249; assembly: GCF_026342355.1. Taxonomy (GTDB): domain Bacteria; phylum Actinomycetota; class Actinomycetes; order Streptomycetales; family Streptomycetaceae; genus Streptomyces. The sequence continues at coordinate 580,948 of NZ_JAPEMV010000001.1, read as the reverse complement.
CTGGCGCGGCGGTGGGCGGACGACCCCCGCTGGGCGGGGATCGAGCGGACCTACGGCGCCGAGGACGTGGTCCGCCTCTCGGGTAGCGTCCGCGAGGAGCACACCCTGGCCCGGCGCGGCGCCGAGCGGCTGTGGCGCCAGCTGCACGAGCGGGACTACGTCCACGCGCTCGGCGCGCTCACCGGCGGCCAGGCCGTCCAGCAGGTGCGGGCCGGCCTCCAGGCGATCTACCTCTCGGGCTGGCAGGTCGCCGCCGACGCCAACCAGGCCGGCCACACCTACCCCGACCAGAGCCTGTACCCGGTCAACTCCGTTCCCCAGGTGGTCCGCCGGATCAACAACGCCCTGCTGCGCGCCGACCAGATCGCCACCGCCGAGGGCGGCTCCGACACGACCGACTGGCTGGCGCCGATCGTCGCGGACGCCGAGGCCGGCTTCGGCGGCCCGCTCAACGCCTTCGAACTGACCAAGGCGATGATCGCGGCCGGCGCCGCCGGCATCCACTACGAGGACCAGCTCGCCTCCGAGAAGAAGTGCGGCCACCTCGGCGGCAAGGTCCTCGTCCCCACCTCCCAGCACATCCGCACCCTCAACGCGGCCCGCCTGGCCGCCGACATCGCCGACACCCCGACCGTGATCATCGCCCGGACCGACGCCCTCGCCGCGAACCTGCTGACCAGCGACGTCGACGAGCGCGACGCCGAGTTCGTGACGGGCGAGCGCACGGCGGAGGGCTTCTACCGCGTGCGCAACGGCATGGCCCCCGTCATCGCCCGCGGCCTGGCCTACGCCCCGTACGCCGACCTCATCTGGGTCGAGACCGGCACCCCGGACCTGGCCCAGGCCCGCGAGTTCGCCGAGTCGATCCACGCCCGGTACCCGGACCAGATGCTCGCCTACAACTGCTCGCCCTCCTTCAACTGGAAGGCGGCCCTGGACGACGACCAGATCGCCAAGTTCCAGCGCGAACTGGGCGCCATGGGCTACCGGTTCCAGTTCATCACCCTGGCCGGCTTCCACTCCCTCAACCACGGCATGTTCGACCTCGCCCGCGGCTACGCCGAGTACGGCATGACCGCGTACGTCGACCTCCAGGAACGCGAATTCGCCGCGCAGGCCCAGGGGTTCACCGCCGTCAAGCACCAGCGCGAGGTCGGCACCGGGTACTTCGACCTGGTGTCCACCGCCGTCAACCCGGCCTCCTCCACGACCGCGCTCTCCGGCTCCACCGAGGAAGAGCAGTTCCACTAGGAACCCCGGGAACCCCTGTCGTCCGTAGCCCGACGGCGCCCGAGAGGCCTTCCCCCTCGGGCGCCCGCCGCCCACGCCGAGGAGAAGAACCGCATGTCACTCACGTCCCTGACCGGCAGCGTCCGGGTCCTCGGCGCGCCGGGTGAGCGCCACGAGGAGATCCTGACCGCCGAGGCCCTGGAGTTCGTCGGCCGGCTCGACGCCGCGTTCGCGGACCGCCGCCTGGAGATCCTGAGGGAGCGCCGCCGCCGCTCCGCCCACCTGGCCTCCGGCTCACCGCTGGACTTCTCCCGCGCCACCGCCGGCGTCCGCGCCGACGCCGCATGGCGGGTCGCCCCGCCCGCCCCCGGGCTGACCGACCGCAGGGTGGAGATCACCGGCCCCCCGGAGCGCCGTATGACGGTCAACGCGCTGAACTCCGGGGCGAAGGTCTGGATGGCGGACTTCGAGGACGCCACGGCCCCCACCTGGGACAACGTCATCGGCGGCCAGATCGCCCTGCTCGACGCCGTCGAGCGCCGCATCGACTTCACCGCGCCCGGGGGCAAGGAGTACCGGCTCGGGGCGGCGCTCGCCACGATCATGGTGCGCCCGCGCGGCTGGCACCTCCTCGAAGAGCACCTGGAGATCGACGGCCGGCCCCTGTCCGCCTCGCTCGTGGACTTCGGCCTGTACTTCTTCCACTGCGCCCAGCGGCAGATCGACGCCGGGTACGGCCCGTACTTCTATCTCCCCAAACTGGAGAACCGGTACGAGGCCCGCCTCTGGAACGACGTCTTCGTCCTGGCGCAGGAACTCCTCGGCATCCCCCGCGGCACGGTCCGCGCCACCGTCCTCATCGAGACGATCACCGCCGCCTTCGAGATGGAGGAGATCCTCTACGAGCTGCGCGAGCACAGCGCGGGACTCAACGCGGGCCGCTGGGACTACCTGTTCAGCCTGATCAAGACCTTCGGCCACCGCACCGACTTCCAGCTGCCCGACCGGGCCGCGGTCACCATGACGGCCCCCTTCATGCGGGCCTACACCGAACTCCTCGTCCGGACCTGCCACCGGCGCGGAGCCCACGCCATCGGCGGGATGGCCGCCCACGTCCCGGGCAAGGACCCCGACGCCAACGCCGCCGCGTCCGCGAAGGTGCGCCTCGACAAGGAACGGGAGGCCGAGGACGGCTTCGACGGCTCCTGGGTCGCCCACCCCGCACTCGTCCCCGTCTGCCGGCAGGTCTTCGACGGGGTCCTGGGGGAGCGGCCGAACCAGCTGGACCGGCTGAACCAGATGGACCGCGCGGGCGAGGACATCGAGGTCACCGCCGCCGACCTGCTGTCCGTCCGCCGCACCGCCGCCCCGCCCACCCCGGAGGGCATCCGCTCCAACGTGGCCGTGGCGCTGCGCTACTTCGACGCCTGGCTGCGCGGCAGCGGCGCCGTCGCCCTGAACGGGCTGATGGAGGACGCCGCGACCGCCGAGATCGCCCGCGTCCAGATCTGGCAGTGGCTCCGCCACGACCGGGTCGACCGGGGCACGGTCACCGACCTCCTCGACGCCGAATGCGCCGCCCTGGCGGACGAGGACCCGCAGGCCCTCGTCGTGGAGGCCCGGGAAGTCTTCGTGGACACCGCGCTCTCCGTGCGGCTGCCCGCCTTCTTCACCCCCGAGGCCTACACCCGCCACCTCGTCCGCCGCGCCCCCGCACGGGACGACGCGTGAACGCCCCGGCAGGGTCCGCCCGCATCCGGCGCGTCGGCGTCGTCGGCGGCGGCCAGATGGGCGCCGGGATCGCCGAGGTGTGCGCCCGCGCCGGACTCGACACCGTCGTCGCGGAGGCGGACGCCACCGCCGCCCGCGCCGCCCGGGACCGCGTCGCGGTCTCCCTGGAGCGGGCCGTGCAGCGGGGCAAACTCGACCGGATCTCCGCCGAGGACGCCCTCGCCCGGCTCGTGTTCACCGGGGACCTCGAGGACCTCGCCGACCGGCAGCTCGTCATGGAGGCCGTCACCGAGGACCCGGACGCCAAGACGGCCGTCTTCACCGCCCTCGACAAGATCGTCGAGGATCCGGAGGCCGTCCTCGCCACGAACACCTCCGCCATCCCCGTCATGCGCCTCGGCACGGCCACCGGCCGCGCCGACCGCGTGGTGGGCCTGCACTTCTTCAACCCGGTGCCCGTCCTGCCGCTGGTGGAGGTCGTCCCCTCGCTGCACACCTCGGCCGACACCCTCCGGGCCGTCGAGGAGTTCGCCCGCGACACCCTGGGCAAGACCACCGTCCGCTCCCAGGACCGGGCCGGCTTCGTCGTCAACGCCCTGCTGATCCCCTACCTGCTCTCGGCCGTCCGCATGGCCGAATCCGGCTTCGCCAGTGCCGCGGACGTGGACGCCGGGATGGAGCTGGGCTGCGCCCACCCCATGGGCCCCCTCAAGCTCGCCGACCTGATCGGCCTGGACACGGTCGAGGCCATCGCCGAGTCGCTCTACGAGGAGTTCAAGGAACCCCTGTACGCCCCGCCGCCGCTGCTCCGGCGGATGGTGCAGGCGGGGCTGCTGGGCCGCAAGAGCGGCCGCGGGTTCCACACGTACGGCCGGGACTGAGGGGTCCCGGCGCGTCTCCGGGCCGAGGGTGCGCCGGGGGCGGGTGAACACGGCGCGGGTACGGCGAGTGGTGTCGCCGCACCCGCGCCGTGTCTCGTGTCCTGTCCCATGTCCGTTGCCCCTGCAGCGTGTTCGCGTCTCATGCCCGCGTCCGGTATGCGAGATGGACTTGCCCGCCCGCCGTCCGGGCCGCCTAGTCTGGACCCGCAGCTGGTTCGCCCCGTCCGCCAGGCGGGATGCGTCGTAAGAGGGAACCCGGTGGGAATCCGGGACTGCCCCGCAGCGGTGAGCGGGAACGACCGCCGTCATACGCACTGGGACCGGAACCGGTCCTGGGAAGCGACGGCCAGTAGGTGCCGCCTCCTCAGGAGGCCGGCGTGCCCGCGAGTCCGAAGACCTGCCCGTTGCCCGTGCGCGATCGACCGCGCACGGCTTCCCGGTGACCTCGTGGGCGGGTCGGCGTGCACCTCAGGCGGATCCTCCCCGTCGCGTACCCGTAAGGACGTACGCGAATCCGGCGGTCCGCCCGCCGCTGCACCCCTTCGCGCCCTCGACCCCACCGGGTCCATGGAGACACGCTCGCGAAGGAGAGTTCCATGACCACCCAGTCCGCAGCCGCGGCAGTACGGGCCACCGTGTACGGCTACCCCCGCCAGGGACCGAACCGCGAACTGAAGAAGGCGATCGAGGGCTACTGGAAGGGCCGCGTCAGCGCCGAAGCCCTCCGGGACACCGCCCGCGAACTGCGCCGGGCCAACCGGTCCCAGCTGGCCGAGGCCGGCATCACCGAGGTCCCCACCGGCGACTTCTCGTACTACGACCACGTCCTGGACACCACCCTCATGGTCGGCGCGATCCCGGCCCGCCACCGGGCCGCCGTCGAAGCGGACGCCCTGGACGGCTACTTCGCGATGGCCCGCGGCACCCAGGACGTGGCCCCGCTGGAGATGACCAAGTGGTTCGACACCAACTACCACTACCTGGTCCCCGAACTCGGCCCCGGCACCGTCTTCACCGCCGACTCCACCCGGCAGGTCGCCGAACTCCAGGAGGCGCTCTCCTCGGGGCACGCGGCCCGGCCCGTACTGGTCGGCCCGGTGACCTACCTGCTCCTGGCCAAGCCCGCCCCGGGCGTCGCCGCCGACTTCGAACCGCTGACCCTCCTCGACCGGCTGCTCCCGGTCTACGCGCAGGTGCTGGCCGACCTGCGGGCCGCCGGTGCCGAGTGGGTCCAGCTCGACGAGCCCGCCCTCGTCCAGGACCGCACCCCCGCCGAACTGAACGCCGCCGCCCGCACCTACCGGGAGCTCGGCGCCCTGACCGAACGCCCGAAGCTCCTCGTCGCCTCCTACTTCGACCGGCTCGGCGAGGCCCTGCCCGTCCTCGCCAAGGCCCCCGTCGAGGGACTCGCCCTGGACTTCACCGGGCCCGCCGCCGCGAACCTCGCCGACCTCGCGGCCGTCGGCGGCCTCCCCGGCAAGCGCCTGGTCGCCGGCGTGGTCGACGGCCGCAACATCTGGATCAACGACCACCAGAAGTCACTGACCACCCTCGCCACCCTGCTCGGCCTCGCCGACCGCGTCGACGTCGCCGCGTCCTGCTCGCTGCTGCACGTCCCCCTGGACGCCGACGCCGAGCGAGACATCGACCCGCAGATCCGGCGCTGGCTCGCCTTCGCCCGCCAGAAGACCACCGAGATCACCACCCTGGCCCGCGGACTCGCCCGCGGGACCGACACGATCGCCGCCGAACTCGCCGCCAACCGCGCCGACCTGGCGTCCCGCGCCGCGTCCCCGCTCACCCACGACCCGGCCGTCCGCGCCCGCACCGCCGCGATCACCGACGCCGACGCCCGCCGCTCCCTGCCCCACCCCGCCCGCGCCGCCGCCCAGCGGACCCGCCTGGGGCTGCCGCCCCTGCCCACCACCACCATCGGGTCCTTCCCGCAGACCGACGAGCTGCGCGTGGCCCGCGCCGACCTGCGGGCCGGCCGCATCGACACCGCCGGGTACGAGGAGCGCATCGAGGCCGAGATCCGCGAGGTGCTCGCCTTCCAGGAGAAGACCGGCGTCGACGTCCTCGTGCACGGCGAACCCGAACGCAACGACATGGTCCAGTACTTCGCCGAACAGCTGACGGGCTACCTCGCCACCCAGCACGGCTGGGTCCAGTCCTACGGCACCCGCTACGTTCGCCCGCCGGTCCTGGCCGGGGACATCTCCCGCCCCGAACCGATGACCGTCCGCTGGACGGCGTACGCCCAGGCGCAGACCTCCAAGCCGGTCAAGGGCATGCTGACCGGCCCCGTCACCATGCTCGCCTGGTCCTTCGTACGCGACGACCAGCCCCTCGCCGAGACCGCCCGGCAGGTCGGACTCGCCCTGCGCGACGAGGTCCACGACCTCGAAGCGGCGGGTACCCCGGTCATCCAGGTCGACGAACCGGCACTGCGCGAGACCCTGCCGCTGCGCGCCGCCGGACACGCCGACTACCTGGCCTGGGCCACCGAGTCCTTCCGCCTCACCACCGGCGGGGTCCGTCCGGACACCCAGATCCACACCCACATGTGCTACGCGGAGTTCGGGGACATCGTCCAGGCCATCGACGACCTCGACGCCGACGTCATCAGCCTGGAGGCGGCCCGCTCCCACATGCAGGTCGCACGCGAACTCGCCGCGCACGGCTACCCGCGCGAAGCCGGACCGGGCGTGTGGGACATCCACTCCCCGCGCGTGCCCTCCGTCGACGGGGCGGCCGCCCTGCTCCGCGAGGGACTCGCGGCGATCGGGGCCGAACGGCTCTGGGTGAACCCGGACTGCGGCCTGAAGACCCGCGGCTGGCCCGAAACCCGCGCCTCCCTGGAGAACCTGGTGGCGGCGGCCCGGCGGGTACGCGCCGAGGTCACGCCGACCGACGGCTGACACCCCCGCCGGCCGGGGCGGGGGGACAACACCCCCGCCCCGGCCGCGCATACGAGTCGTACGACCCGATCAACACGCGGGCAGGGCTCCGGCCACCCGTCCGGGTGGACCTTCCGTCAGCGATCCGTACGGACCGGCGGCCCGGCCGTCAAGGTCCCGTCAGGGGACGGCGCGCACGGCCCCGCACCGGGCATAGCTTCGACCCAGGCCGTCTCTTCCGGGTCAGGCAGGATCCGGGGGAGACGGCCCAGCCCCGGCCGGGCCCTCCGGCCGCGGCCCGCGTCCAGGAGGACCCCCATGTGCCTGTTCCAGTACGCCGACGACCCCGAACCCGAGGAACCGGTCCCGGCCGGACTCCTGTACGTGCCCGTCCGGCCGGGAGGACCGGTCACCGCGATCCGGCTGTTCCGCACACCCCTCGGCGAGCGGACCGCCGTCGGCTTCACCGGCACGGAACCCCTGACGGCCACCCTGGGCGCCGCACAGCCCTGGATCCGGCTCTCCGAGACCGCGCTGCGCGCCCTGGCCGCGCCGCTCGGCGTACGGCTGCTCACCGTCGACCCGGCGCTGTCGGCCCCCGCCGTCACCCCGGTGCCGGCGCCCGAGCCCGCCGTACGGACCGCCTGAGGGGAGACGGCCATGACCCTCACCACCGCCACCGCCCCGGAGGCCGCCGCCGACGGGGACGACCTGCGCGTCTGGCCCGCCTCCACCGCCCGCCTCCCGCACGGCGGCCTGGCCGTGGGCGGCGTACCGCTCACGGAGATCGCCGAGCGCTTCGACACCCCGGCCTACGTCCTGGACGAGGCCGAGGTGCGCGCCCGCTGCCGCGCCTACCGGCAGGCCTTCCCCGACGCCGAAGTGCTGTACGCCGCCAAGGCCTTCCTCTCCCGCGCCATGGTGCGCTGGATCGACGAGGAGGGCCTCGGCCTCGACGTCTGCTCGGCCGGCGAGCTCGAACTCGCCGTCACCGCCGGCTTCCCGCCCGAGCGGACCGTCCTGCACGGCAACGCCAAGTCCCCGCGCGACCTCGCTACGGCCCTGCGGCTCGGCGTCGGCCGCATCGTCATCGACAGCCCGTCCGAGATCGCCCGGATCGCCGCCGCCGTCGGCCCCTCGGGACGGCAGCAGGTGATGGTGCGCGTGGTGCCCGGCGTGTCGGCCGGAGGACACGAGAAGATCCGCACCGGCACCGACGACCAGAAGTTCGGCCTGTCCCTCCAGGACGGCTCCGCGCAGCACGCCGTCACCCGCGTCCTGCGCCAGCCGCAGCTCGAACTCACCGGCCTGCACTGCCACATCGGCTCCCAGATCACCGACACCGCCCCCTACACGGCCGCCGTACGCCGCATGGTGGGCCTCATGGCCCGCATCCGCGACACCCACGGCCACACCCTCCCCGAGCTCGACCTCGGCGGCGGCCACGGCATCGCCTACCGCCCGGGGGAACCGGCCCTCGACCTCCCCGCCCTCGCCCGCGCGGTACGGACCGAACTGTCCCGCAGCTGCGCCGCCGCCCGGCTGCCCGAGCCCCGGCTCCTCGTCGAACCCGGCCGGGCCGTCGCCGGACCGGCCGGCGTGGCCGTCTACCGGGTCCTGGCCGTCAAGCAGACGGGCGACCGGGTGTTCGTGGCCGTCGACGGCGGCATGAGCGACAACCCGCGCCCCGCGCTCTACGGGGTCCGCTACGCACCCCGCCTCGTCGGCCGCACCCCCGGCGCCCCGCCCCGTACGACCACGGTCGTCGGGCGGCACTGCGAGGCGGGCGACATCCTCGCCGCCGACGTACCGCTGCCCGGCGACATCAGGCCCGGCGACCTGCTCGCCGTCCCCGTCGCGGGCGCCTACCAGCTGTCCATGGCCTCCGGCTACAACCTCGTGGGCCGCCCGCCGGTCGTCGCCGTCCACGAGGGCACGGCCCGCCTCCTCGTCCGCCGCGAAACCCTGGAGGACCTCCGCAGCCGCGACATAGGCGCCTGAGGGCCAGGGCCCCGGTCCCCCTCAGGGGTTAAACGCAGGGGTCCAGTGGGGCGCAGACCGGCGCGGCCGTGACGCGGCCGGTGCCCGCGTACCAGAAAGGTGGGGGCGCCCAGGAAGCGGACCGACAGATGGAGTGATCGCCCCATGCCCCTCTCTTCCCCACGGCGCCGGGCCTGGCGCACCGGCGCCGTGACCGCCGCCGGGCTGGCGCTCGTCCTGGGCCTGCCCGGAGTGGCGACGGCCGCCCCCGGCGACCTGGACCCCGCGTTCAGCGGTGACGGCAAGGTCGTCACGAACGTGACCGGCTTCGAGAACATCGCGGGCATGGTCGTGCAGCCGGACGGAAAGATCGTCACGGTCGGCGACGGCTACTTCGACGAGACCTCGGGCGACTTCGTCCTGGTGCGCTACAACACCGACGGCAGCCTGGACACGACCTTCGGCGGCGACGGAATCGTCAACACCGACTTCGACATCAACAACGACGAGGCACGGGCCCTGACCCTGCAGCCCGACGGCAAGATCGTCGCGGTCGGGGGTTCCACCAACTGGGGCGGCTACGGCACGTGGGCGTCGGCCCGCTACAACACCGACGGCACCCTGGACACCAGCTACGGCGACGGCGGCAAGGCGCTCACGGACATCGACGTCGACGCGATCGAGACCGCCCTGGCTGTCGTGGTGCAGCCGAACGGCGCGCTCGTCCTCGGCGGGAGCAGCTTCGGACGCTGGACGGTGGCACGCCTCACCTCCACCGGAGCCCTGGACCCGAGCTTCGACGGCGACGGGTTCGTGATCACCGACTTCGGGAGCGCCGGCTGCTGCGGGGTCAACGACCTGGCGCTGCAGTCCGACGGCAGGATCGTCGCGGCCGGCACCTCCTCCGGCTTCGCGCTGGCCCGTTACAACACCGACGGCAGCCTTGACGCGACCTTCGACGGTGACGGCAAGGTGACCACCGGCTTCGGAAACTACGCCCGGGGCGTGGCCCTGCAGCCCGACGGCAGGATCGTCGCCGCGGGCGTCGCGGGCAACCAGTTCGCACTGGCCCGTTTCACCGCCAACGGCGCCTTCGACCCGACCTTCGACGGCGACGGCCGGGTGACCACCAACTTCGGGCCCGAGAACGGCGGCGCGGCGGACGTGGCGCTGCAGTCCGACGGCAGGATCGTCGCGGCCGGCTCCTACGCGACCGACTTCGCGCTGGCGCGGTACAACACCAACGGCAGCCCGGACCTCGGCTTCGACGGCGACGGCCGCCTGACCACCGACTTCGGCGGCGTCGACGACCAGGCCACGTCCGTGGCCCTGCAGACGGACGGCAAGATCCTCGCCGCCGGCCTCGCCGGCGAGGCCATCAGCTTCAGCGCCGACCGCGCCGTGGCCCGCTACCTGGGCGGCGGGGGCATCGAACCGCCGCCGCCGACCACCGTGGACCTGTCGGTCACCAAGACCGGAACCACCACCGTCAGCATCGGCGACCAGGCCACCTACACCGTGACGGTGAAGAACACGAGCACCACGACGGCGGCCACCGGGGTCACCCTCACCGACACCCTGACCGGGCCCGCCTCCTCCCTCCTGTCCGCCACGCCCGCCCAGGGCACCTGCACCCTCACCGCCACCAGCGCCAACTGCGCCCTGGGCTCCCTCGCACCCGGCGCCCAGACCACGGTGACGCTCGTCGCCGAACCCCGGGCCACGGGCACCCTGACCGACCGGGCCACGGCCGCCGCCACCCAGACGGACCCGGCCACCGCCAACAACACCGCGACCTGGACCACCACCGTCAACAACGCGCGCGGCTGCACGATCATCGGCACCAGCGGCGCGGACACCCTGAACGGGGGCTACTTCAACGACGTGATCTGCGCCCTCAGCGGCAACGACACCGTCCGCGCGAGCTACGGCAACGACACCGTCCACGCGGGCCCCGGCAACGACAACGTCGACGGCGGCTTCGGCGACGACACCCTCAACGGACAGGCCGGCAACGACATCCTCACCGGCTCCTACGGCAACGACCGCCTGACCACCACCGACGGCGTCAGCGGCAACGACACCGCCAACGGCGGGATGGGCACCGACACCTGCACCACCGACCCGGGCGACACCCGCCTGAGCTGCCCCTAAGCTCCCGACCGGACCGGCAGCCTCACCACCAGACGGGCCCCGGCCGGGGCCTCCTCGGCGGTGAGGGTGCCGCCGTGGTGGGCCGTCAGGTCGCGGGCGATGGCCAGGCCCAGCCCGGCGCCGCCGTGATCGCGGCTGCGGGAGTCGTCGAGCCGGGTGAAACGTTCGAAGATCCGCTCCCGGTCGCCCGGCGGCACCCCCCGCCCGTCGTCGGTCACCTCCAGCACGGCGGTCCGCGCCCCCGCCGCGCCGGTCGTGCGCAGCACGACCTCCACCCGCCGGCCGGCGAAACGCTGCGCGTTGTCCAGCAGGTTGGTGACCACCCGGGCCAGCCACAGTTCGCTGCCCGCCACCTCCACGCCCTCCGCCAGCCGCAGCCGTACGGGAACCCGGTCGCCCAGGCGCGCCTCCACCACGTCGCGCACCACCGCCCCCAGGTCCAGCCGGACCGCCGCCACCGGCTGGGCGGCGTCGATCCGGGCGAGCAGCAGCAGGTCGGAGCAGAGCCGCTGGAGCCGTTCGACGTCCTCCATCGCCCCGCCGATCAGCTCGGGCCACAGCTCCGGGTCCCGGACGGCGAGCGCCACCTCCAGCTGGGTCCGCAGCACGGTGAGGGGACTGCGCAGTTCGTGGGAGGCGTCGGCGATGAACTGGCGGTGCCGGATCCCGGAGGACTCCAGCCGGTCGAGGGTGGTGTTCATGGTCCGGGCCAGCCGGGCGACCTCGTCGCGGGTCGGCGGCACCGGGACCCGGCGGTGCAGGTCCCGGTCGGTGATCTCGGCGACCTCGGCGCGGATCGCCTCGACGGGCCCCAGCGCCCGGCCGGTCACCCGCCACGTGACGAGGCCGACGGTGGCCAGCAGCAGCGGCCCCCCGACCGCGAGCGCGGCGGTGGTGGTGTCGTCGGCGGCGTCCACGTCGCGCAGCGAGGTCCCCACCAGGACGGTGACGATGCCCTGCGGGGTGTCCGTGGTCACCTGGACCACCCGCTGCCGGTGCTCCCCGCCGAGCGGGCGGACCCGCCAGGTGTGGAACACCTTCCCGGGGCGCGGCGGACTCACCGGGGCGATCGAGGGCACCCCGGCCAGGTTCGGGGTGGAGCGCAGCACCCGGCCGCGCGCGTTCACCACCTGGACGAAATCGGCCCCGTGCAGCGGCGCCCGCATCCGGTCGAGCTGACCGGCGGCCGCCAGCTGCGCCACGGTCGCGGCCTGCTGCTCGGCGTCGCGCTCGGCGTTGCGCAGCAGGTTGGCCTCCAGCAGCTGGAGCAGGGCGAACGAGGCCAGCGCCAGGGCGGCCGCCACCACCACGCAAGCGCCGACGGTGGCGCGGGCGCGGACGGTGGTGGGCCACAGCCGGCGCACCGGCGGCCACAGCGGGAGCCGCCGCAGCCGCCGCGGGAGCCTGCCCGCGATCCGCCCGCGGGTCCGGTCCTGCCCGGGGAGTGTGCGCTCAGCCACCGTCGGCCGCCAGCCGGTACCCGACGCCGCGCACCGTCTCCAGGGCGGCCCGCCCGAACGGCGCGTCGATCTTCCGGCGGACCGCGCTCACGTGCACCTCGACCACGTTGGGGTCCCCGGCGAAGGCACTGTCCCACACCTGCTCCAGGATCTCCCGCTTGGGCACCACCTCGCCGGGCCGCCGGGCCAGGTACTCCAGGACCGCGAACTCCCGCGCGGTCAGCCGTATCTCCGTCGCGCCCCGGGAGCAGGCGTGCTTCGCCGGGTCGATCCGCAGGTCGCCGAGCTCCATCACCTGCGGGCCGCGCCGGCCCGTACGCCGCCCCAGTGCGCGGAGCCGGGCGACCAGCACGAGGTAGGAGAAGGGCTTGGACAGGAAGTCGTCCGCACCGGTGTCCAGGGCCTCGGCCTCGTCGTACTCCCCGTCCTTCGCGGTGAGCATCAGGATCCCCGCCTCGTTGCCGGCGGCGCGCAGCCGGGCGCAGATCCGGTAGCCGTTGAGGCCGGGCAGCATGATGTCCAGCACGATCAGGTCGTAGTCGTGCTCGGTGGCCATCCACAGCCCCTGCGGCCCGTCGTGGGCCACGTCCACCGTGAACCCCTCCGACCGAAGACCCCGCTGCAGGGCCACGGCGAGCCGCCGTTCGTCCTCCACCACCAGTACGCGCATGCCGCCCAGGGTCTCAGGCCCGGTCCGCGGCCGGCTGAAGGGGTCTTCAGGTGGCTTCAGGTGGGCTTCAGCATCGCCTCGGCATGCTCGGGGGCGAACCGGGTGCGGTGCCCGGTTGCGCCAGAGGAGCACCCGTATGTCTGAGTCCATCCCGTCGTCCGAGCAGCCCGAGACCGCCCCGGAGTCCGGTGCGCGCAAGCGTACGGGCCTGGTCCGCCTGGTTCCCCGGAGCCGGGGCGCCCGCTGGGCGGCGGTGGGCGCGGCCGCCGTGATCGTGGGCGGCGGGGTGGCGGTCGCCGCCGTCGCCGAGCACCACCACGGGCCCAGGGAGCGGGGCATCCGCGCCGCCGTGCCCGGGCCGGGCCACAAGGGCGACGGCAACTTCGAGCGCAAGCTCGAGCGCAAGTTCGAGGACGGGCCCGGGCGCGGCCCCGTCGGCCAGGGCGAGCGCCACGAGGCGCGCAAGGGCGGCCCGAAGGCGGCCGGCCCCGGAGCCGCCGCCCGCAAGGCCCCGGCGCCGCTGCCGTCGCTGGCCATCGGGCAGGCCGCCGACAAGGCCGCCGCGGCCGTACCGGGCGGCAAGGTCGAGGGCCTGCGCGCGGTCGCCCAGGAGGGCGGCGGCAGCGCCTGGCTGGCCGTCGTCCTCGGCTCCGACGGCGTCCGCCACGCGGTCACCGTCTCCGGCACCGACGGCACCATCACCGCGAACGTGACGCTCGACCGCCGCTGAGAAACACCGGTCCGGGGGCAGCGGGCCGGAGAAGATGGGGCATGACCGTCTTCCAGTGCGCCCGCTGCGGCACCCCGGTGTCCGCCGACGTCGAAGAAGCACCGATGCCGGAGCGCGACGGACCCCTGCCGTACGAGGCGGAGGGCGAGTGCCCGCCGCGCGTCGCCCCCGGCTCCTTCGCCTACGACCCCGAGCCCTCCGCCTTCTCCTACGGACCCACCCCCGCCGGGCAGCCGTTCCGCACGAAGGCCGGCCCGCGCGGCAGCGTGCTCCTCGGCCCCGGGGACGCCCGCGGCATGGCCCCGATCGACGATCTGGGCCGCCGCGGCGGTTGCTGCGGCCCGGACGGAGGGGGCGGCGCCAACCTCCGCTGCACGGGCTGCGGGAGCGAACTCGCGATCGAGACCGCGGACTGCTGGACACCCCCAGCAGATCGTCCTCGACCCCCGCCGGGTCGTCGCCGGCCCCGACGGAGCCCTCGGCAGCGCCGCGGCCCCAGGGCCGCCGTGATGTCCGCCCCGCCGATGACGCGCACAATGAGAGGGAGCCCGCCGTCCCGCCCGGGCGGACGGGCCACGCGGCCACGCGGTGCGCCCCGGGCGGAGGAGGCGTGTGGTGCCATCGGAGCGGCCGGGGGAAGCGCAGGCTCCGGGTCCGATCCGGTCCGAGCCGGGGTCCCTGCTGGAGCACGTGGCCGTCGCCGTGTTCGGCATCGACGACGCCGACCGGGTCTGCTACTGGGGCCCGGGCGCCCAGCACCTCTTCGGACACCCGGCCGAAGCCGCCCTCTCCCGCCCCGCCGCGCACCTCTTCCCCCCGGACGCGCCGGACACGGCGGCGCGGCTGACCGAGCAGGCCCGCACCCTCGGCTACTGGCGGGTCCGGGTGCCCGCCCTGCACCGCGACGGCACCGTCTTCGACTGCGGCTTCCGGGTCTTCCCGGTGGCCGGGAGCAGCGGCGGACCGGTGGTCATGGGCCTGGCCAGCAGGGGCGACGAACTCGACCGGGTCAAGACGAACCTCGCCTTCCTCGACGCCCTCTTCGAGACCTGCCCCATCGGCCTGGTCATGCTCGACGAGGAGCTGCGCTACGTCCACCTCAACCAGGCCCTGGCCGACATGGACGGCGTCCCCCTGCGCGAGCACCTCGGACGCCGCACGGCCGAGGTCATGCTCACCTCCGACGGCGGCGAGTTCCAGCGCATGCTGCGCGCGGTCGCCGACGGGGGAGCCCCGCTGGTGAGCGTCCTCGTGGGGCTGCGCACCCCCGGCCGCCCCGACCGGGACCAGGTGCGGTCGGTGAGCCTCTTCCCGCTGAGCGGGGCCGGCGACACCCGCCCCGGGCTGGGCGGCCTGATGGTCGACGTCACCGACCGGGAACAGGCCCTGCTGGAGGCGACGGAGGCCCGCCAGCGCCTGGCCCTGCTGGACCGGGCCGCCGCCCGGATCGGCACCACCCTCGACGTGGGCACCACCGCCCGCGAACTGATCGACGCCGCCGTCCCGGACTTCTGCGACGGCGCCGTCGTGGAGCTGGTGGAGTGGATGAACCCCGCCGAGGCCTTCGACCCCGAACTGCCCCTGGTCACCAACCGGATCGCGGCCCGTACGACCCTCCCGCCTCCCGCCCCCGAACTCGTCGGCGGCCTGGACCGGGTGACGTACCCGCCGGGCTCCAGCATCCACCGCATGCTGAGCACCGGCCGCCCGCTGTGCGTCCCCGTGAACGAGGAGTTCACCAGCCGGACCGTCGTCCACCGCGACCGCGCCCGGCTGCTCCTCGACAGCGGCGTCGCCGACATCCTCATGGCCCCGCTCGTCGCCCGCGGCACCATCCAGGGCATCGCCATGTTCGGCCGCTCCGCCGCCCGCCCCGCCTTCGCCGGGCAGGACCTCAGCCTCGCCGGTGAACTCGCCTCCCGCGCCGCCCTCTGCCTGGACAACGCCCGCCTCTACAGCCGCGTCCAGGACATCGCCCTCACCCTGCAGCGCGCCCTGCTGCCCAGCGCGCTGACGACCGGCCCGTACGTGAGCGTCGCCCACCGCTACCTCCCCGGCAGCCGCGCCACCGAGGTCGGCGGCGACTGGTACGACGTCATCGACCTGCCCACCGGGCGGGTCGCCCTCCTCGTCGGGGACGTGATGGGCCACGGCGTCCCGGCCGCCGCCTCGATGGGCCGGCTGCGCATCACCGCGAAGGCGGTCGCCCGCCACACCCTGGACCCCGTGGCCCTGCTCACCGAACTCGACGCCTGCGCCCAGGAGTCCGGGATCGAACTGGCCACCTGCCTCTGCCTGCTCTACGACCCCCGCACCGGCCGCGCCCGCATCGCGAACGCCGGCCACCCCCCGCCCCTGGTCCGCCGCCCCGACGGCACCGTCGACACCCTCGGCGAGGTCCTGGGCGTCCCCCTCGGGGTCGGCGGTGTCCCCTTCCGCTCGACCGAGACCGAACTCCCGGAGGGCGCCGTCCTGGCCCTGTACACCGACGGCCTCATCGAGACCCGGGGCCAGGACATCGACGCCGGACTCGACGCCCTGCGCCGCCAACTCGCCCAGGCGTCGGGCCCGTTGGAGGAGGCAGCGGACCGCATCCTGGCCGGCCTGCTCCCCGACCCGCCGACCGACGACACGGTCCTGCTCCTCGCCCGCATCCGCCGCGCCCCCTGACGCCGACGCCCTCGGGAGGCGTTCTCCTTCGCCCCGACGCCGCCCTACGGCCGGTCCAGCAGGGCCTCCGCCATCGCCCGCATCTCGATCTTGCGGATCTTGCCGGTGACGGTCATGGGGAGCTCGTCCACGACGTGGACGTAGCGCGGGATCTTGAAGTGGGCGAGCCGGCCCGCGCAGTACGCGCGGACGGCCTCCGCGGTGAGCGGCTCGGCCCCGTCCCGCATCCGCACCCACGCCATCAGCTCCTCCCCGTACTTCGGGTCGGGCACCCCGATGACCTGTACGTCCAGGACGTCGGGGTGGGCGTGGAGGAACTCCTCGATCTCGCGCGGGTAGAGGTTCTCGCCGCCCCGGATCACCATGTCCTTGATCCGGCCGGTGATGGCGAGGTAGCCGTCCTCGTCCATGACCGCCAGGTCGCCGGTGTGCATCCAGCCCTCCGGGTCCACGGCTTCGGCGGTCTTCTCCGGCTCGCCCCAGTAGCCGAGCATCACCGAGTAGCCCCGGGTGCACAGCTCGCCCGGGGTGCCGCGGGGGACCGTCCGGCCGTCCCGCGGGTCGACGACCTTGACCTCCAGGTGCGGCCCGACCCGGCCCACGGTGGAGACCCGCCGCTCGACCGGGTCGTCGGCGCGGGTCTGCGTGGACACCGGCGAGGTCTCGGTCATCCCATAGCAGATCGACACCTCGGTCATCCCCATCCGCTCGATGACCTCGGTCATCACCTCCACCGGACAGGGCGAGCCCGCCATGATCCCGGTCCGCAGGCTGGACAGGTCGTACGCCTCGAAGCCGGGCGCGGCCAGTTCCGCGATGAACATCGTCGGGACCCCGTACAGGGAGGTGCAGGCCTCCGCCTCGACCGCCGCCAGGGTGGCCGCCGGGTCGAAGGCGGGTGCCGGGATCACCATGGCCGCGCCGTGGCTCGTACAGGCCAGGTTCCCCATGACCATGCCGAAGCAGTGGTAGAAGGGCACCGGGACGCACACCCGGTCCAGCTCGGTGTAGCCGCACAACTCCCCGACGAAGAAACCGTTGTTGAGGATGTTGTGGTGCGAGAGGGTCGCCCCTTTGGGGAAGCCGGTCGTCCCCGAGGTGTACTGGATGTTGATCGGGTCCTCGGGGCGCAGGGCCGCCCGCGCGCGGGCCAGTTCCGCCGGATCGCCCTGGCGGCCCCGCTCCAGCAGCGAGTTCCACAGCGGACCGTCCAGCAGGGCGGTGAACTCCAGCTCCGCGCAGTGCGGCCGGACCTCCTCGATCATCGCCGCGTAGTCGGAGGTCTTGAAGCGCTCGGCCGCCACCAGCAGCCGGATCCCCGACTGCTTCAGCACGTACTCCAGCTCGTGCGTGCGGTACGCCGGGTTGACGGTGACGAGGATCGCCCCCATCTTCGCGGTGGCGTACTGGACGAGCGTCCACTCGGCGCGGTTCGGGGCCCAGATCCCCACCCGGTCGCCCCGGACGATCCCGAGGTCCAGCAGCCCGAGGGCGAGGGCGTCCACATCGGCGCCCAGCTCCGCGTACGTCCACCTGCGCCCGGCGGCCCGGTCGACCAGGGCGTCGCGGTCGGGGAACCTGCGGACGGTGCGGTCGAGGTTGTCCCCGATCGTCTCGTGCAGCAGCGGGACCTCGGTGCTCCCGGACGCAGAACTCGACGCGACGGACACACGTACCTCCTGGAAGGGAAGGGGCGGACCCGGGTGCCGCGGCCACGGTGCGGCGGCGCGCGGCCGGCGGGCCCCGGCGTCCGTCCATGATCCCCGCCGGGCGGCCCCCGGACCAGCCCTCCCGCAGTCCTTCCCCCGGACAGTAAATCGAGCAGGTGTTCGGATCCGGGAGTAGGGTGGACGCATGCACGCACTCCAGGGCTCCCTCTTCGACCAGACCGACGAGATCCGGCTCGGCCCGCTCTCACCGGTCCGGCGGACCGAGCTCGGGGCCGGGGCCTGGGTCGACCACCTGCCCGGCTGGCTGACCGGCGCCGACGCCCTGTTCGAACACCTCGCCGCCGAGGTGCCCTGGTACGCCGAACGCCGCCGGATGTACGACCGGGACGTGGAAGTGCCCCGGCTGCTGGCCCACTACCGGGAGGGCGAACCCCTCCCGCACCCCGCGCTCACCGAGGCCCGCGAAGCACTCGGCCGGCACTACGCGGCCGAACTCGGCGAGCCCTTCACCACCGCCGGACTGTGCCTCTACCGCGACGGCCGCGACAGCGTCGCCTGGCACGGCGACCGCACCGGCCGCTCCGCCACCGAGGACACCATGGTCGCCATCCTCTCCGTCGGGGACCCCCGCGACCTGGTCCTGCGCCCCCGCGACGGCGGCCCCACCCTCCTGCGCGTCCCGCTCGGCCACGGCGACCTCGTCGTGATGGGCGGCTCCTGCCAGCGCAGCATGGAACACGCCGTCCCCAAGACGGCCCGCGCCGTCGGCCCCCGCATCAGCGTCCAGTTCCGCACCCGCGGGGTGATGTGACCCGGGACGTCTCTTCCGTGCCAACCTGAGCGGCATGAGCCGCGCACCCTTCCGCACCTGGTGGGCCGCACTCCCGCCCGCCGCGGGAGCCGCCGTCATGGCCCCCGGCATCCTCTCCGCCGGACTCGGTCTCGTCGGCCGCCCCTGGCTCTCGCTGGCCGCCCTGGCCGTCGCCGTCACCCTGTGGCTCGTCCTGGCCGCCGACTTCACCGCCCGGCTCCTCGCCGACCGGGGCCGCTTCCGCGCCGAGGCCGACACCCCGGCCGCCCTCACCGCCGTCGCCGCGACCACCGTGATCGGCACCCGGCTCGCCCAGCTCGGCCTGCCGCGCACGGCCGCCGCCTTGCTGGCCCTCGCCGCCGTCCTGTGGCCCGGACTCCTGTGGACCGTCGTACGGCACTGGCGGCGCCGCATGCCCGGCGCGGCCTTCCTCGTGTGCGTCGCGACCCAGGGACTCGCCGTCCTCGCCTCCGCCCTGGCCAACGCCCACCACCTCGACCCGCTCGCCCGGGCCGCGCTGGCCTGGTTCTGCCTCGGCGTCCTGCTCTACCTGTTCGCCCTGCGCAGCTTCGACTTCCGCCAGGTGGTCAGCGGCGCGGGCGACCACTGGGTCGCGGGCGGAGCCCTGTCCATCACCGCCCTCGCGGGCACCGGACTCACCGCCTCACCCCTGTGGACCGGCGCCGCGCACACCGCCCTGCGCACCGCCACCCTGCTCGCCCTCGCCGTCTCCCTCGCCTGGTACGCCGTCCTCCTCGCCGCCGAAGTACGCAGCCCCCGCCCGCGCTACGACGTCCGCCGCTGGTCCACCGTCTTCCCCCTCGGCATGACGGCCACCGCCTGCCTGTCGGCCGCCCCCGCGACCGCGGTGCCCTGGCTGCGCCCGCTGGGGGAGGGCCTGCTGTGGATCGCAGTCGGCGCCTGGCTGCTCACCTTCACGGCCTGGGCCCTGGACCGCCGCCACGGCGCGCGGTAGAGGCGGCCTAGTAAGGTTCCTCCATGGCCTACACGTTCCAGGTGACCTTCGACTCCCCTGCGCCGCACGCCCTCGCCGACTGGTGGGCGGACGCCCTCGGCTGGGAAGTGGAACCCATCGACGAGAAGTTCGTCCGCGGGCTCATCGAGGCGGGCCACGCGCGCGAGGAGGACACCACCACCCACCGCGGCACGCTCGTCTGGAAAGCCGGGGCCGGGATCCGCCACCCCGAGGGCCTGGAGCGCGCGCCGCGCATCCTCTTCCAGTTCGTCCAGGAGCCCAAGACCGTCAAGAACCGCCTCCACCTGGACGTCCGCACCGGCGAGGACGACCCGAAGGCCCTGGTCGAACGGCTCCTCGCCAAGGGCGCCACCTTCCTCCACGAGGCCAGCCAGGGCCCCTCCGCCTGGACCACCCTCACCGACCCCGAGGGCAACGAGCTCTGCGTCTCGCACTGACCCCGCGCCACGTCGGCCCGCCCGCCGGGCACCGCATAGGCTGCGCACGTGAACGTCATCCTCTACGGCGGAACCGGAATGATCGGGCGCGGAGTCCTGCGCGAGTGCCTGCGGGACGACGCGGTCGAGAGCGTCCTCGCGGTCGGGCGCACCCCGCTCGGAGTCAGCCACCCCAAACTCCGTGAACTCGTCCAGCCCGACCCCGCCGACCTCTCCGCGCTCACCGCCGAGCTCCCCGGCTACGACGCCTGCTTCTTCTGCCTCGGCGTCTCCTCCGTCGGCATGAAGGAGGAGGCCTACCGCCGCGTCACCTACGACCTGACGCTGGCCGTGGCCCGCCCCCTGGCCGCCGCGAACCCCGCCCTGACCTTCGTCTACGTCTCCGGCGAGGGCACCGACAGCACCGAGCGGGGCCGCTCCATGTGGGCCAGGGTCAAGGGGAAGACCGAGAACGACCTCCTCCAACTTCCCTTCAACGCCTACATGTTCCGACCCGGCATCGTCCAGCCCGTGAGCGGGATGCCCTCCAAAACCCGGCTCTACCGCACCGCGTACGCCGTCACCGCCCCGCTCTTCCCCGTCCTGCGCCGCATCGCGCCGAACCTCGTCACCACCACCGAGGCCATCGGCCGGGCCATGATCGCGGTCGCCTCCCCGCCCCCCGCGACCGCCCCCGCCGCGGCCTCGGAACCGGCTCCCCGCATCCTGCGTCCGCGCGACATCAACCACCTGGGCCGCGCCCGCGGCCAGTCATAATCGACTACCGGGGCGCCCCTCCCGCACGCGAGAATGAACCATCTCGAACCGGGAGGAAACCCATGAGCCAGGACCGCCTGACTCTTCACGACCTGATGCCCCCGCAGGAACTGGCGGCAGCCATCGAGGCCGGCCACGTGATCCGCAAGCCGCACCCCGAACTGCCGCTGTCCATCTACACGTACACGCGCACCGCGCAGTACGAGCAGGTCTGGAACCAGGTCACCACGCGCTGCCGCGGCCTCGTCGCCGACGACACCACCGGCGCGGTCGTCGCGCTGCCCCTGCCCAAGTTCTTCAACGTCGGCGAGCACGAGTCGGGCCGGCCCTACGCGCCCGCCCTGCCCGACGAACCGTTCGAGGTGTACGACAAGGTCGACGGCAGCCTCGCCGTCGTCTTCCACTACGCGGACCGCTGGCGGGTCGCGTCCAAGGGCTCCTTCACCAGCACCCAGGCGACCTGGGCGCAGCGGCGCCTCGACGCGCGCGACACCGCGGGCCTGGTTCCCGGCGTGACCTACCTCGCCGAGATCCTCTTCCCGCAGAACCGTATCGTCGTGAACTACGGCGACCGCCGCGACCTCGTCCTGCTCGCCGCCTTCGGCCACGACGGCGCCGAGGTGCCCCTCGCCGAAGCCACCGCGCACTGGCGGGAGATCGGCTCCGTCGTCCGGGTCTGGCCCGCGATGCCGCTCGCGGAGCTCGTCGCGCTCACCGAGTCGAACACCCTGCCCGGGGGCGGCCGCGCCACGGGCACCGATGCGGAGGGCTTCGTCCTGCGCTTCGCCTCCGGCGTGCGCGCGAAGGCCAAACTGGCCGAGTACGTACGCCTGCACAAGGTGCTCACCGGGGTCACCGAACGCGACATCTGGCGCGGCCACGGCGTCCAGCGGTTCGCCGGCCTGCCCGCCAAGCAGCTCGCCCAGGGCCTGAACTGCACCGTCGCCGACATCGAGGCCTCCGGCGGCAAGCCGCTGGACGCCCTCCTGGAGCAGGTGCCGGACGAGTTCGACCACTGGGTGCGCGAGGTGATCACCGGCCTCGAGGAGCGGGCCGCCGCGCGCGAGCGGGCCGTCGACGAGGCCTTCCGGGCGCTCGCCCACCTGAGCTCCGACCGGGGCGCCTTCGCCCGGGCCGTACGGGAGATCCCCGACCGGGAGCTCCGCCCGGCCATGTTCCTGCGGCTGGACGGCCGCTCGACCGAGCTCACCACCTGGCGGGCCGTCCGGCCGGAGACGGCCGACCCCTTCACCACCGACGAGGAGAACTGACCCGTGTCCGAAGAGCTCGCCCCGTCCCCGCCCGGGGCACCGGTACGTCCCGTGGTGCACGTCATGACGGGACTGCCGGCCTCGGGCAAGACGACGGCCGCGCGCGCCCTCCAGACGGAGGCCGCCGGCCGCATGCGCCGGGTCAACCTCGACGAGCTGCGCCAGATGCTCGACCTGCCCGATCCCGGACGCGGCCACTCCTACCGGCACGAGCAGACGGTGCTGGCGATCCAGGACGCCGCGGTCCGCGCCGCCGTCGACGACGGGTTCGACGTGGTCGTCGACAACACCCATCTGACCTCGCACATCCCCAAGCGGCTCAAGGCGGCGGTCGCCGGACGAGCGACCTTCGTCGTGCACGACTTCACCGGCGTGCCCATCGAGGAGTGCGTGCGCCGTGACGCCGCCCGGGAGCGCCAGGTCGGAGAGGAGATCATCCGGATACTGGCCGACAAGCACGCCAAGGCCACCAAGGGCGGCTGGCGGCTCACCGCGGAATGGCTCAACGACGAGGCGCCGGTACGCCCCTACGTCGCCGACCCGCAGCTGCCCGCCGCCGTGCTGTGCGACATCGACGGCACGCTCGCGCTCACCGGGGACCGCGGCCCGTACGACTTCTCGCGCTGCGAACTCGACCTGCTGAACGAGCCGGTACGCCACGCCCTGGACGCCTTCCGGCGGGCCGACGGGGACGTCGTCGTGCTGCTGTCCGGCCGGAGCGAGGAGCACCGGCCGCAGACGGAGTCCTGGCTGCGGCGGCACGAAGTCCCGTACGACGAGCTGTGGATGCGCGCCGCTGGGGACACGCGCCGCGACGACGTCGTGAAGGCCGAGCTCTTCGACGCGCACGTGCGCGACCGGTACGCGGTGCGGGTGTCCCTCGACGACCGCGACCGGGTGGTCGCGGTCTGGCGCCGGATGGGCCTGCCCACCTGGCAGGTCAACTACGGGGACTTCTGAGCGCCGTGACCGGGTCGGGAACCGAACGGACGCCCCTGCTCATCGTGGACGGGGCCAACGTCGTCGGCTCCGTCCCCGACGGCTGGTGGCGGGACCGGCGCGGGGCCGCCGAGCGGCTGCGCGACCGGCTCGCACGGCGCGGGGCGGGCGAGGAGATCGTCCTCGTGGTCGAGGGAGCCGCCCGGGGCGTCGAGTCCGTGCCCGGTGTACGGGTGGACCCGGCGCCCGGCAGCGGTGACGACCGGATCGTGGAGCTGGTGGCGGCCCTCGAGGGGCGCCCGTGCGTCGTGGTCACGGCGGACCGGGAGCTGCGGGCGCGGGTGCGGGCGTACGGCGCCGGGTGCGCGGGGCCCCGTACCGTCCGCCCGGCGGACTGACCCGGAGGTCAGCGGCAGGTCAGCGGCACCACTTCACCGGGGTGATGTCCTTGACGTAACGGGCGGAGACCCAGCCCCCCTTGCGGTCGGCGGCCTTGGGGGCGCCGTTCATGCCGTCCTTGCGGCGCTCGTCCAGGCGGTACCAGATCCTGTTGCCGGAGACGCTCTCACCGCGCTTCTTGCACTGGATCGCCACCTTCTCGTGCGGGTGCACCTTGCCCACGACGTACGAGTGGGTGGTGGGGCGGCTGCGGACCTTCAGCGGGCCCCGCGAGATCACCTTGCCGAGGGCGTGCCGGGGCTTGGGGTACACGACGGGGTCGTCGCTCTCGGTGCCGTCCTCGGTGCCGTCCTCGGTCCCGTCCTCGACGCCGTCCTCGTACTCGGGGTCGTCGTCGACCACGTTCACGTAATCGGGCTCGTCCACGGGACCCTCGTCCGCGACCGCGATGCCCGTCCCGGCCAGGCCGAGCAGCAGACTTCCGGCGGCCAGGGCGAGAACGGTCCTGGTGGGCTTCAGCATGAGCCGGCTCCTCTACGAAGACTTCCGCCCGGCCGTGAGGCGCACGGGCCGGGGCGGCAACCGGGCGGCTGCCAGGGACGACTATGACGAGGCCTCCGGCCGCTGCGCGGACGGCGCACCGGCCTTTAGCCCGATCTGCCCAACCCTTTCGGGGGACTCCGGCGCACCACGCATCTGGCTAGCATTCTCATAAGTGCTTGTCGTGCCATCCCATATGGGATTGCGTGATCATGCGCGTCCGACGAGGAGGGGTCCGGTCATGCAGTTACACAATGGCGTCGTGGCGAGTGAGATTCCCGGCGTGACCTGGGTGAAGAGCAGTGCCAGTGTGGGCAACGGCAACTGTGTGGAAGTAGCCGCTCTGGGTGGCGGCGGTGTGGCGGTGCGCAACTCGCGCTTCCCGGACGGGCCGGCGCTGGTGTTCACGGCGGCGGAGATCGGGGCTTTCCTCGACGGCGCGAAACGATCGGAATTCGACGAGCTGACCGGATGACGGTCATATCGTAGGCCAAAGCTTGGAACGGCAGGAGCTGACACTCCATTCTGAATGACCGGGACCCGTCTTCGTCATTCTGGAGTTCTCATGCCTGCTTTCCCCGAGCCGCTCTCCGAGCCGCCGCCCGCCTCCCTCGCACCGGTACTGCCGCTGGGGAGGGAGCCGGGCCGGGCGGCGGCCGGCCGGGTGCTGGGGCAGGCACTCAGAGGGCACCGGGAGGATCGCGGGCTCACCCTGCGCGAGGTCGCGGCCGTGATCCGCAGCTCCGTGTCGAAGGTCAGCCGCCTGGAGCGCGGCGAGAGCCCGCCCAAGGCCCGCGACGTCCACGACCTGATCCGGCACTACGGCCTGGACCAGGAGGAGATCCGGACGATCGAACGGCTCCTGGAATTCGCCCAGGACTGCGAGTGGTACGAGCAGTACAGCGACGTCACGCCCGGCTTCCTGCGCCGCCTGATCCAGCTGGAGGGCGACGCCGAGGAGATCTGCGTCTACGAGAACCTCGTCATACCCGGCATCCTCCAGCTCCCCGAGTACGCCTGGCACATGGTCAGGGCCGTCATGCCCAGCGCCCCCGACGCGGAGATCGAACGCGTCGTCCAGCTGCGCACCCAGCGCCGGCTGCGCCTCATGGAGGGCGAGGCCCCGCGCCTGACCGCCCTGCTGGACGAGGGCGTCCTCAAGCGGCGCTGCGGCAACGCGCGGGTGATGCGGGAGCAGCTCACGTACCTGCTGGAGGCGGGGGACCGGGCCAAGGTCAACATCCGCATCCTCGACATGACCTCGGGCTACGTCGCCGCACCGCCCTACCCGATCACCCACCTCACCTTCCGCGACGGCGGACCGGGCGAGCTCGCGTACGTCGAGCACATCAACGGCGCGAACTACGTGACCCGCCCCCGCGCCCTGGACGACCACCGCAACGCGCTGAGCAACCTGCGCGTCGCCGCGGCCTCCAGGGACCGCAGCCGGGCCATGATCCTGGAAGCACTCGAAGCCTTCCGCTAGGCCGCGGCCCGTCCGCTACCGGAGCCGGCCGACCCCGCCCCACTCGACCCAGTCCTTCGGCCGGCGCTCGGGCGGGGGCGGCATCGCGTCCGGCCGCCAGTCGACCACGTCCACCAGCCGCGGTTCGAGGATGTCCAGGCCGTCGAAGTACCGCTCCACCTCGTGGGTCTCCCGCACCCGGCCCCAATGGCCGTGCGTGGTCACCTCCATGAGGCGGGTCACCTGTTCGCGCACGTCCGCGTCGTCGCTCACGAGCTGGCAGATCACCATGAAGCTGCCCGGCGGGAGCAGGGCGGCGGTGCGGCGGACCACCTCGGCGGGGGAGCGCTCGTCGTCGGTGTCCGGGATGCAGTGCAGGACCGACACGAAGAGCGCGGCGATGGGCTGCTCCCAGTCGAGGAACCGGTCCGTGGCCCGCCGGATCCGCTCCGTCTCGCGCATGTCCTGGGAGATCACCAGGGTGCCGGAGTTGTCGTGCAGGGTGGTCTGGGCGTGGGCCAGGACCATGGGGTCGTTGTCCACGTAGGCGACCCGGCAGCGCGGGTCGGCGCGCTGCGCGACCTCGTGGACGTTGTCCTGGGTGGGGAGGCCGGAGCCGTGGTCGAGGAACTGGCGGATGCCGTAGTCCTCGACGAGGGTGCGCACGACACGGGTGAGGAAGGCCCGGTTGTTGCGGGCCAGTAACTGGGTGCTCGGCGCGATCTCCAGCAGCTTGGCGCAGGCGTCGCGGTCGCTGGCGTAGTTCTCCACCCCGCCCAGCAGCCAGTCGTACATACGGGCCACGCTCGGGGTGTGCATGTCGATGAGAGGCGGCTGCGGGTCCTGGCCTGAGTCCATGTGCCCTCCTGGTGGGAATCGGCTCATGCTAGGGAGTGCTCAGGGCGCCTGCCAATCACTCGGAGGGGTTCCGGCCAAGGTTCCCGCGGGGCCGGCGGCCGCTGCGGATGCGGGGCGCCGCCGGGCGCGCCACAGTGGGCTGCATGGGTATCGAAGACTACGGCGGCGGCCCCGGCGCCCAGCAGACCGGCGTCCTCGTCGTGACGACCAACGACGTCCCCGGCTACCGCGTCGAGCAGGTCATCGGGGAGGTCTTCGGGCTCACCGTGCGCTCCCGGCACCTCGGCAGCCAGATCGGCGCCGGCCTGAAGTCCATGATCGGCGGCGAACTGAAGGGCCTCACCAAGACCCTGGTCCAGACCCGCAACCAGGCCATGGAGCGGCTCATCGAACAGGCCAAGGCGCGCGGGGCCAACGCGGTGCTGATGATGCGCTTCGACGTGACCGACGCCGCCGACGTCGGGACCGAGGTGTGCGCGTACGGCACGGCCGTGGTCCTGGTGCCCTCCTCGGGCTGACCACCGGACCGGCAACAGCCCCTTGCCGCCCGTGAGTTGCCGGTACGGTGGACTTCCGGGACGAGGAGGCGCCATGACGCGACGCGAGAGCGCGGCGGAACTGTTCGACGCGCTGGGCGAGCGCTACGAGGAGCTGTTCGGTCAGGTCCCCGCCCAGCTGGAGGCCCTCGACTGGCTCACGGCCCGGCTGCCCGCCCGGGCCCGCGTGCTCGACGTCGGCAGCGGCACCGGCCGGCCCACCGCCGACGCCCTCGTACGGGCCGGGCACGACGTGACCGGCATCGACGTCTCCGCGGCCATGGTCGAGGCGGCCCGCGCCCGGGTCCCGGGGGCGCGCTTCGAACAGGCCGACGTCCGCACCTACACGCCCCGGGCGGGCGGGTACGACGCCGTCTGCTCCTTCTTCCCCCTCCTGGTCATGGACCAGCCGGAGATCGCCCGGACCCTCGACCGGATGGCGTCCTGGGTCGCGCCCGGCGGACACCTCCTGCTGGCCACCGTGCCGGGCGACATCCGGGGCCTGGACATCGAGTGGATGGGCCACCCTGTCACCGTCAGCAGCCTCTCCACCGAACAGCACCTGGAGCGGCTGGCCGCAGCGGGCCTGGAGGTGCTGCGCCACCACACACAGACCTACCGGCCCGCCGACCCCCTCGCCGGCCCCGAGGAACACCTCTTCTGCTACGCACACCGGCCCGCCTGAGCGGCTCCCGGGCGGGCGGAGGCGGGCGGGCTCCCCCCGCCGTCCTCGGACCCGCTCCCGCCGCGCAGGCCCAGGGCCAGTCCGGCGATCACCACCGCCAGGCCCGCCCACACCGCCGCCCCCGGCGCCCCGCCCCCCGACACGGCCCCGGCGCCCGCCGCCGCGAGCGGGGCGACCCCCGTCAGCAGCCCGGCCCGGCCGGAGCCCACGGCGGCCACGGTGCGGTACCAGAGCAGGAAGGCCACCGCCGTCACCAGCACCGCCAGGTAGCCGACCGCCGCCCACTGGCCCGCCTTGAGCGCCCCCACGGCCGAGGGTGACTCCGTGAACAACGACAGCCCCGCCAGCATCACCGCCCCCATCCACACCGCGTGCACCGACACCCCCCAGGCGCCGTGCCGCCCCAGCACCGGCACCGCGAGCAGCGTGAACCCCGCCTCGCAGGCCAGTGCCAGCACCGCCCAGCCCACCCCGGCGGCATCGGTGCGCCCCGTCCCCTCGACGAGCACGGCCCCGGCGACCACCACGGGCGCGGCCAGCAGCACCCTCCGGCTCGGCCGCCGGCCCTCCAGCAGCGGGCCGACGACCCCCAGCAGGACCGGTACGGACGCCACCGCGACCGCGATCACGGCCGGTTCGGCGTGCGCGACACCCCGTACGACGGCCACGTTGAACAGCACCAGCCCGGTGGCCGCGATCCCGGCCAGCCACAGCCACTCCCCGCCCCGCGGACGCGACAGCGGCACCCGGGCGATCCGGGCGAGCGCGACCAGGATCAGGGCCGCGGCCGCGTACCGGACGGCCTGCGCGGCGAACAGGGGGGCGTCCACCAGGGAACGCGAGACGGTGACGCTGCTGCCGACCAGCGCCATGCCGATGACGCCGGGGGCGAGATCGCGGAAGGAGGTGGTGGCTGTGGTTGTGTCGGCCGGGGCGGCGGAGTCGGTGGAGGTGCTCATGACGTCCAGCCTGGAGGCACAATGGTCCCGTGAGCAGGTCCAAAGACACCGCCGACCAGGGGTCCATAAAGGCCTCCGAGGCCGGATCGGACTTCCTTCAGCTCGACATCCGCCAGGCCCCGCCCGGCGGCCGCACCGAGTGGCTCGCCGACCGGCTGCGCGCCGCCATCGCGGACGGCACCCTGCCCGTCGGGAGCAGACTCCCCGCCGGCCGGGTCCTCGCCGCCGAACTGCGCGTCTCCCGGGGCCTGGTGACCGAGGCCTACCAGCGGCTCGCCGAGACCGGCCAGGTCGCCGGACGCGGCCGCGGCGGCACCGTCGTCGTCGCCGCGCCCCCGCCGCCCCCGGCGGGCGGCCGCCCGCCCGAGGCGGAGCGCGGCGGCCTGGTGGACGCCCTGCGCGCGGTGCCCTGCCGCATCGACCTCTCGCCCGGGGTCCCCGACCTCACCGCCTTCCCGCGTACGGCCTGGCTCCAGGCCGAGCGCCGGGTCCTCGCCGCCCTCACCCCGGCCGACTTCGGCTACGGCAACCCGCAGGGCGCGCCCGCCCTGCGCGAGGCCGTCGCCGGCTGGCTCGCCCGCAGCCGGGGCATCCGGGCGGACCCCGGCGAGGTCGTCGTGGTCGCCGGGGTCGCGCAGGCCCTCGGGCTGCTCGCGCAGGTGCTGCCCGCGCACGGCGTGCGCCGGGTGGCGGTGGAGGACCCCGGCTCGCTCGGGGCGCGCCAGCAGCTGGAGCACGGCGGGCTGGACACCGTAGGAGTACCCGTGGACGGGGCCGGGCTGGACGTGGCCGCGCTGCGGGCGAGCGGGGCGCAGGCGGTGCTCATGACCCCCGCGCACCAGTTCCCCACCGGGGTCGTCCTCGACGGGGAACGCCGCCGGGACCTGCTGGACTGGGCGGCGGCCGGGGGACTGGTCGTGGAGGACGACTACGACGCCGAGCACCGCTACGACCGCGCGCCCGTGCCCGCGCTGCGGGCGCTGGCACCCGAGGGGGTCTGCTACGCCGGCAGCGTCTCCAAACTGCTCGCGCCCGCCCTCCGGCTGGGCTGGCTGCTCGTCCCCGGGCGCCTGCGCGACGAGGTGGTCGCGGCGAAGCGCTACG
This sequence comes from Streptomyces sp. NBC_00249, assembly GCF_026342355.1. GTDB lineage: Bacteria > Actinomycetota > Actinomycetes > Streptomycetales > Streptomycetaceae > Streptomyces. The sequence goes on along the minus strand of NZ_JAPEMV010000001.1, from coordinate 551,115 downwards.
CCGACCTGGGCAACCCGGTCCTCGCACAGCTCGTGCTGGCCCGGCTGATGGAATCGGGCGAACTGGAGCGCCACCTGCGCTTCGTACGCCGCCGCCACCGACGCCGCCGGGACGCCATGCTGCGGGCGGTCGCCGCCGAACTGCCCGGCGCCCGGGTCCACGGCGCGGCGGCGGGCCTGCATCTGATGGTCACCTTCGACGGCGCCTCCTTCGCGGACACGGACCTCGCGGCCGAGGCCCTGGCCCTCGGCGTCAAGGCCCACCCGCTGTCCTGGCACCGGGTACGGCCCGGCCCGCCGGGCCTGGTCCTCGGGTACGCGGCGGGCCCGGCGGGCGAGATCGAGGAGGGCGTCGCCCTGCTGGGCCGGGCGCTCGCGAAGTGCACGGGCGGCGGGCGGCGTTGAGAGGGCCGCGCCGAAGTCCCCGCGTTGACATCGGCGCCCCGGATGCGTGTAATGGGCAGCGGTGTCGCGTGACGCCGGCCAAAGAGCAGTGGGCCGGCCGGCGGTCGGGCGGAACACCCTTCACCCCCGGGAACCGCCATGAGTTCGTACTCCGCGCCCCGCAGTTGACGTAGGCCGATCCGGCCCCCGCGTCACCTCCCCAGGCACCTTCGCCGTGCCCGGGCCCCGTCATCACCTCCTCGCACGCCGCGCCCCGCCCCCGTTCCGCCGCGCCCCGGCAACTCACCTTGCCGCCAGGGCCCGTCGGGAGGCGGACGGCGTGCCCCGTCACGCCCCGGAGAGAGAAAACCTGTGCCCACGTCCTTCAACCAGTCCGTCATCGAGGAGTTCCGCGCCCGCCAGGGCAAGGTCGGCGGCCCCTTCGAGGGCTCGGACCTGCTCCTGCTGACCACCACCGGCGCGGTCTCGTCAACCGCGCACACCACACCCCTCGGCTACGTCCGCCACGGCAGCGCCCTGCTCGTCGTCGGCTCGAACCTCGGAGCCGCCCGCCACCCCGACTGGTACCACAACCTCCTCGCCCACCCCGAGGTACGGGTGGAGCTCGGCGCCGACACCTTCGAGGCCCTCGCCGTACCCGCCGAAGGGACCCGGCGCGAGGAACTCTTCGCCGAGGTGCTGCGCGTGGCCCCCGGCTACGGCGACTACCAGGACCGGACGGCCAGGCCGCTGCCGGTCGTCGTCCTGGAACCGGCGGAACCCGAAGGCTGGCAGGCCCCCGGCGAGGTCACCACCCTGGCCGGGAAACTGCTGGAGGTCCACACCTGGCTCCGGGCCCAGCTGCGCCACGTGAGCGCCGAGACCGAGGCCCACTTCGCCGCCCGCGCCTCCCACGCGGGCCCGGGGGAGCCGCCCGCGCCCGGCCTCGGACTCCAGATCCGCCAGCGCTGCCTGGCCTTCTGCCGGTCGCTGGAGTTCCACCACACCAGCGAGGACGCCCACCTCTTCCCCGGGATCGCCGTCCACCACCCGCACCTGGCGGGCACGTTCGAGCGGCTGCGGGAGGAACACCGCACCGTCGCCCGGATCCAGGGCGAACTGGTGGCCCTGCTCGGCGACGTCGCCATCGCCGAACCCGAGCGGTTCCGCGCCGAGCTGGCACGGATGACGGACGAACTGACGGCCCATCTCGACCACGAGGAGGAGACCCTGCTGCCGCTCCTCGCGGAGGTCCCCTGGCCTCCGGCGGCGCCGCCCGCGGGGGACTGAACCCCGGGCGGGCGGCGGCGGGCGGGGGACCTCCGCGAGCGGTGCGGCGGGGCGCGCGAAAAGTTTTTCGGAACCGGCGGCAACCGATCGGGCGGTCGCGCGTCGTGCGGGGGTGAAGGGCGTGGTTGTGCGCCCTCGTCCCGACCGTGGAGAACCACTGTGAAGAACCTGAAGCGCCTTCCCCTGTCCGCCCGCCGGGCGGCCGTCGTCGCTGCCGCCGCCGGGGTGGCCGCCGTCACCCTCGGCGGCCCGGCCTTCGCCGCCCAGGGAGGCGCCGCCTCGTCGCAGCCGGCGGTCAGCTCGTCGCCCAGCGCCGCGCCGAGCTCCGTGCCGACCCAGCCGGCGGGCACCACGCCCAGCGCATCGCCCAGCGCCAAGCCCAGCGTCCCGGCCGGTACGAAGCCCAGCCCCTCGGTGTCCACCCCGGCGGGCGCCTCGCCGAGCGCCGCCCCGGCCTCCCCGGCCGGCGGCAAGCCGAGCGTGCTGCCGACCACCCCGGCCGGAGCCACCGCCACCCCGGCGCCCTCCGGCTCCCCCGCCGGGGAGGGCGCCGAGCTCGCGCATACTGGCTCTTCCGCGACCACCGTCGCACTCGCCGCCGGAGCCGCCGGGCTCGTCGCCGTCGGGGCCGGAGCCCTGTACACGGTGCGGCGCCGCGCCAGCAACTGAGGACACCCGTGCTCGACCTCGTACCAGCCGCCGGCCCCCTCATGCCCGGGTCCTCCCGGGCGTGGCGGGGCCTGTGGTGGTGGCTCACGCGCCGCGAGCGGTCCGCCCCGCCCGCCGGTCCCGGCGCGCCCCCGTACGCGTACACGTACGGCCTTTCCTCCGAGGTCCCGGACGGGACCCCGCCCCCGTCGACGCCGCCCACCGTCAGCGAGCTCTACCACGCGCACCGGCTGGGCATGGTCCGTCTCGCGGTGCTCCTCGTCGACGACCTGGCCACCGCCGAGGACGTCGTACAGGACGCCTTCACCGCCCTGTACCGGCGGCACGGCGAGCGGATCACGGAGGTGGACAACGCGCTGGGCTACCTGCGCACCGCCGTCGTGAACACCTCCCGTTCCGTGCTCCGCCGCCGGCGCACCGCACGGGCCTGGATACCGGAGGCCACCGCGGACATCCCCTCCGCGGAAGCCTCCGTCGTCCTGGGGGAGGCGCAGCGCGAGGTGCTGGCCGCGCTCGGCAGACTGACCCCGCGCCGCCGCCAGGTCCTGGTGCTGCGGTACTGGGCGGACCTCAGCGAGGCGGAGATCGCCGAGACCCTCGGCATCAGCCGGGGCTCGGTGAAGTCGAACGCCAGCCGCGGACTGGACGCGCTGGAACGGATTCTGGAGGGACGGGTATGAGCGGTTCTACGGGTACGCCGCCGGGCGGCGAACGCCCCGTGGAGCGGCGGCTGCGCGAGGCCCTCTCCGCGCGCGCGGACGAAGTCACCGTCCGGGTGCTGCGGCCGGCCGCTCCGCCGGGGCCGCACCTGAGACGGCTCACCGTGCGGGCGCTGTGGCGGCGCCGCTCGTCGTGGGCCGTCGCCGGGCTGTCCGGGCTGGCCGCGGCCGCCCTGGCCGGGTACCTCCTGCTCGGTCCGGATCAGCTGGAGCCCCGGCACGTACCGCCCGCCGCGCCGCCCGAGCTGACCTCGCCGACACCGACGCCGACACCGACGCCGTCGCCGTCTCCGGCGAGCCCGTCCGCCTTCCCGTCGGCGAAGCCGCCCACGGTGTCGCCCTCGACGTCCGCGCCGCCGGCCCGGCCCGCCGGTGCGGGCACCCCGACGCCGGGCGCCTCCGCGGCCGGGATGCCCCCGCCGACCTCGACGCCCTCGTCCCGCCCGTCCACGGGGACCCTGCCCACCTCGCCCGCGGGCCGGGCCGCGCCGACACCGTCCGGGAGCGCGCCCGGGAGTTAGGCCGGCGTCAGGTCGCCGTCCGGGGTGCGTCGTACCAGGTGGCCGGTGCGGAACCAGCCGTCGGCGGTGAAGGAGCGCGCGGTGTCCTCGGGGGCCCGGTAGTAGGCGCGCACGGTGTGGGGGCCGCGGGCATGGAGTTCGCCGGGCTCCCCGTCGCGCACGTCCTTGCCGTCGGCGTCGACGACGCGGATCTCGTCGTCGGGGGAGAGCGGGCGGCCCTGCGTGGTGAGCACGGTCTCGTCCGGGTCGGCGGGCCGGGTGAGGGTGAGCAGCCCCTCGGGCATGCCGAAGACCTGCTGGAGGCGGCAGCCCAGTGCGGCGCCCGTCCCTTCGGCGGCAGCCCGGGGCAGGGGCGCGTCGTCGCCGGTCCGCACGATCTGCACGAGGCGCAGGCTGCTCAGGTCGGCCCCGGCCGCGGGAAGCGACTCGAGCCACCGCCCGGCGTCGGCGGGTGTCACCGAGGTGACGGTGACCCGTTCCCGTGCGACGGCCGCGAGACACCCGGCGGGCCCCGCCTCCTCGGCGAGGACGACGGTGCCGCCGACGGACAGGGTGCCGAGGATGCCGGGGGCGCCGAAGGCGAAGTCGGACCCGGCGGGCAGCGCGGCGAGGTACACGTCGTCCTCGGTGAGCGAGATCAGCTCGGCGGCGGCCCGCGCCTGGTAGGCGTAGTCGTTGTGGGTGCGGGGGACGAGCGCGGGTTCGGCGCCGCCCGTGCCCGAGAGCAGCAGGAAGGCCGCCCGGTCGGCGCTCTGCGCGAGCGCGGGCTCGGGCGGGGCGTCGATGGAGTCCAGCGGGCTGTAGTGGCAGTTCGACGGGTCGGTCGTGAGGCCGCCGCCGTACGGGGAGGCGGTGCCGGGCGGCTCGTAGGTGAACACCCGCCGCAGGAACGGCCCCTGGGCCGCGATCTCCGCGGCCATCGCCGTGTGGTCGAAGCCCTCGTACGTCGAGGGGCCGACGTAGCCGACGGCCTGGGTGACCCGCACGAGGTGGGACACCTCGGGGGTGCGGAGCGGGAGCGGGCAGAACACGGGGACCACTCCGGCACGCATCAGCGCGAACACGGTGACGACGAACTCGGGGACGTTCGGCAGCTGGACCACGACCCGCTGTCCGGCCCGGATGCCGCGCAGCCGGATGCCGGAGGCCATGCGGTCAGCGCGCCGGTTCAGGGCCGCGTACGTGAGGCGGGTGCCGCCGTGCACGAGCGCGGTCCGCGGTCCGTACTGCAGGGCCCAGCCGCGCAGCAGGTTGTCCAGGGTGTTGCCACGCCAGTGTCCGGCCGCCCAGTAGCGGTCGACGAACTCCTCGGGCCAGGGTGCACAGCCGTCGAGCATGGGTGTCATTCGCTTCCTTCGGTACGGTCCTGGCCTTGATGATCCAATCCGCCGGCCACCGCGGGAGACAAGGTGCGTACCGAACCACGGACGCCGCGCCCCGTCGGCGGAACATACAGTAGCCATGGACATAATAGCTATGTACTCTATCTGTCATGAGCAAGGCTTCGCCGGACCCCACGCCCGGCTTCCTGGTATGGCGGCTCGCCAACAAATGGCGCGTCGCGGTCGATCGCGCGGTGGCTCCGCTGGGCCTCACCCATGCGCAGTACTCGCTGGTCGCGTCGCTGTACGGCATGCAGCGCGCCGGTGAGCGGCCCAGTCAGCGCCGGCTCGCCGACCACACCGGCCTGGAGGCGCTCTACGTCTCCAAGCTGGCGCGCGCCCTGGAGGCGGCCGGCCTGATCGAGCGCACCCGCGACCCCCGCGACCCGCGCGCCGTACAGCTCGCGCTCACCGAGCGGGGCCTGGCCGTCACGGGTGAGGCCATCACCGTGGTCCAGGACCTGCTCCAGCAGCTGCTGGAGCCGCTCGGCGGCCTCGACGCCCACCGGACGCAGGCGTTCACCGACGAGCTGACCGCCCTGCTCGACGCACCTCTCGCTCCATCCCGACCGAACGACGAGAGCACCCAGGGGACACCATCATGACCACCACCGCACCCACCGCATCCGCGACCGCCGCGCCCGTCGCCGACTCCCGCGCCCTCGGCCTGGCCCACTACGCCGCCCGCGGCCTCCTGGAGCACGTCCTGGCCCGGCACGGCATCACGTTCCAGGGGCAGGTCGCTCTGCGTGCCGCCGTCACCGCCGAGGCGCCGCGGACGCCGGACGCACTCGTCGCCCAGGTCCGGGGCGCGCTCAAGGCCGACCCGGCCGAGGTCCGCGGCACGCTCGACGGGCTGCTGGCCGGGGGGCTGCTCGTCGCGGACGGGGCGCACCTCCTCCCCACGGACGCGGGGCGCGAGCTGCTCGCCGCCGTCGGCGCGGAGACCGCCCCGATCACCGCCCGCGTCTGGGGCGGGATACCCCCGGAGGACCTGGCCGCCGCCGGCCGTGTCCTCGCCCTGGTCGCCGGGCGGGCCGATGCGGAACTCGCGGCCCTGACGGCCTGACCGGGGGAGCGGTACGTACGACGATGGACGACGCCGGCCCGGCTCCGCGAAGGAGCCGGGCCGGCGTCGTCATGTGTTCCCGGGGTTCAGGCCCCTACGGGCCGCGCGTTCTCCACCGCCGCGACCAGGGGCGCGAGCTGCGGGTCGCGGGCGGCCTCGTCCAGGGCCTCGCGCAGGGCGGCGTCGTTGGTGGGGCGGGCCGCGGCCAGCAGGGCCAGGCCCGCTTCGCTCACGTCGGTGTAGATGCCCCGGCGGTCGGTGTCGCAGAGGAAGCGGCTCAGCAGCCCGCGGTCCTCCAGCCGGGTGACGAGGCGGGTCGTCGCGCTCTGGCTGAGCACCACCGAGTCGGCGACCTGGTGCATGCGCAGGTGGCCGCCGACGCCGTCGTGCTGGCGGCTGAGCACGTCCAGCAGGGAGAACTCCCGCACGCTCAGGTCGTGCCCCGTCTGGAGCGCGCGCTCGATGTGCGCCTCGATCCGGCCGTGGAGGAGGGAGAGGGCGCACCAGCCCTGCGCGAGGGCGGTCAGGGCGCTGTCCGTGGCCGTCATGGGCTCCTCCGTCGTCCTCGGGGACTGATCACTGTCTACCGCCAGGATAGGGCACGCCTGCAATAGTCGGCGTTTGCAAATATCCCGCGTCTGCAATTAATGTGAACGAAGGTAAACGGCGCCAGCGGCCGACTCTTCCCGTCGCCCGCCCCGAGCCCCCGCCACCCCTTTCCCCGCACCCCCTCGCACCCTGAAGGGCACCTCCGTCATGCCTCTCGCCCTCCTCGCCCTCGCCATCGGGGCCTTCGGGATCGGCACCACCGAGTTCGTGATCATGGGCCTGCTCCCCGAGGTCGCCGCCGGATACGGCGTCTCGATCCCCACCGCGGGCTTCCTCGTCACCGGCTACGCCCTCGGCGTCGTCCTCGGCGCCCCGCTGATGACCGTCCTCGGCACCCGCGTCCCCCGCAAGCGCATGCTGATGCTGCTCATGGGGCTGTTCGTCGTCGGCAACGTGCTCTCCGCCCTGGCCCCCGCCTTCGGCGTGATGCTCGCCGGACGGGTCGTCGCCTCCCTCGCGCACGGCGCCTTCTTCGGCATCGGCTCGGTCGTCGCCGCGGGCCTGGTGGCCCCGGACAAGAAGGCCGGAGCCATCGCCATGATGTTCACCGGCCTGACCGTGGCGAACGTGGTCGGCGTCCCGCTGGGCACCCTCGTCGGCCAGCACCTCGGCTGGCGGGTCACCTTCCTGATCGTCGCGGCCCTCGGCATCCTCGGCCTGCTCGGCATCGTCCGCCTGGTCCCCGACCTGCCCCGCCCCGAAGGCGTCCGGATCCGCCACGAGCTGGCCGCCTTCCGCAACGTGCAGGTGCTGCTCGCGATGGCGATGACCGTGCTCGGCTTCGGCGGGGTCTTCGCCGCGATCACCTACATCACCCCGATGCTGACGAACGTCGCCGGTTTCGCCGACACCTCCGTCACCTGGCTGCTGGTCCTCTTCGGCCTCGGCATGGTCGCGGGCAACCTCGTCGGAGGCCGGTTCGCCGACCGGGCCCTGATGCCGATGCTGTACGTGACCCTGGGCGCGCTGGCCGTCGTCCTGGCCGCCTTCACCCTCACCGCGCACAGCAAGGCGGGCGCCGCCGTCACCCTCCTGCTCATCGGCGCCCTCGGCTTCGCGACCGTGCCGCCGCTCCAGAAGCGGGTCCTCGACCAGGCCGCCGGCGCCCCCACCCTGGCCTCCGCCGTCAACATCGGCGCCTTCAACCTCGGCAACGCCCTCGCCGCCTGGCTCGGCGGCCTCGTGATCACCGCCGGACTCGGCTGGACCGCCCCGAACTGGGTCGGCGCCGCGCTCGCCGCCTCCGCGCTCGTCCTCGCCGTCGTCTCCGGAGCCCTGGAACGGCGTACGGGACACCGCGCGGCCGTGGCGGTCGTCCGCGCCCCCGCCGTCCCCGCCCCCGCCCACCACTGACCCCCACCCGCCCCCTCTGCACAGGAGCCCCTCATGACCGCCACCCCCTCCCGCCGTACCGCCGTCGCCCCGCTGACCACCGAGGACGCCGAACTGCTCGTCGGCGCGGCCCACGCCGCCGCCGAGGAGGCCGGGGCCACCGTCAGCGTCTCCGTCCTCGACGCCGGCGGGCACCTGCTGGCCTTCCGCCGCGACGACCGGGCCGTCCTGATCTCCGGCGAGACCAGCACCCGCAAGGCCTTCACCGCCCTCCAGCTCGACGCCCCCACCGCCGACCTGGCCGACGCCGTCCGGCCCGACGGCCCCTTCCACACCCTGCCCACCGCCCTGGACAGGCCGCTGCTGTTCATCGCGGGCGGCCTCCCCGTCCACCGCGACGGCCGCCTCGTCGGGGCGATCGGCGTCGGCGGCGGCGCCCCCGCACAGGACCACGCCTTCGCGGCCGGCGCGCTGGACACCCTGAACGCCCTGCGCTGACCTCGCCCCCGGATCCTTCCGGTCGCGCGCCCGCGTCCCCCGTGCCAGGTTGGGTACGGGGGACACGGATGCGCTATGCGGAACACGACCGGGCAGCTACGCAGAGGCCGGGCCATCGCGACGGCAGCGGCCGCCGCCCTGGTCACCTTCGCCGTACCCGCCTGCTCCGCCGGCGCCGACCCCTCCCGCCAGGTCACCGGCTCCGCCGCGGCGTCCTCCGGGGCCTCCCCGGCGGCGAGCCCCGCCGCCAGCCCGGCCGAGCCGACGCCCCCGCAGCCCCCGCCGTCCTCGTACCCGCTGTCCACCGCCCCGCGCACCGTCCCCGCCGTACGGGAGCACGTGCCCGCCCGGGGTCCCGGCTGGAAGCCGGCGCCCGCCGCGCGGGTCCTCGTAGCACCCGCCGACAGAGCGGCCCTGGCCGACGAAGGGAAACTGCTCGCCGGCGAACTGGGCCTCGGGTACGCCGAGTCGGCCGAACCCCGCACCGGTGACGTCCAACTCGCCTTCGCAGCCAAGGACTCGGGGCCACCGGAGTCGTACACCCTCACCGTCGAGGGCGGCCGGGTCAGGATCACCGCCCCCGACGAGGCGGGCGTCTTCTACGGCACCCGCACCCTCAAGCAGGAGATACGCGGGGCCGGTTCGGCCCCCGAGGGCACCGTGAAGGACGCCCCGGCCAAGCCGCAGCGCGGCCTCAACCTCGACATCGCGCGCAAGTACTTCGCCCCCGGCTGGATCGAGGACCGGCTGCGCGAGATGGCCGACCTCAAGCTCAACCAGCTCGGCCTGCACTTCTCCGACGACCAGGCCTTCCGGATCCAGTCCGACAGCCACCCCGAGATCGTCTCCACCCCGCACCTCACCAAGGCGGAGGTGCGCGGCATCACCGCGCTCGCCGCCCGGCTGCACATCGCGGTCGTCCCCGAGATCGACTCGCCCGGACACCTCGGCGCCGTCCTGCGCGCCCACCCCGACCTGCAACTGCGCGACGTACAGGGCCGGGACGTGAAGGGCGCCGTGGACATATCGAAGCCTGCGGCGGCCACGCTCGTGGACCAACTGCTGCGCGAGTTCCTGCCGTTGTTCCCCGCCGGGGCCTGGCACCTGGGTGCCGACGAGTACCAGGCGCTGGTCGTCCGGGACCCGCAGGCCTCCTTCCCCCAGCTCGCCGCCGCGGCCCGGGCCCGCTACGGGGCGGGCGCCCGGGTCCAGGACCTGGCGACGGGCTGGCTGAACGACCGGGCGGCCGTGGTCCGCCCGTCCGGCAAGGCCCTCAAGGCGTGGAACGACGGATTCTTCTCGGGCGGCGTGACCCGGGCCGCCGCGGACATCCAGGCCGAGTACTGGACGGGCAAGGAAATCGGCGCCCGGCCCCCGCTGGAGTACCTGGCGGCGGGCCGCAAGGTGGTCAACCTCAACGACGAGTACCTCTACTACGTGCTCGGCGAGCCGAACCAGTTCACCTACCCCACCGGCCGGCGGATCTACGAGCAGTGGACCCCGCTGGTGCTGCGCGGCACCACCGCCGTTCCGGCCCGCTACGACGCCCAGGTCCTGGGCGCCCGCCTGGCCGTCTGGTGCGACCTGGCCGGGGCCCAGACCCCGGACCAGGTGGCCGCCGGCATCCGCATGCCGCTGGCGGCGCTCGCGCAGAAGACCTGGGACGCGCGCACCCCGCAGGCCCCCTGGACCGCCTTCCAGGCCCTCGTCACCGGGCTGGCCCGGTAGGCGGTCCGGGGGATCGCGGGACTGATCACGGGACTACCAGATGGAGTTGACCCACTCCGGGTGGTCGATGAACGGGTTCCGGTTGTGCTGGTAGGTGTCGAATATGACCTGGTTGCGGCGCTGCTCGAAGGCGTCCGGCGGGTCCATCTGGTTCCACTGCTTCAGCAGGCTGATCTTGCCGAAGAGCGGGGCGGAGCCGTTGTTGACCTTGTCGTTCATCTCCAGGTCGGCGAAGCCGTCGCCGCCGTCGTAGCGGACGGCCATGTAGAGGAGCATGCGCGCCACGTCGCCCTTGACGGCGTCGCGGGGCTCGAAGGAGTCGGCGTCGGTGTAGCTGCCCGGGGCCTCGGAGACCGGGCTGCCGCCCTTGTCGAAGTCCTTGTTGCCGCGCGTGCTGTTGACCGTGACGTCCTCGGGCCGCAGGTGGTGCAGGTCGGTGCCCGGGCCGGTGGCGGTGCCGAAGTCGCCGTGGCTCTTGGCCCAGACGTGCTCGCGGTTCCAGTCGTTGACCCCGCCGCCGTTGGTGCTCTTGGACTGGGAGCGGCCCGAGTAGACGAGGATGACGTTGTTCGGGTTCGCCGGGTCCTGGTCGGTGACCTTCAGCGCGTTCCACACGCCGTCGTAGGTGACCTTGGACTGGGTCTTGATGATGTCGTGCAGCGCCGTCTTCAGCGCGGCGCCGGTCTTGCCCTCGGCGGCCGCGTAGTACGCGTCGACGCTCACGGTCGAAGCCAGGGCGGCGTGGGGAGCCGCCGCCTGCTTCTGCTGGCCCGCCGAGGCGGTGGCCGGGACGAGCAACAGGGCGCCGGCCGCGAGGGCGGCGGCCCAAGGGGCCGTACGGGAGATTCTCATGACGTGGGGGACACCTCTCCACACGCACCGTCCCCACCAGGGCAGTTGGTGGGGTGTCAGGTGGCAGAGCGAGAGTCACATTGTCATGTGCCGAACAGGTGAAAACCATGTGTCGGGTGTGCGGATCTTGGTGTTTGCGGCCTCTGGGCGCTGGGCACGGTTGCGGTGGCCTCGGCGGGGCCCGGGCCGACCGTGAACCACCCTGACTGGAGCAGCCCATGGCAGTGAAGATCCTCATCGTGACCGGGGACGCGGCGGAGTCGCTGGAGGTCCTCTACCCCTACCAGCGCCTGCGCGAGGAGGGGTACGAGGTGCACATCGCCGCGCCCTCCCGCAAGAAGCTGCGGTTCGTGGTGCACGACTTCGAGGACGGCTTCGACACCTACACGGAGAAGCCCGGCTACACCTGGCCCGCCGACCTCGCCTTCGCCGAGGTCGTGCCCGAGGAGTACGCCGCCGTCGTGGTCCCGGGCGGGCGCGCGCCGGAGTACCTGCGCAACGACGCCGACGTACGGCGGATCCTGGCGGCCTTCGCCACCGCCGACAAGCCGATCGCGCAGATCTGCCACGGCCCGCTGATCACCGCCGCGAGCGGCGCCCTGACGGGGCGCCGCGTCACCGCCTATCCGGCGCTGGAACCGGACATGGAGGCCGCCGGGGCCCGGTTCGAGGACTCCGAGGCCGTCGTCGACGGCACCCTCGTCTCCGCCCGGGCCTGGCCCGACCACTCCGCGTGGATGCGGGAGTTCCTGACCGTCCTGCGCGCCAAGGCGCCGCTGGCGTAGCACGCGCGGCCGGTCCGCCTCGCCCTCCGTGCGGCGCCGCCCGGACGATTTCGGCCAGACGCGGACGGCGGGCGAGCGGTTCTGGCCGGATCCGGGACTGCCGTGGCAGGGGTGGTGTGCTGAGGTGTGAGCGTCAACCCATCTGCTGTGCACGTCAGTTGAGAGGATCCCACCGTGACCGGAACCTTGGGGCGCAGGGGCTTCATCGGCGCGGCCGCGGCGCTCGGCGGAGCCGCGCTGCTCGGCCCGCTCGCCCCGCTCGCGCAGGCGCAGGGTGAGCGGGCGCCGGGGGAGGGCCGGCCGGGCCCCGCCGCGATCGCCACGCCGCCCGGTTTCCAGCCCGAGGGCATCGCCGTCTCCGCCCGGGGCGTCGCGTACACGGGCTCGCTGATCGACGGCTCGATCTACCGGGCCGACCTCGCGACCGGCGCCGGCCGGATCCTCACCCGGGGCCAGGGGTCGATGTCGGTCGGGCTCAAGCTCGACGGCCGGGGCCGGCTGCTCGTCGCGGGCGGCGGCAGCGGCCAGATCCGGGTGGTCGACGCGGGCGACGGGCGGGTCCTGGCCGTCCACCAGGCCGCCACCGGGACGACGTTCGTCAACGACGTGGTCGTCGGCTGCGGCGGCGCCTGGTTCACCGACTCCTTCAACGACGTCCTGTACCTCCTGCCCGACGGCGGCCGGCAGGCGCCGCGCGCCGTGCGGCTCGGCGGCGAGTGGGCGCCCACCCCGCCCGGCGGCGCCGACTGGGGCGCCAACGGAATCGAGCGGACCCCCGACGGGCGGGCGCTGCTGGTCGTCCACGACACCGCGCAGGCCCTGTACCGGGTGGACCCGCGCACCGGCGCGGCCACCCGGACCGTGCTCGACGGCGGATCGGTGGCCAACGGCGACGGACTCGTCGTACACGGCCGCACGCTGTACGTCGTACGCAACTGGGACTACGCCGTGGACGTGTTCACCCTCGACGCGGACGGCCGGCGGGGCCGGTTCGTCAAGCGGATCACCGACCCGCGCTTCGACGAGCCGACCACGGCGGCGGTGCACGGCGGGCGCCTCTACGTGGTCAACGCCCGCTTCGACTCCGACTGGTCGGACCCCGCCACCGCCTCGACGATCGTCAGTTGCTCGTTGTGACCTGGGGCGCGGGCTCGTACTTGTAGTTCGCCGGGCCGAAGTTCTTCTTCACGGCCGCGTCCCAGGAGCCGTCCGAGACCATCTTGGTGAGCGCCAGGTTGATCTTGCGCTGGAGGTCGCCGTCGCCCTTCTTGATGCCGATGCCGTAGTTCTCGTTGCTCAGGTTCAGCCCGACCAGCTTGAACTTGCCCTCGTTGCCCTTCCGCGCCGCGTACCCGGCCAGGATGGAGTTGTCGGTGGTCATCGCGTCGACCAGATTGTCCTGGAGGGCGACGAGGCACTCCGAGTACCCGCCGAGCTCCAGCATGCTGGCCTTCGGCGCGAGGTTCTTGCGGAGGTTCTCGGCGGAGGTGGAGCCGCTCACCGAGCACAGCCGCTTGGTGTTGAGGTCCTCGGGCTTGGTGATCGTGGTGTCGTCGGCGCGGACCAGCAGGTCCTGGTGGGCGACGAAGTACGGGCCCGCGAAGTCGACCTTCTCCCGGCGCTTGTCGCTGATCGAGTAGCTGGCGGCGACGAACTTGACCTCGTTGTACTGGATCAGCAGCTCGCGGTCCGAGCTGTAGACCTGCTTGAACTCGATCTCGTTCGCCTTGTAGCCGAGCTCCTTGGCGACGTAGGTGGCCACGTCCACGTCGAAACCGGAGAAGGTGCCGTCGCTCTCGCGCATCCCGATGCCGGGCTGGTCGAACTTGATGCCGACGGAGAGGGGCTCCTTCGGGGCGTCACCACCACAGCCGGAGGCGGTAGCGGCGAGGGCGATCACTGCGGCGACCGCACCGGCCTTGGGAACCTTCATTGCTGCACTCTTTCCTCGGGAACGCGGACCACGGGGGGAAAATTCGCGGGAACGGGGCACACGCGCAACCGCGGGGGCGTCAAGGCACGTGTATGAGGAAGCTAGGAAGGTGACGGGAGTGCCGTCACTAGATCTGAGTAAAACTTGAGGATAACGATCCGGTTCCGCCGAAGGATCTTCGGCGGGACCAGGCGGTCGCGGAAGAAGGGGTCGGGTGCGGTGACGGGGACAGGAACAGGCGCGGCGCGGGTCGAGGGGAATGCGCTCCTGCTGGGCGAAGGGGTACAGGTCCGCTTCATCCGGACATTGCGCCTCCCGGAATCCGGTACGCACGGGCTCCCGCCGGGACTGGGGGAGTTCCCGCTGCGGCGGGTCGAGGACCACCCCGACACCGTCCCGCCCGAGTGGCTGGCGAAGGGCGGGGTGATGCTGCCCGTCTACCTGCGCGAGGCGATGTGGCTCAGCTTCGCGGGCTCGCGGGAGCCCGCCGCGCTCCAGGTCGGTGTCGGCAAGGTGTGCGCCGTCTCCGGCGAGCGGTGGACCGGGCGCCCGGCCCGCTCCCCGCAGAACTACGTGGTGCTGCCCCGGCAGCCCTGGCTCGACGGGATCAATTCGGGCGACGGCACGGTGCGCCAGTTCGTCGCCGTCCCGCTCGGCCTCGGGGCGACCGTCGAGGGACAGGTCACCGGTGAGGAGACCACGGGTGGGGTGCAGCTCCAGGCCTTCCCGCTGAACCCGGCCGAGCTGCGGCGCTGGCGGGAGGCCGAGCGGGCGCGCCCCGTGCCGCCCCCGCCGCCCGCGCCCGGCGGCATGCCCGCCCCGGGCGGCTTCGCCGGCTACGGCGGTCCCGTCCCGCCGCCGATGGCGGCCGCACCCCCGGGCGGCCCGGCGCCGGCTGGAGGGGCCCCGGCCCGGGCCCGCCGCGCCGCGGCCCCGGCGATGGGCCTGGGCGTCGGCGGCTCGATGCGCCAGGAGGTGTACCGCGACGAACGGGAGCTGTCCGCCTGGGCCGAGGAGCCGGCCGCGCGGATCTTCGTCCACCTGGTGACCCCGCCCGAGTGGCGCCGCATCACCGGCGAGCAGGCGCCGCCCTCGCCCGTGGACCGGGCCGCCTACACGAAGGCCGGACTGCCCTGGTTCGACTACTACGACGAGGGCGGCGCGGACCTGCCCGCCGCCGGGCCGCTGAGCGCGGTGAAGCCGGTGGGGGAGTGGCTCGGCGACGACCACACGCCGTGGGTCCCCCCGGTCCCGGGCCAGATCGTCCCGCTCGGTGACGCGCCCCTCCCGGGCGCCCCGGTGCAGGACGGCGACTGGTAGCCGCGCCGGGTTCCCCGACTGGCCGGGAACGTACGGTCGTTCGCGCGCCGGTCACCGGCCCGTGACAGCATGGCGGGGCAAGGCGGCCCGAAGTGGCCGAGGCGGAGGGGGAGTTCGGTGAGCGGAGTACGCAAGAGCCTGGCCAAGGTGGAGATCGCGCTGCGCTGGGACCCCAGCGCGGCAGGTCTTCCCCCGCACGACCTGGACATCGTCGCCGCGGTGTACGCCACCGCGGACCCGTACGGGGAGCCGCTGTACCTCGTGCACTTCGGCAGCCGCTCCCCCGACGGCACCATCACCCTGGGCCGTGACAGCCGTACCGGGCAGGGCTTCGGCTTCGACGAGGTGATGACCCTCGAACTGGACCGGATGGCGCCCGAACTGGGCCGTGTGGTGGTCGGCGTCGTCATCCAGGACGCGGGCGCGGGCGGTCCCGTGTCCGGACGCAAGCCCTTCGCCGCCGTGCCCGGTACCGGTGTGCGGATACGCGCCGGCTACGAGGAGCTCGCCGCCGGCGACCTCTCCGAGGTCGCGGACGCCACGGCCGCCACGGTCGCCGAGTTCCACCGCGAGGCCGCGGGCGGCTGGTCGCTGGACACCCGGGTACGGGGCTTCGAGGCGGATCCGGAGGAGTTCGCCCGGGTCATGGGCGCCGCACGCTGATCACGCGGATCCGGTCCTCGCACAGATCCGGGGCGCTGATCGGGGGCGCTGATCCGGTGCGCCGGGAGCCGTACGGACCGGGCGGCGGTCACCCTGCTCGGGAGTGACCGCCGCCCCGTCCGGATGGCGCGCTGCCGCCGTCCCCACGAGGCAGCGCGAGCGGGGGCCGACGTCCGGTCATCGAGGACGGCGGCCCACCGGTTCAGGGGGTTCTCGGGGCCTCGGCCCCGGGGGTAATGCCGAGGGCGGGGAGCACGGCCGCGTCGACGAACCTGACCAGGTAGTCGGCGTCCGCGTACTGCCCCTCCAGCACCGGCCGGATCCGCAGGACACCCATCAGCTGCGCGGGCAGGAACTCCACGGCCGGATGGTTCGCGGCGAGCTCGCCCCGCGCCACCGCCCGCGCCACCATCGCGTCGATCGCGGCCAGCTCGGGCTCCACCAGGGCTTCGCGCAGCGCGCCCTGGAGCTCCTCGTCGCTGAGCACGGCGTGCCCGAGCGCCTGGGTCAGCCGGGTGTCGCGCCCCGAGGTGCAGGCCGCGATCCGGGCGGCCTCCCGCAGGTCGCCCACCAGGGTCCCGGTGTCCACGCTGGCCAGGGTCCGGTCGCTGCGGCTCGCGCGCAGGGCGGCCGCGACGAGCCGGGGCTTGGTCCGCCACTGCCGGTACAGCGTGGACTTCCCGCAGCTGGCGCGGGCCGCGACGCCCTCCATGGTGAGGGCCTCGTACCCGTGCTCGCGCAACTGCTCCAGGACGGCGTCGTAGAACTCCTTCTCGCGCTCCGGCGAGATCTTGGAGCGGCGCGCGGTGACCTGCGGCGTCGACGTCATGGGGGTGCGGCTCTCCTCGCTGGCTCCTGGGGCGGGTGGCTCCGTGCTGCCGAGTGTACGGCTACGGAAGCGTATCGGTACACCAGCGTATCGATACGGGAATGTATCGATACACTGGCGTGTCGATACAAGGCGGATCCGGACCGACGGCAGCACCACGGCCGTGGACCGCCCGAAGCAGCCCGACCCGAAAGAAGTGAGACCGGGGGATGACCGCCCACACCACACCCGCCCGGCCCCCGGACGCCCGCCGCCGGCTCATACGCGAGCTGCTGCTCGTCGCGGGCCTGTTCGCCGTCTACAAGGCGGGCCGCACGCTCTCCACCGGCCGCACCGAGGAGGCTTTCCGCAACGCCGCCCGCGTGTGGGACGCCGAGCGAGCCCTGCACCTGCCCGGCGAGGGCGCCGTCCAGCGGCTGCTGCTCCACTCGGACGCCGTCGTCCACACCGCGAACACCTACTACGCGGCCGTGCACTTCCCGGCGACCGCCCTGTTCCTGATCTGGCTCTACCTGCGCCGCCCCCGGCACTACCTGTGGACCCGCAGGGTGCTGGCCGTCCTCACCGGCGCCGCCCTCGTCCTGCACCTCTCCTTCCCCCTCGCGCCCCCGCGGATGCTCGGCGCCGCGCACCTCGTGGACACCGGCCAGGTCTACGGCCCCACCGTCTACGGGGCCGCCCCCGCCACCGACACCATGGCCAACCAGTTCGCCGCGATGCCCTCGCTGCACTTCGGCTGGGCCCTGATGCTGGCCCTCGGGATGATCGCCGCCACCCGGTCCCGGTGGCGCGCCCTGTGGCTGCTGCACCCCCTCGCCACGCTGCTGGTGGTCGTCGGCACCGCCAACCACTACTGGGTCGACGCGATCGTGGCCACCCTGCTCCTGGGCGCCGCCCTCCTGCTGGTCCCGCGACCGGCCGCCGCCCCGCCCGCCGGGCCGGTCCTGCGGAGCCTGCCGCGCCCGCGCCCGGAGACCGCACGGGAGACCGCCCCGGAAGCCGCCCCGGAGACCGCCACCGCCGGGGCCGGACGATGAACGCCACCGTCCTCGCCGTCGCGCTGTGCCTGGCCGCCGCCGTGACGTACGCGGCGGCCGCCGTCGCCCAGGAACGGCTCGCCCGCCGCGCCGTGGCCCGCAGCGCCAAGGCCCTGCTCGGCAACGGCGCCTGGTGGTGGTCCGCCGGCCTGAACGCCGCCGCGGCCCTGCTGCACGCCGCCGCCCTGCGCTACGGGCCGCTCACCCTGGTCCAGCCGCTCGGCGCCCTCACCCTGGTCGCCGCCGTCCCGCTGGGCGCGCACGGAGCCGGACGGCGCGTCGCCGCCACCGAGTGGCGGGGCACCCTCGCCACCGTCACCGGGCTCGGACTGCTGCTGCTCCCCGCCTCCGGACCCGCCCCTGACGACACCCTCACCCTCGCCGAGGCCCTCGCAGTCAGCGGCGCCACCGTCGCCGCGATCCTCCTGCTCACCGCCCGCAAGGACCCCCGCTCGGGGCTGCGGCACGCCACCGCCTCCGGCCTGGCCTCCGCCGTCGCCTCCGCCCTGACGCAGACCGTCGCCGTCGCGGGCGGCCGGGGCGGGGCCCTGCTCAGCCTCCGGGTGGTCTCGGTGGCCCTGCTCGTGGTGGTGTTCGCCGTCGGCGGGATGCTGCTCTCGCAGCGGGCCTACCGGGGCGGGCTCGGAGCCCCGCTCGCCGTGGTCAACCTCGCCAACCCGCTCGCCGCCGCCGCCATCGGCATGATCCTGCTCGGCGAACGCCTCCAGGGCGGCGCGCTCGGCATCCTCCTCGCCGTCGCCGGAGCCCTCGCCGCGACCCGCGGGGTGCTGCTGCTGACCCGCACCGCGCCCACGACCTCCGAGAGCGGCCCCGTACCGGCGGGGCATGTGGCAGCCTGATCCCCATGACCGACCGCTCGTACCTCTCCCTGTGGTCCAGGAATTCGGTGCTGTCCGTCGCCTCGGTGGGCTCGGTGCTCTCCATCGGCTCCGCCGGCAGCGTGCTGTCCGTCGGATCCCTCGGCTCGGCGCTCTCCGTGGGCTCCACGGCCTCCTGGCTGAGCGCCGGCTCGGCCTTCTCGGCGCGCTCCACCCGCTCCCTGTTCTCCTACCGCTCCGACGGCGGTTTCGCCGCACGGCGGGCGGGAGCGGGCGCCTGCGCCGTGGCCGCCGCCGTCACCGCCGCCGCGCTGCTGGTCCGCGCCCGTACCCGCTGACCCCGGAACCGCCGGCCGTGCGGGCCCACCGCCTACGCTGGGCCCGCACGGCGCGAGCACTAGGAGCCCCGAACCACATGAGCGTCACCCCCGTCCCCACCGCCGACCTGTACGACGAGTACGGCGAGGCCCTCGGCATCTGCGCCACCGCCTTCCGCACCGTCGGCGGCCGCCGGCTCTTCGCCGGGCCCGTGCGCACCGTCCGCTGCCACGAGGACAACGCCCTGCTGCGCGAACTCCTCCACACCCCCGGCGAGGGCGCCGTCCTCGTCGTCGACGGCGCCGGCTCGCTGCGCACCGCCCTCGTCGGCGACCTGATCGCAGGGGCCGCGCAGCGCTCCGGCTGGGCCGGGCTGATCGTCAACGGGGCCGTCCGCGACAGCGTCGCCCTGGGCGGGCTCGCCCTGGGCGTCCAGGCGCTGGGCACCTGCCCCCGCAAGAGCGGCAAGACCGGCGCGGGCGCCGTCGACGAACCCGTCACCATCGGTGGCGTCACCTTCCGCCCCGGGGACACCGTGTACGCGGACGACGACGGCGTCGTGGTGCTGCCCGCCGGGCACTGACCGGAGCCCCGTCCCCGCCGGCGCGGCGGCGGGTTCACGCCACCCGCGGACCACGGGCCCTGGCGGCGGGCGGCCCGGAGGGGTTTCACTGCGGGCCCATGAGACGACACAGGATCACGGGCCTGCTCGGCGCGCTCACCCTCGCCGCCGCGACGCTGACCGCCGCGACCCCGGCGCTCGCCGCTTCCGGTGCCTCGGGCGCCCAGGCCGCCGACCCCGCCCCGCCCGCCGAATTCGGCACCGACTGGCACGACCCCCTCACCGTCGCCCCGCCCGTCACCCGGCCCGCGACCCGGTCCTGCCAGGTGACCCTGGCCGAGGCCCGGTTCCGGGACTTCACCCCGTACCGCGGGACGTACGCCCCGCCCGCCGGCTGCGGCCGCTCCGCCTGGGCCAAGGTCGTCCTGCGCCTCGACGGCACGGTCAAGGGCCGCCAGTACGACCGCCTCGGCAACCTCACCCTCGGCGGGGTGGAGATCCTGCGCACCTCCACCCCGCAGCCCTCGCCCGACGGCATCGCCTGGTCCGTGGAGAAGGACGTCACCCGCTACCGCGACACCCTCGCCCGCCCGCAGCCCGTCGAGATGCTCATCGGCAACGTCGTCGACGACACCTACACCGGGGTCATCGACGTCAAGGTCACGCTCACCTTCTACGCCGCCGAAGGCCGCACCGGCCCCGCCGACACCCCCGACCTGGTCCTCCCGCTCACCACCCCCGCCGTGACCACCCCGAGCAACACCGAGCGGCTCCTCGCCGAGGTGTACGCCACCGGCTCGGGCGGCGGATGCGAGGAGTACTGGTACATGACCGTCCCCGAAGCGGCCCCCTACTCCTGCAAGGCCGAAGGGGGCCCCTACCGCGAGGTCCGGGTCTCGGTCGACGGGCGGCTCGCGGGCGTCGCCGCGCCCTTCCCCACCGTCTGGACGGGCGGCTGGTCCAACCCCTTCCTCTGGTACGTCACCCCGGGCCCGCGCGCCTTCGACGTCCAGCCGATCCGCTACGACCTCACCCCCTGGGCGGCCCTCCTCAACGACGGCCGCCCGCACCGGATCGAGGTGTCCGTCGCCGGGGTCCCGGCCGGCCAGAGCGGCTGGAGCACCCCCGTCAACCTGCTGCTCTGGCAGGACCGAGGCCGCCAGGTCGTCACCGGAGCCCTCACCCGCCACGAGGAGAGCGCCCCGACCGGCAGCTCCCGCTGGACCCCCGGCACCGAGCACCGCCTCGACACCGAGGGCGGCCACCGCCTCACCACCGCCGGGTACCTCGACACCTCGCACGGCCGGGTCACCACCACCGTCACCCGGGCCGTGACCAACACCTCCGCGCACCGCTGGACCGACGGCGAGGCACGGGACGCGCTCACCGCCGCCTGGAGCGACGAGGAGAGCGTCACGCGCGGCTCCACCACCACCCGTACGGCACGCGCCTACACCATGGACGGCGAGACCACCCTCGGCGCCGGCGACCGGCTGCGCACCGCCCTGACCCTCGGGGACCGCGCCGACACGGTCACCCTGCGCGGCGGCCGCCAGGTCGACCGCGTCCGCTCCGAGGACCGGTACACGGGCGACGCCACCTACACGGCGAACGTCCCGCGCGACCAGCGGCACGCCGTCGGCACGACGACCGTCCGCCACCAGGAGTACGGGACCGGCGACGGCTGCTACGACCGCACGGCGACCACCGCCCAGGGCACGGTCACGGCCGACCGCCGCCGCTGCTGACGACCGGGACCGGCCGAGGCGGGGGCCGTGCCTCCTGAGATCGTGTAGCCCTGCAACACGTACGGTCCGACACGGTTCAAGGGAGCACGGCCACCATGCCCAGCTGGCGCAACACCCTCACCGGGGCCGGGATATCCGACCCCGGCCTCAGGGACGACTACACCCACGCCGCCCGCCGCGTGCTGCGCCGTGAACCGGCCCCCTACCTCGCGCTGCGCCTGCTGGCCGCGCCGCCGCTGGTGCCCTGGCTCGCGGCCGGACTGGCGTTCATGAACCTGGTCGACGACGTCGCCGAGACCGGCAGCGCGCAGCGGCGGGCGGCCGCACTCGCCGCCCTCACCGGGCGCGTCGAGGCGGCCCTCGCCTCCGGTCCGGGGGAGGGTCCCGACCCGCTGCTGCGCGCGTACGCCCATGCCGCGCGTACCCGGGGCCTCCCCGGCCACTGGATCACCCGCTTCCTCCAGGGCGCCGCCACCGCCGAGGCCGGCTTCGACGGTTTCGCGGCCGAGGAGGACTTCCAGGCGTACCTCGACGCCTACGCCTGGCCCGGGGTGCTGGTCTTCACCGGCCTCCAGTACGAGGGCGGCCCCGACGCCGAACAGGCCGCCGGGTGGCGCGCATTCGTGGACGCCGCCCAGCGCGTCGACTTCCTCGCCGACCTCTCCGGGGACCTCGCGGAAGGCAGGCTCTGCATCCCGCGCGCCCGCCTCGACGAGCACGGCGTGACCCGGGCCGATCTGGAACGGGCCCGCGACACCCCGGCCGTACGCGGCCTCCTCGCCGCCGAGTGCCTGCGCGCCCGTACCGCCCTGGCCGCCACCGACGGCATCCTCGACCTCGCCGCCCCTGGCCTGCGCCCCGTGGTCGCGACGATGACCGAGCTGATGGCGCACCAGCTCACCGCCGTGGAACGGGCCGGCTCCGCTGCCCTGCGCCGCGACATCGGCTACGGCTTCGCGGCCCCGCTGCGCACCCTGGCCCGCGCCCGCCGCGCCCGCTCACGCGCCGGGCTCCGGCCGCCCGCAGGCCCGGGGGCCCGGGCCTGAGGGCGGGGCGGACCGGCACCGCCGGCTCCCGGGCACCTTCGACTCCCCCGAAAACCGGGACGCGGTGGGGGCGCCGGCTGTGGCAAGGTGGCGGGTCGCAAGATCGTCCCGCCGCCGTGTTCCGGCCGTACGCACAGGAGCGTCTCGTGACCCCACCCCGACTGATACCGCTGCTGGAACAGTTCGACTTCGCGCGGGAGCGCCTCGCGGGCCGGATGGCCGGGCCCGTCATGGACAGCGGTGACGGGACGGACACCGTGGTCGGCCCGATGAGCGACGAGGAGTACCTCTGGGAGCCGGTGCCCGGCTGCTGGTCGGTGCGCCGGCGTACGGACGGGCCGGGGTCCCGGGCGACCTTCCTGGCCGGCGCCGGTGACTGGGGGCGCGACGCGGCGGCGTACCCGCACCCCTGGCCGCCGCCGTTCACCACGCTCGCGTGGCGCCTGAGCCACCTCGGCGAGATGCTGACCCTGCGGGCCGACCACACCGCCGGAACCCGCACCCTGACCCGGGACGTCCACCCCGTGCAGGGGGACGCCCGGGGCGCGGTGGCGGCGTTCGAGGCGGGCGCCGAGGCCTGGCGGAAGGCTCTGCTCGGCGTCGACGACGCCGCGTTGGACACCGTCGGGTACTGCACCTACCCCCACGGCAGCGACGCGGAGGAGCCGTTCCTCGACATCGTGTGGTGGGTCAACCAGGAACTGCTGCACCACGGGGCCGAGATCGCCCTGCTGCGCGATCTGTACCGCGAGCGGCAGGGCCGGCGACTGCCTCAGTAGGCCCCGTTGACGTTGTCGATCGAGCCGTAGCGCGCGGCGGCGTAGTTGCAGGCCGCGGTGATGTTGGCGACCGGGTCGTAGGAGTCCATCGGCGTACCGGGGACGTGATAGGTGCGGAAGGTCGGGTCGATGACCTGGAGGAGTCCCTTGGAGGGGATTCCGGCGGCCGCGTTGGAGTCCCAGTTGTTGATCGCCAGGGGATTGCCGGAGGACTCGCGCATCACATTGCGGTGAATCCCGTTGTAGGACCCGGGAATTCCGTGGCGGGCCATCACGTCCAGGGACTCGCGGATCCAGCCGTCGAGATTGTTCGGGTACGAGGCGGCGGCCGGCTCGGCCGCGGCCTGCACCGCGCCGGCCGTCTTCGCGGCGGCGCCGAGCCGGAGGGTGGTACCCGGGCGGATCACCGACGGGTTGTCGCCGACGACGGTCCGGTTCGCGGCGTACAGCTGCTGCCAGCCGCCGCTCACGGAATGCTCCGCCGCGATCTTGGAGAGGGTGTCTCCCGCGACCACGGAATAGGTGGTGGGGGCCTTGGCGGTCTCCACCGCCCCGGCACTGGTGGCGCTGATCAGCGGCAGGGCCAGGACGGCCGCTCCGCCGGTGCCGGCGAAGGCCAGGCGGCGGGCGATCGGGTTCTGCTTCGGCCGGCGGTGCTTACCCGTTGCGGGCATGGCGCTGTTCCTCACGTGGGGGTACGGGAGAGCCCCGGCGGCGGCCGGATTCGGCATTCGGCCGCCGGGAATGAGGGTGACCGTAGGCGAGTGCGCGGGGCCGGAACAAGACGCGAATTCCGCCCGGAGATCGACTTCCCGCAGGCTGTGCGGTAAATGACCATGAAGCCTTCTGCGGGCAAGGGTCGATTTCCTTTCCGGGAAAAGGGAACCGGCCTATTCGGGGAAATTGATGTTGACCCGCCGTGCGTGACCCACATCACGGTTTAAAGGGCCTCCCGGTCGCCCGGCCCAATACGGGCAATTCGCGGGCCGATACGGCCGATCCGGGCGCATCGCACGATGGCCCCAAATCGCCCACAAGGGGCTCTTTCCGGCGCGTTCGCCATTCAGGTGCCGACCGGCAGCAGCGCCCTGACCGCCGCCGCGGCCTCCCGTGCCGCGTCGGCGTGCCAGTGGACCGTCCGCACCTGCCGGCGCCGCCCCCACAGGTCGACGGCGGTGACCGGCCGGACCAGCTCCAGGGTCACCGAGGTCTGGGAGGCGACCGCCAGGTCCAGGACCCCTTCCTGCTGGGTGTTCGCGTCGGGGAAGCGGGCCCCGTGCCGCACGGAGGCGATCAGCTCCAGCGGTATCCGCAGGTCGAAGCCCGCACCCCGGCGCACCCGCACCCCGCCGGCCCCCACCACGTGCGGCCGGGTGACCGCCGCCGCGTGCAGCCCGAGCGTCACGAGCAGCAGGTAGAGGTCCACGACGAGCATCACCAGGTGCGCCACCGGATACGCGGCGAGCATGAAGGGCGCCGCGACCGTGTCGACCGCGCACACGAAGATCAGCCCGTACGAGGCCGGGGCCTGGGCGCGCGCGTACCCGAAGGCGGTGTCCCCGTCCCCGACGCCGTGGCGGCGCCGGGCCGCCCACAGGGCGAGGCTCACCGCCCGGCGCCGCTCGTGCTCCGCCAACCGCCGTGTCCACCTGCCGAGTTCCTTGATCCTCATGGCCTCCAGTCAAACACGGTGCGCTCAACTCCCCCCGCAACCGTCAGATTTCGGCCAACTCCTTGAGTGCGGCAGCCACCGCCGCCTCCGAGGCCGGCAGCAGCGGCAGCCGTACGTCGGGCGTCGGGATCCGCCCGAGGGCGTGCAGCACCCCCTTCACCACCACCGGGTTCGGCTCCGCGAAGACCGCCGCCGACAGCCGCGCCAGCGCGTGCCCCAGCGTCCGGGCGCGCGCCACGTCACCCTCCCGCCAGGCCGTCGCCAGCTCCACGAAACGCCCGGTCGCCAGGTGCGCGGAGGCCAGGATCCCGCCCGCCGCGCCGAGCGCCAGCAGCGGCGACACGTACGCGTCGTCCCCGGCCAGCACCTGGAACCCCTCCGGCGCGTCGCCCAGCAGGGCCACCGTGTCCTGGTCGATCCCGCCGGCCGCGTACTTCACCGCGGCCACCCCGGCGAGGGACCCCAGCGCCCGCAGCGCGGCCGCGTCCAGCGGCTGCCCCGTCCGGTACGGGATGTGATACACGACCAGCGGTACGGGGCTCACCTCCGCCAGCCGCGCGAAATGGGCCGCCGTGCCCGCCGCCGAGGGCCGTACGAAGGCGGGTACCGTCACCAGCGCCGCCCGCGCCTCGGGCCACCGCGCCAGCCGGGCGAGGGAGGCCTCGGCCGCCCGGGTCCCGCTCGCCCCGGCCCCCACGGTGAGCAGGGCCCCCCGCTCCCGGCAGACCCGGGCACAGACCCCGGTGACCAGGTCCCGCTCCGCCTCCTCCAGGGTGGCCGTCTCGGCGGTGGTGCCCAGCGCCACGATCCCGCTCGCACCCGCGTCGAGCACCTCGTGGGCCAGTGCCTCCAGCGCCTCGGCGGCGACCTCCCCGGTCCGGGTGAAGGGGGTGACGAGCGGTACGTGGATCCCTTCGAGGTCGAGGTCGAGGTCGTGCCGCATGGGTTCTTCTCGGATGTCCTGTCGCATGGGAACGAGCCTCGCCCGCCGCGAGCATCGAATCCAGTTCGCGTTTCTTCACCAAACCGTAAGCTGAGCCGATGCTCGACGTACGCCGCCTGCGGCTCCTGCGGGAACTCGCCCGCCGCGGCACCATCGCCGCCGTGGCCGAGGCCCTGGCCTTCAGCCCCTCCGCCGTCTCCCAGCAGCTCTCCGTCCTCGAACGCGAGGCCGGGCTGCCGCTGCTGGAGCGCACCGGCCGCCGGGTCCGGCTCACCCCGGCCGCGCAGAACCTGGTCCGGCACGCCGACGCCGTCCTGGAGCGGCTGGAACAGGCCGACGCCGACCTCGCCGAGGCCCGCAGCGGCCTGGCCGGGGCCCTGCGGATCGGGGCCTTCCCCACCGCCACCCGGGCCATCGTCCCGGCGGCGCTGGTCGATCTGGCCCGGCGGCACCCGGGACTGGAGCCGATGGTCCGGGAGACCGACCCGGCGGCGGTCGCGCACGCGCTGCGCGCCGGGGACCTGGACGTGGCCCTGGTCCACGAGTACGACTTCGTCCCCGCCCCGCCGGAGCCGGGGCTCGCGACCCGGCCGCTCTACACGGAGGCGATGTACCTCGCGGAGCCCGCCGCCACGGCCGGCGTGCGCGCGCGGGACTCCGTACCGGCGCCGCACCCCGGACCCGGCCAGGACCCGGCGCGGGCAGCCGAGGCAGCGGCGCAGGCCCAGGACGCGGTACTGCGGGCCCACCAGGACGCCCCCTGGATCACCGCCACCCCCGGCACCCTCTGCCACGCCATGACCGTACGGGCCTGCCAGGCGGCCGGTTTCGCCCCTCGGATCCGGCACCAGGTCGACGAGTTCGCCACCGTCCTCGCCCTGGTCGCGGCCGGGCAGGGGGTGGCCGTCGTACCGCAGCTCGGGGTCACGGGGCCGGCGGACCCGGCCGTCTCCCTCACCCGGCTGCGCATGGAACGCCGTACGAAGATCGCCTTCCGCAGCGGGGCCGCCGCCCACCCCGCCGTGGCCGCCTTCGCCGCCTCGCTCCGGGCCGTCGTACCGTCCGGTCCGGCCGCACCGCCTGCGGGAACCTGACACAACTCCCTTACCGGTCGGCGTCCGTGTACGTTCGATGATCCGGATACCGACCGACCGAATCAGAACGGGGTACGAAGTGACACATCGCGTACGAGGCGTCATCGCACGGAGCAAGGGCGCACCGGTGGAGACGACCACGATCCTCGTGCCCGACCCGGGGCCCGGCGAAGCCCTGGTCAAGGTCCAGGCCTGCGGGGTCTGTCACACCGACCTGCACTACCGGGAGGGCGGCATCAACGACGAGTTCCCCTTCCTCCTCGGCCACGAGGCGGCCGGGATCGTCGAGTCCGTCGGCCCGGACGTCACCTCCGTCGCCCCCGGGGACTTCGTGGTCCTCAACTGGCGTGCGGTGTGCGGGACCTGCCGGGCCTGCAAGCGCGGCCGCCCCTGGTACTGCTTCGCCACGCACAACGCCACCCAGCCCATGACCCTGGAGGACGGCACCCCGCTCTCCCCGGCGCTGGGCATCGGGGCCTTCGCCGAGAAGACCCTCGTCGCCGCCGGACAGTGCACCAAGGTGGACCCGGCCGCCTCGCCCGCCGCCGCCGGACTTCTGGGCTGCGGGGTGATGGCGGGCCTCGGCGCCGCCCTGAACACCGGCAACGTCGGCCGGGGCGACTCGGTGGCCGTCATCGGCTGCGGGGGAGTGGGCAACGCGGCCGTCGCCGGAGCCCGGCTCGCGGGCGCGTCGAAGATCATCGCCGTGGACCTGGACGACCGGAAGCTGGAGTGGGCGCGCGGCCTCGGAGCCACGCACACGGTCAACGGCAGCAAGCAGGACGTGGTCGAGGCGATCCAGTCGCTGACCGGCGGGAACGGCGCGGACGTGGTCATCGACGCCGTCGGCCGCCCCGAGACCTACCGGCAGGCCTTCTACGCCCGCGACCTCGCCGGCACCGTGGTGCTCGTCGGCGTCCCCACCCCGGAGATGAAGCTCGAACTCCCGCTGCTGGACGTCTTCGGACGCGGCGGAGCGCTCAAGTCCTCCTGGTACGGGGACTGCCTGCCCGAGCGCGACTTCCCCCTCCTGACCGACCTCTACCTCCAGGGGCGGCTCGACCTCGACGCGTTCGTCTCGGAGACCGTCGCGCTCGACGAGGTCGAGGACGCCTTCGCCCGCATGGAGCGCGGCGAGGTGCTCCGCTCGGTGGTCCAGTTCTGACCCCCTGACCCCCTGAGCCGGTACCCACCCCACCGGCGGCGGCCCGCACGGCGCCGGTGGGGTGGTCGGGCGGGCCCGCGCGGACCCCCGCCCGGCGGTGTCGACTAGGGTCTTCCCCACAGCGAACCGCGTACCGCACGCACGACCCCGAGGAGCAGCCGTGACCGAGTCGGCGTCCACCGCCCTGCAGCAGGAGATCGCCCGCGAGCTGCTGGTGAGCGAGACCTTCGACGCGCAGCGCGAGATCGAGCGCCGGGTGGCCTTCCTCACCGAGCGCCTCACCTCGACCGGCCTGCGCTCCCTGGTCCTCGGCATCAGCGGCGGCGTCGACTCCACCACCGCCGGCCGCCTGTGCCAGCTCGCCGTGGAGCGGGCCCGCGAGGCGGGGCACGAGGCCACCTTCTACGCCATGCGCCTGCCCTACGGGGTCCAGGCCGACGAGAAGGACGCCCAGCTCGCCCTGTCCTTCATCAACGCCGACCAGGTCCTCACCGTCGACGTGAAGCCGGCCAGCGACGCCGCGCTCGAGGCCTCCGTCGCCGGCGGGGTGGCCTTCCGCGACGCGCACCACCAGGACTTCGTCCAGGGCAACATCAAGGCCCGCCAGCGCATGATCGCCCAGTACGCGGTCGCCGGCGCGCACGACGGCCTGGTCGTCGGCACCGACCACGCCGCCGAGGCGGTGTCCGGCTTCTTCACCAAGTTCGGTGACGGAGCCGCCGACCTCGTCCCGCTGACCGGCCTGACCAAGCGCCGGGTGCGCGCCGTCGCCGACGCCCTGGGCGCCCCGGCCGAACTGGTGTGGAAGGTGCCGACCGCCGACCTGGAGACCCTCGACCCGGGCAAGGCCGACGAGGACGCGCTCGGTGTCACCTACGACGACATCGACGACTTCCTGGAGGGCAAGCCGGTGGACGGCCGCGCCTTCGAGATCATCGCCCGCCGCTACCGGCTCACCGAGCACAAGCGGCAGCTGCCGATCGCCCCGTAGCGCCGTCCCGTGTGCCCCGGAGGCCTGAGCCCCGGGGCACACGGCACAGGCCCGGCCCGTCGGCTTCGCGGTCTCCAGCGGCAGGTGCGGGGCCTTCAGCTCGGTCCACTCCCCGGGCAGGAACAGGGTCCGGCCCGACCGGGCCCGCTCGGCCTCCACCACCGCGCCCGTCGCCAGCAGTTCCGCCCGGACCTCCGTGTGCCGCCCGGGCTGCCAGCCGTTCCACCGCCGTACGCTGCTGCACGCCGTGCGGGCCGTTCCGACCGGATCGTGAAGGGGGCCTGCGCCCGGGGCCGTTGAGGCGGTCCGGGGCCCGGACGTGGTGTGTCCGGCCCGTGCGTGCGGCTGCCCGCCGTGCGGCCGCGCGGCCCGGGAGGTCTGCGCGGGCCCGTGTCCGTCCGTTCGCCTAAGGTGCGAACCATGAGCGAAAAAGCTGATCAGCCCGCCCCCCTGCAGCCCATGCCCGCCGACTGGAGCCGCGCCCTCGCGGTGGTCGCCCACCCCGACGACCTGGAGTACGGCTGCGCGGCGGCCGTCGCCGACTGGACCGACGGCGGCCGGGAGGTCGTCTACCTCCTCGCCACCCGGGGCGAGGCCGGCATCGACGGGATCGCCCCGGCCGAGTGCGGCCCGCTGCGCGAGGCCGAGCAGCGCGCGAGCGCGGCGGTCGTCGGGGTCTCCGCCGTCGAGTTCCTCGACCACCGCGACGGGGTCGTCGAGTACACCCTCGGCCTGCGCCGCGACATCGCGGCGGCCATCCGGCGCCACCGCCCCGAACTGGTCGTCACCCTCAACCACCGCGACACCTGGGGCGGCGTCGGCGGCGGTGGCTACTGGAACACCCCCGACCACCGCGCCGTCGGCCGCGCCACCCTGGACGCGGCGGCCGACGCGGGCAACCGGTGGATCTTCCCGGAGCTCATCTCCGAGCAGGGCCTGGAGCCGTGGAACGGCGTGCGCTGGGTCGCGGTGGCCGGTTCCTCCACCCCCACCCACGCGGTCGACGCGGGCCCGGGCCTGGAGCGTTCCATCGCCTCCCTGCTGGAGCACAAGGCGTACATCGAGGGCCTGACGGACCAGGACCCCGAGGAGTACGTACGGTCCTTCCTCACCGGCAACGTCCAGCAGGCCGCGGCCCGCTTCGGCGGCCGTCCGGCGGTGCCGTTCGAGGTGTTCCCCCGCTGAGCCCCCACCCCTAAGCTGACGATCCGTCAGTTATCAACGGGGGTGCGGTACACGGTGATCGACACTGTCTCCACACAGATCGGCGAGGGCGAGGAACGGATCCGGCTGGAGGTCGCGGACGGGATCGCGGTCCTCACCCTCTGCCGCCCGGACCGGCTCAACGGCTGGAGCTGGGAGTCCACGCGCCAGCTCGGCCTACTGGCCGACCGGATCCGCTTCGACCCCTCGGCCCGGGTGGTCCTGCTGCGAGCGGAGGGCCGGGCCTTCTGCGCGGGCATCGACGTGAAGGCACCCGGCGGGGCCGTCACGGGGGAGTCCGCCGCCGAACGGACCCGGAACTACTACGAGGGCATCCGCTGGGTCCACGAGCGCTTCGCGGTCCTGTCCCGGCTGCCGCAGCCGGTCGTCGCCGCCGTCCAGGGCTACTGCCTCGGCTTCGGCTTCGAACTGGCGCTGATGGCCGACATCCGCGTCGCCGCCGAGGACGCCGTCTTCGCCCTCCCCGAGGCCCGCCTCGGGGTGGCCGTCGACGCGGGCGGGGACCTGCGGATCGCCCGGGACGCGGGGGCCGGCTGGGCCAAGTTCCTGGCCCTGACCGGCCGCCGCATCGACGCCGCAACCGCCGAACGCCTCAACCTCGTCCAGCTGGTGGTCCCCGGGAGCGAACTGGACGCCGCCTCCCGCGCCCTGGCCGCCGAGATCGCGGCCAACGCCCCGCTCGCCGTCCAGGGCATCAAGCGCGCCGTCGACTCCTACGCCGATGCCGCCCTGCCCGCCGCCCTCGACGGGGTCGCCCTGACGGCCGCCCTCACCCTCACCTCCGAGGACTCCCGCGAGGGCTACGGCGCCCAGGCGGCCCGCCGGGAGCCCCGGTTCAGGGGAGCGTGAGCGCGGATCTCAGCCGCGCTCCCAGAACGTATGGGTGCCGTCCGTCGGCCGGACTTCCGGCCGGGCGACGCTGAGGAAAGGCAGCCGCTCGCGCCGGGCCGTGCACGGGGTGAGGTACAGCCCGAAACGCCGGGCGACCACCGCCACGAGCCCCGGGTCCCGCCCCACCACGAGTCCGTCCGCGCGCAGCAGGCCCGCCCCCGCCAACTCGGCGTCCAGCAGCCCCGGATCGGCGCCGCCGCGCACCACGGGGCCGTCCGCGTCGTACGGCCCCTCGGGGGGAGCCGTCAGCGACCAGACGACCCGGCCGTCCTGGTCGGCGTACCGTACCTGGACCGGCTCGTCAGGGTACGTGCGCCACAGGCTGATCCCGGGGACGGGCGGCTCGGACGGGGCCACGGGTCTGGCCGAAGCTTCCGCGACGAAGCTCCAGCCTCCGGCGGCGACTCCGAGGTGCAGCATGCTCCGGTCCGGACGGTCCGTGCCCTCGGGACGGAAGAACAACGCCGCGCCGAGGCTGTCCGGGGACGGCCGCACGGGCTCCGGTCCCGCGCCCAGCCGGATCGCCAGCTTCCGTGGCTCGGTGGCGCGGGCGAAGGTCAGGCAGACGGCGGAGGTGTGCCACCCGCCCTCCAGCAGCCCGGACGGGTCCTCCGACGCGGCCTCGGCGGGACCCGCCGCGACGGCCGTCCCCGGGCGTGGAGTCGTCAGGATGCGCCGGGCTCGCTCCGGAGTGATCAGCGGGGCCAGAAAGGGGTCGGCCATCAGCTCGACGGGGGCCACGTGGTGGTCGCCGACCGGCGTCCACCCGGGCAGCGCCTCCGTGGCCAGCACTTGCCAGGCCGCCTCCGGGTCACCCCACTTCGCCAGCTCCCGGGCCCGGTCGAGAGCCTCGTCGGCCCAGGGCTGCCACGGGCCTTCGCGGAAGCGCAGGCGGTGGCCGCCGAGTGCGTTGTCAGGGACCTGATGGGAAGTCGACCGCTGCTCGGTGACAGCAGCCAGGACCGGCAGGACGGCACGGGCCAGCAGGGGGTCGCCCTTCGTGAGTGAGGCCCGGGCCTCGGACAGTGTGGAGTGGTCCCCACGCAGCCCCCGGATCTGGCTCAGGTACACGGCCGCCGCCGGGAGGCGGAACTCGTGCGCGTCCGCCAGCTGTGACTCCGCCTCGTCGAGGCGCCCGGCGAGGAGGTCCGTCCTCGCCCGCTCCACCTGCGCCGCCAGCCGCCGACGCGTCTCGCCGGGCGGCTTGCGCAAACGGTGGAAGCTCCGAAATTCCTCGTGCATGAGCTCGCCGAAGGACGCGTGCCGGTCCGGTCCCTCCCCGCGCCAGCTGGAGTACCTGTACGCCGCCCACTCGCCCCGGTCGTCGACGTCACCCGGGTCGAGGAACAGCCAGGTCTGGTCTCCCTCCAGGGAGATCTGGACGGCCCGCTGCCACTGCTCGCTCGTCCAGTTCTCCTCGTCCTCCTCCGTCCAGGCCTCGATCTCCTCCTCGTCCATCTCCTCGACGTCTTCCTGGTCCCATATCTGCAGGCTGTCCCGGAGCGAGGGCGTCAGGTCCCGCATCAGCCCCACCCGCTCCGTCCCGGCGAGCAGGTACACGGACTCCCCGGCCCAGCGCCACCCGTCGGTCACGGCCAGGAACGACCGGTACGAGGGCGGCAGCCGGGCCCCCAGCCGTGCTTCGAGCGCCTCGATCCGCTCCGCCGGGGCCGGTTCGAAGCCCAGCCAGCCCAGGGGCTCCACCGAAGGGTCCTCGGCGCGGACGGCGGCGTCGCGCTCGGTGCTCCAGGTACGCAGGAAGGGTTCCCAGTCGTCGATCATCATGCTCCTGATGGTGCCTCAGGCCACTGACAACGGCCCCGCCCCGCACACCGGGAGGGCCTACTCCGCCACCCTCAGCAGCGCCAGCGCCCGCGCCGAGACCTCGTGCAGCGGCTCGCGCCCCTCCTCGGCGGCCCAGTGCTCCAGCGCGACGGTCACCGCGTCGATCAGCACCGCCGCGAGCACCCGGGTCTCCAACGCCGACTCCGCCCGGCCGGTGCGCGCCGCCAGCACCGGGACGAGGCGGTCCTGCATGGCCCGCGCGACCGCGAGCCAGCGCAGCCGGATCTCCGGCACCCGGCTCATCACCTGGATCAGCCGCACCGTCTGGCCCGGCTGCGCGTACCGGTCGCCCGCCGTCGCCGTGACGAAGGCGGCCTGGACCGCCTCGGTGACCGGTTCCGCCGCCGGGCGCAGGGCCAGCTGCTCCACCAGCTGCGCGACCCCGGCCGTCAGGACGGGGGTGAGCGCATCCTCCTTCGTAGGGCAGTAGCGGTAGAAGGTGCGCAGGGAGATCCCGGCGGCGCGCGCGATGTCCTCCACCGTCGTGGCCTCGTAGCCGCGTTCGGA
The DNA here is from genome assembly GCF_026342355.1 of Streptomyces sp. NBC_00249. Classification (GTDB taxonomy): domain Bacteria; phylum Actinomycetota; class Actinomycetes; order Streptomycetales; family Streptomycetaceae; genus Streptomyces. The sequence continues at coordinate 517,872 of NZ_JAPEMV010000001.1, read as the reverse complement.
GAACAGGGCGGCCGCCGCCTCGGCGATCTCCGAGCGGGTGGCCGCTCTGCGCCGCTCCGTCAGCGAGGGGCGTCCCGTCGGACCGGCCCCGCCGTGCGCTTCCCGTACCGGACTCACTGCAACACCTCCGGGGCCAATCTGCCACACGCCCCTCGGACGCGGCCGGTTCACGGGCTGAACGGCCCGCGCCCCAGCTGCTCGCGCACCGGCACCACCTCGGGGTTGACCAAGGCCCGCCGCTGCCAGTTCGCGCCGTCCACCACCAGCGTGTGCCCGGTGACGAAACGGGCGTACGGGGAGGCCAGGAAGGTGGCGGCCCAGCCCAGTTCGCGGGGTACGCCCACCCGCAGGGCGGGCTGCCGGGCGGCCCGGTCGGCGGGCGCGGCGCGCTCCAGGCCGCCCCGGATGTCCTCGGTCATGTCGGAGTGCGGGAACAGCCCCGGCACCAGGCCGTTGATCTGGATGCCGTACGGGCCCCACTCCACGGCGAGCGTCTCCACCAGGTTCTTCACCCCGGCCTTCGCGGCGGCGCTGTGAGCGAAGCCGGGTCCGCCCGTCCAGGCGTAGGAAGCGCCGATGCTGACGATCGACCCGGGCGTGCCGGCCGCGAGGTGGCGCCGGCCGAACTCCCTCGTGGCGAACCAGGTTCCGGTCAAGGTGGTGTCCACCACCGCCCGCCAGGCGTTCGGGGACAGGTCCTCCGCCGGGCAGGGGAAATTGGCGGCGGCGTTGTTGACGAGGACGTCCGGCACCCCGAGCGCCGCCTCGGCCGCGTCGAAGACCTCGGCGACCCGCTCCGGGTCCCGGATGTCGCAGACGGCGGCCGTCACCCGGCCCGCTCCGGGAACGGCCGTCAACTCCTCGCAGGCCGCCTCCAGTTGCCCGGCCCGGCGGCCCGCGATCACCAGGTCGGCGCCGAGCCGGGCGAACTCGGCGGCGATGGCCTTGCCCAGCCCGGTGCCGCCGCCGGTCACCAGGACCACCTGCCCCCCGTACGTACCGGGGGGCAGGGCGGCGGCGCCGAGCGGCGGCGGCGCGGGCAGCCCGCGCGGGGCGTTGTCCGTCATGGGGCATCGATAGCGTGCGGACGCTCAGATCGCCATGCTCATGACGGTCCCGCTGCCTCGCCACTACTGCGGCAGGTACGCCTGCTTCGTCGCGCAGGTCCAGATCACCGGCTTGAGCTTGCCCTTGGCGTTGACGGCGGCGCCGCCGACCCGGCCGTCGTCGGAGACGGCCTCGGCGATGCTGGCCTTGCCCGCCGCGAGCCGCGGCAGCGCGAGCACCGGACCCGTACCCGGCCACAGCTGCGCCTGATCGGCCAGCGTCGTCTCGTCCGGGTGGAACTTGGCGGTGCCGACGGTGACCTTGGTGGTGGGGCTGATCGCCTCGAACGTCCCGTACGGGTGGGTGTTCAGCACGCCGGGGGAGGTGCCGGGCGTGGTGTACGGGGGCGTCCAGGTCCACGGCGTGAACTGGTATCCCGGCCCGTACCAGTCGTAGCCGACGACGGAGCCGCTCTCGTCGAGGTCCTGGACGTAGCTCTCCTGGTACAGGCCGCCGCCGCTGGGGGCGAGGGACTTCGCCGGCCCGCCGTCGGCGGGCCAGAGCACCGGGAAGACCTCCCACCTCTGCTGGTCGGAGTCGTCGATGTGGTTCAGCTTGGCCGTGCCGAGGATGTCGCCCTTGTTGTTGATACCGGTGACGAGGTCGACGCGGGTGTGCGCCGGGGTGTCCGCCGGCGGGGCCAGCTCGCGCACCTTCTGGCCGTCCTTCCAGACCAGGCCCACGCCCGCCTGGTTGCGCGAGACGACGTACCCGGCGTCGTTGACGTCGGCCTCGCCGTACGCGTAGTCGCTGCCCGGCAGCGGGGTGACCGCGGCGGCGCCCGCCCGGAAGGTGAACACGTAGCCGGCGGAGCCGTGGACGATGCCCACCATCAGGCCGCCCTTGTTCACGGCGACCAGTTCGCCCGACTGGCCGGCGGGCAGCGGGACCTTGCGGAGCGTGGTGCCGGTCCAGTACACGGGCAGCCCGCCCGAGGTGCCGACCGACAGGTTGCCCGGGCCGAGGTCGTGGACGCCCTCCGCCTGCGGGTTGCCGGGGTTGTAGATGCTCTCGCCCAGGGAGCCCAGCACCTGGAGCCTGGGCGTGCAGGTGGTGGCGGCCGTGGCGGGGCCGGCGGCGGTGACGATTCCGGCGAGGACGATCGCGGCGGCGGCGGCCGAGGCGGCCCGTCTCACGGGTGTGCGGTTCATGGCTCGATTCCCCCTGTGGTGTGCGGGTGCGGCGCAGACGCGCGCCCGGAGCGTCGTGTGCTCCGGGCGCGCGGAATCCCCTGTTGCGTCATATGCCCTGTGAGAGCGGCGTGTTGATGCTATCTCCCGGTATCCCCGTTCACCTGTTGTTCGTGCGTGCGATTTCCGGGAGTCCCGGCCGGGGTGCGCGGGGGGCGCCGGCCGCTGCGGGCGCGGGTGTACCTAGCTGGCTGGACCGAGGGTTCCCAAGGGGGCAAGCGACCGCTTAGTATGCCGCCGAGCGTGGTTCCTCGACGGCGGCTGGAGGCCCCGGATGCAGGCATGGCGAGTACACACCCTGGGCGAGCCCCGCGAGGCCATGCGCCTCGAGGAGGTCCCCGAACCGGTGCCCGGCGAGGGTGAGGTGAGGCTCAAGGTGCTCGCGGCGAACGTCAACTTCCCCGACGCCCTCCTCGTGCGCGGCCAGTACCAGATCAGGCCCCCGCTGCCCTTCACCCCCGGCGTCGAGATCTGCGGTGAGACCGAGGACGGCCGTCGCGTCATCGCCAACCCGAGCCTGCCCCACGGCGGCTTCGCCGAGTACGTCACCGCCCCCGCGCGCGCCCTGCTCCCCGCCCCGGAGTCCCTCGACGACGCCGAGGCCGCCGCCCTGCACATCGGCTACCAGACCGGCTGGTTCGGACTGCACCGCCGGGCCCGGATCCAGGCCGGCGAGACCCTCCTCGTGCACGCCGCCGCCGGCGGGGTCGGCAGCGCAGCCGTCCAGCTCGGCAAGGCCGCCGGAGCCACCGTCATCGGCGTCGTCGGAGGCAAGGCCAAGACGCGCACCGCCGAGGAACTCGGCTGCGACCTCGTCATCGACCGCACCTCCGAGGACCTCGTCGCCCGCGTGAAGGAGTTCACCGGCGGCCGCGGCGCCGACGTGGTCTACGACCCGGTCGGCGGGGACGCCTACACCGCCTCCGCCAAATGCGTGGCCTTCGAGGGCCGGATCGTGGTCGTCGGCTTCGCCGGCGGCACCATCCCCGCGCCCGCCCTCAACCACGCCCTGGTGAAGAACTACGCGATCCTCGGCCTGCACTGGGGCCTCTACGCCGCCAAGGACCCCGCCGCCGTCCTCGCCTGCCACACCGAACTCACCCGCCTCGCCGCCGAGGGAACCGTCAAACCCCTCGTCAGCGAACGCGTCCCCCTCACCGGCGCCGCCGACGCCGTCCAGCGCCTCGCCGACGGCGCCACCACCGGCCGGCTGGTCGTCGTACCGGCCCACGACGGAGGACCCCGATGAGCGCCCCCGCACCCACCCCCGAGGACCTCCGCACCCGCGTACGGGACCTGCTCGCCGCACACCGGCCCGCCACCACCGCCCGCGCCGACTTCCTGCGCGCCCGCTTCGACGCCGGACTCGCCTGGGTCCACTACCCCGAAGGCCTCGGCGGCCTCGCCGCCCCCCGCACCCTCCAGGCCGTCGTCGACGCCGAACTGGAGGCCGCCGCAGCCCCCGACAACGACCCCCGGCGGATCGGCATCGGCCTCGGCATGGCCGCGCCCACGATCCTCGCGTACGGCACCGAGGAGCAGAAGCAGCGCTTCCTGCGCCCGCTGTGGGTCGGCGAGGAGGTCTGGTGCCAACTCTTCAGCGAGCCCGGCGCCGGCTCCGACCTCGCCGCGCTCGGCACCCGCGCCGTCCTCGACGAGGCCACCGGCGAGTGGGTCGTGGACGGCCAGAAGGTGTGGACCTCCAGCGCCCACACCGCCCGCTGGGCCATCCTCATCGCCCGCACCGACCCCGCCCTGCCCAAGCACCAGGGCATCACCTACTTCCTGTGCGACATGCACGCCCCCGGCGTGGAGGTCCGCCCGCTGCGCCAGATCACCGGCGAGGCCGAGTTCAACGAGGTCTTCCTCACCGGGGTCCGCATCCCCGACGCCCACCGCCTCGGCGCCGTCGGGCAGGGCTGGGCCGTCGCCCGCACCACCCTGATGAACGAACGGGTCTCCATCGGCGGCATGCGGATCCCGCGCGAGGGCGGCATGATCGCCCCCGTCGCCGCCACCTGGCGCGAACGCCCCGCCCTGCGCACCCACGCCCTGCACCAGCGCCTGCTGGAACTGTGGGTCGAGGCCGAGGTCGCCCGCCTCACCGGCGAGCGGCTGCGCCAGCAGCTCGCCGCCGGCCAGCCCGGCCCCGAGGGCAGCGGCATGAAACTCGCCTTCGCCCGCCTCAACCAGGAGATCAGCGGCCTGGAGGTGGAACTCCTCGGTGAGGAAGGCCTGTTGTACGAGGACTGGACCATGCGCCGCCCCGAACTCGTCGACTTCACCGGCCGCGACGCCGGATACCGCTACCTGCGCGCCAAGGGCAACAGCATCGAGGGCGGCACCAGCGAGATCCTCCTCAACATCGTCGCCGAACGCGTCCTCGGCCTGCCCGCGGAACCGCGCGACGACAAGGACACCGCCTGGAAGGACCTGGCCCGATGACGACAGCACCGCCCCAGGGCGCCGCCCTCGACCTCCTCTACACCGACACCGAGGAGGAACTCCGCTCCGCCGTACGGTCCTTGCTCGCCGACCGCTGCGACGCCGCGGCCGTCCTCGCCCGCGCCGAGACCGGCCGCCCCCACGACCCGGAGCTGTGGCGCACCCTCGCCACTGGCATCGGCGCCGCCGGCCTCCTCGTCCCCGAGAAGCTCGGCGGGGCGGGCGCCGGGCACCGGGAGGCCGCCGTCGTCCTGGAGGAGCTGGGCCGCGCCGTCGCCCCCGTCCCGTACCTGACGAGCTCCGTCCTCGCGACGGAGATCCTGCTGGGCTGCTGCGACACCGCCACCGGCCCCGAAGTGGCCGCGCTGCTACGGGAACTCGCGGCCGGCGACCGGATCTGCGTCCCCGTGCTCCCCCTCACCCTGGCCCCGGGCGCCCCCCTGCCCGCCCCCGCCCACGACACCGGCGGCGGGACGCTGACCGGCACCGTCACCTCCGTCGCCGACGCGGTCGCCGCGGACGTCCTGCTGGTCCTCGCCGACACCGGACTCCACGCCGTTCCCGCCGCCTCCGCCACGCTGACGGCAGCCGTCCCCCTCGACCTGACCCGGCCGCTGGCCACCGTCACCCTCGACGCCGCCCCCGGCACCCGGCTCGCGGACCCCGCCACCGCCCGCGCCGCGATCGCCGGCGCCCTGCTCTCCGGCGCCGGGCTGCTGGCCTCGGAGCAGCTCGGCATCGCCGAGTGGTGCCTCACCGAGACCGTCGCCCACCTGCGCACCCGCCACCAGTTCAACCGGCCCGTCGGCTCCTTCCAGGCCCTCAAGCACCGCCTGGCCCGGCTCTGGCTGGAGGTGGCCTCCGCCCGCGCGGCGGCCCGCGCCGCCGCCGACGCCCTCGCCACGGCCTCGCCCGACGCCCCGCTGACGGTCGCCGTCGCGCAGGCCTACTGCTCCGGGGTGGCCGTCCGCGCCGCCGAGGAGTGCGTACAGCTCCACGGCGGCATCGGCATGACCTGGGAACACCCCGCCCATCTCTACCTCAAGCGCGCCAAGGCCGACTCCCTGACCCTGGGCACGGCGGGCCATCACCGGGGCCTGGTGGCGGACTTCGCGGAACTTCCCGCGCCTTAGAGGGGGCTGCGGGTGGGGCCGGGGTCGGGGACGGGGTGGGGTGCCGTCCGGGATAGGCATGATTTATGGCGCCCCGTCCGGTGCTTCGTCGGGTGGGGCGGCACCGCGCGCCAACAAATCACGTTTTACATCCCGGACGACACCCCACCCCGTCCCCGACCCCGGCCTGGTGGCGCAGCCCGGCCGTTCGGCCGAGGTGGGGACCGGCCGGACGGGCGATGTGGGTGGGGGCGGAGTAGGGGAGTCTCGACTGGTCGTCCAGCCCCTGAAGGAGGCGCCGTGCTGCACGTCCTCGCCGTCGGCCTGTCCGTGGTCACCGTCATCGGCGCGCGTGCAGCCCTCGACGCCCACGTCACCCCGGTCGCCGTCCTGATCCTCGCCGTCCTGACCGGGGTCACCGGCGAGGTGGTCCGCGACGTGCGGGGAGTTCCCGCCGCTGCTGCTCCGCGAGGAGATCTACGCGACCGCGGCGCTGGCCGGCGCGGCCTGCTACCTCGTCCTGGACCGGGCCGGAGCCCCCGGGACCCTGAACACCGGCGTCAGCGCCGCTCTCGTCCTCGCGCTGCGGCTGGCCGCGGTCTTCCGCGACCTCCACCTGCCCCGGCTCCGGCACGCCCCCGGCTGATCCCCCACCACCCTCTTCTGCAAGCACCCGGCGCGGGAGAGGTGACCTCGCCCCGCACCCCGCGTTAGACCGCGTAGCGCGGACCGCCGAGCGAGGGAGACCGTATGGACGCCGCACCCGCACCACTGACCCGTCGCGCGGCACTCCGTACGGCCTTCACCGCGGCCGTGCTCGCCGGCACGGCCGCGGCTCTGGGCCCCGTACTGCGCGCCCGGCGGCCCCGCCAGACGCTGACCCCGGCCCCGCTCGCCGAGGAGACGTACCGGGGCCGGCACATCACCGTCGACCTGGCCGCGGCGGCCGTGCACATCGACGGCCGCCCCTTGCACGTCATGCGCCGCGCCGACGGCAGCTACCTGAGCGGCATCAACCACTTCCAGTCCTACGACACCCCCCTGGAGCTGGCCCGCGCCGCCGTCGACGAACTCGGCACCAACCAACTGGCCCTCACCGCCCCGCACCACGGCTGAACGGAAGGGGAGGAGCCCCGCGTTGTACACCCGGCAGAACCAGAAGAACCTGACCCGCGCCCAGAAGAAGCGGTTCACGGCGGCCGTCCTGGAGGTCAAGCGCAACGGCACCTACGACGCCTTCGTGCGCACCCACGACAAGTACTTCGTGCCCGACCGCGACCGCAAACTGCGCGTCGGGCACATGTCCCCGTCGTTCTTCCCCTGGCACCGGCGCTACCTGCTGGAGTTCGAGAGGGCGCTCCAGGCAGTGGACCCCGGCGTGTCCGTCCCGTACTGGGACTGGACCACCGACTCCAGCCCCGTCTCCGGCCTCTGGGCCGAGGACTTCCTCGGCGGCACCGGCCGCGAGAGCGACCGCAAGGTGATGACCGGCCCCTTCGCCTACGACAACGGCAACTGGACGATCACCGTGGGCGTCACCGAGGCCCGTTTCCTCACCCGCAACCTGGGCCGCCCGGGCAACCCGATCCGGCTGCCCACGGCCGCCGAACTCCAGGGAGCGGTCGACGACCCCGTCTACGACACCTCGCCCTGGGACTCCACGAGCACGGCCGGCGGCTTTCGCAACCGCCTGGAGGGCTGGGCCGCGCCCAAGAGCGAGCGCTGGCGCAACCACAACAAGGTCCACCAGTGGATCGGCGGCCACATGACGGGCGGCACCGCCCCCAACGATCCGGCGTTCTGGCTGCACCACGCCTTCATCGACCTGGTCTGGGACCGCTGGCAGCAGCGGCACCCGGACTCCGCCTACCTGCCCGCCGCACCCCTGGCCCTCGGCGACCTCCAGCGCGGCCGGGTCATCTCCCTCGACGAGCCGATGCCCCCGTGGGACGTCACCCCGCGCGAGATGCTCGGCCACCGGGGCGTCTACCGCTACGAATAGCCCGCCGGGCACACGGGAAGGGCCCCCGCCGTACGGCGGGGGCCCTCCTGGACCGGGTGGGGAGGCGATCAGCCGCCGTAGCCCTCGGTGTGGTGCTTCCCGTGGCCGCCCGACGCGTTGACGCAGGTGTTGCCGAAGGCCGGGTTCAGCAGACCGATCACGTTGACGGTGTTGCCGCAGACGTTGACCGGGACGTGAACCGGAACCTGGACCAGGTTGCCCGACAGGACACCGGGGGAGCCGACCGCCGCACCGTGCGCTCCGGCATCGGCAGCAGCCAGACCCGCGCCGGCGGCCAGGGCGCTACCGGCGGCAGCGGTGATGACGAATGCCTTCGCGATACGCGACATCAAGATCTCCTCGTGAGATGTGGGGCGCCGCATCTCTGCGGCATTTGACATGGCATACAACGCGGCGGACGCCCAGGGGTCACGGCCGCTGCGCCTACCTGGTGACGGCGAAGTGGGCCGAGGCGAAATAGGGACGCACCTGGGTGACGGTCCCGGGGTTCAGGACGGCCACGGCCGCGCCCTTGCAGTGCGGCTCGCGGTAGAGGGTCGCCGTGCCCCGGGTGTGGTTGGTGACGGCCCGGCCGCTGCCGCCCTCGGCCTCGACGCAGCCCTTCGGGGAGCTCAGGCCGTGGACCCGGTCGTCCTGGCCGACGTACTGGAAGTCCGGTCCGGCGGCCAGGGCCGGGGCGGCGGGAGCGGCGGCGGCCGCCAGCAGCAGGACGGACAGGGCGCGCAGGGCGCGGGGGGAGGGGATGGCTCGCATGCCCGGCCCAACCCGGACCGCCCCGGCGGGGGTCACGCCTTGTCACCCGTTGGACGGTTGTGCGACCGTGCCCGGAAGGCAGGAGAGCGCAGCAGCGGATCCGGATCCAGGAGAGCACGTATGAACGCAGCGGGCGGCCAGCGGCCCCGGGCCGGCACCCGGTACGGCACGGTGGAGGGCCGGTGGGAGAACGGCCGGGTCGCCGTCTTCCGGGGCGTCCCCTACGCCGCCCCGCCCGTCGGCGCCCGCGCCTTCGCGGCGCCCGGGCCCCCGGCCGCCTGGGACGGCGTGCGCGACGCCGGGGCCTTCGGGCCGACCGCGCCCAAGGTGCCCTACCCGCAGACCTTCGCGGCCCTGCTGCCCGACCCGGTGATCCCCGGCGACGACTGCCTGAACCTCAACGTGTGGACCCCCGACCCGGCCCCCGGGGCCCGGCTGCCGGTGATGGTGTGGATCCACGGCGGCGCCCACACCCGCGGCTCCTCCGCCGTCCCCGTCTACGACGGCTCGGCCTTCGCTCGCGACGGGGTCGTGCTCGTCTCGGTCAACTTCCGGCTCGGGGTCCTCGGCTACGGCCTGTTCCCCGACGCCCCCGCCAACCGCGGCCTCCTCGACCAGATCGCCGCCCTCAGCTGGGTCCGCGACAACATCGGGGCCTTCGGCGGCGACCCGGACCGCGTCACCGTCTTCGGCGAGTCCGCCGGAGCCATCAGCATCGGCGCCCTGCTCGCCGCACCCCGCGCCGCCGGCCTGTTCTCCCGCGCCGTCCTGCAGAGCGGCGCCCCCGAGGCCCTGCCCCGCGACCGGGTCCGGGCCATGGTCCGGCGGATGGCCTCGCTGCTGAAGGTGCCCGCCACCGCCGCGGCCTTCGGGGAGGCCGGCCCGGCCGCACTGCTCGCCGCCCAGGCCGCCGTGCTGCGCCGCTCCTCCCCGCTGCTCGGCGGCCCCGCCTTCGGCCTGGTCACCGACCCCGGCACGCTCCCGGCCGACCCCCTGGAGGCGGCGGCGGACTCCGGCGTACCGCTCCTGGTGGGCTGGACCGCCGAGGAGCACCGGCTGTGGCTCGCGCCGACCGGGGGGATGCGGACCCTGGACCGGCTCGGCCCGCTGACCGTGGCGCTGGGCCGCCTCCGCAGCGGCAAGGACCGGGCCGCCGTACGGGCGCTGCGGGCCGCGCTGCCCGGGGCCGGAGCGGGGGACCTGGCCGGGCACCTGCTCACCGACCGGCTGCTGCGCGACCCGCTGCGCCGCCTCGCCGGGGCCCGGCGGGCGGCGCCGAGCCACCTCTACGAGTTCCGCTGGCCCAGCGGCGTACCGGGCCTCGGTGCCTGCCACGCCCTGGAGCTGGGCTTCGTCTTCGACACCCTCGCAGTGCCGGAGGCCTCCTGGCTGGCCGGGCCCGGCGCCCCGGAGCAGCTGGCCGACGAGATGCACGCCGCCTGGGTCCGCTTCGCCGTCACCGGGGATCCCGGCTGGGCGCCCTGGGACGGCAACGGCCCGCCGAAGGTGTTCGGCGGGCCGGAGCGGGAGACGGCGCGGGGCGTGGAACGGCCGGGCGCCGGGGCGGTGCTGACGCCCTGACGGGCCGCTACTCCACGGGGCCTTCCATGACCTTGCTGATGAACTGGATCGGGCCCTCGCCCATGTTCGGCACGTAGGTCTTGGCGTTGTGCTGGCCGCCCGGGATCACTCTCAGGCTCGTGTGGATCGGGCCCTTGGTGAAGTTCTGGACGAACTTCTGCACGTCCGGGAGCGTCTTCTTGTTGTTCTCGTTGTCCCCGACCTGGAAGGCGAGGTAGACCTCGGGGCCCTTCTTGTCGATGAGCTGCTTGGCGAGCAGCTCCGGGTTGTTCTCGGCCTTCTCCTTGTCGTGGCCCTTCCACAGGGAGGAGTCCGGGACGATGTCGGGGCCGGAGGCGATGACGGCCTTGAACTTGTCCGGGTGCTTGAGCACGGCCTTCAGGCCGGCGAAGCCGCCCGTGGAGGAGCCCATGAAGGCCCAGCCGTCACGGGACTTGACGGTGCGGAAGTTCTCCCGCATCAGGTCCGGGACGTCCTCGGTCAGCCAGGTGCCCATCTTGGGCTGGTCCGGGATGTCGGATCCGTCCCAGTAGATGCCCTTGTCGTCCGGCGCGGGGTTCAGCACGGGCATCGCCAGGATGAAGGGCTTGCTCTTGCCCTCGGCGTACCACTTGCTGATGCTGCTCTGGAGGCCGAGGTCGGTGCCCATCCAGTAGTTGTTCGGGAAGCCCGCGCCGCCGGGCAGGGCGATCATGACCGGGAAGCCGCTCTTGGCGAACTTGGGGTCGTTGTACTCCTTGGGCGCCCACACCCAGACCTTGCCGGTGAAGCCGGACTTCTTGCCGGTCACGGTGGTGACGGCGACGTGCGTGCCGTCGCCCAGGGTCGTCGAGTTCTTGAAGTCGGCCTGCGGACCCGTCGGCATCGACATCTTCGAGTTCGCCGCGGGCTTGGCCGCCTCGCCCTTCTTGCCGCCGGGGGTCTGGCCGAAGGACACGGCCTTGCCCTTGTCGGTGAAGGGGGGTATCTCGAAGTGGTTCATCACGAGCGCCGCGGCGCCCGCGAGTGCCAGGACGACGCCACCGCCGATGAGCCAGCGCTTGAGCTTCGACTTGCGTCGCGGCTCTTCCTCGTACGGCTCGTACTGGTCGTACTGCGGCTGCTCGAAGCGGGGCTGCTGCTGCGTGGCCTGCTGCCCGTACTGCGGCTGCCCGTACGGCTGGCGGCCCTGCTGCGGCGGCTGCCCGTAAGGGGGTCGGCCGCCCGGGGCCTGCGGCGGCGGGGGCGGCTGGCCCTGGGGGGCGTACGGCGGCTGGCCCTGCTGGCGGCCCTGCTGCTGGCCGTAGGGAGGCTGCTGCGGGTACTGCCCTTCCGGCCGGGACGGCGGCTGGTACTGCCCGTTGGGTGAGTTGGACATCTGCGGTGGCTCTCCGGCTGTTGCTGCCCCGCTCGGGGGGAGGACTGCTTCCGTTCGAATGATGAACGAAACTACCCGGGGGTTCCGCATTTTTCCTTCTCTTGGCCTTTCTCTGGTGATGCCATTACCCATCACCGGCACGGCCTGCGGAGTTCCCGTTCTGTTAGCCGAGTATCCCTGGCCCATGCACATGCCCCTGGGTATGGTGCGTCCGCGCCGCCCCCAGAGCCCCCCCGCCCGGAGGTACCCCCCGTGTTTGGCATGCCCACCTCATGGAATCGCCGTAAGGCCGCCCTCGCCACCGCCTTCGGTTTCACCGTCGCCGGCACGGCCCTGTGGGCCGGCCTCGGAGCCGCCCAGCCCGCGCACGCGGCCGGCCTGCCCGCACCCGACCACGTCGTCGTCGTGGTCTTCGAGAACCACGCCTACAGCCAGGTCATCGGCAGCTCCAGCGCCCCCTACCTCAACTCCCTCAAGGCCGGTGGCGCCAACCTCACCAAGTCCTACGGCATCACCCACCCCAGCCAGCCGAACTACCTCCAGCTCTTCTCCGGCTCCCACCAGGGAGTCACCGGCGACAGCTGCTACACCCCCGGATTCAGCTCCGCGCCGAACCTGGCCTCCGAGCTGATCGCCGCGGGCAAGAGCTGGGCCAGCTACAACGAGACCCTCCCCAGCCAGGGCTCCACCACCTGCTCCAGCGGCAAGTACGCCCGCAAGCACAACCCCTGGTTCGCCTTCTCCAACGTGCCCACCAGCACCGCGAAGACCATGACCCAGTTCCCGACGGACTTCACCACCCTGCCCAAGGTGTCCTTCGTCGTCCCGAACCTCTGCAACGACATGCACGACTGCTCGGTCGGCACCGGTGACACCTGGCTGAAGAACAACCTCAAGGCCTACGCGGACTGGGCCAAGACCCACAACAGCCTGCTCGTCGTCACCTTCGACGAGGACAACCGGCTCGCCGGCAACCAGATCCCGACCGTGTTCTACGGCCAGCCCGTCACGCCCGGAAGCACCACGTCCACCACCTACAACCACTACGACGTGCTGCGCACCCTGGAGGGCCTGGCCGGGCTGACCAGCCACGCCGGGAACGCCGCCACCGCCAAGGACATCACGGGGATCTGGGCTTCCTGACCATGTACGTCGCGGACAGTCGCGGTAACCCCGCGCCCGGCGGGCCCCCCGAGCCGCAGGCCGCCGCCCCGGGCACCCGCCCGGGGCGGCGCGCCGCCCTCGCCCCCACGGTGCTCGCCCTCGGCACGGTCAGCCTGATCACCGACATCTCCTCCGAGATGGTCACGGCCGTGCTCCCCCTCTACCTCGTCGCCGGCCTCGGCCTCTCCCCGCTCGGCTTCGGCCTGCTCGACGGCGTCTACAACGGCGTCAGCGCCCTCGTCCGGCTCACCGGAGGCCACCTCGGCGACCGCTTCGGCCGCCACAAGGCCCTCGCCGGCATCGGCTACGGCCTCTCCGCCCTGTGCAAACCCCTCCTGCTGCTGGCGCACACCCTCCCCGCCATCGGCGCCGTCCTCGCCCTCGACCGCACCGGCAAGGGCCTGCGCACCGCCCCCCGCGACGCGCTGATCTCCCTCGCCGCCGCCCCCGAGGACCGGGGCCGGGCCTTCGGCGTGCACCGGGCCATGGACACCGCCGGCGCGCTGATCGGCCCGCTCCTCGCCTTCGTCATCCTGCGCGGGGCCGCCGACGGGTACGACGCCGTCTTCACCGTCAGCGCCTGCGTCGCCGCGCTCGGCGTCCTCGTCCTCCTCCTCTTCGTCCCGGGCCGGCGGACCGTGCCCTCCGCCGCCGCGGAACCGGTCTCCCTGAAGGCCTCCCTCGGCCTGCTGCGCCGCCGGGACCTGCGCCGGACCAGCCTGTGCGCCCTGCTGCTGGGCCTGTGCACCGTCAGCGACGCCTTCGTCTTCCTGCTGCTCCAGCGCGCCACCGGCATCGCCGACCGCTGGTTCGCACTGCTCCCGCTGGGCACGGCCGCCGCGTTCTTCCTGCTGGCCCTTCCGCTCGGCCGGCTCGCCGACCGCATCGGACGCCGCCGCGTCTTCCTCGGCGGCCACCTCGGCCTGCTCGCCGTGTACGGGCTGCTCCTCACCGGCGGCCACCATCCGGCACTGCCCTACGTGGTGCTCCTGCTGCACGGCGCCTTCTACGCCGCCACCGACGGCGTGCTCATGGCCGAGGCCGCCGGAGCCGTCCCCGAGGAGCACCGCGGCGGCGGGCTCGCACTCGTCCAGACCGGCCAGGCGCTCGCCCGGTTCGCCGCCTCCCTCGGCTTCGGCGCCGCCTGGACCGTGTGGGGCGCCCGCCCCGCGCTCGCCGTGGCCGCCGTACTCCTCGCCCTGGCCGTCGCCGGCTGCGTCCGGCTGCGCCCGGACGAGGCCTGATCCCCGCGAAGAGAAGGACCCGAAGCCCCCATGACCCTCCAGCGCCGCATCCTGATCCTGGCCACCGCCGTCGTGCTCCTCGCGGCCGTCGGGGTCTTCGCCGTCCTGCGGGCCTCCTCGCGCGCCGACGAGAAGAACCAGGCACAGCCCGGCGGCCCGCGCATCACCCCCGGCCAGGTCTCGCTGGGCCCGGGCGACGGCGGCCCGCGGATCGTCTTCCGCAACATGGCCTGGGGCCCGCACCGCGACGAACTCGCCACCGCCCCCGCCGACGGACCCGAGGGCGCCCGTACCGCCTCCGGGGTGAGCTGCCTGCGCTTCCACTCCGCCGCCGGCACCGGGATCTGCCTCCAGGCGGACAAGGGCGCCGTCGGCGAGAGCTACCGGGCCGTCGTCCTCGACGCCCACCTCAAGGAGGTCTCCGCGCGCCCGCTCGCCGGGATCCCCACCCGCGCCAGGGTCTCGCCCGGCGGGCACCTCGCCGCCTGGACGGTCTTCGTCGGCGGGGACTCGTACGCCGGGACGAACTTCTCCACCCGGACCTCGCTGCTCGACCTGCGCACCGGCCGGTACGACGCCTCCCTGGAGGACTTCACCGTCCGCAAGGACGGCAAGGAGTACCGCAACGCCGACGTGAACTTCTGGGGGGTCACCTTCGCCGCCGACGAGAAGACCTTCTACGCGACCCTCGCCACCGGCGGCCAGACCTACCTGGTCAGGGGCGACCTCGCCGAACGCACGGTGACCACGCTGCGCGAGAACCTGGAATGCCCCTCCCTCTCGCCCGACGGGACCCGCCTGGTCTTCAAGAAGCGGGTGCCCGGACTGTCGGCCGACGCGCCGTGGCGGCTCCACGTCCTCGACCTCGCCACGATGCGCGAGACCCCGCTCGCGGAGGAGCGCAGCGTGGACGACCAGGTGGTGTGGGTGGACGACCGGACGGTCGTCTACTCGCTGCCCGGGGACTTCGGCGCGGACCTGTGGTCCCTGCCCGCCGACGGCAGCGGCGCCCCGGCCCGCTTCATGACCTCGGCCCTCGCCCCCGCCTTCCTCGGCTGAGGGCCGGGGAAGGCGGGGCCGGTACGGGCCGGTCAGGCGGGACGGGGCGCAGCAGGACCGTTACGCCGGGATCAGCGTCTTGCGCCGCCGCTTGCGGGGCGCGGCCCCGGAGAGCCGCAGCTCGATGACGGAGCGCACGGTGGGCCACTCCTCGTCGAGCACCGAGTAGAAGGCCGTACTGCGCACCGCGCCGTCGAGCCCCCGCGAATGGGCCCGGCGGACCCCCTCGCAGGTGAAGCCGAGACGTTCCATCGCGGCGCGGGAGCGGCCGTTGCGGGCGTCGGCGCGCAGCGAGATACGGCGTACGCCCCAGGTCTCGAAGGCGTGGCGGAGCATGAGCAGCTTCGCCTCCGTGTTGATGCCGGTGCCCTGGGCGCTCGGGGACAGCCAGGTGTTCCCGATCTCGGCGGCGTCGGGGACGGCGGTCGCCGGATCGCCGAAGGGGACCCCCGGCACGGCGGGCCACACCAGCGGACCTTGCCAGTAGTCCAGATCCAGGAACCGGGTCGAACCGACGACCCGCCCATCGATGGCTCTGACGACGGCGAACGCTAGCGATCGACCCGCCGCCTGATCGGCGACGGCGCGGTCGATGTACTCGTGGGACGCCTGCAGCCCGTGCGGCACGGGAGTGAAGGCGTAAGTCGTACGATCCTCGGCCCCGGCCACGGCCAGGGCCTCGGTGTGGTGGGGGGCGAGGGGCTCGAGCCGCACGGAGCGGCCGGCGAGGAGTACGGGTACGGGCACGGAGCCTTCGGTCCTTCTGGGCGGTGGGGTGGTTGCACAGTCTGCGCTCCTGACGTCACCCCCCGCGCAAAACGCGGGTGAAAGGCAACGGGCTGTCAGGTGAACGCGAGTGGCTCAATGTAACTCCTTAAAGTGCTCTCATGAACCCCCAATTCGGCAATGACGCGGATACGTTTTTCGATGACTTCGGTCCCCGTGACGGGACTCCCGTCATCCTGATCCACGGACACCCGTTCAACCACTCGATGTGGGCTCCCCAGGCGGCCGCCCTGGCCGCCGCCGGCTACCGGGTGATCACCCCTGACCTGCGGGGATACGGCCGGAACCCGGCCGTGGAGGACAAGACCCCGCTCGGCGTCTTCGCGGATGACGTGGCCGCTCTGCTGGAGCGCCTGGGCATCGAACAGGCGGTCGTCGGTGGTGTGTCCATGGGCGGGCAGATCGCGCTGGAGGTCAGGTTGCGCCACCCGGGTCTGGTACGGGCCCTCGTCCTCTCCGACACCTCCCCGGTCCCGGAGACACCGGAGGGCGTCGCCTTCCGCCTGGAGGTCGCCGAGCGGCTCCTCGCGCAGGGCATGGCGCCCTACGCCGAAGAGGTGATCGACAAGATGCTCGCCCCCTACAACGTCACCGGGCAGCCCGAGGCGGCCGCAAGGGTGAGCGCCATGATGAAGGCCACCGACCCCCGCGGGGCGGCCGCCGCCCTGCGCGGGCGGGCCGAGCGCCCCGACTACCGGCCCGTGCTGAGCGCGCTGCCCGCCTCCGTGCCCTGCCTGGTGCTCGTCGGCGCCGACGACGTCTACACCCCCGTCGCGGAGGCCGAGGCCATGTGCGCGCTGGCGGCGCACGCGAAGCTCACCGTGATCGAGGGGGCCGGGCACCTGCCGGGCGTCGAGCGGCCCGAGGCCTTCAACCGGTCGCTGCTGGAGTTCCTCGGCTCCCTCTGAGCCGTCGGGGCGGTCCGGGCCATCCGAGGACGGGTGTCCGGGCCGCCAAGTGGTCCGTCCGATCCGCCGCCGATTGGACCAGGGGAGCGGGCCACCCCGGTGATCCCATGGACCGCGTGACGACACGGTTCCTTCCCCCGCCCGGAGCGCCGCGCCGACTGGCCGCCGCACAACTGAGCAACTCCGTCGGCGACGGGGCGTACTACGTGTGCTCCGCGCTCTACTTCAGCCGGGTGGCCGGCCTCTCGCCCGCACAGATCGGGCTCGGCCTGACCCTGGCCTGGGCCGTCGGGTCCGTCGCCGGGGTCCCGCTCGGGGCGCTCGCCGACCGGCGGGGCCCGCGCGGCGCCTCGGTGCTGCTGGCGCTCGCCACCGCCGCGTCGGTGGCCTCGCTCCTGTTCGTCCGGTCCTACGGCGCCTTCCTGTGCGCCGTCGTCCTCTACGCCGTGTCCCAGTGCGGGCTGGCCGCCGCCCGGCAGTCGCTGCTCGCCGGGCTGGTCGCCCCCGGGGAGCGGACCGGGGTACTGGCCCACCTGCAGGCCACGCTCAACGCCGGACTGGCGCTCGGCGCGGCCCTCGGCGGGCTGGCCCTGGGCGCCGGCACCGAGCGGGCGTACCTGGTGGTCCTCGCCCTGGACGCGGTGGGCTTCCTGGTCTGCGCCGCCCTGCTGCGGGGGCTGCCCGTCGTGGCGCCGGCCCCGGGCCGGACGGCGGGGGAGCCGCGGCTCGCGGTCCTGCGCGACCGGCCGTACGCGCTGGTGACCCTGCTGAACGCCGTCCTGCTGCTGCGGATGCCGCTGCTGAGCCTGGCCCTGCCGCTGTGGGTGGTCCAGCGCACGGCGGCTCCCGGGTGGCTGGTGTCGGCGCTGTTCGTCCTCAACACCCTCGCCGTGACCCTGTTCCAGGTGCGGCTGGCCCGGCCGGTGCGGGACCTGGAGAGTGCCGGGCGGGCGCTGCGGGTGTCCGGGCTGGTGACGGCCCTGTCCTGCGCCGTGTTCGCGGCCGCCGCGCTGCCCGGCTCCGGGTGGGCCGCCGCCGCGCTGCTGCTGGTGGGGGCCCTGCTGCTGTCCGACGGGGAGATGCGGCAGTCGGCCGGGTCCTGGCAGATCGGCTTCGCGCTGGCCCCCGCCGGGCGGACGGGCCAGTACCAGGGCTTCTTCGGGACGGGGGTGCCCCTCGCCCGCACCCTGGGACCGGCGCTGCTGACGGCGCTGCTCCTGCTGTGGGGCGTCCCCGGGTGGCTGCTGCTGGGCGGGCTCCTGCTCGCGGCCTCGTACGCGATGGGCCCGGCGGTGCGCCGGGCCCGCTCCACGGCCGGTACGGGGCGGGCGCCCGACGGGGGGAGCGGCCTGGCCGCCGGCGACCTGGCACCGCGGGCGGGCGCCGGGCCGGCCGCCTGAGATCATCCTCGGATGGAATTCGTCAGGGAACTCGCCCGCCTCGCCGCCACCGGCCGCTTCGGGGCCTTCCACGCCGGCGTCCACCTGAGCGAGGTGGTGGCCGCCTACGGAGAGCCCGAGTGGAGCGGGCGCGTGGACCGGGAGGAGCGCTGGCCCCACTGGTTCGGCTACGGCGGTCTCCAGCCCGTCTTCTGCCGCTGCCGCCGGCTGGACGCCCTGTATGTACCGGCCCGGCACGAGGAACTGACCCTCCCGGGCCCCGGCCGGGGAGAATCCCGCTCCGCGTCCCTGCCGGTCACGGGGACGCAGCTCACCGCGGCGCTGGAGGAGGCCGGGGCCACCTTCCGGACGCGGTGGAGCGAGGACGCGCCCGACGAACTGCCCGACCAGTGGACCCTGTACGCCGAGCCCGCCCCGCACACGGTCGTGACCTTCACCTTCTGGAACCGCGACCCCGAGGAGGGCACGCCCAAGGAGGACTGGCCCCTCTACCAGGCGGGCCTGTCGGGGTCGGACCATACCGAGTGCCCGGAGCCCGACCGGAGCCTGCCCGACGACGGATACGGAGCCTGACATGGAACCCGGGATGGGTGACGTACTGCGCCGGCTGGCCTCCGTAGGGCCGTTCTTCGCCGTGCCCCACGGCGCGGAGCCGCCCGGACCGGGCTTCCGGCCGCTGAGCGAGCTCTACGGGGAGCACCTCACCCCCTACGTCGCCGAGGTGGGGCGGCGCATCGGCAGCGGGCCGGACCGGGTCGCCGCCTCGACCGCGCAGTTCGGGATCGCCTCGCGGCTGTGGTCGCTCGGCCTCGGCTGCGCGGCCCTCGCCGGCCGGATCCCCGACCTGGCCCCCGACCGGCTCCACTGGCGGATGCCCGAGGCCGCCTCGCTGGAGCTGTGGCTGCCCGCACCGGCCGCCACGCTGCCCGCCGAGGCGCTCGGGGAGAGCGTCCTGAAGAACCTGGCCCTGCTGGAGGCCCCGCTGCGCGAGGGGTTCGGCGTCTCCGCGAAGGTGCTGCGGGGCAACGCCGCCTCCGGGCTCGTCGGCGCCCTGCGCGTCCTGCTCGACCGGGTCCCGGGGGAGAAGGCCGTGGAACTGGCGGGCGCGCTGCTCGCCGACGGCGGGGCCCTCGCCGGGACCGGCACCTTCATCCACGAGGAAGGGCTCGGGGTGGCCTTCGTACGGCGCAGCTGCTGCCTCTACTACCGGGTGCCCGGCGGCGGGCTCTGCGGGGACTGCGTCCTGCGCACCCGGGGTACCTGAGAACGGACGGGGGCCATCGGGGAACAGGCGAGCTGTTCCCCGATGGCCCCGACGGCTCCGCGGGTCCCGACTAGAAGGTCAGGTTCCAGGAGTCGATCTTGCCGGTGTCGCCGCCCGCGTTGTCGTTCACGCGCAGCTTCCAGGTGCCGTTCGCCACCTCGGAGGAGGCGTTGACCGTGTAGGTCTGGCTGATGTTGTCGGCGCTGCCGCCGGCCCGGTTGTGGACCGTGTACACGGTGCCGTCCGGGGCGATCAGGTCGACCTTGAGGTCACCGGTGTAGGTGTGCACGATGTTCACGCCGACCTTCAGCGTGGCCGGCGCGTTGCCGGTCACCCCGCTGACGGCGATCGGGCTCTCGACGGTCGTGTTGTCGCCGATGGCGAAGTCGCCGAGGTTCTCGAAGTACTTGCCCGCGGGCGGGGTGCTGCCACCGACCGCCTTCAGGGCGTCGACCTGGCCCTCACCGAAGAACGCGTTGTTCGCCGCGGTCCCGGTGCAGCGGCCGTCGGCCGGGCAGGGGATGTCGTTGGCCTGGGTGGCCAGCTTGTCGCGCAGCTGCGCCGGGGTGATGCCCGGGTTGGCGCTGGCGAGGAGCGCCGCGACGCCCGCCACGTGCGGGGTGGCCATCGACGTACCGCTCTTGGAGCCGTACTTGCCGCCCGGGAGGGTGGAGTAGATGTCGCTGCCGGGCGCCGCCACGTCGATGACGCCCTGGCCGAAGTTGGAGAACGAGGCCTTCGTGACACCGGTGCCGTTCGCCGCGACCGTGACCACGCCCGGGAGCTCGGTCGGGATGTCGAGGCAGGCGTTGGTGATGGTGCGGGTGACCGGGGTCGAGTCGTTCGGGCTCGCCGAGTCGGTCGTCTTGTGCGCGAGGTCGTAGTTCTCGTTGCCCGCCGCGGCGACCTGGAGCGAGCCCTTGCCCTCGGCGTACTCCTGGGCGCGCTTGACGCCCTCGATGATGGTGGCCTGGTCGATGTTGTCCGGGCAGTTGAACTGCCACGGGTCCGTGTAGTAGCTGTTGTTGGTGACCTTGAAGCCGTGGTCACCGGCCCACACGAAACCGCAGATGGTGTTCTCGGCGAAGAAGAACGAGTTGCCCGGCTCGGCGACGCGCACGGCCGAGATCTTCACGCCCGGGGCCACGCCGATGACGCCCTTGCCGTTCTTGGCGGCTGCGATGGTGCCCGCCACGTGGGTGCCGTGGGTGTCCACGTCCCGCCAGGCACCCGTGCGGGTGTCGGGCTTGCCGTAGGCGCAGGAGACGGAGTCCGCCGCGTTGAAGTTCGGTGCCAGGTCCTGGTGCTGGTCGTCCACACCGGTGTCGAGGACGCCGACCTTCACGGAGGCGGAGCCGGGGGTGACGGCCCAGGCCTGGTCCGCCTTGATCTGGCTGATGTCCGCGCGGACCGGCTCGCCGGCCGGGGTGGTGGACTGCGCCGGGTTGGCGGGCAGCGCCGGGTTGTAGGCGTCGGCCGGGACGTCCGAGGTACGGGTCGCCCCGACCCCCTGGACGCCGCTCACGCCGCGCATCGTGGTGGCGAAGGTGCCCGAGGAGGAGTGGGCGACGATCACGCCGATCTGGTCGAAGGACGAGAAGACCGTGCCGCCGTTGGCGGTGACGGCCGAGCGCACGGCCGAGCTGTCACCGGGCGTGGTGAGGACGAGGTAGGCACGGGTGCCGGCAGCCCAGGTCGCACTCTGGGAAGCCGGGGCCGCAGCCTTGGGGGCCGCCGCCGCGGGAGCGGAGGGGGCCGAGGGGGAGACGGGAGCGGTGCCGGCGAGCGCGGCGGGAGCTCCGAAGGTGAGGGCGGCGCCGAGAGCGGCGGCCAGCACCAGGGCACGTCGGGGTCGGCTGGATATGTGGGGTATCAATGCGTCCTCCGATGACCCGGTGGTGCTGGTGGCACCTACCGGGTCGTACGAAACGAGTGGTGGACGCAAGATGTCAGACGTCCAGCCCCGTAGGGAAGTACCTTTTGGTGCAGCCCGGTTATTGGCCGCATGGCTGAAAAGAGACGGTGGGGAGCGGGTGTCGGGCGTTGTGCCGGGTTCGCCGGACTTGCCCGCCCCCGACACCCGGCCGCGGGCCCGGGCTCAGCGTTTGACGCGGCCGCGCACCGCCGGCACCGCGAGACCGGGGAGCAGCGCTTCGGCGAGCCGCGCCCCGGTGAGCCGCACCGACGGCGGACCCGTCCTCGGGCAGCCCTCGGAGCGTCATCACCACGACGGTCGCGGCCACCGACAGCAGCAGCCCGGCGCTCGCCGCCTCGATGGCGACGGGCGATCCGAACGTGGCGGCGGACAGGTCGAGTTCGCGCGCGCGGACCACGGGCCCAGGGCGGGGGTGGCCGGGAAGGAGGCGTGGCCGAACTGTGCGTCGCGGTGGAGGGCGGCGCCGGCGAACCAGGCCCCGCCGTCGTCCCGGGAGGACTCGGCCGTCCCGAACCGGGGCCGCCCGGTGTCCGGCTCCCGTACCGCGCCGAGGAGTTGACCGAGCAGCTCCTCCGCGAAGGAACGCCGGCCCCGCACGGGCGGTTCCGGCGTTCCTTGCGGTCGTGGTGCGCGGGCCGGCCGGTCTGGGCACCGTGGGGGCGAACCCTGGCCGGCCGGCCCGCGCGGGGGTGCTCCGGCTAGGCCGGGACCCCGTCCTTGGCGCCGGCCGGCGGGTCCGCCGCCTGGCCGGCCGTGGGGCTCGGCGACGGGCCGGGGACACCGGCGGCCGCGGCCCCGGCTCCGGCCGGCTCCGCCGCGTGCCCGTCGTCCACCAGCGTGCTCTCGTCGAACGGGAGCCGTCCGGCGAGCACCTCCCCGGCCCGCTCGCGGTCGAACTCCTTCGTCCACGTGCCGATCAGGACCGTGGCGACCGCGTTGCCCGCGAAGTTCGTCAGGGCCCGCGCCTCGCTCATGAACCGGTCGATGCCCACGATCAGGCCGACCCCGTCGACCAGCTCGGGCCGGTGCGTCTGGAGTCCCCCGGCGAGGGTGGCCAGACCCGCCCCGGTGACCCCGGCGGCGCCCTTCGAGGCCACGATCATGAAGAGCAGCAGCGAGATCTGCTCGCCCAGCGCGAGGGGTTTGCCCATGGCCTCCGCGACGAACAGGGAGGACATCGTCAGGTAGATGGCGGTGCCGTCCAGGTTGAAGGAGTAGCCGGTCGGCACGGTGATCCCGGTGACCGGACGGGACACCCCGAGGTGCTCCATCTTGGCGATCAGCCGCGGCAGCGCCGACTCCGAGGAGGAGGTCGACAGGATCAGCAGGAACTCCCGGCCCAGGTAGCGCAGCAGCGAGAACACGCTGATCCCCGTGCACAGCCGCAGCAGCGTGCCCAGCACGACGAAGACGAAGAGCAGGCAGGTCGTGTAGAAGCCGATCATGATGACGGCCAGGGACTTCAGGGCGTCGATGCCGGTCGCGCCGACCACTGCCGCGATCGCCCCGAACGCACCCACCGGAGCCGCCCACATGATCATCGCGAGCACCCGGAACACCAGCTTCTGCACGTGCCCGATCCCGCGCAGCACCGGCTCGCCCGCCGCCCCCATGGCCTGGAGCGCGAACCCGCACAGCAGCGCCACCAGCAGGGTCTGGAGCACCTGGCCCCCGGTGAAGGCCGACACCAGCGTGGTCGGGATGATCCCGAGCAGGAACTCCGGGGTGCTCTGCGCCCCGCCCGCCTTGGCCTGCGCCTCGCCCGCGTGGCGCGCCGCCTCCGTCAGGTGCAGTCCGCTGCCGGGCTCCAGCAGGTTGCCGACCAGCAGGCCGATGGCCAGGGCCACCGTGGACATCACCATGAAGTAGCCGAGGGCCAGCCCGCCCACCGCGCCGACCTTGGCGGCCTTGCGGACCGAGCCGATGCCCAGCACGATCGTGCAGAAGATCACCGGGGAGATCATCATCTTGATGAGGTTGACGAAGCCGGTCCCGAGCGGCTTGAGCTCGACGGCCACGCCGGGCGCGGCGAAGCCCACGACGATGCCGAGCAGCACCGCGGCGATCACCGCGATGTAGAGATAGTGGGTTCTGTCGTGCCTGGCGGCCACGTCGCCTCCTGGTGGTGAATGCGTTCCGGGAGACCATCGCCCACCCTGTGACCCCGGTCACCCTTGCGTTCATTGAGTTCACGGCCCGGTGCACACTGAGCGCCATGTTCCGCTTCCCCAGGTCGCCCCGCAGCCTCGCCGGCCAGCTCTTCGCCATGCAGGTCCTGCTGGTCGCCCTCGTCGTGGCCGGCTGCGCCGTCTTCGCGTACGCGACCGCCCGGGACCAGGCCGAGGAGGCCGCCCGGCGCCAGGCCCGGGCCGTGGCGCACGCCGTCGCCGACTCGCCGTCCGTCCGCGAGGCCGTACGGGCGGCCGCGCGGGGGAGCGCGCCCCGGGACCCCTCGGCCGTCCTCCAGCCCTACGCCGAGCGGGTCCGCGCCGACTCGGGCGTGGACTTCGTGACGATCATGGCCCCCGACGGGCGGCGCTGGACCCACCCCGACCCGCGCCGCATCGGCGAGCTCTACATGGGCAACACCGCCCGCGCCCTGCGCGGGGAGACCTTCGGCGAGACCTACACCGGCACCCTCGGCCCCTCCCTGCGCGTGATCACCCCGCTCACCGAGGAGGACGGCCGGATCGTCGGCCTGGTCAGCGCCGGGATCACCGTCCGCGCGATCAGCGACCGGATGGCGGCGCAGCTCTCCGCCCTGGCCTGGGTGGCGGCCGGCGCACTGGCCCTGGGCGGGGTGGGTACGTACGTGGTGAACGCCCGGCTGCGCCGCCACACCCACGGCATGAACGCCGCCGAGCTGAGCCGGATGTACGACTACCACCAGGCGGCCCTGCACGGGGTCCGGGAGGGGCTGCTGATGCTCGACGGCCACCGCAGGATCACCCTCGTCAACGACGCGGGCCGCGAACTGCTTGGCCTGCGGGGGGAGATCACCGGCGCGGGCGTCGCCGACCTCGGGCTGCCCGCCCCGCTGACCGGGGCCCTGCTCGCGGACCGGCCCCGGGTGGACGAGGTGCACCTCACCGCCGAGCGGGTGCTCGTCGTCAACAGTTCACCCGTCGCGGGAGGCGGCCGCCGGGGCACCGTCATCACCCTGCGCGACCACACCGAACTCCAGGGCCTGGCAGGCGAGTTGGATCACGAACGCGGTTTCACCCAGGCCCTGCGCTCGCAGGCCCACGAGGCGGCCAACCGGCTGCACACGGTGGTCTCCCTCATCGAACTGGGCCGCTGCGAGGAGGCGGTGGAGTTCGCCACCGCCGAACTGGAGCTGGCGCAGGCGCTGACCGACGAGGTGGTCACCGCCGTGGGCGAGCCGGTGCTCGTCGCCCTCCTGCTCGGCAAGGCCGCGCAGGCGCACGAGCGGGGCATCGAGCTGGTGGTGGACCCCGGCGGCGGGGCGATCGACGGCGGGCCGGGGCTGCCGCCCGCCCGGGACCTCGTCACCGTGCTCGGCAACCTCGTCGACAACGCCCTCGACGCCCTCACCGGCGTCCCCGGCGGCCGGGTCCGAGTGAGCGTCCGCCGGGACCCCGGGGAGCTGCTGCTGCGGGTCGCGGACAACGGCCCCGGGCTCCCGGAGGGCGTGGACGTGTTCCGGCGCGGCTGGTCCGGCAAGGGGGAGGACAGGGGGCTCGGCCTTGCCCTGGTCCGCCAGGTGGCGCAGCGCCACGGCGGCGACGTGGCCGCGGCCCGGCCTGCGCACGGCGGCGCCGAGTTCACCGTACGGCTGCCGCTCGCGCGGCCGGGCGGAGCGGCGTGAGCGCCCCCGAGGTACGGGTGCTGGTGGTCGAGGACGACCCCGTCGCCGCCGACGCGCACGCCCTCTACGTCGGCCGGGTGCCCGGCTTCACCGCCGTGGCCGCCGTCCACTCCCTCGCCGAGGCCACCCGGGTGCTGGAGCGGACCCGGGTCGACCTGCTGCTGCTCGACCTCACCCTGCCCGACGGCCACGGGCTGCGCTTCGCACGCGGACTGCGCGCCGCCGGGCACCCCGTCGACGTGATCGCGGTGACCTCCGCGCGGGACCTGGCGGTGGTCCGCGAGAGCGTCTCCCTGGGCGTCGTGCAGTACGTACTGAAGCCCTTCGCCTTCCCCACCCTGCGCGAACGGCTCCTGCGCTACGCCGAGTTCCGCGCGACGGCGGGCGAGGCGGCCGGCCAGGACGACGTGGACCGGGCGCTCGCCGCACTGCGCGCGCCCGGTCCTGCGGAACTCCCCAAAGGGCTCAGCGCCCCGACCCTGGACAGGGTCGCGGCGCTGCTGCGGGCGGCGCCCGAAGGGCTGACCTCCGCAGGGGCGGCCGTGGCGGCCGGGATCTCGCGGATCACCGCCCGCCGGTACCTGGAACACCTGGTGGACACCGGCCGCGCGGACCGCACTCCGCGCTACGGGCAGGTCGGCCGCCCCGAGCTGCACTACCGCTGGCTGGGGGCGGCCGCCGGCTCGGTGTCGAAGGTGTAGAACTTGCGGTGGTCCAGCATGTCGGCCGGGGTCACGTCGTTCCACGGGCGCATCGTGTCGCGCAGGTCGACCACGTTCGCGGTGCCTGCGGCCGGCAGGTACGTGGACTGCGGGTGCAGCGCCTGCCAGTCGGCCCACAGCTTGTCGATGTAGGCGTGGTGCATCCAGAACACCGGGTCGTTGGGCGAGACGCCGGTGGCCATCTGGCCGCCGACCCACACGTGCACCCGGTTGTGCAGGTTGGCCCCGCGCCAGCCCTCCAGGTTGTTGCGGAAGCCGTTCGAGGAGCTGTTCCAGGGGGCCATGTCGTAGACCGGCATGGCGAGTACGGCGTCGACCTCGGCCTTGGTGGGCAGCTGGGCCACGCCCTCGCCGAGGGCGCGGCGCAGGTAGGAGCGCCCGTCGACCCGTACGCTCACCTCCCACTTGCCCGTCGCGTACGCGAAGGGGCCGTCGAGGACCTGCCCGTCGCGGGCCCGGCCGGTGCCGCCGAGGAAGTCGGCGGCCCAGAGGGAGGAGCGGGTGGTGCGGTCGGCGGTCCAGTCCCAGTACGGGATCGAGACGTTCTTGTCCACCGCCTGAAGAGCCGCCTCGAACTCGAGCAGAAAGCGGCGGTGCCAGGGGAGGAAGGAGGGGGAGCGGTGGCCCACCCGGTCGCCCGAGTCGGTGTCGCTCATGATGAAGCCGTTGTGGGTGGTGACGAAGCGGTCGTAGCGACCGGTGCGCTTCAGTTCGAGGAGCGCGTTGGTGAAGGCGCGCTTCTCCTCGGGGGTCAGCGCGGCCTGGTTCTTGCGGACGGTCATGCCGTGCCACCCATCTGCATCGGGGCAAGCTGCGAGCCCTGGAGCTCGCGCACGGCGGCGCGGGCCAGCGACGCGGGGTCCGCGAAGGTTTCGTAGTGGTTGACCACGCTGATCCAGGTGCCGTCGGCGTTGCGCATCACGTGCAGTTCGCGGCCGTCGATGCGGACGGTGGGCATTCCTGCGCCGCCGTGGTGGCCACCGTGGTGGCCGCCTCCGGTGGCGGGGGCTATCTGGATGCGTCGGCCCTGGTACACCTCGTCGACCGTGCCGGCCGGGGTGGTGGCCGCGCGGGAGTCGGTGGCGGCTGCGTGCGCGGTGGCGCCTGCGATGCCGAGGACGGTGAGTGCGCCGGCAGTGGTGCCCAAGGCCTGCCTGCGGGTGATCTTGTTCATGGCCGAAGAACTATCAGGGCCATGACAGGAGTTGACCGCTATCCGGACATCGGCGGATAAGTTGTGCGTAGAACGAATTGGATGATCTTCCCGTCCGGACCGGCTCCAGTGGCCCGGACGGGAAGATCTGCATCAAAAATACTACCCGACAGTAAGTTTTTCGGTGAATCGGGGGTCGTATGGACGGGGTCACACCGCAGAGTCGGCCGGAAGCTGTGTGTCACCTGAGGTCGTCGGAGCCGGGATTGTAATGATCTGGCTCGTATAGTCCCGATATGGCTCTTCATGAGACGAAGGACGCGCACGCCCGGGACGCCGACACGGACGTGTTCGCGTCCGCCCTCAGTGGCGAGATCCTCCCCAAGTACCGGATCCCCGAGGACCACTCACCCTCCGAGGTGGTCTACTCGCTCCTGCACAACGAGCTCCTCCTCGACGGCAACGCCGCCCAGAACCTGGCCACCTTCTGCACCACCTGGTCGGACGACGGCGTGCACCGTCTGATGAACGAGTGCCTCGACAAGAACATGATCGACAAGGACGAGTACCCGCAGACCGCCGAGATCGAGTCCCGCTGCGTCAACATCCTCGCCGACCTCTGGAACGCCCCGCCCGGCACCGCCGGCGCCGGCTGCTCCACCACCGGCTCCAGCGAGGCCGCCATGCTCGGCGGACTCGCCCTCAAATGGCGCTGGCGCGAACGCCGCCGCGCCGAGGGCCGGCCGACCGACCGCCCCAACCTCGTCTGCGGTCCCGTCCAGATCTGCTGGGAGAAGTTCGGCCGCTACTTCGACGTCGAGATCCGCCAGGTCCCCCTGGAACCCGGCGCCACCGGACTGCGCCCCCACCAGCTCGCCATGCACGTCGACGAGAACACCATCGGGGTCGTCGCCATCCTCGGCGTCACCTACACCTGCGACTACGAGCCCGTCGCCGAGATCGCCGCCGCCCTCGACCGGATCCAGGCCGAGCACGGCTGGGACATCCCGGTCCACGTGGACGCCGCCAGCGGGGGCTTCGTCGCCCCCTTCCTCCACCCCGAGGTGGTCTGGGACTTCCGCCTGCCGCGCGTGGCCTCCGTCAACACCTCCGGCCACAAGTACGGGCTCGCGCCGCTCGGCGTCGGCTGGATCGTCTGGCGCACCGCCGACCTGCTCCCCGCCGACCTCGTCTTCAACGTGGACTACCTCGGCGGCGACATGCCCACCTTCGCCCTGAACTTCTCCCGCCCCGGCGGCGAGGTCATCGCCCAGTACTACCTGTTCCTGCGCCTGGGCCGGGGCGGCTACCGGCGCGTCCAGCAGGCCTGCGCCGACACCGCCCAGTACCTCGCCCGGGAGATCGCCGCCCTCGGCCCCTTCACCCTGCTCTACGGCGGGCAGGGCGCCCTGCCCGCCGTCTCCTACACGCTCACCGACCCGGCCGGAGCGGGCTTCAGCCTCTACGACCTCTCCGACCGGCTGCGCATGCGCGGCTGGCAGGTGCCCTCGTACCCGCTGCCCGCCGACCGGCAGGACACCGTCATCCAGCGCGTCCTGGTCCGGCACGGAGTGACCCGCGACCAGATCGCCCTGCTCGTCGCCGACCTGCGCCGGGCCGTCGACCACCTCACCGCCACCCCGCAGCCCGTCCCCGCCGCCGAACCCCGGTCGGGCTTCCACCACTGACAGCGGATCAGCGCGACGCCGACCAGCGCATCCCCAGCTCCGACAGGGCCGCCACCCGCTCCGGGGCCAAGGCGGACGCCCGGGAGCGCTGGTTGGCGATCCACGCACCGAGCCGCAGCTCCTGACCGCCGACCGGCTCCACATGCGTACGCGGCACCCGCAGATGCCCCTCACGGGCGTGGAAGCGACGGGCCGCCTCCAGGTGCCCCGCCCAGGCGGCGGCATGGCTGCGGCGCGGCGCCGGCCGCTCCGCCTCCGTCGCCGGGGCGAGCCCCAGCGCGTGCTCCAGCAGCCACCGCTGCGCCCACGCCAGCCGCTCCCAGCCGAGGCGCTGCGTGCGCACCCACATCCCCAGGTCCTCGCCCTGCACCAGCACCTCGCCCGGCGCCCGCGGCAGCCGGCCGCCCGCGTCCAGGTGCACCCGCGTCAGGTGGAAGGCCCGCTGCCAGCCGATGTCCCACGCCGGGCACCAGGACGGGTCGATCTCCTCCAGGGCCTCCCGCCGCTCGCGGGCCAGCGCGCCCGGCCCCTCCCGGCGGGCGGCGGCCCGGTTGTTCTTCATCCACACCCCGACCGGGGCCCCGTGCCAGCTCGCCTCCACCGGCGGCAGCAGGTGCCCGTGCTCCGCCGCCCAGACGCGGGCCGCCGCGAGCCCCTCCTCGAAGGCCACGTCGAAATGGCTCCACACCATGCCGAGTTCGTCGAGCTCCATGGTCCGCTCCCGGCCCAGCGCCCCCCTGCGGTACGTACGCCGCGCGTCGGCGATCCACTGGCCCAGCGGGAAACCCGCCAGGCCGGCCGGCCACTCCTCGCCCGTCGCGGGAACCTTGTAGCCGAAGGGCACCTTGAGGTCGCCGGCCGTCGCGGCGTAGATCCGGGCCGCCTCCGCCCCGCGCCGCCACTGCGCGTGCTCCGGATTGAGCACCCGCAGCCGGATGAAGGCCGCCAGCAGGGCGGGGTCACGGGGCGTGGAGAAACTCAGCAACGCGCGGGCGTCCGGCCCCGGACCCATGCCCGTCCCCGGGCGGCCCGCCGGGCCCGCCGCCGCGTGGCTCGGAGCCTGCGGCTGCGCCAGGGCCTCCACGAGCCGGGAGTCGTGGGCCCGCAGCGCCTCCAGCAGCCGCGCGAGGTCCCCGTACGCCCGGGAGGTCAGCATCGTGTCGGGGGTCTCGCCCGGCCCCAGCAGCACCGGCACCACCAGCGAGGCCACCTTGCCCTCGCCGGGCCGGATCCGCAGCGCCCGGCCCACCGCCTGCACCAGGTCCGGCATGGAACCGCGTACGTCGGCCCAGAAGACGGAGTCGCACTCCTTGGTGTCCACCCCCTCGCCCAGCACCCGCACACTGCCGAGGAAGGCCTTGTCCGCGACCCGGTCCGCGGCGAAGGCGTCCAGCACCCGCCGCCGGTGGGCCGCCGTGTGCTGCCCGCACAGCCAGTCCGCCCACACGGTGCGCGGATACGGCGGCAGCGGGTCCCGGCTGGTCAGCCGCAGCCGCGCCGCCACGGCGGGCAGCCCCGCCGCGAACGCCTCGGCCTCCCGGGTCAGGTGATGGAACACCAGCGTCCGCCGGAAGCCCTGGTCGGCGGCCGCCTTCACCAGCGCCGCCTGGAGCGCGGCGAGCCGGATACCGCGCACCCGGTCCGAGCGCCCGTCCGCGCCCAGCAGCAGCGCCGCGCGGAAGCCGGGGTCGCTGACGTCCACGCACACCACCCGGTACGGGGCGCAGATCCCCCGGTCGATGGCCTCGGACAGCGCCAGCGTGTAGCAGCGGGCACCGAAAGGGCCTTGCGGATCGTCCTCCATGGAGGCCACCAGCTCACCCCCGGACCCCGTGGCCCCGCCCTCCTGAGCCTGCGCCTCCTCCTCGGGCTCCTCGCCGTCCCGCCACACCCGGGGGGTCGCCGTCATGTACAGCCGCCGCACGGACGGGATCCGCGTGTTGTCGTGGACCACCGCCCAGGGCTTGCCGATCCGCCCCGACGTGCGGTGCGCCTCGTCGACCACGACCAGGTCCCAGGACGGCAGCCCCGCCAGGTGCGCGCGCTCGATGGTGCCGAGCCCGAGGGAGGCGTACGTGGCGAACACGGTCACCCGCTCGAGCGGCCGGGCGCCCCAGCGGGCCAGTTCACCCGGATCGGTGGTGGTCGGCACCCCCGCGTCCTCACCGCGCAGCGAGCACACCGCGACGGCCCGCCCGGTGCGCCCGCCCTCCCGCCACGCCGCCACGCTCTGCACGAGCAGGTCGAGGGACGGGACGAGGACCAGCACCCGGCCGGCCCGCAGCTCCTCCGAGGAGCGCACGGCGACCAGGGACTTCCCCGACCCGGTCGCCATGATCACCTGGGTCCGCAGGCCCCGCTCCGGTACCCGGCCCGTGGCGGGTACCTGGAGTGCGCGGACGACGGCGTCGACCGCCTCGCGCTGGTGGGGGCGCAGCTCCCGCTTCGGCATCCCGCGCACCTCCTCCCCGCTGATCTGCCCGTTCGGCTCCAGGTCCTATCTTGCCTGGATTCTGAATCAGCGGGGGACCTGCGGCGGAGTCCGTCAGGTCGGGTCGCGGCCGGGCGCCCGGCGGGTCCGTCAGCGGGCGCCGAAGTTCTGCGTCCACCAGGGCCCGCCCGCGCCCTGGTGGATGCCGACGCCGATGTCCTTGAAGGAGCAGTTGAGGATGTTGGCCCGGTGCCCCGGGCTCTTCATCCACGAGTCCATCACCGACTGCGCGGTCTGCTGGCCCTTGGCGATGTTCTCCCCGTACGTCGACCAGCGGTACCCGGAGGCCGTGGTCCGCGCGCCCGGGTCGGCGCCGTCGGGGTTGGTGTGCGAGAAGAAGTCACGCGCCGCCATGTCGTCCGAATGCCCCTGCGCGGCTGTACGCAGCTGCGAGTCCTCCTTGAGCGGTCCGCAGCCGGCCGCCGCCCGCTCGGAGTTGACCAGCGCCACCACCTGCCCGGCCACGCCCTGCGGCGCGGGCGCCGGAGCGGGGGCGGAGGGACGCGGGGAGGGCGGGTTGCTGCGGGTCCGCTCCGGCGCCGGGGCGGAGGCGCTGCTCGTGGACGGCGAGGGGGACGGGGAGGCGGAGGCCGAAGGGGAGGGCGAGGCGGACGCGGACGGCGAGGGCGAGGGCGAAGGGGAACCGGAGGGTGAGGGCGCCGCGGAGTCCGGAGCCGACAGGGCGGCCAGCGGGGACGCGGACGCGGCGCCACCCGCCTCGGTGTGCCCGGCGCCGGGCAGCGTGCCGAGGTAGACCAGGCCGCCGCCCACCACACAGGCGGCGATCACGGCGCCGCCGACCGCCCGGCGCCGGTTCTGGCGCCGCCGGCGCTCCGCCCCGCGCCCGCCGGCCGGGCCGTCCCCGTCGGCCTCGCCCTGGTCGCCCGCGCGCCGCCGCGCGGCGCGCCCCGGGCCGGACACCACCGGGGACAGCTGGGTCGCGGCGTCGGCGAAGGAGGCGGCCGCGGGCGCGTACCCCGAGGCCACGGCGGACCGTACGCCCGCCAGCAGCGCCGCCCCGACGGGGACCAGCGCCAGCCCGGCGAGCAGCCCCTCGGCCGGGACCAGCCCGCTCCACAGGCCGGAGCAGCGCAGGCACTCACGGGCGTGCCGGGCTATTCGCTTGCGCCACAGCGCGGAGGGCCGCCCGTCCCAGGTGCCCGTCATCGCCCGCAGCCCCTCGCACGGCGGCTGGGCCTCCAGCGCCCGCTCCACCACTCGGGCCGACTCCAGCTGGGCCTTCATCCGCTGCACCCGCACCGCCGTGTGCTGCGGGGTCAGCTCCAGGGCGGCCGCCATCTCGGCCCGGGTCAGCTCCCCGGCGCACTCCAGCCACCACAGCGACAGCAGCCCCCGGTCGTCGGGCTCCAGCCAGCGCGTGGCGCGGGCCGTCTCCCGGCGCTGGCCCGACAGGTGGAGGCGTACGACCGTCAGGTCGGCGAAGTCGGCGCCGGGGTCGGCGACGTCCTCGGCGGCCTCCAGCCCGCTCGCTCCGGGGCCGCTGCTGCGGGCCTGCCAGTGCGCCCGTACCCGGTTCATCGCGATGGCCACCAGCCAGGAGCGGAAGCTCTCGTCCGAGCGCAGGCCCGCCAGGCCGTCGAGGGCCCGGAGCATGGTGTCCTGCACCACGTCGTCCACGTCGTGGGACCCGTTCAGGGCCCGGCCGACGATGTTGTAGACGAGCGGCAGGTGGGCGCTGACGAGCTCGTCCTGCGCGCGGGGATCGCCCGCGCGGGCCGCTGCCACCAGTGCTGCCGTGTGCTGTGTACTCATGTGATGTTCCCTGTCCGTACCGGCGGTCGATGATGCCCAATAACTGGGGGACCGTCGAGGGGGGACCCCGATAACACTTATCCCGAAAAAGTTTTCGGCGCCCGCTCGGGGGCCGCCCTCACAGCAGCGGGGACAGGGCGCGGGCGGCCTCCAGCAGGGCGGGCGCGTACGACTCGATCTCCTCGCGGGAGACCAGGAAGGTGACGGTGGTGACGGAGACCCCGCCGGCCGGGCGCCCGCCGGGGCCGGGCACGGCCGCGCCGAGGCAGCGGATCGTGGGCTCGTTCTCCTCGTCGTCCAGGGCGAAGCCCCGGGCGCGGACCGCCTCAAGCTCCGCCGCGAGGGCCTGCGGGGTGGTGAGCGTGCCCGGCGTCCGGCGGGGCAGGCCGGTGGCCGCGATCAGCTCCTGCACCTCACCCGGGGGCAGCTGGGCCAGGACGGCCTTGCCGATGGCCGTCGAGTGCAGCGGCATCCGCATGCCGGTGCGGGAGGCCGTCCTGAAGGGCTGGTCGCTCTCCAGCTTCCGGATGTAGGTGATGGTCTCCCCGGTGTGCAGGGCCAGATGGACCGTCTGGCCGGTGGCCCTGCGCAGCTCGTGGAGGATCTCGTCGACTCCGGCGGGCTCCGCGCCCGCCACCGCGGCGGACAGTGCGCGCAGCCGCGGGCCCGGGCCGTAGCGGCCCTCCCCGTCGGCGCGTACGTAGCCCTGTTCGGCCAGGGCCGCCAGGATCCGGTGGGTGCTCGACTTCGGCACCGCCGCGGCCGCCGCCACCTCGGTCAGCCGGTGGGGGCCGCCGGGCGCCGCGACCGCCTCCAGGATCCGCATCGACTTCTCCAGCGCCGAACCGGCCGCCGAGGTACGGCCGCCCGTGCGCGGTTCCCGCTCCGTTGACACGCCGTCTCCCCGGATGTGTAAGGTCTGGACCACTGGTTCCGGCACACGATACCAAGTTCCATTACGTGGAACGCATCGGAGGGTCCGTTGTCCTGTCACCCGTACGCAGTCATAGCCGCCCAGCGCCTGCTGCCCGTACTGCGCGACCCCGACGCCGACACGGCCGTCCGCCGCACGCGGGCCCTCCTCGCCGCCGGCTGCCGGGCCGTCGAGCTGACCACCTCCACCCCCGGCTGGGCCGGGGCCCTCGCCCGTACCGCCCCGCTCGCCGACGCGCTGGGCCGCCCCGCGCTGATCGGCGTGGGCACCGTCACCACCACCGCGCAGGCCGAGGAAGCCCTCGACGCCGGCGCCGCCTTCCTCGTCTCCCCCTACCCGGCGCCCGAGGCCCGCGCGGTCGCCGCCCGGCGCGGGGCCGTCCTCGTCGAGGGCGGCTTCACCCCCGGGGAGATCGCCGACGCCGCCCGCCGCACCGGCGCCGCCAAAGTGTTCCCGGCCCATGTCGGCGGCCCCTCCTTCGTCCGCTCCCTCAAGGCGGTGCTGCCCGACGCCCTGCTGGTCCCGACCGGCGGCATCCGGCCCGGGGAGGTCCACGCATGGCTCGCCGCGGGCGCGAGCGCCGTCGGCATCGGCGGCGGCCTGCCCGAGGACCCGGCCGAACTGGCCGCCGTCTTCGCCTCGCTCGCCCGCCCCTGCTGCGCCGACTGCGCCCGGGAGCGCTGAGCCGTGCCCGCCCCGGACCGCTACGACGTCCTCGTGCTCGGCGAGGTCCTGGTCGAGATCCACGCCGACACCGCCCCGCACGAGGCCGCCGACGGCACCCCGGCCCGGATCTCATACTCGGGCGACGCCCTCAACGCGGCGGCCGCGGCGGCCGCCGCCGGAGCCCGTACCGCCCTGCTGGCCGTCGTCGGCGAGGACGAACTCACCGTCCCGCTGCTGCGCCGGGCCGCCGCACTGGGCGTGGACGTCTCCCACGTCCGCCGCGCACCGCGCCCCAACGGCGCGTACCTGCTGTGCGCCGACCCCGAGGGCGACCGGGCGTTCGTCTACTGGCGCACCCACAGCGCCGGTTCCACCCTCTCCCCGGCCCACGTCGAGTCCTGGCGCCCGCTGCTGACCGGCGCCCGGTCCCTGATCACCAGCGGGATCACCGGCGCGCTCTCGGACGGGGCCCGCGAGGCCGTCCTCGCCGCCGCCGAGGCCGTCCACGGGGCCGGCGGGCACCTCACCTACGACCCCAACTACCGCGCCCGGCTCACCGGCCGGGAGCAGGCCCGGGAACTGCTGGCGCGGATCGCCCCGCTGACCGGGCTGCTGAAGACCTCCTGCCCGGCGGACGCGCTCGCCCTGGTCGACACCGCCGACCCGCGCACCGCCGCGGCCCGCTACCGGGCGCTCGGCGCCCGCGCCGTGGCGGTCACCGCCGGGGCGGACCGGCTGCTGCTGGACGAGGGGGGCGAGGTGGCGTACCTGCCCGTACCGGTCGACCCGGCGCCCGTCGACGCCACCGGCGCCGGGGACTGCTTCACCGGCACCGCCACCGCCCGGCTCGCACTGGGCGACCCGCTGGCGCGGGCGGTGGCCTACGGGGTGGCGGCCGCCGCCCTCTCGGTGTCCGGACGCGGTGGCACCGGGCACGTCCCGTCCTTCGCCGACACCGCCGCGCTGGCGGCTACTGCGCGTCCGGGTGGAGGAGCGGGTCCGTGACCCAGCCCGCCGCCAGGACCAGGCGTGAGGTCCGGTGGACGGCGGCGAAGCCGAAGGGGCGGTGGAAGCGGACCGCCACCCGGCGGGTGCGGTAGCGGATCCGGGGCGGCACGCCGCAGCCGGCCGCGCCGCCGACCGCCGTCACCGCGGCCGCCTCGAACCCCGTCGCGTGGAAGCGGCCCAGGGCCTCCTGGCGGGCCGAGCCGACGGCGAGGGGCTCCGGGCTGATTCCGGGGAAGTGGCCGGAGCGGGCGTCCGCGGCGCTCTCCA
This sequence comes from Streptomyces sp. NBC_00249, assembly GCF_026342355.1. Lineage (GTDB taxonomy): Bacteria > Actinomycetota > Actinomycetes > Streptomycetales > Streptomycetaceae > Streptomyces. The sequence continues at coordinate 482,012 of NZ_JAPEMV010000001.1, read as the reverse complement.
GGCCGAACAGCCGGGCCCGGCCGAGGAGGTCGTGCTCGGCCCGCACCTCGAAGGCGGGCGTCTGGATGTCGAGGCGCGGCTCGGGGGACAGGGCCAGCACGGTCCCCGCGTACAGCCCGGGGCCCGGTTCGCCGTCCGGGAGCAGGCTCGCGCCCGTGACGGGGCGCGTCCGGGTGGCGGCCTCGATCCCGGTGGCGAGCACCTCGCCGGGCGCGGCCCCGGGCTCGCCGAGCATCAGGTGGACGTCCACGCCGGCGTTCCCGACGACCTGCAGGAGGGTGACCGCGCCGGCCGGACCCCGTGTCACACCGGCTCGGTCGAGGAGGCTGGTGGAGCGGCGGAGCATCAGCAGGGTGCGGTCGGCCCAAGGGCCCTCCTGCGTCAGCCCGTACATCTCGGTGAAGGGCTGGATCCACTTCAGCCCCAGGGTGAGCGCCGAGGCGAGGACCAGCCTGGTGTCGGCCGGCGGCTCGGGCAGGGTGACGGGCATCCGCTCGATCGCCCCGTCCGTCCGCTCGGCCGCCCATGCGTCGAGGGCCCGGCCGTCGGCGTCCGGGTCGCCGCTCAGGGTGCCCCGGGTGCCCTCGGGGAGGCCGGCCGTCCACCGTGGTGCCAGGGGGAGGTCCGCCTTCGTCCACAGTCCGGTCGCCGCGCGCAGGCCCCGTACGCCGTCCAGCGCGGCCAGCAGTTCCCGGGCGGTGGCGGCGGCCCGGTCGGCGGGTATGCCGAGCGCCTCGGCCAGTTCCGTACGGGCCGGGCCGTCCGCGCCGTCCGCGAGGAGGGCGAGCAGCGGCCACACCCCGGCCGCCGTGAACACCGTGCCCGTGTCCCCGCCGGGGGCCACCGCGGCCCAGCGGGTCGTGAGGCGGTTGGCCGCCCGTACCGTGGAGTTCTTCATCGGGGGAGCCTACGTGGTGGGGCGCCGCCGGGCCGGGCCGTTTTCCGCGGCCCGGCGGCCCGGCGGCGCCGGTCCGGTGCGGGCAGGTCTGGTGCGGGCAGGTCAGTGGCCGCGCAGGCCCTGGTCCACCGCGGCCGTCAGCTCCCCGTCGGCGGTGTCGGCGTCCAGGGACCAGAACATGGCGCCGCCCAGGCCCTGTTCGCGCACGTACCGGGCCTTCGTGCGGAGCACCTGCGGGTCGTCGTACGTCCACAGGGTGCTGCCGTCGAACAGCCAGGCGTGCCCGCCGCGCGCGTCGCGGTGCAGCCGGTAACTTCCGGACGCGGCCAGGGCCTTGAGCTCCTTGTAGTCCGCGTACCCGTCCGCCCAGGCGGCCGGCGCCGGGCCCGTCGCCGGCTGGCCCATGCCGTCCCCGCCGCCGGTGACCCCGGTCCAGCCCTGTCCGTAGAACGGCATGCCCACGACCAGCTTGCGCGCGGGCGCCCCGCGCCGCTCCCACGCCCGTACGGTGCCGTCCACGCTGAAGTCCTCGCGGGCGTACAGCGCGGACTGCTGGGCGGTGCTCTTCTCGACGGAGACGTGGAAGTCGTAGCCCTGGAGGTTGACGAAGTCGAGGGAGCGCATGATGCGGCGGACGTCGAAGCCCGCGTCGATCTTGGCGGGGGCGGTCGGGACGAACGCCGACAGCTCGTAGGTGCGCCGCTGCTGGCGTCCGTAGGCGTCGAGCTGGGCGCGGAACTCCTCCGCCAGCAGCGCGAAGTTGCGCTTGTCCTCCGGCCGGAACTTCGTGTCGCTGTCCCCGGCCGAGCCCGGCCACTCCCAGTCGAGGTCGATGCCGTCGAAGAGCCCGGCGGCGGCGCCCGCCCCGCCCCGGGCGCCGTCCTGCGGCAGGTTGCCCTTGATGTAGAGGTCGAGGCAGGAGCGCACGAACTCCTTGCGGGAGGCGGCGGTCAGGGCCGCGTCCGAGAAGTGCGTGGACCAGCTCCAGCCGCCGAGCGAGATCATCACCTTCAGCCCCGGGTGCTCGGCCTTGAGCTCGCGGAGCTGGTTGAAGTTGCCCGCGAGGGGCTGCTCGGCGGTGTCGGCCACCCCGTCGACGGAGTTCGCGGCGTCCAGCGGGCGGACGTAGTCGGCCCAGGCGTCGGCCTCGCCCGGCACGCTCCCCGTGAAGCACCTGCCTTCGGCGCTGACGTTGCCGAAGGCGTAGTTGAGGTGGGTGAGCCTGGCGGCGGTGCCGTTCGCCTCCAGGTCCTGGACCTGGAAGTCGCGCCCGTAGACGCCCCATTGGGTGAAGTACCCGACCTTCTTGTACGCGCGGCCGTGGCCGCCCGCCCCGCCCTCGGCCCCGCTGGTCCCGGCGGCGGCGCCGGGTGCGAAGGCGGTCAGCAGGGAGAGGGAGCAGGCGGCGGCGACGGCGAGCCTGCCGAAGGTGCTGCGGCGCATGGGCTTCCTTTGCGGATGCGGGGGAGTGGTGCTCCTGAGCCGTGCGGGAACGCGTGGGCGGTGCCGGTACGCGCGCGTCGTGCGGGAGCGCGTGGGCTGCCCCACCCGGAAACTATTGGTCTGGACCAGCTGGGTCAAGGGGGCGCTCACCCCGGGTTCCGCCCGGCCGGCTGTCCGTCCGAAAAACATCGTTCACGGCTCTGGGCACCTCCGGGCCCCCTCGTTACCCTCCGCGCATGATTCCCACGGTGGTCTGGGGCACCGGCAACGTCGGCCGCGCGGCGATCCGCGCCGTCGAGGCCCACCCGGCGCTCGAACTCGTACACGTCATCGTCCACAACCCCGCCAAGGTCGGCCGCGACGCGGGCGAACTCGCGGGCCTGGACCGCCTGCTGGGGGTGGCCGCCACCGACGACGCCGAGGCGGTGCTCGCCGCCCGCCCCGCCGCCGTCGTCTACGCCGCGTCCGGGGACGTACGCCCCGACGACGCGCTCGCCGACATCACGCGGGCGGTCGCGGCCGGAGCCGTCGTCGTCAGCCCCGCCCTCTACCCCCTCTACGACCACCGCAACGCCCCGCCCGAGTTCCGGGACCCCGTGCTGGCGGCCGTCGCGGAGGGCGGCGGCTCCCTCTTCGCCTCCGGCGTCGACCCCGGCTGGGGCAACGACGTCCTGCCCCTGCTGCTCAGCGGACTCGGCACCACCGTCGACGTGATCCGCTGCCAGGAGATCTTCGACTACTCCACGTACGACCAGCCGGACTCCGTCCGCTACCTGGTCGGCATGGGCCAGCCCATGGACTTCGAGCCGATGATGCTCATGCCCTCGGTCCCCACCATGGTGTGGGGAGGGCAGATCCGCATGATGGCCCGCGCCCTCGGCGTCGAACTCGACGAGATCCGCGAGACCTCGCAGCGCCGCGCCCTGGACACCACCGTCACCACCCGCACCATGGGGGAGTTCGAGGCCGGCACCCAGGGCGCCATCCGCTTCGAGGTGCAGGGCATCGTCGAGGGCGAAGCCCGCATCGTCATCGAACACGTCACCCGCATCCACCCCTCCTGCGCCCCCGACTGGCCCACCCCGCCGGACGGGGCCGGGGCCCACCGGGTGGTCATCGAGGGCCGCCCCCGCATCGAGGTCACCGTCGAGGCCACCGACGAGGGCGAGAACCGCTCCGCCGGCGGCAACGCCACCGCCGTCGGCCGGCTGGTCGGCGCCATCGACTGGCTCGTCGCGGCGGAACCCGGACTCTACGACGCGCTCGACGTCCCGCTGCGTCCCGCAGTCGGCAAACTCGGAAGGAAGCAGCCATGAGGATCGACGTTCCCGAAGGTCAGCACCCGATCGAGTACGTGTGGGGGGACCTGGTCCCCGGCATCGGCATGGCCGCGGCCAACTTCTCCCTCTCCGTCTACGCCCACACCACCCTGGGCCTGCGCGAGTTCGAGGCCGCCCGGCTGCGCGTCGCCCAGATCAACGGCTGCGTCTTCTGCCTCGACTGGCGCACCGACCGGGACGGCGAGAAGGTCGAGGAGGGGTTCGCCGAAGCGGTCACCGAGTGGCGCACCACCGAGGACTTCGACGACCGCACCCGGCTGGCCGCCGAGTACGCCGAGCGGTACGCCCTGGACCACCACAACCTCGACGAGGAGTTCTGGGAGCGGATGACCGCGCACTACAGCCAGGTGGAGATCGTCGAGCTCAGCATGAGCATCGGGTCCTGGCTCGCCTTCGGCCGGCTCAACCATGTGCTGGGCCTCGACAGCGTCTGCGTCCTGCCGGGCCACTGAACGGGCCCGGGTGCCGCCCGGTGTGTCCGGGCGGCACCGGGACCCGGCCGCCGCCGTCAGAGGTCGGTGGCGATGATCTTCTCGATGTTCCGCTCGGCGAGCGCCGTGATCGTCACGAACGGGTTCACGCTGGTGTTGCCGGGGATCAGCGCTCCGTCGATGACGTACAGACCCGAGTACCCGTGCAGCCGGCCGTAGTTGTCGGTGGCCTTGCCCAGGACCGCCCCGCCGAGGGGGTGGTAGGTGAGGTGGTCGCCCCAGATCTTGTTGGTGCCGAAGAGGTCGGTCCGGTAGATCGTCCCCTCCTTCGAGTTGATCTTGTCGAAGATGGTCTTCGCCATGTCGATGGACGGCTGCTTCCAGGCCGTCTGCCAGTCCAGCTCCACCTTGTTCGCCGCGGCGTTCCAGGTGAACCGGGCGCGGTTCGGGTTCTTGGTGATCGAGAGGTAGAAGGAGGCGTACGTCTCGATCCCCGTCGGCAGCGGGGCCACCTCGGCGAAGGCGCCGCCCGCGTCCCAGTTGTCGATGCCGCCGCAGGGGATGGAGGCCTGCACCTTGCCGGTGGGGTCCCACATGTGGTTGGCCCGGCCGCACATGACGTTGCCGTTGTCGCCCCAGCCCTTGCCGATCTCCCCGTTCAGGTTCGCCAGCGCGCCGGTCGCCTTCAGGCGGACCAGCAGCTTGCTGGTGCCGACGCTGCCGGCGGCGAAGAACACCCGGTCGGCGGTGACGGTCTTGGTGGCGACGGTGTCGCCGGTGGTGTTCAGCTGCTCGATGGCGACCGTGTAGCCGCCACCGCCCGAGGGGGAGACGGTGGTGACCCGGTGCAGGGGGGAGACGGTGACCTTGCCGGTGGCCCTGGCGGCCGCGATGTAGGTCTGCTGGAGGGACTTCTTCCCGGCGTTGTTGCCGTAGAGGATCTCGCCGTCCACCGCGGACTTGGGGACGGTGCCGGCCACCTCCTGCTTCATGTAGTCCCAGTCGTAGACGTCGGGGACGAAGACGAAGGGGAATCCGGAGCGCTGGGCGTGCTTGCGGCCGACGCGGGCGAACTGGTAACAGTCCACCGTCTCGAACCAGTTGGGGTCGATGAGGCCGACGCCGAGAGCGGCGTTGGCACGCGGGTAGTAGGTGCTGTACATCTCCTCCGCGTCCACCGTGGGCAGGATGGCGGAGAAGTTCTGCCGCTTGGGCGTCACGGCCATGCCGCCGTTGACGAGCGAGCCGCCGCCGACGCCGCGGCCCTGGTAGACGATGATCCCGCCCATCTCCTCGGCGTCCAGGATGCCCGTGTACCGGGGGACGTCCTTGTCGATGGGGAAGCCGAGGAAGTTGCTGAGCGGCGCCTTGGTCCTGGTGCGCAGCCAGTACGAACGGTAGTCGGGCTTGGTGGTGTTGGCGAAGATCTTGCCGTCGCTGCCGGGGGTGTCCCAGGCCATGCCCATCTCCACCATGTGGACGTCGACGCCCGCCTGGGCGAGGCGCAGCGCCGCGACGGAGCCGCCGTAGCCGGAGCCGATGACGAGCACCGGGACGTGGGCGCCGGAGCCGATGGGGGTGTCGGAGGCCGCGGCCGCGGCGGTGGTGGCGGCCCGGGCGGGAACGGTGTTCACGGCCAGGGCCATGGCTCCAAGAATGGAACCAGTTCCAGCAAGGAATCCGCGCCGTGAGACACCGTCAGAAACCTTGCTGTTCAGGCTTTTGTCACTCATGTGACCTTCCTCACTCTCGACGGAGTGGGAACAAGTTCTACTGTCGAACGCCTGGTAAGTCACTACACGCGTCGAGGTAACTTGTGGCTGATTCCGCTTGCTGTGGCTCCTGGGTCCAGGGGTGGGCGGGCGGCCGGGGCGGACCCTCCCCGGGGCCGACCGCGAATCGCCGCGGGAGAACACCAGCGCCTTCTGGGGTGCCTGTCACGGAGGCCGGCTGTCCACGGCGGAGTACCCCTTGTCTCAAGGGGTGGACATCAACTGGCTCGGCCATGACGGCGCGACCCCGCTGGACATCGCCCTGACCAGCGGAAACACCCGCCTGGTGGAAGGGCTCCACGCGCAGGGCGCCTGGAAGGCATCTGAAATTCCGCTCAGTTGACCCAGGAATTCGGTGGATCTTCGGGCCGAGCCGTGTCATGGTTGGTCCCACCGAAGGGGTGTAGCTCAGCTGGCCAGAGCAACGGTCTCCAAAACCGTAGGTCGCAGGTTCGACTCCTGCCGCCCCTGCCACGGGAAAACCCGAAGGCCCCCGTCCCGCGCACCACGCGCGGGACGGGGGCCTTCGGCGTTCCCGACTGTGGTGCCGAGTGCGCCTGAGCCCGCGCCAGGGCTATCTCTTGCCGTCCGCCTCGTCGCGGATCTGGTGGCGGTGCTGTTCGTACACGAGGCGGGCGTCGTCGCTCGGGAGGGCGCCCGTGTCGAGGCCGCAGGCGCAGGTCACGACGGTCGCGCCGGAGTGGCTGCGGCGGGCGTGGCCCGCGGGGCTCGGGGGTGCCTCGCCCTCCAGGTCGGTGAAGCGGAGGTTGTGACGGGGGGCCGGCCGCGTGTCGCTCATGGCTCCATCATCGCTGGTCCCGGCCCCGCACCCGTCAGCGACGGCCTCGGTGGCGCTCGCGCCGGGCCGGTGGTTCGCCCGACCGGCGGCGTGACCACGGCCCACCGGGAGGGGTAAACGCGGCATCTGGCAGACTTGACCGGGTTGTCCCAGGCGGTGCAGGACAGGAAACCGGTGCGAATCCGGTGCGGTCCCGCCACTGTGACCGGAAAACCCCCTCAGGGCCTTCCGGGAGTCAGACACTGACGCACCGCCTTCACTTCGACCGGGGACGAGGATCCCCCGGAGAGGCTTCGCCATGTCGCGTTCCCGCGCAGCCCTGCGCACCGTCCTCCCGCTCACCCTCCTGATACCGCTCGCCGCGTGCACCGGCTCCTCCGGGGCGGACGACCGGCCCGGCGGCGCCGCGAAGGCCGCGCCCGGGTTCCCGTACACCGTCACCAACTGCGGTGTCAGCGCCACCTACCAGGCCCCGCCCGAGCGCGCCGTCACCATGAACCAGCACGCCACCGAGATCATGCTCGCCCTCGGGCTGGAGGACCGGATGGCCGGTACGGCCTACCTCGACGACTCCGTGCTGCCCGCCTACCGGCCCGCCTACGACCGGATCAAGGTGCTGGCGAAGGAGTACCCCTCCAAGGAGGTCCTCCTCGGCGCCGACCCCGACTTCGTCTACGGGGGATACTCCAGCGCCTTCGACAAGGGGCAGGGACGCGACCGGGAAGGTCTGGCCAAGGCCGGGATCAACTCCCGGCTGAGCGTGGAGTACTGCACCCAGGGCCCGGTCGGACTCGCCCAGCTGAAGACCGAGATCACCGAGGTGGCCCGGACCTTCGGCGTGCCCGAGCGCGGCGCCGCCCTCGTCGAGGACGAGCAGCGTCGTGTCGACGCCGTCACCGCCCGGGTCAAGGACAGGGCCCGGCCGGCCGTCTTCGTCTACGACTCCGGCGAGGCCTCCGCCTTCACCTCCGGCGGCCAGGGCATCGGCAACGAGATCGTCTCCCTCGCCGGGGGGACGAACGTGTTCGCCGACCTCCAGGACACCTTCGGCGACGTGTCGTGGGAGAAGGTCATCGAGCGGAGGCCCGAGGTCGTCCTCATCTACGACTACGGCGGCACCTCCGTCGAGGCCAAGAAGCAGCGCCTGTTGAACGATCCGGCGCTGGCGCAGGTTCCCGCGATCAGGAACCAGCGGTTCGTCGTGCTCCCGCTGTCCTCCGCCGTGCTCGGTGTGCGCGTCGCCGACGCCGTCGAGTCCCTGGGCCGCCAGCTGCACCCCGACGCCGCGTGAGCCGGCGCCGTACGGCGGCCGTCCTCGCCCTCCTCGGCGCCGCGCTGGCAGCCTCCGCGGTCGCCGGGCTCGCCCTGGGACCCGTACGGATCGCCCCCGGACGGGTGCTCGACATCGTGCTCGCCGGACCCTCGCCGACGGCGTCGCCGGGCAGCGGGCGCGGGGCGTTCCACTCCATCGTGTGGGACGTACGGATGCCGCGCGTCCTGCTCGGGGCGGTCGTCGGCGCGGGCCTCGCGGTCACGGGCACCGTGCTCCAGGCCCTCGTACGCAACCAGTTGGCCGACCCCTTCCTGCTGGGCGCCTCCTCGGGCGCCTCGACGGGAGCGGTCCTGGTCATCGTCTTCGGCGCGGGCGCCGCCCAGATCGCGGGCGGGGCCGGACTGCCGCTGGCCGCCTTCGCAGGCTCCATGGCCGCGCTCGTCGCCGTCTACGCGATGGCCCGGCGCGGCGGGACCATGACCACCGGCCGGCTCATCCTGGCCGGGGTCGCTGTCCAGTACATCCTGTCCGCCCTCACCAGCCTGGTGCTGGTGCTGTCCGCGCACCCCGACCAGATCCGTTCCGTGCTGTTCTGGACCCTGGGCGGACTCGGCGGCGCCCGCTGGGACGAACTCGCCCTCCCGGCCGCCGCGCTGCTCCTGGGCAGCGGCCTGCTCGTCGCCCTCGCCCGGCCGCTGGACCTGCTGCTCGCGGGAGAGGAAGGGGCGCGCACCCTGGGCCTGGACACCGGACGCTTCCGGGCCGCCGTCTTCGTCCTGGCCTCCCTCGTCATCGGGGTGCTGGTGGCCTACAGCGGGGCGATCGGCTTCGTGGGGCTGATGGTTCCGCACGCCGCCCGGATGGTGGTGGGCGCCGGGCACCGTGCGGTGCTGCCGGTGGCCGCGCTGGGCGGGGCGGTGTTCCTGACCCTCGCCGACCTGCTCGCCCGTACGGCCGCCGCGCCCGAGGAGATACCGGTCGGCGTGGTCACCGCGCTGGTCGGCGGGCCGTTCTTCCTGTGGATGCTGCGCAGGTCCACCCGGGCCGAAGGAGTCCCCGGATGACGGGCCGTCCGCTGGAACTCGCCGTCGAGGCCGTCCGTTACGAGACCGACGGGCTCACGCTGCTGCACGGGATCGGCCTCACCGCCCGGCCGGGCGAGACGGTCGGTGTCGTCGGCCCCAACGGCAGCGGCAAGACCACCCTGCTGCGCTGCGTCTACGGCACCCTGCGGCCCACCGCCGGACGGGTGCTGCTCGACGGGGCCGACGCCGGCGCGCTCGGGGTCAAGGAGCGCGCCCGGCGGGTCGCCGTCGTCCCGCAGGACGCGGCCGGCACCTTCGGGCTGACGGTCCGCGAGGTCGTCGCCATGGGCCGCAGCCCGCACAAGCGGTTCTGGGAACAGGACGGCCCGGACGACGCGCGCCGCGTCGCCGAAGCCCTGGAGACGGTCGGCGTGGCCGCCTTCGCGGGCCGCCGCTTCGACGAGCTCTCCGGCGGCGAGCGGCAGCGCGCGCTGGTGGCCCGCGCCCTCGTCCAGGAACCGGGCCTGCTCGCCCTCGACGAGCCGACCAACCACCTGGACATCCGCTACCAGCTGGAGATCCTCGGCCTGGTCCGCGACCTGCCCGCCACCGCCCTGCTCGTGCTGCACGACCTCAACCTGGCCGCGTCCTTCTGCGACCGGCTGTACGTACTGTCGGGCGGCCGGGTCGCGGCGGACGGGCCGCCGGGCGAGGTCCTCACCGAGGACCTGCTGGCGCGGGTGTACGGGGTGCGCACCCACATCTCTCCGCACCCCACCACGGGCGCCCCGAACATCGTCTACCTGCCGTAGGCGTCAGTCCCCGGGCCGGGCCAGGCGCCTGAGCAGGGTGACGGCCTCGTCGACCGGGACCGGGAGGAAGAACCGGGCGTCGGCCTCCTCCACGGCGGCGATCGCCCGGGGCGCCAGTTCGGCCCCGGCGGCCGTCACGCGCAGCCGCTTGGCCCGCGTGTCGTTCGGGTCGACCTCCCGCTCCACCAGGCCCTTCTGCTCCAGGGCGCGCAGGACCTGCGAGGTCATCTTGACGTCGGTACCGGCCTGGCGGGCGAGGGCCAGCTGGTTGGGGTGCTCGCCCTGGGAGTTGAGCCACCAGGCGCAGGCCAGCAGCACGAACTGCACGTGGGTGAGACCGAGCGGGGCGAGGGCCGAGGCGATCTCCCGCTGCCAGCGCAGGGTGGCGTGCCAGAGCAGGAAGCCGGGGCTGTCGCCGGGGCTCAGCGGCATCAGCGCGCTGCCAGCTTCGCCAGCGCCGCCATGGTGTCCGGCCAGTCGGCCGTGATGGCCGGGCCGATCTCCGGTCCGGCCTGGTCCGAGCCCGCGCCGGAGATCTCCATCCGGTAGGTCACCCGGGTCAGCTCCGGACCGAGTGCGTCGATCCGGTGGCTGGTGCGCAGCAGCAGGTCACCGAACCGGGCCTCGTCGACGAAGAGCGCGTCCTCGCGGACCTCGGCGAGGGTCAGTTCCACCGGGTCGTCCCCGGGCGGGGTCATGGTGATCCGGGTGCCCGGTGCGAAGGGGCCGTCGATCTCGATCTTCTCGATCTCGGCGTTCCAGTCGGCCCAGTTCTCCACGTCGGCCCACAGTCGCCAGATCGCCCCGGGGGTGGCGGTGGTCTCGACGCTGTGCTCGTAGTCCCACATGGGGGTCTCCTTCTTCGGCCAAATGATGTGTCCATAGATTATCTGCGCACAGACTATCTGTCCAGCGGGGGGGGTGCGCGGGGTGTGACAAAGGCCCGCGGCGCATCTTGGGTTCTAGGAGTTGTTGCAACACCCCAGCTCAAGGGGTGCGATGGACTTCGATGTCCGGGTCGACCGTAAGCCGCAGGGAGCCAAGAAGCTCTCTGCGGAGCGGGCGGCATACTCCCAGCTCATGCGGCAGGGACTGAACAACAAGGAAGCGTGCCGGATCGTCGGGATCAACCCGAAGACCGGTAGACGCTGGCGCAACGGACGCAATCCGTCCGGCGGGAACAAGGCGGCATCACCGATACACGCGGTGGTGCCGCCTCCCGTTTCCTCGCGCTACCTGTGCGAGGCCGATCGCATCCACATCGCCGACCGGCTGCGGGAGAAGGCCACCATCCGCGCGATCGCGGCGGAACTGGGCCGCAGTCCCTCCACCGTCAGCCGGGAGGTCCGCCGCAACCGGCACCCCGGCAGCGGGCAGTACCGGCCCCACGCCGTCCAGGCCCGCGCCGATGCCCGCCGTCCGCGCCCCAAGCCGTCCAAGACCGGCCGGAACCCCGAACTGCGGGCAGCAGTCCAGGCCGGCCTGGACCAGCGGTGGAGCCCGGAACAGATCTGCCAGGCTCTGCGCAGAACCTTTCCCGACCGGCCGGAGATGCACGTGGTCCACGAGACCGTCTACCAGGCTCTCTACGTCCAAGGACGCGGAGAGCTACGCCGCGAGCTCGCCGGCGCCCTGCGCAGTGGCCGCGCCCGCCGCAGACCGCAGCGCCAGGCGAACTCCCGCCAGCCCCGCTTCACCGACCCGATGGTCATGATCAGCGAGCGGCCCGCAGAAGCGGCAGACCGGGCCGTGCCCGGTCACTGGGAGGGCGATCTGATCATCGGCAAGGACGGCAGTTCGGCGATCGGCACGCTCGTCGAACGCGCCACCCGCTACGTCATGCTCCTGCACCTGCCCGACGGCCGCAGCGCCGAACACGTCCGCGACGCGCTCATCGCCACGGTCCAGGCCCTGCCCTCCCACCTCAAGCGGTCCCTGACCTGGGACCAGGGCTCCGAGATGGCCTCACACCGCTCCTTCACCACCGCCACCGACGTCCCGGTCTACTTCTGCGACCCGGCCAGCCCCTGGCAGCGCGGCTCCAACGAGAACACCAACGGACTGCTGCGGCAGTACTTCCCCAAGGGCACCAACCTGGCCGTCCACACCCGCGACCGCCTCGACGCCGTCGCAGCCCAGCTCAACGGTCGCCCACGCAAAACGCTCGACTGGGAAACCCCAGCCGAGCGCCTGCATAAACTCCTCGCGGCCTGATCAAACCGACCACGTGTTGCAACGACCCCTAGAAACCGCCAGGGGGTGCGGGCCCTTGGGGTGGTTCGGGATGGTGTCGCTAGCCGCCGTACGGGCGGGTGATGATCTCCATCGCGTGGCCGGTGGGGTCCAGGAAGTAGACCCCGCGGCCGCCGTCGTTGTGGTTGATCTCGCCGGGCTGCTTGCGGTGCGGGTCGGCGAAGTACTCGACGCCCGCCGACCGGATCTTCTGGAAGGCCGAGTCGAACTCTTCCTCGGAGATCAGGAACGCGTAGTGCTGCACGGCGATGGACTCGGCCGGGATGGTCGCGAAGTCCAGGGTGACCCCGTTGTCGGTGGACACGGGGATGAACGGCCCCCATTCGGGGCCGACCTCCAGACCGAGGATGTGCGCCAGGAACTCGGCGGACTCCCGGTTGTCACGGGAGTGGACGATCGTGTGGTTCAGCTGTACTGCCATGGGTGAATGCCTCCGCAAGGCACGTCACGGACACCTCCATGCCTCACCCGGTCGGTGACCGACACGCGATGCCGTCATGTGATCCTAAACAGCCCAACCGGGTGAGGTCCACGGATATCCCTCCATCCCTCCCCGAGTCCCGCCCTCCCGGTACCCGCCCTCACGGCCCCCGTACCCGCCGCGACGTTGTCCTGCGGCGGGTACGTCCAGCCCGCCGGGCCCGCCGCGAAGACCCGCAGCAGGTTCTCCGTCGCCCGGGTGGTCAGCGCGCCGGAGCGGGGGTCCAGGCCGCGGTTCGCGCCGACCCGCCCGTCGCCGGAGGCGCCGAGGGCCTCGCCCCAGCGCATCGTGCCCGTCATGAACACCGCCGCCCCGCCCGCGACGGCACGGGACGCACCGGCCCTGGTCACCTGCCAGTCGGCGTTCCCGGGCCGGGCGTTCTCGGCCTTGACGTCCGGCGCCGACGGTGAACCGCCCGGCCCTCGGACGGGCCGCTCACGCCCCGCCCCCGCCGCCCGCGCAGCCGGCCGCCGCGGCCGCCCCCGTCGCGACGGCGGGGAAACGCCGCCTGCCCGGGCCTTCGACGCCCGGCACGCTGTGCGACCTCACCCGCCCCTCCCGTACAGGCCCCGCCATCGGGCGCGCCCGGCATGCCGCCGCCTATGCTTCCTCTCGCACAGGAGATCGCCAACTGGACACGGGGGAGCGGAAGATGACGTACGGAACACCGGCCGGCGAGACCCACGAGTTGAGCACGGCCCGACAGCTGTGGCAGCTGCTGGAGCCCCTCCACGCGATCCTCTACTACGCCCCCGAGTCCTACGAGGAGGCTGCCTCCCTCGGGCACGCGACCGACGAACGCTGGCCCCTGTACTTCTCCTTCCGCGCCGCCCCGCTCGGAGCGGCCTCGCCCGGGCTCGTCGGCGCGCTCTTCTACTCCTTCGCCCCGCCGATGGTGGAGCGCTACGTCACGGAGACCTGGCGCACCGCCCCGCCGGCCCGGGTCCTCGAGGCCCGCGCCGCCGCCACCGACCGCGCCCTGCGCACCCTCCTCGGCCCGCGCGCCGACTCCCCGGAACTCGCCGAGGCCGCCCGGCTCGCCCGGCGCGCCGCCGAGGCCGCCCCCACCGCCGGCCGGCCGCTCGCCGCCGCCAACGCCGCGCTGACCTGGCCCGAGGCCCCGCACACCGTGCTCTGGCACGCCGCCACGATCCTGCGCGAGCACCGCGGCGACGGCCACCTCGCCGCCCTCCAGGCCCACCACCTGGACCCGGTCGAGGCCCTGGTCCTGCACTCCGGAGCCGGGGCCGCCCCGGCCGAGGTGTTCGAGAGCCGCCAGTGGTCCCCGCAGGAGTGGAGCGAGGCCCGCGGGCGGCTCGTCGCCCGGAAGCTGCTCGACGAGGACGGCGCCGCCACGGCGGACGGACTCGCGCTGCACACCGCGGTGGAACGGCTCACCGACGAACTCGCCACCGCCCCCTGGTCCGCGCTGACCCGCCCGGAGACGAGCCGCCTCGCCGAACTGCTGCTGCCTCCCGTCCTCGACGTCGTCGCCACCGGCCTTCTCCCCTCGCAGGGCACCCTGGGCATCGGCATGACCTACGACTACCAGGCCTGACCCCCGCCGCGCGCCCACGCTCAGCCCAGTCGCACCACCACCTCCTGGCCCGCCCCGGCGGTGCTGGTGAGGTTCCCGAAACCGAGCCGCAGCCGGGAGCCCGTGGCCGTCGAGAGCAGGCTCGGCGGCCCGGACAGCACCTGCTCCACGGGACGGTCCCACAGCAGGGTCAGCGCGGTCAGGGCGCGCGCCGGGTCGGCCACGCACACCGTGGCCGTACCGTCGGCCCTCTCCCGGACCGTCACCGAGCACGGGGCGTTCGCCTCCAGCGGGCCCGCGACCGCCGCCCGCCAGAAGTTGGCGCCGGTGAAGCCCAGGGAGGGCACCGACACCCCCTGGACGGCCTCCGTGTTGGTGAGCACGCTGTGCCACCCCGGCGTCGCGGCCCGTGCGGCGGTCCGCTCCGCCGTGGCCCCGGGCAGCATCTGGTAGGCGTACCCGGCGCCGGACGGGTCCGTCCCGTGGTCGTACCAGAGGGTCAGGTAGCGCCGGGTCAGCGCGGTCGTGGAACCGCCCCGGTTCACCTCGCTCCACCGGCCGGTGCGCGCCTCCCGCAACGCCCTGAAGGCGCCGGGACCGTGGAGCACGTACCCGCCGAAGCCCGCCAGGTGCGCCCAGCCGGGGGCGGGGAACGCCGCGGACCAGCCCGGTACGGCAGGCTGGACGACGCCGCCCACGGTCAGCGCATGGGTGCCGGACGCGCCCAGGTTGCGGTTGTCGACGACCGACTCGACCGCCACCCCGTCCGAGGCGCGGATCCCCGCCCCCAGACACAGGATCGTGTCCGCGAGGAAGAACCAGGACTTGCGGGCCTGGAGGGTACTGCCCAGCCCGCGCAGGTGCTGGCCCACCGAGGCGAACTCCCCGTCGGTCGTCCCGCCCACCCAGACGGCATCCGGCCGGGAGGCGCCCCAGTCGCCGCCGGCTCCGTCGGCCAGGGCCTTGCGCGCCACGGTGGTGCCCGGCAGCCGGTACGGGTCGACCGTGGGCCAGAAGGCGTCCGAGTACTGGCCGTTGCCGTAGGAGGAACCCCACCAGACGAGCATTCCGCTGCCGGTGTGCCACCCCCGCAGGTTCTCACCGTTGCCCGTCTCGTAGTGGGCGATGCGCCGGGAGGCCATGGAAAGCGAGGCCGCCCACTGCGGGCGCCGGTGCGTGGCCCGGTCCATCGAGGAGAACAGCCGGTGCCCGACGGGCTCGGGCAGCGCGCCCACCGAGCTGTCGGCCTCGACCTCCGCAAGCCGGGCCAGCGAGGACAGGCCGAGCGTACGGTCGGCCAGGGGACGGCTGTAGTAGTCCCGCGCCGACCAGCCCTTCACCAGCCCCCGCCAGCGGGCCCGCTCGGCCTCGCCCGCCCCCTCCGCGAGCAGCAGGATCCCGGCCAGGACCGCGTGTCCCCGGGTGTGGTCGTCGGCCTGGATCCGGCGGGGGTCCGAGGCCGTCAGGCCACGGCTGACCGCCCGCCCGGACACCGCGTCCATCACCAGCCCGTTGAACAGGAAGGGCGCCCAGGCCCCCTCCACGGCGTCCAGGACGATCCGCGCCGCAGGATCCGTGACCTGCCAGGGCGTCCCCCGCAGCAGGGCGAACAGCAGCCCCAGCCCGCCCAGCAGGACCGCCCCGTACGTCCCCGTGTACGGCACCCACGTGTGCTGCACGAACGACCCGTCCCGGTAGAGCCCGTCGCCGCTGGTGACGTACGGGAAGACCGGCGCGAGCGCGTCCCGGGCCAGGGCCGTCTTCGCCGGATCCGCGCCGACCACCCCGCGCAGGGCCAGGACCCTGCACAGGTCGACCCGGTTGGCGCCGGTGCTGGTCCCGCTGTACGAGGCGACGGCGGAGTCCGGCACGAAATGGTCGACGGCCGCGCAGTACTCGGCCCGCCGGGCCGCGGACAGCTCCTCGTACAACAGGACGCACACGTCCAGCAGGGCCTGCGGGGCACCGATCTGCCAGCAGTACCAGTTCCCGTACCGCACCTGGCCCGCGTGGTACACCCGCGTGTGCAGATGGTCCAGGCCCCTCAGCAGCGCCGAGAGGAGGGCGGCGTCCCCCGTGAGCCCGGTGCCCTCGCGGACGTAGGCCTCGGCCATGGTCCGCAGCCGGTAGAAGCTCTGCGCCATCATCTCGGGGTCCGTGGTGAAGTCCTGGTCCGGCCAGAGGGAACCGGGCGCCGGAGCCATCGCCGCGGCCCAGCCGCCCGCCTCCTGCCCGAGCTCGGCCAGCCGCGAGCGGAACGGCTCGGCCGTCGCGGAGAACCCGCCGCCCAGGAGCAGCCCCCGCCACACCGCGCGCATCGCGTCATGGACCTCACCCGCGCCGTGCGCCGGCCCGGCGTCCGCCCCGGCCGGAGGCGTGCCGGCCAGCAGCGCACCCCCGCCCGCGACGGAGAGGAAGGCACGCCGGCTCCACAGGTGCGTCATCACATTCTCCCTTTCCGATCCGTTCCGGTCCCTACAGGCCTGTCCCGTCTCACTCGACGTGTTCGCGGTAGCGCTCGATCACCTCCCGCAGCACCTCCGAGCCGTCCCGGGCCCACAGCCCCGGATGGAAGATCTCCACCTCCACCGGCCCCCGGTAGCCCGCCGCGTCGGCGAGCCCCCGGAACGCCCGCAGGTCGACGCATCCGTCGCCCAACTGGCCCCGGCCCAGCAGCACGCCCTCGGGCAGCGGGGTCACCCAGTCCGCGACCTGCACGGACACGATCCGCCCGCCAGCTCCGGCCCTGGCCAGCCCGACGGCCAGGGCGTCGTCCCACCACAGGTGGTAGGAGTCGGCGACCACCCCGACCTGCTCGGCGGGGAACTGCTCGGCCAGGTCCAGCGCCTGACCCAGGGTGGAGACCACACAGCGGTCCGCCGCGAACATCGGGTGCAGCGGCTCGATCCCCAGCCGCACCCCGTGCCCCGCCGCCCACGGCGCCAGCTCGCCCAGGACACCGGCGATCCGGCGCCGCGCCTCGGCGAGGTCCCGCTCGCCCCCGGCCAGCCCGCCCGACACCAGGACCAGGGTGTCCGCGCCGAGTTCGGCCGCCTCCTCCACCGCCCGCCGGTTGTCCTCCAGCGCGGCCGCCCGCCCCGCCGGATCGGCGGCCGTGAAGAAGCCGCCCCGGCACAGCGAACTGACCTTGAGCCCTGCGCCGGCGACCAGCTCCGCCGTCCGCCGCACCCCGAACCGCCCGACGGGCTCACGCCACAGCCCGACCGCGCCCACCCCGGCCTCGGCGCACCCGGCCACCAGCTCGGGCAGCGACCACTGGCGGACCGTCTCCTGGTTGAGGCTGAGGCGGACCGGCGCCGTCGGCCCGCTCACGCGGCCACCCCGTACACCGAGAGCAGCTCGCGCATCCTGCCCGCCGCACGCTCCGGGTCGGGGAACAGCCCGAGCCCGTCGGCCAGTTCGTACGCCGTCGCCAGATGGGGCAGCGAGCGCGCCGACTGCATCCCGCCCACCATCGCGAAGTGCTCCTGGTACCCCGCCAGCCAGGCCAGCAGCACCACCCCCGTCTTGTAGTGGCGGGTCGGCGCGGCGAACAGGTGCCGCGACAGCTCCACCGTCGGATCCAGCAGCGCCCTGAAGCCCGCCGGATCCTCCCGGTCCAGGGCCTGCGCCGCACGCGCCGCGATCGGCGCGATCGGGTCGAAGATCCCCAGCAGGGCGTCACCCACCCGCTCCCCGTCCCCGGCGATCAGCTGCGGATAGTGGTGGTCGTCGCCCGTGTAGCAGCGCACACCCGTCGGCAGCCGGCGCCGCAGGCCGATCTCCAACTCCGCGTCCAGCAGCGAGACCTTGATCCCGTCCACCTTCCGCGGGTACTCCGAGACCAGCTTCAGGAGGACCTCCGCCGCCTCCCCGGGATCCTCGTGCCCCCAGTAACCGGCCAGCTCCGGATCGAACACCGGCCCCAGCCAGTGCAGGACCACCGGCCGCTCGCTCTGCCGCAGCAGCGCCCCGTACACCTCCAGGTAGTCCTCGGGGCCCCGGGCGGCCGCCGCCAGCGCGCGGGACGCCATCAGCACCGCCCCCGCCCCGCACCCCTCGGCATGCGCGAGCTGCTCCTCGTACGCGGCGGTGATCGCGGCGAGGGAGTGCGCCCGCCCGGCGGGCAGCTGGTCCGTCCCGGCGCCGCACACGATCCGGCCGTCCACCGCGCGGGCCTCGGCCGCGGAGCGGCGGATCAGCTCCGCCGCCGTCGGCCAGTCCAGGCCCATCCCGCGCTGGGCGGTGTCCATGGCCTCCGCGACCCCCAGACCCTGCGCCCAGAGCCGGCGGCGGAAGGCGAGCGTGGCCTCCCAGTCGACCGACGGCCCGGCCTCGGCCGACGCGGCCAGCGGGTCGGCGACCACATGCGCCGCCGCGTACAGGACCCGGCTGCGGGCCGGGCGGCAGGCGAACGGCCCGAGCGGCGCCGTGGACGGCCGGTACCGGCGCAGCCTTCCGTCCGCCGAGGGAAGCAGGATCCCGCTCACAGGGTCACCTCCGGCACCGGCAGGCGCCGGCCCTCGGCCGAGGAGCGCAGACCCAGAGCGGCCAGCTGCACGCCGCGCGCCCCGGCCAGCAGATCCCACCGCCAGGGCTCGTCCCGGACGACGTGCCGCAGGAAGAGCTCCCACTGGGCCTTGAAGCCGTTGTCCGCAGGGTTGTTGTCCGGTACCTCCTGCCACTGGGCGCGGAAGGGCTCGCTCTGCGCGAGATCCGGATTCCACACGGGCTTCGGTGTCGCCGCCCGGTGCTGGATCCGGCACCCGCGCAGTCCCGCCACCGCCGAACCGAGCGTCCCGTCCACCTGGAACTCCACCAGCTCGTCGCGGTGCACCCGCACCGCCCAGGAGGAGTTGATCTGGGCGACCGCCCCGCCCTCCAGCTCGAAGATCCCGTAGGCCGCGTCGTCCGCGGTGGCCTCGTACGGCTTGCCCTCCTCGTCCCAGCGGCGGCCGATGTGCGTGCGGGTGAGGGCCTGCACCGAGCGGACCCGGCCGAACAGCTCGTGCAGCAGGTACTCCCAGTGCGGGAACATGTCGGCGACGATGCCACCGCCGTCCTGCGCCCGGTAGTTCCAGGAGGGCCGCTGCGCGGGCTGCCGGTCACCTTCGAAGACCCAGTAGCCGAACTCGCCGCGCACGGAAAGTATCTCGCCGAAGAAGCCGCCCTCGATCAGCCGTCTCAGCTTCAGCAGGCCCGGCAGGAACAGTTTGTCCTGCACCACGCCGTGCTTGACCCCGGCCCGGTCCGCCAGCCGGGCCAGCTCCAGCGAAGCGGCGAAGGTCAGGGCGGTCGGCTTCTCGCAGTACACGTGCTTGCCCGCGGCGACGGCCTGACGGACCGCCGCCTCGCGGGCGCCGGTCACCTGGGCGTCGAAGTAGACCTCCACCTCCGGATCGGCGAGCACCGCCGTCAGGTCGGTGGAGAAGTGCTCCAGGCCGTGCCGTTCGGCGATGGACCGCAGGGCCGCCTCCCGGCGCCCGACCAGCACCGGTTCGGGCCACAGCACCGTCCCGTCGCCGAGGTCCAGCCCGCCCTGCTCGCGCAGGGCCAGCAGGGACCGGACCAGGTGCTGGCGGTAACCCATCCGGCCCGTCACGCCGTTCATGGCGATCCTGATCGTCCTGCGCTCCACGGTGTCCCTCCTTCGGTCTTCGGCGTCGTCCGTTCACACGGACCGGAAGACGCTCGATAGAAAGCGCTTTCCATGCGTTCAGGCTAGGCCTCGAAATCTCATCCCTGCAAGACACGTTCGGGTGATAGAAAGCGCTTTCCCCATCGGGCACTATGGAGTTCCACACACCAGGAGGAGGGGTTCGGGATGGCGGTCACTCTCGCCGAAGTGGCGGCGCACGCGGGCGTGTCGCCCGCCACGGTCTCGCGCGTGCTCAACGGCGGGTACCCGGTGGCCGGGGGCACCCGCACCCGCGTCGAACAGGCCGTCGAGGAGCTCGGCTACATCGCCAACGGCCCGGCCCGCGCGCTCGCCGCGGCCACCTCCGACCTCGTCGGCGTCCTCGTCCACGACGTCGCCGACAGCTTCTTCGGCATCCTCGCCGGCTCCGTGCAGAGCGCCCTCGACCCCACCGGGCACGCCGAGCCGCGCCGGCTGGCCGTGGTCTGCAACACTGGGGGGTCCCCGGCCGCCGAGATCGCCTACCTCACCCTCCTCGAAGGCCAGCGCGCCGGAGGCATCGTCCTCACCGGCGGCGCCGTCGAGGACCCCGGCCACACCGCCGCCCTGGCCGCCAGGACCGCCCGGATAGCGGGCACCGGAGCGCCCGTGGTGCTGTGCGGGCGGCCACCGCTGCCCCTGCCCGCCGGACTCCCCGTCGCCACCCTCGTGTTCGACGACCACGGCGGCGCCTTCCGCCTCGCCGAACACCTCCTGACGCTCGGGCACCGCCGCATCGCCTACGTCGCCGGCCCGCCCGGACTGAGCACCAGCCGGGAGCGGCTCTCCGGGCACCGCGCCGCCCTGCGGCGGCACGACCCCGTGCTGGCCGACGCCTGCGCCCCGCTCACCCTGCACGCAGGGTTCGAGCGCTCCGCCGGCTATGACGCAGCCCGCGAACTGCTGCGCCGGGGCAAGCCCTTCACCGCGGTCGCCGCCGCCAACGACACCGTCGCCACGGGCGTGGCCGCCGCCCTGCGCGAACAGGGCCTGCGGATCCCCGAGGACGTCTCCGTCGCGGGCTTCGACGACCTGCCCTTCTGCGCCGACACCGCCCCCGCCCTCACCACGGTCCGGGTACCGCTGCGCGAGGCGGGCACCCTCGCCGCCCAGCTGGTGACCGGCCGCCGGGCCACGCCCCCCGGCGGCATCACCACCCTGCCCACCGAGCTCATGGTGCGCGCCTCCACCGCACCGCCACCGGCCGGGCGGAGGAGACGATGAGGTACGCCTTCTCCACCCTCGGCCTGCCCGGCACCCCGCTCGCCGACAGCGCCGCACTGGCGGCCGGGCACGGCTACCACGGCCTCGAACTGCGGGCCCACCCCGAGGAACCCCTGCATCCGGGCAGCACCGCGGCGGACCGGGCGGCGGGACTGCGCGCCGTCACCGCCGCCGGTGCCACCGTCCTCGGTGTGGCGGGCTACGCCCGGGTCGCGGCCCCCGGCGAGGACGGCCCCGTCCTCGCCGAGCTGCGCGAGCTGGTCCGGCTCGCCGCCGACCTCGAAGCCCCGTACGCACGGGTCTTCCCCGGCGGCGGCACCTTGCCGGCCGCCGAGGCCGACGCCAACGCCGTGCGCCGGCTGCGGGAGGCCGCCCCCTTCGCCGAACGCCACGGGGTGCGGATCCTGCTGGAGACCCACGACTCGCACCGCACCGCGGCGGACACCGCCCGCGTCCTCGACGCCGTCGGCCATCGGGGCGCGGGCGCGCTGTGGGACGTACTGCACACCTGGCTGGCAGGTGAGACACCCGAAGCGTCGCGCCGGAGCCTCGCGGACCATCTGGGATACCTCCAGGTCAAGGACGTGGCGTCCGCGCGGGAGCTGACCCCGCTCGGGCTCGGCGCCGGAGTGCTGCCGCTCGCCGAGGCGGTGGCCCAGGCCCCGGCGGGGGGCTGGCTGTGCTGGGAGTACGAGAGACGCTGGTACCCGGCGGCCGCCGACCCGGCGGGCCTGCTCACCCGGGGCCGGGAGCATCTGGAGCGGCTGGTCGCCCCGGGCCGTCAGGCGGAGTAGGCCAGGCGGGCCGGGTCGACGCGGTGGCGGAAGCCGAGGCCGCGGGCGTACCGCTCCAGCTCCGCGACGGCTGCCGCCGCCAGCCGCTCCAGCTCCCCGCCCAGCGAACCGGCCACATGCGGGGTGAGCAGGACGTTGGGCAGGTTGAACAGCGGTGACGTCGCGGGCAGCACCTCGGGCTCGGTGTGGTCGAGCACCGCGTGCAGCCGCCCCGCGACCAGCTCCTCGGTCAGCGCCACCGTGTCGACGAGCGAGCCCCGCGCGGTGTTGACGAGGGTCGCACCGTCCGGCATCAGCGCCAGCCGGGACGCGTCCAGCAGGTGCCGGGTCTGCGGCAGCGCGGGCGCGTGCAGGCTCACCACGTCGCTCCGGCGCAGCAGTTCGTCCAGGGCGCAGGCCTCACCGCCGAGCGCCGCGAGCTCGCCCGGATCGGCGTACGGATCGTGCACGAGCACCCGCAGGTCGAAGGGGCGCAGCAGCTCCAGGACGCGCCGGCCGATCAGGGAGGCGCCGACGACCCCGACCGTACGCCGGTAGTTGCCGACCTCCGGATAGCGCTCCAGCAGGTCGATCGGGCCGCGCGCGGCGCGGTAGGCGTGCGCGGACTGCAGTACGCGCTTGTTGGCGAACAGGATCGCGGCGAGCGTGTACTCCGCGACCGGCAGGGCGTTGGCGGCCGCCGCGCTGGACACCAGCAGCCCGCGCTCCCAGCAGGCCTCGGTCACGTGCTGCTTGACGCTGCCCGCGGCGTGGACCACCGCGCGCAGCCGCGGCATCCGGCGCAGGGCCTCCGCGTCCACGGGCGGGCACCCCCAGCCGGTGAACAGCACCTCGGCGCGGGCCAGCCGCCCGCCCAGCTCGGGATCCACCCGGCCGAAGTCGGTGACCAGCAGGTCGGGGTCCACGTCGGCGACGCGCAGCAGTTCGGGCAGGACACGGGTGCCCAGGACGGCGGCCCGGGTTCCGGGACTCATCGCCAGCACCGTGGCGGGCCGGGAGGAGTGGAGGTGGGTCACTTGACGGCTCCTGCGGTGAGACCCGAACGCCAGAACCGCTGGAGGCCGAGGAAGGCCAGCACGAGCGGGACGACGGCGACGAGCGAACCGGTGATCACCAGGGGGTACAGCTCGGGCTGCTGGTAGACACTGCGGTTCCACATGAACAGGCCGAGGCTGACAGGGTAGAGCCGCTGGTCGTTCAGCATGGTCAGAGCGCCGTAGAAGTTGTTCCAGATGGCCGTGAAGGTGAACAGGAAGATCGTCACAAAGCCCGGCCACAGCATGGGGAACGACACGTGGGTGAAGACCCGCAGTTCACCCGCCCCGTCGACCCGGGCCGCGGCCAGCACCTCGTCGGGGACGTACCCCTCGGCGAACACCCGGGCCAGGTAGACCCCGAAGGGGTTCACGAGGGCCGGGACCAGGTACGCGCCGTAGGTGTTCACGGTGCCGGTGGCCGAGGCCATCAGGTAGAGCGGGAGCTGGAGCACGGTGGCGGGGACCAGGACGCCGGCGAGGACGACCGCGAAGAGGGCCTCCTTGTGCCGGAACTCGTACGCGTGGAAGGCGTATCCGCAGGCCACGCTGATCAGGGCGGAGAGGGTCGAGCCCACCACCGTGTACAGCAGGCTGTTGCCGAGCCAGCGTCCGAAGATGCCGTCGTCGTACGTGAAGAGTTCGGCGAGGTTGGTGAGGAGGTGGAACTCGCCGGGGGCGTAGGGGTCGGTGGCGAACAGGTCGCGGCGGTTCTTGGTGGCGGCGAGGAGCAGCCAGGCCAGGGGCATCAGGGTGTAGGCGGCGACCAGGAGCAGCGCGGCGTTGACGGCGGTCCGGGAGAGCAGGCCCCGGGAGAGCCCGGCGCGGCGGACACCGGCACGGGGCCGACGGGTGCCGGGCCGACGGGTGCCGGGCGGACGGCTCCGGGGTGCGCGGGCGCGGGATGTGCGCGCCGGGGCCGGTGCGGCGGGCGGCGCGGTGGCGTTCACGCGGACCTCCAACGGTTGCCGAGGGCGGTGACCACGTACGAGGCGGCCCCCGCCACGAGGGCGAGGAGCAGCGCGCTCGCGGCGGCCAGCCCGTAGTCGTGGCGCTTGAACGCGGCGCTGAAGACGTACATGGTCGGGGACCACGACTCCCCCATCCCGGACGCGCGGAGCTGGAGCAGCTGCGGGGCGTCGAAGAGCTGGACGGCGCCCACGCAGGTGAACAGCACGGTCAGCACGAGGGTGGGCCGGATGCTCGGCACCTTGACCTGGAAGGCCGTCCGGATGGCACCCGCGCCGTCCATGGTGGCGGCCTCCAGGGTCTCGCGGGGGACGGCCTGGAGCCCGGCGAAGAAGACGATCATGTTGTAGCCGGTCCACTGCCAGGCCGAGATGTTGACCACCGAGAACAGCGCTTCGTCGCGGCCGAAGAAGTCCCAGGACAGACCGGCGGCGCCGAGGAATTCGAGGACCGGGCTGAGCCCGGGTGTGTAGAGGTACAGCCAGATCATCGCCGCGATCAGACCGGGGACGGCGTGCGGGAGGTAGAGGGCGATCTGGAAGAACCGCTTGGCGCGGGCGAGGGCGGAGTCGAGGAGCAGGGCCAGGACGAGGGCTCCGCCGACCATGACGGGGATGTAGAGGAGGCAGTAGACGGCGATGTGCCGGAACGAGGCGAGGAAGAGGGGATCGGCCAGGGCCTCGGCGTAGTTCCCGATCCCGCTGAACACCCGGCGGGTGCCGCCGAAACCGAGGCCGGACTGCTCGTCGCGGAAGAGGCTGAGGTAGGCCGCGTAGCCGACGGGGGCGACGGTGACGAGCGCGAAGAGGAGGAAGAACGGGGCCATGAACAAGGCCGGGGCCCGCGCCGGGCGGCGGGGACGGGCGAGGGCGCGGGCCCCGGGGGAGGGGAGGGCGGGCGAGGGCAGGCCGGTGCGCGGCGTGCGGGCCGGCATCAGCCGGCCAGGCCCAGGCCGCGGTCCTTGACGGCCTTCACCGCGGCCGCCTGACCCTCCGACAGGGCCTTGACCAGGTCCGCCCCCGCGGCCCCCTGCGCCGAACTCACCTGGAGGTGCACCGGCCCCCAGGTCCAGCCGGGCACGATCGTCCCCGCCGCCTCGCCCGCGACGGCGTACGGGTCCTGCCCCTCGAAGTACGAGGCGTCGAACAGCTTCGCCGCCTCCGCCCGCATCTCCGGATTGGCCGGCAGGGCGCTGCTCGGAGCCTTCAGGGAACTCAGCCGGGCCCGTATCGCCTCCGGCTCTGTGGTGACCCAGCGGATGAACTCCGCGGCCGCCACCGTGTGCTTGCTGCCCTTCGGCACGACGTAAGAGGTGCCCCCGTACATGCCCGTGGCGGGCTTCCCGTCCCACGTGGGCAGCGGGGCGATGCCCCACTTCCCCTTCAGGTCCGGGTAGTTCACGAGGAAGGTGCCCGCCGTCCACGCGGCGCCGATCACCGTCGCGACCTGCCCCGAGCTGCGCTCCTTGGCCTCGCCCTCACCCCACAGCGGGGTCTTCGAGGCGACGCCGGAGGCCATCAGCCCGTTCCAGTACTCGGCGACCCTCCTCGACGCGGGGTCGTCGACGGCGATCTTCCACTTGTCGCCCTCGGTTCCGTACCACCGGGCGCCCGCCTGCCAGGAGAGCCCGGCCAGGACCGCCGGGTCGCCGCCGCCGAAGTTGGTGACGCGCACCGAGGGATCGGCCTTGTTGATCTTCTCTCCGGCCGCCTTGTACTCCTCCCACGTCCTCGGCACGGCCACCCCGTGCTTCTCGAAGATGTCCTTGCGGTAGAAGAGTTCGAGGGGGGTGACGTCGAAGGGCACCGCCCACGTCCGGCCGCCCAGCTTCACGAGGGACTGGACCGCCGCCGGGAACTTCTCCGACACCAGCTTCCCGGAGGTCGCGGTGAGGTCCTCCAGATTGCCGCCGCTCGCGAACTCGGGGAGCGCCGAGTAGTCCATCGTCGCGAGGTCGGGGGCGTTCCCGCCCTTGACGGCGTTCGCCAGCTTCGCGGCCCCGTCCGGACCGCCCGGTACCGCCGAGAACTTCACCTGGATGTCCGGGTGCGTCTTGTTGAAGGCGTCCGCCGTCTGCTGCGCGCCCGCCGACGAGGACCAGTACGTGAGGGTGACCGGCTGACCGGAGGCCCCCGGAGCCCCGCCCGCCGCAGGCTCCGCCTCCCCGCCGCACGCGGTGGCGAGGAGGACGAGGGAGGCGACCGAGGCGGTGAGGACGAGGCGGGGGACACGGGGGCTGCGCGTCATGATGCGGCTCCTACGGACGACCGCCGAGGCGGCGGATGGGAGAACGCGGCCCATCTTTTGTGCGAACCGGCACACCGTCAAGAGCGAACGCACAACTCGATCGAATCGATCAGTCCAGCGGGTCCGAACCGTCCGTCATGAGCGAATTTTCAGACGCGGCAGCAGTTCCAGGTGCTGGCGCGGCGCCTCCTCGCCGCCCCGTGCCGACAGCCGTTCCAGCAGCAGGGCCGCGGCCCGCGCGCCCACCTCGCGCTTGGCCGGGGCCACCGCCGAGAGAGGTACGTCGGCCAGCCCGGCCACCTCGTCGTCGTACGTGATCACGGCCAGGTCCTCCGGCACCCGCACCCCCCGCGCCTGGAGCCGGGGGATCAGCATGATCGCGTCGGTGTCGCTGTGGATCAGCGCGGCGGTGACCCCGCCCGAGGTCACGGCCGCGCACAGGTACTCCAGGGACCGGGCGAAACGGTCCGCCACCGACCCGCCGCCCACCGACCCCCCGCCCGCCGGCTCGCCCCCCGCCGCCCCGCCGTCCCCCGTCCCCCCGGCCGCCGGCCACGGCGGGGCCGGCTCCAGCCCCAGCGCGGCCACCGCCGCCTCGTACCCGGCCCGCAGCCGCGCCGTCGTCGGGGTCTCCTGGCTGGCCAGCGCGATCCGCCGGTGCCCCTTGTCCACCAGGTGCCGCACCGCCTGCGCCGCCCCGTGCGCGTGGTCCGACACCACCCGATCCAGCCCGGCCGCCGCATGCCCGGCCGGGGCCCACCGCTCCACCAGCACCGTCGGCACCGGCAGCTCCGCCGTCCACGCCCCCTCCCCGGGACCGGGCGACCCGGCCTCCCAGTTCGGGGTCAGCAGCAGCCCGTCCGCCCCGGTGGACAGCAGCCGGTCGGCCTGGGTCCGGTCCTCGCCCGGCAGGTACCGGGTCAGCCCCACGGTCAGCCGGGCCCCGCGCGCCTCCACCACCTCGCGAGCCCCGCGCACGACGTCGGCGTAGTAGTACTCGGTGGTCGGCACGACCATCCCGACCACCAGCCCCGCCGCGCCGGCCCCGCCGCCGGAGGCCGTCCCGGCCGCCGGTCCCGCCGCCGGCCCGGCGGCCTGCCCGGCCCGTGGGGCGTCCAACCGGCTGATCACCCCGTGCATCCGCAGGATCTCGCCCCGGGCGGCCATCGCCTCGACGTCCCGGCGCAGGGTCACCGGCGAGATGCCGAGCTCCTGCGCGAGGTCCGCCACGCGCACGCTGCCCCGCGCCCGCACGAGCGCGAGGACCTGCGCCTGCCGCTGGTCCACATGTGCTCTCACGTCGTCCCCCTGAGGTCTGTCCGTCGTTGCCGCCATCATAGGCAAAGGACCATCGAAACGATCGATCCGATCGAGTCGATCGGATCCCGTCAACCGGTCGCCGACGGCGTGATCGACCGGGAACGCCCCCCGCCCGTTCGACCGCCGTGCCTAGACTGGCGACTTCGTCGATCATGTGCCGGACACGTGTGGAGGAAGAACCCGTATGCGCTATCTCCCCCTGGGCAGTTCAGGTCTGCAGGTCTCCGCCGTCGGCCTCGGCTGCAACAACTTCGGCGGCCGCCTCGACGCCGGGGCCACGCGCGCCGTCGTCGACGCGGCCCTCGACGCGGGCATCACCCTCCTCGACACCGCCGACATCTACGGCGGCGCCGGAGGTTCCGAGAGCCACCTCGGCCAGGCCCTCAAGGGCCGCCGCGACCAGGTGGTCCTCGCAACCAAGTTCGGCTACGACGGCGTCGACATGGGGTACGGCCCCGCCGCCGGATCCCGGGGCGGCCGCGCGTACGTCCGGCGCGCCGTCGAGGCCTCCCTGCGCCGCCTGGAGACCGACCGCATCGACCTCTACCAGCTGCACAGCCCCGACCCCGCCACCCCCGTGGCCGAGACCCTCGCCGCGCTCACCGAGCTCGTCACCGAGGGCAAGGTCCGCTACATCGGGCACTCCAACCTCAGCGGCTGGCAGCTCGCCGAGGCCGCCCACGTCGCCCGCGAGACGGGAGCGGCCCCCTTCGTGTCCGCGCAGAACGAATGGTCGCTGCTCCAGCGGTCCGCCGAACGCGAACTGGTACCCGCCGCCCGGCACTACGGGGTCGGCGTCCTGCCGTACTTCCCCCTCGCCAACGGCCTGCTCACCGGCAAGATCCGCCGGGGCGCCCCCGTACCGCCCGGCTCCCGCCTCGAAGGCCGCGACTCCTACGTCACCGAGGAACGCCTCGACACCGTCGAGGCCCTCGCCGCGATCGGCGAGAAGTACGACCG
The DNA here is from genome assembly GCF_026342355.1 of Streptomyces sp. NBC_00249. Classification (GTDB taxonomy): domain Bacteria; phylum Actinomycetota; class Actinomycetes; order Streptomycetales; family Streptomycetaceae; genus Streptomyces. Next base: position 453,723 of record NZ_JAPEMV010000001.1, on the reverse strand, counting down.
CAGCGTCCTGGAGCTCGCCATCGGCTGGCTCTCCGCCCAGCCCGGCTGCTCCTCCGTCATCGCGGGCGCCACCTCTGCCGAGCAGGTACGCGCCAACGCGGCCGTCGCCGACCGTCCGCTGGAGGCGGAGCTCCTGGCCGAGATCGACGCCGTCGCGCGCCCGTCCGCGTCCTGACGCGGGAACGCCCCGGCGGGGCCCTCCACGAGAGGAGGACCCCGCCGGGGCGGGCACCGACCGGCGGCACGGGTCAGGACGGCGGTACAGCAGGACGCCGGTACAGGACGCCGGTTCAGGGCATCGGGTCAGGCCACCGCCACCGGGTCAGGACACGATGTCCTTGCGGGAGAACCCGCGGAAGGCCAGCGCGAACAGCACCACCGCGTACGACACCGACACCGCCGCGCCCTTGACCATCCCGCCCCACTCCAGCTGCGGCTGCAGGGCGTCGGCCCAGGCGAACTGCCAGTGCGCGGGAAGGAACTCCCGCCACGAGCCCAGCGCGGTCACCGCGTCGAGCACGTTGCCCACGATGGTCAGCCCGACGGCCCCGCCCACCGCGCCCAGCGGCGCGTCGGTCCGCGTGGACAGCCAGAACGCCAGCCCGGCCGTGACCAGCTGCGACACGAAGACGAAAGCGGCGGCCAGCGCGAGCCGCGGCACCGTGTCCGCGGCCGCCAGGGCCCCGCCCGTCGGCAGCCGCAGCGGCCCCCACCCGTACGCGGCCGTACCCGCCGCCAGCGCCACCACCGGCAGCAGCACGATCGCCGCCAGGCTGAACCCCAGCGCCACCACCAGCTTGCTCCACAGCAGCCGCGCCCTCGGCACCGGCGAGGCCAGCAGGTAGCGCAGCGAGGACCAGCCGGCCTCCGAGGCCACCGTGTCCCCGCAGAACAGCGCCACCGGCACCACCAGCAGGAAACCGGCCGACACGAACAGGCAGGTCGCCGCGAAGTTCGCCCCCGAGGCCGTCGCCGTGTCGATCAGGCTGACGCGGCCGTCGCGGCCGTCGCGGCCGCCGGGGCCGCCGTCCGGGCCGCCGCCCACCGCGAACGCGATGATCATGATGAAGGGCAGGGCGGCCAGCACCCCGGCCATCACCAGCGTCCGGCGCCTGCGCCACTGCCGCAGCGCCTCCACGCGCAGCGGCAGCGTCCGGTTCGCCCGGTAGCCGGGCGCGGTCTCCTGTACGGCGCTCACGCCGTACCTCCGATCAGGGTGAGGAAGGCGTCCTCCAGCCTGCGGTGGGGGCCCACCGCCGACACCGGCACCTCCAGCCGTACGAGTTCGGCGATCAGCACGGCGGGGCTCGCCCCGTCCAGCCGGACGAGCAGACCGTCGTCGGTGGGCACCGCGGAGCCGACCCCCTCCAGGGCGGCGACCTTCGCGACGACCGGCTCGCCCACCGGCCCGTCCAGGGTGACCAGCAGGGTGTCCCCGCCACCGGTGATCTCGGCGACCTCGCCCGCCGCGACCCGCCGGCCGCGGTCCATGACCACCAGATGGGTGCAGGACTGCTCCACCTCCGACAGCAGGTGGCTGGAGACGATGACCGTCCGCCCGCCCGCCGCGTAACGGATCATCACGTCCCGCATCTCCCGGATCTGCGGCGGGTCCAGACCGTTCGTCGGCTCGTCGAGGATCAGCAGGTCCGGCAGGCCCAGCATGGCCTGCGCGATGGCCAGGCGCTGGCGCATGCCCTGCGAGTAGGTGCGCACCGCGCGTTCCAGGGCGTCGCCGAGACCGGCGATCTCCAGGGCCTCCTCCATGTGCGCGTCCCCGGCGGGCCGGCCCGTGGCCTGCCAGTACAGCTCCAGGTTGGCGCGGCCCGTCAGGTGCGGCAGGAAGCCCGCGCCCTCGACGAACGCCCCGACCCGCGACAGCACCGGCGACCCCGGCCGGATCGCGTGCCCGAACACCCGTACTTCCCCGGCGTCCGGTGCGATCAGCCCCATCAGCATCCGCAGGGTGGTGGTCTTCCCCGCGCCGTTGGGCCCGAGCAGACCGAGGACCTGGCCCTTCTCCACCCGGAAGGACAGGTCCCGCACGGCGTAGCGGTCCTGGGCCTTCGCGTAGCGCTTCGTCAGCCCGGTGATGTCCAGTGGTACGTCGGCCAGCGCGGGTTCGGGCTGCGGTGCGCGCGCCCGCGCCGCCCCGCGGCCCCCGCCGGTCCGCCGGATCCCGAGGAGGGCCGCGGCCAGCGCCAGCGCGCCGAGCGGCAGCCCCCAGGTCCAGGCGGGCAGGCCGGCGGACGCCGTCCGTACGCCGTCGGCGACGGGCACCTGGAGCGGCCCCTCCACCGAGACCGTGTAGGAGGCGGGCGCGGCGGGCGAGGCGTAGCCGAGGTCGGTGGCGGCCACCACCAGCCGCAGCCGGTGCCCGGCCTGCACGGCGTGGTCGATCGCCGGGAGCCGCAGCGTCACGCTCCGGCCCTGCCCGGCGTCCTCCACCCGTACCGGCGCGACCAGCTGGCTCGGCAGCACCTGCTGCCGCCCGTCCGGGGCGACGTCGTACACCTTGCCGAACAGCACCGCCGATCCGTCGCCGGCTGTCGACCTCACCTTCAGGGTGAGGGTCGGGGTGCCGGTGACCCGTACCTCCTCGGTCAGCGGCTCCGACTCGAACCGGGCGTGCTGCCCGGGGAAGTCCAGCGCGAACCCGGCTCCGAAGGAGGCGAGCTGACCGCCGATCCCGGGCAGCGAGGACAGGGCCGGCGGGGTGCCGCCCGCAGGATTGGCGAAGGTCTGCTCCCGGCCGGACAGCGCGAAGGCGCGCGGTGCGGACGTCAGCCCGGGGTAGCTCTCCCCGCTCGCGCCGCGCACCATGACCCGCCCGTCGGTGGAGTCGATGCCGCCGGAGCGCGAGACCCGGAACGCCGGGCCGGTGTCCACCGCACCGTCACCCTTGAGGTGGCGGTCGAACCAGGCCGTCACACGGGACTCGATCCGGGCGGAGTCGCGCATCCCGCCGTCGTGCCCGCCGGCCGCCCAGTCCACCGAGACCGGAGCCCCGTTCGCGGCGATCGCCTTCGCCATCGCGTCGGCCTGGTCCAGCGGGAAGAGCGAGTCGTCCTGCCCCTGCACGATCAGGGTGGGCACCTTGATCCGGTCGCCCACCGCCGAGGGGCTGCGCCGCTCCAGCAGTTCGCGGGCCTCGGCGTCGGGCTTTCCCGCCACCGCGACCCGCTCGTACATGGCGCACAGCTGCGGCTCGAACCGGCCGCAGCCCGGTGCGGCCGGACCGGAACCGCCCGCACCCGCGCCCGCACCGGCCCCGGCCCCGGCCGCCGGCGGCTGCGCCGGCTGGAGGCCGCCCGCCGCGCCCGTGGTGAAGAAGATCCCCGCCCACAGCTTCTTGAAGACGCCCTGCGGGAAGAGGGAGTCGGCGAGGTTCCAGTACGTGATCTGCGGGGCGATCGCGTCCACCCGCCGGTCGTACCCGGCGGCCAGCAGCGAGACGGCCCCGCCGTAGGAGGCCCCGGCCACGCCCACCCGGGGGTCGCCGTCCCCGTCGAGGCGCACCTCGGGCCGCTTCGCCAGCCAGTCGACCAGCGCGGAGACGTCCTTGACCTCGTGCTCGGGATCGTTCAGGCCGATCTTCCCGCCCGAGCGGCCGAAACCGCGCGCCGACCAGGTCATGACGGCGTACCCGTCGCGGGCGAGACGTTCCGCCTGGGCGCGGACGTCGTCCTTGCTGCCGCCGAAACCGTGCCCGAGGAGCACGGCGGGCCGCCGCTGCCCGCCGTCGTCCCCGGCCGTGAAGTAGGAGGTGTCGATCCCGGCTCCGGGCAGCTCCAGGACCTGGTCCTGGCGGTGCACCCTCGGGGCGTCCCCGGACGCGGCGGACGCCGTCCAGGTCCCGGCGCCCGCCAGCACCGCGAGGGCGGCGGCGCCGGAGAGCAGGCGGTCCCGGCGGCGCCGGGGCAGTCGTAGCTTCATACGGGAACCCTACGGGCCGGGCCCCGCTCGCCCGAGCTCCCTCAGGGGGACCCCCGGCCCTTCTCCAGGAGTACCCGCACGGCCCCGCGTACCGCACCCGCGGTACACCGCCCGGCCCGGGCCCGCCGGCGGGACACCGCCTGGCGGGGGCGGGCCGGCGGCGGCAGGATGGACCGCATGCTGCTGGCCGAGGTCGCGCGCGTGTCCCGGGAGGTCGCCGCCGCCTCCGCGCGGTCCCGGAAGACGGCCCTGCTCGCGGAGCTGTTCGCGGCCGCCCCCGCCGAGGAGGCCGCGACGGTCGTCTCCTACCTCTCCGGCCGCCTCCCGCAGGGCCGACCCGGCATCGGCTGGCGCGCCCTCGCCCAGGACACCGACCCCGCCGCCCTGCCCACCCTGACCGTCCCGGCCGTCGACGCGGCGGTGCGGGAGCTGGCCGCCGTCGGCGGCCCGGGCGCGCAGGCCGAACGCCGTCGGATCGTGGCCGCCCTGCTCGGCGCCGCCACCGAGGGGGAACAGCGCTTCCTGCGCGGCCTGCTGTCCGGGGAGGTCCGCCAGGGCGCCTCCGACGCCGTGGCCCTGGAGGGGGTCGCGGCCGCCGCCGGGGTGCCGGCCGCCGCGCTGCGCCGGGCCGTGATGCTGGACGGCTCGCTGCCCCGGGTGGCGGCGGCCGTCCTCGCGGAGGGGGCCGGGGCGCTGCGCGGGGTGAGCCTGCGCGTGGGACGGCCCGTCCAGCCCATGCTGGCCGGAACCTCCCGGTCCGTGGCCGACGCCCTGACCGCGCTCGGGCCCTGCGCGGTGGAGGAGAAGCTCGACGGGATCCGCGTCCAGGTCCACCGCGACGGCGACGAGGTACGGATCCACACCCGGTCCCTCGACGAGATCACCGACCGGCTGCCGGAGGTGGCCGAGCTGGCGCGGAGCCTGCCGGGGGACCGGTTCATCCTGGACGGCGAGGTCATCGGGCAGGGCCCCGACGGGCGCCCCGTTCCCTTCCAGGAGATCGCGAGCCGGGTCGGCTCCCGGGTGGACGTGGCGGCGGCGCGGCGGGGGCTGCCGGTGGACGCCTACTTCTTCGACGTGCTCGCCCTGGACGGCCGGGTCCTGCTCGACCTGCCCGTCCGCGAGCGGTACGCACACCTGGCGGCGCTGGTCCCCGGGGCCGCCCGGGTCCGCCGGCTGGCCGTCGAGGACCCGGCGGCGCAGGCGGCCGAGGCCGAGGCCTTCTGGCGCGAGGCCCTGGACCGGGGCCACGAGGGGGTCGTGGTCAAGGCCCTGGACTCCGCGTACGAGGCGGGCCGGCGCGGCAAGCGCTGGCTGAAGGTGAAACCGGTGCACACCCTCGACCTCGTCGTCCTCGCCGCAGAACGGGGCCACGGCCGCCGCACCGGCCTGCTGTCGAACCTGCACCTGGGCGCGCGGGCCGCCGACGGCACGTACGCGATGCTCGGCAAGACCTTCAAGGGCCTCACCGACGAGATGCTGCGCTGGCAGACCGAGCGGCTCGGCGAGCTCGCGGTCGGGGACGACGGGTTCACGGTGCGGGTCAGGCCCGAGCTGGTGGTGGAGATCGCCTACGACGGCCTGCAACGCTCCCCGCGCTACCCGGCGGGGGTCGCCCTGCGCTTCGCCCGCGTGCTGCGGTACCGCCCGGACAAGGGCCCGGAGGACGCCGATACCGTGGAGCGGGTGCTGGAGCAGGGCGGCCGGAGCCCCTGATTTTGCCTCAGAGGCAAGGAAGTTGCCAGACAGGCAAGTCTCTGGCTCAATCGGGGTATGCACCCCCGTTCAGAGGCCCCGGAGGACCACGAGGAGCCCCCGGGCCCCGACGACCCCGAAGGCGCCGCCGAGCTGCCCGCCGTGGCCCCGCAACTGCGCGACCTGCGCCGCCGCGCCGGACTCACCCTGGAGGCGGCCGCCGCCCGGGCGAGGCTCTCGCCCGCGCACCTGTCCCGGCTGGAGACCGGCCGGCGCCAGCCCTCGCTGCCGCTGCTGCTCGGACTCGCCCGCACCTACGGCACGACCGTCTCCGAACTGCTCGGCGAGACCCCGGCCGTCGCCGATCCCATCGTACGGGCCGGCGGACCGGGCGCCCGAGAAGCCGACGGCTGGACGTACTGGCAGGCCGGCGGCCCCGGGCGCGGCATGCAGGCCCTGCGCGTGCACGTCCCCCACGGGCGCAGCCAGGGCGAACTGGTCCGCGTCCACCCCGGGGAGGAATGGCTGTACGTACTGACCGGGCGGCTGCGGCTGCACCTGGGGGACACCGAACACCTGCTGGAACCGGGGGACAGCGCGCACTTCGACTCCCTCACCCCGCACCGGATCGGCGCGGCCGAAGCCGGCGGGGCCGAGCTCCTGTTCGTCCACACGCTGCTCCAGAGCAGCCTCGCCGGGCTGTGCCTCGGCGGCGCCACCACGACCACGCACCACCGCTGAGCGAGGAGCCGTACCCATGCCAGGAACGCCGAAGCCCGCTGCCACGCCCGCCGCCGCCGAGGAGCCGGAGCAGCCGGTCACCCTGATCGGGCGCATCGAGTCGAAGTTCCCGCGCGGCCTGGTCATCCGACTGGTCGCCTACCTCTTCGTCGGCCACCTCTTCGCCTTCTTCGTCTACCTGCTCTTCGTCCTGGGCGGCCAGAACCAGTAGTCCGGAGCCCCCGCACCCAGCCGAGCACCAGCACCGAGGCCGCCGCCGCGAAGGCGCACCAGGTCGAGGCGAACTCCAGGCGCCACAGGGCCGCGCACAGCACCGCCCCGGCGGCCAGCACCGCCCCCAGCAGCCGCAGCGGGCGCTCACCCGAGAGCAGCAGGGATCCCAGGGTGGCGCCGAGGTAGCCGGCCAGGACCAGCGGCGGGTACGGCACGTCCACGCCGTACCCGAGGACCCGCCCCCGCACCTCGGCGCTCACCGGACCCGCCGCCAGGCAGTACGCGAGGACGGCCGCGGTGGCCAGCCCGGCGGCGGCCGGCCACCACAGCCGGCGCCGTACCACCGGCGCCGCCGCCAGCAGCACCGGCAGCGCGGCGACGGGCAGGTCGCGGACCGGCGCACATGGGCCAGGCACACGACCCCGACGGCGGTGACCACCGTCCCCGCCATCAGATCGGCCTCCGCGCTCCAGCACACCGCGCCCCGTCCCGGATCAGGCCGGCGGCCGGGCGGGACGGTCCCCGGGCGGTTCGAGCGGCGGGGCGCAGACCGCGCACTGGGTGCGGCACTGGGCGTGCGGGGCCCCCGGCGCGGGGGTGCGTACGGTCGTCCAGGCCAGCGCCGCGCCCACCACCAGCACACCGGCGCACCAGGGCATGGCCCGGTCGAAGGCCGCGTCGAAGGCGTCGGCGGAGAGGTACGCGTCCGGGTCCATCCCCGACAGCAGCGGCAGCGCCGCCACCGCGAGGAGGCCGGCGGCCCGCGCGGCGGCGTTGTTGATCCCGCTGGCCAGGCCCGCCCGGCCCGGGTCCACCGAGGACAGCACGGTGGCGGTCAGCGGGGCCACCAGGGCCGTCATGCCCGACCCCATCACCACCATGGCGGGCAGCACGTCCCGGACGTAGGAGGCGTCGGGGCCCACCCGCAGCATCAGCAGCATCCCGGCCGCGCACAGCAGCGGGCCCACCGTGAGCGGGATCCGCGGCCCGATCCGCTCCCCGAGGGCCGCCGACCGCGCCGACAGCAGCAGCATCAGCACGGTCGTCGGCAGCAGCGCGGCCCCGGCCCCGAGGGCGGAGTAGCCGGCCACCACCTGGAGCTGGAGCACGACGAGGAAGAAGAAGCCGCCGAAGGCCGCGTACACGCACAGCGTGACCAGGTTGACGGCGGTGAACTGGCGGGAGGCGAAGATGTCCGGCGGGACCATCGGATCCGGCCGCCGCCGCTCGACGTACACGAAGGCGACGCCCAGCAGCAGCCCGCCCACCGCCGCGACGGGGACGAACACCGACCCGGACCGGGCCTCGATCAGCGCGTACGTGATCAGGGCCAGGGCCGCCGCGCCCAGCGCCGCCCCGGCCACGTCGAACCGCCCGCGCGCCAGCGGATCCCGGGACTCCGGTACGTGCCGCAGCGCCACCGGCACGCACAGCGCGGCCAGCGGCACGTTCAGCAGGAACACCCACCGCCAGCCGGGCCCGTCCACCAGCCAGCCGCCCAGGAAGGGCCCCACGGCCGCGCCGACACCCCCGAACCCGGACCACAGGCCGACCGCCCTGGCCCGGTCGTCGGGATGGATCGAGCCCTGGATCAGCGCGAGCGAACCGGGCGTCAGCAGCGCACCGCCGACGCCCTGCAGGGCGCGGGCGGCGATCAGCACCCCGGCGTTCGGCGCGATCCCGCACAGCAGCGAGCCCGCCGCGAACCACACCACGCCGAGCACGAAGATCCGGCGCCGCCCGTAGCGGTCGCCGAGCGCGCCGCCGACCAGGATCAGTCCGGCCAGGGTCACGAGGTAGGCGTTCACCGTCCACTGGAGCACCGCCAGGTCGGCGTCGAGGTCCAGGCCGATGCGCGGCAGGGCCACGTTGACCACGGTCGAGTCCAGCAGCGCCATGCTCGACCCGAGCACGGTGGTGAGCAGGATCCACCGGCCTCGGGCGGAGGCGAGCGGAACCGCGGGCGCGGGTGCGGTCATCCCCCCAGGCTGGCCCGCCGCGCCCGGAAGGGCCACCCGGCGGGCCCGGACCGTCCCCTCCGGATCCCGGCCCGCGAGAGACGGCCTAGCCACGGCGCCGGATGTGGCTCATGAGGCCCTCTTGTCGTGAGCACGGCACCTCGCTCACCATGACCGCGCACGTCACCGGGGGCGCCCCCCGACCACCGGCCACGGGCGTCCCTTCCCGCACGACCCGCACACGGCGTACGAGGAGACCACACGTGGCACAACGCGACCGACGACGATCCTTACGGGCGGGGCTCGCCGCCCTCACCTCGGCCCTGCTCCTTCCCCTCGGCGCGGGGCTCGCCTCCGCCGCTCCCGCGCCCGGGCCCGCCCCGGGCGCGGACGGGCGCAAGATCGAGCCCGCGCTCGGCGCCCAGCTCGACGCCTCCGACAAGGCCGTCTTCTGGGTCTACCTGGACAGCGCGGCCGACCTCACCGAGGCGGGACGGCGGACGACCCGCACGGCCAAAGCAGAAACGGTTCTGCGGCTGAAGCGGGACCATGCCGCACGCAGCCAGGCCGAGCTGCTGAAGGCCCTGGACGGAGCGCACGCCGAGTACACCTCGTACTGGATCGTCAACGCGGTCCGCGTCGTCGGCGGCCGCAAGCTCGCCGGGTCCCTCGCCCAGCGCCCCGAGGTCTCCCGGATCGACGCCGACGACAAGGTCACCCTCCCCGCGCCCGCCGTGGGCACCCGGGAGAAGACCGCCGACGCCGTCGAATGGAACATCGACCGGATCAAGGCCCCGCAGGTCTGGGACCAGCTCGGCGTACGCGGCGAGGGCATCGTCGTCGCCAACATCGACAGCGGCGTCGACCACACCCACCCGGCCGTGGCGGGCCGGTACCGGGGCAGGAACGCCGACGGCAGCTACGACCACAACCACAACTGGTTCGACCCGGCCGGGATCTGCGCGGGCGCCGCGCCCTGCGACAACAACGACCACGGCACCCACACGATGGGCACCATGGTCGGTGACGACGGCGGAGCCAACAAGATCGGCGTGGCCCCCGGCGCCCGGTGGATCGCGGCGAAGGGCTGCGAGAGCAACTCCTGCTCCGAGGCCTCCCTCCTCGCCGCCGGCCAGTGGATCGTCGCCCCGACCGACCTGAACGGCCAGAACCCGCGGCCCGACCTCGCCCCGCACGTCGTCAACAACTCCTGGGGCAGCTCGGCGCACGACGACTGGTACCAGCAGATCGTCGACACCTGGCGGGCCGCCGGGATCTTCCCCGCCTTCTCCAACGGCAACTCCGGCCCGAACTGCTCCACCAGCGGCTCGCCCGGCGACTACGCGCACTCCTACAGCTCCGGCGCCTTCGACGTGAACAACGCCATCGCCCCGTTCTCCTCGCGCGGCGCGGGCCCGGGCGGCATCGTCAAGCCGAACATCGCGGCGCCCGGCGTCAACGTCCGCTCCTCCGTGCCCGGCGGGGCCTACGAGTCCTTCTCCGGCACCTCCATGGCCTCCCCGCACACCGCCGCCACCGTGGCCCTGCTGTGGTCGGCCGCGCCCTCCCTCGCCGGTGACGTCGCCCAGACCGAGGCCCTCCTCGACGGCACCGCCCAGGACACCGACAGCGGCCAGTGCGGCGGCACCACCGCCGACAACAACGTCTTCGGCGAGGGCCGCCTCGACGCCCTGGCCGCGGTGACCGCCGCCCCGCGCGGCGCGGTCGGCGCGCTCGCCGGCACCGTACGCGCCGAGGGCGGCGAGCCCGTCGCCGGCGCCAAGGTCACCGCCGACGGCCCGATCGCCCGTACGACGACCACCGCGGCCGACGGCAGCTACCGCTTCCCGGCCCTCTCGGTCGGCGCCTACGCCCTGACCGCCTCGAAGTTCGGCTACGGGCAGCGCGACGCGAGCGCGACGGTCTCCGAGAACGCCACCGCCACCGGCGACTTCACCCTCGCCCGCGCGCCCTCCGGCACCCTCACCGGCACCGTCTCCGGGCCCGCAGGACCCGCCGCCGGCGCGGCCGTGACCGTCGCCGGCACCCCGGTGACCGCCACCACCGACGACCGGGGCCGCTTCGAGGTGACCCTCCCGCACGGCACCTACGACGTGAACGCCACCCACTCCTCGCGCTGCGTCACCGGCGGCACGGCGAAGGCCACCGTCGCCGGGGACACCACCGTCACCGTGACCCTGCCCGAGCGCGCCGACGGCTACGGCTACGCCTGCGCCACCGCGAGCGGCCGCCCGTACCCCGCCGGGGACCAGCGCCTCGCCCTGACCGGCGACAACACCACCGAGCGCGTCGACCTGCCCTTCCCGCTGCCGCTGTACGGAAAGACGTACGGGCAGGCCTGGATCGGCACCAACGGCACCGTCAGCTTCGGCGGCAACCACACCGGGGACACCAACGGCGACCTGCCTTCCACGAGCACGCCCAACGCGGCCCTCTACCCCTTCTGGGACGACCTCGTCGTCGGCCCCGCCGGCAGCGGCTCCGGCGTCTTCACCGCCGTCACCGGCACCGCCCCGCACCGCAGCTACGTGATCGAGTGGCGCGCGGTCTCCCACTGGTCGGCGCAGGCCGACACCTTCTCCTTCTCGGCCGCCATCGGCGAGGACGGCACCGTCACCTACTCCTACAAGGGAACCGGCGGCACCGGCATCAAGGGCGGCTCCACCGCCACCGTCGGCGTGGAGAACGCCACCGGCACCGACGCCTTCCGCTACTCCTTCAACACCCCGGTCCTCACCGACGGCCTGTCCGTCGCCTTCCGCACCACCCGCAGCGGCGTCGTCACGGGCCGGGTCCTCGACGCCAACGACGGCAACGGCGTCGCCGGCGCCACCGTGACCGTCGGCAGCGGGGACACCGCCGTCTCCGCCACCACCGCCGCCGACGGCGGCTACGTCGTCCAGAGCGCCTCCGGCCCGCGCACGGTGACCCTGACGGCCCCGTCCTACGAGCCGGCCCAGGCGGCCGTCGAGGTCAAGGCGGCCGACGTGACGACGGCGGACCGGTCCCTGCGCACCGGCAAGGTCACCGCCGCCAAGCCCTCGGTCGAGATCGTGCTGCCCGCCGGGCAGCGGCGCACCCGCACCGTCGACCTCACCAACCCCGGGCTCGGCTCGGCCTTCGCCGTGTCCGAGGACGCCGCCTGGCTCACGGCCACCCCGGCCGACGGCACCCTCCCGACGGGCGGCAGGTCCACCCTCACCCTCACGGCGGACACCACCGGACTCACCCCGGGCACCGTCCTCAGCACCGGCCTGCGGATCACCTCGGACAGCGGCCGCTCCCCGGTCCTCACCGTGCCCGTGAAGATCGTCGTCCCGCGCTACCAGGCCGCCCTGGACGCGGGATCCGAGCAGGCGGCCACCGACGCCCTGGGCGACTCCTGGTCCCCGGACCGCGCCTACACGGCCGGCTCGTACGGCTACCAGGGCAGCTCCACCGTCCGCTCCACCGGCCGCACCATCGCCGGCACGACCGACCAGCGGCTCTTCCGCACCGCCCGCGAAAACATGTACGAGTACCGCTTCGACAACGTCCCGAACGGCACGTACACCGTGGAGCTGGGCTTCGCCGAACTGTCGGACGCCCGGCCCGACAAGCGGGTCTTCGACGTCCTCGCCGAGGGCGCCCAGGTCCTGCCCTCCCTGGACATCTCCCTGGAGGCGGGCACCTACACGGCCCTGACCAGGACCTACACGGTCACCGTCACGGACGGCGTGCTGAACGTCCGCTTCGTCACGCACAAGGGCTACGGCAAGCCCCTGATCAGCACCCTGCGGGTGACCGACCGGCCCGACAAGCCGTAACCCCCGCCCCGCCCCGCCCCGCCCCGCTCCGCCGCCGCCCGCCACCCGTGCATTCGGGTGGCGGGCGGTGACTTCCCGGTGAACCGCCGCGCGCGGCTCCGGGAAGGCCGCACGGGCCGACGTAGCGTGCCGCCCATGACGCCACCGAGCGAGCAGGCCGGCCGGATCGAGGCCCTCGTCCGCTCCGCCGACCCGGACGCCGTCTGGGCGGCGGGGTCGGCGGACACCGTCCACACCGGCCTCCCCGACGGGGCCGCCGACACCCCGCACGACGTCGGCGGGCTCGCGGCGGTGCTCGCGCTCTGGCCCGTCCTCGGCAGCCTCGTCACGTGCGGGGAACTGACCCTGCACACCCCCGTCAGCGCCTACACGGCCGACGCCGCGGCCGGGCTGCCCGCCGGGACCACCGCCCACCACCTGCTCACCCACGCGGACGGCCCGCACGCCCTCGCCGCCCTCACCCGCCTCGCCGAACACCTCGCCGGCAGCCCGCCCGCCGCGTACGCCGCCGCCCGGATCTGGCGGCCCCTCGGCATGACCGGCACCCGCCCCGTCGGCGCGACCCTGCACGCGCCCCTGTCCGACCTCGCCCGCTTCCTGCGCCACCTGCTGTCCACCGCCGACCACCCCATCCCCCGGGCGTGGACCGCCGAGTCCCTGCGGATCCGCACCGGCGAGCTCACCCCCGCCCGCGGCCTGCTCTGGCACCCCGCCCCCGCCGGGGTCTGGACCCACCACCCCGCGGACGGCGCCGGCCCCGCCCTGTGGGTGTCCCCGCGCCACGGCCGCTGGGCCGCGCTCCTGCCGGGCGCCGGCCGCACCCCCGCGGGCTCCCTCCGTACCGCGTTCCGGGAAGCGGTCTTCGGGGCAACTACCGCCCTCTGAAGCCCTGTTGTACGCTCCGGGGACGATGGTGAAGCTCCGCTGGAAGAACCCCGACGCACCCTGCCCCGCGACGCCCTGGGACGAGATCACCCCCGGCCTCTGGATGGGCGGCCACGTCTGGTCCGACCCCGCCGGGGAACAGCGCTCCGCCGTCGTCACCGACGAGTTCGACCTCGTGATCAGCCTCTTCACCCGGCCCGGCCACGGCCCCGACCCCGGTGTCGAACACCTCGTCGGGGAGGTCCCCGACGCACCGCTGAACGCCGCACAGCTCCACACCGTCCGGCACCTGGCGGACAGCGCGGGCCGGGCCCTCGACGAAGGCCGCCGCACCCTCGTGCGCTGTTTCTACGGGTACAACCGCTCGGGCCTGGTCGTCGCCCAGTGCCTCGTCGGCCGGGGCAGCCCGCCCGAGGAGGCCGTCCGGCTCGTCCGGCGGGGGCGCTCCCCCTGGGCCCTGCACAACGAGGTCTTCACCGACTACCTCGCCACCGGCCTGGACGCTGCCGCCCAGCTCACGGGGCCCGACCCACTCCCGTAGCGCAGTCGGAGCGCGCACCCCACGGGAGCGACGTACGGTGATGGCGATGTGACCGTACGCGGACGTCCGGCCGTGCCGAGGCCGGCCCGCGCCCGCCCCTGCCGCACCACGCGAGGATCCCATGTCCGACGCCGTGACCGCCCGGGCCACCGACCCGGACGTCGACACGCTCGACGCCCTTTGCCGGGAGCTGGCCGAGGCCGCCGACGCCGTCGGCGAGGCCTCCCGGTACGCCTCCGGGCTCGCACTCGGTACCCGGCTGCCCGCCCGGGCCCTCGTGGGCCGGGGCAACGGGGGAGCCCGCCGCCGACGTGCCTGGCACACCCTGCTCCGCACCCTCACCGACCCGGCCGGGCTCGGCTGGGCCCCGCGCGGGCGGGGCGTGGCGCGGGCCGGATGGCTCGCCGGGATCCTGGCCGGCCGGGAGAGCCTCGCGGTGAGCACCGCCGTCTGCGGACTGAAGGCCCGGATCCGCGTCGCGGGCCTGGGCCGCCCCGATCTGCTCGCCGACCCGCACTGCGCCGCCGTCCTGCGGGCGGTGGCCGAGGACCGCCAGGCCGAGGCGGCCCGCGCCTTCCGTACGCTGCTGCGCGAGCGGGGCGCCGGGCAGGCGTTCACGCTGCTGGCCCCGACCTTCGCGGACATCCTGGCCTGGCACGCCCTGACCGACGAGAACCCCTTCAACGACCACGCGGGCTGGCAGGTCGCCACCGGCCGGGCCGTGACCGCCGAACCCCTGCTCGGGCTCGGCGCCGCCCTGCGTTCCCTCTTCTCCCGCGATCCGGGCCCGGGCACGGTGTGCACCCCGGGCGTGGGGCTCCTGGAGGCGCTCGACACCTCCGGCACGCTGGAGGGCTACCTGCGCAACACCGCCCTGCTCGGCGTCGCCGACACGCTGCTGGTCCAGCGGGTCACCGCGCCCGACGGCAGGGCCCGTCACGTCGTCCAGCTCGGCGACCGCGACGCCCCGTACGCCGCCGAAGTGGCCCGCGTCCTGCGGGCGGTGGTCCCCTCCGGGACCGGGCTCGCGCTGGTCGGGCACCGGCTGGGCGCGGTCACCGCCATGGACCTGGCCCGGGACCGGGAGTTCACCGCCGTCTACGCCGTCACGCACGTCGTCGCCACCGGCTCCCCGGCCGACGACCGCGCACCCGCCGACCCCCGCACCCGGGTCGTCCCGGCGGCCGTGCCGGACGCCGCCGCCATCGAGGGAACGGTCACGGGTACCCGTCTCCTGCCGCTCCGCGCGGCGGACCCGTCCTCCTGGAGGAGCCCGTGAACGACTGCCCCCCTGGGCACGGGCCCGCCCCGGCCGACGGCCTGCGCACCCATTCCGCCGCCCTGCGCTCCCACGCCGGCCGGCTCCGCGCCGGCCTGGCGGCCCTCGACTGGCGCGGCCCGCAGGCCGAGGCCTTCCGCGCGGAGGTGTCCGCCCTCGCCGACCGCTGCGCCACGGCGGCCGACGGTTTCGCCCTGGCGGCGGCCCAGCTCGACGGGGCGGATCCCCGGCGGCGCTGAGTCCCTGCCCCGGGTCACAGGACCAGCGACAGGGGCGCGGGCGGCGGCTTCAAGCAGACCCTGATCGGCGTGGGTGTCGGACAGATGATCCTGGACCTGTCGAAGGACTGGGCGATCCCCACCCTGCTGCTGGCCTGGCTGATCGCGGTGGCCATCCGCCTCGCCACCGGCTCCGCGACCGTCGCGACGCTGAGACCTGTCACGGGGGTGCTTCCTTTCAGGGGCGGGGGAGGGGCCCGTCAGAGGGCGCGCAGGGCGGCCAGCGCCCGCGCGGTGATCTCTTCGGGGGTGCCGGTGACGTCGACGGCGGTGCCGGGCTCGTCCGCCTGGAGCGGTTCGAGCACGGCGAACTGGGAGTCCAGCAGCGAGGTGGGCATGAAGTGGCCCTTGCGGTCCGCCATCCGCCGCCCGACCAGCTCCCGGTCCCCGGTGAGGTGGACGAACACCGCCCCGGGGGCGGTGGCGCGCAGTCGGTCGCGGTAGGCCCGCTTGAGGCAGGAGGCGGCCACCACGCCGCCGCCGCGCCCGGCCCGGTTGCGGATCCACTCGCCGATCGCGTCCAGCCAGGGCAGCCGGTCCGCGTCGTCCAGCGGGGTACCGGCCGACATCTTGGCTACGTTGGCCGCCGGATGGAAGGCGTCGCCCTCCGCGTAGGGGAGGCCGAGCTCTTCCGCGAGCAGCCGGCCCACGGTCGACTTGCCCGTGCCGGCCACGCCCATCACCACAATGACGCGCTGGGAGCTCACGTCGTACCTCGCTGTCCTCGTCGACATCGGCCCGGGAGGGGGAGGCCCGGGGGAGCATCACCGAAGCGCATTAAGTAGTACTTATTCAAGGGTCCTGCGGTAAAACATCACATCATTTGTTGTCCGGGGAGTCGCCGTACGCTTACGCCATGACCACCGAAGGCAGTCCGGGGCAAGGACTCCACTCCCAGGTGCTGGACACCCTCGGCCTCGCGATCACGGCGGGCGACCACCCGCCCGGCAGCGTCCTGCGCACCGACGAGATCGCCGAACGCTTCGACGCCTCCCGCACCGTCGTCCGCGAGGTGGTCCGCGTCCTGGAGTCGATGCAGCTCGTCGAGTCCCGCCGCCGGGTCGGCGTCACCGTCCGCCCCACAGAGGAGTGGAACGTCTACGACCCCCGCGTCATCCGCTGGCGGCTCGCCGGCACCGACCGGCCGCGCCAGCTCCGCTCCCTGACCGTGCTGCGCTCGGCCGTCGAACCCGTCGCCGCCGGACTCGCCGCCGCCCGCGCCACCCCCGAGCAGTGCGCACAGCTCACCGAGGCGGCCCTCGGCATGGTCCGCACCTCCCGCGGCCACCAGCTGGAGGGCTACCTCCACCACGACATCGCCTTCCACCGGACCGTGCTCAACGCCTCCGGCAACGAGATGTTCGCCCGGCTGGGCGACGTCGTCGCCGAGGTCCTCACCGGCCGCACCCAGCACTCCGTGATGTTCCACGACCCCGACCCGGCCGCCGTCACCCTGCACGTACGGGTCGCCGAAGCCGTCCGCGAAGGCGACGCGGCCCGCGCCGAGGCACTGACCCGGCAGATCGCCCTCGGCGCCCTGGACGGACTCGACGTCCTCGCCCCGTAGGACCTCCCCGGACCTTCCCCGACCTCCCCGCACCGCCCTGCCGGTACCCGCGGCCCCCGGGCTTGGGCCACACTGGGCCCGTGCTGCTGGGACATACCGGGGAGAACGCCGACGGACCCGCCCCCTTCGTCGGTCGCGACGGCGAACTGGCCGCGCTGAGCGAGGCCCTGACCGGGCGGCGGCTGATCACCCTCACCGGGCCCGGCGGCGTCGGCAAGACCCGCCTGGCCCGGCAGGCCGCGACCGCCGCCGCGGGCCCCGCCGGGCCCTTCCCCGACGGGACCCACTGGGCCGACCTCTCCCCGCTGCCCGGCGAACGGCTGCTCGTGAACACGGTCGCCGACGCCCTCGACCTCGCCGACCACACCGCACGCACCCTCGCCGAAGCCGTGCACGCCTGGATCGGTGGACGCCGGCTGCTCCTCGTCCTGGACTGCTGCGAACACCTCACCGCCGCCGTACGGACCCTCGTACGGGACCTCCTGGACCACGCCCCCCACCTCGTCCTGCTCCTGACCAGCCGCGAGCCGCTGGGACTGGCCGGCGAACACGTACTGGAACTCGGCCCGCTGCCCTACGAGGCCGACGCCGGCGAGGCCCTCGCACTCTTCGCCGCACGGGCCCGCACCGTCCGCCCCGGACAGGCCCCGCCGTGGAACCCGGAGCGGCTCGCCGCCGCCCGCGCGATCTGTGCCCGCCTCGAAGGGGTACCCCTCGCGCTGGAACTCGCCGCCGCGCAGTTGACGGACCACACCGTCGAGGAACTCGCCGACCGGCTCGCCCGCCGCATCGGCCCGCTGTCCGGCCGCCGCGACACCCGCCCGCCCCGCCACCGGGCCCTGCGCACCGCCATCGGCTGGAGCCACGAGTGGTGCACCCCGCGCGAACGGCTGCTGTGGCTGCGGCTGTCCGTCTTCGGCGGCGCCTTCGACGAGGACACCGCGCGCGCCGTGTGCTCCGCGCCCCCGCTCACCGAGGAGGAGGTGCCGCCGCTGCTCGCCGCACTGGTCGCCAAGTCCGTCGTACGCCGCGTCCCGGGCCGGACCCGCTACCGCATGCTCGACACGATCCGGGAGTACGGGGCCATGTGGCAGGCCGAGGCCGGAGAGCGCGAGGTGCTGCGCGACCGGCACGCGGCCCACTTCCTGGGCCTGGCGCGCGCGGCGGAACGGGACTGGCTCGGACCCCGCCAGCGCGCAGCCTACCGGCGGGTCGCCGCCGGGCACGGGGACCTGTGCGCCGCCCTCGACCACTACCTGGCCACCGCCCCCGCCACCGCCCTCGAACTCGTCGGCCGCGTCGGCTTCTTCTGGGCCTGCTGCGGCTACCTGCACGTCGCGCGCGGCTACCTGGAACGGGCCCTGGCCGCCACCCGGCCCGAGGACGCCGACCCGGCCGCCCGGGTCCGCGCCCTGTGGGCCCTCGGCGTGGCCCTCCTGCTCCAGGGCGAGCAGGAGGAGGCCCACCGGCTCGCGGTGGGCTGCGAGGCCCTCGCCGTGGGCCGGGCCGACGCCGAACCGCAGGCCGCGCTCGACGCCGCGTACCTGCTGGGCCTGAGCCACCTGCTGGCGGGCCGCCCGCTGGCCGCCCGGATCGTCGCCGACAACGTCCTGGAGGCCGTCCCCGGCACCCCCTTCGACTCCGCCTCCCGGCTGCGCTGCCACCTCGTACGGGTCTTCGCGCTCACCGGCACCGGCCTGTTCGCCGACGCCCGCGCCGAGGCGCAGTCCCTGCGCGAGGGGTGCGTGATCCGCCAGGAGCAGTGGATGCGGTCCTACGCCGACTACCAGCTGGCGCTCATCAGCCTGTTCGAGGGCCGCCCCGCCGAGTCCGCCGCGCACGCCGAAGCCATGCTGGAGGGCAAACGGGAGATCGGCGACATCTTCGGCACCGCCCTCGGCCTCGACCTGCTCGCCGCCGCCCGGGCCGCGAACGGCGACGAGGCGGCCGCCGCGCACGCCTACGGCACCGGGTACGCCTACTGGCAGGCGGTCGGCCACCCGCAGCGCGGAACCCCGGAACTGGGGCCCGTACGCCAGGAGTTCGAGCGCACCGCCCGCAGCGTCCTCGGGGACCGGGCGTACGAGGCGGCCTTCGCGGAGGGCGTCCGCCACGGCCGGGCCCAGCGCGCCCGCGCCCAACTGGCCTGGAGCTGAACCCCCTGCGGGCCCGGCGGGCTCAGTCCGAGGCGGTGCGCGGGGTGGTCTGCTGGACGGCCCAGCCGTTGCCGTCGGGGTCGGAGAAGTAGACGAAGGAACCCCAGGGCATGTCCTGGATCTCCGTCACCTCCACGCCCCGGTTCCTGAGGTCCGCGTACGCCTCCTCGATGTCGGTGACGACCACCTGCATGTTGTCCAGGGACCCCGGGGTCATCCGGGTGAGCCCCTTGCCGACGGCGATCGAGCAGGCCGAGCCCGGCGGGGTCAGCTGGACGAAGCGGACGTCCTCGCTGACGGTGACGTCGTGGTCGGCGTGGAAGCCGATCCGCTCGTAGAAGGCCTTGGCCCGGTCGACGTCGGTGACGGGGACGGCGACCAGTTCCAGCTTGATGTCCATCACGTTCTCCAGGGTCGGCGGCGGCCCCGGGGCGGCCGGGGCCGTCCGGCCATCATGCGCCCGAGGGGGCCACGGCGCCGCCCGGCGCGCGGCCGCCCGCACCGGCGAACTGCGTCCGGTACAGCTCCTCGTACCGGCCCGCGGCCGCCAGCAGCTCGGTGTGCGTACCGCGCTCCACGATCCGGCCGTCCTCCACCACCAGGATCAGGTCGGCGGCCTGCACGGTGGAGAGCCGGTGCGCGATCACCACGGCGGTACGCCCGGCCAGGGCCTCGGCCAGGGCTTCCTGGACGGCCGCCTCCGAGGTGGAGTCCAGGTGGGCCGTCGCCTCGTCGAGGATCACCACCCGCTGGCGGGCCAGCAGCAGCCGGGCGATGGTCAGCCGCTGCCGTTCGCCGCCCGAGAGGCGGTAGCCGCGCTCGCCGACCACCGTGTCGAGGCCGTCCGGGAGGGAGGCGACGAGCCCGTCCAGGCGGGAGCGGCGCAGGGCCTCCCAGATCTCCTCCTCGTCGGCGCCGGGCCGGGCCAGCAGCAGGTTGGACCGTACCGACTCGTGGAAGAGGTGGCCGTCCTGGGTGACCATGCCCAGGGTGTCGCGGATGGAGTCGGCCGTCAGATCGCGGACGTCCACCCCGCCCAGGCGCACCGCGCCCGCGTCGGCGTCGTACAGGCGCGGCAGCAGCTGGGCGATGGTCGACTTGCCGGCGCCCGAGGAGCCGACGAGGGCGACCATCTGGCCGGGTTCGGCGCGGAAGGACACCTCGTGCAGCACCTCGGTGCCGCCCCGGGTGTCGAGGGTGGCGACCTCCTCCAGGGAGGCGAGGGAGACCTTGTCGGCGGAGGGGTAGCCGAAGGAGACCCCGTCGAACTCCACCGACACCGGGCCGTCGGGCAGCGTACGGGCGTGGGGCTTCTGGGCGATCAGCGGCTCCAGGTCCAGGATCTCGAAGACCCGCTCGAAGCTGACCATGGCGCTCATGACCTCGACGCGGGCCCCGGCGAGCGCGGTCAGCGGCGCGTAGAGCCGGGTCAGGAGCAGGGCGAGGGCCACGACGGAGCCGGCCTCCAGGCTGCCGCGCACCGCGTAGTACCCGCCGAGGCCGTAGACCAGCGCGAGGGCCAGGGCGGAGACCAGGGTGAGGGCGGTGATGAAGGCCGACTGGGCCATGGCCGTACGGATCCCGATGTCCCGCACCCGGGCGGCGCGGGCCGCGAACTCGGCGGACTCGTCGGCCGGGCGCCCGAACAGCTTCACGAGGGTGGCGCCGGGGGCGGAGAACCGCTCGGTCATCTGCGTGCCCATCGCGGCGTTCAGGGTGGACGCCTCGCGCTGCATCCCGGCCATCCGGGCCCCCATCCGGCGGGCCGGCAGGACGAACACCGGGAGCAGGACCAGGGCCAGCAGGGTGATCTGCCAGGAGATGCCCAGCATCACCGCGAGGGTCAGCAGCAGGGTCACCGTATTGGCGACCACCCCCGAGAGGGTGTTGCTGAAGGCCCGCTGGGCGCCGATGACGTCGTTGTTCAGGCGGCTGACCAGCGCGCCGGTGCGGGTCCGGGTGAAGAAGGCGACCGGCATCCGCTGGACGTGGTCGAAGACCGCCGTCCGCAGGTCGAGGATCAGCCCCTCGCCGAGGGTCGAGGAGAGCTTGCGGGTCAGCAGGCCGAGCGCCGCCTCGGCGACGGCGATCACCGCGATGAGCAGCGCGAGCCGGGTGATGTGCCCGGTGTCGCCCCCACCGGTTCCGGCGCCGTCCGCACCGCCGGCCCCGCCCTGCACGATCGCATCGACGATGCGGCTGGCCAGCAGCGGCGTGGCCACCGCCAGCAGCGCGCCGACCACGCTCAGCAGCAGGAAGAGGGTCAGGCCGCGCCGGTGCGGGCGGGCGAAGGCCGCGATCCGGCGCAGGCTCGCCCGGGAGATCGGGTGACGGCCCTGCTGGGCGTTGATCGCGCTGTGCAGCGAGGTCCAGGCGGTGACTTCCATGTCCATGACCCCCACGCTAGAACCTCAACCAAACTCCAGGTCAAGGGATCGCCCCGCCCCCACCCGTTGGAGGCCGCAACTCCTGTCCGTACGAAGGATGTTCACCCTGCGCAGGCCTCCTCCCCGGCCGCCGGGCGGTGGCATCATCGGGGGATGACGCAGGCACCGCCGTCCGCCCGCCCCGCCGTCGACACCGTCCTGGACCGCTTCGAGGCCTGGGCCCGGGACACCCCCGCGGCCCGCGCCCTCGTCCACGGCGCCGAGCACCTGACCTACGGGGAGCTCGACGTCCGGGCCAACCGGCTGGCCCACCGCCTGCTCGGTGCCGGCCTGGCCGGGAACCGCCGCGTCGCCGTGGCCACCGCCCGCCCCGTGGAGCGCGTCGTCGCACTCCTCGCCGTCCTCAAGGCGGGCGGGGCCTACTGCCTGATCGACTCCGGGAGCGGCCCGCGCACCGGCCGGCGCCGGCTCACCGCGCTCTCCCCGCACCTGCTCCTCGCCGACGCCCCCGACCGCGCCCGTCTCGACGAGGGCGCCGGGCCGCGCGCCGTGGACCTCGGGGCGGGGGGCATCGCAGACCTGCCCCCGACCGCCCCCGACCGACTCAGGGACACGCCCGGCGCCGCCGTCCTGTTCACCGGCGGATCCGAGGCGCGCGCCGTCCCCGTCAGTCAGGCACTGCTGCTCGCCGCGTACGAGGGCTGGGCCCAGCTCGCCCGGCCCACCCCCGAGGACCGCCACCTGTTCACCGGGGAGGCCGACGCCACCGCCTTCGCCGCCGGCTGGACCCGCGCCCTGTGCTCCGGCGGCACCCTGGTCCTGCCCGAGACCGACGTCCCGAGCCCCCAGGACCTCGTCCGCACCGTCCGGGACGAAGAGGTCAGCTGCCTGTACACCGACCCCGGCGGCGCCGGCGAACTGCTGCGCCAGGCCCCCGAACCGCCGCCCGCGCCCGCCGGACGGGGCCGCGAACCGGCCCCCGCCCTGCACACGGTGCGGCTCGTCGCCGTCACCGGCGACCGTTTCCACCTCGACGAGCAGATCGCCCTCCAGGACCGGCTGCGCCCCGGCGCCCGCGTGCTCGCCGTCTACGGGCTCACCGAGGCCGCCGGCACCGGCACCTGGTTCGAGCTGACGCAGCTGCCCCGCCCCCAGGACGACCCGGAGACCCTCGCGCCGCTCGGCACCCCCTTCCCCGGCTGCCAGGTCCACGTCCTCGACGGGGAGATCCACCTCACCCCGCCGACGGGCACGGACCCCGTGGCCACCGGAGACCTCGGGACGCTGCGCCCCGACGGACTGCTGGCCTTCGGCGGGCGGCTGCGCGACCGGCTCACCCTGGAGGGCGGCCGCCGCCTCGACCCGTACGCCGTCGAGTCCGCGATCCGCACCCACCCGCACATCGGAGCCGCCGTGGTGGCCCGCGTCACCACCGCCTACCGCACCCGGCTCGTCGCCTACGTCGCCCCGCCGCCCGAGGACCCCGACTGGGCGGTGGGCCGCGAAGCGGTCGGCCTGGACTCCCTGCGCGAGCACCTGTCCGGCAAGGTGGCGTACGAGGAGCTCCCCGGCGGGCTCGTCCGGCTGCGAGCCCTGCCCCGCAACCGGGCCGGCCAGGAGGACCGGGCGGCGGTACCGCAGCCGCCCGAACCGGCGAAGCCGAAGCCGCGGGGCACGCCGTCCGGCGGCGGCAAGTACGGGGCGGCCGGGGGCGAGGGCCTGTCGCCGGGCTGCGCGACCGGCTGCCTGTCCCTTCCGGTGGCCGTGCTGCTCGCGGTGCTCACCGGGGTGTTCTGGCCAGGCTCCACCGACCTCACCGGCGTACCCCAGCCGTGGGCCTTCCTCTTCTTCGTGCTGTACGTCTTCGAGGTGGCCGCCTTCGCCGCCGGGGTGGTGTTCCTCCTCGGCGGGCGCCGGCTGATGCCACGCCGGGGCCGGGGGCGGGCCCTGACCCGGGCCGCGCACCTGGCCGTGGCCTACCTGCTGCTCGCCTGGTGGCCGCAGGACAACTTCTACCGCCTCGCGGCGAAACAGGACTGGCCCCGCCAGGCCGCCCTCGTCTACGCCTTCAACATCCCGCTGATGATCGCGGGCATGGTCGTGGCGTTCTACGTCACCCGCAAACCGTCCACGCCCTTCGACTTCGACAACTGAGCGGCTGGGCAGCGGGCGGCGAGGACCGTACGGCTACGGCCCGCCGAGCCCCGCGCCGGCCGCCCGGGCCCGCTCCCGCACCAGCGCCTCTGCCGCGTCCAGCACCCCGGCGCTGTGCGCGGCCACCAGCACCCCGAGCCACGGCTCCGGATCGAAGGCCCCGGTCGGGACGGCCGGTACGAACACCGCCCCGAGACCGGCGCAGTCCCGCGCCAGTTCCCCGCACAGCTCCACCAGCCGCCCCTGCGGCAGCCGCGCCCCGAGCTCCACCCGGTCGGCGATCCGTACGAGGTGCCCCGCGCCCCGCAGCGCGTCCAGCCGGGCCGCCACCATGAACGCGGCCGAGGGGCCGGTCAGGCGCAGGTTGGTCTCCGTCGGCGCGAGCCGCCCTTGCGCGTCGGCGACGAAGTCCACGTCGAACCAGCCCCGGTAGCCCGACGCGGCCAGCTCCTGGCCCACCGCCGCCCCGAACCCCAGCAGCGGCCCCGCCAGCCGCCCGGGAACCACCCCCGGCCCCACCGTCGCGCCCCGGTAGCCGCCGCCGGCCACGTCCATCACCGCCGCGCCGACCTGGTGCGCCCGGCCCGCGCCGTCCACGAACCCGTCGTAGGTGAGGTCCCGGGGCCCGGCCCCGGGTTCCGGCGGGCCCGGCACGTACTCCTCCACCAGCAGCGGCCCGCGCGGCAGCCGGCGCAGCAGCGCGCGGGGGCCGCCCGCCGCCCGTACGCCGTCGGGGGAGACCACCGTGGTGCCCGAACCCCCGACCCCGTGCTCCGATTTGAGAACGGTGCTCTCGCCCCGCCGGGTCCGCTCCGCCAGCAGCCGTACGGCCGCCCGCCGCGTGCCGGCCCGCCACTGCGCGGGGAGCACGATCCGCGGGTGCCCGCCGCCCGACAGGATCCCGGCGAACAGGGCGTGCGCCGCCGACTTCGACTCGTAGCGCAGCTCCCGGGGCCGCCACGGCAGGCCCGCCAGCCGCGCGTACGGCTCGGTGTGCCCCCACGGTACGAGGGGCAGACCGCGCCCGGTGATCCGTCCGGCCAGCGCCGGCCGGGCCCGTACCCGGTCCGACAGGCCGGGCCCCCGCTCCACCAGGCCGTCGTAGACCTCCACGTCCGGCCCCCAGCCCAGCTGCCGGCCGACGAGCGCCACCCAGCCCGGCGGTACGGACCGGGGCAGCACCAGGGCGGCCGGGCAGGGACTGTAGAAGGCGGCCAGGCAGGCGTAGTCGTGCGCGGCCCGCTGCTCGCGGTCGAGGGAGGCGTCGGCGAACTGCGCGTTGAACTCGGCGACATTGCCCACGTGCACCGCCCGCTGCCCGCCCGTCCAGGCCCGCGCCCAGCCGGCCAGCGGCGCCGGGGCCACCTCGAAGCGGACCAGCCCGGACGCGGAACCGGGCGCGGGGCCGGGAGAGGCCACCGCGCCCATCGCCCGGTAGAAGCCCGCCGCATGCGGGTCGGAGTCGATCAGCAGCCGGCGCGAACCCAGCGCGACGGCCCGGCGCACCGCGTCCAGGTACAGCAGCCGCCCCACGCCCCGGCCGATCGCGGCGGGCTCCACGAACAGCAGCCCGAGCCGCGCGACGCGCCCCTCGCCGTCCGGCCCCTCCAGCGAGGCCAGCCCCAGCACCTTCCCGCGCGCGTCCTCGGCCACCACGATCCGCCGGGCCGTCAGCTCCTCCTCCCGCACGCGCAGCTCGGGCGCGCACGCGGCGAGGAACCGGGCGTCGTACCCCCAGTGGGCCTTGGACCGCATGACGAGCTCCGTCAGCGCTGCCGCCTCACCGGGCCGCGCGCCCCTGACCTTTGCCAATTCCTGACCTCCCCATGGCCGGGCGCGGGGCCGTGCGATAGATTCGGCCTCCCTACGGCCGGTTCCCGTCCCGTACGGTCCATCCTTATCCCACCCACGCGGAGACAGGCTTCTCAATGAGCGACATCGTCAACGGACTTGGCCGCACGAGCGCCTACGGCGCCCTCGGCCTGGTGCTGCTGATCCTCGGCATCGTCCTGGTGGACGTGCTGACGCCCGGGAAGCTCCCGAAGCAGATCTGGGAGGAGCGCAACCGCAACGCCGCCCTCCTCCTCAGCTCCGCGCTCCTGGGCATCGGCGGCATCGTCTTCACCTCGATCTGGACCACCTACGACGACTTCGGCAAGGGCCTGCTGTCCACCGCCGCCTTCGGCGTCCTCGGCCTGGTCCTGATGGCCGTCGCCTTCCTGGTGCTGGACCTGGTGACCCCGGGCAAGCTCGGCGCCATCGTCGTCGACCCCGAACCGCACCCGGCCGTGTGGGTCACCGCTTCCTGCAACCTCGCCGTCGCCGCGATCGTGGCGGCCTCGATCGCCTGAGGCCCGACAGCCACGCACGAGAGCGCCGCTCCCATCGGGGAGCGGCGCTCTCGTCGTAGCGGACGCGGGTCCTACGCCAGACCCAGCGCGAACACCGCGAAACCGGCCGCCAGGAGACCCGCCACGGTGCGGCGCAGTGCCGGGGCGCCGCGGCCCGCGCGCGGCGGACCCTCGAAGCGGCGGGTGTGGCGGGCGATGCCCACCAGCAGCGCCGCGAACACCGGCAGCCACGCGAGGCGTGCCACCAGCCACCCCAGGCTGTCGGGTGCCGTCGTCAGCCCGGTGACCTCGCCCACGAAGGAGGCGGGCACGGCCGCCGCCAGCATCGCGCTCTGGTGCCAGCACAGGATCGTCATCGCGGACAGGTTGACCACCACCACCGGCGCCCACAGCGCGGGCCGGGCCAGCAGGGCCGCCAGCCGGTCCCGCAGCAGGATCGCCGCCCCCGACTGCGCGGAGGCCAGCGCCAGCACCAGCAGCGACGGCGGGTGCGAGTTCGTGCGCGCCTCGCCCGGTACGCCGACCATCGACGCCGGGTAGTGGAACACCAGCAGCAGCACCGCGAACAGCGCCGCCCCGCCTACCAGCAGCAGCCACGCGCCCCGCCGCCCGATCCGCCGCTCTCCCCAGGACACGCCCAGCTGGTAGGCGAACAGCCAGCCCGGCAGGACGTTCAGCACCGACAGCCACGACGGCACCGAGCCGGAGAGGGGCCCGTACCGCAGGAGGTCCACCACCGCGACCGACGCCAGCAGCGGTGCCGCGGCCCACCCGCCGAGCCGGTGCGCGGCGCGCACGCAGTACGGGGTCAGCGCGGTCACCACCACGTACACCCCGACGAACCACAGCGGCTGGACCACCAGCGTCGCCCCCGTCCGCAAGGTGGCCTCCGGCACCCCCGCCGCGTACAGCACCGGCGCCGCCAGTGCCCACACCGCCGTGACCCCGAGCACCGGCCGCCCCAGCCGCACGACGCGGCCCTTCAGCCACGCCCCCGTCGACCCGGCGCGGCGCCGGTAGGAGAGCACCGACGCGTACCCGCCGACCAGGAAGAAGATCCCGAGCATCTGGAGCACCCAGCTCGCCGGGGCGAGGGCGCCGAAGGCGGACAGCGGGCTGGCGTTGTGCAGGGCGCCGTCCTCGTCGAGGGTGAACCCGCCGAGCATCCAGTGCCCGGCCGGCACCGCCAGCAGGGCCAGCGCCCGCAGACCGTCGACCGCCCGGTCGCGGTGGGCGGGGGTCTGCCGGTCGATCCGCCCGGCCGTCCCGCGCAGCACGGTCAGCGCGCTCATCGGACCTCCCCCTCGGCGATCGCGGCGAAGGCCGCCAGGGACTGGGTGCCGGGGGCGAAGTAGCCGGTGTGGCCCTTCGCGTCGGCGGCGGGCACCCGGCGGGCGCCGAAGGCCGGGGAGGTGGGGTCGGCGCCGTGGCCGATCCCGGCGAACCGTACGTTCGGGACGTCCGCTATCCAGTCCGAGGGTCCGCGCGCCGCCCACACCCGGGCCCCGGTGCCGAGGCCCGCGGCGCTGTCGGCCCGCATCCCCGGCGAGCCGAGGGCGACGATGTCGCTGGCGTCCGTGTGCCGGGCCGCCAGCCCGCAGACCACCGAGCCGTAGCTGTGGCAGAACAGCACCGGGTCGGGGGCGCCGACCGCGTCGAGCCCGGCCGTGAACCGGGCCAGCCGGACGGCGCCCGCCTCGGCCAGCCTTCCGTCCGCCGCGTCCAGGCCCACCCCGACCGGGGTGGTGTAGCCCGTCCACGCCACCACGGCCGTCGAGGCGCCCGTCGCCGCCCGCAGGGCGCGGGCCATCCCGGCCGGGCCGGTGTGCGGGGCGCGCGGGGCGTCGTGGGAAGCGGCGTCGTTGTCGGACCCCGGTACGACGACCGAGACGTGCGCCGCCTGCTCCAGGTCCCCGAACACCTCGGCGACGAGGCCCCGCCCGCGCGGGTCGAAGGCCAGGATCTGCCGGTCGGGCGCGCCGAGGGAGGCGTAGCGGGCCTCACCCGTGGCGGCGACGGCGATCCGGTTGGCCTCGTACCGCAGGGGGAGCGGCGCCCCGTCGAGGTTGCCCACCACCAGCGGGTGGGAGCGCAGCAGTTCGCGCCGCGCGGCCCCGTCCAGCCCGGCGAAGAAGCGGGCCACCTCGCGGGGTGTCGCCCGCCCCGGATCGGGCAGCGCCCGGCCCCCCGGGGCCGTGTCGGCCAGCCAGGCGGCGGTCCCCGGCGGCGGCCCGGTCACCGCCGTCTGACTCTCCCCGGAAGCCCACCCCGCGGTCCCCGCCACGACGGCCACCGCCAGCGCGGCCGTGACCGACGTCCTCCCAAAGCGGCGCATGCCCCTTCTCCTCTTCCTCGTGACGAGCCTCGTGACGAGGAGGAAGGTAGGAAGGAGGTACCCGGCCGGGCGTCGCACCAGGGAGCCAAACCGGATGTCATACCCCGGTAGGGGGTGGAGGAGGGAGGGGCCGGGTCAGGCGGAGTCGCCGGGGCGGACCAGGCCGGCTTCGTACGCGAAGATGACCGCCTGCGCCCGGTCGCGGAGGTCCAGCTTGCCCAGTACCCGGCCGATGTGCGTCTTCACCGTCTGCTCGGCCAGTACCAGGTGCGCGGCGATCTCCTGGTTCGACAGCCCGCGCGCGATCAGCTCCAGGACCTCCGTCTCGCGCGGGGTCAGCCCGTTCAGCCGCAGCGCCGGATCCTTGCGCGGGGCCGGCCGCTGCCGTACGAAGTCCGCGATCAGCCGGCGGGTCACCGAGGGCGCGAGCAGCGCCTCGCCCGACGCCACCACCCGTACCGCCGCGATCAGGTCGGCCGGCGGGGCGTCCTTCAGCAGGAACCCCGAGGCACCGGCGCGCAGCGCCTCGTACACGTAGTCGTCGATGTCGAAGGTGGTCAGCATCAGCACCTTCGGCCGGTGCACCACCCCCCGCGGCGGGTCGAGCAGTTCGCGGGCCGCCGAGAGGCCGTCCAGCTCGGGCATCCGTACGTCCATCAGCACCACGTCGGGGTGCACGGTCCGCGAGACCCGCACGCCCTCCCGGCCGTCGGGGGCCTCGCCCACCACGTCGATGTCCGGCTGCGCCGACAGCAGGGCGGCGAAACCGGCCCGCACCATGGCCTGGTCGTCGACGATGATCACGCGGATGGTCACGTTGCGTCCTTGCTCGTGTCGGCCGTACCGGCGGGCCCGTCCGCGGGATCCAGCGGCAGCCGGGCCGCGACCCGGAAGCCGCCGTCGGGCAGCGGGCCGGTGTCCAGGGTGCCGCCGGTCAACCGTACGCGCTCGCGCATCCCGACGAGACCGTGCCCGGTGCCCGACTCCTCCAGCTCCACCACGGCGTCCCGCGCGGGGCCGTTGACGACCAGCACGAGCACCTCGCCCTCCTCGGCGGAGTGCGTCACCGACACCCGGGTCCGCGCTCCCGGCGCGTGCCGCACCACGTTCGCCAGGGCCTCCTGGACGATGCGGTACGCCGACAGGTCCACCGCGGGCGGCGCCACCCCGGCCGCGCCCGCCGCCAGGGACAACTCCACCGGCTGCCCCGCCCGTACGGTCGCCTCCACCAGCTGCTGGATCCGGCCGATCCCCGGCTGCGGCGCCCGCTCGCCGCCCGCGCCGTCGCCGCCGTTCGAGCCGTCCCCGCGCAGCACCGTCAGCAGCCGCCGCATCTCGCCCAGGGATTCCCGGGCGCTCGCCGCGATCGCCGCGAACTCCTCCCGTACCGGCTCCGGCATCCCGGGCAGGCGGTACGGCGCGGAGTCCGCCTGCACCGTGATCACCGACATGTGATGGGCCACCACGTCGTGCAACTCCCGCGCGATACGGGCCCGTTCCTCCAGCAGCGTGCGCCGTGACCGTTCCGCCTCGCTGATGCTGCGCTGCTCGGCCACCCGTTGCTGGGCGTCGCCCAGACCGCGCAGCGCGCCCGTCAGCGCCAGCACCGCACCGCCCAGTACGAAGAGCAGGGCCACGGTGTTCGTCACCCCGGCGGGCTGGGAGAAGCCGAGGGCCACCCCGGCCGCGCCCGTGACCAGCCACACCTGCACCAGGGTCCGCACGGACTCGCGCAGCCCCAGGCAGATCATCAGCACCTGGTACCCGACCACCACCGGCGGCGTCCACGGCCAGGCGTGCCCGGCCACCTGGTCGGCGCCCATCAGCAGCACCGCCCCGACCACGTCCGCGCACAGCACCATGGCCCAGGCCGGCAGCGGCCGGGTCACCGCCAGCAGCAGCGGCACGGTCTGCGCCACACCCAGCGCTCCGGCCCAGCCCCCGCCCAGCGCGTAGTCGTTGGTCAGCACCGCGATCGTGACGGGCAGCAGCGACACCACGAAGATCGCCACGACGGCGTACGGCAGCAGCCGCTGCCACCGCTTGGGCGCCTGAGCGAGGAGCGGCTCCCCGGCCCGCCCCGGCTGGCGCAGCGCGACGGCGAACCGCGCCCACCCGCCCGGCGGTCCGGACGCGCGGGACCCGCGCTCCGTACGGACCGGCCGGTCACCACCGGCCTCCCCGTCCCGACGGGACCTGCGGAAGCGGCTGCGCGTCTTGAGGCTCATGATCGGTCCAGCCTAGGCCGTCTCTTGCGGGTCCTGCGGGTCCTGCGGGTTGCGGGTCCTGCGGGCACTGCCGGTCGAGCCCGATTCGTCCGGGCCCGTCCGGGAGCGGTCGTGGAGCCGGGGGTAGGCTGCCGACGGTCGATCAAGGGAGCCGGTACGCATGGGCGGGGCAGCCGCACTCGAAAAGCTCGTGCCGGTGCTGCTGGCCTTCGGCGGCGGGGTGCTGCTCGCCCGCCGCAAGGCGGTCCCGGCGGAGGCGTCCAAGGCCTTCGCCGACTACGCCTTCCTCTTCGCCGTCCCCTGCTACCTCTTCGGCAACATCTACGCCGCCGACCTCGGCGCCCTCTTCGACTGGCGGGCCGTCGGCGGCTACGCGGCGGCCGCCGCCCTCGCCGTGCTCGCCGTCGCCGCCGCGGCGGCCGCGTACGGCATACGCGAGCCCCGCGCCGTGGCGCTGCGCGTGATGGCCGGGGTGCAGGTGAACACCGCCTACTTCGCCGTGCCCGTCTTCATCACCGTCTTCGGGACGGCCGCGCCGATCTTCCCGGTGCTGCTCTTCCAGGTCTGCGTGCTGTCCCTCGTCGTGATCGCCGTGATGGAACTGGGCCGCGCCGACCCGGCGGCCGGCGGGCCCGCCGCCCGCCTCGCACGGGCACTGGGCGCCTCGCTCGTCACCCCGCTGGTCCTCGCCTGCAACGCGGGCATCCTGCTCAACCTGCTGTCGGTGCACGTCCCGAAGGTGGTGCTCGACGGCGCCGCCTTCGTCGGCGACAGCGCCTCGCCGGTCGCCCTGTTCGCCCTCGGCCTGCACCTCGGCGGCGCCGGCCTGGACCTGCGGGGCACCACCCGGGAGGAGATGGCCCTGATCGCCTTCAAGTGCGTGGCGTTCCCGCTGCTGGCGTGGGCGGTGTGCGGGGGGCTGTTCGGCGTACGGGGCGAATGGCTCGCGTACCTGGTGCTGATCGCCGCGATGCCCACCCCGCAGAATCTCTTCATCTTCGCCCAGCGCTACGACATCGGCGTCGGCCTCTCCGCCTCCCTCGTGATCAAGACTTCGCTGGTTTCCCTCCTGCTGCTGCCCCTGTGGCTGCAGACTGTTGCCTCGTGAACGCATCGGAGAAACCTTCCCTCACTCTTGCCACCTTCGGTCTGCTGGCGGCCTGGGCCGTCCACGACCTGGAGGAGGTCGCCACCGTGGCCCGCTGGTCCCGGACCCGGGTCCCGGTCCTGCGCGCCCGCCATCCCCGCGTCCCGGACCGCGTGTGGCGCAGCGTCGGCGACATCGACGGCCGCGAGTTCGCCACCGCCGTCGCCGTCATGGGGGCGGTCGTCGCGGCGGCGGCCGCCGACGGGTACCGCACCGGCGGACGTTCCGCCTTCTACCAGCGCGCCCTGGACGGCTTCGGACTGCACGGCCTCGTCCACCTCGCGCAGGCCGCCGCCACCCGCGGCTACACCCCGGGCGCGGTCACCTCGCCGCTGGTCGTCGTCCCCTTCACCCTGTGGGCGCGCGGCCGGCTGCGCCGCGCCGGAGTACTGCGCCCCACCCGCGCCCGGGAGCTCGCGGCCGGGCTCGCCCTGGCCGGGGCCGCCACCGCCGGGGCGCACGCCGTGGCCCGCCGGATCCGCTGAGACCGCCTAGGGCCTGTCGTCAAACTCCCGTCCGCCCTCCGGGCGACGACGCGAGTTTGACGACAGGCCCTAGTGCTGTGGCCGGAAAGGTTTGCCGTGTCACGGCGCCCGGCACGGCACCTCGCCGCGTTGTCGGGCCACCCGAGTACGTCCAGTACGAGCGGCGGCCCTCCGCCTTGCGAGGTACCGCACCGGACACCGCGACCCGGCAAACCTTTCCGGCCACAGCACTAGTTCCCCCGGCGGGCTCCGCTCGTTGACCGGGCATGGAGCTGCTGCCGACCATCGCGGCGCCGGGCGTCGCCGAACGGGCCGACGCCTCGGCCGACGCCGCCTGCCACCTCTACGACGCCGTCGTCCCCTGGGGCGGCGGGGAGCCCGGCGGGTGGAGCCGGAGCGCCGCCGAGGACGCCGCCGAGACCATCGAGACGACCGCGCACGCCCTGGCGTACATCCACCCGCGCGCCGAGGTCATCCTCGCCCCCGTGCACGCGGCCCTGGCCGATCTGCGCCGCCAGCTGGAGCTGGCGCCCGCCGATCCGCTGAGCGCCGACGAGGTGCCGGCGACCCCGCGTACGGTCGGCAACCCGCGCCGGACGCGCTGGGTGCGGGTGCCGACCCCGGGCGTGCCGGCGCAGCCGGTACCGCCGGGGGTCACGCCGTCCGGGCCCCGGCGACAGCCGTCCGGTACAGCTTCCTGATCTCCGCGCCGAAGTAGGAGCTGTACGAGGTGTCGGCGGTGGGTCCGCCGGTCTTCCATCCGCCGATCACCCCGACCACGTCCCCGGTCCCGGTGGCGGCGTCGTAGCGGGCGAGGAACGGGCCGCCGCTGGTGCCGCCCGGATAGCCGGTGCAGTCGATCCGCAGGAACGATCCGGGGCTGTTCGCGTCCGTGCTGGTGAACTTGGTCGTCCGGTTCACGCAGATCCGGGGGCGGGCCGCCGACGCCGGATAGCCGATCAGGGTGATCTGGGGGTGCGTGAAGGCGGCCCCGGTGAGGAGCCTGTTGCCGCCGACCACGCTCTCCACGGGGTCGCCGTCGGCGTCCGGGCCGACCTGCGCGAAGGCCACGTCGAGGGTGGCCGCCCGCTCCGCGCCCTCGGTGCGGTAGCGCTGGTGGATCCACACCTTGGAGCGGCCGGCGGCGTCGCGCAGCACCGGGAACATGCCGTACGGCTGGGGGTCCGCCCGGGTGTACTGCGGTACGAAGGCCACCTGGCGGGTGTCCGTGCCGAGCAGGCAGTGCGCGGCGCTGAGCACCAGGTTCCGGCCGGGGGAGGAGACCACGCTGGCGGTGCAGAAGTAGGCGCCGGCTCCCTTCATGACGAACATCCGGCCGACCACCGGCATCCCGTCGAAGTCCCGGCCCACCCCTGCGGGGGCGGGCGCGACCACGACGGGCCTCGCGGGCCGGGGCACGGGTACGGGGACGACGGGCGGCGATGCCGGGACGGAGCCGGTGGGTGTGGCCACGGGGACCGCCGGGGAGGAGGGGACTACTGCGGGGGTCGGGTCGACGGGACTGGACGGGACTACCGCAGGGGTCGGGTCCACGGGGTCCACCGGGTCCACCGGGGCCGCCGGGGTCGCCGGAGCGGCGCCGTCGGCCGGTGCCGTGGGTACGGGCGCGGCCGCCTCCGCGGGGGTGGGAGCGGTGGAGGGCGCGGGCGGGGCCGGGTCCGGCGCCGCGACGCCGCCCGGGACGGGGACAGCTCCTGGGGCGGGGACAGCGCCCGGGACGGGGCCAGCGCCCGGGACGGGGACGGCCGCCGGTGCCGGGGCCGGTGTCGGTGTCGGCGAGTCCCCGGCGGCCGGCGGCGCGGACGGCGCGGGCGCCGCCACCGGGGCCTGCGGTGCGGGCGGATCGGGGACCGGGACGGCCGAAGCCATCCGCTGCGGGGTCCAGAAGGAGGCGGCCTCCCGCGCGGTCCACCGCCCGGGGGCCGCCTCGGCACTGCCCGGTTCCGCGACGGGCAGCGGCCCGCCCGGCAGCAGCAGGACCGCGGCGGCCACCGCCGCCGCCACCGTCGACGTACGTCGCATGTCTGGCTCCTGTTCTAGACGGCCTGGGGGAAACGGAACAGCCGGTCCGGGTCGTAGGCGCGCCGGACCTCCTCCAGCCGGGGGAGGTTGGGCCCGTAGTAGGCCTCGCGCCAGCCGGTGAGCTTCGGGTCGGCGTAGTTCTGGTACGCGCTGCCGCCGGCCCAGGGGCGCAGGTCCCGCCAGAGCCCGTCGAGCCAGCCCTGGTGCCGGGCCACCTCGGAGTCCGGCGCCGACTCCGGCCAGTAGACGAGGTACTGGGCGAGGAACGCGCTGTCCCGGTGCGCGAACGCCGTCGCGGTTGCCGGGACCCGGTTCACGGCCCCGCCGCACACCCCGTCGAGCTGGACCACCCCGCGCCCGCCGCGCGGCACGGCCCCCGGGTAGCGCCGGACGGCGTCCAGCACCACTTCCACCGCCGCGTCGGGGAGTCCGGCCCCGCCCCAGAAGTCGGAGCGGGCGGCGTACGAGTCCCGGCCGAGGAGACCGCGCGGGTCCCGGCCGGGCAGCCGCCCCGGCAGCCGGCACGCGGCGGCGCCCTGCTCCGGGCAGCCCGCCATGGCCCGCACGGTGTCCCCGTAGCCGCGTACGACGACCCAGCTGTCCCGGGGCTCGCGGCCCACGAGCGCGGTGAGCCGCGACAGTTCCCGCTCCAGCTCCCCGCGCCCGTCCAGGCACACCACGCGGACGGCGGGGACCGCCGGGGCGGCGCCCGGCCCGGACTCCGGGGCGAACTCCACCTGGCTCCAGAACGGGTCCCCGAGGGCGCCCAGCCAGCGCTGCCAGCCGCGCAGCACCGCCGGGGAGTCCGCGCCGGACCAGTGCAGTTCGGCGAAGGCGGCGTCGGCGACCGGGTGCGTACGGAGCCGGAACTCGGTCACCACCCCGAAGTTGCCGCCCCCGCCGCCGCGCAGCGCCCAGTACAAGGAGGGGTCGTGGCCCGCGTCGGCCTCGCGCACCACCCCGTCGGGGGTGACCACGCGGGCGCCGGTGAGCCGGTCGGAGGTGGTTCCGTAGGCCCGGGAGGCGAGGCCCAGGCCCCCGCCGAGGGTGAGGCCCGCGATGCCGACGGAGGGACACAGCCCGGCGGGGACGCCGAGGCCGCGCGCTGCGAGGACCCCGTGCACGTCGGCGAGCCGGGCCCCCGCGCCGACACGCACCTCGCCGCCCTCGACGGACACCCCGGCCATCGCCCCGGTGTCGATCACGAGCCCGGACTCCACCGTGGACCAGCCGGGGTAGCTGTGGCCGCCGCCGCGCGGCACCACGGGCACGGCGGAGCGGCGCGCGAAGTCCAGGCAGGCGGCCACGTCCCCGGCGTGCGCGGGGTAGGCCACCGCGCCGGGCCGGACCGTGTCGTAGCGGGGCTGGAACAGCTGCCGGGCCTCCGCGTAGTCCGGCTCGCCCGGCAGCACCAGCCGCCCGTCGAGGGCCCGGGCCAGCGCGGCGAAGTCGGGCGCGCGGGAGCCGGCGGCGCCGCGCCGCCCCGCCCCGGCGGTGGCCAGGACGGCGGTGGCGGCGCCCGCCAGGACCCGGCGGCGTGGGAGGCTCACCCCTCCTTCCTGCCACCGCCCGGCCCGATCCCCACGAAGGCGGGCCCGCCACCACCCCGTTGCCCCCCGAACGGCTCACCCGCCCGCCCGTACGTACGAGCCCGCGCCCGTCACCGACCCCGCCGCCGGGGGTACCCGCGTACGGCCGGACCACGAGGGTCCCGGCGGCGCCGTGCAGCCGTCGGCCCGGCGGTCGTGCCCGCGCCCCCGTCCGGAGGGGCCGTCAGGGCGTCGGGGGTTTGCGGAACAGGAGGAAGGCCTGGGGGCATTTCTCCGCGGGGCCCGGTTGGCGGACGAGGCGGGCCACCTCCGTGAGGCCCGCCCCGGACAGCAGGCCGGCGATCAGGTCCGGCGGGGTCCAGTACACGTCGAGGTCGACCGGGTGGCCGTAGGCGTGCTCCAGCCGCCGGCGTTCGTCCCCGGCCTTGAAGGCGATCAGGACGTGTCCGCCGGGCGCCAGGACCCGGGCGAACTCCGCGAAGACGGACGGGAGTTCCGCGGGTGGGGTGTGGACGGTGGAATGCCAGGCCAGGACCCCGCCGAGGGCCCCGTCCGCCACGTCCAGCGCGCCCATGCGGCCCACCTCGAAACGCAGCCCCGGATAGGTGCGCCGGGCCACCGCCACCATCGCGGGGGAGAGGTCGACGCCGAAGGCCCGTAGGCCCAGATCGTCCAGGTACGCCGTCACCCGTCCAGGGCCGCAGCCCAGGTCGGCCACCGCCCCGCCGCCGTCCGCACGCACGCACTCGGCGAACGCGCCCAGCATGGCCCGTTCGAGCGGTTCGGCCTCCAGGGCGCCGCGCAGCAGCCGGGCGTAGTCGACGGCCACGGCGTCGTAGGACGCCCGTACGGTACTGACGTGCGAGGTGTCTGTCATGCCCCTGAACAGTAGCCCGCCGGGCCGCAGGTCTCACCCCCCGACCGGCCCTCCCGTCAGCGGACTCGGCAGCTGCGCCCACTGGTCGCCCGGAACCCCCGGGCTCAGCCGCATCAGGGTCAGTGCCTTCACCGGCAGCGGGCCGTGCAGGAGCCGCGAGTCGGCGGTCGGCGCGAGGCCGTCCAGCGCGGCGGCCAGGTCCTCGCCGAAGGCCGCCGAGGAGCCGGCGGTGGAGGCGAGCGCGCCCGCCGCCAGGGAGCCGAACAGCTTGCGCCGCAGCACCGTCTCGTCGTCCGTCACGATCCGCCCCGAGAGCGGCGGCACCGGCAGCCCGTGCCGGGCCAGCCGGGCGGGGCTGATCCGGATGTCGGCGAGGTCGCGGTAGACGAGCCGCAGCGGGGCCCCGTCGGCGGACAGCACCACGAGGAGGTTCTGGCCGTGCGCCTCCAGGGCCACCCCGAGGTCCAGCACCCGCAGGCACACCGACAGCGCGAGCCGCGCGAACTCCGCCCGCCAGGCGGCGGACCGGGCGAGCCGCGTGCCCGCCAGCGCCGCCACGGGCACCACCCGCTCGCCGGGGCCCGCGTACGTCTCCGGGGGTTCGCGCAGCACCGCCGCCAGGTCCGGGCTGTGCGCGGTGGCCGCGCCGAGGGTGCGGGTGATGTGCAGGCGGCCGTCGAGCCGCTCCGACAGGGCGTGGGCGAAGGCGGAGACCACCGCCGCGGTCTCCACCGAGTAGCCGGAGATGTCGCGGACCGAGGAGGTCAGCCGGGTGCTCAGGGCCGTCTTCACGTGCGGGCCGCCCTCCGCCGGGGCGAGGGTGCGCAGCGCCATCAGCGGATGCGCGGCGAAACCGGCCCCTGCGGCCTCGCCCTTCAGTACGTGTTCGGCCTGCCAGGGGTGCACCGGCAGCAGGATCCGGTCCCCTTCGCGCAGGTGGTCCGGCCACAGGCCGCTCACCAGGCACTCCCGCGCCGGTACGGGGACCAGCCCGAGCTCCACCACCGGCCGGTGCTCCGGCGCGTACGCCAGCTGCTCGGCTACCGAGAAACCGGGCCGGGAGCGGCAGTTGGGGTGGTACGGGTGCCCGTCGACCACCCGCTGCTCCCACTCCCAGCCGGTGTCCGGCTCCGCTCGCGGCCCCGTCGGCTGCCCGGCCCGGGACAGCGCCAGGGAGGCGGTGGAGTCGTCGAGTTCGGCGGCGAAGGCGCTCCCGTGCGCCGCCCCGAGCGCCTCGACCAGCCGCGCGGCCTGCCGGTGGCCCCGGCCGTCGAGGCGCAGTTCGTCCACGCGGTCGCCGGTCGCGTACGGGTCCGCCGCCGGCCCCTCCAGGCGCCGGCCGTCCGCGAGCAGCAGCGTGAGGGAGTCCGGACCGTGCTCCCGGCGCACCACCCAGGGCAGCGGTTCGAAGGCCAGCGCCCGCCACAGCCGGGTCAGCACGGCGGCCCGCGCACCGGCCAGCGAGGCCTCGTACGCGGACCCGAGCCCGGGCCGTACGCCGCCCAGCGCACGGGCGACGGCCTCCTCGGCTGCGGTGGCGGGGCAGTGCCCGGGGTCGGGGTCGGGGAGGTGCGTGCTGCGGTCCAGGGTCCCATTCCTTTCGGATCGCTTTGCCTGATGATCACGTCATCATCGCGGATACTGAAGATCACGACCGGTGGTCCACCTCGCGAACCTCCGGCACTCCGGATGGACCGAATGGAACCAGTGCACCCCAACGCCGACGCCGATGCCCTCGCGGCCGCCCCGCTCCTGAACTGCCTGCTGAGGGAGGTGGCCGACGCCCAGGGCGCGGGCGTCCACCGGCTGCGCGGCAGCGGCCGGCTGCTGCGGGTCGGCGGCGGGCGCCGCCCGGCCGGGCCCGAGCTGCGCACGGCGGACGGCTGGCAGCCGCTCGGCCACTCGGACCTCGTCAAACTGGTCGCCGACGAACTGCACCGCTGCACGGGCGTCACCAACGACGAACTCCCCGCAGAGATCGACGACAGCCGCGACGCCCTCGCAGCGCTGCTCGCCGCGCGGGCCGGCGCCGCCGCGCCCGCCGACCCGTACGTCCGTTCCGAACAGGCCCTGGTCATGGGGCATCCGCACCACCCCGCGCCCAAGGCCCGGGGCGGCGCGCCCGCCGCGAGCTGGCTCCCGTACGCACCCGAGGCCCACGCCCGCTTCCCGCTGCACATGCTGGGGCTGCGCGAGGACCAGGTGGCCGAGGAGGGCGGCGCGCGGGCCGCTGCCGCCGTCGACGCGCTCGCCGGGATCCTCGACGGCCCCCGCCCGCCCGCCGGATACGCCCTCCTGCCCGCGCACCCCTGGCAGCTCGAACTGGTCGCCGGGCGGCCGGAGGTGCGCGAGGCCTTCGCCGACGGGCGCCTGCTGCGGCTCGGCCCGACCCGGCTGCCGGTCTGGCCGACCGCCTCCCTGCGGACCGTGTACGCGCCGGCCCCCTCGGCAGACCCGGACGCCGACCTGTTCGCCAAGTTCAGCCTCGACGTCCGGATCACCAACGACATCCGGCGCCTGTGGCGGCACGACCTGCTCGAGCTGCGCCGCACCGACGCCGCCGTCGAGGAGGCCTTCGCCGACCTGCGCCGGCGTACGGGATCGACGGCGGCGTGGCTGTGCGACCGGGGCTACCGCACGGCCGCCTTCGCCTTCGAGGAGCTCGCCGTCCTCGTCCGTGACGGCCTGCGCGTCCACGGCGTCGCCGGGTCCACCCCGCTGCTGGCCGCCGCGCTCGCCGAGGGGTTCGACGGCAGCCCGCTCGCCTCGGCGGCCGATCCGGGCGCGTGGTGGGAGGCGTACCTGCGCCACGTCGTGCCTCCGGTACTGGACCTGTTCGCCCGGCACGGGATCGTGCTGGAGGCCCACCTCCAGAACTGCCTGGTCGCGGTCGACGACCGGGGCATGCCGGTGCAGGCCCTCTTCCGCGACGCGGAGGGGGTGAAACTTCCGGACGACATGCCGAGGGAGTCCGCCTGGCAGCGGCTCGTGTACTGCCTGATGGTCAACCACCTCGCGGAGATCGCGGGGACCCTGGCGGAGCGCCGTCCGGAGCTGGCCGACCGGGTGTGGCCGGCGGTCCGGGAGGAGTTCCTGCGCTACGACCGGGCGCACGGGCTGCCGGAGATCGCGGAGCTGCTGGCGGGCCCGGACCTTCCGGCCAAGACGAACCTGCTGCTGCGGTGGACCCGGGCGGACGGCGCGGACGCGCGCTACCTGCCGCTGCCCAACCCCCTGCGGGGCTAGGCCCTAGCGGGCCGGGTGGGCGGCGGGAGTGGGATTTGGCCAAGGTGGTTCCGGCACCGGCAACCCGCGTACCGAAAGGTATAGACCAATGCTACGTTGGTCGGGCAGACCGCGCAGTCCTTGACCACCCGTCAGAGGAGAAGCCATGCCCTCCCCTTCGCGGGGCGGCGGCCCGGCCGCCACGCCCAAGTACCAGCGGATCGCCGCGGCCCTCCGGGACGAGCTCGACCACGCCACCCGCACCTGCGGCGGCAAGCTCCCCTCCGAGCGCACCCTCGCCGCCCGCTACGGGGTCAACCGCCAGACCGTACGCGCCGCCCTCCAGCAGCTGCGCGCCGACGGACTGATCGTCACCGGCCGCCGGGGCACCCGGGCCGCGGCCGCCGAGGGGGCCGCGGGGTCCGCCCCGCCGTCCGGGCCCGCCGTGCGGGCGGGCGCGTACGCCGTGCCGGGCGTGGCCACCCGCTCCCGGCTCGGCCTCGTCACCGTGCCGCCCTCGCTCGCCGCGCTCCTCGGCATGAGCGGCGGGGCGCTGACCCTGGTCCACCACCAGCGCGCGTACGGCCCGGCGGGCGAGACGCTCCAGCACGCCGTCACCTACTTCTGCCCGCGCGCCGTCGCCAGGACCCCGGAACTGGCGCCCTACCTCGACCGGGCGGCGGCGGCCCGTGACGAGGACCTGCGGCCGCTGCACCGCTGGCTGGAGCGGACCGCCGCGCGGGGCCGCACCGCCGAGACCATCACGATGACCCGCACCACCCGGCCCGGCGCCCCGTCACCGGCCTGCGGGCTGACCGTACGCCGCACCCTGCACGACCTCTCGGGCCGGCTGCTCGCCGTCACGGACCTGGCCTTCCCCACCTGGGACCGGCTCACCTTCCTCCGTGAACCGGCCACCATCGGATTCCGCGTCACCTGACACGCGCGGCTCACCGGAGCAGCGCGACCCCTTCGCCCGGTGCCGGCGCCGGTGCGGCGGGGGAGGGGGCCGGGGTGAACCAGTCGGTCATCGCCCGGTACTCGGGCGCCGGCCGCTCGTCGGGGGAGGCCCAGTCGCCCGGCCCGACGCGCTGCTCCCAGGCCCGGTGGCGGGAGTTCACGGCGTCGACGAACTCCCCGGCCAGCAGCGCCGCTTCGTACAGGTCCTGGTCGGTGCCCTGCGAACTGGCGCCGACGATCTGGCCGCGCACCTCGGCGGAATGGCCGTAGCGGAAGCCGCCGGTGCCGAGCAGGTGCGGATCGACGTGCACGGCCTCGCCGTTGTTGCGGCCGAGCCGGCGGTGCGCGCCCGCCTTGGCGGCGGCGTTCGGCAGGAAGGCGTGCCCCCCGTCCCCGAGGGCGATCACGCCGAGGACGGCCTCCTCGTTGGGTGTCCAGGGGCCCGCGGTGGCGTCCAGCAGGACGAAGCCCATCGCGGGCCGGGGGTAGGCGCCGCGCGGGGCGTCCCGCTCGTCGGCGGTGTGGTGGCGCCAGACGCTCCCGGCCCGGCGCAGCGCCACCTCCAGCAGCAGGGCGTCGAGTTCCGCCCCCGTGAGCATGTAGGCGTAGGGGTTGCGGCGGTGTGCGACCTGGACCTCCAGGCCTTCGGGCGAGATGGTTCCGACGCCGGGCATGGCGGCCTCCGTGGCGGGGTGAGGGGGGCTGGGCAGGCCCATGGTGGAGGGCCGGACGGCAAAGATCATCAGTGACCGGGATCACGTTTGACGGCCGCCCGGAGCGGTCCGCGCGGCCGTCGCCGGAAAGATCGCTGGTGGGCCGGGGTTGCGGGGCGAGCTGTCCTGTTTTCGCACGAACCCTTCAATAATTCCGGCCGAGTGAAACGCGACTGAAAATCGACCACCGGCTGTCCGCATCCGGCCAAACCCGCCGAGTTCCCGCCGGTGCGTCGAATGGGAAAACCCCAGGTGCCGGGGTGTGGGCGCCTCGGATTGGTTTTAACAAAACGGGCAGACCGGCCACCGTGAAGGCTGTCTCAATAAGCTTGACCGGTCCTGAAGTCGTCCCTTAGGTTGCCGATGCGACAAGGACGGCCGGGCCGCCCGGTAATCGCTCCCGACGGGTGTGGACTGCCCCCGCCGGTCCGACGGGGATTTTGTTCTCCCCTCATGATTTCTTTTTGGGCCCAGCGTCGGGCGTGCATCGACATCGTCGATCCGGGCCCCCGGCCTCGACATCAGCGTCCACCGGTAGTGGATGAGAAAAGAAAGGTTCCATCGCCATGACAGTGAAAGCCGGTCTCTTACGAACCCAGGCATTCCGGCAGGACGGGTTCGCCACGGCCGGAGCGCTCCTGTCCCCCGAAGAGGTCCAGACCTATCGCGAGATCTACGACCGGCTCCTGAGCGGCGAGATCGAGAGCGGGGACAAGCGGTCCGACCTCGGCTCCCACGTCCCGCGCAAGGACGGCGTCCGGGAGAACATCACCCAGATCATGTGGCCGTCGGCGCTCCACCCCCCGCTGCGCGATCTGCCGCTCCACACCCGCGCCCTCGCCCTGGCGCGGGAGCTGATCGGCGACGATGCCACGCTGGACTTCGACATGATGATCCACAAGGCACCCCACACGGGAGTCCCGACGCCCTGGCACCAGGACGCCGCCTACTGGGTCGACCTGCCCGACACCCGTGCCGTCTCCGTCTGGGTGGCCCTGGACGAGGCCACCCTGGACAACGGCTGCATGTGGTACGTCGCCGGTTCGCACCTCGAACCCCTGCGCCCGCACCGCCCCACGAGCGACGGCCGCAACATCGAGTGCGATTGCTCGGAGGACGAGCCCGGGGCCACCCCGGTGCCCCTGTCACCGGGCGAGGCCGTCGCCCACGCCGGCGGAATCCTGCACTCCTCGCGGGGAAACACCACGGACCACAACCGCCGTGCCTACATTCTCAATTACCGTCCCGCCGAAATGATCCGGCTGGAACGCGAACAGGGAATGGACCACGGCCTCGAGAACAACGAGCGGCAGGTGCGCAACAAGGCCGCCGAGGATTCCGGCACCTGATCCGTCGATTCCTTTCCGAATTACTGATCCCCTTCTCTCGGGGAAGTCGCCTCGCCGTGCCCGCCCGCCGGATCGGAGCCGGATGGTCCGGCACCGTGGAATTCTGCCGCGGCGGGCCGGTGACGGCTTCCGTTCACGCTCCCGCAATACCCCTTCACGTACCCGTAATTCCCGCGACTCCCGCAATACATCGTCCAGCCCTGCGAGGTAGTGCCATGAATTCCCCGATCCCCGCCGACACCCCCGTGGTACCTGTCCGGTTGAGCGGTGCGGTGATGACGCATCCCAGACGCCTCGACGCGGCCCGCGAGCTCGCCGGGACCGACCCCCGCGGCCGGATCCAGGTGGTGACCGACCCCGAGCCCGACGGCCCGCCGACGGCGCTGCGCTCCGGGGCCCTCGCCTGGCAGTGCGTGGACCCCGAGGCCACCCACCACCTGGTCCTCCAGGACGACGTGGTCCTCGCCGAGGGCTTCTACCCCTACGTCGAGCAGGTCGCGGCGGCCGTCCCCGACGAGGCCGTCGCCTTCTACGCCGGCTGGGACGGCCGGACCGGGGCCGCCGCGCGACTGGCGGCGCTCGCCGGGCAGGAGTGGACGTACGCCCTGGAGGAGCACACGCCCTGCCTCGGCCTGATGCTCCCGGCCCGAGCGGCCCGCGGTTACGCGGCCTTCGCGGCCGAGCACGGTCTCGGCTGGCCCTACGACGTGGTCGTACAGCGGTACCTGAACTCCCTCGGCGTCCCCATCAGGGTGGCCGTGCCCAGCACGGTCGACCACAGCGAGGTCCCCAGCATCGCCGGGAACACCACCCACGGCTGGCGCCA
The DNA here is from genome assembly GCF_026342355.1 of Streptomyces sp. NBC_00249. Lineage (GTDB taxonomy): Bacteria > Actinomycetota > Actinomycetes > Streptomycetales > Streptomycetaceae > Streptomyces. The sequence goes on along the minus strand of NZ_JAPEMV010000001.1, from coordinate 410,017 downwards.
GGCCGCCGTCTTCACCAGCCGGGCACCCCGCCCCGCCACCTACGACTGCGCCCAGTTCGCGGTCGTCCCCTTCTACCAGTACGGCGACGCCCGCTGCGCCGTGCGGCAGGGCCCCGACGCGCCGTGGGAGTACGTCGAGACCGGGCGCTACCTGAGCCGGATCGGGCTCGCGGAGCACTCCCGCGCCGCGCACGAGGCGGCCCCGCCGGCCCCGCTGCCCGAGCGGGTGGCGCAGGCGGTGTGGGAGACGGCCTACATGATGGGCGTGGTCGTGGCCCGGGTCACGGCCGAGGCGCCGGAACCGGCCGTCACGCACGCCGTGATGGACTCCGTCGGACCCGGCGGGCTCTGCGAGGAGTACACCGCCGCCGAACTCGGCGAACTGATCCCGCCCGTGCGGGAGCTGGGCCTGGTGGCCTTCGAGGCGGGCCGCGCAGCCGAATCCGCCGTGGCCGCCGGGGCGGCCGGGGGAGCCGAGGCCGCGCCGGGGGGCGCGACCTCGGCCCACACCCCCGCCACGGCCACCGTCACCGTCACGGGCGGAGAGGAAGGCTTCGGCCCGCTGCTCACCGGCCTGCTGGAGGACCTCGGCCACCGCGCCGTCCACCGGCCGGAACCCGACGGCGACAGCGACGTCGTGGTCCACCTGGGCTCCGCCGCGGACGGCGCCGACCGGCTGGAACGCGTCCTGGCCGCCGCCGAGAAGGCGGGCACCGGACGCCTGCTCTACGTGGGCTCCGCGCAGATCTACCGCGGCGTCGGCCGGGCACCGCAGGACGGACCCGCGACCGAGGACGGCCCGGCCGGACCTCCCTCCGACCCGGCCGCCCTGCGGTGGTGGCTGGAGGAGGAGCGGGTCCGCCGCTGGGGCGAGGAGACCGGGACCGCCGTACAGGTGCTGCGGGCCGCCGAACCCCTGGGACCCGGCGTCCTCGTCGAGGGGACCACCGCCCACTGGATGCACCGCGCGTGGACCCGCGAACCGCTCCAGCTGGACCGCACCCGCCGCCACCAGGTCCTCGACCACCGGGACCTGGCCGCCGCCGTCGACGCCGTACTCGCCGCCGAGCCCCTGCGGCCCGTGTTCAACGTCGCCTCCCAGGTCTGGACGGAGGAGGAACTGGCCGAGCTCGTCGCGCTCATCGCCCGCCGCACCGCATGGGAGGACCTGGCCGAACCCGCCGAGGCGCAGGCCGTCATGGCGACCGGCCTCATCGAGAGCGAGCTGGACTGGCGGCCCTCCGCCCCGCTGCGCGAGGCACTGCGCGCCCTGGCCCAGTGGCTGGCCTGCGACACCCACCGGGCGATCACCGGCCTGCCGCAGCTGGGCCGTGATGTCTGACCCTTCCGGCCCGGCGGTGGAGGCGGCCCCGGACCGGCCCGACGCCGGGGCTGCGTCCGGGCCCGGACCCGGCCTGTTCTCACGGGAGTTCGGAGCCGCGACGGCCACCTTCGCCGCCGTCATGTTCCTCACCGGGTTCGCCGCGCTGGCCGTGGTACCCACCCTCCCGACGGCCGCCCGCGACCTCGACGGAGTGTCCCTCTTCCCCCTGGTGGCCGGCTGCTTCGTGTCCGCGAGCCTGCTCGGCGGGGTCCTCGGCGGCCACTGGGCCGACCGGGCCGGCGCCGGCCGGCCCCTCGCGGCCGGGATGGTGCTGACCGTCGTCACCCTGCTGGTCTCGGCCACCAGCACCACCATCTGGCAGCTCGCGGCCGGCCGGTTCCTCGACGGACTGGCCGCCGGAATGGTCGCGGTGTGCATCAACACCGCCATCGGCCAGACCTACCCCGACCGGCTGCGCCCGCGCGCCCTCGCCCTGATGAGCACCTCCTGGATCATCCCCTCGCTGACCGGCCCCCCGCTGGCCGGGCTCGTCACCGGATGGTGGTCCTGGCGGGCGGTGTTCTTCGGCCTCGCCGCCCTCACCCTGATCCCCTCCCTCGCGCTGGTCCTCGTCCTGCGCGGCCGCGGCGGACCCGGCGCGGCCGCCCCGGACGGGGAACAGCCGCCGCGCCCGGCGCTGCTGATCGCGACGACGGTGAGCCTGGCCGCCGCCCTCGGACAGTACGGGGTGTCGGGCTGGGACCCCCGGCACCTGCTGTTCGCGGCCGTCGGCCTCGGGCTGCTGGTCCTCTTCGCGCCCCGCCTGCTGCCCGTCGGCACCTGGCGGGCCGCCCGGGGACTCCCCACCACCGTGCTGCTGCGGGGCTTCGGCTCCGGGGTGTTCTTCACCGTCGAGGCCTTCGTCCCGCTCATGCTGATCACCGAGCGGCAGGTGTCCGCCGTGGTGATCGGCGTGGTCTTCACCGGCGCCGCCGTCGTGTGGGCGGGCGCCTCCTGGGTGCAGGGGCGGCTGCTGGAGTCCTGGCCCCGGCACCGGCTCGTCGTCGTCGGCGCCCTGGTCATGGCCGTGGCGGTCGCCCTGGCCGTCCTCGGCACCCTGCCGGGGTCCCCGGTGCTCACCGCCGCCGCGGGCATGCTCCTCGCCGCCGTCGGCATGGGCCTGCTGGACCCGTCCCTGACCGTACTGTCCCTCGCGCACAGCCCCGCCGGCCGCCAGGGCTACGCCAGCGCCGCCATGCAGACCAACCAGAACCTCGGCCAGATCGCCATCCTGGGCCTGGCGGCGGCCGTCCTCAACACCTGCCTGGGCCTCGGCGCCTCCGAACTGACCGGGTACGCGGCCGCCTTCGGCCTGCTCCTCGTCCCCACCCTGCTGGCCGCCCTGCTCGCGGGCCGGGCCCGCAGCACATGAACGCACCCACCCGCCCGGCCGGATCCCCGCCGGAACCGGCCGGCTCATCGACCGGTCGACCGATCGACCGATCGGCATCGACCCCCTGCACCAGAAAGGCACCATCGTGCGCAGTGACCTGGTCGTCATAGGCCTGGGATACGTCGGCCTGCCGCTCGCGCTGGAGGCCTGCCGCTCCGGCATGGCCGTCGCGGGCCTGGACCGCGACGCGAGGACGGTGGCCCGGCTCGGCGAAGGCCGGTCCCACATCGACGACATCGACGACGAGGCCGTCGCCTCCATGGGCGCCGCCGGATTCACCGCGACGACCGACGAGCGGGTGATCGCCGACGCCGCCGCCGTGGTGGTGTGCGTGCCGACCCCGCTGTCCGAGCACGGCGGCCCCGACCTGGCCATGGTCGAGGACGCCTGCGCGGTCATCAGCCGCCACCTGCGCCCCGGCACGCTCGTCGTACTGGAGTCCACCACCTACCCCGGCACCACCGACGAGGTCGTGCGCCCCATCCTGGAGCGCTCCGGCCTGAAGGCCGGCACCGACTTCCACCTGGCCTTCTCCCCGGAACGCGTCGACCCGGGCAACCGCGACTACGGCATCCGCAACACCCCCAAGGTCGTCGGCGGCTACACCCCCGCCTGCACCGCCGCCGCGGCCGCCTTCTACGGCAAGTTCGTCGACCAGGTCGTCCAGGCCGCCGGCACCCGCGAGGCCGAGATGGCCAAGCTCATCGAGAACACCTACCGCCACGTCAACATCGCCCTGGTCAACGAGATGGCCGTGTTCTCCCACGAGCTCGGCATCGACCTCTGGGACGCCATCTCCTGCGCCGCCACCAAGCCCTTCGGCTTCCAGGCCTTCCGCCCCGGCCCCGGCGTCGGCGGCCACTGCATCCCCATCGACCCCAACTACCTGGCCCACAAGGTCCGCACCCTCGGCTACCCGTTCCGCATGGTGGAACTCGCCCAGGAGATCAACACCCGGATGCCCCGCTACGTCGTCGAACGCGCCCAGCAGCTCCTGGACCGGGCCGGCAAGACCCTCGGCGGCGCCCGCGTCCTGCTCCTCGGCGTCACCTACAAGGCCGACATCGCCGACCAGCGCGAGACCTCCGCCCGCCACGTGGTGCGCCGCCTGCGCGCCCTCGGCGCCGAGGTCTCCTTCCACGACCCGTACGTCCCGGCCTGGGAGGTCGACGGGATCCCGGTCCCCGCCGCCACCGGCGCCCTGCCCGAAACCCTGGAACGGGCCGACGTGGCGATCCTCCTCCAGCAGCACCGCGCCTACGACCTCCACGAGATCGAGCGCCACGCCCCGCTGCTCCTCGACACCCGCGGCTCCGCCCGGCCCCAGGCCCACGTCGAACGCCTGTGACCGAAGACCGGACCGGCAGCCCTTCCTCCCCCTCTTCCTAGGAGCAGAACTTCCATGTGCGGTATCGCCGGCTGGGTCGACTTCTCACGCGACCTGGCCCAGGAACAGACGATCGCCGAGGCCATGACGGCCACGATGGCCCGCCGCGGCCCCGACGCCGGAGGCGTCTGGTACGGGCGGCACGCGGCCCTCGGACACCGCAGACTCTCCGTCATCGACCTCGAAGGCGGCTGCCAGCCCATGGCCGCCGACGAGGGCACCGACCCGCGCGCCGTCCTCACGTACAGCGGTGAGACCTACAACTTCCAGGAACTGCGCACCCGGCTGAGCTCCCTCGGCCACGCCTTCCGCACCCGCAGCGACACCGAGGTCGTCCTGCGCGCCTACCTGGAGTGGGGGCCCGGCTTCGTCAGCCGGCTGGAGGGCATCTACGCCTTCGCTGTCTGGGACACCCGCCGGGAGGAACTGCTCCTGGTCCGCGACCGGATGGGCGTGAAGCCGCTGTACTACGCGACCACCCCCGCCGGCGTCCTCTTCGGCTCCGAACCGAAGGCGATCCTCGCGCACCCCGAGTTCCGGGCCGTACTGGACGCCGACGGGCTGCGCGACATCCTCTCGATCGCCAAGGTCCCCGGCCGCGCCGTCTTCCGCGGCATCCGCGAGGTCCGGCCGGGCTGCACCGTACGCGTCGGCCGCTCCGGCGCCGTGGAAGAGCGGTACTGGGGCCTGGAGGTGCGCGAGCACACCGACACCCTGGACGAGACCGTCGACACCGTCCGCGAGATGCTCGAAGCCATCGTCGCCGAGCAGATGGTCTCCGACGTCCCGCTGTGCACCCTGCTCTCCGGAGGCCTGGACTCCAGCTCCCTCACCGCCCTCGCCGCGCAGGTCTCCCGTACGCAGGGCCTCGGCAGGATCCGCTCCTGCTCGGTCACCGACGCCGACCCCCGCCACGAGGTCGACGCGGCGGGCGTGCACGGCTCGGAGGGCAACGAGGACCACGTCTACGCACGGATCCTCGCGCGGCACGTCGGCTCCGACCACAGCGAACTGCCCCTCTTCGCCCCCGACCTGCTCGACCCGGCGCTGCGCTCCTCCGTCCTGGCCGCCTACGACCTTCCCATCGCCAAGGGCGACGAACACGCCTCCCTGCACCAGCTGTTCGGGATCGTGCGGCAGCACTCGACGGTGGCGCTCTCGGGGGAGTGCGGGGACGAGGTGTTCGGCGGGTACCGCTGGCAGCGCGACCGCGACACGGTCCTGTCCGACACCTTCCCCTGGGTCCACGAGGGCCGGCAGCACTACCAGGGCGACGAGGTGCTCTACCAGCCCGACCTGCTGGCCAAGCTCGACCTCGCCGCGTACGAGCGCGACATCCACAGCGCCGCCGTCGCGGAGATCTCCGCGGGAGAGCACATCGCCGACCCGGCGGAGGCCCGCTACCGGGAGGTCACCTACCTGGCGCTCACCCGCCACGCCCAGGTGCTCTTCGACCGCAAGGACCGGATGAGCATGGCCTGCGGGCTGGAGGTCAGGGTTCCGTTCGCCGACCACCGGCTCGTCGACTACACCTTCAACGTCCCCTGGGCGATGAAGGGCTTCGACGGCCGGGAGAAGAGCCTGCTGCGAGCGGCGATGAAGGACCTGCTGCCGGAGGCCGTGGCCCAGCGCGTCAAGACCCCCTACCCCTCCATCAGGGCCGCCGCCTACAACCGGGTGCTCCGCGAGCGCCTGGCCGAGGTCGTCCGCGCGGACGCGAGCCCGCTCGCCCCGCTGTTCTCGGACGCCCTCAAGCGCGCCGTGGCCAAGGACGGGGCCGCCGCGCTGGAGGCGGGCATGAGCCGCGCCTCGCTGGAGACCACGCTCCAGCTGGACGAGTGGCTGCGCACCTACGACGTGCGCATCGCGCTCTGACCTGACCCGACCTGACCTGTACGAAGGACCGTGCCCCGGAGCCCGAGGCTCCGGGGCACGGCGCTGCGTGGCCCCGGTCCGGCTACTCGGCGGCGGGCTCCGGGGAGTTCTCGGCGGCGGGGACCCCGGTCAGCAGCGCGAGGAGTCCGGCGACCTGCACCCCGGCCTCGGCGGGGTGCTTGAAGACGGCGCCCGCCGAGATCTCGTAGCGGTTGCGCCGTCCGTCGCGGACGCGCTGGAGGTACCCGTCCGACTCCAGGTCGGCCACGATCGTCTGCACCGTGCGCTCGGTGAGCGCGCACGTCACGGCGACGTCCCTGAGCCGCACGGCCGGGTCCCGGGCGATGGTCACCAGAACGCGTGCGTGATTAGTCAGGAATGTCCAGTTATGTCTACGTGCCGTACTCCCCATGCGCACATGATGCGTTACACGATTCAGGTGATGCAAGACGCGAAACACATTTCCTGCATTTCTTGACGTACGAGCGGAAGAGGTCCAGCATCTACGGCAGTCAAGGTCCCGCGCCGCAAGCCGACAAGCCCAAGGAGCGAACCCCATGCCGGTCCCCGCCCCCCTCTCCCATACCGCCGACCACGCCACCGACCCCACCCCCCACCCCCGCACCGCCCTGCTGCCGAACCCCCGCCGCAGCGCCGGGGCCGCCGCCCGCAGGGCCGGCCTCCCCCGGATCGACGAACCCCGGGAGATGGCCCCCGCCGACGCCCGGGAACTCTCGAAGGTCTTCTTCCGGCGCCTCAAGGAGCTGGAAGAGGGCACCCCCGAGTACCGCTACGTCCGCGGCACGCTCATCGAGATGAACGCCTCCCTGGTCCAGTACGCCGTACGCCGCTTCCGTTCCCGCGGCGACGGCGGAGACATCGAGGACATCGTCCAGGTCGGCACCATCGGCCTGATCAAGGCCATCGACCGGTTCGACCCGGCCCGCGAGAACGAGTTCTCCACCCTCGCGATGCCCTACATCACCGGCGAGATCAAGCGCCACTTCCGCGACACCACCTGGGCCGTCCGCGTCCCGCGCCGGCTCCAGGAGCTGCGCATCGACATCGCCAAGGCGAAGGAGGAGCTGACCGTCGCCCTCGACCGCTCGCCCACCGTCGCCGACCTCGCGGCCCACCTCGACCTCACCGACGAGCAGGTCGTCGAAGGGCTGGTCGCCGCCAACGGGCACACCAGCGGCTCCCTCGACGCCCCCCACGGCGAGGTCGGCGACGGAAGCGGCGAAGGTCACACCCTCGCCGACGTCATGGGCGAGGAGGAGCCCGCCATCGAGCTCGTCGAGGACGTCCAGACCCTCGCCCCCCTGCTCGGCAGGCTCACCGACCGCGAACGCCGCATGCTGCGGATGCGCTTCGGCGAGGAGCTGACCCAGGCCCAGATCGGCGCCGCCCTCGGCATCTCCCAGATGCAGGTCTCCCGGCTCCTCACCCGGGTCCTCGCCCACCTGCGCGCCTCCATGCTCGACGACGGCGACGACCGCGAGGGCGCCGGAGCCCACGAGCGCCGGGACGCGCCCCCCGCCGCGTGAGGTGGGTCACTTACCCGTTTGCCCGGACAGATGCCGGGCAGTCGCGCCGCTGGAGCGGAACCACACCCTCCGGCCCCTCGGGCCGGAGGGCGGACCGCGCGGGCCGATCCCGCCCCGCTCCCCGGCCGCCGTCGCCAGCGGCGCGCCGGACCCGGTACGACCCGCGAGGTGCATGTGTCCACGCTCCAGGCCGAACACGTCTACAAGGTGTTCGGCAGACGCCCCGACCGGCAGGAGGCCGCCGTCCGGGCCCTCGAACGCGGCGCCGACCGCGACGAGCTGCGCGCCGACGGCACGACGGCCGCCGTCATCGACGCCTCCTTCCGCGTCGAGCCGGGCGAGATCTTCGTCGTCATGGGGCTGTCGGGCTCCGGCAAGTCCACCCTCCTGCGGATGCTCAACGGCCTCCTCGAACCCACGGCGGGCCGCATCCTCTTCGACGGACAGGACCTCACCGCGCTCGGCGCGCGTGAGCTTCGCCACGTCCGCTCCACCCGGATCTCGATGGTGTTCCAGCACTTCGCGCTCTTCCCCCACCGCGACGTCCTGGCGAACGCCGCCTACGGACTGGAGGTCCAGGGCGTCCCCCGGGCCGAGCGCGAACGGCGCGCCGCCGAGGCGCTGGCGCTGTGCGGGCTCGGCGGCTGGGAGAACTCCTGGCCCGACGAGCTCTCCGGCGGCATGCAGCAGCGCGTCGGCCTCGCCCGCGCCCTGGCCACCGACGCCGACCTGCTCCTGATGGACGAGTCCTTCAGCGCCCTCGACCCGCTGATCCGCCGCGACATGCAGGACCAGCTCCTCGAACTCCAGCGGACCCTGAAGAAGACCATCGTCTTCATCACCCACGACCTGGGCGAGGCCATGCGCCTGGGCGACACCGTCGCCGTCATGCGCGACGGCCGCATCGTCCAGCAGGGCACCCCCGAGGACATCCTCGTCCGCCCCGCCGACACCTACGTCGCCTCCTTCACCCAGGACGTGGACCGCTCGCGCGTGCTGACCGCCGACGCCGTCATGGACGCGACCCCCGACGGCGCCGACGCCTGCGCCTGCCCCACCGTCGGCGCGGACACCCCGCTCGCCGAACTGTGCGCGGTCAGCGCCCGCGTCCCGCACCCGGTGGCCGTCACCGGAGCCGACGGCTCCGTCGTCGGCTCCGTCCCCCAGGACCGGATCGTCGCCTTCATCGGGGACGAACAGCGGCCCCCGATGGCCTGCGCCGCCGCCGAGGTGGCCGCCTGATGCCCCGCCTGCACCTCGGCGCCTGGGCCGACAGCGCCGTCGACTTCCTCCAGCGCCACCTGTCCTGGCTCTTCGACGCCGTCAGCGCGGTCGTGACCGGCCTCTACGACGGCATCGACGCGGTCCTCTCCGCCCCCGCCCCCCTGCTCTTCGCGGGCATCCTCGCCGTCGCCGCCTGGTGGCTGCGCGGCCTCTTCGCCGGCCTGCTGGCCTTCGCCGGTCTCGCGCTCGTGGACGCGGTGGCCCTGTGGGACGAGGCGATGTCCACGCTGTCCCTGGTCCTCGTCGCCACCCTCGTCACCCTGCTGTTCGCGCTGCCGCTCGGCATCTGGGCCTCCCGGTCCGACCGGGTCAGCGCCGCCCTGCGGCCGGTCCTGGACTTCATGCAGACCATGCCGGCCATGGTCTACCTGATCCCCGGCATCATCTTCTTCGGCGTCGGCGTGGTCCCCGGCATCATCGCCACGATCATCTTCTCGCTGCCGCCGGGCGTACGGATGACCGAGCTCGGCATCCGCCAGGTCGACGCCGAACTGGTCGAGGCCGCCGAAGCCTTCGGCACCGCCCCCCGCGACCTGCTCCGGCGCGTCCAGCTCCCGCTGGCCCTGCCCACGATCATGGCGGGCGTCAACCAGGTCATCATGCTCGGCCTGTCCATGGTCGTCATCGCCGGCATGGTCGGCGGCGGCGGACTCGGCGGCGCCGTCTACCGCGCCATCGGCAGCGTGGACATCGGCCTCGGCTTCGAGGCGGGCCTGTCCATCGTCATCCTCGCCATGTACCTGGACCGGATGACCGGAGCCCTGGGCCGCCAGGTCTCCCCGCTCGGCCGCCGCGCCCAGGCCGCGGCCCGCTCCGCGCTCAGCGGCGGGGCCCGGCTGTGGAGCCACCGCCCGCAGCCCGCGTACGCCGTCACCGCGGCCGTGGTCCTCGCCCTCGTCGCGGGAGGACTGAACACCTTCGGCGGATCCGGCGCCCCCGCGGCCGCCACCGGCGCCGAGAACGTCGGCAAGGGCCGCAAGGTCAGCATCGGTTACATCCCCTGGGACGAGGGCATCGCCTCCACCTTCCTGTGGAAGGAGCTGCTGGAGCGCCGCGGCTTCGAGGTGGACGCCCGCCAGCTGGAGCTGGGCGCCCTCTTCACCGGCCTCGCCTCCGGCCAGGTCGACTTCCAGACGGACGCCTGGCTGCCCGTCACCCAGGCCCAGTACTGGGAGAAGTACGGGAACAAGCTCGACGACCTGGGCTCCTGGTACGGACCCACCTCCCTCGAACTCGCCGTCCCCTCCTACATGAAGGACGTCAAGACCCTCGACGACCTCAAGGGCAAGGGAGCACGGTTCAAGGGACGCATCATCGGCATCGAGCCCAGCGCCGGCGCCATGTCCGTCCTCAAGAACAAGGTCCTCGGGGAGTACGGACTCGACGGCGAGTACCAGGTCGTCGACGGCTCCACCCCCGGCATGCTCGCCGAGCTCGAGCGGGCCTACGCGAAGAAGGAGCCCGTGGTGACCGTGCTGTGGTCCCCGCACTGGGCGTACTCCTCCTACGAGCTGACCAAGCTCGCGGACCCGAAGGGCGTCTGGGGCCAGGGCGACGGCATCCACACCCTCGCCCGCAAGGGCTTCACCGCCGACGAGCCCGAGGTCGCCGCCTGGCTGAAGTCGTTCAAGCTGACGGAGGCCCAGCTCACCGGCCTGGAGGCGCAGATCCAGGACACCGGCAAGGGCAAGGAGCAGCAGGCCGTCCGCGCCTGGCTGAAGGACCACCCCGAGGTGGCCGCCCTCGCCTGACCCCCGTACGCGCCGGGGCGTGCGGGACCACGAAGGTCCCGCGCGCCCCGGCGTCCGCCCGGCGGTTCAGCCCACCGGTACCCGCTCGGCCTCCGGCCGGGCCGCCCGGTGCTCCCCGCCCCCGGTCCGCGGCCGCAGCGGCCACCACAGGGAGCGGCCCAGCAGCGCCGCCAGCGCGGGCACCAGCACGATCGACAGGACGAAGGCCGAGAGCAGGATCCCGACCGCCGTCGCGAAACCGGTCTGCTGCGTACCGGCGTGCGGGCTCACGGCCAGACTGCCGAAGGACGCCGCGAGCACCAGTCCGGCCGTCGCGATCGCCGGCGCGGTGTGCCGTACGGCGCGGGCCACCGCCGCGCGGGCCGGTCCCGGCCGCTCCATCTCCTCCCGGATCCGGTCGCTGATCAGGATGTTGTAGTCGGTGCCCAGCGCCACCACGAACAGGAACAGCACCAGCGGCAGCGTGAAGTCCACGCCCGGCCGGCCCAGCCCGTGCTGGAAGAGCAGCGTCGAGGCGCCCAGCGTGGCCGTGAAACCGAGCCCGACCGCGAGCATCAGCACCAGCGGCGCGAGCAGGCTCCGCAGCAGCACCAGCAGGATCACCGCGATCAGCACCGCCGCCACCGGGAAGATGACCTTCAGGTCCTTGTCGACGGCCACCGCTATGTCCGCGAACACCGATGCCGTCCCGCCGACATGGGCCTCGGTCCCGGCCGGCAGGTTCGCCCGGACCGTCTCCCGGACCGGCCCGGACACCAGGTCGCGGGCCTTCTGCTCACCGGACTCGACGGTCAGCAGCAGATCGATCCGGGCCGCCTTCCCGTCCCCGCTCAGCACCGTCGGAGCGACCTGGCCCACCCCCGGCACCCGGCCGAGCGCCCCGGCCAGAGCGGCCACCCGCTCCGCCCCGAGCGGAGCCCCGTCCGTGGCGGCGACCAGCACGCTCGTCGGGTCCGAGACCCCGGCGGGCAGGGAACGCGAGATCTCCGCGGCCGTCTCCACGGCCGCGGTCCGCTCACCATCCGCGCCGGACTGCCCGTAGTCGATGCGGATACCGGCCAGACCCGCCGTCAGCGCGCCGAGCAGCGCCACCGAGGCCAAGGCGAGCGCCACCGGACGCCGGGCCGTGAGCCGGCCGAGCCGGCCCGCGACACCCTCACGGGGTTCGCGCTCCAGGGCGCGCGACGGCCAGAACATCTTCCGGCCGGTCACCGCCAGCAGCGCCGGCATCAGCGTCAGGCTGCCCAGCAGCATCACCAGTACCGACACCGCGATCGCCGGGCCCAGCACCCGGAACTGGCCGAAGGAGGCGATGCCCAGCGTGGCGAACGCCGCCACGATCGTCAGCGCCGCCGAGGTGACGGCCGTACCCACCCGGCCGGCGACCTCCGCCGCCGCCTCGCGCCCCGACTGCCCGGGGTGGAGCCGCAGCTGCTCGCGGAACCGGAACAGCAGGAAGAGGAAGTAGTCGATCCCGATGCCCATCAGCACCACGTTGATCAGCCCGGGGGTGGAGGGCGCCAGCCGGATGCCGGTCGCCATCGACCCCAGGACCACCGCCCCGGCCGCCGCGCCCCCGATGACCGCCATCGCGAGCAGCGGCAGCAGCGCGGCGAACACACTGCGGAACACCAGCACGTGGAGCAGCACGATCAGCCCCATCACCACCGCGCCGACCACCGTCGACCGGGTCTTCTCCGCGTCGGCCGTGTCCGCCGTGGCGGCCAGCCCGCCCGTGAACCCCGTCCGCATGCCCGCCTCACGGAAGGCGGTCCGGGCCTGCTCGCGGAACTCCTTGTAGGTGCCCTGCACCCCCGGGTCCTGCGGATTGCCCTTCAGCTCGACGGACAGCAGCCGGAAGCTCCGGTCCGGGGCCGTCATCCCCGCGCCGATCCGGGGGACCTGGGAGTGGTCCTGCGTGAACGGCGGATCGTCCTCGTTCCTCGGCATGACGATCCTGCGCCCCGCCAGCCGCGCCGACACCTCCTCGATCCTGCGTTCGTCGGACGCCCCGAGCGCGGCGCCGTCCGTACGGGCCACCAGCACCGTCACCGGATCGCTGTCCGGGCGGGCGCCGAAGCTCTCCTCGGAGATCCGCAGGGCGGCCGCCGAATCGTAGGAGGCGGGCAGGAAGCCGTCGTTGCCGGGCTGGGTGGCGCGGAAGACGAACACCTGGCCCAGGATGGTCAGCCCGATGCCCAGGACCGACCAGAGGGCGATCACCTTCCACGCGTTCCTCGTCGAGCATCCCGTCAGGGCGCGGATCACTGTTCTCCTCCGTCTGTCTTGCGGTACCGGCCGGGTGTCCGGCCCGTATCCAGACCACCAGCGGCCGGGCGGGGAAACGTCCTGGTGAAGGAGGAGTTCACCTCCGGTACCAGGGTCCGGGGCAGGGCCCCGACCAGGACCGGAGTCCTGGTCCGGGACGGTCCCCGAGGCCGGTGTCCGGGGCCCTGCCCGGTGTGAGAATGGATCCACGAGGGCGGCCGCGCGGCAGCCCGTGGGGGAGGTCCGGACACGATGAGCACGCGCGCCGACAGGCTGACGTGGACGCGCAACGACGCTCTGGTGGCGGTCGGCGCGGCGGCCGTGGACCTCACCGGCTTCGCCTTCGACACCCAGTTCGCGGGCGCTCCGCTGGAGGTCACCGCGGCGTTCCTCGTGGTGGCCTCGGCGCTGTCCCTGCTCGCCCGGCGCCGCCGCCCGGTGGTGACGCTCACGGCGGTCCTGGTCCTGGGCGCGGTGGTGAACGTGACCACCTCGGTGTCGCCGCACTTCGGCCTCACCCCGGCCGTCGCCCTCTACTCGGTGGTGGTGGCCCGCCCGCCGTACGCCGTGCTCGTCGCCGCCCTCGCGACCGCGCCCCTGGCCAGCCTGGGACAGGGCGGCCTGCCGTTCGACCCGGGCCTCGGCCTCCTCGCCAACGCCCTCGCCACCCTCCTCGTCGTCACCACCGGCCTCGTCGTCAAGCGCTGGCAGCGGGAGACCGAGGCCAACCGGGTCCTGCTCGCCGACCGCGCGGTGGCCGAGGAACGCCGCCGGATCGCCCGCGAGCTGCACGACATCGTCGCCCACCACATCACCACCATGCAGCTGATGGCCGGCGGCGCCCGCGCCAACCTGGCCCACGACCCGGAGGCCGCCCGCGAGGCCCTGGTGACCCTGGAGGGCTCCGGCCGGATGGCGCTCGGCGAGATGCGCCAACTCCTGGACGTCCTGCGCGCCGGCGAGGAACCGGAGACGGCCCCGCCCGCCCCGCAGCCCGGCGCCGTGGACCTGGACCGGATCGTCACGGAGTCCCGGCTCGCCGGAATGGACACCGGGTTCACCGTCAGCGGCCCCGTCCGCCCGCTGCCGCCCACCGTCGGCCTGACCGTGTTCCGCGTCGTGCAGGAAGCCCTGACCAACGCCCGCAAACACGCCGGGGACGCGCGGGCCCACGTCCAGCTGACCTACCGTCCGGACGAGGTCACCGTGGAGGTCCGCGACGACGGGCCCGGCAGCGGATCCGGCGGCCAGGCCGCCCCCGCCCGGCCGCCCGGCCAGGGCGGGTACGGTCTGATCGGCATGCGCGAACGCGTCGCCCTGCAGGGCGGCACCCTGGAAGCCGCCCCGCGGCGCGAAGGCGGCTTCCTCGTCGCGGCCCGGCTCCCGGCCGCCCCGGAAGCGGACACCACCGGGGCGACGACCGCCCCGGTACGACAGGAAGGCCCCCGATGATCCGCGTCCTCATCGCCGACGACCAGCCGCTGGTACGGCGCGGTCTCGCCCTGATCCTCGCCCCCGACCCCGGCGTCGAGGTCGTCGGCGAGGCCGCCGACGGGGCCGAGGCCGTCGAACTCGCCCAGCGGCTGCGGCCCGACGTGGTCGTCATGGACATCCGCATGCCCGTCCTCGACGGGGTCCAGGCCACCGCCGAACTGGCCCGCGTCCGGCCCGAGTCCCGGGTCCTCGCGCTGAGCACCTTCGACATGGACGAGTACGTGGTCGCCGCCCTGCGCGCCGGCGCCTGCGGGTTCCTGCCCAAGGACATCTCCCCCGAGGAGCTGATCGCGGCCGTCCACACCGTCCACACTGGGGAGGCCGCCGTCGCGCCCCGACTGCTGACCCGGCTGATCTCCACCTACGTACGCGCCACCCCGCCCGCCGCCCGGCCCGCCCAGACCGCCCCCGCCGGACTCACCCCGCGCGAACTGGAGATCTGGCGGCTGCTGGCCACCGGGTTCGACAACGCGGCGATAGCCGGCGCCCTCGACATCAGCGTGTCCACCGTCAAGAACCACATCACGGGCATCTTCGGCAAGCTGGGCGTCCGCGACCGCGCGCAGGCGGTCATCGCCGCCTACGAATCGGGCCTGGTCGAGGCGGGACAGAGGAGCACTTGATCACCAAGTGCCCCCAGAGGACCTGATCCGTCCCGGCTATGCGGCCCCTGACCAGCCACAACCCTGGATGATTGGCCCGTGCGCGCAGGGCACCGGGCATGGCACAGTGCGGGGAGTGCAACCGCCGGACCAGGGAGCCGCCATGCGTGATCCGCACCCCATGCCGCCGACGCTCACCGCCCTGCCCGAGTGCCGGACCGAGCCCGGCCCCCGGCCCGCGAGCCCGCTGCCCTCGTGCCCGGTGTGCGACACCGCAGCGGAGCGGATCTCCTGGCGCCAGCGCCCGGGCGAGCCGGTGGTGCTGGTCTTCGACCCCTGCGGCCACCGCCACACCTCACCGGCCCCGCCCCTCCTCGCCGTCACCCCGGCCGCCCCCCTCAGGGGCTGAGGAAGCGCGAAGATCCTCGCTATGCTCGGCCGCGGTGGAACCGACCACCGCAGCCTGCCGGAGGACGTGACGTGGCCTGATGCCCATACCTGTTGTGCTGGTCGTCGTCGTCGCGGTCGCCGTGCTCGTCACCGCGTGGCTGCTCCGGAGATCCTCGCGAAGCACCACCACCACCTCGGCAGAGGCCGAAGCCCGGCCCGACTTCCCTCCCGCAGGGCTTCTGGTCCCCGAGGACGTCCTCCGGTCCGCCGGCTCGTCGTCCGCCGCGATCTGGGACGCGCTCGAAGCCGCAGTGGCGCCGGTCGCCGTCGAGTACCACCCGGTCAGCGAGTCGGAGGTCGCGAAGTTCCGGACCGTGCCCGTGAACGCGGCGGCCCAGCAGGCGATGGTCGGGATCGTCGAGGCCCTCGACCCGAAGAGCCCGACGCTGTTCCGGGTGGTACTGCCCAAGGGCGCGGAGCTCGTCAAGGCCGTCGGAACTTCCGGGTTCAGAGGGTTCTCCCGCAGCGGCGGCACGACAGCACACGCCGTTCTGAAGCCCGTCGCAGCCGGAGGAGCGGTCGTGGCGGGCTGGCCGGCGCTGGCCGTCGCCGGAACCGTCCTGGCCATCGACATGGTGACCCAACGCGAACAGCGAGCACACCAGCGCCGGATCGAAGCCGCCCTGGACCGCCAGGAGGAGCGTCACTACGTCGAACGGATCAAGGACCAGCGGTCGGCCGATACCCAGTTGTCCCGCGCGATCAGCCTGATGCTCGACGGCCACAAGCCGGATCTCGAACTCGCGATGAAGAGTGCGTACGACGAGTTCCACCGCTCCCAGCAGTTCCTGGAGAAGCACCGCGGCGTCATCGACGGGTTGGTGGAAGACGACGGCAAGGTCGATTACCGCCGTCTGGAGGAGGCCCTCGGCGGCCGGACGAAGGAGACGGACCACTTCGTCCGGGAGCTCCACCTGGCGCGAGCGGCGATCGCGATACGACGCAAGGCGATGCTCGCCGACGCGGCGGCGGTAGCGCTCGCGGACCCCGCCAATCCCTACGCCGCACTGCGGAAGTTCCTGGAGTCGCAGGTCCATCAGCTGGAGGACGCCGATGCGGCCGCGACCGAACTGACCGAACGCCTCACCCAGATCGAGCTCAAGGGGCGCTGGCACGACTTCGACAACTCGGTGGCGGCGAAACAGGAGCAGCTCCGCGCCCGTATCTCCCCGCCCGAAATCGACGGCGACACCGAGATCCGCTACGTCGTGACGTCTTCCCGCGAGATCCTCCAGATCCTTCCGCCCGACGAGGACGAGCCCGCGCAGGACGACCAGGACGACCAGGACACGCAGGACAACGAGGACCCGCAGGACGAGCAGACGCCCGGCGGGCCGTAGGCGGCCGCCCCTGCCGGGGACCTGTGCCGGGCGAGCCGTCGCCACCTCGTATCTTGTACCTGAGCTCAGTCTTTGAGCCGCACCGACGAGCCGCGACGTGCCAGGCGCCCGCGCGGCGGGAGAGGGAGAACCCTGATGGACGTCCAGCACTTCGAGCGGATCACCGCGTTCATCGAGGCCCGGCTCACCCCGCTGTTCGAGGCGGAGAGCGGCAGCGAGAGCGGCTTCGCGATGGACGACACCTCCCGCGCGCTGCGCGCCCTGCGCAACAGCGTCCTGGAGGCCTCCGCCGTCAAGGGACTCCTCGAACAGCGCGCGACCGCCGAGGCGCGCACCCGCAGCATCATCGACCAGTCCGTCGAGCACCACTGGGACGTGCTGCGGGGGATCGCCCGCCAGTGGGAGGACCACGCCGACTTCCGCCGCGAGTTCAAGCGCCACGCCTGGGAGCTCGACGCAGCGCCCGCCACCGTCTGACGGCCCGGGTCCCCGGGCGGACGTCCGGGGACCCGCGCCCGCTCACCGGCTGGGTGCCCCGCCGATCAGGTAGTCCACGCGGCGGCGCAGCCCGCTCCAGCGCCGGTCGTGCCGGTACGCCCGCTTGATGGTGCGGGCCCGAGTCCTGGGCCGGCCCCGGTAGAACTTCCGCGCCCAGGGCGACACCGGCCGGGCCAGGCGCACCGCCGCGACCAGGGCGATCAGCGGAACGATCGCCCCGAGGACCGCCATCCGGGGTTTGCCCTTGTAGAGCGCCACGACGGCCAGCAGCAGGTTGAACACCACCGTCCCGACGGCCGTCAGCCGGTTCTGCTCCTGATCCGGGGTCAGGCCGTCCACCCCGAGCGGCAGGAACCCGCACAGCAGCAGCGACGCCAGCGCCGAGGTCATGATCACGACCTCCACGCTGAGGGTGCCCTCCTTGCTCCAGTAGACGTCGCTCAGGTGCAGGATCAGCGCGAACTCGTCCAGTACGAGCCCGGTCCCCATCCCGAACAGCACGGCCGCCACCGCGGCCCCCCACCCCGTGCGGCCGCCCGCGATGGCCGTGAACCCGCCTACGGTCATCAGGATCACCCCGGGTACGGCGTGGTGGACGTGCAGACCGCCCGGGGTGACATTGCGGAAGGGGCCCTTCCCGGCCCGGATCATCCGTGTGATCATCCGGGTCACGGCGAAGGTCACGACGAACGCGGACAGTGCCAGCAGCAGCGGGAGTTTGCCCGGCTCCAGGATGTTGCGGTACCACCATGAGCCCATGGCGTCACCCTCCCGGCCGGGGCCCCCGCGCGCACCGTGGAATCCGCCGTTCGGGCGCGCCACGGCGCCCGCCGCCAGGCCGCCGCTCAGCCCGCCGCGACGCCCGCCGTCCGCTCCTCCCGGGCGGCCCGCCGCAGCAGCGCGTCCTCGTCGGTGTCGGAGTCGTACGAGATCAGCTTCGGCAGCAGCGCCGCCAGCAGTGCCACGGACGCCACGCAGGCGAGGCCCCCGCTCCAGAAGGCCGGCCGGGTACCCGTCCAGCCCGCCATGGTGCCCGCCCGGACCTGTCCGAGCTGCGGGCCCACGCTGTACGAGAGCACCTCGATCCCCGCGAGCCGCCCGCGCAGCTGCTCGGGGATCGTCTGGTTCCAGATCGTGGCCCGGCCCAGCCCGCTCAGCATGTCGCCCGCGCCCGCCACCGCCAGGCACAACAGGACCGGCCAGATCCCCGAGAACCAGCCGGCGGCCGCGATCGCCAGCCCCCACACCGCCGCCCCGCACACCACCAGCAGCCCGTGCCTGCGTACGCGCGACACCCATCCGCTGGTCAGGCCCAGCAGCAGCGAACCGACCGCGCCCGCCCCGTACATCAGCCCCAGTGCCCACACGGCGTCCAGCTCGTCGGCGAGGAAGGGGAAGATCGCGTTCGGGAACGCGAAGAACATCGCCGCCAGGTCGACGGCGTACGTGCCCAGCAGCACCGGCCGGCTCCATGCGTACCGCGCGCCCTCGGCTATCGCCCGCAACGAGGGCCGCTCCCCGCCCTTGACCGGCGGCGCCGGGCTGAGCCGCGTGCACAGGGCCACCGAGACGAGGAACCCGACGACGGTGACGCCGTACGCCGGGGCGTAACCGGCGTACGCCACGACCACACCGGCCACCGACGGGCCGGCGATCGCGCCGAACTGGTAGCGCAGCCCGTTGAGCGCGGCGGCCGCGCTCAGCTGGTCGTGCGGCACGATCCGCGCCATCAGGGAGTCCAGGGCCGGCCGCTGGAGCCCGGTCAGCGCCGACACCCCGGCCGCCACCACGTACAGCGGCCACAGCAGCGGAACCGGGAGCAGCGCGTTCACCAGCAGGACCAGCGCGAGTACCCCGAGCCCGGCCTCGGTCAGCAGGATCAGCCGCCGCCGGTCGACGGCGTCCGCGAGGGCGCCCCCGTACAGCCCGCAGACCACCAGCGGGACCAGCTCCACCGCGCCCATGGCTCCGACCGCCAGCGGCGAGCCGGTCAGGTGCTTGATCTGGAGCGGCAGCGCGATCATGGCCATGAACGAGCCGAAGAAGGTGACCGTCCCCTGGAAGAACAGCAGCCGGAAGTCCCGGCTGGAGCGCCAGGGCGCGAGGTCGGGCAGGACGGAGGCGAAACGGGAGGTGCTCACGACCGGCCATCGTGCGTCGGCGGGGCCGTCGTCGGCAAAGGATTTTCTCCCCGGACGGACGAATGCGGGGCCCGGCACGTGGCAGCGGGAGCCGGGCGTGGCACCCATGGGTCATGCCGCCGGTGTCCCCGTTCCTGCGTACGGCAGCCGCCTACGCCTGGCGGCTGCTGGTCGTCGGCGCCGCCGTCTACGCCGTCTTCGCCGTGCTGGGCCGCTTCCACGAGATCGGTGTGGCCCTCTTCCTGGGACTCGTCGTCACCGCCCTGCTCTCGCGGCCCACCCGGCGCCTCGCCCGCGTCGTGCCCCGCTCCCTCGCGGTCGCCGTCAGCCTGGTCACCAGCGTGCTGCTGGTGCTCGGTGTGCTGGCCCTGGTCGGCGAGGCGGTGGCGGGGGAGAGCACCACCTTGGTCCGGGAGTTCCGCGAAGGCCTCGCCAGCATCGAGAGGTGGCTGGCCCGCCCGCCTTTCCGGCTGGACCCCAAGGCGCTGTCCGACATCCAGTCCCGGATCGGCGACTACCTGTCGAGCCACCGCTCCACCCTGCTGAACACGGCCGTCAGCGGGGCCGGGCACGTCGTGCAGGTGCTGACGGTGCTGGCCCTGGCGGTGTTCTCCTCGGTGTTCTTCCTGCACGGCGGCGAACGGCAATGGACGTGGTTCCGCGCGCAGCTGCCCGGGCCGGCCCGCGAGCGGGTGGACGTCGCCGGGCGGGCGGCCTGGCGCACCTTCACCGGCTACACCCACGGGATCGTGATCGTCGCGGCGACCAACGCGGTCCTGGTCGGGGTGGCCCTCTACTTCCTCGGGGTGCCGCTCGCCGTGCCGCTGGCCCTGCTGGAGTTCTTCGCGGCCTTCATCCCGCTCGTCGGCTCGCCCGTCGCGCTCGCCATCGCCGCCGTGGTCGCGCTCGCCGCGAAGGGGCCGGTGATCGCGGGCGTGGTGGTCGCGCTGATCGTGGTGATCGGGCAGATCGAGGGACACCTGCTGCATCCGCTGGTGATGAGCCGGGCGGTCCGGCTGCACCCCCTGGTGGTGGCCGTCTCGGTGATCGCGGGAGCCATCGCCGCCGGGGTGGTGGGCGCGGTGGTCGCCGTCCCCCTCGTCTCGGTGGCCTGGTCGGTCCGCTCGGCGCTGCGCGCCCACGCGGCCGCCGGGCCGGGGGAGGACTGACACCGGGTCGTCGTCCCACCCCGACCCGGTTACCGTGAGACGTGGGGCGCAGCGGTCCCCGGACGCGGAGGTGGTACCCATGGCGGAGCACACGGGCGGACCGGCGGCGAGCGAGCTGGAGGACGGCCGGTTGCTCAAGGAGCTGGAGACCATCCACCGCACCCGCCACGAGACCCTGCTGCACGGCTCGGACGAGGCCCTGGCCACCCACACGCAGCGCCTGCGGGAGCTGGAGGACGAGTACGTACGCCGCCACCCGCAGCGGGCCCAGGCCACCGCCCGGACCCGCTCGGGCGCCCGCGCCCGCACGGCGGGCGAGGACTGACGGCGCGGCTCAGCAGTTCAGCGGTTCAGCGCGAGGCGTACGGCAGCAGGGCCATCTCCCGGGCGTTCTTCACGGCGGCGGCCAGCAGCCGCTGCTGCCGGGCCGAGACCCGGGTGACCCGGCGGGCGCGGATCTTGCCCCGGTCGGAGAGGAACCTCCGCAGCAGCTCGGTGTCCTTGTAGTCGATGTGCGTGATCCCCGCGGCGTCCAGGGGATTGGGACGGTGCCGGTCGGGCTTCACGCGGAGCGGGGTACGGGGGCGGGGCACGAGAACTCCTCGATGGATGTACGGGTCTTGTGGTTCACGGCTGTACGCCGGTCTACGCGACGGGGGACTACGCGACGGGGTCGAGCAGGGCGTCGAAGGCGGCCGGCAGCCGCTTCCACCCCTTGCGCCCCTGCCCGAACTCGGCGTCCGTCAGCAGGCAGGACTCCAGGAGCCCCCGCAGCCCGTCGGCGTCGAGCCCGGGCGAGGTGAACACGAGGTGCTGGCAGCAGTCGCCGTGCTCGGGGTGCCACCCCAGGGCGGCGGCGGCCCGGCGCACCGGGGGCACCAGCTCCCAGGCGGCGTCGGGGAGCGAGGCCAGCCACGGGCCGTTGTCCTCCACCAGCAGCGCGCCGCCCGCCGCCTCCCAGGAGAGCAGGGTGTCGGGCCGGTCGGCGAGCCAGAACCGGCCCCGGCTGCGGGCCGCCGCGCAGGCCAGGTCCTCCAGCGCGGCGTACAGCCGCTCCGGGTGGAAGGGCCGGCACCGGTGCCAGACGAGGGTGGCCACCCCGGCCTCGTCCGCCTCCTGCGGCAGCAGCGCGCACGCCGGATGCTGGGCGGCGGCCGCGGCCTCGGTGTCGAAGCCGGCGAACGCGAGCCGCACCAGCTCCGGGGAGCCGGCGGCCACCCGGCGGGCCGTCGGGTGCAGCTGCGCCAGGAGCGCGAGATCGCTCTCGTCGGCTTCGGGGCTGTCGACCAGCGCGAGGACGGCCGCGTACTCCAGCTGGCGCGCCCAGGTGTCCCCGACGGTCCGCCGGTCGGTGGCGGCCGAGGCCAGTCCGGCCTCCGCGAGGTCGTCCCCGTTGGCGAGGGCGGCCAGCGCCAGCGCGGGGTCGACCGCCGTCACCACGTTGGACAGGTCGAGGAGCTCACCGCCGTGGGCGGCGATCACCTCGGCCATCGCCCGGGGCTCCACGGAGTCCCACAGTTCGACCACGGCCAGCGCGGCCGTCCCGTCGGCGGCCAGCCGCCGCAGCTCCGGGACCAGGTCCTCGCGCAGCGCGCAGCAGGCGCAGTCGTTGACGAGCGGGGTTTCCCCCGACTCCAGGCGGCCCGACGCGTCGCGCACGGTGCGCCGTACCGTGCCGGTGTCCGCCGCCGTGGAGAGGTCGTGGTGGAGGGCGACACTGCCGGGGACGGCGGCGAGCAGCCCCTCCACCACGGTCGCGCGGGCGTCGGCGTGCAGTCCGCCGACGATCAGGACGGGCAGGCTCACGAGGCGCTCCCGTAGCGGCGCTGGAAGCGCTCGACGCGTCCGGCGGTGTCCAGGACCCGCGCCGTGCCCGTGTAGAAGGGGTGGCTCGCGGAGGAGATCTCGACGTCGACGACGGGGTAGGTCCGGCCGTCCTCCCAGACGACGGTCTTGTCGCTGGTGGCCGTCGAGCGGGTCAGGAAGGCGAAGTCGGCGGCCTTGTCGCGGAAGACGACGGGGCCGTAGGCGGGGTGGATTCCGGGCTGCATGGCAGGTCCTTCGGATCGGGGCGGGCGAGCGGGAGCGGGTACGGGCCGGGGGTCTTGCGGGGTCAGCGTTCCTCGCGGAAGTCGACGTGCCGGCGGACCACGGGGTCGTACTTGCGCAGGACCATCCGGTCCGGGTCGCTGCGGCGGTTCTTGCGGGTGACGTAGGTGTAGCCGCTTGCGGCCGTGGAGCGGAGCTTGACGACCGGGCGTACTTCGTTGCGAGCCATGGCCCTAGTATATGACAATGATTTCCATTACCAACAACACTCTCCGAGAGAGGCAGGTCACCCCGTGTCCGCCCACTGCCAGCTGACCGGCGCCAAGCCGGGATTCGGCAACAACATCTCCCACTCGCACCGGCGCACCTCGCGCCGCTTCGACCCCAACATCCAGCGCAAGCGGTACTGGCTGGCGGGCGAGGGGCGCTCCGTACGCCTCACGCTGAGCGCCAGGGCCGTCAAGACCGTGGACGCCATCGGCGTCGAGGCCGCCGTCGCCCGCATCCGGGCGCGCGGAGGGAAGGTCTGATGGCGAAGCGGAGCAAGATCGCCCGCAACGAACGGCGCAAGGAGGTCGTCGCGCGGTACGCCGCCCGGCGCGCGGAGCTCAAGGAAGTGCTCCGCCGGCCCTCCTCGACCCGGGCGGAGCGCGCCCTCGCCCTCGCCGGACTGCGCCGCCAGCCCCGCGACGCCAGCGCCACCCGGGTGCGCAACCGCGACGCTGTGGACGGGCGCCCGCGCGGCCACCTGCGCACGTTCGGGCTCTCCCGGATCCGCGTGCGCGAGCAGGCGCACGCCGGCCTGCTGCCGGGGGTGCGCAAGTCCTCCTGGTGATCGCCCCCTGAGCCCCCGCGCCCTGTCCCGGGTGCGGGGGCTCACCCCTGCGAGGGTGAGTCATCTTTGCGTCGAGTGAGACAGATCTGTATCATTCGAGGCGAAGGAGGCTCATCATGGTGCGCGAAGAAGAACTACTGGACGCCGCAGCACGCGTCCTCGCCGGCGACCACAGCGCCTCGATGGTGCAGATCGCGGCCGGCATCGGGACCAGCCGGGCCACCCTGAGCCGCCGCTACGCCACCCGCGAGGCACTGCTCAAGGCCGTCGCCGCCCGGGCCATCGAGGTGGTCGACGGCTGCCTGGCCCCCGTCGACCTGGACGGGGCGACCGCCGACGGCGCCGCCTTCGACGCCGCGCTCGAGGAGCTCGTCGTCGCCCTGCTGCCCGCCGCCCACCTCTACGGCTTCACCTCGCGCGACGCCACCGTCCTCGCCGACCCCGCGTTCCGCGCCGGGATCGACCGCCAGGACCAGCGGGCCCTCGCCTTCCTCGCCCTCGGCCAGCGGCTGGGGCGGTTGCGCGCCGACCTGCCGCCGTACTGGATCTGGTACTCGCTGTGGGGCCTGCTCGACGCCGCCGCCGAAGGCGTACGCGACGGCCACCTGGCCCCCCGCGAGATCGGCCGGCTCGTCCTCACGTCCTTCCTCGGGGGAGCGCGGCCCCCCTGGCCGCCGCCGGCTCCGGCCCCCGCAGCCTGACATGCCGCCCCGGGCGGCACCCCGTGCACACATCTGAACGGAACCCCATGCACACCCCCACGCTGGACCCGCGTCGCTGGATCGTCCTGGCGATCCTCTCCGGCAGCCTCCTGCTCATCTCGATGGACACCACGATCCTCAACGTGGCCTTCCCCTCGCTCGTCGCCGACCTCCAGCCGGGCGCCGTCCAGCAGCTGTGGATCATCGACGTCTACGCGCTCGCCCTGTCCGGGCTGCTGGTCACCGCCGGCGCCCTCGGCGACCGCTGGGGCCGCAAGCGGCTGCTCATGGCGGGCTTCGGCATCTTCTCCGCCGCGTCCCTGATCGCCGTGCTGTCCACCGAGGCCTGGCACGTCATCGCCGCCCGCGCCCTGCTCGGCATAGGCGGCGCGGCCATCATGCCGTCCACCCTGTCGATCCTGCGCAGCGTCTTCACCGACGCCAAGGAACGCGCCTTCGCCCTCGCCGTCTGGGCCGCCGTCTTCGGCGGCGGCATGGCCTTCGGCCCCGTCGTCGGCGGCCTCCTCGTCCAGGACTACGGCTGGCACTCCGCCTTCCTCCTCAACCTGCCCGTCGCGGCCCTCATCGTCGCCGCCGGACTGCGCTACCTGCCCGAATCGCGCAACCCGCGCAGCGCCGGAGGTCGTTGGGACTGGTGGGGCGTCGGCCAGTCGATCGTCGGCATGCTCGCCCTCGCCGGCGGCATCAAGCAGCTCGGCAAGAGCGGAGCCGCCGACCCGCTGCCCTGGGCCCTGCTCGTCCTGGCCGCCGTCGCGCTCACCGTGTTCGTCCGCCGCCAGCTGCGCGTGGACCACCCGCTGCTCCAGGTACGGCTGTTCGCCAAGCCCGCCTTCAGCGTCGCCGCCACCGCGATCTTCCTGCCGATGGTGGGCATGGGCGCCATCCTCTTCCTCGTCACCCAGTGGTTCCAGTACGGCCAGGGCTACACCCCTCTGGAAGCCGGGCTGCGCCTGCTGCCCGCACCGCTCGCACTGATCTGCGCCTCGATGGTCGCCCCCGCGCTGATGCACCGCTTCCCGATCCGGCACGTGCTGGGCGCCGGACTGGTGGTCCTCGCCGCCGGCATGGCACTGCCCTGGTCCTTCCAGCAGTTCACCGAACTCGGCTACCCGGCCTTCGCGGTGGCGCTGACCGTCATGGGGCTGGGCGTCGGCATCGCCACCACCGTGGCCTCCGTCACCCTGGTCTCCGCCGCGCCCGCCGACGAGGTCTCCAGCGCGGCCGCCATCGAGGAGACCTGCTACGAACTGGGCTCCGCCATGGGCGTCGCCATCCTCGGCAGCACCGCCGCCGCCCTCTACCGGGGCAACCTGCCGGTGCTCGACCTGGACGGCCCCACCGCCAGCTCCGTACAGGACTCCGTGGGCGAGGCGGCGCACGTCGCCGAGCGGCTCGGCGGCTCCGTCGGCCAGGCACTCCTGGACACCGCCTCGCAGGCCTACACCCTGGCGATCACCCCGGCCTTCCTGATGGCCGCCGCCCTGGCGGTCGCCGCCGCGGCCACCACCTGGGCACTGATCCCGCGCGACCTCCAGCCCACCGAGAACCACTGACCCCACACCGCAGGCGGGGCCACCTCAACCAGGCCATGGCCCCGCCTGCGGTGTCGTCGCGGGCAGCTGGAACGCCGGGGCCGTCGGGGCCGGGCCCAGGGTGGTCGTGCCCGGGGCCGAGCGGTGGCCGAGACCCGTGCGGTAGGCGTCGAGCGCCGCCTCGGTGCGGCCCTCGCGGCGCAGCAGGTCGCCCAGCAGCCGGCACAGGTCCGCGAGGTCCCCGCTCGCGCCGCTGCGCTCCAGCAGCGCCAACGCCCGTACGTAGTGCTCCTCGGCCGCCTCGGTCCGCCCGCGCTCCTGCGCGATCAGCCCGAGCAGCCGGTGCGCACCGCCCGCGTGCACCGCGCCCGGCCCGGACCCCGCCCCGGCGCCCGGCTCCAGCAGCCCCGAGACCAGCTCGGCCGCCTCCTCGTACCGGCCCAGCCGGCGCAGCACGTCCGCCAGCTCCACCTCCACCTGCGCCGTGTACAGCACCGCCCGGCGGGCCGCCAGCATCTCCCGCGCGAGCCGCAACTCCCGCTCCGCCGCCACCAGTTCCCCGTGCTGCGCCTGGACGTACCCGCGCATCCAGTGGCAGTGCGCCAGGTCGGTCCGCAGCCGCAGCTGCCGGTACACCGCCTGGGCCTTCGCGAGCGAGGCGTCGGCATCGGCGGCCCGCCCCTCGGCGAGGAAGGTCCGCGCCACCTGCCGGTGCATGCCCGCCACCAGTGCCGGATCCCCGACCTGCGGCGCCAGCGCCAGCGCCAGCTCGGCCGCGTGGGCGGCGCGGGCGTGCGCGCCCATGTCGATGTACGGGCCGATGACCGCCGAGTACAGCAGCACCAGCGCCTCCGGATCGCCGAGCCCGCCCGCGTTCAGGGCGTCGATCGCCGACTCCAGCAGGTAGCAGGCGTACCGCAGTTCCCCGGCGAGCAGGTGCGCGACGGCCCTGCCGCGGATCGGGCGGGCCCGGCGGGGGAGCGGTTCGTCCGCCAGCAGGAGTTCCGCCGCCTCGAAGTGCCCGGCCGCCTCCGCCAGTTCACCGGCCTCCAGGGCGCAGTCGCCCAGTCCGAGCAGCGCCTCGGCCCGCTCCCCGGGCAGCCCCAGCCGCTCCGCCCCGGCCAGCAGGGCGCGGAACTGGACGGCTGCCTCCTCCGCGGAGCCGGTGGCCAGGGTGCGCTGGGCGTCGGTCAGGGCGAGGCGCAGCTCGGTGGCCAGATGGGCCGGACGCCCCGTCGCCAGCTCCTCGTAGGAGGTGCCGAGCCGCCCCGCGAGGAAGCGCAGCGCGGTCTCGGAGGGCCGCACCTTGCCCGCCTCCAGGGTGGAGACGTAGGCCGGGGTGTACGAGGGCTCCGCCAATTGCCGCTGGGTCAGACCGCGTTCGGCACGCAGCCGCTGCACCCGGCGGCCGATCTCGGCCGGTTCGTCCATGAAGTCCCCCCGATGCGGCGCCCGTCGCTCGCGCTCCCCAGTATTCAGCGTGAGCGGGCCATTGCGCACGCCCTCGCACGGCCCCTAATTTAAGCAGCCGGTTCACTCTGTTTACATTCCTGCTTAACTTCCTTTGTCCGTGGAGGACTTCATGAGAGCAGCCGTCCGATCGGCCGTCCGCGCGACGCTCGCGGCAGCCTGCGCGGGCGCCGCGCTGCTGGCCCAGGCCGCGCCCGCCGACGCGGCCGACCCGCCCCGCAGGCCGGGCGTGGAGGTCGAGATACCCGGGCCCGAACAGGGCCAGGACGCCGGATCCGGCCACATCCGGGTACCCGCCGCAGGGCGCGCGAAGCCGGCCCCGCTCCTGTCCGGGGCCGCCCGGGCGGCCGACGGAGCCGTCACCAAGATGATCGACAACGGCCCCACCGCCGACCGGCTGGACGTCGTCGTCATCGGCGACGGCTACACCGCCGACGAACTCGACCGGTTCCACGCCGACGCACGCGCCAAATGGGCCGAAGTGACGGCGGTGGAGCCCTACACGACCTACCGCGACCTCTTCAACGTCTGGACCGTGGACGCCGTCTCCGCCCAGTCCGGGGTCTCCGGCGACCCCGACCCGGGCACCGTCCGCGACACCGCCCTCGGCTCCTACTTCTGGTGCGAGGGCATCGAACGGCTGCTCTGCGTCGACCAGCCGAAGGTCGACGCCTACGTGGCCAAGGCACCCGCCGCCGACCTGGTCCTCGTCCTGGCCAACAGCGCCAAGTACGGCGGCGCCGGATACAACGAACCCAGCGCCACCCTCGGCTACGAGGGCATCTCCACCGCCTCCGCGGGCCACCCCAAGTCCGGCCAGGTCGCCATCCACGAGACCGGGCACTCCCTCGGCAAACTCGCCGACGAGTACTTCTACCCCGGAGTCCCCGACTACGAGAAGTACACCGGCCCCGAGCCCGCCGACCCCAACACCACCACCCTGGACGCCGCCCGGCTGACGGACCGCCGCGCCAAGTGGTACCGCTGGCTCGGCGAGACCTCCCCCGACGGCGGCACCGTAGGCGCGTACGAGGGCGGCGGCTACTACGTCACCGGGCTCCGGCGCCCCACCGACAACTCACTGATGCGGATCCTCGGCAAACCCTTCAACCTGCCCGGCGTCGAGGCGATGATCGCCGGCTTCCACCGGCACGCGAACCTGGTCACCCCCCTCACCCCGGCCGACCGGGTCCTGCGTGCGCGCCACACCGCGAAGGCCGCCGTCCCGCACCTGGCAGGGCCCGACGGCCGCCAGCCCGTGGTCCGCTGGTACCTGGACGGCCGCGAGCTGCGGAGGTTCGAGGGCCGCACCGAGGTGCGCGTGGCCGAACTGTGGCTGTTCGACCTGCGCACCCACCGGCTGTCGGTGACGGCCGAGGACCGCAGCCCCTCCGTCCGGGACCCCGAGATCGCCCGCACCCTGAGCTCCACCGCGAGCTGGGAGGTCCGCCTGTAACGCGGCCTCAGACCGAGGCCGCGTACCGCCAGAAGTCACGCATCACGGCGGGCAGCGGCGACGGCCCGGGCAGCGCGACCTGGGTCAGGAGGACGGTGACGGCCCCCGTCGACGGCACGACGTGCGCGGCCGTCCCCGTCCCGCCCACCCATCCGTAGCGGCCGGGCACGTTCCAGGGCTCCCTGCGCGCCACGTCGACCGATCCGCCGAAACCCCACCCCTGGCCCTCCAGGAACACCTCCGATGCCGCCCGCTGCGCCGGGGTCAGCCGGTCGGTGGTCATCCGCCGGACGGACTCCGGCGAGAGCAGCGCCCGCCCGTCCCGCGTACGGCCCGTGGCGAGCAGCATCCGGGCGAAGGCGTACAGGTCGGAGGCGGTGGAGACCAGTCCGCCCGCCCCCGAGGGGAAGGCCGGCGGGCGGCTCCACTGCCCGTCGGGGGCGTCGACCAGTTCCAGCGGACCGCCGTCCGCCCCCGCCCGGTAGCAGCCCGTGAACCGGCCCAGATCGCCCGCCGGTACCGCGAAACCGGTGTCGGCCATGCCCAGCGGTCCGAAGACCCGCTCCGAGAGGAACTCGGGCAGGGTCCGCCCCGACACCCGGGCGATCAGCACGCCGAGGATGTCGGAGCAGGTGTTGTACAGCCAGGCCTCGCCCGGCTGGTACAGCATCGGGATCCGGGACAGGACCTTGGTCCATGCGTCCGGCGGCGCGACCGCCTGCGGCTGCGGAGGCCCCTGCCGCAGCTCGCTGAAGAGCAGGCCGACCGCCGGGAAGGAGAAGTCCGAAGGGAAGCCCCAGCCCGCCCGGAAGGTCAGCAGGTCCTCCACCGTGACCGGCCGCACCGCCGGAACCACGTCGTCCACCGGCCCGTCCGGCCTGCGGACCACCACCGGCGAGGCCAGCTCGGGCAGCCACCGCGCCACCGGGGCGTCCAGCGCCAGCAGGCCGTCGTCGACCAGCGCCATCGCCGCCGCGGCGACGACGGGCTTCGTCAGCGACGCCACCCGGAAGATGCTGTCGCGGGCCATCGGGGCGCCGCCGCCCGCCTCGGCGCGGCCGACGGCGACGGTCTCGACCCGGTCCCCGCGCGCCACCAGGGCCACCGCCCCCGGCAGCGAACCGTCGTCCACGTACGCGTCCAGGAGCTCGCGCAGGCCGCTCACGGGGTCACCTTTCGGTCGGGGGCGGTCGTCGTCGGCGCGGGCGGCGGCAGCGAGTCCCACAGTGCGCAGTGGTGCGCCGTCGCCGCGTCGACCGGACGGATCCCGCCGTCCCCCGGGCCCAGGCTCAGCACCGAGGCGGGGGAGGAGCCGAACACCGGCCACGCGGGGCTCCCCGGCCCGTTCGGCGAGCCGCCGCGGGCGAAACGCGTCCAATACCCGGTCATCCGGTCCGACAGCGTCCGCTGCGCCGGGGCCAGCGGCGCCGTGGTGAACAGGTAGGGCAGCTCGAACCCGTGCGCGGCCCCGTACGGGAAGCCCGCCGGCTCGGGCAGGCCCGTGAAGTTCGGCGCCCCGCGGTCGCTGAAGAGATAGCCGTACGTCGGCACGTGGCGGGCCAGCGCCCGGCTGTCCCGCAGCGTCGGGCAGGTGAAGGAGGCGTCGGACAGCGCGGTGGCCCAGGCCAGCGCGGCCGTCGGGAACGCCGCCTGCGGGTACTCCGCCTCCACGGCCGGGGCCGACGCGCCGAAGGAGGTCCGCAGCCGGTCCCGGTAGGCCTGGCCGCCGCCCACCGGATACGCGTCCAGGGTCTGGGCGATGAACAGCCGCATCTCGTCCAGCGTGCTGCCCTGCATCACCGGCACCCGGTGGAAGCGCCCGCTCTCCAGGGCCCGCCGCGGCTCCACGGGCAGCACGGAGTTCCCGTACGCGACCCCGGAGAAGCGATCCATCAGCGCGGGCGTCACCAGCCGGCCCGGGGGCAGGGCGCGCAGGCAGTCGAGCACCGTCCCGGCGGGCCGCCCGCCGCAGCCGAGTTCGGCCGCCGCCGCCACCCCGTCCGCGACCGTGCGCGCCTCGGGCACGAAAGGCTCGTAGGTCCCGAGGGTCGGCAGCACCGAGTAGGGCGGCATCGTGGTCGAGCAGGAGCCGCTCTGCACGATCGCCCGGGCGAACAGCCCCGCCGAGGCGGGGGAGACCAGGTGCGCGCAGACGCTGAGCCCGCCCGCCGACTCCCCGAACACGGTGACCCGGTCCGGGTCACCGCCGAACCGGGCCGCGTTGGCGCGGACCCAGCGCAGCGCCGCCTGCTGGTCGGCGATCCCGAAGTCCGGGGCGCCGCCCAGCTCGGGGTGGCCGAAGAAGCCGAGGACGCCGAGCCGGTAGTTGACCGTGACGACCACCGCGTCGCCGCGCACGCTCAGCGGGTCGGGCCGGTAGAGGTCCCCGGAGCCGAGCCGGAAGCCGCCACCGTGGAACCACACCATGACGGGGCGGCCGGCGCCGCGCCCCGCCGGTGCGGTGACGTTCAGGAACAGGCAGTCCTCCGAGCCGCTCGGCCCGCCCGGCCCGATCGCCGGGAGCTGCGGACACCGCGCCCGGGGCGCCCCCGCGTCCAGCACCCCGGCGCGGCGCGGCGCGGGCCGCGGCGGGCGCCAGCGCAGCGGGCCGGTCGGCGCGGCGGCGTAGGGGACGCCGTCGAACGTGTCGTACGCGCCGTGCGCGCGGCCCCGTACGGGCCCCTCGGCGACCTCGACCACCGGCCGCCCGGGGCCCGGGGCCCCGGCGGCGGGCGGTCCCGAGGCGGCGGCGCAGAGCAGGAACAGCGCGGGCAGCAGGACGGCCGTCACCCGGCGCCCGGGGCGCCGGCTGCGGGCGGGACTTGGATCCGGCACGGGCGACACCCCTTCTGGACGAGTGAACCCGCCCACTGTGCAGCGCGCGAGCGGCGGCGCGACGCCTTGGCCCCGGCGTGTCCGGCCCCGGGGGCCCGGCGCGCCCGGGGAGACCCCCGTTTGCCCGCCCCGAATGGCGCAGTGCGGGCGGATGCCGCTGAATGTAACAGAGCGTGCGATTCCCATGACGCACGATGACCGGCGCGCGATGTGTAGACCCGCGCGTCGGCGAACGGAGCTTTCCATGAACGACCCCAGCACCCTGGCGGCGACGCAGCACGACGACCGCGACGGCCCTCCCGCCACCCCGCAGCCGACCGCCGGCCCTCCCCCCGCCCTCCCGCTCCCCGACGTCCCCCGGCCCGAGGTGGTCCCGCACCCCGACGCCGCCTTCTCCGGGGCCGCGCTCCCCGGGCTCCCGGACACGCCACCGGCCGCCGTCCAGGCCGAGGTCGCGCCGGCCGCTCCCGTCGTCATGGCCGAAGCCCCGGCCGGGCCGGGACCCGAGCGGCAGACCGAGCCGCAGCCCGAGCCGCGCATCGAGTGGCAGACCGAGCCGCAGCCCGAGCTGGGCACCGAGCCGCAGGCCGACTCACAGCCCGAGCCGCGTACCGAGCCCCCTACCGACCCGCAGAGCGACCCGCAGGCCGGGCCCCGCACCGAACCCATACGGACCCTGCTGGAGACGGCGGCCACCTGCCGCCCCGTCGAAGAGGTCACCGCACTGGTCAACCTCCTGAAGCAGACCGGCCAACTCCCCGACCGCGGCCACGACGCGCTCCGCGCCGCCGCTGTCGCCCGGCCCGTCCACGAGGTCCGGCACATGGTGGCCCTGCTCGGCGAGCACGGGGACGAGGACGTCGAGGCCGACATCACCCTGCGGGCGGCGGCCGTCGGCCGGTCCATCGAGGACGTCGCCCTGCTGGTCAGCATCCTCGGCCCCGACGGGTCCCCGAGGACCGACCGGCCCGTCCCCCAGGCACCCCCCGCGCCCCCGCAGCCGGACCGGCCCGAGGACCGGCCCGAGGACCGGCCCGAGGACCGGCCCGAAGGCCGGGACCCCGAGGGCGCCGAGCCCCCGCGCGGCGCCGTCCGGGCCGCCGCCCCCGGGACACCCGCCCCCGGCCGGACCCCGCTCGGCCTCCAGAGCGCGCTGCGCCACGTACTGCGCTGGCCCACGGCGGCCGCCCTGCTGCTCTGCGGGGTCCTGCACCTGCCCCGGGACCTGGCCGCGCCGCCCATGTCCGGGCTCGCCGACCTGCTGCCGCCCGCCGCGGCCCTGTTCTGCCTCGGACTCGGGGCCCTGCTGGCGGTCCGGGACACCCCGCTGGTGTGGCGGGCCGCGGCGGTGACGGCCCTCGCGGTGGTCACCCTGCACGTCGTGGGCGGCATCGTGTTCTTCGACCCCCTCACGGGCGCCCTCGGCGGACCCCACGGGTGGGCCGGGATCACGGTGGTCCTCGGCGCCGGAGCCGCGGCGGTCCTGGCGGGCCTGGCCCTGATGTACCGGACACCCCGCGCCCGCACGGACGAGGAGGCCTGACCCCACGCCCCCCGGGGCCACCGACCGGCAGCCCCGGCCGCACCCCAGCGGCCGGGGCCGCCGCCCGTCCGGGCGGCCCCCGGGCTCACCGCGCGACGGGGGAGGCCCGGGCCTAGGCTTGTTCCCCGGGTCCTTCGGACGGCAGGAGAACACTCCGTGAAGCGAACCCACATCCGGCCGCGCCGGACCGGCGCGGCCGTCGCCGCCGCCGCGGTGCTCATGGCCCCGGCGGTCGCGGGCTCCGCGTACGGGGCGACGCCCCCGCCCCCGCCCCCGCCGCCGTCCGCCTCGGCCGCCCCCTCCCCGGACACCGGCTTCGCGCGGCTCACACCGGCCGTCGCGGCCCAACTGGACGCGGCCGTACGCCAGGTCATGCGCGAGACGAAGGTCCCGGGCGTGACCGTGGGCCTGTGGGCCCCCGGCAAGGGGAGCTACGTGAAGACCTTCGGCGTCGCCGACAAGGCGACCGGCGCCCCCATGGGGACGGGCCTCCACGTACGCATCGGCAGCGAGACCAAGACGTTCACCGTCACCGCCCTCCTCCAGCTGGTCGACCAGAAGAAGACCGGCCTGGACGACCCCGTCGGCAAGTACGTCAAGGGCGTTCCGAACGGGGACCGCATCACGCTGCGCCAACTCGCGGGCATGCGCAGCGGACTCTTCAACTACAGCATGGACGGCGACTTCATCGAGAAGTTCGAAGCCGATCCCAACAAGCCGTTCACGCCACAGCAGTTGCTCGACTACTCCTTCCGGCACCCGGTGCAGTTCGAGCCGGGCGCGGAGTTCGACTACTCCAACACCAACCTCGTCCTGCTCGGCCTGGTGGTGGAGAAGGTCACCGGCCGGCCGCTCCACGACGTCATCGCGAAGGACGTCCTGGAGCCGGCCGGACTGCACCGCACGCTCTTCCCCACGAGCGGGGCGATACCGGCCCCGTACGCGCACGGCTACACCGACCAGACGGCCTCGGGCAGGATCGAGGACGCGAGCCACTGGGACCCCTCCTGGGCCTGGGCCGCCGGGGCGATGATCTCCGACATGCAGGACCTGCGCAGTTGGGCCCGCACCCTCGCCACCGGCACCCTCCTGACCCCCGCGACGCAGGCCGAACGCCTGAAGACCACCCCGATGGACATCCCCGGTGACGGCTACGGGCTGGGCATCTTCAACATCCAGGGCTGGATCGGCCACAACGGGTCGCTGCCGGGCTACGAGGTCCTCCCCGTCTACCTTCCCGAGGCACAGGCCACGATGGTCATCCTCCTCAACACCGACGTCCAGACCGACGGCCAGGAACCCAGCACCCTCTTCGGCGAGGCCGTCACCCGCATCGTCACCCCCGACCACGTCTACCCGGGCCACAAACCGTTGCTCCCCAGGAGCGGTTAGCGCCCCAGCAGGTTCACCGCCCCCGTGAACACCCGGGGCAGGCGCGCCGCGAGCGGGACGATGCGGCGGGCCAGCGGGGGCCGGCGGCGGGCCCACAGCAGGGCGCCGGTCAGGGTGCGGTAGTCCCGGGACAGGGCCCGCCAGGCCCGCTCGTACTCCTGCGGCCGGTCCGCGCGCACGCACCGGACGAGCTCCCCGGCCGCCGCGACGGCCAGCGTCAGCCCCTCCCCGGTGAGCGCGTCGACGTACCCGGCGGCGTCGCCCACCAGCAGCACCCGCCCCGCCACCCGGGTACGGGCCCGCTGGCGCAGCGGCCCGGCTCCCCGCACCGCCGCGCCGACGGCGGGCGCCGGCAGCCGGGCGGCCAGCAGCGGGAACCGGGCCAACTGGACGTCGAACGGCGCCTGCTGCGAGGTGAGGACCGCGACGCCGATCCGGTCGGGCCCGAGCGGTGTCACGTACGCCTCGCACCCCGGCGCCCAGTACACCTCGACCAGGTCGCTCCACGGCTCCACCGCGTAGTGCCGGCGCAGCCCGTACCGGGCCGGGCGTCCCGGAGCGGGGGGCAGCGCCAGGCCCAGGCTGCGGCGCAGCGGCGAGTGCAGCCCGTCCGCCGCCGCCAGGTAGCGGGCCGTCAGCCCGGCCGCGGTGACCCGCCGTCCGTCCTGGGTGACCTCGCCGACCCGCCGCTCCAGGACCCGTACGCCGAGCCGTGCGGCCCGCCCGGCCAGCGCCGCCTGGAGGTCGGTACGCCGGGTCCCGCGCCCGGGGCCGGAGCGGAAGAGGGCCTGCGCGCGCTGGCCCGTCGCCCCGTCGACGTAGCCGATCCCGTGGAACGGACGGCCCGTCACCGGGACGCCCAGCTCCTCGAAGCGGCGTACCGCGCCCGGCATCAGCCCCTCGCCGCAGGCCTTGTCGATGGGGGTCGGCCGGGGCTCGACCACCACCGCCTCCAGCCCCGCCAGCGCCGCGTGGATCGCGGTCGCCAGCCCGGCCGGGCCGCCGCCCGCGACGATCAGGTCGATCACCGCGCCGCCCCCACCGGGCGCGGCGCCCCGCCGGCATCGGCCAGCGCCGCGTCCTCGCAGCGGATCCGCGCCCGCAGCAGCAGCGCGTCGGCCACCGTGAACACGGCAGCCGTCAGCCACGCCGAGTGCACCAGCGGCAGCGCCAGCCCCTCCACGACCACGGCCACGTAGTTCGGGTGCCGCAGCCACCGGTACGGCCCCGCCGCCACCAGCGGCAGGCCCGGTACGACGATGACGCGCGTGTTCCAGCGCGGTCCGAGCGTCCGCACGCACCACCAGCGCAGCCCCTGCGCCGCCACCGCCAGGGCCAGCGCCGGCCAGCCGAGCAGCGGCAGGAACGTCCGGTACCCGGCCTCCACCGCGCAGCCCACGAGCAGGGCGGTGTGCAGGGCGACCATGACCGGGTAGTGGCCCCGGCCGTACTCCCGGCCGCCGCGGGCCAGGCTCCAGGCGGCGTTCCGCCGGGCGGTGGCCAGCTCGGCCAGCCGCTCGGCGGCCACCAGGACCAGGATCAGGAGGTAGAGGATCGTCGGCACGGTGCCCTCACCAGCGCAGCAGGACGAGTTCGGAGGCGAAGCCCGGCCCGAAGGCCAGCATCAGAGCGACCGACCCGGGCGGGGGCGGCCCCGCCGACTGGACGGCGCCGAGGATGTGCAGGACGGACGCGGAGGAGAGGTTGCCGACCTCCGCCAGGGACCGGCGGCTCGCCGCGAAGGCGGGCTCCGCCAGCCCCAGGGCCCCGGCCAGCACGTCGAGGATCTTCGGGCCGCCCGGATGGCAGATCCAGACGTCGACGTCGGACGGCTTCAGGTCGTGCCCGGCGAGGAAGGACTCGATCTCCTCCGCCACGTGCAGCCGCACCAGCTCCGGCAGTTCACGGCCCAGCACCATCCGGAAGCCCCAGTGCCCGATGTCCCAGCCGAGGAGGTGCCCGGTGCCCGGGTAGAGACGGCTGCGCGCGTCCACCACCAGCGGTCCCGGCCCGTCCGCGTGCAGGGGATGGTCCTCGCCCACCGCGAGCAGGGCCCCGGCGCCGTCCCCGAAGAGCGCCCCGGCGACCAGGTTCGCCATGGAGGTGTCCGTGGGCTGGAGCGTCAGCGAGCACAGCTCCGTCGACAGCAGCAGTCCCGCGTCCCCGGGGCGGCCGCCGAGCAGGTCGTGCAGCCGCCCGAGCCCGGCGGCGCCCGCCGCGCAGCCCAGCCCGAACAGCGGCAGCCGCCGTACGTCGGCCCGTAGCCCCGTCCGCTCGACGAGCCGGGCTTCCAGGGAGGGCGTGGCCAGCCCCGTCACCGTCGTCGACAGGACGAGGTCCACCTCCGGGGCCGTCAGAGCGGCCCCCGCGAGGACCTCCTCGACCGCCGACGCGCCGAGCTCCAGGGCGGTACGGACGAACAGGGCGTTGCTGGTGCCGAAGTCGGTGCCCGGACCGTAGCGCTCCAGCGGCAGCGCGAGATGCCGGGAGGCGACCCGCACCGAGGCGTGCACCCGGCGCAGCAGGCCGGTGTCCGCACCGGGCGGCAGACAACGGGCGAGAGCCTCCGTGATCCGCGCCTGCGGGTACCGGTGGGGCGGGAACACGCTGCTCACTGCCAGGACACGTGTCATCGCCCCAACATAGGGAAGAACCGCCGCCGCACCAGGAAGGACGCGAGAGGTACGCGGCGGACGTGCCGTCACGGCGTAGCGTGACGCCGTGCCCGCCCCCGTCCTCCCGGCCCCGCCGCCCGCGCCCGCCGCCGCCCGGGCCGGCGGCCTGCTGCGCGCCTGCCACCCCCTCCCGGCCGCCGCCGTGACCGTCTTCGCCGCCGTGCTGGCCGCCGCCGCGGGGCGCGGGCCCGCGGGCACCGCCCTCACCGCGGCGGCCGTCGCGGCGGGCCAGCTCTCGGTCGGCTGGTGCAACGACCACGCCGACCTGCGGCGCGACCTGGCCACCGGCCGCCGCGACAAACCCCTGGTCACGGGCGCCGTCCCGGCCCGCGCCGTGAGCCGCGCCGCGCTGACGGCCCTGCTGCTGTGCGTCCCGCTGTCCCTGGCCGCCGGAGCGGCCGCGGGCGCCGCGCACCTGGTGGGGGTGGCCGCCGCCTGGGCGTACAACCTGCGCCTCAAGGGCACGGCCGCGTCCTGGCTCCCCTACGCCCTGGCCTTCGGGCTGCTCCCGGCCTTCGTCACGCTCGGCCTGCCCGGGGCGCCCTGGCCGCCGCCCTGGCTGACCGCGGCCGCCGCCCTGCTGGGCGCGGGGGCGCACTTCGCCAACGTCCTGCCCGACATCGCCGACGACCTCGCCACCGGTGTACGGGGCCTGCCGCAGCGGCTGGGAGCCCGGCGCTCGGCCGCGCTGGCCGCCCTGCTGGTCCTCGGCTCGACGACCGCCCTGGTCCTGGGCCCCCCGGGCCCGGCCTCCCCGTACGCCTGGACCCTGCTGGCCCTGACCGCCGGCCTGCTCCTGGCCACCGCCCCGGCCCCGGGCCGGACCCCCTTCCTCGCCGTCCTCGCGGTCACGGGCGGCGACGTCCTGCTCCTCCTGGCCCGGGGCGGGGGCCTCTAGCGCTGTGGCCATCCGGGGCGCGGCGGGTGCGGGTCCAGGTGAGGAGGTCGTCCGCCCGCCAGGTGTTGACCACCCGCTCCGGAGGGACCCCGCACTCCACGGCCCGTTCGCAGCCCAGGATCTGCCAGTCCAGCTGGCCCGGGGCGTGCGCGTCCGTGTCGACGGCGAACAGGGCGCCGGCCGACACCGCCAGGCGCAGCAGCCGCCGGGGCGGGTCGAGGCGTTCGGGGCGGCTGTTGATCTCCACGGCCGTCCCGGACTCCGCGCAGGCCGCGAAGACGGCCTCCGTGTCGAAGACGGACTCCGGACGGGTCCGGCCCGTCACGAGCCGGCCCGTGCAGTGGCCGAGCACGTCCATGAGCGGGTTGCGCACCGCCGCGAGCAGCCGGCGCGTCATGGCGGGGGACTCCATGCGCAGCTTGGAGTGGACCGAGCCCACGACCAGGTCGAGCCGGTCCAGCAGCTCCGGCTCCTGGTCGAGGGAGCCGTCGGCGAGGATGTCGCACTCGATGCCGGTCAGCAGCCGGAACGGCGCCCACCGCGCGTTCAGCTCCGCCACCACCTCCAGCTGTTCGCGCAGCCGCTCGGGGGACAGGCCCCGGGCCACCTTCAGGCTCGGCGAATGGTCAGTCAGCACCGCCCACTCGTGCCCCAGCAGCGCGGCGGCCCGGCCCATGGCCTCGACCGGGCTCCCGCCGTCCGACCAGTCCGAGTGCAGGTGGCAGTCCCCGCGCAGGGCCGCCCGCAGCGCGGTGGCCGCGGGCGGGGGCGGCGGCCGCTCCGGCAGCGCCGCGGCCTCCTCCTCCAGTCCGCGCAGGTACTCAGGGACCTCGCCGCGCAGCGCCTCCCGCACGACCCGGGCGGTCTTGGGGCCGATGCCCTTGACGGCCTCCAGGGAACCGGCCGCGGCCCGCGCGGCGGTCTCCCGCGCGCCCAGCGCCGTCAGTGTGGCCGCCGCCGTACGGAAGGCCCGTACCCGGTACGTGGGCGCCTGCGCGCGCTCCAGCAGGAACGCGATCCGGTCCAGCGCGGCCACCGGGTCCACGGCCCACCACCTCCCGGGCCCAGTGTCCCAACGGGCTCGGCGGCGGGCGACTCCGGGCGGCTCAGTCCGCGGCCGGGGCCGGCGTGACGGACGTCGTGAGGGTGAACAGGGCGCCGTCCGGGTCCCGCAGCGCGATCGAACGCTCGGTGGCGTCCTCGGTGATCACCGAGACGGTCCGGCCACCGAGGTCCAGCGCGGCCTCGACGGCCGGTTCCAGCTCGGGCACCCGGAAGTGGACGTGCCAGCGGGGCCGCGTGTGCGGGTTGTAGGAGCCCACCTCGACGGGGCCGCTGTCGATGCGGGCCACCGGTTCCCCCGCGTGCCGCAGCACGACCCGCTCCTCCTCGTACGAGACCTCGCAGCAGCCGGCCCGGCCCGTGGCCCACTCCAGGACCTCCCCGTAGAACAGGGCGGCGTCGAAGGCGTTCCTGGTGCGCAGTTCCAGCCACGCGGGCGCCGGGCCGACGCCGACCCGCCAGCCGGCGGAGACGGGCCCGGCCCAGATCCCGAAGACCGCCCCGTCGAGGTCGGCGACCAGGGCCGCGCGGCCGCCGGTGGGGAAGGAGACCGGGCCCACCGCGACCGTGCCGCTGCGCTCCCGGATCCGGCTCGCCGCCACGTCGATGTCGTCGACGGCGAAGTACGGGGTCCAGGCGACGGGCACTGCCAGGTCCGCTGCCAGGGCCCCGATGCCCGCCACCGGCACCCCGTCCAGCACGGCCAGCGAGAACCCCTCCCCGAGGCGGGTCCGGCGGAACTTCCAGCCCACGACCGCACCGTAGAAGCGCTGGGCCGCCTCCAGGTCGCGGGCCATCAGACTCACCCAGCACGGGGCCCCGAAGACGTCCTTCGTAGAGATTTCCACAGGACAACAACTAGCGCCCGCCTCCCCCCGGCGCGGTGCAGCCACGCCGCAGGTCACCACCAGTAGGCGGGGTACCTCGGCGCCTTGCGGCGGATGCGCGAGCCGGCGTACCCGGTGAGCACCAGCAGCACGGTCGACCCGAACAGCAGCGGGACGAACCGGGCGGGCGCCGGGCTCTGGAGCACGATGACGACGGCGGTGGCCACCGCCGGGGAGTGCGGGGTACGGGCGAGGGTGAGCACGGCCAGGGTGAGCCCGGCCGCCACGGCCGCCGCCCACGCACTGGAGCCCGCCGCGGCCAGTACGCCGAAGCCCACGACGGCCCCCAGCAGGTGCCCGACGACCACCCCGCGCGGCTGCGCCAGCGGCAGGGTGGGCGCGCTGTGCACCAGGGCGGCGCTGGCGGCCAGCGGCGGGATCAGCACGGGCTCGTGGAGCACCGCCCCGATCGCCACGAGGCCCAGCAGCACCGTCGTCGCGGCGCTGACGCTGTGGAAGGCGGCGGCCGCGCTCGGCCGGGCCGGGGCCCGCGTCGGTGCGGGCGGCGCGGTGGTGGGCGGGACCTCGGCGGTGGTGGTGCTGGAGTGCATGCGGGACGGTTTCAGGTGCGGGTGGCGGGCGGACCGCGCGGGGCAGGGCGGGAGGGACGGCCGCGTCGCCGGGGTGATCGACCCTCGGACGGCCCGCGCGTCGGAGCGGTGTGGGGCCGACGCGATCCGGCCACGACCCTATCGGCCGGATGTGCGACACGGGTGACGGGGGTGGCGGCCGAAGACCGTGCGATGGGCGCAATGGGCGCAACGGCTCCGACGGGACCCGTGTGATCGTGTATGACTGCGAGGGCACGCGCAGAAGGCAGGGAAGGACCAGCATGACGACGCACCCCCACCTCGCCGGGTTCCTGACGGACCTCGACGCGGTGATCGCAGACGCCCCCGCCGACGCGACCGGCGCACTGTGGCGGCTGACCGGCGCCGGGCGCGGCCTGGACTCCAACCTCATCCGGCTGCGCCCCGGCGCGGTCATCGCGGAGCACGCCGAGCCCGCCCTCGACGTCCTGCTGGTGGTGATGGCGGGCGCCGGGCGGATCGACACGCAGGACGGCCCGCACCGGCTGCGGCCCCACTCGGTGTTCTGGCTGGCCCGGGGCGCCCGGCGGTCGCTGACCGCCGGGCCGGACGGGATGACGTACCTCACCGTGCACACCCGGCGGCCGGGACTCGGCATCGGCGGCACCCAGGCGCCGGCCCGGACGGCCACGGCCCCCACCCCCGCCCCCGCCTCCACCCCCGACGAGGGCGGCGAGACGGCCTGCCTGCTGCACCGGGTCTGCCCCGACTGCGGCCGGCCCGCCACCGAGGCGGCAGCCCGCTACTGCTCCCGCTGCGGCGGCGCGCTCCCGGACTGAACGCCTCCCGCGGCCCCGGCCCGCGGCGGCTTCGACAGCACCCCCGGATCGTCGCCACCGGCCGCGACCGGGCCCCCGCCGGCGCCCGCGCGTACACCGGGCGCCGCGCCACCTGCGCGCGACGCGCCACGTACCTGCCCGATCCGGGCCACGCCCCGCCGTGCGGCGGACCGGAGCGGGCCGGACGCC
Source organism: Streptomyces sp. NBC_00249 (assembly GCF_026342355.1). GTDB lineage: Bacteria > Actinomycetota > Actinomycetes > Streptomycetales > Streptomycetaceae > Streptomyces. The sequence goes on along the minus strand of NZ_JAPEMV010000001.1, from coordinate 368,520 downwards.
CTACCCTCGAAAAAAGCCGCACCCCCGGCCCCCACCCCGGAAGGCAGGCCCCTGATGGCGCGTTCCCAGGTACCCGTGATCGATCTCGGACCGTGGCGGTCCGGCGGCGCCACCGCCCGCTCCCGCATCGCCGCCCAGGTCGACGAAGCCCTCCAGGCGGCCGGATTCCTGCTCGTCACCGGACACGGGGTGGACCCGGAGCTGCCCGCCCGGATCCGAGAGGCCGCCCGCGGCTTCTTCCGGCTCCCGGCCGAGGCGAAGCACCCCTACGCGGTGCGCGTGGGCGGACGCGGCTGGCTCGGCCCCGGCGCCGAGGCCAACAGCTACGCCGAGGGCGAGGCCTCACCGCCCGACCTGAAGGAGTCCTGGTCCTTCGCCGCGGACGACCCCACGGGCACCCCCTCCGTGGACGCCGAGTGGTTCCGGCCCAACACCTGGCCCGCCGAGGCCCCGGAGCTGCGCCCGCTCGTGACCGCGTACCTCGCCGCGATGCGCGCCCTCTCCGACGAACTGCTGGAACTGCTGGCGGCCGCCCTGACCCTGCCCCGGGACCACTTCACCCGGCACACCGGCCACCCCACCTGGGGCTTCAACGTCAACTGGTACCCCGGCACCGAACGCGTCGGCCCGCCCCTGCCCGGCCAGTTCCGCATCGGGGCGCACACCGACTTCGGCACCGTCACCGTCCTCGACCGCGAACCGGGCGCCGGCGGCCTCCAGATCCACACCGACGCCGACGGCTGGCAGGACGCCCCCTACGACCCGTCGGCCCTCACCGTGAACATCGGCGACCTGCTGGCCCGCTGGACCGGCGACCGCTGGCGGGCCGGCCGCCACCGGGTGCTGCCGCCGCCCGCGCACGCCCCCGCCGAGGAACTGGTGTCGCTGGTCTACTTCTACGAGTGCGACCCGCACACCCGCGTCGAGTCCCTGCCCGCCCCCATCGGCCGGGTGGCGCACGAACCGGTCGACTCGCACACCTACCTGCGCGGGAAACTGGACGCGATCACCGTGAACTGAGCCACACGCCGACGGCCCCGCCCGGCCCTCCCGCGCCGCTCCGGGGGACCCGATTACCCCTGGTCGGCCGCGTTCGGCAGGATGTGGGGCATGACCGAGATCCGCACCCCCCGCCTCCTCCTGCGCCGCTGGAGCGACGACGACCTCGTCCCCCTGTCCGAGCTGCACGCCGATTCGGAGGTGATGCGCTGGATCGGCGACGGCTCCGTCCTCGACCTCGACGGGACGGCCGAGGCCATCGAGCGCTGGGAGGAGGAGTGGGACGACGAGGGCTTCGGGGTCTTCGCCGTCGAACTCCTCGCTTCCGGAGAACTGATCGGGGCCGTCGGCCTGACCGTCCCCGAGGGGATGCCCGAACTCGCTCACGAGGTCGGGATCGTCTGGCGGCTCGGCCGCTCCTTCTGGGGCCAGGGCTACGCCTCGGAAGCCGCCCAGGCCACCCTGGAGTTCGCCCTCCAGGACCGCGGGCTCGACCGGGTCGTCTGCGTCAACCGGACCGGGCACGAGGAGTCCGAGAACGTGATCCGCAAGCTCGGTATGGAGCAGGACCGCACCACGACCCACCCCGAGTCCGGCGCCCTCCTCACCCTCTACACCATCGACCTCACCGAGTACGAGGCCTGAGCCTCCCCCTCCCTGCCCTGACCTGCCGCGTTCGCGCATCGACCGATCGGACGACCCCGGGGTCCACCGGAGCGCCCCAGGGCTCCCGCCGCACGGCGCAGGGCCCACCGCGCCCGGCGGGACCACCATGGGACCGGGGAGCGGGCACATGGACGCACCGCCCGCCCCGGAACCGGGAGGGACACCATGAACCCGCACGACCGAGCGCTGCTGGAGGCCGCCGCACGGGGCGACGAACCCGGCGTGAGCGCCGCCCTCGCCGCCGGAGCCGCCGTGGACGCGAGGGACGAGCAGCTGCGCACCGCGCTCCTGCTCGCGGCGCTCGCCGACCACGTCGGGACGGCCGCCCTGCTCGTCGCCGCCGGCGCCGACCCGGACGCCCCCGACGCCCGCGCCGACAGCCCCTGGCTGGTTACCGGCGTCACCGGCAGCGTCCGCATGATGCGCACCCTGCTGCCCGCCGGACCGGACCTGACGCAGCCCAACCGCTTCGGCGGGACCTCCCTCATCCCGGCCTCCGAACGCGGGCACACCGCCTACGTACGGGCCGTGCTGGCCGAGACGGCCATCGCGGTGGACCACGTCAACCGGCTCGGCTGGACGGCCCTGCTGGAGGCGGTGATCCTCGGCGACGGCGGCCCCCGCCACGAGGAGGTCGCCCGGCTGCTCCTCGCCGCCGGCGCCGACCCCGGGCTCGGCGACCTCGAGGGCGTGACCCCGTACGAGCACGCCGTCCGCCGCGGCTTCGACGGCATGGCCCGGCTGCTGCGCACCGCCGCCGGCGGCCCGCTTCCCGGGGACGCCCGGTGAACCGCCGCGCCCGTGGCGCCCGTACGGCACTCACCGCGCTCGCCGCCACCCTGCTGCTCGGCGCCTGCACCGCCCCGCAGGCCGCCCCGCCCGCCGCCCCGCTCGCGTCCCCGGCCGCGCCGCTCCCGGCGGGCGGGCCCACCCCGCCCGGCACCCTGCTGGTGGCCGACTCCGGCGCGGACACCGTCACCTTCGTCGACCCCGTACGCGGCTCCGTGGCCGCCGTCCGGGTCGGCCGGGCCCCGTACGGGCTGGCCGTCGGCGCGGACGGCCGGGCCTGGGTGGCCACCGCCGAGGGCGTGGCCGTCGTCGACACCCGCACCCGGACCCGGCAGGCGCTCGTCCCGTACCGGACCGCGACCGGCCCCGTCGGCGACGGCGAGTACCGGGGCGGCGGCATGGGCATCGCCCTCTCGCCCGACGGGGCCCGCGCCTACGTAGGCGTCAACGTGCCCGGCGCCAAGGGCGTCCTGGAGGTCCTCGACACGGCCACCGCGCGGGTCACCGCGACCGTACCGGTGGGCCGGCGCCCCTTCGACGTGGACGTGGCGCCGGACGGCTCCGAGGTCTACGTGACGGGGCACGACTCCTTCGACGTGACTGCCGTCACCGCCGGGGAGCTGCGGCCCCGGCGCATCGAGGTCGCCCCGTACGGCACCGAGGGCGGCCTCGGCTCCTGGCTGAAACCGCACTACACGGCCGTCCGTCCCGCCGACGGCATGCTGCTGCTCCCCTTCGAAGGCGAACGGCTCGCGGTCGTGGACCCGCGTACCGGTCGTACGACGGTGGAGCCGATGACCGCCGACACCCATCAGCACGGGGTCTCCCTCGCCCCCGACGGCCGTCTCCTGGTCGTCGGCACCGGCGCCGTGGAACCCGGAGCAGGCAAGGGCCCCTCCCTCACGGTCCGCTCCCCGGACGGCGCCGAGCGGGTGTACCCGCTGAGCGGCCCGCACGAGGACGTGACGGTCTCCCGCGACGCCGCCACGGCCTATGTGACCGGCGGCTTCACCCGGGACGGCGGCTGGGACGGGATCACCGTCGTCGACCTGGCCACGGGGGAGTCCCGCAGGCTCGCGGCGGGCAGCAGGCCGCTGGGCATCGCCGTCCTGTGAGCGGGCCAGAAGCAGGGCTTTGAGAAGCCATAAGTTCGGGTTATGGGGTCATAACCAGGGGGCGGGTGCCGGGTTAGGGTGGCCTTAGTTTAGGGTTTCCCTTGATCAGTCTGATTGTCGGTCGAAGGGAACCCAGTCATGCCTCGCCCTCTGCGGGTAGCAATCGTCGGTGCCGGCCCCGCCGGTATCTACGCCGCCGACGCGCTGCTGAAGTCCGAGGCAGCCACCGCCCCCGGCGTCTCCATCGACATCTTCGAGCGGATGCCCGCGCCCTTCGGCCTGATCCGGTACGGGGTCGCCCCCGACCACCCCCGCATCAAGGGCATCATCACGGCCCTGCACCAGGTACTCGACAAGCCGCAGGTCCGCCTGTTCGGCAACGTCGACTACCCGAACGACATCTCGCTCGACGAACTGCGCTCGTTCTACGACGCCGTGATCTTCTCCACCGGCGCCACCGCCGACCGCGCGCTGGACATCAAGGGCGTCGAGCTCGACGGCTCCTACGGCGCCGCCGACTTCGTCTCCTGGTACGACGGCCACCCCGACGTACCGCGCACCTGGCCCCTGGGGGCCGAGAAGGTCGCCGTCCTCGGCGTCGGCAACGTCGCCCTCGACGTGGCCCGCATCCTCGCGAAGACGGCCGACGAGCTGCTGCCGACCGAGATCCCGGCCAACGTCCACGACGGCCTGAAGGCGAACAAGGCCCTGGAGGTCCACGTCTTCGGCCGCCGCGGCCCGGCCCAGGCCAAGTTCAGCCCGATGGAGCTCCGCGAGCTCGACCACTCGCCCAACATCGAGGTCATCGTCAACCCCGAGGACATCGACTACGACGAGGGTTCGATCACCACCCGCCGCTCCAACAAGCAGGCGGACATGGTCGCCAAGACCCTGGAGAACTGGGCGATCCGCGACATCGGCGACCGCCCGCACAAGCTGTTCCTGCACTTCTTCGAGTCCCCGGCGGAGATCGTCGGCGAGGACGGCAAGGTCGTCGGCCTGCGCACCGAGCGCACCGAGCTGGACGGCACCGGCAACGTCAAGGGCACCGGCGAGTTCACCACCTGGGACGTCCAGTCCGTCTACCGGGCCGTCGGCTACCTCTCCGACGAACTGCCCAAGCTCCCCTGGGACGTCGAGTCCGGCACCGTGCCCGACGAGGGCGGCCGCGTCATGGAGAACGGCACGCACCTCGCGTCCACGTACGTCACCGGCTGGATCCGGCGCGGCCCGATCGGTCTGATCGGCCACACCAAGGGCGACGCCAACGAAACCGTCGCCAACCTGCTCGCCGACCACGCCGACGGCCGGCTGCTCACCCCGGCCGCGCCCGAGCCGGAGGCCGTCGAGTCCTTCCTCGCCGAGCGCCAGGTCCGCTTCACCAGCTGGGGCGGCTGGTACAAGCTGGACGCCGCCGAGAAGGCGCTGGGCCAGGCGCAGGGCCGCGAGCGCGTGAAGCTCGTGGAGCGCGAGGAGATGCTGGAGGCGAGCGGGGCGTAACGGCCCGCCGCGTACGAGGACAACGGGAGGGGCCCGCCGCCGGCGGGCCCCTCCCGCGTGCGCGGGGACGGATCAGTCCGTGATGGAGGTGATCTTCTTCGTCCTCAGGTCGGCCTGCACGTGCAGCTGGGTCGTGTCGCTGCCCCAGGTCAGGGTGATCGTGGCGTTGGTCTTGCCCGTGCCGCTGCCCGTGGAGGTCACCTTCCACTTCGCGGGCACGTTCTGCGCGCGCAGCACGCCGTTCGCGTGGTTCGCCTCCTCCCACACCGCCAGCTCGCGCTGGAGGGCGTCGGAGAGGTAGAAGGAGCGCAGCTTCTCGGCCGTGGCCCCGTCGCCGTCGTAGACCGCGTCGATGTAGGAGCCGTAGAAGTCGGCGATACGGGTGAACGCGCCCTCGGGGCTGCCGGAGACCGACTGCGGGGCGGCGGCGGTGGCGGAGGTGCCCGTGACGAGGGCGAAGGAGAGGGCCGCGGCGCCGGCGGTGGCGGCGAGGGCGGTCGTCGTGAGGCGCTTGGCCGTGAACGTGGACATGGGTGAGTACCTTTCCCCGTGCTGGTGCGTGCCCCTGCGGTCCCTGGCACTGCCCTTGATGACGGGACCGTCCTCAATCCGGTTCTTGACGCACGGGAAATGGCCGAAATTCGCTCGTACGGAGGATCCGTGGAATTGCCGGGCCGTCCGAGCGGAATGCCGCGGGCCCGTCGGTGGTTCGGACAGACGCGATATCCGAACTCCGCACGCACTGGAGAGCTCATGAAGATCGGCATCATCGGCGCCGGCAACATCGGCGGCAACCTCACCCGTCGGCTCACCTCCCTCGGGCACCAGGTCTCCGTCGCCAACTCCCGCGGCCCCGAGACCCTGACCGCCCTCGTCGAGGAGACCGGCGCGACCGCCGTGACCGTCGCCGAGGCGGCCCGCGGCGCCGAGATCGTCGTGGTCACCATCCCCTTCAAGAACGTCCCCGACCTGCCCGCCGAGGTCTTCGACGGGGCCGCCGAGGGCTTCGCCGTCATCGACACCGGCAACTACTACCCGCGCGTGCGCGACGGCCGCATCGCCGCCATCGAGGACGAGGGCCTGACCGAGAGCCGCTGGACGCAGCAGCAGCTCGGCCACCCGGTCGTCAAGGCCTTCAACGGCACCTACGCCGCCGACATCGTGGACCGCGCCCTCCCCGCCGGGCACCCGGACCGCATCGCCGTCCCCGTCGCGGGCGACGACGAGGCGGCCAAGAAGGCCGTCCGCGCCCTCATCGACGAGATCGGCTTCGACACCGTGGACGCCGGAGGCCTCGACGACTCCTGGCGCCAGCAGCCCGCCACCCCCGTCTACGGACTGCGCGCGGGCACCGAAGCCGTCACCCGGGCCCTCACCGAGGCCTCGCCCGTGCGCACGGAGGAATTCCGGGGCTGAAGTCCCCGGGGCGTACCGCCGGACGTGGTAACTCTCCGCGTTCGCGCCTGCTCCCTGTGCTACGGTGAAGCCCAGTTGCGGGTGTGGTTCCCAAATATTTCAAGTGCTCCCGCCGGATTGACCGGCGGGTGCACTTTTTATTTCCGGATGCTTTTCGGACGGGTAGAACATCACGGCGACTCCGGCTTCCGCACAGTGCGGCGCCGGGTACAGCCCCGAAGGAGAATCGATATGGCATCCGGCACCGTGAAGTGGTTCAACGCGGAAAAGGGTTTCGGTTTCATCGAGCAGGACGGCGGCGGTGCCGACGTTTTCGCGCACTACTCGAACATCGCCACCCAGGGCTACCGCGAGCTTCAGGAAGGCCAGAAGGTCAACTTCGACGTCACGCAGGGCCAGAAGGGCCCGCAGGCCGAGAACATCACGCCCGCCTGACGTTCCGGCGCAGCCGCGCGAACAGGGCCGGGGCCCGCACCGTCGGTGCGGGCCCCGGCTCGTGCGCAACCGTGACCCAAGCGTCACGGATCCGTACCCCGCCGGCCGGCGGGCCTCCTGTTACCTTCCTCCAGCACCCGGGAGCCGCAGGAGGGCCGCCATGCACGTCAGACCCCGTCTCCGTCCGGTTCCCCTCGCCGCCGCGCTCGTCCTGACGGCCGCGCTGAGCGCCTGCGCCGCGAAGCCCGGGACCCCGGCCGAGCCCCCGGCCCCCTCCGCCGCACCGACGCCCGCCGGGTCTCCCTCGGCAGCCGCTTCGCCCGGCACACCGCCCGGAGCGAGCCCGTCCGCATCGGCCTCCCCGGCCGTGGAGCCGACGCCGCCCCCGACCACCGCACCCCCGGCGCCCGCCACCCGGCTGACGATGACCGTCGCCACCGTGACGGGCCGGCTGAGCCTCGTACGGGGCGGACCCGCGCAGGAGTTCACCGTCACCCTGCGCAACGGCAACTCCCGGCCGTACGAACACCTGCTGCTCGCCTTCCAGATGGAGCCCCTCCTCCCCGAACCCGGTGACACCCCCGGCCCCGCCGCCTCCGTCCTCCTCGAACGCCAGGACCCGGCCACCGGCCGGTGGAGCCCGGCCGCGCTGCGCGTCGCCGGGGACCTCAAGCCGTACTCCCTCTACGAGGGCGGCCCGGCCCTCGCCCGGGACGCCGTACGCACCGAGCGCTACCGGCTGCGCGCCACCGCCACCGGCCCCACCGGCAGTTCCCCGCTGGAGGTCCGCGCCGTCGACACGGACGCCCCCGAAGGCGCCCCCGAGGAGCGGGCGCGCCCCGGCTACATGTCCCTGCCGCACAGCGTCCGCCGGGCCTCCTGACCTGTACCGCTACTCCGCCGGGGCCCCAGCGGGCAGACTGTCGGGCGTGACGACACTGAGCAAAGGCGCCAACCTGCCCGTCGCGGCAGCCTCCGTCAGAGCGGTGCTCGGCTGGTCGGCCGGACCCGGAGTACCGGACGTGGACGCGTCCGCGCTGCTGCTGGCCGGCGGCGGACGGGTGCGCTCCGACGGGGACTTCGTCTTCTACAACCAGCCCCGGCACCCCTCCGGCGCCGTACGCCACCTCGGCAAGCGGCCCGGAGCCGACTCCCTCGACGTCGATCTGGCCGCCCTGGAGCCGGACATCGAGCGGGTCGTGCTGTGCGCCTCCGCCGACGGCGGGACCTTCGGGCAGGTTCCCGGACTGCACCTGCGGCTGCTCGACGCCGTGTCCGGGGCGGAGCTGGTCCGCTTCGACATGGAGGCGGGATCCGAGACCGCCTTCCTGAGCGGCGAGCTGTACCGGCGGGCCGGGGCGTGGAAGTTCCGGGCCGTGGGGCAGGGGTACGCGAGCGGACTGGCCGGTCTGGCGACGGACTTCGGCATCACCGTGGACGACGAACCCCCCGCTCCCGCTCCCGCTCCCGCTCCCGCCCCCGCTCCCGTGCACCGGGCCGTGTCCGCGCCCGCACCCGTGTCCTGGCCCGCACCCGCCGCACCCGCTCCTGCCGCGCCCGCCCCGGCCCCCGCCGTACGGCTGGTCAAGGGGGAGGCCGAACTCCCCATGGACATGCGGATCCGGCTCTCCCTGCGCAAGCAGCAGGTGGCCGTCAGCCTCAGCAAGCAGGGCGCCGGCGGGGTGAGCGCCCGCGTGGTCCTCGTCCTCGACGCCTCCGGCTCCATGAGCGCCCTCTACTCCCGGGGCACGGTCGCGGGCGTCGTGGAGCGGATGGCGGCCGTCGCCGCGCAGCTCGACGACGACGGCGAGATGCAGGCCTGGACCTTCGCCACCAACCCCGCCCGGCTGCCGGACCTCGTCATCGGCGACCTCCCGGAGTGGCTGCGCCTGCACGTGCGCGTCGGGCAGATGAGCGTCTTCGGCCGCAAGAAGCCCCCCAAGGGCCTGCTCCCCGGCCAGGTCGACATGCGGGCGGTCGGCTTCCAGAACGAGGAGCAGAAGGTCATCGCCGAGGTGCGGAACTTCGTACGCTCCCACCCGGTGCCCGTCCCGACGCTGGTCCTCTTCTTCTCCGACGGCGGGGTCTACCGCAACGCGGAGATCGAGCGGGAGCTCCGGGAGGCCGTCGAGGAGCCGGTGTTCTGGCAGTTCGTCGGGCTCGGCCGGGCCGGCTTCGGGGTCCTGGAGCGCTTCGACACGATGCCGGGGCGCCGCGTCGACAACGTCGGCTTCTTCGCCGTCGACGACATCGACCAGATCTCCGACCCCGAGCTGTACGACCGGCTCCTGTCGGAGTTCCCCTCCTGGCTGCGGGCCGCCCGGCAGGCGGGGATCCTGCGCTGAACGGCCGTGACGGCCGTATGCCTCAAGGGGATCGGGGGTCCCGGACGGGCAGCCGGAAGGGGACGCCGGTGAGTTCCTCGGACAGCTCCCACAGTCGGCGGGCGGTGACGGTGTCACGCACGGCGCGCTCCCGGTCGCGCAGGACGGGCTCCCCGCGCAGTTGCAGCGGCCCGTCGGGCACGACGTACGATCCGCCCGGCAGGTCCGGGACGGTCGCCGCGTACAGCGAGGTCCTGGCGCCCGCGGGGGTCGGGCGGAAGGCGATGCGGAGCAGCAGCCGGGTCAGCGTGCCGTGGAGCCGGCCGCGGTCGCCGTTGGCGCCGCCGGTGAGGACGTTGGTGCGGGTGAGTCCGGGGGCCACCGCCATGCTGCGCAGGCCCAGGCCGGCGGCGTCGGCGCGGCGTTGGAGCTCGGTGGCGAAGTAGAGGTTGGCGCGCTTGGACTGCAGGTAGGCGAACACGGTGCGGTAGCGGCGTTCGGCGTTGAGGTTGTCCAGGTCGAAGCGGGCGAACCGCTGGCCTTCGCTGCTGACGGCGACCACCCGTGGATCGGGCGAGGCGAGCAGGTGGGGGAGCATCAGCCCGGTCAGCGCGAAGGCGCCCAGGTGGTTGATCCCGAACTGCGACTCGAATCCGTCGGCGGTCCGGGCGAACGGCACCATCGCCACACCGGCGTTGTTGACCAGCAGGTCGAGCCGGCCGTGGTCCCAGCCGTCGGCGAAGGCCCGTACGGAGGCCAGATCGCCCAGGTCGAGGAGGCGCAGCTCGGCGCGGGCGCCGGGTGCCCGGGCGAGCAGCCGGTCCAGGGCTTCCTGCCCCCGTCGGGGACTGCGGCAGGCCAGTACGACATGCGCGCCCCGGCGGGCGAGCACCTCTGCCGTGACCTGGCCGATGCCGCTGTTGGCTCCGGTGACCACCGCCAGGCGGCCGGACTGGTCGGGGACGGAGTCGAGCGTCCATGTACGGGAGGCGCTGGGCATGGCCTTCCCTTTCTCCTAGGTCCACCAGAATGCAACTTATAGTTGCGATATGCTGGATCCTGACATGCGCGTACCGCTAACGCAACTAGGAGTTGCAATGGAATCGGGTTCCACCGAACCCGCCCGCCCCGTCGGGCGCGGGCGCAAGGCTCAGGCGGCGGTGCGTGCCGCCACCCTCGCCGAGCTGCTGGACCGGGGGTACGCCGAGCTGACCGTCGAGGGCGTGGCCCAGCGGGCCGGGGTGCACAAGACCACGCTCTACCGGCGCTGGAAGGACCGCGAGAGCCTCGTCGTCGACGCGCTCTCCGAGCACTTCGCCACCGACATCCCCATGCCGGACACCGGCTCCGTCGAGAGCGACCTGCGGGAGCTCGCGCGGATGCTCGTGCAGAGCATGACGGGGCCGGTGGGCAGGGCGGTGCAGACCGCGATGTTCTCCGACGCCGGGCGGCTGCCGGAGATCGCCGAGGCGCGGCGGCGGGTGTTCGCCGACCGGTTCCGGCGGGCCGAGCCCGTGGTCGCCCGCGCCGTCGAGCGGGGCGAACTCCCGGCAGGCACCGATCCGGCCGAGCTCATCAAGGCGATGGCCGCTCCGATCTACTTCCGGTTGCTCGTCAGCGCCGACCCGGTCGACGAGGGCGCCGCCGACCGGGCCGTGCGGATCGCGCTCGCCGCCGCCCGCGCCGGAGCCCTGACGCTCGACTCCGACGGAGCCGCGGGGGAGGCCGGAGCGGACGCCGGTCAGGGTCCGGCCGGCCTGTGACGCCCTTCGGGCAGCGGCCCGGGCCGGAGGGCCTGTCGGTAGGCTCGGGCTGCGCCGCGCGGGTCCGTACCGCCCGCCGGGCGGCGCGGACCCCCAGGGAAGGAACCACCCCATGACCAGCCCCGCCGGCATCCGGATCCTGCGTGCGGCCGACCGCGCGGCGGTCCCGTGGAAGAACGGCGGGGGAGTGACCCGCGAGATCGCCGCGCGGCCCGAGGATGCCGGGACCGCCGACTTCGCCTGGCGGGTCAGCCTCGCCGAGGTCGCGGCCGACGGGCCCTTCTCGGAGTTCCCCGGCGTCGACCGGACGCTCACCCTCGCCGAGGGCGCGGGCATGGACCTCACGGTCGGGGAGGAACACCGGCGCGTCGACGAGCGCTACGCACCCCGCCACTTCCCCGGGGACCTGCCGACCGGCTGCCGGCTGCTGGGCGGGCCCGTCGTGAACTTCAACGTGATGTGGCGGCGCGAGCGCGCCGGGGCGCGGACGGCCGTCGTGCGCGGGGAACTCGGCCTGGACGTCCGGCCGGACGAGACCCTGCTCCTCGTCGCGCTCGACGGGCCGGCGCTCCTGACCGGCCCGGGCGGGGAGGGTGCCCCCGTCGAGCTCTCGCCGTACGACGCCGCCCTGGTCACGGAGCCCCTGAGCTGCGCGGTCCGTACCGGAGGACGGGTGGCCGTTGTCCGCCTGACGGACCGGTAACACCCGGATCGCGCCGGTTGAAGAATCGTTTCCGCCAAATGCTTCCCGGGGTCTTGGTCAAGAGACGGTAAAGCTGGTTACTTTCGCGCATGCTTACGACCAGTCGTCGCAGCCTGCTGCGCACCGCCGTGGCCGGTACGGCCGCCGCCGGATCCGTCCTCGCCCTCGGATCCGCCTTCCCCGCCTCCGCCGCCCCGCCCGGGCCCGCCACCGGTACGCGACCGAGGACACCCGAGGAGTCCCTGCGCGAGCTGACGGCCGGAAACCGCCGCTGGCGGACGTACCGTCAGGAGCACCCGCACGAGTCGCCGTCGACCCGTCTGCGGCTCACCAAGGCCCAGCACCCCTTCGCGATCGTGCTCGGCTGCGTCGACTCCCGGGTCCCCCCGGAACTCGTCTTCGACCAGGGCCTCGGCGACCTCCTGACCGTCCGCTCGGCGGGCGAGGTACTGGACGAGGCCGTACTCGGCAGCATCGCCTACGGGGTGCTGGAACTGGCCGTCCCCCTGGTCCTGGTCCTCGGCCACCAGTCCTGCGGAGCCGTCGGCGCGGCCGTCCACGCCGACGAGACCGGGGAGAAGCTGCCCGCGCACATCCAGTACCTCGCCGACCAGATACGCCCAGCGATCGACCGGGGCCAGCACGGCGAGGCCCGTGTCGACGCCACCATCGACGCCCACGCCCGCCGCACCCGCGACCGGCTCGCCGCCGAACCGGACCTGGCCCGCGCCGTGTCCGCCGGGAAACTGGCCGTCGTCGCGGCCCGCTACGAACTGAACGACCAGCGGGTGCGCACCCTGAACTGACCCCCGCTCACACGGCCCGGCCCAGCGGCAGCAGGTACTGGAGGGGCTGGTCGAGGTCGTCCAGCCCGAACAGCTCCTGGGCCAGGTCGTCACGGAACCCGCCCAGCGGCGTCGTGGCCAGGCCCAGCGCGGACGCGGTCAGCAACAGGGACTGCGCCAGGTGCCCGGCCTCCAGCAGCCCCAGCCGCAGGGCCCGCAGGCCGTAGCGCTGCCGGAGCCGGCCGAGGTCCACGAACAGGCCGAGCACCGCCGGGACCCCGTCCACCGCGATGGAGAGGGGGTCCTCCCGCGGCAGCGTCAGGTACGCGGAGAGCGCCCGGACCTCGTCGAGGGAGGGGGCGTCCGCGACCCGCCGCAGCGAACGCCGCTCGGGTACCGCCTGGTAGGTGCCCGGCGCCAGCCCCTCCACCTCCAGGGCGAACAGCCGCAGCCCCGCCGTGTAGAGGGAGCCCGCGCTCGGGTAGGGGCGGTGCCGGACCGGGGCGGCGTCGGAACCCGTCGTGTGGCTGGCGGCGTGGGCACCCCACAGCAGCGTGCCCAGCCCGGCGGCCGTCAGCGGGCCCCCCAGCCGGCGGGTGCTCGTCCGGCCGGTGACGGCCGCACGCAGCGACACCTCCGGCAGCGAACCGCCCGGCAGCGACACCTCCGGCGCCTGCGCGAGCCGCTCGGGCGGTGCGTGACGGGCGAGGCTGTCCCGGTCCAGACCGATCTGGAACTTGCTCCGCTCCAGGTACTGCCGGTCGGCGTCCAGATGGCCGTCGGGGAAGTAGGAGAGCGGCTCCCCGGAGTCCAGCAGGGCCTTCGCGGCCAGCCGGTACACCGCCAGCTCCTCCTCCGGGGCCACCCCGAGCCCGTTCAGCAGCGCGTGCAGCAGGGCGGCCCACTGCGCCCGGGGTTCGCGCGCGTCGGACGGCAGCGTGGACTCGGCCGCCCGTACGGCCGCCGCCCAGCGGGCCACCGGGCCCCCGGCGGTGCCGTCCGCCAGTGCCCTGAGCAGGGCGCCCGCCCGGCTGGCGAGGCCCTCGCGCTGGGCCGCGTAGACCGTGTTGACCTGGGCGTGCACCAGCCGCGCGGGCAGCAGCGGGACACCCCGCGCCCAGGGCCGGCGGGCGGCCTGCCCGCGCAGCCAGCGCGCCGCCCCGTAGCGGTCCAGCCCGAGGGCCCAGGCCGTCGCGTGCGCCAGGTCCGCCGCGACGGCCAGCCTCGGCCCACCGCGGGAGGCCCCCGCGACGCAGTCCACCGCGACCCGGGTGGCCAGCGCACGGAGCCCCTCGGCGACGGACACCGGGAACGGCCCGCCCGGCCCGGGCGCGTACGGCACCTCGCGCACCTCCGCGCCCTGCGCGAGCCGCGCCCCGGCCAGCCGGCGCAGGGCCGGGCCCAGTTCGGCCCGCGCGGCCGGCCGCGGACCGCGCACCCGCACGCGCAGGTGCGCACCGCCCTCCTCGTGCCGGGCGAAGGACCAGGCGGCGGCCTCCCGCCCGGCGACGAGCCCGTCCAGCAGCGGGGCCAGGTCCTCCACCAGGAAGGCGTCGGTGTCCTCGGGCGTGGCCCGCAGGAAGCAGTGCAGGCCCAGCCAGGGTTCTCGGGGGACGGCGGCCACGGTCGGCTCCTCGGGCTCTCGGATCCCGGGATCGCCGGGTGTGCGGGCTGTCACGGGAAGGGGTGCGGGTGCAGGGCGAGTTCGTCGTGACGCAGCGGCCCGGCCGCGCGGCCCAGCCGGTACGGGACCTCCAGCAGCCGGGACAGGCCCCGCGTGCGGCGGTTGACGTGCCCGAAGGTCATCGGCAGCGCGCCCGGCACCACCGCCTTCGCCGTGTACAGCCCGAGGCGTTCGCGGACCCCGGCCTCGTCCTGCCCGACCACCACCACCTCCAGGCCCGCCCCCGCCAGCCGCCGCACCGTCGAGTCCAGCAGCGCGGCCAGGTCCGTGACGGGCTCCGGCGCACCGGGCCACACCTGGCGCCAGGGCAGCGGGCGGTCGTCGCCGTCCAGCAGGAAGTCCAGCCGGGGCCGGGCCTCCGCGAGGGCGTACAGGGCGGTGTGGTCGGCGAGGGAGACGACCAGCTCCGGCCGCTCCAGCATCGGGCGCAGCCGGGCCGGGTCGTGGACGGCCGGCTCCGCCCGCAGCCGCTGGGCGGCGTTGAAGACGTTCGTCACCGTCTCCACCACGGCCGAACGGATCGCCGCACGCGGATCGTGATGGGCCCCGGCCGCCAGGAACACCTGCGGCGCCGCCGAGCGGACGTCACCGTGGTGGGCGACGGCGACCACCGCCGGGACACCGAAGTCGTTCGTGGCGTCGAGCAGGGTGAGCCGGTAGCCGGCCAGGGCCGCCCGGTCGGCCAGGTGCAGCACTTCGGGGTCGTCGGCGGGCAGCGCGATCCGGCGCAGCGGGGTCCTCGCGTACCAGGCCATCAGGAACGCGTCGCGCTCGGCTACCTCGAACAGCCCGTACAGCGCGGCCTCTTCGGGGCTGTTGCCCAGACCGCAGCCGCTGGAGGTCTCGTAGACCACGCGCGGCCTGCCCGGGCTCGGGTCCCAGTACGCGACGTGCTCGGGCACGGCCGTCGGCCGGTCGCGGGTCAGGGACCAGCCGTGCACCCAGTCGAGTTCCAGATCCGGGGCGTAGGGGACCGTCGGCGAGGCGGGATGGCCGTGGTGGGCGGGGTCGGGCAGCCCGAGCCGCTCCGGGTCCACGGCCCGCCCGGGCCCCAACTCGGCGTAGGAGGA
Source organism: Streptomyces sp. NBC_00249 (assembly GCF_026342355.1). GTDB lineage: Bacteria > Actinomycetota > Actinomycetes > Streptomycetales > Streptomycetaceae > Streptomyces. The sequence continues at coordinate 353,271 of NZ_JAPEMV010000001.1, read as the reverse complement.
CCGCAGTACGCTGCGGCGGCCCTGTGGGCTCATCCCGGAGAGCCGCTCGACCCCCTCGAACAGGGCCACCCGCTCGCTGCTGTCGAAGTCGGCCGACCGGCCGTAGCCGCCGTCGCGCAGGTCCCGGCCCAGCGTGACGTACGCGCTCGTGAGGCTGAGCGCCGAGTCCTCGGTGCGCACCACCCGGTGGACCGGGCCGAACCGCTCGTCGAACAGTTCCGCCCGCAGACCGGCCGTGCTCGTACGGTCGTTGGGGCCGCGCAGCACCGCCGGGTCCGGCAGTGGACGCGGTGCGCGGTCCGGGCGGGCCGCCCCGGCCTCGTCCTCGGGCAGCGGCAGGCACACCGGACAGCCGCCGACCGGCCGGAAGGTGTGGCCGGACCAGGTGGCCCGGCCGCTGTGCACGATCCGTACGGCCGCGCCCTCGCCCGGGGCGGGAGCGGGCAGCGCCAGCAGCTCGGCCGCCAGCGCGGCCACGGCGTCCGCCAGCGCGGGGGAGGGGCGGCCGGCCAGTCGCAGGCCCGGACTGTGCCAGGGGACACGGCCCCCGATGGTGGCGAGCCGGCGGTACTCCGTGCAGGAGACGCAGCCCACCGCGCCCGGCCGGAGTACGGGGCCGACCACCGTGAGAGCGCCGTCGGCGCGCACCGGCACCAGGGTGACGGGGTGGGCGAGCGCGTGCCGCGACAGGGCGGCGGCGGTCTCCAGGTCCCAGTCGTCCAGGACGACCACGGCCCGGCCCGCCGTGGCGCCGAGCGCGCCCCGGGCGTCGAGGACGGGCAGTCCGAGCTCTGCGAGGGCCTCGGTGAGGGGGGTGCCGGTGGCGGTCGCGGGGGTCACCGTGACTCTCCTTCCGTGTCGGGGGCGTCGGTCGCGGGGGCGCCGGTTTCGAGGGCCGTGAACCCGCATGCGCGCAGCGCCGTCAGGACCGCGCGGGTGTCGGGCCCGTCCGGCGCCCACGGCCGGGCGGACAGGCCGGTCAGCCGTCGCAGGGAGTCCTGCAGGGCCGCCTCACGCCCGGCCACCCGGGCCCACCAGCCGGCGGACCAGTTCTCGTCCTCCCAGGGCGCCGCGGCGATCCCGGCGACGGCCAGTGCACACAACTCCCCGCCTGCCGATGTGAAGTGACGGTCCGTCGGGTCTGGGGTCCCTGCCTGTACGCGGGCCAGTGCGGCCAGCGTCGCGAAGGCCGCCGCGTCCCCCGCCGTGGCCTCCACCGCCTGCCCGAGCAGCCGCCCGTCCCGACCCCCGCGCACCTCGGCGCGGAAGGCCGCTTCGGCCGTGTCGAGCGGGGTCAGGGTCAGCTCCGCCCGCACGCCGAGGCGCCCGGTCAGGGCGGTCCACCAGTGGCGGGCCTGCGCGTGCCCGGCGCCGTACGGGTTCCAGGGCGCGGCCGCGCCCACCGGCAGCGGCCGCGCCAGCGCGGCGCGGCGCAGCGCCCGCCCCAGCGCGTGGCCGGGCCCGGCCCCCACCACCACGCCGGAGCGGCCCGCGCCGAGCCGCAGCTCCGCCGCGCGGCACAGGGCGTCGAGCCGGGCCAGGTCGGCCCGGGCCCCGCCGGCCGTCAACCGCCCGCCGCCCGGCGCCGCGCACTCCACCAGCGCCACCGGCAGCTGGGGCAGCGACCCCGTCCCGGGCGCCGGCAGCGGCCCGAGGTGCTCGTCGCCCAGCGCCTCCACCCCGGCCAGCGCCTCGGCGAGCGTGCCGGGCGGCGGCTGCGGGGCGGGCGGGCCCCCGAGCCAGGGGTGGTAGGCGGCGTGCGGCGGGTCCTCGGCGGCGACGAGGGCGGTGCGCAGCCGCGGCGAGGCCCCCGCCCCGGCTTCCTCCGCCGTGTCCTCGGAATCCGGGTCGGGCAGTCCCGCCACCGCGCACAGCAGCCGCTGCACGGCGCCGCCCGCGACCAGGGCGGTCAGTGCGGGCCCGGAGGGCGCTTCCGCCGCGCGGGGCCCGTCGAGGCCGTCTCTCCCGAGCCGTGCGCGCAGCGCCGCCGCGTCGGCCCCGGCCCCTGCCGGACTGCCGACCGGGGTGACGAACGCACCGCCGGGGCGGGCCAGGGCTGCGACCGCCAGCTCGGTGCCGTCGGGGCGGGCCGCCGTGAGCAGCACCCCGCTCCCGGCCGGCTCGCGGGACCCGGCCAGGGTGGCGGTGACCCCGGCGCGCGCGAGGGCCCGTAGAGCCGCAGGGGCCAGGGGGTCGTCCCGGTCCGCCGTACGGACCTCCACGCGGGTGGCGGCGAGGGCGGCCGCCGCCTCGGCGGGACGCGCGGCGACCGTGGCCAGCCACTCGGCGGCCGGGCCGTCGGCGGGCGCGGTCGAGGCCCCGACCAGCATTCCCTGCGTGTGGAGTTGGCCGATCAGCGTGCACAGCGCCGCCCGGAGCGGGGTGCCCGCCGGGGCGCGGGCGGCGAGGTCCGCCGCCCCGTCGGCCCGCAGGGCCTCCTCCACCATCCGCCACAGCGCGGGCAGCGCCGGGCTGCCCTCCATGCTGACGGCCGAGCTCCAGCCGCGCACGTGCAGGCCCTGGGCGAGCGCGCTGGCGGTGACACCGGGACGCAGTCGCCAACTCCCCAAGGAATCCAGGGCGTCGGGTGCGGCGGTGGTGGCGGGTGCGGTGGTCATGAGCTGCTCCCCGGCCGGTAGGTCTCCACGACGAGTTCGACGGCGCGCGCAGGCCGCGGCCGGCCGCCGGGTGCGGGCAGGGCCTCCTCCAGCACCGCGCCGTCCGGGTGGCGGGAGAGCCACTTGTCGAGGCAGCGCAGGTGCAGGGGGTTGCCGAGGTCCACGAACTGCGGCTTGGGGCGCGTGGGTTCGTTCACCGACACCTCGGCCGTCCCGGTGCCGTCCCAGCCGGGGACCGGGAGCGGGTGCAGGAACAGCTGGTCCGGGACGCCGAGCAGGACCCGCCAGCGGGCCGCCGCCTCGAAGGGGACCTCGCCGTCGGCGGCCAGCGCGGTGCGCAGGGCCGCCACCGTGCCGCCGGCCAGCCGCCAGCGGCGCCGGCGCAGGACGATGTGCCGGTACCGCAGCCGGGGGGTGCGCACCAGCGGCCCGCCCGGGACCTCGGTGACGTGCTGGGGCACCAGTGAGGCGAAGGAGGTGACCCCCTCCGGGTGGTCGTGGACCAGGGGAGCGCTGCGGGTGGTGAGGAGGGTGGGGACGAGCAGCCCCGGGTAGAAGACGTCCAGCAGCTCGCCGGTGTCCCGCAGGCGCAGCCGGACCTGGTCGGTGGCCTCGTCGTGGACGAGTTCCACGTCGGCCTCGCCGATCGGCCGGCGGTCGCGGCCGGCCCCGCCGTCGCCGCCGATGTCGCCGGTGTCCGCAGTACCTGACTCCTCCGGACCGAACTCCTCCGCGACGATCTCGTCCGGCATGAACAGCGGTTGCAGGTTGGCGTTGAAGCCGCGCACCGGGCGGAACTGCGCCGCCCTCGCCCCGGGTTCCCGGTGGCGGTCGACCTCCCGCGCGACGGTCTCGGCGGCCCCGGGGCCGAGGAGGTCCAGGAAGCGGCTCCCGATCCGGCCCCAGCCCCCGTAGACGTGGTTGAGGCACAACAGTCCGCTGGGGGCGTCCTGTTGGAGGAAGTGCGCGTACGACAGCGGACGCCTCGCCGCCCAGTGCGGCAGCCGCCTGCCGAAGTCCGCGACCAGCGTCGGCGGCAGCACCACATCGGCGTCCGGGTCCTGGCCGGAGGCGGTACGGGCGAGTACCTCGGCGGTGAACGCGGCCCGCAGCCGGACGAGTTCGGCGGCCCCGCTGGGCAGGGCGGTCAGGTCGTCGCCGGGGGTGAGGGAGGCGGTCCGGGCGGTGTCCTCCCAGGCGGCGAGGGTCTCGGCGGCGAACTCCCAGACGGGACGGCAGACGCCGCCCGGGCCGTAGCGGGCGACGAACCGGTCGCGCAGGGCCCGTCGCATCACATGGGCGAAGTCGAACACCTCGGCCAGGGCGCCGATTTCGTGCAGGGCCTCGTGGTCCTCGCCGCCGAGGAGGCGCTCCGCAGCCACGGGCCGGGCGGCCACCACGTCCTCCGCCAGCGGGGCGGGCACCGGGCCGCCCTCGGGCAGCGGCCGGCCGGCCGCGCTCAGCAGGGCCGTCCAGCGCCCGCGCAGCAGCGCGAGCAGCGCCGCCCGTTCGCGCGGGTCGGCGGAGGCGAACTTCCCCGTGGCGTCGGCTATCTCGTCGACCGAGGCGGCCAGCGCCGCGTCCTCGGGGTGGTGCTCGTCGGCCCCGGCGCGCAGCCAGTCGGCCAGCCGGGCCAGCGGCTCGGGCTCGTGCGGGCCGACGGGCGGGACGGGGACGAGCAGCCCCGCCGTGGCGAGCTGCTCCAGGTACGCGCGGGCGGCGGCCCGGTCCTCGGGCCCGGCCAGCGCGGTGGCCAGCCGGTCCGGTGTCGCGGGCGTCCGGCACAGGGCGGCCACGCGCTCCAGCGGGCCGCTCGCCGCGACCTCGACCTCGTCCTCCTCGGTGACGACGAAGCGGCCGACCGAGGAGACGGTGTGCGTACGGGCGAAGACGGCGCGCTCCCCGGACGCCCGGGCGGGGCTCGCCATCCGGTGCGGGAGCCGGGCCCGCCGGCGCGGATCGGCCAGCAGGGCGTCGCAGAGGGCGGCCACCAGGGTCCGGCTGGTCCTGACCCGGCTGCCGGGGTCGGGCAGCAGGTCCGCCTCGCCCCACGGCGCCGCCGCCGCTCCCGGGGCGGCGGGCCGGGCGGGCAGCGGACCCCAGCCGACGGCCGTGAACCAGGACAGGGGGCTGGTACGGGTACTCGCGCGCACGGCGTGCCGCAGGACCCCGGGCTCTTCCTTCCGCGTCCGGCGGCCGGTCGCCCCGGTGCCCGCCCGCTCCACGGCGGCCAGCAGGTCGGCGCTCGTACAGGAGACGGCGAGCGCGAACGCGGGTTCGCGGCACTGGACGGCGAGGGCCTGGCGTTCCGCCGCCAGCGCGTCGGGCAGTGCCCCGGCGACCCTGGCGCGCTGGCAGTGCAGCCGGCGCCGCAGGTCCAGCCAGCTACGGAGCTCCGGCAGCCGGTCGGGCAGGTCCCCGAGGTGGTCGAGGAGCGCGGGCCGGGGTTCGCGCCCGTTGTGCAGGGCCCGGCGCAGGGGCAGCACCACGTCCCGGTGGAACGGCGCGGGATGGCCGTCCCGGCTCGCGTACAGGCCGTCCGTCAGCCGGGGGACGAGGTCGGCCAGGGCGCCCTCCAGTTCCGTCAGCCGCTCCAGCTCGGCGCGGAAGACGGCCGCGTCGGTCGACTGCGCGGGGTGGCTGAGCACCGTCGAGCGCACCAGCGCGTACGGGGCGCTGCGTACGGCGGGCACGGGGGGCGTCATGGCGTCCCGGTCCTTTCGGAGGCAAGGGAAAGGGGAGGGAGGGGGGAAGGGGCGGGGTGGTCCGTTCCGGCGCCCCGGGCGGGGCGCCGGAACGGGCGCGGGTGCGTCAGACCCCGGCGACGCCGGGCTGCGGCGGCTGGGTGCTGCACGCGCAGGAACAGGCGGTGGGGAAGCCGCAGCCGGAGGTGGACGTGTTGGCCGCGAAGGCCGAGACGCCCGCCGTGTCACGCATCGTCGTGACGGTGATGCCGCCGAGGTCCAGGTCGTGGGCCTCGAAGGTGGTGCTCGCGTCGATGTCTGCCATGAGAACTCCCGAGGTTGTGGGACGGCTTGAGCTGGTTCGTTCCGTGGTACGGGCGAACGAACGCCACGCTAGGCCGCCGGGCGATCGGGGCACATCGGAGGTTTTTCGACATGTGGGCACAACTCCAGCCGGTATCCAGGCAATTGACTCGATGTCATGGGTGGGACCGGCCGCTGGAAGGGAATCCGGCACCGCTCCACGCGGACACCCGGGCCCGGTCCGGCCGGACTCGGCCACCGCACCGCAGCCGCCCCGGGGCCGCACCGGGACCGTCTGCGCCGGCGCTTTCCGGCCGGGCGCGGGGGCGGGCCCGCCGCCCCGCCGTGGCCGATTGCCTTGCCCGTCGTGGTCCCCGGGAGCCAGAATCGGCCAGTGATCACGAAAGAAACCGGGACGGACCCGTTCCACGAGCACCGCAGGCTCCTGTTCGCCACCGCCTACCGGATGCTGGGCTCCGTCACCGACGCCGAGGACATCGTCCAGGACGCCTGGCTGACGTGGCACAAGGCCGACCGGTCCGAGGTGCGCCATCCGAAGGCGTACCTCGTGCGCACGGTGACGAACCTGTCCCTGAACCGCCTCACCTCCGCCCGCGCCACCAGGGAGGAGTACGTCGGCCCCTGGCTCCCCGAGCCCCTGCTCACCGCGCCCGACGCGGCGCAGGAGCAGGAGCTCGCCGAGAGCGTCTCGACCGCGATGCTGGTGGTCCTGGAGACCCTCACGCCCGTGGAGCGAGCCGTGTTCGTCCTGCGTGAGGTGTTCGGCTACTCGCACGCCGAGATCGCCGACGTCCTGGACCGGCCGGAGCCGACGGTCCGGCAGATCTCGCACCGCGCGCGCCGCCACGTACAGGACCGCCGGACGCTCTACGACAGCGACGCCGCGCAGCGGGAACAGGTCACGGCCCGCTTCATGAAGGCCTGCGCCGGCGGCGACCTGAACGCCGTCCTGGAGCTGCTGGCCCCCGACGTCACGGCCTGGTCCGACGGCGGAGGCAAGGTCAGCGCCGCGATCCGCCCGCTGTACGGCCCCGACCACGTCGGCCGCTGGCTGGTGGGCATCGTCAAGAAGCCCGCGATGACCGACGTCAGGATGACCCCCGCCGTCATCAACGGCGAACTCGGCCTCCTCGCCCTGGCGGGCGACATCCCGATCGCGTCGGTCACCTACGACCTGGAGGGCGGACTGCTGCGCAACATCCGCTTCCAGATCAACCCGGACAAGCTGGCGGGCCTGCGCCGCTGATCAGCCGACCGGCAGGGCGGCGGCCTCCAGCAGGTCCGCGTGGGCCTCGGCGTAGTGCCGGGCGGTGAGGAGGTACAGGCAGCGGTCCGTCAGGGCCGTCGCCAGCTTCCCGCCGCCCCGGCCGGGTTCGTCGCCGAGGCGACGGGCGAGCGCGACGCCCTCGTCGAACAGCGGCCGCAGCTCCGGCGGCGGCAGGAGGTGGTGGCTCCCGTGCAGGAGCGTCTTGCGGATCGTCAGCCGGCGGTGGACGGTGACCCGTTCGGCGGGGCCGAGGCTCCCGGCCCTCGCTTCGAGGGCGGGTACCGCCTCGAGGTAGGCGCGTCGTACGTGCCGCGACCAGGCGCCCGACTCCGTGCCGAAGGCCGGGGCGGGCGCGCCCGGGGCTGCCGCCGGCTCCAGCACCCGGCCTGACAGCGCGAACAGCACCGCCCACAGCGGGACGGAGCTGCCCCAGCCCCGGCGCTCGCCGCTCCGGGCCAGTTCCGCGAGCAGGCCGAGGGCCTCCGCCCGGGCGGCGCCGGCCTCACCACCGCGGCCCGCGGCGTCCAGCATCCGGGAGTGCTGGAGCAGCTTCATGGCCACGGAGGCCAGCGGCGTCCCGTCGTCAGCCAGCGCCCGGCGGCCCGTCCCGACGACTTCCGCGAAGGCTTCGAGGGCCTGGTCCCGCAGTCCGGCGGCGTCCAGGGCCGCCGCCCGCTCGATGGCGCTCCAGGAGGACGAGGTCTCCCGCGCGGCCTCCTCCAGGACCAGGGCCGCCTCCCGGTGCCGGCCCTCCTCGGCCAGCACGGTGGCCAGCCCCCGGTACGGCTCCTGTCCCCGCTCGAAGCCGCGCAAGCCGACCTCGGTCAACTCCTCGCGCGTCGCCTGTCCTTCGGCTGGGCGGTCGGCGTCGAACAGCTCGCGCTGGTAGAAGTACAGGGCCTCGCCCAGCAGTTGGGTCCCCTTCGGTTCCTGTGCGCCGATGCCCCGAGCGACGGCCACCGCCTCGGCGAACAGCGCCAGCCGTACGTCGGGCCGGTCGCGGAACTCCGCCGCGAAGCCTCGCAGGACCAGCGCGTACGTCAGCTTCGGCCGGTAGGTCAGGGGGCTCACGTCCGCCAGCACCCGGTAGGCCTCGATCTTCTGGCAGAGGGTCAGCTCGCCCGAGCCGAGGAGAGTCGTCCGTGCCCGCAGCACCGCGTCATGATCTACGTGTCCGGATGAGTTCATGACGGAGATTCTGGGATCCGGGCACCCCCCTGGACAAGGTTTCACAACTGTGCTGTCCGTCCTACGAAAACGGCCCCTGACCTGTCATGATGGAAACGTCTTCACCCCTCTTCCCCCTCCCCGGCGGCTTCCCGCAGCGCAGCGAGGGCCTTGTCGAGACGGGTCCGGCGGGCCTCGGGGGTACGGGCCTGGAGCAGCGGCAGGAGCAGCTGGTAGCGCCCGGTCCGGTCCAGCGCCTCGAAGGCCCGGTGGGCACGCGGGTCGGCGGCCAGTGCCGCAGCCAGCTCCTCCGGTACCGTCGCCGCCCGGTGGGAGGCGTACGCCGCGTCCCAGCGGCCGTCCGCCCGGGCCCTGCGCACCTCCGCGAGACCGGGCTCGCGCATCCGCCCCGCCGCCGTCAGCTCCGCGACCTTCTCGACGTTGACCTGCGACCACAGGCTCCTGGGGCGGCGCGGCACGTACTTCTGGAGGTAGTGCCGCTCGTCGTGGGACCGGCGCTGCCCGGAGATCCAGCCGTAGCAGAGCCCGATGTCGACCAGCTCGTCGGCGGTGACGCTCGGGATGCCCGAGCCCTTCTTCGCGAGCTTGACCCACACCCCCTCGGGGCGCGCGTGGTGGCGGGCCAGCCAGCCTTCGAAGGCCTCGCCGTCCGCGAAGGCGATGATCTCCACACCGTTCAGTTCGTCCATGCGGTGCAGGCTATCGACGACCCCCGGCGCGGGCCCGGGTCTCGATCGCGGTGATCAGGGCCTCGACCCGCAGCTCGAAGATCTCCTCCTCGGTGACCTCGGCGAGCTCGGCGCCCAGGTGGGTGATGTGCGGGAAGTCCCCGGTGTCGAGGAGGCGGTACTCGCGGCTCCAGGAGGCCTCGTCGGCCGCCCGGACGTCCGGGGCGAACAGCAGGTAGGCGGCGCGCTGGCCGACGTAGGCGAGGAGGGAGTCCCCGACCATCCGGTAGTGGACGGCGGCCTCGGCCCCGTCGAGGCCGGCCTCGCGGACGGCGCCGAGGATGAGCTCGACGACGCGGAACTCGTTGGGCCGGCGCGTGGTGCGGCTGGCCATGGTCGAGCCGACCACCGGGTACTTGAGCGCCACCTCCAGCGAGCCGGCGGCGAGGGCGCGCAGCCGGTCCTTCCAGTCGAGGCCCTCGGGGATGCTGTCGAGGACCTCGCCGAGGGTGCGGTCGGCCACCGACAGCAGGAGCTCGTCCTTGTCGCGGAAGTGCCGGTAGATCGCGGTCGGATCGGCTCCCAGCTCCTCGCCGAGGCGGCGCACGGTGAACGCGTCCTCGCTGCCGCGCGCCGCGATGCGCAGGCTCGCTTCGATGATCGCGTCGGGCGTGAGCTGGCTGCCGGCGCGCTTGGACCGGGTGGGTGTGTCGGGTGACTTCGGCATGGTGCGGCCCAGTGTAACGATGTGGAACACCGTGAGCGCAACACCGTTGACAACAATGTTGCGCTCCCGTTCACTCCTCCTCAACGAACACGCCGTGCGGGTCTGCCCGCCGAGCCGGAGGAAGCGTCGATGGCCGAGAACATGCAGCGGACCGGACAGCGGGCCGACACCCTCTTCGTCGGGGGGAAGGTGTTCACGGGGACGGCCGAGGCCCCCGTCCGGGCCGCCGTCGCCGTCGGGGGAGGGCGCATCCTCGCCGTCGCCGAGGAGAGCGCCGTACGCGAACTCGCGGACGCCGCCACCGAGATCGTCGACCTCGCGGGCGGCCTGCTGGTCCCCGGCTTCCAGGACGCCCACGTCCACCCCGTGGTCGCCGGCGTCCAGATGCTGGGCTGCGACCTCAGTGCCGAGCACACCGTCGACGGCTACCTCGCCGTCGTCACCGCCTACGCCGAGGAACACCCCGACACGGGCTGGATCCGCGGCGGCGGCTGGTCCATGGACGTCTTCCCCGGCGGCACCCCCACCCGGGCCATGCTCGACGCGGTCGTCCCGGACCGGCCCGTCCTGCTCACCAACCGCGACGGACACGGGGCCTGGGTCAACACCCTCGCCCTGCGCCTCGCCGAGGTGGACGCCACCACCCCCGACCCGGTCGACGGCCGGATCGAGCGCGAGGCCGACGGCACCCCGGCCGGCACCCTCCAGGAGGGGGCCGTCGAACTCGTCGCCCGGCACGTCCCCATCGCCACCGAGGACGAGGCGCTCGCCGGACTGCTCGCCGCGCAGGAGCACCTCTTCTCCCTCGGCGTGACCAGCTGGCAGGACGCCATGATCGGCGCCTTCCCCGGCAACCCCGACAATTTCGGCGTCTACCTGAGGGCCGCCCGCGAAGGCTCCCTGCGGGCCCGCGTCGTCGGCGCCCTGTGGTGGGACCGCGAACGCGGCCTGGAACAGATCCCCGAACTGGAGGAGCGCCGCCGCACCGGGCGCGCCGGCCGCTTCGAAGCCACCAGCGTCAAGATCATGCAGGACGGCATCGCCGAGAACTTCACGGCCGGCCTGCTGGAGCCCTACCTCGACGGCTGCGGCTGCCCCACCGCCAACTCCGGGCTCAGCTTCATCGACCCGAAGCTGCTCACCGACGCGGTACGCCTCCTCGACGCCTCGGGCTTCCAACTGCACTTCCACGCCCTCGGGGACCGCGCCGTCCGCGAGGTGCTCGACGCCCTTGAGGCGGCCCGCGAGGCGAACGGCGCCAACGACAACCGCCACCACCTCGCCCACCTCCAGATCGTCCACCCGGACGACATCGCACGCTTCGCCCGGGTGGGGGCGGCAGCCAACATCCAGGCCCTGTGGGCCGCCCACGAGCCGCAGATGGACGAGCTGACCATCCCCTTCCTCGGCCCCGAACGCGCCGCCCTCCAGTACCCGTTCGGTGATCTCCAGCGCGCCGGTACCCGCCTGGTGGCCGGCAGCGACTGGTCGGTGAGCAGCCCCAACCCCCTGTGGGGCATCCACGTCGCCGTCAACCGCGCGGTACCCGACGAGACCCCCGACCCCTCCGGGCCCCGCCCGCCCGCGGCCCCCTTCTTCCCCGAACAGGCCCTCACCCTCGCCCAGGCCCTCACCGCCTACACCGCCGGCAGCGCCTGGGCCAACCACCTCGACGCGGTCACCGGCACCGTCGAGCCCGGCAAGCACGCCGACCTGGCCGTCCTCGACCGCGACCCCTTCGAGCTGCCGCAGGAGCAGATCGCCGACGTCCGGGTCCTGCGCACCTACGTCGACGGCGAACTGGTCTTCGCCACGACCGACTGACGGCCGTACCCCCCCGGACTGACGGCCGTACCCCCCGGACACCCGCCGCCCCACCACCCGCGGAGCACCCCGCCCCCTCCCGCCCAGCTCACCCCTCACGGAGGCAGACGATGCCAACAGCCCGATCGAGAGCGACCCGGTTCCCCCGGGCCCCGCGCCTACGGCATGCCCTCGCGGCCGGCCTCGCGGCCCTCGCACTGCTCGCCACGAGCGCGTGCAGCGGCACCGCCCAACCGCAGAAGGACTCCGCCGCCGCCTTCCGGACCACCGACCGGACCCCCGCGGCCACCGGCGACGTCGACTCCTTCACCTGGTCGACCTTCGCCGAGCCCGCCACCATCGACTACGCCTACGCCTTCGACTACCCGCCCAACCAGATCCTCGCCAACGTCTGCGAGAGCCTGCTCCGCTGGAACCCGGACCTGACGACCTCCCCGAACCTCGCGGCCTCGTACACCAACCCCACCCCCACCACCTGGGTCTACAAGATCCGCCCCGGCGTCCGCTTCCACGACGGGACCCCCCTCACCGCCGACGACGTCGTCGCCTCGCTGCGCCGCAACCTCGACCCGGCCACCGCCAGCGTCTGGGCCTACCCCTTCCGCAACGTGACCTCCGTCGAACGCACCGCGGACCTGGAGGTCACCGTCACCCTGGCGAAGCCGGACGCCACCTTCAACAAGTACCTCGCCGCAGGCCCCGGCACCGTCGAGTCCGCCGCCACCCTCGCCAAGGCCGGCAAGGACTACGGCAACCCGCAGACCGGGGTGAACTGCACCGGCCCCTTCTCCTTCGGCTCCTGGACCTCCGGCCAGTCCCTCACCCTCAAGCGGTTCGACGGCTACTGGAACCCCGAGCTCAAGGCCAAGTCCGGCGAGGTCAAGTTCGTCTTCCTCGCGGACCCGACGACCCGCGTCAACGCCTTCCAGAGCGGAGAGGTCGACGGCGGCTGGATGGTCCCGCCGAACGCCTACGCCCAACTGGGCTCCAGCCAGGCCGGAACCCTCTACTTCGGCCGCAACACCACCGTCGCCGACGAGGTCGTCGCCAACCTCAAGGGCCCCCTCGGCGACGCCCGTGTCCGCCGGGCCCTGCTCATGGCCATCGACCGCAAGGGCATCGTCAAGGCCGGCGCGGGCGGGGCCGGCGAGGTCGCCGACTCGCTCGTCACCGACAACCTGTGGAGCGAGGCGCCCGCCGAGAGCCGCGAAGCCCTCCTGAAGGACCTGCCGAAGTACCCGTACGACCCGGCCAAGGCCAAGGCGCTCGCCGCCGAAGCCGGAGTGAACGGCCAGAAGATCGTGATCGCGACGAGCCCGCTGGACTCCCAGACCACCATCATCACCCAGGCCGTCGCCCAGGCCGCCACCGCCATCGGTCTCAAGCCGGAGATCGACAGCATCTCCGCCGAGAAGTACACGGCCCTGTTCACCGACCCCGCCGCCCGCGAGGGCATCGACCTCTTCCTGACCTTCTGGTACACCTCCATCACCGACCCGCTGGACATGTACGGCTCCCTGCAGACCGGCGCGTTCAGCAACTACGGCGGCTGGTCCGACCCCGCCTTCGACGCCGCAGTCGACAAGGCCATCGACACCTACGACCCCGCCGGGCACGCCGCCGCCAACGCCGAGGCCCAGCGCATCGCCCTGCGCGAACTGCCCTGGCTGCCCCTGTACACCCAGCCCGTCAGCGTCTTCATGAGCAAGCGGATCACCGGCGTCCAGCCCTCGATCGCCTACCTCTACTACCCGTGGGCCGCCGAGATCGGAGCCAGGGGATGACGAAGAAGTCCGCGGGCCCGGGCGCGCTCGCCCGGGCCGGCCGGATCCTGCGCAGACTGGCCGGGATGGCCGCGACCCTGCTGGTCACCTCCTTCCTGGTGTTCTCCTCCCTCTACCTCGCCCCCGGGGACCCGGCCGCCTTCCTCGTCCGGGGCCGCAGCCCCGGCCCCGAACAGCTCGCCGAGATCCGTCGGCAGTACGGCTTCGACGAGCCCTTCCTCCTCCGGTACTGGCACTGGCTCGAAGGGGTCCTGCACGGCGACTTCGGCCGCTCCCACCTCTTCCACCAGGACGTCGGCGCCGTCATCTGGTCCCGGCTGCCCGCCTCCCTGCTCCTCGTCTCCACCGCCGCCGTGCTGATCGCCGTCTTCGGCGTCGGCGCGGGCATCGTCGGAGCCCTGCGCCGCGGCACCCGCACCGACCGGAGCCTGATGCTGATGGTCACCGTCGGAGCGGCCGCGCCCGCCTTCGTCGTCGCCCTGCTCCTGCGGTCCCTGCTCGGGGTCCGCCTCGGCTGGTTCCCGACCATCGGCAACGGCGACGGCCTCCTCGACCGGCTGCACCACGTGATCCTGCCGGCCATCGCCCTGTCGGTGACCTTCATGGCCCTCGTCACCCGCGTCACCCGCTCGGCGATGCTCGACGAACTGCGCCGCGAGCACGTCGAGGTCGCCCTCAGCCGGGGGACACCCCGGCGGACCGTCATCCGGCGCCACGTCCTGCGCAACGCCCTGGGGCCCATCGTCACCGTCTCCGCGCTCCTGGTCTCGGGCATGCTCGTCAGCACCGCGATCGTCGAGACCGCCTTCGGCATGTCCGGGGTCGGCTCCCTGCTCGTCCAGGCCGTGGACCAGCTGGACTTCCAGGTCGTCCAGGCGATCGTGCTGCTCGTCGTGGCCGCCTTCGTCGTGGTCAACGCCCTCGTCGACCTCCTCCAGCCCCTGATCGACCCCCGTACGGCCGCCGACGGGAGCGCCCGATGAACGCCCGCACCGACCCCCGCGCGCAGAGCCCCGCCGAAGCCCCGGCGCCCGGCCCCGCCGCCCCCGCCGCACGGTCCGGCCGCCGTCCCCGCCTCGCCCGGCTCCGGGCCCTCGGAGGCAGCCCCCTCCAGCGGATCTGCCTGCTGGTGCTGCTCCTGTTCGTGCTGGCCGCGCTCCTCGCACCCTGGATCTCACCCCAGGACCCGACCTTCGGGAACCTCGGCGACAGCCTCCTGGGCCCCGGCCCCGACCACTGGCTCGGCACCGACCAGGGCGGCCACGACACCCTGTCCGCGCTGATCACCGGCACCCGCACCAGCCTGACCGGACCCCTCGCAGTGGTGCTGTTCTCCACCGTCCTCGGCGTCGCCGTCGGCCTCTTCACCGCCTGGCGCGGCGGCTGGGCCGACGCCCTCGCCGGCCGGGTGCTCGACGTGGTCTTCGCCTTCCCCGCGCTGCTGCTGGCCATCCTCGCCGTCGCCCTCTTCGGCAAGGGGATGACCGCCCCCGTCCTGGCCATGGCCGTCGCCTACATGCCGTACACCGCACGGCTCGTCCGCGGCCTCACCCTCCAGGAGAAGGCCCGGCCCTACGTCGCCGCCTACCGGGTGCAGGGGCACTCCGCGTTCTTCGTCACCGTACGCGCCGTCCTGCCCAACATCGCCCCGACCCTGCTCGCCCAGTCCACCGTCAACTTCGGCTACGCCCTCCTCGACCTCGCCGCCCTGTCCTTCCTCGGCCTGGGCGTCCAGCCGCCCACACCCGACTGGGGCGCCATGATCAACCAAGGTCAGACCGCCGTCCTCCAGGGCCGGCCCCTGTCCGCGATCGTCCCGGCCGTCGCCGTGGTCCTCGTGGTCGTCGCCTTCAACATCGTCGGGGAGAACCTCGGCGACCGGCTCGCGGGGAGGGACCCCCGATGACACTGCTCCAGTACGAAGACCTCCGCATCACCCTGCCCGGCACGGCCCGCCCCGTCCTCGACGGGATCAGTCTCACCGTCGGCGCCGGCGAGGTCGTCGCCCTCGTCGGGGAATCCGGCTCCGGCAAATCGGTCACCGCCCGTGCCGCACTCGGCCTGTTCCCCGAAGGCGCCCGGATCTCCGGCCGGGTCAGCGTCGACGGCACCGACCTGGCGGGCGCCGACCAGGCCGCACTGCGCGAGGTCCGCACGGCCAAGGCGGCGATGATCTACCAGGACCCCCGCGCCGCCATCAACCCCGTACGCCGCGTCGGGGACTTCCTCACCGAGTCCCTGCGCCTGGTCCACGGCTGGTCCAAGGACCGCGCCCGCACCCGGGCGGCCGAACTCCTCACCGCCGTCGGCCTCCCCGACCCCGTCCGGCACCTGGACCAGTACCCGCACGAGCTGTCCGGCGGAATGCTCCAGCGCGTGGTCATCGCGGCCGCGCTCACCGCCGAACCCCGCCTCCTGCTGTGCGACGAACCCACCACCGCCCTCGACGTCAGCACCCAGGCCGAGATCCTCGCCGTCCTCGGCCGGCTGCGCCGCGAACGCGGCCTCGGCCTGCTCCTCATCACCCACGACATCGAACTCGCCGCCTCCGTCAGCGACCGCATCTACGTGATGTACGCGGGCCGGATCGTCGAGACCGCCTCCGTCGACACCCTGTTCACCGCACCCCGGCACCCCTACACCGCCGGCCTGCTCGGCTCCTCGCCGCCCCTGAACGGCAGCCCCACCGAGCGCCTCGTCCCCATCCCCGGCGCCCCGATGGGCCTCCTCGAATCCGCCCCCGGCTGCGCCTTCGCCCCGCGCTGCCGCTTCGCCGAACCGGGCCGATGCGACCAGAGTCCGCCGCCGCTGCGGGAGCACGGCCCCGCCCGGGTGGCCTGCCACCGGGCCGGCGAAGCCGCCCTCACCCCGCACCAGGAGGCCAGGTGACCCAGAAGCCCCCGCTCCTCGAAGTGAGCGGTCTGCGCAAGACGTACCGCACCGGCGGGGCGGAGGTCGTCGCCGTCGACGGCCTGACCTTCTCCCTGCCGCCCGGCGGCGCCCTCGGCATCGTCGGGGAGTCCGGCTCCGGGAAGACCACCACCGCCCGGATGCTGATCGGCCTGGAGCGCCCCGACGCCGGACGGATCCTCGTCCAGGGCAGCCCCCTGGCCGCGTCCGTCCGGGGCCGGACGGCCCGGCTGGCCCGGGCCAAGGCCGTCCAGATGGTCTTTCAGGACCCCTACCTCTCCCTCGACTCCCGCGTCAGCATCGGCGCGACCGTCGACGGGGTGCTGCGCCTGCACAGCCTGAAGGATCCGGCGGCCCGCGCCGACCGGGTCCGGGAACTCCTCGCCCAGGTCGGCCTCGGCGCCCGCGAGGCGGCCGCCCTGCCCCGCCACCTCTCCGGCGGCCAGCGCCAGCGCGCCGCGATCGCCCGGGCGCTGGCCGTGGAGCCGGCCGTCCTCGTCCTCGACGAGGCCGTGTCCGCCCTCGACGTGTCGGTACAGGCGCAGGTCCTCAACCTGCTGTGCGACATCCGGCGCGACACCGGCATCGGCCTGGTCTTCGTCAGCCACGACCTGGCGGTGGTCCGCTACGTCTGCGACGAGGCCCTCGTCATGTACCGGGGCCGCACCATGGAACACCGCCCCGTCGGGGAACTCCTGACGGACCCCGGCCACCCCTACACCCGGCTGCTGCTGGCATCCGTCCCCCGCCCCGGCTGGGACCCCGACTCCATCAGCCGCCGCCGTCGCGCCCTCGACCCCCTGGAGGCCACCGGGCGACGGCCGGGGCCGTGAGCCCGGACTCGCGGCGGGAACCCGGCCGGGTTCCCGCCGCCCGCCGGGGCCCGCGTGCCCGGAAATCCCGGTGCGCACCGCACGGAACCTGACCTACGGTGCGGGGATGAGCACCCGCACCTTCCGTGTCACCGTCCGAGGCTTCTTCGACGCCCTCACCCCCGAACAGCGCGCCGGACTCGAGGCCGCAGCTCCGGAGCACGACATGCTGCGGGCGACCTTCACCACCGAAGGCAACCTCACCTACGAACTCGGCGGCCGGAACTCCTTCGCGTTCCGCTACCTCGACTCCGGGGAGGCCGAGGAGGACATCCTGGAGGCGACGGCCCGCGCCGAACTCGCCGCCGAGAGCTGGCTGACGGAGCACGGCTACGGCTTCAAGCGGCTGCGCTCCACGGCCGAGGACCTCTCGATGGCCGCCCTCAGCAAGCGCCAACGCCAGGCCGCCGCCCGCGCCCAGACCTCCTGACACCCCCCACATGGCACAGGCAGCCCCCGGCACACCCCGCGCGGGCCGCACGGGCCTCGTCGTCCGCATCCCGGAGGCCGAACCGGCCGTACGGGCCTGGCGCGAGCGCTACGACCCCTCGGCCCGTGCCGGGGTCCCGGCGCACGTCACCGTCCTGTTCCCGTTCCTCGACGAGGAGCTGCTGGACCCGGAGGTTCACGCGGCCCTCGCCGAGGTGCTGGGCGCCCGGCCGGCCTTCGACCTCCGCTTCACGCACTGCGGCCGCTTCCCGGGGGTGCTCCACCTGGCCCCGGAACCCGACACCCGCCTGCGCGAGCTCACCGCCGCTGTCTTCGCGCGCTGGCCGCAGACCCCGCCGTACGGAGGGATGTTCGAGGACGTCGTGCCCCACCTGACGGTGGCCCAGTCCGAGGACGGGAGCCTCCTCGCGGAGATCGAGTCCGACGTCGCCGCCCACCTCCCCCTGACCGCCCGCGTCACCTCGGTCGACCTCATGGTCCACGACGGGACCAGGTGGCGGCAGCGGGCCTCCTACGAGCTGAAGCACGGGCAGCCGTACGCCCGTTGACCGCGCACCCGCCCGGCCCCGGACGCGACGGGCCCATCAGCCGGGTGTACGCCGCCGCGGGCGGGAGCGCTGCCGGCCGGGACGCCCGCCCGGCCGGGCTCCTGGTACCGGCGCCCCCTGCCGCTGGCGGTCGCCGTCGCCGTGCTCCTCGCGGCCACCGTGGCCGTGGTCCGCTGGATACCGTCGGACCGCGGTGGCAGCCCGAGGGCGGCGGGCTCGCAGCCGGCGGGACCGCAGGTGGGCAGGCTGGCCCGCGACCTCGGGGCGGACCCCGGCGCGCCCGCCTTCGCCGACGGCACGGTGTACGTCGGCAGCCTGGACGGCCAGGTGTACGCGGTGGATGCCGCGAAGGGGTCCGTGACCTGGTCGCACCGGACGGGCCGGGGAGCGGTCCGCGGCGCGCCCGCCGTCCACGGCGGCCTGGTGTTCGCGACCAGCGTCGACGACCACGTGTACGCCCTGGACGCCAGGACGGGCGAGGACCGCTGGCAGTTCAAGACCGGCGGCGACATCGCCTCCTCGCCGAAGGTCCAGGGCGGCCTGCTCCTCGCGGGCAGCGAGGACGGCAAGCTGTACGCGCTGGACCCGGCGGACGGCACGCTGAAGTGGTCCAAGGAGACGGACAGGCCGATCCGCCTCACCCCCGCCGTCACCAAGGGGTTCGTCCATGTCGTCAGCGGAGACAAGGACATGTACCGGATCGAGGTGGCGACGGGCGCCATCGTGCTGGCCGCCACCCTCCTGGAACCGCCGACCGCCGCCCCGGCCGCCGACGGGGACCTGTTCCTCTACGCCGACGCCTCGAGTCGGCTGCACGCGCTGGACGTGGACACGGGAAGCGAACGCTGGCGCTTCGAGGCCGCCGGCCCGGTCGCGGGCTCACCCGCCGTCGTCGGCGGGACCGTCTACCTGGGCAGCGACGGAGGCAACCTCTACGCCCTGCGAGCCGGTACCGGCACCCAGCTGTGGCGCCGGAGCGTGGGAGCGGACATCCGCACCACCCCCGCCGTCGGCGGCGCCGCCGTGTACGTGACGGGCGAGGACGGCACGGTTTCCGAGGCCGCGCCGGGCACCCGAGGGTCAGGGCGGGAGGGGGCGGGCCGTCAGGGGGTGGGCCGGGACCTGGTGGCCGCCCGAGGGGAGCATGCGCACCTCGCCCCGGTCGCTGATCTCGGCCCGGACGATGCCCGTGGCGTCGGCGTAGACGGGGTGGCCGCCGGGCCCGCGGGACTCGGTACGGTCCACGATCACGATGTCCTGGCCGGTCCCGGCACTGTCGGGGAACGCCAGCTCGTACCGTCGGACGTCCATCGGCTCACTCCTGTCGGTGTCCTTCCATCGTGAGCCGCCCCGGCCCGCCCCGCCCGCCGGCTTTGCCCGCGCTTTGCGCTCGCTCGCCCGGCCGGGGCCGGGACCCGGTCAGCCGGGGAGGGCGGCCTGCCACGTCCAGGAGGTGCGGCGGGCCCGGCCGGCCAGCTCACCCCGGCCCGTGCACCACAGGAGGACCCCGGCCGGGTCGCCGGCCGGGGCGTCGGGGAAGAGCCGGCGCAGCACGGCGGCGCACAGGTCCCCCGGCGGCAGCCACTCCACCCCCAGCCCCCGCGTGATGTCGTGGGTGTGCAGGAGGACCTCGGCGACGCCCATCGCCGCGAAGCCGCCCGGGTCGGTCGGCCCCCAGTGCCAGGCCCGTACGTCCGGACCCGCGACGGCCAGCGCGGCGCCGAGCAGCCCGCCGCAGGCGGCGACCACCTGGAGCACCTCCCGCGGGGAGGCGTCCGCGCGGACGGTCAGGTCGAAGGGCAGGTAGGCGTCGGCCGGGCGGCCCGCCAGCTGCCCGGCGTAGGCCAGCAGGTCGTGCGCGACGTGGGCCGCGGTGGTCCGGCAGCTCCACTCCAGCGAGCCCGCCGGCACCGACCAGTCCTGCGCGTCGTGCGGTCCGAGCACCCGCAGCATCTCGGCTACGGCCCGCCCGACGTCCAGGTGGTTCAGGGGCACCGGGGACCACTCCTCGATCTCGTTCGTGCAGCGCTCGACTCGGTCGGGCGACCTGCTCCTATGGCCAAATCCTACGCCCGTCACGTAAGGTCCATTCAGCGGTATGACCTATTACTATTCAGGGGGGCGGGCGGCGATGCCGGACACCAGGGACACCAGGACCAGTGAGCTCGTGCGGATGTGGATCGACGGCTGGGCGGTCTCCCGGGGCAGCTCGGACCCGATCGACGAGCCGTGGGGATGGACGATCGACGTCGGGCAGCCCCGGCACGTCTCCCGGCACGTGCTGCCGGAGCCCACCGAGGGCGACGTGCGCAAGATCGTCGCCGGGACGAGCGCGCCCGGGACGTGGCTCAAGCTGTTCGCCGAGGAGCAGGCGGTCCTGCCCTGGGTCGGGCCGGGCTGGCGGCTCGACAGTCCCGGCTTCCTGATGACCTGCCACCTGGCGCCGGAGCGCACCGGGGTGCCGGCCGGTTACACGCTCACCAGCTGGACCCGGGGCGGCGTCAGCCGGGTGCTGGTCCGCACGCCCGCCGGGCACTTCGCAGCCCGCGGACAGATCGCCCGGGCGGGCGCCCATGTCGTGGTCGACCAGGTCGAGACCGCCGCCGAGCACCGGCGCAAGGGCCTCGGCGGCCTGGTGATGCGCACGCTGCAGAGCACCGCGTACGAGGCCGGCGCACGGACGGGCGTCCTGGTCGGAACGCCCGAGGGCCGGGCGCTCTACGCCTCGCTGGGCTGGACCGCGCACTCCCCGATGACGAGCCTCTGGTACGAGCCGTCGGATGCCGGCCGGTGAGCTGTCCGGCCTAGACGGAGCCGCCGCAGATCACGTCGTAGGGCCGGCCGATCGACAGGGTCAGTTCCATCGGCTCGGTGGTGCCGGACGGGCACTGCTCCTTCTCCTTGACCAGGTCCAGGACCTTGACGGCGCCCGAGCCCGCGCTCGCGCAGGCCACCTCCTGGGCCGTCGAGCTCACGCAGTCGCCCTTCACCAGCTGCCCGCCGCCGGCGCCCGCGTCGCCGGGGTGGTCGCCGGAGAGGTTGCGTCCGCAGACGGTGTGGGTCGGGATGCCGCCGCCCTTGTTCTTGTCCTTGCCGGAGGAGCCGTAGGACACCGAGACCCGGATCATCACGTCCGTCCCCGCCGGGCACTGGATCGAGCCGGGGAGGATCCCGGCCGAGGTGACCTCCAGGGCCTTGAAGGTGGCGGCGGAGTCCGAGCAGTCGAGCGCGCGGTAGCCGTCCGGGGCGGCCTTGGGGTCGGGGCCGCCGCAGTCGCCGGTCTGCCACGAACCGCTCTTCCCGCCGCCCTTGGAGTCCGACGACGAGGAGCCCTTGTCGTCGAAGACCACCGCGAGCGCGACGCACAGGCCGAGTACCGCCAGGAGGACGACCGCCGCGACGGTGTTGGCGGTACGCCGCCGGGGTGTGCCGGGGGGTGGAGTGGTGCCGTGCTGGACCATGCTGTTCCTTCTCTCGTACCGATCAGCCGTGTTGAGATAGTGGCGCTGTCCCATGGGGGGCGCAAGGGATGCGCCCGGCGGACGATCCGCGGGGGCGCGGCCCGGTGGGCCCTCGTCGGTCCGCGCTACGGCATCACCTGACGGCGGGTCGCACCGGCGGGGCGTAGCCGCGCGTACGGGTCAACTCGTGGGCCAGGGCGGCGAAGGCGCGGGCGGCGGCGCTCTCGTACGCGCCGTCGCGGCGCAGCAGGGTGACCGTGCGCGGGGGCAGGGGCGGGTCCAGGGGGACCGGGGCCAGTCCGGGCTGCTCTTCGGTGACGGCCTCGGGCAGGACCGTGGCCAGGCCGGTGCGCCGGACGAGCTCGGTGAGGGCCTGGACCGAATTGGCCTCGACCGAGATGCGCGGGCGCACCCCGTGCGCCGCGAGATGCGCGTCCACGTGCACGCGGGTGGCGAAGTCCCCGCTGAGCAGGGCGAGTCGGCGGTCCGCCAGCTCCGTCACGGGTAGCGCGGCCCCGGCGGCGGGCGGGCCGGGGGCGCAGGAGACCACCAGGGTCAGGAGCTCGGTGAACAGCGGGGTCGCGGCGATCCCCGGCAGGTGCGGTCCGTGGAAGGCGATGCCGAGGTCGAACTCGTCGGCCAGCAGCCCCGATTCGATGCGGTCCTGCGGGGCCTCCCGCACCTGGACGCCGATGCCGGGACGGGCCTCATGGAAGGCGGCGAGCAGGGGGCCGAGGAGGTACGCGGTGAAGGTGGGCGTGAGGGCGAGGCGCAGATGGCCGCGGGAGAGGTCGGCGACGTCGTGGACGGCCCGCTCGGCCGCCTCCAGGTCCCGCAGCGCCCGCCGGGCGTGGTGGGCGTAGGCCTCCCCGGCGTCGGTGAGGCGCACCGAGCGGCCGCCGCGGTCCAGCAGCGGCACGCCGACCATCCGCTCCAGCTGCTTGATCTGCTGGGACAGGGTGGGCTGGGAGATGTGCAGCTCCTCCGCCGCGCGCGTGAAGCTGTGCTGCTCGGCGACCGCGAGCAGGTAGCGCAGATGACGCAGTTCCATGGCCATGGCACCGACTATAGATGCCATCGATGAAATTCATCGACAGCACGTCTTGGACGCTATAGGTGCAGGTCGTGCATGGTGGAACACGTCAGCCCCACGGGGTGGATCCCAGAGAACGGGAGTGACCGTGCACGATCTCACCGAGGGCCTCGAGCGGTTCCGGCGCGAGGTGTTCCCCGCCAAGGAGGAACTCTTCGCCGAGCTGGCCTCGACCCACCGCCCGACCGCACTGTTCATCGGCTGCTCCGACGCCCGCGTGGTGCCGGAGCTCATCACCCAGAGCGAGCCGGGCGAGCTGTTCGTCATCCGGACCGCCGGAAACCTCGTCCCCGCCCACACGCCCGGCCCGGACGGGGTCGCCGCCAGCATCGAGTACGCGGTCGCCGTCCTCGGCGTCACCGACATCGTGGTCTGCGGGCACTCCGCCTGCGGGGCCATGACCGCCCTCGCCGAGCGGCACGACCTCAGCGCCGCGCCCGCCGTCGCCGGCTGGCTGCGCCACGCGGACGCCTCCCTGGCCCGTACCGCGGGGGCCGGCGCCGGCCTGGACGCCCTGGTACGGGAGAACGTACGCGCCCAGCTCGCCAACCTCGCCACGCACCCCTCGGTGGCCCGGGCCCTCGCCGGGCGGACCGTGACCCTGCACGGCTGGGTCTACGACATCCCCACCGGCGCCGTCGAACAGCTGGCCCCCGCGGGCAGCCGCGTCACGCTCGCCGCCTGAACCTCCCCCCAAAAAAAGAGAAACCACCCGCACCACCCCTTTCGAGAGGAACCCTTCCCCATGGCACACGCCCAGTTCGCCCCCGCCGTCCGTGAGCAGCTCGCCGCCGCCGCGGTCGAGTCCAAGATCCGCAAGGACCTCACCTGGCAGGAGATCGCCGACACCACCGGCCTGTCCGTCGCCTTCGTCACCGCCGCCGTACTCGGCCAGCACCCGCTGCCCGAGGCCGCCGCGAAGGCCGTCGCCACGCTCCTGGAGCTGGACGAGGACGCCGCGATGTGGCTCCAGACCATCCCCACCCGGGGCTCCATCCCCGGCTCCGTCCCCACGGACCCGACGATCTACCGCTTCCACGAGATGCTCCAGGTCTACGGCACCACCCTCAAGGCCCTGGTGCACGAGCAGTTCGGCGACGGCATCATCAGCGCCATCAACTTCAAGCTGGACGTCAAGAAGGTCGCCGACCCCGACGGCGGCGAGCGGGCCGTCATCACCCTCGACGGCAAGTACCTGCCGACCCGGCCCTTCTGACCCCCACCGGGAAGCCCCACCGGGAAACCGCGGCCGCGCTCAGCGGCGCCGGTCCAGGCAGGCCAGGGCCGCTTCCGCCAGCGCGGTCACCCCGGCGGGCAGCGCCGTACGCACGTCGGGGGCGAAGTCCGGGGCGTGGTTGGCGGGGAGGGCCGCGAGCTTCGCCGCCGCGCCCTCCCCGGGCGCCGCGGCCCAGGCCGCCGGCCCGATCGCCCCCAGCATCCAGTAGGCCAGCCGCACCCCCTCGGCGCCGTGCACGGACCGGCCCGCGTCACCGAACAGCCCGAAGTCCTCGGTGGCCAGGGACGGCGGCCACATCGCCACCCGCTCCGCGCCCAGCCGTGCCGTATGGGCCTCCCGCACCGTCGCCGTCGTCGCCGGATCCGGGTGGGTGACGGGGGAGGAGCTCTCCCGGACGATCTCCGGCTCCCTCGGACAGCCCGACGCGGCGCACTCGGCCCGTACGATCCGCTCGACGGCCTCCGCCGCCCGTGCCAGCGCCGCCTCACCGGCGGCCCGTACGGTGATCCCCAGCTCGGCCCGGTCGGGTACGACGTTCGCCCGCTCGCCCGCCCGGAACGAGCCCACGGTCACCGCCACCAGCTCCGACGGCGCCGCCTCCCGCGACACCACCGTCTGGAGCCGTGTCACCACGTGGGCGGCCGCCACCACCGGGTCCACCGTCAGCTGCGGGGCCCCCGCGTGCCCGCCGCGCCCGTGCACGACGACCCGGAAGGTGACGCTCCCGGCGGTCATCGGCCCGTACCCGTGCGCGACCATCCCGGCCGGCAGCGGCGCGCAGTGCTGCGCGAGGACCACGTCCGGGCGCCCGGTCCGCTCGTACAGGCCGTCGGCCAGCATGGCCCGCGCCCCCTCCAAGGTCTCCTCGGCGGGCTGCCCCACCACCACGAGCGTGCCCCGCCAGTCCGGCGCGCCCGGCCCGGCCAGCAGGGACGCGGCCCCGGCTGCCGCCGCCAGGTGCAGGTCGTGCCCGCAGGCGTGCGCCGCCGGGCCCTCGCTGGCGTAGGGCAGGCCGGTGGTCTCCCGTACCGGCAGGGCGTCCAGCTCGGCGCGCAGCATCACCGTCGGGCCCGCGCCCCGGCGCAGCACCCCGGCCACACCGTGCCCGCCGATCCCGCGCGTGGTCGCGTACCCGGCGGACTCCAGCCAGCCCGCGAACCGGTCCGCCGTCCGCCGCTCCCCGCCCGACAGCTCGGGGTGGCGGTGCAGGTCCAGGTAGAAGGCCGTCAGGGGCCGCAGGAGCGCGGGGAGTCCGGCGGGCGTGGCGGGCGTGGCGGAGACGGTCATGACGGCCATGCTCGGCCACCGGCCGGAACCGGACGTCTCAGGGCGCTGACACTTCCTGTCAGCGGGGTGTCAGGGGGAGAGCGGGTCAGATGACGGCGCGGGGGGTTCTCCTTGAGGTGCGCAGTGACCGCACCGACTGAAGGAGCCCCCCATGGAGAAGTCCCCGCTCGCCTCGCTCGCCGACGAGATCCTGGAACTGGAGTCGGAGACCTTCGAGATCTCCGACTACTCGGACGCCAGCGAGGTCGTGCTCGCCGGTTCCACAAGCTGCAGCTCCACCTCGACCTGTTCCTCGACCACCAGCACCACCTCCTGCAGCGCCTGACACCCCAGCGCCGCACAGGGATGCCCCGGACCCCTTCGCAGGGGTCCGGGGCATCCGGCGCGTCCGGTGCTCGGCGCACCGCTCAGGGGAAGGGGTGCGGCACCAGCCGGATCTCCGCGTCCGTCAGCGGCGCGTCCCGAAGTCCCGCCCGGTGCGCGGCCGTCCGCAGCCGGGGCAGGTACGGGGCCCGCTGCCGGGACCAGCCGAAGTCGATCGGCAGCAGCCCCGGCACGATCGCGCACACCGTCCGCAGCCCCATGCGCAGCTGCTCCGGCGTGCTCTGGTCGACGACGATCACATCGTGCCCCGCCCGCGTCAACTCCCCGACGCAGAACAGCAGATCGTCGCGCAGATCACCGGTCGACGGCCGCACCCCCGCCTCCCAGGACCGGTACAGCTCCGCCATCGGGCGTACGGACAGGGGCTCCCGGTAGGTCCGTACGTACGGGGCCATCGCGGGCAGGCCGTACAGCTGGGCGTGGTCCTTCAGGTGCTCGACCCGCCCGAAGTCCCGCGTCATCGCCTCCAGTTCACCCTGCCGCTCGGCGACCTGCCGGGGCAGGTGCGGGATGTACGTCAGCACCTCCGACAGCGCCGACTCCACCGCCGCCGCCGGGTCGAGGGCCGCGCCCGCGCCGAAGGAGTACAGCCCCGGACCGCCGTCGCGCCGTACCGCCAGCCCGGTGACCACGGGGACCGCCAGGTCGATGCGGTTGTCGAAGGCGTGCACGTCGTAGCCCTGGAGGGCCGCCCGGTCGACCATCGTGCGGACCGCCGGGCCCGGTACGGAGTCCAGGTCGATCTCCGTCAGCCGCTGGCCCCCGTACCAGGCGAGCAGGAACGCGTCCCGCTCGATCAGTTCGAGCAGCGCCCCGAGCAGCGCCTCCTCCAGACAGCTCCCGATCGCGCAGCCGTTGGAGCACTCGAAGACGAAGTTGTCCGCCGCCAGGCCCGCGCTGTAGTAGGCGAGCCGGTGCGGGACCAGCACCGGACGGTCGTCGCGCAGCGAATGCCCGTACACCCAGGGGATCGGCCGCTCCGGGTCGAAGGGCGACACCATCGGGTCGTCCCGGTAGGTCGCGTCCGGGTACAGACCGCACCGCGCCGGGTCCAGCGCCCGCCCGCCCAGCTCCGCGTACGAGGCGGTGAGCACCGAGGTGCCGGTGCGGCGGTGCGTGCCCGCGTACCGTTCCAGCCCCTCCAGGAAGGCGAGGTCGCGGCTGGCCGAGAAGCTGTTGGCCTGCCCGCTCCAGGTGACGTCCGTGAGGCCCGCGTAGCCGCGCATGAAGACGCTGCCCGCGACGGGGGCGGTGGTCGGCGAGGTCACGTTGATCCAGGTGCCCCCGCCGAGCACCCCGGTCACCGGATTGGCCAGCGCCTCACGCGGCACCGGGTACGAGGACGCCGCGCGCAGCCGCTGGGCACCCGGCTCCGGCTTGGGCCGCGAGACGGGGACGAAGGGCCGGGGCAGATCGGTGCCGCCCGGCCCGCAGTCCGGGCAGAGCGGGTCGGCGGCCAGCGGGTACGTCCGCACCTGGAGGCTCTCCAGGTCCAGCCGGGTCACCTGCGGCAGCGCCCGGTCGGCAGCCGCCGCCCCGGGCGCGGTGGCCGAGCCCGAGGCGAGGGCGGAGTGCAGGGCGGCCACCGCGTCCCGCGCGTACGGGGACAGCCGGGGCCAGCCGGCGGCGACGGCGGTGGGCGGCCGGGTCCCGGTCTCCAGCGCGTCGCGTTCGCTGCGGCTGCGCAGCCGCTGCCAGCGCATGGCCAGGCACTGCCCGCAGGCGGGGGCGGTGCCGTCGCCGCCCCAGGGGCCCAGCAGCACGGCCCGCGCCGTGAGGTGGACGGTGGCGGCCGCCCGTACGGGGGCGAACGGGTCGGCGGCGCGCGGCCCGAGCGCGTCGTGCACGCCCAGGGTCACCACGCGCGGCCCCTCGCCCGACCGGCGCAGTTCCCGCTCCAGATCCCGGCGGGCCGTCTCCATCGGGGTGCCGTCAGGGGCCTCGGCCCGTAGGGCCCGTACGGCCTGCGGCGCGCTCGTCGTGGTCATGACTGGTTGCTCCAGCGGAAGGTCTTGAGCCCGATCGCGCCGAACAGCAGGGCGAACCCGCACAGCGCCGCGCACCCGATCCCGATCGCGGCGAGCGAACCGGAGCCGGTGAGCGCCCCGGTCGCCGCGTCGTTGAGGTAGCGCAGCGGCAGCACCCGCGAGAACGACCGCAGCCAGGACGGCATCATGTCGAGCGGCAGGAAGGAACCGGACAGGAAGGCCATCGGCACCATCAGGCAGTTGGCGATGGCGGCGACGGCCTCCGGCGTCTTGGCGTACGTGCCGACGATCACCCCGATCGCCATGAAGGCGGTGATGCCCGCCACCAGCGCCGGCAGCACCAGCGGCCAGCGGCCGTCCAGTTCGAGCCCGAACCCGGGCAGCATGGCGACGGCGACGAACACCGCGGCCTGCACCACGCCGATCACCAGGGCCAGGACGTAGCGCGAGGCGAGCACGGTGGTCAGCGGGGTCGGGGTGAGCCGGATCAGCCGCAGCAGGTCGTCGCGCCGCCACTGCATCAGGGTGAAGGCGATCCCGAACACGGCGGCGTTGGCCACGCCCCAGGACATCACGCCGGGCGCGATGTACGAGATGTACGGGCGGCCGCTCTGCTCCACGTCCTGGCCGCTGAAGATCAGGCCGAAGACCACGAGGAAGAGGAGGGGGAAGGCGAACGTGAAGAAGAGGGTGGCCTTGTCGCGGACCTGGGCCCGGTAGCCGGCGGCCGTCAGTGCCGTGTACGCGCTCATGCCGGGAACTCCGAGGTGTGTGCGGGGGCGCCGGACTGCCCGGCGGGGTCTGCGGGGTCTGCGGGGCCTGCGGCGCCGGGGTGGTGGCCGGAGTGGCCGGTCAGCTCCAGGTAGACGTCCTCCAGGGTGGCCGTCCGGGTCATCACCCCGTCCAGCCCGGTCAGCGCGTCGACGGCCTGGAGCACCCGGCCGGGCGCCGAGGTCTCCAGGACCAGCGAACCGCCCTGCTCGCTGACCCGGTCCACCCCTTCGAGGGCGGCGGCCTGCGCCAGGCCGAGCCGCCCGGCCGGGACCAGCAGCCGCGCCGGTGCCCCGGCGGCGGCGACCAGCCGGTGCGGGGAGTCGAGGGCGGCGACCCGGCCGCCGACGAGGATGGCCACCCGGTCGCACAGGGCCTCGGCCTCGTCCAGGTGATGGGTGGTGTAGACGATGGTGCGGCCCTCGCTCTTGAGGGTGCGCAGCACCTCCCACAGGTCGCGGCGGGCCTGCGGGTCGAGGGCGGCGGTGGGCTCGTCGAGGAAGATCAGTTCCGGGTCGTGGACCAGCGCCGAGGCGATCGCCAGGCGCTGGCGCTGGCCGCCGGAGAGGTTCTCGACGAGGACGTCGCGCTGTTCGGTCAGCCCGACCGTGGCCAGGGTCCGGTCCGCGGCCGCCGCGTCCTTGCGGTACAGGCCGGCGACGGTGGCGAGGTGCTCGCGAGCCGTCTGGCGGACGAAGAAGGCGGAGGCCTGCGTCTGGACGCCGATCCGGGGCAGCAGGGCCGTGTCGCGGGGCCAGGGGCTGCGGCCGAGGACCCGTACGGTGCCGGAGTCCGCCCGGCGCAGGCCCTCCACGATCTCGATGAGGGTGGTCTTGCCCGCGCCGTTGGGGCCGAGCAGGCCGAAGAACTCGCCGCGGCGCACGTCGAGGGAGATCCCGTCCACGGCCTGGCGGTCGCCGTAGCGCTTGCGTACCTGCTGGACGGAGACGGCGACGTCGGGGTCGGCGTCGCGGTCGGGGGAGTCGGGCGGTGGGGTGCGGTCGGTCGTCATGGGCGGTGCGGTTCCCTCGGATCGAAGACGGGTGGGAGGTCGGTTCGGCGGAGGACGGTCGGGACGTTTCACGGGGGCTGCACGGCGAGGACCAGGCCGGTCACCGCCGCCCCGGCGAGCAGCAGCACCAGGGCGGCCGAACCCAGCCCGTAGGCCAGGTAGAGCCGCCGGGCCCGCCCCGGGTACGCGGCCGCGGCGGCCCGGTCGCGCAGCCGCAGCCGCAGGTACAGCGAGCTGGCCGGCGCCAGCCGGGTCACGCGCAGCGCGTGCCCGAGCAGGGTGTAGCCGTCGAGCGGGGGCAGCGGGACCAGGTTGACCAGGGCCTGCGCGCTGCCGAGCAGCAGCAGCGCGCCCAGGACCCGGCCCGTGGGGTCGCCGGCCGGCAGGGCCGCCCACCAGCCCAGGAAGGGCAGCAGGAAGAGCAGGTTGGCGAAGGCGCCCGCCCCGGCGACGGCCAGCTGCTGCCGACGCCGGGCCAGGTACCGGTAGTTGTCCACGGTGCAGTACATGATCACGACGGGCAGCCGCCAGCGCAGCCCGATCTCCCCCACGGTTCCCCCGACATGGCGCGCGGCGATCCCGTGCGCGAACTCGTGCAGGGCGGTACTGAGCCACAGCAGCGTGGCCACGGCCAGCAGCGGTACCGGCCGCGACAGCAACCACCCGAGATCCCGCAGGAGTTCGCCAGCCGAGGCCGCCAGCACCCCTTCCATGGCCAGGCATACGAGGAGCAGCGCGCCCAGCACCACCGGCCGCAGGACCGGCCGCAGCAGGCGGTGCAGCCGCGCCGTGGTGGCATCGGCATCGGCGACCAGCCGCAGCGTTCCGCGCAGCAGGGTCCCGGTGCGCTGCGGCCCCGGGCCCGCCGCCGGCTCGGGGGCCGGGCCGCCCGCGAGCAGGCGCCGGGATCCGAGCAGCCCGAGCAGCTGCTGCCAGTTCCGCTCGCCCAGGCGGCGCCCGAAGGCCGCCCCGTACGCCTCGCCGATCTCCGCGAGACTGCGCGAGCCGTCCAGGCGCGAGAGCAGGAAGTACTCCTTCGGCCCGATCTCGAAGGACGCCCCGGACACCGGGTCCTTGACCAGGTGCACCACGGCCGGGCCGTTCAGCAGCGGCGGCGACAGCAGGATCCCGGGGCGCAGCGCCGGCCGGTGCTCCAGCATCCCGGTGGTCACGGCCCGACCACCCCGGCCGCCCCGGAGCCCCCGGCCGCCCCCGCGCCCAGCTGCTCCCGCAGCACCCGGCCCAGGAGGTGGGCGAGGTAGGCCTCGTCCCGGATCGTCACGTGCAGCCGGTTGTTGGTCATGTGCATGTACGGCGAGAGGAGCAGCGGCAGCGCCACCGCCGGATCCGTCACCCGCTCGTCACGGCTCCCGTCCCAGGACCGGAACACCAGCTCCCCGCTCATGGCGAGGAACTCGGCCCGCCGCCGCAGCTCCCGGCAGTGCTCGGCCCAGCCGGCGAGGAAGCCGGGCAGCCTGCCCGTCTCCCCGGAGCCGAGCGCCTCCAGGACGCCGGCGAAGCGCCGTCCGAGGCCGGGTCCGGTCTGCTCGTAGCTGCGGTCGTACTCGGCCGAGCCGATGAAGCCGGTGCCGGGGAAGGCCTGGTGCCAGAACCGGTAGTAGCGGTCCAGGTAGTCGCCGAGCTCCTCCCGGCCGGGCAGGAACACCCCGGCCATCACCATCATCAACTGGGCGGAGGTGCCCAGCAGTACGGTCCGCAGGTGCAGGTTCATCCCGCCCAGGGCGTCCATCACCAGGTCGCTGGAGTGCGCGAAGTGCCACTCCGCGAGCTCGACCCCGGCCGGGCCGCCGTACTTGCCGTACTCCGGCTCGTACGGCTCGTAGGACCAGGAGTTGTTGGGGCGCAGGTTCATACGGCCGTCGGGGCCCATGAAGGCGGCCCGGTCGCCCTCGGGGAACTCGATGTCGAAGAGGGTGTTGTAGAACTCGTTGAGGAAGCCGGAGTCCACCTCGTACAGCGCGGGTCTGGCCTTCAGGAAGGCCGCGACGGCCTCCTCCGTGCGGTGGCGCACCTCGTCGGCGGCCGCCGGGCTCGCCGGCCGCAGCCGCAGCCGGACGTGCGGCCCCTCCAGCCAGTAGTTGATGAAGAAGTGCCCCGCCAGCAGACCGTCCGCGGTGAGCGAGGCGATCAGCGGGCGCACGCAGTTCACCAGCAGGGGCTGCGGGTTGGCGGCGTAGAAGATGTGCACGGCCTGCCACGCGCCGCGCCGCGCGTTCGCGCTCAGCTCTGACATCGGGTACCGCCCTCCGGGATCGGGGTGCAAGCGTGGGTGGTGGTGGTCGTGAAGGTTTCGACGGCCAGTTCGGCGACGTGCGCGCCGCGCGCCGAGCGGGCGTACGGGACGCCCGGGGCGTCCGGGTCCGGGAGCATCTCGCGGAACACCACCCGGTGTCCGGGCTCGCGCAGCAGCGGTTCGAAGGCCGCCAGCGAGAGCAGGCTCGCGAAGTCCACGTACTGCGGTTTGGCGCCCAGTGCCGACGGACCCGCCGACACGGTCGCGAACACCCGCTCCGGCAGCCCGTGCGCCCGCCGCCAGCGCTGCCACTCCAGGAAGTGCGCGGCCTCCCGCGCCCCGCGCACGGGCAGTTCGCCCGCCGTGGTGATCCAGCTGCGCCGGCTCAGCACCAGGTCCCCGTGCACCACCCGGGGCCGGGTGGTGACCCCGCCGTGCGCCACACCGTCCGGCACCCCCGCCCACACGTCCAGCGGGGACATCGAGGACGGCGAGAGCAGCAGCAGCGTGCGCGGTACGACGGGCAGCGCGAGCGGCACCAGGTAGCCCAGGTACACCGGGATCACCTCCACCCCGAGCCGCCGCGAGCGCAGCACCACCCGGCCGGTGTCCGGGACGTGCTCCGCGTACAGGTCGTCCAGGCGCAGCAGCCGGTCCTCGGGCAGGGTGCCGCTCTCGCCCGGGCAGACGATCTCGTACTCGGTGAGCCGCCCGTGCAGGTTCAGGTTGGTGGTGACCGGCCCGCCGGTGACCTCCGCGAGGACCGCGCCGGGCGGGGTGGTCTCCAGGGCGCCGGCGCGCAGCAGCCCGTCGAGGCCGGGCCGGACGCCGCCGTCCTCTGCCTCCTCCTCTTCGAAGACGTGGGTGAACCGGCTGAAGGGGAAGGACAGTCCGCCGTAGGAGCGGTTCAGGACGGTCAGCTGCTCGCCGGTGGCCGGGTCGCGGGCGAGCTGGACGTGGTGGCAGCGCGGGACGAACCCCGGTACCACCGGCTCCAGTTCGTCCGCCACCCGCTCCACGTCCTCCTCGGTCAGGCGCAGTTCGCCCTCGCCGCCGTGCTCCTCGTACGCCGCCCAGTGCTCCCGCATCCGGCCGACGAAGGCCCGCCGGGCCGCGTCCAGGGCCCGGATGCCGGGCAGGCCGAGCCAGTTCTCCTCGGGCACGTACTCGCCCCGCGCGTCGAAGGGCGTCCGCCGCGCGGTGAAGGACAGGTACTGGTCGAAGAAGTCCTCGTGGAAGTCGTGCACCAGGCCGAGGAGGTCCTCGCAGCGGCCGCCCTGCCCGTAGCGGGCCGTGAAGAACCCCTCGAAGGTGATGCGCTGGGCGAGCGTCAGGTCGAAGGCCGGCAGGATCCGCTCCACCGACCGCAGCGCACCGCCCCCGCCCTCCGCCCGAGCCCAGGCGGGCTCCGGGGCGGCCAGCTCGCGGCCCGCGCTCACGTCCTCGTAGACCAGCGTCTGCGGCAGCGCCGCGTCCGCGGGAGCCCCCAACTCGGCCCACACCCGGCGCAGTCCGGAGCGCAGCGCGCGCAGCAGCTCCGCCCGCTCGGCCCGCCCCGCGTCCGGGTAGCGCTCCAGGATCCGGGCGGGCTCCTCCAGGAGGGCCCCCAGGGCGTCCGCCCAGGGCCGGTCCAGCCCGGACAGGGAACGCTGGAAGGCCCGTACGGGATCGCCGCCGTGCACCTCGGTGTCCAGGCACGGCACCCGCACCATGCCCAGCTGGAGCAGGGCCCCGATGTACGCCTCGCACTCGGCCGGACCCGCCGCGTGCTCCGCCGCCAGCCAGTCGGCGACCTCCTCGTGGCGCAGGTCCGCCGCACCGCCCTGAGCGGCGCGCTCCGCGAACAGGGCCAACAGCCGCTCCAGGGTGCCGCTGCGGCGCAGGAAGAACAGCCGGTCCTTGACCGCGTCGAAGGTGACGGCCGCGGAGTCGTCGCCCGCCGTCACCGAACGCCGTACGTAACGGATCCGGTCGTCCTCCTGCCCCCAGCCGGAGGCGGGCCGCAGCGGCAGGTCGCGGCGGCGCACCGGGTCGGCGAGGACCAGCTCGGCGAGCCGGGCCAGGACCACGACGTTCAGCCGTACGTGGCTGCGCCAGTCGTCCTCGACCCGGATCCCGTCCGGCTGAGCCTCCGTCCCCGGGGTGAAGCGGCCGGTGGCCACCCCGGTGAAGGTGCTGAAGGGGCTCGTCTTGCAGGCGGTGCGGTACAGGTACGAGAGCACCGAACGCTCCGCCTTGCGGGCCCGGCCCCCCGGCTCCCCGCCCCGCGCGGTGGCCTGCGCGTACGCGTCCAGCTGCCCTTCGAGGACCGGCGAGGCCAGCAGCAGTCCGTGCCGCAGCCGCTCGTCCCCGAGCAGATCGCGCAACGCCGCGCGGCCGCGCCGCAGATCGGCGGCGAGCAGCGGCTCCCCCTCGCCGAGCAGCTTCTCCAGCTCCCGCTGCCGCCCCAGCCACCCGGCCAGCCGCGCGGGAGCGTCGGAGTCGGGGGCGGGTTCCGGGGTGGGGGTGAGGGAGTCCATGAGGCGCAGGGCGGACTCCGCGTCGGCGGGCAGCCTGCCGTTGTGGATCTGGCGGCGCAGCCGCAGCAGGTCGCGCCGGCGGGCCGCGTCCGACCCCCCGGGCTCCGGGTCGGTCGCGGCGACCGCCCGGTGCAGTACCTCGCTCAGCCACTGCGCGTCCGCGCGCAGCGCCTCCTCGGCCGCCAGCACGTCCTCGGCCCAGCGGCGGACGGCCTGCGAGCGCAGCGCGTCGGCCGAGGCCAGCGGCAGGCCGGCCACGCGCAGCATGAAGCGCTCGCCCGCCCGCCATGCGGTGGTGGTGATGGTGTTCATCCTGGTCTTCCTGCTTCTCTCGTCGCCCGGTCAGGCGATCTCGTGGCGGAAGTCGGCGGGCCGCGGCCGTTCGTGGCCCAGCAGCATCACCAGCAGCGGGGCCTCGTCGGTGTCCTCGAAGCCCAGCCGCTCGGCGTAGGAGACGTTGTCGAAGCCGAGCGCGACGCCCGCACCCAGCCCGTGGGCCGCCGCCGTCGTGTAGAAGGTCTGCGCGACCGCGCCGACGGCGGCCCCGACGAGGCGGTAGCCGCGGTCGCCGACCGCGTCGAGCACCGCCCCGGTGCGCACCGTCGGCACCAGTACCGCGCCCGCCTGCTCCAGGTTGTAGTTGGACAGGAAGTAGTTGCGCTGGAGGAACGGGCCGGGCGGCCCGGGGACCACCAGCCGCAGGGCGTGGGCCCGCGGGTCGTAGGCGTAGCTGCCGGGCGCGATGCCCTCGACGTGGTTGACGAAGGCGTACAGCGCGGTGAGCGGCGGCCCCCCGGCGCGTTCGGCCTCGCTGCCCGCCGAGGTCGCCGCGCAGTCGGCCAGGGCGGCCGCGAGCTGCGCCGCCCCGAGCGGCCGGCTCGCGTCGAAGCGGCCGAAGCTGCTGCGCCGGGCCCGCAGCGCCGCCGCCGGACCCATCGGCGCGGGCGCGGCGGCGGGCAGCGGTACGGGCTGCCCGCCCCGGGGCGGGTAGGCGGCCGCCGTGTCGAGGGCGCCGGGCGCCGGACGGTCGGCGGCCCGGCCGAGGGTGGCCCCGTGGATCCGGCGCAGGGTCTCGAACGGCAGGACGGTACGCGAGCGTTCGGCGTCCCGGTGGCGTACGGACACCCGCGCCGGGGGCGGTCCGGCCGGGGCCTCGCGGTCCTCGCCCTCCCACTCCAGCGGGACGACCGCGAAGATCCCCTCCTCCTCGGGGAGGACCCCGAGCAGCCCGGCGAGCCGCTCCTCGTCGAACCAGAGCGCGGGCGCGATCCGCAGCCCGTGGGCCGCCGCCCACAGCCGCCAGGTCTGGAGGACCGTACCGACGTCCATGCTGACGGCGTGGAAGGAGAAGCTGTTGTACTTGAAGGCGTTCTGCCAGTACTTGACGCTGAGCAGCAGGTACTGCCCGGCCGCGCGGGGCCCCTCGGGGCGGCCGGGTCCGGCGTCGAGGGCCTCGCGGACCTCACCGGTGACATCGCCGGTCAGCAGCCGCCGCAGCCCGTGCTGGTGCGGGGCGTAGTGGTACACGCCCGGGGTGAGCGGCCCGCCGGCCCCGGCCGCCCAGTACACGCCGACGGGATACAGACCGCCGCCGGAGGCCGTGCCCCGCGACCAGTTGGCCTGCGGGTAGTGGGGGAGCGCCGCCAGGTCGGTGTTGGCCTGCACGCCCAGGCGCCGCCCGGTCAGCCCGTACGAGTCCTGGAGCATCCCGGACAGCAGCGGCAGGGTGAACCCGCCCGCCGGGCCCGGGCCCGGCGGGGTGCCGTCCGGCGGAGCGGGCAGCGGCAGGGTCTCGGCGTACGGGTAGTACTTCGCCTTGCGGGGGCGGTCGGCCCAGTCGGGCACGAAGTCGACGGGCTCCATGGGCACCCGGCCCCGGTGCAGGATGGCGCTGGCGTAGTCATGGGCGTAGCCCACGGGTCCTCCTCGGTTCGTTTCGGACGCGTCGGATGCGTCGGACGCGTCGGCGGCCGGGTCAGGGGAAGGGGTGCGGAGCCGGATTGAGATCGGCGGGCTCCAGATCCCGCTCGCGCAGTCCCGCCGCCCGCAGGGCGGTCCTCATCCGGGGCATGCCGAGCGCACGCTGGCGCGACCAGCCGAAGTCGATCGGCAGCAGACCCGGCACCAGCACGCTCACCGTGTGCAGGCCCAGCGCCCGCTGCTCCGGCAGGGTCTGGTCGACCACCACCACGTCGAAGCCCCCGGCGGCGACGGCGTCGACGCACCGCGTCAGGTCCTCGCGCACGTCGTCAGCGACCGTCCCGGGCCCGGCCAGCGACCGCACCGGCCGCAGGGGCCCGGCCGGGGCACCGCGCAGCAGGAAGTCGGCGTGCCGGCCCATCTCCGGTACCCCGTACACCAGCGGATGGTCGTGCAGCGCGGTGACCAGGTCGAAGTCGGCCGCCATCGCGCGCAGCCGGTCCGCGTCCCGCTCGGTGCGCCCGGGCAGGTTCACGGCGTCCGTGGCGATCTCGCACAGCGCCGAGTCCAGCGCCGACTCCGGGTCCAGTCCGGCTCCCGCCCCGAAGCACATCCGGCCGGTGCCGCCGTCGAACCGCTCCGCGACGGCCGTCACCACCGGGATCGGGAAGCTGATCCGGGTGTCGAAGAACCGCGCCCGGTACCCGTAGAGCGCGAGCCGGTCGACCAT
Source organism: Streptomyces sp. NBC_00249 (assembly GCF_026342355.1). Classification (GTDB taxonomy): domain Bacteria; phylum Actinomycetota; class Actinomycetes; order Streptomycetales; family Streptomycetaceae; genus Streptomyces. The sequence goes on along the minus strand of NZ_JAPEMV010000001.1, from coordinate 316,751 downwards.
CGCCCGCGTCGAGGCGCGGGAGCTGGTCTCCGGGTCGATCTCCGGCAGCGGCTGACGTCCGTACCAGGCCAGCAGGAAGGCGTCCCGTTCGACGACCTCCATCAGGCCGAAGTAGCAGGCCTCGGCCAGACTCCCGCCGGAGGCACACCCGTTGGAGGACTCCTGCACGAACCGGTTCTCCAGGCCCGGGGCGTGATAGTACGTCAGCACTTCCGGCACCAGGCGCGGCGTCCGGTCGCGCAGCGACCAGCCCCACACCCAGGGGATCTCCCGGTCGGGGTCGAAGGGCCGCACCCGGGGGTTGTCCCGGTGGAACCGCTCGCTGTACAGGCCGACTTCGCGCGGGTCGACGGCGTCCGGGCCGAGCGAGCGCAGGGAGCCGGTGACGCTGGTGGTCCGGGCGCGCGAGCGCATCCCCGCGTACCGCTCCAGTCCCTCCAGCACGCCGACGCGCGCACTGCGGTCGAAGGAGTCCGTGTGGCCGCCCCAGAACGTCTCGCGCAGGTACTCGCCCGAGCGCATGGAGAAGCAGCCGATGGTCGCCGAGGTGGAGGTCGAGGAGACGTCCTGCACCAAGGAGGGGCCCAGCGCCCCGCACAGGGGGTTGGCGAAGGCCGCCACCTCGATCCCGTACGCCTCCACGGGCCGCGTACGGAACGCACCCGGCCGGTACTTGGGCGCCGGAGCCAGCTCCAGTACCCCCGCCGCGTCCACCGAGGGCGTACCGCACACCGGGCACTCCGGATCGGGCACCAGCGGATACCCGCGCACCGCCCCGCTGCGCAGGTCCAGCACCCGCACCTCGGGGAACACCCCGCCGGGAGCCCCGGCCCGCTCCGCCCGCACCACCAGCGCCGCGAGGGCGTCGGCGGCGAAGGCGTGCGCGTACGGCCAGCCGCCCGCCGCCCGGGTGCCCCCGCCCAGCTCCAGGGCGTCCCGCAGCGCGACGGACCGCACGGCCTGCCAACGCCGCTCCAGACACCGGGCACACCCCGCCGCACCACCGCCCGGCACGGGCCCGACGACAGCCTGGTACCCGTACACCCGCACGGGCACCTCACCACGCGCGTCGAAGCCCCCACTGCCCGCCTGGGCGAACGAGTCGCGTACGCCCAGCGCCGACAGGGCCACCGGCGGCCCGTCCAGGGCCGAAAGGGCACGGTCCAGCAGGGCCGTGAACCGTTCGGCCGCCTCGGCCCCGAGGCCCGCCGCGAGCGCGGCGTCGGCCCGGACCAGCCGGGCCCCGGCCCTACGCGTCATCGCCGGACTCCCGTACCGACGTCAGCAGGACCCGCACGGTGTGGATGCCCACGCCCGCCAGCTCCGGCGAGCCGGTCGCCACCACGTACGCGTCGAGCCCGGCGTCGCCGAGCCGCTCCAGCACCCGCTCCCACGACGTGCCCGGCCCCGCCACCGGCTCCGCCCCGGCCCCGGAGACGCCGATCGCGCGGGCGTCCAGGTCGCGCAGCAGCGGGTCACCGGTGTCGGCCGGGCCGCCCGGGCCCGCCCCGTCCGCCTCGTACTGCACCGCGCCCAGCAGCTCCCGCAGCGCCGCGACCGCCGCCGTACGCCGGTCCAGGCCCTCGCCCAGCGCCCACCGCTCCCCGGCCCGCGCCAGCAGCACCTGTACGCCGCTGCGCCCGCCCTCGCCCAGGTCCAGCAGTTCCACCGCCAGCTCCAGCCGGTCGGCCGACCGGACGAGGAAGGTGAGCTCGGCGTCTGCGCCGTCGGGCCCGGGCAGCGGTACGCGCGCCGCCGCCGCACCCCGTACGGCCCGCAGCAGCGCGGCGTGCCCGAGCGCCGACAGCAGCCCGGCGGCCGCCGCGTCGGCGGCGGAGGGACCGGCGCCCGCCCCGGCCCGGGTCCGCTCGAAGAGCCGGTCGGCGTTGTGCGGGCCGAACGGCCGTACCGCGCCCGCCGGGACCAGCACGGGCTCCTTCGTCAGCAGGGACACCGCCCGCTGGTACGCCGCCACCTCGCCCGGCATCCCCGAGGCCGTGGCCAGCGCCGCAGGGACCACCGCCGCCGGGTCCCCGGCCGCCGGCGCCCCGGGGACCTCGACCAGCCCCCGCGCGGGCACCACGTGCTCCGCGTACACCAGGGCCGCCGCGTCGAGGGCCCGCATCCGCGCACCCGCCACGTGGTGGACGTCGAAGGCGGCGACCGTACGCGGCCCCGCGTGCCCGACGCCCAGCTCGACCACGCCCAGCTTCAGCGGGATCTGCGTCAGCTCCTCGTCCGCGTACCGGGTGAACACCCCCGCGTACGGGCGCACCAGCGCGGAGCGCCGGTTCAACTCCTCGACCAGGGCGTCGGCTTCACGGGCCGTCTCCAGCGTGGGCAGCGCGGGCGCGCCCGAGGTCCCGGCCGACGCGAGGTCCACGGCCTGCTCGGCCGGCCCCTCGGGCACGCAGAACGGGCAGCGCGGATGCGGGAACAGCGGCTCGGCCGTCACGTCCAGCGAGGCCATGTCCTGGACGAGCAGCCGCCCGGCGGTCTCGGCGGGCAGCGCCCCCGACGTCGCACGGAACACCTCGTAGCCCAGCAGGTTGCCGATCATCGCGGCCAGCGGCCGCCCCGGCACCGGCCCGGCGGCCAGGGGCGCGCCCGGCAGCGCCAGCGAACTCCACAGCTCGGCGGCCCCCGCACCCCCGCGCGCCGCGCCCAGCCGCAGCGCCGCGCAGGACCAGCAGCCGGCCGCGCCGTGCGTCATCAGCGGGCCGACGACGGCGTCGTTCCCGTACGACCAGGCGGGCAGCAGGCTTCGGCCCTCGGGTATCCCGGCGCGCAGCAGCGGGAAGAGCCGCGCGGGCGCGCCCGCCCCGCCGCTCACCACGACGAAGTCGAACCCCTCCAACTCGGCCCAGCCCAGCGGGGTTTCACCGTCCGGCAGGGTGCGTATCTCCACCGGGCAGCCATCGGCGCGGGCCTCGGCCGCCTCCGCCTCGACCTCCTGCGCGGCCGCCCCCGGCAGGACGCCGACGACCGCGCAGCCGTTGCGGACCAGGCTCACCGCGCACCAGCGGGCGACCGCGTCCGCACCGAGCACGGCGACCCGGGTCCCCCGGAAGCGCAGGAAGCGGGCCTCGGCGTCGTCCGCGTAGTGGTCGGCGTAGGCGATCTGCGGCGCGAACCGGCGGGCGACGTCCGGTTCCGGGACGGCGGCGGGGAGCTCCGCCGCGCCGGGCTCCTCCACGGCGCGGGCGAAGTCCCGTTCGTACAGGGTCTTGACGAGTTCGCCGATCATCGTGCGCTGGGGTTCGCCCAGCCCCTGACAGAGCTCGGCGACGGAGTGTTCGCCCGTCAGGTGCGGGACGATCAGCGTGGCGAAGCGGTACGCGGTGCGCGCGGTGAGGCGGAAACCGCCGTCGGAGTTGTGGAAGAGCACCCCGTCGGGGGTCTCGGTGAAGAGCACGTCACGGCGGATGCGGGGCCGGGTCGCCGCGACGGCCTGGTAGCTGGCTTGGGACATGGAACACCTCTGAGTGCGGTCTGAGTGGGGAGAAGCGTGAGGTGGGAAATGCCGGTGGGACGGGTGAGGGGTGGGGGAGTGGGAGGTGGGGGAGCGTGTGGGTCAGGGGCAGATCTCGGGTGCGCGGCTCGCGCCACCGTGTTCCCGCGCCAGCCAGCGCGCGCAGACCCGCAGGAAGGCGTGGACCCGGTACGGCTGGCCGGGCGGACCGTCCTCCAGCAGCCCCGCCTCCACGAGTTGTTCGAGGACGGTCTCGCTGCCCGCTCCGGAAAGACCTGAACCCGGGTCGAGCGCGCCCAACCGCAGGAACACGTCGCGCAGTTCGGGCGCGAGCGCGCCGACGGCCCCGCCGATGACCTCCGGCACCGAGAGCCGGGGATCCTCGGCGAGCGCCAGCCGGCCCGGCGGGTCCTCCGCCAGCCAGGCGGCGCAGTCGGCGACGGACAGCCCGGGCCGGGTCAGCAGCCTCCCCGCGGCGATCCGCAGCGCGAGCGGGAAGTACCCGCACACGGCGGCGAGTTCCCTCGTGGCCCGTTCCTCGGCGGCGATCCGCGCGGTCCCCACGAGCCCGGCCAGCAGCGCGTGCGCGTCGCCCGGGCCGAGTACGTCGAGCCGGTGGACGGCGCCGCCGTGCGTGGCGACCACCGCCGCCAGTCCGCGCCGGCTGGTGACGACGACCGTGGCCCCGTCCGTCGCGGGCAGCAGCGGCAGCACCTGCCCGGCGCCGGCCGCGTTGTCGAGGATCAGCAGCCGCCGCCCGGAGCCGCCCGGCCCGGGCAGCAGCTTCCGCGCCTCCTCCACGTCCAGCGCGGTGCCGTCCGGCCGGGCCAGGTCGACGCCGGTCACCCCGCCGGGGAACGCCTGGCGGACCTGGTACGCGCTCTGGTGCGCGAGCGCCGACTTCCCGATCCCGGGAGCTCCGGAGACGACCACCAGCCGGGGCCCGCCGGGGTCGGTGAGGCGCAGCGCCATGGCCCGCAGGTCGTCCTCACGCCCGGCGAACCCGGGCACCGGCGGTATCACGGCCCCGCCCGGCGACGCCGACGGCGCGGGGGCCGGCGGTGGGGCGGGGAGGGCCGACGCGGCGCGCGGCGCGGGGAGTTCGGGTTCCCCGGTACGGGTGGCGGGGCCCAGCTCCTCGGCCCGCAGGATCGCCAGCTCCAGGCGCCGCAGCCCGGGGCCGGGGTCGACGCCGAGTTCCTCGCGCAGCCGGTCGCGTACCGTGCGGTACTCGGCCAGCGCCTCCGCCTGCCGGCCGGTGCGGTAGAGGGCCTCGACGAGCTGCTCGGTGAACCGCTCGCGGACGGGGTGCCGGCGGGTGGTCTCGTAGAGGTCGATCAGGACCTGGTGGCAGTTCCCGGCGGCCAGTTCGAGGTCGCAGACCCGCTCCAGGACCCGCAGCCGTTCTTCTTCGAGCGCGGGCACGGCGTCCCGCTGGAGCATGCGCGAGGCGACGTTGGCCAGGGGCTGCCCGTGCCAGAGGGAGAGGGCCTCCCGGAGCCGGTACAGTTCCTCGCCGGTACCGGCGGCGGCCCGGGCCCGCGCCGTCAGCAAGCGGAACAGGACGAGGTCGAGGGTCTCGGGGTCGTTGCGCATGCGGTAGCCGCCCGGCACGGCCTCGATGGTGGTCGCGGATATGCCGTATTTCTCGAATAACCTGCGCAGGCGCAGCACGCACGTCTGGAGTGCGGCTCGCGCGGTGGCGGGCGGTTCCTCGTCCCATACGGCGCGCAGCAGATAGTCGGTGGAAACGACGGTGCCGGGATGGAGCAGAAGGGCGGCCAGGAGACTGGTCGGCTTGGACGGTTTGAGAACCACTGTCTCGGGGCCGTGCGCAATGCTGAGCGGCCCCAGAAGCTGGAACCGCATGATGGTCCCCCGTGTCGGGTCACGTGTGTCGCAGACGAACGCGCGCCGGGGGTGGTGGTCTGGCGAGTCTCCGTGCCGGACATGCTCCGGAAAGAGTCCGGAACCGTGCCTGGGGCCACTCGCCGCACCCCGTCGGGCGGTGAATAACTGGAACCCTACATAACGGATCTTGTGAAAGTCGAGTCGTCGACCCGATCAATTCCGGCGTACCAGGCGAACTTCTCCTCTCCGTAACTCGGGAGTCCCGTGGAGTTACTGTCGGCGGGTCAAGACTGTTCATATCTAAACGAGTCCTGATGGTCGCCGCGCTCGAGTTTGAATTGAAGGCGCAATCCCGCCGTATCCCGCCGTGGCTGGATCCGAACGAACTGAAGGGCAGATTCCGGTTCCCGGACCGGGAAACCGGAATCCGCCCCTGTCGGCGTCTCCCCGGGCGGCTACTCGAAGCGCGCCGTGTCGCCCGCGCCCCGGCGCACGATCTCGGCCTCGCCCTCGGAGAAGTCGATGACGGTCGTCGGCAGGGTGCCGCAGTCACCGGAGTCGACGACGGCGTCCAGCACGTGGTCGAGCCGCTCCTTGATCTCCCAGCCTTGCGTCAGCGGCTCGTCCTCGTCGGGCAGCAGCAGGGTGCTGGAGACCAGCGGCTCGCCGAGCTCGGCGAGCAGGGTCTGGGTCACGTGGTGGTCGGGGATCCGGACGCCGACCGTCTTCTTCTTCGGGTGCAGCAGCTGGCGCGGCACCTCCGACGTGGCCTTGAGGATGAAGGTGTAGGGACCGGGCGTCGCCGCCTTGATCGCACGGAAGACGTCGTTGTCCAGCTGTACGAACTGCCCCAGCTGCGCGAAGTTCTGGCAGACCAGGGTGAAGTGGTGCCGGTCGTCGAGGTTCCGGATCGACCGGATCCGGGTGATGCCGTCGCGGTTGCCCAGCTGGCACCCCAGCGCGAAGCACGAGTCGGTCGGATACGCGATGAGCGCGCCGGAACGGATGCTGTCGGCCACGCTGCTGATGGTGCGCCGCTGAGGATTCTCGGGGTGCACGTCGAAGTACTTCGCCATCCGCCGAGCGTACGTGACCGGACCGGATGACTCCGGCCACGCGGAGGCCACGCGGAGGCCACGCGGCGGCCGGGCGGCGGCCGGGCCCGGCCGGGCCCGGGCCGCGCTCTTCCCCGCCGCCAGGGCCCTCCTGTGCTCCGTGCGGGTTCACTTGGCGGCCCGTTCGGCCGCAGCGCCGGGTTTGTGATCATCGTTTTGGCTCCAGATCGTTTTGATGCTGCCATCCGGCCGTAGGAGATCTGGGAGGGCTGCGTGGCGATGTCGTGGACGAAGACGTGGAGCACGGTGGCCGCGGTGACCGGCGCCCTGCTGGCGGTCGCGGCGGCGCCGGGCCGGGGGCCCGAGGGGGACCTCGGCCAAGGCCCGGCCGCGCCCCCGCAGGAGGCGGCCGTCACCCTGCTCGTCGGGAGGCAGGTCGAGGGTGAGGAAGGCGACCGCGCGGCCGCCCCCGGCTGGTGCCCCGTACGCACCTTCCACGCCGGGGAGTGCGGCTCCTGGCGCGAGCAGCGGATCCTGGCCACCGCCCGGGGCGCGGCGACCGTCCTGTGGAACCCCGCCGTCGGCCGCGCCGACACGCTGCCCACCGACCCCGGCGGACCCCTGGAGATCGCCCTCGCCCGCTCGGAGGCGGGCCGCCTGACCGACGTCACCGTACGCGACGGGCACGGCCGCCACCTGGCCGGCGAGCTCGGCCCCGACGGCGGCCGCTGGCACAACACCGAGCCGCTGAGGGCGGGGGAGGCCTACACCGTGCAGGTCGGGGCCCAGGACGGCAACGGCACCCCGGTCGGGGTGACCATGGCCTTCCGGACCACCTCGCCCGCCGGGCGGGACGCGGGCCCCGACGACGGCAAGGGCGGGCAGGCCGCGGAGGGGAGCGAGGCGGCTCCCGCGCCGTCCGAGCGGCTCACGGTCGAGTTCGGCCCCCGCCCGGGCACGTACGGCGCGGGGGAGATCGTCACCGCCTCCCTCAGCCACCCCCTGCCCGCCGACGACCCCGACGCCCGCGCCCGCCTGGAACAGGCCCTCCAGGTCACCTCCGAACCCCACGTCGAGGGCGCCTGGCACTGGGTCGACGACTCCACCCTGCACTTCAGGCCCCGCACCTACTGGCCCGCCCACACCGTGGTCAGCGTCCGCAGCGGCCTCGACGGCGTCCAGTTCGGCGACCACGACTACGGCGGCCCCTCGGAACCCCTCGAGTTCACCGTCGCCGACCGGATCGAGGCCGTCACCGACTCCGCCGCGCACGAGATGACCGTACGCCGCAACGGACGGGTCATCAGGACCATCCCCGTCACCACCGGCAAGGCCGGCTTCCTGACCCGCAGCGGCGTCAAGGTCGTCCTCGGCAAGGAGTACAAGGTCCGCATGCGCGGGGACACCGTCGGCATCAAGAAGGGCACCAAGGAGTTCTACGACCTCCCCGTCTTCTATGCGACCCGGGTGACGTGGAGCGGCGAGTACGTCCACGCCGCGCCCTGGTCGGTGGAGGCGCAGGGCGAGGAGAACGTCAGCCACGGCTGCACCGGCATGAGCACCGCGGACGCCGCGTGGTTCTTCGAGACCGTGCGCGAAGGGGACATCGTCGAGGTCGTCAACAGCGGCGGCGCGAAGATGCCGCCGTTCGAGAACGGCATCGGCGACTGGAACATGGACTGGCCCACCTGGCTCGCCGGCAGCGCCCTGCCCCCCGCCCCCCACCCCGACACCCCCGTCCCCGCCCCCCGCCTCCACCCCACCGCCTGACGGTCCGGCGGCGGGCCGGGGCCGATCTGCTGAACCCCGGGGCCGGGACGCATTCCCCCCGGCCCCAGCGGGCAACCAGCACGGGTGAACCTCCTCGCGCTCCGTCCCGCGCCGCCGGCCACGGCGGTCCGACCGCGCCGCGTACTGCTGGCGGGGGCGGCGGGCAACTTCGTCGAGTGGTACGAGTTCGGCGTCTACGGCTGCTTCGCCACCGTCCTCGCCGCCCGCTTCTTCACCCCGCCCGACGCGCCGGGCGCGGCCGGCGGCGCGGGCCCGCTGGTGGCCACCTACGCCTCCTTCGCGGTGGCCTTCTTCTTCCGGCCCGCCGGAGCCCTGCTCTTCGGCCGCCTCGGCGACCGGATCGGCCGCCGCCCCACCCTCGTCCTCGTCATCGGCCTCATGACCTTCGCCACCACCCTGATCGGCCTGCTCCCCACCCGCGGGACGGCGGGCGCCGCCGCCCCCTGGCTGCTCACCGCGCTCCGCGCGCTGCAAGGCCTCAGCGCGGGAGGGGAGTTCGGCGGAGCCGTGGCCCTGATGACCGAGTCCGCACCCCCGGGACGCCGCGGCCGCTACGGAGCCTTCCAGTCCCTCACCGTCGCCCTCGGCCTGCTCACCGGCGCCGCGACCGCCGCGCTCCTCGCCACCCTGCTCACCCCCGCCGCCCTGTACGGCTGGGGCTGGCGCGTCCCCTTCCTCCTCGCCCTGCCCCTGGGCCTGACCGCCCTGTGGCTCCGCACCGGCCTCCCGGAGCCCCCGACCCCTCCCACAGCCCCCCACCGACCCGAACCACCCGCGCCGGCCGGTTCCGCCGGTTCAGGCGATGACGGTGGGCCGGGGATCGCGTGGGCCGTGGGGCTCGGGGTCGGGCGCGTCATGGGGTGGGCGGCGGCCGGGTACACCTTCCTCGTCGTCCTGCCCTCCTACCTCCAGAACACGCTCGGCGCGTCCTTCCGGGAGGCCCTGATCGCCACCACCCTCGCCAACCTCGGCTTCGCCGCCGCGATCCTGCCCGCCGGGATGCTCAGCGACCGCGTCGGCCGCCGCCCCGTGATGCTCGGCGGGGCCCTGGCCGTCGTCGTCCTCGCCCTGCCGCTGTTCCACCTCCTCCAGGACCCCGCCGCCTCCGCCCCCGCCAAGGCCGCCGCCGTCCTCGCCGCGGGCGCGGTGGTCGGGCTGCTCGCCGGGCCGGGGCCCGCCATGCTCGCCGAGATGTTCCCCGCCCGCGTCCGCTGCACCGGGCTCGCCGTGGCCTACGCCCTCGCCAACGCGGTGTTCTCCGGCTGCGCCGGCCTGCTCGTCACCGCCGTGACCGCCGCCACCGGCGACACCGACGTCCCCGCCCACTACGCCGCCGGCGCCTGCGCGCTCAGCGCCCTCGCCCTCGCGACCCTGCGCGGCGACGACCACCGGCGGCCCCTGCGATGAGGGTCGTCGGCCTGATGTCGGGCACCTCCTACGACGCCGTCGACGCCGCGGCCGCCGACCTCACCCTCGACGCCGACGGCGACACCCTGCGCCTGGTCCCGCTCGGGATGATCGGCGCCCCCTACGAGGACTCCCTGCGCGGCGCGCTCGGCGCGGCCCTGCCGCCCGCCCCCACCACCCTCGCCGACGTGTGCCGGCTCGACACCCTGATCGGCCAGGCCTTCGCCCGGCTCGCCGTCCGCGCCGACCGCGAACTCTGCTCCGGACGCGCTGAGTTGATGGCCTCCCACGGCCAGACCGTCTACCACTGGACGGACGCCGGCCAGGTGCACGGCACCCTCCAGCTGGGCCGCCCCGCCTGGATCGCCGAAGCCACCGGCTGCCCCGTCGTGTCGGACTTCCGCCCCGCCGACGTCGCGGCCGGCGGCCAGGGCGCCCCGCTGGTGAGCCTGCCCGACCTGATGCTCCTGCGCGGCCGCCCCGGCGCGCCCGCCGCCCTGAACATCGGCGGCATCGCCAACGTCACCGCCCTGCCGCCCGCCGGCCCCCCGGTGGCCTTCGACACCGGCCCCGGCAACGCCCTGCTCGACGCCGCCGTACGCGAACTCACCCGGGGCCGCCTCGGCTACGACGCGGACGGCGCCCTCGCCGCCGTCGGCCGGGTCGACGAACCGCTGCTGCGCAGGCTGCTGGCCGAGCCGTACTACGCCCGGCCCGCCCCGAAGACCACCGGCAAGGAGCTCTTCCACCCGGGCCACCTGCGCTCCGCGCTGGCCGGCCGCCCCGCCCCCGCCCCGGCCGACCTCCTCGCCACCCTCACCCGGCTCACCGCCCGGACCGTCGCCGACGCGCTGCGCCCGCTCGGCGTCACCGAGGTCGTCGCCTCCGGGGGCGGCACCCGCAACCCGGTCCTCATGGCGATGCTCCGCGAGGAACTCCCCGCCGCCACCGCCCTGCTGAGCTCCGACGCGCTCGGGCTGCCCGCCGCCGCGAAGGAGGCGTACGCCTTCGCGGTCCTCGGCTTCCTCACCCTGCACGGCCTGCCCGGCAACGCCCCCGGCTGCACCGGCGCGCGCGGCCCCCGCGTCCTCGGCTCCCTCACCCCGGGCCGGCGGCCCCTGCGGCTCCCGCCCGGTCCGGCGAGGCCGCCCGGCCGGCTCGTCGTGGAGCCGGCGCCGTGAGCAGCACGGCCGGCCGCGCGGGCAGCCGTACGGGCGTGCGCCGGGCCAGCGCGTACTCCTCGCGCCACACCTCGAAGGTGAGCAGCGCCCACACGGCCGCCGCGAGCCGGTCGTCGGGCCGGGCGGCCTGCGCGTCCAGCAACCGCCGCACCGCCGCCGGGTCCAGCAGTCCGCCCGCCCGGAGCCGGCCGGGGGCCAGCACCTCGCGGACGTAACCGGCGAGCGGGCCGTCCCCGGTGAGCAGCCCGCCGAGGGCGGCGCCGGGGCGGGCCTCCGCCGCCTCCGCCGCCTCCCAGGCCCGGCGCGGGGACACCGGGAGCCGGGCCCGCACCCCCTGGGCCCCGCTCAGGTGCGCGAGGCGGCGCAGCCCCCGCGCGGGCAGCAGCACCTCCAGCTCGAACCGGGTCAGGGCGCCGCGCGCCGCCCCGGGCCCCGCCTCGCACGGCGCGCCGAGCCGCTCCGCGAGCCGCAGCGCGGCGTCGCCCCGGTCCGCCAGGTACGCCCGGTAGTCGGCGCTGTAGAGGCGGGACCGGGCGTCGGCGGGGACGGGCGCGAGCGCGTCCGCGTACCGCGCGAGCCGTACGCCGTCCCGCGCGCGGACGGCCTCCTCGACCCGGGCCCGCCCCTCGGCGATCTCCCCGACCGGGTCCGGGGCCAGGGCGGTGCGCTCGCCCGCCCGGCGGGCCGACCCGAAGCGGAGGTAGCCGCCGAGGGTGCCCGGATCGGCGTCGGGCTGCCCCAGCCGCCACAGCAGTTCGGGCAGCAGCTCGGGCAGCCGGGCCGCGTCGGCCCCCGCCTCACCCGCACCCGCCGGCGTCGGCCCCGGCCCCCCGAGCCCGCGCGGCGGCACCGCCGCCGTGCGGGGTGCCTTCGCGGCCCGGCGGACCAGGCTCAGGCCCCGGCCGCGCGAGCAGACGGCGGTCGTCCCGGGCGGCAGCATCCGTACGCCGTCGATCAGGGTCGCCCCGTCCAGCGCGGCCCCCGTGGTCAGGTAGGCGTCGAGGCCGGGCTCCCACAGTCCCGGAGGGTCCGTCAGCAGCGCCAGCAGGGCCGGGATCTCGGAGGCGAAGCGCAGGCAGCCCCGTCCGGGGTCCCAGTGGTAGTAGAGCGGGGTCGTGCCCGCGTCGTCGGTCGCCAGGACCAGCACCGGCGCGGCCCGCGCGTCGACCACGGCCGCCGCGTACGCCCCGTCGAGGTGCTCGGCGAACTCCGCGCCGTCCAGCTCGAAGGCGGCCCGGAGCACCGCCGAGCCGTCCCGGTCGGCGACCGCGTGCCCGCGCACCTCCAGCCGCGTGAACAGGGCCAGCCGGTTGTCGATCTCCCCGTCCAGGACGGCGGCGACCCGCCCCCGGAACGCCGTCCGGCCGGACACCAGCGCCCACCCCTCGCCCCGGCGCACGCACGGCCCGTCCGGGGAGCGGTCGTGGACCCGGGCGGCGGCGCGCAGCCGGTGCGCCGGTACGTCGCCGCCGAAGCAGCCCAGGAATCGGTACACGGTGATCACGTCCTCGGGATCAGGGCCGGCGAAGGCGCCGACGAAGCAACGGGGGAGGCGCCGGGGGAGGCCCCCGGCGGGTCGTCCAGGGAAGCGGCCGGAGCCTTTTGCGGGGAGGTTCCGAGAGCCTCGTCCAGGGAGGCCCCCAGCGGGTCGCCCGGGGAGGCGGTCGGAGCATCGCCCAGTGAGGCGCCCGGTGCGACGCCGACGGCGCCGCCGCGCGACGGCCCCGGGCCGGGGATCCGCTGCGCCGCCACAGAGGCCACAGGGGCAGCAGGGGCAGCAGGGGCAACGGCAGTCACGGGGGCCATAGGGGCAACAGCAGTCACATCGGCCACCCCCGCCACCGAGCCCAGCGCCGCCTCCAGCACCTCCCGGCCGACGGGCGCCAGCAGTCGCCCGTGGTGCGCGTACGGCTCTCCCAGCCCGCGCAGCAGCACCATCGGGGCCGACTCCCGCCCCCGGAGCAGGCGGTCGAGCACCTCGTACGGCCGGATCCCGGAGGGCAGGGTCCGTACGGCCCCCGCCCGGTCGAGCAGTTCGGCGTGCGCGGCCTCGTCCGCCGCGTCCATCAGTCCCGACAGCCGGGCGGCGCGGGCGGCGACGCGCAGCCCGAGGGCGAGCGCGTCCCCGTACGGGATCCCGCCGGCGCCCGGCCCGGGTACGGCCCGTGCCACCTGCTCCCCGTAGCGGAAGGCGGCGGCGGGCCCCCGCCCGCCGGGGTCGTGGCAGCCGAGGACGGCGCGGGCCTCCACGCTCAGGGCGATGAACGAGGCCAGGGTGGCCGGGTCGTAGCGGCCGTCGGGCCGCAGCCGGAAGCCCACCTGCCCGGCGGACGCCGGTACGGCCGCGAGCACGTCCCGGACCACGGTGACCACCCCGGCGCGGACGGCCCCGGGGGAGAGGGTCCGCAGGAACTCCAGCTGCGCCCGCACCAGGACCGCCGGCGCCGGGACGGTGCGCCCAGGGCCCCCGGCCACCGACAGGGCGGTGTCGGACATGGCCCGCAGGGTGGTGGGGAGGCGGACGAGCGGCGGGCGGCCGCCGTCGCCGTAGCGGACCCGGCCGGAGGCGGCCATGACGCGCGTGCCGCCGAGGGCCACGACGAGGGCGCCGTCGGCGGCGACCAGCGGGCCCGCGCCCCGGGCGTCCGGGCCCGAGAGGTACGGCCACAGCACCCCGGTGGGCGCGGCCGCGTCGAGCAGCCGCAGCACGCGGGCGCCGTGTGCGCGCGGCAGGGCGGGGTCGGTGACCAGGACGATCCGCTCAGGGCCCGCCGCCCGCAGGAGCCGGGCCAGTTCGTCCATCGAACCGCCGCCGCACCGCACCTGCACGCTCAGGCGGGCCGGGCCGAGGAGCAGGGACCGGTCGATGGCGACGGGGGAGGTGTGTACGGGCATGCCGTTCACGATCCGTGCGCCCGGACCCCAGGGGCATGAGGCGCGGACCCCCTCCCGGTCCCACCCACCCGGCCCAGCCCCGGCGACGCCACCCCGATTCCGCTCGGTGACCGATTCGTAACTGCTAGTGTCGGTGCGTGTGCGAAGAAGACCGAACCATTCCCCGTGTCTTGATCGTCGATGACCATCCGCTCTTCCGTGAGGGCCTGAAGGCCGCCCTGGAGAGCACGCGCGGCGCGATCGTCGTCGGCGAGGCCGAGACCGGCGGCGCGGTGCCCGACGCGGTGGCCGAGCACCGCCCGGACGTGGTCGTGATGGACCTCTCCCTGCCCGACGTCTCCGGCATCGAGGCCACCCGCCGGCTCGCCGACACCCACCCGGGACTGCCCGTCCTCATGCTCACCATGTCCGACGACGACGGCAGCCTGCTGGCCGCACTCCAGGCGGGCGCCCGCGGCTACGTCGTCAAGGGCGCCGGATCCGAGGAGGTGCTGCACGCGCTGCGCACCGTGGCCGCCGGCGGCGCCGTCATCGGATCGGACATCGCCGCCCGGCTCTCCGCCCTGCTGTCCGGCGGCCACCGGCGCGACGCCGAACAGCTCTTCCCCGCCCTGACCTCCCGCGAGGTCGAGGTACTGGAACTCATCGCCAAGGGCCACGACAACCGGCGCATCGCCCGGGAACTCGTCCTGTCGGAGAAGACGGTCCGCAACCACGTCACCCACGTCTTCGAGAAGCTCCAGGTCACCTCCCGCGCCGAGGCGGTCGCCCGGGCCCGCGACGTGGGCCTGGGCGAGGACGCCTGACCCGGTCACCCGGTCAGGACCCCCGCCTCAGGCGTCCGGGACCCCGGGCGGGCGAAGCTGGAAGCGACGGCAGCGGGCGGCTCGACCCGAAAGAGACGGCCGAGGAGGCCGATATGCGCCCACCGCCCCGGACCACCGCGAACCCGCCCCGCTCGGGGCCGGAGATGCTGCCCGCCTACGCCGTCTGCGTCCTGACCATGGCGGCCGCCATCGTCTGGGCCGTCGTTACCCTCACCCACCTCGGCCACCCGGCCCTGCGCGCCGTCAGCCTCCACCTCGCCGCCGACCACGTCCTCGTCGGCCTCGGCATCGCCCTCACCGGCATGGTCTTCGCCGCCCGCCGCACCGCGCGCGTGCTGGGCGGCCTCATGCTGTGCGCCGGGTGCGCGCTGACGCTCGCCCAGACCGTCCCGCTGATCGCCGTCGTCGCGGACGCCGGCCCGCGCGTCTTCACGGCCGTCGTCGTCCTGTCGATGATCGGCTTCACCCTCATCAACGTCATCATCTACCCCCTGCCGCTGTGGCTCCCCAGCGGCCGTTTCCCCCGGGGCTGGGGTCCGCCGTACGCGGCGTTCACCGCCGTGTGGGCCGCGCTCCAGCAGTACTACGACTTCACCCGCCCCGGCTACCTCTACTACGGGCTCCCCACCCCCTTCACCGGCCCGTTCTGGGAGGGCGTGGACCGGCTGCTGATGCCGTGGATGGACGTCGCCGTCGTCTGGGTCCCCCCGGCCCTCGTCAGCGCCGGCCTGCTCATCATGCTGGTCCGCTGGCCCCGCACGCCCAAGTCCGAACGCCCGTACGCGGTCCTGGCCGTGCCGTACGTCGTCTTCCTCGTGGTGATCTGCGTCAACCAGTACGCCCACGTGCCCGAGGGCGTCGGCGTGGTCATGGTCTTCCTCGCCGCCGCGGCCTGGCCGGCCACCGTCGGCTACGTCCACGTCCGCGAACGCACCTGGGCCCTGGACCGCGCGGGCCGGCGCATCCTCACCGCCTTCGTCCTCACCTTCGCGTTCTTCATGGCCTACGCGGGCGGCGCCTTCGTCCTCTCCTACTTCGCCCCCGGATCCCTGACCCCCGAGGCCGCGCTGATGGCCGTCCTCACCCTGATCATCGGCGCCCTCCTGCGGCCCACCGCCCGCCGCGCCGGCCGGATGGTCGACCGCTACTACTACGGCGAACGCGCCCAGCCCTACCAGGCCGTACGCAAACTCGCCGACCGGCTCAGCCACGCCCTCGACCCCGGCGACATGCCCCGCCTGGTGTGCGACACCGTCGTGCACACCCTGCGGCTGCCGGGCGCCCGCCTCGTCATCCACACCCGGCACGGCAGCCGCGAACTGGCCCGACTGGGCAGCCCCGGCAGCGCCGACGAGGCCTTCCCGCTCGTCCACCGGGACCACGACATCGGCCACCTCTACGTCCCCGCGCGCGAGGGCGAACTCGCCCTCGACCAGCAGGACCGCGAGGCCGTACGCGTCCTCGCCGACCACAGCGCGCCCGCCATCGCCTCGCTCCAGCTCTACGAGGACCTCCAGACGAGCCGCGAACAGATCGTCCTGGCCCGCGAGGAGGAACGCCGCAGGCTGCGCCACGACCTGCACGACGGCCTCGGCCCGGCCCTGTCGGGGCTGCGCCTCCAGGTCGACGCGGCCCGCGCGGCCGTACCGCCCGGCACCCGCGCCACCGCCTCCCTCTCCACCGTCTCCGAGGGCATCGGCCGCGCCATCGACGAACTGCGCCGCATCACGGGCGGCCTGGCCCCGGCCGCCCTGGACGGCGCCGACCTGCCCCGCGCCCTGCGCCAGCTCGCCGAACACCTGGGCCGCACCCTGCGGATCACCGTGAGCCTGGCCCCGGAGCCCTTCCCCGGACTGCCCGCCGCCGTGGAGGTCGCGCTCTACCGGATCGCCGCGGAGGCCCTGAACAACGTGGTCCGCCACGCCCGCGCCGACCACGCCCACGCCACCGTGGTGCTCACCCCCGAGGCGGTGACCGTGGAGATCCGCGACGACGGAAGCGGCGTCCCCGAGGGCGGCCCCGGCGACGGCGGGGTGGGCCTGCGCTCCATGGCCGAGCGCGCCGAGGAGCTCGGCGGCACCTTCTCCCTGGTCAGCACCGAGGCCGGGACCCTCGTACGGGCCGTGCTCCCACGCACGGCCGGGACCGGAGCGGGACCCGCGGACCATGCGCCCGGGACCCGGGGCTTCGTACGTTGATGGTCCGAGATCCGCACGGGTCCCGGGGAACCAGCAAGAAGGAACAGGAAGAAAACGAGGAACCCCTCATGAACGCGAAGATCCTCCGCATCGCTCCGGTGGCCGGTCTGGTCACCCTCGGCGTCCTGCTGGCCGGTCCGGCCGCGACGGCGGCCCCGCAGCACGAGGTCACCGCCGTGTCGGCCGAGCAGCACCGGGCGACGGGCAAGAAGGGCCCCTACTCCTCCAAGTCGTCGTGCGAGTCGGCCGGGAAGAAGGGCCACTACCGCAGCTACCACTGTGAGTACGAGCAGCACAAGTGGTGGCTGTACTACACCTCCTGACGGCACCTCCCCCCTGGAGGCCAGCCACCTTCCGCCGGGCCCGGGACTTCTGTCCCGGGCCCGGCCCCTTCGTGTGCCGGAAGGCTCGCCAGGCCCTTCAGCGGCCCGTCAGAGGGCCTTCAGGGAACCGCCGTCGATGACGTGGTCCGCGCCGGTGATGTTCCCGGCGACCTCGTCGGACAGCAGGAACGTGATGAGCGCGGCCACCTCGTGCGGCTCGGTGATCCGGCCGGTGGTGACGCCGAAGGCCTGCGGGATCGCCTTGAAGAAGGTGTCGTGGTCGACGCCGGCGGCCGCCGCGACCTTGCCGCCGTAGCCCTCGGGGTCGTCCCAGATCGCCGTACGGACCACCCCGGGCGAGACGGTGTTGACGCGCAGCCCCAGCGGGCCGAACTCCTCGGCCAGGGACTTGCCGACGGCGGTGAGCGCCGCCTTGGCCGCGCTGTACGCCACCGGTCCGGCCGCGGGCAGGCGGGAGTTGATGGAGGAGACGTTGACGATCGCACCCCGGCGCTCGATCAGGCTGGGCAGGAGGGCGCGGGTGACGCGGACCGCGCTGTACAGGTTGACGTCCAGGTAGCCCGCCCACACGGCGTCGTCGGTGTCGAGGAAGCCGGCCGGGCCGGTCTCCGTGTCGCCGCCGCCGACGTTGTTCACGAGCAGGTCGATCCCGCCGAGCGCGGCGTGCGCGGCCTCGGCGAGGGCCGCGACCCCGGCCGGGGTGCTGAGGTCGGCGGAGACGGCGACGGCCCCGGACCCGGCGAGTTCGGGCGTCACGGTGCGTGCGGCGCCGACGACGCGGACCCCCTCGTCGAGCAGGGCCCGTACGGTCGCGAGGCCGATGCCGCGGCTGGCGCCGGTGACGACGGCGGTCTTGGAGTTCAGTCCGAGCTTCATGGTTCCCCAATTCTTGAACTGCAGGTACAAAACGAGGGTGTGCGCAGCCGCCCCGGGTGCGGCGAAGAGCACGGCCCGGGGTCGGGTCAGGTCGGAAAGGTCAGGTCGGAAAGGTCGGGCCGGATCGGGCGAGGCCGGGATCAGAGCGAGTCGACCGTGGCGTCGATCACCCGGGAGAGTCGCTCGGGCCCCTCGGCGACGCGTGCCAGCAGGCGCAGGCCCACCAGGGTCCCCAGCAGCATGCTGGCGAGTGCGGCCGCGTCGCGCCCGGGTGCGATCTCCCCGGCGCGCTGGCCCTCCTCGATCAGCGCCCGGAAGGCCTCCTCGGTCCGGTCGAGCATGCGCCGGACCAGGTCCGCCGCGACGGCGTCGGTCCCCGCCAGCTCGGCGGCGGTGTTGATCGCCAGGCAGCCGCGCCGGTCCGGGTCCGCGAGGTCCATCTCGGCGAGCATCAGGAGCATGCCGCGCACCCGTTCCTTCACGGGCCCGCCCGCATCGATCAGCTCCACCAGGGCGAGCGCCTGGGTGTCGCGGTAGCGGCACAGGGCCCGCTCGAACAGGGCGTGCTTGCTGCCGAAGGTGTTGTAGAGACTGCCCTTGCCGATGCCGAGGGCGTCGACGAGGTCCTGCGGGGTCGTGGCGGCGTATCCCTGACGCCAGAACACCTGCATCGCCTGCTCGACGGCGACGTCCGGATCGAACTGCTTCGGCCTTCCCATGACCATGATCAAACACCATTCTTGACCCGTAGGTCAAGTACTTCCTCCCGGCGGCCGGTGGATGGCGGCCGCCGGCCGGGCCGCCGCCCCGCCGACGTGCTCCTCGAATGCGCCGCGAGTGCCGCACCACCGCACCCGCGCACACTCTCTGCGTCCACCACCGCGTACCCACGCGCGAAACCCGCCGGCGCGTGAGGCGCCGGGCCGGCACCACCCACGGGGGAACAGTGATCACTCGACGGACCGCACTCAGGGCAGGCGTGGCCACCGCCAGCGTCATCGGTACGGGCGGCATGCTCCTGCCCGTCGTCAACGCAGCCGCCGACCAGCCCCGCACCGCCGCGGCCGACCTCGACCCGGCCGGCATAGCCAAGTTCACGCAGAAGATGCCGCTGGCGCCGGTGCTCCAGCCCTACCTCACCACGAGCACCACCAGCTACTACAACATGACCCTCAAGGACGCGACGAAGGAGATCGTGCCGGGCCTCACCACCCCGCTGCGCACCTTCAACGGCTCCTTCCCCGGCCCCGTCATCAAGGCCGAGTCGGGCCGCAGGGTCGTCGTCAAGCAGACGAACACCCTCGCCAACCCCACCTCGATCCACCTCCACGGCGGCCACGTCCCTCAGGACAGCGACGGCTCCCCGATGGACCTCATCGCCGCGGGCGGCGGCACCAAGACGTACACCTACCCCAACACCCAGCCGCACGCGAACCTCTGGTTCCACGACCACGCCCACCACCTGGAGTCGGAGAACGTCTTCCGCGGCCTGACCGCCACCTACCTCCTCACCGACGACACCGAACGCCGCCTCGGCCTGCCGTCGGGCGCCTACGACGTCCCCGTCGCGCTGCGCGACGCCCGCTTCGCCCAGAACGGCGAACTCGTCTACGAGATGGGCGACTTCCAGCACCGCAACGTGATCCTCGCCAACGGCAAGGCCTGGCCGTTCTTCGAGGTCGCGGCCCGCAAGTACCGCTTCCGCCTCTACAACACGGCCAACATGCGGTTCTTCGACCTCCGCCTCTCCGACGGCTCCGAGCTCGTGCAGATCGGTACCGACGGCGGCCTGCTCGCCGCCCCGCACCACACGAACGCGGTCTCCATCACCCCCGGCGAACGGGCCGACGTCGTCATCGACTTCTCCCGGTTCCCCGTCGGTACCACCGTCGAACTCGTCAACAAGGCGTTCGCCCCCGGCGAGCCCGAGGACCTCATCGGCCGCGTCCTGCAGTTCCGCGTCAACCGCACCGCGGCCGACGACAGCGTCGTCCCCGCCGCCCTGCGCACCCTGCCGCCCCTCGCGGTGCCCACCGTCAACCGCACCATCGAGCTGCGGATGGACGAGACCGGCGCCCCGAGCGACATGGCGTACATCGACGGCAAGACGTACGACATGGACCGCATCGACACCGAGATCGCCTACGGCGCCACCGAGGTCTGGACCGTCAAGAACGTCAACCAGTTCGTCCCCCACAACTTCCACATGCACCTGGTGCAGTTCAGGGTCCTCGAACGCAACGGGCAGCCCGTCACCGCCGGAGCCGAGACCGGCCTCAAGGACACCGTCGCCCTCATGCCCGGCGAGACGGTCAAGCTCCAGGCCACCTTCACCGGCTACCGGGGCACCTACGTCTACCACTGCCACATGTTCGACCACGGCGCGATGGGCATGATGGCGAACATGCGCATCTCCTGACACACCGTCACGGAAGCACCGGGCCCGCCCCGCCGAGAAAGGCACACAGATGCAAGCCCTCGTCTTCGACCCCCAGGCCCCCATGCGGCTGAGCCTGGCCGACGCACCGGACCCCAAGCCGCGCCCCGGCCAGGCCCTCGTCGAAGTCTCCGCCGTCTCCTTCAACTTCGGGGAGATCGCCTACCGCTCCGACCGCACCCGGCCCGGCTACGTCTCCGGCTGGGACGCCGCGGGCGTCGTGGTCCGCCCCGCCGACGACGGCTCGGGCCCGCCCGCCGGAACCCGCGTCGTCACCTTCGGCTGGGGCGGGGCCTGGGCCCGGCTGCGCGCCGTGGACACCGCCGAACTGGCCGTCGTACCCGACGCGGTGGACCTCGGCACGGCCAGCGCGCTCCCCGTGGCCGGGGTCACCGCCCTGCAGGCCGTCCGCCGCCTGGGCTCGGTCCTCGGCCGCCGGGTCCTGGTGACCGGCGCCTCGGGCGGGGTGGGCCGGTTCGCCGTCCAGCTGGCCGCCCTCGCCGGGGCGCACGTCGTCGCCTCCGCCGGCAGCGCCGCCCGCGCGGAAGGGCTGCGCGAGCTGGGCGCCGCCGAGATCGTCGGGAGCCCGGCCGAACTGACCGCGCCGGTCTACGGGGTACTGGACAACGTGGGCGGAGTCCAACTCGCCGACGCCTTCTACCGGCTGGAGCACGACGGAGTCGTCCAGGCCATCGGGAAGGCCTCCGGGGAGGCGACCGTCATCGACTTCGAGCAGTCCCGGGTCAACAGCGCGCGGGGCCGGCTGGAGAACTTCAACCTGGGCACCCCGCTCGGCAAGGACCTCGGCTTCCTCCTCACCCTGCTGGAATCCGGCCGCCTCGACGCCCAGGTCGGCTGGCGCGGCCCCTGGACCCGCGCCGCCGAGGCCGCCGAAGGGCTCGTCGCCCGCCGGATCCTGGGCAAGGCCGTCCTGGACACCACCCCGGCGGCCGCCTGAACCGCCGGGGGCGGGCGGTGACCGCTCCACCGCCCGTCCCCGGCACAGCCGTTCCCCGCAGGTCTGCCCGAGCCGGACAGGGGGGATATCCCCACCCAGGGTCGACCGGGCTGCCGGATGGGGCCCCGGCGCTGCTTCAACGAGGCTTGCGCCATGACCACTTACCGCAGCAAGGCCCTCCTGATCGCCCTCTGCGCCGCCACCGCGGCCGCGGGCCTCACCGCCACCGTCCCCGCTCTCGCGGACGGCCCCGCCGACACGATCGGCGCGCAGCGCCCCGCCCTGAGCTGGCACCCCTGCGCCAAGCCCGGCGGCCCGGCCACCCAGGAATGCGCCGAACTGCCCGTCCCCCTCGACTACGACGCCCCCGACGGCCCCCAGGTGAGCGTCGCCGTCTCCCGGATCCGCAGCGACCGGCCCGAGGCCCGCCGCGGCACCCTCGTCGTCCTGCCCGGCGGCCCCGGCGGCTCCGGCGTCCAGCGCCTGACGCAGAAGGGCGCCGCCCTCCAGAAGCAGCTGGCCGGCGCCTACGACCTCGTCTCCTTCGACCCCCGCGGCGTCGGCGGCAGCACCACCGCCCACTGCGACCTCGCCCCCGGCGACCGCTACCTCACCAGCCTGCGCGCCTGGCCGGCCCCGGACGGCGACATCTCCGAGAACGTCGCCCGCTCCCAGCGCATCGCCGAGGCCTGCGCCAAGAACGGCGGCCCCGTCCTGCGCAGCTTCACCACCGCCAACCAGGTCCGCGACATGGACCGGCTCCGCGAAACCCTCGGCGAGCGCAAGCTCTCCGCCTGGGGAGTCTCGTACGGCACCTACGTGGGCGCCGTCTACGCGCAGAAGTTCCCCGAGCGCACCGACCGCTGGGTCCTCGACAGCAGCGGCGACCCCGACCCGCAGCGCGTCGCCCGGGGCTGGCTCGCGAACATGTCGCAGGGCGCCGACGACCGCCTCCCCGACTTCGCCGCCTGGGCCGCCCACCCCGACCGCGAGAAGGACGGCCTCCGCTTCGCGCAGCGCCCCGAGGACGTCGCGCCGCGGCTCCAGGCCCTCGCCGCCTCCCTGGACCGCACCCCGAGGCCCTCCACCACCCCCGGCGTGCCCCTCACCGGCAACGGACTGCGCCAGGCCCTGCAGAACACCCTCTACAGCGACGCCGGCTTCCCCGCCTTCGCCAAACTCCTCGCCTCCCTCCAGGACCCGGCGAACACCCCCGCCCTCCCGCCGGAGCTGGCCCAGCCGCTGCGCGACGAGGACGCCGCCCAGATGGTCGCGGTGATCTGCAACGACGTGACGTGGCCGCGCGAGACCACCGCCTCCTTCCAGCGCGCCGTCGACGAGGACCGGGCCCGGCACCCCTTCACCGCCGGCATGCCGGTGAACGTGCAGCCCTGCTCCTACTGGAAGAGCACCCCCGACGAGCAGCCCACCAAGATCACCGCGAACGGCCCCTCCAACGTCCTCATGGTCCAGAGCCGCCGCGACCCCTCCACCCCCCACTCCAAGGGCCTGAAGATGCGCGAGGCCCTCGGCGACCGCGCCGTCCTCGTCACCGTCGAGCAGGGCGGCCACGGCCTCTACCTCGGCAACGGCAACGCCTGCGGGGACCGCACCGTCACCCAGTTCCTCACCACCGGAAAGCGCCCCGCCCGCGACGTGACCTGCGCGAACTGAGCGCGCGGCCCTCAGGCCCTGTCGGCCTAGGCCGCCCGCCGGACCCCAGCGGGCGGGCCGCCGGCCCCCGGCCGGACCCCGCGCCCCGCCGCCCCCTCCCGCGCGCGGGCCCGGGCGGACGGCGCCACGATGGAGGAAGAGCCGCCCGTCCCCCCGCAGGGCTGTGGAGATGATCATGAACACGCACCAGGCCGGGCCCGACACCACCGTCCTCGCCGACTGCCTGGAAGTGCCCGGCATCGGATTCATCCCCGTCAACGCCTTCGTCCTGCACGCCGAGCAGCCCGTCGTCGTCGACACCGGCCTCGGACTGCCCGACCGGGACTTCCTGAACACCCTCGGATCGGTGATCGACCCGGCCGACGTGCGCTGGATCTGGCTGACCCACCCCGACCGCGACCACACCGGCGGCCTCTTCGCCCTCCTCGAAGCCGCCCCCGGAGCCCGCCTCGTCACCACCTTCATGGGTGCCGGGATCATGTCCTGCGAACGGCCCGTGCCCATGGACCGGGTCCACCTCGTCAACCCCGGCCAGAGCCTGGACGTCGGAGACCGCACCCTGCACGCCTTCCGGCCGCCGCTGTTCGACAACCCGGCCACCGTCGGCTTCTACGACGACCGCTCCCGCACCTGCTTCAGCTCCGACTGCTTCGGCGGCCCCCTGCCCACCGCCGAGACCGCCACGGGCGCCGGCGTCGCCGACCTCGACGCGGAGGAGCTGCGCGGAGCCCAGCGGCTCTGGGCCAGCGTGGACAGCCCCTGGGTCCAGCTCGTCGACCCCGACCGCTTCCTCGCCACCGTCGAACCGCTGCGCACCATGGACCCCGAGACCATCCTGTGCACCCACCTGCCCCCCGCCACCGGCCTGACCGGACGGTTCATCGACACCCTCGGCACCATCCCGGGCCTCAGCCCCTTCGTGGGCCCCGACCAGGCGGCCCTGGAACAGCTCCTCGCGGGCTTCGAGCCGGGCCCCGGCGCCACCGCGGGGGGCGGCCGCTGAGCCCCGTGGGGCCTGCCGGGATCGCCGTCGCGGCCGACGGCCGCCCCGCCACCGACCCGGCGTCTGCGGACACTACGGCGACTACACGCACAGCAAGGCCGACGCGGGCACCGTCAAGTGGGGCAAGGAGGTCACCGCCCTGCGGGACTCCGTCGCGTCCGGGCTCAAGGAGGAGCGCGAGTCCCTCGACAACCCCGCCGACGTGGGGCAGGTCTCCATCGCGGCGCGGTCGTACCTCCCCTTACTCCTTCGAGGGGACCAAATGCACGGGCTGAGTCCTAGGTCGTGTCGGTCGTGGCGGCCGACGCCGCCCTGGGGCACGGTGGGCGCGATGGGCGGCCGTCCGCGTGCGCCGGCCCCGGAACACCCCGAGGGGTTCGCATGGCCGACCACGACACCTCCCGAGCCAGCCGTCGTACGGTCCTGCTGGCCGCCGCGCTGACCGCCTCGGCCGCCTCCTGCGCCGCCCCCGACGGACAGCGCTCCACGGCCGCGCCCCCGCCCGCCTGCGTGCTCACCGCGGAGGCGGGGGAGGGGCCGTACTACCTCGACCTGGACAAGGTCCGCTCCGACATCACCGAGGGCCGCGAAGGGGTACCGCTGCGGCTCGACCTCACCCTGGTCCGGGTGTCGGCGGGCTGCCGGCCGCTCGCGGACGCCGCCGTCGACGTCTGGCACGCCGACGCCGCGGGCGACTACTCCACCGGCGGCGCCACCTTCCTGCGCGGCACCCAGGTGACCGACACGGCCGGCCGGTGCGTGTTCCGTACGGTCGTCCCCGGCTGGTACGCGGGCCTGGCACCGCACATCCACTTCAAGGTCCGCCCCGGCTCCGGGGCCGGGACGACCTCGCAGTTCTTCTTCCCCGAGGACCTCCTGCGCCAGGTCTACGCCCGCCGCCCCTACTCCCGCCGCCCCGCCCCCGCGCACCCCAACGAGCGCGACAGCCGCTACCGGGCCACCGGCGCCGCCATGACCCTGGCCCTCCGTCCCGAAGCGGGCGGAGCGGGCGGAGCCGGCGGCTACCGGGCCGCCTACACGGTGGGAATCGCCTGAGCCCCGGCGCGCGTCCCACCCCCGGCGCGGAGCCGGTGGTTGACTGCCCGGCATGCCGCTCGACGCCTACGGGGTGCTGTCAGGAACGCTGCACAGCCACTTCCGCGACCAGCCCGACACCCAGGGCCACTGGTTCCACGTCAACCTGGAGGTGGACGCGCCCGCCGGCCGCTACCGGTGCGCCGTCGACGTGGACAGCAAGCAGTCCACCACCGGGGTCCAGTGGAAGGTCCTCACCCTGGCCGCCTCCGTCCTCGACCCGGTGCCCTCCCTGGCCCCGGGCTTCCACGAACTCGACATGAGCTCCGGATCCGGCGCCCTGGACTACCTGCGCCACCCGGCCCTCGCGCACCGGCCCGGCTGCCTCTTCTTCAGGCGCCCGCCCGCCTGGCTGCAGGCACTCCTGGACCGGGTGAACCCGCCCCACCCCTGGATCTCGGGCTCCAACCTGGACGCCGCGCAGGCCCTCGAACCCATCCTCGTGCCCGGCCGCCCGATCCTGGTGTTCGGCGAGCCCTTCGACCACGGGCTCGGCGTCCACAACATCCACCAGAACCAGGGCGACCCGTACGGCAGCCAGTGGTGGCCCGACAACGGCACCTGGCAGGACGGCGCCACCCTCACCCGCCGTCCCGACGGCCGCTACGACGTCTTCCTGAACAAGTTCTCCAGCCAGGCCGACCAGACCGACGAGGCCGGCCACCCCGCCTAGTACCTAGGCGGTCTCTTCCGGTTCGACCTCGTAGAGGCCGGGGCCGTCCAGGAAGCGGATGGTGCCGGCGCCGCGCAGGACCGCTTCCTCCGTCTCGTGCACCAGGAGCGCGGAACCGGCGTACGTCATGTCGTCGACGGTGCGCGAGATCCGCTCACCCGGCCGCAGGTAGAGCTGGAGGTCGTGGAAGCCCTCCAGGCCCCGGATCGCGTCCAGGCCGCGGTACCCCCGCAGCACCCCTTCGACGGGCGAGACCAGCGCGACGTGACCGACGTGCCGCGCCAGCCGGTAGTCCTCGTCGGCCAGCCGGTGGAAGCCCTCGGGGTCGAGGAACGCCCGCACCGTCCAGTCGAGCTGGGACTCGCCGATGGCCAGCTGTGCGTGCTGGGGCAGCCTGCCGCCGGACAGGCGCGCGCCGACCTCGACGAGCCTCGGCCCGTCGTTGGTCACCTTCACCTCCAGGTGCGCCGGACCGTGCTGGATGCCGAGCGCGTCGAGCACCTGCTCCGCGTACGCGGCCAGCTGGTCCTGCACCTCACCGCGGCGGGCCATCAGGTAGATGCCGTCGAGGAGGTCCGACACGCCGTTGACGGCGAGCCGCGTGGTCCGCCAGATCTCACAGACCCGGTGGTGGCCGTCCCGGCTCACCGTGTTGACCATGTACTCGGTGCCGCTGAGGTACTCCTGAGCCACCACCCCGGCGTTGCGCTCGGAGAACACGTTGATGCTCCCGGCCGTCTTCCGGTACGCGGCCACGGACTCCTCGGGCGTGTCGCAGAAGAAGACGTGGTCGTTGCCCGAGCTCCGCAGCGGCTTCACGACGACGCGGCCGCCCAGGGCGCGGTGCCACTGCGCCAGCTCCTCCTCGCCGGTGACCTGGAGCTGACGGGCCCCGGGAACACCGGCCCGCTTGATCGTCTCGATCATCACGTACTTGTCGCGCCGGGCCTCGCTCAGCTCCACGCCGTTGCCGGCGAGGCCGAGCGCCGAGCTGAGCGCGTCGGTGAGGGGGACGCCGAGCTCCCCACCGGCCACGACGGCCACCGGGGCGTATGCGGCGAGACGCTCGACGGTGGTGGCGAGGTCCTCGTGGACGATGGTGTCCACGTAGCCGTCCGGCGTGTACGACGCCCGGTAGACGGCGGGCACCTCCGCGGTGCTCTGCACCCTGATCAGCGCCGCCCCGGCCTGCCGGAACTCTTCGGCGAGCCGCAGGGCCGGTATGTAGGGATCGACGAGGACGACGTGGGGCACGGCGGACATCAGCGGTTCTCTTTCTCACGGTGGGCGGAAGTGTCGGACGGGGCGGCGGGTACGGCCCGTGCGCGCGGGCGCATCGCGGGCCAGGCCGCCAGGGAGACGAGCAGGACGCAGGCACCGACCGCGGCGAAGCCCCAGGAGGCGTCCCCGTGGTCCAGGGCCGTGCCGACGAGCGGCCCGCCGAGCGCGGCGCCGACGGCCGTCGCGGTGGAGTACAGGCTCAGCGCCGAGGCCCGGGCCCCGCTCACGGCGAAGGTGCTGGCGGCGGTCGCGGTGGAGGCGTAGGCCGGTGCGTTCAGCAGGGCGGCGGGCAGCAGTGCCACGGCCAGCCAGGGCACACCGCCCACGAGGCCGACGGGGATCGTCACGGCTCCCAGGGCGGCGACGGTCAACGCCGCCGGAGGGCGCCGCGACAGGCTCCCGTAGAGGAGACCGCCGACGATCGAGCACAGGCCGACACCGACCAGGACGGGGCTGAGCCACGCCGTCTGGTCGTGCGCGCGCAGGACCCCGACGATCCCCAGCTCCGCGCCGGAGGAGAACATCCCGGCGGCGAGCGCGCACGCGCAGGTCGCGACCAGTGGCCGGTTGAGCCACTGGCGCAGCGGGGGCAGCGGGGCGTCCGACGGCCGGTCCTCGGCGCGGGATCGCGGACGGGGGTTGCGGACGATCACGGCCAGGCAGCCGAGGACCAGCAGCAGCCCGACCGTCCGGACGGCGAGGGTGGTCGAGGCCTGGGTCGCCAGTACGACGGCGAGCGACGGGCCGGTCAGGTACGAGACGGTGGTGAGCGTGGAGTCCACGGCGAAGGCCGTGTGACGGTCCTCCTCGGGTACCAGGCCGGTGATGGCCAGGCGGGAGATCGTCGATCCCTGGACGATGAGCAGCCCCGACAGCGGGGCGGCCACGAGCAGGGCGGCGTACGGCAGTTGCGCCACCAGTGCCCAGAACAGGGCCTGGGTCACGGTGGCGACGACCAGCACCGGGCGCAGTCCGTGCCGGTCGATGCGGCGTCCCTGGAACGGGGAGCCCACGGCGGCGCCGGCGGTCCACAGGGCGATGACCGACCCGGCCTGTGCGTAGCCGAGTTGCTGCGTGGCCGTCAGGTGCAGGGTGAGGACCAGCGGGACGGCCACCAGCGGGATCTTGACCAGCGAGCCGAGCAGGAGCATCGAGGGCAGTCCGGGAGTGCTCAGTACCCGGCGGTAGGCGTGCAGTGTCGTGCCCTTCGTGTCGCGAGTGCCGTTCGGCGGGGGGTGGAGGGGGGAGGGGGCGCGGCGCGGCGCACCGCGGCCGGGGCCGCGGTGCGCGGCCGCCGCGTCAGTCGGCGATCCAGTAGCGGGTGAGGCGGCGCCGGGTGTCGGTGAAGGCCGAACGCGAGTGGAACATCCGGTGGTTGTCCCAGATCAGCATCGCGTCCTCGGGGATGAGGACCGACACCTTGTTGTCCTGGAAGAAGTCCAGCGCCTGCTGGGCGAGCGCCACGCCCTCGGCGCCCAGCGGCGGTTCGTGGGGGCCGGCCTGTTCGTCGAGGTCCTCGGAGTAGCCGCCGGTCCGCAGGAGGGTGCAGCTCAGGCGGTTGATCGTGCCGTGTTCCGTCCGCTCGACCAGGGGCTTCCAGAGCCCCTTGACGTCCGCGTCCTCCACGTAGGAGGGCCAGTACAGCTCGCTCTCGTGCACCAGGTGACGGTCCTGGTCGCTCAGCCCCGCGACGAAGGCGTGCGCGTCGGCGAGCATGGTCTGGCCGCCGCCGCAGGTCGCCTGGACGCGGCAGTGCAGGGCCAGATAGCGGGGCGGCGGGTTCTGCCCCGGCGCTTCGGTGTGCGGCCGCAGCGTGTGGGCGCTGCGGGTGTCACGGACCTTCTCGAAGCCGGGGTGGGCCATGATGTCGTAGGTCAACTCGCCGGTGCTCTGCGGGACCAGGGTGCCCAGGGTTCCCGCCAGCGCGGCAGCCTCCTGCGGATTCAGCGGACCCTGCGTTAACGCGTACCCCTGCACCGTGAGATCGCGGACGATCTCGGAGCTTGTGTGATTCACCATTGCCACCAGAAGTTAACTAGGAGGATTTGACGGTTAGTTAAACATATACACAGACTTGTCAACATGAATCAGCTCAGCATCGGTGTCCTCGCTTCCACCCACAAGAAGCACGAGAAGCGCGCCCCCCTGCACCCCGCCCACTTACCGCTCATCGATGCCTCGATCCGCAGTCGAATGTTCCTCGAGTCCGGCTATGGCAGCCGGTTCGGATTCTCGGACGAACAGCTCGCCCCCCAGGTCGCCGGCCTGCTGCCGCGCGACGAGCTGATACGCCGCTCCGACCTCGTCATGATGTTCAAGGCCACCCCCCGCGACATGGCCGAGCTGCGGGACGGTCAGATCCTGTGGGGGGCGCCGCACTTCGCCCAGAACATGGAGACGACGCAGCTGGCCATCGACCGCAAGCTGACCGTGATCTCCAAGGAGGCCATGCGCGACCGGCCCGAAGGCAGTGACACGGACCGCTTCGTGTTCCACCGCGTCAGCGAGATCGCCGGCTACTGCTCGGTCCAGCACGCCCTGCAGTGCCTCGGGCGGACCGGGGCGTGGGGGAGGCCCCTGGAGAAGGCGGTCGTCCTCGGGTTCGGGTCCACGGGGCAGGGCGCCGCGCGCGCCCTCCAGGCCCACGGCGTGCGCGAACTGAGCGTCGTCACCCAGCGTCCGAGCTCCGCCGTCACCCCGCCCGACGACTCCGCCCGGATGGCTCAACTCCACTACGACCAGGCCGATCCGGCCGCGAGCACCGTGACCGTGCAGGGCGGTGGCACGGCCAAGCTGGCCGAGTTCCTCGCCGAGCACGACATCGTCGTCAACTGCGTGATGCAGGACATCGACGCGCCGCAGGTCTACCTCACCGAGGACGACCTGCCCCGGTTCCCCTCCGGTGCGCTCGTCGTCGACGTCTCCTGCGACGTGGCCATGGGCTTCGGCTGGGCCCGCCCCACCTCGTTCGACGAGCCTCTCGTCACCGTCGGGGACCACGTCCGCTACTACGCGGTCGACCACAGCCCGTCCCTGCTGTGGGACTCCGCCACCTGGGAGCTGAGCAGCGCCGCCCTGCGCTACCTGCCGATCGTCGCCGACCCGCAGGCCTGGGACGCCGACGAGACCGTCCGGCGGGCCCTGGAGGTGCGCGACGGCGTCGTCCAGAACCCCAGCATCCTCGCCTATCAGGGCCGTTCACCGCAGTACCCGCACGCCACCGTGGAGTGACCGCGGAGTGACCGCGGCTCGAGTCCGACTCGAGACCGGCTCGAGCCGGACTCGAAAAGTGCGGACGACGACCGGGAGGGAACGGCCGAGGCCGTTCCCTCCCGGTCTCGAGCGCGGCCCTAGTTGGCGGCGTAGACGCGGACGGCGAACTCGGCGATGTCCTCGTCGGAGAGGTTCTTCGCGAGGTTCGCCTCGGTGATCATGCCGACGAGGCGGTGCCCGCCCGCCACGTCGATGACCGGCAGCCGCTTGATCTGGTGGACCTCCATGGTGTCCACGGCCTCCTGGGCGCTGCTCTCGGAGTCCACCCAGTGCAGGACCCCGCCCAGCTCGCCGGCCCGCACCTGGGCGGGGTCCTTGCCCTCGGCGCAGCACTTGACGACGATGTCGCGGTCGGTGATCAGCCCCTGGAGGCGCTCGTCGTTCCCGCAGATGGGCAGGCAGCCGACGTTCAGGTCGCGCATCATCCGCGACGCGTCCAGCAGGGTCTGGTCCTGCCGGACGCACTGCACATCCCCGGTCATGATGTCCCGGGCCCGCAGGTTCCTGTTCACGGTTCCTCCTCGGCTCTCGGTCTTCCTCCGGCTTCCCCCCTACCGAGGACAGCACGGATGGGGCGGCGCGGCGCGTCGAGGGGGCCCGCCCGATCCGGTCCCGGAAAGCCGTCCCCGCATTGTTGACCGTTCGTTCCAAATGGCTCTAAGATCATCTCCATGGCCAGGACCAAGGAATTCGATCCGGACGCCGTGCTGCAGTCGGCTCTCGAGCTGTTCTGGCGGCGCGGCTACGAGGCGACGTCGGTGGCGGACCTCGTCGAGCACCTCGGCATCGGCCGGGCGAGCATCTACGCCACCTTCGGCAGCAAGCACGAGCTGTACCTCAAGGCTCTGGACCGGTACGCCGAGTCCGTCGACCCGCGGCTCGTCGCGGAGCTGTCCCAGCCAGGGCCGGCCCTGCCGGCGGTACGGGCGCTGGTGCGCCGCTTCGCCGCCGAGGCGGGCTCCGCCGAGGACCGGCGCAGCGGCTGCTTCGTCACCAACACCGCCGCCGAGCTGGGGCCCCACGACCCGGTGGCGGCCCGCCGGGTCGAGTCGAGCTGGGACCGGCTGGAAGCCCTGCTGCACTCGTCCCTCGTACGGGCCCAGGCCCAGGGCGAGCTGCCGCCGGAGCGGGACCCGCGCGGGCTGGCCCGGATGCTGCTGGTCCTGCTGCAAGGGGTGCGGGTCGTCGGCAAGGCCTCGGACGACCCGGCCCGCGTCAGGGGCGCCGCCGAACAGGCGCTGGCCCTGCTGGACTGACCACTTCCTGACCGGGGGAGCCCTCACGGCTCCCTTGCGCATGCCCGCATACTGAACCGTTCATTCAAATATAAGGGGGAGGGGAGATGGGGAGGGGCACGACCGCCACCGAAACCACCGCCCACGACACCGCTGTCGACGACACCACCGTCGACAGCACCACTGCCCACGGCACCACCAGGACCGGCCCGGCCTTCGCGCTGCTCGGCGCCGTCCAGATCACCCTGATCTTCACGCTCGCCGCCACCACCGTCCCGCTGCCCCGGATCGCCCGTGAGTTCACCCTCCAGCGGTCCGACCTGATCCTGCTCAGCGCCGCATACGGACTGAGCTTCGCCGGACTGCTGCTCCTGGGCGGCCGCCTCGCCGACCGGTACGGCGGCCGCCGCGCCCTCACCGTGGGCCTGGCCGTCTTCTGCGCCGCGTCGCTCGCGGCGCCGCTCGCCCCCGGCGCGGACGCGCTGCTCGCCGCACGCTTCGCACAGGGCGCCGGAGCGGCCCTCGTCGCCCCCGCGGCCATGGCGGTCCTGCGCGCCCTCTTCCCCGCCCCCGCCGCGTACGGCAGGGCGATGGCCACCTGGGGCGGGCTCTCGGTCCTCGGCGCCACCGCGGGCAACCTGCTCTCCGGGGTCGTCTCCGCCCTGCTGAACTGGCGCTGGGCCCTGGCCGTACCCCCGGCCGTGGCGCTGGCCGCGCTCGCCCTCGCGCCCCGGCTGCTGCCGCGCACCCCGCCGGGCCGGGGCCGGAGCCTGGACCTGCCCGGGGCCCTGCTCGCCACCGCCGGCATCACCCTCGTCAGCTACGGCCTCGTCGTCACCGACGCCCACCCCTGGACCTCGGCGGCCGTCCTCGTCCCCCTGACCACCGGGGCCGTCCTGCTCGCCGCGTTCCTCCACGCCGAGCGCCGGGCCCGCGATCCGCTGCTGCCGCCCGGCTTCCTGCGCGACCGCCGCAGGGCCGGCGCCCTCGCGGCCATCGCCCTGACCGCCTGCGGGACCGCGAGCACCTTCGTCCTGCTCTCGCTCGACTTCCAGCAGGTCCGCGACTGGTCACCGCTGCGGACGTCCGCCGCCTTCGTGCCCTACGCCGTCGTCCTCATCGCCGCCGGCCGTGCGGCGCGCCCGCTGACCGCCCGCTTCGGGGCCCGGGCCGTCACCGCCGGCGGGCTCGCCACGGCCGGGGCCGGGCTCGCGCTCCTCGCGCTGACCGGTCCGGGCACGGACACCCCGTACGCCCTGGGCCTGCTGCCCGGCCTCCTCCTGCTGGCGGCGGGCGGCGCGGCCTCCTTCGCCGGAGGCGCCGTCCTCGCGACCGAAGGGGTCCCGCCCGAGCACACGGGCCTCGCGGGCGGCGTCCTGAACACGGCCATGGAATGCGGCCCGACCGTCCTGTTCGCCCTCCTCCTCACCCTCGGCAGCGACCGCGCGTCGCTCGCCGCGACGGCGGCCGCGTTCGCCGCCGTCGCCCTCCTGCACCACCGCCGTACCAAGTAGCCGAACAGCCCGACAGCCCACCCACTCAAGGGAGTCATCGAAATGAACCGCTTCACCGGCAAGTCCGTCCTGGTCACCGGCGCGGGATCCGGCCTCGGCCGGGCCATCGCCCTCGCCTTCGCCGCCGAAGGCGCCTCGGTGGTCGCCGCCGGACGTACCGCCGCCTCGCTGGAGGAGACCGTACGCCTCGTGGAGGCGGCCGGCGGCACCGCGGCCGCCGTCACCGCCGACGTCACCGACTCCGACCGGCTCCGCGAGCTCGTCCAGGAGACCGTCACCCGCTTCGGCGGCCTCGACATCGCCGTCAACAACGCCGGGATACTCCGCGGCACGGTCCCCTCCGCCGAGATCCTCGAAGAGGACTGGGACGAGGTGATCCGGACCAACGTCACCGGCGTCTGGCTGGCCATGAAGCACGAGATCGCCCACATGAAGGAGAACGGCGGCGGCGCCGTCGTCAACATCTCCTCCAACCTGGGCGCCCACAGCCGGATCCCGAACGCCTCGGCGTACATCACCTCCAAGGCCGCGGTGTCCGCGCTGACCCGAGCCGCCGCCCTCGACCACATCCGGGACGGCGTCCGCATCAACGCCGTCAGCCCGGGAGCCGCCGCCGCCCCCATGTCGCTGCGGGCCGGTGAGACCGAGGCCGACCGGGCCGAGCGGGTCAAGACGGAGAACCCCCTCGGCCGGGTCGCGGAGGCCGAGGAGGTGGCGGCCGCCGTGCTGTACCTGGCCTCCGCCGCGGCCGGGTCCGTCGTCGGCACCGACCTGGTCGTCGACAGCGGCTCCTCCGCCTGATCCGACCCCCGCACGCCGCCGCGCCCGGGCCCCGCGAAGGGGTCCGGGCGCGGCGGGGGTTCAGCTCCGCGCCGCGGCCCCCGGCAGCGGCTTGCCCGCGCAGGCGGCGTCCCGCTCGGGCAGCCGCCCGTCGAGCAGGAAGCCCTCGACGTACGCGTCCACGCAGGAGTTGCCCGCCTGGTAGACGCCGTGGTCACCGCCGCCCACCGTGATCAGACGGGATCCCTCGAACCTGCGGTGCGCCCGCAGCGCCCCTTCGTAGTGGGTCGCCGGGTCGTGCAGGGAGTTCAGCATCAGCGTCGGCGGCAGCCCCCGCCCGGTGACCTCGACGCGCGGCGCCCCGGAGCGCGGCCAGGCGGCGCAGACCGACGCGAAGGTCAGCTCCCGCGCCCCGGCCATCGGGTGGGTACGGGTGTCCGCCTCGCTCCTGCGCACCCAGTAGCCGGTGCCGCGCGTCCACGGGGTGTCCGAGCACACGACGGTGAAGAAGTCGGCGGCGAACTCCGCCGTCAGCGGGTGCCGCAGGTTGCGGGCGACGGCCTCCCGGGTGGCGGGCGGCGCGGCCTGCGGGTCCCGCAGCAGGGCGAGCAGCCCCGCCAGGTCCGGGAACCGGTCACCGCGGTAGATGATCGAGGTCGCGGCCGCGTCGAGGTGGTTGGCGGTGATCACCGTCCCTTCCAGGTCCAGCGGCCGTTCCCGCAGGACGCCGCGCAGCCGCTCGTAACCGGCCTTGGCCTCCTGGGGGGTGGCCCCCTGGTGGTAGGTGGCGTCGTTCGCCGCCAGCCACGGCAGGAAGTCCTCCTCGAAGCGGCGCTGGAAGCTCAGCGGCTGCCCCGTGAGAAAGTCCTGCCAGCTGCCGGTGAAGTCGACGTTGCTGTCGAGGACCACCCGCTCGACGCGGGCCGGGAACTCGGTGGCGTAGTACGCGCCGAGGAAGGTGGCGTAGGAGGGGCCGTAGTAGGAGACCTTGGGGGCGCCGAGCAGCGACCGGTACAGGTCCATGTCGTGCACGGCCTGGTCGGTCGTGACGAAGGGCAGCAGCCCGCCCGAGTTCCGTCGGCAGTCGGCCACGAACTCCCGCGTGCGCCGCAGGGTTTCGCGGACCGCCTCCGCCGAGCGGTCGCGCAGGTCGCCGCTGGAGAAGAGGGCGTCGACCTTGTCCTGGTCCGAGCACACCACGCGAGTGCTCTCGCCGACGCCGCGCTGGTCGAAGCCGACGATGTCGTAGGCGGCCGCCAGCTTCGGCGCGTACGCCGCCAGCCTCGCCGGCCGCTCCAGGCCGGAGGCGCCCGGCCCGCCGGCGGCCGTCATCAGGACACCGCGCCGGGCGGCGGGGTCCGTGGCCCGGTGCCGCGACACCCGCACGGTCAGGTCCGGGCCGTCCCCGGGGTGGTACCAGTCCCGGGGGACGGCCATCGAGGCGCACTCCAGCGAACCGGAGGCGCAGGGCTGCCAGTCGAGCAGCTGCTGCGCGTACCGGGCGGGCGTGGGCGGGGTGCCGGGCGCGGGCGCGGCGCCCGCCGGGGACGCGGGCAGGGCCGTCAGGGCGAGGGCCGCGCACGCGGCGGTGGCGGCGGCCCACCGGGCGGGTGTGCTGAAGAGGCGCATATGAGGGTGTTCTCCCCGTCGGAGCGGATCGGTGCGGACCTGTCGATCGGTCACCACCACCCTCGCCGGGGGAGCGGGCACCCCGCGATCCCCCTGTCACCCGTGTCGGGGGTGGTGCTGATGCCACCCCCGTCGCGCCGCCCCGGTCAGGAGGAGCGTCGCCGCAGACGCGTCGTCAGGTGGTGCTGGAGGGGCTGGCCCACCGCCGCCATGTCGTGCAGCACCGTCAGCCGGTCGCCGTCGAGGCTGTAGCGGCGGCGGGTGCCGGTGACTTCCTTGGCGAGCGGGGTCAGCGCCACGTCCTTGGTCTCGATCTCGATCTCCGGGCCGGAGACGGTGCCGACGTAGGTCTCGACGATCCCGGTCGGGTGGGCGAGCACGACCTCCAGGGTGCCGTCGGGCGTGGCCCGCCACCATCCGGCCTCGCGCCCGGCCGGGCGCACCGGTGCTCCGGATTCGTCGACGATCCAGGCGCGTGCCTCGTAGCGCAGGAAGGGGCGGCCGTCGTGGCTGAAGGTGATCTCCTGCTCGTAGCGGAAGTCCCGCTCCAGCGTCGGGTACTCGCCCTCGCCCCGGCCGTGCCAGCGCCCCAGCAGGGGCAGCACCGGCGCCAGCAGCGGGTGAGGGTCGGGGCCCTCGCCCGGGGTGTGGGTGTCGGGGTAGGGATTGTCCTGCGCGGGCTCGAACATGGTGACCTTGTCTTTTCCGGGTACCTGGGCGGCGTGCAGCCTAGCGCGGGGCCGTCGGCGTACCGGAGCGGCCGTACCGGGCGGCGAGGAGCAGGCCGACCGGGACGATGCCGAGGGGGAAGCCCGAGGGCTCCAGGACCGCGGCGCAGAGCAGCACCCACGCCCCGAGGGTCCAGGGCACGTACCCGGGGACCTCCTGGCCGGTGCGGGCCATGCGGACGAGCAGCAGCCCGAGCAGGACCAGCGGTACGGCGAAGCTGCCGGGCAGGGCCCAGAAGGCGCTGAGCGAGGGGGAGTTGGCGGGGTCGTCGATGGCGGCCCGGCTCCGCAGGGCGCCGCCCGCCCAGTCGTCCCACCGGGACCAGGATTTGACGGTGAAGTAGACGAGGTGCAGGAGGCCGATGGCGACGGTGGTGCGGCCCGCCCAGACGGTCAGGGAGCGGGATCGGGAGCGGTCCGGATCGGCGGAGGTGGTTACGAGACTTCTCGTTCCGATACTCATAGTTCCGTATGATGGGCCCGTGGAGCCTTCGAAGCAACCCCCCGGCCGGCCGCGGGACGCCCGCGTGGACGACGCGATCCGCACGGCGGTACGCGAGTTGGTGCGGGAAGCCGGGTACGCCGCGCTGACCATGGACGCCGTGGCCGCCAGGGCGCGTGTGGGCAAGGCGGCCATCTACCGCCGCCACGCCTCGCGCGGCGAACTGGTCTTCTCCGCCCTCGTGCACGGACGGGAACCCGAACCCCTGCCGGACACCGGTTCGTTGCGCGGGGACCTCACCGCGCTGGCGGGCCTGATCCTGGGCATCTTCGGCGACCCGGTCGTCGCCGCCACCACCCCCGGCCTGCTCGCGGAGCTGAAGCAGCAGCCGCAGATCGCCGCCCGCTTCCAGGCCACCTTCATCGCCGGGGAACGGGCCGAGGTGACCGCCATCCTCGAACGGGCCCTCGTGCGCGGGGAACTGACGGAGCCTCCGGATCCCGCCCTGGTCCACGCCGCGCTCCTCGGCACGGCGTTCGCCTGGGTCTTCCTGCTGGAGCTGCCCCCCACCCCCGGGCTGGCCCCCCGCCTCGCCGCCCTGGCGGAAGCCGCCGCGACGGGCGCGTAGCCGACGGGCGCCGGCCGCCCGCGCCGTTGCGCCGTTCGCCTGAAGGCGGCGGCTCCCCCGCATACGGGCGCCCGGCCGCTGGTAGGAACCCTCGGGCGGCCCCCCGCCCCCGTCGGTCCCTACGTTCCCCGGGAGTCAGGGCATGCCGCTCCTCCACACCGCAGGCCCCGGCCTCTTCTACGAGGTCTTCGGCGAAGGGGACCCGCTGGTCCTCGTCCACGGCTCGTGGAACGACCACACCTCCTGGCTCCCCGCCGTCGAGGCCGACGTCCGCGCCTCCTACCGGGTGATCGCCTACGACCGCCGAGGCCACGGCCGCAGCGGGAACGCGCCGGGCCAGGGCACGCGCAGGCAGGACGAGGACGACCTGGCCGCCGTGATCGAGGAGCTCGGCCCCGGCCCCGCGCACGTGGCGGGGAACTCCTTCGGTGCCTCCGTCGCCCTCGGCCTGGCCGCCCGCCGCCCCGAACTCGTCCGTACGGTCACCGCCCACGAGCCCCCGCTCGTCACGCTCCTGGCCGGCGACCCGCAGGCCCTCGCGGAACTCGCCCCGGCGGCGGCCTCCATCGAGGCCGCCCTCGCGCTCCTGCGCGAGGGCGAACACGCGGCGGGCGCCCGGCTGTTCGTCGAGGAAGTGGCCATGGGTCCGGGCATGTGGGAACAGCTGCCCCCGCAGGCCCGGGAGAGGTTCGTGAGCAACGCCCCCACCTGGCTCGACGAACAGTCCGACCCCCACTGGGCCGACCTCGACCTCGACGGCCTCGCCCGCTGCCCCGCACCCGTACTCCTGAGCGGCGGCGGCCTGAGCCCGGCCTGGCTGGGCGCCGTCCTCGACCGCCTCGCGGCATCCCTGCCCCACGCCCGCCGCCAGACCCTCGAAGGCGCGGGGCACATCCCCCACATGACGCACCCCCAGCAGTACGTGGCCGCCCTCAAGCGCTTCCTCCGCGCGCAATGACGCCACGCCGCCCTCACCCGCTGACCCCCGCCTCCGCCCCCGCACCGGCCCCGTCCGCCGTGCCGAACGGGTTGTCGATGAGGTACCGCCACAGCCCGTCCGCACCCCGCCGGGCCACGTCCGTGGCCGTGCCCTCGATGTGGACGTGCTCCCCGTCCGGCCCCTCCCCGTCGATGACCCAGTCGACGATCAGCAGCGCGGTGTCGCCGGCCACGTAGGTGTGCCGGGGGCGGACGCGGATGGGCAGTCCCAGCGACTGGAAGGCGGAGTTCGCCGCCCTCAGCTCCGCCCCGCCGACCGGTTCCCCGGCGCGCGGGACGAACACGGCGTCCTCGGTGTACACGGCGGCGAGGGCGTGCGCGCTGCCGGAGTTGAAAGCGGCCTCGAAGACCGACGGGTGTTGCACCGCGTCGGACGTCAGGGTGACAGTGGGGGCATGACCGTGCGCGAGATCCGTAGCTATGTCCATGCCGGCAGTCAAACCTCCGGCGACGTGGGTCACCAAACGGAAACCGACGGCCGGCCCTGGGACACCGACCTGGTCCCCTCCCCGCCCGGCCGCAGCCCGCGCCCGGACCCGGACTGCCCGGTGGAGATCGCCCTGGCGGCGGTGTCCGGCCGCTGGACCACCCTGGTCCTGCGCGAGCTGATGCACTCCCCGCACTCCTTCGGCGCCCTGCGCGAGCGGCTCCCGGACCTCAGCCCCAAGGTCCTCACCGACCGGCTGCACACCCTCGTCGAACGCGGACTCGTCACCCAGCAGCGCCTCCCCGGCTTCCCGGTCCGCACCCGCTACACGCTCACCGCGACCGGCCGCGCCCTGCGCCCTCTCCTCGTCGAGCTCTACCGCACGGGCGAGGCCCTCAGGGACGGCGCCGGCGGAGCGGGACGCGCCGAGGCGCCCGCCCTGAACGGCTGACCGGCCCCGGTGCGGGAGGCTGGACGCACCGCGGCGCCATGAGGAGGCCTTCCGTGAACTGGACGCTCGAAGTCGTCCCCGTCCCCGTCAGCGACATGGACCGGGCCAAGGAGTTCTACGCCGACCGGGTCGGCTTCGCCGTCGACCTCGACGACGAGGTCGCACCCGGGATGCGCGTCATCCAGCTGACCCCGCCCGGCTCCCGCTGTTCCATCGCGCTGCTGCACGGCATGCCCGCCGCGCCCGGTACGAGGACCATGACCCCCGGCACGCTGCACGGCCTCCAGCTCTGCGTCACCGACATCGAGGAGGCCCGCGCCGAACTCGTGGCCCGCGGCGTGGACGTCTCCCCGGTGAGCCACCTCGGAACGACGGGCTGGGAGGACGGCAAGGGCGACACCTGGAACTCCTTCATGTCCTTCGAGGACCCCGACGGCAACGGCTGGACGGTCCAGGAGGCCCCCTCCGAGCTCGCTCAGCGCTGACCGGACGACCGGTGGAGGCGGGCGGCCGTCAACAGGGCCTGCCCGGCCGCCCGTACGCCCGATCCGGACATACCCCGAGATACCCGGTCACCGGGATCGGCGCGCGCTGATAGGAATGCCGGGCAGCTCTGCACGCCGCCACCCATGAGGAAGAGGCACCTTCGTGCGATTACTCCGCCGCGCCATCGGATCCGCCGCAGTCGCTGGTGCGCTGGCACTGGCCCTCGTCACCCCCGCGAACGCCGCGCCCGCGCCCGTCACCCCGGCCCAGCCGGCGGCGGCCGCCGCCGTCGGCCCGGTCCAGCTCTACTTCGGCGGCCTCGGCAGCGGCCCCTACAACATCGCGGTCGAGGCGGCCGTCCGCACCGCACTCGACCAGGCGGCGAACCGGGGGTTCGCCCCGGCCCAGTGCCGGATCACGGCCGGCCCCACCGTCGTCAACCAGCTCCCCAACGGCTACGTCCAGGTCGCGGTCGACATCCTCTGCACGGGCGAGCCGACCGTCACCTCCCCGACCTTCGTCCTGTACCGCTACCACAAGAGCTCCGACACCATCAGCACCCCGTGGAACGCCCCGGCCGGCTACCAGCTGCAGGGCCCCCTCGGCACGCTGCACACCTCCGCGGCCCCGGGCACCCAGCCCCTGTACCTGTGCGTGGTGCGCGGCGACCACTTCGCCACCACGGACGTCAACTGCGAGGGCCAGACGTACGTGACCCGGCTGGGCTGGCTCTACGCCTCTCCGCCGGCCGGGGTGGGCTCGCTCCCGCTGCTGCGCTGCCTGCGCAAGGAGAACCGTCAGATCTTCGAGTCCCACAAGGTCGACTGCGAGGGCCAGATCATCGGCGGAACCCTGGGCTACGTCCTGGCCTGACGCCCGGGTCCGCCCGGGGAGAACCCCCGTCCCGCCCGCGGCCGGAAGTGACCGGCGGTCGCGGGCGGGCTGTCGTACCGCGCACTACCGGGCGCGTTCCGCCGGTACCGGGGCCGATGCCTCCCGCTGGTGGGGGAACGGCGGCGCCGACGGCGCCGGGTGGCCCTCCTGCTGGAGCGAGACGGTCCGCGCGGGCGCGGGGATGGAGATGCCCTCGGCCCGGTACCGCTGGTGCAGCCGCTTGATGAACTCGTGCTTGATGCGGTACTGGTCGCTGAACTCGCCGACTCCCAGGATCACCGTGAAGTTGATCCTGGAGTCCGCGAAGGTGTGGAAGCGTACGGCCGCCTCGTGGGTCGGCACTCCGCCCGCGATGTCGGCCATCACGCTGTCGACCACCTCCAGCGTCACCCGCTCCACGTGCTCCAGGTCGCTGTCGTAGCCGACCCCGGCCTGGACCAGGATCGACAACTTCTGCTCGGGCTGCGTGTAGTTGGTCATGTTGGTGCGCGCCAGGCGCCCGTTGGGGATGATCACCAGGTTGTTCGACAGGTTGCGGACCACGCTGTTGCGCCAGTTGATGTCGACGACGTAGCCCTCCTCGCCGCTGCTCAGCCGGATGTAGTCACCGGGCTGCACCGTCTTCGAGGCGAGGATGTGCACGCCCGCGAAGAGGTTCGCGAGGGTGTCCTGGAGTGCCAGGGCCACCGCCAGACCGCCCACCCCGAGGGCCGTGACCAGTGGTGCGATCGACACCCCGACGGTCTCCAGCGCCACGAGGACGCCCATCGTGAGCACCACGATCCGCGTGATGTTGACGAAGATGGTGGCGGACGCGGCGACGCCGGTCCGGGAGGCGGCGACGGACTGGACGAGCCCGGCGACGACCCGGGCGGCGGCCAGCGTGGCGATGACGATGAACAGGGCGGTCAGCGACTGGTTGACGAGGCCCGAGATCCGTGCGGTCAGCGGCAGCGCCGAACAGGCCACCGCCGTGCCCGTGATCACGGCTGCCCAGGGGACGATCGTGCGCAGCGCGTCGACGATGATGTCGTCGCCGCTCCACCGGGTCCTGCTGGCGTGCTTGCCGAGCCATCTCATGAGGCCGCGCAGCAGCAGACCGGCCACGCATCCGGAGGCGAGCGCGATGGCGGCCACGATCCAGTCGTGGAGGACGAGTTCCCGGGTCAACGGACTGCCTCCGAGGGGCGCGGGCCCGGGGCGGCGGGGAGGGGTGTCCACGCCGGCCGCCGTATGTGTTGTGTCGTCACCTTGTCACCTGTCGGCTCGTGTTGCGGGCTGGCCTCGTTCGAGCGCGTGTACGCAAACGGAACGAGCTGCCATCCTGCCCCATGCACCGTCAGGCCCCGGCACCCGGGCATGCGGAACCCCGCCCCGGCCGGGGCTCCGGCCTTGGTTCCGGTGCCGGTGGAGGGGTTTCAGGCGGTGAGGTACCGGGCCTCGATGCCCGCGACCAGCAGTCCCAGCCCCTCCTCGAAGCCCTCGTCGTACTCCTCGAAGAGGCCGGCGCCCGCCGCCGCGGCGAGCGGGAAGCCGGCCATCCGCGCGGCCCGTTCCTCGATGTCGAAGCCCTCGCGGCGTTCGCCCGGGAACGGCTGGACGCCCTGTTCCTCGGTGACGAAGCCGAGGGTGAAGAAGTAGGCCGTGGTGCTCGCGCGGACGGCCTGGGGGAGCGAGAAGCCGGCTGCCACGAGGGCGCCCAGGACCGCTTCCATCCCGGCCGCGTGCTCGGTGCCGGTGAAGCGGGTGCCGCTGAAGACCTTCGCGCCGTCGCGGTAGCCGAGCAGGGCCGCGCGCAGACCCCGGTTGGCGTCCAGGAGCCGTTCCTGCCAGGGGGCGTCCGGGGCGGCCGCCGCGGACGAGGGCATCCGGCGCAGCATCTCCGTCGCCATCTCGTCGAGCAGTTCCTGCTTGTTCTTGAAGTGCCAGTACAGGGCGGGGGCCTGGACGTCGAGGGCCTTCGCGATGGCCCGGAGGCTGAGGCCGTCCAGGCCGACCTCGTTCAACAGCGTCAGCGCGGTGTCGACGGCCTGCTTCTTGTCGAGCTTGGGGGATCTCCGGGTAGCCACGCTTGACAGCTTAACACCGTTAAGTACATCCTCCGGGGATGGAGCTTAACGCTGTTAAGGAGATGGTTATGGAAACGGACGTACTGATCGTCGGAGCCGGCCCCGCCGGGCTCGCCCTCGCCGTGGACCTCGCCCGCCACGGGGTCCGCGCCCTGCTCGTGGAACGGTCCGCGGACCTCTTCCCGGGCTCGCGCGGCAAGGGCGTCCAGCCCCGCACCCTGGAGGTCTTCGACGACCTCGGCGTCGGCCGGGCCGTCCGCGCCGCCGGCGGCCCCTACCCGACCGGAATGATCTGGCGGGACGGCGAGCGCCAGGGCGAGCACCGGATGTTCGACGACGACGAGGCCACGCCGGCCGAGGGCGCCCCGTACCACGAGCCCTGGATGGTCCCGCAGTGGCGGACACAGCGGATCCTGCACGCGCGGCTCACCGAACTGGGCGGCGAGGTGGCCTTCGGCCGGGAACTGGTGGGCTTCACCCAGGACCCGGACGGGGTGACCGCCGCCTTCGCCTCGGGCGGGCCCGTCCGCGCCCGCTACGCCGTCGCCGCCGACGGCGGCCGGTCCGCCGTACGCCGCGCCCTCGGCATCGCCATGACCGGCGAGAGCGTGGACCCCCGCCCCATGCTCGTCGCCGACGTCCGCGTCCCGGGCCTCGACCGCGACCACTGGCACGTCTTCCCGCCCGCCGGCGGCGAGGGCTTCCTCGCGCTCTGCCCGCTCGCCGGCACCGAAGACTTCCAGGTCGCCGCACAGTTCCCGGAGGGCACCCGGATCGACCTCTCGCCCGACGGCGTCCGCGCGGCCGTCGCGGCCCGCTCCCACCTCGCCGCCGAGGACGTCACCGAGGTGCGCTGGGCCTCGGACTTCCGGCCGCGCGCGGCGCTGGCCGACCGCTTCCGCCAGGGCCGCGCCTTCCTCGTCGGCGACGCCGCCCACATCCACTCGCCCGCCGGCGGCCAGGGCCTCAACACCAGCGTCCAGGACGCCTACAACCTGGGCTGGAAGCTGGCCGCCGTACTGCGCGGCGGCGCCCCCGCCGCCCTCCTCGACTCCTACGAGGAGGAACGTCGGCCCGTCGCCGCCGAAATGCTCGGTCTCTCCACCCGGATCCACCGGGGCGAGAGCCGCCGCGGCGCCGCGACCCGCCAGCTCGGGCTCGGGTACCGGCACTCCTCGCTCGCCGTCGAGACCCGCACCGGCCTGCCCGAGGACGCCCTGCGCGCCGGCGACCGCGCCCCCGACGGAACCCTCGACGGCATCCGCCTCTTCGAGGCCTTCCAGGGCCCGCACTGGACCCTGCTCACCGTGGGAGCGGCGGCCCGGCCCCCGCGACTCCCCGGCGTCCGCACCGTACGGATCCCCTCGTACGGGCCCTACGGGGACGGGGTCTTCCTCGTCCGCCCCGACGGCCACGTCGGCTGGGCGGGTCAGGACGCGCAGGGCGCGGCCGCCTACGCCGCCCGGCTCGGCCTGCGCTGACGGCCGGGCTCAGAGCCCGAGGTCGGTGAAGAACTGGTATCCGGTGGGGTCCCCGGGCATCTGCCAGTGGAAGCCCTGCAGCAGCAGGCAGGCGAGCAGGTTGCTCGCGGCGAAGACGAACAGCACCGCGAGGGTGACGGTCGCGGCCCGGCGAAGAGCGGGAGAGGCGGCCGGGGCGTCCAGGGGCTCCACCCAGGAGGTCAGGAACAGCGCGGCGCCGGCGCCGAGCGCGGCGGCGAGGAAGGCGATCAGGGCCCAGGTGTACAGGTGCAGGCCGAACAGGGC
The DNA here is from genome assembly GCF_026342355.1 of Streptomyces sp. NBC_00249. GTDB lineage: Bacteria > Actinomycetota > Actinomycetes > Streptomycetales > Streptomycetaceae > Streptomyces. The sequence continues at coordinate 272,412 of NZ_JAPEMV010000001.1, read as the reverse complement.
GCCGGCGTAGCCGGGGTCCGGGGGCACGATGTGCATCAGCACCTGCGCCGCGGAGACCGTCGAACCGAGGAGTGCGGCCACGACCGCCCAGCCCCAGCCGCCGGCCCACTCCCGCGAGGTCACCGCCCCCGTGCGGGAGCGGGCGATGATCCAGGCCGGGCCCAGCGCGCTGAGCAGGAAGAACATGCGCTGGAGCAGGCACATGGGGCAGGGGTACTCCCACAGCCCGAACTGGAAGAAGTAGGCGCCGGCCAGGGTCCCGCAGAGCCCGACGACGTACGCGTGGGCGAACCACATGCCCAGGCGGCGGGGGAGCGGGGCCGCTCCGGACGCGGCGGGTCCGGCGGACCCGGAAGGCCGGGCGGGGGTCAGGGTGGTGCTGCTCATGATTGAGGTCTCCTCCTCGGAACGGACGCGGTGGTTCAGAGGGCGATGTGGAAGGTGTGGTCGAGGACGTGCGGCAGGAACGCCAGCACCGAGAGCGCCAGCGTCGCCGTCCACAGCGGCAGCCGGATCCGGGCCGGCCGGTCCTGGAGCACCGCCATGACGCACAGGAAGATCAGAAGGAAGAGGAGGGTGTACATGCTGTCCCAGCTTCATCGGGGGAACGTGTTCTCGACTCCCACCCTCCGCCCGGGACCTACGCGCCGGTAGGTACCTCGGGCCGATGCACCCATAAGCCCGCTCTATGGCCGACGACCGCGTACGGTGCGTGACCGGCCGGGCGGCGCGGCGCCGGCTCCGCGAGGGCCGTTCATCCGGCCAGCCGAGCAGCGGATGCCGTCCGGACGCGGCCGGGGCAGGCTGTGCCCAGGACAGCCGCCACACAGACGAGGACGTGCCATGACCCACAGCCGGCATATCGGCGTCATCGCCGGGGCCGCAGCACTGCTGCTCACCGCCACCGCCTGCTCGGGCCTGGGACGGAGCACCGTCGGCATGCTCAAGTTCCGGTCCCACGACTCGCCGGTCGAGCTGAGCTACTCGAACACCCTGGTGAAGGGCTGCCACCCCATCGCCCTGCCCAAGGGCGCCGCCCACGTCGAGAACAACACCCTCGTCGACATCGTCCTGTACCGCTCTCTCGACTGCGCGGAGGATGAGGAGGACCGGCCCGACGGCACCTACGTCGCCACCACCCTCTCGAACGTGACGGCCCCCGAGAGCCGGCCCTGGCGCAGCTTCCGCGTCATCCACTGACCCCGGGGCCCGGACCCCCGCCCCGGCGGGGGTCCGGGGCCGGCGGGAACGCCGGCAGCAGGCTGTCGTAGCCGTAACCGCTCTTCTCCGCGACACGGCAGGACGCCGCGTTGTCCACCTGGTGGCGCAGTTCGAGCCGTTCCAGCCCCTCGGCGCCGAAGCGGGCGAAGGCCCAGGCGGTGACCGCCTCCAGGGCGCGCGGGGCCACGCCGTGCCCGCGCGCCGACGCCGCCGTCCAGTAGCCGACCTGCGCGGAACGGGCCCCCGCGGTGAGATCCTTCAGGACCACGTTGCCCGCGAGCCGGGGCGCCGCCCCGCCGGTACCGGGTTCGCGGACCGCGAAGCCGAACCGGTCCCCCCGCGCCCACCCCCGCTCCTGCTCCCGGACCCATCGCAGCGCGCCCGCCCCGTCGTCCAGGGCCGCAGCAGGAGAGCGGGCGCCGCCGCGGTCGCGGACGACAGACCCTAGTGCTGTGACCGGAAAGGTTCACCGTGTCACGGCGCCCGGCACGGCACCTCGCCGCGTTGTCGGACCACCCGAGTACGTCCAGTACAAGCGGCGGCCCTCCGCCTTGCGAGGCACCGCACCGGACACCGCGACCCGGCAAACCTTCCCGGCCACAGCACTAGACGGCGGCCGCCGCGACGGCCAGGAGGAGGTCCTCCCGGCCCGGGCGGGCGACGAGTTGGAGGCCGACCGGTTCGCCGGCCGGGGTGAGGCCGGCGGGGATGCTGATCGCCGGGTGTCCGCTGATGTTGAACGCCCAGGTCAGGGCGACGCTCATGACCTCGCCCGGCCCCTCGTGGCCGTGCGGCGGGTTGGGGGTGGTGGGCGTTGCCAGCAGGTCGGCCCGCTCGAAGAGCCGGTCCAGCTCCGTGCGGAGCGCGGCCCGGCTCCGTTCGGCCGCTTCGAGGGCGCGCGCGTCGGCCGCGCGGCCGCGCAGGCTCCGCCAGGCCCCCGAAGGATCCGTGAGCCGGACGGGGAACTCGCACGGGACCAGGGCCCCGGAGCCGGCCAGCGCTTCGAGGAGGGCGTACGCCGTCGCGGCGACCCCCGGATCCGTCGCGGTGAGGCCCAGGTCCGCCGACCAGACGGCCACCGGCCCCCGCAGCGGCGGGCGCGGCGGGGGCCCCACCGGGGTACCGGTGAGCACGCTCAGGTAGGCGGCGGCGTCCCGCGCGTCCCGGGCGAGGGGGCCGGCGACGTTCAGGCCGGCCCGGTCCCGGGCGGGCACGCTCCCGTTGGTCGGCTTGAGCCCGAGTACCCCGCACCAGGCCGCCGGGATGCGCACCGACCCGGCGCCGTCGCTGCCGGTGGCCAGCGGCACCATCCCGGCGGCCACGGCGGCGGCCGACCCGGCGGAGGAACCCCCGGGACTCCAGAGCGGGTTGTGGGGATTGCGGGTCGGGCCGTGTTCCGTGGCGCCCCAGGTCTGCCAGCCGGTGCCCGGCCCGGGGGTGGAGGTGGCGCCGACGGGGACGCAGCCGGCCTCCACCAGCCGGGCGGTCTGGAGCGACTGACGCCCCTCGGTGCCCTTCACGGCGAGCGGGACCCCGGCCAGCGGCAGGCGCTCGCCCGCCCGTACCCGTACGTCGACGGCCGCCGCACGCTCGGCCGCCCAGCCGGGCCACAGCTCGGTGAAGGCCCGGACGCCGGGGTCGAGCCGGGCGATCCGGTCGAAGGCGGCCTCGGCCGCCTCACGGGCCGACAGCCGGCCCGCGTTGACGGCGTCCGCGACCGCCCACGCGGACACCCGGTCCCCGGAACCGCTCGACGCCCTGTCCACGACACACCCTCCGAAGATCGTCCCGCCCGCCCCGTGATGCCGGCCCGTCAGCCCGTCAGCCCGCCGGGTCCTCCAGTCCCTCCAGGCTGTCCATGAAGGAGCTCACCGAGAACACCGCCCGGCCGGGACCCGCCGGGCCGTAGCCGGGCGGGGAGCTCAGACCGTACTCCTCCAGCGTCGCCCGGTACGTCTCCAGCAGGCGGAGTCCGCGACCGCCCACGCGGACACCCGGTCCCCGGAACCGCTCGACGCCCTGTCCACGACACACCCTCCGAAGATCGTCCCGCCCGCCCCGTGATGCCGGCCCGTCAGCCCGTCAGCCCGCCGGGTCCTCCAGTCCCTCCAGGCTGTCCATGAAGGAGCTCACCGAGAACACCGCCCGGCCGGGACCCGCCGGGCCGTAGCCGGGCGGGGAGCTCAGACCGTACTCCTCCAGCGTCGCCCGGTACGTCTCCAGCAGGCGGATGTGGTACTCCAGCGGCGCGCCCAGCGGGTTGGCCTTCCCCAGCGGCGTCGTCGGCTCCGGGCACCAGGTCGTGAAGCGCGGCACGACCCCGTTCGACATGAAGAACCGCAGGCCCTCGGCGGTGGACTCGATGGCCTCGCTCACCTTGGTGAAGCCGAACGGCTCGGCCATCTCGATGCCCGCCACGAAGTTGGGGATCACGTTGCGCGGACCGAACACCTCGGTGGAGTCGAGGATCCTGCGGTGCCACTCGTCGCGGCCGACGTAGCGCTCCTTGCCCGGGCAGTGCAGCTCGAACAGCCGGCGGTCCCACACCTCGAAGTTGGGGTGGTAGATCCGGACCCCGTAGTCGTGGAAACGCTGCACGTCGGCCTTGGGCAGCGCCTGGGCGACGACCTTGCCGATCCAGCGGCCCGGGAAGCGCTCCTCGATGGCCTTCGCGTAGTGGCCGTAGAAGTCGGCCTCGTCGCGGCCCGCGACCTGCGAGGTGATCGACCCGCCGGTGAGGGTGTAGGCGCGGGAGGTCCCGGCGGTGTCGTACCGGTCGATGATCTCCAGGGCCTCCAGCACCTCCTCGACCGGCTTCACGCCCGTGTAGGGCCGGCCGGCGGCCTTGTGCTGGCGCCAGTTGTGGTTGATGTCGCAGAACTGGCACTCCTCCTTGGCGCCGAAGTACTGGCACACCCGGAAGACCGTCAGGTAGATGAGGTAGCCCCACTGGATCGTCGGCGCGACCTCCATCACCGACTTGCCGTTCGCGAGCGTGTGCCGGTAGTACTCCGGCATCGGCGGCAGGCCGACGTCGGCGATCCGCGCCCCGTCCAGGTAGAGGCCGAGCGTGCCGTCCTCGCCGCCCTTCACGACGTACGGGGAGTCGGGATTGACCCGTACGGAGACCACGGTGCGGCGCAGACCGTACGGGCCGCCCGTGAGCACGATCTCCTCCGGCGGCCGGTTCAGCGCGGCCGCGCCGAGCTCCGGCAGGGTGCGGTGGTCGAAGGAGAAGATGAAGTACGACTTGGGCTTGACGTCGCCGGAGGCCCCGTCGGCGGTGCCGCTGAGCGCCGACTCGTCGAAGGCCATACCGCCGCGCAGGAGGTCCTCCTTGATGACGGCTTCCCGTGGTACGTGGGGGAAGCGACCCATCAGGTCCTCGACCAACGCGGTGCGGCTCGGGCTCTCGATGTCCATGGAGGACACGCTATAACCGCCCGTTCCGGGGGGAATTACCGGGGGCCGTGGCGTGCGGGGCCGTCGCCTTCGTCGCCGTCGCCCTCGTCGCTTCCTCCCGCGCGGACGAGCGCGAGGGTGATGTTGTCGGGGCCCCCGGCCTCGATGGCGGCCTTCCACAGCGCGAAGGCGGCCCTGCGGTCGTCGCCCGCGCCGCGCAGCAGGCCTTCGATCACCTCGTCGGGCACCGGGTCGGTCAGGCCGTCGCTGCACACCAGGTAGCGGGCGCCCTCCTCCGGGGCGAAGGCCGCCACGTGCGGTACGACGGTCCCGAAGGCGCGGCTGCCGCCGAGGACCTGGGTGACGGCGGACGTGGTGCGCCGCCCCGGCGGGAGCGGCGGGCTGTCGTCCACGCTGACCTGGCGCAGGCCGCCCTGCGGGCCCACCGCGTACACCTTGCTGTCGCCGATGTTGAAGACCAGCAGGGAGTCCGCGAGGAGGAGGATCCCGGCGACGGTGGTCCCCATCGAGGTCAGGTCGGGGCGGCCTTCGGTCGCTGCGTACACGGCGCGGTTGCAGGCCTCCAGCGCGTCACCGAGGGCCTGCTCGCCGTCGAGGGAGTGTCCGAGCGCCGAGAGCCGGCGGACGACCAGCTCGCTGGCCACCTCACCCGCCGGATGCCCGCCGAGCCCGTCCGCCACCGCGACGACCAGCGGCCTGCCGTAGGGGAAGAGGAGGGTCTGCGGGTTGTCGGTGACGGTGCCGCACAGGGTCCACGGGCCCACGGCGAGGCTGTCCTCGTTGTGGTCGCGGACCAGCCCGGCATGGCTCAGGGCGGTGACGGCTATGTACGGCACCTCGGTCGCCTCCCCTCCCATTGTCGCGCCGGACGGGCCGCGGGGCCGCTCGGCGTGCGGGGGGCCGTCGGCTGCCGCAGGCTGGTCCTTGAGCTGTCCGGCCCGGCCGGCAGCCGTGCAGGAGGGTTTCGGCGATGTTCGCGAGACTGAGCACCTACCAGGGCTCACCCGTTCCGGACGGGGGAGACCTGACCGCGCCATCGGAAGCGATCGTCAAGCAGGTGGAGGACGTCCCCGGGTTCCTCGGCGCGTACTACCTCGTCGACCGGGTCTCCGGGAAGGCCGTGTCCCTGACCCTGTGGGAGGACGAGCGGAGCATGCGGGCGAGCGAGGAGACCGCCGCCCGCATCCGCGAGGAGACCGCGCGGCGCGAGGGCCAGCAGGTCGTCTCCGTCGACCGCTTCGAGGTGGGCTACAGCACCCTGAAGCGCTGAAGCGCTGAAGCCCTGAAGCGCCGCACCGTCGTGCCGGTTCCGGTCAACCCCGGGCGGTCATCGGCGGGTTGATCCGGGCGAAGCCCTCCTGGCGCTCGTAGGGAAAGTGCGGGTACGGGGCCGGCCGGTGGCTCGCCGCGTCGAGCCGTGCCACCTGCTCGGGCGTCAGCTCCCAGCCGACCGCCCCGATGTTCTGGCGCAGCTGCTCCTCGTTGCGGGCGCCGACGATGACCGAGGAGACGGTGGGCCGCCGCAGCAGCCAGTTGATGGCCACCTGCGGGATGGTGCGGCCGGTCTCGTGCGCCACCTCGTCGAGGGCGTCGACCACGTCGTAGAGGTGCTCGTCCTCGACCGGCGGGCCGTAGTCGGCGGTCTCGCGCAGCCGGCTCTGCGCGGGCAGCGGGCGGCCGCGGCGGACCTTGCCGGTGAGCCGGCCCCAGCCCAGGGGGCTCCACACCATCGCACCGACGCCCTGGTCCTGGCCGAGCGGCATCAGGTCCCACTCGTAGTCGCGGCCGATGAGGGAGTAGTAGACCTGGTGGGCGGCGTAGCGCGGGAAGCCGTGCCGCTCGGCGGCCGACAGGGACTTCATCAGCTGCCAGCCCGCGAAGTTGGAGACGCCGACGTAGCGGATCTTCCCGGACCGCACCAGCTGGTCGAGGGTGGACAGGACCTCCTCGACGGGGGTGGCGGCGTCGAAGCCGTGGAGCTGGAACAGGTCGATGTAGTCGGTGCCGAGGCGGCGCAGGGCGTCTTCCACCGCCCGGATCAGGCGGGAGCGCGAGGTGCCGGCGTCCAGGGGGCCGTCGCCGGTCGGCAGGCCCGCCTTGGTGGACAGCAGGACCTGGTCGCGGCGGCCCTTGACGGCCTGCCCGAGCACCTCTTCGGAGGCTCCGGCCGAGTAGACGTCGGCGGTGTCGAAGAGGTTGATGCCCGCCTCGATGCAGATGTCCACGAGGCGGCGCGCCTCCTGTGCGTCCGTGCTGCCCCAGGCCCCGAACAGTGGTCCCTGGCCGCCGAAGGTGCCGGCCCCGAAGCTCAGGGCGGGGACCTTGAGGCCGGACGTACCGAGCTGCCTGTACTCCATGACGACATCCCTTCGACAGCGGCACTAATGGCACCGCAGAACCTTTAAGGTGATCCCAAGGTAGCAAGAGATCGTCACTAATGGAACCGGAGACCCGTTATGGCGGAGAGTGATCCCGTGGACGACAACAGCAGCGACATCGCCGCGGCCTCGGACACGGCCCCGGACACGGCCACGCCCGAGGCCGAGCCCGGCACCGTGCGCCCCGGCGGACGGACCGCCCGGGTGCGCGCCGCCGTACTCGAGGCGGCCGGTGACACGCTCGCCGAACACGGCTTCCCCGGGCTGGACCTGGCCGAGGTCGCCCGCCGGGCCGAGGTGGGCAAGACCACCGTCTACCGGCGCTGGGGCACCGTCGCCGGCCTGGTCGCGGACCTGCTCGCGGACATGGCGGAGCAGTCCCTGCCGCGCACCGAGACGGGCTCGCTGCTGGAGGACCTGCGGGCCAACGCCGGGCTCGTACGGCGCACCCTGGCCGATCCCCGCCAGGGGGCCCTGTTCAAGGCGGTGATCGCCGCCGCCACCAGCGACGAGCGCACCGCCGAGGCCCTCCACCGCTTCTACGCGGTCCGGGTCGCGGAATGGGCGCCCTGCGTACGGCAGGCCGTCGAGCGGGGCGAGGTACCGCCGGGCACCGACGCCGCCGAGGTGATCCGGGCGGTCTCGGCCCCGCTGTACTACCGGTTCCTGACGACGGGCGCCCCCCTCGACGAGGCCGCGGCGCTGCGGGCGGCGGGGGCGGCCTTCGCGGCGGCCAGGGCGGGCGAGTTCACGCCGGGTCACGCGGCCGAAGGAGCCGCCTGACCTGCGGAACGTGCGCCGGGCGGGGGTGTCGCGGAACCGGAACCGTGGGATATAGTCGATCTCACGCTCCCGGCCGCGACTCGCGGTGGTGGGACCGGCGTTGGTGGTCCAAGGAAAGACACCCCACTTCCCGTGGGGGAATGCAGGTGCAAGGCCTGCCCAGCGCTCGACGAAAGCCCCGCCCTCCGCACGGAGGGCGGGGCTTTTCCGTGTACGCGCCCGGGCTCCGCCGGCGGCTGGATTCGTGCTCACGATGTGGGACACCCCGTAGGGTTCGCACGTGAGTTTTTACGTGGTAATCGGATTCGGACCCGCCGGAGCGGCCACTGCTCGACTGCTCGTCGAGCAGGGGCACACGGTCAGGGTCGTGACCAGGTCGGGCCGCACCCCGGAGCCCGGCATCGAGCACGTCGCGCTGGACGCGACCGACAGCACGCGGCTGACCGAAGCCGTACGCGGCGCGGCCGCCGTCTTCAGCTGCGCCGCACCCCCCTACCACCGCTGGACGAGCGCCTGGCCACCCCTCGCCTCGTCCCTCTGCGCGGCGGCCGAGGCGACCGGCGCCGTCCTCGTCCTGCTCGGCAACCTCTACGGCTACGGCCCCGTCGACGGCCCCCTGACGGAGGGCCTGCCCCTCGCCGCGACCGGCCCCAAGGGACGGGTGCGCACCGCCGTCTGGGAACAGGCCCGGACGCTGCACGAACAGGGCCGCCTCAAGGCGGTCGAGGTAAGGGCCTCGGACTTCTTCGGCCCCGGCGTGACCGACGGCGGGCACCTGGCCGGACGGGTCCTGCCCCCGCTGCTGCGCGGCAAGCCGGTCTCCACCCTCGGGGACCCGGACGCCCCGCACAGCTGGACCTACCTCCCCGACGTGGCCAGGGCCCTCGTCGAGGTCGCGGGCGAGGAACGGGCCTGGGGCCGGGCCTGGCACGTCCCGACGGAGCCCGCCCGGTCCGTACGCGAGATGGTCGACCGCCTCGCCGCCCAGGCGGGCACCGGTCCGGTCGCCGTCCGCCGCCTGCCGTCCGCCGTCCTCGCCGTCGGCTCGCTGCTCTCGCCGATGCTCCGCGAGCTCAAGGAGATCCGCTACCAGTTCGACCAGCCCTTCGTCGTCGACGCGAGCGCCTACGAAGCCGAGTTCGCGGTCCGCGCCACCCCCCTCGACCAGCAGGTCAAGGAGACGGTGGACTGGTGGCGCGACCGGGCGGGCAGTGCCGGGGCACGTCCGTGACGACGAACGAGCACATGGACCCCGCCCGGCCCCCCACGGACGCACGGCGCGACGACATCGCGATCGTGGGCATGGCCTGCCGCTTCCCCGGAGCCCGGGACGTCAACCAGTACTGGCGGCTCCTCACGGACCCCCGGCCCCAGTTCTCCACCGTCCCCGACTCGCGCTGGCGCAGCGCCGCCTTCCTCAGCGACAACTTCGCCGACGCGTCCGCCTCCTACACGGACACGATGGCGCTGCTGCCGGACGTCGGCCACTTCGACGCTTCGCACTACGGCATCCCGCCCCGGCGCGCCCGGTCGATGGACCCCCAGCACCGGCTGCTGATCGACCTCGCCCGCGAGGCCGTCCAGGACGCGGGCTGGGAGGTGGAGGGCTTCGACCGCGAGGAGACCTCCGTCATCACCTCCCTCACCGAGAGCGGCTACCGCGAGCTCAGCACCATGCAGATCCGCATGCGCCAGCTGACCGGAGGCGAGTTCGGGGCCAGGGTCGACGATCCCCGCTGGCCGACGGCCGTCCGCGGCGTCGACGGACTGCACGGCACCTCCGTGGCCGGACTCCTGCTCAACATGGGCCCGAACACCATCAGTTCGGTCTTCGACCTGCACGGCGAGAGCTACGCCCTGGACTCGGCCTGCTCCGGCGGGCTGATGGCCGTGGCCAACGCCGTGTTCGCCCTGCGGTCGGGCCGCACCCGCATCGCCCTCGCCGGCGGCGCCCAGCTGATCCTCGCCCCCGACCTGCTGGTGGGACTGAGCCGGATCGGCGCCCTCTCGCGCAGCGGCAGGTGCCTGCCCTTCGGCGGGGAGGCCGACGGCTTCGTCCTGGGGGAGGGCGGCGGGGTCCTGGTCCTGCGCCCCCTCACCGACGCGCTGGCCGCCGGCGACCGCGTCTACGCCGTGATCCGGGGCGTGGGCACGGCCAACGACGGCACCGTCCAGGGCGGTCTGCACCCCCAGGCCTCCGGCCAGCTGCGCGCACTGCGCCGCGCCTACCGAGACGCGGACCTGAGCCCGGACTCGGTGGGCTACCTGGAAGCCCACGGCACCGGCACCCGGGTCGGCGACCCCGTCGAGATCGGTGTCCTGCGCGAACTGCGCGGAGCGGGCACCGAACACGGCGCGGGACCCTCCTCCGGCGGTCCCGCCTTCCTCGGGGCCGTGAAGGCGGTCGTGGGGCACTCGCTCAACGCCGCCGGGATAGCCGGGCTCGTCAAGACCGTCCTCGCCGTCCACCGGGGAGTCGTACCGCCCCAGCCGGACTTCGAGCCGGCCGACCCCGCCGGCCTCGACGCCGCCCGGCTGGTGATACCGACGAAGCCCACCCCCTGGCCGGAGTCCGCCGAGCCGCGCCGGGCGGGCGTCAGCGCCTTCGGCTTCGGCGGTACCGGCGTCCACCTCGTGGTCGAGCAGAGCCCGCGGGCGCCCGCCCGCCCCGCACCGGACGGCGCACCGCACCTCCTGCTGCTCAGCGCCCGCGACCGCACCGGACTCGCCCGCTACGCCCGGGAGCTGGCCCGCACCGTCGAGGAGGACCGGCTCGCGCCGGCCGAGGTCGCGGACACCCTGGCCCGCCGGACCCCCTTCGCGGAGCGCCTGGCCGTGGTGGTCGAGGACGCCGCCGACGCGGCGGCCCGGCTGACGGTGGCGGCCGAGGCCGTGGAGGCGGGCCGCACCGGGGAACTGGGACCCGGGATGGCCGTCGGTACGGTGCCCTCCGCGGGCGACCGGCCGGAGCCGGCCCTCCCCGCGCCGGGCCCGCTGCCGGCAGCCGAACGCCGGGCCGCGTGGGAGCGGCTCGCCGTACGCGCCGTCACCGGCCCCGGGGTCCGTCCCGTGACCGGGCGGACACCCCCGTGCACCCTGCCGCCGAGCCCGCTCGCCCCGCGCCGCCACTGGGTGGTGAAGGAGTCGGCCCGCGACGTCGCACCCCGGCCCGAGCCCGAAGACGCACCGGCCACCCCCGCCGCGGAACACCGGCCCGCCGCGCCCGCCGTGTCGGCCGAGCGGGCGGCATCCGCCGCGACCGTGGTCCTGGACGCGGTCTCACGGACCGGCGTCTTCCCCCTCTCCGACCTGAGCGGGCGGATGGCGCTCACGACCGACCTCGGCTTCGACTCCCTCATGCTGCAGGAGCTGGAGGTCACCCTGGGCAAGCGGGCGCCGGGCTTCGTCAGCAAGGAGATGTTCTCGCCCGGACTCACCATCGACCGGCTGATCACCCTCGTCGGCCCGCACCTCACGGAGCCGTCGGCCGGCGAGCCCCTCCCCGAGGAGGCGGCGGTCGAGCCGGCCGAGCGGGGGGAGTGGGAGGCGGCGACCGCGTCCGTCGACGACTTCCCGGAGGTGCGGCAGTTCGAGCAGCGCCTGAGCGCGATCACCGGGAGCGGCGCGGACTTCCCGTACTTCCGGGTCCACCAGGGCACCATCCGCGACACGACCGTGATCGGCTCCCGCGCGTACCTGTCCTTCGGCAGCTACAACTACCTGGGCCTCTCCGGCCACCCGGCGGTCAACGAGGCCGCGCGGCGGGCGGTGGAGCGCTACGGCACCTCGGTCTCCGCCAGCCGGGCCCTGTCCGGCGAACGGGACCTGACCGTACGCCTGGAGCGGGCGCTCGCCGGCTTCCTCGGTGTCGACGACTGCCTGGCCCTGGTGAGCGGCCACGCCACCAACGTCACCGCCATCGGGCACCTCGTCGGCGCGGGGGACCTGATCCTCCACGACGCGCTCGCCCACGACAGCATCCTCCAGGGATGCGCCCTGTCGGGGGCGGCGCGGCGCCCGTTCGCCCACAACGACGCCGGACAGCTGGAACACATGCTGCGGGCCAACCGGTCCCGGTTCCGCAGGGTGCTGATCGTCGTCGAGGGCGCTTACAGCATGGACGGCGACCTGGTCGACCTGCCCGCCGTCATCGAGCTGAAGAAGCGGTACGGCGCCCTGTTGATGGTCGACGAGGCGCACAGCATCGGCACCGTGGGCGAACGGGGCCGTGGCGTCGGCGAGTTCTTCGGCGTCGACCGCTCCGGCGTGGACCTGTGGATGGGCACCCTGTCCAAGTCCTTCGCCAGCTGCGGCGGTTACCTCGGCGGCTCGGCCCGCATGGTGCGCTGGCTGCGGCACACCCTGCCCGGCTTCGTCTACAGCGTCGGCCTGACCCCGGCGAACGCGGCGGCGGCGCTGGCGGCGACCGAGATCATCGAAGCGGAGCCGGACCGGGTGCGTGCGCTGCGGCGCAACTCCGAGCTGTTCCTCGGCCTGGCCGCCGCGGCGGGCCTGGCGACGGGCTCCAGCGCGCACACCCCGATCGTGCCGTGCCTCCTCGGCGACTCGGCCCGCACCCTGCGCGTCGCGGACCGGCTGTTCGAGCGGGGCGTGGTCGTCGACCCGATCTTCCACCCCGCCGTGGAGGAGGGGCTCTCGCGGCTGCGGTTCTTCGTCACCAGCGAGCATTCCGAGGGCGACATCCGGCGGGCCGTGGCCATCCTGGCCGAGGAGGTGGCGGCCGCCGGGGGGTGAGCGCCCCGCGTCAGAATAGGGTGCGTTCGATCCGGTCGAGCATGTCGTCCTTCGCGGGTGTCCCGCCGTCCGCGGCCGGGGCGGCGCCGTGCCGTTCCTCCGCGCCGCTCATCCGCTGGGAGAGCAGGTAGGCGATGACCTCCGCCTCCTGTTCCTGGACGTCGTCGTAGGTGGCGCGCAGGAGCATGTCCCGTACGAGGTCGGGGTCCAGGCTGGGGAAGAGGAGGCGGGCACCCGCCTCGTCCAGCCCGCCGGCCCCGCGGTGGCAGCAGATGATGTGGCCCAGCTCGTGCAAGATGATGTGCTCCTGATGCGCGCTGGTCGTGTTGGCGTCGTAGAAGATGAGGTCCTCGTCGCGTGCGGCGACCCACATGCCGCAGGGCTGCGACGCGGGCATCTGCATCGGGACCAGGGTGATGGGGCGGTCGCGGATCTCCCCGAGGTAGCGGCACAGCTCGGCCATGTCGGCCCCGTCCGGCAGGTCGAGCTCCGCGATCCGCCGCGCGCCGTCCTTGCGCAGCTTCTTCAGCTGGCTGCGGCGCTCGTGGTCGGCGGACCACCCCTTCCCGGTGACCCTCACTCCGATTCCGTACGTTCTGCGGGTTCGGAGGGATCGGTGACGGGCGGGAGGCCCTGCATCTGCCGGTACTGGTCCATGATGGCGGTGATGGCCTGGAGGTTCTCCTTCTTCATCCCGGCCGCGCGCATCGCCACGGAGCGGACTCCGGCCTGCCGCAGCGCCTCGATGGCGGCGACCTCGCTGAGCACGGACTCGGCGACCTTGTCGTCGAAGAAGTAGGCGACCGACACGCCGAAGAAGCGTGCGAGGGCGGCCAGCAGGTCCGGTGAGGGATTGGAGCGCTTGCCCGTCCGCAGCTGCGACAGGTAGACGCTGCCGGCCTTGAGTTCGGGGTTGGCCCGCTTCAGCTCCTCGGCCACCTCTGCGTTGGTCCAGTGCTTGCCCTTGGGGCGGACCGTCTTGAAGAGGTTGTCCAGACGCACTGCCAGCACGGGCCGTTCGTCGATCTCGGGCACTGCGAATCTCCCTTCCGTCACCTCCTCGGCATTGCTCTCAGCTATCTGCCAGTTTTGCAGATTAGCGGTCAGTTGACAATCTGCTCGGATTCCGCCACCGTGGACCTCGCCGATAGCTGCCAGCTAACTTCGCTTACGGGGGTAGCCGAGTTGGCTGCTGGTTATGGGCCCGGCTCGGACCGGCCCCCGGGGGATGGGGGCCGGGCCGAGCGGGGGAATCCCGCCCGGTCCGATCCGGACCACGGGGGGAGTCACGGGGGAAATCGGGGGGATCACGGGGGCGTGAAACCCGCCCGGCCTGACGGGGGGCAGACCGGGCGGGAGCTCTCTCAACCCGCTTTACTGAGCTTACGATAAACAGACGCCACCTTGGTGAGCCAGGCGACTTCCGCGGAGAAGTTGTCCGTGTCCCGGTCGTCGAAATCGCCGGCGTCCTTGCTGTGGTGCGGGATGGTCCCGGCGCGCTTGGCGTCCAGGGCCTGCCGGATCTGCGCCGCCTCCGCGAACGCCTGCCGGTGCTCCTCGCTCGCCCCGCCGTCCGCCTCGCCGGCGCCCGCGTCCGGCGCGGCACGGTCGATGTAGGGGCGCAGGTCCCGCCACCCGTCGCGGATCTCGATGACCCGCCGGTGGAGCCGGTAGTTGAGGTCGGAGACCGAAGCCGAGCCCGGGGGCTCCAGGACGATGTCGGGCGAGGCCTCGTACAGGTCCCGCCAGAGCGGGTACAGGGCCCGGTACGAACGGTAACTGCGCGCCCAGTCCAGTAGTTTGGCCGCCGACGCCTCCCAGGAGGAGATGGTCAGGCTCAGCGAGAGGGTCAGGATGCCCAGGGCGCTGAAGACGTTCGACGCGAGCTGCCAGACCCCGATGTCGATCCCCCACGCGGCCGTGAGGATGTTGACGGTCCGGCAGGTGCAGTAGAGGAAGAGGATCACCGCGGCGACCGAGAGCATGCGCAGCGCCTGCCGCAGCGAGGCCTTGCCGGTCATCCGGGCGTAAGGGCCGCACTGGCGGAAGATGGTGACGCACGGAACCGCCTGGGAGACGATGAAGACCAGGAGGTAGATGAGCACCAGCGGCTGGCCGCTGCCGGTGTTGAAGTCGGTCGCCGGCCGGTTCGTGCCGTCGGCGACGAGGAAGAGCACGATCAGGAGCACGCTGAGGGCGATGCCGGTGATCAGCCAGTAACGGGCCTTCCGCGCGGCCTCCTCGGTGGGGACGGCCCAGCGCAGCAGGATGATCTGGGCAGCCACGCAGAAGGCGACCGCCGATATGTGCATCATCAGGATCGCGAGGTTTCCGACGCCCAGGAAGCTCCCGTCACCCATGGCTATGGCGCCCATGGTGAAGGTGAGGCACTGGAGCAGCAGCGTGACGACCAGGGTGCGGTAGGCGTTGTCCCGCCAGCTGCGCCGCACTTGGAACAGCCGGTAGACGAGCGCGGCGTACGACGAGAGCGCCGCGATGACGAAGCAGAGGGTTCTAGTGGTGTTCACGGCCTGATTCCCCGCCGGTGCCGCGCGCACGCGCGGCAGACGGTCTAGTCGGTGGTGGTGTTCTCGTCCACGGGGACGTCGAGCCCGACGCCTTCGGCCGCCACCGCGATGGCGAAGTCGAAGTACGCGGACTCGTCCCGGACGCTGTCATGGGTACGGCTGAAGACCTGGAAGACCAGGAGCCCGATCAGGCTGCTCCACAGCACGATGCCGCGCTCGATGATGTCCGAGAACGGGGCCTCGGGCACACCCCCGAACATCTCCACGGCCTCCGGGCGCAGCAGCGGCGGCCCGGGCACCGCCCGCCGGGGCGGGGTGAGCGCGCCGGCCTCCAGCGCGGAACGGATGATTGCGGCGAGCACCGCGGGAGTGCGGGACGCGGGCGGCACCGTCTCCTGCGGAGCGTGGTAGTCCGGTACGGGGGAGCCGTAGATCAGGGTGAACTCGGCGGCGTGCGCGAAGGACCACGCCCGCAGCGCACGGGCCACCGCCAGCAGCCGCGCCCCGGCCGGGGCCCCCGCGGCGACGGCGGCCCGGTCGGCCCGCTCCATCGCGGCGGCGGACTCGTCGTAGGCGTCGACGACCAGCGCGGTCAACAGGTCGTCCCGGTGCGGGAAGACGGCCCGCACCTCGGCGAGGGCGAGGCCCCCGCCGTGGGCGACGGCCTCCAGGGACAGTCCCCCGGCGCCCAGTTTCACGAGCAGGTCGCGAGCGATCGCCTTGACGGCCTCCGGCGGCCCGGTGTTCTCAGCGGTAGCACTTGTTCCGGCAACATCCATGGCCAAACCGTACCTGTCGGCTACCGCGGCCCCGGGGGCATTCCCCCGAGCGCCCGCGAACCTGCCGCGATCCGGACCGTAAGGCGACCGTTTTCGGATACCCCGGCCTGAAGTGCCCGGTCCGGGCCGGGTGTCCGGGGCGGGGGTTAGGGTGTGCGCCGTGGCAGAGTCAAACGGGGCGTTGATCGGTGGACGGTACCAACTCCTGGAGCTGATAGGCCGGGGCGGGATGGGCCGGGTCTGGCGGGGCCGGGACGAAACCCTCGGCCGGGAGGTCGCCGTCAAGGAGGTGACGCTCCCGGAGGGCGTGGGGGAGGAGCAGCGCGAGGTGCTGCTCCAGCGGGTGATGCGCGAGGCGAAGGCCGCGGCGCGGCTGAACCATCCGGGGATCATCACCGTGCACGACGTGGTCGAGCACGAGGGCGCCCCGGTCATCGTCATGGAGTTCGTGACGGGCCTGTCGTTGGGCGCGGTGGTGGCCGGGGAGGGCGGGCTGCCGGTGCGGCGGGTCGCGGAGATCGGCGTACTGCTGCTGAAGGCACTGCGGGAGGCGCACGCGGCGGGGATCGTCCACCGGGACCTGAAACCGGACAACGTGCTGCTGATGGGAGACCGGGTGATCATCACGGATTTCGGCATCGCGCACCTGGCGGACGCCACGACGGCCCTCACGCACACGGGGACGGTCATCGGGACCCCCTCCTACATGGCTCCCGAACAGCTGGAGGGCCGGCCGCCGGCGCTCCCGCAGGACCTGTGGTCGCTGGGGGCCACGCTCTACAGCGCGGTCGAGGGACGCCCGCCGTTCACCGCCGAGACGTTCACCGCGCTGTGCGTCGCCATCGCCACCCAGGAGCCGCCCCTGCCCGGGCGGGCGGGCGCGCTGGCCCCGGTGCTGACGGCGCTCCTCACGAAGGACCCCGCACGGCGGGCCACCGCCGACCAGGCGCTGGCCGCACTGGAGGCCGTCGCGGCGGGCGACGCCCAGGGGGCCGCGCCGCACTTCGCGGTCCGGCCCGTCGGCGCACCTGTATACATCGGCGGCCCCGCGCCCTTCGGTGAACCCGAGCGCTTCGACGAACCCGGGTCCACCGGCGTCCCCGAGCCCGCCGGAGCCACCCGGCCGCCGCGGCGCGGCCCCGCCCTCCGGCTGGAGCCGGCCCAGACCCTGGCGGTGCGCGGGGTGGCCTGCATCGCGCTGGTCTGGGCGGGAGCCGCCGTACTGCCCTGGAACCACCGGGTCAGCGGGCTGGTCGTCTTCCTCATGGCCCTGGTGACGGCCGCCCTCAACACCTCGCTGCGCCCCCACCCCTCGGCGGTCCGGGGGTGGCTGTGGTTCGCCACGGTGAACACCGCCCTGTTCGCCGTCGTGGGCGTGTTCCTGCCGTCGCTGCAGGGCTGGGAGATCCTCCGGGTCGCCCTCTGGAACGGTCTTCCCCTGGCCACCTGCTGCTGGGCCCTGTGGTGGGTACTGCCGGACCGCCGGACCCGCTGAGCGGCGCGGGGAACCGTCAGGTGTCCGCGTTCTCGGGGCGGCGGGGCGCACTGCGGGGGCCGTCCGGGGCGCCGGCCTTCGGGCGGTGGCGGGACACGGCCACACCGGCCAGGCAGAGCACACCGCCCAGCAGGGTCAGCCAGGCGGGAATCTCGCCCAGGAACAGCCAGCTCAGTCCGACCACGATGGCGGGCACGGCGTACGTCGTCGCGCCCAGCTTCGAGGCCGGCATGCGCGACAGCGCGTAACTCCAGGTGGTGAAGGCGAGGGCGGTCGGCACCACGCCCAGGTAGACCATGTTCAGCGTCGCGGACAGCGGAGCCGTCGGCAGCTCCGCCACCAGCTGCCCCGCGAACGGCAGGCAGGCGGCGGTGCCGGTCAGGCAGCTGAAGGCGGTGATCTGCAAGGGGGTCCCGAAGGACAGGGCGGGCTTCTGCGCGACGACACCGCTCGCGTACGCCACGGCCGCGAGCAGGCACAGCACGACCCCGAGCACCGAGGTGGAACTGCCCTCGCCGGAGGACATGGACAGGCCGACGACCACCGCGCCGACGAAGGACACGCCCATCCCGGCCAGCAGCCGCGGCGGCAGCGCCTCGCCGAGCAGGCGGGCCGCGAGCAGCGCCATGAGGATGGGCCCGATGTTCACGAGCAGGGCCGCCGTACCCGCGTCGACCAGGCGTTCGCCCCAGTTCAAGGCGACCATGTAGCCGCCGAACCAGACCAGTCCTGACACCACGATCCCGCGCCGGGCCTCCCGCGGCGGCAGGCCCTCACGGCGTATCAGGAGCAGGACGACGAGCACCACCGAGGCGGCCAGCAGCCGTCCGAGGGCCAGGGCCCCGGGGGAGTACGCGGCGCCCGCGCTGCGGATGGACACGAAGGCGGAGGCCCAGGCGAACACGGTGACGGAGATGGCTCCGGCCGTGAGGACGCCGGGCGGGATCAGGCTCAGGCGAGACTTCATGCCCTCACCGTAGGGAGGAAACATTTCGGCGTCCACCGAAATATCCGAGGGTGCTCGCCCGCGTTCAGCTCCATGCGTCGGGCGTGATCCCCAGCAGCTCCCCGAAGGCCCCCGCGCCCGCCCCGGTCACCTCCAGGGCCCGGCCCCCGTCCGCCGCCCGCAGCACCCACCCCTCCTCCAGCGCCCGCGCGCACAGCCGCGCCCCCGCCAGACCGCCCAGGTGGCGGCGCCGCTCGGTCCAGTCCAGGCAGGAACTCGCCAGGGGCCTGCGCCCCCGCCGGGCCAGGTCGACGCCGGCCCGCGCGCACCAGTCGAGCCCCGACCCGGTCAGCGCGAACACCCCCTCGGTGTCGAGCAGCCCCTGCCGCTCCATGGCATCGGTGACCGCCATGCCGAGCCGCCCCGCGAAGTGGTCGTAGCAGGTACGGGCCCGGGCGAGGGGGTCCGGTGCGAGGACCACGGGGGTGGTGTGCGGCGCGTCCCGGCCCGGGACCGCGTGCGTGGCCAGCTCGTCCACCAGACGGGCCGTCGCGGCGTCGGCGATCCGCACGTAGCTGTGGCGGCCCTGCCGCTCGGTCACGCAGATGCCCGCCTCGATCAGCCGGGCCAGGTGCCCGCTGACCGTCGACGGCGCGACCGCCGTGATCCGGGCCAGCTCGCCCGCCGTCCAGGCGCGCCCCTCGAGCAGGCTCATGCAGATGGCGGCCCGGGTCTCGTCGGCCACCGCCGACGCGAGGGCGGCGAGGCGCGCAGCGGGGGCGGGGGCATCGGCCGGTACCCCGGCAGCCATGTCCTTCATACCCCCAGAATGCCCCAAAATTTCGTCAGATGACGAAAGATTCCCTTCCGCTCCTGCCGCAGCCCGCCGACCGGGGACACCGGTCGAGGCCGAGGAGGCCGGGGCCGAGGATCACCCGGGTGCTCCGGCACGGCTGCGCGACACCGGGCCGCCCGCGCCGGACAGTCGTGAGCGGGCCGCCACCCCGGTCGGGCCCCGGAAGGAGCGACGATGACGGAGACGATGACGGGTACGGGACGACGCACCGCGCTGGTGGCGCTGGCCGCCGCGGCATTCCTGCCCTGCACGGGTGCCCGGGCCGCACCCGGGCGCTCCGCTCCCCGGACCGCGGCGGGCCCGCGCCCTCCGGCCTCGCTGCTCGGCGACGAGATCCGCCGGCTGCCCACCTCGCGCCGGGTCATGGCACTCACCTTCAACGCCGCCTGGGACGAGAGCGGGATCGACACCGTCCTGACCGAGCTGAGACGGCGCCGGCTGCCCGCCACCTTCTTTCCGACCGGCGCGTTCGCCGACGCCCACCCGGCCGCCGTGCGCGCCTTCGCCCAGGCCGGGCACGGCCTGGGCAACCACTCCTACAGCCACCCCTACTTCGCCGACCTCGACACCGAGGAGCGGGCCGAGGAGGTCCGCAGCGCCGACGCGGCGATCCGCACGGCCGCCGGGGCCGAGCCCCTGCCGCTCTTCCGGTTCCCGTACAGCGCGACGACGGCGGACTCGGTGGCCGACGTCAACGACCTCGGCTACGCGGCGATCGAGTTCACCGCCGACACCAACGGCTACCTCGGTCCCGGCGGCGGCATGAGCGTCGACAAGGCGGTCCGGCGGGCCGTCGACGCGTTCACGCCCGGGGCGATCCTGCAGATGCACGTCGGCAGCACCGGCGACGGCGTCGTCCTCGACGCCCAGGCCCTGCCCCGCATCATCGACGCGGCCCAGGCCGAGGGCTACGAGCTCGTCGCCCTGCGGGACTTCCTCACGGACACAGCGGCGCCGGGGCTCTGACCAGGGGAAACGGTGGAGGAGGGGGTGGTATCCTGGCAGGCGCTTCATGGGGGCCACGGATGGTGTCCACACCCCGTCCCCGGTCCTGTCGGGCCGGGCCCTTCCCGCGTCTTCGCGTTCACGACAGGACAGGTCCGCCCCACCAATGCCCTCCTCCACCCCCTCCATACCGCTGTGGCCGCGCCTCCGCCCTCCCCGGCCGGCCTGGCTCTCGCCGAAGGTGCTGCGGACCGAGGTGCTCGGCGGGCTCGTCGTCGCGCTGGCGCTGATACCCGAGGCCATCTCGTTCTCGGTCATCGCGGGGGTCGACCCGGCGATCGGCCTGTTCGCCTCGTTCACCATGGCCGTGACCATCGCGGTCGTCGGCGGCCGGCCGGCGATGATCTCGGCGGCGACGGGTGCGGTGGCCCTCGTCATCGCCCCGCTGAACCGGGAGCACGGGTTCGGATACCTGGTGGCCGCCGTCATCCTCGCCGGCGTGTTCCAGATCCTGCTCGGCGCGCTCGGCGTGGCCCGGCTGCTGCGGTTCGTCCCCCGCTCCGTCATGGTCGGCTTCGTGAACTCGCTCGCGATCCTGGTGTTCCTGGCGCAGACGCGTGAGCTCCTGGACGTGCCGTGGGCGGTGTATCCGCTGTTCGCGGCCGCCCTGGCGCTCATGGTGTTCCTCCCCAGGATCACCGCCGTGGTGCCCGCGCCCCTCGTCTCGATCGTCGTCCTGACCACCGTCACCGTGGCGGCCGGGATCGCGGTGCCGACCGTCGGCGACAAGGGGGCCCTGCCGTCGGCCCTTCCGGTGCCCGGGCTGCCGGACGTGCCGTTCACCCTGGAGACCCTGACCACGATCGCGCCGTACGCCTTCGCGATGGCCCTGGTCGGGCTGATGGAGTCGCTGATGACGGCGAAGCTCGTCGACGAGATCACCGACACCCGCTCCAGCAAGACCCGGGAGTCCGTCGGACAGGGCATCGCGAACATCGTCACCGGGTTCCTCGGCGGCATGGGCGGCTGCGCGATGATCGGCCAGACCATGATCAACGTGAAGGTGTCCGGCGCCCGGACCCGGCTCTCGACCTTCCTGGCGGGCGTGTTCCTCATGGTGCTGTGCATCGCCTTCGGCCCGGTCGTCTCCGAGATCCCGATGGCCGCGCTGGTCGCCGTCATGGTGATGGTCTGCTTCGCGACCTTCGACTGGCACTCCGTCGCGCCGAGGACGCTGCGGCGGATGCCGGCCGGGGAGACCGCCGTCATGGTGATCACCGTGGCCTGCGTGGTGGCCACCCACAACCTCGCCGTCGGCGTCGTCACCGGGTCCGTCGCCGCCATGGTCGTCTTCGCCCGACGGGTCGCGCGCCTCGCGGACGTCACCGCCGTCACCGACCCCGACGGCACGCAGGTCGTCTACGCCGTCACCGGAGAGCTGTTCTTCGCCTCGTCCAACGAACTCGTGAACCGGTTCGACTACGCGGGAGACCCGGACAAGGTCGTCATCGACCTGTCCTCGGCCCACATCTGGGACGCCTCGACCGTCGCCCTCCTGGACGCGGTGGAGACGAAGTACGCCGCGCGCGGCAAGACCGTCGAGATCACGGGCCTGAACGAGCACAGCGCCCGCATCCACCGCAGCCTGAGCGGCGAACTCCCGACCGGATCCTGACCCCGGCCGACAGGCCCTGGCCCGCGCGTCAGTAGACGAGCTTGTACGTCACGTCCTTCGGGACGGGGGACGGCGCGGTGTCGGTGTACAGGAGCCGGATCGTCGTGAAGCGCTCGGTACCCGGGTGCCCGGGCCAGGGCTGCGGGTCGGCCAGGGTGACCGTCACCGGGTAGGCGCGGAAGCGGCCCGCCGCACAGTAGGGGCGGCAGTCGTTCACCATGTCGGTGCCGGTGGCCGTGGCGGTCCGCGGCCCCCAGGAGTCCCAGCGCAGCCGCACCAGCTGGTTGTTGCCGTCACCGCAGGCCAGCAGGTACTCCTCCGGGCGCACCTGCGCCTTGGAGAAGCAGTCGACGACCACCACCGGATCCGCCCCGGCCCGCGTCTGCGTGTGCGTCTGCGCGGACGCCGGTATGACGCCCGCGGTCAGGGCCGCCGCTGCGCACAGCAGCACGGCCGTCCGCACGCCGGAGCGGCGGGCGGGAGCGGGGGCCGGCCCCGCGTTTCCTGAGGCGTCGTCCACGTCCACGCGACCTCCTCGTGCTCCGTCAGGTCCACGACCAGCTTCCCCCATCCGCACCGGCCCCGCACCCGCACGGAACGCCCCGCGAAGATCGCTTGACCTCAACCGCGCTTGACGTCCGAGACTCGCAGCACGGCGGCCGGAACGTCCGGCAGCGCCAGGGGGAGAGGTGAGCGCCATGCGTGCGACACAGGCGATCGGATTCGGCGGCCCGGAGGTACTGGTCCCGGTGGAGGTGCCCGAGCCGGTGGCGGGTCCGGGGGAGGTGCTGGTGGCCGTCGCGGCCGTGGACACGATCTTCGTGGACACCCAGGTCCGCTCCGGCTGGGGCCGCGAGTTCTTTCCCGTCACCCCGCCGTACGTGCCCGGCGGCGGCATCGCCGGCACCGTCCGCGCGACGGGCGAGGGCGTGGACCCCGCCTGGACCGGCCGCCGCGTCGTCGCCTCGATCGGCATCAGCGGCGGCTACGCGGAACTGGCCGTGGCCCGGGCCGAAGCACTGACCGCCGTACCGGACGAGGTGAGCTTCACGGACGCCGCGGCCCTGGTCCACGACGGTGTGACCTCGGCCAAGCTGATGGCGACGACGGCCGTACGGCCCGGTGAGCGGGTGCTGATCGTGGGTGCGTCGGGCGGCATGGGCACCGTACTGGTCCAGCTCGCGAAGGCGGCCGGGGCCCACGTGGTGGGCGTGGCACGCGGAGACCGCAAGACCGCCCTGGTACGGGAGCTGGGCGCGGACGCCGTCGTCGACGCCGCCCGCCCCGACTGGGCGGAGCGGGCGCGCGAGGCCCTCGGCGGCGACGGCGCGGACGTCGTCCTGGACGGGGTGGGCGGCGACATCGGCCTGGCGGCCTTCGCCCTGGTCGCCGACGGCGGCCGGTTCTCGGCCCACGGAGCCCCTACGGGCGGCTTCGCCGCCGTGGACGCGGCGGACGCGGCCGCCCGGGGTGTCCGACTGCTCGGCATCGGGGACGTCCAGCTGACGGCCCCGCAGCACGCCGAACTCGCGGCCCGGGCCCTGCGGGCCGCGGCGGAGGGCACCCTGCGCACGGTCATCGGGGGCACCTTCCCCCTGGAGCGGGCGGCCTCGGCGCACGAGGCGATCGAGTCCCGCGCGCTCCTGGGCAAGACGGTGATCACCATCTGAGACGAGGGAGGGGGAGAGGGGGGCGCCGGGGGGCGTTCAGGACACGGCGTACCACTGGCTGGCCCAGCCGGTGTTGATGGTGCTGGTGGACTGCTCGGAGAGGTTCACGTTCGGCGGCAGCGAGCTCTGGCCGGTCAGCACGGTGCTGTAGCGGAGCTTCGGCGGCGTCAGCCCGGCATTGACCGAGATGCCGGCCCCGGTGGCCTTCAGGGTCAGCGCGTTGGTGGCCCAGGTGCCGTTGAGGAGGAGCGCGATGAAGTAGGTCCCGGGCGGGGCGGCGAACGGCTTCGCGAGCGGCAGCGGCTTGGCGACGGCCTCGGTCATCAGCTGGGGCGATATGTCGGCGGTGGCCGCGACCAGGGCGCCGCCCGCGTCGTACACGCCGAGGTAGCAGTTGGTGAGCTGGGCGTTCGGGTCGATGCCGGCCAGGCCCAGCCAGATGTTGGACCAGGTGATCTGCTCGCGCAAGGTGATGCGTACCAGCGTGACCCGTCCGCCGACCCCGGCGGCCGACTGGGCGGTCACGTGTCCGGCGTCGTTGGGGTCACCGGTCCAGGCCAGCAGGTTCTGGTCCTGCGGCCGGGGCCCCTCGTACCCGCCGGGGCCGCCCTGCGCGGGCGGGGGTGCGGAGCCGGCTGCCGTCGTGCCGGCCCCCGGCTTCGCCGTCCCGTCCCGGCCCCCGCTGCTGTCCGCCGAGGTGCAGCCGGCCAGGACGAACAGGGCGACGAGCGCGGCGAGGAGGCCGGTCGTGGCGGTGGTGCGGGTGCGCATGGTCCCCCCATGAGGTGCTGATGTGCTGACGGGTCATCGTCACACGGCGCGCTACCGCATCGGGGAGGACCGTCGTGGCAGGCGCGGGCAAGGGTGTGCGCGGCGTGCCAGCTACCCTGTGCGATGTGACGATGCACAAGACCGTTGATGTGAGTGTTGACGCGATGCTCGACGACCTGAGGACGCTCGTCGAGGTCGAGTCGCCCTCGCGCGACGTCGACGCCCTGGCGGCCTCCGCCAAGGTCGTCGCCTCCGTCATCGAGAGCCGCCTCGGCGGGGAGGCCGTCCTCGTCGAGAGCGAGGCCGGTCCGCACGTCCACTGGACGGGCGGCGGCGAGCCCCGCGTCCTGATCCTCGGTCACCACGACACGGTGTTCCCGCTCGGCACCCTCGAGCGCCGCCCGTTCAGGACCGAGGACGGACACGCCACCGGCCCCGGGGTCTTCGACATGCTCGGCGGCCTGGTGCAGGCGTTCCACGGTCTGGCGACGCTGGAGGACCTCTCCGGGGTCGAGATCCTGGTGACGGCCGACGAGGAGGTCGGCTCCCGCTCCTCGCGCGCCCTCATCGAGGAACGCGCCCTGGCCTGCGGCGCCGCGCTCGTCCTGGAGGGAGCCGCGGACGGCGGCGGCCTGAAGACCGGGCGCAAGGGCTGCGGCACGTTCCAGGTCTCCATCGCGGGCCGCGCCTCCCACGCCGGACTCGAACCCGCCGCCGGGGTCAACGCCCTCGTCGAGGCGGCGCACCAGGTACTCGACATCGCGGCGCTGGCGCGCCCCGCCGTCGGTACGACCGTCACCCCGACCGTCGCGTCCGCGGGAACCCTGGACAACGTCGTCCCGGCGGAGGCGACCGTCGTCGTCGACGTCCGCGTCGAGTCCTCCGCGGAGAGGGAACGCGTCGAAGCCGCCTTCGCCGCACTGGCTCCTCACCTCGACGAGGCGCGGATCACCGTCGAGGGAGCCATCAGCCGGCCCCCGATGCCCGAGTCCGCCTCGGCCGAACTCTTCGCGGTCGCGCGGCAGCTGCTCCCGGACCTCGAAGGCAAGGCCGTCGGCGGCGGGAGCGACGGCAACTTCACGGCCGCACTGGGCGTCCCGACCCTCGACGGCCTCGGCGCGGTCGGGGGCGGCGCGCACGCCGACCACGAGTACCTCGTCATCGACGCCATGGCCGAGCGGGCGCACCTCGTCGCCGGACTGGTGAACGCCATCCGCAACGCGTAGCGGTACGGCGGCGCCGGTTCGGCATCGGCTCAGCGGGCGGTCAGCCCGTCCAGCTCCGCCGCGAAGAGCAGGGCCGGATCCAGGCCCATGCCGTTGAAGTGGCCCGCCAGCTCCAGCGAGAGCACGCCGTGCAGGCGGCTCCAGAAGGCCAGCGCCAGGCGCAGCGCCGCCGGCGGGGCGTCCGGGTGGCTGCCGGCCCACTCCCGGTGACCGGCCAGGTGCGCGTCGACGGCACGGGCGGCCACCTGGGGCCCCACGGCTGCCGTGCAGGCGTCGAGCAGGACCGCCATCATCTCCGAGGCGGTCTCCGTGACGTCCTGCGGCGCCTGGTAGCCCGGCACGGGGGTGCCGTAGACCAGGAAGTAGCGGTGCGGGTCCTCCAGGGCCCAGCGTCGCAACGCCCCGGCCAGCGCGGCGAGTCGGGCAGAGCCTGAACCCTCGCCGTCGCCGTGGCCGTCGCCGCCGACGGCCACGAAGGCGTCGGCGAGGCTGCGGTAGGCGTCCCGGACGAGCTCGGTGATCAGCTCGTCGCGGTTGGCGAAGTACCGGTACAGGGCGGGTCCGCTCATGCCCATCTGCTTGGCGATCGCGTTGAGGGACAGCGCGGAGGTGCCCGCCCCTGCGATCTGCTGCCAGGCCTTCTCCTTGACCTCCGCGCGTACCTGCTGCCGGTACCGCTCGCGGGGGCTCGTCGTACTCCCGGACATGCCTGCCACCTCTCCACGGCTCATTTTGGTTAGAACGTATCACTATCGGCATGGGTGCTCGCGAACGATCGAGTCATTCCCTTGACACCCGCACTGTCGCTCCTCATTCTGGTTATAGGTTCTAACGAATACGAGAGCCTGAAGCCAACCAATAGTGGGAGTCAGTCATGAACACCGTCGAGCGCGTCGAGGTCGTCCTGCCGGGCAAGGTCGAGCCCGAAGGGCTGGAGCTGCGCCACGGGCCCGTGCCCGTACCGGCGGCCGGGCAGGCGCTGATCGCCATGGAGGCGACCGGCGTGTCCTTCGCCGAGCAGCAGATGCGCCGGGGCCGGTACTACGACCAGCCGCCCTTCCCCTTCGTCCCCGGGTACGACCTCGTCGGCACCGTGCGGGCCGTCGGCGACGGCGTCGCGCCCGACCTGCTCGGCAAGCGGGTGGCCGCGCTGACCAAGACCGGCGGCTGGGCCAGCCACGTCCTGCTCGACGCCGCCGATCTGGTGGACGTACCCGAAGGACTCGGCGCGGCGGCCGCCGAGACCGCGGTCGTCAACGGCATCACCGCCTGGCAGATGCTCCACCGCAAGGCCCGCGTCCGGACGGGGCAGACCGTACTGGTCCACGGCGCCAACGGCGGGGTCGGCTCGATCCTGGTCCAGCTCGCCCTTGCCGCGGGCGCCCGGGTCATCGGCACGGCCTCGCCCCGCCACCACGACGCGCTGCGCGCACTCGGGGTGACCCCCGTCGACTACCGCTCGGGTGATGTCCCGGCGCGGGTACGGGACTTTGCGCCCGGCGGCGTGGACGCGGTGTTCGACCACGTCGGCGGGGGCGGCGTCGTCGACTCCTGGCGGCTCCTGGCCCCCGGCGGCACCCTCGTCTCCTACGGCAGCGCCGCCACCCGCGACGACGAGGGCTCCGGAACCTGGCCCGTCCTGCGGCTCCTGGGCCGGGTGTGGCTGTGGAACGCGCTGCCCAACGGCCGCCACGCGTACTTCTTCAACGTCTGGGCCGGCCGCGCCTACGCCAGGAACCGCTTCCGGGCCCGCCTGCGCTCCGACCTCACCCAGGTGTTCACGGCCCTCCGGCGCGGCGACATCACCGCCCAGGTCGCGGCCGAGATCCCCCTCTCCAGGGTCGCGGAAGCGATGCGGCTGGCCGAATCGGGCACCGTCGCCGGCAAGGTCGTCCTCGTGCCCTGACCCGCCACCGCGTGGGATATAGTTGATCTCACGCTCCCGGCCGCGACTCGCGGTGGTGGGACCGGCGTTGGTGGTCCAAGGAAAGACACCCCACTTCCCGTGGGGGAATGCAGGTGCAAGGCCTGCCCAGCGCTCGACGAAGGCCCCGCCCTCCTCACGGAGGGCGGGGCTTTTCCGTCCACGCGCCCGTGCCGGGCCGCGCCGTCACTCGGTCACGGTGTCCCCGTGACGGTGCGCCACACGCCATGCGCCGCCCTCGCGGCGATACACCTGGGTCACGCGCAGGGTGTACGTACGCGGCCGGCCGTCGACGGACGTCGAGACGTGCTCGCGGCCCGCCGTGTAGGCCAGGTCACCCACCACGTCGTACGCCAGCAGCTCGAAGGCGTACGAGGTGCAGTCGGAGAAACTCTCCCCGAGGGCGGCGAAGAGCTCGTCCAGCTCCCGCTGCCCGCGTGCGTCGCGCCAGGCCCCCAGGACGCTGACCGGCTCCTCGCGCGACCACAACGCCCGCCGGGGCGCCGGGTCGCCGTCGTGGAGCGCGCGTTCGGCCTCGTACAGCGCGCTCCGCACCCACGTCAGGAAGCCCTCGTCCGTACCCATGCGCACCGCGCCCCTTCCCGGGAGCCGGGCGGTCCCCGCCCCATGGTGCGACCCGGGGCCCGCGGCCGACCGGCACGACACGGCGGAACCCGTTGTGCGAGCGGCCCGCGCGCACCATCCTGGCCCCCGAGGCGCAACAGGGACACGGGGAAAACACCGGGGGAGCGCATGGCCGCTGTGCGGAGGAGCGAGGGGTTCGAGGCGTCGCAGGTACGCGTCCGCACGGCCGGGGGCGAGGTGGTCGGCGCCGGCTTCCTCATCGCCGCCGACGTGGTGTGCACCTGCGCCCACGTCGTCACCGGCGCGCTCGGGACACCGGACAGCACACCGGACGCCCCCGCCGAGGCCGTGGAACTGGACTTCCCCCTGCTGGCCGGCCGTCCGGCGGTACGGGCGGCCGTGGTGTCGTGGCGCCCCGGGAACCAGGACGTCGCCCTGCTGCGGCTGGCGGCCCCCGTCGAGGGCGCCCGCCCCGTACCGCTGGCCGACGGGACCGGCGTGTGGGACCACGCCTTCCGGGCGTTCGGCTACCCGGCCGGCGCCGAACACGGCGTGTGGGCCTCCGGGGTGCTGAAGGCCGGACAGGGCGCCGGCTGGGTGCAGATGGAGGTCCGGGGGACGGGACCGAGGATCTCGCGCGGGTTCAGCGGGTCCCCGGTCTGGGACGACGCCCAGGACGGCGTCGTCGGCATGACCGTCGCCGCGCACCGGGGCGAGAGCACCGCCTACCTGCTGCCCTCCGCCGAACTCGTCGACGAACGCACCCTGCTGCCCCGCTGCCCCTTCCAGGGCCTCGCACCCTTCGCGGAGGACGACGCCGAGTTCTTCCACGGCCGCGACGGCGACACCGCCCGCGTGTACAAGGCCGTCCGCAGACGCCCGGTGACCCTCGTGGCGGGCCCGTCGGGCTGCGGGAAGTCCTCCCTCGTCGGCGCCGGAGTGCTGCCCCGGCTCCGGGCCGAGGGGATGGGCGTGACCGAGCTGCGGCCCGTACCCGGCGTACGGGCCGCAGCCGTCCTCGCGGGGGCGCTCGTCGGGGTCCTGGAACCGGAGCTCGGGGAGATCGAGGCGCTGGCCAGGGCCGAGGACCTGGCGCGACTGCTGGACGGCGCGCAGGACGTCCCGGCGGCGTTACGCCGGCGGATCCTCGCCCGCTCGCAGAAGGCCGGCCACCTGCTCTTCGTCGACCAGCTGGAGGAGTACGCGGGCGCCGAACCGGACTCCGCACGCCGGCTGTTGGGGCTCCTCGCCGCGCTGGCGGGCCGGGAGGGTGCGGCGGTGCTGCGGGTCGTGGCGACCGCCCGCCCCGACTCCCTCGACGTCCTGGTCACCGCCGACACGTCCGACCTGGTCAGCGACGCCGTGGAGTTCCTGGCGCCGCTCGCCGCCGAGGGCCTGGAACAGGCGGTGACCGCGCCCGTCGACGCCGAACCGGGCCTGTGGTTCGAACCGGGGCTGCCGGAGCGCATCGTCGCGGACGCGGGCGCCGAACCCGGTCGGATGACGCTGGTCCAGTTCGCCCTGACCGAACTGTGGGAGCGCCGCAGCCGCTCGATGCTGACCCACGCCGCGTACGACGCGCTGGGCGGGGTGGCGGGAGCCCTCGTCGGATACGCGGACGACACCCTCGACGGGCTGACGCCGACCCGCCGGGAACTCGCCCGGCGGCTGTTCGTCCAGCTGGCCCGCCCCGACGGCGACTCCTTCGTTCGCCGACCCACCCGCGTCGCCGACCTGGCACCCGAACTCGTCGCACTGGCCCGGGAACTGGCGCCCGGCAAGCTCGTCGTCCTCTCCCGGGCCCCGGGCGGCGCCGAGGAGATCGTCGACCTCGCCCACGAGGCCCTGACCAGGCTCTGGCCGCGCCTGAAGGAATGGCTGGCCGACTCCAGGGACTTCCGCGCCTGGCAGGAGCAGCTACGGGCCGACCTGCGGCGGTGGCAGGCACAACAGCACGAGAAAGCCCGCCTGTTGAGCGGCACCGACCTCGCCGAAGCCGAACGCCGACTGGCGGCGCACCCCGACGACATCGCCGCCGAGGAACGCGGCTACGTCCACCTCAGCCGCCGCCACTCCCGACGCGGCGCCCGCGCCCGACAGGCCGCCGTGGCGGCGTTGTCCGTCCTGACGGTGCTGGCCGTGGTCCTGGCCGTGTCCAACGCGCGGAGCCTGCGCGAGACGGAGAAACAGCTACGCATCCAGGCGGCGGCCATCCTGGCCCAGGAGGCGGAGGACACCCCGGCCGACGACCCGGCCACTGCACTCCAACTGGCCTTGGCGGCATGGAGCATTCAGCAGAGCCCGAAGACCCGGGACGCGCTGATGCACCAGTACGTGCGGGATCAGTACCTGGTGGGCGCCCATCCGGCGGTGTGGAAGGGCCAGATAGACGGCATGGATGCGACACCGGACGGCCGTACCCTCGTCGTCGGGTTGAAGCCGGAGGGCGGTGTCACATGGACGTTCACTGTCGTCACGGGTGCCCTCGAAGGAAAGATCCGGACGACGGACCTCGGCGGAGTGCCCGCAGGCGAACTCGTCAGCGCCATCAGTCCGGACGGCAGCCTCTACGCCGTCGCCGCCGGGGATGCGGTCCGGCTGTGGCGGATGAACGACCCGGAGCATCCCGTCGTCCTGAACCGCGGGGAGCACGAGACCGCCGAACGGTTCGGAGCGACCCTGGACTTCAGCAGCGACGGGAAGCGGCTCCTGCTCACGATGCACGACAGCGGCTCGGCGTGCCGCGAAGCCCCCGCCAGGTGCGTTCCGGCATTCGCCGCAGCATGGGAAGTCCCCTCCGGTGACCGACTGCCTGTCGCGGACGATCTCGTGGCCGGATACAGGGTGGACGAGGCGGCATTCACCACCGACCCGAGCGCGGTGGCCGTGACCCGCCTGGACGGGAGCGTGCGACAGGTGGAGGTCAAGGACCTCACCACAGGTCGTCAGCTCTACCGTCCGGGTTCGGCGGCCGGTGAGGCTTCCTCTGTCACGAAGCTTCTCGGAGCCGGGGGAGAAGTGGTGACCACGGGGGCCGACGGCCGGGCGTACGCCCAGGCACTGGGCCGCACGCCCGGGCCGCGCCTCGCACTCCCCGACATCGGGACGTTCAGCGATGGCACTGGGAACTACAGGATCGAAGATCTCAAGGAAGTCAAGGAGGGCGGGTACGTCGAGTCGATCTTGGCTGATGTGCGCACGGGGCAGGCCTACCGCACACGCCTGCCCACATCGGGCGAGATCACCGACGAGGGCCCACCGATGGTCGCTGCGGTGCCGCGTGCGGACGGTGGTCTCACCGTTCTCGTAGCCGTCGGGGGGACGCTGATGGCCGTGCGGGCCGAGCAGTCGGGCCCCGCACGCTTCAAGGCGGGGTACGGCTCGAATGGGTGCTTCGCACTGTCGCCCGACGGGCGCTTCGTCGCCCGCGTCTACGAGAAGACCCTCGAGGTCCTGGATGCCTCGCGCACGGTCCTGAGGTCCGTGGAGGTCCCAGCCAGTACCGAGGCCAGGGGCTGGAGGCTGACGTGGACCGCGGACTCGCAGCAGGTGGTGCTCTGGGGACGTCAGGACGGCCTCTACCGCTCCTACCCGGCGTCCGACCTGGGCCGGAGCGTCCCGATCCCGCAGGAGGTACGGCAGGGTGCGATGGTCGACAGCGTCGTCGGAGTGCAGGGGGGTGAGATCGCCCTGTTGACCGAGGGCGGCATGCTGGTGCGCCTCGACGCCACCCGCGGGACCGTTCTCGCTCAGCCGTTTCTCGCCCACCCCGGACCCAACTCGAACGGCCCCCTCGGTGACCTCTTCAAGAACGGCCAGCTCACGGCCCGTCCCGGGCATCCTGGGCAGGTTGCGGTCGTGACCAGGGCAGGAGCTGGTCGCGGGGAGATCCTGCTGTGGGACGTCCGTACCCCGGAGCGCGTCGCGATGCTGACAGGCCCCGCCGTCAGTGTGTCGCAGGTCGCGGATTCCCCCGGCACGGGGATCGTCTTCACCGCCGACGGCTCGCGGCTCGCCGTGAAGAGCCTCGACGGACAGGCGCGCCTGTGGGACGTCGACCACCAGGAACGGTTGCCTGAACAGGTGCCTTTGCCGACCTTGAGCGAGCTGATCGGCTTCACGCCGGACGGCAGTCTCGTCACGTACCGGAAGGGACGGGCTGTGGTCCACGACCTGGCCAGGGGATCCTCCCTCTCGCTGGCGGTGGCGGACCAGAACGACGATGAGGTCACCAACGCGACGGCGCAGCTCACACGGGACCACCAACTGCTGATCGACAGCAAGAGGGGCCGCCGGACCTTCGACCTCCGCCCCGAGGTCCAGTTCCGCACGCTCTGCGCCGCCGTCGGGCGGGACTGGACCGACGACGAGCGCAAGCGCCTCCCGAAGGGAACCCCGTCCGGGCCGCCCTGCTCCCGGGGCTAGCCGGCCAGGTCCGCCGCCAGGTCGTCGCGCCAGCGGATCGACAGGCGCCGGCTCAGGACCGTCTCCGCCGCGGCCGGCAGCGGCAGCAGCAGGAAGGCGCGCAGCGCGCCCGCCGCCGCATCGCGCAGCGCCCACGCGGCGTGGTCGGCCGGGGTGACGGGCGCCGGGTCCGGCTGGTGCCTGGCGGCGTCGAGGAGTCCCCGGGCCGCGCGGGATTCCGCCGCGAGGGTCCTCATCCGCAGGTCGAGGGGCCCGTCGGCCGGGAGGTCCACCGGCTCGTCCCGGTGGATCCGCTCCAGCGCCCCCGCGATCTCCGGGTAGGTGTCGATGCCGGTCTCGGACGCCAGCCGCGCGAGCTGCGCCGCCGTCGCGGAGCGCAGCCGCTGCGGCGGGGTCCCCTCGACGAGCCCGCCGAGGTCGAGGCCGCGTACCTCGGTGACCGGGTGCCGGGACGGCGGCACGTCGTCGAGGACCGGCAGGAGGAGCGCGCTCGGCACGGGGCCGTCGCCTTCGTCCTCCGGGTTCCAGGTGATGCCGTACGCCGTCTCCAGGCCGGCCAGCAGCCGGGGGTACGCGGCCGTCGAGCCGGGCCAGGGATCGACGCCGACGCGCTGGAACTCCTGTCCGTCGGGCCCGGTCACGTAGTCCTCGCGGGGCGAGTCGACCCGGCGGGCCGCCTCGGGACGCTCCGTGCCGTCCTCGACGACGGTGACCCGTACCTCCGGCCCCTGCTTCGCGAGCCTCACGACGCGGGTCCCGCGGGACAGCCGGCGCAGCACCTCCGGGCGGCCGAACTGGGCGTCGCCGCCCTCCTGGGTGGCGTACGACCAGCCGCCGCCGCACGACCCGGCCCGCACCATCGGACGGTACGCCGCCCAGGGCGCGGCGGCGGACAGCCGCGCCTGCTCCCGGCTGCGCGGCCCGGCCGTCGCGGGTATCGCGCCGAGCCGGTCCAGCAGTTCCTCGGGCGGGATCCCGGCCACGAACACGACGTCCGGCTGCACGGGCGGCGGCGCCTGCTCGGCCAGGGCTCCGAAGCCGAAGACGGCGTACGCCCCGTCGGGCCGCGGGGCGGGCGGGGCCGGCTCGGCCGGGGACTCCGGCCGCGGTTCGGCGGCCCCGGCGGCGAGGCCGAGGGGGGAGAGCGGATCCGGGACGGTCGTCCGGTCGTCGTCCCAGATCAGCCGGCCCTCGAAGGCGAGCGGCGTCCGCCCGTTGAAGGGCGTGCCGCTCTCCAGAGCCGTGGCGAAGTCGGCGAGGACGTGCCGCAGGCCCGGCCACGGCGTGAAGGAGGGGCGGTCCTCGTCGAAGTACCGGCCGACCCGCCCGTGGTGCGGGCCGCGGCGGCTGACCAGGAACAGTCCGTCGGAGGACTGCCAGCCGATGCCCAGGGTGATCAGCAGCCGTTCGTGCGGCCAGTACGCGTACTGGTCGGCTTCCTCCTCGTCGAGTTCGTCCTCCGCGTCCTCGTCCTCGTCCTCCGCGAGGTCCGCTCCGATGCCGCGCAGGAACTCGGTGCTCCGGACGATGTCCTCGACGCCCGACAGCGGCCCGTAGTAGCCGAGGGTGACGGTCCCGTCCTGGAGCCGGACGCCGTCGTGGCGCAGCAGCGACTCCCTCAGGTCGGGCGGGAACGTCACCCCGAGACGGAGCTCGGCCGCCGCGACCTCCTCGGGAAGGGCCGCGGGCCTGAGCAGGCCGTGGCTGACGGGAGCGTGCTGTGCGAGCCAGGTCTCGATCCGGGCCCAGGAGTGTTCGACGGGGAGCGTGGTCATACCGGTACCGTAGCCGCGGCCACTGACAGTCCCGCCAGCCGGCTCTGACGGTGCGCCATCCGTCCTGCGGCTACGGCCGGGTGGCCGTGACCACGTAGTAGTCGAGGATGCGCGCCTCCCAGGCCGCCAGGAAGTTCCGGGGCCAGGTCCCCGGCTCCCAGAGGCGGGCGAGCCACCGGTCCCAGCCCGGCCACACCTGCGGGCCGATCGAGTCGGCCCGGACGTCGACGAGGCCGGCGTCCGCGAGGGCATCGGTGAGCCCGGACACGGGCCGGGCGATGTCCAGGCCGCTCGCGAACGAGTCGAGCAGTCCGGCCAGCCGGTCGGCGTGCGCCGGCGCGGCGTCGACGGTGAAGAAGCTGGCGACCGCCACGCGCCCGCCGGGCCGCAGCACCCGCGCCGTCTCCCGCGCGAACGCCGACAGGTCCGGGAAGTGCTGGGCCGCCTCGACGCTGTACAGGCAGTCGAACTCCCCGTCGCCGAACGGCAGGTCCTCGGCGGCGCCCAGTACGAAGCGCAGCCGGTCGGGGCGGGCCGCCAGGAGGCGGGCGTTGGTGTCGCGGGCCCGCTGGAGCTGCTGGGGGTGGATGTCCACCCCGGTGATCCCCGCGGGCACGTACTCCTCCAGGGCGAGCGCGCACCCGAGGCCGAGTCCGCAGCCGACCTCCACGGCCCGCCCGCCGGAGGGGGCGGCGGCGTCGAGGACGTGACGGTAGAGGTCCTGCTCGCTGCGGACCCGGTCGTCCTGCGACAGGGGGCCTTCGAGGTCGACGGACTTCCAGTAGCCGAAGTTGATGAACCCTCCGGCGAACACCGGAACCGCGCTGAGATCGGCCGGACCGTACGTCTCCCACACCGCGGGCCGTACGACCGGATCGGACTGCTGCCCGGGCTCGCTTGCCAACACCCCACCGCCTTCCTGACGTTCGGGGGCCGTCCCCGTACGTCATCAGTGTGGCGGGTGGGGACCCGTCAGGACAGACCGCCCGGTCGGACCGCCGGTCAGTCGACCTGCAGTTCGCCCATCCGGCTCCAGCCGGTCGCGCCCTCGATGGTGGTGCTGACGATCTCGGGCGTACGGGTGACCAGCGGGCGCATGGTCTCCAGGGCCTTGCGGAAGTGCTCGGAGGTGACGTGGGCCTCGGCCGCGTCGTCCTGGAAGGCCTCGCACAGCACGTAGGTGTCCGGCTCCTCCAGACTGCGGGACCACTCGAACCACAGGTTGCCGGGCTCGGCGCGGGTGGCGTGGGTGAACTCGGCGACCTTCTCGGGCCACTGGTCGACGTATTCGGGCTTGACGGGGAATTTCACCACAATGAAGATCATTCGACGATTGTAGGCACGGCCCGGCGGGTGCTCCGGCGCGGCGCCCGTGCGCGTGCGGGTGCCCGGGGAGTGTTCTAGCGTCGGAAGAGGGGTGTGCGGCGGGAGCCGGAGAGGACAGGTGCGTGCGCATGCGTCCGTCGTCGCGTGTCCGCGGGGTGCTCGCCGGCCTGGTCCTGGGCCTCGTCGCCGTCGCGGTACCGCCGGCGGCCCACGCCGACATCCAGGCCTGCGAGAACCACGTCCAGGACGCGGGCGTCCCGGTCACGGACGCCGTCCGGACGGCCTGCTCCGTCGCCTTCGTGGGCGACCTGCCCGGCTGCGTCAGCACCCTGACCGGGGCGGGCATGACGGACGCCGCCGCGACCGGGGCGTGCCGACAGGCCCCCCGCTAGGGCCTGTCGTCAAACTCCCGTCTGCCCCGCGACGCCTGGCCCGGGGCCAGCCCGCACGGGCCGGCCCCGGGCCAGGCGGTCAGGCGAGGTCGAACCGGTCGAGGTTCATCACCTTGTCCCAGGCGGCGACGAAGTCCTCGACGAACTTCTCCTTCGCGTCGTCGCTCGCGTAGACCTCCGCGAGCGCGCGCAGCTCCGAGTTCGACCCGAAGACGAGGTCGGCGCGGGTGCCGGTCCACCTGACCTCGCCCGTCGCGGCGTCGCGGCCCTCGAAGGCGTGCGCGTCCTCGGACGTCGCCGACCAGGTCGTGCCCAGGTCGAGCAGGTTCACGAAGAAGTCGTTCGTCAGGGACCCGGGGGCCGTGGTGAGGACGCCGTGCGGCGACTGCTGGTGGTTCGCGCCCAGCACGCGCAGGCCGCCGACGAGGACGGTCATCTCGGGCGCGCTCAGGGTCAGCAGGTTCGCCCGGTCGAGCAGCAGGTACTCCGCCGGCAGGCGGTTGCCCTTGCCGAGGTAGTTGCGGAACCCGTCGGCCGCCGGTTCGAGCGCGGCGAAGGACTCCACGTCCGTCTGCTCCTGAGAGGCGTCCGCCCGGCCGGGGGTGAAGGGCACCTCGACGGTGAAGCCCGCGTCCTCGGCGGCCCGTTCGACGGCCGCGGCGCCCGCCAGCACGATCAGGTCGGCGAGCGAGATCCGCTTCGCGTCGCTCCGGGCACCGTTGAAGGCCTCCTGAATGCCCGTCAGGACGCGCAGGACGCCCGCCAGCTGGTCCGGGTCGTTGACCTGCCAGCCGCTCTGCGGCTGGAGGCGGATCCGCGCACCGTTGGCCCCGCCGCGCTTGTCACTGCCCCGGAACGAGGAGGCCGAGGCCCACGCCGTGGACACGAGCTGCGGCACCGTCAGGTCCGAGGCAAGGACCTGGGCCTTGAGGGCGGCGATGTCGGCGGCGTCGACGAGCGGGTGCGTCACCGGGGGCAGCGGGTCCTGCCACAGCAGCGTCTCGGCCGGCACCTCGGGGCCGAGGTAGCGCACGACCGGGCCCATGTCGCGGTGGGTCAGCTTGAACCAGGCGCGCGCGAAGGCGTCCGCGAACTCGGCGGGGTTCGCGTGGAAGCGCCGGGAGATCTCCTCGTAGGCCGGGTCGAACCGCAGCGACAGGTCGGTCGTCAGCATCGTCGGGGCGTGGCTCTTCGACGGGTCGTGGGCGTCGGGCACCGTGCCGGCCCCCGCGCCGTCCTTCGGCCGCCACTGGTTGGCCCCGGCGGGGCTCTGGAACAGCTCCCAGTCGTAGCCGAAGAGGATGTCGAAGAAGGTGTTGTCCCAGGTGATCGGGGTGTTCGTCCAGATGCCCTCGAGGCCGCTGGTGATGGCGTCCCCGCCCTTGCCGGTGCCGTACGTGCTCTTCCAGCCGAGGCCCTGCTGCTCCAGCGGGGCGGCCTCCGGGTCGAGGCCGACGCTCTCGGCGGGGCCCGCGCCGTGGGTCTTGCCGAAGGTGTGACCGCCCGCGATCAGAGCGACGGTCTCCTCGTCGTTCATCGCCATGCGGTGGAACGTCTCCCGGATGTCGCGGGCCGCGGCGATCGGGTCGGGGTTGCCGTTCGGGCCCTCCGGGTTGACGTAGATCAGGCCCATCTGGACCGCGCCGAGGGGATTCTCCAGCTCGCGGTCGCCGGTGTAGCGCGCGTCGTCGAGCCAGGTGGACTCCGGACCCCAGTAGACGTCCTCGTCGGGCTCCCACACGTCGGCGCGGCCACCGCCGAAGCCGAAGGTCTCGAAGCCCATGGACTCCAGGGCGACGTTGCCGGTGAGGATCATGAGGTCGGCCCAGGAGAGGCTCTGCCCGTACTTCTTCTTGACCGGCCACAGCAGGCGGCGGGCCTTGTCGAGGTTGCCGTTGTCCGGCCAGCTGTTGAGCGGGGCGAAACGCTGCTGGCCGGCTCCGGCGCCGCCGCGGCCGTCGCTGATCCGGTAGGTGCCGGCGCTGTGCCAGGCCATCCGGATCATGAACGGGCCGTAGTGGCCGAAGTCGGCGGGCCACCAGTCCTGCGAGGTGGTCAGCACCTCGGCGATGTCCCGCTTGACCGCCGGGAGGTCGAGCGCGGCGAAGGCCGCGGCGTAGTCGAACTCCGCGCCGAGGGGATTGGCCACGGCGGGGTTCTTGGCGAGGATCTTCAGGTTCAGGCGTTCGGGCCACCACTGGCGGTTGCCGCCGCCCTGGGTCGGGTGCGGGGCGCGCTCGTGCGCGACCGGGCAGCCGCCCGAACCCTGCGGTTCGGCGTCCGTGACGATGGCGTCGTGGTTCTGGTTTTGGTTCTCAGACATGGGAAATCCTTCCGGACCAGGCGGATCACGGGGCTGAGGAATTTCATGTGAGGAATGGCCGGGCTGCCGACGAACCCGATCCTATGGTGGACGCAATCCAAGTCAAGACGATCATCACGTCTGTATTCCACGCGCTCCCGGGCGTGCGCCGACAAGCCCCGGGCATGGTGCTGAACCCGAAGGGGCGAGTGGAGAACGGGGATGCGGCACGCCCACCGGAACCCCCACCGGCCCCTCGTCCCGGCCGCCTACCGGGGGCTGTGCCCGGCCTGCGCGCAGCCCCCGGCGGACGGGGAGCCCGCGAGCAGCGCCACGATCGCCGCGGCGGTCGCGGTGGCGGTCAGGCGGGCACGGCGCAGGGCGTGGCGGGCCGGCGCGGGGGAGGAGGCGGTGGCGCCGGTCAGCCCGGAGTCGCCCGGGTCGCGCAGGTACGGGCGACGGTGTCGGCGAAGGTCCGGGCCAGGGGGGAGAGCGCGTCCCAGCTCCGGACCGCCCACCCGGCCGACAGGACCGGGAGGGCGGGGATCGGGACCAGCCGCAGACCGCTGTGACGGGGGCCGAGCCAGCCGGGCAGGGCGGGGACGATCGCGCAGCCGAGGCCCAGCTCGGCCAGCAGGATCGCGGTGTCCCAGTCCGCGACGCTGGAGTCGAGGACCGGACGGACCTGCGCGTCCTGGAGCCAGTGGTCGAGATGGGACCGGGAGATCGAGTTCCCGGGCAGCCCGACGATCGCGAGGCCGTCGAGGTCCCCGGGGGCGATGCTCGCCCTCGCCGCGAGGGGGTGGTCCGCGCCGACCGCCAGCGCCCAGGGCAGTTCCACCACCGTCCGCTGGTCGATGCCCCGGACGACGGGCGCGCCGATGGTGATCCAGGCGAGGTCGACACCGCCGGAGGCGAGCGCCTCGAAGCAGCGCCGGGTGGAGTTCTCGGTCTCGAACTCCAGACTGACCTGCGGATGGCGCCGCCGGAACTCGACGATGGCGTCGGACATGAAGTGCCGGACCGTCGTCGCCCCCGTGGTGATCCGCACCGAACCGCCGTCGCCGCGTACCAGGGCCTCGATCTCCCGCAGGGCCCGGTCGATGCCGCCGAGGCCGTCCTCGACCGCGGCCCGCAGCAGGTGCCCGGCCTGGGTGGGCGCCACCCCCCGGGGATGCCGCTCCAGCAGGCTGAGGCCCAGCTCCCGCTCCAGGCGTTTCACGTGCTGGCTGACCGCCGACTGTGTGCACGACATGTCGCGCGCCACCGCGCTCAGCGATCCTGCCTTGCACACCGCGACGAAGAAACGAAGATCGTCAAGCGTCATGGACCCAAGCTACCGCTTGGGTCCATGCAACCAAACCCGAGGATTGACTTGGATCCTGGCCCCTGTGAGCATCGTTCTCGGGCCCAAGGGCGGCAACCCGGCAGGGGCCCGAGCGCTGTTCCGGACGGCCGCTCGGGCAACTGCCGGGTGTCGACCCGACCACCCCGCCCGCGAAGGAAGGACCCCCTCCATGCCCCTTCCGGCCGACCCCGAGCGCGAGGCGCTGCGGCTCCTGACCGAACTCGGCGCCGCGGACGCGCCGCACCCCGGCGGCACCCTCGGTGCCCACCTGCGCAGGGTGCACCGGCAACTCGAAGCCTGGCAGGCCCGTCCCGCGCTCCGGCTCGCCGGACTCTGCCACGCCTTCTACGGGACCGACGGGTTCGCCGTCGCACCGCTGCCGCTCACGCACCGCTCCCGGCTGGCCGAGGCGATCGGCGCCGAGGCCGAAGCGATCGTGTACCTCTACGCGAGCTGCGCGCGCGAGGCCTCGTACCCCACGCTCGCCGGCGCCGACCCGGCCTTCCACGACCGGTTCACCGGCCGTACGTTCACCCCGTCCCGGCGGCAGCGCGAGGACTTCGCGGAGCTGACCGCCGCCAACGAACTGGACATCGCCCGCGTCGACCCTGCCTTCCGCGAGAGGTGGGGAGCGGACCTCCTGGCCCTGTTCACCCGCCTGCGC
This sequence comes from Streptomyces sp. NBC_00249, assembly GCF_026342355.1. Taxonomy (GTDB): domain Bacteria; phylum Actinomycetota; class Actinomycetes; order Streptomycetales; family Streptomycetaceae; genus Streptomyces. The sequence goes on along the minus strand of NZ_JAPEMV010000001.1, from coordinate 232,220 downwards.
CCCCTGCTGAGCGCGCGGGCGTGGCAGGACTGCGCGACGGTCCTCACGGAGACGGACTAGTAGTCCAGGACGGTCTTCGCCGCAGCGGCCATGCCCGCGTACATGGTGGCCATCTGGGCGTGGAGCATCGCCGCCGCGTGCTGCTCCGGGTGCTTGTCGAGCGCCCACTCCCGGAAGGCCTCTTCCGCGCTCTTGCGCTGCCGCCACGCCAACTCGTAGTACTCGGTCGCCTGCTTGTCGCTCATGCGTCCCATCGGTCCCCCTCGTAGCGCGTGTTCACGTCCGACGACGGGCCAGACTACGGACCGCACGAGGATCATGAAAACCCGGACGGCCGGGTCATCGCCGAACTCGCCGGTCTCCGGCGCCGAGAGGATGCTCTCGTGGCCCTCGACGGTCGTGATCTCCCGCAGCGGTGGGCGTTCCGCGGTCCGGGGCACCGGCGGGTCCACCCGGCCCTCGGCTCCGAGTCCGGTCCGCGCCCCGCCCGCGCGGCCGCCGTCGGCCGACCGGCGGGGGAAGGCCGCGCCGGCCTCGAACGGCCGCAGGTCCACCGGGAGCCACGACAGCGTGTGCCACTCGGGCCGGGCGGCCCGCCACATGCGCAGCGGCCACAGGGCGTCCATGTCGACGCCGCGCAGCAGGAGTTCGTGGAAGAGGCAGGCCCGGATCTCGTCGAGCCCGTCCCGCCGCGGGCGGTCGTAGAGGAGCTCGGCCAGATCGGCGGGCCGCTGCGCCTCGGCGAGGAGGGAGGCCACGGTGCGCGGATCCGTTCCCGAGCGTCCGAACGGGCCGTGCTCGTCGAAGAGCCGGACCAGCTCCGCGACGGAGTCCCGGCCGGGCGTCAGCGCGAGCGTCCACACCACCCGGGCGAGCCCCCGCGCGTACGCCCGTACCTCCTCCTCGGCGGCGGCGAGCCCTGCGGACAGCCGCCCGCCCAGCTCCCGTACGTACGCCACGTCGCCCCGCAGGGCACGCGGTCCGGCCTGTTCCCGCGCGAGCTTCTCCAGCCCGCTCGCTCCGTCGTTCACAACCGGTCACCCTATGGCCTGGGCCGTCGCGTGGCGGACGATGCTCGCGGCCTCCTCCGGGTGGTGCCCCAGCCAGTCCCACCGCAGGGCCACCTCGCAGGAGCCCGCCTCGAAACCGATGACGGTGGGGTGGACCGGCGCCGCCGGTTCCCCTTCGCGGGCGTCGAGGTGGGTGAGGAAGCCCCGGAGTCCGCCGTCACGGCGGTAGCGGACCGTGTTCCGGTCCGCCTCCGGGCGCTCGTCGGTCAGCGAGACGGTGAGCTCCCCGCACAGGTACGCCAACTCCCGTACGTGCCGTGCCAGGGCGGTGAAGGAGTGGGTCGTCGTCGTGAAGAGCTCGTCGTCGGCCCAGAGGGTGAGGGTGGTCCCGTGCGCGTCCGTCGCCTCCCGCCGCGCCGGCGGGGCGAGCGGAACCCCGCGCGCGTACTCCTGGGTCCACCGGAAGCCGTCGCGCCGCACCTCGGCGGTCAGCCGCCTCGACAGCCCGTTGACGACGGCGAGACCTGTGCCGCAGCTCCCTCTGGAGTCCGGGTAGCCGCCGCGCAGTTCGGTCAGTACGGACTCCAGCGCCGGTTCGCCGGACGTGGGCCCGGCCACGCCGACGGGCAGGCCCCGCCCGTCGTCGGCGACGCGCACGCCGCCGTCGGCGGTGAGAGTGACGTCGACAGCGGTGGCGTGTCCCGCGACCACCTCGGCGACCGCGTGCCCGACGACCTCCGCCACCAGGCGGAGCAGCCCGCCCGCACCGTCCGAGCCGACGTACATCCCGGGCCTCTTGCGCACCGCCTCCAGCCCCTCCAGCACCTGGATGTGGCCGACGCCGTACGGGACGCCGTCCGGACGACCGGTCATGAGATCCCCCTCCACGCGGTCCCGGGCACTGTAGTGCGCCCGGCCCTCCTCACGCGGCGGCCGCCTGCTCCTGCTTCAGCGGGCCGCCGGACCGCGTCCGCGCGGCGGCGTCCTGCCGGCGCTGTGCCCGGCGGACGGCGAGCGGCGCCGCCAGGCCCGTCAGCGCGAACAGGGCTCCGACCACGTACCAGCCGGGCCGGCCCCAGGTGATGCACAGGGCGATCAGCAGCGCGGGTCCGGCCGCCTCGGCCAGGCCCGCGCCGAGGCCGAAGACACCGAGGTACTGGCCGGTGGCCCGCTCCGGCGCGAGGGCGAAGGAGATCTCGAACCCGGCGGCGGAATGCCACAGCTCACCGATCGTGTGGACGGCGACCCCGGCCAGCAGGACCGTCGCGGCGGCCCAGCCCGGCAGGCCCGCGGCCAGCGAGATCAGCACGCAGGCCAGGAGGAAGGCGAAGCCGGAACGGCGGTAGGCGAACCCGCCGGCCGCGGGGGTCGCGATCCGGCGGCCGGCCCGCACCTGGCAGGTGACGACCATGACGGTGTTCAGCAGCATGGTGCCGGAGATCAGCCAGTGCGGGGCGGCGGTGGCCCCGATCAGCCACAGCGGGACGGCGACGGTCAGCACCTTGAACTGGATGGCCATGATGCCGTCCAGTGCGGTGAGCGCCAGGTAGGGCCGGTCCCGCAGCGCGATCCAGCGCGGCCCGCCCACGGCCGGCCCGGGTGCGACGGGCCGCAGCCGGAACACGATCAGCGCGGAGCCGGCGAAGGCGATGGCGTTCCCGACGACGAGGAGCTGGTAGGCGCTGTGGCTGCCGACCTGGACGGCCCAGCCCGCGAGCACGGCGCCCATCGAGATCCCGATGTTGGTCACGGCGCGCAGATAGGCGCGGAACTCCTGCGGCCGGGCCCCTCCGTGGTGCCGGATGAGCGGACCGCGCGCGGCCAGCCCGGCGCCCTTCGCCCCGGTCGCCACGCACACCACGAGCACGAACGGCCAGAAGCTGTCCGCGAGCAGGAAACCGGCCGTCGCCAGGGCCTGTACGGCGAGGGTGGCGGCGTAGACCCCGCGCGCGCCGCGGCGGTCGGCGAGGTGCCCGACGGCGATGCCCACCGCGAGCGAGAGCAGCCCGGCGATCCCGAGTCCGAGGCCCACCTGCGGGGCGGGCAGGCGGACCGCCTGGGTGAAGTAGAGCACCCCCGCGGTCAGGTAGAGGCCGCTGCCGACGGTGTGGACGAAGTTCGAGGCGGCGATGACGCGTTGCGGTCCCGTGTCGGGCAGCAGGTGCGGCATGAGGGCTCCACATCGCGGGGTGGGGAGTAAGGGCCCCTCATGGTGAGCGCAACTTACATGTATGGGCAAGGGGTTGGCCCGGGCCGCGTGCCGGCCGGAGCGGCCGGGGCGGGCGGGACCACCGGGGCGCAGGGCCCCGAGGCGGCCCGTGCGAGCATGACGTGTGTCAAGAGCGAAGCTGTCGAACAACCCCGGGACCGGGCCTCGGCCCGACGGTCCACTGCCCGAGCCGCCCGAGCCGCCCGAGGTGCCCGCGGTGCCCCAGCCCTCCGCGGCGCAGCCGCCGCGGTCCGCCGCCGTACGCCCCGACGAGCTGGTCCTCCCCGTACGGGCCCGCCGCCCCGAGGCGTTGGTTCGCGTCCTGCTCGGCGCGGCCCTAATGGCGGTCGTGTCCCTCCTGGCGGGCACCGCCCACGCGACCATGGACGGCCTCGACTCCGACATGGCCCACGGCGGCGACAGCGTGCCACCCCTGCTCCTGGCCGCCGCCCGGCACGCCGCCGCCCTCGCGCCGGCCCTGCTGCTGGCCGCATTCACGGCGCACGCGCTGCTCCGCCGCCGGATCCGGCGGATCGCCGCCGGTGCGGTCGCGGCCGTCCTCGCCCACGGGGCCGGCGAGCTCATGCTCCTGCTCGTCCCGCAGCGGCCCGCACTGCCCTTCGTGACCGCCGTGTTCGCCTTCGTCACCGCGACCGGGCTGGCCCGGCGGCCGCGCTGGCGGGCGGCGGCCGCCGCCGCGCTGGCCGTGTACCCCTTCCTGGCGCTGACCTCCGGCGACACCCGCGTCCTGGACCTCGCGCTGGCCGTGCTGACCGGATGGACGCTCGGGCACGGCACGAGGTACGCCCTGGGCAGCCCGACGGGTCGTACGACCGGCCAGGACCTGTTCGACAGCCTGGCCCGGTCCGGGCTGGCACCCGCCCGGGCGCACCGGGCCGCGGGCGGGCCCGCGCACGACACCCGCCGCCGCTACCTGGTCGGCCAGCACGACGGCCGGCCGGACCTCGACGTCGTCGTGGTGGACGTCCAGGACCGGGCCTCGGGCTTCGTCCACCAGGTCTGGCAGCGCGTACGGATACGCACGGCCCCCCGGACCAGAGGCCTCCAGCCCCTGCGCGCCCTCCTCGAACGCGAAGCCCTGCTGGCCTACGCCGCCCGGGCCGCCGGGGTACGCACCCGCAGCATCCTCGCCACCGCCGACCTGGGACCCGACGCCGCCCTCACCGTGTACGAGCACCTCGACGGCCGCGGACTCGACGAGCTGGCGGACGACGAACTCACCGACGGCCTGCTGCGCGCCGTCTGGACCCAGACGGCCCTGCTGCACCGCCGTCAGATAGCCCACCGCGCCCTGGTCGCGGAGTCCCTGCTCGTGGACGGCCGGGGCCGGGTCCACCTCGTCGGTCTGGAAGGCGGCGAGATCGCCGCCGGGGAACTGCTCCTGCGCATCGACATCGCCCAACTGCTGACCACCACCGCCCTGCGCGTCGGCCCGCACCGCGCGGTCGCCGCCGCGGCCGAGGTCATCGGCGCGGACCGGACCGCCACGGCCCTGCCCCTGCTCCAGCCCCTCGCCCTGTCCCGGCGCACGCGCGCCGCCCTCAAGGGCCTTCGCAAACGGCCCCGCCCGGCGGACACCACCCCGGCCCGGCGTCCCGTACCCGACCTGCTCGCCCAGCTCCGTGAGGAGATCCTGCGCACCCGCCCGCAGGCGGAGGCCGAGCCGGAGAAACTCGAACGCGTCCGCCCCCGCACGCTGATCACCCTGCTCGGCGGCGCCGCCGCCGGTTACGCCTTCCTGCTCCAGCTCTCCAGCGACGACGGGAACCCCCTCGCCGTCGTCGCCCAGGCGCGCCCCGGCTGGGTGGCCCTCGGGGCCCTCGCCTCCGCGGCGAGCTACCTGGCGGCCACCGTGGGCTTCGCCGGCTTCGTCCCCGAACGCCTCAGGCTCGGCCGGGCCGGGCTCGCGCAGGTCGCCGGATCCTTCGTCAACCTCGTCTCGCCCAGCGGCCTCGGCGGGCTCGCCCTCAACGTGCGCTTCCTGCAGTGCGCCGGGATCCCGACGCCGCTGGCACTGTCCAGCATCGGCGTCACCCAGGCCGCCGGCCTGATCCTGCACACGCTGCTGGTGGTCCTCTTCACCTGGCTCGCCAGCAGTACGTACGACTCCCCGCTGCCCTCCGGCGCCACCCTCACGAGCTGCTTCCTGGTGCTCGCCGTCCTGGTCGCCGCCGTCCTGGCGCTGCCCGTGGCGCGGCGGTGGCTGGCCGTGCGGCTGCGCCCGCTGCTGAGCGACGTGCTCCCCAGGCTCTTGGACCTGCTGCGCGACCCGCTCAAGCTCACGGCGGGCGTCGTGGGGCAGCTGCTGATCTCCCTGATGTCCGTGGCCTGCCTGTACTGCTGCGCGCTCGCCTTCGGCCAGCACCCCGACTTCGCGGCCGTCGCGGTCGCCAACCTCGTCGGGGTCGCCGTCGGCTCCGCCGTCCCGACGCCGGGCGGTGTCGGGGGCGTGGAGGCCGCGCTGGCCTTCGCCCTGGAGAAGATCACCGGGATGCCCGAGGGCAGCGCGATCGCACCGGTCCTGCTGTTCCGGCTGCTGACCTTCTGGCTGCCGGTCCTGCCCGGCTGGCTGGCCTTCGTCTGGCTCCAGCGGAACAAGGCGATCTGACGGCGCGGCCGCGCCGCGGCCGCCGCCGTCGAAGGCCCGTCAGTCGGCGTCGAGGTGGTACGCGCCGGCGGTGGCGTCGGCGAAGAGGGTGAACTGCACGGCGGGCGGCCCCGACGCGTCGTCGGTGTCCAGCTCCACCGGTTCCGCGTCCACGAGTACGTACTCGCCGTACCCTTCGAAGTCGCCCGGGGCGTCACAGACTCCGATGTGGATCGGGGTGTCGTCCGCCAGGCCCGCCAGTGCTTCACGAAGGCGCCCGGCGGTCCAGACGCTCGGAGTGTGGTCGAACATCTCAGCCATGCCAGCGAGGCTAGGGCCACCGGGCACCGAACGGTCCGCGCCGCGCCGCAGGCAGCACCCTGTCGGGCGCGGTCAGCCGTCGAAGCGGCGCCAGTCGACGGCGAGGCCGGCCAGCGGGGCCAGGGCGCCGCGGTGGCTCGCGCCGGCCCAGACCTCGAACTCCTCCCCGTCCTCGGTGCCGACCTGCACGACGAGCCCGGGGGCCACGTAGAAGCGGGTGGGGACCCAGGGCCAGAAGGGGCGCAGCGGTACGGGGTGCAGGGCGCGGGTCAACTGCTCGGCCCGGTCGGCGGTCAGGCGCCGGGGCAGGGCCAGGTAGTCGGCCGTCATGGACGCCTCGAAGAGGGAGAACTGGAGCAGGAAGCCGCTCAGCGGTTCCTGTTCGGCGACCGGCGGCTCGCCGGGCTCGCGGAACCAGACGGTCGGATCGGCCTCGGGCCCGTCCAGCGTCCACAGCAGCGACCAGAAGAAGCCGCCCTGGTTCTCGACGCCGAAGACGAGCATCTCCCCGAGCGCGTCGGTGTGCACCTCCGGCGGGGGCAGGATGCGGTTCTGGCCCCCGAGGACGGCCGGCCGGTGCCGTGCGAGCCGGTGGAGCTGCCTCAGCCCGTCGGGCAGGGGCACGGCGGATCCGGTGGCGGGCGGTCCGGGGGCGCGGGGGGCGGCGGGGACGGCGGGGTACCAGCCGGTGAGGAACTCCTCCAGGGCCTTCGCGCGGTCACCGTCGACATGGCCGAGCCACCCCAGCCCCGGCAGGCCCACCGGGGGCAGCGGCGGCCGCACCCGGTCGAGGAGGTCCCTGCCGAGGGGGGTCGCCAGGAGCAGCGCACAGTCGGTGAGCACGCCGTCGGCGGTTCCGCCCCGGCTCACCCGGGCGGTGCCCAGGTACAGGAGCTCCGCCCCGGTGCGGACCGCGACGTGGACCGGCAACGCCCGGGCGTCCGTACCCCAGGGCGCCCCGAGGAGGCGCTCGGTGACCGGTGCCGGCGCCGGGCCGAGCAGTCGGACCTCCACCGCGTTCCACACGCCGCTCCGGGACGGTACGTCGCCCGCCTCCACGACGACCGCCGTCCCGGCCGGGCCGAGCAGGACGCGGGCGCCGCCCACGGTGAAGGGACCCGCCGTGTCCGGACCGCCGACGAGCGCGGACAGCCAGGGCTCCTCGACCGCCCGCCCCGGGGCCACGGCAGGAACCTGATCAGTCATGCCCGCATCATCCTCGACGGCGGGCGCAGCCCCGACCCGGGGGTGGCCTACCCCTTCGGCGGCTGGCCGGCCCGGTCGGTGACGCCGCGTCCGGTGATGGCCACCGAGGTCACGGCCGTCCCTGCCTTCCCCCAGGCACTGTCCCGCAGGGTCACGGTGCGTTCGCCGAGCAGGCGCAGACTGTCCCTGTCGAAGATCCATTCGGTGCGCTCGCCCTTGTGGACGCGGGCGACCGCGACGCCCGTCCGTCCGGCGGCGTCGGTCGCCTCGGGGACGAGGACGACTCCGGGGATGCGGGCGGCCGCCCGGTAGAGGGCCGCGCTCACACCGGGCGGGGCCTCCATGCTCCGCAGCAGGTCGCCGATCGTGACGAAGGCTCCCTGATCGGGGCCGGTGGTGGAACCGGTGCCGGCGCCGTGGTTCGGGCGGGTGTCGGCGTAGATCACCTCCAACAGCCGGGCGGGGTCGGTCGGGAGGGATTCCAGGAACCGGTAGGTGGGGCCGTTCAGGGTGGGTTCGGCCTTGCCGTTCACGGGAGCGGTCCAGTCGCCGCTCGCGGTGCGCGCGAGGGTGCCGGCCGATCCGTCGACGGACACCCACCGCTCGGCGGACGCGTCCGAGGGCGAAGCCTCCATCCCTCCGCCCGGGGTCTCGGTCAAGGTGGTGGAGTGCCCGGTCGTCCGCGTGTACAGGAACTGGTCGTCGCGGACGGCAGGGGCCGGTTCCCGCTGCGCCGCGAGGGCTACGCGGTCCAGGAGCCGTACGGCGTCCGGCTGGGGCGGCGCCGCCGACGGGTGTCCGCCGGGCCCGCCCGCTCCGAGGCCGACGGCGACGGCCGTCGCCGCGACGGCGGCCGCGGCGGAGAGGGCCAGGACCAGGGCGCGGCGCGGCCGGGCGCGGGCGGGGGAGGCCCCGTCGGCGGCCGCTTCGCGCATCAGGTGCTCCCTCAGGCGGTGGTGCCCGGGGAAGGGCAGGTCCGTGTCGTCGAGCCCGGGCAGGCTCCGGAGGGTCTGCGCGTCCTCGGACGGGCCGGTGCGGGGGTGGTCGGCGGAGTTCACAGGGTTCCCTTCCGGGCGGTACGGGGGGCCGGGGCGGGGGTCGGCGCCGGGCCTTCGGGGCTTCGGCGGGCTTCGGCGAGCCGGGCGGCGGTGAGCTCGCGCAGGCGGGCGCGGGCCCGGGACAGCCGCGAGCGCACGGTGCCCACGGGCACGCCGCACGCCCGCGCCACCTCGTCGTGGCTGAGGCCCGACCACACGTGCAGCAGGATCGCCTCACGGTCCGCCCGGCGCAGCCGGTCCAGGACGGCGAGCGCCGCGGCGGCCCGGGCCGTGTCCGTGATGCGGGAGACGACCGCGTCCGCCGGGTCGGGCACGGCGGCGGGCGGGGGCAGCCTCGACATCGCCACCCGGTGGCGGCGCGCCGTCCGGCGGGTGTTGCGCATGACGTTCGTGGCGATGCCGAGGAGCCATCCCCGATGGCTGGTGACGGTGTCGAGGGTGCCGCGCAGGCGCCAAGCCTCGAGGAAGGTGAGGGACACGACGTCCTCGGCCCCGGCACGGTCGGCGGTCATGCGGAAGGCATGCGCGTACACGGCCCGGGCATGGGCGTCGTAGAGGTCCGCGAACAGTTGGTGGTCCACGCCCGGTAGTGTCCGCAGCCCCCGCCGCGTTGCACGTGATCTACGTCACCACCGCGGGCGGAAGTGGATCAGCCCCGAGGCGGATCCCGCCCCACCGGGGCGTGTTGCAGAATGCCGCCATGTACCTGATCACCTCCCCGGCCCGGTGGCGCACCGTCCTCGCGCTGGGCGCCGCCGCCCTCGCCGCGGCCGACCTCGCCCTGAAGGCCTGGGCCGAGGACGCGCTCGCCCAGGCGCCGGTCGGTCCCGGATTCGCCCAACTGCGCCTGGCCCACAACTCCGGAGTCGCCTTCTCCATGGGGGCCGAACTCCCCGCCTGGACGGTGATCGGCTTCACCGGCCTGATCACCGCCGCGCTCGCCGTCCTCGCCTGGCGTACGGCGGCCCGCTCGCAGGCCACGGCCGCGGCGCTCGCCGTGGTCCTCGCGGGCGCCGCCGCGAACCTGGTCGACCGTGCGGCCCACGGCGCGGTGACGGACTACCTGCACACCGGCTGGTGGCCCACCTTCAACCTCGCCGACGTGTTCGTGTGCTGCGGCGGCCTGGCCGTCGTCGCCCTGTCCTGGCGCCACCCGGCCCCCGCGCCGCAGGCCACGACGGCCCCGTAGAACGGCGTCAGGCAGACTGGACGGACCCCTCTCCGGCGCCCGGAGCGCTGCGGCTACGCTGTGCAGTCGCTTGACGCCGCGTCACCACGCGGCCCGGGGTGAACGGGGGGTACGTGGAGGACTTGGAGCCGCAGGATCCGCGCGAGGTCGGCGGATACCAGGTGGTGCGCAGGCTCGGCGCGGGTGGCATGGGCCGGGTCTACCTGGCCCGCGACGAGGGCGGGCAGCAGCACTTCGCGGTCAAGGTGGTGCATCCGGCGCTCGCGGGCGACCGCGTGCACCGCGAGCGCTTCGCCCGCGAGGTGCGGGCGGCGTGGAAGGTGCGCGGCCCCGGCGTGGTGCCCGTCCTGGCGGCGGACCCGCACGCGGACGTGCCCTGGCTGGCGGCCGCGTACGTGGCCGGACCGAACCTGGGGCAGGCCGTCGCCGAGCACGGGCCGCTGCCCGGGTACAGCTGGTGGCTGCTCGCGCGGGGGCTGACGGAGGCCCTGCACGGCGTGCACCGCGCCGGGGTGATCCACCGTGACCTCACCCCGGGCAACGTGCTGCTCGACCAGACCCGGCCGTGGCTGATCGACTTCGGCATCGCCCGCGCGGCCGACGAGAGCGGCCTCACCCGGGGCGGAGCCATCGGCACGCTGCGCTACATGGCGCCCGAACGCCAGCTCGGCCACGAGGCGACCCCCGCCTCGGACGTCTTCGCACTGGGCGCCGTCCTGGCGTACGCGGGCACGGGCCACCACGCGTACGGGCCCAGCACGGTGAACAGCGCGCCGCTGCTCGGCTCCCTCGAACCGCACCAGAGGTCGCTGGTCCTGGCCTGCCTCGACCCCACGCCGCACGCCCGCCCCTCGCTGACGGACCTGCTGCGGCGGATCGACGGTCGGCGGAGCGCCGCCGGGCCGCAGGACGTGACCGTACCGGTGGGGGAGCCGTGGCTGCCGAGGGACATCGCGGCCGACATCGTCGCGCGCATCCAGCGGCTCCAGCAGCTCGACGCCGGGAAAGGGGCGCGGCGCGGGGAGCGGCAGGCGCGCACGACGACCCGTACGAGGACAAGAGCCCAGGACCGGACGGCCCGGACCCGCGTCGGCGCGCCGCCCTGGGAGCCCCGCACCGGACAGCGGGACGACGGCCCCGGGGCAGCCGCCCGGCCGCCGCGCGTCCTGACCGCCCTGCAGCGCAGCACCCCGACGGGCCTGTCCCGCCAGGACCTGCGGCTGCTGTGGCGGGAACGCGCCCTGGGCCGCCACCTGTTCGCCGACGGCACGGGCACCGCCCCCGGGCGCGGGCCGGACCGTACGCTCGTCCTGCCCCTCGGCACCGACGAGGCCACCCGAGGCACGGTCACCCGGATGACCGTCGACCAGCCCTGCTTCGGCTGCGGGGGCACGGGCGCCGCCCCCGACAGCGGCCCCGCACGGCGCTGCCCCGCCGGCTGCCTCACCGGCTTCCGCGCCGGCAGCCGGGGCATCTGCCCGGCCTGCGACGGCCGTACGGCACTGCCCCGCACCCCCTGCCCCGCCTGCGACGCGGGCCGGGTCCCCTGCACCGTGGACGTGCGCGTCCCCGCCGGGGTCGCCGAGGGGCAGCGGCTGCGCGTCACCGGCAAGGGCGAGCCCGGGCGCCACGGCGGGCTGCCGGGCGACCTGTATCTGACCGTCACCTTCCGCGGGGCCAAGGTCGCCACCTCGGCGACCACCGTGGACGACGGCCCGGAGTACCGGCGCGCCCTGCGCGCCCGCCGCCGTTTCCTCCAGCTGCGCCCGCCGACCCCGCACCGGCCCGGGGCGGACCGGGAGCAGGAGCTCCGGCTGTGGCCCCGGGCGGCCCTCACCGGGGCGGTCCGGGAGGTCACCGCCGCGCGCTACGTCACCTGCGGGCAGTGCGGCGGCGGGGGCGTCCCCGCCGAACGGCTGCGCACCGTCGCCTGGTACCGCTGCGAGCCCTGCCGCGGCGCCGGCCACGTACGGGGACTGGACCACTGCCTGGGCTGCCTGGGGCTGGGCTCGGTCACCCCGACCCCCTGCCCGGGCTGCGAGGGGCGCGGTGTGGCGCTCACCCGGGAGAGGTTCAAGGTGGCGGTGCGGGGCGGTGTGAAGCAGGGGGACCGCATCCGGGTCACCGGGAAGGGCGACGCGGGCGCCATGTCCGGTTCCACGGGAGACCTCTACCTGCGCGTCAGGATCCGGTCCTCCGCCCTGCGTCGCGGAGCCGTCTGACGGCCTGCGGTCCGTCCTGCGGTCCGTTCCGCGTGAGGTGGATCACACCCTCATTCTCGTCTCTATGACGATAATCGTGATGTGGGCATGGTCAAATGGGCTGGCGCGCGCCCGGTGACCAGGTCCGGTGACGATGCCGGACCCTCGGGCGTACGCGAATCACCTTCCGGAGAGATCGAATTGACCAACCGTCAGCGTCTGACCGCGCAGGCGAGCGCCCTGCCCAACCCTCTGTCGGCGGCCCGGGCCCTGACCGGCACCGCCGCCGGGGACCGCATCGAGGACCCGGTCATCGCCGTGATGCAGCGCGTCCGCACGGGCCTGGGGCTGGTGGCCACCCTCTGGCTCCTGCTGGCCTACCCCCTGCGCGAGGGGCGCCAGGACTTCGTGCTCGGCAAGCTGGAGGAGCTGCTCATCGGCTGCGCCATCGTCGTGGCGGCCGCCGTGATCGGCGTCGGCGTCTGCGTCCTGTCGGCCCGGCCGCCCCTGCGGGGCATGTACGCGCGCCGCCTCGGCGGCCCGCTGACGGCGCTCGGGGCGCTGCCGCTCGGCGCCGGGGTGGTCTGGCTGCTGTGGGCCGTCCTGCGCGGGGACTTCAACGACATGGTGGAGATCGGCCCGCACGACATCACCTTCGGCCTCTTCGGCAGCTTCCTGGGCACGATCTTCACCGGACTGCTGATCGGCCTGCTGTTCGTACTGGCCACCATCGCCTGCGCCGCCGCCCTCGTCGCGGCCGTGCTCTTCACCCTGGCCGCCGCCGTCACCGGCCTGAACTCCGGCTTCCGCACGGGGGAGGTGCACGAGCTGCTGCCGGCCCTGATCGCGCCGCTGCTCGTCTGGTCCCTGTACTGCTTCCAGCTCTTCGACGGCCCGGACGTGGCCGCACCGCCCGTCGTGCTCTACGCCTTCTCGCTCGGCGCCCCGCTGTCGGTGACGGCCCTGTCCCTGTGGGAGATCCGGCGCCTGCGCACCCGGTACGGGGTGCACCTGCGCTCGCTGCTCGGCCGCTGAGCCCCGCCCGGCGGGCCGGCCGCCGTCCCGCCCGGAGAGGTGCTCCGGGGCGGGACGGCGGCCGGCTTCAGCCGTCCTGGGATCAGGTGTTGACGCAGACGTTGCCGAGCGTCGGGTTGAGCAGGCCGATGATGTTGACGCTGTTGCCGCACACGTTGATCGGAATGTGGATGGGCGCCTGGATGACGTTGCCGGACAGGACGCCGGGGGAGCCGACGGCCAGCCCCTCGGCGTGGGCGTCGGCGACGGCGGCACCAGAGGCGCCCAGGATGCCGGCCGCGGCCAGGACGGTGGCGGCGATCGCGGTTCGAATGCGCATGTCACTCCAAGGTAGATGACGGAACGTCGAAGCAGGATCACACCGCCCCCGGGGCCCTGAGCCCGGGCATTCACCTGACCACCGGCGTGTCACGGACAGGCGATGACGAGGAGCGTCCGCGCCGCGTCCGGGCCCGACAGGCGGCAGCGGTGCGGGACTTCACCGCGGTGGTGCGCGCTCTGGCCCGCCCGCAGGGTCAACGGCTCCTCGCCCTCCACCTCCAGGACGACCTCGCCCTCCAGGACGTACAGGAAGTCCTCGCCGGGGTGTTCGAACCAGCCCCGTTCGCCCTGGCCGGGCTCGAAGTGGTGCTCGTACGCCTCCATCAGGGAGCTGCGTCCGCCCGGGATGAGCACCCGCGCGAGCTGGCCCGCGGCCTCGTTCACCCGGATCACCTGCGGGTCGCTCTCGTGGCTGACCGCGCCCGGCCGTTCGGGGGGCCGCAGGAAGGTGCCGGGGGTGACGTCCAGCGCCTCGGCGATCCGGTAGATGGAGCTGAGGCTGGGCGTGGCGAGCCCGCGCTCCAGCTGGCTGAGGAAGGGCTGGGAGAGGCCCGAACGGGTGGCGAGTACGGCCATGGAGACGCCGCGCTGTTTGCGGCAGCCCCGGATCACCCGCCCGACCTCGATCGCCTCGGGCGTGGGTTCGGATCGTGACACGCACGTGAACGTACCCCATCGCCTTCCGGCGCTCCCGGGGCCCCCGGAGAGGTTTCGCACCGCTGCAACACTCCCGTCATAAGCGTGGTCAATTATTGACCTCACTTATCCCCGTCAGGTGGACGAGTGAAGGAACAGACAACCCCCGCCCGACCACGCCCAGGGAGCAGACCCGTGCACGCCACCCCCTCACCGCCCGGCCGGCTCCTCGGCCGGGCAGGACCGGCCCTCGGCACCGCCGCCGCCGTGCTCGCGCTGTGGTACCTGCTGGCCCGCTCCGGCGCGGTGGCACCCGGACTGCTCCCCACCCCCGCCCAGACGGCGGCCGCCCTGGCGGACAGCGCCCGCAGCGGCGTACTGGCCGCCGACCTCGGCGCCAGCCTCGCCCGGGCCGGACAGGGCTTCGCCCTCGGCGCACTCCTCGGCGCCGCCCTCGGATTCACCACCGGCTACCTGCCCAAGGTGTCCGCGGCCGTCACCCCCGCCGTCTCCTTCCTGCGCCCCATCCCCGCCATCGCCCTGGTGCCGCTCGCCACCGCCTGGTTCGGCATCGGCGAGAGCGCCAAACGGCTGCTCATCGCCTACGCCGTCCTGCTCGCCGTCTGGCTCTACGTCCACGACGGGGTGTCCCGGGTCCCGGCCAGCCACCTGCGCGCCGCCCGCTCGCTCGGAGCACCGCTGCACCGGCGGTTCACCGAGGTGCTGCTGCCCGCCGCCGCGCCCGCCGTCCTCGCGGCCCTGCGCTACGGCGCCTCGGTGGCGCTGCTCGCGCTGGTCGCGGCGGAACTGGGCGGCGCCGACAGCGGGTTGGCGTACCGCCTCCAGGTGGACGGCCAGTTCCTGCGCGTCGACCGGATGTTCGCGGGGCTGCTCGTCCTCGGGCTGCTCGGAGTGGCGGTCGACCTCGCCCTGGCCTCGATCGGCCGCCGCTTCGCCCACTGGAGCACCTCATGAGCCTGGACGTACGCCTCGAAGGGCTCCGCGTGACGTACGGGTCCGCGCCCGTACTGGAACGCACCGAACTGGAGCTGCCCGCAGGGTCCTTCACGGCGCTCCTGGGGCCGAGCGGCTGCGGCAAGTCCACCGTGCTCGGCGCCGTCGCCGGCTTCGTACGGCCCACCTCCGGGCAGGTGACGGCCGGTTCGGTGCCGGTGCGCGGACCGGGCCCGGAGCGGGGCGTGGTCTTCCAGCACTACGCGCTGTTCCCGTGGCGCACCGCCCGCGGCAACGTCGAGTTCGCCCTGAAACGGCTCGGCCTGCCCCGGGTCGAACGGCGCCGGCGCGCCCTCGCCGCACTGGAAGAGGTCGGACTGGCCGACGGGGCCGAGAAGTACCCGGCCCAGCTCTCGGGCGGCATGCAGCAGCGCGTCGCCCTGGCCCGCGCGCTGGCGGCCGAGCCCGAAGTGCTGCTGATGGACGAGCCGTTCGGGGCGCTCGACGCCCTGACCCGCACCCGGATGCAGAGCTTGCTGCGGGAGCTGTGGCAACGCCGGGGAACCACCGTCCTGTTCGTCACCCACGACATCGACGAGGCGCTGGCCCTCGCCGAACGGGTCGTCGTCCTCGGCGGCCCGCCCGGACGGGTGCTGGCCGACCACCCCGTACCCGCCGGACCGCCCGACCCCGCCCTGCGCGCCCGGATCGCAGCCCACCTCGGCGCCCCCTGACCCTCCGCCTCCGCCTCCGCTTCCCCCGACCGTCCTGAAAGGCCCAGCCGTGCCCCCTTCCCCCGCACCCCGCAGACCCGCCGGCCGCCGCCGTCCCCGCGTCCTCGCCGCCGCCTTCCTCGCGGCCCTGCTCGCCGCCACCGCCACCGCCTGCGCCGACCCGGCCGCCCGGGGCCACGGCGGGCGCCACGCCGTCACCGTCGCGGCCGGCGACCACCTCGGCGGCGCGCCCGTCTACGTGGCCCAGGAGCGGGCCCTGTGGCCCGCCGAGGGCGTCGACGCCACCGTCACCACCCAGCCGACCGGCCGCGACGCCCTCAACGCCGTCCTCGGCGGCCAGGCCCAGCTCGGCGTCGTCGGCGACCTGCCCGCCGTCACCGCCGCCCTGGGCGGGCGCGACCTGCGGATCGTCGCCGACCTGTCCCGCTTCTCCGACTGGCGGCTGCTGACCCGCACCGACACCGGCATCACCGCCTTCGCCGCGCTCAAGGGCCGCAAGGTCGGCGTCCCGCAGGGCACGAACGTCGAGTACGCCCTGTCGCGGATGCTCGCCTCGGCCCAGCTGTCCGCCGCCGACATCACCGTCGTCAACCTGGCCCCCAACCAGGTCCCCGCCGCGCTCGCCCGCGGCGACGTCGACGCCGGGGTCACCTTCCCCAGCTTCTACGACGCCACCCGCACCGCCCTCGGCGCCCGCCACGCCGAACTCCCCTTCACCGGCTACACCGCCAGGACCCTCCTCGTCGCCGGTCCCTCCGCGACCCCGGAGGGCACGGCCGCCGCGGTCCGTACGCTGCTGCGCGCGCAGCGCCTGATCACCGAGGACCCCGCGGCGGCCCGCAAGGACCTCCTCACCCAGTCCAAGGGCGCACTCCAGGCCGGCTACGTCGACGCCTTCCAGCCGCGCTACGCCTACGGGGCGACCCTCTCCCCGGAGCTGCTGGCGGAGCTGGCGCAGGAAGCGGCCTGGGCCAAGACCGCCCAGGGCCTGCCCGGAGCCGCGGACCAGGGCGCGCTGGCGCGGTACCTGGACCCCGGCCCCCTCACCGCCGCCGACCCGTCCGCCGTCACCGTCACCGGCGCGGGCCGCTGACCCGGATCCCCGCACCGACCCACCCCCACCAGCACAGGAGTTCACCATGACCGTCGATCAGAACACCCTCCGCCGCCGGGGCACCGGCCTCGTCGCCCACGACCCGGACCGCAGCTTCGGCGGGTACACCCTGTACACGCCGATCACCAGCGCCGGCGAGATCCACCTCGTCGACATCGAGGGCCGCACCGCCCACACCTGGACCTCTCCCCACCCGCCCGGCCGCCAGGCCCAGCTGCTCCCCGGCGGCAACCTCTTCTACGCGGCCAAGGACACCTCCGGCCCCTCCCTCTTCCCCATCTGGGACGTCTACCACGGCGGCATCTTCCAGGAACTGGCCCCCGATTCCACGGTCCTGCGCGAGGTCCGGCACCCCTTCCACCACCACGACGCCTCCGTCCTGCGCAACGGCAACCTCCTCATCACGGCCGTCGAGCCCCTGGACCCCGCCGACGCGGCCCGCATCCAGGGCGGCATCCCCGGCTCCGAGGCCCCGGGCGGCGTCATCTACGGCGACGTCGTGTACGAACTGACCTGGGACGGGGAGGTGGTGTGGCGCTGGGCCGCCATCGAGCACCTCGACCCCGAAGAACTCCCCCTGAACCGGCACTTCGCCCGCGAGCACTGGCCGATGGCCAACACCGTCAACGAACAGGCCGACGGCTCGGTCATCGTGGGCTTCCGCAGCGCCTCCACCACCGTGTCCGTCGACCGCGCCGACGGCTCCGTACGCTGGCGCATCGGCCCCGACGTCCTCGCCCAGCAGCACCACCCGCACGAACTGCCCGGCGGCACCGTCCTGGTCTTCGACAACGGCACCTACCGCGACACCACCTCGGTGCCCTACTCGCGCGTCCTGGAACTCGACCCGCACACCGGAAAGGAAGTGTGGTCCTACGAGGACAACCCGCCGCAGAACTTCTTCAGCCCCTACATGTCCAGTGCCCAGCGGCTGCCCAACGGGAACACCTTCGTCGCCGAAGGCTCCTTCGGGCGGCTCTTCGAGGTGACCCCCGGAGGTGACGTGGTCTGGGAGTTCGTGGTCCCGCAGTTCCGGTCCTTCGGCGACGGCATCGGCCTGGAGTCCTCCGCGGGCGCCCAGAACTCCGTGTTCCGCGCCTACCGTTACGCCCCGGAGCAGCTTCCCTGGCTGTGACCCGACCTCGTGCCCACGGCACCTCGCCGGCCCCGCGGACACCGTCCGCGGGGCCGGCAACACATCTGCCAAGTTCTCTTCACAATGCGGTCATTGTACGGGCCAGGCATCGGGCGTAGCGTTTTCCGAAGAATTCCGGAATCGATCGAACAGAAGAATTGCCGGCTTCGCTGACGGGACGAATTCACGCACCCGCACCGGACCACTTCCCGCACGCCCATCAGGAAGGCGCATTCCGACGTGCCCGTTCCCCCGTCCTCCTCCGCTTCCCTCCCGCCCACCGCACGAGCACCCCTGCACCTCGCCGTCGCCCTCGACGGCGCCGGCCGGCATCCCGCCGCCTGGCGCGAGCCGGGGGCGCGTCCGGAGGCGCTCCTCACCGCCCGGTACTGGGCCGACGCCGTCGCCGAGGCCGAGGCCGGACTCCTGGACTTCGTCACCTTCGACGACGCCTTCTCCCTCCAGTCCTCCGCGCCCGACGGCCCGGACGGCCGCACGGACCGGGTCCGGGGACGGCTGGACGCCGTACTGACCGCCGCCCGCGTCGCTCCGCTGACCCGGCACCTCGGACTCGTACCGAGCGTGACCACCACCCACACCGAGCCCTTCCACATCTCCAAGGCCGTCGCCACCCTCGACCACGTCAGCCGCGGCCGGGCCGGACTGCACCTGCGGATCGCCGGACCACCCCACGAGGAACGGCACTTCGGCCGCCGCCCCGCCCCGCTCCCCGCCGCCGCGCGGTACGAGGAGGCCGCCGACCACGTCGAGGTGGTCAGGCGGCTGTGGGACAGCTGGGAGGACGACGCGGAGATCCGCGACGTGGCCACCGGCCGCTTCGTGGACCGGGACAAACTGCACCACATCGACTTCGAGGGCCGCCACTTCAGCGTCCGGGGCCCCTCGATCACCCCGCGCCCCCCGCAGGGACAGCCCCTCGTGAGCGCGGCCGCCGCGCCCGCCGGCCACCGGGACGCCGAGGCCTCGTACCGCCTCCTCGCCCGGTCCGCCGACATCGGGTACGTGGGCCTCCGCGGCCGGGCCGAGTCCCTCGCGGCCGTCGCCGCGATCGGGCACGCCCGGGAGGCCGCCGGACCAGGCCTGGCACCGCTGCGCCTCCTCGGGGAACTGACCGTGTTCCTGGACGGGGACGGCCCGGCGGCCGCCGCCCGCAAGGAACGCCTCGACGCCCTCTCCGGCCACCCGTACGAGCAGGACGCCGAGGTGTTCACCGGGACCCCCGCCCAGCTGGCCGACCTCCTCGAAGAGCACCGGTCGGCGGGGCTGGACGGCTTCCGCCTGCGGCCCGGCGTACTCGCGCACGACCTGCCCGCCGTCACCCGGGCCCTGGTGCCCGAACTCCAGCGCCGCGGCCTCTTCCGCACCGCGTACGAGGCGGACACCCTGCGCGGACTGCTCGGACTGGAGCCCCGTCCCGCCAACCGCTACGCGAGCGCCCGCACCGCCTGAGCGTCCGCACGGCCCGCACCGCCCGACAGGCCGACCGCCCGACCGCCTGATCCCGACGATCCGGAAGGACGAATCAACCATGAGCACCAAGCCGCTCAAGCAGATCCACCTCGCGGCCCACTTCCCGGGCGTCAACAACACCACCGTGTGGAGCGACCCGGCGGCGGGCAGCCACATCGACTTCGACTCGTTCGTCCACTTCGCGCGGACCGCCGAACGCGCCAAGTTCGACTTCCTCTTCCTCGCCGAGGGACTGCGCCTGCGCGAACAGGGCGGCGAGATCTACGACCTGGACGTGGTGGGCCGCCCGGACACCTTCACCGTCCTCGCCGCCCTCGCGGCCGTCACCGAACGCCTCGGCCTGACCGGCACCATCAACTCCACCTTCAACGAGCCCTACGAGGTGGCCCGCCAGTTCGCCTCCCTCGACCACCTCTCCGAGGGCCGCGCCGCGTGGAACGTCGTCACCTCCTGGGACGCCTTCACCGGGGAGAACTTCCGGCGCGGCGGATTCCTGCCGCGCGAGGATCGCTACTCCCGCGCCCGCGAGTTCCTCTCCACCGCCGTCGAACTGTTCGACTCCTGGGACGGCTCGGAGATCGCCGCGGACCCCCGGGCCGGTACCTTCCTGCGCGACGCCCGCGCCGGAGCCTTCTCCCACCAGGGGCAGCACTTCGACATCGAGGGCCGTTTCGACGTCCCGCGCAGCCCCCAGGGCCGACCGGTGATCTTCCAGGCCGGGGACTCCGACGAGGGCCGGGAGTTCGCGGCCTCCGGCGCCGACGCCATCTTCGGCCGGTACGGGACCCTGGAGGAGGGCCGCGCGTTCTACGCCGACGTCAAGGGCCGGCTCGCCCGGTACGGGCGCACCCCCGACCAGCTGAAGATCCTGCCCGCCGCCACCTTCGTCCTCGGGGACACGGACGCCGAGGCCCACGAGCACGCCCACGAGGTCCGCCGCCTCCAGGTCAGCGGACAGACGGCCGTCAAATACCTGGAACACGTCTGGAACCGGGACCTGTCCGGCTACGACCCCGACGGCCCGCTGCCCGACGTCGACCCCGTGGTGGGCGAGAACACCGTGGCCCTGGGGCGCGCGAGCGTACGCCAGTTCAGCGACCCCCTCGCCACGGCCCGGCAGTGGCGGGAGCTGGCGGAGGCCAAGAACCTCTCCATCCGCGAACTCGTGATCGCGACCACCTCCCGCCAGACCTTCGTCGGCAGCGCCGCCACCGTCGCCGCGTCCATCGACTCCCTCGTGCAGCAGGACGCCGCCGACGGTTTCATCCTCGTCCCGCACCTCACCCCCGGCGGCCTCGACGTCTTCGCCGACACCGTCGTCCCGCTGCTCCAGGAACGCGGGGTCTTCCGCAGCGAGTACGAGGGCAGCACCCTGCGCGACCACCTGGGCCTCGCCGTCCCCGAAGCCCGGCGCGGAGCCCTGGGGCCTGTCGTCGAACTCCCGTCCGCCCCGGCCCCGTGACGCCGCCGCCCGTCATCCGGACCCGCACGACCCGACCTCCAAGGAGCTGAGCCATGTCCGGCATCCCCCTCGGTGTCCTCGACCTCGTCCCGGTCACCTCCGGCTCCACCGCCGCCGAGGCCCTCCGCCAGAGCATCGAACTCGCCCGGCAGACCGAGCGGTTCGGCTACGCCCGCTACTGGTTCGCCGAGCACCACCTGAACCCCGGCGTCGCCGGGACCTCACCCGCGGTGCTCCTCGCCCTGACCGCCTCCGCCACCTCCACGATCCGCATCGGCTCCGGCGCCGTGCAGCTCGGACACCGCACCGCGCTGTCCACGGTGGAGGAGTTCGGCCTCATCGACGCCCTGCACCCGGGCCGCCTCGACCTGGGCCTGGGCCGCTCGGCGGGCCGCCCGCCGCAGCCGGCGCCGGACGCCGCGCCGCCCTTCGAGGGGTGGACGCCGAACGGCCTGCGGATACCGGCCCGCTTCTCCTTCGCCCACCTCCTCGGGCACCCCCGCGTGGCCCTCCAGCAGCGGCTGCTGAACCTGCCCGGGGCCCGCCCGCAGGACTACGCCGAACAGGTGGCCGACGTACTGGCCCTGCTGCGCGGCGACTACCGCTCCCCGGAGGGCCTGGAGGCGCACCCCGTCCCCGGCGAGGGGGCCGACCTACAGGTGTGGATCCTGGGCAGCAGCGGCGGGGTGAGCGCCGAGACGGCCGGCCGGGAAGGCCTGCGCTTCGCCGCGAACTACCACGTCAGCCCCGCGTCGGTGCTGGAGGCCGCCGAGGGCTACCGGGCCGCCTTCAAACCGTCGGCCGCACTGGACCGGCCCTACCTGACGGTGTCCGCCGACGTGGTGGTGGCCGAGGACGACGCGACGGCCCGCGAACTGGCCGCCGGATACGCGCCCTGGGTCCACAGCATCCGCACCGCCGAGGGCGCCATCCCCTACCCCACCCCGCAGGAGGCCCGGGCCCTCACGGACCGCTGGACCCCGGCCGACCACGCCCTCGTCGAGGACCGCGTGGAGACCCAGTTCGTGGGCTCCCCGAAGACGGTCGCCGACCACCTGGAGCGCCTCCAGGAAGCCACCGGCGCGGACGAGCTCCTCATCACGACGATCACCCCCACCCCCGCCACCCGCATCAACTCCTACCGGCTCCTGGCGCGGGAGTGGGCCCGCCGCTCCTGACCCGCCGAGGCAGCGGCGGCCGCCGTCACGCGCCGACGTACGCCGCGAGGTGCTCGGCGGTGACGGTGGAGCGGGCCGCCACCAGATCGGCAGGGGTGCCCTCGAAGACGACCCGGCCGCCGTCGTGCCCGGCGCCGGGGCCGAGGTCGATGATCCAGTCCGCGTGCGCCATGACCGCCTGGTGGTGCTCGACGACGATCACCGACTTGCCGGAGTCCACCAGCCGGTCGAGCAGCCCGAGCAGCTGCTCGACGTCGGCGAGGTGGAGCCCGTTCGTCGGCTCGTCGAGGACGTAGACCCCGCCCTTGTCCGCCATGTGCGTGGCCAGCTTCAGCCGCTGCCGCTCGCCCCCCGACAGGGTGGTGAGCGGCTGGCCGAGGGTGAGGTAGCCGAGACCGACGTCCGCGAGCCGGTCCAGGACGCGCCGCGCGGCCGGGGTGTGGGCCTCGCCGGAGCCGAAGAACTCCCGGGCCTCCTCCACCGGCATCGCGAGCACCTCGCTGATGTCCCGGCCGCCGAGGCGGTGCTCCAGCACCGACGCGTCGAACCGCTTGCCCTCGCAGTCCTCGCAGGTGGTGGCGACGCCCGCCATCATCGCGAGGTCGGTGTAGATGACGCCCGCGCCGTTGCAGCTGGGGCAGGCGCCCTCCGAATTGGAGCTGAACAGCGCCGGCTTCACCCCGTTGGCCTTCGCGAACGCCTTGCGGATCGGGTCGAGCAGCCCGGTGTACGTCGCCGGGTTGCTGCGCCTGGAGCCGCGGATCGCGGTCTGGTCGACCGACACCACGCCCTCGCCGCCAGGGATCGACCCGTGCACGAGCGAGCTCTTGCCGGAGCCGGCGACGCCGGTGACGACGACCAGGACCCCGAGCGGGATGTCGACGTCGACATCCCGCAGGTTGTGCGTCGTCGCGCCGCGCACCTCCAGCGCGCCGGAGGGCGTGCGTACCGTCTCCTTGACGGAGGCCCGGTCGTCGAAGTGCCGGCCGGTGACGGTGTCGCCGGCCCGCAGCTCCTCGACCGTGCCCTCGAAGCAGACGGTGCCGCCCGCCGGGCCCGCGCCGGGGCCGAGGTCCACGACGTGGTCGGCGATCGCGATGGTCTCCGGCTTGTGCTCCACCACCAGCACCGTGTTGCCCTTGTCGCGCAGCCGCAGCAGGAGGCCGTTCATCCGCTGGATGTCGTGCGGGTGCAGACCGGCGGTGGGCTCGTCGAACACGTACGTGGTGTCGGTGAGCGAGGACCCGAGGTGGCGGATCATCTTGACGCGCTGCGCCTCGCCGCCCGACAGGGTGCCCGCCGGCCGGTCGAGCGAGAGGTATCCGAGGCCGATCTCCACGAACGAGTCGAGGGTCTGCCCCAGCGCCGACAGCAGCGGCGCCACCGAGGGCTCGTCGAGGGCGCCGACCCAGGCGGCCAGGTCGCTGATCTGCATCGCGCAGGCGTCGGCGATGCTGATCCGCCCGATCTTCGAGGCCCGGGCCCCCTCGCTGAGCCGCGTGCCCTCGCACTCGGGACAGGTGGTGAAGGTGACGGCCCGCTCCACGAACGCCCGGATGTGCGGCTGCATGGCCTCCTTGTCCTTCGACAGGAAAGACTTCTGGATCTTGGGGATCAGCCCTTCGTAGGTGAGGTTCACGCCCTCGACCTTGACCTTGGTCGGCTCCCGGTAGAGGAAGTCCTGCATCTCCCGCTTGGTGAACTTGGCGATGGGCTTGTCCGGGTCGAGGAGGCCCGACTCGGCGTAGACCCGCACGGTCCAGAAGCTGTCGGACTTCCAGCCGGGGATGGTGAACGCGCCCTCGGCGAGCGACTTGGAGTCGTCGTAGAGCTGGGTCAGGTCGATGTCGGAGACCGTGCCCCGCCCTTCGCAGCGCGTGCACATGCCGCCGGTGCGGTTGAAGGTCGCCTTCACCGTCTTCTTGTTGCCGCGCTCGACGGTGATGGCCCCGCTCGCCCGGACCGAGGGGACGTTGAAGGCGTACGCGCTGGGCGGCCCGATGTGCGGCTCGCCCAGACGGCTGAAGAGGATCCGCAGCATCGCGTTGGCGTCGGTGGCGGTCCCGACCGTGGAGCGCGGGTCGCCGCCCATCCGCTGCTGGTCGACGATGATCGCGGTGGTCAGCCCTTCGAGGACGTCGACCTCGGGCCGGGCAGGCGTCGGCATGAACCCCTGTACGAAGGCGCTGTAGGTCTCGTTGATCATCCGCTGCGACTCCGCGGCGATCGTGTCGAACACCAGCGAGCTCTTGCCCGAGCCCGACACCCCGGTGAACACCGTCAGCCGGCGCTTGGGGATCTCGATGCTGACGTCCTTGAGGTTGTTCTCCCGCGCCCCGTGCACACGGATCAGGTCGTGGCTGTCGGCACGGTGCGGTGCGGGCGACCGCGTGTCCGAGGTCCTGGCCTTGCTCATCGTGTCTCCATCCGACGGCGGCGCCGCCTTCGCCCGGCTCGGTCCGACCGGCTTCGTGCAGATAGGTCTGGTTCTACTTCGTCGGCGCGATCAAGGCAACGGTCCGCCACCGTCCGCCCGCCGCGCCCCGCTCAGCGGAGCTCGTTGAAGCGGACCAGGTTTGGTGATGTCCATGGCCCTCACGCTAGGCGGGGGCCCCGTCGCGGTGCTTCTCCGATCCTGACCGATCGCCCCGCAGGTGCAGGGCGCGGGCGCGGACGGTGTCGACGGGACCTTCCGCGGGCACGTGCAGGAAGTGCTCCACCTGCCAGGCCTGGCTCCCACGGGCCTGCCGCGCGACGGTGACCGCCCACGGCGGGTAGACGCGGAAGCCCCGCTTCCCGCCCGCCCCGCCCCGGGACACGACGCCGCGTTCGACCAGCACGTCCCTCGGGAACACGAACTGTCCGAAGTGCGAGCCCTCACGCGCGCTGACGACGAACAGGTCGACGGGATCGGCGGCGTCGAAGGGCTGGATCGGCCCGCTCCCGGACCTCTTCCACACCGTGACGAACTGACCGGCCTTCTTCGGGGTCGTCTTCGCCACGCGGAACCGGACGCGCAGACCGTCCAGGGTGAAGGCGCACGCCGCGTACTCGGCGCTCTCCGGTTCGGCGACCGGCCGCGAGCAGCTGAGCCCGGCCGGGTCGTAGACCTGCTGCTTCGCCAGCAGAAGGTCGGCCGGGATCTCCGCGCCGCCCGGCCAGGCCCCGCCCGGGCCGTCGTGTTCCGTCGCCATGCCCCACGTCCTGTCCTGGCCGTATATCGAACACGTGATCCTATCGGTCGGGGGTGTGCGGTCAGGACGCGATCGGGTGCCGGGCCAGGAAACGGACCAGGGCCTCGGCCACCGGCTTCGGGCGTTCGATGTGCAGCAGATGGCCGACCCCGTCGATGACGCTCTCCTCGACCTCGGGCACGGCCCCGCGCAGGAACGCGGCGACCTCGATCCACAGCGGCTGGGTCCTGCTTCCCCGCATCGACAGCACCGGCCGGCGGATCGCCGCGGCCTCGGCGGGACCGAACTTCCACTCGGCCAGGCCGGGGAGCTCGACCCCGAAGAACGTGTCGGCGTCCTTGACCGCCTGAGTGAAACTGCCCGGTATCCGCCGCTCCAGCAGGGCCCGGCAGTGCGGCGGGGTCATACCGCTGACGAGGGACAGGAACAGCCCGAGGGCGCGTTCGGCGTCACCGTCGGCGTACGCCTGGAAGGCGGGCCCCGCCTGCGCGAAGAACGCCTCGCCCGCCGGCACCGACAGCAGGGACAGCTCCAGCAGGGCCACCGTGGCGACCCGGTCGGGGTGGTCCTGGGCCAGCTGGGCGGCGACCGCCGCGCCGCTGGAATGTCCGGCCAGATGGGCGCGGCCGATGCCGAGGGCGTCGAGCAGTGCGACGGCGTCCGCGGCGTGGTCGGCGACGGAGACCGGACCCGGGGTGTGGGTACTGCCGCCCCAGCCCCGCTTGTGGTAGCGGATGACCTGGTAGCGGCTGGTCAGCGCCTCCTGGGCGACGAGCGGGACGAACCCGTCGGCGAGGACGGGGCTGATGAGCAGGACCGGCTCCCCGGTACCGCGGATCTCGTGTTCCAGGCGGATGCCGTTGACCGTGATGGTGTCCATGATGTCCTCCGATGCGGATGTGGCTCACCATGAGGGCGTAAGCGAGAGCGTTACCGCCGTAACCACCCCGTACGTACCGGGACCGGAGGAAACGATGACGCAGGCCTCCGACGACGGATCCGCGCTGGATCGGGCCCGCGGCGCCGCGGGCCGCGGCGCGTGGGCCGAGGCGTACGCCGCCTACCTCGAGGCCCGGGAGGCGGACGGGCTGGGCCCGGCGGAGCTCGCCGACTTCGCCGGTGTCGCCTACGCGGCGGGTCACCTCGACGTCGCCATCGAGACCTGGGAGCGGCTCCACGCCGATCTGGCCCGGCTCGGCGAGGACAACGGCGCGGCCGGGGCCGCCGTACGCGTCGCCATGCACCTGCTGTTCGACACCGCGCTGATGGCACCCGTACGCGGCTGGCTGCGCCGCGCCGAACGCCTCCTCGACCCGGCGGAGGTGACCGGCGCCCACGCGTGGTTCGCGGTGGTGCGCGCCTTCGAGCGGCTCCTCAGCGGCGACCTCGACGCCGCCCGCACCTGGGCGGCGCGGGCGGTCGAGGCCGGTACGGCCACCGATCCGGCGGCAGCGGCGATCGGGCGCGTGGCCCAGGCCCGGCTGGTGATCCTCGGCGGTGACGTCGAACGGGGCCTCGGGCTCCTCGACGACGCCGGCACGGCGGCGATGTCCGGCGACCTCGACGCGCTGTCGACCGGAGTCGTCTACTGCGAGCTGGTGTGCGCCCTGCAGGGCCTGGCCCAGTACGACCTGGCCGAACAGTGGACGGAGGCGATGGAGCGCTGGGCGCGCACGAACGCGGTCGGCAGCCTGCACGGCCGGTGCCGGGTGCACCGGGCGGAGATCATGCGCCTGCGCGGCCGGCACGCGAACGCCGAACAGCAGGTGCTGCTGGCCTGCGAGGAACTGCGCCCCTACGTACGCCGCGAGCTGGGCTGGCCGCTGACCGAACTGGGCCGGATCCGGCTGCGGCGCGGCGACCT
Organism: Streptomyces sp. NBC_00249; assembly: GCF_026342355.1. GTDB lineage: Bacteria > Actinomycetota > Actinomycetes > Streptomycetales > Streptomycetaceae > Streptomyces. The sequence goes on along the minus strand of NZ_JAPEMV010000001.1, from coordinate 205,300 downwards.
GACCGGCGCCGAGGACGCCCTGCTCGCCGCGCACCGCCTCGGCTGGGATCCCGAACCGGGGCTCTCGCTCGTCCGGCTCGCCGGGGGCGACGTCGACGCGGCGGCCGCCGCGATCCGGGAGGCGCTGGCCAGGCCGCTGCCGGTGCCCTCGAAGGAACTGCCCCCCACCTCCGGGCTGCGCCGGGCTCCGCTGCTGGACGCCCAGGTCAGGATCGCCGTCGCGGGCGGCGATCTGGAGACGGCGCGGATCGCGGCCCGCGAGCTCGACGAGGTGGCCGTCCGCTTCGAGAGCACCGCACTGGCCGCGTCGGCATGCCGCGCGCGCGGCGAGGTCCTGCTCGCCGGGGGTGACGCGGCCGCCGCGTCGGAGTCGTTCGCGGAGGCGGCCCTGGCCTGGAGCGAGGTCGGCGCCCCCTACGAGACGGCCGAGTGCCGGCTCCGGCTCGCCGACGCCCAGCAGGCCCTGGGCAACCGCCGGGCGGAGGCCCTCGAACGGGAGGCGGCGCGTACCGAACTCGAACGGATCGCCCACGAGCCCGCGGCCGAGGCCTCGCAGCCGGCCACGGCCGAGCGGACCACGGTCGAGCAGACCACCGCCGGGCGGACCACGCCCGAGCGGGCCACCGTCGAGCCCGCCGCCATCGAGCCCGCCGCCATCGAGCCGGACACCTTCGTCCGGGAGGGCGACCACTGGAAGGTCGTCCTCGACGGCCGCCGCGTGAGCGTCCGCGACAGCAAGGGCATGCACCACCTCGCCCGGCTGCTCGCCGCACCGGGCCGGGAGTTCCACGTGCTCGACCTGGTCGCCGCCGACAGCGACGACCCCGCCGTGGCCGCGGTGCTCCTCGGCGCGGGGGACGCCGGCCCCCTCCTGGACGACCGCGCCAAGCAGGCGTACCGCCGGCGGCTCGCCGAGATCGAGGAGGACATCGAGGAGGCCGGCGCCGGCCACGACACCGCCCGGCAGGAGCAGGCCGCGCTGGAACGGGATTTCCTGATCGGCGAACTGGCCAGGGCCGTCGGGCTCGGCGGCCGTGACCGGCACGCCGGAGCGGCCTCGGAACGGGCCCGGGCCGCCGTCACCCAGGCCGTGCGCAAGGCCATCGGCCGCCTCCGCGACGCCTCGCCGCCGCTCGGCGACCACCTCGACCGCACGATCCGCACGGGGACCTACTGCGCCTACGCCCCCGATCCCCGCTTCCCTTCCCCGTGGGCCACCTGATCCGGCCTCAGGGAACGAGGAGGATCTTTCCCCGTGCCCGTCCCAGGTGCTGGCGGGTGATGGCGTCCGCCGCCCGGGGAAGGTCGTACGTGCGGTCGATGACGGGTTTCAGTTCGCCGGCCTCCACGTACCGTCTGAGGACGTCGAGGTCCTCGCCGAGTTCCTTGGCCATGAACCCGCGCAGGGTGTGGCGTACGAAGGGGTTCAGCAGTCCCGCGCGCAGGACCCGGTCGGTGCCGCCCAGCCAGCGGCCGCCGCCCTCCCCGCCGACGATGACGAGGGTGCCGCGCGGGGTGAGGGCCCGCCGCAGGAGCGACAGGGGGCGGTTGCCCGCGGTGTCGACGACGAGGTCGTAGCGGCGTCGGCCGTCGGTGATCTCCTCGCGGCCGCGGTCGACGACCTCGTCCGCGCCGAGTGCCCGCACGAGGTCCGTCTTGCCCGTGCCGCACACCCCGGTCACGTGGGCGCCGAAGGCCTTGGCCAGCTGGACCGCGAGGCTGCCGACCCCGCCGCCCGCTCCGATGACCAGCACCCGCTGGCCCGCCCGGACCCGGCCCGCGTCGCGCAGCGCCTGCAGCGCGGTCAGCCCGGACACGGGCAGGGCCGCCGCCTGATCCAGGGGGAGTCCGGCGGGCTTCGCCGCGAGCTTGTCGGGCCGGGCGAGCGCGTACTCGGCGAAGGAGCCCTCGCATATCCCGAACACCTCGTCACCCGGGCGGAAGCGGGTCACGCCCGCTCCGGCCGCCTCGACGACTCCGGCGACCTCCCGCCCCCGGACGGGGACCTTGGGCGCGCGCAGCCCGTAGCCCATCAGCCTCAGCAGGTACGGCATGCCGGTCATGAGGTGCCAGACGCCCGCGTCGACGGCGGCGGCGCGGACCCGGATCAGCACCTCGTCCGGTCCGGGCGAGGGCCTCTCGATCTCGGTGAGCTCCAGAACCTCGCAGGAGCCGTAGACGTGCTGAGCGATCGCCTTCACGGCGTCTTCCCTTCGTCGTCCGTCCACTGGAACACCTGCTCCAGCGGTACCGCGAACACGCGGGCGATCCGGAAGGCCGTCTCCAGCGAGGGCGAGTAGCGGCCCTTCTCGATGGCGATGACGGTCTGGCGCGTCACCCCGATGCGCCGGGCCAGCTCCGCCTGGGTCATCTCCTCGCGCTCGAAGCGCAGGGTGCGGATCCTGTTCGTGATCCCCGTCGGCTTCACCACGACTGGAACCCCCACCGGTAGGCGGCGATCTTCACGAGGGAGCCGAGGACCGCGGACAGGGCGAACCCCAGGTAGATCGCGTTGGAGATCCAGAAGTGGCCCGCCTCGGCCAGGGAGAGGCCCAGTGCCGTCACGGCGCCGACGACCAGGAAGGACTGGCCGGCGTACTCGCCGAGCCGGCCGATCTCCCGGTCCCGCTGGTCCTTGACGCCCGCGTCCTCGGGGGAGGCGACGGCGATCGCGATGCCGAGCGCGATCGAGGCCGCGATGGATGCTCCGATGCTCCACAGCATCGGAGCCATGTACGGCACTTCGGCGAGGGTCACACCGCCGCCCGCCCGTCCGAGGACGACGGCCAGGTAGGCGGCGTACCCGCCGATGGCGGTCACCGCCATGATCCACGCGCGCTTCTCCTGGAAGGCCACGCCCCTACCCACTCTCCATGTAAAAGAACTTTGACACCCGCAAGGTAAAGGCACCTGTACTCGGTGTCAAACAAACCAGACATGGGCGGGTGTCGTTCCCGAGGCGGCCGGGGTCCGCCGGGGCGGGTCAGAGGTTGCCGCGGTAGCCGGGGTCCGGGAGCTGGCGGGGGGTCCACCACGTGGTGAGGCCCCATGTGCCGAGCGCGAGCGCGGCCACGGCGGCGAGGGCCGCGACCCAGGGCCGCCGGGTCCAGCGCACGGTCAGGGTCCAGGCGGAGAGGGGGATCAGGGCGCCCCCGAGGAGGATGAGCGGCAGGTCCACGAAGACCACGCTCAGGTCGCGGGCATGGCCCTCGAAACCGCCGTCGATGCTGAAGGCGGCCCGGGGCGCCCACACCAGCAGCGCGATCGCCGCGCCGAGACCGGCGAGGAGGCGTCCCCCGAGGGTGGTGCGTCCGGCCTCAGGGCCCGGCCCTGTTGAGTTTGTCGTCATGCTCGCGACAGACGCGCGGGGGTGGTGGGTCGGTTGCGGTGGGACGAGGTGCGGTGCGGGAGCCGCTCAGGCCTTCCGGCACCATGACCCGATGACCTTGATGTCCGGCACCCGTGACCGCACCGCCCCCGCAGGGCGGGCGCGCACCCGCGCCGCGGCGGCAGCCGCCGCGGCGCTGACCGTCGGCGCGGGGCTGGGGCTCAGGGCCGTGACGGCGGGGGACGTGGCCAAGTACGGCGGCGACGCCCTGTACACCGTCCTGCTGCTCACCCTCGTCGTGGTGGCCGCCCCGAAGGTGACGCCCCTGAAGGCCGCGGCGATCGCCCTGGCCGCCAGCTGGGCCGTCGAGTTCCTCCAGCTCACCGCGGTCCCGGCGGAGCTCTCCGAGCGGAGCACGGTCGCCCGCCTCGTGCTCGGCTCCACCTTCAACGCGCCCGACCTGTTCTGGTACGCGGCCGGCGCCGCCGCGGGCTGGCTCGTCCACCGCGCACTGCGGCGGGAGCCCGCGCGTCCCTGACGGCTCAGAAGCCGGGCAGGGCGCCGATGACGCGGTCCCACACGGAGCGGGTGGCGCCGAAGCCGCTCTCGTGCACCCAGACATGGGTGCAGGCGGGGCACTGGAGGTGCAGGAGGCTGCCGGTGTTGGTGAGCAGGTAGCGCCAGTGCGTGGAGCACGTCCGCCGTTGCCCGCAGGGCTCGCAGCCGCGCGCGTCCTCGCACTTCGGGCAGGCCACCCAGGCGCGGCGCCCGGGGTCGGCCTGCGGGTCAAGCGGCAGCACGGCCGTCTCCCCGCAGGGGCAGCACACCGGCCGCGACGAGGTCGTCGTAGAGGCGCTGCTGCTCCGCGTCGAGTCCGGAGTACAGCAGGTCGTACGCGGCCGCCTCGCCGAGCAGCACCTCCACCGGATCCCAGTCCGGGCCGAGGGCCTCCATCACCTGGGCGCGCCGCAGCACCTCCTGCGAGGTGAGGTCGACGGCGAAGTCGGTCAGCGCGGACGGGCCGGGCGCGCCGGCCGCGTCGGGGGAGGGGGTGGGGTCGTGGGGGGCCATGACATCGAACTTAGGTAACCCTTCCTTTGCAGGTCAAGGGAGGGTGTGCGGAGTCACAGACCCGGCCCGGCGGGCGCGGCGCGCGCGGACGGAAGATGACTGGAGAGCCCCCGGCACGGTACGAAGACCTTCGTGAACGCACAGAGCCACGCCGAGACCCGTCGGATATTCATCGCCCTCGCCCCGCCCGACGACGCCAAGGCGGAACTGGAGCGGGCGCTGGGCCCCGCCTACGAGGCGTACCCGCGCATGCGGTGGAACCGGATCGAGGACTGGCACATCACCCTGGCCTTCCTGGGCGAGGTCCCGGCCGCGGCGGCCGCCCTCCTCGGGCCGCCGCTCGCCGAGCTCGCGGCGGCGCATCCGCCCCTCCGGCTGGCGCTGCGCGGCGGCGGCCACTTCGACGAGCGCGTGCTGTGGAGCGGGATCGACGGGGACCTCGACGGGCTGCACGTCCTCGCCGCCGAGGTGCGGGCCCTGGTCAAGGAGTGCGGCATCGCCTTCGAGGGCCGGCCGCTGCGCCCCCACCTGACCTTGGCCCGCGCCCGTCGGGGCGACCTCGCCAGCGCGGTGGAGGCCGCCGCCGGGCTGGCCGATTTCACCGGCCGTCCCTGGCGCACGGAACGCCTCCACCTGGTCGGGAGCAACTTCGGCCGGGGTCCCGGGCCGATCCACTACCGCGACATCGAGTCCTGGAACCTCGGCGGCGAGGACAGAATTTTGCATGAACATGCGTTGTGATGCATACTCTTCCCATGTCCAAGGTCCTCACCTCTCTGCCCACCGGCGAGCGCGTCGGCATCGCCTTCTCCGGCGGCCTCGACACCTCCGTCGCCGTCGCCTGGATGCGCGACAAGGGTGCCGTCCCCTGCACCTACACCGCCGACATCGGCCAGTACGACGAGCCCGACATCGCCTCGGTGCCCGGCCGCGCCCAGGCCTACGGCGCCGAGATCGCGCGCCTGGTCGACTGCCGTGCGGCCCTGGTCGAGGAGGGCCTCGCCGCCCTCGCCTGCGGCGCCTTCCACATCCGCTCGGGCGGCCGCGCCTACTTCAACACCACCCCGCTCGGCCGCGCCGTCACCGGCACCCTGCTGGTCCGGGCGATGCTCGAGGACGACGTACAGATCTGGGGCGACGGATCGACGTTCAAGGGCAATGACATCGAGCGGTTCTACCGCTACGGCCTCCTCGCCAACCCCCACCTGCGCATCTACAAGCCCTGGCTGGACGCGGACTTCGTCACCGAGCTCGGCGGCCGCAAGGAGATGTCGGAGTGGCTGCTCGCCCACGGGCTGCCCTACCGCGACAGCACGGAGAAGGCGTACTCGACGGACGCCAACATCTGGGGCGCCACCCACGAGGCCAAGACCCTTGAGCACCTGGACACCGGTGTCGAGACCGTGAACCCGATCATGGGCGTGCGGTTCTGGGACCCGGCGGTGGAGATCGCCGCCGAGGACGTCACGATCGGCTTCCAGCAGGGCCGGCCCGTGACGATCAACGGCAAGGAGTTCTCCTCCGCGGTCGACCTGGTGATGGAGGCCAACGCCATCGGCGGCCGCCACGGCATGGGCATGTCGGACCAGATCGAGAACCGCATCATCGAGGCGAAGAGCCGCGGCATCTACGAGGCGCCCGGCATGGCGCTGCTGCACGCCGCCTACGAGCGCCTGGTCAACGCCATCCACAACGAGGACACCCTCGCCCAGTACCACAACGAGGGCCGCCGCCTCGGCCGCCTGATGTACGAGGGCCGCTGGCTCGACCCGCAGGCCCTGATGGTGCGCGAGTCCCTCCAGCGCTGGGTCGGCTCGGCCGTCACCGGCGAGGTCACGCTGCGGCTGCGGCGCGGTGAGGACTACTCGATCCTCGACACCACCGGCCCGAACTTCAGCTACCACCCCGACAAGCTGTCGATGGAGCGCACCGAGGACTCGGCGTTCGGCCCGGTGGACCGGATCGGCCAGCTCACCATGCGCAACCTCGACATCGCCGACTCGCGCGCCCGGCTGGAGCAGTACGCCGGTCTCGGCATGGTCGGCACCGGCCAGGCCGCCCTCCTCGGCGCCGCGCAGGCGGCCTCGACCGGGCTGATCGGCGCCATGCCGCAGGGCGGCGCCGAGGCCATCGCCTCGCGGGGCGAGGTCTCCGGCGACGAGGAGATGCTCGACCGCGCCGCGATGGAGTTCGGCACGGACTAGCGGCCATCCGTACGTGAGCGGACGGGCCCGGTGGACATCCCACCGGGCCCGTCCGCCGTTCCGGGCCCGCCGCTGACGGGGTCCGCCGGTGACGGGCGCGCGGTTCCGCGGCCCCGCGCGCTCCTCCGCCGGGGTGGTTCCCCGGGGACCAGGTGGACGCGGTACGGCACGGGCGCTTGGGGTACGGCGGGCCGGGGCGGTACGACACTGTGCGCTCCCTCTGACCCGCCCGAACCGGAGGTTCGTACACCCATGCCCCTCGCCCCTCCCGGACGACCCCGCAGACGCTTCCCCCGGGCCCGGCTGCTGGCCGCCGCCGGGCTGGCCCTCGTCCTCGCGCTGCCCGGCACGGCCGTGGCCGCCCCCGGCGACCTCGATCCGGCCTTCGGACCCGACGGCCGGGTGACCACCCCCTTCGACGGGGGCGCGGAAGGCCACGACATCGCCCGGCAGGCCGACGGCAAGCTGGTCGTGGCGGGGGTGAGCGCGGGCGGTTTCTCGCTCGCCCGCTACCTCGCCGACGGCACCCTCGACCCCGGCTTCGGCGGCGACGGCACCGTGACCAGTGACTTCGGCGGCGGCGCCCACGTGGCCAACGCGGTCGCCGTCCAGCCCTCCGACGGGAAGATCGTCGTGGCGGGCACCACCGAGGTGTTCGCGGAGGAGGGCGGCGGCTGCTGCTTCTTCTCCGTGGCCCGCTACAACACCGACGGCAGCCTGGACGCCGGCTTCGGCGACGGCGGCCTGGTACGGGTCGAGGAGTTCGGCGGATCGGCGGACGGCGCGGACCTGGCGGTGCAGCCCGACGGCCGGATCATCGCCGCGGGCAAGGGCGGCGGCGGAGGCTTCGCGCTGGTCCGCCTGAACACCGACGGCAGCCTGGACCCGGGCCTCGGCGGTGACGGCGCGGTGGTCGCGGGCTTCACCCCGAACTCCCCCCAGGACGCCGGAGGCATCGCCCGCGGCATGACCCTCCAGCCGGACGGCAAGATCCTCGCGGTCGGGTACGTCGGCAACACCGCCTTCGACATCGGCGTGGCCCGCTACCTCCCGAACGGCACCCTGGACACCACCTTCAGCGGCGACGGCATGGTCACCGCGGACTTCGGCGGCACCGAGTTCGGCGAGGCCGTCGCCGTGCAGACGGACGGCAAGATCCTCGCCGCGGGCTCCGGCGGAGCGGGCTACGCCCTGCTCCGCTACAACGCCGACGGCAGCGCCGACACCGGCTTCGCCACCGGCGGCCGCACCTCGGTCGCCTTCCCCGGCGACGGGGGAGTGGCCTACGACATGGCACTCCAGCAGAACGGCAAGATCGTCCTCGCCGGACGCGCCGACGACCCGAACAGCTCGGAGGCCAACGACTTCGGCCTCGTCCGCTTCCACACCGACGGCACGGTGGACACCGGCTTCGGCGGCGACGGCTTCGTCGTCACCGGCTTCCTGGACTGGGACGAGGCCCGCGCGGTCCTCGTACAGCCCGACGGGAAGATCGTCGCGGCCGGCGTCGGCGCGGGCTTCGCCTTCGCCCTCGCCCGCTACCAGGGCGGCGACGGCACCCCGCCCCCGCCGCCCGTGCGGGCCGACCTGTCGGTGACGAAGACCGGCACGGCCACGGTGAGCATCGGCGACCCCGTCTCGTACACCGTGCGGGTCTCCAACTCCGCGACCTCCACGGCCACCGCCACCGGCGTCACCCTGACCGACACGCTCTCCGGAGCCGCCGCGACCCTCACCTCGGCCACCCCCTCCCAGGGCACCTGCACCACCACCGCGACCGGAGCCACCTGCACCCTCGGCTCCCTGGCCCCGGGCGCCAGCGCCACGGTCACCCTGACCGCCGAACCCCGCGCCACCGGCACGCTCACGAACACGGCCTCCGCCACCGCCGCCCAGACCGACCCGGTGACCTCGAACAACACGGCCGTCGCGAGCACGTCGGTGAACAACGCCCGCGGCTGCACCATCATCGGCACCAGCGGCGCCGACACCCTCAACGGCGGCTACTTCAACGACGTGATCTGCGCCCTCGGCGGCAACGACACCGTCCGCGCGAGCTACGGCAACGACACCGTGTACGGGGGCAACGGCAACGACAACATCGACGGCGGCTACGGCGACGACACCCTCAACGGACAGGTCGGCAACGACACCCTGACCGGCTACTACGGCAACGACCGCCTGACCACCACCGACGGCGTGTCCGGCAACGACACCGCCAACGGCGGCTTCGGCACCGACACCTGCACCACCGACCCCGGCGACATCCGCGTCAGCTGCCCCTGACCCACCGGCCCCGCTCCGCACCGCGCCGCGCCCTCCACGAAGCCGTGGGGGCGCGGCGCCCGCGTTCTCCCCTCACAGGTCGGCGATCAGGGCGTACCGCTCGTCGTCCACCGGGCCGCCCCACAACTGCGGGTCCCCGCTGAGCGGTTCCACGCGCACCGCCGCGACCAGAGGACGCACGGCCGCCGCGAGTTCCCCGGCCCCGATGCCGCCGCTCCACGGCAGGGACTCGGCGCCGGCCACGTACGGAACACCCTTCTGGCCCGCCTCGCGCCACCGGCCCTCGATCAGCAGCAGCCTGCCGCCCGGCCGCAAGCGGGCCACCCACGCGCGCAGCGCCGCCTCGGGATCGGGCAGCGTCCACACCAGATGCCGCGAGAGCACCACGTCGAACCGCTGCTCCCCGGTCGGCGGCGCCATGGCGTCACCCACCAGGAAACGGCCCTCCAGACCGGCGGCCTCGAACTTCCCGCGCGCCCGTTCCACCATGCGCGGCGCCAGGTCGACACCGGTCGGCCGGTGTCCGGCCCCGGCCAGCAGCAAGGACACCGAACCGGTGCCGCAGCCGACGTCGAGCACGTCGACCGGACCGGCCGGCATCAGGGAACCCAGGAGCCCGGCCCAGGCGGCGCGGGTGCCGTCGGGCCGCAGCCCGTGATCGGGTTCCTCGTCGAAGTCCGCCGCGGCGGCGTTCCAGTAGGCGGCGATCTGAGCAGCACGGTCCGTCATGACTCCATGCTCGCAGCAGGCACTGACAGTCCGGCAGCCCTGTGACCGGGGCAGTCCGCGCAAGTCCGGGCAGGCGGGCGGCCCAGGCCGCCTCCGCGGTGGGCCTGGGCGGGGGAACGGGCCCGCGCGGGTGTGTCGGGGCGGGGAGGCACGGCGGGGGCGGTGAGGATCGGGGCATGGGCTTCGTACTGCCGGTCCTCTTCGCGCTGTTCGCGGCGCTCAGCAACGCCCTCGCCACGGTGCTCCAGCGCCGCGCCGCGCTCACCGTGCCGCAGAGCGGGGGCTTCCGCCTCGGGCTGGTCCGCGACCTGCTGCGGCGGCCGCTGTGGATCTGCGGGATCCTGGCGGTGATCGCGGCCGGCGTCGGGCAGGCCGCGGCGCTGGCCACGGGCGCGCTGGCCCTCGTACAGCCCCTGTTCGTCCTGGAACTGCCGCTCGCGCTGCTCATCGCCTCGCTCGTGGCGCGCAGCCGGCTGCCCGGGGCGACATGGCTCGCGGTGGCGGGGGTGGTCGCCGGGCTCGGGATCGTGCTGGTGGCCGCCTCACCGACCGGCAACCGGACCTACGTCCCCCTCGACCGCTGGGCGCTGGCCCTGGCGGCGTGCGCGGGGGCGGTGGCCGTACTCGCCGTGGCCGGACTGCGGCGCCCGCCCGGCCGGATGCGCGCCGGATGCCTCGGCGCGGCCACCGCCGTCTGCTACGCGCTCACGGCCGCCCTGATGAAGTCGGCCGTGCACGTACTCGACGAAGGCGGCGTCGGTGCGTTCCTCACGACCTGGGAGACCTACGCCTTCGCCGCGAGCGGCGTCTGCGCCCTGCTGCTCCTCGAACACGCCATGCAGGGCGGCCCGCTGGTCGCCTCGCAGCCCGCGCTGACCCTCGGCGACGCGGGCGTGAGCGTCGCGCTGGGGGTGCTGCTGTACGAGGAACACCTACGGGCCCAGTGGTGGCTGCTGCCCCAACTGCTGGGCCTGGCCCTGATCTGCGCCGCGGTCCTCGCCCTGGTGAGGGCCGAAGCGGGGACCGCGGCCGACGCACCCTGACCGGCCCGCACCCGCCGGGCCGCCCCTCCAGGGGCCGGGTGCACCGTACCGGAATCATGCGCTACGATTGATCTTGTTCGCGCCGCCGGGATCCACGGCAGCGTGACCGGCGTTGGTGGTCCAAGGAAAGACACCCCACTTCCCGTGGGGGAATGCAGGTGCAAGGCCTGCCCAGCGCTCGATCAAGGCCCCGGCCTCCTTCTGGAGGCCGGGGCCTTTCGCCGTGCGCGGACGCCGCCGCGCGGCTCCCGCGGTTTCCGCGGTTAGGCTGGCCGCATGACTGTGCTCGTGTACGAAGACTTCGGTACCGGACGCCACCGCGAGGCCTCCCTGATCAGGCATGCCCTGGGCAGCGTCCACGACGAGGAGCTCGTCGCCGGACTGGCCGGCGGGATCGGCTTCATGTACTTCGTCTTCGAGTACGAGGGCCGGCTGCCCATCGCCACGATCGTGGCCCAGTCCCACCCCGAGCCCTGGGTGCAGGTCGCGCTCGGCCGCCTGGGTGTCCCGTACGACGCCACGCGCGCGATGAAGCCCCGCTGGGGCCGGGTCCGTGCCGCGCTCGACGAGGGCCAGCCCGCCTTCTGCGTCGTCGACCGGTCCTCCCTGCCCTGGCACGAGGCCGATCCGGACGCCGAGATGACCGGCGCCGACCCGTACACCGTCGTCATCGCCGGGTACGACGGCGACGAGCTGCTGATCGAGGACGGCGCCGACACCCCGTACCGGATCGACCGCGAGGAGTTCGGGGCCGCCTGGACCGCGCACCGCAAGGGCCGCCACCAGCTGATCGTGCCCACCGGGCCGGCGGAGGGCGAGCCGGATGTGGAAGGGGCCGTCGCCTCCACCGTCACCCACCTCACCGGGCCGGTGCTGGGGAACCAGTTCGACGTGAACTTCGGCTTCACCGGCATGGAGAAGTTCGCCGCGCAGCTGCGCGACAGCACCACCCAGGCGGGCTGGGAACGCCGGTTCGGCGGCTCGCCCGAGGCCCTGCGCGCCGGTACCGGGCGGCTGTACTCCTGCCTGGAGGAGGAGTGGACCGCTCCGGGCGCCACCCGGCCGCTGTACGCCGACTTCCTCGACCTCGTCGGCCGCCCCGAGGCCGCCGGACTCTTCAGGGAGTCAGCCCGCCACTGGTCGGCCCTGGCCACGCTCGCCCGGGACACCGCCCCGGACGCGGGCACGGAGGAGCGGCGGGCGCTCTTCGACGCCTGCGCGGACCACGTGGACCGCTGCCTCGACCTGGAACAGCAGGCGGTACGGGCCCTGCAGAAATAGCTGCACCTCGCCCAACTGCCCCGGATTCAGCCTTGGTTGATAATCCGTCATATCTGCCTCCGGGCCTTGAGGGGGGCGCCGGGCGTCTGCTTGAGTCTGCGCGGGAGCGGGGGGATCTCCAGGAGTCGCGGGTCCTCCGCTTCGGCGTGCCGGGAACCGCGGCCGCCTCTGGACGTCCCCTCCTTCGAAGGAAGCAGCGATGTTCGCACCCCGCCCGCGTGCCGCGCGGATCGGCGGCCTCCTCGCCGCCACTGCCACGATGCTCGCCGCCGGCCTGGTCCCGGCGACTCCCTCCGGCGCCGTGGAGGGCCCCGGGGTCCCGGCCGGCAGCCACCCCTCCGCGGTCCGGATCGGCCTCGGCGAGGAGGTGAACGGCCGTGCCTGCACGGGAACGCTCGTCGACCACTACTGGGTCCTGACCGCCGCGAGCTGCTTCGCCGCGACCGCGGGCGGCCCCGTCCAGCCGGGCAGGCCGGCGCTGAGGGCCGTGGCGGGCCTGAGCGACGGGACGGCCTCCGAAATCACCGAGATCGTCCCCCGTACCGACCGCGACGTGGTCCTCGCGCGCCTCGCCGCACCTGCCACCACCCTCACGCCCGCCACCCTCGCCGCCGCCGTCCCGAACACCGGCGCCGCCCTCACCGCCGCCGGGTTCGGCCGTACGAAGACGGTCTGGGTCCCGGACACCCTCCACACCGGCGCGTTCTCCCTGAACGCCACCGGGCCCACCACGCTCACGATCACCGGCAAGGGCTCCGACGTCCTGTGCAAGGGCGACACCGGCGGCCCGCTCCTCAACGCCGCGAACGAGCTCGTAGCCGTCAACTCGCGTTCCTGGCAGGGCGGCTGCCTCGGAGCGCCGGCAGGTGAAACGCGTACGGGAGCCGTCTCCGCCCGGGTCGACGACCTCGGCGACTGGCTGCGCCAGGTCCGGTTCACCACGGCCTCCCTCAAGAACGTGCACCACGGAAAGTGCGTGCTGATCTCCTGGCGCACCCCGGACAACGACGCCCCGGCCACCCAGCACGACTGCCTCCCGCAGTACGCCGACCAGATCTGGAAGATCACCCCGGTGAACGGCGCGGGCGACTACCAGATCCGCAACGGGGTGAGCGGCCGCTGCCTGTACGTGCCTTGGCAGACCCCCGACTACGACGCGCCCGTCCTCCAGGTCGACTGCGACCCGCGGTACGCCGACCAGGTCTGGAAGATCACCCCGGTGGGCGGCGGCCAGTACCAGATCCGCAACGTGCACCACGACCGCTGCATGTACGTCCCCTGGCAGACCCCCGACAACGGCGCGCTCGTGCGCCAGGCCGACTGCGACGCGCAGTACGGCGACCAGCTCTGGAGGATCTGACGGCCTAGGCCTCAGGCACGCGCCGGGCCCCAGCTCGGTGTCCAGGCGTCGGCCGGCGGTGCCGGCCGCGCCCGGACCAGGTGCCCGCGCAGCGCCGCGAGGACCGGGTGCCGGTCGGCCGTCCGGTACAGGAACGAGTACGGGTAGACCGGTGTGGGCCCCTCGACCGGGATGCGCCGCAGGCGGTGCGCCGCGGGCCACACGTAGCTGTCTCGGCTCCCGACGAGGGTGGCGAGCGCGGCGGAGCCGGCGAGGGAGTCCATCAGCGCCTCCGGCCCGAAGTCGGGGCCGATCGCGTCGATGCGCAGGTCGAAGGCTTCGGTGAGCTCGTCGTAGTAGGCACCCCACTCGGTGCCCGGCCGGATGCCCGGGATCCAGATCCGGTGCCCGGTCAGTTCGGCCGGGGTCAAGGACGCGGCGGCGGCGAGCGGGTGGTCCGGTCCGACGACGAGCTGGAGCGGGTCGTCCAGGACGCGTTCGGCGCTGATCCCCTCGGGCAGCTCGCCCGCGGGGACGGCTCGGAAGGTCGCGTCGACCTCGCCCGACAGCACGGCCCCGATCGCGGTGGTCACGTTCGCGTGCGTGAGCGTGACCACGTCCAGGTCCGTGCCCGGCCGGGACCGGTGGAAGCCCCGCAGGGCCAGGGCCGGGGCGCTGCGCCGGCCGAGGACGTCCACGCGGAGCACCCGCTCACCGGGCCGGACCGAGGCCGCCGCCCGTTCCACGGTCCGCAGGACCTCCTGGGCGTGCGGGAGGAACGCCTGCCCGTCCGGGGTGAGGCGCGCGCCGCGGGCGGTGCGCACGAACAGGGTCACCCCGAGCGCGCGCTCCAGGCTCGCCACGCGCTTGGAGACGGCCTGCTGGGTGACCCGCAGCTCCACGGCGGCCTCCTGGAACCGCCCGGAGTCCGCGACGGCGACGAAGGTGCGCACGGCTTCGATGTCCACGCCCCGAACCCTACGCCCGCACAACCAGCGGTTGTGGCTCGCCGATGCCGTGTTGTTGGATCACGGCCCCGTCCTCCTGTTCCAATCCTCGCCGTCAACGATGGGTCGTGACGGAAGGTCCCGCATGGCACGGCACAAGCTCGGACGCCCGTTCGGATGGCTGTGGTCGGCGTACGCCGCGTCCACGGTCGGCACCTGGCTCGGGTTCGGGGCGTTCCCCCTGATCGCGATCCAGGTGCTCCACGCCGGCCCGGCCGCGGTGTCGGCGCTGGCCGCCGCCGGCCTGGCGGCCGGCGCGCTCCTCGCGTTCCCGCTCGGCCCGTGGGTCGAGGCCCGGCGGAAGAAGCCCGTCATGATCGGCGCCGACCTGGTGCGCTGCGCCGCCCTGCTGACGGTCTCGGCCGCCTGTTTCACGGGCCGGCTGACCTGGACCCAGCTGCTGGCCGTCTCCGTGATCGGCACGGCGGCGAACATCGCGTTCACCGCGGCCGGCGGCGCCTACCTCAAGCAGCTCGTGCGCCCGGACCAGCTGCTCGTGGCCAACGGCCGCTTCGAGTCCACCACCTGGACCGCCACGGCCTTCGGCCCGACCGCGGGCGGAGCGGCGATCACCCTGCTCGGACCCACGGTCACCGTGATGGCCAACGCCACCGGGTTCCTGCTGTCCGCGCTGGGGATCGGCGCGATCCGCCGGCGGGAGGCCGAGCCCGGGCACGGGAGGGCCGCAGCCGGAAGGCTGCGCGCCGCGGACGTCCTCGAGGGCTGGAGGTTCATCCACGACGACCGGAACCTGCGCCCGCTGTTCTGGAACACCGTGGCCGTCAACGCGCTGATCATGGCCACCGAACCGCTGCTGGCCGTCCTGCTGCTCGACGGCCTGGGCTGGGCGGCCTGGCAGTACGGGCTCGCGTTCGGCCTGCCCTGCATCGGCGGGTTCGCCGGCGCCCGGGCCGCCCGGCGCCTGGAAGCCCGCTACGGGCGCCGCCGCGTCCTGGCGGTCTCCGGGACGCTGCGCGTGGTGTGGCCCGTCGGCCTGGTCCTCGTCGTGCCCGGCAACGCCGGGGTGGCCCTGGTCGTCGCCGTCGAACTGGGCCTGATCACCTGCATGGGCGTGTTCAACCCGCTGTTCGCGACGGAGCGCCTCCAGCGGGTGCCGGCCGAGCGGCTCGGGCGGGTCCTGGTCGCCTGGAAGGTCACCGGCACCGGCGCGATCGCCGGGCTGACCGCCCTGGGGGGCGCCCTGGCCACCGTCACCGGCCCGCGCACCACGATCGCCGTCGCGGGCGCGCTGCTGTTGGCCACCCCGCTGCTCCACCGCGCGGCAGCGGCTCCGGGGGCCCCGTGCCCCGTAGGTTCGTCATGGTCGCGTGACGGAACGGCCACAGACCCGTGCCCGGGAGAACCGGCCGGGGTACGGGGGCGTGTCCCTGCGCGAGTGCCGGCGCGTGACCGGTCGTGAACCTCGGGGAGTCCTCATGCAGTACACAGCAGGCGTAGGCCGGACCGCCCTGGCGCTGGCGGCGGCCTTGACGGTCGCGGCGCTGACGGCGGGCTGCACGCCGACCGGCGACGACGGGGCCGCCGCCCAGCCGCCCGCGCCGCCCGCGGCCTCGGAGCCGGCGAAGCCGACCCCGAGCGGCGCGGCCAAGCCCACCGCCCCCGCCACCACCGCTCCGGTACCCGCTCCCTCGTCGCCGGCCCCCGGCGGCGGGACGAAGGCCTGTACGACCGACCAGGTCAAGGTCTCCGACGCCCACCAGGCCGACGTCCGGCCGCCCGGTACGGGGACGGGAGCCGCCGTCATCTCGGTCACCAACACCTCGAAGCACGCCTGCACGCTCCAGGGCTTCCCCACGGTCGCCGGAGCGGGCAACGGCTCGCCGGGCAAGAACGTTCCGCTGGCCACCACCCACAGCGGATCGGCCACCACGGTGTCCCTGGCCGCGGGCGGCCGCGCCTGGACGAAGCTCACCTTCGTCAACGTCCAGGGAGAGGCCGACGGATACTGCGTGTCCGGCGCCACGCCCGTCACCTTCCCCACCGTCGTCCTCGGCGTTCCCGGCGCGGGCGCCCACCAGATCGCCATGGACGACGGCATCTTCGCGGAGTGCGACAACAAGGTGACCGTCACCGCCTTCTCCGCGACCAAGCCCTCCTGACGGCTAGGCGGTAGGGAGCGGCGGTCCGGCGGCGGGGGCGCCGCCGGGCGCCGTGGTCAGGCAGGTGACGAGCTCCTCGACGAACGCCTCCACGTGGGGCGGCCGGGGCCCGGTGCGGGTGGCGCAGAACCAGGTACGGGTCAGCGGCGTCGCGCCGATCCGGACCAGGGCGAGGCCGTGCGAGGCGGCGTACGGCGCGGCCACCCAGTTGGGCAGCACCGTCACCCCCTGCCCGCCCGCCACCATCTCGACCACCAGGTCGGTCACCACCGGCATGGTGGTGATCCGGCCGGGCCGGGCCCCGGCGGGGAGCGGCAGCGGCATCGACGGGATGCGCTTCTGGTCGTAGAAGTCGTAGAGGACCAGGTCCGCACCGTCGAAGTCACGGGCGGTCAGGTGCGTACGGGAGGCCCAGGGGTGTCCTTCGGGCACCACCGCCACCATCTCGTCGTCGAACAGCCTGGTCAGCGACACCCGGTCCATCTGCAGGTCCGGCTTGGTGACCAGAGCCACGTCGACGAGGTCGGCGAGCAGCGCCGGGACCGGCGCGTCGTCGGCGACGGCCTCGATGCGCACGTCGATCTCCGGCTCGCGTGCGCGGAAGGCCCGCAGGACCGGCGGCAGCCACGGGTACGTGGTGCTGCACTGCGCGGTGAACCGCACGCGCCGGTCGCGCCCGTCGCGCAGCTCCCGCAGGTCGCGGGAGGCCGACTCCAGTTCGCCGAGGACGTGGCGGGCGGCGACCAGCAGCCGGCGGCCCGCCGGGTTGGGGACCAGGCGGCGGCCCTTGCGGTCGAAGAGGGGCATGCCGAGGCGGGCCTCCAGACGGGTCAGCCGCTGGCTGAGGGCCGGCTGGCTGACGTAGAGCCGCTCGGCGGCGGCGGTCAGCGAACCCGCCTCGGCGGTGGCATTCAGCAGCTCCAGGTCACGCAGATCCACATCCATAACCGTGGATTATCACACGCTCCAATTTCCGTCGTGGTGTTATCGGTTGAGGGCTCATAGCTTTCAGGTGTCAGCAGGCCGGACGCACCGGCCGCCCACGAAAGGCACCCACCCCATGAGCGACACCCGCACCGCCGCCACCGCGGCCGCCGCCCCCGTCACCGCCCTCGTCACCGGTTCCTCCAGCGGGATCGGCCTGGACATCGCCCGCGCCTTCCTGGCGAGCGGTGCGAACGTCGTCCTGAACGGCCGCGACGCCGACCGGCTCGCCAAGGCCGCCGCCGGCCTCGGCCACCCGGAGCGCACCGCCTGGACCGTGGGCAGCATCGCCGCGCCGGAGACCGGCGAGGCCCTCGTCCGTACGGCCCTGGAGCGCTTCGGACGCATCGACGTCCTGGTCAACAACGCGGGCACCTTCGCACCCAAGCCCTTCACCGAGGTCACCGAGGACGAACTCGACGGCTTCCTGACCGGCAACCTCAAGGGCACCTACCTCACCACCCAGGCCGTCGTCCGGGCCCTGCGCGACCAGGGCCGGGGCGGCAGCATCGTCAACATCGGCACCGTCCTGGTGGACCACGCGCTGGCCGGGTTCCCGGCGTCCGCACCGGTGGTCAGCAAGGCCGGCGTGCACGCGCTGACGCGGAGCCTGGCCGCCGAACTCGCCGTCGACGGGATCCGCGTCAACCTCGTCGCGCCCGGCATCATCCGCACCCCGCTGCACGCGGGCTCCGACGTGGACTCCTTCGGCGGACTGGCCCTGCTCGACCGGGTCGGCGAGGTCGCCGAGATCTCCGACGCCGTGCTCTACCTCGCGGGCGCCGAGTTCGTGACCGGGCACTCCCTGCTCGTCGACGGCGGCCACGTCACCGGCCGCCGGATCTGACCACCCCACCCGAAGAAGGAGAACCGCCATGCCGTACGTCAACATCAAGATCACCCGTGAAGGCGCCACCGCAGAGCAGAAGGCGCAGCTCATCGCCGGTGTGACCGACCTGCTCGTGAAGGTCCTCGACAAGGACCCGGCGACCACCTTCGTCCTCGTCGACGAAGTGGCCCTGGAGGACTGGGGCGTCGGCGGCCTGCCGACGGCCGAGTACCGCCGGCGCGCCGCCCGGGGCTGACCCCGGCCAAGGCCTAGGGGAGTGCGGCGAGGACGCCCTCGGCGACGATCGCGACACCGCCGCCGACCTTCACCGAGCGGACCTGGTCCCCGTGTCCGTACGCGGTCACGCTCATCTCACCCGTGCGGCCGGTGAAGCGGCCCTGCCGCAGGACCGCCGGCTCGCCGTCGCCGATGCGGCCGTACCGGCGCAGGTACGCGGCGGCGCAGCCCGCGCCGCTGCCGGTGGCCGTGTCCTCCAGGGCGCCGTCGTTGGTCCAGTGCCTGCCCTCCATGGCGGTGGCGTCGAGGAGGTAGGCGTACCCGGCCCCCACGCGGCCCAGGGGACCGTCCAGCGGGGTGGCGACGCGGGCACGGGCCAGCGCGTCCCCCCGTACGGGAACCACCAGGTAGCGCAGGCCGGTCGACACCGTCAGCGGAGGCAGGTCCGGATCGAGGTCGTCGGCGTCCAGGGCGAACCAGGCGGCGATCTCCGCCGGGGTCGCCGCGCCCGCGTCGCACGGGCCGCCGGGGAACTCGGCGGGCCCCTGGTCCAGCGTGCTCTCGTAACGCAGTGGTCCGGTGCGGCGGGTGGCCACCTCCACCGTGCGGGCCCTCAGCCGCAGGGTCCAGGTCAGGTCGTCCTGCGCGGCGTGCCCGGCGTGCAGCACGCCCGCGGCGCCGATGAGGGGGTGCCCCGCGAAGTCCAGTTCCCCGGCGAGGTCGAAGACCCGGGCCCGGTAGGTGCGCGGCCGCGCCGGATCCCGGGCCAGGAACACCGACTCGAAGTGGCGCATCTCCCGGGTGATGCCCAGCATCTGGGCGGCGGTGAGGGCGTCGGCTTCGGGGAACACCGCGAGGCTGTTCCCGTCGTAGGGGCGGCCGGTGAAGACGTCGACGTGGGTGTAGCGCACGAGGTTCTCCTTGAAGGGGGTGTGGGGAGGCAGGGGTTCAGGGGTGTGCGGGCGGCGGGGCGTCGTGCGGCTCCTGCCCGCCGTCCGGCAGTTCACGGGCCGTGCGCAGTGGCGAGAGGAGGAGCGGGACCACGGCGAGGAGTTCGCCCAGGGCCCCTGCCCACAGGGCCGGCCCGGCCCCGAGATGCTGCCCCAGCATCCCCCCGACGAGCGCGCCGACCGGCATGGACCCCCACACCACGAAGCGGAACGTCGCGGTCATCCGGCCCATGAGCGGTTCGGGGCACAGCCGCTGCCGGTAGGCGACCGAGCTGATCTTGAACGTCATGAAGGCGGTCCATCCCAGCCCCTGGAGGACCACGGCGACGGCGAACCGCCAGTCCGCCGCGTAGAAGGGGAGTGCCAGCAGCCACAGCAGTGCGCTGACGACCAGCGACGCGCACATCGCCGGTCCCTGGCCCAGCGCGGCCGCGATCCGGCGGGTCAGGAGGCTGCCGATCAGCCCTCCCACGGCCTCGGCGGTGAACACCGCGCCGCACAGCAGCGGCGACAGCCCCAGGTCCCCGGCGAGCAGCACCAGCAGCATGGAGGCACCTACGGTCCCGCACAGGTTGGAGACGGCGGCGGCGAGGGTGAGGGCCCGCAGTGCCGGGTGCCCGAAGACGAAGCGCAGGCCCTCGGCGATGTCGGCGCGCAGCGTCGTCACCGGCCGCGCACCGGACTGCTTCGCCAGGGGGCGCACGCGCGCCACGAGCAGCGCCGAGACGGTGTAGCTGAGGGCGTCGGCGACGAGCGCGACGGGCGCGGTCAGCGCCCCGACCAGCGCCCCGGCCAGGCCCGGGCCGCCGACCTGCGTGATGTTGCGGGTGGCTTCCAGCCTGACGTTCGCCTGCACCAGCCGCTCCCCGTCGACCAGTTGGGGCAGCGCGCTCTGGGCGGCCACGTCGAAGAAGACCGTGCACACCGACATCCCGAAGCCGACGGCGTACAGCTGGGGGAGCGTCAGGACACCCAGCCAGCCCGCGACGGGGATCGACAGGAGCAGGACGGCGCGGCCGAGGTCCCCGGCGACCATCAGGGGGCGCAGCGGCAGCCGGTCCACCCAGGCCCCGGCGGGCAGGCCGATGAGGAGGAAGGCCAGGTACTCGGACATGACGAGCAGACCGGCCTCGAACGGCGTGGCGTCGAGGGTGCCGATCGCCACGAGGGGGAGCGCGAGCAGGGTCACGGCGGAACCGGACTGGCTGACGGCGTCGGCGATCCACAGAGGGCGGAAGCCGGAGCCGGCGGAAGGCCGGGCACGCCGGGGACGGACGGGTGCGGCGCCGGGGCGGGAGTACGTCATGGATGCGAAGATCACCGGCCCCCGGCCGGCCCGGCCAATGTTTTAGTCTGGGCGAAAACGTGACGGTCGGCGGGGCGGCCGGAGGGGGCGGGGGCATGGGTGAGGTGCGGTTCGGCGTGCACGACATCGCGGGCGTCAGGTTCGCGATATCGCCGCTGTGGGAGACCGTGGTCAGCTTCTCGGCCGTCTCGGATCCGGGGCGCTACGCCGTCCACCTGCCGTGGATCACCTCGGTACGGGCCCTGCGCGAGGACCGCGCCCTCGCCCGCAGGACCGCCCCGCTGCTGGCCCTGACCACCGCGGACCCCCTGCGGGCGGACGTGCCGGGCTTCCTGACGCCCCCTCCGCGCTGCCCGCTGGCCGAGTTCGAGGAGGAACTCGCGATCCTGCTCGCCACCGGAGCAGGACCGGCCGAATCGGCGGCACCGGCCGAACCGGCGGCACCGGCCGAACCGGCCGAACCGGCCGAACCGGCCGAACTCGCGCGCCTGGCCGACGCCCTGAGCGCCTGGTGGGAGGCGGCCGTCCGGCCCTACTGGCCGCGCATCCGGGCGGTCCTGGAGGCGGACATCGCCTACCGCACCCGGCAGCTCGCGGAGGACGGCATCCAGGAGGTGCTGGCCCGCCTCCATCCCGCGCTGAGCTGGACGGGCGACCGCCTGCTCTCCCCGGACCTGCCCCCGGCGGTCCACGACCTGGACGGCAGGGGACTCACCCTGGCCCCCAGCGCCTTCGCGGTCCGCTGCCACCTGCTGACCGCCCCCGGACCGACGCCCCCGGCCGTCGTCTACCCCGCACGGGCCGTCGGCACCCTGTGGGAGCGGCGCGGCGCCCGCGGCGAAGGACTGGCCCGGCTGCTCGGCCGCAGCCGGGCCCGGCTCCTCGCGTGCACCAGCTCCCCCGCCACCACGACGCAGCTGGCCGCCCGCACCGGGCTCAGCCTCGGCGCGGTCTCCCAGCACCTTGCGGTACTGCGCGACACCGGCCTCGTCACCAGCCACCGCTACCGGCGCGAGGTGCACTACGCCACGAGCGAGCTCGGGGACGCCCTGCTGGAACGGTCCTGAGGGGCGCGAGGTCGTCTCTTCCGGACCTTGCCTGGCCCGCGCCGCCCGCAGGGCGCCCACCAGGGCGGACGGCCGGTCGGCTCGTGGCCGGGTCCCCCCGGTCGTAGGGTGGAACCACCAGGAGGAGGTACCGTCCCCGTACCACCCGCGGCGGTGTCCGTCTCGTCACAGACCGCGCGCCCTCCCGCGGCCACCCCGTGCGGCCGCCGCCGGGTGCCGTGCGCGGCCGGCCAGCACCCCTGACGAAGGGGAACTCCCATGCGTACCAAGAACACCCGCGCCCGCCGCGTGTGCGTGGTCGTCTGTACGGCCCCGCTGCTCGTGCTCGGCAGCGCGGTCACCGCGAGTTCGGCCCTGGCGGCAGCGCCCGCGGCATCCGTCGTCCTCGCCCCGCAGGCGTCCACCCCGGGCGAGATCCTCACCCTGGTCAACGCCGAACGGGACAAGGCCGGTTGTGAACCCCTGAAGGTGGACCCGCGGCTCGCGCAGGCCGCCCAGGCCCACGCCGACGACATGGCCGCCAACCAGATCACCGATCACACCGGCTCGGACGGGTCCACCTACCTGGTCCGCATGGAGCGGGCCGGCTACTCGCCCAACGGCCCCTCCTCGGAGAACGTCTCCGGACCGGGCTACGCCGACTCCAAGGCCCACGTCGACGGCTGGATGGCCAGCGACCGCGGCCACCGTGCCGCGATCTTGAACTGCACCTACAAGGAGACCGGGATCGGCACCAGCGGCGACTACGCCGTCGAGCTGTTCGCCGTCTCGGCGCGGTAGCGCCGCCCCAACGATTCCGGAGAGCAGGTGTGTGCCATGCGCACGTCGACCCGTATCGCAAGTGTCCTCACCGGCCTGACCCTCGCACTGGGCGGCGCGGCCCTCACGGCCCCCGCCGCCCACGCGGACGTCACGGCCTGCATCAACCAGGTAGAGCGGGAGCTACGGGGCGGCGAGGCCCCGGACACCGTCCGGATGGCCTGCTACGTCGGGCTGGCCGGCGACCACGAGCACTGCGTGTCCGGCCTGACCGAGGGTGGCGTGACCAACGGGACGGCGGTCAGCGCCTGCCGCGTGGCCGCGCAGTAGCCCCCGGCTCCCGGCTCCGGGCTCCCCGCGAAAGGTTCTGCCACGGTTGTGGCAGAACTGCGGGAGAGTCTTGGATCTTCTGCCACGGATGTGGCAGTCTCAGGGTGCGGGTGCCCTCCGGTGCGGCCCCGCGTCCCGGTGGTCCCGGGACGATCCGTCCAGCGTGCCCCCGGGAGCCCGACCGGTGACAGAAGCGTCCGCATCACCCGCGGCCACCGCGCAACTGGCCGCGGCCGCCGACCGGATCGTGGACCTGGGAGCCAAACTCGGCCGCGGCCGCGACGAGGTCCTGGACAGCGCGCGCCTGCACCACGCCTCCGGGGTGCCCCTCGACGTGGTCCGGGCGCTCCTCCAGGGGCGGCCGGCCGGCGAACCCGACATCCACGAGCGCTTCCGCCAGCGGCTGGACCTCCTCCACGCGACGTACCTCAAGGACAACGGCCGCAAGTACTCGCACGGGGAGATCGCCCGCCAGAGCGGCATCTCCCGGCAGCAGGTACAGGCCCTGCTGGGGGGTGACCGCCGGCCGACGATGGACCACTGCTCGCGCCTGGAGCGGTTCTTCCGGCGGCCCGCCGGGTTCCTCCAGTCCGAGGACGCCGATGCCCTGCACTACGCACTGGCCGTCATCGAGAAGGCACTCCTCCAGGAGTACCGGGACCACAGCGAGCGCACCGCATCCGCGGCAGCCGGCAGCGCGGCCGGGCCGAGCCTCTACGCACGGCACGGCGTCGACGGGATCGCCCTGCGCGCGGCGCTGCTGCCCGACCACGCGCGCACGAGACTGCTCCAGTGGCTCGACAGCTACATGGACGAGCGCGCGGCGGAGGGGGAGACGGACGTGACCGGGAACCCGTACTGAGACGGTGCCTCCGGGCCGGTCCACGGGACCGGCCAAGGCGTTCGAAGGCTTCGAAGGGGGAGACGGCCTTGCCGCCGGACCGCGGCGCAGCGCGCGCCACGCGGCCGCGCCGCCGCGCGCGGGCGGTGCCGATTTCCCCGTCACGGGTGAGGGATATGGGGAGATCTGTGGTCAGACAGCGGGAGACACGGGAGATACGGACGCTCCGCGCGGCGGGTGCACGGCGCCCGCACCGCACGGGAGCGACGGGGAACGGCCGATGAGCGACGTGGCCTACTACATCCCCGCCCTGCTCCTCCTCGTCACCTTCGCCCTGCGGGTGCCCGGACTCGTCCGCCACTGGCGCGACCCGCTGGTCCGTTCGGTGGCCGTGGTGCTCCCCCTGGGCGCCGTCGTCTTCTCCTTCGCGGCGCCCCCGACCGTCGCCCAGGTCAACGCGCTCACCGGTGTCACCAACTTCTCCGCCCCGCTGGTCTACGTCGTCGTCACCGCCGGCAGCGCCGCGGTCATCAACCTGATGCTCGTCTGGCGCGGGGGCCCGGAGTCCCGCCGCCGTGCGGCCACCCGCTGGTGCGTCGGCGTCTACGGGGCCGTCGTCGTCGCGCTCCTGACGCTGTTCGCCCTCGGGGACGCCCCCGACGAACGCCTGCGGGATTTCGACACCTACTACGCCACCACCCCGTACATCCGGGAGATGGTCGTCCTCTACGTCCTGGCCCACGCGGTGTCGACCGTCATCCTGGCGACCCTGTGCCGGCGCTGGTCGCGCGAGGTCTCCGGCCTGCTGCGCGCCGGGCTCCTGCTCATCGTGGCCGGAGGCGTCCTCAGCATCGGGTACGTCGCCTGCAAGCTCTCCGCCGTCGGCGCCCGCTGGGCCGGCCACGACTGGGACGCCGTCAGCACCACTGCGGCCCCCTCCCTGGCCGCGATGTCCTCGCTGCTCCAGTGCGTCGGGCTCGCCCTCCCCGCCGTCGGCCAGGGGCTGGCGGAGCGGTGGCGGCGCAGGTCGCAGTACAAGCGGCTCGGGCCGCTGTGGCAGATCATGCGCGAGGTCAGCCCGTACGAGCTGGTGCGCATCCCCCGCTGGTCCTCGCTGAGCAGGCGCCACCTGCGCAGGACCTGCGACATCCTCGACGGCCTGCGGCTCCTCACGCCCTACCTGGAGCGCGACACGGGGACCGACGAGCACGAGCTCACGACCGGCCCCGGCGCCCTGACCCCGCAGGCGGCGGCGCGCGCGGCCCTGGTCATCGCCGCGTTCCGGTCCCTGCACACCGAGCCCGCGCCCGGCGGCAGCAGCGTCGCGGCCCTGACCGCGGGCGACGAGGGACTCGTACGCCTCTCCGACGCGGTCCGGGTCATGACCCTCCTCGACGGGGTCACCCCGCGCGAGACGGACCCCGCATCCGTGCCGGGGGCCGCCCGACGACACTCCGCGACCCGCCAACGGCAGCGTGGAGAACAGTGACATGACCGACCCGGACACCACCCTCGCCCCCGCCGGCGCGGCGCACCGGCGGGCCGTCGTCATCGGCGGAGGCCTCGCCGGGATGCTGGCGGCCGCGGCCCTGCGCGGCGTCGTGGACGAGGTCCTCGTCGTCGAGAGCGACGAGCTGCCGGACGGGCCGCTTCCGCGCAAGGGACTTCCCCAGGCCCGCCACGCGCACATGTTCTGGAGCGGCGGGGTCCACGCCGCCGAATCGCTGCTGCCCGGAGTCACCGACCGCTGGCTGGCCGCCGGCGCGAACCGCATCCCCGTCCCCACGGGCATGGTCGCGCTCAGCTCCCAGGGCTGGTTCAGGCGCTGGCACGACGCCCCGCACCCCGCGACCCACTTCGTGATCGGGTGCAGCCGCGACCTCCTCGACTCCGTCGTACGGGACCTCGTCCTGACCGGCGGAGGGGTGCGGGTCCTCGCCCACACCCGGGTCGAGGGCCTCACCGGCAGCGCCTCCCGCGTCACCGGGGTACGCGTACGCCGGGCGGACGGCCACGAGGAGGCCCTGCGGGCGGACTTCGTCGTCGACGCGAGCGGCCGCGGCTCCCGCGCCCCCCGCCACCTGGCGGAACTGGGGGTGCGCCCCGCACCCGAACGCTCCCTGGACCTCGGCCTGGTGTACGCCACCCGGGTCTTCCGCGCCCCGGAAGGAGCCGACGGCTCACCCGTCGTCAGCGTGCAGTCGGACCCCCGCAGCGGGCGCCCCGGACAGAGCGCCAGCATCCTCCCGATCGAGGACGGCCGGTGGATCGTCACGGAGACGGGCACCAGGGCGGGCGAACCGACCGACCGGGCCGAGGACTTCGAGGAGTTCGCCCGCCGGCTGCGCCACCCCGTCGTCGGCGCGATCATCTCCCGCCTCGAACCCCTCACCGACGTGGCGGTCAGCCGCAGCACGCGCAACACGCGCCGGTACTACGAACGGGTTCGCGACTGGCCGGAACGCTTCGTCGTCCTCGGCGACGCCCTGGCCGCCTTCAACCCCCTGTACGGGCACGGCATGTCCGTCGCCGCACAGGCCGCGGCCGTCCTGCGGGACCAGGCACGGGCCCACGGCGTGGACGCCCCCCGTCTGGCACGGCGCGTCCAACGGGCCCTCGCCCGGCCGGTCGGCGCGGCCTGGGACCTGGCCGTGGGGCAGGACGTGTTCTACCCGGAGGTCCAGGGCGGCAGCCCGAGCCGCCGGGACCGGATCCTGGCCGCCTACGTGGACCGCCTGGTGCGGACCAGCTGCGGCGACCTGCGCATGGTGAAGGACCTCACCGACGTCACCTCCCTCCAGGCCCCGCTGACCGCACTGGTCCGCCCCCGGGTCCTGCTGGGAGCCGTACGGGGCACCCGGCGCCCACCGCTGGGCGGCCCGCCGCTGACGGCGCGCGAACGGGCCCTCGTCCACCACACCGATGCCCTCACGTGAGCCGCGGGTGATCAGCCCCCGGCGCCTCGCTCCCCGCGCAGGGCCCGGCGCAGGCCCATGTTGCCGATGAGGATGCCCCCGTCCACGGGGAGGGTCACGCCCGTGATCCAGGCGGCGTCCGCGGAGGCGAGGAAGGCCACCGCCGCCGCGATGTCCTCGGGCCGGCCGACCCTGCCCAGCGGGTAGTGGGCGGCGGCGGCCTCCAGCCCGGCCGGGTGGCCCGCCCAGGCGTCCGTGCGCACCGTGCCGGGGGCCACGAGGTTCACGCGGACACCGCGCGGGGCCGCGTGGCCCGCGAGGGTGCGGGTCAGCCCGGCCAGGCCCGCCTTGGCCGCGCTGTAGGCGTGGTTGCCGAAGTCCTGCTCACCGTTGACGGAGCCGATGCCGACGATCGAGCCCCGGCGGCCGGGGGCGGCCGCGAGGTGCGGGAGGGCGGCGCGGGCACAGCGGTAGGCGCCCGTCAGGGTGACGTCGAGGTCCCGCTGCCACACCTCGTCGCTCTCGTCCTCGAAGAGCGGCGCGTCCGCATGGCAGGCGTAGGCGTTGTTGACGAGGACGTCGAGGGTGCCGAAGCTCCGGACCGCGTGCGCGACGGCCGCCTCGACCGAGGCGCGTTCGGCCACGTCGCAGCGCAGCGCCCCGGCGGTGGCCCCGCCCTCCCGCAGTCCGGCCGCCACCTTCTGCGCCCTGTCCTCCTCCAGGTCGGTGACCAGCACCCGCGCGCCCTCACCGGCCAGCCGGCGGGCGGTCTCCGCCCCGATGCCGCGGCCCGCTCCGGTGATCAGTACGCCGTACCCCTCGAAACGTCTCATGGGCGGCTCACTACCCGCTTCCCCCGGTACGGACGCCTACGCCGTACGGGCTCCGAGGGTCTCGACGGCGGCGACCATCCGGTCCCAGAACAGCTCCGTCTCCAGCCGCACCGCCACCCGGGCGTTGACCGGGCGGTCCCCGTAGCCGTGCAGGTCCACCACGGTGGCGCCGCGCGTGTACCGGCCCCGCAGCTCCACGACCACGTTCGCGTCCACGCAGCGCACGAGCCCGGGGTCGATGACGCGGGCCACCGCGACGGGGTCGTGCAGCGGCGGGTGCGGGAACCCCCACAGCGTGCGGTACGTCGACGCGAAGAAGGTCAGCAGCTCGGCGCACACCCGCCCGAGCGGCGTACCGAGCCCCTCGAAGCGGGCCACCACCTCGGGCGTGGCCAGCGCCTGGTGGGTGACGTTGAGCCCGCACATCGTCACGGGCACACCGCTGCGGAACACGATGTCCGCGGCCTCCGGGTCGGTGAGGATGTTGAACTCGGCCGCCGGAGTCCGGTTGCCCCGCTCCGTCGAGCCGCCCATCAGGACGATCTCGCGGATCCGGGAGGCGTCCTCGGGATAGCGGGTCAGCAGCAGGGCGATGTTGGTCAGCGGCGCGGTCGGGACGAGGGTGACCGGCTCCGGGTGCCCGTTGAGGATCCGGTGGATGAGGTCCACCGCGTGCTCCGCGACGACGTCCACGGTGGGTTCGGGGAACCGCGGCCCGTCCAGGCCGGACACGCCGTGCACGTCGTCCGCGACTCCGAGCGCCTGGACGAGGGGCCGGGCGCAACCCGCCGCGACGGGCACACCGGTGATCCCGGCGACCGTGCACACGCGCCGCGCGTTCAAGGTGGTCTTGTCGAGCGTCTGGTTGCCCGCGACGGTGGTCACGGCCAGCAGGTCGACCGCGGGATCCCCGGCCGCCAGCATGATCGCGAGGGCGTCGTCGTGCCCCGGATCGCAGTCGATGATGATCGGGACGGGCACGTCACTCCTGCCGGCGAGGGGACACGGGCCCCCAGTGTGCCGCCGCGCCACTCGCGTGACCAGACGGCGCCCGCACCGGTGCCCCGCTTCCGCCCGGTTACTCGCGAGGAAACCCGGCCTGCGGCTATGGTGAGCGCCCTCCGGTCGAAAACCCTTCGAATCCAGCTGTCAGCAGTGGATTCGCCATGACGATCGAAGGATGTTCCGCCACTCCGGGACACGTATGCATGTCGAGCGACGTGAAGGTCGGCAACTCCGCCAGACGTCGGCTCAATGCGAGCCGGCCTGCCCTCGCCCTGCCATCCAGGGCTGGAGGGCGGCGGTCTTCTCATTCACCTACCTCGCGAAGGCAAGG
This sequence comes from Streptomyces sp. NBC_00249, assembly GCF_026342355.1. Lineage (GTDB taxonomy): Bacteria > Actinomycetota > Actinomycetes > Streptomycetales > Streptomycetaceae > Streptomyces. Next base: position 176,505 of record NZ_JAPEMV010000001.1, on the reverse strand, counting down.
CAGAGATGGCAAGCGCCACCAGACATTCCTCCCGTACGTCCACGACGCGGCACCCCGTCGACGAGTTGCTCCCCTTCCCCCGACTCGCCCTGTACGGCTTCCAGCACGTCCTCGCGTTCTACGCCGCGGCCGTCATCGTCCCGGTCCTGCTCGGCAACGCGCTCGGACTCACCCGCCAGGAACTCGTCCACCTCATCAACGCGGACCTCCTGACCTGCGGCATCGCCACGATCATCCAGGCCCTGGGCGTCTGGAGGATCGGGGCCCGCCTCCCCCTGGTCCAGGGCGTCACCTTCACCGCCGTCTCACCCATGGTCGCCATCGGCCTCGGCGCCGGCGGCGGCACCGCCGGCCTGCTCGTCGTCTACGGCGCGGTGATCACGGCGGGCCTGGCCACCTTCGCGTTCGCCCCGCTCTTCAGCAGGCTCGTGAAGTACTTCCCGCCGGTCGTCATCGGCACGATCCTCACCGTCATCGGCATCACCCTCATACCCGTGGCCCTGCAGGACGCCGCCGGCGGCGCGCACCTGATGGGCACGCCCGCGTACGGATCCACGAAGAACCTCGCCTACGCGGCGGGCACCCTGCTCCTCATCCTCGTCCTGGTCCGGATCGGCAAGCCGTTCCTCAGCAGCCTCGCCGTCCTGCTCGGCCTCCTCGCCGGCACCACGGCCGCCTGGCTCTTCGGGGACGCCGACTTCGACGCGGTGGGGCAGGCCGACTGGGTCGGGATCACCACGCCCTTCCACTACGGCATGCCGCGCTTCGAACTCTTCCCGATCCTCGCGATGCTCGTCGTCATGCTGATCACGATGGTGGAGACCACCGGGGACGTCTACGCCATCGGCGAGATCACCCGCAAGCGGGTCGACGCCGACACGGTCGCGCGGGCCCTGCGCGCCGACGGAGCGGCGACGGTCCTCGGCGGCGTCCTCAACTCGTTCCCGTACGTGGCCTTCGCGGAGAACATCGGCATCGTGCGCATGTCCAGGGTCATGAGCCGCTACGTGGTGGTCGCGGCGGGCGTGTTCATGATCGTGCTCGGGCTGCTGCCCAAGGCGGGCAGCCTCGTCGCCTCGGTTCCCCACCCGGTGCTGGGCGGGGCCGCGGTCTCCATGTTCGGCATCGTCGCCGCGGTCGGCATCCAGATCCTGGGGAAGGCCGACCTGCGCGAGGAACGCAACACCCTGATCCTGGCGGTCAGTCTCGGGGCGGCACTGCTGCCCGGCACGGTCACGCCGTTCTTCGACCGGATGCCCGACGACCTCCGGGCGGTGCTGAACAGCGGCATCACGCTCGGCGCGCTCACGGCCATCGGCCTCAACCTGCTCTTCAACGTGTTCACCACCCGCAGCACGATGGAGATCGACTGGGACGACCTCGAGGACGACGACCCGTCGGCGGGACCGGTACCGGGCATGGCAACCGCCCGCTGACGGCCGCCGGTCCGCCCGGAGACGGGCCGGGACGAAGGGCCCCGGCCCCCGTCCCGGCCCGCTCCGGCCCGGCTCCGGCGTTACCCGGCGGCGCGTCAGAGACCCGCCGCCGGGTACGGCGACGCCTCGCCCGCCTCACCGATCAGCTCCCAGAAGTGGTCCACGAGGCGCCGCAGGTAGGCCGCGCGCTCCCTGGCCGTCTCCTTCAGCCGGGCGTCGTCGTTCCGGGCGACCAGGTGGCCCATGTACCGCTCCGAGAAGGCGGAGAACTCCGCGTGCATGGCCCGCAGGGCGTCGCCGACGCTCGTCGGGTCCAGCGCGGCCATCTCCACCACCGGGTCGACATGGACCTTCCACCGCCCGGCCACGGCCGCCCGCAGGTGCTCCTCCAGCTCCTCGACGCGCCCCATGACGGCGACCAGTTTGCGCAGCGACAGCCCGAGGGCCTCCACCAGGACCCTGGTCTGCCGGGGGTCCCCGGGCCAGTAGCCCTCCTCCTCGGCGGCGCGGTACTCGTCCGGGTCCATGCCCAGCCGGTGCGCGAGACGCTCGACGCCGAGCCGGCGGGCCAGCCGGAATTCGAGGAGGGTCCTCGGCTCGGTCCCCATGAGGGTGACCGCGTCGCACCACAACACGTCGGCCAGCGCGAAGAGATGACGGTCGGACGGCGTGTGGGTGCCCTGTTCCCAGGCGATGACCCACTGGGGGTGGACGGGGGTACCGCAGGCCGCCATGGAGTCGGCCACCTGTTGGGGACTCAGACCCATGCGCGCTCGCGCGGATCTGGCCTCGGCGGGGGAAAACGGAGTGCTGTACATGTACAAGACACCTCGCAACAACCCTCGGCGCGCACGGCGTCCGAGGGGAAACGGAATGATGGATGAACACCGAGCGCGGGCACACTAACAGATGTTCGGAAGGCGCGATTCGCCAACTTTCCTTCGATTCCATGGTTCTGGTGGGCTGTGAGTGTCGATCTCGCCCCTTGTGTGGCTCGGAAGGCGCGAAGGGTGAGGGGTGGGTGTCGTACGGCCGCCAGGCTCACGCCAGCCGCCCCCCGCGATCCGGAATGTCCGTCTCGTGCGGCGCGGCCGATCGTGGGGGCAGGCCCCCCGCGTCAGTAACCGATCGTGAAGCGGCGCTGGACGAAGCGCGGGAGCTCCGCCTCGTCGACGAGGGCGACGGCGGCGTCCTCCATGGAGATCCGGCTGCGCCCGTCCACGTCGCGCACCGGCTGGTCCCCGCCGATCCGGAACCGGCCGGTGCGTTCACCGGGGGCGATGTCCTCCGCGGGGCTGAAGTAGGTCCACAGCCGGTTGGAGAGGCGCAGGACGTCGAGGGCCTCGCGGTGGCCCCGTACCGCGGCGGCGTACTCCCTCGGCAGGCCGACCGCGTCGAGGGTCTCGTGGAGGAGTTCGTCGGAGTCGGCCGTGACGACTCCGGGCGCGACCTCCAGGCTGCCGGCGCCGCCCACGACGATGAGCCGGGTCCGCGGGTGGCTCTCCAGTGCCTTCAGCAGTGACCGCGCGGCGGTGGCGTACACCGTCGGATCGGCGATGGAGCGGGCCACGGTGTCGGCGAGGTCCCGGGCGGCGTTCCCGGGCTGGAACCCGCTGACCAGTACGTCGAGGCCGGGCAGTGCGGCGGCGACGCCGGCGGCGTCGAGGACGTCGACGCTCTTCCAGGCGACGTTCGCCCGGTCGTCGTCGATCCGCGCGGCGTCCCGGCTGAAGGCCGTGACCAGGTGCCCCCGGACGAGGGCTTCGCTGACGACGCGGCTGCCGATACCGCCCGTGGCCCCGATGACTCCGATGTGCATGGTTCTCCCCCTGATGGCTGTTGCTGCTGTTCGTCACGCCGCCTGTCCTGCACGGCATGCAGAGACTATACGGCGTGAAGTATTGATACGCCCCTCATTCAAGTGACGCTGTAGAGTGCCTGCTCATGGGGAGCGTGGGAAACACCAAGGGGCGCCGCGAGCGGCTGCGGGCCGAGACGACCGCCGAGATCAAGAAGGTCGCCCTGGAGCTGATGGCCTCGGGCGGGCCCGACGCGATCACGCTGCGGGCCATCGCGCGCGAGATGGGCATGACGGCCAATGCCATCTACGGCTACTTCGCCACCCGCGACGACCTGGTCACCACCCTGATCAGCGACGTCTACACCGCACTGGCCGACGTCGTGGACGCCGCCTGGGCCGCCGCCCCCGCCCCGGACCCGGCCGCCCGGATCCAGGCCTGGGCCCACGCCTTCAGGGACTGGGCCCTGACCCACCCCGAAGGATTCCGCCTCGTCTACGGCGACCCCGTCCCCGGCTACCGGCCCCCCGAGGGCGGCGCCGCCCCGGAGGCCGCCCACCGCGTCTGCACCGGCATCACCGCACTCGCGGCCGCGGCCTGGCCGTACGCCGGACCCCGCTACGCGGACAGCGACTTCCAGTGGTCCGACTTCGACCCCGGCCTGCTGGACAAGGTCCGCCCCGCCTTCCCGGACCTGCCGCCGGCCGCGGTGGCCCTCGCCCTGCGCATCTGGAGCCACCTGCACGGCCTGGTCTCCCTGGAGGTCTACGGCCACCTGCGGAGCCAGACCCTCAGCCCGGCCAAGCTCTTCCGTGAGGAGCTGGCCCAGCTCATCCGCTCCCTGGGCATCACCCCCGCGCGGGATCGACCGGTGACCTGACCCCCCACCCCGCACCTGTCAAGACACGAATTCCCGAGACATGACGTGCAGTTCTTCGATCATGCCTAGTGGATGCACTGCGGAACAGGACACGGGAGAGGTGAGTGGCGATGAATGCCGAGAACATTCCGATGCGATGCGCACGGGACATCCCCACGTCGACCCGCCGCACCGTCAAACGCTGGACGGCCCCCCACCGGCTGCCGGCGGACTGCGACGGCATCTCCCTCGCCCTGTCCGTCACGGAACACGTCCGGCGGTCGGGCAAGCACTTCCTGCCGGAGCGCCTCCTCACCCAGCTGGGCGGCGTCCGGCACCGGCACACCACCGGCCGCCCGTTCCTCGACGCCTTCCTCGACTGCCTGCTCGACAAGCACGAGGGCCGCTTCTGGAACCGCACCTACCTCGCCCTGCCGGTCCTGGAGCTCCTCATGGACGCGGGGCATCCCGAGCTCGGCGCGGACCGGATGGCCACCCTGCTGATGTCCGACGTCGTCCGCTTCGAGATCGAGACGGCGGGCGGCTCCCGCGAGGGCCCCGGCCGGGGCCGCCCGGATCCGGCGACCCTGAGCACGCGCCTGCGGCACGCCCTGCGCTTCGTGACGAAGGGCCTCGGCCACCCGCAGGAGGGCGAGGCGGGCGAGCTGCCGTCGCGGACGGCCCGCACCCCGCAGTCCCGCCTGGAAGACCTCGTCGACAGCCTGCCCCGGCCGCCGGCCACGGAGGCGGGCCGCTGGTTCGACGTCACCGTCCAGCCCGTCTACGTCCTGCACGACGAATACTTCTTCATCCGCGTCCTGCAGATCCACGAAGTCCTCTTCACCGCGATGGCGGCGGACATGAAGCAAGCCATAGCCGCACTGCGCGGAGGGTGCCCGCGAACGGCCGCGCACCGCATCGACCACGCGGTCTCCCTGTTCGAGGACGCCGCCGCACTGTTCCGTACCGTGGCCACGATGCGGGCGGACCAGTTCCACGGCTTCCGGCAGTACACCGAGGGCGCCAGCGCCATCCAGTCCGAACAGTACAAACGCTTCGAGAGCCTGTGCGGAGTCCCCACCGCCCCCCGCCTGTGCTCCTCCGCCTTCACGAGCGTGCCCGCAGTCCGGGCCGAGGTGGAGGACGACGGCCACGACACCGTCGCCCGCGCCCGTCTCGGCCTCCGCGACGGGGGAGGCTTCGCCCAGGCGGAACGGGACCACCTCGACGCGGCACTGGGCCGGCTGGAGAGCAAGCACCAGCGGTGGAAGTCGGCCCACCGGAGCCTGGCCGCCCGGATGCTCGGGGACGCACACGGCTCCGGATACACCGACGGCGTGCCGTACCTGACGGAATGTCTGGACAACCGCCTGTTCTGGCAGTTGGGCGCCACCGGCTGACCGGCGCCCCCCGCCCGGACCGTCCGTCCGGCTCCTTGCAGAGAAGAGATAGCACCCGGAGCTTCACTGGACGCCGATCCGGACAACCGGGCACTTCAGCATCAGGAGCAGTACATGTCAGTCAGTCGCAGAGCCCTGCTTCGGTCAGCCGTGGCCGCCGTCCCCGTGGTCGCCCTCGCCGGCGCGCTGCCGGGCACGGCATGGGCCGCGGGAACCCAGTGGGAGGACACGTACAAGGCGGCGGCGGGGGAGTCCTTCGTCTTCGCGGAGATGGAGTTCGACCCCACCGGCGCCGGATGGCTCGTCGGCGACATCGGCTGGTTCCCGGACGGGATGTGGGGCCCCCGCGAGAGCAGCGGCTTCGCCTGGGGCTGGAACGGCACCAAGTGGACCGGCTACGGCGCCACCAGCTTCCCCGACATCATCCGGCTGACCGCCGTCGCCGCCGCGGCCCGCAACGACGCCTGGGCGCTGGGCGAGCGCTGGGACAAGACGGCCATGAGGATGCTCAGCATCCCCTTCCACTGGGACGGCACCGCCTGGACCGTCCGCTCCCAGGGCGCTTCCGGCGGCGAGCTGACGGCCGTCGCCGGCTCCGGGACGAACGCCTGGGCCGTGGGACGCCAGGGCGTCGCGCCCTACACGGCGTCGATGCGCCGCTGGAACGGCTCGACCTGGACCGAGACCGCCCTGCCCGCGGACGTCCGGGACAAGGGCGCCACCCTGCGCGCCGTCCAGGTCACCGGCCCGAACGAGGTCTGGGCCGTAGGGGAGTACACGCCCGTCAGCGGCGGTTCGGCCAAGCCCCTGGTCCTGCGCTGGGACGGCACCACCGTCACACAGGTGGCGTCGCCGCTCGGCACCGCCAACGGCTACGCGACGGCCCTGCAGGTCAAGGGCGGTGAGGTCTGGGTGGCCGGTTCGAAGGCCGGCGGCTCCTACGCCGCGCGGTGGAACGGCAGCTCCTGGACGGTGTTCTCGCCCACGACCGCCCAGATCACCTCGCTCGCGCTGTACGGCACCGAACTGCGGGCGTCGGACTCCGGCGGCAAGGTGTTCCGCTGGGACGGCACGGCGTGGTCGGCCGCGAGCGCCCCCCGCCCGGCCACCTTCGGCACGCCGAAGCTCGCCGGAGGCCCCGACGGGTCCCTCTGGTACGCCGGGTTCGGCGGGGTGGACGAGGCGCACAAGTACGACGAGACCTTCATCGCCCGCCTCCGCCCCTGACGCCAGGCCCGCAGCCGGGTCACGGACGCCGCAGCCCGGCTCCGTGCCCCGGCGCGGGCACCCCCGGCTCCGTGCCCCGGCCGGTACGGCGCCTTCCGGTACGGCCCCGGCCGGTACGGCGCGGCGGGGCCCGTCGTCCCCCGGTGCGGGCATGCCGCGCCGGGACCGACAATCACCGTTCCCGCGTCTGTCCCCCCGGGCCCAACGGTGCGAACCTGTGCGGGCGCCCGCGAGTCCCCCGTTCTCGAGCGCTGCCCGTCCCTGCCACACCCGTCACAGAGGGAGTTCGCCGCATGCAGACCCGTTCAGCTCATGAACCGCGCAAACGAGTGGTGTGGGGGATAACCCTCGTCCTGGTCGCGGTCACCGCTCTCCTCGGCGCCGCGCCCGGAGCCGCCACGGCGACGGCCCTCGCCGCACCGCCCGTCCCCGTCCTGTCCTGGGGGCCTTGCGACGGCGCCGCCCCCGGCGACCCGGGCGACGGCTTCGAGTGCGCGACCGCCCAAGTGCCGCTGGACTACCGCCGGCCCACCGGGCCCACCCTCGCGCTCGCGGTCACCCGGCGGCTCGCGGCCGACCGCTCCCACCGCACCGGTGTCCTGCTCCTGCACCCCGGCGGACCCGGCAACTCCGGCGTGGACTTCGCCCGTAACAGCTACGACGCCCTCCCCGCCTCCCTCCGTGACGCCTTCGACGTCGTCGGGTACGACATGCGCGGCGTGAAGCGCAGCGGACAGGTGGAGTGCTGGAACGACCAGGAGTACTCGGCCGCCGTCGACGCCGCGCGCGGCGTACCCGCCCCGGGAGCCCTCCAGGGCGCCGTCCGCCAGGGCCTCGACTTCGCCACCGCCTGCCGGCAGCGGGCCGGCGACCTCGTGCCGTTCATCGGCACCGGCTCGAACGCCAAGGACATCGACCTGCTCCGCCAGGCCCTCGGCGAGGAGGCCCTCACCTTCTACGGCCGCTCCTTCGGCAGCTACGTCGGCACCGTCTACGCCGCGCAGTTCCCCCGCCGGGTCCGCGCCATGGTCCTGGACGGCGCCTACGACCCGCGCACGTACGCCGACGTGCCGTATGCCTACGACGCCGGGCAGTTCCTCGCCCTGGACGCGGCCGTCGGCCGGTTCCTGGACTGGTGCGCGCAGAACGCCACGACCTGCGGATTCGGCGACGGCCGGCCCCGCCAGGCCTTCGACCAGCTCAAGCGGGCGCTGGACGCCGACCCCGTCATCACCGCGAGCGGACGCCCGGCCACCGGCTACACCCTCGCCTACCGCCTGATGTTCAACATCAACTCCGGCAAGGAGATCTGGCCCGAACTCGGTCAGGCCCTGCGGGCCGCGCAGGCACGCCAGTCCACGTTCCTGCTGAACCCGCCCTCACCCGGATCCTTCGACTTCCTCAACGTCAACCTGGCCGTCGAATGCGCCGACCGCGTCTACCCGGCCGGTCCGCTGCTCCTGGGCGCCCTGGTCAGCGCCGAAGCCGCCGCCGCCCCGCTGCTCGGACCCCCCGTCGGCCTCGGGCCGCCCACCTACGACCACAACCACGCGCCCACCTGCGCCCAGTGGCAGGCGGAGCGCCCCAGCCGCTACGAGGGCTCCTACCGGGCGGCCGGTGCCGCCCCGATCCTGGTCCTCGGCACGACCGGTGACCCGGACACCCCCTATCAGGACGCCGTGGCCCTCGCCGGGACGCTGGAGAGCGGCCGGCTGCTGACCTTCGCCGGTGAAGGCCACACCGCCTACAACCGGAGCGCGTGCGTCAGCGCCCTCGTCACGGACTACCTCGCCACCCTGGCGCTGCCCGCCCGGGGCACCGTCTGCGCCGACGAACCGGCCCCGGGGTCGCTCGCCCGCCGCACCACGGGCATCGAGGTCGACGAGACGCGCGACGTGATCCCCGCACTCCACTGAGAACGCTGCGCCGTTCAGGCGGCGAGCGGTTCGAGGACGCGGTCCGTGGGCTGCGCGGAGAGCACCGGGTAGTCGGTGTAGCCCTCGCTCCCGCCGCCGTAGAACATGGTGTCGCGGACCTCGTTGAGCGGGGCGCCGGTGCGCAGCCGCTCGACCAGGTCGGGGTTGGCCAGGAACGACCGGCCCAGGGAGATCAGCTCGGCTCCGGCGGCCAGCAGCCGCTCGCCCGCGGCCTTTCCTCCGTCTTCGGGCAGCGGCCCGCCCCACCCCAGCGCGGGGTTGGCGACCAGCGTGCCCGGCCAGGCCTTGCGGATCTCCTGGAAGCGCGGGTCGTCGGGGTCGGCGAAGACGACGTGGAGGTAGGCGATCCCGTGGCGGGCGAGCGCGGGCACCAGCTCCCGGTAGATGGCGTCGGTGTCACCCTCCGCCATGCCGTTGACGTCGATTCCGGGGGAGATCCGCACCCCCACCCGGTCGGGGCCGATCGCGTCGGCGACGGCCTCCACCACTTCCAGGAGGAACCGGATCCGGTTGCCCACCGGACCGCCGTAGGCGTCCGTACGGCGGTTGGTGCCCCGGCCCAGGAACTGGTGCAGCAGGTAGCCGTTGGCCCCGTGGATCTCAACCCCGGCGAAGCCCGCCTCCACCGCCTTGCGGGCGGACTCGGCGAAGTCGGCGACCGTGGTGGCGATGTCGTCGAGGGTCATCTCGCGCGGCACCACCGCCGGCCGGGAGCCGTCCTTGGTGTGCACCGTGCCGGGCAGCACCACCGCCGAGGGGGCGAGGGGGGTGATGCCGCTGATGTCGGGGTGGCCGATCCGGCCGCCGTGCTCGAGCTGGAGGAACATCCGGCCGCCCGCCTCCCGGACGGCGTCGGTCACCAGCCGCCATCCGGCGACGTGCGAGGCGTCGTACAGGGCGGGGATGTCGGGGTAGGCCTGCCCCACGGCGTTCGGGGTGGTGCCCTCGGCGATGATCAGCCCGGCGGAGGCGCGCTGGGCGTAGTAGGTGGCCATCAGCTCTCCCGGCGTGCCGTCGGCGGCGGCGCGGTTGCGGGTCATCGGGGCCATGACGAGCCGGTTGGGCAGGTCGAGGGCGGCGAGGCGGGTGTTCTCGAAGAGCGAGGACATGACGTGCTCCGTTCGTGAAGGGCCGGGGTCCGGCTTCGGACCGGCGTCCGGGGGCGGGCCCCGGACTTCGTGGGATGAACTCTGCTCGGCGGCGCTTCGGACCCGCTGACGGTCCGCTGATGACCGCTGACGGTCGGCCCGCGGCCCGCTGACGGTCTGCCCGAGGCGGTGTGTACGGTGATCCACATGAGGTTCGGGGTACTTGGTCCGCTGGCGGTCTGGAACGACGAGGGCGAACCCGTCAGGGTGATCGAGGCCAAGGTGCGGGCCCTGCTGGCCGACCTGCTCGTGCACGACGGCCGGGTCGTCTCCGCCGACCGGCTCATCGACGACCTGTGGGGGGAGCACCCTCCCGGCAACCCCGCCAACGCCCTCCAGGCGAAGGTCTCCCAGCTCCGCCGGGCCGTCGGCCGCGCACAGGTGGTGCACCAGCCGCCGGGCTACCGCCTGGCACTCGGCGAGGACCCGCCCGCGCTCGACGCGCACCGCTTCCGGTCCCTCGCCGCCCGGGCCCGCGCCACCGCGCAGCCGCAGGCCCGCGCCGCCCTGTTCACCGAGGCGCTGGAACTGTGGCGCGGCGCCGCGTACGCCGATTTCCCGGACGCCGCCTTCGCCCGCCCGGCCGCCCACCGGCTCGCCGAGGAGCGGCTGGCCGTCCTGGAGGAACGCGCGGAGGCGCTGCTGGAGACGGGCGAGCACGCCTCACTGACCGGGGAGCTCGCCGGTCTCGTCGCCGCCCATCCCCTGCGGGAGCGGCTGCGCGCCGTCCAGCTGCGGGCGCTGTACCGCGCGGGACGGCCCAGCGAGGCCCTCGCCTCGTACGCCGCGCTCCGCGTCCGGCTCGCCGAGGAACTCGGCACCGACCCGGGCCCCGAACTGGCCGCGCTCCACACGGCGATCCTCCGCCAGGACCCGGCCCTCGCCGCGCCCGCCCCTGTCGTGGCGCCCCTCCCGCCTCCGCCGGCCACCACCGCCTTCCTGCCCACCCCCGCGACCCCGCTGATCGGCCGGTCCGCATCCCTGGCCGCCATCGAGGAGCTGTTCGCCGCCGCCCGCCTGGTGACGCTGACCGGGCCCGGCGGCGTCGGCAAGACCCGGCTCGCCATCGAGGCGGCCTCGCGCACGGCGGGCTCGCGGGACGTCCTCCTCGTCGAACTGGCCCCCCTGCAGGGCAGCGGCGGTACGGAGGCACTCGCGCAGGCCGTCTGCGCCGCGCTCGGCATCCGCCAGGACCCCCTGGACGCCCCGGCGCGGGCACTGCACCGACTGGCCGCGGCCCTGCGGGAGCGCCGGATGCTGCTCGTCCTGGACAACTGCGAGCACGTGGTCGACGCGGCCGCCGAGCTGTGCGCGACCCTCCTGCGGTCCGCGCCGCAGCTGACCGTCCTCGCGACCAGCCAGGAGCCCCTGGGGGTGGCGGGGGAGGCGGCGTACCCGCTCGGACCGCTCCCGGCACCGGACGCCGTACGGCTGTTCACCGAGCGCGCCGCCGCCGTCTCGCCGGGCTTCGCCCCCGACGCCGCGGGCCGGGCCCTCGTCGCCGGGATCTGCGCCCGTCTGGACGGCATACCCCTGGCCCTGGAACTCGCGGCGACGCGGGTGCGCGCCCTCGGCCTGGAGGAACTGGCCGCGCGCCTGAACGACCGCTTCCGGCTGCTGACCTCCGGCCGACGCGACGCCCCGGCCCGGCAGCAGACCCTCCGCGCGGTGATCGACTGGAGCTGGGGGCTGCTGAGCGGGCCCGAACGAGCCGTCCTGCGCCGCCTCGCCGTCCACCACGACGGATGCACCCTCGCCGCCGCCGAAGCCGTGTCCCCGGGGGAGGAGGTCGCGGAACACGACGTGCTGGACCTCGTCACCCGGCTGGTCGACCGCTCGCTGGTGGTCATGGCCCCCGGCCCCGCGGGCACGACCCCGCGCTACCGGCTGCTGGAGTCCGTGGCCGCGTACGCGCGCGAACGCCTCGAAGAACACGGCGAGCTGCCCGCCCTGCGCGCCCGGCACCTCGCCCACTACCTCGCGCTCGCGGAGACGGCCGACGCACACCTGCGCGGCCCGCAGCAGCACCTGTGGCTCACCCGCCTCGACGCCGAGGCCGCGAACCTCCGCGCCGCCCTCGCACAGGCGGGCGCCACCGCCGAGGGCGCCCGCCTGGCCGAGGCCCTGACCTGGTGGTGGCTGCTGCGCGGCCGGCTCACCGAAGCCCACCGGGCCCTCACCGAGCTGCTCCCCGAACTGCCTTCCCTGCAACGCTCCTTCACCCTGCTGACAGCCGGCGAACCGGCGCGGGCCGCCGGTCCCGCAGCCGCTCCGCCCACCCCCCGGCACCTGTGGCTGTCCGCGTACGCCCTCTTCCACGCGGGTCACCCGACCGCCGGCGCGGAGGTCAACGCCCGCGCCCTCACGCTCTTCACCGCGGCCGGTGACCGCTGGGGCACCGCGGCCTGCCTGGCCCTGCGCGCACACACCGCCCTGGCCACCGGCAACCTGTCGACCATCCGGGAGGACGGCGAGGCAGGCGCCCGGGGCTTTCGCGAACTGGGCGACGCCTGGGGCGAGTTGCAGACCGCCGTCCCGCTCGCGGCCCACGCGGAGATCAAGGGCGACTACGCCGGGGCCGCGCACCGCCACGCCGAGGGACTGCGCCTCGCCCGGGACCTCGGCATGCAGACCGAGGAGGCCGCCCACCTCTCGGGGCTCGGCCGCCTGGCCCTCCTCGAGCAGGACTGGGACCGCGCCCACGACCTGCACGAACAGGCACGCAGCCGGGCCGCCGCCCAGGGCAACAAGTTCGGTGAGATCCACGCCTGGATGGGCACCGCCCTCGGCGCCCGCCGCCGCGGCGACCTCGACGAGGCCGAGCGCCACCTGATCCGGCTGCGAGACGAGGAGGTCTCCGCCCCGATCGGCCTCCACCTCCTGCACGCCGAACTGGGCTTCGTCCACGAGCTGCGGGGCGACGCCACCCGGGCCCGGGAACACCACCTGAGCGGACTGGAGATCGCCCGCACCCTGGACGCCCGCGCCGTTGCCCTCTCCCTGGAAGGCCTCGCCGGCGCCGCCGTCCTGGACGCCGACGCGGAGCACGCCGCCCGTCTCCTCGGCCGGGCCGACGCGGCCCGCCGCACCACCGGAGCTCCGCTCCCCGAGGCCGAACGCGTCGACGTCGACCGCATCACCGCCGCGGCCACCGCCGCCCTGGGCCCCGCCGCCTTCACGGCGGCCTTCGCGGCAGGAGCCGCGCACCCGCAGGAGGCGGACCGGGGACGCTGAACCCGCACCGGACGCCGGGCACGGAGCCGTCGGCGGCGCACCCGTCAGGAAGGGCGTACGTCCCCTGCGCGAGCCGCGAGCGAACTGGTCACCGTACCGGCCATGGCCAGGGCCATGCGCTGGTGGAAGCGCCACAGGAACGGGTCCCGGGGGCTGGGCGCGCCGAAGTACCCCAGCGGCGTCACCTTGCGGGCGTGCTCGCCGCCCTTGCGCCATTCGGCCAGGTCATCCGGCCCCAGACCGGTCGGCTCCAGCCGGGCCATGGCGTCGTAGTCGACGAGCTCGGGGAACCAGCGCATCATCAGCGCGCTCTCGATCTCCTCCGCGTGGACCCCGAGTTCACCGGACAGCTCCAGGCCCTCGAACAGCGGCCGCATGGCGAACGTGGCCAGCGCGGGCGTCCGCGCCGCCTCGCCGAGACGGTCGGCGACGAAGTCGGGCTCGATGAGGACGACGCCCGTGCTGCCCTCCTCGTGGCGGCGGGTGACGACGTCGAGGAGCATCCGGTTGTGGGCGATGTCGCCCTGATGGTTGATCACGAAGATGTTCCGGAACCCGTCCGTGGCCAGCGACTCCATGATGTCGAAGTGCAGCGCCGCCGCGGTCTCGGGGCGCGTGCGGAACGTGCCGGCGAAGCCGCCGGACACCTGGTTGATGCCCCAGAACACGGGCGGGGCGATCAACGCCGGCACCTGGAGCCGGTCGAGCTCGTCCTTCACCATCCGGGACAGCTGGTAGGCGCCGTAGGCATCGGTCCCCAGCGGCAGATGGGGGCCGTGCTGCTCGATGACGCCGGTGGGCAGGAGGACGCAGGCGCCCGCGGCCGCCGCCTCCTCCACCTGCGGGTACGTGAGGTCGGCCATGGTTCCGGCAAAGACCGAGTATCCGCTGTTGTGCATGGCGATTCCCCCGTTTGTCGATGTCCTGTCGTGATCATCTTCGTCAGGGCGGGCAACCGCTCACGAGCGGCACCTACGCCGTAAATCCGGGCGGCGGCTTGTGGGGAGATCACAAACGGGCTGCCCGGGGCGGCTGTCGCGGCCGGGCCGGTTTTTGACTGGACAGTCGGGACGGGCCGCCGGAACATGGCGCGCAGGTGCGGGTGCCGGCCACGGGGAGGGGCGACAGGATGAGCGCGGACGGTGGGACGGAACCCGGCGGGCAGCGCCCCTGGCAGCGGGCGCGGGCGAGCGGCAACCCGCGGGCGGGGGCGGGCGGCAACCCCGGGCCCGGGGCGGGCCGGCTCGCAGGCGCGGGCGGACCGGGAGGACCCGGCCACGGGCCGATCCCGTCAGGTGCGCCGATGCCCCAGGCGGTGAAGAGCCTGCGCGTGCTGATGATGGTCCTGGGAGGCGTGCAGGCCCTCCTCGGACTGGCCCTGCTGACCAACAGCGTGCGCATAGCCACCGCCATCTGGGGCGGCGGGGACGCCTCGACCCCCTGCTGCACCACACCGGGCGAGGCGAACTCCGGGATCGTCGTGCTCGCCGGACTGCTCGTCCTCGCCGTGGCCGCCTGGGGCATCGTCACCGCACTCAAGTTCCCGACGCGGCAGGCGAACCTGCGGGTCTCCGCCTTCGCCTACGGCTGGACGGCGCTCCCCTTCACCGTGGCGTTCTACGCGGTGGTACCCGTCCTTGGCCTGTTCTGGCTCGTGCCGGCGATCCTGGCGCTCGTCCGCCCCAACCAGCCCGAGAGCCGGGCCTGGTTCGACGGCCGTACCGCCTGAGCTGATCCGCCGGCCTGAGCGGACCCCGCCTCACCGTCCGAAGTACGGTTCGCAGGCGACCCCGTCGCCGTCCCGGTGCGTGGTGGACCCGGGAAGTTGTCCGGTAACCGCCGTCCCGCCGGGTGACATCGGACGGTGAACGTGACACCGTCAACTTCCTTGCTGGGAAGTGGATTTGGGGGGCCAGTGTTTACTTCGTACAGCGTCTTGCTGGTGGTTGTGGGAGGTTGGCTGCTGATCGCGCTGATACCCATGCGCACGCGCTCCGGGCGCAGAGGTCTGGCGGCGTTCGTCCTGGGTGTTTCGGCGTTGTTGATCGTGGCCGCCGGCGTGGTGGCGTCGCAGGCGGAGAAGTCGGCGGACTTCGAAGGGTCACCGGCATTGATCGCGATGGGTGTGGTCGGCCTGCTGGTGGCACCGGCGGTGATCGCCGCACTGGTACGGCTGGCCCGGGCGGGCGGCAGGGACTGAGGGCGACGCGGGTCCGGGTGGGGTGGACGCTCAGCAGCCGCCGGGGGCGGACGGGGGGACGAAGGTCGCCGCGAGGACGCGGTCGGACGTGACCTTCACGTCCATGGCGCCCCGGCCCGCCGCCGTGTAGGACGTCGGCATCTCGAGGTCGGACGGCAGGTCCGCCTCCGTGATGTCGGCGCCCACGTGGACGACGGACAGCGAGCCCCGGCACGCCGAGGACTGCGGCGGCACACTGCCCTCGACGATCCCGTCCGTCGGACCGACCGTGAGCACGGGCCGGTCCATGAAGACGTACCGGAACTCCTGGCCCGGGGAGGGCCGGGACGAGCCCGGGGTCGTCCCGCCACGGCTGACGTCCACCCAGAACCGGCTCAGCGCCACCTTGACCGGAGCACAGGGGCGCTCGGTCGGATCGGGTGCGAAGCTCAGCCCGGCGCCGTCGATCTTCAGGGCCTTGCTGCCGTAGGAGCCGCTGCTGCTCTTCAGCCGGGCGAGGTAGGTGGCCAGCTTCTCCGGGGCCATGGCTCCGGTGTCGGCACACTCCGCACTCGGGGCGGTCGAGGTCGGGGCGGCGGAGGTCGGGGCCGGGGGTGCCGAGGCCGCCGGCGCGGGTGTGACGGGCCGCGCGGATCCTGAGGCCAGGGATGCCGGGGATGCCGGGGGCGGCGCCGCACCCTCCGAACACCCCGCCAGGGCCGACAGCAGCGCCGCCGTGACCGCGGTGACGGCGAGCTCTCGTGATCGGTGGCGCATGCCTGCTCCGCTCGGGTCGGGTGAAGGTGCGGGTCCTGCCGCAGCACGCTGACACCACATCAATTGTCAGGTGCGGGAGCTGTGTTGGAAGGATCTCACGGCGGGCCGGACGGTGGCGCTGAGCGGGGAAGACCGGTGCGTAGCTCTTAGGTATGACATCGCAGATGGCTCTGCGGAGCGACGACAGCTAAATCCCGGCAATGGGAGATTGAGGGCATCAGCAGAACGCAGGCAAGGAGCCCGTCGATGTCCCCGATCCGCCGAACCGTCCAGACGGCCACCCGCGCATTCCTGGCGCTGCCCGGCGGGCTGGTGGCGGTCCTGTTGACCCTGACGGGCCAGTCGGGACGGGCCGCCCGGCTGCAGGGACGGATAGCGGGCGGCCCGGGCTGGACCGGCGGCCGGGTGCTGGGCCGTGCGGTACTCGGCCTGCCGTTGGACGTGGCGGCCTTCGCTCTGGTCGGGTACGCCCTCTTCAACTCCGTCAGGAACTTCGCCTACCCGGTCTGGTACCTCGACACCGACTACCACCAGGCCTGGGGCGGCCCGACCATGGCGGGTGTCTGGGCGGTGCACGCGGGCGGATGGCTGCTGTGCCTCGCGGTGCTGCTGCACTGGCCGGTGCGGTGGCTGGCGAAGGGCCAGCAGGCGGTCGGCCGCCGAGTGACAGCCCCTCAGGACAAGTGACACCCGCGCCGCGGACCCCGAGGAGGCCGCCGTAGCGCAGTGTGACCAGAGGTTCACCCGGAGCACGCGGCCCGCCGGGTCCCGGAGCGGAGCCGGACGATCGAACATACGATGGGCGGGAACCGGCGCGGGCGACTCGCCGCGCCGCGATCCCGGACCGCTCGGGGTGGGAGACGCATGCCACAGGCCGCCGACACAGCGCGGACCGTCATCCTGACCGTGGACGACGACCCGGGGGTATCCCGTGCCATCGCCCGAGACCTGCGGCGCCGCTACGGCGCCGGCTACCGGATCGTGCGCGCCGAATCCGGTGCGACCGCGCTGGAGGCGCTGCGCGAGCTGAAGCTGCGGGGCGACCTCGTGGCGGTGATCCTCGCCGACTACCGCATGCCCCAGATGAACGGCATCGAATTCCTCGAACAGGCCCTGAACGTGTACCCGGGCGCGCGGCGCGTGCTGCTGACCGCCTACGCCGACACCAACGCCGCCATCGACGCGATCAACGTCGTCGACCTCGACCACTACCTGCTCAAGCCGTGGGACCCGCCGGAGGAGAAGCTCTACCCGGTCCTGGACGACCTCCTCGCCGCCTGGCGCGCCAGCGACTACAAGCCGGTACCCGCCACCAAGGTCGTCGGGCACCGCTGGTCGGCGCACTCCTCCGAGGTGCGGGAGTTCCTGGCCCGCAACCAGGTGCCGTACCGCTGGTACTCCTCCGACGAGCCCGAGGGCCGGCGGCTGCTGGAGGCGGCCGGGGCCGACGGTCAGCGCCTGCCCCTGGTGATCACCCCCGATGGCACCGCGCTGATCGAGCCGGAGGCACCCGACCTCGCCGCCCACGTCGGGCTCGAGACGACACCGGCCGCCGACTTCTACGACCTCGTCGTGATCGGCGGCGGCCCGGCCGGCCTCGGCTCCGCCGTCTACGGGGCCTCCGAGGGGCTGCGTACCGTACTGGTCGAGCGGTCCGCGACCGGCGGGCAGGCCGGGCAGAGCTCCCGCATCGAGAACTACCTCGGCTTCCCCGACGGGGTGTCCGGCGCACAGCTCACCGACCGCGCCCGCCGCCAGGCCGGCCGCTTCGGCGCCGAGATCCTCACCGCCCGCGAGGTCACCGGACTCGAGGTCAACGGCGCGGCGCGCGTCGTCCGCTTCTCCGACGGCTCCACGGTCGCCGCACACAGCGTCATCCTCGCGACCGGGGTGTCGTACCGCCAGCTCCACGCACCGGGCTGTGACAGCCTGACCGGCTGCGGCGTGTACTACGGCTCCTCCCTCACGGAGGCGGCCTCCTGCCAGGGCCAGGACGTGTACATCGTGGGCGGCGCCAACTCCGCGGGGCAGGCCGCGATGTACCTGGCGCGGGGCGCGAAGTCGGTGACGCTCCTGGTGCGCGGCGAGTCCCTGAAGGCGTCCATGTCCCACTACCTGATCCAGCAGGTCGAGGAGGCCCCGAACATCACGGTGCGCACCCGGACCGTCGTCGACGAGGCCCACGGCGACGGCCACCTGGAGCAGCTGACCCTGCGCGACGTGGACAGCGGCACGACCGAACTCGTCGATGCCCAGTGGATGTTCGTCTTCATCGGCGCGGCCCCGCTGACCGACTGGCTGGACGGCACGGTGCTGCGCGACGAGCACGGCTTCATCCTCGCCGGGCCGGACCTCACGCCCGACGGGCGGCCGCCCGCCGAGTGGGAACTGGACCGGCCGCCCTACCACCTGGAGACCAACATTCCCGGCGTGTTCGTGGCGGGCGACGCCCGCGCCCAGTCCGCGAAGCGCGTCGCCTCCGCCGTCGGAGAGGGAGCCATGGCCGTCATGCTCGTCCACCGGTACCTGGAGCAGTCATGAGCGGACAGGTCATGCCCTGCAGCCCGCAGGAGATCGCCTCGCTGTTCCTGTTCGAGAAGCTCTCCCCGGAGCAGCTCGTGCGGCTGTGCGGCGAGGGCCGGGTGGAGCGGTTCGACGCCGGCCCGGTGTACACCGAGGGCGATCCGGCGACCTGCTTCTACGTGATGATCGAGGGCACCGTCGTCCTGTACCGCAGGGTCGGCGGGGACGACGTGGAGGTGAGCCGCACCTCGCAGCGCGGCGTGTACGCGGGAGCCATGCAGGCCTACCTGGGCGACCAGGTACCGCAGACGTACAACAACTCCATGCGCGTGACCGAGCCGACACGGTTCTTCGTCCTGCCCGCGCAGTCGTTCGCGGACGTCATGCGTGAATGGTTCCCGATGGCCGCGCACCTGCTGGAAGGGCTCTTCTTCGGCTCGAAGAACACCCAGCGCGCCATCGGACAGCGCGAACGCCTCCTGGCGCTCGGCTCGTTGTCCGCCGGACTCACCCACGAACTCAACAACCCGGCCGCCGCGGCCGTCCGGGCCACCGCGACACTGCGCGAACGGGTCGGCAAGATGCGGCACAAGCTGGCCGTCATCGCCCGGGGCCCCTACTCCCGCGAAGCACTGGCCGAGCTCATCGAGATCCAGGAGCGCACCGCCGAACGCGTCGCCAAAGCACCGGTGCTGAGCCCCCTGGAGGCCTCCGACCGGGAGGACGAGCTCGCCGACTGGCTCGACGACCACGGCATCGCGGAGGGCTGGCGGATCGCACCGACCTTCGTACAGGCCGGGCTGGACGTCGACTGGCTGGAGCAGGTCGCGGCGACCGTGGCCGAGGACATCCTGCCCGGGGCGGTCGGCTGGCTCAACTACACGGTCGAGACCGAGCTGCTCATGGACGAGATCGACGACTCCACCACCCGCATCTCCCACCTGGTGGACGCCGCCAAGCAGTACTCGCAGCTCGACCGGGCCCCGCACCGGGTGGTCGACGTCCACGAACTCCTCGACAGCACGCTGCTGATGCTGTCCGGCAAGATCGGCCCCCGGGTCCGGGTGGTCAAGGACTACGACCGCTCCGTGCCCGACGTGCCCGCCTACCCGGCGGAGCTCAACCAGGTGTGGACCAACATCGTCGACAACGCCGTCTTCGCCATCGGCAGCACCGGCGGCGACGGCACCCTGACCGTGCGCACCGCGCGGGAGGGGGACCGGCTGCTCGTGGAGTTCCGGGACACCGGCCCCGGCATTCCCGAGGACATCCGCAGCCGCATCTTCGACCCCTTCTTCACCACCAAGCCGGTCGGCGAGGGCACGGGCCTCGGCCTGGACATCTCCTGGCGGATCGTCGTCGACAAGCACCACGGCAGCCTCCAGGTCGAGTCCGTACCGGGAGACACCCGCTTCCAGGTGCTGCTGCCGCTGACGGCCCCGGAAACCGAGGCCGAGACCGACACCGAGACCGGAACCGGAACCGAGACCGCGGAGGAGCCCGCATGACCGACATCACCGGCATCGACCCGAGCGTCCCGCCCGCCGGCACCGGCTGCGCCGATTGCGACGCGGCGGGCGGCTGGTGGTACCACCTGCGGCGCTGCGCCCAGTGCGGCCACATCGGCTGCTGCGATTCCTCACCCGCCCAGCACGCCACCGCCCACTGGAAGTCCACCGGTCACCCCCTGGTGCAGAGCTTCGAGCCGGGCGAGGACTGGTTCTGGGACTACGACCGCAACGAGGTCTACGACTCCGGCCCCGAGCTGGCGCCGCCCGGCGCCCACCCGGCGGACCAGCCGGCGCCGGGCCCCGCGGACCGCGTCCCGCAGGACTGGATGCGCCTGCTGCACCGCTGAACGCGGACCCAAATGATGCGCTCCGTAACAGACGGTGTCAGCGTGGGAACCGTCAGTTCTTCCCGATGCGCGAGGAGCGTCGTCATGAGCGGTAAGCAGGGCAAGAAGCAGCAGCCGGGCCAGTCCGGCAAGACTCCCGAGGAGATGGGGACGGAGCGCGGTCGCCCCACGGGGCCGGACCGCGCGCGCCCCCAGCAGCCCGAGAAGCCCTCCTCCAGCGGTGGGGACGACAAGTCCAAGCGGCGCCGCGAGGTGGACCCCCTGCGCGAGGGCACCATCGGCGGCGACGAGCTCTAGCGGCCCGGCGGCGCGGCTCACCCGGTTCCGGCTGGCCGGTGCACACCCGTCCGGCCGGGGCCGTCCGCCCCGCCGTCGTCGTCGATCGAGATGCCCAGCTCCGCCAGGAAGGCCGTCGCCGCGGGGGTGAGGGCCGAGCGGTTCCAGATGAGGTGCTCGATCCGGGCAGGGGCGTCCCGCACCGGTACGGTGATCACGCCCGTGAGGTGTCGCGTGTAGTTCGACGGGAGCAGGGCGACGCACAGGCTCTGGTGGATGAGCCGCGTCATCATCAGGTCGACGGTGGTCACCTCGAAGGCGACCTCGCGCTGGACGCCGGCCGCGGCGAAGGCCTGGTCGGACTGGGTGCGTCCGGCGGTTCCCGCCGGGAGGTCCACGAACGCCTCCGTCGACAGCCGGGCGATGTCGACCTCGCTCTCCCCGGCGAGCGGATGCCCGGGGGCGACCACGGCGACCAGCCGGTCGTGGGCCAGCGCCCTGCCGGCGACCCCTTCGGGCCGGGCCGTCACCGGCAGGCCGAGGAACGCGATCTCGATCGCCCCCTCCTTCACCTGGTCGATGAGCTGCTCGCTCGCGGCGACCCGCAGCCCGATGCTCACCTGCGGATACCGTTGGTGGAAGGCGTGCAGCGCGGCCGGGATGTCGACCGCCGCGACGGTGGGGATCACGCCGACGGTCAGCCGCCCGCGGATCTCACCGACGGCCGAGGCCACCTCGGCGGCAGCGCGCTCGGCGGCGTTGAGGCACTGCCGGGCGGCCGGCAGGAACGCCTCCCCGGCCGGGGTCAACCGCACCCGGCGGCTCGTGCGCTCGAAGAGCCGGGCGCCGAGTTCCCGTTCCAGGCGGGCGATCTGATGGCTGAGGGCCGACTGCACCACGAGACACCGCTCGGCGGCCCGGGTGAAGCTGTTCGTCTCGGCGACGGCGACGACGTACCGCATCTGCTGAAGCTCCATCCATCCATCGTGGATCACGATGGATGCAGTGACAAACATGTGTTGGACTCATCGATCCCCGCCGCCGAAGCTGGATCCCATGAAGAACCTCGCCAGCACCGCAGTCACGGCGCTCGCGCCCATGGTGTGGGGGACGACCTACGTGGTCACCACCGAACTCCTGCCCCAGGGCCACCCGTTGTTCGCGGGGCTCGTGCGCGCCCTGCCCGCGGGCCTGATCGCACTGGCGGTCACCCGTACGCTGCCCCGCGGAGCGTGGTGGTGGAAGGCGGCGGTGCTGGGCGTGCTCAACATCGGGCTGCTCTTCCCGCTGTTGTTCATCGCCGCCGAGCGGCTGCCCGGCGGGGTGGCCGCCACCCTGAGCGCCGCGCAGCCGCTGATCGTGGCCGTACTGGCGGTGACGGTTCTTCACCAGAGCCCGACGGTACGGAGCTTCGCCTGGGGGACCGCCGGTGTCGCGGGGGTCGCACTGGTCGTCATCGGCCCCGACGCCGCACTCGACGCGGCCGGAATCCTGGCCGGCCTCGGCGGCGCGGGCGCGATGGCGCTCGGAGTGACGCTCACCAAGCGCTGGGGACGCCCGGACGGCGTCGGACCGACGGCCTTCGCGGGCTGGCAGCTCACCGCGGGCGGCCTGTTCCTCGTACCGGTGACGTTCCTGTTCGAGGGCGCGCCGCCCGCCGTCGACGCGGGCTCCGGGCTCGGCTACCTCTGGCTGGGCCTGGTCGGCGGCCTGCTCGCCTACACCGTGTGGGTCCGCGGCGTCACCACGCTGCCCGTCGCGTCCGTAGCGGTCCTGACCCTGCTGTCGCCGATGGTGGCAGCGCTGCTGGGCGCGGTGCTGCTCGGGCAGTCGCTGGGCCCGGTCCAGCTGGCCGGTTTCGCCCTCTGCCTCGCCGCGATCGCCGCGGGCCAGATCGCTCCCAAGTCCCCTTCGAAGTCCCCCCGGAAGTCCACCTCCCACCCGATCGAAGAACGGATCACCCGATGAGGATCGCCGTCGTCGGAGCGGCCGGAATGGCCGGCTCCCGCATCATCACCGAAGCCCTCCGCCGAGGACACGGCGTCACCGCCGTCTTCCGCGGCGCACGGCCGCAGTCCCTGCCGGCGGACGTGACGGCCGTCCGCGGCGACGCCACCGACGTCGACCGCATGACCGGCCTGTTCAGCGCTGCCGACGCGGTCGTGGGAGCCACCCGCCCCGCGCCCGGCTCGGAGTCCACCGTCACCACGACCACCCGCGCCCTGCTCGACGCCGCCGCCGCGGCCGGATCCCGCGCCCTGTTCATCGGCGGCTCCGGACCCCTGCACAGCCCGTCCGGCGGGCTCGTGCTCGACGACCCCCGGTACGTGCCTCCGGCCTGGCGCGCCATCGCCGCGTCCAGCGTCGCGCAACTGGACGTCTGCCGCGCCCACACCGCCGACTGGTCCTACCTGAGCCCGCCCGCGCTCCTGGAGCCCGGCACCCGGACCGGCACGTACCGGCGCGGCACCACCACCCTCCTCGTGGCGGCGGACGGCTCGTCCCGCATCTCGGCGGAGGACCTCGCGACGGCCGCCGTCGACGAGCTGGAGAACCCGGGCGGAGAACGCCACTTCACGGTCGCCTACTGAACCCGACCCGCGGCCCTCCCCCGGCCCGCGCCCGTACCCGCGGCACCCTGTGCATTTCCCCTCCCGGCCATTGGAGTGACAGGCCGTTTCCTGCGACTTGTCCGTGATGTTCAGTCAGTCGACACGCCCCTTCCCCGGCGTGGCATCCAACGATATTTGGGAGTAGTCATGCGCATGCGCTCTGTCCTGACGGCGTCTGTCCTGGCCGCGGGCATCCTGGTGGGCGGCGCTGGAGCCGCGCTGGCCAACGACGGAGTCGGTATCGACTCCTTCTCCGGCGGGCGCGCGGGCTTCGCGGCCACCTGCTCGTCGTTCGCCGGCATCCCGGCGGCGGTCGGCCCCCTCTACACCTCGAACTGTGCGGCCGAGGGCGAGCGCGAGTGGGCCAAGTTCCACCACCTCGGCGCCTGACACCGGGCGTCAGTACGGGGGTGGTTCGGCCGAACGCGCCAACTGCCCCCGTACCGCCCGCACAAGCCCCGAACTGCCCCGGTCCTCGGTCCGGGGCAGTCGTGTTGCCGCCCCGCGAACCTCCCTGGCGGCCGTGCCTTCCCACGTCACGGTGCCGTGCGGACGAACACCTCGTGCAGGGTCAGGTCCGTGGCTTCCAGGATCTGTTCCAGTGTCCTGATCGCTTCCGTTCCCCGGGTCGTCGGGCGGGGGGACTCACTGTGGAAGCGGGTCGCGGGGGTCGCCGGGGGCGAGATGCGGTAGCCGTTCCAGATCCGGCCCGTCAAGCGGACCAGGTCGGGGGAGTTCCAGGCCAGGAAGCAGGACTTGCCGCGGCTGGCCGCGCGGACGAGGGCGGGGCCGGGCAGCCGCGCGGCCAGGAGGGTGGCCGCCTTGGCCGCCGAGGCCTGGACGTTGCCGAAGGATCCGGTGACCTCCCAGATGCCGTCCTCGTACGAGGCGGACATCCCCAGCTCCGCGAGTTCCCGTACCGCCTCGGCGCGCGGGTCCCTGACCGTACGGGCCCTCGCGGCCAGCGTCTCCAGGTCGCTCCGGGTCGCGACGTGCCCCGACTGCCCGCCGGCCGGCAGGAACAGGTCCTCGGCGTCCGAGGCCTCCGCCCGCCCCACCGCCACGCGGCTGCGCGCCCACGCCGCGGCGGACAGCGGGTCCGGATCGGCGCCCTCGACGTCCCCGTGCAGGCTGAGCAGCGCCATCAGCACGGCCAGGGCGGCGTCCACCCGGCGCCGTAGCTCCGGCGGTTCCCCTTCCGGGTCGGCGGGCGCCGCCAGCGCGGTCACCAGCTCCGCGGTCGTCCCGCGCCAGCCGTAGTCGCCGTCGTCCCACAGCCCGGTGGCGAGCAGCTGGAGGTGCAGGCGGGCGACGAGCAGGCCCACCGGGGCGGGGAACCGCGGCTGAGGGGTGGTGTGCGCGTCCTCGGCGAGGCGGCGCACGAGGCGGCGTATCCACGCCTGGTGGTAGGGGCGGGACTCCGGCGGCACGCACAGGACGTACTCGGCGGCTGCCTCCGGATCCGGCAGAGGCGCCTCCTCGCCCCCGTCCTCGTACGCGTTCTCGTACCCGTCGTCGGCCGTGACGGTGATCTCCGAGATCCGCCACGGCGTCGCCGCCCGCGGCCCGGGAAGTTCCGGAAGGTCGACGTGGAGGGTGCCGAAGGCCAGCTGGGTCAGGTCGGTGCCGAGCGCCCTGCGGCAGTCGGCGAGGTACGCGGCCCAGCCGTCCGGGTGCCGTACGGACAGCGCCCGCGGCGCGGCACCCGTCGCGGCGTGAGCCGTCGTGCTCTCGGCGGTCAGCTCCTGGAGGCGTACCAGGTCGTTCTCGAAGCGGCGCGCGGCGGCCGGGTCCCCGAACAGTTCCTGCGGCGTGTACGCGTATTTCAGCCTCGGCGTCGTGTCCGCAGTGCCGCGCGGCGCGCAGTGCTCGGCGCTGTAGAGGAAGGCGACGGCGGACTCGGCGTAGGAGCCGTCGGGGAGGGTGCAGCTGACGCGGACGGCGGAGCCGGGTTCCGTCCCGCCCACGGGCAGGTGCTTGCGCAGGACGCCCGGCGGCAGGGTGGCGACCGGGGTCCACGAGCCGGGCGAGCCGTCGGGGGAGAGCTCGACCTGTACCTCGACGCCGTCCGGCCGCCTGGCGAGGACGACCTCCAGGCCGACCGGCTCGTCGGCCCTCGCCCCCAGCAGGATCAGCGACGGGACGTCCTGGCGGCGGCCGGGGCCCTCGGCGGTGAGCGTCAGGGAGCCGAGGGGGAGCGACGGGCCGGCGTCCGGGAGCAGCGGTCGGGTGCCGGAGGCCAGGACGGCGAGCTCGCAGTTGGCGGGGTGAGCAGTGGCGTCGCCCGTCGCCCGGCCGAGTGCGGCCCGGGTCAGGTTGGGGCTGCCGACGAGGGCGTGCCACCGGTCGCCGACGCGCCATTCGATCAGCTTGCCGTGCCGGACGCGGTTCTCCTCCAGTCCGCGGACGCGGGCCGAGGGATGCCCGGCGAAGGCCTTGGCCAGACCGTCCGGGTCGTAGCTGCTCCAGTGGCGTTGCAGGCCGAGGGTGACGTCCGCGGGGGAGAAGAGGTCGAGGAGCCTCGTCAGGGTCTCGCCCGAGGGGTCCACGAAGGGTGCGTGCAGGCGCAGTTCGTCCACCGGGCCCTCGCAGGTCAGCTGCTCCAGGAGCGGGCGCGTCAGGTTGTGCACCAGGCGCGTCCCGGACGGGTCGGGGGCCGGATCGGGCGCGGACAGGTACCGGTCGGCGAGGAGGCCGGCGATCCGGGCGAGGTCCTCCCCCCACCACGGGGCCATGGCCACGCTCCCGGGCAGGGCTTCGAGCCAGTCCGCCAGGTCCGCGAACACGGGGTGCGAGGCCCCGTCCTCGGTGGCGACGACCGTCCACAGCTCGTCGTTCGCGCCCCATCCCGACAGGGTCGGGTTGCCGGAGCCCACCGCGAGGCGGCAGGCGTGCTCGCCGAGCAGCAGCGCCACCTTCGGATGGAAAGCGCCGCCGCCGCAGCTGGCGACTCCGTGCAGGTAGCCGCGGCCGGCCTGGCGTACGTCGACGGCCTGGTGGAGGCCGTGTCCGGCGTCGCCCAGGATCCCGACGCGGGCGCCGAGGTTGCGGGCCATGGGGACGGCCACCGCTTCGAGGAAGGGGAGGTCGACGGTGAAGCCCAGGACCAGGAACTCGTGCAGCGGCGCCTTGTCGGTGCGCTCCATCCACTCGCGCAGGAGGGTGACGGGGGAGGAGTAGGAGGTGTGGACGTACGGCCCGTCGCGGTGCTCCTCGTACGGCTCCTGCTGCCCGTTCACGCGGCCACCTCCAGGTCCAGGATCCGCCGGCCCGCGTCGGTCAGGGCGATCGAGCCCCGGCCCTCCGCGAAGAGGCCGAGCTGTACGGCGAACGAACGGAGCTGCGGGATGCGGGTGCCGATCTCCGCGTCGCTCTCGTCGTCGCTCTTGAAGTAGCGGTCGTTGCGCATGTGCAACCGGGAGAAGATCTTCAGGCCCCCCGTCGCCGGGTCGGGCCGCAGCTTGCGCAGGGCGACCCGGCGGGACTGCGCGAGCATGTCGTCGACCAGCCGGGCCGCCAGGTCCCGCACCGGACGGTCCCCGTACTCGCGGACGAGGCCCTCCACCCACCGGGGGTCCAGGAACTCGGGACGCCCACCGAGGAACACGGCCCGCGCGTCCCCGCCCAGCGCGCCCTCGCGCGAACGCAGGCCGCCGGCCAGCAGCAGCCGTACGTCCCGCCAGGGGCTCCGCTCCTCCTCCAGCAGCCCCGGCTCCACCCGCTCGGGATGCCCGGCCCGCGAGGTCAGGGGGCCGAGCGCCGCGAGTTCGCTGCTGACGGTGCCGCCGGGGACCTGGTCGGCCAGCCAGTCGCGCAGGTCGGCCGCCGACATGTCGCCGGAGCCGCTCTCCCCCTCCTCCCCGCCCACGTGCCCGACCAGGTCCGCCCAAAGCCGGCGCCAGGCGGAGACGGAGTAGTGGCGCAGCAGCAGCCCGCGCCAGCCGGCCGCCTCCCGGATCGAGGCGAGTACGGGATCCTCCGCGAGCCGCGGACCGAACACCACGGCGGAGCGCATCGCTTCGGCGCAGGAGTCCCCGCCGTGGAGGTCCACGGCACGGCCGAGCGTACGGAGCGTCGCGCGCCGGGTGCGGTCGGCCGGACCCCAGCGCGGGGGCTCGTGGACCCCCTGCTCCGTGGCCGTCAGCACCGACACCAGCCACTCCCGCTCCACCGGGCAGCTCTCGCCCAGCGCCGCCCGGCCGGCCCCGGCGAGCGCGGCCCGGCCGATGTCGGGGGCCTCGGTGGCGGCCAGCGCGAGCAGGGGCGCGAGCAGATCCCGGACCCCGTCGGGGCAGCCGTGCCGGCCGGGCCGGAACCCGTCACGGCCGTGGTCCACCAGCCCGAGCACGCGCGCCGGCCCGCCGTACTGGGCCCAGAAGCCCCAGTGGCGGGGCGAGTACCGGTCGGCCGCGTCGCCGAGGGCCAGGGAGCCCTCCGACAGGCGGGGACGTACGCCGTCGTGCCCGTGCGGCCACAGGGCGTCCGCGGGATCCGCGCCGTTGCCCTCCGCCTCTTCGGCCGCCTCGATCTGTACGGCGGCCAGCAGGACTTCGGCGCGGCGCAGCAGGTCGCGGCACCGGGCGTCGTCCAGCCCGCCCCGCTCGGCCTCGGCGGCTGTGGCGGCGTAGAGGGAGAAGTAGCGGGCGTAGCGCGTCTGGCTGGACAGGCCGGGCACCAGCTGCTCCACCGCCCGCATGACGGGCCCCTCGACGGCCAGCGGATACCGCGGATTGCGCTGCCCCAGCCCCTCCCGCGCCCACGCCGGCCCCACCACGTCCACCGTCATCCCGCCGCCCCCCACCGTCGACCCCGCCGGCCCCCATCATGCCGCGTGCGCGCGGGTGGGGGCGCGGGGGGTCTACCCGGCGTCACGGGGGCGGCTACCAAAGCCAGTTGAGCCGTGCTCCCCCTACGGCCGGTCCGCGAAGCAGTGGTACGTGCGGAGCCTGTAGGAGCCGGGACGCCGTCCGGTGTGGCGGCGGCCCGGCGCCCCGGCGGGGGCGTCGGATCAGGCGGTGCCGGTGGTGTGCGCGTCGCCGCCGGATTCGAGGGCGAGCCTGCGCAGGAGCGGCCCGTACTCGGGGTGGGCCAGGGCGGTGGCCATCTGGGCGACCAGGTAGTCGGCGGGGTTGCCGGTGTCGTACCAGCGTCCGGAGATGACCTGCCCGTACACGGCGCGGGTGGCGGCGTAGGCGTTGATGGCGTCGGTGAGATAGATCTCGCCCCGGCGGTGCTCGTACCAGCGGCGGGTCTGCTCGCGGAGTTCGTCGACGACGGCGGGGGTGATGACGTAGCCGCCGATCGCGGCGTACGAGGACGGCGCGTCGGCCGGGTCGGGCTTCTCGACCAGACCGGTGATGCGCAGCAGGCCGTCGCCGAGGTCTTCCTTGACGACGGGTACGCCGTAGCGCTGGGAGTCGGCCGGCTCCATCGGCAGCAGGGCCAGCACCGGGCAGTTCGTGCTCTCGTACGCGTGGATGAGCTGCTGGGCGCGGGGCACCTCGGCGACGAAGACGTCGTCCGGCCACAGCACGAGGACCGGTTCGTCGCCGAAGGCACGGGCGGCGTTCAGGACGGGGGTGCCGTTGCCGTACGGGCCGTGCTGGTCGAGGTAGGTGATGTGGCCCCGCCGGGACAGGTCACCGACCTCCTCCACCGCGTCCGCGTACGCCTCCTTGCCGTCGGCGCGCAACTGCTCGACGAGGGCCGGGTTGGGGCGGAAGTGGTCCTGGATGAGGGACTTGCCGCCGGAGACGACGATGGTGATGTCGGTGATCCCGGACGCGACGAGCTCGCGGACGGTGTGTTCGATCACGGGCCGGTCGCCGACCGGCAGCATCTCCTTCGGCGTGGCCTTGGTCAGCGGCAGGAGCCGTGAGCCGAGTCCGGCGGCGGGGATCACAGCCCTGCGGATCGTCGGGGTCGAAGGCATCAGGAGCGCTCTTTCGATCGGGCCGCGTGCCGCACCGGCCGGCACGACACGCCCCGACGCTACCAACGCCCGGCCGCACCGCTCCCTGCCACTGTCACGTCGCCGACTGGGTGGTCAGGCGCGGCAGCGCAGCATTTCCAGCGGTGGGTTGAGGTTGGCGACGAAGGAGACCGGCGGGTCGAGCAGCGCCGTGGTCCGGACCTGCCGACCGGTCTCGACCTCCTTGCCGGTGAGCTCGGTGCGGAAGCCGTACCGCTCCGGGGGCGATGACGAGGTCCTCCCGCTCAGCGGAAATCCGGCGTACCCGTGATCTGCGAAAGCTGTTCGTTCCGTTAACATGTTCGAGTTCACGACGACGACGTTGACATATGATAAAGCGGCTGAAAATTGACATCTACGGTAGCGCGAGTGATTTCGCGAATAGGCGGCGGAGCCGGCTTCGCCGCATGGCGACGACCACGCGTTCTGCTGTGGGGCGTCGTGAGTGTGGTGACGCTCGGATTCTTCATCGCGCTGGAGATCGCCGCACGCCACTACGGTGAGCTGGGACCCCTCACCAATCAGGCGCGCGAGCTGATATTCGCCCCCAAATCGGGGACGGTGCTCTACGTCAGCATGGCCCTGATGATGGTGGTCCTCACCTGGCGGCAGCGGTTCATCGCGGTCGGCGCGGCGGTCGGCATCGACGTCGTCTTCTGGCTCGTGCGCCGCGCCGTCGGCGCCGAGATGATGTTCGGCAACGGCGCGCTGTGGGTGACGGTGGCGTGCGCCGTGATCGCCGTCACGCGCCGTACCGGCCGGGAACGCGTCCTGCTGCTGCAGGGCGTCGGACTGGCCCTGCTACTGGTGACCGGCCGCAAGACCGGCTACACCTGGCTGCTGATCACCTCGAAGACCCGGCCGACGGTGCTCGACCAGTACGTGGCGACCGCCGATCACGCCCTGGGCAACCCGTCGTGGCTGGTGGGCCGGATCGTCGAGGCCACCGGCACGGTCGGCGCCCACGTGCTCGAGTGGGTCTACATCCAGCTGGCGGTGGCCGCGGTCGCCGTCGCGCTCTACCAACTGCGCCACGTGGCCGCCGAGCGCCGCTTCCCCCGCCACCACCTGGTGCGTACGTTCCTCGTCATCGGCCTGCTCGGGCCCGCGATCTACATGATCTTCCCCGTGGTCGGGCCGATCTTCGCCTACGGCGCGGACGGGGGCCAGTGGGCCGTCGCCAACCTGTGGCCCGACACGCCGCCGCCGGTCGGTACGCCGCTCGCGATGCCCTTCGACGAGGTCACCCCGCGCAATTGCATGCCCAGCCTGCACACGGCGTGGGCCACCGCGATCTTCATCCATTCCCGCAAGGGGCCGCTGGCCCTGCGGTTCGCCGGGGCGTTCTGGCTGATCGCCACGCTCGGCGCGACGCTCGGCTTCGGCTACCACTACGGCGCGGACATCCTCGCCGGTGTGGTGTTCACGCTCACCATCGAGACGGCGCTGCGCGCGATCGACTACGGCTGGGACCGGTCGGGAATCCGGCTGGCCTGCTACGGCGCCGCCGTCTTCACCGCGCTCCTGCTGTCGTACCGCTATCTGTCGGTGGAGATGGCCCACTATCCGTGGGTGTTCGGGCCGCTGCTCGTCCTCGCGACGGCCTCGGTGATCTACGGCTACGCACGCACCGCCAAGCGGTGGGACCGCAAGCCCGTACAGGTGCACCTGCCGGAACCGCGACGCGAATCGCAGCCCGAACTGGTCTGAGCGCCCCACCCCGCCACCCCGCCCCCTGAGTCCGTCGCGCCCCGAAGCGTCGGCCAGGGGGCGGCTGTGTGTCCGGGAGGCGCGGTGTCGGCGTCAGCGCAGGGCTGCGGCGACCAGGCCCTCCACGCAGGCCAGCAGGCTGTGGGTGCGGGCGTCGGTGTCACGGACGCCGTGTGCGGCCGGGAAGGCGCGTACGAGGTCGCGCCCCGCGTTGGCCCGCGGCACCAGGATCTCGCGCAGCTACTGCGCACCGTCACCGTCGAGCCGGTGTCCTTGGACACCGGCTTCGAGCTGACCTGGGGCCACGACATCCACGAGCTGGCCGTGACCCGCGACGCCCGCCGAGCGGGCCGGATGGCTCCCGTGTCCGGATCTGCCGCCAAGTCGTCATGGCCGCCGGCCGACGCGAGCGGAAGGATCTGGGACGTGACCGGCGCACTCCGCAGGGGGAGCCGAATTCCGCTCCTGCCCGTGCGGAGTGTGCCCTGGCGAACCGCACGACAGAAGCAGAAGGAGACATCATGCACGGCAAGGCCCGGACGATATCCGCGGTGGCGGCCGCCACCATTTCGGTCGTCTTGTTGGCTTCCTGCTCGTCCGGGGCCGGGACGAAGGCCGGAAAGGCCACCGCCACGTCGGCCTCCCCGACCGCGGCCCCGGCAGCGACCGGGACCCCCGGCCCGGGAAAGCAGGCCCGGTCCGAGTTCCTCTCCTTCCCCGAGCCCGGCCGCACCTGGAAGGAACTGCCGGACACCGGAGGGGTGAAGTACGCGAACGTGCGGGGCGACCTCGCCGGAAGCGGTGACTACGAGGCGTTCGTGTCCTTCCCCGCGGGAAAGGACAACCCGGAGCACCACCACAAGCAGGAACTTCCCACGGTGGTGCTCAAGGGCACCTTCTACGCGGAGTTCGACGGGAAGCGCGTCCGGTACCCCGCCGGCTCCTACTACAGCCTCCCGGCCGACCGGCCGCACCTGAGCGGCTGCGAGAAGGGGGAGGACTGCCTGCTCTTCCAGTACCAGCGGGACCACTTCGACCTGATCCCCACCAGGACCGGGTGACCGCCGGCGCGCGGCGCGCCTACTTCGGGTCGCGGTCGAACCTCGAGGTCGACCAGAAGTAGCCGAGCACGGTGAGGCCCACGCACCAGCCGACGGCGAGCCACCCGTTGTGGCCGATCTCGCTGCCGAGCAGCAGTCCGCGCAGGGTCTCGATGGCCGGGGTGAACGGCTGGTACTCGGCGATCGGCTGGAACCAGCCGGGCATCGAGTGGACCGGGGTGAAGGCGCTGGAGAGGAGCGGCAGCAGGATCAGCGGCATCGCGGTGTTGCTGGCGGCCTCGGCGTTCGGGCTGACCAGGCCCATGCCGACCGCGATCCAGGTGAGCGCCAGGGCGAAGAGCACGAGCAGCCCGAACGCCGCCAGCCACTCCAGGGCCGTGGCGTCCGTGGACCGGAAGCCGATGGCCACGGCGACGGCGCCCACGAGGGCCACGCTCATGACCGACTGCAGCACACTGCCGACCACGTGCCCCACGAGCACCGAAGGGCGGTGGATCGCCATCGTGCGGAAGCGGGCGATGACGCCCTCGGTCATGTCGTTGGAGACGGACACCGCGGTACCGACGACGGTGCTGCCGATGGTCATCAGCAGCAGGCCCGGGACGACGTACGCGATGTACGCGGAGCGGTCCGGGACGCCGCCGCCGATGCCGGCGCTCATCGTGTCGCCGAGGATGTAGACGAAGAGCAGCAGCAGCATCACCGGCGTGAGCAGCAGGTTCAGGGTGAGGGACGGGTAGCGCCGGGCGTGCAGGAGGTTGCGGCGCAGCATCGTGGACGAGTCGCGCACGGCGAGGGACAGGGAGCTCATCGGACATTCTCCTTGGGCTGGTCGGGGACACCGGCGCCGCCGGTCAGGGCGAAGAACACGTCGTCGAGGTCGGGGGTGTGCACGGTCAGCTCGTCCGCCTCGATGCCGGCCGAGTCCAGCCGGTCGAGGACGGCGCGCAGCTCGCGCTGGCTGCCGTCGCTGGGGATCTGCAGGGCCAGCGCCTCGTCGTCCCGGGTGACGTCGCGCAGGGCCCGGGCGGCGGACCGGTAGGCGGCCGGGTCGGCGAAGCGCAGGCGTACGTGCCCGCCGGGGATGAGCCGCTTGAGCTCCTCGGCGGTGCCCTGGGCGGCGATCCTGCCGTCGTTGAGCACGGCGATGCGGTCGGCGAGTTCGTCGGCCTCCTCCAGGTACTGGGTGGTGAGGAAGACGGTGACGCCGCCGGTGACCAGCTCGCGGATGATCTGCCACATGTTGTGGCGGGAGCGCGGGTCGAGGCCGGTGGTCGGCTCGTCGAGGAAGATGATCCGCGGGTTGCCGACCAGGGTCATGGCGATGTCCAGGCGGCGCTTCATGCCGCCGGAGTAGGTGGAGGCGGGCTTCCTCGCCGCCTCGACTAGGTCGAACCGTTCCAGCAGCTCGGCGGCGACCCGCCGGCCCTCGCGCTTGGACAGGTGGTGCAGGTCCGCCATGAGGAGCATGTTCTCCTCGCCGGTGATCAGTCCGTCGACGGCGGAGAACTGTCCGGTGACGCCGATCGCGGCGCGCACGGCCTGCGGGTCGGTGGTGAGGTCGTGGCCAGCGACCTGGGCCTGGCCGCCGTCGGCGGCGATGAGGGTGGACAGGATCTTCACGGCGGTGGTCTTGCCGGCGCCGTTCGGTCCGAGCAGCGCGAAGACGGACCCGGCCGGGATGTACAGGTCGATGCCGTCGAGGACGGTCTTGGCGCCGTACGACTTGCGCAGACCGACGGCGGAGACGGCGGCCGGCGAGGGGCGGCCGTCACCGTCACCCTGCTGCCTGGATGTGGGCATGACAAAAGAAGGCATGAGGCCCTCCGTTCGAAGGCTGAGGTGGGTCGGGGGAGTGGGTGGGGGGATGCTGGTCGTTTCGGTGTCAGGCCTTGGCGCGGCGGACGTCGATGTTGCCGTGCCGGGTGCGGGCGCGGATCTTGACGGTGTCCTCGGACGCCTCCGGGCTCTCGGACGCGGTGAGCGCGTTGCGCACCTGGCCGGAACCGGAACTGACGTCGAGCCAGGCGGCCGTTCCCTCGCGGACGCCGACCTCGATGGCGCCGTAGGAGGTCTCCAACTGGACGGTTCCACGGGCCACTTCGCCCACCCGCAGGGTGCCGTGGGCGGTGGTGGCGGTGACCGAGTCCTCGGCGCGCCGGATCTCGATGTCGCCGTTGGCGCCGCTCACCCGCAGCTCGCCCGTCGCGGCGCCGACGGTCGTGGAGCCGTGCGAGTTCTTCAGGACGGCGGGTCCGTCGACGAGGCCGACGCGCACGCTGCCGGAGCTGGTGGTGATCTCCGCCGGGCCCTCGACCCGGTCCACGGTGATCGAGCCGTGCGACGCGGTCAGCCTCAGCGGGCCGGTCGTGTCGAGGCGTACGTCGCCGGACGAGGTCTTCACGTGGACCTCGCCGAGCCGGCCCTCGCCGAGCACCTGGGTCCAGGCGCCGGTCGTGTCGACGCGCGAGGCGGTGGGCAGTTCGACGGTCACGTCGACGACGCCGGTACGGCCGAGGCCGAGCAGATTGGACTTGGGCGTCCTGACCGTCAGCACGCCGCTCGCGTACGTGACCTCGGTCTGCTCGGCCGCCCGTACGTCCTTGTCCTTCTTCGGGTCGCGGGGCCGCACCTCGACGACGGTGTCGAGGCGGTCGCCGGCGGTGAACTGGAGGGAACCGGCCTCCACGTGCGCGGTGACCGAGATCGGTTCGGGAGTGTCGAAAGAAGGCATGGCTGTCCCGTCCTCTTGGCTCTTCGCGGCGTCCCCGCTGGTGGGACGTCGTGTGGTGTCGTGTGGGTGAAGTGGTGCGGGAGAAGGGCGCGGGCGCGGCCAGGCCGTCTAGTGCTGTGGCCGGAAAGGTTTGCCGGGTCGCGGTGTCCGGTGCGGTACCTCGCAAGGCGGAGGGCCGCCGCTTGTACTGGACGTACTCGGGTGGTCCGACAACGCCGCGAGGTGCCGTGCCGGGCGCCGTGACACGGTGAACCTTTCCGGTCACAGCACTAGCGCACCCAGCCCGTGAAGCTCTGTCCGACGGTCCTGGTCTTCTCCGTCGGCCGCGGCCGGGTGCCGCCGTCGACCGCGGCGGAGACGGCCCGCACCAGCCAGGCGTTGACGGACAGGCCCTCGCGGCTCGCGGCCTCCTCGGCGCGTGCCTTGAGGTGGGCCGGCAGTCGCAGATTGACGCGGGCGGTGCCCCCCTCGTCGCTTTCGGCGGGCGCCTGCGCCGTGAACGGTTCCAGGGGCGCGGGGGGCGCCTCCGCGGGGCCGTCGGTGGGCGGCAGCGTCACCACGAAGTCGGGGTCGATCCCACGCAGCCGTACGTCGACCGAGCCGGGGGCGAGCTCGCGGGTGATCTCGTCCATCGCGGCGGAGAGCACGTTGAGCATGGTCAGCCGGGTCGCCGACTCCAGGGGAGCGGTGAGCCTCTCGGCCAGCGCGCGGGCTTCGTCACCGCCGGCTTCGGCGGCCACCGCGAGCTCGCGGCGGAGGGTGTCGACATACGGCGTGAGGTCCATAGCGCCATGATGGCGCCACAATGGCGCCATGCGCAAGCCGCGCGGCGAGATTTCTGGGCCGCCTTCTGGTGACGCCGCTCTGACCTGCGAAAATACCCTGGCGCCTACCTGGGTGCAGGTGGCGCCATGCGGGCTCGTGCGCCTTCGGTGGCGCCATGTGGCGCCGAGTGGCACCAGATGACGCCAAGCGGCGCCACCTGGTGCCGGTGGTGCCGGCAGGGCGGGACCGCCCGCGTCCGGGCGGCCACCGGCTGGTCCCCGTACGACCTCCTCCTCGCACCAGGGGACTTCTCCGGAGACGGCCGACAGGACCTGATCGCCCGCGACGCCGACGGTGACCTGTGGCTCCACACGGGCACCGGGGCCGGCTCCTACGCCTCCCCGGTCAAGATCGGCAACGGCTGGAACGTCTACGACCTGCTGCTCTTCTGAGGGGAACGGGCGCGCTACCGGGACGCAGCCGGTCCGGGGCGGACCTTGAGCTGGCGGAGGGTGTAGCCGTCGTGGGCCGGGTCCAGGGACCGGGTGGCCGTCTTGAACAGGTGCTCGGCCCGTTCGTAGGACAGCCGACGGCGGCCCGTGTCCGGGCACAGATCGGCCGGCGCGGGCGTGCGGGCCGGGCCGGGCCGCCGGTCGGAGAGGAACACCGGGCCCCGGGTCCGGCCGGCCAGCAGCTCGGGCAGCAGCCGGGCGGTCCCGGAGCGCCAGCTCACCCAGCTGCGGCCCGCGCGGGCCCGGCGGTCCTCCAGGTCCAGGTCCTCGACGTTCAGTGACAGGACGGCCTTCACCCCGGCCGCCGACTCGTGCAGCAGCCGCCACAGCGTCCGTTCCCGCAGGGGCAGACCGGGGTGGTTCCACAGCGCGTCGAGCTGCGCGGACCCCAGCGCCTGCGACCCGGAACGGGACTCCGTACGACGTTCCAGCCCTGCCGAGAGGTCGCCCAGGGAGGCCCAGGCGCTGAAGGAACGGACGGCCGCCCGGTGCCGGTTCCACGTGGCGGGCGCAGCCCCGCCCCAGGCGGTCGCGCACACCTGTGCCACCTGGCCCGCCGTCAGGGAGGCCAGCGGCCGCCGGTCGCCGAGGGCCAGGCACAGGCGGCGCAGGGTCTGCCCGTACGAGCGGACCGTGGCGGCGTTCAGTTCCTCCCGGGCCAGGAACGCCTGGGCGGCCTGCCCGAGCGTGGGCCCGGACGGGCCCGCGGCGGCGATCGCGTCCCCGCGACGGCGCAGGAAGGCACGCTCGGCGGCGTTCCGGGTGAGCGAGGCCGCCCGGTGGAACTCCAGCCGCGCCTCCTGGTGCCGCCCGAGGCGGGCCAGCAGGTCACCCCTGACGCTGGGAAGGAGGTGGTAGTCGCGCAGCGCCGGATCGGTGGTCAGGGAGTCGACCAGCTCGAGGCCCGCCTGCGGCCCGTACGCCATCCCGACCGCCACCGCCCGGTTGAGCTGGACGATCGGCGTCGGCAGCAGCTGCGCCAACCCCGCGTACAGGGAGGCGATCTGGGCCCAGTCGGTGTCCTCGGCGGTCCGCGCCTGCGCATGGCACACGGCGATCGCCGCCTGCAGCAGGTACGGGCCGGGCGGGCCGCCGGCCTCCCGTGCACGCAGCATCGCGGTGAACCCGCGGCGGATCAGCAACTGGTCCCAGCGGCCGCGGTTCTGCTCGTGCAGCTGGACGGGCTCGCCCGACGGCCCGGTGCGCGCGGCCGCCCGCGAGGCCTGGATCTCCATCAGCGCGACCAGGGCGTGCACCTCGGCCTCCTGCGGCGCCAGCTCGGCCAGCAGCCGGCCCAGCCGAAGCGCCTCCAGGCAGAGCCCGGGCCGCATCAGATCGTCGCCCGAGGTCGCCGAGTAACCCTCGTTGAAGATCAGGTAGATGACCTCCCGCACCGACGAGAGGCGCGCGGCCAGCTCCGCCCCCTCCGGCAGGTCGAAGGGCACGCGCTGTTCGGCCAGCGTCCGCTTGGCCGCGGCGATGCGCTGGGTGATCGCCGCCGGCGTGGCGAGGAAGGCCCGCGCGATCTCCTCGGCCGTCAGACCGCCGAGCAGCCGCAGAGTGAGCGCCGCCCGGTCCTCGGTCGCCAGCACCGGGTGGCAGGAGATGAGCATCAGCCGCAGGACGTCGTCCTGTTCGGGATCCGCCTGCGGGACGTCCGCGGGCCGCGCCGACTGCTGGTCCAGCTCGTGGGCGAGCTGCTCCTGCTTGCGCGTCAGCCGCTCGGAGCGCCGTATGTGATCGACGGCCCGTCTCTTGGCGGTGGTCGTCAGCCACGCGCCGGGGTTGTCCGGGACACCCGTGGCGGGCCACTGTTCGAGCGCGGCGACCAGCGCGTCCTGGGCCAGTTCCTCGGCGAGGCCGACGTCGTGCACCATGCGCGTGAGCGCGGCGATGATCTTGGCCGACTCCAGCTTCCAGACCGCGTCGACGGCGCGATGAGTACCCAGCACAGGCACGATGACAGCACCCGCCCCGGCCCGCTCGCAAGCCGGGGCAAGCGCCCGCCACCGTTCCGGTCAGGGACCGAAGACCTGCTGGACCACGCTCTCGCCGTCACCGACGATCCTGCGGAAGCGGCGGGCCAGCTCGATCGCCTCCTCCTGGGAACGCACCTCGATCAGCGCGAAGCCGGCGACGGCCTCCTTGGCCTCGGCGAACGGCCCGTCGGTCACCGTGATCTCCTCGCCGGAGGAGGTCACCCGGACGCCGCCCGGCTCCAGACCACCGGTGGCCAGCAGCACACCGGCCGCCGTCAACTCCTCGACGAACCGGCCCATCTCGGCGAACAGCTTCTCGTCGGGGGCGGTGTCGGAAGGCTTGGTCGTCATCAGGTAGCGCATGGGAAGTCCCTCGTCTCGTCGTGCGGTCTCCGTGCTTGCACCTGTACGTCGAACAGACCCATGTGACAGGGAACGCCCACCATTCCCTGTCACATCCGCGGATCGACGTACCAACGAGAGCAGAGCCGGACACGACGAACCCGAGAGGCACACGATGACCACCCAGACCCCCGCCGCCGCCACCGCTTCCCCCGCCGCCACTGGCACCCGGGCCGCCGCCACCCGCTCCCTGCTCACCTGCGCCGTCGTCGGACCCCCGCTGTGGGCGGTCGTCTCCCTGACCCAGGCCGCGGCCCGCGAAGGCTTCCACATCACCCGCCACCCCCTGAGCGCGCTCAGCAACGGCTCCCTCGGCTGGCTCCAGATCGCCAACTTCCTGATCGCCGGAGCCCTGCTCGCCATCGGCGCGACCGGCCTGCGCAAGGCCCTGCACGCAACCCCCGGAGGTACCTGGGCGCCACGGCTCGTACGGATCGCCGGCATCGGCATGATCGCCGCGGGACTGTTCGTCATGGACCCGGCCGACGGCTTCCCCGCAGGCACCCCCTACGGCGCACCGGCCACCCTCACCTGGCACAGCTACGCCCACTTCGCTGCCGGGTCCCTCACCTTCACCTCACTGATCGCCGCCTGCTACGTCCTCGGCCGCCACTTCGGCCGGGCCGGCGACCGAGGCCGCGCCCTCGCCTCCCGCGTGGCCGGCACCGCCCTCCTCCTCGGCAACGGCTGGGCGATGACCGGCGGCAAGGCCGGCACCCTCACCCTGGCCGTCGGCGCCGTCACCGCGATGCTCTGGATCGCCGCCACCGCACACCACTACCGCCGCACCCACTGAGCCACCCCTGCACCCCACCCCGGCCGGATGCCGCTGTGCTGTCAGCACAGCGGCATCCGGCCGCGCGCACGCTCCCGCATCGGGCGAAGGGACCGCTCTCCGCCGCCGATCGCCGACGTGGCAGGGGACCCCGGCGGCGGGGTCCGCCATACGGGCGCCGTCCCGGGCCCGTCCGGCACGGTGCCCGGGCGTGTGGCGCCGGGTGGAGGATGCTGGGGCCTCCGACCTGCAGGAGGGGCCCGTGAACGACCCGAGCGCTCGAGCGGGACGAAGGCCGGCGTCCGACGCGCCGGGCCATGACGCCGCGGGTCAGGCCGGGGTCGTCGGCGTCGGGCTCGCCGCCGTGCTGACGTTCGCACTGGCGCAGGGCTCCTGGCAGTGGTTCGCCACCTTCATCGGGGTGACGCTGTTCGCGGTGATCTTCGCCTTTCAGGGGCGGCCGGCGTGGACGCCCGGCATCCGAACGCCGTACATGCGCAGTCTGGTCGCCTATGCGCTGGTCGTCGGCCTGTGCGTCGCGATCACACTCGCCCCCATGCTGCAGCGCTGGGACTGGCTGTTCCCCATGTCCGGCACGCGGAGCGGCTGCCAGGAACTGGGCAGGTACGAGGCCGTCCGGACGAGGGCCGCGCTGGGAGACCTGGCGGACCGGGACAGGGCCGCCCTGGCGTACGCGCAGGTGAAGCAGAGCGGGGAGGCCGTCGCCGACTGCCTGTCAGCCACCACGACCCTGTGGCTGCCCCTCTACGGAGCCGGGGCAGCCGTGCTGGTCGGCGCCGGCGCGTGGCTTCGCGACCGGGCCCGGTCGAGGGAGGGCCTACGGCCCGCATCCTCGTCGACCGGACCGGCGGCGAACGGGCCACAGCCCTAGGCGGTCCTCGGCGACCGTGACCGCGACGGCGGCCGCGACGGCCCCGGCCCGGCCCGGCCGGTCGAGTGTCAGTGCCATGCCCGAGGATGAAACGCATGATCCAGATTCTTCCGCTGGCCCTGCCGGGCACCCTGGTGGACCACCACCGCATCGATATGACCGTGCTCTACTCCAAGGGCTGGGGCGTCCACGCCGTCGACGTCGCCGGCGCACCGAGCGGCGAGGTGTACGCGCTGTACAGCGTGTACCGCCACACCTACGGGATCGCCGACGACGAACAGGACCCGGGGACGGCCAACTTCGGGTACCGGATCATCACCCGGTACTCCGCGTCCGGCGAGGTCCTGGCGAGCGCCCTCTTCCCCACGGGCGGCAGGAAGAACTCGGATTCGGCCGTGGCCGACGGCGGCGAGATCAACCTGTGCGTGCTGCCCGACGGCACACTCGCCGTGAGCGCCGGCCCGAACAACACCACCCTCGTCGCCCCGGACCTGAGCCGGGTCCTGGCCGTCTACGACTCGGGGGACCGGCGCCCGTTCAAGGAGTTCACGCCGGGCGACCCCTTCGCCAGCTCCATCAGCGTCACGCCTTCGGGCCGCCTGCTGTGCACCGTCGCCGAGTACGGCGTCTGGAGGTACGGCAACACCCTCACCAACATCGTCGGCCTGGCCGACGGCAGCCTGACGGCCGAGTCGAAGCCGCAGATCAGGGCACTCGCCTCGCTCGACCCCGAACCGGCCCGCCACAGTGACGCCGATCTCCAGGCGCACGTCACCCACGCCTCCGCCCCCCTCGGCCGCACGAACCGGCCCCGCCCCGCGCTCACCGAGACCACGGCCGGCGAGGACCGTCTGTCGGGCTGGGACCACTCGCACCTCGGCCGGCCCGTGCCCCTGGCCGACGACCTGTTCGTCGTCCCCTTCTACGCCAAGACCTTCCGCGGCGGCAGCCGGGGCCAGCCCTTCGTCTTCGCCCTCGTCGACGACCAGGGGAAGATGACCGGCCGCCTCCACGGCATGCACGCGTGGCGCGACTCGCCCTTCACCGGTTTCTACTTCGACGTGGCCGCCGACCCGCACCGGGGACACGCCTTCCACCTCAACCGCTACGGCCTGTACGCCTGGAACCGCAGCGGGGTCCTGCGCGCCAAGCTGGACACCGCGACCAAGGCCTTCAAGCCGCTGACCCACTTCACCCTCCGCTCCTGCTCCGCCGACGGCGACCTGCTGCTGGTCCACACGAAGCAACACCTGATCCTGCGCGTCCCCGCCCCCGAGGACCTCGGCGAGCTCCCGGCCGCCGTCGAGGAGGCACTGCACGCGTACGGCCGGCAGCGCGCCGCCCTGAAGAAGGAATGGGGGCCCGTCAACTGGCACTGGACGCAGACCTCGGCGCCGGTCCACCGCCTCTGATCCGCTCAGTTCCCCCTCCCCGGGCGCCCGGGCCCTACGGTGGCCCCATGACGCCGACCACCGTGTCCTGGCCCGCCGCCACCGCCCGCCGGATGAGCCGCCAGTGGCTCACCACCCCCGCCCCCGCGGGCACCGGGCCGGCCGAGGTCGCGGCCCGCATGCTCGGCGCGCACGCCCAAGTGGCCTCGGCCGCCGAGGTCTCCCTCGCGCTGCGCACCGAGGGCGCCACGCGCGCGAACGTGCGCCACGCGGTGACCGGCGACCACACCCTGGTCAGGACCTTCGGCCCGCGCGGCACCGTCCACCTCCTGCCCGCCGCCGACCTGTCCTGGTGGACCGGAGCCCTGTCCGCCCTCCCCGCCGGCCCCGGCCCCTTCGCCCCCGACGTGCGCATGACCCCCGCGCAGACCGAAGAGGTCCTGGCCGCGATCGCCGACGCGCTCACGGGCACGGAACTGACCGTGGACGAACTGACCGAGGCCGTCGTACGGCGCGCCGGCCCCTGGGCCGGGGACCCGGTGATGCCCGCCTTCCAGACCCTGTGGCCGCGCTGGCGCCAGGTGACGCACACCGCCGCGCACCGAGGGGTGCTGGCCTTCGGCGCCGACCGGGGTCGCAAGGTGACCTACACCAACCCCGGCTGCGTACCGCAGGACGCCGACGAGTCCCTGGCCCGGCTCGTGGACCGCTACCTGCACGCCTACGGTCCGGTCGGCGCCCAGGACTTCGCGCTCTGGCTGGCCGCACCCCGGGCCTGGGCCGCGGAGCTGTTCGCCTCGCTCGCCGCCGGGGGCCGGATCGAGGAGGTTTCCTTCCCGGTGGGTCGGGCCGGGCCCGCGTACGTCGTCCCGGGCGACACCGCCTTCCCCGACGAGCCGGCCCGGGGTGTGCGCCTGCTGCCGTACTTCGACGGCTACGTCATCGCCACCCGCCCCCGCGAACTGCTCTTCCCCGGCCCCGCGGCCGGCCGCGCCCTGGCCGGCGGGCAGGCGGGCAACTATCCCGTCCTGCTGATCGACGGCACCGTCGCGGGCGTCTGGCACCAGCGCCGTGCGGGCCGCCGCATCGTGATCACGGTGGAGCCCCTCGCCCCGCTGGCCGCGGCCCATCACCGGGCCCTGGAACACGAGGCGGAACGTACGGCCGTCATCCTGGAGGGGGTCGCGGACCTGACGGTCGGCACCGTCACCGTGGGCCCGCACGCCTGATCCGGCGCCGCGGCCGACAGCCGGCCGTCGCCCTGCTCAGCGACGACCTGACCGCGCAGGCGACCTAGCGCAGGCGCCTCCAGAAGGGGGGTACCTCGCCCTCGATCCGGTCGGCTTGGGGGGTGACCTCGCGGGGGGTGACGGTCCAGGGGCAGTCGCAGGTGATGACCAGCAGGCGCGCCCCCCGCTTCAGCGCGACCGTGCTCCGCGCCGACTTGTACCCGCTGTACAGGTGGAGCCGCGAGCCGCTGCGCCTGATGGCCTCGAGCTGGAACCAGGCGTCGTCCTTGCGGTTGCGGTGCCTGACGGCGAGGTCGACGGCCGGACCGGCGTACGCCAGGACGTCCGGACCGGCCCCCTCGACGTGCTCCGAGACCTCTCGTAGCACCGAGACCGGACTCACGGTGATCTTCCACTCGCCCCGCGCCTTCACGCGCAGCCGCAGCACGCCGTTCCCGTCGTGGTCGACGATCCCGCGCCCGCTGAACTCATCCGCCCAGCTCTGGACGACGGCCGGGGACCGCTCGTTGTTGCGGTGGTCCAGCGCCGCGACCTCGAGGAGGCTTTCCCCCACCCTGACCACGTCGACCACGGCGAACCCGGCCGGCATGGGAACCTCCACCCGGACGATGTCATTCCCCTTGCCCTCCTGGGAGAAGACGGGGAAGTCCGGGCCGAAGTCGGTCGGGAGGCTGTTGAGCCGCGTGGTGACGGTACCCAGCAGGGGAGCGCCGGACTTGGAGACGGGAGTGCCGGCGGGCACGGGGTACGCCGGGGCGGGTGCGGCCGTGGATGCCGCGACGGCCGGCACGGCCTCCGAGGGAACCGGCGCCTGCGGAACCGGAGTTGCCGCCGCCGGAAGGGGCGGGGCGGGCGGGGGAGCCTCGGGCAGCCGTGGCGCGGGCGGCGGCGCGGCGGTCGCCTCGGCCTCCGGCTCGTCCTCCTCCACCGTGAACCCGTAGTCCGTGGCCAGCCCCGGCAGCCCGGAGTCGTAACCCTGTCCGACCGCGCGGAACTTCCAGCCCCCGTCCCGGCGGTAGAACTCGCCCAGCACGTACGCGGTTTCGGTCGTCGCGTCGTCCTCGTCGACCGAGTACACCACCAGGCGCTCACCCGTCACCGTGCTGACCGCCTCCAAGTACAGCCCCGGTACGTCCCCGAACGTTCCGCCCTCGGCGGAGGCCGCGATGAGGATCCGCTCCACCTCCGGCTCGACCCGGCCCGGGTCGATCTCCAGCCAGTCCGCCGTCCGCCCGTCCTCGCCCTGGGCGTTGCCCAGGAGCTGTACGGCGCCGGAGGCGTGCGAACGCTGGTTGTAGAAGATCAGGTCGCTCCGCCCCCGCACCTTGCCGCTGTCGTCCAGCAGCAGCGCCGCCGGGTCGAGTTCGGGCACACCGGGCCCGGCCGCGCCACGGACCACGGCGACCCGTACGGGCTCGCCGGACATGGGCAGATTGCCCCCCTTGATGATCTGCGTCATGGCGGCATCGTCGCAGGTCGGATGAGCTTGCGTCGAGCGTTTGTGCCCAAGGGGAGCGGATCGGCTCCGTCA
This sequence comes from Streptomyces sp. NBC_00249, assembly GCF_026342355.1. Lineage (GTDB taxonomy): Bacteria > Actinomycetota > Actinomycetes > Streptomycetales > Streptomycetaceae > Streptomyces. Next base: position 132,267 of record NZ_JAPEMV010000001.1, on the reverse strand, counting down.
GCCCCGCCGGCCGGGGTCAGCCGCCGGATCCCGGCAGCGCCCCGGGGCCGGCCGGTCCGTCGGGACCCGGCGAACGGGGCAGCTGACGGCGGCCGTTCTCGTCGTTCTCGACGGCGCGGGCGATCTCGTCGAGCAGGGCGCGCGCCGACTCGGCTCCGGAGGCGTTCGTACCGTCGACGGTGATCACGGTGCGCCCGCCCTCGCGGTCCTTCTCCCAGGACACCTTGAACCGGCCGGCCCGCAGTCGGATCCAGGACTGCACCACCGCTCCGAGCGCGATCAGCCCGGCGGCGCCCACCTCGGCGATCAGCCCGTACAGATCGCCGCCCAGGGTGCCCGGCCGGATCGGGGCGCGCAGTTCCTCGACCCGGCCCAGGCTGGGCTCCGCGCCGAGCTTGGCCGCGAGGTCGCGCCAGTCGTCGGCCTCCACCGAACCGGTGGGCCCGTCCGCGGTGAAGCTGATCCTCATGTGATTCCTCCAGTGGTGTGACGTACGGACGGGTGTGAGCTGCTCTAGGGAGCGGTGTCGCAGGCGGAGTCCAACGGGCCCCGGCCCCCGTAGGCGAGCCAGCGGGCCTCGACCTCGGCTCCGGACGGGGCCGGTACGGCGCACAGGCCCGAGACGAGGGCGCGGCGCGACAGGTCCGAGACCATCACCGGCCCGTCGGCGACGGCCACCGCGAGTCCTCCCGACGCCGACAGCGCGAGGGCCGTCACCCGGCCGGCCCGCCGGGGCAGTTCCGCCAGCGCCCGCCACGGTCCGGCGCCGGTGCGCCGCCACAGCCGGACGGTGCCCCGGTCGTCGCCGGTGGCCGCCAGGGAGCCGTCGGGCGCCAGCGCGAGCGCCGTCGGGGTGAGCCCCCGCATTTCGGGAGCCGTCCAGGCACCCTTGCCCGGCCGGGCGAACGCCTCGACCTCGGTGAGGCCGGCGCCCACGGCCAGCGCTCCGTCGGCGCCCGGCACCAACAGGGTGTCCGCCGGAGCCCCGGAGCCCGCCGTGCCGACGGCGCGCGGTGACGCGGGATCGGTCAGGTCCCACCAGGAACCGGTGAACCCCGCACTCCCGTCGGGGACCAGGGCCACCGGAGCGCCGGCCGCCCCCGTGCCGGGCTTCGAGGACAGCAGCCGGGGACGGGCGGGGGAGTCGAGGCCCCACCACTCGACGGCGCCGTGCGCGGTGCGTACGGACAACCGCGCGGCGCCGGAGGCCACGGCGGCGCGCACACCCGGTACCAGGGCAACCGGCCCCGCCGCGCCGGTGTCGGCGGTGTTCCACAGCTCCACCCCCCGCCCCCGGACGACCATCAGGGTGTGCCCGTCCGGGGCGAACGCCAGGTCCTGGACCCGTCGTCCGCCCGCCGCCGCGAGCCCGGCGGGGACGGGCAGCACCTCACCCGTGACCGCCCGCACCGAGACCGCGCCGTCCGCGCCGCCCACGGCCAGGGCCTGCCCGTCGGGCCGGTACGCCACCGCCGCCGCGGAGGACACCGGAGCGGCGGCGACGGCGCCCGGCTGGAGCAGGGCCCGCGTGTCCCACATCCGGGTCGAGGACGCGTCCGCCACCAGGAGCCGCTCCCCGTCCGGGAGGAACGCCACCACCTGCGCCGGACCGTGCCCGGAGGTCTCGCCCAGCAGTGCCGGGACGGGCCCGTGGACGTCCCACACCTGGACGCCCCCGATTCCCGCCAGGGCCAGCAGCCGCCCGTCGGGCGACAGCGCCGGCGAGGCCTCTGTGCTCTGCGCCGAGGCGACGGTCCCCGTACGGCGCGGCTCGCCCGACAAGGACCACAGTTCGGCCGTGCCGTCCTGCCGCAGGGCGGCCAGGGCGCCCGCGTCGGCCGTGACGCTCGTCGCGCCCACGTACGGGCCCGAAGACCCGGGCAGGGCCTGAGGCGCGCCCTCCGTACCGTCCTGGGCGACCCGGCGCACCAGCAGGCGTCCCTGACCGTCCAGGCCGGTGAGCAGCCTGCCGCCGGCGTCGTAGCGCAGTGCCTCGCCGGCCAGGGTCCGCACCCGCGGCGTGGGCCCCGCGCCGAGCGTGACCAGACGGGTGGAGTCCTTGGCGGTGAGGGCGACGGTGGTGGAATCGTGCGAGAACGTCATCTCGTCGACGAATCCGGTGCCGTCGGGCACCTCCACCCGACGGACCGGTTCCGGACCGGGCGCCGACGCGTCCCAGAACAGCAGGAAGCCGTAGGAGGCCACCACGATCCAACGCCCGTCCGGGGAGAAGGCCAGACCCACGGCGGGAGCGCGCAGGCGCAGCGAGGCGACGGGCGTCCGGGTGTCGACGGTGAACAGCTGGACCTGGTCCCCGCCGGCCAGGGCCATCACACGGCGGTCGGGCGCGACCGCGAAGGAGACCGCCGCCGGCAGGTCGGTGCTGCGGCCGCCGGAGTCGGCCGGGCGCAGCCCGGAGTTCGCGATCAGCGCGGCCCAGGCCTCGTCGGTGCGGGCACTGCCCTCCGCCGCCACGGCGAGCCGTCCCGCCAGCACCGGTTCGACGTGGCGCAGCGCCAGCGCCGACGCGGCCAGCTGCCGGGACCGTAGTGTCCCCGCCTCGGCCGTGGCTCGTTCCTGCGCCCGGTAGGCCACCCACCCCAGGACGGACGCGGCGGTCAGCACGACGGTGGAGGTGGTGGCACCGAGCAGCAGGAGACGGCGGCCGCTCCGGGCCCGGCGGGTGGCCGAGCGCTGGCTCCGGACGGAGGCTCCGAGGAACCGCAGTACCTCTGCCCCGACCTCCAGTTGTGTCCGGTCCGCGGTCAACTCCAGGGCCCGGCTGAGGGTGTGGCCGCGGTAGAGGTCCGCCTCGTTCTCCCCGGCGTCCCGCCACGACGCCGCCGCGTCCGTCAACTGGGCGTGCCGCACCCGCCATTCGGGGTCCGCCGCGAGCCACCTGCGCATGAGCGGCCAGCTCTGGAGCAGGGCCTCGTGGGCGGGCTGGACGGCCCGCCCGGTCTGGGTGAGCAGTCCGGCCCGCAGTAGCCGGTCCAGCAGGGGCAGCGTGTGCCGGCTGCCCAGTTCCCGTACGAGGGTGTCCCGGTCCACGGCGGTCCGGACCGGCGGTACGCCCTCCAGGGGGCGGCCCGGCCGGACGGTGCGCAGCAGCAGCTGCTGCGCCACGAGCCGTTGGTCCGGATCGAGGCCGCGCAGGACCTCGTCGGCGGACTGGGTGATGGCTCCGGCGATGCCCCCGGAGTCGTGGTAGCCCCGGACGGTCAGCACGCCGTCCACCCTTCGCTCCCAGGTCGCCGTCAGGGCCTGCGCGAGGTGGACGAGGCTGGTGCCGACGGCGGTGGCGCGCTCCGGGCCTCCGGGAGCGGGCGGGGGAGCGGGGTCGAGGCCGTGGCCGAGGTCGGTCAGGATGAGGTCGAGCAGGCCCGCTTCGATGCGCAGGTTCTCCTGCCGGGCGGGCTCCGTCACGGCCGCCCGGATCTCCCGGGGCGACAGCGGCGGCACCACGAACTGATGCTCCGTCACCGCCCGTACCAGTTCGGGGCGTTCGGCGCAGGCGGCGAAGGAGTGTGCGGTCAGGGAGAGCAGGACCGCCAAAGGGTTCCGCGGGTCGCCGCCGACGGCGGCGAGTTCGGTGACCGCGCGGATGAAGGCGGTGCGTTCCCGGGCGTCCTCGCAGAGGTTGAAGGTCTCCTCGAACTGGTCGACGAGCAGCGCGCGCCCGAGCCCGGGCCGCCGCAACCGGTCGGCCACCGCACGGGGTTCGTCCGCGAGCAGTCTCCTGAGGGGCCCGGCCGACATGTCGGCCGGTTCGGACAGGGCCTGCGCCAGCGCGTCCAAGGGGTGCTCCGTCGGGGCGAGGAGCACCGGTTCCCACCCGAGGGGCGTGCCGGCGGAGGGGGCTCCCCGGCGCAGGGCGGGCAGGAGCCCGGCGCGCAGCAGCGAGGACTTGCCGACACCGGACACGCCGAGCAGGATCAACGGCAGTCCGGGCCGGCCGGGCGAGGTGAGGGCCGCCGCGAGGTCCGCGCTCAGCTGCTCACGGCCGTGGAACCAGCGCTGGTTCGACTCCTCGAACGGGGCGAGCCCCGGGTAGGGGCAGATCCCCGTGTCCGGTGGCCCGGGCACGCTCCGGGAGCCGGGCACGAAGGCCTTGTTGCGGGCCAGCGCGAACCATCCGGTGGTGCTGTCCTGGTGGACGCGGGGCTCCAGCCCGCGCCCGGCCAGCCTGCGCCGGACGTCCTCCAGGGTGAGCTGGGCCGAAGCCCCCGGATCGCCCTCGTCGAGGAGGGCGAGCAGCTCCCCGGAGAACACCGTGTGCGCGGCGTCGGGCGGTGCGAGGGCCACCTCGTCGCGGGCGGCGGCGGGCAGCAGGTAGTGGCGGCGCAGCCCGGTGAAGGGATCGTCGGCGGCGCGGGCCCCGTGGCAGCAGTCCAGGACGGTGATCAGCCGCTCGGGCTTGTACCTGCGTACCAGGTCGAGGACCTGGCCGAAGGCGAGCGTGTTGTACGGGAGGGTGTCGGGGTGCCCGGTCGTGGCCCGGGTGCACAGGCGCAGTTCGTTGCGGGCGCCGACCAGCCCGTGCCCCACGTAGTAGAGGAGCAGGGTGTCGTGGGCGGCGCGCGCGGCCTCCGACACCGCCCGCGCGAAGGTCTCCGTGTCCGGCGGGTCCTCCAGCACCGTCAGCCGCTCGGGCGTGACCCCGCAGTGCTCGCGCAGGGCGGCGGCCAGGTCGGTCAGGGTCCGGTGCACGGCGGGGACGGGCGGCAGCACGTCCGGGGCGGCGCTCAGCCCGCTGCCGATCAGCAGGACGTGGCAGCCCGGGGCCGCCAGCCCGAGGTCAACGGTGCTCAACGCGTTCCTCCTCGGTTCGGGGACGGGCCCGCAGCGCGCGGGCCGGCAGGACCCGCGCCGACAGGGCCGTCGGCAGCAGCACCCGTGCCACCGAGGCGACGACCCACAGCCGGCGCCCGGGCCGCAGCTCCTCGCGTATCGATTCGGCCAGCAGCCAGGCGAGTTCGGCGTCCTGGGGGCTCATCCCGCTCAGCGAGGGATCGGCCCTCACCTCGCCGGCGGTCGGTTCGCAGAAGCGGGCGCGGGTGGCGAGCTGGGCCAGGGAGACGGCGGAGGCGCGGACGGCGGCCACCGGCTCCGCCCCCGACAGCATCCGGGCCGATTCCACCAGGGTGCGGGAGGGGTCGGGCGGGGCGGCGCCCGCCGCGTCGAAGGCGTGCCGGGCGTCGTGCCAGGCGGCGAGCACCCGTAGCGCGGGCGTACCCAGGCGGCGCCCCGCCCGACGGCGCAGCACGGGCCGTACGAGGACCATCCAGATACGGGCGCCCGCCGCCCCGGAGACGAGCGCCGTGAGGGCCGCCGCCGCCCAGGTACTCCAGGGGATCCCGGAGGCCGGGCCGAGCGCCCGCCCGCCTCCCGCCGGTGTCGGGGCGGCCGGGGAGGCCCCGGCGGCCGGGCCCGGCGAGGACGAGGACGAGGCCGAAGGCGAGGGGGAGGGCGAGGGCTGCGGCACGACCGGGTCCGGCTCCGGGCGTACCTCGTCCTCGGCGGCGGAGCTCGCGGCGGGCACGGGCTCGAAGGGCAGCCAGCCGACGCCCTCGAAGGCGACCTCGGTCCACAGGGCCGCGTCCCGCGCGAGGACGGTGTGCGGGCCCGTACCCGCCGGGACGCGGAATCCGACCACGATCCGGCACGGCAGGCCTTCGAGGCGGGCGGCGAGCGCGTACGCGGCGGCGAAGTCCACCGCCGACCCCTTGCGGTCGGCCAGGAACCGGCCGAGGGAGGCGACCGGCTGGTTCAGCGGCGCCTTCGCGACCCGCCGGTACTCGCGGGACAGCTCGGAGGCGAGGGCCTGGGCCCGCCCGTAGGGGGTGCTCGCCGCGCCCCGGACCCGGTCGGCCAGCTCCCGCAGCGACGGGGGTACGGATCCCGGTACGTCGAGGGCCTGCGGTACGCCGGACGCGGGGGACAGGCCCGCCGCGTCGGCCGGGGTGACAGCGGGGGCCACGCCCGCCGTGATGCCGTAGCGGGCGTCGGGTGCCAGGCCGGGCACGGCGAGCGCCGTGCGTTCGAAACGGTTGAACAGCAGACGGGTCCCGTCGGACCGGATCGCCGCCGGGCTGTCGGGCACGGGCAGCAGCCGGCCCCTCAGGTTCCGGATCACGGCCGAGGAACGCCCGCCCCCCTCCAGCCGCCCGGCGGCGCGCACCCCGAGGGCCGGATCGACCGGCAGCGGGCCGAAGACCGGGGTGAACACGTCGTGGAGGGTCCACCGACGGCCGTCGTAGGCGGTGAGCGAGGCCAGCCGCCACCGCTCCGGTCCGGCGGACGACGGGGGCGCGGAGGGGCCGCGCTCCACGGTGAACAGGGCTTCCTCCGGCTGCTGTTCCCACTGCGTGTACTGGGCCAGCGGACTGGTGACGGCCGCCGCCTCCTCGACGGTCGGACGGTGCTCACGCGGGTCGTACACGGGCTTTCCGCCCGGCCACAGCGCCGACAGCACGACGGCGGCCACGGTGGTGACCGCCACCGGCCCCAGGACGAGCCACACCGTACGGGGCGCCAGGACCGCACGCGGCAAGGTGGCCGCGGCGACGGCGCCGAGCGCGACGACCTGGCCGAGCAGCGCACCGCGCCCGGGCAGGCACAGCGCGGTCGCGACGACGAGCAGCGCGAAGCCGGGCACCGTCGCGGCGGTGACCCGCCGGGCGCGTACGGCCAGTTCGGCCCCCGCGGCCGACGCCGTCCACACGGCGGTGAACGGCACCGCCAGGAGCACCGGGTCCGCCGCCGCCGGAAGCGGCACGTCGAGGAAGGCGGCCCACCCCTGGGCGGCCGTACCCGGCATCGCGCGCAGCGAGGACAGGACCCCTTCGGAGGGCCCGGAACCGTACAGCACCACGGAGCCCGCCAGCAGGCACAGGCCCGCCGACAGCGGCAGCGAGACCTCCACCGGCAGCCGCCCGCGGCCCCCGGCCGCCACGACCACCAGGGCGACGGGCAGCAGGGCCGCCACCGCCAACGGCAGGGCGAGGGCCTCGTACCCGAACGCCCGGTGGAAGGCGGAGCCGGCGATGCCGGCCGCCGCACCGGCGGGCAGCGCCCGGCCGGCCGCGCGTGCGAACGTCCCGCTCACGCACGCCTCCCGGGCGCCCGGGCCGCGGCGGCCCACAGCAGCAGGGCCTGCTCCGCGTCCCGGGCGTGCCGGTGACGCACCGGGGCGGCCCCCGGGACCGGTCCGTCGCCGGACGCTTCGGCGCGGGGCGCGGCCGAACCCAGGTGCAGGGCGACGACGGCGCACCCGCCCGTGATGGGCGCCGGCAGCGGGTGACCGGCCGCGGACTCACCCGTCACCACCGTCAACAGGCCCTGGGCGGCGACCCGGTACGGGCCCCGGGAACGGCCGCCCGCCGTTCCGCCGTACGCCGCGGCCGGGGGCGAGGGACGGCCCTGCCCGGGGACGGCCCCGGTGGGCGCCACCTCGGTCAGGAACTCCAGCGAACGAGCCGACCCGGACGGACCGGGAGGAGCGCTCAGCACCGCCCCCTCGCTCGTCCACAGCCGCAGGGCGAGGCCGCGGCGGGCGGCGTCCGCGGCGAGGGAGGCCGCCGTGTCCACCGCCTCCTCGAACGCGGCACGATCCGGGTAGCAGACCGCCCGGGTGTCGAGCCACACGTACCGGGTGGGTTCCTCCACGGCGGTGTCCTGCCGCACGACCAGCGCCGAGGTGCGCGCGCTGCTCGGCCAGTGGATGCGCCGTACGTCGTCGCCGGGCCGGTACTCGCGGAGCGTGTGGAACTCCGGGCCGTCCCGGTGGGCGAGGGGCCGGCCCGTGACCTGCGTGCTGCGGGTCCGCCCCGCGCCCGGTCCGGGGACGGGCAGGGTGCGGGGAAGCACCCGTAGGGTCTGGGCGGCGCCCGCCCGGCTCTCGCGGTGGAACAGCCCCAGGGGGTCGCGTACGCGCAGCGCCGAGGGCCCGAGGACGAGGACGCCGTGGTGCTCGGTGGGCAGGCGCACGACGAGCCTCTCGCCGCCACCGGCCGACGCCGCCCGGCGGTGCTCCGCCGGTGTCCCCTGCCCCGGGAGGAGTTCGTAGACCAGCGGGATCCAGGCGGGGACGGCCGGCCGGTCGGCCGTCAGCGTCGCCGCCTCCCCGCGCGTCACGCTCGCCCTGTCCAGCCGGGCCGACACCCCGTTCCGCGCGGCCGCGCGCACCAGGAGGGCGGCGGCGCCGAGCGTGACCAGGCCGCCGACCGCCGGGGCCGCCAGCGTCGCCGTACCCAGGAGCCAGGCGCAGCCGGGCAGGAGGAGGCAGACGCCGAGGACTCCCGAGCCCCGCGCCGTGATCACCGGGGTACCGCCACGACGGCCAGGACACGGCGCAGGACGTCCTCACCGGTGAGCCCGTCGAGGAGGGCATGGTCGGTCAGCACCAGCCGGTGGGCCAGCACCGGCCCGGCGAGCGCCTTGACGTCGTCCGGTGTCACCCCCTGCCGGCCCTGGGCGAGGGCGTGCACCCGCGCGACCCGCAGCAGGGCGAGCCCGCCCCGGGTGCTCGCACCGAGCCGGACGTCCGGGGCGTGCCGGTCCGAGCGGGTCTCGCGCAGCAGGAGCGCGACGTACCGGTGCACGGCGGGGTCGACCCGCACCCGGCGCGCCGTCTCCACCATGGCGGTCAGCACACGGTCGTCGAAGACGGGCTCCAGGTGCGCCGGTGTCCCCGTGTGCCGGTCGTCGCGGGCGAGGATCTCGCTCTCCGCCTCCAGATCGGGCCGGCCGATGCGCAGCCGCATCATGAAACGGTCCAGCTGGGCCTCCGGCAGCGGGTAGGTGCCCTCGAAGTCGATCGGGTTCTGCGTGGCCACCACCATGAAAGGGCGCGGTACCGGGCGGGCCTGCCCGGCCACCGACACCTGCTGCTCCTGCATCACCTCCAGCAGCGCCGCCTGCGCCTTGGGCGAGGCCCGGTTGATCTCGTCGCAGACGACGACGTGCGCGAAGACCGGTCCGGGACGGAACACGAAGGTGCCGCCGCCCTGGTGGACCTCGACGCCCGTGACGTCGGACGGCATCAGGTCCGGCGTGAACTGGATCCTGGTGCTGGACACCCCGAACGCCGTGGCGAGGGCCCGGGCGAGCGAGGTCTTGCCCACCCCGGGGACGTCCTCGATCAGCAGGTGACCCTCGGCCAGCAGGCAGGCCAGCGCCAGCCGGACGGCTTCCCGCTTCCCGTTCAGCACCTGGTCCACGGCCTGGGCGACGAGCTCGAAGCGGCCCCGGAACCCCTGCAACTCCTCGGCGGGGTCGCCTCCGGGCGCCGGCCCGTTCAACCGACTTTCCACAGCTGTACGTTCCCCTCTCCTCCTACCGCCAGGACCCGCCCGTCAGGGCTGAATCCCAGCAGTGCCGCATCCTTGCGCGGCAGCGAACCGGTCTTGCGCAGGGCGTCGTCGTCGAGGCGCCACAGGGTGACGGAGCCGTCCGTCGACCGCGCCGCCACCGTGCGGCCGTCGGGGGACAGGACGCCGGCCGACACGGCACCGGCCTCGGGCAGTGCCCGCTCCCGCGGGCGGGCCGGATCGCGTACGTCCCACAAGGACAGGGAGGTACGCGTGCCTGCGGCCAGGACGTGCGTCCCGTCGGCGGAGAACAGCGGGGGCGCGTTGCCGGTGGTGGGGATGTTCACCACGCGCGCGTTGCCGCGGTCGTTCAGGTCCACGAAACGAAGGGTGTATTTCATACCGCTCAAGATGGAGGGGACGGCCAGCAGGGGTGCCGTCGGGCTGAAGGCCACCCGGCCTATGAGAAGACCGACGCCGCCGATCTCCGTGCCGTAGTGGATGGCGTGCGCGGCCCTGCCGGGGTCACTCACGTCGAGCAGCAGCAACTCGGCCCTCCCCATCGAGGTGCCGGCATCGTGGGTGGCGACGGCCCACAGGGTCCCGGTGGGGTCCAGGGAGCTGGAGGCGAAAATGTCGGACGCGCCGGAGAGCATGGAAGCCCAGGCCTGCCGGGGCGTCGTGGGATCCGTGAGGTCGTAGCGTGCGATACCGAGCGAGCTGAGCACGTACACGGAGGTGAAGTCCCTGGTGAAGTCCATGCTGTACGTGTCGTCCGCACCGATGGGGTGGAAGTCCGCCGGACCGGAGGGCTGGAAGCGGCCGAGCATGCGGAAGCCGTCGCCCTGTCTCCTCCACAGGCTGATCAGGCGCCCGTCGGAGATGGCGATCGTGTTGCCGTCGGGCGCGAACCTCGCGTGCCGGGCGGGGGTCTCCAGGGTGGTGAGCAGGCTCGGCCGCTGGGTGTCGTCGCCGGGCGCGGGAGGTGGGGCCGGCGCCGGCGCAGTGGTGGGCGTGGGGCTGGGCGTGGGTGTGGGTGTGGGCGTGGGGCTGGGGGCCTCCGGCTGCGGGAACTTGCGGAAGACCCGCGTGGTGCCCGCGTACGAGACCATGGCCTGCGGCCCGCCCGGATCGTCGGCCCACACCCGCTCACCCTGGGCGAAGACCGTGAGGTCCGGGGCGGGGGAGTGGTCGAGGCGGGCCTCGACCGCGGTGCGCCCCGATACGGGGTCGTGGGCCAGTACCTGAGCGCCGTCCCGGTCGGCGACCCAGACACGCCCGCCCTGCTCGAGGGGCGGCCCCCACCGGCGGGCCGCGCCGTCGAGGAGCCGCACGCGGTGCAGGGCCCGCCCGGTCTCGAGGTCCAGGGTCAGCAGGGTGTTCGTCGGGGAGAGCACCAGGTACAGGCGGCCGTCCTCGCCGAGACCGGCCTCCGCCACCCCCTCACCGCTCTCGAGGGCGACCGGCACCTCCCCCGCCTTCCCCGCATCGGACAGGACGACGAAGAACGGTGCGGAGCGATGGACGGCGACGGCCCGGCCCCCGCGCGCGACCAGCACGATGTCCTCGGCGGCCCCCGGCACGCCGATCCGCCGCACGGTACGGCCGGCTCCGTCCAGGTGCAGGACCTCGTGCCGGCCGGGCAGGTGGAGCCACGCTCCGCCGTGCCCGTCCGGTACCGCCTGGGCGACCGGATCCCCGGCCCGCAGCGTGCCGTCGCGCGTCGTCCGGGGCCCGGCGTCCTTCAGCGGGCTCAGCAGGCCCTGCGCGTGGTCCACGGAGTAGGCCGCCGCTCCCGAGACGAGGACGGTGGCGGACGGGGAGACCAGCCGCTCCGTCGACGCCAGGGCGAGCTGCTGCTCGTCCACCACGCTCGCGGTGGGGTTCCCGCCGATCTCCTTGGGCTGCCGTGCCACGAGTACGGGCGCCGCCCCGCCCCGTACGACCTCCAGCCGGCCGCCCGCGGCGTCCGGGACCCGGATCTGCGCGACGGGGCGGGCGGTGACCCCGTCCACGGCGGTGAGCAGGCCGGGCGCGTCGCTGACCAGCCACGCCGTGTCGGCGTCCAGGCGCAGGAGCGTGGTGTCCCGGGGCGGTCCCAGGGAGGTCAGGGCCACTGCGGCGAGCGCGCAGAACACGAGTACGGCAGCGACGACCCTGCGGTCACTGCCGCGTTCCCCCCTCGCAGACGTCACGCAGCCCCCATGCGTCGTCACCGGACGGCCATTGTGCCGTAGGTCACGCCAATTGAGCGAGTTTTTACGGTAGTTGACCGAAAGGAACGCAGGGCCGGACGGGGTACCCGCGCCCGCCCGGCGTGTCGGCCACCGGCGGGTGGGCGAGGGGGCCCGGCTTTCACCTGGTCGGGCCAAGCGAGGGTGGCCGGCTGCCGCGAATGGCCCAGCGCCAGGACCCCGGACAGGCCAGGAGCCCGATCAGACGCCTAATGTCGCAGCCAGACACATCAGCTCGCGAAGCGTGGGGAGATGTCATGTCCCGTCGAGGCCGCCGACTGGCCGGCGCCGGCACGAGTACGGTCGCCGCCCTCCTGCTCGCCACCGGCTGCGCCCTCGCCACGCCGCCGCGCGGGGCGTCCGGCCCCCACGGACCCCGCACCGAGGTCGCCGTCGGCGCCTACCTCCACTACGGCTCGCCGGGCGTCGAGCGGATGCAGAAGCTCTCGCGCTGGCTCGGGGGCGCCGAACTGCGCGCCGGGCACACCTACCTCCCCGGTGACACCTGGGCGAACATCGAAGGGGCGCCGGATTCCCTGCACAGCTGGGCCCGTTGGCGCAAGGCGGGAGCGGATCGGCTCTTCGTCCTGAACGTGCCCATGCTGGAGCACAACGAGGCGGACGTCCCCGACGACCAGGTCGCCGAACTGCTCCGCTCCGGCGCGGAAGGCGAGTACGACCACCACTTCCAGCGGCTGGCCGAGCGCCTGGTCGATCTCGGGGTGCCGGACACCGTCATCGTGCTCGGCTGGGAGATGAACGGCTTCAACTACACCCACCGGTGCCGCCCCGACCCCGAGAGCTGGCAGGAGTACTGGCGGCGCATCGTGTCGGCCATGCGCTCGGTGGAGGGGCAGCGGTTCCGCTTCGACTTCGCCCCCAACCGCGGCGGTGACGCGATCGCCTGGACCAGCTGCTACCCCGGTGACGACGTGGTCGACATCATCGGCATGGACTCCTACGACCAGCCGCCCGGCCACTCCTTCGCCGACCAGGTCACCCAGCCCTACGGACTCCAGCAGCAGGTCGACTTCGCCAAGGCGCACGGCAAGCGGATCTCGTACCCCGAGTGGGGGCTGTTCCGCAACGGCGACAACCCCGACTACATGCGGCGCATGCTGGCGTGGATCGCCCGGCACAAACCGCTTTACCACAGCATCACCGACTACTGCCCGCACGGCGTGTGGCAGTGCAGCGAGAACCCGCGCTCCGCACGGGTGTTCCGGGACTCCCTGTCCACCGGCAAGAAACGGCGGCCGGCCCACCGCCACCTCCCTTGAGGCAACCGGCCAAAGCCGCTGCCGACCGCGCTGTTAACGTTCCCCCTCGAACGAGGGGGAGGAACAGCACATGACTTCGGACGTGTTCCGCATCGGCGGGGACCTGGAAGTGCGCAGGCTCGGCTTCGGGGCCATGCGCCTGCGGACGGAGGCGGGCCCGGTCCGTGAGGCCTCGCTCGCGGTCGCCCGGCGGGCCGTCGACCTGGGCATCACCCTGATCGACACCGCCCACCTGTACGGCTGGGGAGCCAACGAGGAGCTCCTGGCCGAGGCCCTGCACCCCTACCCGGACGGGCTCCTCGTCACCACCAAGGTCGGGATCGCCAGGTCGGGCCGCCCCGACGGGCGGCCGGCCTTCCTGCGCGAGCAGGTCGAGCAGGCACTGCGCCGACTGCGCGTCGAGCGGATCGAACTGCTCCAACTGCACCGCCTGGACCCCGAAACGCCCCTCGCCGACCAGCTCGGCGCACTGCGGGACCTGCGGACCGAGGGCAAGATCGGCCGGATCGGGCTGTCCGAGGTCACCGCCGACGAACTCCACCGGGCGCGGGCCGTCGTCGACATCGCGAGCGTGCAGAACGGCTACAACGTGCTCGACCGCGAGCACGAGCCCGTGCTCGCCGCCTGCGAAGCGGCCGGTATCGCCTTCCTGCCCTGGCGCACCGTCGCCTGGGGGAAGTCCGGGGCGAACGCCGAGATCGCCGCCGTGGCGGCCGAGGCCGGAGCCACCCCCACACAGGTCGCGCTCGCCTGGCTCCTCGGCCGCTCACCGGTCGTCCTCCCGATCCCGGGCACCTCCCGGATCGAACACCTGGAGGAGAACCTCGCCGCGGAACGCCTCCACCTGACCGATGCCCAGCGCGCTCGCCTCGACGCGCTGCCGCAGGCGCAGCCGTGAGCGACTTCGACAACCCGGTGGACCGCACCACCGCCTCCTGTTGACCCCCGCGGGCAACGCCCCCGATCGCCCCTCCGGGAGACTTGGCATGGCCGCCAAACCCCCTCCGTCCCCGCCCGCCGTCGTCTGCGAAGTCCCGGACGGGCTCGGCATCATCGAACTCACCGGGGACGCCGGAGCCAGCCTGCTCGCCCTCGCCGGCGATCCCGTACTGCTGGAGGGCAACGACGGCTTCGGCAGCATCGGCTGGCTGGCCGCCCGCGCCGGAGCCCGCGCGCCCGGAACCGGCGAGGTCAAGGCCCTCACGGAGTGGCTGGGCTGCCCGGACCTCGCGGTGGACCCCGTCACCGGCCACCACCTGCCGCCCGACCCGCAGCGCCTGCGCCCGCTGCTGACGCTCCTGGCACCGGGCCGGTACGTGATGACCGCCCGGCAGGCTCCGCACCGGCTGCGCATCGTCCACCCGCGCGGCCACGCGGTCGAGCAGTGGTACCCCGAGGAGGACTTCGCGCTGCTCACCACCGACCACTGGCCGCCGCGCCACGAGGCCGCCGTACGGGACCACACGCGGCGGATCAGGGGCGGCGGCCTGCCCGCGCTGGTCGTGCTGTGCCCGACCCCCGACAGCCTGACGGGCTACCTCCTCGACGGCCACCACAAGCTGGCGGCCTACCACCGGGCCGGGGTCCGCCCCCTGATCCTCCAGCTCACCCCGCAACAGCCGAAACCCTTCCACCGCGAGGACTACGAGCGCGCCCGCGCGGCCTTCCTGGCCGACCGCCCCGACCGCGAACGCGATTCGCTGGGCGGGGTGTTGGCGTACATCCGCGACGAGGCACGCCACGTGTCCTGACGGGCCCGCGCGATGACCTGGGCGATGCCTTCGTCGATGTCGTCGACGACGACATCGAGGTGCAGGCGTGCCTTGCCGCGTTTGGGCTCGGCCACGGGCTGGAAGACCAGCCGCGGCTGCGGATCGCCTCGGTGCCCCAGGTAGACCCAGCCGGGCCGGGTCGGTCCCGGCCGGCGGTCCAGGAGCACGCTCCAGAAGCCGGCCACCCGCTCCACGTCGACGCAGTCGATCGTCACTCCGCCCCATCGGTTCGCCATGTCGTCAGCCCTCCTGCGTGGTGGTGATGGCGGTGCGGGATACCGACGGCCCGGCCGCCGCGCGAACCCGTTCCCCGGCGAGCCGACCGGCAGCGATCGCGGGCGTGACCCGGTGGGTCCGTGCCGTACGGAAGACCAGCCGCAGCGTGGCCGCGATGCCCTGGATGCGTTCCGTCAGCCGTTCCTCGGATTCCCGGCGCAGTTCGACACCGGTCGCGTGGATGACTCCTCCGGCGCTGACCACCACGTCCGGAGCCCAGAGGATCCCCCGCGCCGCGAGGAGGCCGGCGGTGGCCGGATCGTCGAGCTGATTGTTGGCCGGGCCGGCCACGGCGGCGCACCGCAGCAGCGGCGCCGTGCGCGCGCTCAGCAGGCCGCCGAGCGCGGCCGGCACCAGGACGTCGACCTCCGTGTGCAGGGCGCCGTCCGGGTCCACCCAGGCAGCACCCAGCTCCTCGGCCATGCCGCGTGCGGCCGGGTCGACGTCGGTCACCACGAGCCGCGCGCCGGCCCGGTGCAGGAGCCGGGCCACGTGGCCGCCGACCGCACCGAGGCCGATCACCCCGAAGCTCCGGCCCGCGAGCTCCGGTGACCCGAAGACCTCCTCGGCGACCGCGCCCAGTGCCGCGAGAGTGCCGCGCGCGGTGTGGAGGGAGGAGTCACCGCTGCCGCCGTCCTCGACGGGCCGGCAGCAGACGTGTGTGGTGCGTGTGCCGATCACCGTCATGTCGGCCGGGCTGCTTCCCACGTCAGGGCCCGCGATGTAGCGGCCGCCGAGCGATTCGATCGCGTCGCCGACGTCGTGGAGCAGCGCCGTGCGCTCCGCTCCGGCCGGGCGGGCCCGGACCTCCGTGATCTACCAGCACACCCACAACCAGGTGCTCGCCCCGCTCACCCCCTGACCGTCGAACCGGACGGCATGAAGACGGTGTCCTTCGGCCCGCGCAACTCCGGCGGCAGGACCCTTCAGTGCCCCTTGAGCAGGGCGCAGGCGAAGTCCTCCTGCACGGTGCGCAGGCGGGCCAGCAGGGCGGGCTTGTTGCTCTTGCTGGTCTGGGTGTTGATGGAGAAGGTCAGCGAACGCGTGCCGTCGGGGGTGGTGGCTGCGAGCTGGGTGTAGCCGGGGAAGTTTCCGCTGTGGCCGTAGAGCACACCGCAGCGGGTGGTGTACTGGAAGATCGCCAGCCCGGCGGCGTTGGTGCCGGGGCCGGCGGGCTCCGAGGAGTCGCCGGCGCGGAAGGTGAGCTGCTCCTTGCGGGTCTTCTCCGACAGCAGGGCGGGTCCGCCGTAGGCGCGGATGAAGGCGCCCAGCTCCGTGGGGGTGGAGACGATGCCGCCGGAGGCCCAGATGCCGGAGACGCCGACGACCTCACTGATGTCCTCCGGCTCGGCGGGCGGGAGGACGTCGTAGCCGTGCAGGTAGGGCCGGGGGAGCCGGAAGCCCACGGGCAGGCTGGTGCGGCGCAGATCCAGCGGGCGGTAGACGAGGTCCCGCAGGAGGTCCTCGTAGCGGCGGCCGGTGACGGCCTCGGCCATGAGCGCGACGGCGATGTTGTCCGAGTTGGAGTACTCGTACAAGGAGCCGGGCTGGAACAGCAGCGGCTCCCCGGCCACGAAGTCGAGGAGCCTGCGCGAGTCGAAGACGTGGTGCGGGTCGGCGCCGAGGATCTCGAGGAACCGGGGGGAGGCCGAGAAGTCGGGCAGGCCGCTGGTGTGCTGCAGGAGCTGGCGCAGGGTCACCGCGTGCCAGGCCGCGGGCTGCTCGGGCAGGTGCTCGCCGATGGTGTCGTCGAGGGACAGCCGGCCCTGGTCGACGAGTCGCAGGGCAACGGCCCCGCTGAACGCCTTGGCGATGCTGGCGATGCGCATGTGGTCGTCGGGCCGCGGCGGGCGGCCGGTCGCGGTGTCGCCGACACCGGCGGTGTACACCTGCGTACGGTCCTCCCGGGTGAGTACGGCGATCACCCCGGGCGGGCCGTCGTCCTGGGCGACGAGCCGGTCGAGCTGCTGCTGGAGGCTCTTGTCGTGGCGCGGGCCGCCATCGGCCGGACCGGGGCCGTCGGCCGCCTGCGCGGGCTGCAGCAGCCCGCCGAGCGCGGCGGCGGCGAGGGCGGTGGCGGACAGTCCGGTGCGCAGGCGGCGTCCGCGGGCGAAGGTCAGCACGTACGTGTCTCCTGGTGTGCGCTGGGGCGGCGGGGCGGGACCCGACCGGTACACCAGCCTGCCTAGCAGCCCGCGCCCCGCACCGGGCCCACGGCGCGCGCCCGCACCCCCGCTTGGCTGCGCAAGTCGCCGACGAACGGCCCGCTCCGGTCCTACGGCGAGCACCGCGAGCGCAGCCGTCGAGCCCGAAGACAGAGCGGTCGGGGCCGGCGGCGGCCTGGCGGTGGCGCCCGAACCGCCGGTGTACCGGTCCGTCAGCGGATACGGCAACAACATCGAGCACCCCGCATGCGGGGCGAACGGCTCGGCCTTCCTGCGGCGCACCCCCATCGGGTACGCCGACGGCGTGAGCGCCCCGGCCGGCGCCGACCGCCCGAGCGCCCGGGTGGTCAGCAACATCGTCTGCCGGCAGGAGACCGACACCCTCAACGCCCAGCGGCTGACGGACCTGACCTGGATGTGGGGGCAGTTCCTCAACCACGGCTTCAACCTCATCGCGGCCACCGATCCGCTGGAGACGATCGGTATCCCCGTCCCCGCCGACGACACGGCGTTCCCGCCGGGAAGCCAGATCCCGCTCACCCGCTCGGCGTACGACCCGTCCACCGGTACCGGACGGCGCAACCCGCGGCAGCAGCTCGACAGCCTCAACGCGTACATCGACGGCAGCCAGGTGTACGGACCGGACGAGGGGCGGGCCGCGGCCCTGCGCGCAGTCCAGAACCTCGGGCCGGTAGCCGTCTACACGAGCACGCTGAAAACCGGCGTCGGCGTCGACGGGCCGGCCCTCCCGCTGAACACGGCAGGACTGTTCAACCAGACGGTCGGGCCGACGGCCGGCTACTTCCTGGCCGGCGACGAGCGGGCCAACACCGGCTACGGACTGATGAGCATCCATTCGCTGTTCGTCCGGGCAACGACGGCCAGGTCCTGCAGACCGTGCCGCACGGCCAGGCGCTGCTCAACATCGGGATCGTCAACCAGTACGGCATCGGCCCGGTGTTCAAGGGCTTCGCGTCCCAGATCATGCAGGAGGTCGACGTCTCGGTGATCGAGGCGATGCGCAGCATCCGGCTCCCCGGGGCGCCGCCGCTGGACCTGGTGGCCATCGACATCCAGCGCGCCCGGGACCACGGCATCCCGGACTACAACCAGTGCCGCAAGGCGTACGGCCTGCCCCCGCGCGCCACGTTCGCCGAGCTCACACCGGACCCGGGAGTCCGGGCGAAGCTGACCGCCGCGTACGGCGACATCCGCCTGCTCGACCCGTTGATCGGCGGGCTGGCCGAACCCCACATCACGGGCACGGCGTTCGGCCCGCTCCTCACCGCCGTCATCACCGAGCAACTCACCCGCACCCGGGCCGGCGACCGCCTCTGGTTCGAGAACGACCCGGCCCTCACGCCCGCCGAGGTCACCGCGATCAAGAGCACGAAAATGTCGGACGTGATCAAGCGCAACACGCAGATCACCAACATCCAGGACGACGTCTTCCATCTGCCCCTGCCCTGATCCTGCCGTCAGGTGGTGTACCCCCTCGATCTGCTGGGGCCACCTCGCGCGCTCGGTCCACCGCCTGGACGTACGTCGGCGCAACCGCCGCCCCCGCGTCAGCCAGCCGAGGCGGGCGCAGGGGTCTTCGGCCAGCAGGCGACAACGCTCAGGACGGCTCGCCGTAGCAGGTGACGATCGCGGCGGCGCGGTTGCGCAGGGAGGTGCGCAACGACTGCGGGGCCAGGGCTTCCGCATCCGTGCTGAGCTGCCACAGCGCCCATTCCGCGTGTCGTGAATCCTGGAAGGTCACCTCCAGCCGAAGCCATCCGTCCGCGTCGGGTTCTTCTGCGCGGACGGCCAGCGCGGTGTCCAGCAGTTCCTCCCGCCGCACCGGGTTCATCCGCAGCAGCACGGTGATGTGGTCGCCGCCGGAGAGGAACTGCGTGGAGCGTTCCCGCCAGATCCGGTCCAGATCGACCTGGTTCGGTCGCTGTGCCGTTTCGGGAAGTTCCTCGGCGGCCAGCACCCGCGACAGCCGGTAGGTGCGGTCCTCGCCGGATCTCGTGGCCAGCAAGTAGCCCCGGTCCCGTACGGTGACCAGGCCGATCGGGTCCACCGTCCGCCACTGCGGTGCCTGGCCCGTGGCCGCGTAGTGGATGCGCAGCTTGTGTCCGGCGAGCACCGCGCGCCGGACCTCGATCATCGTGGAGCCCGGTACCTCCTCGGAGACCAGTCGGCGCGAGAGCAGGTCGGCCTCCGGGTCGACGAGAAGTCGCTGGGCCGCGTCGCTCGCGGTGGCCCGGTGGCTTTCGGGCAGCGCGTCGACCACTTTCCGCATGGCCGAAGCGAGCGCCGAGCCGAGGCCGAACGCCTGCTCGCCGCGCGTCGATCCGGCGGTCAGCAAGGCAAGGGCTTCGTCGTGGTTCAGACCGGTGAGCTCGGTCCGGAAGCCGGGCGACAACGCGAAGCCGCCGTGCCGGCCGCGTTCGGCGTACACCGGGACACCGGCCGTGGACAGCGCCTCGATGTCGCGCAGCACGGTGCGGGTGGATACCTCCAGCTCGCGGGCCAGCGTGTCCGCGGTCAACCGACCGCGCTGACGTAGCAGCAGCACCAGCGAGACCAACCGGTCTGCGCGCATGCGGGAACTCTATCGGAATACATGACTAAGGATGTCGTGATTTCCTGCGAGGCTCGTTCCACGACGTCGAAGCCGGCGGCTTCCGAGCAGCCGAGCCGATGGACGTCCGTACTCCCCATGGATCGAATGGAGCTGAAGTGGCAGTGGAACGAACGGCGGTCAACCCGGTGACGTGGTCGGAGGAGTTGGGGTTCAACCAGGGTGAGGTCGTCTCCGGGCACACTCGGACCCTGTACATCTCGGGGCAGACCGCGATGAGCGGCGAGGGCAAGCCCCAGCACGACGGTGACATGGCGGCGCAGTTGGCGCTGAGCATCGACAACGTGGAGGCCGTGCTCGGCGAGGCGGGCATGTCTCTCGCGAACCTCGTCCGGCTCAACGTCTACACGACCGACGTCGATCTGCTCTTCCAGCACTACGGCGTGCTGGCGGCGCGCTTGGGCGCTGCCGGGGTGGCGCCGACCTCCACGATGCTCGGGGTGACGCGGCTGGCGATCCCCGGCCAGATGGTCGAGCTGGAGGGCACCGCCGTCGCGTGATGCGACCTCGCCACCTCTGCTGCTCGTGCCGGCTGAACCGGCACGAGCAGCAGGCGGGCGGCGACCTCGGCACGTCTCTCGCCGGCGGCGTCGCCAGTGGGGGGTCGAGCTGGTGGGCCGTGCCGTGGACGGGCCGGCCTTCTCACCGGGCGGGGGCAGGGTCGGTCAGAGGTAGAGGTCGATCGTGAAGCGCCTGCCCGCCTCGACCGTCTCGGCGTGGACCGAGCCACGAGCCCGGTCGTATTTCCCGGTGCCACCGGTGATCGCGTTGTCGAACGGGGGGCGAGGGCCCGGGTTGAGGATGCCGAAGTACATCCCCTGCACGGTGAGCTGGCCGTCCGGGAGGGTGTAGGTCACGACGCACTCCTCCGCTCCGCCGCTGTTCCCCGGCACCGCCGCCCGGGTGAGGGTACAGAAGCCGCCGGGGTTGACGGGCCTCGGCTCAAGGGCCGCCCGGAGCGTCCCGGCGCGACTCACCGGCAGATCCGACCGATCGGACCAACCCACGACGAGAGACGGCCCGCCCGACCGGACCAGTCGCGCCGGCGGGTCGACACCGGTGGAGCGGAGCCGTGTGAGGAGGTGCGAAACGGCTGGAGCGTCAGCCGGCGGCCGTGCGCCAGATCTGGATGAGGCAGTACTGATCCGTACCGCTCACCTTCTCTTCGAGACCCGGCGGCATGGGCAGCGGTTCCCGGATCCCCGCCAAGGGAGAGGTGAACCGCCCGCGCTCACGGTTGAATATCCACTGCCATCGCATCCTGTACAGACCGGACGAGGGAAGGACCAGGGGGATTTCCTGCTGCCCGCCGTCGATGGTTTCCAGCGCGAGCTCACCCTCGGGAAGCTCCACTTCCACGTCCTCCGCGCCGGACCACGAGGCATCGCTTGCCGGAGGAGCGGTTGACCAGCTCTCCAGACGGACCGACGCCCGAAGCACCTGGGGCGGCACTTGCAGATACACCATGCCGGGGGCGGAAAGGAGCCATTTCGTGCGATCCGCGTGCGGCGAGTAGGTATCGACGCTCGTATCGACCAGCCCGAATATGCGATAGCTCGGAGAAACCGCGGTCTCGAAGCTATCCAGCAGCCTTCTCAAGGGTCACCTCACGTGTCGTCATTCGAGTCGCGAGCAGCAGTATGCCCACGGTTTCGTGGACGGCTTTGTGGACGGTGAGTCGAGTCCAACGAGTCCGCGAGCAACGAATCGCCGGTGGCGGGAAAATGCTGAAGCTCCTGTCCTACTGCCCGGCCAGGGAATCCGCCGCTCCACTCACCGCAGAATCCCGCTCGCTTCGCAGCGTTCCCAGCGGAGCAGATCGCAACGGCGAGACACGGGGCCGCCTTGCTTGCGATCACGATCCGCATGCGCCGGGAGGCAACCCTGCGGGCGCGGACCGGGCAACGGGGTGGGGCAGGGGCTCGCGGAGGCGGGTCCGGATCCGGTGCTCCAGCGGTGGCTCGGCCTCGCGCACGCGGCCGAGGAGGACGACGACCACGGTGCCGAGGGCGGGGCTCACCGACGGGAGAAGAGCTGACGCAGCCAGCCATCGCGGCGCTTCACGGCGAGCGGCCAGGGGCCGTGGGATTCGAGCTCGTCGGCCAGCCGGGACAGGAAGTCGCGGAACTCGGCTTCACCGAAGGGCTCTTGTCCTTCGTACGGGTCGAATGCGCTCGCCAGCGGTGTGTCCGTGGCCAGCACCGCCCGCAGCGCCGCCACCTGCTCGGCCATCGGCCGGTCGTAGAGCGGTTCGACCTGCATGGCCACCGCGTACCGGCGCACCAGCTCCTCATCGAGCGCCGCGCCGGCCTCCCGGTACATCGCTTGGTACAGGATGCAGTTGACCAGCCCGAACGCCCATTCCCCCACCGCAGCCATCGCTGGGTCCTCTCCCTCTGGCAGATGACAGACGGCCATCAAACCAGCTGTCATCTGCGATGTTCCCGACGGCTGGGGATCAATGGGGTCAGCGGGGAAGGCGGCGATAGCCTGCTCGCAGGCGATCCTGTGCTGCTGGAAGGCAACGACGACGGCTGCGGCCGCTTCTCTCGCTCCTCACCCCGGGCCGGCCCCGCGCCGCGGCGTGGTCGAGCCCTGATACCCCGAGGAGAACCTCACCCTGCTTACCGCGGACGCCTGGCCCCCGCGCGACGGGACCACCGTAGGGCTACCTCCAGCGGATCCGGGCCAGCGCGACCACTACCCGGTCCGCCGGCCCCAGCGCCGGACCGTGGCGTTGTACTTCTGCGGTGCGCCGGATGCCGTCGCTGACGAGGTGGGCGGCCACCACATACGCCCGCGGGGTCGCCCCGCGCAACCGGCTTCAGCACCTGCCAGGTCGAGACAGCCCGCGACGGCAAGATCTACGTCTACGGCGCCCCCAGAGGCGTCCAGGCCCTCCGGCAGTCGCGAAAGGGGGCTGCGGCCCTGTGGCGGACCTCCCCGACTGGATACGGCTGCGCGGGGCGGCCTCGCTGTTGCGCCCGCCTCGCCGCCTCGCCTGAAGCACCGGGGTACGACAGAAGGGCCCGGATCCTTGCGGATCCGGGCCCTTCTAGTCAGTAGCGGGGACAGGATTTGAACCTGCGACCTCTGGATTATGAGCCCAGCGAGCTACCGAACTGCTCCACCCCGCGTCGGTGAACCCCACCCTACGGCACTGCGGGACTGCCCCTGACCAGTTACGACCCGCCGAAGACGTCGTTTCGTACGGCGTGATCATCAATAACGCATCGACGCCCGCAGGGCGGGGGCCGGCGTCGGGCCGGTGACCGCGAGGACCTGGCCGCGATGGGCCGGCCGGGCTGACCGGGGCGGGCGGGGTGCTCCCGGGCCGGGTCCCGGTGTCGGGAGCACCCCGTCCGGATCAGGTCACGGGCAGCCCGGGCCCGTTCCGGGGTTGGTGCAGACGTCGGTGCCGGGGCCGCCGTTGTTGAGGTTCGTGCCCGGGCCGCCGTCGAGGTCGTCGTTGCCGACGTCGCCGAACAGGGAGTCGTCGCCGGGGCCGCCGGTCACGGTGTCATTGCCCGGGGAGCCGTGGAGGGTGTCGTCGCCCGTGCCGCCCGCGACGCGGTCGTTGCCGGGGCCGCCGGTGATCGAGTCCGCCCCGGGGCCGCCGCATACGAGGTCGTCGCCCGCGCCGCTGTTGACGGTGTCGTTGCCGCCGCGGGCGAGGATGACATCGCGTGCCGGTGTGCCGTTGATCTGGTCGTCGCCGGGGGTGCCGGTGATGGTGGGCTGTTCGCCGAAGCAGGTGACCGCGTCGACGGTGGTGGTCTCCGTCGCGGTGTCGTTGGTCGGGTCCGGGTCGGAGACCGCGCCGGCCACGCCCGCCGTGTCGACGGCGATGTCCTCGGACGTGGCCGTCGCGGTGATGGTCCGCGCGGCGCTCGCTTCGGCGGTGAGGGTGCCGATGCCGCAGGTGACGACGTCCGGGGTGGTGCCGGACGCGGTGCACCCGGGGGACGCCGAGATGAACTGCAGTCCGGCCGGGAGCGTGTCCTGGAGGACGACCCCCTCGGCCGTCTGCGGGCCGTGGTTCGTCGCGGTGAGCGTGTACGTCACGTTCTGGCCCACCACGACGGGGTCGGAGCCCGTGTCGGACTTCGCGACGGCCAGGTCGGCGTCGGTCAGGTGGAGGTGCCCGATGAAGCTGGCGGTCTCGGCGAACCAGATGTCGTCGTCCGGGCCCTTGGTGATGCCCCAGGGGCCGCGCTCCGAGGAGGGCAGGGGGAACATGGCGATGACGCCGGACGTACTGATCCGCCCGATCTGCCCGCTGTTGCGTTCGGTGAACCACAGGCTGTCGTCCGGTCCGGCGACGATGTCCTGGGGCTGGGGCGCGAGGCCGTTCTCCGGTACGGCGTACTGGGTGATCACGCCGGACGGGGTGATCCGGCCGATCCGGTTGCCGCCGAACACGGTGAACCAGAGGTTCCCGTCGGGGCCGGTGGTGATGTCGGTCGGGCCGCCGCCGCCGGGTACCGGGAACTCGGTGACGACGCCGGACGGGGTCATGCGGCCGATGAGGTTGTCGCCGATCTCGGTGAACCAGAGGTTCCCGTCCGGCCCGGTGGTGATGTAGGACGGCTGGCCGGAGCCGGTCGGCAGCGGGTACTCGGTGAGGGCGCCGGTGGTGGTGATGCGGGCGATCCGGTGGGCGTTCTGCTCGGTGAACCACATGGCCCCGTCCGGGCCGACGGTGATGCCGGTGGGCTCGACGAACTGCTCGGGGAGGGGGTACTCGGTGACCGTGCCGTTCGTGTCGATCTTCCCGACCCGGGAGTCGAAGTGCTGCATGGTGAACCAGACGTTCCCGTCCGGGCCGGTGGTGATGTCGTGCGGGGTGCTGAACTCGCCGGGCAGGGGGTACTCGGCGATGAGGGTGCCCGCCGGGCTCATCCGGCCGATCTTGTTGCCGACCGCCTCGGTGAACCACAGGTTGCCGTCCGGGCCGGTGGTGATGCCGACCGGGGTGCTGGGGGTGGGCACGGGGTATTCGTCGACAGCGACGGCGGCCCGGGCCTGCGGCGCCCCGGCGGCCAGGGGCAGGGCGGCAGCCATCAGGATGCCGGTGAGCAGCGCCGCCAGACCGCGTCGACGGCGGGGTTTCGGCTGTTGGGGCGTCCCTGGCTCTGGCGCATTGCGGGTGGTGGGAGGCATGGGCGAGCACCTTTCGGTCGCGTCGGAACGCGCCCGTCGTACCAGGGCCCGATCGTTTCTTCGGATGCGGAGGCACCAGCGGCGCGCCGGATCCCACCCGCATTCCACCCGTTCGGAGCTGTGCCGGACCGGCGGGGACGGCGGGGCCGCTCTGGCCTGTGCGGCCGTTCGGCGTCATGGGTTGCACCGGTTCTGCGTCGGTCTTGGCTGCCTGCCGCGTGTCTCCGACTGGACCGGCAGCTCGCCGGCGACCTCGCCTGCCTTCGTGGCGCAGTGGGGTGCGGGCCCTGAGGTGTGGGAGCCACAGGCGCAAGGCGCCGGCGTAAGGCGCCGGCCTGGGTGTGGGCACCTGCACAGTGGGGGAGGGGCAGGTGCCCACGGTGGCGACCGGGGCCGCTCACCGGCCGGCCGCCACATTTCAGCGTAGGCCGGGGCTGCCCGGAGCGCCCGGGTTCAGTCGAGGACGCCGAGGGCGGTGTCCGGGCGGCGGCTGATGCGCGCGGGGACGCCGTCGGTCAGGGCCCCGCGCGCAGCCTCCACCGCGATGCGCTGCGTCGCGATGTGCGTCACCCGGGCCACTCGCACCTCGTGGGCGATGCACGCGAGCGTCGAGCGCACGACCTGCGCACCGCGCTCCGCGCGTTCCTCGGCACCCGGCTGCCCGGCACCGCCGCCCTCGACGACCGTCTCCTGTGACCGCCCCTCCCGACCGGTTCACTCGGCCGCCGCAGCCAGCTCCTCGTCGATCTCGACGGCCGACCGCAGCCGTATCGCCCGGCCGAACAAGTCCCTGAGCTCGGGGCACTGGCCGTACGGGTACCGGATGTGCCAGTGCGCGGCGACGTACTCCAGGAGGTCGAAGCGGCCCGCGTTGGCGATCGTCGACGCGGCCAGCAGGCTCTGCCGGACATCGAGCACGGTGGTCGGCGGGTCCTGGTAGTTGCTCTGCCGTACGAACATCATGGCCTGCATGGCCAGGGCGGGTTCGGGGGAGTTGTAGAAGTGCGGGTTGGCGGTCCACTTCGGCAGCTCGGCACCGCAGTCGGGGTTCCAGTCGGCGAAATCGGCCCGCAGCCCGGGCAGTACCGGTACGGGCCGCTCGCGCGGGCCGAAGGGGCGCCCCGCCAGCACGGCGCTCGTCAGGGCCGCGTGCTGGCTGTTCGCCCCGGCGAACGTCCCGCGCACGAGGCGGGCGTTGAGCCAGGGATCGTCCTGGGCGAGCAGCGCCGGGACGACCACGTCCTCGCGCAGGCCCCGCGGGCCACGGGAGTCCGGCGTCTTGACCGGCCAGCGCACCCCGGGGGCGTCGAGCAGCGCGTCCCACACGAGCCGGTCGCCGTGCTCGGCCAGGGCCAGCAGGGTGTCCGGGCTCCGGGTGGTCCGCACCAGTGCGACGCGGGCGGCCACATCGAGTTCACCCACGGCGGCGTCGATCACCTCACGGGGGGCGAGCCCGAGGAGGGCGGCCGGCGCACACCGCAGGAGGGTGTCCCGGCCCGGCTCCAGAGGCAGCTCCGACGCGGCGGCGTCGAGGAGTTCGGGCAGCGTGCCGTCGAAGCCCGCGGTGAGCAGGCGTACGGCGTGCACCCAGGGGCCGGCGGTCCCGCCCAGCCTCTCGCGGATCATGTCGGCCGCGTCGTCCCGCTCCGGCCCGACGAGGAAGTCGGCGGCGGGCACCACCTCGAGCGGGGCGCCGCCCCCGGCCAGCCGGACGGCGGTGCGCAGCAGCTGGGGCAGCGGGCCCGAGGAGTACCGGGTGAGGCGCCGCAGCGCGAGCCAGAACCCCGCCTCGGCGGTCGGCCCGCCCGCGCCCGCTTCCGTTTCCGCGCTGCCGAAGCACTCCTCGACGATCCGGCCGATCACCTCGCCCGGAGCGCCGCCGAGCACGCCCTGCGCCGGGCGGGCGTGCCTCAGTACCTCCTCGGGGGTGACCGCGGGCGCCCAGCCGGGCCGGGGGACGGCCAGGCCCACGACGTGCCAGGACTCGGTGCCGGGGAATCCCGGCCCGAGGTTTCCACGGGTCAGTGTCGCGAGGGCGGTGTCCCGGTCGGCGTACAGCCGCAGCAGGTCGAACGTGCCGGGCTCGGGATCGGCCAGGGCGACCGCGACGTCCGGCGGGCAGTCGGCGTGCGCCAGCAGGACCCCGTACCGTTCGCGTGCGCGGGCACGGTGGTGCCGTACGTCCGGATCGGCGAGGCGACTGCGTACGAGGTCCCAGTCCACCCGGTACGAAGGGTCCTCGGTGATGGCCCGGCTCGTGGCGGCGAGCTCGGCCCGGCTGAGCAGGCCCAACGCGTAAGGCTTCAGTCCGGACGGCAGACGCAGCCCCCATGTGCCCAGCGCCTCGTCCAGGAGGTCGCCCTCCCGGAGCGCCCGCGCGGCCGCTTCCAGCGGCTGCGCGGAGCCCTCGGCCAGCGCGCGGGCGAAGGCTTCGCGCACGGCCTCGTCCCGGATGCCGTCGCCTCGTGCGGCCAGCAGCGTACGCAGCCGGTCGGCCCAGCCCGCCTCCCACATCCGGATGCCGGCGGTCAGCTGCTGGTACGGGGTGAGCAGCGCCTCCTCGGTCTTGGGACCCTTGAAGGAGGCGGCCAAGGCCTGTGCGGCCAGACCCGGTTCGCGCGAGTCGAAGCACAGCCGCAGCAGGTCGCCCTCCCACGGCGCGGACGGCAGGGACGCGATCAGGGCGTGCACGGCGGGTGTGCGCGGCAGCGGGTCCGCGGCGTCCGGTGCGAAGGGACGGCCCTCCAGCAGGGCCAGCCGGGTGGCGGGGGCCAGCTCGTACCCCTTGTCCCGCGCCGCGCTGACCAGGCTGGTGAGCAGCCATTCGTTGATCTCGGGATCGTCCCGGAAGAGGAAGGCACGCTCGATCTCGGCCTCCCTGCCACCGGTGCGGGACTTCATGCCGTACGTGGCGTTGAACAGGTCCGCCCAGGCCTTGCGGTCGCCGGTGTCGATCAGCGGCTGGGCGAGCTCCGTGCCGGCGCTGCCGGAGGCGAGCATGTGCAGGGGCCACGGGGCGAAGCGGGCCAGGAGCCGTCGGGGCAGGTCGCCCGGCGCGAGCCGGATCAGCCAGGCCACCTCCTTCTCCGGGCTGACGCCCACGGCAGGGACGAGCTCGTCGGTGTCAGGGCGTACGGCAGCGTCGAGGAGGTCCGGCACGGTGCCCGTGAAGCCGGCTGCGAGCAGCTCGAAGGCCCGCTCCCAGGCCCGCTCGTCGCTGCCCAGGCGGGCCCGTACGCGTCTTTCCATCTCCGGCGACGGCGCACCGGTCCATCCGAAGCCGTTCCGGAGCTTCCCGGCGGGCGTGGTGAGCCACTGAGCCTCGTCCCTCCCGGCTGCCATCTCGGCCTGCCCCGTTCCCACCGCCGCGGCGAGCGCGGGATCGAGGTCGGACCGGGCGGCGACGAGCGCGGCCTGACGGCGGGTCAGTCCCCAGTGTTCGAGGAGAGCCGCCACTTCCCGGCTCTCGCCGTGCTCGGCGACCCAGTCGCGAAGCCCCTCCGGCAGTGCGTACCACCGTTGGTCCAGGATCTCCGCGCGCCCCTGAGGGCCGAGGGCTTCGGCGACCTGCGCCGCGGCGTCCTGCCCGGCGTACCGGAACAGGCGGAGGAACGCGGTGTCGGGCTCTTCGATTTCTGATGTGCTCACGCCATGACACGCTACCGGCCGCCGCCGCCGTGTGGATCAGGGGGACCGGCGGGCGCCCGTCAGACGGCGAGGCCTTCGATCAGCTCGGCGCCGGGGAGCTCCGCGAACAGCTTCCCGGGCGCGATGAGCTTTCCGCGCCGACGCCCGCTGCCGATCAGCACATGCGGCATGTCGCGGACGGCCGTGTCCACCAACAGCGGCCAGTCGTCGGGCAGTCCCAGCGGGGTGATGCCGCCGTACTCCATCCCCGTCAGCTCCACGGCCGTCTCCATCGGGGCGAAGGAGACCTTGCGGGCCCCCAGGTGACGCCGGACGGCGCCGTTCACGTCGACCCGGCCGGCGGAGGGCACCAGGCAGGCCGCGAGGGTGGTCCGGCCACCGCGCTTGGCGGCCACCACCACGCAGTTCGCCGACTGATCGAGCAGTTCCGGCCCGAAGTGCGCGACGAAGGCGGCGGTGTCGGCGATGGCCGGGTCGGTGTCGACGTAGAGGATCTGCCCGGCGGGCACGCCTCCGCGCCAGCCCCCGACCGCTCGGGCCACGGGCGGGACGAGCTCGGCGAGACAGTCGGGAGCGGGCACGGCGTTGCCGAACGGCCCGATGGGAGCACGCATACCCGCACGCTAACACCGAGTCAGCGCCGACACCGCGCCCCGTCAGGCCGTCGGTGAGCGCCCCGACGGACCGGGTGTGCGTCCGAAAGAAGGTGTCTGATAATTGATCACGGCGCGGTGGGGGTGAAACATGGCGGTGCGACAACCGGTAAGCGGCTGGAGCGCTGCCATGTCGAAGTGTGGGGGATCGCATGGGATTGCTGGTTGTGTCGGATGCTGCCGTGGCGCGTGGGGACAGGTTCGACTGGTTTTGTGAAACGGTGTCCACCGACGTGATGCCCGTCATGCTCAGTACCCGGCATGCAGCCGATTTCCGGGGGACCATCACCGACCTGGATCTCGGCGTGGTGGGGCTGTCCACTCTGGCTTGCTCACCGGTGCGCTCACGCCGCACCTTGACTCATGTCCGGCGTGGCGACCCCGAGCACTTGCAGCTGGCACTCATCACACAAGGTGCTTTCAGGATCTCCCAGCGAGGCACCGACTCGCTGATCACGGGGGGACTCGTGCTCACGGACACCTCGCGGCCGAGTGAGGGGGCATGCACAGGCGGGCAGATCGAGGCGGCGGTCCTGCAGATTCCCCGTCAGGCCCTGGCGTTGCGCGCGGACCGTGTGGACCGCCTCCTCGCACGGGGCCTGGCCGCGGACACGGGGTCCGGGGCGATCCTCGCCGCGTTCCTGAAGTCGCTGCTCTCGTACGGCCCGGGCTGTCGCCCGGAGGAGCTGCGCGGGATGGGGGCCGTCGCCCTCGACCTGGCCACCGCGTTCCTCGCCCACCAGCTCGGTGACCCCGGCGAGGCGCCCGCCGAGGCCCGTGCGCAGGAGACACTGCAGCGGATCCACCGCTTCATCGAGAACAATCTCGGCGACCCGGGCCTGACTCCCCAGATGATCGCTGAGCGGCACAACATGTCCCTGCGGCGTCTGTACTCCCTCTTCGGCGACCAGAGCCTGAGCATCGCGGCACGTATCCGCCAAAGCCGGCTGGAGCGCGCCCACACCGACCTCGCACGCGGGGAACTGAGCGGCCAGCCCGTTCAAGCGATCGCGGCTCGCTGGGGCTTCTCGAGCGCCACCGGTTTCAGCCGGGCATTCCGCGAAGCCTACGGAATCACCCCTACCGAACATCGTGCGCTCTCCCTGGCCGCCTCACGGCGCGCAGGGGACAGAAACCCTGCACGCCACGCACACCCCCGCGCGCTGCCCGGGCCTACATTCTCCTCCGGAGACACCGCCCCAGCGTGAACGGGCCCAGGGGGCAACAGCCCGGCCCGATGCCTTGGCATGCCGTCGACAGCGGCGGCCCGTAACAGCGGCGGAGTTCGACCCCCGAGCCGGCCGGCGACCCCTGGACGCCCAAGAGATTGAGATGCCCATGACAACCAAGATGGTCAAGTTCGTTCGCCGCGCTGTCGGGATAGCCGCGGCGGGCGTGTTCGTGTCCCTGTGTCTTCCCGCGTCGCCCGCGTCCGCGAGCATCGGCAGCAACTGGCAGAGGCTCAGCAACTACAACAGCGTCAAGTGCCTTGAGGTCGCGGGCTGGAGCACTGCCAACGGTGGTGCGGTCGGACAGTGGGACTGCCATCCGGGGAACAACCAGCTGTGGTGGTTCTGGGACAAGGGTGGCGCGGGAGACTTGCTGTACAACGCTCACAGCGGTAAGTGCCTCGAGGTCGCGGACTGGAGCGGCGCGAACGGTGCTGCGGTCCGGCAGTGGGACTGCCATGGCGGGGCCAACCAGCAGTGGAACTGGATGGGCACCACTGTCGACGGAACCGACTACGTGGTCCTTCAGAACGTACACAGCGGCAAGTGCCTCGAGATCGCGGACTGGCGCACGGACGATGGCGCTCCGGCCCGCCAGTGGGACTGCCACTACGGGGGGAATCAGCTGTTCTTCGCTGCCGACGCGTCGTGATCGGAACATGAGCGTTCCGGCATAGGCCGCCTGCCGGAAGCCGGGCAGGAATGCGAAGCGCCCGCAGGCGATGCCGGCAGGGGCGCTTCGCAGCATGTGCACGCTCAGACGGCACACGGGTCCGACGTCGAGCGGGGCGCCGACACGGTTCGAGCCCGTCATGGCCCGCATCCGCATCAAGCGGTGCGGGCCTGCCCGTCCCGACCCCTGCGGGCGGCCGGGGACAACGACCCCTCGTCCCGCAGGATCCGCGCCCGCCCGCGCAGACGGGCATCGCCCCCAAACGATCAGTCAGAGGGAGCCGCGCGGCGGCTTGAGGCTGCTGAACATCGCGCCGGCAACCAGGACCGCGACGCCCGCCAGAAGGGCGGGCCCACTGGTTGCGGGGTGCAGGACGACGGCCCACGGCTGCGCTCCGCCGCTGCCGCTCCTCCATCCCCCGACGGCGAGGACCAGGGGTACGGCGGTGAGGACCGGTGCTGCGATCCGGGCGCCGGTGAGGGGGTTGAGGACGAGCGCCAGGCCGAGGTAGAAGGCGGTGTTCCGGCCGATCGCCAGGGCCACGGCATCGGCGCCCGCGAAGTGTCCGAGGACGGCCATGCCCAGGGCGAGGGTTGCGCAGGCGGCGGCTAGCGAGGTGTCGAAGCGGTGGACGGCCCGCACGGCGACTGCTTCCGTGACGGCCCGGGCGCGGCCGGTGAAGGCGAGCCATGCCACGGCGGGGATGACGGTGATCAGCGCGGCGAGAAGGAAGTGCCCGGCCCCGCCGACCATCGCGGGTACGGGGATGAGGCTCTGCCCGAATGCCAGGCCCGCGCCGGCCGTCACAGCGGTGACGGCGGCGAGGGCGGAGACGCTACGGGATGCGGCCCACCAGTTCACCGGCCTGCTCCTTCAGGATTCAGGGCCGGCTTCTGGTCGCAGCCGGTGAGCGCGGCCCGGTTCGCTTCGTACCAGGCGCGCTGACGCTCGGAGGGCAGCGTGAGGACCTTCTGGGCGAGTTTGGCGTCGTCGGGGGAGACGCGGCCCTGGACCGGAGCCGGGGCGGCTTGGGTGGCGATGGCGGTCAGCCATGCGGTGAGCGGTCCCCGGGCGGGGTACGCCGGGTACTTGTGGCTGATGCGGGCGCATTCGGGGATCGGGGGCAGGAGGGTGTTGGCGAGGTTGGCGGTGATGTCCTGTTCGCGGACCTGGCCCTTGCCTCCGAAGCCGGCCTGCCCGGGCTTGAGCTCACGGTTCTGGGTGAGGGAGGAGACCATGGGAAGGCCGGCGTCCTTCAGGCGGCCGCTGTAGGTGCGGGTGGTCGCCGTGACCCGGGTGCGTCCCGGGGTCTCGGGCCACAGGCACACTTCCGGGACGCCGGCGGTGTCGCAGACCAGAGCGTCGGGGTTCCGGTCGGCGACCGGGTCGTAGTCCATGTCCACGACCAGGAACACCGAGGCCACGGACGCGGCGACAAGCACGGCCAGAGACTTCCAGCGGCCTGCCCGGGCTATCGCGAGGAGGCATGCGGTGATGATCCCGCCGGCGAACAGGAGCGGCGCCCACACGGCCACGGGGTCGATGACCGATCCGACCGAGCAGCAGCTGTCGTAGGCGCCCGCGACCAGGTGGCGGGGCCACGGGGTGTCCCAGGATCCGGGGAACGCGGTCAGGCAGAACCCGGCGATCATCGCCAACGGCGCGGCCGCAAGGTGCGGAAGACGGCCGCCCAGGAGGTACCCGGCCAGCGTGGCGGCCGCCATCAGCAGCGCGTACACCACGAACATGCCCAGGTGGGAGAAGGGCGGAAACGTTCCCGCGGCCGAGACCGCGACAGCGACCGCGATGAGCATCCCGACAACGCCCATCGCCCACACCGGGACCAGGAGCGGCAGCGCGATGGCGAGTCGGCTGCGGGAAGGAGCCTGCCCGAAGACGTTGCCCCGGCGCAGACGAGCGCTTTCCCACGCTCCGCTCGCCGCGCACGCGGCCGCGGCGAAGGGGATCGTGTAGGAGGCGTTGCCGAGGACGGACGGCCCGTAACCGGGGACGGTGCCCATGGTGATCGGCTCCGACAGGAGCAGCAGGACGTAGCCGGCGAGGAAGACGAGCATGAGTCCGGCGGAGGAGGACCGCAGGAGAGTGGCGATACGCATCGGTCAGATCTCCCGTCCGACGAGCGTCACGTAGGCGGCTTCGGCCTGCTCGCGTCCGCCTGCGGCGGCCGGCGCCAGGGCGTGGAAGTCGGCGGGGCTGCCCTGGAAGCAGATCTCGCCGTGGGTGAGGACGGCCACGTGCGTGTACAGGTCGGCGAGGTCTTCGGTCTGGTGCGTGGAGACGATCACCTGCACGCTGCCGGCGAGGTCGTCGACGAGCTCACGGAACACCAGGCGCTGCGTGGGGTCGAGGCCGGCGGTCGGCTCGTCCATCAGGATCAGCTCACTGCGATGGGTCAGCGCCCCCGCGATTCCCATGCGGCGGAGCTGCCCGCCGGACACCTGGTGGCTCTTGCGTTCCGCGAGGCGGGTGAGGTCGACGCGGCGCAGCGCCTCCTCGGACGCCTTCCACGCCGCGTCCTTCGGCATGCCCTTGAGCCATCCCGCGTAGGCGACCTGTTCGCGTACGGTCAGCCCGGGCACGGGGGTGATCTGTTGGGGTATCCACGCCACGCGTTCGCGGTAGGCGGCCAGATGGCGGCCCTTCGCGGCGCCTCCGTCGAAGGTGACCGACCCGGAGGAGGGGGGTAGGTGGGAGGCGGCGATGGCCAGCAGCGTGGACTTGCCGGCTCCGTTCGGGCCGAGGAGGACCGTTGCCCGCGCATCGATCCGGAGACTGAAATCATTGAAAACAGGCGTCTTTCGACCGTATCGGAACGAAACGTGATCAAAAATCAGAGACATGGAGGAACGCACAATCCGCCACTCCGCTGCCGGCGGGATGGCTTGGGTCGTGGGACAGTGGACGGGAGAGGGTCCCGGTGCTGAACCCACCGGGACCCTCGTACTGCTTGTTCAGCGGCCGTACTACCAGGCGACCTTCACGTACCCGACGCTCAGGAACGTGCCGCTGTGAATGTCCGTCAGCTGGAAGTAGTAGTTGCCCGCGTCGTCCGGGTCGCCGAAGTCGACCCACCCGCAGTAGTTCGTCCGGAACCCTTTGGAGCGGTCCGGCGCGGAAGAGATGTCCTTCCACAGCCGCAGCTCGGCGAAGTTGAACCCGCTACCGCCGTCCGAGACGCAGTTCGAGAAGTAGATGCCCGTGTAGTCCCAGGTGTCGTTGTTGTCCCACCAGCGGCGCGACTCGTCACCCCTTCGCCACCCGGTGATGGACGACTCGAACTGACCCTCCGCCGCGTGCGCCGGTATCACCGACACCGCACCGAGCAGCGCGGCACCGGCCATCGCTCCGGCCCACGACTTCAAACCGATCTTCACTTGATCCCTCTTTCCGTGTGTTCGGCACCGCCCCCACCGGGCGGCGCCCTCGGTGGTCGGAAATCCGGCCCTCCGACCCTTGATCCGGGCTGCGACTACCAGGCGACCTTGACGTAGTCGATCTTGATGTAGTCGCCGTTGCCGACGTCCGACAGCTGGAAGTAGTAGTTGCCCGCGTCGTCCGGATCGCCGTAGTCGACCCACCCGCAGTAGTTGTTCCGGGTGCCCTTGCTGCGGTCCGGGGCGCTGGAGATGTCCTTCCACAGGCGCAGCGACGCGTAGTCGTAGCCCCGGTAGCTGTCATCCGACTGGCATCCCGAGAAGTAGATGCCGGTGTAGTCCCAGGTGTCGTTGTTGTCCCACCAGCGGCGGGACTCCGTCGGAGCCGTCCACCATCGGATTTCGGACTCGAACTGGCCTTCCGCGGTGACGCCCGCGTTCGCCGGCGTGACGCCGCCGAACCCGAGGAGCGCAACACCTGCCATCAGACCGGCCGCTTTCTTGCGCCGGGTACTCATCGATTTCCCCTTTCCCTGCTCATTGGCCCTGTATGGGGGCATGCGGGAGGGAGGAGACGTTGTTGCGGGGCCTCCCCCCGAGGCGACCGAACGCTAACCGCGGAACACCCCGTTCTGTAAAGGGAGTTCGCGTATGGCTCAAACTCGATCCTCGCCTGCCCCTGCGTAGGAACAGGCCATATCCGCAGACCACCGCCCGGTCCACCTCGCCCGACGCGCCGCCGCTTTGGCCGAGACCCATCGGTTCAGGCGGAGGGTGGAGGGTGGACGGGCAGTCCGAACCCTGCACGGAATATCGAGAAACCGTGCATTGAGCGCACATTGCAGCCATCCCCGGAAGGGTTTAATCGGGTGCTGGCCGACCGGCAGCGGTACGCCGTGTGCCGCGACCAGGGAGGCCGCCTCTTCTGTAGCCAGGTCTGGTTCCGGCCTGCGTAATCGACGCCTTGTCGGCGGGATTAAAGAGATCACGTTACATTCGCCCGATTTGGGTGAAAGGCCGACTGTTATCGGCCATATGAGGGGGATTTTTTCGTGCGCCTGAACATCACCAAGTCCGTCCGCCGTGTCCTGAGTGCCGCCGGCGGCGCCCTGCTCATCTCGATGGCCCTGCCCGCCGCGCCCGCCTCCGCCGCCGACCTGTCCGGGTGGGGCGAGCTGATCAACTGGAACAGCGGTAAGTGCCTGGAAGTGGGCGGCTGGTCCACTGCCGACGGCGCCGGTGTCAACCAGTGGGCCTGCCACAACGGCGCCAACCAGCAGTGGACCGGGATCCCCCACGGCGCAGGGGTCCTCATCTACAACGCTCACAGCCTCAAGTGCCTTGAGGTCCAGGGCTGGTCCACCGCCAATGGCGCCGCCATCGGCCAGTGGGACTGCCACGGCGGCGCCAACCAGCAGTGGAAGGCCTCCTACGTGGAGGGAAGCGTCCTCCGCCTGGTCAACGTGAACAGCGGCAAGTGCCTGGAGATCGGCGGCTGGCGGACCGGCAACGGCGCCGCGGCCACCCAGTGGGACTGCCACTGGGGCGAGAACCAGACCTGGTACTAGACCACATCCGCCCTGAAGGAGAAGAACCCCATGCGATTCACAGCAGCCAAGAACCTCCGCCGCGCCCTGGGCGCGGCCGTCGGCGCCCTGCTCATTTCCCTCGTCCTGCCCGCCTCCCCCGCTGCCGCCGTCGACATGTCCGGGTGGGTCACGGTGGTCAACCTCAACAGCAACAAGTGCCTGGAGGTGGGTGGCTGGTCCACCGCCGACGGCGCCGGCGTCAACCAGTGGGACTGCCACGACGGCAACAACCAGAAGTGGCTCGCGGTCCCCTACGGCTCGGGGGCCCTCATCTACAACGCTCACAGCCGCAAGTGCCTTGAGGTCAAGGGCTGGTCCACCGCCAACGGCGCTCAGATCGGGCAGTGGGACTGCCACGGCGGCGCCAACCAGCAGTGGCAGGTGCGCCAGGGCACGCATCTCCAGAACCTGATCAACGTGAACAGCGGCAAGTGCCTGGAAATCGGCGGCTGGAGCTACGACAACGGCGCCCCGGCCACCCAGTGGGACTGCCACTGGGGCGAGAACCAGTGGTGGGCCTAGTCCGCACCGCCAGCCCCCTCCAGGAGAACCCCATGCGATTCACAGCAGCCAAGAACCTCCGCCGCACCCTGGGCGCGGCCGTCGGCGCCCTGCTCATTTCCCTTGCCCTGCCCGCCTCCCCCGCTGCCGCCATCGACCTGTCCCAGTGGGCCCAACTGGTCAAGGTCGACAGCAGCATGTGCCTGGAGGTGGGCGGCTGGTCCACGGCCAACGGCGCCGGTGTCAACCAGTGGAACTGTCACACGGGTGCCAACCAGCAATGGGCCGGGGTCGAATACGGAGGTGGGTACCTCATCTACAACCGGCACAGCGGCAAGTGCCTGGAGGTCAGGGACTGGTCCAAGGCGAACGGCGCCACCATCGGCCAGTGGGACTGCCACGGCGGCGCCAACCAGCAGTGGAGCCCGCGCTACGCGGGCGAATACCTGGTGACCCTGGTCAACGTGAACAGCGGCAAGTGCCTGGAGATAGGCGACTGGCGCACGGACAACGGCGCCCCGGCCACCCAGTGGGACTGCCACAACGGCCTGAACCAGCTCTGGTACTAGTCCACCCCGCTACCCCTAAGGAGAACCCGATGCGATTCAGAACAGCCAATAACCTCCGCCGCACCCTGGGCGCAGCCGTCGGCGCCCTGCTGATCACGCTGGCCCTGCCCACCTCCCCCGCGGCCGCCGCCGACCTGTCGCGATGGAACCCGGTGTCCAACTACAACAGCGGCAAGTGCCTGGAAGTGGGCGGCTGGTCCACCGCCAACGGCGCCGGCGTCAACCAGTGGTCCTGCCACGGCGGCAACAACCAGCTGTGGATGGGCGTTCCGTACGGCTCCGGTCAGCTCATCTACAACGGCAACAGCGGCAAGTGCCTGGAGGTCCAGGGCTGGTCCACCGCCAACGGCGCCGCCATCGGGCAGTGGGACTGCCACGGCGGCGCCAACCAGCAGTGGAAGGTCGTCGAGGTCGGCGACAACGAGCAGAGTGCCTTCCTCGTCAACGTGAACAGCGGCAAGTGCCTGGAGATAGGCGGCTGGAGCAAGGACAACGGCGCTCCGGTCACCCAGTGGGACTGCCACTGGGGCAAGAACCAGCGCTGGTACTGACCCGCACCCCCACCAGCACGCCAGACAACAGCCTTCGCTGCTGACTGCGGAACGGGCTGGTCCAGGAGGCGGAGCCGCCAGAAAAGCACGCGGCGAAGCATGATCACCCCGCGGCCGCAGCTGTCCGAGGTCACCAAAGGCGCGTGCAGCGCGGCCGCCGCCCCGGCGACGGTCTTCAAGCTCGTCGAAGATGCCGTGAGCCACCGCCCGGCTGGTCAGCGTGAGCGCGCCGACACGTACCTGATGTCCGCCTGGCCGGGCACGTGGCAGCCGTCGGCTTGGCCCCGGAGTCCGGCCGACCGCTACCGCACTATCCCGCGCTGCGCGGCGGCAATCGCTGTGTGATCCGGTCGAACAAGTCCGTCAGTGGATCACCGATGTCCTGGCCGAACTCAGTCAGCCCATAGGTGACTTGGGGCGGCGTCGTCGGCTCGACCTTCCGCCAGACCAGGCCGTCCTGAACCAGCGCGCGCAGTGTCTGAGCGAGCATCTTCTCGCTGACGCCCTGGATGCTGTCGCGCAGCTCGTAGAACCGAAGGTCGTTGCTCCGCAAGGAGATGAGAACCCAGATACCCCACCGGCTGGTCACGTGGTCGACCACGTCGCGCGCAGGGCAGTCGGTGTGAAACACCTCATACCGAGTGGCTGCCTCGGCCTGCGTCAGCTGCGCGCCTTCACTCATGTCCGGAGCTTACCTCTGGGTACGTCCTTACGAAAAGTAAGCCCGACTCCTAGCGTCAATTGCCGCAGCACACAACGGACTAGGAGCTGAACATGATCGTGGTGACCGGGGCTACCGGGAATGTGGGCCGGCCTTTGACGCAGGCCCTGGCCGAGGCGGGCGAGCAGGTGACGGCGGTCTCACGGCGCGCGGCGGTGGTGCCGGACGGGGTCCGGCACGTGCCGGCCGACTTGGCCGAGCCGCAGGGCCTGACCTCCGCGTTGGACGGGGCGAAGGCGCTGTTCCTCCTGCTGTCCGGCGACCTGCACGCCCCGGGCGCCAGGCCGGCCGACATCATCGCCCTGGCTGCGGCCAGCGGGGTCCGCCGGGTCGTCCTGCTGTCTTCGCAGGGCGTGGCGACCAGGCCGCTCGGCCCGTCGCGGATCGCGATGCGCGCGGTGGAGGACGCGTTGCGAGAATCCGGCCTGGACTGGGCCGTCCTGCGACCGGGAGGCTTCGCCTCCAACGCCTTGGCCTGGAGGGAGTCCGTCCGCACGCAAGGGACGGTCGCCGCACCCTTCGGCGATGTCGGGGTTCCGATCGTCGACCCGGCAGACATCGCCGAGGTCGCGGCAGCCTGCCTGCTGGACGACCGGCACACCGGCAAGGTCTTCGAACTGACCGGGCCCGAGGTGATCACGCCGCGTCAGCAGGCAGAGGCCATCGCCGCCGCGCTCGGCTCACCGGTGCGGTTCCACGAACTCACCCGCGAGGAGGCCAAGACCGCGATGACCCAGTTCGTGCCGCCGGAGCTCGCCGACGACACCCTGGACATCATCTCCGCCCCGAACCCCGCCGAACTGCGGATCAGCTCGGACGTGGAAGGAGTCCTCGGCCGCGCCCCGAGCCCCTTCCGCGACTGGGTCACCCGCAGCATCGCCGCATTCAGCTGAGGCACGACTCAGCTGAAGCACCCGGGTCGTCCTGCGCCGGAGATCCCGGATCCCGCTCACCCGACCTGCCAGAGCCACACCGTGTCATTGCTCCCGACGCTCGTGCCGCCGCTGCATCCCGCGGCCAGCGACTTCCCGTCCGGGCTGAAGGCCAGCGCCTCGACGGAGGCGCCGGGCTCGTAGGTCGCGGTCGAGGTGCCGGAGACGGTGGACCAGACGATCACCTTGCCGTCCCGGTCACCGCTGGCCAGCGTGGTCCCGTCCGGGTGGAAGGCGACCGCCTGGACCGGGGAGTCGTGGCCTTCCAGGGTGGCGACGTCCTGCCGGGTGGCGGTGTTCCACAGGCGCACCCCGTCGCCCTGGTCGCCGAAGGCCAGGAGCTGACCGTCGGGGCTGAAGACCGCGCCGGTCGCGACCGTGGCATCGAGGGTGGCCAGGACGGCGTCGGCCGAGCCCTTCCGCAGCTGGACCGGCGATCCGGCGAGCAGCATGGCCCCGTCCGGACTGTAGAGCGCCGGGCCGTTCTTGACGTCCTGGAGCAGGGCGAGCCGGGATGCGGAACCGGTGTCCCACAGATACAGGCCCCGGCCGCTGCTGGCGGCCAGCGTCTTCCCGTCGGGGCTGAGCCCCAGCCCGTGCACGAACCCGTCCTGGAGCTCGCCCGTGGTCTCTCCGGTGAACGTCCCGACCGTGCGGCCCGTGGCGACGTCCCACTTCAGGATCTTGTGCTCCTCCGCCCGGTAGAGCGTCTTGAGGTCCCGGCTGAAGACATGCGGCTGGATGTACTGGGCGATGCCGATCCGGGTGGTGCTGCTCTCCTTGCCGGGCAGCGACCAGCGCCAGATCTCGCCGCCCCCTCCGACGGCGGCGATCGTCTTCCCGTCGGGACTGAAGGCGAGCTCGTACGCGCTGCTCGGGCCCTCGAGGGCGTCGCTCTTCCGTAGCAGCAGGTAGGCGGGGACCCCGATCGCGGCCACCGCGGCGACCGAGGCGCCGCCGATGAGCAGCGCCCGCCGCGAGGGCCCACGGCGGGCCGGACCGGGTACGGGGGTGGTCGGCCGCCCAGGGACGGGGCTGCCGGGGCCGGGTACGGCGGCCCCGAAGCCCGGCGCCGCGGGGCCCGCCGGTGGCGCGTAGGTCCGCGTCACCGCGGCGGCCAGGGCGCGCGGGTCCTGACCCGCGCCCGCGGCCGGTCCCGGGCCCGCGGCACGGGCCCGGTCCGTGGGCGGCGGCTGCGGGCTCTGCGCGCTCCGCGGAGCCTGCCGGGTCTGTCCGGACGGGGCCGCCACCACGGTCGGTTCGCGGCGCGGCGGGTGGATCCGCGCCGCACCCGCGACGGCAGCCGCGAACCGGGCGGGCAGGCCCTCGACGGCGGGACGGTGGGCCGGGTCCTTGGCAAGGCACTCGGTGAGGATGGCCCGCAGCTCGCCGTCGATCCCGTCGAGGGCGGGCGGTTCGTCCAGGATCCGCTGGACGACGGCCAGCAGGGAGGGCGCGTCGAACGGGCCACGGCCCGTCGCGGCGAAGGCGAGCACCGAGCCGAGGGCGAACACGTCGCTGGCGGGCCCGGCCCGGTCGGCGCGGATCTGCTCCGGCGACATGTAGGCGTAGGTCCCGATGACCGATCCGGTCGCGGTCAGCGAACTCGCGTCCACGGCCCGCGCGATCCCGAAGTCGATGACGCGCGGCCCGTCCTCGGCCAGGATCACGTTGCCCGGCTTGAGATCACGGTGGACCAGGCCGCACCGGTGGATCGCCGCGAGCCCTTCGGCGAGCCCCGCCCCGAGCCGCAGCGCCCCCGCCGGATCGACCGGCCCGTGCTCGGCCACCGCCCGGTGGAGGGTCGGGCCCGGGATGAACGCGGTGACCAGCCACGGGGATTCGGCCGAAGGATCCGCGTCCACGACCTGCGCCGTGTGGAACCCGCCGACCTGCCGTGCGGCCTCCACCTCCCGCGCGAACCGCTCCCGGAACTGCGCGGTACCGGCCAGCTCCGCGCGGATCAGCTTCACCGCGACCCGGCGACCGCCCGGCGACGTACCGAGGAAGACCTGGCCCATGCCGCCCTCGCCCAGCCGTCCGTCCAGGCGGTAGGGGCCGACCCACCGCGGATCGTGGGGCAACAACGCGTCCATGAATACCGTTCCTTGAGACGAAGAGAGGGACAGCCGGTCAGGCGAGCTGCCAGAGCTGGATCGTGCTGTCCCACGGGCTGAAGGCCGCCGCGAGGGTCTTGCCGTCCGGGCTGAACGCCAGGGCGGAGAGCAAAGGAGCGGCGACCGACTCCTCCATGTCGGCGGTGAGGGTCAGAGCGACCCGCCCGGTGTTCAGGTCCCACAAGCTGATCGTGCCGCCCGTGGCGGCTCTGGCCTTGTCCTTGACATCGTCGTCCGGACCGAGCCCGAAGCCGCCACCCGCGATCATCGGGTGGCCCGGCCGGTACGCGGCCTCCTCAAGGCGCCGGTGCGGCGAGGTGAGGGTGGCGGTGGGTCGCCCGGTCTCGCGGTCCCACAGATGGACGCCGGGTCCCGCACCGCCGATGGTCTTGCCGTCCGGGCTGATCAGCACCCGGTTGAAGCGGAACTCGACGGAGTCGTCGGTGAACGTCCTGGGCTGTTCCCCGCCGTCGACCTCCCAGAGCAGTACCCGCTTCTGGGAAGCGGTGGCCACCGCCTTGCCGTCCGGGCTGAACAGCACGCCGGACGGCTCGCCCGCTTCGATCTTCTTCAGGCGGCGTCCGCCCGCCAGGTCGAAGAGCTGGAGAGTACCTCCGCCGGCGGCGGCGAGGACCGCGCCGTCCGGACTGACCGCGAGGGAGTACGGGGTCGGAACCGAGAGCGTCTCGAACCCCGAGAGCGCGGGCAGTGACGTCCGGGTCCGCACATCCCAGCGCCGCAGCGTTCCGTCCTGGCAATCGCCCACCAGCGTCCGCCCGTCCGGGCTGAAGGCCAGGCCGTAGACGCGCGGAGGCTCTCCCCCGAACTTGGTGATCGTGCGGCGCGTGACGGTGTCCCACAGCCACAGCTCACCGGCGGACCCACCGGCGGCCAGGGTCCGGCCGTCCGGGCTGAAGGCGAGACACACCAACGACTGGGGGTGCCCTTCGAGCCGGGCCACCGGCCGGGTCCGGTCCTGCTCCGACGCCGATCCCAGCCAGGAGTCCCGGAACAGATAGGCGGGTACGGCGACGGCGGCCGCCGCGGCGACCGTCCCGCCGAGGAGCAGCGTACGGCGGGACAACGCCGCCCTGGCGGGAGCCGGTGCGGTGGGCTCACCGTGCGGGCCGGGCCGGCCCGGTGGTGCCGCGGCCGGCTGCGTCGGCAGGGCATGGAAGGCCACACCGGGCGCCACGCCCGGCCCGGTGACCGAGAGCCGGGCCAGCACCTCGTCCATGCCGGGGCGCCGGGCGGGATCCTTGGCGAGGCACGCCCCGACCAGCTCGCTCAAAGGGGCGGTCAGTCCGCCGAGTCGGGGCGGCTCGGTGACGACCCGGTGCACGATGGCCGGCACGGTCGTCGCGTCGAACGGGCTGCGGCCGGTCGCCGCGAACGCGAGCACCGAGCCGAACGCGAACACGTCGCTGGCGGGCGAGAGCACCTCGCCCCGTACCTGCTCCGGTGACATGTACGCGTACGTCCCGATGACCGATCCGGTCCGGGTCATCGCGTCCGCGCCCGGCTCGAGCGCGATCCCGAAGTCGATGATGCGCGGTCCGTCCTCGGACACGATCACATTGCCGGGCTTGAGATCCCGGTGCACGAGCCCGCACCGGTGGATCGCGGCCACGCCTTCGGCGATCCCCGCGCCGAGCCGCAGTACGGCCGCCGGGTCGCGGGGCCCGTCGGCGTCGACCAGCCGCTGCAGCGTCGGGCCCGGTACGAACGCGGTGGCCAGCCAAGGCGGTTCCGCCGCCGGATCGGCGTCCACGACCTGCGCCGTGTGG
This sequence comes from Streptomyces sp. NBC_00249, assembly GCF_026342355.1. Lineage (GTDB taxonomy): Bacteria > Actinomycetota > Actinomycetes > Streptomycetales > Streptomycetaceae > Streptomyces. Next base: position 89,069 of record NZ_JAPEMV010000001.1, on the reverse strand, counting down.
AACCCGCCGACCTGCCGCGCGGCGGTGACCTCCCGCGCGAACCGCTCCCGGAACTGCGTGGTGCCGGCCAGCTCCGGCCGGATCAGCTTCACCGCGACCGGGCGACCGCTCGCCGACGTACCGAGGAAGACCTGCCCCATGCCGCCCGCGCCCAGCCGTCCCTCGAGGCGGTAGGGGCCGACGGTCCGCGGATCGCCGGGTCGTAGTGGCTCGACCGCGGAACTCCGGGTTCCACCAGGGCGTATGTACTCTGTCACGCTCGGCATTGAACCATGATCCGCCGCACTGGGGTTGAGGGCCGCATGGTCGACCCGATCCCGCAGTTGCTCTCAGCCGTTACGCCAGGCTGCTGGACCCGGGCGCCCTTGACGCTGACCCAGACGCCGGCAGGAGGTCCCGGTTCGTCACCCCCTGACCGGCCCCGGCTGCTTCCGCCCTGCGGCAGTCAGTTGTGCTGCCACTACCCGGTGCCGGCCGGGTGAGTACGCGGTTGCAGAGCCGCCGAGACCGTCCACGCAAAGGCGTGCGGTGTAGCGGGCGCCCCAGCCGGCTACGCGCGGCCGCTCCGAGGGGTCGGCGCGGACGTCGGGGTGGACGTCGAGGACGCCGGCGACCAGGCCTTCCACGATGGCGGGAATGAACGCGCGTACGAGGCAGACGTGTTCTCCGTATCCGAAGCTGACCAGAGGCTGCCGCCGACGGCGGAGATCGAAGGCGTGGGGCTGCTCGAACACCGTCTCGTCGCGGTTCGCGGAGCCGATCGCGGCCAGGACGCGTACACCGGCGGGCAGGCGCGTGCCGCCCAGCTCCACCGGCCGGGTGGTCATGCGTTCGACGAGCCCGAACGGTGGCATCCAGCGCAGGACTTCGTGGACGGCGTCGCCGAGGAGCTCCGGGTGGTCCCGGACAAGTCCCCGCTGGTCCGGGTCGTCGAACAGCGCGACCAGGAGGCTGCCCGCCGCCCACCCCGGTTCGGGAAGGGACGGGAGGACCACGCGGATCGTCGGGAGGACCTCCGCGGCGCCTCGCGGACAGACGCTTCCAGGGGTGATGTGCCGCCACCGTGCGATCGCCGAGGACGGGTCCGGGGCGAGACCCTCGAACCAGGGGGTGAGCGCGGCGTCGAGCTCGTTCATGGCGGCGGCCGACACCGCGATCTTGGTGGGGTCCCCCGGATCGAGGACGCCCAGCCACAGGTCCTGTGCCATGCGCAGCAGGGTCGTGCTGTCGACCTCGAGGCCCAGCATCCACCGGAACACCTCTGCCGTGACGGGTTGCAGGACCTCACCCATGAGGTCCGCTCGCCCGTGCATGCCGGAGACCCGCTCGATGACCAGCTTCCGTGCGTACTCCCGGGCCAGACCGGCCCGTTCGGGCTCGAAGACCTCCTCCACGCTGGCGCGCATCCCTTGGTGGACGTCGCCGCTGCTCGACAGGATGTTCTCCGATCCGAAAATCTCCGACATGGCGGACGGGAACCTGGTGGTGAAGGTCTCGCTGTGGCTCAACACCTGACGCACGTCATGCCAGCGCGTGACGAGCCAGCAGCCGAGCGCGGGGATCTCGGCCACGGGGTGGTCCCGTCGAAGCCGCTGATAGATCGGATAGGGATCCGCATGGAGCGCCTCCGGCGTGATGGTGTCCAGGAACGAGGTCATGCGTCCTCCCGAATTCTTCGCAGGTGGTCTTCGTCGATTTCCGACCCGGAGGTGGAGGCGCCCTCGGCGCCCTCGGCCTGTTGCCCCGCACGCGGGGACGTGCGGGGCAACAGCGCCAGGAGGCGGGCGCGGGCGGGCGGTTGCGGTCCGGCCGCCCGCCCCCGGGTCAGCGCTGGCGGGGGAGCGGGGGGCGTTCGGCGTCCTGGTCGGCGGAGCGGTCGAACGCTCCGGGGCGGGACAGGTCGTCAAGGAGCTCGTCGATGAGTTCCTGCGTGACGTGCGGCATCACGTAGACGTGGCTGTAGTCGTGCCGGCGGCCACCGAGGTTGAGCGGCACGCAGGCGAGCGAGTACTTCTGCGTGATCTCGGCGCGGGGCTGCTGGAACCAGATGCTGAGCGCGTGGTCGCCGTGGCCGACCTCGATGCCGTTCTCGGCCCAGGGCTCGCCGCGTTCCTGCAACTGCCTGCTGAGGGCCCTGAGCCGTTCCGCCGTGTACTCGGCGATCCGCAGGACCTCGGCGGCCTGCCGTACCTGCTGCTCCTCGCTGAACTGCGCGAGGTGGTTCCACATGGCCAGGGACGCGAACCCGCTGCGGGAGCCGGCGAAGGTGCTGTCCGGGGAGGAGACGACCGCCGGGTCGGACGGCGGCCGGAGCTTGGATCCCGCGCGGGACATGTAGATGCCGGTGGGGACGGGCGAGCCGGGGTACTTGTGGCCGCTGGTGACGATCGAGGACACCTCGGGGATCCGGAAGTCGAAGACCGGGGGCGCGGTGCTGATGAGCCCGGTGTCGCGGGCCTTCTCCAGATAGGGGGCGTACGCGCCGCCCAGTGCGCCGTCGACGTGGATCCAGTAGCCGTTGCGGACGCTGACCCGCTCGGGGTCGTCGGGGTCGAAGCACACGGTGCGGTCGACGAGGCCGTGCTTCTCGAAGACGGGGCGCAGGCGCTCGCAGGCGCCCTGGACATCGTCGTAGGCGCCCTTGAAGACGCTGCCGATGTTGAAGTTGACCAGGACGGGGTGGCCCTTGGCGGCGAAGAACTCCACGAGGGCGACCAGGGCGTCGACGTCGACCGTGCCCGGTCCCTCGTCGCCGCCGGTGGTCGGGACTCCGCCCAGGGGCCACCCGTTGTAGGTCTGCATCCCGGTGCCGGTCACGTCGACGGGGCACTCGCCGGGGTAGAGGCTGCCGCCCAGGTCGTAGAAGGTCGGGATGTCCAGCACCCGCATGGCCTTGATGTGCGAGTAGTGCGTCTCCTGGGAGAAGAACGCCACCGGGGCGTAGGCGTTGGGGTTGTCGTCGGGGTGCTTGGCCCGCAGGTAGCTGGTCCGGCAGCTGGCCTCGCCGGAGATCTCGTCGCGTACCAGGGCGTTGCCGTCGAGGTAGTCACGCGCGTTCCACATCGCGTACAGGTTGCCCTCGGTGCTGCCCATGGACAGGACGTAGCCCCAGCCGTCCTGGTCCTGCGGGTTGTTCGGGTCCTGCGGCAGGGGGGCGTGCCACAGGCGGGCGTAGTGTTCGAGGACCGCGCGTTCCAGCCACCTGGAGTGGAGGCTGTAGTTGCTGTCGACGAACGGGTCCCCGATGTTGTTGATGTGGTAGCCCAGGAAACGTCCGAGGGCGGCGTGGCCGTCGAGCGACAGGTTGACCTGGTACCCGAGAAGACGCCCGCTCTGCTCGCCGAGGTACTCCTCCAGCTTGGCGAGGACCGCGATCCGCTGCTCATCGGTGTAGGCGTCAGTACCCAACCGGTAGTCGTCGTTGGCCGGCGGCGCCGCCAGGAACGTGGCGGAGTGTTCGGTAGTCATTCCATGTCCGATTCTGAGCGGTTCTTCGAAGCGGAATTCAGGTCCTGAATCGCTACCGGACGGCAACGGCTTCGGCAGACGCTCGTATATGAAGAGATGAAGGCGGTTGCGAGACCGTCACCAAGCTGCCGGCCTGCGCAGACGGCCGCAATTGCCGTGTCCGGGTCCTGCCCGGGGCCTCGCGGCACACAGGATATGCATGACATGGCGCCCCGATTGCCCGCCTGTCTACGTTTGCTCTCGCTGTACTCATTTCGAGTGAAAAGGGTTTGCCTTGGACTTCCCGGGAGCACCTTCAGGAGTGACGTTTCGGCAGCCCTCGGGATGGCGACTTCGTGTCATGAAGATTGCACTGATGGCCGAATTCGGTGTACCCGGCCCGGCCCGGCCTACCTGCACAGCGCCTCAGCCCGAGAAGGCCTGCGCGAACGCCCCGGTGCTCTGCGGCACCCCACTGCAGTTCGTTGCCGCGTCGTCCGACGAGGTGCCACCGCCCTCGCACTGCCGGTCGCGAAAGGTCGACCACATCGACACCCAGGCGATGCCGTTGTCCTCGGCGAAGGACCGGACCCGGGCCGCGTCGGACAGCGTGAACGTCTCACCGGCGATGTCGTTGTCGCCGATCATCGAGGTGACGGCGAGACCGCGCCAGGCGTCGTATGAGGAGAGGCCGAAGACGTCCTGCAGTTGATCGTGCGCGGCCCGGGCGGAGGTGATCGCGTAGTCACCCATGTCGCCGGTGTACGTGTCGCCGTAGTTCATCGTCATGATGTTGACGGTGGCCACCTTCACGCCGTTGTCGTGGGCGGACCGCAGGAGTGCGAGGCCGTCCTCGTCGAGCCCTGAGGGCATGACGGGCAGGGTGAAGGAGACCGTGACGTCGGTGCGCTCCTTCTGGAGCAGCGCGATGGCCTTGGAGTGCATCGCGACCGCGTCCGGGTCGTCGAGGTCGTCGCCCTCGATGTCGAAGTCGGCCTGCGTCGCCCCGGCGGCGTCGAGCGCGTCCGCGTAGGCATCGGCAAGCGCGGGCGCGTCGGGGCAGACCGCTGCGAGCTCCGTGCCGGAGGCGCCGCCGAACGAGACGCGCACGCTGCTGCCGGACGATGTCGGCGCCGAGATACGGGACTTCACCGCCGGGTCGTCGATTGCCTGGCTCCCGTCCCACTGGGGCGTGCAGCCGCTTCCGTCCGAGATGACGAAGGCCAGGTTGTACGCCGAAGGGGAGCCGGCCGAGTCGTTGGCGGAGGCCGTGGTGGCACTGACGTAGGGGGCGTAGGACGTGCCCGCTGCCGCTGCCGTCGAGGGTGACGCACCGGCCCCGGACGGGGTCGACGAGCCTGCGTCGCCCGGTGGTCCGGTCCCGTCCGAGGAACATCCGGCACAGGCCAGGGCCGCCAGACAGGCGATCCAGGCGGCCGGCCTCAGGAAATTCCGCATTTTTCGCGCTCCCGCTCTCGTGATTGCTGTCTCAGGTCGAAGACAAAGCATGTTCCCGGAGCTGGAATGTCTCATATTCGGCTGAGTTTCATCGCGCAGGAAATCCACAGGTGACTCATGGAAACCTGCCGGAAGGGCAGATAGCTGAAGGCTGATACTCGGACAATCGGGCCCTATTCAGCGTCCCTGATTTCCGTGGGTGATGGTGGATTCGCTCAGGGAATGCACAGGTTGAGCTGTTGTTCATAGGCACCTCACAGGGAAGCCAGGGTTTTGGCTCAGGAAGAGGTCCTAACCTTCTGGAATGCATTCCGAGCCTCTTTTCGAAAACCGGTCCGCCCCGCGCGGCCGCCGCAAGCCCCGCAACGGGCGTGCGGAAGGCCCCGTGTTCGTCGACAACTCCGGGCGCAGGGCCAGACTGCTCCGCCGGATCGGACTCACCGGCGGTGCCGTCTGTGTCGGGTACGCGGTCGTGCTCGGCATGGCCTTCATGGGTTGGGGCACCTCGCTCGCCCCGTCATCGCTGCTGCCCTTCGGGGGCGCCGGCCCTGCTCCCGGCGCCCAGGACCCGGGACCCGGTTACGGCGGGCCGCAGGGCGGCGTCGGGGCACGCCGGCCGCGAGGCCCACCGGCGCCCGGCCGACAGCCACTCCCACCCCGTCTGTCCCCGCCTCCACCCGCGCCAGCTGACCGGAGCACGAAGAAACCCATGACGACCACCACTTCCTCGCGCGGTCGCAGGCGCGCCCCCTCCCGGATGACGCGGGCCGCGGGCAAGGCCGCGGCCCTGCGGAGACCGCGTGTGATCCTCGCGCTGATCCTCCTCGCCGCGCTCACCGGCGCATCACGACGACGTCCTGCGGAGGATGAAGCCGGGCCCCGTGGTCACCGGTTCGCTCGCGGCGCTGGCCTTCGGCGCCTGGTACGCGCTCACGCACCAGGCGGAGACGGGAAGCTACGACCTCGACGACATCCCCCTCGCCCAGACCTTCTACTCCGCCGGCTTCGTGGTGCTGCTGATGTACTTCAAGGCGCACTACAAGGTCGATTTCGCAGGCCTCGCGCGCTTCGGACGACTCGACCGGATCGTGACGGTGTTCAATCGCCGTGCCGTGACGATCTACCTCTGGCACGAGATCGCGCTGATCCTCACGGTCCCCCTGATCGACCGCTTCTGGGACGCTCCCGCCGTCGCCGCCCACCTGCCGCTGGACAGCCAATGGTTCCTGTTCGGCGTCGGGTGGCTCCTGCTCGCGGTCGCCGTCCTGCTGTGCGGCTGGGTCGAGGACGTGGCGGCGAAGAAGAGGCCGCGGCTGTTTCCGTAGGGGAGCCGGCACGCCGACGCCGAGCGCGCCACCGAACGCGGCCCGCCCGCTGTCCTGCGCCCCTGGTCATCGGACCAGGGCCGCAGGACACCCGTGACGACAGGCGCCGCCACGTCCTAGTGCTGTGACCGGAAAGGTTCACCGTGTCACGGCGCCCGGCACGGCACCTCGCCGCGTTGTCGGACCACCCGAGTACGTCCAGTACAAGCGGCGGCCCTCCGCCTTGCGAGGTACCGCACCGGACACCGCGACCCGGCAAACCTTTCCGGCCACAGCACTAGCGGCGTGCGTCCACCACCGCGAGGAGCTTGCCGCTGGTCGGGCTGCGGTCCAGCGACGCGCCGTCGACCGCCTCGACCACCAGGTCCAGCAGTTGCTCCGTCACCGCCGAGCGGAGCTCCGGGTAGCCGGAAAGGAAGACCTCCCGCAGGCGCTCCGGGTGCGTCGTCGGCGCCTGCTCCACCCGTACGGTCAACCGCTCGCGCGCGTCCGTACGGTCGAGCCTGATCTGCAACTCACCCCGATGGCCCCCCTGTTCCTCGGCCAGGGCCAGGAAGCGGCGGTGATTGAGGAAGTACGTCGCCACCCGCATCACGTCACCGGTGCGCCCCCTCAGCTCGAAGCGGGGTGCGTGCCGGCCGCAGGGGCAGCGGCCCGGTATCTCCCGGCCGAGGTCGCCTATCAGGTACCGGCTCAGGTGCTGGCCGCGCCGGGCGTGCGTGGTGAAGACCAGCCGGCCCGTCTCGCCCGGGGCCACCGGGCGGTCCTCGGCCAGGTCCACGATCTCCATCGTGTGGAGGTCGGCGTGCAGGTGGTGGACGCCGCCGGAGCTCTCTGTGCACTGGTAGCCCAGCGGGCCGAGGTCGGTGCTGCCGTAGGTGATCGAATGGACGACCTCGATGCCGAACTTCTCCCTCAGCGTGCGCTGTTGCTCCTCGGAGAAGTGCTCGCCGCCGTAGAAGACCTTGCGCAGGCCTCCGTACGCGCGCAGCGCGTCCGCCTCCGTGTGCAGCAGCTGCCACAGGTAGGAGGGCATGCCGAAGAGGGTGTCGGCCCGGTGCTCGATGACGGCCTGGGCCGTGGCCCGGTGGTCCGGTCCCGCGGACAGCGGCAGCTGCACCCCGCCGAGCCGTTCCAGTACGGAGAAGAAGCTGATGAAGCTGCCGTACATGCCGCCGCAGTAGAAGAGGTTGGCGGTGCGGTCCCCGACCGGGTCGTAGCCGGCGGCGAGCAGGCCGCGGGCGGCGGCGTGCATCTGGGTGTCGTAGTCGTCGTAACTGAAGACCGACAGGGCGGGAGCGCCCGTGCTGCCGCCGCTGCGGAAGTAGAGCTCGGCATCGGCCCGTGCCAGCTCGCGTGCCGGTTCCTGGACGTCCTCCTTGCCCAGCAGCGGGCCCGTCGGCAGTGGCAGGACGACGGGCCGGGCCAGGTCGTCGAGGCAGGCGGTGGTCGCGAAGCGGGCCGGGTCGGCCTGGACCGCGACGCGGCGGCTGTAGCGCTGCAGGGCGTAGACGCCGTCGTGCGGCTCGCCCGCGTAGCTCTCCAGCATGGCGCCGACCGGCGTGACGCGGGTGACGCCCGCGGCCAGGGCGGTGCGGGAAAGCTCGGCGATGTCGGACCGGCTGCCCGCGAGGCCCGCCGTCTGCAGGTAGCGGCGCATCGGGCGCAGGGTGGCGATCAGCCGCTTGCGGGGCAGCGGCTTGACCCACACGCTGCGGTGCAGCGGCGAGGCCGTGAGCGGCGACCGGGTGTCGGCCATGACCCGCCACGAGCCGTCGGGCGCGGCGAACACCCGGGTCAGGCCCAGGTGTTCCTCCAGCCGGGCCACCAGCTCGGTGGTGGTCAGCTCGGCGGCTTCGGCGGGGTCCGCCTCGCCCGCCGCAGCGGCGCCCGCGGCCGGTGGGCGGGCCGCGAGGACGGTGGCGAAACGCTCGGCGAAGGCGAACACCTCGCCCTCGTCCTCGGTGTCGAGGTAGACCACCTGGGGGCTGGAACACGCCTGCTGTTCGTGCAGGCACACATCGTCCGCGAGGGCCTCGAGCGTGCCGGGATCCGACCAGGCGTCGTCCGTCAGGTACGCGAAGGAGATCCGGTGTCCCCACTCCACCAGCCGGCATCCGGCCGGCACGTGGGCCGCCACTCCTTCGACGGCGCCTTCCCCGCCCCATACGGCGACGGCGTCCGCGGGCGCGCACATCAGGCGCAGCCACTCCTGCCGGGAGGACGGGAAGCGCAGAACGATCACCCGCGCGGCCAGGGCACCGCTCGGGTCCAGAGCCGCGAGCTCGGCCATCAGGTGCTGGGTCAGGAGGGTGTCGGCGCTGCTTGTCTTGAGGACGTTGACGTTCCCGGCGAGCAGCCCCTCCACGATGCTCAGCGGCGCGACCGTCGCGGCGTTGCCGGGGGCGATGTGGGCGACCAGGCCGACGGGCGCCCACGCCTCGTAGACCGTCTCGCGCGGATCGGCCCGGTTCAGCCGGCCGGGAGTCGCGCTGCCCAGCTCCCGGCGCAGCTTGCGGGTCAGTTCCCGTCGGCCGAGGGCGACGCCGAGCTCGGCCAGGACGGCCGGGTCCTCTCCCTCGGGCAGGTGTGGGGCGAGCCTGGCGTGCACCGGGTGGGCCGGGTCGCACAGGGCGGTGGCGAGGGCGTCGCAGGCGGCCAGGACGGTTTCGGTCTCCAGCCCGTCGGCCAGCGCGGCCTCGACGGCGGCCGGCAGACCGGCGAGCCGGCGCCCGGCCTCCTCCTCGCCGATGAAGGAGCCCTGCCAGTAGTGCTGCATCTCGGTCTCGGTCACGCCATGCCCTTCATCAGTTCCGCTGCGGCCACCGCGCAGCTGCGGTTGCGGCTCACCCCGGCACGGCCGTGGACGGTGAACCAGGGGGTCTGGAGCTCGCACCCGCAGGCGTCGCCAGGCTGGAGGGAGGCGAGGTCGCCCATGACCACGCTCTGCGCCGGTACCGAGGTGATGTACGGCGACACGAGGTGCAGGTAGCCCCGCTCCCCGTACGGCAGTGGTTCGAGCGTGCGCGTGGAGCGGATCGTGACCCGGGACCACACGGGGGCGTGCAGCCGGTGGTGGTCGCACTCGATGTACGGGATGCAGTGCTCCACCGACCCGAAGGTGTCCCGGATCCGCTCACCCGGGATGCCCAGCTGCTCGGTGACGCGGGCGTACAGCTCCTCCTTGCCGATGCGCCGGTCGGCGTGCCCCTTCCAGCCGCCGCCGAGGACGACGAGGGAGCCCTCGGGCAGGCGCAGCGGAGGCAGCCCCATGGCCCGCATCCGCTCCAGGGTGAAGAAGAGGAAGGCCGGGAAGCCGAGGATGCGGACCGGGGCGTCCTCCCGCTCGAAGCGGCGCAGCGCGGCGATGCAGCCGAAGGGGTCGAACTCGTGGTCGCCGCCGGTGTTGCGCAGCGCGTACTCGACGCTGCGCGCCGGGGCGAAATCGCACAGGTAGTTGTCGGTGAAGGCGGTCCCGAGGTTCAGGGAGGGGGCCGGTTCGTAGCTGTACAGGAGGTAGTTGACCTCCTGGTCAGGGGTGATCCAGCCATTGCGCTCGAAGATCCGGGCGACCATGCGCTGGGCCGAGCGGATGGTCCAGTGGTCGAAGAACATCTGCGACTTCTGGCCGGTGGTGCCGGAGGAGGTCAGGTGCAGCTCGACGTCCTCGCGCGGGATGGAGAGCACCTCGTGCCGCTTGAAGAAGTTCGCGTGGACGAGCGGCGTCCGGTACGGCTGCGCCGGGGGAGTGGCCTCGTACAGGGAGCGGAAGAACGGGGAGCGCTCGATGTGCCAGGCGTTGGTCTCCGCCATGGCGGCGGCGAACAGCTCGTCCTCCGCGGGGCCGAAGGCGTACGGGTCGGTCAGGTCGCACAGCCGTTGTACGTGCGGCAGGAGAGCCGGGTCGGGTACGGCGACCGGCGCGAGATGGGGGTTCATGAGGCAACCTCGGATGATGTGGGCAGGTGCGTCGACGCCCAGGCCGACACGTAGCAGTCCAGATAGGGCTGGAGGGGCGGTTCGACGGCGACGCCGCGGAAGTCGATGCGCTCGCTGGAACGGGACAGGACGGCGTAGTCGTGGAAGCCGTCGCCGTCCGCGCGCATCGCCGGGTAGATGGCCCCGGGGACGAACCCCTCGGACAGGAAGGCCGAGAGGACCTCCTGGTGCGCGAGCGGCACCAGGGCCTCGACGTAGCCCGCGCCCGCCCGGGCCAGGGCCCGGGTGACGGGTTCGAGGCACGCGGCCGCGGCGGCCGGGTCGGGGTGGGCCGTTAGCAGGGAGCAGTACCCTCCGGCGCGGTTGAGGTAGGCGTAGACCTCGAACCGGCCGTCTTCGGGAGTGAGCAGCACGTTCGGGGTGTGCAGCGGGTAGAACCAGCCCCCGGCGCCCGGGAACTGCTCGCGGAAGCGGCGGCGTACGAAGGCCGGCGCCTCGATCATCTCCAGCCGGTCGCCGGCGCCCTGCGGCGCGGGCGGCGTCGGGAGCGGGCCGGTGGCGGCCCGCACCCCGGGGTAGCCGATACCCAGCGCGGCCTCGGCGGTGCGCAGCAACGGCAGGAGCGGGGCGGGCACCTCGGTGACGGGGATCCGGCGGTCCAGCACCCCGACGGAGTGACGCGCGTAGAGTGCGAGGCTTTCGCGGCTGCGGAGATCCACCGCGTTGGGCAGGATGCCCAGCGGGCGGAAGCCGTTGCGTGCGACGACGCGCTGCGGGCCCGCGCTGACGGTGCGCACGGTCGCGTACACCGAGTCGAGCCGCCCCGTGTCCAGCATCCCCGCGCACAGGGCCTCGGTCAGGGCGGCGGCCAGGCCGCCCGAGCGGTGCCCGGGGTGCACGGCGATGCCCTCCAGGCGGCCGATGCGGCTGCCCGCCTCACCGCGGATGGCGGCGGACGCGGTCAGGGCCCCGGTGTCGGCGCAGCGGCCGACGAGCCACAAGGAGTACGGGTCCTCGATGAGCCGGGCCATTTCGGCCGGGTCGGTGCCGAGGGCCACGGGGTAGTGCGGTCCGTAGACGGCGTAGTAGAGCTGGCGCAGTTCGGCGATGTCCGAGCAGGCGGCAGGGGTGATGACGGGGCTCACCGCTCGCCTCCGGCGGGTTCAGCCGCGGCCGGCGCGGGTGTGGGGGACCTCAGCAGGGCCAGCGCGCAGGCCGCGGGGGCCAGTCCGACGCCCTGTACCAGGCACAGCGCCTGAGGGGAGAGGAAGTCGCCGGCGAAGCCGAACGCCAAGGACGCCACCGGCAGGGAGGCGCCCAGCACGGCCTGCATCACGGCGAAGAAGCCGGGCTTGTCCGCCGAAGGCACCAGCCGCTGGAAGAGGGCCACGAAGCGCACGCTGACGGCCCCGGCGCACCAGCCGGCCACGGCCAGGCAGCCCGCGACGACCGGACGGTGCGCGACCAGCCCCGGCAGCGCGAGGGCGAGGGCCATCAGGCCCAGGCAGTAGGCACCGGCGACCGTGGGGCGTCCCGGCACACGGGTGCCGGTGAAGGCGCCGACGAGCGCGCCGGTGCCCAGGGAGGCCTCCAGCAGAGCCACGGTGCCGCCACCGCCCGCGAGGACCGAGCGGGTGTAGAGGGGGATGACGACGAACACGGCGGTGGTGAAGAGGTTCGCCGCGGTGAAGCAGATCAGGATCCGCCGTACGTAGGGAAGTTCCCCGAGGATGCGGCGCAGCGTGCGCCGCTGGGGCGGCTGCGACGCGTCGGCTCCGACGCCCGGCACGACGGTACGGAAGCGGGCGCTCGCGACGAGGAGGGCGGCGACGAGGTAGGCGGCCGCGCAGCCGGCGGCCAGCCCGGCCACGCCGGCCCGGTCGACGGTCAGGGCGCCGAGCAGCGCTCCACCGAGGCCGGCCAGGGACTGGGTGGACAGCTCGAAGCCGGTGGCCGTCTCGATGTCGGCGTCGTCGACGAGTTCGGGCACCGAGGTGGTCAGGCAGGGGTCGAAGAACGCCTGGCAGGCCGCCAGGGCGAGACCGGCGGCATACACGGCGGCGAGCGGCAGGCCACCGCCGTACGCCCACAGCGCGAGTGCACCCGAGGCGCCCCCGGCCAGGGCGGCGGCGGTCCGCAGCACCGAACGGTGCGCGAACCGGGCGACGGCACCGGCCACCACGGGCGCCAGCGCCACGGCGGGCAGTGTGCAGGCCGCCATGAACAGCCCGGAGGCGAGCCCCCGGGTGTCGTGCACGGCGTAGGCGACGATCCACCAGGACACGCCGACCTGGAACATCCGTACGGCGGCCTGGGTGAGGACCTGGCCGAGCCACACGGCGCCGAAGGCGCGGTTGCGCAGGATCAGCGGAGCGCGCCGGCTGTCGGCCCCGGTCTCCGTCTCCGTGCCTGTCCCTGTCCCTGTTCTTGTCTCGGCCACGGGTGAGGCGGTCATGCGGTCGGCCTCTCGTCGAGGACCCGGACGAGCTTGCCCGAGCGCGGGTTGACGGCGAGGTCGCGGTGGCGCACCCATTCCACGGACAGCGGGTGCACGAATCCGGCGCGCACGCTGTCCGGATACAGCGGCCGCACGTTCTCCAGCTCCGCGACGACGGCCTCGGCCAGCTCCTCTCGGCCGTGGTCACCCGGGGCCGTCGCCAGCCGCAGGACGAGCCCGTCGCGGCCGTCCCAGCGGCGGACGACGAGCTGCATGCCGACCACCTGCCCCGCGGTGTCCGCCGTGGCCACGGCGTCCTGGGCATCCTGGGTGTAGAGGGAGACGGGGCCCACCCGTACGCCCTCCTCGGCGCGGCCGAGTATCCGGAAGTGCCCGGGCCCGCCGCCGGTCCACTCCGCCCGGTCGCCCGCGGGGTAGCGGATGATCGGCATGAGCCGCCGGAAGAGGCTGGTGACGACGACCCGGCCGGGCCGGCCCGGTTCGGTGATGGGCTCATCGGTGGAGTCGTCGAGGATCTCGACGACCGAGTACGGCGTGAAGGCACGGTGCACCCGGGCGTCGGAGCCGGGTACGGGGCGGCCGAGCAGGCCCGCGTCGACGCTGGCGTATCCGACGGAACGGGCCTCGGCGCGGGGGAACGCGGTAGCCAGCAGGCGCCGCTGGTCGTCGAAGAGGGCCTCACCGCCGAAGAGGAGCAATTCCACCGAGTCGAGCCGGACACCGGATGACACGGCCTGCTCGGCGAGCCGGCACAGGGTGGTCGGTGTTCCGGCCAGTACCTGGGCGGCGAGATCGCGCAGTGTGGGGATCGTCGACTCCAGCGGCGCGCCGCCACCGATGGGCAGGCGGACGTTGTCCACGGGCGCGTGGGCGAGCGAGTCGAGGACGAAGAGGAAGCTGGCGTACAGCTCCCCGGCGTAGAAGAGGTCGGCGACGCGGTGTCCCGGGCGCAGACCCGTGTCGACGAGTCCCTGGCCGAAGGCGGTGACGAACGTGTGCCACTCGTCGCGCGTGTAGACGGAGAACTTGGGGGACCCGGTGGTGCCGCCGGTCTTGTAGACCGTGGCCTCGCTGAGCGGGCCGGTCAGTACGCGGCTGTCGTGAAGGGTGTTGGCTGCCCAGAACGCCTGCTGGTCGACCACCGGCAGGTCGGTGAGACGGTCGGCGTGCGGCGGCAGGGATGCGTAAAGGTCTTGATAGAAGGGCGAGTTGTGACGGGCGAAACGTATGAGGTCCGAGAGTTGCTGGGCGGACATGGGCCTTTGCCTAGGTGACGGAATGGGACGGGAGTCACGGCGGAGCGCGGCGAGAGCGTGAACTCGCCTGCTGGCTGGGCCGGTGTGCAGGGGGACCCCCCGGTGCCCCCGACTCCTCGATGCGTGCCAGAACTTGACGCGCAGTCACAATGATGAAACATCGGGGTGCTTGTCACCAAATTGGGCAAATATTTCCGGCCAGGACGTCCGTATCCACCAGAGTTTCCAGCCCCTGTCGGGGACCTGGGTAGCTGCCGGGGTCGGCCAGGAGCCGCCGCGCAGCGCGCGCAGGACGCCGAGGTCGTCGGCACGGGGATCGCCGACGTGGTCCTGGGTGATCCGGCGGCTTTCGTCAGCCCCCCGGCGCCAGGGCCGGGCCGTCCGCCGGTGGTCGCGCAGGTGACCGGTTCCGGCCCTGCCGATCACCCGTCGAGGTGTGCCGTGGGGGCCGGCGGGGCGGGAGAGGTACCGTTCGGCCCTCCCCGTGGCGGGCTCCACAGGCGGAGACTGGGATCGGACTCGAACGGAGGACCGCCATGAGCACCGCTTCCCCCCACCGGCTCACCTCTTCACCCACCCGCTTCGACCGGGTCATGACCGCGGAGCAGCGCGCCCGCCTGGCCCACCTGGCCCATGAGGTCAATTTCGCCGCCGGAGCCCGTCTCTTCGACGAGGGCGGCCACGCGGACCGGTTCTGGATCGTACGGTCGGGCACGGTCGGCATGGACGTCCACGTACCCGGCAGGCAGGCGGCCGTGGTCGAGACGGTCGGTCCCGGCGAGCTGGTCGGCTGGTCGTGGCTGTTCCATCCGTACACCTGGCACTTCGGCGCCGAGGCCATGACACCGGTACGCACCGACGAGTTCGACGCCGACGGCGTGCGGCTGATGATGGATGCCGACCCCGTCCTCGGTTCCGCGATGGGGCACTGGGTGGGCCAGGTGCTCGCGCACCGGCTCGTCTCCGCGCGGATCCGGCTGCTGGACCTGTACGCCCCCCACGGCAGCGGGAGCGGCAGCTGAACCCCTGATCGATCACCCCCTGGCCGCACAGGTGCTCCTGCTCCTCGGACCTGCGACAATTCTCCTGAGACGTGACCCGACCCGAGGGTGTGGCGTGGATGTCCGATGCACCAGCTGCCGCCCCGGCCTCCATCAGGGTGTTCCTCCTCGACGATCACGAGGTCGTCCGCCGCGGGCTGCACGACCTGCTGGACGCCGAACCCGACATCGAAGTGGTGGGGGAGGCGGCGACGGCCGCGCAGGCCCTTGCCCGTGGGCCGGCGCTGAGGCCTGACGTCGCGGTGCTCGACGTCAGGCTGCCCGACAGCGACGGCATCACCGTCTGCCGCGAACTGCGTTCGCGCATGCCGGATCTCGCCTGTCTCATGCTGACGTCCTTCGACGACGAGGACGCCCTGCTCGACGCCATCATGGCGGGCGCCGCCGGGTACGTACTGAAACAGATCAAGGGATCGGACCTGGTCGCCGCCGTCAGGACGGTGGCGACCGGGCAATCGATGCTCGACCCGGCGACGACGGCACGTCTGATGCGCTCGCTGCGGGATCCGGGCCCCGCGAAACCGCCGGAGGACCAGCGGTTGACGGTCCTGTCCGAGCGTGAGCGCGCCGTGCTCGAGCTCATCGGTGAGGGGCTCACCAACCGTCAGATCGGCAAGCGGCTCTTCCTCTCGGAGAAGACGGTCAAGAACCACATCTCGCGACTGCTCGCCAAGCTGGGGGTCGAACGCCGCGTCCAGGCGGCCGTGATCGCCGCCGAGGTGCGCGAGCACGACGGGACCGGGCGCTGACACGGGAAGTCACTCGGAAGGCGCCTCCCCCGAAGGCTCCCCGGACACCGGTGCCCACCACTGCAACCAGGTGCCACCGCCCTCCGGCCGCGGCGAGAGGGTCAGCCCGCCTCCCCAGCGCTCGGCGCGTTCGGCGAGGTTGCGCAGACCGCTGCGGCGGCCGCCCGCCGGAACGCCGACACCGTCGTCACTCACAGCGACCCTCAGCGCACCGTCCGCGAGAGCGACGGTGACGTCCACCCTCCTCGCCCGGGCGTGCCGGGCCACATTGGTGAGGCCCTCGCCGAGGACGGCGATGACGTCGTCGGCGACAGGGGCCGGGACGTCGGTGTCGATCAGCCCCTCCATGCGCAGGGCGGGGACGAACCCGAGCGCCGCGGCCGCCGTCTGCACGGTCCGCACCGCGCGGACCCTCAGACGCGCCGACGCCCCTCCCACAACACCGTGGTCGCGGAGTCCGAAGATGGTCGCGCGGATGATCTTGATTGTCTCGTCCAGGTCGTGGATCGCGCGGTCCAACCGCTCCGACGCCTCGGGGTGCTCCACGAAGCGTTGGGCGCTCTGTAGCGTCATCCCCGTCGCGAAAAGCCGCTGAATCGCGAGATCGTGCAGGTCACGGGCGATCCGGTCGCGGTCCTCGAGCAGGCTCACCTGCTCGCTGTCCCGGCGCCGGTCTGCCAGTTCCAGGGCCAGGGCGGCCTGGCCGGCGAAGCCGGGCAGGGGCGCGACCTCGGCCGCGGCGAACGACGGCCGCCCGGTACGCCGCGCCAGCATCAGCACCCCCCGCAGCTTCGCCGCGGCGCCCACCGTGACGGCCACGGCCGGCCCGAATCCCGCCCAGGCCTCCGGCTGGGCGGCCACCCGGGCGTCGGTGGCCACGTCAGGGACGGTGATCAGACCGCCCTCGGCGAGGACGGCAGCGGCAAGGGTGGCCTCGCTGCCCGCCAGTACGATTCCGCGGTGCGCGTCGGCGCCCTCCCCCAAGGCCAGGGAGCCGCGCAGCTCGCCGTTCGGCCCGACGCGGTAGAAGACGCACATCTCGGCCGAGATGATGTCCCGGGCCCGCTCCAGCATGCCCTCCAGCACCTCGATCTCGGACGCCCCGGACAGCAGCGCGCTCGTGAATTCGGAACTGGCCGCCAGCCAGCGTTCCCGGAGCCGGACCTCCTCGTACAGGCGGGCGTTGTCGACGGCGACGCCGGCGGCGACGGCGAGGGTCGACAGGACCCTTTCGTCCTCGGCGTCGAAGTCCCTCCCGCCCAGCTTCCCCGTCAGGTACAGGTTGCCGAACACCTCGTCCCGGACACGGATCGGTACGCCGAGGAAGGAACGCATGGGCGGATGGTGCTCCGGAAATCCCGCGGAGGCCGGATGCTCCGAAAGGTCGCTCAGGCGCAGCGGCTCCGGGTGCCTGATCAGCTCGCCGAGCAGGCCGTGGCCGGTCGGCAGAGCCCCGATCCGCGCCCGCAGCTCGTCACCGATGCCCACGGGGAGGAACTCGGCGAGCCTCTCGTCGTCACCCACGACGCCCAGCGCACCGTACTCGGCTTCCACCAGGACGACCGCGGCCTCGACGATCCCGCGCAGCACCTGCGCCAGGTCGAGCTCCTGCCCTACGGACATGACGGCTTCCAGCAGGCCCGTCAGCCGGTCGCGCGTGCCCCGTGCCTCGTCGGTCCGCACCCGGAGCTCGCCGGCCCTCAGCCGTGGAACCCCGCTCGCTGCGGCATCACGGTCGTCCCCGGCCATGGACACCTCCGGCGGCATCGGCGGGCGCAGCGCGCCCTCCCTGACTTCAGCGTAGCCCCATGCCTTCGGGCCACTCACCGCAAGCAGGCGGCAGGCGAGCGCCACAGGGGGCGGTGACGGGACCGGAGGCCCCCTGTCCGGCTCCCGCCACGGCACGGCCGGCCTACCCGGGACCGGTCAGTCCTGGTACAGGACCGTTCGGCCCTCGCCGAGCGGGCGGGCCACGGCGGATGGTGGCTGATGAGGGCGCTCCGCGAGGCGCGTCCGCCGGCCGACGCCGACAGGAGGGCTGCACATGAAGCACGCCAAAGTCGGCTTCCTCATGACGGACGAGGTCGTCTCGGTCGTCGGGCGGACTCCGTCCAGGGACGTGGCCAGGCTGCTCGTCGAGCACGACATCAGCGGCGTGCCGGTCGTGGACGAGGACGATCGCGTCATCGGGGTCGTCTCGCAAACCGATCTGCACGCGACCGGCGACCTCACCGCCCGGGCACTCATGTCAGCGCCGGCCGTCACCGTCCACGCCGAGCAGACCGTCACGGAAGCCGCCCGCCTCATGACCCGGCGCGGAGTCGAGAGGCTCCCCGTCGTCGACGAAGAGGACCGTCTGGTCGGCATCGTGACCAGACGGGACCTGCTCCGTGTGTTCCTGCGCCCGGACCCCGAGATACGCCGGTGCCTGATCGAGGACGTACTGGCGGAGACGATGGGGCTCGGCGCCGACGCGGTGGACGTGCACGTCGTGGACGGGGTCGTCACCCTGGACGGCCGCCTGGCGAAGAGCAGCCAGATTCCCGTCGTCGTGCGGCTCGCCGGGCAGTTGGACGGTGTCGTCGCGGTCACCGACAGGCTCACCGCCCGGTTCGACGATTCCCCCCTCGCCCCGCCGGAGCGCCGCACCGACGGCATCCCCTGGTGACGTTCCGGTCCCGGCGGGGGAAAAGCATGGACTGTTCGGCCCCTGTCGGGCGGGTCCGTCCGGAGGGACGCTGGAAGCAGGCAGGCTCGCGGCGCCAAGCCGTCGTACGGGTACGGGCGCGCAGCCCTGCGACGGACCCGGGTCGTCCCCCCGCTGCTCCGCCACCGCAACCCGGGACCCCACCCCGTCGGGTGCGGTCCTCTCCGGGAGGAGCACCACCATGGGAGTTCTGATCGTTCTCCTGGCCGTCCTCGCGATCCTCGCCCTGCTGACACTCGTCATGGCGGTCAAGGTCGTCAAGCAGTACGAGCAGGGCGTGCTGTTCCGGTTCGGCCGGCTCATCGGCACCCGTGCGCCGGGCCTGCGCGTCATCGTGCCGTTCGCGGACGTCCTGCACCGGGTGTCCTTGCGGATCGTCACCATGCCCATCCAGTCCCAGGGCATCATCACCCGGGACAACGTCAGCGTCGATGTCTCCGCGGTCGCCTACTTCCGCGTCGTCGACGCCGTGAAGTCGGTCATCGCGATCGAGAACGTGGGCGCGGCCATCAACCAGATCGCACAGACCACGCTGCGCAAGGTCGTCGGACAGCACACCCTCGACGAAACCCTGTCGGAGACCGACCGCATCAACCTGGGCATCCGGCAGATCCTCGATGTCACCACCGCCGAATGGGGCGTGGAGGTCACCCTCGTCGAACTGAAGGACATCCAGCTGCCCGACAGCATGAAGCGCGCGATGGCCCGCCAGGCCGAGGCCGAACGGGAGAAGAGGGCCAAGATCATCAACGCGGAGGGCGAGTCGCTGGCCGCCGCCGCACTCGGTGACGCCTCCGACACCATGATGGCCCACCCCCTCGCCCTGCAACTGCGCAACCTGCAGAGCCTCGTGGAGATCGGCGTCGACAAGAACACCACCGTGGTCTTCCCCGCACCGCTCATGAGCACCATCGGCGAACTCGGTGCCTTCCTCGCCCGCGAAACCGCGGCCGCGACGCTCCGGGCGCCGCGCGCGACGGAGATCACCACGACGATCCCCGGCCCTCCTCTGCCGAACGGAGCAGCCAAGACCGTGTGACCGCAGGACCCGTCCGCCGTCGGGCACGTGCGCCGCCCGTTGTTGCCGCAACATGGCAACCGCATGGCAGTCGTGCCGGGCAGCGGCCGTAGGGGCACCGCGATGTCTAGGATCCCCGGCACGTGCCTCCGGCCTTCCGCGCAGGCCCTTCCCTCCTCTGCCAAGGACCCCGATCCGCCATGAGTGTTCCCGCCGCCCTGAGCGTGAGCGAGGCGTTCCCCCGCCGCCACGAGCTGACCGTCGTCGATGTCCGTACTCCGGGCGAGTTCGCGTCCGGCCACCTGCCGGACGCCGTCAACATCCCCCTCGACCGCATCGGGCGGGCGCTGCCGGATCTCCGGCAGGCCGCCGGGGACAGGCCCCTCCTGGTGGTGTGCGCTTCCGGCACCCGGGCGGAGAACGCCGTCGCCACCCTCGCCTCCCACGGCATCGACGCGTCGAGCCTCACCGGCGGCACCACCGCCTGGGCGGCAGAGGGGCACCGGCTCGACCACCCCCAAGGGCGTCCGCGGACCGTCTGGGCCATGGAGCGTCAAGTCCGCTTCACCGCGGGCTCCGTCGTGCTCCTCGGCCTGGCCCTCGGCTTCCTCGTCCACCCGGCCTTCCAGTTGCTGTCCGCGGGGATCGCGGCCGGCCTGGTCTTCGCCGCCGTCAGCAACACCTGCGGCATGGCGGTCGTGCTCGGCAGGCTTCCCTTCAACCAGCGGGGCCAGGCGCCCCTGGACACCTCGTTCCCGTCCGTCGCCCCCGAGGAGCCCCGCACGTGACCATCCCCGGCACGCCGAACCGTCCCGACCCGTACGAGGGCTTCGCCGGGCGGGTCGGCCGTACCTTCGCCGAGTCCGAGCCCGCGTGGCCGCCGCCGCGCAGGCCGGACGGCCGCGCCCCGAACATCGTCGTGGTCCTCGTCGACGACATGGGCTACAGCGACATCGGCCCCTTCGGCTCGGAGATCGCCACACCCGTACTCGACGGGTTGGCCGAGAGCGGTCTGCGCCTGGCCAACTACCACACCATGCCCCTGTGTTCCCCGGCCCGCGCCGCCCTGCTCACGGGACTGAACCCGCACCGGGTCGGCTACTCGACGGTCGCCAACTTCGATCCCGGTTTCCCCGGTTACGGCATGGAGGTCGGCGAGGACATCCCCACCCTGGCCGAGGTCCTGCACGACGCGGGCTACGCCACGTACGCCGTCGGCAAGTGGCACCTCACGCGCGACTCGGCCTCCAGTGCCGCCGACGACCGGCGCAACTGGCCGCTGCAGAAGGGCTTCGACCAGTACTACGGCGTGCTGGAGGGCCTGACCAGCCTCTTCCACCCGCACCAGCTGGTCCGCGACAACAGCCCGCTGGACATCGACGAACTGCCCGACGGCTACTACTACACCGACGACATCACCGACCAGGCCATCGCGATGGTGAAGTCGCTGCGCGCGCACGACCCCGACAAGCCGTTCTTCCTCTACGTCGCACACAATGCCGTCCACGGCCCCCTCCAGGCCAAGCCCGCCGACATCGAACGCCGGCGCGGGCACTACGACGGCGGCTGGGACGCCCTCCGCGACACCCGCTTCGCCCAGCAGATCGCCGACGGCCTCTTCCCCGAGGGGACCGCGCTGCCGGAACGCAACGCGGAGGCGGGGTTCGACGTAGGCCCCTGGGACGAGCTGTCCGCCGAGCAACAGCGCCGCTACGCCCGCTACATGGAGGTGTACGCGGCGATGGTCGACAACATCGACCAGAACCTCGGGCGCCTCACCGACACCCTGCGCGCGCTCGGCGAACTCGACGACACCGTCATCGTGTTCACCTCCGACAACGGCGGCACCGGCGAAGGCGGCGCCGAGGGCACGCGCAGCTACTTCAGCCGCTTCGTCCACCAGCCCGTCCCGGACGACTGGAACGCGGACGTCGACCGCGACACCGGTCTCATCGGCGGGCCGCGGAGCCTGGTGCACTATCCGCGCGGCTGGGGCATGGCCTCCAACACCCCCTTCCGCCTGTACAAGGGCCAGACCTACGCGGGCGGCGTGCGCGTGCCGTTCGTCATCTCCTGGCCCGGGGGACTGCGGCGGGCCGAGGACGACTGCGGGGTCCGGCAGCAGTACCAGTACGTCACCGACATCACCCCCACCCTCCTGGAACTCGCCGGCGTACGGCGCCCGGAGCTGTGGCGCTCGCGGCCCGCCCAGGAACTGGACGGCGTCAGTTTCGCCCCCGTCCTGCGCGACGGGCGGACGCCCAGCGCCCACACCGAGCAGTACTGCGAGATGTCGGGCAACCGGAGCTACTACCGCGACGGCTGGAAGCTGGTCACGCTCCACCGTCCCGGCACGCCGTACGACGACGGCGAATGGGCGCTGTACGACCTGCGCACCGACCCGACCGAAACCACCGACGTCGCTCAGGACCACCAGGAGGTGGTGAAGGAGCTGGCTGCGGCCTGGGAATCGGCGGGCTGGCGCAACGGCGTCTTCCCCCTCGCCGACGGCAGCGGCGCCCTGGCCGGCCGCAACCCCGCCGAGGAGCGGTTCCACCGCCCCCTCACCCTGCTGGCCGGCACACCCGAGCTGGAACGCTACCGCTCCTCCCGGCTCGTTTCCTTCCGCTCCTTCGACGTCACCGTCGAACTCGACGAGCACGCCGACTCGGACCAGGGCGTACTCGTCTCGCACGGCGACCAGGGCGGCGGCTACAGCCTGTACGTGGAGAACGGCCGACTCCACTTCGCCTACAACGAGTACGGAGAACTCCACGAGACCGACGCCGGCCCGCTCCCCGCAGGCCGGCGGACGATCACCCTCTCGGCCACGGCGGTGGAAGGCCTGCGCTGGGAGTTCCGCGTCCTGATCGACGGTGTCGAGACCGGCCGGTCGGACAGCGTCCACCAGCTCATCGGCATGGCCCCGCTGCAGGGCATCAGCGTGGGCGTGGACCGCAAGTCCCCCGTCTCCTGGCCGGTCTACGAACGCCACCGCGGCTTCCGCTACACCGGCCGCCTGCGCTCGGTGACCTACACCCCCGGCGCCCGGGCGCCCTACGACCCGGCGCTCGTGGCCCGCGCTCTGCGGGAGGCGGCCGCCGCCTTCGAATGAACAGCGGAAGATCGCCGCCCCGTCACCGTTTCCCGCCTCGCGGAGCGACACGCCGCCTCTGGCGCAATCGGCTCGTTGGGCCGACCCTGTGCGAACGTCTCGAAGAGCCGGTCCCCGTCCTGGCCGGCGGCAGGCCGCCCGGCGAAAACCTCGGGAGACGGCCTCCGAGTGAGTTCCCCGAGACAGCCGGACGAAGGGATGCGAGCAGCGATGGCCGAAGGCGGGCGGAAGCCGGGCACGTTCGGGGTGGACCGCTCGGAGGGGTTCGGTGAGCGGTTGCTGGGTGTGCTGCTGGACCGGGCTCACGAGATGCCTCCGCAGCTGATCGCCCCGCTCGTCGCGGAAGAGGTGGCCAGGGTCGGTGGCCGGGACCTCTCCATCCTCCTGCAGGACTACGAACAGATGATGCTGGTACCGCTGCCCGGCCGGCGCCTGGTTGTCGGTGACCCCCAACCGGTCGAGGACTCCCCTGCGGGCGAGGCGTTCCTGCGCCGCAGAACGGTGGAGGTGCCGCAGGACGGCAGCGTGCGCATGTATCTCCCGCTCCTCGACGGCAGCGACCAGATCGGGGCGATGGCCGTCACGCTGGACAGCGTCGATGACGACGACCGGCGGCTGCTGCGCCGGCTCGCCGGTCTGGTGGCGGACATGATCGTCACCAAGGACGCCTACACCGACCTGTTCTTCCGGACCCGCCGCCGCGCCCCCATGAGCCTGGCCGCCGAGATCCAGTGGTCGCTGCTGCCCCCGCTGTCGATGACCGTTCCGCAGGTCGAGGTGGCCGGAATCCTGGAGCCCGCGTACCAGGCGGCCGGGGACAGTTTCGACTACGCCCTCAACGGCGACATCCTTCATGTGGCCATGATCGACGCGATGGGCCACGGCCTGGACGCGGCGACCATGGCGACGGTGGCCATCGGCGCCTATCGCCACACGCGAAGGGCCGACACCGGTCTGTCCCAGGTGTACGCGTTCATGGACAAGGCCATCAACGAGCAGTTCGGCCACGAACACTTCGTCACCGCGCAGATGATGTGCCTGAACATCGCCACGGGCCGGCTGCAATGGGTCAATGCCGGCCACCCGGCACCACTGCTGATCCGCGACCGCGCCGTGGTGGACCGGCTGGAGAGCCCGACCACCCTGCCCGTCGGCTTCGGCGGTGAGCAACCGGAGGTCAGTGAGCGGATGCTGCAGCCCGGAGACCGGCTGCTGTGCTTCACCGACGGCCTGATCGAGGAGCATCAGGCCGGCGGGGAGCAGTTCGGTGAGGAGCAGCTCATCGAGTGGACCAACCGCGTCGTCCGTTCCCGCACCGGGGTGCGGCCGGTGGTGCGCGCGCTCTCCCACGCCCTGAAACAGGAGCGCGGCGGCATCACCACCGACGACGCGACGATCTTCCTCATCGAGTGGCGCGGGGGCGACGCCGATCATCTCGCCACCCTCGACTGACGACATCCGGGCCGCCCCCAGCCCCAGCCCCAGCCCCCCCTGAGCCTGCCCCCACGCCGCGCTCAGGGTGCGGCGACGCAGCGGAACCCCACGTGGCCCGTACTGCTGTCCTCGGTGTTCCCCGTCCGGGCCGCGGTGCGGTACCGGTTGCAGTACGAGTCGTGGCACAGGTACGAGCCCCCGCGCATCGCCCGAGTACCGCTGCCCGGAGCGAACTCATCGGCCGTCCACTCCCACACGTTGCCGACGGTGTTGTACAGCCCGTACCCGTTGGGCTCGTACGCGTCCACCGGAGCCGTGCCCAGGTGACCGTCCTCCTCCGTGTTGACCAACGGAAACTCGCCCTGCCAGATGTTGCAGCGCCAGACCCCGCCGGGGGCGAGGACGTCCCCCCACGGGTAGCGCGCCTGGTCGAGCCCGCCGCGCGCCGCGTACTCCCACTCCGCCTCGGTCGGCAGCCGCTTTCCGGCCCAGGCGGCGTACGCGGCCGCGTCCTGCCACGCCACGTGGACCACCGGATGCCCGGGCCCGGGCAGGGAACCGGGGCCGTACGGGCTGCGCCACGAGGCACCCTCGACCGCCCGCCACCACGGAGTGCCCGGCGGCGCGGCTGAGGCGAGTACGAGCTCCGGCTCGATCAGCCCCGCGAAGACGTACGACCAGCCGGCGTCCTCCGCGACCGTGCGGTATCCGGTCTGCTCCACGAAGCGGCCGAACTCGGTGTTGTCGACGGCGTGGACGTCGATGCGGAAGGGGGCGACCGTCACCTCTCGGACCGGGCCCTCGCCGTCGAGGGGGTTCGCGCTCCCGTCCTCGTTGCCCATCCGGAACGTGCCGCCGGGCAGCGCCACCATCTCGGTGGTCGCGCGGATGTGGGACGCCGGCAGCACCGCCGACGGTCCCGGCAGCCTGCGGGCGGCGGGCGACGCGGTGCGAGGGGCGCAGCACGCCCCGCCGTGCCCGTCGGCGTTCTTCCCCGCCCGGCCCTCGGCCACGGCCCCGGCAATCTCGATCGGCACGGCCTTCCCACCTCTCATCACGGCTCTGACCTGGCCAATGTCGCCCGCCCGCGGCCGCGGGAGAACCGGTCCGGACCCCCTGTCACACGATCTTCATACGCAGTGCATGGTCCGGGAACCCGCCACACGCTCATGATCGGCTCCACGTCCACGTCCACGACCAGTCCGCGGTGCCTCGCACAGCGCGGCAGCCTCAAGGAGTTCCCCGATGTCAAGCCGCCGTCACTTCCTGGCCGGTTCCGCCGCAGCGCTCGGCTTGACGGCCCTGCCCGCGGCCGCCTCGGCCACACCCGCGGCGGCGCTGACCACGCCGGGCGGGACGCCGACGCAGACCGCCACGCGCCCGCCGAACCTCATCGTCGTCCTGGCCGACGACCTCGGCTACGGCGAACTCGGCGCGTACGGCCAGAAACTGATCACCACCCCGCGTCTGGACGGGCTGGCCACCGAGGGGCTGCGCTTCACCGACGCGTACTCGACCGCCGCCGTCTGCGCGCCGTCGCGTTGCTCCCTGCTGACCGGCCTGCACACCGGCCACTCCACGGTGCGCGCGAACCCCTCCGCCGCCCAGGGCTCCCTCACCGCGACCGACACCACCTTCGCGCAGGTCCTGAAGGCCCGCGGCTACCGCACCGCCGTCATCGGCAAATGGGGCTTCGGTCCGGAGGCGGCCGACCAGGACAGCCACCCGGCCGCCCGCGGCTTCGAGGAGTTCTACGGCTACATCGACCACAGCCACGCGCACCAGTACTACCCCGAGTACCTCTGGCACAACGGGGCCAAGGAGGCGATCCCCGCCAACGCGGGCGGCGCGAAGGCGGTGTACGCCCCCGACCTGATCGAACAGCGTGCTCTGGAGTTCATCGACGCGCACGAGGACGAGCCGTTCCTGCTGTTCCTGACGCCGAACGTGCCCCACGCCCCCAGCGACGTGCCCGACACCAGCGCGTACGCCGCCCAGAGCTGGACGGCCGCCAACAAGGGCCATGCCGCGCAGGTCAGTTATTTCGACGCACTGGTGGGCAAGGTCGTCGACCGCCTGCGCGCGCTGGGCCTGGAGGACGACACGGTCCTGCTGGTCACCAGCGACAACGGGCCGCACGAGGAGGGCGGCGTCAACCCGGACCTGTTCGACGCCAACGGCCCCCTGCGCGGCTACAAGCGCAACCTGTACGAGGGCGGAGTGCGCGTCCCCCTCATCGCCTGGGGCCCGGGCCGTGTCGCACAGGGCACCAGCGACCGCCCCACCCCGCTCACCGACATCCTCCCCACCCTCGCCGAACTGGGCGGCGCCCCGGCACCCTCGGACGTGGACGGCCTCTCGGCAGCCCCGCTGCTGGCCGGCAGCCCCGACGCGGCCCGCCACGGCCACCTCTACTGGTTCCGCGACGAGCGCGGCGTCACCAGCCGGGCCAACGCACAGGACGCCCAGCGGGCCACGTGGCTGGCCGAAGCGGTGCGGCGGGACAACTGGAAGGCCGTGCGCTTCGCACCCGAACGGGACCACAACCTCCCCGACGACAAGTGGCAGGTCGAGCTCTACGACCTGGCCTCCGACCTGGGGGAGACCCGCAACGTCCTCGACGCACACCCCTCGACGGCAGCCGCGCTGGTGGCGCTGATGCGCTCCTCCTGGCAGGACAGCTACCCGCGCAGGGCGTTCGGCGCCCGCTTGGCCTTGCCTCAGATCGCCGTTCCCGGGCAGGCGTTCACGGTCACCGCGTCGCTCGCCAACGGTTCCGCCAAGGCCTGGACCTCGGCGGCGCTCGCGCTGCGCGTACCGCCCGGCTGGACGGTGACCGCGACGACGGCGACCACCGCCGAGCAACTCGCCTCCGGTGCGCAGCTGGACGCCACCTGGAAGGTCACCCCGCCCGCCGACGCGCCCGCCCGGACGCGCTGGGACCTCACCGCCGAGGGAACCGCACTGGCGCCGGGCGGGACGGTCACCTACCGCGCATCCGGCACGGTGCCCACGCCGCCGCCCCCGCCGACGAAGGACTCCTACCTCTCCGACCTGGAGTGGATCTCCGCCGCCAACGGGTGGGGCCCGGTCGAGCGGGACGCCTCCAACGGCAAGAACGCCGCGGGGGACGGCCCCCTGATCGCCTTCGGCGGTACGAAGTACGCCAAGGGCCTCGGCGTCCACGCTCCCAGTGACATCGCCTTCCACCTGGGCGCAGCGGGCAACCGCTTCACCGCACTGGTCGGCATCGACGACTTCTCGGCGAAGCAGAGCCCGGCCGGCGCGACCCGGGCCAAGGTGTACGGCGACGACCGGCTGCTGCTGACCACACCGACGCTCACGGCAGCCACCGGCCCGGTGGCGGTGGACGTGGACGTGCGGGGGGTGCGGGTCCTACGGCTGGTGGTGGAGGACGCCAACAACAAGACCTCCTTCGACCACACGTCGTGGGCGCTGGCCCGCGTCACGGTGCTCTGAGCCCCGTTCCGGCTCGCCGTTCTCGTTCCACCGGATGCCGCGGGAGGGCTGCGTTTCCTGTGGATGGGCGGCCCGGGGGAGAGGTGGTTACCGCTGGGCAATGAGGGTCGGCAGCTCGCGCATGTCGTAGAAGACGACGGTGTCGCGACCGTCGAGACGTTCCGCCGGGGTCAGCCCGCCGGCGTAGCCGAAGGCTCGCATGCCGGCGGCGCGCGCAGCCTGTACGCCGGGCCGGCTGTCCTCGACCACCACGCAGGCCGCGGGATCGACGCCCATCTGCCGGGCGGCGTGCAGGAACAGGTCGGGGGCGGGCTTGCCCTGGGAGACCTCGCTGGCACTGTAGATGCGGCCTGCGAAGCGCTCGTAGAGTCCGGTGCGGCCCAGGGTGTGCCGCATCTTGTCGTGGGAGCCGCTGGAGGCGACGCATGTCGGCAGAGTGAGTGCGTCGAGTGCTTCCGGCAGGCCCTCGACCGGGGCGAGCCCGGCATCCACGGACTCGCGGTGGAGCTGCTCGAATCTCTCCGACCAGATCGCGGCCGTGTCCGGGCCGAGCTGAGCGGCGACCTGCTCGCGGATGGCGGCGTGGGAGCGCCCGATGAACCGGTCCACGACCTCGTCCTCGGTGAGCGGCCAGCCCAGCTCCGCACCGAGGGCAACCTGGACACGCGCGGCGATGCGCTCACTGTCGACCAGCACGCCGTCGCAGTCGAATATGACGAGTTCAATGGGCTTGATCATCCCCGCAGCATAGGCCTCGCCGGTCACGCGGCGGCGATGCTCCTGGAGCAGCGGTACGCCGGGGAGCCCAGGCGGACCCGACACGGTCGGGCTCCTGGACCCGGCCGAAAACCCCGTGCCATCGCGGACATCGACCACGACGCCGTTGCTGCTGCGCTCCAGGAGCGGCAGGAAGGCGTGCAGGACCCGGACGATCCCCACGATGTCGGTGTGGAGTACGGCAGCGATGTCCGCTCCGGTGCAGTCCCCGGCGGACTCGCCCGCTCCGGGGATGCCGACGTTGTTGACCAGGGCGTCGAGGGAACCGTGTTCCTGGGCGGCCCGCTGCGCTATGACACAAGGGCCCGGATCCTTGCGGATCCGGGCCCTTGTGTTCAGTAGCGGGGACAGGATTTGAACCTGCGACCTCTGGGTTATGAGCCCAGCGAGCTACCGAGCTGCTCCACCCCGCGTCGGTGAACCCCACCCTACGGCACCGTCGGGCTTCGCCTGACCAGCTCGACCTGCTCAGGCCAGGCCGGGCCGAGTGGGTTCTGGTGCACCGGCCACCCTGGTCCGCAGTCGGCCGATGAGGTGAGTCCGCTGCTGCAATCGGGGCCCTCCCCGGTGGGGTCCTGGTGCTCCGCCGTCGCGCGCTGCCGATGATGTCGGCCGAATCCGCCTGGCCCCACGCGTACGGCATCAAGCCGGAAGCGGCCACGTACGCCCTGGTCGGATTCGCCTGATCGTCCGACGGCTTGAAGGAGCATCATGCGGTCTGCTCGCATTATGGGCTCGCTGCTTGGGGGTATGGCCCTGGTGGCGGCCGGCGCCCTCGTACCGGCGTCCGCCGCGGCGAAGCCACGCGACCTGGTTGTCCCCACGGCGGCCTATCCGACCATCCAGTCCGCGGTCGATGCCGCGAGCCCCGGGGACCACATCGCCGTTCGCCCCGGCGTCTACCGGGAGCAGGTGTCGATCGCCAAGGACGTCACCCTCACCGGCGCGGGGGCCAAGAAGACCACGATCCGCGCTCCCCAGCAGCTGGTGACGGGCGCGGACGGCCTCAACTCGATCGTCACCCTCGACCACGCGGCGCACGTGAAGATCTCTGGCCTAGCGGTGAGCGGGCCGGGTTCCGGCACCTGCGACGCGGGCGCGCTCGGGGCGGGCATCCGGGTCCTGGGCGGAGCCCACCTGGACCTGAGCCACGCGAGGGTGACACACATCCAGGACACGCCCATGGCTCCGTGCTTCCACAGTGCCAACGCCATCCTCATCGGTGCCCTGCCGGTAGGCACGGGGTCGGCGGCCATCCGCGACTCCGAGATCACGGACTATCAGGGCTCCGGGATCGTCGTGCTCAACGAGGGCTCGCACGCGACCTTGCTCCGCAACGTCGTGACCGGGCAGAAGCGGCTGTCGACCGACGGGATCGAGTTCGTCGGGGCGATCGGCAGGATCGAGGAGAACGTCGTCAGCGACAACGCCTGCCGCGAGCCCGATCCTGGGTGCGGCACCGACTTCTTCAACGACGTCCAGCATGCCGGCATCCTGGCGGGCGGTGCGGGGACGGTCATCGCCAAGAACCGCCTGTCCCGCAACCAACTGGGCATCTACGCGTTCGATACGGCGGAGATCCGCCACAACAACCTCATCGACAACGAGTTCTTCGGGATGGCCCTCCAGGACGGCACGTTCACCGCGACCAAGGACACCATCCGGGGCGGGGTGGGCGGCGTCGCAGCCATCGCCTCGGCCGTCGACACCACGGCGCGGCTGGACCACGTGAAGATCACGAAGACCTCGGGAGACCCGATCCAGACGTTCGAATGCTGCGGCTTCACCGCCACGGTGACCGCCGAGCCGTAGCGCATGCCGCGCCGGAAGGTCACGGCTGTCCGTACGAGCGCATCGAGAACGTGCTGACCGTGTGCGACGGAGAGCAGCACCGCGGCACCGGCGCCGCTACGAGGTGGGCGGCTGGGTGAGGCGCAGCCAGGCGGTGAGCGCGGCCTGCAGTCGAGTACGGCCGGGCGGTCGAGGGGTTCGGCCGTCCGGCCGACGCGCAGGGTGACAGCCTTGGCTGTGACCCGGGTGCGGCCGGGCATCGCGCGGGTCCTCCTCCGGAGGCAGCGGGTGCTCCTCCACCTCCAGGCGTACGCACGCCGGCGCGATGAGGACCTGGGCGTAGCCCTTCTTCGTGGCCTTGGCGTGGTGGTCACGCAGGGCGCTGATCGGGCCGGTCAGCATGTGTTCGCCCTTCATCCACGCCAGGTCGGGGTGCAGGTAGCGCAGAGGCAGTTTCGGCGGATCCAGTCTGGGCGGTTGCCCGTACAGACCGTGGGCACGGTGCAGCACGCCGGTTTCCGTGACGAGGACCGTCACCTGCCCGACCGGCGGGAGACGCCGATGCCGTACTCGATCCACCAGCACTCCCGGGCCCTGGTCGGACGGGCGGTTCAGCGCAGTCCGGCGAAGAGATCGTTCTCGGGTACGGCCGCGCCGGTGGCGTCCTTGACACGTACGAAAGTCTCCATGCCCATCAACCCGCCGAATCTCTCCTTGCCCATCTTGAGGAAGAAGATGTTCTCGCCCTGACTGGCGTGTGCGGCCAGCGCATCGAACTTCTGACCGCTGAACGCGGTGGTGTCCACCCACGTGGTGATCTCATCGTCGGGGAGGCCGATCTCGGCCATCGCGGCGGCCTCGGCGGGATCCGGCTCCGGCGTGTCCTCCTGGAACTCGCGCATGATCTCCCCGAACCGCCGCATCCCCGAGCGGGGCATCGTCGTCCAGTACACCTTCGGGGTCAGCGCGGTCATCTCCAGCGCCGCCATCGTGATGCGGTGGGCCTGGATGTGGTCGGGGTGGCCGTAGAAACCGTTCTCGTCGTAGGTGACGACCACATCGGGTCGGTAGTGCCGCATGAGTTCCGCAAGTCGTGCGGCGCCTTCCTCCACGGGGGTCTGCCAGAAGGATCCGGGGGTGTCGTTGCTCGGCCAGCCCATCATCCCGGAGTCGGCATAGTCCAGCATCTCCAGATCGCTGACCTGCAGGACGTCACAGCTCGCCTCGAGTTCTTGACGGCGCATCAAGGCGACGGCCGCCGGATCGTGCCCGGGATCGCCCGGCTTGACACCCCCCGGTCCGTCACCGCAACCGCCGTCGGTACACGTCACGAGAACCGTGCGGATGCCCTCCGCCGCGTACCGCGCGAGGACCCCTCCGGTTCCGGTGGCCTCGTCGTCGGGGTGGGCGTGCACTGCCATGAGCGTCAAGGGCCGGTCAGTCACGAAACAATCCTCCTGCAGAAGTACTTCTTGGTCCGAGTGCGCGGCGGGCGTACCGCGATCCTGGGGGCCCGGCTTCTGGTGGGGCGGACGACCTTGTGGTCTCCGTGTTCCCCGCCCGTGCGGCGCCGGTCCCTCGGTCGATGCAACCGCGCCGACCGGACCGGCTGTTCCCGGCACGGCCGCTCGACCTTCCAGACAGCCTCCGTCCTGGCCGGCTTCATGACACAACTTCACGTGCGCCCGCCAAATGTCGATGGCAACATTCAAGGCCCACTGTCACAGGACACGAGGTCGGAAGACAGAGAACAAGCTCAGGGCCTGTTGCGAAAGTCGATCTTGGTGACGCTAGGGTTCCTACCCGTCGGCTTTCGTGTAGGGAGGGACGGGGACCGTGGACGCTCACGTACAGACTCGTGTTTCGGCATACGCAATCGCGGTGGAGGACGATCGGCTGCTGCTGATCCGGCTGTCGGACGCCTCGCCAGTCTTCACACCGGGTCTGTGGCACATGCCGGGCGGGGGAATCGACCCGGGCGAACAGCCTGTGGAGGCCTTGTCCCGTGAACTCCGGGAGGAGACGGGGCTTGAACTCGCTGATGCTCGACTGCTCGACGCGCGGACCTACGCGGTCCGGCGGAACGGAGTGAGCTGGAGCCTCACGGCGTTGTTCTACGTCGTTGCCCTCAAGGGCGGGGCGCCGGCGGTGACCGAGATCGACGGCTCCACCGACGCCGTGGCGTGGATTCCTCTGGCCGACTTGCAGGACGACACCATGCTGTCGCCAGCGGCAGCCGACGCGCTCCGCATACTTGAGCAGGCGGAAGGCGCTGGTCACAGCCACGCGTTGAGGACTGCGACCAGCACGGTTGCCTCGTAACGGACGGCGAGCTTCTCGTATCGCGTGGCGACTGCTCTATGGCGCTCGAGTCGATTGATCCCGCACTCGGTCCGGCCGCTTGCGGGGCCGTCCCACTCCCAGACGCGGCACCCGGACCGCCTCAAGCGCGGGCTCGAACTGCGGGGAATCTCCGCGCTGCCCTGCGGTGATCACCACCGACCTCGGAGCGTCCGAGACCGTGGTCAGCCGGCTCTGCGACGAGACCGCCGCGTTGCCGGTCAGGCGGAAGGCGCCCTCCCCGACGGCGTCGGGCTTCATCCCGTTGCGGGTGATGTCCCCGCACGGCGGGACAGAGCCCGGCTGGCTGCTCGTGTCCCGCCGTTCCCGCCCGCACGACGGCGGGGACGCCGGCGGTGCAGGCGGAAGAGCGGTCAGGACCAACTCCGGCGCTCAGGTGCGGCCGTTCAGCGTCGGCGGACGGTCCAGGGACCCTCAGGTCGAGACAGGTGTCCACAGGTCCGCAGGTCAGAAAGTGGATAGTCCAGGGGCTGTCGCCATAGTGATCTTGGTGGTGCATTATGCAGTTCGCGCGCATCGAGACCGGGGCGCGAAGACTTGTATGGGGGATCTGATGGAACGTCGTACGGTCCTACGCGGGCTGGTGGCTCTGCCGGTCGGGGCGGTGGCCGTCGCCTCCGCCGCCCAGCCCGCCTGGGCGGACTTCTCCACGACGGTGAATCCGTCGGTCAACTGGGGGACTTGGGAGGGTTGGGGCACGTCGTTGGCCTGGTGGGCCAATCAGCTGGGCCCCCGGGAGGATCTGGCCGATGTGCTGTTCAGCCGGAAGACCGTCCAGTTCCGCGGGCAGTCACTGCCCGGCCTGGGAATGAACGTGGTCCGCTACAACGCCGGTGGCTCGGGGACGAACAGCATCGGCGGCAGGACGATGCAGCCCTCGCCGACGCTGGACGGCTTCAAGCAGATCGAGGGCTACCAGCTCGACTGGTACTCGGCCGACCCGCAGTCGGCGAGCTGGAACTGGTACGCCGACGCGAACCAGCGCGACATGATGTGGCTGGCCAGGGACCGGGGCGCCGACAAGTTCGAGCTCTTCAGCAATTCGCCGATGTGGTGGATGCTGAAGAACGACGATCCGCGCGGGGCTGCCGACCCGCTGAAGTGCAACCTGCAGGACGGTAACTTCGGCCGCCACGCGGCGTACCTGGCGACGGTGGCGCGGTACGCACACGACCACTGGGGCATCGACTTCACTTCCGTCCAGCCGGTCAACGAACCGGGGGCCAGCTGGGGTGGATATCCGCAGGGCTCCATAGGCGGACAGGAGGGCTGCCACTACGACCGGCGCCAGCTGGCCGAGATCATCCGGCAGACCCGTACCCAGCTGGACGCCCGGGGGCTGCAGTCGATGATGGTGGCGGGCCTCGACGACTGGGGCGTCGGCAGCGCCGTGTACAACTGGAAGAACAACGCCGACTTCGACGCCGCCACCCGCGCGGCCGTGGGGCGGGTGAACGTCCACGGCTACGAATTCGACGGTGACCGCGCCGCGCTTCACCGCGCCGTGGCGGCGGACGGCAAGAACATCTGGATGTCCGAGTACGGCGACGGGGACACCAGTGGCCTGTTCCTCGCCCGTAATCTCAATTTCGACCTGCGCTGGCTGCACCCCACGGCCTGGGTCATCTGGCAGATCCTCGACTGGGAGAACTACGGGGCGATCACCCTCACCAACGGGGTGATCGGCGCCGTCAACCCGAAGTACTTCGTCCTGGCCCAGTACATGCGGCACATCCGCCCAGGCATGCGGATCATCGACGCCGGCCATCCCGACGCCGTCGCGGCCTACGACAGCGTCAATCACAAGCTCGTCATCGTCGCCGTGAACCACGGCGACGGACAGTGGATCGACTTCGACCTGTCCCGGTTCTCCAAGCCCGGCCAGGACGGCGCCGTCGTCGACCGTTGGGCCACCGCGACGGACGCCGGTGGCGAGCGCTACCGGCACTACACGGACACCCTGGTACGGGGCAACCGGTTCTGGTCCTACTTCAATGCGCGTACCGTGCAGACCTTCGAGGTCTCCGACGTGTACCTGTAGCGGGTAGGGCCCGTCCCGCCCCTCGCGGCCCGCGCCCGTCGGCCGCGAGGGGTCCTGCTGGAAGCGGACGACGTCACGCGCCGACCTCGCATGCCTCCGGAGTCACCCAGGCACACCGCACCCGAACCGGAACCACACGCACTCCCCAACCCCGGGCGAGCGAACCGGAATCACACGCCGACTCGAACCGAACGTGTACGGGCGCCCGGCACCGCACACGAGCCGGGGGTGGCGTTCTCACGACCAGGCGCGTTGGGTTAGGTTCCCGGACGTGACTCACGATCGCGGACGACTGCTGGCCGGCCGGTACCGGCTGGCCGAACTGCTCGGTCAGGGCGGCATGGGGACCGTCTGGCGGGCCCACGACGAGCAACTCGACCGGGAGGTCGCCCTCAAGGAGCTCCGGCTCCCCGACGACCTCGACGCCTCCCTGTGCAAGGCCTGGATCGGCCGCCTCGACCGCGAGGCACGCGCGGCCGCCAGGCTGAAACACCCGGGGGTCGTCACCGTCCACGACCGGATAGCGGGTGACGACGGCCGCCCGTGGATCGTGATGGAACTCGTCCGAGGCCGCTCCCTGGACGACTTGATCAAGGAGGACGGTCCGCTTCCGCCGGCCCGGGTGGCCAGGATCGGCCGACAGGTCCTTCACGCGCTGCGCGCCGTGCATGCCACGGGCATCACCCACCGGGACATCAAGCCCGCCAACGTGCTGCTCGAAGGCGACCGGGTGGTGCTGACCGACTTCGGGATCGCCGCCGTGGAGGGCGAGCCCGGTCTGACCCGCTCGGGGGCCCTCATGGGGACCCCGACCTACATGTCCCCCGAGCAGGTACGCGGTCTGACGGCCACCGCCGAATCCGACCTGTGGTCCCTGGGCGCGACGCTGTTCACAGCCGTGGAGGGACACCCTCCGTTCAGCGGCTCCGGTTCCTGGGCCGTCTTCGTGGCCGTCGCCACCGAGGAACCCGCCGCCGCCGTCCGGGCCGGCGAGCTCGCCCCCGTGCTGACGGGCCTCCTCCGCAAGGACCCGGCGCAGCGCCTCACCGCCGAGGAGGCGTACGACCTGCTCGCCGGACCGGCGGGCGAAGCCGATCCCTCCCGGCCGAACCCCGCGCCGACATCCACGTCCACGCTGCGGCTGGGTGCGGCGCCCGGCACCGGCCCCGGAGCGGAACGGCTCACCCCACAGGCGCCTGGCCCCGCCCGTCCTGCCCGGCGGCGGGGGTACTTGCTGGCCGGCCTGGCGGCCGTCGTTGCGGCCGCCCTGATCGGGATGCCCTGGTGGCTACCGGAATCCGGATCCCCTGACGACGACGCCGGCCGCAGCCACGCGACCGACTCCACGACGCCCACCCACCGCTCCCCGTCCCCGTCTCCCTCCCCTGCCGCACCCACCACGGCCGCCCCCTCCAGCCCCAGCCCCAGCCCCAGCCCTACCCCCAGCCCCACCCCCAAGCCCACACACACCCCCCTCGACCGCCAAGCCATCGAGAGCGTCTTCGCGCTCTACATGAACGGCCTGGCCAACCACGACATGACCTCGCTGCGCCGAGGCACGTGCCCCCGGCTGCGCGCGAGCCTGCTCGGATTCGCCCTCAACGGCTACTTCGTGGACCGCTGGGAACTCCAGCCCTACGAGATCCCCCCGAACATGGACGAGCTCAGCGTGGAAGCGAAGATCACCCGGCAGGACCCCGAGACCGGGAAACCCGCCGGCGACGTCCTCAACCAATGGATCATCGAGCGGGACGCGGACCGGCAGTACTTCGTATGCGGCTGGCTCAACCAGGAGTGACCCGGCCGCACCATAT
This sequence comes from Streptomyces sp. NBC_00249, assembly GCF_026342355.1. Classification (GTDB taxonomy): domain Bacteria; phylum Actinomycetota; class Actinomycetes; order Streptomycetales; family Streptomycetaceae; genus Streptomyces. The sequence goes on along the minus strand of NZ_JAPEMV010000001.1, from coordinate 52,838 downwards.
GGCTGCACTGGGACGCCAGGACCTTCGCGACCGATGCGTGCACGCCATGGAGAACCTGCGCATGGGCTTGCTCATACTGCTCCCAGGCAGCAACCGGCGCTTGGTACTGGAAGTCGACGGCACGACGGCACGACGGACAGGGGCAGGCCGGTCCGCTCTGTGACCAAGTGGCTCTTTGACCCGAACTTGCCCCGGTCGACAGGCTCACCCGCCAGCGCGTCGACCTGGCCCAGCACCTGCTGGAATCCACCTTCTGGCCCGTCGACCGGGTCGCCGATCGCGCCGGATCCGGCACCGGTGTCTCCCTGCGCCAGCACTTTCATGCTCACGTGCTTCGGTGCCGGCCTTCAGCGCAGGAATGCCGCCAAGGCGTCAGCTGCGGAGAGCCGCCTTCGTGGCAGTACCTCACCGGACGGGACACCGTCTCCTGACAGTGCCACAAGCCCAAACGTCCCTTCGATGTCAGCCACTGAACTGCCAGGCTCCAGTGACACACAGGCGGCCCATGCATCACGTCGGTCTCCCGGTCTCTGCGATCTCGCCGGTGAAGGAACCGAAGATCACTGAGTTACGTCATTGAACATGTTCAAGCATCTGTGACCAGGGAGTTCCATCCATGACCGGACGACGTCGACGCAACGCAAAATGGGTCGGGGCCGCCCTCGCGGCAGCCGCGACCGTCGTGTTGGCGGCGGGCGGCTGGTACGCGTACCAGCTGGTGTCCGGTGTCACCGGCACCCTGGGCGTGCCCTGCGACCAAGCCGCCCACGCCCTCCGGGCCGCCCGCCTGCCCGACGGAACGCACGACCGCCGGTGCACCACGGGCACGTGGATGAGCGTCGAATACAAACTGGACTTCCGCGCGCCCAGGGAAGCCACCGAGGCCTGGCTGCGGTCCTCATATCCGGACGCGGAGCTTTCGGATTGCGCGGGCACCGACGCGTGCACGGACCCACAGCCGCGCCCCGTGCCGTTCACGGACAAGGACGGCCATCGGCTCATGGACGTGGTGAGGATCGAAGTCAACTACGAGAACGGGGACATCGCGCACGTACGGGCGTCCGGCGTGACCATCTGACAGCGGCCGACAGCGTGCGGCGGCAGGCCGCCACCGGGGTCAGGGCGGCGGCCCGCGCCGGGGTTCGTCAGGGGCGGCCTCTCGGCCGGTTCAGGCCCGGCCTGAGCGGTAGACGAGCAAGGCGATCTGGACTCGGTTGTTCAGGGCGAGTTTGGCCAGGACATGACGGGCTCCCCGGCGGCGGCCTGCCGTACCGCTTCGATGATCCGGTCGGGGCGGGTGTGCTTGAGGCGGAACCCTGCGGCGCCGGCCTGAAGGGCGCTCAGGACGTAGCCGTCGGTGGAGAAGGTCGTCAGCATCACGATTTCCGGGGCGCCGGGGCGTGCCCGCAGGAGGCGGGTGGCTTCCAGGCCGTCGATGCCCGGCATGCGGATGTCCATCAGGACGAGGTCGGGTCCGTGGCGGTCCACCATCGCCGCGGCAGCTGCGCCCGGACACGATGGGTCCGCCCGTCCCGGCCGTAGGTGAGGTCGCCACCCACGAGCGCGGCTCGTTCGCGTAGGCCGAACAGCCCGGATCCGCTGCCCGGCAGGCGGGGGCCGTCCCCGGTCGCGACCGTGTTCGTGACCTCCAGGCTCAGGCCCGCGCCCGGCCCGCCGCGCAGGGCGATCCGTACGCCGTGTCCGGGTGCGTGCTTGTGCGCGTTGGTGAGGGATTCCTGCACGATCCGGTAGGCGGTCCGTCCTGTGGTGGCGGGGACCTTCTCCCGGTGGAGAACGTCGTCGTCCACGTCGATGCGCATGCCTGCCGTCCTGGACTCCTCCATCAGCGGGGCCAGGTCGGCCAGCGTGGGCTGGGGTGGCTCCGGGCGGGCCCGCTCGGCCTGGGAGCGGGGTGCGCAGCACGCCGAGGACCTGCTGGAGGTCCTCCATGGCCTGGTGGGCGCTGGAGCGGATGACGCCGACGGCCTGGGCCACCTGCTCGGGCGGGGCGCCGGGATTCACCTCCAGGGCCCCGGCGTGCACGCTCAGCAAGGACAGCCGGTGGGCGAGCACGTCGTGCATCTCGCGGGCCAGCGATTCGCGCTCGCGCTGTCGGATCTGATCCGCGCGCAGAAGGGCCTGCGCCCTGGCCTGCTTGCCGCGGTCGTGCAGGCCGCGCAGGAACCGTCCCCAGCCCACGGCGCCGCCGACCAGCACGCCGCCGGTCACCGCGGTGGCCAGCGGGGCGGAGGAGAGGTCCGGCTGGAGGGCCAGGTACAGGGGCAGCGGGAGCAGGGCCACGGCGGTGACGGCGCCGGTGGTCGGGGTGGAACGCATCGAGGCGACGGTGAACAGGGCGGCCAGTGCGGCGGGGATGAGCGGCGTCACCGTGGACAGGACGGCCAGGATCAGCGCCACGGCCACTGGCCACCGCCTGCGCCACAGCAGCAGCGCGCTGCCGGCCAGCGGAACCATGCCGTAGTGGGCGAAGCCCGCGAGGTACACGGGTAGGTGGTCCACCGCCGGGATCGACAGGGGCAGGGACGACAGCCGCGGGTACACCGACAACCCGCGCGCCTGGGCGAAGCCGACGGTCACGCACAGCGCCGCGCTTCCGGCCGCGACAAGCAGTTCGGTGCTCCGCCCCGTGCTCGCCGCCGCAGGACTCGTCTTCGGCATCCTGGCCGTCGCCGCAGGCATGCCATTGGCCGCCCGCCTCACCGGACTGCTGTCGGACCTCCTCTTCGCCGACCTCTTCTACGGCCCGGTCCTGAGTCAGCTGATCCTTCTCGCGGCCGGCCTCACCGCCTTCGGCTTCGCCGTCCACCACACCCTGCGCCCCCTCGCCGACGCCGACAACCGGTGATCAGGAGCATGAACCGGACCGCCGCCCCCTGCTTCACACGGGGGTCGGCGGGATGGACCCGGTAGCGGGACTGCACGCTGACCCGACCCTTCAGGGCCGGGTCAGCGTCAGAGGCCCTCGGTCAGGCGGTGCAGCGGATCATGGTCAGTGGCCGGTTGGCGGCGTAGTCCGCCCAGTACTCCTCGCCGAACTTCTCCACTCCGGCATCCGAGACGTCGAGCGGGACCCACTCGATCCCGGTGAACCCGGCCGCCGTCAAGGTCTGTTCGTACGTCTCCTTCGACGGCGTGGTGGCCTCGAACGAGACCGGCGGATCCAGCAGGGCCGTGAGCCGGATGCCCCGGCCGATCTCGTTGTCCTTCCCGGTCGACTCGCACAGGAACCCGTACTTCTCCAGCGACGGACCGCCGAAGTCGAAGGCCGGGCTCTGTACGAACAGGAAGAACGCGCCGCCGGCGACGAGACTGCGCCGGATGTTGCGCATCATCCGCTCGATCTCGGCGACGTCGCTCGCGTAGTTGAACGCCTGCACGGCCACGGCGACGTCAAACGGCTGGTCGAAGACCTTCAGGGTGGCCGTGTCGCCGACCTCGTACTCGATGCCGAGCGGCTCGGCCTTCTCGAGTGCGTCGGCCGCATCGACCATCGCGCCGGAGATGTCGAATCCGAAGACACGGGACGCGCCGCGGCGCTTGAGCTCCCGGCTGTAGAAGCCGGTACCGCACGCGATGTCCAGTACGGACTTGCCGGTGACGTCGCCGACCAGGGCAAGGAAACCCGGTACCTCGGCGTAGCGGATGATGGGCAGGGTCTTGAAGCCTTCGAAGGCTTCGCCGATACCGTCGTACAACTGACCACTCATCGTGGTGGTTCCCCCTCGACTTGTGGCGTCGGCTCTCATGACGAGCCGCGGCCTCGGCGGGAAGTCTGCTCCGCCACCCATGGCACTTCGTACTGGTCGAATGCACGAACCTGCTGTTCGTAACGCCGAGATGAACACAAAGGAGCGCGGTTCCTTCGGGTCGGGGACGTCCGGCCCAACGGACAGACCGTGCCCGATGACTGGGGAACGCACGGGCCCGACGGCTGCGCCCGTGACCTTCCGCTTCCACCGTGGTGATCAAGGGCTGCCATGATCCACATGCCGCCGCGGCCTTCCGCTTCGGCGAGCGGGGCTGCGGGCATTGGGCAGGCCCTGGAGCAAGGGTGGTGTCGGGCGTGGCCTTCGCAGGGCCGAGGAGAGGGTGCGATGTGACTCCCGTCACTTCTCGTGACGGATGGGGTACGTGTGCCCAGCCGCCGGACCAGCACGCCGAATGTGGCACGTGCCGTAGGTGAACCGCGCTGCCGGAGGCGGATGCGGAAGCGGATGCGGAAGTGCAGCGTGTCGTGTCGGAGCGGGGAACCGTCCGTATCCCCGTGACCTGGCAGCCCCTGGTTTCGCGGGATCCTCTGCCCCCGTTCGGACTCCCCACCGGTCCGCCGACGCGTGGGCGCGGGTGCATCCGGCGCGGCTCCCCGGCGTGTGCGCTCGGTACAGCCGATGGGGCGCATTGCCGTGTCCGCGGTACGGAGGCGCGCGGGACGCGGGACAATCGGACGCATGGTCAGGCTCTCCTCCGCCGCTCCCGAGCTCCGGCCGGCCGGCTCCGCCGCCGCGTGAACCTCAGCGGCCTGCACCGGCGCCTGCTCGCCGCGGTGATCGACATCGGCGCCCCGTACCCGCTCGTCCTCACCGGCGGCTACGCGGTCCAGGCCCACGGCCTCGTCGACCGCCTCAGCCAGGACCTGGACGTGGCCACCGAGAACCCCGCCCCCATGTCCGAGATCGTCGGCAGCCTCGAACACGAGCTCACCGCACGCGGCTGGCGCGTACGCGTCATCGACGTCGACGCGCTCTCCGCCCGCCTGATGGCCACCGACCCGCAGACGGGCGAGGACTGCGAGGTCGACGTCCTCAAGGAGCACTTCTGGACCCCGCCGGCCCAGACCGAGTACGGCCCCGTCCTGGCCTTCGACTCGGTGATCGGCACCAAGGTCCGCGCCCTCGCCGACCGCGGCGCGGCACGCGACTTCATCGACGTCCGCGCCGCGTCCCGCCACCGCACCACCCACGACCTCGAACGCCTCGGCGAACGCCACGGCCGCGACGACTTCCGCCTCGAAGACCTCCGCGACCGCCTCACCGGCATCGACTGGGCCGGCGACGAGGAGTTCGCCGCCTACGGCCTCACCGAGGACGAGACGGCCGAACTCCGCGCCTGGGCCCAGCACTGGGCCGCCGACCTCGACCGACGCCTGCACGACCAGGACGCGGAAGCCTGAGCGCGCGGCCGCGGTTCTGCTAGGCCTCGCCGGCGCCACTTGGACGACAGGGCCCAGCCACTGCGGCCGGAGCCATCGAACCCGGCATCCACACCCGACCACCGCCACCAGATCCCGGCCGGGGCCGGGTGAACGTCACTGAGGCTTCGCGGACTTGAAGCTGCTGGTCAAAGGGATGGCCCTGCACGACAGGCCGCAGCGGAGTGACATGGTGAGGGGCCTGCGCAGTGGGGGAGGGGTAGGCGGTCCCCACGAGTGACGGCCGGGAGGGCCGCCACGGAGGCCGATGGGGGAGAATCCACGGTTGTGATCGAACTGAAGCGCGTCATCGCCACTCTCGCCGTTGCCCTTGTGGGCGCCACGGCCCTCACCTCGCCCAGTGCGGCCGCCGGCAACGCCCGGCACGAGCCCGCCCACGCAGGATCGCGCGCGGCAAGCAGCCCGGCGGCACCCGACAGAGTGACGGTCACCGAAGGGCAGGTCAAGGAGGTCGCGCCCGGGGGTGTGATCACCTATCCGAGCGTCACCAGCTGCCTGACCGTGACCGTGCGGTTGCGGGGCGGCGGCCTCGTCGGCGCTCACGCCAGCCTGTTCCAGGTGCCGGGTGAACTGCGGTCCGATGAGATCCTTGCCGCGCTCAAGCACCGCGTCGGCGACCGCCCCGTGACCGCGATAGAGGTCAAGGGGGCCGTCGGCGCCTGGCATCCGAGCTACTTCGGCAAGGCGATCGAGAGTTACGGCGAGGAGGAACAGCCGCCGTACCCGGCACACCCGGACCCCGAAGGACTGGCCCATGCGGTGGCGCAAGGACTCGAACTGCCCCGCCGCCTTGTGACGGTCGAGGACGTACCTGACGGGGACCAGATCGTCGGCTGACAACACAGCCGACCATCGCGCGGGCGGCCACAGGGCTCTGCGCGCGTCGTGCAACGGCAGCCTCCAGCGGCTGGCTCTGGGCAACTCCCCACATGGTGGCGGAGGGTGGGGTGACGTGCCTCGACCGTCGATCGGTGCGCAGGGTTACTGTGACTCATATGATCAGCGAAGCGGGGGACGCGGCCATGCCCGAAAACACTGTTCGGCCTGTGACGATCATGATCGGGGGTGGGCCCGCGGCCCTGGCACGCCCGGCGGGGGGCTTGCTGGTCGACGACTGCGGCGGCCTGTTCCACCGAGGAGTACTCGCCGACCTCGGCCACACCCCCGATCAACTACGAGACCTGAACAGGTGCGGCTTCGACCCGTACGCGTACGCGGCCCCCATGGAGCGCGTGCCGACGACGGCCGTCCGGATGTGGCTGGACCAGCTGGCCACCTCCGGCCCGCGGCTCAACGGCACCGCTGAGCTGGCCGTGGACGAGGAACGCCGTCTGGTCGCGGTCATCCACCCCGCAGGGGCCGCCGCCCCGGTCATCGCCGACGTCGAGGGCATACCGACGCTCGCCCCGGGCCTGCCCGCACAGCTCGTGCCCGGCACCGGCCCCGCGCTGCACTCCTTCAACTGGGCCGCCAGTGTCCTGCTGAACGATCTGGTCGGAATGGGTGCGGCCGCGAGCGAGCTGACGGCAGCGCTCTTCGACGTGCTCAACCAGAAAAGCAGCAGCCCGGCGGAAGTGCTGGCGTTGCTGGACCGCGCCGATCCGCTGCTACTGGCCCCGGTCACGGCGCCGATCGAGGCCATCCGAGCGTTCGCCGCCTTCCTGCGCGCCACCGAGGACGCCGCCGGACGGCTCTGCTTCGGGGACGCGTTGGTGTACGGGCAGCTCGCGGTGACGGCCGCCGACAGCTGGATCGTGGCCGGAGGTGGAGACCACGCGCTGGCCACGGCCGAGGCCCTCCTCACCGGCAACCCGGCCGCCAGGGTCACCGTGGTCGCCGCCGCCATCGAAACGGCAGCAGCCAACACGGCGCGGTACTCCGATCTGCGAAGCCGCCATACCGCGGACGGCGGTGGTGACGGGCGCCTGCAGTTCCGTACGGGCGCCGAGCCCGGCGCGATCACCCTCACCGGTACGGGCCGCTTCGCCGAGGGCGGGGTGGAGGCCGACGGATACGCGGCGTCGATCGGTCGGGCCCGCATGCTGCCGCGCGCCGTGGGCAGACTGGCGCGCTGGGCACGACAGGCCCGCGGACTGGTCACCGGCACCCTGCTCTTCGACACCGACCTGCAATACCTCGGCTACCGGCTGCACTTCGCCGCCGAGGGCCTGCTGCGCCAGGTGGACGTCACCGGCGCCGCCTCGTGGTTCCTGCCCGCCGACGTGTTCCCGGCGGAGCAGGCCCGTCGGGTGGAACTGATGGGGCAGCGTGCCGTGCCACCGGAGTCGGGCGTCGCTCCCACCGACCTGCTGCCGGTCGCGGAGCAGGGTGCCCGCCTGGCAGCCGCCCGACGGCAGGGGGCGGTGCGGGAGGCCGACACGGTACCGGAGCGCTGGGTGCCGTCCGCCTGAGCCGTCCGCCCGCTTCCGGCCGGTGGTCTCCCCTCCTTTGACCGCTCGGGCTCCGAGCAAATGCCGTGCAAGGCTCTCACCCATGATGACCAAGCCCACTCTGACGGAACACCGGTCCCCATGGGTGGTGTTCACCTCCCCGTCCGACCCATGGCTGGCGTCGGAAACGGCGCCAGGTTCGAGGTCCGGCGCGGCGATCGGCGGGGGCCGGTCGCCCCCGAAGGCCGGGGCGCGGCCCCTGCCGGCCAGGGCAGCCGCACCCCTTGCCTCTGAACGTACCCGCCACCTGGAGGCCACCCGTCAGCCGGTCATGCCGAGTACGTTCTCGGGGCCGCAGTAGGGCCCCGTGCCAACTCTGTGCGTGGCGCGTATGCGGCTTTCTTCCTCTGCAGGGCCTGCGCCGAAGGAGGTGCGCCCTCTCGCTATCGGCCGCTCATGACCCCTGGGGTAATCGACGGCTCTCGCCTCCACCGGCAGGATCAAGTGCATCGACGGGTACCCCCGCCGGGATCCCGGCCGCAGCCGCGAGGAGAGCGCAATGTTTGTCAAGTCCACAAGGAACAAGCCGAGTTCAGCCACCATCGCGAGTTCCGTCGCCGAGGCCACCCGGGCCGTCGTGCAGGAGTTCCTTGCCGCCCGGGTGGCCGGGGACACCGGGCGGCTCGTCGCGCTCTTCGCCGGCGAGGTCGACTGGTTGCTGGCCGAGAACCCGGCCGTCCCGTGGATCCGGCCGCGGTCCACCGCCGCCGAATGTGCTGCCCAGTTCACGGAGCTGATGGAGCACACTGTCCCCGAGGACGCGCGCGCCTCCGTCGACACCTTCCTCGTCGACGGCACCGACGCGGTCCTGATGGGGCACCTGTCGGGGACCGTACGAGCGACGGGAAAGTCCTTCGAGGGCCCGTTCGCGCTGCACCTCACCGTCGAGGACGGCCGGATCACCCGGCACCACCTCTACGAGAACAGCCTGTCGATCGCCGAGGCCTGCGCCCCGTGAGGGCGCAGGCGGCAGGCGGACTTGGTGCCGGGCCGGGCCCGTGAAGGCCGATACGTGAAGTGTGCGTGCGGACCTCGGAGGGCATGGCAACGCCCGTGCCGCCACCGCACCCGCCGAGCCCCTCTGCAACACCACGCGCTCGATGCCGGACGGTGAGGAACCCGTCATCTTCCACCAGTGCGACGCGGGACACCGCCCGGCCGTCAGGACGTGTCCGGAGGGGCGCCGCAGACCGTCGTACGCAGCACGGACCGCACTTCCGGTCCGTACAACCGAGAACGGGGGATCCGGCACACGATCCCAGAGAAGACCGACAGCCAGGCCGCAGCCACGCCGCCCGCCTGTGTAAAGGCTCACGCGGCGGCCGGCCACCAGGCTTCGACGAAGAGCGGTACAGGAAGCGCCACACCATCGAACGGACCATCAACCGACGGAAGCAACACAGGGCCGCGGCTGCCCGGTACGACAAGCGCCGCCACGTCTACCGCAGCACCGCAACCGCCGCCGCCCTCACCATCTGGCTCCGAACGTGGTCTCCCGGACAGTCCTGGTGGTGGGAGTCGCTAGACCAGCTGGGGGAACTGGGCGGGAACAGAGGGTGTTCGACGCCGTGGACAGAGGCCGGTGTACACGGCTTTCCGCTAGACAGCACCCCATGATCGTTGACAGTTGCAGCGGATCGGCGGCCCGCCGTCGATCTGTGTGCGAGGCGGGATGTCCGCCGAGAGTGGAAGGGAGCAGTCCATGTCGTCGAGACCGGTCTTCCGACTGAACCGACGTGCGCTGCGTGCGGCGCGGGAGTGGTCGCGCACGGCGGTCGTCGCGCTCACCGTGACACTGACCATCGCCGCCACGGCCGCTGGGGCGGGTGCCGAGCCGCAGCCCAACGTCCCGCCCACGTCCAGCAGCTCCTCGCGGCCGGCCGCCGCGGGGCAGGAGGAGAGGCGGGTACGGCCGGACGGCCAGGTGGATACCCGGACCCTGCCCGAGCCGCGGCGCGCCGCTGGGGAGGAAGCGAAGCCGTTCCTGCCCGCCCCGAAGCCCGCGCGTGCGGCGCAGCGGGTGCCCAGCCGACCGGTCACGACCGGGCTCCTGACCCCGAAGGCGGCCCCGGGCACCGCGTCCTCGAAGGCGGTGCCGTCCACAGCCGTTCTCGAGCGGCTGAAGACGTTCACGACGCTCGGGAACGTGAACAGCCGTATTCCGTCCGACGCGCAGCTCGCGGTGGGGCCCACGTACATCGTCGAGATGATCAACCGCAGCGGGCAGATCTACGACAAGGCCGGCAACACGGTGGGCGGCCCCTTCGACCTGGGTGCCTTCTTCGGCTTCGCGACGAACTCGGGAACTGACCCGCGGGTGCACTACGACGCCGCAGCAGGCCGCTTCTACGCCTGCTACGAGTCCAACGTGGCCGGCGGTGACGAGATCCAGCTGGCGGTCAGCGACGACGACGACCCGAACGGTACCTGGACCCGCTACAACGTCGGCAGCAACACCACGAACATCCAGCACGACCAGCCCAAGCTCGGCTACAGCAACAACAAGGTGACGCTGAGCTGGAACAACTACGACAAGGCCCGTACCGGCGATCCGGACAGCGGATTCCGGGGCGTGGTGACCGTGGTGGTCAACAAGGCCGAGCTGGTGGCCCGCGGCACGATCACCTTCACGACCTTCGCCCCCGACACGGCCAAGTTCCAGGTCGTTCCGGCCGTTTCGCTGTCGGGGATCGACGACCAGCTCGCGATGCGGCGCGACGACGGCGGCACGGACGTGCAGGTGGTCACGATCACCGGCGTGCCCGGCGATCCCATGCAGCCGGTCGCTCAAACCGAGAACACCATCGCCATCGGAGCCGCCGACACACCGCCGGATGCCACCCAGCCGTCGGGGGGCGACGCCAACATCAATGCCAACGACGGCCGGATGCTGTCGGTCGCCTGGCAGAACAACCGCCTCTGGGGCGTCTTCAACGTTTCGTGCACCCCGCCCGGCGACACGACCGCCCGCGCCTGCCAGCGCTTCATCCAGGTCTCGACCAGCGGCGGGCAGAGTCTGGCGACCAACTTCAACCTCGGTCTCGTGGGCGGACACATCTACTACGGGTCGGTCGTGATGAACGACGAGGACGACCTGTTCGCGGGCTTCACCGCCTCCTCGACCAGCATGTTCCCGACCGCGGTCGCGATCGGAGTCCCGGGCGGCAACTTCCCCGGCACGACGGTCGGCGACTTCTACGCCGCGGGCACGCAGGCCTACTCCGCCGGATTCCGCTGGGGCGACTACTCGGGCATCGCCCGTGACCCCAGCCACCCCAAGGACGTCTGGACGGTCCAGCAGATCGGCGGCCTGGCCGGCGGCGACTGGGGCACCGCGATGGACCGCGTCACGCTGTCCCCGCCCACGGTCACCGGCGTTACCCCGAACCACGGTCGCGAACTGACGTCGTGCGTCAACACCGTGACGGTGCGGGGTACGGAGTTCCCGACGAGCGGCACCACCGTCAAGTTCGGCTCCGTATCGGCCTCGAACGTGAACGTCATCGGGCCGGAGGAACTGACCGCGGAGGCACCGCCGCAGGCGCGGGGCACCGTGGACGTCACCGTGACCACTCCCAACGGCACCAGCCCGACCAGTGGCGCCGACCAGTACACGTACGACGCGGACACCTCCGCGCCGACCGCCTCCGCGAGCATCTCGCCGTCGCCGAACGCCGTCGGCTGGAACACCACCAGCCCGGCGACGGTCAACATCAGTGCCGGTGACGGGGCCTGCGGCTCCGGGATTCAGAAGATCACCTACAGTGCGAGCGGCGCCCAGCCGATCGCATCCACCGACGTGTCCAGCGCCAGTGCCGCCGTGCCGATCACGGCGAACGGCGTGACCACGGTGACGTACACCGCCACGGACAACGCCGGAAACACCTCGGCGCCGCAGACGATCACCGTGCGGCTCGACACCGTGGCGCCGTCGATCACCATCGTCCGACCGGCGGCCGGCACCTACCTGTACCGTCAGCCGGTCACCGCCTCCTACTCGTGCACGGACGCCACTTCCGGGGTGGCGAGCTGCGTCGGCACGGTTCCCAACAACAGCCCGGTCAACACCTCGACCCTCGGCTCGCACACGTTCACGGTGAACGCCAAGGACGTAGCCACCAACCCGGCCACGAAGAGCGTCACCTACAACGTGGCGTACCGGATCTGCCTGCTCTACGACCCGAACCGGCCGGTCCGCCTCCTCGGTCAGGTCGTGATCAGCCTGCGGATCTGCGACGCGAACGGCAACAACCTCTCCAGCCCGAACATCACCCTGACGGCCAGCCGCATCACCGGCCCCGTCACGAGGCCGGTCACCGGCCGGTTCAACTACACCCCCCTCCTCTCCTCCTACAGCCTCCCCGTCAGCACCCGGAACCTGCCCAACGGCAACTACAACCTCGAGTTCACCATCAGCGGAGCGGACACCACGACCCATGTAGCACCGTTCACGCTGCGCTGAGACACATCGGACAGCACCGGCCCGGACCCGAACCTCGGGTCCGGGCCTTCGGCCGCCCAGCGGGATGTAGCCGGGACCCCTCCCACCGGAGAGCCAAACCATGTGTCGTGCGGTCCGGGGCCACCGTGTATGCCCACGCCGGCCCGGTCCCGGCGCATCCGACGCAATGCCGTCATCTCGCTCGTCGCCTCATCGTTCCTTCTGGGGGCCACGGTCGTCCTCACGCCTGCCGCCACCGCGGCACCCGCTCCGGGGACGTGCACAGTCATGACCGAGGGCAACGGGACGCGGGTGGTGATCAGTGGTTGCGGCTGGGAACCCGACCAGGCAGTGTCCCTCAACGATGTTGACTCCACTCAGCCGCTGAGCCCCCGCGCCAGGATCAGGCCGCGGACGGGCGACGGCCCGCTCGAGGCCACCAAGGAGGGGCAGGGCATCATCATGCGCGTACCCCTCGAAGGCGGCGGCCGGCTCGTAGTCGAACTGACCCCGGACGAGGCCGATGCCCTCGCCGACGCACTCACGAACGTGTCGAATGATGTAGATGGTCAGGGAGACTGAGAAGTCAGCCGTCTTCACGATGGGCGCGGCCCCGTCAGCTCTTCTCCAGCTTCACCTTCGGCAGCACGCGGGCCAGCGGGGCGGGCATCCACCAGGTCCAGCGGCCCACCAGTTGCATGGCCGCGGGCACGATCAGCAGGCGGATGACGACCGCGTCGACGAAGATGGCCACCGCCATGCCGAAGCCGGTCTTTTGGCTACCGGGCGCCGTGAGGTCTCGTCGCTGTCCGGTGAGTCCGGTGAGTCCGGTGAGTCCGAGGCCGTACGGCTGCGGGCGGCCCGGAGGCACCCCTATCGCTCCGGCGTCAGCTGAGCCGGTTGCTCAACCGAATCGACAAGGAGCGGCCGGGCTACGGGTACGGCGCCAGTGGTGCGGCTACCGAGCGGCCATGGGCGCGAGTCCGAGGTCGGCCAGTGCGGACGCGCCCGTCGCGGCGTGCGCGCCCCCGGCGAGCAGGAGGGTGCGCGCCCACTGGTAGCGGCAGCCGGCCGCCTCGAACGCCGACGCGGTGGCGAGCAACTGGGGCAGATCGCCGCCGAGCAGTGCCTCCGCCCGGTCCACCAGGGCGGTGGCGACCGGGTTCCCGGCGACCACGGCCCGGGCGGCGGCGACCCGGCCCCGGGCGTCCGGGTGCCCGGCGAGGACCGCTGCCTCGGCCCGGAGCGCCGTGTACCAGTGCAGCCAGACCCAGCAGACCCACTTCCACACCTGCTCCGGCTCGGGCGCGATGCGCTCCAGGGCCGCGTGCGCGTCCCCGTGGTGGAGCAGGACCATGGCGTCGAAGACGGCGCCGTGGCCGTGGTGGTGATCCTCCTTGCTGCCTGTCCGGTCGGTGATCGTGAGCCAGGTCGCCCGGGCCTCGTGGTCGCCTCGCAAGCCGTGGATCATCGCGACGGACGCGGCGGCCGGACCGAGTGAGAACGACCGTTGCCGGCCGGCCTGCTCCCACGCGTCGAGGAAGCGCACGCTGCTGGTGAGCACCGCGTCGGCATGGCCCGCGAACGCGTCCGCGACCAGCAGCCAGGACGTGGCGTGGTCGCCCACCTCGGCCAGCTGCGGCTGGCCCGCGAGCTGGCTGCCCCACCGGCGGGCCGCCGACAGTTCGCCCGTGCCGACGGCGGTCGCGGCGGCCATGGCGAGGGCGTCGATCAGCTCGTGCGTCCGGGCAGGGGCGCTCGGTGCCGAGGTCAGGATGTCGATCCGGGCGCGGGCGGCGGCCGCGGCGGCGAAGCTCTCACCGGCCCAGCTCTGGGCGCCGGAGAGCGCGTCGAGGGCGGCGGACTGTGCCACCGGATCGCCCGCGCGCCGGGCGAGTTCGACGGCCCGTTCGGCGCACGCGACGGTGTCCGGTGCGGTGTTGTCGGGGGCGCCCTGGACCGCGCCGAACGCGTCCGCGACCACCGCGGCTTCGGCCAGCGCGAGAGCCGCCTCGGCGGCCGGGTCGTCGTCACCGGTCAGCTCGCGGGCCGCCGCGAGCAGGCCGGTCACCTCGTCCACGGGCGGAACCCGGCTGGTGAACGTGCTGGAGAAGCGGTAGGCGGCGGTGGCGGCAGCCGCCAGGTCGCGGGCGGCCCCGGCGGCGTCCCCGGCCCGGCGGGCGGCTTCGGCGGCGGCCCGGTGCAGGCGGTACATGTCGTCGCCGAGCCTGCGGCACCCGGCCACCCCGGCGGCCTGCCGCAATGCGGCGGCAGCGTCGGCGTCGGCAGCGAGCAAGGCCGCCTGTTCGTACCGCTGTTGGGCCTCGCCCAGCAGGTTCCGGGTGAAGGCCAGCTCGGCCATGGACAGGGCGAGACGGCACGCGTCCGCGCGCTGCTCCGGCCGGCCCGCGGCCCAGGTCAAGGCGGCCCGCAGGTCCTCCGCGACCGCGTCGAACCGGGCTCGCCAGTCCGAGCCGCCGTCTTCCTGGAGGCCGGCCGCACCGGCCAGGCCCCATGCCAGGTGGCGCGATCGGACGTCGCCGAGCTCACCGGCGTCGGCGAGCCGCTCCGTGCCGTACTGACGGAGGGTCTCCAGCGCCTGGTAGCGGGTGCCCGTGTCGGACGGTGTCACGGCGAGCAGGCTCTGCTCGGCGAGCCTGCCGAGCCCGTCGGCGACCGCGGCCGTCTCCAGAGGGGCGAACCCGGCCACCCCGGCGGCCGCCTCGGCAGTGAACGGAGCGACGAACGCCGACACCCGGCGCAGCAGTGCCCGGTCCTGCGGCTCGAGCAGGTCGTGGCTCCAGTCGAGGACGGCCCGCACCGACCGGTGCCTGCCGTCGGCACGGGGGCCGCCGGCGAGGATCCGGAGCTGGTCGCCGAGGCCGGCCGCCAGGCCGTCCAAACCGAGCGTGGACCACCGAGCCGCCGCCAGTTCGATGGCCAGCGCCATGCCGTCGAGCCGTTCGCACAGCACCGCGATCCGGTCGCGTTCCGCCGGAGCCGGGGCCCTGCCGACCGCCGCCGCCCGCTCCAGGAACAGGGCCACCGCCTCCGACTCGCCGCCGCCGACGCGCGACAGCGGCGGAACCGGGAAGACCCACTCGAAGGGCACCATCAGCCGCGCCCGGCTGGTCGCGAGCACCCGTATCCCCGGGCAAGCCACGAGCAGCCGTTCCAGGAACGGCGCCACCCCGTCGCGCACCTGCTCGCAGTTGTCCAGTACCAGCAGCGCCTGACGGTCCGCCAACGCGGCCACCAGCGCGTCGTCGATGCCACGCCCGGGCTGCTCGCCCACGCCCATGGCCGCCGCGACCGCCGAGCCCACCCGCCCGGGATCGGTGACCGGGACCAGGTCGACGAAGCACACCCCGTCGGCGAAGTCGCCCGCCACGTCAGCCGCCACCGCCAGCGCGAGCCGCGTCTTGCCCACCCCGCCCAGACCGACGGCGGTCACCAGCCGACGTACCGTCACCGCTGCGGCCAGCTCCCCGCGTTCCCGTGTCCGGCCGACGAACGCCGTCAGCGGGGCCGGGAGCGCGGGTGCCGGGCGCGCCTGCCCGGCGCGCGTCGGTTCGCTTGCGTGCCGGGACAGCGCCCGCCGGTCCGGCACCTCCAACTTCCTGAGCAGCGAGGAGACGTGCGACTCGACCGTCCGTACGGAGATGAACAGCCGCGCGGCTATCTCCGCGTTGCTCAGGTGCTCCCCGAGCAGCTCGAGCACGTCGGCTTCCCGAGCCGAGATCACTGAAGTGGACACCGGGCCATTATCCGTAGTGCTTTCCGTGGTCAGCACGGAGGCACCCCGTACCCCGCCCGGGGGAAGCTGTGATCACAGGGAACGAGCCCGGCGGACCACACCGGGCCGATCGGTTCCGCGACGACAGGAGTGACCGTGACCAGCTCTTCCACCCAGGGGATGAAGACCGTGCTGCATCCCGTGTCCGACCTCGCCCAGGCCAAGGCGGTGTACGCCGCGCTGCTCGGTGTCGCCCCGCAGACCGACGGGCCCTACTACGTCGGCTTCGAGGCCGCCGGCCAGCACGTCGGCCTCCTCCCGGGCGGCGGACCGCAGGGCCTGACCTCGTCGCTGGCCTACTGGCACGTGCCGGACATCGAGGCGAAGCTCGCCGAACTGACGGCCGCGGGCGCCACCGTCAAGGAGCCCGCGCACGACGTCGGCGGCGGTCGCCTGGTGGCCACCGTCATCGACCCCGACGGCAACCTCATCGGACTGTTGCAGGACTGATGAGCACCCCGCCCCGCTCCCGCGCACAGCGCCGTCGCGACACCGAGCACCGGCTCAGCCACGACATCGACGTCTGGGTGGCCAGTGCCTCGGCGGACGGCGCCCCACACCTGGTACCGCTGTCCTTCGACTGGGACGGCGAGGCGCTCTTGGCGGCCACCCCGGCAGAAAGCCCCACCGGCCGGAACCTGGCCGCCACCCGGACCGCTCGGCTCGCCCTCGGCCATACCCGCGACGTCGCCATGATCGAGGGCCACGTCGAGGTCCTCGCCATCGACGCACTGCCGCCGCACCTGGGTGACCGGTTCGCCGCACGCTCCGGCTTCGACCCGCGCTCCCTGACCACCCGGTACTGCTGGTTCCGTATCACTCCTCACCGCATCCGGGCCTGGCGGGAGGAGAACGAGCTGGCCGACCGTGAGCTGATGCGCGACGGTCGCTGGCTGGTCTGACGCCTCGCCCGGTCCCGCCGCACGGCCGAGGGGCCAAACCCTCCCGAGCCGGTGGCACGGCCCGGGCAGGGGCCCGTAAGGCCCCTGCCCGAGATTCACACATCCAGAGCCTCAAGAGGGAGATCCACCATGAGCAGCACCGACAACCGCGCACACGAGGGATTCACGGCCGAGGAGCGAGCCGCGATGAAGGACCACGCGCAGGAACTCAAGAAGGCGGCCCGCCGCGGCTCGAAGGCGGACAAGGCGGCGCAGGAGGAACAGGACGTGCTCGCGAAGATCGCGGAGATGCAGGACGCGGACCGGACCATGGCCGAGCGCATCCACGCCGTCATCACCGCCACCGCCCCGGTCCTCGCGCCGAAGCTCTGGTACGGGATGCCGTCCTACGCGCTGGACGGCAAGGTCGTCTGCTTCTTCCAGAGCGCGGAGAAGTTCAAGGCGCGCTACGCGACGCTCGGGTTCAGCGACCAGGCGAAGCTGGACGACGGCCCGATGTGGGCGGCCGCCTTCGCCCTGACCGAGGTGACGGCCGAGGTGGAGGCGCGGATTGCCGCACTCGTGAAGCAGGCAGTGAGCTGAGACGCACCTGGTAGGTGACCCTCGTCGCCTCCTGCTCCGCCCTGCAGGCGGCAGGAGGCCCGAAGGGCGGCCAGGGCACACTCGCATAGGCGACGGCAACGCCCGAACTGCCCCAGCCCGCGCAGTGGATCCGCCGTTTGCGGCTGGTGCCGATCCTGCTGGCTCATTCGGTCACGCGGCGAGGGAGAGGTCGAGGCCCTATACGGGACAAGCCTCAGCGGACAGCACCCCTGGTGTCCCCAACGCTGTGCCAGTGAAGATCCGACGCTTACTCGCATCCCTGGCCGTCGTGGCCCCGTTGCTCGCAGCAGTCCCCACCACGGCGGAAGCCGCTCCGCCACCGCCGCCCAACCGGGAGATCTGCAAGCGCCCCGGCGGCTATTACCAGCACAAGCAGGACGGCCGCTACTTCCATCAGTGCGACAACGCCTACCGCCCCTACCGGCACCGGTGTCCCGACGGCCTGCTGTTCAACGAGGAGGCCCGGCCCGGGCCGGTCTGCGACTGGCCCGACCAGGTCTACACCCACGGCCCGCGCCCCGCCGCGACCGCGCTGCGGGCCGAGCCCGCCCTCTACGACTCCGCCAAGCGCCAGGTCACCGGGCTCACCGCGATCATGAAGCAGGGGCTCATCGGCGAGAAGATCA
This sequence comes from Streptomyces sp. NBC_00249, assembly GCF_026342355.1. Lineage (GTDB taxonomy): Bacteria > Actinomycetota > Actinomycetes > Streptomycetales > Streptomycetaceae > Streptomyces. The sequence goes on along the minus strand of NZ_JAPEMV010000001.1, from coordinate 34,790 downwards.
CCTTCACCACGATGACCGGCGTGGCGCTGTGTACCGCGACCACGGACAAGCCCGGCGGGTCCAACACCCCGGGACCCGACACCGTCCGCACCGCGTCCTGCAACAGCAAGACCGGGCTGACCATCCCGGCCGAGACCCTGCTGCGTGGTTACAAGGCGGTGTACGCCGAAAACTCCGAGATCTTCCACCCGGACCAGGCCACCGGGAGCATCAAGCGGGCCGGCTGCGCGAATCGGTATGGATGAACGACTTCCTCTTCGACGCGGCGAACATCATCAACTGGCAGAACGACGTGGTCTCCCTGGTCAAGGAAAGCAACCAGCACCACGTCAACAACCTCGTGTACATCCTGCAGAACCAGAACCGGTGCAGCCTGCAAGAGGCCGTCGACACCGCGTACGGCATGGCCACCGGCCTGAACGAGAAGATCTTCCGAGCGCAGCGGGAACTCCCCGGGATGATGGACGTCTTCCGCCTCGACGACATCGAACGCGACCACGTCCAACGCTGGTTCGACGGCGTCCTGCTGGCGCTGGGCGGCTGCATGGAATGGCAGGAGATCACCCACAACCGAAAACATGCATGGTCGCGACCGTGGTGGCCGCCGCTCTCCTGGTACCCGTGTCCACTGCATCTGCCGACGGTCCTCCCGACCACGTCGGTTTCGTCAAAGCAGTGCGGGACGATCCCATCGGCTTCGTCAACTGGAAGCTCGAACTCCCCGTCCCGGACCAGTACAAGGTGATCGCGAAGCCCCTCGTGAAGTGAGTCCGAGCGCGCGTGCCTGACCGGGCCGTGCATGCCAAAGCTGTAAAAGCCTGCAGGCCGTGCCGGTCGAGTTCCATGGAGCCGAGTTCGTCGAGGCGGAGCAGGTCGACGCGGCCGTAGCGGGCGACGGTCTTGCAGCTACTTCTCGTCGGCAGTCTTCACTCCTGACCGCTGCTGAGTTCAGGAGCCTTCGATCGGCCCGGCCCGGTCCCATCCAGGCGCCCGCACGTCGATCGTGAGACTTCCCGGCCCGACCTCCTCACCGCAGGTCCGGCACGTCGACGTCAGATCGAGGTCGTGCTCGGCGTCGTGCTCGGAGCCGGGACCGCCGCGATGCCGGAAGGCGACCGGTGGAGTGTCCACCGCCCAGCGGTCGCCCCAGGCCAGCAGCGCGCGCATCACCGGTGCGAGATCGCGGCCGGCCTCCGTGAGGTGGTATTCGAAGCGCAAGGGGCGCTCGCTGTAGGCGCGGCGCTCGACCACGCCCGCCTCTTCCAGTGCGCGCAGTCTGGCGGCGAGGCGGTCGCGCGGGGCGCCGGTGTTGCGGACGATCCGGTCGAAGCGCTGGTTGCCGTAGAAGATCTCGCGGATCGCCAGGAGGGCCCAGCGCTCGCCGACGAGTTGCAGCGTGGCGGCCACGGAGCACGGCCGACCGGGCACTTCGGGGTGCGGAACCGAGTTCTCGCTCTGCTTCGCGTTCGAGGTCATGCCCCCATCCTCTCCCGAGTCCGTTGTGTTTTCAAACTCACACGACTAGCCTCCGATCATGACAGTTGGAATTTCAAACTCGCCAAGAGCGTCCCGAGCCGTGTTCGCCACGGTCGCGACCGCCGTCTTCATGTCGAACCTCGACCTCTTCATCGTCAACGTGGCGCTCCCGGCGATGGGCCGCTCGTTCGGCGGCAGCGGCCTCGGCTCTCTCTCCTGGGTCCTCAACGGCTACGCGATCGTCTTCGCGGCGCTCCTCGTAGTCGCCGGCCGCGTCGCCGACCGCTCCGGCCACAAGCCGGTCTTCCTGACCGGACTGGCGGTGTTCACCCTCGCCTCGGTCGGCTGCGCACTCGCTCCCGACGTCGGAACGGTGGTCGCGGCACGGCTCGTGCAGGCCGCCGGCGCTGCGATGCTGATACCGACGTCGCTCGCGCTGCTGCTCGACACGACGGCGCCCGAGAAGCGCGCCGGGGCGGTGCGGGCCTGGGCGTCGATCGGCGGGATCGCCGCCGGACTCGGGCCGGTGGCCGGCGGGCTGCTGGTCGAGGCCGGATGGCGCTGGGTGTTCATCGTCAACGTGCCGGTGGGGATCGCGGCGTTCGCACTCGGTGTCAAGGTGCTGCCGTCGCCCGGACGCGCTGGGGCGCGGAAGAGTCCGCTGCCCGACCTGTTCGGCGCCGCCCTTCTCACCGGATCGATCGCAACGCTCGCGCTCGGCCTGGTCCAGGCTCCCGACTGGGGTTGGACGAGCGCCGGCACCCTCGGGGCCCTGGCTGCCGCGGTACTGCTCGGCGTCTGGTTCGTCCTGCGCTCGGCCCGCCACCCCGTGCCGATCGTCGAGCTGCCGTTGCTCCGGGTTCCGGCCTTCGCATCCGCCGCGGCCGCCCTGACGCTGTTCACCATCGCGTTCGCCGGAATGCTGCTCGGCGCGGTGCTGTGGTGCCAGGGCGTATGGGGCTACTCGGCTCTGCGCACCGGCCTCGCCATCGCGCCCGGACCCTTGCTGGTGCCGCCGGTCGCCTTGCGGATCGGGCCCGCCGTCGCCAGATTCGGTGCGGGCCGCATCGCGCTGGCGGGAACGGTCCTGTTCGCGGCCGGCATCCTGTGGTGGGCCGCGACGCTCGACACCGGCTCGTCCTACGCCGCCTCGCTCCTGCCCGGCATGATGCTGACCGGTCTCGGCGTCGGCATGACGCTCCCGGTCCTGACCGGGGCGTCGGCGGCCGCCCTGCCGCCGGCCCGCTTCGCCACCGGCTCGGCCATCACCTCGATGGGCCGCCAGATCGGCGCGGTCCTGGGCGTCGCGATCCTGGTCGGCATCCTGGGCACCCCGGCCCCCGGACACGCTGCCGCCGCGTTCCGGCACGGCTGGTACGCGGTCGCCGTGGCGTCCCTGCTCGCCGCGTGCGCGACGGTCCCGCTCGTCCGCAAGCCGCGACCGGCCGCCGACAAGGCGGCCGACGTCGCAGAGGCCGCGAAGGTCGGCGCCGCCTGAGAAGAGAGTCCCGTCCGTCGATGGACGGACGGGACTCACGCTCGCCCGAAGAGCCTCGACGTGGTCCGGAGGTGCCTGGTCAGAGCCCTGCACCGTGTCGTCCGATCCACGACGGACCAGGCCGTGCCAACACCTCCGCTCACGCATCGTTCACGCATTCGGCCGCGCCGCGCTCGCCGAGGGGTGTATCCGAGAGGTGACCCTGGCGTGGCCCGGTTGTCGTGTCGTTCAGGCGGCCGGGATCGTCGAGGTTGGGGTGTTCCAGCCGGAGATCCTCAGGTGAGGGGCGGATCCGCGCCGGTCCGCGGTCCGGTAGGTGGCCGTGAGGGTGGCCGATTCGCCCGGCCAGAGGCTGATCCCGTTGTCGCTCCACCGGACGGGCAGGACGGGTGTGCCGTCGGCCGTCACCAGGTGGAGATCGGTCAGCAGGGCGGGGGTGCCGCCGGTGCCCGCGTGGCGTACGGTCACGGTCGTCGTGGACACCCCGGAAGGACTGTCCGTCGTCGATCCGGCTGCGGTGACGGGTACTTGCCCCATCGTCCGCAGCCCTCGCAGATCGGCGAAGGACGTCGTGGGCGTGTGGTACCAGTCGGTGTGGTTGCGGTCGAGCACGTCCGGACGGGTGGAGAGCCAGTAGACGTTGCGGCTGACCTCGCGACCGGAGCTGTCGGTGAGGAGCAGACGGGCCAGGTGGGTCGGCGACAGCCCGGGGACCGAGGCGGGGAGGGTCAGCGCGGTGCTACTGGCCCCGCCGCCCGCGACCTTCAGACCGTTGACAGACCGGTCGTACTTCGCCGTGCCGTCGGTGTTGAAGAGGGTGACCCGCGCGGTGAGCCCGGAGGCCGCGGAGGTACGGCTGTTCACGACCGTCACCGAGCGGTCGTCGTACCCGTACTGGACGTGCAGCGGCTCGTTGGCCTTCTTCGCCCCGTAGTAGGCCCCGCCCTGGTCGAGGTAGCGGTCCACCAGCTGCCAGTGCAGGGAGGTCCAGCCGCTGTTGAACATCCAGTAGATGACCCCCGTCGACGGCGCCGAGGCGTCCTTGGCGTTGCGGGAGTACGCCTCGAACTGGGCGCGGACGTTCTCGTACTGGGCGAGCTGAGCCGTGCGCACGTAGTCCTCCAGGCCCGTCGGAGGTCCGTAGCGGCCGGCGAGTGCGGCGTCGTACAGCTTCAGCGTCGAGAACGTCGCCGAGGGGGAGCGGTGGTACTGGGCGGCTGAGGGGTTCCTCCACAGGGTTTCCAGCTCAGCCGGGGACATCATGCGGCGCAGCGTGTCGAGGGTCGGGACGGACGGGCCGGCGCTCGTCTCGGAGTTGAAGCCGGTGGCGCCGCCGTCCCGCTTCTCGTACCAGTAGCCGGGCGGGACCCAGTCGTAGGGCCCGGTCATCTTCATCCCGGAGCGCCCGGTGACCGGCGCGGAGGCGTCGGAGGCGGCCGGGACCACCGGGGGCGTCCAGTCGGCGGCCTCCAGCGCTTCCAGGTATCCCTTCTCGATCTCCGCGTTCGGTGCGGCGTCGCTGCCGATCAGGAAGGAGATGACGCTGGGGTGGTGGCGCAGCCTGGCTGCTTCGGCGGCCATGGAGGCTCTGGCGACGAGGTGGTCGGCGGCCGTCCACCGCTCCCCGCTGCCCGCGCGGTTGACCTCGCCCTCCCATTTGTCGCAGCACTCCCAGCCGGGCAGCGTCAGGATGCCGTACCGGTCGGCGAGGTCGAAGAACTCGTCGGGTTCGATGTGCCCTTCGAGGCGGAGGGTGTTCAGGCCGAGGTCGAGGGCGTACTTGAGGCGGTCCTCGACGTAGGTGCGGTCCCAGCGCAGGAACTCGTCGGGGGACCAGCCGCCGCCCTTGACCAGCAGCGGGCGGCCGTTGATCCGGTACTGGCGGTCGCCGTCGGCGTTCAGCGGCGCCCGTACGTCGCGGATGCCGAAGGACTCGTGCCCGGTGTCGGAGGTCCGGCCGTCGACCGTCGCGGTGACGTCGAGGTCGTACAGCGGCTGCCCGCCCATCGAGGCCGGCCACCACACGCGCGGCGCGCGCAACCGCAGGGCGGGATGGGCGGCGGGGGAGAAGACCACCGTCTTCACCTCACGGGGCGCCAGTGTGACACTGCCGCTCACGGTCGCCGGACCCGCCGTCGCGGACACCGTCGTGGTGACGGTGGCAGCCGAGTCGTTGCGCACCCGGGCCTTGACGGTGAGTTCGGCCGAGGCCATCGAGGGCATGTCCAGGGCGGTCACCACGTGTACGTCGCGCAGGGCGACCGGCCCGCCACGGCGGACAGTGACGTCGCGGACGATGCCCATGTTCTCGTCGGGCGGCGGCTGGAGCCAGTCGAGCCAGCCCATCGTGAGCTGCTTGCGCGGGTTGTTGGGGTGGACCCGGAAGGCGACCGTATTGGTGCCCGCCCCGATCAGGGCGGTGACGTCGAATTCGTGCCGGGTGTACGCGCCGGCGACCGTGGCGGCTCCGGCGACCCGGCGGCCGTTGACGAAGACGTCGGCGGCGGAGATCACTCCGCTGAGGTCGAGGTACGTACGGGCGGTGGTGTCGGCGATCGTGAAGTCCGACCGGAACCACCACGGCACGGCGAAGTCCGCGGCCGGGATCAGCTTCTGGCGGGTGGAGTAGAAGGGGTCAGGATGGACGCCCGCGGCGAGCAGCGCCGCGAGGACGGTGGAGCGGGGCCCGGCCGGGTACCAGCCGGTGATCCCGTAGCCCGGCCGGGAGACGGCCTCGGCCGGGTCCGTCACCTTGGCCGTCGACTGGATCGCGTATCCGGACAGGGCCGTCGTACTGCCAGGGGCCCCGGCGACCGCGGTCGCGCGCGGGACCGGAGCCGGATCCGGGGTGGGAGCCGCCCGGGTGGTGCCCGCGGTCAGGGCGAGGATCAGACCGAGGACGGCCACTGCCGTGGTCCTTGCGCGGACGGAGGAGAGGCTGCGCAGCACGGGACCTCCGGGAGGGGGGCGGGTCCGGACCGGCCCGAGTCTGACACGGGAGTGCGGGTACGCAGTGCGGACAACCCGCGCAGGGTCACACAGGTGGAGTACCGACCCCGGGTAAGGCCTCCCCGAGGTCGCCGCACCCGGCCGGTGACGGCCGGAAGGCCGAGCCGTCAGCACCGTGACGAGGGGGCTGTTCGGCGGCGCTGTGGCGCGCCGAGGAGGTCGACGTAGTGGCGCCGGTCCCAGAAGGGGCCGGGGTCTTCGTGCATGCCCGGGATGATGCGGCGGTGGGGCCGGGCACGTTGTCGTGGCCGAGGATGTGCTGGCGGTCCAGCGGGACACCGTACTTCTCGGCCCGGTACGCCACGAGCCGGGCGGAGGACCGGTACATCCGCTCCGAGTACCAGGTGTCCGGCAGCGTGAGGAAGGAGGATGCCTTCCGCCGGCGCCACGACCAGGACACCTTCTGGTGCGGGCTGCTGCTCGGCGGCCGCGGTGGGCAACTCGGGACAGCGCTGCATACCGACCGCGCATGTCACTTCGCGCACCATCCGGGCACCGACGGGCTCTGCGGGGTGGCGGTGTTCAGGTCCGGGCTGCCACGGCGGCCGCGGCCGCGTCCAGGATGCGGTGCAGGACGGGGACGGGGATCGCCGGATTGGTGACCGCCGAGCATGCCGTGTCGCGGTCGTGCAGCAGGCTAGAGCAGGACGCGGGCCGGCAGCCGCGGATTGCGCATCGCGGTCTCGCGGACGTGGGCCGCTGGATCGTTCAGCAGCCGCACCGCGTCGGTCGGTGACAGCCGGGTGTCCTCGGCCGCGCGGCGGCGCACCTCGGCTTCTGGGTCGCGGGCGAGGCGTGCGACGTCGGCAGACGTGGACTCCGGATCGTCCAAGGCCAGGCGGCGCATCCGCCCATCAGGGTCGCCGGCGTAGCGCAGCAGCCCCGTACGGGGGAAGTTGGGGTGGCTGCGGGGGCGGTCGGGGTGAGTGAAGCTGCCGTCCCACCAGCGCCAGACCTCCAGCAGCATCCCGGCCGGCGCGCCATCGCACGATTCGGCGAGGAACAGGCGGACCGTCCGGTCCTCGTCCCGAGCCAGACGCTCCACGACGTCCGGTGGAAGATCCTGGGCGCGGGCCACGCTTCGGCGGATGAGCGGATGGGACGAAACCGCGAGGCGGCGCATCGCGTCGGCGTCACCGTGCAGGCCCTCGACCCAGGGCAGAGTGCGCGACATCGACGTCGGGTCGAAGTCGTAGCGCACCGCGGCACGCTGCTCCTCGTCGAGGTCGGGCCGCAGCGCCACCGCCGAGCGGATGTCGCCGTACGGGTCCTCCGCCAGGACGGCGACGCTGTGAGCACTGAGCCGCGGGTTGGCGGCCAGCGCTCGGCGTACCTCCGCGTCCCCCTCCCGGACCAGCTCCGCCTCCAGCTCGGGCGAGAGACGGCACTGTTCGAGCGCGCGCCGGGGCGCGGGCAGCGCGGCAAAGACCTCGCGAGGCATGGGGACGCCCTTGTGGTGGGCGAGCAGTGCCGCCGTACGCACCGCGTCGTCGGTGTCGGCCAGCAGCCGCGCCCGCAGCGGCGCGGCGAGGTCTTCCCACCGGGCGCAGGCAGTCGTCCGCACCCGGGGATCGGCGTCGGCGGCGAGGCTGGGGAGGTGGTGTGCGGGGAGCCCCGGGAGCTCGGCGGCCTGAGCGCGGGACGGGCCGGCGAGGAGGTCGTCGTACAGGTCCCCGGGCAGTTCGACGCCCCAGGCGCAGGCATGCTCGGCCCAGAGCACGCGTCGGCTCGGCGACGGTTCGGCGCGGACCAGGCGTACCCATTGATCGGACGTGAGCTTGGGCCGGAAGGTGTCCGCAGGACTCGAACGCACCTGCGGATCGGGATGCGCCACGGCGGCGTCGAGTACGGCGGGCCGGTCGCAGCCGTGCAGGAAGCCCACCTCCACATCCAGCAGCCGGATCAGCAGCTCGTCCGGCGCGGCCGGATTGGACCCGATCCACTCCGCCCAGTGCAAAGGCCACGCCGGCCGGCCGGGCACCACTGCCCACACCTCGGCGCGCTCGACCTCCGTCTCGCGCCCGGCTGCCGCGGCGGCCTCCTCCAGCCGCTCCGGCAGTCGGTCGAGGGCCGTCACCCGAGGCCCGTCCGCGCCGGGCACCTCCGCCAGCAGCACCTGCCCGTCGAGGGAGAGCGCCACGAACCCGGGGTCGCCGGTCAGCCCCGGCACACCGCCGCCGGCGTAGCGGACCCGGGTCCACCAGGAGTCGTTGCCGCCGATCCGATGTCCGAGGACGGCCACCAGGAACTCTCCGTCGGCATCTGCAAGGCGGCGCCACCACGCGGCGTCGAGCGCTTCCCGGACCGCGCCGTCCGGCGCCGCGATCCCCCGCGCGATCCGCCAGCCGGCCTCCGGCGGGAACAGGCTGCCCGGGCGCATGTCCTCGACGACCGTGAGTCCGGCGCACGGGAGCAGTTCGTGGAGTTTCTCTCGGTGTTGCACGCGGTCATGATCCCCGCCGACTCGCGGTGGGACAAGCTGCCCGGGGGCACTGCTCGGGCGCGCCGTGCATGCAGCATCCCGCGCCGCGGACCCCTGCGACAGAGCACCGCTCCGTAGGACCTGACCAGCTCCGAACGTGTTGCGGCCCCGAACGCGATCCCCACCTGGACCCGACCAGGCTGGTGTGGCAGACGCCTGCGGGGGCAGCCATCTTCCCCGTCACCGGTACGCCGGGATCCGGGCGTACCGGGCCGATGCCCGAAGCCGCCCAGCGCTCCTCCAGCGCGGCCATGACGGCGCGGACGGTGTCCTCGTCCCCGCCGGTGATGTCCAGCACCACCAGGCCGGGCTCCGCGATGTGCTGCTCGTCGATTCATGGCCGTGCGTCGGGCGGGTGTACCGGCCTGGGCGAGGCCAACGTCAGCGTCGTCCACAAGCAGCGCAACGTGGCGGAACGATGCTTCAACCGCCTCAAACAGTGGCGAGGCATCGCCACCCGCTACGGCAAAACCGCCGAGTCCCACGAAGTAGCCGTCACCCTGGCTGCACTCCTCATGTGGGCGTGAACCTCATGCCCGTCTCCTGTGGTGCCGCCGAGGAGACGACCGCGATCAACGCGTATCGAAACCCAGACGATTCGGGACATCGCCCATTGTGCAGAGCGCCGTGACCTGCTCCTCCAAACGGCTCAGGGCGTCCGTGAGGGAAAGTTGATCGATCCGCTCAAAATAGAGGGCGTGGACACCGGCGCCGAACTCTCCCAGGGGTCGTTCAAGGTCGACATCCACCATGGCTTCAACAATGCACCCGGCCGAGGTGGTGGTCACACCTGCCGAGAAGCGCAGCTCACTGACATCCGAATCGCCCTCCGCGAAGAAGCCGAAGCAGTGGTGGGTCCTCAGTTCAGGTCCCGCAGCGTGCTTTTCGATCAAGATGGCAGGCACCAGCCCAGACCCATCACCGAAGTTGTAGGCGATGTAGAGCTGAGTGGTGAAATCGTCCAGCTGCTTGTGCAGCCGATGCATCGTGGTCAGCAAGAGAGCTGTGCTTTCGGCATCGTCCGCGCCGGTGACGTTCAACATCGGTGAATCATCGCCCAGGCGCAGCAGCGCTGGCACGCGGGTTTCGCCCACCAGGCCGCCCCGTCCTCCACACCGTTCAACCCCAACCTCACGGTCCGTTTTGACGACACGGCAGATCTTTGACCCGCCGTGGTCACGTCCGGCTCACAGACACCGCCCCGCACCGGTCCTGTCCTGACCAGGCCCGTACGGGGCGGAAGGGGTGCCGTGTCGGCGCACACGCTGCTCTGTCAGGCAGAGGGCCCCACGGGCCTGCTGTCGACCGTCGACCAGCTCTTGCGCGGCTACACCGCCACCTACACCGGAAGCCGTCAGATCACCGGCGCCACCGCCAAGGGAACCGTCACCCTCCTCCAGCCACAGCGGTGCGCGCCCCTCTGGCCAAGCTGGTCCGCAGGCACCTTGGCCGGGGCCCTCGTCCGCCGTGCGGGCCGATCCCGCCGGCGGTCCGCCCGGCGTGCTGGGCGCCTTCGGGGATCGACTCCCAGTCCCCGAGGCGCCCACGTCCGGCACGATCGCGGCCAGGCGCGCCCTGTCGTCCAAGAGCTGGGCGAGGTAGGCGTAGTTGCGATGTCCGTGTTCGCGCCAGTGGGGGAGGGGTTACTGAGCATCCGGCCGTCGCATTCTGAGTACCCGCACTCATTCCCCGGCGTCGCCGGTCTTCCAGACTTGGTGCGTCACCACAGGTCAGCGCCAGGGAGTCCGACATGTTCGCAGCATCCGCACGCCAGAGGACGGCTGTGCCGAACAGGGCCCTCGTGGTGGCCGCGGCGGTCCTTTGGGCCGTCACCGGGTCGGCAGTGGGGTTGATCCTTTTTGTCGTGGCCGCGCTGAGTCTGTTGGGCGCGGCGACCGGTGGGGACATGACCGAACTGGTGCTCTGGCCGGTGTGTATCGTCGGTGGCGCGGGCACGGTCCTCACCCTGCTCTACTTCGCCCCTGGCATCCGGCGTCTGTCGCGCGAGGCCCGCTTCACTCTGCTGGGCGCCCTGGCCTGCCCCGCGCCCCTGGCCTTGGTCATCTACGTCATGACCCGCTGAGCGTGCCCCCGTCGGTGGAGCCGGGGGTACGGCGATGCCAACGAGGGCCCGTGCCGGGGTCACTGAGTTCGACCAGATGCCTTCGACGGGGTTCAGGCCGGGTACGCAGGGCGGCAGGTGGTAGACGGTGAGCCAGTCGTGTGTGTCGATGAAGGCCCGCATGCGGCGGTCTTCGTGGACGTTGAGGTTGGCCGGCGTCCGGGTCGCGTAGCGGGCGCAGGGCTCGGTGCGCCCGGTGCGGACGGCCGCCACGGCTACGCGGGCATGTCAGGGGCGTGTGCTCTTGGCCGTGGGGCGGCGGCCGCGGCGGGATTTGCCCCAGGGCTTGTAGATCGACAGTGCCGTCGCCGTGACCAGCAGTCCCAGGGCGATGCTCATGACGATCACCAGCTGCAGGCTGAGGGATTCAGGGGCCTTGCCCACCTCTGCCTGTTCGCGCAGCCAGTGCTGGAGGAAGAAGTGGCCGTTCAGCATCAGGGCGACGGTGATGACGAGCTTGGTCACGATCCAGTAGTACTTCAGCACGCCCCACTGCGTCGCCGCCGAGAGGATCAGGCCGGTCAGCAGGGCCGTCCAGGCGATACCGGCGATCAGTTCGATCCCGAGGATCTCCATGACGACGCGGGTTGCGCGGACGACTCCGGCGTCGTCGGTGGTGAGGCCGGCCAGCCCGAGAATGAGCTGGGCGATCTCGATTCCCACCCAGCCGACGGCCACCGTCACATGGAGGGTGAGGATCGCCTTGCGCCATCGCTGGGGCAGGCGTCGAACCTTTCCAACGGCGGGCGGTGTCCGGGGTGTCCGGGGTGTCTGGGGGTGGGGTGCCGGGCGGGCTGCGGCCTCTGCGCTGCCCGCGCTCGCGACGGTCCCGGGGTGCTTCCCGCTCGTGGTCCGCGTCATGTGTCATGCCTCCGGTCGTCGTCGCCCAGGCCGCCGGCGAGGGCGGCGCGGTGCGAGCCATGGGTGGGTTCCCGGTTGCCGGGCCTGGGGGATCTGCGGTTCTCACGTACGCCCGGCGCTACGCCGAGCGCCAGGAACGCGCATGCGGGGGCCATCGTGACGCCCGCGCTCACCACGGCCGTGGTGGCCGGGGTGGCGAAGGTGAGGCCGGCCGCGGCCGCGGCGGTGACCAGCGCGACGACGGCACCGTACGCGGCGACGGTGAGGCGGATCAGGCGTAGCCGCTCAGGCTCCGGTCGTCGGGTACGGCTCAGAAGCCAGGCCAGGGAGGGCAGCAGCAGGACGGCGTGCATGGTGACGGCATGGGCGGGGCGCAGGAAACCCGCTGCCCGGTAGGCCTCGGCCGCGCGGCCCGCTCCCTCCAGCGTCAACCCGTAGGCGATCATCACCGCTCCAGCCGCCATGGAGCCGGTGAGCGCCACCAGTCCGGCGCGGAGCGCGAGCCGCATGCTGGGGGCGGCTCTCGGGTGGGGCCGCAGTGCGGCGACGGTGAGTGCGACGACGACCGCGATGAGGGTGACGCCGCCGGCCGCGAGGGCGCGCGTCACGAAGGTGTCGAAGGTGGTCTCGGTGTTGAAGTGCGAGGGGACACCGCGCCACGCCTGCAGGGTGATCAGACCGGTCTCCAGCAGGGACGCCGCGGTGAACGCGCCCAGGAGGAGGGTGCGGGTGCGCGCGGCGAGCGGGAGGAGCCGGCAGATCCAGGTGACGGTCAGCACGCTGACACCGAAGGACAGCCCGAAGGTGAGCGGCTTCCGCCAGGAGACGGGGCCGTCCCACGGGCCGCCGGCGAGCAGGAGGACGACCGTGTGGAAGGCGGCGGACGCGAGCAGGAGAAGGGCCGCGCCGACGGGGATCTGCCAGGCCGAGCGCGATCGTACGGGCGAGGCGGCGGTGATGCGTTCGTCCGCGGTGATGTGCTCGCCTGCGGTCATGTGCTCGCCCGCGGTCATGCGTTCGTCCGCGGTGCGGTCGGGCGCGAGCGGAACAGTGCGAACGCGGCCCACACCAGCCATGCCGTGCCACCGAAGCGTACGACGGGCAGCAGGTAGCCGAAGTCGATGGCGAGGAGCGTGAGGGTGGCGGCCAGTCCGGCGGCGGCGATGACCAGCCCGGTGGTGGCGCAGGCGCGCGGCAGGAGCCCGCTCCCGCGGGCTGCCAGGCAGGTGCCTGCCGCCAGGAGGGCGAAGGACACGGCGTATCCGACACCGCCGGCGAGGAAGGACAGGTCCGCCAGGGCACGGGCCAGGGCTGCGGGTGCGTCTTCCGGAAGCCGGCCGAGGGTCCAGGTGAGCGCGGCGCTGGAGGCCAGTGCGCCACTGGCCAGTAGTCCGCCGGCGAGGACTGTCGCCGCCGCGGCGCCCTGGTCCTGTCCCTGCGCCTGCCGCACCAGCCGGGCCAGGGTGGCGGCCACGGGCACCAGGAGAACGGCGGCGACGAGCAGCAGGAAGGCGCCCAGGTCGATCGCCGTGCCGTGGTCGCGTACGTACTGGCTCAGGATGTCGCGGCCGGAGGCGTCGGGCTGCGGGGTGGCGCGGTTGGTGACGACGTACGCGGCGGTGAGCACGGCGTAGGAGAGCGAGACGGTGAGCAGCGCGACGGCGCCGCGCGGGCGCCGGGCCGCGCCCCGGAGCGAGGCCGCGTGGGACTCATGTACTGATGTGGGCATGACATCTCCTGGATCGTCGGTGAAGGGATTCGGCGTGGGATCCCGGCGGGTGGTGTGGGCGTGGAACCCCGGTGCGCGACAGCCAGAATGCCGCTGCGGGGGCGCCGTGGTCGTCCCGCGGCGGAAGGCGGTGCGGCTACTCCCTGGGGAGTAGCCGAAACCACCGACCCGCCCATGGACCCACGCATCGGTAGGCCGCCCGCACGGGACTAGAAGACCTGTGCACACGGCCTTGCTCGTCAGGGCTATCTGTGAACAGCCCAAATCCCGAAAGGAATACTGCACGGTTCAAATGACGCTCACCGCCAGCTGAGCGGACGGCGTGGAGTGCGGCCCGTCGTGAGGCGTATGCCAACGACCAGAACAGCCCCGACACCCTCATCGCGGTCTCCGCCGCCTCCAACCGGTCCAAGGCAGACAAGGATCCGGCGGAGTGGCTCCCGACGGACGATTCCTACCACTGCACCTACGCGGCGACCTGGGTGGGTACGAAGCTGCGTTGGGACGTGGCCGCGGACGAGGCCGAGCGCCAAGCCTTGCTGGGGATCGCGGAGGACTGCCCGACCACCACGGTGGTCTACGAGCCGGCCCGCTAAGCCGGCCCACGGCTACAGGGGTAAGGCATGGCATCCGGGGACGACATCGACGGCGAGCGGGAACTGGTACCTCGCCCCTCCCGGCGGCACGTACGTGCCGGGCTCCAAGGTCTCCTGGACGCCCCGCGTCGTCTGCGATCAGGGCCCGTGCACCTACGACACCGACTGGAGGCTTTCGGTCAGGGCCCTTTCCGACGCGGAGTTCCTCAACGAGGTGGGGTCTTCCTTCGCCCTGGTCAAGGGCCGAGACGGCGCCCACGTCGGGACCTGCACCGTGGACAGCCGCACCGAGGTGCGCTGCGCGTCCCAGGGGACCGGATCGGTCGGCACCGGGGACGACCTGCGACCCGCGCGGGAACTCGTTCTGAGGGTTGCGTCTTCGTCTTGTACGGCGACGGCTGAGGTGTTCTGGTTCGAGGTGGGCGGCACCGTCGAAGCCGGCCCGGACGACGACGTGATCACTCCCACCACCGGCGGGAGCTGCGAGCAGACGTAAGGGCGTACCTCCGGCAAGGCGATGGTGGCGGGGACCGTGCGCGGGGTCGGCCGGGAGGGCGGTCTGCCGGTCGGGTGGGTGGACGAGGGCGAGCGCCAGGTGCTCCTCGGCTTTGCGAAGGGCTGCCCGGTGACTTCCACCCGGCCCGCGTCTGCGGGGAGGGCGGCGATACCCGCTCTGCGGGGGTGGGTGGGGCGGTGCTGCGGCCGCTCGCTTTCATCGGGTGGGTGGACGGGCCATATAGCCGCGCTCGGACAGGACGGGCAGGCGGTAGCGATCGCGCGTGGACTCGTCGAAGTCGTCGAAGAACCCGTGGAGCAGGTCGGCGAGGTGGGCCAGGGATTGGACGGTGAAGAGGACGGGCTGGTAGCCGGCGACCTGGTACGGCATCCGGACCAGCTCGGCGAGGTCGAACGGCCGCAGGTCGGCCTGGGTGAACCGCCCGAGCTCGCCGTAGGAAGACAGCAGGGCCGCCCCGTACGCTCTGGGCCGCCGCCGCTCGAGAACGGTGCCGTATTCGAGGGTGAACCAGTACACGCGGCTGATCAGATCCAGCGCGTCGGCCGTCTCCACCCGGGCAGCGGCCCGGCCCACCGTGCGGTAGAGGTCGGCGAAGAACGGAACGGCGAGATGGATGCCGTGCCCGAACACATCGTGCAGGACGTCCGGTTCCGGCGTGTACAGGGGCATCGCTGGATGCCGTACGTACTGCACGGCATGGAAATACCCCTTGGCCATCGCGCCCAGGAAACGCTTGTTCGCAACGATCCCGCCTGCCAGCGTGAAGCGGAAGCCCGTCAGGGCCTGCAGCCGGTCGGAGACCTCCTCGTGCTGCGGGACACCGCCGGCCGGAATCGGCGCGACGCCCCGGCCCCCCAGAACTTCCCGGCAGGCCCAGAGGTCCTGCGCGCGCAGCAGCGCACCGTGCACGGCGCGCCAGGTGGCATGCTCGGCGTCGGTGTAGTGCACCTCGGGTGAGGGCTCGCCCACCGGGTGGCCCTCCGCCCGTTCGGCGATCAGGTTCCTGCGGCGCACGTAGGCCGGATCTGCGAAACCGGGATGTTCCCCGGCGCAGCCCACCGTGGTACCGCCCGCGTCCAGCGGGGTCAGACTCATCCAATCGATCATGAACTGCATCGTGGACCGCCACCCGCTTCACCGTGCTGGCCCCGCCGTACACCTCACCCACACCAGCGACCCGGCACCCGGCCGCGAGCACTCACCGAGTCGGCTCTTCTCAATGTTCCAGTCCAGGTGCGCGGCTCCTGTCGAGGGTCAGCGAATCTGTGAAGTCGTCAAGCTTCTGACGTTGTGCAGTTTGGTTGAGCGGGTTGCCGACTGGCTGGCTCACTGGATCTGCGCAGGAAGCGGTGCTGCCAGTCGTCTGACCTGCAGAGTTTCTAGCCTCGGGCCTGGTTGCGCAGGGTGGTTGGTTGTTGCGCAGTTTCACTGATCGCCGGTATGTGGTGTGGTCTCGGGGGTGGGCTGGTTGTCGAGCCAGGTGGTGAGGATGGGTTTCTCGCCGTTGCGCCAGTTGTAGCGGAGGGCTTCCTGGTACCAGGCGTGTGGCAGGTCGGCGTGGTCGCTGACGGTGATCTGGAAGTCGGGGGAGAGTCCGGTGAGGACCTGGTGCATGGGCTGGAAGAGGCGGGTGAGGGTCGCGCGGTCTTCGTCCAGTGCTCCAGCCGTCCCCGTGCTTTGGCCATGTCGGAGGGGTAGTAGGGCTGGGTCGGCTAGTCACCCTCCGGCCCGCCGTGACGGCTCGTGCCGCGCTCGTCGTCGAAGCGGTGCGAGTGACGGCGCCGAGACCGCCGCTCGACGGTTGCTGCTGTGACTGTCAGAGCCGGCGTCTAGCCTTCCGGCCATGGGACTTCACATTTCGGTTGGCATGCTTCAGAACATGGCCGGCGTCGAGGAGCACGAGGCGCTCGTACGCTGGCAGGAGAGATTCGACCTTCTCAGCCGGGCCTTGGCCGATGAGGGAATCGTCTGGCAGGAGCCGGCGTTGGACGAGCCGTCACGTCTGCGTTTCATAAGTTTCCCCACCAGCCACCTGCACCACCTGCGCCGCGTCTTCGTGCTGGCGGCCCGGGGCGAGTCCGTCACGCCCGCATCGGCCACCAGCGCTGAGCAGTACGAACGCGACGAGGACAAGGTCTTCGACGAGTCAACGATGATGAGCTCCCACCTGCTGTGCCACTCGGACAGTGCGGGCTTCTACGTGCCGGTCGACTTTGACGATCCACTCTTCCTACCGGCGGAGAAGCAGGTGGAGGGCGGCGGGATGGTCGGTTCCAGTCAGCAGCTGCTCGCCGAACTGTGCGGCTTCGCTCCCGCCATCGGAGTCCGGCTCGACCGGGACCGGCACCTCTCAGACGAGGAGAGGGCCCGCCTGGACACCGCATCCGACGACCTCTTCGACATGGAGAGGTCCGCCTGGCACCAGCTGTACCAGGTGTGCCGCACGAGCATCGCCACCGGTCGCGCCGTCGTGTTCCACTGACCGGACCGGGACCGGCGCGGTGGTTGATGCTTCGGTTCCAGTCCCTGCCTGGCGTGAATGTCCTGTCGCATTCGGCGCTGGTGTGGGCGAAGTGATCGTTTCCGCGGTGAGTCCAGCCGCCCACACGGGTGAGTTGGCTGCTCACGCCCTGTCGCAGACCACGAGGGCCGCGCTAGACCCACTCATGTGATCAAGAACCTGATGCGGCGCGGCCTGCCCGCGTTCGTCCCCGCCGTCCTGTCTGTGCTCGGCGCCGCTCCCGCCTCCCACGCCCTGGACGCACGGCCGGCCGCGGCTGCCACGCCCATTTTCGACGCAGAACGGATAAGGCTCCCCGGCGGCTGAGCGAGACGTCTGACTCTCGACTCTTCCGCCGGGGAGCCTCGTTGGTGCACGGACCACGAACTCCTGGCGCACTCGAACGCCCTGGGCCGCAGGCTCCCTGCCCGAAGGAGCAGCAATTCCAGCTCTTCCATCGCTTCGGACGACGGGTCTGTCCCGTTGGCTGGACACGCCCGCTGCTCACTGACGGCAACCTCCCGGCGATGCCTTCACCCCCCCGCGCGGAGATCGACACCTTGCGGGGTCGTTGTTACTGCGTCTCCCGGTTGAATGCCCAGATGCTGAACGCTGCTCCTTGCGGGTCGCGCAGCGCAGCCAACGGCCCGACGGGGGTGTCGATCGGACCGTGAACGACGGCTCCGCCGAGTTTCCCGACGCGCTCGACGGCCTCGTCGACGTCCGCGACGCAGAAGTAGACCATCCAGCGAGGCTGGACGCCCTCGCGCTGCGGAGGGATGAGCCCGCCGATCATCTCCGCGCCCACCGTGAAGCCCGTGAAGGGGGTGCCGGCCAGATCGACGGTCGTCGTGGTGAGGCCGAAGACCTGCTCGTAGAACGCCGCCGCCGCCTCCGTGCGGGGGGTCATGAGCTCACTCCAGATGAAGGCGCCGGGCTCGTTGACCACCGTGGCGCCGATGTGGTCCTTCGCCTGCCACAGGCCGACCCCCACTCCGATGACATCCTCCCCGAACGTGACGCGGCCGGATTCCAGGGCATCGACCGGCGGCGTCAGCAGCCGGCCGCCTCGAAGCCGGTCGCCGTGGCGTCGACGTCATCGACGGCGAGGTAGGTCCGCCAGGTCGCAGAGGTTTCCTGCGTCGCCGTGCCAGGGGCTGGAGTCGGCGGGCGCGGCGCGGGTTCTGACGGTGGCGTCCGCGCGGCTAGCTACGCCCTCGCCTACCCCCGCGTGGGGTGCACCGCGGTTCACCCGCCCGGGCACCCCGGTCCAGTGCTCGGTGTCGTCGGGAGGTGTGCGACGTGAGCCTGCCTGCCGGGGAACCCGGTCAGGACGGCCTGCTCCCCGCGTGTGTGGGGATGGCGTGTTGGGCCAGGGTGGGTTGTCGAGGGTGTGGGTGAGGCCCGGCGCCTGGACGCGCTCCAGGGGCAGCACCACAGGGACGCCCACCCCTTTCCCGTATCCCGCTCCTCACATCCCCCTGGTGGGCCGTCAGGCCCCTTCATGGCGGCTCTTGATGATGCGGTCGAGGGCGGCGCGCAGGACAGTACCGGTCGTGGTGACGTGGGCGGCGTGCCGGGCGCGCTCGTCAAGTACCTCCTGTGGCACGGCTGCCCGTCCTGCGGCACGCCCTCTGCCCCACTGGTCCGTCCACGCCTGGAGGGCTTCCAGGTGCGGCAGGTTGGTCCAGTACAGGCCCCGGTGAAGCGGCATCCAGATGGCGTCGGGGAGAGCGACGCACAGCCGCCCGGTCAGCCCGGCCCCGGCATGAGGACCGGTGCCCCCGAGCATCTGCCCGGCCTGCTGCGCACCCTCGGGCACCGGCTCCCATTGCTGGAGCAGGCCGCGCTGTTCCAGTTCGGTGTGCAGGGCGGGGGTGAGTGCGCGCCGGCGGGTGACCCGGTGCCGGCCGCTCTCGCGCAGCCGGTCCCGCTCGGCGCGGATCCTTGCGCGGGCCGTACGCAGCCCCGGGCCCCTCAGATTGAGGACGCCGGCGGTCTGCTCGGCGTCGGCCTGCCATTTAGTCTCGGCGGTCTGGTGCTCCTGGACCAGGGCGTCAAGGCGGTCCAGGTCTGAGGGGGATACGGCGATGACCATGGTGTGTCCCATGCCGCTATGGTCCGCCACCCCGGGTTCCTGAATCTATATAGATACTTGGCAGGACCGGCGGGCAGGGCCGCGTTTAGTCCGCGTGAGGAGATGTTGATGTTTTGGCGCAGAGGATCGTACCGGCCGCTTCCTGTGCCTGTGGGGTGCGGTGGCGGTCGCCATGTGTTGCGTACTGCCCGGCTGGTGCTGCATACCCCGCGCGATGTCCTGGACATGGAGATCGGAATGGCGACCGGCGTTGACGCCGGGGCGCAGTGGTGGCTCGGGTCGATCGCCGATTCGCTGGTGACTGCTGAGACGGCCGAGTACCTCCTCGGCATTGACGACCGCAACCGTGTTGCGCGGCTGCGCGCCTTCCCTGCCGCCATGCGCCGCGAGCTGGTCCAGCCGGTAGTGCCTCCCGAGCCGGTCCGAACGCAGTGGCTGCTGGCTGTCGACCCGGCGACGGGCCGCGTCGCTGGCTTGAGTTCGCTCACCCCGGACGACGACGGCGCCATCGGCGTTCGACTCGCGCCGGCCTCTCGTGGCCTGGGTCTGGGTGCCGAACTCCTCGCGGGAACTGCCCAGTTCGGCCATGCCCACCTCGGTCTGGAGTGTGTACGGGCAGGCACCGAGGTGTCGAACGACAGCTGCCGGCGGGCTCTGAGCGCTGCCGGCTTCGTCCCGTGCGACGGCCCGGTCCGGCATACGCTTGCCAATGGGCGCGTGACCGACGGCGCCTGGTACCGGCACGGAACAAGCGAGATCTCCTGGTGCGCCTCCATCCGGGAGGCCCCGGCCATGCAGGCGTGACGGGGCTTTCAAGTCGCCAGTCAGTGAGCCTGAGCATTCGTCACGCGTATGACCTGGGGTTGTGCAGGTTGGCTGACCGAGTCGTGGCTCTACTGCCTCGCTGAATCTACGCAGGGACAGCGCGCGCTGCCGCCTGACCTGCGGATTTCCCGGCTCAGGGCCTGGCTGTGCAGGTAGGTTGGGTATTGCGCAGTTTCACGGTTGCCGACAAGAAGTCCTGACCGCTCTCATCTAATCGAGTTGTTTACTCGGCGAACCCAATCGTTCCGCCTTCTGTCTCAGTGAAGCTACTGAACTTGGACTCGTCATGTCGGGCGGATCGTGGTGTCGTGCAGATCGGATACCGCTGGACGCTGGACGGTCGGGATCAAGAGTGTGTCTGCAGCCAGTGACGCGCGGCGGCCAGTGTCACTTCGATGTCGTCACTCCATGAACAGACTTCCAGCGATGACAGGTAGCCGCCCTGCGTGAAGACCAGGACCTCACCGGGGCACTCGCCGGCTTCGGTGACGAGCTGCGCTTCGGCCGCCACGACTGTGGTGGGGCCGGTGGGTGCGGGCTCCACCTCGCTGGTGTCGAGTTCGAAGGAAGCGGTACCGCACCCGCATGTGCAGCGCGCTCGCACGCTGAGGTGCGGAACCTGCCTTCGGAGCGCGACATGAACCGGATTGTCCGCGTTCAGGACTGCCGCAAGTACGTCGGCTACGTCGGCAGGCAGGCTTTCGGTCATCCCGGCACAGTATCTGACCAGCGACTTTTAGCTTTGACCGTGCCTGCCTATCGCCGTTCGGCCAGCCAGTGTGCTCACGCGTCCAGGACCAGGCCGGTGCTGGCGAGGCAGCCGCGATGACCTCCGGTCGGTACTGCAGCATCTTGAGCTTGAGCTTCACGGCGCGGGTGATCTGGCTGAGGTCTGCGGCGGCGAGGTTGCCGATGTCGTGCTTGACCAGTGGTTTTGTTCACGAGTAGGGGGTCTGTCTCAACTTCTGTGGACCTGGACCGACGTCGCAGTGCGTGCGCTGGACAAGTTCCAGGTCGGCTGCGGTACCGACGGGATTTGAACCCGCGGACAGATAGGGGCAGGCCCGCCCCGTCTCCGTAGTCGCCGTGAGCGGGACCTCGCCCACGGCGATCGCAATGGACCGCTCTGCCACGGCACCGCAGCCTGCGAGAATGCGCGCCATCCCGCTCCGGCTTAAGGTAGAGGATCGTCCTCTACGCAGCGAGCCGTTATCCAGCACCGGCAACCGCTGCAGCAGGACCACAGAAGTTGAGCCAGAACCCGAGTAGGGGTTCTGGCTCACATTCCGTGGAGCATGAACTCTGAGTGACGGTTGTCGGGCGAATGAGCCCTGAGGAAGATGCCCGGAATTGAGCCGTACCGGGTGCGGTGTGGCTGACAGTTCGGCCCGTGGAAGAAGTGGTGCTCCGGCTGGAGGAGTTGCTGTTCCCGTCGATCGCCGACGTGGTGGTGCTCTCCGTGGCCGTGAACGACGAGGCGGTAAACATCGAGGCCCGAAGCACGGTGGCTGGGGCCATCTGTCCTGGATGCGGGAGCTGGTCACGACGGATCCACTGCTCCTACCTGCGCTTTCCCGCTGACGTCCCCAGCGGAGGCAGACGAGTCGCTCTCTGTTTACGCGTCCGCAATTTCCTCTGCCCAGTCATCTCGTGCGGGCGGCGGACCTTTGTCGAACAGCTGTCGGGCTTGACCCGTCGGTACGGCCGGCGGACCGAGCGCCTGCGGTCGACGCTGGCCGCGGTCGGCCTCGCGCTCGTTGGCCGGGCCGGTGCCCGCATGGCGAGAGTCTTCGGCGTGTCGGTCAGCCGCAGCACGGTGCTGAGGCTGGTCGAAGCCTTACCCGACCCGGAAGTTCCGGCCCCGCGCGTGGTTGGCGTCGATGAGTACGCGACCCGCAAAGGCCGCCACTACGGAACCGTCCGGGTCGACGTCGAAAGGCGACGCCCGGTGGACCTACTGCCCGACCGGGAGGCTTCCAGCCTGGCCGCGTGGCTCGCGAAGCGGCCCGGGGTGGAGGTCGTCTGCCGTGATCGTGCACCGTTCTTCACCGAAGGCGCCCCGGCCGTGGCGCCCCAGGCGGTGCAGGTGGCGGACCGGTGGCATCTTTGGCATAACCTGAGCGAGGCTGCAGAACGTTGTGTCGCAGACCACCGTGGATGCCTGCGGGTGCTGGCGCCGGATCCGTCCCAGCCTGTCCCCGAACCGGAGAAGTTCGAAGATCCGTCCGGCTCGCCCTGGCCGAGGGGACACCGCTTCGCTGATCGCACCCGCGTCAACCACGCGACTGTCCACGAACTGATGGCCGCCGGGCTGAGCCCGAGGGCGATCGGCCGCCAACTCCGTATGACCTCCCGCACCGTCAAACTCTCTTGGCCGACGCAGCCACCCCGGAGGACCTCTTCCACGGGCAGTGGCAGGGCCGGCCACCCAAACTCGACGCCTTCAAGCCCTACCTGGATGACCGCTGGAACCAGGGCTGCACGAACGCCTGGACCGTGTGGGAAGAGATCGTGCCGCTCGGCTACAAGGCAGCTACCAGCGGGTTGCGCCTACTTCCGGGAGAAGCGGCTCTCGCCGGGCCCCAGCACCGCTCGGCCACCGTCACCCCGCGTCGTCGCCGGATGGATCCTCCGCCGACCGGAGACCCTCAACGAGACGGAGCAACTTCGACTCAAAGCCGTTCTGGTCCACTGCCCTGAACTGGACGCCCTCACCGGCCACGTCCGCTCCTTCGGCCAGATGCTCACCGAACGCCACGAAGCCGCGTCTGCGCTTCAGCGCCACCTATGGCTGCGCTGGATGTAGCCGGTAGTGATCGGCTCGATTTGTTTGCTCGGAGCCGTCAGTTGCCCCTCGCGCTCGAAGAACTGGGCTGCGGCGGTGCAGCGCAGGCCGCGCACCCGGCCGCCAGGGGCGCCGAGGGGTGAAGTGGGTGCCGCGATGCTTCGTAGCCCGCAGGCATGTTGTCGGGTAACCGTTGCGGCGCGGGGGCGTTGAGCCGGTGTGCCGCAGCCGTTGCCGTCTGGCAGGTGGTGTCCTTGCACGCTGGTCTCCGGCAGTCCGGGGACAGGACGCCGGGATGCCCGTGGGCATGCACCAGCCCGCGGTTCCCGCCTCGTTTTGTTCTGGTCTGGAGTTCTGTGTACTCACCCCCTGATGCGAGCCCGTTCCAGCCGGTCCCTGGGCGCCGCTGGCATCCCCTGCTGGCGGTTCCCGCCGTGATCGCCGCGACGCTCATCGTTCCCCCGCTGGGTGTTGCGCTTGCGTTTGTGGCCCGCTGGGACAAGGCCGGCAAGGCGGTGACGGTGGTTCTGGCCTCGCTCTGGTTCGCGGTCCTGGTCGTCGCCGATGCCAGCCCGAAGAACACGCAGGATGACGCGAAGGTGCGCCCGCAGCCGGCCGCCACGGTCACCGTCAGCGCACCGGCCCCAGCACCCTCGGCTTCCACCCCTGCGCCGTCGGCCACACCGGCGCCCGCATCCTCCGCTCCGGCGGCCACTCCGTCGTCACCGTCTACCCCGCCCGTTGCTGCTCCTGCGCAGCCGCAGCCGCAGCAGCAAGCACCGGAGCCGCCGGGCAGGCCCCGGCCCCCAGCAGCAGACGACAGCAAGGCCGGCACTTCTGGAGACACGCAGCCGGGCGGATCGTCATCCGACGACAGCTCCAGCGCCGGCGGTGGCAGCGTCTCCTACCGCAACTGCACCGCCGTCAGGGCTGCGGGGGCGGCTCCGATCCGCCGCGGGGACCCGGGCTACGGATCTCACCTGGACCGGGACGGCGACGGCGTCGCCTGCGAGTGACCAGGCAACCACTCTTTCCGGCCTGCGGCTGAGAAGTGACTGGGCGGGAGGGGCGTCCATGTCCTTGGGGCTCTGGGGTGGGGGCGAGGTCCGAGCGGTCCTGGGCCTGGGCCCGGGCTTCCTAGAAGGCGACGGGATAGCCCAACCGAGCCTTCCCGCTCATGGCGGAGGTGAGCTCAGCCCCGGGGGCATCGGCGCCGGACGCGGCGATGACGACGGCGACAGAAGGTATGGCGACCACTGCTTCGGGTGCGGTCACGGCGACCGGGGCGGCGACGGCGGCGGCGATGGCGAGGACAGCGGTGGCCCGCAGGGTCCACTTCAGCAAGACGAGGCTCCGATCTCGGCGTGTGAGGGTATGCGCCTTGACCGTCGCCACCTCGCCAGTGTCGGGCATCGTCCGAAGGTCGCGGCTGCCTCCCCCGCACGGGGGAGGCAGCCGCCGCAGAGTGCCTTCCGTCCTCGGCAAGCCGTAGGGGATCCTGGGCAAGCCCTCCGCGAGGGAGGCTTGCCCAGGGGCCTGTGGGTGGCTATGGGCCTTCCCGTCCCGGGCGCAGGACGTCGGCGTAGATCCGGGCCCGGACCCCGGGCTCGCCGGGGCCCCGGCGTACGGGGGCGGTGCCCGAGGTCGCCCAGTGCCCTTCCAGCGTGGCCATGACGGCGCGGACGGTGTCCTCGTCTCCGCCGGTGATGTCCAGCACCACCAGGCCGGGCTCCGCGATGTGCTGTTCGTCGATCGGTTTCATGACCGCTGCAACGGCGGGGGACCGAGGCGGTTCGCCGGCGGCCTCGGCTCCACCCGCACGAGGGACTGGAACCGGGATCCGGCCACGGGCCTCGTCTGGCAGGACGTTCTCGTGCTGGCGGGGTGCGGCCTCCGCCGCGGCCCCGGTGGCCAGGGCAACGCTGCGCCGGATCGCTACCGAGCAGTGGGTGCTGAACGACAACCACATGCTCGTCACCCTCGTTGACGACCGGATCTCGGGCCTGTCGTTCCCTGTGGGAACGAAGCTCTCTGTCCGGCGGCCGTCGCTGTTCGAGCTACGTGACGGGCTGATTTGCCGGGAAGTCTCCTTCGAGATCTGGCGCCCGGCCGGTGGCGAAACCGACCGCGACGAGGTGCCGGGCAACGCCCGGCCTGTCTTCCCCGACGCGTCCTGACCTGGCCGGACAACCTCTGCTCAGAGCCATTTTCACGGATCCTCATCAGCACTCCGTTGCCGTGTTCGCCCGCCGCTCTCGACGCCGAGCTGCACGCCGCCCTGGCCGCTTTCGACGCTGCGGCCGCTCCGTGGCGTGA
Organism: Streptomyces sp. NBC_00249; assembly: GCF_026342355.1. GTDB lineage: Bacteria > Actinomycetota > Actinomycetes > Streptomycetales > Streptomycetaceae > Streptomyces. The sequence goes on along the minus strand of NZ_JAPEMV010000001.1, from coordinate 9,976 downwards.
GGCCCTCGAGGACCTGGACGAAGACGTCCTCGCCGAGGCCACCGCCGAAGTGCGGGCTTTCGGCGCCGGCCCGGCGGCCGCCGTCGACGAGCTGGTGCGCGGCCTGCTCGGGCAGTTGGCCGACTGGCAGCAGTCGATCGGCGAGCTGGGCCGCGCGCTCACCACGGCAACTGAAGGCCGACCGCTACCCGGCTGGTCCACCGACGCCGGCCGCACCGAGGACATCGGGTGGCGCCAGGCCCGAACCACGCTGCTCGAGGCCGTCGCACGCCACCACCACGCTCACCTGCTCGCCGCCATCGTCGAGCTCGGCGGTGAGCTGGAGCTCCCAGCTACCCGTAACGGGCGCTTCAGGGGCGCGGTCATCCCAGAAGGCTGCGCGGTCAGCGCCGACCGCCGCCGATGCGGCGGTCGTCGGCCAGTGCGGTAAGCGGGCCGAACTCGCGGGCAAGCTGGTTCCACGTCAGAACCTCGCCACAGCGGGCCGGGAACTCCTTCGGGTTGAACTCGGGCATGGTCCAGGTGCCAGTGCCCCGGTCCCGCAGCCACAGGTCCCCGTCACCGTCGACCACAGTCGGTGGGACCGGTACGGGCTCGGCCTGATCGGTGGGCTCCCAGGTGACCCGGCCCGGGTGGGAAACGCGGCGCAGCTCGGTGGTGGCCAGCCGCGCGGCCAAGTCACGGGTGGACTCTTCGGCGTCCTTGACCGACGCGAGTCGGAATGCGTCGTCAAGTACGGGCAGGGCTGGATTCTTGCTGCGCTTTGAACTCATACGCTGACTACCTCCGGTGGGGGGGGCGTCACATCCGTTATGGCACCCCGTAGAGGAACACGGTATCCGAGGCGGGAGCCGGGCCGGCTACGACCACTGTCCAGGTGGAGTCGCTGGCACACCGGGCGGTGGGGCTAGTCTTCTGAGTCAGGAATTCTGTTCAGATGTATAAGCTTGGTCTGTGGCACGTACTGGGCGGCCGAAGGCCGAGTTGATCCTCTCCGGCGAGGAACGGGCTGCGCTCGAGGGGTGGGTGCGGCGTCGTTCCACGCCGCAGGCGTGGGCTCTTCGGTGCCGGATCATCCTTGCCTGCGCCGAAGGCGCTTCCAACAGGGACGTCGCGGCTCAGCTCGGCTCGACTCCCCATGCGGTGGGCCGCTGGCGGGCAAGGTTCGTCGAGCACCGGATCGCCGGCCTGGGCGACATGCCACGTTCGGGTGGCCCCCGGTCGGTCACGGACGAGCAGGTTGGCGCGCTGGTCGCCCGGACGCTGGAGTCCGCCCCGAAGAACGCGACGCACTGGTCAACACGGTCGATGGCGAAGGAGACCGGCCTGTCGCAGTCGACGGTCTCGCGGATCTGGCGGGCCTTCGGCCTGCAGCCTCACCGCTCGGAGACCTTCAAGCTGTCCACCGACCCGTACTTTATCGACAAGGTCCACGACGTCGTCGGGCTCTATCTGGACCCGCCGGAGCGGGCACTGGTCTTCTGCGTGGACGAGAAGTCGCAGATCCAGGCCCTGGACCGCTCGCAGCCCGTCCTGCCGATGATGCCCGGCGTCCCGCAAAGGGTGACGCACGACTATGTCCGCGCCGGCACCACCACCCTCTTCGCCGCCCTCGAGGTCGCCACCGGCAAGGTGATCGGCTCACTCCACCGCCGCCACCGGGCTGAGGAGTTCAAAAAGTTCCTCATCAAACTCGACAAGGAAGTACCGACCGGTCTCGAGGTCCACCTGGTGCTGGACAACTACGCCACCCACAAGACCCCGGCGATCAAGACCTGGCTGCTGGCCCACCCCCGGTTCCACCTGCACTTCACGCCGACCGGATCGTCCTGGCTCAACCTGGTGGAACGATGGTTCGCCGAGCCGACAAACAAGCAGATACGGCGAGGCGTCCACAAGAGCGTCCAGGCCTTGGAGCAAGACATCCGGGCCTGGATCGCAGCCTGGAACACCGACCCCAAGCCCTACATCTGGACCAAGACCGGATGAGATCCTCGAACGCCTCGCCTCATATCTGAACAGAATTCCTGACTCAGAAGACTAGGCCCCCGGCGGCGCGGTGAGCGGCCCGGTCTCGCTCCCGCCAGTGGCGTGGCACCTCTGGTGGGGCCAGGCTGGAGGTGTGGCGTGCAGCGCCGAACACCCTCTGGCGGCGGGGGAGGCAGGCGATGGAACTTGCACCGACGAGAGTCGAGGAAGAGATCGTCAGCGCGATATCGGATGTGCTTAAGGATCCGGAGATCGTCTCAGGTATGAGCGAAGCCGGAACGTCGGTCGAAGATCTGAAGGGGGAGCTGGGGAGGCGCAGGGCGGATCTGGACGCGGCATCCTCGGTCGAGTTCAGCCGCCTACGGGATCTCGAAGAGCGTTATTATGGGATGGGATATCTGCTGCGATGGAAGAGCCGCAGGATGGTCTCACGGCGCCTGCTGGGACTGGGACTATTCGTCGGCCTCATGACAGTTGTCACTTCATTCTTCGATGGCGGTAACAGTCAATGGACACTGGGCGGAATCGCCCTCTTGCTCCTTGCCAGCTCCGCGGTGACAGGCTATACCGCTCGAAATCTTCGTGAACGCTACGGTGGTGGGAGCCTTTCCGTCGCCGACTACCCGTTGCTGGAGGGGCGGGTTGAAGCGGCCCGGGAGGAGTGGCGATCGGCGCTCCGCAAGCGAGCGGTCGCGGGGCTGGCGCGCGAGGAGATCAACCGGCGGCTGCCTTCGTACTCGCTAACCCTCGACATAGGGGAGCCCAAGGGCCTGGCGGAACTGGAGGACCCGCAGTTCCTCGTCGCCGTGCCAGCCGAATCCGAGATCGAACATCTGATCTCCACTATGCCGGGTGGGAGCATTGGCATATCCGGACCACGCGGGGTCGGGAAGACCACGCTGTTGCGTCACTTCTGCTCGAAGGAGCATGCGCCGCCCGGCGAGTTCGCCGAGGAGAAACCTCCGCTGCGCATCATGCTGTCCGCGCCCGTGAAGTACGACGCGCGGGAGTTCGTCCTGTTGCTGTTCTCCAAGGTGTGCGGCGCCGTGGCACCGCAGGCCGACCGACTGACCCCGGATTCAGAACCGCAAGAGGTCCGTAAAGCCAGGGTAGTCAACGTCGCGGTCATGCTCGTCCTAGTGCTGGCGATGGGCCTGGGACTGTTCCTCCTGCTCAGCACGGTCTACAAAGTGAACCTCCCGCCGAACCTGGAGCTGGCGGCAGTCCTCATCTGCGCCCCCCTCATCGCTCTGCCCGTCTGGTGGAGGTACCGAAAGGGCTGGCTGCATGACCCCGGGCAGGACGAGTATCGTGAGATCGAATCGCGGTTCGGCAAGGACGCGGCAGAGGCTTCGGTCCTGCTTCGCGGACTGGCCTACCAGCAGTCGGTCTCACGAGCCTGGTCGGCAGGTGTGAAGATCCCGGTCGGCGTCGAAGGCGCAATGTCCTCCAACATCACGATGACTGAGCGGCCGCTGGGATTCCCAGAACTCGTGGGGGACCTGAACGACTTCCTTCGGAAGCTGTCAGTCAGCAGGCGTATCTTCATCGGCATCGACGAACTCGACAAGATCGACTCGGATGAACAGGTCTATCAGTTCATCAATGACATCAAGGGCATCTTCGGCCGGGAGGAATGCTTCTACCTGATATCCGTCTCGGACAATGCGATGAGTTCCTTCGAGCGGCGCGGGCTGCCCATCCGTGATGCTTTCGACTCCTCCCTTGACACGGTTGTCACCCTGTACCCGGCCGAACTTTCCATGTCGAAAACGGTGATGCGACGCCGGGTCATCGGGATGCCCGAGGCATTTCTCTGCCTCTGCCACGCGGTCTCCGGAGGCCTGCCCCGCGACCTCATTCGCGCGGCGCGCGAACTGGTGTCGCTCGCACGCGGAAAGGAGGGCGCCGAACGCATGCTTGGCCCCCTCACCCAGGCCATGGTGCACGCGGACCTGCGGCGAAAGGCCCGGGCAGCGGAGATCATCGCCCAACAGGTCGATCTTGAGCCGCACGCCGGGGAGTTCGTCTGCTCGCTGCGCGACATCCTGGCAGGCTTCCAGCCGGCACGTGCCCAATCACTGCTGGCGGCGGCGAACGAGCTGACCTTGGGAATGACCACATCGGCGAGCGTTCCGGATCACGCACGGTCCGCTCACGACACCCTGAGCCGGCTCCGCCTGGAGATGGGGGCCTACATGTACTTCTGCGCGACGCTGATTGAGACGTTCGACGATTCCCTCGTGCGGACCGAGGTGGAACGCCTCAAGTCTGATGGCGGCTGTCTCGCGCGCCTGGCACAGGTCCGCTCCGACTTTGCGGTCAATCCGAGGATGGCCTGGTCGACCATCTCGGCCTTCCGGGAGGCACGTGGCCTCGCGTCGACGCCCTACCCGATGTGAACCGTTTCGGGTTGCGCAGAAACCTCAGATTGTGGCTGTGACCTTGGGGTTTCGTGGTTGCTCGGTAGAGGTTGGAACGGTTCACCTACTGGGTGCAGGCTGCGGAGTCGCTGCCGGGCCTGGCTGCGCTGCGTGCGGGGGTGGCGTACGAGCGCGCTGACAGTGTCAACGAGGCGAACGGCCTGATCGACCACTCCTTCAACAGGGACCGCGGCCCGAAGCGTTTCCTCACGGAGGACATCACTAGGGTCGAGCCTCAGGAGGTGGTGGAGATCGAGGCCAGGCCTGTCATCGTGGAGGAAGCACCCCGGCCGGTCATCGTCCGCGAAGTGGACTTCGACAGGGACCTCGTTGTCGCCGAACGCGTCGAGCAGGACGAGCTCGTGGAAGCGCTCGTGTCCGACTTTCTCGGCGACGACGATGGCGAACTCATCAGGGTTGATAACGAGAACGACTAGCGGCTTTCCCGGAAGTGCCGGTCACGGGTGGGCCGAGCTCAGTGTGGTTGCACGGCTCCGCATCTTGGCGGGCGCGAAGTGAGCGTCGTGGTCGGCCAAACGGGCCAACTACGATGCTCAGCTAGCCGTTTAACGTCCGGCCTCGAACCCGGCTCGAACTTGATCTGTGTTTTCGCTGTTCAGCGGACGTGAAGGCGGCCTTCGTCTGATCCTGTGCTCCGTCACAGAGGCATAGGAACAGCGCGAAGGCCGGGGTCGTGAGTTTGGTGCGTCAGGGTGTCCTGCGGGATGCGTTCGCGGAAGTGTCACACTTCCGGACGGAGTTGTACGCCTCCGTGACCACGCGGGGCGACGCGTTGTTCGAGTTATGCGACGCGTTGTTGTGCACGGACGGGCCGGTGCGAACGCTGGTCGACCTGGCGCTCGCGCCGGAGCACCGCCGCGGGTACGGGGCCCTTTACGCCGGGCTCAACCGGGGCCGGATCGACGTAACCCGGCTGCGCCGGACTCTGGCTGGGATGCCGCTGCCGAGGGCGGCGGATGGCCGACTCGTGCTGGCCGTTGACGTCTCGCCGTGGCTCCGGCCGGACGCCGGCACCAGTTCTGACCGGGCCTTTTGCCACACGTTCGGCCGGGGCGAGGGCAAACACCAGATGGTGCCTGGTTGGCCGTACTCGGTCGTGGCCGCGCTGGAGACAGGCCGGACATCCTGGACGGCGGTGCTTGACGCTGTCCGTCTGGAGCCCGGGGCGGACGTTGCCGCGGTGACCGCAGTGCAGATCCGCGAGGTCGTCGAGCGGCTCGTCGACGCCGGCCAGTGGCAGCCAGGTGACCCCGAGGTCCTGGTCGTGCTGGACGCCGGATACGACGCCCCGCGCATCGCCCATCTGCTGGCCGGACTGCCCGTCGAGATCCTCGGTCGTCTCCGTTCCGACCGGGCAATGCGGCGGCCGCCCCCACCGCGGTCTATGACCCCAAGGGCGGCCGCCCGCCCATGATGGAGATCTGTGAAATCGGCTCTGGCCGGAATTCCGTGAAGCGGCCTGGGGTTGCTCGTGGCGACCCCGCTGACGATGTGGTCATACGGCCACGGCATCATGGCGGCGAAGAGTGATCGAGAGGGCATGACATGACCAAGTTCATCGTCCATGACGATCCGGTTGGTCGGGCCCAGAGGAACTACATCGCCCAAGCCGACCTGGCGCCGTTCGGGTTGGACGGTCAGGTGGAACAGCTGTGGCTGAAGCCCCTCAACGACGGCACTTTCTCCATCGCCTGCATCCCGTTCCAAACGTACGGACTTGCTCTCGGCGACCGTGTGCGCCTGTCAGCGAACGACCAGGTCAGCGAGGTCGTGGGTCCCTCTTCCCACCGTGTCCTGCGGATGCTTCTCATGCCTGCCCCAGACCCGAAGCAGTTGACGGAACGACAGATCGGATCCGGACCGAAATCGATGCCGCAGGTCTGCTGAGCGAGTGGAGCGGTGACCGCCACGTCGCCGTTGACATTCCACCTGAGGCGCATCCTTCGATGCTGTTCGACATCATGCAACGCGAGGTGTCCGAGGGCCGGGCCTTCTGGGAGTGGGCTGACGCCATGCCATTCTCCACCCAAAGCTGAGCTATCGCGCTGGACCTGGAGCACAGCCTCCTCACGACTTCGTGAGGATCCGAGTTCGGAGAAGCGTGAACGATGCGCGGCCGTACATGGCCCTCTTCAGCGTTTTGACCCTGTTAACGTGACCTTCGACGACGCCTGAGCTCCAGTGGAGGGTGAGGCCGGCGGTGACGGCGTCGAGGTCCTGGCGGAGGAATCCGGCGAAGCCATTGACAGGCTTCGGAGCATCCTGCTCGGCCTGGCGGATCCACTCAATCAGCAGGAAGCCACGCCGGTGACGGAGAAGCTCGGCGAAGGCGCGGGCAAGGTCGCAGGCCCGGGCAATGTCTGGACAGGCGATCCGTACGTCCAGAAGGCGGCGTTCGAGTTCCGGAGTGAGCGTGTCCTGCGGGCGCATGATCCAGCTGGTGATCTTGCGTGGACTGGGTATGTCGGCGCGGACGGGTTCTGCGTGCCCGGCGCGGAGGGCTGCAAGGTGCTTGCGGACAACCTGTCGGCTGCCGCGATAGCCCCGCTCGCAGATCTCCAGAAACAGGCGGCTGCCGCTGACCTGGCCGAGGCTATCGATGAAGCGGGTGTTCAAGTACGGCTTGAACGGGTCCAGCTCTCCAGCCGGCTGGCGTTCGTTTGCCGAGGCCAGGAGCTGATCGAGGTCGGTGTCACGGAAGCGCCGGACAGTCTTGCGGTCGAGGTGGAGACGGCGGGCGATGGCGCTGATGGTCCAGCCTGCCGCGACGAGGTTCTGGACGTCAGCGTGGCGGTGCCGGGTCCGGTCGAGGATCGGTGTCCGCGGGAGTTCGTGGAGCGGGAGCTGCATCAGCGGCGGTGCCTCCGGGATACGGCTGGTCACCTCGTCGACGCGTTTGCGCAGGCAGGCGCGGTGCTGGTGGCAGGTCTTCTCCACTGCGGCGGCAAGGTTTTGGAGCAGGTGCCACCGGTCGGCGACTTCCACAGCGTCCGGTGCCGCTTCCTTGATCGCGCGAGTGTAGGCCGAGGCCCGGTCACGGCAGATGATCTCGGCGCCTGGATGCTCGCGGAGCCAGGCGGTGAAGGTCTCGGAGGTACGGTCGGACAGAACATCCACGACCTGGCCGGCCTCCACGTCGACGAGGATGGTTCCGTAGGTGCGGCCCCTGCGGAAGGCGAACTCGTCGACACCGAGCACCCGCGGGGCTCGCTCCGGCACCGGCGGAGGAACCAGCAGCTCCAGCAGTCGCGTGCGTCCGGCCGCGAGGTGCATGCGGCGGCACAGCCGTTCGCCAGCCCGCCCACCGAGCTCGACGGCGACCTGTCGGAGCCAGGTATTCAGACCGAGACTGGAGCGGCGATACCGCTCGCTCAGCCCGCCGACCTGTTCGACGAACGTTCGCCGCCGGCACGCGGCCCGGTCACAGAAGAACCGCCGGACCCGCAGCCTGACCAGCAACTTCCTCCCAGATAGGGGCCGCTCGGCAAGGCGCCGTTCATAGCAGGAATGCACCCGCCGAGCCCGGGCACGGCACCCCGGGCACCTGGGCGGCGGACCGCAAGCGGCGGCTGCCACCACCAACGCCTCGGCCGTGAACTCCACGGCCTCCAACCGCACATCGATGTCCCGGAACGACACATCATCCAGCGAGCAAACCCCCACCAGCGAGCTATGCCCTGCCGAAACGTTCCGCTATACGGCCCCTGACCTGGGATTTCACGGAACTCCGGTCAGAGCCGTTTTTCAAGGAGTCTCATCAGCGTTGCGGCTACGGGCCAGGTCTGTGGCCAACGCCAGGACTTCCTTCGCGCTTTCGTCGTGCATCCGCTCAACCGCCTTTCGCGGACGCGGAGACGGTCCCATGGTGATGGCATGACGTGCGTGCCACTTGGGGCGGCCGTTACCAGCCGAATGGGTCCCGGACGAAACGCACGCGGCGGGAACGGGTCGATCCGGGAGCCAGCAACGCCAACAGCCTCCTGCGGCCCTGAGTGCCGCACTCACCCGCCCGTAGGGCGTCACGCATTTCGCCGGCCAGCCGCAAGGGCGTGCCGCCGCGCCGCAGCCCCGCTCCTACGGCTCCGCTGGCCGGGTCACTCGTCGTACTGACTCGATCACGGCCTCGCGGTGCCGGGCAAGCCGCTCCTTCGGCCAGGCGGCCTCCGGGACGCCGGCGGCCGGGCCGCCCACGGCGCCCGTCCAGGCCTGGGCCAGGCCCACGACCAGCGTGAGGAGGTCCGCCGGATCGAGTGCCGGGTCGATCAGCCCGGCCCGCTGCGCCCGCTCCACCGCGGCGATCTTCGCCCGGTAGGACTCCGCTTCGGCGTCGCCCCTGCCAGGTCGCTCCAGCTGCTTCCACTGCACCAGCCGCATCAGGTCCGGCCGGGCCACGAGGTGGTCGAAGACGGAACCCGCGTACCGGGGCAAGTCCTCGGCGTCGAAGGGCACCGACTCCGAGCCCGTCTCCAGCGCACGCTGGAGCACGGCGTCGAAGAGCTGCTCCTTGTTGCCGTAGTACACGTAGATGAGCCGCTTGTTCGCCTGGGCGGCCTCCGCGATGCGGTCGACGCGAGCCCCGGCGATGCCGTACGCGGCGAATTCGGCGAACGCCGCGTCGAGCAGCCGCGCCTTCGTTGCGCTGGAGTCCCTTGCCATGTTGGTAAGCCTAGCAAGTAACTATCTGGTTATTGACATGCAAGCGCCCCGTGCTCCACACTCAAACTATCCAGTTAGTTACATCCTTGCTCCCCAGGAGATCACCATGGAGATCCGCTCGCTCGGCACGCAGGGCCTGAAGGTCGGAGCTGAAGGTCTCGGCCTGATGGGCATGAGCGCCCACTACGGAGCCACCGACGAGACCGAGTCCCTTGCCACCATCGACCGCGCCCTCGAACTGGGCGTGACCCTGCTGGACACCGCCGAGGGCTATGGTCCCTTCATCAATGAACAGCTCCTCGGCAAGGCTCTCGCCGGCCGCCGCGACGCCGCAGTCATTGCCACGAAGACCGGCGTCGAGTTCACCGACGAGGGAGCCTTCCGGGGTCACAACGGCACCCCGGAGTACATCCGCCGTGCCGCGGACCGGTCGCTGCGCCACCTCGGCACCGATCACATCGATCTGTACTACCTCCACCGGGTCGACCCGAACGTCCCGATCGAGGAGAGCATCGGCGCCATGGCCGAGCTGGTGGCCGCCGGCAAGGTCGGCCACATCGGCATCAGCGAGGCATCCGCAGCCACGATCGCCCGCGCCCACGCGGTCCACCCGCTGGCCGCCGTGCAGACCGAGTACAGCCTCTTCGAGCGCGGCATCGAGCACGACGGCGTCCGGGACACGCTCCGCGAGCTCGGGATCGGCCTCGTGGCGTACTCGCCGCTCGGCCGCGGATTCCTCTCCGGCGCCGTGACCAGCCCGGACGACTTCGCCGCCGACGACTTCCGGCGCACTGACCCCCGTTTCCAGGGGGACAACTTCGCCCGCAACCTGGCCGTTGTCGAGCGGGTCGGTCACCTCGCCGAGGAGAAGGACGTCACACCGTCGC
>NZ_JAPEMV010000012.1 GCF_026342355.1 Streptomyces sp. NBC_00249 | reverse complement strand
CATGATCGACGCGACGGACTTCCTTCTCGCCCGTGGGCGGCAGGGCTACTTCGGTCATGGCTCAGGCCTTGATCTCGCAGATGGTGGCGCCCGAGGTGAGGGAGGCACCGACCTCCGCCTTGAGCCCGGTGATCGTGCCGGAGCGGTGCGCGTTGAGCGGCTGCTCCATCTTCATGGCCTCCAGGACGACGATCAGGTCGCCCTCGTTGACCTGCTGGCCCTCCTCGACCGCGATCTTGACGATCGTGCCCTGCATCGGGGACGCGAGGGTGTCGCCGGAGACGAGCTTGACGTTCTTCTTGTTCCGGCGCTTCGCCTTGGGGCCCGAGCCGCCACCGGCCGGCGCGCCCTTGGCCAGCGCGCCCAGCGACGACGGGAGCGTCACCTCCAGGCGACGGCCGCCGACCTCCACCACCAGCGATTCGCGGCCCGCCTCGTCCTCGGCGTCCTCCGCGGCGCCGGGCGCGTTGAAGGCCTTGATGTCGTTGACGAACTCGGTCTCGATCCAGCGGGTGAAGACGGTGAAGGGGGTGCCGTCGGTGGGGGCGAAGGCGGGGTCGGTGACGACGGCGCGGTGGAAGGGGATGGCGGTGGCCATGCCTTCGATCTCGAACTCGTCCAGGGCGCGGGCGGCGCGCTGGAGGGCCTGTTCGCGGGTGGCGCCGGTGACGATGAGCTTGGCGAGGAGGGAGTCCCAGGCGGGTCCGATGACGGAGCCGGACTCGACGCCGGCGTCGAGGCGGACGCCCGGGCCGGTGGGCGGGCTGAACCTGGTGACGGTGCCGGGGGCGGGGAGGAAGCCGCGGCCGGGGTCTTCGCCGTTGATGCGGAACTCGATGGAGTGGCCGCGCAGGACGGGGTCGCCGTAGCCGAGTTCCTCGCCGTCGGCGATGCGGAACATCTCGCGGACGAGGTCGATTCCGGCGACCTCCTCGGTGACGGGGTGTTCGACCTGGAGGCGGGTGTTGACCTCGAGGAAGGAGATGAGGCCGTCGGCGGAGACGAGGAACTCGACGGTGCCGGCGCCTACGTATCCGGCTTCCTTGAGGATGGCCTTGGAGGCGGCGTAGAGCTCCTCGTTCTGGGCCTGGGTCAGGAAGGGCGCGGGGGCTTCCTCCACCAGTTTCTGGTGGCGGCGCTGGAGGGAGCAGTCGCGGGTGGAGACGACGACGACGTTGCCGTGGCTGTCGGCGAGGCACTGGGTCTCGACGTGGCGGGGCTTGTCGAGGTAGCGCTCGACGAAGCATTCGCCGCGGCCGAAGGCGGCGACGGCTTCGCGGACGGCGGAGTCGTAGAGCTCGGGGACTTCTTCGAGGGTGCGGGCGACCTTGAGGCCGCGGCCGCCGCCGCCGAAGGCTGCCTTGATGGCGATGGGCAGGCCGTGTTCCTTGGCGAAGGCGACGACCTCGTCGGCCCCGGAGACGGGGTCGGGGGTGCCCGCGACGAGGGGTGCGCCGGCCCGCTGGGCGATGTGGCGGGCGGCGACCTTGTCGCCGAGGTCGCGGATGGCCTGCGGGGGCGGGCCGATCCAGGTGAGGCCGGCGTCGAGGACGGCCTGGGCGAAGTCGGCGTTCTCGGACAGGAATCCGTATCCGGGGTGGATGGCGTCGGCTCCGGAGTCGGCCGCTGCCTGGAGGACCTTGCCGATGTCGAGGTAGCTGGCTGCCGGGGTGTCACCGCCCAACGCGAAAGCTTCGTCTGCCGCGCGGACGTGCAGGGCGTCCCGGTCCGGATCGGCGTAGACGGCTACGCTCGCGATCCCGGCATCCCGGCAGGCCCGAGCAACGCGGACAGCGATCTCGCCGCGGTTCGCAATGAGCACCTTACGCACGAACGCTCTCCTCAACTCGGTTGACAGAACCGTTTCTCCGGACCCGGTCCGACCGACGGGATCCAGCCGGATCCTCCGTCGCCACATTCGAACCATCGACGGACAGAACGTAACGCCGGATCCCCGCGAGCGGTCCACCGGCAGGTAATCAGCGGACGAGGACCGCCAGAGAACGCCTGGTGACCGGGCCGTGATCGGGTGGCCCGGCCCTGGGTTTCTCTACGGCTCTTCGTTCGCGTCTCATGGAGGTAAGCGGTCATGACCGATGTGTCCCGTCGGGGTCTCATGAAAGGCGCCGCGCTGACCGGCGGGGCCCTCGCCCTGCCCGCGCTCGGCGTCGCTTCGGCTGCCGGCACCGCCCAGGCGGCCGTCGTCGAAGGCACCGAGGAGGTCGCGGCGGACGCCGCGGCCCGCGCGGTCGCCGCCCCGATCACCGTCACCCCCGCCGACCCCCGCTACAAGGGGCTCATATCGGGCTCCAACCAGCGCTGGGTCGGCACCCCCGACTACGTGCGCATCGTCAGCTCCACCGACCAGGTCGTGCGCGCCGTGCAGGAGGCCGTCGACAAGGGCCTCAAGGTCGTCGTCCGCAGCGGCGGCCACTGCGACGAGGACTTCACCACGAACTCCGAGGTGAAGGTCGTCATCGAGATGTCCGGCCTCAACAACATCGCCTACGACGCCGAGCGCCGCGCCATCTCCGTCGAGCCCGGCGCCCTCCTCGGCACCGTCTACCGCACCCTCTACAAGCGCTGGGGCGTCGTCCTGCCCGGCGGCACCTGCCCCACCGTCGGCGCCGGCGGCCACATCCAGGGCGGCGGCTACGGCGCCCTGTCCCGCTCCCGCGGCCTGACCGTCGACCACCTGTACGCCGTCGAGGTCGTGCACGTCGACCGCGCCGGCCGGGCCCGCAAGGTGGTCGCCACCCGCGAGGCCAACGACCCCAACCGCGACCTGTGGTGGGCCCACACCGGCGCGGGCGGCGGCAACTTCGGCGTCGTCACCCGCTACTGGCTCCGCTCGCCGGGCGCCACCGGCGACGACCCCTCGAAGCTGCTGCCGAAGGCCCCCTCCGAGGTGCTCCTCTCGGACGTCAGCTGGTCCTGGGCCGACCTGAACGAGGCCTCCTTCACCCGCCTCGCCCGCAACTTCACCGCCTGGCACGAGGCCAACTCGGCCCCCGACTCCCCGGGCCGCTTCCTCTACAGCCAGTTCAAGGCCATGCACAAGGCCGCCGGCTACTTCCGGATGAGCACCCAGGTCGACGCCGGCGCCCCGGACCCCGAGGGCCTGCTCGACGGCTTCCTCGCCGCCGTCTCCGAGGGCACCGGCGTCCGCTACACCGTCGGCGACCGCTACCGCGCGCCGTGGATGTACGCCGTCACCGAGTGGTCCGGCTTCGTCGAGGCCGCCGTCCCGCGCTGGAAGTCCAAGGCGGCGTACGTCCGCAGGACCATGCCGCAGGACCAGCTCAGCGCCCTGTACCGGCAGCTGACCCGCGACGACTACGCCGGCCCGTACGGGATGGCCGCCATCGTCAGCTTCGGCGGCAAGATCAACGAGGTGGGCACCTCGGACACCGCCACCGCCCAGCGCGACTCCGTCGCCAAGATGCTCTACTGCGCGCTGTGGACCGACCCGACGCAGGACGAGGCCAACAAGCGCTGGGTCCGCGAGGCCTACGCCGACGTCTACGCCTCCACCGGCGGCGTCCCGCGCACCGGCGGCGTCAACGACGGCTGCTACATCAACTACGCCGACGCCGACATCGCCGACCCGTCCTTCAACACCTCCGGCATCCCCTGGCACCAGCTGTACTTCAAGGGCAACTACCCGCGCCTGCAGCAGGTCAAGTCCCGCTGGGACCCCAGGAACGTCTTCTCGCACCGCCTGAGCATCCAGCTCCCGTAACGGGCGCGCCGCACGGCGCTCAGGACAAGGGGAAAGCCCCGCCGGCCCTTCCGGGCCGGCGGGGCTTTCTCATGGCCGCCCCCGTCACGGGGCCGCCGGGAAGTGGCCTTCCTGGACGAAGAAGCCGACGTACAGCTCGAACAGTTCCTTCGTCAGCACCGGGATCTCGATGCCCGTGCCCTGGAGCGCCGCCGCCGTCTCCGTGGTGTCGATCGGCGGGTAGAAGCCGTCGGTGTCCGACGTCATCATCTCGAAGGCGTCCAGCAGCGGCAGCAGGGCGTTGTCGCCCGCCTTGACCGTGGCGTCCCACGTGTCCCGGTCCACCTCGTCCAGCTCGTAGCCGACGCCGCGCAGGAACTCCGCGCACTGGCTGAGCGAGAGCGAGCTCTGGTTGAAGAGGTGGAAGGTACGTCCGACCGTGTTCGGCCGGCGCGAGATGCCGGTGATGGCCGCGCTGACGTAGTCGACCGGCAGCAGGTGGAAACGGCCCTCGGTGCCCTTGGGCACGCTGCGGGACTGCACCAGCCCCTTGAGGGTCAGCCAGACGAAGTCGCGGGTCTGGCAGGCGCCGTTCACCTGGTCGCCGGAGATCACGTCGACGCGGTACACCGACACCGGCAGACCGCGGTCCCGGGCCAGTCCGATGATCTGCTCCGCGACCCACTTCGAGCGCAGGTAGCCGCTCGGCAGGTTCTCCGCCGGACCCGTCGGGTCCGTCACCTTCAGCGGGACGCCGGGCTCGCGCACCCCGTCGAAGACACCGACGGTCGAGACGTAGTGCACCGGGACCGTACGGTGGCGCGCGGCGAGCCGCAGCACCTCCTCGGTGCCCGTGACGTTCGAGGCCTTGAGGGTCTCGTACGGGTGCAGCCAGTGCACGCGGGCGCCGTTGTGGTAGACCACGTCGACGGTCCGGGCGAGCTGGTCGAAGGCCTCCTCGGTCAGGCCCAGGCGGGGCTCCGCCAGGTCGCCGAGGACGATCGTGAGCCGGTCCTCGTCGATCTCGTCCCACACCCGGTACCACTGGGCGTTGGCCTTCAGCCGCTCCAGCGCGCTCGCCTCGTCCTCACCGCGGACCAGGGTGTGCACCCGGCCCGTGGTCGTGCGCATCAGGTCGCGCAGGAGGAACGCGCCGAGGAAGCCGCTGGCCCCCGTCAGCAGGATCTCCTTCGGGTCGGAGGCCGTCAGGACCACCTCCGCCGCCGGCTGGATGTCGTCCGCGAGGTGGACCTCCGCCGCGAAGTCGGTGCCCTTGCGGCCGGTGGAGGAGCTGGCCACCTCCCCGTGCAGGAACGCGGCGAGCGCGACCGGCGTCGGGTGGTCGAAGACCAGCGTCGGCGGCAGCTTCAGCCCGGTGGCCGTGCCCAGCTGGTTGCGGAGCTCCACCGAGGTCAGCGAGTCGAAGCCGAGGGCCGAGAAGGCCTGGTCGACGACGATCCCCGAGGTGTCCGCGTGTCCGAGGACCGCCGCGACCTGCGCGAGGACGACCTCCAGGACCGCCCGCTCCTGCTCCTCGGGCTCCAGCCCGGCGAGCCGGTCGGCCAGGCTCTCCGTGCTCGCCTCGGTGTTCTGCGCGGCCCTGCGGACCGGCGTACGCACCAGCTTGCTCAGCAGCACCGGCACCTGCACCTGCTCGCGCAGGGTCGACAGGTCCATCGGGGTGGCGACCAGGGCCGCGTGACCGATGGTCAGCGCGATGTCCAGCAGGGCCGGGCCCTGCTCCGACTCGACCGGGCGGAAACCGCTCCGGGCGATGCGCTGCAGGTCCGCCTGGTCGAGGTGGCCGGTCATGCCGCTGGTCTGCGACCACAGGCCCCAGGCGAGCGAGGTCGCCGCCAGGCCGTGGGCCCGGCGGTGCTGGGCCAGACCGTCGAGGTAGTGGTTGGCCGCCGAGTACGTCGACTGGCCGGGGCCGCCGACGACCGCCGCGATCGAGGAGAACAGCACGAAGGCGGACAGGTCCAGGTCCTTCGTCAGCTCGTGCAGGTTCCACGAGGCGTCGACCTTGGGCCGCAGCACCGCCGAGAGCCGCTCCGGGGTCTGCGAGCCGATCAGGCCGTCGTCGAGCACACCGGCGGTGTGCAGGACGCCGGTCAGCGGGTGCTGCTCCGGGATCTCCGCCAGGACGGCGGCGAGCGCCTCCCGGTCGGAGACGTCGCAGGCCGCTATCGTCACCCGCGCACCGAGGGCCGTCAGTTCGGCGGCCAGCTCGCCCGCGCCGTCCGCGGCGAGCCCGCGCCGGCTGGTGAGCAGCAGGTTCCGCACGCCGTGCTCGGCGACCAGGTGCCGGGCGAACAGGCCGCCCAGGCTGCCGGTGCCGCCCGTGATCAGGACGGTGCCCTCCGGGTTCCAGGTCCCGGTCGGCTCCGCGTCCGTGTCGGAGATCCGGCCCAGGCGCGGGATCAGCACCCGCCCCGCCCGTACCGCCGACTGCGGCTCGCCCGAGGCGACGACCTGGGCCAGCACCGCGAACGGGTCGGCGGCCGGGTCGTCCAGGTCGAGGTCGTGGTCGACGAGCATGATCCGGCCCGGGTTCTCCGACTGCGCGGAGCGCAGCAGACCCCAGACGGTGGCCGCGCCCAGGTCGGTGACGTCCTCGTCGGAGACGGCGACGCCGCCCCGGGTGAGGAACACCAGCCGGGTGTCGGTCAGCCGCTCCTCGGCCAGCCAGTTCTGGACGAGCGCCAGGGCGGTGTGCGCCGCCGTGTGCACGTCGGCGGCCGCGTCCCCGGTGTCCGGGGTCTCCTGCCGGGCCAGCACCACGTCCACGCGCTCGCCCGAGCCGACCACCCGCGCGGCCCGCGCCACGTCGGTGAAGCGGCGGTCGCCGAAGCCGTCCTTGCCCAGGGTCGCCCAGTGCGTGGTGTCCCCGGCGGCCACGACCGGGTACGGGGCCCAGTCCACGTGGAAGAGGGAGTCACGGTTGCGGGCCAGGGCGTTGGAGACCTCGCCGACCGCGATCGCGCGGCAGGCCACCGCGCCGACCGTGGCGACGGGCTGCCCCGTCCGGTCGGCCAGCTGCACCTTCAGCGCGCCGTCGGCGTCGACGGACAGCCGCACCCGCAGCTTGGAGGCGCCGGTCGCGTGGAGCCGTACGCCCTTCCAGTCGGTGGAGATCCAGACCGCGCCCTCCGGCACGGTCCCGTAGCTGGCCAGGCAGGACGCCGCGAGGGCGACCTCCAGCAGGGCCGGGTGCAGTCCGAAGCCCGCCGGGCCCGTACGGGAGCCCTCGGGCAGGCTGACCTCCGCGTACACCTCGGAGTCGCCGACGGACCAGACGGCGTCCAGGCCCTTGTAGACCGGGCCGTACACGTAGCCCTGCGTCGCGAGCTTCTCGTACGCGTCCCCGAGCGGGACCTCCTGCGCGCCGGCCGGCGGCCACTCGGTCAGCTCGAACGGCTCCTCGGCGCCCTGGAAGCTGAGGTGGCCGCGGGCGTTGAGGGTCCACGGCACGTCGGCGTTGTCGGGCCGCGAGTAGACGGCGACCTCACGGCGGCCGGAGCCGTCCGGGGAGCCCACGCTGACCTGGACGTGCACGCCGCCCTTCGCGGGCAGCGCGAGCGGGCCCAGGATCGACAGGTCGTCCAGGACGTTCAGGCCCAGCTCGTCGCCGGCCCGGATGGCCATCTCCACCAGGGCGGTGGCCGGCACCAGGGTCTGGTCGAGGACGACGTGGTCGGCGAGCCACGGGTGCGTGCGCACCGACAGCCGGCTGGTGAACAGCACCTGGTCGGCGCCCGCGATGGTGACCGAGGCACCGAGCAGCGGGTGGTCCGCCGACTCCAGGCCCAGGTCGGAGGCGTCCGCGAAGATCCCGGTCTGCTCGACCCAGTAGCGCTCGTGCTGGAAGGCGTACGTGGGCAGGTCGGTGCGGGCGGCGCCCGTACCGGCGTAGAAGGCGTCCCAGCGGACCGCGACGCCCGAGGCGTGCAGCAGGCTGAGCGCGCTCACCAGGGTCTCGGCGTCCGGCCGGCCCCGGCGCAGCAGCGGGACGGCCGCCACATCGGAGAGGGTGTCGCGGACCAGCGTCGACAGGACCGCGTCCGGGCCGATCTCGGTGAAGGTGGTGGCGCCGAAGCCCTCCATGGTGCGCACCGCGTCCGTGAAGCGGACGGCGCCGCGGACCTGGTCGGTCCAGTAGGCCGGGGTGCGCAGGTCGTCGCCGGTGGCGAGCTTGCCGGTGAGGGTGGAGATGACCGGCAGCTGCGGCTTGTTGTAGGTGAGCGTGGCCGCGACCTGCCGGAACTCCTCCAGCATCGGGTTCATGTGGGGGGAGTGGAAGGCGTGCGAGACGGTCAGGCGCTTCGTCTTGCGGCCCAGGTCGGTGATCTTCGCGGCGACGGACAGGGCCGCCTCCTCGTCCCCGGACACGACCACCGAGGTCGGGCCGTTGACCGCGGCGATCGCGAGCCGGTCCTCCAGACCCGCGATGAGGGGGAGGACCTCCTCCTCGGTGGCCTGGAGGGAGATCATCGCGCCGCCCTTGGGCAGCGCCTGCATCAGCTTCGCGCGGGCCGCGACCAGCTTCGCCGTGTCCGCGAGGTCCAGGACGCCCGCGATGTGGGCGGCCGTCAGCTCGCCGATGGAGTGGCCCGCCAGGTGGTCGGGCTTGATGCCCCAGGACTCCACGAGCCGGTACAGCGCCACCTCGACCGCGAACAGCGCGGGCTGGGTGTACGCCGTCTCGTCCAGGCCCTCGCCGGAGGCGATGACCTCACGGATCGGGCGCTCCAGGTGCTTGTCCAGCTCGGCCGCGACCGCGTCGAAGGCCTCCGCGTACACGGGGAAGGCGGCGTACAGCTCCTCGCCCATCCCGGTGCGCTGCGCGCCCTGCCCGGTGAAGACGAAGGCGTTGTGGCCGCCCGCCTTCGTCCCGCGCACGATCCCGGCGGCGGGCTCGCCGGCGGCCAGCGAACGCAGGCCCTCCAGCAGCGCGTCACGGTCCGCGCCGACGACCACCGCGCGCTGCTCCAGCGCCGCGCGGCCGGTGGCCAGCGAGAACGCCACGTCCAGCGGGGAGGTGGACGGCTCGGCCTCGACGCGCTCCAGCAGCCGCGCCGCCTGCCCGGCGAGGGCGTCGGGGGTCTTCGCCGACAGCGCCCAGGGCAGTACGGGCAGCACGTGCGCGGGACCGTCCTCGGCGCCCTCCGGCGCCTCGGCACCCTCCGGGGCCTCCAGGGCCGGCGGCTCCTCGAGGATCACGTGCGCGTTGGTGCCGCTGACGCCGAAGGCGGAGATGCCCGCCCGGCGCGGGTGCCCGTACGAGGGCCACTCGCGGGCCTCGGTGAGCAGCGAGACCGCGCCCGACTCCCAGTCGACCATGGGGGTGGGCTCGTCGATGTTCAGGGTCTTGGGCAGCACCCCGTGCCGCATCGACATGATCATCTTGATCACGCCGCCCGCACCGGCCGCCGCGACGCTGTGCCCGATGTTCGACTTCAGCGAGCCGAGGTACAGCGGCTGGTCGGCCGGACGGTTCTGCCCGTACGTCGCCAGCAGCGCCTGCGCCTCGATCGGGTCGCCGAGCCGGGTGCCGGTGCCGTGCGCCTCGACCACGTCCACGTCGGAGGCGAACAGCTTGGCGCTGGCCAGCGCCTGGTGGATGACCCGCTCCTGGGAGGGGCCGTTGGGGGCGGTCAGGCCGTTGGAGGCGCCGTCCTGGTTGACGGCGCTGCCGCGGATCACCGCGAGCACCTCGTGGCCGTTGCGCCGGGCGTCCGACAGCTTCTCGACGAGGAGCAGGCCCACGCCCTCCGACCAGGCGGTGCCGTCGGCGGCCGCCGCGAAGGACTTGATCCGGCCGTCCTCGGCCAGGCCGTTCTGCCGGGAGAAGTCGACGAAGCCGCTCGGGTGGCCGGAGACCGTCGACCCGCCGGCCAGCGCCATCGAGGACTCGCCCTTGCGGACCGACTGCACGGCCAGGTGCAGCGCCACCAGCGACGAGGAGCACGCCGTGTCCACGGACACGGCCGGGCCCTCGAAACCGAAGGTGTACGAGATGCGGCCGGAGGCCACCGCGCTGAGCTTGCTGGTCATCAGGTAACCCTCGAGCTCCTCCGGGCCCTCCAGGCCCAGGTAGCTCTGCTCCACGACACCCGCGAACACACCGACCGGCGTGCCGCGCAGCGTGGTCGGGTCGATCCCGGCCTGCTCGAAGGTCTCCCAGGCCGTCTCCAGCAGCACTCGCTGCTGCGGGTCCATGGCGAGGGCCTCGCGCGGGGAGATGCCGAAGAAACCGGGGTCGAAGAGGGCCGCGCCCTCCAGGAACCCGCCCTTCTTCGTGTACGACTTGCCGGGCTTGCCGCGCTCGGGGTCGTAGATGGCGTCGATGTCCCAGCCGCGGTCGCCGGGCCACTCGGTGATCCCGTCGGCCTCGTCCGTGACGAGCTTCCACAGGGTCTCGGGCGAGGTCACCCCGCCCGGGAAGCGGCAGGCCATACCGACGATGGCGACCGGCTCGTCGTTGCCGGCCTCCAGCTCCGCCAGCCGCTTGCGCGCCTTCTGCAGGTCGGTGGTGACCCACTTCAGGTACTCGACCATCTTCTGTTCTTTGGACGCGGCCGGATCCGAAGACGCTGCCGGTCCGTTGTGCTGGGTCTCATTGGACATGAGAGATCAACTTCTCCTCAGAGCTGCGTACGTCGGGACCGTCAGTTCGCGGAACGGCCGAGCTGGTTGTCGATGAAGTCGAAGAGGTCGTCCGCAGAGGCGGATTCGATCGTTTCGGCCAGGTCCGGTCCTCCGGCCGGTCCCGCAGCCTCGTTCAGCCGGGACAGGATCGTCTGCAGGCGTACAGAGACGGTGGAGCGCGTCTGACTGTCCTCGGCGAGGGCGGCGAGCGCCGCCTCCAGCCGGTCCAGCTCCGCGAGCGCCGGCTCCTCGGCCGCCGCACCGTCCGGCGCGACCTCGCCGAGCACGTGCTCGGCCAGCGCCGTCGGGTTCGGGTGGTCGAAGACCACGGTCGCGGACAGCCGCACCCCCGTCGCGGCGTTGAGCCGGTTGCGCAGCTCCACCGCCGTCATCGAGTCGAAGCCCATCTCCTGGAAGGCGCGGTCGGCCTGCACCGCGTCCTGCCCGGTGTGGCCCAGGACCGTGGCCACCTCGGCCCGTACGAGGTCCAGCACCGCCTGCTGCTGCTCCAGCGGGGACAGCCCCGCCAGCCGCGTCGCGAGCAGTTCGACGGAACCCCCGCCGGACTGCGCCGCGCGCCGGTTCACCGCCCGCACCAGCGAGCGGAACACCGGCGGCACCAGACCGTGCGCCCGCATCGCGGACAGGTCGACCGGGAGCGCCACGACCGCCGAGGTGCTCATCGCCAGCGCCGAGTCGAAGAGCGCGGTGCCCTCCTGCGGCGAGACCGGCTTGAAGCCCTCGCGGCCGAACCGCTTGAGGTCGTTCTCGTCCAGACCGGCGTTGATCCCGTAGCTCAGGCCCCACAGGCCCCAGGCCAGGGAGGTCGCCGCGAGACCCAGGCCCGCCCGGTGGGCGGCGAGCCCGTCCAGGAAGGCGTTGGCCGCCGCGTAGTTGGACTGCCCGGGGCCGCCGATGACACCGACGCTGGAGGAGAACAGCACGAACGCCGTCAGCTCCAGGTCCTTCGTCAGCTCGTGCAGGTGCCAGGCCGCGTCCGCCTTCGGCCGCAGTACGGCGTCCAGGCTGTCCGGGCTCAGCGCCGCCACCAGACCGTTGTCGAGGACGCCCGCCGTGTGCACCACACCCTTCAGGGGGTGCTCCGCCGGGATCGCCGCCAGGACGGCCGCCAGGGCCTCCCGGTCGGACACGTCCACGGCCGCGAGGGTGACCTCCGCGCCCAGCGCGGTGAGTTCGGCGCGCAGCTCCCCGGCCCCGGGGGCCGCGTCGCCGCGACGCCCGGCCAGCACCAGGTGGCGTACGCCGTGCTCGGCGACCAGGTGCCGGGCGAACAGGCTGCCCAGCGCGCCGGTACCGCCGGTGACCAGCACCGTGCCCTCGGGGTCCCAGACCACGGTCCGCTCGCCCGAGTCGGCCTCGGTGAGCCGGCGCAGCCTCGGCAGCAGCACCTCACCGCCGCGCACCGCCGCCTGCGGCTCACCGGAGGCGAGCACCGCCGACAGGGCCGCGGCCGGGACGGGGCCGTCGCCCGGGTGGTCCAGGTCGACGAGTACGATCCGGTCCGGGGCCTCGGCCTGCGCCGAACGCAGCAGCCCCCACACGGTCGCCGAGGCGGGCTCGGGAACACCGGCCGGACCGGCGTCCACCGCGCCCCGGGTGACGACCACCAGACGGGTGGCCTCCAGCCGGTCGTCGGCCAGCCAGTCCTGGAGCAGGGCCAGCGCTCCGCGCGCGGCGGAGTGGGAGGCGCCCACCACGTCGGCGGCGCCGTCCGTGACGGCCCACACCAGGACGGCGTCCACGGCCGCCCCGGCCTCGGCCGCCTTCCCGACGGCCGCCACGTCCTCGAAGGCCGGGCCGTCGAAGCCGGCGGCGGCGTCACCGAGGACGCCCCAGCGGACCCGCTCGGCGGGCTCGGGCAGCGCGGTGGCCACCCAGTCCACCTGGAACAGCGGCCGGCTGCCGCCCTGCGACACGGTGAACTCGGTGTCCGGCACGTCCCGGAAGACGAGCCGGCCGACCGTGGCGACGGCCTGGTCCTGCGCGTCGGACAGCCGTACGGTCACGGCGCCCTCCGGGTCCCCGTCAAGCGGGGCGATCCGCACCCGCACCGCCGTGGCCCCGCTCGCGTGCAGCCGTACGTCCTGCCACCGCGCCGGGATCCGCGTCGTCCCCGCGGCCCCGGTGCCCCCGGCGGCGGCCACGGCCGCCTCCAGCAGCGCCGGGTGCAGCTCGTACGCGGCGGCGTCGGGCAGCAGTTCCTCCGGCAGCGCGAGCTCGGCGGCCTCACCGCCCAGGACGGCGGGCGCGGTCTGCGCGGTCTGCGCTGTCTGCGTATCGAAGACACCGGCGGCGTGCACCGTCCAGCGGGCCTCCGCCTCGTCGGCGCGGGTGTGCACCGTGAACGGCCGCCGGCCCGCCTCGTCCGCCGGGCCCACGCCCAGCTGGAGCTGGACGGCGCCCTGCTCGGGCAGCACCACGGGCTTGTCGAGGTCCAGCTCGGCGAGCCCGGCCAGACCCAGCTCGTCGGCCGCCCGTACGGCCAGCTCCACCAGGGCGGAGCCGGGCAGTACGGCCGAGTCGAAGACGGCGTGCTCGGCGAGCCACGGGTGGGTGCGCACCGACAGCCGGCTGGTGAAGAGCACCTGGTCGGCGCCCGCGATGGTGACCGCGGCGCCGAGCAGCGGGTGCCCGGTCGGGTTCAGTCCGTACCCGGCGTCCGCGGCGGCGCCCGAGCCCTTCAGCCAGAAGGCCTCGTGCTGGAAGGCGTACGTCGGCAGGGCCACCGGACGGGCGCCCGAACCGGCGAAGTACGCCGCCCAGTCGACGCGCACCCCCCGGCTGTGCAGCCGGCCGACGCCCGCGACGAGCGTCTCGCCCTCGGGCCGGCCCCGGCGCACCAGCGGCACGGCGGCCGCGGCGGACAGGGTGTCCTGGGCGAGGGCCGTCAGGACGGCGTCCGGGCCGACCTCCGCCACGGTGGTGACGCCCAGGGCCTCGAGAGCGGCGACCGCGTCGGCGAACCGGACCGCGCCGCGGACCTGGTCGGCCCAGTACTCCGCGGTGACCAGGTCGTCCCCGGCGGCCGGCCGGCCGGTGAGGGTGGAGACGACCGGGATCTTCGGCTGGTGGTAGGTGAGACCGGCCGCGACCGCCGTGAACTCCTTCAGCATCCCGTCCATGTGGGGAGAGTGGAAGGCGTGCGAGACGGTCAGCCGCTTCGTCTTGCGGCCCTGCGCCTGGAACCGCTCCGCCACGTGCAGCGCGGTGTCCTCGTCGCCGGAGACGACCACCGAGTTGGGGCCGTTGATCGCGGCGATGGCCAGCTCGCCCTCACGCCCGGCCAGCAGCGGGAGGACCTCCTCCTCGGTGGCCTGTACGGCGATCATGGCGCCGCCGGCCGGGAGGGCCTGCATGAGCTTCGCGCGGGCGGCCACGAGCTTGGCGGCGTCGGCGAGGTCGAGGACCCCGGCCACGTGGGCGGCGGCGAGTTCGCCGATGGAGTGTCCGGCGAGCTGGTCGGGCTTGATGCCCCAGGACTCGACGAGCCGGTAGAGGGCGACCTCGACGGCGAACAGCGCGGGCTGGGTGTTGCCCGTGTCGTCGAGGCCCTCACCGGAGGCGATGACCTCGCGGATGGGCCGGTCGAGGTGCTTGTCCAGTTCGGCGGCGACGGCGTCGAAGGCGGTGGCGTAGGCGGGGAAGGCGGCGTACAGCTCCTCGCCCATCCCGGCGCGCTGCGCGCCCTGGCCGGTGAACAGGAACGCCGTCTTCCCGGACGTACGGCTGTCACGGACCGCGTTCGGCGCCGAAGCACCCGAGGCCAGTACCTGCAGACCCGCCAGCAGCGCGTCCCGGTCGCCGCCCGCCACCACCGCACGGTGCTCGAACAGCGAACGGCCCGTGGCCAGCGTCAGACCCAGGTCCCGCGGGTCGGCCTCCGCACCCGACTCCAGCAGCCGCGCGGCCTGCGCCGTCACGGCCTGCGGGGTCTTCCCGGACAGCACCCACGGCACCACCGGCAGCGGCGCAGCCGGCTCCCGCGCCGGCTCGGGCCGGACCGCGGGCGCCTCGATGACCACGTGCGCGTTGGTCCCGCTGATGCCGAAGGAGGACACGCCCGCACGACGCGGACGCCCGTACTCCTCCCAGCCGCGCGCCTCGGTCAGCAGCGAGACGGCGCCCGCCTCCCAGTCGACGTGCCCGGACGGCGCGTCCACGTGCAGGGTCTGCGGCAGCACCTCGTGGCGCATGGCCTCGATCATCTTGATGACGCTGCCCACGCCGGCGGCGGCCTGCGTGTGCCCGATGTTCGACTTCAGCGAGCCCAGCCACAGCGGCCGGTCCGCCGGACGGTTCTGCCCGTACGTCGCCAGCAGCGCCTGCGCCTCGATCGGGTCGCCGAGGGTCGTCCCGGTGCCGTGCGCCTCGACCACGTCCACATCGGCCGGGCTCAGGCCCGCGTTGGCGAGGGCCTGGCGGATGACCCGCTCCTGCGAAGGGCCGTTCGGGGCGGTCAGGCCGTTGGAGGCACCGTCCTGGTTGATGGCCGAACCCCGGATCACGGCGAGCACGTTGTGCCCGTTGCGCTCGGCGTCCGAGAGCCGCTCCACCAGCAGCAGGCCCACACCCTCCGACCAGCCGGTGCCGTCGGAACCGGCGGCGAAGGGCTTGCAGCGGCCGTCGGGCGACAGACCGCGCTGCCGGGAGAACTCCACGAAGGTGGTCGGGCTCGACATCACCGTGACACCGCCCGCCAGCGCCAGGTCGCACTCACCGGAGCGCAGGGCGTTCGCCGCCATGTGCAGGGCGACGAGCGAGGAGGAGCAGGCCGTGTCGACGGTGACCGCCGGGCCCTCC
This sequence comes from Streptomyces sp. NBC_00249, assembly GCF_026342355.1. Classification (GTDB taxonomy): domain Bacteria; phylum Actinomycetota; class Actinomycetes; order Streptomycetales; family Streptomycetaceae; genus Streptomyces. The sequence goes on along the minus strand of NZ_JAPEMV010000012.1, from coordinate 201,447 downwards.
AGACCGAGGGTGTACGAGACCCGGCCCGAGGCCACACTGCCCGCGTTGCCGCTGGCCAGGTAACCCTCCAGGTCCTCGGGGATGGTCGTGAGGGCGGAGCCGTAGTCGTGGTACATCACACCGGCGAACACACCGGTACGGCTGCCGCGCAGCGCCGCCGGGACCAGCCCCGCGTTCTCCACGGTCTCCCAGGCGGTCTCCAGCAGGAGCCGCTGCTGCGGGTCGGTGGCCAGCGCCTCGCGCGGGGACATCCCGAAGAACTCCGGGTCGAACAGGTCCGCGTCGTGCAGGAAGCCGCCGCCCTGGGCGTACGTGGTGCCCGTGTGGTCCGGGTCCGGGTGGTACAGGTTCTCCAGGTCCCAGCCGCGGTTCGACGGGAACGGGGTGATCGCGTCCGTGCCCTCGGAGACCAGCCGCCACAGGTCCGCCGGCGAGGAGACCCCGCCCGGGTAGCGGCAGGCCATGCCGACGATGGCGATCGGCTCCAGCGACGCCGAGTCGGCGGCCACCACCACGGGCGCCGCGCCCTGCTCGGCGCCGAACAGCTCGGACGACAGGTGTGCGGCCAGCGCGGCCGGGTTCGGGTAGTCGAAGACCAGCGTGCTCGGCAGCCGCATGCCCGTCGTGGAGTTGAGCTGGTTGCGCAGCTCCACCGCGGTCAGCGAGTCGAAGCCCAGCTCCTGGAAGGCGCGTTCGGCGTCGATGCTGCTGTGGTCGGAGTGCCCGAGCACCGCCGCCACCTGCGCCCGCACCAGGTCCGTCAGGGCCTGGTCCCGCTCGGCCGGGGACAGCCCGCCCAGCCGGTCGGCCAGCGAGGAGCCGCCGCCCGCCTGGCCGGAGGCCGCCGCCCGGCGCGGGGCGGCCGTGACCAGCCCGCGGAAGAGCAGGTGCGGGCCGTCGGCCTGCTTGCGCAGCGCGGCCGTGTTCAGCCGGGTCGCGGCGAGCACCGCCTCGCCCGTACCGGGAGCCGCGTCGAACAGGTCCATCGCGTCGGCGGAGGACAGCGGCAGCAGGCCGGTGCGCTCGATGCGCTTGAGGTCGGCCTCGTCGAGCTGCCCGCTGATGGTGGAGGCCTGCGCCCACAGGCCCCAGGCCAGCGAGGTGGCCGGCAGGCCACTGGCCTGGCGGTACTGGGCGAGGGCGTCGAGGAAGGTGTTGCCCGCCGCGTAGTTGGCCTGGCCGGCGTTGCCGATGAGGCCCGCGATGGACGAGTAGAGGACGAAGGCCGACAGGTCCAGGTCCTTGGTGAGCTCGTGCAGGTTCCAGGCCGCGTCCACCTTCGGCTGGAGTACCTTCTCCAGCCGCTCCGGGGTCAGCGAGGACAGCAGGCCGTCGTCCAGCACGCCGGCCGTGTGCACGACCGCGCCGAGCGGGCGCTCCGCCGGGATCGCGGCCAGCACCGCGGCGAGGGCCTCCCGGTCGGCGACGTCACAGGCGGCGACGGTGACCTGGGCGCCGAGCCCGGTCAGCTCCGCCTCCAGCTCGGCCGCGCCCGCCGCCTCGATGCCGCGGCGGCTGAGCAGCAGCAGGTGCCTGGCGCCGTGCTCGGTGACCAGGTGCCGGGCGAGTACGCCGCCCAGTGCGCCGGTCGCGCCGGTGATCAGGGTGGTGCCCTGGTCCCAGCGGGCCGTCCGGGCCTCGGGGTCCTGCGCGGTGCGGGCCAGGCGCGGCACCAGCAGCTCGGTGCCGCGCACCGCGACCTGCGGCTCGCCGGAGGCCACGGCGGCGACCGGCGGGGCGCCGTCGCCGTCGGCGTCCAGGTCGACCAGGACGATCCGGCCCGGGTTCTCGCTCTGCGCGACGCGCAGCAGACCCCAGGCGGCGGCGTGCGCCAGGTCGGTGACGGGAGCGCCGACGGTGGTGGCGAGGGCGCCCCGGGTCACCACCACGAGGGTGGAGTCGGCGAACCGGTCGTCCGCCAGCCAGGACTGGGCCGTGCCCAGCAGCTCCCGGACCGCGCCGTGCGTCAGGGCGGGCACCTCGGCGGAGTCCGCCGCACCCGTCGGGGCGAGGGCCAGCAGGACGGTGGCGGGCACGGACGGCGCCGAGGCCACCGCCTCGAGCGAGGCGTAGCCACGGGCGCCCTCGACGGTGAGATCCCCGACGACGGCCCACCCGGAGGTGTCCACCGCGGAGCCCGAAGCGGTCGACGCGTTCCAGGACACCTTGAACAGGCCGTCCCGGGCGGCGGAGTTCGCCTCGCGCAGCGCCTCCTTCGACAGCGGGCGCAGCAGCAGCGACTCCACGGTCGCCACCGGGGCTCCCGTACCGTCCGCCACCGTCAGCGAGGCCACCTCGGGGCCGGTCAGCGTGATCCGGACGCGCAGCGTGGCGGCGCCCGTGGCGTGCACGCTCACCCCGGACCAGGAGAACGGCAGCAGCGCCACCCGGTCGTCGTCGACGACGCCCGGCAGCAGCGGGTGCAGCGCCGAGTCCAGCAGCGCCGGGTGCAGCTGGAACCGGCCGGCGTCGGCGCGCTGGGCGTCGGGCAGGGTCAGTTCGGCGAAGATCTCGCCGTTGCCCTTCCAGGCGCGGCGCAGGCCCTGGAAGGCCGGGCCGTACGCGTAGTCCTGGGCGGCGAGCCGCTCGTAGACCCCGTCGAGGGAGACCTCGGTGGCCCCGGCCGGGGGCCAGACCATCAGGGCCTCACCGGTGGCGGTGTCGGAGGCGGGGGCCAGGACGCCCTTGGCGTTGAGGGTCCACGGGCGGGCCTCGGCGGGCGCGTCGGCCGCGTCCCCGTCGTGGCGCGAGTACACGTCGACGCTGCGCCGGCCCGAGCCGTCGGCGTCCCCGACGACCAGCTGGAGCTGGACGCCGCCCTGCGCGGGCAGCACCAGCGGCGCCGACAGGGTCAGCTCCTCGATCTGCGGGCAGCCCAGCTGTCCGCCCGCGAGGACGGCCAGCTCGACGAAGCCGGTACCGGGCAGCAGGACCGTGCCGAGGACGGCGTGGTCGGCGAGCCAGGGGTGCGAGCGCAGCGACAGCCGGCTGGTGAAGAGGGTCTGGTCGCCGTCGGCGAGGTCCAGGGTGGCGCCGAGGATCGGGTGGTCGGTCGCGCTCAGGCCCAGGCCCGTCGCGTCGGCGGCGGCCTCCGCGACGTCCAGCCAGTACCGCTCGCGCTGGAAGGCATACGTCGGCAGGTCCACGGCGGAGTCCGCCGGGCCGCCGAAGGCCCCGCCCCCGAAATACGCCGCCCAGTCGGCCTTCCCGGTCCGGGCGTGCAGCTGCCCGGCCGCGAGGACGGCCTGCTGCACTTCGGGCCGGCCCGCGCGCAGGGTGGCGAGGGCGGTTCCGGCGCCCTCGACGGAGCCCGCGGCCAGCGCGGTCAGGACGGCGTCCGGGCCGATCTCGGTGAAGGTGCTCGCGCCGAGGGTCTCCAGGGTGCGGACGGCGTGCGTGAAGCGGACGGCGCCGCGGACCTGGTCGGCCCAGTACTTCGCGGTGCGCAGGTCGTCCCCGGTGGCGAGTTCGCCGGTGAGGGTGGAGACGACGGGGATCTTCGGGGCGTGGTAGGTGAGACCGGCCGCGACCTCGGTGAACTCCTTCAGCATCCCGTCCATGTGGGGGGAGTGGAAGGCGTGCGAGACGGTGAGCCGCTTCGTCTTGCGGCCCAGTCCGGCGATCTTCGCGGCGACCTCGAGGGCCGCGTCCTCGTCGCCGGAGACGACGACCGAGTTGGGGCCGTTGATCGCGGCGATGGCCAGGCGGTCCGTCAGCCCGTCGAGGAGCGGGAGGACTTCCTCCTCGGTGGCCTGTACGGCGATCATGGCGCCGCCGGCCGGGAGGGCCTGCATGAGCTTCGCGCGGGCCGCGACGAGCTTGGCGGCGTCGGCGAGGTCGAGGACTCCGGCGACGTGGGCGGCGGCGAGTTCGCCGATGGAGTGTCCGGCGAGCTGGTCGGGCTTGATGCCCCAGGATTCGACGAGCCGGTAGAGGGCGACCTCGACGGCGAACAGCGCGGGCTGGGTGTTGCCCGTGTCGTCGAGGCCCTCACCGGAGGCGATGACCTCGCGGATGGGCCGGTCGAGGTGCTTGTCCAGTTCGGCGGCGACGGCGTCGAAGGCGGTGGCGTAGGCGGGGAAGGCGGCGTACAGCTCCTCGCCCATCCCCGCGCGCTGCGCGCCCTGGCCGGTGAACAGGAACGCCGTCTTCCCGGCGGTCTTCGCCCCCTGGGCCACGGCCGGCGAGGCCTCGCCCGAGGCCAGCGCCCGCAGACCCGCCAGCAGCGCGTCCCGGTCGCCGCCCGCCACCACCGCACGGTGGTCGAACAGCGCCCGCAGGCCGACCAGCGCACGGCCCACCCCGGCCAGGTCGAGGTCCGCACGGTCCTCGGCCCAGGCCAGCAGCCGCGCGGCCTGCGCCGTCACGGCCTCCGGGGTCTTCCCGGACAGCACCCACGGTACGAACGGCACCGCCGCCGGGGCCGGGGCCGCCTCGGCGGCCTCGCCCTCGGGCTCCTCGGCGGCCGGGGCCTGCTCGATGACCACGTGCGCGTTGGTGCCGCCGAAACCGAAGGAGGACACGCCCGCACGGCGCGGCGCCCCCGTCTCGGGCCACTGGCGGGCCTCCTGGAGCAGCGAGACGGCGCCCGCCTCCCAGTCGATCCGCGTCGAGGGCTCCTCGGCGTGCAGGGTCTTCGGCATGAACCCGTGCCGGATCGCCTGCACCATCTTGATGATGCCGCCGACGCCCGCCGCGGCCTGGCTGTGCCCGATGTTCGACTTGAGGGAGCCGAGGTACAGGGGCTGGTCCGCCGGACGGTCCTGGCCGTAGGTCGCCAGCAGGGCCTGCGCCTCGATCGGGTCGCCCAGCGAGGTGCCGGTGCCGTGCGCCTCGACCAGATCCACATCGGCCGTGGTCAGACCGGCGTTGGCGAGCGCCTGGCGGATGACCCGCTCCTGCGAGGGGCCGTTCGGGGCGGTCAGGCCGTTGGAGGCACCGTCCTGGTTGACGGCGGTGCCCCGGATCACCGCGAGGACCTGGTGACCGTTGCGCCGGGCGTCCGAGAGCCGCTCGACCAGCAGCAGGCCCACGCCCTCGGCCCAGCCCGTGCCGTCGGCGTGCTCGGAGAAGGACTTGCAGCGGCCGTCGGCCGACAGGCCGCGCAGCCGGGAGAACTCGATGAAGGCGGTCGGCGTCGACATGACGGCCGCGCCGCCGGCGAGCGCGAGGTCGCACTCACCGGCCCGCAGCGCGTTCGCCGCCATGTGCATGGCCACCAGCGAGGAGGAACAGGCCGTGTCCACGGTCACCGTCGGCCCCTCCAGACCGAAGGTGTACGCGAGACGGCCCGAGGCGATGGAGCCGGCGCTGCCGCTGAACAGGTAGCCCTCGTTGCCCTCGGCGGGCAGGCCCGACCGGGAGCCGTAGTCGTTGTACATCAGACCGGTGAAGACACCCGTACGGCTGCCGCGCAGCGAGGCCGGGTCGATCCCGGCCCGCTCGAAGGCCTCCCACGTGGTCTCCAGCAGCAGTCGCTGCTGGGGGTCCACGGCGAGGGCCTCGCGCGGCGACATCCCGAAGAACTCGGGGTCGAAACGGTCCGCCTCGTGCAGGAAGCCGCCCTCGGCGGTGTACGAGGTGCCCGCCGCGTCGGGGTCGGTGTCGTACAGCCGCTCCAGGTCCCAGCCACGGTTGACGGGGAAGCCGCTGACCGCGTCCACCCCGTCGGTGACCAGCTGCCAGAGGTCTTCGGGGGTGGCGACCCCGCCGGGGTACCGGCACGCCATCCCGACGATCGCGATGGGCTCCTGTGCCTTGTCCTCTACCTCGCGCAGACGCTTCTTCGCGTCCCGGGCATCGGCGATGGCCCGCTTGAGGTACTCCCGGAGTTCTTGCTCGTTCGCCACGTGATCTCAGCTCCCCGACGTGATGTGGCTGGGTATTGATGAATGGAGGGTTCGCACAGGTCAGTCCAGGTCGTCGAGGAGCGCGAACAGCTCCTCGTCGCTCGCCTCTTCCAGGTCGGCGTTGCCGTCCTCGGCCTTGGCACCGCTCGCCGTGTCGGCGATGTCCAGCAGCTCCCGCAGCCGGCCGGTGATCTGGTCGAAGGCCTCCCGGTCCGAAGAGGCCGCCTGGATGGCGGACTTCAGCTTGTCGAGGTCCGACAGGACCGGCGCCGCCGCCGACACGTCCTCCACCGTGATCTGCTGGCGCAGGTACGCGGCGAGCGCGGCCGGGTTCGGGTAGTCGAAGACGAGGGTGCTCGGCAGTCGCAGACCGGTCGCGGCGTTGAGCTGGTTGCGCAGCTCCACGGCGGTCAGCGAGTCGAAGCCCAGCTCCTGGAAGGCACGGTCGGCGTCGATGCCGCTGTGGTCGGCGTGACCGAGCACCGAGGCCACCTGGGCCCGTACGAGGTCCGTCAGCGCCGCGACGCGCTCCTCCTCCGGCAGGGCGCCGAGGCGCTCGGCGAAGGAGGGGCCGTCCGCCCCGGACTGTGCGCCGCCGCCCGCGACCGCCCGGCGCGGACCGGCCGGAGCCAGGTCCCGCAGCAGCGGCAGCAGCCGGTCGCCCTGCTTGCGCAGGGCCTCCACGGCGAGCCGGGTGACGGCCAGGACCGCATCGCCGGTGCCGGGGGCCGCGTCGAAGAGGTCCATCGCGTCGGCCGACGACAGCGGCAGCAGGCCGAGCCGGGCCAGGCGGCGCAGGTCCGCCTCCTCCAGCGAGCCGCTGATGGTGGAGGCCTGCGCCCACAGGCCCCAGGCGAGCGAGGTGGCCGGGAGGCCGTTCGCCTGGCGGTACTGGGCGAGGGCGTCGAGGAAGGTGTTGCCCGCCGCGTAGTTGGCCTGGCCGGCGTTGCCGATCAGACCGGCGATCGAGGAGTAGAGGACGAAGGCCGACAGGTCCAGGTCCTTGGTGAGCTCGTGCAGGTTCCAGGCCGCGTCCACCTTCGGCAGCAGCACCTGCTCCAGGCGCTCCGGCGTCAGGTCCGACAGGACGGTGTCGTCCAGCACACCGGCCGTGTGGACCACCCCGGTCAGCGGCTGCTCCGCGGGGATCGCCGCCAGCACCCCGGCCAGGGACTCCCGGTCCGTCACGTCGCAGGCGGCGACGGTCACGGCCGCGCCGAGCGCCGTGAGCTCCGCACGCAGCTCCTCGGCACCCGGGGCGTCCAGGCCGCGGCGGCTGAGCAGCAGCAGGTGCCTGGCGCCGTGTTCGGTGACCAGGTGCCGGGCGAGTACGCCGCCCAGTGCGCCGGTCGCGCCGGTGATCAGGGTGGTGCCCTGGTCCCAGCGGGCCGTGCGGGCCTCGGGGTCCTGCGCGGTGCGGGCCAGGCGCGGCACCAGCAGCTCGCCGCCGCGCACCGCGAGCTGCGGCTCGCCGGAGGCCAGGACCGAGCCGGGCAGCGTGGCGGCGCCGTCGGCGTCTACGTCGACCAGGACGATCCGGCCCGGGTTCTCCGTCTGCGCCACGCGCAGCAGGCCCCAGACACCGGCGTGCGCCAGGTCGGTGACGGGCTCCCCGCCGGTGGCGATGGCACCCCGGGTCACCACCACGAGGGTGGAGTCCTCGAAGCGCTCGTCGGCCAGCCAGGCCTGCGCCGTCGCGAGGGCCTCGCGCAGCGCCTGCCGCGCGGCCCCGGCGACCTCACCGGTGACGGCGGCCGGAGCCAGCACCACCGTGGCGGGCACGTTCTCCGCCGAGGCCACCTCCTCCAGCGAGGCGTACGCACGGCCGCCCTCAACCGTGACGTCCCCGACGACGGCCCACCCGGAGCCCGCCACAGTCGTACCCGTCACCGAAGAGCCCGTCGGCAGCGCGTTCCAGGCGACCTTGAACAGGCCGTCCCGGGCCGTCGACGCGGCCTCGCGCAGCGCCTCCTTCGACACCGGCCGCAGCAGCAGCGACTCCACGGTCGCCACCGGGGCGCCGCTGCCGTCCGCCACCGTCAGCGCGGCCTGCAGGGTGTCCGAGTCCCGCCCGGACAGCGCGAGCCGCACCCGCAGGACCTGGGCGCCCACCGCGTGGACGCTCACCCCGGACCAGGAGAACGGCAGCCGTGCCAGGCCCGAGTCGAAGGCCACGCCCGGCAGCAGCGGGTGCAGGGCCGCGTCCAGCAGCGCCGGGTGCAGCAGGAAACTGCCCGCCTCGGCGCGCTGGGCGTCGGGCAGCCGCACCTCGGCGAGGATCTCGTCCTCGCCCACCGTCCACAGCCGCGACAGGCCCTGGAAGGCCGGCCCGTAGGAGTAGCCCTGCAGCTCCAGGCGCTCGTACGCCCCGTCCAGGGAGACCTCCGTGGCCCCGGCCGGCGGCCACACCGTCAGCGCCTCACCGGGCTCACCGGCGGGCGAGAGGGAACCGTTCGCGTTCAGGGTCCACGGCCGGTCGGTGGCCACGTCCCCGTCGTCGGGCCGGGAGAACACCTCGACGGTGCGGCGGCCCGCGCCGTCGGCCTCGCCGACGACCACCTGGACCTGGACACCGCCCTGCTCGGGCAGCACCAGCGGCGCCGACAGCATCAGCTCCTCGACCCGCTCCACGCCGAGCTGCTCGCCCGCCCGGGCCGCCAGCTCCACCAGACCGGTACCGGGCACCAGCACCGTGCCGTGCACGGCGTGCTCGGTCAGCCAGGCGTGCGTACGGCGCGACAGGCGGCCCGTGAACAGGTACTCGTCACGGTGCGCCGAACCGACCGCCGCACCCAGCAGCGGGTGACCGGTCGCCGCCAGACCCAGCCCGGCCGCGTCGGCCGGCGTCCGCGGGTCCTCCAGCCAGTACCGCTCGTGCTGGAAGGCGTACGTCGGCAGGGCGACGGTCCGCCCGCCCGGGAACAGCTTGGCGAAGTCCGGCCGGGCACCGCGCATCCGCAGTACGGCCATCGCCCCGGCCACCGTCTCCGCCTCGGGCCGGTCCCGGCGCAGGGCCGGGGCGAGCGCGCCCGCCTCCTGCTCCAGGGAACCCTGGGCGAGGGCGGTGAGGACCCCGTCCGGGCCCAGCTCCAGGAAGTCGGTGACGCCCTGCGCCTCCAGGTAGCGGACCCCGTCGGCGAAGCGCACGGCCTCCCGGATGTGGGTGGCCCAGTACTCCGGCGAGGTCAGCTGCTCCTCGGTGGCCAGGGTGCCGGTGACGTTGGAGACCACCGGGATGCGCGGTGCGCGGAAGTTCAGACCCGAGGCGACCTCGCGGAACTCCTCCAGCACCTCGTCCATGTGCGGGGAGTGGAAGGCGTGCGAGACCGGCAGCCGCTTGGTGCGCGCACCCTTCGCGCGGAAGGCGTCGCACAGCTCGTCCACGACGTCCGCGTCACCCGAGATCACCATGGAGGTGGGGCCGTTGACCCCGGCGATGGCGACCTTGTCGCCGTACGGGGCGAGCGCGGCGCGCACCTCCTCCTCGGTGGCCTGGACCGCGGCCATCGCCCCGCCCTCACGGGCGGCCTGCATCAGCCGGCCGCGCTCGGCGACCAGGCAGCAGGCGTCGCCCAGTTCGAGGACGCCCGCCAGGTAGGCGGCGGTGACCTCGCCGATGGAGTGGCCCAGCAGGTAGTCCGGGGTGAAGCCGTGGTGCTCGAACAGCCGGTACAGGGCCACCTCGATGGCGAACAGCGCGGCCTGCGTGAAGGAGGTCTGGTCGATCAGCGCCGAGTCCGCCGAGTGCTCGGGGGCGAACAGCACCTCCTTGATCGGCCGGGCCAGTTCGGCGTCGAAGCGGGCGCAGATCTCGTCCAGCGCCTTCGCGAACACCGGGTTCGAGGCGTACAGCTCACGGCCCATGCCCAGGCGCTGGCTGCCCTGCCCGGTGAAGAGGAACGCCGTCTTGCCGGGCCGCGCCGAGCGGCCCCGTACGACGTTGCTCGCGGACTCGCCGTGCGCCAGCGACGACAGGCCCCGGATCAGGGACTCCCGGTCGCCGCCGACGACGGCCGCGCTGTGCTCCAGTACCGCGCGGCCCGTCGCCAGCGAGAAGCCGATGTCGGTCGCGGACAGCGCCGGGTTGTCCAGGACGAACCGGTGCAGCCGGGCCGCCTGGGCCTGGACGGCCTTCTCGTCCTTGCCGGACACCAGCCACGGCAGCACCGCACCGGCGGGCTGCGCCTCGGGGGCGGGCTTGCGGGCGGCGGGGGCGGCCGGGGGCTGCTCGAGGATGACGTGGGCGTTGGTGCCGCTGATGCCGAAGGAGGACACGCCCGCACGGCGCGGCCGGCCCTGCTCGGGCCAGGCGGTCTCCTCGGTCAGCAGCGTCAGCGCGCCCGCGTCCCAGTCCACGTGCGGGGACGGCCGGTCCACGTGCAGGGTGCGCGGCAGGGTGCCGTGGCGCATGGCCTCGATCATCTTGATGACGCCGCCGACACCGGCCGCCGCCTGGCTGTGCCCGATGTTCGACTTGAGGGAGCCCAGGTACAGGGGCTGGTCCTCGGGCCGGTCCTGGCCGTAGGTGGCCAGCAGGGCCTGCGCCTCGATGGGGTCGCCGAGGGTGGTGCCGGTGCCGTGCGCCTCGACCGCGTCCACGTCCGCCGGGTTCAGACCGGCGTTGGCCAGGGCCTGGCGGATGACCCGCTCCTGGGCCGGGCCGTTGGGGGCGGTGAGGCCGTTGGAGGCGCCGTCCTGGTTGACGGCGGTGCCCCGGATCACGGCCAGGATCTGGTGGCCGTTGCGCTTGGCGTCGGAGAGCCGCTCCACGAGGAGCAGGCCGACGCCCTCGCTCCAGCCGGTGCCGTCCGCGCTCGCCGAGAAGGACTTGCAGCGGCCGTCGGGGGACAGGCCCCGCTGGCGGGAGAACTCCACGAAGGTGTGCGGGCTGTTCATCACCGTGACACCGCCCGCGAGCGCGAGGTCGCACTCGCCGGAGCGCAGCGCGTTCGCCGCGAGGTGCATGGCCACCAGAGAGGAGGAGCAGGCCGTGTCGACGGTGAGCGACGGGCCCTCCAGGCCGTACGTGTACGACAGCCGGCCGGAGATGACGCTGGACAGGTTGCCCGCGAGCAGGAAGCCCTCGAACTCCTCCGGCGTCGAGCTCAGCCGGGACGCGTAGTCGTCGTACATCGCGCCCGTGAACACACCGGTGTTGGTGCCGCGCACCAGCGCCGGGTCGATGCCCGCGCTCTCGAAGGTCTCCCACGCCGTCTCCAGCAGCAGGCGCTGCTGGGGGTCGGTCGCGGTCGCCTCGCGCGGGGAGATCCCGAAGAACTCCCGGTCGAAGAGGTCCGCCTCGTGCAGGAAGCCGCCCTCACGGACGTACGAGGTGCCCGTGCGCTCCGGGTCCGGGTCGTAGAGGCCGTCCAGGTCCCAGCCGCGGTTGACCGGGAAGCCGGTCACCGCGTCGACCCCGTCGGCGACGAGCCGCCACAGGTCCTGCGGGGAGCTGACCCCGCCCGGGAAGCGGCAGGCCATGCCGACGATGGCGATCGGCTCGTCCGTGGCGCCCTTGGCGCGCGCCTTGACGGCCTTGGCCGGGGCGCCGCCCGCGTCCGCGGAGACCTTCGACAGGACGTACGCCGCCAGCGCGCCCGGGGTCGGGTGGTCGAAGACCGCCGTCGCCGGGAGCCGCAGACCGGTGGCCGCGCCGAGCCGGTTGCGCAGGTCCACGCCGGCCATCGAGTCGAAGCCGATGTCGCTGAAGGCCCGCTGCGGGTCGATGGAGGTGGCGCCCGCGTGGCCGAGCACCGAGGCCACGGTGGAGCGTACGAGGTCCAGTACGGCTTCCCCGCGCTTGTCCTCGGCGAGACCGGCGATCTGCCGGATCCAGCCCGACTCGCCGGCGGCGCCCGCGCCGGCCTGTGCGGCGCGGCGGGTACGGGTACGGACCAGGCCCCGGTAGAGGGCGGGCGGCAGTTCGGCCGCGCCGCGGAACCGGGCGAGGTTCAGCCCCACCGGCACCAGCAGCGGGCGTACGCCCTCCACCGCCGCATCGAACAGGGCCAGGCCCTGCTCCGGGGTGAGCGGGGTCATGCCCGCCCGGTCCCAGCGGGCCAGGTCGGCCTCGGTGAGGCCGGCGCCCATGCCGTGGCTGCTGTCCCACAGGCCCCAGGCCAGCGAGGTCGCCGCCAGGCCGGAGGCGCGGCGGTGGGCCGCGAGGGCGTCCAGGTAGGTGTTGGCGGCCGCGTAGTTGGCCTGTCCGGCGGTGCCGGTGAGACCGGACACCGACGAGAACAGCACGAAGGCCTTCAGCGGCAGCGCACGGGTCAGCTCGTGCAGGTTCCAGGCCGCGTCCACCTTCGGGCGCAGCACCGCGGACACCTGCTCCGGGGTGAGGGACTCCACCGTCGCGTCGTCCAGCACGCCGGCCGTGTGCACCACGGCCGTCAGCGGGTGCGCCGGGTCCACGGCCGCCAGCAGCTCCGCCACCGACGCCCGGTCGGCGGCGTCGGCCGCGACCACGCGGACCTCGGCGCCCAGGGCGGAGAGTTCGGCGGCGAGGGTGTCCGCGCCCGGGGTGGCCGGGCCGCGCCGGCTGGAGAGCAGCAGGTGCCGCACCCCGTGCCGGGTGACCAGGTGGCGGGCGAACAGCGCGCCCAGGCCGCCGGTACCACCGGTGACCAGGACGGTGCCCTCGGAGCCGAGGACCGGCTCCGCCGGGGCGGGTTCCGCGGCCGCGCGGGCGAGCCGGGGGGCGTACAGCTCGCCCGCGCGGACCGCGAGCTGGGGCTCGCCGGAGGCGAGCGCGGCGGCCAGGACCGTGTCGGGCGTCCCGTCCTCGGCGTCGACCAGCACGAGCCGGTCGGGGTGCTCGGACTGCACCGAGCGCACCAGACCCCAGACGGGGGCGGCGTCCAGGTCGGCGACGTCCTCGCCGTCCCGCGCGGCCACCGCGCCGGTGGTGACGAACACCAGCCGGGAGTCGGCGAACCGCTCGTCCGCCAGCCACTCCTTGACCAGGGCCAGCGCCTTCAGGGTCGTCAGGTGCGCACCCTCGACGGTGGAACCGGCCGCACCGGACAGGCGTACGAGGACGTCCTTGCCGGCCTCGGCGGCGGCCAGGTCCCCGGCCGTCTCGGACCAGTCGGCTTCCGCGCCCTCGGCGGCGGCCACGGCCGTCCAGTCCACCGCGTACAGCGAGTCGTGCCCGCCCTCGGCGGCGGAGGCGGAGGTGAGCTGCTCCTTGGCGACGGGGCGCAGGGTCAGCGCCTCGACCTCCGCGACGGGCGCGCCCGCCGCGTCGGCCAGGGTCAGCCGGTAGGTGTCGGTGCCGGTCGGGGAGATCCGTACGCGCAGCTCGGCGGCGCCCGCCGCGTGCAGGGAGATGCCCGCCCAGGCGAACGGCAGCCGGATCCGGTCGCCGTCCGCCGGGTCGGCGGCGTCCAGCACCAGCGGGTGCAGGACGGAGTCGAAGAGCGCGGGGTGCACCCCGAAGCGGGCGGCGCTCTCGCGGTGCTCCTCCGGCAGCCGGACCTCGGCGTACAGGTCGCGGCCGTCGCGCCACAGTGCGCTCAGCCCCTGGAAGGCGGGGCCGTACGCGTACCCGAGCCCGGCGAGGCGCTCGTACACGCCGTCCAGCGGCTCGGCCTCCGCGCCGGCCGGCGGCCAGGCGGTGAGCTCGCCGTCCGCGTCCGGGGCGGTGGCCTCGGCGAGGGCGCCCGTCGCGTGCCGGGTCCACGGCTGCGCCTGGTCCTCGCCGGTGTCGGGGCGGGCGTGGATGGAGAACGGGCGGACACCGGAGGCGTCCGGGGCGCCCACCGCCACCTGCACGCGGACCGGCTCACGGCCCGTCAGGGCGAGCGGGGCCTCCAGGGTCAGCTCCTCGACGCGGGTGGCGCCGAGGTGGTCGCCGGCGGCGACGGCCAGCTCCAGGAAGCCGGTGGCCGGCACCAGCACGGTCGTGCCGATGGTGTGGTCGGTCATCCACGGGTGGGCGCCGACCGAGATCCGGCTGGTGAACAGGGCGTCCTCGCGGTCCGCGAACTCCACGGTGGTGGACAGCAGCGGGTGGTCGGAGGCATCCAGGCCCAGGCTGCGGGCGTCGGTCGGGACGGTCGGCGAGAGCCAGTACAGCTCCCGCTGGAAGGCGTACGTCGGAAGCTCGGCCGGGACGGCGCCCGGGAAGAACGTCGCCGCGTCCAGGGAGGCGCCGGCGGTGTGGGCGCGGGCGAGGCCCGTGGTGAAGGTCTCCGCCTCGGGGCGTCCGGCGCGCAGCAGCGGCACGGCCACGACGGCCGCGTCCTCCAGGGCGCCCTGGGCCAGCGCGGTCAGCACCGCGTCGGGGCCGACCTCGACGAGGACGGTCGCGCCCTGCGCGGCCAGCTCCAGGGTGGCGTCGAGGAAGCGGACGGCGGCCCGGATCTGGCCCGCCCAGTAGTCGGGGGAGGTCAGTTCGGCGTCCGTGGCGATCTTGCCGGTGACGGTGGAGACCACCGGGACCGTGGGCGCCGAGAAGGTCAGCGAGGCCGCGACCTCGCGGAACTCGTCCAGGATCTCCGCCATGTGCGGGGAGTGGAAGGCGTGCGAGACGGTGAGGCGCTTCGTCTTGCGGCCCTGCTCCCGCCAGTGCGCGGCGATCTCCTCGGCGACGGACTCGTCGCCCGAGATCACCACGGAGGCCGGGCCGTTGACGGCCGCGACCGACACCGCGTCCTCGTGGCCGGCGAGGGAGGCGGCGATCTCCGCCTCCGTGCCCTGCACGGCGATCATCGCGCCGCCGGAGCGGGCCGACTGCATCAGCCGGCCGCGCGCGGCCACCAGCCGGGCGGCGTCCTCCAGGGTCAGCACCCCGGCCGCGTGCGCGGCGGACAGCTCGCCGATCGAGTGCCCGGCCAGCAGGTCCGGGGTGACCCCGTGGTGCTCCAGCAGCCGGAAGAGGGCCACCTCGACGGCGAACAGCGCGGGCTGGGTGTACGTGGTCTCGTCCAGCAGGGCCGCCTCGGGGCTGCCCTCCGCGGCGAAGACCACCTCGCGCAGCGGCCGCTCCAGGTGGGCGTCGAGCGCGGCGAACACCGCGTCGAGCGCCTCGGCGAAGACGGGGTGGCGCTCGTACAGCTCACGGCCCATGCCCAGGCGCTGGGCGCCCTGGCCGGTGAAGAGGAACGCGGTGCGCCCGGCTCCCGCGGCGCTGCCGGTGACCACCGACGGCGAGGCGGCACCGGCGGCCAGCGCGTCGAGCCCGGCCAGCAGCGCGGCCCGGTCCTCCGCGAGGACGACGGCCCGCTCCTCGAAGGAGGTACGGGTACGGGCCAGCGCCCGCCCGACGGCGGCCGGGTCGGCGTCCGCGGCCAGCTCCCGCAGCCGCCCGGCCTGGGCGCGCAGCGCCTCGGGGGTACGGGCCGACAGCGGCCAGGGGGCGGGCAGCGCGGGGGCCGCCGGTTCCTCGGCCGGGGCCGGGGCGGCCTGCTCGGGGGCCTGCTCGATGACGACGTGGGCGTTGGTGCCGCTGATCCCGAAGGAGGAGACGGCGGCGCGGCGCGGCCGGCCCGTCTCGGGCCAGGACCGCTCCTCGGTCAGCAGCTCCACGGAGCCCGCCGACCAGTCGATGTGCGGGGACGGCTGCTCGGCGTGCAGGGTGCGGGGCAGCACCCCGTGCCGGATCGCCTCGACCATCTTGATGACACCGCCGACGCCGGCGGCGGCCTGGGCGTGCCCGATGTTCGACTTGAGGGAGCCGAGGAAGACCGGGGAGCCGCCCTCGCGGGCGCTGCCGTAGGTGGCCATGACGGCCTCGGCCTCGATCGGGTCGCCCAGCTTGGTGCCGGTGCCGTGCGCCTCGACCGCGTCGACCTCGGTGGTGTCCAGGCCGGAGTCGGCGAGGGCCTGGCGGATGACGCGCTGCTGGGCGAGGCCGCTGGGGGCGGTCAGGCCGTTGGAGGCGCCGTCCTGGTTGATGGCGGAGCCGCGCAGTACCGCGAGGACCTGGTGGCCGTTGCGCTCGGCGTCGGAGAGCCGCTCCACGAGGAGCAGGCCGACGCCCTCCGCCCAGCCGGTGCCGTCCGCGTCCGCCGAGAAGGACTTGCAGCGGCCGTCGGGGGCGAGCCCGCGCTGACGGGAGAACTCGACGAACATGCCGGGGGAGGACATGACCGTCGCCCCGCCCGCCAGCGCGAGGTTGGTCTCGCCCGACCGCAGCGAGCGGATCGCCAGGTGCAGGGCGACGAGGGACGAGGAGCAGGCCGTGTCGGTGGTCACCGCCGGGCCGAGCAGGCCCAGCTGGTAGGCGATCCGGCCCGACATCACGCTGGTGGTGCTGCCGGTCAGGATCGAGCCCTGGACGCTCTCCGGGGCCTCGTACATGCGCGGCCCGTACTCCAGGGCCGTCGCGCCGACGAACACGCCGGTCCGGGTGCCGTGCAGGTCCCCGGGGCGGATCCCGGAACGCTCGACGGCCTCCCAGGCGGTCTCCAGCAGCAGCCGCTGCTGCGGGTCCATGGCGAGGGCCTCGCGCGGGGAGATCCCGAAGAAGGCGGCGTCGAACTCGCCCGCGTCGTGCAGGAAGCCACCGCGGCGCACGGCGGACTTGCCGGGCCGGTCGGGGTCGGCGTCGTAGAGGTCCTCGGGCCAGCCGCGGTTCTCGGGGAAGCCGGAGACGGCGTCACCGCCCGCCGCGACCAGGTCCCACAGCTCGGCGGGGGAGGAGATGCCGCCCGGGAAGCGACAGGCCATGCCGACGATCGCGATGGGCTCGTCGGCGTCGGCGCCGGGACGCCGGGTGAACTCCTCGGCGTCCTCGGCCGCGCCCAGCAGCTCGGCCTCCACGAACTCGGTCAGCGCCTGCGGGGTCGGGTGGTCGAACAGCAGCCCGCCGGGCAGCCGCAGACCCGTCGCCTCGGCCAGCGCCTTGCGCAGCTCGGTGGTCATCATCGAGCTGAAGCCGAGCTTCTGGAACGGGGTGCGCTGCTCCAGCGCCTCGCCCGGCCCGTACTCCAGGATCGCGGTGACGTGCGAGGTCACCAGTTCCGAGACCACGCGCCGGCGCTCGGCCTGCGACAGGCCCGCCAGACGCCGGCCCAGCTCGCCGCGCGGGGTGGCGGCCGGGGAGTCCGGGGCGTCCACGGAGTCGGCGGCGGCCGCCAGGGCCGGGGCCTCCTTGCGGGCGGCGGCGTCGAACCAGTACCGGCGGCGCTGGAAGGCGTACGTGGGCAGGGTGACGCTCCGTACGCCGGAACCCTCGTGGCCGAGGCCCTGGTACAGGGCGCTCCAGCCGAGGTCGGCGCCCGCCGTGAAGGCGGTGGCGACGGCCGTGAGCAGGCTCTGCACCTCGGGGCGGCCCGCGCGCAGGGC
Source organism: Streptomyces sp. NBC_00249 (assembly GCF_026342355.1). Taxonomy (GTDB): domain Bacteria; phylum Actinomycetota; class Actinomycetes; order Streptomycetales; family Streptomycetaceae; genus Streptomyces. The sequence goes on along the minus strand of NZ_JAPEMV010000012.1, from coordinate 184,306 downwards.
GGGGGTGCCTTCGGTGAGGGCGCTGAGGACGGCGTCGGGGCCGATCTCCAGGAAGACGGTCGCGCCGAGCTCGGCCAGGGACTTCGCGGCGTCGGCGAACCGGACGGCGCCGCGGACCTGGTCGGTCCAGTAGCAGGGGGTGCGCAGTTCGTCCCCGGTGGCGGGCTTGCCCGTGAGGGTGGAGACGACGGGGATGCGCGGCTCGGCGTAGGTCAGCTCCTTGGCGACCTTGTGGAACTCCTTCAGCATCCCGTCCATGTGGGGGGAGTGGAAGGCGTGCGAGACGCTCAGGCGCTTGGTCTTGCGGCCCAGCGCGGCGATCCGCAGCGCCACGTCGACGGCCGCGTCCTCGTCGCCGGAGATGACGACGGAGGTCGGGCCGTTGATCGCGGCGATGGCCAGGCGGTCCGTCAGGCCTTCGAGGAGCGGGAGGACTTCCTCCTCGGTGGCCTGTACGGCGATCATGGCGCCGCCGGTCGGCAGGGCCTGCATCAGCTTCGCCCGGGCCGCCACCAGCCTGGCGGCGTCGGCGAGGCCGAGGATCCCGGCGACGTGGGCGGCGGCCAGCTCACCGATGGAGTGCCCGGCCACGTGGTCCGGGGTGATCCCCCAGGACTCGACCAGCCGGTAGAGGGCGACCTCGACGGCGAACAGGGCGGGCTGCGTGTTGCCCGTGTCGTCCAGGCCCTCGCCCGAGGCGATGACCTCCCACAGCGGGCGCTCCAGCAGCGGGTCCAGCTCGGCGGCGACGGCGTCGAAGGCCTCCGCGAACACCGGGAAGGCGGCGTACAGCTCCTGGCCCATGCCCTGGCGCTGGGCGCCCTGGCCGGTGAACAGGAACGCGGTGGTGCCGGTGGCGGGCTCGCCGCGCACCACACCGGCGCCCGGCCGGCCCTCGGCCAGCGCCCGCAGCCCCTCGACCAGCGCCTCGCGGCCCGAGCCGATCACGACGGCGCGCCGCTCGAAGGCGGTACGGGTGGTCGCCAGCGCGAGGCCGGTGTCGGCCAGGCCCGGGGCGCCCTCCGCCGCGGCGAACTCCGCCAGCCGGGCGGCCTGCGCGCGCAGCGCCTCGTCGGAGCGGGCCGACAGCGCCCAGGGCAGGACGGCGGGCTCCTCCGAAGGCGTGACGGGCGCGGCCGCCGGGGCCTCGGAGACCACGACGTGGGCGTTGGTGCCGCCCATGCCGAAGGAGCTGACGCCCGCGACGAGCGGCCGCTCGGGGTGCGGCCACGCCGAGTGCTCGCTCTGCACAGCCAGACCCAGTTCGGCGAGCGGGATGGCCGGGTTCGGGGTCTCGAAGTTGAGGCTCGCCGGCAGCTCGCGGTGGGAGATCGCCAGCAGGGTCTTGATCAGGCCCGCGATGCCCGCGGCGCCCTCCAGGTGCCCGATGTTCGTCTTGACGGAGCCCACGCGCAGCGGCTCCTCCCCGGCCCGGTCCGCGCCGAGCGCGGCGCCCAGGGCGGCGGCCTCGATGGGGTCGCCGACGGGCGTGCCGGTGCCGTGGAGCTCCACGTACTGGACCCGCTCGGCGGGGCCGAGCGCGGCCCGCTCGTGGGCCAGGCGCAGCACCTGCTCCTGCGCGGCCGGGCTGGGCACGGTCAGGCCGGCGGTGGTGCCGTCGTTGTTGACGGCGCTGGCGCGGATGACGCCGTAGACGCGGTCGCCGTCGGCGAGGGCCCGCTCCAGGGGCTTGAGGACCAGGACTCCGGCGCCCTCACCGGGGACGAAGCCGTTGGCGCGGGCGTCGAAGGTGTAGGTGACGCCGTCCGGGGAGAGCGCGCCGAACCGTTCCTCCGTGGTGGCGTTCTCCGTCAGCAGGTTCAGGTTCACACCCGCCGCGAGGGCCGTCGTCGACTCCCCGTTGCGCAGGCTCTCGCACGCCAGGTGCACCGCGACCAGCGAGGACGACTGCGCCGAGTCCACGGTCAGGCTCGGCCCCGTCAGACCCAGGTAGTACGAGACCCGGTTCGCGATGACACCGCGGTTCACGCCGGTCATCGTGTGCTGGGTGATGGCCTCCGTGCCGTACTGGTACAGCAGGTTGGTCCAGTCGTCGCGCAGCGTGCCGACGAACACCGAGGTCCGGCTGCCGCGCAGGGCCTCCGGGACGATGCCCGCGTCCTCCAGGGCCTCCCAGGCCAGCTCCAGGACCAGGCGCTGCTGCGGGTCCATCGCCGCCGCCTCGCGCGGCGAGATGCCGAAGAAACGGGCGTCGAAGAGGTCGACCCCGTCCAGGAACGCACCGCGCCCCGGGCCGTCGCCCGGGGCCCCGGAGCCGTCCTCCGGCACGCCCCACCGGCCCGGCGGGACCTCGGCGACAGCGCTGGCACCGCTCCGCAGGAGCTCCCAGAACGCGGCCGGGCCATCGGCTCCGGGAAGCCGGCAGGACAGCCCCACGACAGCGATCTGCTCCGCCTTCTCGGTGCGCGCCCCGGCTGCTACAGGATTCTGCTCACTGGTCACCACGCTCGGCTGCCCTTTCCTGGGTTTACTGCGCCTGGGTTTACTGCTGCGCCTGGATTCACTGCGACGATTCACTGCGACTTTCCAGCGGCCCCGGCTCCGTCACCTGCTACGACCGGTCGCGGAGTTCCTTATCAGGCCTCGAAAATCTAGTCCCCCACAGGCTAGTAAAGGCAGGTTCGCAAACAGTCATGGACCGGTAACTCAAGTCGCTGGAACGCCTGATGAGCGGCCCATTGCCGAACAATGAGCGGCCGGTGGAACGCATACGGATACCTTCGTTGCGGGCTTACGCGATTCAAATGGCCGCAGGTACGCCGCATTGGTCTCGCCGAGCTTGAGCCGGGCTGTAGTGATGTGCGAATTCAAGGAGAGCTGATCGCTGTGAGTGCTGCATCTTCCCAAGGGGTCAACCCCGGATCCGCCGGAAACGTGACCGGAGGACGCGCGGTCGTCCTCGGCGGGAGCATCGCCGGCCTCTTCTCGGCCCGTGCCCTCTCCGAGAACTTCGCGGAGGTCGTCGTCGTGGACCGCGACGAGCTGACCGGTCCGGGCGACCTGCGCCGCGGCCTTCCCCAGGGCCACCACCTGCACGGCCTGCTCTCCCGCGGCCAGCAGATCGCCGAGGAGTACTTCCCCGGCCTCACCGAGGAGATGAAGGCCGCCGGCGCCCAGCTCGGCGACGTGGCCGACGACGTCCGCTGGATCATCAACGGAAAGCGGCTCCAGAAGGTCGAGTCCGGGCTCTTCGCCCTCACCTCGAGCCGCCCCTTCCTGGAGCGCCACATCCGCAACCGGGTGCTCGCGCTCCCCCAGGTCAGCTTCCTGGAGCAGTCCGACATCCTGCGCCTGACCACCACCGAGGACCGCCGCGAGGTCACCGGGGTCGTCGTCCGCCGCCAGGACGGCACCGAGGAGACCCTCGCCGCCGACCTCGTCGTCGACGCCACCGGCCGCGGCTCGCGCACCTCCGTGTGGCTCCAGGAGTTCGGCTTCGACGCCGTCGAGGAGGAGAAGCACAAGATCGGCCTCGGCTACACCACCCGCTACTACCGGGTCCCGGACGAGGCCTTCGAGGGCAACATCTCCATCAACACCGTCGCCTCCGCCGGCATACCGCGCGGCGCGATCTGCCAGAAGATCGACGGCGGCCGCTCCATCGTCACCGCCTACGGCATCCTCGGCGACCACCCGGCCACCACCCCCGACGGCTTCCTCGACTTCATCAAGTCGCTCGCCGCCCCGGACATCTACGAGGTCCTCCAGGCCTCCGAGCCGCTCGACGAGCCGGTCGCCTACAAGTTCCCGACCAACCTGCGCCGCCACTACCAGCGCCTGACGGACTTCCCGGCCGGCCTGCTCGTCATCGGCGACGCCGTCTGCTCCTTCAACCCGAGCTACGCCCAGGGCATGACCGTCTCCGCCCTCGGCTCCCTCGTCCTGCGCCGCCACACCGCCGAGTCGCAGCGCCCCGACCCGATCGCCTACTTCAAGGACCTCGCCGCCGACGCGGTCGACGGCTGCTGGGAGATGGCCGTCGGCGCCGACCTCAGCTTCCCCGAGGTCGAGGGCGAGCGCACCCCCGAGGTCCAGGCCGCCCACGCCTTCATCGCACAGGTCCAGCACGCCGCCTCGCGCGACGCCGCCGTCTCCCGCGCCTACTCGCGCGTCATCGGCCTCGTCGACTCGCCGGCCGTCCTGCACGACCCGGAGATCGAGGCCGCCCTCGCCGCGGCGTCGCAGGAGTAGTCATGGACATCACCCTCGGCGACCTGGTCTTCGACGTGGACGTCAGCGGCCCGGCCGACGGCGCCCCGGTCCTGCTCCTGCACGGATTCCCCCACAACAAGGAGTCCTGGACCGAGACCAAGCCCCTCCTCCACACGGCCGGACTGCGCACCATCGCCCCCGACCAGCGCGGCTACTCCGACGGCGCCCGTCCGGACGGGGTCGAGGCGTACCGCATCCAGCACCTCGCGGCCGACGCGCTCGGGATCCTCGACGCCCTGGGCATCACCACCGCCCACGTCGTCGGCCACGACTGGGGCGCCGCGGTGGCCTGGTACCTGGCGGCCCACCACCCCGACCGGGTGCGCACGCTGACCGCCCTGGCCATCCCGCACCTCGCCGCGTACCAGTACGCCTACCGCGTGGACGAGGAGCAGCAGCACAGCTCCCAGTACGTGGAGTTCCTCGTCTCCGAGGGCGCGGCCGCGCACTTCCTCGCCGACGACGGCGCGCAGCTGCACGCCTGGTTCACCCAGGTCGGCGAGGGCGTCCTGACCGACGCCCAGATCGCCCGCTACGTCACCACCCACACCAGGCCGGGCGTGCTCGACGCGGCGCTCAACTGGTACCGGGCCAACAACCTCCTCGGCGACGACCTCGGCTTCGGCCCGGTCACCGTCCCGACGACGTTCGTCTACAGCCGCACCGACACGGCGGTCAGCGAACTGGCCGTCGAGAAGACCGCCGATCACGTCACCGGCCCCTACCGGCTCGTGACGCTGGAGAAGACCTCCCACTGGCAGCCGCAGCAGGACCCCGACACGGTCGCCGCGGAGATCCTCCGGCTGGTCCGCACGGCCCCCTAGCGAGACCAACAGAACATAGATGAAGGGATAACCATGTCTTCGAACACCGCCGCCCCCGCGGTGGAGTTGCGGGCCGGGCCGCGGGAGTGGTTCGGACTCCTCGTCCTGCTGCTGCCGGTGACTCTGATGACGGCCGACCTCGGAGTGCTGTGGCTGGCCACCCCGTACGTCACGGCCGACCTGCGGCCCACCAGCTCGCAGCTGCTGTGGACCACGGACATCTACGGGTTCCTCACCTGCGGCTTCCTGGTCGTCATGGGAACCCTCGGGGACCGGATCGGGCGCCGCAAGCTCCTGATCCTGGGCTCCGTCGGCGTGATCGTCTCCTCGCTGCTCGCCGCGTACTCCACCAGCCCGGAGATGCTCATCTTCGCGCGCGCCCTGCTGGGCGTGGCCGGCGCGGCGGTACTGCCGTCGACGCTCTCGCTGATCATCCACATGTTCAAGGACGCCCGGCAGCGGGCGACCGCCATCGCCACCTGGGTCACCGCCCTGTCCGTCGGCATCGCCATCGGCCCCGTCATCGGCGGCGTGCTCCTCGACCAGTGGTGGTGGGGCTCCGTCTTCCTGATGGGCGTCCCGGTCATGCTGGTGCCGCTGGTGCTCTCGCCCGTCCTGCTGCCCGAGTACAAGGACCCGAACGCCGGCAAGATCGACCTGGCCAGCGTGGTGCTCTTCCTCGCCGCGATCCTGCCGATCGTCTACGCCGTCAAGAAGTTCGCCGAGACCGGCTTCACCGTCGTCAACCTCGCCGCGCTGCTCATCGGCGCCGTCTTCACCATCGTGTTCGTCCGCCGGCAGAACTCCCTGGACACCCCGCTGCTCGACATGCGGCTGTTCAAGACCCGCGCCTTCACCGGCGCGCTGCTGACCCTGCTGTTCGGCATGATGGCGCTCAACGGCGTCGAGTACCTGGTCCCGCAGTTCCTGCTGGTCGCCGGCGGGCTCAGCCCGCTCGCCGCCGGCCTGTGGCTGCTGCCCGGAGCCGCCGGCCTGATCCTGGGCTCGCAGCTCACCCCCGTGTTCGCCAAGCGGATCCGCCCGGCCTTCGTCATCACCGCGGGCCTGGTCGTCACCCTGATCGGCTTCTGGCTGACCGGGATCGCCGAGCACAACGAGGACGGCATCCTGCCCGCCGCCATCGGCCTCGCCGTCATCATGTTCGGCGTCGCCCCGATCAGCGTCCTCGGCACCTCCCTGGCGGCCGGCGCCGCCCCGCCGGAGAAGGCGGGCAGCGCCGCCGCCACCGGCCAGACCGCCTACGACCTCGGCCTCGCCCTGGGCATCGCCGTGACGGGCTCCATCGCCGTCGCCGTCTACCGCGGCCAGGTCGACGACAACCTCCCGGCCGGCGTCCCCGCCGACGCCGCGGAAGCCGCCCGGGACACCGTCGGCGGCGCCACCGACGCCGCCGCCTCCCTCCCGGCGGACCTCGGCACCCAGCTGGTGAGCGTCGCCCGCGACGCCTTCACCTCCGGGTTCCAGGCGACCGCCTGGGTCAGCGCCGGCCTCGCCGTCGTCACCGGTGTCATCGTCCTGTCGCTGCTGCGCCACATCCCCGCGATCGGCGCCGCCGAGGCTCCGGCGGAGGAGGCCCCGGCCCCCGAGCAGGCCCCCGCCGCCACCCGCGAAGAGTCCACCACCAGCGCCTGAAGGGACTGACATGACGACCGAACCCACCACGGTTGGAACCGAGTTCGCCGAGCCGTTCCTGCTGGGCGTGCTCGCCTCCGGCGGGCTCGACGCCGAGTACGTGCGCGGCGAGGGCAACACCCTCTACCGCCGCGCCGAGGACGGCACCGAGATCCCGGTCCTCGACTACGTCGGCGGCTACGGCTCCCTGATGCTCGGGCACAACAACCCCGAGATCAACGCCTACGCCAAGGAGCTGCTGGACGGGCAGACCCCCGTCCACGCGCAGTTCTCGCGACACCCGTACGCCAACGACGTCGCCGAGGTCCTCAACCGGATCCTCCAGCGCGAGCGCGGCGACGACGAGCAGTACTACGCCATCTTCGCCAACAGCGGGGCGGAGGCCGTCGAGGCCGCCGTCAAGCACGCCGAACTCGACCGCGGCCTGCGCCTGAAGGCGCTCGCCGACGAGATCGCCGCGCACGTCGAGGACGTCCTCACCGAGGTCACCTCCGGCCGGGCCACCGTCCCGGCCGCCGTCGCCGAGTCGATCGAGGACCTCGTCACCGAGGTCGTCGCCCGCAACGAGGCGCAGGCCGCGCGCTCGCCGCTGTTCCTCGTCCCCGAGGGCGGCTTCCACGGCAAGCTCGCCGGCAGCGTGCAGCTCACCCACAACGAGGGCTACCGGCTGCCCTTCAAGGCCCTGGCCGCGCAGTCCCGCTTCGTCCCGCGCGACCAGCCGGGCGCCCTGCGCAAGATCATCGACGAGGAGCGGGCGCAGCTGCTCGACCTCGTCGTCGAGGGCGGCGAGGTCCAGGTCGTGGAGCGGGCCTTCCCGCTCTTCGTGGCCTTCGTCCTGGAGCCCGTCCTGGGCGAGGGCGGCATCCACGAGCTGACCCGCGAGTTCGCCCGCGAGATCCAGGACGTCTGCGCCGAGGCCTCGATCCCCGTCGTGATCGACGAGGTGCAGACCGGCATGGGCCGCACCGGCGACTTCCTCGCGGCCACCCGGCTCGGCCTGCGCGGTGACTACTACACGCTGGCCAAGAGCCTGGGCGGCGGCATCGCCAAGGCCGCGGTGATGCTCGTGCGCAAGCCGCTCTACCACGGGCAGTTCGAGCTGGCGCACAGCTCGACCTTCGCCAAGGACAGCTTCTCCTGTCTCATCGCCCTCAAGGTCCTGGAGATCATGGAGCGCGGCGACGGCGAGGTCTACCGGCGCGCGGCCGAGCGCGGCGAGAAGCTGCTCGGCATGCTCCGCTCGGTCCAGGCCGACTTCCCGGAGACGGTCAAGGAGGTGCGCGGCCGGGGCCTGATGCTGGGCCTGGAGTTCCACGACCAGTCGGGCTCCGAGCACGAGCCGCTGCGGGCCGTCGCCCAGAGCGGGTTCTTCGGGTACTTCGTCTCGGGGCACATCCTGCGGGCGCACCGGGTCCGTACCTTCCCGACCTCCAGCGCGGTGAACACGCTGCGCTTCGAGCCCTCGGTGTACCTCACCGACGCGGAGGCCGACCAGCTGGAGGCGGCGCTGCGGGACGTCTGCGCGATCATCCGGGACACCGACGGCGCGAGCCTGGCGCCGGTCGCCTGACCCGTGCGTGGTACACACAAACCAAACCGGTCGTGCTGTTTGAGGGCCCCTCAAGGTCGGTTTTCGGCCTCGAAACCCCCATCCAGCTTGTGACCTAACCCACAGTGAAGCGGCCTCCCCCCTGGCCGCAACACCACCAGAGGGCCCGGGATCCCCCCTTCCCGGGCCCTCTGGCCTGTGCTTTTACAGAAATCGCCGGTCCGCCGGCCGGACTCCCTGGCTCAGGTCAACAGAAGATACCTAGCAACACTTTTGACAAACCGGAGTGTTGGTTTGTAATCTTCCGAGCGAGTGAGCATGACGTATCAGCCGCAGGACCGGGGGAGTTATGCGCTTTCGGATGTTGGGTCCGCTGGAAGTGATGTCCGCTGACCAGCCCGTACCGCTCGGCGGAACCAAGCCGCGTGCCACGCTGGGATATCTGCTCTTACAGGCGAATCAGGTCGTCCCCACCAGCCAGCTGCTCACCGCGCTCTGGAGCGCGGACAACGCGCCGGTCACGGCGCGCAAGATCCTGCAGAACGCGGTGTGGGGACTGCGCGGCATGCTGAACCAGTGCGCGCCCGGCGGCGACGGGGCGCCGGCCGAGCTCGTCACCCGCGCGCCGGGCTACATGATCCGCGTCGATCCCGACCACGTGGACCTGCACCTCTTCCGCCAGCGCGTGCGCCAGGGCCGCGCCCAGCTCGCCGCCGGCGCCCCGCACGAGGCGGCGTCCCTGTTCTGCGAGGCCCTCGAGCTCTGGCGGGGACCGGTCCTGTCGGACCTGGTGGAGACCGGCACGATGTGGCCCGAACTCACCGCCGTGCAGAACACCCGCCTCGACGTCCTCGAGGACTACTTCGAGGCGAAGCTGCGCTGCGGCCAGCACTACGCCGTGCTCGGCGAGCTGGAGACCACCGTCGAGGCCGAGCCGCTGCGCGAGCGTTCCTCCGGCCAGCTGATGCTCGCCCTGTACCGCTGCGGGCGCCAGGCCGACGCGCTCAGCGTCTACAACCGGATCCGCGCCACGCTGGTGGAGGACCTCGGCCTGGAGCCGGGCCACGAACTGCGCAGGCTCCAGCAGGCGATCCTCGCCCACGACCCGGCCCTGAACCTCGCCCCCGCCGCGGTGATCCTCGGCGGCCCGGCCCCGGTCGGCGTCCCGGGCGGCCAGGTGCGCCGCCGCGAGGACGGCGGCGCCGCGCACACCGCGGCGCACCCCGCCACCCGCCCCGCAGCGCCGGAGTCCGCACCGGAAAGCGACCGGTACGCGGCGGAGCGCTACGCCGACCGCCCCGCCGAGCGGGCCGTCGACCTCTACGCCGCCGAACGCGCGGCGGACCGGGCCGCCGACCGGGCGGCCGACCGCGCCGCCGACCGGCCCGCCGAGCGCTACGAGGACCCGCGCGAGGAACGCCCCGAGGACCGGCGCCGCATGCTGGCCGCCGTACCCACCCACCCCGGCCTGCTCCTGGCCGACCGGCCCGCCCAGCCCAGGGGAGCGCCGGTGCGCCGGCAGCCCGCGCCCCGGCCGGTGGTCACCGAGCGCCAGCGCATCAGTGTGCTCCTCGTCCAGACCCGGATCACCCCGGACCTGGCCGGAGCCGCACCCGACTTCCTCGACGAGATGTTCGAGAGCGTCAACGCCATCGCCCGCCGGCGGATCGAGCGGTTCGGCGGCGACGCCGTCACCTCCATCGGAGCCGTCTCACTGGGCCTGTTCCGGGCCGGCGGGGACGAGAACACGGCCGAACGGGCCGTGCGCGCCGCCGCGGCGATCCGCGACCGGCTCACCGACCCGGCGGCCGACGCCGCCCTGAACCCCTCCCCCTGGCAGGGCCTGACCCTGCACGCCGCCGTGGCCACGGGGAACGCCTTGGTCCGTTTTCGGCCGGACGACCCCTCCGCCGCGCCGACCGTCAACGGCGCCCTGCTCGACACCTGCCAGTGCCTGCTGGAACTCTCGCCCGCCGGTGAGATCCAGCTCTGCGACGCCACCCGTGAGGCCCTGCGTCCGGCCGTCCCGCACGATCCGCTCGCAGGATCGCCGCTGGCCGGGGTATGGGCCGTCTGAGCTGCACTTCTAGCCGCTCTTTTCCAGATCTCTTCGCCTTCACAAGCGGAATTGGTGGGGGATTACTCCACGGTGGAATCTGGCCGATAATTTGTGGTTTCACAGGGACTGACGGCCATTGATTCCACCCCGCCTCCACCAGGTGTGCGGCGTGATGTCGAGTTCCGCACTCGAGAACCAATTCCTCGTGGAGGTACACCGAATGACCGGAGTTTCCCGCCGCGTGTTCATGAGACACACTGCGGCCGCCGGCGGCGCAGCCCTCGCACTGCCCGCGCTGGGCGGCTGGGCGGGTGAGGCGTTCGCAGCCGAGCCGACGGCCGCCGCCGGCATCGCCGCGGCCGAGCTGGTCACGGTACTGCCGTCCGACCCGCGCTACGCGAGCCTGGTGGCCGGTGCCAACGGCCGCTGGGTCGGCACGCCCAACTACGTGCTCGTGGCGAGCACGGCCGACCAGGTGGTCCAGGCCGTGCAGGAGACCCTCAACAAGGGACTCCGGTTCACCGTCCGCAGTGGTGGCCACTGCTACGAGGACTTCACGAGCAACGCCAACATCCGCGTCCTCATCGACATCTCGGCCATGACCGGGATCTCGTACGACTCCGCCCGCCGGGCCATCGCGGTCGACGCCGGCGCCCAGCTCGGCAGCGTCTACGAGACCCTCTACAACAACTGGGGCGTCACCATCCCCGGCGGCACCTGCCCGACCGTCTCGGTCGGCGGCCACATACCCGGCGGCGGCTACGGTCCGCTGGCCCGCTCGCACGGCGTCACCACCGACCACCTGTACGCCGTCGAGGTCGTGCACGTGGACGCGGGCGGCGTGGCCCGCAAGGTCGTCGCCACCCGCGAGAGCACCGACCCCAACCGCGAACTGTGGTGGGCGCACACCGGCGCGGGCGGCGGCAGCTACGGCATCGTCACCCGCTACTGGTTCCGCAGCCCGGGCGCGACCGGCAACGACCCGGCCCTGCTGCTCCAGAAGGCCCCCACCCAGCTGATCATCTCCGAGGTCGCCTTCTCCTGGAACGGGCTGACCGAGGCCGCCTTCACCCGGCTGCTGCACAACTTCACGGCCTGGCACGAGGCCAACTCCTCCGCCACCTCGCCGTACGCGAAGCTCTTCAGCGCCATCAAGCCCCGCCACAAGCTGGCCGGCGAGTTCCTGATGAGCTCCCAGATCGACGCGGCCGCGCCCAACGCCGAGCAGCTCCTGGACACCTACCTCGCCGCGATCGTCGCCGGCACGGGTCTGACCTACCGGGTCGACACCCGTCAGCGCGTCGACTGGCTGTACAACGTCCTGCACTGGCCGGGTCTCGGCGGCTCCGGGTTCGAGGGCAAGGGCCGCTTCAAGGCCAAGTCCGCCTACCTGCGCCGGACCATGCCGGACGCGCAGATCAAGGCGTTCTGGAAGCACCTGACGCGCACCGACTACACCAACTCGGCGGCCCTCGTCGAGATCGCCGGCTACGGCGGCGCGGCGAACCTGCCCGCCTCCAACGCCACCGCCACCGCGCAGCGCGACTCGATCATCAAGATGCTGTTCGTCAACCTGTGGGCGACCCCCCAGGAGGACGCGGCGAACCTCGCGTGGATCCGCGAGTTCTACCGGGACGTCTTCGCCGCCACCGGCGGCGTGCCGCGCCCCGGCGGCGTCAACGACGGCGCGTTCATCAACTACGCCGACGCCGACCTCGCCGACCCGGCGCTGAACACCTCGGGCATCGCCTGGAACCACCTGTACTTCAAGGACGGCTACTGCCGACTCCAGGCGGCCAAGAACACCTGGGACCCGAAGAACGTCTTCCGCCACACCCTCTCGATCCGCAACACCTGACCGGACCTGCGGTGACGGGCCCCCGGCCCGAGGGCGACCCCCTCGGGCCGGGGGCTTCGGCGTACCCAGGACCGCAGGGCCGACATGCGGGCGCGCGGGCGCGGGCACGACGAAGGCCGCCGCCTCCCCGTGCGGGGGGAGACGGCGGCCTCGGGGTTCGTCCGTGTGCGGACGGGCGAGAGCCCTGCGTCAGATGCCGAGGCCGGAGCCGCCGCTGACGTCGATGTTCTGGCCGGTCACCCAGCGGGCGTCGTCCGAGGCCAGGAAGGACACCACGTCGGCGACGTCGGCCGGCTGGCCCACGCGGTTGAAGACGGAGAACGCGGCGGCCTGGGCCTTGGCCTCCGGGATCGACATCCACGGGTGGATGTCGGTCTCGATGGTGCCGGGGGAGACCGCGTTGACCGTGATCTGACGCGAGCCCAGGGTCTGGGCGAGGGTCAGGGTGAGCACCTCGACGGCGCCCTTGCTCGCGGCGTAGGAGGTCATGCCGGGGAAGGCGACCTTGGTGACGCCGGAGGAGATGTTGATGATGCGGCCGCCGTCGCGCAGGCGCTCCAGGCCCTTCTGGATGATGAAGAAGGGCGCCTTGGCGTTGATCGCGAAGACCTTGTCGTAGTCCTCCTCCGTCACCTCGTGGATGAGGCCCGGACCGGCGATGCCCGCGTTGTTCACGAGGATGTCCAGGCCCGCGGTGTCGGAGTGCTGACCGATCTGCGCGTCGAAGGCCTGCCACAGGGCCTCGGCGTCACCCGCGACACCCAGCGCGGAGCGGAAGGCGAAGGCGCGGCCGCCCGCGGCCTGGATCGCGTCCACGGTCTCCTTGGCGGAGGCCTCGTCGCTGGAGTACGTCAGGGCGACGAGGGCGCCCTCCTTGCCCAGGCGCTGGGCGATGGCGCGGCCGATGCCCCGGCTGCCACCGGTGACCAGAGCAGTCTTGTTCGTGAGGGCAGTCATTCAGGTAGCTCCCAATTCTTTTGTCCAGAACGCGGCCGCTGCGGATGGGGTCGCAAGTGTGATGGTGCCCGCGGCCCCCCACCGGACGGTCACCGGCGACTCATCGCCGGGTATTTCGCACGAATTCATTCCTTACCATCGGCGGCATGAACGAGAATCCAGTACTTGTCATCGGCGGCACCGGAAAGACCGGCCGCCGGGTCGTGCGCCAGCTCACGGAGCGTGGAATTCCGGTCAGGTCCGCCTCCCGGAAGGGCGAGACCCGCTTCGACTGGCTCGACGAGACCACCTGGGGCCCGGCCCTCGAAGGCGTCACCGGCGTCTACATCGTCCAGAACGACACCGCCCCCCGCACCCGCGAGCTCGCCGAGCACGCCGCCCGCGCCGGCGTCCAGCGTCTGGTCCTGCTCTCGGCGCGCGGCGTCGAGACCCCCGGCTACTACGGCGAGGACTCCTCCACCAGCGACGCCTTCCTCGCCGGCGAGGCCGCCGTCCGCGAGTCCGGCCTCGCCTGGACGGTGCTGCGCCCGGGCTGGTTCGCACAGAACTTCGACGAGGGCTTCTTCAACGAGGGCGTCCTCGCGGGCGAGCTGCGCCTGCCCGCCGGCGACGGCGCGGCCACCTGGATCGACGTGGAGGACATCGCGGCCGTCGCGGTCGCCGCGCTGACCGAGGACGGCCACGACGGGCAGACCTACGAGCTCTCCGGCCCCCGCCCGGTCCCGCTGGCCGAGGTGCTCTCCCTCATCGAGGCGGAAACCGGCCGCAAGGCCACCTACACCGCCCTGTCCACCCCCGAGTTCGTCGCCGAACTCGGCGCCCAGGGCGTCCCCGCCCCCGACGCCGCCCTGTGGGCGGCCGCGCTCCACCCGGTCGCCCGCGGCTTCGAGGCCAAGGTCTCCGACGGCGTCCCGCGCGCCCTGGGCCGCGAGGCCCGCGACTTCGCCGACTTCGTGAAGTCCGCCGCCGCAGCCGGGGCCTGGCGCGCCTGAGCGTTCCTGGAGAAGGTCCCCTCCTCCAGAGCGGTTCGAGGGGACCTTCAGCGGAACTGGCCAGGATGTGGTGGTCTGCCGCGTTCCGTGCGCGACGGGGGAAGTTCTCTTCGAAAGGACAAGCATGAGCATCGTCGAGGAAGCGCCGCTCGGACCTCCGGCTGCCGCGACCATGGCGTCGAGGGTGGCGGAGCTCTCGCAGCTGCGCGAGGCGGTCGAGGCCGGACCCAGTGAGCAGGCGACGCAGGCCCAGAAGAAGAAGGGCAAGCTGACCGTCCGCGAGCGCGTCGAGCTGCTCTTCGACAAGGGCACCTTCACCGAGGTCGAGGCCTTCCGCCGGCACCGCGCCACCGGCTTCGGCCTGGAGGCCAAGAAGCCGCACAGCGACGGTGTCATCACCGGCTGGGGCCAGGTCAACGGCCGTCCGGTCTTCGCGTACGCCCACGACTTCCGCATCTTCGGCGGCGCCCTCGGCGAGGCGCACGCCCAGAAGATCCACAAGCTGATGGACCTCGCCGAGAAGGCCGGCGCCCCCATCGTCGGGCTCTGCGACGGCGCGGGCGCCCGTATCCAGGAGGGCGTCACCGCCCTCGCCGGCTACGGCGGCATCTTCCAGCGCAACGTCCGCAACTCCGGCGTCATCCCGCAGATCAGCGTGATCATGGGCCCGTGCGCGGGCGGCGCGGCCTACTCGCCGGCGCTCACCGACTTCGTCTTCATGGTCCGCGACACCTCGCAGATGTTCATCACCGGCCCCGACGTGGTCGCCGCCGTCACCGGCGAGCAGATCACCCAGGACGGCCTCGGCGGCGCCGACGTGCACGCCTCGGTCTCCGGCGTCGCGCACTTCGCGTACGACGACGAGGAGCACTGCCTGGAGGAGGTCCGGCACCTGCTGTCGTACCTGCCCTCCAACAACCGCGAGCTGCCCCCGGCCGAGGCCGACGACGACCCGAAGGACCGGCGCACCGAGGCCCTGCTCGACCTGGTGCCGGCCGACCCCAACCGGGCGTACGACATGCACAAGGTCATCGAGGAGATCTCCGACCACGGGGAGTTCTTCGAGGTCCACGAGCGGTGGGCGCCGAACATCATCTGCGCGCTGACCCGGCTCGGCGGCCAGGTCGTCGGCATCGTCGCCAACCAGCCGCAGAACATGGCCGGCGTCCTCGACATCCAGTCCTCCGAGAAGGCCGCGCGCTTCGTGCAGATGTGCGACGCCTTCAACATCCCGCTGGTCAGCCTGGTCGACGTGCCCGGCTTCCTGCCCGGCGTCGACCAGGAGCACAATGGTGTGATCCGGCACGGCGCGAAGCTGCTGTACGCGTACTGCAACGCGACCGTCCCGCGGATCTCGCTGGTGCTGCGCAAGGCCTACGGCGGCGCGTACATCGTGATGGACTCCCGCTCCATCGGCACCGACATCGCCCTCGCCTGGCCGACCAACGAGATCGCGGTCATGGGCGCCGAGGGCGCGGCCAACGTCGTCTTCCGGCGGGAGATCGCCGCCTCCGACGACCCCGAGGCCACCCGCGCGGCGCGGATCGAGGAGTACCGCGAGGAACTGATGCACCCGTACTACGCGGCCGAGCGCGGCCTCGTCGACGACGTCATCGACCCCGCCGACACCCGAGCCGCCCTCATCGGCGCCCTCGAGGTGCTGCGCGGCAAGCACGCCCCCCTGCCCAGCCGTAAGCACGGCAACCAGCCTCAGTAGGACGGAGACCCCGATGGCGCTACGAGCGGTGCCCGACACCGGACACGACACCGGGCGGCAGACCTCGTCGGAGATCCTCTCCGCCCCGGCCTGGCGCATCACCAACGGCAACCCCGACGCGCACGAGGTGGCCGCCGTCGCGGTGGCCCTCTCCGCGGTCCTCGCGGCCCGTACGGCCGAGGCGATCCGCGCGGCCGAGGAGGAACAGGCACAGGCGGCCGCCCGCTGGACCCCCTCGGCGGCCCGCCGCCGCGCGGCCACCTCCTGGGCCGCCGGCGCACAGCCCACCTGGCGCAACGCGTCCTGAGGGCCTGCGCCCCGCACGAAGACCGGGCCCCGGTCCCACCGCTCAGGCGGCGGGACCGGGGCCCGGTCGTGCTGCGGGCGCGGGCCCGGATCAGGCGCGGACGCGGTCCGCGTCCACCGCGCGCGGCGCCGCCACCGGGGCCGGCCCCGCGGCGGCCGGCGCGGCCTGCGGCTGCTCCCCGGCCGTCCGCCCCCGGCGTCCCAGCGCCAGGGCGGCCAGGGTCACCGCGATCAGCGCCAGCGCCACGTACGACATGGCGTCCACCGGCGAGGCCGGCGGGTTGACCCAGCCGTTCAGGTACACCCACGCCATCGCCGCCCCGCCCAGCACCGCCGCCAGGTACGACAGCGGCCGGCGCGCCCGCTCCCGGACCAGCAGCACCACGTGCGCCGCGCAGATCAGCACGTACGGGAACACCCACAGGTACACGATCAGGGTCGCCAGCGCCGAGTACACCGACAGCAGCGAGTCCGGGTAGGCGATCACGGCGACCGCCAGCACCACGAAACCGATGACCGACAGGGTCGCCACCGCCGTCGCGGGCGAACCGTGCTTCGGATCCAGCCGCCCCACCCGGCGCGGCAGCAGGCCGTCGTCGGACAGGGTCGCCACGAACCGCGAACCGAAGTTGACGAAGCCGATCAGCCCGGCGAAGGTCGCCACCGCCAGCACCAGGTCGGTGGCGCTCGCGAAGGTCTCGCCCAGACCGGCGTTCAGGGCCAGCGCCGCCGCGGGCGACATCCCCTGCGCGAGGTTGTCCGCCGACGCGAACAGGCCCGGCACCTGAAGGACCGTCGCCACCAGGTACACCACACCGAGCAGCACCGGGATGCCCAGCACCGCGAACGGCACGTCGCGCTTGGGGTCCTTGGTCTCCTGCGCCAGCGCGGCGCAGCTCTCGAAGCCCATCAGGAAGGTGGCCCCGGCCGCCATGCCCTGGAAGACACCGCTGGAGGAGAAACCGCCCTCGAAGGAGAACTGCTCGGCCAGGTGCAGCCCCGTCGTGGTGGCGCTGGCCACCACGACCACGCCGACGACCGGGATCGCGACGGCCATCAGCACCACCGCGGCGCGCACCGACACGTCGACACCGCGCCGCGCGAAGAACACCGCGATCAGCAGGGCCACGGCGTACACCGCGAGCTGCACCGGCAGTTCCAGGCCGCCCGAGTACCCCTGCGAGAGCAGGAAGCTGCCGACGTACACGCCGATGACCATCGTGATGCCGGCGATCATCGCCGCGTAGCCGAGCAGCAGCGCGGCCGCCGCCACCAGCCGCGCCCACGGGCCGAAGACCAGCGAAAGGTACGAGTAGAGCGAGCCGTTGGCGACGTGCCGCCGCGCGAACGTGATGACCGACAGGCCGACGAAGGTGGTGACGGCAGCCGACAGCAGCGCCGACAGCCAGCTGGCGTTCCCGGCCGAGACGAACATCAGGGCCGGCACCGCGGCCAGCCCGACCGCGGGAATCATGCTGGCCACGGCCAGACCGACGATCTGACCTCTGGTCAGCTGCCGGGGTCCGGCTTCTGGGGTGGACGTACTTGACATGAGGACGGTCCTCCAAGGGAGGGAGCAGGAGAGGGGGAAGAGGCGCGCCGGAACCGGCGCGGAAGAGGGAGCGCGGGGAGTGGCGAGAAACGGATGAAGTCTGGCCAGGCCTTCTCACGGCACGGTAACCCGACGCCCACCGCCCGCTCGGGCCCGCGCCCCCACAACCGGACCACGCCGTCTGGACTTGCCGTCCGGTCCGTCTCGACCGCCGGTCCAGCGGCTCGACGGACTCTGGAAACCGAGTCGACAAGACGCTGAAGGAGAGAAGACACATGGCCAGTGACTGGTTTCGGAGGTTCGGTCCGGCACCCGACAGCGACACCCGTCTGATCTGCTTCCCCCACGCCGGCGGCGCCGCCAGCGCCTACCTCGCGCTGTCTCAGGAGCTGACCCCGGAGTTCGACGTCGTGTCCGTCCAGTACCCGGGACGCCAGGACCGTCGTATGGAGCCCGCCGTGGACGACATCGGCCGGCTCGTCGGAGCCCTCGCCGACGAGCTCGCCGCGGAGCTCGGGCCGGGGGGCGACGGGCGACCGTACGCTTTCTTCGGGCACAGCATGGGCGCGGTCATCGCCTACGAGCTCGCCCGTGAACTCGCCCGGCGCGAACTGCCCGCCCCCGAGCGGCTCTTCCTCTCCGGCCGGTTCGCGCCGACCCCGCTGGGCAGTGCCAGCGACCGGCTCGACACCGACGCGAAGGTGATCGCCATGATCCGCAAGCTCGGCGGCACGGTGGGCAAGGTCTTCGACGACCCGGACCTGCTGGAGATGGTGATGCCGCCGCTGCGCGCCGACTACAAGGCGATCGGCTCCTACGCCTGGCAGCCCGGCCGGCCCCTGGACATCCCCTTCACCGTGCTCGTCGGCGACCGCGACCCCGTCGTCCCCGTCGAGGACGCGGCCGCCTGGCGGGTGCACACCACCGCCCGGAGCGACCTGAGGATCATGCCCGGCGGACACTTCTACCTCGACCAGAGCGTCCCGCAGGTGGCCGGCGTCGTCCGCGCCGCCCTGCGCCGCGCCGGCGTCGACGTTCTGGGAGCGGCCTGATGCCGACAGGCCCCGGCAGGCTGCTGGCCATCAGCGACCTGCACGTCCGCCACGACGAGAACAAGAAGGTCGTCGACGGCCTGCGGCCCGAGACGCCCGACGACTGGCTGCTCCTCGCCGGCGACGTCAGCGAATCGGCCGAGGACTTCGAGTGGACCCTCGCCCTGCTCCGCGACCGCTTCGCCAAGGTGGTCTGGGCGCCGGGCAACCACGAGCTGTGGACCACCCCCGACGACCCGCTCCAGCTGCGCGGTGAGGCCCGCTACCGGCATTTCGTCGACATCTGCCGGCGCCTGGGCGTCACCACCCCCGAGGACCCCTACCCGGTGTGGGAGGGAGAGGGCGGCCCCGTCGCCGTGGCCCCGCTCTTCCTCCTCTACGACTACACCTTCCGGCCCGCCGGAGCGCGCAGCCACCAGGAGGCGATGGACATCGCCGACCGGGCCGGCGTCGTGTGCACCGACGAGTTCTACCTGCACCCCGACCCCTACCCCAGCCGCCAGGCCTGGTCCCGGGCCCGCGTCGAACACACCGCGGCGCGGCTCGCCGAGATCCCCCACGATCTCAAGACCGTCCTGGTCAACCACTATCCGCTGGTCCGCGAACCCACCCGGATCCTGCGGTTCCCCGAGTTCGCCCTGTGGTGCGGCACCGAGGCCACCGAGGACTGGCCGGTACGCTTCCGCGCGGCGGCCGTCGTCTACGGACACCTGCACATCCCCCGCCTCATCCACCAGGACGGGGTCCCGCACCACGAGGTCTCCCTCGGGTACCCGCGGGAGTGGAAGCAGCGCCCGGCCGCCCCGGCCGGCGCCGTACGGATTCTCGCGGAGCGCCCATGATCGAGGAACTGCTGGCCCCCGGGGCCGTCGCCGTCGAGTCCTTCGGCGACGACCCCGGCGCCCTCGGCGACCTCTTCCCCGAGGAACTGCTCCTGGTCGAAGGCGCCCAGGAGACCCGCCGCGGGGAGTTCGCCACCGTACGCCGCTGCGCGCGCGAGGCCCTCGGCAAGCTCGGCGCCGAACCGGCCCCGATCCTGCGCGACCCCAAGGGCGCCCCGCGCTGGCCCGCCGGGTTCGTCGGCGCCATGACCCACTGCGAGGGCTACCGGGCGGCCGTGGTGGCGCCCGCCGACCGGATCGCGGCCATCGGCATCGACGCCGAACCCAACCGGCCGCTGCGCAGCGCCGGCGTCGCCGACCTCGTCACCGTGGAGGCGGAGCGCGCCTGGCTGCCGGGACTGGCCGCCCGCAGGCCCGAAGTGCACTGGGAACGGCTGGTGTTCAGCGCCAAGGAGAGCGTCTACAAGGTCTGGTACCCGCTCACCGGGCGCTGGCTGGACTTCGCGGACGCCGAGATCACCGTCGACCCCGCCTGGTCCACCTTCCGGGCGCGCCTGCTGGTGCCGGGACCGGTCGTCGGCGGAGTGCGGCTGGACTCCTTCAACGGCAGCTGGCTGGTGCGCGACGGGCTCATCGTCACCGCCATCACCGTCGCGGCCCCGTCCGCCCCGGCGGGCTGAGCCCGGGCCCCGCCGGGCGGCGCCGGCGGTTGCCCGGCGGTGACCGGGCGGTGGGCGTCCCGGGGAACCATTCCGAAAGCCGCGCGCAAACCCGTACGCCCGCCGCGCGACCACCGCGCCCGGCCCCTCAGGCTGCGGCGCGCACACCCCCCGGCCGGCGCCGCGCGGCCCTCCCCGAGCCCCCGAGCCCAGGAGTTGACGGAGCAATGCCCGCCCCCGCGCACATCGGCGTCACCGGCCTCGCCGTGATGGGCCGCAACCTCGCCCGCAACCTGGCCCGCAACGGTTTCACCGTCGCCGTCCACAACCGCACGCCGGCCCGCACCGACGCCCTGCTGGAGGAGTTCGGCGCCGAGGGCGACTTCGTCCCCGCCCGCAGCGCCCGCGAACTGGTGGCCGCGCTCGCCCGCCCCCGCCGCCTCGTGATCATGGTGCAGGCCGGGGCCCCCACCGACGCCGTCATCGACGAGCTCACCCCGCTGCTGGAGCCCGGCGACGTCCTCGTCGACGGCGGCAACGCCCACTTCGCCGACACCCGCCGCCGCGAAGCCGCCCTGCGCGCCCTCGGCATCCACTTCGTCGGCGCCGGCGTCTCCGGCGGCGAGGAGGGCGCCCTGCACGGACCGAGCCTGATGCCCGGCGGCTCGAAGGAGGCGTACGCGGCGCTGGCCCCCGTCCTGGAGACCATCGCCGCCAAGGCCCCCGACGGCACCCCGACCGTCGCCCACATCGGCCCCGACGGCGCCGGACACTTCGTCAAGATGGTGCACAACGGCATCGAGTACGCCGACATGCAGCTCATCGCCGAGGCCTACGACCTGCTGCGCGGCGTCGCCGGCTTCGAACCCGCCGAGATCGCCGAGACCTTCCGCACCTGGAACAAGGGCCGCCTCGACTCCTACCTGATGGAGATCACCGCGGAGGTCCTCGCCCACACCGACGCCGCCACCGGACGCCCCTTCGTCGACGTCGTCGAGGACCGCGCGGGCCAGAAGGGCACCGGCCGCTGGACCGTACAGACCGCCCTCGACCTGGGCGTGCCCGTCTCCGGCATCGCCGAGGCGGTCTTCGCCCGCACCGTGTCCGGCCACACCGCGCTGCGCGAGGCCGCCCGCTCCCTGCCGGGCCCCGGGCGCACCGAGCTGCACCCCGAGGACGCGGCACGTTTCGCCGTACAGGTCGAACAGGCCCTGTACGCCTCCAAGGTGGCCGCCTACGCCCAGGGCTGGGACATGATGCGCGCGGCCGGCGAGGAGTACGGCTGGGACCTCGACCTCGGCGCCGTCGCCGCGATCTGGCGGGCCGGCTCCATCGTGCGGGCCGCCTTCCTCGACCGGATCACCGAGGCCTACCGGGCCGACCCGGACCTGCCCGGCCTGCCGGCGGACGAGCGGTTCGGCCGGGAGCTGGGCGAGGCCCAGTCCGCCTGGCGCACCGTGGTCGCCGCAGCCGCCCGCGCCGGCGTCCCCGTACCCGGCTTCGGCGCCGCCCTCGCCTACTACGACTCGCTCAGGGCCGAGCGACTGCCCGCCGCCCTCATCCAGGGCCAGCGGGACTACTTCGGTGCCCACACCTACCGGCGCACCGACCGCGAAGGGGCCTTCCACACCCGGTGGGCCGCCGACCGCGCTGAACAACCCGGCGCATGACGCAGAAGCGACCGCCGCAGCCGCACCCGCAGAAGAGGAAGAGGTAGCCGACGATGCCGTCGACACCCCGCACTGACCCCACCACGGCCTCCTGGCTCGCCACGCTGGAGGAGGACATCCAGCGCCGCAACCCCGGTGAGCCCGAGTTCCACCAGGCCGTGCGCGAGGTCATCGAAACCCTCGCCCCGGTCTTCGCGGCCCGCCCCGAGCTGCGCGAGGCCAAGGTGGCGGAGCGGATCGCCGAGCCGGAGCGGCAGATCATCTTCCGGGTGCCGTGGACGGACGACCGCGGCGCCGTCCAGGTCAACCGCGGCTTCCGGGTGGAGTTCAACAGCGCGCTCGGCCCGTACAAGGGCGGCCTGCGCTTCCACCCGTCGGTGAACCTCGGCATCGTGAAGTTCCTGGGCTTCGAGCAGATCTTCAAGAACGCCCTGACGGGGCTCGGCATCGGCGGCGGCAAGGGCGGCAGCGACTTCGACCCGCGCGGACGCTCGGACGCCGAGGTCATGCGCTTCTGCCAGTCCTTCATGACCGAGCTGTACCGCCACCTGGGCGAGCACACCGACGTCCCGGCCGGCGACATCGGCGTCGGCGGGCGCGAGATCGGCTACCTCTTCGGCCAGTACCGGCGCATCACCAACCGCTGGGAGGCCGGCGTCCTCACCGGCAAGGGCACCGGCTGGGGCGGCTCGCACGCCCGCACCGAGGCCACCGGCTACGGCAACGTCCTCTTCACCTCCGAGATGCTGAAGAAGCGCGGGGAGGACCTGGCCGGACAGCAGGTCACCGTCTCCGGATCCGGCAACGTCGCCCTGTACACGGTGGAGAAGGCGCAGGCGCTCGGCGCGCACGTACTGACCGTGTCCGACTCCGGCGGCTACGTCGTCGACGAGAAGGGTCTCGACCTCGCACTGCTCAAGCAGATCAAGGAGGTCGAGCGCGGCCGCGTCAGCGAGTACGCCGAGCGGCGCGGCGGCTCCGCCCGCTACGTCACCGGCGGCAGCGTGTGGGACGTCCCCACCGACGTCGCCCTGCCCTCCGCCACCCAGAACGAGCTGACCGAGGCGGACGCGCTGACCCTGGTGCGCGCCGGCGTCAAGGCGGTCTCCGAAGGCGCCAACATGCCCACCACCCCGGGCGCCGTACGGGTCCTGCGCGAAGCCGGCGTCGCCTTCGGCCCGGCCAAGGCGGCCAACGCGGGCGGAGTGGCGACCAGCGCCCTGGAGATGAGCCAGAACGCCGCCCGCACCTCGTGGCCCTTCGCCCGCGTCGAGGAGGAGCTCGCGCAGGTCATGCGCCGCATCCACGACACCGCGTACGAGACGGCGGAACGCTACGGCGCCCCCGGCGACTACGTGACGGGCGCCAACATCGCCGGCTTCGAACGCGTCGCCGACGCCATGCTGGCCCAGGGCCTCGTCTGACGCACGCGCGCGTGTCCCCCCGCCGGGGCGGCCCGGGTCAGGGAGCCGCGGCGTGGGGGACGTAGGCGGCCATCGTCATCTCGACGGTGACGCCGCCGTCGTTGCGGTACCCGTGCGGGACGTCGGCGGTCACCGCCGCCGAGCACCCGGCCGGCACGGGATGGCTCTCCCCGTCGACGACGAGCGTCAGTTCACCCGCTGTGACGTGGAGGAGCTCGGTGGTTCCAGGGGGGTGGGGGGTGGAGGTGCTCACGTCACCGGGCTCGATGCGCCAGAGCCACAGCTCGAAGGCGCCCTGGTCGCAGCGCCCCGTCAGGAGCGTGCTGGAGCTCCCGGCGTCCGTCGACCACACGCGCACGGCCCGCTCCCGGGAGGTGACCCGCACGCGCGGCGCGTGGTCGCAGTCGAGCAGGGCCGTCATGTCGATGCTGAGCGCGTCCGCGAGTCTGACCATGGTCTCCAGGCTGGGATTGGTGCGCGCCTGCTCGACCTGGATCACCATGCCCCGGCTGAGCCCGGCCCGGGCGGCCAGCCCGTCGAGGGTCAGTCCGCGCAGCGTGCGCCAGTGCCGGAGGTTGCGCGCGAGCGATTGTGCGAGCTGTTCGATGTCCACTGCGTGTCTCGTCCAATCCGTTAGACGGAGGAGTTCACTGGCGTGGTCTATGCTCTGGTGTACTGGAACGTTCAACTCAGTGTACTTCATGGCCAGTTGACCTCCCGGAGCCTGTGGCGGCCGGGGGACTCACGGGGAGTATCAGTGGCGATTCAGCAGCGAGCCGCACGGACGAGACAGATCATCCTGAGGGCGGCGGCCGGTGAGTTCGACGAGGACGGCTACGAGCGGACGTCGCTGAGCCGGATCGGCGCGCGCGCCGAGGTGACGACGGGCGCCGTGGTGTTCCACTTCGGGACGAAGGCCGACCTGGCCGAAGCCGTCCGGCAGATGTCCCGCAGGGTGACCCGCACGGCCGTCGAGACGGCGGCGAACGAGCAGTCGGGCGCCGTGTGCAAGCTGATGGCCGTCACCCACACCCTGATCAGCCTCTTCGAGAGCGACGAGGTGGTGCGCGCCGGCGAACGCCTGTCGCGGGAACTGAAACCGCAAGCGGCCGCCGAGCAGGAGTGTCCCTGGCGCCGCGAGGTCGCACGGCTGTCACGGGCGGTGGGCGACGAGGGCTTCCTGCGCCCGGGCGCGGACCCCACCGCACTGGCCGCGCTGGTCAGCTACGTGGTCAGCGGGGTCGAACTGGCCATGCGCCGCCCCCGCCTGCCCGCCGACGAACCCTGGCTCGGCGAAGCCGGCTCCCTGGACGGCGCGGCCCAACTGCGCCTGGAACGCATCTGGGACCTCCTCCTCCCCCTCCTGGGCGTACCGCTGCACGCCATGGGGGTCTAGGCCGTTCCTTCCGGCCACGTCCGATCAGTTCCGGGCCGGGTCCAGGAGGTTGCGGGCCAGCAGGGACAGGGCCGCCGCGATGCGTTCCTGCGGGATGCCCAGGGTCTGGCGCTGGTGGTGGTACAGCTCGGGGGCCAGGGGGCCCAGGGCGATGTCGGCGAGCGCGTCCGGGTCGTGGGCGCCGCCGGCCGCGAGGAGGGTGCGTACGTGCAGGCGCCAGAAGCCGTACGCACCGGTGACGTAGCGGGCGCGCCCGGTCTCCGCGCCCAGGGCGAGCGGCAGGTGCTGCTCCAGCAGTCCCAGTGAGGCCATGTAGAAGGCGGCCAGCCGTTCGGCGGGCGGCGCACCGGGCCCCAGGGGCGGGGGGCCGTAGATCATCTGGCCCTGCAGGCGCTTCTCGTGCTCGTCCAGCAGGGCGGTGGCCACGGCGGGCGGGTCGGGGAAGCAGCGGTAGAGGGTCGCGCGGCCGACGCCCGCCGCCTTGGCGATCTGGTCCATGGTGACGGCGCGCGGGTCCTGCGCGGCGAAGAGCTGTTCGGCGGCGGAGAGGATCTGGGCGCGGTTGCGCACCGCGTCGGCGCGCTGCCGGGGCCGGGGAGCGGCCTGCAGATCACCTCGCAGGACGACGGGCGGTGCGGGGTTTTCGGCGCCGTGGTTCATGAGGGTCACCCTACTTTCCCGACATCAAGTGGACGGCTTGTCCACTTAGGACGCTTGGGGTTATCTTAAGTGGGATGACTGTCCGTTTGAAGGGTGGGAGAACGCGATGAACGCTGCGCTGCTGGCGGCAGCACTCCTGGTCGGGTGCCTCCTGGCCGTCCAGGCGTCGGTGAACCTTCAGCTCAACAAGGCCGTGGGCACCCCCTACGGCGCCTCCACCGTCCAGCTGAGCGTGGCCACCGGCCTGCTGCTGGTCATTGCGGCGGTGACCGGCTCGCTCGGCGCATTGGGCAAACTCCCCGACGTCGAGTGGTGGCACCTGCTGGGCGGCCTGGCCAGCCCCCTCTACATCACCAGCGGCATCCTGCTCTTCCCGCGGCTGGGCGCCCTGGCCTCCGTCGGGCTGTTCGTGACCGGGCAGATGTTCTCCTCCCTGGTCCTCGACCTCGGCGGCTTCTTCGGCCTGGAGAAGAAGGGCCTCAGCCCCGGCATCGCGCTGGGCGCCGTCGCCGTCCTCGCCGGCATCATCGTGATCATCAAGGGCCAGAAGGCCTCCGCCCCGCCCGGAGCCCCGGCGATGTCCGGCGCCGGCCGGGCCGGCTGGGTCGCGCTGGGGATCGTCGCGGGCGGCGTCCTGCCCGTCCAGGGCGCGGTCAACGCCAAGCTCCGCCACGGCCTGGGCGCCCCGATCACGGTGGCCGCGTTCAGCTTCACGGTCGCCACCCTCACCATCGCCGTCGTCCTGCTGGTGCTGCGCCTGACGGGCCGGACCCCCAAGCCGCAGCTGACCCCGCTGAAGGCCATGCCCTGGTGGGGCTGGCTCGGCGGAGCCTGCGCGGCGGGCTACGTCACCGGCACCTTCCTGCTCATCCCGGAGATCGGCGCCGCGGTGACCGTCGGACTGACCGTGACCGGCCAGCAGCTCACCTCCGCCCTGATCGACCACCGGGGCATGTTCCGGCTGCCGACCCGGCTGCTGACGGCGCCCCGGCTGTCGGGACTGGGCCTGCTGCTCGCCGGATCGCTGGCCATCCAGCTCGTCTGACCGCGCCCTCGGCCGAGCCCCCGACCTCGCCCTCGACCTCTACAGGAAAGGCTGCTGACGGTGCTGAAGACCTACACGGCGGGACCGGAACTGCACGTCCTGCCCTCCGAACTGCCCATACCCGACCTCGGCCGGCAGCCGGTCAACGCCTATCTGCTGCGGGGCGAACAGCCGGTGCTGGTGGACACGGGGATGCCCGTCGACCGGGAGGCCTTCGAAGAGGCCCTGTGGTCCCTGGTCGACCCCGGGGACCTGCGGTGGGTCGTCGTCACCCACGACGACCGCGACCACACCGGAAGCCTCACCCGGATACTCGACCGCGCTCCGCACGCGAAGCTCGTCACGAACGGGATATCGCTCACCCGCCTCTCCGAGGAATTCGACATACCCGCCGACCGGGCGGTGACGGTCAACCCCGGGAGCCGGCTGTCGACCGGTGACCGGATTCTCAGCTTCCACCGGCCGCCCACCTTCGATTCCCCCGGAACTCTGGCGGTGTTCGACCACACCGACGGTACGCTTTTCAGCTCGGACAGTTTCGGTACCGTACTGGGCGAAACCGTCCAGCACTTCGGTGAAGCCGACTTTCGGGAATTCTTCGAAGGATTCGACGTCCTGAACCGGGCCATAGCCCCGTGGACCGCCCTCGTGGATCCCGTGAAATTCCACCGGACCGTCCAGGGCGTGGCCTCGCTCTCCGCCGCCCGGCTGCTGTCCGCGCACGGGCCCACGGTCGAGGGCCGCATGGTCACCTCCCTGATGGAGGCCATGGCCCGCATCCCCTCCCTGCCCGCCTGGCTTCCCGGCGCGGACATCGACCTCGAAGCCGCCCTGGACGCCCACGGAGTGCCGAGCGCCTGAGGCGCCGTACGCACCCCGCCCGCCCCACGCCCCACGAGAATCGGAGCCCCCGTTGAACGATGCATCCCTGACCCCGCCCCCCGGCGTCATCGTCGTCTTCTCGGACATCTGGTGTTCCTTCGCGCACATCGGCATCCACCGCCTGCACACCACCCGCGCCCGCCTCGGGCTGGAGAACCAGGTCAGCTTCGACCTGCGGGCCTTCCCCCTGGAACTGCTCAACGACGCGCCCAGCCCCCGCCCCGGCACCGACAGCGAGGTGGGCCGGATGGCCAGCCTGGCCCCGGCGGCCGGCTGGCAGCTGTGGCAGGCCAAGGACTGGCTCTACCCCTCCACGATGCTGCCGGCGCTCGAAGCGGTCCAGGCCGTCAAGGAGCAGTCCCTCGCCGCCTCCGAACAGCTCGACCTGGGCCTGCGCAGGGCGTTCTGGGCGGAGTCGCGGTCGGTGAGCAACCGCAAGGTCATCCTGGACGTCGCCGCGGAGACCGGGGTGGTCGACGTCGCGGCGCTCGCGAGCGCCCTGGACGACGGCCGGGCCCGCCGGACCCTCTCCGACCAGGCCGCCGTCGCCCGTACGGAACGGGTCAACTGCAGCCCGCACCTCTTCCTGCCCGACGGCAGCGACCACCCCAACCCCGGCATCGAGGTCCGCTGGGAAGGCGCCTACGGCGTCGGATTCCCGGTGATCGAATTCGACGACCCGAAGATCTACGAGGAAATCCTTCTGAAGGCCGCCACCGGGTGAATTGAGCCAGACCGACCGAGCTCCGCCGAGAGGTGGCCGGTAATCCCCGCACCACGGGATTACCGGCCACTTTTTTTGTGCCACACAAAACATTGCGGTGATTATTTTCCGCCCTGCTCCGAGGTAAAAGCATTACGGTGATTATTGAGT
This sequence comes from Streptomyces sp. NBC_00249, assembly GCF_026342355.1. Classification (GTDB taxonomy): domain Bacteria; phylum Actinomycetota; class Actinomycetes; order Streptomycetales; family Streptomycetaceae; genus Streptomyces. The sequence goes on along the minus strand of NZ_JAPEMV010000012.1, from coordinate 156,102 downwards.
TCGTGACACGTGCGTGATCCGTGTAGCCGTGCGATTTCTGTAGTGTTTCTCCAGTGTTCTGAAAGGCAATTTCCAGCCCATGGACGGAGAATTCTCATGCCGGAGAACGCGGCCACCGCGAGCGCTGCCACGAAGGCGGACGTCAGCACGTTCGTCGACCTCACCCAGCACGAGATCGAGGCGCTGAAGACCCGCTACAACCTCGCCGACGCGCACACCCACCAGCGCCAGTCCCCCACCCAGGACCAGATCGTGGCCCGGCTCCCCGAGCTGTGGCACGAGTCGGAGACCAAGCAGCAGGCCCACTTCGAGACCACGTTCCTGGACGCCTTCTTCCGGCTGCACCGCCAGCCCACCGCCCGCGCGATGGGCCGCACCCTGCTGTCGTACTCCGCCAGCGTCGCCACCATGGTCGCCGGCATGTACCTCAAGAAGCGCGAGATGTCCGTCGCCCTCGTCGAACCCTGCTTCGACAACCTCGTCGACCTGCTGCGCAACATGCAGGTGCCCATAGCCCCCCTGCCCGAACAGGCGCTGCACGAGACGGCCACGATCTACGACCGGCTCGTGGAGAACGTCACGGCCGACGCGATCTACCTCGTCGACCCCAACAACCCCACCGGCTTCACCCTGCTCGCGCAGAAGCTGGAGGGCTTCCGCGAGGTGGTCCGCTACTGCGTCGACCACGACAAGGTCCTGGTCATGGACTTCTGCTTCGCCTCCTTCGCGCTGTGCGACCCCGAGATCGGCCGGGTCGACATCTACGAGCTGCTGGAGGAGTCGGGCGTCACCTACATGGTGATGGAGGACACCGGCAAGACCTGGCCGATCCAGGACGCCAAGTGCGCCATGATCACCGCCAGCCGGGACATCCACGAGGAGGTCTACAACCTCCACACCAGCGTCCTGCTGAACGTCTCGCCGTTCGTCCTGAACATGGTCACCCAGTACGTCGAGGACTCCATCACCGACGACTTCTCCTCCGTCCGCGAGATCATCACCACCAACGGCGCCGCGGCCCGCGAGGCCATGGCCGGCACCGTCCTCGCCTTCCAGGAGCCGGTGGTGCACACCTCCGTGGCCTGGTTCGAGATCCTCGACGAGAACCTCACCGCCACCGCCCTCCAGGCCGCCCTCTTCGACGAGGAGGTCTACGTCCTGCCCGGCACCTTCTTCTACTGGGACACCCCCGCCCGCGGCGAGCGGTACGTCCGCCTGGCACTGGCCCGCAACCCCGAGGTCTTCGCCGGGGCCATGGACCGCATGCGGAAGGTGCTCGAGCGCTATGCCCGCTGACCCGTCGCGCGTCTTCATGGACGCCACCGTCTTCATGGGCATGCACAGTTCGGACCAGGCCGTCCGGCGGGCGTGCAAGCAGTTCTTCACCAGCCGGATCAACGGCCGCGTCACCATGAGCTGGGAACAGGTGGGCCGCTGCGACGACCTCGTGTGGGGCTACGGCAGGGAGGTCCAGGACGCCTACTACCCGTTCATGGACACCCTGCACACCGACATGACCATCGCCCGGGTCGGCTACACCGAGGAAGACACCCGCCGCGCCTTCACCACCCCCGAACTGGCCGGCCTGCCCAGCCACGAACGCCTCCTGCTCGGCCAGGTCCTCTCCCACTCCGGGGTGCTGTACACGGCGAGCCCCCGCCTGACCGGCCGCGCCGACCTCCCCGTCGCCACCGTCCCGGCCGCCGACGCCGAGGACCTCTTCCCCGGCAGTCTCGAACAGCTCTACCAGGACTCCCTGGTCCTGACCGTCGCGTCCCACACGCTGTGAGGAGTCCGGCCATGTCTTCCACGCATTCCACGCACCCCAGGTACTCCGGCACCATCGTCCCCCTGATCACCCCCCTCAACGAGGACCAGAGCGTCGACGGGGCAAGCGTCAGCCGCCTCATCGAGCACGTCCGCGGCGAGGTCACCGCCCTGATGCCGGCCCTGACCTCCGGCGAGGGCTGGAAACTCGACGAACGCCAGTGGACGGACGTCGTCACCCACACCGTCCGCCACAGCGGCGGCCTGCCCGTCCTCGCCGGGATCCAGCTCCCCGAGACCGCACAGGTCGTCGCCCGCGCGCTGCGCGCCGCCGAACTCGGCGTCGACGCGGTGGTGGTCACCACCCCCTTCGGCGACGACGTCACCCAGGACGGCATCGTCGAGCACTACCGCGCGCTGCGCGCCGCCACCGACGTCCCGATCTTCCTCTACAACGAGGAAGCCCTCTCGGGCAACCGCATCGAGTACGACACCCTGCTGACCCTGTGCCGGATACCCGGCATCGTCGGCATCAAGGAGTCCAGCGGCGACGCGGCCTTCACCCGCAAGACCGCCGAGGCGGCGACCGGCGTACCCGTCTTCGAGGGCTGGGAGAACCTCATCTCCGCCGCCACCGGCATCGACGGCTTCATCGGCCCCCTCGCCAACCTCGAACCCGCCCTGTGCAACGCGATCCTCGTCGACCCCACCCGCGAACGCCAGGCCGAGGTCGACGCGACCTGCGAGAAATACGGGGTGTTCAAGGACGACTGGTACCGCTGGGTGAAGAAGGAACTCCACCACCGCGGCATCATCTCCACCCCCGAGGTCCACGAGGCCCTGCGATGAACCCGGCCGTGGTCGCCGCCCGGCTGCACCGGGCCACCTCCCACAAGGAGCTGTACGGCCTCTACCAGCAGGTTCCCGACGTCGGACGCTACGCGGCCATGGTCGGCCACGAGGAGCGGTGGATCGTCCCCCTCGCCCGCGACCACGAGGCCTCCGCCCCCGCCTTCGCCTCCGCCCACGAGCTCCTGGACGCGCTGAAGGACTTCCTGGCCGCCGAGGAGGCGGAGCTCTCCGACAACCACCGCTTCCTGGCGAACGAGGCCGGCCCCGCCCAGTTCAGGTCCCTGGTGGCGGAGTTCGCCCTCGACGGGCTGACCGAGTCCGAATCGCTCCTGCCGGTCGTGCCCCGCCTGCCCTACCGCTCCGGCATGGCCGTCTTCCGCGTCCTGATCGACGAACTGGGCTGCGGCAACGACGAGAAGTCCCACTCCCAGCTCTACCGCGACCTCCTCGACGAGCTGGGCATGAGCACCGACCCGGACTCCTACCTCGACGCCACCCCGCCCGAGATCTACGCCTACGTCAACATGTTCCACTGGCTGGCCAGCCGCGCCCCCTCGCCCCAGTACTTCCTGGGCGCCTACGCCTACTTCGAGTCCAGCGTCCTGTACGGGTTCCAGAGCTTCGCCCGCGCCGCCAAGCGCCTCGGCATCAGCAAGGACGCCTACTACACCGAGCACCTCTACATCGACGCCTACCACAGCACCCACATGAAGACCGCGATCCGGTCGCTGGAGGAGCCCGACCTGGCGAAGATCTGGGCCGGCGTCCGGCTGGCCAGCGACATCGTGGGCACCGCCACCGAGTCGGCCATCACCCGGGCCCGGAGAGTGACCTGATGGCCTCCGACGGATCGATCCGGGAGGTCAGCGAGGACCTCGTGCTCATCGAGCTCGCCGGCCGCAAGGTCCTGGCCGCCGCCCGGTGCCCGCACCGGCAGGGCAAGCTGAAGTTCGCCCACCTCGACGGGGGCCGGCTGCGCGTCAGGTGCCCGCTGCACCAGGCCACGTTCGACCTGACCAGCGGGGAACGCACCTCCGGCCCGGCCTGCGGCTCCCTGCGCATCGTCGACGCCCTCCCGCACGCGGACGACGACGAGGCCGGGGTATGAGCCTCCTCCACAAGGGCGCGGCGGCCGACGCCCCGCACCGCCCGCCGCACCCCGCCGTCGACGGCATCGAACCGGTCCCCGAGGCCGAGCGCACCTCCCGGCCCGCGGACTTCGGATGGATCTGGCCCTCGGCCCAGTTCTCCTTCGGCACCGTGGTCCTGGGCGCCCTGCCCGTCGTCTTCGGCCTGGGCTGGTGGGCCTCGGTCGGCGCCATCCTGGCCGGGGTCGCCGTCGGCACCGTCCTGCTGGCCCCCCTCGCCCGCTTCGGCGCCCGCACCGGAACCAACGACCCCATGTCGTCCGGCGCCCACTTCGGGGTGCGCGGGCGGGTCGTCGGCAACCTCATCACGATCGTCACCGCGCTCGGCTTCTTCTCCATCGCGGTGTGGACCGGCGGCAGCGCCGTCATGGTCGCCGCCCACCGGCTGCTGGGCACCCCCCAGGGCCCCGGCGCGCTCACCGCGGCCATGGCCGTCACCGCCGCCGTGGTGGCCCTCGTCGCGGTGCGCGGGCACACCGTCCTGGTCCGCACCTACCGCGTCACCGCGGTCCTCGGCGCCGTGGTGCTGGCCGGCACGGTCCTCGTCCTGTGGCCCCGCTTCGACGCCGGGTACGCGGGCGGCGACCTCGCCCTCGGCAGCCCGCTCCAGACCTGGCTGCTCGCGGCGACCGCCTCCGCGACGGTCCCCCTCTCGTACGCCGCCTTCCAGGGCGACTACACCCGCTACATGCCCTCCGCGACCCCGCCGCGGAAGCTGGTCTGGTACTCGGGCACGGCGATGTTCCTCAGCAGCGTCGCCGCCCTGGGCACGGGCGCCTACGTCAGCACCCTGCTCGCCGGCCCGCAGGCCCCCTGGCTGCAAGGACTCACCGACGCGGTGCCCGGCTGGTTCGCCGTCGTCGTGGTCCTCTTCGGCTTCGCCGGCACCGTCCCGCAGGGAGCCCTGTGCCTGTACGCGGCCGGCCTGTCGGCGAACTCCGTCTTCTGGCGCGCCTCGCGCTCCGCCGTCACCGCCGCGGTCGCCGCCCTGGCCCTCGTCGTGCTGTACCTGGGCGCGGTGGTCTACGACGCCATGGACTCCATGGGCGCCTTCGTGACGCTGCTGCTGACCGTCGTCGCCCCCTGGGCCGCCGTCCTCCTGGTCGGCCACCGCCTCCACCGGGGCGACTACCGGCCCCAGGACCTGCGGGCCTTCACCGTCGGCGGGGGAGGGCTCTACTGGTACACCCGCGGGGTCAACCTCCGCGCGCTGGCCGCCTTCACCGCCGGAGCCGTCACGGGGGCCCTGTGGGTCGACAACCCCCTCTACACGGGCCCGCTGACCCGCACCACCGGCGGCTTCGACCTCAGCCTGCCCGTCTCCTTCGCCGTGAGCGCGGCCCTCTACGCCCTGCTCTGCCGCAGGTGGCCCGAACCGGGCCAGTCCCGTCCGCCCCGCTGATTCATTCGCGCCACGTCCGAAAACCCGTGACTCCAGGCCCAGTTGGATGCCAGGATCGGCTGCCCGCACCGCACGGCGGGGAATGCGCCGACCCCTGACACCAGACGAGGACGCGTCACATGACCCCGAACCAGGCCCCCAGACCCAGCGACACGGCCGCCGCCACCGCCACCGGACCGACCACCGTCCTGCTCACCCTCTCCACCGTCCTCGTGGGCCTGATGGCAGGCCTCTTCTTCGCCTTCGACGTCTCCGTCATGCCCGGCCTCGCCGACACCGGCGACGACCGCACCTACGTCACCGCCATGCGCGCCTTCAACTCCGCCATCGACGGCAACGCCCTCTTCGGCAGCGCCTTCCTCGTCGCCCTGCTCGCCCCCGCCACCGCCGCCGTCCTGGAGTTCCGCCGGGGCCGCCGCGCCACCGCCCTGTGGACCGCGGCCGCGGCCGCCGCCTACCTCGTCGTCCTCGTCGTCACCTTCACCGTCAACATCCCGCTGAACAACGAGCTCGCCGCCGGCGGGGCCGTGGAGCAGCTCACCGACCTCTCCGTCGTGGACCGCTTCAAGGGCACCTGGGTCGCCACCAACATCCTGCGCACCGTGCTCTGCACGGCCGCCCTCACCGCCCTGTCCCGCGCGCTGCTCCTGCACGGCCGCACGACCGCTCGTACGCCCTCCCACTAGGCCGGACGCCGCAGCTCCTCCTCCGGGTCGACGGGCGCCGCCGGTCGTTCCCGCGGCCCTGAGGAGAACGTAGGAGCTCGGCTTCACTTGAGGTCGAGGGGCGTTCCCCGCTCCGCCCGGACCCGGGTGAAGAGCCGCCCCGCGAGGTCGGCCCCGATGATCGCGCCGGCCGCGTCGCGGGTGAAGAACCCGCGCTGTCCGGCCAGGCCGCCGCCGGTCACGATGTACTCGTCGCCGTCCCCGGGCAGCAGGCCCAGGGGGGCCGGCGCGAGGTCCGGCGGCAGCTCGGTGCCGGACGCCGCGCGGACCTCCGGCTTGATGACGACGCCCAGGGTCAGCGCCTGGCCGTCGGTGGCGATGGTGACCGTCATGGCGTCGACCTCGTAGTCCCCGGCGGCCTCCAGGGCCCGCCCGTGGTCGTACGGCAGCGGCTCCGGGTCCGCGTCCACCACGCCGAGGTAGTGCTCCAGGGCCCAGCGGACGACGGCCCGGTTGAGGAGCAGCCCGCTGTCGGGCCCGGCGTTGGACATCACGACGACGGCGAAGTCCCGCTCGGGCACGGTCAGCAGCTCGGCGAACTGGCCGATGCCGGAACCGCCGTGCCCGACCGTGCGCACCCCGTCCACGTCGCGCAGGAACCAGCAGACGCCGAAGGCGTCGCCGAGCGAGCTGCCGCGCAGTTGGACCGTCGGCTCCTTCATCCGCTCCAGGAGCCCGGCCGGCAGCAGGCGTTCGCCGCCCTCCGCGCGCCCGTCGCCGAGGTGGAAGCGGGCCCAGCGCAGCTGGTCCGCCACCGAGGAGGCAAGGCCCCCGCCGGGGTTGTTCGCGCGGCTGCCCGCCCATTCCCGGGCCACGGTCAGGACGCCGTCCTTGCCGGTGTCGTGCCCCACGGAGAAGCGCCGGGTGATGGCCTCGGCGGGCCCGAACACGCTGTTCGTGAGCCCGAGCGGTGCGAGGACGAGCGAGGCGACGGCCCGCTCGTACGTCAGACCGGTGACGTTCTCCAGGATCCGCCCGGCCAGGTTGAAGCCGGCCTGGCTGTACGAGGCCCGGGCGCCGGGCTCCCCGATCATCGGCAGTCCGGCCATCCCCGCCACGAAGGCGGCCAGGGCGTCGTCGCCGGCGCCGGTGTCGGCGACGAGGTTCCAGTCCAGCCCGGCGGTGTGGTTGAGCAGGTTCAGTACGGTGATCCCGGCGGCGGCCCCCTCGTCGGGGAGCACGAGCTCGGGCACGTAGCGGCGTACCGGCGCGTCGAGGTCCACCCGCCCGTCGGCGACCAGCCGCATCAGGGCGGTCGCCGTGACGGTCTTGGTGACCGAGCCGAGGGTGAACATCGTGTCCCGGTCCACGGGCAGCGGGTTGTCCACGCTGGTCACCCCGTGGCAGGCGAACACCTCCCGGCCGTCCGCCCACACCCCGACGGCGACCCCGGGCACCCCGGCCTTCGCGGCGGCCGCTCCGACGAACTCGGCCAGCGTGTTGTGCGACATGGTTCTTCTCCCTCGAGTCACTTGCACTTTGTTCAAGCAGAACGTTAGGGGCGACTTGAACAAAGTGCAAGTGCAGGGCGCGGTGAACCCTCCCCGAGCCGGGGAGGGTTGCCGGACCGGACGCTAGTGCTGTGACCGGAAAGGTTCACCGTGTCGCGGCGCCCGGCACGGCACCTCGCCGCGTTGTCGGGCCACCCGAGTACGTCCAGTACACGCGGCGGCCCTCCGCCTTGCGAGGTACCGCACCGGACACCGCGACCCGGCAAACCTTCCCGGCCACAGCACTAGGCGGGCAGGTTGCCGTTCAGGACCAGTGCCCAGGCCAGCAGCCCCGTCGCCACCGTGCACAGCAGCGTGCGCCACACGTTGGCCCGGACCCACGGCCCCTCGAACGCACCGCGCACCGCCGCCGGATCCGCGATCCGGTCCACCGGGCCGGCCTTCTCCAGGGCGTTGTTGAGCGGGATGTTCACCCGCCCCGTGACCACCATCGCCAGGACGTACGCCACGAACGCCCCGATCAGCGGCGGCAGCACCGCGCGCCCGTCGGCCGGGAGGTGCAGGGCCAGGGCGAGCCCGGTGAACACGAGCGCGCCGAGGTAGCCGAGCAGGAACCAGCCGTTGAGGATGGCGACGTTGATGCGCTGCATCACCTCGACGACCGTCCGGTCGCCCGTGCCGCGCAGGCCGGGCATGACGGCCACCGAGAAGCCGTAGAACAGGCCGCTGACCAGGCCCATGGTGATCGTCGCCGCGATCAGTGATGCGAACCGTGCCGTTTCCATGAAGGTGTCCCCCGCCGGTTGGTCGTCGCGCCCGGGCCGATCCTACGGGCGGACCCCGGCCGTGTCCCGGCAGAAACGGCTTCGCCAAATCCGGCCCCGCCGGCGTTTGAGGCGCGGGGTCTGGGGCGGAGCCCCAGGTCTGTGAGCCGCGCCGGCGCTTGAGGCGGGAACGGAGGAAGGGCGGGGCGGGGAGCAGCTCCGCGCAGCGGCACCCCCGCCCCATCCCCGCCCCCACTCCCACCCATCCGCACCCGGCACGGGCCCGGCCCCCGCCCAGCCCCGGCCGGAAACCCCCCGCGTAGCCTTGGCCTCCCACCACCGAAAGGGAGTTGCCGCGTGCTGACCGCCCTGGACGGGACGTACGGCGACCGCGCGGACGCCATCGGCGTCGCCGGCCGTACCGCCTCGTACGAGCAACTGCTGGGCGCGGCGAGCGCAGTGGCCGCCGACATCGCCGGCGCCCCCGCCTTCGCCGTCACCGCGACCGCCTCCCTCGAGACGGTCGCCGCCGTCGTCGGCGGACTCCTCGCCGGGGTGCCCTTCGTACCGCTGCCCCCCGACGCCGGCCCCGCCGAACGCGCCCACATCCTCCGGGACTCCGGCGCGACCGAGATCCCGGTCGACTTCACCCGCCGAGCCCCCACCCCGGCCACCCCCGCCACCCCCACCCGGCAGTCCGCCCAGGACCCGGCCCTGATCCTGTACACCTCCGGCACCACCGGCCCCCCCAAGGGCGTGCTCCTGACCGCCGACGCCCTCGCCGCCGACCTCGACGCCCTCGCCGACGCCTGGCAGTGGACCGCCGAGGACACCCTCGTGCACGGGCTCCCGCTCTTCCACGTGCACGGCCTCGTCCTCGGCGTGCTCGGCGCCCTGCGCACCGGCAGCCGCCTCGTGCACACGGGCCGCCCCACCCCACAGGCCTACGCGGCGGCGGGCGGCAGCCTCTACTTCGGGGTGCCGACCGTCTGGTCCCGGATCGCCGCCGAACCGCCGTCCGCCATCGCCCTGTCCGGGGCCCGCCTGCTGGTCTCCGGCAGCGCCGCCCTGCCCGCGCCCGTCTTCCGGGACCTGGAGCGCCTCACGGGCCACCGCCCCGTCGAGCGGTACGGGATGACCGAGACCCTGATCACCGTCAGCGGCCGGGCCGGCGGAGAGGTCCGCCCCGGCACCGTCGGCACCCCGCTCCCCGGCGTCCGTACCCGGATCGCCGCCGAGCCGGGCGCGGAGATCGGCGAACTCCAGCTGACCGGCCCCACCCTGTTCTCCGGGTACCTGGGCCGCCCGGAGGCCACCGCGGCCGCGTACACCGAGGACGGCTGGTTCCGTACGGGCGACATCGCCGCCGTCGACCCGGACGACGGCGTGCACCGCATCGTCGGCCGCGCCTCCATCGACATGATCAAGTCCGGTGGCTACCGGATCGGCGCGGGCGAGATCGAGAACGCCCTCCTCGACCACCCCAAGGTGAGCGAGGCGGCCGTCGTCGGCGTCCCCGACGCCGACCTCGGGCAGCGGATCGTCGCCTTCGTCGTCGCAGAGGGGGTGACGGGCGCCGAACTGACCGAGTTCGTCGCCACGCACCTGTCGGTGCACAAGCGCCCGCGCGAGGTCCGCTTCATCGCGGCCGTGCCGCGCAACGCCATGGGCAAGCCGCAGAAGAAGCTGCTCCTCGCCGACGAGCCCGGAGACCAGGGATGACCACCGCACGCACCGCACACCCCGCCCCCGACCCCGCCGGCCTGCGCCAGAGCCCCTGGCTGCGCCGCTTCCACCAGCCGGAGCACCCACGGCCGCAGGCCGCGCCGGTCCTCGTCGTCTGTCCGCACGCCGGCGGCAACGCCTCCTTCTACTTCCAGCTGTCCAGGAGCCTGGCCGCGCACGCCGAGGTGCTCACCGTCCAGTACCCGGGCCGCCAGGAGCGGTTCGGGGAGCCGGTACCGCCGACGCTCGCCGCCTTCGTCGAGGGCCTGGAGCAGGCGTTGGCGCCGTGGCGGGAACAGGGCCGCCCCCTGGTGCTGTTCGGGCACAGCATGGGCGCGCTGATCGCCTTCGAGCTGGCGCGCAGGCTGGAACGGGCGGGCGAGCCGGCGCGCGGCCTCGTCCTGTCCGGGCGCCGCACGCCGCTGATCGAGCGCGAGGAGAACCTCCACGCCCTGGGCGACGAGGCCCTGATCGCCCACCTGAGCGAGCTGGCCGGGACCGAGCCGGACCTGCTCGGCAGCCCGGAGATGCGGGAACTGATCCTGCCGGCGCTGCGCGGCGACTACCGGGCCGTGGAGACCTACCGCTACGAGCCGGGACCGGTGCTGGGAACTCCCGTGAGCGTGCTGTGCGGGGAGTCCGACCCGCGGGCGGGCGCGGCCGAGGTCATGGGGTGGCGGGAGCTGACGGACGCGGCCTTCACCTTCCGCAGCTTCCCCGGCGGGCACTTCTACCTGGTCGAGCAGCACGAGGCCGTGGTCAGGGCGGTCATCGAGGACCTGACCGTCTTCACGGGGGCCTGAGCGGCCTGAGCCGCCGGGCCGCCGGGCCGCCTGAGCGGCCGGGCCGCCTGGGCCGTCGGTGCGGTCCGGGCCGTCAGTGCGGTCCGCGCACGGCCAGGTGCCGGGCGAGCACCTCGAGCGCGTCCCGTACCTCGGCCAGGCTCCCGGCGTCCTCCTCGCCCAGCGCCCGGGCGAGGGCCTCCTCCACCTTGGAGGCGCCCGCGGCCCGTACGGCGGCCACGCGCGCGGAGGCCCCGGGCGCCTGGCGGACCAGGGTGCGGCGCCGGTCGGCGGGGTCGGGCGCCGTCACCACGGAGCCGGCCTCGCGCAGCCGGGCGACCGCGCCCGAGACCTGACTCTGCGGCAGGCCCGTCCGCTGCGCCGTCTCGCCGACGGTGGTGTCCGGGTGCGCGGCGACGTCCCCGGCGACGATGACGACCGAGCGGGTGCCGCCCGCGTACTGTCCGGAGCCGCCCGGGGGTTCGGGGAGGGCTTCCTCGCCGAGCTTCATCAGGGCCCGGCCCAGCAGGAACAGTTCGATTCCATCCACCCGCCCCACGCTACATCACAATTGATTCATCGAAATCGATCCATCACTCTTGATGGATCGATTTCGATGGAATAGGCTGGTCGCAGAGCAGCGGACGAAGGGCCCGCGCCGAGCGTACGAAGGAGAGTCACCATGTCCGGCCTCATGTCCACCCTCACGGTCCCCGGCGCCACGCTGCACTACCAGCTCATGGGCTCCGGACCGCTGTTGCTCGTCTCGCAGAGCGGCGACGGCAACGCCGACCGCACCGTGGACCTCGTCCCGCACCTCACCGACGAGTTCACGGTCCTGACCTACGACCGGCGCGGCCTCTCCCGCAGCCGGCCGGCGGAGAGCGGCCGGACCACCTCGCTCGCCGAGCACGCCGAGGACGTCCACCGGCTGCTGGCCGCCGTCACCGACGAGCCCGCCCTCATGCTCGGGTGCAGCCTCGGCGCGGTTATCGGCCTGCACCTGGCCGTCCGGCACCCCGGGCAGCTGTCCACCCTCGTCGCCCACGAGCCCGTCGCCCCGCGCCTGTTGCCCGAGGCCGAGCGCCTGCGGCACGAGGCGGAGCTCGCCCACCTCCGCGACCTCTACCGCACGGCGGGCCTGGCCGCCGCCCTCCCCGAGGTCGCCCGGTCGCTCGGCATCGACCCCGCCCGCCAGGAGACCGAGCCGGGGCTCACCCCGCAGCCGATGGACGAGCAGCGCCGGGCCGACTTCGGCTACTTCATGGAGCACGACGTCCTGGCGATCCTCCAGGACACCATCGACCCGGCCGACCTGCGCCGCACCGCGACCCGCATCATCCCGGCCGTCGGCGAGAGCACCCCGGCCACCGTCTTCGACCACGGGTGCGTCATGGGGCTGGCGGACCTCCTGGGCGAAGGGATACGGACCTTCCCCGGCGGGCACAACGGCAACACCACCCACCCCCGCGCCTACGCCGCCCGCCTGCGCGCCCTGCTCTCGAACCGTTCCTAATCAGTGAGCAGCAGTGAGTCTTGGACCCACTGCCCGGCACTGCGCGCATCCCGAACGGTTTTGGATGCGCTGGTCTCCCGCGTTCCCTTTTGGTGACCCGGTCGGCGGCGTGCATCGTGTGCACGCTCCGTGACGGGTGGGCGGGTTTCCTCACGCTCCCGGTCACCTGGTCCGGCCTGGACGGTCCGATGCCCAGCACCATCACTCTGGTGATGCCGGGGCGGTGCCGTCCGTCGCCGGATCGGGTGTCCGAGGGCGCGTCGCCCGATCGCGATACCAGCGGCATCGTGACGGGACATCTTTCGGCGCGGGGCGGTCAGCGGCTTGCGCCAGTGCTGATCGCCCCACATCGAGGTGTAGGCCGGGTCCACGGCCACGATGGACATGTCGCTCTCGGCGGCCATCGACACGAGCCGGGTTTTGAGTTTGCCGGTGGGGATGCCGGAGATGAGCTGCCGGAAGCGCTTCTTGCGTCCGTGCTTCTCGCGGGTCTTCTCGGCGGTGAAGTCGAGGTCCTCGATCGCGATGGCAGCCACACCGCAGGACTTGGCCCAGTGCAGGACTTGGGTGATGGCGTGCCGGATCTGTGCGTCGCGGTGGTTCGCCGAACCACTGAGGTCGTAGGGGAAGCGGTGCGGGTCGCCGATCGGGTTGCCGTGGGCGTCGAGGCGGTAGGCGGCGAAGTGGTCGGCGTTCGTGTCCACGCCGATCACGCCCTTGGCGCGGGCCGTGGCCAGCGGCATGGTCTGGACGACGGGGCGTTGCCAGGACGCGGTGAGGTACCAGCGCCCGCGTTCCACGTCGAGGTGGATGCGGTAGGCGACGGCCCGGTTCGCTTCCACACGGTCGGCCCACTCCTCGCCCCGGTGCGCGAACGCGGTCTTCGAGGCCAGGGCATACCGGCCGTGCTTGGCGTTCGCCAGGTGCGCGAGCGGCGCGGGCAGCTTGATGCTGACCTCGCCGGCGGCCGTGACGCGGATGGTCTCGTTCCCGAACGGCTTTCCAGACTCGCCGTCGGCGGCGAGGAACCAGCGCTCGGCTTCCCACCGTTCCCGCCACTCGGGCTCGGTGAGCTGCGCGGCGGACAGGTTGTGCCGGGTGTTGAGCAACTTCCGGCTACCGCGCACGACGTGCACGACTGCGGCCTCACGTTCAGCGCGAGCGACATCGAGGCGGTGTTCCAGCGTTGCCAGGCGTCGGGTTTTCTGGAACCACTCGCCCTTGGAGCGGTAGCCGCCCGCAGCGCGCTTGGTGCCCTTCTCCCCGAGCGGGAGGGACAGACGGTGCATCAGGGTCCGCACACCGGCTTCGAGGTTCTGGATGTGGGCGAGCTGGCACCGGCGCGAGAGCGCCCACTGATCGTGGGAGGTCTTCGTGATCGACCCGGCCCACCGCGACGACGAGGCGGCGGTCAGGCCCTGCTTCCGGGCCGCCCACGTATCGGTGGAGTGGTCGCTGCCGTCACGGCAGCGGGACGCCAGATCGCGGGATGCCAGGGAGCCGAGGTGCTCGCCGACCAGGCGCAGCACCTTGTCGTCCTCGGGTGTGAGGTGCTTGAGGCGGTCGCGTATCGCGACACCGGACGGACCGAGGGCGACGAACGGCGCGTCGATGGTGCGGAGCTGCTTCTTCTTCGGCTCAGTCATCGGCGGCAGCCGCCTCAAGAGCCTTCATTGCCCGGTTCTTCGCGGAGCGGCGCCCGTACAGGCGGGCACAGAACGAGGTCAGGACATCCACGATGTCCTGCACCAGGTCGTCATCGACTTCGCCTTCGTCCAGGACGACCAGGCGGCGTCCGGTCGCGGACAGCGCGGCCTCGACCAGCTCGACGTTCATCCGGCCGAGCCGGTCTTTGTGCTCCACCACCACGGTGGTCACAGCCGGGTCGGCCAGCAGACGACGGGCCTTCGTACGGCCGCCGTTCATACCCGAGGCGATCTCGGATTCGATCCGCACCACCCGGTGACCGGCCTTCGCCGCCCACTCGGACAGCCGGGCCGTCTGACGTTCCAGGTCGGCCTTCTGATCGTGGGAGGAGACGCGGGCATACAGACCCACACCGCCAGTCACAACCGGTGACGAGTTCGCCTCGATGTTCACCAGGATCGTGCGCGGCCCGACCCGCTCAGCGGGGACCGGCAACGTGCCCTCACGGAACCAGCGGTACGCGGTATGCGGATGCACACCGTTCACTTTCGCCCACTCCTTGAGGTTCGCGCAGCGATCGTAATACCCACTCAAAGGCGCCAAAGCACACTAGAGTTGACCTAATCTGGAGCAGTTCCGTACCCCTGAAGCCCGGTCAGCGCGCGCCGCGGCCCGCGAGTTCGGCTTCCAGCCCGCCCAGCAGCATCTGGAGACCGAACTCGAAGGTCCGCTCCGGACCGGAGGCGTACTCCAGGGACTCCGGGGCCTCCAGCCGGGCCCGTAGACGCGGGAAGCGCTGCGCGACCTCCGTCGCCTTCGCCATGGTCTGCGCGATCAGCTCGTCCGGGTCGCCCCCGTCCCGGCCCAGGCGCCGGTTCAGAGAGGCCGTCGCGGCGGAGCCCAGGGCGCTGCCGAGGACGAAGGTGAAGACGGTCGCCGCGGCCCGGTCCGCCTCGGGGCCCGTGAAGCCGGCCTCCTCGTAGACGGCGAGGCACAGGTCGTCGTAGCGCGCCTTGCCGGGACCGTAGAAGAGGTAGGTGCCGAAGGCCGGGACGAGCCAGGGGTGCCGGCCGAGCATCGCGTGCAGGCCGGTGGCGAGCGTCGTGGCGGCCGCGCGCCAGCCGACCGCCGCCGGGTCGGGCAGCGCGACCTCGTGCCACACGTGGTCGCCGCAGAGCAGGACCAGGTTGTCCTTGTTCTTGACGTGCCAGTAGACCGCTGTCGCCGCCGAGTTCAGGCGCTTGCCCAGGCTGCGCATGTTCAGCCCTTCGAGACCCTCCTCGTCGAGCAGTTCGATCGCGGTCAGGACGATGTGTTCCTGCGTCAGTGTGTCGCGTGCCATGGCCCTCACGATAGGCGGCCAACCTCGTCTTGCACAAAGTTCAGGAGGTTACTTGCACTTAGTTCAAGTCCCGGCCTACAGTCCTCTTGCACTGAGTGAAAGCCGAGGGCGCCGCAGGGCGCCGTACGAGGGGGAACCCGGTCATGAACGCTCTTGTCGCCCTGCTGCACCTGCTGGTCGCCACCGCCTTCCTGAGCATCCCGCTGGTGCGCCACCGCTTCGGCGCCGCCGCCACGCGGGCCGCCGAGGCGGAGCTGCGCGGCCAGGGCGTACGGCCGGGCGTGCTCGCCGAGAACGGCATGCGCTTCGACGCCGGAGGTCACGAGACCTGGGCCCCCGTCGCGATCGCCGCGACGATGGCGGTCGCGGCAGGCCTCAACCTCTCCGGCAGCTCCTGGGCCGCCACCGCGACCTGGATCCTCCAGTCGGCCGTCCTGCTCGTCAACTGCGTGATCCTCTACAGCAACCTGACCGCCGTGCCCTCCGTGACCGCCGCCTTCGCCCGCAAGGGCGACGAGGAACTGGCCCGGATCGACGTGGCCGCCCTGCTCAAGGCCGCCGAAGAGGGCTTCCCCGCCTGGGTCTGGATCCTGCAGAACGTCCGCCATGTGGTGGTCTTCGGCGCTTCGACAGCCGCCCTCGGCCTCACCGCCCTCGCCTGACCCCGGCCCCTGCACCCGGCCGCCCGGGCAACTCGTACGGGTGGTCGGTACGTTGGACCGATCCGCCGCCGCCGGGGCGCACCGGTCCACCTGTGAGGCACGCATGAGCAGCAGCACCAGCACCAGCACCGACGCCGTCGCCCGGCTCCGACGGGGCACCGCCTTCCGGGACCTGCACGCCGGCCCCCGCCCCTTCGTCGTCCCCAACCCCTGGGACGCCGGCACCGCCCGGATCCTGGCCTCCTTCGGCTTCGCCGCCCTCGCCACCACCGGCGCCGGCCTCGCCCACAGCCTCGGCCGCCCCGACGGCGCGAACCGGGTCAGCCGCGCCGAGATCCTCGCCAACGCCGCCGCGATCGTCGAAGCCACCGGCCTGCCCGTCACCGCCGACCTGGAGAGCGGCTTCGGCGAGCGGCCCGAGGACATCGCCGAGACCATCCGGCTCGCCGCCGGGGCGGGACTCGTGGGCGGCTCGATCGAGGACTCCACCGGCCGTGACGAGGACCCCCTGCGGCCCGTCGAGGAGGCCGTCGAGCGGGTCGCCGCCGCCGTCGAGGCGGCCAAGGGGCTCGGCTTCCCCTTCACCGTCACCGCCCGCGCCGAGAACTTCTTCCAGGGCCGCCCCGACCTCGACGACACCATCCGCCGCCTCCAGGCGTACGAGGCCGCCGGAGCCGACGTGCTCTACGCCCCTGCCCTCCCCGACGCCGAGGCGATCCGCGCCGTCTGCGCCGCCGTCGACCGGCCCGTCAACGTCCTGATGACCGGCGCCCTCAAACTGACCGTCGCCGACCTCGGGGCCCTCGGGGTACGCCGGATCAGCACCGGCTCCGCCCTCTCCCGCGCCGCGCTCGGCGCCCTCTCCCGCGCCGCCCGCGAGATCATCGGGTCGGGCACCTTCGACTTCGGGGCGGACGCCCTCCCGTACGCCGAGGCCAACGCCCTCCTGGCCCCCGCCCCCGAGCACTGACCCCGGGGGGCGGGGCCGGGCGTCAACCCCGACACCTGCCGCTCATCACTCGGGAGGGGGAATTCGAGGGGCTTCGGGTTCGGCGTGGCGGCGTACCGCCGCGCAGGTCACGCGTGTGTCCCCGGCCGCGCCGCCGCCGTCTTCGCCGGACCGCGCAGGGCAGGCTGGAAACACCACCGAGACCCCCCGCCTACCGCCCTCCGGCGAACACCCGCATTCCTGTTTTCTGAACCGCGACCAGGCGTAGGGGCCCGGCATCCCGACGCCTTCAGACAGGACACCCGCACGATGTCGGACACCACCCACCTCTGGATGCGGCACGAGGCCCGCCCCACCGAACGCCGCGCCCCCCTCACCCCCGAGGACGCCGCCCGCCTGGTGGGAGGCGGCATCCGGATCACCGTCGAGGACTCGCACCAGCGCGTGTTCCCCCTCGCCGACTACGCCGCCGCCGGCTGCGCCACCGCCCCCACCGGCTCCTGGCACGAACAGGCCCCCGCCGACGCCTACGTCCTCGGCCTCAAGGAACTCCCCGGCGGACCCGGCGCCCCCGCCCTGCGCCACCGCCACATCTACTTCGGCCACGCCTACAAGGGCCAGGCCGGCGCCGCCGAACTGCTCTCCCGCTTCGCCGCGGGCGGCGGGGCCCTCCTCGACATGGAGTAC
Organism: Streptomyces sp. NBC_00249; assembly: GCF_026342355.1. Taxonomy (GTDB): domain Bacteria; phylum Actinomycetota; class Actinomycetes; order Streptomycetales; family Streptomycetaceae; genus Streptomyces. The sequence goes on along the minus strand of NZ_JAPEMV010000012.1, from coordinate 138,683 downwards.
CTCACCGACGAAGCCGGCCGCCGCGTCGCCGCGTTCGGCTACTGGGCCGGCTACGTCGGCGCCGCCCTCGCCGTCCTGCACCACCGCGGCGCCCTGGCCGCCCCGCTGCGCCCCACGGACCGTCCCGCCCTCGACGCCCTGCTCGCCTCCGGCGCCGACGCCGTGGACCCCACCGCCGCCCTCGTCGTCGGCGCGCTCGGCCGCAGCGGCCGCGGCGCCTGCGACGCGCTCGTCCAGGCCGGACTGGAGCCCGCCCGCTGGGACCTCGCCGAGACCCGCGCCCTGGACCGTCCCGCCCTCCTCGGCCACGACCTGCTGGTCAACGCCGTCCTGACCACCACGCCCGTACCGCCGTTCCTGACCAAGGCCGACCTCGACGACCCCGCCCGCCGGCTCTCCCTCGTCTCCGACGTCACCTGCGACGTCACCTCCGACTGCAACGTCCTGCCGGTCTACGAGGAGACCACCACCTGGGACGAGCCCGTCCGCACGCTGCGCGCCGGCGGCAACCCCCTCGACCTGATCGCCATCGACAACCTCCCCTCCCTGCTGCCCGTCGAGGCCAGCACGGCCTTCTCCGCCGAACTCGCCCCGCAGCTGCGGAGTCTCGCCGCCTGGGACGGCGTCTGGGAGCGCGCCCTGCGCACCTACCGCACGGCCGCCGCGGCGCAGGAGCCCCCGCGCGTCCGCTGACACCGACGCCGACGCGCGCGGCCGCCGACCGCCCCCGGGGCGCCGGCGGCCGGCCGGCGCCGCCGCCCGCTCAGGGGATGTGGGCGACCGCGACCCTCGCCTCGAAGACGGGTGCCTCGTCCTGCGCGGCCGTCACCCGCAGCCCCTTGTCGCGGCCCTCGGCCTGCGGCGGGACCGGCTCGGCGGTGATCCAGCACGGGCTGGTGAACTCGACGTAGCGGCGGAAGGTGACGTTCATCGACGCGGGCCACCAGGCGCCGCCGTCGGGGGCGCTGGCGTGGGCGGCCTGCCGCGCCGCCTCCAGGAGCAGCATCCCGGGGACGTGGTCGACGGGGTGGTCGAACAGCACCGGGTGCGCGGTGTCGACGCGCAGCCGCCAGCGGTCCGCATCGGGGGTGGGGGAGAGGACCACGTCGTCCGGCCTGTCCCGCCCGCACCGTCCGGGGGGTAAGCCGGGGGTCGGCTCGGGCAGCCCCCAGAACTCCCGCGTCCCCGCCCGCCCTGCCCTCAGCCGTTGGTAGACGGCCGGGGTGTGGCAGTGGAAGACGGTGCTGGCCACGGCCAGCAGGGATTCCCCGCGGGTGACCTCGTAGTGCATGGACAGGGTCACCGGCAGTCCGCGCCGGTAGGTGATGTTCGTGCAGTTCACGTGGAGCTGGAGCTCGGCGGGGGTGCGCTCGACGCGCATCGCGTGCGGGTTGACCGCGTAGCGCAGCCGCGACCAGCTCAGCTGGTGCCCGATCGGCACCCCGTAGGCGGTGTGGGTCAGGAGCGGCAGCGTCTGGCGGATGGTCTCGCACAGCAGCATGGGGTCGTACAGGCCTCGGTCGCAGACGTAGAAGCCGTGGCAGCGGGGCCACTGCGCATCGATCGTGAACGCATCGGGCTCGTCCGGAGTGCATCCCGTGAGGAAGACGTCGGACAGGGCGGCGCGATGGACGTATTCCTTCGCAACGGTGGTGGTCAGTGCGCTGCGTGCAGGTGCGGGGAGTTCAGTCGATGTGAGCATGCCAATCCCCTCTGGCGTGCGTATGAGTGGCCATGTATGGCCTGGTCGGCCATCGGCGCGGACTGTAAAATAAAGTGCGTTCGCTTTGTTTGTCGAGAGGGGATGCACGAATGGTGGAGCCGCAGTTGAAGCAGGAGCGCGCGGTGAAGACCCGCCAGGCGATCATCTCGGCGGCCGCCGAGGTCTTCGACGAGAGCGGATACCTCGGCGCCAGCATGCGCGAGATCATGAAGCGCGCGGGAGTGACGCTCGGCGCGGTGTACTTCCACTTCCCCAACAAGGAAGCCCTGGCCACGGCGGTGATGAACTCCCAGCCGGAGACCATCATGCCGAGGCTGGCCTCGGACGGGCTCCAGCGCCTGGTCGACCTCACCCTCGTCTGGTCGCACCAGCTCCAGGTGGACAAGATCCTGCGCGCGGGCGTCCGGCTCGCCGTCGAGCAGACCGGCGCCGGGCTGCACGACCCCGGGTCGTTCCACGAATGGCAGCGGATCATGGAGGAATGCCTGCTGGTGGCCCGCGAGCGGGGGGAGCTCGACAGCGCCGCGGACGTGGTCAAGATCGCGGAATTCGTCGTCGGCGCGTGCACCGGCATGCAGCTGTACTCCGACCTGGTGACCAACCGCTCCGACCTGCCCCGCCGCACCGTCGCCATGTGGGAACTCCTCATCCCCTCCATCGCGAGCGAGAGCGGCCGGAAGTCGGTGCGGGTCAGCGTCCGCCGTGCCGCCGTCCTCATCGCGTAGGGGCCGGCGCGCGCGGGGGCCGCGGGGGCCGGCGGCCGGGTCCCGGACGGCGCCGGGCTGCGTAGAAGGGCGGCACCGATCGACGTAGCCGGACGGCACCCGACGGCGTAGGCGGTGTACGCCCCCTCCCGAGGGGGCGAGGCGTTGTGATAGAACGCCTCGACTCCAGGAGAACGCATGACCGGTTCCACTGGGACGCCGTGATTCCGCCGACTCGTCAGCCCCTCCGCTGCTCTGCCGAAGGAACGTCATGAGCGACTTACGCATGCTGGAGAACAAGGTCATCATGATCACCGGCGCGTCGAGCGGCATCGGAGCCGCCGCCGCCCGGCTGTTCGCCGCCGAGGGCGCCGCCGTGGTGGTGACGGCCCGCCGGGAGGGGCACCTCGAAGCGCTGGCCGAGGAGATCCGCCGGCGGGGCGGTCAGGCGACGGCCGTCGCCGGGGACGTCGCCCGGTGCGCGGACGTGGCCCAGGTGGTGGCCCGCGCGGTCGCGGAGTACGGACGGCTCGACGGCGCCCTCAACAACGCGGGCTGGGCCACGGCCGGAACGCGCATCCACGAGACCGACGGCGCCGTCTTCGACCAGATCGTCGACGTCAACCTGCGCGGCGTGTGGAACTGCCTCCAGCACCAGCTCCACGCCATGCTCGCGGCCGGCTGCGGCGGATCCATCGTGAACACGGCCAGCGTGGCCGGAGTGCTCGCCACCGGCGCCAACGCCTCCTACGTCGCCGCCAAGCACGCGGTGATCGGCCTGACGAAGGCGGCCGCCCAGGAGTACGCGCCGGACGGCGTACGGGTCAACTCCCTGGTGGTGGGCAGCACCAGGACCGAGCTGATGACCGACATCCTCACGCAGACCCCCTCGCTGGAGGAGTGCTTCACCGGGCGCTCCCTCCAGAAGCGCATGGCCGACCCCGTCGAGGTCGCCCAGGCCGCGGCGTGGCTGTGCAGCGACCGGTCCTCCTTCGTCACCGGTACGGCGCTGCCCGTGGACGGCGGCTGGACGGCCGCCTAGCGCTGTGACCTGTGCCGAAGGGACGAACCGGGCCGGGACGGCGGCCCGGGCCGGGGCGACGGACTAGCCGGCGCCCCGGACGGGATCCCACCGGGTGACGTCGCCGACGGTCTCCCGGTCGGCCAGTATCCCGACGAGGATCAGCCGCCAGGTGTTCTCCAGCAGCGCGACCGCGCCCTCCACCGACCAGGACGGCCCCGCGGGACGCCGCGAGGCCATCTCGGTCGCCGAGACCAGGCTCACCACCAGGGCGGTCACCGCCTCCGCGTCCGTCTCCCCGAACAGCCCGCCGTCGTCCCGGGCCTGCCGCAGCAGTTCGCGGGCGGTCGGCAGCCAGGTCGCGGACCACGGCTGCGCCCCGGGCCGCTCCCGCTCCAGCCGGATGGTGGCCCGGACCGCCGCGTTCCTGCCGATCTGGCGCGCCAGTTCCAGCGTCAGGTCGACGAGCTGGCGCAGCGCGGGTCCCGGCCGGCCGCGTACGCGTTCCAGGGCCGCCCGGGTGTCGGCGCGGCCCACCTTCTCGACGGCCTCGGCCAGTTCGGCCTTGGACTTGAAGTGGAAGGTCAGTCCGCCCACCGAGATCCCGGCCGACTTGCTGATCTGTGACAACGAGGTACCGGCGTAGCCGTCCTGGTCGAAGTGCGAGGCGGCTGCCCGCACGAGGGCGTCACGGCTCCTGACCGCCCTCTGCTGATTCGCCATGGGTTCTCCGAAAGCGCGTCGGGAGGTGCCCGGCCCGATCGGTGCGCTGTCCCAGGCACCTCATGCATGTGCGTCGTTGCGATCCGTCACAGTTTCCGCATGATCAGGTCGCCGGGGCAACGCAGAGTTGCCGAAGTCGCCCCGTCGGGGCCGCCGTGGGGACGGGTCCGTTCCGCCTACTGGAAAAAAAACGAACGATCGCTATGCTGTTTCGGAGCGGCTGGACGACCGATGGAGGAGGGATCGTGCCATGGCGGCGACCGACGTGAACCTCGCCCAAGCACCCGTCTCGGTGATGACGGAACAGCTCTTCGGGCACCTGCCCCGGGCGGACCAGCGCTACTGGGCGCAGGCCTATCTCCAGGGGCTGCTGACCACCGAGGGCAAGAAGTCCATCCGGCGGATCGCCGCCGCGGTCTCCGACTCCCCGACCGCCCCGCAGTCCATGCACCAGTTCGTCAACGCCAGCCCCTGGGACTGGGAGTTCGCCCGCGCCGAGCTGACCCGCTGGGTGGAACGCAGGCTGGAACCCCAGGCATGGGTGCTCGACACGGCCGTCCTGCGCAAGCGCGGCGAGCACTCCTGCGGGGTGCACCGCCGCTTCGTGCCCGCCACCGGACGCTCCGTCAACTGCCAGGTCGGTCTCGGCGCCTTCCTCGCCACCGAGACCGACGCCTTCCCCACCGACTGGGGCCTGCTCCTCCCGGGGGCCTGGGCCGGCGACGAACAGCGCCGCTCCCGGGCCAGGATCCCCGAGGGCGTCACCCACCGCCCCGTCGAACAGCACGCCCTCGACCTCGCGGACACCCTCGCGCGGCACACCCGCGCCGGCGCCCCGCCGATCGTCGCCGACCTCACCTCCTGCCCCGGCGCCGCCGCACTGGTCCGGGCCCTGAGCGCGCGCGGCCGCGACTTCGTCATGGCGGTCCCCGCCCGCATACCGGTCGTACCCGGCGTACGCGGCAACGGCCGGGCGGCATACGTGGGCGGCGGCGGCCTGCCGGCCGCCATGGAGGCCCGGCGCTTCTTCGAGCTCAAGCCCGAGAGCCACTTCCGCCTCGACACCCTCGGCGGCCACGAGGGACACACCGGCCGCACCTCCGTGGTCACCGGCCTGGTCCGGCTGCCCGAGCTGCGCACCGCCCGGCAGAACCCGCACCACACCTACCGGCTGTTCGCCGTACGCCAGCAGGCGGGCCGGCGCTCGCCCCAGCTGTGGCTCACCAACATGGTGTACCGCCGCTCCGACGAACTCGTCGCGCTGGCGCAGCTCCACCGCAGGGCGGCCATCACCGTCCAGCGCCTGGAGGAAGACTTCGGCCTGCTCGACTTCGAGGGCCGCTCCTACCCCGGCTGGCACCACCACATGACCCTCGTGTCGGCGGCCTACGCGTACAGCCGCCTCGCCCTCCCCGCGGGCCGTACGGCCTGACCCGCGAGGACCCCCCTCCCCGGGTCCGAGCCCCCCGCCCCTCCGCCTCACCCACCCCCGCGGCGGAGGGGCGGGGTTTTACGCGCGCGCGGGCGCGCGGCCCGGCCGCCGGACATGCCGGAGCCCGTACGGACCGGAGCCCGTACGGACCGGAGCCCGTACGGACCGGAGTCCGTACGGGCACAGAGGCAGGCGACCCGGCCTCAGCCGGTGACCGCGGGCCCCGCCGGCAGGGGCGGCGGCATCAGGTGGCGCCGGGCGGCCACGGCGAGCAGCGCGTACCCGCCCGCCAGCAGCGCGAAGGTGAAGATCCACTCGTAGGACCCCCCGGGCCGGTAGACCCGCCCCGGGTTGCCCACGTCCACGGCGGCCGCCGCCCGCCCCATGCCGAGGGAGCCGCGCCCCGTCCCGTACAGCTTGACGTTCTCCCGCAGCCCCGTCCCGTCGGCGGCGCGGAAGGTCCCCGACCACTCGCAGGTCTCGTGCCCGGGATGCCGGATGCACGACAGCCGGCTCGCGGTGAACGTGCCCGCGACCCCGTCGGCCGTCGCCGACCGCAGCGCGTTGCCGACGTTGGGCAGCGACAGGTAGAGCAGCAGCGCGCCGGCCAGCAGCACCAGCAGCGAGACGAACCCCGACGGCCTGCGGACGGACCGCGCGGCAGGTGCGGGCGCGGCCGCAGCGGGTGCGGGCGCGGCCGTCAGGGTCATGACGCCAGGGCGCAGTCGCAGCGGGCCGAGGCGTTGTCGGCGTTGGCCCGCGTGTGCAGCACCATCGCGACGATCATCGGGATGGTGACGATCGCGTTGTAGAAGAGGTGCAGCTCCACGCGCGGCGCCAGCAGCTGGATGATGCTCGTCGGCACCGTCTTGCCGAACAGGAAGGTGGCGGTCAGCGCCTGGAGCAGGAGCAGCAGGTGCTCGAAGTGGTGCCACACCTGGATGCCCAGGGTGAGGTTCCACCAGGTGCGGGAGCGGCCGGTGAACCCGCGCCGCAGCAGCAGGAACCCGACCAGCATCAGCAGGGCGTACCCGTAGTGCATCCACTCGGACTTCACCAGCCACGGGAACGGCACCCCGAGGACCCCCCGCGCCTCCGGCAGCGGCCAGCCCAGGACGTAGATCTGCGCGGCCTGCGTCAGGTGCTCGGCCCAGTGCGCCAGGACGACGACCAGGAAGACCCGTAACGCGGTCTTGTGGTAGCGGGTGTTGAGCGCGTCGATCAGTCCGGTCGTCTGCCGGGTCGCGGGGTGGGTTGTTCCAGCGGCCATCACGACACACCTCCATCGGTTGCGGATCCGCGCACCATCCCACCACCGGCGGCGGCGGGCGGTCTTCTTCCGGATTGCGCAACCGGCACCCGCCGGCCCGGACGGGTCCTTTCACGCAACCCTCCCGGTTACGGTGGGCCGCATGCTGCCACGGACGTACGAAGGCCAGGACTGCTCCCTCGCCCGCTCCCTGGAGGTGATCGGCGAACGCTGGAGCCTGCTGATCGTGCGCTCGGCGCTCCTCGGGGTGAAGCGCTTCGACGGCTTCCTGGGCAGCCTCCAGATCGCCCGCAACGTCCTCACCAACCGGCTGGCCCGGCTCGTCGACCTCGGGATCCTCGAACGCGTCCCCTACCAGGACAAGCCCGTGCGCTACGAGTACCCCCTCACCCCCATGGGCCGGGACCTGACCACGGCCGTGATCGCCCTGATGCAGTGGGGCGACCGCAACCTGCCCACCGCCGACGGCCCGCCGCGCCGGGCCGAGCACATCGGCTGCGACGGACACGTCCACGTCCGGCTCGGCTGCGACGGCTGCGCCCGCGAGGTGCACGACGAGGAGGTCGCGGTCCGCCGCGCCCGCTGACCCCACGCACCCCCGCCGCGAAACCCCAGCCGAGCCTGAACGGCCCCTGCCCGTAAGGCCGTTGCGCACACCCGAAGATGCCGCGCCCGAGCCCCCGCACCGACCCTGGGGCCCTTCGCCACCACCCCCGGTGGCTGCGCCGAGGAGGCACCGCGTGGCAACGGCACTGGGTTCACTGCGCAGGCTTCTCATGGCCCCGTCCCTGCGGGACGTCAGCTTCGCCGGCCGTGGCTTCCCCGTCACCGAGACGGCCGCCACGCGGCAGCTCGAGACCATCCCGCAGGCCGTCGTCAGCGGCTTCGAATGGGGCATCGAAGCCCGCGACCTGTGGGAGACCGAGCGCAGGCTGTCGCTGGTCGACGCCGAGCTGCGCGGCTTCGCCTACGAGGGCGCCACCATGGCCTGCGTCATCCGCGACACCATGGGCCCCGGCCGCGGCACCCGCACCGCGGACCTGCTCCAGGGCGGCGGCCGGCCGCACATCTTCCTCAACTACATCGGCATCGGCTTCGCCATGTCCAAGCTGCCCCGGCCGCTGTGGAAGAAGGTCGTGCCCGACCTCGAGGGCGAGGAGTTCTACCCGCCCATGACCTGGCTCGCGGTCGACGGCTACGGCTTCGACAAGGCCTACTTCGACACCCGCCGCTGGATCGACGAGCAGCGCCTCGACACCCCCTACCCGTGGGACGGACACCCCGCGTACTTCCAGCGGGCCGTCGACCAGGGCATCGGCCGCGCCCTGTGGTTCGTGAACGGCGCCCGCGTCGAACAGGTCGCCGCCGCCGTCCGCCGCTTCGCCACCGACCGGCAGCCCGACCTGTGGGCCGGAGTCGGACTCGCCGCCACCTTCGCCGGCTGCTCCACCGCCGAGGACCTCGCCGCCCTCGGCGCCGCCGCCGGCGGGCTGCGCGACCACGTGGCCCAGGGCTCCGTGTTCGCCGCGAAGGCCCGCCACTTCTCGCGGACCGTCCCGGAGCACACCCGTACCGCCGTGCACGCGCTGGCCGGCCTCACCGTGGAGTCCGCCGCAGCCCTCGCCGACGACAGCGCCCCCGCCCCGAGCGCCGCGGGCGAGGTCCCCACGTACGAGCACTGGCGCCGCGCCGTACGCGAAAAGGTGCTCGTCAATTCCGTATGAGCATTCTTGAAGTGGACCGTTCGACAGGGCACTTGGCAGATTCGAATTGAGTAGTGAATTCCAGGAGCAGAAACGAGGGGCGGTTACAACGTGTCCACCTTGCGTGCGCTGAGGCGCCGAGTCCTCACGCCCAATGTCCGGGAAACGCAGCTGGAAACGCGCGGATTCCACGTCAAGAACCCGGCGGCCAAGCACCAGCTGGAAACCGTCGGCGCGACCTTCCTCCAGGGGTACGCCTACGCGGTCGAGGCCCGGTCCGCGGCCCAGGCCGAGGAGTGGCTGGAGACCGTCCCCCTCGCCTACCGAGGCTTCGCCTACGAGGGCGCCGGCATGGGCGCCGTCATGCTCGACTCCCTCACCGGCGGGAACAAGCGGCTCACCGGCCTCCTCCAGGGCGAGGGCCGCCGCCACGACTACATGATCTACGTCGGGATCGGCTGGGCCATGGCCCGCCTCCCGCGCTTCCTGTGGCCCGACGTGAGCCGCTTCGACCCGGTCCTGCGCTGGCTGATCCTGGACGGGTACGGCTTCCACCAGGCGTACTTCCACACCGACGGCTACGTCCGCGACCCGCACGCCGACCACCCCTTCCACTGGAAGGGCGGCCCCGACGCCTACAGCGCCCGCGTCATCGACCAGGGCATCGGCCGCGCCCTGTGGTTCGTCGGAGGCACCGACCCCGACGTGGTCGCCGCCCTGATCGCGGCCTACCCCGAGCACCGCCACGGCGACCTCTACGCCGGATCCGGCCTGGCCTGCACCTACGCGGGCAGCGCCGACGAGGACGAGCTGCGCCGCTTCGCCGGCCTCGCCGGCCGCCACCTGCCGAACCTGGCCCAGGGCTCCGCGTTCGCCGCCGAGGCCCGCGTCAGGGCCGGCACCGTCATCGACCACACCGTCATGGCGACCCGTGTGCTGTGCGGCGGCCGCACCCCCGAGGAGGCCTCCCGGGTGTGCCTGGAACTGCGCCCCGCCCACTGCGACGGCGGTGAGGTCCCGGCCTTCGAGACCTGGCGGCAGCAGATCGCGGAGAAGATCACCTCCCCGCTCATCTTCCAGAAGGGGGTCAGCGCATGACGCACCCCATTTCCTGGATACGCCGGCAGGCTCCGGGAATTGTCGCGCTCACCCTGATGGTGAGCCTGTTCTACGCCGTGAAACCCGCGTCCCAGGCCGTTGCCGACGACGCGGAACTCGCGCGGGATTTCACCTTCGTGCCGATGTCGATCGCCATGCCCGCCGGATACCGGCAGCAGACCGTCCGCAAGGTGAACAAGGCCTACAAGCACATCGAGGGCTGGATCTCCTCGGTCGGCGCCGGCGTCGCCATGAACGACATCGACGCCGACGGACTGCCCAACGACCTGTGCATCACCGACCCCCGCATCGACCAGGCCGTGGTCACCCCCGCGCCGGTCCCCGGCCGCAAGAGCCAGGTGTACCAGCCCTTCGTGCTGGACCCGGCGCCGCTGCCGAAGAACGAGATCACCGCGCCGATCGGCTGCGTCCCCGGCGACTTCAACGAGGACGGCGCCACCGACCTCCTCGTCTACTACTGGGGCCGCACCCCCGTCATCTTCCAGGCCAAGAAGGAGGCCCGCGCGGACAAGGCACCGCTGGGCCCCGACAGCTTCGTCCCCGTCGAACTGGTGCCCGGCATCGGCGGCGCCGTCTACTCCGGCCCGCTGTGGAACTCCGACGCCGCGACCGTCGCCGACTTCGACGGCGACGGCCACCAGGACATCTACATCGGGAACTACTTCCCCGACAGCCCCGTCCTGGACGACACCGTCGACGGCGGCGTCACCATGAACGACTCCCTGTCCCACGCCCAGAACGGCGGCGGCGGCCACTTCTTCCGCTGGACCCCCAAGGGCTTCGAAGAGGTACCGGGCGTCCTGCCCGAGGGCCTCTCCAAGGGCTGGACCCTCGCCGTCTCCGCCACCGACCTCGACGGCGACCTCAAGCCCGAGCTGTACCTGGCGCACGACTTCGGCACCTCCGCCCTGCTCTACAACAAGTCCCGCCCGGGGAAGTTCGAGTTCGCCGAGGTCAAGGCCGCCCACACCGGGCTGACCCCGAAGTCCAAGGAAATGGGCCGCAGCTCCTTCAAGGGCATGGGCGTCGACTTCGCAGACCTGGACGGCGACGGCCTCTACGACGCCTTCGTCTCCAACATCACCACCTCCTTCGGCATCCAGGAATCCAACTTCGCCTTCATCAACTCGGCCCGCGACCAGGCCGACCTCAAGACCCGCCTCGGCTCCGGCGAAGCCCCCTTCACCGACCGCAGCGCCCCCCTGAACCTCGCCTGGTCCGGCTGGGGCTGGGACGTGAAGACCGGCGACTTCGACAACGACGGCACGCAGGAGATCACCCAGGCCACCGGCTTCCTCAAGGGCAAGCGCAACCGCTGGCCCCAGCTCCAGGAGCTGGCCACCGCCAACGACGAACTCGTCAAGCACCCCTACTTCTGGCCCAACGTCGAAGAGGGCGACGACCTCGCCGGCGACCAGTTCCTGCGCTTCTTCGCCAAGAACAAGGACGGCGCCTACAGCAACCTGTCCAAGCAGCTCGGCCTGGGCGTCCCCGTCCCCACCCGCGGCATCGCCACCGGCGACGCCGACGGCGACGGCCGCCTCGACCTCGTCGTGGCCCGCCAGTGGGACGCCCCCGTCTTCTACTGCAACATGAGCGGCTCCGAAGGCGCCTTCCTCGGACTGCGGCTCACCGACGAGAACGGCTCACCCCTCATCGGCGCCCAGGCCACCGCCCGCGGACCCGGCGGGAAGACCCTGCTGGGCCGCGTCGACGGCGGCAGCGGGCACTCCGGCAAGCGCAGCCACGAGATCCACTTCGGGCTCGGCTCCGCCGCCGGCCCCGTCCCCGTGCACCTCAGCTGGCGCGACCGCACCGGCCAGGTACGCACCCAGGACCTTCAGCTGACCCCCGGCTGGCACTCGCTCCAGCTCGGCGCCGAGGCCAAGGAGAAGTGACCGTGACCACCACACCGCAAGCCGCGCCCCCACGCCACGACGCGAAGGTGATCAAGGCGCTCCAACGGTTCGCCGTCTCCATCTCCGTCCTCAACATCCTCGGGTACACGGTCCTCGGCTTCGAACAGGCCTGGCTGTGGCCGTTCGTCGCGCTCGCCACCGGATACACCACGGAGATCGTCCTGGAGGCGATCGGCGCCCGCGCCGAAGGCCGCGCGCCCCGCTACGCCGGACGCGGCCGCAAGGGCCTCGTGGAGTTCCTCCTCCCGGCGCACATCACCTCCCTCGCCGTGAACATGCTCACCTACGTCAACGACCGCATCTGGGTCATGATCTTCGGCGTCGTCGTCGCCGTCGCCACCAAGTGGGTGCTGCGCTCCCCCCTCAAGGGACGCATGCGGCACTACATGAACCCGTCGAACTTCGGCATCGCGGTCATCCTGATGCTCTTCCCCTGGGCCAGCATCGCCCCGCCGTACCACTTCACCGAGTACCTCCACGGCCCCGGCGACTGGGTCCTGCCGGCGATCATCATCACCCTCGGCACCCTGCTCAACGCCAAGCTGACCGGCCGCATGTGGCTCATCACGGCCTGGCTCGTCGGCTTCGCCCTCCAGGCCGTCGTCCGCGGCCTGCTGCTGGGCACCGCCATCCCGTCGGCGCTCGGCATGATGACCGGCACCGCCTTCGTGCTCTTCACCAACTACATGGTCACCGACCCCGGGACCTCCCCCTCCAAGCGCTCCTCCCAGATCGTCTTCGGAGCCGGCGTCGCCGCGATGTACGGCCTGCTGACCGCCGTCGGCATCGCCTACGGCATCTTCTTCGCCACCGCCCTGGTCTGCCTGATCCGCGGCGGCTACCTGTGGGGCCTGCACCACCTCGACAAGCGGCGCGCCGACGCCAACGGAGCGTCCGCGGCCCCCGCCCCGCGCCCCGCCGAGGGACTCACCGTCCTGCCCACCGCGGCCCCGGCCCCGGCGTCGGCACTGACGGCCGCCCCTCCGCCGCCCCCGGCCCTCGCGCCGGCCGGCGCACCCGCCCCGGCCGCCACCGCGGTCCTCGCGGTCCCGGCCCCGGCCGACGCCTGCGCCGCCGGCACCTGCCAGCACGGCAAGTGCGCCTCGATGCGGGCGGCCAGGGAGAAGAAAGAGGTCTCCGTATGACCAGAATCGCCATCGTCGGCATGGCGGCCCGCTACCCCGACGCCACCAGCCACCGGGAACTGTGGGAGAACGCGATCGCCGGACGCCGCGCCTTCCGCCGGCTGCCGGCCGTACGCATGAACCTCGACGACTACTACGACCCCGACCCGACGGTCCCCGACCGGTTCTACGCCCGCAACGCCGCCGTCATCGACGGCTACCGCTTCGACCGCGTCGCCCACCGCATCGCCGGCAGCACCTACCGGTCCACCGACCTGACGCACTGGCTCGCCCTGGACACCGCCACCGCCGCCCTGTCCGACGCAGGCTTCCGGGCCGGCGAGGGACTGCCCCGGCCGCGCACCGGAGTCGTCGTCGGCAACACCCTCACCGGAGAGTTCTCCCGCGCCAACGTGATGCGGCTGCGCTGGCCGTACGTACGGCGCGTGCTCGCCGCCGCCCTCAAGGGCCAGGACTGGGAGGACGAACGCCTCGCCGACTTCCTCGACGGGGTCGAGGACGCCTACAAAAAGCCCTTCCCGGCCATCGACGAGGACACCCTCGCCGGCGGCCTCTCCAACACCATCGCCGGCCGCATCTGCAACCACTTCGACCTGGGCGGCGGCGGCTACACCGTCGACGGGGCCTGCTCCTCCTCGCTCCTGTCGGTCACCACCGCCGCCGGATCCCTCGTCGGCGGAGACCTCGACGTCGTCGTGGCGGGCGGCGTCGACCTGTCCATCGACCCCTTCGAGATCATCGGGTTCGCCAAGACCGGCGCCCTCGCCAGGAAGGAGATGCGGCTCTACGACCGCGGCTCCAACGGCTTCTGGCCCGGCGAGGGCTGCGGCATGGTCGTCCTGATGCGCGAGGAGGACGCCCTCGCCCAGGGCCGCCGCGTCTACGCGACCGTCGCGGGCTGGGGCATCGCCTCCGACGGCCAGGGCGGCATCACCCGCCCCGAGGTCAGCGGCTACCAGCTGGCCATGAGCCGCGCCTACGACCGGGCCGGCTTCGGCGTCGGGACCGTCCCGCTCTTCGAGGGCCACGGCACCGGCACCGCCGTCGGCGACGCCACCGAACTCCGGGCGATCATGGGCGCCCGCGCCGCGGACGACCCCACCGCCCCCCACGCCGCCATCACCTCCGTCAAGGGCATGATCGGGCACACCAAGGCCGCCGCCGGCATCGCCGGACTCATCAAGGCCACCATGGCCGTCGACGCGGGCGTCCTGCCCCCCGCCATCGGCTGCGTCGACCCGCACGAGCTCCTCACCGCCGACGGGGCCAACCTGCGCGTGCTGCGCAAGGCCGAGGCCTGGCCCGACGGCGCACCCCTGCGCGCGGCCGTCACCGCCATGGGCTTCGGTGGCATCAACACCCACGTGGTCCTCGACAAGACCCCGCCCAAGCGGCGCACCGCACCCAGCCGGCGCACCACGACCCTCGCGGGCTCCCTCCAGGACGCCGAACTGCTCCTGCTGGACGGCGACTCCCCGCAGGCCCTGCGCGCCCGCGCAGCCGAGGTCGGCGCCTTCGCCGCCGGACTGTCCTACGCCCAGCTCGGCGACCTCGCCGCCACCCTCCAGCGCGAACTGCGCGAACTGCCCTACCGCGCGGCCGTGGTCACCACCTCCCCCGACGACGCCGAACTACGGCTGCGCCACATCGTCGAAGCCCTCGACGAGGGCGCCCTCACCCTCCCCGCCGGCGACGGCCGCACCCTGCTCGGCAGGGCCACCGACACGCCCCGCATCGGCTTCCTCTTCCCCGGCCAGGGCTCCGGCCACGGCACCGGCGGAGGCGCGCTGCGCCGCCGCTTCACCGAGGCCGCCGAGGTGTACGAGCGGGCCGCACTGCCCGCCGCCGGCGACATGGTGGCGACCGGCGTGGCCCAGCCGCGCATCGTCACCGGCTCCACGGCGGGCCTGCGCGTCCTGGAATCCCTCGGCATCGAGGCCGACGTCGCCGTCGGCCACAGCCTCGGCGAACTCTCCGCCCTGCACTGGGCGGGCGCCCTCGACGCCCCCGCCCTGCTGGAGGTCGCCCGGGTCCGCGGCCGCACCATGGCCGAACACAGCGCCTCCGGCACCATGGCCTCGATCGCCGCCGCCCCCGACACGGCCACCTCCCTCGCCGAAGGCCTGCCCGTCGTCATCGCCGGGTTCAACAGCCCCGGCCAGACCGTCCTGGCCGGACCCGTCGACGCCGTCGAGGCCGTCGCCGGGCGCGCCGCACGGGCCGGGGTCACCTGCACCCGCCTCGCCGTCTCGCACGCCTTCCACTCGCCGCTGGTCGCCCCGGCCGCCGACTCCTTCGGGGACTGGATCACCGGCGTCCCCTTCGGCGCCGTGGACCGCCGCATCGTCTCCACCGTCACCGGCGAGGACCTGCGCGCCGACAGCGACCTCCCCAAACTGCTGCACCGCCAGATCACCGACCCCGTGCTGTTCGCCCAGGCCGTCAAGGCCGCCGCCGAGGACGTCGACCTGTTCGTCGAGGTCGGCCCCGGCCGGGTGCTGAGCGCCCTCACCGCCGCCGGCGCGGACGTACCCGCCGTCGCCCTCGACACCGACTCCGAGTCCCTGCGCCCACTGCTCCAGGTCGTCGGCGCCGCCTACGTCGCGGGGGCCCCGCTGATCCACGAACGGCTCTTCAACGACCGGCTCACCCGGCCCCTGGAGATCGGCGCCACCTTCGACTTCCTGTCCAGCCCCTGCGAGCAGGCCCCCGAGGTCACCCTGCCCGCCGGCCGCCCCCGCGCGGCCACGGCGGCCGAGGACACTCCCGACGCCGCCGCCACCCCGGACGGCGCCGCCGGCGGATCGGCCCTCGACGTCCTGCGCGCCCTCGTCGCCGAACGCGCCGAACTGCCGCCCGAACTCGTCGGCGACGACATCAGCCTCATCGACGAACTCCACATGAGCTCCATCACCGTCGGCCAGCTCGTCAACCAGGCCGCCGGGCGGCTCGGCATCGCCGCCGCCCACGTCCCCACCAACTTCGCCACCGCGACCCTGATCCAGCTCGCCGAAGCCCTGGAGACCCTCGCCGACACCGCAGGCTCCGGACCCGCGGGCCCCACCGCCCTCGTCACCGGCGCCGCCCCCTGGGCCCGGCCCTTCGCCGTCGACCTGGAACCCGTACCCCTGCCCCCGCCCCCGCCCGCCGGGAGCGACGGCGCCTGGGAGCTGTACGCCCCGCGGGAACACCCGTACGCCCAGACCCTGCGCCAGGAACTGGAACGCTCCGGGACCGGAGCCGGCGTCCTGGTCTGGCTGCCGTCGCCCTGCCCGCCCGAAGCCCTCGAACAGGCCCTGACCGCCGCCCGGTCCGCCCTCGCCGGGGACCGCGCACGCCGCTTCGTCCTCGTCCAGGACGGCCCCGGCGCCGCCGGACTCGCCAAGAGCCTGCACCTGGAGGCCCCGCACCTGCGGACCACCGTCGTCCACACCCCCGCCACCGCGGACAGCGTCGCCCGCGTCCTCGCGGAGGTCGCCGCCACCACCGTCTTCACCGAGGTCCACTACGACACCGACGGCACCCGCCGCGTCCCCACCCTGAGCGTGCTGCCCTACGAGCCCGCCCGCACCGAACAGGTCCTGGACGCCTCGGACGTCCTCCTCGTCACCGGCGGCGCCAAGGGCATCACCGCCGAGTGCGCCCTCGCCCTGGCCAAGGAGACCGGCGCCCGCCTGGCCCTGATCGGCCGCTCCGACCCCGCCGAGGACCCGGACGTCGCCGCGAACCTGCGCCGCATGACCGACAGCGGGATCACCGTCGGCTACGCCCGCGCCGACGTCACCGACCCCGCCGCGACCGCCGAGGCCGTCGCCGCCCTCACCGGCGAACTCGGCCCCGTCACCGCCGTCCTGCACGGAGCCGGACGCAACGAACCCGCCGCCCTCACCGCCCTGACCGCCGACGACTTCCGCCGCACCTTCGCACCCAAGGTCGGCGGACTGCACGCCGTGCTCGGCGCCGTGGACCAGGGAGCGCTGAAGCTGCTCGTCACCTTCGGCAGCATCATCGGCCGCGCCGGACTGCGCGGCGAGGCCCACTACGCCACCGCCAACGAGTGGCTGGCCGCCGCCACCGAACAGGTCGCCCGCGACCTGCCCCACTGCCGGGCCCTGTGCCTGGAATGGTCCGTGTGGTCCGGCGTCGGCATGGGCGAGAAACTGTCCGTCGTCGAATCCCTCACCCGCGAGGGCATCACCCCCGTCACCCCCGACCAGGGCATCGAGATCCTGCTGCGCCTGGTCCGCGACCCCGACGCCCCCGTGGTGAGCGTCGTCAGCGGCCGGACCGAAGGCATCGAGACCGTACGACGCGCCCTGCCGCCCCTGCCCCTGCTGCGGTTCACCGGCAACCCGCTGGTCCGCTACCACGGCGTGGAGCTGGTGACCGAGGTCGAACTCAACCCGGGAACCGACCTCTACCTCGCCGGCCACCTGCTCGACGGCAACCTGCTGCTGCCGGCGGTCCTCGGCATGGAGGCCATGGTCCAGGTCGCCTCCGCCGTCACCGGACGCGACAGCGTCCCCGTCATCGAGGACGTCCGCTTCCTGCGGCCCGTCGTCGTCCCGCCCGGCGGCTCCACCCGCATCCGCGTCGCCGCCACCGTCACCGGCCCGGACACCGTGGCCGTCGCCCTGCACTCGGCGGAGACCGGCTTCGCCGCCGAGCACTTCCGGGGACGGCTGCGCTACACCCGGGACCTCCCGGTCCCCGACGGACCACCGGCGCAGACCGCCCCGGGACTGCCAGACGTACCGCTGGACCCGGCCGGCGACCTGTACGGCGGGATCCTCTTCCAGGGCGAGCGCTTCCAGCGGCTGCGCACCTTCCACCGGGCCGCCGCCCGCCACGTCGACGCCGACGTCGCGATCGGCGCCCCCGGCGGCTGGTTCGCCGGCTTCCTGCCCGGCACCCTGCTGCTCGCCGACCCGGGCATGCGCGACGCCCTCATGCACGGCAACCAGGTGTGCGTCCCCGACGCCACCCTGCTGCCCTCCGGCATCGAACGGCTCTACCCGCTCGCCGCCGCCGCGGAGCTCACCGGCGAACTGCGCTACTGCGCCACCGAGCGGTACCGCGACGGCGACACGTACGTGTACGACATCGCCGTACGCACCCCGGACGGAACCGTCGTCGAACGCTGGGAAGGCCTCACCCTGCACGCCGTGCGCAAGACCGACGGCCAGGGCCCCTGGGTGGCGCCCCTGCTCGGCTCCTACCTCGAACGGACCGTGGAGGAGGTGCTCGGCACCCGCATCGCCATCGCCGTCGAACCGGACCCCGCCGGGCACGACCCCTCCGTCACCGGCCGGCGCGCGGCCACCGCCCTCGCCCTCGGACGGGCCCTCGGCGAAGCCACCGAGGTCCGCTACCGCCCCGACGGGCGACCGGAACTGCCCGCCGGCCCCCAGGTGTCGGCGGCGCACGGCGCGGGAGTGACCCTCGGCGCGGTCTCCGACCGGACCGTCGCCTGCGACGTCGAGGCCGTCGAGACGCGCACCGGGGACCAATGGGCGGGCCTGCTCGGGGAACACGCGGGCCTGGCCGCGCTGGTGGCCGAGGAGAGCGGGGAGGAACCCGACACGGCCGCGACCCGCGTCTGGAGCGCCGCCGAATGCCTGCGCAAGGCGGGGATCCTGTCCGGGGCGCCCCTCACAGCGGCGCCGGCCACCCGGGACAACTGGGTGACCTTCACCTCGGGCGGACTGCGGATCGCGACCTTCGCCACCACCCTGCGCGGGCTGCCCGCACCCGTCGTCCTCGCCTTCCTCACCGACGCCCCGGCCCCGGCACCGACCGGACCCTCCCCGTCATGACGGGCCCGGCGGACCGCTTCGAGCACCGGCACACCGTCGCCTTCGCGGAAACGGGCCTGTGCGGCACCGCGGACTACGTGAACTACCTGCACTGGCAGGGGCGCTGCCGGGAGATGTTCCTGCGCGGGGCCAGGCTCGAAGCGGCCGCCGACGGCGGCCCGTCCGAGGTACGGCTGTTCACGCTCCAGGTCGAATGCGAACTCCTCGAGGCCGTCGTGGCCCTCGACCGCCTGACCGTCCGGATGGGCGTGGCCGAACTGGGCCACACCCAGTTCGACCTGACCTTCGACTACGTCAAGGAGACGGCGGAGGGCGACGTACCCGTGGCCCGGGGCCGGCAGCGCGTCGCATGCCTGACCGGCCCCGACACGGCCCCGGTCCCCGCACTGATCCCCGAAGCGCTGGCGCACGCGCTGGCGCCCTACGCGGCCGCGACCCGGCCGCGGGCAGGGAGGCAGACATGACCTCGACGACCACCGTGCCCGTGGAACTCGTCGACATCGACGACGGAGCACAGCTGCGCGCGGCCTTCGGGGCCTTCCCCACCGGCGTCACCGTGGTGACCGTCGGCGGGCGGGCCCCGCGCGGGATGACGGCCAACTCGTACACCTCCGTCTCCCTCGCACCCCCGCTCGTACTGATCAGCGTGAACAAGGACGCCGTCATGCACGAGCGGCTCGACGCGGCCCCCGGCTTCTGCGTCTCGGTGCTCGGCGCCGGCCAGGAAGCCGTCGCACGGCACTTCGCCGACCGGTCCCGCCCCGACGGCGCCGGCCAGTTCGAGACCGTCGACTGGGCGCCCGGCCGGGCCCTCGACGCACCCCTGATCACCGGCGCCGTCGCACACCTCGAATGCGAGAAGTGGCGCGTGTACGACGGCGGCGACCACACCCTCTTCCTCGGCAAGGTGGTCACGGCGGCCCGCCGCCCGGGCGCCGAGGCCCTGCTCTTCTGCAACGGACGCTTCCGCGAGGCCCGCCCCGCGCACCCCGAAGGGAGGGCGGCATGAACGCCGTACCGCCGGGCCCGCCCCTGCGCGCGCTCCCCGGCCTGCTGCGCAAACTCGCCGTGGACCGCCTCGGACTCATGCGGGACGCGGCCGCGCTCGGCGACGCCGTCCGCGTCTCCATGGGACCCAAGAAGCTGTACATCTTCAACCGGCCCGACTACGCCAAGCACGTCCTGGCCGACAACAGCGACAACTACCACAAGGGCATCGGCCTCGTGCAGGCCCGCCGCGTCCTCGGCGACGGCCTCCTCACCAGCGACGGCGAGATCTGGCGCAACCAGCGCCGGATCGTGCAGCCGGCCTTCAAGCCGGGCCGCATCGCCGCACAGGCCGACGCCGTCGCCGAGGAGGCGGCCAAGCTCGTCGCCCTGCTGCGGGGACACGAGGGTGCGGGCCCCGTCGACATCCTGCACGAGGTCACCGGCCTCACCCTCGGAGTGCTCGGCCGCACCCTCCTCGACTCCGACCTCGCGGCCTACGACTCCATCGCGCACGCCTTCGAAGAGGTCCAGGACCAGGCCATGCTGGAGATGGTCACCCAGGGCATGACGCCCGGCTGGCTGCCCTTCCCGGCACAGGCCCGCTTCCGCCGGGCCCGCCGGGAACTGGGCCGCGTCGCCGACCGGCTCGTGGCCGGCCGCGCCGCCCGCCTCGCCGACGGCGAAGGCGCCGACGACGCCCTCGCCCGCATCGTGCGGGCCGCCCGGCAGCAGGAGAAGGACCCGCGCCGGGCCCGCAGGCGGCTCCGCGAGGAACTGGTGACCCTGCTCCTCGCCGGCCACGAGACCACCGCCAGCACCCTCGGCTGGACCCTGCACCTGCTGGCCACCCACCCCGAGGCGCACGCCAAGGTCCGCGAGGAGGCCAGGACCGTCCTGGGCGACCGGGTCCCGCGCGCCGACGACCTGCACGGGCTGACGTACACGACGAAGGTCGTCCAGGAGGCCATGCGCCTCTACCCGCCGGTGTGGGTGCTCCCGCGCGTCGCCCAGCAGGACGACGTGGTCGGCGGCTTCGAGGTGTCCGCCAAGGCGGACGTCCTGATCTGCCCCTACGTCATGCACCGCAACCCGGCGCTGTGGGAGGACCCCGAACGCTTCGACCCCGACCGCTTCGAACCGGAACGGGTCGCCAGCCGGCCCCGCTACGCGTACATCCCCTTCGGGGCGGGCCCCCGCTTCTGCGTCGGCAGCAACCTCGGCATGATGGAGGCCGTCTTCGTCACGGCCCTGGTCACCCGGGACCTCGACCTGATCCGGGCCCACGGCGCCCCCGCGGTGGCCGAACCCATGCTCTCCCTGCGGATGCGCGGCGGACTCCCCGTACGGGTGCGCTCGGCGAACTGAACGAAACGGGGGCGGGCCGCAGGTGATCACCTGCGGCCCGCCCCCGCTCCGTCGCGTACGCCGCCTCACGCGCCGCCCGCAGCCCGCCGCGCCCCGGCGCCCTCCCCGCCGAAGCGGGCCAGCAGCACCGGCGGGTCCAGCAGGTCCTGGGGGCGCAGCTCGATCTCCACCGGTCTCGGCAGCGCGTTCGGGTGCACGGTGACCGGCCCGTGCCGGCCGACCGAGAGCACGCCCGTGCTCCCGGAGTCGGCAGCGCTGTCGTGGTCGGGGGCCACCGAGTGGGCCAGGATGTGCCAGGTGCCGTCGGGGACGTCCCTCAGCTCGAAGGAGCCGGGGCCGTCCAGCATCGTCCAGCGCACCGGCCAGCCCTGGCGGACCCCGCTCGTGAAGAGCCCCACGAACACCGCACCCGGCTCCTCGCCCGGCGGCAGCACGACACGGCCGCGCAGCGACAGGCTCCGGACCACGGAAGCCGGCCGGCCCGCGACGGCCTGCGCCTTGGGCAGCACCCCGCCGAGCTGGCGGTAGGCACTCGGGGAGAGGCCGACGCACGCCTTGAAACGGGAACTGAACGTGCCCACGCTGCAGTACCCGACCTGGCTGCTGATATCGGCGACACTGAAATCCGTCAGCACCAGAAGGCGTTTCGCCTCCTGAATGCGCAGCGCGGACAGGAAACGCCCCGGCGAGGTCCCGGTGACGTCCCGGAATATCCGGGTGAAATGAAACTTGCTGAACATCGCCGTGCGCGCCATGTCGTCGATGGTGAGGTCCTGGCCGAGATTGACGTGCATATAGCCAATGGCGCGGCGGACAGCGTGCTCGATGGTCGTCGTGGTCACCGTATCTCCCTCGCGGTACGGGGCGTCAACGCCGAGTTGGCTGAGTGGTGTGCAGTTCCGGGACGTTCACCGCGCCGGTGTGCCGGCGCGCCGTCAGCTCCTCCGCGAAGCGCTTCCACGCCTCCGCGCAGTGCCGGGCGAGATCGGCCACGGCCTCCACCGAGTGCGGCGGTACGGCGTCCACCCGCTTGCGCCACGCCTCGTCCACGAGGAAGTGGGTGTGCAGCCAGCGGATGAACTCGCGCCCGGTGTCGGAGTGCCGCAGGGAAGGGTCGTTGGCCAGCCGCCGCAGGATGTCGAGCGGCAGCCGCGACCGGGGGGAGTACGCCGCCGCCCGCTCGGCCCCGGCGGGCGCCGGCAGCCGGTACCCGGCCGCCGGGACACCCCGGGCCCGCGCGGCGTCCGGCGCGGGTCCGGAAGCCCCGGACGGCCCGGACGGACCGTTCGCGGAGGCTCCCGGACCCTGCGCGCCCTGACGGCTCTGCGGCACCGGGTCCTCCCCCCGCAGCAGCCGTTGCCGCACGTCGTGCGCGGTGCCCAGGGACAGGCCCGTCCGCTCCACGACGGCCCGCAGCGGCAGCGCGGGATCCGTGGCCAGCAGTTCGGCCGCGTGCATCCGCTCGGCGGTCCGGTCCAGGGGGTGGGCCCTGCCGTCGGAGCCGGTGCGGGTGTTCAGCGGCGGAGAACCCGCGGCTGAACACACCCGGACCCCGGCGACGGTCTTGGCGTCGAGCCCCACGCGCGCGGCGACGGCCCGGTCCGACAGGCTCGGGTGCGAGGCGAGGATCCGGGCGGCGGCCGTCTTGCGGTCGGCCACCGACAGCGGCAGGCCGTGCGCCATGTTCGCCGCGACCGAGGTGAGGAAGACCTGGTCCTCGGCGCCGTCGAAGAAGCGCACCTCGATCGAGTCCAGGCCCTTCAGGGAGGCCGCGCTGATGCGGTGCATGCCGTCGACGACGCGCATCGTGGGGCGGTGGACGAGCACCGGCGGCAGGGACGTGAAGACCGCCGCGAGCCGGCGTACGTGGGAGGGGTCGATGCCCTTCAGCCGCGGTGAATCCGCGGGAACGAGTTCTTCGATCCGTACGCGGTGCGTGGGATGCGGCGGCCGGGCGCGGGCATCATCAGCACTTTTCATCTTTCCCCCAGAGCACCACGGCCCCGCCTCGGCAGGACGGATTGTCTTCGCAGAAGGAATGGCACGTGCGGGTGAGAAATGCGTTCAGGCCGGAGCCTAGTTACGGCCGGGGCCGCAAGCGGAGTCCGGCCTTTGAGATGCCGCGACTCCGGGCAGTCGGGTCCGCTCTCGCAGCGACTTTGGCTTGTTGCTTGAACGAGGGACCCGGACCTAGCTTTCTGCTCACGCCGCAAGGCGCCCACTCAGGACAACCGGAAAGGAGCCAGAATTGCGAAGCGAAGACTCGCGAGTGGCGCCTGATGACGAGCGCCGCACGATGACGCTGGAGGCATGGGCCGACACCATCGTCCCGGGGGAGAAGCGCGGCCCCTGGGACCGGGCCGTCGCCGGTGTCGCCACCGGCGGCGGAGCGGTCCAGGCCGGCGCGCTGGAACTCCTGCGGTGGGACGCGACCGGCATCCACGACGGCCTGGACGACCTCGCCCGGCTCGCCGACGAGCACGCCACCGCCTACGCCGCCGAGCAGGGCCTGACCCTCGACGCGGACGTCCCGCCCTTCGTGGCCCTCGACCACGACCACCGCGTCGCCCTGGTCCAGCGGCTGACCACCCCCGGCCACCCCGAGAAGGACTTCTGGGTGATGCTCTCCCTCTTCTGCAACATGGCCTTCGACTCCGCCGCGCACCTGCACACCGCGCAGGCCCTCGCCGACCGCCACCCCGGACTCGCCGCCATGGGCCTGTCCCACCCCGACGCCGACGGCCTCTGGCGCTTCAAGGACTTCGGCTACGGCCGCCGGCTGGCCCGCCTGCACCCGGACACCACCGCCACGGGGAGCCCCGCATGAGCGACACGCGCACGGTCGAACGTACGGAAGTCCTGGTCATCGGCAGCGGCTTCGGCGGTGCCATCGCCGCCTACCACCTGGCCGCCGGAGGAGCCCAGGTCACCGTCCTGGAACGCGGCCCCTGGCTGAAGAACGAGGACTTCGAGCACGACTACAGACTCGGCTCCTCCTACACCAGGGCCTTCGACTTCGTCGTCGGTGACGGCATGAGCATCCTCGGCGGCAACTGCGTCGGCGGCGGCAGCGTCGTCTACTTCGCCGCGATGCCCCGCGCCCCCCGCTTCGTCTTCGACCGCCACGGCTCCATCGGCCGCCGCATGTGGCCGGGCTCGGTCAGCCGCGACACCCTCGACCCCTGGTACGACCGGGTCGAGGAGTCCCTCTCGGTCACCCAGCAGACCTGGGAGGACGTCAGCTACGCCGGCGGCCTGTGGGCCGCGGCCTGCGACCACGCCGGACGCACCGCCAACCCCCTCGCCGTCGCCATCGACAACTCCAAGTGCGTCAACTGCAACTGGATGATGGCCGGCTGCCGCTTCGAGGCGAAACAGTCCCTCCTCGTCAACTACCTGCCGGCCGCCCTGGCACACGGAGCGGAGATCCGCCCCCTCCACGAGGTGCAGTACATCGCGCGGACCGCCGAAGGCGACTACCGCGTCCACTACAACGTCGTCCACGACGAGGACTACCGCCTCCAGGCCGGCAGCGGCGTCATCGAGGCCAAGATCGTGGTCATGGCCGCCGGAGCCGGCGCCACCCCGGTCATCCTCCAGCGCAGCGAACCGCACCTCGGCACCCTGCCCAGGGCCGTCGGCCGCTACTTCTCCGGCAACGGCGAACGGCTCAACACGGCCGTCATCAACGAGCAGAAGGCCGCCGAGCTCCTCGGCCTCGACCGCGGCGACGGCCTCGCCTACGCCGCCAACCAGATCGGCAAGGGGCCCACGGTCGCCAGCTGGGACCGCCTCGACGGCTCCCTGCCCGAGTACTCCCGCTACTCACTGGAACAGCTCTACTTCCCGCCCGGCCTCGGAACCATCCTCGCCCAGGTCCCCGGCGCCGTCGGACCGGCCTGGTTCGGCAAGCGGAAGAAGGAGATGCTGGAGCGCTGGACCTCCTGGCTGACCATCTTCTCGATGATCGAGGACGACAACGAAGGAGTGTTCGGACCACCCCCCGCCACCGGCAACGCCCACCGGATATCCCAGCAGATGCTCGGACGCGGCAACCTCAGGTACGACCCCACCGCCAACACCCTCGGCGCCTGGGCGAAGTCCGACGCCGAGGTGAAGGAGATCCTGGAGAAGGACGGCCTCGCCGAGGTCATGCCCTGGACCAACGACCTGGTGGGCGCCTACACGGTGCACCCGCTCTCCTCCTGCCGGATCGGCGACGACCCCCACACCTCCGCCCTCGACGACCGCAACGAACTGCGCGGCCACCCCGGCATCTTCGTCACCGACGGCTCGGCCGTCCCCGGAGCCCTCACCGTCAACCCGGCCATGACCATCGCCGCGCTCGCCGAACGCGCCGTACCCGGCATCGTGCGGGCCGCGCAGCGCAAGGGGATCTCCGTCACCTACGGGGCACCGGCCCCCGACGGCTCCCGCAGCGGCCGCAGGAACGTCCTGCCGCTGCTGCCCACCCTGACCCGCGGCTGACGCACCACCACGCCACCGTCCGACGGCGGACCCCCGCCGCGGGCGGACGCGTCCGGCGAGTGAGTTGTTTCAAGCAACCAGGCCGAACACGGGCCGGCACCCCCATCCACCCGGTCCGCGCCCACGGACCGCAGCGAAGGACGAGGACGATGACCGCGACGACCACCGACTACTTCGAGTACACCCACACCGTCGGATTCGAGGAGACCAACCTCGTCGGGAACGTGTACTACGTGAACTACCTCCGCTGGCAGGGCCGCTGCCGCGAGCTGTTCCTCAAGGAGAAGGCACCGGCGGTCCTCGCCGAGGTCCAAGGCGACCTCAAGCTCTTCACGCTCAAGGTCGACTGCGAGTACTTCGCCGAGATCACCGCCTTCGACGAGCTGTCCATCCGGATGCGTCTGATCGAAATGGCCCAGACCCAGCTGGAGTTCACCTTCGACTACGTCAAGACCGCCGCCGACGGCACCGAGACCCTCGTGGCCCGGGGCAGGCAGCGCATCGCCTGCATGCGCGGCCCCAACACCGCGACCGTCCCCTCCCTCATCCCCGAGGCCCTGGCCAAGGCGCTGGAGCCGTACTCCACCCGGGTCCGCTCCCTTTCCGGCCGGGCCGCCTGAGCCGCACCGCCCCCGCCGCCGCACCGCCCGCCCGCGCCCCCGTACGGCGCCGCGCCGCGTCCCCGGTGAGTTGCTTCACGCACCGCGCCGCGTCCCCGGTGAGTTGCTTCACGCAACCCGCCGCGCCCACCCAGTTGCTTCACGAAACCGACGAAGGAGACCGACATGAGCACCGACACCGTCCTCAAGGCCCTCACCGCCGACATCGAGGAGGTCGCCGCCCTGGTCGCCGAACTCGACGAGCGGGCCTGGCGGACCGCCACCCCGGCTCCCGGCTGGACCGTCGCCGACCAGATCGCCCACCTGACCTTCGTCTTCAACCTCGCCAAGACGGCCGCCGCGGCCCCCGACACCTTCAAGGCCATCGCCGCCTCCGCCTCCGGCGACTTCGACGGCGCCGTCAACGCCGCGCTCCGGCAGTTCGACGGCCTGCCCCCGGCCGGGCTGCTGGCCCGCTTCCGGGCCGAGGGCGAGGCCTCCGTGGCGGCCCTGGCCGCGGTCCCCGCAGGACAGGTCGTCCCCTGGCTGGTCAACCCGCTGCCGCCGGTGGTGCTCGCCTGCGCCGGGATCATGGAGCTCTTCGCCCACGGACAGGACATCGCCGACGCCCTCGGCGTGCGCAGGGAGCCCACCGACCGGCTCCGCCACCTCGTCGACTTCGCCTTCCTGACCCGCGACTTCGGCTACGAGTCCCACGGCCTGACCCCGCCGGCCGGCCCCTTCCGCTTCGAGCTCACCGCCCCCTCGGGCGAACTGTGGACCGTGGGCCCCGAGGACGCCGCCGACGTCATCAGCGGCCCGGCGCACGACTTCTGCCTGCTGGTCACCCGCCGCCGGCACCGCGCCGACCTCGCCCTGACCGCCACCGGCGAGGAGGCGGACCGCTGGCTGGACATCGCCCAGGCCTACCGCGGCCCCGCCGGAGAGGGCCGCGAACCCGGCCAGTTCA
This sequence comes from Streptomyces sp. NBC_00249, assembly GCF_026342355.1. GTDB lineage: Bacteria > Actinomycetota > Actinomycetes > Streptomycetales > Streptomycetaceae > Streptomyces. The sequence continues at coordinate 111,696 of NZ_JAPEMV010000012.1, read as the reverse complement.
CGGACTCCGCGGCGTAGGCCGTCTCTTCCGGATCCGAGCCCACCGAGGAGGACCCCATGAGCGGCACCGGAGCGGACCGCGTCACCGTGATCGGCTGCGGAATGATCGGCACCTCCATCGGGCTGGCCCTGACCGGCGCCGGGGTGGCGGTGTCCCTGGAGGACCGCGACCCCCGCGCGGTCGCCCAGGCCCGGCTCATGGGCGCCGGTGCCCCCCTCACACCGCGCACGCCGCCCGCCGACCTCGTGGTCGTCGCCACCCCGCCGTCCACGGTCGTGGACACCCTGTTCGCGGCCCAGGCGCGGGGCCTCGGCCACGCCTACACCGACGTCGCCAGCGCCAAGGGCCGCATCTGGGCGGAGGCGGAACTGCGCGGCTGCGACCTGCGCGGCTACGTACCGGGACACCCCATGGCCGGCCGGGAACTGTCCGGGCCCGCCGCCGCCCAGGCGGACCTGTTCGCGGGGCGGCCCTGGATCCTGTGCCCCTACCCCACCGTCGAGCCGCGGGCGCTGGAGGCGGCCGACGCCCTGGTCACCCTGTGCGGCGCCCACCGCAGGGACATGACCCCCGCGGACCACGACCGGGCCGTCGCCGCCCTCTCCCACGCCCCGCAGCTGGTGTCCTCGGCCCTGGCCGCCCAGCTCGCGGGCCTGGACCCGGACGTGCTCGCGCTCGCCGGCACCGGCGTACGCGACACCACCCGGATCGCGGGCGGCGACGCCCGGCTGTGGGGCGACATCCTCGGACAGAACGCGGTGGCCGTCGCCGACGCGGTGGACCGGATCGCCCGCGAACTCGCCGTCACCGCACGGGAACTGCGCGAGCCCGGCGCCACCGGCTCGGCCGCGGTCGACGCCCTGCTCGACCGCGGCAACCTCGGCAGGGCCGCCCTGGTGGCACTCCGCCGCCCCCGGACCGGCCCCGCCGGACCCGCCGTGCCCGGTGCGTGACCGGGGTCAGAGGGGTTGCGGGGTCCGCAGGGTCTGCGGGGTCTGCCACCGCCCCGCGACGCGCGTGGCGGCGGCCATCGCCGCCCAGGACGTGAGCTCGATCAGCTCCCGGTCGCCCGGGTGCCGCGCCCGCAGCGCCGCCACGTCGGCGTCGGTCACCTGGTACGGGGCGAAGGCGGTGAGCAGCGCGAGCCGCGCCGCCGGCCGGTCGACGCCGGGCAGCGTCGCCAGCGGCTCCGTGAGCCAGGCCCGGCTCGGGCCCACCGGGCCGCCGTCCCACCCGTCGAGCAGCTCGCCCAGCCGTTCCCGTACCGACCGGGGCACCCAGCGGGCGGCGGCGTCCACGGCGGCCACGGCCCGGCCGAGCGCGTCGGCCACGACCGGGTTCTCCCGCGCCCACGGCCGGCCCGCCGGCGCGGGAGTCCCGGGCAGCAGGCGCAGGGACTCGCCCGGCCGCAGCGGCCCCGGCCCGACCGGCCGCATGGCCCGGGTCACCGTCCGCATGACGGGGGCACGCACGAAGCCGGGAGCCGCCGCGGGCATCGGGGAGTCGGCGAGGAAGACGGCGACCATCCGGTTGAGGTAGTGGAAGGTGAAGGCCACCCCGCAGATCTCCGGCGCCGCGGAGGCCGGGAACGGCAGCTCCCGCCCCGCCCCGGGGGCGCGGCCCGACCCCCGCGCCCACGCCCCGACCGCGTCACCGTCCGCCGGGACGGACGCCGGGGCCAGCCCCTCCAGCGCCGCCTGGTGCACCTCCACGCAGTACGGGCAGGAGTTGGCCCGCGACACCTCGGTGGCCACGCGCTCCTTGACCGCCCGGCCGACCGCACCGTCCACCAGGAGCGTCTCGCGCAGCATCAGCCAGCCCGCGGCGAGCGGGCCCGGCGCGGGCGAGTGCAGCGCCAGCGGCGGCGCCAGCACCCCGAAGTCCCGCTCGGCCTGCCCGTACACCTCGGCCACCAGCCCGTGCGCACGGCCCGGCCGCACGGGCCGTACGTACCGGACATCCTTGAGCGCACCCCGCAACACCGCACGTACGACCGGCCTCACAGTCATCCACCTCCCGAATCCTTCATGTCCCACCCACCGGTCGGCGGGAGGGCCGGGCACGCGGCGCAGTGGTCGCCGCGGTCCTCCTCCACGGGCGGCGCGGGGAGGGGGTCGGCGGCCGGCGCGCCGCCACCGAGCACCACCTGGTCCACGAACAGCCGGATCAGCGCCGTCGCCGCGCCCTGCGCCGCCGAGGCGGTGTAGAGGTGGGACGTACGGGCCGCCGCGAGGACCGCCGTGGCCGGCGCGTGCCGCGTCCCGTCCCCGTACTCGGCCGTGTCCTGTTCGGCTTCCGCAGCCGAAGGGCGGATTTCGCTCATGACCTGCCTCCCATGCCGGATCGGTCGCCGTGGCCGCGGTACGGCCACGGAGTGCAGAGCGGTGCGCGGTGGCCGGCCCGGCCGCGGGTCAGCGCAGGACGACACCCCCGTACCGGCCGACCGCCCGCAGCAGTTCCCCCCGGGACAGGGCCGCGGCGACCAGCTCGATGTCCCCCGACATCGCGCGGTCCACGCCGAGCGTCGGCACCAGCGCCCGCACCGCGTCGTACGCGGCCTGCGCGGCGGGGCCGAGCTCGTCGAAGCACCGCCGGAGGTCGACGGCCTGGGCGGCGGCGAGGAACTCCACCGCGAGGATCCTGTGGTTGTTCTCCAGCACCTGCCGGGCGCCGCGCGCCGCGAGCAGGCCCGGGCCCGCCACGTCCCGGCCGGAGCGGCGGTTCTCCGCCAGCAGCGCGGCCACCGCGCAGCCCACCGCGGCGAACCCGTGGTGGCCGGGGCCGGCCGGGCTCGGGAGCCCCTCCCCGCCGCCGCGCGGGTGCAGCAGCCCGTCGAGCCGGCGCCCCGCCAGCTCGCCGAGCCGGCGGAGCGCGCCCGTCACCCGGTGCAGGGCGGGCGCCACCGGCCGGCCGTGGCCGTCCGCCCCGCGGGCCGGGTTGAGTTCCGCCTCCAGGACGTCCACCGCCCCGTACAGGGCGTGCCGTACGCCGCCGAGCACCTCGGGTACGCCCGCGGGGAGTACGCCCGCCGCGCGGCCGCCCTCCAGCAGTGCCCGCAGGCCGGCCGCCGTGTCGCCGCGCCCCCGGTGCGGGCGGGCGAAGCCGTCGCCCCGGGCGGGGGAGGGGCCCGCCGCCGCGCCCGTGGCCTCGGTCATCAGCGCGGCCGCGATCTCGGCCTGGCGGACCTGCCCGAGGGCGCGCGCCACGACCAGGGACGCGACTCCCGTCGTCGCCGAGGCGCCCCCGACCAGCGCCCGCCCCTCGGTGAGGGACAGCCGCAACGGCTGCGTCCCGAGCCGGCGCAGCACCTGCGCCGTTTCCTCGCGGCGCCCGTCCCCCAGGACGTGGCCCTCGCCGATGAGGGTGGCCGCGACATGGGCGAGCGGCAGCGTGTCCCCGGCGGCGCCCAGCGAGCCGATCTCGGGGACGGCCGGTGTGATGCCCCGGTTCAGGTACGCCACCAGGCGCTCCGTCACCTCGGGCCGCACCCCGGCGCACTCCCCGGCCAGTGAGTTCAGCCGGGCGGCGAGGACGGCCCGGGCCTCGTCCTCGGCGAAGTGCGGGCCGAGGCCGACGCTGTGACTGCGGATCAGATGGGCGGCCCCGCCCGCCGGCTCCCCGGCCGGGGCGCCGCGCGCAGCGAGGGGACGCGGGGTGTCCCCGCTCCCGAGAACGCCCACCGGGGCGCGCTCCTCGGCGATGCGGCGTACCGCCTCGACGGTCAGGGTCCGCCCGTCGACGACGACGTGGGCGACCCCGGTCCCGGACACCGACAACGTCCCACCCCCCACGTCGTGCCACCAGCAGGGACATTCTGGAGCGGGCCCCGCGACGGGTGCGTCTCCTGCCGTGCGCAGGTCGACGGCCCGGACACTTGGCCACGTCCCTGTGTCCCCGCGGACGCTTTGCCCTTTGGATGGACGGACGTCTCCGCGCGCCTCGGCCCGGACGAGGCGCTCCCGCCCGCGTGCTCCGCGTGAGGAGTGACCATGGTGAACAGCACGGCGCGACAGCCGCGTACGCCGAGGATCCTGCGGCTGGGCCCCGCCGCTCCCGCGCGGGGGAGAACACGGCCCGTGGACGTGTGGCTGGCGGACGCGACCCGGCAGCCGGACCTCGTCGAGGACCTCGGGCGCCGGGTGCTGGACGCCGCCGAGCGCGACCGGGCGGACACACTGCTGCGCCCCGCGGACCGCCGCTGCTACCTCACCGCGCACGTCGCGCTGCGGGTGCTGCTCGGCGCCCGCCTCGGCGTCGCGGCGGACCGGGTGCGGTTCCGGCGCGAACCCTGCCCGTGCTGCGGCGAACCGCACGGCCGGCCCGCGCCGGCCGGCACCGGCGTGCCGCTGCACTTCTCCCTGTCGCACAGCGGGGACCTCGCGCTGATCGCCTTCGCGTCGACGCCGGTCGGCATCGACGTGCAGACGGTGGGCACCGTCGCCGCCGCGGACGAACACGAGGGGGTCCTCCACCCCCGCGAGGAGGACGAACTCGACGCCTGCGCCGCGGCGGACCGTCCCGCGGCCTTCGCCCGGGCCTGGGTCCGCAAGGAGGCGTACCTCAAGGGACTGGGCACGGGCCTGGCCCGCAGCCCGTCCCTCGACTACCTCGGCTCGGGCGCGGCAGCGGCCGGCCCGCCCGGATGGCACATCGAGGACCTCGCGGTCCCCGACGGCTACGCGGGCGCAGTGGCGCTCCGCGAGGAAACAGGGCGGGCGGCGCGCCCCGCGTGAACCGCCGGCCCGCGCCGCCAGGACGGCCTACGCGTACTCGGTCGCGGCGGCGACATCGCGGCCCGCGCCGATGTCGGCGAGTGCGCTGAGCACCATCGGGGGGTGCTCGGTGAGCCGCCGCAGCAGGTGCAGCCACCAGTTCGTGCCGTAGGTGGCGTAGATCCGGCACGGCCGCCCGGCCTCGCGGTAGTGGCGGAGCAGCCGGGGCTGGACCCCGTACAGCATCTCGACGTCCTCGATCCGGTCCAGCAGCCCGCCGCGGTCGGCCGCGGCGAGCACCACCGGGTCCTGCGTGGCCAGGCTCAGCCTGACGCCCTCGTCCACCAGGCGCCCGGCCAGGGCCAGGAAGCGGTCGTCCAGGGCCGGTCCGCGGCCCAGCGCGGTCCGCGCCGGTTCCGGGAAGGCGCCCTTGACCAGCCGGATCCGCCTGCCCGGCCGGGCCATGGCGGCGGCGTCGTCCTCGGTGCGGTGCAGGTGGGCCTGGAGGGTGATGCCCAGGTTCCCGTACCGGTCCGCCAGCGCCCCGTACACGCCGAGGACGGCGTCGACGGTGCGGGAGCGCTCCATGCTGAGGACGACCTCGCTGCCCCGGGCCGCGGCGGCCGCCGCGATGCGGCCGGTGTTCTCCGCCGCCAGCTCGGGGGAGAGGGCCAGGCCCACGTCGCAGAGGTCGAATCCGAGCCGGTCGGGCGCCGCCCCGTGCGCGAGCAGTTCCAGGTACTCGACGACGATCCGCTCGACCCCCGCCGGGTCGGACCCGTCCTGGTCGGGCGGGACGAACGCGGCGCTCACCCGGTACCCCTTGGCGCGCAGCGCCCGGGCCTCCTCGAGGAACCCCGCCCGGTCGGGGGCGATGACGTACCGCCGGGCGGCGGGGGAGAGGACCTCCCGCAGCGTGGAACCGGGCACGGTGAAGGCGGTGCGGCAGCGCGCGTCGCCGGCGAGCCGGCGCAGGCCCTCGGCCGCGGCTTCCAACAGGGCGCGCTGGGAGGGTTCGTGAGTCATGGCAGCGCCTCGGCATTCTTCTCGGTGGAGGCCGCAGGTGCGGAGCGAGGGAACGTCCAGGGTTCTGGCAAAATGTTGCCACAACGGGCCGACGCTTGGCAACATTTGGGCGCGCCGAGCCCCCGGAGCCGGCCTTGGGGCGGGGGACGGCTCCGGGGAGGGCGGACTCAGGAACGGGAGTCGGTGGGCGCCTGGCGCCGTGCCTTCATGAGGGACTCCGCGGCGAGCCGCCAGATCTCCGCGGCGAGATCGATGTTGGAGGTCTCCTGGGCCTGCGCGGCGAGCCGCTGCAGCCCGGCCAGGCCTTCCTCCTCCTCGCCGGTGAGCAGGAGCAGCTGGTTGTCCAGCACGTCGAGCCGGATCCGGGTGCGGTAGGACAGCCGTACGTCGGCGCCGTCGAGCCGGTTCAGCAGGGCGCGGGCGTCCTCGAACCGGCCCTCGTGGAAGGCGAGATGCGCCCGCAGAGCCGTCAGGGCCTGCTCCAGCGCCGGAGTGCGGGCGAAGGGCAGGCCCGCCTCGGCGGCCTCGATGCACCGCTGCGCGGCATCGGGCTCCGGCGGGAACTTCTGCAGGTGCAGCTCGGCCATGGCGACCCGCAGCCGCAGCCACAGCGTGAGGTTCTCGCGGCTGTCGAAGCCCTCCAGGGCCTGTTCGAAGAGCTCCTGCGCTGCGCTGAACTCGCCCTGGCGCACCCGCAGCGCGCCCGCCGTCCAGACGGCCTCGGCCCACAGGGCGTCGGACCGTCCCTCGACCAGCCGGGTCAGCTCGTCCGCGTGCCGCCGGGCGTCGGGCAGCCGGCCGGCCTCCGCCTCCACCGACACCAGCACCAGCAGGGCCGCGGCGACGTCCTGGGAGGAGCCGCTGTGGTCCCGCGCCAGCCGGTAGGCCGTCGTCGCGGCCTCGACCGCCGGGATGATCTCACCGGACACCCGCAGGGAGCGGGCGAGCTGGGTCAGCGCCCGGGCGCGCAGCTCCGCGAGCCCGATCTCCTCGCTGACCGCGACGAGTTCGTCCAGGTAGGCGCGCTCGGCGGCCTGTTCGCCGTGGCGGCGCTTCCACTGCGCGAGCAGCCACAGGGCCTGCCAGCGCAGCATGGGGTCCTGGCCGTGCGAGGACTCCAGCGCTTCGGCCAGCTTCTCGCTCGTCTCGTCCGATTCGAGGGAGGTGGCCAGCGACAGGCTCTGCGCGAGCGAGACGGCCCGGGACTGCTCGAACTCCGCCACGGGCACCCCGAGCTGCTGGGCAAGATGTGCCACGGCGCGCTCGGTGGGCTGCCTGGCACCCGACTCCAGGCGCGACAGGTAGCCGGTCGACATGCCGTCGCCGGCCAGGGCGGCCTGCGAAAGGCCCCGCTCGGTCCTCAGTCGCTTCAGCCGACGACCAAAGGATGGCTGCTCCAGCACCTGTGTGCCCCCCACGGTGAATGGCCTGCGAAGGTTCGGTCCGGGCCGGTTTGCCGCTGCCGTGTCACATAATTGGCTTCTCTTGTGCCAGATGGTATCCAACAAATGTGCAGGCAGCAATCATTTCGCCCCCGATGCCCTGTGCGGACGAACTCCTGGTGAGGGGGTTCGGGGCCAGGCCTCTTGCCTTCAACGTTGCCAAGTCGTTGTCAGATTGGCGTGATTGTCGTACGCTCTTTGGCAATACGAGGGCTGGGAGCGCCCGCCCGATTCCCACCCGTCCGATGGTGACGATGCCTACAGGAGTGGCCTCCATGACCCCTGACCGATGCGCAGTCGTCACCGAACCGGACGGTGACGTACGGGAGTTCATGATCAAGAGCTGGAGCGAGCTGCTCGGCGCCTCCGGCCTGACCGAGCACTCCGACTTCTTCGCCCGGGGCGGCGACTCCCTGCTGATGACACGGCTGGTGCGCAGGATCGGGGAGAGATTCGGCGTCACCGTCTCCCTGTCCGCCATGTCGCAGCGCAACCTCGGCGACCAGGTCCGCCTGGTCCACTCCCTGCGCCCCCGGAGCGACTCCGCCCGCGCCTCCAGGGCCGCCTGACCGCCCCGCAGCTCCGCCCACCGCGCCCCGCCGGAACGTCCTCCGGCGGGGCGCGGTGCTGTGCGGGCCCGCTCTGACCAGGGGGTTCCGCCGGGTGGGCCCCGGCTAGTTGCCAAAGTCTGGCAATTAATTGCCAGTTCGGGCGGGCTTCGCTAGCTTCCTCACACGAAAGACGTCCGGCACGGTCAGAACCGCCCATTCCCTCGAGGAGCCCGCCATGAGAACCGTCCTCAACGCCGCCCGCCCGTCCGCCGTGGCCGCCTCCGGCGAGAACGTCGACTGGCCCTGACCCCTGGTGGCCCGGCCGCCGGCCGGCCGCCCCCCTCGCACTCCTCAGGTCCCACCGACGACAAGGAGCTCCACGATGGGCGCGCGGCAGCAGTGGACCGAGGAACAGGTCCCGGACCAGAGCGGACGGACGGCCGTGATCACCGGGGCGAGCTCCGGCATCGGCTTCGAGACGGCGCGGGCCCTCGCGCGGCGCGGCGCCCATGTGGTGCTCGCCGTACGCGACGTGGACAAGGCGGCCGCGGCCGCCGCCCGGCTGCGGGCCGCCGTCCCCGCCGCCGAACTCACCGTCGTCCCGCTCGACCTCGCGGACCAGGCCTCCGTACGGGACGCGGCCAAGGAGCTCGGCGACCTCTGCCCCGGCATCGACCTGCTGATCAACAACGCGGGCGTGATGTGGACCCCGGAGGTCCGCACCGTCGACGGCTTCGAGCTGCAGTTCGCCACCAACCACCTCGGCCACTTCGCGCTCACCGGCCTCCTCCTGGACGCCCTGCGGGCCCGCCCCGGCGCCCGGGTCGTGACGATCAGCAGCTACCTCCACAAGCTGGGCCGGATCGACTTCGACGACCTCGACGGCGACCGCCGCTACGGGCGCTACCGGGCGTACAGCCGGTCCAAGCTCGCCAACCTGCTGTTCGCCCTGGAACTCCAGCACAGGCTGGCCGGGTCCGGCGCGGACACCGTCTCGCTCGCCGCCCACCCCGGCCTCGCCGCCACCGGCCTCGGCCGTGACTTCCCCGCCGCCCTGCGCACCCTCGGCCGCCCGCTCGCCCCGCTGTTCCTCCAGCCGGCGGAACTCGGCATGCTCGCCGGGCTGCGCGCCGCCACCGATCCCACGGCCCGCGGCGGGGAGTTCTACGGCCCGCTCGGCCCGACGGAGACAAGGGGACCGGTCGGCCCCGCCCGCCCCGGCCGCTCCGCCCGCGATCCGCGCGTCCGGCAGCGGCTCTGGGAGGAGTCGGAGCGGCTGACGGGCGTCCGCTACCCCTTCTGAGACGGGCGACCTGAACGGGCGGCCCGCACGGCACTCCAGGAGATGAGCCGCAGGGGCCCCGCGGGGTGGGATGGGAACCGGCCCGGAACCGTCCCTCTACGCATCAGGAGACGATCGCTGATGAAGGCACTGGTGCTGACGGGCGGATCCGGAGTCCGCCTCCGTCCCTTCACGTACTCCACCCCGAAACAACTCATCCCGCTCGCGAACAAACCGGTCCTGGAGCACGTGGTCGCCCACCTGCGGGAGCTGGGCGCGACGGAGGTCTGCCTCCTCACCGGCGACTGGGCGGAGGTGATCGAGACGGCCATGGGAGACGGCTCCCGCTTCGGGGTGCGGCTCACCTACCTGCGGCAGGACCAGCCGAGGGGACTGGCCCACGCGGTGCGGACGGCCCGCCCCTTCCTCGGCGACGACGACTTCCTGATGTACCTGGGCGACAACATCCTCGCCGACGCCACCGGCGCGGTCGCCGCCGCAGTCGGAGAGTTCCGCGCCCGCCGCCCCGCCGCCGGCCTCCTGGTGCAGAAGGTCGCGGACCCGCGGGCGTACGGAGTGGCCGAGCTCGACCCGGACGGCGCGGTGCTGCGCCTGGTGGAGAAGCCCCCGCACCCGCGCACCGACCTCGCCGTCGTCGGCCTGTACTACTTCACCGCGGCCGTCCACGCCGCCACCGACGCCATCTCGCCCAGCGCCCGCGGCGAACTGGAGATCACCGACGCCGTCCAGTGGCTGATCGACCGGGGGGAACAGGTCGTCGCCCGCCGGTACAGCGGCTTCTGGAAGGACGTCGGCCGGGCCGACGACGTCCTGCAGTGCAACCGCCGGCTGCTGGGGGAGCTGCGCACCGACGTCAGGGGCGAGGTCGACCCGGCCAGCGAACTGCGCGGCCAGGTCGTCATCGAGGCGGGCGCCCGGGTGGTCCGTTCCCTGATCGAAGGGCCGGCGATCATCGGCGCGGGCACCCTGATCGAGGACAGCCGGGTCGGACCGGGAACCTCCATCGGACGCGACTGCGTGGTGCGCGGCACCCACCTGGCCGATTCGGTCGTGCTCCAGGGCGCCCACATCTGCACGCCCCGGGGCCTGCGAGGCTCCGTCGTCGGCCGGTTCGCCACCGTCGGCCCGGGTGAGCAGGGCGATCCCGGCCACCGCCTCGTGATCGGCGACCACGCCTCGGTCGAGATGACCGCGGCCTGAGGGCCGGGTCCGGTACGGCCCCCGCCGTACCGGGCTCCCGCCGTACCGTCAGCTGACGCTGTACATGCCGCTGCTGACGTTGACGAACGTCCCGGTGATCGCGCCGGCCAGGTCGGACGCCAGGAACGCCGCCGTACCGGCCACTTCGGACAGCAGCGGCGACCTCTTCGTCATCCGCATCTGGTCGAGGTTGGCGAGGATGCCCGCCAGGCCCGCGTCGTCGACGACGGCGCCGTGCTCGGCCAGCTTCTCCCGGGTGATCGTCTCCGGCAGGCCCGCGGTCCAGATCCCGGCGACCCGCACGCCGGCCGGGCCGATCTCGGCGGCCAGGTTGCGGATCAGCACGTCCAGCGCCGCGTCGCCCGGGCCGGTGCCGCCCATCATCGGGCTCCCGACCGCCGAGCCGCTGTTCAGCGCCAGGATCACCCCGCTGCCCCGCTCGACCATGTGCCGGGCCGCGGCCCGTGCCGTGATGAAGTTCGCCCGCAGCTGGGCGTGCGGCAGCGAGGTCACGTCCTCGACGCTCATGTCGATCAGCGGAACGCCCTGCAGGCCGGGCACCCGGATCAGGTTCATCGACACGTCCAGCCGGCCGGCCTCCCGGACCACGGCCGCCGCGTGCTCGGTCACCGCCTGCTCGTCGAAGACGTCGAGCACCGCCTCCGCGGCGCTCCCCCCGCTGTTCGCGATCTCCTTGGCGACGCGCTGGAGCGGCTCCCGGGTCCGGCCGGCCAGGTGCACCGTCGCGCCCTCGGCGGCGAAGGCGCGGGCCACGGCGGAGCCGATCGAACCGCCGGCCCCGTAGACGATCGCGACCTTGTCCTTCAGCAACATGTCGTTCTCCCGTGCGTCGGGCACGCGCCCCTATGGCCGTGCGCCTGAAGAGGTAGACGACCGGCCCCGGCGAAACTCATCGGTCCCGGGACGTCGAACACCTGCGCGGGGAGTGATCGCATCCGGTCCGTTGACGCGGGCGCGGAGGGAACACGAAGGGAAACGCGAAGGGAAAACGCGTCCGCGCCCCGGCGGACCGGGGCGCGGACGCGCGATGTCGAGCGGCTGTTCCTCCGGAGCCGGTCAGCCGAGACGGGCCCGCAGCAGCGGCACACCCGCGCCCGACACCTGCTCCAGCCCGGCCTCCCGGTGGGTGAGCACCAGCAGGAACGCCGCGCTGCGGCCCGTCACCACCGGCCCCTCACCGACGTCCCAGGACGAGTCGCTCGCCACGAACCGGATGCCGCGCAGCTCCTTGCGGGGGTTGAACGGGAACCGCAGCCGCCACAGGCTCTCCAGACCCGCGCGGGCGGCGTCCGGCACGATCTCGATCTCCCGGCCCAGTGCGAGGGCGATGTCCTGGCTGTGGGTCAGCACGTCCATCACCGTCGTGTCCGCGCCGGCGCCCGGCGCGGGCGGGACGAGCCGCGACCCGGCGTGCTTGCGCAACCGCGCGGTGAGCTCGCCCACCGGCTCGCGGGCCGTCCGCACCGCCGACTCCCTGATCATCCGGTGGAACGAACCGCCGGAGCGCACCAGCTCCTTCATCCACCCGCCGGCCGTGAGCGTCGGCGGCAGCGTCAGGTGCGCCGCCACGTCACGGACCCGCCAGCCGTCGCACAGCGACGGGGCCTGCCACTCCTGGTCGGACAGGCCGTCCAGCAGGTCGGCCAGCCGCAGCCGGGCCGCCTCGACCTGCGCCCACACGGCGTCCTGCGCCGGGCCGTCAGCCATGGCCGCCTCAGCTCGCCGGCTTGCGGGCACAGAGGATCACGTAGCCCATGTGCTCAGGACCGGGCGCGAACATGTCCTTCTGGCCCTGCTTGACCGCGTCGACGAACTCCGCGCCGAACTCCGCCACCAGCTCCTCGCGCAGCGCCTCGGTGCGCGCGACGTAGCGGTTGCCCATGCCGTAGACGCGGTGGCCGCACTGCGTCCACTCCTCGACGACGAAACCGAGGCCGCGCACGACCTCCAGCCAGCCGTCGGCGGTCATCGGGCGGCGGCTGCGGAAGAACGGCGGCAGCTGGGCGTCGGGGTGCACCATGGTGGTCTCGGTGATCGCGAGGCGCCCGCCCGGCTTGAGCACGCGGTAGAACTCCGACAGGGCCTTCGCCAGGTCCACCGAGTGCGACAGTGCCTCCATCGCCATCACGGCGTCGAAGTGGCCCTCGTCGTACGGCAGTTCGTGGTAGTCGCGGACCTGGAACCGCACCCGGTGGAACAGCCCGGCCTTCGCCGCCCGCTTCTCCGCCGCCTCGCACTCGGCCGGACTGATCGTGATGCCGGTGACGCGGGCGCCGACCTCACGGGCGATCTGGGTCGCCGGCGCGCCGACCCCGCAGCCCGCGTCGAGCAGGTGCTCGCCGCGGCGCAGCCCGAGGATGTCGACGACCTTGCGGGTCAGGCGCTTGCCGGCCTCCTCGACGCTGGCGTCGTCCTTGTCGTCGTACCAGTAGCCCAGGTGCTCGTACCCGTCGTTGAACATCGTCGCCATCCGGCACGAGCTGTCGTACAGCTCGGCCACCTCGGCCGGTGTCCAGTCCGATTCGCTCATGGAACGTCCCTTCGCTGCCCTGCCAATCCTGGTCCCAAGTCTCGTTGTCCTGACGGGAGTTGGTCGTCTCCGGAGTTGCGCAGTCGGGCCCGGTGCCGCTCAGACGACCTCGGCCAGCAGCCGGGCGAGCCGTGCGACGCCCTCGGCGATCCGCCCGGGCTCCAGGGCGCTGCACGACAGCCGCAGCGCGTGCGTCCCGCCGTCGGCGTAGAAGAACCGCATGGGCGTCCACAGCACCCCGTACCGCTCGGCGGACAGCTCCAGCAGCTTCTCGTCGGCCGGCACGGGCACCTCCAGCACCACGAAGAACCCGCCGCTCGGCGCCGTCCAGCGGATGCCCCGCCCGGCCGCGTCCGGGAAGTGCTCCTCCAGCGCGGCCAGCAGCGCGCGCAGCCCGCGCCGGTAGAAGGCGGTCTTCTCCCGGGCGGCGGCCCGCAGGCTACAACCCGACTCGACCAGCAGGCCGCCGATCACCGCCTGCGCCACCGGCGAGGTGTTGACCGTGAGCATGCTCTTGACCGCCGACAGCTCCTGGGCGAGCAGCGTGCGCCGCCCGTCGCGGGCGACGACCGGCTGGTCGGCCACCAGGTATCCGACCCGCGCGCCGGGGAAACAGGACTTCGCGAACGAGCCGAGGTAGACCACCCGCGTGCCCCGGTCGAGGGCCTTGAGCGAGGTACGGGGCCGGTCGTCGAGGCCGAACAGGCCGTACGGGTCGTCCTCCAGCACGATCAGGTCCTCGGCCTCCGCGACGTCCAGCAGCGCCCGCCTGGCCGCCGTCGGCAGCGAGACACCGGACGGGTTGGAGAAGTTCGGTACGACGTACAGCGCCTTCGGGACGCGGCCCCCGGCCCGTACGGCGCGCGCGGCCTCCGCGACGGCCGCCGGATCGAGCCCGCCGGGCCCCTCCGGCACCGGTACGACCTCGATCCCGAGCAGCCGTGCCGCGCCGCTGAGCCCGACGTAGCAGGGCTCCACGGCGAGCACGACGTCGCCGGGACGCGCGCACAGGCCGCGCAGCGCGATGACCATCGCCTCCTGGCAGCCCGTGGTGACCGCGATCGCCTCCGGGTCCGCGGTGATGCCCTCGTCGTTCGCCAGCGTCCGCGCGATGAGCTCGCCGAGCACCCCGTTGGTCCTGCCGTACTGCATCAGCTGCGACCGGATCCCCTCCGGCGACGTCCCGGACGCCGCGAGGTGCTCCTCGAAGACGCGCAGGTACCGGGGGAGGTCGGCCGGACCGTGGAAACCGTCCCAGGGGCGCCCGGCCGCGAGGGAGATCGCGTCCGGGAAGCGGCCGGCGATCTCGTTGAGGAAGTTCATCGACGTCGCCACCGGGTCCCACACCGAGATGTGCAGCGACTCACGGGCCAGCTCGACCACTACGCGGCCCTCCCGCCCGGCGTCCCGCCCGGTGCTCCGCCCCGCGCCGCCGCGTCCGCGGCCGCCGCGGTCAGCTCGACGAGCCGGCTGCCGACGTCGACCACGGGCAGCGGGCACGCCGCGAGCACCTGCGGCAGCACCGCGGTGAAATGGGTGCACGCGAGCACCACGGCGTCGAACCGGGCGCGCCCGGCCAGCCGCAGCGTCTCGGGCAGGTTCGACGCGTGGAACGCCGCGGCCGGATCACCCGCCTCGACGGCCCGCACGAGCGCCGGGTCGCTGACACCGAGCGCGCTGTGGGCCGCCGACCGGGTGACCCGTTCGTAGCCCACCACCGCCGACCCGTTGCCGGTGACGACCAGCGCGCGCCGGTGGGCGGCCGCGACCTCGCGGTACACGGTGGCCGGGGAGATCACGCGGACCGCCGGGACCCGGGCGGCCGCCTCGTGGTCGACCACCGCCGAGAGCGAGTTGCAGAACAGCATCGCCACCCGGTGGCCGCGCGCCCCGAGGTCGCGCACCAGGGCGAGGTACGCGGCCCGCAGCGCGTCGGGCCGCTCGTACTGCAGGGCGTCCTGCTCGTCGGGGGACCCGGCCATGGGGTACGCGGTCGCCGGGTACCCGGCGCCGCGCAGCAGGCGCGCGCCGATCCCGGCGTCGAAGGGGGTACCGGCGACCACTGCGATCCCCATCTCCATCGCGCCTCTTCCCTCACGCGGTCGGGACACCTCTCCTAGGGCCTGTCGTCAAACTCCGGTCTGCCCCGCCCTCCGGGCGACGACACGAGTTTGACGACAGGCCCTAGTGCTGTGACCGGAAAGGTTCACCGTGTCGCGGCGCCCGGCACGGCACCTCGCCGCGTTGTCGGGCCACCCGAGTACGTCCAGTACGAGCGGCGGCCCTCCGCCTTGCGAGGTACCGCACCGGACACCGCGACCCGGCAAACCTTTCCGGCCACAGCACTAGAGCCTGACGGCGGGGCGGGAGGGGATCAACTCCTGCCGTGCGCAGACCGGACCACCTTGCCGGGGTTGAGGATGCCGGCCGGGTCCAGGGCCTGCTTGACGGCCTGGTGGACGCGTACGCCGACCGGACCGAGCTCGTGCGCGAGCCAGTCCCGCTTGAGCAGGCCGACGCCGTGCTCCCCGGTGCAGGTGCCGCCGAGGGCCAGGCCGAGCCGCATGATCTCGTCGAACACCGCCCGCCCCCGCGCCAGCACGGCCGGATCGGACCGGTCGACGACGATCACCGGGTGGAGGTTGCCGGTCCCGGCGTGGCCGACCACCCCGACCAGCACGTCGTGGCGGAGCGCGATCCCCTCGACCCCCTCGACCAGCTCGACGATGCGCTCGCGCGGCACGGCCACGTCGTCGACGACGAGACCGCCCCCGCCCCCGGGGAACCGCCGCGCCGCGAGGTGTTCCATCGCCGGATGCGCGAGCCTGCGGGCGGCGAGCAGCGCGTCGGCCTCCACCTGGTCGGTCGCCAGGTGCAGCTCGCCCGCCCCCGCCCGCTCGCAGTGCGCGGCCATGGCCTCCAGTTCGCCCCGCGCGGCGGGCCCGGCGTCGGAGGCGGCGAGCAGCAGCGCGCCGGCCCCCGTGTCCAGCCCGGACGGCCGGTACTCCTCGATGGCCCGCAGGTGCGTGCGGTCCAGCAGCTCCAGCAGGCTCGGGGTGACCCCGGCGGCGGTGATCGCGCTGATCGCCCGGCAGGCCGCCGCCACCGTGGGGAACAGCGCGACGAGCGTACGGTCCGGCCGCCGCGGCGGCCGCAGCCGCACGACCACCTCCGTGATGACGCCGAGCGTGCCCTCGGACCCGGTGAACAGCCCCGTCAGGTCGTATCCGGCGGTCCGGTTCAGCCCCTGCCGCCCGCACCGCAGGACGGAGCCGTCGGCGAGGACCACGGTCAGCCCGGCCACGTACCGGCCGGTGACCCCGTACTTCACACAGCACATGCCGCCCGCGTTGGTCGAGACGTTCCCGCCGATCGTCGAGGACTCCCACGAGCCGGGGTCCGGCGGGTAGTCCAGCCCCGCCCGGGCCGCCGCCCGGCTGAGGTCGGCGTTGACGACCCCCGCCCCCACGACCGCCAGGGACGCCCCGGCGTCGATGCTGATCCCCTTGAGCCGGGTGAGCGAGACGACGACGGCGCCGTCGACGGCGTTCGCCCCGCCCGTGAGCCCCGTCCGCGCACCCTGCGGCACCACCGGCAGCCCGTGCGCGGCGGCGACCCGCACCGCGGCGGCCACCTCGGCGGTGTCCCGAGGGCGTACGACGACCAGGGGCAGGCCCGCCGGGCAGAGGTCGGCCTCGTCGCGGCTGCCCGCGCGGAGCACCTCCGGGTCGGTGAGCACGCTGCCCGGCCCCGGCAGTGCGGCCCGCAGGTCCGCGACGGCGTCCGTCGTGAGCGTCATGCCGTCCACCATAAACAGCCCCCGCCGCCAACCTCCTTGTCCCGTACGGAACTTGCCCGACCACCGCAAACAGGGAGATGTCCACGACGACGGCGCTCCCCACACTGAATCGCGACAGGAAGTCAGGGCGGATTGGAGATTGACTGTGTCCCGGTTGGTACACGAGCTTTTCGCCGCACAGGCCGCCCGCACTCCGGACGCCGTGGCGGTGCGGTCCGACGAGACGACGCTCACTTATCGCGCACTGGACGAACGGGCCGACCGGCTGGCCCACCACCTGGTGACCCTCGGCGTCAAGCCGGGCGCCCCCGTCGCCGTGCTCCTGGAACGCTCGGCGGAGGCCGTCGTCGCCCTCCTCGCCACGCTGAAGGCGGGCGGGGCGTACCTGCCGCTGCACTCGGGCTACCCGGCGGACCGGCAGCGCTGGATCGTCGAACAGTCCGGCGCCGAGGTCCTGCTCACCGACGAGGCGACCACCCGGCGCGGCCTGCCCGACGTGGCCCGTACGGTCCTGGTCACGGCCGGCCCGGCGGCCGACCCGACGGCCGGCCCGGCACGCTGCCCGGTGACCGACCAGGCCCCCGCCACACCGCCCCAGGTGGCGGTCGGCGAGGACGACCTCGCCTACCTCATGTACACCTCGGGCTCGACCGGACACCCCAAGGGCGTCGCGGTCCGCCACGGCGGCACCGCCGACTTCGCCCTCGACCCCTGCTGGGACACCGGCCACCACGAACGGGTCTCGCTGATCGCGCCGACCGCCTTCGACGTGTCCCTCTACGAGATCCTGGTCCCGCTGCTGCGCGGCGGCACCGTGGTCGTGTTCCCCGAAGGCCCCTTCGACATCGGCCGGCTGCGCGCGCACATCACCGCGCACGGCATCACCGCCCTGCACCTCACCGCCGGGCTGTTCCGGGTCGTCGCCGACGAGGCGCCCGACACCTTCGCCACGGTCCGCGAGGTGCTCACCGGCGGCGACGTCATCGCCCCCGGCGCCGTCGACCGGGTCCTGCGGGCCTGCCCGGACCTCGTCGTGCGGTCCCTGTACGGCACCACGGAGGCCACGGTCTTCAGCACGCACGCCGCACTGACCGCCCCCTACCGTCCCGGGATCACCGTCAGCTCCGGCCGGGTCTTCGACGGGGTCGAGCTGCACGTCCTCGACGAACGGCTCGACCCGCTGCCGCCCGGCGCCGTCGGCGAGCTCTACGTCGCCGGCCGCGGCCTCGCCAAGGGCTACTTCGACCGGCCCGACCTCACCGCCGAGGCCTTCGTCGCCAACCCCTTCGGCGCCGACGGCGAACGGATGTACCGCACCGGCGACCTCGCCCGGCTGTCCGCCGACGGCGAGCTCGAATTCGCCGGACGCGCCACCGACCTGGTCAAGATCCTCGGCTTCCGGGTCGAGCTGGCCGAGATCGAGTCCACCCTCGCCGCCTTCCCCGGCCTCGCGCACGTCGCCGTCGTCGCCCACGAGGCCGGCGCCGACACCCGCCTGGCCGCGTACGTGGTGCCCGAAGCCGGCCAGGACCAGCCGGACCTCACGGCGCTGCGCGAACACGTCCGCGAAGCCCTGCCCGGCTACATGGTGCCCGCCGTGTTCACCGTGATCGACCGGCTGCCCCTGACCGCCAACGGCAAGGTCGACCGCGCCGCCCTCCCGGTACCGGAGTTCCGCGGCGAGAGCGCCTACCGGGCCCCCGCCAACCCGACGGAGGAGGTCATCTGCCGGATCTTCGGACAGGTGCTCGGCCTGCCCGAGGTCGGCGTCGAGGACGACTTCTTCGACCTGGGCGGCCACTCCCTGCTCGCCATGCGCCTGCTCAACCGCATCCGCGCCGAACTGGGCGTCGAGGTGGAGATCCGCACCCTGTTCAACACACCGACGGTGGCCGGCCTCGCCGAAGTGGTGGCCGTCGAGCGGGCCGCGTAGCACCGCCGACCCCTTTGGAACGAGAGGGACACAGATGAGCCAGACCATGGCCGACCAGGCCACCAACCCCTTCGACGACCAGGACGGCAACTTCACGGTCCTCGTCAACGCGGCCGGAGAGCACTCGCTGTGGCCCGCGGGCATCCCCGCGCCGGGCGGCTGGCACCTCGCCCACGGGCCCACCCGGCGTGCCGCCTGCCTCGCCTACGTCAACGAGGCATGGCCGCACCTCGGCGCCCGCGCCTGACGCGGACCAACCACTGAAACCGGAGAACTCATGCCCACGTCCGATCCGTACACCTTCGACGACCTGAGCCTGGACCACATCCGCTTCCACGTCCGGAACATCGAGACCACCCTGGCCTGGCTGATCGGCGGCTACGGCCTCGCGGTGCGCGCGGTGTCCCGGCCCGGGGCGGGCTCCGGCGCCGAGGCCGGTGCGCGGTCGGTCGAAGTGGGAGCGAACGACATCAGCATCGTGCTCACCGAAGCCGTCAGCGACAACCACGCCGCCGCCCGGTACGTCGCCCGCCACGGCGACGGGGTGGCCGACATCGCGCTGCGGGTGCCCGACGCCGCCGCCGCCCACGCCACCGCCGTCGCCCGCGGCGCCCGGTCCGTGGCGGCGCCGGCCCGGCACGGCGAGCTGGTGACCGCCTCGATCGGCGGGTTCGGCGACGTCGTCCACACCTTCGTCCAGCGTCCGGACGGGGCGGGCGGCCCGGTCGTACCCGGCCTGCGCCCCGTCCCCCGGGACGTCGCCACCCTGGAGAACAGGCTGCTGTCCGTCGACCACTTCGCGGTGTGCGTACGGCCCGGCGACATCGACGACACCGTCGCCTTCTACCGCGACGTCCTCGACTTCCGGCTCACCTTCACCGAGAAGCTCCAGATCGGGAGACAGGCGATGACGACCAAGGTCGTCGAAAGCCGCTCCGGCGACGTGACCCTGACCCTGATCGAACCCGACACCACCCAGGAACGCGGCCACATCGACGAGTTCCTCGACGACCACGGCTGCGCGGGCGTCCAGCACCTCGCCTTCGCCACCGACGGGATCGTCACCACCGTCGAGGACCTCCGGCGCCGCGGCGTGGCCTTCATGGGCACGCCCGACACCTACTACCGCACCCTGCCGGACCGCCTGGTACCGACCCGCTACACGGTGGACGAACTGCACGGCCAGCAGATCCTCGTCGACGAGGACCACGGCGGCCAGCTCTACCAGATCTTCGCCAAGTCCGTGCACCCCAGCAACACGATCTTCCTCGAACTCATCGAGCGGATGGGCGCCCGGAGCTTCGGCAGCGGCAACATCACCGCCCTCTACGAGGCCGCGGAGCGCGAGCGCAGCGCCGCCCGCGACGAGTCCCAGGCCGCCTGACCCCGGCATCCGACGAGCGCGAACGGAAACGAGTACATGGACCTACCCGGCGACCGCGCACCCCTTTCCACCAACCTCGACATGCTCCGCATGTTCGACAAGGGAGACCAGGACGGCTCCTTCGGCCCCCGGCACCTCGTCATCCTCGCCTGGCGGCTGTCCGGCGCACTGGACCTGACGGCCTTCCAGGGCGCCGTCGACGACGTGGTGGAACGCCACGAGATGCTGCGCACCCAGATCGTCCGCGACGACGGCGAGCCCTACCAGAAGGTGTACCCGCCGAGCCCGCCCGAACTGGTCGTCGTCGACCTCCCGCCCGACGAGTTCCGCTCGGACGACGAGCGGGTGGACGACTTCGTCAACGAGATCGAGGCCACCACCATGAGCGTGGCCCAGCTCCCGCACCTGCGGGTCGTGCTCGGCAGGATCGACAAGAAGGCCACCGTGTGCGTCCTCGTCACCCACCACGTGGCGAGCGACGGCGTGTCCCTGCAAGTGGTCATCCGCGACATCGCGAACTCCTACGCCGCCCGCCGGGGCTTCCCGGTCCCGGCCCCCGCGCCGGCCAGGCAGTACCGCGAGTTCACCGCATGGCAGCGGGAAGCGCTCGCCTCCCCGAAGGCCCAGGAGTCCCGCGACTACTGGCGGGACGCGGTGCGCGACGCCGAGCTCACCGACCTGCCCACCGACCACCTCCTGCGGCCCGGCGACCCCGCCCGCTACGCCGTGCACCGGTTCGTCCTCGACCGCGAGGTCACCTCGGCGACGACGGCGTTCGCCACGGCCATGCGCAGCTCCCCGTTCATGGTGATGACGGCGGCCTTCCACGTCCTGCTCCACCAGGAGACCGGCGTCGACGACCTGGTCTCGGCGATCATCACCTCGGGCCGCACCGAACCCGAGTACAACGAGACCGTCGGCCCGTTCTTCAACATGCTCCCGCTGCGCACCGCGCTCGGCGACTGCCGCAACTTCATGGAGCTGGTCCGCCGCACCCGCGAGGCCTGCCTCGCCGCGTACACCCACGAACTGCCGTTCGCGCAGATCGCCGCGCAGGCACCCACCCTCACCAGGACGTACGAGCGGCCGGGCACGGCCGTCTGGGCCTTCCAGGTGCTGCAGTACCCGGGCGCGACGGACGCCGAGCTGATCGGCGACGTGGAGTACACCGCGATCCGCAAGCGCCACGCCTCCTACCCGGTCACCTCCGACATCCCCAACGGCGTCCTGTGGGGACTGGACGTCCTGCCGTCCGGCGAGATCGCCGGCACCGCCAGGTTCAACACCTTGGAGTACGACGAGACCACCCTGACCAGGATGGTCGAGCGGTTCGCCCGCATCCTCCGCGGCGGCGTCTCGGACCCGGGGTCCCCGCTGTCCGCGCTGTGACCCGACGTCGGACGAGCCCCCAGGAACCCCAGGAACCCCAGGAACCCCAGGAACAGGAATGGAGAGTCCAGTGATCGCAGACGACGAGTTCGACGTCGTGGTGATAGGCGGAGGCCCCGGCGGTGCGGCGACCGCGGGCCTGCTGGCCAGGAAGGGCCACCGCGTCCTCGTGCTCGAACGGGAGAAGTTCCCGCGCTACCACATCGGCGAATCGCTCATCACCGGGCTGATGCCCACCCTGGAGGAGCTCGGACTCCTGGAGCGCCTGGAGGCGCTGGGCTTCACCAAGAAGTACGGCGGCACCCTGCTGTGGGGCAAGAACCAGGGCACCTGGGGCTTCCGCTTCACGGAATCCGCCCTGTACGACCACGCCTACCAGGTGCGCCGCGCCGACTTCGACGCGCTGCTGCTCACCCGCGCCCGCGAACTCGGCGTGACCGTGCTGGAGGAGACCGCCGTCAAGGGCCCGGTCTTCGAAGGCGGCCGGGTCGTCGGCGTGACCTACACGCAGAAGGGCAGCAAGGAGGTCCGTACCGCGCGCAGCAGGATGCTCGTCGACGCCTCGGGCCAGACCCACCTGCTGGGCCGGGAGTTCGACCTGGTCCGCTACCACGAGGACCTGCGCAACATCGCCACCTGGTCGTACTGGCAGGGCTGCAACCTCTACGGCGGCACCAAGGCCGGCGACATCGTCGCGGAGAACCGGCCGTCGGGCTGGTTCTGGTTCATCCCGCTGCACGACGGCACGGTCAGCGTCGGCTACGTCACCCCGATCGACGAGTACAAGGCCTCCGGGAAGACCCTGGAGGAGCTGTACGCCGACGAGCTGCTGAAGACCGAGGAGATCAGCACCCTCATGGCCGGCGCGCGGCGCGTCACCGGCTTCCGCAACATCAAGGACTGGTCCTACACCTGCGAGAAGTTCCACGGCCCCGGCTGGGCCCTCGTCGGCGACGCCGCCGCGTTCATCGACCCGCTGCTGTCCACCGGCGTCACCCTGGCGCTGCGCGGCGCCCGGGCGCTGGCCGAGGCCGTCGACGAGGCGCTCACCGACCCGTCGTCGGAGACGGAGATCCTCGACTGGTACGAGAAGAGCTACCGGACCTTCCTGGACTCCGTGCTCG
Source organism: Streptomyces sp. NBC_00249 (assembly GCF_026342355.1). Classification (GTDB taxonomy): domain Bacteria; phylum Actinomycetota; class Actinomycetes; order Streptomycetales; family Streptomycetaceae; genus Streptomyces. Next base: position 89,282 of record NZ_JAPEMV010000012.1, on the reverse strand, counting down.
ACTTCGTACGGTTCTTCTACGACCGCACGAAGCACAAGGAGGACTACTGGGACAAGGCGCAGGCACAGCTCGACCCGGAGAAGCTGCGCCCCCGGGAGATGGACTTCGCGCGGATGCTGTCGGGCCTCACGGGCATCGACGACATCTTCGACAAGCGCAAGGCGGCCTGACCGGCCGGGCCCCGGCACAGCCGAACGGCCCGGCAGCGGAGAGAACCTCCGCTGCCGGGCCGTTCGACTGCGTCCTACGAGCGGCGGCTACCCGACCCTCTCCGCGGCCCGTTCCCCGTCGCGCGCGGCGCCCTCGCGCCGGCCGCTGAGCAGCCGCACCGCCGGCCGCTCGACGAGGACGGTCAGCAGCCAGCCCAGGGCGAGCACGGCGACGACCGTCACGGCGGACTTGCCGAGCGCGCCCCCGAGCGACAGCGGCGCCGTCCAGTTGGCGGGTACGGCGGTGTGGATCGGGCCGTACGAGATGACCACCCAGTGCACCAGGTAGGCGCCGAAGGAGATCCCGCCGAGCGCGACCAGGGGCCGCGCCCCGAAGACGGTCCGCCCGCCCTCGGCCTCACGCCGGGCCGCCGCCGCGACCAGCAGGGTGAGCGGCACCGCGGTCACCGCGAACCCCGAGTTCTCCCCGGCCACCTGAGCGCTGACCGCGAGACCGGCGAGGCAGAGCAGCACCGAGACCCCGACACCGGGACCCCGCCACCGGCCGGTCGCCACCATCCGCGCCGCGAACATGCCGAGCAGGAACTCCGGCATCCGGGCCACGGGCAGGTACCCGGTGAACCAGGTCTGCCACCACGGGTCGGGAGTGCCGGCCAGCAGCGGCTCGGCCGGGAGCAGCTTGGCCACCAGCGGAACCGCCACCAGCACGAGGACCACCGCGAACGCGTACGCCCCGAGCCGCTCGGGACGGATCCGCCGGACCAGCCGGTTCAGCCACGGGAACACCGCGTAGAACAGCAGCGCGCAGGACAGCGCCCAGGTCGGACCGTTGGGGTTCCCGGTGAGGGACACCTCCGGGTCCGGGATCCAGTTCTGCACCAGCAGCAGGGTGGGGACCGTCCGCCAGACCGACAGCGCGGCGCCGGCCCCCGCGGCCAGCAGCAGCGCGCCGACCAGCGTGATCACGTGACCGGGGAAGACCCGCGCCACGCGTCTGCCCCAGAACCGGCGCGCGTCGACACCGGCGTCGTGGACCCAGGTGAGGGCGAAGCCGGTGAGGACGAAGAAGAAGGTGAAGCCCATGACGCCGAGCTTGAAGTCGTAGGACCACAACGTCTGTGCCGTCGGGTCGACCCGGAGGATCAGCGAAATCCCGACGTGGGAGATGAGGACCATGCAGAGGGCGACGAACCCGAAACCGGCCAGGGAAGGCAGCCGGGCGGGCGTGGTGCGCGAGACGTTCATGGCGATCGATCCGTCCGTTCCAGTGTCGCTGGGAGTTCCCCATGGCCGGAACACGACCCGACCGGGGGCGGAAGGGTGAAGACCGCCGCATCGTCCGGTCACGGCGGGCCACAGGGCATCTCCGCTCGTGCGCACCTCGGGCACCGGCGGCCGGAAACCACCGCCTGCCGCCTACCCGCCTACCGCCTCAGTCGATCCACGCGCGCGGCGCCGGGCCGCCGTGACCCACCGGCGGGAAGATCTCCTCCAGCGCCCGGAGCTCCTCCGGCGACAGCCGCGCGTCCAGGGCGCGCAGGGCGCTCTCCAACTGCCCCACGGTGCGCGGCCCGATCACCGGGACCGGCGCGTCCGGCCGCGCCAGCAGCCAGGCCAGCCCGACCTCCGCCGGCTCCCGGCCCAGCCCTGCGCACAGCGCCTCGTACCGTTCGACCGCGGCCCGGTGCGCGGGCAGCGCCGCCACCGCCCGCCCCTGCGCCGACTTCGCCGCCGTCCCCTCCCGCGCCTTGCGCAGCGCCCCGCTCAGCAGCCCCCCGTACAGCGGCGCCCACACCAGGACGGCGAGGCCGTGCGCCCGGGCGGCGGGCAGGATCTCCAGCTCGGGGTGGCGGGTCAGCAGGTTGTACGCGCACTGCTCGGAGACCAGCCCGGCCATGGCGCGCCGACGGGCCGCGTGCTGGGCGTCGGCGATGTTCCACCCCGCGAAGTTCGACGACCCGACGTGGCGCACCTTGCCCTGGGTGATCAGCTGGTCCATGGCCTGCCACACCACGTCCCAGGGCACGTCCGGGTCGTAGCGGTGCATCTGGTAGAGGTCGATCCGGTCGGTGCCGAGCCGGCGCAGCGACGCCTCGCAGCCCCGGACGATGTGGCGGGCGGACAGCCCCCGGTCGTCCGGGCCGTCACCCATCGGCTCACCGACCTTCGTCGCGACGACGACCTCGTCACGACGGCGCGGCGAGCCGGCCAGCCACCGCCCGATCAGCTCCTCGGTGTACCCCCGGTGCACCCGCCACCCGTACATGTCGGCGGTGTCGACCAGGTTCATCCCCGACGCCAGCGCCCCGTCGAGGATGCGGCGCGCCTCGCGCTCGTCGGTGCGCCCGCCGAAGTTCACGGTGCCGACGGCCAGCCGCCCCACCCTCAGCCCGGTACGGCCGAACGGCACCTGCCGGTCCACGCGGCTCATGCGGCCCTCCCCACACTGCTGGTCCGTCCCCCGGGCCAGTGTCGGGCGGGCCCCCGGGCGGCCGCATCTCCGTGCGTGCACAGCGCCCCGCACGAGGCAATCGGGGAGATGCCCCCGCCCGGTCCCGCCCCGGACAATCGCAGGCCTGTGCATCAGCCGGTCAGCGTGAGGAGCCATCCGTGAGTGACGGTAAAACGCTCTGCCAGACGTGCGAAGACGTCGTGGTCAGCGAGTTCTTGCCGCTCGGCATGCAGCCCGCCTGTCTCTTCCTGGACGACGAGGCGGAAGCGGAGAACGAACAGACCTGGCCGCTCGACCTCGGGTTCTGCCCGAACTGCGGCCTGGTCCAGATCATGGAGCCGGTCAGCGAACGCATCCTCTTCTCGGGGGACTACCACCACATCGCCGGCCTGACCGGCGGGTACCGCAGGCATCTGCGCGGACTCGCGGACGAACTGGCGGAGCAGCACGGCGCCGGCCCGGGCGCGACGTCACCGCGCCGCTCCGTCGTCGAGATCGGCAGCAACGACGGCAGCCTGCTGGACGAACTGGCCGGGCGCGGGTTCGAGGTCCTCGGCGTCGACCCGAACGGCACGCGGTCGCCCGCCGGGTCACCGGTCGTCAAGGACTACTTCAGCGCGGACGTCGCCGCGCGCATGGTCGCCGAGGGCGGACCGGCGGACGTCGTCGTGGCACTGAACACCTTCGCCCACATCACGGACCTGCACGACTTCCTGCGCGGGGTGAGCACCCTCATGAGCCCCCACGGGATGTTCGTGTCGGAATCCCACTACCTGCCGGACCTGCTCCAGGGCCTGCAGTACGACTTCGCGTACCACGAGCACTCCCGCTACTACGCGCTGACGTCGCTCCAGGCGAGCTTCGAACGGCACGGACTGGAGGTCTTCCGCATCGAACGGATCGACACCCACGGCGGGTCGGTCCGCGTGTACGCCGGCTTCGAGGGCGCTCGCGACGTGGACGCCTCCGTCGAGGAACTGCGCCGCTACGAGGACACCCTCGCCCTCACCGAGGAGTCGACCTACCGGACCTTCGCCGCCCGGGTGGAGGAACACCGCGACCGGCTCCGCGGCCTGCTCCAGGAGCTGAGGCGCGACGGTTCGCGGATCGCGGCCGCCTCCTCCCCGGCGCGGGCGGTGACCCTGCTGACCTACTGCGCACTGGGCCCCGCCGACATCGAGTTCATCTCGGAGATCAGCCCGCGCAAGATCGGCAAACTGTCCCCGGGCACGCACATCCCGATCGTCCACCAGGAGCGGCTGTGCGGCCCCGACCAGCCCGCATACGCCCTGCTGCTGTCCTGGCACATCGCCGACGAGCTGATGGCCCGGCTGCGGGAGGAGGGGTTCCGGGGGAAGTTCGTCGTCCCGCTCCCGGAGCCCCGGGTGATCGGCTGACCATGAGGACGCGACCGCACCCGTCGAGGGGGAGAACATGACCAGCACCGAACGCACCGAACGCACCGGGGTCACCACGTTCCGCGGGAACCCGGTGACCCTGCTCGGACCCGAGATCGCCGCCGGCGGGCGGGCCCCGGACTTCACCGTGCTCGGCAACGACATGGCACCCGTCCGGTTCTCCTCGCTGAGCGGCACCACACGGGTGATCTCGGTCGTCCCGTCGCTGGAGACGCCCGTGTGCGACCTGCAGACCCGCCGCTTCGACGAGGCCCTCGCCGAACTGGACGGGGCCACCGTGCTCACCGTGTCGGTGGACCTGCCCTTCGCTCAGGCCCGTTGGTGCGGCGCGGCGGGCACCGCGCGCGTACGGACCGTCTCCGACCACCGCGACCTCTCCTTCGGCCTCGCCTACGGTGTGGTGATCAAGGAGTTCCGGCTGCTGGCCCGCGCGGTGTTCGTGGTGGACGCCGCCGACACGGTCGTCCACGCCGAGTACGTCCCGGAGGTCGGCCGGCACCCGGACTACGACGCCGCCCTGGCCGCGGCCCGCACCGCCGAGGACGCGCGCCGGTCCGCCGCCCGCGCCGCCTGACCGCCGCTTCCCGCCGGCCGTACGACGAAGGCCGCCGCCCGGGTCCCCACCCGGACGGCGGCCTCCGCCGTGCAGTGCCCCGCGCGTCAGGCCGCGGTCCGGCCGCGCTCCCGCTCGGCCACCGCGCCGTAGTAGCGGGCGATGGCCCGGAAGGACTCCTTCGGCTCGGCCCGGTACGGCGACAGGTTGTCGAAGTAGTCCTCGCGGATCGACTTCGTGATCGTCATCGAGGCGGTGTCCAGGTCGTACTTCGGGTCCGCCGAGTGCGGGTGCGTCGGGTGGACCAGCTCGGTCACCGCGACGCTGTGCATGCCCAGCTCGTCGAAGAGGCGCAGCGAATCCAGGTGGAAGTCGGCCTGGGCCTGCTCGTCGCGGACGAAACCGGGGAACACCGTCGGCGGCTCCACCGTACGGTCGACGATGTCGAAGCCCAGCAGCCCCTTGGTGTGGCTGTCCTTGTACGTGAACGACCCGTACTCCGAGATCATGACGGGCTTGCCCCACTTGAAGTACGCGCCCAGCTCCTTGGCGTACGCCTCCCGCGACGGGTGCGGGTAGAAGTACTCGACCAGGCCGATGTAGTCGACCACCGACCAGTCGACGTCCTCGAACGGGCCGCCGGAGTAGGTGATCCCGCCCTTGAACGCCGCCCGCCCGACGTCCGCCGCCTTCGCGAGGAAGGCGTTGAGCTTGAGCGCGACGTCCTCCTGGTCGATGGGGCCGACCGGCTTCAGGAAGTGGTGGTCGGCGTCGGGGAAGGCGTTGCCCATGCGGTTGTGGTAGAACTCGCCCGGCATGATGCCCTCGGTCTGGATCGAGTGCGTGCAGCCGATGCTCAGGTGGATGTCGCCGCCCTGCCGGCGGAACGACTCGGCCAGCGTGCCGACCTCGCCGATGAAGTCCAGTACGTCCGGCTGGGCGCCGTCCATGAGCCGGGGCTGCAGCCACACGTGCAGGCCGCGGCCGATCGCGTACGCCACCGCCGCCTCGACCCGGTCGAGGGCGGTGCCGTAGATCGTGATCGAGTTCGCGTTGAGCTCGTCGGCCACCAGGTCGATCTCCGACCGCATCAGCTCGTCGCTCCACACCATGCGCGACAGGGCGCCCTGACCGGTCTGGTGGTTCGAACCGACGTCGTAGGCGACCCCGCGGTAGTGCAGCCCGCTGCCCTTCGCCGCGAGTATCGCGCGGTCCTCGTTCGCCACAGTGATCTCCTTCTCTGCTGGTCCGCGTGGACTACGCGGCGTCGGGGAGTGTGCTGTCGGAGGGCCCGGGCGCGGGGGCGGGCACGCCGCCGCCCGGAGCCGGCATGTCGCGGGAGGCCCGCAGGACGCGGGCCATCATCCACGGCTTCATCAGCGCGGCCGGCGGGTCGATGAGCCCGGCGACCCGCATGAACCCCTTGGCGACCTCGGGGTCCTTCGCGGCCGCGTACTGCACCCGGCCCACATAGGCGTTGCCCATGGTGACCTTGAACGTGCGCCTGCCCTCGACCCCCGGGAAAGCCAGGTCACCGCCCGCGGAGACCTCCCACGGGTTGTCCACGACCTTGCCGAGCGCCTTCAGGTACGTCCCCGGGTCGAACCGCCCCCCGCGCAGGTGCTCGCGGAGCGTCATGACCTCCCAGGCCGCCACGCTCATGCCCTGCCCGTACACGGGGTTGAAGCTGCACACCGCGTCGCCGAGCACGGCCAGGCCGGCCGGGAAGGCGCGCAGCCGCTCGTAGCGGCGCCGGACGCTGGCCGGGAACCCGAAGGAGGTCGCGTCGTCGATCGGCTCGGCGTCCTTGATGCCCTCGTACACGTCCGGCACCGGAAGCGACCGGGCGAACTCCAGGAACCCCTCGGGGTCGGTCGGCGGGTGGTCGCCGAGGATGCCGGTGAGCGACACGATGCACATGTCATCGGTCGACAGGCCGAAGAACGCACCGCGCGGATGGGCGGGGGAGGCGACCGGGTTGATCGACCAGGTGTCCTCGAACGAGCCGGGCACGCGGTGGTAGAAGCGGGTCGTGTACGCGAGCCCGATCCGCACCCGGTCCTCGGCGGGCCGCTCGTAGCCCATCTCCTCCAGCCACGCCGGGGTCCGCGAACCGCGGCCGGTCGCGTCCACGACGAGGTCCGCGTCGAGCACCACCTCCTCGCCGGCGCCCGCGCCGTCCCGCGGCCGCACCCGCGCGCCGGTGACCCGGCCGTGGTCCGGGGTGGACTCCAGGCCGAGGATGTCGTGGCGCTCCAGGTAGCGGACGTTGCCCAGCGCGGCCACCCGCGTACGGATCTCGTCCTCCAGGACCGGCCGGGTCGGGGTCACCGACACCAGCCCCGTCTTCGTGTACGGCAGCCGGCGGCCGTTGAAGTACCACCGCATCTCGCCGAGGTCCCCGACCGGATAGCCCTTGGCCGCCATGTCCCCGGTGAAGCCGGGGAACAGCTCCTCCAGGATCAGCTGCCCGCGGGCGTGCAGGCCGTGGGCGTGACGGGTGTGCGGGGTGCCCTTGCGGGTGGTCGAGACGCCGAGGACGGTGTCCCGGTCGACCACCACGACGTCGCGGTAGAACTCGGCGAGCACCCGGGCGGCCAGACTCCCCGTCACGCTCCCCCCGAGAACGACCGCGCGGTTTCCGACGTGGTCGCGCATGCGCGTTCCTCCTGGTTCTGCCCCGCCCGACGCCGGGGCGATGGATGTGCCGGCGGATGTGTCAGTAGCGGATGACCGCGCGGAACCGGACCTCGCCCTTGTCCACCCGGTCCACGGCCTCCGCGATCCGTTCCTTCTCGAAGACCTCCACGAGCGGCCGTACCGCGCCGGAGGCGACCAGCGCGAGCGCGTCCCGCAGGATCGGCGTCCCGTCGTGGCTGGCGCCCAGGATCCGCTGCCCCAGGCCGAAGAACGGCAGCCCCGGCGGCAGGGTGAACGCGCCCGCGGTGTCGATCCCGGCGAGCACCAGCCGCCCGCCGGGCCGCAGACCGGCCATCGCGTCGGCCGCGGCGGCGTGGGAGCGCCCGGTGGCCAGGACGACGTCCGCGCCGCCCGCCGCGAGCAGGCCGGCCCCGTCCGAGACGACCGCGGCCGCGCCGAGTTCCCGCGCGAGCCCGTGCTTGTCCGGGGACGAGGTGACCGCCACCGTGTCGTGGCCCGCCGCCCGGGAGTACTGCAACGCGAGGTGGCCGAGCGCGCCGATGCCGAGCACCGCGACCCGCTCGTGCGGCAGGACCCGCGCGGCCCGCAGGGCGCTCAGCGCGGTGTAGCCGGCGCACAGCACCGGCACCGCCTGCTCCGGGGTGACCCCGGCGGGGATACGGACGGTCTCCGAGGCCCTGGCCACGAGGTACTCGGCCTGACCGCCCTGCACCGTGAACCCGGTGGAGACCGGCGCCGCGCACAGGAACGCGGCGCGCGCCGACAGGGGCTCCTCGCGCGCGCAGTAGTCGCACGCGCCGCAGGTGCCGCGGATCCACGTGGCGCCGACGAGGTCACCGACCGACCGGCCCGTCACACCGGGGCCCACCTCGACGACCTCACCGACCGGCTCGTGCCCCGGGACCGCCGGATCGGTCGACGGGAAGGGGAGCACGCCCCGGCCGGCCAGGATGTCGTTCGAGCACACCCCGCTGGCCAGCACCCGGACCAGCACCTCACCGGGGCCGGGGACCGGCGTGGGGACCTCGCGGACCTCCCACGCCCCGCCCACCTCCGGGATCACGATCGCCTTCATCGGACACCACCTTCGTCTGCGGGGAACCGGGCCCGGCGCGGCCCACGGTGCGACGCTCGCACCCGTGTGCGCCGCGCCGCACCTTCGGACGTGCGCGATGGCCGCCGCCCGCCCCGCGCCGGGCGGGCGGGGCCGCTCATGCGGCGCCGCTGTCCGGCAGCGCCAGCCACCGGTCGTCGGCCCGCGCCCACTCGATCGTCTTGACCAGCCCGTCCCGCAGGGAGGTCCGCGGCCGCCAGCCGAGGATCCGGCCCGCCTTGGCGTTGTCCGGTACCCGGCGCCCGAGGTCCTCGTAGGACGCGCCGAGCGCGGTGGCGGTGTCGACGTCCACCACGGACGTCGTACCGGTCAGCTCGGCGACGAGGCCGACCACCGTGCCCACGGCCGTCTCCACCATGCTGCCGATGTTGAACGCCTCACCGGCCGCGGCCGGCTCGTCCGCCGCCCGGAGCGTCCCGGCCACCGCGTCGTCGACGAAGGTGAAGCAGCGCGTCTGCCGGCCCCCGTCGTACACCACCAGCGGGCGGCCGTTCAGGGCGCGGTGCACCGAGCGGCTCACCACGTACGCCGGACGCTGGCGCGGCCCGTAGACGTTGAAGTAGCGCACGATCGTCGCCGCCAGACCGTGCTGGCGTACGAAGGCGAACGTCAGGTGCTCGGCCAGCGCCTTGCTCGACGCGTACGACCACCGGTCGGAGGCGGTCGGGCCGAGGACCCGGTCGCCGTCCTCCGGCCACGGCACCGCCGGATTCTTGCCGAACACCTCGCTGGTGGAGGCGAGCACCACCTTCGCGCCCGCCCGCACGGCCACGTCCAGGACGTTGCGGGTGCCCGAGAAGTTGATGTCGATGACGTCGAGCGGCCGGGCGAGGTACTGGTCGACGCCGACCACCGCCGCCAGGTGGTGGATCACCTCCGCGCCGCGCGCGGCCCGCGCGAGCGCCGCCCCGTCGCGCAGGTCGCCCTCGACGAACCGCACCCCGGACAGCGCCGCGCCCCGCGGGGCCACCGCGTCGAAGACGGTCACCTCGTCCCCCCGGTCGCGCAGCCGCTCGACCAGGTGGTGGCCGACGAACCCGGTACCGCCGGTGACCAGGACGCGCTGCGGTGTGTGAGCGCCCATCAGCTCGCCTTCGCCCAGTCGGCGACCCGCGCGCCGCGCGGGCCGCGCACGGCCGGTCCGCGCCCGATGCCGCGGTACACGTACCCGGCCGCGGTCAGCTCGGCGATCCGCTCCTTCGGGTAGGACGCGCGGCCGTCGAGCAGCACGCAGTTCCCGGCGACCGGCAGCGCCGCGAAGTCGATGCCCGCGAACTCGCGGTGCAGGGCCAGGACCGCGACCCCGTCGGCGCCGGCGACGGCCTCCTCGACGGTGGCGCTCAGCGGTATGCCGAACAGCGCCTGGGCCTCCTCCACGTCGACGAGCGGATCGTGCAGCCGTACGGTCACCCCCGCCCGGACGAGCGCCCGGACGGTGTCCAGCACCGGGGTCGCCCGCAGGTCACCGGTGTCGTTCTTGAAGGCGAGACCGAGCACGGCGACGGTCGCGCGCGCGGGATCCTTGCCCTGCGCGGCCAGCTCGTCGGTCAGCAGGCCCGCCGTGTACGCGGGCATCCCCGCGTTGACCTCCCGGCCGGCCCCGGCCGTCAGGATCTCCACACCGAAGCGCCGCGCGGTGTTCCACACCATCCACGGGTCCTTCGTCAGGCACGACCCGCCGACCCCGACCCCGGGCCGCAGGATGTTGATGCTCCCCGTGCCCTTCTGGATCGTGTTCGCCGCCCCGATGACGTCCAGCACGTCCACCCCGTACACGGCGCAGAACTTGGCGAGCTCGTTGGCCAGCGCGATGTTCAGGTCGATCCACCAGTTGCTGGCGAGCTTGACGATCTCGGCGGCCTCCAGCGAGTCGACGGGGATCACCTCGACCTCCAGCGCCCGCTGCCAGAACGCGGTCGCGGCGCGGACGCTCTCCTCCTCGTACCCGCCCGCCACGATCGGGAAGGTGCGCAGCTCCCGCAGCGCCGCCCCCTCCGCGAGCCGCTCCGGGGTGAACGCCAGCCCGAAGTCGACACCCCCGGTGAGCCCGCTCTTCTCCAGCACCGGCAGCACGATCTCGCGGGTCGTACCCGGCGGCACCGTGCTCTTCAGCACGACGAGCTGCCCGGGCCGCAGGTGCCCCGCCAGCGCCAGGGCCGCGCCCCGCAGCTGCTCGTCGGCCAGCGAACCGTCCTCGCGGACCGGGGTGCCCACCGTGATCAGGACGACGTCGGCGGCCCCGGCCGCGGCGATGTCCGTGGTCACGCGCAGCCGGCCCGACTCCAGGCCGGCGAAGACCATGTCGGCGAGCCCCGGCTCCTCCAGCCGGAACCGCCCGCGCGCGAGCTCCTCGACGAGCCGCTCGTCGGTGTCCACCCCGACCACGTCGAAGCCGCGCTCGGCCAGGGTCGCCGCGATGCACGAGCCGACGTACCCGAAGCCGATCACGGCGACGGCCGGCCGGCCGCTCCCAGGCAGGAACCTCATGCCCGTCATCCCCTCGCCGTGGACGCCGTGTAGCGGATCGGCAGCGCCATCAGGCGGTGCACGTAGTAGCTCGGCTTCCACTCCAGGCTCGACTCCGGCACGGCCAGTTCGATGTCCTGGAGGCGGTCCAGCAGGGTGGTGAAGAAGACCTCGCCCTCCAGCCGGGCCAGCGGGGCGCCCAGGCAGAAGTGGATGCCGTGGCTGAACGACAGGTGCGGCTTCTGCCGGTCGATGTCGAACCTGCCCGGCTCCGGGAACTCGCGGGCGTCGTGGTTCGCCGCCGGCATCGAGATCACCACGTGCTCACCCGGCTCCACCACGACGTCGCCGATCGCGACGCTGTCCTTCGCGAAGTGGTAGGCCACGGTCGCCACCGGCGGGTCGATGCGCAGCATCTCCTCCACCGCCTGCGGCACCAGCGACGGGTCCGCGCGCAGCCGCGCGGTCTGCTCCGGGTTGCGGATCAGGGCCAGCAGCCCGCCCGCGATCATGTTCACCGCGGTCTCGACCGAGCCCGTCAGCATCAGGAAGATGTTCGCCCGCAGCTCGATGTCCGACAGCGTGGCGTTGTCCTCCTGGCCGTGCAGGATCGCGGAGATCATGTCGTCCCCGTCGCCGTCGACCCTGCGGTTCGCGATCAGCTCACCGAGGTAGCGGTCGAAGTACTTGCCGGCCGCGCCCAGCTCGTTCTCGTCCGTGCTCACCGCCAGACCGGTCACCACGCCGCAGTAGTACCGGAACTCCTCCCGGTCGTTCATCGGCACGCCGAACCAGTCGCAGATCACCGAGTTCGGCAGCGGCACCGCCAGCGACTCGATGACCTCGGTCTCGCCCGCCGCCACGATCCCGTCGATCAGCCCGTCGGTGATCCGCTGCACCTTGGGCCGCAGGTTCTCCAGGTACCGCGGGGTGAAGGCCTGCGAGACGAGCTGCTTCATCCGCGTGTGCCGGGGCCGGTCGTTGAAGACCATCGAGTGACGGAAGAACTCGTCGTTGTACAGCGCCAGGTACTTCTTCAGATCGGGCCCGGCATGCTCGTCGCTGCGGCCCAGCCGCGGGTCGGACAAGGCCCGGCGCGCCTCCTTGTACCCGGTCACGAGCCAGCCGGGCATACCGTCGGGCAGCAGCACCTTGTGCACCGGACTGTCGGTGCCGACCCGGTCGAGCAGGGCCACCGGGTCGGTCATCTCGGCCGCGGTCAGCGCGATCGGGGCGCCGTCTCGCTCAGACATCGTTCTCTCCTCGGTGATCTTCGTTCGGGTGATCGGGTCGGGTGATCGGGTCGGGTGATCGGGCGTCTCAACGAGACAGGTCCGGAACGGTCCACCCGTCGAGGTCGTACTCGGCCAGGCACCTGTCGACGAAGGCGCGGTAGTCGTCGATCTGACCGCCCGCCAGCTGGCTGAACAGCAGCTCGATCCGGGTGTTCTCGTGGTTGCCCGCGTAGTTGCGCTCGTACAGCTCGTGCCGGCCGGCGAACTCCGTGCCCACCGAGTCCCACAGCAGCTTCATGACCTTGGCGCGGGTCACCGCGTCGATCCCGTTCGAGCCGCGCAGGTACGTGTCGAGGTAGGGGCGGATGGCCGGGTTCGCGAAGTCGTCCGTGCTGGAGTTGATGTAGATCAACGCGCTCGCCACGTCCTGCAGGACGATCTCCCGCACGCGCGGGTAGCCGATCTGCGTGAACCACCGGTACGCCTGCCCGTACTGCGGATTGGGCAGCAGCGCCCCGTTCCGCCACGGCACCGGATTGCGCGCCGCCGCGTCCGACAGGCCCCAGAAGAGGTTCCGCCACGCCAGGACCTCGCCCATGCGGGTCTGCACCCCGCGGAAGTCCTCGGTACCGGTGATCTCCAACGCCTTGGACAGCAGCCCGGCGATGAACTCCAGCTTCACCGCGAGACGCGTGCAGCCCTGGAACGTCGAACGCTCGATGAAACCCGACTCGCCCGTGAACGTCTGGGCCTTGCCGACGTCCCCGTAGACGAGCACGTTCTCCCACGGGATCAGCACGTTGTCGAGGACGAGGATCGTGTCGTTCTCGTCCAGCCGCGAGGACAGCGGATAGTCGAACGGCGAACCCGTCGCCGACGCCTGCTTCGTGTACGACGGGCGGCACAGCAGCTTCATCCCCTTGGCGTCCATGGGGATCGTGGCCACCAGCGCGAACTCCCGCTTCTTGATCGGGAGCCCGTGATGGGCGATGAAGTTGTAGTGGGTGAGCGCCGAACCGGTCGCGACGACCTTGGCACCGCTCACCACCAGCCCGGCGTCGGTCTCCTTGCGCACGTGGACGAACACGTCCGACACCTGGTCCGGCGGCAGCTTGCGGTCCACCGGCGGGTTGACCAGCGCGTGGTTCCAGTAAAGGACCTTCTCCTGCGACTCGCGGTACCAGCGGCGCGCGTTGTCCTCGAACGGCGCGTAGAACTCGGCGTTCGCGCCGAGCGTCCCCAGGAACGAGGCCTTGTAGTCGGGGCTGCGGCCCATCCAGCCGTAGCCGATCCGCGCCCACTCGGCGATCGCCCGCTGGTCGGCGACCATGTCCTCGACGCTGTGCGGCGTACGGAAGAACCGGTGCGTGTAACCGTCGCTGCCGGTGTCGGTGGGAGCGGTCAGCACCTCCTTCGTCGCCGGGTCGTGCAGGGCGTCGTAGAGGCGCGCCGTCATCCGGATCGGGTTGCGGAACGCCACGTGCTCGGTGACGTCCTTGACCCGCTCGCCGTAGAGGTACACCTCGCGGCCGTCCCGCAGGCTCTCGACGTACTCGTCGCCGGTCAGCGGGCGGGTACGCCGGCGGCCGCCCGCCCCGGCGCCGCCGGACGCGTCCCCACCGTGCTCGGATGCGCTGGTGGCCATCGGTCAGAGCCTCCGCGCGAGCGTCACACCGTCGGCGAACGGCAGCATCACCGTCTCGAAGCGCGGGTCCACGGCGAGCTTCGCGTTGACCTCGCGTATCGTCTCGGCCGCGTAGCGCCGCAGATCGTCCTCCACGTCCTGCGGCGCGAAGACCGTGCCGTTCAGCAGCACGTTGTCCAGGATCAGCAGCCCGCCGGGGCGCAGCAGCCGCGCCGCCGTCTCCACGTACAGCGGGTACGACAGCTTGTCCGCGTCGACGAACACCAGATCGGCCTCCCCGTCCCGCACGAGCTTGGCCAGCGTCCGGCGCGCCGGGCCCAGCACGAACTGGATCCGGTCGCTGACCCCCGCCGCGTCCCAGTGCTTGCGCGCGATGTGGATCCAGTCCTCGGTCACGTCACAGGTGTAGACCCGCCCGCCCGGCGCGAGACCACGGGCGAAGCACATCGCCGACAGCCCCGTGAACGTACCGATGTCGATGACCGTGGTCGGCGCCATCGTCTTGGCGAGCGTCGTCAGGAAACCCGCCTGCTCCACCGGGGTCAGCATCTCGTACAGGTCGCCGAGCTCCTGGGTGTCGGCGATCACCGACGCCACGACCGGGTCCGGTCGCGTGCACGAGGAGACGATGTAGCTGCTGGCGTGCTCGTCGACCCGAAACGTACTCATGCGGCCTCCCACGGCCTTGGTCCGATGTCCGGCCGTCAGTGTCGGGCGGGCCCCGGGGAGGTCGCATCTCCCTGCGTGCACTGCGTCCGGCGCTCTCCGCACGACCAGAGATGCGGGCGCGGGGCGGACCGTCCGACGATCGAAAAGGTCACCTGCCCGCGCGGAACCCGGTGGGACGCCGCCGCCGATTGGAGAACCCATGCGTGTCCTGTTCACCATCTACCCGAACTCGCGCGCTCACCTCTACCCGGTGGTGCCGCTGGCGTGGGCGTTCCAGAGCGCCGGCCACGAGGTACGCATCGCCACCCACCACAGCTCCGCCGAGATGATCCTCGGCACCGGCCTCACCCCCGTCCCGCTCGGCAACCCGGAGCAGGTCCCCGTCCGGCTGACCGAGGACTGCAGCCAGCCCGAGCACCCCGACGTGGTGCTGAAGTACGCCGACGCGATGGGGCTGAGCCCCGAGGACCGCGAGCACTGGATCGTCTTCTTCCAGTACCTGATGAACCCGATATCGGACTACGTACGGGTGGACCGCACCGAGGCGAGCGACCTCGTCGACTTCGCCAGGACCTGGAAGCCCGACCTCGTCCTGTGGGACCCCACCCACCCGGCCGGCGCCGTCGCGGGCAAGGTGTCGGGCGCCGCCCACGCCCGCCTCCTGATCAGCCAGGACCAGTTCGGCTGGTCCCTCGACCGGCTCGCCGAGAGCGCCGACGCCCTGCGCGCCGCCGGCCTGGACGAGAACCCCCTCGCCACCCTGCTGGCACCGCTCGCCGAGAAGTACGGGCTGGAGGTCGACCGGGAGCTGCTCGTCGGGCAGTGGACCGTCGACCCGATGCTCGAGGACTTCCGCCTGCCGACGACCACGAAGAAGCTGCCCATGCGGCAGGTGCCCTACGTGGACCCGCAGGTGTTCCCCGGCTGGCTCCACGAGCGCCCCGAACAGACCCGCTGCGACTGCTGCGGCCGCCGCGGCGCGCGCCGGGTGGCCCTGTCGCTGGGCGAGTCGGTCCGCCGGTTCATCCCCGGCGACTGGGACCGCGCACCGAAGATCCTCAAGGCCTGCGAGGGCCTCGACGACATCGAGTTCATCGCCACCCTCGACAAGATGCAGCTGGCCGACGTCGACAAGGTCCCCAGCAACGTCCGCACCATCGACTGGGTACCGCTGCCCGCCCTGATGCCCACCTGCTCCACCCTGATCCACCACGGCGGCAACGGCACCTACGCCTCGGCCGTCGCCTTCCAGGTACCGCAGCTCGTCTGCGACATCAAGGGCGAATCGGTGCTGCTGAAGCTGGTCGAGGACTCGCCCGACGAGCTGCGCACCGGCACCTACCGCAACGGCTACGAGGCGGGCGTCCGCGAGGAGGCCGCGTCCGGCACGCACTGGGAACTGCCCGCCAAGAAGATCGAGGCGACCCCCGTGTCGGAATTCGTCATCGCCAAGGGCGTCGGGGACCGCCTCGACCACCGCGCGCAGAGCGTCGACGAGATCCGCGAGCTGATCTGGCGCACCGCCCACAACCCCTCGTACCACCACGCGGCCATCGACCTGCGCAACGAATGGCTCGCCATGCCCAGCCCCAGCGACATCCTCCCGGACCTCGAAAAGCTCGTCGTCCAGAACCGCCGCCGCGTCTGAACCCCTTCCATGACCCCCTCCCCCCACCCGTCCCCGTCGCGAAGCAACACCTCTGGAGGCCCTGTGTCGACCACGGAAAAACCCGGCCGGGAAGAGCTCGTGGCCCGCGCCGCCGCACTGGTGCCGCTGCTGCGGGCCGGCGCCGCCCGCGCCGACGAGAAGCGCAGACTCTCGCCGGAGGTGATCGAGGCCCTCGCCGACGCCGGCGTGTTCCGCCTGCGCGTACCGGCCCGCTATGGCGGCTACGAGGCCGACGCCCGCACGGTCGTCGACGTCACCACCGAACTCGGCCGCGGCGACGGCTCCGCCGCCTGGGTCGCCCAGGTCTACTCCATCCCGGGCTGGATGGTCGGCATGTTCCCGGACGCCGTGCAGGACGAGGTGTTCGCCACCCCGGACGTGCGGGTGTGCGGCACGCTCAGCCCGTCCGCGACGGCCGCACCCGTGCCCGGCGGCATCGTCGTCAACGGCAGGTGGAACTTCATCTCCGGCGCCCACCACGCCCAGTGGCAGGTGACCATCTCGGTGCTCTTCCCCGAGGAGGGCGCCCCGTACCCGGTGATGGCCCTGGTCCCGATGTCCGCCCTGCGCACCGTCGACGACTGGTACGCCAGCGGCCTCAAGGGCAGTGGCAGCATCACCACGATCGCCCAGGACGTGTTCGTCCCGGCCGAGCGCGTCATGCCGCTGCCCGCGGTGCTGGAGGGCCAGACCCTCTCGGCGAGCAGCGCCCTGATCCCGATGTACCGGAGCCCGCTGCTGCCCGTCGCCACCGCCGCGACCGTCGGCACCCTGCTCGGTCTCGCCAAGGGGGCCCGCGAGGTCTTCGCCGAACGCCTGCCCGACCGCAAGATCACCTACACCGGGTACGAGAGCCAGCGCAGCGCGCCGGTCACGCACCTCCAGGTCGCCGAGGTCGCGCAGAAGATCGACCAGGCCGAGTTCCACGCCCTGCGGCTCGCCGCGGTCGTGGACACCAAAGCCGCCGACGCCGCGCCCTGGAAACTGGAGGAACGTGCCCGCGCCCGGGCCGACGTCGGAACGGTCTGTTCCCTCGCCAAGTCGGCCGTGGAGACCCTCGCGGCGGCGAGCGGCGGATCGTCGCTGTACTGGGACGTCCCGATCCAGCGGATCGCGAACGACCTGCGTGCGGCGGCACTGCACGCCCTGATCAACCCCACCACCAACGCGGAGCTCTACGGCCGGGTCCTGTGCGGACTCGAACCTGACACGCCGTACATCTGACGGCGCGCCGAGTTCCGTGATGTCCACCCCAGCCGGCCGTTCACCGCACTCAACGGCAGTCCGCACGTTGGAAGTTGCCGCGTCATGGTGAGCCTGGGACGCTCGCGCAGCGTGCAGGTTGGTTTTCATGGCACGCAGTGGAATCGCACGGACTTCGAATGGCAGGCGCCATTGTTAGGAGAAACAAAATGACCGGCACAGACGTAGCCCCGCCCAGCGCCGACAGGCGGCAGTGGTGGGCTCTGGTTGTGCTCGCGCTGCCCACTTTCATGGCGGCCATGGACATCACAGCCCTCTTCCTCGCGCTCCCGCACATCTCTGCGGATCTCCACACGTCGAGCACACAAGAGCTGTGGATCACAGATATCTACGGGTTCCTCATCGCGGGCTTCCTGGTCACGATGGGCACGCTCGGCGACCGGGTGGGCCGGCGCAAGGTGCTGCTGGTCGGAGCCACCGCCTTCGGCATCCTCTCGGTGGTCGCCGCGTACTCGACGAGCCCGGAGATGCTGATCGTCGTCCGTGCCCTGCTGGGTGTCGCCGGTGCCACGATCATGCCGTCGACGCTCGCGTTCATCATGACGATGTTCCAGAACCCCAAGCAGATGGGCACGGCGATCGGTGTCTGGGCGACCTCGATGCTCGCCGGCATCGCCGTCGGCCCGGCCATCGGCGGCCTGCTGCTCGGGGCCTTCTGGTGGGGTTCGGTGTTCCTCATCGCCGTCCCCGTCATGCTCGCCCTGCTCATCGCCGGCCCGAAGCTGCTGCCCGACATCAAGAACCCGATGGCGGGCAAGCTGGACCCGCTGAGCGTGGTGCTGTCCCTGCTGACGATCCTGCCGGTGATCTACGGCCTCAAGGAGACCGTGAGCCACGGCTGGTCGGCCGTCCCCGTACTCGTGTTCGTGCTCGGCCTGGCCTTCGGCGTCACCTTCACCCTGCGTCAGCGCCGGCTGGAGCACCCGCTGCTGGACCTCAGCCTGTTCGGGATCCGCACGGTCAGCGGCGGTCTGGTCCTCGGCCTGATGTTCGCCATGATCCAGGGCGGCATGGGCCTGCTGACCACGCAGTTCCTGCAGATCGTCGGCGGCTGGTCGGCGCTGGAGACCGCGCTGTGGCTGCTGATCCCCGCCGGTGTCATGGTGATCGGCATCCAGCTGACCACCCCGATCAGCCAGAAGGTACGCCCGGGCGTGGTCCTGATGACCGGTCTCGTCATCGCGTCGGCCGGCATGTTCCTGCTGACCCAGGTCGAGGTCGTCGGCGGCACCGCGCTGCTGGTCATCGCCACCACCGTCGTCTACCTCGGCGGAAGCCCGATCGGCGTCCTGGTCAACCAGGTCGTCATGGGCGCCGCGCCGCCGGAGCGGATGGGCTCGGCCGCCTCGCTGCAGTCCACCGGCGGTGAACTGGGCGTCGCCCTGGGCATCGCCACCGTGGGCACCATCGCCACCGGCTTCTACACCAACGCCCTCACCCTGCCCGACAACGTACCCGCCGACGCGGCGAGTGCGGCGCAGGAGAGCATCGCCGGTGCGGCCGCCGTGGCGGGAAACCAGACCCCCGAGGTGGCCCAGGCCGTCCTCACCGCCGCACAGGAGGCGTTCACCACCGCGCTGAACTCGACGGCCGCGATCTGCGGCTTCGCGTTCCTCGCCCTCGCGGTCCTCGCCTACACCACCATCCACCGCGTCGCCGCCCCGACGC
Organism: Streptomyces sp. NBC_00249; assembly: GCF_026342355.1. GTDB lineage: Bacteria > Actinomycetota > Actinomycetes > Streptomycetales > Streptomycetaceae > Streptomyces. The sequence goes on along the minus strand of NZ_JAPEMV010000012.1, from coordinate 70,299 downwards.
CGCCGCCCGCGGCGCCGCCGGCCGGTGAAGCGGGCAAGACGGCCGACGAGGACGCCCTGCACACCTGACCGACGGGCCTCGCGCCCCACGACCGGAACAGGCCGGACCCCGTGACCCCGGGGGTCCGGCCCTTCGCGTACCCGCCCCGCGTACCGGCCCTGACCAGCGCCGACACATGAGCAACCCAGGAGATGTCCGCACACCCGGCGAGGAGCGACCCTCGTCCCGAGGCGTTCCACAGGTCCGCTTGCATCCCGTCGACGTGGAGGTTGCGATGTCTGTTGTGGGTCCCGATCTGGATGCCTATTACGGGTCGTTCACGAGTGAGCGTGAGAAGGAGGTCCTGCAGGTTCCGCTCCGTCTGGTGTCGGCGTGGTCGCGGAACGACGCGGACGGGGTGGCGGACCAGTTCACGGAGGACGGGATCCTGATCCTTCCGGGTGACGTGTTCAAGCGGGGGCGTGAGGAGGTCCGTTCGTTCATGGCGGCCGCGTACGCGGGTCCGTTCAAGGGGACGGGCGTGACGGGTACGCCGGTGGACGTGCGGCTGGTGGGTGACGAGGTCGCCCTGGTGCGTACGCACGGCGGGATCCTGCCGCCGGGGGAGTCGGAGATCGCTCCGGAGCTGGCGGTGCGGTCGACGTGGCTGCTGGTCAAGCGGGACGGCGACTGGAAGCTCGCGGGCTACCAGAACAGCCCCCGGGGCGCGGGCGCCACCCTGCGCTGGTAACCACCCCGAACGGACCCCATCCCACCCCACCCCTACACACAGGGAGAACACCCATGTCCTCTGCAGTCTCCAGCTGGGGCGATGCCTCCCAGCTGCTGGCCGCCGCCGGCGTCGAGGAAGACCCGTCGTACTACCGCGAGTTCACGGGCGAGGACGAGAAGGCCGTCCTCTCCGTGGCCGTGCGGATACAGGCCGCCTGGGCGGCCAACGACGCGGACACCTTCGCCGGCCTGTTCGCGGAGAACGGCAGCCTGCTCATGCAGGACGAACAGCTGACCAGCCGCGAGCAGATCCGCGCCTTCATGGCCGCGGGCTTCGCCGGCCCGCTCAAGGGCGCCCGCGTCAGCGGCGGCCCGCTCCTGCTGACCTTCCTCAGCGAGGACGCCGCCATGGTGATCACCGAGGGCGGGATCATCCGCGCCGGTGAGGCCGGCATCGCCCCCGAGGGCGAGATCCGCGCCATGTGGGTGATCGTCAAGGGCGCCGACGGCGCACCCCAGCTCCTCTCCCACCAGAGCAGCCCGGTCAAGGGCTGACCCGGACCGGAATCCCGTCGATGTGGAGGTTGTGATGTCTGTTGTGGGTCACGGAGGACGGGGTTCGGACACGCCCGTGTCCTCCAAGGCGGCAGCGCTGGTCAGCCAGGCCAAGCAGTGGGCCGGCAACTACGGTTCGTACTCCAACGGGGAGGAGGGCGCGGCCTACACCGCGCCCCTGCGCGTCCGGGCCGCCTGGGAGTCCCAGGACGCCGACGCGGTCGCCGACATGTTCACCGAGAACGGCAGCCTGCTCGTCGGCGACGAACAGCTCACGAGCCGCGAGCAGATCAGGGAATTCCTGCGGAAGGCCTTCCGCGAGGAGCAGCGCGGCACCCGGATCCCCGAGGAGCCCGTGGAGGTCAGGCTGCTCGCCCCGAAGGTCGCCCTCGCGATCACACACGGCGGACGGGTCGCCGAGGGCGCCGGGACCTGGACGCCCGAGGACGAGTACCGGGCGATGTGGGTGCTCGTGAAGCAGGACGGCGACTGGCGCGTCAGTTCCCGCCAGACCAGCCCGGTCAAGGGCTGAGGCCGATCCGGCGCGGCGGGCACGGACGAAGGGCCGGCGGGGACCGAATGGTCCCCGCCGGCCCTTCCCCTTTCCCCTGCCCCGCTCAGTCGCGGTCCGCGAGGTAGCCCTTCGCCGCCAGGAACGCGCCGATCCCGTCGTACACCGCCGGGTCCTCGGGCGTGATCGCCGCCAGCCCGTCCACGTACCGGTTGAACATGCAGAACGCCGCCGCGATCAGCACCGTGTCGTGGATCGCCTCGTCGTCCGCGCCGGCCGCGCGGGCCGCCGCGACGTCCTCCTCACCGACGGTCCGGGCATCGCCCCGCACCTTCCCGGCCAGCGCCAGCAGCGCCCGCATCCGGGCCCCGACCGGCGCGCTCGCCGGGTCCCGCTTCACGGCCTCGACCACCTCGTAGTCACCGCCCAGGGCGTGCGCCGCGGCCGCCGAGTGGGAGCCCGTGCAGTACCGGGTGCCGTTGCGGAAGGAGACGTAGGCGGCGATCAGCTCCCGCTCGCCCACGGTGAGCGGCGAGGGACCGCGCAGCAGCTGTTCGGCGAGCTCGCTCAGCTTTCGGCCCGAGGCGGGCTTCGTGTCCATCAGACCCCGGATCCCGTCCACCGGGGCGCGCAGTGCGATGTGCGGCATGAGAACCTCCTAGTTCTTGAACCACGGCGTGGTCGTCGCGTCCGTCGAGAACTGCGCGAGCATCAGGTCGGCGACCTTCTGCTCCCCGGCCGGCCCCGGGTGCACCCCGTCGCCCTCCAGGTCGGAGCACTTCCATTCCAGTCCGTCCGAGCGGCCCGGAGTGCCGCCCGCCACCCCGTCCGGGCCCAGCCCGTCCGCCCAGAGGTACGGCCCCCAGGACAGCCACGGAGCGACTCCGCCGGCCCCGTACGACAGGGTGGGATCGCCGTTGATCTGGTCCTGGATCAGCTTCTTCACGGCGAAGCCCTGCTGGTAGGCGCCCGCGCTGCGGGCCGGGTCGTACGTGTAGATCCGGCTGGCGACGTAGCCCAGCGAGAGGTTCCCGTACTTCGTGCGCGCGTTACGGACGATGTTCGCCAGAGCGTTGCGCAGGTTCTGCGACCCGGCCGGGAAGGCCCCCAGGCTGTCCCCGACGAACTGTTCCTTCAGCCACACCGCCTGCACCTGCGCCGGGGTCACCCCGGCGGCCGACAGCCGGCCGGCCAGCACCGACCAGGTGGTGTTCGAGGGGTCCGCCCAGGCGGAGGCGTCCTTGCCGCCCTGCGCGCCGTCCACCAGCACCAGCTTCGAGCTGAGCCCGGAGTACTGTCCGGCCGTCTGCACGAACTTCTGGAACTCCTGCGTGGTGTTGGACATCCCGATCGAGATGAGCACCACCTTGCCGTTCACCAGGTCCACCTGTCCGGCGGCGTTGCGCGGCAGGACCTGGTTCTGCGCGAGGTTCACCCCGGCCGTGTGGTGCGCCGAGGGCCGGGTGTTCGTCCCTCCCGGGTACAGGCCGCCCTGGGCGCCCTGGTACGTTCCGGTCCCCAGGTCGGTCAACGGCACCAGCCCCGTCGACGTGTGGGCGCAGTTCGCAGCGGCCCCGGCCGTCTGCGGGACGAGCGCCAAGGCGCCGCCCATCAGTGCCGCCACCGCGACACGCGTGATTCGCATGAGTCCTCCCAGGCGCTGCAAGGTCACCGACACCGCAGATCCTGGGCGCCGCCCCCCGCGCCCCGCACCTTCCGGATTGCCCCACTCCTCAGAGCCCGGCGGCGGCCCGGCGGAAGCTCACTTCTCCACGGCCCGCGCCGGCGCCCAGATCCCCCGGTCCACGGCGAGCCGGTGCTCGTCCTCGGCGGTCGTCTCGACCCGCGCCATCGTCCAGCGCAGCAGCGGCGGCGCCATCAGCGAGGTGACGACGGCGACCAGGACGACCATCGTGTACGAGGCCGAGGTGAGCACCCCCATCCGCAGCCCGGCGGTGGCGATCACCACCTCGATCACCCCCCGGGCATTGAGCGCGGCCCCCAGAGCGAGCCCCTCCCACCGGGTCATCCGGCTGGCCACCGCCCCCAGGAAGGCCCCCGCGAACTTGCCCAGGACGGCGACCGCCAGCACCAGCAGGGCCAGCGGCGCCAGCCGCGCGTCGGCCAGCGCCGTCAGATCGATCCGCAGCCCCGCGGTCGCGAAGAACAACGGCGCCAGCACACCGGTCAGCATCCGGCGCAACGGATCGAGGGCCGACAGGCCCTGCCCTCCCTCCGAGGCGACCGAGCGGATCGCGAGCCCGCAGGCGAACGCGCCGACGATCGCCTCCAGCCCCAGCGCCTGACTGCCCGCCGCCGAGAACAGGATCAGCACCACCAACGACGTCAGCACCGCCCCCGACCCACGGGCCCGGCGCAGCACCCGGCGGGCCACCGGCCGTACCACCCACACCGCGGCGGTGCCCGCCGCGACGAGCGAGAGCACCGACCGCACCACGTCACCCGTGTGCAGCCCCGACGCGGCCATCGCGGACAGCAGCGAGAGCATCACCCACCCGCAGATGTCGTCGAAGACGGCCGACGCCATCGTCAGCTGACCCACCCGACGGTGCATCAGGTTCATGTCGGTGAGGGTCTTGGCGATCACCGGAATGGCACTCACACACATCGCGACGCCCATGAACAGGGCGAACACCACCGGATCGGTACCCGGCCCGGCCAGGCCGGCCGGCAGCAGCAGCCCCAGCCCCACCCCGCCGGCCAGCGGCACCACCAGCCCGCCCAGACTCACCCGCAGCGCTGTCCCGCTCTGGCGGCGGACCAGCCCCAGGTCGACCTGCGTCCCCGCCAGCGCCACCAGGAACAGCACGCCCAGCAGCCCCACGGCGTCCAGCAGGTGCAACTGGTCGGCGTCCCGGGGGAAGAGCCGGTCCGACAGCGCGGGCGCGAGCGAGCCCAGCACCGACGGACCGAGCAGCACCCCGGCGGTCAGCTCCCCGACCAGCGCCGGCATCCGCCACCGGACGGCCAGGGTCCCGAGCGCCGAGGCCAGCGCCAGCAGCGCCCCCGCCTGGAGCAGGAACAGCAGCACCGCGTGCGAAGAGAGCGGCGCCACCGCCGCCGCGGACATGAAAACCGTCAACTCGATCGGCCTCCCGAGTCATTCAGCCGGCCCCCGGCCGCAATTCTCGGCGCCGCCCGGCCCCGGGGCTTCTCCTGACATGCGGACCACGCCCGGCCCGGCCCGAGGGGCAGCAGCCGCAGCGGGTGCCCTCCGGCGCGGCACGTAGGGAGTTGGCCGTCCTCCCGCCCCTCGCGACGATGTTCCCCGCCCGTCACCGAGACCGGAACCGACCGGGAGAGCCCATGAGTTCGCCGTCCACCGCGCCGTCCCGACGCCGGGCGGTCACCGCCACGGTCGTCGGCAACTTCGTGGAGTCCTTCGACTGGCTCGCGTACGCCCTCTTCGCCCCGCTCTTCGCGCCCGCGTTCTTCCCCTCCACCGATCCGCTCACCTCCCTCCTCGGCGCCTTCGCCGTGCTCGGCATCGGCGTCCTCGCCCGGCCCGTCGGAGGCGTCCTGCTGGCCCGCTTCGCGGACCGGCGCGGCCGCAGACCCGCCCTGATGCTGGCCATCGGCCTGATGACCGGCGGCTCGCTGCTCATCGCCCTCACCCCCGGCCACAGCAGCATCGGCCTGGCCGCCCCGCTCCTGCTGCTCCTCGCCCGGATCGCACAGGGCATCTCCGCCGGCGGCGAATGGCCCACCGCCGCCGCCTACCTGATGGAGCAGGCCCCGCGCGGGCGGGCCTGCCTCTACGGCAGCCTCTTCTCCCTCACCACCGCCTCCGGGGTGCTGCTCGCCTCCCTCCTCGGCGCCGGGCTGACCGGCGGGCTCGGCCCGGAGGCGATGGCCTCGTGGGGCTGGCGCGTACCGTTCCTCGTCGGCGCCGCCCTCGGCCTCGTCCTCATGGTGATGCGCACCCGGATGACGGAGACGGAGGTCTTCCGGCGCGAGGTCCGCAGCCGCCCCACCCGCGGTTCGCTGCGCCGGGTCCTCACCGCCCACCGCCGCCAGGTGCTGGTCTCCGTGCTGTTCGTGGCGGGCACCGCCACCGTCGGCGGCACCTGGACCGCCCTGGTCCCGGCGATGGGGGCGCGGCTGGTCCCGCCCGGGACGATGTTCTGGGTGGTGGTCTGCGGCACCGCCCTCGTGATCGCGGCCAACGTGCCCGTCGGCCTGCTCGCCGACAAGGTCGGACCCCGCAGGTTCCTGGCCGCCGCCAGCCTGCTCTTCGCCGCCGTCGGCTCGTACGGCTACCTCACCATGAGCGGGAACTTCGCGAGCCTGCTGCTCGCCTACGGCAGCGGCGCCCTCTTCCTGGTCTGCGCCACCACCACGCTGCCCGCGATCCTCTCGGGGATCTTCCCGCCCGAGGTCCGCGTCCTCGGCATCGGCCTCCCGCACGCCCTCACCACAGCGGTCCTCGGCGGTGTGGGCCCCGCCCTCGCCACCTACCTCGACGGGCGCGACGCCTCGGGCTGGTTCATCGCGGGCGCCATGACCGCCGTCCTCCTCTCGCTTCCGGCCGCCGCCCTGTCCGCCGCCGCTCCCGACGGCTCCGGCGCGGCCCCCGACCAGGCGTCCGCCCCGCTCGCGCACGCCACCGGCGCCTGACCGGCGCACGCGCACGTCCCCCGAACCCGTCCCCCGAGGAGGAACCATGACCGAGGTTGCGTCCCGTCCCGCCGCAACACCCCGCCCACTGCGTCCGACCCGAACCCCCTCCTTCTTCTTCAACGGCCACGTCCCGCGCCGCCGGGGCCTCGTCCTCCTGCTCGGCGCGCTCATCGGCTTCGCCCTGACCGTCGTCTGGTCGGCGGAGTTCGTCGACCAGACCATCGGCGGCAACGTCTCCGAGGCCCTCCTCGGCCACCCCGCCAAGGACGCCCCGCTCACCGGCGCCCTCGCCGGCATCGCCTTCGCCCTCGCCACCGGCGTCGCGGGCTCCTTCACCGCCTGCAACATCGCCGTCTTCAGCGCCGTCGCCCCCCTCGCCGGGCAGGTCGCCACCCGTCGCGGCCGGCTCGCCGCGGCCCTGCGCCCCCTCGGGCAGCTCGCGGCCGGAGCGCTCCTGGTCTCCGCCGCCTACGGGGTCCTCGTCGCCGTCGTCGGCACCGGCATGCCCCAGTTCCAGACGGCCTCCCAGGGCGGAGGCTTCTCGCCCCGCATGATCCAGGCCATGGTGGTCTACGGGATCATGGGCCTGGCCATGACCTACCTGGGCCTGGCCGCCGCCGGCCTGGTCCGCGACCCGCTGGCCCGCCTGACCGCCCGCTTCCCCGGCGCCCCCATGTTCGTCATGGGCGTGATGACCGGCTCCCTGCTCCTCGGCCGCCCCTTCGGACTGTTCCGCCAGCTCTTCCGCGACGCCGCCGCCAGCCACAACGTGTTCTACGGCGCCGCCGCCTTCGGCCTCCAGGCCCTCGGCAACATCGTGATCGTCGGGCTGCTCTTCCTGCTCGTCACCGGGCTCTTCGGCGACCGCCTCCACCGCTGGCTCACCGCCCGCCCCAGCCGCCTGTCCGCCGTCATGGCCGTGGCCTTCGTCGCCGCCGGCATCTTCATGATCCTCTACTGGGACGTGCGCATCCTCGCCCGCCGCGACCTCATCTGGTACCCGATGGCCCCCTGGGCCCACTGACCCCCGGCCCGCGGATCAGGTGGTGTTCCGGGACCGGAACACCACCGCAACACCGTCCGAGCCGGACCCGAGACGCCGCCCAGCACAGTGCTCACATGACTTCGACGACCTCCGCCCCCGACACCTCCGAAGCGCTCCCCACCCGGGCCGGCCCGCGCCAGTGGCTGGGCCTCGCCGTGCTCCTCCTGCCCGTCACCCTGATGACCGCCGACCTGGGCGTGCTCTGGCTGGCCACCCCGTACCTGACGGCCGACCTGCACCCCTCCAGCAGCGAGCTGCTCTGGACCACCGACATGTACGGGTTCATGACGGCCGGCTTCCTGGTGATCATGGGCACGCTGGGGGACCGGATCGGCCGCCGCAAGCTGCTGCTCGCCGGTTCGGCCGGAGTCATCGTCGCGTCGCTGCTCGCCGCGTACGCCGCCAACCCGACCATGCTGATCGTCGCCCGGGCCCTGCTCGGAGTGGCCGGGGCCGCGGTGCTCCCGTCGACGCTCGCGCTGATCAGCCACATGTTCGAGGACGCCCGCCAGCGGGCCACGGCCATCGCCATGTGGGTGACGGCCCTCTCCGTCGGCATCGCCGTCGGACCCGTCATCGGCGGTGTCCTGCTGAACAGCTTCTGGTGGGGTTCGGTCTTCCTGCTCGGCGTCCCGGTCATGATCCCCGTGGTCCTCCTCGCACCGCTGCTGCTGCCCGAGTACCGCGACCCGTCGGCCGGCCGGATCGACCTGCCCAGCGCCGGACTGTTCCTGCTGGCGATCCTCCCGGTGGTCTACGGCATCAAGAAGCTCGCCGAGTTCGGACCGGAGGGCTCCTACCTGGCGGCCATCGCGGTCGGCGCCGCCTTCGCCTTCCTCTTCGTCCGCCGCCAGAACCGGCTCGCCACCCCGCTCCTGGACCTGCGGCTCTTCTCCAGCCGCGCCTTCACCGGCGCCCTGCTGGCCCTGCTCCTCGGCATGATGGCCCTGAACGGCATCGAGTACCTGGTCCCGCAGTACCTGCTCGCCCTCGGCGGCCTCACCCCCCTCGCGGCCGGCCTGTGGCTGCTGCCCGGAGCGGCGGGCCTGGTCCTCGGCTCCCAGCTCACCCCGGTCCTCGCCCGGCGCCTGCGCCCCGCCTACGTGATCCTCGCGGGCCTGGTCTTCACCCTGCTCGGCTTCTGGCTGGCGACGGTCGACGGGGTCGTCGCGGTCTCCCTGGGCCTCGCGCTCGTCATGTTCGGCATCGCCCCGATCAGCGTCCTGGGCACCGCCCTCGCGGTGGGCTCCGCCCCGGCGGAGAAGGCGGGCTCGGCGGCGGCGACCGGCCAGACGGCGTACGACCTCGGGCTGGCCCTGGGCATCGCCGGTACCGGCAGCGTCGCGGTGGCGGTCTACCGGGACGACGTGGCCGCCGCGGCTCCGGCGGGCATCCCCGCCGAGGCCCTGGCCGCGGCCCGCGACACGATCGGCGGCGCGGCCGACGCGGCGGCCCAGCTGCCCGGCACCCTCGGCGCCGACCTCCTCACCGCGGCCCGGGAGGCCTTCGCCTCCGGATTCCACACGGCTTCCCTGGTCAGCGCGGGCCTGGCGGTCCTGACGGCCGTCGCGGTGGCGGCGCTCCTGCGGCGCATCCCGCCGATCGGCGGCGGCGAGTAACCGCACCTTTCTCCACCGAGGGGCTGCTCTCCGAGCAGCCCCTCGGGCGTGTCCCGCACCGGCCTCAGACCAGGGCCAGGACGGCGACGGCCGGGGCCGCGTAGATCATCGGGAAGACGACGTGCGCGTAGTCACGGGCGCGCAGCACGGTCACGACGGCCCCGGTGAAGTAGGCGACGAGCCCGACGGCGGCGGCGATCCCGACGGCCGGGACGGCGAACCCGGCGAGCAGCCCCAGCGCCCCGGCGACCTTGGCCGCGCCGAGCCAGTTCCACCAGGACTTCGGGACCCCGTACGCGCCGAGCGGCTCGACGACGAACTTCGCGCGGACGAAGATCGAGACCCCCGAGAACCCGGCCATGAAGGCGGTGACGAGGGTCAGGACGGTGGCGGTGGTGGACATCTGGGGCTCCTCGGATGGTGTTCCTGCGTGCTGGACACCCCTATGACCCGCCGCCCCGGACCGATGTGACAGCCTGCCGGATTTATTTTTCCCCGAGTACCGCCAGCAGCCGCGCGGCGAACTCCGCCGGCCGCTCCGCGCAGCCCACGTGCCCGCCCGGGAACTCCGCGAACGCGGCCCCGGTCAGCTCCGCGAGCCGCCCGGCCGGCCCGTACAGGGGGACCAGCCCGCGCGAGCCCCGGCCCGCGGCCAGGACGAGCCGCTCCCGCGCCTCCCGCAGCGCGGCCACGTCCGGCCGGCTCCCCGTGAAGGGGCACAGGATGTGCTCCAGGAACACCGGCAGGTTCGCGTACATCCGCGGCGCCATCTCCGCGACAGCGGCCGGCACCCCACCCCCGTGCTCCTCCTCCCCCTTCTCCTCCGGCTCGCCCATCCCCTCGCCCATACGGGCCATGGCCGCACCGACGCCCTCCGTCCGCGCCAGCTCGCGCACCTCGGCGAACACCGCCCGGTACGGCGCGGGGTCCTCCAGCACCTCCACCAGCGGCGGTTCGTGCGCCACGACCCGGCGCACCCGCCCGGGGTGACGGGCCAGCAGGTCGAGCGCGGCGACCGCCCCCGCGCTGCACCCGAGGACGTACGCCTCCTCGTGCGGGGAGAGCAGTTCGAGCATCCGGTACGCGTCGTCGCCCCAGTCCGCCACCCGATGGTCGGCGGCCGGCCCGTCGAGCGGGCTGCGGGACTGGCCGCGCGGATCGTAGGAGACCACCGTGTACCCGGCGGCGGCGAGGTCCCCCGCCACCCCCGCGTACAGCCCGGCGTCCGCGCCGCCGCCGGGTATCAGCAGCAGCACCGGACCGCTGCCGCGCCGCTCGTAGTACAGGGTGGCGCCGGGCACCTTCAGCGTGCCGCACTCGTACGGGTCAGGGGTGTTCACCGCTCGCTCTCCTCATCAGGGGACGGCCAGTTCTCCAGAGCCACGTGCAGGGCGTCGAGCCCCCGGGACCAGGACGCGCCGACCTCGCGGGAGTGCCCGAAGCCGCCGCTCAGCTCCAGGTGGACGTAGCCGTGGAAGGTGCTGCGCAGCAGCCGGCCCGCGTCGGTCAGATCCGGCTCCGCCAGCCCGTAGCCGCGCAGCATCCCGTAGGTCAGCTCGACACTGCGCCGCAGCCCGGCCGAGCCCGCCACCTCCTGCGGCTCGAACCGCATCTGCGTGGCCGCGTAACAGCCGGGGCGCTCCAGCGCGTACGCCCGGTAGGCGTCGGCGAAGGCGACCAGCGCGTCCTTGCCGGACCGCCCCGCGACCGCGTCCGCGATCCGGCCGGTCATCTCCTCGGACGCCAGCAGCCCGACCCGGACCCGCAGGTCCCGGAGGTTGCGCACGTGCGAGTACAGGCTCGCGTCCTTGACCCCGAACCGCCGCGCGAGCGCGGACAGCGTCACCTTCTCCAGCCCGCCCTCGTCGGCCATGACGGCGGCCGCCTCGACCAGCCGCCCGGCACTCAACCCCGCACGCACCATGCGGAACCTCCCCGTGAACCCATAGGAACCTAGTAGCTCTAGTCCCAAACCTAGAGTGCCTAGGAAACGGTGTCCACCCAGAATCCGCCGCCCGCACCCGGACACGCGAAAGGTCCGGTAGCCCACCCCCCTCCAGGAGTGCTACCGGACCCGTCTCGTACCGCGCTTCGCGTTTCCCTCTCCGTATCTCTCCCTCGCTTCTCTCCCTCGCCTCTCCCTCCGTCGTTCAGGCCCCCACCGGCACCGCCGCCGGGACGACCCTGCCCTCGCCGACGCCCCCGAAGGACGCCAGCACCTCCTCCGCCGCCGCGAACACCTCCCGCGCCCGCGCCTCGCGGAGCGTCTCGGGGATCCCGGAGAACTCCGTGCCGTACAGGAGCCGCACCGCCGACTCCCCGACCCCGCAGAACTCCGACACCCCCACCCTCAGCTGCAGTTCGAGCGCCTTCCCGAGCCCGGTGCTCTCGTAGTACTCGGCCGCGTGCCCGGCCAGCCCCAGCCACAGCATCCGCTTGCCCGCCAGGCGCGGCTTGCTGCGCCCGTAGGCGAAGCCGTAGTTCCACACCCGCTCGATCCAGCCCTTCACCACGGCCGGCGGCGCGAACCACCACACCGGGAAGACCACCACCAGCTCGTCGGCCTCCTCGATCCGCCGCATGTGCGCGTGCACCTCGGGGGAGTACCGCTTCTCGCGGTCCTGCCAGTCGGGTTCGTCCTGCGGCGTCAGCCGGGGGTCGAAGCCCTCCGCGTACAGGTCCATCAGGTCCACCGAGTTCCCCGCCGCCTCCGCCCGGCGGCGGGCGCGCTCCGCGACCTGCGCGGTCAGGGAGTCGCCTCGGGGATGGGCCACTACGAGCAGGGTCCTGGACACGGGACGGCCTCCAATGCGGGCACGGGCAGCACTCACGGACAGCGGGCTGGATCGGTACGGACGGACAGTGCGGACGGTGCGGATGCTTCAGGTGTTGAGGGGCCGCCCGGTCACCGCGCGGGGGTTCGCAGTGACCGGACGCCCCCGGCCGGGCCCCGCCGGAACCGGGGCCCGACCGGACCGGGGGGTCGTCAGATGCCCATCCCGGAGCCGCCGCTGACGTCGATGTTCTGGCCGGTCACCCAGCGGGCGTCGTCGGTGGCCAGGAAGGCCACCACATCGGCCACGTCGTCCGGCTGCCCGACCCGGTTGAAGACCGAGAAGCCGGCGGCGTGCGCCTTCGCGGCGGGATCGGCCATCCACGGATGGATATCGGTCTCGATGGTGCCGGGGGACACCGCGTTGACCGTGATCTGACGGGACCCGAGCGTCTGGGCGAGGGTCAGCGTCAGCACCTCCACCGCGCCCTTGCTCGCCGCGTACGAGGTCATCCCGGGGAAGGCCACCTTCGTGACGCCCGAGGAGATGTTGATGATGCGCCCGCCGTCGCGCAGCCGGTCCAGGCCCTTCTGGATGATGAAGAAGGGCGCCTTGGCGTTGATCGCGAAGACCTTGTCGTAGTCGGCCTCCGACACCTCGTGGATGAGGCCCGGCCCGGCGATCCCGGCGTTGTTGACGAGGATGTCCACCCCGTCGGCGTGCTCGTCGAAGGCCGCCCACAGCGCGTCCGCGTCACCCGGCAGCCCCAGTTCGGCGCGGATCGCGAAGGCCTGCCCGCCCGCCGCCTCGATGGTGTTCACCGTTTCCTTCGCGGCGCCCTCGTTGCCGGCGTAGTGCACGGCGACCCGGGCGCCCTCGGCGGCCAGCGCCAGTGCGATGCTCCGGCCGATCCCGCGGCTCGAACCGGTCACCAGTGCCGTCTTGCCGTCAAGCTTTCCCATGGCGGGGCTCCCTCTTGCTCTCGTTCGCTGCGTCTCTTCGTCCTCGCCGGTCGCCTCCCTTGTGGCCCCGACGTGATTCAGAGTGCGGCCGGGCGGCTCGGATCCGGTTCGGGTTCTGTTACGGCCCCGTTCGGGCCCCGGGATACGGTGACCGCATGCGATTCGGGGTATTGGGCCAGCTGGGCGTGTGGACGAGCGACGGCACACCCGTCAGGGTTCCCGAACTGAAGGTGCGGACCCTGCTCGCCTCCCTCCTCGTCGAACCCGGACGCCCGGTGGCCACCCACCGCCTCATCGACGGCCTGTGGGGCGAGGAGCCCCCCGGCAACCCCACCCGCGCCCTCCAGGCCAAGGTCTCCCAGCTGCGCCGCGCCCTCGACGAGGCCGAACCCGGCGCCCGCGACCTGGTCGAGTCCCAGGCCCCCGGCTACGTCCTGCGCACCCCCGAAGGCAGCCTCGACAGCGCCGCCTTCGCCTCCCTCGCCGCCCGCGCCCGCGCCGCCGCCGAACCCTCCGTGCGCGCCTCCCTCCTGGCCGACGCCCTCGCCGTCTGGCGCGGCCCCGCCTTCGCCGACTTCGAGCAGGAACCCTTCACCCGCGCCGCCGCCAACCGCCTGGAGGAGGAACGCCTCGTCGTACGCGAGGAACACGCCGAGGCCCGCCTCGAACTGGGCGAACACGCGCAGCTCGTCGGGGAACTCGCCGAACTCGTCGAGCGGCACCCGCTGCGCGAACGGCTGCGCGCCGCACACCTGAACGCCCTGTACGGCGCGGGCCGCCAGAGCGAGGCCCTCGCCGGCTACGAGGACCTCCGCGCCCGCCTCGCCGACGACCTCGGCCTCGACCCCAGCCCCGCCCTGGCCGCCCTGCAACGGGCCATCCTGACGCAGGACCCCGCCCTCACGGCGCCCCGCCCCGCCGCACCCCCCGCCGCCCCGCCGCCCGGCACCGGCACCGGCACCGGCACCGGCCCGGGCCCCGGCGCCCGCCCCGCGCCCCCCGCCGAAGCCCCCGCCGCCACCGGCCCCCGTACGAACCTCCCCGCCGCGCTGTCCCCGCTGCTGGGCCGCGACCAGGCCGTGGCCGACGTACGCGAACTCGTCGCCACCCGCCGCCTGGTCACCCTCACCGGCCCCGGCGGCGTCGGCAAGACCCGCCTCGCCGTCGAGACCGCCGCCGCCCTCGACCCGGCCGCCTTCCGCGACGGCATCTGGCTGGTCGAACTCGCCGGCGTCGGCGCCGCCTCCCGCCCGGCCCCCGCCACCGCGCCCGCCGCCCGGACCACCGAGGTCGCCGAAGCCGTCGCCACCGCCCTCGGCATCCGCGACGACGCCGTCTGGGGCGTGGTGCCCGCCGCACAGCAGCGCCTCACCCCCGGCCAGCGCCTCGCCGCCACCCTGCGCGACCGCGAACTGCTCCTCGTACTCGACAACTGCGAGCACCTCGTCGACGAGGTCGCCGAACTCGCCGAACTGCTCCTGCGCACCGCACCCGGCCTGCGCATCCTGACGACCAGCCAGGAAGCCCTCGCACTGGCCGGCGAAACCCTGTGGACCGTCCCCACCCTCGAACTCCGCGCGGCCGTCGAACTGTTCACGGCCCGCGCCGCCGCCACCGCACCCGGATTCACCCTCCAGGGCGCGGACCGCGAGGCCGTCGAAGCCGTCTGCGCCCGCCTCGACGGCATCCCCCTCGCCCTGGAACTCGCCGCGACCCGCGTCCGCGCCCTCGGCGTACGCGGGGTCCTCGACCGCCTCGACGACCGGTTCCGCCTCCTCAGCTCCGGCCGCCGCGGCGCCCCCGCCCGCCAGCAGACCCTGCGCGCCGTCATCGACTGGAGCTGGGACCTCCTCGGCGCCCCCGAACGCGCCGTGCTGCGCCGCCTCGCCGTACACGCCGAAGGCTGCACCCTGGAAGCCGCCGAGGAGGTCTGCGCCGGCGAGGACATCGACCCCGCCGACGTGCTCGACCTGCTGGCCCGCCTCGTCGACCGCTCCCTGCTCGCCCTCACCCACACCCCGGCCGGCCCCCGCTACCGGCTGCTCGAATCGGTGGCCGCCTACTGCGCCGAACGCCTCACCGAGGCCGGCGAGTCCCAGCCCGTCCGCGCCCGCCACCTCGCCCACCACCTGGCCCTCGCCGAGAGCGCCGAACCCGCCCTGCGCGCCGCCGGCCAGCACGCCTGGCTGGAACGCCTCGACACCGAGGCCGCCAACCTCCGCACCGCCCTCGCCACCGCGACCGCGACCGACGCCGACGCCGCCCTCCGCCTGGTCTGCGCCCTGTCCTGGTACTGGGTGCTGCGCGGCCGCCTCGGCGAAGGACGCCGCTCCCTGGACGCCGCCCTCGCCGCCCCCGGCGACACCGCCCCCGCGCTGCGCGCCCGCGCCCTGGTCCTGCGTACCGGATTCGCGATCATGGCGGGGGAGGGCGCCGACCGCACCGACCGCATCCGCCACAGCCTGCGCCCCTACGAGGACCAGGAGACCGCCGCCGCCCACGACCTCGCCCGCGCCCGCTGGTTCCTGGGCCACGCCCTGTGCGGCACCGGCGACCTCACCAGCGGCCGCGAACTCACCGAGCGCGCCCTCGAAGGCTTCACCGCAGCCCGGGACGACTGGGGCACCGCCGCCGCCCTCGCCGACCGATCCGCCCAGCGGCTCCTGGCCGGCGACCTCGACGGAGCCGCCCGCGACGGCGACCGCAGCGCCGCCCTCTTCGCGGAACTCGGCGACGGAGCCGCCCGCCTCTGGTCCGTGTACCCCCTCGCCATGCTCGCCGAGATCCACGGCGACTACACCGAAGCCACCCGGCTGCGCCGCGAGGCCCTGGACACCGCCGAAAGCCTCGGCCTGACCACCCAGGCCGCCGACCTCCTCTCGGGCCTGGGCCGCGGCGCCCTCCTCACCGGCGACCTCGACGCCGCCCGCGACCTGCACGAACGCTCCCGCAAACTCGCCGCCGAACAGGGCTTCCAGGCCGGGGAGATCAACGCCGTCCTCGGCCTCGGCCTCGGCGCCCGCCGCGCCGGGGACCTCGCCGAAGCCGAGGCCCACATGCGCCGCGTCCTGGACTGGCACCGCTCCGTCGGCCTCGACGGGGCCAACGCCCTGGTCCTCGCCGAACTCGGCTACGCCGCCGAACTGCGCGGCGACGCCGAAGCCGCCCTCGCCCTCCAGGAGGAGGGCCTCGCCATGGCCCGCACCACCGGAGACCCCCGCGCCCTGGCTCTGGCCCTCGAAGGCCTCGCCGGAGCCCACGCCCTGGCCGGCCGCCCCGCCACCACCGCCGCCCTCCTCGGCGCGGCCGACGCCGCCCGCCGCTCCGCCGGCGCCCCCCTCCCCCCGGCGGAACGCGCCGACGTCGACCGCATCACCACCAAGGCCCGCACCACCCTGACCCCCGAAGCCTTCACCAAGGCCTTCACCGAAGGCACCGCGCACACCCCCGCGACGGCATACGCCCAGATCACCGCCGGATAGGGCGCCGCTGGCGCCCGGCCGGAGACGGGCGGCGAAGCTGACCCGTCGGCTTCGGACGTGCCTCGGCCCCTTCTCCAAACCGGCTTGAAGACCCCGGCCGAGACTGTGCCCTGCGAATCGGAGCAGGGCGTACAGCGGGTGGGAGAGGGGAAACGGTGCCAGGAAGACTCGGTGCTCGGCGCGTCGTGGTGACCGGGATCGGCGTGATCGCTCCCGGAGGGATCGGGACGAAGCAGTTCTGGGAGCTGCTCAGCGAGGGCCGGACCGCCACACGGACCATCACGCAGTTCGATGCGAGCGCGTTCCGCTCCCGAGTGGCGGCCGAATGCGATTTCGACCCCGTGGCCTCGGGGCTGCGCCGGCGCGAGATCCGCGCCTGGGACCGCACCACGCAGTTCGCGGTCGTCGCCGCCCGTGAGGCCCTGGCCGACAGCGGTGTCATCGGCGAGCTGGACCCGCACCGGACCGGCGTCATGGTCGGCACCGCCTGCGGCATGACGCAGAGCCTGGACCGGGAGTACGCCGTCGTCAGTGACGAGGGCAGCAAGTGGCACGTCGACGAGGCGCACGGATCGCCCTACCTCTACGACTACTTCGCCCCCTCCTCCATGGCCGCCGAACTTGCTTGGATCGCCGAGGCCGAGGGCCCGGTCGGTGTCCTGTCGACCGGCTGCACCTCGGGGATCGACGTGCTGGGCCACGCCGCGGACCTGATCGCCGACGGCTCCGCGGACGTGATGATCAGCGGCGCGTCCGACGCGGCCATCTCCCCGATCACGGTGGCGTGCTTCGACGCCATCCGGGCGACGACACCGCGCAACGACGACCCGGCGACCGCCTCCAGGCCCTTCGACCGGACCCGCAACGGCTTCGCCCTGGGCGAGGGATCGGCGATCCTGGTCCTGGAGGAATACGAACACGCCCGTCGGCGCGGCGCCCACATCTACGCGGAGATCGCCGGACACGCCACCCGCGCCAACGCGTTCAGCATGACCGGACTGCGCCCCGACGGACGGGAACTGGCCGAGGCCATCACCACGGCCCTCGACCGTGCCCGCCTGAACCCCGGCGACCTCGACTACGTCAACGCCCACGGCTCGTCGACGAAGCAGAACGACCTGCACGAGACCATGGCCTACAAACACAGCCTCGGCCGGCACGCCTGGACGACCCCCATCAGCTCCATCAAGTCGATGATCGGGCACTCCCTCGGGGCGATCTGCTCGCTGGAGGTCGCCGCCTCCATCCTGGCCATCGAGCACGGGCTGATCCCGCCGACGGCCAATCTGCACGAGCCCGATCCCGAATGCGACCTGGACTACGTCCCGCTGACGGCCCGGGAGCAGGTCTCCGACGCCGTACTCAGCGTCGCCAGCGGCTTCGGCGGCTTCCAGAGCGCGATCGTGCTCACCGCACCGCACCGGAGCGCCGCATGAACGCCCCCGTGGTCACCGGCCTCGGGGTGGTCTCGCCGAACGGCCTGGGTACCGAGCCCTACTGGGAGGCGACGCTGCGCGGCGAGAGCGGAATCGCCGCCATCACGCGCTTCGACACGGGCGGCTACCCGGCCGGCGTGGGCGGCGAGGTCAAGGACTTCGACGCCAAGGAGCACCTGCCGAGCCGGCTCCTGCCCCAGACCGACCACATGACCCGCCTCGCGCTCGTCGCCGCCGAACACGCACTGTCCGACGCCGGCCTGGACCCCCGTACGATGCCGGACTTCGCGGTGGGCGTGGTCACCGCCGCGTCGGCGGGTGGCATGGAGTTCGGCCAGCGCGAGATGCAGGCGCTGTGGAGCAAGGGCGGCGCCTACGTCAGCTCGTACCAGGCATTCGCCTGGTTCTACCCCGTCAACACGGGCCAGATCTCGATCCGGCACGGCATGCGCGGCGCCAGCTCCGCGCTCGTGACGGAACAGGCCGGCGGACTCGACGCCGTCGCCAAGGCCCGCCGGCACATCCACCAGGGCACCCCGCAGATGCTGGCGGGCGGCGTCGACAGCGCCCTGTGCCCCTGGGGCTGGCTGTGCATGTCACGCTCGGGCAGGGTCTCCACCGTCGACGACCCGGCACGCGCCTACCTGCCCTTCGACACCG
Source organism: Streptomyces sp. NBC_00249 (assembly GCF_026342355.1). GTDB lineage: Bacteria > Actinomycetota > Actinomycetes > Streptomycetales > Streptomycetaceae > Streptomyces. Next base: position 51,903 of record NZ_JAPEMV010000012.1, on the reverse strand, counting down.
AGGCTTCCGGATACGTCCCGGGAGAGGGCGGCGCCCTCCTCGTCGTCGAGGACCAGGAGGCGGCCGACCGGCGCGGCGCGCACAAGCGCTACGGCGTCGTGACCGGCCACGCCTCCACCTTCGACCCCAGGCCCGGATCCGGGCGGCCGCCCGGTCTGCGCCGCGCCGTCGAGGCGGCCCTCGCGGAAGCGCGGATCACCCCCGACGAGATCGGCGTGGTGTTCGCCGACGCCTGCGGAGTACCGGAGCTCGACCGGGTGGAGGCCGAGGTGCTGGCCGGCGTGTTCGGCCCGCGCGGCGTCCCCGTCACCGCGCCGAAGACCATGACGGGCCGGCTGCTCGCCGGGGGTGCCTCGCTCGACCTCGCGACGGCCCTGCTGGCCCTGCGCGACCAGGTCGTGCCGCCCACCGTCGGCATCACCCGCCCGGCCCACGGCGAACTGCTCGACCTGGTCCTCGGCCAGCCCCGCGAGATCCCGCTCACCCACGCCCTGGTCCTGGCCCGCGGCTACGGAGGGTTCAACTCCGCGATGGTCGTACGCCGCGCCGACGGGGCCTGACCGCACGTACCGATACCGCACCCCGATCACACAGCAACCAAGAGGAGTGGACATGAGCGCCTTCGGCGTCAAGGAACTGGTGGACGCGCTGCGCGAGAGCGCGGGCGAGGACGAGGACATCAACCTGGAGGGCGACATCCTCGATGTCGACTTCGAGTCGCTCGGATACGACTCGCTCGCCCTCTTCAACACCGTCCGCACCATCGAGCGCGAACTGGGCATCGAGCTTCCCGACGACGCCATCAGCGTCACCGGCACGCCGCGCGGGCTGCTCGACGAGGTCGGCAAGGCGGTCGCGCAGGCCGCCTGAACCGCCACAGCGATTCGATCAGGGACAGGGAAGGCAAGGTCATAGCAGATGTGTGGCATCGTCGGGTGGGTCGACTACAAGCGTGACCTCGACACCGACCCCTCCGCTCTCTCCGTCGCACGAGCGATGACGGACACCCTCGCGTGCCGGGGGCCCGACGACGAGGGCGTCCTGTCCGCCCGCCGGGCCGTACTCGGACACCGCAGGCTGTCCATCATCGACCGGGCGGGCGGAGCCCAGCCGATGCAGTTCGCCGCGGGCGGCGCGACGGTCGCCGCGCTGACGTTCTGCGGCGAGGTCTACAACTTCCAGGAACTGCGCGCGGAACTGACCTCCAAGGGCCACACGTTCCGCACCCGCAGCGACACCGAGGTCGTCCTGCACGCCTACCTGGAGTGGGGCGAGCACCTCGTCGACCGGCTCAACGGCATGTACGCCTTCGCCATCTGGGACGCCCGGTCCGAGGAGCTGCTGCTCGTACGCGACCGCATGGGCGTCAAACCGCTCTACTACTTCGAGTCCCCGAACGGCATCGTCTTCGGCTCGGAGCCGAAGACCCTCTTCGCCCACCCCGGCGTTCCCCGCACGGTGGACGCCGAGGGGCTGTGCGAGGCCCTCGACATGGTGAAGACCCCGGAGCACGCGGTGTTCTCGGGACTGCGCGAGGTCCGGCCCGGCCAGCTGCTGCGCGTGCGGCGCCAGGGGATCCTGCGCCGCCGCTACTGGCAGCTGGAGGCGCGGGAGCACACGGACGACCTCCCCACCACCATCGCCACGGTGCGGGGGCTGCTGGAGGACATCGTCTCCCGTCAGCTCGTCGCCGACGTGCCCCTGTGCTCCCTGCTGTCCGGCGGACTCGACTCGTCCGCCGTGACGGCGCTGGCCGCGCGGACCATGGCGGAGCGCGGAGACGGGCCGGTGCGCTCCTTCTCCGTGGACTTCGCGAACCCGGGGCAGGGCTTCGCGCCCGACGCCGTCCGCTCCGCCCCCGACACGCCCTTCGCCAGGGAACTGGCCGCACACGTGGGCGCCGAGCACACCGAAGTGCTGCTGGACAGCGCCGAGCTGGTCGACCCTGCGGTCCGGGCGGCGGTGCTGCGGGCCACGGACCTGCCCCCCGCGTTCTGGGGAGACATGTGGCCCTCCCTGTACCTGCTGTTCCGGGCCGTGCGGCAGCGCTCGACGGTCGCCCTGTCGGGGGAGTCCGCCGACGAGCTGTTCGGCGGCTACATGTGGTTCCGCAACCCCAACGCCATCGCCGCGGACACGTTCCCCTGGCTCACCTCCGGCTCCGCCCGCTACTTCGGCGGCCTCGGCCTGCTGGACCGGGGACTGCTCGACAAGCTGGACATCCCCGGCTACCGGGCGGCCCGCTACCGCGAAGCGCTCACCGAGGTGCCGGTGCTGGCGGGAGAGGACGGCGTGGAGCGCCGGATGCGCGAGATCACCCACCTCAACCTCACGCGCTTCGTGCAGACGCTGCTCGACCGCAAGGACCGCATGAGCATGGCCGTCGGCCTCGAGGTGCGGGTGCCGTTCTGCGACCACCGCCTGGTGGAGTACGTCTTCAACGTGCCCTGGGCGATGAAGACGTTCGACGGCCGGGAGAAGAGCCTGCTGCGCGCCGCGACTGCGGACCTGCTGCCGGCCTCGGTCCTCCAGCGCGTGAAGACGCCCTACCCGGCCACCCAGGACCCGCGCTACGAACAGGCCCTGCGCAGGCAGCTGGACGCCGTGCTCGCCGATCCGAACGCACCTGTGCGGCCGTTCCTCGACCTGGAACGGGTCACCAGGACCCTCGGCCGCTCCGCGGGCGACGTCAGCCGGCCCTATGCCAGAGGCGGCATCGAGATGGCCCTGTGGCTCGACGCCTGGCTGCGTGCCTACGACGTCACCGTCGACATCTGAACGGACGGGGCCCCACGCCCCGGGAACGACTCCGGCCTCCAGGACCTTGATCAGGTCCTGGAGGCCGGAGTCGTTCCCGGGGGCGGGCGCAGCGGCGGCCGCCCCCGGCCGGTCAGCGCGCGCCCGCGGCGAACTCCCTCAGCGAGGCGGCCACGTAGTCGATCATCTCGGTGGTGAGGCCGGGGTAGACACCCACCCAGAAGGTGCGCTCCAGGATGACGTCGCTGTTCGTGAGGTCGCCCACTACCCGGAAGTCACGGTCCAGGTAGCCGGGGTGACGGGTCAGGTTCCCCGCGAACAGCAGCCGCGTACCGATGTTCCGGTTCCCGAGGAACTGCAGCAGTTCGTACCGGTCGAAGGCGGCGTCCTGCGACAGCGTGATCGCGAAACCGAACCAGCTGGGGTCGCTGTCGGCGGTGGCCCGGGGCAGCACGTAGTCCGGGATGCCCTCCAGCCCGTCGCGCAGCCGCTGCCAGTTGCGGCGCCGCGCCGCGCCGAAGTCCTCCAGCCGGGACAGCTGGGTCAGGCCCAGCGCCGCCTGGATGTCGGTGGCCTTCAGGTTGTAGCCGACGTGCGAGAACGTGTACTTGTGGTCGTAGCGCTCCGGCAGGTCGCCCAGCCGGTAGAAGAACCGCTTGTGGCAGGTGTCGTCCTCACCCGGCTCGCACCAGCAGTCCCGGCCCCAGTCCCGCATCGACTCGACGATCCTGGCGAGTGCCAGGTTGTCGGTGAGCACACAGCCGCCCTCACCCGTGGTGATGTGGTGCGCCGGGTAGAAGCTCGTGGTGGCCAGGTCGCCGAAGGTACCCGTCAGCTTGCCCCGGTACAGCGAGCCCACGGCATCGCAGTTGTCCTCGATCAGGAACAGGCCGTGCTCGTCGGCGAGCCTGGCGATCTCCTCGACCTCGTACGGGTTGCCGAGTGCGTGCGCCAGCATGATGGCCTTGGTCTTGGGCCCGATCGCCGCCGCGACCCGCTCGGCCGAGGCGTTGTAGGTGCCCAGCTCGACGTCCACGTAGACCGGCGTCATGCCGTTCTGGTAGATCGGGTTGACGGTGGTGGGGAATCCGGCGGCGACGGTGATGACCTCGTCGCCCGGCCTCAGCCGGCGGTCGCCGAGCTGGGGGGAGGTCAGGGCCGACAGGGCCAGCAGGTTCGCCGAGGAGCCCGAGTTGGTCATGTGGGCCTTGCGCAGGCCCAGCGTCTTGGCGAACCGCCGTTCGAACGTGCGGGAGCTGTGGCCCGCCGCGATCCGCATGTCCAGGGCGGCCTCCACCAGGGCCACCCGGTCCTCTGCGGTGAGCACCGCCCCGGACGGCAGGACAGGGGTGATGCCGGGAACGAACTCCCGTTCCCCGGCTACCTCCTGGTGATACTTCGCAACGGATTCAAGAATGAGCCGCTTGGCTTCGCCGGCCATCGTCAACCTCCAGGTCAGGATGGGCGCCACCCTCACCGATGGGCTTCGATGGTGCTTCAAGCCGCATCGGAGGGCCGGGGGCGGGGACGGTGGGGGCGGCTGCTCGAAGCGTGCTCCAAGGGCGCCTGCCAGGGTGACCGCCTCGCAGTCCCCCCGTCCCTTCCCTCAACCGGGAGAAGAATTTCCATGCGCTGGGAAAACCTGTTCGTGTCCGGTGTGGCCACCTGGCTGCCGCCCGTGGTCGCCACCGAGGACGTCGTCTCCTCCGGGGTCGTGACCCCCGAGCGGAGCAAGCTGCGCGGCATAGAGTCGGTCACCGTCGCCTCCGCGCACGAGGAGGACGCGCCGCCGCGGATGGCCGTCCGCGCCGCGAAGGAGGCCCTGCGGCAGGGCGCGACCGACCCGGCCGACGTGGCGCTGGTGCTGCACAGCTCGCTGTGGTTCCAGGGCATCGACATGTGGCCCGCGGCCAGCTACATCGCCCACGAGGCCGTCGGACGCGAGGTGCCGTCCTTCGGTCTCGCACAGCGCTGCAACGGCGGCATGGGCTCGATCGAGCTGGCCGCCTCCGTCCTCGCCGCCGGTACCGGAGGCGGCCATGCGGCCCTCCTCACCACCGCCGACCGTTTCGCCGAGCCGCGGATCGACCGCTGGAACAGCGTCGACGTGACCATGTACGGGGACGGCGCCACCGCACTCGTGCTGTCCACCCGGGGCGGCTTCGCCCGGGTACTGGCCACCGCCACCGCCGCGGACAACTCGCTGGAGGTCCTCTCCCGGGGCGACGAACCCCTCACCCCGCACCCCGCCGAGCCGTCGGTCACGGCCGACCTCGGCGAACGCACCGTACGCGGCGCGACGGCCGCGGGCTTCCCCGACCTCGCCCACCGCTACATCGACCTGCTCGTCTCCGCGAAGACCCGTGTGCTGGAGGACTCCGGCACGTCCGCCGACGACCTCGCCTGGGCCGTCATCCCCGTCTCACGGCGCGGGACCGGCCACGAACTGCACCACCTGCTCGGCGTGCCCGACGAGCGGACCTCCTGGGCGTACGGCCGCACCACCGGCCACCTCGGCGCGGGCGACCAGTTCGCCGGCCTCGCCCACCTCACCGCGACGGGTCAGGCCCGCCCCGGTGACCGGGTGCTGCTCTTCGGCGGCGGCGCGGGCTACACCTGCACCGCGGCGGTCGTGGAGATTCTGAGCCCGCCCACGCCGTGAGACGGGACCGGGCCGCCCTTTCCGGATCCGGCCCGGTCACAGCACTAGCGGCCGCCGGCCACGGTGAGGACCTGCCCCGAGATGTTGCCGTTGGCGGCGGAACCGAGGAAGGCCACCGCGGACGCCACCTCCTCGGGCAGGGTGAGGCGGCCCGTAGGAGTCAGCTTGAGCTCCTCCTCCCGGACCTCACCGGGCAGCGCCGTGCGCACCCCGTCGGTCAGCGTGAGCCCGGGGCTGACGACGTTGACCAGGACTCCGTCGCGGCCCGCGTCCCAGGCCAGGCTGCGGGTCAGACCGTGCAGGGCCATCTTCGCGGCGCCGTAGATCTCCTGGCGCGGCTTGCCGTCCACCGCCACGTGCGAGGACACGAACACCATCCGCCCCCAGCCCCGTTCGCGCATCCCGGCGAGCGCCAGCTGAGCCGTACGCACCGTCCCGCCGACGTTGCCCCGCAGCAGCGGCTCCCACTCCTCGGGCGGCAGGTCCTCGAACCGCTCACCGGGCCCGCGGCGGCGCGGCCGCACCAGGGCGTTGGCCACCAGCACGTCGATACCGCCCCACCGGGCGCACACCTCCTCGACGACAGCCTCCGGCGAGCCCGGCTCGTCGAGCGCGTACCGCAGGTGGCAGGCCCGGTCCCGGGAGGCGCCCAGGCCGGCGGCGGCGCGGGCCGCCGCCGCCTCGTCCGAGCGGTAGGTGAGCGCGACCCTGGCGCCCTCGGCGGAGAACGCCCTCGCCACCGCCAGCCCGATCCCCTTGCTTCCGCCGGTCACCAGCACGGTCCGGTCGCGCAGTCCCATGTCCATCTCGCAAGAGCCCTCCTGTGTCGTCCCCGCCCCGCGGCGGCGAGTGAGCGCAGCATGGCGACCGGAGATCGAAGACGCTTCGAAAACGGGGACCGCCGCCGGCCGGGCACGGCCCTTCGACGCTTCCTCGGCCTCGCGTCGAAGCGGCGGCTGGAGCATCGCGGGCAACCCCATCCGCCCCCTCTCGAGGTGATGATCTTGCGAGTACTGCTCACCACGTGGGCATGGCCGTCACATCTGTACCCGATGGTTCCGCTCGGCTGGGCCCTGCAGGCCGCCGGGCACGAGGTGCGGGTCGCCGTCGGCCCCTCCCTGGCCGACGCCGTGACCGCGGCCGGCCTGACGCCGGTGGTCGTCAGGGACGACGCCGACCTGGTCGGCCTGTCCACGGCCCCCGCGCTCAACTCCTGGCACCACCAGGAGCGCTGGACCTCGGACTGGTACGGCAGGCCCGAGCTGCTCAGCCCCGCCCGACGGGAGATGTACGCCGCCCTCGGGCGCAAGCAGACCGCCATGGCCGCGTCGATGGTCGACGGCGTGGTGGACTTCGCCCGCGACTGGCGGCCCGATCTCGTGGTGCACGACGCCGTCACCTTCGCCGGGCTGGTGGCCGGAGCCGTGCTCGGGGTTCCGACCGTCGCCACCCTGTGGGGCGCCATCGCGCTCCCCCTCCACCACCGCGACCTCCTCACCGGCGAGCCCTCACCCGAGTTCGCGGCTCTGTTCGAGCGCTTCGGCGTGCCGCCCAAACTCGGCCCCGACCTGTGGCTCGACCCCTGCCCGCCCGGGATGAGCCTGCCCTCGCCCGAACCCCGGCTGCCCTACCGTTACGTCCCCTACAACGGCCCCGGCGCCGCACCGGACTGGCTCCGCGAACCGGCGGACCGCCCGCGCGTGTGTGTCACCTGGGGGATCACCACGGGCCGGATCCGCACCGCCGGTGCCACCGACGTCTTCGACCAGGTGGTGGAAGCGGTCTCCGGCCTGGACGCCGAGATCGTCTTCGCCCTCTCGCCCGCCCAGCGCGAAGGCCTCGGCGCGCTGCCCGCAGGAGCCCGCGTCGTCGAATCCCTGCCGCTGAACCTGCTGCTGCCGTCCTGCGCGGTGGTCGTCCACCAGGGCGGCGGCGGGACGACGATGACCGCCGTCCGGTCCGGGACGCCCCAGCTGATCGTCTCGCCGCGCCCCGAGCAGATGATGACCGGCGACCGCCTGGAGCGGCTCGGAGCCGCCCGGCACCTCGTACGCGGCGAACTGGCCGACGACCCCGTGGGCGCCACGGCCCGGCTGCGCACGGCCCTCCTCGACCTGCTCGCCGACGAGTCCGGTGTCCGCGCCGCGTCGCGGCTGCGCGCGGACATGCTCGCCCAGCCCGCCCCGGCCTCCCTCCTGCCCCACCTGGAAACCCTCGTGGAATCCGGTACCCCCCGTCCGCCCCACGGCACGGACCCGCACGTGAAGGCGGCGAGTTGAACACCGAAGGACCCCGCACACCGGCCGCCGACGGCGCACCGCGGACCGAGGCCCTGGGCGCCCTGGCGGCGCGCAGCGCCGAGCGGACCGAGAGCGAGCGCCGCCTGCCCGTCGACGTCGTCGAGGCACTCAGGGACGCCGGCTTCGCCCGCCACCTGGTGCCCGCCCGCTGGGGCGGCACCGACGGCACCTACACCACGCTCCTGCACGCGGTTGCCGAGATCGGCGAGAGCTGCGCCTCCACCGCGTGGAACGCCGCCGTGCACGCCATCCTCGGCCGGATGGTGTCCCACCTTCCCGACAAGGGGCTGGCGGAGGTCTGGGGCACGGGAGCGGGGGCCGACGAACTGCTCGCCGCGTCCATCGCCCCGTCGGGGCATGTGACGCGAACCGCGGACGGCTACCGGCTGAGCGGCACCTGGTCCTTCGCCAGCGGCGTCGACCACGCCGCATGGGTCCTGCTCGGGGCGCTGACCCCCGAACGGGAGTACCGCTTCTTCCTGGTGCCCCGCACCCGCTGCCGGGTCCTGGACACCTGGGACAACGTCGGCCTCGCGGGTACCGGAAGCAACGCCGTCGCCCTCGACGACGTACCCGTACCGCACCACCTCACCTGCACCCAGGCCGACCTGATGGCCGGATCCGTCGAGACGGGCCCGGCGAAGGTCCCGTTCAAGGCCGTCAACGGGCTCACGTTCGTCGCGCCCGCGCTCGGAGCGGCTCGGTCCGCGCTGCGCGCCTCAGCGGCGCGGATGGCGTCGAAGACCGAGATCACCGGAGGCGCGGCGCGCGCCAACCCTGCCGTACAGACGGCCCTGGCCCGGGCCGGCGCGGAGATCGACGCCGCGCAGCTTCTGCTGGAGCGGGCGGCGGCCGTCGCCGACAGAGGAGCGACCGGGGCGCTCGAACGGGCCCGGGCCCCCCGGGACTTCGCGTACGCGGCCGAACTGCTCGCCTCAGCTGTCGACAGGCTGTTCCGCACCGGCGGGGCACGCACCCAGACCGCCACCGACCCGGTCCAGCGGGCCTGGAGGGACGTGAACTGCGCGGCGGGCCACGCGGTCCTGCAGTTCGGATCCACTGTCGGCACCTTCAGCACCCACCTCATGGACGGAGAGCACCACCATGCCTGAGCAGACCACCGGAGCCCCGGCGGCACCCGCCCCCCTGGACCTCGTCACCCCCGACGGCCCCCTGTCCCCGCGCCTGAAGCTGATGCTGCTGGCCAACGGCCAGCGGTTCACCGCCGTGATCCACACCCTGGCGGAACTCGACGTGGCCGGCCTGCTGGCCGCGGGACCCCTGCCGGTGAGCCGGCTCGCCGAACAGGCCGGATGCGACGCCGGCCAGCTCTACCGGGTACTGCGGTTCGCCGTCCTGATCGGCCTGTTCCATGAGGTGGAGCCCGAGGTCTTCGCGCTGACCGAGCTCGCCGAAGGCCTGCGCGCCGACCTGCCGGACAACGTTCGCGACGCCGTGCTCCTCGACGGTTCCGAGCGTTTCAACCGGGCCTTCAACGGCCTCCTCCACAGCGTCCGCACCGGGAAGCCCGGCTTCGACCACGTCCACGGGACGTCCTTCTGGGACCACCTGGCCCGGGACCAGGAGGCCGGGGACACCTTCGACGCGGCCATGACCGGGATCAGCCGCCGCCTCGGCAGCATCTACCTGGAGCGCCACGACTTCGGCAGCCCCGCGCGGATCGCCGACATCGGCGGCGGACGGGGCTGGTTCCTCGCCTCGCTGCTGGAGCGCAACCCCGACGCCACGGGGGTCCTCTTCGACCGGCCGGCGGTGGCGGCAGAGGCGCGGACGCTGCTGGAGGAGCGGGGCGTGGCCGACCGGACCGAGACCCTCGGCGGCGACTTCCTCACCGACGACCTCCCGACGGGCTGCGACACGTACGTCCTGAAGACCGTCCTGCACGACTGGCCCGACGACGAGGCACGGACCATCCTGCGCCGCGTCCGGGCGGCCGTCGGCGACACCGGCGCGCGCCTGCTGATCCTCGAACAGGTCGTGGCCCCGCTGAACGCCTGGGACCCGGCGAAGCTCCTCGACCTCGACATGATGGTCGTCATGGGCGGCCGCGAGCGCAATCTCGCCGAATGGAGCGCCCTGCTGGCCTCCGCCGGGTTCCGCGTCGCCAACCAGCCGCAGGCGGGGGAGTGGACCGTCCTGGAATGCCTCCCCGTGTGACGGCGGCCCGCCGCCCGGCCCGGCCCGGTCACCGGGGACGGACCGGGCGGCCCCGGTACGGGTCAGCGGCCGACGGCCGCGGCCTGCAGCAGGACCAGCACGTCGGACGGGGCCGGAAGGGCGTTCATCGCAGTGCGCACGGCGTCGGTACGGGCCCGCCCCGGCTGGTCGAGCAGGGTGTGCAGCGCGGCCTCGATACGCGGCAGATCGCTGCTCTCCCGCGGGTCGAGCATGACGCCCGCGCCCGCCGCGTCCACCCGCTCCGCGAACGCGGCGAGCACCGGGGCCAGCGGGAACATGAGCTGTGGCACACCGGCCGCCACCGCGGTCAGACCGGTGCCCGTGCCACCGTGGTGGATCAGCGCGTCGCAGGCGGGCAGCAGCTGGGTGAACGGCACCGACTCCGCCACCCGCACCTGCGGCGGCAGGTCGCCGAGCAGTCCGCGGTGCGCGGCGGTCACCGCCAGCACGATGTCCACGTCCAGCCCGGACAGTACCTTCAAGGTGCGCTCGAAGGCCTCCGGCATGCGCTCCGGCCGCACTTCGGCGGCCGTCACCCCCCAGGTGAGACAGACCTGGGGCCTCTCCCTCGGCGCCCGGAGCCACGCGGGCTCGACACCGCCCCCGCCGTTGTACGGGACGAACCGGACGTCCGTGCGCTCCACGCGGGCCGGCCAGCGAAGCTCGGGCGGGCAGGGGTCGATCCAGCCGGCCGGCCCCTGCGGGGGCTGCGCGCCGAACCGCTCGAACAGAGCGCTGTAGCCCGGCAGCGGATCCCCGGTCATGCCCTCCAGCTCGTTACGGGTGATCATCGGCGAGCCGAACATGTGGCTGAAGGCCGGTATCCCCAGAACGGCGCCGACCACCGTCGCCGCGTAGCAGACCGTGTCGTGCACGATCACGTCAGGACGCCAGGACCGCGCGAAGGCGAGCAGGTCGTCGACCATCGCGTCCGCCACCACGAACTGCTTCTCCGCCAGCATCCGGTACACCCCGTGCACGTCCGCCCCCAGGGTCTCCGGCGACCGTGCCCAGTCCCGGGGCCACGGCGCCGTCTCACCCAGCCAGGCCCCGAGCCCGTCGGTGCGCCGGGCCATCTCCTCGCGCGACACGTCCCGGCCCACCGGGACCGCAGCGAGACCGGCCCCGGTGACGGCCCCGGTGACGGACGGTGGGACGGCGATCCGGACCTCGTGCCCGGCCGCCCGCGCGGCCCAGGCGAGCGGAACCATCGGGAACAGGTGGGAAGACCCCGTCCAGGTCGCGAACAGTACGCGCATGTGCCCTCTTTCGTGTTCGGTCGGATCGGCCCGCGCGCTGCGCGCGGGCCGGTACTGCGGGTCAGCGGTCCGCCAGCGCCCGCCACAGACCGGCCACCGCGTGCGTCAGCTGCCGTTGCGGAGCCCAGCCGAGGAGCTGCCGGGCGAGCCGGACGTCCACCTCCAGCCATTCGGGCGGCGCGGCGGCCACGTCCGGCGCCGGCGGTGTCTCGACGACCCGCGCCGGCACCCCGCTCACCCGGATCAGCAGGTCGACCAGCGACCGCACGGACACCGCCTCACCGCTGCCGATGTTCAGCACCCGCGCGCCCACCGACGAACGGGCCGCCGCGCTCACCGCGGCACCCGCGTCCGCGGCGTCCACGAAGTCCCGCGCGGCGCGCAGCGGCGCCAGCCGGATCTCCGCGGTCCGGCCTTCGAGCGAGGCCAGGTGGAGCTGCTGCGCGACCCGGCCCAGGAGGCTCGCGGGAGGGGAGCCCGGCCCGGCCACGTTCGCCATCCGCAGGACGAGCGCGTCGATGTCACCGCGTCCCGCCGCGTCCAGGACCAGCTCGGTGCCGCGCAGTTTGGTGCGCCCGTACACGGTCGTGGGCCGCGTCGGAGCCGACTCGTCGACCGGCCGGCCCTGCCGGCCGGGCGAGTACTCGTTCACCGAGCCCAGATGGACGAGGCGCACCGGCGGCTCTGCCCGGCACAGCGCATCGACCAGCCGCCGCACCAGCTCGGTGTTGGCGGTGACCATCTCCCGCTCGGAGGCGGCCCAGACGGCCCCGGCGGCGTTCACCACCGTGGTGGGCCGCCCGTCGGTCAGTACCCGGGCCAGCGCGGCGGGCGCCGTCGCGCACAGGTCGAGCGCGAGCGGCAGCACGCCAGGGCCGGCCGGCTCCGCGCGCCGTGACACGGCGACCACTTCGCGGCCCTCGTCGACGAACGCGGCACACACGTGCCTGCCGACGAAACCGGTGCCGCCCAGTACGACCACCCTGGTGTGTCCGCCGTCGGGGATGACGTACTTCTCTTCGGCGTTGCCGAACATGGGGACCTCCGCACCCGCTGTCAGTACGCCGCAGGCCCGCCTGCCGGAGCGGCGGGCCGGCGGCGGCGCGCCGACCATGCTTCAGCTCCCGCTTCAAGCCTGCGTCCACGCTGGGTGGTAGGAGCCGGTGCCAGGGGCCGCCCCATGCCCCCTGGAACGAGAATCGAAGGGACCGCACTACGTTCCGCGCACTATGGACGTCTCCGAACTCGCGGTGCCGCGCGCCTGGCGGATCACACCGGACCAGCACTCCGACCCCCGTGGCACCTTCTTCGAGCTGCACCGGCACAGCCAGGTGATCGAGGCGACCGGCCGCCCCTTCCAGGTGGCGCAGGTGAACTTCTCCAGCTCGCGGCGCGGCACCCTGCGCGGCATCCACGGCACCCTCACACCTCCCGGCCAGGCGAAGGTGGTGACCTGCGTCCGCGGCGCCGTCCTCGACGTGGTCGTCGACACCCGCATCGGCTCACCCACCTTCGGCATGTACGACATGACGCGCCTGGACGCCGAGTCGGGCACGGCCGTCTACCTGGCCGAAGGGCTCGGCCACGGCTTCCTCGCCCTGACCGACGACGCGTCCGTCTGCTACCTGTGCTCCTCGGAGTTCGTCCCGGGAAGCCAGGTCGACATCAACGCCCTCGACCCGGACCTCGGCATCGACTGGGGCCTCACCGAGAAGCCCCTCATGTCGGACAAGGACGCCGCCGCCATGACCCTGGCCGAGGCCGCCGCGGCCGGGCTGCTGCCCTCGTACGAGGAGTGCCTGGCCATGGAGGAGCGACTGCGTACGGGCACGTGAACACCCGGCACAATGGGCGCGTGGTGAGTACGGTGCGCGTCGACATACTGGGTGAGCTGGAAGTCCGGACCGAGGACGGTACGGCCGTCGCCGTGCCGGGGAGCCGGCTGCGCGCACTCGTCGCCCTTCTGGCGCTGGCCGGCGGGCGGCCCGTCCCCAGCGAGCGGCTCATCGAGGAGCTCTGGGACGAGGACGAGCGCCCCGCCGGCGCCGCCAACGCCCTCCAGGTACTGGTGTCCCGGCTGCGCCGGGCGCTGCCGGAGGGCCTGGTGGAGTCCCGTCCGAGGGCATACCGCCTCGCCCTGGAGCCCGAAGCCCTGGACTCCTGGCGGTTCGAGCGACTGGTGGCGCACGGTCGTACCCTGGCCGGCTCGGACGACGCCGAGGCGGCCGCCGCCTTCCGCTCCGCCCTCGCGCTGTGGCGGGGGCCTGCCCTGGCCGACCTCGACGACGCGGGTTCCGTACGGCTGCACCGCGACCGGCTCGAAGAACTGCGGCTGGCCGTCACCGAGGACCGCGTCGAAGCCGAGCTGGCCCTGGGCGCGGGGTCCGGCCTCGTCCCCGAACTGGAGATGCTCGTCGCCGCGCACCCGCTGCGCGAACGGCCGCGCGCCCAGCTGATGCGGGCCCTGTTCAGCGCCGGACGCCGGGCCGATGCCCTCGCCGCCTACGAGGACGTCCGTCGCCGCCTGTCGAACGAGCTCGGCGTCGACCCCGGACCCGAACTGGCCGCGGCGCACCTGGCCGTGCTGCGCGGCGAAGGCGGCGCGCCGCCGCCACGGCCGGCCCGCAACACCGCACCGCGTCGCCGCACCAACGTGCGCGCCCAGCTCACCCACTTCGTCGGGCGCGAGGAAGAGGTCGCCCAGGTCGAGCGGCTCCTGGAGGACTCGCGCCTGCTCACCCTCGTCGGCCCGGGCGGCGCGGGCAAGACCCGGCTCGCCTCCGAGTGCGCCTCCCGCCTGGTCGACGCCATGCCCGACGGGGTGTGGATGGTCGAACTGGCCTCCGTCACCGACTCCTCCGACGTGCCCCGGGCCCTCGTCTCCGTGCTGGGGCTGCGGGCCGACGGGCTGATCGCACAGCCCGCCAGCACCCCGGGCCCCCAGGAGCGGCTGGAGCAGGCCCTGCGGGACAAGCGGCTCCTGCTGGTCATGGACAACTGCGAGCAGGTCGTCGCGTCCGCCGCCGCGCTCGTGGACCGGCTGCTCGCGCACTGCCCGCAGCTGCGGGTCCTCGCCACCAGCCGGGAACCCCTCGGCATCACCGGCGAGCAGCTGATACAGGTCGATCCGCTGCCCGTGCCGGAGGCGGTGACCCCCGCCGAGCTCGCCGTGCGCAGCCCCGTGGTGCGGCTCTTCAGCGAGCGCGCCGCGGCCGCCCGCCCCTCGTTCCGCGTCACCCACGAGAACGTGGCCGTCGTCCTGGACATCTGCCGCGCCCTCGACGGACTCCCCCTCGCCATCGAGCTGGCCGCGACCCGGCTGCGCTCCATGTCCCCGGAACAGGTCCGATCCCGCCTCGACGACCGCTTCGCGCTGCTCACCGCCGGCAGCAGGACGGCGCTGCCGCGCCAGCAGACCCTGCACGCCGTCGTCGACTGGAGCTGGGAACTCCTCAGCGTGGGTGAACGCGAACTCGCGATGCGTTTCTGCGTGTTCCGCAGCGGTGCCTTCCTCGACGCGGTCGAGCGGGTCACCGCCTGCACCCCGGGCTCCGGCGATGGGGCGCCGCGCCAGGAGGAGGTGCTCGGACTCCTCCACGGACTCGTCGGCAAATCCTTCCTGACCATCAATGACCGGGACGGCGAACCGCGCTTCCACATGCTCGAGACCGTACGCGCCTTCGCGCTGGCCAAACTGGACGCGAGCGGCCTGGGGGAGGACCCCAGGCACCAGCACGCCCGGTACTTCCTCGCCCTCGCCGAACGTGCCGAGCCGCAGCTGCGCCGCCACGACCAGCTCACCTGGCTGCGGCGCCTGACCCTGGAGCACGACGAGTTCACGGCCGCGCTCAACTGGGCCGCCGAGCAGGGCGAGAGCGAGATCGCCACACGCCTGGTCGCCGCGCTCGGCTGGTACTGGTTCCTGCGCGGCTTCCGTCAGGAGGCGGCCGAGTGGGCGGAGCGGGCCCTGGCTCTCGACCCGGCCCCAGTGCCTCCCGCCGCGCGCGCACTGGCCCTGGTCACCGCGCTGCCGCAGCTGGTGGGCGAGGGCTCGGACCCCGTGGGATTCCGGGCGCGGATGGCCGAGGTGCGCGAGCTGATCGACGGCATGGAGCGGGACGGCGACCCCTTCTCCCATCCGGCTCTCGGCCTGTTCGAACCCATCGCGAACATGCTCAGCGGCGACGGCTTCCTCCTGGAGTCGGTCCGGCGCCGCTCCCGCGACGCCGACCCCTGGGTGCGCGGTCTCGCCCACCTGCACCGCGGCCAGATCGAGACGACCCTCGGCGAGACGCAGCGGGGGGCCGCGGACTACGACCTCGCGGCGCAGCTGTTCCGTGGCATCGGCGAACGCTGGGGCACCGCACAGGTGCTCGTCGCCGGAGCGGAGGCGCACAGCTCGCGCGGGGAGCGGCGGGCGGCGATCGACGCGCTCGAAGAGGCCCTGCGGCTCATCGGTGAACTCGGGGACCGTGAGGACCAGCCGCTGCTGATGGTGCGCCTGGCCACGGAACGGGCCTACGACGGGGACCTGGAGCGGGCACAGGAGGAGCTCGGCGCCGCCCTGGAACTGGCCGACGAGCTGGGAGCGGGGGAGCAGCGGGTACTTGCCCAGCAGGCGATGGGCGACGTCGCGCGCTGGGCCGGTGCGACCGGCCGGGCCCGGCAGTGGCTGGAGCGGGCCCTCGGAGACTTCGAGGCGACGGGACAGGGCATCGACCAGGTGCACACCCTGCTGCTGGCTTCCCTCGGCTCGGTCGAGGTCGCCGACGGCCGCACCGGACCGGCGCGCGAGCGGTTCGCGAAGGCGGTCGGGCAGTTGCCGCCCACCCCGGAACCGGGCATCGTCGCCCGGCTCCTGGAGCTCCTCGCGGACGTGGAACTGGCCGATGGCCGGCCGCTGCGGGCAGCCCGTCTGCTGGGCGCGGCCGACACGCTGCGCGGTACCCCGGAGAGCGCCGCGTCCGGCCCGGACTCCGCCCGCGTGACCGCGGGTGTACGGGCGGCGCTGCCCCGGGAGGACTACCTCGCCTCGTACCGCCGCGGCGCCGGTACGGGCCACCGGGCGGCGGTCGCGCTGCTGCGCGCCGAGGCGGGCGAGCGCCCCGCGCCCTGACGGGGGCGCGGGGCGCGGGACACGGGGCGATCGGTGCGGGGCCGCCTACCGCAAGGACTCCAGCAGGCCGACCACGTCCGCCGGGGTGGGCTGGCCGGCCATCAGGGCGCGCAGCTCCCCGGCACGCTCGCGCAGACTCCGCTCCCCGAGTACGGTCCGCAGGCCCGCGGCGACCCGGCCGCCGTCGAGCTGGTCCTGCGAGGGGACGTTCACACCGGCCCCGACGGCCGCCACCCGCTCCCCGCACATCGCCAGCGCCGGGTTGAACTGGGGCAGCACCAGCTGCGGCAGCCCGTGGGCGATCGCCGTGAGCGCCGTACCGGACCCCCCGTGGTGGACGACGGCCGCACAGGTGTCCAGGAAGAGGTTCAACGGCGCCGGATCGACCACGCGGACGAACTCGGGGAGTCCGCCCAGCTGGTCACGCAGCTCCGCCGCGAGGGGGACGACCAGCTCGATCCGGTCCTCGTCGGACACCGCGGACACCAGGGAGCGCAGCAGGGACAACCCGCCGAGGTCCCCGGGCATGCTGCCCAGCGAGACGCACACCCGCTGCCGTCCCCCGGTGTCCTCACGCGTCCATGCGGGAACGGAGCCCGAGCCGTTGAAGGGGACGTGCCGGACGGACAGGGCCGGCGCGGCCGACGGGAACTGGAGGCCCGGAGGGCACGGGTCGAGCACCGCCGCCGGAGCGCCGAGCCCCGAGGGCAGCCCGACGCGGGCGCAGATCTCCGCGAGCGCCTCCCGGGCGGGCCCGGCGGACTCGGTCGACATGGTCTCCGGGCCCCAGCGGTGCACCACCACGGGAACACCGAGCACGCCGCCGAGCACCCGCGCGCCGAACTCCAGGGGGTCGGCCACGATCAGGTCGGGCCGCCACCACCGGGCGAGCTCCAGGTGGTCGTCGATGACGGCGTCGACCCGTTGACGCCAGCGCTCGGCGAGCTGTTCCCAGGTCGGCTGCCACGTGCCGCCCGGCGCCGCGGCCTGCTGTCGTGCGACCTGCGCCATCCGCCGGCGCCGGTCGGCCTCCAGCTGCTCGCTGCCGACCGCGGCGGTGACGAACCCCGAGGCTTCGGCGTGCGGCAGCAGATCGGGCTGGCCGGCCAGCAGCACCTCGTGACCCGCGGCGCGCAGGGCTCCCGCGAGGGGCACCATGGGCAGCAGGTGACTGGGTACGGAGACGGACGCGAAGAGGACCCGCATGCGCTCAGCCCGCCAGCTCTTCGAGTACGGGCACCAGTTGCGCGGGCGTCGCCATGGTGGCCATCTCCTCGCGCAGCCGGGCCGCTCCCTCGGCGTACGAGGGGGAGTCGAGGACGGCCCGCAGCGCGTCGCGGATCTGGGCGGGGTCGTTCTGCGTCCGTGCCTCGTCGAGCTTGCGGCCCGCGCCGACGGCCTCGACGCGGTCGGCGACGACGAAGGTGTCGGTGATGCCGGGCAGGACGAGCTGCGGAAGCCCGAACGCGGCCGCGGTGAGCGTGGAACTGGCGCCGCCGTGGTGCACGACCGCGTCGCAGGTGTCGAGGAACAGGTTGAGGGGGGCCGGGTCGACGACCCGGACGGACGGCGGTACGGGTCCCAGAGCGGCCTGGAACTCGGGTTCCAGGGTCAGGACGGTCTCCACGTCGTCGAGTTCGCCGGCGGCCTCGGCGACGGCGCGGAACAGGGGCAGTCCGTTGAGCGCGGCGGTGAGCCTGCCGAAGGTCACGCAGACCCGCTGCCGCCCGCGCGGCTTGTCCTTCGCCCAGTCCGGCAGCGTTCCGGTGCCGTTGAACGGGATGTACCGCATGCCCTGGCTCGGCGGGGCCTCGGGGACCTGGAGGCTGGGCGGGCAGGGGTCGAGGACCATGGCCGGGCGGGGCAGGCCGTCCAGGCCGAGCCGGCCGAGCATGGTGCCCATGGTCCGGCGGGCCATCTCCTGCCCGGGGAAGCCCGCGGGGTCGACGCCCCACCGGCGGTTCACCGTCGGGATGCCGAGCATGCCGCCTACGATCAGCGCGCTGAACTCCAGGGGGTCGGCCACGATCAGGTCGGGCTTCCACTCCCGGGCGAGCGCCAGGTACTGGGACACCATGTAGCGGCAGTGGATGAGCCAGATCTTGTTCACGGCCTCCCAGTGGCCGTCCTTCACACGGGTGTGCCCCACCTCGATCGGCCGCTTGCCCTCGGGCAGGCCGGAGGTGAGCGGCTCCAGGGCGTCGAAGTACTCGCCGACGACGGCGGTGTTCAGACCGGCCCCGTGCGCCGTGCCGATGATGTCCGGCTGACCGGCGACCAGCACCTCGTGCCCCGCCGCACGGAGCGCCCAGCCCAGAGGGATGGAAGGCGCGAAGTGGGTGGACACCGGGGTACTCATGAACAGCACACGCATCGAGGCTCTCCCTGACGGCTGACGAGGGGCATTTGTGGCGCCCATCGTGGGGAAGCCCCGTCCAGACTGCTTCGGAAGCGGTTGGAGGCGGGCCGCGTCCGCGGCCCGCCTCCGGCTGTTCGTCCCGCCTCCCTACGACCGGCGGTCGTCCTCCTCGGCGAGCATCCGGTAGAGGGAGCGGCGCGCGTCCAGGAGCACCTGCCGGGTTCCCGCGTACCGGGCGTCGTCCGCGTCGTGCAGCGCGTGCCGTACGGCGGTCACCACTTGTCCGCAGAGGGTGTCGATTTCCTGCGCCCGGGGGTCGGTGGCGGACTCCACGCTCCGCCACAGGGCTTCCGCCTCGCTCTGGCCTCCGGCTGCGTGGGCTCGGCCGGCGTCGGTGAGCCGGTAGGTCTTGCGGGTGCCGCCCTCGACCTGCTCGATCAGGGCGTCCGCCTCCAACTGCTGGAGCGCGGGGTAGACGGCGCCGGGGCTGGGCTGCCACACCCCGGAGCTGCGCTCGGCGATCAGCTGGACGATCTGGTACCCGTTCAGCTGATCCGTCGAGGACAGCAGGGACAGTGCGGCGGTCCGGATGTCCCCGCGGCCGGGCTTGTGGCCCTGCGCCGTCACCTGGGCGGGAGGCCGGGAGGCGTCGAGCGCCGTGGCCGCCCGGAACGGCGCGGGCGCCAGAGCCGGTTCCGCCTGCGGGACCACGGGCGGCACGGCGCGCACGGCGAAGGACTCCGCGGTGGGGGGGATCTCTGCGTCGGACATGGTGTCTCCACCTCTCACGTTCTGTAGAACTTCTGTAGAACATCACCAACGAAGATCACACTACATCTAGAACTTCTACAGAACAACCCGGGTTCGGCCGGGCGCAGGAGGGCCGGCTCCGGCTCAGGTCCCTGACAGGCCGCGCTCAGCCGGGCCGCCCACCGTGACATCGGACGAGCGGCACGCCGGTGCCGCGACCGCTGACGACCAGGGAGTCACGCAGAGATGAGCGATGCGACCGCCACCACGGCGAAGCCGGCGCCCGAGGAGCCGAAACCGATGTCGCCGCACATGATCAAATGGATCTCGGTCAGCGCCCTCGGCACCCTGCTCCTCGCCAGCCTCGACCAGACCATCGTCGGCAGCGCCGCATGGACCATTGCCAGGGACCTCGCTCCCCAGGACGGGCTCGGCCTGCTGCCCTGGCTCTTCACCGTCTACCTGCTCGCATCCACGGCCACGCAGCCGCTGTACGGCAAGTTGAGCGACATCTTCGGCCCGAAGAAGGTCTTCCTCGCCGCCATCAGCCTGTTCCTCGTCGGCTCGATGCTCTGCGGGACCGCGCAGAGCATGCCCCAGCTCATCGTCTACCGCACCGTCCAGGGACTCGGCGCCGGCGGCCTCGTCGGCGTGACCCTGGTCATCGTCGCGATGATCTCGCCCCCCAAGGACCGGGCACGCCGCTCCGGACTCGGCGGCGCGATCATCGGCGGCGGCAGCGTCGCGGGCCCGCTGCTCGGCGGCGTCGTCAGTGAACACATGGGCTGGCGCTGGCTGTTCTACATCAACGTGCCCCTCGGCATCGCCGCCCTGGCGATCATGCTGTACGCGCTGCGCCTGCCGGCCGGACCGCGCCGCCGCGAGCCCGTGGACATCCTCGGAGCGGTCCTGCTCGCCGCGGCGGCCAGCATCATCCTGCTGGTCACCGACTGGGGCGGCACCCGGTACGCCTGGACCTCGCCGCTGATCCTGGCGATGGGGGCGGCCGGAGTACTGATCACCGCCTTCTTCATCTGGTGGGAGCTGCGCGTGACCGCGCCGATCCTGCCCCTGTCGCTGTTCCGCAACCCGGTCTACCGCACCGTCGCCCCGCTCCAGATCGTCACCGGCCTCGCGGTCATGTCGGCGCCCGTCTACCTGGCCACGTACATGCAGATCGCGCGCGCCCAGACGCCCACCAGCTCCGCCCTGTTCACCGTCCCCCTCGCGGCCGGCCTGGTGCTCTTCTCCACCTCCGGCGGCCTGTGGATCTCGCGCTCCGGCCGCTTCCGCAGGGTGCTCGTACTCGGCAACCTGCTGTGCACCGCCGCCCTGGTCCTGCTCGGCCTGCTCGGCGCGGGCACGCCCCCGTGGGTGATCGCCGTCGACCTCTTCCTGCTGGGCTCCGGCCTCGGCGGCCTCATGCAGGTCTCGGTCCTCGCCGTGCAGAATTCCGTGGCACCCCATCAGCTGGGTGTTGCCACGACCTCCGTCCGCTTCCTCGGCCGGATGGGCCAGGCCCTCGGCACCGCCCTGCTCGGTGTCCTGCTCAACGCGTCGTTCGACTCCAAGCTGCCGCCGGAGGTCCGCGACCAGCTCGAGGGCAACGTGGCGAACCTCGGATCTGTGGAACGGCTCCCCGCCCCGGTGCGGGAGACCGTCGTGGACGCCTTCGTATCCGCCAACCACGTCCTCTACCTCACCGCGGCGGCCGTCTCGGTCCTCGCCGTCGTCCTGTCCTTCTTCGTGAAGGAGAACATGGACAGCGCCGAACCCGGCTGGGTCGGGGCCGCCCCCGCCACCGGATCCCCGGCGGCCGGCCCCGGCCGGGGCTGAGCGGCCCCAGGAACCGCGGTCCGGCAGCGTAAACCCCCGAGCGAGGCCGGCCCGCGCACCAGGCCGGGCGGAGCGGGGCGTGCGAGAACACGCCCCGCTCCGCCCGGCCGTCCGCGTTCTCACACCCGCACGCGCCCGGCGATCTCCTCAAGAGGTGCCACCCACCCGGCCGCCGTGGTCATCGCGCCCATTTCCGCCGCGAGCCGGCGCGCCGCCCCCGCGACCCGGGGCGAGGACAGGAGCCGCTCCGCCGCGGCGCGGATGCCCTCCGTCTCCTGGGCGTCCCGGTCCAGCACCTCGCCCGCCCCGCAGGCAGCCAGCCGCTCACCGTGCTCCACCAGGTACGGGGCCTGCGGCAGCACCAGCTGCGGCAGCCCGAACGACGCCGCGGTCAGCGTCGTCCCGCCGCCGCCGTGGTGCACCACCAGGGAACACCGGCCGAGGATCAGGTTGAGCGGTACGTCCTCCAGCAGTTCGACGCCCGCCGGTACCCTGCCGAGCAGGGCCCCGGTGCCCGCGGCCGCCGCCACCACGACACCGCCCGGCCCGGCCGGCCCGGCCGTCCCGCCGAGCGCCCGCAGAGTACTCCGCAACGGCCCGGCCCCGTCGAGGGCCACCGTACGGGTACCGAAGGTCACGCAGACGCGGCCGCCGCGCGCGGCGGCCCGCCACGGCAGGCTGCCGCTGCCGTTGTACGCGCCGAAGCGGATCCCCCCGCCCGCGCTCAGCCCCGGTTCCTGCAGGCCGGGCGGGCACGGGTCGAGGACCAGCGCCGGCTCCGGCAGGGCCCCCGGTCCCCGCGCCGCGCACCAGTACGACAGTGCGTGCCGCGCCTGACGCCACCGCTCGTCGCCGAACCGGTCCACACCCCAGCGGTGGTGGACGAACGGCACGCCGAGGTCGGCGGCGACGAACGGAGCCGCGAACTCTAGGGGGTCGGCGACGATCAGGTCCGGTCGCCACCGCCTGGCCACCGCCGTGGAAGGGGCCAGTACCCCTGCCGTCCGGCCGCGCCACTTCTGTGCCAGCACCGGCCACGGTGGTCCGTCGCCGCCCGCCGCGGGTGAAGGCCCCGGACCGGCCGCCGCCCGCTCCGCCGCCGCCCGTTCCCGCCGGGAGCTGTCGTCGTCCACCGCTTCGACGACCGCGACGCACAGCCCCGCCCGCCGCGCCGCGGCCTCCACCTCCGGCTGGCAGGCCACGAGCACCTCGTGGCCCGCCGCCCGCAACGCCCAGGCGAGCGGGACGACCGGTGTGAGATGGGTCGGCACCGGGCTGGTCATGACGAGTACGCGCATGTCGGTTCTCCTGTCGCCGCGCGTCGGTGAAGCGGGAAGGCGCACACCCTCGCAAGGGACCTTCGACGACGGCTCGAAGCGCCTGGCCGGGACTGGATCGGGGCACCACAACGCCACGAAACCCGGGTGGTGTGCTGCCGTTGAGGCCGCCCACTCCCTGGGAACGGGCCCACTCGCAACGGACGGAGAACGCAGGACGTGAAAGGAATCGTGCTCGCGGGCGGCAGTGGGACACGCCTGTACCCCACGACGCTCGCGGTGTCCAAGCAGCTGATGCCGGTCTACGACAAGCCGACCGTCTACTACCCGATCTCGGTGCTCATGCTCTCCGGGATCACCGACATCCTGATCATCTCCTCACCCGCGGACCTGCCGCAGTTCCGCAGACTGCTCGGGGACGGCAGCGAGCTGGGCGTGAGCTTCAGCTACGCCGAGCAGGAGCAGCCCAAGGGACTCGCGGAGGCGCTGCTCATCGGCGCCGACCACATCGGCGACGACTCCGTGGCCCTCGTCCTCGGCGACAACCTCTTCCACGGCCCCGGCCTCTCGCCGTTGCTGCAGAAGAACGCGCGGGACGTGGACGGCTGCGTTCTGTTCGGCTACCAGGTGAGCGACCCCGAACGCTACGGCGTCGGAGAGGTCGACGAGCAAGGACGCCTCCTCTCCATCGAGGAGAAGCCGGCGCTGCCCCGGTCCAACCGTGCCATCACCGGGCTCTACTTCTACAGCAACGACGTGGTGGACGTCGCCAAGAACATCAAGCCGTCGCCGCGCGGAGAGCTCGAGATCACCGATGTGAACCTCGCCTACCTGGCCGAGGGCCGCGCCCGCCTCGTCGACCTGCGCCGCGGCTACACCTGGCTGGATACGGGCACGCCGCAGGCACTCCTCGCCGCGAGCCAGTTCGTCGGCATCATGGAGAGCCGGCAGCGCGTCCGCATCGCCTGCCTGGAAGAGATCTCCCTACGCATGGGGTTCATCGACGCGGACGCCTGCCACCGGCTGGGCGAACGCCTGGCCACCTCGGAGTACGGGCGATACGTGATGGAGGTGGCCCGCGCCTGGGGACCTCCGTCCGCCGCCGTTGCCGGCGCGGTCAGTTGACCATGATCAGGCAGAGGGCGACGGCCTTGTTGACCGCGTCCAGTCGGGACACGGCCTGCAGTTTCACGAAGATGTTGTGCAGGTGCCGTTTGACGGTCCCTTCGGAGATGCTGAGCTGACGGCCGATCTGCGCGTTCGTCATGGCCTTGCCGACGAGTTCGACGACTTCCCGTTCCCGGGTGGACAGCACACCGGCCGGTGGGCCGTGTGCCTTGTCGGGCCGCGGCAGCAGGAACCCCATGCGACTGTTCCCGTGACCGCTCACGTCGAACCTGCTCATGTAGACGGCCGAGAGCAAGTACCGGTGCGGAACGTCCTTCGGGAGATAGGCCCGCACCCCGATGCCCATCATCTGCTGGAGCACACCGGCCTGCACGGAAGAGGCCAGGACGATGGTGTCGGCATGCGGTGCCGCCCGGACGACTCCGGCGACGAGGGTCTCCACGTGGTCGGCGGTGACCTGGTCGAGCCCCAGCAGAATGACATCGGGTTGCGCGTCGACGATGTTCTCCAGCAGACCGCCCTCCGTGGTCGGGCCGTGCCCGACCACGGATAAGCCCTCGTCCCGGTTGACGATCGTGCGCAGGCCTTCTCGAAATATGGTGTTCTCGTCGGCGACGAATACGCTGATCGGCCGTGCATCGGTCATTGTGCGGCCGAGATCGCCTCTTCCTTTCATCTACCATCTCCCCCGTGTAGATGTAGGCTGAATCAGCCTTCGACGCTAGCACCAAGATCGATCGCAGGCAACCGGCCGGTAGGGGGGTCTGGCTAAAGGATTTCCCAAGGCTTCCTAAAGGCTTTCCGGCTCTGAGTGTCAGGCCGATACGGGCATGGTGACCGGGGCCACTTCTTCGCGTACCGGATCTGTCAACAGGTATTGCTCCAGCCGCTGGAGGGGGAGTGAAGGGTGCAGTCCCAGCTCGTCGTCCAGGACTCGCCGAAGTGACTGGTAGGCCTGCAGGGCTTCTCCCCGTCGGCCGGAATATCTGAGGCAGGTAATCAGTTGGGCGTGCAGCCATTCGTTGAGCGGGTGGGTGGCGACCAGGGAGCGCAGCTCGGGGACCAGCTCCCGGAACCGCCGCAGCTTCATGTCGGCCTCGATGCGCAGCTGCAGGGTCCCGAGGCGGCTCTCCTCCAGCTGCACCACGTGGGCTTCAAGGATCCTACCTGCGTTGACGTCGGAAAGCGCCGGGCCTCGCCAGAGCGCGAGGGCCTCCTGCAGCCGGCGCGACGCCTCCTCCGGCCGCCCCGCCGCCAGCAGTCGCTTGCCCTCCGCGGATCGCTGTTCGAAGACCTGGGCGTCGATCACTCCGTCCCCGATCCGCAGGCTGTATCCCGGGGCCTTGGTGACGAGAATTTCCCCGGCCGATTCGCTGCCAACTGCCTTGCAGAGCATTTTCCGCAATTGGTAGATATAAGTCTGTGCGGTGGTGACGGCGCTGCGCGGCGGACAGTCGGTCCACAATTCGTCAATAAGGGCGGGTATCTCGACCACTTGATTGGCGCGCGACAGCAGCAAGGCCAATGTATTTCGGGCCTTGGGTGCGGTCGGTGTGTAGTGTCCATTTTCGTGCAGGACTTCCATAGGGCCAAGGATGTTGAACCGCATTTTTCTTGATGTCCTCTCCGGGAGGGGTGGGCGTATTTTCCGGGTATTTTCCGGACCCCCGCGCCGACCCGCTCCGTCGTGCAATACGAAAACACTATCCCGCGATTCGAGCGTTCCTCAAGGGTGATACGTCGCAAGTGGCATGTCCCGCTTGCGTGATGTTCCTCGGGAGCGATCGGCAAACGGGTACGCCGCGGACTCGCATCCCCGTTCCTTCGGGATGCGAGTCCGCGGCGCACGTAAATGCGGGGGTTATGCGGCCAGGGCGCTGCTCCGGACCGCTTCCACCAGCGTGGCCTGGCGCAGCACGTCGTCGTAGTGGGAGCCGAAGTCGGCCTGCCGGCGCACGGCCAGGGCGAAGGCCTCGACCGTGTTCTCGAACTGCGCCTCCGGGAGGAGGGTCAACTCCCTTACACCTTCCGGTCGTTCGACGCGCAGCACGGGCCTGTGGGTGTCCGGGGTGGTGAACGCCCGGTCCAGGGTGAGCCGCCCCTCGCTGCCCCACAGCTCGTACGCGCAGCGGTAGGACCGGTCCCAGCCGAAGCCCAGCCGTGCGGTGACGCCCGAGGGGGAGCGCAGGAGCACCGTTCCGGAGGTATCAGCTCCGGCTCCGGAAGCGGGCGAGAGCGTGGCCCCCACGACCTCCAGCTGCTCCCCGGCGAACAAGCGCGCCGCCCGAAGGGGATACACACCCGTCTCCTCGAGGCTGCTGAGGGTGCCGGAGGAGGCCGACGCCGGAGGGGCGGGGATGCCGAAGTCGGCCGACACCTCGCGGAGCCGGCCGATGACCCCGTCCCGCAGCAGCTCCCGCACCCGCGCGTGCTGCCCGTGGTGCAGGAACATGAAGCTCTCCATCACCAGCAGGCCGCCCTCGCGAGCCGCAGCCACCACCTGCGACGCCTCGCGCAGGGTGGTCGCGGCCGGCTTCTCGCACAGCACGTGCTTGCCGGCGCGCAGGGCCCGTACGGACCACTGCGCGTGTATCCGCGTGGGCAGGGGGATGTACACCGCGTCGATGTCCGGCCGGGCCAGCAGTCGCTCGTACCCCTCGACGGCGTCGCAGCCGAAGCGCCCGGCGAAGGACCGTGCCTTGCCGGCGTCACGGCTGGCCACCGCCACCAGGCTCACCAGCGGCCCGCGCACCATGGCGGGCAGCATCCGGCGGAACGCGACGTCCGCGCAGCCCAGCACCCCCAGACGCAGGGCCCCCGGCGGCCCCGGGCTGCTCACCACGTCGTCCGCAAACTGGCCAGCAGGCTTCTGGCCTGCACGTTCAGATAGCGACTGTGCTGCACCAGCTCCATGAGCTGGTGGGCCGTCATCCACCGGTGGTCCGGGCCCTCCTCCAGGGGGAAGTCCTCGCCCACCTCGACGATCATGTAGCGGTTGTCGGCATGGTAGAAGCGGCCGCCCTCCTCGGACAGGACAGCGTCGAAGCGCACCGCCTCGGCCGGCGCTTCGAGCACCGTGTCCAGATGGAGCGGCCGCCGGTCCGGGGGAAGGTCTGCGTAGTTGACGGGCAGGCACTGGACCGTGGGCGCCAGCTCGCACGTGTCGAGCAGCCCCGCTTCCACCTTGGCGTGCATCAGCACGTGCAGCACACCTTCGATCCGGCGTACCACGAAGGCCGCCACACCCCGCTCCACCGGGGCGATCAGGGGCTGGCTCCACGCGCTGACCTCGCGGGTCCGCGCCCGCACGTCGACGGCAACCACCGTGAAGTGCTTGCCCTCCGCGTGGGAGATCTCCGTCTCCGACCTGTGCCAGCCGTGCACCTCGGACAGGGGGAGGCGGCGCCGGGAGAACTCCCGGCGGGACTTCGCCTCGGTCAGCCAGCCCAGGATCTGCCCCGTGCCGTGCCGCTCGCCGCCGCGCCCCGCCAGGGAGCGCCGCAGGGCCTCGGTGTACTCCGACGGGCCGGCGGAGCCGAGGCCGTCAGGGGCCCGGAAAGGGATACACGCCAGAACCGAACGCGTATCCATGTTGACTACGTTGTCATTGGTGAGCAGCCGATGTATCTGCCCGATCGTCAGCCAGCGGAAATTCTCGTGGGCAGGGACCTCACCCGTCACTTCGACGATCATGTTCCGGTTCCGTTTGTGAAGGAACCAGGCCCCCTGCTCGGACTGGAGGGAATCGACGAGGGTGGTCCGGCCGGGGTCGGTGAAGTACTCGAGAAAGGTGGTGCGCCGCCCGCCGTGCACCCCCGTGTAGTTGCTGCGGGTCGCTTGCACCGTCGGGGAAAGCTGCACGGTATCGGGGTTTCCGGGCTCCATCTTGGCCTGCATCAGACAGTGCAATACACCGTCGAACTCCTTGACCAGGATGCCCAGTACGCCGATTTCCGGTTGGTCGAGAATCGGCTGGGACCACGAACCCCGGGCCTGCCAGTCCGTATTCACCTCCAGGCCGACGACCGAGAAGAACCCGCCGCTCGCGTGGACCAGATTTCCGTCCGACTCCCGGAAGGACCAGTCCGCCAGGTCCCCGAAGGCGATCCGGTCGACCGTGAACCGGTTGGCCCTGCGGTGCTCCGTGAACCAGGTGTCGAAGGCGGCGTTCGGCAGGACGGGGCTGTCGGTCGCCGCCGCCGAGTCGGTGAACCGCCGGGACAGGACCGAGGGCCCGGTCGGCACCCCGGCCGCGGGCAGCTCCAGGCTCGTCGACACGCTCATGCTCCTTCTCGTACGGGGGAGGACTCCGGGGCGCGCAGCGGCTTCCACCAGCCGGGGTTGTCCTGGTACCAGCGGACGACGGAGGCCAGACCGTCCGCGAGGGCGACGCGGGGCCGGTAGCCGAGCTGCGTGCGGATCTTGGTGTCGTCGACCGCGTACCGCAGGTCGTGGCCCTTGCGGTCCTCGACGCGGCGCACCCGGCTCCGGTCGGCTCCGCACAGTTCGAGGAGCTGGTCGGTGATCTCCTCGTTGGACAGCGCCGTACCGCCGATGTTGTAGACCTCGCCCGCCGTCCCGCCGGTGAGGACCGCGTGGACGGCCCGGCAATGGTCCTCCACGTGCACCCACTCGCGCACGTTGCGCCCGTCCCCGTACAGGGGGACCGACAGCCCGCTCAGCAAGTTGGTGACGAAGAGCGGGATCAGTTTCTCGACGTGCTGGTAGGGGCCGTAGTTGTTGCTGCACCGGGTGACGCGGACGTCGAGCCCGTAGCTGCGCCAGTACGCGCGGGCGATCAGATCGCCCCCCGCCTTGGAGGCGGAGTAGGGCGAGTTGGGCAGCAGCGGACGGGTCTCCGTCCACGACCCCTCGTCGATCGAGCCGTACACCTCGTCGGTCGACACGTGGACCACGCGCCGCACCTCCGCCCGCAGGCACGCCTCCAGCAGGCTCTGCGTGCCCGCCACATTGGTCCTGACGAACTCGGACGCGGCGTGCAGTGACCGGTCCACATGGGACTCGGCGGCGAAGTGCACCACCTCGTCGTGGCCCCGGACCAGGCCCCGCATGAACCCGGCGTCGGCGATGTCGCCCCGGACGAAGCGCAGCCGTTCGTGGCTCTCCGGAAGGTTGGAGCGGTTTCCCGCGTAGGTGAGTTTGTCGACGACGGTCACTTGCGCGTCCTCGTAACCAGGATGGACGCCGTCGAGCAGTGCACGGACATAGCAGGAGCCGATGAAACCGGCTCCGCCCGTGACCAGGATCCGCACTGTGAGTACCCCCAGCAGGAGTCGGTGGCCCGCTCCTCGCGCGGGGCCACGGAAATGAATTCAGGAACCTTCGGAGCTGTCCGCCGCACCGGGCCGCAGGGCGGCCTCCACGGCCGTCCGCGGCACGGGCAAGCCCTCCGCGCGCAGTACCTCGGCGGCCTGCCGCAGCGACGTCCGTTCCGCCGTGTCGTCACCGGGCAGTGCCGGCAGCAGCGCGCACACGGCGCTGTGCCCGCGCCGGACCGCCGGATGCCGGCGGGCGATGCCGGCGAGCCCCCGTCCGGGACCCGCCTCCACGAGCAGGTACGGGCCGTCGGACAGCAGGGCGTCGAGGGCCGCCCAGAACAGCACCGGTTCCATGGGCTGACGCGCCCAGAAACCGGTGTCCAGGGCCTCTTCGGGGCGCAGCACCGCCGCTGTGCTGCCGGAGTACACCGTGACGGCGGGGGGCCTGCGCACCGTCCGCGCCACCACGGCCCCGGCGCCCGCCAGGGCGGGGCCGAGCACAGGACTGTGGAACGCGGTGTCCGACGGCACCGGCAGACTGTTCAGGCCCGCCGCCGCCAGCCGGTCCGCCACCTCGCCCAAGGGCCCCCGGGGACCGGCGAGCACGACGTGCCGCGGCGCGTTCACGGCGCCGACGACCACGTCACGCCCGAGGTACGGCTCGACCTGCGCGACACTCGCCGCCACCGCGAGCATGCCCCCCGGGGGAGCGGCGCCGACCCGGGAGACCCTGTCGAGTACGAGCAGCGCGGCATCCCGTACGGAGAACACACCCGCGAGCGCCGCCGCCGCCATCTCGCCGACGCTGTGGCCGAGCAGCGCCGCAGGCCCGGCGCCCCAGCTCGACACGAGCCGGCCCAGCGCGTAGTCCACCGCGAACAGCAGCGGCTGGGCCAGCGCGGCGTCGTCCAGCGGCCCGGCTCCGTCCAGCCACCGCCCGCGCAGGCCGGGCCCCGCCGGACCGAAGGCGTGGAACACCTCGTCCATCGCCGCCGTGAAGACCGGCTCGCAGGTGTACAGGCCTGCCGCCATCCGCGGGTACTGGGCGCCCTGACCGGGCAGCAGCAGTGCCACCCGGCGAGGACCGTCCGTCAGGGAATGGCCCGGGCCCGGGCGCTCAGTGCCCGGCACGCTCTTCCGCGTACTCCTTGGACAGCCGCAGGTTGCCCATGCTGTTGGCACTGAGGATGCGGCGCAGGTACTTGCGGGCACCTTCCACCGTCATGCCTTCGCCGAGCAGGTGCAGCCCCTCGGGACGGATGGTCGCCGTGTGCCGGGAGCTCACGACGACGCCCTCCGGCGTCTCCGTGAACAGCCAGTGGCCCGTGTGCGCGAACATGGTCTTCGGGGGGCGCGTCTGCTTGTAGACGATCTTGTGGTTCGGCAGGCAGATGCGCACCGAACGCGTCGTGTGCTCGGAACCGTCCGAGGACTTGGTGTCCATGTCGAAGAACTGGATGTTCGGAGTGTTCTCCTCCAGCTCCAGCCGCAGCACGTGGGGGATGCGGTCGGGCCACTTGTCGGCCTCGTAGAGGTACGCGTACGCGTCCTCCACCGAACCCGCCACGAAGAGCGGGTCCTCGAAGGAGATGATCAGCCGCTCCAGCTCGTCGGCGTTCTCCGCCGCGTAGTGCAGCGTGTTCAGGTACGCGCGGCTCCCGAGCTGCATCGACTCCACCCGCTGCGCCGCCACGGACTCGTCGTCCTCCAGCAGCGTGAACGCGTGGTGCATCCGCACCAGCGTCTTCCCGTTCGGCTGCTCCTCGAAGTCGAATCCGCCGCTGACGGTCGCGAACGGCGCGTTCGCGGGCTCGTGCGTGAACCGCACGTCCCCCGAGGCGGTCACCTCGCGGCGCGCGTCCCACGTACGGACCGTGTGGTCGTCCACCACGGACCAGTGGCGGATCAACTCGCCGTGGTCGCCGCTCTCCAGGATCTCGGCGTGCACCGCCGGTCCGTGCAGCTGGACCCAGGCCTCCACGTCGACGACGATCCGGCGGACGACGTCCACCGGAGCGGAGACGAGCGCCTTCTCTTCGACCTGGTACGTCTTCTCTGCTGGCATAAGGAGTCCCCTGATCCACTCGCGAAGGTCATCTGCGCCAGCACCATGCCCGCCGCACTTGGAGACGTCTTCGAGGCGACGTCAAAACCGGAGCCTCCAACCGTGCTCGAAACCGGTCGGGGACGGTGCCCCGTGACCGCCACGGACAGCCGAGCACACGGGAGCACCGAAGTGACCACCCAGCAGGAGACCGCACGCGTTTCCGCCGAGGACTACGCCCAGGTCCAGCAGTTCTACGCCGAGCACATGCAGCTGCTCGACGCCGGATCCGTCGACGCATGGGCGCTGACCTTCACCGAGGACGCCGTCTTCGACGTACCGACCCTGCCCGCGCCGATGCGCGGACGCGAGGCCCTGCGGGAGTCCCTGCGCCGCACCACGGAGGAACTCGCGGCCGCCGGCGTGCAGCGCAGGCACTGGCACGGCATGGTGGCCGTCTTCCCGCAAGGCGACGGCACGCTGCGGGTCCGCTGCTACGCCCTGGTCTTCTCCACCCCGCAGGGGCAGCAGCCCGCTCTGCACCGGGTCTGTGTCTGCGAGGACGTCCTGGTCCGAGAGGAGGGCAGGCTCCTGGTCCGGACCCGCAAGGTCACCCGGGACGACCTCCCGTAGGCCGAAGGAGACGACCCGGACCGCCCGGACGGACGACGGCGGCGGATCAGGCAGGCCGGGGAAAGCCTGCCGGATCCGCCGCCGCCACACTCGCTCAGTCGACGAAGGCGACCGCCCTCGCCCAGCCCGCTCCGGCGTTCACCAGCTTCACGGGCAGGCAGGACACCGTGAAGTCGCCGTCCGCGGGCAGCGCGTCCAGGTTCGCCAGCCGCTCGATCTGGCAGTACTCGCGCTCACGCCCCACGAAGTGCGCGGGCCACAGGACACTCCGGTCACCGGTCCGCCGGAACTCCTCGATCATGTACGTGAAGGGCGCGTCCAGGCTGAAGGCGTCCGTGCCGATCACCTTCACCCCCAGGTCGAGCAGCAGATGGGTCGCCGAGGCGTCGAGCCCCACGAAATCGGTGAAGTACTCCGGCGTCCCCGCGATCCTGTCCGCACCGGTGTTCAGCATGACGATGTCCATCGGCCGGGGCTCCCGCCCGATCCGGTCGAACTCGCGGCGCAGCACGTCCGCGCCCGCGGCCCCGACCGGCTCGCCCGTCAAGTCGAGCACCATGCCGGGCCGCACGAACCAGTCGAGGGGCATCTGATCGATGTGGCGCGGTTCGCCGTACGCCGCCGTGGACCCGTAGTGCGACGGCGCGTCCACGTGCGTACCGGTGTGCGTCGTGAGCTTGACCGTGTCGAGGGAGAGCAGCTCACCCCCCGGCAGATCGTCCGGATCGAATTCCAGTCCGTACCGTTCTCGCATGCCCTCGGCCATGTGCCGGCCGCCCTCGGCCGGCGACATGACCTCGTGCTCGACGGGATTGGGCTCCCACACCGTCGCGTCGATGGGCGTGGACAGGTCGATGATGCGCATGACTCCCTCTCAGCGCGCCGCGCCCGGGCGGGCGGGCAGCAAGTGGACACGCCGGAGCAGGTTCTCCAGTCCGGCACCTTCGTCGAGCGGGCCCAGGGCGGCGAGATACCCGTCCGGGCGGATCAGGGCGCAGGACGGGCCCGCGCCCTGCCTCAGGGCGTTCCGCACCCGGTCCTGCGGGTCGTGCAGCGGCTCGGGCCCGTCACCCGCCGCAGCCGTCTCCGCCGCGCTCACCACCCGTACGGACACGGCGGCGCGGTACGCCTCGTGGGCACGTCCCACGGCATCCGGGACACCACCGGGACCCGGGAAGACCAGCAGCGTCCAGCGCGGATCGGTCAGCTCCGCGCACACCGCCCGCCATCCCGCACTGCTGCTCAGCTCCTCGTCGGAACAGGCCACGCGGTCACCCGGCCGGACCCCGTCGGGCCCGGAACCCGCTGCGGCGGCCGCCGGGGGCGCGACGGTCAGCGGACTGGAGCGGTAGTGCAGTGCGAGCCCGGACATGCCGTGCAGGATCTTGCGCTCCAGCCGGCGCTTGAGCGGCCCCAGCAGGTTCAGCAGCGCGGTGCCCACGGGCAGCAGCACCGGCGCGGCCGCGTTGCGCAGCGCGATCAGCCGGGTGGCGGTCCGGGTCGAACCGAGCAGGATCTCACCGACCGGCACCCGCTCGGCGCTGTACGTGTCCAGCAGGCCCTCCTCCGCCTGCCCGCCCATCACCGCTGCCAGCTTCCAGGCGAGGTTGTGGCCGTCCTGGATGCCGGTGTTCATGCCCTGCCCGGACGCCGGACTGTGCACATGAGCGGCGTCACCTGCCAGGAAGCACCGGCCGGAGCGCATGTTCTCCACCATGCGCTGGCGGATCGTGAACACCGACGTCCAGGTCAGTTCCTTGACCCGGACCGGCCTGCCGAGCCCCTCCGACATCTTCGCCTCGAAGCGGGCCCGCACCACCTCCGGCCGCTCCTCGTCACCGACGTCGTCGGTGTCCAGGAGCCGCCACTTCCCCGGCTCCGGGAACGGCACCATGAGGATGGTGCCGCGGGACAGGTGCATCCAGTGCAGGCTGTCCCGGGGGAGTTCCGTGTCGATGAAGGCGTCCGCCACCATCCACCGCTCCGAGGAGTCGCCGAGCAGCTCGACACCCAGCTGCTTGCGCACCGTACTGTGCGCTCCGTCGGCGCCGACCAGCCACTGCGCCCCGTACTCCTCGGCCCGGCCGTCCGCGTGGCGCAGGTGCGCCGTGACACTGTCCGGCCCGTTGTCCAGAC
Source organism: Streptomyces sp. NBC_00249 (assembly GCF_026342355.1). GTDB lineage: Bacteria > Actinomycetota > Actinomycetes > Streptomycetales > Streptomycetaceae > Streptomyces. The sequence continues at coordinate 18,168 of NZ_JAPEMV010000012.1, read as the reverse complement.
GTTCCAGCGAGACCCCCCACTCCACGTCCACATCGGCCGCCGCCAGCCGCTCCCGCAGCACCTGCTCCGTCAGCACCTGGTCGACCTGCAACGTGAAGGGGAAGCGGGTCGGAATCCGCGAGTAGTCCGTGCCGAGACTGGTCAGCACCCGCCCGGCCCGGTGCATCGTGAAGTTCTCCACCTGCTGCCCGAGGGCCAGCAGGTCGGGCAGGATCCCCATCTGGTGGTAGACCTCGAGGGTCCGGGCATGGGTCGCCGTGGCACGGCTGGTCGTCGCCGGGCCCGTGGCCCGGTCGACGACCCGCACCCGCACACCCCTGCGGACGAGTTCGTAGGCGGTCGTCAGCCCGACCGGACCGGCCCCGGCGACCAGTACGACCGCGCCACCCGTTGTTCTCGTGCTCATCAGCTCTCCATTTCGCCCTGCGATCCGGGCCACCCTGCCCGGCCGGTTTGGACGCTGTTCGGAACCTCGTTGGAGGACCTCCGAGAGCCCTCCCCATCCGGCTTCCGACCCTCGTCGAACCTCTTTCGAAGCCGCACCGGCACAGTGCGCCCATGACGACCACCGATTCCGTCGGTACGACCGGCTCGGCGATGGCCGGACCGCCGCTCGACACCATCGCCCACCTGATCGCGGGGCCCCGCGTGGACCACGTCCTGCGCCGTGCCGCCGGCCGCTCGCCCGCCCGTACGGCGCTGCGTTCGCCTGCCGGCGCCACCAGCTACGCCGAACTGGACGCCCAGGTGGACGCCTTCGCCGCCGGCCTGCGGGCGCTGACCGGCGAAGGCGCCGTCGTCGCCCTCGCCTCCGTGCTCGACCCGGTGTTCGCCCAGGCCTTCTTCGGCATCGCCCGCTCCGGCAACACCAGCGCCCTGGTCAACCCGCTGCTCCCGGAGGAGCGGATCACCCACGTCCTGCGCTCCTGCCAGGCCCGCGTCGTGATCGTCAGCCCCTCGATGCTGCCCGTGCTCACCAAGGTCCGCGACCGGCTCGGCGAGCTCGAACACATCCTGCTGACCCACCGCGAGCCCGACACGGCTCCGGACGCGGCCGACCTCATGACCGTCGGGGAACTCGCCGCACAGGCACCCGCCTTCACCGAACCGGCGACCGCGGACCCCGACGCCGTGGCCTGCCTGCAGTTCACCAGCGGCACCACCGGAGCGCCCAAGGCGGTGCGGCTGAGCCACCGCAACCTCACGGTCAACGCCGCCCAGACCGCCCACATGCACCAGGTCGACGAGCACTCCGTCCTCTTCAACCACCTGCCGACCCTGCACCTGATGCACGTCACCGTCGCCGCCACCGCCGCCGCCACCCACGTGCTCTGGCCCGACGCGGACGTGGCGGCCGCCGTCACCGCCGCCGACGCCTGCCGGGCGACGCACTACTACAGCCTGCCCGTACGACTGGCTGAACTGGCAGCGGACCCCCGCCTCCGCGAACTGGAGGCTCCGGCCCTGCGCGCGGTCCTCTCCGGAGGCTCGGCCCTCTCCCCGGACGCGGCCGGCGTGCTCAGCCAGCACTTCGGCGTCCCCGTGGTCCAGGGCTACGGACTCGCCGAAACCTCCCCGACCACGCACCTGTCCGACCTGGACCGCCCCCGATCCGGATCCTCCGGCGTGCTCGTACCCGGTGCCGAGAGCCGGATCGTCGACCCCGTCACCCGCGCCACCCTGCCCGTCGGCGAACGCGGCGAGATCCAGGTCCGCGGACCCCAGCTGATGCTCGGCTACCTCGGACGCGACCGGGCGCTCGACCTGGACGCCGACGGCTGGTTCTCCACCGGCGACATCGGCTGGACCGACCGGGACGGCAGCCTCTTCGTGGTCGACCGGATCAAGGACGTCTTCAAGTGCGACAACTGGCTGGTGTCACCCACGGAGATCGAACGCGTCCTCCTGCGCCACGCCGCCGTCGCCGACTGTGTCGTCGTCGACGTCCCCCACGAAACCAGGGGCGCCGTCGCACATGCCCTGGTCGTCCCGACGGACCCCGACTGCCGGCCGCAGGACCTCATCGACCACGTCAACACCAAGCTGCCCTACTACGAGCACCTGCACCGCATCGCCCTCGTCGAGGGCATCGCGCGCTCGGCCACCGGGAAGGTCCAGCGCCGCGCATTGCGCGAGGACTACCTCCGGGACCAGCAGAACTGACGGACAGACATACCCACCGAAAGGCAGTCCCCATGCACGTCTTCATCAACCGCTACACCGTGACCGGCGACATCGAGGAGTTCCGGCGCCTGCTCGGGCAGCTTTCCGCGCACATGCGCGCCCAGCCCGGCTTCCACTCCCACCAGCTGTACCGCTCCGCGCGCGACGAGAGGACCTACGTCGAGCTCGCCGAGTGGACCGACCCCGACTCCCACCGCCAGGCCCTGGCCGGGGAGGGCTTCCAGGGGCCGGTGGCCGAGCTGCGCAAGCTCGCCACCGCCGACCCGGCCCCCTTCGAACTGCTCTCCGAGTACCGCGCGGCGCGGTGAGCCCGGGCGAGGTGGACCTGTGGGACCTGCGCCTGCCCGACCGGGACGACGGCGACGGCCTCCTGGACACCTCCGACCTCGATGACCGGGAACGGGCCAGGGCGGCCAGGTTCGTCAGCCCCCGCAGCAGGGCGCGCTACGTGGCCGCCCACATCGCCCTGCGGCGCGTGCTGTCCACGTACCTGGGCCTGCCCGCCGGGGAGCTGGCCTTCGGCCGCGACCCCTGCCCGGGCTGCGGCGGGCCGCACGGCCGCCCCGTCCTGACCGGATCCGGCTCCGTACCGCACTTCTCCCTCTCGCACAGCCGCGGCCTGGCCGTCGTCGCGGTCGCCGCCACCCCGGTCGGCGTCGACGTGCAGTACGTCCCGCCCGCGCGGACGGTGGAGCGCTGCGCACCCGCGCTCCACCCGCGGGAACAGACGGAGCTGGCCGCCGTGCCCGAGGTCCGCCGCCCCGAGGCCTTCGCCCGCCTGTGGGCCCGTAAGGAGGCCTATCTCAAGGGCATCGGCACCGGCCTCTCCCGCAGCCCCGCGGCGGACTACCTCGGCGACGACCCCCGCGCCCACCCCCTGGGCTGGCGCGTGCACGACCTCACGGGCCACCCCGCCGCCCTCGCCCTGAACTCCTCCGCCCCGCCCCGCCCGATACCGCGCACCCTTCGCCTGCCGCGGCGACGCCCTACGTCACCCGCGTGAACGACCGCCGGTACACGCGCGGCGGCACCCCCCGGCGCCGCACGAACTGCGCGCGCAGCACCGCCGCGCTCCCGTAGCCGACGAGCCGGGCGACCTCCTCGACCGGCAGGTCGGTCGTCTCCAGCAGCTCCTCGGCCCGGCTGAGCCGCAGCCCCAGCAGCCAGGCGTGCGGGGTCGTGCCGGTCGCCGCGCTGAAGCGGCGCGCGAAGGACCGCCGGCTCATCAGGGCCCGGGAGGCCAGCTCCGCGACCGGCAGCGGCTCGTGCAGGTGCTCCCGCGCCCACGCCAGTACGTCCGCGAGCCGCTCGTCCCGGCAGTCCTCGGGGACGGGCGTGGCCAGGTACTGGGCCTGCCCGCCGTCCCGGTGCGAGGGCAGCACCAGATCGCGGGCGATGGCGTTGGCCGTCGCCGCACCGTGCTCCCGGCGCAGCAGGTGCAGGCACAGGTCGAAGCCGGCGGCGGCCCCCGCACCCGTGATGACCCGCCCCTCGTCGACGTACAGGGCGTCGGGTTCGACGGTCACCTCCGGGTGCCGCTCGGCCAGCAGCGCCGCGAACCGCCAGTGGGTGGTCGCCCGCAGCCCGTCGAGCAGCCCGGCCGCGCCCAGCGCGAACGCGCCGACGCAGTGCCCCGCCACCAGCGCGCCCCGCGCGTGCGCCGCCACCAGCGCCTCCAGCACCGCCGGCGCCGGCGGCGTACGGAACCGCGCCCACGGCAGGGCGATCACCAGATCGGCGGCGGCCAGCCGCTCCAGGCCGTGCGAGACCAGCAGCGGCAGCCCGACATCGGTACGGACCTCCCCCGGCCGGTCGGTGCACAGCGCGAAGTCGAACGCGGGCAGCCCCTGGCCGCGCGCGTCGAAGACCTCGGAGACGATGCCGGCCCCGAGCATGCCCACACCGTGCGGGGCGTAGGCGGCGACGGTCACGAAAGGAGGCATCCGCAGAGTCTGCCACGCGTGGCCCATTTCCTGCGATCAGTGGCAGCACGGCCACTCGTGAACGGCCCGCCCCGCGACCAGACTTCAGGACATGACAGACGCCCCGCTCGGCCGCAGCGCCCAGTACACGATCCTGACCACCGGCTACACCCTCTCCACCGGCCCCGGGGTCGCCGCCACCGTCTCCTACGTCACCGACGGCGAGCACCACGTGATCGTCGACCCCGGCATGGTCGCCGGCCGCGACCGGATCCTCGGCCCGCTCGCCGCCCTGGGCCTCGGCCCCGACGACATCACCGACGTGGTCCTCAGCCACCACCACCCGGACAACACCATGAACGTCGGCCTGTTCGGCCGCGCCCGCGTCCACGACCACAAGGCGATCTACCAGGACGACCAGTGGACCGACCGCGACGCCGAGGGATACGAACTCACCCCGTCCCTGCGCCTGATCCGCACCCCCGGCCACAGCCCCGAGGACATCACCCTGCTGGCGGGCACCGACGAGGGCGTCACCGCCTTCGTGGGCGACCTGTGGTGGCGCCCCAACGGCCCCGTCGACGACCCGGTGGCCCCCGACCACGACGTCCTGCGCACCTCCCGGCTGCGGGTCCTGGCCACCGCCGACGTCATCGTCCCCGGCCACGGCCCCGCCTTCCCGGCCGACGACACCGCCCCGCGCTGATGAGTACGGCCGGCGGCCCCGCCTGAGTACGACCGCTCAGGCGCGGGCGCCCCGGCCCCGCTTGACTGTCCCCATGCTCGACACGACGACGACCACCACCACCCGGACCGGCGGCGCGGTGCCCGCCTGGACCACCGCCTTGACGGTGCTGCTGCTCCCCGTGGCCTTCCTCTTCGGCGGCCTCGCCCCGATGGCCGCCGACAGCTGCGGCCCCGACCACTGCTCCCGGAGCCTCGACAACACCCTGGCAGCGGTCTACTTCCTCTGGCTCGCGAGCTGGACGGCCACCCCGGCCCTCACCCTGGCCTCCTGGTTCGCCCCCCACCCCACGGCCCGCCGCTGGACCGCCTGGACCGCCCTCTTCCCGCCCGCGACGGTCATCCTCCTGACCCTCGGCCTCTGAGCCACGGTCCCCGGTCGAAGGCCACTGAACCGGCGCGGCCGCAGGGAGGACCCCGCGGCCGCACGGCCGCCTCGTCGTCAGCCGCCGAGCGTACGGAAGAAGGCGCGGACGTCGGTGACGAACGCCTCCGGCTGCTCCAGCGCGAGGAAGTTCCCGCCGCGCTCCAGCTCCGTCCAGCGGGTGACGTTGTGGTCCCGCTCCGCGAACCGGCGGATCGCCACGTCGGTGCCCAGGGCGACGGCCACACCCGTGGGTACGGTGCCGCGCGGCTTCGGGGCCCAGGCGCCCGGGTCGTGGCCCGCCTCGTAGTACAGGTTCGCCGAGGAGCCCGCCGTACCGGTGAACCAGTAGACGCTGACGTTGGTCAGCAGCCGGTCGCGGCCCACGGCGTCCTCCGGCAGCTCGGCGGCCGGATCCGTCCACTCCTTGAACTTCTCGGCGATCCAGGCCAGCTGGCCGACCGGCGAGTCGTGCAGCCCGTAGGCGAGGGTCTGCGGACGGGTCGACTGGATGGCGTTGAAGCCCATCTTGTCCTGCTGGAAGTCCTCCAGCCGGGCCAGCCGCTCCTGCTCCGACGCCGTCAGCCCCTCGAACTCGGCGGGATCCCCGGACGGGAAGGTGATCAGGCCGTTGACGTGCACGCCGACGACCCGGTCGGGTGCCTGCCGCCCCATCTCGGCAGCGATCCAGGCCCCGCCACCCGTCCCCTGCACCCCGTACGAGCCGTAGCCGAGCCGCCCCATCAGCTCGACGAACGCACCCGCGATGCGCCCCGTGTTCCAGCCGGCCTCGCCGAGCGGACCGGAGAAACCGGTGCCGGGCGTCGAGGTCACCACGACGTGGAAGTCCTCCGCCAGCGGCCGGACGACCTCCGCGAACTGCACGAACGAGCACGGCCAGTCGTGCAGCAGCAGCAACGGCACCGCCGCCGGGTTCTGCGAACGGACGTGCAGGAAGTGGATGTTCTGGCCGTCGATCCCGGTGGTGAACTGCGGGAACTCGTTCAGCTCCGCCTCCGCCTTGCGCCAGTCGAAACCGTCGGCCCAGTACGCCGCCAGCTCCTTGAGGTAGCCGGTCGGCACCCCCCGGCTCCAGCCGGCGCCGGGAATCTCGCTGCCCCAGCGGGTACGCGCCAGCCGCTCCCGCAGGTCGTCGATCTCCTCCTGCGGGACATCGATACGGAAGGGGCGGACCAGGGCGTCGGTGCTGCTCGTGTTGTTCTCCATGCCTCCGACAGTATTCTCAATATAGGCACGACACCTTCCTAATTACCCAACAGGCTGGCCCCATGCTCGACACCTCCGCACGGCTGCTCCGCCTGCTCTCCCTGCTGCAGACCCCCCGGGCCTGGCCCGGATCCGAACTGGCCGAACGCCTCGGGGTGAGCGGCCGCACCGTCCGCAACGACGTCGAACGGCTACGGGAACTCGGCTACCCCGTCGACGCCGCCCGAGGATCCACCGGCGGCTACCGCCTCGGCGCCGGGGCCGCGATGCCCCCGCTGCTGCTCGACGACGAGGAGGCCGTCGCCGTGACCCTCGCCCTGCGCACCGCCGCACAGGGCGCCGTCCCCGGCACTGAGGAGACCTCCCTGCGTGCACTGGCCAAGCTGGAACAGGTACTGCCCTCCCGGCTGCGCCGCCGCGTACGGACCCTCCAGGCGTACACCCTGGCCGTGCCGGACGACCGGCCCGCCCCGACCCTCTCCGCGGACGTACTGACCACCCTGGTGTCCGCCTGCCGCGACCGCGAACGACTGCGCTTCGACTACCTGGACCACACGGGATCGGCCACCCGCCGCGTCGTGGAACCGTACCGGGCCGTGAACTGGGGCCGACGCTGGTACCTGGTGGCGTGGGACGTCGAACGCGAGGACTGGCGGACCTTCCGCGTCGACCGGATCCAGCCCCGCACCCCCACCGGACCGCGCTTCACCCCGCGCGAACCGCCCGGCGGCGACGCCGCGGCGTACGTCGCCCGAGGGGTGTCCGCCGCGGCCTGGCGCCACCACGCGCGGGTGACCGTACACGCCCCGGCGGCGGCGGTCGCCGAGCGGATCAACCCCGCCGTCGGCACGGTCGAGGCCCTCGACACCGACACCTGCGTCCTGATCACCGGTGCGGACACCCTCCAGACCCTCGCCACCTACCTCGGCATGCTCGACTTCGACTTCGAGGTCACCGAACCCGCGGAACTCCTCACCCACCTCCGCCGGCTCGCCGACCGCTACGCCCGCTCCACACCCCCCGCCGACACCCGCGACCCCGCCTGAGAGCCGAGCTGCCCGCCTTGACATGGAGCGCACTCCAATTCGTACCGTCCCGTCCATGACCACACCTCAGCTCAGCACCGGATCAGGGTTCGGAGCCCGCAGCACCGCCGCCGACGTCCTGCACGGGAGGGACCTCTCCGGCCGGCTCGCGCTCGTCACCGGCGGCTACTCGGGACTCGGCCTGGAGACGACCCGCGCCCTCGCCGCCGCCGGCGCCCACGTGGTGGTCCCCGCCCGGCGCCCCCTGACGGCGAAGGAGGCGCTCGACGGCATCGAGGACGTCGAGGTCGACGAACTCGACCTCTCCGACCTGGAAAGCGTCCGGGACTTCACAGGGCGCTTCCTCGCCTCGGACCGCCCCCTCGACATCGTCATCAACAACGCCGGGATCATGGCCTGCCCGGAAACCCGGGTCGGCCCCGGCTGGGAGGCCCAGTTCGCGGTCAACCACCTCGGCCACTATGCGCTCGTCAACCGGCTCTGGCCGGCGCTCGCCCGCGGCGGCGGCGCCCGCGTCGTCTCCGTCTCCTCCGCCGGCCACCACTGCTCGGGCATCCACTGGGACGACGTCCACTTCCGGGACGGCTACGACAAGGTACGCGCCTACGGCCAGGCGAAGACGGCCAACGCCCTCTTCGCGGTGCACCTCGACACGCTCGGCCGGCCCATGGGCGTGAGGGCGTTCTCCCTGCACCCCGGCAAGATCCTCACCCCGCTGCAACGCCACCTCACCACCGGGGAGATGGTCGCCGCGGGCTGGATCGACGAGGACGGCCACCTGGTGGACCCCACCTTCAAGACGCCCGAGCAGGGCGCCGCGACCCAGGTCTGGGCAGCGACCTCGCCCCACCTGGACGGCATGGGCGGCGTCTACTGCGAGGACTGCGACATCGCCGAGCCCGCCGCGACCGACGACGACTCCATGACCGGCGTACGCGACCACGCCACCGACCCCGAGCAGGCCGCACGCCTGTGGACGCTCTCGGCCGAACTCACCGGCGTCGACGCGTTCGCGACCACCACCCCGTAACCGCAGGTCACCGGCGGGCGACGAAGGGGGGCCGTCCTGGCTAGAAGGGGCTGTGCACGGTGAGGAAGCGGACGTCGAGGTCGCTCTCCAGGTAGTCCATGCGCCGCTCCCAGAAGGCCTGCATGTGGGGGAGGGCGAGATGGGCGTCGAGATCGGCCTGGGAGCGCCACGCCTCGTAGAAGACGAAGACGCCGGGCTCGTCGCGGTCCTCGTGGAAGTGGTACTCCAGGCACCCGGCCTCCTGCCGGGTCGGCTCGACGAACGAGAGCAGGAGCTCCTTCAACTCCTCGGCGCGCCCGGGCTTGGGGCGAGCGGTACCGACGAGTGCGAACGGCTGAGTCATACAGGGTCCCTTCCCCGCTAGGTACGATTGATCTCGTACCTAGTGGACGCTACCGAACCCGTAGGTACGATGCAATCCGTACCTAGAGAGAGGTGTCCCGCATGCCCGACAGCGAAGGCCACCCGGGCATCGAGGAGATCGAACTCGGCCCGGTACTAGCGGCCCTGGCCGATCCGCTGCGCCGCCGCGTCGTACGCGAACTGGCAGCCGAACCCGACGGCGCCGCGCGCACCTGCAGTTCCTTCGGCCTGCCGGTCTCCAAGGCGACCGTCACGCACCACTTCCGCGTACTGCGCGAGGCCGGACTGATCCGGCAGGTCGACCGGGGCAACAGCCGGATGGCCGGCCTGCGCCGCGCCGACATCGAGCAGCGGTTCCCCGGATTGCTGGCCATCGTGTCGGCCGAGCCGCGCCAGTGACGTCATAGCGTTCACTTCCAATCCATTGCAATGCAAAGGGGCCTGTTGTTGCGTTAGGTTCCAGCCCCGTTGCAACAATTTCAAGGCTCTGACCTGCAATAACAACGATCCAGCGCAACACAGGTGTTGGCGGTTCTTCGAACGCAACGTAGCTTTTCCATCGTCAGAAACGAACGCAGCGAAGCGAAACGAAGGAAGAGCCACCATGCAGAAGTTCGCCACCACCACCGCCGTCTCCGCCGTCCTGGACATCCCCGCGGGCCGGATCCAGTTCATCGCCGCCGACCGCTCCGACGCCACGGTCGAGGTCCGTCCCGCGGACGCCTCGAAGAGCCGCGACGTGAAGGCCGCCGAGCAGGTCCTCGTCTCCTACACCGACGGTGTCCTGCGGATCGCCGCCCCCGAGGCCAAGAGCAAGGTGTTCGGCAACTCCGGCGCCGTCGAGATCACCGTCCAGCTCCCCGCCGGCTCCCGTGTCGAGGCGAAGACCGCGACCGCGGAGGTCCGTGGTGTCGGCCGCCTGGGCGAGGTCGTCCTCGACAGCGCCCACGGCACCGTCAAGCTCGACGAGACCTCGGGTGCCCGCCTCACCCTCCAGGCCGGCGACCTCACCATCGGCCGCCTCACCGGCCCCGCCCACCTGGCCACGCAGAAGGGCGACATCGCGATCGCCGAAGCCACCCAGGGCGCGGTCGAACTCCGCACCGAGCACGGCAACATCACCATCGGCGCCGCCCGCGGCACCTCCGCCACCCTCGACGCCGGCACCGGCTACGGCCGCATCCACAACACCCTCAGCAACACCGACGGCCCCACCCCCGCCCTCACCGTCACCGCCACCACCGCTTACGGCGACATCACCGCCCGCAGCATTTGACACACGACCGGCCTGGCCAGCGCTTTTACCTGAGCGCTCCCCTACCGTCAGCACCGCTGCCGTGACGCCGCCACCGGTGGCACCACCACCAAAGACCGACACCGAGGACGTACGAAGAACATGAGCACCACTCAGGACTACGAGGCCGCGGAGCAGCTCCTCCACCGTCCCGCCCGCCCCGGCGCGCTCGTCGTCGGTGACAAGGTCAGGCCGCAGTGGATCGACGGAGGCACCCGCTTCTGGTACTCGGTCAGCAACGGCGTCGGCAGGCGCTTCGTACTGGTCGACCCGGCCGCCGGCACCCGCGAGCCGGCCTTCGACCACACCCGGCTCGCCACCGCACTGGCCGCCGCCTCCGGACAGCAGGTCGACCCCGAGGCCCTGCCGTTCATGGGCATCGACATAGCCCCCGAGGCCGTGGAGTTCGCCGCGTTCGGCGAGTACTGGCGCTGCCGCCTGGACGGCTACACCTGCGAGCGGGCCGAGTTCACCCCGCCCGGCAACCCGCTGGAAGTGCCGTCCCCCGACCACAAGACCGCCGTGTCCCGGCGCGGACACGACCTGTGGGCGCGCTCCCTGTCCGACGGCCGCGAATGGGCCCTGACCACCGACGGCGCGCCCGACCACGAGTACGGCTCCGGCCCGGACAGCACGGCCAACGCCACCCTCCTCCGCAAGATCGGCCTGCCGTACATGCCGCCCGCGGTGGCCTGGTCCCCCGACTCGACGAAGGTCCTGGCGCACCGCACCGACCAGCGCGAGGTCCGCCGGGCCCACCTCGTCGAAGCCCGGCCCGCCGACGGCGGCGCGCCCCACCTGCACACCCAGCGCTACGCCCACGCCGGCGACGAGCACCTCCCGCAGGCCGAGCTGGTCGTCCTGGACGTCGCCACGGGCACGGTGGTCCGCGCCCAGGCCGAACCGCTGCTCATGCCGCAGCTGTCGCCGATCACGGCCAAGTGGGCCTGGTGGGCTGAGGACGGCTCGGCGGTGTACTACCTCAGCCGGCCCCGCGACCTGCGCACGCTCACCCTGCACCGGCTCGACCCGGCCACCGGCGAGGTCACCACGGTCCTCAGCGAGGCCGGGACCACCCGCGTGGAGCCCAACCAGTACCTGTACGAGCCGCCGATCGTGCACGTCCTCGCCGACGAGGTGCTCTGGTACTCCCAGCGCGACGGCTGGGGCCACCTGTACCGCTACGACCTGCACACCGGCGAGCTGCTCGGCCAGGTCACCTCCGGACAGTGGGCCGTACGCCGGATCCTGCGGATCGACGAGGCCGAGCGCGCGGTGTACTTCACCGCCTCCGGACTGGTCGGCGAGGACCCGTACCGCCGCTCGGTGTGCCGCGCCGACCTCGACGGCTCGGGCTTCACCCGGCTCACCGACGACGACCTCGACCACGTCGTCACCGTCTCCGCCGACCAGACCTACTTCATCGACTCCGCGTCCACGGTGGACACCCCGCCGGTGACCCGGGTCCGCGACTGGACCGGACGCGTCCTGGCCGAGCTGGAGCGCGCCGACGTCAGCAAGCTCACCGCCACCGGCTGGACCCCGCCGGAACGATTCCGCGTCAAGGCCGCCGACGGCGTCACGGACATCTACGGCGTGCTGTACCACCCCCGCGGCTTCGACCCCGCCCACCGCTACCCGGTCGTCGACAACGTCTACCCCGGCCCGCAGGTCAACCGCGTCGACCCGTGCTTCGACCCCGGCGGGATGGGCCTCGACGCCGAACCCCTCGCCGCCCTGGGCTTCGTGGTGATCGCCCTCGACGGGCGAGGCACCCCGGGCCGCGACAAGTCCTTCCACGACGCCTCCCACGGCCGCCTCGCCGACGCCGGCTCCCTCGCCGACCACGTCGCGGCCCTGCGCGAGCTGTCCCTCACCCGGCCGTGGATGGACCTGGACCGGGTGGGCGCGATGGGCCACTCCGGAGGCGGGTACGCCACCGTACGGGCCATGCTGGACTTCCCCGAGGTCTACAAGGCCGGAGTCGCCCTCTCCGGGTCCCACGACACCCCCACCTTCAACCCGGGGTTCGTCGAGACCTACGACGGCGCGGACAACCCCGAGGCCTGGACCCGCTCCTCCAACGTGGCCGCCGCCGACCGCCTCGCGGGCAAGCTGCTCCTCGTCCACGGCGAACTCGACGACCAGGTCCACCCCACCCACACCCTCCGCCTCGCGGACCGACTCATCGCCGCGGAAAAGGACTTCGAACTCCTGATCGTGCCCGGGGCCGAGCACACCTTCATCGACTGCATCTCCTACGTCCGCAAGCGCTCCTGGGACTTCCTGGTCCGCGAACTCCAGGGCACGCAGCCCCCCGCCCACCGCCCGGCCCCCATCCCCCTCGGCCCCGAACTCCTCGCCGAACTGTTCGCCTGAGCGAGGTCAGGAACCAACCTCCCCCAGCACACCGCGGAGGGCCTCCTCAAGGCTCTCCGCGGTGTGACCGTGCCCGGTGAACCCCCGGCACGCTCCCCTCGTCACTCCGCTCCGGGACGGTCAGCACGACCGTACGGCCGTCCGGATCGGTCAGGGTGTGCCGCCCGGCCGCCCGGGCCGGGGAGCCGCCCGGCGCGGTCAGTCCGAGGCGCAGGTACCCGGTCTCCGGCCGCCGCGTGGCCGGGTACAGCTCCAGTACACCCCCGCCCACGAAGGTCACGGCGTAGTGCTCCGGCCCGTTCCCGTGCTTCTCCGCTACGAGCTCGAGACCGAGGCCGGCGTAGAACTCACGGCAGGCCTCCAGCCGGGCCGTATAGATCACGAGCAGATCCACGTTCACGAAGCCCTCCCAGGAGCGCCCAGGCGGTGTACGACCGGCGGACGGAACTCGGCTGGTCCCAACGCCAACTGGCGGAAGCGGCCAGCATGCGACAACCGCACGTCTCCCGGCTCGAAGCCGCCAGGAGCCTGCCGAGCCTCGACGTCCTGCGCAGAGTCGCGGAAGCCCTGGGCACCGACCTCACGGTGTCCCTCGCACCCCGCACCACGGACCACACGCCCAGCAAACCGGCTGAGGAGTAGATGACGCATTGGCGCAACCGGGTCTCCAGAGCGAGGCACCGCCACCACGGGGACAGATGGGAAGCGGCCGCGAGCGTCCTCATGATCCTCGCCCTCGTGCCTACGAGACGAACATCGGCCTGGTCACAGCAACCATCGCCCAACCACTGATGCTCGCCTCCACCGTGATGGGCTTCCGCCACCGCTTCGGGCCGCCCTGCACGGAGTGCGTCAGAGCCATGCCACTCAACCCGGCGGAACTGGCCTGGGAACACCGCCGCACCCGCGGAGTCCTATGGGCGTTCCACACCACCAGCGAATCACCTGCGCGCCTCCTCCTGTTCTGCACCCTGCACTTCGCCGTGATCCTCCTGGGCTTCGGCCCGTTGTACGGGTGGGTCGGAATACCCGGTGCGGCAGGACCGGCGAACGCCTTCTTCGCCCTCGGCCTCGTCCTCACCATGGCCATGCACTGGGCCACCCGTACGCACAACCGCTTCGCCCCCTGGTGCCCGTACTGCGACGACGCCCCCCCGGTCCCCCACCCCACCGACGACCACCCCGTACCGGCATGACGCCCCACCCCGCAGCTCACCGCCAGACGGTGTTCATCAGCACGATCGCCACGACATTCGCAAGAATGACGACAACCACACCAACCACCACCCCCCAAGCCCGCTGAGACTCATCAAACTCCACAACCCACCTCCCTCACCCCCAGTCTCCGCACCCCCACCCCACCCCGCACCTCGAACCCCCGACGAGCGCCGGGTCGACCTCGACCTCGTCGAGACCCGCACCTTCAGCTCAGGAGTCGTCTTCCTCCACTCCCAGACTTGATCCGGGCTTCAGAATGAAGCACCCGCTCGATCGCCCGACGGGCCGACTTCCGCGACGACCACCCGTGCCGCTTCCGCTCAACCAGATCTGCCACGGCGTCCTAGCGGTAGAAAGTCCGGCCGGCGGCGCCAGACGAGACCGACCACACCTCGACGATCAACCCATCGGAAACCCTGAGAATGTCGATTCCGCTCCTGGCGACCTTCCCACCGTCCTCGGCCACGAAGCTCGCAAGGTAGGGGCGCGCGACGAGCCCGGTCGGTGCGCCGTCGGCAGGCATGAGATCGACGGTGGCGGTCCCCTCCGCCGCGAACAGAAGCCCGGCGTGGGACTTGTTCCAGGCAGAGATAATCTCGGCAAGCCCCTGCGGGGTGCGGATCTCGTCGAAGGCGTCGGTGCCTGCCTGCGCATAACGCAGTACGAATTCGGGCGCCATGATCTCGTTGACGAGATCGAGGTCACCATTCCACATGGCCGTCCACCGGTCGAACAGGCCGATACCAAACGCGCGCATGCCGTTGTCGCCCACAACAACCCCCCGAGTTAAGGATCTTCGTAACGCAACGACGCTAGCAAGCACCTACGACAGTCACCGATCCACGCTCCTAAGGCTTGCCCCCCCCGGCGATGACCCCGCGACCCCGCTGGATGTGTGGCTGGCCGATGAACCGGAGCATCACGACCGGATCGGACCGGTGTCTGATCGCCGAGAAGCCGGCGCCGCACGCCGGCTACGACATGGGCGACTCCGGGCTCACCTCCAGCGACCGCGGCGGCGTCGGCGGGGTCGGTGACGGTCACCGCGACCGCGACGGTCCGCACCGTGGTGTGGTCGATGGGCGACGGCGCCACCGTCACCTGCACCGGGCCCGGCACCCCGTACTCACCGGAGCGCGGGAAGGAGAAGTCACCGGACCGCGGGCACATGTACACCCGGACCAGCGCCCAGTCCCCCGGCGGCCGTTACCCGGTCACCGCCACCACCACGTGGGACGTGGCCTGGGCCGGCGCCGGACAGACTGGCACCATCACCACCACCCGCCAGAGCCAGACGAGCCTGGCCATCGGTGAGCTCCAGGCCCTCAACGTCACCTGATCACACCGGTTGTGTAGTGGTGGTGACTACAGATGGCCGGTGAGTTCACCGGAGGCCACCAGCGCGCCCGTGACGACGGCCTGCGGGCTGGGCAAGCCAGCCCCGGGCTGAGGCTGGTGAGGGTTGCACCGGAAGGGGGCTCCACGGTTGCGTGCACCGGGGGACCGGAAGTTGCAGCGGAGGTAGGACCGGAGGTGTGACCCCCCTCTAAGCGATCATGGGCGTTTATGCAGGTCAGGCCTGGTGGGCAAGCCTGTCAAGCGCGACGACACCTCTTTGTACGCGTCAGCCGGACATGGAGGTCGGTCTCAGCACAGCCGCCGAGCCGCCGCGCGCCCCGCCACCGCTGGCCGAAGTCCGGCCAGGGCCAGTACTGGTTTCCCTCCGCCTTCCCCCATGACTCAGGTGGGGCCGGCACTGCGCCGCCGCCTACCTGGGAGCTGACCCGCATTCAAGGCCTTGGACGACCGCATCTGTCCAGCCCAGAGCACTGAATGCGGCCCTCGGCTACTTCAGGTCCACGCTCGCCCTGGCCGTCCGATGACCCGCTGGGCGCGCTTAGGAGCGCTTGGTGCCCCACCCCAGGTGCCGTCGCCTGGTTGGGGCCTCCCGGTTGGCGGTCGGTGCCGGGCCGGGCACGCGGATCTGCCGTCATGAACTGAGGGGTGGGCGTCGGCGTGTTACGAAAGGTTCTCTCGTGTCGACATCTTCTGACCTGCTGAGATTGCCTGGTCAGCGGTCGGGGGTTGCAGCATGGGGGTTGATGGCTTAGCGTCCGGCTCGGACGGGCACCCGTGTGCCCGGACGTTGAACCCCGCCCTGTGCGGGGTTTTTTGTTGCCGTGCTCCCGAAGGGCCCCGACACCGCTGGTGCCGGGGCCCTTCGGCGTGTCTGGAGGGGTAAGCGGAAGTGGACAGGACAACGGCTGTGATCTTGCTGATCGGGTGCGCCCTGCTGATGCTGGGCTGCGTCGTGGTTGTGGCGATCGTGGTCTTTGGGCGTGCTGCCAGCGAGGTTGTGGCCCGCACCCGGCGGGAGGATCTACCGACAGTGTTGGACTCGGTGGGGAGGACGCTGGGCGTGCTGGTTTCGGTGTTGGGCCGGGGCGTCCGGCAGGCACTGTCTGCTGGCGGTCAGGCAGGTGCGGCTCAGCCTGCTGCTGCATCCGGCGGTACGGCTGCCGTGCCCGGCTCGGCGGCTCCGACACCTGACGCGCAGGCAGGCAACAGGGCGGGGCTGCAGTGAAGCGCCGCAAGGTCTACGGCCCTGACCGAGATCCGGTGTCCCGGCACATCGGCGAGCCGCTGCTCGACCGTGCGCTGCGCGCCCTTCTCAAGAGGGGTGAACTGCTGCTGCTCTCCGCGTTCATGCAGGGGTTCCACGCCGATCAGATCGCCCGCCGGCACGGGCTCCAGACTTCCGTCGTGGAGAGTGCCCTGGCCGCGATGTTCCAGCGGATCAAGGAGTCTCCTGACGGGCCGGGCCTGCTCGAAGACCTGCGCTCGCGTGGCGGCCCGCGGTTCTCCTCCCTCCTCTGGGAAGAGGGCTGCTCCCAAGTTCAGGTTGTCTACCGCTGTGCCGGGGAGACCTGCGAAAGGGCGATTGTCCAGCCGTCGACCGGCCGTGCTCGCCAGTTCTGCTCGAACGCGTGCCGACAGGCGGCGTACCGCGTCCGCCGTGCCAAGCAGCTCCCTGCCTCTGCGAAGGGCCCCGCGGGCCAATCTGCCGGCATGGGCCCAGGGTTTCGGCCGCGCGAGATCTCACCCGAGCTGCCGACTCCACGCCCGGCTCAGGAACAGCACGGGTATCGCCGCTATGTGGAGGCGGAGGTCGCCCGCATTGGCAGGCCCCCAGCCCCACAGCGCCCTCTTCGGATCGTCGGGTTCAGCTGGCCCTTCTGGCAGCCCGCAGTGATCTCAGCGGTCGCAAGGGGCAGGTCGGTTCTGTCCAGGCTGCTGTCTGTCGATCGTGCCCTAGGCCGGGAGGCCATTCGAGCTCTGGCCACTCCTCGTCTTCCAACACCGCAGTTCACACTGAGGCCGACTGTGACCTTGACCAGCCCGCTGTACACGCTGCTTCCGGGCGCGAAGGGGAGCGTGGAGCCGTGTGATGTTGTGTCCTTCCCGCACACGCTTCTCTGGCACAACATGCGGCGAACCGCCGCCCCGACGACGGGACCTATCCGCTCCCAGCGGAAGGTGGGTGGCGGCCCTCGGTGGGGTGGGGGCCGCGCCCCGGTACCGCCCCCGCGTCGGCGGCGGCAGGCCGACCGGTCACCGGCCCGTCTGCAGGGGTCCCGCTCCCAGGCGTCGACGAGCAGACGTGGGCGCTGGCCGCTCGGCTGAGGCCTGCGCCGGCTGATCGACGGCCCGCTCGGCAGCGAGGCAGCCGCGGGGACCCGCAGCGGGCGGGGCGTCGGTGGTGGGGCGGGGGCCGATGCCCAGGGGGCGGCGCTCGATCATCTGGCCAGTGTCCCCTGGGTGTTCCTGGCGGGAGCGTCGGGGCTGGTGCGTGGGGGCCCGGCCGCCCCTCCGTTGGCCGGGCCGCGGTGCGCGCCCGGGTGTTGTTGTCACGGGTGCCGGTGGAGGTAGGGGAGTGCGGCGGCGGCGATGTTGGCCACGTTGAGGGCGACCTGTGAGGGGTCGGCCAGGGAGGGGATGAGGTACGCCATAGCGCCGGCGCCGAGGGACAGGAGGGCGGCCCCGGCGACCAGGAGCAGCACGGCGTTCGGCCGAGCGCCGGTCTCGGTGGTCGTGGTCTCCGTGGTCTGCACCGTCTCGAAGGTCTGGGTGACCGTCTGGGTGGTGCGGGTCGTGTGGTGCGGGGGGGGGGGGGGGGGGGGGGGGGGGGGGGGGGGGGGGGGGGGGGGGGGGGGGGGGGGGGGGGGGGGGGGGGGGGGGGGGGGGGGGGGGGGGGGGGGGGGGGGGGGGGGGGGGGGAGAGAGAGAGAGAGAGAGAGAGAGAGAGAGAGAGAGAGAGAGAGAGAGAGAGAGAGAGAGAGAGAGAGAGAGAGAGAGAGAGAGAGAGAGAGAGAGAGAGAGAGAGAGAGAGAGAGAGAG
>NZ_JAPEMV010000015.1 GCF_026342355.1 Streptomyces sp. NBC_00249 | reverse complement strand
CAACCTCCGCTGAGTACCTACACGGTCGGCAGCGCCGGACCGGAAGAGGCCAGGCGGCTGCTGGACGGGGATGGTCGCAGGTGGTATCCGTAGACAGCAACCCAAATACGGCGCCGTCGGCCGCGCCTCCTGGCAACGTGCCACTCGAACGCCGGAACACTGGCTGGGCAGAGCCGCTCCTCTGGGGCCGGTTGCCAGGAGTCCAAGACCGGAGAAGCAACGCCTGGTCGAGCCCTAAGGTGCGTACGTCCGTCGGTATAGAGGACCCGCGCCGGTGACAGAAGTCGATGGGTGATGGTGAGCATGGTGACCGTGACGCAGAGCGACTCCGCCGACATGGAGCTGCGGGTCGGACCCGGGGGCTCGGTGAAACTGAACGGGTCCGCGAGAGGCCTGGGGGGATGCGGCAAGGTGCTGCTGGCCGGCCCGACCGTGGTGGTGGTGGACCCGGCCGATTTGCGGGCCCCTGTGCACGTCGCTGCCCCGGATCTTGAAACGGCTTCATGGGCGCTTCGTCCCCTGCTGGGGGACGAGCTCTTCGACAGCGTGTGCCGCGCGGTTCGCGATGCCTCCGTCGCAGCCGAGTTCTCGAAGTCCTGGCCAGCGTCGCTCGGAGCGACCTGGGAGCACGTGGCGCGGCTGGGTTCCCTGCTCTGGGCCGAGCAGTGGACGCCGCTGCCACTGGACCAGAATCTGTTGGACATCGACGTCGCGGCAGCTGCCGCCACATGCCAGACGCTGGGCACCGATGACCTCGCCGGTGCCCGGTATCGGCGCTGCTGGCCACAACTGGTCAAGCTTGGCGAGAGGCTCCATGATGGGCCGGGGCTTGCCTCGTCCCGGGAGATATGCACGGCGCTGATCCACGCCCCCAACTACCTCTGGGGTCTTCCGAGCAATGACGCCAAGCGGTTCGCCAAATTGGCGGGGGCGGCCCGCGAGGCCAGTGCCGCAGGTTTCAAAGCGCAGGTGACCACGGGATTCAACGCTCACCGGCTGCCGCAAGCCGACAATCGGTGTAATGACACACCAGCGCCGGATGACGGTCCCAACGCCGGGGTACAGCGGCGGACCTTCTCCGTCGACTGGCACATGGTGCCCCGAGCGATCCTGGACCCGGCGGAGAACACGATCCGGGCTGTCTATGAATCCGGGCTGCTGAACATCTCCGTTCTGGCGGCGCGGGACAACCTGCTGACCGGGCAGCGCCCCGCCCGTCTGGGCTTCCGTGTTCTGGCTGCCGACCGCCAGGCCGACGCCACCGGTTTCCTGACCCTGAACCAGCAGAGTCAGGTCTACGAGGGCACTGTCGCGCTCACGACTGCCCTGGCCTGCGGCTCGGTCGTGGACGTCTTCGCCGAGGGTCTGAGGGAGCCGCCTCCGACCCGGGACCCGGACCTGGCTCGCATCCGTAGACGGGCTGCGTGGGCGCTGGCACTGGAGCGCGTCGCCAAGGCCGGCTGTGACACGGCTGCCCGGGACGTGTGGCGAGATGCCGCAACCCACTGGAGCACCGTGGCCGACGGTCTGAACCCGCCCAGTCCGGGCGAGGCTGGCGATGGGTGGTGGTGGCGAACTGCCCTGCGGCACACGGCGTTCTGCTGGGAGCGGGCCGGTGAGCCGGAACAGGTCGCTTTGGCCCGCAAGGAACTCAACAGTGAGGCCAAGTGCTCAGAACATCTGCACGGCGATCGTGGGGCGGGACTTCCCGGCTTGGCCGAGCGTGCCGTCGTCGACGCCCTGCCGAAGGGTGTTCAGGACTGAAAGTTGTTGTCGGGAAGCCACAGTGGTTCCAGCGGGCCTTTGCGGCACCGGGCCACCACGGCCCTCCTCCATGCGCGCGCTCCACCGGGAACAGCCCGCCCGCCAACCACTCGGCCAGCTGGGCCTGGTCCCCGACTGGGTCTGCGGTGGGGGCGATTTTGCGGAGTGACGGCGCCCGCGGCCGCCTCAGGCTTTCACGGCGGTGATTCCGCCCAGGTGTCCGGACCGCCGCCTCTCCACTCCACGAGATCGGGGTCGGCTAAGAGTTGTCCCGCAACCCCACGGTGCTGAGGGTCATGCTGTGTCCGGGTCGGCGCCGATGGCACCGGCCGAGCGAAGCGAACGCCCGAGGTCTCCCGTGAGGATGCGGGGGTGTCGCCGCCGCCACCACAGGTCGGGGCCGGGCAGCCTGTGGAAATGGCCGAGTGCTTGGCCGTCGTCGTCGATGGTCGCGGCCTTGTACTGGTCGTCCAGAGCTTTGATCCGCGGGGTCCAGAGCTGGATGATGTGATCGTCCAGCAGGAGCCACGCCTCGTGCAGCCAGTTTCGGCAGTAGAGGTCGTTGGTGTACTCGTAGATGTCGTCGCCGTAGCCGCGCTCGATGGCGCTTACCAGGGCGGCCCACGCGTGCACCCGTTCAGCGACCGTGAACGCAGTCCGCCAGCCGCGCTGGTGCAACAGCTCTCCCACCTCGGTTTCAGTAGCCACGGGCGTGAGGCTCTCATGCCGAATCCGTCCGGGCGACCGAGATGTGTCCTGCCAGAGGCTGGCGGGCCCCGCAGCATGATCAGGATGAGACGATCTCGCCGTGGCTGGTGTGATCACGGCGTCGGAGCCGTCCTGGATAGCCCCGTTCGCCGGGCTGAGCCCGCGTGCCTTCGGGAAGCTGGTGACGGTTCTGCGGCGTGAGGGCGCGGACGCGGTCCGCAAGGGTAGGCCCTGGAGCCTTCCGCTGGAGGATCGGGCCCTGCTGGTCGCGGCCTACTGGCGCACGAACTTGACGATGCGGCAAATCGCGCCGCTCTTCGGAGTCTCGAAGTCCGCGGCCGACCGGATCATCGACCATCTCGGGCCGATGCTCGCGCTCCGGCCCCGTAAGCGGTTCGCCAAGGACACCGTGCTCATCGTGGACGGCACCCTGGTGCCCACCCGTGACCACACCATCGCCGCGCAGTCGAAGAACTACCGGTACTCCACCAACCACCAGGTCGTCATCGATGCCGACACCCGCCTGGTCGTCGTGGTCGGCCGGCCGCTCGCCGGAAACCGCAACGACTGCAAGGCATGGGAGGAATCCGGCGCCAAAGCCGCTGTCGGCAAGACCATCACGATCGCCGACGGCGGCTACCCAGGCACCGGACTCGTCATGCCGCGCCGCCGCCGCAAGGGCGAGGACCTGCTCGACTGGAAGGAAGCCCACAACAAGTCCCACAAGCAAGTCCGCGCCCGCGTCGAGCACGTCTTCGCCCGCATGAAGACCTGGAAGATCCTCCGCGACTGCCGTCTCAAGGGTGACGGCGTCCACCATGCCATGCTCGGCATCGCGCGCCTGCACAACCTCGCCCTCGCCGGATAGACCAGCGGGCCGCACACCGAACAGCCACATCCACATCGACCTAAAGATCATTTACGGGACAGCCCTTAGGGCTTGCAGATCATTAACACGTCATCTTGATCTTGGTGCTGGCCTCGCTGCTCTGAGCCAGAACCCGCGCGTGGAGGACCGTGAGGGCGGCTGGCGGAGTCGCGGCGGGTGGGATGACGATGCCGTGGGCCTTGAGCAGTTTCCTGATCTTCAGGAGGGTGCGGTGCATGGCTGTGCGGCTGCTGGCGAACAGCACGGCGAGGGGTTCCGCGGCCAGATTGACGTGCAGGTGGAGCACAGTGGCCAGGACTTGGTCGGGAAAGTCGAGGTGGGGCGGGCGGCCGCGCTGGGTGTCTCCGTCTGGTGCCAGTGCCTGGACCAGGTCGTGCAGTTGGTCGGGAGACATGCCGGTCAGCGCGGGGTCGGTCAGCAGGGCCGGTGTCCATTCCGGCTCGCACGGTTCGGGAGTGCGGGCCACCGGGATGAGTGGGGCCGGCTGGGGGTGCAGGACGTAGTTCCAGTCGCCGTGGAAGGCATGCCGGGTCAGTGGCAGAGCCGCCATCTGCGCATCACCGATCGCGACTCCGGTCGGGTAGGCGTTGGTGTCCAGCTCGGCCGTGACGTGCAGTCCGGTGCGGGTGGTGGTCGCGGCGATGGATTGGACGATGACTTCGTGGCTGGTCAGCGGGCGGCCGCGCCAGTTCATGGTGATGTGGGAGAAGAGCCGGTGCTCGATCTTGTTCCACTTCGATGTGCCCGGCGGCAGGTGGCAGACGGTGATCGTCAGTCCCGTTTCAGCAGCGAGGCGGGCGAGTTCGAGTTTCCAGGCCCGGGTGCGGTAGCCGTTGGAGCCGCCTGCGTCGGCGGTGATCAGCAGCCGTGTCGCCTGGGGGTAGGAGGCCTGGCCTTGGCCGTGCCACCAGCGGCGGATCGATTCCACCGCGAACGCGGCGGTGTCGTGATCGGTGCCGACGTTGACCCAGCCGGTGTTCGCAGCCAGGTCGTAGATCCCGTACGGGATCGCCTTGCCCAGCTTCGGGTCGGCGAAGTCGTGCATGTTCACCGGCACCGGACCACCCACCGGGCGCCACTGGCGGCCATCGTTCTTGAACTCGCCGATGAGCTCCTTCTTCTTCGTGTCCACGCTGATCACCGGCTGGCCGGCGTCCCGGTGCTCGCGGGCTTGCTCGTTGAGGTAACGGAACTGCGCGTCTCGGTCCACGTGCTGGCTGCCCTCGAGCGTTTTGGCGTTGGCTTGCAGGCTGAAGCCTTCCTCCCGCAGCAGATCCGCGACGGTGTCGGCACTGACCCGGTGCCCGGCCCGGGCCAGTTCCCCCGCGAGTACCCGGGTCGACTTCACCGTCCATCGCAGCGGCGACATCGGATCACCCCTCTCATCGGGCTCAACCAGCGCCAGCAATGCCGGCCGCAGCCGCGGATCCAGATCGGCGACCCGTTTGCGTCCTCCGCCGGGACGCCGGACCCGTCCCAGTGGCTCCTCGCCGGATTCCAGCTCGAGCACGCCATTGCGAACCGTCGTCTCGCTGACCTGGGCCGCTCGTGCAACAGCACGGATACCACCGTGGCCCAGCAGCCGGGCCTCGGTCCCCATCAGCAGCCGCCGCTGCCGCTCGTTCAGATGTGGGAACAACACCCCGAACTTCGAGGCGAGTTGGTCACGGATCTCGTCCGGAATGCGCATACCACACCAACGAGTCCCAGAACGGGAAGCAACACCTTGATGATCTGCAAGCCCTTAGTGAAGGTTCACTGGCCCCCCATACTCACACTCGGCCTACTTCCAGACCAAGCGGCCATCCTGGACGGACGCTTGATGCCGACGAGTGAGCGGCCCGTCTAGATTTGTCTGCTCTAGAGCATCGGCGACGTCAGCGAGAAACTCTCCCAGTGACGGAGAATGCGGTCTCGGATAGTCGGATTCAGAGTACGAAAGCAGCGGGGAGGTTGCACCATGCATTCCGGCATCCATAGTCAGCCCGGAATGACTGTCAAAGTGGGCTAGAATTGGGATCCAAGTCGGCTTCCACCAGTCTTCATCACCGATGTCACCGGCGATGTGCAGAAAGTCCCGATGGTTGGAGATTATTCTCTGACAGTCTAGGAACACCATATCCCTGGGGAAGATGCTGGAGTCCTGATGAACGTCGAGCTGTTGCCCCCCAGGAATCTGGGTGATCGAGTCCTTGGCTGTACTGCCGTTGTTCAGGCACAGCCACGTCTCCAGGGGTTCCGGTACCGGGGATCCCAGGGCGCCGCTGAGGTACTGGAGATCAGTGTCGGTAGCCGGCGGATTGAGTGCCGCCGCGCTGGCAGGGGCATTTTCCTGCAACCAGCGGACGATCCTCGCCCACGACAAGGCAACCGTATCTGCATTCGACATTCAACTACCTCCGGTTCAACAATCCGGGTCCGTCGCAGAGGTCTGGCAGCCTCGAGCGCATCATTCGGGCGAGAGTCAGCCTTGCCTGGACGGATGGTGCACATGAATGGAGGGCACCTGCCCTTCTAGCAATCATATGAGTCCCCCACCGACCCACCCCTGCCTCCCCTCCCTCTGGAGATCCACGAGCCGTCCGCAACGTCCGCAACGTCCGCGCGTGCTCCGGTGACCCGGTGGGCCCAGCGAACGCCAACACTGGCTGCCTGGCGCCGTGGTCGTCACTGGCACCGACCACTCGGAGGTCAAAGCCCGGGCTGATCACTTCACGTGCCACGTCCGCATCGACAGGCGAAACGAAGAGGGCACCGCGAACAGACGCTCGATGCTCCTCTCTTGTTCGTACGGGCTCAGGTCAGGCGGGCCAGGACGGCGGCCATGTCCTGGTAGGTGGCCTGGACCCCGTCGGTGTTGCCCAGGCGGTGGCGCTCCAGCCGGATCGCGCCGAGGTGGTGGGCCTCGTAGACCTGCCGGCGGAAGGCGGCTGCAGGGGAGGAGTCCTGGGCGCGGTAGGTGTCGAAGAAGGCCAGTCGCTCGTCCCGCTTGGCCCGGGCCATGCGCAGCGTCCAGTCCGCGTCCGGGTCCCCCCACCAGGTGCGGTCCATGTCCAGGACGCCGGTGATGGTCGGGACCGGCGCGCCGGCGGCCAGCATGGTGTTGACCGTCCACAGGTCTCCGGTGAGCAGCCGCGGTTCACGGATTTCGTCAAGAACGGCGGATTCGTGTGTGGCGATGTCGGTGATCTTGCGGAGGTCGGCAGCATCCAGGGCGGCGCTGTCGAGGTCGGCCGCGATGTCGTGGAGCGAGGCGAGCACGGCTTCGCTCCAGCTGGAGCAGGCGGGTCCGGCGACCGGACCGAAATGCGGGCCAACCACGGCCGCCCGCAAAGTCCGTAACGGTGTCTTCCGTCGGCGGGCGACGTGGGCAGGCCCGCCGGATCCGGAGAACACTCATGCCCCGCAACCAGAGTTCCCGCCTCCCGAAGCCCCCGCCCCCGCCCTCCCCGCTTGTCGGTCCTCGCGAATGGTGTTCGGCGGTGGGGCGAGCCCGAGGCCGCGTGCCGGGCCTGGCGCCGGGAGTGCGGCGGGAACGACTTCGGGCTGGGTGCCGCGCATCGGGTTCGGGCTCGCGGGCGGTACGTGGTCGCGGATCGAGCCGCCGGTCACCGGGGCGTCGTGTGCGCGAGATGTGGAAGTGGCCGTGTACGACCGCGGGTGAGTGGTGCGTGCTCAGCGACCGGCGGCCGGTGCGTGGCGGACCGGCCATGCCGGCTTCGGGAGCCTGGGCGCGCGGCGCCTGTGGGCTTCGAAGGCGAGCCAGGCGGCTCCTGAGGCGACCGTTGTGAGGAACGGCAGCGCCCAAGCGGCCGGCTGCCAGACGGCCGCGACGTCCAGGGTGCTCACCAGCGCCGCCGCCGGAGCGGCGGCAAGGGTCAGCAGCAGCGTGATCCTGGCCCAGAGCGGCAGCCTGCGGCTCACTGCGGCGGTCGCGAGGCCCAGGCCCGCGCTCGCCGTGAGGATCACGGCCAGGGCCACAAGGGCGACGGCGAGGGCGACTATCAGGGCGAGGAGTAGCAGGATCAGGCCCATGTCGTGCCCACCTCCGGTCTCGTGGCGACCCGTCGCGAGGGCAGGCGGATCCGACTCCGCTGCTCCGGCAGGTTCACCGGAAGCCATACTGCCAGAGATATTGAACGCGTTCAACACTGCCTCCGGTGTCACGGGGTGCCGGTAAGAACTCTGTCACCAGCCGCAAACGGGAGCACTGTGGGACTGAGGCAGGCTGCTCGTCAGGTGAGGAGGGTGGCGAGGGTGCCGGTTACGACGGCGGCGAGGGTGATGACCGCGGCGAAGGTGGTGGCGGCGCGGGTGAGGGCCGCGGGGTAGCTGGCGTTGTCCATGCGGGCGAGCTTGCCTGCGGCGGCGGCGGCGAGCAGCGCGACGACGGTGACGAGTGCGGTGGTGAGCAGGACGACGGTGACGGTCACGGCAATCTCCCGTTACGAGTTGGGGTGTTGACGTGGTCGAAGGTCGCGGAATCCGGGTTCGCCGGGGTTCGCCGGGAGGAAGATGAACACCGGCGAACACGACGGTCCTGGGGGCGCACCGTGCACGACAAGCACAACGGCCAAAATCCGGCGTTGCCCGAGCTCCGGAAGAGGCTGAGGGCCGGGATGGCTCGCATGCGGCTGAACCAGACGGATCTTGCCACGCGTGCCGGGCTGGGGCGCACCACGGTGTCGGAGGCGCTCTCGCCGGCGAAGCCGGCACCCTCGCCCGAGACGGTGGCGGCACTGGCCCGTGCGCTGCAGCTGCCGGTGGAGGAGCTGCGGGAGTTGCAGCGGAGCGCGGTCGAGGACACGGGAGGTGAGGCGCGGTCGGTGCCGGGCAGTCCGATCGGTGAGTGGGATCCGCACGACCTGGAGGTCCACCCGGCTGAGCCCGGAGACGCCGTCTCCGGGCCCAGGAGGTCGGGGACGGGGACGATGCCCGAGTACGTGCGGCGCGAGCATGACCGGTTACTGGCCGGGGTGGTGAAGGATGCCGCAGCAGGCCGTAGTCGGGCCGTGGTGTTGGTGGGTGGTTCGTCGACGGGGAAGACGCGGGCGTGCTGGGAGGCCGTGCAGCCGCTCGCGGCGCAGGGGTGGCGTTTGTGGCATCCCTTCGACCCGACACGCGCCCAGGACGCGCTGGAGGACCTGCCTCGTGTCGCGCCGCGCACCGTGGTGTGGCTTAACGAGGCCCAGCACTACCTCGGCGACCGCGCGGCGGGCGAGCGGATCGCGGCGGCCGTGCACCGGTTGCTGGTGACCGTGGAGTGCGGACCGGTTTTGGTGCTGGGCACGCTCTGGCCCGAGTACGCCGCCCGGTACAAGGCCCTGCCCGCGCCGGGTGAGGGGGATCCGTACAGCCGGGTGCGGGAGTTGCTGGCCGGCCGCGTGCTGACCGTTCCCGAGTCGTTCGATGCTGCGGCGCTGGCCGCCGCGGCCGTTCTTGCCGAGGGCGGGGACCGGCTTCTGGCCGGCGCCCTCAGCCGTGTGGGTGCCGACGGGCGGGTCACCCAGGACCTCGCCGGTGCCCCCGAACTCCTCAACCGCTACCGGCACGCGAGCCCGACCGCCGCAGCGGTACTGGAAGTGGTGATGGACGCCCGCCGCCTCGGTGTCGGCCTCCACCTCCCGCAAGCCTTCCTCACCGCCGCCGCCGCCGCCGACTACCTCACCGACACCGACTACGACCAGCTCACCGACGACTGGGCCGAGGCTTTCGCTGAACTCGCCGCCCTCGTCCACGGCAAACAGGCCCCCTTGCGCCGCACCACCCCCCGCACCCGGCGACGTCCCCCCGTCCCGCACCTGGCCGTTCACGGCCCGGCCCCATCGGCCGGGGGACCGGTATTCCGACTCGCCGACTACCTCGAACAGCACGGCCGCACCAGCCGCAGGCACCTGTGCCCACCCGCGTCGTGGTCCCGGAGCATCCGCAGGACGGTCGCCGGACTGGGGTGCTGCCCCTTCTTCTTGCCCCTGGTGATGACGAGCCGGGGGCGATGTCCCGCAGGCTCAGCTTCTCGGCGTCCCGCAGGTGCAGGGCCATGGCGAGCATCGTGGGGTCGGGCACCTTCGCGCCGCCGATCGCCTTGCCCCGCCGGCGGGCGGACTCCTGGCCGTCCAGCGTCTTCTCCCGGATGTACTCGCGCTCCATGCCGGACAGCGCGGCCAGCACCGCGAACACCGGCCGTGCGGATCGTGGGAGCCCTGCAGCTCGCCGGTCAAGAACTCCAGCTCTACGTCGTGCTCCCGTAGCCGCACGGCCAGTGTCACCAGGTCGTGCCTGCGGCCGAGCCGCTTGTGCTCGTGGATGACGAGGGTGACGCGGACCCCGGAGGCGCGCAGCTCGCACGCGAGGGCGATGGCCTTCCCCAGTTCCGGGCGGTCCTTCACGCGAGTGCTGATCTTCTCGGGGAACACCCGGGTGATCCCGGCCTCGGCGAACGCGTCGAGCTGAGTGTCCAGTGACTGGCGGGCAGTCGAGGCGCGGGCGTACGCGATACGGACATGCCCGTTCGGGCCCGCTCGCGGCCGTGGCGGCGGGGCGCGGGAGCTCCTCCCACTTCGCCCCCGGCCTGCGGACGGCGGGCGTCGGGATGTTCAGCTCCGCCTTGAGGCTCGGCGCGAGCCGGAAGCGGGCCGTGTGGTACTGCACGGCCACCTTCCCAGCCGTGGTGCGGCAGGGCGAGCCCGCCGGGGCGCCGCAGCTGGACATCGGGCAGTCTTGCGCTTCCACCAGCCTGTGAGGGTCGGTGTTCATGACCCCATCGTTTCATGTGTGTGTTTCACAAAGCCTGTCGGCTCCCGGCCCTGGCGCGCCGATGCTCTGGGGGTCACGGGTAGCTGCGCGCACCTGGCGGCGGGGGTCGTCACCGATCTCCCGCCTGATCTCTGTCAGGTGCAGGGGGCCGGTGCGGTCGGCCCGTTCGTGTCCGGGCGGGCCGACCGCACCAGTGTGCCGGGGCGGAGTCAGCCGACGGGGTGGAGGGGGACGTCGAGGTAGGACTCGGTGCCCTTGGGTGAGGTGATGTCGATGGTGAACACCGGGGTGGTGGTGTGGGGTGCGGCGAAGAGGGGGTCGTGGGTGTCGATGACCAGCTGGAGCTGGTGGCCCTTGGCCAGGACGTAGTCGGCGGGCTGGAGGGGGAAGGTCGCGGTGGTGGTCTGGCCCGCCTGCCCGGAGGTGAAGGCGTAGGGGGCGTGGGTGACGATGTGCGCCCTGCCGGTCGCCGGGTTGTGGTCCAGCAGGTAGGCGACGATCATGGCGTCCGTGTGCTGCGGCTTCACCGTCACCCGCAGTTCCAGGTCGCCCCGTACGCGCGCGGCCTGTTCCAGCGGCGCGGTGGCGAAGACCGCAGCGAGGCCGCGGTCGATGTCGGCCGTCTTGTAGACGTGGGGCAGGCCCAGGCGTTCGGCCAGGCCGGTCTGGATGAGCTTGGGGGCGGCGACGATGTCGGTGCCCGTGCCGGTGGCCTTCACCGAACGGGTCCAGCCCGCCGCCGCGGTGCCCTCGACCAGTTGTCCGTCGCTCTGCCCGGAGGCCGCGTCGGCGAGGTGGAACCGCTTCTTCGGCAGGGCGTAGTCGGCCCAGGAGGCGTGGCGGAGGTCGGAGAGGGGGTTGAACATGTACTCCGAGCGGACGTCGAACCGTGGAGCCGCCCCGTCGCCGGCGCTGCCGCCGAGGTGGTGGTCCATCCACCGGTAGGCCATGTCCGTGGGCTTGGCGGAGAGGCCGAACAGGCCCGGGAGCTCGGCGTTGCCGTGGTCGCCGACCTGGACGAGGAGCGTCTTGGGCCCGGTCAGACGGCTGTGGAAGTCGATGACGGCGGGCACCGAGAAGATGGTCTCGTGCCAGGCGGTGGTCAGGAGGATGGGCGTCGCGGCGTCGTTGAACGCCTTGAGGCAGCTCTTGGGCGACCGCGCCTCGGCGAACTTCCTGACCTCGTCGTCGATGGTATTGGCACGGATCTTCTGGATGATCTCGCGGAACTCCTCCGAGCACCGGTCCTCGCCGAACAGCGTCACGAGCGCCTCGAACGCCTTGAGGTGACGGGTGCCGTTCTCGTACAGGGAGGCGAACAGGTCGGCCCAGGCACTGGCGCCCGCGACGGCCTTGATCCGCTGATCCTTCGCGGCCGCGAGCAGGCTCGTGCCGGCGCCGTAGGAGGCGCCGAAGAAACCGATCCGGTCCGCATCGACCCCGTCCTGCTGGATCAGCCAGTCGATCACCTCGGTGGCGTCGGCGACGTCCTGCGGACCGGCAACGTGGATCTCGCCCGTGGAGTTGGCCAGACCGCGCTGGCTGTAAGCCAGAACCACGTAGCCGCCCAGCGCCCAGCGGGCGATCATGCCGAGGTAGGCCCGGTGCCCGATGCTGACCAGCGGGGCGGGCAGGACGACCGCGGGACAGACCTGCCCGGGGGCGAGGTTCCGCGGGACGCTCAGCGACGCGTCCAGGACCGTCCCGTCCGCCATCGTAATGGCGACCTCCGAGTACCCGGCGATCTCCGCGTACACCTCGTACTCGTCGGCCAGACCCCACTGGTCCAGACGCCCGATCCGGCGCGGCGACGGGTCCAGCAGCGCCTCACGGATCGCATCCAGCTTCGCGAGGTCGTCGGCGCCGAGCGCGAACGGCGTCTCCGGGGTTCCGTCGACAGACATGGTTGTACCCACCTTCTGTGAAAGGGATGGTGACGAGGTATCGGACATATACTGACATCACCAAGATCAATTCGGGGAAGCGTTTCACGCCTGGCCACTCGAACGGATGAAGGGCACCGTGCAAACCTCCAGGCGGACAACAGGCCAGAGCGTGGCCGAGAACGGCCGACAGTGCCCTCAGTGCCCGCGAGCGGGAGCATGTGGAGTCGTGGAGGACGCGGACGGATTTCGACGGGGTGCCGACACAGCCCGCCCACCCCGCCGCTGGTGGGCGGCAGGTTCATGAAGTGGTGTGCCCGGCCTGCGGTGCTGGGCCCGGAGTGCGTTGCGAGACGCCCCGCGGCTATCACCCGTCCCGGGTCGCCAGGCTGAGGCGCTCACGCTGATCCAGGCTCCGCCCGCTGTGCACGACTGCGGGCACGAAGATCTACTCCCGCCCTGTTGCGGGCCCGCCCGCGTCCATCTGCGCCCCATGACCGTTAGGCCCTGGTGGCTGTGTGGTGCTTCGCGGGCCGGTACTTCGCCACCCGGCCGGTCATCGCCAAGGCCCTCGCCCGCTGGGGCCACATCCTGCTGCCCCTGGTCCTGATCGGCATCGGCCTGCTCATCCTCATCGAGGGCGGCGCCTTCGGCCTGTGAGACCCGCTGAATCGTGAGAGGGCCCGCGGTGTCTTTCCCCGAAGGTGGGGGCCTGCCGTAGCGGGCACAGGCCGCGACCAGCGAGGATGCCCACTGTGGCCACCAAGAACGACCTCGCTCCCCTGCGTTCGGCGCACCCGACGCCCCTGGTGTTCGGTGCGGGAGCGGCCATCGGCGTTCTCGGCGGGATGATCGGCTTGGGAGGCGCGGAGTTCCGCCTGCCGCTGCTGATCGGCCTGTTCGGGTTCGCCGCGCTCTCGGCGGTCATCTTGAACAAGGCGATGAGTCTGGTCGTGGTCCTGGTCGCGCTGCCTGCCCGTCTGGCAGCGGTCCCGGCCTCGGAGGTGGCCGCCCACTGGCCTGTCGCGGTCAATCTGCTGGCCGGGAGCCTGCTGGGCGCGTGGGCCGGAGCGTCCTGGGCGGTACGCATGCGCAGCTCCACCCTGTACAAGGTGCTGGCTGCTCTGATGGTCCTCATGGCCGCAGCCCTGCTGGTCACGCACACGACCGCCCTGGGCGCGCTCGCCCTGCCGCTGTGGGCTCAGGTGCCCTGCGGGGTCGTGGCCGGGTTCGGCATCGGGGTGGTCGCGGCGATCATGGGCGTGGCCGGGGGCGAGTTGCTGATCCCGACGATCGTGCTGCTGTTCGCGGTGGACATCAAGACCGCGGGAAGCCTCTCGCTGCTGGTGTCGCTGCCGACCATGTTGGTGGCCTTCGCCCGTTACAGCCGCGACGGCAGCTTCGCCGTGCTCGGTGCCAATCTCCGC
Organism: Streptomyces sp. NBC_00249; assembly: GCF_026342355.1. GTDB lineage: Bacteria > Actinomycetota > Actinomycetes > Streptomycetales > Streptomycetaceae > Streptomyces. The sequence continues at coordinate 26,802 of NZ_JAPEMV010000015.1, read as the reverse complement.
TTCACCCTGACCATGGCAGCTGGCTCGATCGCCGGCGCGGTACTGGGTGGCCTGCTCCTGGACGTGTTCCCGGACCTGGTTCTCATCCCTGTGCTGGCGGTGATCCTGCTCGTGTCCGCGGTCAAACTCGCCCGTCACACCTGAGAGCGCACAGGCGCGCTCACCAGCTTGCATCCGGTACCCAGGTACAGGTTTACCGTCGGAGGTGTCCCCACCACGGGGAACGTGACGACGGGAGTGAGCGCGATGAGTGATCTTGCGTGGGTGCCGCAGTCCTGCACCCTGCCCACCGAGGAGCGGCCCCTGCGGGTCGCCGAGTGGGACGCACTGTTCTCCGAGCGGCTGACCTCGCTGTCGCGGCCGCAGCCGCTCCACCTGTGCCTTGACCTGGCCGGCGGGCCGGGCGTCGAGGAGCGGGTCCGGGACCTGGTGGAGCGCGAGAGCGGGTGCTGCTCGTTCTTCACCTTCACCACCACCCCCGGCCAGGACCTGATCCGGCTGGACATCGAGGTGGACCAGGCGCACGAGGCGGTCCTGGACGCGCTGGCCGCGCGGACGACTGCCGCCGGGGAGCAGCGGTGAGCACGGGTCTGCGCAGCGGGCAGGTCGCCGCGGCGGCCGGGGTGAACATCCAGACGCTGCGCTACTACGAGCGGCGCGGCCTGCTGGCCGAGCCGGAACGCAGCAACGGCGGCCACCGCCTCTACGGCGACGACGTGGTGACCGCGCTGCGGGTGATCAAAGCCGCCCAGCGGCTCGGCTTCACCCTGGAGGAGGTCGCCGAACTGCTGGAGACCGGCCGCCACCGCCACGGCCGCCCCGTCGCCGGACTCCAGGAACGCGCGACGGCCAAGCTCGCCGATCTTGTCCCCGTGGCGGAGAAGTTCGCTACAGCTGGGCCAGATACTTGCGCACGGGGCCGGCCAGTTCGGCGTAGAAGTCGATGCGGTTCTGGGCCTGGAGGACTGGGCGCAGACGGTCAGCAGGCCGGTGCGGGCCTCGGGTCGGTCCAGGACGGGGGCCAGCTGGGTCCGGATGCGGGCGGCCGTCTCGGGGGTCAGCAGCGCGTACAGGTACAGGGTGGCGGCGTCGTAGCCGTACGGGGCGCGGCCCCATCCTTCCCAGTCCAGGATGTGCGGGCCGGGGGTGACGTTGCCGTAGTGGAGGTCTCCGTGGGCGGTGGTCCAGGTGACGTCCTTGACCTGGTGGCCGGTGAATTCGGGGATGACGCGGCGCAGGTACTCCTCCCGTACGGCCTCACGGTCCGTCGGCGGCGGGACGTCGGCGAGCGCGTCCAGGGCGGCCGTCATCTCCTTCCACCACGTCTCGGGCAGGCTTGGGTCCTCGTCGAGGACGGGGCGCGGGGAGACCATCGGGTCGGGGGCGAAGGCGTACAGCTCGGCCCGGTAGGCGTAGCCCTCGGTGGTCCAGTCCCGGATGCGGAACAGGTCGGGGCGCGGCACCGACGCGGGGAGGGCGCGGGCGCTGGACGGGCCGTTCCAAAGGTTGCCGCCCTCGGTGCCGGCCTCGGCGCAGACCACGCGGAGCCAGTGCGGGCCGGCGGCGCCCGACAGGGTCCGGCCCCGGTACCCCCACACCCGGCGGCCTGTGACTCGCAGGCCGAACTGGTCGGCGGCGTGCTGCTGGGCTGCCAGCATCCGGTCGACGGTGGCGGGGGCGGGGGCCTCGAACATGGCGGGTCCTACCTCGGCTGGGAGACGGCTGCCGCGTCCTTGGATACCAGCTCGGTGGCGAGGGCCGCGACCTGTTCCACGGTGAGGCCGGAGCGCTCGGCCAGGTCCCCGAAGGTGAGGCGGGCGCCGGAGACCAGGGCCTCCAACGCGGGACGGGCGGAGGCGTGGAGCTCCCATTCGTGCCCGGCGGCGCGCAGCACGACGGCCTCGTCGGCGCCCTCCAGCGCGGCCCGGGCGGTGGTGAGGGCCAGGACCAGGCCGGGGTCGGCGGGGACGTCGCCGATGTACGGGAGGGAGGGGGCCGGGCGGCCGGGGTCGCGGGCGTCCAGACAGGCGGCGAACTCCGAGACGATGTGGGGGTGGAGCGCCTCGGAGACCTCCTTGCGCAGCTGCTCGGCGTACGCGGTGCGCTCGGCGGGGCCGGCCACGGTGGGCACGTTCGCGCGCAGGGTGGGGGAGTGGAGGAGCTGTCCGGCCAGCCACACCAGGAGGTGGTGGCCGGTCGCCGGGGTCAGGCCGCACGTCAGGTGCAGGGAGCGGCCCTCGGTGGCGGCCACCGCGTGCCACCAGCCCCGCGGCAGGTAGAGCATGTCCCCGGCCTGCAGGATCACTTCGGCGACCGGCGGCCCTTCGGGCTTGGCGGGGGCTTCGACGTCCAGGCGGAGCGGGTCCGCGCGGGTCGCCCCGTACAGGTTCCAGCGCTTCGCCCCTTCGAGCTGCACGACCACGACGTCATGGTCATCCCAATGGATTCCGAAAGCCTCCGTGGGATGCCAGGAGGCGTACAGGTTGGCCTGGACGTCGGTGCGGAAGTGCCGCTCCAGCGCCTCGGCCAGGGCCTGAACGCCGGGGTGGAGCTTGTCGACCGCATCCAGGACCAGGGAGGCGCCGTCGGCGATCTGGCGGTGAAGCCCCGATGGCTCGACCCGGTGGCGAACCTCGGAGCGCTTGGTGACCGAGGTGTGCAGGTACTCGTACGGCGGGACCTGCTCCCCGTCGCGGAACAGGCGTAGGCGCGGGGCGTCCAGGCGGTGGCGGGCCACCAGGTCGTTCAGGTCGTCCCAAGTGAACAGGCCCCGCAGCCCTGCGGCGGCCTGTGACCAGTGCTGGAAGGAGCGGCCGAAAGCCCCGGCGAGGAAGTCCCCGCCGAGGCTACGGACCGCCGCGTCAATCGCGGTGGTCACGGTCGGCGATCAGTCGTTGCCGTCGCCCTTGCCCCGGAATCGGCGAGCTGTTGCGCACCATCAGGGAGCGGGCGGACCGGACCCGCGAGCAGCAGGCCAAGCTCATGACCGCCGCCGGTCTCGTGTGCACGGTCGAGAACCTGAAGCGCTGGGAGACCGAGAAGCGGTTACCGACTCCGGTCTGGCGTACGGCGATCCGCACCGTCTACGGCGTGACCGACGAGCAGCTGGACCAGGCCCTGGACAACACCCGGAGGCATCGCAGGCAGCAGAGGAAGGACGACGACGTGAAGCGACGCAAGCTGTTCACCCTCGCGGCGGCCACGGCGGGGTTCGCCGTGCTGCCCGGCATCGCGCAGGCCCGGGAGGGCATCGACACCGGCTTGGACGCCGACGGCGCCGGGGATCTCGCCTACCTGGAGGGCGCCTTCGAGCGGCACCGGGGCGGCTACAACGGGCGGGCCCCCGACACGGTCCTAGGCGAGATGCGTGAGGACCTGGCGCTCCTCGCCACCGTCCTGCGCCGGCCCCACCCCGCACGGGACCGCACCGACCTGGCGCGCACGGCCGCCGGGATCTCCGGCCTGGCGGCCGCCGTCCACGCCCGCGCCCTGGCCGCCGTCGGCGACGTCCCCGGCGCACGGCGGGCGGTGGACGACGTCCGCACCCTGGCCGAACAGCTCGACGGCCCGGAGGCGGCGGACACTTGGTTCGGGTACCCGCCCCAGAAGCACGCGGTGCACCTCTCCCAGGCGTACACGCTGCTCGGCGACACCCGCGCCGCATACCGGGCACAGGACGACGCCCTGGCCCTCACGGTCTCGCCATCGGTCATGACCCGCGCCCTGATCGCCATGGACACCGCCGCCTGCCTGCGGGTCGACGGAGATCCAGGCGCGGCGGCCGCGATGGCCGCCGCCGTCTACGACCGGCTACCGCCCGCCTACCGGAGCGGCCTGGTGCACTCCCGCGCCCAGCTGCTCCACCAACACCTGGAGGGCGCGCCGCGCCGGCTGCTCGGCGACGCCCTCGCCTGATGGGGCTGGCTTTGTTCACGAGGACGCTACTCGTGTACAAAGCCAACGCGAGGACGCTCATATGGCGGCCCAGGACCAGCGCCGGGGTGTCGGTGAGGTTGTCCAGCAGGGGCTGGGTCTGGGGGGCGACGCGCTGGAGGGCGCGGGTACGGGGGCGGGCGCTGCCGGCCTTGTCGGCCAGCTGGTAGAGCGGCCAGTCTCTTCTCGCGCGTCGCGGCAGGCCAGTTGGGGTCACGGGGGGAGCCAGAACGGCGGACCGGGGCTCTGCCCGCTGGCTCCCCGGTCACACCAGCCCGCCCAGCCCGCCCGGCCCGCCCGGCCCGTGGGCAACGGATCCGCGGCCAGACGAACCCAAGGGCATCGTCGCGATAAAGGCATTCCTCACGAATTCTGACGGGAGTACGCTCCCAGGGACTCTCCGCTCTCCTTCGCGCAATGCTGCACCAACCCAAACGAAAACTGGGGGCATTGATGTTCATGGGAATGCTGTTCAAGCGGGCCGCAGTCGCAGCGATCTGCGTGGCCGCGCTTACGACCGGGTGCGGTGAACCGAATCAGGGCGTGGATCCCGAGTAGTTCACGCCGACGGGCGACCCGCACGAGACCGGTCGCCGACCCGAGCCGACCCCCGATCCCCGGACATCCCCCGGCGTGCCTCCGCCCACTCCAACGCCTCTTCCAACGCCCCCTCCAGCTCCTCCGGTTCTGCCCCGGGGCTCCGTACCTCCCGCGCTCATCGGCGAGTGGGACGGAGACAATCCGGACAAGGCCCAGCTCGCCCGGATCATCTTCACGGCCGACGGAAATGTCGTTCTCCACTACAACAACCGCCGGGTCCTGACCGGCCCGGCAGTCGTCGGCAATTCCTCCATGGTTCTCTACGTGTCGGGCGGACCGATCCGGTATGCGCGGTGGTCGGTCAGTGAATTCGACGCCGGGTACGGCTATACGTTCGAGAATCTCGTGCTCGACGGAGTGAGCTATGTGCGGCAGACCGGCGGCGACTGATGCGAACGTGCGGGTGTCCCTCTGGGCGAGCGCCGCGTCGTGGCCCGTTCAGGGAAGGTTCACCAGAACGACCCCGGCAGTGGCACAGCGCTGCTCGATCCGCTCCCCATGAGCCTCGAATGCCGCTGCATCGCCTTCGAGAGCGGCTCGGAAGTGCTCCGTGAAGGCGAGTGCGAGCGCCGGCTCCCGGCCCCGGACGGCCAGCTGACTCGCCTCGTCCAGCCGAGTGTGCACCTCTGCTGTCGTGAGCGCGTCGAGCGAGCCCAGCAGTTCGTCGTATTGCCGGCAGGCGGAACGGACTTCTTCGATCCCGCCCATCGGCGGGCCGACGGGCCGGTCGGTCGGGTCCGTGGTGCACGCGAACAGCGCCACGCTTCCGGCCAGGAGCAGCGCCGACAGGCCGACCCGTCGTGCGGTGAGCCTGCCCTCGTACACCATCCCGTGCGCCAACGCCTCCGCCGCTGGTTGCGGCCGAGACGTCCGCCGGAGTCGGCGGCGTACGGACAGAGCAACGGCCCCTGCCGTGAGCGCGATCAGCGAGCAGGCCGTGCCACCGAGGAGGATCCGCAGCAGGGTGTTGCGTACGAAGGGCAGCGCGATCCCGCCGCATTCGGCGGGGCGCAGCGCGAGCGCGTCGACGCAGCCGGCGGCCAGGACGCCACCGAAGAACACCGCCGTGACCAGACACCCGGTCAGGAAGGCCGCCATGAGGCCGTAGAGCGCGGCCGTGCTGCCGTGCCGCCGTACGAGCAGGGCCGCCGTGGCGAGGGCGACGAGGCCCTGGAGGAGCATGGCGGCGACGAGGTTTCCGTGGGTGAAGGCGTGCAGGAAACCGTCCATCGTACGGGTCCTCTCGGGGATGCCGGAGTGGATCAGGAGCCGGGAGACGAGCGTGCCGCCGATGAAGGCCGCGGTGGCGGCCAGGCAGGCCAGGGTGACCACGAACGGCCAGTCGCTCCAGACCCCCGTCCGGGTGTCCGCCACGCTCCCGGCCGCCCGCGTCTGCCGCGGTGCGGCCCGCAAGCGGGCGGCGAGCGGCACCGCCCACACCGTGACGAGCGCCAGGGCCAGCGGTGTCCACTGCGCGAAACGCAGCAGCAGCGGGTGGTGAACGGCTGACCAGAGCCAGTACGGCCCCGCTGGCGCCACCTGCGCCACGGCACGGTGGTCGGCGCTCACCCCCTCCCCGATGGTGGTGAGCCAGTCCGCCGTGTCGGTCAGGACCGTCCACAAAGCGATCGTGACCGACAGGATCAAAGAGGCGGCCACCCAGCCCACCGCCCACCGCGTGCGCCGAGGAGCGGCCGCACCGGCCGGAGCTCCCCAGGCGACCGCGACCTGGGTCGCCCACCACGTGAACAGGACCAGCACGGCGGCAAGGGACAACGCCGGCAGGAGGGCTGCCGGATCCCCGGAGGAGAACGGCCAGGACGAGTCCGTCTCCATCCCGCTGTTCACGGCCAGGGCCCTGCCAAGTACGAGGCCCACCGTGAGGCCGAGTGCGGGGAGCATGATCTCCCGGACGGTGCCGTCGGACCGGGCCGCCGTACGCCACGCCCCGAGCCCGACAACGGCCGCGACAGCGGGCGAGACGACGAGCGCGGCCGCCCACCGGCTCTGCAGCGGGTCCGCCTCGTGGACCGTCAGCCACCACAGGATCAGGAAGCCGCTGCCGGCGCTCATGGCGGCCAGTCCGGCCGCGCAGCACTCCCAGAACCCGATACGGAACAGCTGGTCCGGGTGGTGCACGAGGTGGATCCGCTGTTCCTTGGTGGGGTGGAAGTTGCGCGGTCCCTTCCACCACGGACGGCGGATGTCCACCGCCACCGCAATCGCGGCAAGAAGGTCCTGGCGGACACCGCTCCACGACGCGGCGCGCACGTCCGCGCCGTGTTCCCGGGACCGCAGCACGGCCTGGGAGGTCAGCAGGACGAGGCCCAGCAGGACCGCTGCCCGCAGCCCCACGCCCAGCGCGTCCCCGGGCGCGATCCCGATCAGGCCGACAGCGAGAGGGAGTACCCCCAGGGGCAGGAAGGCCCAGTTCAACGACCGAGTGAGGCACGCGATATCGGTGTCCCTGTTGCGCAGGTGCGCGAGCTCATGCAGGACCAGCGCACGCAGTCGCGCGGGGTCCGGACGGAACTGCATGACGAGTCCCGCGTCGAGGACCACGGCGTACCAGCCCGCGCGCCCGAACGCGCGGGCCGTGACCGACCCCCAGGACCGGCGCAGGAAGAACCGGGGTGGCCGGCGCAGACCCGCCTCGGCGACCAACTCGTGCAGGAGGCGTACGAGGGCCGCGCCTTCGGCGTCCCCCGGAGCGAAGGCGACCAGGCCGTGCTTGCGGACCTGCACCCTGGGCTCGGCCCAGTACAGCAGCCCCGCGAGGGCCAGGAGAAGGACGACCCCGGCCACGACCCAGGGAGCCTTCGTACGCTCGACCTCCGCGGTGCAGGTGAGGAAGGAGCCCAGGTAGTCGACGGTCCGGCCGTCCTCCCCGGTCCGGCCCGCCGCCGCGGAGCACTGTTCGTAGGCCGCCTGCGCGCGATCGGCGCCGGGGGCGAAGGCGAGGTACACGGTGTTGTAGACGAAGACGGACGCGCCCAGGAGCGCGGAGATCAGCAGAAGGAACCGGAACGTCGTCCCCGCGGGCACTCCGGAGGGATCCGGTGCGGCCGCGGGTGGGGGAATCGTCGGAGTGACAGGCGTCGGCATCGCGGACCCCGGAGCGCTCGTGGGCGGACCCGCTAGGAGGTGGGGCCCGTAAGGCCGCCGAGCACCGCGTCGGCCAGCAGTCGGGATCCGCCCTCGTCGATGCCGAAACTCAGGGCGTGCTCGTACACCTTCTGCCACAGGGCCGCCCTGAGGGCGGGAGGCAGCTCCTCCGCCGTCCCGGCGGGCCGAACGGGTCCCTCCACCGCAGCAGCCTCGGGGGCAGGCGCGGCCCCGACCGCCGGGGCCGCCTCTTCGGCCTCCCCTACGTCGGCAGGCCCCTCCTCCGCTGCCGCCGGGGCCGGACGCCGCAGCATGCGTCGTACCCCGGCGCGCACCGGGCCGGCGCTCCGCTCCACCCCGGTCACCATCAGGTGCGCGCCCACAGCGACCAGCGCGGCGTCGAGCATCTCCAGCACGATGGGGGTCACGATGGAAACCAGCTCGCCGCCCCCGAAGCCGAACGGCTCGTCCTTCGGTTTCGCGGCCGCCCGCTTACGTGCCGCCTTCAGTGCCTTGCGAGGATCCTCGAAGTAGGCTGCGCTCTCGTAGGGGAAGAGGACCACCTCGTGCGGTGCCACCTTCTCCACCACCTCACGGGCGATCTCCCGGAGGAGGTCCTCCTCCACCCACTGCGGCTCCGCCTGCGATCGGCTCACGACCCCACCCCCGGGTTGCACGTCTCGCGCCGGACGGCCCCCTTCCGGCGGGGCCAACCCTACGCAGCCCCTCATATATGGCACCAGGGTCGTACGGGGCGCGCGAGGTGCACACCGCAGCCCTCCGCGCCCCGCGTACGCCCCCTCTGCAGCCGGTTCGTGGATGACGGTGCCCCACCCGCCCGCAGGGGCCGGGGACACGCGGCCACCCCGACGGGGCAAGGTCGGGCGGGCTCCGGTGCGCCGGAACTCGGTGCTGACCCGGTGTCGCGGCACAGCACGACCGCGAGTTCGGGATCATCAAGTCCGACCTCACCGCAGTGCGCCTCCAGATCGGCAACCTGGACCAGAAGGTCGAAGCGCTCGACAAGAAGATCCGGCGTTCAGGCTCTGGGCGCGGTCGGTGACGCCACTGGCCCGGCGCCCTTGATCAGGGCGACGACCTGGGCAAGGAGTGTGTTGGAGCGTTGGCCGAGGCCGTCGAGGAGCTGGTGGGCGAGTGCGAACTCGTTGGCGCGGTCGGGGTCGGCGAAGGAGCCGGCGAGGGCGAGGGCGAGGCGGACCTGCATCGTGACTCCTCCCCCTCCTAAGAGGTCGTTTTATCCCGCTGTTTTATCCCGTGATCGGCCGTTTGGTCTGGTGTGTCGGTTCGCGCCAGGAGATGGTGTTCTCGCCGGTGAGGCGGGCCATGAGGTCGGTCATCGCGATGTGGATGATGGCTTCGGAGCGGGTGGGCAGGGTTTCGTAGTCGCGGGCCAGGCGGCGGTGGAGCATGAGCCAGCCGTAGGTCCTCTCGACTGCCCACCGCTTGGGTATGGGGGTGAAACCCTTGGTCCCGGGCTTGCGTGCGGTGATTTCCATGTCGATGCCCTGGCTGGCGGCAGGAACGCTGGTGGAGGTCTTGACGCTCTGAGCGTCGATCACACACGCAGACGGCTCGGCATTCCGCCCTTCCTTCTCCCGCAAAAGCTGCCTGAGCAAGCCGTTGAGCTGGGCGAACACGCCCTCGTCAGCCCATCTGGCGAAGCAGCCGTAGACGCTCTGGTGCGGCGGGAAGTCATGCGGGAGGTAGGCCCACTGGCATCCGGTGCGGTCCACATAGAGGATCGCGTTCATGATCTCGCGCAGGTCATGCCGCGGAGGCCGGCCAAAGTCCAGAGCCCGGCCACGGCGCTCGAAACGCCAGGCCGCGAGGACCGGCTCGATCAACTCCCAGCGCGCATCGGACAGATCACTCGGATACGGACGTCGCGTTGTCATGATTCCGGCGTACCGCCGCGGACCGAATGCGCCCAGGCGCACGGCTGCGACATTGGAAGCACGCGGGCCATCCACGGCCGGACTTCCTGGGATGAGACAGGCACAAGAACCAGCCCGCCCCACAAGCCACCTCACACACCCCACAGACACCGACTCCATCAATGGTCACTACCGCACCGCAGCCGACCGCCTCAAGAATCGCATCAAATCTCTAGATTGCGGGATAAAAGGACCTCTAAGGGCTCGCAGCGATTCATGGTGTTGCTTTCTGCGTTTCGGCTCGTTGGTGTGGTCTGCGTATATGTGGCGAGGTTGGTGGTCAACTCGGCCTGAAGTTCGCGGTGTTGGTCCCGCGTTTTACCTCGCAGACGTGATCCGCCAGGTGCCGTGACGTATGTCGAGCGTCGCGGTGAGGTCGGCCTGCTGAGGGAAGGAGACGCCCAGCCGCCACGGGTCGGGCAGGGCAGCCAGCCCGATGGTGACCAGATCCTCGGTGACTTTGCCCAGGGCTCCGATCCAGTGGGGTGCAGTGGCGATCAGCTGCTCGGGCAGCCAGGGCCTGGGCTCGGGCACGCGAGAGAGGGGTTCCTCGGTGAGTTCGGCGAGGGCGGAGCCGGCCAGCAGGGTCAGCAGCCGCGCCAGGACGGCGGCCGGCAGGGCGGGGTCGCGGGTTTCCAGCGATACGTAGCAGTCGTCGTGGCCCGAGAACCAGATCCTGGAGTCTGCCAGGCGGCTCAGGAGCGGCTCGTCGCCGCCGGTCGTGCCGAGCACGAGGGCGAGATCGTCGAGCTGCTCCGGGGTCACGTCGGCGGGCACGTCGATCAGAGTCAGCTCGTACGGCGACCAGGTGCCGTCGAGGAGACGGGGCAAGAGGTCCCGGTCCATCACCAGGAATTCCTCCGCGAGTCCGTGCGTGCCAGACGCCCGCGAGCCGAGGGGGTGGACCGTGCACGGCACGCCGAGCTCGGCCGCGATCAGCGCGGGCTGTAGCGGGTGCCAATTCTCGTCCAGGTAGGAGTTGGTCTCCAGCGAGACCACTGCAACCTTGTCGTTCGCCACGGACACGAGCAGGTCGACCAGCTCGCCCGCCTGAGCCGCGCCGGCGGTCACCCGCCACAGCCCCTCGGTCTCGCGGACGCTGAAACTCAAGGGGAACGGTCGGCGCTCCACGCCGACACTGTTCACACTGAACGCGCCCTGCTGCCCGACCTCGATCACTGCCCCACCCCCGAGAACCCGCCGGACGCCACTGTCCAGCCCGCACGCATCAATCATCGCCGGTCAGCGGGGCGGGCCTGCCACGGCCGACCATGCCCCGTCGGGGGGCCTTTCCCTGCCTTGCGAAGTCGTGCAGAACAAGGCTGGCAGGGATATAGGGCACTGGCTGTCCTATATGGGAGGGATGGCACGGTGCCCGCCGGGGAACTCGCCGCCACGATCGATCACCCCGGGGAGTACGTGGTCGTCAAGCCCGCCGCCACCCGCGAACGGCCGCACCAGCCGCGCGAGACCACAGTCGAGAGCAGGGCCTCAGGCGTGCTCAGCGGGTGCCATCCGGTCAGCGGATGACCTTGATGCCGAAGCGGGCGCCACCAAGCGCGAACTGGATGGCGCTGTGCATGTGGGCGTACATCTCCATGCCCCGGGCGGAGACAATCGGCCCGAGGTCGAGGACGTCCTGCCAGCCGTATGCCCGCAGCAGCTCGGCGACCTGTTCCTTGGCGTCGGGGTCCTCGCCGGCGATGAACATTGTGTGCTCACCGCCGCCGATGGTCTTGGGGGCGACGGCCGTCTCCTGCTCCTGGGTGACGCAGGCCTTGACTACCTTCGTAGCGGGCAGGGCACGCTGGATGCGCTCGCCCAGGCTGTCGGAGTCCACCGGGTCCAGGGCGGGCATCACACCCCACGGGGTGGGCCAGGGGTGCTCGCGCTCCGGGTTGTAGACGAACGGGACGGCGTAGTCCATCAGGGTCTTGCCGACCAGGTGCTCGCTGATCGCGGTGAGTTCCCGTACCGCGTTGGCGCCGTCGATGCCGTTGATGACGAGGTCTGCTGCCCGTGCCGCGTCGCCGAAGGTCATGAGCTCGATGCCGGGGTGGCCGGCGAGCCACTGCCCGAACGGCGGGGTGCCCATGGAATCGGGCTCGGTGCGGCCAATCGTGATCTTGGGGTCGCGAGTGCCGACGACGACGTCGTGGCCGAGTTCCGCGAGCTTGGCGGCGTGCGCGCGGCCTCCGCCGCCGGTACCGAGGACTGCGATCTTCATGCTGTTTTCGACGGGTTGTTTTGGCCCCAGTGGACGGGGTGAGTTCTAGATCTCGTCGCAACACAAGACCCCGAAGGTGTTGCAATGACGAGGAAGCGTCGAGGAGTTAGACAGCCTGGATCTGCTGCTCTGGCCGACAAGCGTGATCGATACCTTCGGCTCATGGCGCAAGGGATGAGTAACTCGGCCGCGTGCCGGGAGGTCGGTGTCAACCGCAAGACGGGCAACCGGTGGACCTATGGACGGACGGTGAAGAACGAGACGGGCCCCGACTACGTCTACGCCCCGATCGCTGAGAAGAAGGAGGCGGTTTCCGAACGCTTCCTGTCCGAGGACGAGCGTGTCCAGATAGCTGACCTGCTCTGCGCGGGGCACTCGCTGCGGTCGATAGCCCGTCGGCTGAGCCGTAGCCCTTCCACGATCAGCCGCGAGCTGCACCGCAACAGCAACCCCGTCACCGGCACCTACCAGCCCTTCCGGGCCCAGCGCCGGGCCGTGGCCCGCCGGGCCCGGTCCAAAGAAGGCAAACTCCGCCGTGATCCGGAGCTGAAGGAGTTCGTCCAGCTGCACCTGGGCAAGCGATGGAGTCCGGAACAGATCAGCCGCGTGCTGCCAGCCGCGTTCCCTGGCCAGCCGGGACGGCATCTGTCCCCGGAAACCATCTACCAGGCGATCTACCTGCCCCATCGCGGCGGCCTGGACCGCGCTCCCGGCCAGCTGCGGACCCGCCGCAAGCACCGGCGCAAGCGCCGCCGCCCCGACCAGCGTGTCACCCGGTTCAGGACGGCCGGCCTGACCATCAGCGAACGGCCAGCGGAAGCTGCTGACCGCACAGTCCCCGGCCACTGGGAGGGTGACTTGATCGTCGGCAAGGACAACCGGTCCGCCATCGGCACCCTGGTTGACCGCACCACCCGCTACGTCAAGCTCGTCCACCTCCCCGACGGCCGCGGCGCCGAACACGTCCGCGACGCGCTCGTCCGCACCTTCGAGGACCTTCCCCTCTCGCTCGCGCGATCACTGACATGGGATCAGGGCAGCGAGATGGGCCGCCACGACGAGTTCACCCTCGCGACTCGAGTCCCGGTGTTCTTCTGCGATCCCGCCAGCCCCTGGCAACGACCGACGAACGAGAACACGAACGGTCTCCTGCGCGAGTACTTCCCGAAGGGCACCGACCTCTCCGTCCACACCGCAGCCGACCTCGCCACCGTCGCCGCCGAGCTGAACGACCGACCGCGCAAGACCCTCGGCTGGCAGACACCCAACCACCACTTCAGTAGGCTCATCGCAACAGTCGAGTGACCAGCTGTTGCGACGGTTGCTGGAATCCGCCCGGTCTGGGGTGGCCCCACTTTTGGGCCGTGTGGGTGAACGGGTCTGGTGGTGTCCTGGAGGAACGGATTGAAGTGGCCCCACCCCTCGATCGGGTGACGTTTCCGGGCTGTCCTGGGGCGGAGCAAGCAAGGTGCAAGAGAAGCTTGTTGGGGACCGATAGCGTGTGGTTCACGGAGCCCGCCCGGGCGCGTCCCCTGACAGGCATGCGAACGGGCGGGCACCTTTATGGGCGCCCGCCCGTCGACGGTTCGGTCTGCGGATGGATCAGGCCGCAGCGGCCTGCCGCTTGGCGGTGGTGCTGGCGAGACGGAACGACTGGGTGCCCGTCTCGATGATGTGGGCTTCGAACGTGAGCCTGTCGACGATGGCCTGGCAGAGCCGCTTGTCGGTGAAGGTCTGGTCCCACTCGGTGAACGGCCTGTTCGAAGCGATCGCGATCGCGTGCCGTTCCTCGCGCTCGGTGAAAATCTGGAAGAGCAGTTCGGCGCCGTGGCGGTCGAGTTTGACGTAGCCGAGCTCGTCGAGACAGAGCAGGTCCACCCGCCCGTACTTCTTGATCGTGCGGCCCAGCTGCTTGTCCCCGGCGGCCTCGGCCAGCTCGTTGACCAGATTCGCGGCGGTTGTGTAGCGGACCCGGCCGCCGGCCTCTGCGATCGCGGTGCCCAGGCCGATCAGCAGATGGGACTTGCCCGTGCCCGAGTCACCGATCAGGCAGAGCGGGTTCCCGGCGTGGACCCAGCCTGGCTGGGTGAGGGTGTTGATCACCTCCTGGGAGATGTTGGAGTTCTTGGAGAAGTCGAAGTCCTCGATCCGCTTGTTCCGTGGGAAGCCGGCTTCCTTGACCCGGCGGAGCTTGCGGCGCTCGTCGCGGTCGTGGAACTCGCTCTCGAGGAGGTCGGCCAGGAAGTCCGCGTAGGAGGCGTGCTCGCGTAGTGCCTGGGCGGCGAACTCCTCCCAGCGGTCGCGGATCGTGGCCAGGCCCAGGTTCCGGCAGGCCGCGTCGATCGCGGCCGACGGGTCGGCGCCGCGCTGAGCGGGCAGGCCGAAGGAGCCCCACCGCCCCGGAGTTGCGGAAGCGGGGGTGGTGCTCTGCGTCATGCTGAGCCTTTCGGTTGGATAGAGAGCAACTGGCCGTAGGCAGCCAGCGAGGGCTCCGGCCGGGTGTCCGGCGGGAGGGCAGGACGCCGCGCGGGCAGCGAGATGACCCGGGCGGATTCGGTGTCCTGGTCAGCGGGGCCGGCGATGACCGGAGCGTCCGCGGGTGGGGCGATGACGACCGGCGGGGGCCCGCCGGCGGCCGCGAGGGCCTTGCGGGCCTCGATCGCGACCAGGTCCGGGGAGACCGACCCGGCCTCCAGGACTGCGTTCATCCCGGCGACCACGGCCTCGTGAGGCATCCTGCGGTGCAGCAGCAGGACCTCGATCAGGGCCCGGGTGCCTTCCGCGCGGCCTCGGCTCTCGCGGGCGGCCGCCCAGAACGCGTCGTGGACGGGGGTGAACATCCCGCTCTCGCGGGCCGCGGCCAGCCCGGTGGAGTTCTCCAGGGCGCCGGGCTTGTGCCGAAGGATCTCCAGGTAGTGATCCAGCAGGTCACGGAACCCGTAGCGGCCGGCCAGCCGCTCGTGACGGACGACGATCTCGTGCCGGTCGAAGACCCAAATCTCATCCGCCCGCAGCGAGATGCGGATGTTCTCGCCGATGAACCGGGCCGGCACCGAGTACTTGTTCAGGCGGACCGTGATCCGGGAGGTCTTGTCGACCTTCGGCGTCAGCGTGAGCCCGACGTCGAAGTCCTCGTAGGGCAGGGGCGCCAGCAGCGGAGCCTCGTACTCGAAGTCGAAGCCCACCGAGGTGGGCCGGTTGTCGATGTGCCGGGTGTCCTCTGCTGCCTCGATCTGCTCGATCCTGAGGTTCAGATCGGCCAGGTTGTCGACCTCGGGGACGGGGACCAGGTGCGACCGGCGGAAGCGTCTGTCGGCGGCGGGTGAATCGTGACCCACCCTGGCCGGTTGAAGATTGACCCCCGGTCCGTCAGTTGATGTTGTTCATTCCCCGGTGTTGGCGGGTGGAACCCGGCCGAGGTCGCGGCCGCGCATGCGGTAGCTGTCGCCCTTGAGGGAGATCACTTCGGCGTGGTGGACGAGGCGGTCGATCATCGCGGCGGCGACGGTGTCGTCGCCGAAGACCTCTCCCCAGCGTCCGAAGGGCTTGTTGCTGGTGACGATCACGGAGGCGTGTTCGTAGCGGCCTGAGATGAACTGGAAGAACAGATTCGCGGCCTCGGGTTCGAACGGGATGTAGCCGACCTCGTCCACGACGATCAGGGGAATCCGGCCGAGCCGGGTGAGTTCGTCGGCGAGTTTGCCGGCCTGGTGGGCGTCGGCGAGGCGGGCGACCCACTGGGCGGCGGTGGCGAACGCGACGCGGTGCCCGGCCTGGCAGGCCCGGATCCCGAGACCGGTCGCGAGGTGAGTCTTGCCGGTCCCGGGCGGCCCCAGGAAGATCACGTTCTCCTTCCCGACGACGAAATCGAGCGTCCCGAGGTGGGAGATCGACTCTCGTTTCACCGACCGCTGGTGGTCGAAGTCGAAGTCCTCGAGCGACTTCCTGGAGGGAAACCGGGCCGCCCGGATACGACTTTCGGCGCCGTGCGAGTCGCGGGCAGCGACCTCCCGCTGCAGGCAGGCCGCAAGGTATTCCTCGTGGGTCCAGCCCTCCGAGCGGGCTCGCTCGGCGAGCCGGCCGACCGAGTCCCGCAGGGCAGGGGCCTTCAAGGCCCTGGTGAGATAGGCGATCTCCGAGGTGACGTCGCGGCCGTTCGCCGTGGTCTTCGTGTCGTTTCCGCTGGTCATCACGCCGCTCCTTCGCCTGTGGTCAGTCCGCCGTCGATGACACCGAAGATCCGGTCATAGGAATCCAGCGACCGTTCTTCGACGTCGGTGTTCTGCGCCGGCACGGGCTTCCTGCCAGCGGCCGCCTTTCGGGCCGCCGCCGCGGCCGCCGCATGGTCGGGGTCGGTGAGGGTTTGGTGGCGGGCCCAGCAGCGGGCATGGCGGGCGACTTCGACGCCGTCGCAGGTCACAAGGACCTGGTCCAGGTCGGCGGCGACCTCGACCCGGCGGCCGATGGCCAGCGGGTGGACCGAGTAGTCGCAGGTGTCGAGGCGGACGTAGTGGTCCCGCGGCAGCCGCAGGGACGCCTTCCACCAGCCCGGCGGCGAGATCGGCGGCAGCTGGAGCATGCGTGAGCGGTCGGCTTCCAGCCGGTCCGACGGCCTCGCCTGCAATGTTCGGTGGATCCGCCGGTTGGCTTTGCTGAGCCAGTCCGCCAGCTGAATGTTGAAGTCCGCGGGGCTGGCGAAGACCCGGCCGGGCAGGAACGAGGTCTCCAGGTAACCGTTTGCCCGCTCGACCAGCCCCTTCGATTCCGGATCACGGGGCTTGCAGAGGACGAACTTGATGCCCAGCAGGCCTGCGAACGCTGCGAAGTCATCCGTCAGCCGCG
Source organism: Streptomyces sp. NBC_00249 (assembly GCF_026342355.1). Taxonomy (GTDB): domain Bacteria; phylum Actinomycetota; class Actinomycetes; order Streptomycetales; family Streptomycetaceae; genus Streptomyces. The sequence continues at coordinate 10,140 of NZ_JAPEMV010000015.1, read as the reverse complement.
GTCCTCCCGCCCGCCACGAGCCCACCGCCCCCTCGTTGTCCCAGACCAGGGCCCTGGGGACGGCGCCGAGGTCGGTCAGCAGCCGCCAGTGCCCGGCGATCAAATCGGCTGCGTTCCTCGAGGGCAGCATCCGGGCCGTGATCCACCGCGAATAGCCGGCCACCATCACCAGCACCGGCGGATGACCGCTCTGCCCGAACCCGAGCGGGACCTCCGTGGCCGGGAACCACAGATCACACTGGGCCAGATCGCCCGGCTCATAGACCGTCCGCGACGCCGGATCGACGGGCCGGTAAGCCGGCCGCAGATCACGGACCCTGTCCTTGAGAACGGTCATGCCCCGCTGCCAGCCAATCCGCTCGGCAATCACGGTCGACGGGATGTCCGGCCACTGTTCGAGCAGTTCACGGATCTGCGGCTCGACCGCATCGACGACCGAGCCCTTCGCCGCCCGCTGGTACTTCGGCGGCTCGTCATCGGCCACCGCCCTGCGGACCGTGTTCCGCGAGATCCCCAACTTCCTCGCGATCGCCCGGATCGGCATCTCCTCGGCCCTATGCAGCCGCCGGATCTCCGCCCAGTCCTCCACGCTGATCACCCATCCTCCCGACCTGACTCAACGAGTCAGGCCCTCGATGGGGGTCAACTTTCATCCGACGCCAACGGTCCACTTTTCACCCGTCGCCGACAGAGGGCCGCAGCCGCGATGTTCTGGCGGCCACCGAGTCGGATCTGGTGGCCTTCAAGAGGGTCCGGACCCTGTTGCAGGAACGGCCCATCGGCTTGTCGGCCTGGGGCAAGGAGTCTGGGCTGCTGGATCAGTACCGCTACTTCCGCGACGTCGGCCTGGGCGGGCAACGGCCGGACTCCCAGGTCGACCGGACCTTTCGCGGCTGGGCACCACGCCGCAACCGCGCGGGCTCCGACGTGGTTCCCAGTTCACGGTTCAAGCCTGCGCCAAATACGGCAAGGCCCGCACCCTCTACATCCCCGAGGACGCGATCGGCTCGGTCGACACATACGTCGCTCAGGGCGCGGGCTCCGCGGCCTCCCGTTCGTCAGGGGGCGGTGACAGGGAGGCGGGCGCAGCGGCGGCACGCGCGTGCAGAAGCGGCGATGCGCGCGTGGAGGGCGATGGTGATCAGACAGGCGGCCGCGGTCAGTGGCCAGTTGGTGGCCAGTACCGCGGCAGTGATGAGGGTCAGCGCGCTCAGCCCGAGGGCGACTGCCGCGGTGGTTCCCGTCCAGGCGACCACGAGCGGCAGTCGTTGCGGGAGGGGCAGTCGGCGGGCCAGTGTGCCGGTGACGGAGAGGCACACGGCCGCGAGCAACGCGGTGAGCGCTGCGAGGCCGCCGAGGTGGGCTGCGGCCACCTGGAGCGGGTCCGGCAGCCGGCGGTCCGCCGCCCGGGTGGCGAGCTCGACCAGGTACCAGCACACCAGCACGCACGGGATGATCAGCATGACGGTGCGCGCGGTGTGACGGGCCTGGGTGATGGTCAGTTCATGCTGAAAGCTGGGCGCGAGCTCGGCCACGGTGCCGAACTGGCAGATGGCTTGGCGGGCGGCGTCCCGGTCGGGTTCGGCATCGGGCGACAGTTCCCGCGCGGTGTCCAGGAGGCCTTCGCGCAGTTCGTCCACCATCTGGGTCTTGAGTCGGGCCGGGCCGTGCAGGGTGGCCGTCAGGTCCGCGAGGTGGGCTTCGATGGGGTCGTCGGCACGGGTCTCGGGCGCCTTCACGCGGCGTGTCCGGGGGCCGGCGCGGGTTCCAGCACCGAGCCGATCGCTGCGATGAACTCCCGCCAGTGGGTCCGCTCGGCGGCCAGGCTGCGCCGTCCGGCGTCGGTGAGTTCGTAGCAGCGCCGACGTCGTTCGCCCACCGACTCCCATGCGCTGCTCAGCAGTCCGATCCGCTCGAGCCGGTTGAGGGCGGGATAAATGGTGCCCTTGCGCAGCTCTAGTACGCCCCCGCTGCGCTCCTCGACCGCAGTGATGATCGCGTAGCCGTGCAGGGGGCCGGATTCCAGTACGGACAGCAGCAGTCCGTCCAGGTGGCCGCGTACCGCATCCGTCTTCATGGTCAGGCAGCCTACCTAAGTGACTCTCCCTGTGCTACTTATAGATCGGTAGCCAATCTATTGGCAGCCAATCCATGAAAGGATCCCTGTGACCAAGCTGCTGCTCTCGCTGCACGTCCTGGCCGCGATCCTGGCGATCGGGCCGATCACCGTCGCAGCCTCGATGTTCCCCCGCTACGCCAGGCTGTCGGCCAGCAGTGACGCACCGGAGGCCAACGGCCAGATCACCGCGTTCCTGCACAAGATCTGCCGCGGGTACACGGTCGTCGGCATCGCCGTCCCGGTCCTCGGCGTCGCCACCGGCGCCCGGATGGGCGTCCTGACCGATGCCTGGCTGCTGACGTCGATCGCGCTCACGGCTGCCGCCGCGGCCCTGCTGCTCACGGTGGTCCTGCCCGGGCAGGCCCGACTGCTCGCCCAACCCGCGGATGCATCCGGCGCAGGAGGGACAGGCACCGGCGTGGCCACGAACGCCATGCCGGAGCTGCGGTCGGCGGCGGCGCGCCTCTCCATGACCACGGGGATGTTCAACTTGCTGTGGGCAGCCGTCGTCGTCCTGATGATCGTCCGCCCCGGCTCCACGACGGGAGCCTGATCAGCATGCGAACCCTACGCATCGCGGCCGCAGTTGAAGCCGGATCCCTCACGCTCTTGCTGCTCAACCTGTCCACCGTGCACACCGGGGTGATCACGTCGCTGGGCGGTCTGCTCCACGGCACGGCCTATCTGGCCACTATCGTCGCCGTCTTCCTCACTCCCGCCCTCGCGCGGCCGGGAACCAAGGGGTGTGTCTTCATTCCCGGCATCGGAGGGCTCCTCGCGCTGCGCCTGCTGGGGCAGCAGCCACCCGCCTCCTCACCCGACAGACTGCCCGGCGCCGACAGATGACTGGGAAACGATCACCGACAGCACGGGAAACCCCTCTCCCGGCGGGCTGCTCAGACGCAGGCTGACGACTTCCCTGGGTGCCCCGAAACGGGTGCACCACACCCCGCCCCACGACCGGAAGTCCACGTCTCGTGAGACATGCGAACCGCGAGGAACATCTCCACGCCCACGTGGTGCCCCGCGAGGCCGACGACGGCCTGCCCCTGCCCTGGAGCCGGCAGCAGGCCGCCCGCGCCGCCGCGCAGAACTGAGCCTCCTCGTGACCGGCACCAGCACCCTGGTCATTGCCCGCGAGCCGATCCCGGCCGGCCCCTTCGTGGCGCGCCGCTACAGCGTGCTGGTCTGCACCACCCTGACCGACACGGCGGCCGCCGACTTCACGCTCATCACCAGCAGCCGCTGACCCGATTTCAGAGATTCTCATCAACTGCCCTGCTTGCCCTAGTAGTGCTTTGTTACTGAGCTTGTAGTCGTGGTGTCGTCGCGAAGAAGACCCGGTGGGCGGGGCGGTTGTCGGTGTCGGCGTAGCGCAGGACGTCGCGGAACGGGTGGGGCAGGGACTGCTGCAGGACGCAGACGCCGGCGGCCGCCCAGGCGAGAGCCGCCTCCAGATCGCCGGTGACGCGGGGCTGGCCCAGGTCGTCTTCGTCCAGCTCGGGGTCGTCGTCCGCGTCCTCGTCGTCGAGGCCGGCGTACTCGTAGGCGAAGGCGGCGTAGGAGTCCAGGTCCCGGGGGTGCAGGAGACGGCCTCCGATCGTGACGCTGGCCTTGTGGTACGCGGTGTGGTGTTCCTCGCTGGAGTCCTCGTCTGGAGTCCAGATCCGCTCCATCGTCCACTCCGGCCGCGGGGGCAGTGCCGCGACCTTCTTCTCCAGCGGGGACAGCCCGCCCGGCTCGTCGGCGCACTCGGAGTAGTAGGCGGCCGAGTCGAACCGGTATGCCTCCCCCTCCGGCGCCCACGCGAGCAGCGGCCGGTCCAGCTTGCGCAGCGCCTCCACGGTGAGCTTGCCCGTGGGCGCGAGCCACGGGATCGCGCCCTCCGCCGTGGCCTTGGCTTCCTTCTTGTCGAACCCCATCCACATGACGGCCAGTGTCCCGCTTCCCGAACCCGGCCAGGGGAACTGTGACTGAGAGTCCTACTTGGCCAGTCTGAGCATCACGGTTGGCCACACCACCTGACCTCCACAAACAGTCCGCTTGCGGCGCTTTCGGACCACCCGACCGAACCCCGATTTGACCGCGCATCGCCGACGGGTCAGCTTTCTGACCTGCGCGAACGCTGCGTGTCCCGTGACAGGTTCAGTCGTCACGTGGTGCCCTGTTTTGGTGCTAGGCGAGCGCGCGGTAGGTGCTCGCGATCCTGGGGGCCTGGCCCTTGCGTTTGCCGGTGGGGGTGCAGGTCGGGCTGGATCTGCTCGACCGACTCGCCGTTCGCGCGGCGCCGGAGCACGGTGTGCAGCATGTCGTCGGTGATGACGGGCGGCCGGCCGCCGTGCTTGCCCTTGCGGGCCGCCGCGTCGAGCCCTTCGAGGGGGGACTCCCGGATGTTCTCCAGCCTTGGGACTGGTAAGCCGTTGGCGCTGAGAATGATCATGGTCTCTAGCTGCGGATCTCCGGGCGAGGCCGTGGCTGGCCGGTGACCGATGACCGGTCACCGGCCGTTCGGGAGTTGCACGGACCGGTCACGGCGCTGACGTGCTGTTTGATCGATCGCGGGCGACGGATCGGTCACGCTCGGCCCGCTGACCGGTCACGGTCCAGCTGGGCAAGCCCTCGTCACGGAGGGCTTGCCCAGCGTCCGGGCCGCAGGACGGGACGCCTTCCCAGGTCGTGGCCGCACCGTCTGGGACACGACGGTCCGGAGCCGGCCGACGCCTCCTTGGGGGCCGTACGACGGAGTCATGAGACGACACCATCACGACAACGCCAGGCTCATGCCGACGTTTCCGGGAGACATGTGGCACGCCCTCGCCTCCCTCCATGGAGCCCACGCCGATCCCGTCGGCAACATCCCACCCCACGACCGCCCCGACGCGTTCCTCTCTCACCCGGCCCGGTGACATTGCCTTCACCGCGCGAGTGGAACTCTCCGGAGGGGAGACGATGGGCCACCTCCACAAACTGATCACCGCCCTCACCCGCGGCAACACCTCCACCTACGAGCTGGGGGCTGCCGCGCCGCCCGGGACCGCGTTGGAGATCATGGCCGGCAAGCGCCACCAGCTCGCCCTCCACAGCGGTCACGTGCTCGGCCTCACCCAGCTCCTGCGTAATGCCGTCGACACCATCGACGCGCACGCCACTTCCGGCGATGGACTGTGCTGCCACTGCCACTGCCACTGCCACTGCCACTGCTACGGCACCGGGCGGGCGCATCCCCTGTGGGAGGTGGAGGCCGAGGAGCCTGGGCAAGCCGTAGGCGACCCTGGGCAAGCCCTTCGTACATGGCTTGCCCAGACTCCCTCATGGGCCGTCCCGTCCCGGGCGCAGGACGTCGGCGTAGATCCGGGCCCGGACGCCGGGCTCGCCGGGATCCCGGCGCACCGGGCCAACGCCCGATGTGGCCCAGCGCTCTGATGGTGCATCTCCAATCTGGCTGTGGTCCACATTTCGTGACGATCACTGACCCGTCCCTGCACTACGTCGGCCCGCTACTAAACACGCCGATAGGCTCCCGTCATGTTCGAATACCACGGCTGGATCACGATCCGCGAGAGCGCCACAGACGACGATGACCCAACCCGGCTCACCGAGATCGTTGAGAGTCTTCGGCACTACATCGACGGGATCGCCAGCCCATACCTTCTCGACCTGCGATGGATGAACGGCGAACCCTTCATCCACATCGGAGGCTTCTCCAACCACCGCACCTCACCCGAGATCCTCGACTTGTTCAGCCGGGTCGGCACGACCGCCCCGGGCTCATACGGCCTCCTCCACCTGCGCGATGACGAAGACCCAGCACATGAGAACGAGGTCCGGGTCTTGAGGCTGGCTCGCGGAACCGTCACCCAACACACCGAACTGTTGCTGTCTCCGTGTATCCCCACGCTCGAAGATCCATTTGCGGGATGAGGCAACAAGCCCGCCCCTGCCGCACGGTTTTCGCCCAATCAGATCCGCGCAGGTCAGCCCAGCGTGATGACAGCGACTTCGATGCGTAAGGACGATCAAGGTAGTTGGGCGAGGACAAGGGTCCGCAGGAGGGGGAATGATGCTCGCCCGTATGACCTGCGTTTGATGAGTTTGATGCGTGTTACCTGGCCCTCGACGACACCGGAGCTCCAGGGCAGGCTGAGGCCGTTGACGACCGCGTCCCAGTCGTGCTGGAGGAACGTGGCGAAGGACTGGATCTGCTTGGGGCCATCAGCCAGGGCCCGAGCCATCCATTGGGCGAGTTCGGAGCCCCGCCGGTCGCGGGCGATGGCGTTGAAGGCGTGTGCGAGCTCGCGGGCGGTTCTCAGATCGGGACAAGATTCCAGGACGCGGTCGAGTTGGGTGCTTTCACGGCTGTTCAGGGTCTCAGGACGGAGCATGATCCAGCTGGTGATCTGGCGCGGGCTCGGGACGAGCACGGGTTCGTCGATGGCGGTGCCGGCTCGCAGGGTTGCGACGTACTTGCGGACGGAGATCTTGCTGCCCGAGTACCCCTGCTCACGCACTTCTCTGAAGAGTTGGGCCGCATTGGTCCCTCCTGTTCGGTATCGCCGCTGGATGTAGGGCTTGAACCGCGCGAGGATTTCGGGCCGGCGGTCGCGCGCGGAGGCCAGGAGGTCGTCGAGTTCGATGCTCGCGTAACGGCGGACCGTCTTGCGGTCGCGGCGGAGATCGCGGCTGATGGCACTGAGGTTGTCACCGCGGAGGAGCCTGTCGTGGACGTCCTTGTGGCGCTGCCGGACCCGGGCAAGGATCTGGCTGTCCGGCGGATCACTCGCGGGGGGCATGGGTGTATCCGTATGTGAGGCTGGTGAGGATGCCGGTGAGGGCGATCCCGGCCGCCCATCCCACTACGGTGAGTCCGAAGCCGAGACCGATGTACGCCCAGAACAGGGCGGGGCCGGCCACGGCCGCGATGGCCAGGAACACCGGGTAGTCGATGTCCCGGCCGCCGAGGAACTCCGTGAGCTGAGGGACGGAGATGAAGGCCCATAAGCCCATGTAGGCAACGGCGATGACGACGGCGACGGTCGTGAGCACACGGGCAGCACGGGTGGTCGGAGGGGTGTTCGCGGCGTCGGTCATGAGGCGGTGGGCTCCTTCTCCTACGGCGAGCAGGGCAGTCGGCCCCGATCCGGTATAGCCGACGGGGACCACAGGGGTGCGTGCTTCCCGGCAAGGCTCCCCGGGGCCGGTGAGGAACAAGCAACTCGAAGCGGTGACGCGGCACCGGCGACTGCAACGCTGACCTGTGACAGCGAAGTTGGACGGATTGCCACCGAAGTTGGACCAACGCTGTTTAGCGACGAGAAAGTTGGACCGATTGGGGTGGGTGCATGCTCGGTGCGGGTGCCTCGCTGGGGTGCTTCGCGGGGTTTTAGTATGTGATCGTGTGGCTGGCTGCTACCGTCGCGGGTGACGAGCCCGCCGAGGTGCGCGGGCGTTGACCTTGTCGTTTAACTTCCGTCGCGCGTAGGGGATGGCGGCCCTCGTAGGTTTCTTCGGCGAGCCACCGTGTCATTCACGGGGTCGTCAGTCCTCCGCCCACATTCCGCGTCTGTAGAGGTCGTGGCTGTCCAGTAGGCCTGCTTCACGCTCTGGAGTGCGGGTGATGGTCCCGCCGCCGTTCTCCAGCATCACGATCGAGGCGAGCAACATGCCACGCATCAGGTCGTGCATGATGAAGTTGTTGGTGGAGCAACAGGTGTCGTAGACCCGCTGTGTGAATGCCTGGAACGTCTGGATGTCGACGTCGGCACCGCCGCGTTCGTTTGGTGTCACTCCGGTAGGCAGTCCCAGCAGGTGACCGGCACTATGCGCGATGGACACGTAAATCTGGCCCACTCGCAGTGCTGGGTCCCAGATGGTCTTGGTCCTGTTTTCCGTCTCAAATGGGTAACTCAGGGGTCGTTCCTCAGATGGGTCCAGGAAGTCTGGATGCTGTTGTGGTCCAGCCAGTGACCGTATCAATCGTCGGACTCGACGCTTCGGCATTTTGATCCGCATCGGAGCTGCCGCCACGTCGGGGTTTGGTGCCGACCTTGTGGTGGGCGGGCCGGATGTAGGGCTTGCCGGTGGCAAGGACGCGCCCGACGTCGTAGCGGGTAGCGGGCTGTCGGTTCTTCGACCCGACCGGGCGACCAGGGCCGGGGCGGGTGGGTTTTGGTGTACCGGCTGGCGTGCCCGTCTTCGCGTGCAGGTTCCTGAACCCTCGGCGGACCCGGGCGGGGGTGATCCTGTTCGGTTCCAAGGGTCGTTCCCAGGGGCGTCGGAGGTCACGTGCGAGAGGGCGAGCCAGGCGGAGCTGAGCGTGTGCGGCCAGGACCAGCCAGGTCCAGCGGTCGGCCGCCGCCGAGTCCCGCAGCTTCGGCCTGGTCCAGCCGAGCGTCTGCTTGAGCAGCCGAAAGGTGTGCTCCACATCGAAGCGGCGCAAGAACGCCTGCCAGCACCGATCGACGTCGGCCGGGCCGGCGCCGATGCCCGACCACCACAGCCAGACGGGCTTGTTCACCCCGCCACTGGGCAGCCTCTCGACCGCCAGGCGGATTACGGTGCCCTCGATGATGGGCAACGGTCCCTCATGGTGGAGCCATGCTGCCCTCCGGGTCAGCCGGGGGTGCAGTCGATCCCATGCCTGCGCGGTCGCGGTCCCGTACCGGTTGGTGTTGGTGATGGTCACCGCGGTGACCTCTCCCCAGGTCCCGGGTCGGCCGAAGACGAACTCGCCGCCGTGCTTGGGCGGGCGGCCGCCCTGCGGCGGGCAGATCCACGGCACCGGAACGGGCTTGCGCAGCACCCGGTCCGAGCGGAGCCGGCCCAGCACCTCCACGGGCAGGTCGGCCACCAGGTGGGCGATGCGGGGAGCGTCGTAGCCCGCGTCCAGCACGACCAGGACCTGCGGGTCCCCCTCCCGCCACTGGCTGGCCTCCACGAGACGTTGGACGACGTCGCGGATCTGGTCGGCGGTGACCGCGGCCAAGTCGGCACCTGGCTCCAGCCGGATCACGTCCAGCAGTGCGGTCCATGAGGTCCGGCCGGTCTCCAGGGCGGCGACGATCGAGTACGGCCAGCCGGGCACCATCTGATGCTTGCCCAGACCCCGACCGAAGGTATGACAGAAAGACCTGTCCGAGGAAGTATCGGCGTCCGGCCGCAACCAGGGGGAGACGTCCAAGGCCAGCACCAGCCGACCGTCGCCGGCTCGGGGAAGCGGGACACCGACCAGTGCTCGCCGCAGCCGGGCGACGTTGATCCGACCGTGGTTGATCCCCGAGTACAAGGCCCCGTGCCCGCGCCGATGCTCGGGAGCGAGCGCAAGGTCCACGAGGGTGCGGACCGGACCGTCGGTGCACAGCAACGCGTCGCACAACTCGAACAGGGCGTCGCTCCGGGCAGTCAGGCAGGCGTACAACTCCGAGCGGAACTCCGTCACCACCGTCAACGGGTCTCGCTCAACCTTGTGCTCGACCAGTCCCACGATCCCGGCCTCCGTACTGCGCTGTCGCTCAACACAGGATCGACCCGCGGCCCCTCACGCAGCTGGTGAACCGGGAAAACTCCGAACAAGTTCGACCCGCGTTCGATGCCGGACCATAAACGACAAGCTGAGGCGAGAGTGGGCGGAAGCGGTGCCGTCGTTGATGGCCGCGTTGCAGGCCAGAGCAGACAAGGCCCAGATGTGGGCCGGGCGGGACGGCGGCTGCGGGCCCACCGGATTTCCGGGCGGTCAGGCCGTCATGCTACCTAGGATTGACCCATGACTAGTCGACGTCAGCTGATACTTCGCCTGTCACTGCCCCTGCCCCTGCTGTTGGCGTCCACGCTCTCCCTGGCGGCCTGCAGCTCGACGCCCTCCAAGGCCACGGTGGCGGCGCGCGAGTTTGCCAAGTCCGCCTGCGCCTCCCTGCAGCAGCTGACCGACCACCTTGCCCGCCCCCGGCCGTCAAATCTGACTGACCCCTACTACCAGACCGCCGAGCAGTACCTGAACACGGCGACCAACCGCGCCGCCGACGCGG
>NZ_JAPEMV010000008.1 GCF_026342355.1 Streptomyces sp. NBC_00249 | reverse complement strand
CGAAATCGACAGATAGGCTCGATGAGCTCATCGAGGGCTAGCCTCCGTGAATCCTGGACGGCGCTGAGACTCTGACGTTAAATCGATATCCTGGATCGGTTCACTAGTAGTCGTAGTTGTAAACCTGAGATCCCGTCAAGATGTACTTGGCGGGATCTCAGTGTGTCTTGATGGTGGTAGTTGCCGGCAGCGTCAGTTAAAGCAGTGGTTCATCTACGAAGGCATGTCCAGTAGCTTGGCATGGGACCGGTCTACCGCACCGGAGTTCGTCACTTCGCTGACGGGTGCCGTGGACGCGCTGCGGGCCCTGAACCAGGGGAAGCCGGTTCCGTCCTGCTGACGGGCGGGGTTCCGGGGCGGTCCATGTCGCGCCAGGCGGGGAAGGCCAGCGGGGTCAGCGTCGTCAGGAGGTAGATGCCGGCGAAGAGGAGGAGGGCCACGGTCGCCCCGTACGCGTCGACCAGCAGGCCGGCGGCGAGGCCGCCCATCGGCATCGCCAGCTCGCTGCCCGCCGTGCTCACGCTGGAGACCCGGCTGCGCAGCTCCTCCGGGACCCGCTCGTAGACGACGGTGGTCAGGATCGGGTTGAGCATCCCCACGCCGAGCCCGGACAGGGCCATGGTCACCGCGAGCGGCAGCGGGGTGTCGGTGACGGCGGCGACCACGTAGCGGGGGGCGCCGGCGAGCAGGAAGGCCGCCGCGAACACCGCCCGGCGGGGGAAGCGGGCGCCGAACGCCCCGTAGAGCAGGGCGCCCAGCAGGGCGAAGCCGCCGAAGAGGGACACCATCAGGCCGAGGGAGGCGGGGCCGCCGAGGGCCTCGTTGCCGTGCACGGGCAGCAGGACCGCGGACCAGCCCTGGTCCAGCCCGTTGGTGGCCATCACCATCACGGTGATGCCCAGCAGCAGCCGGGAGCGGGTCAGGAAGGCCCAGCCTTCGCCCAGTTCGGCCCGGTACGAGGCGAACGAGATCTTGCCGGAGGCCGGTTGGGGTTCGGCGGCCGGCACCCCGCGCAGGAAGGCGGCGACGAGGAGCGCGGAGACGGCGAAGCTGGCCGCGTCCAGCAGCAGGGCGGCTTCGGCGCCGAAGACCACGATCAGCAGCCCGGCCAGGGCCGCCCCGATCATCCGGGCGCCGCGGGAGACGCCGTCGTAGAGGCTCGCGGCGCGGGCGACGGTGGTGCCGGCGTGCTCGGCGAGGTTGGGCAGCAGCACGTAGCGGGCGGTCAGGCCCGGGGTGTGCACGAGGCCGCTGACGGCCATCAGCGCGCACAGCATCCAGAACTCCAGCAGGCCCGCGTAGTGCAGGAGGGGGATCGCGCCGACGGAGAGGGCGCAGATCGCGTCGGAGGCGGCGGAGACCCGGCGGCGGCCGATCCGGTCGATGACGGGGCCGCCGACGAGCGCGGCGACGATCACGGGCAGGGTGGCGCAGAAGGCGACGACCCCGGCCCGGCCGGCGCTGTCCGTGGTCTGGAGCACGAACCACGGGACGCCGATGAGGGTGAGTGAACTTCCCGCTATGGAAATGGTGTTGGCGGCCAGGACGGCCGCGAACGGGCGACGGGTCATGCCGCGTGCTGCCGGACGCGGGCGTGGACGTGGGCGGGCTGCATCAGCCGGATCCCGGCGGCGACCAGGGCCTCCCCGGCCCGGTTGCGCAGGGCGGCCAGTGCGGGCGAGGGGACGGGGGCGGCCGGGGCGGCCTCCCGGGCGAGGCGCCAGGCGGCGGCCTCGGCGGCGAGCTCGGCGGTGCGGGTGGCGTGGGTGAGGGTGTGGTCGAAGGTGTGCACGGCAGGACTCCTTCTGGGAAGTGGGGTGGCGGCCTGGGCGAGCGTCTACGCGCGGCTGCGGCGGGGGAAGGCGTGCGTGTGGACGCGTACCGTCTCCATGCCTTCGGCCGGCGGCAGATCGCGGTAGCTGTTGACCAGCTCGTCGACCCTCCGCATCAGTTCGAAGGCCTGGTCGGCGGTCAGGCGCAGCGTGAAGTCGCTGAGCTCCGAGGAGCGGCGCCACTCCCGGGGCCAGTTGTGGGCGTCGCCGAGCCAGGTGCTCACCTCCTGCGTGTGGAACGTCGCGATCTCGTGCAGGAAGGTGTCGGCGGCGCCGCGCGTGGCCGGGTCGCCGTCGTACATCAGCGACTCGTCGAACTGCGTGCCGTCGTGAGCGGCCCGCCACCAGCGCTCGCGGCCCTTGCCGTGCTCGGGTGCGTCCTCCACGAACCCGTGCGCGGCGAGCTGGCGCAGGTGGTAGCTGGTGGCTCCGCTGGACTCGCCGAGCTGCTCCGCCAGTTGGGAGGCGGTGGCCGGGCCGTCGTGGCGCAGGGCGGCGAGCAGGCGCATCCGCAAGGGGTGGGCGAGGCCCCGGAGGGCGCGGGCGTCGAGCGTGCGGACCTTGGGCTCGGCGTGCTGAGGCGGCTCGGCGGGCTGGGTGGGCTCGTTGGGCTCGGGCTTTTCGGGCATGGCTCAACAGTAGAGTTGCAAAGACTCCTATGCAAGGGTTTCTTTGCAACGTCTTCTTTGGAACTCCGGCGAGGGGCGGATCAGTCGTCCGAAGCCGCCTGCTCCACCAGCGGGATGATCCGCAGTGGTACCGGGTTCTCCATCACGATCGCCGTCGACGCCCGCACGATCCCCTCGAAGCCGACCACCCGGTCGATCACCCGCTGGAGGTCCGCGTTCGACCGCGCCACCAGCCGGCACAGCATGTCCCCGTGCCCGGTCGTGGTGTGCAGCTCCAGCACCTCCGGCACCCCGTCCAGGTGGGCCCGTACGTCCGCACCCTGCCCCTGTTTGATCTCCAGGGTGGCGAAGGCCGTCACCGGATACCCCAGCGCCGTCGGGTCGACCTGCGGCCCGAAGCCCCGGATCACCCCGTTCGACTGGAGCCGGTCCAGCCGCGCCTGCACCGTCCCGCGCGCCACCCCGAGCCGCCGCGAGGCCTCCAGGACCCCTATCCGGGGCTCGCGGGCGAGCAGGACGATGAGCCGGCCGTCGAGTTCGTCGATCCCCATGGGTGCCCTCTCCCGAGCTGGTCATACTGCACAGATCTCTCAGTCATCCTGCGGCCGTGCTGGGCATTCTGTACAGGCAAAATGGAAACTATTGCGCAGCTTGTGGAAGGGCGGGACTCTGCGCTCATGACTGAGACCCTCGACACCACCCCGCACACCGCGCGTGAGGCAGACCCCTTCCCGGTGAAGGGCATGGACGCGGTCGTCTTCGCCGTCGGCAATGCCAAGCAGGCCGCGCACTACTACTCGACCGCCTTCGGCATGAAGCTCGTCGCCTACTCCGGACCGGAGAACGGCAGCCGCGAGACCGCCAGCTACGTCCTCACGAACGGCTCCGCGCGTTTCGTCCTCACCTCGGTCATCAAGCCGACGACGGACCACGGCCGCTTCCTCGCCGAGCACGTCACCGAGCACGGTGACGGCGTCATCGACCTCGCCATCGAGGTCCCCGACGTCCGGGCGGCGTACGCGTACGCGGTGGAGCAGGGCGCGCGCGGGCTGGACGAGCCGTACGAGGTCAAGGACGAGCACGGCACCGTGGTGCTGGCGGCCATCGCCACCTACGGCCAGACCCGCCACACCCTGGTCGAGCGCAGCGGCTACGACGGCCCCTACCTGCCGGGCTACGTCGCCGTCGAGCCGATGGTGGCCCCGCCGGCCAAGCGCACCTTCCAGGCCATCGACCACTGCGTGGGCAACGTCGAGCTCGGCCGCATGAACGAGTGGGTCGCCTTCTACAACAAGGTCATGGGCTTCACGAACATGAAGGAGTTCGTGGGCGACGACATCGCGACCGAGTACTCGGCGCTGATGTCGAAGGTCGTCGCCGACGGCACCAAGAAGGTCAAGTTCCCGATCAACGAGCCGGCGATCGCGAAGAAGAAGTCGCAGATCGACGAGTACCTGGAGTTCTACAACGGGCCGGGCGTCCAGCACATCGCGCTCGCCTCGAACGACATCGTCGCGACCGTGCGGACCATGCGCGCGGCGGGCGTCCAGTTCCTGTCCGTCCCGGACTCCTACTACGACACCCTCGGCGAGTGGGTCGGCGACACCCGTGTCCCGATCGACGAGCTGCGCGAGCTGAAGATCCTGGCCGACCGCGACGAGGACGGCTACCTGCTGCAGATCTTCACCAAGCCGGTGCAGGACCGCCCGACGGTCTTCTTCGAGATCATCGAGCGGCACGGCTCCATGGGCTTCGGCAAGGGCAACTTCAAGGCCCTGTTCGAGGCGATCGAGCGCGAGCAGGAGAAGCGCGGCAACCTGTAGTCCGGTCCCGCCATCCGGCTCCCGCCCTGCTGGGTGGGAGCCGGTGCGGCGCCGTTGCCGGGGGCTCCGCCCCCGGACCCCCGCGCCTCAAACGCCGGCGGGGCTGGATTTGCCACCCGGGGCCGGCTTCGCCGGCTTCGGTTTCGGCTTCGGCTTCGGGTTGGGCTTCGGGAGGTCCGGCGGGGTCCACGGCGTGGTCGGCTGCATGTGTTCCGGGCCGCCCGGCGGCGGCTGCCCGACCGACTCCAGGGCCTCCTTCGCGAGGGGCCCCCGCACCGGTGAGAAGCGCGGGTTGGTCCGCATCGCCTCCTGGAGGTGGCGGCGGGCCCCCGCCTCGTCGCCCACACCCCGTTCGATCACCGCCCGGTGGTAGGCGAAGTCCGCGCTCCGCAGCCCCTGTTCGGTCGCCTTCTTCGCGTACTCCAGCGCCGCCGCGTCGTCCCCCGTGCGGTGCAGCGCCCAGCCCAGCGCGTCGGCCACCTGCACGTTCTTGTGCCGGCCCCACTCCGCCGTCAGGCGCCGTACGGCCGACCCCGCGTCGCCGTGGTCCGCCTCGTACAGGCCGAGCACCACCGACTCGTCCACCCCGTCGTGCCCGCCCCGCGCCGCCAGCGCCGCCAGCGTCCCGTACGGGGCGCGCGCCTCCGCCTCCCGCCCCAGCGACTCCAGCAGCTCGCCCAGCTCCAGCGCGAGGCGCGGTTCGGCCGCCCGGCCCAGCGCCAGCCGGTAGTCCCGTACGGCCTCGCCCTCGCGGCCCAGCCCGGCCAGCGCACGGGCCCGCCCGCCCAGCGCCTCGGCCTGCGCGGGGTCCGTCCGCAGCGCGGCCTCGTACTGGCGCAGCGCCTCCGAGGTCTCCCCGCGCTCGAACGACAGCTCCCCGAGCCGGAACAGCACGTACGCCTTCTCCACCGGGGCCTTCGCCGCGCCCGCCGCGTGCTCCAGCGCGACCACCGCGTCCTCGCGCCAGCCCCGGTCCCGGTACACCTGCGCGGCCCGCAGGTATGCGGCCAGGCCCGGGCGGAGCTCCATCAGCCGGTCCATGGCCCGCTGGGCGCCCTTGTAGTCGCCCAGGCCCGTGTACGCGTCCACGAGCACCGGGTACGCCGTCCAGCGCCGCGGCGCCTGCGCCCGTACCAGCTCGCCCCACTTGCGGCCGGTGCCGAAGTCCCGCCGGGCGTTGGCGAGGGCGCCCATGCCCGTCATCGCGTCGAAGTTGCCCTTCTCCACGGGCCGGACCTCCAGCGACCGTTTCAGGGCCTTCTCCGCCTTCGGGTACCAGCCCGAATCGGCCGTCCGGCGCGCCTGTTCCAGGTACGCCGACCCGAGCACCGCCCACGAAGCGTCGTCGTCCGCGTGCCCCGCGAGCCACTTCTCCCGGTCCGCCACCAGCGCCGTCAGGTCCACCGCCGCCGCCGGAGCGCCCAGCCCCACCGCGGACGCGGCCCGTTCGCTCGGGCCCGGCGGGCGCGCGTCGTCGCCCGTACGGGCCGGGCGGATCAGCAGGGCCCCGGCGATCAGGACCACCGCCACCGCGGCCGCCACGACCGTCTTGCGGCCGGTGAAGGTCACGGGCGGCGCGGGCTGCTGCGCTTGCTCGTCGAATCCGTCCATGCGCTCACTGTGCGTCAATATGAAGAGCTCGCGGAGGTGTCCGAAGCCGGTCGCGGCCGTGTTCACACCGATGGCCCCGGGTGCCACCCTGGCCCCATGGACCACCCCACGGCACACGAACTCCACGGACGGCTCCTCGCGCGGCTCCGCGAAGGACTGCCGCCCGAGGCCCTCCTCACCGACCCGCAGGTGACCGCCTCCTACAGCACCGACATGGCCAGCTTCTGCGCCGCCGGCACCCCGGCCGTGGTCGTCCTGCCCCGGACCGTGGAGCAGGTCCAGCACGTCCTGCGCACCGCCACCGCCCTCCGCGTCCCCGTGGTCCCCCAGGGCGCCCGCACGGGACTGTCCGGCGCCGCCAACGCCTCCGACGGCTGCATCGTGCTCTCCCTCGTCAGGATGGACCGGATCCTGGAGATCTCCACCGTCGACCGGATCGCGGTCGTCGAGCCGGGCGTGGTCAACGCGGTCCTCTCACGAGCGGTCGCCGAACAGGGCCTGTACTACCCGCCCGACCCCTCCAGCTGGGAGCAGTGCACCATCGGCGGGAACATCGGCACCGCCTCCGGCGGCCTGTGCTGCGTCAAGTACGGGGTCACCGCCGAGTACGTGCTCGGGCTCGACGTCGTCCTGGCCGACGGCCGGCTCCTGCGCACGGGACGGCGTACCGCCAAGGGGGTCGCCGGATATGACCTGACCCGGCTCTTCGTGGGCTCCGAGGGCAGCCTCGGCGTGGTCGTCCAGGCCGTACTGGCGCTGCGGCCCGCGCCGCCCCGCCAGCTGGCGCTCGCCGCCGAGTTCCCCTCCGTCGCCGCCGCCTGCGAGGCAGTCTGCGCCGTCATGGAGGCGGGGCTGGCGCCCTCGCTGCTGGAGCTGATGGACCGCACCACCGTCCGCGCCGTCAACGCCCTCGGCAAGATGGGGCTGCCCGACAGCACGGAGGCGCTGCTGCTGGCCGCCTTCGACACCCCGGACGCGGCCGCCGGGCTCGCGGCCGTCGGCGAGCTGTGCACGGCCGCCGGCGCCACCGCCGTCGTACCCGCCGAGGACGAGGCGGAGTCGGAACTGCTGCTCCAGGCCCGCCGGATGTCCCTGACCGCGCTGGAGGCGCTGCGCCCCGCGACGATGATCGACGACGTCTGCGTACCCCGGTCGCGGCTCGCCGAGATGCTGGACGGGACCGCGGCCATCGCGCGGGACCACGACCTGCTCATCGGCGTCTGCGCGCACGCCGGGGACGGCAACACCCACCCGGTCGTCTGCTTCGACCCCGCGGACGAGGACGAGGCGCGGCGGGCGCGCGCGTCCTTCGACGAGATCATGGCCCTGGGCCTGGCCCTCGGCGGGACCATCACCGGGGAGCACGGGGTCGGGGTGCTGAAGAAGGAATGGCTGGCCCGCGAACTGGGGCCGGTGGGGCTGGAGATGCAGCGCAACGTCAAGCACGCCTTCGACCCGCTCGGGCTGCTGAACCCCGGCAAGCTCTTCTGAGGGGGCGGGCCGGGCCGTCGGGGCCGTGGTGGCCGTCGGCGCGGTCGTGGGCGTGGTGGGCGTGGTGGTGGTCGTGCTGGTGGTGCTCATCGTCGTGCTCGTCTTCGTCTTCGGGGTGTACAGGTGCTTCGGGGGCCCGGCCGGTGACGCCGGCCTCTCGGCGTCACGCATCACAGGTCACCGTCCGCGGACTCGTCCGAGGGCCACGGGTCGCGCAGCCACAGCTCGTCGGCCGGGGTCGGGGTGAGCAGCTCGGCCAGCGCCGCGTCCAGACCGAGCCGCTCCGCCTCGGTCCCCGGCGGGACCACGCGCAGGGTTCGCTCCAGCCAGGCCGACACGGAGCCCGCCGGGGCCTCCAGCAGGGCGTCACCGTCGGGGGAACTGAGCGCCATGCACAGCACGGACTTGTTGTCGATCTTCGTGGGCCAGATCCGGACGTCTCCGTGGCCGCACGGGCGGAACACCCCCTCGACGAGCAGCTCGCGGGCGAAGGTCCAGTTGACCGGGGTGCTGGAGCCGCTGTGGAAGGTGACGTGCACGGCGTACGGGTCGTCGGTGAGGTAGAGGAGCTTGGCGGGCACGGGGATGCTGCGCTCGGGGGACAGGACCAGCTTCAGTTCCAGCTCGCGCTCGATGACGGGGTGGTGCATGACGGCCTCACTTCGGTGCGTATCGCTTCCGGCGCGGGGGCGGATCGCGCCCCACGTCAGGAGAGAGCTCCCTTGTGCCCGGGTATGACGCGACTTCCGGCACCGATTTCAAGGTTGGCCGGATTCTTTCGGCTGACCGAAACCAATCGGTTGGAGTGCGGGTTCGTGGGTCGAATGGGTGACCTTTCGTGCGTGGTGTCGTTGGTCGGATGACAGCACTGGCCGCAGGGGAGGTGGGCGTTGAGCCGCAAGGTGTCGCCGGCCGTGGGTCAGGCCGCTCGGACTGCTTGTGCTCGTGGTCTGTTGCGGACGGGTGTGGACGAGGAGACAGGTGAGCTGCTGGCGGTCTCCGTGCTGGCGGAGCGGGTCGGCTGGGCGGCCGGTCTGGTGGCTGCCATGGTCGCCGAGCTGCTGGCCGACCGCTGGA
This sequence comes from Streptomyces sp. NBC_00249, assembly GCF_026342355.1. GTDB lineage: Bacteria > Actinomycetota > Actinomycetes > Streptomycetales > Streptomycetaceae > Streptomyces. The sequence goes on along the minus strand of NZ_JAPEMV010000008.1, from coordinate 471,851 downwards.
ACGCCCCCGATGTGGATGCGCTGGCCTCTGGGGAGGACGGCGGGGGCAGGAAGCTGCCGTCCAACGCGTGGATGGCTCTGCGTCGTCTGGGCTGGCGCGTCTCACCGCCCGAAGGCATCCGCGTCAACGACCGGATCGTCCGCATGGCGCAGGAGCAGGCCGGACGCTTGCTGCGGTCGGCGAAGTGGCGCGCCGACCTGACCTCCGGGGTGCTCGTGGCCTGGCCTGCCGATCCCGGCGAGCGCACGCCCAGGGAGTGGGACCGGGTGCGTGCGGCGGTGCCGGGCGGGCAGCACCTTGCGTCCGGCGTCATCAACTCCCGCACCCGGCAGATCGCCGCATTCGCCAAGAAGCACGACCGGATGCCCGCCGATCTGTTCGAGATGGAGGCCGCACCCGGAGCGGCGCGGTTGCTGTCGCTGTCGGCGTGTGACGGGCAGCAGGCCACCATCGAACGTCACGAGACCGAGTCGGACCGTGCGCTGCTGCGCTTGCAGCTCCCCACCCGGGCCGACCCACGGTCGTACAAGGACTGGACGTGGGTGTCCTGCCCCATCTCCCTGCCACCCACAATCCCGGCGGGTGCAGTGCTGCACCTGCCCACCCTGCGCCCGCAACAGGGCTGCGTCCGCGCCGATCTCGCCTACACCTACCTGGCGCCCAGAACGGCCCGCAGCGGACACACGGTCGCGCTCGGTGTGGACTGGGGCCTGAACACCCTGCTGTCCGCCGGGTCCGCCCGGTTGAACGAGGACGGGCGGATCACCGCACTCGGGGCCGGGGGGACATTCCGGTCGGCCGGGGTTCTCGCCAAGCAGCACCGGCTGCGACGGCAGGGCGAGTACTTGCATGCCAAGGCCAGCCGCTACCAGCGGCTCACCACCGGAGACGAACAGCATGCCCTGGCTGCCAAGCACGCCGTTCTGAGCGATGAGATCGGTTACGTTTCCGAGCGCCGCGCGAACCTCAATGACGCACTGGCCTGGGCCGCTGCCCGCTGGGCAGTGGATCAGGCCACCGCCGCAGGTGCGAGTGTCATCTATGTCGAGGACCTCCGCTCCATGGAAGCCCGTGGCATGGGCCGCACCATGAACACCCGTCTCTCCCAGCAGGTACGCGGGCAGATCGTGGAGCGGATGCGGCACGTGGGCGCGGAGACGGGTATCGCCGTGGTCACCGTTCCGGCACGCAACACATCCAAGCACTGCCCCCGGTGCCTCACCCCGGTGCGCCACCGCAAAGCCCCCGACCGGCCCACCGTCCCCGGCTGGAAGTGGGCCGTCTGCCCGAATCCCGACTGCTCCTGGCGCGGCGACCGCGACCAGGGCGCCTGGCAGCGCATCGCATCCCGCGGCCTCACCCACCAGACCAAGACCGTCATCGACCGGACCACCGGCGTCATGGCCATCCGCACGGTCGTGGACAAGCTCGAAGCGAGCGCGGTCATCACACCAACCGCGCCGAAGACCAGCCGCGAGGACCGGTCCAAGACCGGCTCGACTCGGCGACGTACAGCACGCCCCGCGCCCAGGCGACGCAGGGCACCCTCCCCCACCAGCCCCATGGGTCCGGCGGGCAAGCGTCCGGAGGGACACGCTCACACGGACCGGACCCGGCTGCCACGCGCAGCCCACCGGCACCAGGACGTGACGACGATCAGCACACCCACCAGCCGACACCGGCCACGAGGAGCGGCACTGGGCGCGGGCTTCCACCTGCATGCCCACGCCACACCTCCACGGTGGGGCATCCCACCGCCGGACACCACGTCCGACATGGGATCACCGAGCTGATTCGAGACGCTTGGAATCTCCCGTTACCGGACCTGCCGGGAGGGGGTTCTTGGCTATGGTCCTCCCCTTGGGTCCTCCCCTGACAAGCCTCAAGCCACGATCGGAGTTGGGGACATTGACGGCCTCCCCTGGTGACGGCGAGCACGCTGCCCGCGAGGGCTACTACCCCGATCCGTCCATCCCCGGGTACGTCCGGTACTGGAACGGCGCCTCCTGGGTCCCGGGTACGAGCCGCCCCGCCGCGCCCGCCGACGAGACGGGGCCGGTGTTCCTGGACCAGACCTCCGTGACCGAGGCGCTGCCCGAACCGGAACCGGAACCCGAACCCGAGCCCCGGTACGTCCCGGAGGCGGGGGGCTGGCAGGCCGACCCCGCGCACCAGGCCGGCTTCGGCGGCCCCCGCGACGTCCGGGTGTCGTGGGGCGACCCGGACGTCGCCGCGGCCGAGGCCCGCCCGTCGGGGATCTCCCTGGCCCGGACCGCCGCCGCGGCCGCAGCACCCGCCGCCGCACCGGCCGCACCCGCGGCGCCCGCAGCGCCCGCGGTGCCCGCGGTGCCTCCCGCTCCCGCCGTGCCCGCCGCCCGGCGGCTCCCGGCGCGGGCCCCGGCCGCCCCGGCGGAGAGCGTCGGGATCCTGTCGGCCCGGCCGCCCGCCTGGCCCGACGCCGCAGGGGGGAGCGGTGGCAGCGGTTCCGGGCTGACCTCGTCCTGGCCGGAGGCCGCCCCGGCCGCCTCGGCGGTCCCGGCGCCCGCCCCCGCCCCCGCCCGGTCCTCCGCCCCGGCTCCCGCGCCCGCCCCGGCCCGCTCCTTCGCCCCGGCGGCCGTCGCCGCCCCGACCCGCCCCGCCGTCCCGGAGCCCGCGTCCGAAGCGGCCGCCGACGCGCTGTGGAGCCCCGCGCCCGTCCCCGCCCGGCCGGTGGCCCCCGCCCCCGCCGCCGCCGGACCGGCGGACGACCCCGCCCCGGAACCGGCGCAGCCGCGCGGCACCCGCGCCGAGGCCACCCGCGCCGTCTTCGAACGGATGGCGGAGCGGGCCGTCCGCCCCGCCGGCCTGGGCCGCCGGCTGCTGGCCCGGGCCCTGGACTCCCTCGTCCTGGCCGGGGTCGCCGTCGCCGCCGCGCTGCCCCTCGTACCCGGGGTGACGGCCCACGTGGAGGCCAAGGTGGACGCGGCCCGGGGGAGCGGGCGGACCACCACCGTCTGGCTCCTCGACGCGACCACCGCCGGGTCCCTGGGCCTCGTACTCGGCGCCGTCCTGCTCTTCGGGGTGTTCTACGAGGCGCTGCCCACCGCCCGCTGGGGCCGCACCCCGGGCAAGAAGATCCTCGGGATCCGCGTCCTGGCCGCCGCCACGATGCGCCCGCCGTCCTTCGGCGCCGCCCTGCGCCGCTGGCTGGTGTACGCCTTCCTCGGCCTGCCCGGCAGCCTCTGGTGCCTCGTGGACCGCCCGCGCCGCAGGGCCTGGCACGACCGGGCCGCGGGGACCTACGTGGCCCGCTGACGGCCACTCAGGGCTCCCGGAGAACGCTCCGTACCCCGAACGGACGCCGTCCCGTTGCGAGGGGTGCGGGCCCGGGTTCGACTCGGGCCATGAGTACCGACCAGCCGCCGGGCCAGCCGCCCGAGGACGACCCGTTCCTCAAGAAGCCCCAGGAACCGACGCCTCCGTCGGGCGGTTCGCCGTACGGCTCGCCGCCGCCCCCCAGCGGCGGCGGCTATCCGCCGCCCCCGCCCCCCGGTGGTGGCGGCTACCCCCCGCCCCCGCCTCCGCCCCCGGGTGGCGGCGGCTATCCTCCGCCTCCGCCCCCGTACGGCGGCGGCGGTGACCCGTACGGCGGGGGAGGCGGCTACGGCATGCCCGATCCGCTCGCCGGGATGCCCCCGCTCGCCGACTTCGGCCAGCGGCTCGCCGCCCGCGCCATCGACGCGCTGATCGTGTTCATCCCTGTCGCGATCCTGAGTGGGCTGGCCGGCAACTGGCACGCGGTCTTTGAGAGCGACAGTGCCGAAGAGGCTTCCGACATCACCCGTGCGTGGGCCGAGAACCGCACTCTGTGGGCGGTCCTGATCGCGATCGTGTTTTTCATCGCCTACGACTGGTTCTTCACCAGGAGGGGTGGTCAGACCCTCGGCAAGAAGATGTTCCACCTGCGCGTGGCGATGCTCAACGACGGGAGCGTGCCGACCTCCGGAGCCGCGTTGGGCCGCGCCGCCACGCTCTGGGTACCCAACTTGTTCTGCTGCTGCTGGAGCTTCGTCCCCTGGTCGATCGTGCTGATCATCTCGATCCTCGTGGACAAGCCGTACAAGCAGGGCCTGCACGACAAGGTGGCCAAGACCGTGGTGGTCAAGGCGACCTGATCCCGCGTACGCGTCCACGTGCGGGCGGCCTCCCCTCGGGAGACCGCCCGCACCGGCGTTCCAGGACCCCGGCCGGACGGCCTAGTGGTGCACGGGGTGCTCGGCGGCGGACGTGCGGGGCTCGGGCACCCTGGCCTCCTCGGCACCCGATTCCGCACCCGCACCCGCACCCGCACCCGCACCCGCACCCGCCGCCGGCGCGGCGGACCGGCCCGCGCGGCGGGCGGCGTGCTTGCCGCGGCGGCGCGGGGCGGGCACGGTGAGGGCGACCAGCAGCCCGAGGGCGAGCGCGGCGGCGGAGATGACGGCGACGCCGAGCCCGGTGCTCGTCTGCGAGAGCAGCAGCATGGCGATCGTCGACACGATGACGGTGGCGGAGCCGTAGGCGAGCTGTGCGGCGGTCGGACGCGGCATGTCGGTTTCCGTCCTCAAGGCGGGGAGGGGGAGTCGGCTCAACCGATCGCGCGTCAAGTGACTCTTCTACGGGGGATTCCCGGGCGCGGCGGGCAGTAAGCGTGACCTCACCCACGGTGCCGGTGCACGGGGGGCGCACAGGGTCACGTCATGGCCTTCGCCGGGCCCGCCGTCCGTCCAACGACACGGACTCTTCGCCCCGGATGGACCCGTAAGGCGACGGAACGTCCGAATAGCGGAACTCGCTGACCGCATAGTGCAGTTGTAAGGAACAAGTCAAGGTCTGTCTTTTCTTTAGACTCTCCGGTCAAATGTCGTCACTTGAGACGCGCGCCGCGCGGAACCCCCCGCTCCTATGGAGACGTTCCGTCCTTCGTCGCGGCCGCGGGAGGGGAACGACATCAAGTGACCAGCAACTCCGTCAAGCGGCGTGCCGTGCGCGCCGCCGCGATCGCCGTGACCATGGGTGCCTGCGCCGTCAGCGCCACCTTCTTCAGCGTCACCGCGGCCCAGGCAGAGGACAGGGGCCCCACGGCCCCCGCTTCCGACCGGCAGGACCCGACCGCTCCTGCCAAGGTCGTCGAGCACGACCTCAAGGGCCCGTTCAGCGAGCAGCAGGCCAAGCAGAAGAAGGCCGCCCTGGAGCAGGTGCTCCAGGGCAAGAAGGACGTCGAGCAGCGCGGCGCCTCGAAGGTCGTCAAGCTCGACGACAAGAAGTACGTCGAGCTCGGCCGCGAGAAGACCGACAAGATCTTCACGATCCTCGTCGAGTTCGGCGACCAGGTCGACAACACGACCATGTTCGACCCGGACGGCCCCGAGGGCCCCAAGCCCGCGGCCCCGAAGTACGGCGGCACCGCCGGCCCGCTGCACAACACGATCGCGCAGCCCGACCGCGCGACGAACAACAGCACCGCCTGGCGCAAGGACTTCAGCCGCGACTACTTCCAGGACCTGTACTTCGGTACCGGCCAGGGCAAGGACTCGCTGAAGACCTACTACGAGAAGACCTCCTCGGGCCGCTACTCGGTCGAGGGCGAGGTCGCCGACTGGGTCAAGGTCCCGTACAACGAGGGCCGCTACGGCTCGAACTGGTGCGGCCAGACCAACTGCTCCAACGTGTGGGACACCGTCAAGGACGGCGTCACCGCGTGGACGGAGGCCCAGAAGAAGGCCGGCAAGACCGACGCCCAGATCAAGGCTCAGCTGGCGCAGTACGACCAGTGGGACCGCAACGACTTCGACGGCGACGGCAACTTCAACGAGCCCGACGGCTACATCGACCACTTCCAGATCGTCCACGCGGGCGAGGACGAGTCGGCCGGCGGCGGCGTGCAGGGCACCAGCGCCCTGTGGGCGCACCGCTGGTACGCCTACGGCACCGACGTCGGCAAGACCGGCCCGGCGCAGAACAAGGCCGGCGGCACCCAGATCGGCGACACCGGCATCTGGGTCGGCGACTACACGATGCAGCCGGAGAACGGCGGCCTCGGCGTCTTCGCGCACGAGTACGGCCACGACCTCGGTCTGCCGGACCTCTACGACACCTCCGGCGGCGGCGAGAACTCGGTCGGCTTCTGGTCCCTGATGTCGGCCGGCTCCTGGCTCGGCAACGGCAAGGACTCCATAGGCGACCTCCCGGGCGACATGACCGCCTGGGACAAGCTCCAGCTGGGCTGGCTGAACTACGACAAGGCCAAGGCCGCGACGAAGTCCACCCACAAGCTGGGCGTCTCGGAGTACAACACCAAGGACAAGCAGGCGCTGGTCGTCGAGCTGCCCAAGAAGAAGGTCACCACCGAGATCGTCGCTCCCGCCGAGGGCTCCTCGCAGTGGTGGAGCAACATGGGTGACGACCTCAAGAACACCCTCACCCGCACCGTCGACCTGACGGGCAAGCAGTCCGCCGCGCTGTCCCTCAAGGGCTGGTGGGACATCGAGGCCGACTACGACTACCTCTACACCGAGGTGTCCACGGACGGCGGCGCCACCTGGACCGCCCTCGCCGGCACCGCCGACGGTGCGGCCATCCCGGCCGACGCCTCCGGCAGCCCGTCGCTGACCGGTGTCTCCGGCGCCTGGAAGTCCCTGAACTTCCCGCTCGACGCCTACGCGGGCAAGAAGGTCGACCTCCGCTTCCGCTACCAGACGGACGGCGGCGCGGGCGGCAAGGGCTTCACCGCCGACGCCCTCAACATCACCGCGGACGGTGCCACCGTCTTCACCGACGGCGCCGAGAACGGCGACAACGGCTGGACCGGCAAGGGCTTCTCCCGCCAGGGCGCCGGTTTCACCAAGGAGTACGCCCAGTACTACCTGGCCGAGAACCGCCGTTACGTCTCGTACGACAAGACCCTCAAGGTCGGCCCGTACAACTTCGGCTTCGCCAACACCAAGCCGGGCTGGGTGGAGCACTACCCGTACCAGGACGGTCTGCTGATCTGGCTCTGGGACACCTCCCAGAAGGACAACAACACCAGCCAGCACCCCGGTTCGGGTCTGATCCTGCCGATCGACGCGAACGCCAAGCCGATGAAGTGGTCGGACGGCACCCTGCTGCGCAACAAGATCCAGCCGTACGACGCCCCGTTCAGCGCGTACTCGACGGACGCCTTCACCCTCCACAAGAACGGTGAGGCGCTCTTCCTGAAGCCGAAGCCCGCCCAGCTGGTCTTCGACGACCACAAGGGCAAGTACTACTACGACGAGAACCCGACCGGCTCGGTGAAGGTCACTGACACCAACACCAAGATCAAGATCGCCAAGGAGACCTACGACGGTCTCGAAATGACGGTCGAGGTCGGCCCCGCCACCAAGTAATTCGGTAAAGCCGCAGGTCAAAGCATGATCGGCCGTCGCCCTCTAGCGGGCGGCGGCCGATCGCGTTTAGATGCGGGTGCGAGTTTTCTTATTGACGGGGGAGCTGAAGATCATGCCAGGTGGAGGATTCGTCAGATTGCCGGGCGGCAGCGTGGTGGTCGCGCTCACGCTGCCGAGGCCGTCCGGTGAGGGCGGAAATGTCCGCGTGCTGGTGCACGCCGCGAACCGGGCCCGCGCCCTGACCAGGCTGCGGAACCTCGGCATGCGCGCCGTCTACCTGCGGGGCAACGCCCAGCCCCCCACCCCGGACGAGGTCACCGCCGTCCTCCACCACCCCGACGGCCTCCTGTGGCGCTGCGCCCCGGACCGGGCGACGGAGCTCTGGCACCCGATCCGCGCCCTCCTGCGGCCCGGGACGGCGGTCTAGGCCCTAGGACGCCCCAGGGCCGCCCTGGAGGGCCTCGCCGCCGACCAGGGTCACCCCGGCGGCGCGGAGGTCCTCCAGGGCCCTGACGGTGGTGCCCGGGGCCACGGCGGCCGTCAGGTCCAGCAGGACGCGGGTGGTGAAACCGGCGCGGGCCGAGTCGAGGGCGGTGGCCTTGACGCAGTGGTCGGTGGCGATGCCGACCACGTCCACCTCGGTGACGTGCCGCTCGCGCAGCCAGGCGGCCAGCTCGGCGCCGTTCTCGTCGGCGCCCTCGAACCCGCTGTACGCGGCCTCGTACGCGCCCTTGTCGAAGACGGCGGCGACGGCGCCGGAGGCCACGGCGGGGGCGAAGTTCGGGTGGAAGCCCACGCCCTCGGTCCCGGCGACGCAGTGCACCGGCCAGGACGTCTCGTAGTCCGGCACGGCCGGGGGGCGGGCGAAGTGCGCACCGGGGTCGATGTGGTGGTCGCGGGTGGCGACGACGTGCCGGTAGCCGGCCGTGGCCTGGCCGATCAGCTCGGTGATCGCGGCGGCGACGTCGGCTCCGCCGGTGACCGCGAGGCTGCCGCCCTCGCAGAAGTCGTTCTGTACGTCGACGACGATCAGTGCGCGGTGCATGTGACGTGCCCTTCGGTTGGATGGTGAGCAGGGCCCTGCGGGGGCTCTTCCCCCACCCCGCCCCTTCCCGAAACTGGGGCTCCGCCCCGGACCCCGCGCCTCGAACGCCGGCGGGGCTGAGGGCCGGCCCCGCCGGCTACTGGTACTCGGTCGGGAGTACGGCCTCGCCGCGGGAGAGCTGCGTCGCCGAGAGGGGGAGCGCGGCGCGGGCCGCGCGGTGGCGGTCGCGGGCGGCTTCCAGGGGCTCGCGGGCCACCACCTCGCCCCCCTTCACCAGCTGGACCAGCAGCTGCGCGTCGGCCAGCGCCGCCGGCACCGGTCCGGTCCCGACGACCTCCGCCTCCGCGATGCCCTCCGCGTCCCGCCGCCGCGCCGCCCACTTGCGGCCGCCGATGGACGTCTTGCCGCCCGAGGACTTCTTCGCCACCGGTGCCAGCGCCGCCTTCGGGTCGGCGGAGGTGGCCCGGGCGACCAGCTTGTAGACCATCGAGCACGTCGGGTGCCCGCTGCCCGTCACCAGCTGCGTCCCGACCCCGTACGCGTCCACCGGCGCTGCCGCCAGCGAGGCGATGGCGTACTCGTCGAGGTCGGAGGTGACCACGATCCGGGTGTCCCGGGCTCCCAGCTCGTCCAGCTGCTGCCGCACCCGGTGGGCCACCAGCAGCAGGTCGCCGGAGTCGATCCGGACCGCTCCCAGGTCGGTGCCGGCCACCTCGACGGCGGTGCGCACCGCCTCGGCCACGTCGTACGTGTCCACCAGCAGGGTGGTGCCCCGGCCGAGCGAGGCCACCTGCGCGGTGAACGCGTCGCGCTCGCTGTCGTGCACCAGGGTGAAGGCGTGCGCGCTGGTGCCGACGGTGGGGATGCCGTACCGGAAGCCGGCAGCGAGGTCCGAGGTGGAGGTGAAGCCGCCCACGTACGCGGCCCGCGAAGCCGCCACGGCCGCGAGTTCGTGGGTGCGCCGGGCGCCCATCTCGATCAGCGGGCGCCCGCCGGCCGCGGAGGCCATCCGGGAGGCGGCGGCCGCGATGGCCGAGTCGTGGTTGAGGATCGACAGGATCACGGTCTCCAGCAGCACGCACTCCGCGAAGCTGCCCTCGACCCGCAGGATCGGCGATCCGGGGAAGTAGACCTCCCCTTCCGGGTATCCCCAGATGTCGCCCGAGAAGCGGTAGGAGGCCAGCCAGTCCAGCGTCCGCATGTCGACGACGGCCCGTTCCCGCAGGAACTCCAGCACCGCTCCGTCGAAACGGAAGTTCTCCACCGCGTCGAGCACGCGGCCGGTCCCCGCCACCACTCCGTAGCGCCGGCCCTCGGGCAGCCGCCGGGTGAAGACCTCGAAGACCGAGCGCCGGTCGGCGGTGCCGTTGGCCAGGGCGGCCTGCAGCATCGTGAGCTCGTAATGGTCCGTGAAGAGCGCTGTCGACGGCACGTCCACCGGCAGGCCCAGGTCCGCAGGGTTCATGACACGGATGCTAGCGCACATCTCGTCAAAGTGACGAGATGTAGGGGCCCGTTTGTGCGACCGGCCCGTCCCAGTGGCAGCATGGGACAAGTGAGTGTTGCTCCCATTGAGATCGAACGCACCGAATCGGCCGAAGAGACCTTCGCGGTCCCCGAACCCGACGTCCCGTGGGTGACCCTGGTGCACAACGACCCGGTCAACCTCATGAGCTACGTGACGTACGTGTTCCAGGCGTACTTCGGGTACCCCAAGGACAAGGCCACCAAGCTGATGATGGACGTCCACCACAAGGGCCGGGCGGTCGTCTCGAGCGGCACCCGCGAGGAGATGGAACGGGACGTGCAGGCGATGCACGGCTACGGCCTGTGGGCGACCCTTTCGCAGGACCGCAACTGATGGGCGGCGTGTTGTTCGAACCCCTGAAGGGCGGCGGCGCCGCCGTCGCCCTCGACGAGATCGAGATCTCGATCCTGCGTTCCCTGGCCGTCCAGCTGCTGGAGCTGATCGGTCCCGGCGAGCCCGAGCCCGCCGAGGACGCCGACCCGCTGGCCGTGCTCTTCGCCTCCGACGGGCCCACCGAGCCGCCGTCCGACCCGGCGCTGGCCCGGCTCTTCCCCGACGCCTACGGAGGCCCCGGCGCGGGGCCGAAGGAGGACCCGGAGGAGCTGCGGGCGCGCTCGTCGGAGTTCCGCCGCTTCACCGAGAACGACCTGCGCACCCGCAAGCGGGAGGACGCGCTGGCCGTCGTCCGCAGCCTCGACGGGCTCGACCCGGCCGGCGAGGGCGCGGCGCTGCTGGAGCTGACCGGCGAGCTGCCGCTGCGCTGGCTCGGCGCCCTCAACGACCTGCGCCTGACGATCGCGGCCCGCCTCGACATCACCGAGGACGACGAGAGCTCGGTGCTGTTCCGGCTCCCGGACGACGACCCGCGCAAGCCGATGGTGATGGCGTACCTGTGGCTCGGCGGACTCCAGGAGACCCTCATCGAGACCCTCTGACCCCACTTCGTTCGCGCTCCGTTCGCTCAGCGGACGCTCAAATCCGGATAACGATCAGATCACCGCCATGCGGTGATCTGATCCATCTCGGGGCACCTTGCCCCGATTTTTTTATGCCACAGGCCACATTTTCACCCTCAACTCACCCGTAAGCACGTGATAAATCTTCACGACCGCCGACGGGGCGCCACCCATGTCCCCCCGGCTCGCTTGAACCGGCTGACCGCCGGCGTGCAACTCCATCCGTATCCGGGGGGATCGAGGACCCGATCCGCAGCCAATGAAGGCGCGGGTCGGCGTGGAGAAAGGCGCACCAGACATGACCTCTGTGCAGGTCGAGCAGCACGACAAGACGCCCGGTGAGGGCGCGCAGGGCGAGGGCGAGGGCTACCACCGCGCACTCGGCGCCCGCCAGATCCAGATGATCGCGATCGGCGGAGCCATCGGCACCGGCCTGTTCCTGGGCGCCGGCAAGGCGATCTCCAAGGCCGGCCCGAGCCTGATCCTGGCCTACGCCATCGCGGGCCTGGTCATCTTCTTCATCATGCGGGCCCTGGGCGAGCTGCTCATGTACCGCCCCGTGTCCGGTTCCTTCTCGGACTACGCCCGCGAGTTCCTGGGCCCGTTCTGGGGATACGCGACCGGCTGGACGTACTGGCTGTTCTGGGTGGTCACCGGCATCACCGAGGTCACCGCGGCCGCCAAGTACATGTCGTACTGGACCCACGACAGCTTCCCGCAGTGGGCGTACGCGCTGATCTTCACGGTCATCCTCTACACCGCGAACCTGATCTCCGTGAAGCTCTTCGGTGAGCTGGAGTTCTGGTTCTCCATGGTCAAGGTCACCGCCATCGTCGGCATGATCCTGATCTGCGCCGGCATCCTCACCATCGGCTTCTCCGACGCCGCCGACACCGCCTCCGTCTCCAACCTCTGGAACGACCGCGGCTTCTTCCCCAACGGCATCGGCGAGACGCTGATGACCCTGCAGATCGTGATGTTCGCCTTCCTCGCGGTCGAGCTGGTCGGCGTCACCGCCGGCGAGTCCAAGGACCCCGAGAAGACCCTGCCCAAGGCCATCAACACCGTGCCGTGGCGCATCGCCGTCTTCTACGTCGGCGCACTCATCATGATCATGTCGGTCATCCCGTGGTCCAACTTCAAGGCGGGCGAGAGCCCCTTCGTGCTGGCCTTCGAGAAGATGGGCCTCGGCGTCGGCGCCGCGATCGTCAACTTCGTCGTCCTGACCGCCGCCCTGTCCTCCTGCAACTCGGGCATGTACTCCACCGGCCGCATGCTGCGCGACCTCGCGCTCAACGGCCAGGGCCCGAAGTTCTTCACCAAGCTCACGAAGAACGGCACCCCGCTCGTCGGCACCACCTTCTCCGCCGCGCTGATGCTGGTGGGCGTCTGGATCAACTACGTCGCCCCGGGCAAGGCCTTCGACTACGTCGTCTCCTTCGCCACCATCTCCGGCATGTGGGCCTGGATCATGATCCTGGTCTGCCAGATCCGCTACCGCGCCAAGGCCGACCGCGGCGAGCTGCCGCAGTCCGCGTTCCGCGCCCCCGGCGCCCCGTGGACCAGCTGGTTCGCCCTGCTCTTCATCGGCATGGTCATCGTGATGATGGGCGTCGACAAGGACTCGCGCGTCTCGCTGTACTGCGCCCCGCTGTGGGGCCTGATCCTCGGCGTCTCCTACCTGGTCCTCAAGGCCCGCAACCCGGCCGGAGCGGCCTTCAACAAGGCCGGCAAGACCCCGGAGCCCTCGCAGCAGGCGTAGCCCCTGCCCGCTCCGGAACCGTGGGTCCCGGCCGCCTGCCACGGCCGGGAAGCACGCCCTCCCGGGCCCCGTGTCCACCATTCGGGCCCTCCCGTACCAGTCCTCGGTACGGGAGGGCCCGTCTGCTTATCCTGTCGCTCATGCTGACCCTCACCCAGGCCCTGTACGACCAGATCGTCGAGCACGCCCGCAAGGACCACCCGGACGAGGCGTGCGGGGTCGTGGCCGGCCCGGCGGGCACCGGCCGACCCGAGCGGTTCATCCCGATGCTCAACGCGGCCCGCTCGCCCACGTTCTACGAGTTCGACTCGAAGGATCTGCTGAAGCTCTACCGCGAGATGGACGACCGGGACGAGGAGCCCGTGATCGTCTACCACTCGCACACCGCGACCGAGGCCTACCCCTCGCGCACGGACCTCACGTACGCGAACGAGCCCGGCGCGCACTACGTGCTGGTCTCCACGGCCGACACCGACGGCCTCGGCGAGTTCCAGTTCCGCTCCTACCGGATCGTCGACGGCGTGATCACGGAGGAAGAAGTGCAGGTCGTGGCCGCCTACTGACCACGATGTGAGCGGTAACCGTCCACCATGCGGGATCACACTCCAAACGGGGGACCGGGAATCGTTAACATGACCGCATGGTTTCCCACGACGTGAGCATCGAGACGCCCGGCAGGCTGCTGCTGGTGGCGCGGCTGCACGTCGACCTGTGCCGCCTCGCCAGCGCCATCTGTCCCGCCGCCTGAGCACCACGGCCCTCCCGCGCGGGGGCCGCACGACCGCGCGCGCATCCTTCTCCCCGCTTCTCAGCCCTTCACGACACTGGAGCCCGCCATGGCCATCGAGGTCCGCATCCCGACCATCCTCCGCACCTACACCGACGGCGAGAAGGCCGTGAACGGCGAGGGCGCGACGCTCTCCGACCTGTTCGCGGACCTGGAGACCCGCCACAAGGGCATCCAGGAGCGCATCGTCGACGCCGGCCAGCTGCGCCGCTTCGTGAACGTCTACCTCAACGACGAGGACGTCCGCTTCCTCGACGGCATCTCCACCGCCCTCAAGGACGGCGACAGCGTCACCATCCTCCCGGCCGTGGCCGGCGGCTCGAAGTAATGCGCTACGACTCCCCGCTCGCGGCGGTCGGCAACACCCCGCTGGTCCGCCTGCCGCGACTGTCGCCCTCGGCGGACGTCCGCATCTGGGCCAAGCTGGAGGACCGCAACCCGACCGGCTCGATCAAGGACCGCCCCGCGCTCCACATGGTCGAGCAGGCGGAGAAGGACGGCCGCCTGTACCCCGGCTGCACCATCCTGGAACCCACCTCCGGCAACACGGGCATCTCGCTCGCGATGGCCGCGAAGCTCAAGGGCTACAAGATCGTGTGCGTGATGCCGGAGAACACCTCGCAGGAGCGGCGCGACCTTCTCGCGATGTGGGGAGCCGAGATCGTCTCGTCGCCGACGGCGGGCGGCTCGAACACCGCGGTCCGGGTGGCCAAGGAACTGGCGGCGGAACACCCGGACTGGGTGATGCTCTACCAGTACGGCAACCCGGACAACGCGGGCGCCCACTACGCCACGACCGGCCCGGAGATCCTCACGGACCTCCCCTCCATCACCCACTTCGTGGCGGGCCTCGGCACCACGGGCACCCTGATGGGCGTCGGCCGCTACCTGCGCGAGCACGTCCCGGGCGTGAAGATCGTCGCGGCGGAACCCCGCTACGACGACCTCGTCTACGGCCTGCGCAACCTCGACGAGGGCTTCGTCCCCGAGCTGTACGACGCCTCGGTCCTCACGACCCGCTTCTCGGTGGGCTCCGCGGACGCGGTGACCCGCACGCGGGACCTGCTCCGCGAGGAGGGCATCTTCGCGGGCGTCTCCACCGGCGCGGCGCTGCACGCGGCGATCGGGGTGGGCCGCAAGGCGGTGGCCGCCGGCGAGACGGCCGACATCGTCTTCGTCGTGGCCGACGGCGGCTGGAAGTACCTGTCGACGGGCGTCTACACGGCGGCGACGACGGAAGAAGCCATCGAAGTCCTCCAGGGCCAACTCTGGGCCTAGCCCCACCCCGCGCAGCCGGCGTGGTTGTGCGGGCGCGGGTGGTTTGCCGGGGGCCAGCCCCCGGACCCCCGCTCCTCAATCGCCGGAGGGGCTGGATTGTGCCGGGGTCGGTGGGTACCTCCAGCCTCGCCGGCGCTTGAGGCGCGGGCGCGGAGCGCCGTGTGGTGAGGCGCGCCCGGGCGTAGAGCCCACACCCCACCCACCCAGCCTCGCCGGCGTGTGAGGCGGGAACGGTGGAAGGGCGGGTAGGGGACCCCGCTCCGCGCAGCGGCAACGGTCCGCAGACGACAGACGGGCCCGGCCACCCGAACCGGCCCCGCCCGGCCACCGCCGGCCGGAGGCCGGCGCAGCGTCAAAAGGGCTGGCCCAGGAGCTCCGCCAGGACGGCGGCGTGGCTCGTGCCCGGCTCGCGGACCGCGGTCAGGAGGGTGACCGGCCCCACCGCGGCCATGCCGCGCAGGCGGGCCAGTTCCGCCACCGCGTCCGGCTCCGCCAGCTCCGCTTCGTACCGCCGCCGGAACTCCTCCGGGGAGCCGCCGCCGTGGAACCACTTCCGCAGCTCCGTCGACGGGGCGAGCGCCCGCGGCCAGTCGTCGACCGCCGCCGCCTCCTTCGACAGCCCCCGCGGCCACAGCCGGTCCACGAGGACCCGTACCCCGTCGGCCTGCGGATCCGCGGCCTCGTACACCCTCCGGAGCCGGATCACCGTGCTCACCCCGCTCCGCCTCCCCCGGCGAGCCCCTCGACCTCGTCCCACACGGTCGGGTCCAGCAGCCCCACCCGTCGGCGGAACTCCCACAGCGACACCTCCTGCGGCCGGTCCGCCTCCAGGAAGGCGCCCCGGCCGTGCGCGCCGACGGCCACCGCGCCCGGCGGCAGCGGGATCACCCCGGGCCGCCGGTCGTCGTACTTCCCGGTGATCCACGCGACCCGCGCCTCCTCCCGGTGGACCCGTACGGCCAGTACCAGGCAGGGCCGGCCGTCCGCCAGGCACCACAGCTCACCGGCCCGTACGCGCGGCGCCGGACCCGGCGCGTGGGGCGGCGCCACCGTCCGTACGGCCTGCCGCGAGAGCCGCGGGATCAGCACCACCACCGCCACGGCGACCGCCGCCAGCGCGGCGGGCCACCAGGAGGTGTCCATATTCCGACCGTAGCCGCGCGGGGCGCCCCCGGCGCGGCAACGTCTGTACCCTTCGTCGCTCCCCTGGGTGACAGCGCAGGTGATTCCCCCCACAACGGCCTGCCGCGGAGGAGCGACCTGAGGTTTCGCGCCTTACGCTCGACCCACGCACGGCCCGCATTCCGTCCACGGACCGTCCACGGAGGTTCACGCTCCATGAAGCTCACCGTCGTCGGCTGTTCGGGGTCGTTCCCGTCCGCGGATTCGGCATGTTCGAGCTATCTCGTCGAGGCCGACGGCTTCCGGCTGCTCCTCGACATGGGCAACGGCTCCCTCGGCGCCCTCCAGCGCCACTGCGGTCTCTACGACCTCGACGCCATCTTCCTGAGCCATCTGCACGCCGACCACTGCATCGACATGTGCGCGTACTTCGTCGCCCGCTACTACCGGCACGAGGGCGGCCGCTGCGGAACCATCCCCGTCTACGGCCCCGAGGGCACCGAGCAGCGCCTGACCACGGCCTACGAGGACGTCCCCGACGAGCGTTCGATGAGCGAGGTCTTCGACTTCCGCACCCTGAAGCCGGGCAGCTTCGAGATCGGCCCGTTCACGGTCCGCACCGAGAAGGTCAACCACCCGGTGGAGTCGTACGGCATCCGCGTCGAGCACGGCGGCCGCTCGCTGGTGTACTCCGGGGACACCGGAGTCTCCCCGGAGCTGGGCGCGCTCGCGCAGGGCGCGGACCTCTTCCTGTGCGAGGCCTCCTTCACGCACGGCAAGGAGAGCGTCCCGGACGTCCACCTCAACGGCCGTGAGGCCGGCGAGTACGCGCGCGGCGGCCGGGTCGGACGGCTCGTGCTGACGCACATCCCGCCGTGGACGGATCCCGCGCAGAACCTCGCGGACGCCCGCGCGGTCTACGACGGCCAGGTCGACCTCGCGTACGCGGGCGCGGTCTACGAGGTCTGACCCCCCCCGACCCCCGACGCGGTCACGACGAAGCCCCCGCCCTCCCTGTCCGGGAGAGCGGGGGCTTCGTCGTGGCGGAAGGGCCCGGGGCTACTTGGCCTCGGCCTTCTGGAGCTCGGCGAGCTCCTCGTCGGACTCGCGGCCCGGCGTCGGCAGGTTCCACTTGGTGATGGCGAAGCGGAAGACGAAGTAGTAGACCGCCGCGAAGCAGAGGCCGATGCCGGCCAGGCCCCACGGGTTGTTCGCGATGCCGAGGTTCAGCAGGAAGTCGACCGCGCCGGCGGAGAAGCCGAAGCCGTCGCGCATGCCCAGCGCCCAGGTGAGGGCCAGGGACACACCGGTGAGGACCGCGTGGATCGCGTAGAGCACCGGGGCGATGAACATGAAGGTGAACTCGATGGGCTCGGTCACGCCGGTGACGAAGGCGGTGGCCGCGAGGGAGAACATCATGCCGCCGACGACCTTGCGGCGCTCGGGGCGGGCGCAGTGGACGATCGCGAGGCAGGCAGCCGGGAGGGCGAACATCATGATCGGGAAGAAGCCGGTCATGAACTGTCCGGCGGTCGGGTCACCGGCGAGGAAGCGGCCGATGTCGCCGTGCACGGCGCCGTTCGCGGTGTCGAAGGAGCCGGCCTGGAACCACGGGAAGGAGTTCAGCAGGTGGTGCATGCCGATCGGGATGAGCGCACGGTTGGCGACACCGAAGATGCCCGCGCCGACCGAACCGGAGCCGACCAGCCACTCACCGAAGTTGTGCAGACCCGTACCGAGGACCGGCCAGATGAAGCCGAAGACGATGCCGGCGACGAGACCCGCGAGGGCGGAGAGGATCGGGACGAGGCGGCGGCCGCCGAAGAAGCCCGCCCAGTCCGGCAGCTTGGTCCGGTAGAACTTCTGGTAGAGCAGGGCGGTGATGATGCCCATCACGACGCCGCCGAGGACACCGGCGTTGACCGGGGCGTCCACGTTGACGATCTTGCCGCCGACGACCTTGGCCACCTTCGGCAGGTTCGAGTCGGTGAAGGTGGCGAGCACCTTCTGGAAGACCAGGTAACCGGTGACGGCGGCCAGCGCGGTGGAGCCGTCCGACTTCTTGGCGAAGCCGATCGCGATGCCGACGGCGAACAGCAGCGCCATGTTGTCGAGGATCGCGCCACCGCCGGCGGCCATGTAACCGGCGATCTTGAGGATGAACGTCGGGAAGACGTCCTTGTCACCGAGCATGTCGTCCGCGCCCAGGCGGAGCAGCAGAGCGCCGGCCGGCAGCACGGCAACGGGGAGCATGAGGCTCCGGCCGATGCGCTGCATGACGGCCATCACGCCAGCGCCCTTCTTCTTTTCCGCAGCGGTCGCTGTGGACATGTGGTTCCTCCAGTGGGCAAGGCGCCGCCCAGGGGCACAGAAGGGGGAGGCGACGTCTCAGAAAGGGGGACCGTGCGGACCGGATTCAGCCACACGTGGTCTACACCAATGGGTGGTGTAGACCAGTTGTAACACGGTCGGGGTTAGATAAGGAACCTTCGATTTCCTGTGGCCTGCGCCACACTCCGCGGAAATCGGTCCGCTATCCGGAAGGGCGGGCTTCCGGACATGGCGAAGGCCCCCGGATCCTGGGATCCGAGGGCCTCACGCGGCGGACCGAAGGGCCCGACGGGCTCTACCGGGCCTTCATAACGGGTTGGCTACGCCTTGGTGTTCTCCGCCTCCATCGCCGCGATCTCCTCGTCCGACTCCCGCCCCGGGGTCGGGATGTCGAACTTCGTGATCGCGAAGCGGAAGACCGCGTAGTAGACGACGGCGAAGGCCAGCCCGATCGGGACGATCAGCCCGGGCTTGGTCGCCAGCCCCCAGTTGATGACGTAGTCGATCAGGCCCGCGGAGAAGCTGAAGCCGTCGTGCACCCCCAGCGCCCAGGTCACCGCCATCGACACACCCGTCAGCACCGCGTGGATGACGTAGAGGAGGGGAGCGACGAAGAGGAAGGAGTACTCCAGCGGCTCGGTGATGCCCGTGACGAAGGAGGTCAGGCCCACCGACAGCATCAGGCCGCCGACCTCCTTGCGCCGCTGCGGCTTCGCGCAGTGCGCGATCGCCAGCGCCGCCGCCGGGAGGGCGAACATCATGATGGGGAAGAAACCGGACAGGAACTGCCCGGCACCCGGGTCGCCCGCCAGGAACATGTTGATGTCACCGTGCACCGTCTGCCCGTCCGGCTTGGTGTAGCTGCCGAACTGGAACCACACCGGCACGTTCAGGAACTGGTGCAGGCCGATCACCAGCAGCGCGCGGTTGGCGACGCCGAAGATGCCGGAACCCCAGGAGCCCAGCCCCACCAGCCAGTCGGAGAAGCTCTCCAGCGCGGCACCGACCGGGGGCCAGATCCACAGGCAGAGCGCGGCGAAGGCGATCGCGACGAAGGACATGATGATCGGGACGAGCCGGCGGCCGTTGAAGAAGCCCAGCCAGTCCACCAGCTTCACCCGGTGGTAGCGCTGCCAGAACCAGGCCGCCAGCAGCCCCATCACGATGCCGCCGAAGACCCCCGGGTTCTGGTACGTGAACCCGGCGAAGGTGTCGTTCGGTCCCAGGCAGCCCCCGCCGATGTTCCGGGTGCCCACCGGGCAGTCCTTCGGGAAGGCGTGCAGCACCCCCCGGTAGACGAGGAAGCCGGCGACCGCCGCCAAGGCCGTGGAGCCGTCCGCCTTCTTGGCCATGCCGATCGCGACGCCGATGCAGAACAGGAGGGGCAGGCCGAGGTCGGGGTCGAGCAGGGCCCCGCCCGCGCCCGCCATCACCTTGGCCACACCGGTCCAGTTCAGGCCCTCCGCCCCGAACACGTCCGGCTGGCCGAGGCGGTTGAGGATGCCCGCCGCGGGCAGCACCGCGATCGGCAGCTGGAGACTGCGCCCCATCTTCTGCAGCCCTTGGAACAAGCCGTTCCACCACTTCTGCTGCGGCACCGCCGCGGCGCTGCTCGCGCTCATCGAGTCCTCCCTGAACCGGCCCGTTTTGGCAGTGGCGACACTTGCGGCACACTGGTGTAGACCAGTTGTGGGCGTGGTGCTGCTGATGGTCATCATTCGGCAGCTACCTGGCTCGTGCTCGCGTAGATAGGCCAACCGTGAGTTACCGTGACAAAGCGGTCGCAGCTGGTTACGGCCGCCGAGACTCGTTCTTCGAATCACTCAGGGAGACACACATGGCCACCAAGGCTGAGAAGATCGTCGCCGGGCTCGGCGGTATCGAGAACATCGAAGAGGTCGAGGGCTGCATCACCCGCCTGCGCACCGAGGTCATCGACCCGAGCAAGGTCGACGAAGTCGCACTGAAGGCCGCCGGCGCCCACGGCGTCGTCAAGATGGGCACCGCGATCCAGGTCGTCATCGGCACCGACGCCGACCCGATCGCCGCCGACATCGAAGACATGATGTGAGCCGCACCCTCTGAAACCCCCTCCGAAGACCCCGCACCGGACGCACCCGGACGGGGTCTTCGCCGTTCCCCACAGGGACTAGGCTCGCAACCATGTCTCGCATCGACGGCCGTACGCCCGAACAGCTCCGCCCGGTCACCATCGAACGCGGATGGAGCAAGCACGCCGAGGGCTCCGTCCTCATCTCCTTCGGAGACACCAAGGTCTTCTGCACCGCCTCCTTCACCGAAGGCGTCCCGCGCTGGCGCAAGGGCAGCGGCGAAGGCTGGGTCACCTCCGAGTACTCGATGCTGCCCCGCTCCACCAACACCCGCGGCGACCGCGAATCCGTCCGCGGCAAGATCGGCGGCCGCACCCACGAGATCTCCCGCCTCATCGGCCGCTCGCTGCGCGCCGTCATCGACTACAAGGCCCTCGGCGAGAACACCATCGTCCTGGACTGCGACGTCCTCCAGGCCGACGGCGGCACCCGCACCGCCGCCATCACCGGCGCCTACGTCGCGCTCGCCGACGCCGTCGCCTGGGGCCAGAAGAAGAAGCTGATCAAGGCCGGCCGCAAGCCGCTCACCGGCACCGTCGCCGCCGTCAGCGTCGGCATCGTCGACGGCGAACCCCTCCTCGACCTCTGCTACGAGGAGGACGTGCGCGCCGAGACCGACATGAACGTCGTCTGCACCGGCGACGGCCGCTTCGTCGAGGTCCAGGGCACCGCCGAAGGCGAGCCCTTCGACCGCAAGGAACTCAACGCCCTCCTCGACCTCGCCGCCGGCGGCTGCGCCGACCTGGAAGCCCTCCAGCTCGGCGCGCTGGACCTCCAGGTCCCGTAGCCCCGTAGTCCGGTAGCAACCGCGGCGCGCGCGTCAGCGTCTACGCCGGTACGGGCGCACGGTGTCAAAGCCGTGCGCCCGTCCACGCATCCGAAGCCCTGGGGGACCCGAATGAAGCCGCAGAAGCCGAAGCTCCGCATAGCCGCCGTCGCACTGACGGCCGTCCTCGCCGTCCCCGCCCTCGCCTCCTGCGACGCGATCTCCACCGCGATGGACTGCGCCAACACGGCCGTCGCCGTCGCCAACAGCGTCGACCAGCTCCAGCAGGCCGTCTCCCAGGCCGGGAACAGCATCCAGGACACCCAGAACGCCCTCACCCAGGTCGAGACCAACCTCAAGCAGATCAAGGACTCGACCGGCAACGCCGACCTCTCCAAGGCCGTCGACTCGATGACCACGGCCATCAAGAACGTCCGCACCGCGGTCGAGAAGGGCGACGCCACCCCCGACGTCCAGCCCGTCGCCGACGCCGCCAAGGAGATCTCCAAGGTCTGCACCCCGGGCTGACCCGGCCCGCGCGGCGTAAATAATGGCCCCATGACCTCCACGCACCCCCGCCGCCTGATCCTCGCCACCCGCAACCAGGGCAAGGTCACCGAACTCCACGCGATCCTGTCCGCCGCCGGCCTCCCCTTCGAGCTGGTCGGCGCGGACGCGTACCCCGAGGTCCCCGACGTGAAGGAAACCGGGGTCACCTTCGCCGAGAACGCCCTGCTCAAGGCCCACGCCCTGGCCCGGGCCACCGGCCTGCCGGCCGTCGCCGACGACTCCGGGCTCTGCGTGGACGTCCTGGGCGGCGCTCCCGGCATCTTCTCCGCCCGCTGGGCCGGCACCCACGGCGACGACAAGGCCAACCTGGACCTCCTCCTGGCCCAGCTCGGCGACATCTCCGACGAGCACCGCGGCGCCCACTTCTTCTGCGCGGCCGCCCTCGCCCTCCCGGACGGCACCGAACGCGTCGTCGAGGGCCGCCTCCTGGGCACCCTGCGCCACACCCCGGCAGGCACCGGCGGCTTCGGCTACGACCCGATCCTCGAACCCCTCGGCGAAGCCCGCACCTGCGCGGAACTCACGGCGGCGGAAAAGAACGCCATCTCCCACCGAGGCCAGGCCTTCCGCGCCCTGATCCCGGCGGTCCGGGAGCTGTTGGGCTGACCCCTGGTACAGCGAAGGCCCCGTACGCGACTGCGTACGGGGCCTTCGGCCTGAGTGCGGTCGGGGGGACTCGAACCCCCACGGGTGTTACCCCACTGGGACCTAAACCCAGCGCGTATCGCCTATTTCGCCACGACCGCGATATATTGCTCAATTCGGACATTCGGTCCGCCTGGGCTGCGCATCAGTCTACGGGGGCAGTGGTCGAGGAGGCGACAGGATTGGGGCTGCGCCTACGGCACCACGTGTCCGTCAGGGAGTGGCAGTTGGGGCAGGCGTAGCGGAGGTTTTCGGGGCGGTTGTCCAGCCAGTCTCCGCTGATGTGGTCGATCTGGAGGGTGATCGGTCGGCCGAGCCATTCGCCGGGGTTCCCGCACATGACGCAGTCGTACGGGCGGTCGATCTCCTGTAGAGCCCGATGCAGTCGAGCCCGGTTCGTGCGGGGCGATCCCTCAGGGAGGACGACGAGCGTGCTCGGCGTGGTGGGCTTCGGCTGGTGGGGGGTCGCCCTGCTCCAGGGGCGCCGTGTGAAGGAGTACTTGCGCCAGGGGCTCTGCTGCTTGAAGTGACTGGTGTCGAGTCCGTGTGCGGCGACCTTCTGCTGGAGCACCCGTCGCTGACCGCCGCCCCCCATCTTCCGGTCGCGTGTGCGGCCCTCGTACGGAGTAACGGGTCGGTAGTCGGGTGGTTACGGGAAATTTCAGCTGATAAACGGAATCGCCCGCACCGATTTGTTCGGTACGGGCGATTCGTGAAAAGAGGGGAGCGTTAGATGCCCAGGTCCTTGATGATCTTGGCTACGTGGCCCGTGGCCTTGACGTTGTAGAAGGCGTGCTCGACCTTGCCCTGTTCGTCGACGACCACCGTGGAGCGGATGACCCCGGTGACCGTCTTGCCGTAGAGCTTCTTCTCGCCGAACGCGCCGTACGCCACCAGGGTCTCCTTCTCCGGGTCGCCGACGAGGGTGACCTTCAGGTGTTCCTTCTCGCGGAACTTCGCCAGCTTCTCCGGCTTGTCCGGGGAGACGCCGATGACGTCGTAGCCGGCTTCGGTGAGGAGGGAGAGGTTGTCGGTGAAGTCGCAGGCCTGCTTGGTGCAGCCCGGCGTGAGCGCGGCCGGGTAGAAGTACACGATGACCTTGCGGCCCTTGTGGTCGGCCAGCGAGACCTCGTTGCCGTCCGCGTCGGGCAGGGTGAAGGCGGGGGCGGTGTCGCCCGGCTGCAGTCGCTCGCTCATCGGTGGGTCTCCTCGGGAGGGGAACGGTATGTCACGAGACTAAGCTGACAGACTGTTCATGACGGACCTTGTCCGCAGACGACCATCGACGACGGAGGCAGCGCGGTGCCGGAAGCCAGGACCCCCGCACAGATCGAGGCGGACATCGTCCGCCGCCGCGAGCAGCTCGCCGAGACGCTCGACGAGATCGGTGTGCGGATGCACCCGAAGACGATCATCGGGGACGCGAAGGCCCGGGTCACCTCGGCCGTCGATCACACGGCCGGACGGGCCGTCGTGGCCGTCAACCGCCTCGTGACCGACGTGAAGGACGGCTTGTGCCACGAGGACGGCGCCCCGCGCGTGGAGCGGATCGTGCCGGTGGCGCTGTTCGCGGCCGGCGTGCTCGGGCTGCTCGTGCTGTCGGTCCGCCGCAAGCGGTGACGGCCGTGACGACCCTCCGGCGTACGCGGCGCGCGGGGGCGGGTAGGTTCGGGGCGTGAGCGAGAACACCACCACCCACGACAAGCTGCCCATCCGCATGCTGCACGACCGCGTGCTCGTGAAGTCCGACAACCCCGAGGGCGAGCGGCGCTCCGGCGGCGGCATCCTCATTCCGGCGACGGCCGCGGTCGGCAAGCGGCTGGCCTGGGCCGAGGTGGTCGCGGTCGGGCAGAACGTACGGAGCGTGGAGCCGGGCGACCGCGTGCTGTACGACCCCGAGGACCGGGCCGAGGTCGAGGTGCGCGGGGCGACGTACGTGCTGATGCGCGAGCGGGACCTGCACGCCGTGGCGGCGGAGCGGCTGGAGGGGTCCAAGGACTCCACCGGGCTCTACCTGTAGACGTAGCGAGTGGCGAAGGGCCGGTGACCGGGGTCACCGGCCCTTTCGCGTGGGCTTTGCTACGGTGGTGGGGAACCCCCGACGAGACGCGCCGTACCGGGTTGCAGGACGCAAAGACGACGCACTCCCGTTTTCCGTCTCGTCCCGGAGGTGCCTGTCATGGCCTGGGTTCTGCTTCTCGTCGCCGGTCTGCTCGAGGTCGGCTGGTCGATCGGTATGAAGTTCACCGAGGGGTTCACCCGGCTCTGGCCGTCCGTCTTCACCGGCGCCGGCATCGTCGCCAGCATGGTGCTGCTGTCCTATGCGGCCAAGACCCTGCCCATCGGTACGGCGTACGGGGTCTGGGTGGGTATCGGGGCGGCCGGTGCGGCCGTGCTCGGGATGGCGGTGCTCGGCGAGCCGGTCACCGCCGCCCGGATCTTCTTCATCTGTCTGCTGCTGGTGGCCGTGGTCGGGCTGAAGGCCACCTCCGGTCACTGACGCCCGGCCGGGCGGCCGGGCGTCCGCGTCATTCGAGGAACTGTGCCGGGGGGCGGCGTCGGCCCGGGGTGATGCCGCCGGTGGGGTCGCCGCCCGTCGTGTCGCCTCCGGTGGTCTGGCCGCCGGTGGTGTCGCCTCCGGTGGTCTGGCCGCCCGTGGTGTCGCCCCCCGTGGTCTGCCCGCCCGTCGTCTGGCCTCCGGTGGTGTCACCGCCCGTGGTCTGGCCCCCGGTGTTCTGGCCGCCCGTCGTCTGGCCGCCGGTGTTCTGGCCCCCGGTCGTCTGGCCGCCGGTGTTCTGGCCGCCGTTCGTCTGGCCGCCGTTCGTCTGTCCGCCCTGCGTCTGCCCGCCCGTCGGCGGGGTCGGCCGGGTCGGTGGGAACGGCGGCCGGCTGCCGTCCTCGGGCTCCTCCGGGGTGGTGGGTGCCACCGGCGGCGGGAGCTGTGCCGCGCCCGGCTGGAGTTCGAGGTCGAAGTCCACCGGGTCCGAGCCCTCCAGGGCCGTCTTGGTGTAGGCCGCCCAGATCCGCGCCGGGTAGCCGCCGCCCCCGATCCGCGCCTCGCCCAGTGCCCCGTAGAGGGACTGGAGGGTGCCCGTGTCCGGGTCCTGGCCCATCATCGACACCACCGTGACCAGGTCCGGGGTGTACGCCGCGAACCAGGCCGAACGGTCCAGCTCGGCGGTGCCCGTCTTGCCCGCGGCGGGCCGCCCCGCCGCGAGGGCCGCCGTACCGGTGCCGTTGTCGACGACGCTGACCAGCATCGAGGTGGTCGTGTCGGCGGACTCCCGGCTGACGGCCTGGCGCGGGGTGCGGTCGGGGAGGTGGATGTTCTCGCCGCCCTTGGAGATCTTCTCCACCAGCGTGTACGGGGTGCGGCGGCCGTGGTCGGCGAGGGTCGCGTACGCGTGGGTCATGTCCAGGACGCTGGCCTGCATCGTGCCCAGCGCCATGGCGGGGACGGGCGGGAAGTTCGGGGTGCTCTCCGGGATCCCGAGGGCGACGGTGGTCTCCTTGACCTGCACCGTGCCGACGTCGACGGCCATCTGCGCGTACACCGCGTTCACGGACAGGTCGGTCGCCGTGTTGACGGTGATGTTCCCGTACGAGATCTGGCCCTCGTTCTCGGGGTTGTAGCGGATCCGGCCCCCGACGACGGGGCGCCTGTTGTCCCCGTTGTAGATCGTGTTCGGGGTGATGCGGCGGCCGTCCTGGGTGCGGGAGTCGTTCTCGACGGCGGACGCGAAGACGAACGGCTTGAAGGTGGAGGCCACCTGGTAGTCGTGCCGGGTCGCGTTGTTGACGTACTGCTTGGTGTAGTCGATGCCGCCGTAGAGGGCGACGACCTTGCCGGTGGCCGGGTCGATGGAGACGCCGCCGGCCCGCACGAAGCGGTCCTCGGGGCGGGCGGCCGGGTCGAGCTTGTCGACCATCTGCTTCTGGACGGCGTCGACGAAGGCGTTCTCGCGGCGCTTGTCGATGGTGGTGGTGATCCGGTAGCCGCCCTCGGCCAGGGTCTTGTCGTCGAGGATCTTGTTCTCGCCGATGTAGTCCTTGACGGCCTCCACCAGGTAGCCGCGCTGCCCGGACAGTCCGGCGGCCGGGCGGATCTTGCCGGGCTCGGGGAAGGTCGCGGCGGCGCGTTCCGCCGGGGTCATCCACTTCTTCTTGACCATGCCGTCGAGGACGTAGTTCCAGCGGGCGACGGCGCGGTCGCGGCTCTGGGGGTGGGCGACGACGTCGAAGGCGCTGGGGGAGTTGAGGAGGGTGGCCAGGTAG
Organism: Streptomyces sp. NBC_00249; assembly: GCF_026342355.1. GTDB lineage: Bacteria > Actinomycetota > Actinomycetes > Streptomycetales > Streptomycetaceae > Streptomyces. Next base: position 445,287 of record NZ_JAPEMV010000008.1, on the reverse strand, counting down.
GCGCCCTCGGCGGTGGTGAGCTTGGTGACGTCCTTGCCGTAGTAGGCCTGGGAGGCGGCCTGGATCCCGTACGCGTTGCGGCCGAAGTAACTGGTGTTCAGGTAGCCCTCGAGGATGTAGTCCTTCGACTTCTCGCGACCGAGTTTGATCGCGATGAAGAACTCCTTGACCTTGCGGTTCACGGTCTGTTCCTGGCCCAGGTAGTAGTTCTTGACGTACTGCTGGGTGATGGTCGAACCGGACTGCTTGCCCTTGCCGGTGACCGTGTTCCAGGCGGCGCGGACCATCGCCTTCGGGTCCACCGCCCGTTCGGAGAAGAAGTCCCGGTCCTCGGCGGCCAGTACGGCTTCCTGGACGGTCCTCGGGACCAGCGACAGGGGGACGTTGACCCGGTTGACCTCGCCGTCACGGGCGAGTTGGGAACCGTCCGCGTAGAGGTAGACGTTGGACTGAGCGGTGGCCGCGGCGTTCGCCGGCGGGATGTCCACCAGCAGGTAGCCGGCGACCAGCGCCCCGCCGATCAGCAGGGCCAGCAGCAGGACGCCGCCCACGACCATCCGCCAGGTGGGGACGGCGCGGCGCCACCCGGTGCGCCGGGGCCTGCCCTTGGCCGGACGGGCGCCGGGGCCGCCCGGGCCGCCGGGGGGCGGCTGACCGGGCTCCGGCCGCCCGGGTTCACGGGCCGCGGCCGGTTCCTCGGGGGTGTCCGGGTCACGAGGGGTCCAGCCCTGTGGTGGTGACTGGTCGCTCATCTCCAGGACTCCTCAGGGCCGTACGAAACATCCACATCTGTACCTCATGGTGTCTACCCGATGGCCGGTGATTCCGCTCCGGACGGGCATAAAACGGTCGCGTGGCTCGCCCCTCCGCACTAAGCTCGCGCGCTTTGGCCGACGTAGGAACGATGTGGGAAACGGAGGGATACGGTGCGTCAGAGAGCGGAGCTCTACCTGGCCGTCGCGGCCGGGGGGTTCAGGCGCTACGCCACGTACGGGACGGCGACCGCCGCGGGTGTGTTCACCAACACCGTGTTCGGTTTCATCGTCGCGTACACGTACATCGCGCTCTGGGACGAACGCCCCGGTCTCGGCGGCTACGACCAGGCGCAGGCCCTCACCTTCGTCTGGGTGAGCCAGTCCCTGCTCGCGGCCGCGGCGCTCATCGGCGGCGGCTTCCAGGAAGAGGTGCAGGAACGCGTCCGGACGGGTGACATCGCCGTCGACCTGTACCGGCCGGCGGACCTCCAGATGTGGTGGCTCGCCGCCGATCTGGGCCGGGCCGCCTTCCAGCTGCTGGGCCGCGGAGTGGTGCCGCTGGCCGTGGGGGCGCTCGTCTTCCCGCTGGCGCTGCCCGCCGATCCGCTGCGCTGGCTGCTGTTCGCGGTGTCGGTCGGCCTCGCGCTGGTGGTCAGCTTCGCGGTGCGCTACCTGCTGGGGCTGGCCGCCTTCTGGCTGATGGACGGCGCCGGGATGAACCTGATGGCCACCGTCGTGACGATCTCCTTCTCGGGGATGCTGCTGCCGCTGACGGTGTTCCCGGGCGGTTTCGGCGAGCTGGTGCGGGTGCTGCCCTGGGCGGCGATGCTCCAGGTCCCGATGGACGTCCTGATGGGCACGCACGAGGGCGCCGGGGGAGCCGCCCCGGCGCTGGCCTTCCAGGCCGGCTGGGCGCTGGCCCTGCTGGGCGCCGGGCGGCTCGTGCAGTCGGCGGCGACGCGGAAGGTGGTGGTCCAGGGTGGCTGAGACGGAAACCGTCGCGTGCGGTGCGCGGACGCCGCAGGATCCGCCGCGCGGCGCGGTCAGCGGCCGCGGCCGGGTCCGGGAGGGGCTGCGCGGCTACCGGCTGATCGTGGGGATGTGGATCCGGTCGACGATGACCTACCGGGCGTCCTTCGTGCTGTCCACCGTGGGGAACGCCGCCATCACCCTGCTGGACTTCGTCGCGATCACCGTCATGTTCTCGCACGTGGACGCCCTCGGCGGTTTCACGCTGCCCGAGATCGGCTTCCTCTACGGCTCCTGCTCGGCCTCCCTCGGCCTGGCGGACCTCTTTCTCGGCAACACCGACCGGATCGGCGCCCGGATCCGCGACGGCTCGCTCGACACCATGCTGGTGCGCCCGGTCCCGGTGCTCGCCCAGGTCGCGGCGGACCGGTTCGCGCTGCGCAGGCTGGGCCGGGTCACGCAGGGGCTGGGGGTGCTGGCCTGGGCGCTGTCGCTGCTGGACGTGCAGTGGACGGTGGGGAAGGTGTTGTTGGTCCCGGTGATGCTGCTGGCCGGGGCGGGGATCTTCGCGGCGGTGATGGTGGCCGGTGCGGCGTTCCAGTTCGTGGCCGGGGACGCGGCGGAGGTGCAGAACTCCTTCACGTACGGGGGCGCCACGATGCTCCAGTACCCGCCGGCGGTGTTCGCGAAGGACCTGCTGCGCGGGGTCACTTTCATCGTCCCGCTGGCCTTCGTCAACTGGCTGCCCGCGCTGTACGTGCTGGGGCGGCCGGACCCGCTGGGTCTGCCGGGGTGGGCGGCGTTCCTGAGTCCGCTGGTGGCCCTCGTGGTGTTCCTGCCCGCGTCGCTGGCGTGGCGCGCGGGAGTCCGTTCGTACCGAAGCACGGGGAGTTGAGCATGGTGGACCGGGATGCGCTGATCTCGCTGGACGGGGTCGAGAAGGTCTTCGACGTACGCCGCCGGGTGAGCTTGATGCGGCGGGAGAAACGGCAGGTCAGGGCCGTGGACGGGATCAGTTTCGAGGTGCGGCGGGGGGAGGTCGTCGGCTACATCGGGCCCAATGGCGCCGGGAAGTCGACCACGGTGAAGATGCTGACCGGCATCCTCACGCCGAGCGGCGGCCGGCTGCGCGTCGCCGGGATCGACCCGTCGCGGGAGCGGATGCGGCTCGCGCACCGGATCGGCGTGGTGTTCGGGCAGCGCACCACGCTGTGGTGGGACCTGCCGCTGAAGGACTCGTACGGGCTGATGCGGCGGATGTACCGGATCCCGGCGGCGCGGTACGCCGAGAACCTGGAGCGGTGCGTGGAGCGCCTCGACCTGGGTGCGCTGCTCGACGTACCGGTGCGGCAGCTGTCGCTGGGGCAGCGGATGCGCGGGGACATCGCGGCGGCGCTGCTGCACGATCCGGAGGTGCTGTACCTGGACGAGCCGACGATCGGGCTGGACGTGGTCAGCAAGGCGAAGGTACGGGGCTTCCTGCGGCAGTTGAACGAGGAGCTCGGGACCACGGTGCTGCTGACCACGCACGACCTCCAGGACATCGAGCAACTGTGCGAGCGGGTGATGGTGATCGACCACGGGCGCCTGATGTACGACGGCACGCTGGGCGGGCTGCATTCCGTCGGGGAGAGCGAGCGGACCCTCGTGGTGGACCTGGAGCGGGAGCTCGCGCCGATCGAGGTGGACGGGGCGCGGGTGGTGAAGGTCGACGGGGCGCGGCAGTGGCTGGCCTTCCCGGCGGGGGCTTCGGCGGCCCCGCTGGTGGCGGCGGTGGCGGAGCGGTACCCGCTGCTGGACCTGTCGGTGCGGGAGCCGGACATCGAGGACGTGATCGCGCGGATGTACGCAGGGCGGGGGTGAGGCGCGGGGTGAGGCGCGGGGGTGGACCGCCGGGGAAAGATCAGGGTCGGACCCGGGGTGGGGGTGGGGGACGGCCCGTACTCCTGGGCGGTCCCAGTGCATAGGGTGGTCCACATGAGTGACGAGCGGCCGGAGAAGCCGTTGCCGGAGGAGCCGTTGGCGGAGAAGACGTCGCTGGAGAAGGCGCCTGCGCCAGGGGCGCCCGCGTCCGCGTCGGCGTCGGCGCCCGCGCCCGAGCCCGCGGCGTTGAGGGCGTCGGACGCCGACCGGGAGCGGGTGGTGGACCGGCTGCGGGACGCCGTCGCCGAGGGCCGGCTCGACATGGAGGAGTTCGAGGAGCGGCTGGAGGCGGCGTACACGTCCCGTACGTACGCGGAACTCGAACCGCTCACCCGCGACCTGCCGGCGGTGTCCCCGGTGGCCGGGGAGTTCCCGGCGGCGGCCGGGCAGCCCGGTTCGGGGTCGTGGGCGGGCCGGATCGGCGGCTCGGGCACCTCCGCCACCGGTGTCGCCGTCATGGGCGCCTTCCAGCGCCGGGGCCGCTGGACGGTGCCCCGCCGCTTCAACGCCTTCGCGCTGATGGGCGGTGGGGAGATCGACCTGCGCGAGGCGAACTTCGCGGAGCGCGAGGTCGTCATCAGCTGCGTCGCCGTCATGGGCGGCATCCAGATCACGGTCCCGCCGGGCGTGGACGTCGAGGTCCGGGGCATCGGCATCATGGGCGGCTTCGACCAGCGCCGCAGCGGCGACCACGCGGCGGAACCGGGCGCGCCGAGGGTCGTGGTGACCGGCCTCGCCTTCTGGGGCGGGGTGGAGATCAAGGTCAAGCCGCTGAAGGGCAAGTCCCTGGGCGGCGGCACGCCCCGCAAGGAGCTGTAGGCCGTAGTCCGCAGCCCGCGCACGTGGGTCCGTACGGCGCGCCGGGAACTCCCCGGGGCTCCCGGGAGTCGGATGCTATGCAGACAAAACGGCCACCGGGGGAAGGCGGGAGCACGTGAACGACGTGGACGGGGAGAGTCGTACGAGACCGGCCGCGGTCACCGCCCGGGGCGGGTTCGTCTTCAGCGCGGCCGACGAGGAGCGGCGGCGCGGGGTGCGGCGGATGAAGACCACCGCGACGGGCCTGCTGATGCTGGTCGCGCTGGTCTACGTCCTGGCGAAGTACGCCCAGCACGGCTGGGGCGCGGGCGGCTGGGCCGGGTACGTCGCGGCTGCCGCCGAGGCCGGGATGGTGGGCGCGCTCGCCGACTGGTTCGCCGTCACGGCCCTGTTCCGGCGGCCGCTGGGCCTGCCCATCCCGCACACCGCGATCATCCCGACCAAGAAGGACCAGCTCGGCGTCTCCCTCGGGGAGTTCGTCGGCGAGAACTTCCTCTCCTCCGAGGTGGTCCGCGCCCGCCTGCACGCCCTCGGCATCGGCGGCCGGCTCGGTGCCTGGCTGGCCGAACCCGCGCACGCCGACCGGGTCACGGCCGAACTGGCCACCGCGCTGCGCGGGGCCCTGACCGTCCTGCGCGACTCCGACGTGCAGGCCGTCGTCGGCGAGGCCATCACGCGGCGCGCCGAGACCGCCGAGATCGCGCCGGGCATCGGCAAGACCCTGGAACGGGTCGTCGCCGACGGCGGCCACCACCGCGCCGTCGACCTCGTCCTGACCAAGGCCCACGACTGGCTCGTCACGCACGGCGACTCGGTGATGGACGCCGTCCAGGGCGGCGCCCCCGGCTGGACCCCGCGCTTCGTCGACCGCAAGATCGGCGACCGCGTGTACAAGGAGCTGCTGCGCTTCGTCACGGAGATGCGCGACATGCCGGGACACCCGGCGCGCGGGGCGGTCGACCGCTTCCTGACGGACTTCGCGGCCGACCTCCAGTCGGACACGCAGACGCGGGCCCGGGTCGAGCGGCTGAAGTCGGAGATCCTGGCGCGGGGCGAGGTGCAGGACGTGATCGCCTCCGCGTGGACGGCGATCCGCTCGATGATCCTGTCGGCAGCGGAGGACGAGCAGAGCGAACTGCGGCTGCGGGTCCGCTCCTCACTGATGTCGCTGGGGGCGCGGCTGGCCACGGACGGCCGTCTGCAGGGGAAGGTGGAGGGCTGGATCGAGGGCGCGGTGGTCTACGTCGTCACCACCTACCGCACCGAGATCACCTCGCTGATCACGGACACGGTGGCGGGCTGGGACGCCGAACACACGTCCCGCAAGATCGAGGCCCACATCGGCCGCGACCTCCAGTTCATCCGCATCAACGGCACGGTGGTCGGCGCGTTGGCGGGGCTGCTGATCTATACGGTGTCGAGGGCGTTCGGGGCGTAGGGGGGCGGGCAGGGACCCCGGCCCTTGTCCTGGGGCAGGGGTGGCACCCTCGGCGAGGCGTGCGCTGCTCTGCCGGGCGCGGGGGAAATCCAGCCCCGCCGGCGTTTGAGGCGCGGGGGCCCGGGGGCTGGCCCCCGGCAGCGGACCCGCACCCGTACAGGGTCCGGGCGGAGCCCGGGGAACGGGCGAAGGGCGGGTCGGGGACGCCCCCGCGCAGCGGCCCACCCCGCGGCGGCGCGGGGGCCGGCGTCAGCCCCGGTCGGCGACAGCCCAGGCGGTCGCGGCGACAACCCCGGCGGCCCCGATGACGGCCGGCCACGCCCCCACCTTCTTCGCCAGCGGATGCGCCCCCGCGAAGCCGGCGAGGTACAGCGCCCCCAGCCCGGCCGCCGCCGGGGTGCCGCCCTGCCGGTGCCACTCCCGCCCGGCCACGAGCCCGGCGGCGCCGAGCACGACACCGCCGAGCGGCCGCTTCTTGGTCCAGCGCGCGACGGCGTACCCGCCGACCAGACCGGCCGCCGCCACCACGGAACTCGGTACCCGTGCCATGTCGAACTCCTCGTTGTAGTCAGTCAATTGATTCGGTCGTTCCCAAGAACCGCGCGGTCCGTCGACCCGACGGCACCCCACCGGCAGGCTAACGCGGACGCCTGGACACCCGTCGGGCCCCCACCGCCCCGAGCGCCAGCACCGCCCCGCCGATCACGGCGTCCGGCAGCGCACCCCGCACGGCCCGCGGCAGCAGTGCCACCACCCCGAGTACGAGGAGAAAGGCGAGCGCGCACCGTCCGGCGATCCGCAGCATTCTGTCCACGGGCTGCTCAACGCCGCCGCCCGGCCCGCGACACGGACGACGCGGAGGCGATTTGTCGCACACTCGCCGGTTCTGCGGAGCGCCGGGCCGGGGAACTTTCTACGCGTAGATTCGGTCTTCCAGGGGGAAACCCGCTCAACCCACACCCCACCGGGAGTCGACACCGTGATCTCTTACGGACGAGCCGTCCTCGACCTCGCGGACGAGCTGGTCGACACCTACGCGGAGGTCTTCTCCGCCCCACCCTGGAACGAAGGCGAAGAAACCATTCGCCAGTTCTCGACCCGCCTCCAGGCGGACGTCCGGCGTCCGGGGTTCCGTACCGCCTTCGCCCAGTCCGCGACCGGCATCGAAGGCTTCGCCACCGGCTGGCTGACCGCCTCCCCCTTCCCGTCCCACCGCGCCTACCCGCAGGTCGCGGCCCAGCTCGGACGGGACCGCGTACGGGAGCTCCTGGTCGGGGCGCTGGAGATCGACGAGCTCGCCGTACGCGGCCCCGCGCGCGGCCACGGCACCGGCCGGACCCTGCTCACCGAGATCACCGCGGACGCCCCCGACGGCCGGGCCTGGCTGCTCACCTCCCGGCTGGCCACGGACACGGTGGCCACGTACCGCCGCCTCGGCTGGCACGAGGTCCCCGCCCTCCCCGGCACCCAGACGGGCGTGATCGTCTTCCTCGCACCGGAACACCCGGGCCGCCCGAGCTGACTCCGCCGCCCCGCAGGCGCACCGGCACCCCTGCCCGGGCCGGTGCCCGCCCGGGACCGTCCGGCAGCGGAGCCCGATCCGGTCGGGCCCCCTCACCGGCCCACGGCAGCGGCCCCCGAACCGGAGGAACACCCGCCCACCCGACGTAGACCGCCGGAGGCCCGGGCATACCCGGGCCATGATCACACCCAAGGAACGCGTACCGGTGGCCCGCAGGCAGCTCGGCCTCGCCACCCGCCACCAGCTCACCACCGTCGCCGGGATCCCCGACACGACCATCACCTCCCGCACCCGCCCGGGCGGCCCCTGGCAACGCCTGCAGCCCAGGGTCTACCTGCTCCAGACCGGACTCCCTGACCACCGTCAACGGGCCCTCGCCGCCGTCCTGTACGCCGCCGAGCCCACCGCCGACCCGCTGTCCGGGGACACCGCCGCCCTCACCGGCGCCGCCGCGCTCTCCCTCCTCGGGATCCGCGACGCCGCGCCCACCCCGCCCGCCCCCGCCGACGTACTGATCCGCGCCCCGCGCCGGCTCACCGGCACCCCGGACGTCCGCCCGGCGCCGACCTCCCGCTGGCCCCGCACCATCACCGTCGCGGGTGTCCCCAGCGCCCGCCCCGTCCGCGCCGCCGCCGACTTCGCCGCCCGCGCGGAACCCGGCGCGCCGCCGGACCGGATCCGTTCCGTCCTGGCCCAGGTCGTCCAGGCCGGCTGGTGCCACCCGCACGACCTCCACGCCGAACTCCGCGCCTCCCGCCTCCTGTCCCGCCCCGCCGTCCGCGAAGCCGCGGCGGAACTCCTGGCCGGCGTCCGCTCGGTCGCCGAGGGCCGGGCCCGCGACGCCCTCACCGCCTCGGACCTCCCGGCCCCGCTGTGGAACGCCCGCCTCTACACCCCGGACGGCGCCTTCCTGGCCAGCCCGGACGCCTACTGGCCCGACGAGGGCGTGGCCCTGGAGGTCGACTCGGCCGAGTACCACTACACCCGCGACGCCTGGCACGCCACCCTCCGCCGCCGGCTGCGCCTGGAGGCCCACGGCATCCTGGTGGTCAGCGCGACCCCCTCGATGATCCGCGACACCCCCAAGGAAGTCCTCGCAGCCCTCCGCACCCTCACCACCCCCCGCCCCACCCCACCCACAGCCCAAGCCCGCGGCCACCAACAGCTCCCGCTGCCGTTCGCCTACTGACTGGAGGCCGCGAGCAGGAACCCGACGTCCTCGTGCCGACCGGCGTGCTGGAAGGCGGCCGTGATGTCCAGTACGGCTTGCCTGTCGGTACGTTCGCTCACGCCGGCCAGTACGGACTCGGCCGCCTCGTCGAACCCCGCGGTGCGGCAAGACGCGACGGCGTTGATGAGTTCCGGGGCGGAGAGGGTGAGGCCAGCACGCCACAGGAGCAGTCCCGCGTCGCGGTCCTTCCCTTCGGCGATGAAGCCCGCCAGTCTCTCCAGCTCCGTCCAGCCCGTACCCGCGACTGCCGCACGCGGCCGGTCCCCCTCGCCCGGGGGGACCGGCACCTGCCGCCGGGCCGCGGCGGCCGAGACAGCGGTGCGTGACAGGGCGCGACGGCTGCTGGAGCGGAGGCGGCGCCTGTGTGAGCGGGGCCGGACTGCTGCCGGGGCGGAAAGCGGAAGGGCCGGCGAGCCGTCAGATTCCTCAGCGGACACGCTGTTCCGGGGGTGCGGTACGCAGTCGCAGTGCTGGAGCCGGGCGATCCTGCGGAGTTCCAGCAGCTCATCCAGCGAGCAGGGCAGCTCGCCTCCTTCCCCTCCCGCTGCCGTCACTTCCGCCTGGACGGCCGTGAAGAAGGCCCTGACCTGTGGCTCTTCCGGAACGCGGCCGCCGTTGAGGTGGTTGGAGAGGCTCGTCGCCACGATGTGCCCGGCTGCGGCGATCTGGGCCTGGGTGCGAAGGCTGCAGTCGCGGACCCTGCGGAGCATCCGCACGAACTCCGCATGCCCTGCGGACATGTCCACAGGCAGCTCTTTCCACTTCCCTGTTTGTCGTGGCACCGCAACTCCCTTTCTCCCCAGGCTTCGAAGTCTCTCCGAAGTCTTCCGGCAAACACCTGTGGGGTGAACCGGATGAAGTTTTCATCTGCCCTCGAAGTGCGGTGAGGGATGGCTTCCCGGCCTGGCCGTGCGCAAGAGTTGTGACGTCCGCTGAAGCTGCCGGTGGGGGATTCTCGGGCTCAGTACGGGCACTTGAGGCTGGCTGGAATGAGGAGAGACGCAATGGGGATTCCGTCTTGGACGGACCAGAAGCTCGGCACCATGAAGCGTGCCGCGCTGTGGCTTGTCGACGTGGTGGGCGAGGGGAATGTCTTCATCAAGGAAGACGTGAAGAAGGCTTTCCCCGGGGTGAGTCAGGCCGACCGCCGGGTCCGCGATCTGCGGGACTTCGGCTGGAGGATCGACACCAACCGGGAGGACCTGACCCTCGGACAGCACGAGCAGCGCTTCGTGGCGCAGGGTGAGCCGGTCTGGGAGCCCGGGAAGGGGACCCGGCCGGCCACGTCGATCACGGACACCCGGCGCCGCGAGGTGCTGGCACGGGACGGGCACCACTGCCGGTCGTGCGGGATCACCTCGGGTGAGCTGTTCCCCGGCACGTACGTGTCCGCCCAGCTCGACATCGCCCGCCGTCCCGTAGTCCAGCCGGACGGAAGCACCACGGTGGAACACGTGGCTGAATGCAATCGGTGCCGGGTCGGCGGGAGGGGCCTGACGGCCGATCTGACCGCGGTTCTGGCCCGCCTGAGCCGGCTCGGCGGCATGGAACGCAAGACGCTCTCGGACTGGGTGCTCGCGGACGCTCGGGAGTTCGCGGAGGTGGAGCGCCTCTGGGCGGACATCCGGACCCTTCCGGCCGACGCCCGGAACAAGGTGCGCGAGGCCCTGTCCCTGCCGCCCGTCTGACAATAGGAATTACTGCGGGGGTCGCTGAGACGCCGGCCCCCGCGTCGTCCCACCGCACACCCATGGACATGCAGTCAGAGGAGAACACACCGTGAGCATGGACTTCGGCCGGCCGCCCCGAGCCCTTGAGAACCAGGAACTGGTGGAGAAGCGGCTCAAGGAGGTCAGCGCCGGCGGGGGTCTGCAGGAGACGCTGACCGTCGAGTGGCGCACGAAGCCCCTGGTGGTGCAGGTGATCGACATGCCCATTGACCAGGTCTACTTCAATCCTTCGACGCACCGCATCCGCGCGCAGCGCAGCTTCGACCCGGAACGTGACCGCCTCCTCATGGCCGATGCCTGGGACGCCGGGAGCCAGGACTACCTCGCCTACCTCCTTCAGGCCCTGCCCTCCAACCCGGCCAAGCGCGACGGTGACTTCGACGAGCTGAAGAGCAGCCTCAAGGAATACCGCCAGAATGAGCCGGGGCTCATCACCCGTGAGGGAGTCCTCGTCAACGGGAACACCCGGGTCGCGGCTCTCCGCGAACTGGGAGTGCGCAGCGTCCGGGTCGGAGTGCTTCCAGAATCCGCCACGTGGACCGACATCAACGCGGTGGAGCTCTCGCTGCAGCTCCGGCACGACACCCGTCGGCCGTACTCGTACATCAACCGGCTGCTCACCATCGAGGAGCAGGCCGCCGCGGGCCGGCCCATCGCTGAGATCGCGAAGGACTTCCGGATCCGTGCGGACACGGCGGAGCAGGACCGATGGGTTCTGGCCACCCTCAACGACCTTGTGGCACGGTCGAAGAAGGGAGCGGTGCAGCTCAAGCTGATGGACTTCGAGGACCAGCAGGAAAAGCTGCGCGAACTCCACCGCGCCTTTGCCAAGGCCTCACGGCAGAACCTGGGGCAGGCCGACCTAGTCAAGGAGAACAAGCTCGCGCTGATCGTGCTTGATTTCTCCAAGACGGACGTCCGCCTCGCGGACGCTGATTTCAGGCCGCGGTACCTTCAGCGCCATCTCCCGGAGGAGCTGAAGCAGGCTGCGTCGCAGCCTGAGAACAGCCGGGTGATCCCGGGCTTGAACCGTCCTGTCCGGGGCGACAGTCCGCAGGTGGCGGCGGCCAAGTCCTTCACCAATGTGCTGCTCCAGGCGAAGGCCGTGGAGCGCGCCCCCGAGGCCGTGTCCCAGGAAGAGTCCGGCCAGGCCGCGGCGCTCTGGAAGCAGGCCAGGGAAGCGGTGGAGGAAGCCCTCGTGCCGGCGGGCAAGGACGCCCGGCTGCGCAAGCGCAAGCAGGCCGCTCCTGACCGCCTCCACGACGCGGTCCAGAGCATCGAGCAGTGCGTGACGGACATGACGCTCGCCCGCGCCTCCCGCAACCTCGACGAAGAGACGCTGGACGAGGCGCTGCTGGTCCTCAGGGGCAGCCTGCTGAAGCTGGCGCGGGAGGCGGCGCGGATCGAGGAGCAGGGCGACGGCGTCGCCTGGCTGCTCGCTGCGGTGCGGAAGGAAGGGGCGTGACCGGGATGGCTGAGCCGTCCCTCCGGATCGGCTTCGACGTGTCGCGGACCCGGGCCGTGCTCCGGGCCGCCGACTCGTTCGGCGCGGACCTGAACCACCTGGCCGCCGGTTTCCCCGTGGGCGGCCAGCGCGGTCTCCTGACACTGGAAGTGCCGCTTGACGCCTTCCTGTCGGGCGTGGACGTGCTGTCGGACTGGCCGCAGCCCGATTCCGTCGAGTGGGAGGAAGACCTCCTCACCCTCGTCAGGGACGTTTTCGAGGACGCGGACCAGGCCGAGGAACACCTCGATCACAGCCCGGACGCCGCTGGTACGGCGGACGCGAGCGCCGTACCGGAGAGCCTTGGTACGGGCTGGCGCGCGGACCTGACCGGGTTCCAGCGCAGGGACATCTCCCAGCTGCTCACCATGCGCCACGGGGCGAACTTCAGTGTGCCGGGCGCGGGGAAGACCCGGGTCGGGCTCGCGGTCTACGCCGCCATGAAGGAGCGGGGCGAAGCCCGGAGGCTTCTCGTCGTGAGTCCGAAGTCCGCCTACGAGTCCTGGCTCTCCGAGAGCCTGCAGTGCTTCGACGAGGCGCCGGTGACCAAGGTCATGGGCAAGGCTCCGGACCCGCATGCCGAGATCCTGGTCGTCAACTACGAACGGCTGGACCGTTCCCTCACGGGTCTCGCGGGCTGGCTGAGGGCGGCCCCCTCCATGGTGATCCTGGACGAGGCCCACCGGATGAAGCTGGGCTCCGACGGTACGTACGGAAGCGCCTGCATGGCTCTGGGCCCGCTCAGCCGCCGCAGGCTCATCCTCACCGGTACCCCGGCCCCGAACGGGGCGCGTGACCTGGAGAACCTGCTCTCCTTCGTCTGGCCCGGCCATGGCCGCCGTGTGGTGACCCAGGCGGTGGCCGGCGGCGACCTCGCTCACGCCAGCGCCGTCCTCCGCCCACTCTTCACCCGCACGACCAAGAAGGAACTGGGCCTGCCCCCATTCCAGCCGGTTATCCGGTCGGTTCCTCTGGAAGGGCTCCACCGGGAGATCTACGACGCCATGGTCGGCCGGTTCACCGCGCGGGCCGAACTGTCGCGGGACGACTTCGATGCCTTGGGCAAGGCGATGCTCCGGCTCCTCATGGCCGCGACGAGTCCGGCCCTGCTGGTAGAGGGAAGCAGTCGGCACGAGCCCCTTAACTTTCAGGTGCCGCCACTGGACATCCCCGAAGGGGATTCACTCTTCCAGCTCCTCCAGAAACTTCCGCAGCTTGAGATGCCGCCGAAGTACCGGGAAGTCCGTGAAATCGTGCGCAGGAATGCCGATGCCGGCCGGAAGACGCTGGTGTGGTCGACGTTCGTAAGGAACATCACCAGCCTGGAGCGGCTGCTCGGGGTGTTCCGGCCCGCTGTGGTCCACGGGGGTACGGCAGACCGTGACGAGCAGATCCGGCGCTTCCGGGAAGATCCTGACTGCTCCGTGCTGATCTCCAACCCGGCCACGCTGGGGGAGGGAATCAGCCTTCACCACGAGTGCCATGACGCGGTTTATGTAGACCGGGACTTCATGGCCGGGCGGTTCCTGCAGAGCCTGGACCGGATCCACCGCCTCGGGCTGGCGCCGGATACCGAGACGCGTGTCACCGTGCTCGCTTCCTCCGGGACGATCGACGAGGTGGTGGCCCTGCGCCTCGCGGAAAAGCTGGAGTTCATGGGCGCCATTCTTGATGATCCTTCGGTGCGGCAGCTGGGCGATCTGCAGGAGGAAGGGCCGGTGGCCGCCGGGATGGACGAGGGCGATATGCGTGCACTGCTGGAGCACGTGGGGGCGGCTCGGGTCGGCTGAGGCGGCTGGTGGCAGGCGGGCCGGCTGAGGGCCGGTGCGTCTGCCCGCCTCACGGTGGACGCGGGGTGTCAGTGGCAGATGCGACACTTGCCTGTCTGCATCTGCCACATCAGGAGGACTCGATGGGTGCCAGCGATCACACGCTGACCTCGATTGAGATTTGCGCCGGCGCCGGAGGGCAGGCCATCGGCCTCCACCAGGCTGGCTTCCGTCACCTCGCGCTCGTCGAGATCGACCCGCACGCCGCGGCCACGCTCCGACGCAACGTCGCCCACCGCGAAGGCTGGGACTTCGAGCGGGAACACTGCGACATCATTGAAGGCGATGTCAACGATTTCAAGCCGATGGTCCAGCTGGAAAAGGCCTTTGCATATTTTAAGCGAGAGCTGAGGCATGGGGATATCGACCTCCTCGCAGGAGGCGTTCCCTGCCCTCCGTTTTCCCATGCAGGCAAGCAGCTGGGGAAGGACGACGAGCGCGACCTTTTCCCGCAGATGCTGCGACTCGTGGATGACGTTCGCCCCAAAGCCGTCATGATCGAGAACGTTCGCGGTATCAAGGACGAAAAATTCCAGGACTACCGGGACTGGGTTTGGGCGCGCCTGGAGGGCGGCGAAGCCAAGGATCCCGTGACCGGCGAGCTGGAAACGCATAAGGGTGCCGGCTACAAGGTGTGCGGGTGGAAGGTCCTGGAAGCCAGTGATTTCGGCGTCCCGCAGCTGCGCCCCCGCGCCATCCTCGTCGCCATCCAGGCAGACCTGCTCGCCGGGCAGGATTTCCAGTGGCCCACGCCCTGCGCCGAGCCCGTCACGGTGCGCAAGGCCCTTGAGCCGACGATGACAGAGCGGTACGAGCAGTTGATCAAGAAGGGCGGTGACCTGGGCCGGCTGGCCCAGGTCAAGCTTGACGCCTGGCTTGGTCACAAGACCGGCATCGCCCCCACCCTGGTCGGCGGCTCCAAGAAGCATGGTGGGGCGGACCTTGGTCCCAGCCGTGCGAAGGCCGCGTGGAATGAGCTGGGAGTCAACGCGCTCGGTGTGGCCAACTCCCTGGACGACTGTGTGGCGAAGGACAGCTGGGAGCGGGACCTGCTCCGGGACAGGGGCCCCATGCTGACCGTCGCGCAGGCGGCGATCATCCAGGGCTTCCCCCCGGAATGGGACTTCGAAGGAGACAAGTCCGAGGGAAGGCTCCCGGGCAAGACCGCGCAGTACCGCCAGGTGGGCAACGCCTTCCCGCCGCCGGTCGCGCATGCCGTCGGAGAAGCCATCGCCAAGGTGCTCCGTGCCGCCCGGCCCCAGCAGAACGGTCCCGAGGGCGGTCGCTAGCCCCGCAGGGCCTGCGGGTGGCCGCGGCGGTCCTGGACGGCGGCGGCGACAGCGGCAGCGCAGACGTCTGACGGCTCGTGCTCCCAGAACCGGAGCACGAGCCAGCCGGCCTCTTCGAGCTGCCGGTCAGTATCCCGGTCCCTGGCCATGTTCCGGGCCACCTTCTCGGACCAGTAGCCCGGGTTGGTTTTCGGGGAGACGTAATGCTCCGGGCATCCGTGCCAGTAGCACCCGTCGATGAAGACCGCTACCTTCGCTGGCCGGAAGACCAGGTCGGCCGTTCGCCGCAAGCCGGGCAGGGGACGCGTCGCGATCCGGTAGCGCAGTCCCCTGGCGTGCACGAGGCGCCGGATGACGAGCTCAGGCTTCGTGTCGCGGCTCCGGATCGCCTGCATGTTGCGCCGACGGGCCGCTGAGGACGCCCAGGAACCCTCGGGCGGCTGCCAGGAACTCTCATCCGGCATGGTCCTGGTCTCCCTCCATCCGCAAGGCGATCCAGTCCTCCGGCCCAAGCGTGATCTTGTGGGCTGCCGCGAGGTCCCGCTGCTCGGGGAACTTGCCGCAGAGCAGTGTCAGACCGTCGCGGGCAAGGCTCTTCCTGATGTTGCGCGCTCGCCGCAGAGGATCGTGACGCCCCGCACCGACCGTAGCGATCACGCTGCGCGGGACCACGAGCCCCTCAAGATAATTGAACATCATCGAGAACCGGCGTTCCTGTCCCGGGCGCTTGGCAAGAACCCGGCTGGCCTGCTCCGCAGTGAGGAGCGTCAGCGGGTTGACCGGCAGCGGGGTCCAGTCGTACAGGGGCACGCTCCAGTGTTCGCGGGCGTGTACGGCGAGTCCCCGCTTCCCGTCCCGGTTGCCTGACCCGCGGTAGAGCCAGGAACGGTGAGCACGCACGAGCCACGACCGGTGCCGGCTCCGGCCGAGTTGTATCTGCGTGCAGATGCAGAGCTGGCACTGCGCCTCTGCGGGGATCGCCCAGTTCGCGCCGACGGTGGCCTTGAAGTCGACGGGTACGCCGGAGATCACTGTGTCGAGCGGCGGTTCTTTCGGGAGGTTGAAGGAGCGGAGCACCTCGTACTCCAGCTTGGCTCCCACCGAGGCCTTCTCGCCAGGGTGCACGTCGGGGGACAGCAGGTCGTACCGTCCGGTCCGGGCTCCGTCGAGGACGTAGTCGATCGCATTGGCGATGGCTCCCGTGTAGAGCCCCGCGACGTCGTAGGGGCGCAGGCCGTCGAGGACGGCCTGGAGCCCGGAGTCCTCAGCAGGCGTCCGCAGGATGTGCTGGTCCGCATCGGCGTTCGAGCATATTTCCCCCGGTTCATGCAGAACGAGGCGTCCCCTGCTCACCCGCGGACCGCCCCGGAGGGGTCGCCGTGGCACTCCGCGTAGGGCTTGCCTGAGGTGCACCAGCAGGGGGTTGTGGGGGTGGGGGGCCAGGGGGTGGCTTTGCCTCGGGCGGCGAGGGTGGTGGCGTATTCCGCCAGGAGGGACGGGGAGGCCGGGGAGGTTTTCTCCGACGCCGCGAAGGCCTCGTAGGAGGGGACGCTCGCCGTGACGATGCCGAGGTTCGTGGTGCCCGAGGCGGCGAGGGTGCGGAGGGAGGCCTCGATGCGGGCCAGGTGGGTCTCGTGGGAGGGGTATTCCGAGGCCAGGGTGGGGTAGCTGGTCACCAGCTCGGCCAGTTCGCGCTGGGGCCAGTGCAGGATGGCCACCGGGAAGGGCCGGGAGAGGGCGGCGCGGCGGTCGCCCAGTTCGGCGCGCAGCCGGGCGATCTCGGCGCGCAGTTCCGCCGGGTCGTCGGAGCCCAGGGCCCAGATGCGCTTCGGGTCGTGGAGCTCGTCGAGGGGGATCGGGCCCGTGTGGCGGGTGTCCGCGACCATGTCCCAGTCGTCGTGCGGGAGTCCGAGGAGGCGGCGTACGCGGTGCCGGCCCGTCAGGAGCGCGGCGGTGGCCTGGGTGAGCGGGGTGTCCTCCGAGGTGAGGAGGGTCGCGGCCTCGGTGAAGCATTCGAGGGAGGCTTCCAACTCGTCGTGGGACTCCAGCGATTCCGCGATCACCTCCCAGGGCGCCGGGTCCGTGGGGGCGGCGGCGCGGATGCCGGAGATCAGCGCGCGGGCCTCGGCCTCGTGGCCGTACTCCCACAGGTTCGCGGCCTGGAGGGCCTTGATCAGGTGCGGGTCGGCGGGGGAGGCGGCGAGGAGCTGGTCGTACAGGGTGCTCGCCCGCTCGCGTGCGTCGGCCAGTTCGAGGTGGGCCGCGGCCTGGAGGAGCAATGGCTCCTGGTCCTCGGGGTAGCGGGTCGCCGTGCGGATGAGGCGCTCGGCTTCGGCGATGTGCTCGGCAGGCGTGTCGGGGCGCATGGTTCACACCGTACTGCCGCTGGTCAGTTGAGGGGGGAGGACTTAGGGTGCGGGCCGTGCGGGATCACGTGCGTGTGGTGGTGCAGGGAGGCGCCCGGCGCGGGCGCCGGGACGGGCTCGCGCGGGTGCTGTGGGCGGGCGCGGAGCTGATCACGACGCTGGGTGTGGTGGTCGCGTTGCTGGTGGTGCACCAGGTGTGGTGGACCAACCGGCAGGCCGTCGCCGGCGCGCAGGAGAGGGTCCAGGCCTTGGAGAGGGAGTGGGGGGCGCCGCCGCCGGTGCCTGAGCCGGTTTCCGATCCGGTTTCCGATCCGGGTTCCGGTGCTGGTGACGGCCCTGTGGTGGGGGGTGGCACGGCCGACCCCGGGCCCGGGCCCGAAGAGGTTCCAGGGGCGGTCGAGGGGGGTTCGAGTGTGCCCGCGCCCGGTCGTACGTCCGCCAAGCCCGGGCCGCAGCCCGTCCCGCGGTCCACGGCGCCCGCGCGCGAGGAGGCGTACGCCGTGCTGCGCGTGCCCCGGCTCGGGCTCGCCGTGCCCGTCGCGCAAGGGGTCGACAGGCGCAGCGTCCTCGACAAGGGGTACGCCGGGCAGTACCCCGGGACCGCGCAGCCCGGGGCGCGGGGGAACTTCGCGCTCGCCGGGCACCGCAACACCCACGGGGAGCCCTTCCGGTACATCAACCGGCTGCGCGAGGGCGACGAGCTGTACGTGGACGTACGCGGACGCCGCTACGTGTACGTCGTCGGGAAGGTGCTGTCCGAGACCACCGAGCGGGACAGCGGGGTGATCGCGCCCGTACCGCGGAGCGTGGTGAAGCCGGAGTACGGGTACAGCGAGGCCGGCTCGTACATCACCCTCACCACCTGTACGCCGGAGTACACCTCCAAGTACCGCCTGGTGGTGTGGGGGACGCTCAAGCCCGTTGTCGGTGGGTCCGGTTAGTATCGATCGTGAGTACCCGCTCTCGTAGGGGAGTTCGGGTCGCCGTCCGGGCAGGGGTAGGGGGTGGTGGGTGTGGTCGGTTCTTCCGGTGTGCGCCGTGTGCTGTCCTTCTTCGCCTCCGCGCGGGCGTCGCGGCTGCTCGTCACCCTGCTGGTGCTGGGCGGGCTCTTCGGTTTGATGCTCGGGGAGAACGGCCTGGCCGCCGCCGTGGTCGCCCTCGCCGCGACCGTCGCCGTGGGTGCCGCCGTCCTGGCCGCCTGCCTCGTACGGCCCGTGCCGCCGCACCGAATACGTACCGCGATCCGTGATCGCGAGAAGCGCACGGCGTTCCTGCCGCAGCGCGATCCCGACGCCGCCGGCCGTTCGCGGCCCAGGGCACCCGGCCGTCCCGTCCTGACGGCCGCGTAGGGGCGCGCAGTAGTTCCCGATCTCGCCGATCCCCACCGCTCACTGTTGTCGCCCCTCGCGGGTCGTCACGCCGAAATGCACCTTTTTCGACGTTCGACGAGACCCTCCGGAGGGCCCGCGTGTCCGTTTTCACTCATCTTGTTGCCGAGCTGGGCCGGCTTCTCGAACCGGTACTGGCCGAGTCCGCGACCGCTGCCGCGATCGTGCTGTTCACCGTGCTCGTACGGCTCGCCCTGCATCCCCTGAGCCGTGCCGCGTTCCGCGCGGCGAGCCCGGTGTCCGGCTGCCTGCCGCTGCTGCTCCAGCTGCCGGTGTTCTTCGTGATGTACCAGGCGTTCTCCTCCTCCGAGGTCGGCGGCTCGGCCAACGAGCTGCTCGGGCACCGGCTGTTCGCCGCCCCGCTCGGGGCCCGGTGGACCGGGGCGCTGGGGGAGGGCGGCCTGCTCGGGGCCCAGGGGCTGGTGTTCCTCGGGCTGTTCGCGGCGATCGGGGTGGTCGCCGCGTGGAGCGCGGTACGGGCCCGCCGGGCCGCCGCGGCCGCGCCGATGCCGGGGACGGGGACGGGGACGGGGCTCGCGGGCGCTTCAGCGAAGGCGACGGCGAAGGCGACAGGTGCGGACGCGCGGCGCGGGGGCAGGGCCGGGGCGGGGGCACCGCCCGCGCTGACGCCCGAGCAGCAGGCGGCGATGCGCAAGCTGGGCGGCGTACTGCCCCTGCTGTCGTTCGGCACGCTGATCACCGCGGCCGTGGTCCCGCTGGCCGCCGGGCTGTACCTGCTGACCACCACGGCCTGGTCGGTGGCCGAGCGCGCCTGGCTCCAGCACCGCAAGGAGCGCGCGGCGGCGGCCGGGGTGGGAGCGGAAAAGGCTCCCGTCCGCGGGGTCGGCGGAGGGAAGCGTTCCAGCCTGTGAACAGGGTCTTGCGGATTGGTCGGACATCTTGGAGGATCGACCAATCCTCCGATGGCCGCAACCCATCGTCCGGCCCGGGGCATGCCCATGGGCCGACCACCCTCGACCACGGGAGAATGCCCATGAAGCTGCTGCGTGTCGGACCCGTCGGGTCGGAGCGCCCCGCGCTGCTCGACCAGGACGGGACCCTGCGGGACCTGTCCGGCCTGATCACGGATGTGGACGGCGACCTGCTCGCGGACGACTCCGTGCTGTCCCGGGTACGCGAGGCCGCGGCTGCCGGTGACCTTCCCGCGCTCGACGCGGAAGGGCTGCGCGTCGGCTCCCCGGTCGGCCGGATCGGCAAGATCGTGGGCATCGGGCTGAACTACCACGGGCACGCGGCCGAGGTCGGCGCGGAGGCTCCGCCGGAGCCGATCGTCTTCATGAAGGCCCCGGACACCGTGGTCGGCCCCGACGACACCGTGCTGATCCCGCGCGGCAGCGTGAAGACCGACTGGGAGGCCGAGCTCGGCGTCGTCATCGGCGCCACCGCCCGCTACCTGGACTCCGCCGAGCAGGGCCTCGCGCACGTCGGCGGCTACCTGCTGGCGAACGACGTCACGGAGCGCGCGTTCCAGACCGAGCGCGGCGGCACCTGGGACAAGGGCAAGAACTGCGAGACCTTCACCCCGCTCGGCCCCTGGCTGGTCACGGCCGACGAGGTCCCGGACCCGCAGGTGCTCGACGTACGGCTGTGGGTCAACGGGGAGCTCAAGCAGGACGGTCACACCTCGGACCAGATCTTCCCGGTCGGCGAGGTCGTCCGGTACCTGAGCCACTTCATGACCCTGTACCCGGGCGACGTCATCGTCACCGGTACGCCGGCCGGTGTGGCCGCGGGCCAGCCGGAGCCGAAGCCGTTCCTGCGGGCCGGCGACGTGGTCGAGGTGGAGATCGAGGGCCTCGGGCGGCAGCGCCAGGAGTTCAAGAGCGCCTAGCCCTCGCCGTAGAGGGGGAGGGGCGGTCCGCCGGTGGCGGGCCGCCCCTTCCGCGTTCCCGGTGCGCGGGCCGGCGGGGAACGGTTACGCCGGGTCGATGTCCACGGCCACGCCGTCGCGGGAGGAGCGGAGCGCCGCCTCCAGTACGGCCAGGCAGTGCGCCGCCTCGTGCGCGGTGACCGGCGCCGGGCCGCCCGTACGCAGGGCCGCCGCGACCGCCGCGTAGTAGGCGGGGTAGTCGCCGTGCTCGGTCGGCACCGGGATCCCGCCGCCGGTCAGCGGGGACTCGCCGGAGCCGAGGCGGCCCCACAGGTGCGGCGGCTCCTCGCCCCACAGGGTGTCCTCGTCGCCGCCCGGCCGCAGGCCCTCGCGCAGGGCGGCCTCCTGGGGGTCCAGGCCGTACTTCACGTAGCCCGCGCGGGAGCCGAGGACGCGGAAGCGCGGGCCGAGCTGGGCGGTGGTGGCGCTGACGTAGAGGTGCGAGCGGACCCCGTTCGCGTGGGTGACCGCGATGAAGGTGTCGTCGTCGGTCTCGGCGCCCGGGCGGCGTACGTCGGCCTCCGCGTAGACCCGTACGGCCGGGCCGAACAGCACCAGCGCCTGGTCCACGACGTGGCTGCCGAGGTCGTAGAGCAGGCCGCCGATCTCCTCCGGGGCGCCGGACTCGCGCCAGCCGCCCTTGAGCTGCGGCCGCCAGCGCTCGAAGCGGGACTCGAAGCGCTGGATCTCGCCGAGTTCGCCGTCCGCGAGGAGTTTGCGCACCGTGAGGAAGTCGTTGTCCCAGCGGCGGTTCTGGAAGACGGAGAGGAAGGTGCCGGTGCGCTCGGCGGTGGCGGCGAGTGCGCGGGCCTCGGCGGCGGTGGCGGCGAGCGGCTTGTCCACGACCACGGGGATGTCGGCGGTGAGGGCGGCCGTGGCGAGCGGGACGTGCGTCTTGTTGGGGGAGGCGACGACGACGAGGTCGGGGGCGTCCCCGCCGCCCGCGCGGTCCCACAGCTCGGCGGCGGAGGCGACGATCCGGACGCCCTCGTAGGCCTCGCGGGCCTGGGCCTGGCGGCCGGGGTCGGAGGTGACGACGGTGTCGAGGACGAGTCCCTCGGTGGCGGACACGAGGGGGGCGTGGAAGACGGAACCGGCGAGTCCGTAGCCGACGAGCGCGACGCGCAGCGGGCGTGTGGTGGGGGGCGCCGTGGGGGGTGCGGTGGGGGAGGCGTTCATGGATCCACTTTGGCAACACTGTTGCGTAAGTGCAAGGAGGGTGGAGAATGGGCGGGTGAACAGGGGCAGCACGGGCAGTGACGGCAGTCGGGGCGGGGCGAACCTGCCGGCCCTGCGCGAGCACAACGAGGCACTGCTGCTGGACCTGCTGCGCGCCGCCGGCGCGCCGGGACTGGGCCGCGCCGAGCTCGCCGCCCGTACGGGCCTCACCCCGCAGGCCGTCAGCAAGATCATGGCCCGGCTCGCGGCCGAGGGTCTGGTGGCGGAGGCCGGGCGCGGCGCGTCCACCGGCGGCAAACCGCGCACGCTGCTGCGGCTGGTCCCGGGGGCCCGCCACGCGGTGGGCGTGCACCTGGACCGGGACGAGCTGACAGCGGTACGGGTCGACCTCGCGGGCAGCGTGCTCGCGCGGTGGAACGGGCCGCTGGACTTCGGGGCGGGCCCGGACCCGGTCGTGGACGCGGCCCTACGGGCGGTCGTACGGGTCCGCGAGCGCGCGGGCCCGCCCCTGCTCGGGGTGGGCGTCGCCGCGCCGGGGCCGCTGGACTGGCGCAGCGGGGTGCTGGGGCGGGTGACGGGATTCCCCGACTGGGCCGGATACCCCTTGCGGGAGGTGCTCCAGGGGCGGCTGGGACTGCCGGTGGTGCTGGACAAGGACACCAACGCCGGGGTCGCGGCAGGGGCTCCCGCCGGGCCCGAACCCGGAACCTCGGTGTACCTCCACGTGGGCACCGGGCTCGGGGCCGGGCTGCGGCTCGGCGGCGGGATCCACCGCGGGGCCCGCTCGGCGGCCGGGGAGTTCGGCCACCAGGTGCTGCGGCTGGACGGGCCGGCGTGCCGGTGCGGGGGGCGGGGCTGCCTGGAGGTGCTCTGCCTGGACGCGGTGGCGCGGGGCGACCTGGGCGGGGCGGCGCGGATCCTCGGGGAGGGGGCGGCGAACCTGGTCGCGCTGCTCGACGTGGACCGGGTGCTGCTGGGCGGCCGGGTCGTGGCCGCGACGCCGGAGGTGTTCGTGGAGGGGGTCCGGTCGGTGCTGGACCGGCGGGGGCTGCCGGGGGTGGTGGCTCTGGCCGAGCGGGGGGTCGCGGAGGGGGCGGCGGAACTGGCGCTGGGGCCGGTGTTCGGGCGGGGGTGACGTTGCCGTGGCCCGGCGGGGTGCGTGTGTCGCTGCCCGGCCGGCGTGGACCGTCGCCGTCGCCGTGCCCCGGCGTGCGCGGGTCCGCTGCGCGGTGCTGCTCCCCGCCCCGCCCTTCGCCCGTTCCCCGGGGCTCCGCCCCGGACCCCGCGCCTCAAACGCCGGCGGGGCTGGGGGTGGCGCGGCGTACCTCGGGGCTCCGCCCCGGGCCCCGCGCCTCAAGCGCCGGCGGGGCTGGATGTGGCCGGGGCTGCCCGGCCCGCGAGGCGGCATGCACCCCGTGGCGGGTGTCCCCGTCGCCGGTTGGCGTTGTACGGCCGTTCGGGGGGAAAAGGGGGTGGGGAGGCGTGCCGGGGGTGGGTGGGGTTGGGGGGCGTGGCAGGGTGCGGGCAGGGGTGGGGTGATTGTCACCTCGTCCGATCATCAGTCAGTTCCAGTTCCAGTTCCAGTCCCAGTTCCAGTCCCAGTTCAGTTCTGTTCGGTCCGGCTAGCAGCGAGGGTCTTTCATGCGAGTGCGCGAAACGCGGGTGCGCAAAGCCCTGGCCCTCACCGTCGTCCTCCTCGCCACCGCCGCGCCCTCCGCCGTCGCGGACATCGGGACCGGCGGCGGTGCCCGACCCGCCCCCGCGCTGCCCTCCCGCGCACACGCCACCTGCGGCGACGGCAAGAGCCCGGCGTTCCCCATCGGCGCGCGCATCCGTGGCGGCCCCGCCGTCTACCGGGCCGGCGGCGACGCGCAGAGCTGGCTGCTGGACCTGACCAACACCACCCACGCCGAGTGCACGGCGATCCACCCCGTCATCGTCCTCACCGACCAGGCCCGGGCCCTGCGCCCCGCCCACCTGCGGATGGAGTTCGAGGCCCCCGGCGGCCCCTACCCCGTCAGCCTGGAGCGCACCGACCGTGACGAGATCATCGCCGTGTTCGACGGCGGTGACGCCTTCTCCGGCTTCTCCGTCGGCGCCGGCGGATCGGTCACCGTCAAGGTGCGCCTCGCCTTCGCCCCCGACGCCCCCCACGGCGAGGTCCTCGCCGACGCCGCCCTCGTCCAGCGCAAGGGCGAGAAGGGCGACGACGGCGACTGGGTCGGCGAGGCCGGAGGCTACCGCTTCACCGTGGAGGGGGATGAGGACGGCACGGGCGAGGCGGGTTCCCTCGCGCACACCGGACCCCGCGCCCGCGCATGGGCCTACGGGGCCGGGGCTGTCGCCGCCCTCACCGCCGGCGGCGGGCTGCTCCTCGGGTCCCGCCGCCTGCGCCGGCCGCCCGCGCGCTGATCCCCGCGCGCTGATCTCCGTACATCTGCCCCGCGTACAGTCCCCACGTGGAAGAACAGACCCAGACCCCGGCCCACCGCCCCGGCGCGCCCGTCCGCTCCGGGATCCCCGAGCACGGCCGCATCCCCAAGTACTACGCCGTCAAGGCGCACATCGCCGACCTCCTCGACGAGCTCGGCGAAGGCGGCGTGCTGCCCACCGAGCGCGATCTCGCCGAGCGGTACGAGGTGTCCCGCGAGACCGTGCGCCAGGCCCTGCGCGAGCTGCTGCTGGAAGGCCGGCTCCGCCGCTCCGGGCGCGGTACCGTCGTCGCCGGGCCCAAGCTGGAGCAGCCCCTGTCGCTCGCCAGCTACACCGAGGGCGTGCGCCGCCAGGGCCGCTGCCCCGGCCGTCACCTCATCGGCCTGGAGCGCTTCCCCTGCCCGCCCGAGCTCGCCCCCGGCATCGGCGCCGAGGCCGGGGAGCCGGTCTGGCACCTGGAGCGCGTGCTGCTCGCCGACGACGAGCGCGTCGGCCTGGAGAGCACGTACGTCCGTGTCGCCCGCGCGCCCCGCCTCGACGTCGATTTCCAGCCGGACTCCTCCTTCTACGGCTACCTCCACGACAGCCTCGGCATCGCCTTCGGGGACGCCGACGAGAAGCTGGAGACGGTCCTCGCCACCCCCCGCGAGGCCCTGCTGATCGGTACCCCGCCCGCGCTCCCGATGCTGCTCATCCACCGCTTCTCCCGGGACCAGGACGGCCGGCCGCTGGAGCGGGTGCGTTCGCTCTACCGTGGTGACCGGTTCAGCTTCACGACCCGTCTGCGGCCCGAGTAGCCCTCCGGAACTCCCCCCACACCGCATGAAAACGGACCTCTCCACATCACGGAACGATAACGGGTCTAGTCCAAGCGTCGGGGGCTGTTCACCGCCCCGTCGCCGGACGGATCCTCGAGGGTCACGGACCACCGCCACCTTGGACGGCGTGAGAGTCATAGTCGTCGGAGGCGGCGTGGTCGGTACCATGCACGCCTGGCAAGCAGTCCAACGCGGCCACGAGGTCGTCCAGATCGAGCGCGAGGCCGAGGCCCGCGGCGCGTCACTGCGCAATTTCGGCCAGATCTGGGTCAGCGGCCGGGCCGGGGGCGAGGAGCTCGACACCGCCCTGCGGGCCCGGGAGCTCTGGGAGCGGATCGGCGCGGAGGTGCCCGGCCTGGGCTTCCGCGCCATCGGCTCCCTCACCCCCGTACGGAACGCCCGCGAGTACGCGGTCGCCGAGGCGGCCACGGCCCGCCCCGACGCCGCCGCCCGGGGCTACGAACTGGTCACCGCGGCCGAGGCCCGGAAGATCAACCCCGCCCTGCGCGGAGCCTTCGAGGCCGCCCTGTGGTGCGAGCGGGACGCGGCCGTCGAACCGCGCACCGCCCAGCTCCACCTGCGCGAAGCCCTCCGGGCCTCCGGCCGCTACACCTTCCTGCCCGGACGCGAGGTCCGCGAGGTGACCGGCCCCGGCGCCGTCCGCGACGACCACGGCGACGTCCACCGCGGCGACGCCGTCGTCCTCGCCACCGGCGCCTGGCTGTCCGGCCTGGTCCGCGAGCTGGTCCCCGACCTGCCCGTGCGCCGCGTCCGGCTCCAGATGATGCAGACCGCCCCGCTGGGCGAACCGCTGACCACCTCCGTCGCGGACGCCGACAGCTTCCGCTACTACCCGGCGTACAAGTCACCGGCCCTCGACGCGCTCAACGCCGAGCAGGCGCAGGCGCCCGTCGCCGCCGCGCACAAGATGCAGCTGCTGATGGTCCAGCGCCAGGACGGCGGACTGACCATCGGCGACACCCACGAGTACGAGCACCCCTTCGCGTTCGACACCCTCGAAGACCCCTACGAGCACCTCACCGAGGTCGTCGAGTCCTTCCTGGGCCGCCCCCTGCCGAAGATCAGGCACCGCTGGGCGGGCGTGTACGCGCAGTGCACCGACACCACCCGCGTCGTCCACCGCCAGCAGGTGGCCGACGGCGTCTGGCTGGTGACCGGACCCGGCGGCCGCGGCATGACCTGCTCGCCCGCCATAGCCGAGACCACCGCGAACGAACTGGGCTGGTGAACACCATGACCGACACCACCGACACCACCGATACGACCGACCGCAACAGCGACAAGAAGCTGATCGTCCTCGACATGGCCGGCACCACCGTCGCCGACGGCGGCCTCGTCGAGCGCGCCTTCGCCCGCGCCGCCGCCCACCTCGGCGTCGAGCCCGGCAGCGCCGACCACACCGCCAAGCTCCAGTACGTCCGCGACACCATGGGCGAGTCGAAGATCTCCGTCTTCCGCCACCTCTTCGGTACGGAGGAACTCGCCCGGCGCGCCAACTCCGCCTTCGAGCAGGCCTACGGGGAACTCGTCGACGGCGGCCTCGTCGCCCCGCTCCCCGGCGCCCGCGAGACCATCGAGAAGCTCCGCGCCGACGGCCGTACCGTCGTCCTCACCACCGGCTTCGCCCGCGTCACCCAGGACGCCATCCTCGACGCCCTCGGCTGGCAGGACCTCGCCGACCTCACCCTGTGCCCCGCCGACGCGGGCGGCCGCGGCCGCCCCTACCCGGACATGGTGCTGGCCGCCTTCCTGCGCACCGGCGCCGTGGACGACGTACGCCACACCGTCGTCGCCGGAGACACCGCGTACGACATGCTCAGCGGCAACCGCGCCGGAGCGGGCATCGTCGCCGGCGTCCTCACCGGGGCCCACGACGCCACCGCGCTGACCGGGGCCGGCGCCACCCACGTCCTCGGCTCGATCGCCGAACTCCCCGCCCTGCTCACCGCGGAGCCGGTGTGAGCGGCATCCGCTTCGACTCCGTCTCGGTCGCCTACCACGGCACCACCGTCCTGGACTCCCTCGACCTCACCGTCGAACCCGGCGAGGTCATGGCCCTCCTCGGCCCCTCCGGCTCGGGCAAGACCACGGCGCTGCGCGCGGTCGCCGGTTTCGTCCGGCCCGTCTCCGGCCGGGTGCTGATCGGCGGCGAGGACGTCACCGGGCTCCCGCCGCACAAGCGCGGCATCGGCATGGTCGTCCAGCAGTACGCGCTGTTCCCGCACATGCGGGTCGAGGACAACGTGGCCTTCGGCCTGCGCGCCCAGAAGGCACCCAAGGCGGAGATACCCGCCCGGGTCACCGAGGCCCTGGAGATGACGGGGATGGCCGCCTACGCCCGGCGCTACCCCCGCGAACTGTCCGGCGGACAGCAGCAGCGCGTCGCCATCGCCCGCGCCCTCGCCATCCGCCCCGGCGTCCTCCTCCTGGACGAGCCGCTCTCCGCCCTCGACGCCCAGCTGCGTTCCGGGATGCTCGCCGAACTGGCCCGGCTGCACCGCGAACTGCCCGAGGTCTCCATCCTGTACGTCACCCACGACCAGGTGGAGGCCCTCTCCCTGGCCGACCGGATCGCCGTCATGGACCGGGCCCGCCTCCAGGACTGCGGCACCCCGCAGCAGCTCTACCGGGCGCCGCGCACCGAGTTCACCGCGTCCTTCGTCGGCAACGCCAACCTGCTCCCGGTGACGGTCGCCGAGGGCGGCGCCCTGTTCGAGGGCCGCCCGCTCACCCTGGACCACGGGCCCGCCGCGCCGGGCTCCGCCGCCACCCTGTGCGTACGCCCGCACCTGCTCGGGCTCGGCGAGGGGCCGAACGCGCTGCGCGGCACGATCGCCGAGGTGCAGTGGCGCGGCTCGACGCACCGGCTCTACGTCGACGTCGCCGGGCACCGCGTCAAGGCGGACCTCCCCGAGCTGCGCGAGACGCCGGCGCTGGGCGACGAGGTGACCCTGCACTTCGAGCCGCGCGACGCGGTGCTGCTGGCCGCCGGGGTGTCGGATGCCTGACGCCTCGCGGCGAGCCGCCACCCGAACCCCGGCCCCTGCGCAGCCCCCGGCCCCTGTGCAACCCCCGGCCCCGGACGCCGTCCCGCCCCAGGCCAAGGTCCCGGCCCCCGCCGCCCCCGCCCCGGCGGCCCGCCCGGCCCGAGCCCGGCCCGCCCCGCGCCGCCCCCGCCGGGGGCCGGCGTTGCCGCGCGGCGTCTGGGCCGTGCCCCCCGTCGCCGTCCTCGCGCTGGTGTTCCTCTACCCGCTGGCCCTCGTCGTCCAGCAGTCCTTCAGCCCCGAGAACGGCGGCGGCGCCTTCGACGCGTACTCCTCCGTCTTCGCCTCCACCGCGTTCCGCGAAGCGCTCGGCACCACCGTCTGGCTGGCCGTCGGCGCCACCGTCGGCTGTCTCGTCCTCGGTTTCGCGCTCGCGCTGGTCATCGCCTTCGTGCCGTTCCCCGGAGCGAAGGCCGTCGCCAAGTTCATCGATGTCTTCCTCTCCTTCCCCTCCTTCCTCATCACCCTCGCCCTCCTCTTCATCTACGGGACCGTGGGCATGGCCAACGGCGTCTGGACGGACTTCTTCGGAGTCTCGGAGGGCCCCTTCCACTTCCTGGCCACTCCCTGGGGCGTCCTGCTCGCGGAGATCACCTACTTCACGCCGTTCGTGATGCGCCCGCTGCTCGCCGCCTTCTCCCAGCTGGACACCGCCCAGCTGGAGGTCGCGGCCGGACTCGGCGCCCGCCCCGCCCGGATCGTCCGGCAGGTGATCCTCCCCGAGGCCCTCCCGGCCCTCGCCGCCGGCGGCAGCCTCGTCCTCGTCATGTGCCTCAACGAGTTCGGGATCGTCCTGTTCACCGGAGCCAAGGACGTCACGACCCTCCCGATGCTCGTCTACGGCAAGGCCATCCTCGAATCCGACTACGCGGCCGCCTGTGTGGTCGCCGTCGTCAACATCGCGATCTCCGTCGGCCTGTTCGGCCTCTACCGGGTGGTGGGCAAGCGTGCTGGTGCATAGCAAGAGCGGCCGCTGGGCCGCCTGGGGCCTCTTCGGGATCCTCTTCCTGCCCCTGTTCGCGCTGCCCCTGCTCGTCGTGGTGGCCGCCTCCTCCTCCACCCACTGGTCCGGGGCCTTCCCCTCCGGCCCGACCACCGAGAACTACACGGCCGCCGTGCGGGGCGAATCCCTCCAGGCCCTGACGACCTCCCTGGTCACGGCCCTGGCCGCGAGCCTGCTCGCGCTGACCGTCGGCACCTGGGCGGCGCTGGCCGCGGCCGGGCTGAAGAAGCGCGGGAAGCGGTTCCTGGACGCCCTGTTCGTGCTGCCGGTCGCCGTGCCGTCCGTGGTCGTCGGCCTCGCCGTGCTCGTCGCGTTCAGCCGCCCGCCGGTGCTCCTCAACGGCACCAGCTCCATCGTCATCCTGGCGCACACGATTCTTGTCACGGCGTTCGCCTACCAGTCGGTCTCGGCCGCCATCGTTCGTCTCGACCCCGCCTACGAGCAGGCGGCGGCCTCCCTCGGGGCCCGCCCCGGCTACGTGCTGTGGCGGGTCAAGCTCCCGCTCCTGCTGCCGTCCCTCACGGCGGCCGCCGGCCTCTGCTTCGCCCTGTCCATGGGCGAGTTGAGCGCCACGATGATGCTCTACCCCCCGGACTGGATGCCCCTCCCGGTCCGCATCTTCACCGCCACCGACCGCGGCTCGCTCTTCAGCGGATCCGCCGTCGCCGTGGTCCTGATGGCCACCACCCTGCTGGTGCTGCTGGCCGTCTCCCGCGTCCGCACCAGAGCCTCGTACCGCTGACTCCCTTTCCCCGTAAGGAAGTTCCATGCCCAGCAAGCGTCTCCTGCACGTCACCGCCGCCGTCTGCGGCAGCCTCGCCCTCGCCGCCTCCCTCACCGCCTGCGGCGGATCCACCTCCTCCTCGGCCTCCTCCGACGCCTCCGGCGACACCGGCAAGGGCGGCGGGGAGAAGGTCGTCACCGTCTACAGCGCCGACGGCCTCAAGAGCGAGAAGGGCGACGGCTGGTACAACAAGGTCTTCGAAGCCTTCACCAAGAAGACCGGCATCGAGGTCAAGTACGTCGAGGGCGGCTCCGGCGAGATGGTGCAGCGCGCCGTCCGCGAGAAGACCAACACCCAGGCCGACGTCATCGTCACCCTGCCCCCCTTCATCCAGCAGGCCGACGGCAAGGGCCTGCTCCAGGCCTACACCCCGCAGGGCGCCGACAAGGTCAAGGGCGCCGACAAGGCCGCCGACGGCAAGTGGACCTCCGTCGTCAACAACTACTTCGGCTTCGTCTACAACAAGAAGGAGCTCGCCCAGGCCCCCAAGACCTGGGAGGAGCTGCTCGACGCCAAGTACAAGGGCAAGCTCCAGTACTCCACCCCGGGCGTCGCGGGCGACGGCACGGCCGTGCTCATCAAGTCGATGCACGACTTCGGCGGCAAGGAGCCGGCGATGGAGTACCTGAAGAAGCTCCAGGCCAACAACGTCGGCCCGTCCTCCTCCACCAGCAAGCTGGCGCCGAAGACCGACAAGGGCGAGCTGCTCGTCGCCAACGGCGACGTCCAGATGAACTTCGCGCAGTCCAAGGCCATGCCGAACCTGGGCATCTGGTTCCCCGCCAAGGACGGCGGCAAGCCCACCACCTTCGCCCTCCCGTACGCGGCCGGCCTCGTCACGAAGGCCCCGCACGCCGAGAACGGCAAGAAGCTCCTCGACTTCCTGCTCGGCGAGGAGGCCCAGAAGCTGGTCAGCGAGGTCGGCGGCGGCTTCCCGGCGCGCTCCGACATCAAGCCGACCGACGCCAACGCCGTCGAACTCACCAAGATCATGACCGGTGTCGAGGTCTTCGAGCCGGACTGGGCCGACATCGACAAGAACCTCACCGCCTACGTCGACGCGTGGAAGTCCGCGACCGGCAGCTGACCCGTCACCTCCCGGCCACCCACGCCCGGCAGAGTGACTTTTGTATAACGGGTCTGGACCGAAGGCCGCACCTTCGGTCCGGACCCCACGCATGTCCTGAGCAACCGCACCGCCGCACCCCCGCCCGCTCGCCTGCTCACTTGCTCCTGGAGGAGTACGTGTCTTCTGTCCTGCGCGGACGCACCCTCGCCGTGACCGCCACCGCCACGGCCCTGCTCGCCACCGCCCTCGGCGCCCACCCCGCCACCGCCGCGGCCACCACCGACAAGGTCCTCGTCATCGGCATCGACGGCGCGGTCCTCGACCGCGTCAAGGCCGCCAACGCCCCGAACCTGAACGGCCTGATGGCCCAGGGCCTGACCGCCAAGAGCACCCTTTACGCGAACCCGATGGCCGCCACCTCCTCGGGCCCCGGCTGGTCCACCATCGCCACCGGCGTGTGGCCCGACAAGCACGGCGTGAGGGACAACTCCTTCACCGGCAAGAACTACGCGGCCCACCCGGACTTCCTGACCCGCATAGAGAACGCCAAGCCGGCGCTCAACACCTACGCGGCCGCCGACTGGGAGCCCATCACCTCCACCGACCAGAACGGCCCGATCTACTCGGCCAAGGTCGACAAGCGCCTCTCCCTCAAGGGCGACCGCGACGGCTACGGCAGCGAGGACCCGAAGATCGCGGCCGCGGCCGCCGCCGAACTGCAGAACCAGAACCCGGACGCCTCCTTCGTCTACCTCGGCGAGATCGACCACGCCGGCCACAGCTCCGGCGCCGCGAGCCAGGAGTACCTCGACACCATCGCCCGCGTCGACGTACTGATCGGCAAGCTCCTCACCGCCGTCAAGAACCGCCCGACGTACGCCCAGGAGAACTGGAAGATCCTGGTCACCACCGACCACGGCCACACCGACGCCGGCGGCCACGGCGGCTCCAGCATCCAGGAGCGCGGCACCTTCGTCATCGCCAAGGGCCCCGGCATCCCGGCCGGTTCGGTACGCGACGACGTCAAGCTGGTGGACGTGGCCGCGACCGCGCTCCAGCAGGTCGGCGTCCCCACCACCGGCCTGGACGGCGTCCCGCTGAACGCCCCCGACAACGACGCCTTCGACACCCTGCGCGCGAACCTCCAGGCGCGCGTGGACGAGACGGGCATCCCCGCCTCCACCAAGGGCTTCACGCACACCCCGCCCGCGGGCTGGGCCGTCGACAACTCCAAGATGGGCACGGGCGGTGTCACCGAGTGGGCCGGATGGGCCTTCGCCACCGACGAGTTCTGGAGCCAGTCGCAGCGCGACCAGTGGCGCGAGCTGAACGTCCGCTCCCGTGACGTGTTCGCCGTCGCCGACTCCGACGAGTGGGACGACAAGAGCCACACCGGCACCTTCGACTCCACCCTGATCACCCCCAAGTGGTCCGTCACCGGCGGCACCACGCGCACCCTGGCCTTCCAGACGCACTACCGCCACGAGGCCGGCCAGACCGCCCAGGTCCTGGTCTCCTACAACGGCGGCGCCGCGACGGTCCTCAAGACCTACACCGCCGACGCCCTCGCGAAGGGCGAGTCCCTCGCCCTCCAGGTCCCGGCCGGCGCCACCGACGTCCAGGTCCGCTTCCGCTACAGCGGCACCAACAACTGGTTCTGGACCGTCGACAACGTCACCCTGGGCTGACCGGTACGCGGAGAGGCCCGCTCGTACGCCTGTCCGGGCCGTGGACGCCCGCCGCGTCCACGGCCCCCGGCCGCTAGGGTGGTACAGACCAGAGGCCCCCGAGGTCAGAGGCCCCGCAGAGCGGAGAACAGTCCCGTGGCAGAGCGCAAGCCGATCGAATCCTGGCTCACCGACATGGACGGGGTCCTCATCCACGAGGGCACGCCGATCCCCGGGGCCGATGCCTTCATCAAGCGGCTGCGCGAGTCCGGCAAGCCCTTCCTGGTCCTCACCAACAACTCCATCTACACCCCGCGCGACCTCCAGGCCCGGCTCAGCCGGATGGGTCTGGACGTGCCCGTCGAGAACATCTGGACCTCGGCCCTGGCCACCGCGAAGTTCCTCGACGACCAGCGCCCGGGCGGCACCGCCTACGTCATCGGCGAGGCGGGCCTGACCACCGCCCTGCACGACATCGGCTACATCCTCACCGACCACAAGCCCGACTACGTGGTCCTCGGCGAGACCCGCACGTACAGCTTCGAGGCCATGACCAAGGCCGTCCGGCTGATCAACGACGGCGCCCGCTTCATCTGCACCAACCCCGACGAGACCGGCCCCTCCACCGAGGGCCCGCTCCCGGCCACCGGCGCGGTCGCCGCCCTGATCACCAAGGCGACCGGCAAGAAGCCGTACTTCGCCGGCAAGCCCAACCCGCTCATGATGCGTACGGGCCTGAACGCCATCGGCGCGCACTCCGAGAGCAGCGCGATGATCGGCGACCGCATGGACACGGACGTCCTGGCGGGCCTGGAGGCGGGCATGCAGACCTTCCTCGTCCTGACCGGGCTGACCTCGCGCGAGGACACCGAGCGGTTCCCGTACCGCCCGACGAAGACGGTCGACTCGATCGCCGACCTGGTCGACCTGGTCTAGGACGGCGCAGCCCTTCCGGACGCCGCTCGGGGTCCTGCATTAGCGCGTACGGCTGACACATACGGGCCAAGAGAGCGCCGCTCCGGATGCGGGGCGGCGCGTCGCGCGTGAATCTCCTTGTTGAGGAGGTTCACCATGCGCAGTTCTCTGATCGCACTCCGTGTCGCAGGGGTGGCCGTAGCCCTGACGGCATCCGTCGCCGTGACCGCCCCCGCCGCCCTCGCGAACGAGTGGGACCGCGGAGGGGTCTCGGCGGACCCGAACCCGGCCGAACCAGGGACGCAGGTCAAGCTCCGCGTCAAGGGCTGTGACGCCGACTGGGCGGTGGCCCATTCCCCGGTCTTCGTCTCCGAGGCCCGCCTGTCCTCCGGCCGCGGCGACGGCCGGGTCCTGTTCGGCGAGGCGATGATCAGCTCGCACGCCCAGAGCGGCTGGCACGAGATCCGGGTCAAGTGCGGGGGCCGCGACGAGGGCCTGCGCGGCTCCATCGAGGTCCGCGGGCGGGGCCACCACCGCCCCGAACCGCACCACACGCCCGTCTGGCCGGTCCACGCGGGCGGCGGCGGGATGTCCGCCGAGCTCGCCGAGACGGCCCGGCTGGCGGCGGCCGCGAAGAAGAGCCACGACGACGGCCCCGGCCTGCCGCACACCGTGATCGGCGCCGTCCTCGCCGCCGCGGCCACCCTGGCGGTCGCCGGCCGGGCCCTGACCCTGCGCCGCCGCCGCAACGGCGGATGACCGGGCCCGAAGCCGAGGCCAGGGCCACCGCCGGCGGGCGGCTGCTGACGTTCGCCGCCTGGTCGGTGCTGGTGCTCGGCCTGTGGCTGTGGGGCAAGGAGATCACCGGCGTCCCGCCCGGGGCGCCCGCCGGGCAGGCCGGGACGCCGGTCGGGGCGGGGCTGCCGGCCGCGCGGGCCCCGCTGTCGGCCGCGATGCCCGCACGGCTCGACGTACCGTCCATAGGCGTCCAGGCCCCGGTGATCGCCCGGGGCCTGGACACCGAAGGAGCGATCGACCCGCCGCCCTACGAGCTTCCCGGCACGGTCGGCTGGTGGGGCGCGGGCGCGGCGCCGGGCGCGGCCGGGACCGCGCTGATGGTGGGGCACGTGGACACGAAGTCGAAGCCGGCGGTGTTCTTCGGCCTCTCCTCGGTGCAGCCGGGGGAGAAGGTCCGCGTGGCGAGGGCGGACGGGACGGTCGCCGAGTTCACCGTCGAGGACGTACGGGTCTACGAGCGCGCCGGCTTCGACCCCCACAAGGCGTACGGCCCCCGGGTGCCCGGCCGGGCGGAGCTGCGGCTGGTGACCTGCGGCGGGAGCTACGACAAGGCGGCCAAGCGGTACTCGGCGAATGTGGTGGTCTCCGCCTACCTGACCGGCGTCGGCACCCGCCCCGGCACGGCCGCCTGAGCGGCTGTCCGTACGACACGCCCCGGCACGACGAAGAAGGCCCCGCAGCTTTCGCTGCGGGGCCTTCTTCTCGTCTGTGCGCCGCCAGGGACTCGAACCCCGGACCCGCTGATTAAGAGTCAGCTGCTCTAACCAACTGAGCTAGCGGCGCTTGGTGACAGGGAAAACTCTACCCCACCTCCAGAGGTGCTCGTGACCAGCCGCGCCCGTTCTGTCCGATTAACCCATGTTTAAGGGGTTTGTCGTGCACGATATGTCTGGGCCGAGCCGCATCTGATGCCCCGCCAGATGCATGCCCGGCCGGACAGCGGACGAGCAGGGGAGTGGACGGAACCGCATGACGACGCAGCCCCCGATGCATGTGCAGATGCCTACACCGAAGGCGACGTCCATGCCGACGCCGGTCTTCGAGGAGTACGAGCCCGCGGGCGACTGCGTGTGCCTGGGGTGCGCGCAGCGGCGCCGCACCCTCGCGCGCGGGCGGGCCATACCGCTGCGCGACGGCGGGCACCCCGCCGCGCGCGGAGCCCGCCGGGCGCTGGTGCTGGCCACCGCGGCCGGTGTGGTCCTGGGCGGCGGGGGGTCGGCCGCGCTGGCGGCGGCCGGGCCGGCGGCGGGCCCCGGACCGGTGGCCCTGGACGACCCCGGAACCCCGCAGGGCGGCCGGGCCCCGCTGCACGGACGCCCCCCGGCCGGGACGCGCCCGCCGGGCTCCGCGCCGGTGGGGGCGCCGGGTGCGCCCGCGCTCGCGAAGCGCATCGACCGCACCACGATCATCAACCGGGCCAAGCTGTGGCTGGACGCCAAGGTCCCCTACAGCATGTCCGAGTACTGGACGGACGGCTACCGGCAGGACTGTTCGGGCTACGTCTCCATGGCCTGGAACCTCGGCACGAACGAATGGACCGGCAGCCTCGACACCTTCGCCACGAAGATCACCAAGGATGAGCTGCTGCCGGGGGACATGCTGCTCTTCCACAACCCGGCGGACCCCAACAAGGGCTCGCACGTGGTCCTCTTCGGCGGCTGGGTCGACGCGACGCGCACGCACTACGTCGCGTACGAGCAGACCCGCCCGACGACGCGGAAGCAGGCCACGCCGTACGGGTACTGGGAGAACGCCGCCAAGTACGTCCCGTACCGCTTCAACGGGGTGACGGGCGGGATCGTTCCCGAGGACCCGGCGCCGGGGTCCCAGCCGGGGGGAACGGCCCCCTTCCCGGGCGCGGCGAAGTTCGGGCCCGGCGCCGACAACCAGTACGTCGCCGAGCTCGGCAACATGCTCATCGGGCGGGGCGCCACCCGCTTCTACCCCAAGGGCGCGAGCACGAAGTGGACCGACGCCGACCGGCAGGCCACGGAGGCCTTCCAGCGGGCGCAGGGCTGGACGGGTGCGGATGCCGACGGCGTCCCCGGCGCGCACACCTGGCGGCTGCTGGTCCAGCAGAAGGGCAAGGACATCCCGCCGCCGCCCGAGACGGGGCAGCACGGACCCGCCGGGAAACCGGCGTATCCCGGGGCGGGGGTCTTCCGGCCGGGGAAGTCCCATCCGGCCGTCACCGCCCTCGGCCGCCAGCTGATGAAGAAGGGCTTCGGCAAGTACTACACGTCCGGCCCGGGCCCGAGCTGGAGCGAGGCCGACCGCCGCAACGTCGAGGCCTTCCAGCGCGCCCAGGGCTGGCGCGGGGCCTCGGCCGACGGCTACCCGGGCCCGGAAACCTGGCGCCGGCTGTTCGCATGACGGAGGCAACGATGCACCCCACCCACACCACATCCACCACAGGCACCTTCCACATCCCCACTCGGGCCCAGGCCGCCCCGGCCCGGCCGGTGTCCTCCGCCGAAGACCGGGCGGAACCGGCCCGGCCCGCCGGGCCCCAGGACGCGGCGCCGCCCCGCGGCCAGGCCACCACCGCCTGGCCCGGTCCCTCCGCCGAAGACCGTGCGGAACCGTCCCGGACCCGGGATGCGGCGACGCCCCAGGCCCAGGCCCGGCCCGCACACGCCACCGCCCAGACCCCGGCCGGGGCGCCGCCCCACACCCGCGCGGCGGACGCCTACTCCGCCGGGGTGGACGCCCACGCCGCGCAGTACCCGGCCGGGGTGCCGCCCCACACCCGCGCGGCGGACGCCTACTCCGCCGGGGTGGACGCCCACGCCGCGCAGACCCCGGCCTCGGTGCCGGCAGGGCACGCCTCCGGGGCCGATGTCCGGACCCGCCCGACGGCCACCGATTCCGCGTCCTGGACCGGTGGCGCGGACGGAGCGGCGTCAGTCCACGCGCCCGGGTTCGCGCACACTGCCGCGCGGGCCCGGGCCGGAGGGCCCGCCGGGCCGGAGGCCGACTCCGCCCGGGTTCCGGCGTGGTCCGAGACCCGCACCCGCGAGGCGGAACCCTCGCCGCAGCCGGCTGCCGCGTCCCGCCCCGCCGATCAGCAGCCCCACGCCACCCGCCACCCGGCGGGGCCGACGACCGCCACCCTGGCCGGTACGGCGACCCCGACCCGGTACGGCCACCCGGACCCGGCCCCCGGAACCCGCCCCATGACGCACCCGAACCACCTCACCGCCCCCGCACCCGCCGAGACCCCCTTGCGGCGCGACCGCGCCACGGAGACGCCCCCCGCCGGGACCTCGCTGCGGTCCGACCACCCCGCAGGGTCCGTCCCCGCCGAGACCCGGATGCGGACCGGTCACCCCGCAGGGTTCGACACCGCCCGGGCCTCCGCGCACCCCGCCGGGGCTGCCGCGCGGGCCCGGGACGGGTGGTCCGCCGGGCCGGAGCCCGGGGCCGGACAGCACCTCGCCGGGCCGGAGATCCCGTCCCCGGGCGTGGCCCCCGAGGCGGACGCCGCCGGGCCCGCAGCCCGGGTCCGCGCGGCGGAGGCGGCTGTCCCCACCCGGATCCGGGACGGGCGGCCCGCCGCAGCCGAGG
The DNA here is from genome assembly GCF_026342355.1 of Streptomyces sp. NBC_00249. Classification (GTDB taxonomy): domain Bacteria; phylum Actinomycetota; class Actinomycetes; order Streptomycetales; family Streptomycetaceae; genus Streptomyces. The sequence continues at coordinate 407,335 of NZ_JAPEMV010000008.1, read as the reverse complement.
CCGGGGTTCCGGCCCCGGGCGCGCCCGCACGGGTCGCCGCCGTGACCCGGATCCGGGACGAGTGGCCCGCCGGACCGGAAGCCGGGGCCGGTCACTCCGCCGGTCAGCAGAGCCCGGCGGGCCACCCCGCCCGGGCCCGAGCGGCCAGGGCGCCCGAGCCCGCGCGGCCCGGGTCCCCCGCCGCGTCGGAGAGCCGGGCTGCCGAGCCCGTATGGGCCGGCCCGGGAGGTCACCCCGCCGCGCGTGCCCGGGGCGGAACGGACGGCTCGGACGGTCATGCCGCCGAGCACGGCCGCGGCGGATCGGACGGTCGGCGTGCCGAGCCGACGTACGCCGGATCGCCCGCCGCGTCGGAGAGCCGGGCTGCCGAGCCCGCCCGGGCGGGTTCGGACGGTCGGGTGGCCGGGCCCGGTTGGGCCGAGGTGGCCGCCGTGTATTCCGGCGGGTCGGACGGTCGGTCCGCACGGGCCGGGACGTACGCCGGGTCTCCCGGCCCGGCGGAGGGTCGCGCCGCCGAACCGGCGTGGGCCGAGGCCGCCCGGCCCGGGTCGGACGGTCGTGCCGTCGAGCGCGCCCGGGCCGACGGGGCCGATGAGGCCGGCGTGTGGGCCGGGGCCGACGGGCCGGGGGCTGCGGGCCCGGCGGAGGTCGGGGTCGCGGGGGGTGACGTACCCGCCGGGCCACGGCAAGGGCGGTGGGTCGACGTCGCCGAGGCGGTGCCGGCCGCGCGGGCCCAGCCCGACGGGCTCTGGCCCGCCCCGCCGCCGGGCTCCGGCGTGCCCGAGCTGGACCCCCCGCCGCCGGGCTCCGGCGTGCCCGGGCCCGGGGTCGCCGAGATCGTCGCGCAGGCCGTCGCGCGCGGCATGGACCCCGCGCCCCCGGCGGACGACGACACCCAGGACCTCCGCCAGGTCGGGCCGCGGCGCGGCGCGGCGGTCACGGACGTCCCGGTGCACCTCCCGTTCCGCGCGCACCCGCAGCCCCCCGCGGCCCCCGCCCCGCGCGCGACCGCCCCCCGCCCGGCCAGGGCGCCGGCCGGGCGCCGGGTCCCGCGGGGTGACGACCGGCTGCGCGAGCACCGCGGCCCGGTGCTGCCCGGCTGGATCGCCGTACTGGTCGGCGGCCTGGCCTTCACCGGCTGCGCGGCCGTCATGTGGCGGGCCGGGGCCGTCCCCGCGACGCTGGTGGCCGCCTTCGGGGCGAGCCCCCGCGCCTACCACGGGCTGCGCGCCGCGCACTGGCCCCCGCTGGCCTTCCTCGGTGTCGTCGCGCTGCTCGCGCTCGGCGGTCTCGGCCGTGCCAGGGCCGGTCACGCCTGGGTGCTGACCCTCTTCGGGCGCTACCGCGGCACGGTCCGGCGTACCGGCCTGACCTGGATCAGCCCGCTCCTGCTGCGCCGCCGCGTCGACGTGAGGCTGCGCCACTGGCGCAGCGAGCCCATGCCGGCGGTGGATTCCGGCGGGCTCGCCCTCCAGGTGGTCGTGCAGGTCGTCTGGCAGGTGAAGGACACCGCCCGGGCCACCCTGGCCGTGGAGGACCACACGGAGTACCTCGCCGAGCAGGTGGAGTCGGCGATGGCCCGGGTGCTGTCCCAGCTCCCGGCCGACGCCTTCCACGAGGACGCCCCGACCCTGCGCGACGCCGAGGCCGTCGGCGACGCCCTGACGCGGATGCTGGCGGCCGAAACCGAGGCGGTCGGGGTCGAGGTGTTCTCCGCGCAGCCCACCCGGATCGAGTACGCCCCGGAGGTGGCGGAGGCCATGCGCCGCCGCCGGGTCGCGGCGATCGACGCCAAGCACCGGGACACCGTGCTGACCTCGGTCGTCGACGCCGTGGACGACACCGTCCACCGGCTGACCTCGCGGGGGATCGTGGAGCTCGACGACTACGAGCGCAAGGCGCTGGTGAAGGACCTCACCGTCGCCTTCTACACCGGGCGTGGTGATCAGTAGCACCAGCAACAGCCGTACCAGGGAAACGGGTGGCCGGTACTGACCGGACCACCCGTTTCCCCATTGGTATAGACATGGCCAACTCGCGTCAATACTGTGGGACTTGGTCTAGACCTGAAGGTCATCCCCACGCGTGCGCACGCTCTCGTCCGACTCCCCCCACGTCCAAGGAGCATCATGCGTCTCTTCCGCATGCCCGCACGCCCGTCCCACGGCGCCGGGCCCGCCGACCCCGCCACCCCCGCCCGGCCCCACCGCGGCACCCGCCCGCTGCGCGCCGCCGCGCTCGGCCTCGGCGTCCTCGCCGGCGCCACCCTGATCGGCGCCCCCAGCGCCAGCGGCCACGGCTACACGGACACCCCGATCAGCCGCCAGAAGCTCTGCGCCAACAAGACCGTCGCCGACTGCGGCCCCATCCAGTGGGAGCCGCAGAGCGTCGAGGGCTTCAAGGGCTTCCCGGCGGCCGGGCCCGCCGACGGTCAGATATGTTCCGGCGGCCACAGCGAGTTCGCCCAGCTCGACGACCCGCGCGGCGGCACCTGGCCCGCGACCCGGGTGACCTCCGGCCAGAGCTTCGACTTCCGCTGGCAGTTCACCGCGAACCACTCCACCACCGACTTCAAGTACTACGTCACCAAGACCGGCTGGGACCCCACCAAGCCCCTCACTCGGGCCTCGCTCGACCCCCAGCCCTTCCTGGTCGTCCCCTACAACGGCGGCCGTCCCGAGATGACCACCATCCACCGCGGCGCCATGCCCGCCGGCAAGGCCGGACGGCACATGATCCTCGCGGTCTGGACGGTCAACGACACCCCGATGGCCTTCTACTCCTGCTCCGACGTTCAGTTCTGACGCCACGTCAGCTAACCTCCGGCGGCATGCGGACGACGACTGCACCCGAGACCGTCGCGGAACTCATCGCGTGCCAGTGGGGCGACCACCGGCCGGGACTGAAGCACGGGGCCGGACCCGGGGCCGACACCGGCCCGGCCGCCGTGCTCAGCGCGGCCACCGTGCTCAGCCCGGCCACCGTGCTCAGCCGCCACCGCACCGCCCAGGAGTCCGCCGCCCGGGCCGCCCTGCTCGTCGACCTGCTCCCGCCGGGCGCGCACCCGCACGTGGGGGTGCTGCTCGACAACACCCCCGAGTTCCCCTTCTGGCTCGGCGCGGCGGCCCTCGCCGGGGCCGCCGTCGCCGGGATCAACCCCACCCGGCGCGGCCCCGAGCTGGCCCGCGACATCCTGCACACCGAGTGCCGGATCCTCGTCACCGAACCGGCCCACCTGCGCCTGCTGCGCGGCCTCGACCTGCCCGGCGTACGGATCCTGGTGACCGGGACCGAGGAGTACGCGGCCCTGCTCGCCCCGTACGCCGCCGCGAAGCCCGGCGAGGCCGTCGTCGGCGGGAGGCCGCCCGGGCCCGACTCCCGCTTCCTCCTCTACTTCACCTCCGGCTCCACCGGCGCCCCCAAGGCGGCCGTCTGCAGCCAGGGCCGGATCGCCGCCGCCGGGCACTCCCTGGCCCGCCAGTTCGCGGTCACCCCGGACGACGTCCACTACATCTGCATGCCGCTCTTCCACGGCAACGCCGTCATCGCCGACTGGCTGCCCGCCCTCGCCGCCGCGGCCCCCGTCGCCCTGCGCCCCCGCTTCTCCGCCTCCGCCTTCCTGGACGACGTACGGGCCTACGGGGCCACGTACTTCACCTACGTCGGCCGGGCCGTCCAGTACCTCCTGGCCACCCCCGCCCGCCCCGACGACCGCGACCACGCCCTGCGCCTCGGCTTCGGCACCGAGGCCGGAGCCGTGGACGCGGCCCGCTTCGCGGAGCGGTTCGGGGTCCGCCTCGTCGAGGGCTACGGGGCCACCGAGGGCGGGGCCTCCGTCCAGCGCACCCCCGACACCCCGCCCGGGGCCCTCGGCCGGGCCGGGGCCGGCGACGACCTCGCCGTCGTCGACCAGGAGACCGGCCGCGTGTGCCCCCCGGCCCGGCTCGACGCCGAGGGCCGCCTCCTCAACGGCTCCGAGGCCATCGGCGAGCTGGTCAACCGCGGCCGCAGCCTCTTCGAGGGCTACTGGCGCAACCCCGAGGCCGAGGCCGCCCGCACCCGGGACGGCTGGTACTGGACCGGCGACCTCTTCTTCCGCGACGCCGACGGCTTCCTCTACTTCGCCGGACGCACCGACGACCGGCTGCGGGTGGACAGCGAGAACCTCGCCGCCGCCGTCATCGAGAACATCCTGGCCCGCTGGGACCGGGCCGCGGCCGTCGCCGTCTACGCCGTCCCCGACGAGGTCGCCGGGGACCAGGTGATGGCCGCCCTCGCACTGCGCGACGGCGCCGCCTTCGACCCCGGGGCCTTCGCCGCCTTCCTCGCGGCTCAGCCCGACCTGGGCACGAAGATGAGCCCGCGCTATGTCCGCGTCCTGGAGGCCATGCCCGTCACCGCGACGAACAAGGTCCACCGGGTCGCCCTGCGCCGGGTCGCTTTCCTCCCCAGGCCCGGCGAACCGGTCTGGCACCACACCCCCGCCGGCTACCGCCCGCTCGAGGCTCCCGACCTGGCCGCCCTGCTGGCGCTCTACGACGCGCAGGGCCGCCGCCCCCTCCTCGAGCCCCGCGGGTAGCGGCCGCGTAGCGGGCGGTAATGGTTTTGAGCACCCCCCGGGAGCAGGTAGTATTTTCTTTGTCAGGCGCCGCTAGCTCAGTTGGTTAGAGCAGCTGACTCTTAATCAGCGGGTCCGGGGTTCGAGTCCCTGGCGGCGCACCTGTACTTCGGGCGGTTTCCGGTTCACCGGGAACCGCCCGAAGTGTTTTCCGGCCATGGTCACGCTCACCGGCCATGGCCACTCCGGTCAGAGGGTGAGCGACAGCAGCAGCGGTGCGGCCTTGCGGTTCAGGGTGTCGGCCGCGGCGCGCAGCCGGTGGGCGTGCTCGACCGGCATCGACAGGGCCAGGCAGCCCACCGCGGCACCGGCCGTGATCGGTACGGCGGCGCAGACGGTGCCCACCGCGTACTCCTGGAGGTCCAGCATCGGGACCGTCGCCGGCTGGCTGTCCAGCTTGGAGAAGAGGATCCGCTCGTTCACGATCGTCTTCGAGGTGAGCCGGGCGATCTTGTGCCGGGACAGGTGGTCGCGCCGCGCGTTCTGGTCGAGCTGCGTCAGCAGACACTTGCCCACCGCGCTGGCGTGCGCCGCCGAGCGGAAGTCCACCCACTCGTGCACCTTCGGGGTGCGCGGGCTGTCCGCGAACTGGGTGATGCGGACCTCGCCGTCGACGTACCGGCTGATGTAGACGGCCGCGCCGACGGAGTCGCGCAGCCGGTCCAGGGTGTCCTGGAGCTTCTCCTGGAGCGCCTGCTGCCGGTCGATCCCGGAACCGAGCAGGACGAGTGAGTCCCCTATGGCATAGGCGCCGTCGGAGACCTGCAGGACGTATCCCTCCCGACGCAGCATGAGCAGCATCGGGGCGAGATGCACCGCGGGCAGGCCGGTCTCACGCGCGATCTGTACGTCGGTCACACCACCGGTGTGCCGCGAGATCGTTTCGAGTACGCGCAAGGCGTACTGCACCGAGTGGAACGGCGCGGTCGGCTCGGGCTTCAGCGCCACGGTTTCCCCCTACCAGGTTGTTACCGCTTGCCCTACCACGATAGCCATCAAGAGGCCCACGTGGAGCGTCTGTTGAGGAGATTGATGGCTTAATCAAGTCCCCCTGCCTGGATCTACTCGTGTGGCATATGCCACCGGCACGCGCGGAGCCCGCTCTGCCGGGAATGCCCGGGAGGGGCCCACGGTTCGACCTTTTCGTACGTACGTCGAACGAGGCGCACGCGGCGCCGGAAGGCGCACGAGCTGAACGGGACGGGAGCGACGATGAGCGACACCGGGGACGCGGGCCTGCACACGGGCCGGGGCGACGCGCAGGGGCCGGACGGGGTGGACCCGAGAGGCCAGGCCGGCCCGGCGGATCCGGTCCGCGGCGCCGCCCGGGGCGAGGCGCCGGTGCCGCTGTCGGTGCTCGACCTCGTCACCGTCGGCCAGGGCGGCACCGCCGGCGCCTCGCTGCGCACCAGCGTGGAGATCTCCCGGCTCGCCGAGTCCCGCGGCTACCACCGCCACTGGATAGCCGAGCACCACTCCATGCCCGGGGTCGCCAGTTCCTCCCCGGCCGTGATCCTGGCCCACCTGGCCGCCCACACCACCCGGATCCGGCTCGGCTCCGGCGGGGTCATGCTGCCCAACCACGCCCCGCTGGCCGTGGCCGAGCAGTTCGGCACGCTGGAGGCCCTCGCCCCGGGCCGCGTCGACCTCGGGCTCGGCCGCGCGCCCGGTACCGACGGGCGCACGGCGGCCGCGCTGCGCGGGCCCGGGCGGCTCGACGAGGCCGCGGACGGGTTCCCCCGGCAGCTCGCGGAGCTGACCCGCTTCCTCGACGACGACTTCCCCGACGGGCACCCGTACGCCCGCGTGCACGCCGTCCCCGGCCCGGTGCAGGGCCCGGCCGGGCGTCCGCCGATCTGGCTGCTGGGCTCCTCCGGCTTCAGCGCCCGCCTCGCGGGGGAGCTGGGCCTGCCCTTCGCGTACGCCCACCACTTCTCCGCGGCCGGCACCCTGCCCGCGCTGGACCTCTACCGGGAGAGCTTCCGGCCCTCGGCGGTGCTGGACGCCCCGTACGCCCTCATCGGGGTCTCGGCGCTCGCCGCCGACACCGTCCAGGAGGCCCGCGCGCAGGTGCTCACGGGCGCGCTGTCGATGCTCCGGCTGCGCAGCGGCCGGCCCGGGCTGGTCCCGACGCCCGAGGAGGCGGCGGCGTACCCCTTCACCCCGCTGGAGCGGGAGTTCGTGGACAGCTGGACCGCGAACATCGTCCACGGCACCTCCGACGAGGTCCGCTCCGGGCTCGACGCCCTGGTGAAGCGGACCGGCGCCGACGAGCTGATGCTGACCGCCAACGCGCACAGCGGGGCGGCCCGGCTGCGCTCGTACGCGCTCGTCGCAGATGCGTACGGGATGCCGACGGAGGGATCGATTCCGGCTTGAGCGAAGACGAACGGGGTTTGGCTGGTTTGTTGCCGAAAGCTTGCCGAAGCATGGCCTAAGAGAGCCTTAAACCGCTCGTCACCCGGGGTGGCGGGCGGTTTCTGATGTGCGTTCAGGTCTCTGACGAGCGGATTTGGCCGTCGAGTGGTCTAGTCCTTCTTTGGTCCAAACCATTGACTGGGGCCTCCCGTGATCGCTATCACTTCTCTCACCTGAAGCTGATGCTCTTACCTCCCACCCCCCGGAGGCAGTTCATGCACATCCGTAAACCCCTCATCGCTGCCGCCGCCACGGCCGCGCTGGCAGCCGGAGCGCTGGCGACCTTCGCGGGACTCGGGACCGCGCAGGCCGCGCCCGTCTCGCCCACCGGGAGCAGCGGCGGCGTGAAGATCGCCTATTACGACCAGTGGAGCGTGTACGGCAACGCGTTCTACCCCAAGCACCTCGACACCCGGGGCATGGCGGGCAAGCTGGACGTGATCAACTATTCGTTCGGCAATATCCACCCCACCAACCTCACCTGTTTCGAGGCGAACAAGGCGGCGGGTGACGACAACAACCCCAACGCCGGTGACGGCGCGGGCGACTCGTACGCCGACTACCAGAAGTCCTTCAGCGCGGCCGACAGCGTCAGCGGGGTCGCCGACAAGTGGGACCAGCCGATCGTGGGCGTCTTCAACCAGTTCAAGCAGCTGAAGGCCAAGTACCCCCACCTGAAGATCAACATCTCGCTCGGCGGCTGGACGTACTCGAAGTACTTCAGCGACGCGGCGAAGACCGACGCCTCCCGCAAGAAGCTCGTGTCCTCCTGCATCGACCAGTACATCAAGGGCAACCTGCCGGTCGAGGGCGGCTACGGCGGCCAGGGCGTCGCGGCCGGGATCTTCGACGGCATCGACATCGACTGGGAGTACCCGGGCTCGTCCGGCGGCCACCTCGGCAACCACTACGCCCCCGAGGACAAGCAGAACTTCACGCTCCTGCTCAAGGAGTTCCGCGAGCAGCTCGACGCCTACGGCCAGGCCAACGGCGGCAAGAAGTACATGCTGACCTCGGCCCTCCCGGCCGGCCAGGACAAGATCAAGTACATCGAGACGGACAAGATCGGCGCGTACCTCGACTACGCGAACATCATGACGTACGACATGCACGGCGCCTGGGACTCCGACGGCCCGACGTACCACCAGTCCCCGCTGTACTCCCCGGCCGGCGACCCGACCGACCCGATCGCCCCGGGCACCCAGAAGTACAGCATCGACAACGCCATCGACTCCTGGATCGACGGCAACCCGGCCTACGGCATCACCGGCGGCTTCCCCGCCAACAAGCTGACCCTGGGCTACGAGTTCTACTACCGCGGCTGGAAGGGCGTCCCCGCCGGGGCGAACAACGGCCTCGCCCAGAGCGCGACCGGTGCCTCCGGCGCCCGTCCCACCAGCCAGCAGGCCGGCATCGCCAACTACAAGGAGCTCGGCGGCATCGTCGACAACCCGGCGACCACCTACTGGGACGACCAGGCCAAGGCCTCGTACTTCTACAAGGACGGCGAGTTCTTCACCGGCCTGAACCAGAAGTCCGTCCAGGCCCGGGTCGACTACGGCAAGCAGCGCGGCCTGGCCGGAGCGATGATGTACTCCCTCCTCGGCCTGGACAACAGCACCACGCTGCTGAACCAGATCTCGGACGCCCTGGGCGGCGGCACGCAGCCGCCGACCACCCCGCCGACGACGCCTCCCACCACGCCCCCGACCACCCCGCCGACCACGCCTCCGACGACGCCGCCCACCACGGGCTGCGGCAGCCTCCCGGCGTACGTCGCGGGCACGGTCTACACGGGCGGCACGGAGGTCTCCCACAACGGCCACAAGTGGAAGGCCCAGTGGTGGACGCAGAACGAGGCGCCCGGCACCACCGGTGAATGGGGTGTCTGGAAGGACCTCGGCGCCTGCTGATCTCCCCCCACCCCGCGCCGAGCGCAGGCCCGCCCCGCCCCCCTCACACGAGGGGGTGCGGGGCGGGCCCGTCGGCGCGTGCGGCCACCTGCCGGCTGATCATCGCGGCGATCTCCCCGGGGGCCACCGCGCGGGAGTACAGCCACCCCTGGCCGGTGTCGCAGCCCACCCGCCGCAGCCGGGCCGCCTGGCCGGCGGTCTCCACGCACTCGGCGGTGACGGTGAGCCCGAGCCGGTGCGCGAGCTGGACCATGGCCTCGACGATGGTCTCGTCGGCCGGGTTGGGGTGGGTGCCCTCCTCGTAGCGGAAGCCGCGGACGAAGGAGCCGTCCAGCTTCAGCACGGACACCGGGAGCCGGCTCAGGTAGGCCAGGTTCGAGTACCCGGTGCCGAAGTCGTCGATGGCGATCCGCACGCCCATGTCGCTCAGCGCCTGAAGGGCCTGCAGGGGCCGTCCCGCCGAGCCCATCACCGCCGACTCCGTCAGCTCCAGCTGGAGCAGCTGCGGGGCCAGCCCCGTCTCCGCGAGGATCTCCGCGACGTCGCCCACCAGGTCGGAGTCCCACACCTGGCGCACGGCCACGTTCACGGAGACGAAGACCGGGGAGTCGCTGGGCTGTTCGATCTGCCAGCGGCGCGCCTGCCGGCAGGCGGTGCGCAGCACCCACTGCCCCAACTGCACGATGGAACCGTCCTCTTCGGCGATCCCGATGAACCGATTCGGCGTCAGCGTGCCGAACTGCGGATGGCTCCAGCGCACCAGGGCCTCCACCCCGCGCAGCGCCCCGCTCTCCAGGTCCACCAGCGGCTGGTACTCCAGCTCGAACTCGCCCCGCTCCACCGCCGGGCGCAGGGTCGAGGAGAGCGCCTGGCGGGTCATCCGGTGCGCGTTGCGCTCGGGGTCGAAGAGGGTCCAGCGGGCCTTGCCGTCCGCCTTCGCCCAGTACAGCGTCGTGTCGGCCGCCTGCATCAGCCCGGTCGCCGAGGTCCCGGCCGCGTCCCGCTCGACGACGCCGATGGACGCGGACACCGACAGCCGCTGCCCGGCCAGGTCGAAGGGCTCCTGTACGGCGGCCAGGACGCTCCGCGCCAGGTCGGTGAGCTGCTCGGTGCCGGTGGACTCCTCGACCAGCAGGGCGAACTCGTCGCCGCCGAGCCGGGCCACCAGGTGCCCGCCCGTGCGCCCGTACCCGGACTGGTCGGCGCACTGCGTCAGCCGGGCGGCGACGGCGGTCAGCAGCCGGTCCCCGACCCGGTGGCCCATGGTGTCGTTGACGGCCTTGAACCCGTCGAGGTCGAGGTAGCACAGGCCGATCCGGCCCGTGCCGCCGCCGGGCCCGTACGCGGAGGCCTCCAGGGCGGCGGAGAGCCGCTCGAAGAACAGCGCCCGGTTGGGCAGCCGGGTCACCGGGTCGTGCATCTGGAGGTGGCGCAGCCGGGCCTGGAGGTCGCGCCGGTCGCTGATGTCGGCGACCGACAGCAGGACCTCCCCGGTGCCGGGGACGGGGCCGAGGGTGACCTCGGTCCACAGCGAGTGCCCGTCGGGGTGCTTGAGGCGGCGCGTGCAGCGCAGCCGGGCCTGCCGCCCGCGCAGCACCTCCTGGTACGCCTGCCAGGTGCGGGCCTCGGCGGCCAGGTCCACCAGGTCGGCGGCGCACTGCCCGGCGAGGGAGCGCGGCTCGGCGCCGAGGAGGGCGGCGAGGGCGTGGTTGGCGGCGATGACGTCGCCGTCGCGGCCGACCACGGCCATCGCGAGGTGCGCCGCGTCGAAGGCGGCCCGGTAGTCGCGTGGTCCGTCCGGCACGACCGGCACCGCTGTGTGACGCTCCGTAAGGGCCGGTCGGATGCTGTCGGCCGCCGAACCGGTTCCCTCTGAGGTTCCGCTCACCGTTGGCTCCCGCAGTGTTCGTGAGTGTCCGTGCAGGAAAGTGTGCCGATCATAGAGGCTGCCGGGAGGCCCTATCCAGCCACGTCGCCGTGTGGTGCACGGTCCGTCGGCGTGATGACGCCGTGCTGACGCTCTACTGACGGGGTGTCGACCCACGGCCGGGCGATCGTTTCTGCGCGGCTGTGAGCAGGTGGAGGCCGCATCCGATCCCGGGTGATCGATCGTGACGTTCTGTAGACACACGCGTGAAGTGCCGGGGTCACCGGGTTGCCGTACCGCTCACTCGTGTGGGGCACCGGAACAGGACATTAGTAAGACAAGCGCCTCAAGGTGGACTGGAGGGTACGAATCCACCACCGGAGGTCGATGTGGCGCGACAGCAGACACCCGGGGGAGTGGACCGCTCCCGCGCCCGAAGTGCGGCGGCCGTCATCACCTCGATGACCGCGCTCGCCGCCATGTCCCTCGTCGCGGGTCCCGCGGTGGCCGATTCCGGGGCCGGCCCGTGCGCGCTGACCCGGACCGCCGCCCACCACTCCCTCGGGGTGGACACCTGGAACCGGGCCTACCCCAAGCCGGAGCGCACCCTGAAGGCCGTCATGGTCTTCCTCTCCTTCCCCGACCACCGCACCACCCTCGGCACGCACGAGCTGGCCTCCGACTACTTCCCGGCCACCAGCGAGTTCTTCGAGCGGGCCTCCTACGGCCGCTTCCGGCTGACCCCCCACCCGCAGGAGCAGTGGATCCGGATGCCCAAGCCGTCCACCGCGTACGGGATACAGCGCGACTGGGCCCCCGAGGACCGGGCCGCCTACCTGCGGGACGCGGTCGCCGCGGCCGACCCGTCGGTGGACTTCAGCGCGTACGACGTCGTCTACTTCGTCGCCGACCCGAACGCCCCCGGGGTCGACTCGGACGCGACCAAGGTCGTGAACTTCGACCGCCCGCTGCGCGCCGACGGAACCGACCTGCGGCGGATCGTCACCGTCTTCGAGCAGCACCCGCCGGACCGCAACGTGCTCGCGCACGAGACCGGGCACGTCTTCGACCTGCCCGACCTCTACCACCGCCCGACGGACGGCAAGGGTGACTGGGACACCTACGTCGGCGACTGGGACGTCATGGGCAGCCAGTTCGGCATGGCCCCCGACCTGTTCGCCTGGCACAAGTGGAAGCTGGGCTGGCTGGACCCCGCGCAGGTGGACTGCGTACGGTCCGGCACCTCGCTGCACACCCTCCAGCCGCTCGGGCAGGCCCCCGCGCCCGGCGGTACGGGCGGCACCCGGCTCGCGGTGATCCGTACGGGCACCGGCAGCGCCGTCGCCGTCGAGGCCCGGGGCTCCGCCGGCAACGACGGGGACACCTGCACGGAAGGGGTGCTGGTCTACCGGGTCCGCAACGAGGCGGCCTCGGGCGGCGGCCCCATCGAGGTGCTGGACGCCCACCCGGGCACGGAGGCCTGCTGGGACCGCTCGGTGTACCCGCCGCTGGCCGACGCCCCGCTGGAGGTCGGCGAGACCTTCACGGTCCCGGGGGAGCGCATCACGATCGAGGTCGCGGACCGCACCCAGTCCGGCGCGTACACCGTGAAGATCACGAGGTGAGCCCCACGGCACGACGAAGAAGGCCCCCACTCCGAAGAGTGGGGGCCTTCTCCCGTCTGTGCGCCGCCAGGGACTCGAACCCCGGACCCGCTGATTAAGAGTCAGCTGCTCTAACCAACTGAGCTAGCGGCGCTTGCTGACGTCGTAGACATTAGCATCCTGATCCGCGAGAGGAAAAATCGATACCGGACCCCGCGCCGCGTGCAGGAACGCCCAGAGCAGGGAGTCCGGCCCCGGCAGCCACGGCAGCCGGGTGTCGGGGGCCACCAGCCAGCGGGACGGGCCGGGGCCGGCGGCCAGCGGGGGCACGGTGACGGCGTCGCCGTGACCGTGGCAGAGCGGGGCCGGCGCGGCCGGGCCCCACTCCTCCCAGGCCAGCAGCGCCGGCAGCCGCTGGGCCGTGCCCGGGGCGGCGAAGAGCAGCATGCGGCCCCGGTGGACGGCGGCCGGGCCCGAGCCGGGCCCCTGCTCCCAGAGCAGGTCGAGCATGCGGCGGCCCAGGACGAGCGGGACGTTGACGACGTCGAAGGCGGTCCCGCAGGGCAGGACGGCGGGGGAGGAGGGCCGGGCCTCCCACGCGGCGAGGGTGCTCCGCGGGTGCGCGGACGCGGAGGCCAGCCAGGCGGCACCCTGGGAGGTGACGTGGGTGGCGGGCGCGGTGCGCGCGTCCAGGCCGTCCAGGGCGGGACAGGCGGCGGTCGTCGTCGGGGTCGTCATATGCCAGGTCTACCGGGCGTAGCGCCGCGGTTCCTCGGAGTTACGGAAAACCGGGACAGGGCGGCTTCCGTTGGGGTATGTTGCGCCCCGCATATGCCAGGGGACCCGCCCCGTCCGGCCGCCCCGGGTCCCCGCCACCCCCCGGCCGGGGGGTGGGTGCGGGGGGTTACTGGAGGTCCGGGGCGGTGCCGCGCTGGAGGTCCTCGCCGAACTCGATCATCTTGCGGGCGTAGTCCTCGGTCCACTCGGCGGTCTCGGCGATGGCCTCCGGCGAGAGCCGGTCGAAACGCCGGGGGTCCGCCAGCTGGGCCGCCGCCAGGGCCTGGAACTCCACCGCTCTGTCCTGTGCGGCCCGGAAGGCCAGGGTCAGCTCGGTGGCGCGGAGCAGCAGCTCGCGCGGGTCCTCGATCGACTCGAGGTCGAAGAAGTGCTCCGGGTCCGTGGCGGCCTCCGAGGGCTCGAAGAGCAGCGGCGCGGGCCGCAGCCTCCGCTCGGTCCGCTCGGGCTCTGCCATGCGTGTCCTCCTGCTGCGCGTGCGAAATGCTTCCGGGCCACCCTCCATTGTCCAGCGTCGCGCAAGAGTGCCGGGAGTCAGACCGTGACGGGCTGCTGGGCCAGCGCGGCGACGTCGTCGAGCACCCCGCCCAGCCGGTCCGCGAGACCCTCCGGGGCCTCGAAGCCGTCGGGGCCGATCAGGGCGTTCACGCCGGGGACCGCCACCGAGCGCGCGGCGGGGAGCATGCCGACCCGGGTGAGCACCGGCAGCAGCATCTCGGCGGCGGGGGCGCCGCCCGTGGGGCCCGCGCTGTAGCTGACGAGGCCGACGGGCTTGCCGTCCCACTCGCGGTAGAGGAAGTCGATGGCGTTCTTGAACGGGGCGGTGAAGCCGCCGTTGTACATCGGCAGGACGAAGACGAAGGCGTCGGCGGAGTCGACGAGCGCGCTCCAGTCCTTGGTGTGCTGGTGGGCGTAGATCCCGCTGGAGGCGTACTCGGGCTCGTCCAGCATGGGCAGCGCGATCTCCGCGAGGTCCACCGGGGTGACCTCGAAGCCGCCGTGCGCCCGCGCCAGGTCGGTGACCCAACGGGCGAGCGGGCGGCCGGAGGAGGTGGGGCGGGTGGCGGCGGAGACGACGTGCAGGCGGGTCATGGTGTGAACTCCCGTTGGGTGGAGGTGCGGTGTGCTGTGCTCGCAGTCTGGTTGTTGACGTGTCACCAAGGGAAACCGGCGGTGCGTGATATGTCAACTAGGTAGGTGACGTGTCACCGATATCGCTAGGGTGGCCCCATGACCGAAGTGCCCGAGCCCGCCCACCCCCGCTGGCTCACCGAATCGGAGCAGGACGCCTGGTACGCCTGGCGGCGGATGTTCCCCCTCGTCAACGCCGAGATCGCCCGCGACCTGAACCAGGACAGCGCGCTCTCGGAAGCCGACTACGACGTCCTGTCCGTCCTCGGCTCCACCGAGGGCCACCGCATGCGCATCAGCGCCCTCGCGGTGCTCATGCAGTGGTCCCGCAGCCGGCTGTCCCACCAGCTCACCCGGATGGAACAGCGCCGCCTCGTACGCCGCGAGGAGGTGGCCAGCGACGGCCGCGGGGCGGAGGTGGTGCTCACCGGGTCCGGCGTCGACGCCATCACCGCGGCGGCCCCGCTGCACGTGGAATCCGTACGGCGGCACCTGATCGACATCCTGACCCCGCATCAGCTGGAGGTCATGGCGGAGCTCGGCGAAACGCTCCGGCAGCACTTCGGGGCCACCCGTAAGAGCCGGACGTAAGAGAGGGCCTAGCGCGCGGCGAGCCGCTCCAGCAGGGCGGCGCTGCGGGCTAGCAGCGTCCGCTCCTCGTCCGTGAGTTCGGCCTCGATGGCCTGCGCGAGCCAGCCGACCCTGCGGCCGCGCTCCGCTGGGACGGCTGGCGCGAGCTGACCGCCCGCGTCGGCGACCGCTGCCAGCTCACCGGCGACGACCTGTTCTGCACCAGCGAAACCCTGCTGCGCGAAGGCATCCGCACCGGCGCCGGCAACTCGGTCCTGATCAAGGTCAACCAGATCGGCACCCTGACCGAGGCCCTGGCGGCCGTCGCCACGGCCCACGGGGCGGGCTGGACCGCCGTCATGTCGCACCGCTCGGGCGAGACGGAGGACACCACCATCGCGGACCTCGCGGTGGCGACCGGCTGCGGCCAGATCAAGACCGGCTCCCTCTCCCGCTCCGACCGCACGGCCAAGTACAACCAACTGATCCGAATCGAGGAGGAGCTCGGCGACGCGGCACGCTACGCGGGCCGCTCCGCCCTGCGCCGGACGCGGCCCAGCCTGTCCTGACCAGCCGGTTCAGGGCCGGTAGGGCACGCGGTGTTCCGCCAGGTGCGCCAGGACCGAGTGGTTCGCCTCCCAGCCGTCCGGGAACTTCACCGTCACTCCCAACTGCACCGGCTCCGTCGACGGATGGTCGTCCAGCAGTTCCGCTATGCCCGCCCGGGCCACCACCACGCAGGCGTGCCGGTGCCGGGAGGTCAGGACGCACAGCCGGCCCGTCTCCAGGTGGAAGGCCGTCGCGTCGGGGCGGCCGGACAGCGGGTGCAGGACCACCGTGAGGTCGTACTCGCGGCCCTGGAGCCGGTTCGCGGTGTCCACGGTGACCCCCGTGACGCCGAGCGAGGCCAGTGCCGAGCGGACGGCCGCGGCCTGGTCCCGGTGGGCCGTGCCGACCGCGATCCGGGACGCCGTCAGCGGAGCCGGGGCCGGGGACTGCTCGTCGGAGGTCACCGCGCCCCGGTCCAGCGCCCGCCGCACCACCAGCGCCACCGCCCGCACCGCCTCCGGATCCGTACGCGGCGTGTGCCGCGCGGGCAGCTCCAGCAGGCCCCAGCCCGACTCGGCGGCCTCGTCCAGCACCCGGTCGGGGCCCGAGCCGTCGCCCACCACCCCGTACGAGAGCCTCCGCTCGCCCGGACCCGTACCGCTGCGGAACCGGCTGTACGGGTAGAAGGCGCGCGAGACCAGCGGCGCGGCCGTCGCCGGGAGCCGCCACGACACCGGCAGCCGGTGCTGCGGCAGCTGCGGGTTGTGCGCGAGGAGCGTGGACACCGCGGAGGCGGACGGGTCGTAGGACAGGCCCGCCCACTGCTCGGCCCCGACCACGCTGAACGGGTCCAGCTGCCCCGGGTCGCCCACGAACAGCGCCCGTTCGAACAGCCCGGCCACGGCCAGCAGCGCGTCGGAGCGCATCTGGTACGCCTCGTCGACGATCGCGTGCTCCCAGGGCTCCGTGTCCTTCACGTACGCCCACTTCGCGGCCGTGGAGATGGTGACCGGCAGCTCCGCGAGGTCCCCGGGCTTCGCCGACAGCGTCACCGACGGCAGCCCGCGCAGGGCCGGGTCGTAGGCGTCGCCGTCGCTGCTGTGCAGCCGGCCGACCTTCAGCCCGGGATCCTTGTCGGCGAGCCGCAGCACCAGGTCGTCGACCTGCGCGTTGGTCTGCGCGACCACCATCAGCCGGCGCCCGGCGGCGGCCAGCTCCCGGGCCGCGCGCACCACGAGCGTGGACTTCCCGGCCCCGGGCGGGGAGTCCACCACGACGCCCCGCTCGGTGCCGTGCAGGGTGTCGTGCAGGATGGCGGCGGTCGCCTGGGCGGCGGCCGCGCCCGGGTCGAAGGCGGTCACAGGATGTCCTCGTCGGTCACGGCGTCGGTCGGGGCGAGGGCGGACGCCGCTCCCGGCGGCCCGCCGTGCGTCCACGGGGTGTTCTCCGGGTCCGGCAGCTTCGGGCCGCCGCGCGCGTCGTGCTCGAACAGGGTCCAGCACACCCGGTCGCCCTTCTCCGGGACCGAGCCGGGGACGGGCTCCCGGCCCGCGCCCATCTTGTCGAGGACGCGCAGCACCAGCTGCCCGTCCTCCTCCGCGCCGACGAACTCGAAGGCCTGCTGGCGGCCCTCCAGCGAGCGGAACACCTTCCCGCCGCCGCCCTCCGCGAGCTGCGGCCGGTCGTCGGTGGCCACCGTCACCAGCGGGCGCGGCCGGGGCCGCTTCGCCTCCGTCCACTCCATCACCACCTCGGTGACCTCACCGGCGAAGGCCTCGCCCGTAAGGCGCCGGCCCGCCATGACGAGCGGGTCGTCCAGCGCCTCCTGCGCGTCCAGCCGTACCTGCTCGGTCTCCCGCGTCGCCAGCTTCTGGGCGGCGGTCACGGCGTCGTCGCGGCGCGGCTGCGGGGGCTCGCCGGCCCGGACCCGGTCCCGGTGGCCGGTGAAGGACCAGCGGTCGCGGGTCCAGCGCTCCTCGGTGCGCTCGCCGGCGGGCAGGGACCGCAGCAGCTCCAGGGCCTCCCAGGTCTGCTCCCAGGCGGTGCGCATCTGCGTCAGGACCAGCCGCCGGACCTCCGCCCCGGCCGCCCGCAGGGCCTCCTCCCGGGCACTCCCGCCCGCTTCGGCCGCCGCCGCCCGGGCCGCGTCGAAGCGGGCGATGGCCGGGGCCAGCAGCTTGTTGTCGAAGGCCGGGTCGGTGGCCGGACCGGCCGGCGGCACCAGCAGCTGCCCGTCGGCGTCCCGGCCCAGCTCGGCGCGCAGCGCCCACTCGGCGCCGGACACCCCCTCGGGCGGACGCGTCCAGGCCAGCAGGGAGCCGAGGTGCTGGTCCTCCAGGTTGCTCTGGCCGGTCGCCCAGTGCCGCCCCAGCAGTTCCGTGGCCGACACCAGCATCGAGGACCCGGGCACCCGGGAGCGTTCGGCGAGGTGCGTGAACCAGCGGCCCAGCAGCGGGACCTGAGTGGGCACCGGGTACGGGTTCTCCGGGTCCTCCTCGGCGGTCCGCCGGAACCGCATCGACCGGCCGAGGAGCCGTACGTACTCCACGCCCGCCCGGCTCGGCACGACGATCTGCGGGGCGTCCACGCACAGCTCCGCCTCGACCTTGACCTTCTTGCCGGTCTCCGGATCGGTCTCGGTGCGCTCGGCCGGCTCGACGACGTCCGCGTACGCCTCGACGTACGGCATGACCTGCGCGGCCAGGTCGGCCAGGAATCGCCAGCGCAGGTCCCGGTCGCGCGGCTGCGGTATGACCAGGATCCGGGGATCGTCCCGGTCGGTGCCCACCATCGCGCCGAGCGGCGCCCCGGCCTCGCCCGCCGTGGTCAGCGGTACGAGGACCAGCGGGCGTTCGCCGATGTGGCGGTGCCGGACGGTGGCGAGGGGCTGGGCGCGGCCCGCGCGGACCGCCTCCAGCCGGGCCAGGGTGTTCAGCAGGGACATGCGGGGTTCTCCGGGCCGTCGTACGGGGGATGGGCGGCGGCCCGCTCCAGGGCCTCGGCGCGCAGCCGGGCCGCGTGGCGCAGCGCGGCCGCGGTGGGATCGTCGGCGGGGCCCGCTCCGGCGGCGGCGGCGAGGGCGGCCTCGACGGTGGTCAGCCCGCCCAGCTCGCCGCGCAGGGACCGGCCCAGCGCGGCGGGGTCCCCGGCGTCGCGGGACCGCTCCCGGCAGTGGAAGGCCAGCTCGCAGGCGGCCAGGCACTCGGGGGCGTAGGCGGCGGTGACGGCGGAGACGGCGGCGGTCAGCTCCTCGGCGGGCCGGGCCGGATCGAAGGTCAGCCCCTCGGGCAGCGCGGCGGCCAGCTCCTCGACCCGGGTCAGCCGCTCCAGCTGGCGCAGGGTCACGGCCCGTTCGCGGCGGACGTCGACCGGTGCGGCGGCGGGCAGGTTGGAGAAGTCCTTCGGGCAGACGAGCAGCACCTGGTGGCCGACCTCGGCCCCCTCCAGCTTGCGGGCGGTCCGCTCCAGGGCCAGCACGTACACGGCGGCCTGCCGCGCGGCGGCCCCCACCTTCGCGGCGTCGGCGGCCCCGTCGATCATCGGGAACGATTTGATCTCCACCACGGTCCAGCGGCCGTCGGGGTGCACCACGACGGCGTCGGGCTCCAGGTAGGCGGGGGTGCCCGCCACCTCCAGGGCCAGCATCGGATGGTCGAGCAGCGTCCACGCCCGCGCGGCGGTGGCCTCGCGCAGGGCCAGCGCCGTCCGGGCGGCCCGGCCCTCGGGCCCGGCGGCGGTGAGGTCGGGCACCCGGGCGTCCGGCCCGGGCGGCTCGGCCCGCGCGTCGAGGCGTGCGTGCGTGAGGCGCAGCAGCTCGGCTCCGCCGTCGCCCTTGACCTTCGCCTCGAAGGAGTTGCCGCGCACGATCGCGAACTGCGACTGCCCGAAGGAGGCGGGCGAGCCCAGGGCCGTCGCCAGCGCGGTCTTGTCCACGCCGGCGCCGTCGAGGAGGGCGCGTCTGCCGCAGCCGGGGTTGGCGGCGAGCGCGGCGAGGGCCCGGGCGTCGAGCGGTCGGGGCGGCACGGCGGGGCCGCGCAGGTCGGCGAGCCGCTGCCGCAGTGTCGTCGTCGGGGGCGGGCCGCTGGGCGGGTAGGAGCTCACGGGCGGAAGTGTCCCATCCGCCACTGACAATCGTGGACTTACGGCGTAATCAGAGGTCTTGGGACGGGTCCGGCCGCCGTCGGGCGGGCCGCTGCCGGCCGGTCCCACGGCGGGGCGGCCCGGCAGCCGGACTCAGGTCACCTTCCGTTCACCTCGTGGATGATGGACGGACGGACCCCCTCGCCTGACAGGCACGCGAACCCCTACGGACCGGGAGAAACATCAATGGCCCCCCGCATCCTCCTCGCCCGCCACGGCCAGACGGCATGGTCGAAGCTCGGCAAGCACACCGGACGCACGGACGTACCCCTGCTGGAGGAGGGCCGCCAGGGCGCGAAGCAGCTCGGTGAGCGCCTCGCCCGCGACCCCTGGGCGAGCCTGCGCGGCCTGGAGGTGCGCACCAGCCCCCTGGTCCGGGCGAGCGAGAGCTGCGACCTGGCCGGCTTCGGGGCGCAGGCCGACCCCTGGGACAGCCTCATGGAGTGGGACTACGGCGACTACGAGGGCATGACCCCCGCCGAGATCCAGGCGGTCCGGCCGGGCTGGCTGATCTGGCGCGACGGGGTCCCCGGCGGCGAGTCCGTCGCCGATGTCGCGGCGCGCGCGGACGAGGTGGTCACCTGGGCCCGTTCGGCGGAGCGCGACGTCCTGGTCTTCGCACACGGCCACATCCTGCGCACCCTCGCCGCCCGCTGGCTCGGCTTCGAGGCCTCCTTCGGCGCCCGCATCCGCCTGGACCCCACCTCCCTGTCGGTCCTGGGCTGGGCCTACGGGGCCCCCGCGCTGGAGCGCTGGAACGACACGGGCCACCTGGACGGCTGACCCGACTCGCCGGTCTGGAACTGGCGAGCTCCGGACCGTTCCTGCTGTTCAGCGGGCCGGACGAGAGCGAGGCGGGGCCGCCGTGCCCCGGCTCAGGCCTGGGCGTGGCGGGTCAGGAAGGCGCCCACGCGCGGGGAGCGCTGGTGCGGGACCAGGACGCGGGCCGTCTGCCCGAGCATCGACCGGATCCGGGTCGACCGGACCTCGGTGAGCAGGTCCAGCACCCGGCCCCCCGCCCAGGCGGCCTCGTCGGGCGCCCCCGCGCGGGCCAGGTCCTCGGCGAGCTCGGCCGTGTACAGGGCGACGTTCCGCGCGAAGTGCGGGTCCTGGAGGTCGGCCGCGCGGCGGGCGTGCCGGGCCGCGCGGGCGTGCTCCCCGAGGGCCGCCCAGCACCGGGACTCCAGCGACTCCAGCTCGGCCTCGCCGAAGAAGGACATCCACTCCGGGTCGGCGCCCGACTCCCCGCGCGAGAACTCCGTGTGCGCCCGCCCGAGGGCCTCCTCGCAGGAGCCGCGGTCGCCCAGCCCCGACCAGCCGCCCGCCTCCCGCAGCGCCAGCAGCGCCAGCAGCCGGGGCGAGCCCAGCGGGCGCGCCGCGCGCTGGCCCGCCTGGGCCGCCCGTACCGACTCGCGCGGACGCCCGCAGTCCCGGGCCAGGAAGGCCATGTTGCTGAAGGCGTGCGCCTCCAGGCCCGCGTCCCCCGAGACCCGGGCGGTGGCCAGGGCCTCCGAGTAGTGCGAGCGGGCGTCCTCGTAGCGGCCCGAATCGTGCGCCAGCCAGCCCACCGAGACGGCGAGCTCCCCGGCCCCCGCGTGCAGCCGGTCCTCGGTGGACTGCCGGGTGCCTCCCGCGTCGAGCAGGGCGTAGGCGGTCTTCAGGGGCTGCGCGGCCCGCCGGTACAGGGCGTCGGCGCCGTGCCGGTCGTCCAGCAGCCGGATCTGGCGCACGGCGTCCTCGACGGCGGCGGCCTCGGCCTCGCCGGCCCGGGACGGGAGCCGGCGGGTGTCGCCGAGCAGGGTGAGGCTGAGCGTCGCGGCCGCCACGGTCGCGGAGCCGCCCGCCATGAACGCGCGACGCAGCACGTCGCTCTCCTTGGAACGCTGGACGAGGTGGGTGAAGGCGAAGGCAGGCGGCGCGGGCAGGGCGCGCTGCGCGGACCGCCCGCGCACCGCCTCGCGCGGGGAGAACCCGAGGTCGGTCAGGGTGCGACCGGGGAACATGTGCAGGAAGACCCGCTCGTAGGCGTAGTTGGGGCAGCGGATCTCGCCCGACTCGACCCGGCCGATGTACCGCGCGTCGCAGGAAACCGTTTCGCCGATCTCCCGTGCCGCCCTGCGCACCACGGCCGCGAACTCGGCCGGGGAGTGTTGCCCGCGCAGCCGCCGGAAGGAGGAGTTGGGTGAGTGGGGGGACGCCGCCATGGACGTGGCCTCTCTGGACAATCTCAGCTCAGGTGATCCCGGTCGGAACCGGCCCCGGTAGCAGGGCCCCGGCGCGCATGAACGTACCGCCAGCGGAGGGCACTCCATGCGGTGTTTGGCTACAAAACGGATATCTCACCCGCGATCCGCCATGAACTGCCATCCTTTGCGGCGTCTTGCCGCCGCACCTGTTGACGCCTCCGTGCGTTGAACCCATGCGGATACGGATCGAGGAGGGGTTCCCCTTGGTGGAGGCCGGCATGGACAGCACTGGAACGAACACCGCGCCCGAGCCCGGCGCGGCCCCGGCCCCGCTACCGGCCCCCGACCTGGTCACCGTGCCCGCCCGGCAGGGCCTGGAGGCGGTCGACATCATCCGCCGCGGCGCCGGTCACGCCGCCTACGGGGTCGGCCCCGTGCTGCACGACGGCTCGGGCGACACCCTCGGCTTCATCGTCCCGCCCGGCACCGCCGACGCCTGGGACCTGCCGGGCAGCGCGTGTACGCAGACCAACGGGCGCGGCATGCGCTTCGGCGACGCCGCCTCGCCCACCGCGGGCGTCACCGGCTGGCTCCTGCCGCCCGAGGCCGTGGGGCCGGTGACCGACCCCGAGGTGCTGCGCGCCGCGCTCGGTGAGGCCGCCCGGCTCATCGAGGCGGCGGACAACTGCCGCTGAGGCGCTGACCAGCCATAATGGTGCTGTGGCTGGGAAGAGCAAGCGCAACAGGGACGACCGGGACGCCTCCGCCCGCCGGGGCGGCGCCGAGCCGGTGAGCGGGCAGGTCGGCGGCGGCACGGCCGAGCTGGCCCCGGACCGCGAGCGCCCGCACGCCTGGACCCTGCTGATCGACGGGGCCCCGCAGTCCCACGTGGACCTCGACGACCCCGCCCACCTGGACTTCGCGTACCAGCGGCGGATCGGCCACCTCATCGACCTGATCGCGCCCGCCCGGCAGCCGCTGAACGTGGTGCACCTGGGCGGCGGCGCCTTCACCCTGGCCCGCTACACCGCCGCCGCGCGCCCCCGCTCCACGCAGCAGGTGGTGGAGATCGACGGGGCCCTGGTGGCCTTCGTACGGCAGCACCTGCCGCTGGACCCCCAGGCGCGGATCCGCGTACGGGCCGTGGACGCGCGGGCCGGGCTCGCCAAGGTCCCCGACGGCTGGGCCGACCTGGTCATCGCGGACGTGTTCAGCGGGGCCCGCACCCCGGCCCACCTGACCAGCGCCGAGTTCCTGGACGACGTACGCCGCGCCCTGGCGCCCACCGGGTGGTACGTGGCCAACCTCGCGGACGGCCCGCCGCTGGCGCACCTGCGGGGCCAGATCGCCACCGCCGCCTCCCGGTTCACGGAGCTGGCGCTCGCGGCGGACCCCGTGGTGTGGCGGGGGAAACGTTTCGGCAACGCGGTGCTCGTCGCCGCCGACCGGGAGCTGCCCGTCGCGGAGTTCACCCGCCGCGTGGCGAGCGACCCGCACCCCGGGCGGGTCGAGCACGGCCGCGCCCTGGCCGACTTCGCGGGCGGCGCGGCCCCGGTGGCGGACGCCTCGGCGGTGGCCTCGCCGCAGCCGCCCGAATCCGTCTTCCGCTGACCCGGGCGCTGGTTCAGCGTTCGTCGAACTCCACGCGCGGCGCGGTGTCGTGCCAGGTGCAGAACACCGACGACTCCCGCCCGTCGCGGGTGAAGGTGACCCGGATCCACACGTCCTGCTTCCACACCTGCATGCGCCAGCCCGCCGCCGGGGTCGCCGAGACCAGCTCCGCCGAGGCGGCGCCGAGGTCGAGGACGACCCGGCCGCCCGTGACCGTGTACCCCTTCACCTCGCCGCCGCCCGGCTCCGGTGCCGGTGCCGGAGCCGGGCGCGCGCCGGCCGGAGGCGAGGACTTCGGCTTCCCCGCCGGGGCGGAGCCCGACGGGGAGGCGGACGGGGACGCGGACGGGGAGGGCGTCGGCGACGGCACGGCCGAGGGCGTGGGGGACGGGGGCGGCGGCGGATCCGCGCGCTGGGTCGAGGAGGACAGCGGCCGCGTGGCCAGCGGAACGGCGAGCGGGGGATCGTAGGCCGTCCCGGACATGACGGTGTGCACGCCCCACCACGACAGGGTCACGGCGGCCGCGGTCGCCAGCAGCCAGGCCATGGCATGTACAAGTCCTCGTCGCATCAGGGCACATACTGCACCACCCGTCACAGAGGTGGCCCGGCACCTCCCCGGCTCCCCCGAATGGACTACCGTGCGGCCATGGCTAGTGTGCTCGTGGTCGAGGACGACCAGTTCGTACGTTCCGCCCTGATCCGGCACCTGACCGAGGCCTCCCACACCGTGCGGAGCGTCGGCACGGCCCTGGAGGCGCTGCGCGAGGTCGCCCACCACCGCTTCGACGTGGTCATCCTCGACCTCGGCCTGCCCGACCTCGACGGCTCCGAGGCGCTGAAGATGCTGCGCGGCATCACCGACGTACCGGTCATCATCGCCACCGCCCGCGACGACGAGGCCGAGATCGTCCGGCTGCTCAACGACGGCGCCGACGACTACCTGACCAAACCCTTCTCGGTGGAGCACCTCTCCGCCCGGATGGCCGCCGTCCTGCGCCGCTCCCAGGCCGCCGCCGCCGAGCCGCCCTCCCGCGTCCTGCGCGTCGGCGGGCTCGCCATCGACCCGCTGCGCCGCCAGGCCGAGCTGGACGGGGCCGTACTCGACCTCACCCGGCGCGAGTTCGACCTGCTGGCCTTCCTCGCGGGCCGCCCCGGGGTGGTCGTGGCCCGGCGCGACCTGCTCGCGGAGGTCTGGCAGCAGTCCTACGGGGACGACCAGACCATCGACGTCCACCTCTCCTGGCTGCGCCGCAAGCTCGGCGAGACCGCCGCCAGCCCCCGCTACCTGCACACGCTGCGCGGGGTCGGCGTCAAGCTGGAGCCGCCGCAGTGAGGAGAGCGGCGTGAGATGGGCCCTGGTCAAGGTGTGCCTCGCGGTCACCACCATGGTGGTCCTGGCCTTCGCGGTACCGCTGGGGCTGGTGGTGCGGGAGATGGCCAGCGACCGGGCGTTCTCCAACGCCGAACGGCAGGCCGCCACCATGGGACCCACCCTCTCCATCACCACCGACCCGGTCCAGCTGCGCAAGGCCGTGGAGTCCACGCAGATGGGCGCCGCCCGGCGGATGGCCGTCCACGTCCCCGCCATCGGCAGCGCCGACCCGGTGGACATCGGCGAGGGCTGGGCGGGCGCGCACGCCGTCGAGGAGACCCGCCGGCTCGGCCGCGCGACCACCGCCGACGTGCCCGGCGGGGGATCGGCGCTGCTCCAGCCCGTGGCCCTCGGCTCCGGCGACATCGCGGTGATCGAGATCCAGGTGCCGGAGAGCGAGGTCAGCAACGGCGTCACCACCGCCTGGCTGGTCCTCGCCGGCGTCGGCCTCGCTCTCGTCGTGGGCTCCGTGGCCGTCGCCGACCGGCTCGGCGCCCGCCTCGTACGGCCCGCCGAACGCCTCGCGGACGCCGCGCACCAGCTGGGCGAGGGGCGGCTCGGGGCGCGGGTCCCCGAGGACGGGCCGAAGGAACTCCGCTCGGCGGCCGTCGCGTTCAACTCGATGGCCGACCAGGTCGTGGAACTCCTCGCCAACGAACGCGAACTGGCCGCCGACCTCTCGCACCGGCTCCGCACCCCCCTGACCGTGCTGCGGCTCAACGCCGCCTCCCTCGGCGACGGCCCGGCCGCCGAGCACACCCGGGCGGCGGTGGAGCAGCTGGAACGGGAGGTCGACACGATCATCCGTACCGCGCGCGAGCAGCGCCCCGCCGTCCAGGGGCCGGGCGGGCCCGGCGCCGGCGCCGGCGCGGGCTGCGACGCCTCCGAGGTGATCCGCGACCGGATGGCCTTCTGGTCGGCGCTGGCCGAGGACGAGGGCCGCGAGGTCCGGCTCGCGGGCGTGGACCGCACCGTACGCATCCCCGTGGCCCGGCCCGAGCTCGCCGCGGCCCTCGACGCCCTGCTCGGCAACGTCTTCCGGCACACCCCCGAAGCCACCCCCTTCGCGGTCGACGTGCACGACGCCGGGGACGCCGTCATCGTCCTCGTCTCCGACGCCGGCCCCGGCATCGCCGACCCGGACGCGGCCCTGCGGCGCGGCAACGACGGAGGCAGGGACGGCTCGACGGGCCTCGGCCTGGACATCGTCCGGCGGGTCGCGGAATCCACGGGCGGTGACGTACGGCTGGGCCGCTCGGTCCTCGGCGGGACCGAGGTACGGATGTGGATCGCCCTGGACGACCGGGCCCGGGGCGACGGTCGCGGAGCGGGCGTGCGGCGTGGCCGGCGTAAGCGCCGGGGCAACTGACGTACCCCTGGGGCGTGCCGCGCGGGAGCCAAGACCGCAGGTCGGTACGGTCCGCCTCATGGACACCCTCATCTTCGGCGGGCTCCTCGCCACCCTGATCGCCATGTACCGGGAGACGTCCCGGACGGTGGTGCTCGGCGCCTGGTGGGTCATGCTGATCGCCGTCATCCTGCTGATGGCGCACCACATCACCAGCAGCCTCGCCCTCACCCTGAGCTACTGACCGTGGCCGCGATGAGCAGCCTCGTCCCGGAGACCCCGCTGGAGGGCGGGCTGCTGGGGCGGGTCCAGTACTGGTTCGCCTGCCTCTTCGTCATCGGCTGGACGGGCGTCGTCTGCGGTGGCCTCTTCTACCAGTTCGGGCTGTGGGAGTACCCCTGCCCGCTCTGCATCGTGCAGCGGATGTTCATGCTGCTCGCGGCGATCGGGGCGGGCCACGTCATCCGCACCGCGCTCACCTTCGGCGCCGTGACCGGCCGGGACTACATGATGGGCTGGGGCCTGGCCCTGGTGGCGGTGACGGCGGGTTCCTTCGCGGCGTGGCGGCAGACGATGCTGCACATCCTGCCCGGCGACAAGGGCTACGGCAGCGAGGCCTTCGGACTGCACCTGTACGTGTGGGCGTGGATCCTCTTCACCGCCTCGGTCGTCGCCATCGGCATCGTCCTCGCCTTCGCGCACTCGACCGCCGACCGGGCCATCCCGGCCGCGAACCCGGGCGCGTACCGCACGGCGGGGCTGTTCGCCCTGGGCTTCCTGGGGGCGGTCATCGCGGTCAACCTGGTGGCGGTCTTCCTGGAGGAGGGCCTCCACTGGTTCCTGCCGGACGACCCGGACCGGTACCGGTTCTTCTACGACGTCCGGATCCTGGACTGACGCTCCTGCCGGTCCGGACGCGTGGAATACCGTACGGGCTGCGCGAGTTGGGGCGGTCGTGCCGCTCACGGCCCGTGCCGTCCCCCTCGCTGGTTCCCTGATTGGACATCCCCATGCGCTACGCAATCCTCGGCACCGGAGTCGTCGGCCGGACGATCGGCGCCCGGCTCCTGGAGCTGGGCCACGAGGTGGTCACCGGCACCCGCGACCCCGAGGCCACCCTCGCCCGCGCCGAGTACGCCGAGTGGCGCCAGGCCCACCCGACGGCCCACCTCACCACCTTCCGGGAGGCCGCGCGGGAGGGCGGGACCCTGATCAACGCCACCGGCGGGCAGGTCAGCATCGACGCCCTGACGGCGGCCGAAGCCGCGCACCTCGACGGCAAGATCCTGATCGACGTCGCGAACCCGCTGGACTTCTCGCACGGCTTCCCGCCCCGGCTCGACCCCGTCGACGACGACAGCCTGGGCGAGCTGATCCAGCGGACCTTCCCGCAGCTGCGGGTGGTCAAGACCCTCAACACCATGAACTGCCAGATCATGGTCGACCCGTCCAGGGTCGCCGGGGACCACACCGTCTTCCTGTCCGGCGAGGACGCGGAAGCCAAGAAGCAGGTGCACGCCCTGCTGACCTCCTTCGGCTGGCCGGACCGCGCGATCCTCGACCTCGGCGGCATCGAGACGGCCCGGGGCACGGAGATGCTCCTGCCGATCTGGCTCCGGCTGATGGGCGCCCTGGGGCACTCGGAGTTCAACTTCCACATCCAGGGAGCCTGAGGTACCGGGCACCCCGCCGCCCGGACGGGGGCGCAGATGTTGCCGCGCCCCCGCACCGCGCCGAGGGTGGGGGTGACGGAAGGAGCCGCGCATGAGAGTCATGCTCAGGGCCCACATGGACACCGCCGCCACCAACGAGGGCATCAAGACCGGCGCCCTGCCCCAGGCGATCAAGAACCTGATGGACAAGGTCAAGCCGGAGGCGGCCTACTTCGGGCTGCACGAGGGCGTGCGGTCCTGCTGGATCGTCTTCGACCTCCAGGAAAGCTCGCAGATGCCGGCCCTGATGGAGGACCTCTTCCTCCAGTTCAACGCCGAGCTCGAGGTCGGACCGGTGATGAACGCGGAGGACCTGGCGAAGGGCCTGGCCGCGATGAAGTCCTCGTCCTGACACCCCGCCGGGCCCCGGCCCCGGCCCCGGTCCCGGTCCCGGTCTAGGCCCCCGGGGCCCCGGGCCGGCCGAAGCGGATCCCGCCGCCGGTCACCGCCGCGGCCGCCAGCACCGCCGAGACGGCGACCGCCCCGCACGAGACGGCGAAGGCGGCCCGGTACCCGTAGGCGGCGGCCAGCGGCCCGGCCGCCGCCGCGGCCAGGGCCTGACCGACGATCAGGCCGCTGCCCAGCACGGTCATGGCCTCGCCCATCCGCTCCGCCGGACCGGTGCGTTCCACCAGCCCGAACAGCGCGATGAGGTGCGGGGCCACGGCCAGCCCGATCCCGGCGACGGCCCACGCCGCGCCCCACAGCCCCGACACGGCCAGCAGCGGCAGGGTCAGCACCGCCTGCGCGGCGATCGTCCGGCGCAGCCGCACGCTCAGGTCGGCCGGGCCCGGCCGGGCCGCGGTCAGGAACCCGGCGAGCGAGCTGGTCACCGCCATGGCCGCCCACACCAGCCCGGCCGCGCCCGGCTCGCCCACGGACTCGGCCAGCGCGTTGACCCCCGTGTTCGCCCCGGACCACGCGGCCCCCTGGAGCACGGCCAGCGCGAACAGCAGGGCCAGCCCCGGCGACCACAGCCGCACGCCGCCCGGCACGCCTGCCCGTACGTCTCCCCGTACGCCTGCCCGCGCGCCCGGCGCCGCGACCGGCCCGGGCGCGCTCGGGTGGAGGGCGAACAGGGTCCCGAACACCAGGATCAGGACGGCCGCCAGGACCAGCGCCGAGGCCGGGTGCACGGTCACCGCGAGGATCCCGGCCAGCGCGGGCCCCACCACGAACCCGACCTCGTCGAGGGTGGTGTCGAAGGACAGGGCGGAGCCCAGCAGGGCCTTGTCCGGGCCGGCCAGCCGCGCCCAGCGGGCCCGGGCCAGCGGCCCGACCTGCGGGACGGTCAGCCCGGCCGCCACGGCGAGCCCCGCGTCGGCGGCCAGTGGCAGCCCGCCGAGGATCGCGGTGACCAGCGCGGCCAGCGCGACGGCGTTCGCCGCGCAGGCCCCGAGCAGCACCGGCCGGTGCCCGCGCCGGTCGGCGAGCCTGCCGATGACCGGGCCGCCGAGGGCCTGGCCGAGCCAGAGCGCGGCGGCGAGGGTGCCGGCGTCGCCGATGCCGTCGCGCTGGTTGACGAGCAGCAGGGTGCCGATGGGGCAGAGCGCGGCGGGCAGCCGTGCGAGGAACGCGAACAGGGGCAGTGCGGCTCCGCCGAGGGCGAGGACGCCGCGGACACCGGACGGGGCGGGGGATCCGACTGTGGGACGGGACGGACGGGACGGACGGGACACGGGGCAACCTCCAGTCGCACGCCGACCCTCCCGTGTCTCCGGCGCGCGTCGTTGCCCGTTGCCCGGGACGTTAGACGCGGAACGCCCGCCTCGGAAGCCCCTGTCCGCGGGGCGGCGGGGCGGCGGCGCGCCCGTCAGCCGGAGGCTTCGGAGTTCAGCCGCTCGGCCTGGTCGCGGCCGACCTCGGCGGCGCGCTGGAGGTAGTCGGCGATGACGGCGAGCTCGGCGTCGGAGTAGCGCTCCAGCACGGCTCCGAAGGCCCGGCCGGGTGCGTCCCAGGCGGCGGCGAAGCGCTCGCGGGCGGAGGCCGCGAGGACGACGAGCGAGCGGCGGCGGTCGTGCGGGTCGGCCTGCCGCTCCACGATCCCGGCCTTGACGAGCCGGTCGACGAGCCGGGTGGCGGAGCCGGAGGTCAGGCCGGTCAGGCGGCCGATGTCGCCGGTGGCCACGGGGCCGGGCTCCATGCCGAGAAGCGCGACGCACTGGAGGTCGGTGGGGTGCAGGCCCACCTGATCGGCCACGGCCTGGCTGAGGAGCGTGAAGTCGGCGTGCTGCCGTCGGCTTCCGGTCACGATGCGCGCCAGCAGCTCGGCGCGGCTCCATTCACCCGAACGGGTGGAGTCCGTTGACATCGGCCTCTCCAAGCCTGAGATTTGTCTGTGTGACGCAGAGAGTGCGGAGCGCAGAATCTGTGTCAGGGAGTCGCCGACTCACCTTACCGGCACCATCCGGACCTGAGCAGGAATTCCGGAGTCCGGAGGGCGAGCCGGTCCACAGCGGTAGATTCGGCGGACGGGAGGCAGCCATGAACGGTCACGGTCAGGGCCCAGGTCACGGGCGCGGTCACGGGCGCGGTGGGGTACGGCCGACCCTGGAGGAGGTCGCGATCCGGGCCGGGGTCGGCCGGGGCACCGCCTCCCGCGTGGTCAACGGCTCGCCGCGGGTCAGCGAGCGGGCCAGGGAGGCCGTCGAGGCCGCCGTCGCCGAGCTGGGGTACGTGCCCCACCAGGCCGCCCGCGCGCTGGCCGGGGACCGGGCCGGTGCGATAGCCCTGGTCGTCCCCGAGCCCGGGGGCCGGCTCTTCTTCGAACCGGCTTTCTCCGAGGTGGTGCGCGGGGCCGGCGCCGCCCTGGCCGAGGCCGATGTGCAGCTCGTGCTCACCCTCGCGGGCGACGACCGGGAGCGCGGCCGGCTGGCCGGGCAGCTGTCGGGGCGCCGGGTGGACGGGGTGCTGCTGGTGTCCGCCCGCGTCGGCGACCCGCTGCCGGAGCTGGTGGCCGGGCTGGGGGTCCCGGTGGTGATCGGCGGACGCCGCTCGGTCGAGGAGCCGCTGCCCAGCGTCGACTTCGACGATCTGGGGGGTGCGGCCGCGGCCGTACGCCACCTCCTCGGGCGGGGCCGCCGCGCGATAGCGGCGATGACCGGCCCGCCCGAGGTGTACGGGGCCCGGCGCCGCCTCGAGGGGTACCGGCGGGCCCTGGACACCGCCGGGCGGCGTGTGGGTGAGCCCCGGATATCCGTCGGCGACTGCACCGAGGCGGGAGGGCGCCGGGCCATGCGCGAGCTCCTCGCGCGCGGCCCCCGGCCGGACGCCGTCTTCGCCGGCTGCGACCTGATGGCGGTCGGTGCCCGGCGGGAGCTGCGCGCGGCCGGCCTGCGGGTCCCCGGGGACGTGGCCCTGGTCGGCTTCGGCGACTCACCCCTCGCCCGGCACCTGGACCCGCCGCTGACCAGCGTGCGCCGGCCGGGCGTGGAGCTGGGCCGGACCATGGCGCGGCTGCTGCTGGAGCGCATACAGGGGGAGCGAATACCGGGAGAGCACGGCGGTGGCGGCGGGCCCCGGGAAGCGGCGGTGCTCCTGCCGACGGAGCTGATCGTCCGCGAGTCCTCGTAGGTTGTAGCGCCGGCCGTCTCGTCGGCCGTCTCGTCAAAAAAGCGGAAGGCCCCGGTCCGCTTTCGCGTACCGGGGCCTTCCCACAGGGTGAGTGACGGGACTTGAACCCGCGGCCACCTGGACCACAACCAGGTGCTCTACCAACTGAGCTACACCCACCATGTCCGGTCGCAGAACGACCGGCCGAAGAAAAGGGTACAGGGTCCGGAGGGGTGCTCGCTCCCCGCATTCCCGCGCCCCGCTCCGGTGGGTGCTACTCGCCGGCCACGACGTGCTTGGAGGCGATGGACCGTGCGGTGTCCGAGTCGGGTCCGGGCTGCGGGACGAAGATCGCCTCGCGGTAGTAGCGCAGCTCCGCGATGGACTCCTTGATGTCCGCGAGCGCCCGGTGGTTGCCGTTCTTCGGCGGGCTGTTGAAGTAGGCCCGCGGGTACCAGCGGCGCGCCAGCTCCTTCACCGAGGACACGTCCACGATGCGGTAGTGCAGGTAGCTCTCCAGCGCGCCCATGTCCCGCAGCAGGAACCCGCGGTCGGTGCCGACCGAGTTGCCGCAGAGCGGGGCCTTGCGCGGCTCCTTGACGTGTTCCCGCACGTACGCGAGGACCTGTGCCTCGGCGTCGGCCAGGGTGGTGCCGGCGGCCAGCTCGTCGAGCAGGCCGGAGGCGGTGTGCATCTCGCGCACCACGTCCGGCATGGTCTCCAGGGCCGCGTCCGGCGGGCGGATCACGATGTCCACGCCTTCGCCGAGCACGTTGAGCTCCGAGTCGGTGACCAGTGCGGCCACCTCGATAAGTGCGTCGTCCGTCAACGAGAGCCCGGTCATCTCGCAGTCGATCCACACCATGCGATCGTTCATGCGCCCCACCTTATGCCGAAGGTCCCCCACATTGGTGCCCGGCCGATGTGGCCGATGTGGGGGACCCTCGTCAGGCGATGCCCGGTCCGGTCGCTACGCGTGCTCGCGCAGGACCCGTCCCGGTGCGTACAGCTCCGTCACGCTCGGGCCGGAGGCGGCCAGGGCCGCCGCCGCCCGCTGGGGCTGCGGGGTGCGCTGGTGCGGGACCGGCGAACCCGAGAGCTCCGAGACGGGGGACACGTCGGCCTGCGGCCGCCGTGCCCGGTAGGCGGAACGGTAGGCGGCCGGGGAGGACCCCAGCTGCCGACGGAAGTGACCGCGCAGGGCGACGGGCGAACGGAACCCGCAGCGCCCGGCGACCTCGTCCACCGAATAGTCGGAGGTCTCCAGCAGCCGCTGTGCCTGGAGCACCCGCTGGGTGATCAGCCACTGGAGCGGCGCGCTGCCGGTCAGCGAACGGAACCGCCGGTCGAAGGTGCGCCTGCTCATGTAGGCGCGGGCGGCCAGCGTCTCCACGTCGAACTGCTCGTGGAGGTGTTCCAGTGCCCAGGCGACGACCTCGGCGAGCGGGTCGGCGCCGATCTCCTCGGGCAGCGACCGGTCGAGGTACCTCTCCTGGCCACCCGTGCGACGCGGCGGGACGACGAGCCGGCGGGCCAGTGCCCCGGCCGCCTCGCTGCCGTGGTCCGTGCGCACGATGTGCAGGCACAGGTCGATTCCGGCCGCGGTGCCCGCGGACGTCAGCACGTCGCCGTCGTCGACGAACAGCTCGCGCGGATCGACGTGGACGGACGGGTACCGCTTGGCCAGCGTCGGCGCGTACATCCAGTGCGTCGTCGCGGGCCGGCCGTCGAGCAGCCCGGCGGCGGCGAGCACGAAGGCTCCCGTGCACAGGCCGACGATCCGGGCCCCCTCCTCGTGCGCCAGACGCAGTGCGTCGAGCGCCTCCGGAGGCGGCGGTGAAGTGATGGACCGCCAGGCCGGAACGACGACCGTGCCTGCCCGGGCGATCGCCTCCAACCCGTACGGCGCGGTCAGTTCGAGTCCGCCGGTGGTCCGCAGCGGACCGTCCTCCCCGGCGCACACGAGCAGTCGATAGCGTGGAACTCCCGCGTCCTGCCGGTCGATGCCGAACACGGACAGCGGAATGGAACTCTCGAAGATCGGTCCGCCGCTGAACAGCAGCACCGCGACGATCTCCCTGCGGCGACGCCCCGCGAGCTTCCGGCCCGCGTCCGCGACGACGGCGGTGGAATCCTGGCTCATGGCGCTAAGCCCCCCTTGGGTGTCGCGACTCCTTGGTCTGGTCGCACCTGCACGTTTCCCCTCGGCCTTGCACGTGGATCCCCCGCCGTAAATACATGATCGAATCTACTGCGTCCCGTGGTGTCGGCGTGACAAGTTCAGCACGCAGCGCTATGTCGACTTGGCAACTTGGCGAAAAGCATTCGATCAGGAAGCGTTCCACTCCGCTACCCGGGTGGGAAGCTTGCCGTCCGGCCATGGCCAGTACCCATGGGGTCGTGACACCCCCTGGCGCCTGTCGTCGCTGGTGGTAGGGGGGTTGGGGGGACATTCCGGCAAGGGGGGACCCTCGTCCGGAAGTTGGCTGAAAACAACCGGGTGTGTACGTGCGAACCGGTCAGTCGTGAGGGGAGATCCCGCCGGAGCCGTGGCATCCGCGGTGCGAACCGGACCCGCTGCGGGAATGCCGGCCGCGGTGCCCGCCCGGAAGGGCGTCCTCCGCGAACACCCGGGCGGCGGCCCGCTCCGACTTCTCCGAGTACCGCAGCAGCACCCGGCAGGCGGCCGTGACGGCGGCCAGCCCCAGGGTGGCCACGGCGGCCCCGCCGTAGGAGGTCCCGTAGACGACCAGCACCACGGGCACGAGCAGGCAGCTGAAGGCGGCCCAGCGCACCACGTCACCCGCGGGGTCGTCATGGGCGCGCCCGGAGTGTTGCACGGACGGGTGAAGGGAGGAGGGGCGGGAGGGAGGGCGGGAGGAAGGGGACGGCGGGACGGGCTGCGTCGGCGGAGCGGGCTGGACGGGCTGGACGGGGTGAACCGGATGGCCGGGCACGGCGTACTCCCTGCGGGCTCTTCCTGGACGGTCGGACTCGTGTCCAACGCCCCGGTGCGGGGCTCGGTCACTGCGCGCACGGGTGGCGCACACCCGCTTCGTCACTGGCTGTAGGGGGCAGCGGACATTGCCAAGGCGCCGCCACTCCGGCATGCTCCCTGGGACGCTCTCCAAGGGCGGCATGCCCTGTGCAGGACAGGAGTGTCGCCGTACCCTGGTGGGTAAGGGCTTGGGAAGATGCTTCCCGGACAGAGCCCCGTCACGCAGCGTCGTTGAGGACCCTGCGTCGAAGTCCACCGCGTCACCTACCTGCGTCGCCGAAATCGCCCCCGTCGCCTCCCCGAGGACTCTTCGTCGAGACACCCATGGCCGGTCACGAATTCTCCGAACCCGCGGACCGCAAGCGCAAACCCCTCGCCGATTCCGCATCGAGCGACCTGCGCGCGGTGGAACAGACACGCCTCCCCTGCGACCCGGCCTTCCGGCACGGGGTCGTGGTGGGCTTCGACGGCTCCACTTCCAGTGAGAGAGCCCTCGCCTACGCGATCGGGATGGCCCGGCGCTCCGGCTCCGGTCTGATCATCGTCCATGTCGCGAACCGGCTGCCCACCACCGTGTGGGCCGGCTGCGAACCCCCCGTCTTCGTCGACGTGCCGGACCACCGCACCGAGGTGCTCGGGCTGGAGCTGGCCTGCGCGGACTACCTCGCCGAGGTGCCGTGGATCCTGGTCGAGCGGGGCGGGGACATCTGCCACGAGCTGGAGGAGGTCGGCCGGGAGTACTCGGCGGACGCCATCGTGGTGGGCTCCACGCACGGGATCGTGGGCCGGATCTTCGGCTCGGTGGCGGGGCGGCTGGCGAAGCGGGCGCAGCGACCCGTTGTTGTCATTCCGTAACCCACTGTATGTCGATTGTGCGGTTGTGAACCCCCTTGTAAAGGGTAGATAAATGCTGCTGGGACGCAGCACACAACTGCAGATCGAAGGGAGCCCGCCGTGGACAATGGTGTCTCTGCGGGAAGCACGGCCTCGACTTCGACCCTGGGGAACATCGCCCTGGGTCTCACCCTTCTCGCGTTCGGAATCGGCCACACCGGCATCCTCGACGGTGTCACCGCCGCCAACTCCGTCTCGCTCGCCATGTACGTCGGCGGCGCGGCCCTCTTCCTCCTCGGGCTCATGGAGTACCGCGGCGGCAACGGGTTCAACGGCACCGCGTTCGCGGGCCTCGGCGTCTTCTGGTTCACCTGGGCCAAGGGCGCGGGCGGCTCCTCCTCCGAGGAAGCAGCCGGAACGTTTCTCGTCCTCTTCGCGATGCTCGCGCTGACCCTCACGGTCGCCGCCGCGAGCGGTGTGTTCGGCCAGGGCGTGTACGCCCTGCTGACGCTCTCCCTGGTCCTCCTGGCGATAGCCGCGTTCGCGGACAGCGCCGGGCTCGCCAAGGCGGGCGGCTGGGTCGCGGCCGTGTCCGGCCTGCTGGCCTGGTACGGGGCCACCGCGTCCCTGGCCCACTGGCCGATGGCCTTCGGCAAGGCCTCGGGCCGCGGCGCGGTCGCCGCGGGCTGAGGGCAGGGCGAGGAGCGAAACGGCGAAGAGCGAAACCGCGAAGGCCCCCGGGGATCGTCCCCCGGGGGCCTTCGTGCCTCGTGGAGGCGGTGCCTACTCGACCGTGACGGACTTCGCCAGGTTGCGCGGCTTGTCGATGTCCCGGCCCAGGGCCAGGGCGGTGTGGTACGCCAGCAGCTGGAGCGGGATGCCCATCAGGATCGGGTCCAGCTCGTCCTCGTTCTTGGGCACGAGGATGGTGTGGTCGGCCTTCTCCTGCTCGCGGTGGGCGACGGCCAGGATCCGGCCGCTGCGGGCCTTGATCTCCTCCAGCGCCGCGCGGTTCTTCTCCAGCAGGTCGTCGTCGGGGACGATCGCGACCGTCGGCATCGCCGGCTCGATGAGGGCGAGCGGGCCGTGCTTGAGCTCGGAGGCCGGGTAGGCCTCGGCGTGGATGTAGGAGATCTCCTTCAGCTTGAGGGAGGCCTCCAGGGCCACGGGGTAGCCGCGGACCCGGCCGATGAACATCATCGACTTGGCCTCGGCGTACTCGGCGGCGAGCTTCTTGATCTCGTCCTCGCCCTCCAGGATCTCCTGGATCTGCGAGGGCAGCTTGCGCAGGCCCTCGATGATCCGCTTGCCGTCGGTGACGGACAGGTCCCGGATCCGGCCGAGGTGCACGGCGAGCAGCGCGAAGGCCACGACCGTGTTGGTGAAGCACTTGGTGGAGACCACGCAGACCTCCGGGCCGGCGTGCACGTACACGCCGCCGTCGGCCTCGCGGGCGATGGCGGAACCGACCACGTTGACCACGCCGAGGACGCGGGCGCCCTTGCGCTTGAGCTCCTGGACGGCCGCGAGCACGTCGTACGTCTCACCGGACTGGGAGACGGCGATGTACAGGGTGTCGGGGTCCACGACCGGGTTGCGGTAGCGGAACTCGGAGGCCGGCTCGGCGTCCGCGGGGATGCGGGCCATGCTCTCGATGAGGCCGGCGCCGATCAGACCCGCGTGGTACGAGGTGCCGCAGCCCAGGATCTTGACCCGGCGGATGCCGCGCGCCTCGCGCGGGTCCAGGTTCAGGCCGCCCAGGTGCACGGTGTTGAAGCGGTCGTCGATCCGGCCGCGCAGCACGCGGTCGACCGCGTCGGGCTGCTCGGAGATCTCCTTGTGCATGTAGGTGTCGTGGCCGCCCATGTCGTAGGAGGCGGCCTCCCACTCGACGGTCTCCGGCGTGGCCGTGGTGGTGGCACCGCTGGTGGTGTAGGTGCGGAAGTCGTCGGCCTTCAGGGTGGCCATCTCGCCGTCGTCGAGGGTGACGACCTGGCGGGTGTGGGCGACGAGCGCGGCGACGTCCGAGGCGACGAACATCTCCTTCTCGCCGATGCCGAGGACGACCGGGGAGCCGTTGCGGGCGACGACGATGCGGTCGGCGAAGTCGGCGTGCATGACGGCGATGCCGTAGGTGCCCTCGATCGCCTTGACGGCCTCGCGGACCTTCTCCTCCAGGGAGTCGGCCTGGGAGCGGGCGATCAGGTGGACGATGACCTCGGTGTCGGTCTCCGAGACGAAGACGACGCCCTCGGACTCCAGCTTGGCGCGCAGCTCGGAGGCGTTGTCGACGATGCCGTTGTGGACGACGGCGACCTTGTTGTCGGCGTCCAGGTGCGGGTGCGAATTGATGTCGCTCGGGGCGCCGTGGGTGGCCCAGCGGGTGTGGGCGATACCGGTGGTGCCGGCGAAGCGCTTGGGGACGCGGGACTCCAGCTCGCGGACCCGGCCCTTGGCCTTGACGACCTTCAGCGCCGCCGACTTCGGGCTGTTGACGACGATGCCCGCCGAGTCGTAGCCGCGGTACTCCAGCCGCTGGAGACCTTCCAGCAGCAGCGGTGCCACGTCGCGCTTGCCGATGTAACCCACAATTCCGCACATACGGTCTTGCCCCTCCTGAAGTTCGGTTCGTGTGCCCTGACCGGCCGGCCGTCGGGCGGCCCGGCCGGCGGATCAGCCGTAGACGATGCGGCGCAGCTGCCGGAGCGAGAGCTCCGGGGGCGCCACGGCGCGGTGCGGCAGCTCGGCCGCGATCCGCTCGAAGATCTCCGCGTTGACCGCTCCGCCCGACTGCAGCTCGCGGTGGCGGCGGCGGACGAATTCCTCGGTCGTCTCGTCGAAGTACGCGAGCACGTCCAGCACCACCCGGGCGGCCTCTCCGCGCTGGAGCGCGGTGCTGCGCACCAGGTGGTCGACGAGGTCGTCATGCGACGGGCGGCGATCGAGCACCTGTAGATACTGACGGCCGGAAGCCATGAACGCAAAGATCCTGCCCGGAATCGGGCAGGATCATGCTGGTCTGGACCAGAGGAATGGGAAATTCCGGTCGAGGGCGGTCAGAAGCGGCCCAAAATCGCCGCCTTCGCCGCGCTGAACTCCTCCGCCGTGAGGATCCCCGCCTGATGCAGCTCACCCACCTCGCGCAGCCGCCGCAGCAGGGTGTCGTGGTCCGCGGCCTCGCCCGCCAGGGCCGGACCGGAAGCGGCGAGGGGGAGCGCGGCGGGTACGGGCGCCGCCGGGTGCGGCATCCGCACCGCCAGGGCCGCCGCGACCAGCGCCATCAGCGGATCCTTCTTCAGGCCGAAGAGCTCCACCGTGTACG
This sequence comes from Streptomyces sp. NBC_00249, assembly GCF_026342355.1. Classification (GTDB taxonomy): domain Bacteria; phylum Actinomycetota; class Actinomycetes; order Streptomycetales; family Streptomycetaceae; genus Streptomyces. The sequence continues at coordinate 368,792 of NZ_JAPEMV010000008.1, read as the reverse complement.
GGTCGTACTTGGGCGGGCCGGGCTGGCGGGCGTTCGTCAGGGAGAAGCGCAGCCAGCCGTTCTCCAGCCCCCGCGCCGGGTACCACTCCACCGCGCTCAGCTCGGCGAGGCGGAAGGAACGGGGCCCGCCGGAGGTCTTGGCGTCCTCCGCCGTCCAGCTCCAGTTCAGCGTGATCCGGTCCCCGTCGAAGGCCGCCGTCCCGTCGCCCGCGCTCACCGAGAGCGGCACCGCGGGGCCCGGCAGCAGGTACGCGTCCGAGGGGCCGGGGTCCACCTGGTCCAGCAGCAGCGCGTTGCGGACCGCGTCCACGAAGTACTCCGCGACCCCGGTCCGGTCGTTCTCCACCGTCAGCCGGTACGGGTCCGAGGCCTCCGGCAGCCGCCCGCCCGTCACCTGGAGGAGCGGATCCGCCCCGTCGCGCAGCCGCAGCCGCAACCGGCCTGCCTTGCGCCCCGGTTCGTGGCTGACCCCCGCGATCGCCCGCAGGGGCACGGCCACTTCACCGAGCTGCTGACGCAGCAGCCCCACCCCCTTGTCGCGGCCCGGCACGATGCGCACCGTGTCCCCGTCGAAGGTCCACGTACCGTCCTTCTGGATGATTTCCGCCATCCCGCGATTCTCCCACCGCCCCTCCCCTCCCCGATGGGGCGCCGGTTGGCCTATACCTGGGCGCATGAGAGTCCTGCGACGCGCGCTCGGCACCCTCCTCGCACTGGGCCTGGCCGTCTCCTGCACCCCGGCCCGCGGCGACGATTCCAAGGGCGGTGGGCCGCGCCCCGCCGCCCTCGGCCCCTACGAATGGCTCCTGCCCGCGCCCGCCTCCGTACGGGCCGAAGGCCCCGGCTACCTCTTCGGCGCCGGCACGGTCGTCCGTACGGGCAGACACGCGCCCGAGGAGGTCCGCCAGGTCGGCGAGCTCCTCGCGGAACAGCTGCGCGGGCCCAGCGGGCTGCCGCTGCCGGTGGTCGACGGGCAGGACGGGGACGGGATCCGGCTGCTGCTCGACGAGGGCGCCGGGGACCTGGGCGCGGAGGGCTACCGGCTGCGCACCGACGCCTCCGGGGTCACCCTGACCGCGCGCACCCCGGCCGGGCTCTTCCACGCGGGCCAGACCCTGCGCCAGCTGCTGCCGGTGCGGGGGACGGGGAGCGTGCCGGGCGGGACGGTCACGGACACGCCGCGCTTCGCGTACCGGGGGGCGATGATCGACGTCGCGCGGCACTTCTTCCCGGTGGAGCAGGTCAAGCGGTACGTGGACCAGCTCGCCCAGTACAAGATCAACACCCTGCACCTGCACCTCACCGACGACCAGGGCTGGCGCCTGGTGATCGACTCCTGGCCCCGGCTCGCGGAGCACGGCGGCGGCAGCGAGGTCGGCGGCGGCCCGGGCGGCCACTGGACGAAGGAGGAGTACCGGGAGCTGGTGGCGTACGCCGCCGAGCGGTACGTGGACGTGGTCCCCGAGATCGACATGCCCGGTCACGTCAACGCGGCGCAGGCCTCCTACGCCGAGCTGAACTGCGACGGCAAGGTGCGCGACCGCTACACCGGCATCAAGGTCGGCTTCAGCTCGCTGTGCGTGGGCAAGGAGCGGACCTACGAGTTCCTCGACGAGGTCCTCGGGGAGCTCGCCGAGCTGACCCCGGGCAAGTACCTCCACATCGGCGGCGACGAGGCGCACTCCACCCCGGCGGCGGACTACGCGGCCTTCATGGACCGGGCCCAGCAGATCGTGGCCCGGCACGGCAAGACCGTCGTGGCCTGGCACCAGCTCGCCAACGCCCGCCCGGCGCCTGGCGCGGTGCTCCAGTACTGGGGCCACGACGGGACCGGCGCCGCCGAGAAGGCGGCGGTCGTGGCGGCGGGGAAGTCCGGCCACCCAGTGATCCTCTCCCCGGCCGACCGCGCCTACCTGGACATGAAGTACGACAAGGCGACGAAGCCGGGCCTGGCGTGGGCGGGGTACGTCCCGGTGCGGCGGTCCTACTCCTGGGACCCCGGCAGCTACCTGACCGGCCTCCCGGAGTCCGCGGTCCTCGGGGTCGAGGCCCCGCTGTGGACGGAGACCATCGCGACCCGGGGCGACTGGGAACTGATGGCCTTCCCCCGGGTCCTCGGCCTCGCCGAACTGGGCTGGTCCCCGGCGACCGCCCTCGGCTGGGAGTCGTACCGCGCCCGCCTCGCGGCCCAGGGGCCCCGCCTGGACGCGCAGGACACCACGTACTTCCGGGCCCCGGAGGTGCCGTGGGGGCAGTGACGACTAGAAGATGTTTCTAGAAAGCCGGGCTGCGGCGGCGCCCGGCGAGGCCATACTCGGTGGATGGATTCCTTACGGTCGAGCGATCCGGGACGGATCGGGCCCTACCGGCTCGAGGGGCGTCTGGGGGAGGGCGGGATGGGCGAGGTGTTCCTCGCCCGTTCCCCGGGGGGCCGCGAGGTCGCCGTCAAGCTGATCCGGTCCGAGTACGCGCGGGATCCGCAGTTCCGCAGGCGCTTCGCCCTGGAGGTGGAGGCCGCCCGGAGGGTGGGCGGGTTCCACACCGCGCAGGTCGTCGACGCCGACACCGGGGCCGCGCGCCCGTGGCTGGTGACCGCGTTCGTCGACGGCCCGTCCCTGCACGAGGCGGTGACGGGGCGGGGGCCCCTCGACGCGGCGGGGGTCTCGGCACTGGCGGCCGGGCTGGCCGAGGGGCTGGCCGCGATCCACGCCTGTGGGCTCGTCCACCGGGACCTGAAACCCGGAAACGTGATCATGGCGGAGGACGGGCCGCGCATCATCGACTTCGGGATCGCCCAGGTCGCGGACGCCGGCGCCGTCACGTCCACGGGCGTGGTCGTCGGGACGTTCTCGTTCATGTCGCCCGAACAGATACGGGCGGAGCAGGCCGGGCCGGCCAGTGACGTCTTCTCGCTGGGCTGCGTCCTGGCCTACGCCGCCACCGGCCGGAGCCCTTTCGCCGCCGCGACCATCCCGGCGATCTCGCACCGGATCCTCCACGAACCGCCCCAGCTCGGCGAGGTGACCGGCGCCCTGCGGGAACTGATCGGCGCCTGCCTGGCCAAGACCCCCGCCGACCGGCCCGACCCCGCCGGCATCCTGGCGGCGGCCCTGGCCGGGCTGCCGACCCAGACCCGGCCGCCGACCGTGCGGGCAGGGGCCGTGCGGGCAGGGGCCGTACGAGCCCCAGAGCGGCCACGGCCGCCGGACCCTCCACAGCCCCGTAGCGGTATCCGCCGCCGCGTCCTCCTCCTCGGCGGCCTCGCGGCGGTGGGCGGGGCCACGGCGGCGGCGGTGGCGTACTGGCCGGAGTCCCACGATCCGGTCGAGTCCAGGCTCACCGGGGACACCACCCACGTCGTGGGCTTCAGCGGCGACGGCACCAGGCTCGCCGCCGTCGGGAGGTACCAGCCCCGGATGTGGGACGTAGCCAGCGGCAAAGCGGTCGGCAGCATTCCAGGCGGCGACATCAACGCCATGGCGCTGAGTTCCGACGGCAGGACCCTCGCCACGGGAGGGTACTTCGGCGCCCAGCTACGGGACGCGGCGACCGGCGTCGTCACCACGAGCCTCTCCAAGGAGGGCGTCACCCACTCCGTGGCGTTCAGCCCGGACGGCAGGATCCTCGCCACCGGCGGCGAGGGCGGCGTCCGGCTGTGGGACACGGCCACCGGCCGCCACACCGCAGGCCTGCTCCGGGAAGGGCAGCACGTGATGGCGCTGGCCTTCGGCCCGGACGGGAAGACCCTCGCGGGCGGAGCCGAGCCCGGCAGCAGCGGCAAGGGACCCGGGTGCTGGCTGTGGGAGGTGGGAACCGGCCGCACCACGGTGACCTTCACCCAGGAGAACACCTCCTCCGTGGCGTTCAGCCCCGACGGGAGGACGGTCGCCACGGGCGGCACCGGCGGCGTCGGGCTGTGGGACCCGGCCACCGGCCGCACCACGCTCACCCTCACCGGTGATGCCACGTACTCGGTGGCCTTCAGCGCCGACGGCACGACGCTCGCCACCGCCGGCGTGGGCGGCGTCCGGCTGTGGGACCCGGCCACGGGCCGCCGCCGCGCCACCCTCACCGGCAGGCTCACCGACGCGGTGGCGCTGAGCCGCGACGGCAGGACCGTGGCAGGCGCCACCTACGACAGGAACAGCCCCAACATCCAGACGGGCTGCTGGCTCTGGAAGCTCAGGCCTTGAGCCCGTCGACGAAGACCCCCCAGGCGGGGGCCGCGCAGCGGATTCCGGGGAGGGCGGTGTCCTTGCTGTCCCGCACGGCCCGCCCCCCGTCGGCGACCTCCGCCACCTCGACGCAATCACCGCCGGAGCCGCTGTAGCTGCTCTTGTGCCAAGTGACGTCGTGCGGCGCGGGGGTGTCCATCGAGTCGTGTCCTCTCCAGCCTGCGGCTACAGCTCCCGACGCACGCTGGCGATCAGTTCCAGGCTGTCGTCGGGGCTCAGCGCGATCGTTCGGAGCGAATCGAAGATCAGCGTATAGTCTGCGGTTTCTTCCGGCCTCTCCATATAGAGCGTGCCCGTTCGGTGTTCGACGCATACGACGTCCGAGAACTCCGGGTTGGGGAAGCCGAAAAGGACGAAAGAGCCGAACAGCCCGGCATGCGCACCAGCACGGTTGGGGATCACCTGAAGTTCGATGGTCGGATGCTGCGCCATCTTGGCCAAGTGGTCGAGCTGGTGGGCCATGGCGGTCGGCCCGCCTACCGCGACGCGCAGTGCGGCCTCGCACTGAATGACGCTGAGCCGCGGTGGCTTTGCTCGCTGGAGGACGTTCTGCCTCTCCATCCGGGCGGTGACCAGCGCGTCGACCTCGTCGGGGGTCAGCCCGGCCTGGGCGGCGTTGATCACGGCGCGGGCGTAGTCGGGGGTTTGCAGCAGTCCCGCGACCAGAGTCGACTGGAACGACCGGATGTAGTGGGACGTCTCCTCGTAACCGATGAAGTCGGAGTATGACGGCCGCGCCAGACTCGCCCGCTGGACCCACCCCGGTGCTCGGCCCCGCCGGGCGAGGGCGACCATCTCATCGATCTGGGCGTCGCTCCTGACGTCGTAGAACGTGAGCAGATCACGCAGTTCGCCGAGCGAGATGCCCAGCCGTGCGTTCTCGATTCGGTTGATCTTCGTCCGGTGGCAGCCGATGCGCTCGGCTGCCTCGTCGGTCGTCTTGCCGGCTTCCTCGCGGAACTTGACCAGGAGCGCTGCGAGCCGACGGCGTCGAACGGTTGGCCTGCTCTCGGACACTGATGTCCTCCCCAACTGGACTTGTGGCACCCGAGGTTACCCGTCGTAAAAGATCATGGCACTTGTTCCAAAGAGTCGCTTGCGAACCGCGTGAGAGCGGAGGAGTCTGTGAGGGTCATCACTCAACGTGGCGCAAGGCGACCTTGAGTGATCGGCGCATGTCTTCAAACGAAGACCCCCGCGACTGCGCGAACAGTCCGGGGGCGTGGCCAACGCTTACCAAAGGAGCGTCAACGTGGTGCATTTTATCGGGGTTGTTCACGGGCGGGCGGTGGCTCGGTGAGTGAATGCGAGGAAGTGGTGCGGCGGTGGCGGCGGGAGGCCGGGTGTGTGCCGCTCGCGCGGGCGGAGTTGCGGAAGGCGCTGGCCGGGTGGGGGTTGTCCGCGCTGGAAGACGACGCGCTGGTGGTGGCCTCGGAGCTGGTGACCAATGCCGTGCGGCACGCCGCCGCGCCCAGGGACCGGGAGATCGAGACACGCTACGTGCGGCTCGTGAACGGTGTGCGGGTTGAGGTGCATGACGTCAATTCCGCCCGGCCCGTCATGGGAGCGGCCGACCGGGACGGCGACGGTGGGCGCGGGCTGTACCTGGTGGCGGCGCTCGCCGATCGGTGGGACGTCGGGGGGCGGGTCGGGCCCGGGAAGCGGGTGTGGGCCGAGCTGTCCGTGAAGGGGGAGTGAGCGGCGCCTGGCTGCTGACCCCCGACCGCACGGGCAGCGAGCCCATCTACGAGGTCGAGTGCACCTCGTGCCTCGCCGGGTCGGGGCCGGCCGATGACGACGACGGGCCCGCCGTGTGGGCCCTGCGGCACGCACGGGCGACCCGGCACACCGGGTACCGGCGGATCGTCACCGACTTCCAGCGGGCGCTCGCGGCCGACTGATGAACGCGCGAGGCGTGTCCGCGGAGAGGGCCAGTCAGGGCTCCGGGGACACGCCACGCGTGCGGGTGGGGGCGGCGGGGGCTTCGAGGGACCGTATCGAAAGCCTCCGCCGCCCCCTTGTTCACCGCCGCGCGAAGGGCGCGACGGGGTTCTTGAGGGTGCCGATCAGCTGGAGGGCCGCCGCCGGGTCGGCGAGGTCGACCATCTGCTTGTTGTTGCGCAGCTGGAGGCGGTTCAGGCAGGACAGCTGGAATTCGTCCGCGAAGAGGTCGTAGCGGGCGAAGCGGTCCGCGAGGGCCGGCATCGAGTCCTGGTAGTCGTGGGCGCAGTCGGCCACGGCCTTCCAGAAGGTGTCCTCCTCGCAGATGCCCTCCGCCGCCAGGATCGAGCCCAGGAAGCGGAAGAAGCAGTCGAAGACGTCCGTGAAGACGGACAGCAGCTTCATGTCCTCGGGGATGTCGGCCTTGATCCGCTCCACCGCCGGCGGCAGGACCGTGTCGACGTCCATGACGACGATCTCCTCGGCGATGTCCTTGAAGATCGCCCGCTGAACGACACCGCCCTCGATGACCAGGATCGTGTTCTCGCCGTGCGGCATGTACGCCAGGTCGTACTGGTAGAAGCAGTGCAGGAGCGGGAGGAGGTAGGCGCGGAGGTAGGGCTTGAGCCACTCCGCCGGGGTCAGGCCCGATTCGGCGATCAGGGCGCCGACGAAGGACTTGCCGTCCTCGTCCACGTGGAGGAGGGACGCCATGGTGGCCAGGCGCTCCCCGTCGCGCAGGGAGTTCACCGGGGACTCGCGCCACAGGGCGGCCAGCATCTTGCGGTACGGGGAGTAGCGGTCCGTCGCGCGCTCGTACTGGCGGTGGTGGTAGCCGATCGCCGCGCGCTCGCGGATGATCGAGAAGTCGACCGACCGGAGGACCGGGTCGCCCTCGATCAGCTGGTGCAGCCAGTCGTTGATGGCCGGGGTGGCCTCCATGTACGCCGCCGACAGGCCGCGCATGAAGCCCATGTTGAGGACCGAGATCGCGGTCTTCACGTAGTGCTTCGTGGGGGTGGTGGTGTTGAAGAAGGTACGGATCGACTGCTGCGCGAGGTAGGCGTCCGAGCCCTCGCCCAGCAGGACCAGGCGGCGGTTGGCGATCTCGGCGGCGAAGGTGACCGTGGTCTTGTTCCACCACTGCCAGGGGTGGACGGGCAGGAGGTGGTAGTCCGCCAGGTTCAGGCCGAGGGACTCCATTTTCGCCGCGAAGAGGGTGAGGGCTTCCTCGCCCAGCTCCTCGCGGATGAAGGAGTCGTGGTCCAGGCCCGCGCCGGCCGTGAAGGTGGAGACGTCCTTGCGGGCCGCGACCCACACCAGGTGGACCGGGCTCGCCGTCTCCGGGGCGTACGAGAGGTACTCGTGCACGCCGAAGCCGAGGCGGCCGTTGTTGGCCACGAAGCAGGGGTGGCCCTCGGTCATGCCGGTCTCGATGTCCTGGAACGAGGACTTCGCGAGGACCGACGAGGGGATCTGCGGCTTCGTGTACTTGAAGCCGGTGCCCGCCAGGGTGGAGGAGATCTCCTCCAGGTAGACCGGCAGGACCTCCGGGCTCAGGCCGAGGGCCTCGCGCAGCTCGATGTGGAAGTCGAGGGCGTCCAGCGGGAGCTCGGCGCCGTCCTGGTGGCGGGTGATCGAGGACTCGTCCACCACCCAGTGGTCCAGGGCGTGCAGCACGGCCGTGAAGCGGTACTCGACGGTGGCGTCGTCGCTGAGGACCGCGTACCGGGAGTCCCCGAGGGGCTTCGGGGTGAGCAGGCGCTCGTGGGAGAACTCCGCGAGGGCCTTGCGGACCAGGGCGCGGTTGGCGCGGGCCCACAGCTCGGGGGAGAGGTGGGAGACGGCGTCGGCCAGGCTCATATCGAGACCTCCTGGGTGATGCCGGTGGCGGCTTCGAACTGGGCGCGGGTGCAGAAGCTGAGGAGGGCTTCCTTCTCGGGCTTGCGGACCGGGCCGTCGGGGACGAAGCCGACGGCCTCGTTCAGGGCGTGGACGGCGGTGTTGCGGACGTCCGGCTCGACGACGACGCGCAGGTTCGCGGGGTCGGCGAAGAGGGCGGCCATCACCGTGGTGATCACGGCGCGGGTGAAGCCGCTGACCGGGGTCTCGGTGGGGGCGACGAGGAAGTGCATGCCGACGTCGCCGGGCTGGGCCTCGTACAGGCCGACCAGTTCCAGGTGCGCCGGGTCGTAGCTCTCCATGAGGAAGGCGGGGCGGCCCTCGTGGAGGCCGATGAAGGCCTGGTGGTGCTCGGCCGCGACGATCTTCGCGTACTCGCTCTCCACGACCGCGAGGGTGGCGTCCTGCATCATCCAGAACGCGGCCTTGGGGTGGGTGACCCAGCCGTGCAGCAGCTCGGCGTCGGCGTGCGGGTCCAGCGGGCGGATCTCGAAGGCGCCGAGGGCGGCGTCCTCGCGGGTGAAGAGGATGTCGGTGGTGGTGCTCATGCGTGCGTGCCTTCCGGGGCTGCGAACTGCTGGAACGCGATGGACTTCTCGACCTTGTAGTACTCGCGGCCGAGCAGCTCACTGATGATGTACGCGTTGCGGTACGCGGCCATGCCCAGGTCGGGCGAGGTGAGGGAGTGGTTGTGGGTCGTGCCGTTCTGCAGGAAGACGGCGCGGCCGGTGGTGTCCACGGCGTAGTTGCGGGCGGCGTCGAGCCGGCCGTGGCCGTCGAAGTTCAGACGGGAGCGCACCGGGTTCAGGAACTCGGGCACCACGTACTTGTAGCCGGTGGCCAGGACCAGGCCCTCGGAGGTGAGGGAGAAGTCCCGCTCCTGCTCCTCCTGGCGCAGCCCCAGGGTGTAGCTGCCCGTGGTGGTGTCGTACGCCGTGCTGTTCAGCGAGGTGTTGGTCAGCAGGGTGGTCGGGACGGCGCCCGGCATGCTGATCTTCTTCTGGTAGAGCAGGTCGAAGATGGCGTTGATCAGGTCGCCGTCGATGCCCTTGAAGAGGTTCTTCTGCTGGGTCTCCAGGCGGTACCGGGTCTCCTCCGGGAGCGCGTGGAAGTAGTCCACGTACTCGGGGGAGGTCATCTCCAGCGTCAGCTTCGTGTACTCGAGGGGGAAGAAGCGCGGGGAGCGGGTGACCCAGTTGAGCTGGTAGCCGTACGTGTCGATCTCCGCGAGGAGGTCGTAGTAGATCTCGGCCGCGCTCTGGCCGGAGCCGACCAGGGTGATCGACTTCTTCTTCTGCAGCTCCGCCTTGTTCTGCATGTACGAGGAGTTGTGCAGGAAGTCGCCGCCGAGGTTCGCGCAGGACCCGGGGACGAAGGGCGGGGTGCCCGTGCCCAGGACCAGGCGGCGGGCGAGGTGGGTCTCGCCCCCGTCGGTGTGGACCTCGTAGAGCCCGGCGGCCTCGTCGTAGGTGACCTCGGTGACGGAGGTCGACCACCGGACGTTGTCGAGCCGGTCGGCGGCCCAGCGGCAGTAGTCGTTGTACTCGGCCCGCAGCGGGTAGAAGTTCTCCCGGATGTAGAAGGAGTACAGCCGGTCCTTGTCCTTCAGGTAGTTCAGGAAGGAGAAGGGAGAGGTCGGGTCGGCGAGGGTGACCAGGTCCGACATGAACGGCGTCTGCAGGTGCGCGCCGTCCAGGAACATCCCGGCGTGCCACTCGAAGTGCGGCTTCGACTCGATGAAGAGGCCGTCGAGTTCGTCGATCGGTGCGGTCAGGCAGGCGAGTCCCAGGTTGAACGGGCCCAGACCGATTCCGATGAAGTCGTGGGGCTTAACGGTGGACGGCAAGGGACTCTCCCAGGAACTGCTCGGCGTGTGCGGCAAGAAGGTCGAGGACGGCTGCGATGTCGTCCGTCGTGGTCTGCGGGTTGAGGAGGGTGAACTTCAGGTACTGCTTCCCGTCCACCTTGGTGCCGGCCACGACGGCCTCACCGGAGGCGAACAGGGCCTTGCGGGCGTGCAGCTGGGCCTCGTCGAGGAGGTCGGCGCGCGCGGCGTCGGCGGTGGGGACGTAGCGGAAGACCAGGGTGGAGATCTGCGGTTCGACGACGACCTCGAAGCGCGGGTCGGAGGCGATGACCTCGTAGCCGGCGGCGGCCAGGTCGACGACCTCGTCGAAGAGCGAGCCGAGGCCGTCGGCGCCCATGACGCGCAGGGTCATCCAGAGCTTGAGGGCGTCGAAGCGGCGCGTGGTCTGGATGGACTTGTCGACCTGGTTCGGGATCCGCTCCTCGGCCATCCGGCGCGGGTTCAGGTAGTCCGCGTGGTACGTGGCGTGCTTGAGGGTGTCCCGGTCCCGGACCAGCATGGCGCTGGAGCTCACGGGCTGGAAGAAGGACTTGTGGTAGTCGACCGTGACCGAGTCGGCCAGCTCGATGCCGTCGAGGAGGTGCCGGCGGGTGGGCGAGATCAGCAGTCCGCAGCCGTAGGCGGCGTCCACGTGCATCCACGCGGAGTGCTCGGCGGCCAGGCGGGCGATCTCGGGGAGCGGGTCGATGGACCCGAAGTCGGTGGTGCCGGCGGTGGCGACGACGGCCATCGGGAAGAGGCCCTCGGCGGCGCAGTTCTCCAGCTCCAGCGCGAGCACCGAGGTGTCCATGCGGCGGTTGCGGTCGACCGGGACGGAGATCACGGCCTCGTAGCCCAGGCCCAGCATGGCGGCGGACTTCTGCACGCTGAAGTGGCTGGCCTCGGAGGTGAAGATGCGCAGCTTCGGCAGGAGCTCGGCCTTGGTGAGCTCGACGCCCTCGCCCAGCGCCCGCTTCATCACGATCCGGCAGGCCTCGTCGCGGGCCAGGAGCAGCGCGTGGAAGTTCGACTGGCTGCCGCCGGAGGTGAAGATGCCGTCCGCGGCCGGGCCGAGGCCGATGCGCCGGGCGGTCCAGTCGATCAGGCGGCGCTCGATGAGCGTGCCGCCGATGGACTGGTCCCAGGTGTCGAGGGAGGAGTTGACGGCGGAGAGGACGGCCTCGCCGACGACCGCGGGGATGACGACCGGGCAGTTGAGGTGGCCCAGGTAGCGCGGGTGGTGGAAGTACACCGCGTCGCGCAGGTAGACGTTCTCCAGTTCGTCGAGGGCGGCGGAGGCGTCGCCCAGCGGCTTGTCGAGGTCGATCCCGTCGATGACCGGAGCGAGTTCGTCGACGGATATGCCGGTGTGGGGCCGTTCCGTGGTCGCGAGTTTGGCGGCGACGCGGTCGACGCCCTCGGTGACGGAACGCCGGTAGAGGTCCGCGGTCGTCTCGTTCAGCAGATGCGAACGCATCAACTTTCCTCCGGGCAGGGGGTGGGCATGGGGGGTGGGGTGCGATGCTTAGGTTAGCCTAACCTAAGCTTTCGGCCAAATGGAGAGGGCCCCGACCGGAGTCGGGGCCCTGCCTCAAGTGCCGTACGGGATACGTGAGTTGGCTTCTACAGCTCGGACGCGGGGTCCTCGCTGGGGCCCTTGCCCGCGTACGCCTCGGCGAGGAGCTGCTCCTCGCTGGCGCCGAGCCGCCAGTAGCCGGTGAAGCGCACCGCGCGCCGGTCGATGGAACGTTCCTGCACCAGGTGGCGGCGTACCGCGCGAATGGTGCCCGCCTCACCCGCGAGCCACGCGTACGGGGTCCCGTCCGCCGGCAGCTCCGCCGCGCGCACCTCGGCCACGACCCGCTCGGCCCGGGCCGGACCCGCGCCCGGCTCGCGCACGATCCAGGTGATGTCCGCGCCGGCGGGCGCCGCCAGGTCGATGCGGTCGTCCGCGTGCGGGACCTCGAACCAGGCCTTCACCGGGGTGCCGTCGGCGAGCCGCTCCAGGATGGCCGCGGCGGCCGGCAGCGCCGTCTCGTCCGCGTACATCAGCACCGCGTCGGTGGCGGCCGGCGGCTGGAAGCGCACGGACTTGTTCTCCGCGACGGCCGGACCGATCGCCATGATGCGGCGCCCGGTCACGGCCTTGCCCGCCCAGCGGGACGCGGGGGAGGAGTCCCCGTGCAGGACGAAGTCGATGTCGACCTCGTCCGCGCCCGCCTCCGTGCGCCGCTGCTCGCGCACCGTGTACGAGCGCATCACCGGGCGCTCCTGCTCCGGCATCGCGCGCCAGGCCCCGAACCAGGTGTCCTCCTCGGTGGAGGGCAGCTCGGTGTGCTCCTGGTGCGGCGGCGGCAGGAAGAGCGACAGGCTCTGGTCGAAGCCGCCCGAGCGGAAGTCCGCCAGGGACTCCCCGCCGAAGGTGACCCGCAGGAAGGAGTGGCCGAGCCGGCGGGTGCGCAGCACTTCGAGCGTGAAGAACTTGAAGTGCACGGCGGCCGGGGTGTCGGATGCGGCGGTGGTCATGCGGAGAGTCCCCCCAGGGATTCAGGTGCGGCGCGGTGGGGCGCCGAGGGTCAGCTGACCTTCTTGGCGTTCTGGATGGTCTTCGCGAGGTCTTCCAGGATCTGCGCGCACTTCTCGTACGAGAAGATCGGCTCGGTCACGCGCGGGGCGACCTGGCCGGCCTTGACCGCGGGCAGCTCGGCCCAGGTGGGCTTCGCCTTCAGGGCCTCCGGCTGCAGGGTGGCGCTGCGGTTGTCGAGCAGGATGACGTCGGCCTTGTACTTGCCGGCGTTCTCCCAGCTGAGGGACTCGAAGAAGCCGCCCGCATCCAGCTTGTCCTGCTCCGGGGAGACGAACTCGACGCCCAGGGACTCGAAGTACTTCAGGTCGGCCGAGGTCTTGGGGGTGGAGACGTAGAACAGCTGGTCGGCGCCGGAGCCGACGAGCACCTTGACGCCCGGGTTGGCCTTGGTGGCCTCGCGGAGCTTGGCGGAAGCCGCCTCGAAGCGGGCCTTCGCGTCGACGGCCTTCTTGGCGTTCAGGTCGGCGCCCAGGGACTTGGCGAGGTCCGCCGTGCGGCTCAGGGCCTTGTCCATGGAGACGTCGCCGCCCACACCGACGGCGGCGGCCGGGGCCAGCTTGAGGATCTTGTCCTTGGAGGCCTCGGGCACGTACCAGTACGTGCCGTCCCAGGTGTTGGTGACCAGCAGCTCGGGCTTCAGGGCCGCGTACTTCTCGACGTTGAACTCGTCGTAGGCGTTGCCGAGGATCTCCACCTTGGAGATGTCCATCGTGCCCGCCTGCGGGTCCGGCTTGCCGTCGGCCAGCTTGGTCGGGCCGAAGACGCCCTTGACCTGGACGCCGTAGTCGGACAGCGCGGCCGCGGTGCCGGTGAAGGCGACGATGTTCTTCGGCGTCGACTTGGCGGTGACGTCCTTGCCCAGGTCGTCCTTGAACGTCCAGGGGCCCGAGGCGGCGGTGGAGCCCTTGTCGTCCGCACCGTCCTTCGCCTTGTCGGCGCCACCGCAGGCCGTGAGGGCCGCGACGAGGCCGAGGGCGCCGCCGGTGGCGATCAGGCCGCGGCGGGTGAGGAAGGAGCTTCTGGGCTTGGGCATGGCGAAGTCCGCTTTCGTACGTACGGGGCGACCGTCGGGGGTGCGGCCGTTCGGGGGAAGGTTAGCCTAACCTTGGCCAAAAGCAGTAAGGGGACCCTTTGTTTTTCGGGTCCCCTTACTCAGTGCCCTTCCCCGCGCCCCGCGCGAGGGCGCCCGCCGTCAGCCGGCGAAGCCCAGCTCACGGGCGATCAGCATGCGCTGCACCTCGCTGGTGCCCTCACCGATCTCCAGGATCTTGGAGTCCCGCCACATCCGGGCCACCGGGTACTCGTTCATGAACCCGTACCCGCCGTGGATCTGCGTGGCCTCACGGGCGTTGTCCACGGCCACCGTCGAGGAGTACAGCTTCGCGATGGCCGCCTCCTTCTTGAACGGCTCCCCGGCCACCAGCCGCGAGGCGGCGTCGCGCCAGCCGACCCGCGCCATGTGGGCGCGCATCTCCATGTCCGCCAGCTTGAACTGGATGGCCTGGTTGTCGCCGATCGGCCGGCCGAAGGCCTTGCGCTCCTTCGCGTACTTCACCGACTCGTCCACGCAGCCCTGCGCGAGGCCGGTGGCCAGCGCCGAGATGGCGATGCGGCCCTCGTCGAGGATCCGCAGGAACTGCGCGTAGCCGCGGCCCTCCTGGCCCACCAGGTTGGCGAGCGGGACGCGTACGTCCTGGAAGGACAGCTCGCGGGTGTCCGAGGAGTTCCAGCCGACCTTCGAGTACGGGGCGGCCACCGTGAAGCCGGGGGTGCCGGACGGGACGATGATCGAGGAGATCTCCGGGCGGCCGTCCGCCTTGCGGCCCGTCACGGCGGTGACGGTGACCAGCCCGGTGATGTCCGTACCGGAGTTGGTGATGAAGCACTTCGAGCCGTTGATCACCCACTCGTCGCCGTCCTTGACGGCCGTGGTGCGGGTGCCGCCCGCGTCCGAACCGCCGTCCGGCTCGGTCAGGCCGAAGGCGCCCAGCACCTCGCCCGCGCACATCTTCGGCAGCCACTCCCGCTTCTGCTCCTCGGTACCGAAGAGGAAGATCGGCATGGCGCCCAGCGAGACGCCCGCCTCCAGGGTGATCGCGACCGAGGAGTCGACGCGGGCCAGCTCCTCCAGGGCGATGCCGAGGGCGAGGTAGTCGCCGCCCATGCCGCCGTACTCCTCCGGGAAGGGCAGGCCGAACAGGCCCATGCGGCCCATCTCGCGGACGATCTCGTACGGGAACTCGTGCCGCTCGTACAGGTCGCCGATCTTCGGCGCGACCACGTCGTGCGCGAACGCCTCTACGGTGCGGCGGAGTTCCTCGTGCTCGGGGGTGAGCCGGTGGTCGAGGGCCATGGTCTTCGTTACTCCTTGTGGGAGAGGGCGCGGACGGTACGGGAGGGGCTGGGTCGCCCCAGCTGTTCGGCCATCCACACGCTCGTGGCGGTGAGGGCGGCCAGGTCGACCCCGGTCTCGATGCCGAGGCCGTCGAGCATCCACACCAGGTCCTCGGTGGCGAGGTTGCCGGTGGCGCTCTTGGCGTACGGGCAGCCGCCGAGGCCGCCGGCGGAGGCGTCGACCGTGGTCACGCCGTGCTGGAGCGCGGCGAGGGTGTTGGAGAGGGCCTGGCCGTAGGTGTCGTGGAAGTGCACGCCGATCCGGTCGGTCGCCACCCCCTCCTCGTTGAGGGCGCTCAGCAGGGCCTGGACGTGCCCCGGCGTGGCGACGCCGATGGTGTCGCCGAGGCTGAGCTCGTCGCAGCCGAGGTCGAGCAGGGCCTTGGCGACCCGGACCACCTGGTGGACCGGGACCGGGCCCTCCCAGGGGTCGCCGAAGCACATGGAGAGGTAGCCGCGGACGTGCGCGTCCTCCTGCTTGGCGCGGGCCACGACGGGCTCGAACATGGCGAGCGACTCGGCGACGGTCCGGTTGAGGTTGCGCGAGGCGAAGGTCTCCGTCGCCGAACCGAACACCGCGATCCGGGTGGCCCCGAGAGCGAGCGCGCGGTCGAGGCCGCGCTCGTTGGGGACGAGCACGGGCAGCGCCGCCGTGACGTCGCCGAGCAGCGGGAACAGCTCCTCGGCGTCCGCGAGCTGGGGCACCCACTTGGGGTGCACGAAGCTGGTCGCCTCGATGGTCGTCAGACCGGCGGCGGCCAGGCGGTGGACGAACTCCGCCTTGACCGCGGTGGGGACGGCCGTCTTCTCGTTCTGCAGCCCGTCGCGGGCACCGACCTCGTGGATCCGCACCCGGGCGGGCAGCCCGGGGGCCGGGACGGTCATGGGCAGGCCGCCGCTCATGCGTCCTCCTCCTTCGCCTCGGGGGTCACGACGGCCAGGACCTGGTCCATGGCCACGGTCGTGCCGGGCGTGACGTCGAGTTCGGTGACGGTGCCGGCGTGCGGGGCGGAGATGACGTGCTCCATCTTCATCGCCTCGACGACGAGCAGGCTCTGACCGGCCGCCACCCGGTCGCCGACGGCCACCTTGACGACGGTGACGGTGCCGGGCATCGGGGCCGCCAGGGTGTCCGCGCCGGACCTTCCGGCGCCGCTGAGGTTCGCCTCGACGGGGTCGTACGTCTGCACGTGCCAGGAGTCGCCGTCGCGGCCGAGCCAGACCCCGTCCGGGGAGGTGACGTGGCTGAAGGTGTGCGTGACGCCGTCCAGCTCGACGGTGAGGTGGTCGGTGGCGCGGGCCACGATCCGGCCCCGGGCCGGTGCGCTGGGGCTCTGCCCCGGACCCCGCGCCTCAATCGCCGGCGAGGCTGGGTTTGTGCCGGCCGGTGCGGCTGGGTTTGGCCCGGCGTCGCCCTCGGGTGCGGGTGCGAGGAGCACCTCGGTGTCGGAACCCGACGGGCGGGTCCGGACGGTGACCGGGTCCTGGCCCGGGAGGCGGAAGTGGTGGGCCGTCCAGGCGGGCGTGCCGCCCAGGCGCCAGCCGGTGCGGGCCCCGAAGGGGTCGACCCAGCCCTGCTGTTCCGAGCCCCCGGCAGGGTTTCGGGAAGGGGCGGGGTGGGGGAGGGCAAGCAGCGCGGCCGCCGCGTACACCTCCGGCGGGACGCCGTCCGGGAGGAGGGACGGGAGGTCGCGCTCGACGAGCCCCGTGTCCAGGTCGCCCGACACCACGTCCGGGTGGGCCAGGAGCCGCCGCAGGAACCCCGCGTTCGTCTGGACGCCCAGGATCACCGTGTCCGCCAGCGCCCCCCGCAGCAAGCGCAGCGCACTGGCGCGGTCCGGCCCGTGGACGATGACCTTCGACAGCATCGGGTCGTACGTCGACCCCACCGGAACCCCGGCCGTCAGCCCTGAGTCCGTACGCACCGCCCCGCCCGACGGCTCGGACAGCGCCAGGACCGTACCGCCGGACGGCAGGAACCCCCGCGCCGGGTCCTCCGCGCACACCCGGGCCTCGATCGCGTGGCCCGTCAGCCGGACAGCGTCCTGGGTGACGGGCAGGGCCTCGCCGGCCGCCACCCGGAGCTGCTGCTCCACCAGGTCCAGGCCGGTGATCAGCTCCGTCACCGGGTGCTCGACCTGGAGGCGGGTGTTCATCTCCATGAAGTAGTACGAGGACGGGTCCCCGCCCGGCACGATGAACTCCACGGTGCCCGCGCCCACGTACCCGCAGGAGCGGGCCGCGTCCACGGCCGCCGCGCCCATCGCGGCCCGCGTCTTCTCGTCGAGCAGGACCGAGGGGGCCTCCTCGATCACCTTCTGGTGGCGCCGCTGGAGGGAGCACTCGCGCTCGCCCAGGTGCACCACGTTGCCGTGCGCGTCGGCCAGTACCTGGATCTCGATGTGCCGGGGCCGGTCGATCCACCGCTCGACGAGCAGGGTGTCGTCGCCGAAGGAGGACTTGGCCTCCCGGCGGGCGGCCGCGATCTCCTCGGCCAGTACCGCCGCGTCCCGGACCAGCCGCATGCCCTTGCCGCCGCCGCCCGCCGAGGGCTTGAGCAGTACCGGCATGCCGATCCCGTCGGCCGCGGCAGCCAGTTCGGCGTCGGTGAGGCCGCTGCCGGAGGAGCCGGGGACCACGGGCACGCCCGCCGCCTTGACGGTCTCCTTGGCCCGGATCTTGTCGCCCATCAGGGAGATCGCGGCGGCGGGCGGCCCGATGAAGGCCAGCCCGGCGTCCGCGCAGGCCTGGGCGAAGGCCGCGTTCTCGGCGAGGAAGCCGTAGCCCGGGTGGACGGCCTCGGCGCCGGTGCGGCGGGCCGCGTCCAGCAGCCGTTCCACCGACAGGTAGCTCTCGGCGGCGGCCGCCGGGCCGATCCGGACGGCCGTGTCGGCCTCCCGTACGTGCCGTGCGTCGGCGTCCGCGTCGCTGAAGACGGCCACGGAGCGGATGCCGAGCTGCCGCAGCGTGCGGATGACCCGTACCGCGATCTCGCCCCGGTTGGCGACCAGAACAGTGCTGAACATCGAAGAGGTCCTCACGTCACATGCGGAAGATGCCGAAGCGCGGCTCGCCCAGCGGGGCGTTCGCGCACGCGGTCAGGGCCAGTCCCAGCACCTGCCGGGTCTCCATGGGGTCGATGACCCCGTCGTCCCACAGCCGCGCGGTGGCGTAGTAGGCGTTGCCCTGTTCCTCGTACTGGGCGCGGACGGGGGCCTTGAAGGCCTCCTCGTCCTCGACGGGCCATTCCTGGCCCGCGCCCTCGATCTGGTCCCGCTTGACGGTGGCCAGGACCGAGGCGGCCTGCTCGCCGCCCATGACGGAGATCTTGGCGTTGGGCCACATCCACAGGAAGCGCGGCGAGTAGGCCCGGCCGCACATCGAGTAGTTGCCCGCGCCGTAGGAGCCGCCGACGACCACGGTCAGCTTCGGGACCCGCGCGCAGGCCACCGCCGTGACCATCTTGGCGCCGTGCTTGGCGATGCCGCCGGCCTCGTAGTCCCGGCCGACCATGAAGCCGGAGATGTTCTGGAGGAAGAGCAGCGGGATGCCGCGCTGGTCGCACAGCTCGATGAAGTGGGCGCCCTTCTGCGCGGACTCGGAGAAGAGGATGCCGTTGTTCGCGATGATCCCGACGGGGTGGCCGTGGATCCGGGCGAAGCCGGTGACCAGGGTCTGCCCGTACTCCGCCTTGAACTCCTGGAAGCGGGAGCCGTCCACGACCCGGGCGATGATCTCGCGGGCGTCGTAGGGGGTGCGCGAGTCGACGGGGACCGCGCCGTACAGGCCGTACGGGTCCACCTTCGGCTCCTCGGGAGCCTCGACCGACCAGGGCAGGGCCCCGCGGTCGGGCAGGGTCGCCACGATGTTCCGTACGATCCGCAGCGCGTGCGCGTCGTCCTCCGCGAGGTGGTCGGTCACCCCGGAGACCCGGGAGTGGACCTCGCCGCCGCCCAGCTCCTCGGCGGTGACCACCTCGCCGGTGGCGGCCTTCACCAGCGGCGGGCCGCCCAGGAAGATCGTGCCCTGGCCGCGCACGATGACGGCCTCGTCGCTCATCGCCGGGACGTACGCGCCGCCCGCCGTGCAGGAGCCGAGGACGGCGGCGATCTGCGGGATCCCGGCGCCGGACATGCGGGCCTGGTTGTAGAAGATGCGGCCGAAGTGGTCCCGGTCGGGGAAGACCTCGTCCTGCATGGGCAGGAAGGCGCCGCCGGAGTCGACCAGGTAGAGGCAGGGGAGACGATTCTCCAGAGCCACCTCCTGGGCGCGCAGGTGCTTCTTGACGGTCATCGGGTAGTACGTGCCGCCCTTGACGGTGGCGTCGTTGGCGACGATCACGCACTCGCGGCCGCTGACCCGGCCGATGCCCGCGATGACCCCGGCGGCGGGGGCCGCGCCCCCGTACATGCCCTCGGCGGCCAGCGGGGCCAGCTCCAGGAAGGGGGATCCGGGGTCGAGGAGGGCGTCCACGCGGTCGCGGGGGAGGAGCTTGCCCCGGGCGGTGTGGCGGGCGCGGGCCTTCTCCCCGCCACCGAGCCGGGCCGCCTCCAGCCGGGCGCGCAGGCCCTCGGCCAGCTCTCGGTGGGCGGCCTCATTGGTCCGCCAGGCCTCGGACGCCGGGTCCGCGGCGCTCGTCAGCACTGGTGCCTGCTGCATCGGTCGAGCTCCCTTGCTCGGTGCATGCTTTGTTAATGAGCGTTAACGCGTGCGGGGTCCAGGTTAACGACCGCTAACGGCCCTGTCTAGAATGGATTCCCATGAGCACCAGAGCGGCCGCCCCGACCCGTCGCGAGCAGATCCTCAGTGAGGCCGCTCGTCTCTTCGCGGAGCGCGGATTCCACGGCGTCGGCGTGGACGAGATAGGGGCCGCGGTCGGCATCAGCGGCCCCGGCCTGTACCGGCACTTCGCGGGCAAGGACGCCATGCTCGCCGAGCTGCTCGTCGGGATCAGCGAGCGGCTGCTGACGGGCGGCCGGCGGCGGGTGGAGGAGGCGGCCGGGAAGCCGGAGGAGGTCCTCGCCTCCCTGGTCGAGGGCCACATCGACTTCGCGCTCGACGACCGGGCGCTGATCATCCTCCACGACCGCGAGCTGGACCGGCTGCGCGAGGCCGACCGCAAGCTCGTGCGCCAGCTCCAGCGCCAGTACGTGGAGCTGTGGGTGGACGTCGTACGGGAGCTGCACCCCCAGGTGGGGGAGGCGGAGGTACGGGTCTGCGTGCACGCGGTCTTCGGTCTGCTGAACTCCACGCCGCACCTGGCCGCGCTCGGCCGGGAGGCGACGGAGTCGCTCCTGCGGCGGCTCGCGAACGGGGCCTTCGGGGCCCTGTCGGGCTGAGGCGACGCCGCCCCGCCGGGCACGCCGTTCCCCCGCGCGATGCGGAACGGACGGCTCCGGGCGGGCGGCGGCAGAATGGCCGCATGCCGAAGCCGATAGAGACGCCCGTACCCAGTCGCGCCGAACTCATCGACCACCTGGTCCGCACCCGGATCGCGGGACAGGTGGCGACCCCGCGAGAGAACAACCTCAGCCACTACCGCAAGCTCGCCAACGGAGACCGGCACTACTGGCTGGGCCTCGAGCTCGGCGACCGCTGGGCCGACGAACAGGACGTGCTGGCCGTGATGGCCGAGCGCTGCGGGGTCGTCGACGACGCCGAACACCGCTTCGGCCAGGACACCATCGACCCGGAACTGACCGTCGACGCCCTGGACCGGGTCGCCGCGCGGCTGCACAAGGCGGCCCTGGACCGCCAGAGCGTGCTGTTCGCCACCGGCCACCCGGGCGGCCTGCTCGACGTCCACCGGGCCACCGCCGCCGCGCTGCGGGCCACGGGCTGCGAGATCGTGGTCATCCCGCGCGGGCTGACCGCCGACGAGGGCTCGGTGTGGCAGTTCGCCGACGTGGCCGTCCTGGAGCGGGGCGCGACCCTGTGGCACACCCATTCGCCGGAGCCGATGGCGGCGATCCTCGACGGCCTCGCGGCCGAGGGCCGGCCCCTGCCGGAGCTGGTCGTCGCCGACCACGGCTGGGCGGGGTGCGCGGCCCAGCGCGGCCTGGACGCCGTCGGGTACGCGGACTGCAACGACCCGGCGCTCTTCCTCGCCGAGGCGGAGGGCACCCTCCAGGTGGCGGTCCCGCTGGACGACCACGTCCGCGACCCGCGCTTCTACGACCCGATGGTGTCCTACCTCCTCTCGGCGGCCGGCCTGCTGCCCTGACGACGGGTACCGGGGGTACCGGGGGTACCGGGGGTGCCGGGGGGTGCTGTGGGTGCCCGGGGCGGCGGTGCGGCCTACCGGAGCCAGCCGCCGGTCAGCTCCAGCACCGCCGAGCCGTCGCCGTCGGCCAGCTTCGCGGCGACGAACTCCCGCGCCCAGTCCGAGGTCTGCACCCGCAGCGGCATCCGCTCGGCGTCCAGCAGGGCCACCACCGGTGCGGCCGCCTCGGCGGCCGTCTGCGCGCCCGCGAGGGACTTCAG
The DNA here is from genome assembly GCF_026342355.1 of Streptomyces sp. NBC_00249. GTDB lineage: Bacteria > Actinomycetota > Actinomycetes > Streptomycetales > Streptomycetaceae > Streptomyces. The sequence goes on along the minus strand of NZ_JAPEMV010000008.1, from coordinate 347,404 downwards.
CGTCCGGGCCACGTAGGCCTCCAGTGCGGGGGCGTACGGGCCGGAGGCGGCGACCAGGGCCGGGATGTCGAGGTTCTGGCTGGTGACGAACTCGCTCGCCACGGCGCCCGGTTCGACGAGACTCACCTGGACCCCGGCGGTGGCGGCGACCGGTGCGAGGGATCCATGAAGCCCTCGACGGCGAACTTGGCCGCGCAGTAGGCCTCGTTGAAGGGCTGGCCGACCACCCCGCCGACGCTGGTGACCGTGATCACCCGGCCGCCCGAGGCACGCAGGTGGGGGAGGGCCGCCCGGGTGACCTCGACGACCCCGAAGTAGTTGACCTCCATCGCGGCCCGGACCGGTTCCATGCCCATCTGCTCGACGGTGCCCACGAAGCCGGCGCCCGCGTTGTTCACCACCGCGTCGAGCCGGCCGTGCTCGGCGACGACCTCCGCCACGCAGGCGGCCACGGAGCCGGAGTCGGTCACGTCCAGCCGCTTCACCTGGACCAGGTCCGAGACCCCGGCCTCGGCGGCGGCCGCCAGCAGCGCGTCGGCGCGCGCGGGGTCGCGCAGGGTGGCGACGGTGTGCCGACCGGACCGGGCGGCGGCGACCGCGACGGCCAGGCCGATGCCGGAGGAGGTGCCGGTGACGAGGACGACCTCGGGGGTGGTGGTGCGGTTCATGAGGGACTCCGGACGTGAAGGAGGAGGGGGAGAGCGCACGGGCTAGATTGGTGCGTGCACACACACATTAACTTCGTGTGCGTGTGCACGCAACTGTTCCGGTCTCCCGGGTACCCTGCTCCCATGGCGCACAACGACCTCACCCTGGGTGCACTCACCCCCCGCGACCACGCCTTCTACGGGCTCGTCTGGGCCGGGAACACCCTCAGCGCCCGCGTCGACCAGGCCCTCGCCCGCCGCCACGACCTGCCGCTGTCCTGGTTCGAGGTCATGCTGTGGCTCTACGGCCAGCAGGAACCCGTCGCCTCCTCCGAGCTCGGGGCCATGACCCTGCTCAGCCGCAGTCAGGTCTCCCGGGTCGCCGACTCCCTCCAGGCCCGCGGCCTCATCGAACGGATCCCGTCCCCGACGGACGCCCGATCGGTCCGCATCGCCCTCACCGGAGCGGGCCGCCGCGCCTTCGAGGAGGCCGACGCCACCCGCCGCGAAGCCCTCGCCGAGGTCTTCGACGACCGCCTCGACGACGCGGACATCGCCGCCCTCGAAGCCGTCTGGGCCAAGCTCAAGGCGAAGCCGGGGCCCCGGGGCTGACCGGACCGCCGCCGGGGGCGGGGGAGGGCGTCGGGTCCAGGTACACCCGCCGCACCGCCGGGAACCGCTCCCGCAGCTGCGCCTCGGCCACCTCGCAGGCCGTCTCCACCTGCCGGGCCGAAGCCAGGTCGTGGAAGTCCACCTTGGCCGCGATCAGCACCTCGTGCGGCCCCTGCACCAGGGTGGTCAGCTCCAGCACCCCCTCGATGTGCAGCACCGACAGCAGCTCCTCACGCACCTCCTGCCGCATCCCGGCCGGCAGCGAGCGCCCGATCAGGTATTGCGCGTTCGAGCGCCCCAGCTCCCACGCCACCCACACCAGCAGCAGCCCGATCAGCAGCGAGGCCACCCCGTCGTAGACCCCCGACCCGCTCAGCTGCGCCCCCAGCAGGCCGCCCGCCGCCAGCGCCAGACCGATCAGCGCGGCGAAGTTCTCCAGCAGCACGGCCTTCACCGCGGTGTCCGGGGTGTGCTTCACGTACAGCGCCAGCGGGGCCCGCATCCGCGCCGCCTCCGCCTTCATCTGCCGCCACGCCACCAGCAGGGAGTAGCCCTCCAGCAGGAAGGCGACCGCGAGGATCACGTACGAGAGCGTCGGGTCGCCCGGCTCCTCCCCGTGGACCAGGGTGTGGACGCCGTCGTAGACCGCGAAGACGGCGCCGCCCACGAAGGTCGCCACGGAGGCGAGCAGCGCCCAGACGTACCGCTCGGGCCCGTACCCCAGCGGATGCGCCTCGTCGGCCGGCTTGGTGCTGCGCTTGAGGGAGGTCAGCAGCAGGAGTTCGGTCACCGTGTCGGCGACCGAGTGCGCGGCCTCGGACAGCATCGCGCTCGACCCGCTGACGATCCCGCCGACCGCCTTCGCCGCGGCGATGCCGAGGTTGGTGACGGTGGCGACGACGACCGTACCGACGCTTTCGGATTCTCCGGACATGATGTGACGGTATGTCCGACCCTCAGGCAGGAGGCTCAGCGACACCCGCGCGGCGCAGCCGGGCCGCGAAGGGGGCCGCCAGGGCGAGTGCCAGCGCCGCCGCGGAGGCCGTCGCGGTGACGGGGTTCGCCCAGGCGGGGATCAGCTGGGTCGCGTCGGGCGCGCCCGGGTACGAGGCGCAGTGCGCGGAGAGCGGCAGGTACGACTCCCAGTGGACGCCCCGGGCCGGGTGCTCCCCCCAGGCGATCCCGCACACCTCCTCGGGGTCGAGGACGTACGTCCCGGACGCGAAGCCCCAGCTGTAGGCCGTACCGGCGACGCAGGCCAGGGCGAGGGCCGCCAGGAGCAGGGTGCCGGGGCCCAGCAGGTGCCGGGCGGAGCGCCGTCGCAGCGTGGCCACGACGTGCGCCACGAGCCGGGCCAGGGCGGCGAGGGCCGCGACGGGAAGGGCCAGGGGCAGGACGAGCAGCAGGAAGAAGAACATGCGCCTACCCCTACGCGCGGGGGACGCGGACCACGCCCTCCTGGATCACCGTGACGGCGAGGCGCCCGTCCTGGGTCCAGATGCGGGCCTGGCCCAGGCCCCGGCCGGCGGAGGCCGAGGGGGACTCCTGGTCGTAGAGGAGCCATTCGTCGGCGCGGAAGGGCCGGTGGAACCACATCGCGTGGTCCAGGGAGGCCCCCACCACATCGCCCACGGCCCAGCCGCCGCGGCCGTGCGCGAGCAGCACCGAGTCCAGCAGGGTCATGTCGGAGACGTAGGTGGCCAGGCAGGTGTGCAGCAGCGGATCGTCGCTCTCCAGCTTGCCGGCCGTACGGAACCACACCTGCGTACGCGGCTCCACCGGCTCGCCCACGCTGCCCCACGGCGGGGTCGTGGCGTACCTCAGGTCCACCGCGGCCCGCGCGTCGAGCAGCCGCTCGACGGTGCCCGGGTCCCGGAAGATCTCCCGGTACGCGGGCAGGGACTCGGCGGCGGTCGGCAGGGTCTCCGGGTCGGGCGCGCAGGGCATGGCGCTCTGGTGGTCCAGGCCCTCCTCGTACGTCTGGAAGGACGCGGAGAGGTGGAAGATCGGCTGCCCGTGCTGGACGGCGACGACCCGGCGGGTGGTGAAGGAGCGGCCGTCGCGGATGCGGTCCACCGAGTACACGATGGGCGCGCCGGCGTCCCCGGCGCGCAGGAAGTACGAGTGCAGCGAGTGCGCGGTCCGGTCGGCCGGGACGGTCCGCCCGGCCGCGACCAGCGCCTGCGCCGCGACCTGACCGCCGAAGACCCGCGGTACCAGCGCCGAACGGCTGGTACCGCGGAAGATGTTCTCCTCGATCTGCTCCAGGTCGAGCAGATCGAGGAGCGTCGTCAGGGCCTCGTTCATGGGGGAAGGGTAAGCGCCTCGCGGAACTCAGAGACCCATGGACTTCGCGATGATGGACTTCATGACCTCGCTGGTGCCGCCGTAGATGCGGTTCACGCGGTTGTCGGCGTAGAGGCGGGCGATCGGGTACTCGTTCATGTAGCCGTAGCCGCCGTGCAGCTGGAGGCACTTGTCGATGACGCGGTGCGCGACCTCGGTGCAGAACAGCTTCGCGGAGGCGGCCTCGGCGGCGGTGAGCTCACCGGCGTCCAGGGCCTCCAGGGCGCGGTCGGCGACGGCCTCGGCCGCGTCCACCTCGGCCTGGCAGGAGGCCAGTTCGAACTTGGTGTTCTGGAAGTGCGCGACCGGCTTGCCGAAGACGGTGCGGTCGGTCACGTACTGCTGGGCGAACCGGACGGCGGCCTTGGCCTGCGCGTACGCGCCGAAGGCGATGCCCCAGCGCTCGGAGGGCAGGTTCGCGCCGAGGTAGTAGAAGCCCTTGTTCTCCTCGCCCATGAGGTCCTCGACCGGGACCTTCACGTCGACGAACGCCAGCTCGGCGGTGTCGGAGGTGCGCAGGCCCAGCTTGTCCAGCTTGCGGCCGATGGAGTAGCCCTCGGACTTGGTGTCCACGGCGAAGAGGGAGATGCCGAAGCGGCGGTCCTGCTCGCCCGGGGCGGAGGTGCGGGCGCAGACGATCACACGGTCGGCGTGGACGCCGCCGGTGATGAAGGTCTTGGAGCCGTTGAGGACGTAGTGCGTGCCGTCCTCGGAGAGCTTGGCGGTGGTCTTCATGCCCGCGACGTCGGAGCCGGTGCCCGGCTCGGTCATCGCCAGGGCCCACATCTCCTCGCCGGAGACGAACTTCGGGAGGTAGCGCTTCTTCTGCTCGTCGGTGGCGAGCATCTTGATGTAGGGGAGCGCCAGCAGCACGTGCACGCCGGAGCCGCCGAAGTTCACGCCGGCGCGCGAGGTCTCCTCGTAGAGGACGGCCTCGAACTTGTGGGTGTCCAGGCCGGCGCCGCCGAACTCCTCGGGCACGTTGATGCCGAAGACGCCCAGCTCGCCGAGCTTGTAGTAGAAGTCGCGCGGGGCCTGGCCGGCCTGGAACCACTCGTCGTAGACGGGGACGACCTCGGCCTCGATGAAGGCGCGGATGGTCTCGCGGAAAGCTTCGTGGTCCTCGTTGAATACGGTACGGCGCACGAGCCGCCTCCTCGATCCCTAGTTCGGCCAGGCCATGTCTAAGCGCTTGCTCATAGCTAAGTTACCCGGCGGTCACTCCGGCTGTCCAGGGCGTGGGCAGCGTCATGGGTCACTCGCCGGGAACTCTTCGGCGTGGCCAATGGCGACTGGCCGGATACCCCCTTCTGCCGCCACCGCGCCACGGCTTGACTCGTCCCTCCGGTCCTCGTCCCCGACAGAACAGGAAACGGGCATGTCAGGCATGTTCAGGAGGCTGTCGAGTCTCGCGGCGGCCGTGGCGGTCACCGTGACCCTCGGCGCGGGCACGGCCCGCGCCGCCGCGCAGGAACCCCAGGAGAAGCGCGTCCACAACGCGATGCAGATCGCCTTCGACCCCGCACGGCCCGAGGCCTTCTGCACCATCGGCGCCGTGGGCAACGACGACTACGGGCGGAAGATCGCGATATCGGCCGGGCACTGCCTCTCCGACCCCACGGGGAAGTACGCCGACCGCGAGATCCCCGAGAACATCGCCCCCGTCTACCACCGGCAGGACCTCGGCTACGGGCCCATCGGGTACGTCCGCTGGTTCAAGGACCCGGAAGGGTCCATGACCGGGCACCTGACCAAGGACTACATGGTCATCGAGCTCGTGCCGAGCGTGACGCTGTCCTCGCAGGGACCGCACCTGAAGCAGACCGGGGTGCTGGAGGTCCCCGGCGGGACGGCCAGCCCCAACGCCCTCAGCCCCGCGCTGAACAACGAACGCCTGCTCGGCGCGGCCTGGTTCAACAACAACGAGCTCGTGGTCTCCGGCCAGCTGGGCGTCTGGTACGGCCGGATCACCAACAACGACCGGGGCGTCTACCAGGCGCACCCCAAGCACAAGGCCGGTGACTCGGGCGGGCCCACGATCTGGCACACCCCGGGGTCCGCGTACCCCTCCGAGGCCAACGGGTTCAAGGCCGAGGGGCCCTGGGCGGGCATCACCAAGGCGATCGCCCTCGGGATCCCCCCGTACCTCTACACCAGCTCGGCGAACATCCTGGCCGACCTGCGCGCCCGCGACACCGCGGACCCCGCCGACGTCTTCGGCGCGGGCTTCGAGGTGACCACCAACCCGTGACCGAGGTGACCACCAACCCGAACTAGGGCAGCCGGCGCAGGGCGAACCACAGCTCCATCCGGGTGTCCGGGTCGTCGAGGTCCCGGTCCAGGAGCTCGGCGCAGCGGGCGACGCGCTGGCGGACGGTGTTGCGGTGGACGCCCAGCGCGGCCGCGCTGCGGTCCCAGCTGCCGTGGTGGGCCAGCCAGCCGCGCAGGGTGTCCCGCAGGGCCGGGGGCAGCGGCCCGAGCAGGGCCTCGGCGTGGGCCCGGGCCTCCGCCTCGCCGACCAGACCCGCGAGGCCGGGGTCCGTGTGCCGGGCCAGGGGGGTACGGGCCGCCTCGGCGCGCTCCAGGGCCCGGCCGGCCTGCGCGTCGGCGGCGGTCAGGGCCCCGGGCGCGGCCGCCGCGCTCACCCCGAGCCGCCAGCCCGGCTGCGCCGTGGGCTCCCGGTCGGTGAGCAGCCGTACGGCCGGCCCGCGCGGGTCCAGCAGTACGGTGCCCAGCGCGGCCGCGAGGGCCCCCGGGTCCCCGGCGCCCCGGGCGTGCACGGCGTACCAGGGGCCCGGGGGCAGGGCCGCCGCCGGGGAGCCGTCGAGCAGCAGCCGGGTCAGGGCCGCCTCCGCGCCCGCCCTCGCCGGGCGGTGCGTGGTGAGCAGGCTCAGCAGCACCGCCGCGGCGGAGGCGATCGTGTGGTCGCCCGGGGTGCGGGAGGGCGTGGCCAGCGCGAGCACGCGGCCCCCGCCGACGGCGTACGCGGCGAGCTGGGTACCGCCGAGGGCGTCGGTCGCGGTCGCGGCACCCCCGCCCCCGACCCGCCGCGCGAGCGCCCCGACCGCCTCCCGCACCCCCGCCCCGGGCCCGGCCCCGGCGACGGCCTCGACGGCGCTGTCCGGGGCGAGGAGGGCCGCCCAGCCGCCCAGGGCCGTGGCCAGGCGGGTCAGGACCGCCGGGACCGGGTCCGGGCGGGCGGCCGCCGCCGCCAGGGACTGCTGGGCTTCGGCAACCCGGCGCAGCTCCCCGGTCCGGGACTCCGCCATCAGCCGCCACACCGCCCGGCCGACCGCCGCGAACGGGGTCCCGGGCGGCACCTCCACCAGCGGCAGCCCGTGCCGCTCGCAGGCCGCGGCCAGCGCCCGCGGCACCGTCCCGTGCACCGGCGTCACCCCGAACCCGACGGCGCCCACCCCGGCCCGCACCAGCCGCTCCGCGTACGCCTCGCAGTCCGCGTCCGCGTCCGCCGCCAGCTCCGCGCCCGCCGTCAGCAGCAGTTCCCCGCCCAGCAGGTACGGCGACGGGTCGGCCATCTCGGAGGCGTGCACCCCGTGCACATCGGCCTCGGCGGGCCCCGCCAGGTGCCGCAGCCCCAGCCGGCGGTCACGCAGCAGCGCGCCGAGCGCGACGGGCGGGGTCGGCGGCAACGTCTCCATGGATACTCCGTACAGATCGCGGCCCGGTGGTGGATGAAACGTACACTTCGCGCCCCGGGGGCGTCGCCTTACGCTCGAAGGACCGCACCAGCAGGACCACCAGAAGGGCACCCCCCATGAGCACGCAGCCGCGCGGCCCCGTCGACTCCTCCCGCATCCCGCGCTACGCGGGCCCGGCCACCTTCGCCCGGCTGCCCCGCCTCGACGAGGTCGGCGGCAAGGCCGACGTGGCCGTCGTCGGCGTGCCCTTCGACTCCGGTGTCTCCTACCGCCCCGGCGCCCGCTTCGGCGGCAACGCCATCCGCGAGGCCTCCCGCCTGCTGCGCCCGTACAACCCGGCCCAGGACGCCTCCCCCTTCGCCCTCGCGCAGGTCGCCGACGCCGGTGACATCGCGGCGAACCCCTTCAACATCAACGAGGCCGTCGAGACGATCGAGGCCGCCGCCGACGACCTGATCGGCAACGGCTCCCGCCTGATGACCCTCGGCGGCGACCACACCATCGCCCTGCCCCTGCTGCGCTCCGTCGCCAAGAAGCACGGCCCGGTCGCCCTGCTGCACTTCGACGCGCACCTCGACACCTGGGACACGTACTTCGGCGCCGAGTACACGCACGGCACCCCGTTCCGCCGCGCGGTGGAGGAGGGCATCCTCGACACCGAGGCGCTCTCCCACGTCGGCACGCGCGGCCCGCTGTACGGCAAGCAGGACCTCGACGACGACGCCAAGATGGGCTTCGGCATCGTCACCTCGGCCGACGTCTACCGCCGCGGCGCCGACGAGGTCGCCGACCAGCTGCGCCAGCGCATCGGCGACCGCCCGCTGTACATCTCCATCGACATCGACGTGCTCGACCCGGCCCACGCCCCCGGCACCGGCACCCCCGAGGCGGGCGGCATGACCTCCCGCGAGCTGCTGGAGATCATCCGCGGTCTGTCGTCCTGCAACCTCGTTTCCGCCGATGTGGTCGAGGTCGCCCCGGCGTACGATCACGCGGAGATCACCTCGGTCGCGGCCTCGCACACCGCGTACGAGCTCACCACGATCATGAGCCGTCAGATCGCCGCCTCCCGGCAGGCCTGATCACCACACACCCACAGGGCGGCGGCGAAGGGTAGCCACACACCGTGACGCACGACCACGACCTGGTACTCCGTCCCACCGAGGCCCAGACGGCCGCCGCCCTCGCGCCGCCGCCGGGCCGTACGGGCGGGGACCTGGTCGTGGAGACCCTGCGCGGCCTCGGCGCGACCACCGTCTTCGGTCTGCCCGGGCAGCACGCGCTCGCCCTCTTCGACGCGGTCGGCCGCTCCGACCTGCGCCTGGTGGGCCTGCGTACGGAGAACAACGCCGCCTTCGCCGCCGACGCGTACGGCCGCATGACGGGCGAGGCCGTCCCGCTGCTGCTCTCCACGGGCCCCGGGGCGCTCATGGCGCTGCCCGCCCTCGCGGAGGCGGCGGCCGCGTCCGCGCCGGTCCTGGCGATCTCCTCCCAGGTCCCCACCCCGGGCCTGGGCGGCGGCCGCCGCGGCCACCTGCACGAGCTGCGCGACCAGTCGGCCTCCTTCCGCGAGGTCGTGAAGTCGGTCCACATCGCCCGCACCCCCTCGCAGATCCCCTCGGTGGTCGCCGAAGCCTGGGAATCGGCCCTCAGCACGCCCCACGGCCCGGTCTGGGTCGAGATCCCCGAGGACGTGCTCCGCGCGGAGACCGTCCTCCCGCAGGTCACGGGCATGGACGCGACCCCGCACGAACTGCCGCCGCGCCCGGAGCTCACGGCCCTGGCCGCGCACTGGCTCTCGAACGCCTCCCGCCCGGTGATCATCGCGGGCGGCGGCGTGGTCCGCGCCGACGCGGCCGGCAAGCTGACGCAGCTCGCGGAACTCCTGAACGCACCCGTCGTCACCACCTTCGGCGGCAAGGGCGCCTTCCCCTGGACCCACCCGCTCTCCCTCCAGTCCTGGCTGGAGGACCGCCACATGACCGACTTCCTGGAGGACGCGGACGTCCTGCTGGTGGTCGGCTCGGGCCTCGGGGAACTCTCCTCGAACTACCACACGTTCTTCCCGACGGGCCGGATCGTCCAGATCGAGGCCGACCTCGGCAAGCTGGAGTCCAACCACCCGGCCCTCGGCATCCACGCGGACGCCCGCCTGGCCCTCCAGGCCCTGCTGGAGACGGTCACCCCCCGCGAGGACGCCGGCGCCCCGGACCGCGTCCGGATGGTGCTCGCGGACATCGCTGCCCGCCTCGCCGGCCAGGACGTCGCCCTGGAACAGGACCTCCTGCGGTCCGTCCGCGCGGCCCTGCCTCCCCGCTCCCCGTCCTTCTGGGACATGACGATCCTGTCCTACTGGGCCTGGTCGGCCTTCGACCCGAAGCACCCGAACACCATGCACTCGGCGCAGGGCGCGGGCGGCCTCGGCTACGCCTTCCCGGCGGCCCTCGGCGCGGCCGTCGCGGAACCGGACACCCCGGTCCTGGCGGTCTCGGGCGACGGCGGCGCGATGTACTCGATCGCCGACCTGGCCACCGCGAAGCAGCACGGCCTCGACGTCACCTGGCTCATCGTGGACGACGGCGGCTACGGCATCCTCCGCGAGTACATGACCGACGCCTTCGGCGCCCCCACGGCCACGGAACTCACCCGCCCCGACTTCGCCGCCCTGGCCGCCTCCTTCGACGTCCCGGCGACCACCACCACCCCGCAGTCCCTGACGGCGGACCTCCGCAAGGCCCTCACCACCCCGGGCCCCTCGGTCGTGATCCTCCCGGCCACCCTGAAGATGTTCGCCCCGACCCACCTCTGAGGGAGTCCTACGCGGCTTCACGCTCCTGCGCCGTGAAGACGGCGACCGAGGTGTCACCGACCAGCTTGAGGTTCAGCTCCGACTCCATGGCCCGCGCCAGCCGTGCCAGCAGTGGCACGGTCGGCACGGTCCCGCCGAGCTCCAGCTTCGACACCTGCGGCTGTGTCATTCCCGCCCGCCGCGCCAGCTCGGTCTGCGAGATCCCGAGTTCCGTCCGTCGGTCGTAGACGGCCTGCCCCAGATCCCAGGCCAGCCGGATCTCCTCGCGGTGCTTGGTCGCCTCCGGGCTCTCGGAGAGGCCCTGGGCAGCCTTCTTGTCCCGGGCGATCTTCCAATGTGCGTGACTCACCATCTGTGGCTCCCTCCTACGGATGACGGCTGAACACGTCGTGGGCCGGTTCGTGCTGTGCTTCACAGAGCGCTTTGGCCAGCTTGGCGCGCGCCACCTCGGAGTCCTCCCGCTGCCGTGTCTTACGGAAGACGGTCAGCAGGACCGCCCGGCGCCCCGGGGCCAGCCAATACGTCGAATGGCTCGTCCATATATCTGAACGTATAGATGCTCCAGTGTATGGCGGCTCGGAACGGGAGGGAATCGCTCGTGTGGGTGAGAGGCCCGCCCCGCGTGACGGCCGCGTCCGGCCGGCTCGAGCCCGTCGCCGTCGCGTCGGCGGAGCCCGGCCGCAGGCCCTCTCGGCTCCCGGCGGAGGGCGGGCGGAGTCCTCCTCGGCCCGCCGTCCCCCGGACGGGTCAGGTTCCCGTGCGCCCCGTCGCGCAAAGGCGTTCGATTGTTGCGGCGGGATGAAATCCGCCGGTCGGGGCGTTGGGGCTGGCGGCAGGACAGGACCGACGGGGAGGCACTCACGTGACGGCGGCAGAGACGGCGACCGGGGAGAAACAGGGCTGGGGACGGAGGCTGGCCGCCTACACCTGGCGATACAAGCGCAACGTGCTGCTCGCGCTCGGGTCCTCACTGGCCGGCATGGCCGTCATGGCGCTCGTCCCGCTGGTCACCAAGGTGATCATCGACGACGTCATCGGGGACCGGACCAAGGACATGGCCCCCTGGGCGGGCACGCTCATAGGCGCCGCCCTCCTCGTGTACGCGCTGACCTACATACGCAGGTACTACGGCGGACGCCTCGCCCTCGACGTTCAGCACGACCTGCGCACCGACATGTACGACACCATCGCCCGCCTCGACGGCCGGCGCCAGGACGAGCTGTCCACCGGCCAGGTCGTCGGACGGGCCACCAGCGACCTCCAGCTGATCCAGGGCCTGCTCTTCATGCTCCCGATGACCATCGGGAACTTCCTGCTCTTCGGGATATCCCTCGGCATCATGCTGTGGCTGTCCCCGCTGCTGACCCTCGTCGCGCTGCTCATGGCACCCGCCCTGTGGTTCATCGCCAAGCTCAGCCGCAAGCGGCTCTTCCCCGCCACCTGGTACGCCCAGGCCCAGGCCGCCGCCGTCGCCGGGGTCGTCGACGGGGCCGTGACCGGCGTCCGCGTCGTCAAGGGCTTCGGGCAGGAGGAGCAGGAGACCGGCAAGCTCCGCGCGGCCGGCCGCAAGCTGTTCGGCGGACGGATGCGCGGCATCCGGATGAACTCCCGCTACACCCCCGCCCTCCAGGCCGTCCCGGCCCTCGGGCAGGTCGCCATGCTGGCCCTCGGCGGCTGGCTGGCCACCCGCGGACAGGTCACCCTCGGCACCTTCGTGGCCTTCTCCACCTACCTCGCCCAGCTCGTCGGCCCCGTCCGGATGCTCGCCATGGTCCTCACCGTCGGCCAGCAGGCCCGCGCCGGCGCCGAGCGGGTCTTCGAGCTCATCGACACCGAGCCGCTGATCGAGGAGGGCACGCACGAGCTGCCCGCCGACGCGCCCGCCACCGTCGCCTTCGAGGACGTCCGCTTCGGCTACGACCCCGAGCGTCCCGTCCTCGACGGCTTCTCCCTCACCATCGCCGAGGGCGAGACGGTGGCCGTCGTCGGCGCCTCCGGCAGCGGCAAGTCCACCGTCTCCCTCCTCCTGCCGCGCTTCTACGACGCCGACCACGGCACCGTCCGCGTCGGCGGGCACGACGTGCGCGACCTGACCTACGACTCCCTGCGCGCCGCCATCGGGCTCGTCCCCGAGGACTCCTTCCTCTTCTCCGACACCATCCGCGCCAACATCGCCTACGGGGCCCCCGGCGCCGCCGAGGAGCAGATACGGGCGGCGGCCCGCGCCGCCCAGGCCGAGTCCTTCATCGAGGCCCTCCCCGCCGGCTTCGACACCAAGGTCGGCGAACAGGGCCTGACCCTCTCCGGCGGCCAGCGCCAGCGCATCGCGCTCGCCCGCGCCCTGCTGACCGACCCCCGGCTGCTCCTCCTCGACGACGCCACCTCCGCCGTCGACGCCCGCGTCGAGCACGAGATCCACGAGGCGCTGCGGGCCGTCATGGCCGGCCGCACCACCCTCCTCATCGCCCACCGCCGCTCCACCCTCGCGCTGGCCGACCGGATCGCCGTACTCGACCGGGGCCGCCTCGCCGACCTCGGCACGCACGAGGAACTGGAGCGCCGCTCCCCGCTGTACCGGCGGCTGCTGACCGACCCCGACGCCCTCGGCGCCGGCTCCCCGCGCACCCCCGACGCCCCGGCCATGACCGAGTTCGAGCGGGACCTCAAGGGGGACCTGGACCGCGCCATCGAACGGGACATCGAGCTCGAGGCGGAGATCGACTCCGAGCCGGTCAACGCCAAGCGCCGCGTCGCGAACGGCGTCACCCCCGAACTCTGGCGCCGCCGCGAGGACGCCGCCGACAGCGCCCCCGCCCCCGGTGCCACGCCCGAACTGCTCGCCCAGGTGGCCGCCCTGCCGCCCACCGACGACCGGCCGGAGGTGGACGAGGAGCGGGCGGCCGCCGCCGAGGACAGCTACGGACTGCGCCGCCTGCTGCGAGGCTTCTGGGCCCCCCTCGCCATCAGCCTCGGCCTCGTCGCCCTCGACGCGGGCTCCGGCCTGCTGCTGCCGATCCTGATCCGCCACGGCATCGACCAGGGCGTCGAGCAGGCCGCCCTGGGCGCCGTCTGGGCGGCCTCCGCTCTCGCGCTCGCCCTGGTCCTCGCCCAGTGGGCGGCGCAGTTCGCCGAGACCCGGATGACCGGCCGGACCGGGGAGCGCGTGCTGTACGCCCTGCGCGTGAAGATCTTCGCGCAGCTCCAGCGCCTCGGCCTGGACTACTACGAGCGCGAGCTCACCGGCAAGATCATGACGCGGATGACCACCGACGTGGACGCCCTGTCGAGCTTCCTGCAGACCGGCCTGGTCACCGCCGTGGTCTCCGTCCTGACCTTCTTCGGCATCCTGGTCGCCCTGCTCGTCCTCGACGTCGAGCTCGCCCTGATCGTGTTCGCGACCCTGCCGCTGCTCGTCATCGGCACGATCGTCTTCCGCCGCAAGTCGGTCGCCGCCTACGAGCTCGCCCGCGACCGGGTCGGCCTGGTCAACGCCGACCTCCAGGAGTCCGTCGCCGGCCTGCGCCTCGTGCAGGCCTTCCGCCGCCAGCACACCGGCGCCTCCCGCTTCGCGGAGCGCAGCGACGCCTACCGCGACGCCCGGGTGCGCGGCCAGTGGCTGATATCCGTCTACTTCCCCTTCGTCCAGCTGCTGTCCTCGGGCGCGGCGGCGGCCGTGCTGATCGTCGGCGCGGGACGGGTGGAGGCGGCCACCCTCACCACCGGCGCGCTGGTGGCGTACCTGCTGTACATCGACCTGTTCTTCGCCCCCGTCCAGCAGCTCTCGCAGGTCTTCGACGGCTACCAGCAGGCCACCGTCTCCCTCGGCCGGATCCAGGAGCTGCTGCGCGAGCCCACCACCACCCCGCGCCCGGCGGACCCCCGTCCCGTGGCGAAGCTGCGCGGGGAGATCGCCTTCGAGGACGTGCGCTTCCAGTACGGCACCGCCGCGGAGCGCGGGGCGAAGGGGGAGGCGCTGGGCGGCATCAGCCTGCGCATACCCGCCGGACAGACCGTCGCCTTCGTCGGCGAGACCGGCGCCGGGAAGTCCACCCTGGTCAAGATGGTGGCCCGGTTCTACGACCCGACCTCGGGCCGGGTCACCGCGGACGGCGCGGACCTGCGGGAGCTGGACCTGACGGCGTACCGCCACCGGCTGGGGGTCGTCCCCCAGGAGTCGTACCTCTTCCCGGGGACGGTCCGGGACGCCATCGCCTACGGGCGGCCCGGCGCGAGCGACGCCGAGGTGGAGGCCGCCGCCCGCGCGGTCGGCGCCCACGACATGATCGCCACCCTCGACGGCGGCTACCTCCACACCGTCACCGAGCGCGGCCGCAACCTCTCCGCCGGGCAGCGGCAGCTGATCGCGCTGGCCCGCGCCGAACTCGTCGACCCGGACGTACTGCTGCTCGACGAGGCCACCGCGGCCCTGGACCTGGCCACGGAGGCCCAGGTCAACCAGGCCACGGACCGGCTCGCGGGCAAGCGCACCACCCTGGTCGTCGCGCACCGGCTGACCACCGCCGCCCGCGCCGACCGGGTCGTCGTCATGGACCGCGGCCGGGTGGTCGAGGACGGCAGCCACGCCGAACTCCTGGCCCGCGGCGGCCGCTACGCCGAGCTGTGGCGCACCTTCGCCGGCGAGGCCGAGGAGGAGCGGGCGGCGGCGTAGGCGGAGTACCTCTCAGGGCGCCCCGGGGATCAGAGCTCGCCGAAGAGCAGGTTCCCCGGGGCGTCCTCGTCGTCACCGGTGTAGTACTCGCGTACCGCGGCGAGGAGCTCGTCCACCGTCAGGTAGCCGTCGTGGTTCTTGTCGATCCTCGCGAAGAGCGCCTCGGCGGCCTCGGGCTCCAGCTTCGTGTCGAAGGCCGTCTGGGCCCTGTGGAACTCCTCGGGGCTGATCTGCCCGTCGCCGTTGGTGTCGGCGACCGTGAGCATCGCCTTCATCATCGGGCGGAAGGACTTGTCGTAGGCGGGCCCGCCGTCCTTGTAGAGGCGGGTCATGCCGTCCCGGTACTGCTGGGGCGTGAGCTTCTGGTCCGTGCCGACGCCCAGTTCGTTGAAGAGGTCCACCCAGAAGTCCGTGAGGCCGCGGAAGACCTCGGTCGCCTTGGGGGAGTCGGCGGGCTCGGAGAGCGCGGAGAGCAGCCGCGACCCGAGCGCGATCATGTCCTGCTCGTCGATCACGCCGTTGGAGTCCGCGTCCAGGTGCGTGAAGGCGCGCTCCAGCTTGCGGTCGAGGAGGTCGTTCGTCATGTTCTGATGCCTTTCACGGCTACGGTGAGCGGTCGTCCGGTCGCCTAGCGTAATGTCCTCGTCGATGGTGAACTCCCGTTCCACCGCTGGGAAGTTGTGGATGCACCCTTACGAGGTACGGGTGGCGGGCGCGGCCCCGTGACGGCGGTGGCCCGCGCGGACGGCCCCCGGTCGTACTTGCCCCGTGCAACCTTCCGGGGATTCCGGGCGTCGTACAGGCGTACGTGTTACGTACGACTCATCGGGGGGTCAGGATGTCGCAGGGCTGGAAGGTGTGGGGGAAGGCGGGGGAGCGGCGTCGGGGGGCGGCCGTGACCCTCGGGGTGTTCGCGGTGGCGCTCGGGCTCGGCGCCGCGGGGCTGTTCGCGGCGCCCGCCGCGCACGCCGCGGGCGACGGATGCCCGGGCCGGCTGGTCAAGGTGCTGCCGTTCTCCACCGGCGAGGTGCGCGTGTACAAGACCCGCACCCAGGCCTGCGCGACGGCGGTGGCCCTGCATCCGGGGGAGCGCCGCCACATGGCGGTGAGCATCCAGCCGCGCGGGGGTATCGCGGTGGGCGATGCGGGGCAATTCACCCGGTACGCGGGCCCCGTCACCGTCGGCGCGATCAACCGGTGTGTGTATGTGAAGGGGAGCGTGGCGGCCGGATCTGTCGATTCCGGCTGGATCCTGTGCTGAGGGACAGGCCCAACAAGGGCTGTTCATAAGCGCATTGACCCCGCTAGGTTCACGGCGACCAGAGTGGACTCAAGGGGAGTGTGAATGCGCAAGACGCTCGGATGGCTGCTGTCGCTCGTGGTGCTCATCGGCACCATGGGCGCGGCCGGCGCCACGGCACACGCGGCCACAGCCGCGGGACCGGCCGCCGCCACGGACATCAAGGACCAGATCCTCGGCATTCCGGGGATGAGCCTGATCGAGGAGAAGCCGTACCCCGGGTACCGCTTCTTCGTACTGAACTACGAGCAGCCGGTCGACCACCGGCAGCCGTGGAAGGGCACCTTCAAGCAGCGCATGACCCTGCTGCACAAGGACACCACCCGCCCCACGGTGTTCTTCACCTCCGGCTACAACGTCAACACCAACCCGCGCCGGAGCGAGCCGACGACCATAGTCGACGGCAACCAGATCTCGCTGGAGTACCGTTTCTTCACGCCTTCGCGGCCCGACCCGGCCAACTGGGCGAACCTGGACATCTGGCAGGCCGCCAGCGACCAGCACCGCATCTTCACCGCCCTGAAGAAGATCTACACCAAGAACTGGCTGGCCACGGGCGGCAGCAAGGGCGGCATGACGGCGACGTACTACGAGCGCTACTACCCGCGTGACATGGACGGGGTCGTCGCCTACGTGGCGCCCAACGACGTCGTCAACAAGGAGGACTCGGCCTACGACCGGTTCTTCACCAAGGTCGGCACCAAGGAGTGCCGCGACAAGCTGAACAACGTGCAGCGCGAGGCCCTGATCCGCCGCGCGCCGCTGGAGGCCAAGTACACCGCGGCCGCCGCCGAGAACGGCTGGAC
This sequence comes from Streptomyces sp. NBC_00249, assembly GCF_026342355.1. GTDB lineage: Bacteria > Actinomycetota > Actinomycetes > Streptomycetales > Streptomycetaceae > Streptomyces. The sequence continues at coordinate 330,556 of NZ_JAPEMV010000008.1, read as the reverse complement.
CTTCAACACCGTCGGCAGCCTGGACAAGGCCTTCGAGGCCGTCGTCCTCGACTACACCTGGGCCTTCTGGCAGTACAGCCTGCTCGCCGACTGCGCCGCGGTCCCGACCGCCGCCACCGCCTCCGACCAGGAGATCTGGGACACGGTCGACACCATCTCCGGCTTCTCGGCCTACGCCGACCAGGGCCTGGAGACGTACACGCCGTACTACTACCAGGCCGGTACGCAGCTCGGTTCGCCCGACATCAAGCAGCCCCACCTCAAGGGCCTGAGCCGCTACGGCTACCAGCCGCCGCGCAACTTCGTGCCGCGCGACATCCCGATGACCTTCCAGCCGGGGGTCATGGCGGACGTGGACAACTGGGTCCGCAACAACGCCCACCAGATGCTCTTCGTGTACGGCCAGAACGACCCGTGGGGCTCCGAGCCCTTCCATCTCGGGTACGGGGTCCGCGACAGCTACGTGATGACCGCGCCGGGCGCCAACCACGGTGCCAACGTCGCCAAGCTGCTGGACGGCGAGAAGACCCTCGCCACCGCGAAGATCCTCCAGTGGGCCGGTGTGGCGCCCGCCGCCAACACGTTCGGCACGGCGAAGACGGCGCCGCTCGCGGCCCCCGACGCCCAGCTCGACCGGCACGACCTGGAGCGCGCGCAGCAGCTGCGCCCGTAGCTCCGGCTACCGGGCCACGGGCGGGTACGACAGCCCGTGGCCCAGCGGGTAGCGGCCCGGGACCGGGACGGGGAGGCGGCCGGCGGGCCGCCTCGCCCCCGTGACCACCCGGGCCGCGGCCCGCATCTCCACGTCCGTCCAGGTGTAGGTGGCCAGCTCCGCCGCGCAGGCCGGCAGCCGCGCCGGGTCGTACGGATTGCGCAGCGCCACCAGCACCACCGGGACGCCCGTCGCGAGGAGCTCCGTGACCAGCGTGCGCTGCGGGCTCTCCCCCTCCGGGACGTTGTACGTGCACACCAGCACCGCCGCGTGCCCCGGGGCGGCCGCCACGGCCCGGCCCGGCGGCAGTGCCGTCGCCCGGCAGCCCAGGGCGGTCAGCTCCCGTGCCAGGACCGTCGTAGGGGGTCCCGTGCTACCCGTGGGGGAGACCGGGTCGGTCCCGGTGACCAGCAGCCGGGGCGATGCCGAGGCGTCGAGGGGCAGCAGGGCGCGCGGGTTGGCCAGCAGGGTGGTCGTGGCGGCCGCGATCTCGTCGGCGGCCTCCAGGTGCGCCTGCGCGCCGACCTGCGCCGCCACCTCCTCCGGCGAGGTGTAGGGGTCCTCGAACAGGCCCCGGCGGGCCTTGAGTTCCAGGATCCGCAGCACCGACTCCGCGATCCGCTCCCGGGTCAGCTCCCCCGACTCCACGGCCGCCAGCACGGCCCGCTGGGCGAGCCCCAGGTCCGGCGCGTTCAGCAGCTGGTCGCAGCCCGCGAGGAGGGCCAGCACCGGGACCCGGTCGGCCCCGTACTTCTGCCGGACCCCGGCCATGTCGAGGGCGTCGGTGACCACCACCCCCCGGAAGCCGAGGCGTTCGCGCAGGATGCCCGTCACGATCGGCCGCGAGAGGGTCGCCGGGTCCCCCGAGGGATCGAGCGCGGGGAAGACGATGTGCGCCGTCATCACGGCGTCCACGCCCGCCTCCACCGCCGCGCGGAACGGCGGCTCGTCCAGCTCCTCCCACTGGGCGCGGGTGTGCCGCATCACCGGCAGCCCGACGTGGCTGTCGGTCTCGGTGTCCCCGTGGCCCGGGAAGTGCTTGGCCGTCGCGGCCACCCCCGCCGCCTGGTAGCCCCGTACCTGGGCCGCCGCCAGGGCCGACACCGCGCGCGGGTCGGAGCCGAAGGAGCGTACGCCGATCACCGGATTGGCCGGGTTCACGTTGACGTCCGCCACCGGGGCGTAGTCCTGCCGGACCCCCAGCGCCGCCAGCTCCGTACCGGCGACGCGGGCCGCCCGGCGGGCGTCGGCCGTGGAGCCGCCCGCGCCGAGCGCCATCGCCCCCGGCAGCAGGGTCGCGGGCCGGCCGATGCGGGCGACGGCCCCGTGCTCCTGGTCCACGGAGAGCAGCAGCGGGATCCCCGCGCCCGAGCCGGCCGCCGCCCGCTGGAGGCCGTCGGACAGGGCGGCGATCTGGCCCGGGGAGCGGGTGTTGTGGGCCCACGCGAAGTACACGACCCCGCCCAGGTGGTGGCGGGCGACCACCTCGGCGGCGGTGCGCACCCCGAACTGGGCCAGGTTCAGCCGGGCGTCGGCCTCGTCGGGGTCGGTCGCGGAGTGCCCGTAGACCCGGGACACGAACAGCTGCCCCACCTGCTCGGGCAGGCTCATCGAGGCGACGAGCGAACGCAGCCGGGCCCGGTCCGGGTGGCGTCCGGGCGGCCGGTCGGAGGAGCGGGCGTCGTCGGGGCCGGCGCGGTGGGAGCCCACGGCGGCGGAGGCGGCTCCGGCGGCCGTCACGGCGGCCACGGCCGCGGCGGCGAGCAGGGCCCGGCGGGAGGCGTGGTAGGGCACCCGCCGGACCCTACTGCCGTACCGGCCCGACCGGGTGACGGACACTCGGTCCGTCCCCCGTAAGGGCGTCGCCGGACACCGCCGGCCAGTGCTCCTGGAGGGTCCGCACCGCCGCGGTGATCGCGGGCCGGCGGGCCGCCCCCGTCCGCCACAGGGCGTACAGCCTGCGGACGGGGCCCGGCTCCAGCGGTACGGCCACCGCGCCCGGCGGCAGTGCGCCCGTACCCAGCCGGGGCACGACGGCGATCCCGAGCCCGGCCGCGACCAGGGCGACGATCGTGTGGTTCTCCTCCGCCACATGGACGATGTCGGGCTCGAACCCGGCGGTGCGCATCGTCCGCACCAGCCAGTCGTGGCAGACCCGTCCGGGCGGCTGGCACACCCACCGCTGCCCCCCGAGGTCCGCCCGCCGCACCACGCGCCGGGCGGTGAAGGGGTGTCCGGCCGGAACCACCAGATCGCACTTGTCGTTGCCGATGACGGCCTGCTCCACCCCCTCGGGGGCCGGCAGCGGGGCGATGTCCCAGTCGTGCGCCACCGCCAGATCGGTGACGCCCTGGGCCACCAGGTCCACCGACAGGTGCGGGTCCACCTCCGTCAGGCGTACCTCCAGCGCGGGATGCAGCCGCGCCAGCTCGGCGAGCACCCCCGGCAGCAGCCCGCGCGCCGCCGAGGCGAAGGCGGCCACCCTCAGCAGTCCGCCGGGCTGCCCGCGCCGCTCCTCCAAGGTGGTCTCGGCCCGCTCCACGATCGCCAGCAGCCGCTGCGCGGTGTCCGCCAGGTGGTGGGCCTCCTCGGTGAGCGCGACCCCGCGCCCGCGCCGCTCCAGCAGGGTGGTGCGGGTCTCCCGCTCCAGCTTGGCGATCTGCTGCGAGACCGCGGAGGGGGTGTAGCCCAGGGCGGCCGCCGCGCCCGCGACCGAACCGTGGACGGAGACGGCGTGCAGGGCGCGCAGCCGGGACAGGTCGAGCATGCTCCCATCGTAGGCGGCCCGGCCCGCGGACGCGTAAGCATCGCTTCATCCATTCCGGAAGAGATCCGCGCTGGTGCTACATGGTCGTGGGGTCGATGCTCGGAGCATGCGCCCACTGCACACCGCACTCGCCGTACTCGTCGCCGCCGTCTGGGGCTTCAACTTCGTCGTCATCGAGATCGGCCTCGACCACTTCCCGCCGCTGCTGCTGTCCGCCCTGCGCTTCCTCGTCGCCGCCCTGCCCGCCGTGTTCTTCGTGGGCCGGCCCAAGGCCGCCTGGAAGTGGATCCTGGGCGTCGGGGCGGCCCTCGGCATCGCCAAGTTCGGGCTCCTCTTCACCGGCATGGCCGCCGGGATGCCGGCCGGGCTGTCCTCGCTGGTGCTCCAGATCCAGGCCGTCTTCACCGCGATCCTCGCCGCCGTCTTCCTGCGCGAACGGCCCGGCCGGGTACGGGTGCTGGGCATGGTCGTGGCGCTGGCCGGGATCGCCGTCGCCGCCGTGGACCGGGGGGTCTCCGGGCCGGTCGGCGGGTTCGTGCTGGTCGTCGCGGCCGCCGTCGCCTGGGGCGTGTCCAACGTGCTCACCCGCAAGGCCGCCCCGAAGGACGCCCTGAACTTCATGATCTGGGTGTGCACCGTCCCGGTGCTGCCGCTGTTCGCGCTCTCGCTGCTGATCGAGGGACCGGAGCGCGACCTGGCCGCGCTGCGCGCCCTCGACTGGTCCGGGGCGGCCGTCATCGGCTACGTCGCCTGGGTGTCCACCGTCTTCGGCTTCGTCGCCTGGAGCTACCTGCTGCGCCGCTACCCGGCCTCGTCCGTGGCGCCGTTCTCGCTGCTCGTGCCGGTCTTCGGGATGTCCTCGGCCGCCCTGGTACTGGGCGAGGGGATCTCGGGGCTGCGCTGGCTGGCGGCCGTCCTGCTGGTCGGCGGCGTGGGGCTGACCTCGCTGGCCCCGGCCCGCGCGAAGCCCCGTACCGCCGTGGTCACGACGGGGAGCCCTGCTGGAGCGGGAGCCGCCAGTCCTGCCCCGTCAGGCTCACTCCGTACGAGCGGTGCGGCCGCTCCGCGGTCAGGGTGAAACCGGCCCGCAGGTAGATCTCGCGGGCACCGGTGAGCACGTCGTTGGTCCAGAGCACCAGCTCGCGGTAGCCGACCGAACGGGCGAAGGCCACCACCGTGTCCACCAGCAGCGTCCCGATGCCGTGGCCGCGCCCCTCCGGGTCGACCAGGAGCAGCCGCAGCCGGGCGGTACCGGGCGCGGAGTCCTCCCGTACGCACATCACGGACCCGACGGGCCGGCCGTCGAGCTCGGCGATCCACACCCGCTCCAGGTGGGGGTCGTGGTCCTGCGCGAAGTCCGCGACGATCCGGGCCACGAGCCCCTCGAAGTCGGCGTTCCACCCGTACTCGGCGGCGTACAGCGCGCCGTGGCGCTGGACGATCCACCCCAGGTCCCCGGGCTCCGGATCCCGCAGCCGCACCTTCTCAGCCATGAGGCCACTCTAGGGGCCCGCTCCGGAGGCGGGCCCCCGAACGGGCTACTTCTTCGGGCCGCCCGCGCCGCCGCCGAGGAGCTGGCCCAGCAGGTCGCCGAGGCCGCCGCCCTCCGCCGGCGCCGCGCCGGGGGCCGGGGCGCCGCCCGGCGTCGGCGCGCCCTTGCGGGCGGCGGCGCGCTTGGCGAAGACGGCCAGCAGGACCGGGATCAGCAGCTCGATGACGCGGGCGACGGTCGGCGCGGGGATGCCCGTCTTCTTCGAGACGGCGTTGGCCACGGGCTTGCTCACCTTGGCGAGCACCCCGGCCATCATCCCGCCGCTGAGCATGCCGCCCAGCCCGCCGAGCGTGGCCACCCCCTGGAGCGGGGCCTCGGCCACCTCGGCGAAGGCCTGGCGGACCTCCACGCCGTCGTCGCCGTCCGTGTCGGCCTTCTGCTGGAGGTCGCCGGTCATGGCGCCGACGGTCTCCGCGACCGTGTCGCGGGCGCCGTTCGCGTCGGTGCCGAGCAGTCCCGCGATCTCGGTCAGCCTGTCGTCGCCGAGCTCGCGCAGCACATCGTCCTGGAATGAAGGTTCGCTCATGCCGGAAACGCTACTTGTGCGGTGTTTTGGTGGCACCTCGGACGGCTCCGGGACCGCCCTTCGGTCACGGAAAGGTAAAGCTGCGGATTTCGTTGCAACCCTGCGGGCGGGTAGCGGGTCGTAGGTTGCGTCGGCACTTCCGGGAGGGGATCTGGGGGGATCGGGAAGTCCGACGAGGGAGGGGTAACCGTGAGGGGGTCCGGCCGGGGAGGCCGGGCCCCCTTCGGTTTGTCCCCGTGGTTGTCCACAGGCCCGGCGGGCTGTCGGCCCCGGACGGTAGCGTCGTGGCATGACAATCAGCGGGGCGGTGCAACTGGCGGTGGTCGAGGGGGTGCTGGAGCGCATCACCTACGCCAACGAGGAGAGCGGGTACACGGTCGCCCGGGTCGACACCGGCCGGGGCGCGGGCGATCTGCTGACGGTGGTCGGCTCCCTGCTCGGCGCGCAGCCCGGGGAGTCCCTGCGCATGGAGGGCCGTTGGGGCTCGCACCCCCAGTACGGCAAGCAGTTCAGCGTCGACAACTACACGACCGTCCTGCCCGCCACCATCCAGGGCATCCGCCGCTACCTGGGCTCCGGCCTCATCAAGGGCATCGGCCCGAAGATCGCCGACCGGATCGTGGAGCACTTCGGCACCGACACCCTCGACGTCATCGAGACCGAGCCGAAGCGCCTGGTCGAGGTCCCCGGCCTCGGCCCCAAGCGGACCAGGCTGATCGGGGCCGCCTGGGAGGAGCAGAAGGCCATCAAGGAGGTCATGGTCTTCCTCCAGGGCGTCGGCGTCTCCACCTCCATCGCGGTGCGCATCTACAAGAAGTACGGGGACGCCTCCATCTCGGTGGTGCGCAACCAGCCCTACCGGCTCGCGGCCGACGTCTGGGGCATCGGCTTCCTCACCGCCGACCGCATCGCCCAGGCCGTCGGCATCCCGCACGACAGCCCCGAGCGGGTCAAGGCCGGCCTCCAGTACGCCCTGTCCCAGTCCACCGACCAGGGCCACTGCTTCCTCCCCGAGGAACGGCTCATCGCGGACGGGGTCAAGCTCCTCCAGGTGGACACCGGGCTGGTCATCGAGTGCCTCGCCGAACTGGCCGCCGATCCGGAGGGAGTCGTACGGGAATCCGTACCCGACCCCCAGGGCGGTCCGGACCCGCTGACCGCCGTGTACCTGGTGCCCTTCCACCGGGCCGAGCTCTCGCTCGTCGGGCAGGTCCGCCGGCTGCTCCACGCCGAGGAGGACCGGATGCCCGGCTTCCGGGACGTGGACTGGGACAAGGCCCTCGGCTGGCTCGCCGGGCGCACCGGGGCCACCCTCGCGCCCGAGCAGCGCGAGGCCGTCCGGCTCGCGCTCACCCAGCGGGTCGCCGTCCTCACCGGCGGGCCCGGCTGCGGCAAGTCCTTCACGGTCCGCTCCATCGTGGAGCTGGCCCGCGCCAAGAAGGCCAAGGTGGTCCTCGCCGCCCCCACCGGCCGGGCGGCGAAGCGCCTTTCGGAGCTGACCGGGGCCGATGCCTCCACCGTGCACCGGCTGCTGGAGCTGAAACCGGGCGGGGACGCGGCGTACGACCGGGACCGCCCGCTGGACGCGGACCTGGTGGTGGTCGACGAGGCCTCGATGCTGGACCTGCTGCTGGCCAACAAACTGGTCAAGGCCGTGGCGCCCGGGGCGCACCTGCTGCTGGTCGGCGATGTGGACCAGCTGCCCTCCGTCGGCGCCGGCGAGGTGCTGCGCGACCTGCTGGCCGAGGGCGGCCCGGTGCCCGCCGTCCGGCTGACCCGGATCTTCCGGCAGGCCCAGCAGTCCGGCGTGGTCACCAACGCGCACCGCATCAACACCGGTGTCCCGCCCATCACCGACGGCCTGCCCGACTTCTTCCTCTTCCCCGAGGAGGACACCGAGGCGGCCGGGATCCTCGCCGTGGACGTGGCGGCCCGTCGAATTCCGGCCAGATTCGGGCTCGACCCCCGCCGCGACATCCAGGTGCTCGCACCCATGCACCGCGGCCCGGCCGGCGCCGGGAACCTCAACGGCCTGCTCCAGCAGGCCATCACCCCGGCCCGGCCGGACCTGCCCGAGAAGCGCTTCGGCGGCCGGGTCTTCCGGGTGGGCGACAAGGTCACCCAGATCCGCAACAACTACGACAAGGGCGCCAACGGCGTCTTCAACGGCACGGTGGGCGTGGTCACCGGCCTCGACCTGGACGAACAGCGCCTGACGGTGCGCACCGAGGAGGACGAGGAGGTGGGGTACGAGTTCGCCGAGCTCGACGAGCTGGCCCACGCCTACGCCGTCACCATCCACCGCTCCCAGGGGAGTGAATATCCCGCGGTCGTGATCCCGGTCACCACCGGGGCCTGGATGATGCTCCAACGCAATCTGCTCTACACGGCGGTGACCAGGGCGAAGAAACTGGTCGTCCTGGTCGGGTCCCGCAAGGCCCTCGGTCAGGCGGTGCGTACCGTTTCCGCAGGCAGGAGGTACACGGCCGTGGCTCCCCGGCTCTCCGGCCGCGTACCGGTGGGAAACATCACCTAGATGATCGATCATTTGGGCTATCCGCACCGGTGCGGAGGGGGCAGGATGAGCAGGTTGACGGCACTCAGTGCCGTCAAAAACACCAAACCCCGACCCCGAGTGCACTCACCTGTGCCAAATGGGGGAAGGTAGAGGCAGTCAGGGCACCTCGAAGAAGAGGCACTACGTCGGTGAGGGATGACGTGAGCGACAACTCTGTAGTACTCCGGTACGCGGACGGTGAATACACCTACCCGGTGGTCGAGAGCACCGTCGGTGACCAGGGCTTCGACATCTCGAAGCTCCGGGCCCAGACCGGGCTCGTCACCCTGGACAGCGGCTACGGGAACACGGCCGCCTATAAGTCCGCCATTACCTACCTCGACGGCGAGCAGGGCATCCTGCGCTACCGCGGTTACCCGATCGAGCAGCTGGCGGAGCGCTCGACCTTCATCGAGGTCGCCTACCTGCTGATCAACGGTGAGCTGCCGACCGTCGACCAGCTCGCGTCGTTCCGCAACGAGATCACCCAGCACACGCTGCTGCACGAGGACGTCAAGCGCTTCTACGACGGCTTCCCGCGCGACGCGCACCCGATGGCGATGCTGTCCTCCGTGGTCAGCGCGCTGTCCACGTTCTACCAGGACAGCCACAACCCGTTCGACGAGAAGCAGCGCCACCTCTCGACGATCCGCCTGCTGGCCAAGCTCCCGACGATCGCGGCCTACGCGTACAAGAAGTCGGTCGGCCACCCGGTGGTCTACCCGCGCAACGACCTCGGCTACGTCGAGAACTTCCTGCGCATGACCTTCTCCGTGCCGGCCCAGGAGTACGACCTGGACCCGGTCGTGGTGTCGGCGCTCGACAAGCTGCTGATCCTGCACGCGGACCACGAGCAGAACTGTTCGACCTCCACCGTGCGTCTGGTCGGCTCCTCGCAGGCGAACATGTTCGCCTCGATCTCCGCCGGCATCTCCGCCCTGTGGGGCCCGCTGCACGGTGGCGCCAACCAGTCCGTCCTCGAGATGCTGGAAGGCATCAAGAACGACGGCGGCGACGTCGACGCCTTCATCCGCAAGGTGAAGAACAAGGAGGACGGCGTCCGCCTGATGGGCTTCGGGCACCGCGTCTACAAGAGCTTCGACCCCCGGGCGAAGATCATCAAGGCGGCGGCGCACGACGTCCTCTCGGCGCTCGGCAAGAGCGACGAGCTGCTGGACATCGCGCTCAAGCTGGAGGAGCACGCGCTGGCCGACGAGTACTTCGTCTCGCGCAACCTCTACCCGAACGTGGACTTCTACACCGGTCTGATCTACCGGGCCATGGGCTTCCCGACCGAGATGTTCACCGTGCTCTTCGCGCTCGGCCGGCTTCCCGGCTGGATCGCCCAGTGGCACGAGATGATCAAGGAGCCCGGCTCCCGCATCGGCCGTCCGCGCCAGATCTACACCGGCGAGGTCCTGCGCGACTTCGTGCCCGTAGAGGCCCGCTAGCCGCCTGCCTCCCGGCCCCGCTTCACGAAAAGCGCCCCGCCGTCGATCCCCCCACGGGTCGACGGTCGGGGCGCTTTCCTTTCCCCGGCGGCGGATTCCCCCCACGGGATCCGAGCCGGGGCGTCGGTGGGTGCCGGGACCCGTTTCGGGTCGGGAGGGCCGCTCAAAGCTTCCCGAGGGCACGCGTCCCGGCCGGCAGATGCCCGGAGGTCCCCCAGGACCTCCTGAAACATCCCCCAAGACGTTTCTGGCATCGCCCTATTAGATCCTTGACGACCCCGGATGGTTACGTTGTCATCACTGTGATCTGCGTCTCCAGTGAAGGAGATGTGGAGGGTTGGGGGAGGCCGGCCACTAGCGGAAGGACCGCAGCCGCAGGCTGTTCGTCACCACGAAGACCGAGGAGAAGGCCATCGCGGCCCCCGCGATCATCGGGTTGAGCAGGCCGGCCGCCGCCAGCGGCAGCGCCGCCACGTTGTAGCCGAAGGCCCAGAACAGGTTGCCCTTGATGGTGGCGAGGGTCCGGCGGGAGAGCCGGATCGCGTCCGCCGCCACCCGCAGGTCGCCCCGTACGAGGGTCAGGTCGCCGGCCTCGATGGCCGCGTCGGTGCCGGTGCCCATGGCCAGCCCCAGGTCGGCCTGGGCCAGCGCGGCCGCGTCGTTGACCCCGTCGCCCACCATGGCGACGGTGCGGCCCTCGGCCTGGAGCCGCTTGACCACGTCCACCTTGTCCTGCGGGAGCACCTCGGCGATCACCTCGTCGATGCCCACCTCGCGGGCCACCGTCTCGGCCACGGCCCGGTTGTCGCCGGTCAGCAGCACCGGGGTCAGGCCGAGCGCCCGCAGCCGGGTGACGGCCTCGGCGCTGGTCTCCTTCACGGCGTCGGCCACGGTCAGCACCCCGCGCGCCGCGCCGTCCCAGGCGACCAGGACCGCGGTGCTGCCCGCGGCCTCGGCGGCCGCCTTGGCCCCGGCGAGCGCCTCCGGCAGGGCGATCTCCCAGTCGGCCAGCAGTCGTTCGCGTCCGACCAGCACGGCGTGCCCGTCGACCACGCCCTGTACGCCCAGCCCCGCGACGTTCTCGAAGGACTCCGGGACGGGCAGCTCACCGGCGAGCTCGGCCGCCCCGGCGGCGACGGCCCGGGCGATCGGGTGCTCGGAGGAGTGCTCCAGGGCGCCGGCGAGGCGCAGCAGTTCCTTCTCGTCGACGCCCTCGGCGGTGTGCACGTCCCGCAGGGTCATCCGGCCGGTGGTGACGGTGCCGGTCTTGTCCAGGACGACGGTGTCCACGCGACGGGTGGACTCCAGCACCTCGGGCCCCTTGATCAGGATGCCGAGCTGCGCGCCCCGCCCGGTGCCGACCATCAGCGCGGTCGGGGTGGCCAGGCCCAGGGCGCAGGGGCAGGCGATGATCAGGACGGCCACGGCGGCCGTGAAGGCGGCGGTGGGGTCGTCGGTGATCAGCAGCCAGGTGATCCAGGTGCCGAGCGCGAGGGCCAGGACGACCGGCACGAACACGCCGGAGATCCGGTCGGCGAGGCGCTGCACCTCGGCCTTGCCGTTCTGCGCGTCCTCGACCATCCGCGCCATCCGGGCGAGCTGGGTGTCGGACCCGATCCGGGTGGCCTCCACGAGGAGGCGGCCGGAGGCGTTGACGGTGGCGCCGGTGACGGAGTCCCCGACGGAGACCTCGACCGGGACGGACTCGCCGGTCAGCATGGAGGCGTCCACGGCGGAGTTGCCCTCGACGACGGTGCCGTCGGTGGCGATCTTCTCCCCGGGGCGGACCGCGAACCGGTCGCCCACCGCGAGGGCGCTCACCGGGATCCGCACCTCGCGCCCGCCGCGCAGGACGGCCACGTCCTTGGCGCCCAGCTCCAGCAGCGCCTTCAGGGCGGCGCCGGCCTTCCGCTTCGAGCGGGCCTCCAGGTAGCGGCCGAGCAGGATGAAGCTGACGACGCCGGCCGCGACCTCCAGGTAGATGGCGGAGGAGCCGTCGGTGCGCGAGACGCCGAAGTCGAAGCCGTGCCGCATGCCGGGCATTCCCGCGTGCCCGAAGAACAGGGCCCACAGCGACCAGGCGTAGGCGGCCAGCGTGCCGACCGAGACCAGGGTGTCCATGGTGGCGGCGCCGTGCCGGGCGTTGGTCCAGGCGGCCTTGTGGAAGGGGAGCGCGCCCCACACCACCACGGGCGAGGCCAGGGTCAGCGAGAGCCACTGCCAGTTGTCGAACTGCAGGGGCGGGACCATCGCGAGCAGGACGACGGGCAGGGCGAGGGCGGCGGACACCAGCAGCCGCTGGCGCAGCGCGGCGAGCACGGGGTCGCGTACCGGCTCCGCCGCCGTGGCCGCGGCGGACGGCTCCGGCTCCGGCGGCGCGGGTTCCTCGGCGGTGTAGCCGGTCTTCACGACGGTGGCGATCAGGTCGGCGACCCGGACGTCGCCGCCGTAGGAGACCTGGGCCTTCTCGGTGGCGTAGTTCACCGTGGCGGTGACCCCGTCCATCCGGTTGAGCTTCTTCTCGATGCGGGCCGCGCAGGAGGCGCAGGTCATCCCGCCGATCGAGAGTTCGACCGCCGCTATGGGTCCGTCGTGCACTGTGCTGGTCATTTCCGGCTCCAGGGGGAGGGCCGGGCCGTACGGAACCAGTATGAGCTGGCCGGTACGGCCCGGCGGGGTACTGCGCAGGAGAAGGTGATGCTCAGGCCTGGGCCTGGGCCTGGCCCGCGAGCGCGTAGCCGGCCTCGTCCACGGCGGCGCGCACGTCGGCCTCGGCGAGCGGCGCGGCCGAGACCACGGTGACCTCGCCGGTCGCGGCGACGGCCTTGACCGAGGTCACGTCCGGCAGGGCGGCGAGCTCGGCGGTCACGGCTCCCTCGCAGTGCCCGCAGGTCATCCCGGTCACCTTGTACACGGTGGTGGTGCGGGTGTCCGTCTCGGCGGTCATGTCGTTCTCCTTCGTCGGGGTGTCTCTTCTTCGAAGACTATACCCCTAGGGGGTATGGAGGCGAGTCTACGCGCCCACTCTTCCGGAGCGGCCGACAGGCCCGAATCATACGTAAATGGCTCATATGGATCACTCGGTCACCCTCATCCTGATCATGGCCGTCGCGGTCCTCGCCCCTTTGCTCCTCAAGAGCCGCTTCGGCACCGTGATGACGGCCGTCGGATCGGTCGGCGAGTTCGGGCCGGCCATCGCCATGGCCCTGCTGCTCAGCGGCCGGGCCCCCGCCCGCTCGGCGGTGCTGCTCGCCGGCTTCGCCGTGCTCACGGCGGCGGCGGTGTTCTGGGCGCTGCGGCCCAAGCCGCCCTGGTTCGCGGGGGAGGCGGCGGCGCTGGTGGGGGCCGCGATGGTGTCGGTACTGGTCTTCCCGCTGCTCGGGCTGCGGCTGCTGGGCCGCGGCCGGGTCGAGCGGGAGCGGACGCCGGAGGCCGAGTCCTGGTGACGCGGAGCCCGCGCCCCCGCCTCCGCGGTGCGGGGCCGGGGGAGGCCCGCGCCGCGGAGGGCCGGTGTCGTGGGGTCGGGGGGTCAGTCCTCGCGGCGGCCCCGGTTGCCGGGGCGGCGGGCCACCCAGGTGCGGATGGTGTCGGCGTACCAGTAGGGCTTGCCGCCCTCCACGTGGTCGGGGGCGGGCAGCAGCCCGTGCTTGCGGTAGGAGCGCACCGTGTCCGGCTGCACCCGGATGTGGGCGGCGATCTCCTTGTACGACCACAGCTGTCGGTCGCTCATCCACGACACCTCCTGGTCCACGCCGCGGGGCCGGCCGGGAGGCCGTCGGGGGAGCCGGCGCGTGGACACTGACGATCACTCGGGGTTGTGCCCGGAGAACGACCCTCGGTGAGCGCGGGGGAGGGGCTGTCGACCCCCTGTGACGGAAAACCCGCGTAACGCGGACATGTGTGACACGAGGGCGACTCCTGTGACAGATGCGGCACAGGAGCCACCCGGGTCGAGGGGTGTTCAGCGCCGGTACAGCTCCGGCCGCTCCGCGAGCCGCACCTCGGTCCGTACGCCGCCGCGCGCCGCGGCCAGTCCCGCCTCCGAGACGGCCGCCGCCGCGTAGCCGTCCCAGGCGTCGGGCCCGTCCACCCGCCCGCGCGCCGCCGCGGCCACCCACCGCCGCACCTGCCGGTCGTAGGCGTCGGCGAACCGCGTGGTGAAGTCCTGGGTGATCTCCCCGCCCCACCGGCCGCCCGACTGGACGACCATCGCGTGGCCGTCGCCGATCCGGGCGCTGCCCCGCTCGCCCACCGCCTCGCACTGCACCTGGTAGCCGAACCCGCAGTTGACGAAGATCTCCACGTCGACGACCGCCCCGCCGGAGGTCTCCAGCAGCACCAGCCGGGGGTCGCGCAGCCCCTCCGGCGCCGCCGAGGAGGGCGTGGGGGAGAGCACGGTCACCGCGGTGACCTCCTGCCCCAGCAGCCAGCGGGCCGCGTCCACCTCGTGCACCACCGAATCGCTGATCAGCATGTCGCTGGTGAAGAACGAGGGCGAGGCGGCGTTGCGGTGACGGCAGTGCAGGAACAGCGGCCGGCCGATGCCGCCCGCGTCCAGCAGCTCCTTCAGCCGCTCGTACTCGGCGTCGAACCGCCGCATGAACCCGACCTGCACCAGCCTCCGGCCGAGCCTCCGCTCCGCCTCCAGGATCCGCAGCGCCCCCTCCGGGTCCGGGGTCAGCGGCTTCTCGCAGAGCACCGGCAGCTCGCGGCGCAGGGCGTGCAGGATCGCTTCCTCATGGGCGGGCCCGGGCGAGGCGATCAGTACGGCGTCCACCCCGGGCGCCCCTATCGCCGCCGCCGGGTCGGTGTACGCGCCCGCGCCGTCCAGGCCCGCCGCGACCTCCTTGACCCGGTCCCCGTCCGGATCCGCGACCGCCACCACCCGCGCCCCGCCGACGGTGTCGCCGATGCGCCGGACGTGGTCGGCGCCCATCTTCCCGGTACCGATGACGGCGATGCCGAGCGTGCTCATGTCTCGTTCCTCCAGGGGAGCGTGTCGGGGGTGGGGCAGGGCGTGCCGGTGTGCGGTGGGGCGCGTACGGGTCAGCGTGCGCCGCAGGAGCGCAGGTAGGCGCGGGTGCGGCGGGCCACGGGCAGCGGCCGGTCGGGCGGGCACGGGTACATGTCCTGCTCCACGATGGCGAACAGGTCCACCCCGAGCCGCTGCGCCGCCGTCAGTACGGGCTCCAGCGCGGGCACCCCCGAGGGCGGCTCGCACATCACCCCGCGCGCCACGGCCGGGCCGAAGGGCACCTGGTCCGCCACCACCTCGGCGAGGATCCGCGGGTCCACCTGCTTGAGGTGGAGGTAGCCGATCCGCTCCCCGAAGGTCTCGATCGCCTCGACGCTGTCCCCGCCGCAGTACGCGTAGTGCCCGGTGTCCAGGCACAGCGAGACCAGCTCCGGATCGGTGGCGTCCAGGAAGCGGGCCACGTTCTGCGGGGTGTCGATGTGGGTGTCGGCATGCGGGTGGACCACGATCCGCAGCCCGAACCGCTCCCGGACCTCCCGGCCCAGGCGCTCGGTCTGGGAGGCCAGTTCACGCCATTGACCCGGGGTCAGGACCCGGTCCTCCAGTACCTCGCCCGTCTTGTCGTCCCGCCAGAACGACGGGATGACCACGAGCTGGTCCGCGCCCATGTCCCGGGTCAGCGCCGCGATCCGCGACACGTGCTCCCAGGTCTCCTCCCAGACGGCGGGCCCGTGATGGAGTCCGGTGAAGACCGTGCCGGCGGACACCCGCAGCCCCCGCTTCGCGGTCTCCTCCGTGAGCCGGGCCGGATCCGTGGGCAGGTAGCCGTAGGGGCCGAGCTCGATCCACTCGTACCCGGCGTCCGCGACCTCGTCGAGGAAACGCTCCCAGGGGACCTGCCGGGGATCCTCCGGGAACCAGACACCCCAGGAGTCCGGAGCCGAACCGACACGGATACGGGTCAACGCGGGCGGGGAGGAGCTCATGACGGCCACCTTAGGGTGCGAGGCTCGACGGGACGGGGAGGACGAATGGGAGGAGTGCCTGCTGTGACCACCGGGGACAGGGCCGCGTACGAGGGGCCCGCGGAGGGCGAGGCTCCGTACGACCTGATCACGATGGGGCGGATCGGGGTGGATCTCTACCCGCTGAAGACCGGCGTACCGCTCGCCGAGGCCGACACCTTCGGCAAGTTCCTCGGCGGCTCACCGGCGAACGTCGCCGTCGCCGCCGCCCGGCTCGGCCGGCGCTCCGCGGTCATCACCCGCACCGGCGCGGACCCCTTCGGCGCGTACCTGCGGGCCGAACTGCGCGGATTCGGCGTCGACGACCGGTGGGCGGGCGAGGTGGCGGGCTACCCGACCCCCGTCACCTTCTGCGAGATCTTCCCGCCCGACGACTTCCCGCTCTACTTCTACCGGTTCCCGAAGGCGCCCGACCTGGAGATCCGGCCCGAGGAGGTCGACCGGGACGCCGTTCGGGCGGCACGGGTCTTCTGGATGACGGGCACCGGCCTCAGCGCGGAGCCCAGCCGCAGCGCCACTCTGGCCGCGCTGGAGGCCCGCTCGAAGGCGGGGACGACCGTCTTCGACCTCGACTGGCGGCCCATGCTGTGGGAGGGACCGCCGCAGCCCTGGTACGAACAGGCCCTGGGGCGGGCGACCGTGGCCGTCGGCAACACCGAGGAGTGCGCGGTCGCCACCGGCGAGAGCGAACCGTACGCGGCCGCGCGGGCGCTGCTCGCCGCCGGAGTGGAGCTCGCCGTGGTCAAACGCGGCCCGCGCGGGGTCCTGGCCGTGCACCGCGACGGGACGGCGGTGGAGGTGCCGCCGGTGCCGGTCACCGTCGTCAACGGGCTGGGCGCCGGGGACGCGTTCGGCGGCGCCCTGTGCCACGGGCTGCTCGCCGGCTGGGACCTGGCACGGACCCTGCGCTACGCCAATGCCGCCGGGGCCATCGTCGCCTCGCGGCTGGCCTGCTCGACGGCGATGCCGTTCCCGCACGAGGTGGAGGAGGTGCTCGGGCGTGCCGCCGGTGTCTGAGTGGGAGATGGAGTGGACCCGGCTGCGGATCCTGGAACTCGCGCCGGGAGAGACGTACGCGCATGCGTGCGGGGACGCGGAGTGGATCGTCCTCCCCCTGTCGGGCGGCTGCGAGGTCCGCTGCGCGGAAGCTTCCCCGGGTGCGGGCCGAAATCCAGCCCCGGCGGCGTTTGAGGCGCGGGGCTCTGGGGGCGGAGCCCCCAGCAGCGGACCGCAGGTCTTCGGACTCAAGGGACGGGCCGGGGTGTTCGACGGCCCGACCGACTTCGCCTACCTGCCCCGGGACGGCCACGCCGAGATCCGCTCGGCGGAAGGAGGGCGATTCGCCCTGGCCGGCGCCCGCTGCGAGAACCGCCTCCCCGCCCGGTACGGGCCCGCCGGCGCGGTCCCCGTCGAGCTGCGCGGCGCGGGCCACTGCTCCCGGCAGGTCAACAACTTCGCTGCCGCCGGCGTCTTCCCCTGCGACCGCCTCATCGCCGTCGAGGTGCTCACCCCCGGCGGGAACTGGTCCTCGTACCCGCCCCACAAGCACGACGCGCACCACCCGGGCCAGGAATCCCGCCTGGAGGAGATCTACTTCTTCGAGATCGCCCCGCACGGCGACACCCCGGGCCTGGGCTACCAGCGGGTGTCGCCCTCCCCGGCGGGGAAGACGGACATCCTCACCGAGGTCCGGACCGGCGACGCCGTCCTCATCCCCGACGGCTGGCACGGCCCCTCCATCGCCGCCCCCGGCCACGACATGTACTACCTGAACGTGATGGCCGGACCGGACGCGGAACGCGAGTGGCTGATCCGGGACCACCCCGACCACGGCTGGATCCGCGACACCTGGCCCGCCCAGGCCGTGGATCCCCGGCTGCCCTTCCCCGCCGCGGAGCGTGACGCATGAGGCTGACCGTCGCCCAGGCCCTCGTACGGTTCCTGGCCGTCCAGTACACCGAGCGCGACGGCCGCCGGCAGCGGCTGATCGCCGCGACCTGGGGGATCTTCGGGCACGGCAACGTCGCCGGGATCGGGCAGGCCCTGCTGGAGAGCGGGCCGGGCGCCATGCCCTTCCTCCAGGGCCGCAACGAACAGGCCATGGTGCACGCCGCCGTCGGCTGGGCCCGCCAGCGCGGGCGGCTCTCCGCGCACGCCGTGACCACCTCCGTCGGGCCCGGCGCCACCAACCTCGTCACCGGGGCCGCCCTCGCCACCGTCAACCGGATCCCGGTCCTGCTGCTGCCCGGGGACACCTTCGCGACCCGGCCCGCCGACCCGGTGCTCCAGCAGCTCGAAGTGCCGTACGCGGGCGACGTCTCCGTCAACGACACCCTGCGGCCCGTCTCCCGCTACTTCGACCGGATCACCCGCCCCGAGGCCCTGGTCCCCGCGGCCCTCCAGGCGATGCGGGTGCTCACCGACCCCGTGGCGACCGGGGCCGTCACCCTCGCGCTGCCGCAGGACGTGCAGGCCGAGGCCCACGACTGGCCCGAGGAGTTCTTCGCCGACCGGGTGTGGTCCGTACGCCGCCCCCGCCCCGACCGCGCCGAGCTGGCCGCCGCCGCCGAAGCGGTACGGGGCTCCGCGCGCCCGCTGATCATCGCGGGCGGCGGCATCCGGCACAGCGCCGCCGGGCCCGCCCTGGCCGCCTTCGCGGAGGCCACCGGGATCCCGGTGGCCACCACGCAGGCGGGCAAAGGGGTGCTGCCGTGGGACCACCCCGCCGAGGTGGGCGGCGTGGGGCACACCGGGACGGACACCGCCGCCGCCCTCGCGCGGGAGGCCGACCTGGTCATCGCCGCCGGGAGCAGGCTCACCGACTTCACCACCGCCTCCGCGACCCTCTTCCAGGACCCGGCCGTCCGCTTCCTCGGCCTCAACCTCGACCCCTTCGACGCCCACAAGCTCGCCGCCCGGCCGCTGGTCGCCGACGCCCGCGAGGGCCTCGCGGAGCTGCGGGAAGCGGTCGCCGGGTACCGGGTCGACCCCGCGTACGAGGCCGCGTACACCGCCGCGAAGGCCGCGTGGGAGGCCCGCGTGGACCGCGCGTACGCCGTGCCCGCCTCCGACGAGGACCGGCCGCCCACCCAGACCCAGGTCCTCGGCCTCCTCGACGCCCTCGTCGACGACACCGACATCCTCGTCAACGCCGCCGGCTCGCTCCCCGGGGACCTCCACAAACTGTGGCGGGCCCGCTCCGGCGACCAGTACCACCTGGAGTACGGCTACTCCTGCATGGGCTACGAGATCCCCGCCGCCCTCGGCGTCGGCCTCGCCGCCCCCGGCCGCCCGGTGTGGGCGCTCGTCGGCGACGGGACGTACCTGATGAACCCCACCGAGATCGTCACCGCCGTCCAGGAGGGCGTCCCGCTGCGGCTGCTGATCCTCGACAACCACGGCTACGCCTCGATCGGCGGCCTCTCGGGGGCCGTGGGCGCCGAGGGCTTCGGCACTGCCTACCGCTTCCGGGCGCCCGACCGCACGTACACCGGGGACCCCCTTCCGGTGGACCTCGCGGCGAACGCCGCCTCCCTCGGGATGGCCGTGATCCGCACCCGCACCATCGGTGACCTGCGAAAAGCCCTCGCGGTGGCGCGTGAGGCGGACCGTCCCACATGTGTCTACGCACAGACCCGAACACCCGACACTGTGTCGGGCCCACCCCCGGCACCGGCGTGGTGGGATGTTCCTGTGGCCGAGACCGCGACCCGTGCGTCGGCGGCCCAGGCCCGTGAAGAGTACGACCGGCAAGCCGCGCAGCGACGTCGCCATCTGTGAAGGAGCTCAAGCATGAAGACCGTCAACCACTGGATCGGTGGCAAGACCGTCGAGGGCGCGTCGGGCAACTACGGCCCGGTCACCGACCCGGCGACGGGTGAGGTCACCACGCAGGTCGCCCTCGCCTCCGCCGAGGAGGTCGACGCGGCGGTGAAGATCGCCCAGGAGGCCTTCCTGTCCTGGGGCCAGTCCTCGCTGGCCGCCCGCACCAAGGTGCTCTTCGCCTACCGCGCCCTGCTCGACGCCAACCGCGACGCGATCGCCGAGCTGATCGTCGCCGAGCACGGCAAGGTGCACTCGGACGCGCTGGGCGAGGTCGCGCGCGGCCTGGAGATCGTCGAGCTGGCCTGCGGGATCACCACGCAGCTCAAGGGCGAGCTGTCCACCTCCGTCTCCAACCGGGTGGACGTCTCCTCGATCCGCCAGCCGCTGGGCGTCGTCGCGGGCATCACCCCCTTCAACTTCCCGGCGATGGTGCCGATGTGGATGTTCCCGCTGGCCGTGGCCTGCGGAAACACCTTCATCCTCAAGCCGAGCGAGAAGGACCCGTCGGCCTCCGTCAAGCTGGCCGAGCTGATGACCGAGGCCGGCCTGCCGGCGGGCGTCCTCAACGTCGTCCACGGTGACAAGGTCGCCGTCGACGCGCTGCTGGCCCACCCCGGCATCTCCGCCGTCTCCTTCGTCGGCTCCACCCCGATCGCCCGCCACATCCACACCACCGCCTCCGCCAACGGCAAGCGCGTCCAGGCACTGGGCGGCGCCAAGAACCACATGCTGGTGCTCCCGGACGCCGACCTGGACGCCGCCGCCGACGCGGCCGTCTCCGCCGCCTACGGCTCGGCCGGCGAGCGCTGCATGGCCATCTCGGCCGTCGTCGCGGTCGGCTCCATCGCCGACGAGCTCGTCGAGAAGATCCGCGAGCGCGCCGAGAAGATCAAGATCGGCCCCGGCAACGACCCGACCTCCGAGATGGGCCCGCTGATCACCGCCGCCCACCGCGACAAGGTCGCCTCGTACGTCAAGGGCGCGGCCGCCCAGGGCGCCGACGTGGTCCTCGACGGCACCGGCTACACGGTCGAGGGCAACGAGAACGGCCACTGGATCGGCCTGTCCCTCCTGGACAACGTCAAGACCGACTCCGACGCCTACCGCGACGAGATCTTCGGCCCGGTCCTGTGCGTCCTGCGCACCGAGACCTACGAGGAGGGCGTGGCCCTCATCAACGCCTCGCCCTTCGGCAACGGCACCGCGATCTTCACCCGCGACGGCGGCGCCGCCCGCCGCTTCCAGCTGGAGATCCAGGCGGGCATGGTCGGCGTGAACGTGCCGATCCCGGTGCCGGTGGGCTACCACTCCTTCGGTGGCTGGAAGGACTCGCTCTTCGGCGACCACCACATCTACGGCAACGACGGCATCCACTTCTACACCCGCGGCAAGGTCGTCACCACCCGCTGGCCGGACCCCTCGGACGCCCCGGCAGGCGTCGACCTGGGCTTCCCCCGCAACCACTGACCCCCCGGACACAGGACCCCCGGCCAACCCTCACCGGCCGGGGGTTCCTGCTGTCCCGGGCTCCGTCTTTATGCGACAACGCGAATATTGGCGAGGCCGCATGGACGGCGGGCCGCACCCCCTCGTACCGTCATGGTCACCAGCCCAACCGGGCTGCCCGACAAGGGGGTTTCGCCATGGCTCGTGAGGAACTGACCCGACTTACTGGCAACGGAAACGGCAATTGCAGCAGGAACGACTGCCCCAACGTGTATGTCTCGCCGAGCGGCTCGATCATCGTCCAGGGGGACGTGTCCACGGTCTTCCAGCCCCCGGCCGGTGAGGGCCTCGTCGAGATCCCTGAGGCAGTGCTGAGGGAGGCGTTCCGTGCTCTTGGATGGTGACGCATGGCGATCCAGGTTCCAGAGCTTCACGGTCGAAGCGTGGCGACTGGAGACCCTGCCGCAGTACCTCGTACCGCAGGAAGAGGAAGAGCTCCAGGCGTTCAGGGCCGGAGCGCGCATCGACCCGCATGCCTACTCAAGCGAGTACACCGACGACCTGAAGCGCCTGGTCCGCGAGGGTAAGAGTAAAGGGCGCGTGCACATCGTGACACGTCCACTCTCGGAATACCTGCGCTACGAGTTCATGTGCTACCTGCCTCACGCATGGGCCGGTGAGCAGATCCGCATACTCGATGTGACCGACCGCGAGAACCCCCTTGAGGGCGTCCAGGACTTCTGGATGTTCGACCGCTCCGAAGTGGTGCTGATGAATTATCACCCGGACGGCCGACAGATCAACCGTGAAGTCTATGAGGGAGAGCTCGCCCCGTTCATCGAATACCAGCGCATCGCCATCGCCGAGTCGGTGCCCTTCGAGGAGTACGTGAAGGGCATTGACGCTTGACCCTCAGCAGCTAGGTGAGTCCAGGGCTGGCCTAGCACAAACACTAAAGACGCTACGCAAGCGGGCCGGGTGGACTCAGACCCGGCTCGCTCAGCGCTGCAACATGTCTCAAACGAGAGTCAGTAACATCGAGAGCGGGAAGCTAACCCCCGCTCTCTTTGACGTAGAACTCATCCTCCGAGCACTCGACGCACCCGCCTCGCTCGTAACCGAAGTGATGGCACTAGCACGGATGGCCAACACCGAATGGAAGGACGACTGGTCTTCCCGTCGCAGGGGATTGGACAAGCGGTAGAATGAGCTGGCCGGCTTCGAGAAGTCGTCCACAGAGTTCCGCTACTTCCTGCCGACGATGATCACAGGCCTCCTGGCTACGCCGGAGTATGTGCGGGCCAGCATCGCGGACGTTCCTGGAGACCAGAGCAAGACCGTGGCGAAGAAGCTTGAGCGTCAGGCCGTCCTTTACGACGGCTCGAAGCGGTTCACGTTCATTCTGACCGAACAGGCCGTGCGATGGCCGCTCATCCCTCCGGCCGCTCTGGCCATTCAGATGGACCGATTGGCCTCGCTGACTCGGCTCTCCAATGTTCGGATCGGTGTAATCCCCATCGGGCCGGCTGTCATGCCGGGCCCCTTGAATGTTTTCACCGTCTACGACGACCGCATCGCCACCGTGGAAGCCTCTACCGGTGTGATGGTCTTCCGGGATTACCGGGACGTGTCGGCATACCTGGGTGAGTTCGCAAAATTCGAACAGCATGCCCTGTTCGGTGAGCAAGCCAGGGAACGCCTGAACGAGTGGTCGGCCGTCTTTACCCGACAACGCGAATAAGGCTTCAGTAGGGGCTCGCCCGGCCCGAAGATTGTCGAGTAACGAACGGCGATCGGGAGGGGCGCAAATGGCCGGCAATCAGGCGAGGGCCATAAGTCCGGCGGTAGCCCGCCTTTTCATGCCCGAGTGGCCGCAGCCTCCCGCCGACTGCCCCAGGTGCCAGAAGTGGGCCGAGGCGCGCGTCCTGGCCAAGGGCCCGCTCAGGGGAACGGTCGTCAGCGACATGAACGTGCTGATCCGCCGCCACGCTGCGCGGGGGCACCAGTGAGAGCGGCCGTCCCGGGCAGTGCCAAGGCGTCGTGGCCCAAGCCCGCCGAGCGCTGCGGGGTCTGCACGGCACTGGATGCCGAGCGGCGCGAAGCCCACGACGAAGGCGACCTCCGGACCGTGGCCCAGGTGAACACGGAGATCCGCAATCACCCGCACATGAGGCGGCGTACCAGGTGACGAGAGGGAATCTCACTGTGACGAGCATGCTGGAAAGTTCCATCGCCCTACGGCGCGGGCGGGACCTCGTCGGTTCCGAGCTGTTCGAGAAGGTGTCCGAGTTCTGCGCGGTGGAGTACGGACACGAGTTGTCCGTAGCCCGCCGGATCGTGGACCAGGCCCTTGCCTTCCTCAAGGTCATGGGGGACGCGCGCGCGTTCGACATGACCCCCTCGGCCGTCGTTGACCCCGGCTGGCATTCGTTCGCGCTGCACACCCAGGCGTACCGAGCCTGGTGCCTGGAGCAGTTCGGGTACTTCCTGGACCACGAGCCCAAGGCCACCGTCCGTACGCGGCCCCTGATCGGCTCCGTGGCGGAGCGCATCAAGGCTGCCGGCTTCGACGTGGACGACCGCCTCTGGGGCGCCGCCAAGGACTGCAACCCGCCCGCCTGCTGCGGTGACGGCGACGGCTGCTGACTCCATCGGAGAGACGAGCCCCGGGTGCGGCCGATGCGCCCGGGGCTCACCGTGAACAGAGGTTGACGGCATGCCGGTTGATGAGACCGTTTCAGGGCAGAGCAGAGTCACGGTCTTCCGGATGTTCGGGACCGTCTTCGGCTACGCCACGCTCTCCCTCGATGCCCGGAACCTGGGGGATGTCGCGGTGGTGGGGCCCCTCACTCCCGGTGTCGAGTGGGGGCGGCTGTGGCAGATGGCCCGGACGATGTGCCGGCCTTCCGAGGGCGACGGTGAACACGCCCGCTGGATCATGGCGCAGGCGAACCGCTCGTTCATCTGTGGCAGCGACGTGGTGGTGAGGTTTCCTCAGGGGACGTGGAAGCTGGCGCGCGGGAAGCGGGCCGACCTCCACGGGTACTGCAACCGTGACCACCTCTGGACCGGTGCCATGACCGTGGACGAGGTCACCCCGGAACAGGTAGCCGCATACACGCCGATCTACATGGCCTAGTTGGGGGTGGCCCGCCCCCTCGCTGTGGCAGGGGGCGAGTCCGTTCCGCCTCGGGGCCGGGTCAGAACAGGGACCAGACGTCCTTCGCCGCCGTCGCGCTCCACACCGCGTCGCCGTGGCCGTAGCCCGGGACGAGGGCGAAGCGGACGCGGGTGTTGCCGCCCGCGCGGATCAGGTCCGCGCCGTGCGGTTCGTCGCCCCGGCCCAGTTCGGTGTTGACCCACACCACCTCCGCGCGGATCCGCGGCCAGTCGATCCGGTACGTCGCTTCGTCCCCCGCCCACACCGCCGCCAGGTCCCGCATCAGGGCCGTCGGGACCAGACCGCTGCCGAGTGCGGTGGTGGCCGCGTGCCAGGTGGTCAGGGAGGTGTGGTCCAGGGTGAAGCGGTCCTCGGCCGGGCCGCCCGCGCCGAAGGCGTAGCCGCCCGCACTGTGGCCCTGCCGGTAGATCCAGTTCGCCGGGCCGGGCAGCGCGGCGGTGCGGACCAGCGCGAAGTGGGCCAGGCCCGCCCGGGTGAAGCGCCGCGCCGGGTCCGGGGGCCAGGGCACGGCGGAGGGGGCCGCCGGATCGGACACCGCGCCGGCGATCAGCGCGGCCAGCCCCGGGTCGGCCGCGTGCACACCCCGGGCGAGCTGCTCCTCGTACGCGTCCCTGGTCCGGGCCGCCCGGAGCGCGAGCTCGCCGGTGTACGGGCCGGTGGTGTCCAGGACGAGCACCCGGCCCAGCCGCGGCGAGGGGTCGTGGGAGGCGGCGTCCAGGGCGAGGGCGGCCCCGGCCGAATGGCCCGCGTACTGGTACGGCAGGCCCAGTACGGAGTCCAGTACGCCCACCACCTTCGCGAGGTCCCGGCGGTGCGCCGCGAGCCCCCGGTCGGGCCCGATGTCCTCGGTCCGGGAGGCGTCCTCGCGCGGGGTGACCCCGACGACCAGCAGGCCCTGCCCGAGCAGGTGGCGGGCCAGGCTCACCCCGCCCGGGGTGCCCGGGGTGTCGAAGTCCGCGGTGAAGTTCAGGCCACCGCCGGGCAGGAGGTATGCGATGCCGTGCGGCGCCCGCGCCGTGTCCGCGAGCACGTCCACCGTGACCGGGGCCGCGCCGCCGTCCTCCAGCGGGAGGGTGAGGCGTATCCAGCCGTCGCCGGGCAGGTAGGCGGCCGTCCCCGTGCCGAGGGCGCGCTCGACGCGGGTCAGCAGGCCCGCGCCCTTGGCGGCCCGGTCCCCGGAGGCCGCGCCCAGGGTCAGCGCCGCCGCGCCGGCCAGGCCGCCCGCGAGCACCGCCCGGCGGTCGGGGCCCGGCCGGTCGGGTCCCGGCTGGTCAGGGCCCGGCTGGTCAGGGCCCGGCTGGTCGGTCCGGGGCTCGCTGTGCTCTCGTTCCATCGGTCTTGTCTCCCCGTAGCCGGTGATGGCCGAATGCCGTCACCCGCAGACACCCTCGCCGGTCAGTGCGCCCCCGCCAAGTCCGGTACGGGTTCCGTTTGTTCCGGGCCGCCGCGGCGGCGCCGGCGCAGCACCCGCAGGGTCACCCCCGCGCCCGCCAGGACGAGGACGGCGCCCAGCGCCGGCCAGGGCACGGCGAGGAACTCCGTGGCCGAATCCGAGCGCAGATCGGGGTAAGCGGCCGCCCCCGCCGCGACGTTGACGGTGACCCAGTCCAACTGTGGCGAGTCCTGCCAGGGTTCGGTCAGCTCGACCCGCTGGCCGGGCAGCAGCACCAGCTTCGGCTCCCGGGCCGGACGGTCCAGGACCCGGCGCCCGAAAAGCCCCTCCGCGGACACCGACACCTTCGGCTCGACCACCACGTTGCCCCGGTTGACCAGCGTGTACGTGACGGTGGCGTGCGCGTCCTTGACCCACGGCAGGACCGGCGCGCCCCGGGTGACCCGTACGTCCTCCACGCTCAGCCCGGGCGTCAGCGGCCCCGGCACCCGGAAGTACAGCCGGGCGCCCACCGAACGCTTCACCCCGACCTGCACCTTGCCGTCCTTCTGCACGCCCTCGACCGCCGTGTTCAGCGCGACGATCCCGCCGACGTGGTCGCCCGGAACCGCGTCCTGGGGCACCTTCACGGTGAAGGGGACGTCCTTGCGGCCCTTGGGCGGGACGGTGACCGTCGTCGCGGTTTCGGGCGGCAGCGCGATCCAGGTGCCCAGGTCCTTGGGCTTCGTCTCGACGGGCAGCAGCGCGAAGGCGCCACCGGAGGGGGTGTTGACGGCGTCGGTGGCGAAGACCTGGAACGTGAGCTCCTTGTCGGAGGAGTTCAGGATCGTCACGCTGTCGCTCACGGAGCTGCCGGCGGCGCCCTGGTGGAAGAAGTAGGCGCGGTCGGTCATCGGGGCGCCGGCCGGGGGCGTCGGGAACACCCCCCAGGTGCCGTTGTCGGCGGCCGAGGCGCTGCCGGCGGACGCCACCGGGAGCAGGACGAGGCCGCAGAGCGCGGCGAGCAGGGCGTGCAGCACGGCGCGGGGGCCGCGGGTGGCGGCGTAGCGGGTACGGCGGGTACGGCGGGTACGGCGGGTACGGCGCGTGCGGAGCGGCATGGGCGGTGGTCTCCAGTCGCGGCGGACAGCGGGAAAGGTGGCGCGGCGCCGGAGCGCCGCACCACCCGGGGCCGGGCCTGATCAGGCGATCGAGAAGGTCACGACCGACTGGTAGGTGTCGGCGAACATGAACGGCGGCAGCTGGAGCATCGCCGCGCCGCCCACCGCGAACTCGCCGCCGGTCAGCTCCTCACCGCCGGCCGCCTGGGAGGCGACCTTCATCGGGGTGTCCGTGATCGCACCCGGGGCACCGGCGGAGCAGGTGCTCGGGCTGTCCGGGTTGGTCACGGTGCAGGACGGCTGGATGCCGAGCTGCGCCTTGGCCATCGCGTGGCCGCTGACCGCGTTCAGGAACGGCGTACGGGTCGCCGTCACGTCCCAGCCGAGGCTGCCGCCGCGGAAGTCCTGGACGGTGGCCGCGTTGAACGCGCCGAAGACCGACTGCGCCTTGCCGTTGATGGTCACCGCGCCGAAGCTGACGGCCGGCTGGCCGTCCTTGGGCCCGAGGGCCAGCGGCCCGGGCAGCACCTCGATGTCGACCGGGTTCTTCACGCCCGCCTGCTCCTCGACGAACACGAAGGGCTTGGCCGGGGGCACCGAACCGTCGATCTTGATCGCGTCGGCCTTCTTGCTGACCGTGACGGTGCAGGTGGCGGCGCCGGAAGCGTCCGCCGTGCCCGTACCGGTGTCACCGGTGGCCGCGCCCCCGAGGAGGGCGGAGCAGGTGACCGGCCCGGCCGGGAAGTTGGCGCCGGTGACGACGACGGCGGTGCCCGCCTTGCCGCTGTTGGGCGTCAGCCTGGTGGTGACCGGGTCCTTCGGCAGGGCCTCGACGGCGATCGAGCCGACGGAGGCGCTCGGGCGCGGTTCCGGCGTACAGGTGGTCGTGTAGACCGTGCCGCCGAGGTCCGCGTCCGTGATCACCTGGTCGACGGTGATCTGGATCGTGGTGCCCTCGGTGCCGTCCGGGACGGTGATGTTCCCGCTGAAGGCGGGCGGGTCGGCCTTCTTGCCGGCCTCCTGGTGGCTGGCGACGGCGGGGCTGGTCACGGTCTGGGCGACACCGTTGACGAGCAGCTTCGCCTTGATGGTGTTGACCGTGTCGATGGTGAACATCGGGACGACCGGGGTCTCACCGGGGTCGATGGTGATCGGCACGCTCTGGCCCGCCTTGGCGGTGTCCGGCACCGTGACCGTGAAGTCCTGGCTGCCGGTGGCGCCCGGCTGCGGTGCGGGGGCGACGCACTTCACGGGCACGGGTGTGGTCTTGGTCGCGGCCTGCGCCGTTCCCGTCAGGGCCACGACGCCGCCCGTCAACGCCAGGGAAAGGGCACCCGCCCCGGCCAGAACTCTTCGTCGGAACGTTGTACTCACTGGGTCGCGACTCCTTCGTCAGACGAACCCCTCCCCCCACCCGCTGTGCGGGGAGGCCGAGCCGGTGCGGATGGCCGTCATTGACGCGTCGCCGTGACAAGAAGTCAATGGCTTGCTTTCGCCCGAAGCGCACACACATTGATGGCCCATCAGACCGGGTCTGACGGGCCATCGGACAGCGCTGTCGGATACCGACCGGTCAGTGTGCGGGCGGCGGTTCGGCGGGGGCGTGCAGGAGCAGGTTCACGGTGCCCGCGGGGAGGCCCGTGATCCGGCCCGGTACGGCCGCGCGGAGCAGGGCCCGGCCGACCTGCTCCGGGGTGCGGGCGGTCCCGCCCGCCAGGACCAGCGCGGCGGCGCCCGCCACGTGCGGGGCGGCCATGGAGGTGCCGGTGGCCCGCGCGAGGGCGGTCGGGGAGCCCTTCCAGGCCGAGGTGACGGACACGCCCGGGGCCGCCAGGTCCACGCAGGAGCCGTGGTTGGAGAAGGCGGGGTGGCGGTCGGCGGCGTCCGTCGCGCCGACCGTGAGGGCCTGGGGGACGCGTGCGGGGGAGCCGGAGCAGGCGTTCCTGCCGTCGTTGCCGGAGGCGACGGTGACGGTGATCCCGGCGGCGACGGCGCGGACGACCGCCGCGTCCATGGCGCGGCTGGGGGTGCCGCCCAGGCTCATGTTGGCGACCACGGGCCTCGCGCCGGGCCCGGCGGTGGCCATGGTGCGGGTGGCGTCCTTCACCATCCAGTCGAGGCCCTTCAGGATCGCCGACAGGCTCGCGTCGCCCCGGCAGTCGGCGACCTTCACCCCGACGAGGGAGACGCCCTTCGCGACCCCGTACGTGGCTCCGCCCACCGTGGCCGCGACGTGCGTGCCGTGGCCGTTGCAGTCGGAAGCGCGCTCCATGAACACCGAGTTGTAACCGGAGCGGGCGCGGCCGCCGAACTCCTGGTGGAGGGTGTTGATGCCGGTGTCGACGACGTAGACGGTGACGCCCGCGCCGGTACGGGCGTACGTGTACCCGCCGTCGAGGGGCAGTTCGCGCTGGTCGATCCGGTCGAGGGCCCAGGGGGCGGGGTGTTGGCGGGGAGGGGCGGGTGCGGGGGCGGGGGCGGCGGGGGGTGCCGGGATGGCGGGGGCAGTTGGGGTGATGGGGGCTACCGGTGCGGCTGGGGAGGTTGGGGCGGCCGGGGTGTCGGCGGGGGCTGGTGGGGTGGTGGCAGCCGGAGGGGTGGTGGGGGCGGCCGGAGTGTCTGCGGAGGCTGGTGGGTTGACGGGAGTGGCGGGCGCGGCCGGGGTGTCTGCGGGGGACGGTGGAGTGACGGGAGTGTCTGCAGGCGCCGGTGGGGCGATGGGGGCGGCTGGGGTGTCTGCGGGGCCGGTTGGGGCTGTTGGGCCGGCTGGGGTTCCTGCGGGGGCCGGTGCGGTGACGGGAGCGTCTACGGGGGCCGGTGCGGCAGCTGGGGCGGTGGGGGCCGGTGCGGGGGCCGGGGGAGGGGTGTCGGCCGGGGGGTCGGAGATCCGGTACCGGGTGTCCGGCTCCACCGAGGCCACACGGGGGTCGGCGGCGAGTTCGGCGGCGCGGGCCGCGGTGGTGCGTACCGCGAACCCGTCGAGGGCGGTGTCGTAGACCGGTCCGACCTGGTCCCCGGCGTCCGCGGCCTCGGCGACGAGGGCGCGGGTGTGGGCCGGGGCGCGCGGGGTGGTGCCCTTGAGGACGACGACGTAGGGGGCGGTGGAGGTGTCGGCGGCATCGGCGGCGTCGGCGGTGTGCGGCGGCAGGACGGTGGCCGCCGCGAGCAGGGCGGCGGCGGCCGGGAGCAGCGCGGTCAGTGCGGTCATGCGGCCGATGCTCGGCCAGCATGCGCGGCGGCGCGCGGAGGGAGCGCCGAGTGGCCCCACGACACGCCGCCGGAGAGGTGCCCCGACCCTCCCGGGGTCCCGGGGCCCGCGACGGCCCCCTCAGGGCGTGAGGTTCCAGCCGAGCATGCTGAAGACGCCCTCGTCCTCGGCGCCCGCCGCGCCGTACGTGGCGAGCGCCGGGTCGTTGTCGGTGTCGACCCCCACCCACATGCCGTAGCAGCCACGCGCCTTGGCCTCCTCGGCCAGGGCCAGGGTCAGGGCGCGCCCGATCCCGCGCCGCCGGTAACCCTCGTCCACGGAGAGCTCGTAGAGGAACATCTCGGTGCCCTTGTCGGGGTGGGTCATCTCGACGCCGGAGACCATCCCGGCGGGGACGCCGTCGACGTAGGCGATGAGCATCAGGTGTCCGGACGCGGCGAGGAAGCGCGCGGACCACTCCTCGCGGGCGGGCCCGTCGAAGAGCCCTTCGGCGGCCTGGAGTTCGGCGGCGGTACGGGCGGGGCGGATGTCCATGGGCGGCAGCCTAGGCGCTGTCCCGTCCGGACCCTGCCCGGCCAGCGCCGCCCGGCACCGCGCCCCTCCCCGAGCTACCGCTGGGAGGTGCCCCCGGCGCTGGCCGAGCACCCGAGTGCGTCCGGTACGCGGGAGCCCCGCCAACGCGCCGAGGCGCTGTCGGCCCCGGGACCACGGCACCGGACGACGCGGGCCTGACCGGTGGCGTGCCCGCGAGGCCCGTGTCGTCCGGCGCCGGCCGTGCCGAGGCGGCGGGGCGTCCGCGCACGGGACCTGCTCAGGTGCTCCGACGACGCCGTGAGGCGCGGCGCCGGGCTTCGACAGCAGGGTCCGGGGGCGTGCGAGCATGCGGGAATGACACGTGGTGGGGGCGGGGACTTCGAAGTGGTGTGGGCGGCGGCGCCGGAGGCGGTGCGGCGGGCTCTGACGCTGTCCTACGAGGCGTTGGCCGCCGGAGGCCTGGCCGTGGGAGCGGTACTGACCGATCCGGCGGGCGCGGTGCTGGCGGAGGGCCGCAACGAGGCCTACGAGGAAGGCCCGGGCACCGGCCCGCTGCGGGGCACCCCGCTGGCCCACGCCGAGATGAACGCCCTCGGGGCCGCCCGGACCGGGTGGGACCTCGGCAGCGCCACGCTCTGGAGCACGCAGGAGCCGTGCGGGATGTGCGCGGCCGCGGCGGGGTTCACGGGGGTGGGCCGGGTGCGCTACCTGGCGCCGGACCCGTGGGCGCTCGCCGAGGGCGCCGACGGCTCCTCGGGAGCGGAGCCCGTCGGGGAGGACCTGTGGCTGCTCGCGGCGAACGTGATGTTCCTGCGCAGCGTCGCCGTGGCCGCCGCCGGGCCCGGCGAGCCGGAGATCCTGCGCCACCACCGCACCGCCGAACCGGAGACGGCCGCGCTCCACGACGCCGTTCCGGCGGGGCTGCCCGGAGCCGGGCCGGCGGAGGCCTGGCTGGCGGGGCTGTGGCCGCGGCTGGACCGGGCCGCGTCCGCCCGCGCCGCCCGGCTTCAGGCGTCGAGGAGCGCGAGCGCGGCGGCGTACCCCGCCGGCGCGGACAGGTCCCGCAGGGACCAGCCCGGGACCGGGGCGGGGGCGTCCGCCGAGCCGACGTAGGGCTCGACCAGGCCCTGCGCCAGACCCGTACCGGTGGCCTTGAGGCAGGCCTCCTTACGGGACCACACCCGGGCCATCCCGGCCGCCCGGTCGGCGCCCGCCAGCGCGGTGAGCTCGGCCGTCTCCGCCGGGTGCAGGGTGCTCAGTACGTCCTCCACCGCCTCCGCGCCCGGCACGGCCTCCACGTCGACGCCCACCGGGACCCCGGCGAACGCGAAGTACGCCACGTCGTCACTGTGCGAGAGCGAGAAGTGCAGCGCGCCCCCCGCCACGGCGGGCCGGCCGTGCGGGCCGCCGCAGCACGGGCAGGTCTCCCGGACCAGCACGACCTCCTGCGGAGCCAGCCCCAGATAGCCGCCGAGCAGCAGCCGGAGCCCCAGGTGCGAGGCCAGGTAGCTGCGCCGGTGGCTGTCCCGCAGCAGCCGCGCGGCCCGCTCCCGTTCGCCCGTGTCCAGCAGTGCCTCGGCCCCGTCGGCCTTCCGGCCGCCGATCACCGCGAGTCGGGTGTCCAGCGCCCATACGGCCACGTCGGTGCCCACAGGGAGCGGTCCGAGCCGGGCCGCCTCGGCGCCGAGTTGGTTCACATGGTCGATCACCTCATGAGGGTAGACGAGGGCTTCGGGAACCCGGATACCCTCAGGCGGAACGTGCCAGAGCAGGGCTCCAGGGGGGAACACACACCGTGCACAATGCCGTCGTGACACCGGAGGGCGACCGCATCCGCTGGGTCGAACTGCCAGGGGAGGAACCGGCCCGCGTCTACCTCCACGGCCTCGGATCCACCTCGCCCGCCTACTTCGCCGCCTCCGCCGTGCACCCGCTGCTCGCCGGGCGGCGCTCGCTGCTGATGGACCTGCTCGGGCACGGCCACAGCGACCGGCCCGAGGGCTTCTCCTACACCCTGGAGGCACACGCCGACGCCGTGGCGCAGGCCCTCACCGCCGCCCGCGTCGAGGGCGCCGAGCTCATCGCGCACAGCATGGGCGGCGCGGTGGCCATCGTGCTGGCCGCCCGGCATCCCCGGCTGGTCTCCCGCCTCGTGCTGGTGGACGCCAACCTGGACCCGGCGCCGCGCACCCCCGTCACGGCGGGCAGCAGCGGCATCGCCTCCTACACGGAGGAGGAGTTCCTGGCCGGAGGCTGGTCCGAGGTCCGCGAACGGGTCGGCGCGCACTGGTGGTCGACGATGAGGCTGGCCGGCCGTACCGCCCTGTACCGCACCGCCGTCCACCTCGTCGAGGGGACGAAGCCCACCATGCGGGAGCTCCTGCTGGAACTGCCGATCCCGCGCGCCTACCTGCACCCCGAGGGGGACGGGCCCGCCGCCGCCGAGGCCCTGGAGGCCGCCGGAGTCGCCGTCGTCGCCGTCCCGGACTGCGGGCACAACATCATGCTCGACAACCCGGACGGCTTCGCCCGCGCCACCACCGCAGCCCTGGCCCAGCCCCAGGCCCCGACCCAGGATCCGGCTCCGGCCCAGGCCTAGGCGTCTATCCGCGCGACGCCGGGACGGCCGTGGCCCCGGCCTGTATTCGCGCTCCCGGCGACGGCGTGCCGTCGGTCCAGGCGTAGACCTTCTTGCCGCGTACGGCCACCTGGTACTGGTAGAAGTCCCGGCACTCGGGCCGCTCCTCGGCCCGGGTGTCACCCGGCCACCAACGGGCGCCCAGGCGGGGCCCGCCGGCCTTGCGCACCGCCGGGGCGGCGCACTGCGGTCCGTCGAGCGGGGTCGCGCCGAGGGTGAACCGGATCAGCCGGGCCTGGCCGGTCGTCCGCGCCTGTATCCGGACGTCGGTGGCGTCCTTCGGTATCCAACTGGGCAGGGTGAACGCCCTGTCGCCGCGCGCGGACGCGTCGGCGGCGGAGGCGTAACGCTTGCCCTTCTCCTGGAAGACCCGGTCGCTGAGGACGCTCGTGACCGGGTTGGGCGGCAGGTTCGGCAGGGCGAAGGCAGCGGTGGCCAGGGCTCCTACGACGGCGGCGACGATGACGAGCGGACGGCGGTTCATGCCTACAAGTGTTCGTGGCGGAGGCCGTTCGCGCGTCCCTCCGCAGTACGAATCCTGACTCTGCCGCAAGTCGCACACGGCGTCATACCTGAGAGGGGTCCCGGCTCCCCGACCCGGCCCCTGGGACCCCCACGGCCCAGGCCCGGGGCCCCGTACCCAGACCCGCCCGCCCGGATCGGGGACACGCGTCAACGCACGCTGACCGGACCGCGACGCACGCGCACGGACCGCGGTTATAGGGCCGGTAGGGACCGGAGATATGGCGGGCTCCGAGGGTGGGACCCGACGCCGCACCGGGAGTTGACCGGGCGGCCCGTCCGCCCCGCCGCCCCGTCCCGGAGGAATGCCATGCGTCGCCGTCTCGCACCCCTGCTCGCCTCGGCCGCGGCCGGTCTGATCGCCGTCGCGACCCCCGCGTCCGCCGCCCCCGCTGACAAGCCGCAGGTCCTGAGCAGCTGGACGCAGACGAGCGCCTCCAGCTACAACGCCTGGGTCGCCGCACGCGGCAGCCAGGGCAACTGGGCCGCGTACGGCTTCGACTGGTCGACGGACTACTGCAGCTCGTCCCCGGACAACCCCTTCGGGTTCCCCTTCCAGACGGCCTGCGCCCGCCACGACTTCGGCTACCGCAACTACAAGGCGGCGGGTTCCTTCCCCGCCAACAAGTCCCGGCTGGACGACGCCTTCTACTCGGACCTGAAGCGGGTCTGCTCCCAGTACTCCGGGGTCAAGAAGGGTTCCTGCGACAGCACGGCCTGGACGTACTACCAGGCGGTCAAGGCCTTCGGCGTCTCCCCGGCCGACGCACCGGTGGCGGACGCACCGGCTGGCGCACCGGCGGACGCGCCGGTTGACGCCCCCGCGGGTGCCCCGGCCGCCTGACCCGCGCCCGACCCGCGCGCGGCCCGCGCCCGAGCGCACCCGGCCCGCCCCTGATCGCCGTCCCGCCCGCACCCCCGTCGGGCGGGACGGCCTGTTTCCGGCCGTTCCCGAGTCCGAGTCCGAGCCCGTCACCGGCCCCGGCCCCGTCACCGGCCCCAACGAGTTGAAGCCCGGCGCCTTCAGGCGCCGGGCTTCAGCCGATCGAGGTCCTCGCGTCGCCGTCGCCGTCGTCGCCACCGGGACGGGACACACCGGCGGACCCGGGCGGGTCCTTGCGGGGAGGTGGAGAAAGAGTGCCCCCGGCAGGACTCGAACCTGCGGCCAAGTGCTTAGAAGGCACCTGCTCTATCCACTGAGCTACGGGGGCCGGAAGGTGGCCGTGGTGGCCTGGAGCCCCTTGGTGGGGGTGGGACTACGGTCCGTGCCGGGTCAAGGATAGGGCTCCGGTCGCCTTGTCCCGGTTGCTTCACCCGCGTGCCACGATGTGGAGGTTCGGTGAAGCGGTCCCGATACTCGCAGGCAGGTGCGATTCTCGCACCGCTTTTGCGCCGCGGCGCCCTGGGTGTTGTGCACTCGTTATGCCTGCGTCCCACTCGTCCGCCGTGTCCAGGATGTCCCGCTGGAGTCGCGGTCGGCGCGCAGAGGGCGTATAAGCTTCAAAAATGGTCCCAAATTGGGCATTCTTCGCATGTGGTGACCTTGGATGTTCGGCCTCAGCTGCTCGATGCCCTGTCCGCCCTGCGCGACCGGGTCGCGTCCGTGCGTCTGCCGCTGCCCCTGCCCGGCGCCCCGCGCGCCCGCCAGACCAGAGCCGAGCTGCTCGCGCAGCTCGACGACTACCTCGTACCCCGGCTGAAAGCGCCCGAGGCGCCGATGCTCGCCGTCGTCGGCGGGTCCACCGGGGCCGGTAAGTCCACCCTCGTCAACTCCCTCGTCGGACGCCAGGTGAGTGAAGCCGGGGTACTCCGGCCGACGACACGCACCCCCGTGCTCGTCTGCCATCCGGATGATCATCACTGGTTCGCCGGGATGCGGATCCTGCCCGACCTGATGCGCGTATGGGCCCCGCAAGGGGAGGAGGAACCGCTCCCCGCGTCCAAACGGAACGCCCCCCGCGCCGCGGGCCGCCGCACCGCGACCCGTGAACTGCGCATCGAGACCGTCTCCACCCTCCCGCGCGGGCTCGCCATCCTCGACGCCCCCGACATCGACTCCCTCGTGGTCGAGAACCGGACACTCGCCGCCGAACTGATCTGCGCCGCCGACGTCTGGGTCATGGTCACCACCGCCTCGCGGTACGCGGACGCCGTCCCCTGGCACCTGCTGCGCACCGCCAAGCAGTACCGGGCCACCCTCGTCACCGTCCTCGACCGGGTCCCGCACCAGGTGCTCGCCGAGGTCTCCCGCCAGTACGGGGCCCTGCTCACCCGGGCCGGACTGGGCGACCTGCCGCGCTTCACCGTGCCCGAGCTGCCCGAGTCGGCCGGCGGGGGCGGGCTGCTCCCGGCCAGCGCCGTCGCGCCGCTCCTCGCCTGGCTCAGCCACCACGCCCAGGACCCGGCCGCCCGCCAGTACGCCGTCGGGCGGACCGCGCTGGGCGCCCTCGACTCGCTCGGCCGCCGCATGCCGGAGCTCGCCTCCGCCGTCGCCGCCCAGTACGCCGCCTCCGTACGCCTCACCTCGGCCGTCGAGGACGCGTACAAGAGGGAGGGCAAGCGGGTCCGGGGCCGCCTCGACCGCGGCGCCGTACTCGCCGGGGACGCGCTGACCCGCTGGCGCGGATACCCCCTCGACACCAGCGCCGACGAACTCCTCGACTCCCTCGCCGAATCCCTCGCCGCGCTGCTCCAGTGCGCCGTCGCCGCCGCCGACGAACGCATCGCCGACGCCTGGCGGCGCGAACCGGCCGCCGGAGCCCTGGCCCTGCCCGCGCCCGACCGGGAAGCGGCGGAACGTATCGGCATGGCCGTACGCCGCTGGCGGCGCGTGCTGGAGGAACTCGCCGAGGAGGAGGTCGCCAAGCTCGACAAACAGCCCGCGCCCGACCCCGACTCCATCGCCGCCCTCCTCGTAGCCGCCCTCCTGGGCGGCAAGAGGGCCCGCCCGGCGGGGGAGAAGCTCGCCGAACGGATCGGCGTACAGGCCGCCGTACGCCTGCGCGACCGGGGCGGGGAACTCGTCGGCGAACACCTCGACCAGGTACTGCGCGCCGAACGCGACCGCAGGCTCGCCCCGCTGGAGGCGCTCGAAGTGACACCGGAACCACAGGCCGAGCTGATCGCCGCGCTGTCCGTACTGCAGAAGGAGAGGTGACGCGGTGACCGCCCTGACCGACCGCGACCGGACCGACGACCGCTGGGACGACGGACTGATCGCGCGCTCGCGCCGCCTCGCCACCCGCAAGGGCCGTCGCGGCGGTTCGACCGGACCCGCCGGCACGGACCCCGAAAGCCTCCAAGGGCAGGACCCGGGCGGGGACACGAAGGACAGGGGGAGGAGCCCGGACGAGAACCCGGGCCGGGACCTCGACCCGGGCCGGGACCTCGACCTCGACCTAGACGTGGACCTGGACTTCGACGAGGAGCAGGACGCGGGCGACGAGGCACTCGTACGGGCGGTCTCCGGCGCCGGGAACGACGGCGGCAAGGCCCCCGCGCCCCCGCTCAGCCCCGAGGCCCAGGCCCTGCGCACCCGCCTCGACGCGCTGCGCCAGCTCGTCGGACTCTCCCGGACCCGGCTCGACGGCAAGACCCTCGCCGAGGCGGGCCGCGTCCTCGACGAGGCGGCCGCGCGCCGCGGGCTGTCCCCACAGCACACGGTCGTCGCGATCGCCGGAGCCACCGGAAGCGGCAAGTCCACGCTCTTCAATTCACTCGCCGGAGTGCAGATCTCCGAGACCGGCCTGCGTCGCCCGACCACCGCCGCTCCCATCGCGTGCAGCTGGTCGGACGGGGCGGCCGGACTGCTCGACCGGCTGGAGATCCCGGGCCGGCTGCGGCGCCGGCCCCGCGAGACCTCCGAGGCCGAGGCGCTGCGCGGGATGGTCCTCGTGGACCTGCCCGACCTGGACTCGGCGCTGCTCACGCACCGCGACCACGTCGACCGGGTCCTGGCGCTGGTCGACGCAGTGGTGTGGGTGGTCGACCCCGAGAAGTACGCGGACGCCGTCCTGCACGAGCGGTACCTGCGGCCGCTGGCCGGGCACGCCGAGGTGACGTTCGTCGTGCTCAACCAGGTCGACCGGCTCCCCGGCGAGGCCGCCGACCTCGTACTGGACGACCTGCGCAGACTCCTCGACGACGACGGGATCGCCCTCGGCGAGCACGGCGAACCGGGAGCCACCGTGCTCGGCCTGTCCGCCCTGACGGGTGAGGGCGTCGGGGAACTCCGCGAGCTCCTCGGACAGTTCACCCAGGAGAAGGGCGCCGCCACCCGGCGGATCTCCGCCGATGTCGACCGGGCCGCCGCGCGCCTGCGCCCGCTCTACGTCGCCGACGGCCACGCGGGGCCCGAGATCGGCGAAGTGGCGCGCGCCGAGTTCGAGGACCGCCTCGCGGAGGCGGTCGGGGCGTACGCGGCCGGGCTCGCCGCCGAGCGGGCCTGGCGGCGCAACGCGGGCAAGGCCTGCGGGACGCCCTGGCTGCGGCTGTGGCGCTGGTACGAGAGCCGGCGCGCCCCGCGCTCGCTGGCGGGCCTGGCCGCCCTCGCCGCGATCGGCCGCTCCCCGGCGGTGTCCGCCGAACCGCCGGTGGAGGAGGAGGTGACCGCCCGGCAGCGGGTGGAGCAGGCCGTACGCCTCGTCGCCGACGAGGCGGCCGTCGGCCTGCCCGACTCCTGGGCGCAGGCCGTACGGGAGACCGCGGTGCGCGGCGCCGAACGGCTCCCGGAGGCGCTGGACGACCTGGCGGTGACCCTGGGCGCGGCGGTCGCGGTGCCCAGCGCCAAGCCGCCGCGGCCGACGTGGTGGCCGGCGGCGGTCCTGGCGCAGGCGGCCATGACGCTCGTGCAGATCTTCGGCGGGCTGTGGCTGGTCGGGCAGATCGTCGGGGTCCTGGAGCCGCGACTGCTGCCGCCGGTGCTGTTCATGGTGTCCGGCATCATCGGCGGGCCGCTGGTGGAGTGGGCCTGCTCGATCGCGGCCCGGGGCCCGGCGCGCCGGTACGGGCAGGACGCGGAGCGGCGGCTGCGGCAGGCCGCCGCCGGCTGCGGGCGGGCCCGGGTGCTGGAACCCGTCGCGGCCGAGCTGTTGCGCTACCGCGAGGTGCGGGAGCAGTACGCGACGGTCGCCGCAGGGGGGACGAGGTTGTCC
This sequence comes from Streptomyces sp. NBC_00249, assembly GCF_026342355.1. Taxonomy (GTDB): domain Bacteria; phylum Actinomycetota; class Actinomycetes; order Streptomycetales; family Streptomycetaceae; genus Streptomyces. The sequence continues at coordinate 291,991 of NZ_JAPEMV010000008.1, read as the reverse complement.
ACAACCCGCCAGTAATCCACAGGCCGGAGCGGGGATTCGCGGTCCCGGCCAGCATGGTCCTACCCCGTGCGGAGGGTCCGTGGGGGGCAAGGGACGTGGGGAGGCGGCCGGGATGAACGACACCCTGGTCACGCTGGTGGGCCATGTGGCGACGCAGATCGACTTCAAGGAGACCGTCACCGGTCCCTCGGCGAGGTTCCGCTTCGCGGTGACGCCGAGGTACTTCGACCGGCGGACGGAAGCCTGGACGGACGCGCCCACCAGCTTCTACACGGTGTGGGCGCGCCGGGTCCTGGCGCTGAACCTGGCCAGTTCCGTGTCGGTGGGGGAACCGCTCGTGGTCCACGGGCGGCTACGGGTCCGGGAGGCCCCGCCGGACGGCGACGGCGCCCGGTGGTTCTCGGCGGACATCGACGCGATCAGCATCGGACACGACCTGAACCGCGGAACGGCGGCGTTCCGGCGGGTGGTCAAGACGGACACCCCACTGATGGGCCCTCAGAAGGCGGCGGTGGTCTGAGTGTTCGAGGCGGCTAGGATTCCCCGGTACTCACGGGCACCTGGGTCTTTGGCCCGAAGGGGAAGACTGTGTCGATTGCTGTTCCCGCGTCCTCCGTATCCACCGAATCCCGCGTGCCGGGCTCCGCGCCCGCGCGCGGACCGGCCTCCACGTCCGCCGTGCCACAGGCCGCTGGGCCTGCCGGGCCGGAGGTTCCGCTTCCTGTTCCTGCCGGTCCTGCGGGTCCCGACCCCGCGCGCGGCACCGGGGCCGTTCCTGTCGTCGCTGCTGCTGTCGCTCCTGTTGTCCCCGATACCGGTCAGCCGGCCGTGGCGGCGGTACGGGGCTCCGTACGAAGGCCGCTGGCGGTGGCGCTGCTGGCCGCGGCCGCCCTCGCCGCGGCCCCGGGCGCCCGTGCCTCCGCCGATTCCGACCCGGCGGCCGGCCGGGCGGCTGAGGGCGCGAGCGCCGTGCTCGACGGGCTGAAGACGTACGGGCAGGCGGTCCTGCGCACCGGGGACGGGTCGGTCCGTCAGATCCCGGCCGGGCTGTACGAGATGCGGGTCGACGGCGGCGGCATGCTCCAGACGTACGGGGTGGGGGTGGCGGGATACGCGCAGCCCCAGGCCCGGTACACGGAGAGCGGCTGGAACGGCAGCCCCCTCGCGGGGAACGCCGAGGCCGGGCGGATCCGGTGGGTGCTGGAGCACTCCTACCCGCAGCTCAACGACCTGGCCGGACTCGCGAAGGCGGCCGGAGCCGGTTCCCTGACGGCGGAGAGCGCGGCCGCCGGGACCCAGGTGGCGATCTGGCGGCTGGCCGACGGGGCGCAGGTGGAGGCCGCCGACCCGGCGGCGGAACTCCTGGCCGACTACCTCCAGCGGGCTGCCGGTCGGCTGCCGGAGCCGCCCGCCTCGCTGGGCCTGGACCCGGGCCGGGTGTCCGGGCCGGTGTCGGGTCCCGTCGGGACCCGGCTCGGGCCGGTGACCGTGCGGACGGGGGCGCAGAGCGTGAGCGTCACCCCGGACGCGGCGGCCGTGGCCATGGGGGTGCGGGTGGTGGACGCCGAGGGGCGGCCGCTCGAATCCGTCGGACACGGGACCCGGCTGTACTTCGAGGTGCCGCCGGGCACCCCGGACGGCACGGCCTCGGTCACCGTGCAGGGCTCCACGAAGGTGCCCGTCGGGCGGGTCTTCACCAGCGGGATCCCCGCCGAGGCGCAGATCGTGGCCGGTTCCAGCGAGTCCGCCACGACCGCCACCGCCGCGGCGGTGTGGCCGCAGCCGCGGGCGCAGTCCGGCCCCGCCGGGCCGGTGGGGACGCTGGGCGGGGCGACCGAGGTGGCGGTGGACTCCTCCTCCGGGTCCCTGTCCCCCGAGGAGGAGTCCCCCGAAGACGAGCGGCTGGCCACGAGCGGCAGCTCGGCCGCCACCCCCGTGATCGCCGCGCTGGCGGTGGGGCTGGTGGTACTGGGCGGCATGGTGGTCCTGCTGCTGCGCAAGAGGCCGCTGGAAGGCGAGGAGGGCGAGGAAGGGGAGTACTGAGTCCGAGAGGGGCCGGGGGGTAGGGCCAGTCGGGCGGCGGTCCTGATTCCGGATCCGTGCCCGGGGGTAGGGGCAGGAAATGGCTGATCAGGAACTGACCTGGCGGGGCACGGTCGCACGGTGGGACCGGCAGCTGTTCGACGCGGTGGCCCGCAGGCACTGGCCGGGGGCCGACCGGGTGCTGCCGGCCCTCGGGCGCTGCGCCGACCACGGGGTGCTGTGGGGCGCGACGGCGGCGGCGATCGCCGCGGTCGGACCGCCCCGGGCCCGCAAGGCGGCGGTGCGCGGCATCGCCTCGCTGGCCCTGGCCTCCGCGACCATCAACACCGTCGGCAAATGGTCGGTGCGCCGGCCCCGGCCGGTGCTGGACGGGGTGCCCGTGGTGCGGCAGCCGGTCACGCCGCCGTGGACCACGTCCTTCCCGTCCGGGCACTCCGCCTCGGCCTTCGCCTTCACCGCCGGACTGGCCCTGGAGTCCCCCGGGTGGGGGGCCGCGGTGGCGCCGGTGGCCGTGTCGGTGGCGTTCTCCCGGGTGTACACCGGGGTGCACTACCCGTCCGACGTGATGGCGGGCGCGGCGCTCGGGGTGCTCGCGGGGTACGTCGTACGCCGCCTCGCGCGGGACGTGCGGGAAGCGCGGGTCGTCCCGGGCGACGAACGGAAGGCGGCCGGGGTACCGGCCCTGCCGGACGGCGCCGGGCTGGTGGTCGTGGTGAACACCGGGTCGGGGACGGCCGCCGAAGCGGGGCTCGACGTGCTGCGCGAGCGGCTTCCGGCGGCGGAGGTCGTCGAGTGCGGGGGTACGGAGCTGGAGGCCGCGCTGGCCTCGGCCGCGGCCCGGGCCACCGTGCTCGGGGTGTGCGGAGGCGACGGCACCGTCAACGCCGCCGCGACCGCCGCCCTGCGCGCCGGGCTGCCGCTGGCGGTGTTCCCCGGCGGCACCCTGAACCACTTCGCGCTGGACCTCGGCCTCTCCGGACCGGACGACACCTGCCGCGCCGTGGCCACGGGCCAAGCGGTCCACATCACCCTGGGCCGCTTCACCCCCACTCCACCCCGCCGCCCCTCCCCGGGGCCGGGCTCCGTCGCCGCGGAGGCAGGCGCCGGTTCCGCCGGGGGTTCCGGTTCCGGGGCCCGGTACTTCCTGAACAACTTCAGCATCGGCGCCTACCCCGAGCTGCTGCGGCACCGGCTGCGGTGGGGGCCGCGGATCGGGGGCGGGCCGGCCGCGGTGCTGGCGGCCTGGCAGGTGCTGCGCGCCGAGCGGCCCGTACGGCTGACGCTGGCCGGGCGGCCCCGCAGCGCGTGGCTGCTCTTCGCCGGCAACGGCACCTACCAGGGTTCCGGCCCCGCCCCGCGCCGCCGGGACAGCCTCGGTGAGGGCCTGCTCGACCTGCGGCTCGTCCACGGCGGTGGCCGGCCCGGCCCGCGGCTGCTCGCCGCCGCCTTCGCCGGGCCGCTCAGCCGGTCCCCCGTGCACGTCGCGACGCGCCTGCGCAGCCTGCGCATCGGGGACATCCCCGCCGGTACCGCGCTCGCCTACGACGGTGAGTACGCGCAGGCCCCGGCCGCCCTTGTTCTCGACGCGCTCCCCGACGCCCTCACCGTCTACCGCCCCCGCTGAGCCCGCGCCCCGGCGTCCGGTACGCCCCGGCGTCCGGTACGCCCCGGCGTCCCGGCCCGTGGCGGCCTGGTGGGACGGGTTGCTCCCCGCCCCGCCCTTCCTCCGTTCCCGCCTCGGTCGCCGGCGCGGCTGAAAGATCCTGGGGCTCCGCCCCAGACCCCGCGCCTCAAACGCCGGCGGGCCTGGATTCGGCCGGTGCCGCCCGCCGCGTGCCGGTGGGGGCAGGGGCCCCTGGTCAAGGGGGTCGGGTCATACGCGTTTCCCCCCGGGGATGGACGTACGGCAAGATGGGGTGTATCTGCCCACCATCGATCTGCCGGACGGTTTCTCTTGGCTGAGTTCATCTACACCATGCGCAAGACGCGCAAGGCGCACGGCGACAAGGTGATTCTTGACGACGTCTTCCTGAACTTCCTGCCCGGCGCGAAGATCGGTGTGGTCGGCCCGAACGGCGCCGGTAAGTCCACCGTTCTGAAGATCATGGCGGGTCTGGAGCACCCCTCCAACGGTGAGGCGTACCTGTCTCCCGGCTACTCCGTCGGCATCCTCATGCAGGAGCCGAAGCTCGACGAGTCCAAGACGGTCCTGGAGAACGTCGAGGACGGCGTCGCCGAGATCAAGGGCAAGCTCAACCGGTTCAACGCGATCGCCGAGGAAATGGCGACGAACTACACCGACGAGCTGATGGAGGAGATGGGCAAGCTCCAGGACGACCTGGACCACGCCAACGCGTGGGACCTCGACGCCCAGCTGGAGCAGGCCATGGACGCGCTGGGCTGCCCGCCCGGCGACTGGCCCGTCACCAACCTCTCCGGTGGTGAGAAGCGCCGCGTGGCCCTCTGCAAGCTGCTGCTCGAGGCCCCCGACCTGCTCCTCCTCGACGAGCCCACCAACCACCTCGACGCCGAGTCCGTGAACTGGCTGGAGCAGCACCTGGCCCAGTACAAGGGCGCCGTCGTGGCCGTCACCCACGACCGGTACTTCCTCGACAACGTCGCCGAGTGGATCCTCGAGCTCGACCGCGGCCGCGCCCACCCCTACGAGGGCAACTACTCCACCTACCTGGAGAAGAAGGCCGAGCGCCTCAAGGTCGAGGGCAAGAAGGACGAGAAGCGCGCCAAGCGCCTCAAGGAAGAGCTGGAGTGGGTCCGCTCCAACGCCAAGGGCCGCCAGGCCAAGTCCAAGGCCCGTCTCGCTCGCTACGAGGAGATGGCGGCCGAGGCCGACAAGATGCGCAAGCTGGACTTCGAGGAGATCCAGATCCCGCCGGGCCCGCGTCTGGGCTCGATCGTGGTCGAGGTCAACAACCTCTCCAAGGCGTTCGGTGACAAGGTCCTCATCGACGACCTGTCCTTCACGCTGCCGCGCAACGGCATCGTCGGCATCATCGGTCCGAACGGCGCCGGCAAGACCACGCTCTTCAAGATGATCCAGGGCCTGGAGACGCCGGACACCGGCGAGATCAAGGTCGGCGAGACCGTCAAGATCTCGTACGTCGACCAGGGCCGCGCCAACATCGACCCCAAGAAGACCCTCTGGGCGGTCGTGTCGGACGAGCTGGACTACATCAACGTCGGCCACGTCGAGATGCCGTCCCGCGCGTACGTCAGCGCCTTCGGCTTCAAGGGCCCGGACCAGCAGAAGCCGGCCGGCGTCCTCTCCGGCGGTGAGCGCAACCGCCTGAACCTCGCGCTCACCCTCAAGCAGGGCGGCAACCTGCTGCTCCTCGACGAACCCACCAACGACCTCGACGTCGAGACCCTGGGTTCGCTGGAGAACGCCCTGCTGGAGTTCCCCGGTGCGGCCGTGGTCGTCTCCCACGACCGCTGGTTCCTGGACCGGGTCGCCACGCACATCCTCGCGTACGAGGGTGACTCGAAGTGGTTCTGGTTCGAGGGCAACTTCGAGTCCTACGAGAAGAACAAGATCGAGCGGCTCGGCCCGGACGCCACCCGTCCGCACCGCGCCACCTACAAGAAGCTCACCCGGGGCTAGGCCGAGACCATGGCCAGACACCACTACAGGTGCCCCCTCCGCTGGGCGGACATGGATGCCTTCGGGCACGTCAACAACGTCGTCTTCCTCCGCTACCTGGAGGAGGCGCGCATCGACTTCATGTTCCGCCTGGCGCCGGGGGAGGGCAGCGATTCCTTCACGGGCGGCTCCGTCGTCGCCCGCCACGAGATCGACTACAAGCTGCCCCTCGTGCACCGGCACGAGCCGGTGCTCATCGAGTCCTGGGTGACCCGGATAGGCGCCGCGTCCCTGACCATCCGCTACGAGGTCAAGGACGAGGCGACCGAGGAGACGCCCGAGACGGTCTACGTCCGGGCCGAGACCGTGGTCGTGCCCTACAACCTCGCCGAGGGGCGGCCTCGCCGCATCACGGCCGAGGAACGGCTCTTCCTCGAGGAGTACCTCGACGAGCCGAAGGACCGCCGCAAGGGCTCCGAAGGGCGCCTCGCGGCATGAACGAGCAGCTGCGCTTCGCCGACGCCGGGGAGGCGGCGGACCTCGCCGCCTTCCTCGGCCGGCTGGTGCACTACGACCGCGCCGCCGCCGTACGCCTCCAGGCGCGGTCGGGCGGCGGCGCGCTCGCCGTCTTCGGGCGGCCCCCGTCCTTCGACGTGCTGGCCGTGCGCGCGGTACGGCTCGCCGGGCCGGCCGCGACCCCGCTGGACGTGACCGTGTCCGCCGGTGAGCTGCTGGAGGCCGTCGACGAGGGCCTCGCCGGCGTCACCGTGCCCGGGCCGGTCACCGGCCCGCCCTGGGCCGGGGTGCTCCCGCCGCGCGGCGGCTGGCAGCCCGTGCCGGGACTGCCGGAGCCCGAGGCGGTACGGGCGGCCGTGGCCGCCGCCGTCGCCGAGTTCCGGGCCCGTGACGAGGCCCTGCCCCCGCAGCACCGGACCCGCTCCGAGCGGGACCGCATCGGCCGCGAGATCTGGTCCCGCACGCTGGGCGACACCGAGCTCCCGCTGCGCGCCGTGCACGCCGCGCAGTCCCTGGGCTTCCTCAGGCCGGTACGGTCCACCGTGCCCGCCGCGCCCGCGCCCGAAGGCGCCCCCGCACCGGCCCCCGTGGCGCTGTTCGCCTCCGGCGGCTGGCTGCGGCTGAGCACCCCGTACGGGTCCGTCGCCACGCGGAGCCCCGGACGGACCGGCGGGCTGGGCGCCCTCCAGGTACGGCCGGTCTGACCGCAGGGGCCGTCCCGCCGGGACGGCCGGGACGGCCCGGTCAGCCCGCCGTGTTGATCATCGACGCGGCGGCGTAGGTCAGGTACCGCCACAGCTGCGCCTCGTGCTCCGGCGCGAGGCCCAGCTCGTCCACCGCGACCCGCATGTGCTTCAGCCACGCGTCGTGCGCGGCCGCGTCCACCTGGAACGGCGCGTGCCGCATCCGCAGGCGCGGGTGGCCGCGGTTCTCGCTGTACGTCGTCGGGCCGCCCCAGTACTGCATCAGGAACAGTGCGAACCGCTCCTCGGCGGGCCCGAGGTCCTCCTCCGGGTACATCGGACGCAGCAGCGGGTCCCCCGCGACCCCTTGGTAGAAGCGGTGGACCAGACGGCGGAACGTGTCCTCGCCGCCCACCAGCTCGTAGAAGGTCATCTCCTGGACCGTGCTCTGCGGATCGTCATTCACCCGACCATCGTCTCAGACGCCCGGACGGAGGACCCCGGTCCTAGGACCGGGCCCCGGGCGCGAGGTCGCATCCGGGGGCCGCCCGCAGGACAGTGGAGACATGAGCACCGGCGGCACGGTACGGGACCTGCGGGAGACCGCGCACGCCGCCCAGGTACGGGAGCTCGTCGCCGCGGGCGCGCTGGAGGACCCGGACTGGCGGGCGGCCTTCGCGGCCGTGCCCCGCCACCTGTTCGTGCCCTGGTTCTGGACCGGCCGTGGGGCCGGCCACGAGCGGCTCTGGGGCGAGGACCCGGATCCCGAACTGCGGGCCCGCTGGCTGCGCGGCGTGTACGCGGACGCCCCGCTCGCGACCCGGCTGCGCGACGGCGAGCTGGTCTCCTCCAGCAGCCAGCCCTCCCTGATGGCGAAGATGCTGGAGGCGCTCCAGGTCCGCGACGGGGACAACGTGCTGGAGATCGGCGCGGGCACCGGTTACAACGCGGCCCTGCTCTGCCACCGCCTCGGCGAGGACCTGGTCACCACCGTGGACCTGGAGGAGGAGATCACCGAGTCGGCCCGGGCCCATCTCGCGCTCCTCGGCTACCGGCCGACGGTGGTCACCGGCGACGGGGCGCGCGGCTGCCCCTCCCGCGCCCCCTTCGACCGGATCCTGGTGACCTGCACGCTGCCGCTGATCCCGCACGCCTGGCTGGGCCAGTGCCGGCCGGGGGCGCGGATCCTGGCCCCGCTGTCGACCGGGCTGATCGCGCTCAGGGTCCGGGACCCCGACTTCGCCGAGGGCCGTTTCCTCCACACCTCCGCCTACTTCGTCCCGCTGCGCGGGGCCACGGCCTCGCCGCACCCCGTGGGGACGACCGGGCCGCTGCACGGGGTCCCGTACGACCTGGTGGAGAACGAGCGCTTCCAGTTCCTGCTGATCCTGACCGCGGGCGTACTGCACCCCCGCGAGGCGCTGGACCTGTGGCGGCGCGAGGACCGGCCGGCGCGCGAGCGCTTCGGCGTCACCGTCACCGACGGGGGCCAGTGGTCCTGGCTCGACGATCCCCAGGGGCCCTACGTATGGCCCCTGGGGGAGCCGGCGGAGCAGGTGTAGCCGGGGGCCGGCCGGGGTTCAGCCGCGGCGGACGGTGATCGTGGTCCAGGCGCCGACGTGGACGCGGTCACCGTCGCCGAGGGGGACCGGGACGTACGGCTGGATCGGTTCCTCGCCGCCGTTGATGGTGGTGCCGTTGGTGGAGTTCTGGTCGACCACCGCCCAGCTGAGATCGGGCTGCTGGACCAGTACCGCGTGCTGGTGGGAGACGCCCGGGTCCTCCGGGGGCACCGAGAGGTCGATGTCCGGGGACTCGCCCGTCGAGGCGCGGCGGCGGCCGATGGTGATCTGGCCGCCGGAGAGCGGGAGGTGCTGCTCGGGGGAGTACGCGGGCAGGTTGAGCCCGGCCGCCTCCGGTCCGCTGCGCTGCATCATCGCCGAGAAGTACGAGCGGTCGGGGCCGATCGTCGCCGTCCAGGAGGACCCCGTCTGCTGGGACGGGAAGGGCTGCTGCGGCTGGGGAGGCTGGGGCTGCTGCTGCTGGTACTCCGGCGGCGCCGGGGGCTGCTGCTGGTACAGGGGCTGCTGGTACTCCTGCTGCACGGGCTGCGGCTGCACCGGCTGCAACGGCGCGGGCTGAACCGGCAGCTCGGGGGAGGGCGGCGGCAGCAGCCAGTCGTCCTCGCCCTGGAGCGGCTCGGCCGGGCGGTTGACCCGCGACGGGCGGGAGCCCTGGTAGTCGAAGTGGTCCTGGGAGAACACCGGCGGGGCCTGCGGCGGGGGAGGCGGAGTACCCGCCGGACCCGCGCCCGTACCGCCCGCGCCGGCCGAGGAGTCCGGGCCGAGCGGCGCGTACGAGGTCGCCGTACGCGTCAGGAAGTTGTACCGGCACTCCTCGCAGAAGGGCGCCATGGCCTCGCGCGGGGTCCGGCACTGCGGGCAGAGCTCGGCCTGGGCGGTGGGCTCACCGGCCGTGGGAGGGTAGCCGTAGCCGTAGGAGGGCGCCGCGGGGGCGCCCGTAGGGGCAGCCATGCGGTGACCGCAGACCTCGCACCAGTCGTCGGAGGCGGACTGGTGCCCGTTCGGGCAGGTCGGCATCGCGGCGCTTCCCCCTTCTCCCTGCGTCATCGCGGCAGGTGTTCTCAGGTTTTCTCAGGTCTTCTTCACTCGGACGGTCTGCGTCGAACGCGTTTCAAGGGTCATCTCGTCGGCATCGGCGACCTTCGCTTTCAGCCGCACAGTACCCGCCGCCGCGTCCACGACGTCCACCACCTTCGCGAGCAGCCTGGCCGTGTCCGCGTTGCCGGAGACGTCGGCCAGTTGCACGGCCCGGCCGAGCTTCGCCGTGGCGCCGTCGACATCGCCCATTTTGCGGGCTTCGAGCCCCAGCTGGATAGCCTGCGCCAGCTCCGCCTGTCCCGTGTAGTGCGCCACCTGGGGGCTGATGGCGGTCGACGCGGCCAGATCGTCGGTCCACACCGCCCGGACCAGCCCCTGCGCGAGCGCGGGCCGCGGCCCGTCGCCGTCGGCCGCCGGTCCGGGCAGTACGAGCGAGGCGCGCGCCGCCAGCATCTCCTGGCCCACGGCCGCCCCCGGCACCCGGACGCACACGTGGTACTCGCGGGACTCGTCGCCCCACGAGCCCGTCGGGTAGTCCCCGGCGCGCGGGCCGGCCTCGACGCGCCGGCCGGTGAGGTCCCGGACGGCCGGGGAGACCTGCTTGACGTACTGGACCTCCGCCCCGACCGGGGTCCACAGGCGCAGGGCGACGTCGGCGACCTCCTTGCCCATGACGTTCTCCATCATGCGCGTGAAGTCCTCGGCGAGGTGGGCCGGGTCGGCCACGATGTCGGCGGAGCCGAGCAGCGCGCCCGCGATCCCGGTGACCTCCTTGACCTCCCAGTCGGTGCCCACCCCGCGGGCGTCGCAGGTGAACCGGCCCGCGCAGGCGTCGAGGGTGGCGCGCAGCACGGCGGGGTCCTCGTGCTCGTTGCGGCCGTCGGTGAGCAGGATGCCGTGCCGGATGGAGGCCGCCGACCCGCGCAGCAGGCCGTCGGCGAGCCGCAGCCAGGTGCCGATGGCGGTGCCGCCGCCGGAACTCAGGGAGCGCAGGGCCTCCTTGGCCTGGGCGCGGGTGGCCGGGCCGGCGGTGGCGAGGCGGCCCTGGCCGGGGTAGACCTCCTTGGCCACGTGCGTGCCGGCGACCACGGCGAACGAGGTCCCGTCGCGCAGGGTGTCGATCGCGGCTGCGGTGGCCTCGCGGGCGCCGCGCATCTTGGCCGGCGGGTACTCCATCGAGCCGGAGCAGTCGACCATGATCACGACGGCCGCGTCCTGGCCGAGGGCGCGGGTGGCGGTGGCGCCGCCGGTGGAGGTGACCGTCACGATGGCGTGCACGTCCCGCCCGCCCTCGGGGAGGAACTCGTTCTGGTACACCTCCACGCTGAAGCGCGGGGCGCTCGGCTTGGCGAAATTCGCCATCGGTGGGACTCCTCCTCAAGACGACTGGGCGGCGGGACGGCGGACGGGTCAGGCGCCGGGGCGTGCTTCCGCTTCCGGTTCCCCTTCCGGATCCGCCGCGGGGTCCGCCTCCGCCGCGGGGTCCGCCTCCGCCTGTGTGCCGGGCTGTACCTCGAAGGGCACGATCGCGACGGTGATGTTGTCGTGGCCGCCCCCGTCGAGGGCGTGCCCGACCAGTACCTGTGCGCTGTGCAGGGGGCGGACGGCGGCGTCCGCGGGCAGGATCTGGGCCATCTCCCGCGCCGACTCGGCGTAGTTCCACAGTCCGTCGGTGCAGACCACGACCACGCCGGGGTGGTCCGGCCGGAAGCTGGCGGTGTGGGGATCGAGGTCGTAGGCGTCCGCCCCGAGCCAGCCGGTGATGGCGTGGGCCCGGACGTCGGCGTAGGCCTCGGCCTCTCCCATCAGTCCCGCCGCGACCATCTGGGCGGCCCAGGAGTCGTCCTCGGTGAGGCGGCGGGGCATGGCGGAGCGGTCGTCGGGCACCCAGTAGGCGCGGCTGTCGCCGACCCAGCCGATGGTCAGCACCCCGCCGCTGACGACGGCTCCGACCAGGGTGCAGGCGGGGGCGTTCTGCGCGCCGGGGGTCTCCGGGGCGAGGGCGCTGACGGCCGAGGCCGCCGCGAGGATCGCCCCGTGCATGGCCTCCTGGGGGTTCACACCCCGGGGCAGCGCCTCCAGCAGGGCCTCGTTGGCGGCGGCGGCCGCGGCGGCCGAGGCCTCGTCGGGTCGGCTCGCGGAGGACACCCCGTCGCACACGACGGCCACGGTGGCGGCGGAGCCGTCGGGCAGGGCGGTGGCCGCGACCGCGAAGGAGTCCTCGTTGCGGTGGTGGCGCAGCCCGCGGTCGCTGACGGCGGCGACGCTGCCGAGCTCCTCCTCCAGGTGGTCGCGCTCGCGGGGCTGCGCGTGGCCGCAGTGCTCGCAGTACCCGTCGGTGTCCACGTGCCCGGCGCGGCAGGCGACGCAGGTCCGGCCGTCTCCGTGCGGGGCGGCGTACGGGGCCTCGTACTGCGGTTCCTGAGCGGGCGCGGCGTACGGGTCCACGGGCGCGGGTGCCTGCGGGGCGGCGCCGTACGGACTCTCCTCCGGCGGCCAGGGGGTGCCCTCGGGCGGCGTGCCCGTCGCCCCGGGGAGGTCGTAGTCGTCGGAGCCCCGCGCGTACGGGGCTTCGTACGCGGCCCCCGCGGAGGCCCAGCCGGCGCTCTGGCCCGGGCGGGGCGAGGCCTCCCCGGCCAGGGCCGGCACGGCCTCGGCGCTCCAGCCGGGCGCGGGCACCCCGGCCGGGACCGGGTCGTCCGCCGGCGCGGGCCACGCCTGCGCCCGCCCGGCGCCGGCCGCCGGAGCGGCGTACGCCCCGCCCGGCACGGCGGCCGGCGGAGCGGCCGGGGGCGGCGGGACCGCCGGGGCGGCGGCCGGGACCACCGGGGGCGGCGGCGGGGTCACCGGGAGGGTCGGCGTGGGGTCCTCCAAGGACGGGGACGGGGAGGAGAGCGCGTAGCCGCACACGCCGCAGAAACGGTCACCCTCCTCCAGGGGCTCCGCGCAGCTGGGGCAGCCCGACAGCCGATGCATCGACATCAATCACACCCACGTCCGGGGACGGAAACGGTTTGCCCGCTCCACCAGTTCGATCCTCTCCTCGCCCCGCTGTGCCAGCCGGGCGAGAACGCGGTACGAGCGCTCCAGGCCGAAGCGCAGCCCGCGCTCGTCCAGTTGACTGCCGAGCAACGAGGTCCGGCCGGGGTCGGCACCCCGGCTACCCGACAGTACCCAGTCCAGGGCCGAGCCCAGAACCTCCGTCGCCAGCCGCTCCTGCCGCTCCGGGTCCAGCCCGAACCGCCGCAGCGCCTCCACCTGGTCGGACGCCGCCGCGAGATCCTCCAGCAGGGCCTCCTGCGGAGACCTGTCGCGCAGGCGTGCCCGTACGGCCGCCACCCGTGCGGCGGTGTAGTGGATCGAGGCCTCCGACACCGACTCCAACGTCCGCACCGCACCGGCCCGGTCGCCCGCCGCCAGCTGCACCCGGGCCAGCCCGAAGGCCGCGCTCACGAACCCGGGGTCGGTGATCCACACGAGGCGGTAGTACTCGGCGGCGTTGTCCAGCTGGCCCAGGATCTCCGCGCACAGCCCGAGGGCCAGCTTCGGCGCGGGCTCGCCCGGGAAGGCGTCGTAGACGGCGTCGAAGGACAGGGCCGCTATCTCGTCGTCCCCGGTGGCCAGCGAGGCGATCCCGCGCGCCCACACCACCCGCCAGTCGTCCGGGTAGCGGGCCTCCAGCTCGGCCAGGGCCCGTCCGGCGACGTCCAGTTCGCCCAGTTCGAGCCGGGCCCGCAGCTCCCGCAGCCGCAGCTCGGCGGAGTCGGCGGGGGCCGCGCCCAGCGCGCCCAGCAGGTCGGCGGGCGCGGAGGCCAGCAGCCCGGCCAGGAACCCGGCGTTGGGGTCGGCCGCGTCGACCAGCGGCACCGGCAGGGCGAGCGCGGTGTCGCGGGCGTCGAGCCGCGCCAGGGCCGCTGCCGCTGTCATGGCACCGGGTACGGACACCGGGGGCGCGGCGGGACCCGTCGGCCCCGCCGGGGCCACGGGCTCCCGGCGCGGCCCGGGCACGTGCGCGCCGGCCACGTGCGTGGCGGTGGTCCCGAGCGCGGGCACAACCCCACCCGCCGCCTGCGACTCACCCGCACCAAAGAAACCTCCGGCTCCGGGCACCCCGGCTCCGGGCACCCCGGCCCCGGGCGCGCCGGCTCCGGCGCCTCCACCCCCGGCAGGACCCGCCCCGGGGAGCACCCCGTGCCCACCGACCCCGGGCAGTCCCGCCCCGGGCAGTCCCACCCCCGCCGAGCCATCCGCACCAGCCCCCGGCAGTGCGCCCGCACCGGCCCCGGCCAGGGCCCCCGCCCCGCCGTGCCCCCGGCGCGCCGCGCCCCGGCGGCCCAGGCCGAAGCCTCCGCGGGGCATCACGCGTGCCCCCAGCCGGGACACCTCCGCCCCGCCGGTCTCCGTGTACAGCTGGGTGTCCGGGACCCGCAGCTCCGGCCCGAACAGCGTCGACAGCTGCGGCCGCGGCCGGCCGGTCTGCAGCGCGACCACCTCCCGCAGCACACCCGTCAGCTGGTCCGCCATCTCCTGCGCGGACGCGAACCGCCGCCCCGGATCGGGATCCGTCGCCCGTACGAGCAGCCGGTAGAAGGACTCGTACCGCCCGAAGACCTCGATGTGCTCCGGGTCCGGCAGCGAGTCCACGAACACGTTCGTGTAGCCCTGGAAGTCGAAGGTCAGCACCGCGAGGGTGCGGGCCACCGTGTACAGGTCGGAGGCCACCGAGGGCCCCAGCTCGGCCACCTCGGGCGCCTGGTAGCCGACGGTCCCGTAGATCGCCGACTCCTCGTCGTCCATCCGCCGGACCGCACCCATGTCGATCAGCTTCAGCTGGTTCTGCTGCTGGATCGCGTTGTCGACCTTGAAGTCGCAGTACAGGAGGTTCCTGCTGTGCAGGTGACCGAGGGCCTCCAGGGCCTCGATCCCGTACGCGCAGGCCTGCTCCACCGGCAGCGGATCGCGCCGCCCGTCCGGCCGGCGCCGCTCGTTCGCGATCTCCTTCAGGGACTTGCCGCCCACGTACTCCATGACGATGTAGCCGTCGAGCGAACCCGTCCGCTGGTCCAGGTGCTCCACGAAGTTGTAGATCCGCACGATGTTCGCGTGCTCGATCTCCGCCAGGAACCGCCGCTCGGAGATCGCCGCCTCCATCGCGTCCTGGTCCCCGGTGTCCAGCAGGCCCTTGAGGACCACCCACCGGTCGGAGACCGCCCGGTCCACCGCGAGGTAGACCCAGCCGAGGCCGCCGTGCGCGAGGCAGCCCACCACCTCGTACTGCCCGTGCACCACGTCGCCGGCGCGCAGCTTCGGCACGAAGGAGTACGGGTGCCCGCACTTGGTGCAGAAGCCCTCCGTCCGGCCCGGCCGGTCGCCCCGCGCCCGGCCCACCGGGGCCCCGCAGTCCGAACGCGAGCAGAACCGCTTGCGCTCCGGCACCTCCGGGTTCTCCAGCACCGCCGCCGCGGGGTCGGGACGCGGCACCTCCGGGACGCTGACCAGCCCGGCCCCCAGCCTGCCGCGCCCCGAGGAGGACGGCGCCGAACCGGAACTGCGCACCGACACCGACCGGCTGGACGCCGTACCCGGCAGGGAACGCGACAGCCGCCCCGACACCGAGCGCCGTGAGGACGAGGACCGGGAGGAGCGCGAGGACCGCGCCGAGGCCGAGGAACGGCCCGAACCGCGCGAGCCCGCCGAACCCCGGGAGTCCCCGTGCCGGGCCGCGCTCGTCATCCCCGTCGGCGGCGACACCAGCTCGTCCGCGCCCGCCGCGACCGCCCCGGCCGGGGCCAGACCGCAGGTGTCGCAGTACACCTCGCCGCCGCCCATGTCCTCGTACGTGCCCGGGCAGCCGGACCGCACGCACGGTGTTCCGATCAGGCTCACGCGTCCTCCTCCCCCGGCCCCTCGGACCGGTGCTGCTCCGGCAGGCTCCGCTGCGGCGCCAGCGCCTCGGCCGTCGCCCGCTGGTAGCGCAGCACCGCCAGCTCGGCGGCCCGCAGGTCGCAGGGCGCGCTCCACAGCATCCGCCGGGCCGTGTCGTACCGCTCGATCAGCACCGGGTCCTCGGCCATGCCGAGCCGGGCCACCTTCGCCTTGTAGGCGTCCAGCCGGCCGCGCAGCTCCGCGCGGACGGCCAGCGGAGCCGTCACCGCCGTCAACGATTCGCGGGCCCGCGTCAGTTCCTCCCCGGCGCGGTCCTCCAGCGAGTCCAGCAGCGGCGACAGCCGGTGCCACTGGGACCGCCGCCGGTACTCGGCCGCCGCCGCCAGCTCCTCCTGCAGGGCCGTCGGCGGGCCGCTGACCGCCGGCACCTCGGACGCCGCGATCTTCGCCAGTACCTCGCCGCGCGCCGTCCGCGCCTCCGCGAGGGTGCGGTCGGCCCGCGAGAGCACGTCCCGCAGGCTGATCAGCCGCTGTTCCGCGTCCTGCCGCACGGTCAGGACCGCCTCCACCTCACGGCGTACGTCGTCCAGCGCGCGCGCCGCCCGGTCGTACCGCTCCGTGTCGGGACGGCCCCCGCCCGGGGCGGAACTCCCCGACACCGCCACCCAGAAGGCCAGCGGATCGGCGATGACCTCGGCGCGCAGCAGCGCCAGCTCGGCGGTGATCGCCTCCAGGTCGTCCCCCGAGGGGTGCTCGCCCGGCCGCACGCCCACCGAGTGCGCCAGCGAGCGCGTCCGGTGCAGTTCGGCGGAGAGCAGGTCGATCCGCGCGGGCAGCGCCGACCACACCGCGTCGGCGGCGACCACCACGTCCAGGGAGCCGGCGTACAGCTCGTTCATCCGGGCCACCAGGTCGGCCAGCGAGAACCGCTCCGCCAGCGCGACGCCCTCCACCCCGGCCCCGGCTATCACCACACCGGGCCCGCGCAGCCGCTCGGTCAGCTCGGACAGCTCCGGCACGCTCGGCCAGCGGCGCCGCTCCCGGATCTCCCGGGCGGCGGCCAGCGCCCCGCTGTAGGCGTCGAAGTACGTCCACAGCCGGGTGATCGCGGTGTCGGCGGCGGCCCACCGCTCCTTGGTGACCCCGCTCAGCGCGGCGCCCTCCAGCAGCCGGCGCCCGGCGTGGTCCTGGAGGGCGAGCAGGGAGGTCTCGACGGCCTCGTGCTCCGCGCCCAGGCGCGCCAGCGCGCGGTCGACGTCGTCCCGGTCCATCAGGGCCGGCCCCGTCCCCGGAGGGCTCGCGTACGGTTTCGCATCCGTCACCGGCGTCAGCCGTCCCGGTACTTGGGCGCGGGCGGCTTGACGCCGCCCGGCAGCACCTTGTCGAAGTGGTTCTTGTACGCCGACTCCCACGGGCCGCTCTCGCCGCCCGCGCGGTAGTTCTCCAGCACCTTGTTGACGCGGCGGACCAGGTCCGTGGCGTTCTTGTTCATCGCGACCCCGTAGAACTCCCGGGTGAAGGGCGCCCCGACCAGTCGTATCGACGGGTCCTGCGCGGCCTGGCCGGCGGCGAGGGCGTTGTCCGTGATGATGCCGTCGACCTGGCCCAGCTGGAGCCGCACCAGGCAGTCCAGCTGGTTGGGCACGGACACCGACAGGGCGCCGTAGGAGCGGTCCTTGAGGGCGGCCTCCGCGGTGGAGCCGGCGGCCGTGCAGATCCGGCGGCCGCTCAGGGAGGCGTCGTACCCCTTGATGTCCGAGCCCGTGGGGACCAGCACCTGCTGCCCGGCCTCGAAGTAGGCCGTGGAGAAGGCCACGTCCTCCAGGCGCTTGCAGTTGATGGTCATGGTCCGCACGACGATGTCGACGCGGCCCTCCTGGAGGGCCGGGATCCGCTGGTTGGTGGGGATGGCCCGGTAGATGACCTTGTCCTCGCTGCCCAGGATGTCCTTGGCGATGGCCTTGACCAGGTCGATGTCGAAGCCGGCGAGGGAGCCGTCCGCCTTGCGGTAGCCCCACTTGAAGCTGTTCTGGTCCACGCCCGCGACGAGCCGGCCGGCGGAGCGGATGCGCTGGATCGTCGGCCCGTCCAGGTCCGACGGGCGCAGGCTGGCCTCCGGGTCCTGGCAGGTGTCGGCGGGGGCCGCCGGGGCGGCCGCCATCGTGGCGGGCTCGCGCACCGCGTCGGGCCGGCCGCCGGTGCCGGGCGAGGCCTGGGCCAGCGGCAGCAGGACGGCCGCGGCCGTCACCGCGCAAGCGGCGGCCATCGCGCTGACCCCGCCCCAGCCGCGCAGCCGCCCGCCGGTCCGCCGCACCCGGGCCGCGCCCGGATCCGCCGCGGCCCCGGGGGTCCCGGGATCCGTGGGATCCGTGGAGGACTCCGCAGCCGCGGTCCCCGGCTCCGCGTACCGCTCCGCTCGTGCCCGCCGTATCCGCATCGACCTCACCTGTACTCCGAAAGCCTGCGGCCGATGCCGAGGAGGGCCGCCACCGCACCGACGAGCGCCAGCACCGCGGAGCCGGTCACCAGCCCGCCCAGTGCGCCGAGCCCGCCCCGGGCGGCCCGGGTGAACTCCTTCTGCTCGTGCGCCACGGCCAGCTCCAGGGAGGCGTCCACCGTGTCGAAGGAGGCACCGCTGCTGTTGGTGCCCCCGATGACCTGGGGAAGGGCCTCCTCGTAGCCGCCCTTCATGTCGGTCTCCCGGGCCGCCGCGTGCCGCTGCTTCCACTGCGACACGCCCGCCACGGCCTTCGAGACCGGCTCCCGGCCGCTCGTGTCGTCGGCCAGCTCCAGGGCCAGGGCCAGACCGGTGTCGAGCTGCTTCATGTTCTTCTCGTAGTCGACGTCGTACTTGTCGGACTTCTTGTCCGCGGCCAGTACGGCGCCGCGCGCGATCAGCGTCAGGTTCTCGTTGGCCCGGGCCTGGAGCGAGGCGATCCGCGCGTCGTTGAGGACCTTCAGCGACTCCTGCCCGTCCGCCCGTGCCTCGCCCAGCCCCGAGCGGGCGAGGCTCTGTCCGACCGTCAGCCACAGCAGCACCACGGCGGCGGCGGCCGTCGCCGCGAGCAGGCCGTGGTTGAAGACCCGGTGGGTGCGCAGGTAGTTGCGGCGCTGGGCCCACACCAGGGCGGCGAGGGCCAGTGCCGCCGCGCCCGTCGAGGCCAGCGGCCAGGCCCGGGCCTCGTCGTAGTCCGTGTAGAGCCGGCCGGTCTCCGCCTCGTACAGCCGCTGGGCGGCCGGGAGCAGGACGGTGCTCATCTGCTCGTTGGCGTAGCGCAGGTAGGCGCCGCCCAGCGGCAGGCCCTGCCGGTTGGTCGCGCGGGCCTGCTCGACGAGGCCGGTGTAGCGGGGGAGCTGCTCGCCGAGGAGGGCTATTTCCTTGCGGGACTCCCCGCCCGCCCCGGTGTTGGCCGCCGCGCTCACCAGCAGCCGGGAGGCGTTCGCGATGTCCTTCTCGTAGCGCTGGCGGACCTCGCGGGGCTCCTGGGCGCCCGCGAGGAACCCGCTGGAGGAGGCCGTGTCGGCGTCCGCGAGGGAACGGTAGATGCTCGCCGCGTCCGCGCTCAGCGGCTGGCTGCGGCCCACCACGTCCTCGGCGGCGGTGACCCGGCCGGAGATCTCCCACACCGTGACGGCGCCGAACAGGACCACCAGGGCGGCGAGTACGGCGCCGATGATCCGCAGCCGGCCCGGCTCGGTGGTCGCGGCGGCGCGCAGCCGCTCCACGCCCTCGGCCCAGGCCGTACCCCGCCCGGGCGGAGCCGGCGGGCCCGGTGCGGGCCCGGCGGGCACCCCGGAGGAGCCGCCCCCGGGCGCGGACGCGCGTGTCGTGATGGCCACCGTGACCTCCCCCTCGGTCCCTCTGCTCCGCAGCAGTATGGCCGTAGCGGCGGGTTACCACAGCACCCGGTGCTCGATCTTGGGCGAACCATCACCCCGACCGCCTCCGGCGCCCACCCCACGCCACTCCCACGACTGCCCCCGTCACCCCTTCACCGTCAATACGCAGGGGAGGTCGCGACGGTTCCTCGCCGGCCGGGTCCCGGCCCCCGTTCACCCGAAATGGGTACGGAGTTTCGAATGGGCCGAGGGCGGGGCGGACAGGGCGTCGAGGCCCAGGAGGCCCGCGCCCAGGACCGGCGGGGCGGTGACCACCGAGACGCGGGCCCGCGGGGCGCGGTCGGCCAGGAGCCGCTCGATCCGGCCGTTCAGCAGGGGGTGCCGGGCCGCGAGGACGCCGCCGCCCAGCAGCACCGGGACCTCCTCCGCCAGCAGCCCGAGCCGGCCCAGGGCCACCGCGGCCAGGGCCACCACCTCCTCGGCCTGCCGCTCCACGACCGCCGCGGCCACCGGGTCGCCCGCCGCCGCCACCGCGAACAGCACCGGCACCAGTTCGTGGATCCGGCGCCGGGGCACCGGGCCCAGGTGGAGGGCCTCGATCAGCGCGGCCATCGACGCCAGCCCGAAGTGCCCCGGCAGGGCGGTCGCCAGCTCGGTGGGCCCGCCCCGGCCGTCCTCGGCCCGGGCCGCCCACCACAGGGCCTCCTCCGCGAGGCCGCCCCCGCCGCCCCAGTCGCCGGAGATGGTGCCGAGGGCCGGGAAGCGGGCCGTACGCCCGTCGGGCAGCATGCCCACGCAGTTGATCCCCGCCCCGCACACCACCGCGACCCCGCGCGGCGGGCCGGGTGCGGTGAGCCCGGCCCGCAGGATCGCGAAGGTGTCGTTGCGCACCTCGGTGGCCGCGCCCCAGCCGCGCGCGCTCACCGCGTCGGCGAGCTGGCGCTCCTCCACCGGGAGGTCGGCGTTGGCCAGGCAGGCCGAGACGCGGGCCGCGTACGGGGCGCCGGGCCGCAGCGGGGGCAGTCCGGCGGCCTCGGCGGCCTCCGCGACGGCCTGCCCCAGTACGTCCACGGCCGCTTCGACCCCGACCCGGGGCGGCTGGAAGCCCCCCGAGCGGCCGGTGCCGAGGACGGTGCCGTCGGCGCCGATCAGGGCCACGTCCGTCTTGCTGTTGCCCGCGTCGACCGCGAGTACGGCCGCCCCGGCTACGCCCACGGCAGGTGCTCCTTGTTGTGCGCGAGGAGCCGGTCGGTGAGCCCCTCGGCCAGGTCGTACTGGCCGACCAGCGGGTGGGCCAGGAGGGCCTTGGAGACCCGCTCGCGTCCGCCGCGCAGGGCCGCGTCCAGCGCGAGGTCCTCGTACGCGCCGACGTGCGCGACGAGTCCGGCGTACAGGGGGTCGAGCCGGGGCGCGGCCAGCGGCACGGGGCCGGAGCGGTCCACGCGCGCCTGCACCTCGACGACGGCGTCGTCCGCGAGGAACGGCAGGGTCCCGTTGTTGAGGGTGTTGACCACCTGCACGGAGGGGCCCGCGTCGCCCAGCAGGGCCGCCGCCAGGTCCACGGCCGCCTCCGAGTAGAAGGCGCCGCCCCGCTTCGCCAGCAGCGCCGGCTTCTCGTCGAGCGCGGGGTCCGCGTACAGCGCGAGGAGTTCCTTCTCCATCGCGGCGACCTCGGCGGCCCGCGAGGGTTTCTCGCCGAGCTCGCGGACCACCGCGTCGTGGGCGTAGAAGTAGCGCAGGTAGTACGAGGGCACCACCCCGAGCCGGTCCAGCACCGCGCGCGGCATCCGCAGGTCGGCGGCGACGGCCTCGCCGTGCTCCGCCAGCAGCCGGGGCAGGACGTCGGCGCCGTCCGGGCCGCCCAGGCGTACGCCGAGTTCCCAGGTCAGGTGGTTGAGCCCGACGTGGTCGAGGTGGACCTCGGAGGGGGCCACCTCCAGCAGCGCCGCGAACTTCCGCTGGAAGCCGATGGCGACGTTGCACAGCCCGACCGCCTTGTGCCCGGCCCGCAGCAGGGCCCGGGTGACGATCCCGACGGGGTTGGTGAAGTCGATGATCCAGGCGTCGGGGGCGGCCCGGCGCACCCGTTCGGCGATGTCCAGCACCACGGGGACGGTGCGCAGGGCCTTCGCCAGCCCGCCCGCGCCGGTGGTCTCCTGGCCGACGCAGCCGCACTCCAGCGGCCAGGTCTCGTCCTGGAGCCGGGCCGCCTGCCCGCCGATGCGCAGCTGGAGCAGGACGGCGTCGGCGCCGGCCACGCCCGCGTCCAGGTCGGAGGTGGTGGTGACGAGCCCGGGGTGGCCCTGCCGGGCGAAGATCCGCCGGGCGAGGGCGCCGATCAGTTCGAGGCGTTCGGCGGCCGGGTCGATCAGTACGAGTTCGGTGACCGGCAGGGTGTCGCGCAGCCGTGCGAAACCGTCGACCAGCTCGGGGGTGTAGGTGGAACCGCCGCCCACCACTGCGAGTTTCATCAGGTCTAGCCTTTCACTCCGGTCAGGGTGACGCCCTCGACGAATGCCTTCTGGGCGAAGAAGAAGAGGACGATCACGGGGGCCATGACGAGCACGGTCGCCGCCATGGTGAGGTTCCAGTTCGTGTGGTGCGCCCCCTTGAAGGACTCCAGTCCGTAACTGAGCGTCCAGGCGGCGGGGTTGTCGGAGGCGTAGATCTGCGGGCCGAAGTAGTCGTTCCACGCGGCGAAGAACTGGAACAGGGCGACGGCGGCGATGCCGGGCTTCGCCATCGGCAGGACCACGCGCAGCAGGGTGCGCAGCTCGCCGCAGCCGTCGACCCTGGCGGCGTCCAGGTACTCGTCGGGGATGGTCAGCAGGAACTGGCGGAGCAGGAAGATGGAGAAGGCGTCGCCGAAGGCCATCGGGATGATCAGCGGCCACAGGGTGCCGGACAGGTCCAGCTGTTTCGCCCAGAAGAGGTACATCGGGATGACCACCACCTGCGGCGGCAGCATCATCATGGAGATGACCAGCAGCAGCGACAGCCGCCGGCCGCGGAAGCGGAACTTGGCGAGCGCGTACGCGACGGGCACCGAGGACACCACGGTCAGCACCGTCCCGAGCCCGGCGTACAGCAGGGTGTTGCGCCACCAGGTCAGGAAGCCGGGGGTGTCCCAGACCTTCGCGTAGTTGCCCCACTCCCAGGTGCGCGGCCACAGGTCGCGGGTCAGCGCCTGCTGGTCGCTCATCAGGGAGGTGAGGAAGAGGAAGACGAAGGGCAGGACGAAGAACAGGGCGGCGGCCACGCCCAGGGAGTGCACGCCGATCCAGTGCAGTACGGCCTTGCGGTTGTGGCGGCGCATCTCAGTCACCGGCTCCGATCAGTCCGCCACGGCGGCGCATCAGGAGCGCGGTGAAGGCCATGGAGAGGGCGAACAGCACCAGCGCGACGACGCAGGCGGCGCCGTAGTCGAAGCGCTGGAAGCCGACGTTGTAGACCACCTGGGGCAGGGTCAGGGTGGACTTGTCCGGGTAGCCCGGCTCGAACTGCTGCCCGGAGCCGCCGATCACGCCGGCGGCGACCTTCCCGGCCACCAGGGGCTGCGTGTAGTACTGCATGGCCTGGATGACCCCGGTGACCACCGCGAACAGGATGATCGGGGAGATGTTCGGCAGGGTGATGTGCCGGAAGCGGGCCCAGGCCCCGGCCCCGTCCAGCTCGGCGGCCTCGTACTGCTCCTTCGGTACGTCGAGCAGCGCGGCCATGAAGATGACCATCAGGTCGCCGACCCCCCACACCGCGAGCGCGGTCAGCGCGGGCTTGGACCAGCCGGCGTCGGTGAACCAGCCGGGCGTGGGCAGTCCGACGGAGTCGAGCAGGGTGTTGACGGGTCCGGTGCCGGGGTTGAGCAGGAAGACGAAGGCGAGGGTCGCCGCCACGGGCGGGGCCAGATAGGGCAGGTAGAACAGGGTCCGGAAGACCCCGGCCCCCGTCTTGATCTTCGTGATGAGCAGTCCGACGCCGAGCCCGAAGACCACCCGGCAGCCGACCATGACCACGACCAGCCACAGCGTGTTGCGCATCGCGGGCCAGAACAGCGGATAGTCGGTGAAGACGTAGCTCCAATTGTCCAGGCCGTTGAAGGCGGGGGGCCGGAAGCCGTCGTACTTGGTGAAGGAGAAGTAGACGGTGGACAGCAGCGGGTAGGCGAAGAAGACGGCGAAGCCGATCAGCCAGGGCGACATGAAGGCCGCGGTCCGCAGCGCGGACCGGCGGTGCTTCGCCCGCAGGAGGTGCGTGCTCATCGGTTCCTACTGCGCCTTCGCGATGTCCGTGTCGATCTGCTTGTCGGTCTGGGCGAGCCCGGCCGGGAGGTCGGACACGTCGCCCTTCTCGACCTTGTACGCGAAGTCCTCGAAGGTCAGCTGGTAGGTGCCGCCGTCCGCCTGGGCGGGTGTGGTGCTGGACTTCGGGTGCCGGGAGATGTCGATGAAGGTCTTGAGCTCCGGGGTGACCTGGAGGTCCGGCGAGTCGAGCGCGGCCAGCGTCGAGGGGATGTTGTGGATGGCGTTGGCGAAGGAGACCACGGCCGCGGTGTCGGTGGTCATGTACTTGACCAGCTCCCAGGCGGCGTTCTGCTTGCGGCTAGCCGAGGAGATGCCCATGACGGTGCCGGCGAGGTAGCCCTTGCCGTACTCGCCCGCCTTGTCGTCCGGGACGGGCAGCGGGGCGGTGGCGATCTCGAAGCCGACCCCGGCCTTCTTGGCCATGGCGGCCCGCCACTCGCCGTCGATCTGCATGGCGACCTGGCCGCGGTGGAAGGGGTGTTCCGCGCTCCACTCGTCACCGAAGGTGTTGCGGAACTTCTCCAGCTTCTCGTAGCCGCCGAGCTTGGCCACCAGGTCCTTCTGCGCGGTCAGCATCTGCGCGAAGGCCGGGTCCTTGGCCAGGTTGGAGCGGCCCTCGGCGTCGAAGTACGTCGCGCCCCACTGCGCCGCCAGCCGCACCGGCTTGGTCTCGTAGCCGTGGTAGGTGGGCATGATGCCGACCTGCTCGTACGAGTCCCCGGACGGCTTCGTCAGCCGCTGCGCGACCTCGGTGAACTGGCTCCACGTCTTGGGCGGTTCGTGGATCCCGGCGGCCTCGAAGGCGGTCTTGTTGTAGACGAGGCCGTAGGCGTCGTTCAGCAGGGGCAGGGTGCACTGGTTGCCCTTGAACTGCGTGTACTCCAGCAGGTTCTTCGGGAAGACCTTCGCCTTGTCGACCCCGGACTTCTGCAGGAAGGGGTTCAGGTCGGTGAAGGCGCCGGAGTTGCAGAACTTGCCGACGCTGTCGGTGGTGAAGGAGGAGACCACGTCGGGGGCCTTGTCCCCGCCGGCCCGCAGCGCCTGGTTGATCTTGTCGTCGGTCATGTTGCCGGTGACCTTGACCTTGATGTTCGGGTGCGCCTTCTCGAAGCGGGCGATGTTCTCCTCGATCGCCTTGACCTCGCCGGGCTCGGACCAGCCGTGCCAGAAGGTGAGGGAGACGTCCGCCTTCGGGTCGTCGGCGGCTTGGGTTCCGCTCTGGCCCGTACAGGCGGTGGCGAGTACGGATATGGCGGCCAGGGCGGCCGCGACGGCGGTCAGGCGTCCGGTTCTGGGCATGGCGGGGCTCGCTCTCTGCGGGAGGAACAGGAGGGGCGGGGGAAATTCGGGGGGGGGGGCTTGCGGGAGGGTTCAGCGGGAGGTGTCGAAGACTTCCTCGCGGGCCGCGGCCAGGGCGCTCTCCAGGGCGCCCCGCAGGACGGGCCGTTCGCTCACCTCGCCCGTGACCAGCCGGGGCCGGGACGGCGCGAGTTCGGCGAGTTCGGCCTCCAGCAGCGCGCGCAGCGGCTCGCCGCCCGAGGTGATCACGGCCCCGGACAGGACCACGATCTCCGGGTCCAGTACGGCGGTCAGCGCGGCCAGACCGGTCGCCAGCAGGGTGGCGTACGACTGGAGGAACCGCAGGTGCGCCCCCTCGGGCCGGGCGGCGGCCTGCCGGAGCAGGGCGACGGCCGCGGCGACCGGAGGCCCGTACGGGCTGTCCGCGGCGGGTTCCGGTGCCTCGACGCCGAGCTCGGCGGCGAGCCGGGGCAGGACCTGGACGCCGGCCAGCTCCTGGTAGCCGCCGCTGTTGGCCCGGGCGACCTGGCGGACCAGCGGGTGTCCGGGTACGGGCAGGAAGCCCACCTCGCCCGCGCCGCCGGTCCAGCCCCGGTGCAGCCGGCCGCCGATGACCAGGGCGGCGCCGAGGCCCTCCTCGTTCCACAGCAGGACGAAGTCCTCGTGGCCGCGGGCCGCGCCGAGGCGCTGTTCGGCGAGGGCGGCGAGGTTCACGTCGTTCTCGTACTCGACCGGCAGCGGCAGGGCCGCCGCCAGTTCGTCGAGCAGGGTGGGGGAGTGCCAGCCGGGGAGGTGGCTGGCGTAGCGCAGCTGGCCGGTCTGCGGGTCGAAGGCCCCGGGGGTGGCGATGACCAGGCGGTGCAGGTCGCGGCGGTCCAGCCCGGCGTCCGCGACGGCCCCGTCGAGGGCCCGGGTGACCTGGGCGACGGCGTCGGTGCCCTCGGCGTAGGGGAGCGCGAAGCTGCCGGTCACCGTGCCGGCCAGGTCGGCGACGGCGGCGAGCACCCGCTCGGGGGTGACGTCCAGGGCGCCGACGTGGGCGGCGCGGGCGTTGAGCGCGTACAGCTGGGCGTTGGGCCCGGGGCGGCCGGCGGCGGTGCCGGTGGCGACGACCAGTCCGGCGGCCTCCAGCCGGGCCAGCAGCTGCGAGGCGGTGGGCTTGGAGAGCCCCGTGAGGTGCCCGATCCGGGTCCGGGACAGCGGGCCGTGCGTCAGCAGCAGCTCCAGCGCGGCGCGGTCGTTCATGGCGCGCAGCAGGCTGGGAGTTCCGGGCGTGGCGGCGGGCATGGAGCGGTCTCTCCTTCACCGGGGTGAACTGTTAGGGAAGTTTCCTATCGGCTTCTGAGCCGTGTCAATGGCCGCGGCCGTGGATATGCCGCTGCCCCGCCGGAAAACGACCGGCGGGGCAGCGGCGGGAAGGGCGGAGGAGGCTACTTGGTGATCCGGGGACCGGACGGCGCCGGGATCGGGTTGGTGGCCAGGGACTGCGGGGAGGCGGGGTTGGCGAGCGCGGAGGGCGGGGCGACGGAGGCGGACGCGTCCGGGCCGGCCTCCTCGGGCTCGTCGGCCGCCGGCAGGCCGCCGATGATCCGGATGCCCGCCGCGTCGAAGGCCTCCTTGATCCGCCAGCGCAGCTCGCGCTCCACGGCGAACTGCTGGCCCGGCATGGTCTTCGCGGACACCTTCACCGTCATGGAGGCCAGCAGCACCTCGTCCAGGCCCAGCACCTCCACCGGACCCCACAGGCGCTCGTCCCAGGGGGACTCCTTCACCATCGAGTCGGCGACCTTCTGGACCACCTCGCGCAGCTGGGTGAGGTTCTCCGTCGGCTTGACCTGTACGTCCACGCCGGCGGTGGCCCAGCCCTGGCTGAGGTTGCCGATCCGCTTGATCTCACCGTTGCGGACGTACCAGATCTCGCCGTTGTCCCCGCGCAGCTTGGTCACGCGCAGTCCGACCTCGATGACCTCGCCGGAGGCCACCCCGGCGTCGATCTTGTCGCCGACGCCGTACTGGTCCTCCATGATCATGAACACGCCGGACAGGAAGTCCGTGACCAGGTTCCTGGCGCCGAAACCGATCGCCACACCGGCCACACCCGCACTCGCCAGCAGCGGGGCCAGATCGATCTTCAGCGCCGCCAGGACCATCAGCGCGGCCGTGCCCAGGATCAGGAACGAGGCCACCGAACGCAGCACCGACCCGATCGCCTCCGACCGCTGGCGCCGCCGCTCCGCGTTGACCAGCAGCCCGCCGAGCGCGGTCCCTTCCACCGCCTCGGCACTGGTGTTCATCCGGCTTATCAGCTTCGTCAGCGCCTTGCGGACGACCGAGCGCAGCGCCGCGGCGATCACCACGATCAGCAGGATCCGCAGGCCGATGCTCAGCCAGGTGGCCCAGTTCTCCTCGATGAAGCTCGCGGCGTTGGTCACGCTCTCGGTGGCGTCCTCGGTGGTGGTCGCTGCCAGCGGGAGCAGAGTGGCGGGCGAGGGCACGGCGGGATACCTCCAGGCATAGCGGTCTGCCCACCGGACGGGATGTGCGGGCAGACCAACCACACTAACGGGGCACAGGGCCCGACCCCGTTGCCGTGTTCGAGGGAGAGACCAGACTCACCTGGGGAAGCAGGGAGTGTGGTTGAAAACACCTCGGACCCGTTACGGGCGCGTGGTGGCGCTTCGACCAGCCGTAAGGGGAGACTGGAAAGCAGATCGTCCCGGCGCGAGCCACGCGCCGCCGGCGTACAAGGAGGCAGTCCGTGCCGCACGTCCTGGTCCTCAACGCGTCGTACGAGCCGCTCGGCGTCGTACCGCTCCGCCGCGCGCTCGTCCTCGTCCTGGAGAACAAAGCCGTCTCCCTGGAGGAATCCGGCGCCTTCCTGCACAGCGCGACCAGAGCCGTCCCCGCGCCCAGCGTGGTCCGGCTCAAGCGCTTCGTACGGGTCCCCTACCGGGGGCCCGTTCCACTCACCCGCCGCGCCCTGTTCGCCCGCGACGGCGGCCGGTGCATGTACTGCGGGGCCGTCGCCACCAGCGTCGACCACGTCATCCCGCGCAGCAGGGGCGGGCAGCACGCCTGGGACAACGTCGTCGCCGCGTGCCGCCGCTGCAACCACGTCAAGGCCGACCGGCACCTCGTCGACCTCGGCTGGCGCCTGCGCCACCAGCCGGCCCCGCCGTCCGGCCTGGCCTGGCGCATCATCGGCACCGGCCACCGCGACCCGCGCTGGATGCCCTACCTCCAGCCGTACGGGGCCGAAGACGCCCTGGACCGCATCGGGGTCGCCGCGGGATGAGGGGCGGGGCGTGCCGGGGGCGGTCAGGGGGCGACCGCGAAGGCCGAGGCGGACCACAGGCTGCAGCCGTAACGGGTCGCCCGGCGCTCGCACGTCACCCGCAGGAACCGCGTGTCCGGCGCGTCCTCCAGCCGGACCGTGTCGACACCGCCCCGCGAGGTGACGGAGGCCCCCGGACGCCAGTTGACGCCGTCCGGGGAGGTCTCGACCCGGTACTGCGACGGATAGGCCTCCTGCCAGTGCAGGGTCACCAGCCCCACCCGCGCCGGGGCCGCCAGCTCCGCCCGCCACCACGCCCCGTCCACCGCCGGCGAGGACCACCGGGTCGCGGCCGAGCCGTCCACCGCCGCCGACGCCGGGAACAGCGGCCCCTCTTCGCCCGAGGACACGGCCCGGGCGGTCCGCAGCAGGTCCGGACCGCCCGTACGCGGGACCGCCCGGACGGTGAGGGTGCGCGACTGCCCGTCGAAGGCCAGCGGGACCTGGTACGTCCCGGCCGGGGTGCCCGCCGGGACGGTGACCTCCACCGGGACCGAGACCCGGGTCCCCCGGGGCACCACCACGTCCTGCGGCACCCGCACCTCCACCCCGGTCGGCGGCGCCGCCGACAACGGCCCGCGCACCTCGCCCGGCAGCAGCGCGGACAGTTCCGCCGACACCCGGCGCGGGCCCCCGCCGATCTCCACGTCGGCCCGGCCCCCCTCGGCCAGTTCGAAGGCGGCCCGGGGCCCGTCCGCGAACCACGGCACCACCTGGTGGACCGCCGGAGCCGCACCCGCCCAGGACAGCCGGACCTCGTCCGCCCGCACCCCGCCCGCGTCGGCCTGCGTCCAGCCCGAGCCCGCCACGTCGCCGATCTTGCGCCAGCCCTCGCCCGGCACGTGCGCCTCCACCACCGCGCCCCGCACCTCGGGCGACAGCGGGTCCGTCATCACCGTCACCGCCGACACCGGGCGCGGGGAGTCCAGCCGGACCGTCCACGAACCGGCCTCCTGGCGCACCGTCCCGGCCGGGCGCGCCGCGCCCGTCCAGGCGTCCGACTCCTGCGCCGCCTTCGCCAGGAAGGGGTCGAGCACCGACGCGTCGACCCGCGCCCCGCCCTTCTGCGCCAGGGCGCCACGGGCCGCCGCCAGATCCCGCGAGGCCTGCCAGGCGGCCGCCCCGTCACCCCGGGCCTGCGCCCGCAGCAGGTCCACCGCCAGCTCGCCCGCCGCCCCGTAGCGCGAGAGCCGCTCCAGCCACGGGCCCGCCTCCGCCGACAGCGACGGCAGCCGCGCCGGGGCCTCCCGGAGCACCGTGAAGGCCGCCCGCAGCCGGTCGGCGGCCCGGTCGGCGGCCGCCCGGTCACCGCCGCTCCTGGCCCGCCAGAACTCCTCGGCCAGCGGCCTCAGGTACGCCGACTCCTCCTGCTTGAGCCCCGAGGAAGCGGTGTTCCCGGCCAGCGCCGCCAACGCCGCCCGGGTGCGCGGATCGGGGCCCGCCAGCTCGCGCACCGCCGCCGACCAGGACTCCCCGGCCCGGTAGCCGCGCGGGTTCCAGGAGTAGTCCGCCGCCGTGAACAGC
The DNA here is from genome assembly GCF_026342355.1 of Streptomyces sp. NBC_00249. Lineage (GTDB taxonomy): Bacteria > Actinomycetota > Actinomycetes > Streptomycetales > Streptomycetaceae > Streptomyces. The sequence goes on along the minus strand of NZ_JAPEMV010000008.1, from coordinate 262,346 downwards.
GGCACCCGCGACAGGGTGCCCTGCGGCATCGCGTTGGCCAGCATCCCGGCCGAGCCGCTCGCCACCGCCGGATCGCGGCCCGCGTAGGGGCCGAGGAAGATCCGGCCCGGGTCCCAGTCGTTCACCGGGTAGTTGTCCATCGTGACCAGCGGGTGCCCGAGCGCCGAGCGGGCCCCCGCCAGCTCGCCGCCGGTGATGGTGCGCGGCACCACCCCGACGCCCGTCCAGGCCACCTCCACCCGCGCGTCCAGCGCGCCCGCCAGCGCGGCGCGGTAGGTGGTGGCGCCCTCCTGGAAGTACTCCGTCGGCAGCAGCGACAGCGGGGCCGCGCCCGGGTGCCGGGCGGCCAGGTGCGCCGCCAGCTCGCCCGCGACCTCGGCGTGCGCCTTCGCGGCCGCCGCCGGACCCGTCCCGTACCGGACCCGGTCGGCCCGGCAGCCCCACTCCGAGTAGCTGACGTCCTGGAACTGCACCTGGAACGCCCGGAAGCCCAGCTCCCACATCGCGTCCACCTTGCGCGCCAGCGCCGCCCGGTCGTCCGCCGAGGCCAGGCACATCGACTGACCCGGTGACACCGCCCAGCCGAGGACCACGTGGTTCGCCCGCGCCCGCTCGGCCAGCGCCCGGAACTCCTCCTGCCGCTCCGCCGGGTACTCCGCGCGCCAGCCCGTCGTGCGCAGCGGGTCGTCGCCGGGCGCCAGCAGCAGCCGGTTCTGCTTGGTGCGGCCCATGAAGTCCAGCTGCGCCAGCCGCTGCTCCTGGGTCCAGGGCTGCCCGTAGAAGCCCTCGGTGATCCCGCGCACCGGCGCGGTCGGCCAGTCCCGCACCAGCATCCCGGGCACCTTCCCCGCCCCGGCCGCCAGCAACTGACGCAGGGTCTGCGCGGCGTGGAACAGCCCGTCCGGCCCCGAACCGGCCAGCGCGACCGTGTCCCGGCCGCCGCTACGGCCCACCGCCAGCCGGTAGCCGCCGTCCGGCAGGTCCCCGGCCGCGGCCGCCCCGAGCGCCCGCAGCGCCGCTTCGGCGTCGGGGCCCTGGAGCCGTACGACGAGGGCCCGTTCGGGCAGCGCCTGCCCCGGGGCCCGCTCGTGCAGGGTCCGGACGCCCGCCGCGCGCAGGGAGCTCCGTACGAGTGCGACGGCGTACGGGTCCGCCCCGGCCGGCGCCACCAGCACGGCCTCCGTGCCCACCGGCACCTCGCGCCCCGGATCGGCGGCCGCCGACTGCGGCCGGGGCCACACGGCGGGCCCCTCGGAGGCGGCTCGGGGCGGGTCGGAACCCGGGTCGAGCGGGGCGCCGGGCGCGCCGGCGGACGCGGGCACGGCCGCCGATCCCGACCCGGCGTCAGGCCGCGTCTTGGCGGGGCCCGTCGGCGTGCCGGGAGCCGCCACGAGCGCCGTCGGGGCCGAGGCCACGGCCCCGCCCAGCAGCGATCCGATCACGGCGACCGCCGCGGCGGTGCTCCGCTTCCTGCCCCTGAGCTGCACGGAGCCTCCCCGTTCGGCTTCTCGAGGGCGTACGCCGCCCCGTACGCATGATCCCGAGCCCACCACCCGTGCGACTCGGGTGTCAACGCCGGTGGGGCGATCTGACCGGGATCAGCCAGGAATGCGGTGCCGCCGACTGGGTATGGCTGCGGTGTTCCCCGGGGGTGTTGCATGGGCGGGTCCGGTCTTCGCGCACGAAGGAGTGCTCCCATGAATGCCCGTACCGCCCCTGCCGGCACCACCGCCGGTGCTGCCCGCGCCCACGCCCCGCTCGCCCACCTGCCCGCCCAGTCCGGGCCGGCGGACGGGCCCCTGACCAGCGAGCCCCCGCTGCCCGGCGGCGCGTACGCGCCGCTGACCAGCGAACCCCCGCTCGCGGACGAGGCCCCGCTGACGAGCGAGCCCACCCGCCCCGCCGCAGCCGCCGCGGGCCTCTAGACAGGGACTTCCATGGACGACCTCGCCCGGCTCGCGGCCCGTCACGCCGTCGCCACCAGCTACCGGCCCGCCGAGGACGTCACCGTCCAGGTGCCCGAGGCCACCGTGCGGGCGGTCCTCGGGCTGCTCGGGGTGCCGGCCGGCCCCGGTGAGGACGTCCGGGCCCTGGCCGACGCCGCCGACGCGGCGCGGGCCGCGCGACTGCTGCCGCCGACCCTGGTGCAGTGGCGCGGCGAGGGCGCCCCGGCGGCCCTGACCGCGCTGCCGGCCGGGACCCGGCTGCGGGTGGCCCTGGAGGACGGGGCCGGTGGGGCGGGTGGGGGCGATGGGGCAGGGGAGGCCGGGGAGGCCGACTGGGGTCCGGACCTGCCGTACGGGGTGCACCGGCTGAGCGCCGTCACCCCCGACGGGCGCACCGCGTCCGCCACCCTGATCGTGGCCCCCGACCGGGCCCCGGCCGCGCCCGGGCGGGCCCACGGGCTGCTCGTCCAGCTGTACTCGCTGCTCTCGGAACGCTCCTGGGGCATGGGCGACCTCGGCGACCTGGCGGAGCTGGCCCGCTGGGCGGCCCGCACCCACGGCGCCGGGTTCGTCCAGGTCAACCCGCTCCACGCGGCCGTCCCCGGCACCCCGACCGACCCCTCCCCCTACCGCCCGTCCTCCCGCCGCTTCCCCGACCCGGTGCACCTGCGGATCGAGGACGTCCCCGAGTACGCCGGCTGCCCCGAGCGCGACGCCCTCGACGAGCTGGCCGCCCGGGGCGGTGAGCTGCGCCGCGAGGTGCTGGAGAAGGGGGCGCTGATCGACCGGGACGCCGTCTGGGCCCTCAAGCGGCAGGCCCTGGAACTCCTGTACGCCGTCCCGCGTTCCCCCGTACGGGAGGCCGCCTACCGGGAGTTCCGCGCCGCACAGGGCGAACCCCTCGCGCTGCACGCCGCCTGGTGCGCGGCCGCCGCCGGGGAGGAGCCGGGGGAGCGGGCCGACTTCCACGCCTGGCTGGTGTGGCTGACGGACGGCCAGCTGAGGGCCGCCCAGGAGGCCGCGCGGGAGGCCGGGATGGCGGTCGGCATCGTGCACGACCTCGCCGTCGGCGTGCACCCCGACGGCTCGGACGCCCGGACCGGCGCCCACGCCCGGCAGGCCTCCGCGGGCGCCCCGCCGGACGCCTTCAACGCCCGCGGCCAGGACTGGGGGCTGCCGCCCTGGAGGCCCGACGCCCTGGAGCAGTCGGCGTACGCCCCCTTCCGGGCCCTGCTGCGCGGGGTGTTCCGGTACGCGGGCGCCGTGCGCATCGACCACGTCATGGGCCTGTTCCGGCTCTGGTGGGTCCCCGGGGGGACCCCGCCCGCGGAGGGCACGTACGTCTCCTACGACGGCGAGGCGATGCTCGCCGTCCTCGTCCTGGAGGCGCACCGGGCCGGCTCCCTGGTGGTCGGCGAGGACCTCGGGACGGTGGAGCCGCGGGTACGCCGCGCCCTGGCCCGGCGCGGGATCCTCGGCACCTCCGTGCTCTGGTTCGAGCGGGACTGGTCGGGCGACGGGCAGCCGCTGGAGCCCGGGGCCTGGCGGGAGGCCTGCCTGGCCACCGTCACCACCCACGACCTGCCGCCCACCGCCGCGAAACTGGCCGGGGCCCACGTCGAACTGCGCGACCGGCTCGGCCTGCTGACGCGCCCCCTGGACCTGGAGCGGGCCGAGGACGCCGCCGACACCGCGCGCTGGCTGACGCTGCTCGACGACCTCGGCCTCGACACCAAGGGCGAGGAGGCCGCCGTCCGCGCCCTGTACGCCTTCCTGCTGCGCACCCCCGCCCGGCTGGTCGGCGTCTGGCTCCCCGACGCGGTGGGGGACCGGCGCCCGCAGAACCTGCCCGGCACCTGGGACCAGTACCCCAACTGGCGGCTGCCGCTCGCCGACGCGGCGGGCCGCCCGCTGACCCTGGAGGCGCTGACCGCCTCGCCCCGGGCGAACGCCCTGCTGAGCGCCGTGGGGGAGGGGGCGCGTACCCGTACGGCACCCCCGGGCGCGCGCCCGCTTTAGGTGTTCGCTACGTTTGCACCGTGGACAAGAAGAACGCTCTGCGCGCCGGCGCCGTCACGGCCGGAACGACGCTGATGATGCTGCTGATGACGTCTCCCGCCCTCGCGCTGACCCGTGACGACGGCGACGACCCGGGCCCGGGCCTGAGCATCGGCGAGACGCTCGGCCTGTACGTGGTCGCGCCGATCGTCCTGTTCCTGGTCATCGCGGGTCTCGTGATGGTCGGCGACAAGTCGCGCAAGCAGCAGAACGAAGGCTGATCAGGCCCACCGGCCCGATCAGCGGCGGCCCGACCGGGCCGCCGTCACCTTCTCGAAGACTTCCGGGCGCCGGAGGTCCGCGGAGCCCGTACCAGCCGGCTCCGGCGCGACCTCCGGCGCCTTGTCGTGCCCGCGCCGCGGTTACGGCACCTCCGCCAGCAGCTTGCGCAGCAGCTCGGTGAGCAGTTCGACCTCCTCCGGGGCCAGGCCGGTGAGGGCGGAGCGCTGGACATCCAGGCCCGCCGTGACCGCCTCGTCGATGACGCCGAGCCCGCGCTCGGTGATCGTCACCTGGAGCCCGCGCCGGTCGTGCGGATCGGGGCTGCGGCTGAGCAGTCCGGCCTTCTCCAGCTTGTCCAGACGCCCCGTCATACCTCCCGTGGTGAGCATGAGCGTGGCGGACAGCTGGCGCGGCGAGAGGGTGTAGGGGATTCCGGATCGGCGCAGCGTGGCGACGACGTCGAACTCCCCGCGGGAGATCCCGTAGCGGCTGTACGCCCGCTCCATCGCGTCGCCCATCGCCTTGGAGATCCGGTAGATCCGCCCGAAGACGGCCATGGGTGCCGTGTCCAGCTCGGGCCGTACGGCGTACCACTGGTCGATGATCGCGTCGACTGCGTCCTTGTCGGTCTCGGTCATGGCGGCAGTATCCGGCTTCCACTTGTTCGATTGCAAGAAAGTTGCTTGACGGAAAGTAGCTTACGGGTAAGCTACTTCCAAGTGACCTACTCGGGGGAGGCAGTGATGAAGGTGGCCGGCAAGGCACGGGAAGCGCGCGTGGAGGGGGAACGGTCCCTGCTCGTCGGCGCCGGGATCAGCGCGGTCGGCATCGGGATGTACATCCCCTTCTCGCTCGTCTTCTTCCACCACGTCACCGGGCTCTCCTTCGCCCTCGTCGGCGTGGTCCTCACCGCCACCGGCCTCGCGGGCCTGGCCTTCATGCCGCTCGCCGGCTCCGCCGTCGACCGCTTCGGCGCCCGCAAGGTCAATCTGGTCCTCTACGCGATACGGGCCGCGGGCTTCGCCCTCTATCCCTTCGCCGGATCACTGCCCGCCTTCGCCGCCGTCGCACTGGTCACGGCCCTCGCCGACCGCTCCTTCCCCGTCGTCCAGCAGTCCCTGATCGGGGAAGTGGCCCGCGGCGCCGCCCGCGACCGGCTCCAGGCCTCCCTGCGGGCCCTGCAGAACGCCGGGATGGGCGCCGGCGCCCTCCTCGTCTCCGGCGTCCTCGCCCTGTGGGGGACCGGCGGGTTCCACTACACCGCCTGGGGCAACGCCCTGGCCTTCGCCCTCGCCGGACTGCTCGTCAGCCGGGTCCGGCCGGTGCGCGACGCCGAAGGCGTCCCCTCCGCCAAGCGGCCGCCCGCCGGCTACCGCATGGTGCTGCGCGACCGCCCCTTCCTCGCGCTGACCGCCGCCAACTTCCTCACCGCCCTCGGCTACGCGGCCCTGTCCGTCCTCTTCCCGCTCTACATCTCCACCTGGCTGCACGGACCCGACTCCCTCACCGGAGCCGCCTTCACCGTCAACACCGCCCTGTGCGCCGGGATCGGGGTCCTCGTCGCCGGCCGGGTCCGCCGCTCCGGCGCCCGCCGCACCCGCTCGGCAGCCCTCGGCTCCCTGCTCTTCGCCGCCGCCTTCACCGCCCAGATCGTCCTCGGCACCCTGCGGCCCGGACAGACCGCGACCCTCGTCGCCCTGCTCGCCATCGTGGTCGTCTACACCCTCGGCGAACTGGTCCACAGCCCCTCCGGCGGCGCCCTGTCGGTCTCCGCGGCCCCCGAGCCCGTCCGCGGCCGCTACCTCGCCACCTACCAGCTGTCCTACTCGCTGGCCACCGCCCTCGCCCCGTCGCTCTTCACCGCCCTGCTCTCCGTCGACGGCCGGCTGCCCTGGGCCGTCCTCGCCGTCGCCGCCGTCGGGGCCGCCTTCGCCCTGGTCCGCCTGGAGCGCCACCTGCCCGCCGAAGCCGTCTACGCCGTACCGCCGACCGCCCAGGCTTCTGCCCGGCCCGTCACCGCAGCCGCCTGAAGCCCCGCACCTTCCCCGCTCGCCCCGAGGAGTCGTCGTGAACCGCCTCGCCACCGTCGCCCTGACCGCACTCGCCCCCATCTCCTGGGGCTCCACGTACGCCGTCGCCACCGAACTGCTGCCGCCCGACCGGCCGCTGTTCACCGGGGCCATGCGGGCCCTGCCCGCCGGACTGCTGCTCGTCGCCCTCTCCCGGACCCTGCCCAAGGGCGCCTGGTGGTGGAAGTCCGCCGTGCTCGGCACCCTCAACATCGGCGCCTTCTTCCCGCTGCTCTTCCTCTCCGCCTACCGCCTCCCCGGCGGGGTCGCCGCCGTACTGGGCGCCGCCGGACCACTGTTCGTCGTAGGGCTCGCCGCACTCGTCCTCGGGGAGCGGGCCAGGCTGCGCACCGTGCTCGCCGCCGTCGTCGGCGCGTTCGGCGTCAGCATGGTGGTGCTGACCGCCGAGGCGGAGCTCGACCTCGTCGGCATCGTCGCCGGTGTGGTCTCCTCAGCCTCCATGGGCGCGGGCACCGTGATGACCAAGCGGTGGGGGCGCCCCGAAGGCGTCGGCCCGCTCGCCGTGACCGGCTGGCAGCTCACCGCGGGCGGACTCGTCATCATCCCGATCGCCGCCCTGGTCGAGGGAGCGCCGCCCGCGCTCGACGGCAAGGCCTTCCTCGGCTACGGCTACATGATGCTGATCAACACCGGCATCGCCTACTGGCTCTGGTTCCGCGGAATCGGCAAGCTCACCGCCACCTCCGTCACCCTGCTCGGCCCGCTGTCCCCGCTCACCGCCGCCGTCATCGGCTGGGCCGCGCTCGGCCAGTCCCTGACCCCCGTCCAGCTGGCCGGCATGGCGATCGCCTTCGGGGCCACCGTCTTCGGGCAGCTCCCGGGCCGCCAGCACCCGAAGCCCGCCACCAAGCAACCGTTCAGTTCTCCTGAACAGACCGATCAAAATGTTTCGATGGACCTGGGCAATGGTGAGGTGCGACGGTAGTCCCACGAATCCACCAGACCAGACCCCGAGGGGGAGACACCCAGTGGCCGCCATGGACCGCGTCCGTACCGCACCGACCGTCACTCAGGAGCCGCAGCAGCCCGGCGGTGGCGGTACGGGGAAGATCAAGGGGGCCGCGGGCCTCGGCGTACTCCTCGCCCTCATCGCCACGGTCGTCTGGTCCGGCAGCTTCGTCGCCACCCGGGGCATGGCCGACAGCGTCCCGCCCGTCCAGGCCGTCTTCTGGCGCTGGGTCATCGCCGCCGTCGCCGTCGCCCCCTTCGCCGCCCGCCAGGCCTGGCAGCAGCGCGACCTGCTCCGCCGCCACTTCCGCTACGTCGCCCTCGCCACCTTCTTCGGCGTCACCCTCTACAACACCCTGGTCCACCAGGCCGGACTCACCACCTCCGCCTCCAACATGGGCATGATCATGGCGGCCTCGCCCGTCATCATGGCCGTGTACGCCCGCATCGGCGGCGAACGGCTCGGCGCCCGCCGCACCTTCGGAATGCTGCTCGCGGCCCTCGGCGTACTGCTCCTCGTCGGGGACGGATCCCTCGGCTTCGACTTCGGCGCCGGCGACCTGTGGATGTTCGGCGCGGCCCTGTCCTTCGCCACGTACAGCGCGCTGCTGCGCCGCAAGCCCGCCGAGATCGGCGGCCTCGCCTTCCTGATCAGCACCTTCGTCCTCGGCGCGCTGATGCTGGCCCCCGCCTACGCCGTCTCCCTCAGCGTCCAGGGCGGCTTCCAGGCCACCCCCGGAACCCTCGGACAGCTCCTGTACATCGGCGTGTTCTCCTCCGCCGTCGCCTTCTTCGCCTGGAACAAGGCCATCAGCCTCATCGGCGCCGCCCGCGCCGGCGTCGTCTACTACCTCCAGCCGGTGTGCGTCGCCGGACTCGGACTGCTGCTGCTCGGCGAGGAGACCGGGCCCGCGCAGCTGCTGTGCATGGCGCTCATCCTGGGCGGGGTCGGGCTGTCGAGTGTCGCCCGGCGGTAGGTTCGCTCCCGTGACCGAGTGGGACATCAAGAAGCTGCGCATCCTGCGGACCCTGGCCGACCGGGGCACCGTGACCGCGACGGCCGAGGCGCTGCACATGACGCCCTCGGCCGTCTCGCAGCAACTGACCAACCTCGCCCGGCAGCTGGGCGTCGTCCTGCTGGAACCCCAGGGGCGGGGAGTACGGCTCACCGACGCCGCACACCTCGTCCTGCGGCACACCGAGGCCGTCTTCGCCCAGCTGGAGCGGGCCGACGCCGAACTCGCCGGGTACCTCGCGGGAGAGGCCGGCGAGGTACGCGTCGGGGCCTTCTCCACCGCGGTACCGGTGCTGGTCGTCCCGGCCGTGGCCGCGCTGCGGCGCAGCCACCCCGGGGTGGAGGTACGCGTCCGGGAGACCGAAGCCGCCGAATCCTGGGAACTCCTGTCCGCCGGGGCCGTGGACCTCGCCCTCTCGCTGGCCGCGCACGCCCCGGTCGCCGGCGACCCCCGCTTCACACGGGTCACCCTGCTGGAGGACCCCCTGGACGTGGCCCTGCCGCCGGGACACCCACTGGCGTGGGCGCCGGGGCTGCGGCTCGCCGACCTGTCGGGGGAACGGTGGATCTACGGCGGCAGCGGCCCCTGGTCGGAGATCACCCGCAGCGCGTGCGAGGCCGCCGGCTTCGTACCGCAGCAGGCCCACTCGGCGTCCGGATGGACCGCGATCCTGGCGATGGTGGAGGCGGGCATGGGCGTCGCGCTGGTACCCCGCATGGTGACGAGCCGGGCCTCGGGCGTGACCGTACGGGTCCTCGCGCACGACCGGCCCACCCGCCACGTCATCGCCGCCCTCCGCCGCGGCGCGGAAACGGGCCCCGCCGTCTCCCGAGTCCTGACGGCCCTCCACGAAGCCGCCGAGGCCCTCTCCTGAAGTGCCTTCCCGGCCGGGCGCCGAGGAGCCGGCCCTCGGCCCGCTCGCGCAGCCTTCGCCGAGACTCTTGCGTCCCGGTCAGTCCAGTGGAAGGGACTGATGCGCGGCGACGATCGCGTCGATCCGCTGGGCCAGGTCGAAGTCGGCGGCGGTGAGATGGTGGCCTGCGTCGTGCGTGGTGACCGTTGCCCGCAGGTGGTCGATGCGGAGGTCCAGGTCCGCATGGTGCTGGATGCGCCGGGACCGGTCGGCGATGGTCACGATCGCTGCCACAGCGGCGTGATAGCGGATCTCGTAGGTCCGGGTGATCTCGTTCCCCACCCGCTCCCACCCCGGGAGCTCCGCCAACCGCCCGTCGATCTCCCCATCGGACAACACCTTCGGCACGCCCATGTCAGCTCCCCTTGCCAACCGGTGCCAGGACCTCGGCGAGCTCCCGGCCTACGGGGGCATCGTGCCACGGGCTCATGGCCCGTTCCAGGGTGACTAGTTCGCGGAGCATGCGCGCGGACCGGGTCTCGACGGCGATCTCGACGGCCTTCCGTGCGATCTCAACCGCGTGATCGGGCTCCCGAGCGGCAGCGGCAGAGGTGGCGTACCGAGCGAGGTACACGCCACGGTCCCGTCGTGCGGTCAAGGGAACGACGTCAAGGACCTGCGCCCAGAGTGAGTCCGCCTCCCTCCCGAGGCCGAGCCGGCCGTAGCAGGTGGCACGCTGAACCTCCAGGTAGCCCGGGGTCCTGCGGCAGGCGTTGCCCCAAGGAAGGTCGTCGTCGACGCGGGCCAACAGCCCGCCTGCGGCGTCGATGAGACGGTCCACGGTGGTCCGGTCGCCTGTGAGACTGGCGCCGTGGGCCTGCTGCTGCATGGCCATGACGCGGATCTTGGGAAGGAGCCTGTCCGATACGTCCAGGGCGGCCTCGCAGAGGTCGATGACGCCGTACCCGTCGCTCAGATCCGTACGGACATGCGCCTGGTTCACGAGGCTGTACCCGATGAGTTGAGCGTCACGGGACCGAACCGCTATCTCCTGCGTGACGCCCCGCCAGAACGCCGCGGCACCGAGATCGCCCGCATCCTGGTACAGCCAGCCCACGAGCGCGGCGTAGGCGGCTCCGACACGCAGAAGGCCCCGGCGCACCTCGTCCTTCGCGGAGCGAACGAGTTTGTCGATCAGCTGATACTGCGCGCTGACAGTACCGATCAGGTCGTGCGGCCCGAGATACATGTCGGCTCGGTAGTGCCCTTCGAGCTGCTGCTCGAAGTAGTCGATGAGGGCCGGGTCGATGTGCTGCGGAGACAGCGGCCCAGGAACGAGCGCCGCAGCGGTGACGGAGACGAACTGTCTTCTGGTCACGTCTTCCCCTTGATGGGCCTCGGGGCGAATCCATCCGGCAGGCACGGTGAATCCCAGGTCCTCGGGCCACCGGCCGAGCGAGTCGTGCAGCACGATCGCGGTCTCCTCCGGCGGCCGGCCCGGCCGCTCACCTTCCCAGCGCCGCCAGGTGCGTGGCGACACCTCGAAGTGCCGATCCTGGAGAAACCGCTGCCCGTGCTCGGACAGGCTCTTGGCTGCCTGATCCACGCTGCGCCAGCCAGCGCGGAGTCTCGCCGCCCGCAGTGCGTCATTGCGTTGACTCATGGATCCACCTTGACGCGTCATCGCGTTCATTCCCGGCCGTGGCCGCCACATGACCACTGGTGGCCACGTAATGACCTGTCTGCCCCTCTGCCTGCCAGCCCATCATCTCCGCATGACGACGAACAGCGCAGACGAACAACCCGAGTTGCAGGGCTCATTCTGCTGTCATCCCAGCTCCGGACTGCTGGCCCGTGCGGCTGTCGGGTGGGCAAGGTTCCTGCGCACCGCAGACGAGAAGGCGGAGTCGGACGATGACTGAACCTTACGAATACGTCCCGCACCGCCTCCTCCGCCGCCGAGTCCGCGACATCGCCTCGGGCACCGAGGGTGAACTGATGGCAGTGATCAACGAGAACGTCTCGGACACCGGCATCGAGCGCTGGATGAAGCTGGCCTACATCCGGGGTGCGTCCGGCCGCGAATTCACCACGGCCGCCGACAACGTCGAGCCCGCCCATGACCAGCCCCAGGCCGGCCGCAGACGCCGAGAGCCGGGCAGCGCGTAGCGATCTGACGCGCCTGCTGTGCCCGGACGTCTTTCTCGTCGTCCTCAGGTGCGGGTATCAGCCTCAGAAGGGCTGCGGACGCCGAGAAGAGAGGAGCGCGTAGCGATCTGACGCGTCTGTCGGGTCCTGGGGTGCCTCTGGTCGCTGTCTAATGCGGGTAGGCCCTCCCCCACCCCTCCCCGAGACCGCCCAACCGGGACACGGCCCCCCGAACCACCGGCCCGCAGACGGGGAGGCGGGTGGGCAGCTACCGGCCGAGCCCGGTGGCTCGAGGGGGAGATAGCGTGCCCGCACCACAAGCGCACCGGCCCCGCCCCCCCACAGGGGAAGCGGGACCAGGAACCAAGGCCCGTCAGCCCCGGCCCGCCGCCGCGTCGGCGGCCTGGGCCCTCAGCGCGCGTTCCACGCCCGCGCGGGACTCCGAGACCAGGCGTCGCAGCGCGGCGTTCGGCTCGGCCGAGGCCAGCCAGGCGTCCGTCGCGTCCAGGGTCTCCTGGGAGATCTGGAGGGACGGGTACAGCCCCACCGCGATCTGCTGCGCGATCTCGTGGCTGCGCGAGTCCCAGACCTCCTTGACCGCCGCGAAGTACTTCTCCGTGTACGGCGCGAGCAGCTCACGCTGGTCGGTCTGGACGAAGCCGCCGATCACCGCCTCCTGCACCGCGTTCGGCAGGTCGGCGGACTCCACCACCGAGGCCCACGCGGCAGCCTTGGCCTCCGCCGTCGGACGCGCGGCCCGCGCCGTGGCCGCGTGGCGTTCGCCCGCCGCCGTGGCGTCGCGCTCCAGCTCGGCCGCGACGGCCGGCTCGTCGAGGGTTCCGGTCGCGACGAGCCGCTCCAGGAACGCCCACCGCAGCTCCGTGTCCACGACGAGGCCCTCGACGGTCGCGGAGCCGTCGAGCAGCGCGGCCAGGTAGGAGAGCTGCTCCTCGGTGCGGGCGGTGGCCGCGAAGGCGCGGGCCCATGCCAGCTGGTGGTCGCTGCCCGGCTCGGCGGCGAGCAGGTGCTCGCGCGTCGCGCCGGTCCAGGAGGCCAGGCCCTGCTCCCGCCACGCCGGGTCGGCGTACAGGTCGACGGCCAGCTTCACCTGGCGGTGCAGCGACTGCACGACGCCGATGTCGGACTCCTTGCCGATGCCCGACAGGACCAGCGCCACGTAGTCGCGGGCGGCGAGCTCGCCGTCGCGGGTCATGTCCCAGGCCGAGGCCCAGCACAGGGCGCGCGGCAGGGACTCGGTGAAGTCGCCCAGGTGCGCGGTGACGTTGGCGAGGGACACCTCGTCGAGGCGGACCTTGGCGTAGGACAGGTCGTCGTCGTTCAGCAGCACGACCGCCGGCCGGGACCGGCCCACCAGCTCCGGCACCGCCGTCAGTTCGCCGTCGATGTCCAGCTCGATGCGGTCGGTGCGGACCAGCTTGCCGTCCTGGAGCTCGTACAGGCCGACCGCGATGCGGTGCGGGCGCAGCACGGGCAGGCCCGTGGCGCCGGCCGGCAGGGCGGGGGCTTCCTGGCGGATCGCGAAGGAGGTGATGGAGCCGTTCTCGTCGGTCTCCACCTCGGGCCGCAGGATGTTGATGCCGGCCGTCTCCAGCCATGCCTTCGACCAGGCGGTCAGGTCGCGGCCGGAGGTCTCCTCCAGGGCGCCGAGCAGGTCGGACAGACGGGTGTTGCCGAAGGCGTGCGCCTTGAAGTACGCCTGGACGCCCTTGAAGAAGGCGTCCTGGCCGACGTAGGCCACCAGCTGCTTGAGCACCGAGGCGCCCTTGGCGTAGGTGATCCCGTCGAAGTTGACGAGGACGTCGTCCAGGTCACGGATGTCCGCCATGATCGGGTGCGTGGACGGCAGCTGGTCCTGCCGGTACGCCCAGGTCTTCATGGAGTTCGCGAACGTGGTCCACGCGTGCGGCCACTTCGAGCCCTCGGCGTAGGCCTGGCAGGCGATCGACGTGTACGTCGCGAAGGACTCGTTGAGCCACAGGTCGTTCCACCACTCCATGGTGACGAGGTCGCCGAACCACATGTGGGCGAGCTCGTGCAGGATGGTCTCGGCGCGCACCTCGTAGGCCGCGTCCGTCACCTTCGACCGGAAGACGTACTGGTCGCGGATGGTCACCGCGCCCGCGTTCTCCATCGCGCCCGCGTTGAACTCGGGCACGAAGAGCTGGTCGTACTTCGCGAAGGGGTAGTCGTACGCGAACTTCTCCTGGAACCAGTCGAAGCCCTGCCGGGTCACGTCGAAGATCGCGTCCGCGTCCAGGAACTCGGCCAGCGAGGGCCGGCAGTAGATGCCGAGCGGGACGGACTGGCCGTCCGGGCCCTCGTAGGAGCTGTGCACCGCGTGGTACGGGCCGACGATCAGCGCGGTGATGTAGGTGGAGATGCGCGGGGTCGGCTCGAAGGCCCACACCCGGTCCTTCGGCTCCGGCGTCGGGGAGTTCGAGATGACCGTCCAGCCCTCGGGGGCCGTCACGGTGAACCGGAACGTCGCCTTCAGGTCGGGCTGCTCGAAGCTGGCGAAGACCCGCCGCGCGTCCGGCACCTCGAACTGGGTGTACAGGTACGCCTGCTCGTCGACCGGGTCGACGAAGCGGTGCAGACCCTCACCGGTGTTGGTGTAGGCGCAGTCCGCGACGACGCGGAGCTCGTTGGCGCCGGCCGCCAGGTGCGGCAGCGCGATCCGGGAGTCCCGGAAGACGGTGGCCACGTCCAGCGACTTGCCGTTGAGGACGACCTCGTGGACCGCGGGCGCGACCAGGTCGATGAAGGTCTCGGCGCCCCCCTCGGCCGACTCGAAGCGCACGGTGGTCACGGACGGGTACGTGCCGCCCTCCTGCGCACCGCTGAGATCGAGTTCGACCTCGTACGATTCGACGGTGAGCAGCTTCGCCCGCTGCTGAGCCTCTTCACGGGTGAGATTCGTGCCAGGCACGCGGTCATCTCCTTTGATGGTGACGTTGCCCGGCCATCCTTCCACGGGGGCCGGGCCGCCGCGTCGGAGTAATCCACGGGCGAACGTGATGTCCGATTTCCGCCAGCGTGTCCCCGGTCGGCCGCCGCACCCTGGAGCCCATGACCACCACACCGCACCCCGCGCCCGCGGCGCCCTCCGCGCCCGCCAGCCGCCCGGCCGCCCTGCCCATCGCCCCCGAGGTCCTGGGACGGATGCGCCTGGCCGACGACGCGGGCCGCCCCGCCCTCCCGTACGAGGACCCCGAGGGCGGCGCCCCGCTGCGCTGCTGCCTGCGCCCCAGCAGCCCCGGCGAGCGGATCGCGCTCGTCACCTACGCCCCGCTGCGCCGGTGGGCCGCCGGGCGCGGGATCGACCCGGGGGCCTACGACGAGCAGGGCCCGGTCTTCGTGCACGCCGCCCCCTGCACCCCGGACCCGGCGGCCGGCCACCCCTTCGCCCACCCCGGCGCGCTGCGGGCCGTACGCCGCTACGACGGCGCGGGGCACATCCTCGGCGGCCGGGTCCTGACGCTCGGCGAGGACGGCGACGCGCAGCTGGACGCGGCGCTCCAGGAGGCGTTCGCCGATCCGCGCACGGTCCTCGCGCACGTCCGCGCCGTCGAGTTCGGCTGCTTCCTCTACGAGGTGCGCCGGCCCTGAGACGGGGGAACGGGGGAGGGGGCGGGCGCCGTACGGCACCCGCCCCCCGCACGCCCGGCGACCGGCGCCCGGGATCAGCCCTGGCGCAGTTCCTCGGCCACGAGCTCCGCGATCTGCACGGCGTTCAGCGCCGCGCCCTTGCGCAGGTTGTCGTTGGACAGGAAGAGCGCGAGACCGTTCTCGACGGTCTCGTCCACGCGGATGCGGCCCACGTACGAGGAGTCCTTGCCGGCCGCCTGGAGGGGCGTCGGGATCTCGGACAGCTCGACGCCGGGGGCGTCCTTCAGCAGCTCGTAGGCGCGCTCGACGCTGATCGGGTTCGCGAACCGGGCGTTGACCTGGAGCGAGTGGCCCGAGAAGACGGGGACGCGCACGCAGGTGCCGGAGACCTTGAGCTCCGGGATCTCCAGGATCTTGCGGGACTCGTTGCGGAGCTTCTGCTCCTCGTCGGTCTCGAAGGAGCCGTCGTCGACCAGGTTGCCCGCGAGCGGGACCACGTTGTAGGCGATCGGACGCTTGTAGACGGCGGGCTCCGGGAACTCCACGGCGCCGCCGTCGAAGGTCAGCTGGTCCGCGGCCTCGGAGACGGCGCAGGCCTGGCCCTTGAGCTCGGCCACGCCGGCCAGGCCCGAGCCGGAGACGGCCTGGTAGGTGGTGGCGACCAGCGCGGTCAGGCCGGCCTCGTCGTGCAGCGGGCGCAGCACCGGCATCGCGGCCATGGTGGTGCAGTTCGGGTTCGCGATGATGCCCTTGGGGCGGTTCTTGATCGCGTGCGGGTTCACCTCGGAGACCACGAGCGGGACCTCCGGGTCGCCGCGCCAGGCGGAGGAGTTGTCGATCACGACGGCGCCCTGGGAGGCGACCTTCTCGGCGAGGGCCCGGGAGGTGGCGCCGCCGGCCGAGAACAGCACGATGTCCAGGCCGGAGAAGTCCGCCGTGGAGGCGTCCTCGATGGTGATCTCCTGGCCCTCCCAGGCCACGGTCGAGCCCGCGGAACGGGCCGAGGCGAACAGTCGCAGCTCCGCCACCGGGAACTTCCGCTCGGCGAGGATGCCGCGCATGACTCCGCCGACCTGTCCGGTGGCTCCGACGATTCCGACCCTCACGGTGACTCCTTTGGTACGTACGACGCGGGCGCGCGTGAAGCCATCATGCGTTCGACCCCACGAGGCTTGTCCAATCCATTGTCCGAGGTACGGACGGTGTCCTGCGCATGAACCCCCGTGACGAGTCCGTGACGGGCGTGTTGCAGGGCCCCTGAAGTCCCCTTTTGCCTGGTCACGGCCGGTTAGCGTCCGTTCTGCCGTGCCCGCTATCCGGACTCGGCGTACCAGCCTTCGAACGCCTACCTCGGGGAGAACCACCGTGCGGGACATCCGCCACCGCCGCCGGTCCATACCGGCCCTCGCCGCCCTCGCGGCCGCCGCCGTCGCCGCGCCCGTCCTGATCGCCGCCACCCCGGCCTCGGCCCACGGGCACGACCAGCGCGAGGGCCGGCTCGCCAAGGAGCTGGTCGAGGAGGTCACCGCGCGCGGCGCCTACCGCCACCTGGCGAAGTTCCAGCAGATCGCCGACGCCAACGGCGGCAACCGCGCCGCCGGCACCCCGGGCCACGCCGCCTCCGCGGCCTACGTCCACGACACCCTGAAGAAGGCCGGCTACGAGGTCTCGTACCAGGACTTCGACATCTACGAGGCGCACACGAAGACGGAGAAGACCACCGTCCTCGGTGACCAGCCGCGCGAGCTGGCCACCGCCGCCTTCACCTTCACCAAGTCCACCCCGGCGGGCGGGCTCGTCGCCCCCCTCGCCCTCGCCCGGGTCGACGAGACCCCCGGCTGCACCGCCGACGACTACCCGGCCGGGGCCTTCGCCGGGAAGATCGCCCTGGTCAAGCGGGGTGCCTGCACCTTCGTGGAGAAGCAGAAGGCCGCCGCGGCGGCCGGCGCGCTCGGCGTGATCGTCTACAACCACAGCGGCACCACCCCGGTCCGCGGCGGGTTCTCCTCCCCGGCCGAGGGGGTCATCCCGAGCGCCGGCATCACCCTGGCCGACGGCGAGGCGCTGACCGCGGCCGCCGCCAAGGGCGAGGTGAAGGTGCGCCTCGACCTGGACCAGGAGCACGTGAAGAAGACCACCCGCAACGTGATCGCCGAGACGCGCGGCGGCCGCGCCGACCGCGTGGTGACCGTCGGCTCCCACCTGGACTCGGTCCCGGAGGGCCCCGGCATCAACGACAACGGCTCCGGATCGGCCGGTCTGCTGGAGGTGGCCCTCAAGCTCGCGGAGGAGGGCGCGAACAAGAAGGGCAAGGGCAAGCAGCCCGCCAACAAGGTGCGCTTCGCCTGGTGGTCGGCGGAGGAGCTGGGCCTGCTGGGCTCCGAGCACTACGTCGCGCAGCTGTCCGAGCAGCAGAAGAAGGACATCGCGCTCTACCTGAACTTCGACATGATCGCCTCGCCGAACCCGGCGCAGTTCGTCTACGACGGCGACGACTCCGACAAGACGGGTGAGGGCGCGGGCCCGGCCGGCTCGGCGCAGATCGAGGCACTGATCAACGGCTTCCTCGACAAGAAGGGCAAGCCGCACGAGGGCAGCGACTTCGACGGCCGCTCCGACTACGGCCCGTTCATCGCGAACGGCATCCCGGCCGGCGGCACCTTCACGGGCGCCGAGGGCATCAAGACCGCCGAGCAGGCCAAGCGCTACGGCGGGACGGCCGGCGCCCCGTACGACCCGAACTACCACGGCGCCGGGGACACCCTGAAGAACCTCGACCTCAAGGCCTTCGACACCAACCTGGACGTGATCGCCCACGCGGTGGGCACCTACGCCGAGTCCCTGCGGTCGCTGGGGAAGTAGGCCCGTAGCCCGAGGGGGGCGGGGGGGAAAGCAGAAGGGGCGGTGCTCGCGAGAGCACCGCCCCTTCCGTCTCACGCTAGGCCCGCGCTACGGCAGGACCTTCTCGATCTGCACGCTGCCGGTGCCGGCGGCGGTGCCGCGGGCGTTGAGCAGCTGGACCTGGCCGAAGAACTGACGGCCCTCGGGGGCCGCGCTGGTGACCAGGACGTTCGCCTTGACCTGCGCCGAGGCGCCGGTGGCGAGGTTCACCGCGGCGGCCTCGTCGACCTGGACGGAGCCCAGGGCGGCCGAGAAGTACACGTCGCGGTAGTCGTACGTGGTGGAGCCGGACGGGACGGCGTAGCCGATCACCTTGACGGTGTAGGTGCCGGCGGCCGGCTTGGCCAGGCTCACGGCCTCGTCGGAGTCGCCGTCGGCGGAGGAGCCGACCTTGACGCCGTCCTTGTAGACCTCGAGGTCGAGGTCGGCGCCCGTGTCGGAGACCTTGCCGATCGCGACGTCGAGGCGGGAGACGCCCTCGCCGATCGTGACCTCGCTGGTGTGGGTCTCACCGGCGGCGATGGTCGGCTTGGCGACCTTCGCGCTGCCGAGCGGGCCGCCCTGGAGCTTGCCGCCGGAGATGGCCGCGGCCTCGTTCTTGATGGTCCACTGGACCGGGGCCGGGGTGCCCTGCTTGACCTCGGGGAGGACCTTGACGGCCGGGTCGAAGCCCGCGCCGAGGACCGAGATGTCGAGCTTGAACGGGTTGTCGAGCAGCGGCGACGTACGGCGCGACTCGACCTCGATCTCCCAGACGCCCGGGGTGGGCTCGGCGTACGAGCGCAGGTCGGGGCGGCAGGTGTTCGCCGGGTTGTCGTAGTTCGGGTAGCACTGGGTCGTCGCGCTGTCCTCGACGCCCACACCGTACGGGTGGATCGAGATGAAGCGCGTCTGGCTGCCCGGCTTCAGACCGCCGAGGGCGACCTCGAGGGTCTTCGCGCCCTGCGGGACGGTCACGAAGTACGACTTGTGGCTGTTGCGCTGGACGGAGGAGGTGTCCGACAGCTTGAACGACGGCTTCGCCAGCGGGGTGGCGGCGACGACCGTGGACAGGATCTGCTTGTCGATGCCCTCGGTGGTCGGGTCGTCGAGCTGCAGGATGCCGCTGTGGACGCCGGCCGACTTGACGTTGGCCTCGACCTTGATCGTGACGGGCTTGTTCAGCGGCAGGGTGACGTAGTCGTAGCCGCCGACCACCTTGAAGGAGCCGTCGCTGTTGCGCCAGCTCAGGTTGTGGCGGGTGCCGTACTTGACGCCGGTGGTGCGGGTGACGACGACGTCGTAGACCTTCTTCTGGCCGACCTTCAGGCCGCCCTCACGGTCGTAGACGCCGGTGCCGAAGCCCGGGGTCTTCAGGAACTGGTCGATCGCGGTGTCGACCGGCGCCTTGACGGTGAACTCCTCCGCCTTGGCGCCGCGCTGGACGGCCTCCCAGGCGGCGGGGACGTTGAGCAGACCGGCACCCTGTGCGTGGGCCGGAACGTCGTCGATCTTCTTCGCCGAGCTGGTGAGCGCGACGCGCAGCTCCGCCGGCTTCAGCGCGATGTTCTTCTGCTTGGCGGCGGAGATGAGCAGCGCGCTCGCGCCCGCGGCCTGCGGCGAGGACATCGAGGTGCCCTGGAGCATGCCGTAACCGGCCGGCAGGGTGTAGCCGGCCTCCTTCACGGGGGCGCCGGGCAGCCAGGTCTGGATGGTGTTGATGGCCGCGCCGGGGGCGGTGATGGTCGGCGTGAAGCCGCCGTCCTCACGCGGACCGCGCGAGGAGAACGGGAACATGTTGTACTTCTTGCTCACGCCGGAGCCGTAGTTGGCGGCCCAGGTGTCCTTGGAGACCGCCGCGCCCACCGAGATGACCTTGTCGGCCAGGCCGGGGTCGCCGATGGTGTTGACGCCCGGTCCCTCGTTGCCCGCCGAGATGACGAGCTGGACACCGTAGGTGTCGATGAGGTTCTTGTAGAGCTCCGAGCGGGCGTTGTTGCCGTCGTTGAGCGCCGGCAGGCCGCCGATCGACATGTTGACGATGTCGACGCCGCGGTTGACGACGAGGTCGATCATGCCCTCGGTCAGCGCGACGTTGGTGCAGCCGCCGGACCAGGAGCAGGCGCGCGAGGAGACCAGCTTGGCGCCCGGGGCCTGGCCGTTCATCTGGCCGCCGAAGAGGCCGTTGGCGGCGGTGATGCCCGCGACGTGGGTGCCGTGCTCGGACTCGATGATGCCGACGTTGACGAAGTCGACCTTCTTGCCGACCCAGTCCCCGCCCAGCGGGTCCATCGGGACGTCCTTGCGGATCTCGATCACGAACGGGATGCGCTCGGCGACGTCGGTCGCCGGGTTGTCCGTGCCGAACCAGCCGATCTGGTAGCCGTCCTTGTACGGCTTCATCGGCTCGTTGTTCGTGAAGTCGTTGTCCTGGTCGGTGTCGACGCGGACGGTTCCGGCGACCGGGTCGTACAGCAGGCCGAACCGGTCGGTGGTGTCGCCGTCGCGGTTGACGTCGCCCTTCATGTCACCGGTGGCGGTGATCGCCTCGGTGAAGCGGCTCCACTGGTAGGTGCCCTCGGGCGCCTTCCAGCTCGCGCCGCCGGCGGTGAAGGAACCGCCCGCGGAGGTGACGGGCGTGACCTGGGGGCGCCAGGTCGCGTCGTTGTCCGTGATCGGGTCGGTCGCGGTGACCCAGTCGACGATCTTGCGCTCGCCGGTGGTGGTCTTCTGCAGCGCGGGGTGGCTGACGTCGACGCCCGAGTCCATGATGCCGATGGTCACGCCGCGGCCGTCGGCCTTCGGGTTCTTCTTGACGAAGTCGACCGAGCCGGTCTCGAAGGACGGGTTGTACGGGTTCTTCGCCGGGGTGTTCTTGTCCGGCGCCGCGTACGTCTCGACCGCGGTCTTCTTGGCCGTGCCGCCCTCGCGGTGGGCGTCGGGGCGCGGGTCCGGCAGCTGGATCTCGTGCCGCAGGTCGATGCCGTGCACGGAGTCGAGCTTGACGGCCGACTTCAGCGCGGCCTCGGCCTTGTCGGTCGGCAGGGTGGCGCGGACGTAGCCGAGCTTGTCGTACGTCTGGCCCACCGAGGCGCCCTGGACGGCGACGAGCTGGTCGGCGACCTGCTTGGTCTGCCCGGGGGCGGTCGCGACCATGACGGTGACGGTCGCGTCACCCTTGGCCTTGGCCTCCTGGAGCAGTTCGGCGTCGGCCGAACCGAGCTTCTGGTCCGCCGACTTGACCGGCGGGGTGGCGGGCGCGGTGGTGCCGTCCGCCGCGAAGGCGGGCATGGCGCCGGTGGCGCAGAGGGCGGCCACCAGGCCCGCGGCCGCGGCGACGCGGGCGGCGCGCCGGGCGCCGGGTATCGCCCCGGTGGTGGAGCTGGGGGAGTCGAGGGTCATCAGCATCCCTGGCTAAGTGAAAGATACGGTCCGGAATTCGGTGCCGGATGACCGGTCAGCTTTGCCGAAGTGACAGCTGTTTGGGGAGGGTTGTCATTGACCGAGACCTGACATGGCGGATTCCCGCCAGGTCGGGGTATGCGTCAGTGGGAACATCCCGGGGCAGGACGGGGCAGATCGCGGTGCGTAGCGAGTCGACTTGTCGACTTAACGGCCTCAACTCGGAGGCGGAGCGGGTGTCCGTCTCACGCCCGGTGTGACAGATTCCGACCGTTCAGCGCTCGCGCGTGCGCGCGTAGTGCCGGGAGGCCTTGGCGCGGTTGCCGCAGACGGCCATCGAGCACCAGCGCCGGGTGCCGTTGCGCGAGGTGTCGTAGAAGCGCAGGACGCAGGTCTCGGAGGCGCACTTGCGGATCCGGTCGGGCGCCGCGCCCAGCAGTCCGAGGTAGTCGCGGGCGGCCGTCCAGGCCGGCCCCCAGGCGGGATCGGCGAACTCGGCGCGCTCGCCGGGCCCTTCGGCGGTGAGCGTGGCCCGGATCCGGCCGTGCTCCAGGACGGCGTCCACCAGGGAGCGGGCGCTCGCGTCGGCCGGGTCGGCGACGGCGCGCGCCAGGGACTCCCGCGCGGTCAGCAGGTGGACGAGGGTCGCGGCGTCGGCGCGGAAGCGGCCGTCCAGGCCCGCGCTCCCCAGCCACAGGGCGAGCCCCTCCACCCGGGTCAGCCCGAAGGCCCCGGCGAAGAGGTCCACCAGTTCGCCGTCCTGCATCCAGCGCGTGTTCAGCAGGTCGAGCGAGACCGGCTCCCCGGTCAGGGGTCGTGGATCCGCCGCCGTCATGTCCGTCTCCTCGGTTCGCTAACCCCTCAAGGTTACGTGAGCGGTTGACGACCTCGCGCCTAACCCTTAATCTCGATTTAGAAGGTTAGAACGCAAGGAATCCTCCGGGGAAGGGAACCCGTCATGACGACCGTCATCAGCAAGCTCCGCACCGGGCACGTGGGCCTCAACGTCACCGACCTGGAGCGCTCGCTCGCCTTCTACCGCGACGCCCTCGGCTTCGAGGTGCTGGGCGAGGGCAAGGAGGAGGACCGCCGCTTCGCCTTCCTCGGCCAGGACGGCGAGCTCGTGCTCACCCTCTGGCAGCAGGCGACGGGCGCGTACGTCCCCGCCTCGGCCGGACTGCACCACCTGGCGCTCTCCGCGGGCGCCGTCGAGGAGGTCCGGGCGTACGAGGCGCGGCTGCGCGACCTGGGCGTGGAGTTCGCCTACGAGGGGGTCGTCGCCCACGGCGAGGGCGCCGCCTCGGGCGGGATCTTCTTCCACGACCCGGACGGGACCCGCCTGGAGATCTCCGTCCCGACCGGCGTCGAAGGGGCTCCCGCGCCCACCGAGTCCGCGCCGACCTGCGGGTTCTTCTAATGAACGGGGTACTCGTGCCCCGCGCCTACCACGCGGGCCCGCTGGCCGTGCAGGACCGGGTCGGGGTGCGCGAGCTCGCCGGCCACGTCGGCCGCTCGATCGGTACCCAGATCAAGGACGTCGCGGCGGCCTTCCTCGGCCTCCAGCCCCACCTGGTCGTCGGCGCGGCCGACGCCTCGGGGCGGATGTGGGCCTCCCTGCTCACCGGGCCGCCCGGCTTCGTACGGGCCACCGGGCCGGACCGGATCACGGTCGCCGGGGGACTGCCGGAGGGCGATCCGCTCGCCGGCGCGCTGGCCGCGGCCGGGACCCCGGTCGGCACCATCGCGCTCGACCCGCGCACCCGGCGCAGGATGCGGCTGAACGGGACCCTGGAGCCGACCGGTCGCGGATTCGCGGTCCGGGCCGAACAGGTCTTCGCCAACTGCCCCAAGTACCTGCAGAAGCGGCAGCCCCTGGAGCTGCTGCCCGAGGGGGCCGGCGTCGTACGGCGCGGGCACGGGCTCACCCCCGGCCAGGAACTGGCCGTACGCGCCGCCGACACCTTCTTCGTCGCCACCACGGCGGAGGCGGACGGCGTCGACGCCAGCCACCGCGGCGGGCTGCCCGGCTTCGTGGAGGTGCTCTCGCCGACCGAGCTGCTCTGGCCGGACTACGCGGGCAACGCGATGTTCCTGACGCTCGGCAACCTGGCCGCCGACGAACGGGCCGGGCTTCTCTTCCCGGACTGGGAGAGCGGGGCGGTGCTCCAGCTGAGCGGCCGGGCCCGGACCGAGTTCGGGGCGGACGGGGAGCGGTGGGTGCGGTTCACCGTGGAGTCGGCGGTGGAGGGCGTGCATCCGGGGCGGTTGCGCTGGAGTGCTCCGGAGTACTCCCCGGCCAGTCCGCCGCTGTCGCCCGGGGGTCACCTGGGCAGTACGACCAGGTAGGCGGCGGGCTCGCGGTCGACGGAAGCCGTCAGGGCGGTCCGGACGACCGCGGCCTGCTGCTCGGGCCAGTCGCGCAGCTTGCGGGGGGTCAGGTGCAGGACGGTCACCCCGAGGCGCTCCAGCGTCTCGCGCTTGCGGACGGCCTCCGACCAGTCCTCGTCCTCGCCCTGGCGGGGGGCCCGGGTGTCGATCTCGACGGCGACGGCCTGCTCGGGCCAGTACGCGTCCACCCCGCCCAGGTGTGGGCCGCCGGGCAGCCGCAGGTCGACGTTCCAGACGGGCTCGGGGAGCTCGTAGCCCCGTACGAGCTGGTACAGCCGGTCCTCCGCGATGGCCCGGCCCTCGGCGAGCAGGGCCTCGACGGCGTCGACGACGTGCGGCCGGTTCAGCAGCCGGGCCACGGTCAGCTCCCGTACGACGGCGGCCGGTTCGCAGTGCCCGGCGCGGACGGCCTCGCTGAGGATGCGGCGCACCGTCCCGGCGTCGGAGAGCTGGGCCACGGCGTCGGCGACGGTGCGGGCCACCGGGGCCACGGGCAGCCCGGTCACCTCGAGGGGGCGGGGCGGGGTGTGGGCGCGGACGATGCGCACGTCGCCGGTGGAGCGCAGCCGACGGGTGTTCGGGACGAGCACGTCGATGTGCGAGAGCGCGAGCAGGGCGGGGGCGGCGGAGAACCGGTAGAGCGCGAGCGCGGCCAGCCCGGTGATCATGACCTCGCCGGCGCCGCGCCGGCCGGCGTACAGCAGGGCGGCGTGCAGCCGCTCCTCGCTGGTCGCGGGTCCGGTGTGGAGCAGGAACACCCCGGGCAGCACCTGCTGCCAGGGCCGCCCGGCGGCCTCGGAGGCGCTGACGCCGTGCTCGCGGAGCTGGGCGACGGTCAGCACGCGGGGGCGGCTGGCGGTGAGGTGGGCGAGGGGGAGGGGTGCGTTCTGGTTCATGACGCGGTGATTCCCTCAGGCCATGGCCTTGCTAACGCCTGTTACAAGCTCGTCGACAAATGCGGACAAGCTGGGGCTAAAGTACGGGCGTTCGACTGCCGATGGAGTGCCCTTGCCGGGGGCCGGCCGGGCCTCTCGTACGACGGCGGGGCTGGACCGCGTCCAGCCCCGCCGTCGGTACGGACCCGGGTGGGTCAGGAGGCGTCGCGGGCCTGGGCGCGCAGGGCGCGGGCCAGGTCGTCGCGGGACTCCAGGACCAGGCGGCGCAGGGCCGGAGCCGCGTCCGGGCGGGCGGCGAGCCAGGCGTCCGTGGCCTCCAGCGTGGCCGGGGAGTCCTGGAGCGAGGGGTACATGCCCTTCACCACGTCGATCCCGATCTGGATCGACCGGTCCGCCCAGATCCCCTCGATCACCTCGAAGTAGCGTCCGGCGTACGCCGCCAGCAGCTCCCGCTGTGAGGGCTGCTGCATCCCGTCGATGGTGGCCTCGACCAGCGCGTTCGACAGGGTGTCCGACGCGACCACCGCCGCCCACGCCTGGTCCTTGACCGCCGCCGACGGCCGCGCCGCCAGGCAGCGCACCTGGTGCCGCTTGCCCGACGCCGTGTCGTCGCGCGCCAGTTCGGCGCCGATCGCGTCCTCGTCCGCGGCCCCGTGCGCCACCAGCGGCAGCAGGAAGTCCCAGCGCAGCTCCTGGTCGACGTCCAGGCCGTCGATCCGCGCCGAACCTTCCAGCAGGCCCAGCAGCAGCTGGAAGTCACCCTCCGAGGAGGCGCTCGCGGCGAGGAAACGGGCCCAGGTCAGCTGGCTCTCCGAGCCCGGCTCGGCCACCCGCAGCTCGCGCAGGGCGCCCGCCGCCAGCTCCCGTCCGCTCGCCTCGCGCCGCTCGGGCGCCGCGTAGCGGGTGACCGCGGTCAGCGCCTGCGCGTGCAGCATCTGGAGCACGCCGACGTCGCTCTCCCGGCCCGCGTGGGCCAGGAACAGCGACAGGAAGTCCCGGGCCGGCATCAGGGCGTCCCGCGTCAGGTTCCACAGGGCCGACCAGCACAGGGCCCGGGCCAGCGGGTCCGTCAGACCGCCCAGGTGGCCGCGCAGGGTCTCCAGGGAGCCCTCGTCGAAGCGGATCTTGCAGTACGTGAGGTCCTCGTCGTTGACCAGGACCAGCGCGGGCCGCTCGGCCCCCGCCAGCTCGGCGACCACGGTCCGCGCGCCCGCCACGTCCGCCTCGGCCCGCGCGTAGCGGACCAGGGCGCCGTCGGCCTCCAGCCGGTACAGGCCGACCGCGACCCGGTGCGGCCGCAGCTCGTCACCCTCCTGGAGGACCGCCAGCTCCGTCACGCGCCCGTCGGCGTCGTACGTCACCGCCGGCGTCAGCGCGTTCACGCCCGCCGTCTGCAGCCAGGCCCGCGACCATTCGGCCATGTCCCGCCCGGATACCTCGCCGAGCACCGACAGCAGGTCGTCGAGGGTGGTGTTCCCGTAGGCGTGCGCCTTGAAGTAGCGCCGCGCGCCCTCCAGGAACGCCTCCCGCCCCACGTACGCGACGAGCTGCTTGAGCACGGCCGCGCCCTTGGCGTACGTGATCCCGTCGAAGTTCAGCTTCGCGGCCTCCAGGTCGCGGATGTCGGCCGTGACCGGGTGCGTGGAGGGCAGCTGGTCGGCCCGGTAGGCCCACGCCTTGCGGCTGTTGGCGAAGCTGACCCACGCCTGGTCGAAGCGGGTGGCCTCCACCAGGCCGAAGGAGCCCATGAAGTCCGCGAAGGACTCCTTCAGCCACAGGTCGTCCCACCACTTCATGGTGACCAGGTCGCCGAACCACATGTGCGCCATCTCGTGCAGGATGGTGTTCGAACGCCGCTCGTACGAGGCCTGAGTGACCTTCCCGCGGAAGATGTACTCCTCCTTGAAGGTCACCATCCCCGGGTTCTCCATCGCGCCCAGGTTGTACTCCGGCACGAAGGCCTGGTCGTACTTCCCGAAGGGGTACGGGTAGTCGAAGATCTCGTGGAAGAGGTCGAAGCCCTGCTTGGTGATGAGGAAGACGTCGTCCGCGTCGAAGTGCTTCGCCAGCCCCTTGCGGCACATCGCACCCAGCGGGATCGTCAGGTCCCCGCGCGTGTAGGTGTCCGTCACGTAGTGGTACGGACCCGCCACCACGCAGGTGATGTACGTGGAGATGGGCGCGGTCTCGGCGAAGCGCCGGGTCAGCCCCTCGCGGGACTCCTCCACGCCGTTGCTCCACACCTGCCAGCCCTCGGGTGCGGTCACCTCGAAGCGGTAGGGGGCCTTCAGGTCGGGCTGCTCGAAGTTCGCGTACACCCGCCGGGCGTCCGCCGGCTCGTACTGGGTGTAGAGGTAGACCTCGCCGTCCTCCGGGTCGACGAAGCGGTGCATGCCCTCGCCGGTCCGGCTGTACGCGCAGTTCGCGTCGACCACGAGGACGTTCTCGGCGGCGAGGCCGTCCAGGGCGATCCGCGACCCGTCGAAGACCTCGGCCGGGTCCAGCGCGCGGCCGTTGAGCGTGACCGAGTTCACGGAGGGCGCGATCAGGTCGGCGAAGGAGGAGGCGCCGGGGACGGCGGCCCGGAAGCGCAGGGTGGTGACCGAGCGGAAGGTCCGGGGGCCCTCGGCCGGTTCGGCCTCCTCCACCGCGGACCTCAGGTCGAGGACCACCTCGTACCCGTCGACGGACAGCAGTTCGGCCCTCTCGTGGGCCTCGTCGCGGGAAAGGTTCTCACCGGGCACGTGCACTCCTTCGTGCGTGATCGCGTTTTCGGCTCGAATCTTCCCATGGGGGAATGCGCGCGGCCCCGGACCGGTTGGCGATGGGGATGTGATGAGCAACGCCTTAGCTGATACGAGGAGAGACATGGCCGACACGCAGGCGCGCGAGAAGACCCCGGTCGACTTCTGGTTCGACCCGCTCTGCCCCTGGGCGTGGATGACGTCCCGTTGGGTCCTGGAGGTCGAGAAGCTCCGCGACATCGAGGTCCGCTGGCACGTGATGAGCCTGGGCGTGCTCAACGAGAACAAGCTCGACGAGCTGCCGGAGTCCTACCGCAAGCTGCTCGGGCCCGAGGCCTGGATCCCGGTCCGCGTGGTCACCGCCGCCGAGCAGAAGTTCGGCAAGGAGATCACCGGCAAGCTGTACACCGCGCTCGGCACCCGCATCCACAACGAGGGCCGCGGCAACACCCGCGAGGTCATCGAAGAGGCCCTGGCCGAGGTCGGCCTGCCGGTGGAGCTCGCCAAGTACGGCACCACCGACACCTTCGACGCGGAGCTGCGCGCCTCCCACAACGACGGCATCGAGCGGGTCGGCCAGGAGGTCGGCACCCCGGTCATCTCCGTGCCCGGTTCGAACGGCGAGGACGTGGCCTTCTTCGGCCCGGTCGTCACCCCGACCCCCCGCGGTGAGGACGCCGCCAGGCTCTGGGACGGCACCCTGCTCGTCGCCTCCACCCCGGGCTTCTTCGAGATCAAGCGGACCCGCGACAAGGGCCCCAGCTTCGAGTAACCCTCGATACCGGACGACAACGCGCAGGGCCCCCGCGAGTCACGTCCTCGCGGGGGCCCTGCGGTGGAAATGCCCGCCGGTGAAGGTTGAGAAGACGATCACGAGGCGGACAGCTCGGCGGTGCCGGTCAGCCCTTGGCGGGGATCAGCAGCGGGGTGTTCGCCTTGGCGTCGGCGTAGCGCCTGGCCACGTCCTGCCAGTTGACGACGTTCCACATGGCCTCGATGAAGTCCACCTTCTGGTTCTTGTACTGGAGGTAGAAGGCGTGCTCCCAGGCGTCGAAGACGAGGACCGGCACCGAGGCCTGGCCCACGTTGCCCTGGTGGTCGTAGACCTGCTCGACGATCAGACGGCCGCTGATGGGCTCGTACGCGAGCACGCCCCAGCCGGAGCCCTGCGTGGCGGAGGACGCGAAGGTCAGCTGCTTCTTGAAGGCGGCGAAGGAGCCGAAGGACTCGGTGATCGCGGCCGGGAGCTCGCCCAGGCCGTCCTTCTCGTCCGGGATCCCGCCGCCCTCACCGGTCTTCGGGCTGGCCATGTTGTGCCAGTAGATGCTGTGCAGGATGTGGCCGGAGAGGTGGAACGCGAGGTTCTTCTCGAGGCCGTTGAGCGCGCCCCAGTTCTCCTTGTCGCGCGCCTCCGCCAGCTGCTCCAGCGTGGTGTTGGCGCCCGCGACGTAGGCCGCGTGGTGCTTGTCGTGGTGCAGCTCGATGATCTGCGGGTTGATCACCGGCTCCAGCGCCGCGTAGTCGTACGGAAGCTCAGGAAGCGTGTAGATGGCCATGCGTGTGTCCGGTCCCCTCGGCGTGCCAATCGCTTATTGCAATTAATGCGCAACTGCACGCTAGCAGCATCTATTCCTGTGTTCGAGTAAGGGTCACCTCTCCTGGAGGCACCCCGGAAACGCCCGAGGCCGGGCCCATGCGCTCGCATGGGCCCGGCCTCTGACGTTCCGTTCGCCGTGGGGTGTTACAGCGAACGGGAGCTTTCGGTGGCCGCCGCCGCCCGGCGCTGCATGACGTACCCGGTCACGGCGAGGGCCAGGGTCAGCCCGCCGGTGAAGACGACCTGGACCCGGGTGTCCTCGTCCGCGGCCATCAGCACCAGCACCCCGGCGACGCCGGCCAGCGCCACCCAGGTCAGGTACGGGAAGCCCCACATCTTCACGACCAGTTTCTCGGGGGCCTCGCGCTCCAGGCGCCGGCGCAGCACGAACTGGGAGACCGCGATGAAGCCCCAGACGATGAGGATGACCCCGCCGACCATGTTCAGCAGCCAGGCGAAGAGGGTGTCCGGGTACCAGTACGACAGCAGCACGGTGACGAACCCGAAGCCCGAGGAGGCCAGGACGGCCCGGCGCGGCACCCGGCCGCTGACCTTGCCCAGCGCCTTGGGGCCCTGCCCCCGGGAGACCAGGGAGTAGGCCATGCGCGAGGAGCCGTAGATGTTGGCGTTCATCGCGGACAGCAGGGCGATCAGGATGACCACGTTCATGATCTGGCCGGCGGCCGGGATGCCCAGGTGGTCGAGGGTCGCCGCGTACGGGCCCTGCGCGGTGACGGCCGGGTCGTTCCAGGGCAGCAGGGTGACGATGACCAGCATCGAGCCGACGTAGACGATCGCGATCCGCCACATGGTGGCCCGCACGGCCTTGGCCACGCCCTTGACCGGGTCGTCGGACTCGGCGGCGGCGATCGTCACCGTCTCCAGGCCGCCGTACGCGACGACCGAGGCGAGCAGGCCGACCAGCAGGCCGTCGACCCCGTTGGGCAGGAAGCCGCCGTCGTGCGCCAGGTTCGCGGCGCCGGGGGAGGAGGTGCCGGGCAGCAGGCCGAGGACGGCGAGGACGCCCAGGCCCAGGAAGAGCGCGATGGCGCCGATCTTGAGGGCGGCGAACCAGAACTCGAACTCCCCGAAGTGGGAGACGGCGGCCAGGTTGCTGCCGCAGAACAGCGCCATGAAGGCCAGCACCCACATCCACGAGGGGGTGCCCGGGAACCAGCCCGTCATGATGTGCGCCGCGCCGATCGCCTCGATGGCCACGCCCACGCACAGCAGGGTCCAGAACATCCAGCCCGCGGTGAAGCCGGCCCAGGGGCCGATGGCCCGGTCGGCGTGCACGGAGAAGGAGCCGGAGGCGGGGTTGGCGGCGGACATCTCGCCGAGCATCCGCATCACGAACATCACCAGCAGCCCGGAGGCGGCGTACGCGAGCACGATCGAGGGACCCGCGGCCGCGATGCCCGCTCCCGAGCCGACGAAGAGGCCGGCGCCGATGACCCCGCCGAGGGCGATCATCGAGAGGTGGCGCTGCTTGAGGCCGCTGCCGAGGGGGGACCCGCCGCCGGCCGGCGCCGCCGTGCCGTGCTGCTGTTCGGGGGGTGTGATGGTGCTCTGGCTCATGGAGCCATACTGCCCACCGTCCGGTTATCGAACATTCCGTGTCCAATATCCGGACAGTGGGCAGCGGGAGACAGCAGGCAGTGGGCTCGGAGGCCTCAGGCCCGGCGGGCCCGGACCTCCCGGATCCACGCCACCAGCAGGACCGCCGCCGCCGCCCCGGAGGACCACAGCAGCTGCGGCCGCGCGGAGTCGTCGAACAGCATCAGCACCAGCACCGCCGCCATCCCCAGCAGCGCGGCCCACGTCAGGTACGGGAACAGCCACATCCGCAGCGTCAGGCGCTCCGGCATGTCCCGCTCCAGGATCCGCCGCAGCCGCAGCTGCGAGACCGCGATCAGCGCCCACACGAACAGCAGCACCGCGCCGACCGCGTTGAGCATGTAGAGGAATACCGTGTCCGGCCACAGCAGGTTCAGCACCACCGACACGAAGCCGAAGGCCACCGAGGCGAACACCGCCCGCCGCGGCACCCCGCCGCCCGAGACCTTCAGCAGCGACTTCGGCGCCTCGCCCCGCTCGGCCAGCGAGAACACCATGCGCGAGGAACCGTAGAGGTTCGCGTTCAGCGCCGACAGCAGCGCCACGAACACCACGATGTTCATGATCTGACCGGCCGCCGGGATCCCGATGGAGTCGAGGACCGCCACGTACGGGCTCTGCCCCGGCTCCAGCGAGTCCCACGGCAGCAGGGTCACGATGACCAGCATCGAGCCGACGTAGAAGAAGAGGATGCGCCACACCGCGCTGCGCACCGCGCGGGCCACCGAGCGGGCCGGGTCGTCCGACTCGGCGGCCGCGATGGTGACGACCTCCAGGCCGCCGAAGGCGAAGACGACGGCGAGCATGCCGGCGACCACCCCGCCGAAGCCCTGGGGGAAGAAGCCCCCGTGGCCGGTGAGGTTGGCCATGCCGACCGGATGGGTGTCGGGCAGCAGGCCGAAGACCGCCAGCGTGCCCAGGATCAGGAACAGCACGATCGCGCCGACCTTGAGGGCGGCGAACCAGAACTCGAACTCGCCGAAGTTCTTCACGGCGGCCAGGTTGCTCACGGTGAAGACCACCATGAACAGGAGCACCCACACCCACTGGTCGACCGAGGGCACCCAGCCGTTCGCGATCTTCGCGGCGCCGGTCGCCTCCACGGCCAGCACCACGACCAGCAGGAACCAGTACAGCCAGCCCGCCGAGAAACCGGCCCAGCGCCCCAGTGCCTTCTCCGCGTACACGGAGAACGAACCGGAGGCGGGCATCGCCGCCGACATCTCGCCCAGCGCGCGCATCACGAGCATCGCGAGCACGCCCGCGAGCAGGTACGAGCAGATGATCGCCGGACCGGCGATGCCGATGCCCGCGCCGGAGCCGACGAAGAGCCCGGCGCCGATCACGCCGCCGAGGCCGAGCATGGTCAGGTGGCGCTGCTTGAGGCCGTGGCTCAGGGGCTCCGGCGGGAGGGCGGAGTCGAGGGAGGGTGGATCGGGCAGGCGGTCGCGCATGAGGGGTGCTCGTACTCTCGGTCGGCCAAGCGGCGCTGGGGGCTGCACAAGGGATTGGCGGGAACCTACAGTCTCACTGGAGGACGACCGCAGGAGCAAAAAGGGCGTGTCGTAGAAGATGGGCCGTGATACGGATCACGTCAACTCGGGTGTAAGTCCAGACCTTTGTCCGGTCCCCACCAAACCGGGCAGTCGGGCTTTGTCCCGGCCGACGGTGGGTCGGCGCGGCGGCGCGCACTAGCCTCGCGGTGTCCTGTCGATCACCACCTCGCGGAGCCCCCGATGAGCACTGCTTCCGTCTCCCTCCGGCCCGGCGCCGTCCTCGCCGACCTGCTGCCCGCGAGCCGGGTCCGCGACATCACCCTCGTCGCGGGCGGCGCCGCGCTCACCGGCCTCGCCGCGCAGATCGCCGTACCGGTCCCGGGCTCGCCCGTCCCGGTCACCGGCCAGACCTTCGCGGCCCTGCTGGTGGGCACCGCCCTCGGCGCCCGGCGCGGCTTCCTCGCGCTCGCCCTGTACGCGCTGGCCGGCGCGGCCGGCCTGCCCTGGTTCGCGGGCGGCACCTCGGGCGCGGGCGGCGCCTCCTTCGGCTACGTGCTCGGCATGCTGCTCGCGGCCGGCCTCGTCGGCGCCCTCGCGCGGCGCGGCGCCGACCGCTCGGTCCTGCGTACGGCGGGCACGATGGTGCTCGGCTCCGCGGTGATCTACGCGGTGGGCGTGCCGTACCTGATGGCCGTCACCGGGATGTCGCTCGGCGCGGCCGTCGCCGCCGGACTCGTCCCGTTCCTCATCGGCGACGCCCTCAAGGCCGCCCTGGCGATGGGCCTGCTGCCCGCAGCCTGGCAGCTGGCGGGCCACCGCGGCTGACCACGCACGAACAGCGGCCCCGGACCACGACGGAGTGGTCCGGGGCCGCTGTCGTTCGTGCGGCCGCTACGCGGCGGCAGTGGCGGCGGCCCGGCGACGCAGCCGGTCGCGGACCACGCCGATCACGAGCACGACGGCCGCGACCAGCAGGGAGAGGAGCACCGTCTCGCGGTTGTCCTTGTCGTAGACCATGTAGCCCAGGACGAAGGTGATCATCGCGGCGGTGGCCCAGGTCAGGTACGGGAAGAGCCACATCTTCACGGTGACCTTCTCCGGCGCCTCGCGCATCAGGATCCCGCGCATCCGCAGCTGGGTGAAGCAGATCACCAGCCACACGAAGAGCGCGATGGCACCCGAGGAGTTCAGCAGGAAGCTGAAGATCGTGTCCGGGAAGGCGTAGTTGAAGTAGACGGCGGCGAAGCCGAAGACCACGGAGCCCAGGATCGCGACCGCCGGGACGCCCTTCTTGGAGACCTTGGCGAAGGCCTTCGGCGCGTCACCGCGCTCGCCCAGCGAGAAGGCCATGCGCGAGGCCGTGTACAGGCCCGAGTTCAGGCAGGACAGCACGGCCGTCAGGACGATCACGTTCATGATCTGGCCGGCGTGCGCGATGCCGATCGAGTCGAGGGCGGCGACGTACGAGCCCTTGTCGACGATCGACTTGTCGTTCCACGGCAGCAGCGTGAGCACGATGAAGATCGAGCCCAAGTAGAAGACGCCGATGCGCCAGATCACCGAGTTGGTCGCCTTGGTGACGGCGCGGCGCGGGTCCTCGGACTCGCCGGCGGCCAGGGTGACGATCTCGCTGCCCATGAAGGAGAAGACGACCATCAGCACACCGGTGAGGACCGAGCCCCACCCGCCCGGCATGAACCCGCCGGTGTCCGTGAGGTGCGCGAAGCCCGCGCCCGGGTTGTCCGAGCCCGGCAGCACGCCGAAGACGGCGAGCATGCCGACGATCACGAAGCCGCCGATGGCGACGACCTTGATGCCCGCGAACCAGAACTCGAACTCGCCGTACGAGGCGACCGAGCCGAGGTTGGTGACGGTCAGCACGACCATGACGATCAGTGCCCAGCCCCACTGCGGGACGGCCGGGATCCAGCCCTCGAGGATCTTCGCGCCGGCGGTGGCCTCCACGGCCAGCACGACGACCCAGAAGAACCAGTACAGCCAGCCGATGGAGAAACCGGCCCAGCGGCCCAGCGCCCGGTCGGCGTAGGCGGAGAAGGAACCCGAGTTCGGGCTCGCGGCGGCCATCTCGCCCAGCATCCGCATCACGAAGACGACCATGGCGCCGACGAGGAGGTACGACAGGAGGATGGCGGGGCCGGCCTTGGCGATGCCGCCGCCGGAACCGACGAAGAGGCCGGCGCCGATGACGCCGCCAATGGCGATCATGGACAGGTGGCGGTTCTTGAGACCGGCCTTCAGACCGTCGGAGGGCTGGGCGGAACCGGAGTCACCGGTGGGGTCGCCTGCCTTCTGAAGGGTCGTCGTGGAGCTCATGGACGATTCCTTAGGGTTTCTCGGGTTACGAGCCCCGGCATTCAAACCCGACTTCCGGCCAGTACGGAAGACCTAATTCCGATGGTTGCCCAGGGCTCAAAGTCCGGGACCAAGGTCCCGACCCGTCCCGTCTGGGTTCTTGGGCTTTACTTGAGGTTTAGAAGTGATTTACGCGACACCCCCTGCGGGCCGCCGGGCGCGCTCGTGACACACTCGTGGCATGCGCGTGTACCTCGGATCCGACCATGCCGGCTTTGAGCTCAAGAACCACCTGGTGGACTGGCTCAAGAACAACGGCCACGAGCCCGTCGACTGCGGGCCCCACATCTACGACGCGGTGGACGACTACCCGCCGTTCTGCCTGCGCGCCGCGGAGAAGACCGCCGCGGACGCCGACAGCCTCGGCATCGTGATCGGCGGCTCCGGCAACGGCGAGCAGATCGCCGCCAACAAGGTGAAGGGCATCCGCGCCGTCCTGGCGTGGAGCGTCCAGACCGCCGAGCTGGGCCGCGAGCACAACAACGCCAACGTCATCTCCGTCGGCGGCCGGATGCACACCCAGGACGAGGTCGTCTCCTTCGTCGAGGCCTTCCTGAGCACCCCGTACTCGAACGAGGAGCGCCACACCCGCCGCATCGACATGCTGTCGGCGTACGAGCGGACCGGCGAGCTCCCCCCGATCCCGGCCCACCACCCGCAGGACCAGTAGGACACCCGTGCCGCCGGACGGAAGTCCGGCGGCACCGTCATGACCGCACACAGGAGCGCCGCCGTGCCCGAGGGGCATACGATCCACCGCCTCGCCCAGGACCACACCGAGCGGTTCGCCGGGCGGCCCGTACGCGTCAGCAGCCCCCAGGGCCGCTTCACCGAGAGCGCCGCCCTGCTCGACGGCCGCACGCTGGAGAGCGCCGAGGCCCACGGCAAGCACCTCTTCCTGGAGCTCGGCGACGCCTGGATCCACATCCACCTCGGCCTCTTCGGCAAGCTCGGCTTCGGCCCCGCCCCCGCCCCGCCGGCCACCGACACCGTCCGGCTGCGCCTGCTGAGCGACGAGCACTACGCCGACCTGCGCGGCCCCACCGCCTGCGCGCTGATCGGCGAGGGCGAGAAGAAGGCCGTGCACGACCGCCTCGGCCCCGACCCGCTGCGCCCCGCCGACGACCCGGACCGCGCCTGGAAGCGGATCTCCCGCTCCCGCACCACCGTCGCCGCCCTGCTCATGGACCAGAAGGTCGTCGCGGGCATCGGCAACGTCTACCGCGCCGAGGTCCTCTTCCGGCACGGCATCGACCCCTACCGGCAGGGCAAGGACCTCACCCGCGCCGAATGGGACGCCATGTGGGCCGACCTGGCGGCCCTCATGCGCGAGGGCGTCCGCCACAACCGCATCGACACCGTCCGCGACGAGCACCTCCCCGAGGCCATGGGCCGCCCCCCGAGGGTCGACGACCACGGCGGCGAGGTGTACGTCTACCGCCGGGCGAACATGCCCTGCCACCTCTGCGGGGGCGAGATCCGCACCGCCGACCTCGCCGCCCGCAACCTCTTCTGGTGCCCCACCTGCCAGCGGCGCTAGCCGCGCGGAACCAGGGACCGCCACCCCACCGGCGGCGGCGCCGACCGGCCTCGCCCAGGTCGGAGGCCTTCGGCCCCGCGGCCGTCCGGGGCGGCTAGAACCCGTGCGGAAGCCAGGGCGCCACGTCCCCGGCGAAGGCCCGCGAGGCCTCCCGCAGCGCGCCCGGGCGCAGCTCGCGCACCCGGCCCGCCGTCGCCAGGGAGGTCAGGGTGACCCCGCCCAGGTACGCCGAGCCCAGCTCCCGCACCGACAGCTCCAGCTCCGCCGCGTCCCCGGTCCGCTCGCACCGCACGGCCCCGTCGGCCCCGGCCGTGAGCCGCCACCGGCCCGCGTTCCACGGGCAGAAGGCGTCCTCGACCTCCAGGACCACGTCCAGCGGCGCCCCGTAGGACCGCGCCGACAGCGCCGCCGGCAGATCCACCAGCCGTACGTGCAGCGCGTCCCGGTGTCGCGGCCGCACCCGGCGGACGTCACTGGCCAGGTGCAGCAGCGGATCGTCCACCGGCCGCCCGTACGCCTGCACGTGCCAGGTCAGGTCGATCCCGAAGACGTAGCGCCACAGCGCCGCGTACGCCGCCGGGTGCAGCGCGTCCAGCTCCGACACCTGCACCTTGCCGTCCGAGCCGCTCCGCTCCCAGTCCGGCTTGACCCGGTAGCGGGCGTAGCCGACGACCTCCCCGTCCGGCCCCTCGGCCACCACACACTTCAGCGGCGAGGCCCCCGACCGCCCCGACTCCGGATCCAGCAGGCCCTGCCGCTCCCACCCGGGCCGGCGGGCCGGCATCCCCGGCCGGGCCGGGACCAGCGCCGCGTAGACCCGCTCGCAGTCCGCGAGGGACTTCTCCAGGTCGGCCAGGCGCAGCCGCACCTCGTCCGTCCCCGGCGGCACGGAGAGCCGTACGCGGGTGGTGTCGATGTCCACGGACAGGGCATAGGCGCCGGTGCCGTAGCCGAAGCGGCCGTAGATCTCCGGCTCGGAGGCCGTCAGCACGGCGAGGGACTCACCACCCGCCCGGATGTCGTCCAACTGGCGGCGCATCATCGAGGTGAGCACCCCGCGCCTGCGGTGCGTGGGGGCCACGCTCACCATCGTCACGCCGGCCGCCGGGACCACCGCCGCGCCGGGGACGGAGAGCCGGAAGCTGAAGGCGCCGGCCGTGCCGACGCAGGTCTCCCCGTCCCAGACCCCCAGCGAACGCTCCAGCTCCGTCAGGGAGCGGTAGAGCTGCCGCTCCTCCGGAGACTCGGGCACGCCACCGAACGCCAGTTCCAGCTGGTCGTACCAGACATCCCACTCATCACCCTGCAAAACCCGCGTATCAAGAGCCATGGCCCCATCCCTACCAGGGCAATCCGCCCCGGTCGAAATGTTTTCGACCCCCTGCCCGGGCCCGCGGTCCGGGGGTACCCCTGCGCACACACAGCCGGGATGGATAAGGTCCCGAAGCAATGGCCCGAGCACGCGTGGAGACGCTCATGGCCCGGACGCGCATGCTGTCGCACCGGGCCCGCACCGCCCTGCGCAAATCAGCCGTCGACTACTTCCGCGGCGACGCCTCCGACTGGCTGGCCTTCGCGGGCCTCCTCCTGACCATCCCCGCGCTCGCCTGGGGAACCCTGCTGCTGCCCGTCTGGTTCTCCCCGGCCGCCCTGGTCCTGCCCATCGTGGCCGGCGGACTGCTGCTGCGGCCCGCGAGCCTGCTCGCCCTCTACGCCGCCTCCGCGACCGCCCTGATCGTCGAGGCGCTGGTCCTCGGCCCGTACACCCAGGGACCCGCCCGGGTCACCCCGGGCACCGTGCTCGTGGTGGCCGCCTGCGGGTTCTTCGGACTGGTCATCGCCCAGTTCCGCAGCCGCGTCGGCGTGCCCTGGCGGCGCGGCGGCACCATGCTCTTCGACCTGCGCGAACGCATCCGGGTCCAGAGCAAGCTGCCCGCCCTGCCGCGCGGCTGGCACCGCGAGATGGCCCTGCGCCCCGCCGGCGGCCAGTCCTTCTCCGGGGACTTCGTCGTCGCCGCCCGCACCAACGGCGGCCGCACCCTGGAGATCGTCCTCACCGACGTCTCCGGCAAGGGCATGGAAGCAGGCTCCCGCGCCCTGCTGCTCTCCGGCGCCTTCGGCGGCCTCCTCGGCGCCCTGCCCCCGCACGGCTTCCTGCCCGCCGCCAACGGCTACCTCCTGCGCCAGGACTGGGACGAGGGCTTCGCCACCTCCATCCACCTCGTCCTCGACCTGGAGACCGGCGACTACGAACTCCTCTCCGCCGGACACCTCCCCGCCCTCCAGCTCTCCGCCGGCACCGGCCGCTGGCAGGAGGTCTCCGGCGAGGGCCCCCTCCTCGGCGTCTACGACGGAGCCGAATTCGAACCCGCCCGCGGCAACCTGCGGCGCGGCGACGTCCTGATGCTCTTCACCGACGGCCTCGTCGAGACCGCCGACCGCGAGATCAGCGAGGGCATGGACCGGCTCACCGGCGAAGCCGACCGCTACGTCGCCGCCGGCTGGGAGGGCGCCGCCTGGCACCTGATCGAAAAGGTCGCCAAGGACGTCAACGACGACCGCGCCCTGCTCCTCATCCGCCGCTCGCCCTGAGGGGGTGGGGTTTACCCCACCCGCCGTCGGCCGGGCCGCACCATGGCCGCGGCCCCGCGGTGATCCGTAGCGTCGATGACGACAACGGCTCCGGCAGGAAGGCGGCACACCATGGGGTTCCGGCGCAACAGGCGGCACGAGTCCGAGGGCACCGATCACCGCTCGGCGGGCACGGGCACGGGCACGGCGTACGCCGTCGAGCTGCGCGGCGTACGGCGCTCCTACGGGCGCGGCGCCACCCTCGTCCACGCCCTGCGCGGCATCGACGTCGCCCTCCCGCGCGGCAGCTTCACCGCCGTGATGGGCCCCTCCGGCTCCGGCAAGTCCACCTTCCTCCAGTGCGCCGCCGGCCTCGACCTGCCCACCGAGGGCTCCGTACGCCTCGGCGGCACCGAACTCACCGGCATGAACGAGAACGAACTGACCGAACTGCGCCGCAGCCGCCTCGGCTTCGTCTTCCAGGCCTTCAACCTGATGCCCGCGCTGACCGTCGAGCAGAACGTGCTGCTCCCGATGCGCCTCGGCGGCATCCGCCAGGACCGGGCCCGCG
This sequence comes from Streptomyces sp. NBC_00249, assembly GCF_026342355.1. Taxonomy (GTDB): domain Bacteria; phylum Actinomycetota; class Actinomycetes; order Streptomycetales; family Streptomycetaceae; genus Streptomyces. The sequence continues at coordinate 223,360 of NZ_JAPEMV010000008.1, read as the reverse complement.
CCGCGGAACTGCTGGCCCGCGTCGGCCTGGAGGGCAAGGGCCGACGCCGCCCCGCCGAACTCTCCGGCGGCCAGCAGCAGCGCGTCGCGATCGCCCGGGCCCTGGTCACCCGGCCCGACGTGGTCTTCGCCGACGAGCCCACCGGCGCCCTCGACACCACCACCGCGTCCGAGGTGCTCGGACTGCTCCGGGACGCCGTCGACTCCCTCGGGGCCACCGTCGTCATGGTCACCCACGACCCGGCCGCCGCCGCCCACGCCGACCAGGTCCTCTTCCTCGCCGACGGCCTCATCGCGGACCGCCTCCCCCGCAGCCCCGCCACCACCATCGCCACCCGCATGACCACCCTCACCACCAGCCCCGGGTACCGGACCCCGACGGCGGCCTAGGCCGTCCAGGCGGTCACCGCGCGAGCGCCGACCAGGCGCTCAGCCCCGCCTTCCCGGTGCCGCCCAGGTCCACGGGGGCCCGCAGCCGCAGCGTCAGCCGGGGCGCGCCCGGCTTCGGGACCAGCTCCAGCACCCGCCCCTCGGCGGCGGGCCCGGCCGCCTCGGTGACGAGGTTGCGCCACAGCAGGGACGTCGTGGCGGCCTGCCCCGGCTGGAGGGTGACCTGCCGCGGCGGGGCGTCCGGGCCGTCCGGCGGCGTCACCCCGTTCGTCCCGTGCCCGATGTCCACCTGGACCGGGCGGTTCTGCCCGTCCAGCAGCCGGACCTCCGGGTAGCCCTCCAGCACGTACGCCGCGGAACCGCAGTTGACCAGCTGGAAGCCGGCCACCCGCAGCCCCATCGCCGCGTTCCCGTCGCCTTCCAGCAGCCGTACCCCGCCCTCCGGGCAGGGATCCGGCGGCCCCGTCGGCGCCGCCTCCCCCATCGCCTCCATCAGCGGGTCGCACCCCACCGCCACCGCCCCGGCCAGGGCCAACACCCCTGCCAGACAACCGATCCGCTTCGCCCACCCCGGTCCGCCCATCCGCCGACCCTACGTGCCCGCCCCGGGCCACTCACCCCCGATTGGCCCGCCCGCCCGGCCCCCGCGCGCCCTACGGTGCCGTCATGGACCGCACCCTCGCCGCCGACCTCGCGCGCCTCCCCGAGCTCCTCGACGCCACCCGCCGCGCCGCCACCGAAGCCCTCACGGGCCTGGACGCGCGGCCCGTCGTACCGCCCGCCGCCGCGCCCCCCGAGCCCGAGCCGCTCCCCGGGCACGGCAGCGGCGCCGAGGAGGCCCTGGCCGCCTTCCGGTCCCGCTGGGAGCCCCGCTTCTCCGCCTCCGCAGGCCCCCGCTACCTCGGCTTCGTCACCGGCGGCGCAACCCCCGCCGCCCTCGCCGGGGACTGGCTGACCGCCACCCACGACCAGAACTCCAACTCCGCCCTCGACGGCGCCGGCCAGCACCTCGAACGCGAGACGGTCGGCTGGCTGCGCGAGCTCTTCGGCCTCTCCGACGCCCACACCGGCACCTTCGTCAGCGGCGCCACCCAGTCCAACACCGTCGGCCTCGCCATCGCCCGCGAATGGCTCGGCGAACGCGCCGGGGTCTCGGTGTCCGAGGACGGCGTCGGCGCCCTCGGCCCCGTCCGCGTCCTGTCGGGCGCCCCGCACTCCTCCGTCGCCAAGGCCCTCGCCGTCCTGGGCCTGGGCCGCGCGAGCCTGGTCCGCGTCCCCACCCTCCCCGGCCGGGAGGCCGTCGACCCCGCCGCCCTCGACCGGGCCCTGGCCGACACGCCCGGCCCCGCCGTGGTCGTCGCCAACGCCGGCACCGTCAACACCGTCGACTTCGACGACCTGCGGGCCGTGGACGCCCTCCGCCCCCGCCACGACTTCTGGCTGCACACCGACGCCGCCTTCGGCGCCTTCGCGGCCCTCTCCCCGGACCACGCCCACCTCGCCGCCGGCCTCGACGCCAGCGACTCGGTCTGCGTCGACCTGCACAAGTGGCTCAACGTCCCCTACGACAGCGCCGTCCAGTTCACCCGCCGCCGCGACCTCCAGGCCCGCGTCTTCCAGAACTCCGCCGCCTACCTCGGGCCCCTGGGCCCGGACCCCGACCTGGTCCACCTCACCCCCGAGAACTCCCACCGGCTGCGGGCCCTGGCCGCCTGGTTCACCCTGCGCGCCTACGGCCGCGAGGGCCACCGGGAGATCGTCGAGCGCGACATCGACTGCGCCCGCGCCCTCGGCGCCGCCCTGGAGCAGGATCCGGCCCTGCGGCTGCTCGCCCCGGTCCGCCTCAACGTCGTCTGCTTCACCCTCGCCGAAGCCCCCACCCCCGAACGCCTGGCCGCGCTCCGGGAGGCCGTCGGCGCCGAGGTGTTCCTCACCCCGACCGTGTACGCGGGAACCCCCGCCCTGCGCGCGGCGTTCTCCAACTGGCGCACCACGCGCGCGGATGCGCTCCGGGTCGCCGAGGCTCTCCGTACGGCGGCGAAGGAGCTCGTATGACGGCGCACCCCCTGACCCTGATCGAGGTCGAGGCCCTGGCCCGCGCGGCGCACGAAGGCCAGACCGACAAGGCCGGCCGGCCCTACGCCGAGCACCTCGCGGCCGTGGCCGAAGGCGTCCGCCTGCGCGGCGGCAGCGCCGAACAGCAGGCCGCCGCCTGGCTCCACGACGCGATCGAGGACCATGCCCTGACCCCCGACTGGCTGGCCTCGGCCGCCCTCCCGGACCCGGTCAAGGCCATGGTCCTGGCCCTCACCAAACGCCCCGGGGAACCGGTCGAGGAGTACGCCGCCCGCATCCTCGCAACCCCCGGCGCCGTCCTGGTCAAGGAGTCGGACCTCGCGCACAACGCCGATCCCGTACGCCTGTCCGTACTGGACGCGCCCACCCGCGACCGGCTGTCCGCGAAGTACGCGTACGTCCGCTCCCTCCTCGGCATCACCACCCCGTGACCCCCTCCGCCGCCCCGAAAGGTGGCCGGGACACGCGCACTTGGCGGAAAGGAAACGACGGCGATTCGCCACGGGGCGGATAGCCGGGGCCGGTTGGTGGGAGGATGGTGCATGTGGGGGCGTACGCGGCCGTACGCCCCGGGCCGGCCAGGGGACGACCGAAGGTGTGATCAGTAGTGGCCATTTCGCTGTCAGTCGTGGTTCTGTTGGCGATCATTCTGGTGATCCTGATCCGCGGCAAGCACATGAAGGCCGGCCCCGCGATCGTCGCGGTCCTCTTCGGCTTCTTCCTCGCGTCCAGCTCCATCGCCCCGGACGTCAACCGCTTCCTGAACTCCCTCGCGGACACCATCGCCGGCATCAAGCTCTGACCGCCGAAGCCCGGGCCCCGGCCCGGGAAACACCCCGGGAACGCATCAGGGCCAGGTCGAGGAGACTTCCTCCGACCTGGCCCTGAGCCATTCTGAGCGGGTGACGGGAATCGAACCCGCGTAGCTAGTTTGGAAGACTAGGGCTCTACCATTGAGCTACACCCGCAACGCGCGCGCCGCAGGTCCGGGGGACCGCGGCTACGGACAGCATCCTAGCGGGTCACGCCGGGGGAGTGCACACCCCTTTGCCGCCGCGCCGGGAGCCGGGGCCGGCCCGGCCCGCGGCCACCTGGGAAACCGGGGGCGTCGGAGTGTCTCCGGGCATGTACCCTACGTGTCGCACCGACGGGGTGTGGCGCAGCTTGGTAGCGCGTCCGCTTTGGGAGCGGAAGGTCGTCGGTTCGAATCCGGCCACCCCGACCATCCAGTACTGCCTTCGCACGAGATCACGCGGGAAGATCGCGTTGTGGGCTGATTGCCGCTTGCGGTTACTATGCAAGCTGCGTGCCCGTGTGTCTGATGTACCGGGCCGAATCCGCCGAACCACTGAATCGCAGTGATACGGCAGAACCCCCAGCAGTCAGCCACAAGGAGACCGAACCGTGAAGAGCGCCGTGGAGACCCTGAACCCGACTCGGGTTCGGCTCACTGTTGAGGTGCCCTTCGAGGAGCTCAAGGACAGCCTCGACGCGGCGTACAAGAAGATCAACCAGCAGGTCACGGTGAAGGGCTTCCGCAAGGGCAAGATCCCCGCCCGCGTCATCGACCAGCGCTTCGGCCGCGGTGCGGTGCTGGAGGAGGCCGTCAACGACGCCCTCCCGAAGTTCTACACCGAGGCGGTCAACGAGGCCGACCTGAACCCGCTGGGCCAGCCCGAGGTCGACATCAAGGAGCTGAAGGACGGCGAGCTGCTGTCCTTCACCGCCGAGGTGGACGTCCGCCCCGAGATCGAGATCCCGGAGTACTCCGGCATCGAGGTCGAGGTCGACGCGATCGAGGTCTCCGACGAGGACGTCGAGAAGTCGGTCGAGCAGCTGCGCGGCCGTTTCGCGTCCACCAAGGACGTCGAGCGCGCCGCCCAGGACGGCGACGTCGTCACGATCGACCTGGAGGCCAAGGTCGACGGTGAGGTGCTGGAGGACGGTGTCGCGAGCGACGTCTCCTACACCATCGGCTCGGGCGAGCTCCTCGACGGCATCGACGAGGCCGTCAAGGGCCTGGAGGCCGGTGGCGAGGCCACCTTCACCTCCCAGCTGAAGGGCGGCTCCGCCGAGGGCCAGGACGCCGAGGTCACCGTCAAGGTCACCAAGGTCTCCGCCAAGGAGCTGCCGGAGCTGGACGACGAGTTCGCGCAGATGGCGAGCGAGTTCGACACCCTCGAGGAGCTCAAGGCGGACAGCCGCAAGCGCCTCGAGAACATGAAGCAGTACGACCAGGCCACCCAGGCCCAGGAGCGCGTGCTGGAGAAGTTCCTCGAGCTCGCGGAGATCCCGGTCCCCGAGAAGCTGCTCGCGGACGAGGTCCAGACCCGCAAGCACAACCTGGAGCACCACCAGCTCGGCCAGATGGGCCTGGACCTCGAGAAGTTCCTGGAGATCCAGGGCAAGACGCTCGAGGAGTTCGAGGCCGAGACCACCGAGCAGGCCGTCAAGGGCATCAAGACCCAGTTCCTGCTGGACGCCCTGGTCAACAAGGAGAAGCTGGGCGTCAACCAGGAGGAGCTCACCGAGCACCTCATGCGCCGCGCGCAGTCCTCCGGCATGTCCCCCGACCAGTTCGCCCAGGCGGTCGTCGAGGGTGGCCAGGTCCCGATGCTCGTCGGCGAGGTCGCCCGCGGCAAGGCCCTCGCGGTCGTCGTGGAGAAGGCCACGGTCAAGGACACCAACGGTGAGGTCATCGACCTCTCCGACGACGAGGACGAGACCGAGACGGCCGCCGAGGTCGTCGAGGCCGCCGTCGACGGCGACACCGAGGTGCCGGCCGACGAGGCCAAGTAACACCCCGGGCGTAGCCCACTGAGCACGTGCCCGAAGGGCCCGGACGCAGCAGCGTCCGGGCCCTTCGGCATGGTGTTCCGAGGGCCGCGGACACGCTGCGGGAGGGGTCCGCCACCTTGCGCTCCGAGCGAACAGTTCGGGAAGCGGGATGGCGTTGTCCTACCTGCGCGTTAGGGTCCATGAATACGAGGGCACGGGAGTACCCGAAGCCGGAGGGCATCGCCCCACCGGTAGGTCCGCGCCCCAGAACGAGACGCTGAGACGGCATGTGGCCGTCGGAGACGAGCAGGTGGATACGTGACGAATCTGAAGCCTTACGCCGCGGGTGAGCCGTCCATCGGTGGCGGCCTCGGCGACCATGTCTACAACCGGCTGCTCGGCGAGCGCATCATCTTCCTCGGCCAGCAGGTCGACGACGACATCGCCAACAAGATCACGGCGCAGCTCCTCCTCCTCGCGGCCGAGCCCGAGAAGGACATCTACCTGTACATCAACAGCCCCGGCGGCTCGGTGACGGCGGGCATGGCGGTCTACGACACCATGCAGTTCATCCCGAACGACGTCGTCACCATCGGCATGGGCATGGCCGCCTCCATGGGCCAGTTCCTGCTGACCGGCGGCACCGCGGGCAAGCGCTTCGCGCTCCCGAACACCGACATCCTGATGCACCAGGGTTCCGCGGGCATCGGCGGCACCGCGTCGGACATCAAGATCCAGGCCCAGTACCTGCTGCGCACCAAGCAGCGCATGGCCGAGATCACCGCCCACCACTCGGGCCAGACCATCGAGGCGATCATCCGCGACGGTGACCGCGACCGCTGGTTCACCGCCGAGGAGGCCAAGGCGTACGGCCTCATCGACGACATCATCTCGGCCGCGTCCCTCGCTCCGGGCGGCGGCGGCACCGGGGCCTGATCCCGGCTCCCACCGCCAGCACCCAGCAGCCGACAGCCCGCAGAACGCCACCAGGATGGTGAACACCCAGATGCAGAACAACTTCTCCGCGAACTTCTCCGCGAGCGGCCTCTACTCCGGCCCGCAGGTGGACAACCGCTACGTCATCCCGCGCTTCGTCGAGCGCACCTCGCAGGGCGTGCGCGAGTACGACCCGTACGCGAAGCTCTTCGAGGAGCGCGTGATCTTCCTCGGCGTGCAGATCGACGACGCCTCCGCCAACGACGTCATGGCGCAGCTGCTGTGCCTGGAGTCGATGGACCCGGACCGCGACATCTCGATCTACATCAACAGCCCCGGTGGCTCCTTCACCGCGCTGACGGCGATCTACGACACGATGCAGTTCGTGAAGCCGGACATCCAGACGGTCTGCATGGGCCAGGCGGCCTCCGCCGCCGCCGTCCTGCTGGCCGCCGGCACCCCCGGCAAGCGCATGGCCCTGCCGAACGCCCGTGTGCTGATCCACCAGCCCTCGGGCGGCACCGGCCGCGAGCAGCTCTCCGACCTGGAGATCGCGGCCAACGAGATCCTGCGCATGCGTGACCAGCTGGAGTCCATGCTGGCCAAGCACTCGACCACCCCGCTGGAGAAGATCCGCGAGGACATCGAGCGCGACAAGATCCTGACGGCCGAGGACGCCCTCGCGTACGGCCTGATCGACCAGATCGTCTCCACCCGTAAGAGCAGCGCGGTCTGATCCTTGCCGCCAGTTGGCGTGGGCACGTCGCCGCATTCGGCGATGTGAACCACGTCAAGGGGGCCCCGTACGGGGCCTCCGGCAAGGTACCGTCGGATATGAGGCACCAGGAGCGCTGAACCAGGCGTCTCCCAGGCGAAGGGGAAGCACCTCGTGGCACGCATCGGTGACGGCGGCGACCTGCTCAAGTGCTCGTTCTGCGGAAAGAGCCAGAAGCAGGTGAAGAAGCTCATCGCAGGACCCGGTGTGTACATCTGCGACGAGTGCATCGACCTCTGCAACGAGATCATCGAAGAGGAACTCGCGGAGACCTCCGAGGTCCGGTGGGAGGAACTCCCCAAGCCCCGCGAGATCTACGAGTTCCTGGAGAGCTACGTCGTCGGCCAGGAGCCGGCGAAGAAGGCGCTCTCCGTAGCGGTGTACAACCACTACAAGCGGGTCCAGGCCGGCGAGAACGGCGGCGCGCAGGGCCGTGACGACGCGATCGAGCTCGCGAAGTCCAACATCCTGCTGCTCGGCCCGACCGGCTCCGGCAAGACCCTCCTCGCGCAGACGCTCGCGCGCATGCTGAACGTCCCGTTCGCCATCGCCGACGCGACGGCGCTGACGGAGGCCGGGTACGTCGGCGAGGACGTCGAGAACATCCTGCTGAAGCTGATCCAGGCGGCGGACTACGACGTCAAGAAGGCCGAGACCGGGATCATCTACATCGACGAGATCGACAAGGTCGCCCGCAAGAGCGAGAACCCGTCGATCACGCGCGACGTCTCGGGTGAGGGCGTGCAGCAGGCCCTCCTCAAGATCCTCGAGGGCACGACCGCTTCGGTCCCGCCGCAGGGCGGCCGCAAGCACCCGCACCAGGAGTTCATCCAGATCGACACGACGAACGTGCTCTTCATCGTGGGCGGCGCCTTCGCCGGCCTGGAGAAGATCATCGAGTCGCGTGCGGGCGCCAAGGGCATCGGCTTCGGGGCGACGATCCGCTCGAAGCGCGAGATCGAGGCCAGCGACCAGTTCCAGGAGGTCATGCCGGAGGACCTGGTGAAGTTCGGGATGATCCCCGAGTTCATCGGCCGTCTGCCCGTGCTGACCTCGGTGCACAACCTGGACCGCGAGGCGCTCCTGCAGATCCTGGTCGAGCCGCGCAACGCGCTGGTGAAGCAGTACCAGCGCCTGTTCGAACTCGACGGCGTCGAGCTGGACTTCGAGCGCGAGGCCCTCGAAGCCATCGCGGACCAGGCGATCCTCCGCCAGACCGGCGCGCGCGGCCTGCGCGCCATCATGGAGGAGGTCCTCATGTCGGTGATGTACGAGGTCCCGTCCCGCAAGGACGTGGCCCGCGTGGTCATCACCTCCGACGTGGTCCGCTCCAACGTCAACCCGACGCTGGTCCCCCGCATCGTCCCGAAGGACCAGGGCCCGCACGAGAAGTCGGCGTAGCGGCAAGGGGAGTACGTACGAGGAGGGGCGCCCCGGATACCCGGGGCGCCCCTCCTCGCATTTAGGACTACCGCGACCGGCAATCGGACAAAAGTTCGCTTCGGTGTGGCGTGGCGGCGACTTCCTTGATCAACTTTGTCTCGATGCTGCCTGCTGTAGAGGGGAACGAGAGATGAAGATGAAGCGTGCAGGGGGAGTCCTGGCGGCGGTATTCGCCGCTGCTGCGTTGCCGATCGTGGTGGCTTCGCCCGCGTCGGCCGCTCAGCGTGATTGCCAGTACGTGGTGTTCGATGCCGGCTATACCGTCGGCCCGAAGGTGCAGGCTGCCTGCAAATTCGGTGCCACCATCCTCCACCCGGGAGCCTTCCACGGTTGCTACGTCAGCCTGGTCGACATCGGGGTCAGGGACGAGATCGCCAGTAGGGCGTGTAGCGAGGCGGCGAGGGCCTGATGCGGCCGCGGCCGGCTGGCACGGTAACAAGTGCTCGCGCCGGCCGCTGCCCGATCAGCGCTTGACGCGGGACGTGTTGTAGAGCTTGGCGGCGAGGTCCGCGGTCTGCTCCAAGGTGTAGCTCGTCTTGCCGGCGAGGAGGGAGGCCGCGTCGCTGGCGCTGACCGCGCTCAGGGTGCTGTAGTCGCCCCAGATGCAGACGGGTAGCGTGAACTCCTTGGGCCCCTTGGCCGTCGCCGGGTCCTTCGAGGTGCTCTTGATCTCCTGGCACTTGAGCACGGCGCCCTTGAAGCCAGCGGGAGTGATCTCCTTGGGGCTGCCGACGAGCTCGACCGTCGCCTTTTCGTTCTGCTTCGCGGCGTTCAGCTTGAACGTGGCGAAGTAGGCGTCCACCGACTTCTCCGGGTCGGCGAGCTCACCGTAGAGACCGCTGAAATTCAGGCCCTTGGCGGTCAGCGGGTTGGCAGGGTCGCCCGCCTTGTAGCTCATGCCCACCTGGGTGGGGTTCTTGATGCCCGCCGCCTCGGCCTCCTTCTTGTCCTCGTCGCTTATGGGCTTTTCCTGGTACTTGGGGTTCTTCTGGAACTCGCCCACCGATTCCGGCGCGACCAGCTTGTAGCCCTTGGTGGAGTCCGAGACCGCGCCCGCGGTGCCGCCCAGGAAGTACCAGCCGCCGCCCGCGATGACGGCCACCGCTACGACCACGCCGATGATGACGCCCGCCTTGGACTTCTTCGGGGGCTGCTGCGGGGGCATGCCGCCGTTGTACGGGGGCTGGCCCTGGGGCTGCTGGTAGCCGTACGCGGGCGGCGGCGGGGGCTGCTGGGGGTAGCCGGGCTGCTGGTAGCCCGGCTGCGGCGGCTGCTGGTAGCCCGGCGGGGGCGGGGCCTGCTGCGGGTAGCCGTAGCCGGGCTGGGGGGCGGCGGGCTGGCCGTACGGGCCCGGCGGCGGCGGGGGCTGCTGCCCGTAGGGTCCGGGCTGCTGCGGCTGCTGGCCGTACGGTCCTGGCTGGTTGTAACTCATCCCGCGTCCCCCTGTGAGGTTGCTTATCCGTTCCTCACATCCTGTCGGACGGGCGGCCCGGCCGGGGCGTCGGGGTCCCAGGCGTTACGGAACCACTACGACGCCGGGACCTCCATGACCTCCCGCAGCGCCCGTGCCCGCTCCGCCAGGGCGTCTATCGTGACCGGCGCGTTCTCCACCGGGACGGTGACCGTCACCAGGGAACTGTGGTCGGCCCACATGCACAGCGTCAGGGTGCTGCCCTGGACGTCGAGCGGCCCGCAGCGCATCGCGCCGCCCGCCGGCTTGCCGGCCTCGTGCTGCGTGATGTCCGTCGGCTTGACGCCCATGGAGGTGAGCCCGGTGGTGATCGCCGCCCCCGGGTCCTTGTCGGCGAAGGTGCCCGCGGACCCGCTGATGACCAGCTGCGCGGTGCCCGCCTGGTCGGCGTACACCACCGAAACCGGCGCCGTCCCCGGCCTCGGCGTCCCCTGGCCCTGCTTGATGGCGTCCACGCGGGGACCGGAGTCCTGGAGGGTCAGCCCCTGGAAGGAGGCCGGCGGGACCAGCTTGTACTGCCCCGCGTCCGCGGGACGGTCGGGGCCGGTGTCGAAGAGCGTGCTGACGGCCAGCCGTCCGCTGACCACCGCCGCGACGGTCGCCAGCAGACCGCCCACGACGAACAGGACGCGCTTGCCCTTGGACGGCGGGGTCGGGCCGGTCGCCGTGTAGGGCGTGGACTGCCCGGGGGCGGGGGAAGGGGCGGGTGGCTCGGTGATCTCGTTCATGAGGGGCATCAGACGGGTGGGGAGCGGTCGCCGTCAACGGGAAGCCGTACTGCGGAATGGATTCGTGACGCGGGCGGCACCCCCCGTATCCTGTGCCCCGTGACCGAGAACACGCAGACACCCAGTGCCCCCAACTCCGAACTGCCGACCCAGTACGCGCCGGCCGAGGTAGAGGGGAAGCTCTACGAGCGCTGGGTGGAGCGTGGGTACTTCACGGCGGACCCGGCGAGCGAGAAGCCCGCCTACACCATCGTCATCCCGCCGCCGAACGTCACCGGCTCCCTGCACCTGGGCCACGCCTTCCAGCACACCCTCATGGACGCCCTGACCCGCCGCAAGCGCATGCAGGGCTACGAGGCGCTGTGGCTGCCCGGCATGGACCACGCCGGCATCGCCACCCAGAACAAGGTCGAGCAGCAGCTCGCCGAGGAGGGCAAGTCCCGCCACGACCTGGGCCGCGAGGAGTTCGTCGAGCGCGTCTGGCAGTGGAAGGAAGAGTACGGCGGCAAGATCCTCGGCCAGATGCGGCGCCTCGGCGACGGCGTCGACTGGTCGCGCGAGCGCTTCACCATGGACGAGGGCCTGTCCAAGGCCGTCCAGACCATCTTCAAGAAGCTCTACGACGACGAGCTGATCTACCGCGCCGAGCGCATCATCAACTGGTGCCCCCGCTGTCTGACGGCCATCTCCGACATCGAGGTGGAGTACCAGGAGGACGCGGGCGAGCTCGTCTCCATCACGTACGGGGAGGGCGAGGACACCCTCGTCGTCGCCACCACCCGCGCCGAGACGATGCTCGGTGACACGGCCATCGCCGTCCACCCCGACGACGAGCGCTACAAGCACCTGGTCGGCAAGCTCATCAAGCTGCCGCTCACCGACCGTTCCATCCCGGTCGTCGCGGACACGCACGTCGACCCCGAGTTCGGCACGGGCTGCGTCAAGGTGACGCCGGCGCACGACCCGAACGACTTCGCCATCGGGCAGCGCCACAACCTGCCCAACATGACGATCATGGACGAGCGCGGTGTCATCACCGTCCACGGCCCCTTCCTCGGCCTGGACCGCTTCGAGGCCCGTTCCGCGGTCGTCGGCGCCCTGCGCGAGCAGGGCCGGATCGTCGCCGAGAAGCGGCCGTACCTGCACTCCGTCGGGCACTGCTCCCGTTGCAGCACCACCGTCGAGCCGCGCCTGTCCCTCCAGTGGTGGGTCAACGTCAAGCCGCTGGCCAAGGCCGCCGGTGACGCCGTCCGTGACGGCCGCGTCGCGATCCACCCCGAGGACATGTCGAAGCGCTACTTCGACTGGGTCGACAACATGCACGACTGGTGCATCTCGCGCCAGCTGTGGTGGGGCCACCGGATCCCCGTCTGGTACGGCCCGGAGGGCCAGGTCGTCTGCGTCGGCCCCGACGAGCAGCCGCCCACCGGCGAGGGCTGGACCCAGGACACCGACGTCCTGGACACCTGGTTCTCCTCCGGCCTGTGGCCGTTCTCCACGCTCGGCTGGCCGGAGAAGACCCCGGACCTGGAGAAGTTCTACTCCACCGACGTCCTGCTGACCGGCCACGACATCATCTTCTTCTGGGTCGCCCGGATGATGATGTTCGGCCTGTACGCCATGGACGGCGAGGTCCCCTTCAAGACGATCGCGCTGACCGGCCTGGTCCGTGACGAGCGCGGCAAGAAGATGTCGAAGTCCTTCGGCAACGTCGTGGACCCGCTGGACTGGATGGACAAGTACGGCTCCGACGCCGTCCGCTTCACCCTGGCCAAGGGCGCCAACCCCGGCACCGACGTGCCGATCGGCGAGGACTGGGTCCAGGCCTCCCGCAACTTCGCCAACAAGATCTGGAACGCCACGCGCTTCGCGCTGATGAACGGCGCCACCATCGAGGGCGAGCTGCCGGCCCCCGAGCAGATGTCGGCGACCGACCGCTGGATCCTGTCCCGCCTGAACAAGACGGTCGCGCAGGTCGACGCGTACTACGAGGACTACCAGTTCTCGAAGCTCAGCGAGGCGCTCTACCACTTCGCGTGGGACGAGGTCTTCAGCTGGTACGTCGAGCTGTCGAAGACCACCTTCTTCGCGGGCGGCGAGCAGGCCAAGGTCTCCGGCCGGGTCCTGGGCGAGGTCCTCGACGTCACCCTGCGCCTGCTGCACCCGGTGGTCCCCTTCGTCACCGAGACCCTGTGGACCACGCTGACCGGCCGCGAGTCCCTCGTGATCGCCGAGTGGCCGGCCGACAGCGGCTTCCGTGACGAGGCCGCCGAGGCCGAGGTCGGCAGCGTCCAGGCCGTGGTCACCGAGGTCCGCCGGTTCCGCAAGGAGCAGGGCCTCCAGGACGGCCAGAAGGTCCCGGCCCGCCTGGAGCTGTCCGGTACCCCGCTGGCCGCGCACGAGGCGGCCATCCGCCAGCTGCTGCGCCTCCAGCCGGAGGGCGAGGGCTTCAGCGCCACCGCCACCCTGCCGGTGGCCGGTGCCACCGTCGCGCTCGACCTGTCGGGCACCATCGACGTGGCCGCCGAGCGCAACCGCCTGTCCAAGGACCTCGCGGCCGCGCAGAAGGAGAAGCAGCAGGCCGAGGGCAAGCTCGGGAACGAGGCCTTCCTGGCCAAGGCCCCCGACAACGTCGTGGACAAGATCAAGGGCCGGCTCGCCAAGGCCGAGGCGGACATCGCCCGGATCCAGGCGCAGCTGGACGCCCTGCCCGCCGCTTAGTCGTGGCTTTCGAAGGGCCCCCGTACCGTCGCCCGACGGTACGGGGGCCCTTCCGCATGAGGGCCGTCCGGCCCTGTCCGGAGGGACCCGTAGTGCCGTATATCACTTCATATGTCCCGTCGGCTGAACCGATCCCGGGCGCCGACCACGGATGATGGGGGACATGCACGTCAAGCCCGTCGTCTCGGCGTACCACCGGACCGTGGCCGTCGGCCGGCGGCTGGCCGAGAGCTGGGCCGGATCGCCCCGGGCGCTCGACGTCCTCACGGCGCTCGGCTGCCTGGCCCTCATGACCCTGGACCTCCCCGGCCTCGCCGCCGCCGACAACTCCCTCAACGGCTGGCTCGCCGCCCTGGTGCTGGCCGCCGGCTGCGCGAGCCTGGTGGTACGGCGCCGGCTGCCCTGGATCCCGTACCTGACGGCCCTGCTGTTCATCGGATGGCTGCACGAACTGACGCTGATCCAGTTCGCCCTGTACTCCGTCGGCCGCTACCGGGGCCGCCGGGCCGGGATCCTGGCCACCCTCGGCTACGTCGCCTTCGCGCTCGCCGTGTTCAGCCTGCCCGGCTGGCCCGAGCCGAGGGCCGAGACCCTCAGCGCCTTCCTCAGCCTCGTCGTGCCCATCGGCGTCCTCGCCTCGGCCGTCGGGATAGCCGCCTACCGGCACGACCTGGTGCGCGAGCTGGAGGCCCGGCGGGCGGAGGCGGCGGTACTGGGCGCGGTGCAGCAGGAACGCACCTCCGTCGCCCGCGACGTCCACGACTTCGTCGGACGGGAGCTGACCCTGCTGACGGTGCGCTCCGAAGTGCTGTCGATGCGGGCGCGCGAGACGCGGTACGCGAAGGACTTCGAGGAACTCGCCGACACCGCGCGCCGGGCCCACCTGGTGCTCAACGAGATCATCGTGCAGCGCGGGGAGCGGGCCGCGACCCCCGGAGTGGACGGTCTGGCCGCGCTGGCCGAGGAGAGCGGCCGGGCCGGCTCGCCCGTCCGCCTGGTGATGGACCCCGAGGCGCACGGACTGTCGCCGCTGCGGCAGGCGGCCGTCTACCGGGTGGTCCAGGAGTGCCTGACCAACGCCGCCAAGCACGCGCACGGCCAGACCATCGACGTGTCGATCGCCGCCGAGGGTCCCCAGCTGCGCATCGCCGTCAGCAACGCCCTGCCCGACCGCACCCCCGGCCGCGCCCCCGTCTCGGCGGGCTCGGGCACCGCGAGCATGTCCGAACGCGTCCGCAGCCTGGGCGGCACCCTGAGCGCCACCCGCACCGAGGACGCGTACGTGGTCATCGCGACCGTCCCGCAGGGCTGAGCCAGCCCCCGGTCAGGCCTTCAGCAGCCCGGAGGCGAAGGCGCCCCCTTCGAGGGTGTCGAGGCTCTCCACGCACTTGCCGGAGCCCAGCGCCACGCAGTCCAGGGGGTCGTCCGCCACGAAGACGGGGATGCCGGTCGCGGAGGCGATGCGCAGGTCCAGGCCGGGCAGCAGGGCGCCGCCGCCGGTGAGGACGATGCCGTGCTCCATCACGTCGCCGGACAGCTCGGGCGGGCAGTCCTCCAGGGTGGTGCGGACGGCGGCGATGATCGCCTCGACGGGCTCGTCCAGCGCGGCCCGCACGCCCGGCGCGGTCAGCTCCAGCGTCTTGGGCATGCCGCCGACCTTCTCGCGGCCGCGCACCGTGAAGGTGCGGGTCTCCAGCTCCGGCCGCTCCGGGACCGGCCAGGCCGAGCCGATGGCGACCTTGACGTCCTCGGCGGTGCGCTCCCCGATGAGCAGCGAGTGCTCCTTGCGCACGTGGTCCATGATCGCCGCGTCGAGCCGGTCGCCGCCGACGCGCAGCGACTGCGAGGTGACGATGCCGCCCAGCGAGATCACGGCCACCTCGGAGGTGCCGCCGCCGATGTCCACCACCATCGAACCGCGCGGTTCGGCCACCGGCAGCCCGGCCCCGATCGCCGCCGCCATGGGCTCCTCGATCAGGTGCACGCTCTTCGCCCCGGCGCGGGTGGAGGCGTGGACGATGGCCCGCCGCTCCACCGGGGTCACCCCGGACGGTACGCAGATCACCATCCGGGTGCGCGGCCGCCGGCCGGGGACCGCCTTGCGGACGAAGTGCCGGATCATCGCCTCGGCGGCCTCGTAGTCGCAGATCACCCCGTCCTTGAGGGGGCGGATCGCGGTGATGGAGCCCGGGGTGCGGCCGATGGTCTCCTTGGCCTCGGTCCCGACGGCGAGGGCGGTGGTGGTGCCCGCCCTGACGGCCACCACGGACGGCTCATTGAGGACGATCCCGTACCCCCGTGCGTAGACGAGGGTGTTGGCGGTCCCCAGGTCTATCCCTATGTCGCGGCTGGAAGCTGTCTTGTCGGTGCTGGCCTGCGGCATTTGTTCCCCAATCTCCTGGTCGCAAGGCTTGCATAACGATCCGGTCGCGACGCGCGGCGAAAGTCCCGAAACGGCCGGGCCGAAAGTCCTCGGGGTCCTCGTCCGTAGACTGGGTGCGTGAGTGAGCAGCAGCCCGAGAGCCACGACCGCGACGACGTCGACCACCCCCACGACTCCTCCGACGAGTTCGACCAGATAGTGGCGGAGGAATCCGGCCGCGACCCCGACCTGGCGGTGATCGAGGCCGGCAGCCGTACCCTGCGCGCCCAGGCCGGACCGCCGACGGGTGACCCCGTACCCACCCGCCCCGAGGACCCCGAGGTGGCGAAGGCGCTGCTGGAGGTGGAGCAGGAGCTCGCCGGCCGCTGGGGCGAGACCAAGCTGGAGCCGTCCGTCAGCCGGATCGCCGCGCTGATGGACGTCCTGGGCGCACCGCAGCACGCGTACCCGACCATCCACGTCACCGGCACCAACGGCAAGACGAGCACGGCCCGCATGATCGAGGCCCTGCTCAACGCCTTCGAGCTGCGCACCGGCCGCTACACCAGCCCGCACGTGCAGTCGATCACCGAGCGGATCAGCCTGGACGGGGCGCCGATCAGCGCCGAGCGCTTCGTCGAGACGTACCACGACGTCAAGCCGTACGTGGAGATGGTCGACGCCGCCGAGGAGTACCGGCTGTCCTTCTTCGAGGTGCTGACGGGCATGGCCTACGCGGCCTTCGCGGACGCCCCCGTCGACGCCGCCGTCGTCGAGGTCGGCATGGGCGGCAGCTGGGACGCCACCAACGTGATCGACGGCGCCGTCGCGGTGGTCACCCCGATCAGCCTCGACCACACCGACCGGCTGGGCTCCACGCCCGCCGAGATCGCCCAGGAGAAGGGCGGCATCATCAAGCAGGACGCCACCGTCATCCTGGCGCAGCAGCCGGTCGACGCGGCGCAGGTGCTGCTGAAGAAGGCCGTCGAGGTCGACGCGACCGTCGCCCGCGAGGGCATGGAGTTCGGGGTCGTCTCCCGCGAGGTGGCGGTCGGCGGCCAGATGCTGACCCTGCGCGGGGTGGGCGGCGAGTACGACGGCATCTTCCTGCCGCTGTACGGGGCCCACATGGCGCACAACGCGGCGGTGGCGCTCGCGGCCGTCGAGGCCTTCTTCGGCGTCGGCGGGGAGCACGCGCGCGAGCTGGACGCGGAGACCGTGCGGCGGGCGTTCGCCTCGGTGACCTCGCCGGGCCGCATGGAGGTCGTGCGCCGCAGCCCGACCGTGGTCCTGGACGCCGCGCACAACCCGGCGGGGGCCCTGGCCACCGCCGAGGCGGTGACGGAGTCCTTCGGCTTCAGCCGCCTCATCGGCGTGCTCGCGGCGAGCGAGGGCAAGGACGTCAAGGGGGTCCTGGAGGCCTTCGAGCCGATCTGCGCGGAGGTCGTCGTCACGGAGAACTCCAGCCACCGGGCGATGTCGGCGGACGAGCTGGCGGCGGTCGCGGTCGAGGTCTTCGGGCCGGACCGGGTGCAGGTGGAGCCGCGGCTGGACGATGCGCTGGAGGCGGCCATCACCCTGGCGGAGGAAGAGGCCGAGTTCGGAGGGGCCGGGGTCCTGGTGACCGGTTCCGTGATCACGGTGGGCGAGGCCCGCCTGCTGTTCAAGAGGGGCTGAGGGATCGATGCGCACGCTCTGCGCGAGCACGCTGATCGGTGAATTCTTCATCGTCGGCTTCGCGGGCCTGGTGGCCATGAAGAACCCGGACCTGACCCAGGCCCAGGTGTGGACGGTCTGCGGCGTGACGATGCTGCTGTCGCTGCTGCTGTGCGGGATGCTCTCGCGCCCCGGCGCGGTGCAGCTCGGCTGGGCGCTGCAGCTCGGTCTGATCGCGAGCGGCTTCGTGGTCCCCACGATGTTCATCCTGGGCACGGTCTTCGCGGCGCTGTGGTGGTGCTCGGTCCACTACGGCCGCCGCATCGACACGATCAAGGCCCGCTGGGCCGCGGCGCAGGCGGAAGCCCCTGCCCCTGACGCTGCGTGACGGGGGCCCCGTTCGGCCCTGTAGATTCGCCCTACCGCACCCGTATGCCGCAAGGAGTTGTCACATGACCCAGCGCACTCTCGTCCTGCTCAAGCCCGACGCCGTCAGGCGCGGCCTGATCGGCGAGATCATCGGCCGTATCGAGCGGAAGGCCGGCTGGACCGTTCCCGCGCTGGAGCTGCGCACCCTGGACCTGGAGACCCTGGAGGCCCACTACGGTGAGCACAAGGGCAGGCCTTTCTACGAGCCCCTCATGGGCTTCATGTCCAGCGGTCCCGTCGTCGCCCTGGCGGTCGAAGGGGAACGTGTGATCGAGGGTGTCCGCCAGCTGGCCGGGCCCACCGATCCGATCGCGGCCGCGCCCGGTTCCATCAGGGGTGACTTCGGCACCATCACCCGGGAGAACCTCATCCACGCCTCGGATTCCGAGGAGTCCGCGGAGCGCGAGCTGAAGCTCTTCTTCCCCGCTCTCTGATCTGCGCGGAACAGTCTTTCCTGACGAGACATCAGCCAAATAGCGCTCATGACCTGGGGCGACCGAAGTAATTTCGGTCGCCCTTCGGTATAGGTGCCGCCGACCGGGAACGCAAGGACAGGACACGACGTCACCACTAAGGGGGCGGGTATCCGATCCGGCGGGATTGCCGGAGTCCCGTCGCGCGATGTCCGTACCTGCGGCACTACGATGGGGCCTCCACCCACACACCCACCTCGCCGACCTGACAGCAGCCGCTATCAACTGGAAGGCCAGACGCTCCTCATGGGGAACAAGGGGAACAACATGTCGTTCATCGGCCGTGACATGGCGATCGACCTCGGGACCGCCAACACGCTGGTGTACGTGAGGGGCCGGGGAATCGTTCTCAACGAGCCGTCCGTGGTCGCCATCAACACGAACACCGGCGGAATTCTCGCGGTCGGCTCCGAGGCGAAGAAGATGATCGGCCGGACGCCCGGCAACATCGTCGCCGTACGGCCCCTCAAGGACGGCGTGATCGCCGACTTCGAGATCACCGAGCGTATGCTCCGGTACTTCATCCTCAAGATCCACAAGCGCCGCTACCTGGCCCGCCCGCGCGTCGTGGTCTGCGTGCCCTCCGGCATCACGGGAGTGGAGCGACGCGCCGTCATCGAGGCGTCCACGCAGGCCGGCGCCCGTCAGGTGCACATCATCGAAGAGCCCATGGCTGCGGCCATCGGCGCGGGCCTGCCCGTCCACGAGGCCACCGGCAACATGGTCGTGGACATCGGCGGCGGCACCACCGAGGTCGCCGTCATCTCCCTCGGCGGAATCGTCACGGCGCAGTCCATCCGGGTCGCCGGCGACGAGCTGGACAACGCGATCATCCAGCACATCAAGAAGGAGTACTCGCTCCTCCTCGGCGAGCGCACCGCCGAGCAGATCAAGATCACGATCGGGTCGGCGTACGACCTCGACAAGGACGAGCACACCGAGATCCGCGGCCGTGACCTCGTCTCGGGCCTGCCCAAGACGGTCGTCATCTCGGCCGCCGAGGTCCGCAAGGCCATCGAGGAGCCCGTCAACGCCATCGTCGACGCCGTCAAGACCACCCTCGACAAGTGCCCGCCGGAACTCTCCGGCGACATCATGGACCGCGGCATCGTGCTGACCGGCGGCGGCGCCCTGCTGCGCGGCCTCGACGAGCGGCTGCGCCGCGAGACCGGCATGCCGATCCACATCGCGGAGGACCCCCTCGACTCCGTGGCCCTGGGCTCCGGCAAGTGCGTCGAGGAGTTCGAAGCACTCCAGCAGGTCCTGGACGCCCAGCCCCGGCGGTGATCGAACCCCCGGTAATGGGGCATGTGGAACACAAGGATCCGCCGTACGGGTGCTACCGCGCCGGTGCGGCGGATCGTTGATATACAGGCACAGTCCGGTCGGAACCCCGGCTCCGCCGGAGCGGCTCCGCCGCACGAGTTTCTACGAGGAAGGCACGGCCGCCGCACGTGAGGGACACACGAGAGAGCCGGCTGCTCCTGGTGCTTCTGATCGCCATCGCGTTCGCATTGATCACGGTGGACATCAGGGCGGGCGAGGAGTCGCCGGTGGACGGTGCCCGGCAGGCCGCCGCGGCGGTCTTCGGTCCGGTCGAGAAGGGCGTGGCGACCGCGGTGGACCCGGTCGCGCACGCCATAGGGGCCGTACGGGACTCCGGCGAGCGCCACAGCCGGATCGCGACCCTGGAGCGCGAGAACACCGTCCTGAAGGCCAAGCTGGGCAGCGACGACCAGACCCGAAGCCGCATCCACGAGCTCGACGAGATGCTCAAGCGCGCCGGCGCCGGACAGTACGGCATCAAGGGCGCGGAGGTCATCGGAATAGGAGCGGCCCAGGGCTTCTCCTGGACCGTCACCATCGACGCGGGCAGCAAGGACGGCATCGAGCGCGACATGACCGTCCTCAACGGGGACGGACTCGTCGGCCGCGTCGCGACCGTCGGCCCCGACACCGCCACCGTGGTCCTCGCCAACGACCCCGACTTCACCGTCGGCACCCGCCTGGAGAAGACCGGCGAACTCGGCTTCGCCACCGGCCAGGGCGACCGCGCCCTGTCCGTCCAGATGCTCAACGGCAAGGCCAAGATCAACCCGGGCGACCGGCTCGTCACCTTCGGCTCGCGCGGCAACAAGCCCTTCGTGCCGGGCGTCCCCATCGGCGAGGTCGTCAAGGTCGACCCCTCGCGCGGCGACCTGACCCGCACCGTCTGGGTCCGGCCCTTCGTCGGATTCTCCCGCCTGGACATCGTCGGCGTGGTGGTCATGCCCCCGCGCGAGGACCCGCGCGACGCCGTTCTGCCGCCGAAGCCCGAGGGGCCCAAGCCCACCCCGACGGTCACCGTCACGGTCACCCCGTCCGCCAGTGTGTCCGGCAAGCCGGCCGACGAGTAGGAGCTGACCGCCCATGCGCTTCAACCGGATCCTGCTCTCGGCCACGCTCGTCGTGGTCGCCCTCGTCGTGCAGGTCACCGTCCTCGGCCGGCTCCAGCTCCCCGGCGCCGTCCCCGACCTCGTCCTGCTGACCGTGGTCGCCCTCGCCCTGGTCTACGGGCACGTCAGCGGCGCCCTCATCGGCTTCGCCGCCGGCCTGCTCACCGACCTGGCCCCGCCCGCCGACCACGCCGCCGGGCGGTACGCGCTCGTGCTGTGCCTGATCGGCTACCTCGTGGGCCTCGTCCGCCCCGACAACGGCCGCTTCCGCTCCGCCTGGGGGCCGATGCTCACCGTCGTGGCCGCCGCGATCGGCTCGACCCTGCTCTACGCCGGCGTCGGCGCCCTCGTCGGCGACACCGCCGCCCGGCACGTGGGCCTCACCGGGCTGCTGTTCACCGCCACCCTCTACGACCTGTTGCTCGCGCCCTTCACGGTGCCGTTCATCATGGCCCTGGCCCGGCGCGCCGAGAACGACCCGATGGCCGTCGAAGCGGGCGGCGGGCCGCCCCAGGGCAAGGACGTGTCCTCCGGCTGGCTGGCCGGCGGCACGGGGCTGCGCATCGGCAGCCAGCGCGGCGGCCTGCGGCTGAAGACCGCGCGGGGCCGCGCCAACCGGGCCGGCCGCATAAAGGGCGTCAAAGGCGTGAAGAGCGTCAAGAAGCTGTGACGGGGGAGCAGTCGTGACCAACATTCCCGAGACCGGCCGCACCCCCCGGGTGCAGATCCGGCTCGTCATCATCCAGGTACTGGTCTTCTCCCTGCTGCTCACCCTCGGCGGGCGCCTGTGGTACCTGCAGATCCGCAACGGCTCGGAGTACTCCGACGAGGCCAAGAACAACCACGTCCAGCAGGTCGTGCAGCCCGCCGTGCGCGGTTCGATCCTCGACGCCCGGGGCGTCCCGCTCGCCGACAACGAGACCCGCCTCGTCGTCTCCGCCAGCCGCACCGAGCTGATGAAGATAAAGGACAGGGGCAAGGGCGTACTGACCCGCCTCGCCGGGGTGCTGGACATGAAGCCGCAGGACGTCATGGACAAGGTCCGGCTCTGCGACTCCCAGACCCCGCAGCCCTGCTGGAACGGCTCCCCGTACCAGCCGATCCCGGTGACCCTGGAGGCCACCACCCAGCAGGCCCTCCAGATCCGCGAACGCCCCGAGGACTTCCCCGGCATCACCGCCGAGCCCACCGCCGTACGCCGCTACCCGGCCCCCGGCGGCGCCAACACCGGGCAGGCCCTCGGCTACCTCTCCCCGGTCACCGACGACGAGATCGTCCGGGCCAAGAAGACCAACTCGCCGTTCCTGCGCTCCGACCAGGTCGGCCGCTTCGGCCTGGAGCGCACCTACGACAAGGAACTGCGCGGCAAGTCCGGAGTCACCCGCTACGAGGTCGACAACCTCGGCCGCGTCATCGGCGAGGCCAACAACGACCCGGCGGTCCCCGGGGCCAACCTCGTCACCAGCATCGACGCCCGTGTCCAGGCGGTCGCCGAGTACGAGCTGAACGCCGCCATGGTCGAGGCCCGCAAGCAGATCGACCGCAACACCAGCGTCCCCTACAAGGCCGACGCCGGAGCCATCGTCGTCCTGGAGTCCAAGACCGGCCGGGTCGTGGCGATGGCCTCCAACCCGACCTACGACCCGAACGTGTGGGTCGGCGGCATCTCCGGCAAGGACTACGCCAAGCTGACCGCCAAGGAGTCCAACGTCCCGCTGATGAACCGGGCGATCCAGGGCCAGGCCGCCCCGGGCTCCATCTTCAAGGTCATCCCGACCGCGGCCGCCGTCAACGCCGGGTACAAGTTCGACGGGGAGTACCCCTGCCCCAGCTCGTACTCCATCGGCGGTCAGGTCTTCAAGAACTTCGAGTCCCAGGGCCACGGCTCCATCACCCTCGGCCGGGCCCTGGAGGTCTCCTGCGACACCGTCTTCTACGCGCTGGGCCACCAGCAGTGGCTGAAGGACGGCGGCCTCAAGCCGGTCAAGGACCCGGCGGAGATCTTCTACAAGACCGCCCACCAGTTCGGCCTCGGCGCCGAGACCGGCGTGGACCTGCCCGGTGAGGAGAAGGGCCGGGTCCCCGACCGCAAGTGGAAGCAGAACTTCTGGGAGGCCAACAAGGACTCGTGGTGCAAGACCGGCAAGAAGGGCGGCACCTACGTCGAGCTGCTGTCCTACGAGAACTGCCTCGAAGGCAACCTCATGCGCGCCGGTGACGCCGTCAACTACTCCATCGGGCAGGGCGACACCCTCGTCACCCCGATCCAGATGGCCACCATCTACGCGGCCATCTCCAACGGCGGCACCCTGTGGAACCCGACCATCGGCAAGGCGGTCATCAGCGCCGACGGCAAGAAGGTCGAGGAGATCAAGCCGAAGGCCCACGGCAAGCTGCCCATGACCGAGGAGACCCGGTCGAAAATAGGAGAAGCGCTGGAGGGCGTCGCCACCCGCGGCACCGCCGCATGGCGCTTCGGCGGCTGGCCGCAGAAGCAGATCCCGATGCACGCCAAGACCGGCACCGCCGAGGTCTACGGCAAGCAGACGACTTCCTGGTTCGCCACGTACACCGAGGACTACACGATCGTCATGACGATCTCCCAGGGCGGCACCGGCTCCGGTGCCTCCGGTCCCGCCGTGCGCAACGTCTACAACGCCATCTACGGCCTCGACATGGCCGGCAAGCAGGACCCCAAGAAGGCCCTGCTGCTCAAGCCCGAGGCCAACCTGCCCACCATCCAGCCCGACGGCTCCATCGAGGCCCCCGAGATCCGGCCCTACGTACCGCCGTCCCCCGAGGAGTCCGCGCCGCCCGCGCTCGCCGGACCGCCCGCCCCGCCCGCGGGCCGGCAGGACTGAGGCCCCGATGCAGACCGCCAACAAGTTCTCCGTCTCCCGGTACGCGCCCCAGCGCGGGCCCGTGGCCCGGCTGACGGCGCGGGACTCGATCCTGCGCCGCCTCGACTGGCCGATACTGCTGTCCGCGCTCGCGCTGTCCTTCATCGGCGCGCTGCTGGTGTGGTCGGCCACCCGCAACCGCACCACCCTGAACAACGGGGACCCGTACTACTTCCTCTTCCGGCACGCCATGAACACCGGCATCGGCCTCGTGCTGATGATCGGCACCGTCTGGCTCGGCCACCGCACCCTGCGCGGAGCCGTCCCGATCCTGTACGGGCTCTCGCTCGTCCTGATCATCGCCGTGCTCACCCCGCTCGGCGCCACCATCAACGGCGCCCACGCGTGGATCGTCATCGGCGGCGGCTTCTCGCTCCAGCCCTCCGAGTTCGTCAAGATCACGATCATCCTGGGCATGGCCGTGCTGCTCGCGGCCCGGGTGGACGCCGGCGACCTCACCCACCCCGACCACCGCACCGTGGTGAAGGCCCTGTGCCTGGCCGCCGCCCCCATGGGCATCGTCATGCTGATGCCCGACCTCGGCTCCGTCATGGTCATGGTCATCATCGTGCTCGGCGTGCTGCTCGCCTCCGGCGCCTCCAACCGCTGGGTGCTGGGCCTGCTCGGCTCCGGCGCCGGCGGGGCGATCCTGATCTGGCAGCTCGGCGTCCTCGACGAGTACCAGATCAACCGGTTCGCGGCCTTCGCCAACCCCGAGCTCGACCCCGCCGGCGTCGGCTACAACACCAACCAGGCGCGCATCGCCATCGGCTCCGGCGGCCTCACCGGCTCCGGACTCTTCAAGGGCTCCCAGACCACCGGCCAGTTCGTCCCCGAGCAGCAGACCGACTTCGTCTTCACCGTCGCGGGCGAGGAGCTGGGCTTCCTCGGCGCCGGTCTGATCCTGGTCCTGCTCGGCGTCGTGCTCTGGCGGGCCTGCATGATCGCCCGCGAGACCACCGAGCTCTACGGCACCATCGTGTGCGCCGGCATCATCGCCTGGTTCGCCTTCCAGTCCTTCGAGAACATCGGCATGACCCTCGGCATCATGCCGGTGGCGGGCCTGCCCCTGCCGTTCGTCTCCTACGGAGGATCCTCGATGTTCGCCGTCTGGGTGGCCGTCGGGCTGCTCCAGTCGATCCGCGTGCAACGCCCCCTGTCGGCCTGATCCGGGCGGTGCGGGGGCGGGTTTGCGCCGGGCCGAAGCGCCAGCCTCCCACCGCCGCCGGTTCAGGACTAGATTCGGTCCATGGCGGACATCAAGCGCGAGATCGAGCGGAAATTCGAGTTCACGCCGGCCGGCCGGAAGCAGCAGCGGCCACCGCAGCCCCCCGACCTGACCGGGACCGGCCCGATCGCCGCCGTACGCGACCGGGGCACCGTCCGCCTCGACGCCGTCTACTACGACACCCCCGACCAGCGGCTCGCCGCCGACGGGCTGACCCTGCGCCGCCGCACCGGCGGCGAGGACGCCGGCTGGCACCTGAAACTGCCCGTCGCCCCCGGGGTCCGCGACGAGGTCCGGGCCCCCCTCGCCGACACCGTCCCGCGCTCCCTCGACGCCCTGCTGCGCTCCCGGGTCCGCGGCGCCGGGCTCGAGCCGCAGGTCACACTGCGCTCCGAACGGCAGGTCAGCCACCTCCTCGACGCCGACGGCACCCTCCTCGCGGAGCTGAGCCGCGACCAGGTGCGGGCCGAGCGGGGAGCGGCCGTCGCCGAGTGGACCGAGGTCGAGGTGGAACTCGCCGACGACGGCGACCCCGCCCTGCTCGACGCCGTCGAGAAGCGCTTCCGCAAGGCCGGACTCCGGGTCAGCGACGCCCCCTCGAAGCTCGCCCGCGCCCTCGCCGAGACCGGCGCCGAGCCCCCGCCCCGGCCCGGGCCCGGCCCCGCCGACGGGACGGCGGGCGCGCACGTCCTCGCGTACCTGCGCGAACAGCTCGACGCCCTCGTCGCCCAGGACCCGGCCGTACGCCGCGACCTGCCCGACTCCGTCCACCAGATGCGGGTCGCCACCCGCCGGCTGCGCAGCGCCTTCGCCACCTACCGCCGGGTCCTGGAGCGCGCCGCCACCGACCCGCTGCGCGAGGAGCTGCGCTGGCTCGCCGCCGAACTGGGCGCCGACCGCGACCGCGAGGTGCTCTTCGAGCGGCTGCGCGCCGGGCTCGCCGAGCTCCCGCGCGGCCTGCGCCTGGGCCCCGTCACCTCCCGCCTGCGCACCTGGAACACCACCCGCCGCTCCAGCACCCGCCGCCGGGCCGTCGCCGCCCTCGACAGCGCGCGCTACCTCGCCCTCCTGGACGCCCTCGACGCCCTGCTCGCCGACCCCCCGCTGCGTCCCGCCGCCGCCCGCCCGGCCGCCCGTACCCTGCCGAAGGCGGTGCTGCGCGACTGGGACCGGCTCGCCGACCGGGTCGGTACGGCGCTGGCCCTGGACCCGGGGGAGGACCGCGACCTCGCCCTGCACGAGGCCCGCAAGGCCGCGAAGCGCGCCCGGTACGCGGCGGAGGCGGCGGCCCCCGCCCTCGGGAACCCGGCCAGGCGCCTGGCCCGCGCCGCGAAGGGCGTGCAGACCCTGCTCGGCGACCATCGCGACGGCGTCGTCGCCCGCACGGCCCTGCACGGCCTCGCCGTCCAGGCGACGGACGCGGGGGAGTCCGCGTTCAGCTGGGGCGTGCTCTACGCCCGGGAGGAAGCCCTGTCCGCACGGCACGAACAGCAGCTTCCGGACATCTGGGCGCAGGCCTCGGACCCCGGGCTGCGCGCGTCGGTGAAGTGATCATGTGAGCGGGGGCCCCGACCCCTCGGGGTACGCTTGAGAGTCGCCCCCTGCCCGCTTCACGAAAGTCGCGTGATGTCCGAGTCGGTCTTCCCACAGCTCGAAGCTCTGCTCCCGCATGTGCAGAAGCCCATCCAGTACGTCGGTGGTGAGCTCAACTCCACCGTCAAGGACTGGGACGCGTGCGATGTGCGCTGGGCCCTCATGTACCCGGACGCCTACGAGGTCGGGCTGCCCAACCAGGGCGTCATGATCCTCTACGAGGTGCTGAACGAGCGCGAGGGCGTCCTCGCCGAGCGCACGTACTCGGTGTGGCCGGACCTCGAAGAGCTGATGCGCGAGCACGCGGTGCCGCAGTTCACCGTCGACAGCCACCGCCCGGTCGGTGACTTCGACGTGTTCGGCCTGTCCTTCTCCACGGAGCTGGGCTACACCAACATGCTCACGGCCCTGGACCTCGCGGGCATCCCGCTGGAGGCCAGGAACCGTACGGTCGACCACCCGATCGTCCTCGCGGGCGGCCACGCGGCCTTCAACCCCGAGCCGATCGCGGAGTTCATCGACTGCGCGGTCATCGGCGACGGCGAGCAGGCCGTCCTCGACATGACGGAGATCATCCGCGCCTGGAAGGCCGAAGGCCGCCCGGGCGGGCGCGAGGAGGTCCTGCTGCGCCTCGCGAAGACCGGCGGGGTCTACGTGCCGGGCTTCTACGACGTCGAGTACCTGGAGGACGGCCGCATCGGCCGTGTCGTCCCCAACCGCTCGGGCGTGCCGTGGCGCGTGTCCAAGCACACGGTCATGGACCTCGACGAGTGGCCCTACCCCAAGCAGCCCCTGGTCCCGCTCGCCGAGACCGTCCACGAGCGCATGTCCGTGGAGATCTTCCGCGGCTGCACCCGCGGCTGCCGTTTCTGCCAGGCCGGCATGATCACGCGCCCCGTGCGGGAGCGAAGCATCACCGGCATCGGCGAGATGGTGGAGCGCGGGCTCAAGGCGACGGGCTTCGAGGAGGTCGGCCTCCTCTCCCTGTCCTCCGCGGACCACACGGAGATCGCCGACATCGCCAAGGGCCTCGCGGACCGCTACACGGACGACAAGGTGGGCCTGTCCCTGCCGTCGACCCGCGTGGACGCCTTCAACGTGGACCTGGCCAACGAGCTGACCCGCAACGGTCGCCGCTCCGGCCTGACCTTCGCCCCCGAGGGCGGCTCCGAGCGCATGCGCAAGGTCATCAACAAGATGGTCTCGGAAGAGGACCTCATCCGGACGGTCGCCACG
This sequence comes from Streptomyces sp. NBC_00249, assembly GCF_026342355.1. GTDB lineage: Bacteria > Actinomycetota > Actinomycetes > Streptomycetales > Streptomycetaceae > Streptomyces. The sequence continues at coordinate 195,731 of NZ_JAPEMV010000008.1, read as the reverse complement.
GCGTACGGCAACGGCTGGCGCCAGGTGAAGCTGTACTTCATGGTCGGCCTGCCGACCGAGACCGACGAGGACGTGCTCCAGATCGGCGACATGGCGGTCAACGTCATCGCCAAGGGCCGCGAGGTCTCCGGGCAGAACGACATCCGCTGCACGGTGTCGATCGGCGGGTTCGTACCGAAGCCGCACACCCCGTTCCAGTGGGCGCCGCAGCTGTCGGCGGAGGAGACGGACGCCCGTCTGGGCAAGCTCCGGGACAAGCTCCGCGGCGACAAGAAGTACGGCCGCTCCATCGGCTTCCGCTACCACGACGGCAAGCCGGGCATCGTCGAGGGCCTGCTCTCGCGCGGCGACCGCCGCATCGGCGACGTCATCCGTGCCGTCTACGAGTCGGGCGGCCGCTTCGACGGCTGGCGCGAGCACTTCAGCTACGAACGCTGGATGCAGGCCGCGGAGAAGACGCTGCCGGCCTACGGCGTCGACGTCGCCTGGTACACGACGCGCGAGCGTACGTACGAGGAGGTCCTGCCCTGGGACCACCTGGACTCCGGTCTGGACAAGGACTGGCTCTGGGAGGACTGGCAGGACGCCCTCGACGAGACCGAGGTCGAGGACTGCCGCTGGACCCCGTGCTTCGACTGCGGCGTCTGCCCGCAGATGGACACGAGCATCCAGATCGGCCCGACGGGCAAGAAGCTGCTGCCGCTGTCGGTCGTGAAGTGACCTTCGCCTCCGGCTGAGGCCCTGGTACCGGGTGAGCCCCCCACCGTTCGACGGTGGGGGGCTTATTTGTGCGATCGGCGAGTGAAGGTTTCTGTATTTATCCTCCGGGGATATCCTGGGAGTGCTCATGTGGCAATACTTCGGGAGGTCCTGATATGGCCAAGACCATGATCGATATCAACGAGGAAGCGCTGGCGCTCGCCGCCGAGGCCCTCGGCACCACGACCAAGAAGGACACCGTCAACGGCGCGCTGGCGGAAATAGGAGCACGCCTTCGCCGTGAGCGCGCACTGGAGCAGCTCATCGTCCTGGCCGACGAGGGGGCGTTCGATGCCCTCACGGAGCCGGGCTTCGAGGACGAGGCGTGGCGCTGAATGATCGGGCAGCAGCAGTTCCTCATCGACAAGTCCGCCGCCGGCCGGATCCTCCGGCCGGGTGTGCGCGACGCCTGGCTGGAGATCCTCAAGGCCGGACGTATCTCGCTGTGCGAGCCGACGGAGTTCGAGATGCTGTTCTCGGCCCGTTCGGTGCAGGACTACCAGCGCACCAAGGCCCAGCTCCGTGACCTGTTCGGCTGGCATCCGGTCCCCGAGGACGGCTGGCAGCAGATCCTCGGGCTCCAGGAGGAGCTCTCGCGCCGGGGCAGCCACCGCTCCGCGAGCGGCACCGACCTCCTCGTGGCGGTCACCGCGAAGGCGCACGGCCTGACGGTCCTGCACTACGACCGGGACTTCGACACCATCGCCGGCGTCACCGAACTCCAGTCGCGCTGGCTCGCAGAGCCCGGCTCGATCGACTGACGTACACCGCCCGCACGCAACGGAAACCGCCTCACGGGTGTCTTTACCTGCATGGACATCGAAAAGCCGCAGCCCGCGCCCGGAGGTGACGGGTGCCTGGTCGGCATCGTCAGGGTCCCCGTCAAGATCGTGGCCGTACTGGTGGTGCTCCCCGTACGTGTGGTCTGGGACCTGCTCGTCGCCGGCGCCCGCGCCGTCCACCGCCACGCCCTGCGGCCCCTCGGCGACGCCCTCGGCTGGCTGCTCCTGCGCCTCCACCGCTACCTGCTGCGGCCGCTCGCCCTCGTCCTCTTCTACTGGCCGTGGGTCGGCCTCTGGCGCTACCTGCTCGTCCCCGTCGCCACCGCCCTGCACCGCTACCTGCTGCGCCCGGCCGCACTGGGCATCGCGTGGACGTTCCTCGCGTTCGGACGCTACGTGCTGGCGCCGCTGGGCGCCGGAGCCGGGTGGATCGCCCGGCAGGTGCTCGTCCCGCCCGTGGCCTGGGTGTACCGCCGGCTGCTGACGCCCCTCGGACACGGGCTGCGCTGGCTGCTGCCCAGGGCCTTCGCCGCCGTGTTCGTCTGGCCCTGGACCGCCCTGTGGCGCTACGCCGTCGTACCCGTCGGGCGGGGCCTGCTGTGGCTGGGCGCCGGGCTCTGGCGGTACGTGCTCGCGCCGCCGCTCGCCCTGCTCCACCGGTACGTCCTCGCACCCCTCGGGCAGCTCCTCGTCGGCGCCTGGCACCTCGCAGGCCGGATCAGCCGGGCCCTCGGGCGCGGGCTGCGGTGGCTGTGGCGCGGACTCGTCGCCCGCCCGGCCGCCTGGGTGTACCGGCAGGTGGCCACCCCGGTCGGACATGTCCTGCGCACCTCCTGGCGCACCGCCCGCGCCGCGGTGCGCGAGGCCCGCGCCGAGGTGCGCCGGGTGCTGTTCGGGGGCCCGCCGCGGGAACCGGCGAGGTCACGGGCGCGTACTCTGGGTAGTACGACAGCCGTAGGCAACGCGCCCGCTCCCGAGATCTCCCTGCACGAACGGCAGGGGTGAGCCGGAGGCAGGGCGTGGCCGGCCGGCCCCACAGACACTCAGGGCGACGCGCGAGCGCGACGCCCCGCACAAGGAGAAGAACCACTGGGCAAGCGACAGCCCGAAGGCCCGCCTCCCGCACCCGTCGTGCAGCGCATTCGACTGCGCTACACCAAGCGTGGCCGCCTCCGGTTCACCAGCCACCGAGACTTCCAGCGCGCGTTCGAACGCGCCCTGCGCCGCGCCGAGGTACCCATGGCGTACTCGGCCGGCTTCACCCCGCACCCCCGGGTCTCGTACGCCAACGCCGCGCCCACCGGCACCGGCAGCGAAGCCGAGTACCTGGAGATCGCCCTCGCCGAGCCCCGCGACCCCGAGAAGCTCCGCGAGCTGCTCGACGAGTCGATGCCGCTCGGCCTCGACATCATCGACGCCGTCGAGGCCCGCACCTCGGGCCTCGCCGACCGGCTGACCGCCTCCGTGTGGGAGCTGCGCCTGGAGGGCGTGGACCCCGCCGACGCCGGGCGGGCCGTGGAGGCCTTCCTCGCCGCCGAGACGGTGGAGGTGCAACGCCGCACCAAGAACGGGATCCGCACCTTCGACACCCGTGGCGCGGTCGTGAGCCTGGAGGCCCTGCCCGCTCAGGCTGATAGGCCGCTGGACAATGCCTGTGCGATACTGCGGCTGGTTGTTCGGCATTTGACACCTGCCGTGCGACCCGACGACGTCCTGTCCGGTCTCCACGCTGTGGCCGACCTGGCGCCGCCGGTCCCCGCAGCGGTGACCAGGCTGGCGCAGGGGCTCTTCAATGAGGAGTCCGGCACGGTGACCGACCCGCTCGCGCCCGACCGCGAAGCAGACACGGCCGCCCCACCCACGGCCGCCGTGACCGCCGACGCGAAGGCGCCGGAAGGTCCCGCCGCGTAAGGATCGTCGTTGTCGCGCCGCCCTGGCACTCGGGAGCCACCTGGGTCGGGCAGCGCACTGACCTGAAGACTTCCGCCAGGCCGTACGGACAAGACGTACGGAACCGGCGGCCATGGACTACAGCTCCCGTGTGGCGAACGCGCCCCGGAGGCCGGCTCCGCGCTCATTACGCGGAGCCGTGCCGGACCGGATGTCAGCCGCGGCGCCCGGGAGCGTGACGGGAGAACCGCCCGCATGCTCAACACCGAAAACGAGAACCCCCCCGCCGCCGACAGTGGCAGCCCCAGCGACAACCTGCCCCCGCGCAGGCGTCGCCGCGCCGCCTCCCGGCCGGCAGGCCCGCCCGGCGGCGTCGCTGCCGCCGCCCCGGAGGCACCCGCCGCCGAGGCCGTCGTCGCCGAAGAGGCGCCCGCCGCCGCTTCCGCGCCGCGTGCCCGTCGTCGTGCGACCCGTGCCGTGGCCGCTCCGGCCGCTGTCGAGGCCGCCCCGGTGGTCGTGGAGGCCGCTGCCGCGCCCGTCGCCGAGGCCGTCGTGGAAGCCGCTCCGGCGCCGCGTGCCCGTCGCCGTGCGACCCGCGCCGTCACCGCCCCGGAGGCGCCCGCCGCCGAGGCCGTCGCCGAGACCGTCGTGGAGGAGGAGGCGCCCGCCGCCGCTCCCGCCCCGCGTGCCCGTCGCCGTGCCACGCGTGCCGTCGCCGCCCCGGCCGCCGTCGAGGCCGTCGCCGAGGAGACCCCGGCCGCCGTGGAAGCCGTAGTGGAAGAGGCGCCCGCCGCCGCTCCCGCGCCGCGTGCCCGTCGTCGTGCGACCCGTGCCGTGGCCGCTCCGGCCGCTGTCGAGGCCGCCCCGGTGGTCGTGGAGGCCGCTGCCGCGCCCGTCGCCGAGGCCGTCGTGGAAGCCGCTCCGGCGCCGCGTGCCCGTCGCCGTGCGACCCGCGCCGTCACCGCCCCGGAGGCGCCCGCCGCCGAGACCGTCGCCGAGACCGTCGTGGAGGAGGCCCCGCAGGCCCCCCGCGCCGCGACCCGCTCCGTGACCGTCGCCGACGCCGTGGACTCCCCGAAGCGCGGCGGCCGCCGCCGCGCCACCCGTTCCACCGCTGCGGCCGCCCCCGCCGCGCCGGCGCCCGCCGCCGAGGCCGAGGCGCCCGCCGCCCCGGTTCGCGGCCGTCGTGCCGCGCGTCCCGCCGTCGCCGTGTTCCAGGCGCCGGTGTTCGCCGAGCCGATGTTCCAGACCCCGGAGACCGCCGCCATGGCCGCCGCGGCCGCTGCCGCCGCCGTCCGCGCGGAGGAGGCCGAGGAGGAAGAGGCCGAGCTGGAGACCGAGGTCGAGGCCGAGGTCCAGACCCCGGCCCCCGCCGCCCAGCCCGCGGGCCGTCGCCGCCGTCGCCGTGGCGCCGCTGCCGCCGAGCCCGTGGCCCCGGCCGCGCCGTCGTCCGGCCCTGTGTCGCTGGCCGACGTAGAGCTCGTCGACGAGGAACTCGAAGCGGAGGCCGAGGCCGAGCTCGACGAGGACGAGGCCGACGAGTCGGGCGAGCGCCCCTCGCGCCGCCGCCGTCGTGGTGGCCGTCGCCGTCGTCGCGGTGAGGCCGCCGACCTCGACGAGTCCGCCGACGAGGACGCCGAGGCCGAGGCCGCCGAGCAGGAGGCCGACGAGGAGGACGAGGAGGAGTCCGAGGAAGCCCTCGGTTCCACCTCCAGCCGTCGTCGCCGTCGCCGTCGCCGCCGCAGCGGTGACAGCGGTACGGACGCCGAGGCCGGCGACGAGGACGGCGTACGGACCGTCGTCAAGGTCCGCGAGCCGCGCCCGGCGCGCGAGCGCAGCGAGTCGACGTCCTCCGACGAGGTGCAGTCCATCAAGGGCTCGACCCGTCTGGAGGCGAAGAAGCAGCGCCGCCGCGAGGGCCGCGAGCAGGGCCGCCGCCGCGTCCCGATCATCACCGAGGCCGAGTTCCTGGCCCGCCGTGAGGCCGTCGAGCGCGTGATGGTCGTCCGCCAGGCCGGCGAGCGCACCCAGATCGGCGTCCTCGAGGACAACGTGCTCGTCGAGCACTACGTCAACAAGGAAGAAGCCACCTCGTACGTCGGCAACGTCTACCTGGGCAAGGTCCAGAACGTGCTGCCGTCGATGGAGGCCGCCTTCATCGACATCGGCAAGGGCCGCAACGCCGTCCTGTACGCCGGCGAGGTCAACTTCGAGGCGCTCGGCATGGCCAACGGGCCGCGCCGCATCGAGTCCGCCCTCAAGTCCGGCCAGTCGGTCCTGGTGCAGGTCACCAAGGACCCGATCGGCCACAAGGGCGCCCGCCTGACCAGCCAGGTCTCGCTGCCCGGCCGCTACCTGGTCTACGTGCCCGAGGGCTCGATGACCGGCATCAGCCGCAAGCTGCCCGACACCGAGCGCGCCCGCCTGAAGACCATCCTCAAGAAGATCGTCCCCGAGGACGCGGGCGTCATCGTGCGCACCGCCGCCGAGGGCGCGAGCGAGGACGAGCTGCGCCGCGACGTCGAGCGTCTGCAGGCCCAGTGGGAGGACATCCAGAAGAAGTCGAAGCAGATCACGACCTCTTCGCCGAGCCTCCTGTACGGCGAGCCGGACATGACCGTCCGCGTCGTGCGCGACATCTTCAACGAGGACTTCTCGAAGGTCATCGTCAGCGGTGACACCGCCTGGGAGACCATCCACGGCTACGTGAACCACGTGGCCCCGGACCTGGCCGACCGGCTGTCGCGCTGGACCTCCGAGGTCGACGTCTTCGCGACGTACCGGATCGACGAGCAGCTCGCCAAGGCCCTCGACCGCAAGGTGTGGCTGCCCTCGGGCGGTTCCCTCGTGATCGACAAGACCGAAGCGATGATCGTCATCGACGTCAACACCGGCAAGTTCACCGGTCAGGGCGGCAACCTCGAGGAGACCGTCACCAGGAACAACCTGGAGGCGGCCGAGGAGATCGTGCGCCAGCTGCGGCTGCGCGACCTCGGCGGCATCGTCGTCATCGACTTCATCGACATGGTCCTGGAGTCCAACCGCGACCTCGTGCTGCGCCGCATGCTCGAATGCCTGGGCCGCGACCGCACCAAGCACCAGGTGGCCGAGGTCACCTCGCTGGGCCTGGTCCAGATGACCCGCAAGCGGGTGGGCCAGGGTCTGCTGGAGTCCTTCTCCGAGACCTGCGTCCACTGCAACGGGCGCGGTGTCATCGTGCACATGGAGACCCCGACCGCGGTCGGCGGCGGCGGCAACGGCAAGCGCTCCAAGCGCCGCGGTGGCCGCTCCCTGGAGCACGACCACGACATGGAGGCGATCGAGACCGTCGAGACCGACGTGTTCGAGGCCGAGGTGGAGGCGGAGACCGAGGCCGAGGTGGCCGCCGAGGCCGCCGCGCCGCGTGCGCTGCCCGAGCCGCAGTTCGTCGCGGACGAGGAGCTGTACAGCAGCCCGGCCGAGGCCGAGGCCGCCGCGGGCATCAGCGGGCGCCGCAACCGCCGCCGTGCCACCCGTAAGGCGACCGCTCCGGCGGGCGCCCCGCGTGGCGCCGCGCAGGCCGCCGCTCCGGCTCCGGTGCAGGTCCCGGCCCCCGTGGCCGAGGCCGAGCCGGTGACCGAGCCGGCCGACACCGTCCTGGAGCCGGCCGCCGAGGCCGTCGCCGAGGTGGTGGAGACGGCCGCACAGGCCGCGCCCGTCGAGGACGCCGCGCCGAAGGGCCGTACCCGTCGCCGGGCGACCCGCAAGGCCACCGCGTCGGTCGTCGAGACGGCCCCGGAGCCGGAGCCCGTCGTGGCGCCGGAGCCGGTCGTCGAGCCGGTCGTCGAGGCCGAGCCCGAGCCCGTGGTCGTCGAGGCCCCGGCCGAGCCCGTGGCCGAGGCCGCCCCGGCCCGTCCGCGGCGCCGTGCCACCCGTAAGGCCACCGCACCCGCCGGATCCCCGGCAGGCGCGGCCGAGGCGGCCGTCGTGGTCGTCGAGGCCCCTGCGGCCGAGCCCGAGCCGGTCGTGGAGAGCGCGCCGGAGACGGCCCCGGAGGAGCCCGCGGCTCCGGCCAAGAAGGCCACCCGCAAGGCTCCGGCCAAGAAGGCCACCACCACGGCGGCGAAGAAGGCCCCGGCCAAGAAGGCGGCGGCCGCCAAGAAGACCGTCGCGAAGAAGACGACGGCCAAGAAGACCGTGGCGAAGCGGGCGACGAAGAAGACCGCGGCGGCGGAGCAGACGCTCCCGTCCGTCTCGGCTCCGACCGAAGCCTGATCCGTCCGATGCCCGTGGGTCCCGCCTGACGGCGGGGCCCACGGGCGCGCGGGGCCCGGTTTGACCCCCTGGGACCAGCCCCGTAACCTAGACCGTCGGCGTGTCTTGAACGATTACCCGTTCAGCGTGCGTCGCGCTCCTGAGCACCTTCCTCCCGCACCGTCCGCGCAAGCGGCCGGAGTCACGGGAGAGGCCGCTCGTCCAATTCCGGATCACCGTGGGCCCCGGCCCGCGTGAGTGGCTGGCTTCAGGAGCATCCGTCCCGAGTGAGAGAGAGATCCGCGTGTACGCCATCGTGCGCAGCGGTGGTCGCCAGCACAAGGTTGCTGTCGGCGACATCGTTGAGGTTGACAAGATTTCCACTGCCAAGGTTGGCGACACGGTCGAGCTCTCGACCCTGCTCGTTGTCGACGGCGACGCCGTGACCAGCGACCCGTGGGTGCTGGCCGGGATCAAGGTTCAGGCCGAGATCGTGGACCACCACAAGGGCGCCAAGATCGACATCCTGCGCTACAAGAACAAGACCGGCTACCGCCGTCGCCAGGGTCACCGCCAGCAGTACACGGCGATCAAGGTCACCGGTATCCCCACGGCTGCGAAGTAAGAGGGACTGAGACATGGCACACAAGAAGGGCGCATCGTCCACCCGGAACGGGCGCGATTCCAATGCTCAGCGGCTCGGCGTGAAGCGCTTCGGCGGTCAGGTCGTTTCCGCTGGTGAGATCCTCGTCCGCCAGCGCGGCACCCACTTCCACCCCGGTTCGGGTGTGGGCCGTGGCGGCGACGACACGCTGTTCGCGCTGCAGGCGGGTGCCGTCGAGTTCGGCACGCACCGTGGCCGCAAGGTCGTCAACATCGTTCCGGCCGCCTGATCCAGCTCCTGCTGATCACGGCGTACTGAACTTCCCGAGGGCGGATCTCAGCTCTTCCCGGCTCACGCCGGGAAGAGAGGTCCGCCCTCGGCGCGTTGTCACATAGACACGTTAAATGGGCAGCAAGGCCTGCCCGGGACATTCCCGCATGTATCTGGAGGAACAACCATGACCACCTTCGTGGACCGCGTCGAGCTGCATGTCGCCGCGGGTAACGGGGGCCACGGCTGCGCCTCCGTACACCGGGAGAAGTTCAAGCCGCTCGGCGGCCCCGACGGCGGCAACGGCGGCCGTGGCGGCGACGTCATCCTGGTGGTGGAGCAGGCGATCACCACCCTGCTGGACTACCACCACAGCCCCCACCGCAAGGCCACCAACGGCAAGCCCGGCGCGGGTGACAACCGCTCCGGCAAGGACGGCCAGGACCTGGTCCTGCCCGTGCCGGACGGCACCGTCGTCCTCGACAAGGAGGGCAACGTCCTCGCCGACCTCGTCGGCCAGGGCACCACCTACGTGGCCGCCGAGGGCGGCCGCGGCGGTCTCGGCAACGCCGCGCTCTCCTCCGCCCGCCGCAAGGCCCCCGGCTTCGCGCTCCTCGGCGTCCCCGGCACCACCGGCGACATCGTCCTGGAGCTCAAGACCGTCGCCGACGTGGCGCTGGTCGGCTTCCCGAGCGCCGGCAAGTCCTCGCTGATCTCGGTGCTGTCCTCGGCCAAGCCGAAGATCGCGGACTACCCCTTCACCACCCTGGTCCCGAACCTGGGCGTCGTCACCGCCGGCTCGACGGTCTACACGATCGCCGACGTCCCGGGCCTGATCCCCGGCGCCAGCCAGGGCCGCGGCCTCGGCCTGGAGTTCCTGCGCCACGTCGAGCGCTGCTCGGTGCTGGTGCACGTCCTGGACACCGCCACGCTGGAGTCCGACCGCGACCCGATCGCCGACCTCGACGTCATCGAGGAGGAGCTCCGGCTCTACGGCGGCGGCCTGGAGAAGCGCCCGCGCCTCGTCGTCCTGAACAAGGTCGACATCCCCGACGGCCAGGAGCTCGCCGACATGGTCCGCCCGGACCTGGAGGCCCGCGGCTACAAGGTCTTCGAGGTCTCCGCGGTCGCCCGTACGGGCCTGAAGGAGCTCTCCTACTTCCTCGCCGAGGGCATCGCGAAGGCCCGCGCCCGCAAGCCGAAGGAGGAGGCGACCCGTATCGTCATCCGCCCGAAGGCCGTGGACGACGCCGGCTTCACCGTCACCTACGACGAGGTCGAGGACGTCTACAAGGTGCGCGGCGAGAAGCCGGAGCGCTGGGTGCGCCAGACCGACTTCAACAACGACGAGGCCGTCGGCTACCTCGCGGACCGCCTCAACCGCCTCGGTGTCGAGGAAGCGCTGAAGAAGGCCGGCGCCCGCGCCGGTGACGGCGTCGCCATCGGCTCCGACGAGAACGCCGTCGTCTTCGACTGGGAGCCGACCGTCATGGCCGGCGCCGAGATGCTGGGCCGCCGCGGTGAGGACCACCGTCTGGACGCCCCGCGTCCGGCCACCACCCGCCGCAAGGACAAGGAAGCCCAGCGCGGGGACTCCGCGCAGAAGGAGTACGACGAGTTCCGCCCGTTCTGACGGGTTTGAACTCCGCTTTACGCCGGTCGCCTAGGATCCTGCGGGTGAGCAGCAGCAATTCCAGCACGGACGCCCCCGCGGGACCCTCGGTCTCCGTCGTGGTGATCGCGTACAACGACGCCGGGCTCGTGGGCGAGGCCGTCTCCTCGGCCCTCGCCCAGGGCCCGGTCGTCGCCGAGGTCATCGCCGTCGACGACGCCTCCTCGGACGGGACGCCGGAGGTGCTGGAGGCGCTGGCCGCCGCCCACCCCCGGGTCAAGGTCCTGCGCCGCACGGAGAACAGCGGCGGCTGCGGCACCCCGCGCAACGACGGGATCGCGGCCGCGGCCTCCCCGTACGTCCTCTTCCTGGACAGCGACGACGTGCTGCCGCCGGGCGCCGCCGAGGCCCTCGTCCGGGCCGCCGAGGAGCACCGGGCGCCGGTCACGGTCGGCGCGTGCGTGCGCCGCGAGCTGCCCGAGGGCCGCGACGTGCCCTGGATGCCCGGCCTGCACACGCCGGGCGAGGTCATCGAGCACCCCGCCGACCGGCCCGAGCTGGTCCGCGACACCCTCTGCGTCAACAAGCTATACGCGCGTTCCTTCCTGGAGAAGCACGCGATCCGTTTCCCCGACGGCCGCTTCGTCTACGAGGACTTCGTCTTCACCGCCCGCGTCCTGGCCGCGGCCCCCCGCATCGCCGTCGTCGGCGACCTCGTCTACGTCTGGCACGTGCGCCGGCGCGCCGCCCAGGTGTCGATCTCCCTGGACCGCGGGGACGTCTCCAACTGGCGCTCCCGCGTCGAGGCCCACGCCGCCGCCTCCCGGACCCTCGCCGCCGCCTCCCCGGAACTGGGCCGGGCCTGCCAGGCCAAGTTCCTCGACTACGACCTGCGCATGTACCTGCGCGAGATCGGCGCCGACCCCGCCTACCGGGCCGCCTGGTGGACCCTGACCCGCGACTACGTGGCCGGCTTCGCCGAGGCCGACATCGAGGCCGCGCCCGCCCGCGCCCGCTGGACCGCACGCGTCCTGCTGGCCGCGCCGGAGCCGCCCGCCGACCTGGAGCGCCTCACCCGGCTCGCCGCCGAGCCGCCCCGGCTGGTGCCCCCGTACGCCACCGCCGCCGACGGGGCGCCGGTGTGGAGCCGGGAACTGCCGGTCCCGCTGGACGGGCTCGCGGACCTGCCCGTCGCCGAGCTGCCCGTCACCGTCGACGCCGAACCCGCCGCCGGCCACACGGTCCGGCTCCGGGTCCGCGACCTGTACGGGCGCCTCGACGGGGCCGGGCCGCGCACCGCCGAGCTGCGCTTCGTACCCCGCGCGGGCGGCGAACCCGTCCTGGTGCGCCCGGCCGCGCTGCGGCCCGCCGCCGACGGCGACGGCTGGAGCGCCGAGTCACCCTTCCGGCTCGCCGCGCTGGCCGCCGTGGGGCGCCGCCGCGGGCTGCGCGGGATGCAGGCCTGGGACGTCCGGGTGGAGGTGCGGTGCGCCGACGGGAGCTCCCTGCTCACCTCCCTGCGCCCCCTCGGCGGGCTCCTCCGCCGCCGGGCCCTGCCGAGCAGCCGGTACGGTGTTCTGCTGGCGCAGCCCTACCGCACGGCCGCCGGAGCACTGGCGCTGCGCCTCGCGCCCGGCGCCGGGGGCGCGCTGACCTTCGTACGCAACCGCCTCGACCGCGCCCGCACGCGCAGGTCACGCTAGAGCTCGGGAGATACGCATGACGTTCCTCATCACCGGTGGGGCCGGCTACATCGGCTCTCACGTCGTCCGCGCGATGCTGCACGCGGGGGAGAAGGTCGTGGTCTTCGACGACCTCTCCACGGGCAATGAGAACCGCGTCCCCGAGGGCGTCCCGCTGGTCACGGCCTCGGTGCTGGACCGCCTCGCCCTCGACGAGGTTCTCCGCGAGCACAAGATCACCGGGGTGGTGCACCTCGCGGGCAAGAAGCAGGTCGGCGAATCCGTCGAGAAGCCGCTGTACTACTACCACGAGAACGTGCAGGGCCTCACCGTCCTGCTCGAGGCCGTCGCCGCCGCGGGCGTGCGCAACGTCCTCTTCTCCTCCTCCGCCTCCGTCTACGGCATGCCCGACGTGGACCTGGTCACCGAGGAGACCCCCTGCGCCCCGATGAGCCCCTACGGCGAGACGAAGCTGGCCGGCGAATGGCTGGTCCGCGCCGCCGGCAAGGCCCACGGCATCGCCACCGCCTGCCTGCGCTACTTCAACGTGGCGGGCGCGGCCACCCCCGAGCTCGCCGACACCGGGGTCTTCAACCTCGTCCCGATGGTCTTCGAGCGCTACGACGCCGGCGAGGGCGCCCGGATCTTCGGCGACGACTACCCGACCCCGGACGGCACCTGCATCCGTGACTACATCCACGTCGAGGACCTCGCCGACGCTCACGTGGTGGCCGCCCGCCGCCTCGCCCAGTGGGCCGCGGCCGGGGAGTACAAGGACCTGACGGTCAACATCGGGCGCGGCGAGGGCGTCTCCGTCAAGGAGATGGTCGAGCTGCTGAACGAGGGCACCGGGCACACCCACGCCCCGGTCGTCACCCCGCGCCGCCCCGGCGACCCGGCGAAGGTGGTGGCCTCCGCCGACCGGATCGCGACCGAGCTGGGCTGGAAGGCCCGCCACGACGTCCGTGACATGGTCACCTCCGCCTGGGCGGGCTGGGAGGCCAACCGCACGGCCGCCGCCCCGAAGGACAACCACCGGGACCTGCACACCGTGTGACGTACGAAGCCGCCCGCCCCGGACCAGGTCCGGGGCGGGCGGCTTCGTCTGCGACAGGGGAGGGGGCGCAGGGGCGCTCAGCGCTCCAGGAAGGCGAACAGCTCTTCCCACCGGTCGGTGATCTCGGCGCTGGAGTAGCGGCGCACAGTGCGGAAACCGGTGTCGCCGAGCCGGTCGCGCAGATCCGCGTCCGCCATCAGCGCGTCCAGGTGCGCGGCCAGCTCCATCGTGTTGCCGAGGCGGGCCAGCAGCCCGTCCTCACCGTGCCGCACGATCTCCCGTACCCCGGGCGCGCAGTCGAAGGCCGCCACCGGCAGCCCCGCCGCCATCGCCTCCAGCAGGGTGATCGGGAAGCCCTCCGCCCGTGAGGCCTGGGCGAAGACGGAGGCCCCGCGCAGCGCGCCCAGCACGTCGTCGGTGCTGCCCATCCACTCGACGGACTCGTCCAGCCCGAGCGCGGAGCAGTGCGCCCGCAGGGCGGGCTCCTCCGCGCCGGCCCCGTAGATCCGCAGGGTCCAGTCGGGGTGGTGCGGGGCGGCGTCGGCCCACGCGTCGAGCAGCAGGTCCATGCCCTTCTCGAAGGCGAGGCGGCCGACGCTCGCGACGACCTTCGCGGTGCGCGGGGCGGGGGAGTCCGGCATGAACGGCAGCGGGTTCGGCATGCTGTCGACGTTCTCCATGCCGGCCCGGATCCACAGGTCCGCGTCCTCCGGGGTCAGCACCAGCAGCCGGTCGACCTCCGGGTAGTGGCGGCGGACCCGCTCGCCGCGGGTGGACTTCTGGCTGGCCTCGAAGGACTCGTGGCTCATGCCGATCACCGAGAGCCCCTTGGTGTCGGCGAGGGCCACCCACTCCATCGCCCAGACCTGGGTGACGATGACGACCGCGCCCGGCCCCGCCGCGCGGAACAGGCCGCTCAGCGTCTCCGCCTTGTCCCGCATCTTCGCCCGCCGGGCCGCCTGACGGCGCCGCTCGGGTGCGTTGAGGCGGCCCTTGACCCCGTGCAGGCGCCGGGCCCTGGGCGGGTGGGTGTCGTAGAGCGTGGTCATCGCGTACGGCAGGTCCTGCGGCAGCTTCTGCCGGATCTCCGGTGCGACGGGCGCGATGCCGACGATGTGCACCCGGTGCCCGCGCTCGCACAGCAGCCGGGCCATCTGGTGCGACCAGGTGGTCACGCCGCCGAGCTCGTCCACGCTGTTGGAGACGATGAAGACGTCACGGCCCTGGCTCACTTGCCGCTCCTGGTGAAGAACTTCTCGACGATCTGGCGGGCGGCGTCCCCGCGGTCGTACTCGCCGAACTCGGTGAGGAAACGCTGACGGGCCTGCGCGTACTTGGCGTCGGCCTCGTCGAAGGCGGAGAGGGCCTGCAGCAGCTCGTCCGCCGTGGCCACCACCGGGCCCGGAGCCTTCTCCTTCAGGTCGAAGTAGGTGCCCCGGATGTCGGTGGAGTACTTCTCGTAGTCGTACGCGAAGAACACCATCGGCCGGTCCAGCACCGCGTAGTCGAACATCACGGACGAGTAGTCGGTGATCAGCCCGTCGGCCAGCGCCAGCAGCGGGGTGATGTCGTGGTGGCGGGACACGTCCAGGACCCGGCCCGCGACCGACGGCGGCAGGGAGACGCTGTTGAGGTAGTGCGTGCGCACCAGCAGCGTGTACCGGTCGCCGAGCCGGTCGGCGAACTCCTCCACGTCGAAGGGGAACTCGAAGCCCTCCACCGTGCCGTCCGCGTTCGCCCGGAAGGTCGGCGCGTACAGCAGCACCTTCTTGTCCGGGTCGATGCCCAGCTCGGCGGCGAGCGGCCCGCGCACCCGCTCCCCGCTCTGCGCCTCCGCGCGGTGCGCCTCGACGAGGGCGTCGTTGCGCGGGTAGCCGGTGCGCAGCAGGACCTCGTCGCGCAGCCGGAAGCCCTTCGCGAGGGTGCGGGCGTCGTGCTCGGAGCGGATCAGGAAGTGGTCGAAGCGGTCGACGGCCGCCTGGAAGCGGTCCTGGCCGGCCTTGCCCTGCGCCTTGGTACGGGGCTCGTGGAAGCCCATGCGCTTGAGGGCGGAGCCGTGCCAGGTCTGGATGTACGTGGTCCCCGGGCGCTTGGCCAGCGCCAGCGGGAAGCCCTGGTTGTCGACCCAGTACTCGGCCTGGGCCAGCGCCCGCAGGTACGCCCAGCTCCAGCGGCGCACCAGGGTGGCCTCCTTGGGGAAGCCGGTGGGCTTGCCGCCCGCGTAGGACCAGATCGCCTCGAAGGGCGCGCCCTGGCGCACCATCTCCTCGTAGATCGCCTTGGGGCTGTCGCTGTACTGCTTGCCCATGTGGCTCTCGAAGACGACGGTGCCCTTCTTGAGTGGCAGCTTCGAGAAGACCTCGTGGTAGAGCTTCACCTTCTGCTCGCCCGAGCCGATGTTGCGGCGGGCCTTCAGGGCCCGGCGCAGGCCGCGCTTGACCACGCCCGCGGCCTTGCCGTGCATCGCGCTGTTGATCAGCGACTGGGTGCGCACGGCGGCGGGGCCCTCGGCGGTCAGGACGTAGGAGAGGTTGCCCTTCTTGGTCATCTCCGGCTCGAACCGGTCGGACACCAGACGGGTCAGGCGGGGGCGCACGCGCAGCCGGGCCGCCGACTCCAGGTCGACGCCGCCGACGGAGACGCGGGTGGTCATCCGGTCGCCGCCGGCCGTCAGCTTCAGGCGGACGTCCCAGACGGCGTCGATGATGCCGAGGGGGCGGACCGTGCTGCCGACGTCGGCCGTGGCGGTCCACTCGATCGTGTCACCGGCGTGGCGCACGGTTGCCACCGGGAAGCTGAAAGAACGCACCCCGATCTGGCGGCGGGCCCGGAATTCGAGCGTGGCCTTCAGCTCGGCGCCCTCCTGGATCCGGCCCAGGGGGTTCACGACGGCACCGGACAGGGTGACCGTGCCGCGCCCGTCGTCCTCGTAGGAGGTCAGACGGTTGCCGAGGATCAGGGACGACAGCGCGGTCGTGTGGAAGCCCTGGTCGGTGACGTCCAGTATCCGGCGGCCCTCGGCGTCGTCGAGGTGGCGGGAGCACCAGTAGACGCGCCCGTCGCGCTCGGCGAGGGGGGAGGACAGCCGGCCCTTGTTGGTCATCGCGTCGGCGGCCGGGAGGAGGTTGTCCCAGTCCTCCTTGCCCAGCAGGTAGGCGCAGATGGCCTGCAGGTGGGTGACGTTCTCGTACGCGGCCGGGTCGATCCCCGCGAGGTAGCCGTTGGCGAGCCGGGCGAACTCCTGGCGGTACGTGTCACCGAGCAGGGGCAGGTCGCGCAGGTGGAGCACCAGGTCGTGCTTGAGGAACTTGGTGTCCTTCGCGGACTTGATGTCGGTGTGGCCCTTGGCGGCGAGCAGCTCGTCGACGCGGCGGTGGATCTCCATCCGGTGGACGAAGTTCGCGATCTCGTGGCGCCGGTTGCTGATCGACTTCGCCGAGGCCTTCTCGACCACGTTCCAGAAGTACACGTGGTTGGGGATCAGCGTGATGCGGCGGGCGGCGACGTACGCCTGCGCCGAGAACAGCAGGTCCTCGTAGTGGATGCCGACCGGGAACTCCAGGCCCTGCTCCAGCAGGAACGCGCGGCGGTAGCACTTGTTCGTGGAGAGCGTGTCGTAGACCAGCAGGTCCGGGTACTCGGTGATCGACTCCAGCGTGCGGGTGCGCGCGTAGATCCACGGGTACCACTCGGTGGTCTTGCCCCACCGGTTGTCGAGGTGGACCCGCACGCACATGCCGGAGACCAGGTCGGAGCCGGTGCGCTCGGCGGCCGCCAGCATGTTGCGGCAGGCGTTGCGCTCCAGCACGTCGTCGCTGTCCAGGAACATGACGTAGGTGCCGGTGGCCTGCTGGATGCCGTGGTTGCGCGGCGCGCCGCAGCCGCCGCTGTTCTGCGGCAGCTGGAAGGCGCGCACCCGTCCCGGATGCGCTGCTTCGAGCTCCTTGGCGACCGCGTAGGACCGGTCCTTGCTGCAGTCGTCCACGATCACGACTTCGACCCCGCGCAGGGTCTGGTCCAAAACCGACTGGACGGCTGTCGGCAGACGCTCTGCGTCGTTGTAGACGATGACGACCACGGAGACGTCAGGCACGTGCACCTCGATCCCTTCGTTCCATTCCGCTTATCCCGTCAAAGCTACCGTGTGCGGCACACGACTCAGGCAGGCCGACGCCCGGCGTGCATACTTCTAAGGAAGAGCTGAGTGGTGGGGCCGGCCATCCATAATCACCCGTTCGGACCTGGCAGGAAGTTGTTCATGAAGCTGTCCGTAGTCGTCCCTTGCTACAACGAAGAAGCCGTCATCGACAGCTTCGACGTCGAGATCCGCAAGGTTCTGGACGCTCTGCCCGTCGAGTACGAGGTCTGCTACGTCGACGACGGCAGCCGCGACGGCACCCTCGGCAAACTCCGTGCGATCGCCGCCGAGCACGGCGACCGCACCCGGTACGTCTCCTTCAGCCGCAACTTCGGCAAGGAGGCCGGCATGCTCGCCGGACTGCGCGAGGCCACCGGCGACGCCGTGGTGATCATGGACGCCGACCTCCAGCACCCGCCGGAGCTCATCGCCACCATGCTGGAGCACTACCGGCAGGGCCACGACCAGGTCATCGCCCGGCGCACCCGCGAGGGCGACAAGAAGGTCCGCTCCGCGCTCAGCCGCCTCTACTACCGCGGCGTCAACCGCTGGGTGGACGTCGAGCTCACCGACGGGGTCGGCGACTTCCGGCTGCTGTCCCGCCCCGCCGTCGACGCACTCCTCGCGCTCCCCGAGTACAACCGCTTCTCCAAGGGCCTCTTCTCCTGGATCGGCTTCGACACCGTCCACTTCGACTACCAGAACGCCCAGCGCGAGGCCGGCGAGACGAAGTGGAAGTTCGGCGCCCTGCTGAACTACGGCATGGACGGCCTGATCTCCTTCAACAACCGGCCGCTGCGCATCGGCATCTGGCTGGGCGTGTCGCTGGTCGGCCTGACCGTCCTGTACGCGCTGTGGATCACCGTCATGGCGATCACCAACGGCATCGACTCGCCCGGCTACGTCACCCTGGTCGCGATGATCGCCGGTATCGGCGGCGTCCAGATGATCATGCTGGGCCTGATCGGCGAGTACATCGGCCGCATCTACTACGAGACCAAGCGCCGCCCGCACTTCCTCGTCAAGGAGGCCCACGGCGCCGAACGCGTCCCCGGGATCTCCGAAGCAGTGATCGCGGAGCGCAGCAGCCGATGACCTCCCCGACGCCCGCTCCTCCCGCCGACCGCACCCGGCGGGAGCAGCTCGGCCAGATCCTCCGCTTCGCCCTGGTGGGCGGGGTCAACACCGGCACCTTCTTCGGCATCTACCTGCTGCTGCACCCGTGGCTGCCCTACTTCGCCGCGTACACCCTGGCCTTCGTGCTGTCGATGATCGGGTCGTTCTTCATGAACACCTACTTCACCTACCGCACCCGCCCCACCTGGAAGAAATTCCTCCTCTTCCCGCTGACGAACGTCACGAACTACGTGATCCAGTCGGCCGGCCTCTACGCCCTGGTGACCTGGGCCGGGCTGGACACCCGCATCGCCCCGCTCGTCGCGGCCGTCGTGGCCATCCCGTTCACCTTCCTGCTCTCCCGCAAGATCCTGACCCCCGGCACCGGACCCACCGCCGAGCCCGCACCCGAGCGGACCTCGTCCACGGTCTGAAACCCGGCCGCGGCCGTGGCGCGCCACCCCGTAGATTGGGGCGGACAGTGGTTCTCCGGCCGGTTCCCGGCCGGGCGAGGGGCAAGGGGAAAGACGTGTCAGCGGCTAGGCAAGGTGTCGTGGACGCCCGCAGGATCGTGGTCAAGGTCGGATCCTCCTCCCTGACCACGGCGGAGGGCGGACTCGACGCCGACCGCGTGGACGCGCTGGTCGACGTCCTGGCCAAGGCCCGCAGCGGCGGCGAGAAGGAGATCGTCCTGGTCTCCTCCGGAGCCATCGCCGCCGGACTCTCCCCGCTCGGCCTGCGCCGCCGCCCCAAGGACCTGGCCCGGCAGCAGGCCGCCGCCAGCGTCGGCCAGGGCCTGCTCGTCGCCCGGTACACCGCCTCCTTCGCCCGCTACGGCATCCGCGTCGGCCAGGTGCTCCTCACCACCGACGACACCAGCCGCCGCGCCCACTACCGCAACGCCTACCGCACCCTGGACCAGCTCCTGGCGATGGGCGCGCTGCCCGTCGTCAACGAGAACGACACCGTCGCCACCGATGAGATCCGCTTCGGCGACAACGACCGGCTCGCCGCCCTCGTCGCCCACCTCGTCCGCGCCGACCTCCTCGTCCTCCTCTCCGACGTCGACGGGCTCTACGACGGAGACCCCTCGCTGCCCGGCACCACCCGCATCGACGAGGTCGGCGGCCCCGAGGACATCGCCCACGTCTCCATCGGCAGCGCCGGCAAGGCGGGCGTCGGCACCGGCGGCATGGTCACCAAGGTCGAAGCGGCACGCATCGCCGCCGCCGCGGGCATCCCCGTCGTCCTCACCTCCGCCAGCCACGCCGCCGACGCGCTGTCCGGACGGCAGACCGGAACGCACTTCCACGCCACCGGCCGCCGCTCCGCGGACCGGCTGCTGTGGCTCCAGCACGCGTCGACCCCGCAAGGACACCTCGTCCTCGACGACGGAGCCGTCCGCGCCGTCACCGAGCGCGGCAGCTCCCTGCTCGCCGCCGGCATCGCGGCCGTCGAAGGCGACTTCGCCGCCGGGGACCCCGTGGAACTGCGCGCCGCCGACGGCCGCGCCGTCGCCCGCGGCCTCGTCAACTTCGACGCCAAGGAACTCCCGCAGCTCCTCGGCCGCTCCACCCGCGAGCTTGCCCGGGAGCTCGGACCCGCGTACGAGCGGGAGGTCGTCCACCGCGACGATCTGGTGCTGCTCCAGGGCTGAGGTTCGGTAAAACCGCCGCGCGCAGGGCCGGGGACTGGTCAACTGTGAGGGGCGGACACGCGTAGGGCGCAGACAGGAGGCGGCTGGTGAGACGAGCGCTGACCAGCGTCAGCACCGGGGACGGTGGCGGTGGCGAGGAGCAGGACGTCTCCCGGCTCTGGCACGTCACCCTCAGCGTTTCCGGCAAGCCGGCGCCGCTGTCCGAGGTCCGACGCGGACTGGAACAACTGGCCCACGACCACCCCTTCCTGCTGACCAGCCGGTACGCCGACGACCACGCGGAGATCCGGTACTGGGAGGAGGCCCGCGACCTCCACGACGCGGCCGCCGTCGCGCTGCGGCTCTGGGGCGAACACCGCTCGTCGGCGCAGCTGCCGCCGTGGGAGATCGTCGGCCTCGAGGTCATCGACCGCGCGACCTACCGCCAACGCGTCGCGGAAGGCTACGGCCCACCCCCGGCCCACCCGGTGGGCGTGCACCCCTATTAGACGCGCCGCTCGCGCGGTGCGGCCCTGGCGGGCCTTACCGGCTTCGCGCCGCTGCGCCGGCCTCCGGCCGGCGGTGGCCGGGCGGGGCCGGTTCGGGTGGCCGGGCCCGTCTTTCGTCTGCGGACCGTTGCCCGCTGCGCGGGGCGGGGTCCCCTACCCGCCCTTCCACCGTTCCCGCCTCAAACGCCGGCGGGGCTGGGTGGGCCGGGCTGTCCCTTTCGCGCTGGGCGCGCATCACGACACGGCGCTCCGCGCCCGCGCCTCAAACTCCCCCAGCTACCGCTGGGAGGTGCCCCCTGGCGGGGCTGGGAGTGCCCTCCGGGCACCCCAGCCGCGACGAACGGCTACGCCAGCCACATCCAGCCCCGCCGGCGTTTGAGGCGCGGGGTCTGGGGCGGAGCCCCAGGGGCTTTCAGCCGCGCCGGCGTTTGAGGCGCGGGGCCGGGCAGCGCCCGGGGAACGGGCGAAGGGTGGGGCGGGGAGGAGCCCGCGCAGCGGCACACCTCCGTTCGGCTCGGGCCGGCGTTGCGGGGAGGGGCCCGGGCCCGGGCGGTAGCGGCCCCGGAGCGGGGTCGGCGCGAGCCGAGTCGCGGCGGCCGGCGGCCCGGTGCGGGGGCCGGCCGGGGTGTCCCGGGCCCGGGACAGGGCGGGGTGTCTCGGGGGATGGAATCGCGGCCGGGCGCCCGGCGGCGGGGACTACCCTGGCCGCATGACCTCGCTCGACGACGCCACCGCCACCACCTCGCCCGTCCTCGCCACCGCGCGAGCCGCCCGCACCGCGGCCGCGGCCATCGCCCCACTCCCGCGGTCCGCGAAGGACACGGCCCTGCTGGCCATCGCGGACGCGCTGGAGGCCCGCACGGCCGAGATCGTCGCCGCCAACGCCGTCGACACGGCGAAGGCCGCCGCGGCCGGCACCAGCGAGACCGTCATCGACCGCCTCACCCTCACCCCCGAGCGCGTCGCCGCCATCGCCTCCGACGTCCGCGACGTCGCCGCCCTCCCCGACCCCGTCGGCGAGGTCGTCCGCGGCAACACCCTCCCCAACGGCATCGACATCCGCCAGATCCGCGTCCCGCTCGGCGTCGTCGGCATCATCTACGAGGCCCGCCCCAACGTCACCGTCGACGCCGCCGCCCTCTGCCTGAAGTCCGGCAACGCCGTGCTCCTGCGCGGCAGCTCCTCCGCCTACGCCTCCAACACCGCCCTCGTCGGCATCCTCCGCGACGCGATCGAGAGCGCCGGACTGCCCGCCGACGCGATCCAGCTCGTCCCCGGCGAGTCCCGCGACTCCGTCCGCGAGCTGATGCGCGCCCGCGGCCTCGTCGACGTCCTCATCCCGCGCGGCGGCGCGTCCCTCATCAAGACCGTCGTCGAGGAGTCCACCGTCCCGGTCATCGAGACCGGTACCGGCAACTGCCACGTCTACGTCGACGCCCAGGCCGACCTCGCCATGGCCGTGGACATCCTCATCAACTCCAAGGCGCAGCGGCCCTCCGTCTGCAACGCCGCCGAGACCCTCCTCGTGCACCGCGACATCGCCGGGGCCTTCCTCCCGCTGGCGCTGGACGCCCTCGCGGACGCCGGGGTGACCGTGCACGGTGACGCCGAGGTGCTCTCGTACGCCGAGGAGTCCAAGGTGACGGCCCTGCCCGCCACCGACGAGGACTGGGCCGCCGAGTATCTCTCCTACGACATCGCCGCCGCCGTCGTGGACTCCCTCGACGACGCCGTCACCCACATCCGCCGCTGGACCTCCGGCCACACCGAGGCGATCGTCACCACCTCGCAGGCCGCCGCCCGCCGCTTCACCCAGCTGGTCGACTCCACCACGGTCGCCGTGAACGCCTCCACCCGGTTCACCGACGGTGGTCAGTTCGGCTTCGGCGCCGAGATCGGCATCTCCACGCAGAAGCTGCACGCCCGGGGCCCGATGGGCCTTCCCGAGCTCACCTCCACCAAGTACATCGTCACCGGCGACGGTCACGTACGGTAATCGTCCCCAAAACGCGGTGTGGCCGGATTCCGGATTGCACCCTGCCCAAAGCAGCCCCCCAGGTCTATGTTGGTCTCGTGCCGGACGACGTGGGGGGCAAGCCGTTCCCGGACGACGGGGAGCCCGACGACGACCGCGGAGGCGCGGATCAGGACTTCGCCTCCGTGGTGTTCGACGAGGCCTTCGTCCGGAACGCCGAGATCCATGAACCGAGCGCGGCCGAGCGCCAGCGCACCGCCGACCGCGCCCGCGCGGAGGCCGAAGCAGCCCGCGTCACCGGAGGCTGGTCCGGAGAGGACGAGGACCACGGCTACCCCGAGGGCTACGGACTCGACGACCCCGGCTGGGAGGCCGGCCACTACGGCTACGGCTACGCCGAAGGCCCGTACGGGGCCTACGGCGGCAGCCTGCGCCCCTACCGCGGCCGATCGCCCTGGCTGCGCCCCGTCGCCTGGGTGCTCGCCGTCGTGATGGGGCTCGGCATGGTCGCCCTGGCCTTCAGCGCCGTCTACCGCAGCGCCGCCGGCGAGGCGGACCCCGCACCTGCGCCCGCCAGTACGCCGCTCAGGGAAGTCACCGGCGTCGGTGCGTTTACGTACCCCGTCGTTCGCCAACCCTGAAGGTACGACCCCGCTCGCCTGTGCCGGAGCTGGGGGCTTCTCTGAAGCGGGGACAGCGGGGAGAAGCGATGGCCGTTCCAGGAGATCCACCAGGCGGCACCCCCGAGGGCATCGGCGGGGGTGACGACGAACTACGCCCGGACGAGTACCGGTCGGTGGTGTTCGACGAGGACTTCGTCCGCGCTGCCCGGCTCCAGGAGTTCTCCGCCCAGGAACGCATGGGCGAACACGCGCGGGCCGTCCGCAGCCGCTCCATCTGGTCGGGAGCCGGCTCCGCGTCCCACGGGACGGGCCGCCCGGGGCGCGGCGCCCGGCAGGGCATGCTGCTCGTGCTGCTCATCGCCACCGCTTTCGCGGTCGCCGTCTACATGGGTCTGCGCAACCCCTACATGCCCCCGGCCGACGGCGGCACCGAACCCCTCACCAGCACCGTCGTCCCCCTCGCGCCCGCCGGGGCGGTGCCCGGCGGCCGGCCCGCCGACCTCTACGCGCACAGCCCCGCCGCCGAGTACCGGGTCGGGGCGGCCGGGATCACCCTTCCGGCCGTGCGCCGCACCCACCACTTCGCCGAGAGCCAGGTCGTCGCCGCGCTGTCCATCGCCAAGGACTACCTCGTGCAGTCCTCGCTGGACCCCGACGTCCTCTCCGGCACCGCCTCCCGGCCCGTCCGGGTCCTGCTCGACCCCGGCCAGCTCGCGCAGTTCGACGAGAGCATCGCCGCGCCCTCGGGCGACGGCCGGCACGCCGCCACCGGCTGGCTGGTCCGCTTCGACCCCCGCACCGCCGTGATGGCCGACTCCCGGGTCCGCGTCAGCGGCACCCTCGACGTCCAGGAGCTGAGCCCCGAGGTGCTGGAGGTCACCTCCGACCACACTTTCGTGTACGCCGTGCGCCCGGCGGCCGGGCCGCCCGCCGCCGTCGACGGGGCCTCGCTCTTCACCGTCCGCCGCGAGCTGCGGCTGCGCTTCGACCGGGAGGACCTCACGGCGCGCCGCGCGGAGCTGGCCTCCGCCTACGTGATGGCCGGGCCGCAGGACTGCGCCACCGAGCCCGCCGAAGGCTTCCGCCCCCTGCTGGCCGGAGCCGGACCCACCACCGTCGGACCGCCCGCGAGCGACCCGTACGCCAGCGGCCACCCGAGGCGCACCGCCGGGCTGTGCGGCGTCCTGGCCACCGCCGGAGCGGCGACGGCCCCGCCCTCGCAGATGCCCGCGCCGCCGACGGCCCGGACACCCGCCCCGCCGGAGGGCGGATCCTCGGTCAGCCCCGCTCCGTAGCGCCCCCGCCGTAGGTGCCCTCAGAGCCCTTGGGGTCCTTCGCGTCCGGGGAACCGCCGGTGCCCGCGCCCGCGCCGGTGAACCTGTCTCGCAGCTTGCCGCCGAGGTCGCCCGCGCCACCGGCTATGTCGCCGACCAGCTTCATCAGCGGATCCTTGCTGGTGCGCACCGACTCCGCGTAGTGCGAGGCGGACTGGCGGAAGGAGTCGGTCACCGAGGTGTCCTTGTCCTCCTCCCGGCGCGGGTAGTGGCCGTCCATGACCCGCTGGTAGTCGCGGTTCTGGGACCACTTCTTCAGCTCGGCCGCGCGCACGGTGGCGAAGGGGTGCGTCCGGGGCAGCACATTGAGGATCTTCAGGACGGAGTCGCGCAGGTCCCCGCTCTGCTCGTACTCCTCGGCCTGGGCCAGGAAGGCGTCCACGTTCATCTCGTGGAGGTGGTTGCCGCCCGCCAGCTTCATCAGCCCGCGCATCGAGGCGTTCACGTCCTGCCCCACCAGCAGTCCCGCCCGGTCAGCCGACAGCTCCGACTTGCGGAACCACTCCCGCAGCGCGGTGACGAGCGCCATGATCGCCACATTGCCCAGCGGGATCCACGCCACCTTCACCGCGAGCGTCGTCAGGAACAGCAGGATCGTGCGGTACACGGCGTGCCCGGACAGGGCGTGGCCCACCTCGTGGCCCACCACCGCCCGCATCTCCTCCTCGTCGAGGAGCTCCACCAGCCCGGTCGTGACCACGATGATCGGCTCGTCCAGCCCGATGCACATGGCATTGGGCTTCGGGTCCTGCTGCACGTACATCTGGGGGACCTTCTCCAGGTCCAGGATGTAACAGGCGTCGCGCAGCATCTCGTACAGGTGGGGGAACTGGGTCTCGCCCACCCGCACCGAGTCCGACAGGAACAGCAGCCGCAGGCTGCGCTCCGGGAGCAGGCCGCTGAGCGCCTTGAACACCGTGTCGAAGCCCGTCAGTTTGCGCAGCGCCACCAGCGCCGAACGGTCCGCGGGGTGCTCGTACGCCCGCGAGGAAATACCGGGGAACCGCCTGCGGTTCCGTGCCGGTGCCTTCTCGAATCCGGTGTCCGTCATAGGGCCCTCCCCCTCGATCGGCCTGTGGTGCCTGGTGCCTATCCTCTCCAACGCCTGAGTCGGCGTGAGCGTGCCCCGGGCCCCCGCATACGATGTGAGCGAAATCTCCGCCCGCTCCCCGACTCGATAGGTACCTGCCTGATGAGCCTCTCCACCACCGCCCACAACCTGGTCGTTCTCGCTTCGGAGGGAGCCGAGCAGCACGGCGGTAACCACGACAGCCTGAGCCCGTACCTGACCGGTGGCGGCGCCTTCGTCATCCTGCTCCTCATGCTCTGGGTGACCACGCGCCTGAACCGCGACCGCTGAACCGGCCGCAGACCCCCGTTTCGGGTCCGGACCTCAGTGGACGTGCCACCGGGCCAGTAGGCTCTGCGCTCATGGGAGAGCAGGAAGTGCCTACGGGCCCGGTCAAGCGCCGGCTCGGCGTGATGGGTGGGACGTTCGACCCGATCCACCACGGACACCTGGTGGCCGCCAGCGAGGTCGCCGCCCTTTTCCACCTCGACGAGGTGATGTTCGTACCCACGGGCGAGCCGTGGCAGAAGTCGCAGCGGGCCGTGTCGCCCGCCGAGGACCGCTACCTCATGACGGTCATCGCGACGGCCTCGAACCCCCAGTTCTCGGTGAGCCGCATCGACATCGACCGCGGCGGCCCGACGTACACCATCGACACCCTGCGGGATCTGAGCGCGCTCAACGACGACGCCGACCTGTTCTTCATCACCGGCGCCGATGCCCTCGCCCAGATCCTCACCTGGCGCAACGCCGACGAGCTCTTCTCCCTCGCCCACTTCATCGGTGTCACCCGGCCCGGCCACGTGCTCACCGACGACGGACTGCCCGAGGGCGGCGTCTCCCTCGTGGAGGTCCCCGCCCTGGCCATCTCCTCCACGGACTGCCGCGCACGCGTCGCCGAGGGCGATCCCGTCTGGTACCTGGTGCCGGACGGTGTCGTGCGTTACATCGACAAGCGTGAGCTGTACCGGGGAGCCTGAGCTTCCGGAGAGAGGGGCCCCGCGGTGACCGACCCACAGGATCAGTACGGCCGATACGATCCGCACACAGCCCAGGCGCAGCAGCTCGTCGGCTACGACCCGTACGGCAGGCCGGTCTACGCCCCCGTGCCCGCGCAGCCCGCGCCGCAGCAGTACGGCCAGCAGCAGTACCAGCAGCCCCAGCCGCAGCAGCAGTACGAACAGCCGTATGCGTACGAGCAGCCGCAGCAGCCGTACTACCCGCCCCAGCAGGAGTACCCCCAGGCCCCGCCCTACGGGTACGACACCCAGCAGGCCCAGCAGTGGATCCCGCAGCAGGGCGCCCCGGCCGGGCCGCGCCCCGAGCCGCCCGGCGCCGCCCCGGTGCCCGAGCCGCGCCGGGAGCCGGCCGGTGCCCCGGCCGTGCCGCAGGACCCGGACTACCGCACCGAGCAGTTCGCCTTCATCGACCAGCCCGACGAGGACTCCGAGGACGTCATCGACTGGCTGGCCTTCACCGAGAGCCGCACCGAACGGCGCGAGGAGGCCCGCCGCCGCGGCCGCAACCGGATCGTCGCGCTGGTCGTCGTCCTCGCCCTGTCCGTCGTCGGGGGCATCGGCTACCTCTGGTACGCGGGTAAGCTGCCCTTCCTCGACGGCCCCGGCGACAAGAAGGCCCCCGCGGCCGCCGCCGGGGCGCAGAAGCGCGACATGATCGTCGTGCACCTGCGCAACACCAAGCGGGGCGGCAGCTCCACCGCCCTCCTCGTGGACAACGTCACCACCCGCCAGGGCGCCACCGTCCTGCTGCCCAACACCCTCGCAATCCCCGGCCAGGACGGCACCGGAGCCCCCCTCGGCAAGGCGGTCGACGCCGGCGCCCTCGGCACCCGCGAAGCCCTCGACACCGTCCTCGGTACCCGCATCGGCGGCACCTGGCGCCTGGACACCCCCTTCCTGGAACGGCTGGTCGAGCTGCTCGGCGGCGTCGAGGCCGACACCGACGTCGCGGTCCCGGCCGACGACCAGGCCAGGACCCCGGCCGTCGGACAGGGACCCAAGCAGAGCCTCACCGGCGCGATGGCCGTCGCCTACGCCACGTACCGGGCCCCGGGCGAGCCCGAGGCCAAGCAGCTGGAGCGCACCGGCAAGGTGCTCCAGGCCGTCCTGCGCAAGATCCCCGGCGACCCGAAGGCGGCGGCCACGACCGTCGAGAGCATGGGCCAGATCCTCGACCCGGGGCTGGACGCGCAGAACCTCGGCGCCCTGCTGTCGCGGATCGGCGAGCACGCCAAGGTGGGCGCGTACCGCACCGAACTGCTCGGGGTGAAGGCGGACGGCGGCCTCACCGACGAGGCCAACAAGAAGGTGGTCAAGGAGCTGCTCGGCGGTTCCTTCACCGCGGCCCAGCCCGGAGCCGCCCTCCGCGTGGGCCTCAAGGACGCCACCGGCGACGAGAAGACCCGGATCGCGGCGAAGGCGGCCCTGCTCAACGGCGGCTACGGATTCGTCGACGGCGGCAGGTCCGACCGGACCGCGGCCACCTCGCAGATCACCTACCAGGACGACGCCCAGCGGGACCGGGCGCTCGAGGTCGCCAAGACCCTCGGGCTCGCGGAGAGCGCCGTGAAAAAGGCGGAGAACACCGTGAACGCGGACGTCGTGGTCACCCTGGGCAAGGACTACAAGGCGTCCTGACCACCTTCGGTCAGGGCCGTGAACAGGGGATACGCCCGCGCGGGACGTTCCGCGCGGGCGGTGTCGGCGGTACATGAGACCCTTGTAAGGATCTGCCCGCCAACCCGAAAGCATGGCCAGTGACCGCCACGGACCGCTCCATCGAGCTCATCACCGCCGCCGCCCAGGCCGCGGCCGACCGGCTCGCGCACGACATCATCGCGTACGACGTCAGCGATGTGCTGTCGATCACCGATGCCTTCCTGCTCGCCTCCGCGCCCAACGACCGCCAGGTCAAGTCGATCGTGGACGAGATCGAGGAGCGGCTGCTCAAGGAGCTCGGCGCCAAGCCGGTGCGCCGCGAAGGCGACCGCGACGCCCGCTGGATCCTGCTCGACTACGTCGACATCGTCGTCCACGTCCAGCACAGCGAGGAGCGCGTCTTCTACGCGCTGGAGCGCCTGTGGAAGGACTGCCCCGAGATCGAGCTCCCCGAGGACGCCAAGCTCACCCTCGGCAAGGCCGAGGAGCACGCCAAGCTGCGCGAGGCGCAGGGCGACGACGAACTGGACGGTGATCTGTTCTGAGCGCGACCGACACGGGCAAGACCAGCGCCGCCGCCGATTCCGGCGCCGGCAAGTCCAGCACGTCAGGCAGGAAGATCGTCCTCTGGCGGCACGGCCAGACCTCGTGGAACCTGGAGCGCCGCTTCCAGGGCTCCACGGACATCGA
This sequence comes from Streptomyces sp. NBC_00249, assembly GCF_026342355.1. Lineage (GTDB taxonomy): Bacteria > Actinomycetota > Actinomycetes > Streptomycetales > Streptomycetaceae > Streptomyces. The sequence continues at coordinate 167,074 of NZ_JAPEMV010000008.1, read as the reverse complement.
GCTGACCGAGACGGGCGTGGCGCAGGCGCGCCGCGCCGCCCGGCTGCTCGCCTCGCTGAAGCCGGACGCCATCGTGGCTTCCGACCTGAAGCGGGCCTCCGCCACGGCGGCCGAGCTGTCGGCCGTCACGGGCCTGTCCGTCGAGCACGACGAGGCACTGCGCGAGACCTACGCCGGCGAGTGGCAGGGCCTCACGCACGACGAGATCCTGGCGAAGTACGGCGAGCAGTACGCGGCGTGGAAGCGCGGCGAGCCCGTCCGCCGTGGCGGCGGTGAACTGGAGACCGAGGTCGCCGACCGCGCCGCTCCGGTGGTGCTCGGCCACGCCGACCGGCTGCCCGAGGGCGGCACCCTCGTCGTCGTCAGCCACGGCGGCACCATCCGTACGACGATCGGCCGCCTGCTGGGCCTGGAGGCGTACTACTGGGAGGGCCTCGGCGGGCTCTCCAACTGCTGCTGGTCCGTCCTCGGTGAGGGCGCGCGCGGCTGGCGGCTGATGGAACACAACGCCGGCACCCTGCCGGAACCGGTGCTCGGCGACGACGACTGAGCCCCTGACCGGGCGCCGGCCGCGTACCGGCCGGGCGCCGTCCGAGCCCTCGCGCGGAGCGTCGCGGGGCGGCTCGGACCCGGATTTCACTTTCCGGCTGGTCACAGGCTAGAGTTCTTCTTGTTCGCAGCGAAGAACACCGGAAACGGGGGGAAGCGCAGCGGAGAGCGGGGCTATAGCTCAGTTGGTAGAGCGCCTGCATGGCATGCAGGAGGTCAGGAGTTCAATTCTCCTTAGCTCCACAATCAGGATCCCGTCCCCAACAGGGGGCGGGATCCTTGCGTTTGTTCCTTTTGTGCTTGCTGACCCGGCCGCTACCGTCATGGCAGAATCGGACGGCCGGAGGGGGACACGACGGCCCGACGCGGGAGGGAGTCGCTGACGGATGGGTGCACACCGGCGGCGGTGCGACTGGTGCAACAACGGCACGCCGATCGTGCGGGACATGGACCCGGTCAATCCCGACTACCAGTACTGGTGCGAGGAATGCGCGCGGGCGCTGATCATAAAAGGCGACCCGATCGAGACGTACCGGGAGCTGGAGGGAGAGCCGATCTATGGTCGGCTGCTCGACGAGCACTGCACGCTGAAGCGGTTCTATCAGTTCGCCAGAGCCTGACGAAGCGGTAGCGGAGCAGGGCAAAACGGGCATGGCTCGGGTCGCGTGGAAACCGATTTTTGGACCAGGGCCATGACCGTGTAATGTTTGGGACGTCGCCAAGGGGAACCGGCAAGGGAAACCGAAGCGGCAAGCAGGAACAGCAGGAACAAGGGGCTATAGCTCAGTTGGTAGAGCGCCTGCATGGCATGCAGGAGGTCAGGAGTTCAATTCTCCTTAGCTCCACAGTGAAGAAGCGGGCCACCCGGATCGGGTGGCCCGCTTCTCGTCGTACCCGCAGTGCCGGTCTTCCCGTCGTGACCGCTGTACGGAACGGCCGGGCAGGTGTAGGGGCCGCTGCGGTACCCTGACGCCATGCGTGCCGTACGCCTTCTGCTTACCGAGCCGCGCTGATCAGTACCGACCCTTCGAGACGGTCGGCATCGGCGCGGCGTCCCCTCCTGTGCGAGGGGCTTTTTCGTTTGGGCAGGCAGAGACGGCAGAGACGATCGATGGAGCTTCAGAAATCATGAGCGAGACGAACACCCCGGCCCCCGAGGCGGCCGAGGGGCACCGTTACACGGCTGCCATGGCCGCCGACATCGAGGCACGCTGGCAGGACGTATGGGACGCGGAGGGCACGTACGAGGCCCCGAACCCCACCGGTGACCTGGCAGGCGACCCCGCGGTCGTCGCACGGCCCAAGAAGTTCATCATGGACATGTTCCCGTACCCCTCCGGTGCGGGACTGCACGTCGGCCACCCGCTCGGGTACATCGCCACCGACGTCTTCGCCCGCCACCAGCGGATGTCCGGCCACAACGTCCTGCACACCCTGGGCTTCGACGCCTTCGGCCTGCCGGCCGAGCAGTACGCCGTGCAGACCGGCACGCACCCGCGCGTGTCGACCGAGGCGAACATCGAGAACATGAAGGTCCAGCTGCGCCGTCTGGGCCTGGGCCACGACAAGCGCCGCTCGTTCGCGACGATCGACCCCGAGTACTACAAGTGGACGCAGTGGATCTTCCTGCAGATCTACAACTCCTTCTACGACGCCGACGCGAAGAAGGCCCGCCCCATCGCCGAGCTGGTCGCCGCCTTCGAGGACGGCACCCGTGAGGTCCCCGGCGGCCGCGCCTGGGCCGGCCTGACGGCCGGCGAGCGCGCCGACGTCCTGAACGGCTTCCGCCTGGCCTACGCCTCGGACGCGCCCGTGAACTGGTGCCCCGGGCTGGGCACCGTACTGGCCAACGAGGAGGTCACCGCCGACGGCCGGTCCGAGCGCGGCAACTTCCCGGTCTTCAAGGCCAAGCTGAGCCAGTGGAACATGCGGATCACCGCGTACGCCGACCGGCTGATCGACGACCTGGACGCGCTGGACTGGCCCGAGGCCATCAAGCTGCAGCAGCGCAACTGGATCGGCCGCAGCGAGGGCGCGCGCGTCGACTTCGCCGTCGGCGACGACGCCATCACGGTGTTCACCACGCGTCCCGACACCCTGTTCGGCGCGACCTACATGGTGCTGGCGCCCGAGCACGAGCTGGTCGAGAAGATCGTCCCGGCCGAGTGGCCCGAGGGCACGCACCAGGTGTGGACCGGCGGCTCCGCCAGCCCCCGCGAGGCCGTGGACGCGTACCGCAAGCAGGCCGCCGCGAAGTCGGACGTCGAGCGCCAGGCCGAGGCCAAGGACAAGACCGGCGTCTTCACCGGCGCGTACGCGACCAACCCGGTCAGCGGCGACCAGGTACCCGTCTTCATCGCGGACTACGTGCTGATGGGCTACGGCACCGGCGCGATCATGGCCGTACCGGCGCACGACAGCCGCGACTTCGAGTTCGCGCGCGCCTTCGAGCTGCCGGTGCGCTGCGTCGTGGAGCCTTCGGACGACCGCGACGCCGACCCGGCCGAGTGGGACGACGCGTTCTCCTCGTACGACGGCACCATCGTGAACTCGACGGGCGAGGGCATCTCCCTGGACGGCCTGGGCGTCGTCGACGCCAAGGCCGCCATCACCGACTGGCTGACCGCGCGCGGCATCGGCGAGGGCACCGTCAACTTCCGCCTGCGCGACTGGCTGTTCAGCCGCCAGCGGTACTGGGGCGAGCCCTTCCCGATCGTCTACGACGAGGACGGCGTCGCGCACCCGCTGCCCGAGTCGATGCTGCCGCTGGAGCTGCCCGAGGTCGAGGACTACTCGCCGCGCACCTTCGAGCCCGACGACGCCACCTCCAAGCCGGAGACCCCGCTGTCGCGCAACGAGGCGTGGGTCGACGTCGAACTGGACCTGGGCGACGGCCGCGGCGTGCGCAAGTACCGCCGCGAGACCAACACCATGCCCAACTGGGCCGGTTCCTGCTGGTACGAGCTGCGCTACCTGGACCCGAACAACGCCGCCGCGCTGGTCGACCCGGCGATCGAGCAGTACTGGATGGGCCCGCGCGAGGGCGCGCCGCACGGCGGCGTCGACCTGTACGTCGGCGGCGCCGAGCACGCGGTGCTGCACCTGCTGTACGCGCGCTTCTGGTCGAAGGTGCTGTTCGACCTGGGCCACGTCTCCTCGGTCGAGCCGTTCCACAAGCTCTTCAACCAGGGCATGATCCAGGCGTACGCCTACACCGACGCGCGCGGTGTGTACGTCCCGGCGGCCGAGGTCGAGGAGCGCGACGGCGGCTACTTCCACCAGGGCGAGCCGGTCAAGCGTGAGCACGGCAAGATGGGCAAGTCCCTGAAGAACGCCGTCACGCCCGACGAGATCTGCGAGGAGTACGGCGCCGACACCCTGCGCCTGTACGAGATGGCGATGGGCCCGCTGGACGTCTCCCGTCCCTGGGACACCCGCGCCGTCGTCGGCCAGTACCGGCTGCTGCAGCGCCTGTGGCGCAACATCGTCGACGAGGAGACGGGCGCCGTCACCGTCGTCGACGGGGAGCCCGACGAGGCCACCCTGCGCGCCCTGCACAAGGCCATCGACGGGGCCGGCGCGGACATGGCGGGGCTGCGGTTCAACACCGCCATCGCCAAGATCACCGAGCTGAACAACACCCTGACGAAGGCGGGCCGCCCGCTGGAGCGCTCCGTCGCCGAGCGGCTGGTCCTGCTGGTGGCGCCGCTGGCGCCGCACATCGCGGAGGAGCTGTGGCACCGGCTGGGCCACACCGACTCGGTGGTCCACCAGGACTTCCCCGTCGCGGACCCGGCGTACGTCGTGGACGAGACCGTCACGTGCGTGGTGCAGGTCAAGGGCAAGGTCAAGGCGCGGCTGGAGGTGGCGCCGGGCATCTCCGACGCGGAGCTGGAGCAGCTGGCGGTCACCGACGCGGGCGTCGTCGCCGCGCTGGGCGGCGCCGAGATCCGCAAGGTGATCGTGCGCGCGCCGAAGCTGGTGAACATCGTCATCTGAGGGGTCCCGGCTCCGGCGCCGGAGCTTCGGGGTCGAGGTTTCGGCGCCGAGTAGGGGTGATCCCGTACGGGCAGGTTGGGGGTTCGATTGGAACCCCTGGCCTGCCCGTGGCGTTTACGGTGGAGAGGACGCAGTAGGCCGAGGAAGGGAACCTCATGGAGGCGGGCGCTTTGCTCATCTTTGCCCTGTTGGTGCTGTTCGCCTTCCTGGGGCTGGGCGTGTGGGCCACGGTGAAGGTGGTCGGCGCGGCGAAGCGCGGCGTGGACCGTACGATCACGCAGGCCCGCCGGACCGTGGAGGACACCACCCTGAAGGCCAAGAGCATCGGCCAGGTCGGGGTCACGGGCGCGCTGGCGCAGCTCAGGCTGGACCTGCGCACCTCGATGCGGGCCACGCAGCAGGCGCTCTACCAAGGGGTGCAGACGGACAGCTCGCTGAGGGAGTCGATCGGGCTCTTCGAGCGGCTGAGCGCGCACGGCCACGAGCTCGACGACGAGCTGAAGCGGCTGGAGCAGGAACCCGACCGCAAGCGCATAGCGGACAGCCTCCCGGACCTGCGGGAGCGCACCGCCAAGATCACGCAGGCCGCGGACTCGCTGCGATGGGCGGCGCGGGACCGTGCCCGGCAGTTCTCGGAAGACGACCTGGACGTCCTGTCGGCGCAGATCGAGGTCGAGTCGGGCGCGCTGCGGGACTGGTCCCGGCAGTCGGTGGACGACCTGACGGCCGCCGCGGCCGCGTGGGACGCGCAGCAGGGGGCTCAGGGGGCCGTCCCGGGGGCGGCCGGGGCCGCTCCGGAGGCCGGGCAGGGACAGGCGGCGCGGGGCGGGGAGTCCCGGCCGGCCGCGCTGAATCCCGCCGCGCCGGCCGCGCGGTATCCCTGGCAGAAGGCACCGAGGCCCGAGACGACGACCTGAGGGGCGTCGGGGTGCTGGGGGCCTGGCGCGGCCGCGGGCGCGTGGGTGGCCGGTCGGGGGACTGGAGGGCCGTCGGGAGCGGCCTGGAGGCGGGCTCCGGGGCGGGTGGAGAGGTGGGCGGGGAGGCGGACGGGGAGGCCCGGGCTGCCGGATCACCCCCGCTGCCGGTAACCTCCGGCTCATGTCCCGCCATGTCGCGATCGTCACCGATTCCACGGCCTACCTGCCCCCAGCGGCGATGGCGCGGCACGGGATCACGGCCGTCCCCCTGACCGTCGTCCTGGGGGACGAGGCCCTGGAGGAAGGCACCGAGATCTCGGCGCGCAGCCTCGCCGTGGCCCTCCAGAAGCGCCGCCCCGTCACCACCTCCCGCCCGGGCCCGGAGGAGTTCGTACGGGCCTACCAGGCCGCCGTGGACGCCGGTGCGACGGGCATCGTCAGCCTGCACCTCTCCGCCGAGTTCTCCGGCACCTACGACGCCGCCGTCGTCGCGTCGAAGACCGCACCCGTCCCGGTCCGGGTCGTCGACACCGGCATGGTGGCGATGGCCCTCGGGTTCTGCGCCCTCGCCGCCGCCGAGGTGGCCGAGGCCGGCGGTTCCGTCGACGAGGCCGTGGCCGCCGCGGAGAAGCGGGCGGCGGAGATGTCGGCGTACTTCTACGTCGACACCCTCGACTACCTGCGGCGCGGCGGACGGATCGGGGCCGCGCAGGCCCTGCTCGGCTCCGCGCTGGCGGTCAAGCCGCTGCTCACGCTGGACGGCGGCCGGATCGAGATGCTGGAGAAGGTGCGCACGGCCTCCAAAGCCATCGCGCGGCTGGAGGAGCTGGCCGTCGAGCGCGCGGGCTCGCGCAGCGTCGACGTCGCCGTCCACCACCTCGCCGCCCCCGAGCGGGCCGAGAAGCTCGCGCAGCGGCTCCGCGAGCGCATCCCGGGGCTGGTCGAACTGCACGTCAGCGAGGTCGGCGCGGTGATCGGCGCGCACACCGGACCGGGCCTGCTGGCGGCGGTCGTCTCGCCGCGCTGAGGTCGGGGGCCGGCTGAGGTCGGGGGCGGTTGCGGTTGCCCGGTTTGCCCCGGGCGTCGTTGCCGGCTGTCGGTCGGCGGCCGTTGGTCGCGGGTGGGCGGCGTGGGTGGGCCGTCACCGGAAGGGGTGGCGGGGTTATCCACAATGGGCGGTCTGTCCACCGGAATTGGGGGCTCCGAGCGGTGGTCCGGGTTCGCCCCTAGCGTCGTGGCATGACTCTTCGAACGCATGATGCGCAGCGCCTCTCAGAGGCAGTCGGCCCGTCCGGCCGCGTTGGACCCCCTGGGCCTGTCGGGACCCCCGGGCCCGTTGGATCCGAGGCATCCGTCGGGTCCGATGCCGTGGGCGGGGTCGGTGGGCGCGGTGGTGGGCGTGGCGGCGGTGCCGCCAGTGGTCCCGGGCGGCCGCCGGGTTCCGAGGGACGGCTGCGGGGCGGGCGCCGACTCCGCTCCCGGGCCAGGGCCCGCCCCGACCCCGCCGTCCTGCGGCGCCGGGCCGAGGCCCTGCTGGCCGGGGGCGTCCCGCCGCCGGAGCGGGGACCGGGGCCGGGCCCGGTACCAGGGCGGGGGCCGGAGCCTGGGCCGGGACAGGAGCCGGAGCTCGGGCCGGATCCCGATACGGGGACAGGGCGGGAGCCGGGGCCGGGGCCGGAGTTTGGGTCGGGGTCGGGGCGGGAGGTGGGGCCTGAGCTGGGGGCGAGGTCGAACTCGAGGCCTGGGCCTGGGGTGGGGTCGGAGCAGAGGTCGGGGCCCGAGCAGGGGCCGGGGAAGGTCCAGGGGCAGGGGGCCGAGCTGGGGTCGAGGCGGAGGCCGGAGCCGAGGTCGGGCTCGGGGTCGGGGCTGGAGGTGGGGGCGGAGTCGGGGCCCGGGGTGGAGAGGGTGTCGGGGGGTGGGGTGGGGGGTTCGGGGGTTCGGTGGGGGGTTGTGCGGGAGCGGTTGCCGGTGTGGGTGCAGGTGCGGTGCGGGGTGGAGCCCCGGACGGTGGCTGCCGTGGCGGTGGTGCTGGTCGTGGCCGTGGGGTTCGCCGCCCAGCAGTACTGGTCGGGCCGGCCCCGGCCGGTGACGGCGCCCGCCGTGGTCGCCCCGGCCTCGGTACCGGCTCCGGCCCCCCTCCCGGGCGGCTCGGCCGCGCCGGGGGGTGCCCGGATCGTGGTGGACGTCAGCGGCAAGGTCCGGGACCCCGGCGTGCGGCGGCTGCCCAGTGGCTCGCGGGTGCAGGACGCGCTGGAGGCCGCCGGGGGAGTGCGGCCGGGTACCGACACCACCGGGCTCAACCGGGCCCGGGTGCTGGTCGACGGGGAACAGGTGCTGGTGGGGGCCACGGCGCAGCCGCCGCCCCCCGGCGGGCCGGGCGGTGCCGGTCCGGGACCGCTGAGCCTGGCCAGTGCGACCGTCGAGCAGCTGGACGGGCTGCCGGGGGTCGGCCCGGTGCTCGCCCGGCACATCGTGGAGTTCCGTACGGCCCGGGGCGGGATCCGGTCCGTGGAGGACCTCCGGCAGGTCGACGGGATCGGCGAGCGAAGGTTCGCCGAGCTGCGCGAGCTGGTGCGGCCGTGAGCGCCGCCGGGCCGCAGGAGGCCGGGCCGATGGACCTGCGGCTCGCGGTGCCGGCGGTGGCCGCCTGGGCCGCGGCCGCCCTCGCCCTCGGGGCGCCGGGCGCGTGGACCGCCGTCGGGGCCGGGCTCGCGGTGGCCGTGGCGGGGGTGCTGCTGCCGGCCGGCCGGCGTCGGCCGCAGGCGCTGCGGCAGGCCGGCACGGCAGTGGCCGCCGCCCTGCTGTGCGCGGCCGCCGCGGCGGGAGTGGCCGGGCTGGAGCGGGCCGAGGCGCGGGCGGGGCCCGTGGCCGTACTCGCCGGGGAACACGCCCGCGTACGTGCCGAGCTCACCGTCGGCTCCGACCCCCGGGTCAGCCGGGGCGGGAGCGGGCCGCCGGTGGTGGTCCTGGACGCGGTGGTGACCGGGGTGAGCGGCCCCGACGGGACGCGGACCCGGGTGGGGACGCCCGTGCGGGTGCTGGCCGGGCATCCCGGATGGGCCGAGCTGCAGCCCTCGACGCGGGTCGAGGTGGTGGCCCGGCTGGCACCGGCCGAGGCGGGGGAGCGGGCCGTCGCGCTGCTCCGTCCGGCGGGGGACACCCCGCCCACGGTGACGGGCGGCCCGGACACCGCGCAGCGCCTCGCCGGGAGGCTGCGCGCCGGGCTGCGGGCGGCCACCGAAGGGCTCCCGCCGGACGCCAGGGCGCTGCTGCCGGGGCTGGTGGTCGGGGACACCTCCCGGGTCCCGGCCGACCTGCGCGAGGCGTTCAGGGCCACCGACCTGCTGCACCTGCTGGCCGTCTCGGGCTCCAACCTGACGGTGGTGCTGTACCTGCTCATCGGGCCCCCGTCCCGCGCGCAGCACGTCGAGCGGGGCGGGCTCGCGCCCCGGCTGGGGCTGTCGCTGCGGGCCACCGCCCTGTGCGGGGCGGCGCTCACGCTGGCCTTCGTCGTGGTGTGCCGGCCCGAGCCGAGCGTGCTGAGGGCCGCCGCCTGCGGGGCGGTCACCCTGCTCGCGCTCGCGACCGGCCGGGTAAGGTCCCTCGTCCCGGCGCTGGCCGGGGCCGTGCTGCTGCTGGTCCTCTACGACCCGTGGCTGGCCCGCAGCTACGGGTTCCTGCTCTCGGTACTGGCCACCGGGGCCCTGCTCACCCTCGGACCCCGCTGGAGCGCGGCACTGCAGGCGCGCGGGACGAGGCCGCGCCTCGCGGACGCGCTGGGGGCGGCCGCCGCCGCGCAGGCGGTGTGCGCGCCGGTGGTGGCGGTGCTCTCCGCCCGGGTGAGCCTCGTAGCGGTGCCGTGCAACCTGCTGGCGGAGCTCGCGGCGGGCCCGGCCACCGTGCTGGGCTTCGCGGCGCTCGCCGCGGCCCCGCTGTGCATGCCCGTCGCGGAGGCGCTCGCCTGGTGCGCGGGGGTACCGGCGGGGTGGATCGCCGCCGTGGCGCGGGCCGGGGCGCGACTGCCGGGGGCGGAGCTGCCCTGGCCCGGCGGGCTCACGGGCGGGCTGCTGCTGGGCGCGGTCACGGTGGCCGTCGTACTGCTCGGGGCCCGGTTCGGCCGACGGCGCGGGGTCTGCGCCGCCCTCGCGCTGTTGCTGCTGATCGCCGTGCTGCGGCCGCCGCAGCTGACCCGCACGCTCACCGGCTGGCCGCCGCCCGACTGGAGCTACGTCCAGTGCGACGTCGGGCAGGGCGACGCCGGCGTCATCGCCGTCGGGCTGGGGACGGCGATCGTGGTGGACACCGGGCCTGAGCCCGGGCCGGTCGACGCCTGCCTGCGCGCCCTGGGCGTCAGCCGGGTCCCGCTGCTCCTGCTGACGCACTTTCACGCAGACCACGTCGGAGGGCTCTCCGGGGTGCTGCGGGGCCGGTCCGTGGCTGTGATTCAGACCACCACGCTGGAGGAGCCGTCCGCGCAGGCGAAGGCGGTCCGCCGCAGCGCGGCGGCCGCCCGGGTGCCCGTCGTGCCGGCGGCCCCGGGCGAGCGGCGGCGGGCCGGGCAGCTGGAGTGGGAGGTGCTGTGGCCGTCGGCCGTGGGCCCCGTGCCGGAGGGGCCCAACGACGCGAGCGTCGCCCTGCTGGTGCGCACCTCCGGGCTGACGCTCCTGCTGCTGGGGGATCTCGAACCGCCCGCGCAGCAAGCCCTGCTGAGAGAGCATCCGGAGCTGGGACCCGTCGATGTGCTGAAGGTCGCCCACCACGGCTCGGCGCACCAGGACCCCGGCCTCCAGGACCGGATCCGGCCCAGGATCGCCCTCGTCCCCGTAGGGGCCGGCAACCGCTACGGGCACCCCGCGCCGAGCACGCTCGCACGGCTCAGGGAGCGGGGGACGGCCGTACTGCGCACCGACACGGACGGTTCCGTGGCCATCGTGGGCAGTGGTCCGCGGACCCGTGCCTTTCCGGCCGGACGGCGCCGGAAACGGCGCGGGCATACCGGGCGCGACCCTTCTGTTTGCCCACAACCCGACAGCATGATCGAATGCGTCTTCGCCAGAACGGTCCAAGTCCACACAGCACGGGGGTGCATCAGCCATGTTCGGTCGCCGACGGGGGATGGAGACGGCCGGGAGTGCCAGCTCACACACATCCGCGACTCTGACGTTGCCGCCTACGGCACGGCTGTTGAGTTGTCGGGTGCTCGACACGGTCCATCAGCCGGTCCGCCAGGCCAAGTTCGAGGTGACCGACCCGATCGGCAGGCGGGTCGTCAGCGGGGAGACGGACCCGTACGGGGGCTTCACCGCCGCCATGCCGGAAGGGGAGTACCGGCTCACCGTCACCGCCGAGGGCTACGCGCCGTTCCACGGGGCGACGCTCGTCGGGGACCCGGCGCAGCCCGGCACCGCGGAGATCATCCTGGACGCGGTGGAGCCGCCGCTGCTGCCGCAGCCCGGGCACTGGGAGCTCGACCCGACGCACTCGTCGATCGCGTTCACGGCCCGGCACATCGGCTTCGCCCGGATCCACGGCCGGTTCACGACCTTCGCCGGAGCGGTGCGGATCGCGGAACGCATGGAGGACTCCTCCATGCACGTCATCATCGACGCGGCGAGCATCGACACGGGACTGCGGATGCGGGACGACCACCTGCGCTCCGCGGACTTCCTCGATGCGGCCAGGCATCCGACCGTGGAGTTCTACAGCGAGCGCTTCATCCACCGCAGCGGCAGCCGCTGGGCGGTCGCGGGCGCCCTCACCCTCCACGGCGTCAGCCGTTCCGTCACCCTGGACACCCAGTACCTGGGCAACGGAACGGGCCTGGAGGGCGAACCCAGGGCGGCCTGCCGGGCCACGGCCGAACTGCACCGCGAGGACTTCGCCCTGAACTGGCAGTCGATGCTGGCCCAGGGCATCGCGGCGATCGGGTCGAACGTGGAAGTGGCACTCGACGTGCAGATCGTCCACAAGGCCTAGGAGGGCGGGGGCGAGGGCGGCAGGGACCGTTACGGGGCCTCCAGCCAGCCTTCGTACTCGGCGGCGAGGTCGTCCAGCGACGTGGTGTCGAGCCGTTCCCGCGGGTCCTCGACGACCACCAGCCACTGGGCGTCCTCGGCGTCGTCCTCACCGGCGAGGGCGTCGCGGACCAGTTGGGGCTCCTCCGGGAGGCCGAAGCGGTCGAGGAGCTCCTGGGCCACTTCCTCGGCGGCGTCGCGGTCGGGCAGGACCAGTACATGTCGCACGTTCACCCGACCATTCTCCGGTACCGGGCGCGGGGGACTGTCGGTGCGGCGTGGGATGCTGGAGGCGATGGCCGCCAAGAAGACTTCCACCGACGATCCGCTCGCCCCGATCACCCTCGCGGTGGGGCAGGAGGACCTCCTCCTCGACCGCGTAGTGCGGGAAGTGGTGACGGCCGCCCGCGCGGCCGACACCGACACCGACGTGCGGGACCTCACCTCCGACCAGCTGCAGCCCGGCACGCTGGCCGAGCTGACGAGCCCCTCGCTGTTCTCCGAGCGCAAGGTCCTGATCGTGCGCAACGCCCAGGACCTGGGCGCGGACACCGTCAAGGAGGTCAAGGCCTACCTCGCGGCACCGTACGAGGAGATCACCCTGGTCCTCCTGCACGCGGGCGGGGTCAAGGGCAAGGGCGTACTGGACGCGGCACGCAAGGCGGGTGCCCGGGAGGTCGCCTGCCCGAAGATGACGAAGGCCGCCGACCGGCTGTCGTTCGTGCGGGGCGAGTTCCGGACGCTGGGGCGTTCGGCCACCCCCGAGGCCTGCCAGAACCTGGTCGACGCGATCGGCAGCGACCTGCGGGAGCTGGCCAGCGCCGCCGCGCAGCTGTGCGCGGACGTCGAGGGCACCATCGACGAGGCCGTGGTGGGCCGTTACTACACCGGCCGGGCCGAAGCCTCCAGCTTCACCGTCGCCGACCGGGCCGTGGAAGGCCGGGCCGCCGAGGCCCTCGAAGCCCTCCGCTGGTCCCTGTCCACCGGAGTGGCCCCGGTCCTCATCACCAGCGCCCTCGCGCAGGCGGTCCGGGCCATCGGCAAGCTGGCCTCCGCCCCGCGCGGGGCCCGCCCCGGTGATCTGGCGCGGGACCTCGGGATGCCGCCGTGGAAGATCGACCGGGTCCGGCAGCAGATGCGGGGCTGGTCCGCGGATGCCGTCTCCGACGCGCTGCGTGCGGTGGCCGCCGCCGACGCGGGCGTCAAGGGCGGGGGCGACGACCCCGAATACGCCTTGGAGAAGGCCGTCGTGGCGGTGGCCAGAGCCGCCAGGCCCAGCCGGAGGTAGGCAGCCCAAACCGGCTGCACGCTGGAACCCGCCCAACCCGCGCGGGAACCCCGCCCAAGAGCCCCGCTCGCAGCTCGCACGGGGCTCCTGAGCCGAAGGGGCGCGCCGTGCTCTCAGCCCGTGCGCGCGGAGGAAACCGCGAGGAACGAGCGGTTTTCGAGCACGGACGGGCTGAGAGCACGGCATCCAGCGCCCCGGAGGCGAAGGAGCCCCCAAAAGATCAGTGCGCCATGGCGCGGGCCGCGGTGGGGTCCGGGCGGCCCTGCGGGAGCAGGAAGGCGGCGGCTGCGGCCAGGGCCAGGGCGGGCAGGGCCAGGGTGGGGAACGCCGCCGAGGTGAGGGCGGCCACGCCGAGGGCGGCGCCGAGTTCGTGCGCGGTGCCGATCAGGCCGGAGGCGAGCCCGCTGTGCTCCGGCGGGACCTCGGCCATGGCGGCCGTCGTCGCGCAGACGAAGGCCGCGCCGAGTCCGAAGGCCAGCACCGCGAAGCCGGGTACCAGGCCCGTCCAGAGCCCGCCGGTCCAGGCGAGGGCGGCGCCGGCGGCAGCCAGGGCGAAGGCCGCCACGCCGGTCGGGCGCCAGCCGAAGCGGGCGACCGCGACCGAGCCCAGGTGTGCGCCCGCGGTGACCGCCACCGCGACGGGCAGGAACGCCAGCCCGGTGACGAGCGGGCTCCGCCCCAGGGTGTGCTGGATGTGCAGGGAGCTCAGGTAGAAGCCCGCGACCAGCAGGCCCGCCGCCCCCAGCATCACCGCGCTGCCGCCCAGCAGGGCGCGGCGGCCGGGCAGGGCGGGCGGCAGCAGGGGGTTGCCGGTGCGGCGTTCCAGCACCGCCAGGGCGGCGACGGCCGCCAGCGCTCCGGCCGTCCAGAGCCAGGAACCTTCCGAGAGGCCCTGGACCAGCCCGGCGGAGGCGAGGGTCAGCAGGACCGCCCCCGCCACGTTCAGGGGCTGCCGCCGGGCGGGGCGGTCAGGGGGCGTGCGCAGCGACCGGCCCAGCAGCAGGGGGACGGCGATCAGTGCCAGCAGCCCGGCCGGGAGGTTCACGTAGAAGATCCAACGCCAGCCGGGGCCGTCGGTCAGGATCCCGCCGAGCAGCACCCCGACAGCCGCGCCGGCGCCGCCGACCGCTGCCCAGACGCCCAGCGCGCGGTGTCGGGCGGGGCCCTGGAACAGCGCCATGACCAGGGCCATCGCCGCCGGGGAGAGCAGCGCCGCCCCCACGCCCTGGGCCGCGCGCGCCACGATCAGGGTGGTGCCGTCGGCGGCGAGCCCCGAGGCCACCGAGGCCGCGGTGAACACGGTCAGCCCGGTCAGGAACATCCGGGACGCCCCGAACCGGTCGGCCAGTCGCCCGCCGGCCAGCAGCAGGCTCCCGAAGAACAGGGCGTACGCGGTGACCACCAAGGCCGGGCCCGACGGGGACAGGTCCAGGTCGGAGGCGATGGCGGGCAGCGCCACGTTCACCACGGTCACATCGGCGATGAGCATGAACTGGGCCAGGCAGAGGAGGACGAGCAGCCGCCAGCGGTGCGGGTGCTGCGTACCGTCCGGCGGCGCGGGGTGCGCGGGGTGCCCGGAGTGCGCGGGGTGCCCGGAGTGCGACGGGTGCCCGGGATGCGGGGACTTCGGGGAGTGCGGGGCGTGCGGGGGCATGGCGAAGCCGCTCCTAAAGTTAACAGTGGTGTCAGGGATTGAGTATGCGGGCCTCCCCTTGAAATGTGAACAGAACTGTTAAGTTTGGCTCCATGGTCACCGCCGCCCACCGCCCCCGCCGCGCCGACGCGGAGCGCAACAGCGCCGCCATCGTCGACGCCGGCCTGGACTGCTTCCTCGCCGACCCGCAGGCGAGCATGGCCGCCATCGCGCGCGCCGCCGGAGTCAGTCGGGTCACGCTCTACTCCCACTTCCCGACCCGCGAGGCACTCCTCGACGCCGCCCTCGACCGGGCCGTCACGGAGGCCGCCGCCGCCCTGGAGGGCGAACGGGACCTCGCGCACCTCGTCCGCACCTCCTGGCGGCTCCTCGACCGGCACTCCGCCGTCTTCGCCGCCGCCTCGGCCGCCCTGCCGCCCGAGGCCCTGCGCGAGCGCCACGACCGGGTCCTGGCTCCCCTGCGGAGCCTCGTCGTACGAGGTCAGGAGGCGGGGGAGGTGCGCGGCGACCTGTCCGTCGACTGGCTCGTGACCGTCGTCTACAGCCTCGTCCACGCGGCCGCCGCCGAGGTTCAGGCGGGCCGGCTGGACCCCGAGCGGGCCCCCGACGTCCTCACCCCGACGGTCCTGGGGGCACTGGCCGCCCCGCCCGCCACCGGCTGACGGCCGCGCCCCGGGCATGACGAAGGCCCCGTCCGCCACCCTGGGGAAGGGTGGTGGCCGGGGCCTTCGACTACTGCTGGTGTGCGCCGCACCCGCGTGGCGAACGCAGGCCGCGTGCGGCGCGAGGTGCCGGTGAAGGAGCGGGAGAGAGGGCCCGCTGGGTCCCTACCGGCGTTTCACATCAGGGGCTCAGCCCTGCAGGGAGCCAACCTTGGCAGCCAGCGCCGACTTCTTGTTGGCGGCGGCGTTCTTGTGGATGACACCCTTCGAGACAGCCTTGTCGAGCGCACGCGCGGCGGCGCGGGAAGCCACGGTGGCCTTCTCGACGTCACCGGCGAGGACGGCCTCGCGGGCCTTGCGGATCGCGGTCTTGAGCGACGACTTGACGGCCTTGTTGCGCAGGCGCGCCTTCTCGTTGGTCTTGTTCCGCTTGATCTGGGACTTGATGTTCGCCACGAAAGAGCCTTTTCAGGTTCAGAGTTTGATCTTCGGATTGTGTCCCGACAGCTGAGAGGGCATACGAGACACAGCTGCCCAGGCTACCAGGCGCGCTCCGACCGGCCCAAACCGAGCGCACTGCCCCGTCCATGGGACCATGGGAGTCTGCGTGTAGATCCGAAGGATCCGACCAGGACCGACCGACCGACGCTTCCGACTGCGACCGAGAACCAGGACACTGCGTGCCCGCGATCCCCAGCCACGTGCCCGAGCCGAGCCGTACCGACCCGGCGCTGATCCGCAACTTCTGCATCATCGCGCACATCGACCACGGCAAGTCGACCCTCGCCGACCGGATGCTCCAGCTCACCGGTGTCGTCGACCAGCGGCAGATGCGCGCCCAGTACCTCGACCGCATGGACATCGAGCGTGAGCGCGGCATCACGATCAAGTCGCAGGCGGTCCGCCTGCCCTGGGCCCCCACGGAGGGCGAGGGCCAGGGCAGCACGCACATCCTGAACATGATCGACACCCCCGGTCACGTCGACTTCACCTACGAGGTCTCGCGCTCCCTCGCCGCGTGCGAGGGCACGGTCCTCCTGGTGGACGCTGCCCAGGGCATCGAGGCCCAGACCCTCGCCAACCTGTACCTGGCGATGGAGAAGGACCTCGCGATCGTCCCGGTCCTGAACAAGATCGACCTGCCGGCCGCCCAGCCGGAGAAGTTCGCCGAGGAGCTCGCGAACCTGGTCGGCTGCCAGCCCGAGGACGTCCTGCGCGTCTCGGCGAAGACCGGTCTCGGCGTGGACGCGCTGCTCGACAAGATCGTCGCCACGGTCCCGGCCCCGGTCGGCCCCAAGGACTCCCCGGCCCGCGCGATGATCTTCGACTCGGTCTACGACTCGTACCGCGGCGTGGTCACCTACGTCCGTGTCGTCGACGGCCAGCTCAACAAGCGCGAGCGCATCCGGATGATGTCCACCGGCGCCACCCACGAGCTGCTGGAGATCGGCGTCTCCTCCCCGGAGATGACCCCCTCCGACGGCCTCGGCGTCGGCGAGGTGGGCTACATCATCACCGGCGTGAAGGACGTCCGTCAGTCCAAGGTCGGTGACACCATCACCAGCCTGAACAACGGCGCGACCGAGGCCCTCGGCGGCTACAAGGACCCGCGTCCGATGGTCTTCTCGGGCCTCTACCCGCTCGACGGCTCGGACTACCCCGACCTGCGCGAGGCCCTGGACAAGCTCCAGCTCAACGACGCCGCGCTGGTCTACGAGCCCGAGACCTCGGCGGCGCTCGGCTTCGGCTTCCGCGTCGGCTTCCTCGGCCTGCTCCACCTGGACGTGGTGCGCGAGCGCCTGGAGCGCGAGTTCGGCCTCGACCTGATCGCCACCGCGCCGAACGTGGTCTACCGCGTCGTCCTGGAGGACGGCAAGGAGGTCACCGTCACCAACCCGAGCGAGTTCCCCGAGGGCAAGATCAGGGACGTGTTCGAGCCGGTCGTACGGGCCACCCTGCTCGCGCCCTCCGAGTTCATCGGCGCGATCATGGAGCTCTGCCAGCAGCGCCGCGGCACGCTCCTCGGGATGGACTACCTCTCCGAGGACCGCGTCGAGATCCGCTACACGCTCCCTCTCGCGGAGATCGTGTTCGACTTCTTCGACCAGCTGAAGTCCAAGACGCGCGGCTACGCCTCCCTGGACTACGAACCCACCGGCGAGCAGGCCTCCGGCCTGGTCAAGGTCGACATCCTGCTGCACGGCGACAAGGTCGACGCCTTCTCGGCCGTCACCCACAAGGACGCGGCGTACGCCTACGGCGTGCGCCTGGTCGCCAAGCTGCGCGAGCTCATCCCGCGGCAGGCCTTCGAGATCCCGATCCAGGCGGCCGTCGGCTCGCGCGTCATCGCCCGCGAGACCATCCGCGCCATCCGCAAGGACGTCCTCGCCAAGTGCTACGGCGGTGACATCTCCCGTAAGCGGAAGCTGCTGGAGAAGCAGAAGGAAGGCAAGAAGCGGATGAAGATGGTCGGCTCCGTGGAGGTCCCGCAGGAGGCCTTCATCGCCGTCCTCTCCAGCGACGAGTCCGGCGCCAAGAAGAAGTAGCGGCGAGGGGCCGCACCGCTGCCCCAAGTCGCGCGAAAGGGCCCACATGCTGACGCATGGGGGCCCTTTTCGTTATGAAGCGGCCGCTCGGGGGCCCTTACGCGCCGGGCGGACGGCCTCTAGTCTGATCACTGCTCGATGGTTACTCGCCAGTTTAAAAACCCGCCAGTCTGATAAACCCGCCAGTGCCAAGCGCCCCACGCACCACGCCCCGTCGTGGACCGGTCCGGAGGATGTCGTGAGCGACACACAGACCTTGATCGAGAACCGCCCGCCCACCGTGGCGGCCCTCTTCCTTGACCGCGTCGCCGCCACGCCGAACGCGGAGGCCTACCGCTTCCCCGTGCCCGCGGCCGGCCCGGAAGGCGGCCCCGACGACTGGAAGTCGCTCAGCTGGGGGCAGGCGGCCGATCGGGTCTTCGCCATCGCCGCCGGACTGATCACCCTCGGGCTGCGGCCGGAGGAACGGGTCGCGCTCGCCTCCAACACCCGGGTCGAGTGGATCCTCTCGGACCTCGGCGTGATGTGCGCGGGCGGTGCGGTCACCACGATCTACCCCAGCACCAACGCCGAGGAGTCGGCGTTCATCCTCGCCGACTCCGAGAGCCGGGTGCTCATCGCCGAGGACGGCAAGCAGCTGGCGAAGGCCCGCGAGCGCCGCGCCGACCTGCCGAACCTGGCCCACGTGGTGGTCCTGGAGGCGGCCGACGCGATCGCGGCCGACGGGGACGCCGAGGACTGGGTGCTCTCCCTCGCCGACCTGGAGGCGCGCGGCAAGGAGTACCTCGCCAAGCACCCCGAGGCCGTCAAGGAGCGGATCGCGGCCATCACCGCCGACCAGCTCGCCACCCTCATCTACACCTCCGGCACCACCGGCCGCCCCAAGGGCGTCCGGCTGCCGCACGACAACTGGTCGTACATGGCCAAGGCCACCGTGGCCACCGGCATGATCCACTCGGACGACGTCCAGTACCTGTGGCTGCCGCTCGCCCACGTCTTCGGCAAGGTGCTGACCTCCGGCCAGATCGAGGTCGGGCACGTCACCGCCGTCGACGGCCGGATCGACAAGATCATCGAGAACCTGCCGGTCGTCCAGCCCACCTACATGGCGGCCGTCCCGCGCATCTTCGAGAAGGTCTACAACGGCGTCGCCGCCAAGGCCAGGGCCGGCGGCGGGGCCAAGTACAAGATCTTCCAGTGGTCCGTCGGCGTCGCCCGCGAGTACGCCAAGGTCACCCAGGACAACTTCCGCCGCACCGGCCGGGCCACCGCCCCCTTCGGCCTCACCACCAAGCACAAGATCGCGGACGCGCTCGTCTACTCCAAGCTCCGCGAGGCCTTCGGCGGCCGGCTGCGCGCCGCCGTCTCCGGCGCCTCCGCCCTGGCCCCCGAGATCGGCTACTTCTTCTCCGGCGCCGGCATCCACATCCTGGAGGGCTACGGCCTGACGGAGTCCAGCGCGGCCTCCTTCGTCAACCCCGGCGAGGCCTACCGCACCGGCACCGTCGGCAAGCCGCTCCCCGGCACCGAGGTCCGCATCGCCGACGACGGCGAGGTCCTGCTGCGCGGCCCCGGCATCATGCAGGGCTACCACCAGCAGCCGGAGAAGACCGCCGAGGTCCTGGAGTCCGACGGCTGGCTGCACACCGGCGACATCGGCGAACTCTCGCCCGACGGCTACCTGCGGATCACCGACCGCAAGAAGGACCTGATCAAGACCTCGAACGGCAAGTACGTCGCGCCGGCCGAGATCGAGGGCCAGTTCAAGGCGATCTGCCCGTACGTGTCGACGATCGTCGTGCACGGCGCCGACCGGAACTTCTGCTCGGCCCTGGTCGCCCTCGACGAGCCGTCGATCCTGGTCTGGGCCGCCGAGAACGGCCTGGAGGGCAAGACGTACGCCCAGGTCCTGGCCGCGCCGGAGACCAGCCGCCTGATCGAGACCTACGTCCAGACCCTCAACGAGGGCCTCCAGCGCTGGCAGACGGTCAAGAAGTTCCGCCTCCTGCCCCGCGACCTGGACGTGGAGCACGGCGACCTCACGCCCAGCCTCAAGCTGAAGCGCCCGGTCGTCGAGCGCGAGTTCAAGTACCTCATCGACGAGATGTACGCGGGCTCCCGCGAGGCCTGACCGCGGCCCGGGCCGGACCCCTGACAGGGGCCCGGTCCGGCGCGTAAACGACCATGGGGCAGTGCGGGACAATGGATCCATGCCTTCCGCACTGCCCGACGGTGAACCCATGCCCGAAGACGGCTCGCTGCCGTCGCACGCCCTGGCGGGTGCCGGGGACCGGCCGCTCGGGTTCTACCTGCACGTCCCGTACTGCGCCACCCGCTGCGGGTACTGCGACTTCAACACCTACACGGCCACCGAGCTGCGGGGGACCGGCGGCGTGCTCGCCTCCCGGGAGAACTACGCCGACACCCTGATCGACGAGGTCCGCCTCGCGCGCAAGGTGCTCGGCGACGACCCCCGGGCCGTGCGCACCGTCTTCGTCGGCGGCGGCACGCCCACCCTGCTGCCCGCCGCCGACCTCGTGCGGATGCTCGCCGCGATCCGCGACGAGTTCGGGCTGGCCGAGGACGCGGAGATCACCACCGAGGCCAACCCGGAGTCGGTGGACCCGCGGTACCTGGCCGAACTGCGGGCCGGCGGCTTCAACCGGATCTCCTTCGGCATGCAGAGCGCCAAGCAGCACGTCCTGAAGGTCCTGGACCGCACCCACACCCCCGGACGCCCCGAGGCCTGCGTCGCCGAGGCCCGCGCGGCCGGCTTCGAGCACGTCAACCTGGACCTGATCTACGGCACCCCGGGCGAGACCGACCAG
The DNA here is from genome assembly GCF_026342355.1 of Streptomyces sp. NBC_00249. GTDB lineage: Bacteria > Actinomycetota > Actinomycetes > Streptomycetales > Streptomycetaceae > Streptomyces. The sequence goes on along the minus strand of NZ_JAPEMV010000008.1, from coordinate 146,617 downwards.
GACTGGCGGGACTCCCTCGCCGCGGCCATCGGAGCGGGGCCCGACCACGTGTCGGCGTACGCCCTGATCGTCGAGGAGGGCACCCAGCTGGCCCGCCGGATCCGCCGCGGCGAGGTCCCGATGACCGACGACGACGTGCACGCCGACCGGTACCTGATCGCCGACTCCGTCATGGCCGACGCCGGCTACCACTGGTACGAGGTGTCGAACTGGGCCACCACCGAGGCCGGCCGGTGCCTGCACAACGAGCTGTACTGGCGCGGCGCCGACTGGTGGGGCGCGGGACCGGGCGCCCACTCCCACGTCGGCGGGGTCCGCTGGTGGAACGTCAAGCACCCCGGCGCCTACGCGGCCGCCCTCGCCGAGGGCCGCTCCCCGGGCGCGGGGCGCGAGCTGCTGTCCGAGGAGGACCGGCGGGTCGAGCGGATCCTGCTGGAGCTGCGCCTGGTGGACGGGGTGCCGCTGTCGCTGCTGGCCCCGGCCGGGCTCGCGGCGGCCGGGAAGGCCCTCGCCGACGGGCTGCTGGAGCCGGGCCCGTACGCGGCCGGGCGGGCCGTGCTGACCCTGCGCGGGCGGCTCCTGGCCGACGCGGTGGTCCGGGACCTGGTGGACTGACCAGGTCCCGGGGGAGGGTCAGCCCGGGTAGTTCTCGCGCCAGGGCTGGTAGTACGGGTTGTCCTGGCACTCGTTCATGATCTCGATCTTCAGCACCTTGTCGACCGGGCAGACCGCGACGATGAAGGAGCGGTCGATGCCGCCGGGGAAGGCCACCTCGGCCTGGGACGCGTACTTGTGGGTGTCACCGATGGTCTTGTTGACGTCGACCCCGCCCGGGGCGTCGATGTAGTAGTTCCAGCCGCTCTTCCACCAGGTCTTGTACAGGTCGTGGTCGTACGTCGTGGAGACGTACGGGGAGGGCTGGTTGACCAGCACGTACTGCTCGATGTCGTACTGCCCGCCGACGGTGTCCTTGGGGTGGAAGCCCTCCGCGAACACGATCGCCGGCGGGCGGCCGTCCGCGCGGTAGAGCTGCTTGCAGTTGGTGCGCCAGGACGGCGTCGGGGTGATGCGGTCCAGCTCGGCCCGCTGGTCGGCGGCGGCGAAGAGGCGGTCCCCGACGAGCGGGCAGGAGTTCGCCGGGGCGGCGGCGTGCACGGCCGCCGAGGCGGAGGCGGGCGGCAGCAGGGCGGCGGCGAGGACGGTCGCGAGCACGACGATCCGCTGCCGGAAGGCAAAGGTGATCATGGAGGTCACCCTTGCCCGGGGTCGCCCCGCGTACGCGTAACGTCACCCGAAGGTGAGTGTGTGCCGGACCGTCCTTGACGCCGGGCCCGACGGGTCAGGGGCCGGCCGGGGCCGTCACGAAGTCGATCAGCTCCTCCACCCGCCCCAGCAGGACCGGCTCCAGGTCCCGGTACGAGCCCACCCGCGACAGGATGTGCTGCCAGGCGGCCCCGGTGTTCTCCGGCCAGCCCAGGGCCCGGCAGACGCCCGTCTTCCAGTCCTGGCCGCGCGGCACCACCGGCCAGGCCGGGATGCCGAGCGCGGACGGTTTCACCGCCTGCCAGACGTCCACGTACGGATGGCCCACCACCAGCACGTGCGGCGAGGTCACCGACGCGGCGATCCGGGACTCCTTCGAGCCCGCCACCAGATGGTCCACCAGCACGCCCAGGCGGGCGTCGGGCCCCGGGCCGAACTCCGCCACCACGGCCGGGAGGTCGTCGACGCCCTCCAGGTACTCCACCACCACGCCCTCGATGCGCAGGTCGTCACCCCAGACCCGCTCCACCAGCTCGGCGTCGTGCCGGCCCTCCACGTAGATCCGCCCGGCCCGCGCCACCCGGGCCCGCGCCCCCGGCACGGCGAGCGAACCCGAAGCCGTACGGGCAGGCCCGGCGGCCGCCGCCCGCGACGGGCGGACCAGCGTCACCACCGCGCCGTCCAGCAGGAAGGCGCTCGGCTCCAGCGGGAACACCCGCCGCTTGCCGAAGCGGTCCTCCAGGGTCACGGTGCCCGCCTCGCAGGCCACCACCGCCCCGCAGAAGTCCGTACCGGCCACCTCGACCACCAGATCGGGATCGGCGGGCACCTGCGGCACGGCCTTGGCGCGCTTCCACTGCGGGGTCAGGTCGGGGGAGTACTCACGCATCCGGCCGACACTAGGAGAGCCGCCCCGCTCACGCCCCCGACACGCCGAACAGGGCCGCCAGAGTGTCGCGTTGCTCACGGACGAAGCCCGCGCCGACCACCGCTCCGTGACCCGGCACGTACAGCGCGTCGTCCCCGCCCAGCGACAGCAGCCGGTCCAGGGCGGCCGGCCACTGCCCCGGCACCGCGTCCCGGCCCGCCTGGGGCTCGCCCGACTCCTCGACCAGGTCCCCGCAGAAGACGACCTCGCGCTCGCCCGGCACCAGCACCGTCAGGTCGTACTGCGAGTGCGCCGGACCGACGTTGGCCAGCAGCACCTGCACCCCGCCCAGCTCCAGCGTCCACTCGCCCGACACCAGGTGCTTCGGTGCCCGGAGCAGCTCCGCCGCCCCGGCCGCCTCCGCCGCGTCCAGGCCGTGCCCGACCGCGCTCGCGCGCACCTCCTCGCGGCCCGTGGGGGTGCCCAGCAGCCGGTCCAGCCCGACCGCCCCGTAGAACTCGGCGCCCGCGAAGGCCGGGCCGCCCAGGACGTGGTCGAAATGTCCGTGGGTGAATGCGATATGGGTCACGCGCCGGCCCGTCAGCAGCTCCGCCTCGGCCCGTACCCCCGCACCCTCCCGCAGGCACGAACCGGGATCGATCAGGAGGACCGACTCGTCCCCCACCACCAGTCCCACCGTGCAGTCCCACACCGGAAGCCGCCGCCGCCCGGTCCGTCCGGTCAGCCGCTCCCAGCCCGCCTCTTCCCAACGCAGGTCCATGCCGCGACGCTACCCTGGCGGGCCGCCCTTGCCCGCGGCGTACCACCCGGCCGTACACTGACCGGGGGATCTCTGGCACTCGGACGCCCGGAGTGCCAACGACGAAGACCGAAGAAGCGCGGCGCCCTGACGGCCGCCCGCCCGACCGATCGCATCCGGAGGTGTGCGCGATGCTCAGTGAACGCAGACTCGAGGTGCTGCGCGCCATCGTCCAGGACTACGTCGGGACGGAGGAGCCCGTCGGCTCCAAGGCCCTCACCGAACGGCACCGGCTCGGCGTCTCACCCGCCACCGTGCGCAACGACATGGCCGTGCTGGAGGAGGAGGGCTACATCGCCCAGCCCCACACCAGCGCCGGCCGGATCCCCACCGACAAGGGCTACCGGCTCTTCGTCGACAAGCTGGCGGGGGTCAAACCCCTGTCCACGCCCGAACGCCGGGCCATCCAGAACTTCCTCGACGGCGCCGTCGACCTCGACGACGTGGTCGGCCGCACGGTACGGCTGCTGGCGCAGCTCACCCGGCAGGTCGCCGTCGTCCAGTACCCCTCACTGACCCGCTCCACCGTCCGGCACGTCGAGCTGCTGTCGCTGGCCCCGGCCCGGCTGATGCTCGTACTGATCACGGACACCGGACGGGTCGAGCAGCGGTTCGTCGACACCCAGACCCCCTTCGGCGACGCCTCGCTCGCCGACCTGCGGGCACGGCTCAACGCCAGGGTCGTCGGCCGGCGCTTCACGGACGTGCCGCAGCTCGTGCAGGACCTTCCGGAGTCGTTCGAGATCGACGACCGGGCGACCGTCAAGGCCGTCCTCGCGACCCTTCTCGAAACGCTGGCCGAGGAGGCGGAGGAGCGGCTGATGATCGGCGGCACCGCCAACCTCACTCGCTTCGGACATGATTTTCCCTTGACGATCAGGCCGGTGCTCGAAGCGCTGGAGGAGCACGTCGTCCTCCTGAAGCTGCTGGGCGAGGCCGGGGAGTCGGGGATGGCCGTACGGATCGGGCACGAGAACGCCTACGAGGGGCTCAACTCCACGTCGGTCGTGTCCGTCGGCTACGGTTCGGGCGGCGAAGCAGTCGCCAAACTCGGCGTGGTCGGACCGACCCGCATGGACTACCCCGGAACGATGGGAGCGGTACGCGCAGTGGCACGTTACGTCGGACAGATCCTGGCGGAGTCGTAAGTGGCCACGGACTACTACGCCGTTCTCGGCGTGCGCCGCGACGCATCCCAGGATGAGATCAAGAAGGCCTTCCGGAGGCTCGCCCGCGAGCTCCACCCGGACGTGAACCCCGATCCCAAGACGCAAGAGCGTTTCAAGGAGATCAACGCCGCCTACGAGGTCCTCTCGGACCCGCAGAAGAAGCAGGTCTACGACCTCGGCGGCGACCCGCTGTCCTCCTCGGGCGGCGGCGGAGCCGGCGGCTTCGGAGCGGGCGGCTTCGGCAACTTCTCCGACATCATGGACGCCTTCTTCGGCCAGTCCCAGCAGCGCGGACCGCGCTCGCGGACCCGCCGCGGCCAGGACGCCATGATCCGCCTGGACCTGGAACTGGACGAGGCGGCCTTCGGGACGACCAAGCCCATCCAGGTCGACACGGCGATCGTCTGCACCACCTGCTCCGGCGAGGGCGCCGCCCCCGGCACCTCCGCCCAGACCTGTGACATGTGCCGCGGCCGCGGCGAGGTCTCGCAGGTCACCCGGTCCTTCCTGGGCCAGGTCATGACCTCGCGCCCCTGCCCGCAGTGCCAGGGCTTCGGCACCGTCGTCCCGACCCCGTGCACCGAGTGCGCGGGCGACGGCCGGGTCCGCTCCCGCCGCAGCCTGACGGTCAAGATCCCCGCCGGCGTCGAGAACGGCACCCGGATCCAGCTCGCGGGCGAGGGCGAGGTCGGCCCCGGCGGCGGCCCCGCCGGCGACCTGTACGTGGAGATCCACGAACTGCCGCACCCGACCTTCCAGCGGCGCGGGGACGACCTGCACTGCACGGTCACCATCCCCATGACGGCGGCCTCCCTGGGCACCAAGTGCCCGCTGGAGACGCTGGACGGCCTGGAGGAGATCGACATCCGGCCCGGCACCCAGTCCGGCCAGGCGATCCCCCTGCACGGGCGCGGCGTCACCCACCTGCGCGGCGGCGGCCGCGGTGACCTCATCGTGCACGTCGAGGTCACCACCCCCAGCAAGCTGGACGCCCAGCAGGAGGAGCTGCTGCGCCAGCTCGCCAAGCTGCGCGGCGAGGAGCGCCCGACGGGCCAGTTCGCGCCCGGCCAGCAGGGTCTCTTCAGCCGCCTGAAGGACGCCTTCAACGGCCGCTGACCCGCGCGCCGGCAGTACCGCAGGAGCCCGGTCCGGGGAGATCCCGGACCGGGCTCCGCGCATTCCCGGGGGCGCCGGGAAGCGGACTATGCCAGGCGAATGCGGTGATTCGGCCCGGTGAGCGGGACATGGCACGATGCAGTCCATGTCCACCGCACCGAACGGTCTCCCCCAGTACCCGATCGTGCAGGCTCCCATGGCGGGCGGCGCCTCCTGCCCGCCGCTCACCGCCGCCGTGTGCGAGGCCGGCGGGCTGGGCTTCCTCGCCGGCGGCTACAAAACCGCCGACGGCATGTACCAGGAGATCAAACAGACCCGCGGTCTCACCCGGCGCCCCTTCGGCGTGAACCTCTTCCTGCCGCAGACCGCCTACGTGGACCCCGCCGCCGTCGAGGCCTACCGCGGGCAGCTCGCCGGCGAGGCGGGCTGGTACGAGGTCTCGCTCGCCGAGGAGGACATCATCGGCACCTGCGACGACGGCTACGAGGCCAAGCTCGCCATCCTCGTCGAGGACCCCGTCCCGGTGGTCTCCTTCACCTTCGGCTGCCCCGCGCCCGCCGTCCTGGACCGGCTGCGCAAGGCCGGTACGCGCACCATCGTCACCGTGACCTCCGTCGACGAGGCCCGCGCCGCACAGGTGGCGGGCGCCGACGCGCTCTGCGTCCAGGGCGTCGAGGCCGGCGGCCACCAGGGCACCTTCCGCGACGACCCGCAGACGGACGGCACGGCGGGCATGGGCCTGCTCGCGCTGCTCCCGCAGGTACGCGAAGCCGTGGCGCTCCCGCTCGTCGCGGCGGGCGGTGTGATGCGCGGCGCGCAGATCGCGGCGCTGCTCGCGGCGGGCGCGGAGGCGGCCCAGCTCGGTACGGCCTTCCTCGCCTGCCCGGAGTCCGGCGCGCACCCCCTGCACAAGAAGGCGCTGACCGACCCGCTGTTCTCCCACACGGAGCTGACCCGGGCCTTCTCGGGCCGCCCCGCCCGGGGCCTGGTCAACCGGTTCATGCGCGAGCACGGGCCGTACGCCCCGGCCGCGTACCCGCAGATCCACCACATGACCTCCGGCCTGCGCAAGGCCGCCGGGGCGGCCGGGGACCCGCAGGGGATGGCGCTGTGGGCGGGCCAGGGGCACCGGCTGGCGCGGGCGCTGCCGGCCGGGCAGCTGGTGGAGGTGCTGGTGGCCGAACTGGCCGAGGCGCAGAACGCGTTGCAGGTGTTGCAGATGAGGAGAGCGTCATGACGGCCCCCGTGTTCGTGGTCGAAGAGGTCCCCGCGGGGCCGCAGTTCGTGCTGGACGGCCCCGAGGGCCGGCACGCGGTGTCGGTGAAGCGGCTGAACCCCGGAGAGGAACTCGTCCTCACGGACGGCCGGGGCGGCTGGGCCGAGGCCGTGGTCACGGCGGCCGAGGGCAAGGACCGCCTGGCCGTCTCCGTCACCGGGGTCTTCGAGGAGCCCGAGCCCGACGTCCGGATCACCGTCGTGCAGGCGCTGCCCAAGGGCGATCGCGGCGAGGTGGCCGTCGAGACGATGACGGAGACCGGCGTCGACGCCGTCGTGCCGTGGCAGGCCTCGCGGTGCATCACCCAGTGGCGGGGCGAGCGCGGGGCCAAGTCCCTGGCCAAGTGGCGGGCCACCGCCCGGGAGTCGGGCAAGCAGTCCCGCCGGGTGCGGTTCCCGGAGGTGGCCGAGGCGCTGTCCACGAAGCAGGTGGCCGCGCTGCTCGCGCAGGCCGACCTGGCGATGGTGCTGCACGAGGACCGGGACACCGCCTCGGAGGCGCTGGCGACGGCGCCGCTGCCGGAGAAGGGGTCCGTGGTGCTGGTCGTCGGCCCCGAGGGCGGGGTCTCGCCGGAGGAACTGGCCGCCTTCGCGGAGGCCGGGGCCCGGCCGTACCGGCTGGGCCGCTCGGTGCTGCGTACGTCGACGGCGGGGACGGCGGCCACGGCGGTGCTGCTCGCGCGCACCGGGCGGTGGGCGTAGCCCTGGCGGTGGGCTGGGGCGGGGTGGGTCGTGGGGTGAGGTGGAGCGGTTGGCGGGGCGGGCCGTCGGTGGGGCGGGTCGATACGATGCCCCGACCGATCAACGTCAATGTCATGGGAGGCCAGTCATGGCCGGGGAACCGCAGGCGGACTGCCTGTTCTGCAAGATCGTCGCCGGGACCGTTCCCGCGACGGTGGTCCGGGAGACCGGGACGACCGTCGCCTTCCGGGACATCAACCCGCAGGCGCCGACGCACATCCTGATCATCCCGAAGGTCCACTACCCCGACGCGGCCTCCCTGACCGCCGCCGAGCCGGGCATCGCCGCCGATCTGCTGCGCGAGGCGGGGGAGATCGCGGCCGAGGAGAAGATCGACGGCCACGGCTACCGGGTCGTCTTCAACACCGGCGCCGGCGCCGGCCAGACCGTCTTCCACGCGCACGCGCACCTCCTCGGGGGCCGTGGCCTCGAGTGGCCCCCCGGATAAGCCGTGTCGGTCAGGGAGTTCGTGATCCTGGGCACCGCCAGCCAGGTGCCCACCCGGCAGCGCAACCACAACGGCTACCTGCTGCGCTGGGACGGCGAGGGCATCCTCTTCGACCCGGGAGAGGGCACGCAGCGGCAGATGCTGCGGGCCGGGGTCGCCGCGCACGACATCAACCGGATCTGTGTCACCCACTTCCACGGTGACCACAGCCTCGGGCTGGCCGGGGTGATCCAGCGGATCAACCTCGACCAGGTTCCGCACCCGGTGAGCGCGCACTACCCGGCGTCCGGGCAGAAGTTCTTCGACCGGCTGCGGTACGCGACCGCCTACCGGGAGACGGTGGAGCTGGCGGAGGAGCCGGTGGCCGAGGACGGGATCCTGGCGCGCGGGCCCTCGTACGCGCTGGAGGCGCGGCGGCTCTCGCACCCGGTGGAGTCCTTCGGGTACCGGGTGACGGAGCCGGACGGGCGGCGGATGGTCCCGGGGTTGCTCGCGCGGCACGGGATCAAGGGGCCGGACGTGGGGCGGCTCCAGCGCGAGGGGAGCCTCGGTGGGGTCACGCTGGAGGAGGTCAGCGAGCACCGGGCGGGGCAGCGGTTCGCCTTCGTGATGGACACGCGGCTGTGCGACGGGGTGACGGAGCTGGCCGAGGGCTGCGACATGCTGGTGATCGAGTCGACGTTCCTCGACGCGGATGTGCGGCTGGCGCGGGACCACGGGCACCTCACCGCAGGCCAGGCGGCGGGGGTGGCGCGGGAGGCGGGCGTCCGGCACCTGGTGCTGACGCACTTCTCGCAGCGGTACTCGGATCCGTCGGAGTTCGAACGCGAGGCGCGTGGGGCGGGGTTCGAGGGGGAGCTGACGATCGCGGCGGACCTGGGGCGGGTGGCGCTCCCGAAGCGCTAGTGGTGGGGGCGGGGTCGGGGACGGGGTGGGGTGCCGTCCGGGATGGGCATGATTTATGGCGCCCCATCCGGAGCTGCGTTGGGTGGGGCGGTACCGCGCGCCAACAAATCACGTTTTACATCCCGGACGACACCCCACCCCGTCCCCGACCCCTCACGTCTGTGATCCGGTCCCGCCAATTCCAGCCCCGCCGGCGTTGCAGCGGGTGGGGTTCTGGTGACGGGCGAGCCGTCCTCAGGTGAGGTACGTCACACTGGGTTTGGTTCCTCCCCGAGAGGGAAGGGCTGGCAGCTTTCCACCCGCAGAAACGACACTTCCCCGGGGAGTACACCGTGACAAGTCGAAGCAGCCGCAGCGTCCGCCCGGGACAGCTGGACCCACTGGGTCCGCTGCGCGATCCCCACGAGCCGGGCTGCGACGTCTTCCTGACCGGCACGGTGTTCCTCGACATCATTTTTACCGGCCTCGACTCCGCCCCCGTCCGCGGTACGGAGTCCTGGGCGCGCGGCATGGGCTCCAGCCCCGGCGGCGTCGCCAACATGGCCACCGCCCTGGCCCGCCTCGGCCTGCGGACCTCGCTGGCCGCCGCGTTCGGGGACGACCACTACGGCGAGTACTGCTGGGACGCGCTCGAACAGGGCGAGGGGATCGACCTGTCGATGTCGCGGACCGTCCCCGGCTGGCACAGCCCCGTCACCGTCTCGATGGCGTACGAGGGGGAGCGCACGATGGTCTCCCACGGCCACGAGGCCCCGCCGCCGGCCGGTCCCGGGCCCTTCCCGAGCTGCCCGCCGAAGGCCCGCGCGGCGGTGGCCTCGCTGGGTGCAGGGCCGGGCGAGGGGTGGATCGCGGAGGCGGCCCGCCGGGGCTCGCGGATCTTCGCGGACGTCGGCTGGGACGACACCGGGCGCTGGGACCTGGGGGCCCTGGCCGACCTGGAGCACTGCGAGGCGTTCCTGCCCAACGCGGGCGAGGCGATGCGGTACACGCGCACCGACTGTCCGCGCGCCGCGGCCCGGGCCCTGGCGGAGCGGGTGCCGGTCGCGGTGGTGACCATGGGGGCCGAAGGCTCGTACGCGGTGGACGGGCGGACCGGGGAGACCGCCGAGGTCCCGGGGATCGCGGTGGAGGCCCTGGATCCCACGGGCGCGGGCGACGTGTACGTGGCCGGCTTCGTCACGGGCAGCCTCGCGGGGTGGCCGCTGGCCGACCGGCTGGCCTTCGCCGGGCTGACGGCCGCGCTGTCGGTGCAGGAGTTCGGGGGTTCCCTCTCCGCGCCGGGCTGGCCCGAGGTCGCCCACTGGTGGCGTTCCGCCCCGGACGCCCTGCGGGGGCGCTACGGGTTCCTGGACGACCTGGTACCGCCGGGCGGCGCCCTCTCCCCGCGCCGCCGGGCCGTCCCGACGATCGGGTTCCGCCACCCCGTGTAGGAACGTACGGAGAACGTCCGGGGGCCGGGCCGTAAAACCCCTCGGGGATGCCACGGGGTGGACGTACCCTTGGTATTCCGGAGGTCGACGATCGGCGCGGCCCCTCAGCGGGAGGTATGCGCAGGCCACAGTGCCGGCCCATGACTCAGACACCGACAGCCCACACCCCCGCGCCGGGCCAGGCGCGAGCCCACTTCACCGTTCCGGCGACGCACCCGATGGTGACGGTGCTCGGCTCGGGCGACGCGCTGCTGCGCGTGATCGAAAAGGCTTTCCCGAAGGCCGACATCCATGTTCGGGGCAATCAGGTCAGCGCGGTCGGGGCGGCGGCGGAAGTCGCCCTGATCCAGCGCCTGTTCGACGAGATGATGCTGGTGCTCCGCACCGGGCAGCCGATGACGGAGGACGCGGTGGAACGCTCGATCGCCATGCTCAAGGCGAATGGCAACGGGGGCGGTCCCGAGGAGACCCCGGCCGAGGTGCTCACCCAGAACATCCTTTCCAGCCGTGGCCGCACGATCCGCCCCAAGACCCTCAACCAGAAGCGGTACGTCGACGCGATCGACAAGAACACGATCGTCTTCGGCATCGGCCCCGCGGGTACCGGCAAGACCTACCTGGCCATGGCCAAGGCCGTCCAGGCGCTCCAGTCGAAGCAGGTCAGCCGGATCATCCTGACCCGGCCGGCCGTCGAGGCGGGGGAGCGGCTCGGCTTCCTGCCGGGCACCCTCTTCGACAAGATCGACCCGTACCTGCGACCGCTCTACGACGCGCTGCACGACATGATCGACCCTGATTCCATTCCGCGGCTGATGGCGGCCGGGACGATCGAAGTCGCGCCCCTGGCCTACATGAGGGGAAGAGCGCAACCACTCTTCACCAAGGTGTTGACGCCCGACGGCTGGCGTCCCATCGGTGACCTCCAGGTGGGCGACCTGGTCGTCGGGTCGAACGGTGAGCCGACCCCTGTACTGGGTGTCTACCCGCAGGGCGAGAAGGACATCTACCGGGTCACCGCCCAGGACGGCTCCTGGACCCTGTGCTGCGGTGAGCACCTGTGGACGGTCCGTACGGCCTCGGACAAGCGGCGCGACAAGCCGTGGCGGGTTCTGGAGACCAGGGAGATGATCGGCAACCTCCGCGCGGCGCACGCCCGCCGCTATGAGCTGCCGCTGCTCACCGCGCCCGTCGAGTTCCCTGAGCGCGAGGTTCCCATGGATCCGTATGCGCTGGGTCTGCTGCTGGGTGACGGCTGCATCACGGGAAGCATCACGCCTTCCTTCACCACCGCGGACCCCGAGCTCTCGTCCGCGCTGGAAACGGCGCTGCCGGGGGTCAGACTGCGGCATAAGGGGCGCTATGACTACTTCCTGAACCGCGTGCCAATCCCAGGTGAACCGGGCAGCGGGGTGGCGAACCCGGTCACGACGATGCTTCGCTCCATGGATCTGCTGGGCACTCGGTCGTGTTCGAAGCTGGTGCCGGACGACTACCTCTACAACTCGGCTGAGGTACGTCTCGCGGTACTCCAGGGGCTGCTCGACACCGATGGCGGTCCGGTCACTCAGACGGACCGCACCTGCCGCGTTCAGTTCACGACTACGTCGATCCTGCTCCGAGACGACGTGATCGCGCTGGTTCAGTCGCTGGGGGGCGTGGCGTACACGCGCCGCCGGGCTGCGGCGGGCCGTAAGCCCGGCAGGGTCAACGGCCGCGACGTCCCGTTCATTCGCGACAGCCACATCGTCGACATCCGCCTCCCCGAGGGCATCGAGCCCTTCCGCCTCACCCGCAAGCGGGACGCGTACCACGCGGCCGGCGGCGGTGGGCGCCCCATGCGCTTCATCGACTCCATCGAGCCCGCGGGCCGCGAGGAGGCCGTGTGCATCCAGGTGGCCGCCGAGGACTCGCTGTACGTCACCCAGGACTACCTGCTGACGCACAACACCCTGAACGAGGCCTTCGTCGTTCTTGACGAGGCGCAGAACACGACCACCGAGCAGATGAAGATGTTCCTGACCCGTCTCGGCTTCGATTCGAAGATCGTGATCACGGGTGACGTCACGCAGGTCGACCTGCCCGGTGGTGCCCGCAGTGGTCTGCGGCAGGTGCAGGACATCCTCGAAGGGGTGCCGGACATCCACTTCTCGCGGCTCACGTCCGAGGATGTCGTCCGGCACAAGCTGGTCGGCCGTATCGTCGACGCGTACGAGAAGTACGACGGCCAGCAGGCCGTGAACGGCCACCAGCGGAAGTAGAGCTCAGCGCACCATGTCGATCGACGTCAACAACGAGTCCGGAACCGAGGTCGACGAGCAGGCGATCCTCGACATCGCCCGCTACGCGCTCACCCGGATGCGGATCCACCCGCTGTCCGAGCTCTCCGTCATCGTCATCGACGAGGACGCCATGGAGCAGCTCCACATCCAGTGGATGGACCTGCCCGGACCCACCGACGTCATGTCCTTCCCGATGGACGAGCTGCGTCCGCCGTCGAAGGACGACGAGGAGCCCCCGCAGGGGCTCCTCGGCGACATCGTGCTCTGCCCCGAGGTCGCCAAGCGGCAGGGCGAGGAAGCTCCGACGGGGCACTCCATGGACGAGGAGCTCCAGCTCCTGACCGTCCACGGAGTGCTCCACCTGCTCGGGTACGACCACGAGGAGCCGGACGAGAAGGCCGAGATGTTCGGCCTCCAGGCGGCCATCGTCGACGGCTGGCGCGGCGAGCGGGGCATCACCGGCCCGTCCCCGGCCCCGACCGTCTCGTGACCAGCGCCCCGCAGCTGATCACCGGGGCGGTCCTGCTGGTCGTGGTGGCCTGGTTCGCGGCGTGCGCCGAGTCCGGGATCGCCCGCGTCTCCAGCTTCCGCGCCGAGCAGGCCGTACGGGAGGGCCGGCGCGGCAGCGAGAAGCTCGCGCAGGTCGCCGGCGACCCCACCCGCTACGTGAACGTCGCGCTGCTGGTGCGGGTGACCTGCGAGATGGCGGCGGGCGTGCTCGTCACGTACGTGTGCCTCGACGAGTTCGGCGAGAACTGGACCGCGCTGCTCGTGGCGATCGCCGTGATGGTGCTGGTGTCGTTCGTGGCGGTGGGGGTGTCCCCGCGCACCATCGGCCGCCAGCACCCGCTGAACACCGCGACGGCGGCCGCGTACGTCCTCGTGCCGCTGGCGCGGGTGATGGGGCCGATCCCGCAGCTGCTGATCCTCGTCGGCAACGCGCTCACGCCCGGGAAGGGCTTCCGCAAGGGGCCGTTCGCCTCCGAGGCCGAGCTGCGCGCGATGGTGGACCTCGCGGAGAAGGAATCGCTGATCGAGGACGACGAGCGCCGGATGGTGCACCAGGTCTTCGAGCTGGGCGACACGCTGGTGCGCGAGGTGATGGTGCCGCGCACCGACCTGGTCTGCATCGAGCGGTACAAGACGATCCGTCAGGCGACCACGCTCGCACTGCGGTCGGGTTTCTCGCGCATCCCGGTCACCGGGGAGAACGAGGACGACATCGTCGGCATGGTGTACCTCAAGGACCTGGTCCGCCGGACGCACATCAGCCGGGAGGCGGAGGTCGACCTGGTCTCGACGGTGATGCGGCCGGCGGTGTTCGTGCCCGACACGAAGAACGCCGGGGACCTGCTGCGCGAGATGCAGTCGGTACGCAACCACGTGGCCGTCGTCATCGACGAGTACGGCGGCACGGCCGGCATCGTCACCATCGAGGACATCCTGGAGGAGATCGTCGGCGAGATCACCGACGAGTACGACCGGGAGATCGCGCCCGTCGAGGAACTGGGCGACGACCGCTACCGGGTCACGGCGCGCCTCGACATCACCGACCTCGGTGAGCTCTTCGGGGTGGAGGCCTTCGACGACGAGGACGTCGAGACGGTCGGCGGGCTGCTGGCGAAGGCCCTGGGCCGGGTGCCGATCGCGGGTGCCTCGGCCGTGGTGGAGCTGCCGGACGGGCGTCCGCTGCGGATGACCGCCGAGTCCCCGGCGGGCCGCCGGAACAAGATCGTGACGGTGCTCGTGGAGCCGGTGCTCCCCGCGCCCGGCGAGGGTGAGGAGGGGGAATGACCCCGGCGGAGCTGCGTGCGTTCTGTTTGGGCTTCAACGCGGCGGTGGAGGAGTTCCCCTTCACGCCGGAGACCTCGGTGTTCAAGGTGCTGGGCAAGGTGTTCGCGCTGAGCGCGCTGGACGGCGAGCCGCTGAAGGTCAACCTCAAGTGCGATCCGGAGGCCGCGGTGCGGCTGCGCGCCGAGCATGCGGCGGTGGTCCCGGGCTGGCACATGAACAAGCGGCACTGGAACACGGTCACGGTCGGGGAGCTGCCGGACGCGCTGGTGCGGGAGCTGGTGGAGGACTCGTACGACCTGGTCGTGGCGGGGCTGCCGAGGGCGGAGCGGCTGCGGCTCGACCGGCCCTAGGTCGTCGGATGAAATGGGATCGGGCCGAAGGTCATGTCAGGGTGTGACCTTCGGATCTCAGGAACCGCTTACCCGCCGCTTAGGTTTGTTCTGGCCCCGGGGAGACCCGGGACGGAGGGGAGGGCGCCTCGGCGGGGTCGTTGCACGGCCGCGCCGAGGCGCTCCCTATGCTTTCGCCTATGACCGAGAGCACCGTGGGCACCGGGATCGACCCCGAGGACAGCAAGATCATCACGCTGGCGCGCAGCGCCCGGGCCCGCAACGGTGTGCCCGAGGGCGCGGCGGTGCGTGACGAGACCGGCCGGACGTACGTCGCCGGGACGGTGGAGCTGGACTCCCTCAAGCTGAGCGCGCTCCAGACGGCCGTCGCGATGGCAGTGGCCAGCGGCGCCCGCTCCCTGGAGGCCGCCGCCGTGGTGAGCGCCGCCGATGCCCCCGCCGACGCCGACCGCGCCGCGGTCCGCGACCTCGGCGGCCCGTCCACCCCGGTCCTGCTGGCCGGCCCCGACGGCACCCTGAAGTCCACCACCCCCGCCGGAGCCTGATCCCTACGCCGCCACGGGGGCCGGGGTGCGGCGGCGGATGACCATCGCCATCAGGGCCGCCACCGCGCACAGGCCCCCCGAGGCGTACCAGACCAGGTCGTACGAGCCGAAGGCGTCCCGGGCCACCCCGCCCAGGAACGCCACCAGTGCCGCGCCGATCTGGTGCGAGGCCAGGACCCAGCCGAAGACGATCGGGCTGTCCTGCCCGTAGTGCTCACGGCACAGGGCGATGGTCGGCGGGACGGTCGCCACCCAGTCCAGGCCGTAGAAGACGATGAAGAACAGCATCGGCGGGTGCACGGACGGCGCCAGCAGCATCGGCAGGAACAGCAGCGACACCCCGCGCAGGGCGTAGTACACCGCCAGCAGGCGGCGCGCCTCGAAGCGGTCGGTGAACCAGCCCGAGGCGATGGTGCCGACCACGTCGAACACGCCGATCACCGCGAGCAGACCGGCCGCCGTGGTCACCGGCATGCCGTGGTCGTGGGCCGCGGGCGTGAAGTGGGTCCGCACCAGGCCGTTCGTCGAGGCCCCGCAGATCGCGAAGGTGCCCGCCAGCAGCCAGAACGGTCCCGTCCTGGCCGCCTTGAACAGCACCGTCACGGCCCGCCGGGCCGCACCCGGCACCGGCGCGGGCTTCGGCGCGTACGTGCCCCCGTACGGGGCGAGGCCCACGTCCGCCGGGTGGTCCCGCAGCAGCAGCCACACGAAGGGGACGACGGCCAGCGCGGCCAGCGACACCGTCACCGAGGCCGGGCGCCAGCCGTGGTGCTCCACCAGCCAGGACAGCAGCGGCAGGAACACCAGCTGCCCGGAGGCTCCGGCAGCCGTCAGGACGCCGGTGACGAGGCCGCGCCGGGCGGTGAACCAGCGGTTGGTGACCGTCGCCGCGAAGGCCAGCGCCATCGAACCGCTGCCGAGGCCCACCAGCACGCCCCAGAACAGCACCAGCTGCCAGGACGTCGTCATCCACACGGTGGCCGCCGAGCCGCCCGCTATGACGGTCAGGGCCACCGCGACGACCTTGCGGATGCCGAAACGGTCCATCAGCGCGGCGGCGAAGGGGGCGGTGAGCCCGTAGAGGGCCAGGTTCACCGAGACCGCGAAGCCGATCGTGCCGCGCGACCAGTCGAACTCCTCGTGCAGTGGCTCGATGAGCAGTCCCGGGAGGGAGGCGGAGGCGGCGGCGCCGATGATCGTCACGAAGCCGACCGCGGCGGCGAACCACGCCCGGTGGATGCGGCCGGGCCGGCGGGGGGCCTGCGGGGAAGCGGCCGTGGAGGTGGGGGCTGTCTGCGTCACGCCGACAGCTTCCGGCCCACGGGCACCCGTACGACAGTGGCCTGACCGTCATGCTTCGCTACGATCGGGCCATGGAGTCCTCCCCGGAGCCCCACCGCGTCGTCGTCCTGGCCCTCACCGGCCTGCTGCCCTTCGAGCTCGGCATCCCGCACCGCATCTTCGGCCGCGCCAAGGACCCCGCCGGGCGCCCGCTCTACGAGATCCTCACCTGCGGGCTCGCCCCCGGACCGGTGCGCACCGACGCCGACTTCGCGGTCCACGTCGAGCACGGCCCGCAGCTGCTGGCGACCGCCGACACGGTGGTGGTACCGGCCTCGTACGAGCTGGGCCCGGTGCACGAACACGGCACGCTGACCGACGAGCTCGCCGCCGCCCTCGCGCACATCCGGCCCGGCACCCGGCTGGTCTCCATCTGCACCGGCGGCTACGTCCTGGCCGCCGCGGGCTATCTGGACGGCCGGCGGGCCACCACCCACTGGGCCTCCGCCGAGCACTTCCAACGGCTCTTCCCGGCCGTCCTGGTCGACGCCGGGGTCCTCTACACCGACGACGGGGACGTCCTGACCTCCGCCGGGGTTGCCGCCGGCATCGACCTGTGCCTGCACATCGTCCGCCGCGACCACGGCGCGGCCGTCGCCAACGAGGTGGCCCGGCGGACCGTCGTACCGCCCCACCGGGACGGCGGGCAGGCGCAGTTCATCGAACGCCCGGTGCCCGAGACGCAGCAGGCCAGCACCACGGCGGCCCGGGCCTGGGTGCTGGACCGGCTGCACGAGCCGCTGCGCCTGAGCGACCTGGCCCGGCAGGAGTGCGTGTCGGTACGGACCTTCACGCGCCGTTTCCGTGAGGAGTCCGGGGTCAGCCCGGGGGAGTGGATCACCGCGCAGCGGGTGGAGCGGGCCAGGCAGCTGCTGGAGCGCACGGAGCTGGCGATGGAGGTGGTGGCCCGGGAGACGGGCTTCGGCACCGCCCAGTCGCTGCGCAAGCACGTACGGGCGGCGCTGGGCGTGAGCCCGACCGCCTACCGGCGGACCTTCCGGGAGGCGGCGGCGCTGGGCGGCGGGGGCGGCGGGGGCGGCACCCCGACATCTTCTGATGGGCCATCAGTTCGTGCGGGTTCCGTGCATTGACTTCTCCCGCCGCCCGCTCGTCAATGGCCCCCGGCGCGGGGCCGGGTCCCGGGCGAGGCGGCAGCGGGGGGCGGGCAGTGCGGACACGGGCGCGCAGCAGGAGTTGTCGGTCGGCGGCCGTCGGCATGGCCGTACTCGCCGCCGCGGCCGGGGGCGCGCTCGCCGCGCCGGCCTCCGCCGAGGGGGAAACGCCTCCGGGGCGGGTGGAGTTCCCCACGCACTGCCTCCCGCCGCAGGAGGCCGGGCTCCCGCCCGCCGACGGGCCCACCACCGCCCGGATCACCGTCGACGACCCGGCGCCCCGCGTCGGGGACACCGTCACCGTCACCTACCAGGTGACCCGCACCCCGGCCCCGAACCCCGTCGGCGGGGAACTCCCCGCCGACGTCCTCACCCCGGCCGGCCGGATCCTGCTCGGGGGCGCGCAGAGCGGCGAGGTCACCGTCGTCGGCGCCGCGCGCAACGAGCCCGTCCCGGCGGGCGCCGCCCTGCCCGCCGTCACCATGACCGGCACCTTCACCGTCACCGCGCCCGGCGGCATCACCCTCACCCCCGGCGGCTACACCCTGCACACCGCGCACCTCGCCGACCTGGACACCGTGTGCACCGCCGACGGCGCCCCCGCCGCCGCGCGGATCGAGGCGGCCCCGCTGCCCACCGCCAACCTGCGCGGCATCTCGCTCGGCGCCGCCCACGGGAAACCGGGCGCCCGGGTCCACGTCACCGGCGCCGGCTTCGTACCGGGCGCCGCCGTCACCGTCACCGGGCGCGCCGGCGCCGCCGGGACCGCCGACCGGGTGACCGCCACCGCCGACCGGCTCGGGCAGCTCACCGCGGAACTGCCCGTCACCGACCGGGCCACGACCGGGGTGGTGGCGTACGAGGGCACCGACTGGTCCGCGCAGCGCGGCACCGGCCCCGCCGCGTACACCGTCGTCGGACCGGCCCCGGCGGTGCCCGCCGCCCGGCGGGTCACCGCCACCGTCGAGCCGGGCACGCTGGCCATGACCCAGACCGGGGAGGCCGTGACCCTCGGTGCGGTCCCGTACGGGGACGGCGGCGCGGCCCCCGGCCGCATCGGCACCGTCACCGTCAAGGACGCCCGGGGCGGGCCCGCGGGCTGGTCGCTGGTCGGCAAGGTCACCGACTTCACGGGCCCGGGCGGCGTCCGCATCCCCGCCGGCTCACTGGCCTGGACCCCCAGCTGCGTGGCGGCGGCCGGCAGCCCGAGCGCCTGCACGGCGGGCAGCGCCGGGACGGTCGGCCCGGACGGCGCCGTACTCGCCTCGACGGCGGACGCCCCGCTGACCGGGGGCACCTTCACCCTCGACGCCGCCGTCACCCTGCGGGTCCCGCCCTACACCCCGCCGGGCGCCTACACGGCCACCTTGACCCTGACCCTGTCGTGAGCCGGGCCGTCCTCGCGCAGGTGCTCCTGCTCGGTCTCGTCCTGCTCGGGCCCGCCGGCAGGGCCGCCGCCGCCGACAACGGCCAGTGGTCGGTGCTCCCCGCCGCCACCGCCGTCGGACAGCGCCCCTACTTCTACCTCTCCGCAGCGCCCGGCACCGCCGTCCACGACACCGTCACCGTCGCCAACCGCACCGACCGGCCCCGCACCTTCCGGCTCTACACCGCCGACGCCCACAACACCGCCCGCGACGGCGGCTTCGCCCTCCGCGGCCCCGACGAGCCGCGCCGCGCCACCGCCGCCTGGGCGCGGCTCGCGCAGGAACGGGTCACCGTACCGGCCCGGGGAGCGGTCGACGTCGGCCTCACCGTCACCGTCCCCGACCGGGCCGAACCCGGGGACCACCCCGGCGCCGTCGTGGCCCTGGAGGAGCGGCCCGAGGCGCCCGCCACCGGCCCGGGGATCGACGTACGGCAGGCCGTCGCCGCCCGCGTGTACCTGAGGGTCACCGGCCCGACGGCCCCCGCCCTCGCCGTCGAGGACGTCCGGGCCGAGGCGGGCGCCGACGGCGGCGCGGTGGTCTCGTACACCCTGCGCAACCTCGGCAACGTCACCCTCCGCCCCCGCGCCACCCTCACCGCCTCCGGCACCCTCGGCCGCACCGTCCTGCGCCGCGATCTCACCGGACTGCCCGCCGAGCTGCTCCCCGGCCGGGAGGTCCGGCTCAGCACCCGCTGGGACCGGCCGCCCGCCCTGGAGCGGACCCGGCTCACGGTGCGCGCCGAAGCCTCCGGAGCCCGGGCCTCCGCGGGCGTCGACCATGCCGCGAACCCCCGGCTCGGACCCGCTCTGGCACTCGTATCGGCCCTCCTGGCGGCAGTCTGGTCGGCGCTGGGACCCGCATCGGGGAGAATGGCCCGTATGAGCGATCGTTCCCCCGAGCCCACCGCCCCGCACCGCGCGGGCTTCGCCTGTTTCGTCGGCCGTCCCAACGCGGGCAAGTCGACCCTTACCAACGCGCTCGTGGGCACCAAGGTCGCGATCACCTCCAACCGGCCGCAGACCACCCGCCACACCGTGCGCGGCATCGTGCACCGCCCGGACGCGCAGCTCGTCCTGGTGGACACGCCCGGCCTGCACAAGCCGCGCACCCTGCTCGGCGAGCGCCTGAACGACGTCGTACGGACCACCTGGGCCGAGGTCGACGTCATCGGCTTCTGCCTGCCCGCCGACCAGAAGCTCGGCCCCGGCGACAAGTTCATCGCCAAGGAGCTCGCGGGGATCAAGAAGACCCCCAAGATCGCCATCATCACCAAGACCGACCTGGTCGAGTCCAAGGTGGTGGGCGAGCAGCTCATCGCCGTCCACCAGCTCGCCCAGGAACTGGGCTTCGAGTGGGCCGAGATCGTCCCCGTCTCGGCGGTCGGCGACACCCAGGTCCAGCTGCTCGCGGACCTGATCGCGCCGATGCTGCCGGAGAGCCCGCCGCTGTACCCGGAGGGCGACCTCACCGACGAGCCCGAGATGGTGATGGTCGCGGAGCTGATCCGCGAGGCCGCCCTCGAAGGCGTGCGCGACGAGCTCCCGCACTCCATCGCCGTCGTGGTCGAGGAGATGATCCCGCGGGAGAACCGGCCCGCCGACCGGCCGCTGCTGGACATCCACGCCAACGTCTACATCGAGCGGCCCAGCCAGAAGGGCATCATCATCGGCCCCAAGGGCGCCCGCCTGAAGGAGGTCGGCATGAAGTCGCGCAAGCACATCGAGGCGCTGCTCGGCACGCCGGTCTTCCTCGACCTGCACGTGAAGGTCGCCAAGGACTGGCAGCGCGACCCCAAGCAGCTGCGCAAGCTCGGCTTCTGACCCCTTTCCTGACGCGCCCCTCGCACGGATCGGCCCTGGCGGGCCGCTCCGGCTTCGGGGGCGCTGCGCCGGACTCCGTCCGGCGGGCGCGGGCCTGACCGGCAGGATCCGTGGACCACGGCTCAGGCCCGGCGCCGGACCTTCAGGGTGTTGTCCGTGCGGGTCCCGGGCCGGCCGTCGGGCCGGCACTGGGTCCGTTCGTACTCCTCGGCCACCAGGACCTCCCACGCGCCGTCCGGCAGCTCCAGCTGCGCGAGGACCTCGTCCGCGGTCGGGAAGTCCAGCTCGGGCTTGTCCTCCTGCCAGGGCGCCCAGCCGCCGTGGCCGACGACCAGCAGCACCCCGCCGGGGGCCACGGCCGTGACCGCCGCCCGCAGGATCTTCTCGCGCGGGAAATCCCCGAACGAGTGCAGGAAACAGGCCGAGACCAGGTCGAACTCCCCCTCCGGGAAGGACTCCGCCAGGTCGTGGCGCTGCCACTCCACCCGGTCGGCGAGCCCCGCCTCGGCGGCGTGCAGGGCCGCCCGCTCCAGGGCGACCCCGGAGATGTCGGTACCGGTCACCCGCCAGCCCTGCCGGGCCAGCCAGACGGAGTCGGCGCCCTCGCCGCAGCCCAGGTCCAGGGCGCGGCCGGGCGGCAGCTCGGACACCTCGCGCACCAGGGCGGGGTTGGGCTCGCCGCTCCACATGCGGTCGCTCTCGAGGTAGCGGCCGTCCCAGTAGTCCTGCGGGGCCTGGTCGGGGTCCGGCTGGTGGCGCGCGTGGTCGTGCTCGCTGTGCTCGTGCGGCTGGTGCTGGTGGTGTGCCTGGTGCTGGTGGTCGGACACGGTGGTGGCCTCCTCGACGGGTACCCGTACGGACACCGCCGATGCTCCGCCCACCCGCGCCCGCCGGGCAAACATCCTTGCCGTTCCGGCAAACCGGCCAAGGCTGCGGCTACGCGGCCGGCGGCTCCGCGATCAGGGCCGTCCCCACCCGGCGGAACCCGGCGCGGGCGTAGATCCGGGCCACGGCCTCGTCACCGGCCGACAGGAACACCGTCCGCACCCCGGCCGCCCGGGCGTCGGCGACCAGCGCCGCCGTCACCGCGAGGGCCAGGCCCTGGCGCCGGGCGGCGGGCAGGGTGCCGACCCCGACGATCTCGGCCACGTCCCCGACCGGGTTGTACTGGCCGGCGCACAGCACCACCCCGTCCCGTACGGCCGCGGCCATCCCCGTACGCCCGTCCGCGAGCATCGACGCCACGCGGTCCCGGCGCTCCGCCGCGTTCGGATCCGCCGCGGCCACCGCCAGCTCGGCGGGGCCCGCCTGGCCCAGGGCCGTCCCCGGATCGGCGAAGGCCAGCGCCGGCACCGTCACCGCCGCCCGGAGCAGCGGGTCCCGGGCGTCGAGGACGTGCACCTCCGGGTGCGGCGGGAGCGGCTCGGCCTCCGCGTCGAGCACCATCAGCGGGTGGGCGTGCACGTGCAGCCCGGCCGCCTCCACCGCGGCCCGCAGGGAGGGGCTGGTTTCGGCCACCCACTCGAAGGACTCGGGCACCTTCAGCTCCCGCTGCCGGGCCAGGACCCGCTCCACGTCGGAGGCGGCCGCCGCACCGCCCCCGAGCGCGGGCCGCGCGTAGTACTGCCAGCCCTGACCCTCCTGCACGAACAGGGTCAGCGGGCCGAAGTCCTCGCCGCGCGCGCCGCCCCGGCGGGGGACGGTGTCGTAGTACTGCTCCAGTGCGGCCAGGATCGTCGTAGTCGTCATCCGGTCATCCAAGCAAAGCCGCCCCGCCCGGACACCTGGTTTACGCGCCCTCCTTGAGGACGCGCGAGACCAGGCTCCGCTGGGCGTCCGACAGGTGCGGATCGTGGCAGGACACCGTCCGGCCGTCGACCGTGATCCGGTACGAGAAGCCGTCCCGGACCCCGCCCGGGCCCGCCGCGCCCCGCGGGTCGGGCCGCAGCGCGAGCAGGGCCAGCGCCCGCCACTCGTCCTCGTCGGGCCGGCCCGAGGTGTCCACCTCGGCCCGGCGCTCGATGCCCGCGAAACCGCCCGTCCTCACCACTTCGATGCGCATGACCCGAGTCCTACCCCAGGCCGACGGCCGACCACGCCTTCTGGAGGGCCTGGTGCTCCGCGCCGCCGTCCCCGTAGCGGGCGACCGCCGCCGCCGTCGACAGCCGGGCGAAGTCCGCGAAGTCGGCGTCCGAGCCCAGCTCCCCGCCCGTCAGGGTGTCGTACCAGATCTGCCCGGCCCGCTCCCAGGCCTTGCCGCCCAGTTCGCTCGCCGCGATGTAGAAGGCGTGGTTGGGGATGCCGGAATTGATGTGCACGCCGCCGTTGTCGCGGGAGGTCTGCACGTAGTCGTCCATCGTGGCCGGCTGCGGGTCCTTGCCGAGTTCGTCGTCGTCGTAGGCGGTGCCGGGCGCCTTCATGGAGCGCAGCGCCACGCCGCTCACGTTCGGGCCGAGGAGTCCGGCCCCGATCAGCCAGTCCGCCTGGTCGGCGGTCTGCCCGAGCGAGTACTGCTTGATCAGCGAGCCGAAGACGTCCGACATGGACTCGTTGAGCGCCCCGGACTGGCCGTGGTAGTCGAGGTTGGCGGTGTACTGGGTGACCCCGTGGGTCAGCTCGTGCCCGATGACGTCCACCGACACCGTGAAGTCGAGGAACAGGTCGCCGTCCCCGTCGCCGAAGACCATCTGCTGCCCGTCCCAGAAGGCGTTGTTGTAGTCCTCGCCGTAGTGCACGCTCGCGTCCAGGGCCAGCCCCGAGCCGTCGATCGAGCGCCGCCCGAAGCCCTTGAGGAACAGCTCGTACGTGGCCCCGAGCCCGGCGTAGGCGCGGTTGACGGTGGCGTCCTTGACGGGCTCCTGCCCCTCCGCGCGGACCTTCTTCCCGGGCAGCCGGGTGCGGTGCTGCGCGTCGTAGACGGTCCGTGCGGGCCCGTCGGGGCCGGGCGCGTCCAGGGCGGCCGGGGCGATGCCGCGGACCGTGCTGATCCGGCGGCGGGTGCGCAGGGAGGCGTCCTGTTCGAGGGTGCGCTGGGCGGCGTCGGCCCGCGCGGTGTTCCCGGAGCGGGCGGCCTTGTCGAGGAGGTGCGGGGGCACGACGGTGCAGAAGACGGGGTGGAGGCGGGTGCGGTCAGGGGTGAGGAAGGCATCCATGCCCGGAAATCTGGCAGTGGGTCACCGCGATGTCACTACCCGCAACCATGATTCATTCGACTGTCTGAAAGCCGTCACGCCGCGTTGACGGATCGACCGGACCTGGGCGGAGGGATGGAGGCGTAGCTCACAAAGGGTGCAAATCGGACGTGGGGGTCTTGCATACTGAAACAGGTCCTCGCGATACGGCGCGGCTCGGTTAGGCTCGGCCCATCATGCGTTTCGGGCTGCTTCTCCTTAGCTGCCGCGGCGAGGGTCTGTAGTCGTAGGCCGACCCCCTCCCCGCGGAGTTTGGTGTTGCGGTTTTTACGACCGCCGTCGGCCGTCCCAGCGAACTACACGCGGACACGCGAGGAGCCCAACGCCATGAGCCAGCAGCCTTTTGTCGGTCGCCCCACGCCCATCACGAACGCGACCCACACCCAGAAGCCCTCCGGGATGCCGATCCACAAGTACGGCCGGTACGAGCAGGTGGACATCTCCGACCGCACCTGGCCGGACGCCCGCGTCACCAAGGCCCCCCGCTGGCTCTCCACCGACCTGCGCGACGGCAACCAGTCGCTGATCGACCCGATGACCCCCGCCCGCAAGCGCGAGATGTTCGACCTGCTGGTGCGCATGGGCTACAAGGAGATCGAGGTCGGCTTCCCCTCCTCCGGCGAGACCGACTTCGCCTTCGTGCGCTCCATCATCGAAGAGGGCGCGATCCCGGACGACGTCACCATCTCCGTACTGACCCAGGCCCGCGAGGACCTGATCGAGCGGACCGTGGAGTCGCTGGTCGGCGCCAAGCGCGCCACCGTGCACCTGTACAACGCGACCGCCCCCACCTTCCGCCGCGTGGTCTTCCGCGGCTCGAAGGAGCAGATCAAGCAGATCGCCGTCGACGGCACCCGCCTGGTCATCGAGTACGCCGAGAAGCTGCTGGGCCCCGAGACCACCTTCGGCTACCAGTACAGCCCGGAGATCTTCACCGACACCGAGCTGGACTTCGCCCTGGAGGTCTGCGAGGCCGTCTGTGACGTGTGGCAGCCGTCCCAGGGCCGCGAGATCATCCTGAACCTGCCCGCCACCGTCGAGCGCTCCACGCCCTCCACGCACGCGGACCGCTTCGAGTGGATGGCCCGCAACCTGACCCGCCGCGAGCACATCTGCATCTCCGTGCACCCGCACAACGACCGCGGCACCGCCGTCGCCGCCGCCGAGCTGGCCCTGATGGCCGGCGCCGACCGCATCGAGGGCTGCCTGTTCGGCCAGGGCGAGCGCACCGGCAACGTCGACCTGATCACCCTGGGCATGAACCTGTTCTCCCAGGGCATCGACCCGCAGATCGACTTCTCCCAGATCGACGAGATCCGCCGCACCAGCGAGTACTGCAACCAGATGGAGGTCCACCCGCGCCACCCCTACGCGGGCGACCTGGTCTACACCGCCTTCTCCGGCTCCCACCAGGACGCCATCAAGAAGGGCTTCGACGCCATGGAGGCCGACGCGGCCGCCCAGGGCAAGACCGTCGACGACATCGAGTGGGCGGTCCCGTACCTGCCCATCGACCCGAAGGACGTCGGCCGCTCCTACGAGGCGGTCATCCGCGTCAACTCGCAGTCCGGCAAGGGCGGCATCGCGTACGTCCTGAAGAACGACCACAAGCTGGACCTGCCGCGCCGCATGCAGATCGAGTTCTCCCGGATCATCCAGGCCAAGACCGACGCCGAGGGCGGCGAGGTCACGCCGAAGGCCATCTGGGACGTCTTCTCGGACGAGTACCTGCCCAACCCCGAGAACCCGTGGGGCCGCATCCAGCTGCGCTCCGGCCAGACCACCACCGACAAGGACGGCACGGACACGCTGACCGTCGAGGCGGTCGTGGACGGCGTGGACACCGTCCTGAACGGCACCGGCAACGGTCCGATCTCGGCCTTCTTCGACGCCCTGGCCGGCATCGGCGTCGACGCCCGCCTGCTGGACTACACCGAGCACACGATGAGCGAGGGCGCCTCCGCCGTCGCCGCCTCGTACATCGAGTGCGCGATCGACGGCCGCGTCCTGTGGGGCATCGGCATCGACGCCAACACCACCCGCGCCTCCCTGAAGGCGGTCATCTCCGCCGTCAACCGCGCGGGCCGCTGACCCCGTACGTGTGAGAGCCCCGCCCCTCCGGGAACGGCAGCGGCGGGGCTCCGCCGTTCCCGGAGCGCCCCCAGGGCCCCTCAGCGGGCCAGGTAGCCGCCGTCCACCGGCAGGACCACCCCCGTCACGAACGAGGCCGCGTCCGAGGCGAGGAAGGCGATCACCCGGGCCACCTCGTCCGGCTCGCCGAGCCGGCCCATCGGATGGGCCGCCGTGATCTCCGCCAGGTACTGCGGCCCGCCCGGCTCCCCGTCCAGCGCCAGCACCCGCTCCGTACGGATGGTCCCGGGTGCCACCGCGTTGACCCGGATCCCGTGCGCCGCCCACTCCACCGCGAGGTGCTTCGTCAGCCCCGAGGCCACGAACTTCGCCGGCCCGTAGTCCCCCACAGCCTTCGGCGTGGGAGGTGCCCCCTGCCTGGCGCGCCTGTCCGGCCACCCCCGAGATCGAGGACACGCACACCAGCGCCCCGCCCGGCCGCGGCTGCGCGGTCATCGCCTCGATCGCGTACTTGCAGGTGAGGAACATGCCCCGGCCGTCGACGGCCATGACGTGGTCCCAGTCCTCGGGGCTGGTCTCCCTTACATCCGAAAGGGGGAGCACCCCGGCGTTCGCCACGGCGACGTCGAGCCGCCCGTACGCGCCGACCGCGGCCTCCACCATCGCGCGGTTGGCCCCCGGATCGGAGACGTCACCGGTCACGACGGTGACCGTGTGCCCCTCGTCGGCCAGTTGCCCCCGCAGGGCCTCCAGGCCGGGGCCGTTGACATCGGACGCGGTCACCCGGGCCCCGGAGCGCGCGAACAGCAGGGCGGTGGCCCGGCCGATGCCGCTCGCGGCACCGGTCACCAGGCAGGACGTGTCGTTCATGCGGCCGAGGTTAGGGAAGGCGCGGGCCGCGCGGAGCCGGGGGCGCACTTCGGCCAAGTCCGCGCCCCGCCCGATGTTGTCTTGTCACACGACTGACGCGGCCTCACCGATGTGGCTAACATCACGCCAACCCGGCGATGTTGCCGGAAGGTTACGGAGGTGCGACGTGCTGCCAGTTCGGGGTGGGGACGGCCGGAAGCTGACGGTCTGGGGCATCCGTACCACCTGGAGCACCGTGGGCGACGGGGAGTTCTTCTGCCCCGGCTGCGGCGGTGACCGCAACTACCGTCGGCGCACCGGCCGCCGGAGGTTCACCGTGCTCGGCGTACCGCTGCTGCCGCGCGGCGAGGCCGGGCCCGTCGTCGAGTGCCAGGCGTGCCGCGAGCGCTTCGACACCGACGTGCTGGACCATCTGACCACCACCCGCTTCTCGACGCTGCTGCGCGACGCCGTGCACACGGTGGCGCTGGCCGTGCTCGCGGCCGGCGGGACCTCCTCGCGCGGGGCCCTGGAGGCCGCCGCGTCCGCCGTACGGGCCGCGGGCTTCCAGGACTGCTCGGAGGAGCAGCTGGAGTCCCTCGTGGAGGCGCTGGCCACCGACGAGGGCCGGCTGGGGCTGTACGACGGGCCCGAGTGCTGCGGGGCCGCGCTGTCGATCGAGCTGCACGAGGCGCTGGAGCCGCTCGCCCCGCACCTGGCGGGGCCGGGCCGGGAGTCGATCCTGCTCCAGGGCGCCCGGATCGCCCTCGCGGACGGGCCGTACATCCCCGCCGAGCGCGAGGTCCTGGCCACCGTCGGCGCGGCGCTGCGGATGGGCTCGGACGAGGTGGCGGGGCTGCTGTCGGCGGTACGCGCGCCCTAGGGGCGTACGTCGTCACGCGTACGCAGGTCCGGGCCCGGCGGGGGAATCCGCCGGGCCCGGACCCGTTCCCGGGCCCCGGAGCCCCGCCCGGGGTACGGAACCGGCCGGGATCGAGGTAACGATCCGGCCTCACGGGGGTGAACCGGGGCGCTCCGGGAGCCGTGCAAGAGGTTGGAGGTGGCCCCTCCAGATCCAGCCATCCAGCATGCGGACGGCTGAAACCATGCCCTTCTGTTTGCGCGGCCGAAGGCCGGAACGCGCCATCCGGGCAGGTCGAGGGGTCGGGACTTCGCATGCGCGCAGGCGGAACCGGCAATTTCGGAGCCTTGGCACATACTCCTACTCCCGCGCCTTCACCACTGGAGAAACCTCCAGATCGGATGTCCCGGAACGTCAACACTTTGTAGAAGTCGACGATATCTGTGAGCCCACCCACAGGCGTTCAATTCCGGTCACACGAGGAGACGCCGCCGGAAACACGGTGCGGCTTCGATCTCCGTGTTCTCACTGACAACCCTGGCGAACCAACGGGTTAGCGACCCACTTCGACCAGGGACAACCAGATTCCTCTCGGTTACCTACCTCATTGAAGGGCAAGGCAGAGATGGCACGTGTCGCCGCCCGGCTTTCCGCCAACGGAGAGCAGAGCACGCACCCGGTCGACGAGGTGCTCCCCCTCCCCAAGCTCGCGCTGTACGGCTTCCAGCACGTACTCGCGTTCTACGCCGGCGCGGTGATCGTTCCGATCATCGTGGGCAGCGCACTCAAGCTGAGCCCTGAACAGCTCGTCTACCTGATCAACGCAGACCTCTTCACCTGCGGTATCGCCTCGATCATCCAGGCCTGGGGCATCGGCCGGGTCGGCGCGCGGCTGCCGCTGATCCAGGGCGTGACCTTCACGGCCGTCTCCCCGATGATCGCCATCGGCCTCGGCGCCGGCGGCGGGACCGCCGCCCTGCTGGTCATCTACGGCGCCGTCATCACCGCCGGCATCGCCACCTTCGCCTTCGCCTGGCTGCCCCCCAAGGCGTTCCGGGCGGTCATGCGGCTCTTCCCGCCGGTGGTCACCGGCACGGTGATCACGGTCCTGGGCATCGTCCTGATCCCGGTCGGCCTCAAGGACGCGGTCGGCGGCGCCCCCACCGTGGGCGACGGCGGCGTCCCGACGCAGCTCGCCTACGCCGGCGGCACCATGCTCTTCATCCTCGTCCTGATGAAGTTCGGCGGACCGTTCCTGCGCAGCATCGGCATCCTGCTCGGCCTGGTCGGCGGTACCGCCACCGCGTTCCTGCTCGGCGACGCCAAGTTCGCCAGCGTCGGCCAGTCCGACTGGATCGGCGTCACCACGCCCTTCCACTTCGGCGCCCCGAAGTTCGAATGGTTCCCGATCGTCCTGATGCTGATCGTCATGCTGATCACCATGGTCGAGACCACCGGTGACACGTACGCGGTCGGCGACATCGTCGGCAAGGACGTCGACAGCGAGACCGTGGCCCGCGCCCTGCGTGCCGACGGCGCCGCGACCGCCCTCGGCGGCGTCCTGAACTCCTTCCCGTACGTGGCCTTCGCCGAGAACGTCGGCCTGGTGCGGATGACCAAGGTCAAGAGCCGCTTCGTGGTCGTCGCCGCCGGTGTGTTCATGATCGTCCTCGGTCTGATCCCCAAGGCCGCCGCGATCGTCGCCTCCGTCCCGCCGGGCGTCCTCGGCGGCGCCGCCACCGTGATGTTCGGCATGGTCGCCCTGGCCGGTATCCAGACCCTCGCCAAGGTGGACCTCAAGGAGGAGAAGAACGCCCTGATCGTCGGCGTCTCGCTGGCCTTCGCGCTCTTCCCGGCCACCGTGCCGGTCTACTTCGACAAGCACGTCAGCCCGGACACGGCCTCGCTCCTCAACAGCGGTGTGACCCTCGGTGCCACCGCGGCCATCGTCCTCAACCTGGTCTTCAACGGCCTGGCGAAGGACGACGCCCAGACCGCCGTCGTCGCGGTCGAGCTGCCCGCCCAGGCGGCTGCCGCCCCGGACGAGACCGCGCCGGCACCCGAGGCGTCCGAGGCGTCCGAGGCACCCGAGGCGGCCGACGCGTCCGCGCAGGCCGAGGCGAAGACGGCGGATGACGCCGAGACGGTCGCCGAGGCCGCCGTCGGTGTCGCCATCGCGGCCACGGCCGGTGCCGAGGAGGCCACCGCCGAGAAGGCCGCCGCCGCGAAGGCGGACGAAGCGGGAACTCCCGCCTCCTGATCCTCCCAAGGGGTGCCGCCCCCGTCCGGACCACGGTCCGGGCGGGGGCGAGCGCTGTGCGGCCCCGGACGGGGTCCCGCGCAGGAGACAATGGGCCCATGAGTCTGTTCCGCGACGACGGCATCGTGCTGCGCACCCAGAAGCTGGGTGAGGCGGACCGCATCATCACGCTGCTCACCCGGGGCCACGGCCGGGTGCGGGCCGTCGCCCGCGGAGTCCGCCGCACCAAGTCCAAGTTCGGCGCCGGGCTGGAACCTTTCTCCCACGCCGACGTGCAGTTCTTCGCCCGCGGCAACGAGCTGATCGGCCGCAGCCTGCCGCTCTGCACGCAGACCCAGATCATCGCCCCGTACGGCAACGGCATCGTCACCGACTACGCCCGCTACACCGCCGGCACCGCGATGCTGGAGACCGCCGAGCGGTTCACCGACCACGAGGGCGAGCCCGCCGTACAGCAGTACCTGCTGCTCGTCGGCGCCCTGCGCACCCTCTCGCGCGGCGAGCACGCGCCGAACCTCATCCTCGACGCCTTCCTGCTGCGCTCCCTCGCCGTCAACGGCTACGCGCCCAGCTTCGACGACTGCGCGAAGTGCGGGATCCACGGCCCCAACCGGCACTTCTCCGTCGGAGCGGGCGGGGTCATATGCGGCGACTGCCGGGTGCCGGGCTCCGTCGTACCCTCGTCTGAGGCCATCGCCCTGCTCAGCGCGCTGCTGACGGGGGACTGGGGGCATGCGGACGCCTGCGAGGCACGCCACGTGCGGGAGGGCAGCGGGCTGGTCTCCGCCTATTTGCACTGGCATCTGGAACGCGGGCTACGCTCCCTGCGTTACGTCGAGAAATAGGAGCTGGGCACATGGCACGACGCGGGATTCTGGGACGCTCTCGCCGCGAGTACAAGGTTCCCGAGCCGCACCCGTCCGGTGCGCGCCCGCCGAAGATCCCCGGCGAGCTGGTCCCGAACCACGTCGCCGTCGTCATGGACGGCAACGGCCGCTGGGCCAAGGAGCGGGGCCTGCCGCGCACCGAGGGGCACAAGGTCGGCGAGGGCGTCGTGCTCGACGTGCTCAAGGGCTGCCTGGAGATGGGCGTCAAGAACCTCTCCCTGTACGCCTTCTCGACGGAGAACTGGAAGCGCACGCCCGACGAGGTCCGCTTCCTCATGAACTTCAACCGCGACGTCATCCGCCGCCGCCGCGACGAGATGAACGAGCTGGGCATCCGGATCCGCTGGGTCGGCCGCATGCCGAAGATGTGGAAGTCCGTCGTCCAGGAGCTCCAGGTCGCCCAGGAGCAGACCGTCGACAACGACGCGATGACCCTGTACTTCTGCGTGAACTACGGCGGCCGCGCGGAGATCGCGGACGCGGCGCAGGCCATCGCCCGCGACGTGGCGGCCGGCAAGCTGGACCCGTCGAAGGTGAACGAGAAGACCTTCGCCAAGTACATCTACTACCCGGACATGCCGGACGTGGACCTGTTCCTGCGCCCCAGCGGTGAGCAGCGCACCTCCAACTACCTGCTCTGGCAGAGCGCGTACGCCGAGATGGTCTTCCAGGACGTGCTGTGGCCCGACTTCGACCGCCGCAACCTCTGGGACGCCTGCCTGGAGTACGCCCAGCGCGACCGCCGCTTCGGCGGCGCCGTCCCGAACCAGGGCGAGGGCGGCACGGGCTGAGCCTGCCGGTACGCTCTGCCGCCGTGGACATGACTGATGACCGGGCGGTGGAGCTGTACTACACCGCGGAGCGCCGTGACGTACGGGAAGTGCTGCGCCGGCGCGCGGTCAGGGCACCCGGGGGGCGCAAGCAGCTGCTGCTGTACCTGGTGCTGCTTCCCCTTGTGCCCGCCGCGCTGATCGTGCTCCAGCGCGGCAGGGAGACGGACCCGGCCGGTCTTGCCTTCGCGGTGGGGGTCGGGGTGCTCTGCGGCGCCCTCGGCCTGCTGCTCGACCGGTGGCGGGTGGCGCGCCGGATGTACGCCTGGGCCTCGGAGCACCCGGAGTACCGGTGCGTGGTCACGGAGCTCGGCACGAGCAACCACCGCCCCGACGGGACGGCGGTGACCTATCGGTGGGCCCAGTACACGGGCTGGACCGAGACCCGGAACCTGTTCGTCCTCGTCTTCTATACCGGGGACATCGGCTGGCTCCCCAAGCGGGCCGCCCTGGTCCCCGCCGACATCGACCGGATCCGGTCGGTTCTCGACCGGAACCTGACCAGGATCGGCTAGCCGGCGGCCGCGCAGTCCGCGCAGGTGCCGAAGATCTCCACGGTGTGGGCCACGTTCACGTAGCCGTGCTCGGCGGCGATGGACTCGGCCCACTTCTCCACGGCCGGGCCCTCCACCTCGACGGCCTTGCCGCACTTGCGGCAGACCAGGTGGTGGTGGTGCTCGCCGGTGGAGCAGCGCCGGTAGACGGACTCGCCGTCGCTGGTGCGCAGCACGTCGACCTCGCCGGCGTCCGCGAGGGACTGGAGGGTGCGGTAGACGGTGGTCAGGCCCACGGAGTCACCGCGGTGCTTGAGCATGTCGTGCAGCTCCTGGGCGCTGCGGAACTCGTCCACCTCGTCCAGCGCCGCCGCCACGGCGGCCCGCTGCCGGGTGGATCGTCCTCGTACTGGCGCGGTATTCATCTCGCCAGGCGCAGTCGCCACCGGTTCCTCCTCGTTTCGGCCTCGGCCCATTGTGCCAGGCGGCCGCGGACCCTAGACCTTCACGTCGTCGCGGGTGCAGACCTCCTCGGCCGCGCGGGCGGCCTTCGCCCGGCGCCGGGCCAGCGGCGCCGAGAGGGCCGTCATCGCCATGAAGACGGCGATGGCCATCAGCACGATCATGGCACCCGAGGGCGCGTTGACGTAGTAGGTGGTGGCCGTGCCGGTCAGTGACACGGCCAGGCTGATCGCGACGGCCAGGCCCAGGGTGGCGGCGAAACCGCGGGTGAGCCGCTGGGCGGCCGCGACCGGGATCACCATCATGGCGCTGACCAGCAGCAGGCCCACGATGCGCATGGCGACGGTGACGGTGACGGCGGCGGTGACCGCGAGCAGCAGGTTCAGCGCGCGCACCGGCAGGCCCGTGACCCGGGCGAACTCCTCGTCCTGGCAGACGGCGAACAGCTGGCGCCGCAGGCCGATGGTGACGGCGAGGACGAAGGCGGCGAGGATCGCCATCGCGGTGACGTCCTCGGACGCGACGGTGGTGATCGAGCCGAACATGGCGCTCAGCAGGCTGGCCTGGGAGCCGCCCCCGACGTTGATGATCATCACGCCGCCCGCGAGGCCGCCGTAGAAGAGCATTGACAGGGCCACGTCGCCGCTGGTCTTGCCGCGCGAGCGGATCAGCTCCATGCCGACGGCGCCGACGACCGCCACCAGGGTGGCCATCCATACCGGGCTGGTCCGGAGCACGAAACCGAGTGCCACACCGGTCATCGCGACGTGCCCGAGGCCGTCGCCCATGACCGCCTGGCGGCGCTGGACGAGGTAGGTGCCGATCGCGGGCGCGGTGACGCCGACCAGCGCGGCGGCGATCAGCGCGCGCACCATGAAGGGGTAGTCGAGGAGGCCCATCAGCTCAGCAGTCCCGTCCGCAGGGGTTCGGCGTCGTGCGCCGCGTGGGGGTGTACGTGGTCGTGGCCGGGCAGGGCGTGCTGCCCCACGGCCTCCGGGGGCGGGCCGTCGTGCATGACGCAGCCGTCGCGCAGGACGACGGCCCGGTCGATCAGCGGCTCCAGGGGACCCAGCTCGTGCAGGACGAGCAGGACGGTCGCGCCGGCGGCCACCTGGGTGCGCAGGGCGTTCGCCAGCACCTCCTGGTTGGCCAGGTCCACGCCCGCCATCGGCTCGTCCATGATCAGGATCTCGGGCTCGACGGCGAGCGCCCGGGCTATGAGCACGCGCTGGTGCTGGCCGCCGGAGAGGGCGTTGACGGAGGCGTCGGCGTACCCGTCCATGTCGACCAGGGCCAGCGCGCGGTCGACGGCGGCCCGGTCGGCCTTGCGCAGGAGACCGAAGCGGGTGCGGGCGAGGCGGCCGGAGGAGACGACCTCGCGGACGGTCGCCGGGACGCCGCTGGCGGCGGTGGTGCGCTGGGGGACGTACCCGATGCGCGACCACTGGCGGAAGCGCGCCAGGTCGGTGCCGAAGAGGGAGAGGGTGCCGCCGCTGAGCGGCACCTGGCCGACCACGGCGCGGACGGCCGTGGACTTGCCGGAGCCGTTGGCGCCGAGCAGGGCGACGACCTCACCGCGGCGCACGGTGAGGTCGATCCCGCGCAGCACGGGGCGCGAGCCGAGCGAGGCCGTGGCCCCGCGCAGGGATATGACGGGCTGCTCGGCCGCCGTGGCGGCTTCAGCTGTCGCGGACTCCATGGCTCGCGCCTCCGTTGCTGCTGTCATCATTTGGCTCCGAGTGCCTTCTGCAGGTTCTTGAGGTTGGACCGCATGACCTCGAAGTAGTCAGCGCCCTGGGACTTGTCGCTGATTCCCTCGAGGGGGTCGAGGACGTCGGTCTTCAGGCCGGTGTCCTGGGCGAGGCTCTTGGCCGTCTTGTCGCTGGCCAGCGTCTCGAAGAAGACGGTGGAGACATTGTCCTTCTTCGCGACCGCCTGGAGGTCCTTCATCCGGGCCGGGCTGGGCTCGGCCTCGGGGTCGACGCCGGAGATGCCCTCCTGGTCGAGGCCGTAGCGCTCCGCGAGGTAGCCGAAGGCGGAGTGGGTGGTGATGAAGGTCTTGGAGGCCGTGTCCTTCAGGCCGTTCTTGAACTCCGTGTCCAGCGCGTCGAGCCGGCCCACGAGCGCGTCGGTGTTCTTGCGGTAGTCCTTGGCGTGCTCGGGGTCGGCCTTCTCCAGCGCGGCGCCGACGCCCTTGGCGATGTCCGCGTACTTGGTGGGGTCGAGCCAGACGTGCGGGTCGGTGCCGGAGCCGCCGTGGTCGTGGCCGTCGTGACCGGCCTGCTCGTCGCCGTCGGTGTGCTCGTGCCCCTCCTCGCCGTGGCCGGGGGCCGTGTGCACCTCCAGCTTGGTGAGGGTGGCGGCGTCGACGACGGTCTTCACGCCGGACTGGGCTACGGCCTTGTCCACGGCGGGCTGGAGGGACTTGAGGTAGAGGACCAGGTCGGTCTCGGACAGCTGCGCCGTCTGCCGCGGCGTGATCTCCAGGTCGTGCGGTTCGACGCCCGGCTTGGTCAGGGTGGAGACCTTCACGTGGTCCTGGCCGATCTGCTCGGCGAGGAACTGCAGGGGGTAGAACGACGCCGTCACGCCGAGCTTGCCGTCCTTGCCGTCGGCGTCCGCGGCGCCTCCGGCGCCTCCGGAGCAGGCGGTCAGGGCCGTGGCGCCGAGGGCGACGGCACCGGCGAGGGCGGCGGTGGGTATGAGGCGTCGTACGTTCATGACATCCATTTTCATCAAAGATGGAAACGATTGTCAAAAACCCAGGTGAGGGGCTCGGGGAGCATGCTGGAAGGGGGGTCCCGATTTGAAGAGCAGGGTGCGGGCGCCGGTAACCTAAAGCCTTCGCCGTTCGTCCTCGTAATGAAGAGAGCACCGTGGCCGCCGACAAGATCGAAACCATCGTCAGCCTGAGCAAGCGCCGTGGCTTCGTTTTCCCGTGCAGTGACATCTACGGCGGTTCCAGGGCTGCCTGGGATTACGGTCCGCTCGGTGTCGAGCTCAAGGAGAACATCAAGCGTCAGTGGTGGAAGGCCATGGTGACCGGGCGCGAGGACGTCGTCGGCCTGGACTCCTCCGTGATCCTGGCCCCCGAGGTCTGGGTGGCCTCCGGTCACGTCGCGACCTTCTCCGACCCGCTGACCGAATGCACCTCCTGTCACAAGCGCCAGCGCGCCGACCACCTGGAAGAGGCGTACGAGGCCAAGCACGGCCGTGTGCCCGCCAACGGCCTCGCCGACATCAACTGCCCCAACTGCGGCGTGAAGGGCCAGTTCACCGAGCCGAAGCAGTTCTCCGGCATGCTGGAGACCCACCTCGGCCCGACCCAGGACACCGGCTCGAAGGCGTTCCTGCGCCCCGAGACCGCCCAGGGCATCTTCACCAACTTCGCCCACGTGCAGACGACTTCGCGCAAGAAGCCCCCGTTCGGCATCGCGCAGATGGGCAAGTCCTTCCGCAACGAGATCACGCCGGGCAACTTCATCTTCCGCACGCGCGAGTTCGAGCAGATGGAGATGGAGTTCTTCGTCAAGCCGGGCGAGGACGAGCAGTGGCAGGAGTACTGGATGGCCGAGCGGTGGAACTGGTACCGCGACCTCGGCATCCGCGAGGAGAACATCCGCTGGTACGAGCACCCCGCGGAGAAGCTGTCGCACTACTCGAAGCGCACCGCCGACATCGAGTACCGCTTCAACTTCGGCGGTAACGAGTTCTCCGAGCTCGAAGGCGTCGCCAACCGCACGGACTTCGACCTCAAGGCGCACTCCGCGGCCTCCGGCCAGGACCTCGTGTACTTCGACCAGGAGACCAAGGAGAAGTACACCCCGTACGTCATCGAGCCGGCGGCCGGCGTGAACCGCGCCATGCTCGCCTTCATGCTCGACGCGTACAACGAGGACGAGGCCCCCAACGCCAAGGGCGTCATGGAGAAGCGCACCGTGATGCGCCTCGACCCGCGCCTGGCTCCGATCAAGGTCGCCGTCCTGCCGCTGTCGCGCAACCCGCAGCTGTCGCCGAAGGCCAAGGGCCTCGCCGCCGACCTGCGCAAGTTCTGGAACATCGAGTTCGACGACGCGGGCGCCATCGGCCGCCGCTACCGTCGCCAGGACGAGATCGGTACGCCGTTCTGCGTCACCGTCGACTTCGACACCCTGGACGACAACGCGGTGACCGTGCGCGAGCGCGACACCATGAAGCAGGAGCGCGTCTCCCTGGACCAGATCCAGAGCTACCTGGCCAGCCGTCTGATCGGCTGCTAGGACTCAGGTCCGGACGTACGAAGACCGGTGGCCCGGTGCGCGGATCGCGCACCGGGCCACCGGTCTTTTGCCGTACGGGTCGGGCGGGGCGGGCGGGTCAGGCGGGGGAGGCCCCGCCCGCCGCGGCCTCGGCGGCGGCCGCCTCGGCCGCCCGGCGCTCACCCTCGGCCTGGGAACGCTTGCCGTACCGGGCCGTCCACAGGCCCAGGCCGCCCATCGTCCCGTAGATCATGAACGGGCTGAGCGTGACCATGGTGGAGGTGTCCAGGACGA
Source organism: Streptomyces sp. NBC_00249 (assembly GCF_026342355.1). Lineage (GTDB taxonomy): Bacteria > Actinomycetota > Actinomycetes > Streptomycetales > Streptomycetaceae > Streptomyces. Next base: position 109,452 of record NZ_JAPEMV010000008.1, on the reverse strand, counting down.
AGGCCAGGGCGATCCGCACCAGCGCCTCGATCACGTAGGCCACGCCCCAGACCAGGGTCATGCGGGTCATCGTGGTGCGGAAGCCCTCGTACTGCCACAGGCCGTTCCACCAGGCGGTGCTCTCGGGAGTGCCGTCGGTGGCGAACTTGCGGCCGAAGTAGAACATCAGTGGCCGCCGCGCGAACAGCGTCGCCAGGCAGAGCAGCCCGAAGAGCCCGGTCACGCCGGAGTCCTTGATGAGCAGGGCGCGGGCCGAGTGGGCGCCGACGAGCGACACGACGGCCGTGATCACCAGGAACACCAGGGTGACCACGGCGAACTCGTCGAGCTTGCGGCGCCACGCCACATGGATGGCGCTGTCGAGCACCGGCCAGGCACCGCTGACCAGCAGCGCCGAGAACTCGCTCCAGCCGTGGTCCCCGGTGAGCGTGTTGTAGGTGACGATCGGAGCGACCACGTTGAGGCCGATCGTCAGGATCCAGCCGAGGGCGGTGGCGGCGCCGGAACGGGCCGGTGGTGCCGGCCGGCCGGGTGTGGCTGATGCGGTGGACATGCTTCCCCCTGAGAACTGCCTGATGAGTGCGGTAGGGGGACCGTAAGGACAGTTCTATGACATGTACAAGCCGAGCTTCTCAAAATGATCCCCAAGCTGTCCGGACTGGCTGATTCCAGACAGTCGGGGGCTCGGGGTGCCCGGGTGTCCGGCCGCGCGGGCGCTCAGGCGCGCAGACCCCTGATCAGCAGGGCCGTGACCGCCTCGAACTCGGTGATGATCGTGGGCGAGCGCCAGTCGGCCGCGTACTGCGGGTCATGGAAGCGGCTGGTGGCGTCGAAGACGGCGCGGGCGGCCGCCGGGGCATCGGACGCGGCCAGCGTGCCGGCCTCGACCCCCTCCGCGATGATCCGCGCCAGCTGGTCGATCAGCTCCGTCAGGTGACTGTCGACCACGCCGCTGTTCTCGGCGAGCAGCACCGTGTACGTCGCGAACAGCTCGGGATCGTCGCCCGCCTTGTGGCGCTTGGCCGCGAAGAGGGCCTCCAGCCACGACTCCAGCTTCGAGGGGGCGGTCTCGGCCGGGGCCGAGGCGATCCCCTCCAGCATGACGACGCTCTTGGCGAGCCAGCGGTCCGTCACGGCCTCGCGCAGCGCGGCCTTCGACGGGAAGTGGCGGTACACGCTGCCGTGGCTGACGCCCAGGGCGCGCGCCACGTCCACCACGGTCGCCTTGGTGGGGCCGAAGCGGCGCAGCACCTCCTCGGTGGTCTCGAGGATGCGCTCGGGGGTCAGGGGCTCGGCGGCAGCGGGTGGCATGGGTACGACCGTACCGCCAGCTCAGTGCTCACTGTCGAGGTGGGCCATCTGCGCCGCCGGGTACCGCTCGCCCGCGGCCGCGCCGGCAGGTACGGCCTCCTCGATGGCGGCCAGGTCGGCCGCGGTCAGCTCCACCCGCATGGCACCCAGTGCCTCCTCCAGCCGGTCCCGGCGCCGGGCGCCCACCAGCGGGACGATGTCGGCCCGGCGCAGCGGGCCCTGGGCGAGCACCCACGCGATGGCGGTCTGGGCCACGCTCACCCCCTTCTCCTCGGCGACCTTGCGCAGGGCCTCGACCAGGTCGAGGTTCCGGTCGAGGTTGCCGCCCTGGAAGCGCGGGCTCATGCCGCGGAAGTCGCCCGGGGCCAGTGCCCGGTCTCGGCTGAAGTGCCCGCTGATCAGGCCCCGGGAGAGCACCCCGTACGCCGTGACGCCGATGCCGAGCTCGCGCGCGGTCGGCAGGATCTCCTCCTCGATGCCGCGGGAGATCAGGGAGTACTCGATCTGGAGGTCCGAGACGGGAGCCACCGCCGCGGCCCGGCGCAGGGTGTCGGCGCCGACCTCGGAGAGGCCGATGTGGCGGACGTGCCCGGCCTGGACGGCCTCGGCGATGGCGCCGACCGTCTCCTCGATCGGGACGTCCGGGTCCACGCGGGCGATCCGGTAGATGTCGATGTGGTCGCGGCCGAGCCGCTGGAGCGAGTAGGCGAGGAAGTTCTTGACGGCTTCCGGCCGGCCGTCATAGCCGGTGAAGCCGCCCTCGACAGTCCGCAGCGCGCCGAACTTGACGCTGGTCAGCGCCTTCTCGCGGGCGGCGGCGGGGGCGGTGCGCAGGGCTTCGGCGATGAGCAGTTCGTTGTGCCCCATGCCGTAGAAGTCGCCGGTGTCGAGCAGGGCGCCCGTGCCGTCCGGGACGGCTTCCAGGAAGGCGTGCAGGGTCGCGAGGGACTCGGCCCGGTCGGCCTCCCCGTAGAGCGCGGACATGCCCATGCAGCCCAGGCCCAGGGGGAAGACGGTGGGCCCGGTCGAGCCGAGGGTGCGGGTGGCGGAGGTGTGCTCGTAGGTCGTCATGGAACGAGAATGGCATGACGGGTGACAGATTTCAATATCTGTCACCCGTCCGTGCGGTCAGGCCGCCACCCGCAGGGCCAGCACGGCCGCCGCGACCAGGGTCAGGACGGCCGCCGGGGCGAGTTCGAAGTCCTTGACGCGCAGGTGGCTGACGACCGCGCCGGCGAAGTAGAGGGTCACGCCGACGGCGGCGGCCACGCCGAGCGGCGCGATCCACAGCCCGGCGACCAGGCCCACGGCGCCCGCGGCCTTGAGTGCGGCCAGCCGGGGCAGCCACGCGTCCGGCACCTCCACCTTGCGCATGCTCGCGACGATCGCCTCGTTGCGCTGGAGGGTGAAGGTGGCGGAAGCCGTCAGGACGAGGGCCAGCAGGCAGGCGACGACGGCATAGGCAATGAACATGAGGTACTCCAACGGTCGAGGGTTTCAAACCATTGAATAGCATCAACGATCGATAGATCGCAATCATTCCTCGGCTGCTACGGTGTGGAACATGACGGCAGCACAGGAAGCCCCGCACCCACCGCAGCGGCTGGGCCTGCTGCTGGCCTGGCACGGAGCGGTCACCCAGACCCGGATGAAGAAGGCGCTCGGCGCCGCGGGGCTCACCCCGCGCCACGCGATGACGCTGATGCACCTGGAGGGCGGCCCCATCAGCCAGCGGGCGCTCGCCGAGCGGCTGGAGGTGGACCCGAGCGTGCTCGTCGGGATCCTCAACGACCTGGAGCGCGACGGCCTCGCCGAGCGCCGCCGCGACCCGGCCGACCGGCGCCGCCACAACGTGGTCATCACCGAGGCCGGGGGGAGCGCCCTCGGCCGGACCAACGCCGCCCTGGACGCCGTCGAGACGGGCCTGTTCTCGGGGCTCTCGGAGCAGGAGCAGGACGCCCTGCGCGCCCTGCTGGAGCGCATCGACTCCCGGGCCGAGGACTTCGACTGCTCGGAGTAGCCCGATCGGGCGGCCGGACCGGGCCTGCCGTCAGCCCCGCGGGGGCGCGCCGACCGGCGCGGGCGCGCGCTCCGGTTCCAGCTCGCCGGCTGTACGGGCGGCCGTCGCCAGCGCCCACGGCCCGGTCGTCGCCGCGCCCACGACGAGGACGAGCAGCCCCAGGCCCGTGATGATCCACCAGGCGGGCCGGGTCGCCGCCGCGAAGTCCCCGCCGCCCGCCGTCCCGGCCGCCAGCACCGCGCCGATCACCGCGACCCCCAGCGCCCCGCCGGCCTGCCGGCTGGTGGAGGCCAGGGCGGCCGCGACCCCCGCCTGGGAGCGCGGCATCCCCGACACCGCGGCATTGGTGATCGGGGCGTTGACCAGGCCGAAGCCGATGCCGAAGAGGGCGTACCCGGCGAACATCAGCGGCGCGGAGCGCTCCGCCGAGAACGCCGCGAACAGCAGCCCGCTCGCCGTCATCGTCACCCCGGCGGCCAGCAGCGGCAGCCGCGGCCCCCCGGAGGCGAGCAGCCGTCCCGACACCGGCGCGCACAGGAAGGCCAGGGTGGCCATCGGCAGCATCCAGAGCCCGGCGTGCAGGGCGTCGAGCCCCCGGACGTCCTGGAGGTAGAGGGTGTTCAGGAAGAGGAACCCGGACAGCGCGGCGAAGGCCCCCAGCGCGAGCACCGTGGCCCCGCTGAAGGGTGCGCTGCGGAAGAACCGGGGGTCGATCAGGGGATCGGCCCGCCGGGACTCGTAGACCACCAGCCCGGTCAGGGCCGCCACGGCGGCCGCCCCGCACCCGAGGATCGCCCCCGAGGTCCAGCCGGCCGCCGGGCCCTCGATGATCCCGTAGGTCAGCGTGCCGAGCAGGACCATGACCAGCAGCTGGCCCACCGGGTCGGGCCGACGGGGGCGCTCGCTGCGGGACTCGGGGATGTAGCGCAGGGTCAGGGCGAGGGCGAGGAGTCCGACGGGGAGGTTGACCCAGAAGATGGACCGCCAGCCGACGGAGTCCACCAGCAGTCCGCCGATCAGGGGGCCCGCGGCCATGGAGATGCCGACGACCCCACCCCAGACGCCGATGGCGCGGGCGCGTTCCTTCGGTTCGGTGAAGGTGTTGGTGATGATCGACATGGCCACCGGGTTCAGCATCGAGCCGCCGACGGCCTGGATCATCCGGAAGGCGATCAGGAACTCCAGGCCGGGCGCCAGCGAGCACAGCACCGAGCCCGCCGTGAAGAGGACCAGGCCGGCCGTGAACACCTTGCGGCGCCCGATCCGGTCCGCCGTGGACCCGGCCACGATCAGCAGCGAGGCCAGGACCAGCGCGTAGGCGTCGATGGTCCACTGCATCCCGGAGACCGAGGCGCCGAGGTCGCGGCGCATCGCCGGCAGGGCGACGTTCAGGACGGTGTTGTCGAGGCTGACGATGAGCAGGCTCATGCAGCAGATCGCCAGTACGAGGATGCGCCGCCGGTGGCTCATGTGACCCATGACGCCGATAGTACGTCTAACTAACGACCACGGCATGCGCGACAATGGGGGGATGACCACGCTCCCTCCGCCTCTCGCGATCGGCCCGCACACCGTGCAGCCGCCGGTGGTGCTCGCGCCCATGGCCGGCATCACCAATGCCCCGTTCCGTACCCTCTGCCGCGAGTTCTCGGGCGGCAAGGGGCTGTTCGTGAGCGAGATGATCACGACCCGCGCCCTGGTCGAGCGCAACGAGAAGACCATGCAGCTGATCCACTTCGACGCGACCGAGAAGCCGCGCTCGATCCAGCTGTACGGCGTGGACCCGGTGACGGTCGGCAAGGCCGTCCGGATGATCGTCGAAGAGGACCGCGCCGACCACATCGACCTCAACTTCGGCTGCCCCGTCCCCAAGGTCACCCGCAAGGGCGGCGGCTCGGCCCTCCCGTACAAGCGCCACCTGCTGCGCGCGATCCTGCGCGAGGCCGTCGCGGGCGCCGGGGACCTGCCGGTGACCATGAAGATGCGCAAGGGCATCGACGACGACCACCTCACCTACCTCGACGCCGGCCGGATCGCCGTCGAGGAGGGCGTCACCGCCATCGCCCTGCACGGGCGCACCACCGCCCAGCACTACGGCGGCACCGCGGACTGGGAGGCCATCGCGCGCCTCAAGGAGCACGTCCCGGAGATCCCGGTGCTCGGCAACGGCGACATCTGGTGCGCCGAGGACGCGCTGCGCATGGTCCGCGAGACCGGCTGCGACGGCGTGGTCGTCGGGCGCGGCTGCCTGGGGCGGCCCTGGCTGTTCAACGACCTGGTCGCGGCCTTCGAGGGCCGCCCCGAGGACTTCCACAAGCCGACGCTGCGCGAGGTCGCGCACACCATGCACCGGCACGCGCAGCTGCTGGGGGAGTGGATCGGCGACGAGGCGCGCGGGGTGATCGACTTCCGTAAGCACGTGGCCTGGTACCTCAAGGGCTTCGCCGTGGGGTCGGAGATGCGGGGGAAGCTGGCGGTGACCTCCTCCCTGGCCGAACTGGACGCTCATCTGAGCGAGCTCGATCTGGATCAAGCGTGGCCCGAGAGTGCCGACGGACCGCGCGGCCGGACGTCCGGAAACAACCGGGTTGTCCTGCCCGAGGGCTGGTTGAAGGATCCTTACGACTGCGCGGGCGTGAGCGAGGAAGCCGAGCTGGACACCTCCGGAGGCTGACAAATCGCCCTCGGGGTCGCGTGATATACGCCACGCATGATGAAGGTTTCGCTCAGATGAGCGTGAAGGTCACGGGTAAGACTTTCAAAGGGTGGCACTGGGTGCCACCCTTTGTGCGTTCAAGACTTGAACGCAAATGTATCGATGATCGCTCATCCGAGCGTGATCAAGCCTCAAGAGGCCCTTCCCCCTTCGGGTTCTGAACGCTCTTCGTACGTTCTGATTACCCATGAGTTACTTTCGATCCGGTGGCGCACGGGTGGTTACAGCCGCATGACGGCCAAGTGGACGTACCCAGAAGCCTTCGATCTGGGTATGTTCCTGGCCGTCAGGGCAGCCACCCGAGTCCTCGAGGAGTCGAGACCCGTGTCGGAAAACAAAGATCAGAAGTTCGTCTACGACTTCACCGAGGGCAACCGGGACCTCAAGGACCTTCTCGGCGGCAAGGGAGCCAACCTCGCCGAGATGACCAACCTTGGTCTCCCCGTGCCCCCCGGCTTCACCATCACCACCGAGGCCTGCAAGGTCTACCTGGAGAGCGGCACGGCCCCGGCCGAGCTGCGCGACGAGGTCAGCGCGCACCTCGCCGCCCTCGAGGCGAAGATGGGCAAGAAGCTCGGCCAGTCGGACGACCCGCTGCTGGTCTCCGTGCGCTCCGGCGCGAAGTTCTCGATGCCGGGGATGATGGACACCGTCCTCAACATCGGCCTCTCCGACGAGTCCGTGACCGGCCTCGCGGCCCAGTCCGGCGACGAGCGCTTCGCGTGGGACTCGTACCGCCGCCTGATCCAGATGTTCGGCAAGACCGTCCTCGGGGTCGAGGGCGAGCTCTTCGAGGACGCCCTCGACGAGGCCAAGGCCGCCAAGAAGGTCACCGTCGACACCGACCTCGACGCCGCCGACCTGAAGAAGCTGGTCAAGCACTTCAAGAAGATCGTGGCGAAGGACGCCGGCCGCGAGTTCCCGCAGGACGCCCGCGAGCAGATGGACCTCGCCGTCGAGGCCGTCTTCAACTCGTGGAACACCGACCGCGCCAAGCTCTACCGCCGCCAGGAGCGCATCCCGAGCGACCTGGGCACCGCCGTCAACATCTGCTCCATGGTCTTCGGCAACCTCGGCCCCGACTCGGGCACCGGCGTCGCCTTCACCCGCGACCCCGCCAGCGGCCACGCGGGCGTCTACGGCGACTACCTCCAGAACGCCCAGGGCGAGGACGTCGTCGCGGGCATCCGCAACACCGTCCCCCTCGCGGACCTGGAGGCCATCGACAAGGCCTCGTACGACCAGCTCATCGAGATCATGACGACGCTGGAGACCCACTACAAGGATCTCTGCGACATCGAGTTCACCATCGAGCGCGGCCAGCTGTGGATGCTCCAGACCCGCGTCGGCAAGCGCACCGCCGGCGCCGCCTTCCGCATCGCCACCCAGCTCGTGGACCAGGGCCTGATCAGCGAGGCCGAGGCGCTCCAGCGCGTCACCGGCCACCAGCTGGCCCAGCTGATGTTCCCCCGCTTCGACGGCGAGGCGAAGAGCACCCTGCTCGGCCGCGGCATCGCCGCCTCCCCGGGCGCGGCGGTCGGCAAGGCCGTCTTCGACTCGTACACGGCCGTCAAGTGGTCGCGCTCCGGCGAGAAGGTCATCCTGATCCGCCGCGAGACCAACCCGGACGACCTCGACGGCATGATCGCCTCCGAGGGCATCCTGACCTCGCGCGGCGGCAAGACCTCGCACGCCGCCGTCGTCGCCCGCGGCATGGGCAAGACCTGCGTCTGCGGCGCCGAGGAGCTCGACGTCGACACCAAGCGCCGCCGCATGACGGTCGGCGAGACGGTCATCGAAGAGGGCGACGTCGTCTCCATCGACGGCTCCACCGGCAAGGTGTACCTCGGTGAGGTACCCGTCGTACCGTCCCCGGTCGTCGAGTACTTCGAGGGCCGCATGCACGCCGGCGCCGACGACGCCGACGAGCTCGTCGCCGCCGTGCACCGGATCATGGCCTACGCCGACCGCGTCCGCCGCCTGCGGGTGCGCGCCAACGCCGACAACGCCGAGGACGCGCTGCGCGCCCGCCGTTTCGGCGCCCAGGGCATCGGCCTGTGCCGCACCGAGCACATGTTCCTCGGCGAGCGCCGCGAGATGGTCGAGCGCCTGATCCTCGCGGACACCGACGGAGAGCGCGAGGAGGCACTCAGTGCCCTCCTGCCGCTCCAGAAGAAGGACTTCGTCGAGCTGTTCGAGGCGATGGACGGACTGCCCGTCACCGTCCGCCTCCTGGACCCGCCGCTGCACGAGTTCCTGCCCGACATCACCGAGCTGTCGGTGCGCGTCGCCCTCGCCGAGTCCCGCAAGGACGCCAACGAGAACGACCTGCGCCTGCTCCAGGCCGTCCACAAGCTGCACGAGCAGAACCCGATGCTGGGTCTGCGCGGTGTCCGCCTGGGCCTGGTCATCCCCGGCCTGTTCAAGATGCAGGTCCGGGCGATCGCCGAGGCCGCCGCCGAGCGCAAGAACGCCAAGGGCGACCCCCGCGCCGAGATCATGGTCCCGCTCGTGGGCACCGTCCAGGAGCTGGAGATCGTCCGCGAGGAGGCCGACGCGGTCATCGCCGAGGTCGAGGCCGCCACCGGCACCAGCCTCAAGCTGACCATCGGCACGATGATCGAGCTGCCCCGCGCCGCGCTGACCGCCGGCCAGATCGCCGAGGCCGCGCAGTTCTTCTCCTTCGGCACGAACGACCTGACCCAGACGGTGTGGGGCTTCTCCCGCGACGACGTCGAGGCCAGCTTCTTCACCGCGTACCTGGAGAAGGGCATCTTCGGGGTCTCGCCCTTCGAGACCATCGACCGGGACGGCGTCGGCTCGCTGGTCCGCAGCGCCGTCCAGGCCGGCCGGGCCACCCGCCCCGACCTGAAGCTCGGCGTCTGCGGCGAGCACGGCGGCGACCCGGAGTCGGTGCACTTCTTCCACGAGGTCGGCCTCGACTACGTCTCCTGCTCGCCGTTCCGGATCCCGGTGGCGCGCCTGGAGGCCGGCCGCGCCGCGGCCGAGGCGAAGGGCTCCGACAGCCGCTGACCCGCCCGGGCCCTCACCGGCCCCGCATGCCCCCGCCGCGGTCCCACGAAGCCCGCGACGGCCGCGCCCGCCCCCGGTCCCTGACCTCCGGGGGCGGGCGCATCTATCTATTCGAAGCACCTTTGGGCGAGGTATTCAACAAAGTCATTACGGCACCAGGCGGTGGACGGATCCCCACCCGTCCACCGCCTGACGCCTATCCACCGGGCACGTCGGCGCTTCCCGATGCGACCGACCGCCAGGCCCCGCAAAGCCCCCCACGGCCTTCACGGAGCGTTTCGGTCGCACCGGAGTGTGCCCGGCGGAGTACAGGATTTCGCTTGTCACGCCCCTGCCGAAAGGGGTTTCAACTGTGGCCGAAAGGGCGTGGTGACCACGTGTGACGGCATGCATACTCATGGGGCGGGGGGATTGCGGTTGCACAGCTGGGGGTTCGGTGCTTCGTATCCATTTCACTGGAGTGGACCTGGCACGCGTACGGATGGCAGGGCGTCCCGATGCGTTGTGGGAAACGATTCTTAGTTTTCACCGTTTAAGAGACCGGCGTGACGCCCGGCTGTTCGGTGAATGGCGTACGGAAACACGGAGCAGGTTGAATAGTGAAACAAGGCTGCTCGGTGCGTTGATACCGGCTCGCGGCTATTTCCCGGATTTTCTGACCCCCGCCGAGGGGCAGTACGGCTGGGACATGGGCCTCGACGCCCTGCGCGGGCTGCGGCACGAGCGGCTGCGGCGGGAGCTCTCCCTCGTCGGTTCCGGCGCCGGGAGCGGATTCGGGGCGGCCTTCGGGACGCCCGCGCCCATCCGGCTGCGGGAGTTCATGGACGGGGGCACCAAACACCTCCCCAGGCTCCTGAGCGAGCTGCGCGGATACCACCGGGCCGCCGTGGAGCCCTACTGGACGCATATCCAGGCCCAGATAGAGGCCGAGCGGGCGGCACGCGGCCGCGCCCTGCTCGACGGCGGCGCGGACGAGCTGCTCGCCTCGCTGCCGCCGATGCTGCGCTGGCGGGCGCCCGTCCTGGAGTGCGAGTACCCCGTGGACCGGGACGTACGGCTACGGGGGCGCGGGCTGCTGCTCCAGCCGTCCTTCTTCTGCCGGCGTACCGCGGTGACCCTGCACGACCCGGAGCTGCCGCCGGTGCTGGTCTACCCGGCCGCCGCCCAGCTCGCCTCGGCCTCGGCCGGCGGCGAGGCCGCGCGCCCGGAGGAACAGCGCCAGCGCACCCTGGGCAAGCTCGTCGGGCACACCCGCTCGGTGGTGCTGCGGGCCATCGGGGACGGGGCCACCACCAGCGAACTGGCCCGCCGGGCCGGGGTCTCCCTGGCCTCGGCGAGCCAGCACGCCTGCGTGATGCGCGAGGCCGGCCTCGTCACCACCCTGCGCCACGGCGGCGCGGTCCTGCACACGGTGACCCCGCTGGGCGCGGCCCTCCTCAAGGGCGGCGCGGTGGTGTCCTAGGACCGGAGAACGGGCCCCGGACCGGAACTAGACCCGGAAGGGGCCCGTGACCTCGTAGGTGATGCCGCCGGAGGAACTGCCCGTGGTGCCGCGCTGGCTGCTGAAGTAGAGCCGGTTGCCCGCCGGGGAGAAGGCCGGGCCGGTGATCTCCGAGGAGGACTGGCCGGTGATCCGCAGGAAGGGCGCCACCACGTCGTCCGGGGTGATCAGGCAGATCTCCATGTTGCCGCCGTCCTCGGCGACGTACAGGTCCCCGTACGAGGACCCGGTGACGTTGTCCACGCCCGTCAGCGGGGCCGCGCCGCCGGGGACCAGGGAGTCGTCGTAGGCCAGCTCGTAGGTGCTGTTCGCCAGGTTGAGCTGCCAGACGCGGTTGTCGCCCTTGGTGGTGAACCAGACCGTGTCGTTGGCGTAGTGGCAGCCCTCGCCGCCGTTGAACTTCTTGGAGCCGGAGACCTGGGTGCGGGTGGTGGTCGGCGAGCCGTCCGGGTCCGGGACGTTCTGCCAGGTGAAGGAGCCGGAGGTGGCGGTTCCGGCGACCATCACCTGGAGGGTGCCGGAGGAGAGGTTGCCCCAGGTGGTGGGGATGAAGCGGTAGAAGCAGCCGTTCGTCTCGTCCTCGGTCAGGTAGATCACCTGGCGCACCGGGTCGGCGGCGGCCGCCTCGTGCTTGAACTTGCCCATCGCGGGGCGCTGTACGGCCGGGTTCACGCCGTACGGGTCGGTCTCGTAGACGAAGCCGAGGCTGACCTCCTCGCAGGACAGCCAGGTGTTCCAGGGGGTCTTGCCGCCCGCACAGTTCTGCCGGGTGTTCGAGAGGATCCGGTAGGCGCCGGTGATCGTGCCGGAGGAGTTGAACTTCACCGCGCTCGCGCCGCCGGAGGGGTTGATCTCCGAGTTGGACACGTAGATCCAGCCCGTGCCGTCGGCGAAGCACGCGCCGCCGTCGGGGGCGCTGTGCCAGGTGTACGAGGTGCCGCCGACCGTCTGCGAGGAGCGGGCGATCACCCGGCTGCTGAAGCCGGCGGGCAGCATGATGCCGTTCGCGTCCGCCGCGCCGAGGGCCCCGTAGGGTCCGGCGCCGGGCTGGGCGGGGGCCGCGAAGGCGGCCCCGTGGGTGAGGGTGCCGGCGAAGGCGGCGGCCGAGGAGCCGATCACAGCACCGCGCAGGAAGGTACGACGTTCCACGGTCACTCCTGTGGGAGGAGGGCCCCGCGTCCGGTCGGGCGCGGGGTCGCACGCGTCGAGGAACCTAGGGACGCCGGATTGACGTGGCATCAATTCCTCATGACGCGGGAGCGACCGGCGCGGGGTCAATGGCCGCCGCGCACCCCGTCACCTCGGCCCGCCCTGGCCGTCCGGCCCGGGAAGCTGCCGCATCACGTGTCTGACCTGCGGTTTCGTGCTCGGGGAAGAAAAGTCGAAAAAACTTCGCGGGGAGCGATGAGTTTCCCCGGACCCCCCGGTCTACCTCTTGAAAGCGCCCGGCACCGCGCGGCGCCGCACGAGAGAAGAGAGACCGGGATGTCCTCCACCATGATCTTCGTCAACCTGCCCGTCAAGGACCTGGACGCGTCCAAGGCGTTCTGGGGCAAGCTCGGCTACTCCTTCAACGCCCAGTTCACCGACGAGAACTGCGCCTCCATGGTCATCAGCGACACCATCGTCGCCATGCTCCTCACCGAGGCCCGCTACAAGGACTTCACCCACAAGCAGATCGCCGACGCCACCACCACCTCCGAGGTGCTGCTCTGTCTGAGCGCCGAGAGCCGCGCCAAGGTCGACGAGCTGGTCGACGGCGCCCTGGCGGCCGGGGCCACCGAGCCCCGCCCCGCCCAGGACCACGGCGTCATGTACGGCCGGGCCTTCGACGACCTCGACGGCCACACCTGGGAGATCATGTGGATGGACCCGGCCATGGTCCAGGGCTGACCCGCCACAGGGCCCTGCAAGGGCCTCACAGGGCCCCGCGGGGCCGCTACGGGGCCACGGCGGTCCGCATCGCGGAAGTCCGCACCGGGTACGTCCGGACCGCCACCGCCTCGTCGTCCAGGCAGCGCCCCGACTCCAGGTCGAAGCGCTGCTTCAGCAGCGGCGAGGCCACGAAGGGACGGCCCTCCGCGCAGCCCAGCAGCCCGCGCGACAGGACGTGCGCGCCGGTGAAGGGGTCCTGGTTGGCGATGGCGTACGGGCGCCCCGCGCGGTCGACGAAGACGGCCGCCTGGCTCCCGTCGGGCAGCAGGGCCGCCACCCCCCGCCCGGGGACGAGCGAGGACAGCTCGCACACCGTCAGCCACTCCTCGCACACCCGCAGTTCCACGGTCATCGGTCGCCTCCCACGGGCTCCAGGGTCAGGACGGTCAGGTCGGGCTTGACCTGGCCGCGTTCGGGGACGAACCGCACCGTCGGGTCCGGCGCCCCGGGCGCGTTGACGAAGGACACGAACCGGCGCAGCCGCTCCGGGTCCCGCAGCGTCTCGGCCCACTCGTCCCGGTAGTGGGCGACGTGGTCGGCCATCAGCGCCTCCAGCTCGGCGCACAGCCCCAGCGAGTCGTGCACGACCACGTCCCGCAGGTGCTCCAGGCCGCCCTCCAGCCGGTCCAGCCAGGTGGAGGTCCGCTCCAGCCGGTCGGCGGTGCGGATGTAGAACATCAGGAACCGGTCGATCAGACGCACCAGCTCGGCGTCCGACAGGTCCTGGGCGAGGAGGTCCGCGTGGCGCGGGGTGGCCCCGCCGTTGCCGCCGACGTACAGGTTCCAGCCGCTCGCGGTGGCGATGACCCCGAAGTCCTTGCTCTGCGCCTCCGCGCACTCGCGCGCGCACCCGGACACCGCCGACTTCAGCTTGTGCGGGGCGCGCAGACCCCGGTAGCGCAGCTCCAGGTCGATGGCCATGCGGACGCTGTCCTGCACCCCGTAGCGGCACCAGGTCTGCCCGACGCAGGACTTCACCGTCCGCAGGGCCTTCCCGTAGGCGTGCCCCGACTCGAAGCCGGCGTCGACGAGGCGGGCCCAGATCCGGGGGAGCTGGTCGACGCCGGCGCCGAAGAGGTCGATGCGCTGCCCGCCGGTGATCTTCGTGTAGAGGCCGAACTCGCGGGCCACCTCGCCGATCACGATCAGCTTCTCCGGGGTGATCTCCCCGCCGGGGATGCGGGGGACGACCGAGTACGAGCCGTTGCGCTGGAGGTTCGCGAGGAAGTGGTCGTTGGTGTCCTGGAGGGCGGCCTGCTCACCGTCGAGGACGTAGCCGCTCGCGCCCAGGGTGGCGGCGAGGGAGGCGATGACCGAGCCGACGGCCGGCTTGCACACCTCGCAGCCGTCGCCGCCGCGGGCCGCGGGGCGGCCGTGGCCGTCGAGGATCTCCCGGTAGGAGGTCAGGCGGCGGGTGCGGACGATCTCGTAGAGCTCGGCGCGGGTGTACGGGAAGCAGCCGCACAGCCCCTTGTCGGTGGCGGCGGGCAGCAGCTGGCCGATCACCTTCAGGCAGCTCCCGCAGCCGGTGCCGGCCTTGGTGCACTTCTTGACCTCGGGCAGGGTCGCGCAGGCCGTGATGGCCTTCTTGGTGACGTTGTGGCAGGAGCAGATCACCGCGCTGTCCGGCAGGGCGGAGGGGCCGAGCTGTGTGGCCGGGCCGAGGCCCGCGGGCAGCACCAACTGTTCGGGGGCGACGGGCGGGACACTGCCGGTGAGGGGGCGCAGCAGCCCGTACGCGTCCGCGTCGCCGACCAGGACCCCGCCGAGGAGGACCCCGTCGGGGGAGACGACGAGCTTCTTGTAGACCCCGGAGCGGGAGTCCGACCAGACGACGTCGAGGCAGCCCTCGGCCGTCCCGTGGGCGTCGCCGAAGGAGGCCACGTCCACGCCGAGCAGCTTCAGCTTCGTGGACAGGTCGGCGCCGGTGAACTCCTTGTCGCGGCCCAGGAGGTCCTCGGCGGCCGTCTCGGCCATCTCGTAGCCGGGCGCGACCAGGCCGTAGACCCGGCCGTCGCAGGCCATCGCGCACTCGCCGATCGCGTAGACGCGCGGGTCGGAGGTGCGGCAGCGGGAGTCGACGGCGATCCCGCCGCGCTCGCCGACCTCCAGGCCGCTGTCGCGGGCGAGCTGGTCGCGGGGGCGCACCCCGGCGGAGAAGACGACCAGGTCGGTGGCGACGTCGGTGCCGTCGGACAGCCGCATCCCGCTGACGGAGCCGTCCTCGCCGGTCAGCACCTCCTGCGTGCCGACGCCCGTGTGCACGGTCAGGCCCATCGACTCGATGGTGCGCAGCAGGGCCGCGCCGCCGCCCTCGTCGACCTGGACGGGCATCAGGCGCGGCGCGAACTCCACGACGCGGGTGGCCAGCCCGAGGCCCTTCAGCGCGCCGGCCGCCTCCAGGCCGAGGAGGCCGCCGCCGACGACGGCGCCGCTGCCGCGGGTCTTCGCGTACTCCTCGATCGCGAGGAGGTCCTCGATCGTGCGGTACACGAAGCAGCCGGGCGCGTCCTTGCCGGGGACGGGCGGTACGAAGGGGTAGCTTCCGGTCGCCAGGACCAGCACGTCGTACGGGAACACCCGCCCGGAGCGGGAGGTCACGGTGCGGGCGGTGCGGTCGACGCTCTCGGCGGGGTCGCCGAGGTGCAGCTCGATGCCGTGCTCCGCCATGAACCCGTCCGGGACCAGGGAGAGGTCCTCGGCGGTGCTCCCGGAGAAGTACGAGGTCAGGTGTACGCGGTCGTAGGCCGGCCGGGGCTCCTCGCAGAGCACGGTGACGCGGTGCGTGGCGGTGGCCCCGCGCTCGGCGAGCGCCTCCAGGTAGCGCTGGCCGACCATGCCGTGGCCGATCAGCACGATCGCGGGCAGGGGCTCGGTCATGTCAGTGGCCTCCGTCGTCGGTGAGCAGGTGGAACGGGTCGTGCAGGGGTTCGTCGCCCTCCCAGGTGCGGGCGAGGGCGCCCACGGTGGACAGCTCGCCGAGCAGCACCCCGCCGACGAGGCGGTCGCCGCGCAGGACGACCTGCCGGTAGGTGCGGCGGGTGGCGTCGGCGAGGCGGACCACGTCGTCGCCGGGGAGGGGGACCGGCTCGCCGAAGGAGGCGAGGTCGAAGGGGCGGTCGCCGGCGGCGGCGAGGGTGAGGCGGGTGAGGGCGCGGGTGCCGGTGTAGCCCGCCGGGGAGCCGGTGAGGGCGTCGGCGAGGGCGTCGGCCTGCTCCAGGGCGGGGCCCGCCAGGCCGTACACCCGGCCGGCGTGCTCGGCGCAGTCGCCGACGGCGTGGATCCGGGGGTCGCTGGTGCGCAGCCGGTCGTCGACCACCACGCCCTTGCGGACCTCCAGCCCGGCGGCCTGGGCGAGCCCGGTGCGGGGGCGGACCCCGCAGGCGAGGACGACGAGGTCGGCGTCGAGGCGGTAGCCGTCGGCGAGTTCGACCCCGGTGACCCGGCGGGGAGCGGCGCCGGCGGTGGTCAGGCCGCGGACCCGGCAGCGGGTGTGGATCTCCACGCCGAGGGTGGTGAGGTGGGCGTGCAGCAGCGCCGAGGCGTCCGCGTCCAGCTGGCGTTCCATCAGGCGCTCGGCCTGCTGGGCGAGGACCACCTGCGCACCCCGTGCGGCCAGCGCGCGGGCGGCGGAGACCCCGAGCAGCCCGCCGCCGATCACCACCGCGCGCACGCCGGGGCGGGACGCGGCGGCCAGGGCGAGGCAGTCGTCCATCGTGCGGAACGCGTGGACCCCGTCGGGGAGTTCCCGCCCCTCGGGCGTGAACAGGCCCCGCAGCGGGGGCAGGACCGGGTTCGAGCCGGTGGCCAGCACCAGGGTCCCGTAGCGCTCCACGCTCCCGTCGTCGCAGTGCACCTCGCGCTCGGCGCGGTCCACGCGGACCGCCCGCACCCCCCGCCGCAGCACCGGACCGGGGTCCGGCAGCGCGGTCACCTCGGGGGCGTACCGGCCCGCCAGGACCTCCGCGAGCAGGACCCGGTTGTAGGGGGCGTGCGTCTCCTCCCCGAGCACGGTCACCGTCCGGTCCGTGCCGCGGGCGCCCAGCCGCGCGGCGAACCGCAGGCCGGCCAGGCCGCCGCCGATCACCACCACACGCTGTTCCGAGGTCATGGCACGAGCGTGCGCGCCCGCTGTTTCCCCTCGGGATCGCCGCTGTTACCCGGACGGAACGCCGACCTCAGCGCCCGGATTAAGGGTCCGTGAGGCCTTGCTCAAGGCCGCCTTAAGGATCACCGGCAGGCCCTTCGGGGCCCTTCCAGGCCCTCCCGGGCCGCTTAGCGTGAGCGCCATGCGAGATGCGGCGGGACGGGTCAAGGGCGGGATGCTGGTCGGGGCGGGGCTGGTCACCCTGCTGTGGGCGGCCCAGGTGCGCCCCTCCGCCCGCCTCGACGCGCTCTTCGCCACGGCCGCCCACCTGACCGGGCTGCTCGCCGGGTACGGGGTGCTCGTCCTGCTCTTCCTGATGGCCCGGGTGCCCGCCGTGGAGCACGGCATCGGCGCCGACCGGCTCGCCCGCTGGCACGCGCTGGGGGGCCGGCACGTGCTCCTCCTCTGCTTCGGGCACGGGCTCCTCGCCCTGCTCGGATACGCCGTGCACGAGGGCGTCGACGTGGTCTCCGCCGTCCGGGGGCTGCTCGGCTACCCCGCGCTCGGCGCCGCCGCGGCCGGGACCGTCCTCCTGGCCGCGGTCGGCGTGACCTCCGCCCGGGCCGTACGCCGCCGCGTCCCGCACGAAACCTGGCGCGGGGTGCACCTGTTCGTCTACCTGGCCGCCGCCCTGGCCTTCGCGCACCAGCTCGCCGGGCCCGATCTGGCGGTGGCCGCCTGGTTCTGGGCCCTCGCCCACGCCCTCGTCGCCGTCCTGCTGGTCTGGTACCGGGCAGTGGTCCCCGTACGGCAGGCCCTGCGGCACGGGCTGCGGGTCGCCGAGGTGCGGGCGGAGGGGCCCGGGGTGGTGTCCGTCGTCATCCACGGGCAGCACCTCGCGGAGCTGCGCGCGGAACCGGGGCAGTTCCTGCGCTGGCGGTTCCTCCAGCGGCGGCTCTGGTACACCGCCCTGCCGTTCTCGCTGTCCGCGCCGGCGCAGGACGGGCGGCTGCGGATCACCGTCAAGGCGCTCGGCGGGCACTCCCGCCGGATCCGCCGGCTGCGGCCGGGCACGCGGGTGCTGGCCACCGGGCCGTTCGGGGCGCTCACCGCCGCCCGGCGGACCCGGCCCAAGGTGCTGCTGATCGCGGGCGGGGTCGGGATCACCCCGATGCGGGCCCTGTTCGAGACCCTGCCCGGCGGGCCCGGGGACATCACCCTGCTGTACCGGGCCGGGGCCGAGGAGCACCTCGTACTGCGCGCCGAGCTGGAGGCCATCGCTGCCGGGCGGCAGGCCGGGCTGCACTACCTGCTCGGGCCTTCCGACGCCGCCTACGACCCGCTGGCCCCGCGGGCGCTGGCCGCGCTGGTGCCGGACCTCGTGGAGCACGACGTGTACCTGTGCGGGCCGCCCGGGATGGCGGAGGCGACCCGGGGCGCGCTGCTGCGGGCCGGGGTGCCGGCCGGGCGGGTGCACTCCGAGTGCTTCAGCTTCTGAGGGGGGCCCGCCGGGGCGTCGTCCCTGTCGTCCCCTTCATCCCCTTCGTCCCCGTCCGCCGTGTTCTCCGAGAGGTGCTCCAGCCCGTGCGTCACCCCCTGCACATCGTCGTGCCCGTGCCCGTGCCCGGTCCTGTTCCGGCCCCCGTCCCCGCTGCGGCGGGCGGTGCCGCCCGGCACCGCAGGCCGCGCCGGGAGCCCGTCCGGCGGGCCGGGGCGGCCGCGCTGTCGCGCGTACCGCCCGGGCGGCGGCTGGCGGCGGGGCTGGGGCTGGCCGGCGTGCTGGCCGCGACCGCGCTGACGGCGCTGGTGGAACCGGCCGCTCCGGTGGCCCCGGACCGGGCTCCGGCCCGGCAAAGCTCAACCTTTGCGCAAGTTTCCGGGTATTGATGGGTCCTGCATGCATCCGGTCCATAAGGTCGGGCCGTGCCTGACATATCAACGACCATGATCATCGTGCTGTGCGTGGCCGCCGCGGCGGCCGGCTGGATCGACGCGGTGGTGGGCGGCGGCGGCCTCCTGCTGCTGCCCGCCCTGCTGCTCGGCCTGCCCAACGCCCACCCCGCCGCCGTGCTCGGGACGAACAAGGCGGTGGCGATCGTCGGTACCACCGGGGCGGCGATCACCTACGTGCGCAAGGCCCCGGTGGACGTGAAGCTCGCCGTCCGGATCGGCCTGGCCGCACTCGCCGGCTCGATGGGCGGCGCCGCGCTCGCCGGCGGCATCAGCAAGGACGCGCTGCGACCCCTCATCATGGGCGTCCTGGTCGTGGTCGCCGCCGTGGTGATCTTCAAGCCGGGATTCGGCACCGCCCCCTCCACCTCGCCCGTCTCCCGGCAGCGGGTGCTGCTCACCATCGCCCTCGCCGGCCTGGGCATCGGCTTCTACGACGGTCTCATCGGCCCCGGCACCGGCACGTTCCTGGTGCTGGCGCTCACCGCCCTGCTCCACCTCGACCTGGTCACCGCCTCCGCCACCGCCAAGATCGTGAACGTGTGCACGAATGCCGGGGCGCTCGCGATGTTCGCCTACCAGGGGAT
The DNA here is from genome assembly GCF_026342355.1 of Streptomyces sp. NBC_00249. Classification (GTDB taxonomy): domain Bacteria; phylum Actinomycetota; class Actinomycetes; order Streptomycetales; family Streptomycetaceae; genus Streptomyces. The sequence continues at coordinate 90,312 of NZ_JAPEMV010000008.1, read as the reverse complement.
GGTGCTGTGGCAGCTGGCCGCGCTCATGGCCGTGTTCAACCTGGCCGGCGGCATGATCGGCGCCCGCATGGCGCTCAAGAAGGGCAGTGGCTTCGTCCGCGGGGTGCTGCTGACGGTGGTCGGCGCGCTCGTGGTGAAGCTGGGCTTCGAACAGTGGGGCTGAGGCCTTCCGGGGCCGGTTAGTGCTGTGACCGGCACTGGACCGGCACTAGAACGTCCCCGTGAGGTGGGCGAAGACCACCACGTTGCCCTGGTAGCCCGTGCGCGGGGAGAAGCCGCCGCCGCAGGTGATCACCCGGAGCTCGGCGCGGGGCGAAGGCCCGTACACGCGCGCGTCCGGGAAGGCCCCCGCGTCGTGGACCTCGACGGCGTGGACCGTGAAGACGGCCGTGCGTCCGTCCGTACGCGCCACCTCGATCGCCGCCCCGCGCCGCAGCGCGCCCAGGTGGTAGAAGACCGCCGGGCCGCTGGCGTCGTCGACGTGGCCCGCGACGACGGCGGTGCCCGTCGCCCCCGGGGCGGTCCCGCCGCGGTACCAGCCCGCGAGGTCGCGCCGGGCGGGCGGGGGCACTTCGAGACTGCCGTCGCGGTTGAGACCGAGCCCCGTCAGCGGGGCGTCCACCCGGATCGACGGGATCCGGATCCGGGTGGGCGGGGAACCGGGGAGCGGGCCGATGCTGCCCGGGTACAGGGCCTGCCCGCTCAGCGCCTCGGACGGTGAGGGCAGCGGGGGCCGGACGATCTCGCCGGAGCCGCTGCTGACGAGCCACACCCCGACGCAGGCGGCGAGGGCCACCAGCCCGCCGCGCCCGGAGCCGGGCCGTCTCCTGCGGATCCTGCCGGGCGGCGCGGGCCAGGCGGGACCCGGAAGGGACGACCTGGCCATGTCAGCCCCCTCGTCGTGCCGTTCGCGGAAGTGGCCGTCGCCCGGCCCCGCGAACGGGGGGGACCTCGCGGGGCGGGCGACGGGGGACGGTACCGGTCGGACCGCGGCCGGAGCCGCGGTGGGCGCCCGTCAGCTCGGCGTGCCGCTCGCCCGGCGACGCACGAGCCAGGTACCGCCGGCGGCGGCCGCGGCCAGGAGGGCCACACCCGCCGCGATCTTGGCGGGGTCGGTGGTGGTGGTCGTCCCACCACCCACCCCGGTCCGAACGGGCCCCTGCGGGGCGCGTTCGGTGACGACGTGGCCGCCGACGGCGGCCGCCTCACCGATGACGACCAGGTCGCCGGTGGCGAACTTGCCGTTCGCGCAGGTCGCGCCGATGTCGTAGGTACCGGGGCGCAGGTGCCGGGACACCTGGAACTGCCCCGCGACCGCCTCCTTGCGGCTGCCCGGGACCAACTCGAAGCGGCCGCCGCCCACCGTGGTGGCATCGCCCTCGGCGCGGCTGCCCGGCCCGCAGGCCGTGGTGTCCACGGTGACGGTGGCGCCCGGGGCGACGGACTTCGGCCGGATCTCCAGCGGGGCGAAGTCCCCGGCCGCGAAACCGGCCGCCATGCCGAGGTCCGCGGCGGCGACCGCCCCGGCGACCGGGCCGGCGAAGGCGGCGGCGGTCAGCGCGGTGGCGGTGAGCACGTGGGCGGTGCTGCGGCGCATGGGAACTCCTGGGGACACGGGGTCGTGTCTTGAGGTAAACCGCCGCGTCGGGCGCCCGCCTGCTGACCCTACGTCAGATCGAGCCCGCGCCGCCCGTAGAAGTATCGTTTCCGCACGTCAGGGTGGTGCGTGGCCATCCGGGTACCCCCACCCCGTCCGGGTGACGCCGGCCCAGCGCGGACCTGGCCGGACCGTGCCCGTGACCGTGGCCGGACCGTGCTCGGGACGCCGGCTGGACCGTGCTCGGGCCCTGGCCGAACCGTGCTCGTGACCCCGCTCGGACCAGGCCCCGGACCGGCTCGGCCCTGTCCCGCCCCGACCCGGCCCGGACCGTGGCCGGACCCCGCTCAGGTCCCGCATCCCGGCGGCGCCGCCTGCGGGAGCGTCACCGTGGCCGCCGCCCCCGAGGGCGCGGGGTTCGCCAGCACCACCTCGGCGCCGATCACCTGCGCCTGCCCGAAGGCGATGGTCAGGCCCAGCCCCGTGCCCTGGCCCCGCTCCGCCGCCCCCGTCATGAACCGCTGCGGCCCTTCCCGCAGCAGGGTCCGGGGGAAACCCGGACCGTGGTCCCGTACCGTCACCGAGGCCCCGGACACCGTCACCGACACCCGCCCACCCCCGTGCCGTCGGGCGTTGACCAGCAGGTTCGTCAGGATCCGCTCCAGGCGCCGGACATCCGTACGCACCCACGCCCCGCTCTCGGGCCCCGCCGCGCCCGTCAGCTCCGCCGCCACCCCCGAGCGTCGCGTGATCGACTCGACCAGCGGGCCCAGCCGGTGCGCCTCCAGCCGCGCCTCCTCCCGGTTCGCGTCCAGCCTGGCCACCTCGAGGAGGTCCTCCGTCAGCGTCCGCAGCGCCGCGACCCTGTCCCGCACCAGCTCCGTCGGCCGCCCGTCCGGCAGCAGCTCGGCCGCCGTGTGCAGCCCCGTCAGCGGGGTCCGCAGCTCGTGCGCCACGTCCGCCGTGAACCGCTGCTCCGCCTCCAGCCTCCGCTGGAGACTGGCCGCCATCGTGTCGACCGCCGAGGACAGTGCGGCCACCTCGTCGCGGGTTCCGGGCACCCCCGACGGCCCGATCCGCGCGTCGAGGTCGCCCGCGCTGATCCGCCGCGCGGTCTCGGCGGCCGTCCGCAGGTCCTTGCTCAGCCGGCTGGCCAGCAGCGCCCCGCCGACCGCCGCCAGCGCCACCACCCCCGCGCCGAACGCGATCAGCTGGCCGTCCAGCTCCGCCAGTTCCGCCTGCTCGGCGGCCAGCGAATGCCGCACGGTCAGCACGTGGTCGCCGCCCACCGGCCGCGCCGCCCACACCGCCGGATGCGGCCCCGACAGGTCGAGGTAGGTGGTGCGCCGCCCGGCCAGGGCCGCCGCGCGCAGGGCCGCCGGCACGGCCGGGCAGTCGATCCGGGCATCGGCCTCCCCGACCTTGTCGAAGTCGAGCTGGCCGGTGAGCTCGTAGACCTGCCGTACGCGGACCAGCTGCTCGGTGGCGCTCTTGCGGGCCGCGTCGGAGACCTGGCGCACCCGCGCCTCGTGGATCAGGACCCCGATGGTGACCGCGACCAGCGAGCAGCCGACGGCCAGCAGGACGGCGATCTTCCAGCGCAGCCCGAGGGCCCGCAGCAGGTGGCGGCAGCGGGCCGGCAGCATCCTCGACGCCCTCACCGCCCCGTCCGCACGTCCGCCGCGGAGGCCTGCCCGGACGGCTCGGGGGCGGGGCTCGGGAGGGCCTTGTTCCAGCGCCGCTCGTCGCTGACCACCGTCATCCGCTCGCCGTCCCAGCGGAACCGGACGGCCTGCTCCGAGCCGTCGTCGGCGGCGGTGCGCACCAGCAGGTCCGCGCCGAGCGACTCGACGGCCATCCGCCGCCCGAGGGTGAACAGCACCGGGACGATCCGCTCGCCGTCGGCCCGGTACACGCTGAGCGCGGTCCGGCCCGTCTCGGTGTCGGCGGCGACGACCAGTTCCTTCTTCCCGTCACCGGTGACGTCCAGGTAGGCGGCCGGCCGGACCCCGGCCCCGCCCGGCGCGTGGATCCGGCCCTTGCCGAGGAACTGCCTCATCCGCCGGTCGGCCCGTACGACGTCCAGCGCGTCCACCGCCGTCAGCCCGCCGGGGCCCACCGCGGGCCCGTCCCGCAGCGGCGCCGGGGACGGCTGCCGGGTGCCGGTCGCCGCGCCGGGCGCCTTCGGGGACTCCTCGGACCAGGCGGGCCAGAGCGCCTGGGGCCGCGGCTGCGCGGACACCGGCGGCGCGGCATCGCCCGGGGCGAGCCCGCCGGGTGCGGCGCAGCCGCCCAGGGCCAGAGCGGTGGCGCAGAGCAGCAGTGCGGCCGTGGAGCGGCGGGGTGATCGCGTCATGGGGTGGGCGGCACCGTGGGGGTCGGGAACGGCGGTGCGTACCGTGGTGGTGCGCAGGGAGGAAGGGCCGCGCGGGCCCGCCCTGCGACGTTCCAGTAGAAGTCGAGGGAGGGCCCCGTGACATCGGCCGATCGGCCAGGATCCGCCGCGCTGCCGTTCTTCGTGTACGGGACGCTGCGGCCCGGCGAGGTCAACCACGACCTGTTCCTGCGGGGCCGTACCGCGGCCGAGGAACCCGCCCGGCTGCCGGACGCCGCCCTGTACGACGGGCCCGGCTACCCGTACGCCGTCGACCGCCCCGGCTCCGTCATAGCCGGGGAGCTGATCACCCCCGCACCGGACGCGTACGGGGAACTGCTCGTCGCGCTGGACCTGCTGGAGGAGTACCGGGGCCCGGGCCGGCCGGGCAACGTCTACGACCGGGTCGCGCGCGAGACCGTCCGCCTCGACGGCAGCCGCGTCCGCGCGTGGGTCTACCTGGCGGCCGCACCGCTGGCCCACCGCCTCGCCCGCTCGGGCACCGAGATCCCGGGCGGCGACTGGCTGCGCCGCTAGGCGGTGTGCGTCAGAGCCCTTCGGCGCCGCGGTTGCGCAGGCGCCGGCCGTACTGCTGGAGGACCCACAGCTCTTCCTGGACCGCCGCGTGCTGCTCCGGCGGGGCCTGCGGGCTCAGGCGGGTCATGGTGCCCTGGATCTCGAGGACCCGGCGGTCGACGGCACGCAGGCGGACCTGGACCAGCTGGACCCCGGCGTAGATCTCGTCGACCGTCTTGGCGTGGATGGCCTCCACCGCCAGCTCCGTGACCATCGCGCGGACGGTGTCGTTCGGGGCGGCGTCGCGGACCCGGGCCACGTAGTCGTCGCCGGCCTGCGAGGCGCCGCCCGCGTCCAGGATGGCCTGGCGGACCGCGGCGTAGGGCGGGGCGGTGAACTCGTCCATCCCGTACGCGTCGAAGGCGGGGGAGACCAGCGCGGGCCGCTGGAGCGCCAGCTTGAGCAGCTCCCGCTCGGTGCGGTGGGCGGGGCTGCGCAGGTTCAGGGCGGGTCCGCCGCCGACGGGCGACGGCGTGGCGGCGGGGGGTGCCTCCTGGGGGCGGCCCCGGCCCTGCTGCTGCGGCTGGCTGCCGCGCTCCCGGGCCCACCGCGCCAGTTGCGCGACCCGCTTGACGACGAACGGCTCGTCGAGGATGCCCAGCATCCCCGCCAGCTGGACCGCCGACTCGTGCTGGATCGAGAGGTCCTTGATGCTCGCGACGACCGGCGCGGCCTCGGCCAGTGCGGCGGCGCGGCCCGCCGGGTTCTCCAGGTTGTGCCGGGAGACGATGTGCCGCAGCGCGAACTCGAACAGCGGGGTGCGGGACTCCACCAGCCCCGAGACGGCCGCGTCGCCCTGGGCGAGCCGCAGGTCACAGGGGTCCATCCCGCCCGGGGCGATGGTGATGGAGGTCTCCGCGGCGAACTTCTGGTCGTCCTCGAAGGCCCGCAGCGCCGCCTTCTGCCCTGCGGCGTCCCCGTCGAAGGTGAAGATCACCTCGGCGGTGGCGTTGTCCATGAGCAGCCGGCGCAGGATCTTGATGTGGTCCCCGCCGAAGGCCGTGCCACAGGTGGCGATGGCGGTGGTGACCCCGGCCATGTGGCAGGCCATGACGTCCGTGTAGCCCTCGACGACGACCGCCCGGGAGGTCTTCGCGATCTCCTTCTTGGCCAGGTCGATGCCGTACAGGACCTGGGACTTCTTGTAGATCGCGGTCTCGGGGGTGTTCAGGTACTTGGGGCCGTTGTCGTCGTCGCGCAGCTTGCGCGCGCCGAAGCCGACGACCTCGCCGCTGATGTCGCGGATCGGCCACATCAGCCGGCCGCGGAAGCGGTCGATGGGCTTGCCGCTGCGGCTGTCCTGGGAGAGACCGGAGGTGATCAGTTCCTTGTCGCTGAAGCCCTTGCCGCGCAGGAAGCGGGTCAGGTGGTCCCAGCCGGCCGGGCTGTAGCCCACGCTGAAGTGCGTGGCCGCGGCCTGGTCGAAGCCGCGTTCCGCCAGGAACTTGCGGCCGATCTCCGCCTCGGGGCTGCCGAGCTGGTCGACGTAGAACTGGGCGGCGGCCTTGTGCGCCTCGACCAGGCGGATCCGCTCGCCGCGGCCGCTGGTGCCGGCGGTGTAGCCGCCCTCCTCGTACCGCAGGGTGATGCCGGCCTGGCCGGCCAGCCGCTCGACCGCCTCCGAGAAGGAGAGGTGGTCGATCTTCATGATGAAGTCGAGGGTGTCCCCGCCCGCCTGGCAGCCGAAGCAGTGGTAGAAGCCCTTGCTGGGACTGACCTGGAAGGACGGGGACTTCTCGTCGTGGAAGGGGCAGAGGCCCTTGAGGTTGCCGCCGCCGGCGTTGCGCAGCTGGAGGTACTCCGAGACCACGGCGTCGATCGGGACCGCGTCCCGTACCGCCTTCACGTCGTCGTCGTTGATCCGTCCTGCCACGCGTGAAGTCTACGGCCGGGCGCCGACAAACCCGTCAGGCCCCCTCCGCCGGTACCAGCACCGAGAGCGGAACAGACGGGTCCGCCAGTTTTTCGCGGTCCACCGGCGTCTTCGACCTGATCAGGGCCTGGATGTGCTCGGTGACGTCCCACACGTTCACGTTCATCCCGGCCAGCACGCGGCCGTCCGACAGCCAGAAGGCGATGAACTCGCGCTTGCCCACGTCCCCGCGGATCAGCACCTGGTCGTAGCCGCCGGCGGGGGCGTACCCCGAGTACTCCAGACCCACGTCGTACTGGTCGGAGAAGAAGTACGGCACCCGGTCGTAGCTGACCTCCTGCCCCAGCATCGCCCGCGCGGCGGCCGGGCCGCCGTTGAGGGCGTTGGCCCAGTGCTCCACCCGGAGCCGGGTCCCGAGCAGCGGGTGGTGCGCGGCCGCCACGTCACCGGCGGCGAAGACGTCCGGGTCCGAGGTGCGCAGCGAGGCGTCGACGGCGATCCCGCCGCCGTGCTCCCGGTCGACCAGTGCCAGCCCGGAGGCCTCGGCCAGCGCGGTCCGCGGCGCGGCGCCGACCGCCGCGAGCACCGCGTGCGCCGGGTGCTCCTCCCCGTCGTCCGTACGGGCCGCCAGCACCATGCCGTCGTGGCCGACGATCTCGGTCAGCCGCGCCCCGAAGTGGAAGCGCACCCCGTGCTCGGTGTGCAGGTCGGCGAAGAGCCGGCCGATCTCCGGGCCGAGCACCGCGTGCAGCGGGGTGGCCAACGGCTCGACGACGGTGACCTCGGCGCCGTAGCCGCGCGCCGCCGCCGCGACCTCCAGGCCGATCCAGCCCGCGCCCGCGATCAGCAGGTGGCCGTTGTCCCGGCCGAGGGAGACCAGTGCCTTGCGCAGCAGCTCGGCGTGCGCGAGCCGGCGCAGGTGGTGCACCCCGGCCAGGCCGGTGCCGGGGATGTCCAGGCGCCGCGGCTCGGACCCGGTGGCCAGCAGCAGCCGGTCGTAGTGGAGCAGGGCGCCGTCGCCCAGGCGCACCGTCTTGGCCGCCCGGTCCAGGTGGACCGCCGGCTGGCCCAGGTGCAGCTCGATGTCGGCGCTCGCGTACCAGGAGGGTTCGTGCACGAAGACGCTGTCCCGCTCGTCCTTGCCCACGAGGAAGCCCTTGGACAGCGGGGGGCGTTCGTACGGATGGTCGCGCTCGTCGCCGATCAGGATCACCCGGCCCGTGAACCCCTCGGACCGCAGCGTCTCCGCCGCCTTGGCCCCGGCCAGTCCCGCGCCGACGATGATGAACGTCTGGTGTGCGTCGACCACCTGATGCCTCCTCATAACCTCTGCGTCACATGCGACCACATGCGAGCGTCCCGCACCCAGCCTGCCGCGTGAAGGGGGAATGGCCCGATCGGCTCACCCTTCGGCGCGTCGCCCGCGTCTGGTGAGGCGGGCGTGAAGGGAGCGCGCGGCCGCGTCGGTGAGGGCCGCGATCTGGTCGATGACCGCACGTTTCCTGGCCCTGTCGTCGGGCGCCGCGTCGAAGATCGCCCGGTACTGCGGGTCCAGGCCCTCCGGCGCGCGGGCGCTGAGCGCCTCGGCCAGTTCGGCCAGGACGATGCGCTGGTCGGCGCGCAGCCGCTCCTGCTCGTCGCGCTGCATCACGTACAGGTCGGCGACGGCCTTCAGGACGGCGCACTCGTTGCGCGCGGCGCGGGGGACCACCAGCTCGGCGCCGTACCGGGTGAGGCGGCCGGAGCCGTACGCCTCCCGGGTGGCGCCCTCGGCGGCCAGGCAGAAACGGCCGATCAGCTGGCTGGTGGCGTCCTTCAGGCGGGCCTGGGCCACCGCCGAGCCGTCGTAGCCGTGCGGCCACCAGTCCTCTTCCATCAGCCGGTCCAGCGCCTCGCGCAGTTCCTCGGGATCGGTGTCGGCGGGCACGTACCGGCCGATCGCGACCCGCCAGATGGTGGCGCGCTCGGGCTCGGCGAAGAGCAGGTTGGGGTCGAGGTGCCCGGCGTGCAGGCCGTCCTCGAAGTCGTGCACCGAGTACGCGACGTCGTCCGCCCAGTCCATGACCTGGGCCTCGAAGCACTTGCGGTCGGCGGGGGCGCCGCGCCGCAGCCACTCGAAGACCGGCAGGTCGTCGTCGTAGGCGCCGAACTTCACCGAGCCGGGGTCGGTGGGGTGGTTCCCGCGCGCCCACGGGTACTTGGTGGCGGCGTCCAGGCTGGCGCGGGTGAGGTTGAGGCCGACGCTGACGAGGGCGCCGCTCGCCGGATCGGTGACGAAGCGCTTGGGCTCCAGGCGGGTCAGCAGGCGCAGCGACTGGGCGTTGCCCTCGAAGCCGCCGCAGTCCTTGGCGAACTCGTTGAGCGCCTCCTCGCCGTTGTGGCCGAAGGGCGGATGGCCCATGTCGTGGGAGAGGCAGGCCGCCTCGACGAGGTCCGGGTCGCAGCCGAGGGCCGCGCCGAGTTCCCGGCCGACCTGCGCGCACTCCAGGGAGTGGGTCAGCCGGGTGCGGGGGCTCGCGTCCCAGTCGTAGGAGCGGGTGCCCGGGGTGACCACCTGCGTCTTGCCCGCGAGGCGGCGCAGCGCGCCGGAGTGCAGCACGCGGGCGCGGTCGCGCTGGAAGGCGGTGCGGCCCGGCCGTTTGTCGGGCTCGGCGGCCCACCGCTCGGTGGCGGAGGGGTCGTAGGAGTCGTAGGCGGGGGCGTGCGCGGTGCCTTCCATGCTCAGACGTTAACCGCAGGTACCGACAATCCCAGCAATCCGCACCTACGCCGTCCTTACGCGGTGGCGAGTTCGAGCGGCTGGGCCCGTCCGGTCCGCAGGGCCTCGTCGTAGCGGTGGAGGACGAGGCGGGCCAGCGCCGGGTGGGCGCCGAGGGGGGCGGCGGCCGGGCCCGGCGAGGCGGCGGCGCTCGCGGAGGCGAAGCGGCCCGGCGCGGCGAAGTACGAGGCCACCGCGATCCGGTGGTGGCCGCGGGCCGAGAGCGCCCGGACGGCGTCCGCCGTGGTGGGCGCGGCCGCCGAGGCGTACCCCGGGACCACCGCCACCCCGCCGAGGCGTTCGGAGAGCAGGGCGGCGGTGTGGTGGGTGTCGGCGGCGGAGTCGGGGTCGCGGGAACCGGCGGCGGCCAGGACCACCGCGGTGCCCGGGGTCCAGCCGGCCTCCAGGAGCCGTTCGAACAGGGCCTCGACGAGCAGCGGGTGCGGGCCGAGCGGGGCGGCGATCCGGGTGCGCAGGCCGGCGGCCCGGGCAGCGGCGGCGGGCAGGTCCCGTTTGACGTGGGTGCCCCGCCCGAGCAGCAGGGGCACGAGCACCGCCTCCGGGTCCCGTGCCCGCGTGGACAGTTCGTGCAGGGTGTCGCCGAGCAGGGGCGCGTTCAGCTCGACGTGTCCGAGGCGGACGTCGAGGCGCGGGCGGAGCTCGCGGACCCGTTCGAGCAGGGCGAGGACGGTGTGGAGGGCGCGCGGGTCGCGGCTGCCGTGGGCCACGGCGACGAGGGTGGGCTGCATGGGTGGGCTCCGTGATGCCGGGCGCGTGGCGGGCGCAGGCCGCTGAGCTGGGTGCCGAGCTGGTCGGTGATCCGGGTCAGCAGCTCGGCCGCGCTGCCGAAGGGAAGGGACAAGCTGTCGGGAGGGTGCACCGGCTCCGTCATGAACCGATCCTGCTTGGCCCAGGTTGCGTGGGCGTTGCGGCCGGGTGACGGGTCTTTTCCTCCTGCTCACTCGGTCATTCGTACGAGTGAAAGGCGGGGCGGGCGGAACTGGGGGGCCGCGGTGGTTCGTCAATCCGTGCGAAAGGCATGTGCGACGAGGGGGATCAGGTCATGGACAGGACCGAGCGGGCGGGGGTGCCGGCGCAGGCCCGGGCAGGGCGGCTGCGGGCGGGGCGGCAGGGGGCGGGGCTGTTGGCTACGGTGCGGGCGCGCCGGCGGGCCGTGCAGGTGGTGATGGGGCTGTGCGTCCTGGCGTTGCTGCCCTCGACGTGGACGCACGCGGCGGCCGCCGACCGGCTGCGGACCACGGCCGCGGCGCCCGACGCCGGGGTGGCGGTGGTCTTCGGCGCGGGGCTGTGGAACGGTCGGCCGACCCCGTACCTGGCGAACCGGCTCGACGCGGCCGTGGAGCTGTACCGCGCGGGCAAGGTGAAGGTGGTGCTGGTCACCGGGGACAACAGCCGCAGCGAGTACGACGAGCCGGGCGCGATGCGGACGTACCTGAGGGGGCACGGCATACCCGAGGACCGGATCGTCAGCGACTACGCCGGCTTCGACACCTGGGACTCCTGCGTGCGGGTCCGGGAGATCTTCGGGGTGCGCCGCGCGGTACTGATCAGCCAGGGGTTCCACATCCACCGGGCCGTGGCCCTGTGCCGGTCCGCGGGCGTCGACGCGTACGGGGTCGGGGTCGACGACGCGCACGACGCCACCTGGTACTACGGCGGAGCCCGCGAGGTCTTAGCGGCGGGCAAGGCCGCTCTGGACGCGGTCTTCGAGCCGGAGCCGCGCTTCCTCGGGCCGAAGGAGGAGGGGGTGTCGCGGGCGCTGGGTGCTCTGGCAGACTGACGCGCGGCGTCGGCGTATGCCGATTAGTCATATACCGAAGAGTCTGCGTCAGGGGTGTGGAGCCGTGGCTGTTGTGGATCTGAGCGGCAAGGTCGTCGTCATCACCGGTGGAGCCCGCGGCCTGGGCGCGGCGGCCGCGCAGGCGGTCGTCGACGGCGGAGGCAAGGTCGTCGTCACCGACGTGCTGGAGGCGGAGGGCGCCGAGACCGCCGCCAAGCTCGGCGACGCCGCCCGGTTCGTGCGGCACGACGTCACCAGCGAGGCCGACTGGGAGGCCGCCCTCGCCTGCGCGGTGGCCGAGTTCGGCCGGATCGACGGCCTCGTCAACAACGCCGGGATCTCCACGGGCCAGTTCCTGGAGCACGAGAGCGTCGAGCACTTCCGCCGGGTCGTGGAGATCAACCTGGTCGGCGTGTTCATCGGCATCAAGGCCGCGATCCCGCTGATGCGGGCGAACGGCGGCGGCTCCGTCGTCAACATCTCCTCCGCCGCCGGCCTGACCGGCCTCGCCCTCACCGCCGGGTACGGCGCCTCCAAGTGGGGCGTGCGCGGCCTGTCGAAGATCGGCGCGGTCGAGCTCGCCGAGGCGGGGATCCGGGTCAACTCCGTCCACCCGGGCATGACGCTGACCCCGATGACCGCCCCGATCGGCATCCAGGCGGGCGAGGGCAACTACCCCGGAGCCCCGCTGGGCCGCGTCGGAGTCCCCGAGGAGATAGCCGCCGCTGTCGCCTTCCTCCTCTCGGACGCCGCGAGCTACATGACGGGCGCCGAACTGGCCGTGGACGGGGGCTGGACGGCGGGCCTGACGGTGAAGTACCTGACCGGCCGTTGACGGAGCCCGCCGGGCGCTGACGCGGATGGTGGCCGGGCGGACGGGGCCTCACCGGCCGGGGGCGGGGGCGCTGAGGGGGAGCATGCGCGGACGTAACGCGGTCGGGCGGCCCGTGTAACACCCCGGGAGCAGGCTGGCCCGTATGAGCAACCGGGACGACGCCGCCACCGCCACGCACTGCCCGTACTGCGCGCTGCAGTGCGGAATGAACCTGCGCCGCACCCCGGACGGCGCCGGCGTCACCGTCGAGGAGCGGGCCGACTTCCCCGTCAACCTGGGCGCGCTCTGCGGAAAGGGCCGCACCGCCCCCGCCGTGCTCTCCTCCCGGGTGCGCCTGACCGGGCCGCTCGTCCGCACCCACGCCGGCGGGCCCCTCGTACCGGCCACCTGGGAGGAGGCCCTCGACGCCGTCGCCGAGGGCCTCGCCCGCACGGGCCGCGCCCACGGGCCGGACGCCGTCGGAGTGTTCGGCGGCGGCGGGCTGACCAACGAGAAGGCGTACGCGCTCGGCAAGTTCGCCCGCGTCGCCCTGCGGACCTCCCAGATCGACTACAACGGCCGCTTCTGCATGTCCTCGGCCGCAGCCGCCCACCAGCGGGCCTTCGGCCTCGACCGCGGCCTGCCCTTCCCGCTGGAGGACATCCCGCGCACCGGCTGCGTGATCCTCGTCGGTTCCAACCCGGCCGAGACCATGCCGCCCTTCCTGCGCTACCTCACCGAGCTCAAGGCGAACGGCGGCACCCTGATCGTCGTCGACCCCCGCCGCACCCGCACCGCCGAGCAGGCCGACCTCCACCTCGCCCCCCGCCCCGGCACCGACCTCGCCCTGGCCCTCGGCCTGCTGCACCTGGTGGTCGCCGAGGGCCGCACCGACGAGGAGTTCATCGCCGCCCGCACCACCGGCTGGGCGCAGGCCCGCGCCGCCGCGATGGCCCACTGGCCCGAGCTGGTGGAGCGGATCACGGGCGTCCCCGTGCCCAGGCTCCGCGAGGCGGCGCGGATGTTCTGCGCGCCCGAGTCCGCCATGGTCCTCACCGCACGCGGCCCCGAACAGCAGTCGAAGGGCACCGACACCGTCGGCGCCTGGATCAACCTCTGCCTCGCCACCGGCCGGGCCGGCCGCCCGCTGTCCGGCTACGGCTGCCTCACCGGCCAGGGCAACGGCCAGGGCGGCCGCGAACACGGCCAGAAGGCCGACCAGCTCCCCGGCTACCGCAAGCTCACCGACCCGGCCGCCCGCGCCCACGTGGCCGGGGTCTGGGGCATCGACCCGCAGAGCCTGCCCGGCCCCGGCCGCAGCGCCTACGAACTCCTCGACGCCCTCGGCACCGACGTCCGGGCCCTGCTCCTGATGGGCTCCAACCCCGTCGTCTCCGCGCCCCGCGCCGCCCACGTCGAGGAACGCATCCGCTCCCTGGACTTCCTGGCCGTCGCCGACGTCGTCCTCTCCGAGACCGCCGCCCTCGCCGACGTGGTCCTGCCCGTCACCCAGTGGGCGGAGGAGACCGGCACCACCACCAACCTGGAGGGCCGCGTCCTGCTTCGCCGGCGCGCCCTCACCCCGCCGTCCGGCGTCCGCAGCGACCTGGAGGTGCTGCACGGCCTCGCCGCCCGCCTCGGCGTGGAGAAGGGCTTCCCCACCGACCCCGAGGAGGTCTTCGAGGAGCTCCGCCGCGCCTCCGAGGGCGGCCCCGCCGACTACTCCGGCATCTCCTACGCCCGCATCGAAGCCGAACAGGGCGTCTTCTGGCCCTGCCCCCCGGACTCCCCGGGCACGCCCCGGCTCTTCCTGGACCGCTTCGCCACCGACGACGGCCGGGCCCGCTTCGTCCCCGTCTCCCACCGCGAGGCCGCCGAGAGCCCCGACGCCGAGTACCCGCTGCTGCTCACCACCGGCCGGGTCGTCGCCCAGTACCAGTCCGGCGCCCAGACCCGCCGGGTCGCCGAGCTCAACGCCGCCGCCCCCGGCCCCTTCGTGGAGCTCCACCCGCGCCTCGCCGCCCGCCTCGGGGTGGCCGACGGGGCCCCGCTGGCCGTCACCTCCCGCCGGGGCCGCGCGGTGGCACCGGCCCGGATCACCGACACCATCCGCGTGGACACCGTCTTCATGCCGTTCCACTGGGCGGGGGAGGGCCGCGCCAACACCCTCACCAACCCCGCCCTGGACCCCGTCTCCCGGATGCCGGAGTTCAAGGTGTGCGCGGTCCGCGTGGAGCCCGCGTAACGGGTCCCCCAAACCCCCGGGACCCTCTCCTGGACGGGACGGCCTAACCGGCGGACGGCCCCTCCTCGGTCCAGCCCTCGGTCCAGCCCTCGATCCATCCGTCGTCCACCGAGACGTCGCTGTCGTACAGCACGAACTCCCGCTCCTCCGAGACGATCTCGTACCCCGACTCCACCAGCTCCGCGATCAGCGTGTCGCAGGCGGCCGTCGCCCGCGAGGCCGTCCCCCGGCAGCGCTGCGTGACGAAGCGTTCGTGGCGGCCCCCCGAACCCGGCTGGACGCGCCGGGCGTTCCACGACAGGTGCGCCCGGTGCGGGACCACCAGGGCCTCCAGGGCGCCCTGGTCGTACGCGGGCGGCAGCGACAGCTTCAGGTGGTGCTGGTAGTAGCCGCCGCCCGGACCCGGCGCCTCCGTGGTCCACGGGACCGTCTCGACCCTGACCCGGACCGGGTCGAACCCCGCCGCCCGCAGCTGCGGCACCAGCCGCTCGTGCCCCGTGCGGTCCGGCAGGGTCAGCATCGTCTGCGAGACCGTCCGGCCCCGCGCCAGCAGGATGTGGGTGACCTTCAACTCCCTTGCTCCGGCCCAGGATTCCAGCCGTGCCAGCTCCTCCGCGTCCGGGCAGCGGACCGTCACATGGGTTTCGTAGGTTCCGTGCGAAGACATGACGTCGATCATCTCGGACATGCGTCCGATCCGCATCGGGGTTCCCGCCGGGGGGTAACCATCCGGTCACGCACCGGACTCAGAAAGTGCTCGCACACCCCTCGTGGCGGCGATGTGTCGTACCCCACACTGAGGTGCGGTGCCCCCGTCCTCGGAGCCCTGGAGGTCGCCCCCGTGCAGACCCAGACCCTGACCGTGAACGTGAGCCGCCCCGCCGACGACGGGCCCGCCGCCGTCGCAATCCCCGAGGTCGAAGCGGTGGTCGAGGCCGTGGACGAAGCCGCAGACGAGCCGGCGGTCGAGGCCGGGCCCGAAGAGCCCGAGGTCCTCGAACTGATCGAGAAGGTCCCCGCGCCCCGCGCCCGCGCCCGGGACACGACCGGCGGAGCAGGCCCCTCCGCCGATCTGTTCCGCCAGTACCTGCGCGAGATAGGCAGGATCCCGCTGCTCACCGCCGCCGAGGAGGTCGACCTCGCGCGCCGCGTGGAAGCGGGACTCTTCGCCGAGGAGAAGCTCGCCGGCGCCACCGACCTCGACTCCCGCCTCGCCCTCGACCTCGACAAGCTCGTCGTCATGGGCCGGATGGCCAAGCGGCGGCTCATCGAGTCGAACCTGCGGCTCGTCGTCTCCGTCGCGAAGCGCTACGTGGGCCGCGGCCTCACCATGCTCGACCTGGTCCAGGAGGGGAACCTCGGACTCATCCGGGCCGTCGAGAAGTTCGACTACGCCCGCGGCTACAAGTTCTCCACGTACGCCACCTGGTGGATCCGCCAGGCGATGTCACGGGCGCTGGCCGACCAGGCCCGCACCATCCGCGTCCCCGTCCACGTCGTCGAACTGATCAACCGCGTCGTGCGCGTCCAGCGCCGCATGCTCCAGGAACGCGGCTACGAGCCCACCGCCGAAGAGGTCGCCGTCCACCTGGAACTGACCCCCGAGCGGGTGCTGGAGGTGCTCCGCCTCGCGCAGGAGCCGGTCTCCCTGCACGCACCGGTCGGCGAGGAGGACGACGTGGCCCTCGGCGACCTCATCGAGGACGGCGACGCCGCCTCACCCGTCGAGTCCGCCGCGTTCTTCCTGCTCCGCGAGCACCTCGAAGCCGTCCTCTCCACCCTCGGGGAGCGCGAGCGCAAGGTCGTCCAGCTGCGCTACGGCCTCGCCGACGGGCGGCCCCGCACCCTGGAGGAGATCGGCCGGATCTTCGGCGTGACCCGCGAGCGGATCCGCCAGATCGAGTCCAAGACCCTCAACAAGCTGCGCGACCACGCCTTCGCCGACCAGCTGCGCGGCTACCTGGACTGAGACCGCGGCGGCGAGGCCGGGAACGGGCAGGGGGCGCCCCGAAGGACGCCCCCACCCCGTCCGGCCCCGGCCGGCGTCAGTCGACCTCGGCCACCGCCTGCGCGAACTGCGCCGCGTACAGCCGCGCGTACGCGCCGCCCGAGGACAGCAGCTCCTCGTGCGTGCCCTGCTCCACGATCGAGCCGCTCTCCATCACCAGGATCACGTCCGCGTCCCGGATCGTGGAGAGCCGGTGCGCGATCACGAAGGACGTACGGCCGTGCGCCAGGCGCGCCATCGCCTTCTGGATCAGCACCTCGGTACGGGTGTCGACCGAGCTGGTCGCCTCGTCGAGGACCAGGATCACCGGATCCGAGAGGAACGCCCGCGCGATGGTGATCAGCTGCTTCTCGCCCGCGCTGACACCCGCGCCCTCGTCGTCCAGCACCGTGTCGTAGCCGTCCGGCAGGGTGCGGACGAAACGGTCCGCGTGCGCCGCCCGCGCGGCCTCCTCGATCTCGGCGCGCGTCACCTCGCGCGAGGCGCCGTAGGCGATGTTCTCCGCGATGGTGCCGCCGAACAGCCAGGTGTCCTGGAGGACCATGCCGATCCCGCCGCGCAGCTCCTCGCGGGTCATCTTCGCGATGTCCACGCCGTCGAGGGCGATCTCCCCGCCCGTGACCTCGTAGAACCGCATCAGCAGATTGACCAGCGTGGTCTTGCCGGCGCCCGTCGGGCCGACGATCGCGACCGTCTGCCCCGGCTGCACGTCCAGCGAGAGGTTCTCGATCAGCGGCTTGTCCGGCTCGTACCGGAAGGCCACCTTGTCGAGCGTGACCTGGCCGCGCAGCTCCTCGGGACGCTCCGCCACCGCCACGTCCGGCTCCTGCTCCTCGGCGTCCAGCAGCTCGTACACCCGCTCCGCCGAGGCGACACCGGACTGCACCAGGTTCGCCATCGACGCCACCTGGGTCAGCGGCATCGAGAACTGGCGCGAGTACTGGATGAAGGCCTGCACGTCACCGATCGACAGGGTGCCCGAGGCCACCCGCAGACCGCCGACCACCGCGATCAGCACGTAGTTGATGTTCGAGATGAAGAACATCACCGGCTGCATGATCCCGCTGACCAGCTGCGCCTTGAAGGAGGCCCGGAAGAGCGCCTCGTTCTGCTCGGCGAACAGCGCCGCCGACTCCTTCTGCCGCCCGAAGACCTTCACCAGCGTGTGGCCGGAGTACATCTCCTCGATGTGGGCGTTGAGCGCGCCCGTGGTCTTCCACTGCTCCACGAACTGCGGCTGGGACTTCTTGCCGATCTTCGCCGCGACGACGATCGAGACCGGTACGGTCACCAGCGCGACCAGCGCCAGCAGCGGCGAGATCCAGAACATCATCACCAGCACGCCGACGATCGTCAGCAGCGAGTTGATCAGCTGCCCCATCGTCTGCTGGATCGTCTGGCCGATGTTGTCGATGTCGTTCGTCGCCCGGCTCAGCACCTCGCCGCGCTTCTGCTGGTCGAAGTACGACAGCGGCAGCCGCGACAGCTTCGCCTGGAGCTCCTCGCGCATCCGGTACACGGTGCCGTTCATGACGTGGTTCGACAGCCTCGTCGCGACCAGCATCAGCAGGCCCGCCAGCGTGAACACCACCAGCGCCCAGAGCGCCACGACGCCGACGGCGCCGAAGTCGATGCCCTCGCCCGGGGTGAAGTCGGTGCCGGACAGCATGTCCGCCATCCCGCCCTCGCCCCTGGCCCGCAGCCCGTCCAGCGCCTGCTGCTTGGTCAGGCCCGCCGGCATCTGCCGTCCGACGATCCCCGCGAACACCAGGTCGGTGGCCTCGCCCAGGATCTTCGGGCCGACGACCGCGCAGCCCACGCTGCCGACCACGGCCGCGATCATGCCCCACAGCTTGGCGCGGTCCTGGGCCAGCTGTCCCAGCAGCCGCTTGCCCGATCCCTTGAAGTCCATGGACCGCTGGGCCGGCCCCGTCATCATCCGTCCTCCGGGCCCGCTCATGCGGCCTCCGCCTCCGTCAGCTGGGAGAGCACGATCTCCCGATAGGTCTCGTTGCCGGCCATCAGCTCGTGGTGGCGTCCCTCGCCCACGACCTGACCCTCGTCGAGCACGATGATCCGGTCGGCGTCACGGATCGTGGACACCCGCTGGGCCACGATCACCACCGTCGCGTCCTCGGTCTCGCGGGCGAGCGCCGCGCGCAGCGCCGCGTCCGTCGCGTAGTCCAGGGCGGAGAAGGAGTCGTCGAAGAGGTAGATCTCCGGCCGCTGCACGAGGGTGCGGGCGATCGCGAGGCGCTGGCGCTGGCCGCCGGAGACGTTCGTACCGCCCTGGGTGACGGGCGCGTCGAGTCCGCCCTCCAGCGCCGAGACGAACTCCTTGGCCTGCGCCACCTCCAGGGCGTGCCACAGCTCCTCGTCACTGGCGTCGGGGCGCCCGTAGCGGAGGTTGGAGGCGACGGTCCCGGAGAACAGGTACGGCTTCTGCGGGACCATGCCGACCGTCCTGGCCAGCAGCTCCGGGTCGAGCCGGCGCACGTCCTCCCCGTCGACCAGCACATGGCCGCCCGTCGCGTCGAACAGCCGGGGTACGAGGCCGAGCAGCGTGGACTTGCCGCTGCCGGTGGAGCCGATCACCGCGGTGGTCTCGCCGGGGCGGGCCACCAGGTCCACCCCGCGCAGCACCGGCGCCTCGGCGCCCGGGTAGCGGAAGTCGGCGCCGCGCAGCTCCAGCTGTCCGGTGCGCACGAGCTCGCGGACCGGGTCGGCGGGCGGGACCACGCTGGACTCGGTGTCCAGGACCTCCTGGATGCGCTCCGCGCAGACCTCGGCGCGCGGCACCATCATGAACATGAAGGTGGCCATCATCACGGACATGACGATCTGCATCAGGTAGGCGAGGAAGGCCGTCAGCTGGCCGATCTCCATGTCGCCGCTGTCGACGCGCATCGCGCCGAACCAGATGACGGCCACGCTGGAGATGTTCACGACCACGATGACGACGGGGAACATCAGCGCCAGCAGCTTGCCCGAGGCCAGTGAGACGGCGGTCAGTTCGGAGTTCGCCCCGCGGAAGCGTTCCTTCTCGTAGCCGTCGCGGACGAAGGCGCGGATCACCCGGTTGCCGGTGATCTGCTCGCGCAGCACCCGGTTGACGATGTCCAGGCGCTCCTGCATCAGCCGGAACAGCGGCCGCGTCCTGAACACGATCGCGCCGACCGCGAGGCCCAGCACCGGCACCACCGCGAGCAGCACGCCCGACAGCTTCACGTCGAGGGAGAGCGCCATGGCGATGCCGCCGACGCACATGATCGGCGCCGAGACCATCATCGTGAAGGTCATCAGCGTCAGCATCTGGACCTGCTGGACGTCGTTGGTCGTCCGGGTGATCAGGGAGGGGGCGCCGAACTGGCCGAGCTCCCTGGCGGAGAAGCTCTGCACCCGGTCGAAGACGGCGGCGCGGACGTCCCGGCCGAGCGCCGCGGCGGTGTGGGCGCCGTAGTAGACGGCGCCGACGTTGCAGACGAGCTGGACGAGCGAGACGCCGAGCATCAGGGCGCCGAAGCGCAGGATGTAGCCGGTGTCGCCGTTGACGACACCCTTGTCGATGATGTCCGCGTTGAGGGTGGGCAGGTAGAGGCTCGCACTGGTCTGCAGCAGTTGCAGCAGCACCAGCACGGCGATCGGTTTCCGGTACGGACGCAGGTACGTCCGCAGAAGTCGTATGAGCACGCGCAGGCTCCGGTCGGCATGATCGAGGGGGTTCAGTCCATCTTGTGCCAATCGGGGGGCCCGCTCCCACCGCTTTTCGCAAAGGCCGGTCAAAAGGAGTAGACCGCCGGACGGAAGCCCTGGACCCCGCCTCGCCGGAGCGCGCGGGCTAGAACGCGCCGGGGTGCAGCTGCTCCCGGGTCGTGACGTACTGCTGGCGCACCGCCTGCCACGCCGCGAACTCCTCGCCCGGCTCGAACACCTGCGCCGCTGGGGCGGACCACACCGGCGGGGTGTGCGGGGCCAGCGTGCCCTGCTGCACCCCGAGCGCCCACGCCGCCTGACGGGCCGCGCCCAGCGCCGCGTAGTCCGCCGGCGCCGGTACGACGACCTGCGTGCCGAACAGCCCGGGGGCGGCGGCCTGTACGGCGGGCAGCTCGGCCGCCGCGCCCAGCAGGAACACCCGGCGGATCGGCACCCCCCGGTGCCGCAGCACGTCCAGGGCGTCGACGAGCCCGCACAGCATGCCCTCGAACGCGGCCCGCGCCAGGTGCTCGGGCTTCATCGAGTCCCGGCGCAGCCCGGACAGGGTCCCGGCGGTGTGCGGCAGGTTCGGGGTCCGCTCACCCTCCAGGTACGGCAGGAGTACGAGGCCGTGCGCGCCCGGCGTCGACTTCAGCGCGAGCGCGCTCAGCCCCTCCAAGTCGGTGCCCAGCAGCTCGGCGGTGCCGCGCAGGGCCCGTACGGCGTTGGAGGTGTTCACCACCGGCAGGTGCATGCCGCCGGCGTCGGCGAGCGAGGTGACCAGGCCGCCCGGCTCCTGTACGGCCTCGTGGTGCACGGCCATCACCGAGCCGGAGGCGCCCAGCGAGACCACCGCGTCCCCCGGACCCAGGCCCAGCCCGAGCGCGGCGGCCATGGTCTCGCCGGTCCCGGCGGAGATCAGCAGCCCCTCGGGGGTCATCCCGGCGGCGTCGCAGGGGCCGAGCACCTCGGGCAGCAGCGCCTGGTGCCCGAGCGCCAGCTCGACCAGGTCGGGGCGCCAGGAACCGGTGGCCGCCGACCAGAACCCGGTCCCGGAGGCACCGGCCCGGTCGGTGGTGCGGCGGGCGGGGCGGCCGAGCAACTGCCAGACGAGCCAGTCGTGCGGGGACATCACCACCGCGACCCGGCGCGCGGCCTCGGGCTCGGTACGGGCCAGCCAGGCGAGCTTCGCGACCGGCTGGGCGGCGTGCGGGACGGAGCCCACGGCCGCGACCCAGGCCTCCCGGCCGCCGAGGGCCTCGATCAGGTCGGCCGCGGCGACCTGGCCGCGCTTGTCGTTGCCGACCAGGGCGGGCCGGACCAGGGCGCCCTGCGTGTCCAGCGGCAGCAGGCCGTGCTGCTGCCCGGAGACGCCGATGGCCTGGACGCCCTCCAGCAGCCCGCCGCCGGCGGCTTCGCCGAGGGAGAGCAGCCAGCCCTGTGGATCGGTCTCGTGGGGGACGGGTTCACCGGCCGGCTGCGGATGGGGCGCGTAGCCCTGGCGCAGCACGGCGCCCGTGTCCGCGTCACAGACGACGATGCGAGTGAAGGTGGAAGAGCTGTCCAGCCCGGCGACTATCCCCATGCGGAGAATTCTGCCGCACGCCGGGCCGGACTCGACCCGTCCGGAAGCCGGTCTCAGGTGTTGCTCGTGCCCCACTCGTCCTCGGCGCCGCTGCCGCCGCCCGCCCGCGCCCGCAGTCCGCGTACCCGGCCGGACAGGGAGGCGGGCACCGCGTCGCCCACCTTGTTGCTCACAGCGGCGAAGGCCTTGCCCGCGAACTGCCGTCCGGTCTGGCCGGCGGTCTCGGCGGCGTTGCGCACGGCGGGGTTCTGCGCGATCCGCCGCGCGGACTTCTTCATCTCCTCGTAGCGCTCGCGTCCTGCCCGCGTCCCGATGACGTAGCCGAGGGCCAGTCCGGCCACGAAAGCCACCTTGTACCGCATGCCTGCCACCCTTCGTCGTGTGGTGCCCGGCCTGCTGGCGATACCGATTGGCGGAGCACCCCCCTGCTTGCGCTAATCTATGACTCGCAACGGGCAGTCGCCCCCCGGCAAGGCCGGAGGTGGGCTGTTCGGTGCACCGCAGCAATCCCCTGTAGCTCAATTGGCAGAGCAGCCGACTGTTAATCGGCAGGTTACTGGTTCGAGTCCAGTCGGGGGAGCGCGGTCCCCTGTAGCTCAATTGGCAGAGCAGCCGACTGTTAATCGGCAGGTTACTGGTTCGAGTCCAGTCGGGGGAGCAGGAAAGAAGAGGGCCCGGGCGGGTCCTCTTTCTTTTTGTCCTGATCCGGGAACCGGGCAGCCTTCAGCGCGGTCTCTCTGAACAGGGCGAAGCCGATCATGCGAGGCATCCGAGGCAGGAGATCGTATGAGCGGCTATGCTGCGGCAGACGGCGCGCACACATGTACGCGCCACGCCGTAAAGGGGCGGTAGCTCAGCCGGTTAGAGCAGCGGACTCATAATCCGTCGGCCGTGGGTTCGAGTCCCACCCGCCCCACCGCGGGCCGCAGGTGAAGAATCGTTTTCACCTGCGGCTTCAGCGTTTTCTGGGGCGCTCCCGGGGAGCCCGCCGCACCGCGCCGCCCGCCCCGGAGGGCGGGCGGCGCGGGCGGTCAGAAGTTCTCCGTCTCCTCCACCAGGTGGCGCAGTACGTCCGTCAGGTTCTGGCGGCGTGCGAAGGCCGCGCGTTGGACGGCCGCGCCCGAGCCGTCGCGCAGGAGGCCGCCCAGGGTCTTCGCCGCGTGGTCGAGGTCGCCGGCGGCGGCCAGGGCCGGGGCGACGAGGTCCAGGAGGGCCTCCGCCAGGTCGGCCGCCGGGAGTTCGGCGCCCGTGTACGGGTCGAGACCGAAGCCCTCCAGGCCGTCGTGGGCCGCCCGCCAGCGCGCGAGGCGCAGTACGTCGTCCCGTACGGGCGGGTCGGGCCGCTGCTCCGCGATCTCGCGCAGGGCCGTGGCCACCAGGGCGCGGGCCAGCTCCGCCTGGAGGACGGCCGTGTCGATGTCCGGGGACATGTCGGGAGCCCGTATCTCGAGCGTGGGCCAGTTCCCCGACGGGCGGAGGTCCCAGTAGACCATCTTGGTGTCCAGGGCCGCCCCGGAGCCGAGCAGGGTCTGCACCGAGCGCCGGAAGTGGGCCGTGGACGTGAAGTGCGGGGGCGGCCCCGCGGAGGGCCAGCCCGACCAGGCCATCGCCCGCCAGCTGGCGTGGCCGGTGTCCCGGCCGCCCCAGAACGGCGAGTTGGCCGCCAGTGCGATCAGCGTGGGCAGCCAGGGCCGGACCCGGTTGGAGACGGCCACCGCCGTGTCCACGTCGAGGGTGCCGATGTGGATGTGGCGCCCGCAGCTGACCAGGGTGTCGGTCAGGGCGCCGAACCGGCGGTGCTGCTCGCGCTGGCGCGGCTCGTCGTCGGTCAGGTGCAGCGGCCCCTCCACGGCCACGACGGGTGAGGGCGCGGCCAGCAGCCGGCAGCCGTGCTCGCGCGCCGCCGCGGCCAGGGTGCGCCGCAGGGCGGCGAGCTCCTCGCGCAGGGTCACGGAGGAGTCGGCGACCGGGGTGGAGATCTCCACCTGGTACCGGGTGCCCTCGGCGTGCAGCTGCTGGGGCAGCCCGGCGGCGGTGGCGAGGACGAGCGGCGCGGCCGGGACCACCCGCAGGGTGTCGGCGTCGACGAGCAGGAACTCCTCCTCGACCCCGACCGTGAGCGGGGCGGTGACGCCGTTCATGGTGCGCAGGTCGCTGCCTGTGTGGCCGGTGTGGCTCGAGTGGCCGGTGTCACTGGTGCTCGTGGTGCTGTTGCCAGGTTCGATCACTACGCCTCCCTGGACATACGAGTCTTTTCATCATGAGCTGAACGGGAGGCGAGGAGGGTACGTCGATTCAGTCAAATGTCCGGTGATAGTGGCGAGTTACCGGCAAGCGGGCCGCCGCGCTGGGGCCGTGGGTCCGGGTGGGGCCGGCGTTGCGGGTGCGTGAACAGAGTTCCGCGGTCCAGGGCCCCTCCGGCAGGCGGCGGTTATCATCCGATGTGACTGGTACGACCACTCCTCCGAGCGCCCGGCGCCGCGTCTTCGCCGACCTGACGCCCCTGCGCACCTCCGCCGACTACCGGCGGCTGTGGGCGGGCGGCACCATCTCCTGGATGGGTCAGGCGATGACGGCCCTCGCCATCTCGCTCCAGGTCTACGAGATCACCGGCTCCAACTTCGCCGTCGGACTCGTCGGACTCTTCTCCCTGGTCCCGCTCGTCGCCTTCGGGCTTTACGGCGGCGCCATCGCCGACACCGTGGACCGGCGCAAGCTCGGCCTCCACAGCTCCGTCGGGCTCGCCGTCCTCTCCGTCGTCCTCGCCGCCGCCGCGCTGCTCGACTACCACCGGGTCTGGCTGCTCTACGCGGTCGTCGCGCTCCAGGCGGTCTGCGGGGCGCTGAACGGGCCCGCCCGGTCGGCCATGATCCCGCGCCTGCTGCCGCCCGAGCAGCTGCCCGCCGCCAACGCGCTGAACTCGGTCAGCATGACCTCCGGGATCACGGCCGGCCCGGTGCTCGGCGGGCTGATCGTCGGCTGGTGGGGCTACCAGGCGGCATACCTGATCGACGCGGTGACCTTCGCCGCCGCCCTCTACGCCATGTGGCGGCTGCCCTCGATGCTGCCGGAGGGGCGCCAGGGGCGGGCCTCCGTCCTGGACGGGCTGCGCTTCCTCGGCACCCGGCCCAACATCCGGATGACCTTCTTCTCCGACCTGGCCGCCATGGTGCTGGCCCAGCCGCGGGCGCTGTTCCCGGCCGTCGCCGTGCTCTGGTACGGAGGAGACGCGCGGACGGTCGGCCTGCTCGTCGCCGCGCCCGCCGTGGGGGCGCTGCTCGGCGGGCTGTTCTCCGGCTGGCAGGGGCGGATCCGGCGGCACGGGCTGGCGATCCTGCTCTCCGTCGCCTCGTGGGGGCTGGCCGTCGCCGTCTTCGGGCTGACCCGCAACCTCTGGGTCGGCCTGTTCTTCCTCGCCCTGGCCGGAGCGAGCGACACCGTCTCGATGGTGTTCCGCACCACCATGCTCCAGGCCGCGACCCCGGACGGGATGCGCGGCCGGCTCCAGGGCGTCTTCATCGTGGTCGTCGCGGGCGGGCCCCGGCTCGGGGACTTCCTCGCCGGGACCGCCGCCGACCTCACGTCACCGGCCGTCGCCATCACGGGCGGGGGGCTCGCCTGCGTCCTGGTGGTGGGGCTGCTGGCCGCGCGCTGGCGGGCCTTCGCCCGGTACGACGCCCGCACGCCGCAGGCGTAGGCACAGGCGCAGGCGCTGGTCGGCGGCATCTCCGGGCTCGCGCTCGACCGCGACGGCACGGTCGCCGCGATCTCCGACAAGTCGGCCCTGTACGAGCTGAAGGTGGCCCGCGGGGACACCCCGGCCGCCACGGCCACCGCGCGGCTGCCCCTGACGGACGGCGCGGGGAAGGCCGTCGACTCGGAGGGCGTCGTCGTCGACCGCGACGGCACCTACCTCGTCACCGACGAGACCACGCCCGCGATCCGCCGTTACAGCCGGACCGGCCAGGTCCTCGCCGCCCTCCCCGTCCCGCCCGCCTTCAAGCTCGCCCCCGAAGGCCGGGCCACCGTCAACCAGACCTTCGAATCGCTCACGCTGCTGCCCGGCGGCCACACCCTGGTCGCGGGCGTGGAAGGAGTGCTGGCCGGCGACGGCAAGGACACGCAGGGCCGCACCCTCCAGCGGATTCAGACCTGGGAGCGGCGCGCGAACGGCGAGTTCGTCCTCGGCAAGCAGTACGCCTACCCCGTCGACGCGGGCCACGGCCTCGTCGAGCTCGCCCCGACCCGCGACGGCCGGCTGATCGTGCTGGAGCGCGGCTTCACCCGCGAGTTCGCCATCACGGTCCGGCTCTACGTCGCCGACCCTCTCGGCGCCGACGACACCTCGAAGGTGGAGACGCTGACCGAGGGCCGGGGGCTGCGGCTCGCCCGCAAGACGCCCATCGGGGACCTCAACGACTGCCCGACGCTCGGCGCACCCTCGAAGTTGCCGCAGAACCACCCGCTCGTCGACAACGGGGAAGGGATGGTTGCCGTCGATCACGAGGGGCTCGAGCGGGTGCGGCTGCTGCTCGCCAGCGACGACAACGAGTTCCCGCAGCAGATCACCCGCCTGTACTCGGTCGACGTGAAGCTGCCGCGCCGGTCGCAGCACTAACCCTTGGGCTCCGGGGCGACCACGCCCCGCGCCACCCCCAGGGCCACCAGGTCCTGGGGGCGGATGCGCAGCTGGTCGGCGGTGGCGGGGGCCTCCTCGGCGGGGCGCTTGAGGATGGCCGCCGCCAGTTCCGGGGCGATGACGGAGAAGTAGCTGTCCGGGGTCACCCAGGTGTTCCCCGGCGCGGCCAGCGCGAGCGCCCCGCCCGAGCCGCCCTCGCCGATCAGCAGGGTCGTCACCGGGACCGTGGCCGCCGCGACCGCCGCGAAGGTGTCGGCGATGGACGCGCCCGCGCCGGCGTGCTCGGCGGCGGCGTCGTTGGCCGCGCCGGGGGTGTCCACCAGGGTGAGCACCGGGATCCCGAGCCGGTCGGCGAGACGGATCACGCGGGCGGCCGTGCGGTAGCCCGCCGGGCGGGTGGCGGTGCCGCACTGGGCCGCGTACGCCACCGCCCGGCCCTCGCGGAGCCCGAACCCGCACAGCATCCCCGGGTCGGCGGCGCCGGCCCGGTCCCCGCGCAGCGGGAGCCGCAGCGAGAAGTACGCCTCCAGGTACGCCTCCGCGCGCGGCCGGTCCGGGTGCCGGGCCTGCCGGACCGCGTCCCAGCCGCTCCGCGGAGCCGCTACGTCGGCCAGTGCGGCCGGGGGCTCGACGGCGGTACGGGCGCGGGGCGCGGCCAGCACCCGCAGCCAGTCCCCGAGCACACCCGGCAGCTCCGGGGCGGGGACGACGGCGTCGACGTGCCCGGCCGCGTACTGGCCCTCGGCGGTGTACGCCGCGGGATCGGCGTCGGCGGGCCGCACCCGGGACCCCGCGAAGCCGACCTGCGCCCCGGGCAGCGCCAGCACCACGTCGGCGCCCGCGCCGAGGGTGGCCCAGCCGCCGCCGGTCGTCGGATCGCGCAGCACCGCGATCTGCGGGAGCCCGGCGGCCCGGGTCAGCACGCACTGGCGGGCCACGCGCTGGAGCTGCGTCAGCGCGAGCATCCCCTCCTGCATCCGGGAACCGCCGGTGGCGATCAAGGACACCAGGGGCAGGCGGTGTTCGCGAGCATGGCTGTACGCGGCTTCGAGCCGGTCTCCGGTGCGTTCGCCGAGGGACCCGCCGAGGAAGCCGAACTCGAAGGAGATCACGGTGGCCGGGCGGCCACCGATGAGGGCGGTGCCGGTGACGACGGACTCCGCCTCACCGGTGCGGGCGGTGGCGCGGGCGCGGGAGGCGTCGTAGCCCGCCCAGCCGATGGGGCCGTCGTCCGGGGACTCCCTGCGGGGGGCGGGGAGTTCGGCGAAGCTGCCGGGGTCGGTGAGGGTTGCGATGGCCGCGCGGGCCGAGAGGCGGGTCGTCACGGCCTCACCCTAGGGTGTTACCCCGGGGTGCCGAACCCCTGCCGGGGGCCGGCCCCCGGGCTCCCGCGCCTCAAACGCCGGCGGGGCTGGATGAGGGCGGGCCTGGTTGTTCGGGTGCGGGTGCGTTGCCGGGGGCCAGCCCCCGGACCCCCGCTCCTCAAACGCCGGAGGGGCTGGATACCCCTGGGCTAGAGGGCTGATTCCCACGTCAGGGTCGTGCCGTGGGTGCCGGAGTCCGTGCGGCCGTCGTCGGAGACGGTGAGGCGGACCCGGGAGGCCGTCGCGTCGATCTCGACCTCGATCGCGGTGACCTCGCTCCGGCGGTGGGCCGCCGCCAGGGCGCCGCGCAGGGCCGCGAGCAGGTCGGCGGTGACCTGGTCCGGGAGCAGGGCGTCCACCGCGCCCGCGAAGTGCACCGACGGCTGGAAGCCCAGCAGCACCGCCGCGCCGCCCGTCTCGCGCAGGACCCGCCCGCGGAACGTCGTCGGGGCGTCCGTCGGCGGCTGCTGGAGGGCGAAGATGGCCGTGCGGACCTCCTGGATCGTGGAGTCCAGCTCGTCGACGGCCCGGCTCAGTTCCTCGCCCACGGTGTCGCCGGAGGGCGCGTTCGAGGAGCGGCGGCGGGTGGACTCCAGCATCATCTCCGTCGCGAACAGCCGCTGGACCACCAGGTCGTGCAGGTCGCGGGCGATGCGGTCGCGGTCCTCGTAGACGGCCAGCTGCTCCCGGTCGTGCTGCGCGTCCGCCAGGACGAGGGCCAGCGCGGCCTGCGAGGCGAACTGCGAGGCCAGCAGCCGGTCCACCGCGTCGTACGCGGGACCGCCCCGGGCGCGCGGCAGCGCCAGGGTGCCGATGAGCTGCCCGCCGCTCTGGAGGGGGAGCATCATGCTCGGGCCGAAGCGTTCCCGTACGTGCGTGGTCATCCGGGGGTCGGTCGCGGAGTCCTCTATGAAGACCGGCTCGCCGCCGAGGAGTTGCTCCAGGACGGGGGAGCCCGGCGCGATGGCCGTCCCGACCAGGTCCCCGGGGTCCCCGTGCGTGGAGGCGGCCACGATCTCCATGCCGCCCTCCGGGGTCGGCTGGAGGACGACCCCGGCCGCCGCGTCGGCCAGCAGCCGGGCCCGTTCGGCCACGCACATCAGGGCGTCGGCCGCCGGGCTCCCGGCCAGCAGGGTGGTCGTCACGGCGGCGGCGCCCTCGATCCAGCGCTCCCGGCGGCGCGCGGTCTCGTAGAGCCGGGCGTTGCCGATCGCTATCCCCGCCTGCGAGGCGAGGACGCGCACCAGGGCGAGGTCCTCCTCCGTGAAGTCGGCGCCGCCGCGCTTCTCGGTGAGGTAGAGGTTCCCGAACACCTCGGTGTGCACCCGGATCGGCACGCCCAGGAAGCTGCGCATCGGCGGGTGGCCGGGCGGGAAGCCCACCGAGCGGGGGTCCTGGGTGAGGTCGTCGAGCAGCAGCGGGCGCGGGTCGCCGATCAGCGCGCCGAGCACCCCGCTGCGCCCGTCCGGCAGCCGCCCGATCGCGGCCCGTTCGGCGTCGGTCAGCCCGGCGGTGAAGAGCTCCGTCAGCCGGACGCGCTCGGGGTCGACGACCCCGAGCGCTCCGTACCGCGCCGCGCACAGCTCGGCGGCGGACTCCACGATGTGCTGGAGGGTGGTCCGCAGCTCCAGGTCGGAGCCGACGCTGAGGACGGCCTCCAGCAGCACGGGCAGGCTCGACGGCTCGGCCGGCTCCGGAGCCGAAGGAGCCGAAGGGGCCGCCGGAGCCGGCGCGGACCGCGCGGGGTCCCGCCTCATTCGGCCAGCGGGTTGAGGACCATGGGGGCGATCTTCCCTTCGAGCATCGCGCCGAGACCCAGCACGGCGCACACGTCCGGCCGTTCCGCGATGGCCACGGGCATTCCGGTCGCGTCCCGCAGCATCTGGTCCAGCCCCGGCAGCAGTGCGCTGCCTCCCACCATCATGATCCCCCGGTCGGTGAGGTCCGCGACCAGGTCGGGCGGGCACTCGCGCAGGATCTTGCCGATGCCGTCGATGACGGCGGTCAGCGGGGTGTGGATCGCGTCCCGTACGGCGGCGGTGTTCACCTGGACGGAGCGGGCGAGGCCGGTGGCCACGTCCCGTCCGTGGATCAGGGTGGAGGCCGGGCCCTCGGCGGTGATGCCGTTGCCGTGCAGGGCCAGCTGGAGGGGGCGGACGGCCTGGCTGGGCAGCATCAGCTCGTGCGCGTGGCGCAGGTGCTGGACCACCGCGTGGTCGATGGCCTCGCCGCCGATCGGGATCCGCTCGGCGGTGACGATCGAGCCGAGGGAGAGCACCGCCACCTGGGTCGCCGCCGCCCCGCACACCATGATCATCGTCGCGGTCGGCTGCTCCACGGGCAGGCCGCAGCCGACGGCCGCCGCGATCAGGGTGTCGACCAGCTCGACGCGGCGGGCGCCGAGGCCGGCCAGGGTCTCCACCGTCGCGCGCTGGGCCAGCGGGTCGGCGTCGTGCGGGGTGCAGGCGGCGGCGCGCAGCCGGGGCTTGCGGCGCAGGGCGCGCCGCAGCTTCTCGCCGAGGAGGTGACGCAGCATCCGCTGGGCCATCTCGATGTCGACGACGGTGCCGCCGGAGACGGGGCGTACGACCCGGATGTAGTCGGGCGTGCGGCCGGTCATCCGTTCGGCGAAGGAGCCGACGGCGATGAGCGCGCCGGTGCGGGTGTTCACCGCGGCGACGCTGGGCTCGTCGACGACGAGCCCGGCTCCCTTGACGTACACGCGGGTCCTGGCGGCTCCCAGGTCGACGGCGACGTGGCAGCGGCGCAACTGCTCAAGACTGACGGTCACGGCAGATCCTCCCGAGAGCGCTGACGCAAGAAGACCGGCGGCTGCCGGTCGCAATTCATATCTTCTCGGGTAAATGGGCCATATCGCCCGTTGAAATGCTCCGGCCGGGGTGTGCCGCACGGGTCACGGGTGCTGCACGGGGGTGGATTTCTGTACCGACAGGCACCACGATGCGCGCACCGTCCGCGCTACTCGCGCGTAACAAGGTAAAGGGGACCTGATGCTGACGCCCCGCCAGAATCTTCTGGCCCTCCTGACCCTCTGCCTCACCCTTCTCGCGCCTCTGCCGGCCCATGCCCAGGCCGCCGGGCGGGCGACACCCCGCAATCCCGTGATCCTCGTCCACGGCTACAACGCCGACCCCGGCGTCTGGGGCTCCCTGCGCGAGGACCTGCGGGCCGGCGGGTACACCGACTCGGAGCTCTTCTCCTGGGGTTACGACACCCACCAGTCCGTCAACGAGGTGCTCTCCGCCCGGCTCGCGGCCTACGTCGACGAGGTCCGCCGGCAGACCGGCGCCACCCGCGTCGACCTGGTGGGCCACTCCTTCGGCTCCCTCGTCAGCCGCTGGTACGTGAAGTACGGCGGCGGGGCGGAGGCCGTCGGCCACTGGGTCTCCCTGGCCGGCCCCAACCACGGCACCTCCACCGCCTGGGCGTGCGCCCTGTGGGACCAGGCGTGCCGGGACATGACCCCCGGTTCGTACGTGGTGAAGAACCTGGCCTCCGGGGACGAGACCCCCGGCGCGGTGAAGTACGCGACCTTCTGGTCGGAGTGCGACGAGGTGGTCAACCCGGACAGCAGCGTCCCGCTCTCCGGGGCCGCGAACGCGCCGGTCGGCTGCCTGGGCCACAACGACCTGCTCGGCGACGAGGCCACCTCGGCCGGAGTCCGGGCCTTCCTCGCCTCCTAGTGCTGTGGCCGGAAAGGTTCACCGTGTCGCGGCGCCCGGCACGGCACCTCGCCGCGTTGTCGGACCACCCGAGTACGTCCAGTACGAGCGGCGGCCCTCCGCCTTGCGAGGCACCGCACCGGACACCGCGACCCGGCAAACCTTTCCGGCCACAGCACTAGAGAGCCGAGTACGGGGACACCCGCTGGAGCAGCCCGTACGTGAACTCCGCCACCAGCGGGCTCCCCGAGGCCGTGAACGCGAGGCGCCAGCGCGTCGGCGCCGTGCCCTCCATCGGCCGGGCCGGCGCGAAGGCGCGGGCCACCTCGTCGACCGTCGCCGACCAGGGCCGCAGGTCCGCGGCCGTCTCCAGTACGGGGCCCCGCGCGCCCGGGGCCCGCACCAGCCACTCGTTCCACACCGCCCCGTCCGGCGCGGCCAGCACCTCGAAGCGCAGCTCCGGCCAGAGCGGCACCGGCCACAGCAGGGCCTCGCACTCCAGGTCCCCGATCCGGCGCCGCGCGGCGGACGCGGGCGGGCCCAGTACCGACCGGTAGCGGGCCAGGGCGCCCCGGGAGCGGGGGGAGCGGACCATCGCCTGCCAGCGCCGGTTGGCCTCCCGCTGCTCGGCCAGGGTGGCGCCCAGACGCAGCCGGGCCTCCTCGGCGAGGTCCGGCTGGAAGTCCGCCATCCGGCGCAGCAGCACCAGCTGGAAGGCGGCCGGCCCGAAGGCTCCGAGGGCACCGGGACGCGGGGTCGCAGTCATGGAGGCCACGATTCCACACGGGGTTTCCACACAGGATCCTTACGTTCCCGGAATACGGATGTTGCCGGGGACCACGTAGCCTGCGGGCGCCATGAACTACTGCCCCGCCTGCCAGAGACACCTCAACGGAGCGCTCGCGTGCGCCGGCTGCGGGACCGCGGCCGAGTACCTGGTGCCGCTCGCTCCCACCGCCGCGTCCCCCGGACCCGCGCCGCAGCCACCGCTGGCCGAGGTGTTCGCCGACTCCCTCGTCGTGCTGTCCGGCCCCGCCGAGGGCGGCCGCGCCGGGACCCGAAGACGCGCCGACGCGCAGCGCCGGACCCGCCGGACCGTGCTGTCCGTCGGCCTCGGGCTGGTGCTGGCGGCCGGGGGCTCGATCGCGGTGGCCCGGATCGTCAGTGACGGCGAGGGCGTCGACCGGGCGGCCGAGGTGGTGCTGACCGACGACGCCGGCCCGAAGCAGCCGGACCCGCTGCCCAGCGACGGGCCCGCGGCGCCCTCCGCGCTGCCGTCGGCGAAGGCGGGAGGCGGGGCGGCGAAGAAGGCCGGGCCCGGGGCGGCCACCGGGACCGCGACGGCCGGGCCGGGGGCGAGTGCCTCCGCCTCCGGGAAGGCGGGGCCCTCGCAGAGCGCTACCGCGGGCGGGGGAGCCGTACAGCCCCCGAAGTCGGGGCAGCCCGCGCCGGGCCCCACCGGCACGGCGAAGCCGGGGCAGACCCCGCAGCCGACCCCGACGAAGGCCAAGCCGGGCAAGCCGAAGCCCACGCCCAGCCCGACCGAGACGTGCGTGTTCTGGATCTTCTGCTGACGCGCGGGATCCCCTCCTGACGGGAGGCTCAGGCCAGCATGCGCCTGAGCAGGTCCCGCAGGGCCGTGCGCTCCTCGCCCGTGAGGCCGGCGAGGGGTTCGCGCGCGAAGTCCAGCGACTCGCGCAGCCGCTCCGCCGTCCGCAGGCCCTCCTCCGTCGGCGCGGCCAGTTTCACCCGGCGGTCCGCCGGGTCCGGGTGGCGTGCGACCAGGCCGCGGCCCTCCAGCCGGTCGATGATGCCGGTCACGTTCGAGGGCTCGCAGCGCAGCTTGCGCGCGATGCGGCGCATGGGCAGCGGCTCCAGCGCCAGCAGGGTGAGCACCCTGGCCTGGGCTCCGGTGAGCTGGTGCCGGGCGGCGGCGTCCTCGTACTCCATGTGGTAGCGGGCCACGACGTCGCCGATGAGCTCGACGACCTCGGCGGTCACTGGGTCTGCGCGGCGACTGGGCATGGAACCAGAGTACCCATTTACTTGACAACATGAAATATCCAGGAGCATGGTTGTTTCATGTCGTGAAGCAATTTGCCTCGCGCACCGTCTTCCCGCTCAGGAGCACCGCATGTCTCAGATCCCCGCCGTCAGCCGTGAGTGGCACCTCGTCCGCCGCCCGCAGGGCTGGCCCGTCGCCGAGGACTTCGCCCTGCGCGAGGTTCCCGTCTCCGCCGAGCCCGCCCCCGGCCGGATCCTGGTCCGCAACCTGCACATGTCCGTGGACCCGTACATGCGCGGCCGGATGAACGACGCGAAGTCCTACATCCCGCCCTTCCAGCTCGACGAGCCGATGCAGGGCGGTGCGGTCGGCGAGGTCGTCGCCTCCGCCGCCGAGGGCTTCGAGGTCGGCGACCACGTCCTGCACCACCTGGGCTGGCGCGAGTACGCGGACCTCGACGCGAAGTTCGCCACCAAGGTCGACGCCTCCCTCGCCCCGCTCTCCGCCTACCTCGGCGTCCTCGGCATGCCGGGCCTGACCGCCTACGCCGGACTCTTCGAGGTCGCCTCCTTCAAGGAGGGCGACGCCGTCTTCGTCTCGGGCGCGGCGGGCGCGGTCGGCAGCCTCGTCGGGCAGTTCGCGAAGATCAAGGGCGCGTCCCGGGTGATCGGCTCCGCCGGTTCGGACGAGAAGGTGACGCTCCTCACGGAGAAGTACGGCTTCGACGCCGCCTTCAACTACAAGAACGGCCCCGTCGCCGAGCAGCTGCGGGACTCCGCCCCCGAGGGCATCGACGTCTACTTCGACAACGTCGGCGGGGACCACCTCGAAGCCGCCATCTCCTCCCTGAAGGTGCACGGCCGGGCCACCCTGTGCGGGGCCATCGCGGGCTACAACGACACCGAGGCCGCCCCCGGTCCGCGCAACCTGATGATGGTCATCGGCAAGCGCCTGCGCCTCCAGGGCATCCTGGTCGGCGACCACGCCGGACTCCAGCAGCAGTTCGTCGAGGACGTCGCCGGCTGGCTCTCCTCGGGCGAGCTGCGCTACGACGAGACGGTCGTCGAGGGCGTCGAGAACGCCACCGACGCCTTCCTCGGAATGCTGCGCGGCGAGAACACCGGAAAGATGATCGTTTCTTTCACCGGTTAGGCTCACTCCACACCGTCGTGATCGTGGGCGCGAGTCACGGCGATTCATCTGGAGGATTTTCTTCATGTCCATCACGCAGTCCGACGTCGCGTACACCGCTGTCGCCACCGCCGAGAACGGCCGTGACGGCCGAGTCGCCACCAACGACGGTCAGCTCGACGTCGTCGTGAACCCGCCGAAGGAGCTCGGTGGCAGCGGCGCCGGCACCAACCCGGAGCAGCTGTTCGCCGCCGGCTACAGCGCCTGCTTCCAGGGCGCCCTGGGTGTCGTCGCGAAGAACGAGAACGCCGACATCTCCGGCTCCACCGTCACCGCCGAGGTCGGCATCGGCAAGAACGACGAGGGCTTCGGCCTGATCGTCAAGATCTCCGCCTCGATCCCGAACGTGGACGCCGCCACCGCCAAGGACCTGATCGAGAAGGCCCACCAGGTCTGCCCGTACTCCAAGGCGACCCGCGGCAACATCACGGTCGAGCTCGCTGTCTGAGCGCACTGACCCAGGCCGCGCCCCCGGGCGCGCCCGTGCGAAGGCCGCACCCCTCCCGAGGGGTGCGGCCTTCGCCGTAAACTGCCCCCATGCGTGATCTTGCGGGGGGCTTCCGGTACTTGCTGGCCGGACAGAGATGGGTGTTCGGGAACGGTCGCTGGCTGGGCTTCGGCCTGCTGCCGGGGCTGGTCGCACTGGTGCTGTACGTCGCGGCACTGACCGGTCTGTTCTACGGCGCCGACGACTTCACCACCTGGGCGACGCCGTTCGCCTCGGACTGGTCCTCGCCCTGGCTCGGGCTGTTCCGGGGCTTCCTGACGGCGCTGGTCTTCTCCCTCGGGCTCTTCCTCTCGGTGATCACCTTCACCGCGGTGACCCTGCTGGTGGGCCAGCCGTTCTACGAGTCCCTCTCGGAGCAGGTCGACCGCAGCGAGGGCGGCGAGGTCCCGGAGTCGGGACGCTCGCTGTGGGAGGACCTGTGGATCTCCGCCCGGGACAGCCTGAGGCTGCTGGTGCGGGTGGTGTTCTACGGGATCCTGCTGTTCGCCCTCGGGTTCATCCCGGTGATCGGGCAGACCGTGGTCCCGGCGATCGGGTTCTGCGTCTCCGGCTTCTTCCTGGCCCAAGAGCTCACCTCCGTCGCCCTCCAGCGGCGCCGGGTGGACCTCGACGAGCAGCTGCGGCTGCTGCGCGGGCGCCGGGCCCTGGCGCTGGGCTTCGGCGTGCCGCTCGTGCTGGTGTTCCTGGTCCCGCTGGTCGCCGTGTTCCTGATGCCGGGCGCGGTGGCGGGGGCGACCCTGATGGCGCGCGAGCTGACCGGCGAGAACGGCGACCGGGAGGACGGGGCCGAGGCGGAGGCCGAGGCCGAGCAGGACACCGGCCGGGAGAGCGAGCAGGGCGCCCGGCCGGGCTCGGAGAACGCCGGCGGGTGGGCCCCGGGCCAGGGGCAGGCCCCCGCGGCCCCGGCCCCCGGTTTCGGTCCGCCCCCGCCCTCGTTCCCGTAGGACCGCACCCGGCCGGGGCGCGGGCTACGCGGCGTCGCGCCGCAGCAGGCCGATCACCCCGACCGTGTCCTCCCCGCCGTGCCGGGCCGGGTCGGCCTCCAGCCGCTCCCGCATCAGGTCCAGGTACGGGGAGATCAGCTCGGTGCTGACGCCCTGCTCGGCGGCGGTGCGGACCAGGGTGCCGCTCCCCGCGACCTGCATGGCCAGGCTGGACACCACCCCGGTGGTGAGGTCCCGGGAGGTCAGCCGCTCGGCGGCGATCCCGGCGAAGAAGCCCATGGCGCCCAGCCACTCGG
This sequence comes from Streptomyces sp. NBC_00249, assembly GCF_026342355.1. Taxonomy (GTDB): domain Bacteria; phylum Actinomycetota; class Actinomycetes; order Streptomycetales; family Streptomycetaceae; genus Streptomyces. Next base: position 54,358 of record NZ_JAPEMV010000008.1, on the reverse strand, counting down.
ACAGCAGCGGGGACAGGTCCTTCGGCGCGATGTCCTCGCCCTCGATCAGCGCGTAGGCGTGCGAGATCCCGGCGAACAGCCCGTACATCGCGCTCAGCAGCGCCACGTCGTGCAGGGCCGCGTGCCCCGGGTCCTCGCCGACGAAGCGGGCTCCGGCCGGGACCTCCAGCACCTCCCGGTGGGTCTCGAAGAGGGCGCGGGAGCCGCTGTGGAAGACGTACCCGCCGGCCTCGGGCACACCGATCATGTCCGGCGTGGCCATGATCCCGGCGTCCACGAACCGGGCCCCGCGCTCCTGCGCCCAAGCCGCCCGCGCCCGGCCCTCGGCCGGGGTGCCGGTGGTGAGGTTGACCAGGTCCTTGCCGGTCAGGTCGACGCCCTCCAGGGCGGAGCCGACGCTGGCGTCGTCCAGCAGGCACAGCACGACCAGGCCGTTCGCCGCGACCGCCTCGGCGACGGTGGCGGCGACGGCGGCGCCTTCGGCCTCCAGGGGCCGCGCCTTGGCGGCGGTGCGGTTCCAGACGGTCAGGGGGTGTCCGGCGGCGAGCCAGGTACGGGCGAGGGCGGTGCCCATGTCGCCGAGTCCGAGGAGGGTGAGCGGGCGCTTCGTCAGGTGTGTGTCGGTCATGCCGTTTAGCCTGGTGGCAGGCGGTGAAGCGCTCAAGTACGCACTTCGGAGTGGGTGGTTACCCCGAGGTGAGCGAGCAGGTGGGAGGGGTGTGCGGTGGCGGTGACACGAAGGCCGGGGGCGGACCACTGCGGGATCGCGGCGGCGATGTCGGTGATCGACGGCAAGTGGAAGGTCTCCCTCTTGTGGGAGTTGGAGCAGCGCCCGCGCCGCTTCGGCGAACTGCGCCGACTGGTCCCGGGGGTGTCGGAGAAGGTGCTCGCCGTGCAGCTGCGGGAGCTGGAGGCGGACGGCATCGTCCACCGCGAGGTCTACGACGAGGTCCCGCCGCGCGTGGAGTACTCCCTGACCCCGCTCGGCCAGGACCTGAACACGGCCCTGGAGTCCCTCGGCCAGTGGGGCACCAAGTACCTGCTCCCCGACTCCGCCTGAGCGGGGCTCAGCCGGCGCTCACCTCGGCCGTCACCACGCCCGGGGTGCGGTCGTCGGCCTCGGCCAGCAGCTCGCCGCCCGGGCCCCACACGGCCGCGCCTCCGCAGCCCGTCCACGGGCCCGCGGGTCCCACGTGGTTGGCGAGGACCACGTACATGCCGTGCTCCTTCGCGATCCCCGGGTAGATGCTCGCCCGCTCGGCGATGCCGCCGCCCGTGCCGTACAGGGAGCTCGCCAGGTGCACCCGGCAGCCGTCGGCCGCGGCCCGGCCGGTCAGCTCCGGGAAGTGGTTGTCGTAGCAGACCGCCAGCGAGAAGCGGATCCCGCCCAGTTCGAAGCGCCCGTCGCCGGTGCCCGCGGCGAAGGCGCCCTGCTCGTGCTCGAAGAGGTGGTGCTTCGCGTACGTCGTCACGTGCGCGCCGTCCGCGTCGTACACCAGCGTCGCGATGGCGGGCAGCGGCCCGCCGGTGCGCAGCGCGACGTTGACGGCGGTCGCCGTGCCGGTGGAGCGCAGCCCGTCCAGGCGGGGGTCCTCGGCGTCGGCCAGCCACAGACCGGGATCCTGCGCCAGCGGCTCCAGCTCGTACCCGGTGAGCGTGAGCTCGGGGAACACCACCAGCTCCGCCCCCTGTTCACGGGCCCGTGCGGCGAGCGCGGCGGCGCGGGCGGCGTTGACGGAGACCTCGGCGGGAGCGCAGGTCAGCTGCGCGGCGGCGATTTTCATGCGTTCAGGATGCCAGCCCGCCGGCGGCCCCTCCCGGGCGGACCGGGGGAGGGCCGGACGGCGGGCGTCGGGCTTGTGACCCCGGCGGGTCAGCGGTCGTCGTCGAGCTCCTGGCGCATCTGCGGCTGGTCGTCCTGGCAGCCGGGGCGGCAGTTCGGACAGGTCCTGGCCGGGGCCGAGGGAACCGATCGTCCGGAAGAGGGCGTTGACCCCGTCGACCTCCCGGTTGTCGATCAGATCGGACACCATGCTGTCCGCTTCGGGGTCGCCGACCTGTCCACATGCTCCGCCCTGCGCCCCGCCGTGCGCCCCCTCCGCCCCCGGCGGTGCCTCGTCTCGCTCCTCTGACCTGCTGAAACGCCTCCGGGCCCGCCCGGCCGCGGTCCTACCGCGCCGTGGAGTCCGCCCGTGCGAGGTCGCCGGGCAGGGTGCCGCCGGCGCGGACGAGGCGCAGCTCCGTCAGGTTGAGGACGGTGACCGCCGCCGTCAGCAGGACCAGCGCGCCCAGCGACGGCAGCACCGCGGCCACGGGCAGCAGGAGCAGCACGGCGGCCGCCGCCACCAGCCGGGTCACCGACCACGAGCGGAACAGGTGCCAGCGGGTGTACCCGAAGGTGGCGAGGTAGAGGGTGCAGCCCCCGTAGAGGAGGGCGGCGACCCCGAGCGGGAGCCGCTCGCCCGGGTGGGCGACGGCCTCGGCCATGCCGACGGCCACCGCGATGATCGAGGCGATCAGCGAGAGGTGCCCGTACGAGAGGACCTGCCGGGCCACGTCGGCCCGTTCGGCGGCGGTCTCCAGCCCGTGCCGGACCGCGCTCGCGGCCAGGTGGAAGTACACCCACCACAGGCTGCACACCAGGACGAAGGCCACGGCCACGGCCGTCAGGGAGCCGGCGCCGAGCTCCGGCGAGGTCGCCACGGGGGCGCCCACCGCCACGATCGACTCGCCCAGCGCGATCATCACGAACAGCCCGAACCGCTCGGCGAGATGCCCCGGGTCGAAGTTCAGCCGCATCATGTTCCGGCGCGTCAGCCGGGGCGCGGCCAGGTCCACGGCGGCGGCCAGCGCCCACAGCCAGATCCGGGTGCCGCCCTCCAGGAAGGCACCGGTCAGCAGCAGCGGGCCGCTGATCAGCACCGACAGGGTCACCGGCGTCGGCGTCAGGCGCCTGCTGCGGGCGTGCGCGACCGCGGCGAGCACCAGGCGGGCGACGAAGTAGGCCCCGGCGAACAGGAGCCCGCGGTCCCCGAAGGCCTCCGGCACGGCCAGGGCCATCATCAGGCCGCACAGTCCGGCGGCGAAGAGTGCGAGCCGGTTCAGCGGTTCGTCCGCGTCGGTGGTGTTGGCGCGCACGGTGTTGCCGACCCACACCCAGTACACGGGGACGAAGACGATCAGGGCCCGGCCGGTGCCCGCCCAGCCGTGGTCGTGGTGCAGCAGCGCCGACACCTGTGTGACGGCGAAGACCAGTACCAGGTCGAAGAACAGCTCCGACCACGCGACCTTCTTCTCCGGCCGTTCCCGCTCCGACTCCATTGCGTCTCCCCCCGGTTGGCGCCCGGGGAAAGCATGCCCGGCCGGTTCGCGAGACTACGCGCCGGGGCCCCGCAGCAGGGTGAGGAAGGAGCGGAAGGCGGCGGGCATGTCCACCGATTCCGGGGCGAGGAGCCACTGGTACTGGAGCCCGTCCATCACCGCCGTCAGCAGCGGGGCGGCCTGCTCCGGGGTGAGCCCGGAGGGCAGCCGCTCGCCGAACTCGGCGCGCAGGACGGCGGCCATCTCCCCGCGGACCTGCGCGTAGCGCTCGGTGAAGAACTCCCGGGCCGGATGTCCGTCGGTGACGCTCTCGCCGAGCAGCGCCGAGAAGGTCTGCACGATGCCCGGGCGCATGGCGTTGTACTCCACCAGGGAGGCCAGCAGGTCGAGGCGCCAGGTGCCGGCGGAGGCGCGCGAGCCCCCGCCCGTGTCCCAGCGGTCGCGTTCCTCCAGGACCGCGACGAGCAGGGTCTCCTTGGTCGGGAAGTAGTGCAGCAGCCCCTGCTGGGTCAGGCCCACGCGTTCGGCGACGGAGCCCAGGGACGCACCCCGGTAGCCGCGCTCCGCGATCACCTCGACCGCCGCGCGGACGATCTCGCCGCGCCGTTCCTCGCTCTTCGCCCTGGCCATCGCCCGGTACCCCTTCCGCTCGCATCCCGGCCGCACCCCGCCAGCAGGACCGTACGGCATCGATGCATCACGAACACATAACGAACCCTACCGTTCTACAGGGAGCGGGTCCACCATGGGGCCACACCGCACCGATGAGGAGGCACGGCCGTGACCGACGCCGATCAGGCCCGCGACCAGGTCCGCGAGGACGCCGTGGAAACGGCACTGGGCAAGCTGGATCTCGACACCAAGACCCGCCTCCTGGCCGGCCAGGACATGTGGTCCCTGCCCGCCGTCCCCGCGATCGGACTGGGCTCCCTGGTCATGTCCGACGGCCCCGTCGGGGTCCGGGGCGTGCGCTGGAGCGCCGACGACCCCTCCGTCGCCCTGCCCTCCCCGACGGCCCTCGCCGCCGCCTGGGACCCGGGCCTCGCCCGCCGCGCAGGGCGGCTCCTCGCCCAGGAGGCCCGCCGCAAGGGCGTCCACGTCCTCCTCGCCCCCACCGTCAACCTGCACCGCTCCCCGCTGGGCGGGCGGCACTTCGAGTGCTACTCCGAGGACCCGTACCTCACCGGCGTCGTCGGCAGCGGCTACGTCAACGGGGTCCAGGACGGCGGGGTCGGTACCACTGTCAAGCACTTCGTCGGCAACGATGCCGAGACGGAACGCTTCACCGTCGACTCGGTCATCGCCCCGCGTCCGCTGCGTGAGATGTACCTCGCCCCCTTCGAGGCGATCGTCGCCCATGCCCGCCCCTGGGGCATCATGACCGCCTACAACCGGGTCAACGGCACCACCATGACCGAGCACCAGTACCTGGTGAACGAGGTCCTGCGCGCCGAGTGGGGCTTCGACGGCTGCAACGTCTCCGACTGGATGGCCGCCCGCTCCACCACCGGCGGCATCCTCGGCGGCCTCGACGTGGCCATGCCCGGCCCCACGACCGTCCACGGCCCCGCCCTCGCCGCCGCCGTCCGCGCCGGGGAGGTCCCCGAGTCCGCCGTCGACACCGCCGTACGCAACGTCCTGCGGCTCGCCGCCCGCGTCGGCCTCCTGGAGGGCGCCCCCGCCGTGGTCACCGAACCCCCGGCGCCGCTCGACGGGCAGGCCCTGGCCTGCGAGCTGGCCACCCGCGGGTTCGTCCTCGTACGCAACGAGGACGGCGCGCTGCCGCTGGACGCGGGCGCCGGCCGCACCGTGGCCCTCTTCGGCGCCGCCGCCCGCGACGCCCGCGTCCTCGGCGGCGGCAGCGCCACCGTCTTCCCCGAGCGGGTGGTGTCCCCGCTCGACGGGCTCACCGCCGCGCTGCCCGAAGGCGCCCTGACCTTCACCGTCGGCGCCGACCCCAGCGACGAACTCACCCCCGCCGGCCAGGGCTTCACCCTGCGCGCCGTCTGCCGGGACGCCTCCGGTGCCGTCCTCGGCGAGGGCACCCTGCCCAGCGGCCAGGTGCAGTGGATCGGCGACGACCTGCCGGCCGGAGCCGCGTACGAGACGATGGCCTCCATCGAGGTCACCGGCAGCTTCGTGCCGCGCGAGAACGGCGAGCACGCCTTCGGCACCCGCGGCCTCGGCGCCTTCACCCTGGCCGTCGGCGGCGAGGTGCTCTGGGAGGGCGTCCAGGAGATGGGCTCCGAGGCCGACCCCTTCGAGGCCTTCTTCGGCGCCCCCAGCGAACGCGCCCGCACCGTCCTCACCGAAGGCGAGCCCGTCGCGGTCTCCCTGACCTACCAGGTCCCCGACATGAGCGCCCTGCCGCTGAAGGCCGTCATGTTCTCGCTGCTCCACCTCGGGCCCCGGCGCGACCCCGACGAGCTGATCGCCGAGGCCGCGGAGGCCGCGCGGGCCGCCGACACCGCCGTCGTGGTCGTCGCCACCACCGAGCGGGTCGAGTCCGAGGGCTTCGACCGCAAGGACCTCGCGCTGCCCGGCCGCCAGGACGACCTGGTCCGCGCCGTCGCCGCCGCCAACCCGAACACCGTCGTCGTCGTCAACGCGGGCTCCCCGGTGGAACTCCCGTGGCGCGAGGAGGTCGCCGCCGTGCTCCTGACCTGGTTCCCCGGGCAGGAGGGCGGGGCCGCGCTGGCCGACGTACTCCTCGGCGACGCGGAGCCCGGCGGCCGCCTGCCCACCACCTGGCCGGCCGCCCTCGCCGACGCCCCCGTCACCGAGGTCGTCCCCGTCGACGGGCGCCTGGAGTACCGCGAGGGCCTCCTCACCGGCTACCGGGCCTACGAGGCCCGGGGCGTGCGCCCCGCCTACCCCTTCGGGCACGGCCTCGGCTACACCGACTGGGCCTACGAATCCCTGGAGGCCACCCCCGACACCGTCCGGGTCCGCCTCACCAACACCGGCTCCCGGCCCGGCCGCGAGGTCGTCCAGGTCTACCTGGCGCCCCTCGCCGACCGGGCGGAGCGCCCGGCGAGCTGGCTGGCCGCCTTCGCGGGCGTCGAGGCGGGCCCCGGCGAGAGCGTCGAGGCGGTGATCCCGCTGCCCGCCCGGGCCTTCGAGATCTGGGACGAGGACACGCGCGGCTGGCAGCGGATCGGCGGCGCCTACGAGGTCCGCGCGAGCCGTTCCCACACCGACACCCGGCTCACGGTCACCCTCGACCTGTGAGCCGCCCCGCCGCGCGACGGACGGTGCGACACGCCGTGAGGGGCGTCGGGGCCGAAGTGGCCTGAAATCACCGTCGTCCGGCAGCCCCGGGACCGGCCCGGGGGCGGGCCCTGACACCCGCCCCCGGTCCGCCGGATCCGACCGGCGTCAACGTGGCGGCTGGGCGGACGTCACCTGTCGGTGCGCCAGCTCGGCCAGCCGCGCCTGCCCGTCCTTGCCCGGGTGGAACCAGTCCCAGTGGCTCAACTGATCCGCCGCGAAGGGGTACTGGAACACCGCGCCGCCGTCGTAGCGGCACAGCTCGTCCTTGGCGCACACCTCGCGCAGTACCTCGTTGTACTCGACCACCCGCGCCCGCACCTGCTCCCGGCGGGCCGTCGCCCCCGCCGCCGCCGACAGCGGCTCGGCCAGCATCGACTGACAGATCCCCAGCTTCCAGATCTGCCGCACCATCGGACTGTCCTTGCCCTGCTCCCACAGCCGCTGGAGGTCGGGCACGGAGGACACGTACACCTGGGAATCGGGCGAGGCGGCCCGCAGGTCCCGCAGCGAACGCTCGAAACCGGCCCGGAACTCCGCCACCGGCGTCATCGACGAAGCCGTGGGCCGGCAGGCGTCGTTCGACCCCACCATGACCGTGACCAGGCCGGGCCGGTGCGCGGCGGCCGCCGCCAGCTGGCCCGGCAGGTCGGCCATGCGCGAGCCCGTCACCGCGTAGTTCCAGCTGCGCGCGGGCACCTCCGCCTCCCCCAGCAGCCGGGCGGCCAGCGAGCGCACCGCGGGGTCGCTGCCGGTGGCCCAGGAGACCTCCGGGCAGTCGGCCAGCACCGAACAGGCGTCGAACCCGCGGGTGATGGAGTCCCCGACGGCGGCGACCGAAGCGGGCGCCGTGTTCCAGCGGGGCCGGGCCTGCGCCCCCCGCTCGCCCTCGGCCGACGGGGCGGCTTCGTCACACGCGGTGACCGTCGCGGCCAGCAGGGCCACCGCCACGCCCACGCCCGCGAAGGTCCGCCGCAGGGTGCGGCTCGGAGCGGTGGTGCGCATCGGGTGGTCCTCCCTCGTCGCCCCGTGTCCGTACGGGGGCGTCCTGCTGAGTGAATGCTCTGTGTTTACCGGCTTCGGAGCGACCGTACGTCACACCATGACCCCTGGCGCACGGTAGCTTTTTCCCGTGGCGTTTCGGCCGCAGGCGCCGTAGCGCAATGTCAAATAATTTCCGTTACATTACATCACGTCACATACTGTCCGTTTTCTGGAGATTATTCCCGACCTCGTCCCACACTGGAGGTCCCGGTGACGACACGTGGAGTTCTGTACGTGCATTCCGCGCCGCGCGCGCTCTGCCCGCACGTGGAATGGGCTGTTGCGGGCGTGCTCGGGGTGCGGGTGAACCTCGACTGGATCCGGCAGCCCGCCTCCCCGGGCACCTGGAGAGCCGAGTTCTCCTGGCAGGCCGAAGCGGGCACCGCCTCGAAACTCGCCTCGGCGCTGCGCGGCTGGCACCTGCTCCGCTTCGAAGTGACCGCCGAACCCTGTCCGACCGCCGAGGGCGAGCGCTACAGCTCCACCCCGGAACTCGGCATCTTCCACGCCGTCACCGGCATGCACGGCGACATCCTGATCCCCGAGGACCGGCTCCGCGCCGCCCTCGCCCGCTCCGCGCGCGGTGAGACGGACCTGGAGGCGGAGATCGCCAAACTGCTCGGCAAACCCTGGGACGACGAGCTGGAGCCCTTCCGCTACGCGGGCGAGGGCGCACCGGTCCGCTGGCTCCATCAGGTCGTCTGAACCACACCCCTCTGAGGTACCGTCCCCCGCGAACACGTGATCACGTTCGTGGGGGGCAGTTGTGCGTTTCTCGACCATGGCCAGAGCGGCCGCCACAGCCCTGAGCGCGGCCGCCGTCGGCTGGGCCGTGCTCTTCCACGGCCTCGGCTGGACCGCGCTCCAACGGGAGGCCGGCGGCGGGTGCGGGGGCTCCAACTGCCCGCAGGGCCTGCCGTCCGTCCTCATCCTCGCCTTCGCCCTCACCTTCGGCGGCATCGTCGCCTTCGTCGCCACCGGCACCTCCGTGGCCGGGGCGCTGACCGGACGCACCGTCCGCGTCCTCGCCCTGACCGGGCTGCTCGCCGGGCTCTGGCCCGGCTGGCTCGGCTACCAGTGGCTGCGCGGCGAGCACCTCGAACGCGCCTGGCAGGTACCGAAGGACACGCCCGACACCGTCGAGGGACTCGGCAGCTGGCCGGTGGGCGACACCGTCGTCCGCGTCCGCACCGACGGACTCACCGCGTACGCCGCACGCGACGGCAAGGAGCTCTGGACCCTCCCCGCCCCGGCCCGCCAGAGCGTCTGCGCCCTGAGCCCCCGCGCGGAGCGCGGCCTGGGCGTCGTCGGATTCGCCGGCCACGACAAGCCCTGCACCACCGCCGCCGCCGTCGACCTCGGCACCGGGAAGATCCGCTGGCAGCAGCCCGTCGACGGAGCCGCGCGCAGAACCACCGCCGCCCTGGCCCTTTCCGCCACCACCGCGGTCGTCGCCGAACAGCGCACCGTACGGGGCCTGTCGGCCGAAGCCGGCCAGGAACAGTGGAAGCGGGAGTCCGCACAGGGCTGCGCCCCGCTGGGCGCCGAGGCGGCCGGCGGACGGGTGCTGATGCTGGAGGAGTGCCGCACGCCCGGCGCCGCCACCACGGCCGCCACCCGGCTGCTGTCCCTCGACGCCCGCACCGGCGCGCAGCTCTGGGAGGGCGCGCTCCCCGTGGAGACTCCGGCGAAGGCCTTCGCCGTGCTCTCCGTCGAGCCGGCCGTCGTCTCCTTCTGGGAGAGCGACCCACGCGGCACCGCCGCCGTGCTCTCCTACGACGGCCAGGGCCGCGGCCGCGCGGTGATCCCGCTCTCCGGCAAGGACGGCACCCTCCTCCTCGGCACCGACCGGTACGTCGACGTCGGCCGGCCGGCGCCGCTCGCCGCCGTCGTCGGGGACACGCTGGTGACGGCCGTGCAGGCGCCCGGCAGGACGGAGTCGGCGGGCCTCGCCGGGTACTCCCTCGCGGACGGGAAGCGGGTGTGGGCCAAGAGCCTCGGCGAGAAGCCGGCCGCGCTCACCGCGACGGCCGGCGCCCGGCTCTCCGTACTCGGGGAACGGCGGCTGTGGACCCTGGACGGCCGCACCGGCAAGGACAGCGCCGAGCGGGTGGCCATCCGCGGCAACGGCCGGTACTGGCATTCCGGATGGTCCGAGAGCGCCGGCCTGTGGCCCGTCGAGGGCGGCTACGTCGTGGTCAACTCGGGCAGCACCTCGGAGCATCCGCTCTACGGCCTGCGCCGCTGACCGCGGACCCGTCACACGCCGAAGGCCCGCCCGGATTCTTGGGTTCTAGGAGTTGTTGCAACACCCCAGCTCAAGGGGTGCGATGGACTTCGACGTCCGGGTCGACCGTAAGCCGCAGGGAGCCAAGAAGCTCTCTGCGGAGCGGGCGGCATACTCCCAGCTCATGCGGCAGGGACTGAACAACAAGGAAGCGTGCCGGATCGTCGGGATCAACCCGAAGACCGGCAGACGCTGGCGCAACGGACGCAATCCGTCCGGCGGGAACAAGGCGGCATCACCGATACACGCGGTGGTGCCGCCTCCCGTTTCCTCGCGCTACCTGTGCGAGGCCGATCGCATCCACATCGCCGACCGGCTGCGGGAGAAGGCCACCATCCGCGCGATCGCGGCGGAACTGGGCCGCAGTCCCTCCACCGTCAGCCGGGAGGTCCGCCGCAACCGGCACCCCGGCAGCGGGCAGTACCGGCCCCACGCCGCCCAGGCCCGCGCCGATGCCCGCCGTCCGCGCCCCAAGCCGTCCAAGACCGGCCGGAACCCCGAACTGCGGGCAGCAGTCCAGGCCGGCCTGGACCAGCGGTGGAGCCCGGAACAGATCTGCCAGGCTCTGCGCAGAACCTTTCCCGACCGGCCGGAGATGCACGTGGTCCACGAGACCGTCTACCAGGCTCTCTACGTCCAAGGACGCGGAGAGCTACGCCGCGAGCTCGCCGGCGCCCTGCGCAGTGGCCGCGCCCGCCGCAGACCGCAGCGCCAGGCGAACTCCCGCCAGCCCCGCTTCACCGACCCGATGGTCATGATCAGCGAGCGGCCCGCAGAAGCGGCAGACCGGGCCGTGCCCGGTCACTGGGAGGGCGATCTGATCATCGGCAAGGACGGCAGTTCGGCGATCGGCACGCTCGTCGAACGCGCCACCCGCTACGTCATGCTCCTGCACCTGCCCGACGGCCGCAGCGCCGAACACGTCCGCGACGCGCTCATCGCCACGGTCCAGGCCCTGCCCTCCCACCTCAAGCGGTCCCTGACCTGGGACCAGGGCTCCGAGATGGCCTCACACCGCTCCTTCACCACCGCCACCGACGTCCCGGTCTACTTCTGCGACCCGGCCAGCCCCTGGCAGCGCGGCTCCAACGAGAACACCAACGGACTGCTGCGGCAGTACTTCCCCAAGGGCACCAACCTGGCCCTCCACACCCGCGACCGCCTCGACGCCGTCGCAGCCCAGCTCAACGGTCGCCCACGCAAAACGCTCGACTGGGAAACCCCAGCCGAGCGCCTGCATAAACTCCTCGCGGCCTGATCAAACCGACCACGTGTTGCAACGACCCCTAGAAACCGCCATTCCCGGGGCGGGCCTTCACGCGTACGGCGCGACAGCTCAGACGGTGCGGAAGGCCAGGCTCACGTTGTGGCCGCCGAAACCGAAGGAGTTGTTGATCGCGGAGAGCGGGCCCTCGACGGGCAGCTTGCGCGGCTCGCCGACGACGATGTCCGCGTCGATGTCGTCGTCGAGGTCGTCGATGTTGATCGTCGGCGGGGCGATCCGGTGGTACAGCGCCAGCACGGTCGCGACGGTCTCGATACCGCCCGCACCGCCCAGCAGGTGACCGGTCATCGACTTGGTCGCGGAGATCGCGATGTGGTCGAGGTCGTCGCCCAGCACCTTGCGCAGGGCCTTCAGCTCGGCCGTGTCACCCTGCGGGGTGGACGTGGCGTGCGCGTTCAGGTGGACCAGCTCGGCCGGGTCCAGGCCCGTGTTGTCGAGCAGGTTCTGCAGCGCGGCGGCGACACCGCGGCCCGTCGGCTCCGGCTGCGCGATGTGGTGGCTGTCCGCGGACAGACCCTGGCCCAGCACCTCGCAGTAGACCCGGGCGCCGCGCGCGGCGGCGTGCTCGGCGGACTCCAGCACCACGACGCCCGCGCCCTCGCCGAGGACGAAGCCGTCGCGGGCCTTGTCGTAGGGGCGGGAGGCCGAGGTCGGGTTCTCGTTGTTCTTGGACATCGCCATCATGTTGGCGAAGGCCGCGATCGGCAGCGGGTGGATCGCCGCCTCGGTACCGCCGGCGACGACCACGTCGGCGCGGCCGGTGCGGATCATCTCGACGGCGTAGCCGATGGCCTCGGCGCCCGACGCGCACGCGCTGACCGGGGTGTGCACACCGGCGCGGGCGTTGACCTCGAGGCCGACGTTGGCCGAGGGGCCGTTCGGCATGAGCATGGGGACGGTGTGCGGGGAGACCCGGCGCACACCCTTTTCCTTCAGTACGTCGTACTGGTCGAGCAGGGTGGTCACGCCGCCGATGCCGGAGGCGATCACGGTGCCCAGACGCTCGGGGACGATGGAAGCGCCCGTCGTCGTCTCCGTGCCCGCCGGATCGGTGTACCCGGCGTCGGCCCAGGCCTCACGGGCGGCGATCAGGGCGAACTGTGCCGAGCGGTCGAGCTTGCGGGCCAGCGGGCGGGGCAGTACCTCGCTCGGGTCCACGGCTGCCTGGGCGGCGATACGGACCGGCAGTTCGGCGAAGCGCTCGCCCTCCAGGGGCGAGACGCCGGACCGGCCGGCGAGCAGACCTTCCCAGGTCGAAGCGCTGTCGCCACCCAGCGGAGTGGTTGCGCCGATACCGGTGACGACCACGGTGCGATTGGTCGGGCTCACAGGAATTCTTTCTCCACGTCTAAGGGGGTGCTGAATTGTCACGGCGCCACCGCCAGGTGGCGACAAACGCTCGTCAGGCTCAGGCCTGGTTCTTCAGGATGTAGTCCGCGGCGTCGCCGACCGTCTTGAGGTTCTTGACGTCCTCGTCCGGGATCTTGACCTCGAAGCGCTCCTCGGCGGCGACGACGACCTCGACCATGGACAGCGAGTCGACGTCCAGGTCGTCGGTGAAGGACTTGTCGAGCTGGACGTCCTCCTGCGGGATGCCGGCGATCTCGTTGACGATCTCCGCGAGACCCTCGAGGATCTCTTCCTGCGTGGCGGCCATGTGGCGCTCCTTCTCTAGCTGCTGACTGGGTTGAACAGGGCGGGAACGGGTTCCCGGCCCTAGGGGAGGGTAACGACCGTCGCGGCGTAGACGAGTCCCGCCCCGAAGCCGATGACGAGCGCGGTGTCGCCGCTCTTCGCCGCTCCGGTCGCCAGGAGCCGCTCCATGGCGAGCGGGATCGAGGCGGCCGACGTGTTGCCGGTGGTTTCCACGTCACGGGCGACCGTGACGTGCTCCGGCAGCTTGAGAGTCTTCACCATCGAGTCGATGATCCGCATGTTCGCCTGGTGCGGGATGAAGACGTCCAGGTCCTCGGCGGTGATCCCGGCCGCGTCGAGCGCCTGCTGGGCCACCTTGGCCATCTCGAAGACGGCCCAGCGGAAGACCGCCTGACCCTCCTGCGTGATGGCCGGGAACTTCTCTCCGCCGTCCTTGCCGAGGTACTCGTCCCACGGCACGGTCTGCTTGATCGTGTCGGACTTGTCGCCCTCCGAACCCCACACCGTGGGGCCGATGGCCGGCTCGTCCGAGGGACCTACGACCACCGCGCCGGCGCCGTCACCGAACAGGAAGGCCGTCGCGCGGTCCTCCAGGTCGGTCAGGTCCGACAGTCGTTCGACCCCGATGACGAGGACGTACTGCGCCGACCCCTCGACGACCAGGCCCTTGGCGAGGGTGAGGCCGTAGCCGAAACCGGCACAGCCCGCGGAGATGTCGAAGGCGGCGGGCTTGACCGCGCCGATCCGGTGCGCGATCTCCGTCGCGACGGCCGGGGTCTGCTTGAAGTGCGAGACCGTCGAGACGATCACGGCACCGATCTGCTCCGGGGAGACACCGGCATCGGCCAGGGCCTTGCCGGACGCCTCCACGGACATCGCCGCGACCGTCTCCTGGGGCGAGGCCCAGTGCCGGGTGGCGATGCCGGAGCGGGAGCGGATCCACTCGTCGGACGAGTCGATCGTCTCCAGGATGACCTCGTTGGGCACCACCCGGGTCGGGCGGTAGCCGCCGACACCGAGGATGCGGGCGTACGGGGAGCCCTTGGCCGGCTTGATCTTGGACATGCTGTGTGGGCTCCTTCTCTCAGGCCGTCTGCTCGGCGACGAGCGCCGCGGCCTTGTCGAGATCGTCCGGGGTCTTCAGAGCCACACTGGGCACGCCCTTGAGCGCGCGCTTGGCCAGACCCGTCAGGGTCCCGCCGGGGCAGAGCTCGACGATCCCGGTGACACCGAGCGCGCCGAACGTCTCCATGCACAGGTCCCAGCGGACCGGGTTCGCGACCTGGCCCACCAGGCGGGCGACGACGTCGGCTCCCGAGGTGACGACCTGGCCGTCCTTGTTCGACACGTACTTCAGCGCCGGGTCGGCCGGGGAGAGGGCCTCGGCGGCCTTCTCCAGGGTGGCGACGGCCGGAGCCATGTGGTGCGTGTGGAAGGCGCCCGCGACCTTGAGGGCGACGACCTTCATGGAACCCTCGGGCTTCTCGGCCTCGAGGGCGGCGATCTGCTCAGCGGTGCCGGCGGCCACGATCTGGCCCGCCCCGTTGATGTTGGCCGGGGTCAGGCCCAGCTTCTCGAGGTGCGCGACGACCACGTCCCGGTCACCGCCCAGCACCGCGGCCATACCGGTCTCGGTGACGGCGGCGGCCTCGGCCATGCCCAGACCGCGGGTACGGACGAAGGACAGCGCGTCGTGCTCGCCCAGTACACCGGCGTACGCGGCGGCGGTGATCTCACCGACGCTGTGGCCCGACACGGCACCGAAGGCCGTACGGCCCCCGGCGAGGCGGGCGGTGAGCTCGGCGGCGGACAGCAGACCGGCCGCCACCAGCAGCGGCTGGGCCACGGCCGTGTCGCGGATCTCGTCCGCGTCGGCCTTCGTGCCGTAGTGGGCAAGGTCGAGCCCGATGGCGTCCGACCACCCGGCGACGCGTTCAGCGGCGCCTGGGAGTTCGAGCCAGGGAGTCAGGAAGCCGGGCGTCTGAGCGCCTTGGCCTGGAGCGACGAGTACGAGCACCCTCACACTCTCTCTTGTGGATGGTCTCCGCCGCCCGTGGGGACAGGGACGAAGAACAGTCGGGGTAATTGTTGATGTCCGACAAAAGTCTAGGACTGCGGATCTCCGTCGGCCAGGCGCCCCAGGATCAGGGCGATCCGCAGCGTGAACGCCGAACGAACGTCGGAGGGTGACCAGCCGGTGACGTCGGTCACACGTCGGAGCCGGTAGCGCACCGTGTTCGGGTGCACGAACAGCATCCGCGCGGCCCCCTCCAGGCTGCTCGCCTGCTCCAGGTAGACGCTCAGCGTCTCCAGCAGCGCCGAGCCCGCCTCCTCCAGCGGTCTGTAGATCTCCTCCACCAGCTGGTCCCTGGCCGAGGGATCCGAGGCGATGGCGCGTTCCGGCAGGAGATCATCCGCCAGGACCGGCCTCGGCGCGTCCTGCCACGCCGTACAGGCCTTCAGTCCGGCGGCCGCGGCCTGCGCCGACTTCGTCGCGTTCAGCAGGTCCGGGACCACCGGCCCCGCCACCACCGGACCGGCCGCGAACGGCCCGATCAGGGATTTCGCCACCTGCATCGGATTGTCACTGCCGCCCGCGATCACCACGAGGCGGTCGCCGAGCACCCCGGTCAGCACCTGGAGCTTGTGGTGGCGGGCCGCACGCCGGATCGCCTCCACCGTCAGCTCGCTGTCCCCGTCCGGGGCGGTGCCCAGCACCACGCACACGTGGTCCGGCGAGTTCCAGCCGAGCGCCGCCGCCCGCGACAACGCGCCCTCGTCGGCCTCGCCCGACAGCACCGCGTTCACCACGAGGGACTCCAGCCGGGCGTCCCACGCCCCGCGCGCCTCGGCCGCCTGCGCGTACACCTGGGCGGTCGCGAAGGCGATCTCCCGGGCGTACACCAGCAGCGCCTCGCGCAGGATCGACTCGTCGCCAGGGGCCGCCACCTCGTCGATCGCGGCCTCCATGACCTCGATCGTCGTACGGACCATCTCCACGGTCTGGCGCAGGGTGATCGCCCGGGTCAGCTCGCGCGGAGCCGTCCCGAAGACGTCCGTGGAGATCGCCTGCGGGGTCTCCGGGTGCCGGAACCACTCGGTGAACGCGGCGATGCCGGCCTGCGCCACCAGGCCGATCCACGAGCGGTTCTCCGGCGGCATCGCCCGGTACCACGGCAGGGTCTCGTCCATGCGCGCGATGGCGTTGGCGGCGAGCCTGCCGGAGGACTTCTCCAGCCGTCGCAGCGTCGCGGTGTGGGGGTGCGCCGGATGCGCGGGACGGGTCTCGGGGGACTGCTCACGTTCGGGTTGGGGCACGGGACAAGACTGCCTTATCAGCCGCCCGGCGCGGACTCGGGCCTGCCGCCGCGCTCCCGCCCGGGGGCTACGGTGGCCCCCATGATTGACGTACGCCGCGCCGCCGACCGCTACCAGGGAGGGGACCGGGACGCCGGGATCACCACCCGGCACGCCTTCTCCTTCGGGTCCTTCTACGACCCGGACAACATCCGCTTCGGCCCGGTACTCGCCTGCAACGAGGAGCTCCTCGCCCCCGGTTCGGGCTTCGACGAGCACCCGCACAGCCACACCGAGATCATCACCTGGGTGGTCGAGGGCGAGCTCACCCACGAGGACAGCACCGGCGGCCACACCGGCCTGGTCCGGCCCGGGGACGTCCAGCGGCTCGGCGCCGGCTCCGGCGCCCGGCACGTGGAGCGCAACGCCGCCGCGGTGCCGCTGCGCTTCGTGCAGACCTGGCTGGCGCCGCTGACCGCCGGCGGGGAGCCCTCGTACGAGGTCGTACGGGGCCTCGCGGACGGCACCCCGTACGAGGTCCCGGCGGCGGGCGCGGTGCTCCACGTCCGCCGGCCGGGCGCGGGCGAGCGGATCCCCGTACCGGCCGCGGACCGGGTCTACCTGCACGTGGTGCGCGGGGACCTGCGGCTCGACGGGCAGGAGCTGGGCCCCGGGGACTCGGCGCGGATCACCGGCGAGAAGGACCTGCGGATCACGGCCGGGTCCCCGGGGGAGCTGCTGATCTGGGAGCTTCCGCTCTAGGCGGTCTCTGCCGTGCGGAGCTCGGCCAGGACCGCGTCGGTGAAGGGGGTCCAGGCCTCCACGGCCCAGGGGCCGAAGGCGCGGTCGGTCAGCGCCACGCAGGCGGCGCGGACGTCCGGGTCCACCCACAGGAAGGTGCCGGACTGGCCGAAGTGCCCGAAGGTGCGCGGCGAGGAGGTGGCGCCCGTCCAGTGCGGGGACTTGCCGTCGCGGATCTCCATGCCCAGGCCCCAGTCGTTGGGGGACTGGTGGCCGTAGCCCGGCAGGACGCCCTTGAGGCCGGGGTGCACCACGGAGGTGGCCTCGGCGACGGTGCGGACGTCGAGCAGCCGGGGCACCTGGAGCTCGGCGGCGAAGCGCACCAGGTCGGCGACGGTGGAGACGCCGTCCTTCGCCGGGGAGCCCTCCAGGCTGGAGGAGGTCATGCCCAGCGGCTCGAAGACGGCCTGGTGCAGGTACTCCGCGAAGGGGATCCCGGTGGCCTTGGCGAGGTGGTCGCCGAGCACCTCGAAACCGGCGTTGGAGTACAGCCGGCGCTGTCCGGGCGGGGCCATGACGCGGTGCTCGTCGAAGGCAAGTCCGCTGGTGTGCGCGAGGAGGTGACGGACCGTCGCGCCTTCGGGGCCGGCCGGTTCGTCCAGTTCGAGGGCGCCCTCCTCGTAGGCGACGAGGACCGCGTAGGCGGCGAGCGGCTTGGTGACCGAGGCCAGCGGGAAGCGGCGGTCGACGGGGCCGTGGGAACCGGCCAGGCTCCCGTCGGCGCGTACGACGGCCACCGCGGCGGCCGGTACCGGCCAGCTCTCGACGGTCCGCAGGCTGTGCAGGGTTTCCGGGCTCTCCATGGGGCCGAGCCTACTTGCTTGGAGTGCACTCCAAGGTTTTAGCGTGGGGGCATGAGCCTGACGGAGACGCGGTACACGATCAGCGAGGTCGAGGCACGGACCGGGCTGACCCAGCACACGCTGCGCTGGTACGAGCGGATCGGACTGATGCCGCACGTGGACCGCTCCCATTCGGGCCAGCGCCGGTTCAGCGACCGGGACCTCGACTGGCTGTCCTTCGTGGGCAAGCTGCGCGCCACCGGCATGTCGGTGGCGGACATGGTCCGGTACGCGGAACTGGTGCGCGAGGGCGAGCACACCGTCGAGGCCCGCCGGGAACTGCTGGAGCGGACGCGCCGCGAGGTACGGGCCCGGATCGCGGAGCTGACGGACGCCCTCGGCGTACTGGACTTCAAGATCGGCATGTACGCGAAGAACACGGACGCGAAGAACACCGTCGCGAGGAAGGCACAGTGATGACGGAGCACGGCACCACCACCATCGAGCGGGCCGAGCTGGGCAAGGGCGGACCGGTCGTCGGCGTCCAGGGCCTGGGCTGCATGGGCATGAGCGAGTTCTACGGGGATACCGACCAGGCGGCGGCCCGCGCCACCCTGGACGCTGCGCTCGCCGCCGGGGTCACCCTCTTCGACACGGCGGACGTCTACGGCAGGGGCGCGAACGAGGAGTTCCTCGCATCCTTCCTGGCCGCCCACCGCGACGGGATCACCCTCGCCACGAAGTTCGCCGTGGAGCGCACCGAGGACCCCCACCACCGGGGCGTCCGCAACGACCGCGCGTACGTCCGGCAGGCCGTCGAGGCCAGCCTGCGGCGGCTCGGGACGGACGTGATCGACCTCTACTACATGCACCGGCGCGACCCCGCCGTGCCCCTCGCCGAGTCGGTGGGCGCCATGGCCGAGCTGGTGCGGGAGGGGAAGGTGCGCCACCTCGGGCTCAGCGAGGTCACGGGCGCCGAGCTGCGGGAGGCGCACGCGGTGCACCCGATCGCGGCGCTCCAGTCGGAGTGGTCGCTGTTCAGCCGGGACGTGGAGCGCAGCGCGGTGGGCGCGGCGGCGGAGCTGGGCGTGGCCTTCGTGCCGTACTCGCCCCTCGGGCGGGGCTTCCTGACCGGGGCCTTCGCCGACGCCACCGCGGAGCTCTCCGAGGACGACTACCGCCGGTACCAGCCCCGCTTCACCGGCGACAACGCCCGGGCCAACGCGGAACTGCTGGCCCCGGTCCGGGAGATCGCGGCGGCGCACGGGGCCACCCCGGCGCAGATCGCGCTGGCCTGGGTGCACCAGCGGGCCCAGGTGCACGGCCTGACGGTGGTCCCGATCCCGGGCACCCGCAAGCCGGAACGCCTCGCGGAGAACACGGCGGCGACCCGGATCACGCTGACGGGGGAGGAGCTGGCCCTGCTGGAGCCGATCGCCGGCCGGGTCGCGGGGGACCGCTACCCGGACATGACCTCCACCTCCGCGGCCCGCGAGGACTGACCCGGGGTTCCCTCAGGCCGTCTCTTCACGCTCCCCGGAGCCGGACCGAGCCCTTGAGGCCCGCCAGTACGGCCGCCGCCAGCGGCAGGGCCTGGTGGACCCCTCCGGATCCGACGCCGACACCCGCGCCGAAGACGACCGCGGTCAGGTCGTGGTCGGGCCGGGGGTCGGTGGCGGAGCCGGCGGCGGTGTTGCCTTCGCCGTCGCGCAGCAGGAGCCGCAGGTGGCCGCCGCCCGGGCGGTCGGGGGAGACCCACTCGATGTCGGAGAGGGCGGCCAGCGGGTACCGCTGGTCGCCCGCCTTCCATTTGGTGCTCGTGGCGCCGGTCCGGGACCACTGGAAGGTGATCGTCGAGCCGTCGAAGTCGACCCGGGCGTCGTAGGCCTTGAAGTGGACCGGCGGCCGTGGGACCTCCACGAGGAACCGGTCCGCCGGTTCGGCGGCCTCGGGGCCCAGGCGGGCGCGCAGCGCCTCGGCGAAGGCCGTCGCCTGCTCCGCCCGGTCCGCGGGCAGCACGAGGCGGTACGGATCGCAGGCTTCCTTGAGCTGCCCGGAGGCAGCTTCCATCAGCGGATCGGCTCCGGCCCGGGGTGCGGCGTACAGCACCACCGGGTCCCGCCGGCCCGCGGTGTCGGTCACGGTCACCCCGGTCAACGCTTCGAAGGGGATCCGGCGCGGGCCCAGCGCGTGCCAGAGCCGTGGTGTGCGCATCCCCCGTGCGAAGCGGATGAGCACCGAGTCCGATTCGAACTCCCAGACGGCATGGTTTCCGGCCAGTACGTCACCCATGCGGCTCATCGTAGAGGGACGTACCCCTGCGCGTCCCCCTCGTCGCACAGCAGGATGTTCCACGGACGCTACGCGTGTCAGTGGGGGAACTGTTGCGGTCAGTGCCCCTCGCCGCCGGAATTCGCGCGTCGGCAGTCGTCGGAGCCGTCCGCGCACACCACGGAAGCGACGGCGCCGGTTCCGATCCTGGCGAAATTGTCGAGGGAAGCGGTGCCTGGCTCGAAATAGCCGGTGTGGCTCTTGGCCCCGGTCGAGGCCAGCAGCCGCGAGCCGAAGTCGGGGGACATCGGGTCCGCTCCGTGGCCGAGGCCGCCGAGCTCCAGGTGGGGGACGTCCGCGATCCAGTCGCCCTGGTCCCGCATCGCCCAGACCCGGGCGGAGGTGTGCAGTTCGGCGGCGTTCGCGACGCGCATGCCGGGGCTGCCCGCCACCACCAGGTCCGTGACCCGGTCGGGCAGCCGGTGCGCGGCGACCCCGCACACGACCGATCCGTAGCTGTGGCAGACGAGGGTGACCGCGGAGTCCCCGGGCAGGGCGAAGGTGAGCGCTTCGAGCCGGGCCGCGCCCTGGACGGCGAGCCTGCCGGTGGCGGCGTCCACGTTGACCCCGGTGGGCGCGGTGTAGCCGACCCAGGCGATGACGGCGGTGCGGCTGCCGGGCACGGCCGCGCGCTGGGCCTCGTACAGGGACTGCGCCATGCCGGCGGGGGCGATGAGGCGGCGCTGGGTGCGCTCGAAGGTGAGCGCGTCGGTGTCGACGCCGGGGACGACGACGGAGACCCGGTGGGCGGCGTCGAGATCGCCGAAGACCTCGGCGACGAGGCCGTTGCCGGTCGGGTCGAACACCAGGATCTGGCGGCCGGCTTCGGCGAGGGAGGCGAAGCGGTGCGAGCGCCGGACGGCGGTGGCGCGGTCGGCGGGGGTGAGGGCCACGTCCTTGGCGCGGGCCTGCTCGACCCGCTCGGCGTGCTCCAGGGAGTTCCGGTTGGCCCGGTAGCGGGTCTGGACGGGGGCTCCGTCGAGGTTGCCGACGACGAGGGGGAAGCCGTCGGCGAGCCGGGACCGCTGGTGGCCGTCGAGGTCGGCGAAGAAGCGTTCGACCGTGCGGACCGGGGCGTCGGCGGGCGGTACGGGCCTGCCGTCGATCCGGGCCGAGGCCCACGCGGCGAGTGCGGCGGCGCGCGCCGCGACCCCGCCCTCGGGGCGGTGCACGGCGGTCCAGCCGGTGGTGGCGAGCATGAGGAAGACCACCGCGAGCGCGAGCAGGGTGCGCAGGGCGGCGGGGCGCTCGGGGGCACCGGAGATGGAGTGGGCGTGGTGGCCGGGCAGGTTCACTGGAGCCAGCCTAGGAGACCACTTGAGGCCGTGGTGTGCCGGGTGACCGGGCTCACGGCCGACCGTGGGACGGGCGGTCCCGGTGGTGACGCAGCGTGGCCGTGCGGTGCCCGCCCCGGGGGCCGTGCCCGCGAGCGGTCAGTCCGGGTCGGAGGCCTTGCGCCAGTCGGCCGCCAGGGCCGGGCCGATCTGGTCGAGGTAGGTCTCGGTCAGCCGGCGGATGGCGGCCACGCTGGTGTCCTCGCCCTGGCCCCAGAGCCGGCCGGTGACGCGCATCACCCCGCAGAAGGCGGCGACGGCCACCCGGGGCCGCGGATCGGAGTCGATGTCGAGGCCCTCGCGCGCGGCGATCAGCCGGGAGATCTCCTCCTCCAACTCGGTCGAGCGCCGCAGGTGGACGGCGAGCAGGGCCGGGGTGGACTCGATCAGCTGGTAGCCCCGCATGTACAGGTCGACGGGCACGACATCGGAAATGGCCTGGTCGACGGTGTCCCAGGCGTCGAGGACGGCGCTGCGCATGGCCTCGAAGGGACTCTCGGAGGCCGGGCGGGCCCGCAGGGCGGAGACGAAGTGGGACTCGACGAGGTCCTGGACCGCGAAGGCCACCTCCTCCTTGTTCGCGAAGTAGCGGAAGAAGGTCCGCTGCGAGACCTCGACGGCGTCGGTGATCTCGTCGACGGTGGTCCGCTCGTACCCCTGAGAGATGAAGAGGAGGAGGGCGGAGCGCAGCAGGGCGTCGCGGGTGCGGCGTTTCTTGCGCTCGCGAAGTCCGGCCGGCGGGGCTGCCGGGCCGGCCGGGGCCGGCCGCGGTTCGGTCATCACCGAAGGGTCCTTCCTGACGCGGAGTGAGCGGTCAGGGTACCTGTGACCGACCTGACAGAGACTGTCACGCTGAGCCGTTTGTGAAGTGTCAGTCGCTGTCACTAGCCTGTTCGCATGACTCGTCAGATCACCCTCGCCAAGCAAGCGGGGCCGGAGCCGGGGCGCTCGGGTCTGCGCGGCCACCCGTGGCTCACCCTCGTCGCCGTGGCGATCGGCGTCATGGTCGTCACCCTCGACGGCACGATCGTCGCCGTCGCCAACCCTGCGATCCAGAAGGACCTCGGCGCCTCGCTCGCCGAGGTGCAGTGGATCACCAACGGCTACCTGCTGGCCCTCGCGGTCTCCCTGATCACCGCCGGCAAGCTCGGCGACCGCTTCGGGCACCGCCAGACCTTCCTCATAGGCATCGCCGGCTTCGCCCTCTCCTCCGCCGCGATCGGCCTGTCCACCGGGGTCGGCTCCGTCATCGGCTTCCGCGTGGCCCAGGGCGTCTTCGGCGCCCTGCTGATGCCCGCCGCCCTCGGCCTGCTGCGCGCCACCTTCCCCGCCGAGAAGCTCAACATGGCGATCGGCATCTGGGGCATGGTCATCGGCGCCTCGACCGCGGCCGGACCGATCGTCGGCGGCCTGCTCGTCGAGCACGTGAGCTGGCAGTCGGTCTTCTTCGTCAACGTGCCCGTCGGCGGCGCCGCACTCCTCTTCGGCCTGTTCATCCTGCGCGACCACCGCGCCGAGAACGCCCCGCGCTCCTTCGACGTGCTCGGCATCGCGCTGCTGTCGGTGGCGATGTTCTCCCTGATCTGGGCGCTCATCAAGGCGTCCGAGTGGGGCTGGGGCGACACGAGGACGCTGCTCTTCCTCGCGCTCTCGGTGGTCTGCTTCGTGCTCTTCGCGGTCTGGGAGGCCAAGGTCTCCGAGCCGCTGATCCCGCTCGGCATGTTCCGTTCGCTGCCGCTGTCCGCGGGCACCGTGCTCATGGTCCTGATGGCCTTCGCCTTCATGGGCGGGCTGTTCTTCGTCACCTTCTACCTGCAGAACGTGCACGGCATGAGCCCGGTCGACAGCGGCATGCACCTGTTGCCGCTCACCGGAATGATGATCATCGGCTCACCGCTGGCCGGGGTGGCCATCTCCAAGGCCGGCCCGCGCCTCCCGCTGGTCGCCGGAATGGTCGCCACCGCCGCCGCCTGCTTCGGGATGTCCCAGCTCACCCCGGGCACCGGCACCCTCACCATGTCGCTCTGGTTCGCCCTGATGGGTCTGGGCCTGGCCCCCGTCATGGTCGGCGCCACCGAGGTCATCGTCGGCAACGCCCCGCTGGAGCTCTCCGGCGTGGCCGGCGGACTCCAGCAGGCCGCCATGCAGGTCGGCGGCAGCCTCGGCACCGCGGTCCTCGGAGCGGTCATGGCCGCCCGGGTCAGTGACACGTTCGGGGACAACTGGGACGCGGCGCAGCTGCCCCCGCTCAGCCCCGAGCAGCTCGACCTCGCGCAGAAGGCGGCCCAGGTGGGCTTCGCCCCGGTCCCGGAGGGCGCGCCCGAGCCGGTCGCCCGGGCCATCGCCTCGGTCGCCCACGACACCTTCGTGTCCGGCATGGGCACCGCCTTCACCGTCGCCGGTGTGGTCGCGGTCCTCGCCGCCGTCGTGGCCTGCTTCACCAAGCGCGGTGCGAACGCCGAGGCGGGCGCGGGCGCGGCCCACATCTGAGCCGCCGGCCGCCGGGTCAACCCGAGGCCCCGACAGCCCCGCCGGAGGGTTCCGGCGGGGCTGTCGCCTATCAGGGTGGACCCGGCCGCAGCCCCTTCCGCCCGGCCGTCCTCGCAGGTCAGCGTGGTGCCACGGAGCCTCGGAAACCGTCCGGGGCCCGTGTCGTCAATGAGGAGCTGACTTCGTCATGCGTACGTGGACCACCGCTCGCGTCACCACCCTCGCCGCCGCCCTGCTGGCCGCCGCCACCCTGATCCCGGGCACCGCCACCGGAGCCCACGCCGCCGGCACGGCGTCCTGCGCCACGGGGGAGCTGTGCCTGTGGGCCAAACCGGACTTCAAGGGCACCAAGCAGACCTACGACCTCAGCACCCTCTCCATCAACAGCTGCACCGCGCTGCCCGCCGGGAACTACCAGTCGCTGGTCAACCGGACCGGGCGCCCGGTGACCACGTACCAGTCGGACGTGTGCGCGGAGACCGGCGAGTTCCAGACCTACCCGGGCGACGGGATCCTGCTGCCCCAGTCCCCCTACCAGGTCAGGGCGTTCAAGGTGTGGGAGACGTAACCCCGGCCTGACCGGCGGGGACCGGGGTGGAGGCGGGGGCCGGGGCGGGGGGCTGGACCGGCATCGGGCCCGGGCCGCCGCCCAGCCGGGCGACCTCCGCGCGCAGCGCCCGTACCTCCCCCTGGAGCTCCTTCAGGGCGGCCAGCTGGAGCCGCTCCACCTGGTCGTCGCGCTCGAAGCGGGCGATGAACCAGGCGGCGATGTTCGCCGTCACCACACCCAGCAGGGCGATCCCGGACAGCATCAGCCCGACCGCCACGAGCCGGCCCAGCCCGGTGGTGGGGGAGTGGTCCCCGTACCCGACCGTCGTCATGGTGGTGAAGGACCACCACACCGCGTCGCCCAGGTTCCGGATGTTCCCCTCCGGGGCGTCCCGCTCCACGCTCAGCACCGCGAGCGAGCCGAACATCAGCAGACCCACCACGGCCCCGGCCACGTAGGTCGTCAGCCGGACCTGCGGGGCCATCCGCGCCCGCCGCCCCACCAGCATCAGGGTCGCCACCAGCCGCAGCAGCCGCAGCGGCTGTACGAGCGGCAGCACCACCGCCGCCAGATCCAGCCAGTGCGAGCGCACGAACACCTTGCGGTCCGCCGCGAGGCCGAGCCGGACGAGGTAGTCGGCGGCGAAGGCCCCCCACACCACCCACTCCGCGTGGGTACAGGCCCGGTGCAGCTCCGCGCCCGCGTCCGGGGCGACGATCGGCACCGCGTAGGCGACGGCGAAGGCCACGGCGAGCACCAGCAGCGGGATCTGCGTACGGCGCTCCCACCGCGCCTGACGGGAGGGTTGTTTCATGCCACGCATCGTAAAGAACGCGTAAGGGGTGCCGGGACAGCTGTCCCGGCACCCCCTCTCACGAGTGACTCACGGGCCTAGGCGTCGCCGCCCGCCGCCCCCGGGTCCGCCGCCGTTACGTCCAGCAGCTGGTACCGGTCCACGGCCTGCTTCAGCACCGAACGGTCGATCTTCCCGTCACGGACCAGCTCGGTGAGCGTCGCCAGGACCACCGACTGGGCGTCGATGTGGAAGAAGCGCCGGGCCGCGCCCCGCGTGTCCGCGAAACCGAAACCGTCCGCGCCCAGCGAGGTGTAGGTGCCCGGCACCCAGCGCGAGATCTGGTCCGGCACCGCGCGCATCCAGTCCGACACCGCCACGAACGGCCCCTCGGCGCCGGACAGCTTCCGCGTCACGTACGGGACCCGCTGCTCCTCCTCCGGGTGGAGCAGGTTGTACTCCTCGACCTCCACCGCGTCGCGGCGCAGCTCGTTCCAGGAGGTCGCCGACCAGACGTCCGCCCGCACGTTCCACTCGGCCGCCAGGATCCGCTGCGCCTCCAGCGCCCACGGCACCGCCACGCCCGAGGCCATCAGCTGCGCCCCGATGGCGCCCGAGGTGCCCTGCGACACCCGGTGGATGCCCTTGAGGATGCCGTCGATGTCCACGTCGGCCGGCTCGGCCGGGTGCTGGATCGGCTCGTTGTAGACGGTCAGGTAGTAGAAGACGTCCTCCGCGTCGGGACCGTACATGCGGCGCAGGCCGTCCCGGACGATGTGCGCGATCTCGTACCCGTACGCCGGGTCGTACGCCACGCAGCCCGGGTTCGTGGACGCCAGCAGCTGGGAGTGACCGTCGGCGTGCTGGAGGCCCTCACCCGTGAGGGTGGTCCGGCCGGCGGTCGCGCCGAGGACGAAACCGCGCGCGAGCTGGTCGGCCATCTGCCAGAACTGGTCACCGGTGCGCTGGAAACCGAACATCGAGTAGAAGACGTAGACCGGGATCAGCGGCTCGCCGTGCGTCGCGTACGCCGAACCGGCGGCGATCAGCGAGGCCGTGCAGCCGGCCTCCGAGATGCCGTCGTGCAGCATCTGGCCGGTCGGGGACTCCTTGTACGCGAGCAGCAGGTCGCGGTCGACCGCCTCGTACTGCTGGCCCAGCGGGTTGTAGATCTTGGCGCTCGGGAAGAAGGCGTCCATGCCGAAGGTGCGGTACTCGTCGGGCGCGATCAGCACGAAGCGCCTGCCGATCTCCTTGTCCCGCATGAGGTCCTTCAGGATGCGGACGAAGGCCATGGTGGTGGCGATCGACTGCTGCCCCGAACCCTTGCGGGCGCTCGCGTACGTCTTCTCGTCCGGCAGCTGGAGCGGCTTCGCGCGCACCACGCGCGTCGGGACGTAACCGCCCAGGGCGCTGCGGCGGTCGTGCATGTACTGGATCTCGGGGGAGTTGCGGCCGGGGTGGTAGTACGGCGGGGCGCCGTCCTCCAGCTGCTTGTCCGTCACCGGGATGTGCAGGCGGTCGCGGAAGCGCTTGAGGTCGTCGACCGTCAGCTTCTTCATCTGGTGCGTGGCGTTGCGGCCCTCGAAGTTCGGGCCCAGGGTCCAGCCCTTGACCGTCTGCGCGAGGATCACCGTCGGCTGGCCCTTGTGGGCCTTGGCCGCCGCGTAGGCCGCGTAGACCTTCTTGTGGTCGTGACCGCCGCGGCCCAGGTGCTGGATCTGCTGGTCGGTCATGTTCTCGACCATCGCGCGCAGCCGCTGGTCACCGCCGAAGAAGTGGTCGCGGACGTACGCGCCGGACTCGGTGGCGTACGTCTGGAACTGCCCGTCCGGGGTGGAGTTCATCTTGTTGACCAGGATGCCGTCGCGGTCCTGCGCCAGCAGCGGGTCCCAGGAGCGGTCCCAGATCAGCTTGATGACGTTCCAGCCGGCGCCGCGGAACTGCGACTCCAGCTCCTGGATGATCTTGCCGTTGCCGCGCACCGGGCCGTCGAGGCGCTGGAGGTTGCAGTTGACGACGAAGGTCAGGTTGTCCAGGCCCTCGCGAGCGGCGATGGACAGCTGGCCGAGCGACTCCGGCTCGTCCATCTCGCCGTCGCCGAGGTACGCCCACACGTGGGACTTCGAGGTGTCCGCGATCCCGCGCGCCTGCATGTACCGGTTCATCCGGGCCTGGTAGATCGCACCGAGCGGGCCGAGGCCCATCGAGACGGTCGGGAACTCCCAGAAGTCCGGCATCAGACGCGGGTGCGGGTAGCTCGACAGGCCGTACGGGGCCTTCGACTTCTCCTGCCGGAACGCGTCGAGCTGCTGCTCGGAGAGCCGGTCCAGGAGGTAGGCGCGGGCGTAGATGCCCGGGGAGGCATGGCCCTGGAAGAAGATCTGGTCGCCGCCGTCGCCCTCGTCCTTGCCCCGGAAGAAGTGGTTGAAGCCCACGTCGTAGAGGGAGGCGGAGGAGGCGAAGGTCGCGATGTGACCGCCGACGCCGATCCCGGGGCGCTGGGCGCGCGAGACCATGACGGCCGCGTTCCAGCGGGTGGCGTTGAGGACCTTGCGCTCGATCTCCTCGTTGCCGGGGAAGAAGGGCTCGTCCTTGGTGGCGATGGTGTTGACGTAGTCCGTGCTGCGCATCTCGGGCACGGCCACGCGCTTCTCGCGGGCCCGCTCGATCAGTCGCAGCATCAGGTAGCGGGCACGTTCACGGCCCCGCTCGTCGACGGCGGCGTCCAGGGAGTCGAGCCACTCCTGCGTCTCCTCCGGATCGAAGTCCGGGACCTGGCTCGGCAGGCCGCCAATGATGATCGGATTGCGATCGGATGCGGAAGCCACGCTGTTCCTTCGCTGTCAGGGGAGTCGTGCCTTGGGTCGCCGCCTCCCATGGTCTTACGCCCGGCCGAAATCTTCACCTCTACCACTGGGTAACACCTGGAGCGGGGAAGGAGCGGCCACCGGGCCGGGTGCGGCCTGGTCGAATCGCCACCCTACGCCCAAGTCGATCAGTGGGTTCGTAAGGCCGTTCGTCCCTCAAACAGGTAGGAAAGTCCTCATGCGATGCCGAATGAGCTGGAATGGTGTGGGATGAATCACCAGTGGTACACCGGGGAAGCCTGAAAGTTGCGGCGAGACGGCCGTAATCGTCACCGTTTCGACGGTCTCGGCGGCCGGGTACTTGCGCGATCCGCCGCGCCCGTGTGGACTACGCCCAATGCTGCGCGTACGCGCGCCGCCGAAAGACATTCACCGAACATGAGCAGGAGGCACCCCGTGAGCGCGACCGCGGACCACGCGGAGAGCCTGGCCGCCCGGCTGGGTTTCCAGTCCGAACAGGTGGTCCAGGAGATCGGCTACGACGAGGACGTCGATCAGGAATTCCGTGACGCCGTCGAAAAGCTCGTCAGCGAGCTCGCAGACGAGGACTACGACGACGTCGCCGACGCGGTGCTGTTGTGGTTCCGCGACGAGGACGGCGATCTGACGGACGCCCTGGTCGATGCGACCGAGCTGGTCGAGGACGGCGCACTGATCCTGCTGCTGACCCCCAAGACGGGCCGTGACGGCTACGTCGAGGCCAGCGACATCAGCGAGGCCGCCGAGACGGCCGGTCTCTCTCTTGCCAAGGGCCTGCCCGTCGGCCAGAAGTGGACCTCCACCAAGCTGGTGACGCCGAAGGCCGCCAAGGCCAAGCGCTGAGCTGCAACCCGCAGCCGAGCGGACGCACACCCCGCCGACCCGGATCCTTCCGAGGTCGGCGGGGTGTGCTCGTTCCGCGGCCGGCGGGACACCTAGGCTGGGACTCACCCGAACGGCCCCGGACGGGGCACGCAGGATCGAAGGGATGCGACACATGGCGATCGAGGTCGGAAACAAGGCCCCGGACTTCGAGCTCAAGGACAACCACGGCGCCACCGTGCGGCTCTC
The DNA here is from genome assembly GCF_026342355.1 of Streptomyces sp. NBC_00249. GTDB lineage: Bacteria > Actinomycetota > Actinomycetes > Streptomycetales > Streptomycetaceae > Streptomyces. Next base: position 25,197 of record NZ_JAPEMV010000008.1, on the reverse strand, counting down.
CGACTTCCGGGGGGAGAAGGCCGTGGTGCTGCTCTTCTACCCGTTCGCCTTCACCGGCGTGTGCACCGGCGAGCTGTGCGAGCTGCGCGACCAGCTGCCGCGCTTCCAGAACGACGACGTGCAGCTCCTCGCCGTCTCCAACGACTCGGTGCCGACCCTGCGGGTCTTCGCCGAGCAGGAGGGCCTGGACTACCCGCTGCTGTCCGACTTCTGGCCGCACGGCGAGGCCTCCCGCGCCTACGGCGTCTTCGACGAGGACAAGGGCTGCGCGGTCCGTGGCACCTTCGTCATCGACAAGGACGGCATCGTGCGCTGGACTGTCGTCAACGGACTGCCCGACGCGCGTGACCTGAACGAGTACATCAAGGCCCTCGACAGCCTCTGATGTCCCCGGAGCGGGTTCCGCGGGCCGTATCCGTCCGAAAAGCGCCTGCGGGCGGGAACCCGTCACTAGGATCGAACCGTTGATCCGGTAGTAACCGCACGACGGGGCTCCGCCCCACACCAATACCAATGGAGGACCCGTGGGAGTCAGCCTCAGCAAGGGCGGCAACGTCTCGCTGACCAAGGCCGCGCCTAACCTGACGGCGGTCATCGTCGGTCTCGGCTGGGACGCTCGCACCACCACCGGTGTCGACTTCGACCTCGACGCCAGCGCGATCCTGACCAACGACCAGGGCAAGGTCGCCAACGACTCGAACTTCGTGTTCTTCAACAACCTGAAGAGCCCGGACGGCTCGGTGGAGCACACCGGTGACAACACCACCGGTGAGGGCGAGGGCGACGACGAGGCCATCAAGGTCAACCTGGCCGGCGTCCCCGCCGACGTCGCGAAGATCGTCTTCCCCGTCTCGATCTACGAGGCCGAGAGCCGTCAGCAGAGCTTCGGCCAGGTCCGCAACGCCTACATCCGCGTCGTGAACCAGGCCGACAACAGCGAGCTGGCCCGCTACGACCTCTCCGAGGACGCCTCGACCGAGACCGCCATGGTCTTCGGCGAGCTGTACCGCAACGGCGCGGAGTGGAAGTTCCGTGCCATCGGCCAGGGCTACGCCTCGGGCCTGCGCGGCATCGCGCAGGACTTCGGCGTCAACGTCTGAGGTCAGAGCGGGAGCAGCTGAGCAGTTCGTCCGTCCGGCGCCGTGCACTGTGTGTACGGCGCCGGACCGGCTTTGCCACCATGGATCCCGGTGGCTTCGTCACCATCGCCACGCACCACGTCGTCCGGGGAGGACCACAACATGGGCGTCACACTCGCCAAGGGGGGCAACGTCTCCCTGTCCAAGGCCGCACCGAACCTCACCCGGGTTCTGATCGGTCTCGGATGGGACGCACGCTCGACCACGGGGGCCGACTTCGACCTCGACGCCAGCGCGCTGCTGTGCAACAGCGGCCGGGTGCTCGGGGACGAGTACTTCGTCTTCTACAACAACCTGAAGAGCCCCGAGGGCTCCGTCGAACACACGGGGGACAACCTCACCGGCGAGGGTGAGGGCGACGACGAGTCGATCATCATCGACCTGACGAAGGTGCCGGCCCAGGTGGACAAGATCGTCTTCCCGGTCTCCATCCACGACGCGGACAGCCGCCGACAGAGCTTCGGCCAGGTCAGCAATGCCTTCATCCGCGTGGTCAACATGGCGGACGACCAGGAACTGGCCCGCTACGACCTGACCGAGGACGCCTCCAGCGAGACCGCGATGATCTTCGGCGAGGTCTACCGCTACGGCGGTGAATGGAAGTTCCGAGCCGTAGGGCAGGGGTACGCGTCGGGCCTGCGGGGCATCGCTCTAGACTTCGGGGTCAACGTTTCGTAAAGCCGTACAAGACGATGGGGTGCCAGTGGTTCTCAAAACCTTCGGCTGGTCGTTCGCAGTCACTGCGCTCGGTCTGGTCGCAGCGGTGTTCTACGGGGGATGGCCCGCTTTTGGGATCGTGGCGATCCTGTCCATCCTGGAGATCTCGCTGTCCTTCGACAATGCGGTGGTCAACGCCGGAATCCTGAAGAAGATGAATGCCTTCTGGCAAAAGATCTTCCTCACTGTCGGTGTCCTCATCGCCGTGTTCGGCATGCGCCTGGTCTTCCCGATCGTGATCGTCGCGATCAGCGCCAAGATCGGGCCGATCGAGGCCGTCGATCTCGCGGTGTCCGACCAGGACCTGTACAAGCAGCTCGTCACGGACGCCCACCCGTCCATCGCCGCCTTCGGTGGCATGTTCCTGCTGATGATCTTCCTCGACTTCATCTTCGAGGACCGTGACATCAAGTGGCTCGCGTGGCTGGAGCGCCCGCTCGCCAAGCTCGGCAAGATCGACATGCTCTCCGCGTGCATCGCGCTGATCGTCCTGGTCGTCACCTCGATGACCTTCGCCACCAACGCCCACCAGCACGGCGGCGTCCACGTGGACAAGGCCCAGACCGTCCTGGTCTCCGGCATCCTCGGCCTGATCACCTACATGATCGTCGGCGGCCTCTCCGGCTACTTCGAGAACAAGCTGGAGGAAGAGGAGGAGAACGAGCACGAGGCCGAGGAGGAGGCGAAGAAGAGCGGCAAGCCCGTCTCGGTCGTCGCCATGGCCGGCAAGGCCGCGTTCTTCATGTTCCTCTACCTCGAAGTCCTCGACGCCTCCTTCTCCTTCGACGGGGTCATCGGCGCCTTCGCCATCACCAGCGACATCGTGCTCATGGCCCTCGGCCTCGGCATCGGTGCCATGTACGTCCGGTCGCTGACGGTCTACCTGGTCCGCCAGGGCACCCTCGACGACTACGTCTACCTGGAGCACGGCGCGCACTACGCCATCGGCGCGCTCGCCGTCCTCCTGCTCGTCACCATCCAGTACGAGATCAACGAGGTCATCACCGGCCTCGTCGGCGTCGTGCTGATCGCCTGGTCCTTCTGGTCCTCGGTGCGCCGCAACAAGCGCATGGAAGTGGAGGGTGCCGCCGCCGAGGCATGACCTCGCCGGTAATGCGGAACGCTCCAGATGCGGGGCGGCCTGGGGGTCCACGGACCCGGCGGGCCGCCCCGCATTTCGTACGTGTGAGGGGACAAGGGGACCAGGGGGTAGTGGGGACATGGGGTTCTTCGACGGGATCAGGGGCGCACGCGCCATGGGGTTCGACTCGGGCCAGGCCTCGTCGAACGCGATCGAGCTGACCAAGCGGCAGTCGACGGTGTCGCTCACCCGCCAGCAGGCGGTGCACGGCAATCTGCGCGTGAACCTCTCCTGGAGGATGCGCACCTCCGACATCGGCGGCCGCTCGGCGGGCCAGAGCGGGCAGCTGCTGCGGCACCCGTTCAAACTGTTCAAGCCCGACATGGTTCAGGCGCACACCCAGGGCATGGTCAACGTCGACCTGGACATGGGCTGCCTCTACGAGCTGACCGACGGCACCCGGGGCGCCGTGCAGCCGCTGGGCAACCTGCTGGGCGACCTCAACGACCCGCCGTACGTCAAGCTCAGCGGCGACGACCGCTTCGGCTCGGCCTCCGGCGAGACGCTGTACATCAACCTCGACCACGCCGACGAGATCAAGCGGCTGCTCGTCTTCGTATACATCTACGACCAGACCCCGGCCTTCGACCGGACGCACGCCCTGGTCACCCTCTACCCGGTCACCGGGCCGAGGATCGAGATCCCGCTGGACGAGCGGCACCCGCAGGCCCGCTCCTGCGCGGTGGTCTCCCTGGAGAACGTCAAGGGCGAGCTGATCGTCCGCCGCGAGGTGAAGTTCGTGTACGGCTTCCAGGCCGAGCTGGACCGGCTGTACGGCTGGGGGCTCCAGTGGGGGCGGGGCTACAAGAGCACCAAGGCCTGACCGGGGCCCCGTACGGGACTCCGGTCAGGCCTCGGGGCGACTCTCCGTGGTGCGGCCGTCAGCGGCGGATGAACTGCGGGCCCTGTACCGGCAGCCGGAAGGACGGGTCGCCGCCCGGGGCGGGCACCGGCGCCGGGGACACCGGCTGCGGGTACCCGTAGGCGGGCTGGACGGCCGGCGGGGCCTGGGTGGGCGGGGCGGGCGCCACCGGGGTGGGCGGCACCGGCGGGCGCATGGCGGCCGTCCGGTCGTCGCCGGACCCGGGGGCGGCGGGCCCGTCGCCCTCCGCGGCGGCGGCGTTCTCGTCGACGGAGATCCCGTGGTCCGTCGCCAGGCCCACCAGCCCGTCGGAGTAGCCCTCGCCCAGGGCGCGGAACTTCCACCCCTCGCCGCGGCGGTACAGCTCCCCGCAGATCAGGGCCGTCTCGGCGCCCGTCTCGGGCCGCACGTCGAAGTAGGCCAGCGGCTCGGGGCCGCCGCCCGGGGTGGCGTCGTAGAGCAGGATCCGCAGGTCCCGGACCCGCTCGAAGGGGACGTCCTCGGCGGAGGCCACCACCAGGATCCGGTCGACCTCCGGGGGCACGTTGCGCAGGTCCGCCTGGACCGCGTCGGTGACCCCGTCGCCCAGCTGCTTCTTGCCCAGCCGCCAGACGGCCCCCGAGGGGTGACGGGGCTGGTTGTAGAAGACGAAGTCCTCGTCCGAGCGCACACGCCCGTCCGCGCCCACGAGCAGCGCGGAGGCGTCCACGTCCGGCACGTCGGGCCCGGTGGTCCAGCGCAGCACAGCCCGGACCGCCACGGGGGCCACCGGGATGTTCGAGCCCTTCTGCATCGCGTGCGTCATGCCGGTCATCCTGCCCTCCCGGACACGACCGGGACAATGCGGCCCCCCGTAGGGCCTTGTCCTGAGGGCCGCGGCTGGGCATGGTGCAAGAGGGTTACCTGAACTTCATGTGCTTGAGGAACTCTTGACTCGTGTTCGTACGTACTATTACCGGCCACGCCAGTTGGGCCGCCGAGGCAGTACGGGGGAAGCACATGCGTCACTTCGGGCACATATCGCCCACTGTCCGCAAGGACCTCTTCCACCAGGAACCGGCGGAATTCACCCTCGCCTCTCCCGCCCGTACGCTCGCCGCCGCGCTCGGGGCCACCCTCTACAGCCCCGCCACCCGGCCCAGCCTCGCCGCCGACATCCGCAAGCAGGCCGGCCGCGGCGTCGTCTCCATGGTCCTCTGCCTGGAGGATTCCATCAGCGACGCCGACGTCGTGGACGGCGAGGAGAACCTCGTCCGGCAGTTCGCGGCCCTCGACGAGGGGAGCGCGGGCGGCGCCGAGCTCCCGCTCCTGTTCATCCGCGTCCGCACCCCCGAGCAGATCCCCGATCTGGTGCGCCGGCTCGGCGGCCCCGTACGGCACCTGGCCGGATTCGTACTCCCCAAGTTCACGGAGAGTCGCGGAACGGCCTTCCTCGACGCCGTCGCCGAGGCGGAGGCCGCCTCCGGCCTGCCCCGGCTGTATGCCATGCCCGTCCTGGAGACCCCCGACCTCCTCCACCTCGAAACCCGCGTCGAGGCCCTCGCCGGGATCTCCCGCACCGTGAACCGCTACCGCGAGCGGGTCCTCGCCCTGCGGCTCGGCGTCACCGACTTCTGCTCCGTCTACGGGCTGCGGCGCACCCCCGACATGACCGCCTACGACGTCCAGATCGTGGCCGGGGTGATCGCCGACGTGGTCAACGTCCTCAGCCGCGCCGACGGCACCGGCTTCACCGTCACCGGGCCCGTCTGGGAGTACTTCCGCAGCCAGCAGCGCCTCTTCAAGCCACAGCTGCGCCGCAGCCCCTTCCTGGAGGAGGGCGTGGAGGAGCTGCGCACCGCGCTGATCGAGCACGACCTCGACGGGCTGCTGCGCGAGATCGAACTCGACCGGGCCAACGGCCTGCTGGGCAAGACCTGCATCCACCCGGCGCACGTCACGCCCGTCCACGCGCTGTCGGTGGTCTCCCACGAGGAGTTCAGCGACGCCCAGGACATCCTGCGCCCCGAGCGCGGCGGCGGCGGAGTGATGCGCTCCGCCTACACGAACAAGATGAACGAGGTGAAGCCCCACCGGGCCTGGGCCGAGCGCACCATGCTGCGCGCCGAGGTCTTCGGTGTGGCGAAGGAGGAGGTCGGCTTCGTCGACCTCCTCACGGCCGGGCTCCAGGTGTGAGGGCCGCCGTGACGACGGAGATTCCCGTGGAGATACCGGTAGAGATGTCTGTGGAGAAGGGCGAGACGATCGACGAGGTGTGGTCGGGAGACTGGGTCGCGCGGCGGCTGGGCGTGGGCCTGGAGGACGCCGGCCCGGCGGACGGCGGCGGCTCCGGGGCCGCCCCGCCGCTGGAGAGCCTGCTGGGGCTCGCCCTGCGGCGCAACCCCAAACGGGCCCACCTGCTGGTCTCGCAGGTCCTGGGCAAGCACGTCCCGCAGTCCCCGGCAGTGGTCCACGCCGCCGGGTACGGCCTCGGGCAGCGGGTCCGCGAACTGCTCGGCGCCGAAGGGGCCGCCGCGGCGGTGGTCCTCGGCTACGCCGAGACCGCGACCGGCCTCGGCCACTGCGTCGCCGACGGCCTGGGCCCGGCCCCCTACCTGCACTCCACCCGCCGCCCGGTGCCGGGCGTCGAGCCCGCGGGCGGCTTCGAGGAGGCCCACTCGCACGCCACCTCGCACCTCCTGCTGCCCGAGGACCCGCGCCTGCTGGCGGGCAGCGGCCCGCTCGTCCTCGTCGACGACGAGTTCTCCACCGGGAACACCGTCCTCAACACCATCCGCGACCTGCACTCCCGCAACCCGCGCGGCCACTACGTGGTCGTCGCCCTCGTCGACATGCGCTCCCCGGCCGACCGCGACCGGCTGACCTCCTTCGCCGAGGCGCTGGGCGCCCGCGTCGACCTGATCGCGCTCGCCTCCGGCACCGTCTCCCTCCCCGAAGGGGTACTGGCCAAGGGGCAGGCGCTGGTCGAGGAGTACGAGGCGCAGGCAGGCATCGCCGAGGTGGCGGCCGAGTCGGCCCCCGCCTTCGACCGCGTCGCCCTCGACTGGCCGGCCGGGGTCCCCGACGGCGGCCGGCACGGCTTCACCCCCGCCCACCGGGCCGCCCTGGAGGCGGCGCTCCCGCGGCTGGCCCGGCAGCTCGCCGACGCGCTCGGAGCAGAGCCCGGACGGGTCCTCGTACTCGGCAACGAGGAGCTGATGTACGCGCCGCTGCGCCTCGCCCTGGCCCTGGAGGAGTCCCGGGCGGCCGCCGAGGTGCGCTACTCGACCACGACCCGCTCCCCGGTGCTGGCCGTCGACGACCCCGGCTACGCCATCCGCACCCGGCTGGTCTTCCCCGCCCACGACACCCCGGCCGACGGGCCCGGCGACCGGTACGCCTACAACGTCCGGGGCGCCGGCTTCGACACCGTCGTCGCCGTCGTCGACTCGGCCGGCGACACCCCCGAGCTGCGTACGGGCCTGCTGGCCGCGCTCGCCCCGCACACCGGCCGGGTCCTGCTGGCCGTCGTACCGTCGTACGTCCCCGACGCGCGCGCCCGTGACCCGTACGTGTCCGACCCGTACCGCCCCGACCGGCAGGAGCCGATCATGTCCGAGCCCGTCGCCCTGGCCGAGCCCCTGCGCGGCCCGGCCTTCTCCTCGTACGCCTCCGAGGACGTCGGCTGGCTCCTCCAGGACCTCTCCGGGGTGGAGCTGGAGGCCCCGACCGAGGAGCGCGAGGAGGCCATCCAGGCGGGCGGCGCCCACTACGCCGAGTCCCTGCCGGTCGAGTACCAGCCCTCCGAGGCCTACCAGGCCCTCTACCGGAGCGCGCTGGACGTCTCCGCCGCCCGCATGGCCCGGGCGGTCGGGACCGTCACCGAGACCGTGCTCGCCGAGCGCTCGCCCGCCCCCGTCCTGGTCTCCCTGGCCCGCGCCGGAACCCCCGTCGGCGTGCTGATGCGCCGCTGGGCCCAGCTGCGGCACGGCCTGGACCTGCCGCACTACGCCGTCTCCATCGTGCGCGGCCGGGGCATCGACGCCAACGCCCTGCGCTGGCTGGCCGCCCACCACGACCCGGCCGACGTGGTCTTCGTCGACGGCTGGACCGGCAAGGGAGCCATCACGCGCGAGCTGCGCGAGGCCCTGGAGGCCTTCCAGGGCTTCGACCCGGAGATCGTGGTCCTCGCCGACCCCGGCTCCTGCGTGCGCACGTACGGCACCCGCGAGGACTTCCTCATCCCCTCCGCCTGCCTGAACTCCACCGTCTCCGGGCTCGTCTCGCGCACGGTGCTGCGGTCCGACCTGGTCGGTCCCGCCGACTTCCACGGCGCGAAGTTCTACCGCGAGCTGGCCGGCGCCGACGTCTCCACCGCGTTCGTCGACGCGGTGGCCGCCCGCTTCGAGGAGGTGGCCGACGCCGTCGACGAGGAGGTCAAGGAGCTCCTCGCCGCCGACCGCGCCCCCACCTGGGTGGGCTGGGCGGCGGTGGAACGCATCAGCGAGGAGTACGGCATCCACGACGTGAACCTGGTCAAGCCCGGCGTCGGCGAGACCACGCGGGTGCTGCTGCGCCGCGTCCCGTGGAAGATCCTCGCCCAGCGCGGAGCCGGCGCCGACCTGGACCACGTACGCCTGCTCGCGGAGCAGCGGGGGGTGCCGGTCGAGGAGGTCGACGGGCTGCCCTACAGCTGCGTGGGCCTCATCCATCCCCGCTTCACACGCGGCGCCACCGGCGCCGACGGAAAGGCCGTGGCAGCCAAGTGACCGTCCTCGTAGCCAGTGACCTCGACCGCACGCTCATCTACTCGTCGGCCGCGCTCGGCCTGACCATGCCCGACGCGGAGGCCCCCCGGCTGCTGTGCGTCGAGGTCCACGAGAGCAAGCCGCTCTCGTACATGACCGAGACCGCGGCGGGGCTGCTGGCGGAGCTCTCCGCCGACCCGTCGGTGGTCTTCGTCCCGACGACCACCCGCACCCGCAAGCAGTACCAGCGCATCCGCTTCCCCGGCCGCCCGGCCCGCTACGCGATCTGCGCCAACGGCGGGCAGCTGCTCGTCGACGGGGTGCCGGACCGGGACTGGCGGCGGGCCGTGGCGGCCCGGCTGGAGCGCGAGTGCGCCCCGCTGGAGGACGTGCACGCGCACCTGCTGGCCTCGGCGGACCCGGCGTGGCTGCGCAAGACGCGGGTGGCGGAGGACCTGTTCGCGTACCTGGTCGTCGAGCGCGCCCTGGTCCCGGACGAATGGCTCAAGTCCCTGGCCGAGTGGGCCGAGGCGCGGGGCTGGACGGTCTCGCTCCAGGGCCGCAAGATCTACGCCGTGCCGCGCCCGCTGACAAAGAGCGCGGCGATGCGGGAAGTGGCCCGGCGCACCGGCGCCACGGCCACGCTCGCCGCCGGCGACTCCCTGCTGGACGCCGACCTGCTGCTGGCCGCCGACCGGGCCTGGCGGCCGGGGCACGGGGAGCTCGCGGACGCCGGCTGGACGGCGCCCTCGGTGACGGCACTGGCCACGGCCGGCGTCCTCGCGGGGGAGGAAATCGTCCGCGCTTTCGGCGGGGCGGTTGCGACACTGGGCGCATGACCAAGGGCAACAGCACCAAGATCACGGATGAGCTCTACCGGTACGTCCTCGACCACAACCCCCCGCTGGACGAGATCCAGCGGGGCCTGGTGCGGACGACGTGGGAGAAGTTCCCGGACTGGGCCGACATGCAGTCGGCCGAGGAGCAGGGGCCGCTGCTGGCCTTCCTGGTCCGGCTGACCGGCGCCCGCCACATCGTCGAGGTGGGCACCTTCACCGGCTTCTCCACCCTGTCCATGGCCCGCGCCCTGCCGGCCGACGGCCGCCTCGTCGCGTGCGACATGTCGGAGAAGTGGACGGCGTACGGCCGCGAGGCGTGGGAGGCCGCCGGCGTCGCCGACCGCATCGACCTGCGGATCGGCCGCGCGCTGGACACCCTGCGCGCGATGCCGTCCGAGGAGCACGTCGACCTGGCCTACCTGGACGCCGACAAGGAGAACCAGATCCTCTACTGGGAGGAACTGGTGCCCAGGCTGCGTCCGGGCGGCCTGATCGTCACGGACAACACCCTCTTCCACGGGACGGTCCTCGACGAGTCCCCGGACAGCCGGGGCGCGAGCGTCCGCGCCTTCAACGACCACGTCATGGCGGACACCCGCATGGAGTCCGTCCTGCTGGCCATCTCGGACGGCCTGACGCTCTCGCGCAAGCGCTAGCCGGTCCCTTCGGTCCCTTCCGGGGTCAGCCGCAGCCGCCCCCGCCGCAGCAGCCACCGCCTCCGCCGCCCATGGCCCGGGCGGCGGGCGCGGGGGCACTGCTGCTGCCGCCCACGGCGACGGCGGACAGCAGCTTGACGGTGTCGGCGTGCCCGGAGGGGCAGTCGGCGGGCGCGGACGACTCGGCCATCGGCCGGCTGAGCTCGAAGGTGTCGTCGCAGGTCCGGCAGCGGTATTCGTAACGAGGCATGCGCACAGGCTACGCAGCCCGCCGACGCGCGGGAAGCACCGGCAGCCCCGCCGCCGCCGACCGCAAACCCCGCCCCGCCCCTACCCGCCGTGCAGGACCGGTCCTCCTCCACGGGGCGCCCGCCGCTCCCGGGCCGCCTGCTCGGGGTGGCGGGCGCGCCAGTACGGATTGTCGTGCGGCAGGGCGCTGCCCACCCGCCCGTACATCCCGAACCACATCAGCATCACGCCGACGACGAAGCTGAACAGCACGTTCGGGATCTTGAAGGCCAGGAAGTTCAGCCCCGTGTCCAGCAGCGCGAGGTTCACGAAGCCGCTCGCGATGAACAGCAGGCCCAGCACGATGTTCAGGGTCGAGGCGAAGGTCCCGCCGATCAGCGCGCCCACGAAGAGCAGCCCGCCGATGCAGATCGACAGGACGCTCAGCGCGCCGTTGGTGTTCAGGGCCAGCACCGTGTCGCCGCCGGTGTCGAAGAATCCGATGCGGTGGACGAGCCCCAGGACCCCGAAGACGACCAGCAGCAGGCCCGTCAGGCCGGCGCCGACGCGGTAGATCTTGCTGAGCTTGTGGTCGCTGGGCAGGTGCTCGTCGAGCCGGGCGTTGACGGGGTGCAGGAGGCGCCGCACGAGGTGGGAACGCTGCGGCGCGTGGGACTCGTACGGCTCGTGCGCCATGTAGGGCGCGTAATGCTCGTGGGGCTGGTGGCACCCGTAGGCCGCATGAGGCGCGTAGGACTCATGGGGCGCGGGCGTGCGGGACGTGTGGGCGGCCATGACGCCCTCCTCTGCTCCGGGCCTGCCCTTCCAGCATCCGCCGCGGGGCGCTCGCGGACAACTCTGCGGGGCCCGCAGGCCCCGCCACGGCCGGGCTCAGCCCTGGCCGCGCTCCGTGCGGATGTCCTCGACGACCCGGTGCACGGCTCCCCGTACGCCCTCCATCTCCAGCAGGAACGCCCAGTAGTCCGGGTGCCGCTCCTCCAGCCCCGCGAGGGCCCGATCCACCCGCGCCACCGCCTCGTCCAGCGGGCGCGCGTGCCGCGGCTCGGGCACGCTCCGGCCCGCCATCGCCAGCCGCTGCGCGTCCCGGATCGCGAACCTGGTCCGCTGCACCTCCGCCTGCGGATCCCGCGCCACCGCCTCCAGCCGCGTCAGCCGGTCCTGCGCCGCCGACACCGCCTCGTCGGTCGCGTCCAGGGAGGCCCGCACCGCCTCGACCAGAGCCCCTACGTCGGCCCAGCGCTGCTCCTCCCGCGCCCGGCCGGCCTCCCGCAGGCGGTCCTCCGCCAGCGCGACGTCCCGTACCGCCTGGGCGGGGACCTGCTGGAGGTCCTGCCAGCAGGCCGCGCTGAACCGGCGGCGCAGCTCGCTGAGTACCGGGTCCACCCGGTCCGCACGGTTGCGCAGCGCCTGCGCCCGCGTGCGCAGGCTCACCAGCCGCCGGTCGATCTCCGCCGCCCGCTCCGGCAGCCGGGCCGCCTCGGCCCGTATCGCCTCCGCGTCGCGCAGGATCCGGTCCGCCCGCTGCACCGTCGCCTGGACCCCGTGCTGCGCGGCCCCCTGGTTCAGCTTCGTCAGCTCCGGCCCCAGCGCGGCCAGCCGCGCCGCCAGATCGTCGGCCCGCATCCCCTCGGCCCGTACCGCGTCCAACGCGTCGCTCGCCGCCAGCAGCGCCGCCTTCGCCCGCTCCCGGGCCGGCGCGACCCGCGCCAGCTGCGTCTCGGCCTTGTCCAGCAAGGGCTGCAGCCCCTGCGCGAACCGCTCCAGCTCCTTCTGCACCCGCACCAGCTCGTCCCGCGCCCGCGTCAGCTGCTCCCGCGCCTGCGAGGCGACGGAGCCCTCCAGGTCGACCCGGTCCAGGTCGTGCGCGTCGACGGCCTCGATGTAGACGTGGCTGACCTCGTCGATCCGCCGGCCGAGCGCGGCGAACCCCTCGGTGGCCTGCCGCCCGGCGGGAGACCCGTCGGCGGCGGCGATGGTCTCGATCGAGATCCGCAGATCCCGCTGCGCGGTGTCCAGCTCGTAGAACGCCGCCGCGGCGGCATCCTTGGCCGCCTGCGCATCGGCCCGCCGCCCCTCGTCCCGCCCACCGAACCACCGCCGGGATGCCGTCGTCACCGGATTTCCCCCAGGATGCCCCGGGCTTCAGGCCGGGGAGGGTTGGGTCCTTGGAGCGGAACCGCGAAGCGGCGGAGTTCGCTGCTCATCTGTTCTGACCCGCACTCTCTTCCGTTGTCAGTGGCGGCTGTTAGGTTCCGATCATGACGACTGCAGCGATGGCCGTCGAGGTGGCCGGGCACGCCCGGTACACCTACCGACTGCGCCTGTCGTCCACCGCCCGTACCGCTTTGGAAGCGGAGTGGGGCCGGTGTCGTTGGGTGTGGAACGAGTGCGTGGCGATGTCCCGCAAGGTCCACAAGCTCAACAAGGCGGCCGGGACGAAGACGACGTGCGGGCCGGCGCAGCTCGACAAGATGCTGACTGAGGCCCGCGCCGCGATGCCCTGGCTGCGCGAGGGCGCCTCGGTTCCTCAGCAGCAGACCATCAGAGACTTCGCGAAGTCCCGTACGAAGGCGCTCAAGGACATCAAGGCGGAGCTGCCGATGCGGCAGCGGGCCGGGATGCCCCGCATCAAGAGGAAGCGGGAAGCCGCACCGTCGCTGAACTACACGCAGCGCGGGTTCCGGCTCAAAGACGGCCGTCTGCACCTGGCCGGTGGAATCGTACTGGCGGTGGTGTGGTCGCGGGATCTGCCCAAGCCCCCGTCCTCCGTCCGTGTCCACCGCGACAGCCTCGGCCACTGGTACGCCAGTTTCGTTGTTCCCTCCGCGACCGAGGCCCTGCCGGAGACCGGTGCAGTGATCGGCGTGGACTGGGGTGTGAAGGAGACCGCGACCACCACCAGCGACGCCCACGACCTGCCACACCCGCAGCACGGTAAGAGTGCTGCTGCGAAGCTCGCCCGCTACCAGCGGATGATGGCCCGACGCCGGACCCCGAAGAGCCAGCCCGACACCAAGGGATACAAGAAGGCCCGACAGGCGGCGGCGAAGGTGTCGAAGAAGATCGCCCGGCAGCGGCAGGACACCGGCCGGAAATGGGCCAAGCGTCTCGTACGCGACTTCGACCACCTCGCCGTGGAGGACTTCCGGCCGAAGTTCCTCGCGAAGACGACCATGGCCCGCAAAGCGGCCGACGCGGCGATCGGCGCCACAAAGACGGCCCTCATCGCGATGGCCCGCAAGCACGGCAAGACCGTGCACCTTGTCCACCCCGCGCACACCACCATGGACTGCGCGCACTGCGGAGCGAGAGCCAAGCACCGCCTCCCCCTCTCCGAGAGAACGTATACGTGCACCGCCTGCGGAACCGTGTCCCCCAGGGACAAGAACTCCGCCCGCGTGGTGCTCGTCCGGGCTGGCCTCAACCCGGCTAGTGCTGATCTTGTAAGACCTGCCACCTGCTAGGTGTCAGGCAAAGTGAGCTAGGAATCCTCTCCCTTTAGGGAGGGGAGGAGTCAAAATCCCTCTCCCGTGCCGCGTCCGCCAAGCCCCGGTCCATTCTCCCCCACGGGAACGGGTTTGCGTGGGGGGTACGCCCTCCATGTAGGCTGTCCACTCATCCACGGGTGCGTAGCTCAGGGGTAGAGCGCTGCTCTTACAAAGCAGATGTCGGCGGTTCGAAACCGTCCGCGCCCACCAGTGAAAAGACCCCCCGCCGATCATGGCGGGGGGTCTTTTGCATCCAGATCTGACATCAACGGGAGCGGTCAGGGACGACCGGGTCGCTGCCTCAGCAGGCGGTCCATATGCCCGATGGCCTCGCGCTGCGTGTCCTGGACGACGTGCGCATACACGTTCATCGTGACGGCGATCTGAGAGTGCCCGAGGATCTCCATCACGACCCGGGGCGGTACGCCGGCGGCGGTCAGCAGGGTCGCTGTCCCGTGCCGTGCGTCGTGCAGGCGAATCACCCTGAGGCCGGCGTCCTTGGCGACGCGGGTGAAGGACCGGTAGACGTTCCGGGGCTCGATGGGCCGTCCGGTCCGAGTGGTGAACACGTACCCGGTCTCCTGCCAGGCGTTCCCGGCCTTGGCCCGCATCTCCGCTTGCTTCATGCGCTGCCAGCGCAGGGGAGCGACGCAGATCCCGGGCAGGGGGAGGGTCTGCCGGCGCCGCTTGCCCTTGGGGTCGTCTTCGTAGGCCTCGCCGCCGACGCGCTGTCGCTGGGTTCGGACCCGGATCTCGCGCTTGTCGAGGTCTACGTTCTCCCACCTGAGCCCCACGATCTCGCCCCGCCGTAAGCCGAGCGCGATCGCCAGGACGAAGGCGGCGTACAGCGGGTCCTTGCGGCCGGCGGCGAGGAAGTCCAGCGTCTCCTGGAGGCTCCAAGGGGAGAGGTCCCGCGCCTCAACCTTGGGCGGTTCGACCAACGTTGCCACGTTCCGTGTGACCAGCTCCTCCCGGACGGCCGCCGCGAGAGCGGTCCGTAGTACCCGGTGCGACTCCTTGGCGGTGGCGGCGCTGGTCTTCTTCTGGAGCTGCACGAGCGTGCGCCGGACGTCCCCGACGCTGAGAGACTCCAGCCGCTTCGACCCGAGCAGGGGCACCAGGTACAGCCGGACGTGCACCTCGTACTTGGCGAAGGTCGTGCGCTTACGGTGCGGCTTCACGATGTTGTCGAGCCAGTACGGCAGCCACTCGGAGAGCTTGGCGGACCGGGTGGGCACGGGCACGCCCTGGTCCACCTTGGCGAGCAGATCCCGCCGCTTCACATCGCACTCGGCCCAGGTCTTGCCGTAGGCGAACTTGCGGGCGCGGGTGCCGTCGGGCTGGAGCACGTAGACGGCGGCTTGGTACCGGCCGTCCTTCCGTTGGGTGATGGTGCCCGCTCCGTTCGGGTTGCGCTTGCGCTGGGTGGCCATCAGGCAGCCTCGATCTCGTGGTCGATGAACTTCCGGACGGAGTCGGCAGGGATGCGCCGGGCCCGGCCGATGGTGATGGAGACCAGCCGTCGGGACCGGATGAGGTCGTAGACGGTCGAGCGCCCGAGCTTGAGCCGCTGCATGACCTCAGGGACGGTCAGCAGTTCAGGGGTGGCGGTGGTCATGACGCGGCTCCTTCCAGGGCGAGTTGGTCGGGCAGGGCTTCGCGGGCTGTTTGGCGGTTGAGCTGGATGTCGCGGGCGATGGTGGCGGCGAGGACGGATTCGCCGGGGGTGTGGCCGTGGCCGGCGTACTGCCAGGAGGCGAGGACGAGGACGGTGTCCGGATCGAGGTCGTCGAGGCCGCGGGCTTCGGCTTCCTGTGCGGCGCGGTAGTCGGCGCGGGTCTGGCGGAGGGCGCCGAGGGTGGTGGAGTACTGGCGGGACTTGGTGGAGAAGTGGCCCCGGAAGCCGAGCATGTGGGCCCATGCGGCGAGGCGGCGGTCCGGGTAGAGCGGGTCGAGGTCTAAGCAGGCTTCGATCAGGCGGGCGGTGTGGGTGGGGACGTCGAGGATGACGAGGGCGTCGCGATTGCCGATGCGGCGGTCGAGGGTGCCGGTGTTCTCGGCGGCTTTGGTGGCGTATTTGGCGACGTAGGAGGCGACGGCCTGTTCGGTGATGTCGGAGCCGTCGCCGAAGGCCTTGATGGGGCGTACGTCGAGCTGGGTGCCCCAGCGGAAGGTGCGGGCGGGCTGGTCTGTGGCGGCCGGGACGCTGACGGAGGTGTAGGAGTGGGCGACGGCGGCCCGGATCGCGCGGTCGAGGAGTTCGGTGCTGGCCCAGTACGGCGGCGGGCTGAGAGGGCCGGCCGGGCCGTCGATGCGGATGACGGCATGGAAGTGGATGGCTCCGCGCTTCTGGAACTCGGCGACCTTGCCGTAGGAGATCCGGGCTTCTTCCTTCAGTTCGCGTTGGGTCAGTCCGGCGTAAGCGGCGATCTCGCGGCGCAGGCGGGTGGTGAAGCGCTGCCAGAGCTGTCCGGCGTGGTTGTTGAAGAGGACGGCGGCGGCGTAGTCGTAGGTGTTCGGGTCGAGGGCGGTGCCGAGCTCGGGCGCGTCCTCCTGGTGGTGGGTGCCGCAGCGGCAGGGGCGGCTGGCGGGGCGGTTGTGGACGGGTCCGAAGGAGGGGGCGGTGAGGGTGGTGAAGACGCGGGGGTGCTCGCGGACGGTGGCCGGGATGTCGCGGCGGTCGTCTCCGGCGAGCCCGGCCCGGATGAGGTGGTAGGTGTCTCCGGCGTAGGTCCAGGCGCAGGAGGGGCAGCGGGACGCGCGGCGGTTGCCGCAGGCGATACGGAGGCGGGCGCCGGGCTCGTCGCCTGTGGAGTAGCGGTGCAGGACTTCGCCGGAGGTCTTGTCCTTGGCGACGGTCCAGCCGGTGATGTGGATCGGGTCGGAGCAGCCGCCCGTGCGGCGGATCTGGTCTTCCCAGCGGGCGTAACCGGGAGCCCCGGCCACCTTCAGCATGTCGCGAAGGAGGCCGGGGTCCAGGTCCGCGAGGGTCGCGGAGTCGGTCACGCAGCCACCGCCACGCAGGCCGGGACGAAGACCGTGAACACCTTCAGGGTGACCCGGCCGAGCGGCGCGGTGAAGTGGAGCTTCTTGTCGCCCTTGCGGTCGGTCAGGTGCACGTCATCGGTGTCGGTGTGCGTGGCCAGGCGCCAGGCCTCCACATCGGCGGGGCTGTCGAGGAGGACGTATGCCTCGGTGGGGGTGATGTGGCTGATGGTGATGTAGGCGCCGGGCAGATCCGGGTGGAGCTCGGCCAGCTGGGCCAGGGCGGCGAACACGGCGGCCTGTGCGGTCAGCGGGTTGGTCAGGTCGAGGTCGGTCAGCATGGTGGTCACCGCCCGGCCGTGGTGATGACGATGCGGCGGACGAAGTGCTTGCCGGTGCCGTGGCAGGCCGGGCAGTGGGCGGTGATGGTGCGCAGGTTGCCGGTGCGGTCGCGGCCGCCGAGGGTGATGTGGACGGCGGGGAAGCCGTCGCAGTTCGGGCAGATCTGGGGCGGGGTGTGGTGGGGCTGGGCCATGATGGTTGTCCCTTTCGATTGCGGTTGGGAGGGGCCGGTCCGCCGGGCGGCGGCGATGCTTGGCGGCTTGTGCGCCGCCCGGAGGCCGGTCAGTGAGTGGTGGTGCGCGGGCCTCGGCGGCCGGTGGTGCCCTTGTGCTCGTACATGGCGGCGTCGGCGGCGGCGAGGGCCTCGGAGAGGCTGCGGTGGGGCAGGTCCGCGAGGTGGCAGGAGCCGACCGAGACGGAGACCGGCAGCCAGTGACCCTCGTACATCAGGGGGGCGTTGAGGATCGCGGTCAGGCCGTTCAGGTGCGGGTGCCGGTGCACGGCGACGAACTCGTCTCCGCCGAGGCGCCCGGCGAAGCCGTAGCGGTCGCACCAGGCGGTGAGGCGGTCGGCGGTCGCGGTGAGGGCGGCGTCTCCGGCGGCGTGGCCGTGGGTGTCGTTGAGGGTCTTGAAGTCGTCCAGATCGAGGAGGAGGACGACGGAGTCCCGGTGCCGGCGGATGAAGCGTTCGGCGCGTGTGGTCCATCCGGCGCGGGTGTGGAGGCCGGTCAGCGGGTCGCGGCGGGCGGCGGCGAGGCGGTGGGTCAGCAGGGCGGAGTGGGCGGCCCAGCCGACGAGCGGCAGGGATAAGGCGAGCGATTGGGTGTCCACGATGCTCCTTCGTGCGGTCGGAAGTGGTGGTGTGCGGGTTCCGGGTGGCGGCGATGCTTGGCGGCTTGTGGCGCCTGGCGGAGACCCGGCCGGTCAGTGGCCCTTGAACTCCTGGCGCAGGGCGCGGACGAGGAAGAGCAGGACGACGCCGCTGATGGACAGGGCGACGGCGGTGACGGCGACGGCCAGGAGGAGCGAGACGGCGACGGAGGCCAGCGCGAGGACTCCGGCGATTCCGCCGGCGAAGAGGAGGAGCGCGGAGCCGGGCGACTGCTGGACCAGGGCGCCGAACGCGGTCGGGGGCTTCGCGGGGACCGGGGCCGGTGCCGGGGTGGACGGTTCGACGGGCGCCGGGGTCGGGCGGGTCGCCGGGGTGTAGGTGTCGGGGCGGGGGTACTGGGGCTTGAACACGGTCGTTCTCCTTCCGGGGTGGGCTACTTGTTGATCGCGGTGTCGATGGCGGGGGCGAGGAAGCTGTCCGCGAGGAGGAAGCCGCCGAGGAGGATCACGGCGACGAGCCAGAGCGGCGGGCGGATGAGCTTGTAGCCGAGGACACCGACGATGAGCAGGGCGATCCAGAGCGGGACGTCCATGGCGTTGGCCTTTCGGGTCAGCTGACGCGGCAGCGGTGGGAGCGGGCGGCGAGCTGGGCGGCGGTCGAGGAGCTGTAGTCGGAGGACCAGCCGCATCCGTCGTTGGTGCAGACAGCGGCGTCCTTCATCCGGCCGTGGCGGTCGCGGTAGGTGCCGATCTGGACGGGGCCGATCTTCATGAGCGAGCGGAAGTTGATCCGGGCGGGCATGGCGGTCTCCGGTCAGGTGAGCTGGGCGGCGATGGCTTCGGCGAGGGTGGGCGGGACGCCGAGCCGGGCGCGCAGGGTCTCGGTGTCGATGTCCGAGCCAGTGCGGGTGCGGTGGTCAGCGGCGATTTTCTGGGCGTGGGCGACGAGGGCGGGCGGGGCGGTGACCGCCGGGGCGGGTGCCGGATTCGGGGCCGGGGCGGGCAGGGCGGGGACCGCGTCGGCCTGTACGCCGGGTTCTGTCTCCCGCTCGACCACGGGCAGGGGCTCGGGAGCGGGCTCAGGCTCGGGTTCCGGCTCGCTGGGCGGCGTGGGCCGGTGGACCAGGAGCGTGCCGCCGAGGAAGGCGAGTGCGGGCCATCCGGCGACGAGGATCCGGAGCCAGTCCGGGACATCGCCGAGGTCGAGGAGGCCGGCGGTCGCGACGTTCGCGCCGAGCGAGGCCGCTAGGGCGACGGCGAACCAGGACCAGGCCGAGCGCGACGGTTCCCCGGCGTCCTTCAACGTGCGGAGGCGGTGCCAGGCGGCGACGAGGAGCAGGTCCACGCTGACGGGGTAGGCCCAGGCCTTCCAGCCGTGCTGTCCGGCGGCTTCGGCGAGGTCGTGCAGGTGGGCGAAGGAGAGAGCTCCGGCGATGACGGCCTGGACGAGGACGGCGTCCAGGCGCAGGCGGGCCGTCACGTTCCCGGCCGGTCGGCGGGGTGAGGCAGGCCGAGCATCAGCGTGATCTCCTCCTCGGAGACGCCGCGCCAGATGCAGTTGTCGATCTCGTGGTCGAAGCCGGTCTTCTCTCCGTTGTCGTCGCCGCAGAGCGTGCAGAACATCGGGTTCTCCCGGGTCGGGGCATGGGTGGGGTAGGGACCTGGCGCGATGGGCCGCGCCGACCGGGTGGGCCAGGCGCTTAGAAGGCGCTTGCCGCAGTGGTCTTCGGCTGGACCTCGCCGACGAGGACGCGCACGGGGGGCGCGGGCCGGAAGGAGTCCAGCTCGGTGATTTCCGGGGTGCGGTAGGCGTGGGCGTTGCACGTGTCCACGGCCTGGCGGAGCGTGGTGTGCGGGGCCCGGATGCGGGACCAGCCGCCGGAGGAGTCACCGGCCACGGCGGTGCCGGGGCGTTCCTTGTCGATCTGGACGGCGGCGAGGACGGCGTCCGGGGAGATGTCCCCGAAGGCCATGTTCGCCGAGGTCTCGTCATTCACGCGGTGGGCGGTGCGGCCGGTGAGCTGGGCACGGAGCATGGTGATGCCCTTGCCGAGTTCGGAGCCGAAGCGCTGGCCGCAGACCTCCAGATGAATGCCGGCGGCGCGGCCGAGCTGGGCCAGGCGCACCAGGTCGGTGACGATCCGGTCCCGGCGGATCTCCTCCGCCTTGTTCGCGGCGAGCGCGAGTTCCGCGACCTCGTCGACGAAGAGCACGACGGGCACGGGGCGCAGGTGTGTCGGCAGGTCCCAGATGTCGGCGGTGATCTCCTCATCCGGCAAGGAAACGCTGATGCGCTGCTCGGCACGGATGACCTGGTAGACCCCGCCCATGTACTGGACGAGCGCGGCCAGCAGTCCGGCGGCGTCGTCCGGGTTGTCGGCCAGGGCGGTGAACCGCTGTGCCATCGGGAAGAGTTCGACACCGTTCTTGCAGTCGATCCCGACGAGGGCGACGTTCTGTGATGCCAGACCGGCGACCAGCGTGCGCTGGTAGACGGACTTCCCGGACTTGGTCGCACCGACGTTCAGGGCGTGCGGGACCTGCCGGTAGTCCCGGTAGTGGACCTCCCCGTCCTCCCGCAAGGCCACGGGCACCCTGAGCACCTCAGCGGGCACGGCCGCCGGCATGCGGACCCGCTTGAGTACGTCGTAGCCGGTCATCCGCAGCTCGACGACGCTGGAGCGGACCTCCCGCGAGACGACGTTGTGCAGGGCGAAGGAGTGCCGGAGCCGGTCGGAGGAGGCGGAGAAGTCGAACGCGTCCTGTCCGGGCCGGAGTTTCAGCCTCAGGACGAGGCCTGTCGCGGTGGGCCGAAGCCGCAGGATGCGCGGCGAGCGTGCCTCAGGAACGGGACGGTGCGCAACCCGGGCCAACGCCAGCCGCCAGCGGGAAGGCGGGACGGTGAGCCCACAGGCATCCATCACCGAGCGGTAGCGGACCAGGACGCGGACCGCCGCGAAGGTGACCCCGAAGGTCAACCAGTACCAGGTGGGCCGCAGCCAGCGGAGAACGAGCGCGATGGCCAGCGCCACCAGCAGCGTCACCCATAAGGCGTTCACGCTCAGCCAGCCTTGGCGGCAAGCGAGGTGACCGCGACGGCCCGGAAGCTGAGCCCGTGGCGCTTCTGACCGTTGAACTCGTTCTCCCACGGACGGGCGACCAGACCGGTCAGCGCCACCGGGGTCCCCGTCATCAGCTCACCGGAGATGTCGGACTCGGCCACGGTCACGGACACCACCTCGGCGTTGCCGTTCATCACGAACAGCACGTCCACGGTCATCAGGTTCTTGCCGGTCTCGCTGTCGACAGCGATCTGACCGGTCTTCTTGTCACGCATCTTGAGCTGCGGGGGCTGGGCGACCATCACGGTCGCGCCGGTGGTGTCGACGGGAATCTGGCGCATGACGGAACTCCCTTGTGTGCGCTGGCCAGTTGGCCAACTTGGCTATGTGAGTAACGTAGCCAGGTTGGTTAGTCATGTCAATGCTTGGCTAGGCAAGCTGCACCAGTCGTGAGACGATTCGGACATGAGCCTTGATCCAGACGACCCGCGCCCGCCATACGCGCAGATCATCAACGCCCTCCGTGCTGCGATCCTGACCAAGACGCTTGCGCCGGGCGAGAAGCTCCCCTCACAGAACGACCTGACCAAGCGCTACAAGGTCTCGCGGGCAACGGTGCAGCGTGCCCTACGGGACTTGCAGGACGAAGGGCTGATCGTGGCCCGCCAGGGCAGCGGCGTCTTCGTACGCAGCCGGACCGAGCGCCCGATGGGCCTTCGGCCGCACATCGAGCAGGCGTTCGCCGCGGAAGAGGTCACCATCGACTTCGCCGGATTCTCCGGTGAGACGCTGCACAGCGCGATCCGCGAGCCGATCGACAAGATCCGCTCCGGTCGACTCAGGCCGCAGAGCATCAACGTCAGGATTCTTGTCCCCGACACCCGCAAGCCTCAGGTCATTCCGGCACCCATCGACGCTCCGGACACGGAAGCAGCCGAGGGTGCCGAGACCCCACTCAAGCGGGCGCACAAGATCATGCTGCGGAATGCCGGCGCCATCGTCGACGCGGTCAACGAGCTGGAAACCCTGGGGCTGGTCGAGCAGGCGCGCGTGAGCGTGCGAGTGCACAACATCACCCCCTCGTTCAAGCTCTACGTCCTCAACCGGCGGGAAGCGTTCTTCGGCTTTTATCCGATCGCTCCCAACACCGTGCCGGTGAACGGAAAGCCGACGAAGATCCTGGACATCCTCGGGCTGGACTCGGTGCTCTTCTCGTACGCCGACGGCGACGACCGGGGACACGGCTCGCAGTGGCTTGAGCAAGGTCAGCTCTGGTTCGACAGCATGTGGGACAACCTCGGCGAGGACTTCCAGCCGTGACCCAGGCCGGGGAGGTCCGTGCGGTGTTGCGCGGGGTCGAGTCAGTCTTCTTCGACTTCGACGGGCCGATCTGCCGTGTCTTCTCCGGCGTGTCCGCTGCGGACGTGGCAAGGTCCCTACGCCACGCATACGCCGAGGCTCAAGGCTCCGCCTCACTGCTCAGTCCAGGTGATGACCCACTGGAAGTGGTGAAGCTCGCGAGCGAGCACGACCTGCCGGCGGTCACCGAGCTTGAAGCGATGCTGACGAGCCTCGAAGTCGCGGCTGTCGACCTGGCAGACCCGACTCCTCACGCCGACGAGGTCATCAAGGCGCTTCGGAACGGCTCACGTCGCCTAGCGGCAGTCAGCAACAACAGCACGTCAGCCCTGCAGCGGTATTTCGCAACGCGAGGGCTTGATCAGTACGTAGCACCGTTGATCGGCCGTGAACCGGCTCGCTTGCGGCAGATGAAGCCTGACCCGCACATGGTTTTCCTGGCACTCGATGCTCATGCGGTGGAGCCAGGCCGCGCGGTCCTCATCGGCGACTCGGTGACCGACATCCAGGCCGCCCGCGCGGCGGGGGTGCTGTCGATCGGCTACGCGAACAAGCCGGGCAAGGCCGAGGCGTTGACCCATGCCGGTGCAACCGTAGTCATCGAGGACATGGCGGATCTGCTCAACGCCATCTGAGCCCGAGCGCGATGCGGTAAGAGTTTCCCTACTTCATCAAGGGCGCTTCCGCCGCCAAGGCGGCGTCGCGCGCCCGTCGCCCCGGGCCTGCGCTCCTGTCTGCGCCCCGCTCCAGCCCGGACCGCCGGCCGCGCGCCAATGGCTAAGGACTTGATGGGCTGGACGAGCCCGGCCTGATCGGTGAGCCGCCCGTCAAGACGATGCCTCCGGCGGGGGCCCTCTGACTCTGGGATGCGGGGGCCAGTCGTGCGACCGCGGCTCCGTTGTGGTTCGGGGTGGGGGCTGTCATCCCGTCTGCCGTCGTCCCAGGGCAAGCCGTAGCAGACCAGCCGTCAGGGGCCCAGGTCGTTCGTCCAGTGGGGCGCTCCACCTGGGCCCCTGACGACTGCCCCGCTACCACTCCGTGTGGGACGACGGCAGACGGGATGACAGCCGGGGTGCAGTCTGCCGCAGCCAGTCACTGTCCACCCACCCCAGGCCGATCCGCCAGCTTGAGCCAAACTTAGAAGAGACGTCCGGAGGTAGCCTCGCTCAAAGGCTTCAGCTCTCCGGCAGCGGCCTTACGGACATGCGCGATAAGGGCATCTCCGATCACCTCGCCAAGGCGGACTGGTACGGCATTCCCAATCAGCCTGCCCAGGCGGTTAAAGCGGACCGGCTCGTCTGCTTCTAGGAATTTGTAGTCCCGAGGGAAAGTCTGGATCATGGCGGCTTCACGCAGCGAGATAGCGCGATCTTGAGTGGGGTGACCAAAACGGCCATTACCGTACCCGAAACACTGCGTGGTGATGGTGGGAGCCGGCGCATCCCATTCCATCCGTCCGTACACGCTGGGGTACGTGGCTCCTGTTGCCTTCCTATGGCAAGCGGCAAGCAGTTCAGGATCCCAGTCTCGCCAGGTACCTCCTGGCTTCGAAGCCTTGATGCGACGCATGTTCATTTCACTCAGGCCTGAAGCTGCGTGAAGTGGGTCACTGGGGTGCTGTTCCCCTGCACGGATCGGAGGAAGTTTCCCAATTTCCTGGCGAACCGTTCTTGGCTTGATGCCGCCGGTGGTGGGGTCGAAATCGATAATTCCCAACTTGGAAGCGACGACTACGAGTCGCTTTCGTGACTGGGGAATCCCGATTTTCGTGCATTCCACAACGGATACCTGGACGTCGTACCCTTTTAGGTTCCCGAGGAACTGCTCAAAAACGTCATGGTCGGCAAGCTGGGCAACATTTTCCATGGTGACGAGGTCTGGTTGCACATCAGCAACTAGCTCGCCAAATTTGGAAACAAGCTGCCAGTCGAGGCCGCGCTTCTTGCTCCGGCCGCTCTGGCTGTACGTGGAAAATGGCTGACACGGCGCGCACCCGGCAAGGAGCGAATAGTCCCCCCCGGTTCCGATGTACGACGCGAGTTCATCCGAAGTGAGGCTGTTCACGTCGCGCTCGACGAAACGCGACGGATTATTCGCCTCATAGGGGTACTTGCTTGACGGATCCAAGTCGACGCCGACTCGGACGTCAATACCGCTCCGAACCAGGCCATGAGTGAGCCCACCCACGCCGCAGAAGAGATCGACCGCGGAGACGGTTGGAGTCGTACTTGTCACGGTGCACCGCCATTTGGCCTGCAATCTGGCCGCAAGAAATTATGGGATTCAATATAGCGAATGAAGCAGTCTATCACTTCTCGCAGGTAGCTCTCGACGCTGGACGCCATCCGGCGGAGCTCTTCCACGTCAACGCCATCGGCACAGTCGACGAACGAGATGGACCCATGCGCCAGGCCGTTCCTGCGATCCTTGACCAGCTTCAGGGGGCCTAGGTCGTCGCGCATGCTGGCCTTGACGCCTCTGCGCGTGGAATCGGTGACGGAGATCACACAGCCCAGGCGCTTACCCATGGCGAAGATCGCCTCGTCGTCCCAATTCCCCCCACCGCCAGATTCGACAGAGAAGCTTGCGACGGGAAGTTGTTGGACGATGTGCTCACTGAGCTGCATCGCATGCTTCAAGCGATTCTCTGGGCTCATGTCCGTATGGGTGCGCGCTATAGACCTGACCCATTCGCGCTGCAGATCGGCGTTAAGCTGGTGGGGTTTCCACTGGCCGGCCAAAGCTGCCGCTTGGGTTATCGCATCCACGCAGCGGGAGACGGTAGCTTCCACGAGGTTGT
>NZ_JAPEMV010000011.1 GCF_026342355.1 Streptomyces sp. NBC_00249 | reverse complement strand
CCTGGTCCAGGCGGACCAGGACACCGTCCGCGACGTGATCCACAACTTCAACGAGATCGGGCTCGCATGCCTTAACCCTCGCTGGGCGGGAGGCCGTCCCCGCCTTCTCGACCGTGACGACGAGGACCTCGTCGTCCAGACGGCCACCACTCGCCCGACCGTGCTGGGCAAGCCCTTCACCCGCTGGTCGATCCGCAAGCTCGCCGATCACCTACGGCGCAACCGTGCCCGCCCCGTCCTCATCAGCCGAGAGGCCCTGCGGTGCTTACTCGCCCGCCGCGGGATCTCCTTCCAGCGCACGAAGACCTGGAAAGAGTCCCCAGATGCGGCCTTCGACGCCAAGCTGGCCCGGATCGAGTACGCGATCAACGAACGACCCGACCGCACCTTCGCGTTCGACGAGTTCGGCCCGCTGGGCATTCGCCCCATCGCCGGCTCCTGCTGGGCAGAACAGACCCGGCCCGACCGCCTGCCGGCCACCTACCGGCGCACCCACGGAATCACCTGCTTCCACGGCTGCTACTCCGTCGGCGACGACCAGATGTGGGGCGTCAACCGGCGCCGCAAAGGCATCGACCACACCTGGGCCGCGTTGAGAACGATCCGGGCGGCCCGCCCGGACGGCGCCCCGATCTACGTGATCCTCGACAACCTCTCCGCCCACCTGAACTGGAGAATCCGCAGGTGGCCGGCCCAGAACAAGGTCGAGCTGTGCTTCACCCTGACCTACGCCTCCTGGGCCAACCCCATCGAGGCTCACTTCGGACCGCGCTACGGCAGTTCACCCTGGCCAACTCGAACCACCCCAACCACACCGTCCAGACCCGGGCCCTGCACGCCTACCTCCGCTGGCGCAATCAGAACGCCCGCCACCCCGACGTCCTCGCCGCCCAACGACGCGAACGCGCCCGTATCCGCAGCGAAAGAGGCATCCGCTGGGGCGGCAGACCCCTACCCATCGCGGCCTGACCGCTCAACCCGGCGAACCTTCCCGGTCACAGCACTAGGTTCACGTCGAGAGCGTCAGCACTTCTCCTTCCGCGCCTGCTGGATCAGCGGCTCGGCCTCGTCCAGCGTGAAGGTGACCTGCCAGGTCTCGGCCGCCCGGTGCAGGGTGTCGGCGAACTCCTGGTAGCCGTGGTCCTGTTGAGCCGCGTCGGCGGCGCGGTTGGTCGCCGTGTTCAGGTACTGCTCGGCGGTCTGGTAGTAGGGGTCAGTCAGATTTGACGGCCGGGGGCGGGCAAGGTGGTCGGTCAGCTGCTGCAGGGAGGCGCAGGCGGACTTGGCAAACTCGCGCGCCGCCACCGTGGCCTTGGAGGGCGTCGAGCTGCAGGCCGCCAGGGAGAGCGTGGACGCCAACAGCAGGGGCAGGGGCAGTGACAGGCGAAGTATCAGCTGACGTCGACTAGTCATGGGTCAATCCTAGGTAGCATGACGGCCTGACCGCCCGGAAATCCGGTGGGCCCGCAGCCGCCGTCCCGCCCGGCCCACATCTGGGCCTTGTCTGCTCTGGCCTGCAACGCGGCCATCAACGACGGCACCGCTTCCGCCCACTCTCGCCTCAGCTTGTCGTTTATGGTCCGGCATCGAACGCGGGTCGAACTTGTTCGGAGTTTTCCCGGTTCACCAGCTGCGTGAGGGGCCGCGGGTCGATCCTGTGTTGAGCGACAGCGCAGTACGGAGGCCGGGATCGTGGGACTGGTCGAGCACAAGGTTGAGCGAGACCCGTTGACGGTGGTGACGGAGTTCCGCTCGGAGTTGTACGCCTGCCTGACTGCCCGGAGCGACGCCCTGTTCGAGTTGTGCGACGCGTTGCTGTGCACCGACGGTCCGGTCCGCACCCTCGTGGACCTTGCGCTCGCTCCCGAGCATCGGCGCGGGCACGGGGCCTTGTACTCGGGGATCAACCACGGTCGGATCAACGTCGCCCGGCTGCGGCGAGCACTGGTCGGTGTCCCGCTTCCCCGAGCCGGCGACGGTCGGCTGGTGCTGGCCTTGGACGTCTCCCCCTGGTTGCGGCCGGACGCCGATACTTCCTCGGACAGGTCTTTCTGTCATACCTTCGGTCGGGGTCTGGGCAAGCATCAGATGGTGCCCGGCTGGCCGTACTCGATCGTCGCCGCCCTGGAGACCGGCCGGACCTCATGGACCGCACTGCTGGACGTGATCCGGCTGGAGCCAGGTGCCGACTTGGCCGCGGTCACCGCCGACCAGATCCGCGACGTCGTCCAACGTCTCGTGGAGGCCAGCCAGTGGCGGGAGGGGGACCCGCAGGTCCTGGTCGTGCTGGACGCGGGCTACGACGCTCCCCGCATCGCCCACCTGGTGGCCGACCTGCCCGTGGAGGTGCTGGGCCGGCTCCGCTCGGACCGGGTGCTGCGCAAGCCCGTTCCGGTGCCGTGGATCTGCCCGCCGCAGGGCGGCCGCCCGCCCAAGCACGGCGGCGAGTTCGTCTTCGGCCGACCCGGGACCTGGGGAGAGGTCACCGCGGTGACCATCACCAACACCAACCGGTACGGGACCGCGACCGCGCAGGCATGGGATCGACTGCACCCCCGGCTGACCCGGAGGGCAGCATGGCTCCACCATGAGGGACCGTTGCCCATCATCGAGGGCACCGTAATCCGCCTGGCGGTCGAGAGGCTGCCCAGTGGCGGGGTGAACAAGCCCGTCTGGCTGTGGTGGTCGGGCATCGGCGCCGGCCCGGCCGACGTCGATCGGTGCTGGCAGGCGTTCTTGCGCCGCTTCGATGTGGAGCACACCTTTCGGCTGCTCAAGCAGACGCTCGGCTGGACCAGGCCGAAGCTGCGGGACTCGGCGGCGGCCGACCGCTGGACCTGGCTGGTCCTGGCCGCACACGCTCAGCTCCGCCTGGCTCGCCCTCTCGCACGTGACCTCCGACGCCCCTGGGAACGACCCTTGGAACCGAACAGGATCACCCCCGCCCGGGTCCGCCGAGGGTTCAGGAACCTGCACGCGAAGACGGGCACGCCAGCCGGTACACCAAAACCCACCCGCCCCGGCCCTGGTCGCCCGGTCGGGTCGAAGAACCGACAGCCCGCTACCCGCTACGACGTCGGGCGCGTCCTTGCCACCGGCAAGCCCTACATCCGGCCCGCCCACCACAAGGTCGGCACCAAACCCCGACGTGGCGGCAGCTCCGATGCGGATCAAAATGCCGAAGCGTCGAGTCCGACGATTGATACGGTCACTGGCTGGACCACAACAGCATCCAGACTTCCTGGACCCATCTGAGGAACGACCCCTGAGTTACCCATTTGAGACGGAAAACAGGACCAAGACCATCTGGGACCCAGCACTGCGAGTGGGCCAGATTTACGTGTCCATCGCGCATAGTGCCGGTCACCTGCTGGGACTGCCTACCGGAGTGACACCAAACGAACGCGGCGGTGCCGACGTCGACATCCAGACGTTCCAGGCATTCACACAGCGGGTCTACGACACCTGTTGCTCCACCAACAACTTCATCATGCACGACCTGATGCGTGGCATGTTGCTCGCCTCGATCGTGATGCTGGAGAACGGCGGCGGGACCATCACCCGCACTCCAGAGCGTGAAGCAGGCCTACTGGACAGCCACGACCTCTACAGACGCGGAATGTGGGCGGAGGACTGACGACCCCGTGAATGACACGGTGGCTCGCCGAAGAAACCTACGAGGGCCGCCATCCCCTACGCGCGACGGAAGTTAAACGACAAGGTCAACGCCCGCGCACCTCGGCGGGCTCGTCACCCGCGACGGTAGCAGCCAGCCACACGATCACATACTAAAACCCCGCGAAGCACCCCAGCGAGGCACCCGCACCGAGCATGCACCCACCCCAATCGGTCCAACTTTCTCGTCGCTAAACAGCGTTGGTCCAACTTCGGTGGCAATCCGTCCAACTTCGCTGTCACAGGTCAGCGTTGCAGTCGCCGGTGCCGCGTCACCGCTTCGAGTTGCTTGTTCCTCACCGGCCCCGGGGAGCCTTGCCGGGAAGCACGCACCCCTGTGGTCCCCGTCGGCTATACCGGATCGGGGCCGACTGCCCTGCTCGCCGTAGGAGAAGGAGCCCACCGCCTCATGACCGACGCCGCGAACACCCCTCCGACCACCCGTGCTGCCCGTGTGCTCACGACCGTCGCCGTCGTCATCGCCGTTGCCTACATGGGCTTATGGGCCTTCATCTCCGTCCCTCAGCTCACGGAGTTCCTCGGCGGCCGGGACATCGACTACCCGGTGTTCCTGGCCATCGCGGCCGTGGCCGGCCCCGCCCTGTTCTGGGCGTACATCGGTCTCGGCTTCGGACTCACCGTAGTGGGATGGGCGGCCGGGATCGCCCTCACCGGCATCCTCACCAGCCTCACATACGGATACACCCATGCCCCCCGCGAGTGATCCGCCGGACAGCCAGATCCTTGCCCGGGTCCGGCAGCGCCACAAGGACGTCCACGACAGGCTCCTCCGCGGTGACAACCTCAGTGCCATCAGCCGCGATCTCCGCCGCGACCGCAAGACGGTCCGCCGTTACGCGAGCATCGAACTCGACGACCTCCTGGCCTCCGCGCGCGACCGCCGGCCCGAAATCCTCGCGCGGTTCAAGCCCTACATCCAGCGGCGATACCGAACAGGAGGGACCAATGCGGCCCAACTCTTCAGAGAAGTGCGTGAGCAGGGGTACTCGGGCAGCAAGATCTCCGTCCGCAAGTACGTCGCAACCCTGCGAGCCGGCACCGCCATCGACGAACCCGTGCTCGTCCCGAGCCCGCGCCAGATCACCAGCTGGATCATGCTCCGTCCTGAGACCCTGAACAGCCGTGAAAGCACCCAACTCGACCGCGTCCTGGAATCTTGTCCCGATCTGAGAACCGCCCGCGAGCTCGCACACGCCTTCAACGCCATCGCCCGCGACCGGCGGGGCTCCGAACTCGCCCAATGGATGGCTCGGGCCCTGGCTGATGGCCCCAAGCAGATCCAGTCCTTCGCCACGTTCCTCCAGCACGACTGGGACGCGGTCGTCAACGGCCTCAGCCTGCCCTGGAGCTCCGGTGTCGTCGAGGGCCAGGTAACACGCATCAAACTCATCAAACGCAGGTCATACGGGCGAGCATCATTCCCCCTCCTGCGGACCCTTGTCCTCGCCCAACTACCTTGATCGTCCTTACGCATCGAAGTCGCTGTCATCACGCTGGGCTGACCTGCGCGGATCTGATTGGGCGAAAACCGTGCGGCAGGGGCGGGCTTGTTGCCTCATCCCGCAAATGGATCTTCGAGCGTGGGGATACACGGAGACAGCAACAGTTCGGTGTGTTGGGTGACGGTTCCGCGAGCCAGCCTCAAGACCCGGACCTCGTTCTCATGTGCTGGGTCTTCGTCATCGCGCAGGTGGAGGAGGCCGTATGAGCCCGGGGCGGTCGTGCCGACCCGGCTGAACAAGTCGAGGATCTCGGGTGAGGTGCGGTGGTTGGAGAAGCCTCCGATGTGGATGAAGGGTTCGCCGTTCATCCATCGCAGGTCGAGAAGGTATGGGCTGGCGATCCCGTCGATGTAGTGCCGAAGACTCTCAACGATCTCGGTGAGCCGGGTTGGGTCATCGTCGTCTGTGGCGCTCTCGCGGATCGTGATCCAGCCGTGGTATTCGAACATGACGGGAGCCTATCGGCGTGTTTAGTAGCGGGCCGACGTAGTGCAGGGACGGGTCAGTGATCGTCACGAAATGTGGACCACAGCCAGATTGGAGATGCACCATCAGAGCGCTGGGCCACATCGGGCGTTGGCCCGGTGCGCCGGGATCCCGGCGAGCCCGGCGTCCGGGCCCGGATCTACGCCGACGTCCTGCGCCCGGGACGGGACGGCCCATGAGGGAGTCTGGGCAAGCCATGTACGAAGGGCTTGCCCAGGGTCGCCTACGGCTTGCCCAGGCTCCTCGGCCTCCACCTCCCACAGGGGATGCGCCCGCCCGGTGCCGTAGCAGTGGCAGTGGCAGTGGCAGTGGCAGTGGCAGCACAGTCCATCGCCGGAAGTGGCGTGCGCGTCGATGGTGTCGACGGCATTACGCAGGAGCTGGGTGAGGCCGAGCACGTGACCGCTGTGGAGGGCGAGCTGGTGGCGCTTGCCGGCCATGATCTCCAACGCGGTCCCGGGCGGCGCGGCAGCCCCCAGCTCGTAGGTGGAGGTGTTGCCGCGGGTGAGGGCGGTGATCAGTTTGTGGAGGTGGCCCATCGTCTCCCCTCCGGAGAGTTCCACTCGCGCGGTGAAGGCAATGTCACCGGGCCGGGTGAGAGAGGAACGCGTCGGGGCGGTCGTGGGGTGGGATGTTGCCGACGGGATCGGCGTGGGCTCCATGGAGGGAGGCGAGGGCGTGCCACATGTCTCCCGGAAACGTCGGCATGAGCCTGGCGTTGTCGTGATGGTGTCGTCTCATGACTCCGTCGTACGGCCCCCAAGGAGGCGTCGGCCGGCTCCGGACCGTCGTGTCCCAGACGGTGCGGCCACGACCTGGGAAGGCGTCCCGTCCTGCGGCCCGGACGCTGGGCAAGCCCTCCGTGACGAGGGCTTGCCCAGCTGGACCGTGACCGGTCAGCGGGCCGAGCGTGACCGATCCGTCGCCCGCGATCGATCAAACAGCACGTCAGCGCCGTGACCGGTCCGTGCAACTCCCGAACGGCCGGTGACCGGTCATCGGTCACCGGCCAGCCACGGCCTCGCCCGGAGATCCGCAGCTAGAGACCATGATCATTCTCAGCGCCAACGGCTTACCAGTCCCAAGGCTGGAGAACATCCGGGAGTCCCCCCTCGAAGGGCTCGACGCGGCGGCCCGCAAGGGCAAGCACGGCGGCCGGCCGCCCGTCATCACCGACGACATGCTGCACACCGTGCTCCGGCGCCGCGCGAACGGCGAGTCGGTCGAGCAGATCCAGCCCGACCTGCACCCCCACCGGCAAACGCAAGGGCCAGGCCCCCAGGATCGCGAGCACCTACCGCGCGCTCGCCTAGCACCAAAACAGGGCACCACGTGACGACTGAACCTGTCACGGGACACGCAGCGTTCGCGCAGGTCAGAAAGCTGACCCGTCGGCGATGCGCGGTCAAATCGGGGTTCGGTCGGGTGGTCCGAAAGCGCCGCAAGCGGACTGTTTGTGGAGGTCAGGTGGTGTGGCCAACCGTGATGCTCAGACTGGCCAAGTAGGACTCTCAGTCACAGTTCCCCTGGCCGGGTTCGGGAAGCGGGACACTGGCCGTCATGTGGATGGGGTTCGACAAGAAGGAAGCCAAGGCCACGGCGGAGGGCGCGATCCCGTGGCTCGCGCCCACGGGCAAGCTCACCGTGGAGGCGCTGCGCAAGCTGGACCGGCCGCTGCTCGCGTGGGCGCCGGAGGGGGAGGCATACCGGTTCGACTCGGCCGCCTACTACTCCGAGTGCGCCGACGAGCCGGGCGGGCTGTCCCCGCTGGAGAAGAAGGTCGCGGCACTGCCCCCGCGGCCGGAGTGGACGATGGAGCGGATCTGGACTCCAGACGAGGACTCCAGCGAGGAACACCACACCGCGTACCACAAGGCCAGCGTCACGATCGGAGGCCGTCTCCTGCACCCCCGGGACCTGGACTCCTACGCCGCCTTCGCCTACGAGTACGCCGGCCTCGACGACGAGGACGCGGACGACGACCCCGAGCTGGACGAAGACGACCTGGGCCAGCCCCGCGTCACCGGCGATCTGGAGGCGGCTCTCGCCTGGGCGGCCGCCGGCGTCTGCGTCCTGCAGCAGTCCCTGCCCCACCCGTTCCGCGACGTCCTGCGCTACGCCGACACCGACAACCGCCCCGCCCACCGGGTCTTCTTCGCGACGACACCACGACTACAAGCTCAGTAACAAAGCACTACTAGGGCAAGCAGGGCAGTTGATGAGAATCTCTGAAATCGGGTCAGCGGCTGCTGGTGATGAGCGTGAAGTCGGCGGCCGCC
The DNA here is from genome assembly GCF_026342355.1 of Streptomyces sp. NBC_00249. Lineage (GTDB taxonomy): Bacteria > Actinomycetota > Actinomycetes > Streptomycetales > Streptomycetaceae > Streptomyces. The sequence goes on along the minus strand of NZ_JAPEMV010000011.1, from coordinate 299,783 downwards.
GTGTCGGTCAGGGTGGTGCAGACCAGCACGCTGTAGCGGCGCGCCACGAAGGGGCCGGCCGGGATCGGCTCGCGGGCAATGACCAGGGTGCTGGTGCCGGTCACGAGGAGGCTCAGTTCTGCGCGGCGGCGCGGGCGGCCTGCTGCCGGCTCCAGGGCAGGGGCAGGCCGTCGTCGGCCTCGCGGGGCACCACGTGGGCGTGGAGATGTTCCTCGCGGTTCGCATGTCTCACGAGACGTGGACTTCCGGTCGTGGGGCGGGGTGTGGTGCACCCGTTTCGGGGCACCCAGGGAAGTCGTCAGCCTGCGTCTGAGCAGCCCGCCGGGAGAGGGGTTTCCCGTGCTGTCGGTGATCGTTTCCCAGTCATCTGTCGGCGCCGGGCAGTCTGTCGGGTGAGGAGGCGGGTGGCTGCTGCCCCAGCAGGCGCAGCGCGAGGAGCCCTCCGATGCCGGGAATGAAGACACACCCCTTGGTTCCCGGCCGCGCGAGGGCGGGAGTGAGGAAGACGGCGACGATAGTGGCCAGATAGGCCGTGCCGTGGAGCAGACCGCCCAGCGACGTGATCACCCCGGTGTGCACGGTGGACAGGTTGAGCAGCAAGAGCGTGAGGGATCCGGCTTCAACTGCGGCCGCGATGCGTAGGGTTCGCATGCTGATCAGGCTCCCGTCGTGGAGCCGGGGCGGACGATCATCAGGACGACGACGGCTGCCCACAGCAAGTTGAACATCCCCGTGGTCATGGAGAGGCGCGCCGCCGCCGACCGCAGCTCCGGCATGGCGTTCGTGGCCACGCCGGTGCCTGTCCCTCCTGCGCCGGATGCATCCGCGGGTTGGGCGAGCAGTCGGGCCTGCCCGGGCAGGACCACCGTGAGCAGCAGGGCCGCGGCGGCAGCCGTGAGCGCGATCGACGTCAGCAGCCAGGCATCGGTCAGGACGCCCATCCGGGCGCCGGTGGCGACGCCGAGGACCGGGACGGCGATGCCGACGACCGTGTACCCGCGGCAGATCTTGTGCAGGAACGCGGTGATCTGGCCGTTGGCCTCCGGTGCGTCACTGCTGGCCGACAGCCTGGCGTAGCGGGGGAACATCGAGGCTGCGACGGTGATCGGCCCGATCGCCAGGATCGCGGCCAGGACGTGCAGCGAGAGCAGCAGCTTGGTCACAGGGATCCTTTCATGGATTGGCTGCCAATAGATTGGCTACCGATCTATAAGTAGCACAGGGAGAGTCACTTAGGTAGGCTGCCTGACCATGAAGACGGATGCGGTACGCGGCCACCTGGACGGACTGCTGCTGTCCGTACTGGAATCCGGCCCCCTGCACGGCTACGCGATCATCACTGCGGTCGAGGAGCGCAGCGGGGGCGTACTAGAGCTGCGCAAGGGCACCATTTATCCCGCCCTCAACCGGCTCGAGCGGATCGGACTGCTGAGCAGCGCATGGGAGTCGGTGGGCGAACGACGTCGGCGCTGCTACGAACTCACCGACGCCGGACGGCGCAGCCTGGCCGCCGAGCGGACCCACTGGCGGGAGTTCATCGCAGCGATCGGCTCGGTGCTGGAACCCGCGCCGGCCCCCGGACACGCCGCGTGAAGGCGCCCGAGACCCGTGCCGACGACCCCATCGAAGCCCACCTCGCGGACCTGACGGCCACCCTGCACGGCCCGGCCCGACTCAAGACCCAGATGGTGGACGAACTGCGCGAAGGCCTCCTGGACACCGCGCGGGAACTGTCGCCCGATGCCGAACCCGACCGGGACGCCGCCCGCCAAGCCATCTGCCAGTTCGGCACCGTGGCCGAGCTCGCGCCCAGCTTTCAGCATGAACTGACCATCACCCAGGCCCGTCACACCGCGCGCACCGTCATGCTGATCATCCCGTGCGTGCTGGTGTGCTGGTACCTGGTCGAGCTCGCCACCCGGGCGGCGGACCGCCGGCTGCCGGACCCGCTCCAGGTGGCCGCAGCCCACCTCGGCGGCCTCGCAGCGCTCACCGCGTTGCTCGCGGCCGTGTGCCTCTCCGTCACCGGCACACTGGCCCGCCGACTGCCCCTCCCGCAACGACTGCCGCTCGTGGTCGCCTGGACGGGAACCACCGCGGCAGTCGCCCTCGGGCTGAGCGCGCTGACCCTCATCACTGCCGCGGTACTGGCCACCAACTGGCCACTGACCGCGGCCGCCTGTCTGATCACCATCGCCCTCCACGCGCGCATCGCCGCTTCTGCACGCGCGTGCCGCCGCTGCGCCCGCCTCCCTGTCACCGCCCCCTGACGAACGGGAGGCCGCGGAGCCCGCGCCCTGAGCGACGTATGTGTCGACCGAGCCGATCGCGTCCTCGGGGATGTAGAGGGTGCGGGCCTTGCCGTATTTGGCGCAGGCTTGAACCGTGAACTGGGAACCACGTCGGAGCCCGCGCGGTTGCGGCGTGGTGCCCAGCCGCGAAAGGTCCGGTCGACCTGGGAGTCCGGCCGTTGCCCGCCCAGGCCGACGTCGCGGAAGTAGCGGTACTGATCCAGCAGCCCAGACTCCTTGCCCCAGGCCGACAAGCCGATGGGCCGTTCCTGCAACAGGGTCCGGACCCTCTTGAAGGCCACCAGATCCGACTCGGTGGCCGCCAGAACATCGCGGCTGCGGCCCTCTGTCGGCGACGGGTGAAAAGTGGACCGTTGGCGTCGGATGAAAGTTGACCCCCATCGAGGGCCTGACTCGTTGAGTCAGGTCGGGAGGATGGGTGATCAGCGTGGAGGACTGGGCGGAGATCCGGCGGCTGCATAGGGCCGAGGAGATGCCGATCCGGGCGATCGCGAGGAAGTTGGGGATCTCGCGGAACACGGTCCGCAGGGCGGTGGCCGATGACGAGCCGCCGAAGTACCAGCGGGCGGCGAAGGGCTCGGTCGTCGATGCGGTCGAGCCGCAGATCCGTGAACTGCTCGAACAGTGGCCGGACATCCCGTCGACCGTGATTGCCGAGCGGATTGGCTGGCAGCGGGGCATGACCGTTCTCAAGGACAGGGTCCGTGATCTGCGGCCGGCTTACCGGCCCGTCGATCCGGCGTCGCGGACGGTCTATGAGCCGGGCGATCTGGCCCAGTGTGATCTGTGGTTCCCGGCCACGGAGGTCCCGCTCGGGTTCGGGCAGAGCGGTCATCCGCCGGTGCTGGTGATGGTGGCCGGCTATTCGCGGTGGATCACGGCCCGGATGCTGCCCTCGAGGAACGCAGCCGATTTGATCGCCGGGCACTGGCGGCTGCTGACCGACCTCGGCGCCGTCCCCAGGGCCCTGGTCTGGGACAACGAGGGGGCGGTGGGCTCGTGGCGGGCGGGAGGACCGCGGCTGACGGATGACTTCGCAGCGTTCGCAGGCCTGCTGGGCATCAAGTTCGTCCTCTGCAAGCCCCGTGATCCGGAATCGAAGGGGCTGGTCGAGCGGGCAAACGGTTACCTGGAGACCTCGTTCCTGCCCGGCCGGGTCTTCGCCAGCCCCGCGGACTTCAACATTCAGCTGGCGGACTGGCTCAGCAAAGCCAACCGGCGGATCCACCGAACATTGCAGGCGAGGCCGTCGGACCGGCTGGAAGCCGACCGCTCACGCATGCTCCAGCTGCCGCCGATCTCGCCGCCGGGCTGGTGGAAGGCGTCCCTGCGGCTGCCGCGGGACCACTACGTCCGCCTCGACACCTGCGACTACTCGGTCCACCCGCTGGCCATCGGCCGCCGGGTCGAGGTCGCCGCCGACCTGGACCAGGTCCTTGTGACCTGCGACGGCGTCGAAGTCGCCCGCCATGCCCGCTGCTGGGCCCGCCACCAAACCCTCACCGACCCCGACCATGCGGCGGCCGCGGCGGCGGCCCGAAAGGCGGCCGCTGGCAGGAAGCCCGTGCCGGCGCAGAACACCGACGTCGAAGAACGGTCGCTGGATTCCTATGACCGGATCTTCGGTGTCATCGACGGCGGACTGACCACAGGCGAAGGAGCGGCGTGATGACCAGCGGAAACGACACGAAGACCACGGCGAACGGCCGCGACGTCACCTCGGAGATCGCCTATCTCACCAGGGCCTTGAAGGCCCCTGCCCTGCGGGACTCGGTCGGCCGGCTCGCCGAGCGAGCCCGCTCGGAGGGCTGGACCCACGAGGAATACCTTGCGGCCTGCCTGCAGCGGGAGGTCGCTGCCCGCGACTCGCACGGCGCCGAAAGTCGTATCCGGGCGGCCCGGTTTCCCTCCAGGAAGTCGCTCGAGGACTTCGACTTCGACCACCAGCGGTCGGTGAAACGAGAGTCGATCTCCCACCTCGGGACGCTCGATTTCGTCGTCGGGAAGGAGAACGTGATCTTCCTGGGGCCGCCCGGGACCGGCAAGACTCACCTCGCGACCGGTCTCGGGATCCGGGCCTGCCAGGCCGGGCACCGCGTCGCGTTCGCCACCGCCGCCCAGTGGGTCGCCCGCCTCGCCGACGCCCACCAGGCCGGCAAACTCGCCGACGAACTCACCCGGCTCGGCCGGATTCCCCTGATCGTCGTGGACGAGGTCGGCTACATCCCGTTCGAACCCGAGGCCGCGAATCTGTTCTTCCAGTTCATCTCAGGCCGCTACGAACACGCCTCCGTGATCGTCACCAGCAACAAGCCCTTCGGACGCTGGGGAGAGGTCTTCGGCGACGACACCGTCGCCGCCGCGATGATCGACCGCCTCGTCCACCACGCCGAAGTGATCTCCCTCAAGGGCGACAGCTACCGCATGCGCGGCCGCGACCTCGGCCGGGTTCCACCCGCCAACACCGGGGAATGAACAACATCAACTGACGGACCGGGGGTCAATCTTCAACCGGCCAGGGTGGGTCACGATTCACCCGCCGCCGACAGCCCTCCTGGTGCCCAGCGAATCGGGCCGTTACCCGTCCGTAGTCCTTCAGCGTGGACCCTGATGACGCTTCTTGAAACTGGTTCTGGCCGCGCTTCCGTGACGGCTGCGCCAGCGAGACGGCCTGCGTCCAGGCCGTGCCGGCCTGCCACCGCGCAACAACCCAGGCCTTCACGCGAGTGCGGCCAGAACCGCATAGGCACTGTCCGCAGGATCACGCGGAGGGTGTCAGCTGTGGCTGCGGTGTCGTGCGTGTGCTGCCCTCGGTCAGCAGCATGATGGCGGTGAGTACGACGATGGCGGCCGCCGATACGTGAACACTCAGCGCTGTGGTGAACGTGCCGCCATGGGTGACGACCGCAAGCGCGTCACCGAGCGGAATGATGGCGTCGATGAGGACCACCCAGCCGAGGATTCGCCGCTGCCCGAGCGTGAGCAGCAGGAACACGGTGGCTGCCACGGCGATATCGCGTACGCCCTTCGCGACGAAGTAGCCGTCGGCGTTCCCCTGTGGCCAGGGGGTGATGCCGAATCCGGCGGGTGCACCGTCAGGGTTGAGCAGGAAATTGAGCCCGAGGAACAGAACTGCGACGCCGGTCAGTGCGGTCAGGCAGGGGCCGCACTGGTTTGGCCACTGGGGGACCTCCGGACCGGGGTGCCCGGGCTGTGCCGGATCAGGGTGATGCCGTAGGCGACGATCCAGACGACCCACAACAGCCAGCCGGCGAGGCCGAGGAGGCCCAAGGCCCCGCCGTTGCCGATCACCCAGTGGGCGAGGGTGGCGGAACTGAACTGCAGTGCGGCGGCGAGCAGCCCCAAGGTGCCGTGCCACGGCCGGATCGCGCCGGTGCGCAGGCCGCCGACGGACAGGCCGAGGAGGGCGAGCGCCAGAAAGGTTCCGTTGAGGGTGAACACCGCATCGTGCAAAGCCAGAGTGCCGTGGTCGCGGAGGGGTCGTGCGGGGCTGTCGAGGTCAGGGCGAGGCGGGTCGCGATGACCCCGGCGAAGGTGACGTTCTGCAGGGCCAGTCCGGCGAGTCCGAGCAGCGACCACGCTTCGCCGCGGTCGCGCTCGGACCTCCGCAGCGCGACGAGTGCACCGGCGCCGAACAAGGTGGCCAGGAGCCAGGCGAGTGCTTCCGGGGATGAGACGCCGGTCAGGTCGCAGCTCGCGTCCCACAACCGCGCCGCGACGGAGGTGTCGGCGAGGTGGTTCCACATCGGTTCCTGTCGGGGCTCGCCGCGCAGGCCGAAGGCGCGTGGCCCCCACAGCTGGCCTCCGCGCACCGCCGGATCGAGCACCGCTCGGACCGCGGGCCATGCGACGGCGTGCTTGCCCTGGACGAGGAGGGCCGCGGGTGCCGCGCTCAGCCGGGCGCCGGTGGTTCGCACATGGACCGGCGGCCGTGACGGAGTGAGGGAGTCCAGCGCGCCGCCGGGATGGACCATCACGCTCGTCACCGGGCTGCCGACGGCGCGCAGGCGGCGGTCGAGTTCGACGCCGAAGTACATCTGTGCCAGCTTGGAGCGCGCGTAGGTGCGCTTGGGCCGGTAGTCCCTCCGGGACTGCAGGTCGTGCAGGTCGAGCCGCTCGGACTTGGCCGCGAAGCTGCCCATGGTCACGACGCGGGCCGCCGGCGCGGCCGACAGCAGCGGCATCAGCCAGTGGGTCAGGGCGAAGTGCCCGAGGTGGTTCGTGCCGAACATGAGCTCGTGACCGTCCCCGGTCTCCCTGCGCGGCGGGTCGTCGAGCGCGACGCCGGCGTTGTGGACCACCGCGTCGAGGCGCTCCACCTCCAGAGATTCCACCGCTGTTCCGAGCGACGGGAGGTCGGCGAGGTCCAGCCGTACGGCCCGTACCCGCGCGCCGGGAACACGTTCACGGATCACGGCCGTGGCGGCCTCGGCCTTGGCGGGATTCCGGCCGGCGAGTACGACGGTGGCGCCGGTCGCCGACAACTGCTCCGCGACGAAGTACCCGATGCCGGCGTTGCCGCCGGTGACCAGGAAGACGCGGCCGTCGGCACGCGGAAGCCGTCGGACGTTCCAGGGCGGGGTGGAGGATGCGGACGACATGGCGACGGGGCTCCTTTGCTGGTGGAGGCGGCTGCGACTGCTCCGCCGGCAACTCGACGACACCCACGGTTCCAGCAGTCACCGACACCTCCCCTACGGAGCACCGACAGTCCCGCCAGGCGGCCGACATCCCGCGTCCGGGTCGGCGTCCGGCGCCCACGCGCCCGAGCGCCTGCTCGGCCCGCAGGTAGGCGGCGAAGCCGGCGACGGCTTTCTCGGGGCCGCCGCCGTACCGGCTCATGGCCGTCCGGAGGATCCCCCGCCTGAGAGCTGCACGCGCTTCTTGGGACGGCAACTGGATGGGCGGCGGTCACGAGGGCTGCAGCGTTCGAATTGTTCACGAGCTGCGGCAGCGCCGTTGCCGATGCTCAGCGGCGGTACGCGCCTGTCGCGATCTCGATGAATGATCGGATCAGCGGGTTGGTGTCCCCTTCGTTGCACACCGCCACCACTCGGCTCGGCGCTATGTCGGTCAGCGGTACCACGGTGAACTCCGCGGGCAGGTCGTGTCCGAGCGGGGCCAGGCCGACCGTGCCGTTCCACAGCACAGCCTGCAGGCATTCCTGGACGGCGCGCACCACTGGTCCCTCACGCGGCCTGCCACCGTTCCAGTACGACTGCCAGATGGGGTCGGTGCCCTGCGGAAACTGGAACCAGCGGCGGTCGCGCAGCTCGGCCAGCCGCAGCCCATCGCGGCGGGCCAGCGGATCGTCGGCGCGCAGGACCACGCCGACCGGATCGGTCCGCAGCGCACGCACCGTCAGGGCGGTCTCGTCGAACGGCGCCCGGGTGAGGGCGACGTCGACCAGTCCAGAGCGCAGTCCGCACGTCGGGTCCGTCAGATCGGTGTCTCGGATGCGTATGTCGACTCCGGGGTGGTGTCGGCGGTAGGCGGCGGCCAGCCTGGCCACTCCCGGGTCGGTGCCGTCGCCCAGGATGCCGACGGTGATGGTCGCGACGCCGGCTGCTGCGTTCACGCGGACCCGGACGCGGTCGGCGTGGTCGAGTAGGGCTCGCGCCTCGTCGAGCAGCACCGTGCCCACCGGAGTGAGCGTGACGCCGGTGGTCGAGCGGGCGAAGAGCGGAGCCCCGACCTCGGTTTCCAACTGTTTGATCGCCCGGCTCAGCGGCGGCTGACTCATATGCAGTCGGGTGGCGGCCCGGCCGAAGTGGAGTTCCTCGGCGACCGCCACGAAGTAGCGCAAGGTCCGTAGCTCCACGCTGCAACGATACTCATAAGGTATCGGCGCTGCTGAATAGGTCTTGGACACCGGCGGGGTCCCGGCGGTGCACTCGTGGACATGACCGAAGAAACCAAGACCAGCGAGGCACAGGCCGACGGCGCCATATCGGTGGTGGGTCCCCGTGACGGCGAGACGATCGTTCTGGGCACCACGCGCATGCGCGTTCTGGAGGACGGCAGCCACACCGGGCACCGCCTCGCGATCACTGAGTCCGTCCTCGCCCCGCACACGCAAGGTCCGCCGCAGCACCGCCATGGCCGGCACGACGAGGGCTTCTACGTCCTCTCCGGCAACGTGCGGTTCACCGTCGGGGACGAGGACTACGAGGCCACCGCGGGGACGCTCGTCATGGTTCCGCCCGGCACCCCGCACACCTTCGCCAACCTGACCGACCAACCCGCTGTCATGCTCAGCACCTTCACACCCGACCTGTACGTGCAGTACTTCCGAGACCTCCAGGAGGTGCTCGCCGGCGGCCGGCCGCTGACGCCACAGGCCAACATCGACGCGATGAGCCGCTACGCGACGCAGCCCGCCACAGACCTCGCCTGAAGCCGACGGGACGGAACCGGCTCGGCCGCCCTCCTTCGACCTGTGGGAGGTGACGCTCCCGCCCTTTCGCGTCCGAACCCCTCGGACGACGGACCGGTCTTCTCCAGGGGCTTCCCTGACACTCGACGCAATCGACGGGCCCCGTGAACCGGGGCCCCATGAACGGGAACCATGAACATCGCCTGTTGGATCGTCGCGGGACTGCTCGCGCTCTTCTACTTCTACGCAGGCACGCTGAAGCTGGGTGGCGGCGGCCGGGGCCGCTCACCGGGTCGGCCGCCACATTTCAGCGTAGGCCGGGGTGCTTGGGGTTGGTGGGGTCAGCCGAGGATGCCGAGGGCGGTGTCCGGGCGGCAGCTGATGCCCGCGGGAATGGCCTCGGCCAGGGCTCGGCGGGCGGTGCAGGCAGGGCCGCCGCTCTCAGGTGGCGGCCATTCGGCCGAGGTCAGCAGGCCCAGTTGCGGTGACCATAGCTGACCACGGCTCCGCCCGTCGTTGCGGACCGCGTACGGGATCTTGAGACCGTGAGCAGCCCATGGCAGGCTCGTGCCGCATGATCGATGAGTTCGCGAAAGACAACCTGCACAAGAGACTGCGGCGGGACCGTGAGGCGCTGCTCTGGAAGCTCGACGGCTTGTCCGAATACGACGCGCGCCGGCCCCTGACAGCGACCGGGACCAACCTCCTCGGCCTGGTCAAACACGTGGCCACGGTCGAGGCCAGGTACTTCGGTGAGGTCTTCGACCGCCCTTCTCCGGAACCGCTGTGCCGGTGGCAGGACTCGGACGGCAGCGATCAATGGGCGGCCGAGAACGAGACGCGCGATCAGATCGTCGGGTTCTACCGGCGCACGTGGGAACACTCGGACGCGACGATCAACGAGCTCGCCCTCGATGCCCCCGGCCACGTGCCCTGGTGGTCGGAGCCTTATCCGAACACGAACCTGTTCGCCATCATGGTCCATGTCCTCGGCGAGACCATCCGGCATGCCGGGCACGCCGACATCCTGCGCGAGGGCGTCGACGGCCGGACCGGGGTGCGCGCCGAAAACGAGCAGCCGATCGACGAGGAAGCCCGTGCGGCCTACTTCGCGAAGATCGAGCAGACCGCCAGGACGGCCGCACCAACCAAGGCTTAGAAGGCTCTCCCACGACGTGACGTGATGTTCGAGCGGCATGATGCCGGTTGCGAGTGCTGATCTGTCGAAGCGTCTGGTTCCTGATGCACTCTGGGAGCTGGTTCCCCCGTTATGGCCGTCATTCGCGGCTCGACCGCAAGGTGGTGGGACCGCGCCGTGGGACGAACGGGCCGTGTTCACGGCACTGGTGTACGTCCTGACCACCGGCTGTGCCTGGCGACATCTACCGCCGACGTTCGGCACCTCCCCCGCCACCGCGCATCGCCGCTTCACGATATGGACCGAGGCCGGCCTATGACGTCGGCTCCACCGGGCGGTGCCGCTCATCCTCGGCATCCCCGCCATCCGGTCCCGCCGGGGGCCACGGAGACGCCGCCCCGTCAAACTCCGCGCGGACGAGGCGTACTTTTCCGCCGAACACCTGGCCTGGCTGCGCGAGCGTGGGCTCGTCGCGCGCATCGCGAGGCCAGGCGTCGACTCCGGCGAACGCCTCGGCCGGCACCGCTGGAAGATCGAGCGGTCGATCGCTCGGCTCTTCAGCTACCGCCGCTCGACCGTCCGGTACGAACGAAAGGGCTCACACTTCCTCGCCTTCCTCGGCCTGGCTGCTGCCCTGACCTGCTACAAGAAGCTCACGAAACTTGCCACGTGAGACACCCTCTCAGCCCGCTGACTGGTCGAGCCTGACGGCACCGGCTCAGTCCAGGGTGGGCAGATGGATCGAGGCGAGTTTGGCCGGGTCGACGACGATGTGGATGCCGGCGATCCGGCCTTCGCTGACGGTGAAGGCGATGACGGAGAGAGGTGTTCCGTCGGGGCGCCAGGACATGTGGCCGGGGATTCCGTTGAGCAGCACGGGTCGTTGGCGGGCGACCTCACCGGAGAACATGCGGGCGCCAGCGGCGACTTTGGTGGCGCCGAGGGTGACGACCACGCCGTCGGGGGTGTCGACGATCAGCTTCACGTTCGGGTCTAGGACACGCAGGAGCGCTTCGAAGTCGCCGCTGAGGGCGGCGGCTCCGAATGCCTGGACGACCTCTCGGTGCTCGCGGCCGGGGCCCGTCGTGCGGTCCGTGGCTTGGACCTTGCGGCGGGCACGGCTGGCGACCATCTTGGTGGCGTCGGCGGATTTGCCCAGGATCTGGCCGATTTCCTGGAACGGGACCGCGAACATGTCGTGCAGGACAAACGCCAGGCGTTCGCTCGGGGCGAGCGAGTCGAGTACGACGAGGAGGGCGAGGCCGACCGAATCGGCCAGCGCCACCAGCTCGTCCGGCGCGGGGTCGTCGTCGGCCGTCACCACGAGGTTCGCGAACTCTTGCTCGTAGGCGGTTTCGGGGTGGGCTCTGCGGGATCTCAGGAGATCCAGGCTGATTCGGCCGACCACCGTGGTCAGCCAGCCTGCCAGATTGCCGATGGTCGCCGCGTCCTGGCGGGCGAGACGTATCCAGGCTTCCTGGACCACGTCCTCCGCATCGGCATGCGAGCCCAGCACGCGGTACGCGACGGCACGCAGCCGATCGCGCTGGGCTTCGAACGCCTCGGCCACGAGACCGGACGGGTGGGCGGTCACGGCTTGAGCTGCTGACGGAGCGAGATCCGGTTTCCATCCGGGTCCACCGCCTCGACGCGGACCCCGAACGGATAGTCGACGGGCTCGGACTCTTCGAAGACGACGCCGTGCCGGCGCATGATCTCGAAATCCTTTCGCAAGTCCTCGGATTCGAGGATCAGCGGCCCGGGGACGCCCACGCCGCCCGGCTGTCCCGCGGCTGCCGCATGCGACCACAAGATGATCTGCACCGGGCTGTGGGGAACACCGACGGTGAGGAAACGTCCGTCGGGCCCCGGGAAGTCGAGCCGCTTCTCCAGGCCGAGTCCCTCGGTGTAGAACTCCAACGCGCGGTCCTGATCGGTGACGTAGACCGTCACGTACATGATGTTGGTCAGCATCCGGTTCTCGATTCACTCGTGGGTGTGACGCCGTCGTATCCGGTCGTCACACCCATGACGCATGCCGACTGGCGAAGGTAACAGCACGGTCCGCCGCAGCGGATACCAAGCGCATGCGGTGTGGATCGGACTTCCCCGACGCCGAGATCCCCGGTGTCGACCCGACCGGAGGCATCATGACCTCGACCGGGCGGGAACCGGATGAGGACCCCATCGTGGTGCACCACGTGACCTTGGCCTTCCAGCCCGGGCCTCCGGGGGTGAAGGGCGCCTGGGCCGATGCCGCCGTCGCAGACATGACGTTCCGCGGCTTCGTGGGCAGGTACGCGGGCCAGGAGGGAGACGTGCGCATCGAGCTGTGGTGAAGGGGTGGACGAAGGATCGCGGCGAGGAGTCCCGTCCTTGCCCGTGAGGGCCCGGCGGACGCCCCGGACAAGCGGGTGCATGGCCCAAGGAATCGGGCGTCCCGCTTCACCACAGTCCCAACTGGGCGGCGTGGTCGCGCAAGCCCCGTCTAGGGCTGGGGAGAGTGGAAGCCTGTCTGATCGTGGAGGCCAGATCAGGGGCGTGCCCGGTGCCAGAGACCAAGTGGGGGGCAGTGGGTCGCAGCAGCATGCCGATAGAGAACCGGGGCGACACCGAGCTCTGTCCCTTCATCGAGCCGTACTGCGAGGACTACTGGATGAAACCAGGGGAAGCACTCACAGTCCGTTCTGAGGCGGAGGGTGTTGATGTCTGGTTCGACACCTATGTCTCGAAGGGTTGCGTCACTGTGTGGCTATATGAGGATGGCGACCCATACAAGATCGTTGGCGACTACGCAGTCGTCGATGCGAGCGGTACTCGGCTGGATTCCGGACATCAGAGGCCTCGTGGCCAGCGCTGGTCGGCTGCCGGCCCGATAATCGGCTGACGTCAGCCAGCCGCCCCTGTGTCATCCCATCGACGGCGTGTGGCTCCCCGACGAGACCCGCGGGCACGCCGCAGCCGGGACCGCTTGGGCGCGGCAATTCCTCCAAGCCCTCCAACCGCACCGCGCCACCGGCGTCTACGTCAACTTCCCGACTCCGACGACGCCCCAGCCGCGTCCGCGAGGCCTACGGCGAACAGACCTACCGCCGGCTCATGGAGGTCAGGGCCACATACGACCCCGACAACGCCTTCCGCCACAGCAAGAACATCCGCCCTGACCGACGGTCGCCCGGACGCGTGACGTGCGGCCCGGGGTCGTTGTCAGGGTCCGGGGCGCGGTGACTCAATGGCACCGGCTGCGGGCAGACGCCGGCGGCCGGTGCCCTTCGGTGAGGAGACCAGGATGTCGCGGGTCGAAGTGAACGGTGTCGAACTCTTCTACGAGGCGGGCGGGGACGGCGATCCGCTGGTCCTGGTGCACGGCTCCTGGGGCGACCACGAGGCCTGGGCTCCGGTCGTGCACGCCCTCGCGCTGAGGTTCCGGGTGCTGGTCTACGACCGGCGGGGCCACAGCCAGAGCGAACGCCCGCCGGGGCCCGGATCACGGTTCGAGGACGAAGAGGACCTCGCCGCGCTCATGGAGACGCTGGGGTTCGCACCGGCGTACGTGGCGGGCAACTCCTTCGGCGCCTCGACCGTACTCGGCCTGGCGTCCCGGCGGCCCGAGCTCTTCCGGGGGATCATCGCCCACGACCCCCCGCTCATGGGCCTTCTGGCCGACGACTCCGGACTGCTGCCGTCAGCCACCGCCGGCAGCCGGAAGATCGAATCCGTTCTGGAGCATCTGCGGGCGGACCGGCCGCGCGCGGCGGTGCGGCAGTTCGTGGAGGAGGTCGTGCTGGAGCCCGGGGCGTGGGACCAACTGCCGGAACGGGTCCGCGACACCTTCGTCGCCAACGCCCCCACCTTCCTGGACGAGCAGGCCGACCCGGGGTGGGCCGATCTCGACCTCGGCCTGCTCTCCGGCCACACCGGGCCCGCCCTGCTGTCGAAGGGCACGCAGAGCCCGCCCTGGTTCGCCGCGATCACGGACCGGCTCTCGAAGGCGCTGCCCCAGGCCGAGACACACACCTTCGAGGGAGCCGGTCACATCCCCCACATCAGCCACCCCGAGACCTACGTGGAGCGCCTGATCTCCTTCGTCGACGGGAACCGGAACCCCGCGTAGCAGGCCGGCTCACGACCAGGCCTGCCTGTCGTCACCAGGAACGTCGTTCGGGTCGGCCCAACGTCCTTGCCCTACACTCCGAGCAGCCACCTGACGGGCTGGTCGGCCGTTCGATGCCACGGCGGAGAAAAGTGGCGACTGGTGCAGTCGACGCGCAGCAACGCCGGCCTCAGGGACCGCGTAGAGGTGGAGGGTGCCGCCGTTTCGGACGAAGGCCACAGCCCGATCGCCGCAGGCCGTCCCCCCGGCTTCACGACCTCGCCGCGCAGCTCAGCACACGCAGAACCCGTTGCCCGCTGTCGGGCCCCGTGAGATCATCAAGGTTCAACGGTCCGTCTCCTTTCTTTTGTGCTTCGCAGCGCAAATGAACGAGTGCGGGCCGTTGCCATGTCCACGGTTTTGAGCAATCCGCCGAGATCTGCGAATGGCAGGTACCGTTTGATGCACACAACAGAGCTGACAGAAGCCTGCATCGAGGATGCGAGCAACATCTTGGTTGCGCCTTCGATGTTGCAAGGTCATGACTTGCTCAGGGATTTCTTCGGGTCCACAGTCACGCCGGAGGACCTTGCTTCTGGTTCGCCCGACCTGGCGCAGAAGACCGTCTACCTGTGTGGCGACATATCCGGGATCAGCGGCCGCCAACTGCATGCGGCTGCCCGGGTATTCGTTGTCCGGGAGCTGTCACACGGTTACCACGAGGACGTCGACAGACCTTGGCCCCTCGTCGACATCGGCCGAGTTCCCATGCGCGTACACGGCGTCGGCGTGTACTATCGCCGCTTTTTCGGACTCGACTCCGATCACTTCGGACAGATCCGCGCGGAGCACGCGTTCCAGTCCCTGACGGAGTCCACCAAGCCTGGAACAGCTCATCGCAGCGGAATCTATCTGACGCCCGTCACACGAAACGGTGACGAACTGCATTTCCGCCTGCTCCGGTGCTCCACGAATCTCTCGGGGCCGACCGAGAGCTTTCGCCCGACCGACACACACATCGTCGAGGTTCTGAACCGCGAGGCCGCCGCCGTCTTCCAGAACCAGGCACCGCTGAATCACGTCCTCGCTCAGATCTACCACAACACCCTTGCCACGGCCGAGCGCAAGCAGTCCAAGGCCAAGATATCGGCCCATGCCGACAAGACCAAGGACATGCCCGTCAATGGCATCATGGCCTTCTGCACCTTCTATGACCGGCTCGACAAGCTGCAGCCTCTGGCCGAAGACGCCTTCGACTACGGTGTGAAGGGGGCCAGCGGGCTGACCAAACTCCACTTTCGTCTCAAGGAGCCGACCGAAGAACGCGGTGGGGTCACGCTCCCCCCGCAGTTCACCCTGACTCTCCACCCCGGCTCCGTGTTCTTCATGCCGCTGTCCACCAACCGTCTGTATACGCACGAAATCCGGCCCTCAACGTTGGACGCCGAGTTGCTCCCGACCCGCCTGGGATACGTGGTGCGCTGTTCGAGCGCCGAAGCCGTTCACAAGAACGGCCACACGTTCCTCAAAGTGGCCGGAGATTTGGTGAAGCTGGGGCCACCCACACCGGCCGGCATGGACGAGCTGCGCAGGCTGTACGCCGAGGAGAACAGGACCTCGTCCTCCATTGACTACGGCGACGAACTTCTCTTCAGCATGAACACGGGAGACTACGTTGCCCCTCGGGTCTAGGATCTCGGATGAGGTCGTCTCGTACGCTTTGCCAAACGAGGAGAATCTCTTTGCGGAGCTGTCCGCGTCGGCTTGTCTGGAAGACGTAGGAAAAGGCCGGCGAGGCGCCGTGCTTACCCGGATCGACGAGGCGGGTAGTGTGCCTCTCGTACGTACTACCACTCGATACAGCAGCCCGACGCAGCGTTTCCGGGCGGTGCACGAACGGCTGGCGCAGCAGATTCAAGAACGTGTGGCACTTTCGGTCGGATTCAACAATGCCCTCATCGAGAGCTACACGAATGCCTACACAACCATGGGCAGCCATTCCGACCAAGCCCTAGATCTGGCCGACGAGTCGTTTATCGCCGTCTTCTCCTGCTACCAACATCCCGAAGCGAGCCCGCCGAGAAAGCTGATCTTCGAATCAAAGGGATCCGGTCACGAGAAATTTGAGATCCCCCTCGACCACAACAGTATCGTCGCGTTTTCTGTCGACTCGAATCGGCGCCTCAGACACAAAATCGTGCTGGACGCGCCCGCCCAGCCAGCGGACAACCAATGGTTGGGTGTAACGTTTCGAACGTCAAAGACCTCCGTTCGGTTTCGCGACGGACACGCATACCTCCCGCAGGGTGCGCGCCTCATGTCGGCCGACGATGAGCAGAGGCGCGAGTTCTATCAACTACGGCGCCGTGAGAACAATGAAACGGACTTCGTCTACCCCCTGCTGACGTACACCATCAGCGAGAGCGATCTGATGCCGCCCGTCTGACCTTGAGGGATTTTGAATCGACGGGCATGGAGTTGCGGTCGATGGCCGCGCCCAGGCGACTGCGAACGTGCTGCGAGACTGCCGACGACGCGGTATGCGCGACGCCGCGCTGGTCGTCGGCGACGGCACGAAGTGGTCCAAGGACGTCGCGAAGATCACCGAGGAAACCTCGCAGCATGAACGTGCTCAGCGGACGCACTGAGGCCGAGGCGCAGAACCGCACGGAGAACCCAGACGCCCATGCTGAACCCGCTCGACGCTCCAGACGCGGTGTCAGCCGCAGCTGAACCGCTCGAGCGGTTCCAGGAACCTCCTCCCGCAGCTGCCCATGGCGCTCAACCAAGTGTCGGAATGGGGCGCTTGATCAGCGACCCCAGCAGCTCGCATGCGGGATCTGCGCGTCGCTGAGCGGCCGAAGGCCGCACGACACCCGCTGCTGGTGCTCAGGAGCATGCCGTCAAAAAGCCGTCCGGTGGCGAAAGGAACTCAGCATCCGCGGAGCAGACACCACCCGTTTTTCCTCGGTAGCTGCTCTCGTCTCAGGTCCGAGCCACCTTGTCAGTAGCACGAGGTGAGCTCGACTTTGGCCTGTTGATCTTCAACTGTGCAGTTGGCCCAGCCATGTCCGTCGAGCGTCCAGGCCATGCGCATGCCGGTAGTCACGTCCGGCCGTGCCGGGCGGGGTTGGCGGTGTGCCCGGTGCGGGAAGGGCGAGAAGGCGGGCAAGGGCGGCGGTCAGACGAGTGGAGTGGTCAGGCAGGTGCTCGGAAATCCAGTCCGTTGCCGCTGCGAGAAACTCGGTCAGGTCGCGCTCTGCGCCGGCGAGCAGACGGCGGAGCTGGGTGGCAGACAGCTCGAACACTGGACCGTTCCGGTCGGTGTCGACGGTGAGGCGGACGGTATCCCCGAGGCGCTCGGCCAGCGACGACTGCGGATCGTGGCCGTACCCGATCATGCCGCTGCCGTCGGCGACGTGGTGCCAGTCGTGCCAGTCCTCCAGTCCGTCACAGCAGCCGGGCGAGAAGGTGATGCCCGTGGAGTTGTCAGTGACGCACAGGCCCCCCGCCGCGTAGAGGTTGTCGAGGTTCAGCAGTCCGTGCAGGAAGCCGCTGAGAGGCTCGGCCGGCCGAGGCGGGAGGCCGCCGAAGTCTGCGGGGTCCACGTCATTGCAGGCGGCGATGCGCATGAGCGCCGTCCCGATCTCGGCGGGTGAAAGTTCACCGCTGAGCGGTAGGAAACTGAACCGTTCGGTCTCGGCGACAGGCCAGAGGCCGAAGCCATCGGGGGTGTTCATCTCCAGGACGGGTTGCATCACGATCACCTGGCGAAGTGTTCCTCATCCGTAGCCGATCTCGCCTCCCGATTGCGCCCGGGCATCCTCGTCTTCGCCGAGCCGTGAAACGCGAGGGCCAGGTCAAGAGCCGCGTTCGACGTCCGCGACGAGCGGCGGGAGCGGCTCGGCGAAGGCGGCGTCAATGCGGCGGGTCGAACGCCTCCCGGACGGCGGCGAGCGCCGGACCGGCTGAATCGCCAGCCGGCGAGCCCACCGCGACCGGCTCGACGACTCTCAGAAGCGGCCCGTGAGCAGGCCGAGAAGGATGCTGATGACGCCGACGGCAGGGAGGAGCACAGGAGCGAGCAGCATTTTTCAACCTCTTGACCGAGAAGGAGTAGGTACGCACAGCACTACCGTCCCCGACCTCCCACATCCCGCCAACCGGACCGCGGCAGGCCGATGAGGTCGCCCGGAAGAGCGTTCCGAGTGACCCGAGTGACCCGAGTGACCTTGATCGAGCTGTCGGACGACACCGTGAGCAACCGGGCCCGCTCGTGCCAGAACTCTGTCGCCGAGCGTTCCTGCCAGGCCGCTGAGCAGCAGAAACCCGCAGGGACAGGCGGGTACTCCCGGCCGGGCAGCTCGGCTACCCCGTGCGGAGCGCGCCCCGGCTTCCGTGCGGCCGCGTACCGAAGTTCACGCCCGTGCGCTCCCGCTGCTGCCCCGCTCGACCGGGATCCACAGCTGGGAGCCGGTCTCCGCGCCGATCTCCACCGGCTGCGTCCGCAGGAGCTCCGGACCTGGCCGGCTCACGTACGGGTTCGAAGGGAACCACTGTGTGAACACATCTCGCCACAGCTCCTGGAGGGCGCTCGGATAGGGCCCGCGGTTGTCGAAGACCGCCCAGGTCCCGGCTGGTACGTCGAGGGCGTCGAGCTCCTCGGCGGCCACGTCGGGACCGGTCACCACGCCGACCCAGTAATCCGCCTCGGCGCCCTCCTCCCGGCTGTCGGTCAGGTACACCACCGCTGACAGGACCCCCTCCGGCTCCTGGTGGACCAGCTCCTTCATCCGTACGATCGCCTGCTCGTCCAGGCTCGCCACGTGCGCCGCGGCGGCCGCGTTGACCCCCTCGTGCACGAGCGGGACCCGGGCCTTCCTGCCGACGACCCGAAACGCCCCCTTCTCCACGACCCGGTACCGCATGGCCGTGCCCCCTTCGACGACGACACGGAAGGACATGCGCGGCTGTGCCGTGAGCACCGCACCCGTGCGCCGAGCCTCGCCCGGCCCGATGCCGTGCACCGACCGGAACGCCCGGGCGAACGCCTCGCCCGAGCCGTACCCGTACCGCACCGCGACATCGAGCAGCGTCAGCTCCCCGGCCAGCACCTCGGCCCCGGCGAGTGTCATCCGCCGGCGCCGCACGTAGACCGGGAGCGGCATCCCGGCGAGCGCGGAGAACAGCCGTCGGAAGTGGTACTCCGACACCGCGGCGATCCGGGCCACCTCGGCCATGTCGATCTCCCGGTCGAGGCAGGTCTCCAGGTGGTCAAGCGCCTGATTCAGCCGCTCCAGCACGTGTATCCGTCCTTCTTCCTTCTGTCTCCCCTGTGGGGACGCCCACCCTGCCGACCAGCCGCAACCGCGGGAGCCGCAGGAGCCGCAGGAACCGCAGCGGCCGGCACCGAGCCTAAGCCGGAGTCGGTCGCCGGCCGGGCTGTCGTGACGCACATGCTCGACGAGGGCCGTCCCGACCGCGGGGACAGGAGCGGTCGACCGCGCGGCGGTCAGGCCGTCTCGATGGAGTTGAGCGAATGTGATCGCGCCCCGCCCGACAGAACCAGTGCGGGAATTGTCGGGCAGGAGGCTCTGGCGTTGTCCGAGGCTTACGCCCATGACTGATATTGAGGGAGTGTGCGAGCCGCGGTTCGCCGCGGTCCGTGAGGCACTTGCGGCTTTGATCGCCAAGGAAGATGTGGGTGCGTCGGCGGCCGTCTACGTAGACGGCGAGCCGGTGGTCGACATCTGGGGTGGGTACGGTGATGCGGACCGTTCCGTCAGCTGGGAGCGCGACACCCTCACCGGCGTGAACTCGACGACCAAGAACATGACCGCCCTGTGTGCCCTGATCCTGGCCGACCGAGACCAGCTCGATCTGTCCGCGCCGGTCGCCGCCTATTGGCCTGAGTTCGCCGCGGCCGGCAAGGAGAACGTGCTGGTACGGCACGTTCTGTCGCACACCGCGGGACTGCCGGACCTGTCCGGGCTGACGGCGGTCGAGGAGCTCTACGACTGGGAGAACGTGACGGCAGGGCTGGCCGCGCAGGCTCCCGAATGGGAACCAGGAACGGCCGCCGGCTATCACGCGCTCACCTTCGGGTTCCTTGTCGGTGAGATCGTCCGCCGCGTCACCGGCCGCAGTCTCGGCGAGTTCTTCGCCGAAGAGGTGGCCGAGCCGCTGGGCGCGGACTTCCACATCGGGCTCTCCGCAGAGCATGACCACCGCGTCGCGCCGCTCGTCCCGCCGCCGTCGCTGACCGACGAGTACGCCTCCAGCGCGCCGCCCGGACCGGACGGCGCACGCCGGGAGTACACCGGTGCCGCGATCCGGGTCAGGGACGTCAACTCCGTGGCCTGGCGTCGCGCGCAGATCCCTGCGGTGAACGGCTTCGGCAATGCCCGGTCTGTCGCCCTCACCCAGTCGGTACTGGCAAACCAGGGATCGGCCGGCGGTGTGCGGCTGCTGTCCCCCCAGGGCTGTGAGCCCGCGTGGCAGGAGGTGTTCCGCGGTGACGACCGCGTCCTGCGGACGCCGATGTCTTGGACCGTGGGCTTCGGCAAGTTCGGCAACACCTTCGGCTGGGGCGGCTGGGGCGGCTCGCTGGTCGTGAGCGATCCCGACTCACGCATGACGGTGGCCTACGTCATGAACCAGATGATCGACCGGGACCGGCGGGAGGACAACCGCGGCATGGAGATCGTCATGGCCGCCTACGGCGGACTGCACTGACGGCGGGAGGGCAGCCCGACCCGGGCAGGCGGTGCGCTTCCGCGACCCGGAGGGGACGTTCACGCTGTGCCCTGATGCGGCGTACCGCTTGTCCGTCGGGGAGGAGACACGGCGACGCCTTCCCGGCATCTTCCGCCGTACTCGTGGACGCGGTGCGCGACCTCGGTCTTCCCGGCGAGCCCGGGACCGCATACGTGGCCGGCGAGACACGTACGGTCCAACTCGTCCGACCCCACCTCGTCCACGAACGCGACCGGCCCCGCCGCTCCGGTCTCACCACGCCGTTCCGGACACCGGGCATGACCGGGATGGAGTGGGCCCGACGGATCCGCGCCGCCCGGGGAGAACCGCTGGTGCGCGGGGTCGAGGGCGCGGAGGTGCAGGACATGACGGCACCGGGCAGGCCCGTCGTCTCCTACCCGGCGTTCAACGACCCCGGCGGCAACGGATGGACCGTGCAACAGCTCCCCGGCTGACAGCCGCCCCCACACCCGAACCGGACCCCCGCAGGACGCAAGACCGTGTCCCGGCCGGGCGATCCGTAGCGAGCGGAGGTTCTCTCCCAGGCGTAACCCCGGACTGCTGATCATTGCGATCTACCAGGGGCTGGCGCCTGCGTCGTCGAAGAAGCTTCCGGTGGGGCCGGCGGCGGTGAGCTGTGCGGCCCGCACGATGGCGACCGCACCTTGTTCGACGGTTCGGGTGGCCTGGAAGGCGTTGAGGCCGGTGGAGGTGGGGCCGGGGTCGACGACGTTGATGCGCAGGTTGGGGTAGGCCATGGCGTACTGGACGGTCAGCATCGAGACGGCGGCCTTGGAGGCCGAGTACGCCGGGTTGTAAGGGTGGGATTCGACACGGGCGGGGTCCTGGACGCGGCCGAAGGAGCCCATGCCGCTGCCGACATTGACGATGACACCGTTGCCGCTGCGCTGGAGGAGCGGCAGGAAGGCGTGCAGGACGCGGACGATGCCGACGACGTTGGTGTCGAGTACGGCCGTGATGTCGGCGCCGGTGAGGTCGCTGACGGGCTTGCCTGCCCCTGCCCCGGGGATGCCGGCGTTGTTGACCAGGACGTCGAGGGAGCCGTGCTCGCGGGAGATGTGGGCGGCGGCTGCCTGGACCGAGACGTCGTCGGATACGTCGAGGACGATCGGCCTCGCTCCGAGTTCCTTGGCGGCGTGCTGGGCGTCGTCCTCGTTACGGGCGGCGGTGTAGACGGTGTGGCCGGCGGCGACGAGCTGGCGTGCGGTCTCGAAGCCCAGGCCCATTGGCATGGGGCCGCGGCGCCCGTGCGGCGTGCCGGACTTGTTGTGCATGAGCGCGCTCGCGCGCTGACCCAGCCCGTCAGCTTGGGCTGCTGGGTCGCCGCCTGACCAGCGACGACTGGGACGAGGGTGGCGCTCGCCCGGAGGGTCGCCGCCAGCTTCGCCTCCGCGGCGGTCGCGCCACCAGGACGACCCGAACCCATGTCAATCAGCGGCCGCGCTGCTACGTGAAAGCGCTCAAGGGCGGCTCCGTGCGGGCCTCCACGGAAGCGCGGCCGAAACGTGCGACAACCGCGATCACCGAGGTGACCGCGGACGCCCGCGCCGTGCTGAGAAGTCGTCGGCGGCCGCGCAGTAGTCGCAAACCCGATCGGTCGGCTCCATGCCGTCGTCCCGCCCGCCTCAACCGCGCCCATCGCCGGCACCTCTCACGCCCCAGGAGGAGGAGCGGCCCAAGTGGGTGAGGATTCGGGTCAAGGCGTCGGAGTCGGTGGGTTCGGGGAGGCTCGGAGCGAAGGCGGAGCCCAGCTGCGTGCGGTGGGCGCCGTCGGGAACGGCCCGTGCGATGGGGAGGGCGGAGTCCAGGAGGTCAGGGTCCATGGCGAAGGGCAGCTCGAGGGCGCGGGCGACGTCCCACGCGTGGACCACGTAGTCGAGGAAGTGGAATCCGATGGCCCGGATCGCCGGGAAGGCTGCGCCCGCGCCGAATTCCGGGAGGGCGAACTCCTGCTCCTCCGAGCTGACTTCGGCGAATGCGGCCAGGACCTCTTCCGCGGCGGCAAGGTAACGCCCGACGGCTTCCGACCCCGGCACCTCGGCCTTCCAGTGCGTCAGGTCACCGCCGTCGGCCCTCGCCGCCGCCGCGAAACCCCGGTGCTGGGCCGTCATGTGTGCGAGCAGCTCGCCCAGGTTCCAGGCCGAGCAGGGGGTGGGACGGGTGAGGTCCTCTACGTTCACCCGGCGGACCACAGCGATGCTCTCGCGTACCGCACGGGCGTTGAAAGCCTTGATGGTCACTAAGTCAGTAAGCATCTGCTTACGGTAAGCATGGACAGATCATAGGTCAACGAGTATCTTCTTCTCCATGACCGGGAACACCTCATCCGAAGGGCGCCCCGACCTGGCGGCGATGATCGTCCCTCTGGGCCGCGCGCTGGTCACCGCCGAGTTGCCGGTGCTGCGCGAACACAATTTGCGCATGTGGGCGTACTCGGTACTGCTCGGTCTCGACGACGAGCCGGTACGGACGCAGGCCGCGTTGGCGCGGGACATCGGCGCCGACAAGACCCGGATCATCGGCGTCCTCGACGACCTGGAGGAACGCGGACTGATCCGGCGGCAGCCTGATCCCGCGGACCGGCGGGCGCGCGTACTCTCGCTCACCCCTGCGGGGCGCCGGGTGCGCGACGCAGTCCAGTCGGCGATCCAGCAGCGCGAGGAACGGCTGCTGGCTCGTCTGCCGGAGGAAGATCGACGCGGCTTCCTGAACACTCTGCAGGCTCTCGCCGCGCTGCCTCCCTCGGAGATCACCGGGGACTAGGACGTCGTCGGCGGTCCAGGGCGACCCGAAGCCCCTGGGCTGCGGTGTTGGCAGGTCCGGGTGCGGTTCACGCAGGTTGGCCGGGTAATGCGCCGGCCGACCGGCCGCGCCACGCACCGGACTCCTGGTCACTGCCTGGTCGAGGGGGACGCCTGTCGTCGAGTCGCAGCGGCCATCGGCGGGTGTCCGGCGGACAGACCGTGCCTCTACCGGAGCACGGAGTACGGAGTACCGGACCATGGACTTCGTGGCCGCCAGCTCGGCCTCGGCAACTCCCTGAGTGCGGCCGAGAGCCGCTGCGCTTCTCCATGATGCGCGCGCGTTGCCCGATTGACGCCCCTGCCGGCCCCATTCCGGGCCCGGGAGGGCGCATTCCACCATCTGCCGGACCGAGGAAGGTCCGTAAGGGAAAGGAACATCGTTCATGAGCATGAGGCTGATGAGGAGCATACGTCGGGGCGGGGCAGCCACCGTTTTCGCGGCGGCCTTGGCCTTGTCATTGTCGGCCTGTGGTGGCAGTGGTGGGACCACGAAGGACAGCAGCAGCTCCTCGCCCTCCTCCGCGGCGTCTTCAGGGGCCGTGAAGGACGGGGCGTCGAAGGGAGGAGGGGGCAGGACCTTCCCCGACAAGAGCAAGGTGCTCGGCACGTTCAAGGGACCGGACGGCATCGACCTCATCGTCCACGCTGCGACCAGGGACAGCGGCGGGTTCCTCACGGTCTACGGCGAGTTCAAGAACACCAGCAGCGAGGACTACACCGTCCCGATCGGCTGGCAGGGCCTGGAGCAGAGCGTGGCAATGCACGGACGGTCCCTGGGCGCCATGACCCTGGTGGACTCCAAGGAGAGGAAGCGCTACTACGTCCTGCGCGACTCCGACGACCGCCCGCTGACGACGACCGACTACGCGGACCCGCTGAAGGCCAAGGCCTCGATGGACGTCTTCGCGATGTTCCCGGCCCCGCCCGCCTCAACGACCGAGGTCGGTATCCAGTTCCCCGGCTTCGCCGCCGGCACGATCGAGGTGTCCTGATGACCGGGACTGTGACGTCCACCCGGCGGACTGGCGTGCGTACGGCCCGGGCTGCGGCGGTCATCGGTGCGCTGGCACTCGGGCTGCTCACTGCGCACGCCGCTGCCGATGAGTCTCCCTACCCGTCCGCATCCACCGCACCGCCGCCGCGGATCGACGCGAACGACCCTGATCTCGGGCTCCCGTCGGGTGTCCGCCTCGGGCCCGTCAAGGTGCTCACCGTCAAGTCCGTCGTCGAGGACCTCGAGGGCACCGAGCGCCGCGAGGACACGAAGACGGACATCAAAGTCGCGCTCCAGTCGGAGGTGCTCTTCGGCAAGGACAGCGCGCAGCTCTCCCCCGCCGCGAACGGCCGCATCGCCGGCGTCGCGGCGGAGATCAAGAAGCAGGGCGCGAAGAAGGTCCGTGTCTTCGGCTTCACCGACAATCTCGGCTCCTCGGCGCACGGCGACGCGCTGTCGAAGCAGCGTGCCGAGGCGGTACAGGCCGTGCTGGCCACGGACCTCGCCTCCGCGGGGGTCACGTTCGAGGTCCGGGGCTTCGGCGAGCAGCACCCCGTCGCCGACAACAGCACGGAGGAGGGCCGGAAGAAGAACCGCCGCGTGGAAGTCTCCTTCGAGCGCTCCGCGGAGGGCGCTTCGTAGAGTCCCGCGAGGGGCCCTGGATGTACCGGATCGGGGCTCCGGTGCGGCAATACGCCGGTGGCGCCCGCGCTCGGGGTGGGGAGGTCGTCCTCATCGACGGCACCCTGATCCCCACCCAACACCGCACTGGGAAGGCGAACCGCCCAACCACTCCGGCAGGCACCAGAGCCACGGCCTGCGCTTCCTCGCCCTGACCGATGAGCGAGGCAAGCTGGTCTGGATCTCGGCCGCCCGCGCCACCGCCCTCCTGCGCGTCCTGCTCGTCCTGACCAACCTCGAAGTCAACCGCTGACGACACGCTGACGAACGATCAAGAACCCAGGCTCCCGCCCAAGAGAATCAAACCGGCACCGACAGCGAAGCCGACGCCGTCCGCCGCTCCCGCCGATATGCCCCGGGCGGGGCGCCGAAGTGCCGCTTGAAGGCCTTCGCGAACGCGAATTCCGAGGTGTAGCCGGCGTTCTCGGCCACGGCGCTCAGCGAGTCGGCCGTCTCGCGCAGCATCCGCGCCGCGATGGCCATCCGCCACGTCGTCAGGTAGCTGAGCGGCGGCTCGCCGACCACCGTGGTGAACCGCCGGGCGAACGCGGCGCGCGACAGTCCGGCCCGGCTCCCCAGCGATTCGACGGTCCACGGATGCGCCGGGTCGTCGTGGATCGCTTTCAGCGCCGGGGCGATCAACGGGTCGTTCAGTGCCGACGCCCAGCCCTGCGTCTGCTCCCTGGGCAACTCGGCGTACCAGGACCGCAGGATATAGAGAAGCAGCAGATCGACGAGCGTCGTGACCACTGAGTCCGAACCCGGCTGAGGCTGGTGCATCTCGGCGCAGAGCTGGTCGACCGCCGAGCGCAGCGCCGGATGGCGACCGGGGCTGGCCGGGAGGTGGATGACCTCCGGGAGTTCGCCGAGCAGCGGATGCGGCCGGTCGACGTCGAGGTGGTAGGCCCCGCATACCAGCACGCTGCGAGCGCCGTCGCCCTCGACGGTGAAACGCCCGATCGGCGAGGAGGTGTCGACGCGGTCGGGTTCGAAGGCGACCAGCTCGCTGGTGACCGCGTCACAGATGGCGTGATCGGTGCCGCGCCGCAGGAACACGACGTCGCCGGGGCCCAGGGCTATCGGATCGCTGCCAACCGGCAGGAGAAAACAGTGTCCTTCGACGACGACGTGGAATCCGGCTCCCGCGATGGGCTGGAAGCGCACACCCCACGGCGCCTGCGCGTCGGTACGGACAACGGACGGACGCCCGGTGCGCAGGGCCGCGAGCGTGTCGCTGAGTATGTCCATGCACTCACCATAGCGTGCTGAGATCGAGACGATCAGACAGCGAATCAAGACTTCAGGCTATTCATTGTCTCTGTCGTGACACGTAGCGTCCTCGCCATGAACAACACAGCAGACACCCAGCGTGTCGTCGTCATAGGTGGTACCTCCGGCATCGGATTCGCCGTTGCGCAGGCCGCAGCGGCTCAGGGCTCGAACGTGGTCGTCGCCTCCAGCAGCCAGGGCCGGGTCGACCTGGCGGTGAAGAAGCTCGGTGGCCCGGCCGAAGGCATCTTGCTGGACGTCGCCGACGAGGCCGCACTCGCCGGCTTCTTCGACCGGATCGGCGAGTTCGACCACCTCGTCTACACGGCGGGCGAGTCCCTGCTGCTGACCCCGCTCGCCGACCTCACCGCCGAGGAGTCCCGAGCGTTCTTCGAGCGCCGCTTCTGGGGTGCCCTGCTCGCCGCGAAGTACGCGACGCCGAAGCTCCGTCCCGGCGGCTCGATCACCTTCACCTCCGGCGCCTTCGCCACCCGGCCCGCCCCCGGAGCCTCGCTCGGCGCAAGCATCACAGCAGCCGTCGAGGGTCTGACGCGAGCCCTGGCCCTGGAACTCGCCCCGCTGCGGGTCAACGCGGTCCGCCTCGGCGCGATCCGCACCGAGCTTTGGGACAGCACCGTGCCCGAGCCGGAGGCCTTCCTCCAAGCGCAAGGCAGCGCCCTTCCCGTGCAGCGCGTCGGCAGCCCCGAGGAGGCTGCGGCGGCCTACCTCTACCTCCTGAGCAACGGCTACGCGACCGGCACGGTGCTCACCCTCGACGGCGGAGCCGCACTGGCCTGACATCGACTGCTGTCGGACCGACGAGCCCGGTCCGGCAGACGTCCGCCAACTCCGGCGCACGCACAGGAATGATCTTGCCGGTCAGGTTTCGTGTGGAGTGTTCTTGGCGAAGTACTTCAACCATGGGCTTATCGCCGGTCGCCGGTCATCCTGCTGTCGCTGTTTTCCGTGAGCCCCGAGGCGGGCGTCCCGTCCCGGTGCTGGGTCCACGGGTCGATGCCGAGGCGGAGCGGACCGCGCGCGTGCTGGCCGGGTTGGCGACCCATGCCAGACCTGCCGAACAGACCTCCGCGCTGCGGCAGGCTACTGCGGCTGCCGGTGAGTTGGTGGCCGCGCTGTCGGTTCTGGCTCCGGCCGTGGCCGGTGAAGGACTCCCGGCGGAGTCGACCAGTCAGTCGTTCTTCCGGGTCCGAGAGGGGGAGCTGTCGGATCAACAGGCCGCCCTGCACGGTGTCCTGGTCGTCCACCGCGGTCTGGAAGACCTGTGTGATGCTCCGCTGTCGGGTGCCGACCTGGCGCTGGAGGTCGCCGGGATGCGGCAGGCGGTGCTCGACCTCACCGGCGCGGCGCCGGGCGCCGACCCTGACTCCCTACCGCTCGTGGCCGTCCCCGAGGCCGGTGCGGGGGCGTCGTTGGAAAGTGTGTGGAGTGCTCGGTGGCTCATCGGTCACCAGGTCCATGTCCTGTTCAACATCTGCGCCGCGGTCGCCGTGGCCGACGCCACCCGCCATCTACGGCACGGCGACGGCGATGCCGCTCTGCTGCGGCTGGCAGATGCGACGGAGTACGTACGGGGCTTCCCGGCGGCCATGACCCACGCGAGTACGGTCCCGGCCGAGTACTACATGGCGGCGATACGCCACACCATGGCGCCCCCGTCGGTGGACGTCCCGTTGAGCGGGCGCCAACATCGCGGATACAAGCTGTTCCGGGCGGCGATGAAGGACCTGCTGTCCGTGGTTCCCGATCCCTACGAACAGTTGGCGGCCCGCGACCCGGAGCTGGCCGAGGCACGGGGCGCTCTGCTGGAAGCCGACATCGTGGACGGTGAACGGCACGTCACGCTCGCGTACTCGATGGTGCATCTGCGTCGTTCCATCGCTCAGAAGCCCGCGGGCCCCGACAACGCGGTCGCCGAACTACGGCTGATGCGCCATCGCCGCGCGGCCCAGTACGCCTCGCTGATCCGATTCGGGGACCACTACGTCGCCGACGCCGTGGCCGGCCTGCGCCACTCGTGACTCCGCGCGTCCGCCGCCCACGCCCCCGGCAGGAGACCCCGATGCCCGAGACGACGCCCGACACCATCCAAAGCTCCGCCGTCGCCGCCGACTGGGCACTTGACCCGGCCGATGCAGACGCGTGCGAGCGGCTGGCCCGCACCCTGTGCGGTAGCGACCACGACCAGGTCGACACCCCCGAGTGGGTGGCCCGGGCCCGGGACGCCTGGGAGGACCTTCCGTTCCCGCTGCGCCGTGGGGTGCGCCGATTTCGAAGGCACTCCGGCCCGCATGGCACCTTGGTGATCGGCGGCCTGCCCGTCGACCGGGCGGCCCTGCCCGCGACGCCGTCCGTACCCGGCTCGGTCCAGCGCCGGGCCACCGTCTCGGCCGCGTTGCTCACCATGGTGGCCTGCGGGCTCGGCGAGCCTCTCGCCTACCTGGCGGAGAAGTCCGGCGCCCTCGTCCAGGACGTCGTGCCCGTGCCCGGGCAGGAGAGCTTCCACGGCAACGCCGGATCGGTGCCGCTGTCCTTCCACACCGAGAACGGCTTCCACCCCCACCCACCCGACTATGTGGTCTTCCTGTGCCTGCGCGCCGACCACGACCGGCGCGCAGGCATGCGCGTCGCCGGCATCCGCCGAGCGCTGCCGCTGCTCACCCCAGCCGGCCGCCAGGCGCTGTTCGCACCGGAGTTCATCACCACACCACCACCCTCATTCGGCCCCGACGCCGGCGCGACCGAGTCCGATGTCAGGCCCCGACCGGTGCTGTCGGGAGCAGTCGAGGATCCCGACATACGCATGGCTCAACTCGTCACCACCCCGCTCACCCCCCGGGCCGCCGCGGCGCTGGCCGAATTCGGACGCGCCTGCGAGGCGACCGCCCGCACCCTGCGCCTGAATCCGGGCGACCTGGTCGTCATCGACAACCGCGTCACCGTCCATGGCCGCACCGCCTTTCACCCCCGTTACGACGGTGCAGACCGCTGGCTGCAACGCACCTACGTCACCACCGACCTGCGCCGCTCCCGGGACCACCGCCCCGACGACGGCCACGTACTTGCCCGCTGACCTGCGTCCAGTCCCACGGGTAGGTGTTCACGTACACGGTCTTGATCTGCTCGGTGGTGATCCGCAGGAATGGTCTCGGGGCGCATGGCTACGCGTGCCGGGCCGGCGGGGGTTCGCTTCCTTCTCGGTGTCGTCTCGTTGACCTGGTCACTCGACCATTGGAGGCGCGCCCCATGCTCAGGACATCCCCCACCCGGCGGCTCTCGGCGGTGCTGGTGGCGACCTCCGTCATTGCGGGTGCCGCGGGGATCGGCCCCGCGCACGCGGTGGAGCGGTGCAAGGTGTCGTCCAGGACCATCGACAACCCCACCTACAACGGGCCCTGGCCCGACAACTGGGATTTCACCGTCAAGGCCTGTGTGACCGAATCCGGTGCGGCCGTCCGGCACTGGGCGACGGTCTCATGGGACCTGCCGGAAGCCTCCACCGGCCGAGGCCCCGTCTTCAACACCACGGGCACGAACATCGAAGTGACGGCGATGATCGTCGGGGGCGGCCTGGCCGTCACGAGGCGCACCGACCTGGCCAAGCGTCTCAACCAGGCGAAGGACGGGTCCACGACGCCGGCGTCCTACTCCTCACGCTGGCCCGACCGCCACCGCCTCTTCACCGACGTGATCTTGTTCCTCGACTGGAAGGACGACGGGAAGGGCCCCCAGAAGATCCACTTCGACGCGTCCCCCTCCATCCCCGGCTCGTCGCGGTGAAGCCGGCCCGCTGCGGTGGCCGGACCGTGGTGGCGGTCCGGTCGGACGGGGAGGTGCTCCGTCCCGGCCGGCTGCCGGGGCGGAGCGAGGGGGCGTACGGGGTCGGGCTCAGCGGGTGCTTGCGCGCCGCCGCCGGTGGAGCAGGGCGGCGCCCGTGAGGGCGAGTGCCGTGCCGGAACTGCCGGCGAGGAGCAGCGTGGAGGACGAGGCGTCGTCCTCCTTGCTCTGGAGGCTGTAGCCGCTGGAGTAGCCCGTGGTGTCGTACTCCGAGCCGGGCAGCTTGTCGGCGTAGCGGGCCTTGACCAGTTTCTGGTAGTCGCTGAGCGACACCGACGCCTGGCCGCCGAGTCCTTGTCGGGCCTGGTCGTTGAGGGGCTCGACGGTGGTGAGCTTGAGCTGGTACCAGCCGCGGATCTGCGGCTCGGTGAAGACCAGCGTGCCCACGGTGGCCTTGCCGGCGTATGCGGCGTCGCTGTCGCTGTCGCGCACGGCTGCCAGGTGCCAGCCGCCGCCCTGGGTGGGGGCGAGCATGACGGTGGCGTTGCGGCCGTTGACGGTGGTGCTGAGCGAGGAGACCAGCTGCGTCAGCTTGACCGCCTCGATGGGCAGCGGCTGGGCGGTGCCCGCGACGAACCCGGGGGTGATCTCGTTCCGCGCCACCGGGTCCTTGATCGTGAAGACCGGGAGGCCCTGGCAGGGCTCGGCCGTTTCGGGGATCGTCTGCACCGGGGCGCCGGCGCCGCCGGTGGGCACCGGAGTGCGCAGGAAGCGGCAGACGGCGTTGCGGACGTCGGTGGACTTCACCGCGTTGAGGGCGGCCTGGTAGTCGGGGATGTCGGCCGGGAGAGGGTCCTTCGCCGGGACCGCGTGGGCGGGACCGACGACGGACAGCAGCGCGGATGCGCTCACTGCGATGACGATGGACAGACGGGAGAAGCGAGAGGCCGCCCGCTTGCTGGACATTTCGGTGCCGCTGGTGTCGCGCATGTCGCCTGCCTTAGCGGGAGATACCGATACGGGAGTGGGTCCACTTGGACGAGCTGTTGCTCACGTAGTCGTTGTAGTTCCACCACGTGTAGGTCGTCGTGTCCGGCCAGGGGTCGGCCACAGCGATCGTGCTGTTCGACGTGTCGAAGCCGTAGACCACGTTCATGTGGCCACCACCGGACGTCCACCCGATGCGGGCACCGATCGGCCGGGCCGCCTTGACGTCGGTGGACACCTGATTGAACGTGGCAGCGCTACTGAGGCCCGAGCCCGTGTGGGTCATGCCGAGGCTGTTCCAGCCCCTGGCCATGTCGTCGAGCGTGGCGGGCTGGTTGTTGCAGCCGTAGGAGGGCTGGGCCCGGTTGCAGAAGTCCGTCTGTGTGGAGCCGAAGCCCTGGAACTTGGCGATGGTCAGCCCGGAGGCGACCCAGCACCACTGGGACTTCTCCTGCTTCAGCATGCTGATGGTGTCCTGAGCCGCTTCCGCGTGCGCCGTGCCTCCCGCGGCCGCGAGCGATCCCAAGGCGGCCAGCGCGATGGCCGACGCCGTGGTTCCGTACCTGAACCTGCCCATTTTCCTGCCTTCCCCTGATGGGTACAACGAGATGAACGGGGCAACCTGTCAGGAATATGACAGCGCAGCATGTCTGAGGCATATAGGGGTCCAGCAGGAAATTACCCCGTACTGATTATTTGTCGGGTAATCATGCGACTCGGGCACTGGCGGCTCGCGTCTACCTGCCGAAGCGGGGTGTGATGCGCGCGACCTGCCCGCCTTCGGCGGGCTCCAGGTATCCCGGTGAAGCGCCCTATCGGCGGAAGTGGGCGTGGTGTTCGCGCAGGAAGGCGTCGAGGGTGCGGGGCGGGCGGCCGAGGATGTCGGTGACGGTGGTGGTGGGGGTTTCGGGTCGGGTCATGGCGAGTTGCTGGATCTCCGTCACGTGGTCGGCGAGCCAGGTGGGCATGTGGGCGTTGTGCATGAGGTTGTCGCGCAGTTCGTCCGGGGTGAGGTTGACGTAGCGGATCTGATTGCCGGTCAGGGTGGTCAGTCGTGAGGCGAGTTCGGGGTAGGAGACGGCTTCGGTTCCGGTCAGGGTGTAGGTGCCGCCGGCGATGTCGGGCCTGGTGAGGGTGGCGGCGGCGACGTCGCCGATGTCGCGGCAGTCGATGTAGTTGCAGGGCGCGTCGCCCGTCGTGCCGAGGATGACGCCCTGGGCGACGGTGGGGGCCAGGCGCAGGAGGTTCTGCATGAACGCGTAGGGGCGCAGGATGGTGCGGGTGAGGCCGCTGGCGCGCAGGTGTTCCTCGACGGCGTGGTGTCCGCGGGAGACGGCGACCGGGGAGTCGGGTTCGGCGGCGGGTGCGGAGATCTTGACGATGTGTCCGATGCCGGCGTGGGCGGCGATGTCGATGACGCGGGTTTCGAGTTCGACCTGTACGGGGCTGTTGGCCATGGCGAGGAAGAGCTGGCTCGCGCCCTTGAAGGCGGTGCGCAGGGAGTGGGGGTCGGTGGCGTCGGCGTACTGAACCTCGACGCGCGGTTGGTGTGCGCCGGTTATGCCGGGGATCGGCCTGTGCGGGGTGCGGGTCAGCGCGCGGACGGGTGTGCCGAGTGTGAGGAGGCTGTGGAGCAGGGCGTTCCCGGTTGCTCCGGTCGCTCCCATGGCAACGATCATCGTGTGCTCATTCCTTGGTGACTTCCCGGCGGCGGGTGCTGCCGGGGTCGGCTCGGTCGGGTGGGCCGGCGCGGTGCCGGGGCGGGTCACAGCCGGGATGCCGTGGTGGTGCTGCGCCAGCGCAGGGTGACGATGGTGGTGGCGAGGGCTGCGGAGACGGGCAGGTCGATGCGCAGACGCTCCAGCCACGGAGTGGCGGGGAGCGGGGTGTGGGCGGGCAGCCATTGGGCGGTGAACCATCCCAGCAGGGCCGCCGCGCCGGCGGAGGTGATGACGAGTGCGGCGGTCAGGGCGACGCGCGGCGTGCTGGTGGTCCACCGTCGGGGCCGCCCGCCGTGCCGCAGCCAGGTGCCGACGAGGAACGCCACCACGGCGGAGGTGCCGGCGATGGAGGTGCAGGCGGCCACGGCCAGGTCCTGCCGCCCGGTGACGACCCCGGCGGTACCGGCCATCAGCGCGGGGGCGGCGTAGGCGGTCAGCACCTCGCGCCACAGGGTGAACGGGCGGGACGGCCGGGAGGCTGCCCGGTTTCGGCTGGTTCTGTCCTTCGTTGCGGGCATGCTGGCCTCTTTCTCGTTTTCTCGTTCGTGTAAGGGAAGCGAAGGGTTGCGGCGGGGGCGGCAGGCCTACTCGCAATATAATTAGGTGGCTAACTATTGCCCCGTAAAAAGGGCCCTGCCCGGAGGGCGGGGCCAAACCGGCCGAGAGCCGGGTCAGTCAGCGGCCAGAGCCGCACTGCCGCGCACGACGCGGGCGAGCAGATCCAGGAACACCGCACGCTCCTCGACGGAAAGCCCGCCCACCATCGCCTCGAGCCGCCCGAAATGCTCGGACGCCATGTCGCGCAGGCGCTGCGCCCCGCGCGCGGTCAGGATGGCCACCGTGCCCCGGCCGTCCTCCGTGGACGGGCGGCGGGCGATCAGGCCCTCGCGCTCAAGGCCGTCCAGCAGGCCGGTGACCGTGGCCCTGGAGACGTCGAGGTCGGCCGCGAGGCGCGAGGGGGATTTCTCCCCGCCGTGGTCTTCGAGGTCGGCGAGCAGGCGGTAGCGCCCCGTCGACAGGCCGAACCTGGCAAAGTGCGCCTCGGCCGCCCGGCCGACCCTCGCGCCCGCCGAGATCAGCCGCACCGCGACCAGCACCGCCTGCGGATCGACCTCCAGGCCGTAGTGCTCGACCTGCCGCCGGGCCTGGTCCAGCGTGGGCGCCTCGCCGTCGATGCCATCCCTCGTCATGCAAATAATATGGCGGCTAATCACTTGGGCTGTCAAGGCGCCCCGGTCTCCGGCCTGGTGCTGGTGGGCCCCCGCATTCAACTTCCACCAGCTCTCCGAGGAATGAGGGGCTGGCACCTCAAAGCCGCCGAAGCAGCCGGGCGCCTGGCCAGCAAGCCCGGTACCTACCTGCAGACACAGACGCTGGCCTGACAGGCCATCTCGTGCAACCGACCGGGGCGGCGCCTCTTACAACGTGGTGCGCAATTGAGGGTGGGGCGTGCTGGCCTGGAGAGTCGTCGGGTGGGTGATCACCTCTCGGCGGCACGGTCGGAGACCAGGCCGCCGACGGCCGAGTGAATCTCGTCGTAGTACTCTCGGGCACCGATCCAGCGTTGCAGGGCCCGCCACTGCTTGTGCTCGGCGTTGCCGTGCTCGACGCAGATCCGCTCCGAGGACTGCTGGTGTCGGACCCTTTCCCAGACGGCCAGTTCCTCGGGGGTGGCGTCCTTGCTCGGTTTCTTCGGAGGCGCCTCGACCTGGTTGGGGAAATCTCTGGCCAGGCCCAGATAGCCGGCGTCGACCTTGGCCCTGACCCCGGGGAACTGCTCGAACAGATCCCAGATGCCCTCGGTCTTCAACGCTGTCTGATCATGCATGCGGCCGGGCCGGAACGCCCCGGTCCACAGCGTGCGGCCCTTCCCGTCGGTGATGACGGTGGCCTTCTTGGTGTTCTGCCTGCGCTTGCCCGAGACGAAGGCGCGGCGGCCGGGCCTGTTCGCCCGCGGGCGGCGGAGCTGGACCTCGGTGCCGTCGATCCGCAGCTCGACGCCCTTGGCAGCGGCGTACGCGAACACGTCCGCAAGCGTACGAAGCCGCAGGTTGGGCTGGCCGGGAACGGCGAAACCCCGTGCGGCAAGCAGTGGACGGATCTCGTGAACAGCGCGGGTGATTGTGGAGCGGTCCACGTCGCAGAACAGGGCCAGGGCGGCGTGTGGGAGTTGAAAGCGCAGGATCACCAGGGTGGCGATCATTCGATCAGTGAACACCAGCTCGTGGTTCGTTCCAGCACCGGCCGCGCGCAGACGCTCGTGGCCTCGACGTTCATGGAGCCGCCCTGCTTCGGAGGCCATCCAGGGGCCGGCCAACTCTCCGATCAGCGCACCGAGTCGACGCCGGGACAGACCAGTGCAGATACGATGGGAAAGGGCCGTGCGGGCCAGGTATTGCGTCACAACAACACCCAACCCACGCGGTCCTCGCCACGTCACGGCCCACTCCTGCCGGCCTGCGCGGCATGGGCAGTTACCGTGACCGCATGACGACTGACGCCACCCCACCCGCGAACCTCGCATCGATGCCCAGGGTCGAGTTCGCCTTCCCCGGCCCGCTGCGCGACCAGCTCGTCGCAGCGATCCTCAACGGTTCCAAGACCTCCACCACAGAACTCCTTGTCGACTACGAGCATGAGGGGGAGCCCCTGCCGAAAGTCGGGAGCCGTTCGGTGGTCATCGACTCGGATGACCGTCCGGTCGCGGTCATCGAGATCACCGGCGTGCGTGTCGTCCCGTTGGCGCAGGTGGATCTCGCTCACGTGGTGGACGAGGGGGAGGGGGACACCAGCGTGGCCGAGTGGCGGGCGGGCCATGAGCGGTTTTGGCACAGCGAGGAGATGCGCGCCGCGTTGGAGGACCCCGAATTCACCGTGGACGACACGACGCTGGCGGTTCTGAAACGCTTCCGCATCATCACCGACCTTCGCCTCGCCGATTAATCATCCGCCTATCGCTCACCACGTCGTTAGAGTGTGCATCGCGAAAGTCTGTTGATCGGCTCAGAGGTGTCATGTCCTTGCAGATGAAGTTGAGCGCGATAACACTCGATTGCCCTGATCCGCTGGCTCTGGCGGCGTTCTATCAGCAGGCCACCGGCCTTGAACCCCACCCGAAGTCGGACGCCGACTTCGCCGGTCTCAACCGTGAGGATGGACTCCTCATCGGCTTTCAACGGGTCGACGACTACCAGGCCCCGAGCTGGCCTAATCCGGCCGTTCCCCAGCAGCTTCACCTTTGCTTCGACGTCGTGGACCTGGACGAGGCGGAGGCCCGGTTGCTGGAGTTGGGCGCAGGCAAGTCGGATCACCAGCCGCATGAGGACAAGTGGCGGGTCCTCACCGATCCGGCTGGGCATCCCTTCTGCATCGTCAGGGGCTGACTGTGGGCAACCTCTCGGACAACGCCGGCGGCATCCAGGTGCTCTCACGGATCGCGAAGGCACACTGAACTGGCGCGACACGTAGCTCACCCCGGACGTGCCTCAACGGTGAGGCGTCAGCCGCCGTCAAAGCCGCAGAAGGTCCCTGATTCATCAGCGGCATCGGCGAAGTCCGCAAAGTCCATGTTGGCGATGCTGAGGTTGGCAGCCACGTCCGGAAACCACTGAACTGGAACCCTGAACGTTCGCCCAGGTTCGTCCGAAAGGTCCACGGCCAGAACCGGGTGGCCCGGATCATCCATCGTGGTCGCGTCCGCCAGGAACATGTAGACGATCTGGTCGTCCTCTTCCGTGGCAGCTTCTTCGTCCAGGAGCGCCTGGACATCCACGTCGGCGAAACGAAGGTCGCTGATATACGTGGCATGGGGATACTCGCCGGCAGCGTCGAGTGCGGCTCGAACCGCATCCCAGGCTCCCTCGTCACCGAAGTCGGTGCGCAGGACCAGCGAAGTCAGATCATCGGGATGAGGCAGGGGCATGAGCGTGATCCTCTCACCCGACGCCGACATCGACCGTCGGCAAGGTCAGGGCACCCCAACCGCGTCGACGTGACCCCCAGACCTGACCGGCTGGTCGGCATTACCACCAGGCCGAAGCTGCTGAAGCGCTGATTTTCAAGGCCTTTGACGTGATCGAACGTCCAGTGCTTGAGGAGTCAGGCGTTCCACCACTCTTCGGTGCCACAACCGACTTCGTAGTGCCACCAGCCCTCCTTCTGCCCCTGTTCCAGGAGCGCCTTGATCCCCGTGAAGTCCGCGCCGGCCGGTGCGGTGAAGGCGACCATGGGGAAATCCGCGCTGAAGACCTCACCACCGAGACGGAAGGCCGAAAGGCGCTGGTGCACCGCGTGGGGGCTCCGACCCAGAGGGCCGGAGGGAACGGGTACGACGCGAAGGGTGCAGTTGCCGGCGGAGCTGACGCGCCCGACGGCCCAGTGCAGCCCATCGGAGTCGGTCGCGAACCGTACGACGTCGTCCTCGGCGACGCCGTCCTGAAGAAACGGGATGTTCTGCACCCTGGCGGTGTCGGCGCTGAGTCTCGTTGCCCACAGGCCCTCCGTGTCCTGCGGGAACCAGCCTTCACGCGGGACGAACCGGAACCACACCTTGATCTTCTCGCCCAAGCTCTCCATGGCGGCAATCATGCGTGGACCACCCCCTGCCTCCCACACCGGGTCTGAGCTGTGCGATCAGCCCTCCTGTCGCTCTCCTGCCCGCGGTTGTGGAGATGATGCCGAGCCGGCGGTCGCGTATTGCGCACGACGTCCAGGGAGAACGGTGCCGCCGCCTTGATGGGCCGAGTGTCCCTGCTCTACACCGCCGCCGTGTCCCCGGCCGGCGTCGGCCGCGCGCTCTGCGCGGCCTGCTCAGGCTGCGCCGGCGGCGCGGCCTGAAGGTGTTGG
The DNA here is from genome assembly GCF_026342355.1 of Streptomyces sp. NBC_00249. GTDB lineage: Bacteria > Actinomycetota > Actinomycetes > Streptomycetales > Streptomycetaceae > Streptomyces. The sequence goes on along the minus strand of NZ_JAPEMV010000011.1, from coordinate 261,970 downwards.
GCGGCCTCGGCCGTGGTGTAGGAGGAGGCGAAAGTGAACGCGCGCGGGGAAGGACCGTGCGCCCGCAGGTCCGCCAGTCGCTCCAGGGCCTCGTCTGCGGTCGGGAGGTGCCCGGCGGGGACCCACCAGAGCACCATGTGCGCCTCGACGTGGCGTTCGAACCATTCGCGGCGCCGTCGCATCACCTCCAGGTGCCCGCTGCGGTAGGCGAAGTCCCACAGGGCCTCCTGGGTCTCCCACACCGACAGGTTGACGATGACGTGTTCGCCCGCCGGGCGCAGGCCGGTGGCGTCGGCCGCTCCCTCCTCCACGAGCCGCCACACGAAGCCGGGCGCGCCGTCGGCGGCGGCGTTGACCGGGTCGAGCATCTCGACGAAGGGCGCCACACGCGGGTCGTCGAACGGGTGGCGGAGCGTGGCGACATTGAGCTGGGCGAGGTGGGCGGCATGCGTGGATGCGGTCATGGCCTCATCCCAGCACGACCCGCTTTTCTATGTCAATCCCCATTGTTTTTAGAAGTCTCGACCACCACGCAGCACTCTCCCGGCCGGGAGTCCATGCGAGCGCGGACGGGACCGTCCGCACCGAGCAGCCCCTCCAGCAGTGCGAGGTTCATGCCGCAGACGAGTGGCGGGAAGCGTTCGGCGACGGCATGGAAGGGGCAATTGCGCATACGGACGACGCGTGCGGCCGCCCCGGTCGCCCCCTCGGCGCCTTCGGCGTCCTGCGCGCCCTCGGCATCCTCGGCGCCCTCGGCGTCCTCAGCGCCTTCCAGGTGCGGTTCGTAGCCGCGGGCGGCCAGCATCTCCATCGCCTCTTCGAGACCTCCGCAGGGCGCCGCCGAGCCGCGCAGGGCCTCACCCCGGCGGCGAGCGGCCGCGCAGAGCCCGGCGTCCAGCCCCGCTTGCTCGGCGGCCTCGGCGAGCAGCTCGGCGGCCGTGCGGTAGTCGCGGGCGGGCAGCGACACCGACCGCTCGACCCGCGCCCGCGTGTACACCTTGGCGGGACGGCCCGCCCCCGGCCCTGAACGGCCTGTCAGGCGGCGGCTGCCACTCTCCAACAGCCCGACCTCGGTCAGCCTGTCCAGATGGTGCGCGGCAAGCGTGCGCGCCACCCCGGCCGCCTCGGCGGCCTCGTTGCGGCCGACCTCACGGCCCTGCGCCACCACATACTCGTACAGGCGGCGCCGCACCGGATCCTGCAACACTGCGATCACATCGATGTCCTTCACATGGCCATTCTAGGAACAACGCAGGTTGGAGATAGAAAGGCGGAATCCGCCGTGCGAGCTGGTCCGGTGTGTCGGTCCCGGTGCGCCAGGCCCGCCTGCGGCAGTCTGGGTCCACCCGCACCAGACGTATCTGACCGGGAGGCGCCAGGACATGCGACCCCAGTTCAGGACGCAGAACGTGGCGTCGGCCCCCGGCTTCCTGTCTGCCGCCGAGTGCGCCGATGTCATCCGGGCCATGGACGAGTCACCTCGCGAGCCGGCCCAGGTCGTCCGCGCGGGCGAATCGCTCCTGGACACGTCGCTGCGCCTCTGCTTCGACCACCACTTCCCCGAAGACCACAAGCAGCGCATCGGTGAGCGCCTGGCGTCCTATTTCGACGACCACCGCGCGGCGTTCGACTCGGATGCGGACTTCCTGTACGGCCCGTACTTCATGTCGTACGAGAAGGGCAGCTACTTCCGCGCGCACCGCGACGTCGCCAACCACAAGGACGATCCGCCGCGGCTCGCCGCCCACCGCTGGTCGCTGCTGCTCTACCTCAACGGCCGCCGCGACACCGGGACCCTGCCGACGTTCGACGGTGGCGCGCTCACCGTCTACGAGACCGATCCCCGCCTGCGCGACCGGCGGGTGGTCGTCGTGCCGGAGCCGGGGATGCTGCTGTTGTTCCGGTCCTCGCTGATGCACGAGGTGGCGACCGTGCTCGACGGCACGCGGTACGCGGTCGCCGGGTGGATGTCCAGTGCAAGCTCCCCCGCGCTCGGAGGCCCGCGATGACCTGCCACTCCTCCGCCAACGAGTCGGTCCGGATGCGCGTGTCCGGCGACATCGACCCCGAGACGCGGAGCGCGCTCGCGACGTTCTGCCGCCGCAACGGCTACCCGTACCTCTTCAGCGAGGTACTGGAGCCGCTGCTGTCCGGGCACGGCCTCATCCTGGCTCTGGCCGTGACGGAGAGGCCGTGGCCGCCCAAGGGCATCGGATCGCAGACGATCGAGGCGGTGGGCATCGCCATGATCGGAACCGAGGACCGGACCCACCTCACACCGGTCCTGACCGACCGGAGGAACGCCACGAACCTGGGCCTCGTCGGAGCCATGACGAAGCAGCTGCTCGAGTACCTGCGCGAGGCGGACGTACCGTCGGCCGGCTATCTGGTGCGCCAGGGCGACCGGGCGGTCGAGCGCGCCCTCGAGCAGGCCGGTTTCGCCGAGGCGGACTTCCGGTCGTCCACCGACTTCGCCGACTACCTGGAGTTCTCCGCCGCCCCGCAGAACGTCATTGACGCGCTGGGCCTGGCCCGACTACGGCTCGGTGACCTGCTGTCGCTCAGCCTGGACGGTGCGGAGCTCGACCGGCTGGGCTCCTACCATTTCGCGCTCACCGCCGGGCTCACGGCCTATCTGCAGGACTCGCTCCGGCACGCGGCCCTCCTGCCCGGCCTGATCGACCTGGTCGCCACGCTGCCTCCCGGGGGCGTCCCGCCGGGCACTCCCGGGCCGCCGGCGACATGAGCCGTACGGCGTCCTCGGCCGGTCCCGTGCGGCGCGGCACGGGGGCGTCGACGGTCTCGCTGGTCATCTCGACGCTGGATGAGGGGGCGGAGCTGCATGCGACCCTCGAGTCCGTGTTCGCCGGATCCGCCGTCGCCGACGAGACGATCGTCGTCGACGACGGTGGCACCGACGGCAGCTGCACCGTGCTGGAAGGGGCCCAGTGGCGGGCCCGCGGGGTCGTGGTCCATCGCATCCGGCGGAGCGGGGTCGCGGCGGCCCGTAACGCGGGCGCCCGGCTCGCCCACGGTACGCACCTGGTGTTCCTCGACGCGCACTGCCGGCTGGAGCGGAACTGCCTGGCACGCCTGCGGGCGGCGCTGGAAGCCAGGCCCGACGCCGTCCTCGCGCCCGCCGTCCGCGACATCGGCGGCACGTCGGCGGGCTGCGGAGCGCGGCTGATCGACGCCCACCTGCGGGTGCGTTGGCTGCCTCCCGCGCCGGACCGTACCGCCCCTTACCCGGTGCCCCTCGCGCCGGGCGGCTGCCTCGCGGTGCGCCGGGTGACGTTCGACCGGTTGGGCGGCTTCGGCACCTTCCGCGAACTCGGTCTGGAGGACGTGGACTTCAGCCTCCGGGCCTGGCGTGCCGGGGTCGACGTGCTGGCCGTCCCGGGGGCGCGGCTGGCGCACCGGTTCCGCCCGTATCCGCCGTACCGCCTGAGCTCTACGAGCCGCGCGTACAACGTGACGCGGGTCGCGCTCGTCCACTTCGACGGTTCGCGCCGCGAGGAGTGCTTGCGCAAGGTGATCGGTACGCCGAGGGCCGCGGAGGTGCTGGTCGAGGCGTTCGCCGACGACTGGGAAGCGCAGCGGGCCGTGGTGGAGGCGACCAGTGTGCGCTCCGTGGAGGCGTACTTCGAGAGGTTCGGCGACTGGAGGTGACGCTCGCGTCCTGGGAAGTCCCTTGCCCGGGGTACGTGGACCGGCCCCGACGGTGTCGGCTGTCCCGTCGGTCCGGGGCACGATCGTGCCGATCGTGCCCCGGACCGACGACGGAGAACGTCCCGCGCTACGCGACCGTCAGGGGCGGTCGCGGGGACCATCCGCCGGGGACGGCGACGCGGGCACCGCCGCCTCGTTGTAGGCCTTCCAGATCAGCGGCGGGAAGGCGCTGCCCCGCTCGGAATCGGGGCCGCCCACACCCTGCATGGGCAGCAGTTGCGGGACGTCGGGCTTCGTACGGAACATCGCGACCGAAGTACTCAGTTCCTGCGTCGCGCCGATGAACCAGGCCGAGTTCATACGGTCGTTCGGACCGGTCTTGCCCGCCCAGGACGGAAGCTGGTTCCGCTGGCCCTGCGGCGGTCCGACGGTGCTCCAGCTCACCTGGCGGAGCGCCGCGCTGACCATCGCGGCCGCCTCGGAGCTCATGGCCCGCCGCGGTTTGGGCTGGCCCAAGCCGTCCACCGCGGCGCCGTTCCACTCGACCTTGGTCACCGAGTAGGGTTCGGTGGCCCGGCCCTGGTTGACGAACGTCGTATAGGCGCTGGCCAGCCGGACGGCGCTGGGGGTGGAGGTACCGATGGAGAAGGTCGGCTCCAGCTTGGCCATGCTCTCCTCGCGCAGTCCCGACGCGACCGCGAGATCCTTGACCTTCTTCAGCCCGATCTTCTTGCCGGTCTCCACGAACGGCGTGTGGCCGGAGTCCACCAGGGCCGAGTGGAGGCCCGCGGATGCCGTCGGCGGCCCCGCCGGCCTGGGTTCGCGGGGGTCCGGGTCAGAGACCTCGGCCGGGCGTTCCCTGCCTTCGAGCTCCTGCTCCAGAGCGGCGGCGTACACGAAGGGCTTGAACGCCGAGGCCGCGGGCACGCCCGAGGTGTCCGCGTTGTTGGTGAAGTGCTCGACCGCGTCGGAGCCGCCGTAGACCGCGACGATCGCTCCGTCCTTGGGGCGTATCGAGGCGGCGCCGACCTGCACGTACTGGTCCTCCGCGCGCTGCCTCGGGTCCAGCCGGTCCGCGCGCACCTGCTCGACGGCCTTGGTCAGCGCGAGCACCTTGTCCTTCTCGAAGGTGGTGTGGACGCTGTAGCCCCCACCGGCCAGATCCTTGTCCGTGATCCCGCCGCGGCTCTTGAGGTACTTGTTGGCGATGTCGACGAGGTAGCCGGTCTGCCCGGCCTGGCTGGTCGGCTTGACGGGGGGCTTCGGCTCGGGGAACTTCGTGTACTTCGCGCGTTCCTCGGCGCTCATCGAACCCGTGTCGACCTGACGGTCCAGGATCCAGCTCCAGCGGTCTTCGGCGCGTTGGCGGTTGGCGCCGCTGAGGGCCGGGTCGAAGCTCTCCGCGCCCTTGAGGACAGCGGCCAGCAGAGCGCCCTGACTGGGGTTCAGCTCCTTGGCGGGGATGCCGTAGTACGCGTACGAGGCTGCCTGGACGCCGTACGCGTCGCGGCCGAACCAAGAGGTGTTGAGATACCCCTCGAGGATCTCCGTCTTGGTCTGCTGGTTGCTGACCTTCAGGGACAGGAAGAGTTCCTTGATCTTTCGCTCGACGGTCTGGTCCTGGCTCAGATACGTGTTCTTCACGTACTGCTGGGTGATCGTCGAGCCGCCCTGGGTCTCCTTGCCCTTGACGATGTTGACGGCGGCGCGGCCGATGCCCGTCACCGAGACGCCCGAATCACTGTAGAAGTCCGCGTTCTCCGCCGCGATGACGGCGCTCTGGACGGATTCGGGCACCTCGGAGAGCTTCACGTCCTGCCGGTTCACATCGCCGACGCTCACCATCCGGCTGCCGTCCGCCCAGTAGTAGACGGTGCCCTGCCGGCTCGCGGAGTCATGCGGGTTGGGGATCTTGACCTGTATGTAGATGGCGGTGAAGAGCCCGGCGAGGGCGCCGGCGAAGAGCAGGAACAGGCCGGAGGCCAGCTTCCAGGAGGGCGTCCAGCGCCGCCAGCCCCGCCGGCCGCGTCTGGGGAAGTCGATGAGGGGGCGACGGGCCTTCCGGGCGGCTCTCCTACGGCTCTTCGCCCGGCCACGAGGGCGCCGTGTGCGCTTCGGGCCTTCCCTCTGCTCCGGGCTTCCGCTGTCGTCCGTACTACCGGCGCGGTCTGCGCGGCGTTTGCGGGGCCTCATAGGGGGTGCGGACCTCCTCGATCGCGAGCCGTCACCTCGGGGGTGGTGACGGACTCGGCCAGGAAGATGATCAAACCGTGTGCCGGGTTGGTCCGATCATGAAATCTTCATGCGCGGCACGGGACTTACGACCTCGCGCACGGTCGTTCCGAGGGCGTGTTCGGCTACGTGACCCGGGCGTCGCGCGGGTCGGGGAGAACGCGTCGGGTCCGGAAGCACAAGGCCGGCAGGGCCTACCGGTTCCGGCCGGGGGTGGGGTATCCCTGGAAGACGGCCCTGATCGGGGGTCGTTTCCCCAGGAAGGAGACCCGCCGTGGACGGCTGGTACGTGGACGACCGTTGCTTCAACTGCGATGTCGCACGACAGCTCGCGCCCGATCTGATCGGCGAGGCTGACGGAAGGTCCCAGATCCTGCGCCCGCCGCGCGATGAAGCGGAGACGCGGCGCTTACACGCAGCCGTCTTCGCCTGCCCCACCCGCTCGATCCGCCCCACCTCCGGGCAACCGGACCGTCGGCTCGATCCCTTTCCGATGGCCTTGGACAGCGGCGTACTGTTGTGCGGGCACAACTCACAGCACACTGCCGGGGCCAATTCCTACTTGCTTCTGCGGCCCTCCCGCACCGTCATGATGATCGACACGCCGCGCTGGAGTCCTGAACTCGCCGAGCGTTACGCAGCATTGGGCCCGGTCACCGATGTGCTGCTCACCCACCGCGACCACGCCGCGCACGGCCGCCGTTACGCGGACCATTTCGGCGCCCGGCTGTGGATCCACGAGGGCGACCTCGATGCGGCGCCGGACGCGGACCAGGTGATCCGCGGCCTCGAACCTCTGGAGATCGGTGAGGGGGTCACCGTCCACCCGCTGCCCGGCCACACCCGGGGCAGTGTGCTCTACCTCGCGGATGACCGGTACTGCTTCAGCGGGGACAGCTTCTACTGGTCACGCACCACCGGTGACCTGGAAGTCGCGGAAAGCGTGACCTGGTACTCCATTGAGGAGTTGGCCGCCTCACTGGCCAGGACGGCCGGACGGCTCCGGTTCGAATGGGTCCTGCCGGGCCACGGCGACCGCCGTCGGCTGCCCGCCGACGAGATGTCCCGGCGGTTGACAACGCTGGCGGAGCGCACCGGGCTGTTGCGGCCCCGGCCGGTCGACCTCACCGCCGTCCGCTGGTGACGGGGCCCGTGCGCGTATGCAAAGCCTTGGTGATCTTGTAGGTACAGGTCACGGGTGTGCGGCAGGTGGGTCAGCTCAGGTGAGGAGTTCCGCGAGCAGGGCCATCTCGGTGGGCGCGTCGATCACCGGCTGGATGAGGAGTTCGTCGACGCCGGCCTGCTCCAGGGTGGTGATGCGGGCGAGGAGGTCGTCGCGGGTGCCGACCAGGGCCAGGGTGTTCATCAGTGAGGGCACGACCAGGTCCCGGTCCTGCGGCGCGATGCGTCCGAGGTAGTTGGGGTAGAGCTTGGTGTGCCGGTCCGGCGCGGTGGCGGTGGTGCCGCGCCGGTCGAGGAGCTTTCGCACCGCCTCGCGTTCCTCTGGGCCGAGCTGGTCGGCGAAGGCGGGTGCGTCGGCGGCCGTGTCGGCGGCGAAGGCCAGCAGCGACAGGACGAGGTGGCCCGTCGCGTCCCGGGCCGCGTCGCCGTGGGGGTCCTCGTCCTCGTCGAGCAGGTGGAGCGAAGTGACCAGGTAGGAGTCCGTGTGGGAGTCGGGGTCGCGGGGTGTGCCCTGGGCGGCGTGGCGGCGGGTGTCGTGCAGCGCGTGCCAGGCGGTGGAGTCCAGCAGGCCGAAGGAGATCAGGCCGGTGCCGCGGCGGCCGGCGACGGCGGCGGCCTTCGGTCCGAGCGCGGCCACGACGAACTCGACCGGGTCGGCGGTGTTCACGTGCGCCCCGGCGTGCAGGAACCGGATGTCGCGGACCCGGTCACCTTCGCGGTACTCGGTCGGACGTCCGGCGCACAGGTCCTGCAGTGCGACGGTGAAGTCCTCCAGCCCGGCCGCCGTGGCCGGCCGCAGGCCCAGGGTGCGCCGGGCGGTGTTTCCGGTACCGACTCCGCAGATGATCCGGCCCGGCGCCAGAGCGTTGAGACTGGCGAGCCCGCTCGCGGCGGCCGGGGCCGAGCGCAGCGCCGGTGAGGTCACGCCGATGCCGAGCCTGATGCGGCTGGTGGCCTTCGCACACAGGCTCAAGGCGACGAAGGGGTCGCCGTGGACCATGGGGGTGTCGTTGACCCAGAAGCTGTGCAGGCCCAACTCCTCGGCCCGCACGGCGAGGTCCTCCACACCGGGCTGCGCGGCGACAACGACGCCTGCACGCATCAAACCTCCAAGGCGTGAGGATCGAATCGAACCCGCTCAGCATGGCAGGTCCCGGCGCAGGGCCCTTGTACTGCGGCCGTCGTCGGTCGGGCCGGTCAGCGGGTGCCGAGACTGCTGGTGTACACGTCCGTACGGTTGTGTGGTGCGCCGGAGTGGGTCTGGGTGAGCACCGCCCGTACTCCCTTGCCGTCCGCCACCAGGCCTTGGTAGTCGCCGAGGAAGTAGCCCCCGGCGAACGGCGCCTGCAGCCAGTCGAAGACCCGCGAGATCCGCCGTTCCGTCCGGAGCTTCGGGTCTCCGTGCGGCAGTGTGGCCAGCTGGTAGGCGGTGGGCAGGGTGGTGGTGTCGCCCGGCTTGAGGAAGCGCAGGTCGTAGTAGGTGAGCGCGACGGTGCCCCGCTCGTCGACCGCGATCGACGGTGAGAAGGCCGGCACGCCTTCCGGGCTGATCAGTTCGGGGGTCCCCCAGGTGCGTCCGCCGTCGGTGGAGCGCACGAGCTGGACGGAGTCGAACCTGCCGCCGGAGAAGTCCGAGCCCTCGTAGGCCATGTACAGCGTGCCTGTCCTGGGGTCGACGGCCGGGCTGGGCAGCGTGGCCGCGGCGCGCAGCAGTCTGGTGGGGTCGTTCGGGTCGACCTCCGGTACGGAGGTGTCCCGGGCCACGGTGACCGGGGCGCTCCACGTCTCTCCGGCGTCGGCCGAGGTGACCACCTGGTAGCGGGCTTCGACGACGGTGCTCAGGTCGTCGGAGTAGGTGATCCGGTCGAAGAAGTCGTACAGGGTGCCGGTGCGCCGGTCGACGACGATCAGATGGCCGATGGTCTGGGTGTTGGGCACGCTGCTGGTGTCGACGAACGGCCGGGCCTTGCTCCAGGTCCGGCCTCCGTCGCGGGTGAGGGTGATGTAGCCCGGACCGTCGAGGGAACTGGGGCCGGGCGGGTCGTTGTCGAGTCGGTTCCAGACCTGGTAGGCGGTGCCTTCGCGGACCGGGTCGGCGGTGAGCGAGGGCTTGTCGTTGAAGAAGGGCTCTTCGTCGACGTGCGTGGTGGTGAGGTTCTGCCAGGTACGGCCGCCGTCGCGGGAGGTGGCGGTCAGGAGGGCGCTGCGCGTGCTCCTCGTGAAGTCGACGCCCTCCCCACCGGCGTAGACGGTGCCGTCCGGTCCGGTGCTCACCCAGGGGTCGGAGGCCCGTTCGTAGTCCGCGCCGCCGGGGGCACACAGGCTGAACGGCAGCGTGCTCCGGTGGAAGGTGTGGCCGTCCGTGGTCCAGCCGGCCGCCAGGCCACGGGCGCCGCCGTCGTTCCAGCGGTCCTGCTGGAAGACGGTGACGACTCGCTTGGGGTCGCGCGGATCGACCGACAGGTACGGCTCGACCTCGGTGCCCGGGTAGACGATGCTGTCGGGGGACCTCGCGCCGATGGTGCAGTCCGCGTACGGGTCGCCGTGGGACACCTTGGTCAGTGGTGTGCCGTCGGGGTTCCGGTCTGCCGTGGCGGGAGTCGCACCGGTGACCGTGACGAGCAGGAGCGCGGCGGTGGTGACGGCGGTCAAGGGCAGGATGACGCGCATGCGGGATCTCCTCCGGGCCTGGCGGCCGGGGTACGGAACCGCCGTCATCGGGGCGGCCTGGGGCGCGGAGGAGTGCCGGAACGCTGGGGTGGGGCGACTCCGCTTGATCCTTTTCGGCGTTCTGGCCGGTGCCCTTGATGGGCCGAAGGGCGGAGTCCTCCCCGGGGTCGTCGATGAGCACGGCGAAGCCGACCGGCGGTGCGGCGTGCCGGTCGGCTCCGTGGTCGTGCTGTTGTGCCCGTCTCGTGGTCCCGGAGGGGGCGGAGGGGCGGAGGGGGCGGAGGGGGCGGTCTGGGCTCAGACGGGACGGTGGACGACCGTGAGCGCGGTGTTCACGACGTCGCGGACCGCCTCGAAGCGGTGACGGCCCGGGCTTCGAGGCGGTCGGCGTCCACGATCACGAGTGGCGGTGTCGAGACGGGCGTGGGCGATCCACCCCGCACGGGATCCGGGGCCGTCGCCCCGTACGCACCACGCCGGGCGCACCGGTCGGGCTGGTCACCCGGCCGTGCGGCGGCTGATCAGCTGATCAAGTGATCGCCTGTGTGGTCCCGTCAGGCAGCGTGCAGACGTAGCCGCCGTAAGGGCGTCCTGTGATCTGCCCGTCGGCGGCCGTGCAGTCGTCCCTGCTGATGTTCGGAGACGAGGCGGCCGCGGTGCTGACAGCGCCGACGGCGCTCATGCCTGCAAGGGTTGCCGCGGCCAGGGCGAGGCCCAGGATTCTTCGCAAGCGCATGACTTCCTCCTCCTCTCAGGCGCCTTCGTTCGGCCCTCGGAAGGACAAGTCTCAGGACGACGGCGCCCTCCTACTCAGCATGGGCGCTCCGCATGATGCCCGCGAGGCGGGGCGGCCGGGGCCGATAGTGTCGGGGCATGCGGATCTGTGTTTCCTCGGACATGGACGAACCCGTGGCTCGCGCCCTCCTCGGGCAACTGCGCGACCGCGGACACGACGTGGTGGCGTACGGGGCGCTGAGCCCCGGCGACGATCCGCAGTGGGCCGCCTGCTCGGAAGCGGCGGCCCGCGAGGTCGCCGCCGGAAACGCCGACATGGCAGTCGTGTGCTGCTGGACCGGTACGGGCGCGTCGATCGCCGCGAACAAGGTGCCCGGCGTACGCGCGGCCCTGTGCACGGACGCCTACACCGCGAACGGTGCGCGCCGCTGGAACGACGCCAACGCACTCGCCCTCAGCCTGCGCCTGACCTCGGAACCGCTCCTCAAGGAGATCCTCGACGCCTGGTTCGCCGCCGCGGCGAGCACGGACCCCGAGGACCGGGAAAACGTGGCGCGCATCGAACGGCTCGACAACACCAGAGCCTAGCCATCCAGGGCTTCCAGGCCGTCTCTTCCGGATCTTGCCCGGCCTGCGATGATGACGGCGTGCCAGAGCCAGGGACCACTGCCGTCGTCATCGTCCTGCCCGATGCCGCCCCGCTCCTCGATGCCGCGTCGCGTATCGACCCGGCTCTGGTGCGTCGTGGGGTGCCGGCGCACGTCTCGCTCCTCTACCCGTTCGTGCCGGAATCGGCGCTGACAGGTCAGGACGAGAAGGACGTGCGTTCCCTCGCGGCGAGTTCCCCGGCAGCTGATCTGCTCTTGGAGGAGGTCGTGACGGCGTCCGGCTCCGTCGCCGTCACCGTTCCGGGGCTCCAGCCGATCGTCGACGCGTTCCGCGCCCAGTGGCCCGGGCTGCGCCCGTACAGGGGCCGCTTCGGGGCGCGGCCCGCCGCCCATGTCACGGTCGCCATGGGTGCGGACGACCCGACGGCTGCCGCCCGTGTCCGCGCCGCGATCGGCAGCCTGCTGCCGCTGCGCACCCGTGCGGCGGCGGTCCAGCTGGTGGTGCTGACGGAGGAAGGCTGGCAGTCGCGGTTCACCGTGCCGCTCGGCGTCCCGGACCGGCCGTGAACTCCGTCACGCCACCTCGTGGGGCCGAACCTGCCGTTCGGCCGCACGGGAGTTGGGGTTACTTGTCGCAGGCGATGCCGTCGCCGTCCTTGTCGTTGCGGACGGGCGTTCGCGCAGCAGCAGCCCGGCGGTGACCGCGACGGCCAGGGCCGTGAACCCGTGGACCCCGTACGCCGTGCCCGCGGGTCCGCCGCTGGTCAGGACGATCACCATGTCGCCGGCGGGAACGAAGGCGATCGCCGCCATCGCCCAGCCGAGCGCCCGCCGGTGTCCGGTGAGCAGCAGCGCCAGGACGACCAGGCCCGTCGCGATGTCCCGCACGCCCTTGACCGCGAGGAAGGCGGCGCCGTCGTGCTGCGGCCAGGTCGGAATGCCGAAGTCGGGGGCGGTGGCCTGCGGCGCGAGCAGGTAGCTGAGGCCGATGAACCGTGGACCCACCCCGAGATCATGCGGCTCGGCGAACTCCGGCTGGCCGCCCGCGAACTCGCCGACCGCCCGGCCGACGGTGGGGCACCTTCTGACCGTTCGGTGGGGTCGTCGTCCACACCGAACTCGGAAGTCCCTCGCCGGGAACCGGCGCCGGAGGATGCAGCGTCCCTTGATGCGCAAGATCGTTAGTGGGCGCAGAGGAGTTCGCGATGACCGGCACGGCTACTCGTTACCTCTATCTGGTTCGGCACGGTGAGGCAGCGTCGGAGGAGAGCGGGCTGACGGAAGGCGGCCGGCGGCAAGCCGTGCTGCTCGGCCGGCGGCTCCGGGGCATCCCTCTCGCAGCGGTTCACCATGGCCCGCTGCCCCGGGCAGAGCAGACCGCACGTCTGATCGGCGACCAGCTCGAGAACGTTCCCCTGCGCGTCTCGGAAGTCGCTGGTGACTACGTTCCTTACACGCCAGTGAGGGACGAGCTTCCGGCAGAATCCGCAGACTTCTTCCTCCGCTTTCTCGCCGGTGCCTCTGAGGAGGAGCGGGAGCACGGACCTGCGCTGGCCCGGCAGGCGCTGGACGTGTTCACCGGGCCGGTGGAGGGTGAGGAGGACCGGCACGAACTGGTCGTCACCCACAACTTCCTGGTCGCCTGGCTCGTCCGGGACGCCATGCACGCGCCGCAATGGCGCTGGCTCGGCCTCAACCACGGCAACGCCGCACTCACGGTCATCCGGTACGCGCCCGTTCGGCCGGCCTCTGTCCTCATCTCCAACGACATGGGGCATCTGCCCCCCGAGCTGCGCTGGACCGGCTTCCCGTCCGAGGTGCACGTCTAACGCGTGCCTCTTCGGCGGGTTCGTCAGCTGTTCGATTGCGGCAGCCCCGGAGAGCGGGTACCGGCATCCTCTGTCAGTCGGCTAGAAGAGGCCGGCGCGCATGTGGTGCGTGAGGTTCTCGAGGATCTCGCGCAGCCACGGACTTCGGACGGCGGGCAACCGGACCAGCGTGTGCCGGAAGGTGCCCGAGTCGGCCCGGAACAGGTGATGGGGACGCGGTGTGGGCGGGTCGTCGCGGAGGACGCCGTCGGGCATGGTTCCCGAGGCGGGGAGGGGTAGGCCTGGTTCGGGGAAGGCCATCCACATCCACACGCCGAACGGCAGCGGCACGGGGTACGCCGATGCGGCCGGGCCGGCCGGGCTCCAGGGTTCCCCCGTCTGCGGGTGGATCGGCACGAGGATGATGTCGGCGTCCATTTCGGGGACGGACAGTCCCGGTCCGGCCAGAACGGCGCGCCGCGCGGGCTGGACCGCGGGCAGCAGGGCGTCGAGGGTGCGTTGGAAGACTTCCGCGATCAGGCCGTGCGGGACGGTCACCGGCTGGCCGTCCGAGGCTGCCAGCAGGTGGGCCAGGGCCCGGCCGGCTGCCGCCTCCCATTGCGGGTTCCATGACCACCAGTGGTCCAACCCGAGCAGCGAACCCCATCTGGCGATCGGCACGATCGGGGGTGTGGCTTTGCCCTCCACCAATACTTCCGCCCAGGAGAGCGTTGCGGTGTCGGCCTCGTCGACGGGGAGGCGGTGCACGGCGTCCGGCGCGAGCCAGACCGCCTGCCAGAGTGAGCAGTCGTCGATCCGGCTCGCCACGGGCAGGCCGCACGCCTCGCAGGCCATGTTGGGGCCGTCACCCCAGTCGAGGCCGCAGCAGTAGCCGCCGGCTTCCTCCGGGACGAGCACGGTGCCGCGCGCATCCCCCGGGGCGATAACAATCGTGCCGGACTCGGCATCGGACAAGGCGTAGACAGGAGCGTAAATGCCGCGGGCCGCCGCCTCGTCTGGACCGATATCCTCCCACCTCCGCCACGGTGGCCCCCAGGGCTCCGGTTCCACGGCGAACGTGCCCGACTCCATGAGCACCGGGAGCTGAATCCCGTTCCCGTACTTCTGATGGGCGTGGGCCGGCAGAGCGACCTGGGACAGCGGGATGGTCAGCCTGGCGCCGCACCCGGCACACACGAAAACGAACAAATGTCCTCCGCTAGCGAAACAGGGGGCATCGTCGCAGCTCCGTGGCGGACCGGCCAACGTGTTTTCATCCGCTGCCCGCGGGCCGGATGTCGGACTCCCGCGCGTGGGTCAGCCGAGCGCGCTGACGGCCAGCCAGATCGTCAGCGGGGCGGTGCAGAGCCCGGCGAGGGCGGAGAGCCAAGCCACCGAGATGTCGAGGAACCGTGCGAACGGAGTCCGGAGTACGAGCACGTCCGACGTGTCCTGCGGGTTGTAACTGACCTGTTCGGACGGTGCGGCACTCACATACGAGAGGTAACGGGTCGTACCGGTGCTGTCCGCGTACTGGTACACCCTCGGTCTGTCGGTCCGCACCGCGAAGACCGTCACGCCGTGCCGGCGCAGGCGGCGCTCGTGGAACGACGGCCCCGTGAACAGCACGCAGAGCCCGATGAGCAGGACGGTGAGGCCACCGAGGATCCCGCTGGCGACAGCGCTGCCCTGCGCGTCGGGACCGTCCGCCGTGGCGGTGAGGGCCACGGACAGGCCGACGACCCCGCCCAGCGCCCCGAGCACACACCACGCGAGTGTGCGCCGGAACTTCTGCAACCTGGTTCTGGCGAAGGAGCGCACCACGACCAGGGCCCCGCCGTCGACCTCCTCGACCGGGTCGGGCAGCAACGCGTTCACGGCGTCCGCGAAGACGACGGCCGCCGCCTCGCTCACGTCCTCGATCCGATGGACGGACGGCGTCGCCCCCGCAAGCACCCTCAACTCGACCGTCACGCACCGCGCCTCGGCATGGACGCGGGCGACCGCCCTGGCCGGGATCTCCAACGTCTCGCCGCGTCGCTCCAGAACCAGCTCGCCCTGCTTCCAGCTCAGAACAGCGGCCGCACGCCCTTGCAGGACAGGTATGGAAGAGGATGTGATCGACATGGGGAAGATCGTAAGGCGGAGACCGTCGCCCGCGACACGGCCATGCACAAGCCGTTCCAGTACGGGAAGGGCAGGCGGCCCTTGCTCACGGTGCCGTCGTCTCGGTACGCACCGACCCATGTGAATGTTCTACGCGCCGGGGCGTCGGGGCGGGCCTGGGTCGCGGCTGGACCGCCTCGTATCTCTGCGCCGTGCGGGCCACCAGACGCCGGGGCCGTCTTCACGTGCGTCTCCACCACACCACCCGGTCATACGCGGTCAGGAGAGGCGTAGGTCGAAGTGGACATCCCAGCAGGAGACCCGAAGCCGTCCCCGCGGTCAACTCCGCTGTGCGTCGGCGGCGCGGCGCTGAGCGCGCGTGGACCGGGGACCGCACCCGGCTCCCCGCACCTCGCCCCACCGCCCACCCCGGGGCTGGCGCGGGGGCACGTCTCAGGAGGGGGGCGGCGTCACAGCCTGAGGGCCGTGCTCAAGAGGACCTCGGCGCCCGCGGCCAGGTCGGCCGTGGCCGTGTCCTCCTCCGGGACGTGGCTGAGCCCGTTGATGCTCGGGACGAAGATCATTCCGATCGGGGCGTTCCCCGCCACGATCTGGGCATCGTGTCCGGCGCCGCTGGGCAGCGCCTGCCAGGGGAGACCCAGTTCCGTGGCGCTGTCGGCGATGGCCTTCGTCAGTGCGTCGTCCACCCGGGCCGGCTGTGACCGGGTGTCCACGGACACGGCGAGCCCCACACCACGCTGCTCGACGATCTTGGACATGGTGTTGCGTATCGCGTCCTCCGCGAGTTCCAGCCGTACCGGGTCGTTGTCGCGCAGGTCGATGGCGAGCTGGACCTGCTACTCAACGCAGTGGAACAACCAGGTCTCTTCGGTGCGCAACGACTCGCCGTACTGGGCGTGCGTGTACCCCGAAGTACACCCCGCCGGTCACCTCCGGGCGGCCCCTAGGTCCTGTCGGCCTAGCTCTCCAGCCGGACCGGCATCAGTATCGAGAAGGTGTCCTCGGTGTCGGTCCGGCGGATCGCCAGGGGTGCGGTAGGGGCGCCGAACTCCAGGACCAGGTGGTCCCGGGCTCCGGCGGCGAGGGCGTGCAGCAGGAACTCGCGGTTGACGGCGACCTGGTCCTTGTCGTCGTCACCGTCTTCGCAGACGGTCACCACACCGTCGGCCGTCACCTTGAGCACGCTGAGTTCACGCGACACGGCGTCGTGATCACGCACCTCGCTCGCACGGACGGGGCCGGTCTCCACCGCCTTCCGGAACGCCGGCACGTCGACGAGGGCACGACGCCCCGCCGGCAGGCGGAGGAGGCGACGGTAGTCGGGGAAGTCGTGGGCGAGGCACTGGCCGGCCACCTGACGGTCCCCCGCCTCCAGGGCCACCCGGTCACCGTCCACCGTGAGGTGTACGGACGCGTCGTCACCCAGCAGCGCACGCATGGCGTCGGCGAGCGGCGACGGCACGACGGCCTGGACACGGGGCCCGCCGTGCCCGCTGGTACCGGTCTGTGCGACAGCCATCCGGTACCGGTCGGTGGCCACGACGCGCAGCTCGTCGCCCTCGATGTCGAACAGGACACCGCCGAGCACCGGCAGCTCCGGATCGGTACTGGCGGCGAAGCGGACGGCGTCCAGCGCGGCTGCCAGCTCCCGTGCGGAGACAGCGGAGCGGACGGTCGTGGTGAGGGGCGAAGTCATGGGGTTCTCCCTGTGTTCGAGTAGCGATCGGATCGTGGAGAACTCGCTGCGGGCATCGGACAGTCCCAGTTCGAGACGGCGCAGGTGCGCCTGGAGCAGCTTGCGCACCAGGCCGGTGTCCGCACCGGACCACCCGGCCAGTACCAGCCTGATGTCCGCCAACGGCATACCGGCCCGGCGCAGCCGCGCCAGCAGCCGGGACTCCTCGAGCTGCTCCGGGCCGTACCAGCGGTAGCCGCTCACCGGATCCACCCAGGCCGGGACCAGCACACCCGCGCCGTCGTAGAACCGCAGGGCACTCACGCTCAGCCCACTGTCCCGGGCCATCTCACCGATACTGCGCATCTCGCTCTCCACACCCAGAACCCTGTGCCCTCCACCAGGTCGAGGGTCAATCCCAGTCCAGCCGACTCGAACACCGAACAGGATGCCGGTACGGGTCACGTACGTGATGCTCGCGCGGCTACCCGAGGGGGGCTCGGGCGCCCTCGTGCGCAGCGTGGCCGGTCCATGAACCCCGCCGGGAGCCGGCCGACGCTCCTGCGCGTCAGCCGCCCTGGCCGGCGCTTCCGATCGGGCCGACCTTGACCGGGGAGCCGGTGCCGTCCGTGACGGGCAGCGTGGCGGCGCCCGGCCAGGCGAGGGTGACCGACTTCGTCTCGTCCGGCGGGGTCACGACGAGCCCCGTGACGCGGACGCCGGAGCCGCCCGACGTGTTGAGCGGGTAGGTGACGCCGAAGGAGATCGCCGCGCCCTTCTTGAGGACGGCCGGTCCGGGGTGCTCGCCGGTGCGCTGCGCGGACAGCGACCCCGCGCTGGTCTTCAGGTCGACGCCCGCGTACTCGGAGAGCGTGCAGTCCCGGCTGCCGCGGTTCTTCAGCTGGACCGCGACGGTACCGTCGGTGTCGCCGCCGATGGTGCTGTCGATCGCCGTGATCTCCAGGTCGTCGGTGCGGCACTTGTCGGCCTTGGCGTTCTCGGTGGAGCCGGTGGAGCCTGTACCGGCAGCCGTGCCCTTCCCGTTGGAGCCCGTCCCGGCGGAGCCCTTCCCGCCGCCCTGATCCGAACCACCCGGGCTCGAACCGCCGCCCGGGGAGGACGGGGTTGAGGAGGAGGGCGGGGTGGAGGCGGCGGAGGACGCGGACGACGGGCCGCCTTGTGCCGCGCCGTCTTCGCCGTTCTGGCACGCCGTGAGCGTGAGACCGGCGGCAACGGCCAGGGCTGCGAAGGTGAGCTTGTGAACGCGCATCGTTGCTTCCTCGGAATCGGTTGGCGGTGTGGGCCGCTCGGGTCGCTGCGGGTCGGTACGAGCGAGCGCTTCTGTTCACCATGACCCGCCCGGTCGGAGAACCGTTCCGCCTCACCGCCCCTAATACTTTCCTGTTACACACACAGCCTGGTGCGACGCCCACGACCGCCAAGCGCACGGCGTCAGGGGAAGCCGCTTACCAGCCGGGACTGCGGTTCCCGCCACCGTTGCGCACCAGTTCAGGCCACCTGTCCGCTGGGACAGACCCGTAACCCGGTGGATGTTGACCACAAGCAGTGGCATGCCCCCCATCCTGTTGCCGGCGTTCCCGGCTGTCAGTTGAAGATGTCCAGGACGTCCAGCCAGGAGCTGTCGTCGGCGGTGGAGCGGGGCCGCATCGGGAGCGGATCCGGGTAGGTCTCCGCTGCGGCCCTCGCGCGGACGATGTCGGGCCCGCCGCACGCCGCGACCGCGAAGTCTCCGAAGACCTTGGCGAACGCGGCCGGGTCGCGGAACTCCACGCCGAACGCCCGGCCGTCCCGCAGCG
Organism: Streptomyces sp. NBC_00249; assembly: GCF_026342355.1. Lineage (GTDB taxonomy): Bacteria > Actinomycetota > Actinomycetes > Streptomycetales > Streptomycetaceae > Streptomyces. The sequence goes on along the minus strand of NZ_JAPEMV010000011.1, from coordinate 243,447 downwards.
GCACCCACACCACCCGCTCGGACCGTGTCCACTCAAGCACCGGCCGGCCGTCCGCGGTCGACCGCCCCTCCAGCCACAGCCGCGCCACGTGCAGCAGGTTCACCTTCTCCATCGGCAGCCGCTTGCGCCGCACCCGCAGTTCACGTGTCGTCAGCTCGACGCGCTGGTCCTTCCTCGGGTACCAGACGACGCCGACCCCGAACGGCCCCCACAGCAGGATCCCGATCATCGGCACGACCAGAGCGTCGCCCCACGACCGGAGCAGCCCGCCGTCCAGCAGGTACAGGGCCCCGAAGACCAGAACCCACTTCGCCGTCATCCGCCAGAACCCACTGCCCTGCCGGTACAGGACCCGCCGCTTCCCCGTCATCACCATGCCCCCACGCTATCCGCCGCCCCGCGGCCCACCGCAGGCGCGTGCCATGGCCGCGGAGCCGGTCCGCCGCGTCGCCCGGGCCGCGTCCCGGGCGGGCGCAGAGAGACGCCGACCAGGCACTGATCACGTACGCGGCGGTCAGACGGTCTGATCGGTCATGATCTCCCGGACCTCTTGCGCACAGCGGCACGCGGCAGCGAGTTTGGCGGCCCACTCCAGCGCGTCCGCGCGTGAGGGCACGTCGATGATCGAGAAGCCGCCGAGGACCGCCTTGGTCTCCGGGTACGGGCCGTCGGTGACGGCCCCGTCGGTGGCCACGACGCTCGCCCGCTGCCTTTCCAGTCCACCGCCGAAGACCCACACACCGGCGTCCTGGGCCTCCCGCACCACCGCGTGCGAGGCCTCGACCAGCTCGGGCAGCTCCTCCTCGGAGAAGGTCATCGCGCCGTCGTCGAACGAGATCAGGTACTGCGTCATACATGGCTCCCTCGACCTCGGCCGCCGGCCTCCTTCAGCCGCCTCTCACCCTACGACGAACGGATCGACCACGACGTCCTGGACACAGCAGACGTGCTCGTCGTCGCAGACGGTCCGCGCCGGGCCGACTCGCCGGGCGCTGCCGCGACCGCCGCCGCTGGTGGGGTATACGTCGTCGTGGGCTCACCCGACGCCGGCGAAGGGAGTGGTTGCCGTGGAGCGTACGGCCTGCTGTGTGGTGGGAGGCGGGCCCGCCGGGATGGTGCTGGCCCTGCTGCTGGCCCGGGCCGGGGTGGAGGTCACCGTGCTGGAGAAACACGGCGACTTCCTGCGCGATTTCCGCGGCGACACCGTGCACCCCTCCACCCTGTCGCTGCTGGACGACATCGGCCTCGCCGAGCGGTTCGCCCGGCTCCCGCAGCGGCGGGTGACCTCGGTGCAGCTGCCCATCGGGCCGGACCGCTCCCTCGTCACCGTCGGGAACATCGGGGCGCTGCGCGGGAAGTACAACTACATCGCGATGGTGCCGCAGTGGGACCTGCTCGACCTGCTCGCCGACGAGGCGGGCAAGGAGCCTTCCTTCCGGCTGCGCATGAACACCGAGGCCATGTCCTTCCTGATGGAGCGCGGCCGGGTCGCGGGCGTGCGGTACCGCACCGCGGACGGCGCCACCGGTGAGCTCAGGGCCACGCTGACGGTGGCCTGCGACGGCCGCGGATCCTTCGCCAGGGCGCTGCCCGAGCTCGGTCTTGAGAGCTTTCCGTGCCCGATGGACGCCTGGTGGTTCCGGCTGCCGCGCCACGACGGCGATCCCAGCGGGCTCGTGGGAGGCCTGGGCGAGCGGTTCTTCAGCGCGCTCATCGACCGCGGCGACTACTGGCAGTGCGCGGGGCTCATCCCCAAGGGGACGGATGCCCAGCGCCGCTCCGAAGGGCTGGACCGGTTCATGGCCCAGTTCACGCGGGCCGTCCCGTGGCTGGCCGACCGGGCGCACTCGGTCACCTCATGGGACGAGGTCAAGCTGCTCGACGTACGGCTGGACCGGCTGCGCCACTGGCACCGGCCCGGGCTGCTGTGCATCGGCGACGCCGCCCATGCCATGTCGCCGGTGTTCGGCATCGGCATCAACCTCGCCGTACAGGACGCGGTGGCCGCCGCCCGCTACCTCGTGGCACCGCTGGGCGCGGGGACCGTGGGGCTGCACGACGTACGCCGCGTCCAGCGCCGCCGCATGCCCACGACGGTGGCGACGCAGGCCCTGCAACGCCTGGCCCACGCCCAGGTCATCGAGCCCCTGCTGGCCGGGCGCGCCGCGTTCGGCCACCCGCAGCGGGCGAAGCGGCTGACGGAGCTCGTCACCGACTCGCGGTGGCTGAACCGGGTACCGGCCTACTTCATCGGGTACGGGGCGCTGCGCGAGCGGCCGCCGGTGGAATCGATCCGCGGCGGCGGCTCCTCGGTGCGGGAGGCGTCATGAGCGAGGGGCCGGTCCTTCTCCCCTACGCAGACCCGGCCTTCGTCGCGGACCCGTTCCCGCTGTACCGGCGGCTGCGCGAGGACGGCCCGGTCCGCCGGGTCGTCATCGCGGGCGGCCTGGAGGCCTGGCTCGTCACCCGCTACGCGGACGCGCTCGCGGCCCTGTCCGACCCCCGCCTCAGCAGCGACGTACGCGACGCCTCGGACACCCGGCTCCTGGCGCAGCTGCCGGACACGGAGCGCGAGGCGATGCTGGGCAACATGCTGCGCAGCGGTCCGCCCGACCACACGCGCCTGCGCCGCCTGGTCTCGAAGGCGTTCACCGCCCACCGCGTGGCCGGGATGCGGCCGCGGATCCAGGCCGTCGCCGACCGGCTGCTGGACGCGGTCGTGCCGGCCGGCCGCGCCGACCTCGTCGCGGACTTCGCGCTGCCGCTCCCGGTCACGGTGATCAGCGAACTGCTCGGGGTGCCGGTGGACGAGCGGCACGAGTTCCAGCACTGGACCGACCGCATGATCATGCGGGGCGCCGAGCCGCCGGACCCCGCCGTGGTGGACGAGGCGTGGCAGCACATGCGCGCGTACGTCACCGAACTCATCCGCGCCAAGCGAGCGGAGCACGGCGACGACCTGCTCAGCGCCCTCGTCACCGCCCGGGACGAGGAACAGCGGCTGACCGAGGACGAGCTCGTCGCGATGGTGTTCCTGCTGCTGGTCGCCGGCTACGTCACCACGGTCAACCTGATCGGCGGCGGCATCGCCATGCTGCTCGCCCACCCCGGCCAGCTCGACCTGCTGCGCTCCGATCCCGGCCTCCTGCCGGACGCGGTCGAGGAGTTCCTGCGCTACGACGGTCCGGTCAGCCCCGGCATCGCCCGTTTCGCGCGCGAGGAGGTGGAGATCGCAGGCGTGCGCGTCCCGCGCGGGGCGACCGTGCTGATCGGCTCGGCCGTCGCCGACCGTGACCCGGGGCGGTTCCCGGATCCCGACCGCCTGGACATCACCCGGCCGGACAACGCCCATCTGGCGTTCGGGCACGGCTTCCACTACTGCCTGGGCGCTCCGCTGGCCCGTCTGGAGGGTCGGATCGCCATCGGCACGGCCCTGCGGCGCCTGCCCGGCCTCGCCCTCGCGGTCCCCCCGGCGGACATCCCCTGGCGCCCCGGCGGCCTCCGCGGCCCCCTGAGCCTGCCGGTGACGTTCACCTCGGGCGGCTGAGCCGGGTTTCACGGGGGGCCTCGCAGCGCGCGGACGGTCGGCTGCGCGAAAGTGCCTCTGCCAGGGGGTGGCTCTACGCATCGTGCAGGAGGCCCTCCCGGGCCCAGGTGGCGCCGGCCTGGAAGCGGCTGTCCGCGCCCAGCCCTTCCATGATGTCCGCGATGTGGCGGCGCGCGGTGCGCAGGGAGATGCCGAGACGGCGTGCGATCGCCTCGTCCTTGAGGCCCGCTCCGAGAAGCTTCAGGATCGTACGGTCGAGTTCGCCCGCCACCTTCGCGAACCCTTCGCCGCCGGCGTCGGCGAAGGGCTCGGCCGTTTCCCAGGCACGCTCGAACAGGCCGCACAGGTAGGCCACGGTGTGGGGTTCACGGATCACGACCGCGCCCCCGGAATCTTCGGCCGTCGGCAGGAAGGCCGTTTCGCGGTCGAAGACGATGACCCGGCCGAACAGCTCGTGCTGAGTCCGGTACTCGGCGCCGAGAGCCGATGCGGCCGCCACGTACGCCTGGCTGGGACGGTGGAAGCGGGCCGCGTGGTGGTACAGGGTCCTCAGCCGGACGCCGCGTTCCAGAAGGGGACGGTCACGGGCCAGGGCGTCTTCCAGCACCTCGGGCTTCCGGGCGCCGCCGCCGGGCTGGCTGGTGAGCAGTTCTCCGCGGCACTGGGCGGCCATGTGGTTGAGTCGGCCGCGGACTTCCTTCAGGGTGGGTATCACCTCCACCGCGTGGTTCTCGCGTTCGGTCCGGAGTTGATAGACCGGTGCGAAGCGGGTGGCCTGCAGCTGGATGCGGGCGATCTCGGCCTGCTGCTGACGGATCGCCGCTTCGAGGGAGGCGATGCGGCCGCCGGCGGCGATGTCCGGGGCGACCGCCTGCTCCGTTCCCGACCCGTCGGCCGTAGCCTGCAGCAGCCCCGCCCCACGCAGCCGCGCCGCCGCACCCGCCGTCCGTTCGGGGCTCAGGCCGAGGTCTGCGGCCGCCCTGTGCAGGTCTACGCCGGGATGATCGAGTGCCCAGCCGTAGAGGGCCAGGTCCGCCTCGGACATGCCCTCCGCCCCCGGGCCTTCATGGTGGTTCAATAGGAAATCACCCATTTCGCTCCCCTGTCTTCAAGCTGCCACGCAGCTTGGTGAGGTACATGATCCATTGCCTCTGTCCCGGGCAGCTCGGCAGGATCTGAGGCAGGGCACCCGGCTGCGGAGCCTCCCTTGCCGTTCCGAGAGACGTGGGGTGGGGTGTGCGAAGGGCTGGACTGATCCGCAGGGCGATGGGTGTGTTCGGCGCTGCCGTGGCGCCCCTGGCACCCGTTGCCGGTTCCTCCCGCGAGATGAGACGTTATCGCGACGCGCTGTTCATGGCGGTCGGGCGGCCGGTGCCGCAGAGCCCGCGCGAACTGCTCCAGGCGATGTGCGCGCACATCACGGCATGCTCGGGGCGTGAAGTGCGGCTGATGTTCGAGCCGATGCCTGCGGGCACCATCAGTGGTCTCTGGATCGACATGGGTGATTTCGATCTGATCGTGGTGGAGGCGGACACGTCGCCGCTGCACCAGGTCGTCATCGCGGGACACGAACTGTGGCACCACAAGGAACGACACTGCGGACGTCACGGCGGTCCGGCCGGTGTCGCGGCGGCGCCCCGCATGCTCGCGGACCGGTGGCGTACCGGCGGTGCGGCGGCCCACGTGGCCGCGCGTGGCGATGCCGGCCTCGACGAGGAACGGCGCGCGGAGGCGTTCGGCCGTCTCCTGGGCGCCGGTTTCCGCCGTGGTTCCGGGGGGAGCGCCGACATGTCCGTGGGCCGCGGTCCGCTGCGGACAGGGCTGCTCGTCCTGGCCCTGCGTCCCCTGTGGCGCCTCGTGTGTCACCCCGTCACCGGGGCAGGCGACGCGCTGCTCCTCCCCACGCCGTGGTACGCGACCCCCGAGCAGCGTCTGATGTCACGGATCACGAGCGCGTACGACTGGATACTGAAGCTGCGCGCCTACTACAACGACGACGTACGCGCGGCGGCGTACCGGCAGGCCAAGCAGAACGGAGAGCCGGAGCGCGACGCCGTGGTGTCCGGCCTCGCCGTCATGCTCAGGGCCGCGGCGGAGGACCGCGCGCGCGAGGCGCCCGCGGGTGACGAACAGAGCACCAGGGCCGCCCTGGCGTTCCGCTCGGCGGAGGCCATGTACCCCGACCTCATCGTGCGCATCTCCCGCGCGCTGCCCTCCGTGCCGGCCGTGCCCGAAGACGGCGTTGGCGTTGACAACTCCCGCCGGGATGGCGCCAGATGGAACTTCGAGGGCAGTCGGCACGGACGGCGCCCGCCCGGAGCGGAGGTGTCGGTGTTGCGCCATCACCACGACCGTGAGCAGACCGCTCGGCTTGCCCGTTCGGCGGTGGCCGACCTCGCGCCGGAGGAGCTGGAGCTCTTCGAGCAGACCGCCGAGGCGTTCTTCGCCCGGCCGGTTCCCCGCCGTGCGGTGACGGTTCAGGACCCTGTCGGTATGGGGCTGGAGACCGTTGTCGGCGTGTTGTCGGGGGTGGCCTTGGCGGTGACCACCTCCGTCCTTCAGCACGTCGCCGTACAGACGGCGGACCGGACCAGGAACATGTTCCGGTTCAGAAGGAGGCGGGAGGCGGTCCAGTCCGTTCCGGACCCGGACCCGGAACCGGTCTCCGGCGCCCAGTTGGGCAAGCTGCGCGAGCTCGCCCAGAAACGGGGAATGGAGCTGGGGCTCTCCGCGGAACGCGCGGAGCTGCTCGCGGACGCTCTCGTCGGTGGCCTGACACGGAGCGCCCAGGACGGCGGTGGGGACCGGGACGGCGGGCACGGCACACGACCCGCAGGGGCCGCGGACCCCGGAACGGGAGGGTGAGTCCCGCGGCGGCCGGCGCGCGGCCGACGCCCCCTCCCCTCTCTCCGTTCTCGCTTCCCGCCGGCACGACGTTCCGTTTCGCTCTGCTCATGATCGCCATCTCCGGAACGGTCTTCTCGGTCGGCCTCTTCTGGGTCCGGCCGTTCCTCGGAGACCGCGCGGTCGGCCTGGAGGCCGTCCGCGCCTGCGTCGAGAAGTACGCCGCGGGCGCGGCCTCGGGTGACGCGGAAGCCGCACGTCGTCTCGCCCTGTGCGGGGGCCTGTCCGACAACGCCCTCCTGTGGATCCAGCTCGGCGTCCTGGGTTGCTTCTGGGCCCTGGTGGCCCTGGTGTACTGGATCCTCCCCGGCCGGCGCATACGCCGCAGGGGCTACGGCCCACTCGGCACCCGTTCGTTTCCGGGCATTCACGAAGACCTCGCCCGGCTGATGCGGTCGGCCGGCATGGACCGGCGGGTGAACCTGCTGGTGGATCTCCTCGACGGCAGGGTGAACGCGCTCGCCTTCGGAAGGGTGGGCAAGCGTTACGTCCTGCTCAGCCGGGGTCTGATCGCGCTGCGCGACACCGATCCCGAAGCCTTCCGGGCGATCGTCCTGCACGAGCTGGCGCACCTGCGGAACCGCGATGTCGACATCGCGTACCTCACACTGATCTCGTCCCAGCTCTTCAGCCGCCTGGTGGCGATCCCCGTCACCCTCGCCTTTCCGCTCGCGGTCTTCGATCCGTCCGCGGGACCGGCCTCCTTCTACCTGGGCACCGCCGCGGGAACCCTCCTCCTCGGGCTGGCGGTGCCGCTGACCCGTAACGCGGTGCTGCGCAGCCGCGAGTTCCACGCGGACGCCCGCGCCGCTTCCTGGGAGAACGGTGGGACCGGACTGGCAGCGGTACTCACCTCGCAGCGCGAGATCGACTCCCGAGCCGCCGCGCCTCCCGTGGAGTTCCTCCGCCCGCACCCTTTGGCAGCCCGCCGTCTGGACGCACTGCGTGATCCCGCTCCGCTCTTCTCCTTCGTCCCCTGGGAAGGATTCGCCCTGGGCCTGGTCTGCGCCATCGCGCAGGGCCCGGTCACGGCCTTCACCAGCGGGTTCCTCGGACTGCCCGCGAGTCACCCCCTGGCAGCGCTGCCCGCGGCCCTGCCGCTGGCCGGCGGGGCGGTGTACGGACTCTGGCGTGCGGAGTCGGCCGCCTTCCGCTTCGGCCGGGGCGTGAGCAGCGCCCATCGGGCTGCGGTGGCCACGGGGATCGGTTTCGTGACCGGTACGGTCCTCAGGCCGACCCACCTCGGCACGCCCCAGATGGGACCGTCGGCCCCCGCGGGCGAACTGGCCGTCTGGCTCTTCCTCCTCTTCCTCGGCAGCTACGTCTTCGTCCAATGGCTCGCGCACACGGCGCGCGCCTGGGCTCCCCTCGAAGCGGTCGGCAGGCTTCGGGGACTCCTCGTGGCCGGCGTGATGTGCTGCGCCCTCGTACCGCTCAGCTTCGGACTGGGCCTGTCCTACGTCATCCACCCCTCCGACGTGGCACTCGCCTTCTCGGCGTCCCCCGACGCGGGCGACCGGGGAACGGGCACGTATCTGATGCGCGTCCTGGCCGTGGCGCAGGACGAGGTCCCCTTGGGGTACGGAGTGTTCGCGGCCGCAGCCCTCGCGGTGGTGCCGCTGAGCGGGCGCATCACCGCACGGGCCGGAAAGCCCCGCTAAGGGCTGTCCTGTAACCACCCGCGGTACTCCCTACTCCCTAGGAGCTCAGCGCCCTCCTGATGCGGGAGGCCCAGGATCAATCCGGGAAGGCTGGGGCTAGATTCTTCGCATGTCTTCGCACCTCAGTCATGGCGCTTCGGGAGCACTGCGGCGCTTCGCTGGATGGCTTGCTCGAGGGTCGGTGGGCCATCCGATGCTGGAAGGGATCGACTACTGGGAAGAGCTGCGCGAGTCGCCCTCCCAGATGGAGGTCTGCGTCGCGATCTTCGCCAATGTCCTCGAACTGGACGAGCAGGGCGAGCTGGTGCATCGTCAGGTTGGTGCGCCAGTACGCCGTGACCAGCAGCGCCCGGTCCTCCAGGGGCAGGCCCCATGGCCGGCCCTTGCGGACCGCGTCGGCGCCCTCGCGCCGCAGCATGGTCACCAGCTTCCCGAAGGCACGCGGGCTCAGCCCCGTGAACGGGGCTGTCCAGGACGGCTCCGACGCCGTGATCGCACCAGCCACTTCGGGATCATCGCACCGGGCCAACCTGCCCTGTTGGCAAGCTTTCCCGCCTCAGCGGAACTCGTGGACCACCTGGATTTCGCCGACGATGTGGGCGTTGAAGTCGTCCAGCTCCTCGGCCGGAACCCAGAGCTCGAGGATCGTCTGCCCGCCCGCCTGTTGGATGGGATACCGGCTCAAGAACTCCGACTCGACCTCAAAACGAGTGACGAAGCCGGCGCCATCGTGCTTCACGTTCCAGTCCCGCGCGATCCTGATCGCGTAGTCCTCGTTGAGGACCGGGTAGAAGATCGGCTGCTCGGGCAGCCGGGGCGGCCACGCACTCCAGTTCAGCTCCCGAACCAGATCCAGCTCCTTGGGGCCGGTGGGGCGCCACAGGGTCGTCGTTGCTTGCTGGCTGGTCATGTGCATCGCTCTCTGAACGTCGGCCGCTGGTACGGCGGGTCGGCAGACCGGACGATACCGGCACCACGAACTCGGCAGCTACGCAGTTTCCGCACCTGGCCAGCTCCGTGACCAGCAGTTGCGGGACGATCCTCAGGCCGTCTCTCTCGGTTGTGATCCTGAGGCGGGCTGGCACACTCCTCGTGCGATGGTGCGTGGTGGAGTGCGGCCGAGCAGGTCCTGCGTGAGTGGTCGTAGTGTCGAGGCTGACCGAGGAGGGCTTCTGATGCGCAGCGTGACCTATTCGATGGGCGTATCGCTCGACGGCTACATCGTCGGGCCGGACGGCGACTTCGACTGGACGTCGCCCGACGAGGAGCTCTTCCGGTTCGTCACCGAGGAGATCCGGGAGCTCGGCGTCTACCTGTTGGGGCGGCGGCTGTACGAGACGATGCTGTATTGGGAGACCGCCGACCAGGATCCGTCGCTCGACGACGCGAGGCTCGAGTGGGCGGCGCTCTGGAAGCCGCTCCCGAAGGTGGTGTTCTCCACCACCCTGTCGGCGGTGGAGGGCAACGCCCGCCTGGCTTCCGGCGGCCTCGCGCAGGAGATCGAGCGGCTGCGGGCCGAGCCGGGGAAGGGCGGCATCGCGATCGGCGGCGCGACGCTCGCGGCCGAGGCGGCCGCGGCGGGTCTGATCGACGAGTACCGGGCCAGGGTCTACCCGGTGCTGGTCGGCGGTGGCATTCCGTTCTTTCCCCGGCACGAGCGCCGGGTCGATCTCGAACTCGTCGACACCCGCACCTTCAGCTCAGGAGTCGTCTACCTCCGCCACCGCGTGGCGCGCCAGGTCGTGGCCTAGGCGCTCCGGAGGCCTGTCGGCGCCGGCCGGGACGCGGCCGGGCGGGCGCCGTCCAGTGAGTCCCGGTCAGTCCTCGCTGAGGTGGAGCAGGCCGGCGTCGACCAGGCGCTGGAAGCCGGCGCGCAGCCCCGCTTCGCCGACTTCGTCTCCGAACCGGCTGTTGGCGAGCTCGGTCACGACCTGCTCGAGGTAAGGGCCCGCGGCGCGCGCCGGCAGCAGATGCCTGATCTGGACGTACAGGCCCATGTCCTGGAGTGACAGACGGGCGCGCAGCGCCGTGGCGGGTACGGTGACCGGCTGGTCCAGGTGGTCGTGATCGTAGAGGCGCATGCTGTTCTCCTGTGTCGTGTGTGTCGTGATGGCGGTGAACGGGCCGGTCGGCTGCCACCTGAACATGATGTACGGGGCACCTTCAGCCGGCTCCGCCGGGGTCCGCCGGCTCGTGAATGTCTGCCGGGCCGCCTGGGTGACGGCGTCCCGGGCCTGCGACGATGGCCGCGTGAGCAAGCACGAGTGGGAGGCCCTGACCGATTCGGAACGGGCGTTCCTGATCAATTCCTATGAGATCGACATCCTGCCGGGCGTCTGGGGTGACCTCGGAGAGGACGATCAGTCCTTGCCGGTCGACGAACTGGCGCAGGTCCTGCTCCGTCTCGTCGACCGGGGCTGGATCGAGGTGCGCCGGATCGCACCGTGGACGTCCCCCACCGGGGAGGAAGGACTCCAGCCCGGAGAGCTGGTGCCGCGGGAACGGCTCCAGGTGCTGCTCTGTGACGCGGCCAACTGGGAGTACCCCGAAGGCGACAGCTGGATCGGCGCGTTGACCCTGGTCGAGACCGCGGAGGGGAAGAAGGTCACCCGCATGTCGCCCGAGGAGATGGCTGAGTAAATCGCCCCCTCGTCCGATACGGCCTGGGCGCCTTGCGGTCGGACGTCCTGGACGGTGAGGTGGTTCCTGACGGGCCGGAGCGGAGGAGGCGGCGGACATCGTGGCGGAGCAGACGTGTCGGGTGACGGCGCAGTTCTTCGACGACGAGGGGTGCGAGGCGGCATGTGTACTGCCGGCCGGGCATCCGGGCAAGGTGCACAAGGATGCCGTGATCGGCGCGTGGGACGAGGACGAGCCCTGCGTCGTCTTTCTGGCGTGACGGCGGCTTCCTGCCGGGTGCGGGCGGGGCGTACGAGGGCGGCGCCTCCTGCCTCGTCCGCCCGGCCCCCAGGGCCTCGGCTACTGGTTGGCCAGGAGGTCGGTGCGGTGCTGTTCGAGGTCGGTGACGCCGTTGAGGCCCACCGTGGTCGTGTACTGGGTGTGTACCCCGTCGGGGGCCTTCTCCGGGGTCAGGAGATAGGTGTGCATGACGAAGCCATAGGTGTTGTTGCCTGTGTAGAGGCCCTTGAGCCTGCCGTCCACCGTTCCGACGGCGTCGAAGGGTTCACCCTGCGCTCGGAAGGTCCAGTGGGTTCGGTACCAGGCGTCCAGCTGCTCCGGGGCGGCCAGGAAGTGCCCGGCGTCCGGGTCCCGGGGATCGGCGACAAGATCCTCGGGCTGGTCATCCCCGATGGTCAGTGCGATGAGGCCCGAGGCGTCGGCCTCGGCAGCAGCCGGATACGTCCGGCCGTGATGGACCGCGTAAGCCTTGGGGCGGAAATGGTCGACCTCGGCCAGACGCCGCACCAGAGCGTGCAGAGGCTGCAGCAGATCCTCGCGCTGCTCCTCCAGATCGGTGACCTCATGGCGTGGGAAGACGCCGTAGTAGTCGATGACCAGGCGCTTGAGGTGCTCCTTGGCGAAGTGTTCGTCGGAGCCGAGGTAGTCGCCCGAGAGCGTGGTGGGCGTGGCGGCGGTGCACTCGAAGGGCTCGTCGCGCCAGCGGAACGTCCACGTCACGGCATACCAGGCTTCCAGGCGCTCCGGGGCAACCGGATACCACAGCGACCCGTCGGCGGCCTCGCGCGGCGCAAGCCCTTCAGGTGCGGGACGGCCGGGCTCAGGCAGCAGCTCGACGCACGGCCACAGACCCACGGCGCCACGGGCCCGATAGAGCTCACCGTGAAAGACCGCGACCTCGCCCTTGACCGGGGAGGGGCGGCTCGCAGGGTCAGCCATAGTAGTTCCACAATCCTTCGTTCTTGTCGAAGACGACCCTGACCTCTCGTCCCCCCGGCTGCCAGGGCCTCGGCTACTGGTTGGCCAGGAGGTCGGTGCGGTGCTGTTCGAGGTCGGTGACGCCGTCGACGCCCACCCTGACCGTGTACCGGGTGTGGTCGCGATCCGACTCGTCGGTCAGCTGCCAGTTGTCTGCGAAGCCCCAGCTGCCGCCTGTGTAGACGCCCTTGAGCCTGCCGTCCACCGTCCCGACGGCGTCGAAGGGACCGCCCTGCCAGCGGAAGGTCCAGTGGGTTCGGTACCAGGCGTCCAGCTGCTCCGGGGCGGCCAGGAAGTGCCCGGCGTCCGGGTCCCGGGGATCGGCGACAAGATCCTCGGGCTGGTCATCCCCGATGGTCAGTGCGATGAGGCCCGAGGCGTCGGCCTCGGCAGCAGCCGGATACGTCCGGCCGTGATGGACCGCGTAAGCCTTGGGGCGGAAATGGTCGACCTCGGCCAGACGCCGCACCAGAGCGTGCAGAGGCTGCAGCAGATCCTCGCGCTGCTCCTCCAGATCGGTGACCTCGTCACGTGGGAAAACGCCGCGGTAGCGGGTGCCCAGGCGCTTGAGATGCTCCTTGGCGAAGTGTTCGTCGGAGCCGAGGTACTTGCCCGTGAGCGTGGTGGGCGTGGCGGCGGTGCACTCGAAGGGCTCGTCGCGCCAGCGGAACGTCCACGTCACGGCATACCAGGCTTCCAGACGCTCCGGGGCAACCGGATACCACAGCGACCCGTCGGCGGCCTCGCGCGGCGCGAGCCCTTCAGGTGCGGGACGGCCGGGCCCGGGCAGCAGCTCGACGCACGGCCACAGACCCACGGCGCCACGGGCCCGATAGAGCTCACCGTGAAAGACCGCGACCTCGCCCTTGACCGGGGAGGGGCGGCTCGCAGGGTCAGTCATATTATTTTCCACAGCCTTTCGTTCTTGTCGAAGAAACCGACGGCCTCTTCGGTACCGTCGGCGTGCATACACCAGATCTCAGCATGGTGCGGGAAGCCGGTGGGCTCGGCGATCCACTCCGGGACACCCCCGCCGGTGTAACCAGTGCCGAGGAACGGGTCACGCCAGGCCCGTCCCCGGCTCTGGTCGGCCATGCCGGCGACGTGGTTGGCCAGCACCTGGTCGCCGACTGCGCCGAGGCTCGGATCGGCACGCATGTCGTCCGGTGCCGGGAAGCGCAGCTGGTACGCCTCGGACGCGCCCGGAGGGACGGGAGTCCAGCCGGCCCCGCCATCGTCGAGAGCGAGCCCGTCGCGCAGTTGGCCCATGCTGCGCAGATCGGCGGTGTCACAGCCGCGCGCGATGGAGCCGCTGAACTCGCCGGGGTTGAAGTCTTCCTCGCCGCGCGTCGTGGCGTTGTCCAGGTAGGCGTCCAGGGTTTCGCGTGTGATCACCTTGGTCACGATACGGCCCTCGTCGAGCTTGATCGTGTCACGGACCTCGACGACCTCGCGGGCCTGCGCCTCGGTCAGCTCGTTGGTCCGGGTGAGCCTGAACTTGTCATGCTCGGAGCGGTCCAGGCCGCGTGCCCCCAGCTGGTCGTCGATCTCCTGCTGGTAGCTGGGGCCGTCGCGTAGCGCGCTGTTGTCGTATGGTTCGGCCTCCTTCTCAGCGTGCGCGTCGGCCCGGTTCCGAGCATCTGCTGCCTGCGGTTCCGGAGCATCGTCGGACGACGCTGCCGCGTCCGGCGGTTCCTCTTCGGAGAGGGAAGGTTCGAGGGGCCCGGTGGCGTCGGGGTGTTCCTGGGGCTCTTCCGGAGCGGGCACAGGGTCGGGGGCGGCGTCGTACGGTGTCGGGGCTTCGTCCGGGGCCGGGGTGGTGTCGGCCGGCGCTTCGGCGGGTGTGTACGGAGCGTCGTGGGGGCGGGTGGGGTCCGGCGCCTCGTCGGGGTCGTCGGCTGCCGGGGCGTCGTGGGTGTCGGCTGCCGGTTCAGGTGCCTGCGGGGCCGCGTCCGATGCCGGCGCGGGGTCGGGTGCCTCGTCCGCGTCGGGGGTGGGTGGGGGCGCCGAGTCGCCGTCTTCTTCCGGCTCCAGGGGTTCGGGGGGCTCCGGGGCTTCGTCCGGGTCCGGCAGGTCTGCCTGATGCGTGGTGTCGGGGTGTTCCGCGGGCTCTTCCGGGGTGGATGGGGGCTCGGGGGCGGCGTCGTACGGTGTCGGGGCTTCGTCCGGGTCCGGGGTGGTGTCGGCCGGCGGTTCGGGTGCTTCCGGGGTGGGTGTTGCCGCCGAGTCGTTCTCCGGCGTGCCGGGCTCGGCTGGCTCCGGGGCGGTGGGCTGGTCCGCCGGCTCGGCCGGGGCGTCCGCGGGCGCGGGCGCCGCCGAGTCGTCGGGCGGGGTGGGCTCCGGGGCGTCCGTGGCTTCGGGGGCCGGCGGTGATTCCGGTACCGGAGGCTGTTCCGTCGGACGGTCGCTCACAGGCCGGCCCCCGGGCGGCGGGTGTCGGCTCCGCGTGTGGTGGTCGTCCCCGCCGCGTGTCGTGGCCGGCCTGCGCGTATTCCGTCCATGGTCCCGTCCCCCGGTCAAGCAGATCAGTTGATCACACTAACTGAGGGATCAGGTCGGCGTGTTCGGCGGCGGTGGCCCTGGGGCCCGCCGACGGGTCCGTGGCGTGTCAGTTGGCGACGGTGAGGCTTTCTATGAGGAAGCGGTGGTCGGATCTGGTCGTGGTGGTGACGGTGCACCAGTTCCTGGGCTGGTCGCTGAAGATGTAGTCGATCTTGGCTTCGATGGCCGGGCTGGTCGCGGTGGCCGCGGTCGTGTGGGTGGGGCTTCCGGTGCGGGAGGTGCCCTTCTGGTCGCATTCCTGGTAGCCGGGCGTGCCCGGGCCGGTGGAGTAGAGGCCGGCGGGCCAGACGGCGGCGGCGGTGTTCTTCGGGTCGTCGGGGGAGCGGGCGTTGAAGTCTCCGCCGAAGACGACGCGGGGGAAGGTGTCGACGATGGCCTTGATCTCGGCGAACTGCTGACCGCGGGAGTCCGCCTTCGGGTCGTTGGGGTTGGCGCCGACGCGGGTCGCGTGGACGGTGCACAGCCGTACGCCCCACTTCGACGCGGTGGCGCAGTGGAAGGGGGTCTGCTGCCCGGCGGTGGGCTGGGTGGTCGGGTACGGGCGGGCGTCGCTCATCTGCCCCTTGGCGACGATGGCCGTGCCGAGCCGGTCGGCGCGGCCGGTGGCCTCGCCGCAGCGGCTGTTGTTCTTCGTACCGTCGTTGTTCAGCCACTGATAGGTCTCGAAGGTCTTGCTCCAGCCCGGACCGAGCTTGGTCATCAACAGGGTGAGGTCGTCCTCGCAGACCTCCTGGAGGAGGACGGCTTCGACGCGGCTCACCGTCACCTGGGAGGTGATCACGTCGATCTTCTCCTGCGGTGTGCCGGTGCCCTCGCAGTGGTAGGCGGCGCGCTGGGGGCCGCACATGTTCCAGGACATGACCTGCAGGGTGTGGGGGAAGTCCTCGACCGCGTACGGCATCGCGGCCGTGCCGTCGGCGTCGGCCGCGGAGTACTCGGTGATGGCGTACGCGCTCACGCCCGCCCCGGTGATCACCAGAGCGGCGAGAGTGGTGAGGGCGTTTCTGACGCGGTGCCTCATGGGGTTCCTTTGTGCCGTGGAGCGGTACGTTGCCGGGCGGGCAGGCGGGCGGCCGGGCGGGCGGCCCCATGCCCGGTGTCAGCCGGTGAAGGTGGCGGTGAGGGTGACGGCCAGGCTGCCGGGGGTTGCGGGCAGGCCCTGGAGGGGCGCCGTCACCGGAGCGTCCCAGCTGCGGTTGGTGTGGCGGGTGGTGTGCAGGAGCTTGCCGTCGGCGGTGGTGACGGCGACCTGGACCTCCCCGTTGACGGCGGCCGCGGAGACGGACTTGGCGGTCACGGTGCCCAGGACGGCCTTCAGCTCGCCCCAGAGGCTCCACGTTCCGTCGGGGTTGCGGATGGTGTGGAACTGGCGGGCGCCGTTGTCGGTGGCGATGACGAAGTGGGTCTCGTCCCCGGCGCCGGCCGCGCTGATGGAGCTGATGGGGCCGCTCGGGCCGGCGGCGAGGGCGACGTCGCCCCAGGCCGTCCAATTGCCGTTGGCCTGGCGGATGCTGTGGTACGGCTTGCCGCCGCTGACGAGGCCGACGTGGAGCTCGCCGCGGACGCCGGCGGTCGCCGCGGCCGTCACGTTGGTGACGGAGCCGCCGGAGACGTCGCGGAAGGGGGTCCACTGGCCCGCGGCGTTGCGGACGGTGTGGAAGGCCCTGCCGTCGGCCACGGCCACGACGTGCAGGTCGCTGCCGAGGGAGACCGCGGAGACCTGGGTGGGGTTGCCGAGGGAGTTGGCCACGGAGAACACGTCCCCGAAGGCGCTCCAGGTGCCGTCCGGCTTGCGGACCGTGTGGAAGAGGCCGCCGTTGGTGCTGATGGCGAGCACGTGCGTGTCGCCGTTGATGCCGGCGGCGGCGGCGCTGCGGACGCCGTTGATGCCGCTCGCCTTGGTCTGGACGTCGGCGAACCCGGTCCAGGAGCCGTCGGGCAGGCGGACGCCCTGGTAGAGGCCGCTGCCGGACTGTACGAGGGTCTTGGTCTGCCAGCCGGGCGTCCTGGCGCGGTTCTCGTCGATCCACTGCCGGAGGTCGTCGGCGCGGGCGGCGATGGCGCCGGTCCGGGTCTCGTCGGGGTCGGTGCCGAGGCAGCCGGCCTGCCAGGAGCGGCTGTTGACGCCGACGAGCTCACCGGCCGCGTTCAGCAGCGGGCCGCCGGTGTCGCCCTTGCAGAGGGTGTCGGTGCCCTTGCCGGTGACGGCCAGCGTGGTCGCGTCGGTGGTGTCGAGGGTGAACGTGCCGGTGTGGAGCTTGGCCGGCACCCACTGCGTCTTCGTCCGTCCGAACCCGGCCGCCGTCAGCTCGGCGGCGGCCGCGGGGGCGGCCCCGGCCAGCTTGACGCCCTTGATCCCGCCGGCGGGGGTGGCCAGGCGGGCGAGGACGACGTCGCGGTCGACGCGGGGCGCGAGCTCGGCCACGTCGGCGGTCCTGCCGTCGCTGAGGGTCGCGGTGGTCTTCAGGGCGGGCCGGCCGGCCGGGACCGTCGCACCGGGGGTGGCGGCGAAGCAGCTCGCGGCGGTCAGCACCCAGGAGGCGTCGATCAGCGTGCCGGTGCAGGCGCGGCCGTTCGCCTCGTCACCCAGGTTCAGCTTGACGGTGTAGGCGTGCCGACCGTCAGCTCCGGGGGTGCCTATGACGGCCTGAGCCGTCCCGCCCGACGACAGGAGGCCGGCGCCGACGACGGCGGCGAGACTGGTGGTCATCCACGCGGGGCGCGAACGGTGAGCAGACATGGGTCTTCCTCGAGAACGACGGAACGACGGAACGACGCAACGGGTGGCCCGGCGGGCGTCGTGGCCGTCGGCCGCGCCGAGAAGGGCCCGACGGGCACGAGATGTCGAAGGCGTCGTTCCATGGGAGCCGACCCGACCGAATCGGCCAGGCAAGGGGGAGGCGAAGGAGCTGTGTGAATCTACCAGTACGATTTGTGCCTGGTGACCGGCCTGCGGTCTGATCCACACTCAGCTCGCCTTCGGGCGGGCCCTGTTCTCGAGGTGCACGGCGGGCGCGCTGACGCACCCTCTCCGCTGGGGAACCGTCAGGAACCCCCGGGGCGGTCGCCGCTGTCGAGCATGCGGCGGAGCAGGTCGTTGTTCTCCTGGAGCAGCGCGTGGAGCCGCCTGTCGACGGGCGGCGGTTCTTCCCCGGTCTTGGACAGCACGGTCTTGTCGCGGAGCGCTTCGCGGCGTACGGGTTCCCCGTCACGGCTGCGTCCGACCGCGGTGAAGCGGAGGTGGTAGATGCCCGGGACGGTGGTGTGGGGGAAGCTGACCGCGTACTCCCCGTCGTCCGCCTCCCCGTCGTCGTGCCCGCCGTCGTCGTAGAGGTCCAGCGTTGCCGTGGAGCCGTCCGGCCGGGTCACCTCGACGCGCACCTCGCATCCCGTCACCGGCAGGCCGGCTTCCGAGACGAAGGCGGTGAGCAGGATCGGGTCACCCGCGTAGACGGGGGCGGGCGTGACGAGGGGAACCATACGGAAGTTGCTGCCGACGCCGATGGCGACTCCGTAGAGCACCGGCTTGGTGTACCGCCGGCATTCGTCCGGGAGGAATCCGGGGTTCGCGGGCTTCTCCGGCGGCGTTCCGTAGCAGACCTTCTTGGGGTGCTGGACCACGATCTTCCAGCGGCCCGCGTACCGTTCGGGCTCCTTCTGCGGCACCTTGAACTCGATGATCCTCGTCTGGGGAGTCGCCCCGAATCGCAGCTGAAAGCCGGGGGGTACCGTCGACGGGTCGATCATCTCGCCCGCCGGTGACAGGCAGAAGAAGGGGAGGCGCATCCCCTCGTGGTCGTACACGACGACGAGGGCGCTGACATCACCGCGGAGGACGTCGAACTCGATCTCGTGGGTGTCCCCCGGGGCGATCGTGTACATGGGGTCCAGCACCGAGGACGTGTCGACGATCTCCATGAAGATCTGGGTGAAGTACTTCTCCAGCTGGAAGTACCGCATTCCGGTGAGGTCGGTGTCCACGCGGAAGACATGGTTCGGGTTTCCGTCGGCGAGCACGGTCAGCTGGCGCGTGTCGACGTCACCGCTCTTCCCGAGCCCGATGGCGTACGTCTGCACGCCTGCGGGGTGGGGCATGGGCTGGGTGGGGAAGGGCAGCCACGGAGCAGACGGGAACACGTCTTCGCCGAGGATGGTGTACGAGACGCCGGTGCCCGGCTTCAGATAGGCGGTGTTCTCCCTTCCGTCGGTCAGGACGACCAGGGCGCGGGTGAGTTTGGGTGGCGGTGTCGGGCGGGGTGTGGCGATCTCGTCGGCGCCGACCATGGCTCCGCCGGCGATGGCCGTCGAGCCGGCCGGCGGTGGGACGTCGTTCCGTACGTTCTGGAGGATGGTCGCCTGCGTGGGTGCGCTCGTTTTCGACACGTGCGTCATCGGCACCACGACTTCGGGGCCGTCGCTGAAGCGGACGACGGCGACGCGGTCGTCGAGATCCGGCCGCAGGAGTTCCACGAAGAGCTGGCCGGCCGAGACCGCCACGTCCATCTTGACCCGGGAGCCGAGCGGGTCGCTCATGCTGCCCGACCGGTCGATCACCAGGGCCACGTCGAGGGCCACGGGCGGGACGATCTCGGCGGTGAGGGGGAACGTCCATGTCTGGCCGGCCGGGGCGTTGGTCGCGTTGTGGCCGCTCAGCGTCAGCGTCGCGGTGGCGAGCCGGGGCGTGTCGTCGGCGAAGAAGGAGACCGCCACGAGGACGCGACCTGAGCCGGAGGCCCCGCCTCCGCAGGACGTCACGGGGGCGACGGCGTAGGAACGGCCGGGCGGGGTGACCGTCACCGAGCCGTTCGGGTCGGGCAGACCGAACAGCTGGGCATCGGGGCCGGTGATCGAACCGGTGAAGGTCAGCTGCCCGTCTCCGGCGTTGCCGACCTCGAAGACACGGACCATGCGGAAGCCGCGCTGGATCTGCCCGAAGCCGATGGGCGCCGCCGGGGGGACGTTGATCAGTGCGTTGGCCAGGCAGCCGTTGCCGGTGAGGGCGATCGTGTGGGGGCTGCCCGGGGCGTCGCTGTCCACGGTGAGCACGGCCGACTGGGGTCCCTCGGCCGGCGGAGTGAAGCCGACGGACAGGCTCCGCGTCTGGCCGCAGGTCAGGCTGCCGCTGAAGCCGGAGCACGAGAAGCCGGCCACCCCCAGCGGTGGGACGCTCACGTTCAACGGCTTGCTGCCGCTGTTGGTGATGACCAGGGTCTTCGCCGGAGCCGGCACGCCCACGGGGTGGGTGCCGAAGTTCAGGGCCGGGGAGCTGAACGCGATCTTGAACTCGGCGGGGAGGGCCTTCCCCTTGCAGACGAGCTGACTGGCGCCGTTGGCCGGAACCGTGGTCACCGGCAGCGCGGTGGCGGGCCAGGTCCCGACCGCCGTCGGCTCGAAGACCACGGTCACGCTCACGGTCTCGTTCTTGACGAGGCTGACGGGAAGGGGTTTCGATGTCGCCTGCACGCTGAAGGGGCTGACGTTTCCGATCGAGTTCACCGTCAGACAGTCGTCCCCGACGTTCTTGACGATGAACTGCCTCGTTTGCGGAGTGGACGGACAGCCGCCCAGGAAGGCATCCGGATACGACTGCACCGCGGGTGACACATCACATTTCCCGAGGGGCTTCGGGCAGGTATGCGTACGGCTCATTCCGCCGGTGGAGTAGTGGATGACCAGGCTGGTGGCGGTCGCCTCGCCGACGGTCTGTCCGGTCGGGACGATCGGCGATCCCAGCGGGCAGAGGACCGCTCCGGTGTCGCTGCGGTAGATGCCGACGCCCAGGACCTGGCTTCCGGTGCTCCCGTACGCGAGGAATGCTGCCCCTTCACCCTGGCTGGGATTGACCACGGGAAGCGACACGGAATTGGAGTTGGCCAGGACGGTCAGGATCGTGACCGCGGTCCATGTGGTGAAGTTGACGACGAACAGCGTGCGGGTGCTGCTGCCCGCTCCCGCTTCGGCGTCGACGATCACCAGGTACTTGTTCCCGAAGACCTGATAGCGGATCGAATGGTTCGCCAGCTGGGCATGGAAGAAGCTTTTGGTCCCCTGCTGGACGCTGATTCCCGGATTCGGGCCGCCGGCGGCCAGGGTGAGGGTCTTGCCGTCGAAACTGGCGCTCGGGGCGTTCTGCCAGGTGTTGGTGTTGATGAAGAGCCCGTTTTGAATGTTCAGTGGCGTACAAGCCATGAAGCACCTTCCCTGAATGCATCAGGCAGCTTCGTACTGTGCCGCCACGGGCTCTTGCGCAGTCGAGCCTAGGCATGCGGGAACAGGCGTGCCAGGCGGGCTGGGCCGTTCGGAGGGGCGGACGAACCGACCGTGCGGCGTGACTCCTCCTCCTACCACCGGGCATTGGGGCGGGAGTTGAGGGGGAAGGTGTAGGGGACGGCGGGCGCCTCGGCCTGCCACGATGGTGTACCCGTGTACCCGTACAGCCGTGTACCCGTGCAGCCGTGTACCCGTGTGACGACCTCGATTGCCAGGAGGACCCCAGTTGACCACTCCCGAAGCCGCAGGTCCCAAGACGCCCCCGTCCTACCCGCCGAAGACGCCCCCGCCGCCGAAGAAGCCCGTGGAGGCGCCGCGTCCGCAGCCGGTGCCGAGGCCCGCCGCGGCGCTGGCGCTGCCCCGGGCCCGGATGCGGATCAGGAACCGGCGGACGGCGGCGCTGACCTTCCGCGCGGATCCGTGGGCGGCGAAGAAGGCCGCCGCCCATGCCGTGGCGACGGCCCGGACCTGGGGATATCCGGGGCTCGACGAGCAGGACCTGGCGGCGGCCGTCACCCTTCTGGTGGACGCCACGGTGCGGGACGGCGGGAAGCGGGTGAGCCTGCACCTCGGTGACCAGGACGAGAAGATCCTCGTCATCGCGCTCAGCCACCAAGCCGGAACCGCCCCCGAGGGCGGCCTCTTCGGTGAACTCCGGGCCCTGGTGACCCTGGACAGCTGCGGCGACGACCTCGCGGACGACGGCCGCCGCATCTGGGCCCTCCTCGACGCCGCGCCCCGGCGCAGGCCGGACACGGCCGCGTAGTCGGACCGAACGAGAGGGGGTGTTCCGTGCCGGGACCTCACGCGGTGGTCGCCGGGGCCGGGATCGGCGGTCTCACCGCCGCCGTCGCACTGCACCGCCGCGGCTGGCACGTCACCGTCTGCGAACGCGCCCCCGGACCACCCGCCACCGGCGCCGGCATCGGCCTCGCCCCCAACGCCCTGCGCGCGCTCGACGCCATCGGCGTCGACGCCGCCCGTGCCGCCGGCAGCGCCGTCCCCGCCGGCCTGGCCCTGCGCGGCATGGACGACCTCTTCAACGGCTTCCGCCTGCCTAGTGCTGTGGCCGGAAAGGTTTGCCGGGTCGCGGTGTCCGGTGCGGTACCTCGCAAGGCGGAGGGCCGCCGCTCGTACTGGACGTACTCGGGTGGCCCGACAACGCGGCGAGGTGCCGTGCCGGGCGCCGCGACACGGTGAACCTTTCCGGCCACAGCACTAGGTCCCCGGCATCCGGGTGACCTCCGCGTCCCGCAGCGGGTTGCGCAGGACGTTCACCGCCCTGTCGAAGGCCGAGTCCTTCCTCTTGTCGAACTCCTCCTTCGTGAAGACCGGCTCCGTGAGGTGCGGGGGGATTCCCGGGCCGTCGAAGGTGCGGCCCGAGCGGGTCAGGAACTCCTCGTTCGGGAGCCCGAACGACATGCCGTTGGGGAGCTTGCGGACCATGACGTCCGAGAAGACGCCCTGGGTGGGCTGCCCGATGCGGACCGTCCTGCCCGGCCGGTCCAGGAGGGCCTGGGTGAAGGTCTCCCCCGCGCTGAAGGTCGAACCGCCGGTCAGTACGGCGACCGGGCCGGTGTAGCGGGTGCCCTGGGCGGGTGTGACGTACGCGGGCTGGGGGCGGGTGTGCCGGGTGGGGTCGGCGGGGTCGTTGCGGGCCCGCTTGGAGTAGGCGAGGTACGGGGTGTCGGTGAGGCGTTCGGCGATGTGGAGGCCCAGGGCGTCGGAGCCGCCGCCGTTGATCCGCAGGTCGATGATCAGGCCGGTCGGGGGCTGGGTGCGTCGGCGGCCGAGGGCGGTGTCCAGGGCCCTGTCGAGTTCGGCCAGCTCGGCGGCGTACGTGCCCTCCTCCGTGTACCCGGCAAAGCCGGAGATCCGCAGGTAGCCCTGGCCGCCGGGAAGGTCGGCGTAGGTGATCCGGCCCTGGGCGAAGTCCTGGACGTTCCGGGCGTCCTTGAGGTCGCGTTCCACGATGAACTTCTTGACCTCGGCGTCCAGGGTCCCGGAGGGCACGACGGTGCCGGGGCGGACCTGGTAGGAGCGGCGGGCGCCGTCCCGGACGGAGACGTGGGCGTCGTGGAGCGGCTCGACCATCTTGCCGAGGACGGCGTAGAGCTCGTCCGGCGTCGTCCCGGCGTGGACGGCGGGGCGGTACTGATCGCGGGCCTTGTGCCAGTCGACGCCCTTGGCCGCGAAGAAGGGGTAATTCTCCTCGAAGGTCTGCCAGAAGACGTCGAAGGCCGTCAGGGAGTCCTTGGCCGTCTCGTGTGCGCAGGCGTCGGGCAGTGCCGGGACGCGCCGGAGGGTGCGGCTGCCGACGTCGCCGTCCGCTCGGAGGGACGCGCGGTCGCCTTGGGCGCGCACGGTCAGGACGGTGTCGTCGGACGTGGTGTAGGTGCCGGGGGCGGTGCGCCGCGCGGAGTCGCCCTTGAGGCAGCTGACGGCGGTGGTCTGGTACTCCTGGAGGGTTCCGTCGCGGAGGGACAGGACGGTGCCGTAGCCGTCCGTGCGCCAGATTCCGTCGGTGGCCGAAGGGTGTTGGGCGGCGGTGGCGGCCGGTGCGACCTGGGCGGCGAGGGCCAGCGCGACTGCGGTGGCCGTGACGATGCGACGCACGATCTTGCCTTCTCTGTGGGCGAGTTGCTCGCAACAGCGAACAGACCAACCGTCGCCGACACGGCGCGGCCCCGGCCATCCGGCTGCCCGGTCGGCCGGGGGTGGGGCCAGCCCCCGCTACCGGCGGTACCTCGTCGGAGGTCAGCCGCCGGTGCCCGTGCGGGCGCCGTACTTGCCGCCGCGCGACGCCAGCTCCTTGATCACGACCGCGGTGCGCCCGGTGACGTAGGCCCGCCGCAGGGTGTGGCCGTTTCAGGGCGTACGCCGGGCGCCCGTGGAGAGGCGTGCGGAGGGTGGGGCTCCCCTTTGGTGGTGTTTGTCGTTTTCGGTCAGGTGAGACCGATTTCAGGTCGTTGTGGCCGAGGATCCGGCCCCCGGGGCGAAGGCGCCTCACGCTGGGACGGAGCCCCGCGCCCGCCGGGACGGGGCATCGCCGTCGAGGCGTACAGGGGGAAGGGGGAACAGCATGGGGGTACGTACACGGATGCGCGGGAGCGGCGTCGTGGTGGGGGCCGCGGTGTTGGCGGTGGGGGTGGCCTCGGGGCCTGCCGTGGGGGCGGACCAGTGGCGGCCGAGGCCGGGGACCCTGTACATCTCCGACCTGCCCAAGACCGAGTCGTGGCGCGCCGCCCCGGTCTCGCGCGGCTGGGGCGAGGCCTACGACTGCCTGGCGCGCTGGCCCGAGGGGCAGCCCGAAGTGAACGTCTGGAAGCGGGACTTCACCACCGCCGAGACCGCGTCCGCCCAGCAGAAGGTGGTGGTCTTCGCCACGGAGGCCGAGGCCATCACGTTCGCGGACACGACCCGGCGGAACTACGCCGACTGCGCGAACCGCCCGCAGGAGCCCGGTGTGACCGCGACCGGCTACGACCACGGCGTGGTGGACGTGGAGGAGGGCGCCACCCTCCAGGGGATGAGCACCTTCGACGCCGACGCCCAGGACCGCCCCGACTTCAACTACCTGTGGGGTGTGGGCCGTGACGGGGACACGGTCACGCTGGTCCTGTGGTCGAGCTACTGGGGCGAGCCTCCGGTGGCCGCCTGGAAGAACACCCTGCGGACCGCGGTGAACAAGCTGTACTGAGCGGACCCGCGCCGTGGGCTATTCCTCGCGGGCCGGACGCAGTACCCGGCGTACGGCGCCGCGCAGCCACTGGTGGGCCCCGTCGGCGGTGTGGCGCGGATGCCAGGCCATGCCGATCGTCAGGGGTGGCAGCGGCAGCGGGATGTCCAGCAGGCGCAGTCCCATCGCGTGCGCCGCGTCTCCGAGGGGTGAAGGGGGCTCGCCCGGCAGGGCGGTCGGCACCAGGCAGACCACGTCGCCGACCGCGGCCAGCGCCATCGCCGCCAGATGTCCGGGCAGGACGGCGCCGACCTGCCGGGCGAGCCCCCGCTCGGCCAGGGCCGCGTCCAGCGGGCCGGTGAAGCGTCCCCGGCGGCTGACCGCCACGTGCTCGGCCGCGGCCAGCCTGGCGGGCGTCAGGGTTCCTTCGGCGAGCGGGTGCCCGGCCCTGACGCCGGCCGCCATCCTCAGCGTGACCAGCTCCTCGACCCGGGTCTCCGGGTCGACGTGGTCGATGGCGCCGATCTCCAGATCGATCCGGCCGTCGCGCAGTGCGGGGCCCGCCTCCCACTCCTCGGCCAGCACCCGCAGCGAGACGCCCGGTGCCCGGCGCCGGGCCAGCCCGAGCAGCCCCGGGGCCAGCGCCGCACCGACCAGGTCCGAGGCCTGGACGGTGAAGGTGCGCCGCAGCGCGGCGGGGTCGATCCCACCGCTCGGGGTGAGCAGTGCCTCCAGCCGGCGCACCACCGCGGCGGCCTCGTCCCGCAGGGCCTCGGCGCGGGGTGTGGGCACCATCGCCTGCCCTGCCCGTACCAGGAGCGGGTCCTGGAGCACCCGGCGCAGCCGGGCCAGGGTGCGGCTCATCGCGGCGGGGGAGGTGCGCAGCCGGGCGGCGGCACGGGTGACGCTCTGCTCGGTCAGCAGGGCGTCGAGGGCTACGGCGAGGTTGGCGTCGAGGTTGGGGTTGGCGTCGAGGTTCGGGGTGGCTTCGGGGTTCGGGGCTGGGCTGCTGCTCACCGGCATCATTCCGTTCCGGGCAAGGATTGGTTGCTGAAGTTCCCATTGTGGCAATGCGGTTGGGGTCCGCACGATGAAGGGGCCGTACCGATCCGACCCCGACCCAGACCGTGAGGTTTTCATGATCGTCATTACCGCCCCCACCGGGAACATCGGCAGGCGGCTGCTGCCGCTGCTGGTCGAGGCCGCGCCCGCGCTCGGCGAGGAGTTGCGCGTCGTGGTCCGCGATCCTGCCCGGCTCCCCGAGGCCGTACGCGGACGGGTCGAGGTGGTCACCGGCTCGCACGGCGACGCCGCGACCGTCGAGCGCGCCTTCACCGGGGCCGACGCCGTCTTCTGGCTGGTGCCGCCGGACGCCTCGGTCGCGCCCGACGAGGCGTACAGCGGCTTCACCCGCCCGGCCGCGCGGGCGTTCGCCGCCCACGGCGTCGGCCATGTCGTGGGCGTCTCGGCGCTCGGCCGCGGCACCCCGCAGGCCGCCCGGGCCGGGCTGGTCACCGCCTCCCTGGCCATGGACGACCTGATCGCCGACTCCGGCGTCGCCTACCGCGCCCTGGCCAACCCGTCCTTCTTCGAGAACCTGCTGGAGGAGGCCGGCTCGATCCGCGAGAACGGCGTCTTCACCGACACCGCCGCCGCGGACCGTCCGGCCCCGCTGGTGGCCGTCGCCGACATCGCCGCGACGGCGGCCGCTCTGCTGCTGGACCGCTCCTGGACCGGCGTCGGCAGTGTTCCGGTGCTCGGCCCGCAGGACCTCTCGCCCGACGACCTGGCCCGCATCATGACCGAGGAGCTGGGCCGTCCGGTCCGCTACGAGCGCCAGCCGCTCGAGGAGCTGCGGTCCGCCCTGCTCGGCCACGGCCTCGACGAGGCGTTCGTCGAGGGCATGGTCGACATGAAGCGCGCCAAGGACCAGGGCCTGGACTCCGGTGTCGACCGCTCGCCGCAAGCGGGCCCGCAGGCGGGCCCGGCCACCGGATTCGCGCAGTGGTGCGCGCAGACCCTCAGGCCCGCCGTCCTCGCCGCCCCGGAGGCAGCCGATGCCCGCTGACCGAACCGAGCCGCCGGTCACCGCGTTCATGCTGGTCAAGACCACGCCCGAGTGGCTGGCGATGACCGTGGCCGAACGCGTCCACGCCTTCACCACCCACGTCGTCCCGGTGATCGAGGCCCGCACCCGCGGCGTCCGCTCCCGCTTCTACGACACGGAGTTCTACTCGGCGCGGGTCACCGACGTCTGGGTCTGGGAGGCGGACGACCACGACGCGTACCGGCTGCTGATCGACGCGCTGCGCGAAACGCCCTTCTGGGACCGCTACTTCGACGTGGTGGACCTGCTCGTGGGCACCGAGAACGGCTACGCCCGCACCTACGGCCTGGAGCCGGTGGCCACCCTCGCCACCTGACACCCTCCCCGGCCGGCCGTCAGCACGGCCCCGGAGCGGGATCAACGCCCCTGGTTCTGCCGCGTCGCCTGCTCGCGGAGGGCGTGGATGAGCGTCGTGACGTGGGGGCGGTCGCTGCGGCCGATCGCCGCGACGCCGATGTGCCGGACCGGTCCCGGCGGTGTGATCGGGACGGTGCGCAGGCCGGGGATCTCCGGGGTGAGCGCGATGGAGGGGATCAGGGAGATTCCCATGCCGGCGGCGACGAGGGAGCGGGCGAAGAAGTAGTCGGTGGTGGAGCCGCGCACTTCCGGGTCGAAGCCGGCGCGCTCGGCGTAGCGGCGTAGGTACGCCTCGGTCTTCAGGCAGCCCAGCACCCAGGGTTCGGCCGCCAGCTCGGCGAGGTCGAGGGCGTCGTGGCCGGCGAGCCGGTGCCCTTGCGGCAGGACGACGTGCAGGGGGTCTTCCAGGAGCGGCGTCCACTCCAGGCCGACGCCGGAGCCGGAGCCGGAGCCGATGCCCGGCCCGGCGGGCAGCGGGCCGTCGAAGTGGTAGGCGAGGGCGAGGTCCACGGCGCCCTGGCGGACCAGCGGCAGGGTGTCTTCCGGTTCGCCTTCCCTGATGTGGAGCACGGTACGGGGATGGGCCGCCATGAGCTGCGTGAGGGCGGCGGGCAGCAGGAGCCTGCCGCCGCTGGTGAAGGCGGCGACGGTGAGTTGGGTGCGGCCGGTGCTGAGCCGGGCGACCTGCCGTTGGGCGTGTTCGAGCTCCGCGGCGACGGATTCGGCGGCGCCGACCATGATCCGCCCGGCCTGGGTGAGGGTGACGCCGCGGGTGCTGCGGGCGACGACCTGCGTGCCGAGGCTGCGCTCCAGGGCGGCCACCTGCTGGGAGACGGCCGAGGGGGTGAGGCGCAGGACCGCGGCCGCCCGGTTGAAGCTGCCGTGTTCCGCCACCGCCCGCAGGACGCGGAGCCGCTGCACATCGATCAACAGTTTTCCTTAATGCGTACCCAGTAAGTCAGGACTTCTGCTGATGACGATAGGTCTCCAGGATGGGGGCATGCAAAGGATCTGCGTCATCGGCGGAAGCCGGTACTTCGGAAAGCTCCTGGTCAGGCGCCTGCAGGCGGCGGGCCACCAGGTCACGGTGATCAACCGCGGCTCCACACCGCCACCCCCCGGCGTCGAGCACCTCGTCGCCGACCGGAACGACGAGGCCGCCCTGACGGCAGCGCTCGGCTCCCGTACCTTCGACGTCGTGGTGGACCAGGTCTGCTACACGCCGGTGCAGGCCGCCATCGCCGCCCGCGCCTTCGCCGGCCGCACCCGGCGCTACGTCATGACCTCCACGATCGAGGTCTACGACCCCGCGAGCGCCGCGCTGCCGGCCGTCCCGGCCGGCACGCCGGTGCCGGAGGGGATCGTGGACCCGGCCGCCTGGCGGGTGGCCATGGACCTTCCCTGGCACGACGACGCGTACCTGGAGGCCCACTACGCCGAGGGCAAGCGCCAGGCGGAAGCCGTCCTCACCCGCGCCGGCGGCTTCGCGTTCGCCTCCGTGCGCAGCGCCCACGTACTGGGCGGCGGCGAGCGGGAGTTCACCGGCCGGCTCGCGCACTACACCGAGCGCGTCGCCGCGGGCGGGGCGATCGCCGTGCACGCGAAGCCGCTGCCCACGGTCTTCATCCACTACGCGGAACTGGCGGACCTGCTGCTGTGGGCGGCCACCGCCGAGTTCACCGGCCCGGTCAACGCCTGCTCCGACGGCCCGCTCGACGTGTACGCACTCACCGCGGCCGTCGCCGCGCAGGCCGGCCGGGAGCCCGTCCACCGGACGGTCCCGGCGGGCGAGGAGGCGTCGCCGTTCTCCTTCGACCGTCACTACGCGATGAGCAACGCCCGCGCGAAGGAGCTGGGTTTCCCCTTCTCCCGCACCACCGACTGGCTGCCCGGCGCCGTCGCCGAAGCCCTCACCACCGAGCCGTCCCCCAGCGTCTGAGGAGCAGGTCGCCACCATGCAGTACCGCACCATCGCAGGCACCGCCGTCAGCGCCGTCGGCCTGGGCGCCATGCCGCTGTCCATCGAGCACCGTCCGGACGAGGCGCGGGCGATCGCCACCGTCCACGCCGCCCTCGACGCGGGCGTCACGCTCATCGACACCGCCGACAGCTACCACTGGCACGCCGACGAGGTGGGCCACAACGAGCTCCTGATCGCCCGCGCCCTGGCCCGCTACGGCGGCGACACCTCCGGCGTCCTCGTCGCCACCAAGGGCGGCCGCGGCCGCCCCGGCGACGGCAGCTGGACCGTCACCGCCACCCCCGCCCACCTCAAGCGGGCCGCCGAGGCCTCCGCCGGGCGCCTGGGCGTCGACGCGATCGGCCTGTACCAGCTGCACAAGCCGGACCCGGCCGTGCCCTGGGCGGAGTCCGTGGGCGCGCTGCGCGAGCTCCTCGACGCCGGCACGATCCGGGCCGCCGGCCTCTCCAACGTCACCACCGCGCAGATCCTCGAGGCCCGTCGGATCCTGGGCGACGGGCTCGTCTCCGTCCAGAACCAGTACTCGCCGGCCGTGCGCGACAGCGAGCCCGAACTGCGGCTGAGCGAACAGCTGGGTCTGGCGTTCCTGCCCTGGAGTCCGCTCGGCGGCATCCGGCGCAGCTCCCTCGACGGCCCCTCCGGCCCCGCCTCGGCCGACACCGCCTTCCACCGCATCGCGGCCGAACGCGGCGTCAGCCCGCAGCAGATCGCCCTGGCCTGGCTGCTCGCCCGCTCCCCCGCGCTGATCCCGGTGCCGGGAGCCGGCCGCCCGGCCTCGATCACCGACTCGGCCGGGGCCGCGGAGCTCGAGCTGAGCGCGGAGGAGCTGACGCGGCTCGAAAGCTCCCTGCCGGGCTGAGGCGGGTACGTAGGTCACGGGCCGTGGCCCGGCCCGCTCCCGACCGGCGACCGCCCGGCAGCGGGCTCAATCCGCGGCGGCCTCACCCCGCTGGGCACGCCACGTCATCAGCGCGTGCACCAGCAGAGCCACGAAGGCGACTCCCGATGCGATGCGAACCGCGTTCCAGGTGATCGCGACGACCGGGCCCAGCCCGGCAGCCTCCGTCTCCAGCCGCATGGAGGTCTCGTAGAAGGCGGTCAGCGGGATGAGCAGCCGCAACGGGAGACCGACGACGCCGCGCGTCCGCGCAAGGTTCCCGAACAGCCCCACAGGGGCCCCGAGGACGAAGGCCGCCGTTCCCCAGGCAAAGATCTTGGAGCCGAGGTCCTCTCCGGACGCGTAGGCGACGCCCAGGCCGACGGGGGCGGTCGGGAACACGAACTTGAAGACGTAGTACACGATCACGGCCACGGCCAGCGTCGAGGAAGCCAGCAGCGCCGACTCGATCCTGGAGCGGCGCGAAAAACCGACCAGAAAGGCAAACCCCGCCCACGCCCACCCGCTGGAGAAGACGAGACCGACGGCTTGGCTGACCGGATGGTCGAACTTGCCCATGAGCGGGCCGACCACGCCGAGGACGACGGCCGCCGCGAGGGCGGACACGACGGGGATGACGCGGGTGCGCGGAATGTACACGATCGCTCTGTATCGATTCTGTTCTGTGGTCGGGGTTCTGCGCGGGCTGGGGGTGGGCGCGGGGTCAGAACCAGTGCAGGCAGTGCGGGGAGCGATCGGCGCGGAAGAGGGCGTCGGCGAGGCTGGCCGCGCCCGGGTGGTGGGCGCGGACGTGTCCGGCACGTACGAGCGTGCTCGGGACGGTGCCGCCGAGGTAGAGCGAGCCCAGGTCGCGGACGTCCAGGGACAGGTCGGGTTCCCGGTCGGTCGGTACGCAGTCGGCCTGGCCGCCGCGGACGGTCAGCAGGTGGCGGCCGCGCTCGCCGAGGAACGGGTCGTCGACGTCGAGGACGAGCTCGCCGTCGGTGAACCAGCCGCGCGCGGTCAGCGCACGCGGGACGTCCAGCAGCCGCACCGACAGCCAGTCGGTGTCGCGGCCCACCTCGCCGGCGCGGAAGTCAGCGAGCTGCCAGCGCAGCGGGTGGTCGGGCGGGACGTGCTTGAACACGACCTGGGAGACCAGGTCGTGTCCGAGTACGAACCGGGCCAGGGACGTGAAGACGGCGTCGTCGGTGGTGATGGTCTCGTCGACCGTCAAGGTCCTGGCCTCGTCGATGGAGTAGCTGGCGTACCCGTCGGGGACGCCGTCGGCGTCACGGTGGACGGCGATGTAGCGCGGCGCCGGCGATATCGGGGGCTGCCCCGCGCGCAGGGCCCACCAGCGGTGCGGCCGGGACAGCGCGCCGGGCTGGGCGCGGCGGTAGCGGTCGTAGACCCCCTCCAGGATCTCCGCGCACTCGCCACTGCGCAGCACCTCGACGGAGCCGGCGGCCTGACCGGTCGCCGGTACGTCGGCCACCGCGCGCGCCCGGGGAGCAGCGAGGGCGGCCTGCTTGCGCGGCACCGTCAGCCGCGCCGTGTACGTCGCCGGTCCGTAGCCGTACCTGCCGTAGATCGTGGCCTCGGAGGCCAGCAGCACGGAGAGGAACTCGCCGCGCGCCCGCAGCTCGGCGAGCTGATGCCGCATCATCGCGCTGAGCACGCCCTGGCGCCGGTGCGAGGGCAGGACGCCGACGGCGGTCACCCCGGAGACCGGGACGAGGGTGCCACCGGGGAGGGTGAGCTCGAAGGGGTGCGCGGCGGCGGTGCCGACGGGCCGCCCGTCCGCCGTCAGCGCGAGCAGGCCGCGGTCCGTCTCGAGCGCCGACCACCAGAGCCCGCCGCCCTCGATGGGGGTTTCCGGGAAGCGGCCGAACGCGGCGTGGAGCGTGTCGACGAAGACGTCAAGGTCCTCATCGGTAGTGGAACGTATCTCCATGGGTACCGCTGCCTCCTCGGGATGCCAGACACCACGACTCGCGGTGCCTGGCCACAGTGCAGCGACGACCCACGGCCAGGGCAACCGAATTACGGCCGGGACCGGGACCGGGGCCGGGGCCGATCGCCGCGACGAGGCCTCCGGTCGGGGGGCGCCGCTGCCCCGCCAGCGGGTCTGTCAGTGGCCGGCGGGCAGCTACGGGCGCCAGCGTTCGTAGAGGTGCCATGTGAGGTGGCCTGGGAGTTGGTGGCGCCAGAGCCACCAGGGCAGTCTTCGGCGCGGGACGAAGGTCCACAGATCGTCGTCGGCTTCGTTGCCGCGTGGCCGGGCACGCAGCAGGTCGAGGCATTCCTGGTTGACCGTGCGGTGCAGCCGTGCCACGTGTGCGAGGGCCACCGTGCCTTGATGCCGGCGTGTCGGGTCGGTGGCGCGTAGGGCCCGGGCGACGCGGGGCAGGATGGCTTCGGGGTCAGGATGGTTCAGGGCAAGCCCGATCACCGCGCAGCCGACGTGGGGTTCGCCGCGTTCGAAGGCGGCGTCGACCATGGCCGGGTCGTCGACGCCGAGGAGCCCGGTCCCGTTCTCCCAATCGGGGATCCAGGGCGGTTCTTCCCGGCTGTCTGTCTCATCCTCCATGGTCGGAGGGTAGGACGGCTTCCATGCCCCTGGCCACCGGGAATGCCGCTGACGACGTCCTCCGGCTCACTTCCGGGTCTGCGCTGGTCGGCGGGGCGGAGACCCCAGCCGGCTGCTCCCGCGGGGCAGTCGGGCCCTGGTCAGATCGTGACCGGGCCGTGGGCGGTGGCGAACTCGACCGAGACCAGGCCCGGTTCCTCATCCTCGACCCAGGTGACGTCGATCTGGTCGAGGGGGTGGTCGGCCGGTTCGCCGAGGAATTCGGCGATGGAGGCGGCGTCGCCGGCGATGGAGACCCCGTGGATGGTGGTGGAGGTGCGCGGGTCGGCGCTCGGGCGCTCCTCGATGGGGACCGACCACTGAAGGAAGTAGGGCAGTTGCGGGTCCTCCAGCAGTTCCAGCAGGCCGATCTGCTTCCACCTCAGGTCGAACCCGTCGGGGCGGACACGGTGGCCCTCGGCCGAGGTGCGGCCGAGGCGGGCCTCGACCGGGGCGATGTCGTCGACGGAGACCACCCAACCGAGCCAGCCGCCGCCCTCGGCGGCGCGGCGCGCGACCGCCTGGCCGAAGGGTGCGCGGTCGGCGGCGGGGTGGTCGAGTGTGGTGACGACCTCGACGTAGGTTCCGCCGCTCAGCGGGAGAATGAAGTTGCGGGTGCCGAATCGCGGGTGCACGCCCCCGTCGACGAACCCGGCGCCCAGGGCCGATCCGATCCACTGGACGGTCGAGACGAAGCTGTCGCGGGCCACCGCATAGGACACGTGATCAAGTCGCACCGCGCCATCATCACCCGACGACCCGCACAAATCCCGACGCCACGCCCGCCGCCCCGGCCGCGTCGGCCGTGGATTCAGACGTGGAGCGGATCGATCACCGTCATCCCGGCGGAGGAGGCCCGGTCGAAACCAGGCAGCAGCGCTGCCGCCTCGGCTTCCCCGAGCCGGCCGAGGCGTCATCCGTTCAGCAGACGTGTTCCTTGCTGTGGTCAGCGGAGACGACCTGCCAGGGGCCACGTCCGGCGACGTTTGGGGGTTCACCCGTGCGGGAGCGGCCCACGACGCTAACGTGAGAGGCCAGCATCCGGGCGGTGCTGGGGGAGGGCTGATGCCGACGACCGTGGTGGGGTTCCAGCTCGGCAACGACGACAAACACCGGCAGGTGACCGTCGTACTGACCGCGACCGGTGTGCTCCACCGCGCCCACGGCGCCCCCGGGCGGCTGCCCCGCATGCCGCGCCCTGACGTCCCGTTCCAGCTGACACACCCGGACCGGGGCTGGGCGAAGACCGAATCTCCCTTGGCCCGGCCGATCCTCTCCCTGCGCGAACTCCACACATCCTGGACGAAGAAGGGCTACACCCACCCGCTCGTCCCTCCGGCGTGCGTGCGCCTGGACGTGGAGGAACATCCGGTTGTGAAGGGGCAGTACGGTACCGCCCGCCCACATCCCGAACTGGCCCGGGCCTTTCTGAGTGCGGCGCCGTCGAACACCCAGCAGTCGCTGGATGAGGCCATCCACGACTTCCGCACAGCTCTCGGCCTGCCCACCCGCCCCAAGAGCGTCCTCTGGCGCCCCCGCCGGAGTCCGGTACCGCCCCGGACGGAAGCGATGCTGCGCACCCTCGCTCACGGCTCACAAATCAACTCGCCCCAACGGCTGGCCGTGGGCTGGAGCGTTTCACCGCAGGCCGTCACCCTTCGCGTTGGCAGGACAGGCGAAACCCTCGACCGCCCAGCCGTCCTCGAACTCCAGGCTGCACTCACCGCGTGGCTGCGCCTCACCCAGCCCCCGTCCCCATGACCCGCATGCCCGGGCATCCTCCCGGTGGCCCAGCCGCAGCGGTCGAGCACGACCTGCAGTGGCCCCTCGGGGCGCCGGCCACCCGTCGGATCAGCCGGCGTCGGTCAGGGTGACACCCAGCAGGTCCTCAAGCTGGGAGACCGTCTTCTCAGGCTGCAGCGCGTGCACCCCCGCGAAGCCGAGCTTCTCCGCCGCCCGCACGTACTCCTCGGTGTCGTCGACGAATACGCACTCTTCGGCCGACAGGCCCAGCAGCTTCAGCATGACCTCGAAGAGCTCCGGTTCGGGCTTGCGCATCCCGTGGCACTCGGAGATGACGACACCGTGATAGAGGGTCTCGAGCTCGTAGCCGTCGTACAGGTCCCAGGGGGCGAGTCCCACCGAATTGGACAGGATGCCGACCTTGATCCCGGCCCGCTTGGCCGCGGCGGCCGCGTCGAGCATGACGCGTTCGGGTCGCAGGTCGGTGAAGATCCGGCCCATCAGGTTGTCCGGAGAGACTCCGAGCTTGGGGGCAGCGGCCTCGTTCCAGTCGGTCTGGGTGATCGCACCACGCTCCAGCTCGTGGGTGAGACGTATGCCTTCTGCGTCCATGTACAGCGCCTTGATGCACGCGCCCTGGGCCAGCCCCTCGCGCTGTTCGAAGGCCAGCACGGCCGGCAGCAGCGGCGTGGTGAGCACCCCGCCGAAGTCGAGGACGAGGCCGGTGCGGTGAGACATACGGGAACTCCAGGGGTGTGAGGGGTAGGGGCGGGGCCGGGGGTACGGACGCGCGGTCGGCAGTAGTCCCGGCCCGTCGTCATCGGGGGCTGTCAGCCGCGGATGAAGGACTGCACGATGTGTGCGCTGTGCTTCGGGACCCGGTTGCGGTCGAACAGCCCGAAGGGAACGGTGTAGCCGTCGAGCCATTCGTAGTTGTCCACGCCATTCCACAGGTGCACGCCCGTGATGTCCATTCCGCCTGCGATGGCATCGCGGACCTGCGACCGCTGCGGTGAAGTAGTAGCTGAAGCCGTACTGGTCGAAGGCGTCCTCATAGCGCGGTGTCCGGGCCAGGTTCAGCCAGGTGTCCCAGATGACCGCGTCGATGAGAGCGGTGGCCCCCGCCGCTTCGGCACTGTCGTCAGCCGGGTGCAGGGACATCAGAGCTTCGTTGGTGGAGGTGGGCTTGCCCGATTGGCGCAGCCGGAGTGCGGCCTCGAAGTCCGCCTGGTGAACGGCCTGCAGAACGGTGAGGAACTCCTCCTGGGACGTGTGCCCGGGAGGGAACGTGCCCCGCAGGTAGGCCTTTTCCGCGTAGCCGGCCGGGTTGTTGACCGGCATCCAATCCTCGACGAGGTCGCCGAACGTCTCGGCGACGAAGTCGACGTGGCGGGCCCATGCCGCCGCGGCCGTCGGGGCGAGGAAGCCGCCCTCGGCCGCGAACCAGACGGGCAGGGCGGTGTGCAGCAGGCACGCCCACATCGTCAGGCCGGCCCGACGGCCGGCCCCGAGGATCTCCCGGTAGTGCCTTGCACCGCAGCCGAGGGGACCGGCCCACGGAAGTTGATCTCCGTGGAAACGTATCACCGGCGGTGCCGCGCAATTCCAATCCGGTGCACAAGGCAGGTGCTGTGGTCCGCCTGACGGATCTGGGCCCGGAGACGGAGCCTGTCGGCGAACGGGACTTCGGCGTCTCGCTCGACTTTGCCTCTGTGCGGGTCAGTACGCTGTCCGGCGGCAAGACCGAACGAGGCGGGACAGGGATCAGTCGGTATCGAGGCCGTCGATCAGGCGGTTGAGGAACCGGGTGAAAGTGGCTTCGGGGGTGACGGGACGCCCCGGGGCCGAAATGGCCTCGGCGAGTTCCGGGTGGTGGCCGTCCGTGGCGACGGCGACGAGGTAGCGGGCTTCGGCCGCTGCCCGGTCGGGGGACTGCGAGGCTTCGGCCTGCGCGATCTCGTGGCCGACGTGCCCGGCCACGAACCCCGTGAGCTGGGCGAAGATCTCCATCTTCGCCATCCCGTCCAGCCCGGCGGGCCGCAGGGCGGCGAGCGCATGCTCCAGGAAGGCCAGGGTGTTGGGCCCGGGGACGCGCCGGGTGGACAGCGCGGCGGGCAGCCAGCGGTGCCGCAGCATGTGGGCGCGCTGGAGGTGGGCGATGGCCTTCAGGTCGGCGCGCCAGTCGCCGGTGAGCGCGCCCGTGGTCGGCAGTTCGCCGCTGACGTGGTCGACCATCAGGTGCAGCAGGGTCTCCTTGTCGGGGGCGTAGCTGTAGAGCGACATGACGCCGGCTCCGGCCCGTTCGGCGACCTTCCGCATGGTGACCGCTTCGATCCCCTCGGCGTCCGCCAGGGCGACGGCCGCCTCGGTGATCGCCTCCCGGCTGTAGGTGGGCTTGCGGCCCCTGCGCGGCTGGCCAGAGCTCAGCCAGAGCTGCTGGGGGTCGACGCCCGGGGCGCCGGCCTCTCCGTCACGCGGCATGCTCCACGCTCCTTCCTTGATCGACAGCCCTTGTGGGCCTCAGTCAAGTATTCTATTCTCGTACACGGTACGAGAATAGAGGGGGAACGATGACGTCACGCACGCACGGTTCTGTGCTGAGCCCGACCTGGACACCGCCTTCCGGGAAGCCGCCCCTTTCCTCACGGATGATGAGGGCGACCTGGCGACGTCTCCCGGCCAAGCTGCACGATGTCGGGTGGGAGCCGGGACTGGTGGTGCCGGCCGCCGACGGCAGCCCGCTGATCACGGACCACTACTTTCCGCGCGCCGAAGGCGACTTCCCCACCCTCCTGGTGCGCTCGCCGTACGGCAGGGGCCTGCCGTGGTCCCCCATGTACGGGCTGCTCTTCGCCGAACAGGGCTTCCACGTGATCGTGCAGAGCTGCCGCGGCACCGGCGGTTCGGGAGGCACGTTCGACCTGTGGCGCAACGAGGCCGCCGACGGCCGGGCCACTGTGTCCTGGCTGCGCGAGCAGCCTTGGTTCAACGGCACGCTGGGTACCGTCGGCCCCAGCTACCTGGGCTACGTGCAGTGGGCCCTCGCCGCGGACCCGCCGCCGGAGCTGAAGGCGATGGTGGTGCAGGTGGGCCTGCACGATCCCCACGCCCTGTTCCACGCGCACGGTGCGCTCAACCTGGAGACCGCCCTCGCCGTCGGCGCGGGCATGACCTACCAGCACCAGGGCATGGCACCGTTCGTGAAGGCGACCCTGCGCCTGCAACGACGCCTGCGTGAAGTCACCACCGCGCAGCCGCTGCGCGGGGCGCACGCCTCGGCCCTCGGGGGCGAAGTGCCCTGGCTGGACGACGTGATGACGCACCCGGACGCCGAGGACGCGTACTGGCACGGCGCGTCCCTGGGTGAGGTGGCGGAGCGGCACAGCGTGCCCACGAGCCTGATCACCGGATGGCACGACGCGCTGGCCGACCAGACCTTCGAGCAGTACGACCGGCTGCGTCGGGCCGGATGCGAGACCTCCCTGCTTGTCGGCCCCTGGACCCACACCTCCGCCCTGCAACAGGGATGGCCCGAGGTGTTCGCCGAGAGCCTCGCCTGGCTGCGCGCCCACCTGTACGCCGACCCCTCAGACCTGCGTCCCACGAAGGTGCGCGTGCACGTAGGCGGCGAAGACGCCTGGCGGGACATGGACGAATGGCCGCCGACCACGGCCGTCAGCCCGTGGTTCCCCACCGCGCAGGGAGATCTCACCCAGCAGGCCCCCACGGACCGCGCACCAGTGACGTCGTTCCGCTACGACCCGAGCGACCCCACCCCGTCCCTCGGCGGCCCGCTGCTCTCCCGGACCGCCGGCCCTCGCGACAACAGCACCCTGGAGGCCCGGGACGACGTACTGACGTTCACCGGCCCCCCGCTGACCGAGCCCGTGGACGTCCTCGGGCCGATCTCGGCACGGTTGAGCATCTCCACGGACACCGGTCACACCGACGTCTTCACCCGCCTGTGCGACGTGGACGCGCAGGGCCGCTCCGTCAACATCTGTGACGGGCTGGGCCAGCTGCGGACGGACGGGCAGGAGCCGTCGCAGGTCACCGTGGAGATGAGCTCGACCGCCCACAGGTTCGAGGCCGGCCACCGCATTCGCTGGCAGATCAGCGGAGGCGCCCATCCGCGCTACGCCCGCAATCCCGGCAACGGGGAGTCGCCGGTGGACGCCACCACCTTCACACCGGTGCGCATCACGCTCCACGCGGACTCGGCGCTGGTGCTCGCGACGCCCGCCCACGGTTCCGGGCTCAGCCCTGCGGAGAACGGCTGACCAGCCGGCCCCGACGGCCCATCGCCGCCCTCCTGCCCGATCACACCGCCATCGAGCAGGGGGCGTCCCGGCGCCGGAACTGCCGGTCACCCTCGACATGCCGGACGAGGTCGCCGACTTTCTGCGCGCCGCCGACCGGAGCCCGTCGAGCGGGCCGCCCTCGACCACGGAGTGGCCGTACGACGCGGCCGGGCTGCACCCTGCGGTCGTGATCTCTCAGAACTACTCATTCATGAGAAGGACCGAGGTTCTCGGTGTCGGCAATCGTGGCCCATCGGCGTGTGAGACGGCGGCATGCGTGGACGAGTTCGGGTGGGTGGAGGTCGGTGAGTTCGGTGTCGAAGGTGGCGAGGATGCCGGCGATGCCGGCCCAGGACCAGGCGCCGAGAGTGAGCCGGCAGTACTCGGTGTCGAGGTGTTCCACGACGGAGCCGCCTGGTGCCCAGCGGGCCACGATGTGAGCGGGCAGGTTGAGCCGGGCGGTGCCGGTGCATTGCCAGACGGCGGGGGTGTCGCCGCGGTCGTGGGTGCTCATCACGAAGTGGGCGAGGTCGGGGTGGGGAAGCGCGCGGGCGGCGAAGCACTGTGTGGTGGGGCGGGGGTGGAGTCGATCTACGCGGCGCACTCGCCATTCGTTGTCGGTGAGGTCGTAGGCGACCAGATACCACCGGGCGGCCCAGAAGACCAGGTGGTGTGGCTCAATGCGGTGGGCGGGCAGGTGGTCGGGGTCACTGGGTTCGGGGCGTGTGCCGTCGGGACGCAGTGTCTCGGTGACGAGTAGGTGGCGGTGGCGTACCGCGGTTCCGACGGCGGTGAGGGCCGCCGGGTCGATGGGCGGCGCGGGGAACTCCCAATAGTTCTGCAGCCGCGTCAGACGCAGCGATTCCATGGATGCCCGCAGCGCAGGGGGCATGGCCTGGTGCAGAGCCGCCAGTGCCCGCGCCGCGTCGTCCCTCAGGCCGAACATCGCGCTTGGCGCGGTCTGCAGGGCCACCGCGACCGCGAGGGCCTGGTCGTGGTCGAACAGCAACGGCGGCAGGGTTCGCCCGGCTCCGAGCCGGTAGCCGCCATCGGGGCCGTGGATGGTAGCGATCGGGTAGTCGAGCGCGCGCAGAGTTTCGATGTCGCGGCGGACAGTGCGTTCGCTGGCCCCGAGCCGGGTGGCGAGCTCGCGCAGCGGCCACTGCCGTCCCGTTCCGAGCAGGGACAACAGCCGCAACGCCCGGTGTGAGGTGTTCGCCATCGTCCCACTCTGACACCGGTACTGGCCACTCGGTGTCCACTACCGGTGTCACGGTGGGTTCTGTTCAGTGAGCAGCGGCGGAAAGGACGGTGTCGGATATGCGGGTAGTCGTGGTTGGTGGCGGGATCGGCGGGCTTGCATTGGGGGCGGGGCTGCGTCGCCGGGGGTTCGAGGTGGCGGTATTCGACCGGGACACCGATGTGGCGGCGACGGGCGGCTACCACATCACCCTGGATGAGCGGGCGCAGGCGGCGCTGAAAGACCTGGTGGAACCGAAGATCATGCAGCGGCTGCTGGCATCGGGGTCGGCGCTGCGACTGCGCGAGCGCGACGCGTTCTGGGATCGCCGCGGCCGGCTGCTGGGCCACGGGCCGGACCTCAGCGACAGTGCAAGCATCGACGTCGATCGGATCACCCTGCGGATGCTTCTGGCCGAAGCCGTCGGAGATGACCTGCACTTGGGATGCAACGTGTCCGGCGTCGGCCACGATGACCACGGCGCGCCCCGAGTGCTGTTCACCGACGGGGCGCCGGTCTCAGCGGATCTGGTGGTGGGCGCGGACGGCACCCACTCGGTAGTCGCCCGCCACCTGGCGGGAGGCCCGACCAGCAGCCCGGCGGGCATCATCGGGTTCTCCGGCCGCACCCTCCGGCGAGACCTCGGCCCCGGCGAGCAGCAGCGGCTCAGGCCACGATCGGGGCTGGCGATCGGCCCGCGCGGAGGAGCGCTCTACGTCGGATTCCTCGACCCGGTCGGCAACACCGCGCTCGACGCTCCCGAGTTGCGGATGTCGGTCACCACCGGACCCACCTACATCTGGGGCGCCATGTTCCCCGAATCCACCAGCACCGATTCCCTGCGCGACCTGCGTGGCGGCGAACTGCAGGCCGCGCTGCTCGGCCGATTCCGCGAGCGGGGCTGGGCCGAGCACACACTCGAGGTCATCGCCCAAGCCGACCCGCACAGCGTGGCCGGATTCCGCTTCAACGCCGCTTCCACCCGCGCGGAGGATCTCGCACCCTGGCCTGCGGGTCGTATCACCGCGCTGGGCGACGCTGTCCACGCCACACCGCCCACCGCCGGAATGGGAGCGGGCGCGGCCATCCGCGACGCCGCCAGCCTGCTCACGCACGTCAGCGCCGCTGCCGACGGCACCGCCACCCTCACCGACGCCGTGGACCATTTCGAGGCCGGCATGCGCCAGCGCGGCAGCGAAGTCCTCACTCTGGCCATGAAGACCGTCCGGTGGATCCTGGCCACCGACACCACGCTCGGCGCCGCAGCCACCGTCGTGAGCACCCCGATTCTGGCCGCAGCCGCCCGGCTACGTCACTGACGAGCCGCGCGACGCCCATGCCCTGCACTCAGAACAAGAGGTCGCGCACGGGCCGGTCGCCGCTCGCGGGAAGCCAGGTTCATCAGGTAGCCCGGGACCAGTGGATGCCCCTTCAACGGCTACGGGCGGATCCCGTAGCCCGTTTGCCGATCAGTGCGCCCCCGCGGGATCCGTTCCGGTGGGGGCGCACTGCTGGGCGCGGTCAGCCGTTGCAGACGCGGCCCCGGCAGTACCGCGGATTGCCGCGCCCACGGTCATCGCCATCGTCGTCGCCGGTCTCGGGGACGTCCGGGACCTCGGGCGCCTCGAACGTCGGCACCGGAGCCGGCGGCGGAGTGGGGGTCGGCTCGGGGTCGCCCGGAGCGCGGCCGGTGAGTGTCTTCCACCAGACGGGGCATTCGGCGTCGGGGGCTACGACTTGGAGGTAGGCCCAGCCGAAGCCGGTCAGGGTCCCGACTTGCTGTCCGGCTTGCGGGTGCGTACTGCACACCTTCCAGGGGCGGGGGTCGGTAATCTCTGTCCAGTGCTGGCTTTCCTCGTACATGGGGTCCAGCCACACCCGCTTGTCGGGCGTGTACCCGGGGATCAGCGCGAGGGCTTCGGCCGGGGTCTTGCCTTTCAGGTCCGGCATGACCGGCATGACCGGTGGGGGCGGTGGGGGCGTCCACGACGGCACCGGGGCCCGGGTCGAGCTGCTTACCGACGGCGACGGCCACGGCTTCGGGTCCGCCTCGGGTGCCTCGCAGCCGGACAGCGCCGAGTAGACGAACAGGAACAGCACGAGCAGGCCGCCGACGCAGCCCAAGCATGCTTCCCGGTCCTCCTTCTTCTTCTGGGGGGTACTCAACAGGATGCCTTCGGTCGCGTCTGAGGACATGCCAGATCCGGCATGGGGCAGTGGGCAGGGCGTCGCTGGGTACGGCGCCGGGGGTGTGGGGCGCTACGGCGGGGCGGTCTGCCACCGTCATGCGCATGCTGCGTGAGCACGACGAGCACACAACCGCGATGGAAAGCGCCGGCTGACCCGCGGCCCAGCCCTTGACGCTGACTCCGCGAGATGAGTGATCACCTCGTGCCCGTATTGGCTTGTGCGCCCACCAACTACCAGTAAGGCCCCTGGGGATGGGCGCCGCGCAAGAGGCCAGTGATCGTCACGGCGGGGGTTGAAACACCCCCGTCAGGCTTCGGGCGGAGACGGCGCGGCATGGTCTCACCAGAGAATCGGCCCGTCCTCGGCCAGAAAGGCGCCCGTCGGGCCGTCCTCGCCCGCCGTCGCCAGGTCAACCGCGACGGCCGCGCCCTCCTCCGCCGTGCGTATCCCGCTGTGGCGGTTGAGGTCGGTCGCGCAGTAGCCGGGACTCACCGCGTTGACCAGGATCCCTTCGGCGCGCAGTTCATTGGCGTAGAGCACGGTGATCGCGTTCAGCGCGCTCTTCGAGGTGCAGTAAGGGAGGAGGATCGAGGAGTAGGCGGACCACGGGCTGCCCGGGTCGGCCAGGTGGGTGAGGGAGCCGAGTTCGCTGGACATGTTGACGATGCGTGCGGCGGCGGAGCGGCGGAGCAGGGGGAGCATGGCGTGGGTCACCGCGATGACGCCGAACACGTTGGTCTCGTAGACCTGCCGGACGGTGGCGGCGGGGGTTTCACTCGGCTTTTGCGGTCCGGCGGCGATCGCGGCGTTGTTGACGAGGATGTCGAGGCGGCCGAACGTGGCGTCGATGTGCTTGGCGGCGGCCTGGACCGAGGTCTCGTCGGTGACGTTCAGCGGAACGAACCGTACGTCGGCGCCGCCCGCGCGAAGCTCCTCGGCCGCCGCCTCGCCACGCTCGGCGTTGCGGGCGCCGATCAGCACGGTGATGCCGAGGGCTGCGAGCCTGCGCGCCGTTTCCTTGCCGATGCCCTTGTTCGCGCCGGTGATCAAAGCAGTCTTCTGCGAAGTCGTCATGGCACCCAGCCTCCCCTCACCCACGGGCGGCAGGGAAAGACCAGAAGACTCTGGATCTATAGTCCACAGATATGAGTGAGCTGGAGGTGCGGGAGCTGAGGTACTTCATCGCGGTCGCCGAGGAACTGAACTTCAGCCGGGCCGCGCAACGCCTGGGGATGGCGCAGCCCCCGCTGTCGAAGGCGATCGCTCAGATGGAGTCCCGGCTCGGGGTACGCCTGCTGGAGCGCACCACCCGGCAGGTGAGGCTGACCACCGCCGGTCAGGTGCTGCTCGACCAGGCCCGGATCGCGGTCGACGCGGTGCACGCGGCGGCCCGGCGTGCACGCCGGGCCGGTCAGCCGACACCCCAGCTCGTCGTGGCGGTCAAACCGGGAGGCGATGCCGGGCTGCTGCGGGAGATCCTCGCCGCCTACCGGGGAACGGGTTCGCATCTGCCGCCGCCTGAAGTCGTCGTCGGCGGCAGCGGAGAGCCGATCGCCATGCTGCGGGACGGCCGTGCCGACGTAGCGCTGCTGCGCAGCCCGTTCGACGGTCAAGGGCTGGATTCCCAGACGCTCGTGGTCGAGCCGCGACTGGCCGTCCTCCCCGCCGCGCACCGCCTGGCCGGACGCCGGCGACTGCGGCTGACCGACCTCAAGGGCGAACCGATCCCGCGCTGGAAAGGGGCCGCCCCCTCCACCACCGCCTACTACACCGGATGCGACGGAGCGGAAGCAGGCGATGGCCACACAGGCTTGGCGCCGGCCGACACTCCTGAGGGGCCGCTCGTGGCCAGCGTCGAGCAACTCCTGGAGGTGGTCGCGCTGGGCCAGGCGGTGGCGTTCCTGTCACTCTCCACCACCGAGCGGCACCAGCGCCCGGACATCGCATACCGGCCGGTCACCGGCCTCAGCCCCAGCGCGGTCATGGTCGCCTGGCCGGAGACCTCGCGATCCGCGGCCGTCGCCGCCTTCGTCCAAGCCGCCCACGACGTCGCCGCCCACCAGCCTGACCACATGACCGCACTGGCCTGACCGGCGTACTCAACCCCTGGTCGCGCCGCCCACGCGCTTCTTTCCTCGCCCCGATACCAGACAGCAACCGGCGCGAAGAATGGCCAGCCCCCACCCGTCACCGCCATGCGCATGCCGCGGGAACACGACCAACAGGCAGTGATGACGACTGACCGCGGACGCCGGCACCGCCCGGCTGCTGCCCCGGCTGCTCAAGGGCCGCACCGGCGGGCCGGTGTTCGTCACTCACCGCCGCCCCGGACCGGGGAAGGTCGTCAGCCCGCGCGGCGTATGCCCTGACATCGGCTTCGCCCGGCTGTCGTACGGGCAGGCCCGCGCGCTGCTGGACGAGTGGCGATGGCCGTGAGCATGTACGCCATGTACGCCCCCCATTAGCCCGCAGCCACTGACCTGGCCACCAACAGAGTCACCCCGCGGTCTCCGCGCGTCATCCGACTGTGCCGGAGATCGGACGGCAGAATGCGCCTGAGGGCCTTGGTGTAGGCGCTGTCGGAGTCGCATCTCGTTTGTCTGTGTCATCGGCCGGCCTAACAGGCGGGCCCGTGTCGGGTGGCGGGTCCGGGTCTCTCGGGCTGGACGTTCCCCGAGGGCGCACCCTGATGTTCCCGTCCGTCGGCCGCCGCCACGGCTCCAACGGACGACGGGAGATTCTTATGAGCGCCTACCCGGCGATCGCCGATCACGGGATGGTCGGTGACCTCCAGA
Source organism: Streptomyces sp. NBC_00249 (assembly GCF_026342355.1). Taxonomy (GTDB): domain Bacteria; phylum Actinomycetota; class Actinomycetes; order Streptomycetales; family Streptomycetaceae; genus Streptomyces. The sequence continues at coordinate 198,704 of NZ_JAPEMV010000011.1, read as the reverse complement.
CGGCCGCGTTGGTGTCCTCCGACGGGACGATCGACTGGTGGTGCACGCCCCGGTTCGATTCGCCCAGCGTGTTCGCGTCGCTGCTCGACAGCGAACGCGGGGGTTACTGCCGGCTGGCCGCGCACCTCCCCGGCGGGCAGGAGCCGGTGGTCCGACAGCTCTACCTTTCCGATACCGCTGTTCTGGTCACCCGTTTCATGGCGCCGAGCGGAGTCGGCGAGGTCGCCGACTTCATGACCCCCCTGACCACCGGGACCCCGACGGACCGGCACCGCCTGGTGAGGGTGGTGCGGGTGGTGCGGGGCAGCATGGACTTCCGCCTGACCTGTCGGCCGCGGTTCGACTACGGTCGCGCCTCGCACACCCTGGAGCGGACCGGCGAGGCGTCCACGGTTTTCCACGGCCCCGGCACCGACCTGCACCTGCAGGTCACCGGCCCCTTCGTGCTCCACCCCGATGACGACGACCTCACCGCCCGCTGCACCCTCACCGCCGGGCAGACCGCCGCCGTGGTCCTGACCTCCGACGCGAGCGGCGCCGCCGCCCCGGCGGAGCTGGTACCCGACGAAATCCGGGCGGAGCTGGAGGCGTGCCGGAGGTTCTGGCACGGGTGGTTGCGCTCCTCCACCTACCGCGGCCGGTGGCGTGACATCGTCAACCGCTCCGCGATCACCCTCAAGCTGCTCACCTATGCCCCCACCGGTGCTCCGATCGCTGCCGCGACCATGGGGCTGCCCGAGCAGATCGGCGGCGAACGCAACTGGGACTACCGCTACACGTGGGTCCGTGACTCCTCCCTGGCGGTCAGGGCGCTGTCCGATCTCGGGTTCACCGAGGAGGCCGCGGCCTTCCGCCGGTGGCTGCGCGATCGCCTGGAGGCCGGCGGCACCGCCTCGGGCGAGCCCCTTCAGATCATGTACCGCATCGACGGGGAGCCCCACCTGACCGAGGAAGTCCTGGACCACCTGGAGGGCTACGAGGGCTCGGCCCCGGTACGGGCGGGCAACGCGGCCGCCGACCAGATCCAGCTCGACATCTACGGTGAGGCCGCCGACGCCCTGGCCCAGGCCGGAGAGATGGGAGGAATCCGTGGCTGGAAGAAGTTCGCCGACGTGCTGGACTGGCTCGCCGACCACTGGGACCGGCCCGACGAGGGCATCTGGGAGACCCGCGGCGGGCAGCAGGAATTCACCTACAGCCGCCTCATGACCTGGGTCGCCTTCGACCGCGGCATCAAACTCGCCACCCTCCACTCCCGGCCCGCCGACACCGCTCGCTGGGCGCAGGAGCGCGACGCCGTGTTCCGGCAGATCGTCGAACGCGGCTGGAACGAGGAGCGGCGGGCCTTCGTCCAGCACTACGCCACGGACGTCCTGGACGCCTCCCTGCTGCTGATGCCCCGTGTCGGATTCCTCTCGCCCACGGACCCGGCCTGGCTCAGCACCCTGGACGCCATGGAGCAGGAACTCGTCAGCGACAGCCTCGTCTACCGGTACAACCCCGAGGCATCCCCGGACGGACTGCGCGGCTCCGAGGGCACCTTCAACCTCTGCAGCTTCCTCTACGTCGAGGCACTGGCCCGCTCGGGCCGCCTCCACCAAGCCCGCTACGCCTTCGACAAGATGCTGACCTACGCCAACCACGTCGGCCTGTTCGCCGAGGAGATCGGCCCGTCCGGCGAACAGATGGGCAACTTCCCCCAGGCGTTCACGCACCTCGCGCTGGTGGCCGCGGCCATCGCCCTCGACGAGCAACTCGACACGGCGGAACGCGGTGGCACCGATGGCTGACCCCACCCCCGCCCCGAACACACCCGCCGCCCTGCGGAGGGTCATCGCCCCGCTCGCCCTCGCCCAGTTCATCTGCAGCTTCGCCGGCTCCAACATGAACGTGATGATCAACGACATCAGCGAGGACCTCGACACGACGGTGCAGGGCGTCCAGGTCGCCATCACGATCTTCCTGCTGGTCATGGCCGCCCTGATGATCCCCGGCGGCAAACTGACCGACCGCTACGGCCGCAAACGGTGCTTGCTCACCGGCCTCGTCGTCTACGGCGTCGGCGCCCTGCTCAGCGCCGCCGCACCGGGCCTGGGCGTCCTCATCCTGGGCAACTCGATCCTCGAAGGCGTCGGCACCGCCCTGCTCATCCCGCCCGTCTACATCCTCACCACACTGCTCTTCACGGAGATGACCTCACGCGCCCGCGCATTCGGGACGATCATGGCGCTCGGAGGCATCGGCGCCGCGGCCGGCCCGCTGATCGGCGGACTCATCACCTCGGCACTCAGCTGGCGGGCCGCGTTCGTGTTCCAGGCCCTGGTGATCGTCGTGATCATCGTCCTCAGCCGCCGCATCGAGGACCCCTTGCCGCCGGACCCGACCCGCCCCTTCGACACCGTCGGCACCGTCCTGTCCGCCGTCGGCCTCGTCCTGGTCGTCACCGGAATCCTGGCCGCCGACGACAACGGCTGGCTGATGCTCGCCCTCCTCGCCCTCGGCGCGCTCTTCCTGTTCGCCTTCTTCCGCTGGGTCCGAGCCAGGGAACGCGCAGGCAAGGAACCGCTGCTCTCCACCAGCCTGTTCCGCATCCGCAGCTCCAACCTCGGCCTCGTCACCCAGAACACCCAGTGGCTGCTCCTGATGGGGGTGTCCTTCACCGTGGCCTCCTACCTGCAGGTCGTCCGCGGCTACGACGCGATCCAGACCGGAGTGATCTTCACCGCGGCCACCCTCGGAATCCTCGTGTCCTCCCTGGCAGCCGAACGCCTCGCCAAGCGCCACGCCCAGCGCACCCTCATCCTCACGGGATTCGTCACCACCATCGCCGGCATCGTCGTCCTGATCGTCGTGGTCGGTGGTTCCCCCAGCCCCTGGGCCTTCGCACCCGGACTCCTCCTCATCGGCCTCGGACTCGGCGTGATGCTCACCCCCTCGGTCAACATCGTCCAGTCGAGCTTCGCCGAGGACCAGCAGGGCGAGATCTCCGGCCTGTCCCGCAGCGTCTCCAACCTCGGCTCCTCCCTCGGCACCGCGGTCGCCGGCACCATCCTCGTCGCCGGCCTCACCAGCCACGCCTACGCCGCCGCGATGATCACCCTGGCAGCCGTCGGACTCATCGGCCTCACCGCCGCCGTGCTCCTCCCCCACCACCCGCCCCACACCCCCGCCCCCACCGGCCGACAAGCCTCACCGAGCCCGACCGGCGATGAGTGAGGAAGAGGTTGCCTGTCCGTCGTCCCGGAGGTGGTGGTGCGGCGCCGAATCGCTCCCTGCCGACCTCATGCCGGGTGGATGAGGCGGCTTTCGTAGGCGAAGATCACGGCCTGTATCCGGTCGCGGAGTTCGAGCTTCTGCAGTATTCGCCCCAGATGGGACTTCACGGTCGCCTCCGCCAGGTACAGGGTGGCCGCGATCTCGGTGTTGGACAGGCCGCAGCCCACCTTGATGAGCACCTCGCGCTCACGGGCGCTGAGTCGGCTCAGCCGCTCGTTGCGGTCGGCGCTGCTGCCGTCGGGGATGTGCGGGCGGAAGTTCTCCAGCAGGCGGCGGGTGATCCGCGGTGAGACCACCGCGTCGCCCGCGGCCACACTGCGTATCGCGGTGAGCAGTTCCTCGGGCCTGGTGTTCTTCAGCAAGAAGCCCGAGGCTCCGGCGTTGAGCCCGGCGAAGGCGTATTCGTCCAGGTCGAAGGTGGTGAGGATCAGTACTCTGCTCTTCGGGGAGATCCGGATGACCTCTCGGGTTGCCTCGATCCCGTCGGTCCCGGGCATCCGGACGTCCATGAGGACGACGTCGGGGCGCAGATCCCGGGCGAGGCGTACGGCCTGGATGCCGTCCGCCGCTTCGCCGACCGGTGCCATGTCGGGCTGGGTCTCCAGGACCGTGCTGAAGGCCATACGGAGCAGCGCTTCGTCGTCGGCGATCAGGATGCGGATCGTCATGCGGACGCCGCTCCGCTGCTGTCGAGGTCGAGGTCGAGGCGGGTGTGGACTCCCCAGCCGCCGCCCGGGAGCGGTCCGGCCCGCAACGTCCCCCCGTGGGCGGCCGCGCGCTCGCGCATGCCGGAGATGCCGTGGCCGGACGGTGTGGCGCCGGGAAGCGGCGGGCGGGGGCCGCTGTCGGTGACGTCCACTGTGACGGTCTCGGTCGAGCACCGTATCCGGACCTTCGCGTGTGTGCCGGTGGGTGTGTGCTTGAGGGTGTTGGTCAAGGCTTCCTGTACCAGGCGGTAGACGGTCAGTTGTGCGGTGGCGGGTATGTGGGTGTGGCCGCCCTGGACGTCGACGCGGGTCGGCAGCCCGGCGGCGCACATCTGGTCGGCGAGGGCTGCCAGTTGTGCGATGCCGGGCAGCGGGTGGCGCTCCGCGTCCGGTTCGTCGGTCCGCAGGACGCCCAAGGAGCGTCGCATGTCGGTCAGGGCCTGCCGGCCCGTCTCGGAGATCTGGAGCATCGCGGTGGTGGCCTTGTCGGGCGACCGGTGCTGCGCGTAGACGGCGGCGTCGGTGAGCGCGACCATGACGGACAGGTTGTGGGTGACGATGTCGTGCATCTCCCGGGTGATACGTGTCCTCTCCTCGGCGACGGCCAGCCGCTCCTGCTGGTCATGCTCTTGCTCCAGACGTGCGGACCGTTCCTCCAGGGCCGCGAGGTAGGCGCGTGTGGTCCGCACGTTCACCCCCAGGACGGCGGCGGCGACGACCATCGCGGTCACCGCGACGAAGGGGGTCAGGAACGCGCCTTCCGTCGCCCAGCTCAGACAGGCCAGCAGGGCCCCGCCCTCCACGATGGCACCGGCGACGAGCGTGCCGCGCCGGCCCGAGTTCGCGGCCACCGTGTAGAGAGCCACCAGCAAAGCGATGTCCGCCGGCAGTTGGACGTCCATCAGCCACTGGACGAAGGCTGCGGCTGCCACGACGCCGAACACCGTGAGCGGGGCCCGGCGCCGCCACACCAGGGGCAGCGCAAGGGCCGCGGTGAGGGCCACGGCCACCGGCAGCTCCTGCGGCGCGCGCGTGGTCATGACGTTGAGCAGGAGCAGCGCCGGCAACAGCCAGTCCCACACCATGGGCGGCAGCCGGAGGCCCCAGCGCCGGACGGCTCTCCCCGGTCGCGCCGCTCGCACGGGGGCCGGGTCGGCGTACCTCGTCAGCCGTACGGTCGTCCTCGTCAGCCGTACGGCAGTCCTCGTCCGCCGCGCGCGGTCCCGGTAGCGAACCGGGTGGGCATCGCCCGGCTCTGAGGCCGCCTCGGTCATCACACGTCCCTGTCGATTTCAGCAGCATGGTGGCCCCGGCCGGGGCCACCACCGCGTACAGCCGGAGCCGGGTCGGGTCGGGTACAAGGAGCGCACACCCCGCGCTCCCCGGCGCGTACCGCGGCTCTGTCACGGTAGGCCGCGGGCCCGCGAAGCACATGAGCCCACCGTCTGATGGCACCGCGCCGACGTACGACCGCAGGATGAGTCCCGCTACCTTCCGCGGTCGCAAAGCGGCCGTTCACCTGGCGTGCTCGATTGCGACTCCGGTTGCAACACGGTGGCGACCCGGGACCGATGTGGCAGCGCGTACCCCGCGCCGAGGATGGCCGGGTGACCGAGATCATCACGGGACTGCACATGTCCCCCCTGGAAATCCTTGCCTTGCTGGGTGCCGCCGCGCTGGTAGTGGCGCGCTGGCTTCCCCTCGCTGCCCGCCCACGCGTCACGATCGCGGCGGGGGCGGTTCTCGTGCTGTCCGCGATCGTGCTGGGTGTGGTGGGGATCCGCTGGCAGATGCTGCCGGTACTGGCAGGCGCCGCCTTCGCGTTGCCGTTCGCCGTCTCTCCTCTGATTCGACGACGTACCGGCCGGCCGGCGTGGCGGGCCCGGTGGTGGCTGGCGTTGCCGGGATCGGTGGCCTGCGTGGGCCTGATCGCCACGGGCCCGTCGGCCGCCTGGGCCTTTCCCGTACCCGTGTTCCCCGAACCGTCCGGCCACTTCGCGGTCGGCACCCGCGTGATGCAGTGGACCGACCCGGACCGCCCCGAAACCGCCACCGCCGACCCGCACGACCGGCGCACGGTCGTGGTCCAGCTCTGGTACCCCGCGCAGAAGAGCCCCGCAGGCGCGCAGCGGGCCCAGTACCTCGGACGCACGGAGCACGAGGCGCGCACCGTCTCCGACGCCCTCGCGCGCTATGCCGGCCTGCCCGGCTTCCTGGTCGACGGCGTCCCGCGTGCCCACACCCATTCGGTCTTCGACGCTCCGGTGGCCGACAAGGGCGGACGGTTCCCGGTCGTGCTGTTCTCTCCCGGGCTGGGCGGAGTGCGCACCCAGAACACCGCCTGGGCGGAGGAACTGGCCAGCAACGGCTATGCGGTCGCCGCCCTCGACCACCCGTACGACTCCGCCGCCGTCGTCCTCGCCGACCGCCGGACGATCAACACCAAGATCGTCTCCACCGGCGACGACGACGAAGACAACAAACGGGCCGCCGAAACAACGGGAATTCGGGCCGCGGACCTCAGCTTCGTCCTCACTCAGCTGGACGGTCTGGGCCGAGGTGAGATCGCCGGCCCGCTGACCGGACGCCTGGACACCGGCCGGGTCGCGGTCACCGGCCACTCCGTGGGTGGTGCCGCCGCCCTGCAGGCAGCCCGGCAGGATCACCGGTTCGATGCCGTCATCGATCTGGACGGCTACCCGCACGGCCCCACCTCCCCCTCCCTCCACCAACCGACGCTCGCGCTCACCCAGGCCATCACCCCCGCAACCGACCCGCAGTACATACCCCGCCTCACCAAGGCCCTCGAGCTCAACACCGCGACGAGCTACCGGCTCACCATCCCCGGCGCCGCACACCTCACCTTCATGGACGGCCCCCTGTACCTGCCGCCTGTGCCCTCGATAGCCGGCTCCCTGGGCCGCACCGAGAGCCCGCGCGTCGTCGCCGCAACCACTCTCGCCTTCCTGGACACCACCCTGCGGCACAAACCCGGTGACCTGCCCGGCGTTCTGTCGGCCTACGGCGGCCTCAGCGTCTACGGCCCGAGCAACAACCGCTGATCAGCTGTGTGGCGGCAGCCGAACGGCACGGCCGTTTCCCGTTCCCCAGCCGGAGTGCGGTCCGCGGTGCCGTCCCCACCGCGGACCAGCGCGCCGGGCCGGCCTGTCGGCAAACGCTGCCGGCCCCTCGACGGCACCGCGGCGGTCCCGGCCCAGCGCAAGAGCCGCCGCGCGTACGAGAACCGCGTCAGCACCCTCACCCCGACCGGACCATGATCCGGGTCAGCGGCTACCGCTGATTTCCGTTCCTCGCGGGGGGGTGATGGAGCGGTGCGCGATGCTCGCGTCCGCTCCCGGCCCCTCCGTACGGGGTGCTTCTTCGAGCCGGAACGTGTCGAGGAGCAAGCGCAGTCGGTCGGGTGTCAGCTCGCCCTGGGAGAGGGCGCGGAGCGCGGGCCACAGCATGGCGGGAGTTCCCTTCTGCAGCGGACCGGGTCGGCTACCGGGACAAGTGGATCGGGTTGCTCCAGGCACGCCGCCCGTGCGCGTCCTCGACGGTGACCCGGCAGTGGCCGTCGCCGAACATCTTGAGCGGCAGGGAACACTCCGTCAGGCCCTCCCCCTCCACGAGCTGCACGCCCGGTACGCCTCCCGTGACCATCACCTTGCGCGCCGGGGAGCAGCGGACCGTAAGGGCTTGGCCCTGTCCTCCCGAAGCTGCCACGAAGTGACAAGTAGCTCTCTCTAGCAAATCCGGGGTGAGCTTGTCCGGGTTTTCGATCTTTCCGGATTCTTGAGGAGCCGCTCGGCGACGTTGGTCCGGTCACGAAGACCGGCGGGAGTGCGGAGTGCGGCAGGAGTGGGAGCCGGAGGACTTGATCGAGGTCTGGACGCTGTGTGGAGGAGGACCAGGAGCGGCTTCGGAGCAAGTCGGGGGCGGCGAACCGGCTGGGTTTCGCGCTGTTGCTGAAGTTCTTCTGCTTCCGAAGAACTGCCGAGGAACACGGAACTGACCGGGGCGCCCCATACGTTGAGCAGGGCAGGGCCACGCCGTGCGCACCCGGCGAGCACCGAAGGGATGGGGGGACGCGTGCCGCAACAGAGCCGCTCCGCGCGCCTGGCCGCGTCCGCGCTGACCCTCGTCGTCACCGTCCTCGCGCTGTTCGTCCCCGTGGCCGGGGCGCAGAGCATGCCCGTGCCCGCCGACAGGCCGCTCGCCCACCACACTGTGGCGGGGCACGACGGACAAGGGGCAGGACCGGACGACGTCCCGGCGCGGCATGTCGCGGTCACGCACCGACCTGACGCCCACATCCCGGGCCCGCAGCCTGCGGGCCCCGCGCGTACGGCCGTCGACACGGCCCCGCGCCGCGCACTGGGCGGGCCCGACACGGGCCCCGCCACCGCACTCGCGCCGCCGCGCAGGCCGGCCGAGTCCGCCGCCCCGCGCGGCCCGCCCCACCGATGAGCACGCAGACCGTCATCGACGCCTGACCCTTCTGACCCGGCGCACACCGCGCGGGGCCGGTCACGCGTCCCTCCGTCCTGCCCTCATCGTGGAGTACGCATGTCTCGCGCACCCTTGTCCCGCCCACCCTTGTGGAGAGCGATCGTCGCGCTGGCAGCCGTCGCGCTGTCCCTCTACATCGCCCTCACCCAATCCGCCCGCCTCGGCCTCGATCTGCGCGGCGGCACCCAGATCGTCCTGGAGACCCGGGACTCACCCACCGTCAAGGCCGACGCCGCATCCACCGACCGCGCTCTGGAGGTCCTCAGGCAGCGCGTCGACGCCCTCGGCGTCTCCGAACCCGGCATCGCCCGCTCCGGCGAGAAGCGGATCATCGTCGAACTGCCCGGAGTGCAGGACCCACGCAAGGCCGCCGAGGTCATCGGCCGCACCGCACAGCTCACGGTCCACCCGGTGACGGGGGCGACACCCGACAAGGGCTCCGCGAAGCCCGAGGCCGACGGATCGCGCACCCTGCCCGACCCGGACCAGCCGGGCAACCACCTGAAGCTGGGCCCCACCGCCCTCACCGGCGAGGGGGTCGAGGACGCCGAGGCGGTCCTGGACCAGCAGTCGCTCAGCGGCTGGATGGTCTCCCTCGACTTCCGCAAGGGCGCGGGCGACACCTGGGCGAAGATCACCTCGGACGCGGCCTGCGCGCCTCAGGGCGCTCCGGAACGCCGCGTCGTCATCACCCTCGACAACAAGATCATCTCGGCGCCCGGCGTCACCGCGGACGTGGTGTGCGGGACCGGTATCACCGGCGGCTCCACGCAGATCAGCGGCGACTTCGGCCGGGCCGAGGCGCGCGACCTGGCGGCGCTCGTGAAGGGCGGCGCGCTGCCGGTGCCCCTCGACGTCCTGGAGCAGCGCACGGTCGGCCCGACGCTCGGCGCCGACGCAATCGAGGCGAGCACCAAGGCCGCGCTCATCGGCATCGCCCTGACCGCACTGTTCATCACCGTCGTCTACCGGCTCCTCGGCGCGCTCGCCGCCTTGGCCCTCGCGCTGTACGGCCTCATCTCGTACGCCGCTCTGGTGGCGCTCGGCGCGACGCTCACGCTGCCGGGGCTCGCCGGGTTCGTCCTGGCGATCGGCATGGCGGTGGACGCGAACGTCCTGGTCTTCGAACGGGCCAGGGAGGAGTACCTGGGCGTCCGTTCCAAGGACTTGGCGAAGCCGGTGAAGACCGGCTTCGCGAAGGCGTGGAGCGCGGTGATCGACTCGAACGTGACGACGCTGCTCGCCGCGGGATTGCTGTTCTTCTTCGCCACGGGCCCGGTCAAGGGCTTCGGGGTCACCCTGTGCATCGGCGTCCTGGCATCGATGCTCACGGCGCTCGTGATCACCCGCGCGCTCGCGGACTTCGCCGTCGCCCGCAGCTTCGTACGCAAGCGCCCCGGCCTGACGGGCATCGCCTCGACGGGCCGGGTCCGCACATGGCTGTCCCGCCGCAACCCGAACCTGGTCCGCCACCGTCGCCGCTGGCTCGGCGCGAGCGCACTCCTGGTGGCGGTGGCCGTCGCAGGAATCCTCATCCGCGGCCTGGACTTCGGCGTGGAGTTCACCGGCGGCCGCCTCGTCGAGTACAGCACCAGCAGGTCCGTCGACGCGGACACGGCCCGCAACGCCCTGTCCGACGCGGGGTTCCCGCGCGCGGTGGTGCAGGAGTCCGGCGACGGCGACATCACCGTACGCACGGAGAAACTCACCGACGACGAACAGCAGCGCGTCAAGGCGGCCTTGGAGGAGCCCGGCGGAACCGTCACGGTGGAGCGTGACGAACAGATCGGCCCGAGCCTCGGCAGCGAACTGCGCCAGAAGGCGCTCCTGGCCCTGGGCATCGCGGTGGCCGCCCAGCTGATCTACCTCAGCGTGCGGTTCCGCTGGACCCTGGCGGCAGCGGCAGTCTCTGCGATGGTCCACGACGTCCTCCTCGTGGTGGGCCTGTTCGCCTGGCTGGGCAGGCCGGTGGACAGCGTCTTCCTGGCGGCGCTGCTCACAGTGATCGGCTACTCCGTGAACGACACGGTGGTCGTCTTCGACCGCGTCCGCGAAGCGCGCCGCCGAGACCCCCGAGGCGACCTGGAGAAAACGGCCAACCACGCGGTGGTCCAGACACTCCCGCGCACGGTGAACACGGGCATGGGAGCCCTGTTCATCCTGACCGCACTGGCGGTACTGGGCGGCGACTCGCTGGCGGACTTCTCCGTGGCGCTGATCGCGGGCGTCCTGGTCGGCATCGCCTCGACCATCTTCACCGCGGTCCCGATCGCGATCGCCCTGGAACACCGCAACCCGACACCCCCACCGGCACGGGGCCGCCGCGCCGCGAAGGAAGTCCCTGACGGGTACAGCTCGTTGGAGGCACGGAGGAAGAAGGAGAGGGGGACGGGGGCGGCCGTCTGAGCCCGCGAGGACGGCCCTGAGGTCGAGGGCAGCCTCCATCACACGCCGACCGGGCCTCCACGGAGCTCCGACAACCGCGGCCACGCTCCGCGGAGGCCCGGTCGGCACGATGCCCGGGGAAGCAGCATCTCTGTCACCATCATGACTTTCGGTCACGGGATGTGACGCATTCGCTTCCGGATTTCCTCATCAAAGGGTGTTAGCGGGTTCTTGAAGGGCCGTCTTCGAGCGGGTGCACTGGACTGCGGCCCCCGCTGCTGCCCGGCGATGGGGTCGCCCGCCAAGTAGTGGACCGCAACAGTCACCGACGGCGCCACCGGATGCGAGGCCCCCGCACCCGGGGCCAGGGTCGGCAACCTCCCACCGGCTAGTTTGGTCGGATGGATCACGACGTCACCGCGCTGGTCGAGGAGTGGCTGGCCGGCCCGAACTCCGAGGCGAACGGGTACTTCGGCTACCAGGCCCTCGAGCACTACCGTCCCGCCGTCCTGCACTGGCTGACCGTCGGCTGCAGGCTCGACGGCAGCCCCGACCCGGACCTGTACCTCCAGCCCACCCCCATGGCTCTCCAGAACTGGGCCATCGGCTACGCCGGCGCCGCCCGCTCCCGCGACGCCGCCTGTGGAGCCGTCCGCTCCTTCTACCGCTGGGCCGAGACGCCTGCAGTCGGCGGCGGGCCCGGCCTCGTACCGCCAGGCACCGCCAAGTCGCTCCAGTTCCAGCGTGGCGGCAACTTCGCAGCCGGCCTGCCCGGCCGCGAACTCCTCACCCCCGACCAGTGCCGCTGGCTCGCCCAAGCCGCCGACCGCTACCCCGGCACCCGCCGCGAAGGCCCCCACCGCGCCCGCGCCCTCGTCTACCTCTGCCTCAACCACTACCTCTGGGGCCGCCACAGCGACGACGACGTCCTGCGCCCCGGCCAGATCACCGCCATGCGCCTCAGCGGCCGCCACCAGGAACAGCACCGCACCACCTGGGACGTCCCCCAGAAGAACGCCTCCAGCGACGCCACCCGCGCCATCGACGAATACCTTCCCCACCGCGCGACGGCCCTTCCCGACACCGGACACCTCTTCACCACCGTCAACGGCCGCCCCCTCGAACCCCAATCCCTCATCCGCATTCTTCGAACCGTCGCCGCCACCCACCCCGACCTCGAAGAAACCGCCCCCAAACTCTCCGCCGACGCCGTCACCCACTCCCCAGCCACGTGACGCTTCTTCACACCGTTGTACCCACGCCTCGGTGTTTGTGCTGCCACACGGTCCGGGCGTGTGCGGATGCGAGCCAGTCGTGTGCGGCGAGGGCGTCGGCGATCGGTTCGGCGGTGGTGCCGAGGACGAAGGGGAACGTGGGCGGGCAGGAGCGCGGCCGAGGCCGAGCATCGCGACCGGGTGCTTCGCGGCGGCGGTCACCTCGGCCATCACGCGGGCAGGACCGTGGATGGCGACGAGGAAAGCCGCGTCCTGCAGGTAGAACCGTTCGTCGGTCATCGTGCATCGCGCCGGGCTCGTCGCCACCTGTCAAGGTGAGGCAGGAGCGAGGGCTGACGGCGCTGCGGCACCGCCGGCCGCTGGTGAACCAGGATGCGGAGGAGCTGCCGGAGGCGGAGTGCACGTACTCACCCTGGTCGTACGAGTGAGCGTTAACAGGGCGAAGCCCCTGTTCCTGGTGCTCGGAGAGGGGGCTTCGTGATGACGCGGTCAGTCTGCGGACGGCCGACGATGGCGCTGGCTGTCACGCCCTTCGGTGCTTGATCAGGGGTTCGCCATCCTCAGCCCGGGACCGGTGGAAGGTGGTTGACCGTACGCGGAGCCTGATCGCGTGCGCGGAAGCCGAAGCTGACGAGGATGACGCTCTCTCCGGCACCGAGGGGCGTCCGGCCGTGCGGCGTGATCGCTCCGTCGAACACGACGCATTCTCCCGGTGCCAGGTCGCATTCGAGGTAGCCGTCGGCGTTCATGAAGACGGTGCAGCTCACGGTAGGGGAAGCGGTGAGGCGGTCGTGCTTGAGGCACAGGATCAGGTTGGCTTCCCCGAAGCCGAATTCGTCGAGGTGGAAGTCGAGGAACTGGCCTTCTTCCAGGTAGGCGATGTAGACGCCGGTGTGAGGCTGCTCGACCTCCAGACCGGTCGCCCGCGCTACGACAGCGGCGAGATCGACTTGTCCCGCGAATCGGCTCGCCGCCTCGCCGACGGGCGCGTTCCACTTGCCGTTGTGCAGGTATCCGCCACCGGCCAGGGCCTCCTCGGCCTCCTCCGCCATGCCGGCGAGCAACTCGACGGGGAACGACTGGTCACGCAGGTAGCGGGGGCGCACCCGTTCGTGAGCGGTGAGATCGCGTACGGCGTCCCGGAGAGTGGGAAACCCTTCCTCCCACCCGGCCGGCGTGCGGGCCGTGGTGCGGGACTGGAGCCAGGAAGTCCATCGCCTGCTCCATTGTGCCGCTTCTGCGCCATCACCCTCGGGCGCGTCCGGACTGGTGCCTGCTTGGCTGATCAGCAACTCGACGCGGTCGAGCGCGGCCTGGGTGGATTCGATCAGGCCGGTGTCGCCCTTGGCGATCCGCAGTCGCCGGGCTTCCCACAGGTGGGCACGAGCTGATTCGACGTCACCGCGCTCCATCAGGTGCTTGCCGAGGTGCTGGAGCGCGAAGTCAGCCAGCTCAGGGTGCTGGTTCTGGGCGGCGTCCAGGGCTTTGCGGTAGAGCCCGTCGGCGGTCTCGGCTGCACCGGCGTAGCGGTACGCGTCGGCGAGGTTGAGTTCGGTGGCGATGACAGCGCGGGTGTTGCCACTGGCCGCCGCCAGGTCGAGCGCCCGGCGTAGGAACGTGCGCGCTTCGTCGTGGTGGCCCAGGCTCAGCAAGCCGATGCCGGTCCACCGGGCCAGAACTCTCGCCCGTGCGGCATCCGTACCTTCGGGAAGTGCCAGGAGTTCCTCGCGGAGCTTCTCCATGGCGGTGGTCAGCTGGTCGTGGTCGGTGGGGACCATGCGCAAGTCCTCGCCCTGTGTGATGAGGTGCTGGAGCACTCATCCCTCCCTCGTTCGGTTTCCCGGTCCGGTCGCTGAGGCTAGAGCTGGTCGGTCTGGTGACGCAGGTCGGCCAGCAGTTCCCGGCCGTGCACGGTGAAGTGCTCTTCCAGGAGTTCGAGCTGGCCCATGAGGTAGCGGACGGCCGGCATGCCCTCGTCGTAGGCGGCCTGGATGCTCGCGCGCTCGCTGGCGGTCAGGTCGTCGCGGTCGAGTTCGATGCTGCGGAACCGGAGGAGCTGGTTGTATACGCAGGTCGCGTGGAAGGCCCGGTCCACCTCCCAGAACTGGTTGCGGGCCACTCCCTGCGTAGCGCGCCACGCGATCTCGATCTTGGGGGAGATCTTCGAGGAGTACCCGTCGGCGAAGACCTGGCGCTGGAGGACGTGGAAGCTGACCGACTGGTGGACGGCCTCGTGCAGGAGGTTCTCCGCCAGGAAGAGGTGGGACGGTTCGTCGCTGACGGTGTTCGGCGGGATGTGGTGCCGCGCCTTCTCGGAGAACACAATCACGTAAGGCAGCGCCGGATCGCTGGAGCTGGTCAGGGACGAGGTGCGGACGCCGGGCTTGAGACCCACCCACAGCAGCCCCCGGTCGAATTCCTTGACGCGGGCGAAGCCTTCGGGGTGGACCGAGGCCAGCCGCTCCAGCGCCTGGGTCAGCGCGGTACGGCGCCCGTCGGTGTGCTCGGCGATCTCGTAGTCCGCCAGGCTGATCTCGCGGGCGATCTGCTCGGGCAGCTCGGCGGCGAACCAGTCGAAGCGGGCTCCGGCCACGTCCACGCTGTCGCTGCTCAGGGCGCGGGCGTGCTCGGCGTAGGGGATGCCGGACTTCACGAGGCGCTCCATCAGGGCGAAGGGAAGGGCCTGCTCGGCGCCCTCCTCACGCAGACGAGTCAGCTCCGGATCCTCCCGGTCGAGATCGAAGAACGAGCCGGCCTCTACGCGGATGGCGATGGTGGTCTGCACTGTGGGCCCTCCTTGGTCGAGATGTGCAGGTGGCGGAGCAGGCGGTGGCGGAGACTGATGCGGGGCGCCCCGGGATGAGTAGCGAGACGCCCCGCCGTGCCGTCAGTCAAACGGCATCAGTGAAAATCAGCCGTCAGACCGCGGTTCCCGTCGGCGCGAAGTCTCCGTCCGGCACGGAGTGGTCCAGACGCCGCGTCAGGGACTCGACACGCGTCTCCGGCGCGAAGTCTCCGTCCGGGACCGAGTGGTCCAGGCGCCGGGTCAGGTTGTCGATCTCGATGCTGCTGGTCATGGTGGTGCTCCCTTCGGTGTACGCGAGTGGTGCAGGGGGTGGTGCATCCCGTCCCGGGCGGTGGTGCTGTAGGAGGTGCCGGGCGGGAAGCCGATGGGTTCAGCGGGCGTCGGCCTGGCGGAGCGCTTGGTGGTCGTCGACGACCCACTCGATGCCGCCGCCCTCGGCGCGCAGGAACACGGCCTCGGGGATCACTCGGCGGGTGCGGGGGTCCTCCCACTCGCCGATGAACTGCACGATGCCCTCGCGGGGTCCAGCACGCGGGCGCCTTCGTGGAGCCAGGAAGGGCGGCGGGTCATGCCGGGCCGTCCTCGGTGGTGTTGTCCTCGCCGGCCTGGCCGAGGCGGGCGTGCAGGGCTCCGAGCCGCTGGCAGCCCCGCTCTGCTCGCGCCCTCAGGGCCGGGGAGGGCTGGCCGTACGCCTCGGTGACGTCGGCCCCGACCGTGAAGGCGTGCCACGGGACGGGTTCGGGCTGGTCTTCGGGCTGTCGGGCCAGGGGGCGGCGGGGGAGTTCGGGGCCGGGCATCGAGCGCTCCTCTCCGAGGGGCTGCAGCGGGAAACAGGGACCGGGAGGGCGACTGCGCCCCCGCTGCCGGGGTGGTGCGGCGTCAGCCTCGGTCCCGCACAAGGGGCCTGGTCGATCCCGCGAGATGAACGTACGGTCGCGCTGCGTGCGGTAGGACTGACTGTGGGTACGTGTTATGGCAGGGGCCGCACCGGGGAGCGCGCGATGGCCACGAGACCAAGCACCGGCACGATCGCGGGCTTTGTGCTGCGCACGGCGCGGGAGTCGGTGCCGCTCACTCAGGCGGGGATGGCCGAGGCCCTGGGCGTGGACCTGGCGACGATGCAGGGCTGGGAATCGGGCCGGCGACCGATCGCCAACATGAGGGCGGTTGATCTGCTCAGGCTCCGGCGGAGGCTGGCCGGGCTCGGTGCGGACGCGGCGATCGTCGCCCTGCTGGACGCGGCGATGGACGCGGACCGGATCATCGCCGCCACGCTCCAGCCTGGCGAAGGGCCGCACCCTCTGGCCGAGTGGGTGCACACGCGGGACACCGCCCACATGCTCGCCTGGGCGCTCACCGGTACCCGGCCGCCCTCCCTTGCAGGTATCCCGTCCCCGCGCCGGCGGGGGCCAGCAGCGGCTTCTCCGCTCCTCCCCGCACCAGACCGGTCGGCGTTCTTCGAGCGGCTGCGGACCACGGCGGAGGCGGCTCCTCGGACCGACGCCCAGGGCGTGCTCCTGCACCGCCAGGCCCTGTACCTGACCTCGTACGACAAGAGCCCCGAGGCGGTGGCCTGGACGGCGCAGGCCCTGCACGCCCGGCGTGGCCTGCTGGCCCGTAGGGGGTGGACTCCGCAGTGGGCGGAGGCCCGCTCGACGGCTACTGCCCTGGCCCGGCTCGGTGACCCGGTCCCGCTGCTCGACTTCATCGAGCGGGCGATGGTGGACGACGACGCGGGCGAGGCCGCGAACTTGAACTACTGGGCGTACTGGCTGGGCGGTACCCCGTTACCGCAGTCCGACGACATGTTCATGCGGGACCGGCAGCTCACCGGCTGGGATCCCGTCACGCTGCTGCGAGGGCTGACGTACGGCCTGCACCACGCCCCCGGGTACGTCGACCTGTACGCCCACACGATGTGGGCTCTGCTGACGGCCCACCCGTGGCTGCCGCAGGCATCCGCTCTGCTGGTGCGGGACCTGGCGGAGCGTACCGAGCGACTGCTGGACGGTGGCGGGATCTCCGAAAGATCCCGGCGCGAACTCACCACCGTGAACTACGTTCTACGTGATCGAACCTGAAACCGGAGGTCAGCAGATGGCAGACGAGACGGCGAACGCCCAGGGCACCGCTGGATTCCTCTTCGAGATGGGCGTGCTCAAGAACGCGAAGCGGACCGGCTGGTGGTTCACCGGGAACAACAACCCCGAGAGCATCGCCGAGCACTCGTTCCGCGTCGGCATCGTCGGCGCCGTGCTGGCCATGATGGAAGGTGTCGACCCCGCGAAGGTCGCGCTGATGTGTCTCTTCCACGACACGCAGGAGACCCGGATCGGGGACATCCCGCACATCGGGCGCCGGTACATCGACGCGGCCTCGAACGAGACCGTCACCGCGGACCAGGTTTCCGCCGCGCACCCAGCGGTCAGGGCCGGCGTGCAGCGAGTGGTGGGCGAGTACGAGAACGGCGACACCCCTGAGGCGATCGTGGCAAAGGACGCCGACAAGCTCGAATGCCTGGTGCAGGCCGTAGAGTACCGGGCCCAGGGCTACAGCCTCGTACAGGACTGGATCGACACTTCGTTGAACAGCCTCAAGACGGCGTCGGCGCAGGCCCTCGCCGAGGCCGCCTTGACCATGTCGCCGCTGGAGTGGCGGAAGACCTTCCTGGGGCAGTAGCCGAGCCCGGAAACGAAGAAGCCCCTGCCGCACGTTCGTCCTCATCGCTGGCGGCCTCGGAACCGGCCCATCTCGCCGAACTCTAAACGCGGGGTCTGACAAGGGTCGGAACCGCGAAACAAGCTCAGGCTGCGTCGTCTCGTTCTCGTTCGATGGCGGCGAGTCGGTCTTGAGGCCCTACCCTCCGACCATGGAGGATGAGAGAGACAGCCAGGAGGAACTGCCCTGGGCTTGCACTGAACCATCCTGACCCCCGAAGCCATCCTGCCCCGCGTCGCCCAGGCCCTACGTACCACCGACCCAACCGCGGCTGCACCGCACGGTCAACCAGGAATGCCTCGACCTGCTGCGCACCCGGCCACGCGGCAACGAAGCCGACGACGATCTGTGGACCTTCGTCCCGCGCCGAAGACTGCCCTGGTGGCTCTGGCGCCACCAACTCCCAGGCCACCTCACATGGCACGTCTACGAACGCTGGCGCCCGTAGCTGCCCGCCGGCCACTGACAGACCCGCTGATCAGCGGCTTTCGTCGGTTGCCCGACGCAGGTCCCGGAACTGGGAAATGGGGTGCACGGCCGATGCTGCTGGGGCGCCCGTGCACCACGGGCACCCCAGCAGCGGTTCTTACCGGAAACCCAAGTAGCGGCAGGATCGGTTCACCCTTGGGACCGCACGACACAGCAGCGGACAGCAGGGGCCCTCCCCCCGACAACGTGCGGATCTACCCACCCAGGGAGACGAGCAGGACCCCTGTTATCGTGCGCCAATGTCAACGATCAAACAGTTCCAAGTGACCTTCGACTGCGCGGAGCCTGCGCGCCTCGCCGCTTTCTGGTGCGAGGTGCTGGGGTACGTCGTACCGACGGTCCCGGAGGGCTTTGCCACGTGGGAGGAGTACCACCGCTCGCTGCCGCCTGAGGATGAGATCTACTTCGCGTGCACTGATCCCTCCGGTGTGGGTTCACGCCTGCTTTTCCAGCGAGTTCCCGAAGGCAAGGTCGTCAAGAACCGGGTGCATCTCTGTGTGCGGGCCGGCGCCGGGCTCGTGGGTGACGAGCGCCTGGCCACACTCGAGGCCGAATGCGCACGGCTGACGGCTCTCGGCGCGAAACACGTGCTGACGCAGCGCGCCGATGGCGTCAACGAGTCGTGCATCACGATGCAGGACATCGAGGGCAACGAGTTCTGCCTCGCCTGAATCTCCTCCAAGACTGCGAGGTGGGGAGCCGTCTCCCGTGGACCTCTCAGGTCCCGCATGCGGCAGGAGCTTCACGCGGATCTTCCACCGACTGGTCGAGGAACACGGCGTCGAGGTCTCTTACCAGCAGATTCGGCGCTACGTCGCGGACCGCAAGCCGCAGATCCTGGTGGAGTCGGGCAAGACTCCGCTGGAGGTGTTCGTCCCGCAGACGCACCAGCCCGGCATGGAGGCCGAGGCCGAGGTCGACTTCGGCGACGTGACGGTGCGCGAGGACCGGCCTCCGGCACCAGCTCACCGCCGCTGCGATCAACCTCTCCTGCATCGACGCCCACCTCACCCGGACACCCCGGGCCCTCACCAGCCACTTCGCAGCACTTCGCCCCGCCTCGCTGGAACACCAGCTCGGCGGGGCAAAATGACCAGGATCCCACTTAGCCAACAGCGTCCGCGGGTGTGCGCGAGGGGCCGTCCCGGACGGGGGTGACTGTCACGTGCGCCAGTCGACGGGGGTCATGGCCCCGTCGAAGTCCTGGACGATCCTGGAGATCGGCTGGACCGTCGACATTTGCTCCCCGTTGACGATTGCCGAGCCGATCAGGGTACCGGCGGCCTTGGTTCCGTACAGGACGGCTCCCCCGCTGTCGCCGCCCTGCGTGGCGACGTGCCTGACGACGACGACGCCGGACGTGGTCGTGCCGTCCCTGTTGGTGAAGCTCCACCCCGACGCGAAGTACTTGCCGCACTGCCAGCCGCCGGCCGCGCCGGAGATGCAGGTGTACAGACTGCCCACCATGTCCGCCGCCGGGTTCGCGATGTAGCCGCTGTAGATGTTGAACCACTGCCCCTCGGACTTGGCCTGCCCTCCCGACGGGCTCCAGTCCCGAGGGTGGTCCACCTTGATCAGTGCGTAGTCCGAGGTGGGGTACTGCTTGACGGCCACCCTGCCGATGAGGCCGTTGCCGTTCCTGTCCGTGCTGCCGTCGTTCCGCCGGATCTCGTTGCCCATGTCGACGCAGTGGGCGGCCGTCGCCAGGTAGGTGTCGCCACCCTTCTGGAGCATGATCCCTGCCGAGCAGAGGCCCCTGCCCGGAATCGACAGACCGTCACCGCCGACGAGTCCGGTCTGGTGGTTGGCGGTCCTCTGATGCGTGGAGACCGCGACCTTTGCGCGCTCCTCCCCGGTCACACCGGCCTCGCGCAGCAGCGCCTCGCCGTCCGCGGAGGCCGGAAGCTCCAGCCTGACGCGGTTCGCCTGGGTGTCCACCCCCCAGGAGCTGTCCTTCGGGATCAGTCCCTTGGCGCCCGCGGCATCCAGCCGCGCCTGGACCTCCTTCAGGACGGCGGTGGTGTACGCGGCGCGCTGCGGGATGACCCCGGCGGCCTTCGCCGCGCGCTCCCCTTCGTCGTCGACGACGTTCGCGTGGACCTCGCCGCGCATCACGTTGGCCCAGACGCCTGCGGCATTCGCGCCCTGACTGCCCTCGAACGCCTTGGCGGTGGCCGCCAGCCCGTCCTGCGCGGCGAGCCGCTGCGCCACCTCGGCCTCCGGGAGGCCGACTTGGGCCGCCACCGCACGCGCGGCGGCCTGCGGGGTGAACGGGGCCGGCAAGGCGAGGCTGCCGGCGGCGGAGCTCGACGCCACGCCGGGCGCCATGGCGAGCCCGGCGAGCAGGACCGCGACCGCGCCCTTGGCGAGCGCCTTCCTGGGGACCTTCATGGTCATCTCCTTGAATGGATGTCACGTGCGGGGGTGCGGGCCCTTGCTCAGGCGAGCAGGTTCATGTGCGAGGACAGCAGGCGGTACTGGCCGGACGCGTAGTCATAGGAGACGTAGCCCGTCCAGTACGTGCCGATGAGCGAGTCGCTGAGCGCCCGGGTGAAGGTGTACGAGGTGCCGGACGAGGCCCACTGCCAGGCGCCCGAGACGTACCTGTTCACGCCGCACTCCTGCGGGTCGCAGGAGTACAGACCGACCCAGTCGTACTTGCCGACCGGGTTGCCGCCGTAGTCCCAGCCGATCGTCACGACCTGGGTCTCCTTGACGTGGATGGCGGCGGCCCAGGTGCCCGGCGTGGACGAGGCGGCGGCCGCTGCGGCCGCCGCAGGGACCGCCGGCCCGGCCGCCGAGGCGGCCTGGACCGGCAGCACGCACAGCAGCGCGAGGGCCGTGGCCGCCGCCCTGGTGAGCACGGTCATGACTCAGTCGATCTTGTCGTGGGAGGAGGTGACGATGCGGTACTGGCCCGAGGAGTAGTCGTAGGAGATGTAGGCCGTCCAGTAGTCCCCGCTGACCGCCGGGATCTTGGACACGTACGAGGTGCCGTGCCCGTAGGCCCACTGCCAGTCCACGTAGTTGTTGAGGCCGATGACGCCGGGGTCCTGCTTGTAGAGACCGACCCAGTCGTACTTGCCGACGTTGAAGGGCGGGTTCCAGTTGATCTGGACGTAGCCGCCGTTCTTGGTCGCCCAGCTCGTGGGCGAGTCCCCGGACTGGAGCGGGCTCTGTACCTGCTGGACGCCGGTCGGCACCGCCGCCGACGCGGTGGCCGAGCCCGCGAGGGGCAGCGCGACGGCCATCGCCAGGGCCGCGACGGCCGCGGCGCGGGTGCGGAAGGGGATTGCGGACATGGGAGTCCTCCTGATCGTCTGCCGGCGCCCCGAACCGGTGGGCGCCGGTGTCCGTGACCGGACTCCGACAACGGTCGTGGACGTTGGCAGACGGTCAGTCAACACGCATGTCAGCGCGGGGATTAGTGCCCCAACGACGTCGAAGTAGACGCCCGATGGACACCGATCCGGAAGACAGCCCTACGGCTCCAGCCGGTGCGGCCCCCGGAACAGGAACGTCGCTTCCCGGATCGACCACCTGGTGCGACGCTGCAGCCGGAGCATGTTCACCCAGCCGTAGACAGTGACCGTCTCGCCGACGCGTGACACGCCGGGACCTCCAAGAGCCCGGGCGCGATTCACCGCCGCCCCGTACAACCTGGGGGATGAGGACCGGTCGCACGTCTCTTCCCTGGTGGAGGCCGACCCGCGGCTCGGTGCTTCCTACGGATCGGGCTGGTACGGGTACGGCACGAAACAGGTGCTCCTGTGGCGCCGGGACCGCATCACCGCGGTCGTGGCAGCCGACCTGCCGAAGAACGCGTTGTAAGGTCCGCGCTCTCCCCGGATCCGAGGATTCGGCCTGCCGGAACAACGCCGCGGAGAGTCCGGTGGGAGGACATGGGCCGCCCGGGTCGCTGTCCAGGCCCACGGATTGGCGCCGCGGCCCGGCGCGGCCGGGCCTGCTGCTTCCCCCCCCATACGGCCTTCGGGGAGGATCGGTCCGGATTTTGGCGGTAGCGGTCAAGACCGGCCCCGCCAGTCCGAGGGTGGCGGGGCAGCCTGGCGCTCACACCCTGTCGACGCCCGTCATGATCCGGACCATGCCCCGAACGCTGATGTGGCCCGGGCCTCGGCCTACCGGCCTCACGGTGACCCCGCCGCCGGCGCGCTGCTCGGGGACCTCGGACGCCTCGGCCTCCAGGACGACGACCCGTTGCCCCGGCGCGGCCTGCCCCGAGATACGGGCCGCCTCCCGCTCCGTCGCGGCGAAGAACACGAGCCCCTCCAGCTCCCGCCGCAGCGCAGGCAGACGGCTGGCCACCGGGCAGATCACCCCGCACAGCTCACCGTGCACCGTCACCGGCAACCCCATGGCGAACGCGGGTTCCGGGTCCTTCCCCGTACGGACGGCGGCGACAGTATCCCCGGTCTCCTGGCACACCCACGCTCGGACCGGGCGGCGAAAGCCGGCCTGGCGGGCCTCCAGCTCCCGGATACGCGCCATGTGGTCGGCCTGGTCCTGCTCCCGCCGCCGCTCGGCGGCCGCGGCCCGCTCGGCCGCCCGCCGGTGCGCCTCGGACGCCGCCAGCTGCTCGGCCTCCCACTCGAAGTACTGCCGGGCGATCCACCGGAGCACCGGTTCCCCGACCCGAAGCCGGTACGGGCGCACGGTGTTCGCGACCAGGGCCGCCACGAACTGCCCCAGCGCCAGCTCGGCGACGTCCACCCACCGGCCGTGTCCACCGCATGGGAGCGCCCCCTGGACGCGTTCGCACAGCGGCCGCTGGACGCACCACTCCCGTACGAACCGGGCCGCCCCGGCGACGAGCAGGAGCGGGCCGCCGTTCTCGGCCCGGGCCAGCTGGACCGCCGGCACGGCGCCGAGCCACGGCACGGTCTTCCGGTCCGTGAACCAACAGACCTCCACCCCGGCCGCCGAGTACCGGGCGGTGCGCTGCTCGATGTCCTCCACCGCGATCGGGTCCCAGTAGTTCCCGCCGAAAAAACAACGCTAAGCCCGCGAGGCCCCCCTGATCTGGGGTGATCTCGGAGAAGGCGGGGCGGTGGCCCGTTGCCGGGCGCAGGGTGGCTCGTTGGGCTGACCGGGTGACGGTGACGGGAGGGCGGGCGGATGGCGACGAGGGTTTTCAGCGATGAGGAGCTGAGGCTCTGCGGTCGTTCCCAACGATCGGCAAGGACGAGCTGATCCGGTACTTCACCCTCACCCCGGCGGACGAGGCGTTCCTGCGGAAGTTCCGTCGGGCCCAGAACGTGCTCGGCGCCGCTGTGCAGTTGTCTGCCCTGCCTTGGCTGGGTTTCGTCCCCGATGATGTGCCCGCCGCTCCGCCTGCGGCGGTCGGCCGCCTGGGTGGCCAACTTGGGCTCGCTGTCGCTGATCTGGCGGGCTACGGGGAGCTGTCGGCGACATTCGTCCACGCCGGCGGCAAACAGGCCCGCTCTCCACAGCTCAAAAGGAACCTGATCGCCTGCCTGATCGGGCTCTCCACGAACCTCGGTCTGCACGGCATGGCCGCGTCCTGCGGCATCCCGTATGACGTGCTGGCGTGGACCGCGGAGTGGTACATCCGCGAGGAGACGCTCCGCGAGGCGAACATCTGCCTGGTCAACTACCACCACAAGCTGCCGGTGACGGCCATGTTCGGCTCCGGCACCCTGTCCTCCTCCGACGGGCAGCGGTTCCCCACCCGGGGCAAGTCGATCACCGCCCGGCACCTGAACAAGTACTTCGTGTCCGAGGGCATCTCCACCTACACCCACGTCTCCGACCAGCACTCCACGTTCGGCACGAAGGTGATCGTGGCCACGCACCGCGAGGCGCACTACGTGCTGGACGAGATCCTGGGCAACGCCACCGACCTGCCGATCACCGAACACGCCACGGACAGGCACGGCGTCACCCTGGTCAACTTCGGCCTGTTCGACCTGGTGGGAAAGCAGCTCTCGCCCCGTATCCGCGATCTGGGCAAGATCACCCTGTACGGGGTGGGCGCCAAGAGCGACTACGAGGAGCCGTTCCCGAAGGCAGGACCGCTGCTGACGAAGAAGGCCAACCTCGACCTGATCGCCGATCACTGGGACGACCTGCTGCGGCTGGCGGGGTCGCTGAAGTACGGGCACGCCACCGCCTCCCTGATCGTCGGCAAGCTTTCGGCGTCTTCCCGGCAGAACGCGCTGGCCGCCGCGCTGAAGGAGTACGGGGCGATCCGCAGAACGCTCTACGCCGCGAAGTACCTGTCGGACGAGGGCTACCGGCGCAAGATCGCCCGGCAGCTGAACAAGGGCGAGTCCTTGCACGCCCTGCGCCGCCAGCTCCACTACGCCCGTGAGGGCAAGGTCCCCCGCCGTCAGCCGGAGCAGCAGAACGAGCAGGCGTGGTGCCTGACGGTGGTGACGAACGCGGTGGTCTGCTGGCACACCGAGTACATGGGCCTGGCCGTCGGCGAACTGCGCGGGGCCGGCCGCGAGGTGGACGCCGAGGTCCTGGCACACATTTCGCCGGCCCGCAGCTCGGTGGTGAACTACTACGGTTCCATCACCGTCGACTACGAGCACGAACTGGCCCAGCTCGACGAGCGGGGACACCGGCCGCTGCGGACCGTGGCGATGGACGATCCCGGAGCCGGGCTGTAGAGCAGCGAATCGGCCCCGGTGAGGTGCGGGCGCCCGGGGCGTACGGGCGCGTCAGGGATTGGGTAGCGGAAGGCCGGACGTCTGCGGGTGCCGCAGATTGCTTTCCGTCGTAGACGTGCAGGGTGGTAGAGCTGGGAGTCGGGGGCCGATGACGGAGCCTCCGGGGAGGCTGTGCGGCACGGTGGGGGCGCCGTACTGCTGGTGCTCACCTGCCAGGTTCGTACGGCCGGCAGAACCGCGTCCGGCAGGCGCAGATGACCGCCGCGGCCACCCACAGCGTCGCCACAGCGCCGGGGTGGTCCACCAGCACCACGGACAGGCCGGACACCACCGCGACCAGCAACACCATCAAGGGCCAGTCCCGCTTTCGGTACCGCCCGAGCCGCGCGGCGATGGCCCCGTCGAGGCTCTCGCCGAGGAGCTCGTCGAGAGCCTCGGCCACACGGTCGTCGATGAGGTCGCCGAAGCGGCCCTCAAAGAGAAGCGGATCGCCGCAGGACACCCGAGTGGTGGTCATCGACCTGTCCTCCGTCATCAACTGGTTCGCTGCCATGGCCACAACTCTGCCCGTCACAGCCTCCGCTGCCAGTCCTGCCTCCCCACGGACCGGCGGTGGGTTTTCCCTACCTCGCACTCGTGGGTTGCCCGCGTGCCGCTGACGCGGGCCTCCCGCCTAGTGTTCTCGGAGTCAGCGGATGAATCGAGAAGCATGGGACCACGATGGACGAGTACAGGAGCCGGGATGCCGGCCCCGACAGGTGGTGCGGGCCGGATCAGGTGACTGGGAAGCCGAGTTCGCATACGGGGACCGCGGGCCAGGTCCTGCCACGCAATCCCGTGCGGGCTCTGAAATCGCCCCAACTGTGGTTGGCGTCCGCGCACCTGGCGGCCGACAGCGTATCCGCGCTCGCCGGCTTCGCCGTGCTGATGCTGCTGGTGACCGGCATCTGCCTGCTGCCGGTCGCCCTCATCGGCGCACCACTGGTGATCGCGGCGGCCTGGCTGCTGCACCGGCTCGCCGATGCCGAGCGCGACCGGTACGCCACCCTGTGCGGGCTGGAGATTCCCGCACAGCCGGCTCCGGAACTGTCCGTGAACCTGCTGCGGTCCACGCTCACCGTGCTGACCAGCCGCTCGACGTGGCGGCAGGTCTGCTACTTCGCGCTGCTGATCCCGGTGTCTGTCCTGAACGTGGTCGCGGTCGCCCTGGCCTGGGCCGGCCCGACGATGCTGGCCCTGCTGCCCTCCTACTACGCGGAGCTGCCCCTGGGGCGGGCCGCGATCGGTCCGCTGAACATCGACAACACGGGCACGGCCCTGGCCGTCGCGGCGGTCGGAGTGCTTGCCGGCCTGACGGTGTCACCGGTGGTGGTACGCACCCTGCGGGCCCTGGACATCTCCCTCGCCCGCACTCTGTTCGCCCCGTCCCGGGACACCCGACTCACCCAGCAGGTCGCGTACCTGACGGCCAGCCGGGCACGGGTGGTCGACGCCGCGGAGGCCGAGCGGCGGCGGATCGAGCGCGATCTGCACGACGGTGCGCAGCAGCGTCTCGTCGCCATGGCGATGACTCTGGGCCGGGCCAGCTCGCGGCTCAGGGGCGCCGGACACCCCGAGACCGTGGAGCTGATCGAGAGTGCCCGCAGTGAAGCCCGCCAGGCCATCACCGAGCTGCGTGACCTGACCCGGGGACTGCACCCGCCGGTCCTCACCGACCGGGGGCTGGACGCCGCGCTGTCCGCGGTGGCCGCCCGTTCCCCGATCCCGGTCACGATCGACGTCGATGCCGTACCGAGGCCGTCCACCACGGTCGAGGGCATCGCCTACTTCGTGGTGAGCGAGGCCCTGACCAACGTGGCCAAGCACGCCGCGGCGAACACCGCCTGGGTGACGATCCGCCGTATCGACGACCGGCTGACGGTGACGATCGGCGACAACGGTATCGGCGGGGCGACCCTCGGGAGGGGCAGCGGCCTGAGCGGCCTCGCGGACCGGGTCTCCGGGGTCGACGGCAAGCTGACGGTCTCCAGCCCGGTCGGCGGGCCGACCCTCATCGAAGTGGACATGAAATGCGCGTAGTGATCGCTGAGGATTCCACGCTGCTGCGGCAGGGGATCGTGCTGCTCCTGGAGGAGCAGGGCATCGAGGTGGTGGACGCGGTCGGCGACGGCGAAGCCCTGCTGAGAGCCGTCGCCGAGCACCATCCCGACGTGTGCGTTGTCGACGTACGCATGCCGCCCACCTTCGTCGACGAGGGTCTGCGCGCCGCACTGGTCATCCGTAACCGCTGGCCCGAGGTCGGCGTGCTCGTCCTCTCCCAGTACGTCGAGGAGAGCTACGCCATCGACCTGATCGCCGACGACACCAGAGGGGTCGGCTATCTGCTCAAGGACCGGGTCTCCGACGTCGACGACTTCGTCGACGCCCTGAAGCGGATCACGCTGGGGGACACCGTCCTCGACCCCGAGGTGGTCAAGCAGGTGCTGGCGCGCACCCGCAAGCGGGACCCGCTCGCCGCGCTGTCCCCCCGGGAGAAGGACGTCCTGTCAGGCATGGCCGAGGGCCGCTCGAACTCGGGGATCGCCGCACAACTGGTCATCGGTCCCGCCGCAGTCGAAAAACACATCAGCAACATTTTCGCGAAGTTCGGACTGCACCCGGAGGACGGCGAGAACCGCCGGGTCCGCGCAGTCCTGCGCTACTTGGGAGCTTGAAAACAATGTCTTCTGTCAAGAGCCGGTTCATCATCAGCAGCGGCCTGATCGTCCTGCTCGTCGTCGTCGCCGTGGGCGCCTGGTCCGTGGTCAGCGTAATGAAAGCCCGCGACAGCTTCTCCGCAGCCGACCAGGCCGACGCGTCCGCCGCCACCCTGCTGAGCATCGACACCGCGAACGCGGGCGTCTCACTGAAGGCGAGCAGCGACTCCTTCGTGCATGTCTCCGCCACCGGCAAGTACACCGGCAGCACCCCGCCGAAGCTGACGACCAGCACGGCCGGCGCGACCATCACCGTGTCCCAGTCGTGCACCGGCGACTGCGACGATTTCCGTCTCGACATCTCGCTGCCGGAAAAGCTCGCGGTGAAGGTGACCACCGTCGACGGGGGGACCACCGCGCGAGGCCTCGCCGGCAGTCTCGACATCAGGACGCGCTCCGGGGGCATCGACCTCACCGACCTCTCCGGGCCGCTCGCCCTGAACAGCACCACCGGCCAGATCCTTGTGGCCGGCGCCACGTCCGACCGGTTCGAGGCCACGACGACGGACGGCGAGGTCAGGGCCGCATTCCGCACTGCCCCCACAATGACGAACGTGACCACCGGCAACGGCGGCGTCGACCTCACCCTGCCTTCCTCCGGCTACTACATCCAGGCCACCAGTGCCAACAGCAATCCCAAGATCGACATCCCGGTCGACCGCAAGGCCAACCACACCGTGACGGTGAAGACGAACAACGGCGGTATCGACATCCACCATTGATGGAGGCCAACCGGGATACACAGGAAATAGACAACAGGCGTGCCGTCAGGCGGACGGGCAGACGGCAATCGGCCGGGAACCGCGTGGGCGTGTTTCATATGTGGTCGCTCAATGCCGCGAAGTTAAAGGTCTCCAGGCATCTGTCAAGGAGGGGCGAGCACGCGATGTTCATGCGCCGTGACGTGGCTTCGGGGGGCCCGGGGTAGGTCTGGGTGTTCTGTCCGGATCGAGAGTCGAGGCATCGTTGGATGACCCGTCTGCTGTCCCCTGCCGCCCTGCTCTCTCGGCCGTGGGTGACATTTTCGCCCCTGGGCACCTGGGTGAGCTGACCCAGGTGGTTCCGTTCGAGCTCGTGGACGCCGTGCTGGAGGAGACGGGCCGCACCGAGTGCCGCCTGCGGATACTGCCGTCGCGTGTGGGGGTGTACTTCGTCCTGGCGCTGGGCCTGTACGGGCATGCCGGCGCCAGCCTGGTCTGGCAGAAGCTGACCCATGGTCTGAGCGGGCTGGTGATCCCGGTCCCGTCGGAGAA
The DNA here is from genome assembly GCF_026342355.1 of Streptomyces sp. NBC_00249. GTDB lineage: Bacteria > Actinomycetota > Actinomycetes > Streptomycetales > Streptomycetaceae > Streptomyces. The sequence goes on along the minus strand of NZ_JAPEMV010000011.1, from coordinate 169,911 downwards.
GGCACTGCGGGACCTGCGGCGGCGCATCGGCACAGCCCCGTTGAAGGCACTGTTCGAGACGCTGGCCGTCCCGCTGGCGCAGCCGTCCACGCCCGGCGCCCGGTACCGGCTGATCACCACCCTGACCGACCACCGCACCGACCCCGCTTCCGCGCTGGTACGCCTTTACCACGAGCGCTGGGAGATCGAATCGACGTTCCTGGCGCTGCGTCACACGCTCCTTCGCGGCCGGGTCCTGCGCTCCAAGGACCCCCTCGGAATCGAGCAGGAGGTATGGGCGCTGTTGGCGCTCTACCAGGCGATCCGACACGCCATGGTCACCGCGGTAGAGACCTGCCCCGGCATCGACCCCGACCGAGCCTCCTTCACCATCGCACTCGAAGCCGTCCGGAACACCGTGACCACCGCCACCGGAGTCCTCGACCCGGCCGCCAAGGACCAGGTCGACCTGGTCGGCCGGATCGGAAGAGCTGTCCTGGCCGGTCTCCTCCCGGCGCGCCGGGCACGCTTCAGCGCCCGGGTCGTCAAGGCGGGCACCTCCCGTTACCACGCATGGAACCGCCGCCCGGACGACAACAGACCACTGACCAGCACCAACATCACCGACGTCGAGGTAACCGTCCACGAGCCACCGCCCGGACCGGACAGAAAACCGCAGCTCCTCACGCCCGGCCGACGGCCTGCCGTACTGCGATCCCCAGACCAGGCCGGACACCCAACACCCAGAGGAACTCGCTGGCAGACCGTGCAGACCATCCTGCGGCAGGCACCGGAACACGCACGACGCGCCGAAGACCTCGCAGCCGTGCTCGGCATCACCGGCAAGAAGAAGCTGCACAGCTTCTACGTCCAGATGTCCGCATGGGCCAGCCAGGGACGACTCGTCAAAGTCGTCCCCGGCACCTACCGGATCACACCCCAACCAGCGATAGACACGGCCCCGTGATCCTTAACTTCGCGGCATTGGGTGGTCCCTGTTGCAACACCGCGCCCGACCGACGTTCCCGCAGGCCGCCGCGTTTCACCGGTCGTTTCCTTCCTCTTGATCAGTGAAACGCACTTGTGAAACGATCTCGACGTGATCACCGACCCGTACAAGCTCGTCGAAGCGCACAAGTGCCCGATGTCCACCTGCACTGCCCCGGCCGGCTCGCCCTGCCGGACCACCGCGGGCAAGGTCGCGCTCAAGTACCACACGGCCCGCTTCCAACTCGTCCCCGCGCTCCGCTCCGAACTCCACGTGGCCACCCCCGCCGTCCGGCATCCCGGCTCGGCCTGGACCGCTCTACCGGTGCAGAAGCTCTCGGCGCCCGCCGTCCCGATGGAGATCCGTCTCGGGTACGCGCGTGTCTCCACCCGCACCCAGGAGATCCAGTCACAGGTCGACGCCCTCGAAGCTTCCCAGGTGCACCGGCTGTTCCAGGAGCAGATCAGCACGCGCGTGCGCGAGCGCCCGGAGATGAAGGCGACCCTCGCCGCCGCCCGCGAGTACCGCTCACTGGGGGCGAAGGTCACACTCGTGGTGCACGAGATGAAGCGGCTGGGGCGCGGCGCCCTGGAGCTACTCAAGGTCGCCGAGGAACTGCGCGACGCCGAGATCGAGCTGGAGTTCCTCACCGGCCCGCTGGCGGGCAAGCACGACCCAGCCGGCCACGGGGCGGCCCTGTTCGCGTTCTTCGCCGCCATGGCGGAGTCCGAACGCGACTACATCCGCGACAAGACCCTCGAAGGCCAGGAGACCGCCCGCACCAAAGGCAAGACCATCGGTGGTAGGAAGGTCTCCGACGAGGACATGCTCGCCACCGCGCTCCGGCTGCGCGACGAGGAACACCTGTCGCTGCGCGAGATCGCCTCCCGCCTCGTCATCCGCACCGGAAAGAAGCGCGGCCAGCACCCCGCTCCGGCGACCGTGATGCGGATGCTGCGCGAGCACAACGAGCAGAAGGCCACGATGGAAACCGCGCACTGACCTGCGGATCATTCCTTAGCGCTGTTTTCTCGGCGAGAGCTACTGGAACCCCGCGATGGCGGACACCTGCGCCTCCGGGTGTGAGTAGTTGCGGTACAGAAAGTGCCGTTGAGATTGATCATGGTCCGGCTGGCGTCGGGTGACCGGGTCGTCCGGCCGCCGGATGCGGACTCGGCGGGGGCGGGGATGTCGTCGGTGTCCTGGAGGTCGGCGAAGTCGGCGTGCGCCTGGGCGACGGCTTCGGGGTACGCCTCTTGCTTCCCGTGCTCGGTGAGCGCCCGGTAGATGCTCGCGGCGCTGGGGGCCTCCCCAGAAGGCCGCTGACCCTATCAGTGTGGGCCGTCGTGTTGCGCGAGGGCGTTCTCCCGCAGGTTCGGTTCCTTGCGGAGTGTCCTGGTGAACCATGTGCCGTAGCGGTCGCCCAGGAGGGGAGCTGATGCTCCGTGGAGGATGATGCTCAGGCCCACGGTCACGGCGATGACGTCGCTCAGCAGGGTTCCCCCGGGCAGATGTTCTTCGAGGGCGAGCAGGCCGAACACGAGGGATGCGAGCCCCCGCGGGCCGAACCAGCCGATGTACGCGATGGAGGCGGGGCGCAGGCCGGTGCCGGCCAGGGCGAGTGCGACGGGCAGCATCCGGATGACGGTCAGGCTGAGCAGCGCGTAGAGGACAATGCGCCAGTTCAGGTGCTGGAGTGTCGGTCCCAGGATGACGGCGCCGAAGACGAGGAAGCTCAGTGAGGCGAGGAGGAGGCCGAGGCGTTCGGTGAACCTGGTGCACTGCGCGGGGTCCGAGTCCTGGGGAGGGATGCCCAGGTCGGCGGGGTTGCGGCGCAAGTGGATGCCGAAGGCCAGGCCGGCGACCCAGGCGCCGATGAAGCCGCTGCCCTCGACCATGGCGCACAGGACGTACGCGATGGCTGGGACGCCGAGTACCAGGAACTGCCGCCAGTCGGGGCTGCTCCACCCCCGGGCGAGCGACCAGCGCAACAGGCTCGCCCCGGTCCAGCCGGCCGTGATTCCGATCGCGCTGCTCAGCAGCAGCGCGCGCAGGAACGTCTCGGTCACGCTCGGATGGTCGTGGCCCTCACCCGCCGCCGCGAGTGCCAGGACGAAGAACGGAAGGGCCAGACCGTCGTTCAGACCGGATTCGACGGTCAGGCCGCCGCGGACCAGCGGGGGCACCCGCTTGTTGGAGAAGGCCTGCTGCCCGAGCGCGGCGTCCGTCGGCGCGAGGATGACGGCGGCCAGGGCCAGCTCCCACACACTCAGGCCGGGCAGCAGCGGCCAGGCCACCAGCAGGCCCAGAGCCATCGTGACCGGCAGGCCGACCACGAGCAGCCGCAGCGGCAGGAACCCCTCCCGGCGCAGGTCCCGGTCTCTGATGCCCGCCGCGTCCGCGAACAGAAGGAGCACCAGCGCGCTCTCCAGGAGCGTCCGGATGACCTCGGGATCCTTCGCCCGGTCCAGCAGGTCTGGTCCCAGCGGGCCGACCGCCAGACCGGCCAGCATGAAGACCAGCGGTCCCGAGAGCACCGTGGTCGACAAACGGCGTGAGAGCGCCCCATAGCCGACGACCACACACCCGGCGATCACGACGGCCCAGCCATTCATCCGCACTCCTCAAACCCGCCTCGCGCAGAGAGGCGATGTCCGACCCTATGGCGACGCCGGTCAGATCTGCGGGAACCGTGCTCCGGACGCCCCCAGGCTCGGTCCGGTCGGCCCAACGCGGCCGCAGGGAAAGGAACGAAGCACGCCGACCCGTGATCGGGTATGAGGTAGTTAGGTACAGGAAATCCCGGCTAGAACGATCCTGCTGGGGGGCAGCAGGTCACGGGCGGCCTTGATGACTTCCTCGGTGGCGACGGTGGGGCGCCCCCCGACGCGGCCGCGGGCGCGGGCGGCGGCCAGGCCCTCGTTGGTGCCGATGACGATGAGCTCGCGGATGAACTCGGCGAGGGCGGCGAACACATGGAAGACGAGCCGGCCGCCGGGGGTGGTGGTGTCCAGGTTCTCGTGGAGCGGGGTGAATCCGATCCCGCGGTCACGCAGCTCGGCGACCATGTTGATGAGGTCCTGGAGGCTGCGGCCGTAGCGGTCGAGCGAGGGCACCACGAGGGTGTCGCCCGGGTCGAGGAAGGCGTGGCACGCCTTCAGCTCCGGGCGGAGCACGTTCTTGCCGGACTTCTTGTCCGCGAAGATCTTCCGGCATCCGGCGGCGGTGAGCGCGTCGAGCTGCCGTTCGAGCTTCTGCCCGCCGGTCGAGACCCGCACGTATCCGATCTTGATTTCGGTGCGGACGAGCGGCTCGGCGACGAGGAGGTCCGGCCCGCTGGCCGGTTCGAGGGCGTTCATGGCTGGTCGTGGCGGCAGCTGCGTTCCGTCAGTGCCGGGCTGCTCGCGGACGAAGCCGCAGTTCTTCAGGACGCCAAACTTGGCAGATGGGCAGGTGGCGGCATGACGGGTACGGCAGCGCCGGGAGCCAAGGGAGGCGCGGGGGCACGGCGCGTGCTCGCCCCGCTGGCGTTGGCGCAGTTCATCTGCAGCTTCGCCGGCTCCAACATGAACGTGATGATCAATGACATCAGTGAGGACCTGGACACCACCGTGCAGGGTGTCCAGGTCGCGATCACGATCTTCCTGCTGGTGATGGCAGCGCTGATGATCCCGGGCGGGAAGCTGACCGACAAGTGGGGGCGATGGTCAGTGCGTTGTGGCAAAGGGAGTCCCTGTTCGATGAGCAGGGACTTCTTCGTGTGCGGGGCATGACCGGGGCGGGGTAGGGGCAGGCAGCGGACGGCTTGTTATGGATCGAGGAGGGTGCGATGCCGTCGGTGTTGGGGTTGATGGAACAGCGTGAGGCGCGGGCGAGGCAGGATCTGGAGTCCTGGACGGAGGTCCTGGAGCAGGCTCAGGCGGAGGTGGATGCCGCGCGGGAGCGAGTCGAGCGGGCCCGGGTGGGGCGTGAGGAACTCGTGTCGGTGCTGGCCGAGGAGAGCCCCGTGATTACGCCGGTTTCCGTGCCGTCTGGTGGTGAGACGGCTGCCGCCGTGGGATCGAGCGGCCCCGGCGCGGGGCATGGCGAGAGGCCGCCGGTGCGGCGATCGGGCATGGGTGAAGAGGTGCTCAGCGGCCTGTATCGGGAGGTGTTCGCCGCGGTGGTGGCTGCCTCGGGGCCGGTGAACGGAGTGGAGCTGACGCGGGCGGTGGGCCGGGAAGCGGAGATCAAGAACGAGGTGGAGAAGATCCGGCACCGTGCCTACGTGCTGGAGAAGCGGGGCTGGCTGGTGCGGGCGAAGGACGGACGGTTCATGCCCGCGCCCGGGGCAGTCGGCCGGGACGCTTCTCCGGCCAGCGCGGGGCGTCCGCGGCCAGGCGCCGGGACAGCCTGATCACAGCGGCCCACCACACCATCTGGGCGTGGTGGTCGAGGCGGCGTTCGTGGTCGCGGTTGAGGCGGCGTGAGCGGGAGAGCCAGCTCAGCGTTCGCTCCACCACCCACCTGCGGGCCAGCACGACAAATCCGCGGTGTCCGTCGGATCGGCGCACGACCTCGATCCGCACTCCGTGCCGGGCGAACGCCTTGGCCAGGGCAGGGCCCTGGTAGGCGCTGTCGACCCACACCAGTTTCAGCAGCCGGCGCGGCTGGTCCATGAATGTCTCCAGCAGCGCGGGAGCGGCCTTGGAGTCGTGCACATCGGCTGTGGTCACAGTGACCTCCAGGAGCAGGCCCTCGGTGTCGGTCAGGATGTGACGCTTGCGCCCGTCACGTGATTTCCCGCCGTCGTATCCGCGACTTTCCGCACCGACGGTCTCGGAGGCGTCCACCGACTGACTGTCGATGATCCCCGCGGATGGCTCGGCGTTCCGCCCTTCGTGTTCCCTGGCCGTGCGACGCAGCCGTTCATGCAGTTCACGCACGTAGTCGTAGGCCCGCCAGCGGCGGAAGAAGTCGTAAACCGCCCGCCAGTACGGGAAATCGACCGGCAGAGCCATCCACTTCACACCATTGTCGACCAGGTAGCGCACCGCATCGAGTATTTCGCGGTGGCAATACCCCTCGGGACGCCCGCCCTGCTTGAGGAGCCAGGCCGGCACCGGCATCGCGGAACGGACCTCGGCCCACTCCGCATCCGTCATGTCACTCGGATAGCAGGCCGCCCGCCGCCCCGGAACGATCGAACCGAACCGGTGCACGTAGCAGTCACACCCAGGAGTGACCGCGGTGGACGAAGACACAGAGATACTGCTCAACTGATCGGGCAACGGGCTTCCTTGGGCGTGCTGGGTGTCGTAACCGCGTCACTACCATGGGGCCCGTTCTTTCATGCCCACGGTCGCACCCGTACCTCCGTCCAGATGATCACCCGTGCCCGCATGCCTCGAACGAAATCCGGTTTGCCACAACGCACTCAGTGCGGCCGCGCCGGGACTGGGCGTGCTGATCCTCGGGAACTCGATTCTGGAGGGTGTGGGCACGGCGCTGCTGATCCCGCCGGTCTACATCCTGACCACGCTGCTGTTCACCGACACGGCGTCGAGGGCGCGTGCGTTCGGCGCGATCATGGCAATGGGCGGGATCGGGGCGGCCGCCGGTCCGCTGATCGGCGGGCTGATCACGAGTGCGATCAGCTGGCGGGCCGCGTTCGTGTTCCAGGCGCTGGTGATCGTGGTGATCGCGGTGCTCAGCCGCAAGATCGACGATCCGCTGCCGCCCGACCCCGCCCGGTCCTTCGACACGGTCGGTGCCGTGCTGTCGGCGGCGGGCCTGGTGCTGCTGGTGACCGGCATCCTGGCCGTCGACGACAACGGCTGGCTGGCGCTCGGCCTGCTGCTGGCCGGTGCGCTGGTGCTGGTCGGCTTCTTCGCCTGGGTGCGCGGCCGCGAGCGCGCCGGCCGGGAGGCGCTGCTGTCGACGGACCTGTTCCGCAACCGCACCTCCAACCTCGGCCTGGTCACCCAGAACACGCAGTGGCTGATGCTGATGGGCGTCTCGTTCACCGTCGCCGCCTACCTGCAGGTCGTCCGCGGCTACGACGCGATCGAGACCGGCGTCATCTTCACCGCCGCGACTCTCGGCATCCTCGCTTCCTCGCTGGCCGCCGAGAAGCTCGCCCGGCGCCGTGCACAGCGCACCCTCATCATGGCGGGCTTCGTCGTGACGATCGCCGGCATCGCCGTGCTGTTGGCCCTGGTCGCCTGGAAGTCCGGTGCCTGGGCGTTCGCCCCCGGCCTGCTGCTGATCGGCCTGGGCCTGGGCCTGATGCTCACCCCGTCGGTGAACGTGGTCCAGTCGTGCTTCCCGGAGACGCAGCAGGGCGAGATTTCGGGCCTCTCACGCAGCATCTCCAACCTGGGCTCATCACTCGGCACGGCCATCGCGGGCACGATCCTGGTCTCGGGGCTCAGCAAGGGCGCGTACGCGGCGGCCATGGCGGCGCTCGCGGTGGTCGGCCTGGGCGGGCTACCGCTGCGGCCCTGCTGCCGCGAGCCGGCGGGCCCCCGGCTACCGGAACCGGGATGACGACGCCGTCAGGGGCGCCGCAGCGGCAGTGATCTTGGCACGGCACGTGCGTCGGCTGCCCGTCGACGATGCATGTGGTCAGCCGGTCCGGCCCTCGGCGCGGTCGAGCTCCTCGTCCAGGGCGAGGGCCGCGTCGATGAGGGCCAGGTGCGTGAATGCCTGTGGGAAGTTCCCGAGCTGCTCGCCCGAGGGACCGATCTCTTCGGCGAACAGGCCGACGTGGTTGGCGTAGGTGAGCATCTTGGAGAAGGCGTAGCGGGCCTGGGTGAGGCGTCCGGCGCGGGCGAGTGCCTCCACGTACAGGAAGCTGCACAGGTTGAAGGTGCCCTCGGAGCCGCGCAGGCCGTCGGGGGAGGCGGCGGGGTTGTAGCGGTAGACCAGGCTGTCGCTGACCAGTTCGCTGTCCATGGCGTCGAGAGTGGTCAACCAGTCGGGGTCGGTGGGGGAGAGGAAGCCCACCTTGGGCATCAGGAGCAGGGAGGCGTCGAGGACGTCGGTGTCGTAGTGCTGGACGAACGCCCCTCGTTCTTCATTCCAGCCGCGCTCGACGATCTGCCGCAGGACCGCATTACGTGCGTCCAGCCAGCGGGTGAGGTCGCCGGGGCGGGAGTGCGCGGTGGCGAGTTTGACGGCGCGGTCGAAGGCGACCCAGGTCATCAGGCGGCTGTAGGTGAAGTTCTGGCGGCCGCCGCGGGTCTCCCAGATCCCCTCGTCGGGGCGGTCCCAGTTGTCGGTGAGCCAGTCGATGACGGTTGCGAAAGCTTGCCAGCCGCGGACGGTGCCGATGTCCTCCGCCTGGGCGAGGGCGTAGGCAGCCTCGCCGTAGATGTCCAGTTGGATTTGGTCGGCGGCGGCGTTGCCGGCCCGTACCGGGGCGGAGCGGCGGTAGCCCTCCAGGTGGTCGAGCACCTCCTCGGTCAGGTGCGGTTCGCCGTCGACGTGGTACATGATCTGCAGCGGCTCGCCGGAGGCGGTGCCGCCGGCGTCCAGGCGATCGCGCAGCCACCGGCGGAAGGCGTTCGCCTCCGCGGTGAAGCCGAGGTCGGTCAGGAACCGCACGGACAGGGAGGCGTCGCGGACCCAGGTGTAGCGGTAGTCCCAGTTGCGCTCCCCGCCGATCTGCTCGGGCAGGCCCATGGTGGCGGCGGCGATCGGGGCGCCCGTGGGGGCGTAGGTGAGGAGCTTGAGCGTGATGGCGGAACGGGCGACCATCTCGTGCCAGCGGCCGCGGTAGCGGGAGGCCCTCAGCCAGTTGAGCCAGAACGCACTGCACGCGTCGAAAGCGTCCAGGACCGCCTCGACGGAGGGTGTGGCACCGCCGGGACGTCCGCTGAGATCGCCCGCTGTACCGGTTTCGCTGGTGAGGACGACCGCGGCCCGTTCCCCCGCCTGCAGGGTGAAACGGGCGGAGACGTCGGTGCCGTCCGGATGCAAGGTGATCGGCGCGGTGACCTGCAGGTGCAGGTCCGTGCCGGGACCGCGGAACAGCATCGATCCGTCGTCCAAGCGCGTGAGGTCGTGGGGTGCGCGGCCGTAGTCGAAGCGGGGCCGGCAGATCAGTTCGAAGGGCATGCTGCCGCGTACCACCCGCACGGCCCGGATCAGCCGGTGTCTCGTCGACGGCGTTGTCGACGGATCGGGAGGCATGAAGTCGAGGACCTCGCCGACACCGCTCGGTGCCATGAAGCGGGTGATGAGGATCGCGGTGTCGGGAAGGTAGAGCTGGCGGACGGTCGCATCATCGCCGACATCGGCCGCGAGACGGCAATGGCCTCCGCGGTCGCTGTCGAGCAGCGAGGCGAACACGCTGGGGGCATCGAACCGTGGTGTGCACCACCAGTCCACGGTGCCGTCGGCGGCGATCAGCGCCGCCGTCTGCAGGTCGCCGACGATGCCGTGGTCCGCGATCGGGGGGTACTCCTTCACAGCGCCTCCTCGGCTGCGGCGGCGAGGGACACACAGAGCCCTCGCACCAGCGCGATCCCACCGGTGGTCGTGTCGCGTGGCGGACGGCGTTGCCGCCACGGCCAAGCGTCGGCCGGTTCTGCCCGTCATCGCGACATCGGGCGCCCCCAGCCACTCCTGGCCGCAGCACCCCACCGACCGCCGTCGGCTGGCGGGGCCATTGTGAGGAGCCGAGAATCACCAGCAGGCACTACAACCGAGCGCCGGGTGAGCAAGGCGTCCAGGAGGCGGACCATGGCCGAAGAGGACAGGCCGACCGGGAGGATCGTGGTGGGAGTCGACGGCTCCGAATCCTCGCGCAAGGCTCTGCGGTGGGCACTGGCCCAGGCACGCAGGCAGAACGCGGCCGTCGAAGCCGTCACCGGCTGGACCTTCCCGGCAACCAGCAGCTGGATACCCGTTCCCGCATCGGACCTCGAAGCAGCCGCCCGGCAGGCCTTGGCCGACACCGTGGACCAGGAAAGACACACAGCCCCAGAGGTACCTCTCGACACCCACATCGCGCAGGGACATCCCGCCCAGGTACTCGTCGACACCGCGAACGGCGCGGACCTGTTGGTCGTCGGCTGCCGTGGCCTGGGCGGCTTCACCGGCAGCCTGCTGGGCTCAGTGAGCCGCTACTGCGTCGAACACGCGACCTGCCCCGTACTGGTGATGAGAGACACCGAAAAGCCCCACCCCGGACAACAGCTTCGCGACGCGTCCTCGCCGCGCACGACGGGAACCTCGTGACCGGGTCGAACTCCCGGAACATGGTCGCCGGCGGCTATCGTCCTGACCGCTTCCGAGCCATCGGCGCCCTGCTGTGCCTTGCTAGGACGCCGTGATCATGTACGCGCCCCTCAGCGACTGGCCTAATCCTCCTCGTCGGCTCCCACGGCAGCAGCAGCAGGGTCACGCAACGGGCGCAGTCCACCCTCGGGTCCGCTGGCCTGGATGTTGAACGGGTAGCGGCCCAGGAAGTTGATGTGCCGGTCCTTGAGCGGGGAGAGTCGGGCCACGTCCTCGTCCTTGATGTCGTGGCCCTCGGCGCGGAGCCGGGCGACGGCGGCGTCCAGGTAGCGGGGTGTTCCACAGAACCACGGCGTTGAGGACCAGGCCCAGGGCGGCGAGCTGGTCCTCCTGACCCTCGCGGTACGCCTGGCGGATCTGGCCCCGGCCGCCGTGGCAGATCGCGCGGGCCAGCCGGTGGCGGGACTCCTGCACGGTCAGCTGCCGGTTCATCAGCCGGCGGTAGGTGTCGTCGACCGGGTCGACGACGGCGAGCAGGTGCATGGTCTTGTCGATGCGGCCGTACTCGGCGAACGCGGCACCGAGCGGGGTCGGGTGGCCCTCGCGGCCGAACATCCGCAACAGGTCGTAGGCGCGGACCTGGTTGGTGATGAGCGATCCGGCGACGCGCAGCATGTCCGGCCAGTGCGTGGTGATCCGCTTGAGGTTCACCTTGTTGCAGGCGACGGCTTCCAGCGGCCCGTACCCGTCGGCCGGCTCCCTGCTGTCGCTGTCGGGCAGGTCGGCTCGCCAGAACCGCTGGTCCGCGAGGTCACGGAAGCGCGGGGCGAAGCGGAAGCCGAGCATCTTGTACAAGCCGAACGCCATGTCGGAGTACGAGGCGTTGTCGGTCGCGACCATCTCCGGCTTCACCCCACCGTCGAGGTTGAGCAGCGTGTCCAGGGTGTAGAGGCTGTCGCGCGGGGTGCCACGTACGACCATCGCGCCGATCCCGGCGACCTGGTCGTTAACGGCAGCCTACCTCTGCTCGTCATGGTCACCCCCGCAGACCTCCACGACAGCCACGCCGCCAAGGAAGTCCTCTTCCGCCTCCGCCTCATGCACCCCGAGATCACGATCGTCTGGGCCGACTCCGCCTACGCAGGCAGGCTCGTGACCTGGGCAAAGAGGTACCTCAACCTGACGATCAAGACGGTCAGCAGACCCAAGGACTCATCCGGCTTCGTCATCCTGCCCCGCCGCTGGGTCGTGGAAAGAACCTGGTCCTGGATGATGCGGGCCCGCAGACACGCACGCGACTACGAACGACTCATCCAGCACTCCGGAACCCTCATCACCTGGGCAGCCATCACCCTCATGACCCGCCGAATCACCAAGGCACGCAAGCCCCCCGAGCGGTTCTCACCCCTGCTCTGAAACCGGGAACTGAGTGTTCCGCTGGAATCGCTGAACTGCTGCGGACCAGACGTCTTCATCCGGGTGCTGGCTGCGCACGTCTTCGAGGTCCTGGACCTCTTCTTCCGCCGCGTCCCCGAGTGCCTGAGCGAGCATCTCCCGCTCAGCTGCACGATCGGCGGCAGGCAGTGTTGGACGCTTCGGGGCCCGGCTCATCAGGGCGAGAGCGCTGGCTACGAAGGCGGATCAGCAGTGGTGCGGCTCCACGCCGTCCGCGACCCCTGTGGCTAGCTGCCGCGTTCGCATGACTATCCATCACGCCTCGCAGGCCTCCCGAAGTCATGAAGAACGAAGGTCCCGACCCGTGAATAGGGCCCCTGGCGACCGCCCTCCGGTTACTCAGACAGTCGTCGAAGGAGCCGCGGTCGACGCCGGCCACGGGGGTTCGGTCTTGGCCGGCACCCGCGGCCCCTGATGCCACGAGAGCACCCCATCGCTGTCGCCCTCCTCTATAGCGTGCAGCTTCGCGCCGGCACCGCAGCGGGTACCGGCGGCCCGCTGACGCGAAACACCAAGTTGCATCGACACGACACGACACCAAGACTGTAAGCGATCAGACGGTCGCTATGCGTTAGCATTCTTTGGGCGACTCCAGCGAAGCGGAGGCAACAATGTACGAACGGTCCAGCCAGTCGGAACACGCGGACGCACCGGTCGAAAGCGAGGACATCAAGGCGTTCACCGAGCGCCTGTCGGAGTGGAGCGAATCCCTCCCTGCCGGGGAGCAGGCCCTCGCAGAGGTCCTGCTGCAGTACACCCGGGACCTCCAGCCCGGCGACGTCCGCCGCAGACAGCTGATCGCCAGTCTCGACGAGGCGACCCGTTCCGCCATCGAATCCGTCCGCGAGCAGTGGAAGCAAACGGCCCGCGGGCCCGTCGCATGGGTGCGAACCGAGCACAGCTGGGAGAAGGCCAACCCGCGTGTGGGCGGAGGAGCCGTCGAGGAGTACGAGATCGTGCAGTGGGCTTACGTCCGCCCCGAGAAGTGGACCCCGCCCTATGCATGATGACCTCGGCGTCCGTGCGGCAGACGACGCATCCGCAGGCGACGGCTTCGCCGTTTCGCTGGAGCGGTTCGCCTCCGCACTCTCCCCGTCCGAGCACTCCATCCTCGTCGCGGCGCTCAACGTCGCGACCGAGCCGTGGAAGCGCATGGCCGCACGGCCGGTGGAGGAGCTTCTGGAGCCCGCGGAAGCACAGCTGCTGGACCATCTGGTAAAGCCGCCCCCCGTGAAGGAGCGTTAGTGGGCCGCTATCTCGGGCTGATCGTCAAGGCGACACGGTTGTGCAACCTGCGCTGCACGTACTGCCACGACTGGCGGAGTGGGCCCGGCCAGACGATGGGCTTCCCCGTCCTGGCACGGATGACCGCCAGCGCCCTGTCCGACCCGACGCACGACACGGTCGAGTTCATGTGGCACGGCGGTGAGCCGACCGTCCTGCCCCGCAAGTTCTACGAGCGTGCCCTCTACTTGCAGGCCCGCTTGCGCCGCCCCGGACAGACGGTCCACAACACCTTGCAGTCCAACGGCACACGGATCGACGGCGCCTGGGCGCAGTTCTTCCGCGAGTTCCGGTTCAGGGTCAGCGTCAGTCTGGACGGTCCCCCCTCGGTGCATGACCGCTACCGCCGCTACGCCTCGGGACGCCCCTCCTTCGATGACGTACGCCGCGGACTTGACGCTCTGAGGGAGAACGGCGTACCGATCAGCGTGCTCATGGTCATCGACCGGGGAGCGCTCGAACTTGGACCGGACGCTGTCTTCGACTTCTTTGTGAAAGAGGGAATCACCCACTACGGCCTGCTCGCCGCCAAACCGACGAACCAGCCCGACGCACCGCCCGGAACACCGACGTCACACTACGTGACACCGGCCGAGATGAACCGCTTCCTGCAGGCCTACTTCGACCGGTGGCTCGCCCACGGCGATCCGTCCATCCGCGTCAGGGAGTTCGACAGTCTGCTGAAGCGGCTCTCGGGCCGGGACGCAAGCGTGTGCACTCTTGCCGGTGACTGCTTCGGGCGATACTACCTAGTGGAGCCGGACGGGCAGGTGGCGCACTGCGACCTGTTCGACGGGGACCCCGCCTACACGGTCGGCAGCGTCCTCTCCGACTCGTTCGCCGCGTTCCGTAACGGGCCGGCACTCGTCCCGCTGCGGACTTCGAACAAGCAGGCTCTCAGCGCCATGCGCGCATGTCCCGACTTCAACGTCTGCAACGGGTGGTGCCCGCACGAGCGGTACACCGCCTCCCGGCACGATCCCCAGCACACGGGCGACTGCTGCGGACTACGGGGCCTCATCGGCCACATGCGGAGCCGCCTCGAGGTGTCCGTCGCGACGGCACCGTGAAGGTCCTGCTGGGGCCGGCGCACGAACTGCACGATGGAGTTCATGGCTCGCTGCTGGAGTCACCTCCTGCCGGGACAACGTACGTGCAGGCGCGGTACACGCTGCGCTTCCGCCCCGACCGCAGCGCGTGCCGGGCGTTCTCCCCACTGCACGACGCGGCAGTCGCCGAGTGGGTGCGGTTCGACGACCTGTCGGCCGATGTCGACATCGTGCATTCGTCCCGTCTGCCTGTCGAGACGGCGCGGCCCTGGGTCGTCGACGCGGACTGCCTGCTGATGCCGCTCCAGGCCGGACGCTTCTATACCCTGGGCGCGGCATCCCGTGGTACCACGCTCGTTCCCGACGCCGAGGCGATGGCCCGCCGGGAGGCGGCCATGGCGGCCCGGTTCGCGAGCGGGCGCTGCGCCCGAATCCTCTTCCGCACGGAGTACGCGCGGCGGGCGTGCCTGGAGCACCTCGCCGCCCGCGGGCACCGATCGGAGGTCGTTGAGAAGCTGAGCGCCAAGTCCGAGGTGGTGTACCCGGCCATTCCGCCACTGCACGCGGTCAGGCGCTCCGAAGGCCCAGTGACTGTGCTCTACATGGGCAGGACCTGGCAGGACAAGGGCGCTCCCGTCGCGGTCGAGGTCTTCAGCCGCCTGCGGGCGCGCCACGGCGAAGCAGTGCGGCTGGTCTTTCTCGGACCCTGCCCGACGCCCGCCGCCTCCCAGCTGCTCGCGGCGGGCGTGGAACTCGTGGCGCCCCTGCCCAGGTCGGCTTACCTGGAGCAGCTCCGCCGGGCGGACATCTTCCTCTCCCCCACCTCATTCGAGAGCTTTGGCATGGGCCTGGTCGAGGCGGCCGCCGCCGGTCTGGCCGTCGTCTGTTCGACTGGGCCGGGCATGGAGCACATCGGCGAGCTGTTCACGCCCGGCAACAACGCCCTGTTCGTCTCCAACGCCGAGCCGACGGCTCAGCGGACCGCTGCGTTCACTGCAGCAGTGTCAGGACTGATCGACGACGCCTCACTGCGCCGCCGCCTCGCCGTGAACAACCGTGCGCTCACGACCTCCGGGAAGCTGTCGCTTGGGCAGCGCAACGAACGACTCGGCACCGCGTACGCGCACGCGTACGCCGCAAGGTTCGTCGTCGACCCCGCCGATCCGGCCGACGACCGCGACGCTTGCGCAGAAGGGAACCGACGGATCACGGACTGGGCGGACGATGTCTGCCATTGGGCAGGACAGCACTGCACCGCTCGTATCGGTGGCCGCGTCATCGTCAGGCACGACCCGCCCGCGCAGCGTCCGGCGGGCGAAGTCAGTGGAGGGACGGCTGCGCCGCGGCGCCGAACCCAGTGAAGTTGATCAGGTCCGCCATGCTGAACTCACCCGGCTTGACACCACACAGAACCGGTTTCCAACCGGGCGCAGCGGACAGGTACGAGAACGGGTCGGCGGACAGCATGCCGAGGAAGACCTCCGAGACGATCCGGGAGCCGACAGTACCCAGCGTGCGACCGCCGTCCCGCAACTCGGCCTCACGCAGGACGTAATACCACAACGGCGCAGGCCCCTTGCCGGGAAGGTCCAAGTCCTCGTCGTCAAGCGGTTGGGCACCGATGGCCAGCGCGACCTGCTGCCCGGAGGGCAGCCCCAGTCTCGCGCCGCGGGTGAGGTTGCGCCGTGCCAGGTTGGCCGTCGCGCCTCCGGCGAGTTCGGGCGGCAGGTCCAGGAGCGGCGGTGACAGGTACCGATCGATCCTACGGGCATGCTGGAGGTCGGCCGAGCCGCCCAGATGGAAGAACCGCCTCCACTCGACCTGCCAGTTCGCCGGCAGCCGACGGAACCCGCCGAGGTGCCGCATTTCGTTGCGCGGCTGACCCACCGACTCTGGTGTGAAGACGGGAAGCGGGCCCACTCTGGAATTCAGCGTGTATGCCGGCCGGACCATGGAGTGGCCGAAGCGGTATGCCGCAACGGCGAACTCGATCGGCATGAAGATCTCGTGCCGCCATGCGAAGAAACGGAGTGTGACCTGTTCGACCGCTTCGCCCTGCGGGATGAGGGACTCGTGGCGCAGCACGTCCTTGTATGTGGTCGCGTCGACGATCTGTTTGAGGAAGTCGTGGACCACGATCCACTGGTAGTGCCATCGGACGAGCCTCTGCGCGCAATCGAAGATCCCTTCACCGGCGCTGCGATGCGTCTCGTACGCAGCTGCATCATCGGCTGTCAGCCAGTCACACACCTTGTTGTGGAACAACATGAAGGTGAGCTGCAACTGACTGACGATAACGTTCTCGTCGTTGCGGGGATCACCGATCAGCGCCACGCCACGAAAGTCCCGCGGCAGGTCCAGCTCTCCCCTGGCCTCGCCCTTCGCCTGCCCGATCACAAAGCGGTGTCCCTCAGCGCCGTGCGCCATCTCGTAGAGGTAGGGCTGATCCGCCGGTCCGCGCCCGTAGACGGAGTCCAGGTCGAAGCGCGGAGTGCGGAAGTTGACCAGCGCGTCGGGATCGTTCCGCCGTTGGAGGCTGGACGTTGGGTCGAACGTGAGGTCGTGGTCGATGAACTGGCCGAGGTAGGTGTATCCGGCCGGGATCTTGCCGTCCAGCGCGGCCCCCACGGGCTCCCTCATGAGCCGTGCAATGGCGTCGATGCGCGCGTCGTCCGGGATGTAGGGGTCGAGACGCCGGAACATCCGGCCGTAGAAGCCGAACGAAAGGCTGGATTCCGGTACGTAGCCCAGGCCCCGCCTTACACGCGCGTGGTTACGGATGGAAGAGGCGGGCAGCCCCAGGGAGTGTCCCCCGCCAGCCATGTCAACCGTCATCTGCCCAGGGTCGCCAACGTGCCCTTCCCGCGGTACCTGAGCCGATCCGCCACGCTCGCCGGGCATGTGCGCCTGCCTTTCCCATGGAGGTCGTCCGAGACTACTGCGCCTGCACTGGCACAGGGGGACACACAGGCCAACCCTCGCTCACCGTCATCCGGTCAGCCGCGGCCCGGCCGATCGACACGGGTGTGGAGCCCGTTCCGGGGATGACGCCGAGGTGAGCCCCAAAGCCGCCTACAGTTGATCTTGGAGCCTACTCTGCGCTCGCCGGCGGTTGCGGCCTCGCCAACTGAGCAGGGCCGGTCGGTCGATAGACGACGACGGGGCAGAACGCGCACGCGTCCCGGCCGTTCTGGGCGAACCA
This sequence comes from Streptomyces sp. NBC_00249, assembly GCF_026342355.1. Lineage (GTDB taxonomy): Bacteria > Actinomycetota > Actinomycetes > Streptomycetales > Streptomycetaceae > Streptomyces. The sequence goes on along the minus strand of NZ_JAPEMV010000011.1, from coordinate 152,729 downwards.
TCGGCATTCCGCCCGGATGGCGCAGCGGGGTAGTTCGGTTGCCGGGACGATCCCCTTTTTATGTGCTGCGTCCACCAGTCGGCCGATAAGTCCACACTGCTTGCCGCTCCAGTGCTCACAGGAGTCCTGAACGCAGGTGTCGGCGAAACGGAACCGCGACTCGGGGTCGCCCAGACGACGGGCCGTGTCGGCGAACCCTTCGTCCACGGGGACAGCAGGGCGGAGATAGCCCAGACGGCCGTCTTCGCCAAGGAGTCCGATGACGACCGCACCTTCGTGGCAGGAGGAGCTCGGACATGCTCGCGCCGCCCTGGGAGCGCCGTCCTCCGATCGCTGTACGCCAGTCTGCGAGTCGGTCATTGGGGCGGTGCCGGACGCACATGGATGCCCTGGGTGCTTCCCCCACCGATCCCGGTGGCGGTGAAACCCTCGTTGAGCAGATCGACACTGGTGCCGGTCTGCAGCAGGTCCACCGATGCGAGCTCGCGCAGGACTGCCTTACGCACGGCGTCGTCGATCCGCTGGATTAGTTCGTCGGACAGCTCCAGCCCGTCGATCTCGACACGGAACTCTTTCCGCCTGTTTTCCGCAGACATGAGACTCCTTCGTGATCAGTTCAACGTGACTACCGCTGGCGGGCTCGGCCTGCCTGCGGCATCCTCGCCTGAGACAACCCGGTGCAGCGGTCCAACGCCACTCGGGCGTGCCCGTTTGGGTGGTGTTGCCGTCATGGATCCGGCCGGAGGTGTTCTCGCCCCAGGCAGTCCCACAAGCTGATCTTGCCAAATGCGGTCGCGCCTCCCTACGGGTTCAAAAACAGGCACTGAGCTTGTCGTTTATCCACCGGAGTCGAACTGGGCTCGAACTTGTTCGGAGCTTCCCCAGTTCACCGGACGTGCGTGAGGCGGGGCCCCGATCCTGTGCTCAGGGCTAATGCAGCACGGAGGCCGGGATCGTGGGACTGGTCGAGCACAGCGTCCAACGAGACGCGTTGACGAAGGTGTCGGAGTTCCGGACCGAGCTGTACGCGTGCCTGACGTCGCGGGCGGACGCCTTGTTCGACCTGTGTGACGCGCTGTTGTGCACCGACGGGCCGGTTCGCACACTTGTGGACCTAGCGCTGGCGCCGGAACACCGACGCGGGCATGGGGCCTTGTACTCCGGGATCAACCGCGGCCGGATCGACGTCGCCCGGCTTCGTCGTGCGCTGGCGGGCGTGCCGTTGCCCCGGGCGAGCGACGGCCGCCTGGTGCTGGCTGTGGATGTCTCCCCGTGGCTGCGGCCGGATGCCGATACGTGCTCGGACCGCTCGTTCTGTCACACCTTCGGCCGTGGCCTGGGCAAGCACCAGATGGTCCCCGGCTGGCCCTACTCGATCGTCGCCGCCCTGGAGACGGGCCGAACCTCATGGACGGCCCTGCTGGACGCGATCCGGCTGGAGCCCGGCGCCGACTTGGCAGCGGTCACCGCCGACCAGGTCCGCGACGTCGTCGAACGCCTTGTGCAAGCTGGCCAGTGGAAGGCAGGGGCCCCGAACATCTTGGTCGTCCTGGACGCCGGCTACGACGCTCCCCGCATCGCCCACCTCCTGAGTGATCTGCCGGTCGAGGTGCTGGGCCGACTGCGCTCGGACCGTGTGATGCGAAAGCCGGTCCCGGTGCCGTGGATCTGCCCGCCGCAGGGTGGTCGCCCGCCCAAGCACGGCGGTGAGTTCGTCTTCGGCCGACCCGAGACCTGGGGCGAGGTCACGGCAGTGACCGTCACCAACACCGACCGGTACGGGGCGGCGACCGCACAGGCGTGGGACCGGCTCCATCCCCGGCTGACCCGCCGGGCCGCATGGCTCGACCACGAGGGCCCTCTGCCGATCATCGACGGCACCGTGATCCGCCTGACGGTCGAGAAGCTGCCCAGCGGCGGGGTCAACAAGCCCGTCTGGCTGTGGTGGTCAGGCACCGGCGCCGCCACGGACGACGTTGACCGCTGCTGGCAGGCATTTCTCCGCCGCTTCGACGTAGAGCACACCTTCCGCCTCCTCAAGCAGACCCTCGGCTGGACCCGCCCGAAGCTCCGGAACTCGCAGGCCGCCGATCGCTGGACTTGGCTCGTCCTGGCCGCGCATGCTCAGCTCCGCCTCGCCCGCCCCCTCGTACGGGACCTGCGCCGGCCATGGGAGCGGCCAGCGGAACCGAACAGACTCACCCCGGCCCGGGTCCGCCGCGGGTTCAGGAACCTGCACGCGAAGACGGGCACGCCAGCCGGTGCACCAAAACCCACCCGCCCCGGCCCCGGCCGCCCGCTCGGCTCGAAGAACCAGCGGCCCGCCACCCGCTACGACGTCGGGCGGGTCCTCGCCACCGGCGAGTCCTACACCCGACCCGCACACCACAGGAAGGGGACGAAGCCACGGCGGACGATCGATGATGGCCGTGATCACGGCACGGAATAGGCTGCTCGGGTTGCAGTCGCAGCTGGATCTATAGGGGGGCTACTCATGGAGCACCGCTCTGAGCAGGAGAACGGCGAAGGCTCGGCTTCTCGGTACACCGGGGACATACAGGCAGAACGACGCTCTGTGCGCGAGGCACTGCGCTCCGATCTACCTGCCGCCCACCTGGGCTTTGGCGTCACCGTCATCGCCTTGATCGTGGTCGCCAGCTTCTCCGGCCCTCGATGGACCTCGATCGTTGCGGGCGCCTTCACGGCCTGGTTCCTTCTTGCGCTGGCAGTGATTCACATCGGCAGCGGCCGTGGCTGGGACGCCGTCCGACGGGCCTACATCGCCACGTTCGGCTGGGGCAACTGGATCTGAAGGCCCTTTGCTGCCCGCCCATCCACCGGAGCCGGGACGATCACGACAAGCAAACGCCCCCCGCCGCGCGCCGAACACGGAGCAAAAGAGCTTCGTGGCAACGTCAGCCGATGTCCCAGAATGCCAGGCTTGTGTCGCAGTGCAAGCAGCGGAACAGGTAGGCGGTCGGCTCTCCAACCCGGTCCAGTGACCGCAGGAACTGTTCAGTTTCTGGCGGCGCCCAGCCGTAACGCTGGTGATCCTTACGGAGCATGGCTAGAGCCTCTGGGTGGGCCTCAAGCTCGCGATATCCGGCAGGGCCGAGAAAGGCCGCGCCATCGCCACAGTGGTACAGCCAGGAGTCCTCCTGCCAACCGGCAAAGCCGGGAGTGCGTCGGGTGATCTCTTCGACGACCGACAGAGGCACGTCGTCGGGTACGTCAACGGCATCGCTGAACACCGCGGACATGTCGAAGTCCTCATCACCTCCGGCTGAGACGCTCAGGGAACTTGACGCTGCCCCGGAGTGGATGCAGTGAAGGCAAAGGGAATCAGGTTGCCGACCGTAGACGGGGCCTCGATAGCGGATCTGTCGATCCATGCCACAGACGCTGCAGACATGGTCGGTGCGTACCGCGGACCCGGTAGCCAGCGGGTCAGGGTGGTATCGAAAGGTCGGCTCTGCCACGGGACCATCATGCCAACCAGAAACGGACACCGCGAAGCAGGCAACCGTCTGCCTCAGGCCGCGATGTAGCGCAGTATCACCTCACGCCAAGATCATAGGTTAAACGGCAAGCTGAGAGGTCGTTTTCACCTGATGCATCCGCATATCAACCAATTCTAAGAGTGTCGGGTTGCGGTGCCGGTGAAGCCATGGAGGCAGTCGGTGTCTGTGGGGTGGGTGGGGTTACTGATGGGACGGAAGGCAACGCACTCCTGTCTCATCCCAGGATGTCCGGTCTTCGTGGTCGTGTGCTTCCGCGGCCGCGGCTGCGCGCCTGGGCGCACTCGGCCGGCGGCGGTACGCCGGAAGCATGGCGAAGCGACGTCCGTATCCGAGTGATCTGTCCGATGCCCGCTGGGAGTTGATCGAGCCGGTGCTGGCCGCTTGGCGTTTCGAGCGCCGCGGCAGGGCCCTGGACTTCGGCCGACCGCCCGAGCATGACCTGCGCGACATCATGGACGCGATCTTGTATGTCGACCGGACCGGGGTCCAGTGGCGCTACCTCCCGCACGACTTTCTATTAGCTGGAACACCGTCTACGGCTACTTCGCCAAGTGGGCCGACGAGGGTGTGTTCGCCGAGCTCAACGGCCTGCTCAGGCAGCTTCTGCGCGAGAAGGAAGGCAGGGACACCGAGCCGACGGCCTGTGTGATCGATGCTCAGAGCGTCAAGACCTCCACCAGCGTCCCCGCCGCTGGCCAGGGCATTGACGCGGGGAAGAAGATCGTCGGCAGGAAGCGGAGCATCGTGACCGACACGCTCGGCCTCCTCCTCGCCGTGCTGGTCACCGCAGCGAGCGTGCAGGACTCCGTCGCCGGGACCGCATTGCTCGACCAGGTTGCCGCCGATCACCCCGCCATCCGCAAGGTGTGGGTCGACGGCGGCTACCGCCAGCACCTCGTCGAGCATGCCGCCACCCTGGGCATCGACATGGAGATCACCGCTCGCAAGCCCGGGACCAAGGGTTTCACTCCGATCCCAAAACGGTGGGCGGTCGAGCGGACCTACGGATGGCTCATGCTCCATCGCCGCCTGGCCCGCGACTACGAGACTCTCCCCGCTCGCTCCGAAGCGGTGATCCACATCGCCATGACCGACCTCATGGCCCGCCGCCTCACTGGCGAGAACACCATCTCCTGGCGCGACCCAAAGAACCCCACCAAACAGACCATCCCGGGATGAAACAACGGACGAAAACGACCTCTAAGCTTGATCTTTAACCTTGCATGTCATCCGACCTGCTGAGATCTACCGCTTCCGGGGGCGCGCGACGCGGCCGCCCTCCACGCTTCGAGATGTTGAGTAACGAAGTGTCGAGGAACGGCCGCTGAGGATGAGTTTCCCTGTCGATGTTCCCGCCGTCGAGGCGTTGGGTGTTCTGTCCCGCTTTCGTGTTGCGTTTTACGAGTGCCTGTATGCCCGTGCGGATGCGCTCTTCGAGCTCACCGACGCGGTGCTGTGCACTGACGGGCCGGTCAGGTCACTGGTCGAGCTGACGCTGACGGCCGAGCACCGGCGCGGACATGGAGCGATGTACGACGCGGTCAACCACGGCTGGCTGGAGCCGCGCCGCCTGCGCAGACTGCTGGCCTCGACGCCGCTGCCGAGGGCGGCCGACGGGCGGATCATCCTCGCGGTCGACGTGAGCAACTGGCTGCGGCCCGACGCGCCCACCAGCCCGGACCTGCTGTTCTGCCACGTATACGGGCGAGGTCGCAGTGCTGACCAGATGATCCCCGGCTGGCCCTATTCCTTCGTCGCCGCCCTGGAGACAGGACGCACCTCGTGGACCGCCGTGCTCGACGCGATCCGCCTGGGCCCGACCGACGACGCCACCGCGGTAACCGCCGGCCAGCTCCGCGAGGTCGTCGGCCGGCTCCTGCGGGCCGGCCAGTGGAAGCCCGGCGACCCGGACATTCTCATCGTCGTGGACTCCGGCTACGACGTCACCCGCCTCGCCTACGTACTGGCGGACCTGCCCGTCGAGCTGGTCGGCCGACTGCGCTCGGACCGGGTCATGCTCCGCGACGCAGGCCCGCGCCGTTCCACCCCGCGCGGTGGGCAGCCCCGCAAGCACGGCGGCGTGCTCACCTTCTCGAAGTCGAACTCCTGGCACACCCCCGACCAGGCAACGACCTGCGACACCACCCGCTACGGCCGGGCCGAAACCTTCGCCTGGGACCGCATGCACCCACGCCTTCAGGCCCGTGCCCCTGGCTTGACCACTGCGGTGAACTCCCGCTGATCCATGGCACATTGATACGACTGAAGGTCGAGCGCCTGCCCGGCGACCGCGACCCGAAACCGGTCTGGCTGTGGTCCTCTAAGACCGGGATGACAGGCGGGGACGTCGACCTGCGCTGGCAGTCGTTCCTCCGGCGTTTCGATCTCGAGCACACTTTCCGGCTGTTCAAGCAGACCCTCGGCTGGACCGTCCCGAAGGTCCGAGACCCGCACACCGCCGACCTGTGGACCTGGCTGATCATTGCCGCCCACACCCAGCTCCGCCTCGCCCGACCGCTCGCCGAGGACCTCCGCCGCCCCTGGGAACGGCCCGCCGAGCCCCGCCGGCTCACCCCCGCACGCGTCCGCCGGGGGTTCCGCCACCTCCGCGCGAAGACCCCCCGTCCCGCAGGTGTGCCAAGACCCACACGGCCCGGCCCCGGACGCCCACCCGGCTCCAAAAACCGCAGACCAGCACCACGCCACGAGCCCGGAAAGACCGTGAAGCGACCCGAAACCCTCACCGAACATGTCCTCTTGAAACAACAGCGAGGTTAAAGATCAAGCTAAGTAGCCGTTGTCTTTCCGGACTTGATCGGTGGGTATCCGCTGGTCAGGCGTGAACTCTGTGGAATCGACGAAGAGTCGGGCCGTCACGTCTGTCGGTTATGACACGGAGGTTGTCGATGGCTTCGGTCATGGGCTTGTTGGAAGCGCGCGGGACGGCCGCGCAAGTTCGGGTCGAAGAGCTCCGTGAGGAGGCGGAGCGGGTGCTGGCCGAGCTTGCGAAGGCGGAGGCGGTGCTGGAGCGACGGGCCATCGCCCGCTTAGAGCTGGCCGAGGACCTGTCCGGGCCGGAGTCGGAGGCCGACCACCCGCCGGAGTCGGCGCCGGCCGTTCCCGAGGCCCCGGTGGCGGGGTCGGTGGTGCCGCACTGGCGGGTGGGCCTGACGATGGAGGTGCTCGCGCCGGACTACCGGCGGCTGGTGGGCGTGCTGGAGGCTGAGGCGGGCGGGTCCGGGCTGCGGGCGCGGGAGTTGGCCGGGCGGCTGGGCCGGAGTCGGTGCCGTCGAAGGTCGAGGGGGTGCGGTCGAAGGTGAAGCGGCTGGTGGAGCGGGGCCGGCTGGCCGAGGAGCGTCCCGGGGTGTTCACGCCGAGGCGGGCTGCCGGGTGACGTTTCGGCTGCGGTGGCGGGCGAGGCGGCGTCCCATGAGCATGGTCATCGACCACAGGACGGCGGCTTCGCTACTTTCGGGCCGGGTCTCGTAGTCCCGGGCAAGGCGCCGCGAGCGCATCAGCCAGCTCAGCGTCCTCTCCACCACCCACCTGCGTGGAAGCACCACGAACCCGCTCATGTCATCGGTGCGTTTGACGATCTGAAGGGTGAACCGCCCTGGACGTCCCCTTGACCCACATTTCCTTTCGTACGACCGTCTCCAATGGTGCAACGCGAGGGGAGAAGGCCGGATTCCGGGGTCAGGTGAACGTCGGGGTCCGTCAGACGAGGTGGATCGTGAAGCGCCTCACGACCGTGGGGGTCGTGAAGATCGTGTCGGAGTGGACCGAGCCGCGAGCCTTCTTGTACTCCCCGGTGCCGCCGGTGATCGCGTTGTCGAAGGGACCCTGGTCGAGGTAGTTGAAGTACATCCCCTGCACGGTGAGCTGGCCGCCCGGGAGGGTGTAGGTCACGACGCACTGCTCCGCTTCATCGGCGCCGCCCCGGGTGGTGGTGCAGGTGCCGTGGGTCTCGCCGACCTTGTTGTGCTCCTCGTCGAAGAGGTCCGAGCGGACGACGACCTGATCGCCCTGCGAGACGATGCCGGGGGTGACGGGGAAGCGGGTCAGCTGCTGTACCTCGGCCAGGACTGTGATGATCCGGCCTTTACCCCCGGCCTGGGCGGAACCGGTGTCCGTCGCGGCGGCCGCGACGGGGGTGCAGGCGAGGAGGGTGACCAGCGTGGCCGTGCCGAGGCAGGCCGCTCCGATGGGGCGCATCATGCGACTCCTGAGGTTGATGTTCGGGAATGACCGGATGGTGAACTTCCATCCGATTCCGTTCGTTCGATTCCCTTCATAACCTCGACTCCGCCGCCGGACGGTGCACCCCGGCACGAACCACCGGAACATCCAGCCGGTCGGACCAAAGTCAGGCGGCGGAGCTCGGTACGAAGCCGACCGGCAGGCCGATGCGCAGTATGAGCAATGGAGGCGTACGAATCTGCGGGACGCCTGCGCGGAGTTCGTGCTGGCCGCACGCCGGTACGTCAACGGCGCCCGGAGGTTCGAACAGGTTCTGTTGGTCAACAACGGCATCGAGGCGGTGAACCGTGGCCGGGAGGAGTTCTCTGAGCTGCGGGGGCCGCTTTCCCGGGGAGGAGATTCGGGCGGCCGCTGCTCGTGTCATGGAGTTGCAGCCCCGCTTGGCTGATCTCCAGTCGGGCATCGGACGGGTTGGTGTAGACCTGGCCTACGTTCTCGACTCCCGGCGGAGAACGGCGGTGGAGATGGCCACCCGCATCAACGATTTCGTGCGGGTGGCCAGAGAGCACCTGTAGGAGACTCGCGGACGCCCCCGTCGGCCACGTCGTTCTTCGTAGACTCTCGTCGAGGAGCTGGGAACACCCAGCAACCTCGTACGACACGGAATGGAGTCGACGTGGCGCAGCTGGCCAAGACCGGGTGGCGCAAAAGCTCGTACTCCAACGGCGCCGAGGACGCATGCGTTGCGTGCCGCACCGGTAGAGGCCGGTCATGGTGCGGATGATCACTTCCCGGTCGGGGTTGCGCATGTCCGTGGTCATGTTGATCGCGGCCACGGTGACGCCGGCGGACAGGTGGGCCCGGGCTCCGAGGATCGTTCGGTTGACGCTGATCCGGTGCCCGAGGACGGCAAGGGCAGCGTCCTGTGCGCCGGTAGCCAGGTCGGCTTCAACTGCGAAGTCACCGCCACGCTCCTCGGGGAAGGACGTGACCGCGGCGCACTCAGGCTTCCGGCATAAGAACCGGCGAATGCGCAGTCGGATGACGACTGCCGAGCCACCCATCGCGCAGTCGCCCAAGCTCCGCTCATAGCGGCGGTGCACACGCGAGGAGGCTGTGCCACACGCCGGGCACAGCCCCTCACAGGCTCGCGCCCTCGCGACGATACGGATCACCCCCGGCGTCAGCTCGACCGCATCCACCGAGACAAGGCCGGCCAGATGCGGCAACAACACTTCAAGCCCCCAAAGATCGCACGCCATGCATGATGACGGAATCCGATGACGTTGCGTCACGAGACCACAAGATCAGTGCCAGAGCCGGTTCTGATGTCCCCCGACAGGCGGACGGAACGCCGTACGGCCCGTTGGCAGCGTGGCCGGGTGAGGTCCAGGAGCCAGCCCGGCCGAGAGGCACGGGGCCTGCCCTACCCCACGGCTCCCGAGTCGGGGTCAGGCGCCGGGGGTGGCGCTGATGTGCTTGAAGCCGGCGGCGTCGCCGACGAGGGCGAAGGGGCTCCAGGTCCCGGCGGCGTAGTCGCCGTTCGCGTTGTAGACCCGGTCGTCCGCGCCGATGGCGTACAGGTGCACGGCCTTGCCCGCGGGGGTGACCGCGAGCTGCTTGAACCCGGCCGTTCCGCTGATCACGCTGAACCCGCTCCACGTGCCGGCGGAGTAGTTGCCGTTGTTGTTGTAGACCCGGTCGTCCGAACCGATCGCGTACAGCCGGACCGTGCCCTCACTCGTCGTCGTCGCGGCGACCTGCTTGAACCCGGCGGTGTTGCCGACGAGGGCGAAGGGGCTCCAGGTCCCGGCGGCGTAGTCGCCGTTCGCGTTGTAGACCCGGTCGTCCGCGCCGATGGCGTACAGCCGGACGGTATTGCCGGTCACGGTGGCGGTGATCCTCTTGAATCCCGCAGTGCTGTCCACCAGCTGGAGGGTGGTCCAGCTGCCCTGGGCGTAGTCGGCGCTCTTCCCGTACACGCGGCCGTCGGCGCCGAGGGCGAAGAGGCGGACCGTGTTGCCGGTCGCCACGACCGAGATCTGCTGGAAGCCCTGCGTACCGTCGACGAGCTGGAAACCGCTCCAGCCACCGGTCTTGAAGTTTCCGCGGTCCTCGTAGATACGGTCGTCCGCGCCGATCGCGTACACGTGCACCTCGTCGCCCACCCGGATCGAGGTGGTCTGCTTGAAGCCCTGCGTGCCGTCGACCGTGTTGTACCCGTCCCACGTACCCGCCGAGTAGTTCGCGTTGTTGCCGTACACCCGGGTGTCCGAACCGACCCCGAACAGGTGGACCGTCGGAGAAACCGCAGGAGTCGCCGGAGCCTCGGGATCGGTGGCCGGGTAGGGGTCGGCGTGGTCCCCGGCGAGACCCGCGGCCACTCCGCAGCTGCCCCAGGCTCCGGCGCCCTGGCTCGCGAGGATCTTCTCGGCTATCAGGATCTGCTGCTGCTTTGTGGCTTGGTGCGGGTAGACGGCGTACTGCTGGCCGCCGTAGGAGTCCCACGTCGGCTTGTATATCTGGAGCCCGCCGTAGTAGCCGTTGCCCGTGTTGATGCTCCAGTTGTCCGTCGACTCGCAGTGGGCGACCTTGTCCCAGGTGGCGACGGAGGCGGCGCTCGCCGTACCGGCGGGCGCCAGGGAGAGGACGAGACCGGCCAGGGACAGCCCGGCCAGTGCGGCGATCTTCGTGCGGGTACGGACGGCTGCAGACATGGAGATACCTCGGTTCGGTGGTTCGGCGTGTGTACGGAGGGTGGGCTGACGGGCGGGCGTCGCGGTCCTACGACCAGCCCATGGAGTCCGTGGAGGCTCCGGCCTGCGCGGCGGCCTGGGCGATACGGGTGCGGAGCACGGGGGCGTCCTCTTCTGACGGTTCGAGCGACGGATTCATGTCCTCAACCGGCTGCGTCCCGCGGTGGCGCTGTCCGGTCCTGGCCCGCCGGGAGCTGCTCCCTGCCGACGGGAACTACCTTCGGCACTGGTCAGATGGGACGGAAGGGGATTCGGGTGGCCCGAAGCGGCATTGGACCAATCAGTCCAGCAAAGGCCTCGGACGCTCGGAGGCGAGCGGGCGGTTTTGAACGTGGCGGCGATGAGCGGCACTTCCGCCCTCAGCGGCCTCCAGCCGGCAAGCTCGGGGCGGCGCGAGAGCAACGGGCGGGCCAGCGCAGTGCCTGTCCGAGCAGCGTCCGCAACGACCAGAGCACGGTTCACTACGCGAACTGACAGACCCGGCCCGGCGGCCAGGTGCGTACGGCTCCGTCCCCGCCCCCGCCCACCCGGATGATCACCGCACCCTCACCGCGCTGTGCGCGCTCTTCGAGGCGGTGTGCGCGGGGGCGCAGGTACTGGCTGAGGCAGTGGTGCGGACGGGCACGGCAGGGCGGGCTGCCCTCGGACGCCGTCTGACGCCGCTCCACCCGAGACCTCCCGCGACCCCTCCCGCGACCCTTCCGGGAGGTCCCGGCCGCCCGCCCGGGCCGCTTTGGGCCAAGGCCGTTTGCGTCCAACGGATTGCACTTCCGCAGGTCAGGGACCCGGGACAGAGTTGATCTCGAAGCGCCGGACAGAAGTTCGAGCGCCGCTGACTGATCCTGTGGGGGAACCGCCATGTCCAAGTCCGCCCGTATCTCTACGCCCTCGCTGCGCCGCTCCGTCTCCTTCGCGCTCACCTCGGCGGTCTCGGTCGCCGCGCTGGGTGTCCTCGGAGCCGCCCCGGCCAGCGCCGCCACGATCGGCGAGAGCATCGCCTCCGCGGCCAGGGGCGAGACCGGGAACGGGCCGTGTGCCCACGGCGGATATGTCGGCGGCCCGAACCAGCACAGCAGCTGCAGCAACGGCCAGCGCACCCACGCCTGGTGCGCAGACTTCGCCGGCTGGGCGTGGGCCCAGGCCGGGGTGGCCGGCCGGGGCACGCTGACCGACATGGCCAACAGCTTCCTCGACTACGGGAACAAGTACGGCACCCGTTCGAACACCCCGCACGTCGGCGACGCGGTCGTCTACAACATGAACGACGGCACCTTCACCAACGACCACGTCGCCATCGTCACCGCCATCTCCGGCGACAGCGTCACCATCACGGGCGGCAACGAGAGCAACTCGGTCCGGACGAACACGACCACCAACTGGCGCGTGGGCCAGTCCCCGTTCGGCCAGGTCATCACCGCCTACATCTCCCCGCTCAACAGCGGAGAAGAGGGCACCCCCGAGGCCCCGGCGACTCCTGCGGTCTCCCCGACGGTCCACCTGTACGGGGTCGGTTCGGACACCCGGGTGTACGGCAACAACGCGAACTACTCGGCGGGTACGTGGGACGGGTACAACACGGTCGACGGCACGCAGGGCTTCAAGCAGACCACCTCGATCCGGGTGGGCGACGAGGTGCACGTGTACGCGATCGGCGCGGACGACCGTATCTACGAGGACCGCGGAAACTTCAAGACCGGTGGCTGGAGCGGTTTCCAGCTCGTCGACGGTACGCAGGGCTTCCAGCAGATCTCGGTCGTGGCGACCGGCAACACGGTCCGCCTCTTCGCCCTCGGCGCCGACGGCCGCGTGTACAGCAACGACGGGGACTACGGGCAGAGCAACTGGAGCGGCTTCCAGCTGGTGGACGGCACCGCGGGATTCAAGAAGATCACCGCCACCGTGACCGGCAGCACCGTCCGGCTGTACGCCATCGGCGCGGACGACCGGGTCTACAACAACAACGGCAACTACTCCACCGGCACGTGGAGCGGCTACAACGTGATCAGCGGAACGGCCGGGTTCAAGCAGGTCGCCGCGACGACGACGAGTGAGGGCACGGTCCGGCTGTACGCGATCGGTTCGGACGACCGGGTCTACAACAACAACGGCAACTACTCCGCCGGCACGTGGAGCGGGTTCAGCGTGATCAGCGGAACGGCCGGGTTCAAGCAGCTCGCGGTCACCCCCGCGGGCAAGGCCGTGCACCTGTACGCCATCGGCGCGGACGACCGGGTCTACAACGCGAACGGCGACTACGCCGCCGGGACCTGGAGCCCCTTCTCCCTCGTCGGCGACGCCGCCGGCTTCAAGCACATCAGCGCCACCCCCGGCGCCTGACCCCCCTGCCCGGGCCGCGTACCTCCTCAGGGAGGTACGCGGCCCGGGCACGTCAGCGGCGATGGCGTCACTGACCACCGGTCCCGCGACCCGTCCCGTCCCGTCCGCCCGGCACGACCACGTGCCGGGCAGGACGGCTTTCACAAAGGAGAACTCGTGCACCGCCTCGGCATCCTGACCAGCGCCACTGCCCTCCTCGTGGCGGCCACTGCCCCGGTCCTGTGGGCGGTCCCCGCGTCCGCCGCACCGTCGACACCCGTGGTCCGCGTCATGCCCCTCGGTGATTCGATCACCTACGGCCAGGGCAGCTCCAACGAATCGGGCTACCGCCTGCCGCTGCACGGACTCGCCGCCAAGCAGTCCCGCTACCAGCTCGACTTCGTCGGGTCCCTGGAGCACGGACCGATGCCGGACTCCGCGCACGAAGGACACGCGGGCTACACCATCGCGCGCATACGTGCCGGCGCGAACCGATGGCTCGCGGCCGCACAGCCCGATGTCGTACTGCTCCACATCGGGATCAACGATCTCAATCAGGGTACGGACCCGGGGCAGGCCGCAGACCAGGCCTCTGCCCTCGTCGACCAGATCTTCGCCGCCCGGCCCGGAGTCACCATCGTCATGGAAGGTCTCATCCCGACAACCCCCGGATGGAACTACCAGGACCTTTCCCAGCCCGTAGCGCAGTACAACCAGCGGCTGAAGCAGCTGGAACAGGTGGAGCAGCACGCCGGAAAGCGTTTCCGATTCGTCGACGCGCCTGCGCTGACGCCGACCGACCGGGCGGACTCCACCCATCCCGCACAGATGTCCGACGGTCTGCACCCCAACGACGCCGGATACGCCCAACTGGCCCAGGCCTTCTTCACTCCCCTGGACGCGGCCTACTCGGCACACTGGTTCACCGGCGGCCCGGCCCGGCCGGACCAGCCCCGCCTCAAGGACACGGCGCATGTGCAGCGGATCGCGCCGAACGGGGATCTGTTCAACAACGAGGGTGACTTCGCGGCGGGCAAGTGGAGCGGCTGGAGCAACCAGGGGGCCTCGCAGCTGAAGGAGGTCACCAGTACCGGCACGGGATCGGTGAACCGGGTCTTCGCGATCGGCAGCGACAACAAGATCTACGAGAACGACGGCGACTACACGGCCGGCAAGTGGTCAGGCTGGTTCGCACCCGCCATCAACAACTCCACCACCTTCACCGCACTGGCCGCGTCCTCCTACGGCAACACCGTCCACCTCGTGGCCATCGGCTCCGACGGACACCTCTACAACACCGACGGCGACTACACGGCCGGCAAGTGGAACGGCTGGAGCGATCAGGGCGGCACCAACCTCAAGCACGTCACCAGCGCCACGACCGCTGATCAGGTCAACCACATCTTCGCCACCGACGCGACAGGCCAGGTCCTCGGACTCGACGCCGACTACGCCGCCGGCGCCTGGGGCAGCTGGAGCATCGCCGGCCCCACCGGCGGGTTCAAAGCACTCGACGTCACCGCCTCCGCAAGCGGGAACACCGTCCACCTCGGTGCGATCAGCCTCGCCGGCCAGTACTGCAACACCGACGGCGACTTCGACCGAGGTGGCGTCTGGAACGGCTGGAGCAACATGGGCGGCGACAACCTGAAGCGCCTCACCAGCGCCGCTGCGAACGGTGTCAACCACGTCTTCGCGACCACCGGGAACAACCGCCTCATCGAACGCGACGGCAACTACAACACCGGCACCTGGAACGACTGGGCCGAAGCCGCAGGCGGCGTCGACGCCGCCTCCGCCACCGCAAGCTTCACCAACTTCACCAACTGACGGCCGCGGCAACCCGACCTCGACTACGAGCTGCGTAGACAGGCACCGCCGACATAGAGGGCCGCCGCTCCGCCCGAGAACGACGCGGCGATCACATGAACGGGACCGTCGAGACCGGACTCCTCACACAGCCGGTCGCCCGCCGCGTCGCGGTAAGCAACACGCTGGCAGGCCTTCAGCGAATCCCGCCCGTCGTCTTCGTCCTCTCGAACAGTAGGGTTGCTCAGGTGGATACTTCTTCGCTCCCGCGTTCCTTCCGGCTGCTCGTGACGGGCGGAGGGACTGGCGGTCACACCTATCCGGCGTTGACGGCAGTCCGTACGCTGCAGGGCCGTCTCGCGGCTGCCGGTGGCACGCTGGACGTGCTGTGGATCGGCACGGCAGACGGTCTTGAGGCACGTGTCGCTCCGGCTGAGGGGATCGCGTTCAAGACAGTGGCCACGGGCAAGATCCGCCGCTCGTCGAATCCGCTCAAGATGCTGTCCGCCGCGAACGTGAAG
This sequence comes from Streptomyces sp. NBC_00249, assembly GCF_026342355.1. GTDB lineage: Bacteria > Actinomycetota > Actinomycetes > Streptomycetales > Streptomycetaceae > Streptomyces. Next base: position 137,606 of record NZ_JAPEMV010000011.1, on the reverse strand, counting down.
GACATGGCGCGGGTGCCGCTCGGTGTGGCGCAGGCGCGGGCGATCGTGGCCGAGTTCCAGCCTGATGTCGTCCTGGCGACGGGCGGGTACGTCGCGGTTCCGGCCGGGCTGGCCGCGCGGCTGTGCCGGCGTCCGCTGGTCCTGCACGAGCAGACGGTCCGTCTGGGTCTGGCCAACCGGAAGCTGGCGAGTTCGGCGACGCGGATCGCGGTGTCCTCGGAGTCCTCGCTGTCGCTGCTGCCCGCCGAGGTGCGTGAGCGTGCGGTCGTCACCGGGAACCCGGTACGGCCGGAAGTACTGGGCGGCCACCCGGACAAGGCGGTCGAGGCGCTGGCCCTGTACGGGTTCGACCGGCGGCTGCCGACTGTCTACGTCACCGGCGGGGCGCAGGGTGCCCAGCAGATCAACGGTGTTGTCCGTGAAGTGCTGCCCTGGCTGCTCGGTCACGCGAACGTGATCCACCAGTGCGGTCCGGCGAACGTGGACGAGCTCCGGGCGGCCGCTGCCGGGCTGGACCCGGTCCTCGCCGGCCGGTACCACGTGACCGGGTTCGTCGGGGCGGAGCTGCCGGACGTGCTGGCGCTGGCCGATGTCGTGGTGTCCCGGAGCGGTGCGGGCACGCTGGCGGAGCTGACCGCGCTCGGCAAGCCCGCGGTGTTCGTCCCCCTCGCCACGTCCGCCGGGAACGAGCAGGCTCACAACGCCCGGCACCTGGCCGACGCGGGGGCGGCTCTGGCCCTGCTCGGCGAGGTCACCGGCCCGGCTCTGCAGAGCGCGGTCGGCCCGCTCCTGGCTGACCCCGCCCGACGGGCGGCGATGGCGCAGCGGGCCCGGGCTCATGGGCGGCCGGATGCGGCGGACAGGCTCGTGGACGTGCTGCTGTCCGCCGCATCCGGCTGATCAGCCGCGCGTTAGGGGCGGCGTCGTCCCGGTCGGGAACGTCGCGGCCGGGAAGGTAGAGGCGGAGCTTGTGGGTGTTGTGCCCGCCGTCGATCGCGCGGAGCGTGGTGAGGACAGCGGCGTCCATGGCCAGGAGGTCGTCCAGTCCAGGTCTGCCAGAGTGATCTGCTGTCCGCGGTGGTGGGTGAGGTCGAGCCCGAGCCGCCGGGCTGCGTTGATCATGGACGGGTCGGCGGGCTGGTCCTGCCATTTGCCGATCAGCCCGGCGGACCGTCACTGCCGCCCCGCCCCGCCCCGCCCCGCCCCCCGAGCGAACGGGCTTCGGTAGTAGTTCCCCTGGCACACGGTCAGTAGCTTGCGCATCACGATCCTCCGACGGGCTTGAGGGCCTGTTCGAGCGAGGTCACCACGACGTCGACGTCCGTCTCGGTGAGGCGCTCGTGGAACGGCAGACTGAGGATCGCACCGGCGCCGCCCTGCCCTTGGCCGCCGACCTACTCCCCCGTCTGGCGGTGCCGGTCGTCCTGGCGGGACTCGCGAGGGGACTGCTCCACCTCGGCGGCGCGATGCACACGCACGCCCGCTTTCCACGCGAGGCGGAAGATTGCTGACACCTACTCCGTGGTCATCCCGTCACTTCCGCAGCAACGCCCGGCTGCGGCCGGGTCCGCATGCCCCAGCGGGCAAGAGAGGGGCCGGCAGCACCCACCGCCGCGAAGAACAACCCCAGCAGCAGCCAGCCCGCCGTGCCGAGGCCGAGCACCACCGTGGTGAGGATCGCGGGGGCAAGGGCCTGGCCCGCGCTGAAGCCGAGGCCGAGGAGACCTTGGTACTGGCCCTGGGCATGGTCGGGGGCAAGACCGAAGCCCAGGGCGAAGCCCCCCGAGGACTCCCAGACCTCTCCCAGGCTATGGACGAAGATCGCCGCCAGAACCAGTCCCGCTGCCGCCCAGACCGGGGTGTACGCCGCCAGCGCCATCATCGGGCAGCTGACGAGGAAGAGCAGCCCCGCGGTGCGAAACGCGCTGCCGCCCTCGTGCGGGGTTTCGATACGGGAGCCGATCCTGGTCTGCATCAGTACGCAGAAGGCGGCATTGACGGCGAACAGTGCGGCCACCGTCCAGCGCGGCGCTTCGGTGTGTTCGGAGATCCAGATCGGCAGGAGCAGGGAGACCACCGGGTACTGCAGTCCCATGGCCCCGTAGAGGGCGGTGAACGTCAGGAACGGGCGGTCCGTGAAAGCGAGCCAGCGACGCTGCTGCGGCGGTGCCGCCAGCACCGGATAGCGGGGCAGCAGGAGCAGAAGCACCGCGCACAGGGCGAAGCTCGCCGCGTTGCCGAGGATCAGCGTGACATAGGCGCCACGGGTGTCCGCGGCCAGCGCCAGCCCGGCACCCACCGTTCCGAGAATGACGCCCAGGTTGACGAAGGTGCGCAGCTTCGCCCGGAACAGGGCCGGGCGATCACCCCCGACCCGGACCACCAGAGCGCCCCAGGCCGCCCCACCAACCGCCGCGGCGATCTGGTCGACCGTCGCGATGACCGTGAGCGCGGCCCAGCTCTCGACGAGGACGAGAGCCGCCATCGACATCGCCTGGACCGCGAGGGCCAGCATTATGACCGTGCGCGCCCCGCGCCGGTCGGCGAGATGCCCTCCGGGTATCCCCGCGCACAAGCCGATCAATCCGGCGATGGTGAGCGCGGCGCCGACCTGCACCGCGGGCAGGCCCACGACCAAGGTGAAATAGAGCGCCGACGCCGCGTTGAACAGACCGTTGCCGACCCGGTTGACGAAACTGGCGGCGATCAGCACGCGCTCCGGCCTGCTGTCCCCCGCCATGCTGCCTATTCGGCCTGCCAGGCCGCCTTTGATCATGGCCGTCAGCCTAGCAACGGCCGCAGAACCCCCGGCAGTTGCACCGAGATCGCGTGCCCTGAATGCGACGCGGGCCCCGGCTACGAAGCACGGGGCGGGCGAAGCGGATCAGGCCGAATGCGCGCAGCCGCTGGCAGCCGTCTTCGGCCGCGGCCGGAGGTGGCGTCAGGCGGGCTGCGGGGCGGGCGTGGCCGGAGCGGTCGCGGCCGCGACGTTGCGGGTCTCTCGCATGATCAGCAGGCCGTTGACCACCATCAGCGTCGCGGTCAGGCCGTGGACGCCGAGCGCGGTGGCCACGGAGCCGTGGTGTGCCAGCACGTTGGTCATGTCGCCGTACGCGGCGAGGGCCTCCACCAGTAGCACCCACCCCAGCGCCCGGCGGTGGCCCGTCACCAGCAGGATGCCCAGGACCAGGGCCAGGACGACGTCGCGGATTCCCTTGATGATCAGGAAGCCGTCGCCGTCGCCGGACGGCCAGCTCGGCAGGCCGTAGCCCGGCGCCGTCGTCTCCGGGCTCAGGATGTACGTCGTCCCGAACCAGAGGATGAAGAGGATGAAGGTGGCGGCCAGGACGGTGTTGATCTTCTTCAGCGACATGGTTCTTCTCCCTGCGAGTCTTCGTGAGCCTGGTGAGTGAGCCTGGTGAGTGAGCTTCGTGGAGCTTGCCGAGTCGCGTGGGGCCGGCCCGCGGGGTCAGACGAGGGCGGCGACGAGCAGGGTGAAGGCGGCGATGATGACGGCGACGCGGACGTAGTGGAAGCGTTCCCAGCGGTGCAGCTGCTGCTTCCAGTCGGCGGGCCGGTTCTCGGGGGTCCACGTCTTGTTCAGGTTGTTGATCGGGACGAGCAGCAGGATCGACATGACCACGCTGAGCATCAGCAGCGCGCCGGCGGTGACGACGAGGCCGGTGCCGTGGTGGTGCCATCCGGCGATGGCCCAGACCACGACGAGGACGAGCGAGCCGATGTACCAGACCGGCATCACGGCGCCGAGCATCCGGCCCCCGTGGGCGTGGCCGAGTTGGCGGCTGTCGTCGGGGAGTGCGTTGAGGATCCGGCTCATGACGAAGGCGACGGCGAACTCCACCCCCACCATCACGCCGACGACCACGGTGGTGACGACCTCGAGTGCGTTGAACATGATGACCCTCTCGGTATCTAGCGCTGCTAGGTGATGAGGCAACGCTAGTACTACTGCCGCTCTGTTGTCTAGCGATGCTAGGATCGAATCATGTCGGTACAGGAACGCAAGCAGCGCGAACGGGCGGAACGCGAACGCCTCATCGTGGCGACGGCCCGCGAACTCGCCGAGCAGCAGGGCTGGGACGCGGTCACCACGCGCCGGCTCGCCGAGCGCATCGAGTACAGCCAGCCCGTCCTCTACAGCCACTTCCGCGGCAAACGGGAGATCATCGGCGCCGTCGCCCTGGAGGGCGCCGCCGAGCTGGCCGTGGCGGTGCGCGCCGCGACCGCCGCCGCGGACGGCCCGCGCGAGCGGGTGTACGCCCTCGCCCGCGCCTACCTCGACTTCGCCGCACGCAACCCGGCGGTCTACGACGCCATCTTCCAGCTCGACGGCGGCCTGGCGTACGCACAGGAGGACACCCCGGCACCTCTCAAGGACAGCTTCGCCGCGCTGCTGGAGAGCCTCGGCGAGGTTGCCGGGGACGGCGTCCACCCGGGGCTGTTCACCGAGACGTTCTGGGCGGCCCTGCACGGGGTGGCGACCCTGACCCGGTCGGGACGGCTGCCGCCGGAGCACACCGAGCTGAGGGTGGAACTGCTGGTGGACCGGCTCTCCATGATCTGACGCACCCTCCCGGCGGGCACGCGGCCGGGTCCCCCGGGCCCCGCCGCCGCGTGCCCCCAGGCTCCGGTACCACCCCTGGGAAGAGCTCCGGCCTTGCCAGCACCGGCAGCCGCAACGCCGTGCCTCTCGCCCTCACCGGCAGCGGGCTGCTCCTCACCGGAGCCCTTGCGTTCCTCGCCACGCGCCGCCGAAGCCGTCGCCGCACCTGACCCGCGGGCGGACGGACCTTCAAGGGCGACGCGATCACGAGCCGTTGTCGTACCGATCTTGGTAAGCGTGGGTTCGATGGTGGCGGCTCCGTCGGGTGATCTCGTGGCCTGCCGTGCATGAAGGCGGGCCTCTGCTGCGGCTCGGTGGATCGCTCTCGTGCGATCCACCGAGCCGCACGGCACCTTGCTGAGCCGCGGACACGCGGGCGCCCCGGCGACACCAACTCCCCGGCCCGGCCACGCCTCCGGAGGGCCATGACGCGCGTTGATCCGACCCACCCGTCCAGCGGAGAGGGACGCGGTTCGGAGGATTCCGTCACCGGGGAACCCGGCGGGCCCGGATGGTGTCCCGATGCACATGGACACTGCTCTACTCAGCACAGGAGTCACGGTGGTCAGCACCGTGGTGCTCCTGTTCCTCGGCGCATGGGAGACCGCGCGCCGCAACCGCCAGGCGGAGGCCCGTAAGGATGCCGCCGCGGAGCGTGCAGCCCTCCAAGCCCAGGCCGATGAACTGGTGGCAGCCGTGCTCGCGCTGCGGGTCACGGGGGACACGCACGATCACATCTGGGGAGGTTGGGCAGCACGCGGCAGGGTCGCCCTCCGCGCTCTCGCCCACGGAAGCATCACCTACGCGCTGGCAGGCCGGACGGGCGCGCCGGCACTCTTGGCTGCCTCTGGGGAGGCTGCCCGGACCGTCTACAGCTGGGATCACGAGAGCGGGGTCTCCGCAGCCGCACTTGCCGCGCCCCTCGCGCGGCTGGGCACGGCAGTCGCGCCGCTGCTCCGGCGGGAGGATCTCGGGCCCGCTGCCAATACGGTCTTCACGGCCGCGGCGAGGCACCACGGCGACGACGCCCGGATGACCGAAGCCCTGAGAGCCTTCCACGAGGCGCTGCGCTCCGCCCTCGAACCTCCCGCGCCTGCGCGCCCCAGATGGTCCCCCCTGCGCCGCCGACCGGCGGGGGACGCGCTGCCGAGAGGCTGACGGCCGACCCCCGTCGGGCCGGTCATGATGCGGTGGCAGACGGGCGGGGCCCGGTTCTCCGGGCCCCGCTCTGTCGCCCTCGCCCTATGTCGGGGGCTCAGGCCGAGGTGCGGCACCACACCTGGTTCCACGCGTTGTTGCAGTGTCGGGCGTCAGTGTTGCAGCCACCAGATGGCGTAGCCGGTGAGCGAGGCGCCCATGGCGTAGGAGGCGCCGCGTACCAGGCTGAACAGGGCTGCTCGGCTCAGTCGGCGGGCGGTTCGTGTCGTGGTCTTCAGCATCTTCTTTTCCCCCTGGCGGGTTCGGCCCGGCCCGTGTGGCTGCGGCGTCCTAGTCAGGTTGCGGAGGGAGAGGGTGCGTTGTCCGAAAGGGCGGGCGGTGCGGGAGATCGGCCGCTACCGTGCAGGTCAGCGAGGTGCCCGCACTGCCTGCTGCGGGCGGGCGGGCGGGCAGGGCGGGCAGGCGTGGGCGGCCGGGAGTCGGGGGCGAGATGATGAGGGCGAGTGGGGCCCGTGTGCTGTACGAGGCGCTGCGTACCTTGGAGGTCAAGGCCACGTCCGCGCGGAGGAAGAGCCGTGCTTCTGCTTCGCGGCGGGAGGTCGCCCGCCTCGCCGGGCACGCTGGGCTCGACCGGCGGATCGGCGAGTGGATTCCCGAGGACTCGACCAGGGCGAAGGTGCCGGACCCCTCCAGCAGTGAGCAGCTGATCGCCGCTGTCCGGGTCTGGAGTACGTGGGCCGGGGAAACCCTCGGCGAGCGCTACTGGCGGGACCTTCTCGATCAGGCACAGCCCGGACGCGCCCCACGGTCCGGGACCCGGTCCGGCCCGGACGGCGCCGGATCCGAGGACCTCTACGGTGTCTTCCGTAACCATCACGCGTGGATCGAGCAGTGCGTCCTGCCCGACCGGCTGTTCGACCGGGAGGCCGAGCTGCGGGAGCTGGAGGGCTTCTGCACCGCCCCGGACGACGCCGCACCGCGGTACGCGTGGTGGCAGGCCGGGCCCTGGGCGGGCAAGTCCGCGCTGATGGCCGAGCTGGTGCTGCGTCACCGTCCGCCCGGCGTCGACTTCGTGAGCTGCTTCATCGGCGATCATCTCGGCAACAACGACCGTGACTCCTTCCTCCAGACGGTCAACCCGCAACTGGCCGTGCTGGCCGGTCAGGACCCGGCGGCGTCCCGTCACGGCGGCGGGCAGGAGTTCCCCGGGCTCTTCACGGCCGCCGCCGAGGTGTGCCGATCGCGCGGACGGCGGCTGGTCCTGGTCGTGGACGGTCTCGACGAGGACCGGGGGTCCGGTCCGGACGGCCTCAGCATCGCCGCGCTGCTGCCGCGGGTCCCGCCCGTCGGCATGCGGGTGATCGTCGCGGGCCGCCCCAACCCGCCCGTCCCCGACGGTGTCCATCCGGAGCACCCGCTGCGCCGGGCGGGGATCGTCCGCCCCTTGGCCTCGTCCCCCTTCGCCTCGGACATCAGCGCCCGGGCCCGGCAGGAGCTGCACAAGCTGCTGGGCGGCGCGCCCCTCGGACGCGACGTCCTGGGCCTGGTGACGGTCTCCGAGGGCGGGCTGACGGCCGACGACCTGGCGGAGCTGGTCGACGCGCCGCCGTACGAGGTGGACGTGCTCCTGCGCGGCGTCACCGGCCGCAGCTTCCTCCCGGGGGACGGGGACGGCGTTCGTCCACCGACACCGGCACACGACGGCCGGCAGACGCAGGTACTGGGCCACACGGAGCTGCACCGGGAGGCCCTGACCAAGCTGGGCAGAGCGGCGGTAATCCGGTACCAGGCGCAACTGCACGGCTGGGCGGACGCCTACCGGGCCAAGGGGTGGCCCCCGGACACCCCCTCCTACCTCCTGTACGACTACCCGCGCATGCTGCGGCGCGCCGACGGCTCCACCGGGCGGCTGGCGGAGCTCGTCCTCGATCCGCGTCGCCAGCAGGCCCTGCTGGGCCGGGCATCCGTCGACACGGCGGTGTCGGAGGTCGAACTGGCGAGCCGGCTGGTGGAGCGGGACGCCGCGGACGACCTGGCCACCCGGGCAGCGCTCGCGGTGTCCCGGGAGGTGCTCACGCACAGCGCCCGGGGGCTGCCGTCGGACATCCCGGTGGCGTTCGCCACGCTGGGCCAGTGGCAGCGTGCCAAGGACCTCGCGCTCACCTCCCCGTACCCGGATGGCAAGGCCGTCCATCTCGCGAGGGTGGCCCGGGCGCTGGCGGGCGTGGACGACGAGCGGGCCGTCGAAACCGCGAGGGAGGCCGCCCGCTGGGCCGATCGGGTCCGCCAGGAGTCGGCGCCGACGAACGGCGACGAACACGAGGCCGAGGTGGCCGCCGCCGAGGCCGCCGTGGCACTGATCGCGGTCGGGCAGGAGCGGGAAGGACGGGATCTGCTCGGCACATTGCGCCCCTACTCCGTGCTCGGTGACAGCGCGTTCCCGTGCACGACGATGGCGGAGGCGGCCGGGGCCGCCCGCCGCCGGCACCCGGAGCTGGCCGAGGAACTCCTCGATCAGGCCGAGGTGCTGGCCGAGGAGGTACTGGCCGGCCAGCACGCGGAGTCCGCCGCGGCCGTCGCGGCGTGGTCGGCGATCGCCCTGGCCGCGGGACCGCCCGACTCGGTGCGGGCGGCCAGGATGTACGCGCGCATCAGCGACTACGCCCGTACCGCTCCGCCCGGGCTGCGGTCGGTCACCGCGGTGGCGAACGCCGCCCTGGCGCTGGCCGGCGTACGCCCGGACGAGGCGGCGGAGCTGGCCCGGCAGGCCGCCGGCACGCTGGAAGCGGGGCTGAGCTCCCTGCACACGGAGTTCCGGGCGGACAGGACCTACCTGCACACCGACCCCGACCTGATGCTGACGGCCGTGGCGTACGCCCGGGTGGCCACCGGCGCTGTGGACGACGCCCGGCGGCTCGTCGAAGGCGTTTCCGAGGACCTGGGGACGGGCTGGTTCGGCAGGGACGTACTCGCCGGCGCGCGGGCCGCGCTCGAGGGGGTACCGCGCGGAGCGGGGAAGACGCGTGCGGAGGTCCTGGCCCGGGAGGCCCGCGACCTCGCGGAACAGGGCCGGGCAGGTGAGGCGTCGCGCCGCCTGGACGAGGCGCTGGAGGCCTCCGTCACCATCCGCCGCGACAGTGTGTGGGAGACGAAGCTGGTGACGCTGTCCGCCGGGCTCGCCGCGGTAGGCCTGCCTGCCGACGGCACACGGCTGGCGAGGGGCTTGCGCTCCCCCACCGAACGGGCGCGGGCTCTGGCAGCCGTGGCCATCGCCCTGGCCGACGCGGGGAACCTCACCCTCGCGCGGCCTCTGGCACACGAGGCGGCGGACCTGGCCCGGGAGACGCGCGCCGAGCGCGGCCGCCGCATCCGTCACATCCCTCAGAACTTGTTCGCGGGGGACGAGACGAGGGCGGCGGCGTACGCCCTGGCGTGTGCGGGAGAAGGCGAACGCGCACTGGAACTGATCGCGGGGCTGGGCAAGCCGGACGGCTCCGGCAGACGGTACGAGACCGTACTCGTGGCGGCGGGGCTGCGCCGCCACGATGCCGTGACCGCGGCGGAACTCGTCGAAGCGGAGCTGGCACGCATCAAGACACAGGGCCCCGACCCCTCCGCAGACATCGGCCCGATCGTCGCACTCGGGACCCTCATCGCGGCGATCGGTGACGCGGACGACGCGTGCGGGGCGAGGCTCCTGCAGGCCGTCGGAGAGGAGTGGTCCGCGGGACGGGCTTCGGAGGGACGGGGGCTGGACTGCCCGGACGTCCTGGTGGTGGCCGTCCTGGAAGGCGAGCCCCAACGGCCGGAAGCCCTCCGGCTGCTGGACGCGTGGGAGCGCGACAGCCGGAGCGTGCCTCCGTGGGAGCTTCCGACGGCGGGCATCGCCCTCACGTACGCCGCGCTCGGCGACCACGACGCCGCGCGGCGGGTCGCGGCGGGTCACAACGCTCCCGACGGCAGGGCGGAAGCCTACGCAGCGGTCGCCGGGTACCTCGTGGCAACCCCGGAGAACGCGCATCTGACGTCATGGGGCGCGGACACCGCCTTCACGAAGACGCTGCGCTCGCTCGCCGTGTCGCTGCTGCCGCCCGTCACTTCCGGGGCCGCGGAGCAGGCACACGGCTTCGTGGCGAAGGCCCTCACGGACGGCGGCTGGCACCACGCCCTCCCGGCACTGGTCCGCATCGCGCCTCAGGCGGTGGGGCGGATCCGGGACATCGTCTTCAGCCACCTGCACCTGGAGGCGGAGGAGGCCGCGGGGGGTCCTGGCCCGCGGCACTGACTCACCCGTACTCGCGATGACCGGCTGCTTCCCCCGCGAAGAGCGCGGGAGGACACCGTCGTCGGTGCGGGCCGTGCCGACCCGGGGGTCGGCGTGGGTCGGTCACCGGCGGTGTGGCGCCCGGGCGCTGTCAGGATGGCAGCCGACTCGTTCTTCGTCCCGGTTCGGGCCGCGCTTGCGGGAGCGCAGGCCCGGTGTCGGGCGTTGGACCATCGCAGGGAGCGATCTTGTGTGTGCACCGCACGATCCGAACGATGAGGAGGACTCGATGAGCGCGGCCGACGAGGGACGGCAGTGGCCGGACGAGGTCAGTGTCGACAACGCGAGGACGACGCTGCTGCAGCTCCTCGCCCGGGCGGGGGTGCCCGGAGCCGACGCGGGGGAACTGATCGGGCTCGTCGAGGCGGGGGCGCTGGCTCTGGCGCACGAGGAGCTGAGCCGGGTCGGGGCGACGGCGCCGGGGGGCCGGGGCGAGGCCTACGAGTCGGGCTGGCGCGATGGTGTCGGGGAGCTTCTGGAGGGGCTCGGCGGGGTCGCCGAGCGGGCCCTGCTGGAGGTCGTCGGGGCGGGCGGGGAGCAGGCCCCGGCCGGGCCGTGGCCGCGGGCGGGGCGGGTGGAGGTGGAGCGGGCTCGGGTGGCGGTCACGCCCCTGTACCTGTCGTTCACCACGGTCTCGGAGCTGGATCCCGAGGTGACCGAAGAGGTGCTCACCGCGGTCCTCGGCACGATGAGCCCCCGGCAGCGGGCCGGGTACGCCGGCCGGCTGACGGCGTTCGCCGCGGCCCACCGGGCCCGGCTGAAGCAGTTGTTCGCGGCGTTCGGGCCGGGCAGCGCCGTCACTGTGCACGGCCGTTACTCGCTCGTGCACTCCGTGACGAGCATCGCCGTGCTGGAGCGGCTCGTCGCCGCGCCGCAGGCCCTGCGGGACGAGTGGGACGCGGCGGAGCTGCCGCCCGCGTGGCTGGACGGGCTGGGGACGGCCTGGAACGCCCCGGTGTGACCTCCCGGTCTTCCCCGCCGGTGCCGCGGTGCGGACGTGGCAACCGCCTGACGTGCCGTCATCGGCCCCCGTAAGGTGCCACATAGTGATCACCGATGACAGGAGTGGGCGTTATGGGGGGCGAGCGCCGGCGGCGGAGCGGGGTCGTGGGGTACTGGCGGGCCGTCGAGTTGTTCAGTCCGCAGAAGATCCCGGGCGTCTCCGTCCGGGAGCGGGTGTACGCGGCCGTGCCCGGGGAGCCGGCGCCCTGGGAGGCGGGGCATCCGCTGCGGTCGGTGCCGCTGGAGCCCGGGTACGGGTGGCAGCACGTCGTCTACGGCGGGGCGTTCGCCCTCAGTGCCGTACGTGACACCCTGCTCGACGTCTTCGGGGAGAGCGGCGAGGACCACGACGGCCGGATGGACGGTGAGACCGCGCTGTTCGCGCTGACCGTCACCGACGAGGGCCGGCTGCTGCTGGACTCCCCCGTGTTCTCGTCCTGCGCCTGGGCCACCGGCCGGGCCGTCACGCCCGGGCCCGGCAGCCGTGGATGGCTCGACGGGTTCGAGGAGGAGGCCGGTGCCTGGGGGACGCTGGCCGGGGAGCTCGGTGAGCCCGGTGGGTACGGTGGGCCCGGTGGGGTGGCTGACGGTGACGCCGGGGACGGGGACTCCCCCGTCGGGGCCGGTGTGGTGTCCGCCGCGCACCTGCTGGAGTTCACCGGCGAGCTGGCCCGCGCCTGGGGCGTGTCCGTGGCCCTGGCTCCGGCCGGGGTGCGGGTGCGCAGCGTGGCCGTGCGCCTGGACCAGGCGGAGGGGGCGGGCAACGCCGACCAGCAGGACTTCCTCAACAGTTTCATCGCCGCCGACCTCGACCGGGTGGCCCGCGCCCTCGAACGCAGCGATCCCGGCCCGGGTCTCGCCGCGTACCTCACCCCGTCCGCCGCCTTCGACCCGTCCCTGCGTACCGACCTGCGCCGGCACCCCGAGGCGGCCCTGGCCGGTGTGAGCCCGGACCGCACCCCCGCGGGCCGCTGGCCGGCGGATGCCCGGCACGCGCTCGCGCTGAGCCAGCAGTTCGCCGTCAACGCCGTGCACGCCGAGCTGGCGCCGGGCGCCGGGATCTTCGCCGTCAACGGCCCGCCCGGCACCGGCAAGACCACCATGCTGCGCGACTGCTTCGCCGCGGCCGTCGTCGAGCGGGCCGGCCGCCTGGCCGCGCTGCGGCTGCCGTCCGAGGCCTTCGACCGGGGCGCGGCCCCGTACGTGTGGAAGAGCGGCGACTACACCCGTACGGTCACCCCGCTGCGGCCCGAGTTCACGGGCTTCGAGATGGTCGTCGCCTCCGCCAACAACGGGGCCGTCGAGAACATCTCCACCGAGATCCCCGCCCGCGCCGCCCTCGGCGAGCCGTGGCGCGAGGACGCCGACTACTTCGCCGAGCAGGCCACCCGGCTCCTCAAGGGCGATCCGGCGTGGGGCGCGGTCGCCGCCCGGCTGGGCAGCAAGCGCAACCGCCTGGAGTTCGTCAACCGCTTCTGGCACGGCAAGTACCGCCGGACGGACGCCAATGCCTCTCCCCCGGCGTCGCCCGTCCCGTCCGTCCCGCCGCAGAGCCGTCGTGGTGGACGGCCCAACGCCTGGATCGACAGCGGCAACGGCCTCTCCCACCTCCTGCGCCAGTGGCGCGACACCCCGCAGACCGGTGTGTGGAGCGAGGGCAGGAAACGGTTCGGGGCCGCGCTCGCCGAGGTCGAACGGCTGCGCGCGGAGCGGTCGGAGGCCGCCGCCGCCTTCACCGACCGCGCCGCCGCGTACGAGGCGCTGCGCCGCGCCCAGGACGCGGTGGGTCAGGACACCGCGGCCGTGGCCCGGGCCCGGGAGGCGCTGGCGCCCGCGGAGGCCGCGCTGGGCGGCGTACAGCAGTCCCTGGCGGACGCCGAGCACACCCATCAGGCCCATCTGGCCCGGCGGCCCGGTTTCACCGTCAGCCTCTTCACCCTGGGCCGCGCCGCCCGCGACTGGCACGCGCAGGAGGCGGAGGCCGCGGGGGCGGTCGCCACCGCGCGGCAGGCGCGCGAGGCGGCGCAGGCGCACCTGGACGGCGTACGGGCGGCCGTGGGCGCGGCCGAGGCGCGCCTGCGCGCAGGCCAGCAGGCGGCGGAGGCGGCCGGCGCCCGCGCCGAACGGGCGGAGCGGGCGATCGCCGCGGCCCGCGCCCGGTGGGAGGGCTTCGTACCGGAGGAGTCCTGGCTCACGGACGACTCCCTGCGCGAGCGCTCCGCGCCCTGGTCGGACCCGGAGATCACGGCGGCCCGTACCGAACTGTTCCTCGCCGCCCTCCACCTCCACCAGGCCTTCCTGCGCTGCACGGCCCGCACCATGTACGCCAACCTGATGGCCGCCATGGACGCCGTCACCGGCGCTGTCCCGCACACCGTGCCCGAGACGCACCTGCGGGCCGCCTGGCAGAGCCTGTTCCTGCTGGTCCCGGTCGTGTCGACGACGTTCGCCTCGCTCGACCGGGTCTTCGGGCGGCTCGGGCCGCAGGCGCTGGGCTGGCTGTTCGTCGACGAGGCCGGGCAGGCGACGCCGCAGATGGCGGTGGGCGGCATGTGGCGTGCCCGGCGTACGGTCGTCGTCGGCGACCCGCTGCAGCTGGAGCCGGTCGTGGTGCTGCCGTGGACGGCGCAGCGGGCGCTGCGCGACGACTTCGGCGTCGCGGAGGAGTGGGCGCCCGGGCGTACGTCGGTGCAGCAGCTCGCCGACCGCGCGAACCGCTACGGCACGCTGCTGCCCGCCGAACTGCCGGGTGGAGGGCACGAGGTGTGGGTCGGCTCGCCGCTGCGGGTGCACCGGCGGTGCGACGATCCGATGTTCTCGGTCAGCAACGCCATCGCCTACGACGGCCTGATGGTCCAGGGCGTCGACGCGGGCACCCGCGAACCGTACGTCTACCGGCCGGCCAGCAGCTGGGTCGACGTCGCCGGGGCGCAGGCGGACGGCCACTGGATCCCGGAGGAGGGCCGCGCCCTGCGGCGGGTACTGGAACGGCTGCGCGAGGAGGGCGGCGTGGACCTGGCCCGGGACGTGTTCGTGATCAGCCCGTTCCGGCAGGTCGTGGCGGGCGCGAAGCGGGCCTGCCGGGACCTGGTGCCGGGCGAGCGGGTGGGAACGGTGCACACGACCCAGGGCAAGGAGGCCGACGTGGTCATCCTGGTCCTGGGCACCGACCCCCGCCGCGCGGGCGCCCGCGCCTGGGCGGCGTCCCGCCCGAACCTCCTCAACGTCGCGGTGAGCCGCGCGAAACGCCGCCTCTTCGTGATCGGCAACCGCGAGGCATGGCGCGACCAGCGCCACTTCAGCACCCTGGCGGAATCCCTCCCGGCTCACACGTGGCAACCCCAGCGTCAGGAGCAACCCGGCGCGCCTACGGACGAGGCCCGGGGGAACGAGGGCAGGGGGCGGTAACGAAGCGCCCCGACCCGCCCCTGACGGATCCCCGCGGGCGCGGGGAGCAGGAGCAAGCTAGGAGTTTGGGTTACCCAAACTCGGGTTCATCCCCGCAGGCGCGGGGAGCAGATTCGGCCGAGCTCGCGGCCGTCGCGGTAGGCGGGGTCATCCCCGCACGCGCGGGGAACAGTACACGTGCGCGGTCACCAGGACCGCGGGAACGGGGTCATCCCCGCACGCGCGGGGAGCAGCCCATTTCTCCGCTCGCGCTCTGGATCGTGTTGGGGTCATCCCCGCACGCGCGGGGAGCAGCACTACGGGATGTAGTGGCTCGGTGGCGCACTGGGGTCATCCCCGCACGCGCGGGGAGCAGGTCTCCGCTTCCCGCACTGACGGGGGTGAGGAGGGGTCATCCCCGCACGCGCGGGGAGCAGGTACGGAATTTGCGCCGGGATGTCCCCGCACTCGGGGTCATCCCCGCACGCGCGGGGAGCAGGCTGTCTGACCAGCGACTCTATCCCGGGGATACCTCCTTCTCGAGCACTTTCGCCGAATCAGGCAATCCTCCCAATCCGCCCCCGAGACCACCGCACCCGGCCCTCTCGCTCCAAGGCCGCTGTCGCGGTCCAGCGACCATCCCGCCGGAAGCCGGCATCGCCGAGCTCGAAGGTCTGCAGTCAGGACCCCCTCCCCGGTCTCACCGGCGTCGGTGTACCCATACCCCGAGGCGTAGCCACGCTGCGTCAGTGGCGGGACGCACGCGGTAGCCGGTGGGGCGGTGTGCCGTGTTTGCGGTACCGGGGGCGGGCGGGACACGGGATAATCGGGCGCATGGTCACGCTCTCCCCCACCGGTCCGGCGCAGCCCTCGGCCGCCGAGGTCCTGCACGCCCGGTACGCGGGCCGGCTGCCCGCCTCGTTGGAGGAGCTCGTGGGGCCCGATCGCGGCGTGGTCGAGCTGCCCCTGCACATCGCCTGGTCCGGCCTGCGCGCCTACGACCTCGACCGCCCCCGCCTGCGCATGGGCCTGTACCGCACGGTCCTGGCCGAGGGCGGGCGTGACGACCTGGTCAAGCTCCTCGACCGCGACCTGCTCCTGCAGCAGTGGCCCGTACTGCGCAAGCTGGTCAGCCGGCACGTGCGCCAGGTCTGGGAGGACGCCTTCCCCGAGCTCCGGCCGGCCGGCTCCGCCCCCGCGTGAACCTCAGCGGCCTGCACCGGCGCCTCCTTGCCGCGGTGATCGACATCGGCGCCCCGTACCCGCTCGTCCTCACCGGCGGCTACGCGGTCCAGGCCCACGGCCTCGTCGACCGCCTCAGCCAGGACCTCGACGTGGCCACCGAGAACCCCGCCCCCATGTCCGAGATCGTCGGCAGCCTCGAACACGAGCTCACCGCACGCGGCTGGCGCGTACGCGTCATCGACGTCGACGTGCTCTCCGCCCGCCTGATGGCCACCGACCCGCAGACGGGCGAGGACTGCGAGGTCGACGTCCTCAAGGAGCACTTCTGGACCCCGCCGGCCCAGACCGAGTACGGCCCCGTCCTGGCCTTCGACTCGGTGATCGGCACCAAGGTCCGCGCCCTCGCCGACCGCGGCGCGGCACGCGACTTCATCGACGTCCGCGCCGCGTCCCGCCACCGCACCACCCACGACCTCGAACGCCTCGGCGAACGCCACGGCCGCGACGACTTCCGCCTCGAAGACCTCCGCGACCGCCTCACCGGCATCGACTGGGCCGACGACGAGGAATTCGCCGCCTACGGCCTCACCGAGGACGAGACCGCCGAACTCCGCACCTGGGCCCAGCACTGGGCCGCCGACCTCGACCGACGCCTGCACGACGAGAACGACCTGAACGAAGAGGCCTGACCGCCGGCCCCGGACGCAGCCCCGGCACGTACGGCCTGCCCGCCCTGTGGCGCTGTGGCCGGACGGGGGCCACCGGCGGCGTCCCAGGCCCCGGCGACAACCTCCGCACCCGCACCACCGGACCGGGCCCGCAGACGCCAGGCTGGACCGCCCGGCACCCGAACAACCAACTCCGCTCCTCAGAGCGTCACCTGGCGTCCGCGCACCGCGACCGGTTCGCCTCACCGGAGTGGTCCGGCCCGGCACCCACCGCGCCGACGGCCAGCCGACGACGACGACCACGGCCGAGAACCGCCCGTCCGGCCCCCGTCGGCCCACCGAAGATCGATTACAGCCAGGTGGTGAGACCATGATGGCCGCACCGCAGCAACACGGAAGGGGAGGCCATGACCTGGGGCCCAGCAAAGTACAAGGTGAACTACCGGGAGCCTGTGGCCCTCGTGGTCCGCAAGGAGAGCAACGGCGGGGAGACCGGCGCGGGCTGGCTGAATCGCGACGCCTACGGCCCCGAGCACGACATGTATCCCGAGACCCGCTCCTTCCGCGTCCTCGCCGACGGCGGCATCCCCTTCGCGTACGTACGCACCGAACAGGCCGGCTCGCGGACGACCGGGCAGCCCACCGTCTACCGCGTCGAGGACCACCACGGCGTCCCGTTGGGCCGGGTCACGTACCGTCGCCGCCCCGCCTTCCGGATCTGCCGGGCACGGTGGACGCTGGAACCGGTCCACGGGCCGGCCCTGCGCGGCCGCCAGGGCCGCCTGGTGTGGTGGGCCGTGTGGTGGCCGACGGGGCTGCTGCTGAGCTGGATATGCGCGATAGCCGCCTTCATGGCCGAGGACGACGCCAGCTTCCGCCATCCCCGCCGGATCACCTGGCGCGACACCTCGGGCCGCGTACGCCTGGTCTTCCACGGCATGGCCGAGAACTACCGCGCGCGGGCCGGAGACCTCGACCCCCGCCTGATCACCGCGCTCGTGGCCCTGCACCAGTCCTTCGACTGGCCCGAGGATGCCGGCGCGTTCGGCTGGTACAAGGACTGACCCGTCCCGGCCCCTCCGGGGGCCGGCCGGCACCCCCTCAGCCTGGCCCCACGCGCGGCAACCCCAGCTCGGCTGCAATGTCCTGGCACCAGAGCCATACAACCACTGCTGCGGGGCTTCCCCTCCGAGGCGGTCGACGCGCCGCCCTCGGCGACCCGTACGAAGTCGGGTTCATCCCCGCAGGCGCGGGGAGCAGTGCTCAGGGTCCGCGACCGGATGCCAGATGCGGGTTCATCCCCGCGGGCGCGGGGAGCAGACGTGGGCGGCGGTGGCCGGCCTTCTGCCCGAGGGTTCATCCCCGCGGGCGCGGGGAGCAGGCTTCCTGACCAGCGACTCTATCTAGGAGATGCCTCTTTCTCGAGCACTTTCACCGAATCGGGCAATCCTTCCAATCCGCTCTTCTATGGAGGCGCCGACGCACCCCGTCGCCCCGAACGAGACCAGCCTGGGCCAGAGCAGGCCAGCAGCGCGGAGCTGTTGAGGGCCCACGCGAGCACGCGGGCGGCGTCCCGGCGGCGGCAGACGCCCCGGTCCGGCCGTCCGTCCGTCCGGGCGCGGGTGACGTCAGCGCAGGTCGATCCATGGCCCCGGTGTTCGACAGGTGCCTCCGCCCGGACTCCGGGATCGACGAAGTCGTGGTCGGCGCCCAGGACTGATCGCAACGACGGTCGCGGCCGGTCAACGACGCCGTGGTGCTGTCACCTGCGCGCGTGATAGCCCGCTCGTGTCCAGCCCGGGACGATGGGCCCACGAATCGTACGTATCTACAGAGAGAGGGCCACATGCTCCGTTCTCGTAGTGCAACACCGCGTCTGGCGCGCCTCGCCCTGACCGCCTGCTGCGCCGCCGCTCTCGCCCTCACGCAGGCGGCCCCGGCGCATGCGGCCAGCCGGACGGTCCGCTTCGACTACACGCACCTGTGGAAGACGCCGGAGTTCGACATCAGCCGCGGCGAGATCCACTTCACCGTCAAGGAGTGCGACCGGCCCAAGAAGGACATGACCGTGCTGCTGCGCCGCACCGACGGCTTCAACTACGACGTGGGCAGCGAGACCGTCAAGTGCCGCGCCGGTGAAAGGGTCGTCTTCGGCAACGAGCCGCCGGGAACCTACGAGTTCGAGCTCGGCAAGCTCGACGACGGCACGTACTTCAGGGGAACCGCCACCTACTCGTTCCCCGCTCCCCGGTAGCAGCGGCTCCCCCGCAGCCCCGGGTGACGCACGCCCGGCCGGCCGCGCGCCGAACTGCGCCGGCCCCCTGCGCGGGATATCAAGGAGCGTGAAGGTGAGCGCGCGGCTCGGCGGTCGCCACCCCACGGCTGAGGAGTACGTCTCGTGGAGTTCGAGGTCAATGGCGCCCGGCGCTCGGTGGACGTGGACGACGACCCGGCCGCCGTCGAGGTGGTCCGCGACCGGCTCGGGCTGACCGGTACCAAGCTGGTCTGCTCGGGCGGGGTGTGCGGGGCCTGCACGATCCAGGTCGACGGTGAGCCCCGGGTGTCCTGCCTGACCCCGGCGGTCGCGCTGTCCGGCAGGCGGGTGACGACGGTGGAGGGCCTGGCCGGTCACCCCGTGGGGCGTGCCTTCGCCGGTGAGGACGCCCTGCAGTGCGGCTACTGCACCCCCGGCTTCGTGGTCGAGGCGTCGGCGTTCTTCGAGCGGTGGCGGGCCGCGCACGGCCGCAGCCGGCCGAACCGGGAGCAGATCGCGGACGCGCTGGCGGGGCACCTGTGCCGCTGCGGCGCGTACGAGGGGATCTTCAGCGCGGTGGCCGCCGCCTGCGCGGGCGACTACGACAAGGCGGAGGCGGAGGCGGCCGTGCCGCGCGCCGAGGCTCCGCAGAAGGCCGACGGTTCGGCCCGGTACACCACCGACCTGCGCCCCGAAGGGCTCCTGGAGGGGGTGATCATCCGTTCGCCGCACGCCCACGCCCACGTACGTTCCCTGGAGGCCGGGGACCTCCCGCTGGTGCCGCTGCTGCCCCCCGACGGTGTGGTGCGCTACGTCGGCCAGCCGGTGGCCGCGGTCGCCGCGCCGGACCGCGCCTCCGCGCGGGCGGCCGCCGCGCGGGTCGCGGTGGACTACGAAGTGCTGCCGGCGGCCCTCGACCTACGCCACGCCCGCACCGGCGAGGGCCCGCTCGTCTACGAGGACAAGGCGGCGCGCAAGGCGGCGCCGGGCGCCGGCGAGACCCCGCAGCTGCTGCCCTCCCGCTGGCGCGGCAACCTGCGCGGCCCGTCCTCCATGAGCAGGCGCCCCGCCGCCGCCGTACGCCGGATCACCGAGGTCCGCAGCCGCGACCCGGAGCGGCTGGTGGAGGGCGTGTTCACCACCGCCGCCCAGACCCACACCCCGCTCGAACCGCACGCCTGTCTGGCCCACTGGATCGACGGCACCCTCCATCTGGAGGTGTCCACCCAGTCCGTGAAGCACACGGCCGAACTCGCCGCCGAACGCTTCGGCGTGCCCGTCGAGAAGGTGGTGGCACGGGCCGTCCACGTCGGTGGCGGCTTCGGCTGCAAGATGGGCCTGACCTCGGACGTCGTCGCCGCCGTGGAGCTGGCCCGGCTGCACGACGCCCCCGTACGGGTGGTCCTGGACCGGGACGAGGAGCTCACGGACGGCGGATACCGGCCCGGCACCCGGATCCGGCTCGCGATGGCCGCGGACGATGCGGGCGAGCTGAGCGCGCTGGCCATGGACGTGGACAGCGACGGCGGGGTCTCGGTCGGCGGCTCCGTGGCGGCGCTGGCCCGGTTCATGTACGGCAAGGCCCCGCGCCGCCTGCGCGACTTCGACGCGGTCACCCACCGGCCGCCGGGCGCCCCGTTCCGCGGACCGGGCGGGCCCACGATGTGCTGGGCCCTGGAGCAGGCCGTCGACGAGATGGCCCACCGGCTCGGCCAGGACCCGATCGCCCTGCGCCGCCGCTGGGACGGCAACCCCAAACGGCACGCCCTCTACGACCTGGCCGCCGCCCTCCCGCTCTGGTCGGGCCCCCGCGGCGGCACCGGGCGCTTCCGCCGCGGCGTCGGTGTCGCCGCGGCCAACTGGCTGTACTTCCTCGATCCCGTCACCGAGGTCGAACTCACCGTCGAGGACGGGATCGTCGTCGCCCGCTGCGCCGTCCAGGACATGGGCACGGGCTCGCGTACGGTGCTGCGCCGGGCCGTCGCCGAGGGACTCGGCGTGGCGGAGGACCGGGTACGGGCCGAGGTCGGCCGGAGCGACGCCGTCCACGGGCCGACCTCCGGCGGCAGCCGGACCACGCCCTCCCTCGTACCGGCCGCCGCGGACGCCGCCGCCCGGCTGCGCGAAGCCCTCGGCGGCGGTGACGTCTCCGCCCGGCTGAACGCGGCGGACGGCGTACGGGTGACCGGCCGGCGCCCCCGCGACCACCGCGGCTTCGCGGTCCCCTTCACCCTGGGCGGTGTGGCGATCGGCCGCGGCTTCACCGGATCGGTGCAGGTCGCCGAGGTCGAGGTGGACACCCGGCTCGGCCGGATCCGTCCGCTGCGCGTGTGGAGCGGTATCGCCGCGGGCCGCATCCACGAGGACCGCCTCGCCCGCAGCCAGTGCGAGGGCGCGGTGGTGCAGGGCATCGGCTACGCCCTGTTCGAGGAGCGGCGCAGCGACCCGGCGACCGGCCGGGTGCTGACCGACAACCTGGAGGACTACCGCATCCCCGGCATCGGCGACACCCCCGAGATCACCGTCCACTTCCACCAGGAGGGCTTCGAGCACGTGCCCGGCGGCGGTGTCGGCCTCGGCGAGATCGCCACCCTGCCCACGGCGGCGTGCCTGGCCAACGCGGTCCGCGACGCGACCGGCTGGCGCCCGTACGACATGCCCATCCGCCCCGACCGGCTCCTGGAAGGACTGGGTACGTGAGCACCGAACCCGCCCTCACCGACCTCTCGGCCGCCGTCCTGGCCCGCGGCGGGGAACTGCGCGCCGGCGGCACCGACACCACCGCCCGCCAGCGCAGCGGCGTCTCCCCCGGCCCGTTCACCGACCTCGGCGGCGCCGGCCACCTGCGCGGCACCACCCCACTGCCCGGCGGCGGCCTGCGCATCGGCGCCCTGACCACCCTCGCCACCCTGGCCACCGACCCCCAGGTCCGCGCCGGCTGGCCGGCCCTCGCGGCATCCGCCGGGGCCGCGGCAACCCCGCAGATCCGCGCCGCCGGCACCCTGGGCGGCAACCTCCTCCAGCGCAACCGCTGCTGGTACTACCGCAATCCGCACCTCAGCTGCCTCCAGAAGGGCGGCACCGGCTGCCCGGCGCGCGAGGGCGACCACCACTTCGGCGTGGTCGCCGGCGACGGCCCCTGCGTCACCCCGCACCCGTCCACCCTCGCCATGGCCCTGCTCACCTACGACGCCGAGGCCGAGATCAACGGCGAGTCCCCGCGCCCCGTCGCCGACCTGTACGGCAACGGCGACCACCTCTTCCACTCCGACCACCTCCTGCCGCCGGACCGCATCCTCACCGCGGTCCGCCTCCCCGCCCCCCTGCCCGGCGAACGCGCCGCCTACCACCGCGCCACCAGCCGGGCCCACGCCGAATGGCCCCTGGTCGAAGCCACCGCCCGCCTCACCCTCGACGGCACCACCATCACCCACGCCGCCGTCGCGGCGGGCGGCGTGGCCCGCGTCCCGCTCCGCCTCCCGGAGGTCGAAACCGCCCTGACGGGCCGCGAAGCCACCCCCGCAACCCTCGCCGCGGCGGCCGCGAAGGTCCTGCCCCGCTGCCGCCCCCTCCCCCAGACGGGCTACAAGGCCACCCTGTTCCGCGACACGGTCCTGGAGGCGCTGGAACGGGCCGTCGGATAGGCGGCCGCGAGGCCCAGGTGCGCGAAGGTGATGTCGCGGATCTGCGATGTCGCTTCCGGGGCGATCTCCGCGAGTACGGGCAATGCGCTGTACCAGTGGGGGCCTTGCAGCGCCTCGCGCAGGAAGCCGCCGGCCGCCGGGATGTCGGGGGCTGAGGCGGGTGACGCGGCCAGGGCCAGGGCCCGCAGCGTCTGGGTGAACGCGTCCGGGCCGGTGTCGTCGGTGGGGGGTGCCGGGCGGGCGGGGATCCGGGCCAGGTGCCCCGCGACCGCCGTGAACGCCGCCGCGCGGCGCTCCGGTTCCGCGGTACCGTCCGCCACCCGCCATGCTGCGCCGGTGTCGCCGAGCAGTGCGTGGAGCACGGCGAGACCGGCCGTCGGGAACTGGCCCTGATGGCCGATGCGGCTGTCCCGCGCGAGCCCGTCCAGCTGGACCTGGACGTCCCGGCCCTCGCCGACCCGCAGTACGGCGTCCACGAGGAGCGTCCGGGCCTGCCACTCCTGCGGCGCTTCCCCCGCGTACGCCCGGGCCCCGTCGATCGCCTCGCCGAGCCGTTCTCGGCAGGGCGCGTCCGCTCGGGCGGCAGCGGCTACGAGCAGGCCGAGCTCGGGAAGCAGGGCTGCCAGTCGGCCCGGCAGGTCCTTGGTCGCGTCCAGCCGCTCCCTCGCCTCGTCCACGATCCGGCCCGCCGCGGCCGGGTCGTGAGCGGCCAGCCCGGCGGCGACCACGACGCGTGCTCGTCCGGCCCGCTGCCTCCACACGGCCCATCGGGCACGCTCCGACGGCTTCGTCCGGGCGATGAGGTCCACGGCCGCCGCCCCCTCCCCCGCGCGGCCCAACGCCTGCGCGGCGACGGCCCAGGCACCGTCGGCGAGGTCGTCCGTCGCGGAGCGCGCCGCTTCGTGCGCCAGTCTGCGGGCCTCGGCGTCGTGTCCGGATGCGGCGTACGCCATGGACATCTCCGCGGCGGCACGGGTCCGGTCGCCGGGGCCGTCCAGGGCAGCGGCAAGGGTGTCGGCATCCGCCGTCGCTCCACAGCGCACCAGTGCGCCCGCGAGACCGGCCGACCACGGCAGTGCGTGGTCCGCTTCCTCGCCGGTTTCCGATACGAGGGCGAGGGCCTTGTCCAGGTATTGCCTGGCCTCCTGTTCCTGGTCCTGTTCGGCCAAGGCCAAGGCTTCCGCGGCCCAACGCCCGGCCTGCGCCGGCCCGGGGTCCTCGTCGTTCAGCTCGTCTCGCAGGTCGTCGATGTCGTACGTGGTGCCCGCGCGGGTGATGACGGAGTCCGCGAAATCAGCGCCGTCCGGGCTCTGGCAGTCGCCGCGGAACTCCTCGGGCACGCCCTCCAGGAGACGCCGGATCCGGTCGGCCGTGGTCCCCGTGTCGGCCAGTGCCCGTGCCAGGCGTACCAAGGTCACACCGAAGCCGAACTCCGTGTGCGCCCGGTCCGCCGCCGATAGCGGATCGGGGGTCCGGCAGGCCAACTCGACCTGATCCGCGGCCAGTCCCGCCAGGGCTTTCGCCTCCCCGGGGCAGGCGGACGCCAAAGCCGAGGCGGCGAGCGACAGGGTGTCCAGCTCCCCCAGCGTCTGCGACCGCGCCCAGACCGTACGCGCGTGATCGAGGATGCGGCCGTGCAGACGACCGGCCCGGTCGGGGACGGATGCCGCGAGGGTCGCCCACAGGTGCACCGGGACGGCCGGGTCCAGGGCCTCGTGCTCGGCTGCCGCCTCCAGCTCCTGTTCCAGCTCGTCCAGCAGTTGTGCGGCCACGTCCTTCCGGTGCGGGGCCAGCAGGGCGGCCGCGTCCGTCCATGCCTCGTACCTCGCGGCGCTCAGCCCTCGTGTCCTGCGGAGCAGCCCCGTACCGGCCGCCTCCTGGCCCGTGGCGATCAGAGCCACCGCCGCCCTGGCGACGACGGCTTCGGCCGCGTCGTCGTGAGCGCCCCACGCGGGCGTCTGCCGCCGGGCCCGCACGGCCCATCGCGCGGCGTCCTGAGCCGCTTGCCCGGCCTGGTCGCCGTTGACGCCGACCAGTGCATGGGCCACGTCGGTCAGTGCCAGGGCCTTGGAGGAGGCGTGGGGGGACGCCAGTGCCAGAGCCGTGGCCCGGCGGGCGTCACCGAGCCGGGCGAGCGCCCGTGGGACGTCACGTGGCAGGGTCCGGGGCTGCCGGAGCAACACCGTGCGCGACGCCGCCGCTCCCGCCAGGACGGTGAGGCTTCGCGGATCACCGCCGGTGGCCGTGCCCGCAGCCAGTTCGATGTCCGCCAGAGCGAGGTCCAGCCCGAGCCCGGCCACCTGCCGCCGCTGGCGCCGGGGATCGAACGCGAGGGTGATCAGCCGGCCGGGGTCGCCGCTCCCCCGCGCCAGACGGGCGTAGCCGGTCAGGAGGTAGTCCGGGGTGTCCTCGGGCCACCCCTGCTCGCGGTACCGGTCCGCCCAGGCGTGCAGCTGGCGCTCGTAATCGTCCAGCCCCTCCCTGCCGAAGTTCTCCGAGGCCACGGACCAGAGTTCGTCGTGGGCGAGTGCGTAGGAGCGCAGGGCGGGGTCGTCGCCCCGGCCGGGGCCGCGCAGGGCCAGGTGGGCGCTGTCGTCGGGGCGCATGCTGCGTCCGACGGCGCTGCCCAGCAGGTCCAGTACGTCGTACGGCAGGGTCGGGGAGCCGATCAGACGGGCCAGGTCCGCGCCGGTCAGGGCGCCCCGGGCGGCCGTGAGCAGACCGAGCAGGGGCCGGCCCACGTCTCGGTCCTTGAACAGGGCGTCCAGATCCCGGATGGCCATGTCCCGGATGACGCGCGCCTCCGGGGACGGCTTCAGCCGGCGGACGACGGCGGGATCCCGCAGCGGGTGGTCCTGCGGTACGTCGCCCGGCAGGGGCGGATGCCCTCTCCCGGCCACGATCACGCGCATGCCCCGCGGGAGTGTCCTCGGCAGCATCGCTGCGATGCTCAAACCGCCGGCCTGCGGTGCGGCGGCCTCGTCCAGCCCGTCGACGACGAGCAGCAACGTGTGGTCGCGGGAGGCGCTGGCCCGGGCGGCAGCCGCGTACAGGGCTTCCAGACCGGACGGCGGACGCTTGCCCACCAGGGTTGCGAGCTGTCGGCACATCGTGGTCCGGAAGGTGTCCGGGTGGTCGGTACCGAGGCGCCGGGCGATGAAGTACGGGACGACGTCGACGCCGGTCAGGTCGTACTGGAGCAAGAACCAGGCGAGGAGCGCCGACTTTCCGGCCCAAGGGCCTGCCTGCAGGTAGGTGTAGCTGGAAGCCCGGGGGTGCCGGTCGGTGGCGGCGGCGGTGAGTCCGATCAGTTCGTCGAGCCGGCCCGAGAAGTCCCGCGGCAGGAAGTGCTGCCTCAGGTGTTCCGCATCGCCGTACAGGCGCACCTTGGACTTCGCGTGGATCCGGGGACCTGAACCGCCTTGCCGGAGCTTGCCCGGACGCTGTGCGGCGTCGAGGAGGGCGAGCCAGTGGGCGTCGCTGGTGCGCCGACGGCTCGGAGGGAGTTCGAGGACTTCGTCCTCCAGGTAGGCGACGAGAGCCAGGACGGTGTCCTGGCGACGGGCCGAAGGCGCCGCGTCCCCGTTGCGCCAGCCGCTGATGGTCGAGTCCGCGACCTTGTGCCCCCGCTTCACCAGCGTCTCGGCAACCTTCGTCTGTGTGAACGCACTTCCTCGACGGGTGCGCGCAGCCTCGAGCAGACTGTCCAGCTTCCGCGCGAAGTCCGACAGCTGCGACTCCTCCGCCAATCCCACACCCCCTTCGCAGCTACGGCTGCTAGTTCTCCGGAAACTTTCCCTGGCCCTCTGACCAGGCCACTTACACCCGTTCCGGCGGTCCGGACGTCGCCGGAAGCTCTCCGGTCCCGGAATGTCTGAGGGACCGCAGCCCAGCGGGCAGAACCGCCGGGCGACCGATCCAGGGGGATTCCCGATGTCCGTACTTCCGTCCGTACTCCACGACGGGGCCGCACTGGCCGCAGCCACAGGTCTCACCTACGCGGGAGCCGTCGTCACCGTGGCCGCCGTGTCGGTGCTCTCCCGCAGCCCGGAGCGCCGACGCGATGCACGGGCGACGCTGACGATTCTGATGCGCCGCCGCCCGCGCTGACGTCCGCATCGGCCATCCCCCAACTCCACTTCCAGGGGCGGCCGTTGAAATTCACAAACCCGTCATACCGCCTATTTCCGCATGCTACGGTCCTGCCTCATTCCAGCAGAAGCCGTCTTGAGCAGAGAGCGAACGATGCATCTTGGCTGAATCACGCACTCCGCCTCGCGGGGTGGCACGTCCTCAGTGGGACCCTCGGCGACAACCATGCGCCGAGGCACTGACACTGAAGGGCGAGCGGGTCGAGCGGAGTCTGATCGAGCTGCTCGCGGAAGCGGACGGCCTGCGGTCCGTGAGTGGATCCACCCCCGGCGAGCAGGTCGCTCTCCTCGAATACCTGCTGGCCATCTGCTACGCCTCCGGGACCTCCCCCAGCACGGACACCGAGTGGCGGGACTGGGTCGAGGACGGCCACTCACTCGACCAGGCCGCCCGATGGCTCGCCGACCGGCCGGAAGACGAGATCTGGGACCTGTTCCATCCCACCGAGCCGCTCGGTCAGAACTCGCTCCTCGCCCCCTACCTCGACCAGCGCGGGGCAGGACCGGCGCAGGTCGTCATCGAGCAGGTGGGCGACTACAGCCAGTTCTTCGACCACCACCACCTGGACCACCCCCAGCCGTTGTCACCTGCCGAGGCGTTCCGGGCCGTGCTCACCCAGCACGTCTACGGTCCGGCCGGCCGCGCGAGGATCTCCGGCAAGGAGACCCTCGGGCCCACGATCACGAACCTCGCCGTCGGCCGGCTCAGCAGCCGCATACGCGTCATCGCCCTCGGCTCGACGCTCGGCGAGACCCTCCGGCTGAATCTGATGCCCTCCCCCGGTCCCCCCGGCGAGTTCAACCGCTCCTGGACCTCAGGGACACAAGCACGTCGCGGCTTCCGGACGAAGCCGGACGGACGGCCCGTGAGCGGGCCCGCGGACCTCCACAGCGCTCTCGGCCGGTCCGTTCTGCTGCGCCCGGCCGTTCTGCCCGGGTCAGGGGACATCGTGGTCGACCGGGTGCTGATGGGCGCCGGGGAACTGCTCCGCCTCCAGCGCCCGCACCTCCAGGACGCCGTCTACGCCACGACCGTCCAGGGCGTCGAGAAGCCGCTGTGGCCCTCGGCGTCCCGCGCCTTCTGGCGCGACGCGCACGCGCTCTACACGGCCGTCGTGGACGCGGGGACTGCGGATCGCGGCGGCCGCGGCACGAACCTCTACCGACGCCTCGCCCTGTTCCCCGGCCCGGACGCGCTGCGCGGACCGGACGGCCCGCCGGTCCGGAGCGTCCGCCTCTGGGCGGTGGGGCTCGTGGCCAAGCAGACCACGGCCATCACCTGGATCTCCGGCTCCTTCCCGTTCGCCCCCGGTCTGGGCGCTGTGCTGTGTCATGCGTCGACGCGGGGTTCCGCCATCGCCGAGTACGTCGCCATGAGTCTGGGCAAGGCCGCCTACGCGGCCTGGGAGATCGCCTACCCGAACCCGAAGCCCTCCGACAAGGCCGGCCAGGTCGCCCGCTTCGACGTCAGGTGGAGGCACTGGGAAGCGGCCGAGGATCCGTTCCACATCCTGCTGGAGGAAACGGCCGCCCGGGAACCGGTGCACGAGTGCCTCTTCTCCTACGCGTCCACCCTCACCGACCAGGCCAAGGGATTCCTCGCCAAGTCCCTCGACTCTCTGCCGAGGAACTCCCGGGGCTTCCAGACACGCGCCGCGGCCCTGCGCCGATTCGAGGACGAGCTGGCGAGCCGGAAGGCCCCGGCAGAACTCCACGGGGAGAAAGCATGAGCACGCAGACCGAGTTCCCCTCCGACGACCCGGACGTCCCGCACACGTCCAAGGGCCTCGTGGACCGGGGGCGGAGGGAGCGCGCCTGGGAGGAGCAGGAGCCCGGCGAGCGCCTCACCGCCTGGCTCGCGTCCCTGGTGCGCGACCGGGAGTACGGGCAGCTCGCGGAGCTGCGCCGGCCGCGCGTACGGACGAACACCCGCATCCGGGCCGGCTGGTTGGACCCGGATCGACGCGAGGTGTTCGAGGAGGTGGCCTTCCTCTTCGCCGTCTACCACCGCGGCGCGGTGCGGCCCTCGTACGGGTTCGGCAGCCTCGGTGCGGCCGCCCGCAGGATCGGCGGCGGAGCGGGGCGCGGGCCGAACGATCCCGGAGCCAGCCGTCTGATCGACCGGATCGTCTCCAGCCGCCGCATCCCCTGGCGTCACCTCCAGCACACCGTCGCCCGGCTGCGCTCCTGCGACCAGGCGCCGCCCGACTGGACACGGCTCGCGGACGACCTCGGCCGCTGGAACGACCGCAAGGCCGCGGTCGCCGACGGCTGGGCCGTGGACTTCCACGAGCCGGCCCGGACCGGAGACAGCGCCGGGAAGCGCGACACGACCGCCGACACGACCGAGAAGGGCACCACCACGTGACCACCCAGGCCTCCTTCACCGGCAGCCCGTTCCTCTCCCTCCACCTGCTGGAAACGCTCGTCGCCGTACTGCCCGTGCGGGACGAGAACGGCTCCCCGAAGTCGATCGTCTACGGGGGCGCCGAACGGCACCTGATCACGAGCCAGGCCCGTCGCCGTGCCGAGCGGGTCCACGCCCGTGACCGGGCCAACGAGGGCGTCGGCGCCCTGGCAGGGCGGACCACGGGCATCCGTACCCGCGAGTGGGCGCTGATCACGGCCCGCGCGCTGGTATCCGAACACGGCTGGGACAAGGACGAGGCGGTCACCACGGCACGCGCGGTCGTCGAAGCCACCGGCCTCAAGTTCGGCGATCCCGGCAAGAAGACCGTGGCCAACCTGACCAAGGTCCTGCTCTTCGCGCCGTCCGACGCGGGCACGCGCATCGCCGCCCACATCGCGGAAAACGCCGAGGACCTCAGGACCTGGACGGCCTCCTATCTGGCAGCGCAGGCAGCCTCCGCGAAACCCAAGCGGGGCAAGAAGGCCACCCCTCCTGCCGAGGCGGAAGCCGAGTCTGCCGAAGGCCCGGTCAAGTCCGCGTCGCTTCCCGCGCTCCCACCCGCGACCCGCACGGCGGTCCTCGTCGCCCTCGCCCCGCGCGACGCCATCGACATCGCCCTCTACGGACGCTTCCTGGCCGAGATCGCGGACTCCCCCAACGTGGACGGGGCCGTCCAGAGCAGCCACGCCTTCACGGTGCACGAGGCCGAGCAACTGGACGACTTCTACGCTGCGGCCGACGACGCCAAGCTGGACCGCAAGAGGAACGCCCTGGACTTCCTGGACTCCGCCGATGACGCGGGAGCCGGCATGACCGGCTACCAGTCGTTGATCTCCGGCACGTTCTACCGGCATGCCGTACTCGACCGCCGCAAGCTGCGCAGGAACCTCGAAGCCGCAGGCATGACCGCCCAGGAGGCGGAGGAGACCGCGGTGGCCGCCGAGGCCGAGTTCGTCAACGCCTTCGTGGACGCCTTCCCCGAGGCGAAGAAGAACTCCACCGCCTCCACCGGGACCCTGCCCGCCCTGGTCCTCGCCTTCGAAGGCGCGCGGCCCTACAACTACGCGGCCGCCTTCCAACGCCCGATCGACGAGAGCCCCGTGGCGGGCGAGGCGGAAGGCCGCGAGAGCGGCCGGAAGCCGAAGGGGGGCGAGGGGCCCGCCGGCCCTGCCGCGGTGAAGAGGCTGATCCGCCACCACGTGTTCGTCAGCGACCGCCGCGACGACATCAAGACCGGACGCGTACTCACGTACGACCCGCACATCGACGATCTGCTGGACGAGCTGAAGGACCTCGGCGCGACGAAGGTGCCGTCCATCGAGGAGCTGACGGCGTGACGCACGTCCTGCTCGTCCGGCTCGCCGCCCCCCTGCAGTCCTGGGGGGCGGTGTCCCGTTTCTCCCGCCGCGACAGCCACAGCCGGCCCACCAAGTCCGCGGTCATCGGCCTGTGCGCCGCCGCCCTCGGCCGGGACCGTACCGAGCCGGTGGACGACCTCGCGGCGCTGGAGTTCGGCGTCCGCGCGGACCGTCCCGGAACCCCGGTACGGGACTACCACTCCGTGGGCGGCGGCCGGTACCCGCTGCGCCCGCGCGACGTCATCACCGACCACCGGCGTGCGGCCGCCGTCGCCGCCGGTCTGGAGGCGGCAACCGGCGAGAGCTTCGGCCACCACGACCTGGCCGACTGGTACGGGGCACCGAAGAAGATCGCGGCCGACCCCGTCTCGGGGGCTCTCGTCTCCGGCGAACTGTCGCGTACGGCCCTGATCACCGAACGCTGGTACCTGTCGGACGCCGCGTTCGTGGTGGGTCTGCGACACGAGGACGAAGGGTGGCTGGAAGAGATCGCCCACGCTCTGGAACATCCGCGCCAGCTGCTGTGGCTGGGCCGTAAGTCCTGCCCGCCCTGCGGCACGCTCGCCGGGGACATCCTGCCCGGCACCCTCGCGGAGGCATTCACCGCCAAGCAGCTGCTCCCCCTCCCCGACGGCCCGGTCTCAGGCCACCGTCCGTGGGCCTGGATCCAGGCCCACGCCGATGCTCCCGGGGCTTCCCCGGTCAACGACCAGCCGGTCAGCTTCCATCCGGCGCGAAGGGCCCACACCACACGCTGGGAGACCCGTATGCGCGTCACCATCGCCCCGACCGCCAGCGAATGGGACATCTTCGAGTGAACAGCACCCGTGCCACGACGGCTCGTTTCGTGGCCACCCACTCCATCCTGACCCTGGACGCCCGCCACCCGTACGCCGCGAAGTCCCTCGTGGACGCCCAGGAGATGCACCGGACCGTCATGAGCGGATTCCGCGGCTGGGTCGCGGACGGGGATCCCGAAGCCCGCTCCCAGATGGGTGTGCTGTCGACATGGTCGGTGGACCTCAAGGCGGCCGCGCTCGTGCTGGTCGTGCAGTCACGGGTCCCGGGAGACTGGAGCCGTATCCCCCGGGCCGCGCTCACCGGCAGGCCGCACGTCCTCACCGTCGACCGCACCTTCAAGGCCGGGGAGGTCCTGGGCTTCCGGACCGTCGTCAACCCGACCCGCAGTCGGCCGTCGGGCAAGCCCGTCTCCGAGAAGGCTCGCGGGACCCGGGTCGCCCACACCAGTCCTGAGCACGTGAAGAAGTGGTTCCTACGGCGTCTCCAGGACGAAGGGGAACCGGTGACCGCGGAAGACGGGGTCGTCCGCATCGGGGCCTGGGCCGAACCTGACACCCTCGGGATCCGCATGCTGCCGACCGTGTCCAGCACCGATCGGCACAAGGCCCTGCGGATCGGGCGGGCGGAAATCCGCGGCGACCTCGTGGTCACCGACCCCGAGGCCCTGTTGTCGGCCCTGGCAGGCGGCCTCGGTCACGCCCGGGCCTACAGCTGCGGCCTCCTCCTGACCCGCTGACCATTCCCTGTGCGGGGGCCCGACTTTTGTCCGCGGACAAAAGTCGGGCCCCGCCGCTCGTGCCGTTCGGGCCGTACGCCGCCGGTGTTACAGGGGGTCGCCGAGGGGGCCGTGGGTGGCTTCCAGGGAATTGGCCCAGTGGGCGGCGAAGTCCGGTTGGGTGCCGTCCGCGTCGGTGAAGCCGTACTCCTCGTAGAGACCCCAGGTGGCCAGGGCGCGGCCCGTCTTCGTCATGACGTGGGGGTCGGCGGCCAGGGCGGCGACGGCGCGGCCGAGGTAGGCGGGGGTTTCGGAGTGGGCGAAGTGCGGGTCCTGGGCCGCGGCGTCACGCCAGGTGTGCTCGGTGACGCCGAAGTGGTCGAGCATGGCCTCCGAGCGCAGGAAGCCGGGGGTGACGGCCACGGCCGCGACGCCGTGCGGCCTGAGCTCGGCGGCCTGTGCGACGGCGAGGCGGATGACCGTCGACTTGGCCAGGTCGTAGAAGAACGAGCCGCGATAGCGGGCGGTGTTGCCGTCGGTGACCTCCACGACCAGGCCGCTCTTGCGGGCGACCATCAGCGGCAGCGCAAACCGGCTGGTGATCACGTGGGTCTCCACCGCCTGGCGCAGCAGCCGCAGGCCGGTGTCCAGGTCCTGCTCCCACAGGGGGTGTTCCCAGTCGGTCAGGGGGTCCCCGCCCCATACGGAGTTGACCAGGACGTCGAGCTGTCCGTCCTGGTCGGCGGCGATCCGCTCGACGAGGGCCCGGACCTCCTCGGGGCTGCTGTGGTCGGTACGGACCGGGATGCCCAGGCCGCCCGCGGCCGTGACCCGCTCGGCGGTCTCCTCGATGGTTTCCGGGCGGTCCAGGTCGGAACGGCCGCCGCCGGTGCTGCTGCGGCCGGTGACGTACACCGTCGCGCCGGCGGCGCCGAGTTCGACGGCGATGCCCCGTCCGCCGCCCCGGGTGCCTCCGGCGACCAGGGCCACCTTTCCGGCCAGCGTCATGATTCCTCCAGGAGGTGGGGAGCGAGTACGTTGTCGAGTTCTTGCCTCAGGCGCTGTTCGAGGGTGCCTTCGCGGTCGAGCGCCCAGGTCAGGCCCGTGCCGGCGGTAATCGCCTGTACGGTGCGGGCGAGCGCGGCGGCGTCCGTGTCCGGGCGGAGTTCGCCGGTGGTGGCCGCCTCGGCCAGGAGGTCTTCGATCGCGCGGGTGTGGGCCTGGTGGACGGCCAGGGCGCGTGCGTAGAGCTCCGGATCGGTGAGGTCCGTGCACAGGAAGGCCAGGTGGTTGGCGAAGCTCTCCGGCGTGGCCATCTCGGCTGCCGACCGTACGGTCAGGGCCGCGAGGGCGGCGAGGGCCGACGCGTGCGACGCGCGCACCTGCCCGGCCGTCTCCTGGGCCTCCTGCGCGGACCGGTCGGCGAGCGCCAGGAGCAGGCCGCGCTTGGACCCGAACCGCTGGACGAGGGTGCCCGCCACCAGCCCGACCTCACCCGCCACGGCGGCCAGCGTGAGCCCTGCGGGGCCCACACGGCCCATGACCTGTGCCGTCGCGCGCAGGATCACCGCGTCTTCGACCCCTCGTGGACGTGCCACCGACCGCCACCGCCCGTCATTAATGAATGCCTGTGCATTTATTAAATGCTGCGAGCGGGGCCTTGGCAAGTCCGGACCGCCAGTCCCCCGGCGCCTCGTCGGTGAACAGGCTGCGGATCTCCCGCGCTTCCGTGACACCGGATGCGCGGTGGCGGCCGTCGTGGTCGGTCAGGTCGGAGCGCAGGTGGCCGGCGGCCCAGCCCTGGTGGCCGAGGGTGTCGGCGAGGCGGCGTGCGGGTGGTGGTGAGGCGGGCGCCTGCGGTGGCGTGAGTGTCGTAGCGGACCACCCCGCACAGGAGCCAGCTTCACGGTGACCGTATGGGTGGCCTTGTTGCCGCTGTCCTTCTTGCCGCCGAGACGGACCGGCGATCCCCCGCGCCTCGGCGATCTACGCGCGAAGCAAGCCGTCCCCGCGTACGCGGGGAACAGGACAGCCCCCACCCGCGGGGAATGATCCCGCCGGGTTCATCCCCGCGGACGCGGGGAGCAGCTTTCTGACCAGGAACTCTAGCCAGGAGGCGCCCTCTTCTCCAGCGCTATCACAGAATCCGACAATCCGCCTGATTGGTTATCAATCAACTGTGGATGGCAAGTAGTTCAGACCCACTGCCCAGAGCAGCCCCTGCCGCAGCCCCGCCCGCCTCCAGGCCCCGGTGTGAACGGGGACGGTGTTACGCGCTTGTCGCCGCGGCGACCTCAGGGGCTGGGACGGAGTGGGACTCGCCCAGGGCATCAGGCGAAGACGAGAGGGCAGTTGTGCCGGATCGCGTGCTGGGCAGCGCGCAGGTACAGGACGACGTAGAAGGCCGTGTCCAGGTCTTCGCCCCACGGTCCCGGCGAAGCCGTTGCCTGTTTCGCCGCGCCTCCGTCCAGGAGCCATGTCGTCAGTTCGAGTGGGTGGCGTGCCCTCGGGACATCGGGCGGGAGGCCGATGGCTTGTGCGAGGTGCTCCGCGAGGGCCAGGACCCGGGGAGCGCTCGCGATCACGGTCTCGTCGTCGTAGCTGTTCTCGATGGGCAGCCGGACCGGCCCGTCGAGGAGGATCGGCACCAGCGCGGACCAGCCGCTGAGCATCTGGTACTCCTCCAGCGAGAGGTGCGTGCGGCACAAGGTGTCGAAGCCTGCCATCGGGGGGACGAGCTTCTCCTCGAACGACTCCCCCGGCGCGGGCTCGTACGCGGGCAGGCCCCGCCGCTTCAGCTCCGCGTCGAGAGCCGCGGCGACCTCGCCGAGGTCGCCTTCCTCATCGCCGAGCCACTGGCCGGCGCCGACACTCACCAGATAGATCCCCATGCCGGCCACGGTAGGCCGTACCACTGACACCCTGGCCGGGATCAGATCTCGCCGCGCTCCCCCGAAACGACGGCGTCGGCCGTCACGACCACGACCGGGTCCTGAAGAAGACCTACGGGCGGCGTCGCTCAGGTGGCTCAGTTCCTCTGGAGGGCGCTTCAGGAGGATGTTCCAGCGGTCGCCGCCCACCTTTGACCGCAGTCGGGCTTCCAGCCGCCCCGACTTTTGTCCGCGGACAAAAGTCGGGGCCCCACCGCGGTGTGCGGTGGGGCCCTCGGCAAGCGGGTGGTGCGGGTGGTCAGCCGTGCCTGTTGTTCTCGATCAGGAGCATCGTCAGTTCGGCGCGGTGCTTGGCCGTCATGTTGGTCCAGATCGCTTCGTACATCGCCTTCGGGTCCTGCCACGGGATCGAGGCCGATTCCGGCGTCCGCATCTGGGAGGGGATCACGCCCTCCGGCTCGTGGATCTGCTCCGACTGCGGGGGAGTCGGGAGGGGAGCCGGGGCTGCAGTGACCGGTTCCGAGGGCGTCGGGGGGAGGGGCTCCGAGGGCAGACTTTTGTCCGCGGACAAAAGTCGAGGCGGCTCAGGAGCCGGTTCCGACTCCCCCGCCGACCCGCTCTCGAGGGCCGGAGTTTTGTCCGCGGACAAAAGTCGGGGCGACTCGGAAGCCGGTTCCGACTCCCCCGCCGACCCGCTCTCGGCGGCCGGACTTTTGTCCGCGGACAAAAGTCGGGCCGGTTGCGGAGCCGGTTCGCGGTCCCCCGCCGGCTCCTGCGCGCTGCGCAGTATCTCCCGCTGGGCCGCCTTCACCTCGGCTTCCTGCTGCTTGTTCTGCTGGAGGAGGCCGAGGAGTTCGGCGGCGGAGACGCCCGGCCGGTCCTTCGCCGTACGAGCCAGGAGGCGCCCGTCGCGCTCGGGCAGTTCGCCGGAGCTGAGCAGGAGCTGGATCTCCTCGGGCAGCTCCAGCAGCACCAGCTGGTTGGTGACCCAGGACGGGGAGCGGCCGAGGCGTTCGGCGGCCCGGGACCTGGCGCCGTGCTCGCGGCCCTCGTCGGCGCAGGTGTCGACGAGCTGCTGCACACCGCGCGCCCGCTCGATGACGTCGAAGTCCTCGCGCTCCAGGTTCTCGGCGAGGAGGTGGTCGATGAAGTCGGTGCGGGAGGCGGCGAGGTCGTCGCGTACGACGAAGTCGAGGGCCTCCAGCCCCACGTGCAGGGCGCTGCGGAAGCGGCGTTCGCCGTTGATGAGGATGTGCGTGGCCGCGCCGACGCGGGACCCGTGGTCGGGCCACAGGCCGAGGTAGGCGCTGCGGCTGACGACGACACAGGCTGACAGCTGCGCCTGCCGCAGCTCCTCGCCGAAGCGGGACTTCTCCTCGTCCGTGCCGAAGTTGCGGCGCGGGTTGAGGGGGGTGGGGGAGACCTGGTCGAGGGGGATGCGGATCAGCTCGTACGCCGGTACGTCGCCCTGCGCGACGGCCTTGGCACGCCCGCGCTCGCTGCGCCCGCCGGCACGGCGGGCGTTGCTGAAGGCGGCGCCGGTCCCGAGGAGGTCGCTCTTGCTCATGCGGTGATCCTCCGGGCGATCTCGCGCATGGCGTCGGACTGCTCGCACTCCGGGGCGTAGTGCAGGAGCGGCAGTTTGACGCGTACGGCCTCGCGCTGTTCCTTCAGGTCGGAGATGACGGTGATGACGGGCGGGTCGCCGAACTCCTTCCAGCTGTTGAGGGAGGAGGTGACGACGTAGCCCTTGCGGCTGTCGTAGAGGTTGACGACGAAGCCGAGCTGGGCGATCTCGATGTCGAGGTCGTCGATGAGGTCCTCGAGCTGCTCGCTGAGCATGTCGTACGCGTCGGCGGAGGTGTCCTCGGCCTGGACGGGGACGATGATGCCGGAGGTCTTGGCGGGCTCGCCGTCGCGGCTGCGGGCGTAGTAGAGCGCCGTGTCCATGGTGTAGCCGAGGCTGGGCGGGCAGTCGACGACGATGTAGTCGAACTCCTTCTCCAGCTCCTCCAGGGCCTTCTCCAGGGCGGTCTCCTTCGTACGGACGTGGCGGGTCGTGGCCAGCCGGGCGTCGAGGAGGAAGGCGTCCTTGCAGGAGGGGAGGAGGAAGAGCCGTCCGGCGAAGACCCCGTGCTCGATGGGGACGAGGAGGTCGCGGACCCGGCCGTCGATCTCGCCGAGCATGTGCTTGGCGAGGCTGGGCTCCTTGATGCTGAGCATCTCGGCGCCGAGGTGGCGGGTGAGGTGGCCTTGGGGGTCGAAGTCGATGACGCAGACGCGGGCGCCGGTCTCGGCGAGGGCCTGGGAGAGGCCGTTGCTGATGGCGCTCTTGCCCACACCGCCCTTCTGGTTGCAGACGACGATCCGGCGGGCGCCTTCGCTGGCGGGCCGTCGGCGGCCGACGGGGGAGGGGTGGGTGTCGAGCCACAGCCGGATGGACTGGGCGACGCCCTGGTTGTACGGGATCTCCCGTACCCGGCAGTCCTCCTTGAAGTCCCCGTACAGGCCGGTGGGGAGGTACGTGGAGAACGAGGAGGCGCCGGAGGTGTCCACGGTGGTGGCGGCCGAGGCGTCGGCACGCCATGCGTGGACGCCCTCGGTGACGGCGTCCTGGATGTCCACGCCCAACTGGGCGGCGCGGACCTTGAGTTCCTGCCTGAGGGACGCCGGCAGCTTGGCGACTACCTTTTCCCTGACTTCCGGATCGTATGGGGCGCTCATGTGGGTACCTTACTAACCTTCTTGCGGGAAGGCGAAGGGCACACGGAAACATGTTGCGCTGATTTGCCTGAAGTTGCCCCGGATGGGGGAGCGCTCGAACCGCCTGTTCGCCGCACGCCCCCGGGGGAGTGGGGCCCGGGGGACCCCGGCGGCGGGGTGCCGCGTACCGTCGGCGCATGGACGGCGATCAGCGGGACCAGGCCCGGGGCGGCAACGCCGACGCGGTGGTGTTCGTGTGCGGGAGCTGCGGGGTCGCGCTGACGGGGCCGCTCACGCGGCTGCCCGCGGTTCCCGAAGCCCCGTTCTACGCATGGTGGGACGCGGATGAGCCCGGCCCGTCGCCGGCGACCGTGCCGTCGGGCCGCTACGCGATCGAGACGGAGCCGTACGGCGCACCCCTGGTCGTCGCCGAGGTGCCCGGGCCGGTGATGCCGCGCCGCGGAACGAAGAGCAACGTGCACGGGCAGCCGCTGGTGTCGCAGGGCCCCCGCGGCAACATCGTCGTCAACCCGGACGACGCCCGTGGCCTGGAGCTGCGACACGCCTCCCCGGCCTGCTGCGGAGCGACCCCGGACGGCAGGCTGAACCAGCTGTGCGCCGCCTGCGGAACCCTCGTGGCGACCCTGTGCTCCGACTGCTGCCTGCCGTACGAACTCCACCTCTCGCCCGGGCACGTCAGGGCCGTCAGGCCCTGACCTGTCAGGCCGACTTGGCGGCAGGAGTCAGGGGATCCAGGGCAGGCGTACGGCCTCGACGTCCTTGTCGGCGAGCAGGGCCTCGATGAGCGGAGCGGGGCCCGCCACCTTGGTGGCCCACAGGTCGTAGTCCGTGCACAGGACCCAGGACCGGTCCCGGGCCCAGAGGTTGGACGGGCTCCACTCCGGCTCGGGGTGGTCGTACAGGGCCTTGGCGTCGCCGAGCCGACCGCTGCGGACGCTCAGGTTGTCGAAGTCCTCGGCCCCGAGCACCAGCGGCGTCCAGTAGGCCAGGCAGGGGGTGTCCGGGCCCTGCGGGCTGTGCTCGGTGAGGAGGTCGACGAGGCGGTTCCAGTCGGCCCGGTCCACGTAGCCCTCGGACGGCGCGCAGATCCCGACCGGCCAGCCGACCGGCTGGCGGAGCGAGGGGAAGGCGGTATAGCAGGGGAACTTGCCCTCGGGCACCAGCGGATCGCCGATCCGCTGCGAGAGTTCCGCCCAGCGCAGACGCCGCCACCGCGGCCCGGGGTGCTCACCCTGGGTGCCGCCGAACACCTCCGCGGGGTCGAGCCCCGGGATGATCTCGGGGCCGGTACCGCCGGCCATCAGGACGGCCTGGTTGTAGGTGGCGTACGACATGTCGGTGGGCCCGACCTCGTGCTCGTACATGGAGTGCAGCACCCAGGCGGCGTCGGGATGCGGTGGTGGCATGAAGCCGGTGAGGCCGTCGTCGTCGGCCAGTTCCCGCAGCCAGTCGGTCTCCCCGGAGGCGGCGAGCGGCCACCGGGCGGTCGCCAGAGCGGCGGAGGTCTCGTCCATCGGGTCAGGATCTCACCGGGCAGGACCGAGCCATGCGGCCGGCCCGCCCGTCCCCGTCAGGCTGACGGGGACGGGCGGGCCGCTCTTCCGTACAGGTCGCACGAGGCAGGTCAGTTGGTGAGCGTGACGCAGGGCAGGCCCACGCTCGCGCCCCCTCGGAAGCCTTCGGCGCAGAGCCGGGTGCCCGCCGGGAAGTGCCGCTGCGGGTATGCCTGGTCCCGGTAGGTCCTGAACGCCGCTACGTCCTCGACCTTGGTCTTGGAGCTCCAGCCGTTGGTGGTCCACACACGGGCACTGATGCGGTTCGGCTGGTTGGTGTTGGTGACCGACACCTCGACCCTCCCCAGATAGGTGCCCGTGTCGTAGGTCTGGATGCAGACCGAGTTGTTGCACCACTTGCCGTCGGCCGCTGCGGGCGGACCTACGGCGATCACGCAGCCGAGAGCGGCGGCGACCGTTCCGATCCCGGCGGCGATCTTCTGGGTGACGTAGTGCATGGCGGGCGACCTCACGCATTCTTCCTGGCCCCACGACGAGGCACGGATCCTGTCGGCACATGTCTCAGGGCCGGACGGATCGAAGTCATCGGATGCGCGTGGCCCTGCGCGGACCAACGTCCGACAAGATCGTGAGTTACGGCGCCCCCTGCGACTGACGCTCCGGCCGGTCACCGCAGCTTCACCGCCGAGCCGCCCCCTCCCCATCTCGACACGTGATGGGGAATCAGTCACGCCTGCCCCAGGGGGCCTTCAGCAGTGTTCAGCCGTGCTCGGGCTCCACCGGGAGCCACAGCACGGCCTCGGCCTCGGTCTTGTCCGGCGACAGACCGATACGCAGGATCTCGGGGCCGGTGCGGCTGCGGTAGGGGTTCGACGGGAACCACTCGGTGAAGACGTCCCGCCACAGCTCCTGGATGGCCTGCGGCATCGGCCCGGAGGTGGTGAAGACCGCCCAGGTGCCGGCCGGGACGGCCAGCGTGGTGGTCCCCTCGGGCGCTGCCGCGGAGGTGAGCACGCCGTGGTGGTAGTCGAGTTCGGTGCCCTCGGCACGGCTGGGGTCCAGGTCGTCGCAGACCGCGACGATGCCGTTCGGCTCCTGGTCGGACAGTTTCTCCAGGCGCTCCAGGATCTGTGGGTCGATCCCGCGGACGAAGTCGATGATCGCCTGGTTCGGCCCCGCATGTACCAGCGGCACCCGGGCCTTGAACCCCACGACGGTGAAGTCCGCCTTGTTCACAACGCGGTATCGCATATTGCTGCTCCCTTCGATGGTGAGGCGGAAGGCCATCCGGGACTGGGAGCTGAGCGCGGCGCCGGTACGCCGGGCCTCGCCCGGACCAATGCCGTGCATGGCCCGGAACGCCCGCGCGAACGCCTCGCCGGAGCCGTAGCCGTAGCGCACCGCGATGTCCAGCAACGTCTCGCGCCCCGCGAGTACTTCGGCGCCCGCGAGGGTGAGCCGACGGCGCCGGACGTACTCCGACAGCGGTATGCCCGCGAGCGCGGAGAACATCCGGCGCAGGTGGTACTCCGAGGTGGCCGCGATGCGTGCCAGCTCCTCCACCTCGACGGTCTGGTGGAGATGGCGCTCGATGTGCTCCATCGCCTGGTTCAGCCGCTCCAGCATTCCCGGGTTTCCTTCCTCTTGACAACCACCACGCTAGGCAGTGCCTACCATGCCGGACCCGACATCTTGTGCCCGATGAAGTCGGGTGCACGAGGCAGAGAGGAAGGTTGAACACCTGTTGCCGATGATCAAAAGCTCTGTGCGCCCCGCTGGGACGCTCTGAGATGAAGAAAGGTCACACCACACACGGGGTGTTGCGAAAGGAGCTCTGAGGCCCCGTTCTGGCGGTCGCTTTTGAGCGTTGTGCGGCAAATTTCTCTGCTGCCGCCCTCAGGAGTGTCCCGTCACACCCTCTGTTGGATCAGACCGGTCAGCCTTCGATGAGACGGGACACGGAGCGGGGTTCTTGTCCGCTCCTGGCTGCGGACCGTTAGTCCCAGGGGCCAGCCCCTGGACCCCGCCAGCGCCTGGCCGCGCTGGACCGGCCGTGGCATGGGGGGCTCCTCGCCCCCCAGACCCCCTCGCCAGGCGCTTGGGCGCCCTGGACCCGCTCCCCCTCACGCCCTGCCCCACCTCCCTGACGGTCGGCGGTGCACCCCTCGGGCGCTGGGCGCCCTCACTGGGCATGAGGGACGAGAAGCCGATGATGGCGATGCCGGAGGTGAGCTGAGGTGGGGGAGTGCCGGTCCTGACTCGGCTGCGGCCGGGTTGTGCTGACGGTGCGTCGGCTGAGGTCGTGTGGCCTGGGGGTCAGAAGTGAGTGAAGTCAGGCTGATACCCCCCGGCGGCGGAGGAGTGACGCACAGCTGATGTGCAGAGACCTTCGGGCTGGCGTCGGCGGTCAGGTTGCTCTTGTAGTAAGAGGGCGACCCGTTTTCAGGGCTCTGACCTGCATGTTTGCCTGACGGAGTGTGTCCCCCAGGACACATTCGGGCTCGTCAAATGTGTACCCAGCGAGCACATTTGGCCGGAAAATCAAGCACACGTTGATTTTCGCGGAGGCTCGGCGCGCTGCGGATCGGCGCAGGTCAGGGCATCGGACGGAAGAGCGCCAAGGGCCAGGCAGGGCGTCGGGGTTCGAACAAGGTGTGCCGCCATCGCGACAACCGAAATCAAGCAGCCGTGGACTTTCGGGGCTTTCTCGCGAAATAAGTACACGCCCCGTGTAGTTTCGGCGCATGTGCGGGGGAGGGGTACTCGGGCGTGGGCCCTCCGGCGCGCCGACGCGTCAAAAGACAAGCCCTCGTTGATTTTTTGGATAGTCTCGGACCGCCTGAGTAACAAGGAGGTCCTGTGACATCTGATCCGCCCGCCCGTCGTCGACAGCGCGGGCCCCGGCCTGTCCCCGCTCCCGCCACCGCGGGCAGCGATGCCGAGTACGGCGACATCCTGGCCGTCCTCGGCCAGCAGCTCGGGGAGCAGGTGGCCCAAGTCGCCGACCCCCGGGGCCGGCGCCGCCTC
The DNA here is from genome assembly GCF_026342355.1 of Streptomyces sp. NBC_00249. Lineage (GTDB taxonomy): Bacteria > Actinomycetota > Actinomycetes > Streptomycetales > Streptomycetaceae > Streptomyces. The sequence goes on along the minus strand of NZ_JAPEMV010000011.1, from coordinate 95,769 downwards.
AAGGGCGTGCACCTGGAGTACGCCGCGGACCCGAGGTCCGTCCACGACATGGCCGGTGGCGCCGGCTACAGCCTGGCCAGCAACTGGTTCACCCAGCTCCTGGCCCAGCTCGCCGTGGCCAACAGCATCACCAAGTCCCAGCTGTGCGTCTTCCTGTTCGTCGCGGGCGGGCAGGTGCCGGGCACCGGCATCACCCAGTACACGCAGCAGGAGATCACGGACGGGCTGAACAAGATCGCCGCACAGAAGGGCGGCAAGATGATCACTCGTTCGACGGTCAACCGTGCCGTCCAGGCGCTGTGCGGCTACAACTGGGTGGAGAAGGCCGGAAACGGCCGGATCCAGATCAACGTACGCCTGTGGTTCCAGGGCAACAGCACCGCCCAGCAGGAGGTTCTCGCGGAGATCGCCGAGAAGCACGGCAACGACCCGGAGTCGTTCCCGTACGCGCTGGGGCCGGAAGGGGCCCACCAGGAACAGCTGGACCTCGACTTCGGAGTCGAGATTCCCGCTCCCGGACGGAGGCGTACCGGGTGATAGTGCTGTCAGGCCCACGCACGGGCGACCGTTCACGAGGAAGGCCGTTCCATGGCTAACGTCATGTCTCCGATCGTCGCGGAGCGCATCTGGGCCCTGCCGCTGTCAGGGTCTGCCGTCAAGTTCCTCCAGTACCTCGTCTCGCGCAGCGACTTCGGGGGAGCGCTGCCGGTCCGGCAGAAGGACATGGCGGCCGAGTACGGGGTCACGCCGCAGGCCGTCAGCGGGCTCATGGCGCCGCTGTGCGACCTGAACATCGTCCTGCGGCCGCGCAGCGAGGAGCGCAACGGCAACTCCTACCGGCTGCACCCGCTCGCGGCGAAGTACGAGAGCCCGGAGGCGATGGAGGCGGCGTTCCGCACGGCCCTCGTCCGCATCCAGGCCGGGGACCTGCCCAACCTGAAGCTCCCCACGTACCACCAGGCCCCGCCCACCCCGACGGGCCGGCCGAAGCTCCAGGTCGCCTGACCGGACCCGGGCGGAGACCCCGGACAAGACGGAAGGCCCTCCACCATGGTGGAGGGCCTTCCGCGCCTGAGTAACAGTTGGTCCCCCGAGTATATCCGCCAGGCGCGGGCTGCACACGGCTGGCATCCGCGACGTCGCCCGACCGTGTCTCGGCCCGAGCCGGAACTCCGCCACCACCAGATTCCGCGAAACCGTCGGGAACGGCACCCGCCCCACGTATCGTTGCAGCTCACGAGGCCTGCTCCCCGCGTCCGCGGGGGATGAACCCCGGTGCTGCAGTTCGATCGTGTACAGGGTTGCCTGCTCCCCGCACGTGCGGGGATGAACCGCCGCCCGGGTTGACGTTGGGCGTGAACTCCAGCTGCTCCCCGCACACGCGGGGATGAACCCCGGGCGCCCGACGGCTCAGCGATCGGGGTAGGGCGCCTGGGCCACCTGGAGGACGATCTTGCCCTGGAGGTGGCCCCGTTCGGCGTGGAGGTGGGCGTCGGAGGCCTCGTGGAGGGGGAAGACGGTGTCGATGCCGACGCGCAGGCGGCCCGTGTCCGCCAGGCGGGCCAGTTCCGTGAGGTGGGCGCCGTTGGAGCGGACCTGCCAGCCCGCCACCGTGATGCCCAGCGCGGCCGCGCGGTGCGGGGCGTAGTCGCCGAGGAAGACGGGGGCGAGGTGGCCGCCGCGGCGCAGGGCCGGGAGGAGGCGGTGGGCGTCGGGGCCGCCGACCGCGTCGATGAGTACGTCCACCTCTTCCCGTACGGCATCCTCGACGGCGGTGCGGGTGTAGTCCACGAACCGGTCGGCGCCCAGGTCCTCCAGGAAGCGTTCGTGGCGTCCCGAGGCCACCGCGACGACCTGTGCGGCGCCCGCCGCCCTGGCCAGCTGCACCGCGAAGTGGCCCACCCCGCCGCCCGCGCCGTTGACCAGGACCGTGGCGCCCTGCGCGTCCCCGAGGCGCAGGTGCTCGAAGACGAACTGGTACGCCGTCAGGCCCGCCATCGGCACCGCCGCGGCCTCGACGTGGCCCAGCGCGGCCGGTTTGCGCGCCAGGTGCGCGGCAGGGGAGACGACGTACTCGGCGTACGCCGAGGCCCGGCCGCCGGGGAAGTCCACCAGGCCGAAGACCTCGTCGCCGACCCGCCACCCGGTCACCCCGGCGCCGAGGGCCGCGACGACGCCGGAGATGTCGGTGCCCGGGGTGAAGGGCAGCGGCCAGGCCGGGCGCATCGCCTCGGGGATGTTCGTGAAGCCCTGGCGGGCGTAGCGGTCGGGCGGGTTGACCCCGGCCGCGTGGACCCGTACGAGCACCTCGCCCGCTCCCGCGGCCGGCCGCGGGACCTCCTCGTACAGCAGTTGCTCCGGGCCCCCGAAGGCGTGCACGCGTACGGCCCGCATCGTTTCCGTGGTCGTTCCCATGGTGACTGTCCTCCCCGAACGTCGAGTGGGCGCCCCGGGCCGTTAGGATCGGCGGGATCCAGATCCGGAGCACTGCTCCGGATATTAAGCGGAGCAGTGCTCCGGTTGTCAACGTCAGGGATTTCCATGCCAGATGAGCCCACCGCCGCGCCAGGGCAGCGCGCAGACGCCCAGCGGAACCGGGAACGGATCCTCGAAGCCGCCGCCGAGGCCGTCCGCGAACAGGGCACCCAGGCCTCGCTACGGGACGTCGCACGCCGCACGGGCGTCGGACTCGGCACGCTCTACCGGCACTTCCCGACCCGCGACGCCCTCCTGGAGGCCCTGCTGCGCACGGGCTTCGACCACCTCGCCGCACGGGCCGACGAACTGCTGGCCGACCGCGGCCCGACCCCCGAGCGGGCGCTCGCCGACTGGCTCGGCGAGTTCACCCTCCGGGCCGGGGCCTTCCGGGGACTGCCCGCCTCCCTGATGGCCACGCTCGGGGACCCGGACTCCGCCCTGCACGCCTCCTGCCTGGCCATGCGCGAGGCCGGCGGCCGGCTGCTGCGCGCGGCCCAGGACGCGGGGGCGATCCGCCCCGACGTGGACGGCACCGACCTGTTCGCCCTGGTCAACGCCCTCAGCTGGGTCGCGGACCAGGCCCCTTCCATCGCCGCCCGCCGCGCACACCTGCTGACCCTGATCACGGACGGCCTCGCCCACCCGGGGACGGGTGCGCGGGCTTGAGTCTCCAGCCGGTGGAGAGCTGAGGGTGGCGGCATGAACAGTCACGAGCTCTACCCGATCGGCGAGCTGGCCCGGCGCACGGGCAGCCCGGTCAGGACCATCCGCTTCTACTCCGACCACGGGATCCTGCCTCCCGCCGGCCGCACCCCGGCCGGCTACCGGCTCTACGACGAAGCCTCCGTCGCGCGGCTGGAGCTCGTACGGACCCTGCGAGACCTGGGCCTGGACCTGGAGGCGGTACGGAAGGTCGTGGACCGGGAGCTGTCCCTGCCACAGGTCGCGGCGGCGCACGCCGAGGCCCTGGACGTACAGATCCGGGTCCTCCGGCTGCGGCGTACGGTGCTGGCGGCCGTGGCCGAGCGGGGCGCCACCCCCGAGGAGACCCGCCTCATGCACCGGCTGGCCAGGCTGTCCGAAGCCGAACGGCAACGGCTCGTCGATGACTTCCTGGACGCCGCGTTCGGCGGCGTGAGCGCCGATCCGGCATTCGCGGGGATCAGGCGCTCGATGACCCCGGAACTGCCGGAGGATCCCGGTCCGGAGCAGGTCCGGGCCTGGGTGGAGCTGGCCGAACTGTCTCAGGACCCCGGTTTCCGTGCCCACGTACGGCACATGGCCGAGGAGCTGGCCGCCGGGCGTGCGCACAGCGGGCCCGGACCGTCCCGTGGGCTGGCAGTGACCGTCGGCGAGCAGGTCGCCCCGGCGGTGGCCGCGGGCACCGAACCCGACTCGCCCCGGGCCGATCCCGTCGTCTCGGCCCTGCTGGCCCGCTGCGCGCCCCTGCTCTGTACCGGGGGAGGGGAGGGCGCGGCCCGCCGGGAGCTCCTGGCCCGGCTGGAGGGCATGAACGACCCCCGCAGGGAGCGGTACTTCGCCCTGCTCGCCGTCGTCAACGGCTGGCCCCGCCCGGAGAGCCCGGGGCCGGTGCTCGACTGGGCCGTCCAGGCTCTGCGTGCGCGCGTGGGGCAGCCGTGAGGGGGCCGTGGGGGCCGTGCGTCGCGGTGCGTGGGTCCCCCGCTAGCGCGGGACCGGTACGGCCGGGCGTTCCTCGGGGGCGCGGTCCGCGACGGACAAGGTGCACTGGCCGTTCTCGCAGGTGCGCTCCAGGCGGCCCCGCGAGATCGTCTGCATCAGGCCGATCGCCCAGCACATCGGGCAGCCGCGCAGTGCCAGGGCCCCGACCGGCAGGAGCAGCAGGCTGACCGGGCCTACGGTCGGCAGGAGCGCGACCGAGGCGATCGCGCCGCCGAAGCCGATCAGACCCCGGACCAGGTGGCGGGGGAGGGATGAACTCGCGAAGTCAGGGCCGGCGGGTTTGGTGGCCGTGGTGGTCGTCTTCATGGGTGTCTCCCGTCGTGGGTTCGGGTGTGGCGCGGAGGGACTGCTGAACTGTGGTGCGGGCGCGGTGCAGACGCGATTTCATCGCGGCGGTACTGAGGCCGAGCGCCTCGGCGGCCATGCGTCCGCTGTAGCCCTGGATGTCCCGCATGATCAGCACGCGCCGCTGCTCGGCTGGCAGGGCGGCGATGGCGGCCGCGACCGTGCCCGCCTCGATGCGCTGCAGGACCACGTCCTCGGCGGAGCGTTCGGCGGCATCCGGCAGGGGTGCGTGGGCCCGCATCGTCCGTGCCCGTCGGAGGCACTCGTTGCGGACGATGCGGAACATCCACGAGGCCAGGGCGCCGGAGGCCCGTAGGGTCCCGATCTTGCGGTAGAGGATGATCAGGGCTTCCTGTGCCGCGTCCTCGGCGTCCTCGGGGGTGGCGCAGAGCGAGCGGGCGAACCGCTGGACGTTGGGGTGAGACCCCGACACCAGCGCGGTGATCGAGTCGACGTTGCCGCGCTGGGCGTCGACGATCAGCTGGTCGCCGGGCCAGGACGAGTCAGCCACGGGCTTGCTTGCGCTTGCGCAGGACGACGTAGCTGCACGTGCAGAGCAGCACGGCTGCGGCAGCGATGGCGATTCCGATGAGCATGAGGACCTTCCTGTTGGCGTTCCGACGGTTGTCGGTACACGTATAAGAGACGCGGGCCCGCCGAAAGGATTCGGGCTGGGGGTGGGAAAGTTGATCCGGCCGGCGGGAGCGGCCTGGCCGCGTGGACATCTGTGCCGGGCATCCGGGCATCCAGGCCGCTTCAGACCCTCCGGGCCATCGCGTGGGTTTCGGTCCCTCAGTCGGTCCCTGGGCTCCACGGCGGGTGCGGGAGCGTTGATCCGAGGGTCTCTGTCGTTCCAGCCCCTTTGGGGTTGAGTCCCTGCGGTTTCGGTCCCTGTGGGAAAAGGCCAGGTCAGGGCTGTTTTTGGGCCAGAGGGAGGGACTGAAGGGACCCAACTTTCCTGTTTCCAGCCTTTACGTGTGCGTGTGTATACGCGGGCGTATGAAGCAGGTAGTGCCATATTTCAGTTATAACTGCGAAGTTGAGTCCCTTCGGTCCCTCGAAAAACGACGATAGGGCCCCTGACCTGCAGGTTTAGCAGGGACTGAAAGGGTCAGGGACTGAAGGGTGGACGACGGCCTCTGGGACCCTGGTTCGGGTGGAGAGGAGAAGGGGGCGGAGGCAGGGGTTCCGGGCCCCGGCGGCTTCAGTCCCTGGGCGAGAGGGACCGGCGGAGGCCGGGTGGATCTCAGGGACCGAACGCCCCCGCCCCCGCCGAACTCGCCCCGAGGGACTCAAGGGACCGGAAAATCCATAAGGGTCGCCCGACCTGCGAGGTCCTGTCGGTCCGCTGCGCTAGGCTCCGCGATAGTGAAACTTCGGTCCCTTCAGTCCCTGACAGAAGGGACCGGCGGTCCGTCAAGCAGTACAACGAACCACTGACATCGCAGGTGACCCGTCGAGGAAGCAGAACGTGCCAGCCGATCCCGCCACCCGGCCTCACGCCGTCTCCGCCGCGGCTGAGCAGCGGCTCGGCGTCGCGCGCTGGTTCGCGGCGCGCGGCTACCCGGTGCACCCCCTCGCCCCCGGCGCCAAGACCCCGGCCCCGAACTGCCCCGACTGCCGGACCCACCCGCACCCGCCCACCGGCTGCCCCTGCCACGCCCGCAGCCACCGCTGGTGCCACGGCTTCCACGCCGCGACCACCGACCCCGAGGTGCTCGGCGCGTGGTGGCGCGAGGAGCCCGGGTTCGGGGTCGGCGTGTCCTGCGGTCCGGCCGGGCTCGTCGTCCTCGACGTCGACGCCCACGGCGCGCCCGTCCCCGAACGCCACCGCCTGCTCCCGGGCATCCGGATCGACGACCGCGTCGACCTGACGGGCCTGTCCTCCGGCTACGACACCCTCGCGCTCCTCGCCGCCCACCGCGCGCAGCCCCATCCCGCCGAGGACGCGGGCACCTTGCGCGTACGGACCCCGTCCGGAGGCCTGCACATCTGGTACCGCCTGCCGCTGGGCAGCCCGCACTTCCGCTCGTCCAGCGGCTCCGGCCCGCGCGTGGCGCTCGCCTGGCAGGTCGACGTCCGGGCCAGCGGCGGCTACATCGTCGCGCCGACGACCCGTACCGCCGCGGGCGTCTACGAGGCGCTGCCCGGGGCCCGTACGCCCGCCCCGCTGCCGCTGTGGCTCGCCGCGGAGCTGACCCGTACCGGCCATGCGTGCTCCGCGCCCGGGGGAGCCGTAACAGCGCCCGTACGAGGCCCCGTACGCCCCTCAGGGCCCGCGGGGGAGGGTCAGGGGGCCGGGGAGGCCCAGCGGATCCTGCGGCCCCTCCTGGACGCCGTACGGGCCTGCGCGGCCGCCCCGCGGGGCACGGCGTTCACCGAGAAGCTCAACCGCGCCGCCTTCACCGCCGGGGGCCTCGCCGCCGCCGGGCACATCCCGCACGCCGACTGCGCGAGCCTGCTGGCCGCCGCCGCCGAAGCCGCACGGCCCCACCAGAGCCGCAGGAACCGGCTCGTCATCGACTCCGCACTCCGCGCCGGCGGCACCCGCCCGATCCACCCCGAGGGACGTTCATGAGCAGCGCAGGCAGCACCGGGTTCGACGCGCACGCCGCCGCCGAGCAGCTCGCCGTCTTCAACGCGCCCGCGTTCGCGCCTGCTCCCGCGCCCGCGTCCCCTCCCGAAGCCGTCCCGCCCCAGCTGCCCGCCCAGCAGGGCGTCAACACCCCCCTGTCGCGCCCCGGCGACTTCGTCCAGGCGGGTCTGCTCGCCAACCTCACCGACCGGGGCAACGCCAAGCTCTTCGCGCACCTCCACAACCACCGCTTCCGGCACGTCGAGGGCCTCGGCTGGTACGTGTGGGACGTGTACCGGTGGAAGCGCACCGGCGGCGAGAAGGCGGCGATCTGGGCGGCGGGCGACATGGCCGAGGAGATGCCGCTGCACGACCCGCGCGGCCACTTCACCGACCGCGAGCTGACGCAGCACCGCAAGCGCTCCATGTCCACCTCCGGCGTCAAGGCGATGCTCGCCCAGGCGAAGGCCTCGCCGGAACTCGCCCTGGACCCCGACACCCTCGACGGCGACAAGTACGCCCTGTGCACCCCCGCCGGCGTGGTCGACCTGCGCACCGGCGCCCTGCGCGCCCCCGACCCGCGCCGCGACCTGCACTCCCGTGCCACCTACGTCGCCCCGCAGCCCATCCCCACGCCCCGCTTCGAACGCTTCCTGACGGAGACCTTCGGGGACGACGACAAGGGCAAGGAGATGATCCACTTCCTTCACCTCCTGCTCGGCTACTCCATCACCGGAGACGTCGGCGGCCAGGTCCTGCCCTTCCTCTACGGCATCGGCGCCAACGGCAAGTCCGCCCTCATGGACGTCGTCATCAAGATCCTCGGGGACTACGCGGACGTCGCCCCGCCCGGCTTCCTGATGGAGCGCGGCAAGTTCAACGAGCACTCCACCGAGCTGACCGAACTCCACGGCCGACGCCTGTTCGTGTGCAGCGAGCTCAAGCCGCACGACAAGTTCGACGAGGCCCGAGTCAAACTCCTCACCGGCGGCGACCGGCTCAAGGCCCGCCGCATGCGCCAGGACTACTTCAGCTTCGAACCCACCCACAAGCTGTGGCTCCTGGGCAACCACCGCCCCGAGGTCGGCACCGGCGGCCACGCCTTCTGGCGGCGCATCCGCCTCATCCCCTTCGACCGGGTCGTCCCCGACCACCGCAAGATCGACAACCTGGCCGAGGAACTCGTCGCCGACGAGGGATCCGGCATCCTCCAGTGGATGGTCGACGGCGCCATCGCCTACCTCGCCACGAAACCCTCCCTGGGCGGACCCACCGTCGTCCGCACCGCCACCCAGGCGTACGCCACCACCGAGGACCACATCGGCCGCTTCCTGGCCGAATGCTGCACGACGACCACCGCCGAGGCCGCCGACCCCCGCGACCTGCGCGTCGAACAGGGCGCCCTCTACCGCGCCTACAGCACCTGGTGCCAGGAGGGCGAAGGCCTGCGCCCCGCCACCACCCGCGCCTTCGCCACCCGCATCCGCGCCGAGGCCGGCCTCACCTCACCGAGCGAGATGCTCCGCTCCAACGGCCAGAAGTTCTACCCCGGCCTCGCCCTCCTCGCGGACGAGCCCCGTGCCTGACCCGTACCGGCGTACTGTCCGCAACCGGGCCACCCCTCTACGATGGAAGAGAACCACCATCACCACCGACGCCATAGCCGACCGCGCCCACACCACCGAGGAAGGACAAAGGCCATGAGTTCGCTGCTCGAACCGAGCGATCTCACCCACGAGGTCAACGTGGTGTGGCTGGAGGACCCCGAGGCGCTCGACTACGTACGCCAGGCCCTCGACAAGACCCCGCGCCGGCGGGGCAGGCCCCGCTACCACCGCGACGGCCGCATGATCGGCTTCACGGAACTCGGCGAGACCGCCGAAGCCGACCCCGACAGCGGCCTCCAGAAGCGCCGCGTCTTCTACCTCCTCCCGCACGACCGCGACGCCGAACCCAACGGCCTCTACCGCGAGGGCGCCCCGGGCGAAGCGGTGGACCCCCGCACGATCGAACCCCGCAAGGTGGGCCTCAAAACCCCCCGCTCCCAACGCGGCCTGGCGACGGCGGAACCTACGGTCGCGTGATCTGCCCGGAGATGAAGGCTCGTAGCTTCTCGTGCTGTTTGCGCAGGATCTTGGCGGGGACCGCGCCGGAGTAGGCGGTGAGCACACCGCCCGTGCGGACGACCGTGACGGGAACGGTGGTGTTCATCGCGATGCCCGGCACGGTCCAGTCGAAGGCGACGCTGTCGTCCCCGGCCGGCGGGGCCGGGCGCCGGCCGATGCGGATGCGCGCGTCCTGGTCCCCGTAGTTCAGGGTGTACACGAGGAACTCGCCGCACAGGGGCACCGCCTTCTTGAGCGAGTCCACCACCGCGGAGGCCTCTTCGACGGTGTGGCTGGACAGCACCACGGAGTGCAGCTTCTTGAAGTCGCGCTTCCCGGAGGTGTCGTCCCGCGGCCATATCTCGGCCGGGACTCTCGCCGCGGGTCGGGGCGGCTCGTGGTTCAGCCTGAAGTCGACGAGTGCCTGGCACGCCTGCGGGGTGTCCGGGCTGACCTTGCTCGGTATGGCCGTGTGGGGTGTCGCGGTAGGCGGTGAGTGGGGCTTGACGACGTAGCCCGGTATGTCCGTCCCTGACGGAAGTACGGACCTCAGCTCGGCCTCGGTCAGCACCCCCGGACGGGGCACCGGGGGCGGCCCCTCCGGCTCGCAGGACGTGGTGGTGGCCGCCACGCAGGCCGTCAGGGTGACGGCTGTCGCTACGGCACGCGGAAGACGCGGCATTCGGTTCCCCCATCGTTGACAGGCCATTCTCCGCCCCCTCCGGCCGACGCCGCGCGGGGGCGTCCGTTCAGGCTACGAGCAGGCGCAGGCCGAGGTCTGCCGCGTCGAGGTCGGCGAGGGCGCGGTTGCGCCCGGCCCACCGGCCGGAGGCGAGGTCGTCGCCGAGGCTTCGTACCGCCCGCTGTTCGGCCTCGGGCCCGACCCTCGTCCACACCGACATCGCGCGGCGCACGTGATCCTCCAGGTACGCCTCCGGCCGGCGCCAGTACGCCTCGAACAGGCCGTCGGCGCAGTCCCACGGGACGGGCACCGGCTCGGCGCGGGCCCCGATCGCGTCGGCCATCCCGGCGAGCGAGGGAAACCCGGCGAGGACGTCGGCGAACTCGGGCAGGTAGTCGCGGGTGAGCCAGAACCGGTCCTGCCATCCGGGCTCGTCGGTGTCGAACGTGAGCACCACCACGCGGCGGGCCACGCGCCGCATCTCGCGCAGCCCCGCTATCGGATCGCCCCAGTGGTGAACGGTGGAGACGGCCATCGCGACGTCGAAGGAGTGGTCCTCGAACGGCAGGCTCTCCGCGGCGGCGGCCACGCACCGCGCCGAGCCGGCAGGGCGCTGCCCGCGCATGACCGCCGATGGCTCGACCGCGGTCACGTCGCGATCGGCGGGCTCGTAGGAGCCGGTGCCGGCCCCGACGTTCAGCACCGTCCGCGGGTCCCCGAGCGCGTCCCAGATCTGCGCCGCGATCCGCGGCTCGGTACGCCGGGTCGCGGGGTAAGCGCCGCCGATCGCGTCGTACAGCCGTGCACCGAGCATCTCCAGTTGCTCCTCCGGTGTCACCCTCAGTCCCTTCGCCCGTGCCTCGAGTTCCCTGTCGATGGCCGCCACCATGGCGTCAGCCCGATCACGCCGCTCCAGCAGCAGGCCGCGCAGCCGGCGCAGGTGCGCGACCGCGTCGGTGGACGGGTCGCCGACCAGTTCCGCGACCTCCCGCAGCCCGAAGCCCAGCCGCCGGTAGGCCAGCACCTCCCTGAGCCGCTCCACGTCGCCCGCCGAGTAGGCCCGGTACCCGGCCGGGGTCCGGGCCGACGGCCGCACGAGTCCGATCTCGTCATAGTGATGCAGCGTGCGGACGCTCACGTCGGCCAGTTCGGCCACGCGTCCCACGGTCCAGTGATCTTCCACGGCACCGACTATGCGGCCTGACGTCACGTGAGGGTCAAGAGCCGCACTCACGGCAGCAAGCAAGGCCGGTTCAGGCCGACGGTGCCCGGTCCGACCACGCGTGCCGCCCGCCCCCGTACCCAAGACCGTGGCGGAGGCCCTCCAGAGAGCTTCCGCGCCCACGTTGGCCGCGCGCTGGGCGCGGGAGCGACCCCCGCCGAGACCCGCGCCGCCGTCCGCGCCACGGCCCCGTTCCGCATGACCCGCACCTGGCGCGCCCTGCACGTCCTCGACACCCTGCTGGCCGAACAGGAGGGGTCCGCCGGGGACGCGTGAGCGCCTGCCGCTTGCTCTCGGGGGGAGTGCCGGCCCTGGCTCGTTCGCGCAGTTGATGCGGTGGAAAGTGGCGGTTCACGGACGATGACGCGGATACCTGAGCCGGCAGCAGCGGGCGATGTCTGAATTGCCGGATTCCACGAAAGTGCGCGAATCTGCGATGCCGCGGCTGTAACGTGCCTGGTCAGAAAGCCTACTCCCCGCGCCCGCGGGGATGAACCCCTTCAGTCGCTGCCAGCCGCTCGTGAAGGCGACTACTCCCCGCGCCCGCGGGGATGAACCCTTGTCGTCGGCGATGACGACTTCCAGGCCCTTCTACTCCCCGCGCCCGCGGGGATGAACCCCCATGCCTGGCAAGGGTCGTTTGCCCGACACGCTGCTCCCCGCGCCCGCGGGGATGAACCCTGGGGGCCGTGATGGTGCCCGAACCCGAGACCCTGCTCCCCGCGCCCGCGGGGATGAACCCGTTCGCGATCCTCGCCGAGCTGGAGATCAGCGACTGCTCCCCGCGCCCGCGGGGATGAACCCCGGCCCGAAATCGTCGGTCGGCTTGCCCAGGGCTGCTCCCCGCGCCCGCGGGGATGAACCCGGCTACCACCTGTACATGTTCAGCCTGCAGTCCTGCTCCCCGCGCCCGCGGGGATGAACCCACCACCGTCCACTCGTACGGAGGGGTCACCGCCTGCTCCCCGCGCCCGCGGGGATGAACCCTTCTCCAGCGCCTCGTCGACCTGGCCCTGCTCCTGCTCCCCGCGCCCGCGGGGATGAACCCTCCAGGTAAGCGTTGTCAGAGTGAAGGGCCTGCTGCTCCCCGCACCCGCGGGGATGAACCCTGGCGCCCCACCTCCCTACCTGAGGTCAACGCCTGCTCCCCGCGCACGCGGGGATGAACCCAACGGGATCATCGACAACATCAGCCCGTGGACCTGCTCCCCGCGCACGCGGGGATGAACCCTTCAACCCCATCGAAGAGCCATACGCCGTCCACTGCTCCCCGCGCACGTGGCCCAGGCCCGCAAGCCTCCGTTCGGGGGACCTTGACCTGTTCGAGCGAGTTTCAATGGCGTCGGGTCAGGGGGGCCAAGCCCCAGGGCGGTGGCGGGAACATGTGTTCAGCGGCTGCCCTCGGACCGGGCGTGACTGGGCCGATCGGGGGGCGTTTCTAGAGCACCAGTGCCAGTTGTGCGTCCGTTCGGAGGGTGTTGTGGGGTGCTTGGCTGATTGCCGTTCTCGGCTTGCTGTATTCGAACGACCGGCTGTCGCATGCCGTGAGGCGTGGTTGAGGTGGGGAGCGTGAGCGGCGCCGGGGCCGACGGGATGTCGGAGTCCGAGCGGTTGTTGTTCGGGGGTGAGCTCGCCTACGACATCGGGTGGGAGCGGCACGAGGGGGCGTGGCTCCGGCTCGGGCTGTGGACGATGGCCAAGGGGCTGCCGCGGCTCGTCGGTACGGGGATGCGGCTCGCCTCCCTCGCCGACGCGCACGCCCTGCGGGTCGTCCTCGGCGCCGAGGTCGGCCGCGGTCTCACCCAGGCGGTCGGGCTCGTCGCGGTCAACAGCGTGCTCGGGCATCTGCTCACGGACGGCACCACCAACGAGCGGCTGGTCCGGGCCGTGCCCGCGCTCGTCGTCGTGGCCGGGGCGGCGTTGCTCGGTTCGCTGCTGCGGTCCGCGTCCACGGCGGCCACCGGCACGCTGGAGCCCAAGGTGCAGCGGGTGGCGACCGAGCGCTACCTCGGGCTGGTGCACCGGGTGGAGCTCGCGGCCGTCGAGGACGACGAGTTCCACCGGCTCCTGGACGCCGCCCGCTACGGGGCCGACTCCGCCCGCGGCATGATCCGTTACTGCACCAACACCCTGAACTCCGCGATTTCCCTCATCGCCGCCGCCGGCGTCCTCACCGTCCTGCACCCGGTCCTGCTGCCGTTGCTGGTGCTGATGACCCTGCCCAGCGCTTGGAGTTCGCTGACGATCTCCAAGCAGCGGTACATCTCCTTCCACACCTTCGTCCAGCACGCGCGGGCCGGCCACCTGCTCGGGCAGCTGCTGACCCAGCAGGAGGCGGCCGCCGAGGTGCGCGTCCACGAGGTGGGCCCGTTCCTGCTCGGGCACTTCCGGAACATGGCCGAGACCAGCGAGCGCGAGCAGACCCGGCTGGCCCGCCGGGCCGCGCGGATCGGGCTGGTCGCGGACGGCGCCGGCGGCGTGGCCACCCTGCTGACCTACGGGGCCCTCGGGCTGCTGCTGTGGGGCGGGGCCATGGAGCTGGCCGTCGCGGGTACGGCCGTACTGGCGATCCGTACGGGCGCCTCCAGCCTGGACTCCCTGGTGCTGCAGATCACCGACCTGCACCAGGAGTCCCTGTTCGTCGCCGACTACGAGCGGCTGTGCCGGGAGGCCGAGGCCCGGGCCATCCCGGTGGGCGGGGAGCCGTTGCCCGAGGAGGTGAGGGAGGTCCGGTTCGAGGAGGTCACCTTCACCTACCCCGGCAGCAGCGGTGGCGGCGAGCAGCCCGAGCCGACGCTGCGCGAAGTCAGTCTGTCCTTCCCCACGGGGAAGATCATCGCGCTGGTGGGGGAGAACGGCTCGGGGAAGTCGACCCTGGTCAAGCTGCTGGCCGGGCTGTACCTGCCGGACGAGGGCGGCGGGACGATCCGCTGGGACGACGTCGACGCCCGGACCGCGGACCGCGCGCAGGTCTTCGCCCGGGTCGCGCTGATGTCGCAGAACTTCTTCCACTGGCCCTTCACCTTCCGCGTCAACGTCGGCATCGGCGAGTCCGCCCGCCCGATCGACGACCGCGCGGTGGAGGAGGCGGCCGCGTACGCGGGGGCCGACGAGGTCCTGGCCGGCCTGCCGCGCGGGCTCGGCACGCTCCTGGCGCGCGGATACCGGGGCGGGCACCAGATCTCCGGCGGCCAGTGGCAGCGCGTCGGGATCGCCCGCGCGAAGTACCGTCGGGCCGAGATCCTCATCGTGGACGAACCCACCAGCGCGCTCGACGCGGTGGCCGAGCAGCGGGTCTTCGACCAGATCCGGTCCCTGGCGGCCACCACCGGGCAGACGATCGTACTGATCACGCACCGCCTGCACTCCGTACGTCACGCCGACCTGATCCACGTCCTGAAGGACGGCCGGGTCGCGGAGTCGGGGACCTTCGCCGAGCTGATGGACGAGAAGACCGGCACCGGGGACTTCCGCGACGCCTACCTCGTCCAGGCCGCCGCCTTCGACGCTCCGCTCCCGGGCCAGTCCGCCGGTGACCACGACGCGCTGCCCGCCGCGAAGGACCGTACGTGACCACCGCCCGCGCGGCGCCGCGTACGGCCCGGCGCATCCCCGCCCCGAAGTGCCCTTCCCCGTCCGCTTCCCCGAACCGCGAGGCCGCCTTGCCGTCCACCCGCCGCACCCACATCCCCGACCCACCGCGCCGAAGCGGCCTCGACGGCCCGGCCGAGCCGGTGAACGCCTCCGTGTTGATCCACGACGACCAGGGCCGCTACCTGCTCCACCTACGCGACGACGTACCCGGGATCTGGGAGCCGGGCGCCTGGGCCCTGCCGGGCGGCGGCCGCGAGCCGGGGGACGGCTCGCTGGAGGACACGGCCCGCCGCGAACTCCGGGAGGAGGCCGGGCTGGTGCTGCCCGTACTGGAGCCCTTCGACGTCGACCTGGTCCCCGGAACCGGAACCGACGGTACGGCCGTCCTGGTGCAGGTCTTCGCCGGCCGGTGGAACGGCGACCCGGCCGGCCTCCACCTCACCGAAGGCGTCATGCTGGCCTGGTTCCACCCGGCGGCGATGCCCCGCCTGCGGCTCAGCCCCTCCACCCTGGACCTGGTACGCCGGCACGCGGCCGCCACCCGCGCGGAAGTACCGCGGCCCGGACCACGGGCCGGCAGCGCGAGCGTCCCCCACGGCGTCGGCGTCCACCTCTACCTGGAGCGCGACGGCCGCGTCCTGCTCGGCCTGCGGCACCCCGACTGCGCGTACGCGGGCTCCACCCATCACTTCCTCGCCGGGCACTGCGAGCAGGAATCGGCCGTCAGCTGCCTGGTGCGGGAAGCGCAGGAGGAGGCCGGCCTGCTCATCGACCCGGACGACGTACACCTGGCCCACCTCGTGCACATCGTCGACGAGCCCGGCGGGCAGCCCCGGATGCAGCTGGTCTTCCGCGCCCGGCGCTGGCAGGGCACGCCCGAGGTACGGGAACCCGACCGCTGCCTGTCCTGGGACTGGTGGCCCGCCGAAGCCCTCCCCGACCCGGTCGTCCCCTACACCCGGGCCGCCATCGAGGGCATCCGGGCCGGCCGCCTCTACACCGAACTCGGCTGGACCTGAGGAGCAGACACCCGCATGACGACGACCCCAACCCCCGCGTTCCGTAGCCACCGCGACACCGCCGTCCCCTGGCTGCCCCAGGTCCCCGACACCCGGCGCGCCCGGTGAGCGGCGGCGCCCGGCACACCGTGCCCGTCGACGTCCACCTCGTCCTGCGCCGCGACGGCGAGCCGGGCGGCGGTGGCCCGGAAGTGCTGCTGTCCCGCCGGGCCGGGCCGGTGTACGCCGCCGGGATGTGGCACCTGCCGTCCGGGCACCTCGAACCGGACGAGGGCATGGTCGACGCGGTGATCCGGGAGGCCCGCGAGGAGACCGGCGTACGGATCGAGGCGCGGGACGTGAGCGTCGCCGTCACCGTCCACCACCGCCCGCCCCGGGGTGCCGGCTCCCGGATCGGAGTCTTCTTCGACGTACGGCGCTGGTCCGGCACCCCCCGGGTGCGGGAACCGGACCGCTGCGACGGGATGGGCTGGTACCCCCTCGACGCGCTGCCGGAGCCGATGGTGGCGTACTGCCGGGCCGGACTGGACGCCTACCGCGCCGGCCGGCCCGCCGCCGTGCACTTCCAGGAGCCCGGCGACACCGTCGAGCACACCGCCGACGGCGCCGACCGCACCCGCCTCCTGCCCGCCCCGCCCGTGGCCGGGCCGGATCTGCCCCACCAGCTGCGGCTGTTCGCGGAACAGGCCGTCGGCCGGGTCGCCGGGGCGGCGGAGGTCTCCGCGGTGCGCGGCGGCGGCAGCCGGGTGTGGCGGATCACCGGCGCCGACGGCGGCACCTGGTACCTCAAGCGGCACCGCGGCGAACGGTTCCACGACCGGGAGGTGGCCGCGTACCGGAGCTGGGTTCCCGCCCTCGGGGCGCGGGCGCCCCGCCTGGTCGCGGCCGACACCCCGGCGCGGGCCGTCGTCGTCACCGCCCTGGCGGGGCGTTCGCCGCACGGCATGCTCCTCGGCGCGGCCGCCGAGACCCGCCTCCACCACGAGCTGGGCCGCCTCGCGTCGGCCCTGCACCGCAGCGCCCCGGAGCAGCAGCCCGCCGGGTCCCCGGCCGCCCCGGTGAAGCAGCACTTGGAGGCGGCCCGGCCGTACCTGGAGGACGGGGACGGGGACGCGGAGCTGGTCCTCGCGCTGGCGGCGACGTACGAGGAACTCCCGCGGCCCGTCCTGGTGCCGACGCACGGGGACCTCCAGTACCGCAACGTCCTCCTCGCCGACGAAGGCGAGGACGCCGAGGTGAAGCTCCTCGACTTCGAGCGCTCGCAGTACGCCACCGCCACCCGGGACATGGTGCGCCTCGGCGACACGTGGACCGCCCGGCCCGAACTGCGCGACGCTTTCCTCGCCGGGTACGGCAGACCGCTCAGCCCCGTCGAGGAACTCCGCCTGGACTGCGAAGCCGCCTTCGACGCCGTCTCGGCCATCGCCTACGGCGCCACCCACCACGACCCCGGAACCGCCGAACGCGGCCGCCGCACCCTGCACCGCCTCCGCACCACCGCCGCCCGACGCCCGTAGTGCCGACGTAGGCGCAGACGGACGTCGTACGCCTCGACCGCGCTGAAGCGATCGACCGAAAAGGGGAGCACACGCACCGCATGAGCACCGCACCGACCGCACAGGACTGGCACGACCACTACGCCGGCGGCCGGGACTTCCGCCCGCTGACCGACCGTGAGAAGTCCCTCCTCCACGCCCATCTGGCCCTCCCGTCGAATGCGCTCGCCCCCCGGGCCCTGGACGTCGCCTGCGGCACCGGCGAACTGGCCCGACTCCTCGCCGCAGCCGGCTACCAGGTCGACGCGGTGGACTGGGCCGCGGCCGCCATCGAGCGGGCCCGCGCGGCCCCGTCGTACGGGATCACCTACCACCGGCTCGACGTCACCCACGGCGGCATCGCCGCCCTCCCGCCCGCCGGAGCCGGCTACCGCGTCATCACCCTGCGGCGGGCGCTGGCCCACCTGCCCGACCGCACCCGCACGGTGGCCGAACTCGCCGCGCTGCTCGCACCCGGCGGCACCCTGTGCGTGATCACCCCGCACGCCGACCGGCACCGCGCGGACCTGCGCGGGATCTGCCTGGACGACGCCGAGATCGGCCAGCTCACCGACGGCTGGGAGCACACCGAGCGCTTCGAGGCCGACGACTGCACCGTCCTGCTCCTCCGAGACCACGCGGCTGACGTCCGGGCTGCCGCGAGAGGGCTCCTGGACTCGGCTATCCACTCCTCGCCCATGTCGAGCGGCACGGAGACGACGATCTGAGTACTGGGCCCGTCGTGCACTTCGACCACGTAGGGGTCTTCGGCGATGAAGCGGAGGTGGGCCGAACGGCCGGCTCGGGGCCAGTCGGCGCTCAGCGGCTCGTCCGCCTCACTGCCCGCCTCACCGTCTTGCTCGGCTTCCTCGACGGCATCCAGCCGGATCACCTCGATCGGCTCGATCGTGTCGGGCTGTGTTGTCGTTCCCATGGCCGGAAACCTACGGCGGTCGCTCGGAGCCGGAACCGACGGGCGGGCACGCGGAATCCGCCGCCGGCGGGCTGGTCGGTGTCCGCGCGGCGACGGGGATATCCGTTTGTCGTCGCAGGTGGGCGTGCATAGGGTCGGCGGCATGACGACACGGCTTGTGCAAATCGCGATGAACGCTCGGGACGACTCCACGCTGGGCCGGTTCTGGGCGGAGGTGCTCGGCTGGGGTGTCGACAGCGAGGGACCCGGCGTGACCAACCTCGAACCCGTGGGCTTCGTCTATCCCGACCCCGTCGCCGTCTGCGTCGACGTCATTCGCGTACCGGAACCCAAGACCGGGAAGAACCGGGTGCACATCGACCTCGCCACCACCTCCGCGGCCCATCAGGCAGAGCTGGTCGCGCGCCTCGAGGCCCTCGGCGCGACGCCCGCCGACGTGGGCCAGGGCGACGTCCCGTGGACGGTCCTCGCCGACCCGGAGGGCAACGAGTTCTGCGTGCTGGAGCCGCGATCGATGTACCGGGACACCGGGCCGATGGCCGCGGTGGTGGTCGACTGCGCCGATCCGCGGGCCATGGCCCGGTTCTGGGGCGAGGCGATGGACTGGACCCTGCACGAGGTGACCGACGGTCATGCGCGGCTGCGTTCTTCCAAGGGCGTCGGCCCGTACCTGGAGTTCATCCGCACACCCGACGTGAAGACCGTGAAGAACCGCATCCACCTCGACCTCCGCCCGTACCCCGGAGACGACCATGCGGCGGAGGCGGCCCGGCTGCGGGTTCTCGGCGCCACCGACATCGACCTCGGCCAGGGCGACGTGCCGTGGACGGTCCTGGCCGACCCGGAAGGCAACGAGTTCTGCCTCCTCACCCCGAGCTGACGGCGGGCCGGCCGGAGCTGCGGACCGGGCTGGCCGGCCGCGCGTGACGACCCCGTAGGGTCAGCCGTGTCGCTTCGTCACGGCCCAGCCCGACGGCCCGGCGGCCCGGCGGCTACTGGATGTTCAGGCGGATCGGGTGCGCGGCGTCCAGCGGGCAGGTGAAGACGCGGAGTTCGCCGAACCGGCCGACGTTGAGGTTGGGGTCCTTGCCGCTGTCCACCGTCAGGAGCAGCCGGGTCCGCGCTCCGCAGGACGGGCAGTCGACCGGCTCCAGGTCCGTCAGGTGCCAGCTCGGCCAGCCCCCGGCCTTCCAGCCCGCGTGGCAGGACAGCTCGCGGTGGTACTCGGTGTCGCGGGCCTCCGCCCAGGCGTCGGCCCGTACGAGGAGTTCCTCCGGGAGCTCGTCCCCGTCCGGAAGGTCGGTCACCTCCAGCGGATCGAGGACACAGGGCCGGGGCAGATAACCGTCCACGGCATCCGTCGGCACGGGCCGCTCCAGGACGGCGCCGACCGACGCCGCCGAACGGTGGCGCAGCTCGACCGAAGGACCCCAGTAGTACGACTGCCCCGGCAGATCGGCGTGTTCCTCCGGGCACCACAGCACCTGCAGTACGTCCGTCCCCTCCGGCCAGTCGACCGTCGGTACGTCCTGCGCGCGGAGCTGGAGCACGGGCACCAGCGGTACGCCCGGCACGGTGGGCACCGGGACCCGGCGGATCCGCTCCCAGGTGATCATGTCGAGGGCGCCGGCGCCGTCCATGATGCGGGACTCGGTCTCGGCTTCCTCGTGCGTGAGTTCGTACGCGGCGTTCGGCCTGCCCGCCCGCCGGTCCCGCATGGCGCGGTCGATCCGCTGCCACGTCTCCCGGTCCTCGTCGGACAGCTTCTCCCGCACCGCGACGAGGTGCGGCCCCTCACACACGGGCCACGCCTCGTCGGCCGGCCACAGCAACGGACCGCCCACATGACTGTCGCGGGAGGTGGGACGGCCCGCTTCCGGCCGGAGCAAGGTGGCCTTGCGGGCGTACGCGGCGAGTTCGGGTATGTCAGCGAGGAGCGCGTCGACGCTCGGGTTCACGGTGGTCACACCGGACACCGTAGTTGGGCTGCGCGGTGGTGAGGGGCCTCGGCGACTTCCTGTGGGCCTCTTCTGCCGCCTGCCCGTCGCGTTCTGGTGCTGGGCCAGCGGCTACAGCAGCTGGCCCTGTGAGGTGACCGTGTACGCGCGGCCGCGGACGGCGGACCCCGAGGTGTCGCTGGCCGCGCCGCCCTCGTCGGACCAGGCCGACGTGGAGTCCGTCGCCGGCCGGCACGGTGAACTCGTCGCCCACCGGCGCCCCGTCGGGGCCGCCGTACCGCCGGGCGCGGAGGCGGTGGTCGTGGCGCCGTCGGCCTTGAGGAGCTGGCCCTTGATCGTGCCGTCGTCGCTGTCGCTCCAGCAGACCAGGTAGTGGGTCCCGAAGAGGGCGGCGACCGTGGGCTGCCCCTGGTCGCCGGTGGTGCTGGTGTTGATCAGGATCTCGGACATGAGTACCCGCCTCCGGGGGAGTCGTTCCTGTGTTCCTGTGTCACTGTCCACGCTACGGAGGGTGGTGGCCCGGAGGTGACAGCCCGTCGGGCGGGGTGCAGTGAACGGTGATGTCCGCCCAGTTCAGAGCGTACGTGGGCCAGGTGCGCGGCGTGTCGTGCAGGACGGGCGACGCCACGGAGGGCGACAGGTCAGCGGCATCGGCGGGCGTTGAGCCGGGCGGCCTGGCGGGTCAGGTGGTCGCGCTCGGCGAGGTTGGGCGCCTTGTGGGCCGCCTCGGCGTACAGCCGCGCCGCCGTCGCCAGGTCACCGTCGCGTTCGTGGAGGTACGCCGCCACCGCCGCGTGGCGGGGCAGTGAGGCGTCCAGCTCGGCGAGCGCCGTCAGGCCGGCGCGGGGCCCGTCGGCCTCCCCGACGGCGACCGCGCGGTTGAGCCGTACGACGGGGCTGTCGGTCAGGCGCGTGAGCTCGTCGTACCACTCGACGATCTGCACGCAGTCGGTCTCCTCGGCGGTGGGCGCGTCGGCGTGGAGCGCCGCGATGGCGGCCTGGGCCTGGAACTCGCCCAGCCGGTCGCGGGCGAGGGCCGCCTGGAGGATCACGACGCCCTCGGCGATCAGCCGCGTGTCCCACCGGCTGCGGTCCTGCTCGGCGAGCGGCACCAGGCTGCCGTCGGGCGCGGTCCGGGCCGCGCGCCGGGCGTGGTGGAGCAGCATGAGGGCCAGCAGCCCCGCCACCTCGGGGTGGTCGACGGCGGCCGCGAGCTGTCGGGTGAGCCGGATGGCCTCGGCGGCGAGGTCGACGTCACCGGAGTAGCCCTCGTTGAAGACCAGGTAGAGGACGCGGAGCACGGTGGCGACATCGCCGGGCCGGTCGAGGCGCACGTCGGAGACGGTGCGCTTGGCCCGGCTGATGCGCTGCGCCATGGTCGCCTCGGGTACCAGGTAGGCCTGGGCGATCTGGCGGGTGGTGAGCCCGCCGACGGCGCGCAGCGTGAGCGCGACGGCGGAGGACGGCGTCAGCGACGGGTGGGCGCACAGGAAGTACAGCCGGAGGGTGTCGTCCTCGGCGCTCGCGGGCCCGGGCGCCGGTTCCTCGTCGACGAGGTCCTCACGCCGGCGGCGGGCGGCGTCCGCCCGCAGCGCGTCGAGGAACTTGCGCCAGGCGACGGTGATCAGCCAGCCCTTCGCGTCCCGCGGCGGGTCGGCCGGCCAGACGCGGACCGCCTCGAGGAGGGCCTCCTGCACGGCGTCCTCGGCCGCCGCGAAGTCGGCTCCGCGGCGGACGAGGACGGCGAGTACGCTCGGAGTGAGGCTGCGCAGCAGGGCCTCGTCCATCTGAGTCACCCGGGGCACCTGAGGCACTGAGCGGTCACTCCGTGATGGTGGGGTGCACGCCCAGGAACGGGCGCAGCTCCAGCCACTCGTGGATCGGCTTCCCGCCCGCACCGGGCGCGGCCGACAGCTCCCCGGCCAGCTCGACGGCGCGCTCGTAGCTGTCGACGTCGATCACCATCCAGCCGGCGATGACGTCCTTGGTCTCGGCGAACGGCCCGTCCGTGACCGGCGGGCGCCCCTCACCGTCGTACCGGACGAAGGTCCCCTCGGGGGCCAGCGCCTGGCTGTCGACGAACTCGCCGGTCTTCTCCAGCCGGGCCGCGAAGTCGTTCATGTACTGCACGTGGGCCGAGATCTCCTCCGGCGTCCACTGGGCCATCGGCACGTCGTTGACCGAAGCCGGGGCGCCGCGGTAGTGCTTGAGCAGCAAGTACTTGGCCATGGTGTCTCTCCTCGCTGGTGCGACCCGTTCCGGTCGCGTTCACTACGGGGACGGAGCCGGTCCCAGGTTCTCGACATCGCCGTCCGATTTTCTTCGGGCTCGCGCCGTGGCCGGGTCCCCGGCATGGCGCGAGGGCGAGACCTTGGAAGATCGGCACCGGCCGAACCACTGAACCACGCGGCAGGGGTGAGTCAGCCGGTGGACACGGGCGCGGGTCCTCGTCCTCGGTGTCCTCGGCCTCGGTGCCGCCTACGCCCCGTCGTCGACACCGCCGTCCTGGAGCACCGTCGGCATGCGAGCGGCTCCAGGTCCCGGTGGACCCGCCGCTCGTCACGGGCGTACCGGGTCAGTCGGTGTCGAATCCGAAGACCTCGTCCTCCCCGAACAGCCTGGGGTCGTCATCCGGGCAGAGGAGGTCGTCCGGCCCGGAGACGGCCAGCAGCCCGCTCGGCACACGCAGGGTCCCGGTCCGGCGCGGCTCCACGACGGTCATCACGGGGTGGTACCCGTCGGTCACCCGTGTCCCGGGCCGGAACAGCGCCGACTCGGGTCGTCCAGCAGCCGCAGGTCCAGCTCGTCGGTGCGGCGGCCCTGGTCGTCGTAGGCCCACAGGCCGACGTAGTGGTCCCGCCGGGAGACCAGCCGGACCTCCAGCGGAACCTCCCGCCCCGGTATCCGGTACACCACGACGTACGGCAGCCCCGCGACGTCCTGCTCCCGCGCCGCCTCGGCGGTCAGCGGCCGCCACGGCGCGCGGGCCTCCAGATCCCATGCCAGCGCGTACGCCACCTCGACGACCGTCCCCGGTCCCCGGTCCCTGATCCCCACCCATACGTCCACCGCCCGCTCTGTCCGTACCTGATCAACACAGTAGCCACCCCCACTGACAAGGCCGATGCCACTGAACCGATCCGTCATCAGGGTGAACTCGTACGCGGTCCGCGTACGCGCCGGCAGTGGGACCACGATTCTTGACGGATGATCACCACCCCCTTACTCCGCACGGCAGCGGTCCTGGCGGCTCTTCTCCCACTGGTGGCCGCCGCCCCGGTCAACGGCCCGGACACCTCGTGGAACACCACGGAGAAGTGCGTCCAGACGGACTGGGACAACCGCCGCATCCCCACCCGCATCGGCAACTCCGAGCTGGGATGGCAGCACTTCTCCCGCCCGCACGGCATCACCAGCTGCAAGCTCATCAACGCCGCGCTCGACGGCAAGCCCGACAAGTCCTCCGATCAGCAGCGGAACCTCGAATACTGGGGGTCGGCCATCAGGAACGGCCGCCAGGTCGACTTCGTGGTCAAGGTCCGCTACGCCAAGAAGACCGACGACGACGCGTACGAAGCACCCGGCGCGAAGGGGAAGGTCGGCGTCATCACCGCCTACTGCAGGGGAGTGCAGAAATGCCCGACGTGGGTCAACTGACCTGTTCCGGCGCATGCCTCGCCCGTACGCAGAGCGCCGTCGCCTCCGCCCTCCGCCACTACACGGACACGCCCATCGCCAAGCCGTACTACATCCGCGGGTGCATTCCCGAACCGGACGGAGCCGGGGTGATCGTCGCCCTGTGGACCGGTCCGACGGCGCGGGAGAAGTGGAACCTCTTCCTGCTCGTGCCCCTGGTGTCCGACGGCCTGGCCGTCCCGGCGCAGCAGGTCGTGGCGTGCCTGATGCGGCTGAGCCGCGGGACGCACCTGTTCGGTTCCGTCGGCCGGCGATTCGACGGCAAGCCCCTCCTCGACGGCAGCCGACTCGTCGAGGGCGAAGGCAGGCCCTGCGAGTGCAGCGCCGCTCCGGAATCCCGAGCGCCGCACGGGTTCTACTTCGAGCGCCCCGGCGAACTGAAGCAATACCCCTGACCTCAGGGCCCCAGGGCCCCAGAGCGGCCTACGGTGATCCATTCGTCAGCAGGAGGAAGAAAACACCGTCCCGGTAGGCGAGAGTGGCGGTATCGGACTCGCCGCCGTCGAAGTAGGCCAGGTCGGGGCAGGGCTTCGCGGTGTAGTACTCGGTTGACGGCAGGAAATCAGGCCTGACGGCGGCGAACGACCAACCGTGCAGAAACGGCTGTTCTGCGGTCCCTCGGCTGGAGGAGGGGCCGCTGCCGGTTCCGAAAGCCTCATGCAGGAAGGCCCCGATCGTTTCTACCGCGCGCTCCTCTCCGAGATGGCCGTGATGCGGACTGAACGCCTCGCACAGCATCCACCGAAGACGGGCCAGGAAACCCGCTTCGTCCATCGGTTCCAGGACGAGGTGGAGATCTTCGGGCACCAGCCAGGGGGCCGCGTCCGTGGAGTTCGCCAACGAGGGGTCCGGCGTCTGCCACGGGACCTCGTGGAACATCCACCAGTCGCGTTCCTGATCCGCGTCAAGCATCATCTCGTGGAACAGTCGGTCGCGGACGAAAGCGCTGAGCACCTCTTGGTGGTTTTCGCGGGTGACCGGGGTCTGGGTGCGCACCTTCAGCAGAAAGGTATTGCTGTTCATGACTTTGTCCACGGCCGTCAAGAACGCATTGACCCCAGGACGGTTCAGGTCTGCGAGCAAGGACTGCACTCTCCTGCCCTCCCTCATTCCCCATACCCCGCAGGTCCAGATAGGCAACACGTCATGTGTTCGGCGACCGGCGTAACCCGTCTCTACGGTGACCGTATCATCGCCACCTTCCGGGGCCGGAGGCGGAGTACGGCCCCGGGGGCCCTGCCCTGACCCGTCATTCTCCTCGAATTGGCAACCGTTGTGCAGCGGTGGTGCCCACCCCCTCGGCGGCACATGATGGAGATGGCGTCTGAACTTCGGCACCACGGGACAGCTGAGGAGAGCTGTTGCTCCGCTGGGATTCTGTCTGCGCATAGCGGACTTCGACAATTTCCGCATGCACGGCAAGTTCTTCGAGGGAATTACGGACCCCGACGTCGCGGACCAGCTTCAGTCCGCATGCTTCAGGATTGCGCAGCCGCTCGATCCCGGGCAGTAATGCGCGGGTGAGTGCTGCGCACCGTGCACGGGTGTCGAGAAGGTCTCTGGCAGCGCCTTCGCCCGCCCTTCTTTCTTTCCTTCCTTCCTTCCTCTCTTCTGTTGGTCCGTTCGCGCGCCTGCGTGGTCCTTCCGGGCTGTTCGCCCGCCCGTACGGATCACGCCGGGGAGCCGACGGCGGTTGCGCGTGGTCGGCTGGGCTCGGCTGGTCGCGGTTCCCTGACGGCCGGCCGTAGACCGCAGAAGAGGAGTCCCCGATGTCCCGTCGGCATGTTCCGGCCGTCCTCGGCCTCGTGGCGGGCGCGCTGGTGGCGGTTCCCGCCCCGGCCGCTCACGCCGCCACGGTGCAGGTGCGCTGCTCGGTGCCCGATCTCGTCGCGGCGGTCAACGCCGCGAACAGCTCACCAGGCCCGGACACGCTCCAGCTGGCCCGCAAGTGCACGTACACGCTGACGGCGCCGGACAGCGCCAACCCCGGCAACGGGCTGCCGGTGATCAGCAGCGAGATCACCATCGACGGACGCGGGGCCACGATCAGGCGGGACGGGGGCAGGGAGGGGCACGGGGACGGGCACGGGCACGGGGACGGGGACGG
The DNA here is from genome assembly GCF_026342355.1 of Streptomyces sp. NBC_00249. GTDB lineage: Bacteria > Actinomycetota > Actinomycetes > Streptomycetales > Streptomycetaceae > Streptomyces. Next base: position 69,818 of record NZ_JAPEMV010000011.1, on the reverse strand, counting down.
GGACGGGGACGGGCACGGGGACAGGCACGGGGACAGGGACGGACACGGGCGTACGACACCGAAGTTCCGGATCCTCTTCGTCGACCGGACGGGCAACCTCACCCTCACCCACACGACGATCAGCGGCGGCTTCGCCACGGACTGCCCCGCCTTCCCCGACCCTCCGGGCCTGGCCTGCGGCGGCGGCATCTCCAACGCCGGGACGATGACCGTGACCCACAGCAGGATCACCGGCAACACGTCCCGGTCCGACGTGTTCGCCCAGGGCGGCGGTATCGACAACCCCGGCACCGGACGGGTGAGCGACACCGAGGTGACCGGGAACCACGTCATCTACAGCGGCACCGAGCCCGGCAGCGGCGCCGCGGGCGCCGCCATCGCCAACGACGGCCCGCTCACGGTCACCGACTCCCGGCTCAGCGGGAACACCGCGACCGTCACCAAGGACACCGAGAGCTTCGCCTTCGGGGCCGGCATCATCAGCTTCGCCGAGACGACCGTCGAGAACACGGTCATCAGCAAGAACCGTTCCTTCGCCCCGGGCGGGTTCGCGCGCGCCGCCGTCTCCAACGGCGTCCCGGCGCCCGGCAGGATGACCGTCACCGGCGGTTCCATCACGGACAACACCTCGGACGCCCCGCACGGTGTCGCCCAGGGCGGCGGCATCGCGAACAACGCCCTGATGACCGTCAGCGGCGTGAAGATCAGCGGGAACCGGGCCGTCGCCAAGGACGGCACCGCGCGCGGTGGCGGCGTCCGCGTCGGCCCCTTCGGCACGCTCGACCTGACCGACAGCCACATCACCGGCAACACCGTCGACGCACCGGGCGGCACGGCTCAGGGCGGCGGCCTCGACAACCCCGACGGCGGCACCATGACGGCCCGGCGCAACAAGGTCCTCCACAACACGGTCACCGCGAAGGGCGGCACCGCGCAGGGCGGCGGCCTCTACCACGCCGGGGGACCCGAGGGGCTGGGCAGCACCACGCTGGAGCGCAACACCATCACCCACAACCGGGCGGGCGACGGCGGCGGCATCTTCACGGCGTCGTCCGGCGTCCTCACCCTGAACGGCGACGTCGTCCGCGACAACCACCCGAACAACTGCAGCCCGTCCGGCACGATCCCGGGCTGCACCGGCTGACGCCAGCGGCGGGCGCGGTTCCACCAGCCGATGCCCTCCAGCGCCAGCACCTCCCGCTCCAGGGCCCGGCCGCCCCGCCGCTCCCGGTGACGGCCCAGCAGATGTGAAGGGCCGCCCAGGCCAGGGCGGCCCTGCCCCATATCTGGTGGAGCTGACCGCTGACCGATGACGGCAACGCGGGTGGTGGGTAGGGTTCGGACCGAGCCGAGCCGCAGTGGTTCCTGCTGCCGACCGGCGGGGCCTCGCAGGAGTACCTGGCTTGGGCGGTGCGGGAGACCAGCGCGCGGTAGGCGCCGGATCTGGCCGGAGTTGGTCCCCGCTCTGCCGGAAAGTGGTGGAACACTCCAAGACCGGCTCATGATCATTGTCGTTGGAGGGGACTCTCACCGGGTCCCCGCTGTCGCAGACTTACGGGACGTGGCGGCCCGACCCCGGTTCGCCGCGTCCGTCCAGTTCCCAGTCGACCCACCCAAGGACTGCCATCGTGAGCGAGCGCGTTCTCATCCCCCGCAACCGGGGTTTCCTCTTCCTCGACTCCCACCCGGCGGGCTGCGAGCGGATGGTGGCCGACATGTGGCAGGCCTGCCCGGACGCGGAGCCCGCCCCTGCCGGTGCCCCGGACGGCGCCGGGCCGGTGGCTCTGATCATCGGTTCCTCGGCCGGCTACGGCCTGGCGGCCACGCTCGCCGGGCTCAAGCGGGCCGGCATCCGCGGCGTCATGGTGTCCTTCGAGAAGGCCCCCACCGGTCGGCGTACCGGCACGGCCGGCTGGTACCGGACCGCCGCCACCGCCGACATCGCCCGCGCCGAAGGGCGGGATCTGGTCTTCCTCAACGGCGACGCGTTCTCCGACGCGATGAAGGACCAGGTCGCCGACCTCGTCGAGCAGCGTTTCGGCGGCCGTCTGGACTACCTGATCTACTCGGTGGCCGCGCCCCGGCGCACCGACCCGGAGTCCGGTGCCACGTACGCCTCCGTCCTCAAGCCGATCGGAGGGGCGAACCGCACCAAGACCCTCGTCTTCGACGACCAGGGCGTTCCCGAGGTCCGCGAGGTCGAGACCGGGCCGGCCGAGGGCGACGACGTCGAGCAGACCGTGGCCGTGATGGGCGGCGCGGACTGGGAGCGCTGGATCGACCACCTCGACGGCCGGGGCCTGCTCGGCGAAGGCTTCGCCACCGCCGCGCTGTCGTACATCGGCTCGCCCCTGACGGCGGCGATCTACCGGCAGGGCACCATCGGCGCGGCCAAGGCCCACCTGGAGGCCACCGCCCGCACCCTCAGCGAGCGGCTCGCCAAGACCGTGGGCGGGCGGGCCGTGACCTCCGTCAACGGCGCCGCCGTCACCCAGTCCTCCACCGCCATCCCCGGCATCGCCCTGTACACCGGCCTGCTGCGCGGCGTCCTCGGCGAGGCCGTGGTCCCGCCGGTGCACCAGCTCGCCGCGCTGTGGGACCAGCTCACCGGCGCCGCACCGCTCGCGCTGGACGACGAGGACCGGATCCGGCTGGACGACTGGGAACTCACCGACGAGGTCCAGGCGGCCGTCGCCGAACGCTGGGCGGCCGCCACGACCGACACCATCGCCGGTCTCGCCGACCTCGACTGGTTCCGCGCCGAAGTCCAGCGCCTGTACGGATTCTCCGTACCGGGCATCGACTACACCGCCGCGGTCGCCACCGACGTCCCCTGGCCCGGCCACACCTCCTGACCCCGGCACCGGAGCAGGTCAGACGCCGGCGAGGTCGCGCAGCATGACGGCGTAGACCGGCGAGTCGGCGAAGGGCTGGTTCTGTCCGATCTTCCGGTATCCCCACCCCTCGTACATGGCCTGCAGGCGGGGCCGCTTCGTGTCCACGGTCAGCACCGCGCAGGACTCGGGCCGGTCTTCGAGGAGGGCATCGTGCAGGCGCGGGCCGAGGCCGGCCTTCCGCCACTTCGGGCGGACCATCAGCTCCGAGACGTGGAAGGTGGCCGGGTCGGCCGGCGGCGTACCGAGGTGCCCTCGCCACCACTGGCGCCCCTCGCCCGCCGGAGCCCCGTACGAGAAGCCGACCGGCGCGTCCCCGTCCCACGCGATCACGCACGTGAACCCCGGGTTGCCACCCCAGTGGTCCACGAACCACGGGAAGCGCTGGACGAATTCCTCGCCCATGCGGTCCTCGTACGCGTCGGCGTGCACGTCCAGCAGCGTCTGCCGTATCGCGGGCAGATCGTCGTGGACGTGCCGGGTCAGGGTGATGTCGCTGCTCAAGGCGTGCTCCATTCGGTGCGGTAGCGGTCGGCCCACTCGCGGGCGGCACGGTCGGTGGGGGCGAGGGTGAACAGGTCGCGGTGGAAGTCGCCGATCTGGGTCCGCATCCGGCCCGGGATCGGGTCCCCGGCCATCAGCGCGAACGCGCCACTGCTCGTCGCGCACGCCTGTTCGACGTCGCCCTGACGGAGCTGCGCGTGCGCGAGCCGGACCGTCGTCATCGCCCTGTTCCGGCGCAGCGCCACGGGCAGCGCGGCGAGCGCGCGGTGCGACGCGGCTTCGGCGTGGGCGGGCTCGCCGCGAAGGTCGTGCACGATCGCGGTGAGCGCGGCGAGCTCCGCCGACCCGTAGAAGCCGATCCACGGCGGCCGCGGTCTCTCCTCGGCCCGCGCGAGCGCGTCCTGGGCATGGCCGAGGGACCTGAGCGCGGGTTGCCGGTCGCCCCGCGAGGCGTACCCGATCGCCGTACGGGCATGGGCGAGCGAGGCGAACAGCGGGTCGCGGCGGGCGGTCGTGGTCGCCTGCGCGGCCTGCGACGCGGCGATCCCCTCGGAGAACTGGCCGCGCTGGTGCGCGAGCATGGCCGTGCAGTTCCAGACCCGCAGCTGGGCCATGGGGTCCTGCGCCATGCCCGCCAGGCGCAGCGCCTGATCGAGATGGGCCTGGGCGCGGTCGCCCTGGCGGGCGTCGATGCACGACCAGGCGGCCGAGGCCGTGTAGTGCGAGGCCAGCGAGAACAGGCGCTGCCGCACCGTCTGGGAGGCCGCCCGCTGCTGCAACGCGATGGCCTCGGCGGCCCCGGCCAGTGCCGCCCGTTCCAACGAGCCGTGCCCGCCCCGCGTCTGGTCGAGCGCGGTCAGTGCGGCCATCCCGTCCCGCAGCCGGATCACGTCCGCGGTGCTGACCGACCGGCGGCCGGAAGGGACGACGGCAGCGGCAGCCGCGCCGGCGGTCAGGGAGCAGAAGGTGCGGCGTAGCACGGGGTCCTCCGGCGATGAGGGTGGTGCGGGTGGTGCAGGTGGTGCGGGTGAGGCGAACCCCAGGTCGGCGAGGGGGCATCCGAACACCCGCTCCAGCGCCACCCGCGTCCGGCCGATCGGGCGCGTGGTCTGCCCGTTCAGGAGGTTCCGCACGCTCCGCGCGGACATGTTGCCGGGTCTCCCGGTGATCGAATGCAGCGCGGCGTTCAGCTGACCTGCCAACTCGTCCTGGGTCAGGCCCAGGTCCGCCATCCGCGCGCGGAGTACGGCGTTCTCTGCCATGGCACCGACCGTACGGCCACGATCACGGTCCGATCCAGACGGTCCGTAAAGTCTTCCGGTTGCCCGCGACCCCGGCCCCGGCAACTCTTCCTGTCCCGTCCCGCCCCCACGGTCGTTGACTGGTCATCAGCACCACAGCTCCCCAGGAGGGCCGGTGAGCACCATGACCGACCGCTGCCCCTACTCCGTCGGCGACCACGTCACCGGCACCTCCTACGTTCCGCCGGAGGACCGGGGCCACGAGCAGCCCGAAGCCATCACCGGCCGGATCGTGCAGATCGGAGCGGGCTGGGCCGGAGTCGACGCCGACCGGGCCTTCGTCTGGATCCGCCTCGCCTGCGGCCGCGAGCGCAAGGCACTCATGAAGGACATCGACGTCGTACCGGCCAGGCGCGGCGTGGACGGTGAGGCCGCGCACCGGCGGGACGCGCAGGGGGCGGTCGCGCCTACGGCCGAGGCCTGCGACGACACACCGGTAGTGGCGCAGCCGCTCTCTCCATGATCAACATATAGCGCAGAGGGGGGCTTGCGGCAAGACCCCGGTTGTGACGCAGAATCGCCCACCTGACCCGGAAACACCAGGCCGGGCCGCTCCACAACCACCGAACGAGAGTGACGAAATGCGCGTGCTGTTGATGAGTTACGGGTCGCGCGGCGACATCGCACCCCTGGCGGCGCTCACGCTGCGGCTCCGGGAACTCGGCGCGGAAGTACGGGTGTGCGCACCCCCGGACGAGGAGTTCGCGGCGCTGCTGACCGGTGTCGGCGCCGAGGTGGTGCCGTTCGGCCGGGCGGTGCGCGCGCTGGTGACCGGGCCGCCGCCGTCGGACGTGGCCGGCTTCGCCGCCGAGCTGGTCGCAGCGCACTTCGAGACGGTCGGCAAGGCGGCCGAGGGCTGCGACGTCCTGATGGCGAGCGGCCTCATGCCGGCCGGCGCGCGGTCGGTGGCCGAGAAGCTGGGCATCCCGTACGTGTACGCCTGCTTCCACCCGTTCGAAATGCCGTCGGTGCACTACCCGGCGCCGCCACGGCCGGGCCCGCCGGCCCCGGCTGGCATGACCGGCCACCGCGCACTGTGGGACTTCGACGTCCAGAAGGTGAACGCGCTGTACCTGGCGCCGCTCAACACCCACCGGGAGTCGATCGGTCTGCCGCCGCTGGACAACGTCCGCGACCACGTCTTCGGCGACCGGCCGTGGCTGGCGGCGGATCCGGTGCTCGGCCCGTGGCAGGAGCTGCCGGACCTCGACCTCGTACAGACCGGCGCGTGGATCCTGCCGGACGAACGCCCGCTGCCGGACGATCTGCTGGCGTTCCTCGACGCCGGCACCCCGCCGGTGTACGTGGGCTTCGGCAGCATGCCGATGCGCGCGGCGAAGGACGCGGCCAAGGTGTCCGTCGAGGCGGTCCGCGCGCAGGGCCGTCGCGTACTGGTCTCCCGCGGCTGGGCCGATCTGGGTCTGGTCGACGACGCGGACGACTGCTTCGCCGTGGGCGACGTCAGCCACCAGGCACTGTTCCGCCGGGTGGCCGCCGTCGTGCACCACGGCGGCGCGGGCACGACGACGACGGCCGCCCTGGCCGGTGCGCCCCAGGTGGTGGTCCCCCAGTTCGTGGACCAGCCGTACTGGGCCCGCCAGGTCGCCGAGCTGGGCATCGGCGCGGAGCACGAAGGCCCGACCCCGACCGTCGAGTCCCTTTCGGCCGCCCTCAGGACGGCCCTGACCCCCGCGACCCGCGACCGGGCGGCGGCCGTGGCCGGCACGATCCGCACCGACGGCGCGACGGTGGCCGCGAAGCTGCTGCTCGACACGGCCGGTTGAGGAACCTGGCGGCCCGCCACCCGAGGGTGGCGGGCCGCTGCCCGGCTACCGTTGGCCCGCATGACCCACACCGACATCGAGATCACGGCGGAGCTGGTACGCGACCTGCTGCGCGACCAGCACCCCGACCTGGCCGGTCACCCCATACGGCTCGGCGCGCGGGGCTGGGACAACCAGCTGTGGCGGCTCGGCGACGACCTCGCCGTCCGGTTGCCCTGGGCGACGGACTCCGCGGACGCGCTCCTGCGCAAGGAACACACCTGGCTGCCCGCCCTCGCCCCGCACCTCCCGCTGCCGGTCCCCTTACCGCAGCGCCTCGGTGAGCCCTCCGAGCGGTTTCCGCGGCCCTGGATCGTCACCACCTGGGTGCGGGGCGAGCCCGCCGACCGCGCCCCCGTCACACGCGCCGCGGAGGCGGCCGACACCTTGGCCACCTTCCTGACGGCCCTTCACCGACCCGCCCCCACCGGGGCGCCCGCCGGACGTGGCCGCGGCGGGCCGCTGGCCGGCTACGCCGAAGGGTTCGCCGAGCGCCTCGCCTCGGCCACCGGGCTGGGGCTGATCCCCGACCCGGACGCCGTCCGCGCGGTCTGGGAGGACGCGGCCGCCGCGCCCGACTGGGCGGGCCCGGCCCTGTGGCTTCACGGCGACCTGCACCCGGCCAACGTCCTCACCGCCGACGGCACCCTCTGCGGCGTCATTGACTTCGGCGACCTCTTCGCGGGCGATCCGGCCTGCGACCTCGCCGCCGCCTGGGTGCTGCTGCCGGACGGCGCCGCCGACCGCTTCCACGGGGCCTACCGGCCCACCCCGGACGCCGCGACCTTGCGCCGCGCCCGCGGATGGGCCGTGCTGCGCGCCCTCTCCGGCATCCTCATCGGACACGCCGGCGTCCACGGCCGCCCCGGCGGCAAGGCCACCTGGGGCCCGCCCGGCCACGCCACACTGCGACGCCTCATCGCGACGGCCGGCCGCTGATCCATGAACGTGGCCCGAGCGTGATCCGGGCGGCCGGCCTTCGCGCCCACTCGGCTCAGCCGGTGTGGAGGATCCGGAAGCGGTCCGGTTCCGCCGGGTCCCGGTCGACGACCTGTACCGGCGCCGACGTCCACTGCCAGACGTTGATGCCGGGCGTACGGGAGAACCGGATCTTGCCCCGGGTGCCTTCGACCGCGACGAGCGGCCAGGACGCGGCGGTGCCCGCCCGGTCCGTGCCGTGGGAGCGCAGGACCTCGGCGAGGACGGTGATCGTGTCGTAGCCCTCGAAGGCGACGAAGGAAGGCGCCGCGTCCAGGTGTTCGCGCAGCGCCGCCCCGACGCGCGTGCCGAGGGGGCCGAGGCGCTCGGGCAGGTAGCGCAGGAACGGGACCGCGGCGCCGTCCGCGCCCAGCGCCGCCGCCCACTCGGCGAACTCCGGCTGCCCGGCCGGAGCACCGATCGTGACCCTGGCCAGGCGCGGGTCGCGCCGTACGGACCGGACGATCGGCGCGGCCGGATCCGGGAGGCCGACCAGCAGCAGGAGGGCCGTCGCACCCTCGTCGACGAGGGCGTCGCACACGGCCGCCGGGGTGAGCGCGTTCATGTCGAGTTCGACGAGGGTGGCGCCGCGCGGGGCGAGGCGGTCCCGCAGGATGCGGGTCCCGGCAGCCCAGTAGATGCTCGACTGGGCCGCGACGGCGATACGACGGTGTCCGGCGCCGAGCAGGAAGTCCGCGTAGACCTGCCAGCCGCGGGACTGCGGCGGGGCGAGGCGCGCGATGCGTTCCGTAGGCTGTTCGGTGAGCGCGTCGAGGACCGCCGACGAGCAGAGGAACGGCAGGCCCAGGGCGTCGGCCCTGGTGGCAGCGGCGCGGGCGACGACGCTGTGGTACTCGCCCGCCAGGGCGGCCACCCCCGCCCCGGCGAGCTCGTCCACGGCCGCCGTGGCCCGCTCCGGGTCGGCCGCCGTGTCCCGGACGACCAGTTCGAGCGGTCTCCCGCCGATCCCGCCGGTGTCGTTGACGTCCCGGACGGCCAGCTCGAGTCCGGCGAGCAGATGCCGGCCCGCCTCGACCCAGCCGGGCCGCGTCAGCGGAACGAGAGCGCCGATCCGGACGGACGGCCCGTCAGTGCGCTCCGCTCCGGGCTGCGATGGTGATGTGCTGGTGTTCATGGGTCGGCGTCTCCGAGTGACGGTGTGTGCGGCGAGCTGGCAGGGAAGTGCTCAGCCCGGGATGAGCGCGTCCCACTGCTCCCGGGTCGGGCCGTCGTGCCGCGGATCGAAGTCCGGGTGGGCGGCCAGCCAGGCGGTGACGTGCCGGTCCACCTCGTCGGTGGCGTAGGCCTCGGATGCGGGCCGCACGAGGTGGCGCACCTGGGCCCGGGCCCTCATGACGACGGGGTCGTCGAAGGCGCACGCGGCCACGGCGGCGGCCCGCCGGTCCGGGGACGGTGGCGAACTGTCGGCGAGGCGCTGCTCGTTGGCGCGGTCGGCCGTGACCTGGGCGTCGAACCACGGACGGAGGTTCTGGGCCGTCCACGTGTGGTACCCGGTGGGGTCCGCGGCGATCTCGTCGGCACGGGCGGCGAGGTGCTGGGCGGCGCGCAGGCCGAGCGCCACGCCGTGGCCCAGGGTGGGATTGGTGTGGATGAGGCTGTCCCCGGCGTTGACCAGGCCGGTGACGACGGGCCCGTCCTCGTCGGCGAAGGAGGTCCAGCGGTTGTCCAGGCCGGCCATCGCCAGCACCGGCGACCGCGGTTCGGGGTCCAGGCCGAGCCAGGCCGCGGCGGCGGGGAAGCGGCGGGCGGCGGCCTCGAACACGGCGGGGTCGGTGAGCGCGCCGCGGGTCGGATCGCCCGTGGAGAGTACGAGGTGCAGCGCGAAGGTGTCGTTGTCGGACGGGAAGACCCCGGCGAGCGCGAACGGCGAGGCCGAGCCGGTCTTCACCCGCCCGGGGTCACGCGGGCCGCCGGCGCGCAGGCGGTACCAGCGGCACAGGTACGCGATCCCCGCGCGGTGGCTGTCGACCACGGGCGGGCGGCAGCCGGCCGCGCTCACCCAGGCGGGAACCGGCGAGCGACGGCCGGCCGCGTCCACGACGAGGTCCGCCCGGTACGTCCGCGCGCCCACCCGCACGCCGGTCACCCGGGCAGGGCCGCCCTCCCCGAAGGCGAAGTCGAGGGCGTCCACCCGGCACCCGCGCCGCACGTCCACGGCCCCTTCCCGCCGCACGGCCGCGGCCAGGGCCGCCTCCAGCACGATGCGACGGGTGCGCAGGGTCACCAGGTCCTCGTCACCGTCCAGGTGCGGCGGATGCTCGTCGAACCAGTCGAAGTCGTGGTACTCGCGGGCTCCGCGCGCCAGCAGGTCCGCGTAGACGTCAGGGGCCTCGGCGCGCAGCACGGTGCGCACGGGCGCGAGGAACGAGTGGGGCTGGACGGCCTGCGGTATCCGGGGCCTGTGCCAGTGGAAGAAGTCCCGCTCCGGGTCGTCCCCGGCCTCCCGCGCCTCCTGCTCGAACAACGTGACCGTATGGCTCCGCCGCCCCAGCATGAGCGCCGTCCCCAACCCGCTGATACCCCCACCGACCACCGCAACCCGCGCCACCGCATCCCCTTCGCGTCGTGTTGCAGAACGATCTTACTGCCCTGTGAGCTCGGCGATCTTCGGCCGGCAACCGGCCGCGGCGGACACCGGAGCGCCTGCTCGGCGCCGTCCTCGCGCTGCGCACCGCGGCCGCCCACCCCGACCAGGTGGCCGCCGTCGCCGGATTCCACCCCGGCGCCCTGGTCACCGACGCCCCCGACGGCCCCGCACCTCCTGGCCACCGACCTCACCGCGCGCATGCCGGAGGTGTTGCGCCGCGACAGCGTCGACATGATGCGCATCACTCTCCGGGTGCCTGGCGCCGGGCGCGGGCGATCATGGCCGGTATGGACACTCGTTTCCTCGGTATCCCCGATCTGGCCGAAGTCCCGTCCGTGGCGGTCGTGGTCGACGTCATGCGCGCCTACACCGTGGCCGCCTGGGCCTTCGCCCGGGGGGCGGAGAAGATCGTTCTCGCCGAGTCGCTGGACGAGGCCCTGGCGCTCAAGGCCCGCCACCCGCACTGGGCGGCGCTCAAGGACGGTCCGCCCGCGCCCGGGTTCGACCTGGTCAACTCGCCGGGCCTGCTGCGCTCCGTCGACCTCGCCGGCCGGACCGTCGTACAGAAGACCACGGCAGGGACGGTCGGCGCCCTCGCGGTCAAGGACGCTTCCCTGGTGCTGTGCGCCGGCTTCGTGGTCGCGGAGGCGACGGCCCGGCTCCTGCGGACGCGCGACAACGACAGCGTCACGTTCGTGGTCACCGGCGAGGACGGGCGGGCCGACGAAGACCTGGCGTGCGCCCAGTACATCGCCCGCAGGGCCACCGGGGAGCGGACGGATCCCGCCGGGTTCCTCCACCGCGCCGCCACGTCGCGCGCCGCCACCGAACTGGCGGAGGGCGTGCGTCAAGGAGCCCATCCCGACGACATCGCGCTCTGCCTCGAGCTCGACCGCTTCCCCTTCGCCATGGTGGCGACCTGGGAAGACTCGCTCATGGTCCTGCGCCCGTACACCCCGCCGCCCGCGCCGACCGAGGACGCCCCGGTCTGACCGGCGGGGCGGCCGGGCTCCCCGCTCCTCCCCGCTCGCCCCCGCCCCCGCCCCGGCCGTGCCCGGTCAGAAGACGGACTTCGCCCGGGCGGCGTCGGCTATCGAGAGCGACAGTCCCTCGGTCAGCCATCGGTGAGCCACCGTCATGTTCAGCACGCGCCCGCCGGTGACGGTGCCGACCAGGCCCCAATAGCGTTCCAGGCGGGGGTCGAAGCCGGACGACCTCGACACCAGCCCGTGCAGGTGTGCACGGAAGGCGGGGGTGTCCGACTCCCGCCGGGCCCGTGCGTGGGCGGACACGAACGCGTTCACCGCATCCCCGGAGCCCGGCGGCAGACCCTGGACCACAGCGGCGGCCGTCAGGGCGGCAGCCTCGTCGATCTGCGCGTAGAAGGCCGGGCCGTCCCTCATCTCCTCGTCGTGGTCCTGGGTCCAGCGGGTGAAACTGGGCGTGGAGACGAGTACGTGGAGCTGGGCGTAGGCCAGGGCCGTGGTGGCATCCGGGTCCCGGGGCGGCTCGGGCGCCAGCATGGCGATCATGATGTCCAGCCGGTGCCCGGGCATGGTCCCGGACAGCTCGCGGTACCAGTGGTCGGTGAGGGCGCGGTGCGCCTGCGGGAGCCGCTGGACGCGGGAGAGGATCTCCAGCCGCTCGAGCCGTTCCTCGCCCGGACAGTCGTTCAGGGACTCGAGTGTGGCCTGGCGCCACCGCAGCTCGGTCAGTCGTTCCTGCACCGCTTCGAGCTCGGTCGCCACCAGTTCGCCGAGGGAGCACTCGCCGGTGACCACCTGGGTGATGGTCGCGATCGGAGTGTCCATCGCCCGTAGGCGTCTGATGAGACGGATCCGCTCCCACGCCTCGGGGCCGTAGCGCCGATGGCCACCGGCGCTACGGGCGGCGACGGGCAGCAGACCGCTGTCGGAGTAGTAGCGGAGCGTCTTCACAGGGACCCCGGTTCCGTCCGCGAGCTCACCGATGCTCCATGTGTCTTGCGTCATAACCTCTTGAACCTCCAGCGCACGGGAGGTCCTAGCGTATTGAGCACTGACCGAGTCGGTCCGCACGGTCCCCCCCCACGTCCCAGGCCTCGTGCGGCCGCGCCCGGCTTCGTCCGACCCAGCCCGACCCCGTCCGACCAAGAACGGTGGGTACGCATGTCCGCGACCACGACACCACCCCGTCCATCCCGAAGAGGCAGCCTCCGCGCGGCGCTCCTCCCCCTGCTCTGCGCGGTGGGCCTGCTCACGGCCACCGCGGCACCCGCGACCGGCGCACAGCCCGGCTCGCCGGACGCCGCGGGGCAGAGCGGCAGCGTCGTACGGACCGACCACGGCCTCGTACGCGGCGTGTCCCACGGCTCGTACACCACCTTCGACGGCATCCCCTACGCCGCGCCGCCGACCGGACCGCTGCGCTGGCGCGCCCCGGCCCCCGCCGCCCCGTGGCCCGGTGTCCGGGAGGCGACGGCGCCGGCCCAGCGCTGCGTGCAGATGCCGGCACCGAACGCGCCCGGGGTCGTCGGGTCGGAGGACTGCCTCTACCTCAACGTCACGACGCCGACGGCGAAGCCGCGCGGGAAGAAGCGGCCCGTGCTGGTGTGGATGCACGGCGGTGCGTTCCTGGGCGGTTCGGGCGGCGACTACAGCACCGAACGACTGGCGGTGCGGGGTGACACGGTCGTCGTCACCGTCAACTACCGGCTGGGGATCTTCGGTTACTTCGGCCACCCCGGGCTTGGCTCCGCCCCACCGTTCGGCCTGGCGGACCAGCAGGCCGCGCTGCGCTGGGTGCGGGCGAACGCGGAGCGCTTCGGCGGTGATCCGGGCAGCGTCACCCTGTTCGGCGAGTCCGCGGGCGCCCTCAGCATCTGTGCGCACCTCACCTCACCGACGGCCGCCGGACTCTTCCAGCGCGCCGTGCTCCAGAGCGGCTCCTGCCTCATGTCCTTCCCCCGCGGCGCCCTCGGCCCCGGCACACCGGAGTACAAGCCCTTCGCCTCGCAGAGCGACGTCCAGGCGTCCGGTGCGGATGCCGCCCGGCAGCTGGGCTGCGCGGAGGGCGGCGACGAGGCACTGGCATGCCTGCGTGGGCAGAGCACCGACCGCCTCGCCACCGCGCAGCTGATGCAGTCCTTCAACCGGCCCGCCTACGGCAACCCGCTGCTGCCCGTGGCGCCGGACCAGGCGTTGGCCTCGGGACGCTTCCACCGCGTGCCCGTCATCCAGGGCACCAACCACGACGAGATGCGGATGTTCGTCGGCCTGACGCTCGGCGTGTTCCCGATCCGCACCGAGGACGACTACCGCGCCCGTCTGACGGACGCCTTCGGGCCCGCGGCCCCGGCCGTCGAGGCGCAGTACCCGGCAGCGGACCACCCCACGCCCGCGCTGGCCTGGGCCGCGGTACTGACCGACCGGTCCCTCACGTGCACCACCTTGGCGGCCAGCCGGGCCATCGCGGCCCGCGCCCCCGGCCTGCCCCTCTACGGCTACGAGTTCAACGATCAGGACGCTCCCGTCCTCGCAGGCCTGCCGCCGAACCCGGGCTTCCCCTACGGGGCGGCGCACGGCTTCGAGATGCCGTTCCTGTTCTCCTCCTTCCCCACCGAGCGACCGCTGACCGACGCCCAGCGCGCCCTGTCCGACCGGATGGTCGACTACTGGACGAACTTCGCGCGCACCGGCAACCCGAACACCCCCGACGCCCCGCGCTGGCCCCTCCTGCGCCCCGCGTCCCCCCTCGCGCCGCAGACGGTGCAGTCGCTGGCCCCCGGACCAGGCGCGATCCACCCCGTCGACGCGGCTTCCGCCCACCACTGCTCGTTCTGGGACCGCCTGCCCCAGTGACGGCGGGGAGAGGCCCACACAGAGGGGGGCCTGCCACGGGCAGGCCCCCCTCGCGCTGTCAGTGCCCGCCCTTAGGCTGCCGCACATGATCGAATGGATGGACGAATCCTTCCCCGGCCATGAGGTGAACATCGTTTTCGCCCGCGGCACTTCCCGTGACGCGCTCACGGAGCGGCTGGCCGCCCTGCGGCGGGTGCCCCTGGCCTCCGGCGAGTCCGGCGGGTGGGCGTGGGCGGTGCACGACATGGCCAACTGGGAGATCGGGGACTACGACCCGGTCGACTACCGCAGCGTCTGCCCGGCGGGCACGGAACTCGTGGTGTTCGTGACCGAGCCGTGCAGCGCGAAGGCGCACGGGCCGCAGTTCGAGTACTACCGGGACGGCCGGACGGTGCTCGCCTTCAGCTTCGAGGACGTCGGCTCGCGGGTCGGTGACGACCCCGACCACCTCTCGCCCGAACTCCTGGCCGCCGGCCTGATCGGCCCGGACGCGTACTGCCCGCTGGAGGACGAGGACGACGAGCACGACTGCTTCGAGGAGCACTTCTACGACGACCAGAACCTCATCATCAAGACGGTCGCCGGCTACTTCGCCCTGCCCTCACCACCGCTGAAGGCGGAACTGACGCAGGCGCCGGGGGTGGTGGCCCCGTGATCCGGCTCGCCCCGAACACCTTCCTCACCTTCGGCCGCGGCCTGCCCCGGGCCACCCTCGCCGACTCCCTCTCGGCGACGGGACACCCCGTCCTCGACTCCGGCACGGAGGGCGACTGGGCCTGGGTGAGGCAGGAGGCCTACAGCGCCGGGCAGGGGAGCGGCGGCTGGGCGGTCGCCGCCTCGCTCACCAGGCGGGCAGTCGGTGTGGAGACGGCGTTCGTGGCCACCACGCCCCCGTGCGCGTGCCCGCACGGGCAGAACTACATGGTGCCGCACTGCCCCGACCACCCGTTCCAGTTCGCGTACTGCCGAGACGGCTTCGAGGAGCTCTACCTCAACCTCGGCGGGCGCCGCGAATCACGGCGCGCCGGATCCCTGGCCGACGTGGTGGTACGGGAACTGCTGGACGCCAAGATCGTCGGCCGGGACACCACCCGCTACGACGCCGACCCCACCTTCAACGCCGACGGCTCCCACACCCTGCGCATCCTCGCCGCCCACTTCGGCCTGCCGCTGGACCTCACCTGACGGCCGCACCCACTGGTACCGGTCCGGCGAGGACTCCGCGTCGACGGACAGGCACGCAGGAAGAATGAATTGAACGTGTTCAGCCCTGCTGGCAGAATGGATCCACGCCGCCGGCCGGGCCCGGCGCACGCGTTCATTTCGCCGTGCCACGAGGGGGGTCGGCCGTGGAGCAGACGAAGCGGTCGTACGGCCGGATGCTGCTGGTCTCGGTGCTGGTGGGGTGCCTGGAGGTCGCGCTCGCCGTCGTCGTGGTCCTCCTGTACGTCCGGACGCAGCCGCCACCGGACACCCCCGTCGACCCCACCGCCCTGGCGGCAGGCCTGCTCTCTTTCGGCCTGCTCGTCGGCGTGATCGCGTTCCTGCTGTCCCTGGTCTTCGTGCTGCCCGCCGTGGCGCTGGCCGATCTGCTCGGCCGCAGGATCGGCGGCCGCGAGGCGTGGTGGTGGGTCCCCCTGACAACGGCGGCTCTGGTGGCACCGCCGACCGCGGCCTTCGCGGCGTACAACCGCGTGGAGGTGCGGCCCGCGCTCGTCTTCTGGGCGGTGGCCACGCTCGCGCTCTCGGTGGGCGGCCTGGTCGCCCGTCCCCGGCGCCCGGCACTGGTCCGGCACGTCGCCTCCCGGGGCACGGCGGTGGTGGCGGGAACGGGCCTCCTCGGCGCACTCGGGCTCGCCACCGGCCTGCTGCCCGCGTACGAGCCCCCGGCGATCGGTCCGGCGACCATGGCCGGCACCTGGGTCGACCACACGGGCGGAACGCTGGCCTTCACGTCCGACGGCCGGGTCACGGCCTCCGGCGTCGGCGAGCACGCCCCCGACGACCACCCCAGCGGCCCGTCACGGCAGTGCACGGGCTCCGGCACCTGGTCGTACGAGCCCGGGCGGGACGTCTGGACCCAGGAGGTCAGCGTCCACGTCCCAGGGTGTTCCTGGCCGGCCTGGGGCGTCGGCGGCACCGACCGGAAGCCCCGGATCCACCAGTACGTCGGGCACCCGGGTTCCGGGAAGCGCTACGAGCTGCGGAAAGCCGCCGACGGGCCCTGACCGCGCGGGGGCTGTGGGGGCGCCGACCGGACGGCGGACGGATTCAGGCGACTGCGGTGGTGTTGAGGAGCGCCAGACCTGCTGGGCTGACGCTGTGCCGGACGTGCTTGTGGTCGCGGGTGAGTTCGGTGAGGCCGGCGTGACGCAGGACGGTCGCGTGCTCGCTCGCGCTGGCGAGGGAGACCTTCGTGCGCGTGGCGAGCTCGGTGGTCGTGCACAGGGCATGGTCGGCGATCGCGCTCAGGATGGTGGCCCTCGTACGGCCGAGCAGGGCGACCAGGGGCTGGGGCACGGCGGCGCTGCCGTGCGGACCGCGTGCCGCCGACGCCGGCGCCGGCGCCGCCCAGATGGTGCTCGCGGCGGCGAGGTCGTGCAACGCGGGGTAGACCAGCAGGATTTCCCGGCCGCCCGGGCGGTCGAAGTGTCCGAGCAGGGCCGATTCGGCGTGCAGGTGACGGTGGATCCGGTCCCAGTAGGGGGCGACGGCCACGTCGTGGCAGTCCGCCTCAACGCCGAAGCGGCCGCCCGGTCGAGGACCACCGCGCCGGACAGGCCCTAGCCCGGGTAGGTGATCGAGCCCAGCGGCGGGCAGGGGATGAGCACGCTGCCGGCGCCGGGGCGTTCGACGAAGGCCCGGGCCTCGGCGGCCCGCAGGCGCCGGGAATCCAGCTCGTCGGCGTGCCAGGCGTCGCGCGTGGCGCGGGGGTCGTCCCACGAGTCGTCGATGAGACCGAGGCTGGTGTTTCCGGAGCTGCGCTGGATGTCCAGCTTCCAGGCGGCCTGTCGGAGTGCGGTCTGGGTCGCGGCGAGGTCGATGCGGGTGATCAGGATGCCGAGGGTGTTCGGTTCGCGGGTCGGCATGGGGGCCTGCGGGAGCAGTGACACCCCGGTGTCGAGGCGGCCGATGTTGTCGACGGCCGCGTTCTGGGCGTCCTGCGACATGAGCTGCATTTCCTGGTGCAGCCAGAAGAACTCGTCGAGGTCGGCCTGGGTGATGCGCATCCGCTGGTACAGGGATCGGAAGCGGGGATCGTGGTGCAGCGGGCGTATGGGGGCGACGTGGAGCGCCACGCAGTCGTTGTATCCGGCTGCGACCGCGGCGTCGAGGTGGTGGACGGCCTGGTCCGTCTGTCCCTGTGCGCAGGCCAGGCCGCCGAGGCTCGCGTGGCCCGCGGCGACGAGCCACGTACCGTCGGGGCCGAGCGCCGTGGCGCGCGCGACGACGTCGTGGAAGCCCGCGGTGCCCTCCGCGGCGGAACCACCGCTCAGGAGCGCCACCAGCAGTTCGTGAACACGGACGGCCAGTGAGTTGACGGTGTCGGCCATGGATCTCCTCGGACCTCGGTGGTGAAGAGCGAACGGGTGTTGATCCTCCGTCAACCCCCGTGGACATGACGGGCGGACGAGGTGATCGGTTCCCTGCCCGGCAGCGGCCCGGCCTACCGCTCCAGGCGGGACGTGTCGGGTGCGCGGGCGCCGGCCGCTTCCGTGAACGTGTCGTTCAGCGTCCGGAGGAGGGAGTCGGGCAGCGTGATCCGCGTGGCGGCGGCGTTCTCGCCGAGATGGGTGCGCCGACGGATGCCCGGCAGCGGGAAGACGTCAGCTCCCTGGGCGAGGAGCCAGGCCAGCACCAGTTGGGAGGGGGTGCAGCCGGCGGCGGATGCGAGGGTACGGACCCGCGCGGCCCGTCCGAGGTTGGCGGTGAGGTTGTCGCCGAGGAAGCGGGGCTGGTTCCGCCGGATGTCCTCCTCGGCGAGTTCCTCGATCGTGTTCAGGGTGCCGGTGAGCAGCCCGCGCCCGAGGGGGGCGTACGCCACCAGGGCGACCCCCAGCTCCCGTGCGGCCGGGAGGATCTCTCTCTCCAGGCCGCGGGTGAACGGCGAGTACTCGCTCTGCAGGGCGCGGATCGGCGCCTGCGCGCACGCCCGCCGCAGGGTTGCCGCGCTGACCTCCGACAGTCCCAGGTGGAGGACCTTCCCCTCGGTGACCAGGTCGTGCATCGCCCCGACGGTTTCCTCGATCGGGACGTCCGGATCGCGCCGGTGCAGGTACAGCAGGTCGACGTGGTCGGTCCCCAGCCGCCGCAGGGAGGCCTCGCACGCCCGCCGCGCGTATCCGGCGGACGAGTCGACACGGCGGGCTTTCGGGTCCGGGCCGCGCACGACGCCGAACTTCGTGGCGAGGAACACCTCGTCGCGGCGTCCGGCGACGGCGCGGCCCACGAGCTCCTCGTTGGTGTGCGGGCCGTACATGTCGGCGGTGTCGAGGAAGTTCATGCCCGTGTCGAGGGCCTGGCGGATGGTGGCGGTCGACTCCCTCTCGTCGGAGGGCCCGTAGAACTCGGACATGCCCATGCAGCCCAGCCCGAGTGCGGACACCCACGGTCCTCCTCGCCCCAACTGCCGCTTGACCACCCTCTGCTCCGTTCCCACGCTTCCCGGGGTCTTCGACAGCCTAGGCAGTCCACCGGTGCGGCAGGAGGCCCGTTTCCGCCTTTCCACCGCCCGCGAGGCCGCCGTAGCGTCGAAAGCCGCCGGCCGTCCTGCTCCGGCGTGAGGAGGCGTGGGCCCGATGGCGGATCTCGTGCACGGCTGGGACAAGCGGTCCGTGTCCGATCCGGCGCTCTACGTCCTGCGCTACGACGCCGACCACGACGCACTCGCCCGCCGAGTGCGCACCCAGCTCACCACGGGTCCGGGCTTCGCGGTCGTCACCGGCGTGCCGGTGCACGCACTGCCCACGGAACAGGTGCGGGACACGGCGTTGGCGATGATGCGGCCCCTGGGCCGCCCGCTGCCCCAGGGGACCGGATCCGACGAGGCCCTGGCATGGCTGGTACGCGACGAAGGCGTCTCCGCCCACACCGACGAGCGCAGGTTCAGCGAGTCGGCGTACACCTCGAAATCGCGCGGCTACCTCCACCTCCACAACGACGCCGCCGTCTCCCCCTTCGGCCACGAGCCCGACTACGTGTCCCTGCTCGTCCACCGCACCGCCCGTACCGGCGGCGCCACCGTCCTCGTGGACGCCCTCACCGTCCACCGGGTCCTGGCCCACGACCACCCCCACCACCTGGCTCTCCTGCACACCCCGTTCGCGTTCGACCGCCGGCACGTCGCCCCGCCGGGCCGGCCCCCCGTGGTCTGGGGCCCTCCTTTCGCGCACCGCGACGGTCACCTGCGGGCGCGCTGCAA
Source organism: Streptomyces sp. NBC_00249 (assembly GCF_026342355.1). GTDB lineage: Bacteria > Actinomycetota > Actinomycetes > Streptomycetales > Streptomycetaceae > Streptomyces. The sequence continues at coordinate 50,449 of NZ_JAPEMV010000011.1, read as the reverse complement.
CACCGTCCGCATGCGCGGCGCGTACGACCTCCTCGACGAACCCCTCCCCGCGGACCGCGGGGCCGCGATCGACGCCCTCGAAGCGGTCCTCCACCGGCCCGAACTCGCCCTCACCCTCGAACTGGCGGAAGGCGACTGCCTGATCGTCGACGACCACCGCATCCTGCACGGCCGCACCGCCTACGAGGACCCCGAGGACGACCCCGCCCGCCGCCGCTGCCTCGTACGCGTCATGGCACAGGCCGCATAGCCGCCCCCACCCCGGTACCGGAGGGGAAACGGGCCGGCCGGAGCCACGGCTCGACGACCGGGCGCGGTGGTGGGACGCGCCACCCGGAAGTGCCCGGTCACCCCGTTCCTTCATGCAGGAAGACCAGGACGTGTGGTTTCCTGAGCCGCCTCGCACTGTAGCGATGCGACTACACGAAGTGAAGGGAATGTTGTCGTGAGCGTTCTGGACATCAAGCTGGACCGGTCGTTCGACGTCTTCGACTCGGACGGCGACGGACGGCTCCAGAAGTCGGACGTCATCGCTCTCTCGGACAAGCTCGCCGAGTCGCTCGGTCTCGCCCCGGACGCCGTGGCCGGGCTCCGGGGCTCGCTGGCGGACCTCTGGGACACCGTCTTCCAGAAGATGGACAGGAACGACGACGGCGGCGTCGACCGGCAGGAGTTCCGGGCGTCGTTCCGGGCGCGGATCGTCACCGACCAGAACCGGATCTGGGAACGGATCAGGAACATGAGCAACGCCTGGACCGAGCTCGGCGACCACGACGGCGACGGCATGCTGAGCCGCGAGGAGTACACCTCCCTGCTGCACGGCATGTTCCGCCTGCCCCACGTGACCTGCGACGACGCGTTCAACCGGCTGGACGCCGACGGTGACGGGCAGCTGAGCCGTGACGAGATCAGCTCCGCGATGAAGGAGTACTACACGAGCGAGAACCACTCGGCCCGCGGAAACCACTTCTTCGGCCGGCTCTGAGAGGCGCGGCCCGGGGGCGCCCGCGCGCCCCCGGCTCGCGGTGGCTTCCCCGGAGCCGGTTCGTATCGCGTACCCGCTCGTTGAGTGCAAGCGGAAGCCCATACCCCAAGACCTACTGGAGAACCTCGTGATGGCCGATGTCACGCTGCCGGTGATCGTTCTCTCCGACCCCGATCCGCTCCGTCGGCACGAGACGGCCGAGCTGGTGCAGAGCTGGTACCGCACGTCCTTCCGTGTCCTGCAGGTCGCAGGCCCGGCGGAGGTGGTCCGCGCCCTGAGGTCACTGGCCGAGCGGAAGGTACCCGTCGCGGCCGTGCTCGCCGACGAGGCCCCCGACCCCGGTGCCGCGCACCCCGGCGTGCGCTGGCTGTCGCTGGCCGAGCACACCGGCGTCGTGCCCGACGCCCCCGCCGGGGCGGTCCGCAGCGACGAGAACCCGGCCGCGGACCTCCGGGGCGCGCTCGACGACTCCCTGTGCGGGTGGAACGCCGACTGCCACGGTGATCTGCCGACCGCCGAGGTGCGCGGCAGCCGCTCCTCACCCGCCGCCTACGCGGTACGCGACTTCCTCGGCCGCAGCGGCGTGATCTTCCGCTGGCTGCGCGAGGAGGAGGACGTACGGGACGCCCCGGTGACCGTCCGCCTGGGCGACGGCACCGAGATGGTGAACCCTTCGGTCAGCGAGCTGGCCGAGCGGCTCGGACTCGTCCGGCCGGCCGCGCAGGACCACTACGACGTCGCGGTGATCGGCGGTGGCCCCGGAGGCCTGTCCGCGGCGGTGTACGCCGCTGCCGAGGGCATGAGCGTGGTCGTGATCGAGGACGACGCGCCCGGCGGACAAGCGGGATCGACCTCACGGATCGAGAACTACCTCGGGTTCCCCGTGGGCCTCACGGGTGGTGATCTCGCCCAGCGGGCCCTGCAACAGGCCCGCAGGGCCCGCGTCGAGTGGCAGCCCACCCGGGTGGCCGGCCAGGTGACCCCGACGGGCACGGGCGACCACACCGTCGAGTTCGCCAAGGCGGGTACCGACGAGAAGGCCTCGGTGACAGCGGCCGCGGTGGTGGTCGCCACGGGCGTGGACTGGAACCGCCTGGCGGCTCCCGGTGTCGAGCGTCTGCTCAACTCCGGCGTGTACTACGGAGCATGCCTGTCCGACGCCCCCTCGGCCGTGGGGGAGGACGTGTACATGGTCGGTGCGGGGAACTCCGCCGGACAGGCCGCCCTGTACTTCGCGCGCTACGCCCGCTCCGTCACCTTGCTGGTACGGGGCGCCGACCTCGGCGCTTCCATGTCGAGCTACCTGGTGCAGCGCATCGAGCGGACCCCCGGCCTGCGGGTCCTGCTGGGCACCGAGGTGACCGAGTGCCTCGGCGGGACCGCTCTGACCGGGCTCACGCTGCGGTCCCGCGACGCCGGAGAGCGCACCGTCTGCGCGCACAGCCTGTACGTCCTGATCGGCGGCCACCCGTCGACAGACTGGCTCGGCGGCATGCTGAAGCTCGACGACCGCGGCTACGTCCTGACCGGGACCGGCGTGGCCGGCGTGGCTGGCGCGACCGGCGGGGTCGGCCCGGACGCGCTGCCGATGGAGACCAGTGTGCCCGGAGTGTTCGCCGTCGGCGACGTGCGGTCCGGATCCGTCAAGCGGGTCGGCGCCGCCGTGGGTGAAGGGGCCGCGGTGGCCCAGAGCCTGGTCGAGTACCGGCGGCGGCACCCGGACCGCTTCCGGGACGCGCGAGCGGCCTGCGTCTTCTGACGACACCGACCGGATGCGTCAGAGCGCGGGGCCCTCAGTGCGCGGATACTCTGGGAAGTGTGATCGAGCCTGGACGGCCGCGGTTCCGCAGGCGCCCCGGCCCGGGAACACTTGTTCGGCTGTCGCCGGTCATCCTGACCGTCGTCATCGCCAGCCTGGCCTACACCACTCCGCCGGAACTGGCCTTCAGCCGCCTCCTGCCCGCGGCGCCGGCCCTCGCCGCCGCCATGTGGCCGGTGCTCCCCACCGTCCTGCTCGGAACGGTCTGCCTCCTCCTGATGATCGGCCTCAGCCTCGTCTTCCCCGACCTGGGGACGTGGTGGACGGCCGCGGGGATCATCGCGGTCACCGTGGCCGCCGCGTACGGAAGCCACGTCCGGCTCCAGCGGGAGCGCACGCTCTTCCAGGTACGGCTCGTCGCCGACGCGGCGCAGCAGGTGGTGCTGAGCCCCCTGCCGCGTCGCATCGGCCGCATCGAGATCGAGTCCCTGTACCTCGCGGCCGCGGCGGAGGCCCGCATCGGCGGGGATTTCTACGAGGTGGTCGACACGCCGTACGGGGTCAGGCTGCTCATCGGTGACGTGCGGGGCAAGGGCCTGCCGGCCGTGGGGGCGGCCGCGGCGATCGTCAACGCCTTCCGGGAGGCGGCCTACGGCGAGACCGACATGATCGACGTCGCACGCAGGCTGGACGCCAGCAGCACCCGTTACAACGCCGGCTTTCCCCCCGAGGGGCCGATGGAGCGCTTCGCCACGGCCCTCCTCGCCGAGATCCCGCACGAGGGCCGGCACATCGACATCCTCAACTGCGGACACCCTCCGCCACTGCTCCTGAACCGCGGGAAGGTCAGTGTCCTGGAGTCGGCCACCCCATCGCCCCTGCTCAGCCTCGCGGAGCTGATCGGGGATCACTACAACGTCGACACCTTCGACTTCGCCCCCGGCGACCTGCTGCTCCTCTACACCGACGGGATCGCCGAGGCCCGCGCCCGCGACGGCGAGTTCTTCCCGCTGGCGGCCTGGATGAGCCGACAGCCCCCGACACCGCCCCGCGAACTGCTCACGGCTCTCCACCGCGATCTCCTCCGCTACAGCAGGGGCCGCCTCGACGACGACATCGCCGCCATCGCCGTACGCCTGTGTACGTCCTGAGACCCGGTGCTCAGCTCCCCGTCGGGGCCGCCTTCGGCGGGTTGAGGAGGCCCTCCGGGGGGCCCAGGGTGACGGGGGCGTCGGCGGGCTTGAAGGTGTGCATGACCCGTATCTGGGCGCCCGAGCCGCCGATGTGCGTGAGTTTCATGGTCACCTCGAACCAGGTGATCCGCTTCTGCTCGTCCAGTCGCAGGTCGACCGTGACCTCGTTCGGGCTGTGGTCCGGGAAGGCGCTGGTCAGCATGGAGTTGCCGGCCGCGGACATGCTCATGGAGTTCATGACGACGTGGAATTCGCGCCCGTCGGCCCCGGAGCTGGTGAAGGAGTCGAGGGCTCCGGGGGTGAAGGCCGCCAGCAGCCGGGCGGTCATCAGCGGGTTCGCGGCGCGCGCCCGCCAGGCCACGGTGCCCATCTCGTCGGCCGTCTTCGCCAGCTGCCCCTGCGACATGGCCACCCAGGCCGGCTTGCCCGTCTGGTCGACGGCCCTCCAGTACCGGACGTACGTCTGCCCGCCGGCGTACCGGGCGGAGTCGGTGTGCCCGTCCTCCGTGAACTGCATCTCGTACGACCCGCCCACGGCGGCCTCCGCCCCGTCCCCCCGGTACCGGCCGGTGCCGGGGAGCGGGCCCGGGACGCTGCCGTCCATGCCCTTCGGCGGGGTGAACAGCAGCTCGGAGGTCACGCCGGGGGAGTCCAGCAGGGCCTGGCCGGCGGCGTGGACGGTGTCCAGGTTCTTGACCTCGGCCGCCGTCAGACAGATCGTGACGCCCTTGGGCATCTTGCAGGTGGACTCGCCGGAGCAGGACGACAGCGTGGCGAGAGCCAGAACGGCCGCCGCCGCCCACGCCGAACGCCGGAAGAAGGCAGCAGACATGTGTGTGTTCGGTTCCCCGTGTGTGGTCGATCCGGGGAAACCCGAAGCACCCTGTCCCCCCGGCCAAGTCCCGCCAGGCTACCGGACCTGCGGTGCGGTGGTGAGCAGCAGGTCCGCGCGGCCGTCGCCGTCGGCATCGCCCGTCCGGCGCCCCGGCCGGCCCTGTTCGTTCCACACCATCAGCAGGGGACTCCGTAGCGGCAGGGCACGGGTCAGTCCCCTGCGGATTCGGGCGGTCGACGCAGTTCGAGGAGGGCCACCGCGATCTTCACCGCGGTCGAAATCGTCAGGGCCTGGAGAAACGGCATACCCATGAGCCACAGGGCCACCATCATGATCGTGAGCACCATGAACGCCGGCAGCAGATTCGTCCGCCTGATCACGGTCCGCAGATGCCCTGCTCGGCTCCGCGGCTGATCCGCCCTTCCGTCCGGGTGCCCGTTGACGTCTGTCTCCTCGGCCTGTGCCATTGGCTGCCGCCCTTCCTCGCGCGCGTCTCCGGCCGCCAGCCTCGGGTTCGAGCCGTCGGACGGCCACCGCTGCCCCCCGTCCCCACCCCCATCCGATGGACAGGTTCACCTGACCGGGCCGCCATCCCTGTGCGTGTGGAGCTTGACCGGGCGTCGGCATCCCGGCGCAGCTGACTTCCCGGATCCACGAACGCCTAGGACACGGTTCATGAACCGCCCCCTGACGGGCCGGAGCGTCAGGTGCCGAGCGTCACGTTGCACCGCTCGATGGCGAGCGAAGGCGGGCCACGAGCTGGTGCGCGTACTGATCCTCCGGCCCAAGGGCATCGACCGCTCGATGCGCCTCCTGGACCCGACCCGTGCCACAGATGGTTGTCGTGTGCGTAGGAATCGGCGGAGAAGCACTCGGCGTGGGCGCTCACCACCGCGATAGCCGCATCCCAATCCCCGAGCTGTTCCGCTGCCCGGGCACGATCGAACCACTCCATGGGACGAGTGTCGCGTAGCGCTGCCTGGTACGTCGCGCAGCGGCTCGTCGACCGAGATCGAAGGCAGGCTGCTCGGAAGGTACATGGGAGCCCCCTTTGCGGCGGAGCCCGATCTAGGATGAGTTGGGCACCGTACAGAGAGGGATTCCATGCTCGGCTGGAACGTTTCGATCTACATACCCACCCCGGAGCAGATGCAAGACCTCAAGGACAGCGGGCACCACGACTACAGCGGTACGCAGGGCCTCGCCTACTGGACTACGACCAGCATGCTGGGGTGGCTGCACGAGCTCGAGATGCAGGGGAAGGCCCGGAAGATTCTCGACTCCGGCTACCCGCTGCGCTACACCGCCCGCGCCCGCGACGTGCTGCCACTTCTGGCTGACGAAGCGCTCCTCGGCATGGGTGTATGGCCCCACACAGGCAAGTCCCTGTATCCCGACCGGATCGCTGCGTGCCCCGGGGACCAGCTGCTGATCATCGACGCGATGGACCAGTCCTGAGCAAGCCGCTCGCACCACAGGCGGATCCGCTGCCTCGAACCGGCTGCGCGCGGACCGGCGGAGTGCGCGCCCGGCACGGCCGGCACATCCGCCGGATCGTGGCCAGGGCGACCCGGCGTTCCCCTGGAACCTCTGCCAGGTAGCGGCGGCCGGCCTCCGCCGGGTACGGGGGCCGGCGCAGACCTACACCCGAGTACGGGCCGCGGCACAGCTCACAGGATGGGCTGAGTTGCCTCGACAGTGGCGATGGCACGGCGGCAGGCGTCGCGGAACGGGATGAAGCGAGCTTTGGTGTCCTTCCAGCTCGACGCCCGGCTGCTGCGGGTGCTGAAGTCACCGAACAGGCTCGCCCGGAGCTCGTAGGTCATCTCCAGCTGCGCGCCCTGCCGGAGCATCGTCCTGTTGCAGGGGTTGTTCGTGTGGTCGCCGTTGAGGTGGCCGAGGCTCTCCACCCCCGATTCCTGCGGCTTCATGGCGTCGATGGCCTGGAACCCGGCCGCACGCAACTCCGCCACCAACGCCTCCCGCAGCGGAGTGGAGAGCCCGCCCACGACCACTGCCTTCGGATCGATCTCCTTCGGCGGCCAGGTCAGATTGGTGATGAACGGGATCTGCTCCGCCTTGCAGCCGTGCAGGCTCAGTACGTTGAGGCTGCTGGCGGCCATCGACAGCGCGACGTGGTCGTCGCAGTTCTGGGCCGTGACGTGCAGATCGGCGTTCTTCTGCCCGTCCGGAGCGCTCGCCGACCGCAGCCCCTCGAACATCCAGTAGTCGTACGTGGCTACGCCGGGCTCTGCCTTCAGCGTCCCCGGGTCGTACCCGGCGATGCCCAGACACAGTTCGGAGGTCCCCATCTCGATGCCGCCGCCGTGCAGCGCCATGACCGTGGTGCGGGCGTACGGGAACCTGTTCGGCAGTTCCGTGTCGGTCAGCTCGTGGCGCTTGTAGCGGCGACCGAAATCGATGCCCTCGCGCCCCGCCAAGTGGCGGTACAGATGGTTGTTGGTGAAGTACTCCGCCCCGGGCGCCGGTGGCCCGTCCGGCGGCGGCGTGGTCGCCGCGTACGCCGGCGTCCCGCCGAGCTGCGCGAGCAGGGGGGCGCCCGCCGTGGCCGCGGCCAGGGCGGTCAGCAGGGTACGGCGACGGGTGGCGGGTGCCCCGGAGGCACCGGGCTGCGAGACAGGATCCATGAGCGGAAAGGTAGCCATGCCCCGCGCCCCCGTTGTGGTCGCCCCCCGCCCTGTGACGGGGGGCGACCTGGCCGGTATGGGTGAGGAGTTGAGGCCGGCGGAGGGTGTGTCTTCACCCGGTGCTGGTTCCGGGGTCAGCGCCGACGGCACCGTGGCGGCCGTGAGGATCAGGCGGACTTGCCGCCCTGGGCCTCGACGGCCACGTCCTGCCAGTCCGCCCAGGCCTTGAGCCGGTCGGCGTAGGCCTGCGGGATCAGCTCGTTGCCCTGGGTGCCGAAGAAGACGCGCAGCGGCGGGTTGTCGGAGTCGACGACCTTCAGCAGCGCGCCGGCGGCGGCGGCCGGGTCGCCGAAGTCGAGGGTCTGCATGAACGCGCCGAGGGCGTCCCGTACCCCGTCGTACACGGCGAGGGGGTCGACGGAGACGGCGGAGGCGCCGCCCCAGTCGGTCGCGTACGCGCCGGGCTCGACGAGGGTGACCTTGATGCCCAGGCCGGCGACCTCCTGGGCCAGGGCCTCGCTCAGGCCTTCGAGCGCCCACTTGGAGGCGTGGTAGCCGCCGACGAGCGGCCAGGCGACGACGCCGCCGGTGGAGGAGATCTGCACGATGTGGCCGCTGCCCTGTGCGCGCAGGTAGGGCAGGGCGGCCTGGGTGACCCACAGGGCGCCGAACAGGTTGGTCTCCAACTGGTCGCGCAGCGCCGGCTCGGTCAGCTCCTCAACGGCGCCGAACAGGCCGAATCCGGCGTTGTTCACGATGACGTCGAGGCGGCCGAAGTGCTCCTGGGCCTGCTTGACCGCGGCGAACACCGCTTCCCTGTCGGTCACGTCCAGCCTCAGCGCGAGGACGGAGTCGCCGTAGGAGGCCACCAGGTCCTTGAGGGTCTCGGTGTCGCGGGCCGTCGCGGCGACCTTGTCACCGCGCGACAGGGCAGCCTCGACGTACTTCCGGCCGAAGCCGCGGGAGGAACCGGTGACGAACCAGATCTTGCTCATGATGTGCTCCATACGCGAAGAATTCGAAAGTGACGGGTCGGCCGTGCCAGCCGGGCCGGCCGGCACGGTGGGGAAAACAGGGCCAGGGCAGGGGCGGCGTGCCGCTCGCCGACTGCCGGGCGGGTCAGTGTCAGTCCCGCGAGCCGCGCTCCTCCACCGCCTGCGCGAGCTCGTCAGGACGGATCGCGAAGTCCGCGGGGAACATGGCGATGCCTAGCTTCATGGGTGGGTTCTTCCTTCATGCCGGAGCGTGGTCGAAGGCACCTCGTGGCGCTTCTTCGGTTTTAACCCTAGGGACTTGAGAAGAGACCCTCCATGGCAGAAACGATCCAGAAATTGCCGGATCGTCTCATCGGCCCGTCATAAATGTGCTGCCACATATAGGCTGCGCGGTATGGATGTACTCGCCGACGTACTGGCCACCACCGGAATCAACGGGGTCCTGCTCGCCCAGCTGCGCTCGCGCGGCCCAGGCTGGGGCTGCGCGTTGGAACAGCAGAGCACCGCCGGCTTCCACCTGGTGGCCGAGGGGACCTGCTGGCTGCGCGTCGCGGGGCAGCCGCCACTGCAACTGGTGCCGGGAGACGTGGTCCTGCTGCCGCGCGGCGAACCACACAGCCTGGTGGGCGCCCCGGAGGAGTCCGCCGTGCCGTACGCCGACCTGGAGGCCGCCCACCCCCCGGGCCGCGAGGGCGTCGTCGACCTCGGTGGCGTGGGGGCCGTCGTACGCATCGTCTGCGGCAAGTTCAGCTACGAAGGGGACACCACCCGGCACCCGGTGCTGTCCGCCCTGCCGGCCGTGATCCACGTCCCCGGCATGAGCGCCGACCCGGAACTGCAGGGCGTCATCCGGCTCCTGATCGCGGAGACCACCCGCACGCGGCCCGGAGCACGCGTCGTGGCGGCTCGCCTGACCGACGTCCTGTTCGTCCAGGTCATCCGCGCCTGGCTCGACCTCGCCGATGCGGACGCCGACGCTGGCACCGGATCCCGGCAGCGCTCCTGGCTCACCGCGCTGCGCGACCCGCGGATCGGCGCCGCGCTCTCCCTGGTCCACGAGACGCCGCAAGCCCCCTGGACGGTGGAGGGCCTGGCGCGCGAGGTGGCGATGTCACGCCCGGCGTTCGCACGCCAGTTCAGGGAACTGGTCGGCGCCGCCCCGCTCGCGTACGTGTCCCGGCTGCGCGTCGACCGGGCCGCCCGCCTGCTGCGCGAGACGGACGATCTGGTCGGCGACATCGGCGAAGCCGTCGGCTACGCCTCCGAATTCACCTTCTCCCGCGCCTTCTCCCGGGAACTGGGCATCGCTCCCGGCCGCTACCGGCGTGCCGCCCAGGCACAGCCCGCCACCTGAGCCGCCGCGGGGCGCCGAGACCCTCACGCTCCGGCCTTGGGACCGGAGCGGCTGCCGGCGCCCGGGCTGTCCGCGACCGGCGGCCGATGGCGGCCGGACGGCAGGGCGCGCACCCGTCGCTCGTGTGATGAACGACGACGGCGTGCGCACCCCGGCCCGGTCGGCTCAGTTGACGTTGACCGCCTTCCACGCGGCGGCCACCTGCTGGTACTCGGCACCGGTCGATCCGTACAGGTCGGCCGTCGCCTGCAGGGTCGCGGTGCGCGCTCCCGCGTAGTTGGTGGTCGAGGTCATGTACGTGGAGAGCGCCTTGTACCAGATCTTGTAGGCCTTGGTGCGGCCGATGCCGGTGACCGTCGAGCCGTCGTAGGTGGGCGAGTTGTAAGCCACGCCGTTGACGGTCTTCGCGCCGCTGCCCTCGGAGAGCAGGTAGAAGAAGTGGTTCGCGACGCCCGAGGAGTTGTGGACGTCGAGCCGGCCGACCGTCTTCGACCAGTAGTCCGCGGAGGCCCCGTCCTTGCTGGGCTTGTCCATGTAGCGCAGCGGCGTGCCGTTGCCACGTATGTCGATCTTCTCGCCGATGAGGTAGTCGCCGGGGTCGGCGGAGTTGTTGGCGAAGAATTCGACGGACGTGCCGAGGATGTCGCTGGTGGCCTCGTTGAGGCCGCCCGATTCACGGCTGTAGTTCAGCTTGGCGGTGGCGGCGGTCAGGCCGTGGCTCATCTCGTGGCCCGCCACGTCCAGCGAGGTGAGCGGCTTGGAGTTGTTGGCGCCGTCGCCGTACGTCATGCAGAAGCAGCCGTCGGACCAGAAGGCGTTGACGTAGGCGTTGCCGTAGTGGACTCGGGAGTAGGCGGCCTTGCCGTCTCCGGCGATGCCGTTGCGGCCGAGCTCCGTCTTGTAGAAGTCCCAGGTCACCGCCGCACCGTAGTGGGCGTCGACGGCGGCGGTCTGACGGTTCGCCGCGGTTCCGTCGCCCCAGGCGTCGTCGGCGTCGGTGAAGAGGGTGCCGGTGGCGGTGGACGTGGCGCCGTTCAGGTCGTACGTCTTGTGCCCGCCGCGGGCGGCGTCGCTCAGGCTGTACGCGGATCCGCTCTGGGTGGTGCCGATTGGGACGGTGCCGGAGTACCCGCTGGTGCCGGTTCCGGTGTCGATGGCTTCGTACGCGTAGAGCTCGGCGCCGGTGGCGGCGTCGGTGACGACGTGGCGCTCGCTGGGCGTGCCGTCGGCCTGGGTCCCGGTGACGACGGCCTCGTAGGCGAAGACGGGGGTGCCGGTCGCGGCCCATACGACCTGGCGGGCGCCGGCGGGCGCGGCCTTCAGGGTGCGGGCGGCGCCCGGGGCGATGCGCGCCTCGTTGGCCTTGGTGGTCTTGCGGGCGCCGTTCTTCTTCTGGTGGACGACCAGGTCGCCGCCGAGCACGGGCAGTCCGGCGTAGGTGCGCTCGTAGCGGGTGTGCACGGTGCCGTCGGCGTCCTTGATGACGTCGCGGGCGACGAGGCCTTCCTCGTCGGCCAGGCCGATGGCGCGGGCGGTGTCGGCCGCCGAGGTCTGCGCGGTGGCGATCGCCTGGGCGCGGGCGCCGGCGGACTGGGTGATCGCGGTCGCACCCTCCTCCCGCTCCGCGGCGGCGCTGGCCGAGCCGCTCTGGGTGGCGATCACGACCATCGCCGCGGAGGCGACGACAGCGGCGGTGCGCAGCACACGGGTGCGGTTGCGGTTGCGGAGTGTGGGGGTGGAGGACATGGGGTGGGTCACTCGCTCTCCTTCAGTTGCCGTGGGGGCGACGGCGACATTGCCAGGAAGGAGCGTTCGATTGACAGGTATGCAACAAGGATTTGACCTGTTGTTGTCCGGAGAGAGGGTCGTGATGTTCGCTCAACGACCAAAAGATGCGCAAAAAGGACTGCCCCGGCGGGAGTTGGCCGAGAACTGGCAGGGCCTGGACTCTGGCCAAACGCACCGGCCGTACGCCAGGATCACACCCCGCCGACAAGATCCCGTCTCAGGAGGACACCCCCATGCCTCGCCGCACCCCCCGCGGGCTGACCGCCGCAGCAACCGTCACCGTGGCGCTGGCCACCCTGGGCGGACCGGCCTCGGCCGCCTCCGAACCGGCCCAGGGCCCGGCCGCTCAGCCGCCCCTGGCCCGCATCTTCATGGTCAACCCCGTCCAGTCCTCCGGTGACCAGACACTCGCCGACGCCAAGGACGCCGCCGGCGCCGTGCCCGCCTCCGCCTACGCGACGGCCGCCCTGCGCAACCTGGACGGCAGCGGCAAACTGTCGGGGAAGTGGGCGTACGTCAGGTCCGACACCGGACCTTCGGCCAACTCCGCGCAGGCGGGCTCGTACAACCGCGCCGACGACCGGTTCGAGCAGGTCATGGCCTACTTCTGGGTCAACGAGGCGCAGGAGTACCTGCAGGGCCTCGGCTTCGGCACCGACCTCCCCGGTGCCAACGACCGTCCCCAGCCGGTCCGCATCAACCAGTGGGGCGCCGACAACTCGTTCTTCACCGACAAGAAGGACGAGATCCGCTTCGGCAAGGGCGGGGTGGACGACGCCGAGGACGCCGAGGTGATCATCCACGAGTACGGTCACGCCGTGCACAACGCCCAGGTCCCCGGCTTCGGCACCTCCCCGGAGGCGGGCGCGATCGGCGAGGCCTTCGGCGACTACCTGGCCGTCGAGGTCGGATCCCACGCGGTCGCGGCCAACGGCTGGCCGCAGGGCGCGGACCCGGCCTGCGTCGCCGACTGGGACTCGGTCCCCTACAGCACCGCCCCGCACTGCCTGCGCCGCATCGACGGGAACAAGGTGTACGCGGACCGGGTGGGCGAGGTCCACGCCGACGGCGAGATCTGGTCGCGTGCCCTCCTCGACATCCGGCGCGCGCTGGGGGCCCGTACGGCCGACCGCATCATCGTCAACGCCCAGTTCGGCTTCGCACCGGACACCACCTTCCAGGCCGCGGCCCTGAAGACGATCGCCACGGCGGAACGCATGTACGGCAAGCCCGCGGCGGACGCCGTCCGCACTGCCTTCCAGGCCCGCCAGATACCCGGCGTCGTCTGACCCCCGCGCCGGGCCCGTCCGGGCGTCGTACCCGCCGGGGTGCGGGCGCCCGGTCGGTCTGCGCCGACTGGAGCAGACCCATGGGCGAAATCAAGCCTTTCGGCTGGTTTCCGCCTCTATCTGAGATGGCTGGTTCTCGTCAGACTCGGATGGAGGCGAGCCGTTGTGTCGGCGGTCGTCGACGACGCCGAAGGAGCCGGCATGGCCAAGGAAAATGGCGGATTCCCGTATCCGGAAAGTCACCTGATCGGGCTCCAGAAAAACCAGAAATCCGGCGGCTTTCACTTCGTCATGCCCGGGCTGGGGAAAAAAGGGGTCGATACGGCCACCAGTGCGACCTTGGCCGCCTTCTACGGCATCCTTGAGGCCAAGGAGAAGCTGCCGAAGGCCTCCATGTCGATCAAGTTCATCGGCTTCGTTGCGGGCAAGCACGTAGCGGGAATGGCCATCGACATTGTTGTGTCGCAGCTGTTTGACACCGCGCTCGCCGATTCGCTGCGTACGATTGGTGGCGTCAATCTCGGGGCGGCACTCGAAGAGCTCGAAGACGCCAACAGCGAGCCCAAGAACAGCGGCAAGAAGCGCCATCGTCTGCTCGCGCAAGGCCATCTCGGGGTGGTGTTCCAGGCCGCCGAGAAGGAGGCCGCGTTCCTCAAGGGAAAGCTGCTGCCCCACACCGATCGCAGGGCCGAGGTGCATCGCAAGGCGGCGCTCGTCGCAGCCGCCATCGCGCTCATCAATCAGGACGCCGGAATGCGGGCAGCGGTCAAGTGGGCCGACAAGGCGAAGCTTCACTTCGACCGTTACGACGCCCTGGCTGGCAAAACCGACCGGCGGGTCCTGGAGCGGATGAACCGCAAATGGGACGAGCTCCAGTCCGGCCAGTCGCTGCTCGTCATCCACCCCACCCGAAGCGTTAATGTGGGGCCCAATTGGGTCTTGCGCCGTACCGCGATCCTGGACCTCGAAGAAGACAGGTATCCGGTTCAGCAACGCCTCCGCGTGCTGGGGGAAGAACGGTCTCGCTTCGAGGAGTTCTATCAGGCCCTTACGCGCTGACCCCTGCGCCCTGCGGCCTCTCCCCGACCCGGTACCGCCAGGACGGGGAGATCCGCCGGGAGTTCACCGGAACCGGGGTCAGCCGTAGAACGGCCCCGGGTGGGTCCACGACGTCGAGCCGAAGACGTACGGGTCGTCGATGGAGACCCGCAGGTTGGTGACCTTCAGGCCGTACTGCGACGGAGTCGTGCCGGCCGGGCAGTTCACCGTCTCCGCCGGGAAGTTGACGAAGAACTGCGGTCCGAACTCCCTCGACGGGTCCTGGCGGTGTGCCTGGACGAGGTAGCCGGCCGAGGTGGTGTAGTACGTGGCGGTCAGTGGCATCCCGGTGGTGCGGACGACGGTGTCGTCCTTGTGGTCGAAGCCGCCGTCCGGGCGGACGCAGCGGAAGGTGCGCGCCGTGTCGGCGGAGGCCTCGAAGGAGGTGGACGCGGGCGAGGCGCCGGCCTGGTAGCCCGGCAGGTCCCGGACGTGGTGCAGGGTCGCGCTGAGCTTGAAGCCGCCGCAGCCGGGGGTCGGGTCGAAGTCGTGGTAGATCAGCTGGCACTTGTGCGGGCCCCAGGCGTCATCGGCGTCCGGGACGTACGGCTGGGGCACGACGGCCCCGTGGAACCGCACGGTCAGCGAGACCCCGCCGGGCGTGGCCGCCGGGATCTCGACCGTCTCCGAGGCGTGGGCCACTACGCTCGGGCCGACGAGGACGAGTGCCGTCCCCGCGAGGAAGGCGGGGACGAGCCGGGACAACAGCGAGGTGTAGGGCAGGTGGAAGCGTGCCATCTGGTGGTTCCCCCCTGGACCAGTGAATGGTGTCGAACACGGGGACCCTAGCGGCGGAGGGGGAGCTTCGGCAGTGTGCCTCGGCTCCGGAGACCCCACGACCGTTTCAGCTGTTACGGGCCAACGGCTGCCCGGCGAAGCTCACCCCTGCCAGGCCATGGGCCATGAGGTTGCGAATGTTGCTGTGATCAGTGTCGTTCGGCGTCGCCAGCACGCTGCGATAGTGCTCACCGAATGCCTGCAGCGCCTCTTGGTCACTCAGCCCTTCCAGCAGGGCCAGTCCCAGCGTCTTGCAGGAACCCTCGTTCTCACCTGCGGCATTTTCCAGGTCCCCGTTGCGGAACGCCTGCGGCTGATACGCGTAGTGCGCGGCGACGAAGGCCAAGGTGTCGGCGAACTCGTGCTCACCGGACGCAAGGCTTGCCCGCAGCGAGTTCAGATCAGTCATGGTGGTTCCCCAGGGTTGAACAGACGATCCGATTGCCGTCCGTGACCGGACGACGATACCGCCCGTAAGGCCAGCCGGAACGAGCGGCATCACCGCAGGTCACGATGTGAGACCGGGTGATCCGGGTCGGGCGGCGGCGTTGTCAGTGCCGGGCAGGATGATGACCTTCATGACCGAAAACAGTGCTCTGCTCTCTCCTGCCGCCTACGCGGAGGCCGTGACCACCGCCGTGGCGGCGTCGGCCGCGTACTACGGCGACGGGACCACCCCGCTCGGTGACGACGAGTACGACGGGCTGCTGCGCGCCATCGCAACCTACGAGCAGGCCCACCCGGACGAGGTGCTCGCCCAGTCTCCGACCGGGAAGGTGGCGGGCGGGGCCGTGCAGGGTGACGTGCCGCACTCGGTGCCGATGCTCTCCCTCGACAACGTCTTCGACGCCGACGAGCTCACCGAGTGGGCCGCAGGGCTGGAACGGCGTCTCGGGCACCCCGTGTCCGGGTGGTGTGTGGAGCCGAAGCTCGACGGCCTCGCGGTGGCCGCCCGGTACCGGGGTGGCCGGCTCGTTCAGATCCTCACCCGCGGCGACGGCCTGGCCGGCGAGGACATCACCCACGCCGCCGACGCCGTCCTCGGACTGCCGCCGGTACTCACCGAGCCGATCGACGTCGAATTGCGCGGCGAGGTACTGCTGACGACCGCGCAGTTCGAGGAGGCCAACCGGATCCGGCTCGCCCACGACGCCACGCCCTTCGCGCACCCGCGCAGCGGAGCGGCCGGCACCCTGCGGGCCAAGGACCGCCCCTACCGGATCGAGTTGACCTTCTTCGCCTACAGCGCGATCGGCCTGGACGACCTCGGCCACGTCGCTCTGCTGGAGAAGCTGGCCGCACTCGGCGCGAACACGGCCGCCGCCACGGACGTCGCCCCGATGCGGTGCGAGACCCTGGAGGAAGTGCAGGAACGTATCGACGTGATCGCCGGCATGCGCGCAGACCTGCCGTTCGGGATCGACGGAGTCGTCGTCAAGGCCGACACGGCCGAGGACCAGCGGCAGGCCGGCAACGGCTCGCGCGCCCCGAGGTGGGCGGTGGCCCGGAAACTGGCGGCCGAACACAAGGTGACGCGCCTGCTGGCGGTGGAGTGGAACGTCGGCCGAACCGGGATCATCGCCCCGCGCGCTGTCCTGGAGCCCGTGGTCATCGACGGGGTGACGGTCACCTACGCCACGCTCCACAATCCGTCCGACATCACCCGTCGCGGGCTCATGATCGGCGACCAGGTGTTCGTGTACCGGGCCGGCGACGTGATCCCCCGGGTCGAGGCACCGCTGGTCGACCAGCGCACCGGCGCCGAGAGCCCGATCGTCTTCCCCGAGGCGTGCCCCCGCTGCGGCGACGCGATCGACACCTCCGAGCAGCGGTGGCGGTGCGTGCGCGGCCGGAGCTGTCAGGCCGTGGCCTCGGTGATCTACGCGGCCGGCCGGGACCAGCTCGACATCGAAGGTCTCGGCGGCACGCGCGCGGTCCAGCTGGTGGAGGCCGGTCTGGTCAAGGACGTCGCCGACCTGTTCACGCTGACCCGCGAGCAGCTCCTCGGTCTGGAACGGATGGGCGAGACCAGCGCCGCCAACCTCCTGGCCGCGATCGAGACCGCCCGCGGGGCCGCACTGAGCCGCGTGTTCTGCGCCCTCGGCGTCCGAGGCACCGGGCGCACGATGTCCCGCCGGATCGCCGCGCACTTCGGCTCGATGGCCGCGATCCGGGCCGCCGACGCGGACACGCTGGCCGGGGTCGACGGCATCGGCACCGAGAAGGCCCGCGTCATCGCGGCCGAACTCGTCGAACTCGCCCCGCTCCTCGACAAACTCCAGGCCCAGCAGGTCGGCACGCAGGTCACCGAGCCGCAGAAGCCCGCGACCGAAGCGACCGACGCGACCGAAGCGACCGACATGACCGACGGCGAGGCCCCGGCGGGCGGCCCGCTGGCCGGGCAGGCCGTCGTGGTGACCGGCTCCATGACCGGCCCCCTCGCGGTGTTGTCCCGGAACGAGATGAACGAGCTGATCGAGCGGGCCGGCGGAAAGGCATCGTCGTCGGTGTCCAAGCGCACCACCCTCGTGGTGGCGGGCGAGAAGGCCGGCTCCAAGCGCACCAAGGCCGAAGAACTGGGCATCCGCATCCTCGACCCCGAGGAATTCGCCGTCCTCGTCGCCGGTCTCCTCCCCACCACCTAGGACGCCAGCCCTCGGGTGGTCCGGACCCGGTCCTGGCCGGTCAGCGGGCGAGGGAGACGGCGAAGGGCTTGAAGCCGTGTCGGCGCAGGATGTGGGGCACGACCAGGATCATGGCCTCGGTGGCGCGGGCCGTGGTGATGTCGCCGAGGTCCTCGATCCGTTCGGGCTGCCAGCCCAGGTCGCCGAGCAGGCCGGTGACGGTCTTCTTCGCGTGTTCGTCGTCGCCCGAGAGATAGGCGGTCGGTGGCGTGGCAAGGGTTTCGGGGGCGGTCATGACCATGAAAAGCATGGTGTTGAGGGTCTTGACCACATGGGTGTCGGGGAGCGCGGCCTGGAGCTTCTCGGCGAGGCTGCTGCCGGGATGGCACAGGTCGCCGGGCAGGCCGTCACCGTCGGCGCGGGTGGCGTTGGAGACATCGATGAGGATCTTTCCGGCGAGTTCGGCGCGCAGGTCGGTGAGGCGCTCCAGGGAGCTGTCGCCGGGCGTCGCGTTGATCACGATGTCCGCGGTGCGGGCGGTGGTGCGCTGGTCGGCGAAGGCGATCCGCGGGCCGAGCCCGGCGGTGCGGGCGGTGGTGCCTTCGGCGCTCCGGCCGCCGAGGGTGACATGGTGTCCGGCTGCGGAGAGCTTGCCGGCGAGGTTGGTTCCGACGCGGCCGGCGCCCAGGATGCCGATGCTGGTCATGCGGTGATGCTCCTTGCGGTATCGGGGTGGGGAAGAGTGGAGACGTCCGGTCAGGCGATCGGCGAGAGGACCTTGAGGGCGGCGCCGTGGATGCCGGGGGCGGCGGCCAGGAAGTCGCGGCTGCCGGTGTTCCAGGGTTCGCCCGCCAGGTCGGTGACGGTGCATCCGGCCTCGGAGACCAGCAGGGCGCCGGCGACCAGGCCGGAGCGGACGTCGGAGAACTGCCAGAACGCGTCCATGCGTCCGGCGGCGACGTGGATGAGCTGCATCGTGGCGGGAACGGACACGCGCACGACCAGGCCGTTGACGAGCATCGCGGTGACGGAGTCACCGATCCGCCGGAAGGTGCGCTCGTCCTCGCCGGGCTTGGCCTGACCGGTGCCGATGAGCGCGGCGCCCAGGTCGGTCTTCGCGGACACCTTCAGGGGCCGGCCGCCCAGGCGGGCACCGCCGCCGGCGACCGCGGTGTAGGTGTCGCCGGTCAGCGGAAGGTGGACGACGGTGAGTACCGGCTGGTTGTCGCGGACCAGGGTGGCGGTGACGGCCCAGTCGTCCATGCCGTGTACGTGGTTGATGTTGCCCTCTGCGGGGTCGACGACCCACCACTCCCCGGGCGGGAGCGCGCCGCCGGCCAGCTCGTCCTCGGCCCACTGCGACCCCGGCCGGGCCCGCAGCAGTGGTTCCCGCAGCACGTCCAGCACCGCGTCGTCGTTGGCGTGGATCTCACCCACGACCTCGTCCAGACTCACGCCCCGGGCGTGCGAGGTGTAGCGGTCGCGCAGCGTGACGCCGGCGGCCTCGACCGCAGCGCTCACGTCGGACAGGAGCGTCGTACCGGCGTCGAAAGGCATGGCTGTGCTCATGGCGGGCCCCTGGGGGATCGGTGGAAGTAGAAGCGGGGCGGTCGTCTCGCCCCCGCACTTCGAAGGTAGGCCGCCCAACAATTAACAACAAGTGCATGCTTGACACTCGTAGAGTTACTGCCATGCAACTGGATCTGAACCTGCTCACGGCCCTGGACGCCCTGCTGGAAGAGGGGAGCGTCGCCGGCGCCGCTGCACGCCTCCACGTCACCCCACCGGCGATGAGCCGCTCCCTGGGCCGCATCCGCAAGGCCACCGGTGACCAGATCCTGGTCCGCACCGGCCGCAGCATGGTCCCCACCACCCGCGCGCTGGCCATGCGCGCCCAGGTCCACGCCCTCGTGCAGCAGGCCCACCAACTTCTCTCCGCGCAGCAGGAACTCGACCTGACGGCTCTGGACCGGGTGTTCACCGTGCGCTGGCACGACACCCTGACCGCCGCATGCGGCACCGCATTGACCACGGCCGTCCACCACCAGGCCCCCGGAGTCCGGCTGCGCCTGTCCGCCGAACCCGGGACGGACGACGCCGAGCTGCGCCGGGGTGAGGTCGACCTCGAATCCAGCTCCACCACTCCGACGCTCCCCGACATCCGCCACCGCCTCGTCGGCAAGGACCAGCTGGTCGTCGCCGTCCGACCGGGCCACCCGCTCACCGCGGGCCCGCTGAGCCTGGAGCGTTACGCGGCCGCCGAACACCTCACCGTTTCGCGGCGCGGAAACCTACGCGACCCGATCGACGACGCCCTGACCACACGCGGCCTCGAACGACGCGTCGTCGCCGCCGGTCCCACCGCCGCCTTCGCCCTGCGACTCGCCCTCGACACCGACCTGGTCGTCACCCTCCCCGACGCGGTCACCCGCACGGCCCGGGAACAACTCGGCCTGACCACACTCCCGCCGCCGCTCCCGCTGCCCGACGTCCCCCTGTACCTGCTGTGGCACCAGCGCTACGACAACGACCGCGCCCACACCTGGCTGCGAGACCTGGCCACCGAAACCGTCCGGGCACTGTTCACACCACCGACCGCCTCTCGACAGCCCCTCACCCACCGGACCGGGCCGTGACGGATACGCCCGGGAGGAAGACCCGCGGCAGCTGACGCCCGTTCGACTCGCGCCGGCCTCACGTACGGCTCGGCTGGATCATCTTCCGGCCCGCGGTGCTTCCGCCGTCCACGGTGATCGACGCACCCGTCATGTAGGGGAAGTCGTCGGACGCGAGCCCGAGCACCGCGCGCGCGATCTCCTCGGCTTCGGCCATCCGTTCGAGACCGTCGACGTTGAGCGGTCCCCACGCCTGCTTGTACTTCGCCCAATCCGCGTCCGGGATTCCCGGCGGGCGGACGAAGGGGGTGTCGGTGGTGCCGGGCAGCAGGGCGTTGAGCCTGATTCCCTTGGGTCCGTACGCGAGGGCCGCGGACTTCACCATGCCCTGCACCGCCCGCTTGCTCGCGGTGTACGCGGCGCTGTTCGGCCGCGCCTGTTCGGCCGCTGACGACGAGGTGCAGATGATGACGCCGCGCTGCGCCTTGAGCATGTGCGGAATCTCGTACTTGATCGCGAGGAACACTCCCCGGGCGTTGGTGGCCTGGACGTCGTCCCACTCCTCGACGCTCATCTCATGGGGCAGTTTGCCGCTGCCGATGCCGGCGTTGTTGAAGGCGACGTCGATGCCGCCGTAACGGCTCGCGACCCGGTCCACGAAGCCGCGGACTTGGGCGTCCACGCGGACATCGGCCTCGATGTACGTGGCTTCGCCGCCCGCGTCCCGGATCTCGCGTTCCACCTGGCGCCCCAGCTCGGCTCGTCTGCCGCAGAATCCGACATGGGCGCCCTCAAGGGCGAACGCCTTCGCCGCCGCCCTGCCTATGCCGGATGTGGCACCCGTGATGAGCACGGACTTTCCCTGGAAGCGGCCGGTCTTGGTGTGGGACCTCGACTGGGCGCCGGCCGCGTGGGCAGTGGTGCCGAAGGCCGCGCTCCCCAGCCCCAGAGCGGCCGCACCACCGAGGAGGGACCGCCGCCCCATGGCGGTGGGTTCTGCGTCTGCGTTTGCGTCTGCGTTGGCACTCGTGGCCGTATGCGCATTGGTATCCATGACGATCACCCTCGCCCCCCGACCCGGGTTCCCGACTCCCTCCACGGGCCGGACATCGCGGCCGGTGGGAGGAGGTGGCCTCCTCCCACGGCAGGACCCGGGCGTACGGGCGTCCGCCTATCGTGGGGGTGTGAACAGAGCCTGGATCGAGCCCGCGTTCGACAGAAGATTCGCCGGCATGCGGATCCTGGCGCTCGCCGGCGTGATGGTCGGCTATTTCCTGCTGCTGCAGCGGCCGTCCGGGGCACGGGACTGGAGCCTCGCCGCAGCCGGGCTCGTGCTGTGCCTGGCCGCGGGGAAATGGGTGTTCGGTGCGCTCCTGGCGCAGTCGGTCCTGCTCGTCGCCGCACACACGCTGGGCGCGAGCATCGTTCCTTCGCTGAAGGTGCTGGCCGCCGTCACTCTCTTCGAGCTGGCGGTGCAGCAGTCCGGACGCCGCCTCACCGCCGGGGCGACGGGACTGGCACTCGCCGTCGCCGTGAACCGCTTCGAAGACCTGCCCGGCGAACTCCTGCCGGTGCTCTACAAGATGGGCATCGTCGCAGGCCTGCCGCTGCTCCTGGGCGCGTACGTACGCGTGACCCGCGACGCCGCGGTGCATGCCCGTCAACACGCGGAACAGCAGGAGCTCCGCGCCGAACAACAGCTGCTGGCCGCCCGCGCGGCGGAGCGCACCACCATCGCGCGCGAGTTGCACGACCTCGTGGCCCACCACGTCTCCTCCATGGTGCTGCGCGTCGGTGTTGCCCGGCACGTCACCGCGGCCACCGGCACCACTGACCCGCGGATCACCGAAGTCCTCGACGACCTGCACGCCAGCGCCGGCGCGGCACTGACCGATCTGCGGCGCCTGGTCGCCCTACTGCGAGCCCCGGACCCGACCGGTCCCGACACCGGCTCCCTGGTCGAGCCCGGAGCTCTGCCGACGGCCTTGGAATCGGTGGTGGAACACAGCCGCCAGACCGGCCTGACCGTGACCGCTTCCGTGGATCCCCGCGTCGCGCGGCTCGACGCGGTACGTGGCCTCGCGGTCCTCCGCCTGGCCCAGGAGGGCCTGGCCAACGCGGCCAAACACGGCGGGCCCGGCGCACACGCCGAGCTGACCGTGCGGGTGGCCGATGACGCCGTTCACGTGACGATCCACGACGACGGCGCCGGAAGGGCCCGGCCACCGGCCTCCGGCCCTTCCGGACACGGCTTGATCGGCATGCGTGAACGCGTGGACCTGCTCGGCGGCCGACTGGATGCGGGCCCCGCCACTCAGGGCTGGCGGCTCACGGCCGAACTTCCCGCCTTCGCATCCCACATGGAGCCCCAGCTGTGATCCGCATCCTCGTCGTCGACGACCAGCAGCTCGTCCGTATGGGACTGCGCATGCTCTTCGAGCAGGCACAGGACATCGAGATCCTGGGCGAGGCGGCCAACGGCGCGGAGGCGGTACGACTGGCGGAACACCTGACTCCCGACGTCGTCCTCATGGACTTGAGAATGCCCGGCATGGACGGCATCACGGCCACCCGCCGCATCGTGACGGCACGCCCTGCCACCCGGGTCGTCGCCCTCACCACGTTCGACGACGACGACCATCTGTATCCGGTGCTCGCGGCCGGAGCCTGCGGTTTCCTCGTCAAGGACACCCCACCGGCCGAACTCCTGGAGGCCGTACGCCGGGCCGCCAACGGAGAGGCCCCCTTCAGCCGGGACGTCCTGGACCGCCTCGTCGCCCAGGCTCTCCACACCCGTTCCTCCTCGGACACCCCTACGGACATCCCGGTGCCGGCCATCACCCCGCGCGAGCGAGAGGTCCTCGGACTGCTCGGCGTGGGCCTGTCCAACAAGGAGATCGCCGACAGGCTGCATCTCGGGGTCACCACGGTGAAGACGCACGTGGCCAGCCTGATGGCGAAGACGGGCCGGGACAACCGCATCCGCCTCGCTGTCCTCGCCGTCCTCACCGGCATCACGCCGAACTGAGCCGCCTCTGCTCCGAGGCCGCCGCGCCAGGGCCCTGGTGCGCGGGTGGCGGGCCGGGCAGGCTACTTTGCTCGGATGAGTCTCCTTGATGATGTGGCCGAGCGTGACGGCTGGCAGTGCTGGGTGTGTGACGAACCGGTCGACCCCGACGAGTCGGTGAACGACCCGCGGGGGCCCAGTGTCGACAGCCGGACCGCCGACCGGAAGGCCAAGGTCGCCGAGCGGCTCGCGCACCGCGGGTGCAACACCCGCAAGGGTGCGGTCAAGGTGGTCATCGCCTGGCCGGAGCGCCTGTACGTAGTCGAACCCGCGCCGCTGATCGCCGTTGCCGAGAGGCTGGAGCGCAAGGGTGGCCGCGAGATGGTGGGCCGTTGTCCGACCAGGAAGGACGCCCAAGAGACGGCGGATTGGCTGGTGGACCGGTTCTCCCGACTGGTACCGGGGATGCCGGTGACCGCCGACATCCAGGCCGGTGGCGGCCAGTTCCTCGTCATCCTGGCCACCGGCCGCCGCTGATCGGGGATCACCCTCACACGCTCGCGTCGAGATGGCGGTCATGACCATCCGACGCCGCAAGATCTGGCCGACTGGCGTGCGAAGGTACAGACCGGGGGTAAGGGGAAATTTGTACCGTTTCTTGACAGTTTAGTGTGAATTGAAGTACTGTCGACGTGCCATGAAAGCGAAGCGCGCGTACGAGAGTCCGCTGCGTGCCGGGCAGCTTGAGCAGACCCGGCAGCTGATCCTCGCCGCGCTCACCGAGGCCATCGCCGACGAAAGCGTCCAGGAGCTGACCATCCCGCTCGTGGCGGAGCGCGCAGGCGTCGCCGTCCGCACCGTCTACCGGCACTTCCCGACCAGGGAGGCGCTCTTCGCGGCCTGGAGCGGATGGGCCCAGGAGAATCTGCACGTGCTCATGCAGTCCTACCCGGACACCTTGGACGGGCTGCGCCGCGTGGCGCCGGAGCTCTACCGCTCGTACGACGAGCACGCGCCACTGATCCTCGCCATGCTGAACTCCAAGGCGGCCCGGCCGCTGCGGGAGCAGGGCCGCAGACACCGGTTCCACTCGGTGGAGGCGGCGCTGGCCGAGCTCACGGCGGAGGCCGACCCGGTAGCCCGCCGCCGCGCGGTCGCCGTGCTGTACCTGCTGGTGAGCGCCCCGGCCTGGCAGGCCATGCGGCTGCAGGCAGGGCTCGACGGGGCGGAGGCCGGCACGGCCGCCGCCTGGGCGGTGCGGGTACTCACGGACGAGCTGCGGCGAGACCCGGACGGCCCGCTGCGCGACCCGGGCGGATGACCGGCAGATGACCGGCGAGGAGGAGAGCCATGAGCATCGCCACGGAACGCACTTTCGCCCCACCGGGGCCGGGTACCTGGTTCCTGGACCCGACCCACTTCACCCGCCCGGTGACCAGGTTCCACGCCGAGATCTTCATCGAGGAGATGCACCGCGGCTTCGGAGAGAGCCTCCGCCGGTACGGGTCGCTGCTCGAACGGCTGGACTGGGCCTTCGTCAACGGTTTCTGCTACTACCATCCCCAGCCGCTGGGAGCCCCACCGGACGCCACACACCACCCGCCGAGAGAGGTCTGGGAACGCCTCGCCGCCGATCATCCCGAGATCCGCACCAGGCTCGCGACCAGCGCGACCGTCTTCGAGCGCAAGCTGTGGCGCGAGGACCTGCGCCGCTGGGACGAGGAGGTCAGACCCGGGCTACAGCGCGAGCGGCGCGAACTGCAGCAGGTCGAGCCCGGTCTCCTCGATACCGGCAGTCTGCTCGCGTACCTCGACCGGTGCCGGGAGCACCAGCGCCGAGCCGGCTACCTGCACCACCTGTTCAACATGCCGGCACTGCTGCCGATGGGCGATCTGCTCGCACACTGCCAGGAGTGGACCGGGCGCACCACCGGCGAGATCCTGGCCCCGCTGGCCGGATCGAGCCCCGACCCGCTGGCCGACCGGGAGGAACTGGCCGAGCTGGCCGCCGCCGTAGCAGCGGACCCCCGGGCGAGTGAGCTGCTCGCCTCCCCGACGCGCCCCCAGGAGCTGCTGGCGGCGCTGGGGGCCGTCGCCGGACGTACGAGTACCGCCCTCGCCGAGTACCTGGAGACGGCGGGCTGGCGCCCCGTCAATGGCGAGGACGTGGGCGATCCCTGCGTGGCGGAGCTGCCCGCCGTCGTACTCGCGGCCATATCCTCGGCGGTCTCCTCCTCGACGAGGCCCCAGGCGGACACCCCCGCCGACCAGCGCGCCGACGCGGCGGCCGACCTTCGCGAAGCCGTACCCGCGCCGCACCGCTCCCGCTTCGACGAGCTGCTCGCCGAGGCGCGGTTGGTCTCCCGGCTGCGCGACGAGCGCGGGTCGTGCGCGGACCTGCCGGCCATCGGCCTCACCCGGCGCGCCATCCTGGAGGCCGGCCGACGGCTCACCGAGCAGGGCCGGATCCACGCACCCGCCCACCTGGCCGAGGCGGGCTACGCCGAGCTGCGCGCCCTGGTCCGTACGGGCTCCGGGCCCGACGCCGCAGAACTCGCCGCCCGGGCGCACTACCGCGACCACGCCCGGTACGCGGACGCGCCGCCGATGCTGGGTCCACCGCCGGGCGACCCGCTGCCGCCCGACTGGCTGCCGCCCGCCGCGGCACGCCTGGAACGCGCCCTCGGGGCCGTCGTCCTTGCCATGTTCTCCAACCCGGCAGCCCGGACCGAGGGGCGGACCGTGCACGGGCTCGGCGCGAGCCCGGGGGTGTACGAGGGCACGGCACGGGTGATCAGCGGCGTGCCCGAGTTCGACCGCATCCAGCCCGGCGACGTCCTGGTCACCGGCGCGACCACCACGGCCTTCAACATCGTCCTGCCACTGCTCGGCGCGATCGTCACCGATCGCGGCGGGGCGCTCTCCCACGCGGCCATCGTCGCCCGGGAGTTCGCCATCCCCGGCGTCGTCGGATGCACGGATGCCACGACGGTGATACCCGACGGCTCCTGGGTGCGGGTCGACGGCCGGGCCGGAGAGGCGGCGGTGGTCCGATGACGGGTCCGCTGTCGCCGAGCACGTGGTCCGCCCCCGTGCCGCTCCGCCTGGCCACCGACACGAGCCGGTACGGCGGCAAGTCCTCGCAGCTCGCGGCCGCCGCCGGGGCAGGTCTACCGGTACCGGAAGGAATCGCCCTGGAATGGCTGTTCGTCGACGCCGTCGCAGCAGGCGACGACGAGGCGCTCGCCGCCCTGCACCTGTCGACCGCCGACTTGCAGGGCGGCGGCGGGCTGGCGGTGCGTTCATCCGCGCTGGGCGAGGACTCGGCCGCGGCGAGCTTCGCCGGACAGCACCTCACCTGCCTCAACGTACGGGGTCCGGACGGGCTGACCGAGGCGGTCCGAATGGTGAGGGATTCGGCGCACTCGGCCGCCGCGCTCGCCTACCGTGAGCGGCTCGGGCTGCCCGGCCGGCCCAGAGTGGCAGTGGTGGTACAGGAGTTGGTGGTACCCGAGTGCGCCGGAGTCCTGTTCTCCCGAGACCCCCTCGACGGCTCCGACGTCCTGGTGATCGAGGCGAGTTGGGGCCTGGGCGAAGCCGTGGTCAGCGGCCTGGTCGTACCGGATCACTACCGGGTCCGCCGCGACGGCCGGGTGATCGAGCGCACGGCGGGCATGAAGGACCTGGCCGTGGAGCCCGCGCCGGCCGGCGGAACGAGCCAGGTCCCGGTCCCCGCCGACCGAGTCCACCGACTCTGCCTCGACGAGACGCGGCTGGAGAGCCTGCGGGAACTCACCGCCCGCTGCGAGCAGGTCTTCGGCGGGACGCAGGACCTGGAGTGGGCCTTCGCCGCCGACCGTCTCCGTCTCCTCCAGCGCCGCCCGATGACCGGCGCCGTACCCCCGCACTGACCCCGCGGAGCCGTCCATGTGCAGGGCGCGGGCGAGAGCCGAAAGCGGCGGGGCTGGGGCGGGTTGCGGCGGACGCCGGCGCCGCCCTGCCACACCCGAGTAATCCGGGCGAAGGTGAATGAGGAAGACGCCGACCTCTCGCGGTGAGAGACCAGGCGACACCATGATCGGAAGAGGGCGAGATGCGGTACATCAAGCTGCGTGACCTGGAGGTTTCCCGGATCGGGCTGGGCGCCATGGGCATGTCCCACGGCTACACCGGATCGGCGACGTCTACGGCCAGTGGCGCGCCATGGAGGCCCTCAACCGCGAGGGCGCGGCCAAGGCCATCGGTGTCGCCAACTTCTACCCCGACCGGCTGATCGACCTGATCGTCAACAACGAGATCACCCCCGCGGTCAACCAGATCGAGACCCACCCCTTCTTCCAGCGCGCCGACTACCAGGACCTCATGCGCGAGCACGGGGTGCAGATCCAGTCCTGGGGCGGCTTCGCCGAGGGCAAGAACGACCTGTTCACGCAGCACGCCGCCTGGACAGCTGAACGCCCCACCCACTGCCCCTCACCGGCCGCGGGTGCCCTCAAGAGGGGCCCTGGAAGATCGACGTATGAGCACCGACCCGCTGCCTGCGTCCGGGTGGCCCAGGCGCTCACCCGGCGATTCCCGGACCCCGTTCAGATCGCGCTTTCAGGAATGCCCGTCAAGCTTGGTCTTCGAGTGACTGCTCCTTGAGGACTCCGACAAGGGCCGAGGCGACGAGGGCGACAGCGCTGTCGTCGTCGTGGGCCAATTGGCGAAGGACCTCCTGCGCCGCGGTTCCCGCGAGCTCGACCAGCGCCTGGGCAAGGCGGATCCGCGTCGCGGAGTCCGCGGTGGGCGCGGCCAGTTCGTCGACCAGGGCGGTCGTGATCCGGTCCGCGCACCCGGGGTCCAGGGACAGCGTTCCCAGAACCTCCGCCGCGTCCACGTCGTAGGAGCCCTCCACCACCATGCTGACGAGTGTGGGCACGGCCGCGGCCACGCCCTGCCTGCCCAGAGCCAGAGCAGCGTGCCTGCGCACCGTCGTGTCCGGGTCCCCGAGGGCGTCCGCGAGCACCGCGGCAGCACCCGGAGCGTCGGGCATCTCGGCGATCGCCAGCACCGCGCGCCGCCGGATGTCGGCGTCCTCCGAGTGCGTGCCGGCGTGCAGCGTCGCCACGCCGTCGCCGCCCGATCGGGCGAGCGCCCAGCGCAGGGCGCCTGCGACGTGCGGGTCGGATTCGGTCAGGACCGCCCCGGCCAGCAGTTCGGCGGGTACCGACACGTCCTCCGGCCGGGCCAGGACAGCCTGCTGCCTGCGCGCGGCGCTGGTCGAGTTGAGTTCCCGCATGAGTTCGACGATGCGCAGCACTCCCTGCCAGTCGGTGGGCGCGGACGCGTCGATCGCACGGAGCCGCTCGAGCAGCTCCTGTTCCCGCGCCAGGCGGTCCTCCGTCCGCCGGATGAGGTCGCTGACCAGGGTGGACGGCGTGAAGGCCGGGTCCTCCAGAGCGCGCCCGATCTGCTTGAGCGAGAGCCCGAGGGACCGCAGGCTCTCCACGTGGAAGATCCTGCGGACATCCTCGGCGGAGTACTCGCGGTAGCCACCGACGGTGCGGCCCGTGGGCCGCACCAACCCCAGGGCGTCGTAATGCCGGAGCATCCGGGTGCTTACCCCGGAGCGGCGGGCCACATCACCGATCAGCAATCCGCTTCCTCCGAGACCTCTGCAGCCTTCGCGGCCTCCATCGGCCCGGGCGTCTCCGCGGGCTCGGCGGTCTCCGGGGTCTCGGGGCCTGCTGACGCAGCCGCGGCGGCAGCAGCAGCTCGTTCCGGGGCGAGTGCGACCACGCGCTTCGCCTCGTCGAGGGCCACGTCGAAACCGGTCTCCGGGTTCTGCCGGAGCAGCTCGGTGGCACCGGCGTGCGCGGCCACCGCCGGGTCGGAACTCGCCGAGGCCCTCTCCAGGGCGGGCTTGATCACGTCACCGAGGTCAACCAAGGCGCGGCTCAGACTCAGCTGCACATCGCGGTCGCCACGGCCGAGCTGCAGAACCAGTTCGTCGGCCAGGTCCTTCTCCTCGTCCTCGTCCTCGGGCACGAGGACGACCGCGACGCGCCACGCAGTCCGCGCGACCTCGTCGTCGGCGTCCCGCAGCATGCCGCGGGTGATCCAGGCCCACGTGCTCTTGTCGCCGATCTTGGAGAGTGTGTGCAGCGCCTGGCTGCGGGCCTGGGTACGCTCGGAGTCGAGCTCCTGGCGTATCCGGGGCAGGGTGATCTCCGGCGGGAGGCGGGTCAGCGCCCAGGACAGCATGTCTCGTACGAAGAAATCCGGCTCGACCGCGCACCGCCCGACGAGCATCTCCAGGAACACGGGGTCGGGGTTCGAGCCGACCGCCAGGGCCGTCCGAAGCCGGACCGATGAGTCCTCGGCGCCCAGGGCGTTGCTCACACGGGTGTTCTGCGGGGTTACGTGGGTCGTGTTGATCGGGACCACCTCCTGCGCCCAAGTGAAAACCTTGTCACCGTGTCAAGGTCAAGTTCGTGACCAGCGCATCGGGAAATCCGCTGCACGCTGACGGGAGCCCCGCTTCTCCCGGCAAACTGTTCGCTGCCCTTACACCGGATCAGCTCCAGGCACTCAGCCGTCTCGCCGAGACACCGACGGAACTCCAGCTACCACCGGACGATTCTCGTCGAGAGCAGGAGAAGCCCGACGTGGCGTGGGACACGCCGCCGGTTTCGGTTCCAAGTACCTATTCGGTTCGGTTGTCGATTGTGATCACGGCCGGGCAGCGCGGGGTTTCCCCGCAGTTCGAACCGGTCCTGGAGAACATCCGGGTGCCGCGGCAGGGGCTGGGGCGTCCACGCAAGCGGCCGGACAGAGTGCGTGCCGACAAGGCGTACGGCTCCCGGAAGAACCGCGCCTACCTGCGCCGACGTGGGATCCGGTGCACGATCCCGGAGAAGAAGGACCAGATCCGCAACCGTAAGAAACTCAACGAGGGGCTGTGACCACACGGCCGCACCAGCCTTCAGTTAACCCTTGGCCGAGGAACCGATAGACCAGCTACGTTCTCCCAGCCGTCCATGTTGATCCGGACCGGCACTGTCGACGAGGAGGTGTGGAGCACATGCGCAGGAGTGCCCAGCAGTTGAGCCCGCGTACTGACCTTTGCCACCTCCTCACGACGGAGACACCTTGTCGCTCCGCATCACCCCACTGACCGACCCCGCTCACGGGGCGCACAGCCGACGCCTTGCATGGCTGGCGTCCGACGCCGATGCCAACCCCGTCGGGACGGCCTTTCTGCGCCTGTTCGACGGCGGACAAGAGCACCTGGCCGAACTCACCCTCCACGTCCATCCCGTGGAGCGCCGCAAGGGCGTCGGCTCCCGGCTCCTCGACACTGCCGTGGCCGCCGCCCGGGACAACACCCGGCGCTGCGTCGTGGCGCAGGCCGGCGCCGGATCACCCGGCGACCACTTCCTGCCGGCCCGCGGCTTCCGCAAGGTCCTCACCCTGAGGTACTCCCGCCTGCCCCTGGCCGATGTGGACATCCCCTCCCTGGCAGAGATCATTGAGCGTCCGCATTCCGGCTACCGGCTGGCGTCCTGGAAGGTAACCGTCCCCGACGATCTCGCCCAGACCTTCGCCGACTCACGTCGCGCCATGGACGACATGCCCATGGAGGACACCGACCACGGCACCACGACCTGGGACGTGGACCGGGTCCGGGCTGCGGCGAAGGCCGTCGAACAGCGCGGCGACCACCTGCACACCGTCGTCGCCATCGACACCTCCAACGGCTCGATCGCCGGGTTCACCGAACTGGTCGTGCCCGGCGGCGGCACAGGTGATGCCCAGCACTATGGCACCGGCGTGCTGCCCGAGCACCGCGGACACGGCCTCGGCCGATGGATGAAGGCCGAGTCGATCCGACAAGCCCATGGGCACTACCCGGCCCTCGGCGGCCTCCTGACCGACACCGCCGACAGCAACACGCACATGAGACACATCAGCGACAGCCTCGGCTACCTGCCCACGCACACGACATTGCAGTATCAGCTCGCCCTGTAGAGACGAGCGGACGGGCCGGACCTGCGCATCACCTCGTCCGGCCCGTCGGCACTTTCACAACAGGCCCTACGACAACCCGCCTTCAAGGTCAGTAACACCTGGTAGGGCTCCCAGGAGTCTCACGTCTTCCGTAACTGGCCGATCTCGGGCAGGACAAAGCTCTTGAGATCCCTTGCAGGACGTCGTCCGTCGGGCATGGCGGGACGCTAGCAGAAGGGGGCCCTGACCTGCACAAATCGAGCGGCCATTCCGCGATCCGAGGTTGCACAAAATGTTGAGAACTCGTGCACTCTGCGCACAGCACTGCCCGCCGCGCGCCACAGAGGTTCGTGTCAGCGCTCGGTGAACTGAGTAGTCGTCATGCTCCTGACCTGGTGTTGTGCAGGTTGGTTGAGCGGGTTTGTGGCTGACTGGCTCACTGAAACCGCACAGTGTCGGGGTGTGGAATCCATCTGATGTCGCCGGTCGGTGAAGCCGGGTGAAAGGCGCGTTCAGCCGAGCGGCCATGCCGAGGTCGACCTCGCCACAAGGGCGCACGTGGGACCGAAACAGCGGGGTCAGGCCGCGTCGATCGGCCGTGGCGACCGGGTCCGCCCTTCGGTACGGGAGCCGGGTCCGGGACCGACACCTCCTGAAGCAGGCCTCCGGTAGTGCCCTGGTCGGCAGCCTCGTGGACGCGACCTTGCACTCCCTGACGACGCCGCCCTCCGCGCCTGCGTCCCGGGTTCGGGTCCCCCGTTATGTTTTTCGCGGTCCTGCAACGGGGCCGCTGGCCTCCGGGCCCGGTATGACTGTGTCCCCTCTGTCGAACGGATGACCTGGGGGGTGGTGTCGCCGGGTCCGTGGGGTGTCGTCGGAGACGCTGATGAGAGACCCGGCCACCGTCCGGTCCGGCGCAATGCCGGGCAGTTCGCGGGCGGCAGGTCTGCATAACGTGGATGCGCGAGCACGGTGCCATCGCCGAGGCCGGCACGGTCAACACCTGCGGAAGGGTGCAATGTTAGAGACCGAAGGCATAGGCGTCTTCCTCGGGATGGACGTCGGCAAGACGGCCCATCACGGCCACGGGCTCACCCCGGCCGGGAAGAAGGTCTTCGACAAGGCGATGCCCAACAGCGAACCGAAGCTGAGGGCCGTCTTCGACAAGCTCAAGTCCAAGTTCGGCACCGTCCTGGTGATCGTGGACCAGCCCGCCTCGATCGGTGCCCTGCCGCTGACCGTCGCCCGTGACGCGGGCTGCGAGGTCGCCTACCTGCCCGGACTCGCGATGCGGCGGATCGCCGACCTCTACCCGGGCGAGGCGAAGACCGATTCGAAGGACACCGCGGTGATCGCGGACGCGGCCCGGACCATGCCGCACATCCTGCGTTCGCTGGAGCTGACCGACGAGATCACCGCCGAGCTCACGGTGCTGACCGGCTTCGACCAGGACCTCGCTGCCGAGGCCACCCGCACCAGCAACCGGATACGCGGCCTGCTCACCCAGTTCCACCCGTCGCTGGAGCGCGTTCTCGGCCCGCGACTGGACCACCCGGCCGCCACTTGGCTCCTCGAGCGCCACGGATCCCCGGCCGCTCTGCGGAAAGCCGGCCGCCGCAGACTCGTTGAACTGATCCGGCCCAAAGCCCCGCGCATGGCACAGCGGCTGATCGACGAGGTCTTCGACGCTCTCGACGAGCAGACCGTCATCGTTCCCGGAACTGGCACCCTCGACATCGTGATCCCGTCCCTGGCCGCTTCACTCGCCGCGGTCCATGACCAGCGCCGAGCCCTGGAAGCGCAGATCAGCAGCCTGCTGGAGGCTCACCCTCTTCACTCGGTCCTGACCTCGATGCCGGGAGTCGGAGTCAGGACCGCCGCCGTCCTGCTGGTCACCGTCGGCGACGGGACCGGCTTTCCAAGTGCCGCCCACCTCGCCTCCTACGCCGGCCTCGCTCCCACGACGAAATCGTCGGGGACCTCGATCCACGGCGAACACGCACCCCGCGGCGGAAACCGCCAACTCAAACGCGCGATGTTCCTCTCCGCCTTCGCCTGCATGAACGCCGACCCGGCATCACGCGCCTACTACGACCGGCAACGAGCCCGCGGCAAAACCCACACACAAGCCCTCCTGAGACTCGCCCGTCAACGCATCAGCGTCCTCTTTGCCATGCTCCGAGACGGCACCTTCTACGAATCCCGAACCCCCACCATCACCCTCGCCGCATGACCACCCCAAACACCCGCATACCAGGCACCACGTCCTTGACGAAAGACATAGAGACACCCCCCCCGGCGACGGCCCGTTCCCGCTCCACCACCACACCCGCCGCCGAGGCCCCCGGACAGCCGGATCCGGCCGAAGCCGCCATCCCCGCCCACCGGCAACAGGCCGCACCGGCCAGGGGCCTCTCCAAGGCCTTCGCCAGCAGGGTCGGCTTCATCGCCGCCTGCGACGAGGCGTTCACCGGCCACTTCAAGATGGGCTCCCACCCATCCGTGTTCAGCTCCACCCTGCTGCCCCACGAAATCGCCGGGCTCACCGAAACCCTCGCCGTCGTCCGCCAGGACACCTGGCGCCGCACCCGCCTGCAGGCAACCTCCACCCGCGTACGCAAGGAACTCACCGCGGCCGGCATCGACCTCCACGGTTCCGCCAGCCACATCCTTGCCCTGGTGGCGGGCGACGAACGGCAGGTCATGACCATGCGGGGCAACGGCACGCCCCAGTACCGGTCGACGTCGACAGGACCGGCGCCGGTGCTCGCGTCGGTCGGCTTGAGCGTGAGCATGACGTTCGGGTGTTGCGGATCGCGCCGCCCCAGTCACATGCGAGGCTGAGGTCGTGAGCAAGAGAGCCGATGCCCGTCTGGTGTTGCTGCGCCACGCCAAGTCCGCCTGGCCGGACACCGCGGATCATGAACGTCCGCTCGGGCCACGCGGCCTGCGGGACGCGCCGGCCGCTGGCCAATGGCTCCGTGACACTGGCTGCCTGCCCGAACTGGTGATCTGCTCCACCGCCCGGCGTGCCCGCGAGACCTGGGCGCTGGCCGCCGAGCAGCTCGGCGGGCAAGTCCCGGTGCGCTTCGACGAGCGTGTGTATGCCGCCGAGCCGGAGGAGCTGCTGGCCGTGGTGTCCGAGGCGCCCGAGGAAGTCCGGACGCTGCTGTTGGTGGGCCACAACCCGGGGCTCGCGGGTCTCGCCCTCGGCCTCGCGGGGGAAGAGGCGGACGAGGGGGCGCTCGACCGCTTGGCCGAGAAGTTCCCGACCTCCGCGATCGCGGTACTGGCCTGCCCCGGCCCCTGGCGCGGGCTCGCGCCAGGTACGGCCCGCCTGACCGACTTCGCCGTCCCCCGGGGCGCCGCGCCCTGACGTACATACGCAAGCGCGCCCCCACCGATGACGTCCGGATACCCGCCACTGCCCGAACCGTGATGACCATCTCTGACGCGGTCCGCCGCGCCACCCAAAAGCGCCTGACGGGCCAGGAGGAGGGACTCGGCGAGGACGCCGAGAAGATGGCGCCGGGCTGGTCGGCCGACCAGCTGAGCGGCGTCCTGGGCGACGACGTCCTGGCCGAGCTGATGAAGGGGGCGGACTGGCCGGCGATGGCCCGCCAGTTCGTCGGCCTCCAGCAGGCTGGTGTCGACCTGGCGGTGTTTCTGCCGCAGATGGGCCGCATGACCGCCGGGGTCCACCAGGCGGTCG
This sequence comes from Streptomyces sp. NBC_00249, assembly GCF_026342355.1. Classification (GTDB taxonomy): domain Bacteria; phylum Actinomycetota; class Actinomycetes; order Streptomycetales; family Streptomycetaceae; genus Streptomyces. Next base: position 15,778 of record NZ_JAPEMV010000011.1, on the reverse strand, counting down.
CGTCGAACATCGCGCGCACGAAGGCGGAGGGCACCGACCGGTGGGCCGACCTCCTGAAGACGACGATGCCCGAGGGCCTGGTGCGCGACGCGATCCTTTCCTCCCCGGCCTGGCCGGACATCGCGGCCGCGATGGGCCAGCTCGACGCCCGCGGTATCGACGTCGCCCGGATCCTCGTCGACGCGCACGCCGCCGGAGCGGGCGTCGACCACGCCGTCACTGCCGTCACCACCGCGGCCGCAGCGCAAGCACCCGCCCCGACGGCGACCACCGCCCCCGCTCCTGCCCTGCTGCTCCCGGTGCTGCCGCGCCGCCGGCCAGGGACGTGCTGGCCTCGCGCATGGGCGGGTCCGGCGATCCGTGGGGTGCGCCTGCAGCGGGACGGGTACCCGCACCCGCACCTGCACCCGCCACGGGCACCGCCCCCGCCCCCGCTCCTGCTGCGGCGCCGCCGGTGCAGGAGGCCGCCGACCTGTGGGCGCCGCCCGCGAGTACGGACGCGAAGCGTTCCTGGGGCCCGCTGACCGAGGGCCTAAACGTGCCCCGGGACCTGGACCTCGACGACCGGGCGAAGGCGCTGGAACAGCTCGGCGTCAACCGGCTCGCGCACGCCGCGATCGTGGGAGTCGTGAAGGACGTGCTGCTCGAGACGCAGGTGGGCCTCCTGGTCGGCTCCCGCCAGTGGCCCCTGCTGGCCCACCGCATGGACCAGATCCGCGACCAGGGCGGCACCGGCCTCCTTGCCGCGCACCTGGCCCGCCTCGGCGACAACACCTCCTGGAAGCACGGCCCGTCCTCCACCACGGTCGGACGCCTGGTGGACGCGACCCTGCACTCCCTGACGACACCGCCCTCCACCCCGGCCGCGCCCGCGTCCCGTGTCCGGGTCTCCCCGGCGGCGTCCCGCTCCCGCTCCACGACCACGCCCGCCGCCGCGCCCCCCGGACCGACGGAAGCCGCCGTCCCCGCCCACCGGCAGCAGGCCGCACCGGCCAAGGGCGCGGGGTGTACGCGGTGACGGGGGCCGGCTCCCGCACGCGGACGCGGCGGGCGTGGTGTCCGCTTCCCCGACGAGCCAGCGCCGGAAGTCCCCGCGCTGGGGCCGCCGTCCTCGGCGCGGGCCAAGGCGGACCAGGAACGGTCGATGCGACTGCAGAAGGCGATCGACGAAGCCGCCGACGACGGTTTGCCAGGGGAGCTGTCGGACTTCGAGACCTGGAAGGACGGCCCGTCCTCCACCACGGTCGGGCGTCTCGTGGACGCGACCTTGCACTCTCTGACGACGCCGGCTGTGCCGGCGTCCCGGGTGAGGGTCTCCCCGGTGGTGGCCCGCCAGTTCGTCGGCCTCCAGCAGGCCGGAGTCGACCTCGGGGTTTCGCGGCGACGGCCTGGTGGACTCCGGCGGTCATGCGGCCCATCTGCGGCAGGAACACGGCAGCCCCGTGGCATGTATCGGGTGGCGGTTCCCACGCCAGGTCCGCCGAAGTCGTATACCTGACCCTCAGTTAGTGTGATCGGCGGAACTGCTTGCCGGGGGAGGGGATCATGGACGGAATGCGCGCAGTCCAGCCACGGCGCATGGTGGGGCCGATCACTGCACATGGGGACAACGCCCGTGGCCCGGGGGCCACTCTGTGAGCGACCGGCCGACAGAGCAGCCCCCCGTACCGGAATCACCGGCGGCACCCGAAGCCACGGATGCCCCGGAGCCCACTGCGCCCGACGACTCGTCGGCGCCTGCGCCCGCAGACGCCCCGGTGGAGCCAGCGGACCGGTCGACCACCCTGGAGCCCGTCGAGGCTGGGACGCGGGAGAGCGACTCGGCGATAGCGCCCTCCCCGGAAGGACCCGATGCGCCGGTCGACGCCACTGCGGACCCGGACGAGGCCCCCACGCCGTACGACGCGGACTCCGATTCCCCGTCCACTCCGGAAGAGCCTGGGGAGTACTCCGACAACGCGGATCAGGAAGTACCGTCGGACCCGGACGAGGCCCCGTATCCCCCCGAAGGGCTGGAGTCAGAAGCCGACGGCGACTCGGCGGCGGCACCGGCCCACGACGCGGGCGAGGCACCCGACCCCACGCCGGCGGCGGACGACACCCCGGAAGCACCCGAACCGGAAGCGGACACCGACAGCGCTCCGGCAGCCGACGACTACGACGAGGCACCGGACCCCGCTCGCCTCCATGACGCTCCGTACACACCCGCCGAGCAGTCCTTCGACGCTGTGCCCGACCCGGACGAAGCCCCCACACCGTACGACGCCGCTCCCCACCCTGCGGCCACTCCGGAAGAGCCCCAAGATCACCCCGGCACCACCGAGCCCCTCGAACCTTCCCTCTCGGAGGAAGAGCCTCCGCACCCGGACGAAGCCCCGGATCGCCCCGAGCCACTGGAGCCGGATGCTGACGGCGACTCGGCGGCAGCAACCTCCCCGGAGGCGGACGAGGCACCCGACCCCACGCCTGCAGCGGACAGAGCTCCAGAGGACCCCGGGCCGGTACCGGACGCCCCTGCAACGCCTCCGACCGACGACCATGACGAGCCGCCCGGTCCCCCGGCCTCGTCGGGCGAGGCGTCGGAGGTCCATGCGGAGCTGTCCGAACCCGCCGACCCGGATTCCGAATCCGTCCCCGACGCGAGCGAGCCCCGTGCGTCGCACGCCGACACGAAGAATGACGTGGACGCCGGCACAGACGCCGATATGTATGCCGAGGTGTCCCCCATAGCAGAGGCCGAGCCTGCGGGGATGGTCACCCGCGGCGAGCTCGGCGAGGACGCTACCGAGTGGCCGGACGAGCCACAGGAATCAGGAGGGCTTGACACCGAGGAGTACGCGGATCAATCCGGAGTACCGGAGGATCCGGAAGAGCGCCATACTCCCGGGGCCTTTGTTGAGGCCTCCCCGGGGGCGGTGTTGGAGACGCTCACCGACTCGGCTGAGGACGAGAACAGGGACGAGACGAGGAACGAGGCTCCGGACGCGGCCGAAGATGGCCACGCCGCCGAGCGTGCCTCCATACGGGACACCTACTCGAAGGTGCGCGACGCCGTGCTCGGCCCCCGCGAGCCGGCGGAAGGTTCCGTCGACGCGTACGCCTTGGTAGACCGGCCTGCGTTCAACGCCATGGATCTCCCGGAATACGGTGTGCGCCTTTTCCAGTACGGTACGCCCCTCGACCGCCCCGACGGCCGGCGCGTCCCCCTGTTCGACGGACCGCCCAGGCGCGAGCAGACAGAGCAAGGAGCCCTTGGGGACTGCGGGGTGATCGCCACCATGGGGGCCGTTGCCGGGCATCTTCCGGAAGCTATCTCGAAGTGCATAAAGGAAAATGGCGACGGCACTTACGAAGTGACTTTTCATCAAGTGAAGAAGGACTTCAATGGTGACTGGACTCCCTTTGAACCAACGGGTGCGGTCACTGTTCTCACTGTCGCGCCGGATTTGGTCGTACCGTACAACAAGACGGACACGCCAGCTTATGCACAGTTGGCCGGAGGTGTCGCCTGGTCCGCGATCCTGGAGAAGGCTTTTGCGGGTGTCGACCAAACATGGGAGGAAGGCCGTCTCAAGCGTACGTCGGGCTACCAACGGCTTGATCTCGGCACAGGGCCGCGTCACCGTGCCGAGATGCTGACCCAGCTCACTGGCCGACCAGCGTATACCGAGGACTTTCCCACGGAGTTCGACAGGAACGGCATGAGCGCGAACCGGCAGCTCCTTGGCTCCTTCCGGGAGAAGCTGGAGGCAGGCTGCCCGATACTGATCGCGACACGAAAGAATGAAAAAAGCAAACCGCCGCTTCCTGACGACCTTGTGGAGGGTCATGTTTATGAGGTGACCCGTGTGGATGGCCAGGGAAAAATCTACCTGCGTAATCCGCACAACCTTAATCACCCCGAGGAACCGCTTACGGCCGATCAACTCAGAGACAGTTTCGCGCACCGCTTCACTACGATGGGATAACAACATGATCAACGAAATCAGGCTGAGGCCCCGCAGGACCGGGGGGTCTGACAATGCCCGGTTCGCCGTGATCCACCTCTACGATCCGCCCGGTGAACCGCTCACCGTCCGGCTCGTGGTCGCGGCCGACGGGGAGCAGAAGTACACGCTGGGCGTCGGGGACACCTTCCCTGTGCGCGAGGAGACCTGGAGTCTTGACCGCGTGGAGAACCTGGAGAGTGAGGACTGGGTCGTGATTCTGCGCAAGGTCAGTTGAGGCCCGCGGACCATGGTGCTGTTGTGAGGTGCCCAAGGCTGGAGTACTAGTACTCCAGCCGTAGTTCGTGATCTCGATCGTGAGGGGCGCCGAGGAGGCAGCTGGCAGCGTCGATCATCTGGACGAGACCGACCACGCCGTCGCGGGCGTCCGTTCCTTCTCCGCCTACCCGAGTCCACCGAGGCGGAGGGCGTTCCTTATCTCGCTGAGTTTCGCGGTCGTCGCCGGGGTCCACTCCTTCGCCTGCTCACCGAGACGGAGGTCGTTCTCAATCTCGCTGAGTTTCGCGGAGGACAGAACGCCCGCTCGCTCGGTCAGGTCGTCCCGGGACACGGTGGTTAGCCACGTGCAAGGGGTAAAGCCCGAAGGCGGCAACGCGAACCGCAGCACGCCTTCAAAGGGCAGTCCTTCCACGGCGCCTACTGCCACTTCGACGCCCAGACCGGTGATGTCGACACCCGCCCGAGCGACGACCTGCATCACCCGGATCCCGGACGCGTCGTCTCCCGACAGCAGCACGACCGGCCGCCGCTCGTCTGTGCGTTCTCGTTCATGTTGTGGTGTGGCCGTTGACGGGCTGTCTCTTTGACCTGTGATGCTGCGGGTCTATGAGGCGGTCGGTGATGGGTTGTTTCCGGTGTCGGAGGGGTCTTGACCTGTAGTGCCGCATGTTGAATGAGAGTCCCGCAGATGTATTGAGAATTGCAGTGGGCGTTTGGGGCTGTCTGCGGGCGAGCGGGAAGCGGTGTGTCTGGTAGTCCGTGCCGGGCCGGTTGCTCTGACTTCAGGTTTGTTGTGCCTGGGGGAGGTCGAGGTAGCGGGCGGCGTCGTGGAGGATTTCGGGGGTGAGTGCTTCTGTGCCGTCGAGGATGGCGAGTTGGGCGGCCATGCCGATCAGTGGGGTGAGGTGTTCCATGAGCCCGTCGGTGATCTGGTAGAGCTTCTTCTGGTGGTCCAGGAGGCTGTCCGGTTTGTGATGGCGTAGCCGGAGTCTGCCGTCGAGGGTGGCCAGGGTGCTGACCCATTCGTCGGGGTGTTCCTTGCAGCGGGGTGGGAGCCGGTTGACCCAGAGGGTGGGGACCGAGCGTGGCCGGATCGGCGTGGTGGATTCTGTGGTGCGGCGCAGTGTGGGGAAGCGTGCGGCGCGGGCTTCGCGGAGGATGTCGCTGGAGCCGATACCGCTCCAGAAGACGGTCAGGCCCAGCTCGTCGGCGAGGTAGTCGAAGAAGTCGAACGTCGGCTGCAGGTCCTCGGGCCGCAGCCGGTCGATCCCGTCAACGAGACACACCTCCGTACGGGCATGGCACATCACGTGGACGGCGGGTCCGGTGAGGTCCTTCATCCGCTGTACTGGCCGTTGCTCGGTGTCGGGGCGGTAGAGGTCCCAGCCGATGAATACGGCCAGGGCCGCGGACCAGTCGGCGGGTGAGCTCTGTTCCGGAGGGGCGTTGACGCACACCACCGGGATGCGGCTGTCGTCGATGCCGTGGAGCTTCTCGCGGCGTCCCTGGTGCGCCAGCCCGATGTGGTGCAGCAGGGTGCGTTTGCCGGTGCCGCGGCAGTCGCTGTCGATGGCGACGTGGGGGCAGGGGTGGCGGCGTTCGCCGTTGAGACGCAGCAGGCGTCGTGCGGTTTTCAGGCCTGTGGCGATGTCGGTGGTTTCGACGAGGCCGAGCTGAGCGTGGTAGCGCACGAGTGGGTCGTCCTCGTCGACGGGCGTGGAGCCGTCGGCCGGCGGGATCGGGGGAGGAAGGGGCTGGTGGCGCACGCGTGCGCGCCAGCCGTGCAGGGTGGTCGGCGGTCCGGGAGAAAAGATCGGTGCCGGCGTGAGAGGTGGGGCGCTTCGGGCGTCGCGTACGTCGCGGCCCGCGATCCGTGGGTGACGCTGCCCACTGCCGTGAAGGGACCGGCCCCTTGAGCGTGCCCGGGCATTTGGGTCGCTGCCGGCTTCCGTTCCCGGTGGAAGGGCAGGGGTTCTGAGGGTGCGTTCGTGGGGCCGAGGCGGGTGTCCCGAGCCGCTGACCGCGGGGGCTATAGAGGTGTGGTCACGTGGGGTCCGTTGAATGGGGGCTGGGTGACGGGGAAGAGGGGGAGGCGTGCGTAAGGTCGGCACGGGGCCGTCGGCGCCATGGCCGTCGTGGTGACCTGTTGGAGGAACACGTGGAAAAGGCTGAGCCCCAGCGGCGGTCGCACTCTGATGCGAGGGGCCCTGGCCCTGCAGGCGTGGAGGGTCTGCGCGAGCGCGGGTTCGCCCGCTACGGCGCTGAGCAACTCGGTATCGACCTGGCCGGCTCCACTGCGAGGGACTTGGCCCGGATCCGGGAGGTCTTCGCGGCTCTGCCGCCTGACCCGTACGTTCCGGGAACGAACCGGTTCCGCCGCTACTCGCATGCCGTGTACCTGCCGTGGAAGGACGAACTGTCCTGGATTCCCGGAACCCCCGACCCCGTACACGGTACGGTCACCAATTTTTCCCAGGGCGAAGACGACCCTGAGCACCCGCGAAAGCGTCGGGTGCTCCCCGGCATCCCCGAGGCGCTGCGCGGCAACGCCCTGCTGCTGCGGCTCCTGCGCTGGGACATTGAGCAGGTCCTGTCCGTGAAGGACCTGAGGAGGCAGCCGCTGTGGGCTGGGGTCCACCTGATCAGGCTCGGCGTCAACAGTCCAGGTCAGGACGCTGTTTCTTCCCCGAACTGCCTGCACCAGGACGGTGGTTCGGCCAGCACGTTCACTTTCGCCCACCTGATCAGCCGTACCAACGTCACGGGTGGGCAGAACGTCATCGCCACGCCGGGCAGTGCGGGCCTGCAGCCCGAGGACCCGTGGGCGGACATCCACACCAGTTTCACCCTCACCGACCCGCTGGACGGCTATGCCGTCCACGACCACAGGGTCAGCCACTATGTCGGGCCGGTTCGCACGGGCTCCGAGCCGGGGCCGGGCGGACGGTCCATCCTTATCGTCGGTCTCGCCCCGTACGTGCCCCAGCTGTGACACCGGCACCGCCCGAGCCCGCCGAACACACCTGTTTTCCACGGGGCCACAGGACGCAGGCGTGACGCAGCCGCTGGATGGTGCGGCAGGCCGTGGCCGGGGAGATCCCGAAGAGCGGGGCGAGCTGCCGCGATCACCGGGCGGGCATGAGCTGAGGAAACCGCCAAGGCCGGCTGCCGCCCGAGGCGCGACTCGACGGCCCACCTCAGGACTGGCCCCAGCAGGCAAAACAGCCGGCCGGTCCAGCCCTGAGAACCGGCCATTTTCCCCAGAACAGGTGGTGCGTCACCCCGCGCGGGCTGGGCACGACCTCTAGGTGGAACCGGTCGAGCAGCTCATCGGGTGACTCCCCGGGCCGTACTCCGGACCCGAGCTTCACCGGTAAAGACCGCCACGTGCATGGTGTCGACGAGGTCGGTGTCAAGAGATTCCCGGATGGTGGTGGCCCCGCCGCCGAGTCGGACGTCCTTGCCCTGTGCCGATTCCCGTGCCAGTTCGAGGACCGCGGCCGGGTCTTGATCCGGCGGGCCGGGCGGTCCTGCGGCACTGGGGCCCACCGGCCGCGGCCCGGCCGGCCTCAGGAGGAGGGCGGGTAGGAGGCCGCCTTCAGGCGGCGGGCGAGGTGGGCGGTGTTGGCGGCGAGGGTCTTCGTGGTGGCCGCTGTCTTCTCGGGGGTCTTGTCCAGGTCCCGGTAGTCGGTACGGTGCATGGCTTCGCCGACCCAGTAGGTGACGGCGTTGGGGGCGAGGGAGAAGCCGACGTCGTTCAGGCCTTGGAAGAGGTCGGCGCTGACCTTGTGCGCGCCGTCCTCGTTGCCGACGACGCAGATGCCGGCGACCTTGCCGTAGGTGAGCATGCGGCCTTCGTCGTCGGTTTCGGAGAGTTCGGCGTCGAGGCGCTCCAGGACGCGCTGGCAGATGCTGGACGGGTGGCCGAGCCAGATCGGTGTGGACAGGATGAGGATGTCGGTGCCCAGGACCGTGTCGCGGATCTCCGGCCAGGTGTCTCCGTCACCCATGTCGGTCTTCACGCCGGTCTTCACGTCGTGGTCGGCGATCCGGATGGTCTTGCCCGTGACGCCGTGCTCGGAAAGTGCGGCCATCGTCTGCTCCGCCAGCAGCTGGGAGCTGGACGGGGAAGGGGAGGGGGAGAGCGTGCAGACCAGCGCTACGGCGCGGAGCGGGGTGTTCTCATGGGTGTCCATGACGTCCGGCTACCCCCGGACCGGGCACGCATCCCCCGTCCTTCCCGGCGTCCCGCGCCGCCGGACGGGCGCACGCCTCCGACTCCGCTGTCATATCCGATGCGCAGGCGTGGACGGCCCGGATCGGGGCACACGGATGGTCGGAGGTGGACAGGGAACCGTACCCCTGAAGGGTGGGAGGAGTCCCCATGAAAGCCCTGACCTGGCACGGCAAGCGGGACGTACGCGTCGACACCGTTCCCGACCCCGTGATCGAAGACCCCACTGACGTAATCGTGAAGATCACTACGACCGGGTTGTGCGGCTCCGACCTGCATCTCTACGAGCTCTTCGGGCCCTTCCTCGACGTCGGCGACATCCTGGGCCACGAACCGATGGGCATCGTGGTGGAAGCCGGCCCCGAGGTCACGCGCGTGCGTCCCGGCGACCGGGTCGTGGTGCCGTTCAACGTCTCCTGCGGCAGCTGCCACATGTGCCGGCAAGGGCTGCACTCGCAGTGCGAGTCCCCTTCGGCAACACGCTGCCCATCCCCGTCGCGGCCGGCGGATCCGACGACCGCTTCGTCTACCTCTCCGACGTCCTGCCCACCGCCTCGCAGGCCGTCGAGTACGCCGCGATTCCGCCCGGCGGCACCGTGGCCGTCCTCGGCCTCGGTCCCATCGGCGACATGGCGGCCCGTATGGCCGCCCACCGGGGTGCGGGCCGGGTCATCGGCATCGACCTCGTACCCGAACGACTCCGGCGCGCCGCCGCACACGGCGTCCACATGCCCCTGCTGACCATGTTCGACAAGCAGATCCAGCTCCGCACGGGCCAGGCCACCGTCTGGCGCTGGGTCGACGAGATCCTGCCGCTCCTCAACGACGCCGACCCGCTCGGCATGGAAGCCTTGGCCAGCCATCACCTGCCGCTGTCCGAGGCTCCGTACGCGTACGACATGTTCCAGCAGAAGGACGACGACGGAGCGGTCAAGGTCCTTTTCAACCCCTGAGGACGGATGGGGCGGCCCCGCAGTGAGGGCATCGGCGACGGGTAGACGCCCGGTGCCCCCGGCTCGTCACCCGGGCACCGCCTTCCGCGAGCCCGTCGGGCCGAAGGCCGGCACAGAACCGAGGTGACAGAGCCATGACCGAATTCTCACGGCCGGACCCAGCGCGCGACCCTGACCGAGGTGTGGAGGGCGGCGTACGACCCGGTGAGACACCGCCCGGCGAGTCGAGCACAGGGTCCGGGGCCGGTCCCTACCGACCGCTCACCCGCGGCTGGGCCAAGAGGCCGCTCGTACTGATCTGCCTGCTGGCTTTCCTCGTCGCTCTGTTCTTCCTCGCCTACGCCGTCATTCTCAACCTTTGAACCGAGGACAGGAGATCATCATGCGCGGTAAGGACCACAGCCGTAAGCCCACCCCTCCGTCGCAGGCACCCGGCGAGAGCGGCGACCCGGAAGCCCGGAAAGAAGCCGAGGAGGCCGTGCTTCCCCGTACGGGGGACGGAGAGGCCGGGGACGCGTTGACGCCGAACAGCGAGGCGCAGCGCCGCGCGGCCGCGAAGGCCGGGAGGGGGAACGGGAAGGCCGGCGGACGTTCGGCCTGAACGGCTGACGAGACGGGAGCTACGGGGATTCGGCATCCTCGTCGTGACAAGGGGGTTCGTCTTCCAAGGCCCGTCCGACACGATCGGGGTCGGCCGGCGGTGAGGTGGAGCCCGTTCCGGTTCGGGAGGCGACCCCGGGTGGACGCCCGTGTTCGTCGACCATCGCCCCCTCGTCAGGCAGCAGCCGGGGACGTGGTTCTCGGCCGCGCGGTGCTTCCTCCTCGCGGTGATCTCCGGTCCTTGACATGATCGTCTCCCTCGCTTCGATGCTGTGGAGCCGACCACGTCAGCCGGGGAGGGAGGGGAGGACCTTGTCGCGGTAGGCGGCGAAGAATCCTTCCTGTCCCTGGCCGATCTGCCCGACGTACACCTCGTCGAATCCGGCCGCCACGTACGCGCGAATGGCCTCGGTGTGCTCTTGGACGTCCGGGCCGCACGGTACGGATTCGGACACCTGCTGCCGGGTGACGAGTTCGGTCGCCTGCTCGAAGTGGGCAGGTGTGGGAAGGATCTGGTTCAGCTCGCCGGGCAGGTGCTCGGTCGGCCACATGCGGTGCGCCGTGTCGACGGCGGCTTCCCGGTCCTGGTTCCAGCAGACCTTCAGTCCTCCGACGACGCGTTTGCCGGTGCCACCCGCCTCCCGGAACGAGCCGACCGCGTCCTCGTCCGGGCCCATGGTGACGAACCCGTCTCCGATGCGGCCGGCGAGCCCGGCCGCTTTGGGGCCGAAGCCCGAGACCAGAATGGGCACCGGCCCCGGCGGAGCGGTGTAGAGGCGGGCGTTGTCGACCGTGTAGTGCTTCCCGCGGTGGGTGGTCTGGCTGCCGGTGAACAGCTTCCGCATCACTTCGACCGCCTCTTCCAGCATGTCCGCCCGTTCGTCGAACGCGGGCCACCGGTCGCCGAGAACATGCTCGTTGAGGGCCTCACCGGTGCCCACGCCGAGCGCGAACCGGCCTCCCAGCAGCACGCTGGAGGTGGCCGCAGCCTGGGCGGTCACCGCCGGGTGCAGGCGTACGGTGGGGCAGGTGACGAGTGTGGTGACGGGCAGGTCCACGGTCTGGGAGAGGGCGCCGATCATCGACCACACGAAGGGGCTGTTGCCCTGGACGTCGGTCCATGGGTGGTAGTGGTCGGAGATGGCGAGGCGGGTGAAACCCGCGTCCGCCGCGAGGCGTGCCTGTCTCAGCAGCTGCGCCGGGGTGAATTCCTCGCAGGACAAGAAGTAGCCGAAGGACGTCATGCGCTCGTTCCCTTCCGTTCCGCCTGGGTCCGTCGCCCCCTGGTCCGTCTACCCGGGTCCGCCGCCCCGACACCCGGCGGCCGTTCCGGCCCGTTCAGGCCACCCGGTGGCGCCGGGCCGCCTCCTCGCGCAGGGCGAGGCCCAGGCCCGGTGCTCCGGACGCTCCGGGCCTGAGTGTTCCCCCGGTGGCGTCCGACGTGCCGTCGAAGAACATCCGTTCGATCCGTATGTGGTCGTGGAACCATTCGAGATGGCGGAGGTCGGGGACGGCCGCTGCCGCGTGGGCATGCAGGTGCGGGGCGCAGTGTCCTGAGATGTCGAGCCCGGCGGCTTCCGCCAGGGCCGCCGTGCGCAGCCACACCGTGATTCAGCCGCAGCGGGTCGCGTCGGTAGCCGTATTCACCCGCTGCCACGTCCGCCGTGACCGCCGACCGGATCCGGGCCAGGCCGGTCAGATCGTCGGAGGAGACCGGTTCTTCGAACCACGTCACCCCTTGGTCCTCCAGGCGTCGGCCGACACGGACAGCCTGCTTGCGGGTGTAGGCCCCGTTGGCATCGACGTACAGTTCGTCGCCGTCGCCGTCGCCGTCGCCGTCGCCGTCGGTCCGCCGGGCTCGCGCCACGCGCTCACGGTCGCGTACTTCCTCCGTGCCCCACGACTCCCCGTTCGCGGCGGGGACGTCCCACGCGCAGCGGCCGGTCACCACCGGGGCCAGCTCCCGCCGGATGACCTCGGCGGTCGCGGTCCGGTCCGAGGCGGACGGCGTCTGTGTGATCGTGTGTTCCGGGGAGTTCGACCTGCACACCTCCAGCGTGCTGGCGGTGGCATGCGAACGGGAAGCGGCCCCGGGCGGGTTGCTCGTGCTCGATGTCGCGCAGGTGGCGTTCGCGGACTCGGCGTTCCTCACCACCCTCCTGTGGGTGCGCGACTCCCGCCGGCTGGTGCTGGCGGGCCCGCTGCCGAGTCAGCTGCGCAGGCTGCTGGAGATGACCAAGGTGCTGGACTTGTTCGAGATCCGCGACAACACCGGTCAGAGCGACTCACAGCACTTGCGCGAGCGGTTGGCGCCGGCGTGGTGAGCGAGGGCCGTGGACAGCCTCCAGGCGGGCTCGCCGAGTGGGCGGCGCAGAGCGGCAGCGGCGTACCGACGTCGAGGCCCGGCTGACGGGTGAGGCGCGGGGCGGGAAGGACTCGCAGGTCCGGCGGGCGGTGGCCGGGTAGGAGCGCCCCCGCCGATTGTCGTGGCCGGCGCTCGTGCGGGCACGGCGGATTCGATCGTCAAGCGACTGCGCGCGGCCGGTCGGACGGTCCCGCTGCGCCCTGAGGGTCCCGCCAGGTCTCCGAGTACCGTCCCCTGCCGCCACCGGAGACCCCTCAGTGGTGCGGGGCAGCGCTCAGCGGCGGGAGGTTCGCGGCCACGCGGGTGACCTCCGCACGACCCATGGCCCCGTCCCGCCGCGCCAGAGACCCGCCCGCGCGAGGATGCACGGGCCCGTTCCCGGATTCTTCGTGGCTGGAGTCTTTCAGTGCTCGAACGCAAGCAGCTCAAGGGCCGTACCCAGGTCACTTTCATCCTCCCCGAGGACACTCCGGACGGGCCGGTCAGCGTCGTCGGAGACTTCAACCACTGGAACCCGGCCGCCCACCCGCTGGAGCCCCGCGGCGACGGTACTCGCGCCGCGACCGTCGCCCTCCCGGCCCACAGCGCGCACTCGTTCCGCTACCTCGCGGCCGGCGACTACTGGTTCGACGACGAACACGCCGACAACCATGACGGCACCAACAGCCGCCTCCACACCTGACCACTGCCCTGTCGGCATCGTTCTGACCTTGCCTGAAACGCCGAGGTACAGCAGAAGGGCCCGGATCCTTGAGGATCCGGGCCCTTCTGGTGAGTAGCGGGGACAGGATTTGAACCTGCGACCTCTGGATTATGAGCCCAGCGAGCTACCGAACTGCTCCACCCCGCGTCGGTAAACCCCACTCTACGCAACTTCAGGCTGCCCGTCGACCAGCTTTGCCCTGCTCAGACACCACGTCCGTGACGTCGGTGGGGCGAAGCAGAGGATGACCCGCACACGACCTGAACGGTTCCGGATGGCCCCAAACTGAGGCCGACCCACACCTCGCGCACGCCTGCGCAGCCACGGCCGGGGCATTCTCGGAACATGACGGAAAACGAGATCAAGCTCAAGGCCATCGGCGCTCTGACCGCTCTGCGTGGCGGCGTCGAGGAGAGCTTCGTCTCGGATCTGCTGGGTGAGGTGATTCCCGGGCAGTTCATCGTCCCGGCCGAGGCCGGCCCCGAAGAAGCCGGCCTGGCCGTGCTGAGTCAGCTGTCCGAGCCGCTGAGCGCACTGGTCAACGGATTCATCACCGCCTTCGAGGCCGTCGCGGATGCCTACGACGAGACCGGCGCCGAGCCGCACACCGACGGCATCCTCCAGGACCTGGCGCTGCGCCTGGCCCGCGACAATTTCGGCTGACGGACGCCGAGCGGTCCCGGTCTCCGCGTCCCGGGCCTCAGCTCTCGGGCGCCGCCGTGGCCGGGAGGCTGTCGGGCGGCTCGGTGACGGAAACCTGAGCCGGGCGCAGCAGCCGCGTCCCCACCCGGTAGCCGGGCCGCAGGACAGCTCCGCAGACCGGAACCTCGACCTCGTCCCAGACCTGGTGGTCAACGGCTTCGTGGCGGAGCGGGTCGAAGGGTTCGCCCGGAGCGCCCACACGCTCCAGCCCGAGGTCCGAGAGCCGGTCTTCCAGCGTGTCGACCGCAACCCGCAGCTCTCCGGCGACCTCGCCGAGCCCGCGGGCCCTGTCGATGCCGTCGAGAACGGGCAGGAGGCTGTCGAGGATCTTGGCGGTGTGGATTTCCCTCAGGGCCGCCCGATCGTGCTGCACGCGCTCGCGGTAGTTCTCGTACGCCGCTTCCACCCGCTGCAGCTCGGCGGTGCGGTCGGCGAGCTCGGCCTCCAGGGTGCTGGCCCGGTCCACCGTCCCGAGGACGTGTTCGCCCCCTTCCCGCTCCGGCCCGATCTGGTCGGGTTCTCTCAGCTGGAGGGTCTCCGGGTCGATCCGGCGCCTGTCGTGGATGACCAGCGAGGGGTGCGGTTCGCTGGGTCCGTATGTGTTCGGCCGATTCATGCTCTCCTCCCTTCACCCGGCGGACTGGGTCCGCTGCCTTGAAGTGGACCAGCCAGCGTGGCCGCAGCTGGGGCCTGGGGGCGGCTGCCTCGACGGGACCGCTGTTCAGGCGTGCCACGGCCTCACCCTGGTGCCGGAGGACGACCTGGTCCTGCACGAGAGTCCGCCAACAGCCGTGAAAGAAAGCAGAATTGACGCCTCGCCGGACCGTCCCTGGTACCGGCGGCGCCGTGCCATGGGCGGTATGGCTGTCTTCCTCGCCGTGGCTGTCGCCCTGCCCGTCGGGCTGCACCTGACGTCTGACGCGGACAAGCCGGAAGCCGCGGTGTTCGTCGGCCTGACGGCCGCTGCGCAGGTTGGTTGAGTAGCGCATAGTTTCACTGAGCGCCGACACGTGCCCCGCGTGCGGCGCCAGCTGTAGTACCTGTCCGCTCCAGAGTCTAGCTGTATCTGATTTTGAAGCATGCGGGTGTGGGAGGTGGCGGGAGTGGCCGGGGGCTCTGGACGTCTCCTCGTGGTGATGTGATGATCAGTTTCATGAGTGCTATCCGAAAGGCTTATGCCGCGTAGGCGGCCTGGCGCGCTGCGCGCGCAACGAGCGGTACCGCGACAGCTGTACGTAGGTGCCAGCCCTTGGTGGGACGAGCGGTTCTTGCAGCCCTGGCCCACTCGAATTGACGGTCTTTCTCCCCGGACGGTTTCCGCGATCCACCGCGAGGAGCGCCGGCGCCCGCACGACGAGGGACTGTGGCCCGGCGCAACCCGAGAGGCTCTCGATGCCTACCGCTGGTTCCTCGCCCTCCCTGGCAGGTACGTGTATCTGCGGTTGTCCATCTGTGGTTGTGAGGAACACGAGCTTCAGGACAACGTTGCGGTGGCACGGGATCTGCTTGAGGTGATTGTGCATAGGCTTCCTCCACGTCCGCGCCGGGAGCTGGAGGCACTGCTGGCACAACTGGATGACGAACTGTGGCGCAGGACCCTCCCTGACCCGTTCGCCTACCTACAAGCGCATCGCAGGGGAGGCTGGTGGCACTGGCGTCTTTATCACGAGACCTACCACCTATGACACCACCGCACCCCAACACCTTAGCCAGCCTGACCCGCGTCAGCAGGCCGAAGGTTTTGGAGGCGCAGCCGGAAAGCCCGGGCAGGGGGGCGAAGCGGACCTGCCCGTCAAGGGTGCGAAGCGCCCGCAGACCCAACGCGCCGAAGGCGCCGACCGAGTGAAACGAGGTCGGCTCCGGTGAAGCGAAGCGGAACCGGAGCAGTCCGAAGCGAAGCGAAGGACACCGGCCCGAAGGCGGCCCCGAGCCCGCGGAGCCGCTCCGCCGAGCGCAGCGAGGCAGTTCCTTGCACAGCGCGCAGCGCTGTGGGAC
>NZ_JAPEMV010000003.1 GCF_026342355.1 Streptomyces sp. NBC_00249 | reverse complement strand
TGGCGCGACGGCGCCACTGGACGGCCGTGATCGGGTGGAGGCCGAGCATCGGGCCGAGGACCGCGGGCGGGAGGTCGCACGCGAGGGCCACCAGGGCGGTGGTCCGGGCGGGTCGGTTGGGGATGTGATGGGCGGCCAGGCGTCGGCTGAGGGCGGCGGCGGAGATGTAGGCGCCGGGCAGGTGGCCGGGGAACAGCCAGCCTGCGCTGATGTTCGCGGCCCAGCCTTGGGGAGCGGGGTGGTCGGCAAGGGTGGTGAGGATGTCGGCCAGGGTGGTGGGCGGCGGGATTGGGGTCCGGCCCAGGGTGAGGACCGTCGTCCCGTCGTGGGTGGTCATGGCAGTGGTGGGCAGTGCTGCGATCCGGGTGAGGTGTTGGCCGAACAGCAGGAGGATCGCGCCGACGGCCCGGACGTCGAGGTCGAGGCGGGTGTCGGTGAGGCACTGGTGGAGGAGGTCCCAGTGGGAGTCCTCGTCCAGGCCGACCGGGTCGGCCTTCGGGCGGTGCGGCACGAGCAGGTCGCGGGCGTGGTGGCGGGGGTGGGCCCAGACGACGAAGTCGCGGACTTCGTAGCGGGTTCCTGGGTTGGCCGCGAGCCAGGCGTCGAGGCGGCCTTGGTCGAGGGTGGCGATGGTCAAGCCGTGGCCGGCGGTCATCGTGAGGAGTTCGGCCGGGGCCAGGCCCGCAAGGAGGGAACGCCGGCCGGGGGCCGTCCGGTACACCTGACGCCAGTCCAGGCGCTGTCATGCCTGGGTGCCGGGTGAGCTTCGTGTCGTCCTGTCGCCTGGAAGTGGGTTCCGGGCCCGGACGGTGAGCCCGGTCGTCAGAAACCGTGTCGCAATCTCACTCTGTGAGTACTTGAGGGCCAAGGGGCTGCGCGCGTCCGCCATATGGTGGTGATCTTCGTACCGCTGGGGGACCGCATCTCGACAAGCCCAGCCTCGGCTCATAAATAGAAAACAGGAACAGATAGTGACAACTCTCCGCATTCCAGACTTCTATGCCCCATTCCGTCTGGAATGCAACCCTCACATGGAGGAAGCCTCCAGGATCATGTAGGAGTGGATCGACTCACACGGACTGGCGGCAACAGCCAAGGCCCGTACCCGCATGCTCAACACCGGGGCCGATCTATCGGGCGCGTACGTATGGCCGCGAGCCGAACCCGGCATGCTGTCACTGGGCCTGAAGTGGCTCGCCTTGACGTTCCGGATCGATGACCAGCTCGACGAAGACGACCCGGACGGGCAGCCGGGTTCTCGTTCCCAGTGCATCGAGGAACTGTGCGCGATCCTGCACGGCGCTCCAGCCCGGCCGTCCCCGGTCGCCGGTGCCCTGCACGGACTGTGGAAGGAGACGCGGGCGGGGCGGCCGGCGAGCTGGCAGCGTGTCTTCGTCGCCGACTTCGAGGCGTTCTTGCGGTCTTACGCCCTGGAGGCAGAGCTCAAGGCAGCGGGCCGGATACCGGAACTCCCCGAGTACCTCGGGTGGCGGATGTACTCGGTCGGCATGCCCTGGCTGTGGGACCTCGACGAACTGCGATTGCCGCTCTTCCTCCCCGAGAGCGTGCGCACCTGCGAGGCGATGAGCACGCTCCGGCGGGCAGGATCGTTGCACATTGCCCTGGTCAATGACGTGTTCTCCGCCAAGCGTGAAAGCACTCTCGGCTACCCCTACAACGCGGTCTCGCTCACCATGCGGGCGCAAACATGCTCTATGCAGGAAGCAGTGGCCCAAGTCGCCGGCCTGGTCGCCGGACACGCACACACGGTCAGCCGCATCCTCGAACGCCGCAGACCCACGAGGTGGCCTCGCTGTAGGCAGCAACCGGCAAGGTGTCGTCGCGGTCCGCCGCACCGGGCGGGCCGCACCACGAGGGCCTGAGGCGGCCCGCCGCGTCACGGCCACGGCCACGGCAGGGAGCTGAGGGGAGATGCGCCGGCCGTCACAGGGCGTCCGGTGTCCCCTCGTTCCGGTCGTCGGCCGATGGGCTCCGCTGGCGCGTTCTGGCCTGCTCGACCGCTGACATCAGGAACCGGGCGGCGACGCCGATCAACAGCAGGTTCGCCGTCATCTGCCCCGTGACCAGCAACCGGGCCGGTTCGCTGCGTGGGCTGATGTCGCCGAAGCCGACCGTGCTGAACACGGTCATGGTGAAGTACAGCGCGTCGGACCGGGACAGCGGCTCGCTGAAGCTGTCGGGGGCGCTGTGCTCGATCAGGTAGTAGGTCGTGGCGAACAGGAGCAGGTAGAGCGGCAGGGACGTCCCCACGGCTTCCATGGCCCGTAGCTTGGGCCGCTGCGACCGTGAGATCTTCCGGATCTGCCACGACAGGAGCAGCGTCACCGCGACGATGCCGCCGACGAGCCCGAGGACCGTTTCCGTGGTGAACGCCGAATCGAGCGGCAGCAGATAGTAGGCGGCGAGCAGGACTCCCGTGGCCAGCAGGGACCCGCAGGACGGCGCGCCGTGACTCGCGGCGGCTGCTACTCGCTCCCTTGTCCACGGCCCCCCGATGCACCCGCACTTGCGCTGCCGCGCCGGCTCGTGGACCAGCCTCCCACTGCCCTGGGCGGCGTACGGCAGGCGCACCATGCGGTTCACCGGGATGGCGGACCGCGCCGAAGAGGCCACGAGGGCGCAGGATCCTGCCTGGCTCCTGGTCATCACGCCCGCAGTGATCAGCACTCACAACTCCCACGACATCTCGGCGGCTACGGCGCGCCCTGTTCCGCGCCGCCGACGGGCGGCGGCGACCGTCGGAGACCGGTGTGTCCCGCGCCTGTGCCGGACCGCGAGCTGTTCAATCGAGGCATGACCAGGCGCGATGATTCAGCTCTTTTCGGTAACCGCTTTCTGACGGTGCCCGCTCCCTCGGAGACCTTCCCCGAGGAGGGCATGGCCGCCACCGATGCGATGCGGCTCGTGGATGTGGATCTCGCCATGGAGGGCGACCCGCAGCGCAACCTCGCCACGTTCGTCACCACGTGGATGGAGCCGGAGGCCCAACGGCTGATCGCCGAGAACCTCCACCGCAATTTCATCGACCACGCGGAATACCCGATCTCCGCCGAGATCGAGCAGCGGTGCGTGCGCATGCTCGCCGACCTCTTCCACGCACCGGGCCGGACGACCGGATGCCGGACCCAGGGTTCGTCCGAGGCGATCATGCTCGGCGCGCTGTCGTTGAAGTGGAAGTGGCGCGAGCGCCGCCAGGCAGCCGGCCTGTCGACCGACCGGCCCAACCTGATCTTCGGGGGCGACGTCCACGTCGTGTGGGAGAAGTTCTGCCGCTACTTCGACGTCGAGCCGCGGATCGTGCCGCTCGCCGAGGACAAGTACACGATCGGCCCAGAAGACGTGGAGCCCCACCTCGACGAGAACACGATCGGCGTCGTCGCCGTCCTCGGCACCACGTTCACCGGCCACATGGACGATGTCGTCGGCATCGACAAGCTCCTGCGGGACGTCCGCAAGAAGCGGGACCTCGACATTCCGATCCATGTCGACGGCGCCAGCGGTGCATTCGTGTGGCCCTTCCTCTATCCGGACTCGAAATGGGACTTCCGGCTCGAACAAGTCCGTTCGATCAACGTCTCGGGACACAAATACGGACTGGTCTACCCCGGCATCGGATGGCTGGTCTTCCGCGAGGAAGCCGACCTCGCCAAGGACCTCGTCTTCTACGAGAACTACCTGGGCAAGACCGACGCGACGTTCACACTGAACTTCTCCACCGGTGCGTCGATGGTGCTCGCGCAGTACTACAACTTCGTACGGCTCGGCCGCCAGGGCTACACCTACATCATGAAAATCATGCAGGAGAACGCCCGCGCACTGGCGGACAACCTGCAAAGCAGCGGCCGCTTCGAAGTGATCGGGGCCGACCTCGAGCAGCTGCCGCTGGTCGCTTTCCGCCTCGCCGGCAAACACGCCTACGACGAGTCCGACATCGCCTGGCAGCTCTCGGCCGAGCGGGGCTGGATGGTGCCCGCCTACACCCTCCCGCCCAACGCGGAGAACGTGAAGATCCTGCGCGCCCTGGTCAAGGAGACCCTGAGCCGCGAGCAGATCGACCGCCTGACCCAGGACATCGCCGACGCATGCCGCACGCTTGACGACAAGGGCGCGGCCCACGTGATCGAGCGGGCCCAGGTCAAGCGCGGCACCGGCTACTGACGCACCGTCCGCCAGCAGAGGTCCACGCGGGCCGCCGACGCCCGCTCGCCCGGGAGGGACAGCGGGCCGGTGCCGGCTCTCACGGGCGACAGCCGGTCAGTGCGTCTGCGGGCAACAGCGGCAGTGACACGGCAGTAGTGGGCGGTGACGCTTCCGGTATCCCCGGGACGGGCCCACCGATGGATGGGGCGCCCGCCCGATGGTTCGTCATGCCGGCGCGGGCTCCTTCGGTGCGCCGGCCTCGGGCCCGCCGGCCGGAGCCGGGCTGAGCCGGAGCGTCACGACATAGGCGACCACGACCGCGACGATCACCAGCGGCATCACGGTCAGGCCCTGTGCCCCCAGCAACAGGGTGGCCAGCAGCACCGACGTCAACGGCAGCCTGAGCATGGCAACCGACATGGCGCCGATGCCCATCGCGAACGCGAAGGTCAACTGCAGCCCCGGAAGGTGCGAAAGAGCGATCCCGCCCGCCGCCCCCAGAAACATCGCCGGGAAGATCGGGCCCCCTCTGAACGCGCTCAGCGAGGCGCAGTAGGCCAGCCCCTTGCAGGCCAGGAGCAGCAGCAGGGTGGCGACGGTGTAGCCGGCGCTGTCGGCGAGCAGCGGTCCCAAAGCGGACTGCCCCGAGTACAGCACCTCGGTCGCGGCCCTTCCCCGAGCCTGCGGCGTAGGCGATTGCGAGCCCGGCGACCACCAGGCCCATCAGTACCGTGGCGGGGACCACGTGCCGCCGCTCGACCCGCGCCTGCAACAGCAGAGACAGCCGTCGGATGCCCGTGCCCACGAAGGCCGCCGCGACGCCGATGACCAGCGCCCAGCCGAACTCGGTCACGGTGGGCGAAGTGGCCTGCGACACGTCCGGAATCGCGAGGGAAATCGTGCCCAGACCGGTCCAGTTGTCCAGGCCGACGAAGACGAGCGTCCCGATACCGGCGGCAAGCAAGCCCGGCACCAGCAGGACCCCGAGCATCGGCCCGCCGATCCCCGACACCTCCATCAGCCCCAACAGTGCATGGCCACCGTGGCCGGCATCCCCGGGCCCAGAGCGGCCACTGGGGAGCGCTCGCCCTGGCCGGCTTCCGCCGGCTCCTCGAGGAGAAGGCGCAGCGCGCACGGGAGCGCGCCGACTTCGCCGATGGCTGGCTGCCCCGCGTCTAGCCACGCCCTGGCGTCACTGCGGCTCGGCACGGAGGAGCATTTCCGCCGGTGTGGAGGGTGCTTCAGGGGGAGGGGTCCCACGCCTCGGGGCCGACGCCGCGCCATTCCACGAAGTCGGGGTCGGTGAGGTCTACGTCCTCGGCGTTCTCCAGCCCGGCGGCCGCGAGGAAGACCCTGATGTCGGACGGGCGGTGCGCAACCCCGATGGCGGCGCCGTCGTAGCGCACCCGGCGCCAGCCCCGCTCGTCGGGCGGATAGACGATCAGCTTGGCGGACATGCACCCACCCTCTCCCCCGTCCCTCCCCACCGGCACCCGGCCGCGCGCGAACGGGTGACGCACGCCGAGGGCAGCAGCTCGCGGACAGCCGCACCGACGTCTCCGGCCGCGAGGTACGGTCAGCAGTACGGGGTGCGGCCCTGGCCACCGAGGCCGCGACGGGGGCCGCACCCCGACAGCACGAGAGCGTCCTGCCGGACGATGCCCGCGGCCAGAGCCGGGTTCCACTCCCTCGTGCGAGTGGAGCCGAAGCCGCCGGCGAACCGCCTCGCTTCCACAGCCGTCGCAGCGGTCATGAAGCCGATCGACGAGCAGCACATCGCGGAGCCCGGCCTGGTGGTACTGGACATCGCCAGCGCGGACGAAGACACAGTCCAGGCCGTCATGGCCACGCTGGAAGAGCGCTGGGCGGCCTCGGGCATCGGCCCGGTGCGCCGGGATCCCGGCGAGCCCGGAGTGCGGGCCCGCGTCTACGCCGACGTCCTGCGCCCAGGCCGGGAATGTCAGTAGCCGGAATTCCTGGGCAGGCCCCCTCACACGGGAGGCTACGGTGGATGTCGGGACGACTACACCCGGCTATGTGATCAAGAACCTGATGCGGCACGGACTTCCCGCGCTCGCCCGCCGTAAAAAGCGCCCTGTCCCTGGCATTCCAGCTGCCAGGGACAGGGCGCTCGCATACTCGCTCCGCAGCGAGCGCTGGAACGACTCAATCCACAGGCGTCGGGATGATAGTCAATGCTGCTGGTCACCGCGCCAGATGGGTGGTGATGCCGCTTGCCGTTCGGATGGGCGTCATTGGACGGGCATCCGAACGGCAAGCGGAGGACTCAGGCGGCTCCCGTGTTAGGGGCAACTGGTTACAGCTTCGCCGCTAGCGCATGTGTCGGTGCCGTTGCCGCCGTCCAGTGTGTCGGTGCCGTTGCCGCCGGTCAGGGTGTCGTTGCCGTCGCCACCGTTGAGGATGTCGTTGCCGTTCGTGCCGACGAGGCTGTCGGCGTTGAGGGTGCCGGCGATCGTGCAGCCGTGGGCGTTGTTCACGGTCGTGGTAGCTGTGGCGGTGTTGTTGGCTGGCGTGAGGTCGGGCTCCGTGGCACTGACCGCGGCGATGTCAGTGAGGGTGCCGGTGGCGGTGGGCTCGACGGTCACGGTCACGGTGGCGCTGGCGCCGGGGGCAAGGGTGCCCAGGGCACAGTCGGCGCTGGTGGCGGTGGTGGTGCAGGTGCCCTGGCTGGACGTGGCGGATGCCAGTTGACCAGGCCCTGTGAGGGTGTCGTCCAGCGTTACGCCGGTGGCAGGCACGGTGGCGCTGTTGTTGGTCACCGTCACGGCGTAGGAGGCCTGATCGCCCAGGCTGGCGGTGCCTGGCCCGGCCTTGGTGACCGACACGTCCGCGCTGGGAGGGGCACCACCACCGCCCGCGTAGCGGGCCAGCGCGATGTCTTTGCCGGACGACGTGTTGGTGCTTCCGGCAGCGACGATCTTGCCGTCGGCCTGCACCGCCACCCCGAAAGCCTGGTCGTCGGTGCCGGTGAAGTCGGTGGTCACCTTGCCGTCGCCGTTGAAGTTGGTGTCCAGGCTGCCGTCGGTGTTGTATCGGACCAGGCCCCAGTCACGGCCACCAGGGCCGCTGGGGATGGTGTCGCCCATGGTGACGAGCCTGCCGTCGGTCTGCAGAGCCACTGCCCATGCCTGTTCGAAGCCACCGCCGAAGTCGGTGGTGACCTTGCCGTCGGTGTCGAAGGACGTGTCCAGACTGCCGCCGGTGTTGTATCGGGCCAGCACGACGTCGCCGCCGCCCACGCCGGAGAAATTGACGCCGACGGCGACGATCCTGCCGTCGGCCTGCACCGCCGTCTTCACAGCACCGTCGTTGGCGCCGAAGTCGGTGGTGACCATGCCGTCGGTGCCGAAGGACGTGTCCAGACTGCCATTGGTGTTGTAGCGGGCCAGCGCGAAGTCGCTGGCTCCGTCGATGCCTTTCGCGCCGACGACGGTGATCTTCCCGTCTGTCTGCAACGCCACCGCGTGGGCCGCGTCGTCGCCGCCGAAGTCGGTGGTCACCTTGCCATCGGTGTCGAAGCTGGGATCCAGGTCCCCCGGTGCGGCCAGTGCGACACCGGACAGGGCCAGTACAAGCGTGCCGAGAAGGCCGCCGCTGCCGGGCAGCCACATGTCCTGGCCAACCTCTTGTGGGCACGGCACCAGGCCCGAGGCTGCGAAGGCGTCGAAGACCTGGCTCGGGAAGCCACAGTCAAGGGCGGAGCTCGCATGACCCAACTGGCGCGGCGGCTGCAGGCCTCAGCTTGATCTTTAACCTCGCCCGTCATCCGACCTGCTGAGATCTACCGCTTCCGGGGGCAGGTGACGCGGCCGCCCTCCACGCTTCGAGATGTCGAGTAACGAAGTGTCGAGGAACCGCCGCTGAGGATGAGTTTCCCCGCCGATGTCCCCGCCGTCGAGGCGTTGGGTGTCCTGTCCCGCTTTCGTGTTGAGTTCTACGAGTGCCCGTACGCCCGTGTGGATGCGCTCTTCGAGCTCACCGACGCGGTGCTGTGCACGGACGGGCCGGTCAGGTCGCTGGTCGAGCTCACGCTGACGGCCGAGCACCGGCGCGGACATGGAGCGATGTACGACGCGGTCAATCACGGCTGGCTGGAGCCTGCCCGGTTGCGCCGGCTGGTGGCCTCGATGCCGTTGCCGAGGGCGGCCGACGGGCGGACCGTCCTCGCGGTCGACGTGAGCAACTGGCTGCGGCCCGACGCCCCGACCAGCCCGGACCTGCTGTTTTGCCATGTACACGGGCGAGGCCGCAGTGCCGACCAGATGATCCCAGGCTGGCCCTACTCCTTCGTCGCAGCCTTGGAGACCGGACGGACCTCGTGGACCGCAGTGCTGGACGCTGTCCGCCTGGGCCCGGCTGACGACGCCACCGCGGTCACCGCCGGCCAGCTCCGCGAGGTCGTCGGCCGACTCGTACGCGCAGGGCACTGGCGGCCGGGAGATCCGGACATCCTCATCGTCGTGGACTCCGGCTACGACGTCACCCGCCTCGCCTACGTCCTGGCCGATCTCCCCGTCGAGCTGGTCGGCCGCCTGCGCTCAGACCGGGTCATGCTCCGCGACGTCGGCATCCGCCGCTCCACTCCACGCGGCGGGCAGCCCCGCAAGCACGGCGGTGTCCTCACCTTCGCGAAGCCGGAGTCCTGGCACACCCCTGACCAGGCCACCACCTGCAACACCACCCGCTACGGCACGGCCGAAGCCCTCGCCTGGGACAGCATGCACCCCCGCCTGCAGGCCCGCGGCCCCTGGCTCGACCATTGCGGTGAACTCCCCCTGATTCACGGCACATTGATCCGACTGAAGATCGAGCACCTGCCCGGCGACCGCGACCCGAAACCGGTCTGGCTGTGGTCCTCCAGGACCGGGACGACCAGCGCGGACGTCGACCTGCGGTGGCAGGCGTTCCTACGGCGCTTCGATCTTGAACACACCTTCCGACTGTTCAAACAGACCCCCGGCTGGACCGTCCCCAAGGTCCGCGACCCCCACACCGCCGACCTGCGGACCTGTGGACCTGGCTGATCATCGCCGCCCACACCCAGCTCCGCCTCGCCCGACCACTCGCCGAGGACCTCCGCCGCCCCTGGGAACGGCCCGCCGAGCCCCGCCGGCTCACGCCCGCCCGGGTCCGCCGGGGGCTCCGCCACCTCCACCTGACGATCGCCCACCCGGCCCGGCCCCGGACGCCCACCCGGCTCCAAAAACCGCAGGCCAGCCCCACACTACGAACCCGGGAAGACCGTGAAACGTGCCGAAACCCTCACCGAACACGTCCGCTTGAAACAACAACGAGGTTAAAGATCAAGCTAAGTAGCCGTTGTCGTACCGATCGCGGGGCTTGTCGACCGAACGGGAGTCTTGCTCGGGTGATCGCGGTCGGTGCCGGGCGTGCGAAAGCCCAGTCGCCCTGACGGGCGATCCTGCGCGCTTTGACCGGGAACCGCCGCGGCTGCTCATTGATGGCCAGCGGGAAGCTGACATTCCGGTACCCGGCTACTTGGGCCTCTCCGTTGCCGTGGCGCTGGAACAGATGGGGCGGGTGCGGGCGGCGTAGGAGCGTGCGGCTACAACGAGGCCGATGCCCAGACCGGCGAATGCCAGGCCGCCGAACTCGGCAAACCAGGTGATCCCCGAGCTGGTGGTGAACGGCGGGTCCGGCTTGATCTTGGGCAGCACACCGGAAGCCATGAGCGGGGCCATGATGAGGAGGGCGGCCCCGTACATCGTCAGTGGGATACCGGTCAGCCAGGCCGGGATCAAGGGCAGCAGGCGCGGGACGCGTCGTCCGGACAAGAACAGCGTCCAGCGGGGGAACACCTGCCCCCACGCGTACAACAGCCCCAGCAGCAGGAAGATCCCGAGCATCGCGGCCAGCACGGTCACGTCGATCCCCGCCGACGCGGTTGCCTTCGACGGCCCCGACGCGCCGACGCTCGTCGCCCTCTGCCAGTCATCGCCCGCGACGCTGAGCGCGTTGCCGCCCAGCGTCCAGATGGTCTTGGTTCCCGCCCACGGCAGGAGTCCGCCCATGAGCAGGTACACCGCGATGCGGGTCCGCCTCGGGGCTCGGGAGGCGGCTGGGTGGGCAAGCGGGCCGTCGGCTGCGCCGGCGTGCGGCCGCCCGCATCGCGGACAGTCTCCGCGTAGCCGTCGGCGGTACGACAAACCGGCGAGGAGCAGGAGGGCGGCACCGGCCGTGTTCAGCAGCACCTGGGCCAGCCCGGTGGCGCTCTCGATCCCCGAGAGCGTCGCAATTGTCACGAAATAGATCGGCAGCCCGTTCGTTCCCACGACGAACACCGGGAGCGCCACGATCAGCGCTGTCGCTACCGCAACCCGGTCGAGCTTGGCGAGAGTTCGGGTGCTGGCCAGGCAGGCGCCGCCGGCCAGGAGCGCGAGGGCTGCCAGGAAGAACTGGACCCGCGGCGCGTACGCGGAGTCCTCCTTCCATTGCACGGTGGTGCCCGTCACCGCCCAGGTGACCTCGACAGCGGCGTACAACACGCCCCACACTGCAGCGACCAGGGGCGCCCACACAGGCCACCGCCGCCACCACAACATCCGCCCCGGGCTTGCGGTTGGCGGCTTAGGAACGCCACCTACCTTTGAGTTCGCAGGAACAACCACCGTGACCCCCGTATATCCGGATTGCCGACGCTCCAAGATTCCGCGTCACCCGCGCCGATCACATCCATCCCACGGATCATCCGGCTTCCCCCGCGCGGGGGAAGCCGGATCGTGAGTGTCAGCCCGGCCGGATGATTACGGTGCGGTGCGCCGACCGTTGTCGTAACGATCAGGGCGCTTGCCGATCGGACGGGAGTCTCGATCGGGTGATTACGGGCAGTGGGCGCATAGAGGCAGGGCCTCCTGCACAGTTCGGGGATTGTCGAAGTCCTACCGAGCAGCAGAGAGGCCCTGTTGTCTCGTGCCTGTTACGTCCAACTGCCGCGTGTGGTCGTATGATTGCCTCGCTCACCTATACGGGAATACGGTCGACCATGGTGTGCGCGTTCGACGGTATCCGTCGGACATGACCGATGCCGAGTGGACCCAGGTCCGCATCGCGCTGCCCACGCCGGGGTGGTTGGAGGGCAGGGGCGGGCAGCCGGAGGCGTACTGCCACCGGGCGATGTTGGACGCGGTCCGCTACCTGGTCGACAACGGAATCAAGTGGCGGGCGATGCCCGCGGACTTTCCGCCGTGGGACCGTGTATACGCGTTCTTCCGCCGCTGGCGCGACCTGGGTCTGGTCAAGCAGTTCCACGACCGGCTGCGCGTCAAGGTCCGCACCTGGGCGGGCCGGGACGCCGAGCCCAGCGCGGGCGTGATCGACTCGCAGTCGGTCAAGGCGGACGCCGTCGTCGGCGCCGACAGTCGCGGCTTCGACGGTGGCAAACTGATCAACGGGCGCAAGCGGCACGTCGTGGTCGACACGCTCGGCCTGCTGCTCGGGGTGGTGGTCACCGCCGCGGATGTCGGTGACCGCGCCGCCGCCGAGGTGCTGCTCGCCCAAGTGACCGACGCGCACCACCTGCTGGAGCTCATCTGGGCTGACGGCGGCTACACCGGCGGACTCATCACTTTCTGCCTCACCGCCCTGGCGTTGGTCCTGGCCATCATCAAACGCAGCGACGACCAGAAGGGGTTCGCGGTGCTACCCAAGCGGTGGATCGTCGAACGATTCTTCGCCCACCTGATGCGCACTCGCCGCCTGGTGCGGGACTTCGAACGCCGCACCAGCACTGCCGAGGCGATGATCTACTGGCGATGACCCTTCTCATGACCCGCCGCCTGGCCCGGCCACGTCCTTCACGAGAGTGAACCGCCCCGGCGCGGGCTCGGCCAGCCAGTCCCGGGCCACCAGCCGCTTCGCCTTCGACCGCAACGCCTCCACCTTCGCTGGCACCACCTCCAGGCCGAAGCAGGCGGCCATCTCCTGGCATGAAAGCGGACCTTGACCGAGCCGATCGCGGTCGGCCAGGACCCGCAGGATGCGCTGATAGTCCACCGGCAGTGCCGACCAGCCCAGCCCCGCACGCCACATCGGCACCACCGATTTCGCCTTCGCCGACTCCGCAGGCTTGGGCCGGGCCTGCTGTTCACCGGGATCCCGCAGGTCGTCGCAGGGCATCGGGGCCGGGCGGCGTTGTCGTCGCCCCGGGCCAGTACCTCGCCGACGCGCGACCGGGTGATGACCCACTCGCTCCACTCCTGCTCGGCCACGGCGAGCTCGGCGTGGATACGGTCGGCCTCCTCCCGCAGTACGTCCACGCGACGGCGTGCAGTGAGCTCGTGCTCTTCCAGAAGCCCAACGACCGACGGCATCCCCGACCTCCACCTGAGTGACAACGAGGCACGTCACCACTCCCACGAGACCGGCGACCCTATGCCTGACAGTGAGAACGCGGTCCTCAAGTCCGGAGAGGCAACAGCTGTGAACGTTCTCGCTATTCGGCTCTGTCGGGGATCTTGTGATGTCACAGGGTCAAGGGCTGAGGAGTACGCGTTGGCGTAGGAGGTCGAGGTTGGCTCGGCCGTAGCCCATGCGTTTGAGGAGCTTGACGCGGGTGACGTGGCCTTCGACCTGGCCCGAGCTCCATGGTGTGGACAGTCCCGCGGTGACGGCGTCGAAGTCGCGTCGCATGCCGCTGACCAGGGAGTGCAGGGCTGGAAGGTCGTCGGCAAGCACTCGGTCGATCCAGTCGGGAAGCTGGTCTCCCCGGAGGTGGTGGAGCATCTCGGCGAAGTCGTGGACGTGACGTGCCGCGGCGTCGAGATGAGGACAGATAGTGCGGATCTCCTTCAGTTCCGTAGCATCCGCGGGGGCGAGATACTGCGGGTTCGTCATGATCCAACGGACGACGCGTCGGGGTTTCGGGGTCGGCCTCGGTTGAGGCCGGGGCACCCGCTGCTGCTTCCGGTCTGGTTGGCGGGGCGGCTTGTAAGACCGGAAGTAGCGTCGGACGCACTGGATACTTCCGGTGAATCCGCGCTCGCCCAGTTCCCGGTGAAGCTGGCGAATGTCGTGACATCCGTCCAGCCAGCGGGCGTGAAGGTACTCCTTGTGCTCGTCCAGTACGGATAGGCGTCCGGTGGCTTTGGCCAGAAGTTCGTCGAGGCTGCCGGCGCGGGCGAAGCGGCGGACGGTGGAGTGATCCAGCCTCAGTGCCCGGCCGATCGCCGCCAGCGTTTTCCCCTCGGCCAGCAAGGCCTGGACCGACGCGTAACGCTCGGCCGTGCGGGCCACCAGGCGCCGGGGCCGACCCAGCACGTCAAGCGTGCCGTCGGGTGGAATGAACGGCACGGCCACCGCCACGGGCAACTCCGTCGTGACCGGGGTTTCGACGGTCTTCTCCGCCGCGACCACGGTCTCCGCGAACGCGTCCCGGATGCATCCGTGGTGAGAGCCGACCGTTCTCTCCAGGGCCTCAGCGATGTTCCGCCACAGATGCCAGGCGTCGGCGACTTGCACCGCCTGCGGGGCGCCGGTTCGGGCTCCCTCGGCATAGGCGCCGGCCCGGTCCCGGCAGATGGCCTCGACTTCAGGGTGTTGGCGAAGCCATGCGGCCAGCGGTCCGGCGTCCCGGCCGGGCAGGACGTCGACGGGGCGCCGGGCTTCCAGGTCGACCAGGATGGTCGCGTAGGAGTCGCCCTTGCGCAGAGCAAAGTCGTCCACTCCCAGAAACCTGACCGCGCCGACCGGCTGCTGCGGCACCGAGCGGAGCAGATCCAGCAGGGCGTCCTTGGCAATGCGGATCCCGAGCAGTGCGGCCAGGCGGGCGCCGGGTCGGCCTGCCAGGGTCAAGGCGATCGACGAGAGCATCGACCGCAGGAGCGTGGTCTGTCGGGCGTGCGGTCTGGTCAACCCTGCGACCTGTTCGGCGAACGTGACGCCTGGACACCGATCGTTCAGGCACTTGAAGCGCCGCACGACCAGTTCGATCACCACTGGCCTGCCGGCGACCGGCGCGTCGCCGGGCCTGCGGACGTACCGGCCGTGCACGCGCCACGACGGCATCCCGCACCCCGGGCATCTCACCGGCAAAGTCTGGCACCCCGCGCGCAGGGTGATGACTCCACCCGTTTGCTTGATCGACTCGATGACAACTCCGGACAGATGCGGCAACAACCGCCCCAACACCCCTGAACCGCACACCTGGAGACTGCCCAGCTCAACCCTGTGACATCACAAGATCCCCGACAGAGCCGAAAAACGTGAACGCTCACAACAGCCACTTACAGGCACTGGTCTGACCTTTGAGCATCGCAGTTATGTCGGGCTGACTTGGGCTCTCGTCCTCGGCGGCCATTCGGCGACATAGGGACCGGACGCAGGCGTTGCTACAGGATTCGGCGGGGGCTGCGAGGGGTGCTGGGACACTCTGCGTCTCCCGCGGCGCAGTCGAGCTGAACCCGCTGCCCCGCCTGGCGCTCCGAACCGTGGGCTGCGGGACCCTCAGGGCCGCCTACTCAGCGGCGCGTCGGTCCGTGAGCCCGCCCGATATCGTCCGTCCCTGCAAGTGATGGACGGATACGCCGACGCCGACCGGTCTGAACGGGTGTCAGGAGAGCGGGGTCGGGTCTCGCCAGATGTCCATCGGAACGGCGCGGACCGCGCGTCCGTCCTCGTCGAGGATCCGGCCCATCCGCTTCACGGTGCGCAGCGACACGCGGCGCTCGGCCACGCGCAGGTCGGGGAACTTGCGGGCGAGAGTGGTTTCCAGGCGTTGAACGTCGTCGAGGGAGCGCTGCCAGACGGAGAGGATGAGGTTGTGCGTGCCGGTGACGGACACGCACAACCGGATCTCGGGGAGTCGGGCGAGTTGGTGGCCGACCTCGTCGAGCCGGTCCGGTGGGAGGTCGGCCCGGAAGGTCGCCAGGACCGGCCGGCCGGCGTCGCGGGCGGCGATCTCGCAGCGGAAGCGGATCGCGTCGGAGGCGGCCAGTCGGTCGAGGCGGCGGCGCAGCGTGGACGGGCTGAGCCCGGTGGCGGCGGCCAGCTCGGCTTGGTCGAGGCGGCCGTCGACGCCCAGCCTGATGAGCAACTCGCGGTCCTCGGCGCGCACTTCGGTGCGCATTACGGACGTCGTCCCGTTGCCCGCCGGGTGATCGTCGTGTAGCTCCACGCGCTGGGCGGGGTCCAGCGAGTCCAGCCGCCAGCGGATCCCTTCAGCGTAGGAGCAGGTCGCCAGGTGGACGCGGACGGCGTTGACCCCGGGGAGCCGGCCGAGGCGTTCAGCGGTGTACCGGGAGACCATTGCCAGGTCGGTGAAGGCCGCGGTGACGACGAGGTCGCAGCCCTGGGAGTGATGTTCGATGGTCATCACGTGCGGGTCCTCGGCCAGCTCGTTGGCGATCTGCCGGAGCCGGTCAGGGGCGCAGTCGAGGTCGAGGTAGGCGACGCACCCGCGGTCCTCGGGGTGCGGCAGACCGTAGGCGGTCACCCAGGCGATCCCGGCCTCCGAGAGGCGGCGCCAGCGGCGGGCAGCGGTGACCGGGCTGATCCCGAGGGTCTGGCCGAGCAGCGACCAAGGTGCCCGGGGCCGCAGTTGCATCGCGTTCACCAGGGCGAGGTCCAGTTCGTCCACGGTCACATCGGTGCCGGTCACCGGTGACTTCCGGTGGATTCGTTCATGGAAGGGCCTCTGGTGGCTTGATCCTGCGAAATCGCGGGAAACTCCCGCCTCGAGATCAAGAATCAGGGAACAAGATCGCTCTGCACAAGTTCCCGCCACACGCGGGTGCGATGGAGGTACCTGTGTCCCTGTACGACGATGCTCTCGGGCTGGCCCCGGACCTGGTCCGGCTCCGCCACGACCTTCACCGGTTTCCCGAGCTGGGCCTCACCCTCCCGCGCACCCAGGAGCGGGTGCTGAAGGCCCTGGACGGACTGCCGCTGGAGGTGAGCCAGGGCTCCGCGCTGAGTTCGGTCACCGCGGTGCTGCGCGGCGGGCGGCCGGGGCCGGTGGTGCTGTTGCGCGCCGACATGGACGGGCTGCCGATCACGGAGAAGGCCCCGGTGCCGTTCGCCGCCGACAACGACGCCATGCACGCCTGCGGACACGATCTGCACACCGCCATGCTCGCGGGTGCCGCACACCTGCTGGCCGCACGGCGGGAGCAGCTCCACGGCGACGTGGTCTTCATGTTCCAGCCCGGTGAGGAAGGCTGGGACGGCGCCGGAGCCATGCTCGCCGAGGGCGTGCTGGACGCGGCAGGCAGACGTCCGGTCGCCGCGTACGCCCTGCACGTGGCGTCGACCATGCCGCACGGGGAGTTCAGCTCCCGGCGCGGGCCGATCCTCGCCGCCTCCGATGCGCTGAACGTCACCGTGCACGGCGCGGGCGGCCACGGCTCGGTACCTCACCGGGCCAAGGACCCCGTACCGGCGGCCTGCGAGATGGTCACCGCCCTACAGACCATGGTGACCCGCCGCTTCGACGTGTTCGACCCGGTGGTGATCACCGTCGGACTCCTCCGGGCCGGCACCCAGCGCAACATCATTCCGGAGACCGCCTACTTCGAGGCGACCGTGCGCACCTTCTCCGCCGAGGCACGGGCCAAGGTCGCCGACACCGTGGCGGAGCTGGTCAACTCCGTCGCAGCCGCCCACGGCCTGCGGGCGGAGGTCGAGTACCTTCCCGGGTACCCGGTGACCGTGACCAACGGGGCCGAGACCGACTTCCTGGCCGACACCGTCCGCGAGGTCTTCGGCGAGGAGCGCTACCGGACGATGGCGAACCCGATGACCGGGGCGGAGGACTTCTCCCGAGTACTCGACGCCGTTCCAGGATCGTTCGCGTGGCTCGGCGCCGCCCCGAAGGGGACCGACCCCGACAACCTGCCGCTCAATCACTCGCCCTACGCGGAGTTCGACGACGCGGTGCTCCCCGACGGAGCCGCGCTCTACGCCGAACTCGCCACCCGCCGTCTCGCAGCCTGACCCCGTAGCCAAGGAAAGAAGGACCAATCACATGACCGAACCGCGCGAGGTGGTCGAGCAGCAGCTCGCCGCCTACAACAGCCACGACATCGACGCCTTCGTCGCCACCTATGCCGAGGACATCACGGTCCACCGGGCCGACGGCAGCCAACTGCGGGGCCGGCAAGCTCTGCGTGACAAGTACGCCGGCCAGTTCGCCGAAGGCCGCTGCAGGGCGGAGATCGTGGGGCGGCTCGGCGAAGGAGACTGGGTGGTCGACCACGAAATCGCCCACGGCCTGACCGACGAACCGGTCCGCGTCCTGGTGGCCTACCGAGTGCGCGAAGGTCTCATCGACCGCGTCGACTTCCTCAGCTGAACAGCAGAGGCCCGTACCGGCAGCCACCGCACAGCGCCCCGACGGCTACCGCACCCGCAACTGACCCGCCGTCCCACCCACAGACCTCACCTGAGCAGCCAAAACGTCACCAGCCCCACCCGTGATACCAGCGAGTCCGGTCTCGCACCGGCATGCCCTGCCTGCGGCCAAGCCCTGCCCGCACGGCCTCAGGGCCAGAGCGGCAGGAGACGGGTCGAAACCATGAAGGCCCGGACCTGAGTACCCGCCAGCGCAAGGCCGGGGGGGGCGCCGTGCTCAGGCGGCGTGCCACTCGTGTGCGGCTGCGCCCCGCCACTGCACCGGCTGCGAATCGTCCAGCACGTTGGCCGCCGCGATGCGCCGCGCCACGAGCACGGGAGCCGCGCCGCCGTGTACGACATCCCAGCACCCGCGGCCGCTTCCGGGACCCGGATCTGCGCGACGGGCCGGGCGGTGACCCCGTCAACAGCGGTCAGAAGGCCGGGCACCTCGCTGACCAGCCACGCGGTGGCGGAGTCCAACCGAAACAGCCGCAAGACGAGACCTTCACCGACCGCGCAAGCCGGATCGCCACGCTCCGCCTCCCCGTTCCGCGACCTCCATTCTCGTGGCTCAGGGCATGCCATCCCCGGCATCCAGATTGCGCACGCGCCGCCCTTTGGGCGGCCCGCGGGACGGCGGTCGATGCCGTCGGCCAGCTCAGGCCTTGTTCAGTTCGGCTGCGGGTTGCTCAGGTTGTTGACCAGGCCGGAGAGGGCCCCCGGGTCGCCCGTCTTTACAAGGTGGCGTTCGAGGACGCGTGGCCATCACTGTCCCCGGAGCTGTCGGAGCCGCCGAAGCCGAGCGATGAGCTGCCTTGCCCGATGGCACCCTTGCCGGCGGGGCCGTCGGCTGAGGCGGGAACGGCGGCCAGAAGCAGGGCCGCGACAGCGAGCGTGGCGGAAGCAAGGATCTTCGTGCCCGGCCAACGAGGAGACCGGCAACAGGATGCACCGGTCAGCCGGCCACCGCAGCCGGACCCCGGCCGAACCGGGGAACCTCCTCGACGGTGACGTTCAGGCGCACCGCTGAAACCGGAACGGGGGTCGGAAGATGCCACCCCGGTCCAGCACCCGGTCCGCGCTGACCTCCGCTCGCGGGCTGTCGGGAACCACACTCACCGGCCGCAGCACGAATCGCCCGGCACCGCACAGGGCCGCGCACTATCGTGGAGGGCGACGACGGAAGAGGATGCGACCATGACCACCGCCCCCGGGCCCTCCCAAGGCGTTCCGGCGATGCCCGAGCGCAGCATTCCCGCGTTGCGTGCCGCGATCGCCGCGCACGCCCCGCAGCTGCTGGCCGACTTCGAGGCCAACTGGCGGGCGAAGATCGCCGACACCTACGACATCGGCGCGGCCCCCGCCTTTCTGGCACGCTGGTGGGGCGAGTACGCCCTGGCCCGGGACCCCGAGCTCGACCACCACGTGCGTGATCTTGAGCAGCGGGCCGCCGAGTCCGCCGATCCCGACAAGGCCAAGGATCTCCTGGAAGAAGCCTCCCGGATCCACCACCAGGCGGCTTCGCTCGGGCCCGGCGAGTGAGCGCAGAGTTCACCGGCCCGCCCTGGGCCACGGACTGGACCAAGCTGGCCGCCGAGTACCGCGATGCTCTGCCCGCCCGCGTGCGAGACCTGATCATCGACGCCGTCACCGAGCTGAAGGCCTCCCACCACCCCTACCGTGACGACCACCTCGACACGGCGAAGGTCAGCATCGAACCCGCCCGCTCCACCGACCCCCGCGGCGCGCACATCCTGTACTTCGACCACGGCCACGGCTGGCTCCGCTACACCTTCACCCGTCGCACCGCCGACCCCCAGATCGTCATCGAACGCATCTTCTGGCAGTAACACCCGAGGTCGCAGTCACACCCCGGCGGCTGCCGCAATCGGCCCAGCCTCAGGGCGCCTGGGCGTGGTGACGGCGGCCGCGCCCGGAGCTGGTACGGGGCGGTTCGGTCCCGGTCCCGGTCCGGCAGGGCCTACCTGGTCAGGCCGACGGGCCGGCAGTCGGGGGTGGCGCAGCCGAGTTCGTTCCGGTCCTCGGGAAGCAGCCGGCTCGATCCGCTTCGGGGCAGGGCGCGCCTCGTACTGGGCCAGGACGTTCCCTGCCCCGTCCACGACGGTGATGAGGGAGGGGACGATGGTGCCGCCGGTGAGGACGAGCGTGGGCCCTCCCTTGTGTACCCAGTACCAGACCAACAGACCGGCTCCCGGAGCCATCCCGCGCGTCCGGGGCCGGCAAGCGGGACCACCATCGGCTTCAAAAGCGGCCTCGGCGGAGTGTCCACCGCCCGCCCGGTTCGGCTTGCCCACCAACTCCCGGCCCTGACCTGCGACAGGGAGATGTAGTGGTGACTACAGAACCCCTCACTCACCGGTGGGTGACGGGCTTGGCGGACATGCGCCCAGCCTCTTCCCCGGTTTCCCCAGCGGCACCTGGCCGCGTGCGAACGGGTGACGCCCGCCCCGTGAAGCGGATCACGGCCTCTCACGGACAGCCGCACCGGTGGCTTCGGCGGCGGGGTACGTTCGGAAGCACGGGGTGCGGCACTGGCCACCGAGGCCGCGACGGGGGCCGCGCCCCGGCAACGCGAGAGTGTCCGGCCGGGCGGGGCCCGCAGATTGCACTCCCTCGTGCGGGTGGAGCTGGGGCCGCCGGCGAACCACCCCGCTTCCCCCCGCCGTCGCAGCGGTCATGAAGCCGATCGACGAGCAGCACATCGCGGAGCCCGGCCTGGTGGTCCTGCACATCACCGGCGGAGACGAGAACACCGTCCAGGCCGTCATGGCCACCCTGGAAGAACTCTGGGCGGCCTCGGGCATCGGCCCGGTACGCCGGGATCCCGGCGAGCCCGGGGAGCGGGCCCGGGTCTACGCCGACGTCCTGCGCCCGGGGCGGGAGGGGCCGTAGGACCTGTCCGGCCGATCATGATTGTGAGTCGTAGCACCGGCCGGCCGTGCCGGATGTCGGTGACCACGACGTCGCAGCCGAGTGCCTGATCGCGGACCACGTCCCCGACGTCGGGTAGCTGGTCGCCGGTCACCAGGCCCCCGGGGAGCGGGTGCTCGGGGTGATCGGCTCTGTCGGCGCAGCGCTTCGGGCTTGTCGGTCTTCACTCGCCGCCCGAGTCGTCCGTGGCCCGTACGTGCGCGGTGCGGGAGCTCACGTGACGGGTCTGCCAGTCGCGCTCGACGGCGAGCTGGGCCGTGCGGAAGCCCAGGAGATGGTCCGGGTGCTTCCGCACGGCCAGTGCGGCGAGGTCCCCGACGCTGGCCACCTCGTCCACTGCGACCGCCCGGACGCGTGGCGCGCCGCGATCGAACCGTTCCTGGAGGACCTCGTCCGGGACGTGGGGCTCAGCAACCGGTGACGGTGACGCAGTCGTTCGGGACGTTGCCGGTCACCGCGGAGCGGACCAGCGAGACCGTCCCGCCGTTGTTGTAGATGCCGCCGGCGGGGGCTGGCTGCATAGGTGAGAACGAGGAGCGTCTGTAGGTCGGTTTGAAGAGCAGCTGCCGACTCCGGGGGCAAGGAATGTTGGTCAGAACCAGCAGCAGTGTGCAGCGCCAGGAGGGTGACATCGACCGCTCTTCTACCCCGCGAGGGTGGGATCTTCGGGTCCCGCAGGGCGACGGTCTCTGGTGGTGTCGCCATCGGCAGAGTAGAGTATGACTTCATTATGAAGCACGTACATAATTCTGATCTGGCCCGTGACCCTGATGGCTCCCTCTACGACCCCGGCGTCCGGGACTCCATGCAGGCGTTCTCGGCAGGCGGCGACACCCGCGCGCTGGAGACGGCCGCAGCCGTCCGGTCGGCCTCGCAGGCGGTCGACCGGCTGAGGTCGCACGGTGCGGGGGGACGTGGGCTCAGCGCGGGGGCGCTCGACGTCCTCGCACGGCTGAGCACAGCCGTGGACGAAGGCCTGAGCATTGGCGAACTGGCTCGTGCGGCGGGGGTGAGTTCCCGCAACGTCACCGGCTTGGTCGACACACTCGAACGTGACGGCCTGGCGCGGCGGGTCCAGGACCCGCGCGACCGCCGGTCGGTACGAGCCACGATCACACCGGCCGGCCGCGACTGGCTGGACGCCTTCCGGCAGCCGACGCAACGCGCCATGTCCGCCGTCTTCCAGGGCTTCACCGACGATGACCTTGCCCGGTTCCGCGACCTGTGCCTGCGCGTGGTCGAGAACCAGCAACGCATCGAGCAGTACCTGAACGCGGGACGGCACGACCAGCCGCCGGCTTCCTGAACCGACGACGACGGAGCACCCCATGCCCACCGACACAGCCACCATAGCCACCCGACGCACGGTCCGGGCCTACCACGAGGCCCGCTTCCGGGGAGACGTCAGCGCGGCCGCCGCCCAGATCGGCGAAGGCTTCCGCTTCCGCAGTCCGTTCATCACCTCCGACAGCCCTACCGGCCACCTCGACGGCCTGGACGGGCTCCTCGGCATCGTCACCGGCGTGGAGCTGATCAGCGAGCTGTACGGCGAGACCGAGGCCACCCTGGTCTACGACGTCCACACCGCCCCTGCCGTCGGCATCACCCAGCACACGGCCGAGCACTTCCGCTTGCGCGACGGCCGGATCACCTCGATCAAGCTCATCTTCGACGCCGCCCCCTGGCAGGCCATCATGTCCGCGGCCGGCCCGACCCACGATTAGGACTCCCCCACGCCGTGACCGGCCACGCGCCAGCACGACGCAAAGCATCGGCACGCCGCCGAAGCAAGTACCCAAGTGCTCTCGAAACTGGGCGACATCGTTTCTCATCGGAACAGGGCGCTCTCTGCCCTGAGCGACAAACGCTCTCGCATCTCATCAACAAAGCCAAGGGGACCGATGCAGGTCCCCGTCACCCGGAGATTTGTCTGCACGTGCGCATGACCAGCCGCCCTGCCCCGCTGTCGTTGCGGGGGCAGGGCGGCGTAAGGGCCACACGTGGAACAAGATGCCCGGCGGGGCGGGAGACGTGGGGGAGGCGGCCCGGAGATCCCTCGAACGGCCGGGGGCGACACCCGGGATGGCCCACGGACAGCGTCGAGCGGACTCGGATCAGAAGGAGAGGTGAGGCTTGCCCACCAGGGCCCGTGACCGGTCGGCGGGCCAATCGTGACCGATCCGTCTCCTGCGATCGGTCAAACAGCACGTCAGCGCCGTGACCGACCCGTGCAACTACCGACCGGACCGGTCACCGGCCATCGGTCAGCCACGGCCTCGCCGAGAAGCCACGGGCGGACCGTGACCGACGCCGCCGTGTCCAGCGCGCCCCGGCCAGGGTGGGCAAGCCGCTGTTCGGGGCGGCTTGCCCAGGCTCCCCTTGGGCTTGCCCAGCAGACGTGCGTGGCGGTCAGCGGCCGACGGGCCCGAGCTGCGCCCCGGCACCCCTCACGTGATCTGGCGCCGCATCGGCACCCACTCGATCCTCACCGGTCCCTGGCTTCTGGGTGTGCCCGCCGAGACAGCCCGGCAGCGATCATGAGGTGCCAGCATCACGCGGACTGGCTGTACTCGTTGGGCGAGATATGAAGCACTCCACCTCCCTGGACCCGCTGGCCGAGAGCGCGGTGGTCCCGGTGTGTGCGCTCGCCGACGCCGCCGGACCCGAGCGCTGGAGTGCCGACACTGTGGAGGACGCGGCCACCGCACTGGAGGTGCTCGCCGGGGCGCTGTCCGAGCTCAGCCCGGAGGCCGCTGAGCTCCTGGAGGTCATCCCGGCTGCCGTCGCCGCGCTCCGCGAACGCGTCGAACACGTACCGGCGACAGCCGGGCAGGCCCGCCGAGCCGACGCCGCGGAGGATCCGGCAGTGCTGAGCACCGGCCTGCGGCGGGCGCTCGCCGCTCACAGCCTCACCGGACACCGGGTCCACCAGCTCGGCCCCGCCCTGCTGACCATCACGCTGGACGCGGCCCACGCCCAGGCCCCCGCCGTGCTCCTCGCCGCCCGCCGCGAACTCCCCCGCCAGGCGCCCGCCGTCTCATCAACGCGGCCCCGACGCCTCGGGCTCGGGCACGGCTGGAAAGGCATCGACGGCCGCTGAGCGGCAGGAGGGCTCAGTTGTCCGGGGCCAGCCTCCGGTTGGTGCCGGACCGGCCGATGTCCAGGTCGAGGAGCGTGGTCAGTGCCGTGCCGCTGTTCCAGAGGCCGAGCAGGTCGACATCGATGAGGACCAGGTCGTGGCCGTCAGTGGTCTCGCCCAATTCCCGGATTCAGCTCTCTCGGAGACGGGGTGCTGGCCCTGCTTGCCCAACGGGTACCCGCGGTTGCCGGGCCGGCTGGAGGCGCTTCGACGCCGGATGACGAACAGCTGGCGAAGTCGGTGTCTCGTCTCAGCGAAGTTCGAGCAGTCTCAGCGAAACTTGACCGACGCTGCCCGTGTCATCGCAGGCTGAGTGCGTGCATCGTTCGTGGGCACCGCTCCCTGCCTCCGCACTACATGTGCCGGACAACCTGATAGATCGTGTGCGAGGTGGGTGCCGGATGCGGGGCGCTGTTCCAGCCGATCTCCTCAGCACGCCTCTCGATCGCTTCTCGCGCAGCGTGAGCTGCGGCTTCGTTCTCGAACAAGGAAATGGACAGTCCGTTGCCCGTGGCCGGATCGACGAGGTGATACGCCCCGTGCACGCCGGGCACGGTGGCGGCGGCATCCAGCACCCAGTCTCGGTCGTCAGTTGGCATGGGCTCCCACACGGCCACCCTTGCGATCATCGCCGCCTCCTTCGTTGCCCTGGACATCCAGAATGAACCCACTTCTATGGACTCCGTCGTCAACGACGCACCGACGGCGTCGTTACAGCCGAGTGTGTGCAGGCACGCTGGACATCACACAGGGCCCCCTGACCTGTGGTTCGCTCGCCGCTGGCGGTCCGGGGCGAGCGGCGCGGGGGCTGGCCGCCCGTACCGGTGCCCTTCGGGTGGGCGGCCGGCTCGGAGTAGGCGAGGGCCTGGTCGTCGTCGGCCTGCGGGCTGCTGTTCATCAGGTGGCCTCCGGTCGGAGGTGGGGGAACTGGGCGAGGACCTGGTCCACGAGGTCGCGGGCCGGCTTCCAGGCCGGGAGCGCGCCCTTGGCTGGCACGGGCAGGGCGAGTTCGTGGACGTCGGTGAGGACCAGGTGGTGGGCCTCGCGCTGCGCCCAAGGGCTGGTGCAGCGCTCGGGTCCCTGCTCGGGGTGGCAGTCGGTGAGGCGGGCGACGCCGATGACCGCGCCGAGGGCCGAAGGTCGCCCACACAGCGAACGGTCCCCCGTACGGGCGGCTCGACGGGCACCCGCCTCCGGACGGCCGGAGGATCAATGAGGGGACACGCGACGGGAGCCGATCAAGGATGCCGAACACCGCCGGTCGCTCGAAGAGGGCGCGCATCGTCCTGTCAGGTGTGCTGCTCCTCGCCGGGGTCGTCTCGACCGGGTGCAGCGGCGCGGCCCGCGACGCCGGGCAGGGCCCTGGAGCAGGACCCCGCCCCCAGGCGGCGCGCTCCGGCAGGGTCACCGTCGTCTACGAGGCCCAAACGGTCAAACCGGAGGACCGGGAGGCCGTGGCACTGATCCGGAACTCCCGCGTGCTGGAGCGTACGGCCGACTGGGTGAACAGA
This sequence comes from Streptomyces sp. NBC_00249, assembly GCF_026342355.1. Taxonomy (GTDB): domain Bacteria; phylum Actinomycetota; class Actinomycetes; order Streptomycetales; family Streptomycetaceae; genus Streptomyces. The sequence continues at coordinate 899,871 of NZ_JAPEMV010000003.1, read as the reverse complement.
TCACTCACCCTCCCGCACGACATGGTCGTGAAGGTCACCGCCGCCGTGCCGCCCGGCGTCACCGACGCCGTCACCCAGCCCGACGGCAGGACGATCTTCGTCCCGCCACCGTTCCTGACCGAGATCGAGAAGGCCTTCTCCGATGTCGTGAAGACCGTCGAACGGCCCGCCCCGTTCCCCGCGTCCGAGTACAACACCGACGACCTGACCGTGCTGTCGACCGAATTCATCTTCGGCCACGAGATGGGCCATGCCCTGCAGCGCCAGCTCCTCCTGGCCAACCTCGGTCTCGAAGAGGACGCGGCGGACGGCTTCGCGTCCTTCTATACCGTCAACGAGGTCGGGCCAGGCCCGTCGCTGGCCGCCGCGATCCTCTTCGACGAGATCGCACGCAAGGAAGGCACGCCGACCCTGGAGGGCATGTCGAGCGACCACCCCGTTACCCAGCAGCGGGCCTTCAACTTCCTGTGCTACCTGGAGGGCAGCGACCCGAAGAAGTACCAGCAGTCCCTGGTCGACAGCGGCTATCTCCCGAAGACCCGCGCCCCCCTCTGCCCGCAGGCGTGGGCAATGCTGGACTACGGCTGGTGGACCCAGCTCCAACCCCACTTCAGCGGGGCGTTCAGGGACCGGGGTGCTGAGGAGCAGAAGAAGGCGCACGGGCGGCTGGTCGCGGAGACACAGGCTCTGGCGAAGCGCATCGACGAGATCCGCAGCGGTCAATGAGGTAAATGACGCGTACCCCGTCGATCTCGTCCGCGTAGTCGCGCAGCAGGGTTCCGGGGACTATCGCGGGATCGGCGCCGAGGCGGTGTGCAACGCTCCACCAGCAAGATCAATATCCGCACACCGGCGCCGAACAGGGGAACAGGGAAACAGCGAGTGTCCGAGACTTCCGTGTCCATCAAGTCCAACAAGGCCGTAGCCGACGGCTCCAAGATCACCATCTCCGGCATCATGCGCGGCACGGTGCCGGGAAGCACTGTCCGCCGCCGGACCGCCCAGTTCGTAGGTGATGCCGCGAGTGACTGCGGTGATCAGGTCGTGGACGTGGCTCATCGTTTCCCCGCCGGACAGTTCCACCCGTGCGGTGAAGCCGATGTCGTCGGGCCGGGTGAGGGAGAGCAACGCGTCGGCGCGCTCGAAGGGTACGAGGCGGTCGACGGGTTCGGAGCGGGTCCCGCGGAGGGCGGCGAGGGCGTGCCACATGTCCCCCGGGTCGCTTGGCCCGAGCCCGGCATTGTTCTGCTCGTTTCGGCTCATGGCTCCGGTGTACGGCCGGCGAGGTGGCGTCGGTCGGCTCCGGACCGCCGCGTCCCAGACGGTGACGCCACGACCTCGGGAGCCATCCCGCCCTGCGGCCCGGATGGTGGGCAAGCCCTTCGCGCGGTGGGGCTTGCCCACCGGGACCCGTGAGCGGTCGGCAGACCAGGCGTGACCGATCCGTCTCCCGCGATCGGTCAAACGGCACGTCAGCGCCGTGACCGACCCGTGCAACTCCCGACCGAGGCGGTGACCGGTCATCGGTCACCCGTCATCGGTCAGCCGCGCCCTCGCCGGGAAGGCCGGGGATGGCCGTGACCGACGCCGCCTGGCCGGAGCGCCTCCGGCCGGGGTGGGTAAGCCCGGTTCGGGGCGGCTTGCCCAGGCTCCCCTTGGGCTTGCCCAGAGCCGGTCAGCGGCCGACCGCTTCGGGGTAGCGGGCGCGGCGCCGGTCCGGGTCGTCAACGCCGATCTCGTACCAGGGCTCGCCACGCTGGAGCCGGGGCAGGGTGTTCACCCACACCGCGATGGTGATGCCCTGCACGGCGTCGGTGAGCGCCTGCCGGCGGTTGTCGAGCAGGTGCTCCGCCTTGCCCGCCAGGACGACGTACAGCCGCGGGAAGGTCTTGAAGCGGGTGTAGCGGTGGCTGGCTTTGTACACGGTTCGTGGTTCTGGCTCAACTTCTGTGGTGACGGCCAGACGCTCAGTTCATCGGGACGCTGGACGATGGGGACCTGCTGGTCAACGCGTTGGTCCGACGCGGGCACGAGCGCACGCGACGCAGCTCCACAGAAGTTGAGCCAGAACCCGGTTCGTCAAGTCCGTTCTTCACGACTTCGGGAGGCACCCGCCGGGGGGCGGGATGTCGATGTTCACGAGAACGGAGGCTGACGACCCGGTTGTGCGGGAGGCCGATCAGGCCAAGCCGGTGCATCCTCGAGGCCAATCGTGCGATGGAGGCGGCTGGCGTCCTCGGCAGCCCGGACCACGAGATCCTTGGCTTAGTTCACGAACTGTGCCCCGGTTTCGATGGCGACCGATAGCCGATGCAGGCAGAGGCCAGGCACTCCTGCCGGACCTTCGGGGAGAGTGCCCGGCCTCTTTGTGTCGCCGCACAGCGCGTTGGGTTGAGCCTTATCGGTTAAGTACTGCTAGATGCACCATGGGCCCTTGTCGGGATTCCCGGTAATGGGGCCGGGGGAGTAGTCCGAGGGCATGAGGTAGACCCATTCCCTGGGGTCGTTGTAAGCCTCGAGCAGGCCGGGTGCGTAGCTGTGGAAGCCTGTTGCGTAGAGCCCGCGATCGGGGTCGTATGTGTTGTATGCCCGGATAACTGCCTTCTTGGTCTTCATGTCGGAGGCGGACAGGCGTTGTATGGCGTCGGCGCTTACCCGATCGCGCCATGCTTTGCTGGTGACCTTGCCTCCGTTGCATGCTTCGCTTACGGAGTCGCCGTAAATGTGGCCGTAGGTGAATCTTTGGTCTTTCACCTCGTCCTTGAGCCAGTAGGCGGCGTCGGAGATGGCCTTGTGGGTGTCCTGGCAGTCCAGCCAGCCGGCCGGAAACTTGTGGGACGAGCCGGGATATTTCTTTTCCAGGGCGCGCACCTTGGTGAACACTGCGTCCCTGAGTGAGTCGAACGACTGGCCGAGTTCTTCGTCGATCTCCGGAAGCTGCCAGTTGAAGAACTTGTCCACCCCGAGGATGCGAGCTGCCTCGGTGAACTCCTGGGTCCGCGCTTTGACGACCCTCGGAGTGTTGGGGTCAATTTTGTTGCCGGACTTGTCCCAGCCGAGATTGTGGAATGCGTTCGGGTAGACGCACAGGTCTGGACCCGGACCTCCGTAGGGGCCGGACCCGCATGCTCCCTGGTTCATCCTCTGGGCAAGCCCGACGTTCTGGCCCTGGGTGACCAGCACCAAGAAGACCGGCCTGCCGGCCGCCTTATGGGCCAGGATCTGTCCCACATATCCCAGGGCCTCGTCGTCCTGGTGCGGGGCGTAGAAGATCGCTGGAGTCTTCAGCGCCGTGGCCGCGCGGGCAGCCGGACTCGTACCGGCGAGGAGGCCGGTGCCGGCCAGCGCCGCGCCCCCGGCGAGTCCCAGGGCGCGCCGACGGGAAATCGCGGTACCGCGGTCGGCAGCAGGATTCGGTGAGCTTTGCAAGACGTGCACTCCCATTTTCGGCGTGGGCGGGTGTGGGGCTGGCGTTGATCGGGCTGAACGCGGCGAGCAGCACGAGGCACAGCACGCCGAGCCTTCTGGCGGCGCGCCGCGCTGCGGATCTCGGATGCATCGAACCCCCTGAACTCTTCTTGCGGAGATCCGCGCGGTGAAACATGGCGAGAGCGTCCCCTGTGGGTCAGGACAGGGGTGTTCTCGCGGGGTCGGTTGGTGAGGCTGAAGGCGGCCGGGCCGCGCGGGGCCCCTATCCCAGCAGGTGCGGGAGGCGTGGTGCGGGGGCCTGCCGGTGGGCCTGGCGCCTTGTCCTCATGGGCGTAGTCAACGCGATGGGGTGGAAGCGGAACAGGAAATTTCGCCTGCAGAAGTAGGTCGCACATACTTTTGCGGGTCGGTTCGGCGCTGGGGCGGGGCCACGTAACAAGTTCAAGATGGGTACCGGTACTGGAGCGGCGTGGGCGAGCTGGTCGAACGTCTACTGACGTTGAACTCGTGATGTCGTGTTGTTGGTCAGGCGGGTCTGACGGCCAGGCCGGTCTCGGCGAGGCAGCCGTCTATGAGGTGGCTGCGGTACTGGATGGGTTGTAGGCCGTGCCGGATGCGCTGGACGAGGTGTTCGGGAGTGCTGAAGGCAACGTTGGAGAGCCAGCCGCGTCGCAGGAGGGACCAGATCCCTTCGACGGGGTTGAGGTCGGGTGCGTAGTGCGGCAGGTAGTAGTTGGTCAGCCAGTCCCGGGCTTCCGCCCATTCCCGCAGATCAGCGGCTTTGTGGACGTTGAGGTTGTCCCAAATGAGCACGATGGGGCCGCCGAGCTGCTGATGTGCGGCGGTCAGCAGGTCTCGGCAGTCGCGCCAGGAGAAGCTCTTGCGGCCGTCGCGCCGGCCGTCGTCCCGGCGCGGCCGGTAGATCAGCCGGGACCGGTGGCCGGGCTTGTAGCAGGTCAGCGCGGCGATCGACACTCGCCCGCGGGAACGGCCCCGGACCCGCACCACCGGGGTCCGGCCACGCTGTGACCAGGTCCTCGCCTGCGGCGGCGTCATGGAGAAACCGGCCTCCTCCTCGAAGACGAGCCAGGCTCCACGGGCCGCCGCGAGTCTTCCGCGCACGGCCACACCTCCTTGACCCACCCCGCGACCACGTCGTCGTCCCGTTCCATGGCCCGTCGGGCCGGGACCTGGCATGACCAGCCATTACGCACCAGGAGCTTACGCACGCCCTCGACCGTGCAGGTCAGGTGGAAGCGCCGGCCGATCACCCTCTTGACCCGCGCCAGCGACCAACGCCGGTCTTCCCAGCCATGCGCGGCCGGCCCCTTGGCCAGCTCCGCCTCCAGCTGCGTGAACTGCTTCTGGCTCAGCCTCGGACCACCTCCACAGCGCGGGCTGCGACTCGGCCCCCACTCCCCGCCGAGGCTCCATGCGGCGACCGAGAACGGCCACCAGAAGTACACCGGCCTCGACAAGCTGCCCTGCCCCGTCATCTCGGCCGCCCGCTCCCCGCTCAAAGACCCCGAGGACTTCCTGGTCGGGCAGTCAGCGATGTTCTCCACCGAAGCCCTCACCCGCGGACGCGGCGACATCTTCCACGGCCGCGGCGCCCTGGTCCTCGGTTCGGCAAGCTCGGCAGCTCCATCGCCCGCCTCCCGCACGCCAAGGGCGTCCACGTCACCGTCTACGACATCGACCCCGTCCGCCGCACCCAGGCCCTCGCCCAGGGCTTCACCGTCGCCCAGGACCGCACCACCGCCCTCGGATCGGCCGGACTCGTCCTGTGCGCCACCGGCTCACTCGCCCTGCGCGGAGACGACTTCCCCCGCCCGCGCGCCGGCGCCTACGTCGCCACCGTCACCAGCAGCGAAGACGAACTCGACCTCGCCCACCTGCCCGCCGTCTACGACACCACGCCCGCCGGACAGCACGTCACCCGGTATGCAGCAGCGGCAGCGGCCACTACTTCCTGCTGCTGAACGACGGAAACGCCGTCAACTTCCTGCACGGCTCCTCAGTCGGCCCGTTCATCTACCTCGTGCAGGCAGAACTTGTCGCCGCCGTCCGGATACTCGCCTGCGGCGATCTCGGACCCGGTATGCATGAGATCCCCGACACCGACCGCCGCGCCATCGCCTCCATCTGGCTCGACCACTACAACCGGTAAGGACCATCCACGTGCCCATCAGCCACGACCACATCCGCGCCACGACGAACGCCTACCTCGACGCCCACCCCGAGGACAAGCACGAACTCGCCCCGCTCTTCGACCTCCTCGACACCGGCGCGGACGTCACCAGCCGCAAGGAGATGCGCGGCCATGTGACCGCCGGGGCCGTACTCCTCGACGCCAGTGGCCGGGTCCTGCACATCCACCACAACGCGCTCAACACGTGGTTGCTGCCCGGCGGCCACGTCGAAGACACCGACACCACCCTCGCAGAGGCGGCCCTGCGCGAACTCGTGGAGGAAGCCGGACTCAACGGAGCCGCGATCTCCCTGGCCCACCCCGAGCCCGCCCACATCGACATCCACCCCATCCCCGCCAACCCGGCCAAGAACGAAGGCGACCACCAGCACATCGACTACCGGTTCGTGTTCCGCCTCGACCGGGACGCCGACGTCGCGCTCCAGGGGGAAGAGGTCAGCGGCTACGCCTGGAAGAACGCGGACGTCATCGTGGACGAAAGCCTCCGCAGCCGCGTCCTCCCGCACGTCGCCTGAACCCGGAAACTGCCCCGCCTGGCACCTCCTACTGCACCATCGCCGCAGGCGGGGCATTCCGACGACAAAGGAGGGATGAGTGCTCCAGCACCTCCTTACGCAAGGTGGCGACCTGCGCATGATCCCCACCGCCCACGACCAGTTGACCACCGCCGTACAGACGATCTGCGAGGAACTCCGGGCGCTCCCCGAAGGCACGGACCCCGACCGGACGCGGATCCTGGCCCGGTGGGCCGGGATCGGCCTGATGAGCCCGGGCCACCACGACGACGCGCGCATGTTTCTGCGGCAGGCGCTCGACCTGGCCACCGCCAGCGACCGCCACCACCAGCGTCCTCGCAGCAGTGCGCAGCTTGTCACCCGAGCGGTGGGAGGCGAGGACGTCCGCAATGGCCAACCGGCGGCGACTGTGAAAATCGCTGTCCGATCACCGGAGCACGGTGATAGACATCCGGTGTGGAAAAGAATCTTGAGTTCCCTGACCTTTTGCGACTGATCGATGAACGGTCGACCGCCTTCCGCGCCGTGGTCGCCGCCGCGCCCGGTCTCGACGCGCAGGTGCCGACCTGCCCCGGGTGGACGCTGTTCGATCTGGTGAAGCACCTGGGTGGGGGAGACCGTTTCTGGGCCGCCATCGTCGGCGCGGGGCCTGCCGACGCTCCCCCGGCCGAGGCCGTCGCCGCGCGCGCCGCGCTGGAAGTGCCGCAGGAGCGTGAGGCCCTGCTGGCCTGGCTGGACGCGTCGACGCAGCTTCTGCTGGGCGCCCTGCGCGAGGCGGGACCGGAGAGCGGTTGCTGGACGTGGTGGCCCGCGTCGCAGTCACCGCAGACCGCCGGCGGCACCGCCCGGCACCGGGTCCAGGAGACCGCGGTGCACACCTACGACGCCCAGCTCGCCGGGGGCGCCCCGCAGCCGCTGCCGGTCGAGCTGGCACTCGACGGTGTGGAGGAGTTCCTGTTCACCGTCTGCGCAACGCCGAGTGCCTGGCCGCACAAGCCCACGGCCTTCGACTTCCACGCCGCCGAGGGCCGCTCCTGGCGCCTCACCGTCGACGGCGACGGCGCACGCACCACCCGCATACCCGCGCCCACCGCCGCGACCGGCGAAGACTCGGACGCAGCCGGCGCCTCCGTCCACGGCACGGCCAGTGAGCTGGTCCTCTACCTGTACGACCGGATCCAGGCCGACTCCTTGCACGTTGACGGAGACGCAGGGCTGCTCGACCTGCTCCGCGCCTGGGAGCCGGAGGAGAAGTAGGACGTAGCGGGGCGGTTGGCCGCGCCTCGAGCCGGTAAGGACACGACTCTTCGCCAGGTTCGTCAGTCGCGGCACCGGGCTCAAACCCGCGAGGCGGCCTCGGGGCGTCACCAAGCCGACCGTCTACCTGGATGGCAGTGCGAATTTGTCCGTCCCAGCGATCACGAGAAGCGACGCGACTGCCGTCGTCCCGATCTCGTCGAGAAGTCAGTCGATCGGGTGACTGCGGCGGCTGCCGTGCATGAGAGCAGGGCCTCTTGGTAGCTCGTGGGTGTCGAAGCCAACGTGCGGTCCAGGAGGCCCTGTTATCGCATTTCTACGGCACGCGGGAGTGGGGTCCACTTCAGCCACTCTCGCGCGTGTGACTGTCTGGCTCACAGGTTCGGGAACGCCAGAGACCACGGGGCGCGCGAGCGTCGGTATCCCACCGACATGTCGGACGCCGAGTAGGCGGTGGTCCGGCCACCGCTGCCGGTGCCGGGCTGGCTGCGGAGCCGGGGCGGGCAACCGGAGGCTTATTGCCACCGCGCGATGCTGGACGCGATCCGCTACCTGGTCGACAACGGCACGAAGTGGCGGGCCATGCCTGCCGACTTCCCACCGTGGGACCGGGTCTACGCGTTCTTCCGGCGCTGGCGCAACCACGATCTGGTCCGCGAGCGGGCCGGGCGGGACTCGGAGCCGGCGCGGGCGTGATCGACTCGCAGTCGATCAAAGCGGACGCGGGCGTCGGCTCTGACAGCCGCGGCCTCGACGGCGGCAAGCTGATCAACGGGCGCAAGCGGCACGTCGTGGTCGACACCCTTGGCCTGCTGCTCGCGGTGATGGTCACCGCAGCGGATATGGGCGACCGCGCCGCGGCCCAGGTCCTGCTCACCCAGGTCACTGCCGCGCACCACCTGCTGGCCCTGGTCTGGGCCGACGGCGGATACACCGGCAGCCTCGTCGCGTACTGCCTCGCGGCCCTCGCCCTGGTCCTCGCCATCGTCAAACGCAGCGACGACATGCGCGGCTTCGTCGTGCTGCCCAAGCGGTGGATCGTCGAGCGGTTCTTCGCCCACCTGATGCGAAGTCGCCGTCTCGTGCGCGACTTCGAGCGTTCCATCGCCAGCGCGGAGGCGATGGTCTACTGGTCGATGACGATGCTCATGACCCGCCGCGTTGCCCGGCCACGTCCTTCGCGAGCGTGAATCGGCCAGGTGCCGGCTCAATCAGCCAGCCGCGCGCCGTCAGCCGCTTGGCCTTCGATCGCAGTGCCTCCACCTTTCCCGGTACGGGGTCCAGGCCGGAGCAGGCGGCCATCTCCTGGCACGTCAACGCTCCTTGACCGAGTCGGTTACGGTCGCTGAGGGCCTGCAGGATGCGCTGGTAGTCCACCGACAGCGCCGACCAGGCCAGCCCCGCGCGCCACACCGGCACCACTGTTTTCGGCTTCGCCTCCTCCGCCAGTTCGGGCCGCGCCGGTTGCACACCGGGAGCCGGCAGACCCTCGAAGGCGGCGGGGCCGACGACGGCGTCGTTGCCCGGGGCCAGTACCTCGCCAACGCGTGAGCGGGCGATGACCCACTCGTTCCACTCCCGCTCAGCCAAGGCCAGCTCCGCCTGGAGGCGGTCGGCCTCCTCCCGCAGATCGTCGACGCGACGGCGAGCGGTGAGCTCACGCTGTTCCAGCAGTCCCACGACCGATGGCATCCTCGACCTCCACCAAAGCAACGACACGACACCACTGCCACGAGACCGCCGAACCTGTGCCTGACCAGCGAGAACGCAGTCCTCAAGCCCGGAAGACAACAACCTCTCAGAACATTGAGATCGCTAGACGCCTGGACCTGCGGACCCGCTACCAGCACGCACAGGACACTCTGGCTATGTACGACAAGCACGAGCACGACGACGAAGACGCCGTGAACAAAGCCCTCGCCGAACTCAGCGCCGTACTCGACGAAGCCCAGCTGGCGGTGCGCGGTTGAGCTGGAAGTGGGAGTACGCCTTCAGCGCCGAGGCGACAGCCCGGACGGCACCGGCCCCGTTTCTGCGGGAAGTGGAGAAGAAGGCCGACGAGCTGGTCCGCATGTGCGAGGTCACCTACCTGAGCGCATTTTGAACTGGATCCCGCATCTCGCCTCATGCCGCGATGATCCCAGTATGGGGCGTGCCCCTGCCGGGATGTCCGGGGGTGGTGCCGGAGGCATGTGAGTGCGGACCGCCACGGGATGGTGGCGGCCCGCACTCAGGCTGCCGGAGGCGTCCTGGCGTACAGGCAAGCTGTGCTGGTGGTATCCCGGCATTCCGGGTGCCGGCTACCTGGCGGGAGTCGCCACAGGGGGTGGATGGTATTGCCGACCTTGGCGGCCGCGGTCGGGGTGGCAGCCGCGTCACGGCCGAAGCCCCGGAACACCAGCCGAGGCCATGCCCTCCTCCGGAACCCGAGCGGGCGCCGTACAGCCCGCCGGCGCCGCCCGCGGGCACGGGGCACGGCGCCTTCCTGGTGGAGCACCCCGTCGCCGAGCCGATCGTCCCCGGGCAGATATCCCAGCCGTACTTCGCCCTGCCCGCCGTGCTCGCCGCCGATCCCGCGCCGCTGCACACGTACGGCGAGCACTACCCGCAGCTGCAAGGAGGTCCGGTCGGCCTGCGCGCACGAGGTCGGGGGCCCGGTGCAGGCGGGCGGCTCCTACTGCTGCGGAGCGAGACCCGAGGGCCCGTCGGCCTGACCGCCCAGGGCCCGCCCCGCCCGGGTCCACACCTGCTCGAACCAGATCGTCATGGCGCTGTCGTCCTCGCCCCACCGTCGGCCCCCGCGACGCGTGGGCGGCGGCGGGGCGGCCCGCCGTCAGAACAGCTGGTTGCCGCCGTAGTGGCAGTCCCACTGGCGGGCCGGGGCGCCGTTGTCCGTGCGCCAGTCCGCGATCTCCAGGCACTTGCCGCTGTGGCGGTTCGAAAGGACGGTCACGTCGATACCCACATCGTTCGTGAAGACGCCGATGTCCCAGCGCTGGTTGGCGCCTCCGTGGCAGTCCCACTGCCGGATCGCAGCGCCGTTGGCCGTGCTCCAGTCCGCGACCTCCAGGCACTTGCCGCTGTGGCGGTTGGACACCAGTGCGCCCGCGCTGCCGAAGGACGCGGCCCACAGCTGGTTGCCCCCGGCGTGGCAGTCCCACTGCCGGACCGCGGCGCCGTTGGCCGTGCTCCAGTCCGCGACCTCCAGGCACTTGCCGCTCTTGTAGTTCTGGAGCATCTGCCAGGTGCCGAGGTCACCGCCGTACGCGGCCGCGGGTGACGCGGAAAGGAACAACGGCACGAGCACAGCTGCCGCGAGCAGCCCGACGACGCGGCGCACTGACCTGACAAATCTGGGTCCCACAGGAAACTCTCCCTCATACACGGTCGGCAACAGGCCTGGGTACACGCCACCGTGGCTGCGGCAGCGGTGTTCTCCAGCGGCGCTGAATCTAGGGCCAAGGGGGACCGCGGGGGTGTGCGTGACGTGCAGGGTTTCTGTGCGCTACGTGCTACGGGGCGACCGGACGGGGGACATCCGTCCACGCGACTCTGCCGTCCTCAGTGCCCGGCCCCGCGGTCATGCCTTCCCGGCAGAACGGCACGCCGGTTCAGCCGGTACGGTGCCACGGGGTCGTCATCGCCGGCGCGTGCGGGACAGCCCTCGACGAGCGCGCCGGCGCGGCGTGGTGGCGGACGGCCGGCCGGCAGGCAGAGATCTCAGCTCCTCCCCGAACGGCCGACTCTACAGGCCTGGGTGACCCCGTCTCACGGGGTCCGGGCCTTCGGGCCGTTGGGGTGTCCGCTGCGCTCCCGCCCCGGCCTTCTGGCTTCGCCTCGAGGCCCTAGGCCGTCGGGTCAGCCGCTCTTGGAATCGTCAGCAGCGACGATTCTCGAACTCGACAAGGACGACCTCGGCCTCGCGGGCGCGGGCATCAGCGCACCCGACGTGATCACGGAGCTCCTCCTGCCGGTGTCCGAGCGGGACCGGGAGCTGCTCGTCTGTGTGGAGAGCAGCAAGGGGCGGCGCTGCAAGGCGGAGCTCAGCGGGGTGAAGAGCCCCTTCATGTACGTGCGCAAGCATCGCGGTCCCGACGGTGCTCTTCGACTGCGCGCGGCGCACCTTCCGACCGTTCATGAGATGACGGCGGAGGAGAGTGACCGGCACAAGGCCATGAAGGACTTCCTGGCCCGTACCGCGCAGGCGGCCGGTCTCGAATTCCAAGGACTCACGTGCGGGCAGCCACCTGTGGGTCCCCCTCAAGGACCGGAACAAGTGGGCCGACTACCGCAGCGTGGACAGCCCGGACCTCGCCAAAGCCGAGATGCTGGACGACGAGATCCACTACTCGGGCAGGAAAGCGGACACGACCTGCCGGTTCGGCGAGGACACCTGGAAACCCAGCGCCCCCTGAAGCCGCGCGGTATCGCCAGCGTGGAACTCTCCATCACAATCGACAAGCCGATCCCGGCACCCAGGACGGAGCCGGCTCCCGATCCGCAGGTCCATGGCAATGCCCCTGCCCCTGCGGCCCCTGCAACACCGCAGGCTGCTTCTCTCCTGCACCGCGGTGCGTGCGAGACCGGCAACCCGACATGCGGCCAGCCCGCCCGCTTCTACGCAGCCGGATGGCGCTGCGACCTACACCGGCCCCGCAGCTTCTGGGGATCCCAGGCACTCCCGCACCCTCAAGCCGTTGATCGGAGTCAGTAGGCGCCGTACGGGCTCCAGCCGCGGAGAAACGGCTTCAGATCGTCGGTGCGGGGTTCGGGGATCTCTGGAAGCCGAAGCTGCTGAAACATCGGATGGGCGCGCGCCACGTGTTCCGTGGCCCACTGCATCCACTCTTCAGCTGCCGTTCGTTCCGGCCCGGGTGGAAGCGTCGCCACGTGCGCGCGGGCGGCTTCCAGATAGTCGCCCAGGCGTGTCGCGCGGCGCCAGGCGGCCTCTTGCGATTCCAGCTGTCGGACGCGGTAGTCCTCAGCGTACTGGTCGCGGGCCTCGGCCATCGCGGCTTCCCGGCGCAGGCGCTTCTGCCGCGCCTGCTCGAGATCGGCTAGGCGCTTACGCTCGGCCGCCTCACCGCGCAGCCCGATCTCGTGGACTATTTCTGCGAGCTGTTCCTCCAAGGGGCGCTCGGCGCTGTCGACCCACTCGGACCCGTGGTGCCACTGGCCGCCGCTGAGGGCGATGCGCAGCCGCTCGGAGGGTGTGTAGTCGTACCGGGGGATCCTGATCCAGGGGGACTTCTTGGCTTCCCCGAGCTCCTTGTCCGTCGCAATGTGCTCGCTTCGGTCCTTCTCCTGCAGCACCCGGAACTCGACCGTCTGCCCCTGCGCTTTGATCGTGAAGTGCGGATGGGCAGGAGGCGGCGGTGAGGCGGCGTTGTCGCGCCCACGGTGCCAGCGGCACAGGGCCGAGGCGGCACGGCTCCACCAGGCATCGGCGTCAGGGCCCGACTTCAGGATCCTGCCGCCGGCTGCCTCCAGCTCCTCCAGGAGCTGGTCGGTGTACGTCTTACGCGGCTGTTGCGGAACACCGGGCGACGGACGTGGGGCGGTGGCTTTCGGCAGCCGGCGGATGGGAAGCGCTCGCACCGGGGCTTTCGGCGCCGGGTAGGTGCCATGGGCCAGGTAATGACGCCCTGCATCAGTCAGCACCGCATTCCACACCCCACCCCGCCTGGCTACCGTGACCAGCCCACGGTTTTGCAGAGCCTGACAGCTGGTCTTGTAGGTCGCGGAGGCCCCCTCGGGGCATCCCGTTCCGACCCACTCCAGCACCGCCAACTGCCGTTCGCTGAGTGTCTGCTTCACGCCGCGCGCCCTCTACTGCTCGACAAGTTCGGCCCGGATGCTGCCAGGGACAGAACCAGCCGGGGCGCCGTACCTAGCCGATTAGCCCGAAAGGATGTGCTCGCGGGTGACCAGGAGGGCTCAGCCGGCCTGTCATCGGAAGTGATTCTGCGGCGTCCCTCGGGCCGGATGCCGGTCGACGCCGCACGGTCGATGGAGGTGTCGGCGCTGAGCTCGGGTGTCGAGTGGGCGTGACACGCCACCTCGCCCATCGTTGAGCTGGGAGGTCAGCGAAGTGGAGGCCCCGGGATGTCGTGACCCCGGGGCCTTCTTGACGTCAGCGGTGAGGAGGCGGCGGCGAAATCATGGATCTTGCTTTCTACGGGTCGGACCCGATGGCAGCCGAGACGGCCGAGGTGGGTGACCACGACGGTGACGGCGGCCGATGGTGTTCCGGCGTGCAGGGGCTGCGGGAGCGGCACTCTGTCAGGGCACCGGGTGGCTGGTGGGGGTGTCACCAGGTGAGGATGAAGGCGCCGTCGCCACCCTTGGAGCCGTTGGCCCCTACTCCGCCATGCGGTCCGAAGCCGCCGTCCAGGCCCTTCCACTTGTCACCCTTGGCGTTGCCGACGTTGGGATCCCATTCGCCGCCCCCGCCGCCTACGCCTCCGTATCCGCCGTACGCTCCGGCGCCGCCGTGGCCGCCGGCACCGTAGGACACGGCCAGTGCGAGGGCCGCCGCGCCGCCACGTCCGGCGGCGCCGTAAGCGCCGGAAGACCCGCCCGCTCCACCCCGGCTGGTGCCGCCCTGCGGGTTCGTCTTGCCGTCTGAGCCCTTCGCACCGGCCTTGCCGGCCGCTCCGTTCAGACCGGCAGCCCCCTCCACTGCGGACGCCCGCGAGTGGCCGCATTGGTTGCTTGAGCTGGAGGCAGGGGCACCGCCGGCCCCGGCCGCGCCGCCGTCCTCGCCGCCCGCCCCGCCTGCGCCGGCGCCGGCGCCCCAGAGGTACGTGGTGATGGAGGTGACGCCGTCAGGGACGGTCCACAGCCATCGGCCCGGCCCCCACTGCTTCTTGTGCTCGACACTACGAAACTCGGCCTGCTGAGCGTGGACGGCCGGCGCTCCGCCCACCACGGACGCGCTCACCAGGGCAGTCGCTGCGACAATGCACCCCAAGACCCGCCATGCGTCCGACATGGACCGACTGGGAGAGGCCGTCGAGGGTGCCTGCCGGCGGATGGACCGGCGTTCCGGCGGGTGAACCTGGAGATCCTCGGGAACACCGACGGCTTCCTGCACGCGCACGTGTGGCCGCGGTTCGAGTGGGAGCCCGCCGACGTGGTGCGCAGGCCGGTCTGGCTGTATCCGCGCGCGAACTGGAGCGACGAGAGGTACGCCCTCGGATCGCGGCACGACCCGCTGCGTGAGGCGATCGGCGAAGAGCTGGACCGGCTCACCGGATGAGGCGGCCACCGCGCGGGGTTTCGACGCGAGGGGCTGCGAGGCGCGATTGTCCGCGAGCCGGGGAGCAGAACCCGGCTTTCTTCGCCGGGAGTTGAGCGGGGCCGCAAGGAAGCCGTTACGCATCACATCCGTGAACGTGCCGTATTCGTGCAGAAGTTCGGGGGAACATGTGTGCGTGGTGAAGGCGATGCGTGGGGTGTTTTAAGAAACCTTGTTGAATAACCATTGGATGGCTTGGCCACCTTGATTTGCGCCTGTCAATCGGCACAGGGTTCTGCAGAAGGTCTGACGCCCCACACGTCAACACGAGGAGAACCCTCCACATGGCAACTCACAAGCGCTCGCGCCGTTTTCGCTATGCAGCAGTGACGGCGGGAGCCGCCACGGCGGCCGCCGTGGCCCTGCTCGGCACCCCCTTGGCGGGGGCGGCGACGCCGGCCGAAGGCACGGTGTACGGACTCGGCGCGCCCGGCGCGATCAGCGGCAGCTACGTCGTCATCCTCGACGGCTCCGCGGACCGGCAGCAACTGGCCCACAAGTACGGAGGCGAACTGCAACGCACCTACACCTCCGGGGTCAATGGATTCTCGGCCTCGGGCCTGAGCGAGACGGAGGCCAAGCGGCTCGCCGCGGACCCGGCCGTCGGCAAGGTCGTACAGAACAAGAAATTCACCATCAACGCCTCCCAGGACAACCCCCCTTCATGGGGGCTGGACCGGATCGACCAGGTCGCAAAGACCGGTGACAAGAAGTACACCTACCCGGACAACGCCGGAGAGGGGGCCACCGCGTACGTCATCGACACCGGCATACGCGTGACCCACAAGGACTTCGGGGGCCGCGCCACGCACGGCTTCGACGCCGTCGACAACGACAACAGCGCCGACGACGGCAACGGCCACGGCACGCACGTCGCCGGCACCATCGGCGGCACCTCGCACGGCGTCGCCAAGAAGACGAAGCTGGTCGCGGTGCGGGTGCTGGACGACAACGGTTCGGGCACCACCGAGCAGGTCGTCGCCGGTATCGACTGGGTCGCCAAGAACCACTCCGGCCCCTCCGTCGCCAACATGAGCCTGGGCGGCGGCGCGGACGAGGCGCTCGACGAGGCGGTGCGCCGGGCGATCGCGTCGGGCGTCACCTTCGCCGTCGCGGCGGGCAACGAGTCGGCCGACGCCGGGCAGGGGTCGCCGGCCCGTGTCCGGGAGGCGATCACCGTGGCGTCGAGCACCATCGACGACGCGCAGTCCTCCTTCTCCAACTTCGGCTCCGTGGTGGACCTGTACGCCCCGGGCTCGGACATCACGTCCGCCTGGAACGACAGTGACACCGGCACCAAGACCATCTCCGGCACCTCCATGGCCACCCCGCACGTGGTCGGCGCCGCGGCGGTCTACCTCGCCGGGCACCCGTCCGCGACTCCGGCACAGACGGCGGCGGCCCTCACTGCGTCGGCGACCACCGGCGCGGTGACCAACCCGTCGACGGGCACCGTGAACAAGCTCCTGAAGGTGGCCCCGTAACGGCCTGAAGCCACCCAGCCCGATCGTCTGACTGCCCTCCGGGCCGCTCCCTCACGGTGCGGTCCGGAGGGCAGTCCTCATGGATCGACGTCAACGGTGAACTGCTTCTCGCGGTGGTCTCGGGAACGGCGGACCGTGGGGGGCCGCCCGTCCGGCGGCCGCGGGGGGAAAAGGCCGCGCGGCAGGAGCACCGACGGCACCACGGCGAGGAGGCAGCGGACCGCCCGGGAGGGGTTCACCATCCGGAGGCGACGGTGCCCCGCCCGGGTCCAGATGTCCAGCGCCCGCAGCGCCGTCGTCGACTTCCTCGCTCCGCCACCCGTGGATGTTCAGCAGCAGGCCGTCCAGCGGGCCGCCGACCAGTTCGGCGTAGGTCCGGTGCGGAAGCGGGCCGGGGTTGGGTTGTCGTGTTCCGCGCCGTAGACACGGCCGTTCAGCACCTGCTCGTCACCGTTCATCCGACCAGCCTTCCAGCCGCCACCGACACGCGATCCGGGCGGCAGGCCCCGAACGCGGGGTGTTCCTCTTCCCCACGGCTACTGCGTGGGGAAGAGGTGTCGGCGCGTGCGACCGGCTTGCCCACCGCGGGTGATCTGCGGAAACACGTGGTGTCCGATTCGCCCGGCTCCCACCTCCGGTCACACCTGCGGTCCCCCGCCTAGTGATCTGGTTCGGAGATGCGTGAGCAGTAGCGGCAGATGCGGTCGAGGATCTGGTCGGCAGTCTTGGTCCATTTGAAGGGCCTGGCCTCGTCGTTCCAGACCTTGATCCAGTTCTCGAGTGCGGCCTTGAGGTCGTCGAGGGAGCAGAAAACTCCGCGTTCGAGGCAGCGCCGTTCCAGCTCGGCGAACCACCGCTCGACCTGGTTGATCCACGACGAGTACGTGGGTGTGAAGTGGAGCTGGAAGCGGGGGTGCGCGAGCAGCCACTTGTGCACCACCGGTGCCTTGTGGGCGGAGAGGTTGTCGCAGATCACGTGGACCGCCAGGCCCTTGTCGGTCTGGCGGTCGATCTCGTCGAGGAAGTCCCGGAAGTCCACGGCCCGGTGCTGCGCGGACAGTTTCGTGATCACCTTGCCGGTTGCGGTGTTCAGGGCGGCGAACAGATCGACGGTGCCGTGCCGGACGTAGTCGAAACTTCGCCGCTCGGGGACTCCAGGCAGCATCGGCAGCACCGGTGCGGTCCGTTCCAGGGCCTGGATCTGCGGTTTCTCGTCCACAGCGAACACCACCGCGTTGGCCGGCGGGGCGAGGTAGAGGCCGACGACGTCACGGATCTTGTCGATCAGAAACGGGTCGGGGGAGATCTTGAAGGTCTCGGTCCGCCACGGCTGCAGGCCGAAGGCGTGCCAGATCCGCAGCACGCTCGCCGGAGAGATCCCCACGGCTTTGGCGAGCTCCCGCTTGGACCAGTGCGTCCCGCCCGCGGGAGTCTCTTCAAGGGTGCGGACCACCACCTCTTCGACCTGGGCATCCGTGATGGTCCGCGGCACCCCGGGCCGTGGCTCGTCCGCGAGCCCGTCCAGCCGGTCCCGCAGGAACCGGGCCCGCCACTTGGTGACGGTCCCCCGGTTCACGCCCAGTCGGGCGGCCACCGCCAGGTTCGGCCCGCCCTCCGCGCACGCCAGCACGATCCGGGCCCGCAGGGCCAGACCCTGCGCGGTCTGGCGGCGCTTGACCCAGTTGTTCAACACCTGCCGCTCGGTCTCACTCAAGACCAGCGGCTCCAGCCTGCTGTCACCCACAAACCACAGCAGACCGAAGCCGACCAGCACCCGTCAGCCGAACCCGGGAACTGGTACGGAACACGACTCACGTGGTGCCGAACGAACTCACAACCAGATCACTAGTGCACCCCCTGCAGACAACTGTCCAGCCCCCCTTCCGGTGCAACCCTCACGGAGGCTCAGCGGGAGGGCTCCCAGCCTTCGGGGGCCAGCGCCTCGCCACTCCACGAAGTCGGGGGCGGTGAGGTCCACGTCCTCGGCGTTCTCCAGCCCGGCCGCCGCGAGGAAGACCCGGATGGCGGACGGGCGGTGCGCGACCCCGATGGCGACGCCGTCGTAACGCACCCGGCGCCAGCCCTGCTCGTCGGGCGGGTACACGATCAGCTTGGCAGCCATGCGCCCAGCCTCTCCCCCGTCCCTCCCCACCCGCACCCGGCCGCGCGCGAACAGGTGACGCCCACCCCGGGCCGCAGCTCGCGGACAGCCGCACCGACGCCTCCGGCCGCGGAGTACGTTCGGGAGTACGGGGTGCGGCCCTGGCCACCAGGGCCGCGACGGGGGCCGCACCCCGACAGCACGAGAACGTCATGCCCCGTGGCCGGAGCCAGGCTTCGAATCCCTCGTGCGGGTGGAGCCGAGACCGCCGGCGAACCGCCTCGCTTCCACCGCCGCCGCAGCGGTCATGAAGCCGATCGACGAGCAGCGCCGACGGGGACGAAGACACCGTCCGGGCCGTCATGGCCACACTGGAAGAGCGCTGGGCCACCTCGGGCATCGCCGACGTACGCCGGGATCCCGGCGAGCCTGGTGTCCGGGCCCGAATCTACGCCGACGTCCTGCGCCCAGGCCGGGAAGGCCCGTAGCCACAGGCCCTGGGCAAGCCGCCTCTCGCGGGTGGCTTGCCCAGGGTCGCCTTGGGCTTGCCCAGGCGCTCAGGATTGGCTGGCGGCCAGCTCCCACAGCGGGCGGGCAAGCCCGGTGCCGTCGCAGTGGAAACACCGGCCCCCAGGCGTGCTGCGGGCGCCGATGGTGCCGACGGCCTGGCGCAGGAGCTGGGTGAGGCCGTGGACGTGGGCGGGGTGCAGCGTGAGTTCGTGCCGGGTGCCCACCAGGATCTCCAACACCTCCCCTTGCACGGCGTAGCCCGGAGCCGCACGGACAGAGCTGGTCAACGCGGATGTGAGGGCGTGCAGGTGGGCCATCGTCTCTCCCTCGGACAGCTCCACCCGCGCCCGGAAGAGGACGTCGTCCGGATTAGGAGGGACAGCAGCACCTCCGGCCGTTCGAACGACTCGAAGCGGTCGACCGGCTCGGGGTGGGAGGCGTGAAAGCGGGTGAGGGCGTGCCACATGTCGTCGGGATCGTGGCGCTGGAGTGCGGCCACGTCCTCTTGCATCTTGTTTTGTGCCATGGCTCCGGTCTACGGGCAGCAAGGCAGCGTCGGCCGACCCTGGGCCTCCGCGTCCCTCGTACGGATCAATTCAGGGCATCTTCCCCCGGGCCCACTCGCCCGGCAATCGTCACTCAGAGTTCATGCTCCACGGAAAGTGAGCCAGAACCCGAGTTTCGATGGCGCTTCGCGTCAGCGATCTTGGCCTGCGGTCCGTGCGGAGCAGTCGTGTCCGTCGCCGGGCAGGCCCATGACGTTCAGCACGGGTTCCTCGCCCTCGGGGATCTCGAAGGTGAAGTTCGCTCCTGACGCGATCGCCGTGAGCGAGCACTGGTTGCCGAAGGTCAGAGGAGCATGCGGCTCCCAGGAACAGCCGGCCCTGTCCAAGGCGGAAACGACGTCCGCGTGCTTGAGCCCTGCCGGGAAGGTGCCTGTCCCCCCGACAACCGACGGAGGGAGTTCGACGACGTCACGCCAGGTCTGGACGCAGATGAGGGAAACCTCGCGGCAGCGGCAGACACTCAGCTCAAGGTCTCCGTAGGCGAAGAGTCGCGGCCACTTTCTGTTCCGGCTCATTGTTCCGATGTCCCACGGATCGCCGAGTGCTGCGGTCACATCGTTCCAGCCGGCCCCGCTGAACACCGGGCCCAGCCGACCTGTCTTCGCCATGCTGGTCAGGACATCGAGAATCTCCACAAGGCGGAGCCTGACAGGTGCCCTGACCAGCAGTCCAGCGGTTTCAGGGGGTCAGCCCGCTGCGGGTTGTTCGGTTCGGGATCGGGTGCTGGCGAGGCGGTAGGAGTCCGTGCCGGTCTCGATGATGGTGCCGTTGAAGGTGAGCCAGTCGACGATGGCCGCGCAGAGGCGAGGGTCAGTTAGTCGTGGTGTCCGTAGCCGCGGCCGTCACCGTGCCAGTCCAGGAACAGAAACCGTGTCGGGCCAGGGCGCCGGGGCCGGCCCGGTGGCTGATCGTGGCGTGCGGTAGTGGCCGTTGTGGTCGGCGTTCGACGTGCTGTCCTCCCGCCGACCCTCGATCGCGGTGAAATCGCGCTCGCCCACCACGGGGTCGGTGCCTTGGCGGGACTGCTTGATCTGCAACCGCAGCTTGGCCCCGTCGAAGATCGTCGGATCGTCCACCTCGCGGAATGCGGGGCCGTCCCACTTCACTTCGGCATACGCGTAGACCGTGCGCTGACAGTTCGGGCCGTGGATGAGGTTGCGCGGCGGCTGGCGGATCTGTTGCTCCCCTCCGTCGCGGATGTCGTCGTGCTGTCGGGGGACGTTCGGAGGAATTACAGAAGTGGCTGTTACGAGGCGTTGAACCCGTTCGGCGCAGGGCTATGGGCGGCGGCATCGGTGAGGCGGGACGCTGCGGTCCATGGGCCTCCTGGGCAGGGATCGGACCTGCCGCCTCCGGGGGTCAATGCGGCTTGACGTATGCCCTCTACAAGGGAGAGTTACAGATATGTCCTCATTGGGCAACACGCGCCATTTTCGCCGGTTCAGGCGTGATTCGGGGCCAGAGTGGGGCTCCTCGGCAGGACGCCGGGAACTGTTCGGAGCCCGTCCGGCGTGCATGAGGCCGGGCCGGGCTGACCGCCCAAGGAGTCATCCGCATGTCTGCTTCTCTCGCCACCCGCCGCACTCTCGCCGGCCTCCTGGCCGTCGGCGCCCTCATCGGCGCCGCGGCGGTACCGGCCGCCGCCGACGACCACCGGCGCGACCACCGCGGCCCGCACTCCTCCATCGCCATCGGCGACGTCGAGAACGCCGACCGCGGGCGCGACCAACGCGCCCTGAACCGCGAATGGGTCGAGGTGAAGAACACCGGTCGCCACAGCGTCAACCTGCGCGGGTTCACCCTCACCGACCGCGACGGCAACCGCTACCGCTTCCAGGACCTCCGCCTCGACGGCCACTCCAGCGTCAAGGTCCACACCGGCAACGGACGCGACACCCACCGCGACGTCTACCAGGACCGCCGCCACCAGATCTGGGACGAGCGCGACACCGCCACCCTCCGCGACAACCGCGGCAACGTCATCGACACCGAAAGCTGGGGCCGCCGCGGACACCACCACCACCGCTGACCCACCCCGGCAGCCACACCCACCGGGACCGTGAACTGCCACCAGCTGAACCGAGGGCGTGCCACGGCAAACCAGCCGCGGCACGCCACACCCATGCAGACCCGCACCCAACCTCTGACGGGGCTCGACGAATCTCCCCACCCGACGCTCTGGGGTGAGACAGACCTGCACACCCAAGTTCCCCACCACCGGGGTGCTGACCAGCGGTCGGGTGCCACAGCGAAGTCCTTGTCCGTGAGAACGCGCAGCAGGTGTTGAACTTGTTGCGGGGCACCTGGTGAAGGGCAAGGTCGATGCTCATGAGAACGGTGTCCGCTGTCACTGAACCTGGATCGTTGCCATCCAAGGTGGACCGACCAGCTGAACAGGTCTGACGGCTCCGTTGTTAGGGTCCGGTCCTGTGACTCTTTCAAATCCCGCAGCCAAAACGCGGTTCCTCGTCCTGCACGACTATGGGATGGGCGGTTCATGGTGGTGGGTCCACGCGCGGTCGGCCCGGGAGGTCCTGGAAACGTTCGCGTGGACCGAGGTTGTCACCAGGCAGGAGTCGGTGACCTGGGCCGAGGGCGACAAGCTCGAAGAAGTCGACATCGATGCGCCACTCATGCCTCCAGGTCTGGACGACCTGCGGGCCAAACGCGACGTACAGCGCGGGCTTCCTGGCTTCGGCGCGCTCGCGGACAGGAGCATCGTGTATGTGCGGCGCCACTGGGACGGCGAGGACGACGGCGGCCCGGTCTACCTCATGGAGGTTGAATCGGACGGGCGCCGGACCCGCGAAGTGGAGCTGGCTGAGGACGGGAGCGGCCGCATCAGGAGCGGACCTGACGACTGGCCCTTCAACCCGCCGGTCGTCGACTTCTTCGACCCGGAGTTGGCAGGCCAGGAGATCACCCGGGAAGAGTTCGAGGAGCAGTGGGAACGCGCCGTACCCGCTTCTGGCCTGTAGCCGCCCACGGCACGTGATCCGGCGGACTCCGCCCCAGCCCTCCACACCGAGAACGCGTCACTCAAGCGCCGCCTGGACCAGATGACGTGAGAGCACCGCTCACTCCAGGAGCGACTCGAAGGCGCCCGCTCCAACCTGCGGTTCGCCGAGAAGCGCATCGCCGACCTCGAATCCCAACTTCTCGAACACACCCGCGAGGAGGATCGGACCGGCGCAGTGCCGTACTGACCCGCGAAGCCGTGGCGAGCTGGTGCTGGTGCTCTTGCGCTTGGCAGTCAGGATGGCTGGACCTGGTCGAAGAGGGCGAGGGCTTCGGCGGGGTCCGGGCTCACGAGGCGTTCCAGACCGGCCGTCGTGATCTTCGCCCACCTGCCGGCCCGTGCCCACATCTGTTCCTCGAAGGCACGAACGGCCTCGTCCAGATCTTCAGGACCGATAGTGATGGACTCGGCGAGTTCGGCGCCTTCCAGCATCGCGAGGTTCGCGCCCGCCCCCAACGGGGGCATCAGGTGGGCGGCGTCGCCCAGTAGCGTCACCCCGGGGACGTGGGTCCAGGTGTGGGACACGGGCAGGACGTAGAGGGGGCGGTGGACGAACGCGGTGCCGTGGCGGAGGAGGCCGAGGACGGGAGCGGCCCAGCCGTCGAACAGAGCCAGCAGGCTCGATCGCACGGCCTCGACGTCGGCCAGGTCCAGGTTCGTGTTCCAGTCCAGCGGCGCGCGGAACTGGGCGTACACCTTGACGTGACCGCCGCTGTTGCGCTGGGCGACGAGAGCTCGGTTCACGCCGTACACAGCCACGGAACCGTCGCCGATCAACCGGGCGAGGTCGGGGTGGCGGGTGTCGACGCCGTCGAGGGAGGTCTCGACATAGGTGACGCCGGTGTAGTGCGGCGTCACCGGCGAGACTGCCGGGCGGGTCCGGGACCAGGCGCCGTCCGCGCCGACCACGAGGTCGAACGTCTCCTGCCGCCCGTCCGCGAAATGGACCAATACGCCGTCCCGGGTTCCCGGCACCACCTGCGTCACGCCCCGACCCCACCGGACGTCGAGAGGGCCGAGCAGCAGGTCACGGAGTTGCCCGCGGTCGATCTCGGGATTGGCCCGATCACCTGGACGGGGTCGCCAGTCGCGCAGGACGGTCCCGGCCGTGTCCAGGATGCGCATCGCCTGCCCCTCAGGGCGAGACAGCCCCTGGAACTCCGCCAGCAGCCCCGCCTTGTCCAGCGCGAGCTGGCCCAGCCCTTCGTGCAGGTCCAGCGTGCCGCCCGGGGGGCGGGCGTCGGGGGCGTGATCGCGTTCGAGGACGGTGACGGGGTGGCCATGGCGGTGTAGGACCCGGGCGAAGGTAAGGCCGGCAGGGCCGCTCCCGACCACGGCGATACGGTGTCTCATGTCGATACACTGTATTTCCCCATTGCTCTGCATCGCAACAGAACGGTGTGACCATGACTGTGTGGGACCGGCCGGAGCCGCCGGCTCAACCTGTGCCGCTCGACCGGGAGCGGATCGTCGCCGCCGCCATCGCGCTGGCCGACGAGGGCGGGCTGGAGGCGGTGTCCTTGCGAAAGGTCGCCGCCCGACTGAACGCCGGCCCGATGCGGCTGTACGGATACATCTCCACCAAGCAGGAGCTGTTCGACCTCATGGTGGACGACGTCCAGGCCGAGGTTCTCCCCGAGGAGCAGCCCGGTGACTGGCGGGAGGCGCTGTGCATCCTCGCCCATGGCACCAGGCAGGCCGCTCTCCGTCATGAATGGCTGGCCGACCTGCTCGGCGGCCGCCCGACCCTGGGCCCGAACGGCCTCGCTGTAACCGAGGCCACCCTGGCCGCCCTCGACGGCCTCGCCGACATCGACACCGTCATGCGCGCCGTGGAGACTGTCAGCGCCTACTTCACCGGCGCGATCAGGCGCGAGATCGCGAACCTGCGGGCCGAGCGCGCCACGGGCCTGTCCAAGCGCGACTGGCAGCGCGCCTCCGGCCCTCATGTGACGAGAATGTTGGCCACCGGCCGCTTCCCGGCGCTGGCCAAAGCCGTGTACGACGGCACGGACGTGGACGCCGAGACATCCTTCGCGACCGGCCTGGACTGGGTCCTGGACGCCTTGGCCGCCAAACTCACCCGGCCACCGGCGTGACGCTCAGCTCTTGCCGAATGTGAGCGAGGTCGGGGTCGCGCGGATCGACCGTTGGTGAACGACCCGTCGACGTGCAAAGCCGCTGCTTTGATGTGCGGCTCAACACCGTCACGGACATCTACGCGACACATCGCCTCAGTTCAGAGTTCACCCGCACACATCGAGCGTCGGTAAAGGCGACTTCTCACCCGAGGACTGCGACGACTACCTCGCCCGCCGGCTCTCCCGCGACGGCCAGCCCCTCATCAACGCCGCCGTCCGGCAGAGCATCACCGACCGCGCCCACGGCCCGCCGCACTACCTCGATCTATCGGTACTCCGCTTCTTGGAGATCCGCCGTACCCGAGAGCCGGTCCCCTCCGACTTCGACCACGACTTCGGCGCCCTGATCGCCCGAACCCTCTCCGACCTCACCCCCGACGAGCGCCACGTCCTGCGCTCCATCAGCCCGCTGGACGCTTTCGGCCTCACCCTCGCCACCGCCACCGCGGCCTGGCGCACGAGGCCCCGGCCCAGCGGCTGATCGAGCGGCCTTTCATCCGAGAACAGCCCTTCGGGCTGTGGCCGTACCACCTGGTCTTGAGGCCGCCCGAGCGCTGCGGGCCGAGATCCGCGACACCGGCATCACTGCGGCTGAGGCAGTCCTCGAACTCGTCCTTGCCTTCCACCACGCCGTCCAGAGGGAGGAGGACAAGGTCCGCGCCGTCATCGACCGGCTGCGTGAACTCGCCCGGACCGGGGACTACGCCTACTACGCCGACATCGCACCCTTCATGGCCGGCCTCCGCCTGCCCAACGGCTCCTCCGCCCACTGACTCGACGGCCTTGAGACGGTGCGCGCCCGCTGGCAGCAGCTCGTCCAAGACCGCCGAGCCCGGATCGGAACACCCGAATGGACGCCGACAGACACCGCCAGGCCCCCAGGGACAGATGGCGGCGGGAGGACGGCAACACCGCTACGAGCGTCCCCGGCCATCCGGGTGGGCTTGTTCCCGCACGGACATCCGGGGGTAGCGCCGGGCCGTTGATGTGGCGTGGCCAGCTGCTCGTGCGACTTTGGCACCATCTGCGGGCCGGCGATGACGGCCGCCGGTTTCCTCCGCCGCATCCAGGCCCGGGCCAGCGGCAAGAAGAGGCAAAGCGAAGAGGGGACCACCAGGAATGTGCTGGACGTCCTTTCCTGCCGGCTACAGGGCAGCGGCCCGGTTCTCTTCGTGAACCCTTCGGTGGCGTTCTCTCCCTACCTGCACAACGGCCACCGCTAGCACCACCAGCACGACGAAGGGCCCTCCCAGCTCACAACGGGGAGAGCTCTTCCGGCGCCCGTCACTCGCGGTGCCGCAGCCGCCTTACGGTCACCCGGCAGGGGTGGACGTGCATTGGGGGTGGTTGATGCAGTTGAGATTGGCTCCTTCGAGGTTGGCGCCGGTGAGGTCGGCCTCCGCGAGGTCGGCCTCGGCGAGATTGGCTCGCCTGAGATCAGCGCTGGCGAAGACCGTGTGACGGGCCTTGGCGCTGGAGAGGTTGGCACCCTCAAAGTTGGCGCTCTGGGCGTTGGCGTTGTCGAGGTTGGCACTGAAGAGGAGGGCGCTTGTTGCCTTCACGCCGGTGAGCTTGGCCTCGCTGAGGTTCGCCTCGGTGAGGTTCGTGTCGGTGAGGGTGGCGTCGGTGAGGTCCGCGGCAGAGAGGTCGGCCCCAAGGAGGTTCGCCCCGGCGAGGTCAGCCTCGGTGAGGTCGGGCTTGACGCTGGGGTTGTCCGTACGCCACTGGTTCCACTCCGCCACGCTCCTTTTGAGCAGAGCGACTTGGTCGGCATCGGCTCGCTGAGAGGCGACGGCCACACTGAGGGTGGGGCTGGCGTAGGCCGCGGGGACGGTCAGCGCATAACCGGAGAGGATGAGCGCGGCGATTAGGGTACGGCGGACGGTGGTGTTCGTTCGCATCCTGAATTCCTTTCGATTGGGCGAGGCTCCCGTTGGGTGACGTGAGCAACTCCAGACCTGCCCCCCGTAAGGGTCAATCTCACCTTTGAGGGATGGGAGGCACTCTTTTGGTTGCGTCCACGGTCCTGCGAATGCATGACAAATGGCTCGCACCCCGTCGGGGGTAAGGGGTGGTTAGTGGAGCCGGCCCGCTGCGACTACTGCCGCGCATTCGAAAAAGGAAACACGTCACAGTGGAATTGCTTGACGGAATTTGATTTAATTCCATTGCTTTTCTGCACAAATGGCGAGAGGGCTAGGTCGTATCCGATGGGTCATGTGACGCTCCTGCTGGGAGCTCGTTTCGGGTGGTATGAAGCGGGGAGATCCTTCGGATGAAGAGTGGGCTCGGCTGGAGCCGCACTCGCCGGCGAATCGCGGGCGGGGTGGACTCTGGCAATGCCACCGTCGCGTGATCAACGGGATTCCGTTCCGGCAGCGAACCGGCCTCCCCTAGTGCTGTGACCGGGAAGGTTCGCCGGTTGAGTGCGCTGAGCCCCCGCAGCGGCGGACGAGGGGGGGTGGGCATGACGCGGAGACCGTCGATGGACGAGGCCGTGGGACTGCTTGAGGGCGAATTGGAGGCCGGGCGGCGGGCGCTTGCTGACATTGACACGGAAGACGCCTGGCTTGCCTACCTCCGATTCGGCCGACGGCTGTTCGGCGTCCCGGACACACCCGATGCTGATGGCCTTCTATTCCAGTACGGGACCTACTCGTTCGACGGTCCTCCGACGTTCACACTGGACCTCACCCGACAGTTCGAGATCGCCGACAGCCACGGCGAACACGACCACTACGTCCAGGTCCATTGCGAGCTTCGATACGGACTCGCACCAGCCCTGCAGGCCCTGGGAAGCTTCGACTCGTGGTTCTGGCGCCCGCCCCAGCGAAGGCCTTCTCGCTGCGGATGCGGGCACGCTCGCGTCGTTGGGCGGCCAGGACGGTCGGGGTGGCGGGCATGTCGGTTGCGCCAGCGCAGCCGCCGGTCGGGCGGATGCCCAGCGGGCCGAACTCGTCGAAGGCGAACGTGCGGGTGGGCCGCTCGTTGACGGGGTAGTCGATCCGCTCCAGCTTGGCGTCGAAGTCCGGTCCGGGGACTCCTTCCAGGTCTTCGTCCTCTGGAAGGAGATCCCGCGGCGGGCCAGTAGACAGCGCAGGGTCTCGCGGCCGATCCGGACATGCCTGGCTAGGTTGCGTCGCAGGTGATCGGCGAGATTGCGGATCGACCAGCGGGTGCTGGTGCCGGAGGGCGGCAGTGTGGAGCGGGCCGTCCGGCAGGCGCAGACGGCGGCGGCCCGGACCGAGGACGGCCGGCACGCGGCCCGGACCGTGACGGTGAAGACGGCGGAGCACGTGGCGCGGAACGTGGTGGATCTGAACGCGCGGCCTGAAGGCGGGCGGCTCGGTCCGGTAGGCCGTGAAGATGAACGTGGTGGACGCGACGGAGCTGGAGATCTCGTTCGCGCCGGCCAAGGGGCAGCGGCCCTGGGACGGGAACGAGCCGGGCATCGCGATCGGTGACGGGCCCAGCGAAGTGCGTCACGTGCCACGGCGGGTTGACGGCCTACGGGCCGAGCATCGTCTGCACGGTGCGGCGGCCGGACGAGGTGACGGTGTCGTACCGGCTGAAGGCGCGGCCGGAGGGTGGCGGCCCTGGAGGATCAGGGCGGCCGCCACCCTCCGGGTGTGGAACGAGGACCGGTGCAACCCGGCCTCCGTGGGGCAGTTCGCGGTGGGCAGCCGCCGCCCGGTGCGCGGCCGGCACGACCTGCTGGCGCGCGGCAAGGACGGCCGGCTGTGGTCGCACCGTGAGATTGGGCGATGGGGCAGCGCCGTTCGAGAAGAAGCCCACGGACCTGGTCGGCAAGGGCTTCGGGCGGTACGACCGGCTGGTGAAGCTGTCCCCGGTCACGGGGCGGAACTCAGGCGACGGGGTCGTTGGCCGGGACCGGTCGGGCGTGCTCTGGTTTTACGGGATGGACCGCTACGACGGCTTCGTCCCGCGGACCCGGGTCAGCGGCGGCTGGAACGCGTACGACGAACTGGTCGGCGCTTCCGATGTGACGGTTGACCGGGCGGCGGACCTGCTGGCCCGCGACCCGAAGGGGAACCTGTACGTGTACGAGGGGCGGACCGGTCCGAACTGGCAGTTCGGCGACCGGACCACCCTCGATGGCAGCTGGGAGCGGTACGACCGGATCGTCGGGGCCTCCGACGTGACGGGTGACGGGAACCCGGACCTGGTGGCGCGGGACCGGGCCGGGGTGCTGTGGCTGCGCGCGGGCGCCGGGAACCTCACCGACCCGTTCCGTGCCCGTACCCGGATCGGTGCGGGCTGGGGCATCTACCGCTCGCTGTCGGGCCCGGGTGACCTGATGGACGACGGACGGGCGGACCTGGTGGCGCAGGACGCCGCGGGTGTGGTGTGGCTGTACCGGGGCACGCGACGCACTGCTGTAGGAGGTCCGGTTCCGGCGGGGTTCGCTCCGGAGTGTGATCCGCGGGCAACTGCAGCGAAGGGAGCGGGTACGGGGCTGACGCTGGCCGAGGAAGTCGTGCTGCTCGCCACGGAGGAAGTCGTGCTGCTCGCCACGGACGGCGCGTCCGGTGCCGTACGACGACGTACGCAGGTCGGACGAGCGGCGGCTGGTGGTCTGCTGATCGACCTGGTCCTGCTGAGCGCCGGACGCATCTCTCCGGTTCCGGACCGCGACGTCGGCGAAGCCGTTCCCCCGCAACGCCCGCCGCTCCGCCTGCCTGACGACAGCGCGTACGCGCCCGTGCCCGCAGCGCCGCAGCGCCGCAGGAAGCCGACCGGTGGTTCGTGTGCCCGGTGGCGGCCTACGCGGCCCAGCACGCGGCCGGACCAGCCGTCCCGCCCTCCCCGCCCCTGCGGTACTCCCGACACCGCCCTGGCCGAAGCAAAGGAACTCGGCTGGATCGTCGTCAGCATGAAGGACGACTGGACACCGTGTTCTCACGGTAGAAGGCGGTCAGCCTGCCGCCCGGCGCCGGTGTTCGGACAGGGCTCAAACATCGTGCAGCCCTCCCACAACGCGGCCGCCTCTCCCGTGCAGGACCGGAACAGGCGAATGGGCGCCCCGCGGCACTGGCGTTCCCTCCCCGAGGCATGCCGCTGCGGACCCGCTCCACCTCGCGACGACCCAGCCGAGTTTCTCGGACCTGCCGAGGGGGTCACGGCGGCAGGCCCTCAATGCTGAAGCGCAACCTTCAGAAGCACGATGATCAACCCCAGGAACAGATTGATCGCACCGGCAATCACCATCAGTCCGCGCGGGGCGCCGACGCGGCTGGCGGCCAAGGCCGCCCAGCCCACCTGTCCGGCCAGAGCGACCCCGAGTGCCAGCCATGCCATCCCCTGAGGTCCCAGCCCGAAGAGTGGGCTGATGGCCGCGGCGACGGCCGGTGGGACAGCCGCCTCGATGATCGGGCGCTCTTCCCTGCACGTACGGCGGACCACGCCCCAACTCAAGTGGTGCACCATCCGGACCCCGAAAAGTCGGGAGAAGACGTGTGCGGCCCAGAACACCACACCGGTGCACAGCAGCAGCAGGACGAGTTGCAGCCGAGGAAACGTTCCGGGCGTTCCGGCACCGACCACCACGGACGCGGCGAGCAGCGAGCCGTAGATGGCACCCGTGTAGTCGGCTCGGACCGCCGAGGCTGCCGGATCCTGCCCCGGGCTTCTGCTGTTCATGTCCCCAGAGTCGCCGAGCAGACCCTGATCCGCACGCGAGAGAGCACCGAAGGCCGTCTCGCGCTGACCTGCTTCCCGACCTGCCCGGAGGACTGCTCCATCAGCTCTGCCGCGGGATCCGGCCGCTCACGGTCAAGGATCGCGACCAGTAGGTACTCCAACGGTGTCGGCGTCCATCGCGTCCGCGCGGGCGGTGGTCGCCATCAAGGACCCTTCAGTACCTCTGCCCGGACGGCATCATCACGGGAAACGCCCGCATCAGCAACTCCTGAGTCGTGCAACAACCCGCCGCAGAGCCACAACCCCCGAGAACGAGTCCCGGGGGATCAACGAACCCACCTCACCCCACGTCCCACGACAGCTGTCCCACCCCAGAGAAAGTGGATTCCCACCGGCCCCATATCGGCAATATGTTCGATGGCAGCGCATGCACGGTCGGGAAGGAACCCAGGTTGCGACCGAGGGGCGGGGGGCGGGGGTGCTCATGAGCGGGTTCCTCTCGGCGGGCGGCACTGCGGCGAACCGTTTCGCCGACCCGGCATTCCCGCCGACACACAGCAGCACACGGACGTCACAAGCAGCCACCAGATAGCCCTGCGGCCTGGGCAGCGAGGGTCCCGGAACGATGCGGCACGTGTCGTCTTCGACGGAGGCTTGCCCACGGCATCTGACCTGTGCAAACGGAAGATCACCAGCGTCGGGGGTTCACACCTCCGGTAGTACCTCCGGTCCCCCGCCTAGTGCAACCGTGCGGACAACTGTCCAGCCCCCTTCCGGTGTAACCCTCCTGCGGGCCGGGGCTCAGCGGACCGATCGGCCCGTGCACGGGTCACGTCTGCGAGGCACAGGATGGGACAGCACAAGCCGCGCAGCCCGCGCGGTGAGGGCGGGCAGCCGACGGAGTGGTTCGGCACCGCGTTCCACTCCGTCCGGGGGATGCAGCACCTGGATGTCCGCCGGTCCGGCAACGGCACCTGCGCAACGACGAGGACGGCCGGGGCCTGAACGAGATGGGTGCAGCCCTCAAGGCCGGGCGCCGGCACGTCTACAGCGTGACCCACGAGCCCGGCGCCAGGACCGTCCGCGTCCGGCACGCGCCGGCGGTGCTCCGCCCACAGCGCCGGATGGTCACGCCAGTTGGGCAAGACCGTCGTGGGCGCAGTGAACCCGGCGATGGTGGCGGCACCGACCTTGCCCGGGTTGGCGGGTTGGACCAGGAGGTCCGCGGCCGTGACGGTGAGCGCGTCCTGGACGGGGCGGCCGTCGTAGCGTTCGTAGGCGCCGTCGAAGACCACGCCGGGCCTGTGCCAGGTGGTGCCGTCCCACCAGTAGCCGCCGTGCCGGTGTGGGTAGCGCGGGCAGCGGCGGGGTGTCAGAGGCGGAGGGCGTGTACGCCTTCGTCGTTCGCGAAGTACAGAAGGCCGTCGGCGGCGAGTGGCGGGGGGCCCGAGGTACTCTCTCCCGCACTGACTCGCCAGAGGGCCTTGCCGGTGCTGGTGTCATAGCAGTACCAGTCCCGCAAGTAGCAGATGAACAGGAGATTCCCGGGGGCCACGTCCGCCGCATAGGAGGAGTCAGGGCGCCTACTGCGCCAGCGTTCACGCCCGGTGTGCGCGTCATAGGCTCGCAGCGTCGTGCGGTCCTCGTCGATGCTGTCCTCGCTCCAGCTCAGATACGCGCAGTCCCTGTCAGCGGCGATGTCGGGGCTTTCGTTGAGCGTGGTCGAGAAGGCGGGCGCGGTCCAGCGGCGCTTGCCTGACGTGGCGTCGAAGGCCTGTAGCTCCTGTTGGTCGCCCCGGCGTCGGCCGGGCGCGCTGATATAGACGGCGTCGCCGTGCGCCACCGCCACCGAGGCGTGCGCCGCTGGTGCGGTCCAGCGGACGTCGCCGGTGCGCGGGTCGTACGCCACCAGCTTCGAGCCGATGCCGACGTTGCCGTCGCGCCCGAAGAGCAATCCCGCGGCGTAGGCGTCCAAGGTGCACCGGCCCCCCGACTTCTCCGGCGGTGCCGACCAGCGGACAGCGCCGGTGCGGGGGTCGAGTGCGGTCAGGCTCTTGTCCGGCGGGTTGACGTACGCGAGGCCGTCGCGCACTTCCAGGATCGAGGCTTCGGTGTGCCACAGCAGGTCCCCGTTCCTCGTGTCGAGTGCATACAGGGCAATGGGCGGCGGGTCAGGATCATCGTCGTAGGTGTGCGGCAGAAAGCTGACCAGGGCGACGGAACCGCTGGTCCACACGGCCCCCGCGCTGGGCTCACGCAGGCGGCTTGCCGGGGCCTGGCGCCACATCTGCTCGCCGTCTGCGGTGCGCAGCGCGTGCACGGCGCCGCCGTCCGTGGCGACGAACACGGCACGCGACGTCACGGCCGGTGCGCCGGGGAGGGCGCCGGCCAAGGGCGCCCGCCAGCGCTCGCGCCCGGTGGCCGCGTCGATCGCGTACAGCCCCTCGTTCTTCGACCTGACGTAGAGCACGCCGTCCTGATGCACCACGTGGTCGAAACCCTTGCCGCTGCCGTCCTTGTCCAGCAGAGCCAAGGTCCACAGCGGCGTGCGAGCCAGCGGCTTGGCCTCCTCCGGTGCGCCGCCGATGACGTCGCACGCGGAGGTGGTGAGGGCGAGCCCGCCAACCGCACCGGTCGCCAGCTTCAGGACCTGGCGGCGGCCGACGTTCTGCTGTCCCCCCGGTGTACCCATCGGGGCAGGCTAAGCGACGATCGCGGACCATGGCTACATCCACAGGACGACGTCTACGGCGGCGAGCATCGCTCGGTATTCGTCCACGACGGCCTGGTCTTCGGGGCTGAGGGCGCCGGGCGTGGCGCAGCGGTGAGAGAGGCGCTTCATCGGGCGGTCTCCGTCTCGGGGAAGGGGCGGGTTCGGCGCGGTCCATGCCGATCGGATCCGTGAAGCGCTGGGTGAGGCCGCAGGTGCACTGCAGGCCGTAGGGGAGGTCCTGCTCGTCGTTCCGTGTGGTGGTGACGGCGACGTGTTGTCCGTCGTGGGTGCCGTGGTAGGTGCCGACCCAGAGCTGTGTGAGCATCGCGTTCCGATCTTCGTGGTGGGAGGGGTCCGGGGCGGCCGGGCTCGTAGCCGGCGGTCGCCCCGGGCCGAACAGGGGTGGTGCTGCGTGCCGCCGTTCGAGGGCGGGCGGGTGCGGTGGTCAGCGGTTGGCGAGGGCCGTCGGGTGCTGCCCGCGGTGTTTGGTCTGCTCGGGCTCGGCCAGGACGCGCAGGCCGTGCGGCGTGCCGACGGTGCCGCAGGCGCTGCACTGGACCCGGTAGGAGCGGCGACCGGTGCAGCCGGAGTTCGGGTCGCGGGGCTTGCCGGAGGGGCTGACGGCGTGGAGGCAGACGGTGCCGTTTTCGTGGAGCGGTTCGACCTTGATGGAGATGCGGGCCATGGGTTGGTGCTCCTTCACGGGGCGGGGGCGGGGCGTGCCACACGGTGTGCGCGAAGTGCGGCGCGCCTGCCAACCCCTTGTGCACGGCCTGTCGCGCCGCCCGGCAGGCACAGAACGAGGGCTGACCACCGTGTCCGTGCTGCCGCCGGACCCTCCCCGGCTCCAGACCTCGATCACCTACCTCCGCGGCGAACTCAACCGCGCGGAGGCGGCCCTCGCCACGGTCGAGGAACGCGAGACCGCCACCGCCCGGAAACCGGCGCCACCGCAGGAGCCGCCCGCGTGGCTGGTCGAGCGCGGCATCGGCGCCGGCCGACTCCCCACACAGCTGCACACCGGGGACTGCTGGAACACCGGCAAACGCTGCGCCCCCGCCAGCCCGGAACAGATACGCCGACACTTGACCGAGGGCGTGCCCGGCCTGCATCCACTGCCGCCCCGACACCGCCCTCGGAGTGCTCGAATGACCGGGTACCGGCAGGTGGAGGGATGAGCCCTGACCTGCGCGTCATCGTCTACCCACCGGACGCCCAGGGCGGGCGCCGCGTCCGCGTCGACGGCGAGATCCTCGGCCGCGCCCTCGGTCCCGGCGATCTTCTGAAGTTCCTGCGGCGGTGGGCCGGCCGACTGGAGCCCCGACCCCGGCGAGGAGTGAACGCAGTGCGGGCCGCCACCCGGTCCGGCGGCCCGCACTCACTGTCGCTCTGCTGCCCGTGGACTAGCTGCTGCTGCCGCCGGCCTTCTTACGCGGCAGCTCCGGGCCACCCGCCGGGTTCTTCGGCATACGCGGCAGCACCCGGCCGCCCTCCGGGTTGTTCGACGTATGCGGCAGCTCCAGGCCACCCGCCTTCTCCGGCGTCTGCACCCCGGTATCGGTCGAACCCTTCCCGGTGCTGCTCCCGCCGTCGGCGTTCGAGTCGGGGGCCGGTCCCTTCGCGTACGTGATCGGATTCTTCGACCTACGCGGCAGCGCCGGGCCACCCCGCCCTCCCCCGCCCCCGGTAGTAGTCGACTCAGGTTCGGGCATCTCCTTGGCCACTGTGGACCCCTTTCGCAGCGGTGAATACGGCGGACAAGCCTTTCCCCGCATCCGCCCAGAGAAGTGACTCCACCTCGGATGCGTGAGCGGGTGATATTTCGGCCGTTCTGGATGCTGGTCGACGTCCCGGACCGGTGGATCAAGCCGGTCCGAGCTGTGGCGGTAGGGCTCGCGACGCCCCGCCTTGGCGAGCGTGAAAGCATGCGGCCATGCCCCTCCCACACCCCAATGGCCACTACGCGATCACCGCGATGTACTCCGTAGCCGATGACGCCTGGTACTTGGAACTGGAGCTCGCCGCCGAGCAACTCCACCTTGTGACCGCAGTCGTCCCCGACGAGGATCCTGCACGAGAACCGACGGTGTGTTTCGACCCTCGCGGGCGTCACCTGGAAGTCCCCTACGAAGTCATGCGCTGGTTCATGGACCAGGTCGACGAACAGATCCGTTCGTCGCGTGCCTGGATGCAACTACGGCCCGAGCTTGTCGAGACCATTTACCGACTGCGCCAGGAATACATGGGCTTCATCGACGACGAAGACTTCCCTCAGGTACTGGCTGAAATACGTGCCGCACTTCCGGAAGCGAATCTCCCTGCCGTTCTTTCGGCCGCCTTCGGGCTGAATCCAGACGGCACCACCGTGGACCATCCACAAGCGCCTGCAGATGACGAAGCAAACAGGACTTAGAACTCGCGCGGATAGGCGTTGTCGGACCCTGGCGACACGACAGGCACAGGTCTTGGCGATCATGGAGTTGCGACGCTCTGTGACCACCGGAGAGACCTGTGCCTGTCCTGCCATCATGGCTGACCGAACCGCTGTGGGACCAATTTTCGGTGCTGCTGCCCGAGCGGCCGGTGTACCACCCGGACCATCCGCTGCGGTGTCATCGTCCGCGTATCGGCGACCGGATCGTGTTCGACAAGCTTCTGCAGCTGCTGCGCTTCGGGTGTTCCTATGAGGCGATAGCCGACGCCACGTGCTCGGCCAGCACGATCCGAAGCCGTCGCGACGAGTGGATCCGGCTCGGGGTGTTCAGCCGGTTCAAGCAGATCGCGCTCGAGGGCTACGACCGGATCGTCGGTCTCGTGCTGGAGGAGATCGCGGTGGACGGCGCCATCACCAAAGCGCCGGGCGGCGGCGAGGCGGCCGGGCGCTCGCCGGTCGACCGCGGAAAGCAGGGCATGAAGCGCTCCGGGATGGTCGACGGCTACGGAATTCCGCTGGGCCGGTTTCTGGCCGGTGCGAACCGCCACGACTCCCCGCTGCTGGCCTCCACTCTGGACCGTCTGGGCGATCTCGGCCCGTTGCCCGATGAGATCACCGTGCATCTGGACGCCGGCTACGACTCGACCAAGACCCGTGCACTCCTTGCCGAACGAGGCTTCCGCGGCCAGATTGCCCACAAGGGCGAGAAGGCGCCGATCCAGGCGAGCCGGCGCTGGCACGTGGAGCGCACCCATGCCTGGCAAAACGCCTTCCACCGCCTTGCCCGCTGCTTCGAGCGCCGCACCATCGCGATCGACGCCTTCTTCGATCTGGCAGACACGATCATCACTGTCCGCAGCCTCATCCGCCGGGCCTGGACGACCCACCGCTGGGACGAGCGCCCCCGCCGGCGTCCGTGACCTCCCCGCCCACGGCGTCAGCGACAATGACATCACCGGACGACAGGACAACACATGCGGCGATTCGCACTGCCCTGGGGCGAACTTGAGGTGTTCGCCCCCCATGAGCCCGTCCCCACAACCCTGCAACCCATCGCTGTAGCCCTCGAACATGTCGAGTGCCGTTTCCGCCCGGCGCTCCTCCGGCCGCACCTGCGACCAGAGGCTCCCTACGTGGCGGTCTGGCCCGCGAACCGACCCGCACCCAGCCTCACCGAGAACGCCGCACCGGACCCGCATGTCCTGGAAGAGGTCGTCCTCGCGGAAATCCACTTCCTGACCTGCCACGCCTGCACGGCACGCTTCCGAGCCGTCTACCCCGACACCGGACTCCCGATCTTCGGACGGCATATCGGAGCACACCAACTGATCAACGGCTGCCCCCGCTGCGGCAGTGATTTCGCAGCGTCGCGGATCCAAGCCCTCACCTTGCTGCCACTGCCCTGACAGCCCTCTCGTCACAGCCCGTCACAGCGCCCGTGATCCATCAGCACCTAACAGCCCACCGCCTATCTACGCGAGTTCTTAGTGCGTTGTGGCAAAGGGAGTCCCTGTTCGATGAGCAGGGACTTCTTCGTGTGCGGGGCATGACCGGGGCGGGGTAGGGGCAGGCAGCGGACGGCTTGTTATGGATCGAGGAGGGTGCGATGCCGTCGGTGTTGGGGTTGATGGAACAGCGTGAGGCGCGGGCGAGGCAGGATCTGGAGTCCTGGACGGAGGTCCTGGAGCAGGCTCAGGCGGAGGTGGATGCCGCGCGGGAGCGAGTCGAGCGGGCCCGGGTGGGGCGTGAGGAACTCGTGTCGGTGCTGGCCGAGGAGAGCCCCGTGATTACGCCGGTTTCCGTGCCGTCTGGTGGTGAGACGGCTGCCGCCGTGGGATCGAGCGGCCCCGGCGCGGGGCATGGCGAGAGGCCGCCGGTGCGGCGATCGGGCATGGGTGAAGAGGTGCTCAGCGGCCTGTATCGGGAGGTGTTCGCCGCGGTGGTGGCTGCCTCGGGGCCGGTGAACGGAGTGGAGCTGACGCGGGCGGTGGGCCGGGAAGCGGAGATCAAGAACGAGGTGGAGAAGATCCGGCACCGTGCCTACGTGCTGGAGAAGCGGGGCTGGCTGGTGCGGGCGAAGGACGGACGGTTCATGCCCGCGCCCGGGGCAGTCGGCCGGGACGCTTCTCCGGCCAGCGCGGGGCGTCCGCGGCCAGGCGCCGGGACAGCCTGATCACAGCGGCCCACCACACCATCTGGGCGTGGTGGTCGAGGCGGCGTTCGTGGTCGCGGTTGAGGCGGCGTGAGCGGGAGAGCCAGCTCAGCGTTCGCTCCACCACCCACCTGCGGGCCAGCACGACAAATCCGCGGTGTCCGTCGGATCGGCGCACGACCTCGATCCGCACTCCGTGCCGGGCGAACGCCTTGGCCAGGGCAGGGCCCTGGTAGGCGCTGTCGACCCACACCAGTTTCAGCAGCCGGCGCGGCTGGTCCATGAATGTCTCCAGCAGCGCGGGAGCGGCCTTGGAGTCGTGCACATCGGCTGTGGTCACAGTGACCTCCAGGAGCAGGCCCTCGGTGTCGGTCAGGATGTGACGCTTGCGCCCGTCACGTGATTTCCCGCCGTCGTATCCGCGACTTTCCGCACCGACGGTCTCGGAGGCGTCCACCGACTGACTGTCGATGATCCCCGCGGATGGCTCGGCGTTCCGCCCTTCGTGTTCCCTGGCCGTGCGACGCAGCCGTTCATGCAGTTCACGCACGTAGTCGTAGGCCCGCCAGCGGCGGAAGAAGTCGTAAACCGCCCGCCAGTACGGGAAATCGACCGGCAGAGCCATCCACTTCACACCATTGTCGACCAGGTAGCGCACCGCATCGAGTATTTCGCGGTGGCAATACCCCTCGGGACGCCCGCCCTGCTTGAGGAGCCAGGCCGGCACCGGCATCGCGGAACGGACCTCGGCCCACTCCGCATCCGTCATGTCACTCGGATAGCAGGCCGCCCGCCGCCC
The DNA here is from genome assembly GCF_026342355.1 of Streptomyces sp. NBC_00249. Lineage (GTDB taxonomy): Bacteria > Actinomycetota > Actinomycetes > Streptomycetales > Streptomycetaceae > Streptomyces. The sequence continues at coordinate 861,578 of NZ_JAPEMV010000003.1, read as the reverse complement.
CGGAACGATCGAACCGAACCGGTGCACGTAGCAGTCACACCCAGGAGTGACCGCGGTGGACGAAGACACAGAGATACTGCTCAACTGATCGGGCAACGGGCTTCCTTGGGCGTGCTGGGTGTCGTAACCGCGTCACTACCATGGGGCCCGTTCTTTCATGCCCACGGTCGCACCCGTACCTCCGTCCAGATGATCACCCGTGCCCGCATGCCTCGAACGAAATCCGGTTTGCCACAACGCACTTAGCCCCCCGTGAACTGGACAGATGTCAGCTCGTGACGGCTGCGGCCGCTTCGGCGCGGGCTCGTGTGACGGCCAGGCGGTAGGAGTCAGTGCCGGTCTCGATGATGTTGCCGCCGAAGGTGAGGCGGTCCACGATGGCCGCGCAGAGTCGGGGATCGGTGAAGGTTTTCGTCCAGCCTCCAAACGATTCGTTGGAGGCGATCGCCACAGAGCTATTTTCCTCGCGCTCGGTCAAAACCTGAAAGAGGAGTTCGGCACCGCGCCGGTCCAGTTCCATATAGCCGAGCTCGTCAATACAGAGAAGGTCGACGCGGCCGTAGCGGGCGATGGTCTTGGCGAGGAGTTTCTCGTCGGCTGCTTCGACGAGTTCGTTGACGAGTTTGGTCGCGAGGACGTACTTAACCCGGTAGCCGTGCATCGCGGCCTCGGTGCCGAGCGCGATCAGCAGGTGTGACTTCCCTGTCCCGGAGTCGCCGATCTGGCAGAGCGGCATGCTCTTCTTGACCCAGTCACAGGAGGCCAGGGTGTGGATGGCCGCAGGGTCGATGGCCGGGTTCGCGTCGAAATCGAAGGCCCGGAGGGACTTGTCGCGCGGGAAGCCGGCCGCCTTGATGCGCCGCTCGGAGCGGCGCCGTGCCCTGTCGTCGCATTCCGACATCAGCAGCTCGGCCAGAAACCCGCGGTAGGTCATCTGGTCCTGTGCGGCGCCTGCGGCCAGTTCCGGGTACTGGGCCCGGATCGTCGGCAGCCGCAGCATCCGGCATGCCTGGTCCACGGCCGCGTCCGCGGCTTCCTCGGTCAGTCCCCGGTTGCGCTTTGCGCTCATGATTCCCCCTGTTGGGCGGATGGTCCGGCGTGCCGGCGGCGAAGCCGCAGCAGTTCGTCGTAGGCGGCCACCGACGGCAGCGGCCTGGGGTCGGGCGGCAGCGCGGCCAGCCGGCGCGCGGTCAGCGAGGTCACCGTCGCCCCGCCCTCCGCCGGGCGTGTGATCCGTTCCTGGTGCGGAGCGGGCACGCCGGCATCGGTGTCGGCTGCTTTGCGGGCCTCCAACGCGACGGCGTCCGCGGTCAGTGCGCCGGCCTTCAGCGCAGCCGCGATCCCGGCGACCACGTCCTCGTGGGCCATGTGCCGGTGCAGCAGCAGGACCGAGATCAGGGCCCGGGTGCCCTCGGGGTCGCCGTGGGCTTTGCATGCGGCCTGCCACCACGCGTCGTGGACCGGGGTGAACTTGCCGGCCGAACGGGCCTGCTCGAGCGCGGTGGCGCCGGGAAAGGCGCCGGGCTTGCGGACCAGGGCCTCGAGATAGTGGTCCAGGTCAAGGCGGGATCCGCCCTTGGCGATCAGCCGCTCGTGCCGGGCCACTTCCTTGGAGCCGTCGTAGACGACCAGCTCGGAGGCGTGAAGGACGATCCGCACCATCTGGCCGATCAGCCGCACCGGCACCGAATACCGGTTGGAGCGGGCCGAGACCTGCCCGTAGCGGTCCACCCGCACCGAGGAGACGAACCCCGTCTCGAAGACCTCGTCAGGCAGCGGCACCAGCAGCGCGTGCTCGGCCTGGAAGTACTCGCCAATGGTCTTGGGGCGGAGCCGGATCCGGCGATCGTTGTCCTGCCGGTCCCACTGCTCGACCAGCAGATTCAGTTCCGCGAGGGTGTCCACCTGCGGGACGGGGACCAGGTGGTTTCTGCGGAACCAGCCGATCTGTCCCTCGACCCCGCCCTTCTCATGGGCGCCCTCGATGCCTGGGTGGCAGTAGAAGCTAGTGATCGAATAGTGCGAGCGGAATGCGGTCCACCGCTCGGATTCCACCCGGCGCCGGGTCAGGCCCAGGACTTGGGCGACCGCCGCCCGCAAGTTGTCGTAGCGGATCTTGCCGTAGGGGACGCCGCCGAGCGTGTTCAGCGCGTGGACGTGGCCTTCGAGGAAGGCCTCCTGCCCGCAGGACGCGAAAATCTTGTGGACGGACCGCCCCGAGTACGAAAGCCGCAGCGAGAACAGGAAGCACTTCGTCAGAGTGCCGGCCAGGTTGATCCACACGTCCCCGAAATCGACCTCCGCCTCATCGCCCGGGCGGTGGGTCTGCGGGATGAACGAGGCCGGCGGCCCGCGGCCGTCCTCGACCCGGATCTCACGGCGCCGGTCGAAGACGTAGTCACGGACCATCGCGTACGACACTTCCTCAGCGCCGTACTCGTCGAGCAACCGGTGGAAGATCCGCGTGAGTGTATGCCGCTGCTTGCGCGGAGCGTCCAGATCAGCCCGCAGCATCCCGTCGATGGCCAGCTTGTACGGATCAAGACGTGAACCCCTCGGCGGCATCCGCTTCCGAGCAGTGGGCCACGCCGACTCCAGCGCGAGAGCCACTGTGCGCCGCCCCACCGAGTACTTCAACGCCAGCGCGCGACTGGACAGACCCAACTCCCGCGCATCACGACGGATCGCGGCATACAACTCGACCTTGGAGCCGGGCACTGAAGTCCCCTCACGCTCGCTAGCACCCCGATGCTCCCACGACCAGCCCTCCACTGGAGCCAAATCCCATCAACGCGAACTCCACCCACGCGAGGTGGAGTCAGAACTCGCCTTCCGACTGGAGTCACTTGTCGCCTATAGAGCCACAGGCGGGACCGAACTCGTCGAGACCCGCCACCCGCATGTCTGGCTCGTGTCGCGGTCGAGTGGCGCGACCGCGATGTCAGGGCCCTACCTCTACCAAGGCCTGCGAGGTAGCAGGAACGCTTCGATCTCAGCGGTTCCCGGGCTGTATCCGTCAGATGTGTCCACCACCAGTGTCGGCACGTCGAGGCTGATGGGTACGAACTGCGCAGGGTCGTACGCTCCGGCTTCCGTATCCGCGAGGAGAGCTGTATCGCCGTGGGCCACTCGGTGACTGTCTGTCCGTGCTCGCTCGGTGATCCGGTCGACGATGGTCGAGGTGGGAGCGGCGCACCGGACGACGCGGATGTCGGCAAGGTCCAAGAGGGGTTCCAGGCCCGGACGCCAGAGCCGGTCTTGGAAGGCAGCCTCGGCAACGACGGTGACACCCCCCTTGAGGAGGACGGTGATCGTGTTGAAGAACGTCTCCCAGGCAGGAATGTTGAGCGGATCGTCTCTGTCGGGACGGTGATCCGGGCTGTTCATCACCACGCCCTGTTTGATCTCGTCCCGAATGATCGTGGGGCAGCCCAGCTGTGTTCCGAGGACGCGGGCGAGCGTGCTCTTCCCCGTGGCGGGCGGGCCGCTGACGACGACAAGGGTGGGGCGGTTCTGCATGGGCGCTACTCCGATGCGGGAATCGTGGCGGTTCAGGACGGAGCCTAAGGCGTTCCCTGAGTACGGAGTTGGAAGACGATGAAGCCAGGCTGGCGGGAGAGCTTTTCGTGTACGGCCGGGTGGGCACGGGCCATCGAGGCCGCGGGCTGGTGTTCGACGAGGCGGTCGACGGTGAGGTCGGCTTCTGCGAACTCGTCGAACCAGGCCTGGAGGGGCTGGCGCCAGTAGCGGTGGGTCATGCCATTGGACCAGGATTCCTCGGCGTGGTGGGCGGCGAAGTAGCTGCCGCCGTCAGCGAGCCGGTCCGCGGTGGGGTGGCTGGTGGAGATGATGATCCTTCCGCCAGGGCGCAGGGTACGGGCGAGTTCGGTCAGGGGGCGGACGCGGTTCTGGGCGTAGTGGAGGACCAGGGCGAGCAGGACGATGTCGAAGCTGGCGTCGGCGGCCCAGGTGAGGGGTTCGTCGAGGTCGTGCTGGCGGACGAGGCGAGGCGGACCATGTCGGAGCTCTGGTCGATGCCGACGGTGATGGCTCCGCGTGAGGCGAGTTCGGCCATGGGACGGGCCGAAGAGTTCCGAGCCTGTTTAGGGTCGGCTTCAGAGTGGTGGCTTTCCAGCTGGTGAGGTCCTCGTTGGGGATGACCAAGCTCAATCTCCGTGCCGCGGTTGTTCCTCTTGGGGATCATCGAGACGGTGAAGCTGGCGAGGACAGCGCTTGGGGGCGCTGTTCTCCAACATGGCGGTACTGACAATCTGACGAGGGCCGGTTACGGCAAGCGATGTAGCTGGGCAGTCTCCGGGTGTGCGGTTCAGTGGTGTTGGGGCTGTTTTTGCCGCATCTGTTCGGTGTTGTCATCGAGTCGATCAAGCGAACGGCCTGGGGCATCACGCTTCGCGCGGGGTGTCAGACGTCTCCGGTGAGGTGCCCGGGATGCGGTATGCCATCGTGGCGGGTGCACGGCCGGTGCGTCCGTCGGCTCGGCGACGCGCCCGTGGCCGGTAGCCGTGGTCATCAAGCTGACCGTGCGCCGGTTCAAGTGCCTGAGCAGCCGGTGCCCGGCCGTTGCGTTCGCCGAGCAGATCGAGGGGCTGACCAGGCCGCATGCCCGGCAGACGCAGGTGCTGCGGTCGATGCTCGCTTCGACCGCGCTCTGCTTGGCGGGCGGTCCCGGCGCCCGCCTGGCCGCGGCCCTCGGGATCCGTATCGCCAAGGGCGCGCTGCTGGACCTGCTCCGCTCGGTTCCGCAGCCACCCGTCGGCGCCGTCAGGTTCCTGGGCGTGGACGATTTCGCTCTACGCAAGGGCGACTCCTATGCAACGACCCTGGTTGATCTGGAAGCCCGCCGGGACGCCGAGCCGCTGGCCGCATGGCTTCGCCGCCACCCGGAGGTGGAGGTGACCTGCCGGGACACCCGGGGTGGCGCCTACGCGGAGGGAGCCCGAATCGGTGCCCCGCAGGCGATGCAGGTCGCCGATGCCTGGTATCTGTGGCGGATCGTCGCGGATGCGGTGGAGAGAACGGTCGGATCCCACCACGGGTGCATCCAGGCCGGGTTCGCCGCGACCCCGGCTTCGGCGGAGGCAACCGCGAGGGACCTGGTCACGCCGGAACCGTCCAGGCCGGTGGTCGTACCGCTCGTCCCGCCTGACGGCACGCTCGACGTTGGGATAGATGGCCTCGCCCCCCAGGAAGTCCTTGGGCCACTCCTCCTCGGGGAATTCGACGTCTGGGCCCTCGCCTCGCAGGTACCGGGAGCAGGCGGCGGCCTGGTTCACTGCCTCGTCGAGTTCAGGCGGTATCGGAGTCAGGACCCCTCGTCGTCGTGGAGTACCAGGCCCGCCGGTCTCGCCGGTTGGGCCGGTTCAGGCGGGCGGGGCGGGCGGCCAGTTTGGGGCGGGGTCCTTGGACAGCAGGGGGCGCAGGGCGCCGACCGCCGCGCCGATGCAGGTGTCCCGCAGCTCGGTGCGGGTGCAGGTCTCGCGCGTGAGCCAGTCCACGCAGAGCACCTGGACGAACACGAGCCAGGCCTTCAGTGCCGCGGAGACGGCGGCGTGCGTGCGTTCGTCGGCGAGCGGGAGCACACCGAGCAGGCGTGAGCGCAGGGCGTCGAGTTCGTCCGTCATGATCGTCTGGATGACAGGGTCGCCCGCCAGCACCCGGTTCGCGGCCAGGACGGCGTGGCGGTTGGTGATGAAGTAGTCGAGGTGGGCGTCCAGGCCCTGGGTGAGCTGCTCGACGAGCGTGGCACTGGGGTCGAACGTCGTCGCCTCCAGCAGCCGGTCGGCCGCCTGCTGGTAGACCGCCGCGAAGAGGGCGTGCTTGCTCGGGAAGTGCTGGTAGAGCAGGGCACGGGACACGCCGGCCTGCCGGGCGACGTCCTCCATCAGCACGTCGTCGTAGGGGGCGGCGGAGAAGAGCCGTGCGCCGACGGCGAGCAGCTGGGCACGGCGGTCGGCAGGGGTCAGGCGTCGGCGGGGTGGCACGCACCCAGATTACTACTTGACACGCGTCTACCAAAGGTGGCTATCTTGAAGTTAAGTAGACACACGTCAACTAAGTGGGGTGGAGTCATGGCCAAGGCACTCCGGGTGTTCGCATGGGTGATGGGCCTCGCGTGCACGGCGATCGGGCTGTTCCACGTGGTCGGCGGCAATGCCGCGATTCCGGGCGAGGCCGACGCCGGCCCCACTCTGGACAGCCTGGGCCGGTTCTTCGGCGCGATCTTCTCCGGGTACGGGCTGGCCTGGCTGTGGGCGGCCCGGCAGGACCCCGTCCCGGCGAAGGTGGTGCGGTGGCTCGCGGCGGTGTTCCTGCTGGGCGGCGTGGGGCGGCTGTTGTCCCTGGCGGTGCACGGGTGGCCGCACTGGTTCCAGGTGGCGTTGACCGTGATCGAGCTGGCCTTCCCGCCAGTCTGGTTCTGGCTGGCGGATGCCGACGAGCGGGCGTTCCAGGAGCAACGGCCCGCGGGTACGCCGGCCGCCGGGCCGTCTCTTCCGGATCCCGCCTGACCCGCACCCAGAACCCCCGTCCGTAGCGCGATCTGCCCCGTCCCCATCCGAAATTCCGTTGGAAGCACGTGAGATGTCAGCTCAGACCAACCCACCCGTAGGCGAGCGCGAGAGAGCGGGGCTGTCCGCTCCGGCAGCCACCGGCGGCGTCATCTCTTAGAGGGCCTAACAGAAGCCGGTTGTGGTGTGACTGTCGGCTTGGATGCTCGTTGGTCTGGTCGTGGGGAAGAGGGAGTCTCGTCCGTGGGCAGTCTCGGATGACATGACCTGCTGGCGCCGCCTTGAGGCTTGGAACGCAGTCGGCGTCTGGGACCGGCTCCATGCCGTCCTCCTTGCCGAGCTGCGGGGGGCGAAGCAGATCGACTGGCCGAGGGCGGTGATCGACTCCAGTCATGTCCGGGCCGCTCGAAGGGGCCCAAAAGCGGGCCCAGCCCGGTCGACCGCGCACGTCCGGGCAGCAAGCCCCACCTCATCGTCGACGGCCAGGGCATCCCGCTCGCCGTCTCACTGACCGGCGGTAATCGTAACGACGTCACCCAGCTGATACCGCTGCTGAAGAAGATCCCATCGGTCGCCGGCCTGGTCGGACGGCCACGCAAGCGGCCCGACAGCTTGCTCGGCGACCGCGGCTACGAGCACGACCACGACCGCGACCGCGACCGCGACAAGTACCGTCGGCTCGTCTGGGCGATGGACGTCAAACCGGTGATCGCCCGCCGCGGAGTCCCGCACGGATCCGGGCTCGGAGTCCACCGCTGGGTTGTCGAGCGAACCATCGCCTGGCTCCACGGCTTTCGCCGACTACGCATCCGGTGGGAACGACGCGACGACATCCACGAAGCCTTCCTCGGCCTCGCCACCTGCCTCATCACCCACCGACACGTCCAACGACTTTGTCAGGACCTCTAACATCGCCCCCCTCCCGGGTGGTTGACCGTCCCGGCCTCGGCGGCGGCACCGTGCTCGCGCATCCACGTTATGCAGACCTGCCGCCCGCGAACCGCCCGGCATTGCGCCAGGCCAGGCGGTGGCAGTCGGCCTGGGCCATCAGGCGGTGGGCTTCGCGTCGCAGCTTGTCGGTGGGGTTGCGCTGGTCGAGACGGTGGTGATGGTTGGGAGTGCGGCATGGCTCGGACACGTGTCCGGTCACTGGCTGCTCCGTGGGCTGTAGGGCTGGAGGAGCTGGTCGACGGGTGCGTGGTCGTCGGTGAGCAGTTGAGCATCGCCGATCCAGGAGGTGAGGTCGTCGCCGGTGGCGATCTTCCAGCCGGTTTGCCGGGCGTCCAGCGCTTCCTGGGTCGCGCGGAGGTCGACGGGTCGGTTGGAGGCGAGCACCACCAGATTGCCGCCCTTGGGGGTGGAGGTCGGGCCAAGGCCGATATCGGAGGGTTCGCCGACGAGGGCAACGTGCTCGAAAGTTTCGCTGATGGTGGCTACTTCGGCACGTGCGAAGGCCAGACCACCGTGATCGATGAGGTTGGCAACGTACAGGCCGTCTTCGTTGAGCACCCGCCGTACGTCAGTCATCGCTTCCACCGTAGTGAGGTGCCATGGCACACTGACGCCCCCGAAGGCGTCGCCGACGACGAGGTCACGACTGCCGGCGTCCAGTCGTCGTAGGCCGAGCCTGCCGTCCTCTACGCGTACGTCGACACCGCCTTCTGATCTCAGACCCAGTTGGTCGCGGTCGATGCGCACGACCCCGCTGTCGATCTCGGACACAAGGCTGCGGGTCCCGGGCCGCGTGGCCGCGAGGTAGCGGGGAAAGGTGAGCCCGCCGCCGCCCAGGTGATGGGCAGCAAGGGGCACACCTTTGGGAAAGGCGGCATCGACCACCGACGCGATGGCGCGCACGTACCCGAACTTGAGCAAGGTCGGGTCGTCGATGTCGACGTAGGAGTGCCGCACGCCGTCCAGAACGAGTGTGCGGCCGCTGCCCCGGTCGGGGTCGGCGACGACCCGTGCGCAGTGGTACCTGGTCTCCGTGTCGCAGCCACCGGGCGCGACCATGGTGGCGAGGCCGCCGGCAACGACGACGAGTGTGAGGGCAGGGGTGCCTCTCCACCCGCGCGTTCGCCACTCGACCAGCGCCGAGCCGACCACCAGCAGTGTTCCGAGGCCGATGAGGATGCCGCTGACCGGCAACCGCGTGACGAGGACGAAGCCGGTGAGGACCGTGCCGACGATGGCGCCGACGGTGCCGACGCCGGACAGCCGGCCGACAACCGCTCCGGTCTCGGCGAGGCTGGTGAGACGCAACTTGGTCACGATCGGCGTCACCGCAGAGAGCAGCGCGCCCGGCACGAGGATGGTCAGAGACGCGATCAACAAGAGTATCGCTGGCGCCCACTCCGCAGTGGCGCGCAGCACGGCGGGGGTGAGCGCCACGACCGCTCCCGACACCCCGAGCGAGGGGCCGATGAGACGGCGTGGATTGACCTGGTCGGCGATGCGCCCACCCAGCCAGGAGCCGAGGGCGATCGCGGTGAGGGCGATGCCGATCACCATGGTGCTGGTCTCGAGGGTGAGGCCGAGGTAGGGAGCCAGCAGCCGCAAAGCGACGATCTCCACCACCAGGACCGCGGCCGACGACCCGAACACAAGCACGGCAGCGGCACGGGGACCCAGGCCGTAGTTGTGAGGGGACGTGCCCTCGGCGACAGGAGAGGAGGACGATCTGGTCACGGCCGACATCCTTGCACGCGACTCATGGACAGCATGGCGGAAGTCCTCATTCAGCTGGATGCGGGTCCATGCGGGCTCCTCGCCCGCCAGAGAAGGTGCGGAGCCAGAGCTCTCCCTGAGCGGCGCGCGGCGAGAGGGGCAGCATCTGCAAACAGCAGGTGGTGATCCCTTGGGGAGCAGTTGGGGACCAGGGCGGTCAGTGCGGGTCAGACGGCGGTATCGGCCGTGACTGGCAGCGAACGAGGTGCACGGAGCACCATGAGGTGCGCGGACAGCGCGGCACCAGCTGCCGTGATCTGGCCAGCGTCGGGGTTCAGGTAGCGCTGAGTGGTGGTCAGCGAGCCGTGTCCGGCGATCTTGCGGAGGACATGCGGGGCGACACCTGCGTCGGCGATCCGGGCGTCGGGCTGTTGCCGGCGGCAAGCAGGCGTTGGGCGACCATCGGCCGTACCTCTTCGATGAGAGGTACCTTGCGGGCGCGCTTTCCCTTGGTGGCCTTGCCGACGAGCCCGCCTCGGGCGGGGGTGGTCTGCCGTCGTACGGTCCGGATCCAGTTGTCGGTGTCAATGTCCTTGACGCGGACTCCGGAGACCTCGGCACTACGCGCAGACGCCAACCGGCCATGTAGGGGTCGAGCGTCTTGAGCTTCAGCCCTCGCAGCGCGAGGTCCATGTCCGCGGTGCCGTTTCCGTAGCGGCCGGGTTTGCCGCGTGCCCCCCGTTCGCTGCCCGTTGTCGCTGTCATAGTGCGATGGGGCCGAGGTCGGCGGCGGTTTGGGCCAGTGCGCGGATGCTGGGGCTGTCAGCGGTGGTACGCCAGGTGAGCGCCCATTCGAGGGTGGGGGCGTCATGGAGGGGCAGGAAGGCGATGCCGGGGGGCTTGTTGTAGCGCGCGGCGACTTCGCCCAGCGGGTGGACGCAGCGTCCGGCCGCGACCAGGGAGAGAATCTCGTGGAAGGTCCGCGCGGCGGGCCCGCGGGGGATGCGCCGGCCGAGCGGGGTGCGGGTGGGGACCATGGAGGCGACCCAGTACTCGGGAGCTTCGGGGCCGAGGTCGACGACATGGTTGTCGGCGAGGTCTTCCAGGGACGCGGTGCCGCGTTGGGTGAGCGGATGGTCTGTGGCCACGGCCAGCACGCGGCCTCCGGTGAGCACGGTGGGGCCGACGGTGAGGTCCGGTTCGGCGACGGGCAGCCACAGCACGTGCGCGTCGTGCTCTCCGGCGCGCAGGGCGGTGAACGCGTCGGCGCCGTTGATTTCGCCGAACTGGATGTCGCTGCCGGGGTAGCGGGTGCGGAACGCGTCGACGAGGGGGTGTAGTTCGTGTCCGGCGTGGCCGAAGACACCCAGCCGCAGGGTCCGGCCCGCGCCCGGGCCGGCTGCTTGGGCGCGTGCGAGTCCCGCGTGGAGGAGGTCGAGGGCCTGCTGCAGGTCTTCACGCAGGCGCCGGCCGACAGGGGTCAGGGCCACGCGTCGGCTGGTGCGATCGAACAGGGCCACGCCGAGGCGGCGTTCTTGTCTGCGGATGGCCTGGCTGACACGGGCCTGGGAGACGTGAAGTCGTTCCGCGGCTCCCAGTTATGGATAGCTCCATGGACTCTACATTGTTCCGCCGCTGACCTGCATCGATGCTGGACTCATCAGCCACCAGGCGCAGGCGGCAGACGCCTGACCGACGCATTGACAGGGCAGGGAAGCCCGATGAATGTTATGCGGAACGTCCTCGATCGCTTCGAGATCGAGGAGCTTCGCGCCGAGGTCACCGACGCTGTGATGATGCGCGACTTCGACCGCGTCGCCTCGCTGTTCACGCCCGACGGCACCATGCGATGGCCGCACATCGACAAGGAGTTCATCGGCCGCGAGGAGATCCGCGCGGGAATCGAGTGGGGGCAAGGACTCCTTGTCGAAGGCGGGCGGCCGGCCGCCGAGGCGCCCTCGGCGCCGGCGGTTGGCCGCCTGGTCGCGGCGCTCGGGGATCGTGACGGCGATGCCCCAACGCCGCAGCAGGTGACGGATCGCCCGGCTGGAGTAGGCCTTGTCGCCCAGCAACCGCACCGGTGTCGTGCGCTGGCGGCCCGTGGCAATGCGCGGGATGCGGATCCCGTCGAGGACCTGGGCGAACGCGGCGGCGTCGTTGACATTGCCGGGCGTGAGCACGATGGACAGGGGCAGGCCCCGGCCGTCGACGGCGAGGTGGACCTTGGTGGTCAGCCCGCCTCGGGACAGGCCGAGGGCCTGGCGCGTCTGCGAGCGGCCCGGAACTTCCAGTCTGTCCCCGTCAGCGGCCCCCTTTTACGTGCGCCGGCGGCGTGCTGGTGGGCACGGTTGACCGTGGAGTCGACGGCGACGGTCCACTCCACCCGGCCCACCGCGTCGTCGTGGACCTGCACATGCTCCAACAGCTTTGCCCACGTGCCATCCGCCTCCCAGCGGGCGAACCGCTCGTAGACGGTCTGCCACGGCCCATACCGCTCGGGCAGGTCACGCCACGGAGACCCGGTCCGCAACCGACACAGCACACCATTGACCACCTGCCGGTGATCACGCCACGGCCGACCGCGCCCGTCCACCTGCGGCAACAAGGGCTCAATCCGATCCCACGCCGCTTCCGTCAACTCACCTCGACCTGCCACAAGATCAATTATCAGAGACCCAGGTCAGGACACCGCACTCGACTAACTTCATTGCCAACGGACAACGACGCCGGGCGGCCTGGCCCCGCGTCAGAGCGGTGTTCCCACACCGCACGTGCGGTCACCCGGTACGGAGCGGCCCAGCGCTGCTTGGGACTACCGCGCATCGGTAGTCCCCCGAGCCGGTCCCCGCCCCGCCTCCCGCCCCCTTCCGCCGCGTTGGGGACGTCCTGCTTGCTTTGTGGGTTCACCCCAGTCTAATCTCGTCATCATGACGATAACCGCTCAGCGGCCCCCGCTCCCTGCGGGCATTGACTCCAGGGGCCTCGATCCGCCGCCGCGCGCACGGCCGTGACGTCGAGCACGAGCCCGGAGCCATGCCGGCGCGCGCACCAGCCACCCGGCGACCACCGGACCACCGGCAGAGATCGACACAAGGCGGTCCCCATTTCAACGCTGCGGCACCCCAGCGCCTGATCCCTGATGCGCGATCCCTGCTCTCCGATCCACCGCTCGTGCACTTCAAACCCTCGAAGACTCCGGCGCTCGTCGCGCCGCGTGCCGACGCGAAGAAGCGCGTCGATCGAAGTGTGAACTCGGATGGCGCAACCCCTCTCCTCCCGGAGAAATTCACCCGCTAGGAGCGTTTCGTGCGCCACGCCAGTCCCCTCCGCCCTCCGCCACGCCGCACCCTGTTCTCCTCGATTGCCTTTCCGGAATCCACTCAGTCCGAGCGTTCGAAGCGGCCGACTACGTTCGCGAGAAGTGTCGAGTGCTGAACGGGCACCTGCGGCACAACAGCCTCGATTCCGTCGCCTTCGGGGCCTCGTACGACTTCGTCGAGCTCTATCCGGAACGGCTCACGATCCCGTCCGGCGAGAGAGAATCACACAAAAAGAGTTGGCCGGAATTCACCCACCTCGAATTCGAGGAACCGGCAGCACGCTTGGAGTACCTCCACAGATTCAACGCGTACAAGTAAGTGGCCGGGCAGTCCCGCCATTCACCTCACTGTGCCGCCCGCGGCCGTTCTGGGCTCTTGGGGCCACGGCCGCGGTGGCATCGACAATGACCTCAGGACGGAAAAGTGAGCATGTTCGGAATGCCGGTAAATCCCTTCGACCTCTCCGAAGAAACGCTGAGCCGAATATCCGCCGATGACTCATGGGCCCCGACCGAGTCGGAGATCCCACACGTCGATGCGAGGGTGATTCGCCATTTCCTCACTCCGGCTGAAGTGGAGGTATTCGCGGCCGAACTCGCTGCCCAGCGCTTTGTGCCGGTGGGTCTAGACGGCATTGCCGCCAACTACGCAGAGGGAGATCCGGTCGGCTCTCTCCGTGCCACGGCTGACTCCGAAGTCTTGGCGGCAGAGTTCTACCGCAGGCTGCGGACGTTTCTGTCGTTTCAAGTAGGACCGGACGATCCGACGGATTCAGACGGAAGGACCTGGAAGCCGGCGTCCGTCAATCCGCGCATGCGCTTCATCACGTACGAACACGGCGGATTGCTAGTCCCGCACTACGATTCACCCTATTTCGCCCCCGACGGAACGCGAACTCACCTGACGGTCGTCGTCTACCTGTCGTATGAGGCAGTGGGCGGAGAAACGCGGTTCATCGCCGACAAGCAGAACGACCTTCCCTTTGCGCAACGCGACTTCTCGGACTGGCCCCGGCTCGCAGAGCCTGAGGAAATATTGAGCGCCCACCGCCCCGAACCGGGCGATGCGCTCCTCTTCTGGCATCGGACGCTTCACGACTCGGCCCCGCTTCTTGAGGGTACGAAAACAATTCTCAGAACCGACGTGCTCTACGAGCCCATAGATGTGCCTTGAGTAACAGCAAGGCAACCGTCGCACAGGAGGGCCCACGTGGTACCCGCCCGGGCTGGTGACACCGGGTGGGCGCCCAGGGCGGACTTCGGATTCGACGACGTGCATGCGGTGCTCCCCCTGAAGGGATCTTGCGTGCAGGGACAGTAACCCGCATCCCACCTGGGGCAGAACATCTTTTCGATAACAGGGCGTGCCGAACTCACAGCGGGTGATGAGGGGGCCTTCGATAAGGAGGTCTACCGCGACCGCAACGTGGTCGAACGATGCTTCGCACGCCTCAAACAGTTCCGCGCGATCGCGACCAGGTTCGACAATCCGTGATCATTTGTCAGACACCGCCTAGAGCCTGTCCGGCGGATCAGGGCCGGACCGGGAGGCGGTGGGCCGCGTGTGAGCCGTCGGTCGGGATGGAGCCGCGTGTCGCCAGGACCTCGCCTGTGTCGGCGAACTCCCAGTGGGTCGCATGCCTCCCGTCCTTGAACGGCCATTCGACTCGGACGACAGGGCGGCTCAACAGGCTCTCGAACCAGCCGGCGCACCGCTCCGCGAGCTCCTCAGCCGTGCCGGAGGCCGGGAGGAAGCCGCGCTCGGGCGACTCGTGAAGGTTGAAGAGCTGGTCGCAGACTTTCCCGGCCTTCAGGTGCGTGCCGTGAAAGTGCACGGCCCACTCGCCGAGCACCAGTCGGCGCGCCTCATCGAGAAGGCTGGCATGGACGAGGAGCGACGATTCGTCCTCGGGCCGTCCGACCTGGCTGGGAGCCCACGGCACCCGCCAATCAGCGGCCCGGGCTCGCAGCACTGCCAGGAAGGCGAGTTCGGCCTCACTGAAGTCCCAGGGCTCCTCGCCGTACTCCTCCGGGTCCTCGACCTCGAACCAGCTGTTGACGTCCACGGAAAGACTCTAGAACTACGGATACGAGGAGGTCGGGCAGCACGGGCGTGGCCGGGGTGTCCGTGGCTTCCGGACTGGCCGGCTGCCTCCCCAGCGGCGCCCGGAGCCGGTGACACAGCCTGCGGGAGGTGCAGGGCGCCTGAGCGCCACGCACTTGAGAGTTTCGGTCGCTGGCCTGTCAATGCAGGTCAGAGGGCATTTAGTCAGGCGTTCAGCGACTGGAGCGACTCAGGGTCCGACATGTCTCCGCCGGTTCAGGCCTCGGCTGCCTGGGCTGGGCGTTCGGAGCGCTCGGTTTTGCGGCCTCGGCTGCCGGCTACGAGGGTGGTCGGGTCGACTGCTTCGGCTGGTGCGCCGCTGGCGTAAAGGCCGTCGGGGACGGTGTCGCAGTCATGGGGCAGGAGCCAGAAGACGCGGCGGCGGAAGCACCTTCGTCGAAACCTCTGATTCAATCGAATGCAGCAGCTCAGCGCGCACATGGTGGGCGTGACGCCGAGCCTGGCTCCATGGGTATACGACCATGGGTGATCGTCGAGCCACCTGACCGGCGCGGTCTGCGCCGGATTACCATCCACGACAAGACGGTGGGGAGCGCCTGGTCCCTCCTCGAGTTGCGGGAGGTGCTCCGCCGCCTCGGCTACCCCGACGACATGGACGTGGACGACCGTGGGTGCGTCCACTGGCGCGGCGGCGATAGCAGCGTGTGGCCCGACGATAGGGGCTGGAGACGGCGTGTAGTCATCGCCGTCATGGTCGTGGGGTTGCTCGGATCGCTGGCGCTGCACGCCGTCATCGGCTGGGCGGACGCCCTCGGAGCGCTCACTTTCGCGCAACGTTTGGTCGGCGTTCTGTTCCTGCTGGCAGGCGCAGTTCAGGGCATTTCCGTGCCCGCGGCCGTCGACTACTGGGGCCGCCAGCAGGTCAGACTGTCCGGAGCGCTGGTCCTTCTGGGCGTGCTCATGGCGCTGGCCACTACGAGCCTTCTTCTCTTCCTTTGGCTTCAGGAACGAGAACTCATACCCAATGTCCTGGCTTTTCTTGCCTTGTGGCTCTGGTCACTGTGGGCCCTCTGGACCCTCATCCACGAAAAAGTGTGGAGGGGGATACCGCACCCCAGGAAGTTCGCGGCAGGGGTTACCTTCACCGCACTCCTGACGGCCATCAGCCTGGGTTACTCGACTATCTATCAACCCATTGTCGCCCCCTGGCACTTTGCACTGAAATCGGAATTCGGCACGCCACAGACGGACGCCGATTCACCCTATATCCACGTCCCGCTCAAACTCTATGCGAAGAATACCGGAGGGATTCCGGTCTACCTTGTCGTCGACGACTACACGGTCTCTGGATCCTCGGCAAAGTTCTCCGCCTCAGGCCAAGGGATGAAGGAATGGAAGGGCAACGAGGAGGGAGGGTGGTACAGCACAGAGGCAGAAATCTTCGTGAGCAAAGTCGAAGGCGAGATCATTGGATCCGGGCAGTTCCAGGGCCCTGGTACGACGCTGGACGCCGGAGAAGAGTTCACGATGGAGAAGGTGATCACACTCCCCAAGGGCGCCAAGTACGAGACACTGAACGCCATTCTTCGATTCGCCGTCCTGAGGCAGGACCGGGGGAAGCTCAGCGAAGAATTCAACTATCCCAAACTCTCCTGGATGAAATCAGAAGGAAGATACTACTGTCCGCCCAAAAACTGCGGCGAGCATGTCATACACCACGGCAGGGTGCGCTACAACAATAACTTGATCAACATGACGAGAAAGCCGCGATACGTGGCTGCTTTCTGGTCGCCGGAAGAGGAGCCAGATGTCTTCATCTCCTCGTTCAACTTCAAGAAAAAGAAGAAGACTGAGTCAATCTACGACATATACGGAGCCCTGGATTCCAAAGAAGTGGAAAGAGAGGCCGAAAGATACGGTCTCAGCTGGGTCTGGGTCAACTCGGCAGTGTCCGTCAAGGGATTGCTGAAGCAGGCGCAGTCCTGAGCCGCGCGCACGGTCTCGTCCGATCACGCCCAAACGACGTGCGGCGAGTGTCCGTGCCTGGGTCGCGATCGCCCTGGGCCGCTTTCCCGCACCAGATCCCGCGACTTCGGCTGTGCTCGACCGACTGGGAGCGGACGCCGACCCGTACGTTCGTGAACAGGCAGCCGAGGTCCGTCAGCGCAAGCCTCTCCGCCGCTGACGAACATGGCACACGCCGTGGCGGGCTCCGCACGCATCTCCTACGCCCCTCTAGGAGGACGGCAGCCTGCGCGATACTGGGCTCGGACGAGGACACGGGATCGTTGAGAGCGCCATCGGCGACGCCCGACGGTTCGGTGAAGTAGATCGCGTACCGCCATCTGTCGACGGTTCGGTAGAGCACGAGAGTCGTCGGGGTCCCGATGGTGCGCCAGTACGGCTGCCGCTTGCCTGCCATGTCCGCACGGTACTGGTCCTGGTCGGGTCCACCACCACGATCAAGCAGGTCGGGTCAGTGGGCGTCCGCCGTGGGTCTCCAACCAGTCGAAGCGGACAATATGGGAGAACCTCGCAGTGAGGCGAACCCTCACGGTCACAGCACAAGCCCGTTGGGCCCGCAGAGCTGAGCCGGCGCCAGTCGGACCTGGAGTCGCTGCTGGTTCAACTCGCGGGAGTACTGTCGACGCGCTTGCACGCCTTGATGACGTGCTGGTAGGACGCGGCCCGCACGCTGTCAGGAACGCCAGTGCGGGCGTAGTTGGCGTAATTGCCGAGCGCGGTCCTCACGTTAACGTCGCTCGCCCTGGCTTCCGCACTGTGGATCTCCGTCGACAGCCGGTCGGCGGCAGCCTTCGGTCCTGGGTCCTGCAGTGATTCGCGGGTGAACGACGGGAGCGCCGTGTTGAGGGTTCGAGCAGGCCCGCCCGCTCGGGTGGCGGGGCCTGCTCGAACAGGACGGCAGTCAGGCAGCCGGTCGGGGTGTCGCGGCGCGTCTCCGCGTCAGCCTCCGTCGTTGTGGTTGGACCAGCCGTGCCCGGCCGGGCACCGCAGGACGTGGACGCTCAGCAGCTGGTACGGCCCGCGGTCGTCCCACGCGTGGGTACCCTCCACCGCCGTCTGCTCGCAGTGCGGGCACTTCCAGTCCGCGAGCTCGTACGAGGCCAGCGCCCGCGGCTCCGTCGACCGGGACTCCGCCACGAGCACCGCCGTGGACGTGCCGGCCAGCGGCTCGTCGGGGTGGGTGTAGCGGACCGGGATCCCCAGGCTGAGCGCGTAGGCGATCTCGGAGCGCGTCGAGTCGCCGACGTAGCCGCCGGGGTTGACCACCAGGACCTCGTCCGCCATCCGCACCTTCGCCCGGTGCAGCTCGTCGAGGCGCACCTTGAGCTCCTCGGCGTCCTGCTCGTCCGCCCACAGCGCGTGCGGCGTCTTCATGTCGCATCCCGGGGCCAGGACAATCCGGCCGGCAGCGGTCTCGCGCAGGTTGGCTTCGGCGAGTTCGCTCCAGAAGCGGGTGGAGCCGCACAGGGTGACGACCTTGGGCCGGGCGGCCGAGGTGTCGGACGGGTTGAGCAGGTGGTCGGAGTCCGCGGGGGCGGCGCCGGCGATGACGGCAGCGGCCTGGGGGTCGCGGTGAATGTGTTCGCGGTTCATGAGGACGTCCTCGTTCTCGGTCGGGAAGGGGGCGGGTGGTGAGGGTCAGCGGGTGGGCTCGGCGCCGGGGTGGACGATCCAGGCGGCCGGGTCGGCTCCCGGCGGGAGGGTGTGCACGGTGTAGCGGGTGCGGCCGGAGGCCAGGATCAGGCGCGCGCCGTCGAGTTCGAGGTCGACCCGGTGGGTGCCCTTGATCGTGCGGGTGATGTCGGCGAGGAGGCGACCGGAGACCAGGACGGTGCCGGGGGTGGTGACCTCGGCGTCCACGGTGGGCTGGGCGCTGGTCTCGTAGTCGCGGCGAGGGCGGGTAAGGGGGGCCCGGCGGGCAGGGCGCGGGCGGCGGGGGCCGCGAGCGCGGCGAGGTCCTGGCGGAGTTTCACTGGTGGTCCCTCCAGAGTGAGCAGGCGGGCCGCTGGCCCGGGCCGGGGTGCGCGCTGGTGTGCGGGAGAAGTCGGGGGCCGTCCGTCCGGTACGGGAAGAGTCCCGTACCGGACGGACGTGCTGGCCGCTAGGCCGTTTTGTGGATTATCCGCGAGAGCGGAACGATGGCTGCCATGGCTTCTGAAGAACCGTCCCCGGTTTCCTTGATTGACACCGCAAGCGGCTTTGTTGCGTGCCCGTGTTGTTTCCAGCGGACGCTGCAGGAACGGGCCAACTTTGAGATCTGCCCAGAGTGCGGCTGGGAGGACGACGGGCAGGGCGATGCGGACGCACACTTCGTGAGGGGTGGGCCCAACGGTCGGCTGAGCCTGACGCAGGCCCGGTTGGACTACCTGGAGGAAGTCGCCGAGGAACGCAATGATTCCATCACGCGAGGTGGTGAAGGCCTGTGGAGCTCGGAAGCGCGGCGCCAGATTCCGGACCTGGCTGAATAGGACAGCGTCCGGCCGCCCTCGCTTTCGTTGTCAGGTCGTGTCACTGACTGATGCCCAGTGGGCTCGGATCGAGCCGTTGCTGCCAGATCGGACGTCGAGGAGGGGTGGGCGGTGGCGTGATCACCCGCAGGTGATCGACGCGATCGCGTTCAAGTACCGCACGGGGACGCCGTGGATGGACCTGCACGAACGGTTCGGGTCTTGGAAGGGCGCTTACAGCCGACTGCGGATGTGGGCGATCGACGGCACCTGGGAACGCGTCTTCGCCGCCCTTCTTACTCAGGCCGACGCCGAGGACGACCTGGAGTGGGCCGTCGCCGTCGACTCCACCATCGTGCGAGCCCATCAGCACGCTGCCGGGGCCCGTCAAAGGGGGCCCCGGTCAGCGAGCCGCACGACCCCATGCCCTTGGCCGTTCCCGCGGTGGACTGACCACAAAGATCCACCTCGCAGCCGACGGCCGGTGCCGGCCTCTGGCCTTCGGCATCACCCCAGGACAGGCCGGTGACGCACCTGCCTTCGAGCACGTGATGGGTGCGATCCGGGTGGGCAGACCGAAAGGCAGGCCCCGAACCCGCCCCACGACCGTGCTCGCCGACAAGGCGTACTCAGCCCGCGCGATCCGCAAGCATCTGCGTAGACGCGGGATCCGTGCCGTGATCCCGCAGCCCGCTGACCAGATCGCCAACCGAAAACGGCTCGGCAGCAAGGGCGGTAGACCACCTGCCTTCGACAACGCCCGCGTGAGCCTGATGGCCGTGGACGTACACGGCCACCTTCAGCACACGCTCTGGAACGGGACCACGTGGTCGCCTCCGGGCACCGACTGGCAGGACATGGGCGGCACCTTGCGTCCTGGCCCGGCGGTCTTCGCCCGGGTTCCCGGCCGACAGCCCTGGTGTCCCGGTCGATCTCGGCCGGCCCGAGGCTGCCGGAATCCATCCGCCGCGCATGGCGGCGGGTGCGAGGATGCCGGTATGACGATCATGTTCAAGGGGGCCAACGCCCCGTTGCCCGGGGGGCCGTTCCGTATCACCGTGGTCCGGGAGGACCGGCCGGGCGCCCCCCTGGTGGCTGCCGTCGCGGTGCTGGTGGACGCGGTGGGGCGGGTTCGTGGCGAAGGTGATGTGGTCCGGGGGGACCGGCCCTCGCACCCCTCGGGCGCCGTACGGTACCTGGGCGGGGCGGCGGAGGGCGGGCGGCTCGTCCAGCGACTGGAGGTGGACGAGGAGGCGGTGGAGCCCGCCGTACAGAGGGTGCTGATCGCCGTCCTCGCCTCGGGCGGGACGTTCGTTGCGGTCGCCGGGCTGTCCGTGGAGGTGGCCGGCGGCGAGGGCCCGCTGGTGGTGCGGTACGAGGTCACGGACGCCGGCGGTGAGACCGCGCTGGTGCTCGGCGAGTGCTACCGCCGGAACGGGGCCTGGCGCTTCCGCGCCGTGGGGCAGGGCTACCGCGCCGGGCCTGCCGCACTCGCCGCCGACCACGGCATACCCCTGGAGGCCCTTCCGGCCGCCCCGGTGCCGGGCCCCGCGATGACCGAGGTGCACAAGGAGGCCGCCCCGCCCGCAGGTGTGCTCCCGGTCGGGTCCCCGGCGGCGGTCGGCGGCGGGAGTGTGGCCGCTCGCGGGGCCCAGTTGAACGCGCAGGCTGCGTCCCTGGCGGCATCCCTCGGGCAGATCCTGGGCTCGGGGGCCGGGCCGGAGCAAGGGGCGGTGCCCGTCCCCGACGGGGAGTTGTTCCACGAGGTGCACGGCGAAGGGGAGCAGGTCCTCTCCTTCGGCCGGCCGGCTCCCGAGGGCCCGCTGATCATCGAGATGTCGGTGGCCGGCGGGGGCCCCTTCGGCGTCGCCACCCTCGACCGCGACGACGCCCAGGACCAGGTCCTCTTCGACACCACCGCCCCGGTCCGGGAGGCGCGGGCCCTGGCCGTACGCGGTAAGCGCGCGCTGCTGCTGCGCGTCGTGGCGGCGGGCGCCTGGACCCTGCGGGTGCTGTCGCTCGGTGCCGCGCGCCGGCTGGAAGGCACCGTCTCCGGCGCGGGTCCGGACGTACTCCTGCACGAGGGCCCGGCCGCCGACCTGACCCTGCGCCACCACGGGCCGCGGTCCGCCCGCTTCGAGGCGGCCACGGCCCAGCTCGACCGCGTGGAGCCGGATCGGCGCAAGCCGCTGGCCGACGACGACGGCCGGGCCGAGGCCACCCACCAGGTAACGGCCGGGCCGCTGCTGGTGCTCGTGTCGGCGCAGGCCGGCTGGAGCGCCGAGCTGACGCCCGCGCCGGGGCACCACCGCACCCCGCAGGAGGCCGAGCGGGCCCTCACGCGGTCCCTGGCCACAGGCGTCCACGAGGGGCGCGGCACGCTGGAGCTGACCGTGGTGAACCCGGAGCCCGGCCGTCCGGCGGTGGTGGAGTTCGAGCGGACGCGGGTGCCCAAGCGGCACAGCTGGTTCTGGATCTGGCGCCTCGACGAGAAGGGCGAGGTGGAGCAGCTGAGCATCTACTCCACCACCCGGGACGCGAGAGGGCAGATGCTGGCGTTCGCCAAGGGCGAGCCCGAGGTGCGGGTACGGGTCCAGGGCTCCGGCGACTGGCGGCTGCGGGTCCGTCCGATCGACACGGTGGAGGCCCTGGGCAGGCGCGCCAAGGGGCGGGGCCAGGCCGTACTGCGCTATGCGGGGCCGCCCGCCCTGATCCGGGCCACGTGCGAGGGCTCCGACGAGGCCTTCAGCTATGTGCACACCGTCCAGCCTGACGGCACCAGCGACAGGGTCGGACGGTTCGGCACCCTGGCGCCGATGACCGGCCCGCTCGCCGTGGGGCCCGAGGGCTGGTGCCACGTGGTCGTGAAGCTGGACCACGCGGCTTCGTGGAAGCTGGAGGTACTGCCCCTGGGCGAGGTCCGCGAGCTGAAGCGGAAGCTCTCCGGCCAGGGCTGGGAGCTGGTGGAGATGACCGGCTCGGCCGCGCAGGTGGAGGTCCGGGTCGATCCCGGGGCCGAGTCCGACGCGATCGTACTGGCCACCATGGACGCGTACCTGCGTCCCGAGCGGCAGCTGTGCGGTGAGCCCGGGGTCCACCTGGTACCGCCCGGCCTGATCGGGGTTCGCACCGCGGAGAAGTGGAGCCTGAAGGTTCGCCGCTGATCCCCCTGGGGGGGGTAACACCTGACCGTCCTGCCCCGCAGGCCGGTCAGGTGAGGTCCAGCGGCAGCGCGAAGTGCGTGGCGGGGATCCGCAGCGCACGTCCGCTGCGCCGTCACGGCTTCCCTCGTCGACTCCGGGCCCGCGTCAGCGGAGCAGCGCTATCACCTTGGCGAAGGTGTCGAGCGCCGACTCCTGCACGGTGACGTAGTCGAACCCGAACCGTTCCCGACGGGCGATGAGCTGCTCGGCGATCTGTTCCGGGCTCCCGATCAGCACGGCGGGTAGTTCACCGACCTGTTCGGGGCTCAGCGTGCCCCGCAGGAACCGGGAGTAGTCCTCCCGGGCAGCCGCGCGGTCATCCGTCACCTGAGTGCGCAGCACGATGATGTTTCGATGCACGGTGTCCCGGTCGGATGCACGTAGTTCCGCATCGACCAATGCCACCCGGTCGTCCATCTGCCGATCGGTGAGGAACTGCATCCCCCGACCCTGCGGGTCGAATCCGGTGCCGGCGAACGACACGATGTCGGCGTGCCTGGCGGCCAGTCTCAGTACCCGGTCACCGTTTCCGCCGATCATCAGGGGCGGCCGGTCGGACGCGACGCCGGGGCCCGGCCGGGCGGCGCTCCAGGCCCGGTTGACCTCGTCCAGGGTCTCGACGAGTCGGTCGACGCGCTTGCCCGCCGCCTCGAACGGGATTCCGGCCTGGTCGAACTCCTTCTTCTTCCACCCCGCGCCGAGGCCGACCTCCAGCCGTCCTCCGGTGAGCTGGGCGGTGGTGACGACGTCCCGGGCGAACAGTGCCGGGCTGTAGAACGAGGTGTTGCTCACGAACGTGCCGACCCGGACGCTCCTGGTCGCCTCGGCAGCCAGAACGCACGCCGGGAAGGGCGACGGCATGTCGATGTGGTCGGGCACGGTGATCACGTGGTAGCCGAGGTCCTCGGCACGTCGGGACTTCTCCATCCAGGAGACCCGGTCTTCCAGCTTCCAGAAACTCACGCCGAACCGCATATTCATCGCACAGCTCCTGTCCTTGAGTGTGGGGAGGCTCAGACGGCGGTGGCCCGGTCGCGTTCGGCCCGGCGGACCGCCGGGCCGATCAGCACTGCCCCGGCGAGGAGCGCCGTCGCCACGATCGCCCAGCCGTAGGGCGCGAGGTCGGTCGCGAACCAGGCCACCGCGGCCGGCCCGAGTGTGGCCTGCGCGACCATCCTGAGGTGGAACGCGCCCAGGTACTCACCCCGGGCGGTGTCAGGCGCCAGCCCGTAGCCGATACCGAACGCGCCGGCGGACTGCCACAGCTCTCCGGCGGTGATCAGCAGGACGGCGACCACCGCGATGCCGACGGTCGCCCAGGACCCGATGAGACCACCGAGGACCATGACGAGGCAGGCCGCCGCGCTCACCAGCCCGGATCGGCGGGCGGCGGCGACAGCGCCGCCCAGGTCGTCCGAGCCTCGGGCGGCCCGGACCTGCAACAGGACCACCAGCACGGTGTTCAGGATGAACACCAGCGGGATCACGCTGCGCGGTACGCCGTCGACACTGAGGATCCACAGCGGTACACCCACCGCGAGCACGGTGCCGTTGAGGGCGAGCAGGGTCGACACGCCGATCACACCGAGGAACGGGACGTCACGCAGCGCCCTGAACCGTGAGGCGCGTTCGGGTGGCGGCCCGGGGCTGGTGACCGGCAGCCTGACGACCACCAGTGCGGCAAGCACGAAGGACAGGGCGTTGCCGAGCGGCAGTGCCTGCATGGCCGCACCGCCGATGCCGATCAGCCCCGCGGCGATGAGGGCGCCCGCGGAGAAGCCGACGTTGAACACCGAACGGAGCGCGGCCCGTGCGGTGACGCGGTCGGATTCCGGGACCAGGTCCATGACCAAGGTGTGGAACAGCGGACCGCTGCCCCATTCGAGGGCGCCTACCAGGGCCACCACCACGAAGAACGTAGGCGCCGAGTCGACCATCGGGTACATGCAGTAGACGCCGGCGAGGGCCAGCATGCTGATCAGCAGCATGCGCCGGGCACCGAACCTGTCGGCTGCCCGCCCCATCAGGACACTGGAGAAGAATCCCGTGAGCCCTGCCACGGACAGCCCGATCCCGACCTGAGCGGTGGGCAACCCGGCGACCACGACGAAGTAGACGGTCGAACTGGCCAGGAACAGGCCGTTGCCGATGCTGTCGAGCAGGTGCAGCACCGCCAGGGGGGCGGCCGGGCCGCGCAGCGAGGCGTAGTTGCCACGAACGAAGGAGGTGATCACGCCGTCCGCCCCCCGGGAACCTTCCCCTGCCGAATCAGCCTCTCGAACACCCGCGTCGTCTCCCCCGGCGGTATTCGTTCGTCGTACACCCACCAATGCCTCATGGCCGCCCACCCTAGACCAATGATCGTCGACACGGCAGTGGCCCCGAGCCCTCCCGTCACGGTCCGTGAGTGACGGCCGGTGAAGATCGACGGTCGTGTATGTTCGCGCCTCTGACCGGAGTTGGGGAAGTAGGTGGTGTGATGACAGGGCTGGTCTACGACGACCTGTACCGCTTGATGGCTTCGATGACCGGGGACGAGAAGCACGCCGAGGCGGCGTCTTCCACCCTGGATGTGCTCTGGGTTCTCTACGACCGGGTGCTGCGGGTCGGGCCCGACATGGCGGACGACCGCGACCGGTTCTACCTGTCGAAGGGGCACGGTCCCATGGCCTATTACGCGGTGCTGGCCGCGAAGGGCTTCCTCGATCCGGCCGAGTTCGACCGGTTCGGCACCTACCACGCATCGCTCGGCCACCACCCGGACCGGCTGCTCATACCGGGGGTGGAGATCTCCAGCGGGTCTCTCGGCCACGGTCTCCCGTTGGCCGTGGGCACCGTGCTGGGCCTGCGGGCGCGCGGCCTGACGTCACCTCGGCTGTGGGTACTGCTCGGCGACGGCGAACTCGACGAGGGCTCCAACCACGAGGCGATCGCCTACGCCGGCCGGAGCCGGCTCGAGCAGCTCAACGTCGTCGTGATCGACAACGGCAACGCGACCCAGGGCTGGCCCGGCGGACTGGAGACCCGCTTCGCCGTGGAGGGCTGGGCGACGGCGCGGGTCGACGGGCGCTGCCACACCGCACTCGAAGCGGCGTTCACCGCACCTCATCCGGGTCGCCCCTCTGTGGTGGTGGCCGAGGTCGAGTACACCCCCAGCCACTGACCGCACAACCGAGGAGGAGAAGCCATGGCCGGGCAGATGCGAGAGCGGTTCGTCGAGGTCACGACCGAACTGCTCGCCGAACACGAGAACCTCGCGCTGGTCACAGCCGACCTGAGCGCCAAGATGTTCGGCCGGGCCTCCGGCGAGCATCCGGATCGGGTGATCAATCTGGGCATCCGCGAACAGTTGCTGATCAGCGTGTCCGGCGGCCTGGCCCTTGCCGGGTTGCGACCCATCGCGCACAGCTTCGCGCCGTTCCTCATCGAGCGGCCGTTCGAGCAGATCAAACTCGACCTGAACCACCAGGACGTGGGCGCGGTGCTGGTCAGCGCGGGCGGGTCCTACGACATCGCCAGCGGTGGGCGGACCCACCAGTCCCCCGGTGACGTGGCGCTGCTGGCCACCCTGCCCGATTGGACGATCCACGTTCCGGGTCATCCCGACGAGGTGGAGGCACAGCTGCGCCGGGCCGCGGCCGGGAGCGGACTGGTCTACATCCGCCTGTCCAACCAGGCCAACGAGAACGCCTACCACCCGGACGGGAACGGGTTCCGGGTGCTGCGCGAGGGCGGGCGGGGCACCGTGATCGCGGTCGGGCCGCTGGCCGACGCCGTACTGGAGGCGACCGGGCCGCTGGACGTGACCGTGCTGTACGCGTCGACCGTCCGGCCCTTCGACGCGGCGGCGCTGCGGGCCGCGGTGGCCGACCAGTCGGAGGCCAACGTCGTGCTCGTCGAGCCCTATCTCGCGGGCACCTCCGCCGCCGAAGTCGCCCGCGCCCTGCCCGACCGGGCTCATCGAACGCTGTCCCTCGGCGTGGGCCTGGACGAGTTGCGCCACTACGGCACTCCACGTCAGCACGCGATCGCACACGGTCTCGGGGCGGCGGGTTTGCGCCACACCATGGCCCAATTCCTTGGATATATGCATTAGTTGGCGGGCAGATGCCCTATCGGAATGATCCAGATCGACGTACCGTCGATGCTTCATCCGGTGCAAACGCGCTGGAACCATCTCAAACCAGAAGGAGTCGGCATGTCTTTTGACGACAAGCTCCGGGCGACCGAGGCCGAGCTGCTCATCGCGGAAGCGAACGCGGAGATCGACGAGCTCTCGGACCACTCCCGCCCCATGGTGATCGAGAACATCAACGAGGCCTAAGCACACAGGACTTCGGTGAGCCAATTCTGGGAACCGCTTCGGCGGTCCCAGAGTTGGTCCGGATCCGACCAAGAGGGACGGCTGTGGTCATGGAACATCCGCTGGTCCGACTGATCGACGACGTGGACCTGTTGGGCACTTACTGGAACAAGAAGTTCGGCTTGTTCCCCAAGGCGGCCCCGCCGGACGGCCTGATCGACGAGCACGCCATCCAGGCCCAGCTCGACGCCGGCCTCCTGCGCTGGCCCTATTTCACCCTGATGCGCGAGGGCAACCAGCCCGCGATCGGTGACTTCACCCGATCGCGGAACGTGCTCGGCCAACGCGTCGGATCGTTCGCCGATCCGGAAAAGGTCCGGTCGCACCTCGCCGCCGGCGCCACCATGAAGTTCAGCCAGCTCGAAGACTGGCACCTTCCGATCCGCACCCTGATGCGCGCCCTGGAGGCGCGGATCGCCGCCGAACTCAAGGCCTACGTCTTCTACACCCCCTGTGACAACACCGGGATGCTCCCCCACCGGGACGGCTCGCACGTGCTGGCGCTCCAGCTCGCCGGTGCCAAGGAGTGGACGATCTACGACGCCCCCGACCAGATCGACGCGCGTCCGGGGCTGAACGTGGACGCCGACAGCCGCTCGCACACCTTCGTGATGGAACCCGGCGACGTCCTGTACCTGCCCCACGGCTTCCCTCACGTGGCCACCGCCCGGGGCGGCACTTCCCTGCATCTGACCTTCACCATCACCGAGCCGACCCCACGGGACCTGGCCGGGGCCCTGATGGCGACCTTCGAACAGCCGAGGGTCGACCCTGCCCTGCCCCTGGAGGACCGGGCGGCGGCCGTGGCGAAGGCGCTGCTGAACCACCTGGACTCGGCCGACCCGGACGCCCTTGTCGGCACGGCCGTCGAACGCATGCGGAACAGGACGATCCGATGACGCTACTGGCCGACATCGTCGGAGATGTCGACTCCTTCGCCGCCGAGACATGGGCGCGGCGGCCGGAAGTCTTCCGGTACGAGGCCGGGCCGGACCTGCTCGCACGGGCCGCAGCCTGGGAGATGGTCGAGTGCGGGCTGCTGGTCGCACCGTACTTCAGCATGCTCCGCGAGGTCGGCGGCGGCGCGACCGCGCAGGGCATCACCACGACCCGCGAGGTGTTGGGCCGGGCATTGCCCGCCTACGCCGATCCGGATGCGGTGCGCGCGAAGTACGCGTCGGGGCGGGTGATCACCCTCAACCAGCCCGAGGACTGGCACGTCGGCATCCGCGGCCTGCTGGACGCGTTGCGGGCGGACCTGCGGGGCGGGGCGCGGTCGGCGGTCTTCCTGACTCCGCCCGGCGCGAGCGCGTCTTCGGAGCACACCACGGATCAGCACGCACTGCACTTCCAGCTCGACGGCGAGTCGCACTGGACGCCGGCCTCCGGCCCGGCGATCGAACTCGTTCCCGGCGATGTGCTGTACCTGCCCGGTGGACAGGACACCGGCTGCGAGGCCGGCCCGGACGGATCGTTCCACCTCACCGTGACCATCGAAGAGCCGACCGGTTCGGAGCTGGCCGGCCTGATCATCGCCGAGTTCCTCGACGGCCCGGCGGCCACCGAGATCGCCGGGACCCACCACTTCCTCACTCCGGCTCAGAAGACCGCTTGGCTGCGTACGGAACTGGGCAAGGCACTGGCCGACCTCGACCCCGCAGCGCTGGTGGACCGGGCCGCGGTCGGCCCGCGCCGCGGCGGCCAGACATGAGACCGGACGTCTTGCTCGGCCAGGTCCGCGCGGAGACCGCGCACCGGCTCGGGGACGGCCTGGTGCTGGAGGCCAGGATGACCCGACCCGACCGGCCGTATCCGGTGCCGTTCGTCCTCGGCTACGCCCCTGGGCCGGACGGCGACCTCACCCTGGCACACGCCTACGCCGGGGCCTCCGCGGTGACCGTGCTCGACGACGGCTATCTGTTCCTCTCCGACACCAAAGCGGGCAACGGCCGGAGCCTGCGCCGGCACCGGCCCGGCGCCGAGACGGAACTCGTGCTGAGTCCGGGCCGCGACGTGGTGTCCTACTCCGCCGGCGGCTCCGTGGTCGTCGCGGCGGCCTGGGTGCCCGTCGACCGGGCCGATCCACACCGAACCGCCGTCCTCCTGGACGGCGACCTCTGGCCGCGCTCCGGCTACCAGGCCGCCGGTGAGGTGCTCGGCCTGCTCCTGACATCCCTCGAATCCGGGGTGCCGGAACCACTCGACGTCACGCTGGCTCCGAACGAACGGCTCACTGGACTGTTGTCACTGACCCCGGACGGCAGCCGGTGCGCGGCCGGCGTGGTCCGCTTCCTGCCCGGCGGCCACCGCCGTCACGGCCTGCTGCTCATCCCCGTGGCGGACCCGGCCGCCGCGCAGCCGGTATGGCCGGACGAGGATCTGCGGGACGCCGTGCCGTCCCCGGACGGTTCCTGGTTCGCCTGCACGGCGGAGCGGGTGGCCGCCCCGGGGCTCGGACCGCGCCAGGGCGTGGTGCTGGTGGCGTCGGACGGCTCCCGGCTGTTGCGGCCCGCCGCCCGTCACCCGCACTGGCTCCAGCCGAGGGCTTGGTCCGGGCACACCCTGCTCTGCGTCGGCGAGGACCACGGCCGGCGGCGTCTGTACACGGTGCTGCCGGAGGGCGACCGTCCCGAGCCCGTCGAGCTGTCCGGATCCGTGGGGTCCGTCACCGTCACCGCGGGCGAGGCACTGGTCGTACAGTCCCGGGTGGACCTGCCCCCCGAAGTGGTCTCCGTGGACCTGGTCGGACCCTCCGCGCGCACCCTGCTGACCCCGGCGGCCGCCGCCCGGCCGGCCGGACGCATGGAACGACTCAGCCATCGCGCCGAGGACGGCACGGTGTGGCACAGCTGGCTGTGCCTGCCCGCCGACGAACCGGCCGAGCCGCTGCCGGTACTCGTCTGGTGCCATGGCGGCCCCTTGTTGAGCTGGATCGACTGGTCGTGGCGGTGGAATCCGTGGCCGTTCGTCGCGGAGGGCCACGCCGTGCTGATGCCTGATCCTCCTCTGTCCATGGGGTACGGCCAGGAGACGGTCGAGCGGGGCTGGGGACGGTGGAGTTCCGAGGTGGCCTCGGTCGCCGCCGAACAGGTCCGCGCGGCGCTCCGGCGACCTGACCTGGACGCACGGCGCGTCGCCGCGATGGGCGGCAGCTTCGGCGGCTACCTCGCCCTGGCCCTGGCCACCCGGTTGCCCGAGATCCGGCTCGTCGCCAGTCACGCCGGCTGGTCGGACTTCGCCGCCGTGGCCCGCGCCAGCGACCTGCACTGGCACTGGCTTCGGGAGTACGGGCCGGTCGAGGAGTCCGGGGCGTACCGCAGGGAGAGCCTCGCACTGGACGGCATTGATCCGGGAGTCACCGTGTTGCTCTCGCACGGCTGCGCGGACCAGCACGTCCCGGTCGGCGAGGCCCGGGCCATGTACCGGGCCCTGGACACCAGGAAGGTCGACGTACGGCTCATGCTGCTTCCCGACGAAGGCCACAGCATCGAGCGTGCGGCCAACGTGACCGCTTGGTACGACTGGGTCCGTGCGGCCTGCGCGGAGGTGCTGGCAGCATGACGACCACCACGACCACGCTCACCCCGCGGATCAGTCTCGGCCGCGAGCACTGGCTCCCGCCGACCACGGCCGACGCGACCACCGCGGGCGGCACTTCGCTGCGGATCCGCACCCTGGAGGCGACCGCGGAACTGGCCGGCGCGGTACTCGACCGATGCGGCATCACCCGAATCGCCGACGTGACCGACCTGGACGTGCTCGGCATCCCGGTGTTCAACAGTTGCCGTCCCGACGCCGCCCCCGGCCTCAACACGGTCACCAGCGGCAAGGGCACGACCACGACGGCCGCACGGGTCTCGGCGATGATGGAGGCGATCGAACGCACCTGGTGCGAGCCCCGGGCCGCCGAACCGCCGCTCCGCGCGAGCTACGCCGAACTCGTCGCGGCCGGTCGGCCGACGCTCGACCCCCGGCGGCTGATCCTCCGGCGCGGCCACCGCTGGACCGAGCGGCAGCCGCTGTCCTGGTGGCCGGCGCGCGAGTTGCACTCCGACACCGAGGTACTCATCCCAGCGCTGGCGGTGTTCACCCCGTTCCCGGACGAGTACGGGATGTTCTCCTCGAACACCATCGGCCTGGCCTCGGGCAACAGCCCGCGCGAGGCACTTCTGCACGGCCTGCTGGAACTTGTCGAACACGACTGCACCGCGTTCGGCGAGACGCTGCGGGGCGGCCACCGGATCAGGTCGGGCACGTTGCCGGCCGAGGCGCAGGAGCTCGTCGCCCGGTTCGAAGGGGCCGGAATTCAGGTACAGGTGTTCGGCTACGTCAACGAGATCGGCATACCGACCGTCTTCGTCACGACCGACGACACCCACTCGGAGGACGGCCTCCTGATCAACGGCGGCGCCGGCTGTCATCCCGACCCCACCGTGGCGCTCAGCCGAGCACTCACCGAAGCCGCGCAGTCCCGACTGAACGTGATCTCCGGAGCTCGCGAGGACCTCAACGGCCAGGTACACCGCCGACACGCCTCCTACGAAGAGATGCGCAAGATGCTGCACACCTGGAGCGCCGGCCGCTCCGAGCTGGACTTCGGCGAGCTGCCGCACAGCACCACCGGCAGGGTGGAGGGAGACCTCCGACTGGTTCTCGACGGACTCGGGACCGCCGGATTGGATCTCGTGTTCGCCACCGAACTCGCACCGCCCGACCTGCCGTTCTCCGTGACCCAAGTCGTCGTGCCCGGCATCGAGAACCACCACAACGACCCGGCCCGGCTCGGCACCAGACTGCACGCCGCGATGGTCGGAGCCGGCTTGGCGAGGTCCCCTCGATGACCCGCACCAGCATGATCCTGTTCACCGGGCCCTCCCTGCGCCCCGCCGACTTGGTCGATCTGCGGGCACTCGCCACGAGGACAGGGCACGACCTGGACGTGCGGCCCCCGGTGCGCCGCCTCGACCTGGTCGAGGTGGTCGACGCCGGCGGCACCGACCGGGTGCTGATCCTGGACGGCGAGTTCGGCCAGAACCTCGCGGTGAGCATCACCGAGATCCGCTCGGTGCTGGCCTCCGGGCAGCCTCTCGCCGGCGCCTCGTCGATGGGCGCGCTCCGGGCCGTCGAGTGCCGGACCCTGGGCATGACGGGCAGCGGCTGGGTGTACGAGCAGTACCTGTCCGGCGCCATCGAGTCCGACGGGGACGTGGCGCTCCTGTACGACCCGGAGGACTACTCCCCCGTGACCGTGCCGTTGGCGAACGTCCGGTGGTTGCTGAGCCGAACGGAGCTGTCCGCCGAAGACGCCCGACGTGCCCTGCGCGTGGCCCACGGCCTGCACTTCCGGGACCGGCGGCCTTCCCTCCTGCTCCGGCGGTGGAAGGACCGGCTGCCGGCCGCCGTCGTCGAGGTCCTCGAACCGGAACTGGCCGAAGACCGGCGGGACACCTGGGACCGCAAGCGGCTCGACGCGCTCGAAGCGGTACGCGCCGTACTCGGAGAGGAGAACTGACATGAGCGTCCTTGACGCGCTCGGCGACCCGGCCTGGTTCACCGCCGAATGGCCCGCCACGCCCTACCACCGGGTGGGCACCGCCTCCGAGTTGCGGACCACACTGACCTGGTCGGCGCTGGACACGATCCTCAACGACCAGGGACTGCAGGCACCGGCGTTCCGGCTGGCCCGCAACCACCAGTTGGTACCGGCGGAGCGGGTGACCCGGCCGGAACGGCACACGTCGCAGGCCGTCCAGGGGCTGGCCGACCCGGTCCGGATCGGCGCCGAACTGACCGACGGGGCGACGCTCGTGCTCCAGGGGTTGCAGCGGTTCTGGCCACCGTTGGCGGACACCTGCCGACGCCTGGCGGCCGACATCGGGCATCCGGTGTTCGTCAACGCCTACCTGACACCTCGCGCGGAGCAGGGCTTCGGCGCCCACCACGACCCCTACCACGCCTGGCTGACGCAGGTCTCGGGCAGCAAGTCGTGGCGACTGTGGGCGCCGGACCAAGACCCGGCGAAGGATCCGGCCGACGTGGAAGTGGTCCTGGCAGAGGGTGACGTGCTGTGGATACCTCGGGGGTGGTGGCACAGCGGGAGCAGCGGCTCGGAGCCGAGCCTGCACCTGACCTTCACCGTCTGGGCCACGAAGCTGGATGCCGTGCTGCGCGCCCTGTTGGCCGAGGTTCTGCGTGATCCCGGGCTGGCCCGGGAACTACCCCCGGGCGCGTTCCGGGACGGTACGCGCACCGAGGCCACGGTGGCCGATGCGACGGGAGAGATCGCCGACATGATCGCCAAGCTGGCCCCGGAGACGGTCGCGACCCGGGTGGTCGGTGCGCGGCTGGACCAGTTCGCCCCGCTCCCCGCCCGTCCGGTGTCGTCGGTGATCGGCGAAGACCGGGCTGTGCGGTTCCACGCCCATCCGGAGGGGGTCCTGCATTCGGACGGGGTCCGGTTGCGAACGGCCGACCGGCTGATCACCCTGGAGCCCGGCCAGGAAGCCCTATGGCGTGCCGTGTCGGTCCGGACCGACGGCTTCACCCTGACCGAGCTGGACGCGGACCAGGCACTGCTCGACCTCCTGGTCGACGCCAGGTTGGTCTGTGCCGCACCCTGCCCGGGACGCTGACCCATGGACAAAGTCGACGTCAACGGGCTCGCCGAGACTGCCGAGCGCCTCGTGGCCGCGAAGGTCGAG
Organism: Streptomyces sp. NBC_00249; assembly: GCF_026342355.1. Taxonomy (GTDB): domain Bacteria; phylum Actinomycetota; class Actinomycetes; order Streptomycetales; family Streptomycetaceae; genus Streptomyces. The sequence goes on along the minus strand of NZ_JAPEMV010000003.1, from coordinate 828,264 downwards.
CGGCAGGGCGGCATCTCCACCTACCACGACCACCACATCCGGGGTGCGGTGACCGAGGCCCGGCGCACCGGCCGGTCCGACGAACTGACCGAGTACCTCGCGCTGCTGACAGGGGACCGGTACCGGGACCCGCTGCCGCGCCTCGATCGATCCGACCGGGACGTGCTCGCGGCTCTCGCATTCCCGGTCCCGAACTTCGTCGCCACCCAGGGCGTCACCGATCACCTCATGTGGGCCGGTCGGCCCCTGTACAAGACGGTGTTCGACCTGGCCGCTTATCCGATGCTGATCGCCGAGCTGGTCCCGGGCACGATCATCGAACTCGGCTCCGGCAGCGGCGGGAGCGCGCTCTGGCTGGCCGACGTCGCGGCGTCGCACGGACAGCGACCGGAAATCATCTCGATCGATCGCACACCGGTGGACCTGGCGGACGACCGGGTGCGGTTCCGGACCGGGGACGTCGGACGTCTCGACGAGGTCCTCGCCGACTCCGATGACCTGCCCAGGCCCTGGCTGGTGATCGAGGACGCCCACGCACACGTCCGGGCCGTGCTCGACTTCTTCGATGCCCGGCTGACCTCCGGCGACTACCTCTTGGTCGAGGACAGCCTGGCCAAGAGGGCCACCCTCCGCGAGTTCCTCCGCAGCAGTCCGCACCGATACCAGCTCGACACCCGGTATCTGGACCTGTTCGGCGAGAACTCGAGCTGCGCGATCGACTCGATCCTGCGGCGGGTGTAGGGCGCGCCAACATGTGCGCCCTCCCCTGGCCCGACCATCTCATCCCATGCACCGCGACAAGGACCGACCCATGCACACCAGTACCGCGATCCGCTTGATCGAGCCCGCCGACGCCGCCCCGATCGCCGCCCACCGCGTGCGGGACGTCGAGGCCTTCCGACGGTGGGAACCGGCACAACCCGCCGACTTCTTCACCCCGGAGGGCCAGGCAGAGCGGATCGACGGCCTGCTCGCCGGACACCGGGCCGGCACCGTCTGGCCGGGTGTGGTGCTCGCCGGCGACCGAGTGATCGGCCAGGTCACCGTCGGAGGCATCCTGCCGCAGCCACACCTGCGCCGCGGCTCCGTCGGATACTGGATCGCCAGTGTCGCCCAGAACCAAGGGCACGCCGGACGCGCCGTCGGCCACGTGCTCCGCGTCATGACGGACGAACTCGGCCTGCACCGCGCCGAGGCCTCCACCAACCTGGAGAACCTGCCATCGCAACGGGTACTGCGCCGCAACGGATTCAGCCCGTACGGCGTCTCCCACTCCTCGATCCTCCTCGACGGGAGCTGGCGGGACGGCCTGCTGTGGGAACGGATCCTCGGCGACTGAGGGCAGGCGGTGTGCAGGCAGGGCACAAGGGTGACGGCGCAGCCGCGAACGGTCCGGAGTGGAAACCCTCACCAGGCTCGGCCCGACTCGGGGTGAGCTCGCCCGGTCGTTCGTGACGTAGGTGTTTGTAGCGGGTCCGGAAGACTTCGCGGGTCTCGGGGATCAAGCAGCCGAGGTGGGAGCGAGCAACCTGGCACGAAACTGAGACAGCATCGCCCCTGCTGCGATCCCACAGCGGTCGATCGTGCAGGCGTTGGCGGCAGTAGTCGAAAAACGGGATCAAAGCATCGGGTGGGGATTACCGACTACCCGCAATACGATCGCCATTGAGATGGGCCCGGATCGTCTTTCGATCACGGCCCAAATGGCGAGCGATCGCCGAGATGGTCCATCCCTGACGACGCAACGCGTGAGCGTCCACGCCTTCCTCCCACGTGAGCATCCAGGCCTCCGAGCAGGCCGACTCATTGCTCGCGCAGACTCTCCGCGGACACGGCATCTCATCCAGTGGTCCGCACACTGCGTCGACGATTACGCAGGCCAGCCTGCCGGATTCCCTGTAGTAGACGGTGACAGCCCTTGCGTACGCCGGGGCGGTCATCTCACGGAAGACGGCCTGGAGCACAAGGGCGCCGTGTCGCTGGTGCATGGAGGAGACGGTTCCGGTGAACCCCTGCAGGTCCATCGCGGCGCCGGCTTCCTCGTGACTCATGCCGAATCGGAGCGGGCCCACGCTGTCGAAGGGGGTGTAGTGGCAGTGCACTCGATCGGAGTCGTTCACGACAGACCACATAGTCCGGCCATCTCACCACACGCCACTGACATCACACTCAGTCAGCCCTCCACGGAAAGTGAGCCAGAGCCCGAGTTCGGGTTCTGGCGCACTTTCCGGATGCTGTTGGTGATCTCCGGCGCGAACTCCGGCGGGGTCCCACCAAAGATCACCAACAGCGCGCGCGATGTGTGCCAAAACCCGTTCTCGTGAACAACCCCTGGCGGGGCGGCCGCCGCCACCTGGTACGCACGGGCGGGGCCGGCTGGAACATCGTGGCTTCTGCCAGGTAACGCACGCTGGAAGACTACGGCGTGATGAGGATGCGGGTTCGGAGGAAGCCGAAGGGGGCCCGTCCGTACATCGCCCTCTTGAGCAGCAGATCAAGCTGCAGCCCCAAGGGTAAGGAGGTGCTGTGGGGTTCGAAGGGTGCCCATCGGATGGCGAGGCGTCTGTCTGTATGATCCTTTCGCTTCGGGACCGGAAGGTCCTCCACGGGGAGGGGCAGGGCGTCATGCGTGCAACAGGGCTGTCCGGGCCGTCGTACATAGGTCCGTTCCGGGTGGTGGCAGAACTCGGGGAGGGCGGCATGGGACGCGTTGTGCTCGCCGTCGCCCCCGACGGCCGTCTCGTCGCGGTCAAGCAGGTGCACCCCGAACTGGCAGAGGACGCCGGGTTCCGGGCCCGGTTCCGGCGCGAGGTGGCGGCCTCGCGCAAGGTGTCCGGTGCTTACACCGCAGCCGTGATCGACGCCGATACGGAGGCCCAAGAGCCCTGGCTGGCCTCGGTTTTCGTACCTGGCCCCACGCTGAGCCAGGCTCTCGACAGCGCGGGCCCGTTACCCGAGGAGGCTGGGAGGCTCCTCGCGGCGGGCCTCGCACAGGCGCTGATCGACGTGCACCGGGCGGGCCTGGTACACCGCGACCTCAAGCCGTCCAACGTGCTGCTCGCCGAGTACGGGGTACGCGTCATCGACTTCGGCATAGCGCGGGCCGCCGAGGGGCACACGAAGCTCACCCACACCGGCGCCATGGTGGGATCGCCGCCCTTCATGGCGCCGGAACAGGTACAGGGCCTCCCGCTGACCGGCGCCGCCGACGTGTTCTCGCTCGGCTCGACCCTCGTTATGGCGTGCACCGGCAGGCCGCCGTTCGCAGGTACGTCGGTGCCGGGCGTGCTCTACAACGTCGCGCACTCCGCACCGGACCTTAGCGCGGTGCCGCAGGCGCTGAGGCCGTTCATCGAGTCGTGCCTGGCCAAGGACCCGGCGGAGCGTCCGTCGCCGCTGGAACTCCTCACAGCGATCGGCACGGTGACGCCGACGTCCCGGCCGTGGCCCGAGGCGGTACACCGGCTTGCGGCCGAACAGCGCGCAGACATTGACCAGTTGGCCGCCGGACCCGCCGTCCCCGCCGTCCCCGCGCCCGCCAGGATTCCGAGCCCGCCCGTCGTGTCCCCGCCGCCATCCCCGCCCGCACCGCCTGCCGCCGCAGCCCGTCGCAAGCGCGCCTGGTGGCTGGCCGGGGCGGCCGCGGTGGTGGCGGCGGCCACCGTGACGGCCCTGAACTTCCTGCCCCCGGACGGCAACGGCGAAGGAGGAGGCGGCGGCCGGACGAGTGCATCTCCGCGAAAGCCGGACACCAAGGCGCCGAGCGGGAGCGAAACCGTCCCAACCCCCGGGACGACGCCTCTGTCGAAGGTCCCCGACAAGTACACGCAGCGGGTGCCGTCGTGCAAGGAGGCCAAGGGCAAGGTGGAGCTGCCGGCGGGCTACGGAGATCCGAGCGGCAACCTCGAGGCCGCCGGTGAAACACCGCAGGAGTCGAACCAGTGCTTCTGGAGTGACCGGTACGGAAACAGGATCATCGTGTCTTGGAACCGTCACCTCTCGGAAGGCGGCAAGACCGGAGCGGAGCTGGCGAAGGAAAAATACGAGTCCGCCTACGCCTCCGCCCACGGGTCGTACGAACGCGTTGACGTCGGCGTCGGCGAGGAGGCCTACTGGCAACGAAACATGGCCAATCTGTACTCCCGCGACATCAACATGAAGCTCAACGTCATCGTGGAGACCACGCGCTACTCCGACGACGAGGCCAGAAACATCGCCAAGGCCGCAGGGAAGTCGGCCCTGAAGCTGGCGGAGTCCGCACGATGAGGCCCCTGGGAACGGCCGACCCGGCCACCGCCGGGCCCTACCGTCTCCTTGCCGAGCTGGGCAGGGGCGGAATGGGACGGGTACTGCTCGGCTCCGCGCCGGACGGACGGCTCGTCGCCGTCAAGCAGGTACACGCACGCTTCGCCGCCGACGCCGGCTTCCGGGCCCGCTTCCGGCGCGAGGTCACCGCCTCGCGAAGGGTGTCCGGCGCGTACACGGCGGCCGTGATGGATGCCGACGCGGATGCCCCCACACCGTGGCTCGCCTCGGTCTTCGTCAACGGCCCTTCGCTGGGCGCGGCCGTGGAGAAGGCGGGCCTGCTTCCCGAGGAGTCCGTACGCCGCCTCGGCGCCGGACTGGCCACCGCATTGGCCGAGATCCACCGGACGGGGCTGATCCACCGCGACCTCAAGCCCGAGAACGTACTGCTCGCCGAGGACGGCGTACGTGTCATCGACTTCGGCATCGCGCGCGTCACCGAGGGCACGGAGGCGACTGAGCTGACGCAGACCGGCTGGGTGGTCGGCTCGCCCGCGTTCATGTCACCGGAACAGGCCGAAGGCCGCGAACTGACCCCGGCCAGCGACGTGTTCTCGCTCGGCGCGGTCCTGGCGATGGCCGCGACGGGCGACAGCCCCTTCGCAGGTACGTCGATGGCGGGGACCCTCTACAACGTCGTGCACCTCGAAGCCGACCTGTCCGCCCTGACGCCAGGGCTGCGCACCGTCGTCGGGCCGTGCCTGGCCAAGGACCCGACGGCCCGTCCCACCCCGGAGCAGCTCCTCAGACTCATCGGGCAGGTCGCGCCCGCCGACCGGCCGTGGCCGCCCGCCGTGCACCGGACGATCAACGCCCAGCGGGCCGACATCGACCGGCTGCTCGGCGACACGGACCGCACACTTGTGCCGGCTCTGGCCCCGGCCCTTCACGCCGACGCGGGAACGGCCGCTCCGAGACGGACGCCCGCCCCCACGGCACTCCTGCCCCCGCCCCGTCGGCGCAACGGGAAGATCATCGCTCTGGTCGCGGGCTGTGTGCTCGCTGTCGTCGGCGTCGGAACCGGGGTGTACGCGCTGAAGGACGATGGCGAACCAGTCCCGCTGCGTTATGCGAAGGCGCCGATCTGCTCCGAGGCGGCCGCCCAACTGCCGCTGCCTGCCCGGTCGGAGGAGCTTGACTACTACGACGAGGGGCACACAACCGCCTCCACCGGCTGCGCTTGGGGAAAGATATCCAGCGACCCCACGAACTTCAGGCTCGCCGGCCTGGTCGACAAGGTCCACGCGTTCGTCGGCTGGGAACTGAAGCGCGACGCCAACGAAACCGAGCAGCAGCGCAAGGGATTCCGGGAGAAAGCCGCCAAGGAAACCCGCGTGACAGACCTCGGCTTCGGCGACGAGGCGTACTGGAGCGCACCGTACGTGACCTATCCCGATCCCGAAGAACACTGCAGCCTGTACGTCCGCGACGGCAACCTCGTGGTCCGCGTAGCTCTGGGCGGGGAGGAACACCCCGCCTCGACCTGCAAGTCGGAGGCCCAGAAGATCGCCCGCGCTGCTATCGCGGCCATGCCCCGCTGAAAGGCATGCGTCCGCCCAGGCCGTCCATCCCGCACACGTACGATCGGATCAGGCGTGGGGCTTCCCGGAGTGATGACCCGTGTCCGTGCCGCCGAGCGCCGAGCGCCGAGCCGACGCTGTGGGAACTGCACCGCGCGGTGTCCCAGCTTCGCGAGGACCTGCGGGGTGATCTTGCCGATCACGCCAGCACCCGTATAGCGCGCGCCTACCTCGCTGCTACTTACTGCCACCTCGGCGACTACGGCACAGCTCTCCGACTGGAGGAGCAGGTCCTGGCAGCGCCCATCCGCGTCTTCGGCGACAGCCACCTCGAGACCCACTGGGCCCGTGCCAACCTCGCGGTCACCTACAACCAACTCGGCCGGCACCACGACGCCCTTCCGCAGTGCGAACAAGTTCGCCGCTTCTCCTTCGCCCGGGGAGCTGGAGCAGTCCTTCCGCCTCGATGCGAAGGCGCTGGAGGCGGCGCGGTCGAAGCGGGCGCCGGCGAACCGGCTGGGGTGGGCGGTGCAGTGGGGCTGCGTACGGATGCTCGGGGTGTCCCCACCGAGGACCTGTCCGTGGTCCCGGAGGCGGTGGTCCGTTTCGCCGCCGAGCAGCTGGATGTCGGTCCGGGTGAGTGCGGTCGGCCGAACCAGGACCGCATCTGCTCCAGGTGCCCCGGTTGCGGCGACGCGCCGACCGGACGGCCGCGCACCCGAGGGAGGGGGCCGGACGCACCCTCGCCCCGGCAGAACTCGGCGAGTCTGCCGGGGCGAGCCGGACCACGGCGGTTCCCGTGCGGTCGTCGGGTCGTAGGTCCCGCCCCCGACGACGGCACGACGGCACGACGGCACAGAACGTCGCGGTCAGGAGGAGTTCGGGTCAGCGGACCTCGGTGACCCGGTGCTCCTTGAGCGCGCCACAGTTGGAGTTGTACACCTGCACGTGCACGTTGCTGATGCCCCCACCCCAGTCGACGCAGTGGCCCTTGCCGTACACGTAGGCCGGGCCCGCGTACGACGTGTACCGGCCGTAGTCCTCGCCCCGCTCCCAGGTTTCGGGGACTTCGATCCAGAGGGCCATGTCCACGGCCGCACCCGGGTTGTTGCGGATGGTCGCGACGCAGTTCTTGCCGTTCGAGGCGTTGTACGTCAGGTAGACGGTGCCCAGCGAGCCGATGGCGGCCGAGTTCACGGTCTTGTAGGCGCTTCCGCAGACCTTCTGCGGCGTGGTGTTCGGCGCGGCGGTGGCGGGCGCCGCCAGCGCGGTCGTGGCCCCCAGGGCCAGGGCGGCGAATGCGGTGGTGGTCAGGACGGAACGGGTGAATCTCATGTTTCCCCCCGGTGGTCATTGGAGTTGGTCGCTCCTGCATGGTGGGACATGCAGGACGGCGAAACGGTTGCGCATCGTCCTCAAAAGATGTGACCGCGCCGCCCTACCACCCCGCCCGCCGGCCGACGGACGGCCTCCGACGGCCGCACGCAGGCGTCGAGACCACGCAGGCCGACTTCGCCGCGTTACGCCAGCGGTCGACGGCTACGCCCGCCACCGCTTAGCGGAGTCGCTACTCACCGGTCCGATCCTCCCCAAGGGCCTACTGGTCGACCGAGTCGATCAAGACCGGGTGACCGCAGTAGTCACACGGACGCAGTCACAGTGCCAGGCAGCCTCCCCGCCCGGCACCCACCCCGCCACCTTGACCAAAGAGACAGGGTCCCCCGCTGGTCACACCCACACCCGAGGCGCGGGCCCATCCTCAGGCCACCATGGCCGGGCTTCGACCGGCGCAGCGGATGCGACTGCTGCCGATAACCAGTCACCCGGCGCCGAGCGGACCAGGCATTTGCGTGCATCAGCGTCAAGTGCCCGGGAGACCAGGTCGGAATTCCTCCGTCCGGCCGTCCCGGGCTCTTCACCCTTCCTGGGCGTCAGCCATTCGGCTGATCCAGCGCCGACAAACGTCCACGGTGACCGGCTCGAACAGTTCGGGACTCGACACCCGTAGCGGGGCGGGCCGCTCGGCGCCACGATCAGCGGCCGCACCGCAATCGGCGTACCGGCCTCCCCCTCCGGGGCAGCTCAGCCTCGATCGGGTGACCGAGAGCCCCAGGGAATCTGCACACACGCGAGCGTTTCAACTGTCGCCAGTTCCTGGACGAGGCGGGGGTGACAGCGACTGTGCGGAGCAGTCGGCGCCGCTTGCGGGCTATGGCTGCCGCCACTGCGCCGCGAACGCGCGGGCCGGGTTCTCGGTGAAGATCACAGATGCGATGTCGGGGCCCAGTTCGCTCTCGATCCGCGGACGCAGGCCGCTCAGCAGGAACGGCATGCCCGGGCCGTCCGCAGTGGATCTGGCCGCCGATGTGACCGTGTCACCCCCGAGCAGGACCTGGCGGACGTGACCGGCGTCGGCGAGGGCGGCAAGGGAGTCCAGCAAACGCCAGTCGGTGCCATGGTGCACGCGGGACGGGCCATCGAATGCCAGGAAGGCGCCGGCTTCGGCGACCTGCCGGTGGATTCTGGTGTCCGGGAATCGATGCAGGTGCCCGAGGATCACACGGCGTGGTTCGACCCCGTGTGATCCGCACAGCAGCTCGAGCACGTCCAGGGCGGCGGTTCCAGCCTCCAGGTGGACGCCGATGGGCGCGTCGGTGGCGTGGTGCGCCTCGGCGGCGGCGGCCATGACGTGCCGGGCGTGGTCGTCCAGGCGGTGATAGGCCCCGGCGACCTTGATCAGCCCGGCCTTCACGGGGCCGCTGGTCAGCTCCTCGACGAACAGCTCAGCCAGCCCGTCGCGAACACCTTCCAGCTCGTCCTGGCCATAGTGCCTTGCCTGGTGCAATCCGGTGGCGGAGATGACGTGGACGCCGGACCGCCGTGACAGGGCGGGGAGTTCCTCGGCTCGTGGCCCCATTCCCCAGGGTGTCCACTGCACGACCGCGCCTCCGCCGTGCGCGGCGAAGGCGTTCAGTTCGGCAAGTGCGGCTTCGGCGTCGTCCAGTTCCTGGCCCGGGAGCAGGGGCGAGCCGATGAACAGGTGGTCGTGGGCGTCGCACGTGCCCAGCTCTTCGGGCGCGATGTCCCCGAGCACGGTCCGGATCGCCGGCGCGTTCATCCCGCACTCCCCTGCTCGGCGTCGGCCAGTGCGGCTGCCGCAACACGTAGTCCGGCCAGCGCCTTGGGCACGCCGATGTAGGGCGCCAGGTGAACGAAGACCTCGACGATCTGCTGGCGGGTCATCCCGATCCTTAGCCCGGTCTTGATGTGGCCGGTCAGCTGCGGGTCCACGCCGCCGAGTGCGGTGAGGGCGGCCAGGTTGACCAACTGCCGGTCGCGCAACGACAACCCTTCGCGTAGGTAGGTGCCGCCGAACAGGGTGGTGATGATCCAGTCGGCGTATCCGGGGGCGATCTGCTCCAGTCCCGGCAGGGTCGCCCGCTGGGTGGCCTCGTCTTGGAGAAGGTTCAGCATCCGGTATCCCTCATCGCGATCCAGGCGGGTCTGTGTCAGCTGCTCCGAGAGGGCAGGGTTCGTCGCCATGCCGTGTCCTCCACCGATTTCGTAACGGTTCAAGCGTTACGGAGACGCTAGCAGGAGTAACGGCTGAAGCGTTACACTGTCGGCGTGGCCAAAGAAGACAAGTACGCCTTCCGCTTCGATTGCGGTGCCATCTGGTTGAACCTGCTCGCCACCAAAGGCCGCTCGTTCAGCGCGGAGCCGGTGGAGCGGCTCGCCACGCCTGCCCGGCTCGCTGAATGGCTGGAGCACTGCGAGCTGTCCCCGGCCCGGCCACCGGACCATGGCGACCTGGAACAGGCGCGGCAGCTGCGGGAGACCCTGCGCGTCCTGGCGTTGGCAACCGTCCATGAGCAGCCGCCGCCAGCAGACGCCGTGGCGGACTTGGCCGGGTTCCTGTCCCGACACGACGACCCGATCCGGCTGACAGCGGACGACCGACTGCGACGCGAACCACCGACGACAACCGTGGACGCCCTCGCCCGCATCTCCCGTCAGGCGGTGGACCAGCTGAGCAGCTCGGACCGACGTGCGTTGAAGAGCTGCCCGGAACACGACTGCCGGGGCGTCTTCATCGATCCGCCTGGCCGCCGGCGTTGGTGCCCGTCCGCGTCGTGTGCGAGCCGGGGCAGGGTCCGCGCGCTGCGTGCCCGCCGCAGCGCCGCCGCTCCTGATGCGAACGGCGACAACGCAATCGCCCCAAGCACTTGAACTGCCTGCTGGGGGTCCCCTACTGGCGGCTCGCCACCGTGCAGCGACGGTGGTGACGACTTCTCCGAGGCCCCACAAACCACAGTTCCTGGGATGAAACACTGGGAGAACGCGACCTCTGTGGGACGCCGTCACGAAGTACGCCAAGGCGCTCGCCGCCAGCCTGGGCGGTTGAAGGGCCGTCTCTGCCCAGCTGACCAGCACAAGCCCACGAGGGGCTTCTTCAACGCCTTCTCCGAAACCGTGCGCGCCACAACCTGACTGGTCGCCGGGCGGCAGCAACGGCTGGCTCCGCCGGAACGCCTGGTCGGACCACCGCGGCGCCGTCGCCCCGCTGTCCTGCCGTTCCTTGACCGTGAGCACTTCGGGGGGGGTGGCTACCGGGCCTGATCAGTACGCAGCAGATCGTCGGTGAGACGGCCGCCTTGGGACTGATGCTGGCCCACCTCACCCACGACACCGAGGCCATCGCCTCCGCCACCGCCGACAGCGCCGCATGCCCGACCACCCAGGCCTACGCGCGCCATCAGCTGTGCGGGCTGCTCCACGACGCCGTCCTCGCCCACCCCGGCATCTCCCTGAACCGCCCGGCCGTCCTCGGCCCCGCCGGACGGGCCCGGCTCCAGCACGTCACCGGACCGGCCCGCCTCGTGCACCTGAGGCGGCGGTGCCGCGCAGGCCGGCCGGCCAGGCCAGCGTGAGGCGTAGGCCTCCCGAGCCCGACCGGAACCGGTCGATCACGCGGGCCTCGCCGAGGACGGCCAGGGGCGGCGTTCCGGGCGTGGCCAGGTGCTTGACGGTCAGTCCGAACGTGCCTGCGGACAGGACGGCGAGGGTGTCGGCGTCCGCACCGGTGGACCAGCCGGGCAAGCCGGTCCTCTGTCGGACTGGCGCGGTCCGGCCGACGCGCCGTCAGGCCCACTGCCGCGTGTCGGCCAGCTGTCCGGATATCGCATGGTACGTGAGTTGTACGAGGAGTGGCCCTTACGGGGGATTCGCCCCGCCCGCCGATGCAACACGGTGGGCAGGCACGCAATCTCCGAAAGAGGGGACACCGCACGTATGAAGCGCCTCGCACCGCTGTTAGCGACCGCCGGACTCATCGCAACCACCCTGTCCCAGCTGGCCGTTCCCCAGGCATCCGCTGCCCAGTCCACCCCCGAGTACATGAGCCAGAAGCCCGCCTGGCACCGCTGCAGCGCAGACAAACCGGCGACCTACGAGTGCGCGGCCCTCAAGGTCCCGCTCGACTACAAGCGCCCCCAAGGCCCCACGATCGACCTCGCGATATCCCGAGTAAAGAGCGACAATCCGGCCAAGCGGCACGGCGTCATGCTCCTCAACCCGGGCGGACCCGGCACCACCGGACTCTACCGGCCGATGCGGATGAGCACGGAGATGCCCAAGGACGTACGGGACCACTACGACCTCATCGGCTTCGACCCGCGCGGCGTCGGGGCCAGCAGCCCGATCACCTGCGGGCTGAACCATACCGAGACGGGCATCGGCGGGGCGTACCGGCCCGAGCGCTTCGCCTCGGACGTGGCGTGGGCGCGCAATGTCGCGGACAAGTGCCGAGAGAAGGCCGGTGACGTGCTCCCGTACATCACCACCCGCAACACGGCCCGCGACATGGACGTGATCCGCGCCGCGCTGGGCGAGCGCAGGATCTCGTACCTGGGCTACTCGTACGGGACCTACCTCGGCGCGGTGTACTCCCAGATGTTCCCGCAGCGGACGGACCGCTTCGTGCTGGACAGCTCAGTGGACCCGCACCGCGTCTGGCGCGGCATGTACCAGGTGTGGGCGACCAGCTCCGGGCCGGCCTTCGAGCGGTGGACGCGCTGGGCGGCGGAGCGCTCGGCCGAGTACGGCCTCGGCGCGACCCCCGAGGCGGTGTCCGACACGTTCTGGGCACTGGTGGCGCGCGCCGACCGGGAACCGATCGACTACTTCGGGCAGAAGATCACGGGTGACGACATCCGGGACCCGGGAGTGTTCTACTCCCCGGTCGAGGCCTCGATCATCACGAGGTCCCTCAAAGCCGCAGCCGAGCGGACTCCCCTGCCGGCGGACGCCGGGGTGGCGGACGTGAAGAGGCTCCTCGCCGGCGGCCGGGGGGCCGCCGGGCCGGATACCGACACGGCGGCCGCCCCCGGTGACAACGCCACCGCCGTCTACTGGTCCGTGGTGTGCGGGGACACGGAGAACTGGCCGCGCGACCCCGAGCAGTACGCGCGGGACGCGGTGCAGGACAGGGTGAAGTACCCGCTGTACGGGGACTTCGCGTCGAACATCAAGCCCTGCGCCTTCTGGCAGCGGCCGTTGGAGGCCGCGACGCCCATGACGCACCAGGCGAAGGTGCTGACCGTGCAGAACGAGTGGGATCCGATGACCCCGCTCAGCAGCGGTCAGGGCCTGCACCGCGCCCTGAAGGGCTCGCGGATGGTGCTGGCGAAGGGCGGGCAGGGCCACGGCGTGTACCTCACCGACCCCACCTCCTGCGCCAACGACCCCGTCAACACCTACCTCACCACAGGCCGGCTCCCCGCGAGGGACGTGACCTGTCAGAGTCCGCCACGCGACCAGGAGCCGAAGAGGTCCCCGGCGCCGTGAACCCTGCCATCGTCCTGGATGCCGCCGCCCTTACCGCTCGCCTGTGAGACCGGGCCGGTGGTGGTGTTGGTGACGGTGGTCCGGTCCTGCACGCTCAGGCGTCGTCGCCAGCCTGCTCTCACTTCAGAGGCCACCACCCCCGGGCCCGTTCAGCTGGCCGGTCGTGGCAGCGACGGAGCAGCCTCCTCACGTGGTCACCGAGCATGCTGACGAGCCGTAAGACCTGGAACTGGACGACCTCTTCGTGCTTCTCCTGCCCGGGGGCCAGAACGCTCGACCGGCCCCCGGGCTTCTGCCGCCGGCTAGTTCGTCTTGCGGTTCGCGGAGAGGGCGGGCGCTTTCCCCAGTACTTCGATCGTCTCTTCCATCTCGCGGACTTTACGGCGCAGTTGCATCAGTTCCTCGCGCTCGGCCGTGGTCAGCGCGCCCGTCGGCCCTTGGCCTCGCTCCGCCGCCAGTTCCTCCGCTATCGCCGCCGCGAACGCGTCCACGTCGTCCTCGGTGGTGTCGAAGGAGGTCATCCAGCGGACCTCGCCGGCCTGCTCGTCCCAGGTGTAGAAGCGGAAACGCTTCTGGAGACGCTCGGTGACGGCCGGCGGCAGGACGGCGAAGATCTGGTTGGCCTGCACCGGGCGGGAGATCTCCAGGCCCGGCAGTTCGCGCACCGCCTCGTACAGACGCTGGGTCATCGCGTTGGAGCGGGCCGCCGAGCGCAGCCAGAGGTCGCCGCTGAGCAGCGCCTCGAACTGCACCGACATGAAACGCATCTTGGAGCCCAGCTGCATGCTCGTCTTGCGCAGGTGGGCCATGCCGCGCACCGCGTTCTCGTTGAGCACGATCACCACCTCGCCGAAGAGCAGCCCGTTCTTGGTGCCGCCGAGCGAGAGGACGTCCACGCCGGCGTCGGTGGTCATCTCACGCAGGGACACGCCGAGGGTGGCGGCGGCGTTGGCGAGCCGGGCGCCGTCCAGGTAGACGAGCATGCCGAGGTCGTGCGCGTGGTCGCAGATCGCACGGATCTCGTCCGGCGTGTAGCAGGTGCCGAGCTCGGTGGACTGGGCGATCGAGACGACCCTGGGCCGGGCCCGGTGCTCGTCCTCGAAGCCCCATGCCTGACGGTCGATCAGCTCAGGGGTGAGCTTGCCGTCCCATGTGGGCACCGTCAGGAGCTTGATCCCGGCGACCTTCTCGGGCGCCCCGCCCTCGTCGACGTTGATGTGGGCCGACGCGGCGCAGACCACGGCGTCCCAGCGGTCGAGCATGGTCTGGAGCGCGAACACGTTTGCGCCGGTGCCGTTGAAGACCGGGTACGCGTGCGCGGTGGGGCCGAAGTGGCCGCGCACCACTTCCTGGAGGCGCTCGGTGTAGACGTCGGCGCCGTAGCTGACCTGGTGGCCGCCGTTGGCCAGGGCTATCGCCGCAAGGACCTCGGGGTGCGCACCCGCGTAGTTGTCGCTGGCGAAGCCGCGCTCGTCCGGGTCGTGTCGTCGCTGTAGGGTCATGGTGCTCGCTCACTTGTTTCGTTCGTACGGGTGTGACACATGTGGTCCGGACGGGCGCCGGCCGGTCAGCTCAGGCCGGCGCCGGCTCCGTCCGCGCTCGGGCCTTCTCCAGGCCGCGCACCAACGGCGGCGCGGCGAGCCCGAGCAGGGCGAAGAGCGCCGCGAGGACCAGCCAGCCGGTCGCCGCCGTGCCGACGACCAGGGAGGTCATCAGCCACGGCCCGGCGAACTGCTGGAGCCCGCGCCCCAGGGAGAACACCGCCTGGTACTCCCCCTGCCGGCCCGCCGGAGCGAGCCCGAAGGACAGGCCCCAGCTCGCCGACGCCTGGTACAGCTCGCCGAGGACGAGCACCAGCGCGCCGCCCAGCAGGGCCGCGCTGTCCAGGAGCGCACCGTGTCCCCCGCTCACCGCGAAGACCAGGCAGGACGCCCCCAGTGCCCACCCCGCCCAGCGCAGCATACGTGCCGCTGCCGCCGGGGTACGCGCGCCCTTGCTGACCGTGACCTGGAACAACAGCACCAGGACGGTGTCCAGGATCAGCAGCCCGGACACCAGCAGCGCGGGCGCGTCGGTGCCGGTGACGATCCATAGCGGCAGACCGACCGTCAGCAACGGGTGGTACAGCTCCAGGGCGCCGCACACCAGCGCGACCGCCACATAGCGCACGTCCCGCAGCGCGGCGCTGCGCAGCACCCCGCCCGGCGCCTCGGCGGCGGCGGCCCGGGGCCCGGCGCCCGCGGGCAGCCGCATTCCGAGCAGCACGGCGACGGAGACCAACTGGAGGGCGGCGTTGGCGAGGACCGTGGCGTACAGGGCGGTCGAGGTGCCGGCCGCGATGGCGGCTCCGGCCAGCGCGGCGCCGCCGAGGAAGCCCAGGTTGAACAGGCTGCGCATCTGCGCGCTCACCCTGACCCGTTCCGCCTCGCCCACCAGCGCGTCGGTGAGCGACGCCTGGAGCGCGCCCGCCGAGGTCTCCAGGACCGCGATGGCGCAGGCGACCGCGAGGAACGCGGCGAAGCCGTCCACCAGGCAGTACGTGGTGAAGCCGACGGCCGCGAGCAGGAAGTTGACGGTGAGTACCCGGCCCGCGCCGAGCCGGTCCGCGAGTCGGCCGATGGGCACGGTGCAGACCAGACCGCAGAGCCCGGCGACCGACAGGGCGAGGCCCACCCGCTGGGCGGGGATGCCGATGGTCCGGGTGAAGAAGACGGCGCTGGAGGTGAGGAACACCCCGAGCCCCAGGGACTGGATGAGCGTGAGGACGCCGAGTCTGCGCGCGTTCCCGGCGGCCGGAAGGATCTCCCGGAACCAGGCGTGCAGCATGCCGTACCGGCGTGCCTCAGCCATGCGGCTCAGCTCCCTCGGCCCGCTCGGTCCGCAGCCCGTACACCTCCATCGCGGTGTGCACGGCGGCGCGGACCCCGGCGGCGCTCCGCCCTCGGAACCGGAAGATCCCGCAGCCCTCGTCATAGCTGCCGGGCCCGGTCATGATCTGGCCGATCGCGGGCAGTTCCTCGTGGTAGACCTCGGGGACGGCCGACCCGGGCGAGGTGCGCGCGACGACCCGTCCGGGCAGCTCGCGCGGGGCGGGGTAGATGAGCCAGCCGCCGGCCCGGGGCCCGACCGGTTCGGACGGCTGCCACAGCGGGGGCAGGCCCAGGGCCGCCCGGAACGCCTCGGCGAACAGGTCGATGCCGTAGAGGTCGACGTGCAGGAACGGCACCTGCGCGCCGCCCGGCCGCAGCCCGACCTCCAGGAACACCAGCTCGCCCCCCGGACGTCGGATCGCCTCCAGGTGGAACGCCCCGTCGCGCAGCCCGAGCGCCCGCAGACAGCGGTCGGCGAACGTGGTGAGCTCGTCGCGCTGGGGGCCCGGGTCGAGCAGGACCGAGCCCAGCGGGCGGCCGTGCGCGTAGTCCAGGCAGGTGTGGACGTACTGGGAGGCGGTGACGAAGTGGAGGCGGCCGGAGCGGCGGACGCCGTCGACGTGGAAGATGTCCCCGTCGACGTACTCCTC
This sequence comes from Streptomyces sp. NBC_00249, assembly GCF_026342355.1. Taxonomy (GTDB): domain Bacteria; phylum Actinomycetota; class Actinomycetes; order Streptomycetales; family Streptomycetaceae; genus Streptomyces. The sequence continues at coordinate 812,073 of NZ_JAPEMV010000003.1, read as the reverse complement.
GCACTCGTACGCCTCGGGGTCGACGCCCCCCAGCGCGTCGCGCAGTTCGTCGGTGCTGTGGACGACCGTGACTCCCTGGGAGCCCGCCGCGGCGCGCGGCTTGAGGACCAGGGGCAGACCGCCGAGGGCGTCGACGACCGCCTCCGCCGAGGGCGCGTCGTCGAGGCTCCGGAACCGGGGAACCCGCAGTCCGGCCGCGCCCACCGCGCTCTTCATGGCGGGCTTGTCCTTGAACCGCTGGACGAGGTCGAGGCCGTAGCCGCCTGGGACGCCGAGTGCGGCCGAGAGCCGGGCGGCCGTCAGGATGTCGTACTCGGACTGGCCGAAGACGGCCTCGGGCGTGCCGTGCCGGTCCGTGATCTCCCGTACGAGGGGCTGCAGGTCGTCGTGGTCGAGGCTGTCGCGCACATGGACCTCGGTCGCCCCGTCCTGGTCGAGCGCGGGCAGCCCGCCGGGCGTGGTGAGGTACACCATCCGGCAGGGGTGGCCGTCGAGGAAGCGGTGGTATTCGCCGAACTCGTCGCCGGAGCGGTTGAGGACGACGTACAGCGGTGTGGTCCGGTCGGTCACGCGTCCGCTCCCGGTCGCAGGGTGTCGGGAAGGCAGGCGTCGAGATCGGCGGCGCTCACCCGGCCGAAGCCGGGCGCGGGCCGGTCACGGTGGGCCGGGGTCCTGGCGAGGAAGGCCGCCGCGCGGGGCTCTCCGGCGCCGCCGAGACTCTGCCAGACGAGCTCGGCGAGGTCCGGCATCACCGGGAACGCCAGCAGGGACAGGCCCTTGAGCCACCAGTAGGCGCCGTCCTCGGCCGCGTGGGCGACCGCGTCGTCGGCGCACCAGCGGTCGAGCGCCGCGACCGCGCGCCGGGTCGAGACACGGGCGCCGTCGAGCGCCGCGGACTGCTCGGCGAGCAGGGATTCCAGGAGGTCGGCGACGGCCGGGGCGGGCGCCTGCGGCGGCCCCTCGGGCAGCCGGCTCCAGGCGGCGTCGATCCGCTTGCCGAGGCCCTCGGCGAGCGTGGCGTTCGCGGTCCGAAGGAAGTCCGCCGTCTCGAAGCTCGCCGCCCCGGACTCCAGATCGGCCCCGGCGAGGTAGTACCGGACGGTGTCCACGCCGATCGCGGGCGAGGCGGCGATGTCGGCCGCCCAGATGGCGTGCCGGGCGCTGGTGGAGAACTTCCGCCCGGCCAGCCGGTAGAAGTTGTTGATCAGGCACCGGTCGTACGGCTTCATGTCGCCGTGCAGCAGGCTGGTGCCGACGATCGAGACCAGGGTGGGGATCACGTTGTCGATCCCCAGGGTGGTGATGGTGGTGACCCCGGAGTCGGGGTCGAAGGCGTTCACGCCGGTGCCGGAGAGCCGGCCGTGGACGGCGCCGGCGAGGCGGGCGAACATGAAGATCCCGGCGTACGGGAAGAGGGCGCGCGGCACGTCCGGTTCGGCGGCGGGCAGCGGAAGTCCCCACGTCTGCGGGGCGCTCAGCCGTACGGTCAGGCCGTCGCGCTCCAGGAAGCGCGCCACGGTCGCCCGGTAGCGGTCGGCGACGCCCAGGTCCACGAGCGTGCCGTCCAGGAGGTCGCGGTCCGGCAGCCGCAGGAAGAGGCTGGAGATCTCCCGCCAGGTCAGCGGCCCCTCCTCGAGCAGGGGGCGCGGCTCGACGACCGACTCGGGCAGGAAGTGCGCACTGCACTCCTCGCAGAAGTAACTGGCGATGCCCGCACCGCACTCGGGGCAGCGGCCCTGGAGCCAGCCGCCCACCACCCAGCGGTCCGACGCCGTGCAGTAGGGCACGCGCTCGGTGCGTGTCAGCACCGCGCCCCGGCCCGTCAGCCGCTCGATCGAGGCGGCGACCTCCTGCTCGAACTGCTCTCGCCAGGGCTGCTGATCGGGGACGATGAACGCGTCGATGCCGATGCGCAGCGCGGCCAGGTCGTCCTGGATGCGCTGTCCGTAGCGGGCGGCGACCTCGCCGGGCGTGGAGTCCTCGGCGTGCGCCCTGAGCGTCACGTACGACTCGTACACATCGCTGCCGGTGATCACCAACGGCAGGTCGCCCCGGACCCGCAGATGCCGCGCGATCATGTCCGACCACAGGAAGGGGCCGCCGATGTGGCCGAGGTGCAGGGGGCCGTTGGGCGTGGCCTCGGGCGGCACCAGGAGGTAGTGCCGGGGGGTGTGCGTGTCCCCGGTCAGCAGGCTCATGTTCGCGTTCTCCGATCGAGCAGGTTCAGTGCGTCCTCGGCCATGGCCGGGGCGAGTCGGTAGCCGGAGCCGGAGCCGCCGATGGCCATGACCACGTCGTCACCGCCGACCGTGTCCACGACCGGCAGGTGGCCGGGGGTGAAGCAGTCGCTGAAGACGCGGCCGCCGAGCAGGTGCGGCAGGAAACCCGGTACGTGCCGGGCGAGCAGGGCTCGGGCGAGTTCCCGGTCGCGGGCGTCGATGGCGAGCGGTTCGTCGGGGCCCCGGTCCCAGTCGGGTGAGGTGATGCTGAAGATCCAGTGGCCGCCGGGGTGGTGGGGCAGCAGGAAGGCGTCGGCGTCCTCCAGGACGAGTGCCGGGGCGCCCGGCGGGGGCGGCGTCATGATGTGGAACGCCACCACCTTCTTGACCCGGGCCCCGCGCTCGCGGGCCGCCGCCGCCACGGGGCCGTCGAGGACCCAGGGGCCGGGCGCGAGGACCGCCTTGGCGGCGGTGATCCGGCTGCCGTCGGCGGCGACCAGTTCGACGCGCCCGCCCGTACGGCGTACTTCGGTGACCCGGAAGCCCTCCAGGAGGGTGTTGTCCGGGCGGCCGAGGACCTCGTCGAGAAGCCGGTCGGCGAGCCATTGGGGCTGACCTGCCGTCATGGGTGCGGTGGCCAGCAGGACTTCGTGGCCGCCGTGGGCGAGCCCGGGGAACGTCCGGTCGAGCAGGGCCCGCTGCTCCCCGGTGACCGGGCGGGTGCGGCCGCCGTCGGCCATGGTCGCGTCGAGCGCGGCCGTGTTCTCGCGCGCCACCAGCCAGCGGACGTCGACCGGCGTGCGTCCGGCGTCGCCGAGTCCGGCGGCGAGCTCGTCGAAGAGCGCGGTGCTGCGGGCGGCCAGGGCGCGCTGGGCCGGGTTGTGCCCCGTGGGCGTGTCGAACCCGGCCGAGAGACGGGTCGCGCCCGTCCCCCGTCCGGCGTGCGTGATCACGGCGACGCGGCGGCCCTGGTCCCGGCGCACGGCGTAGTACGCGGCGAGGGCGCCGACCGCGCCCGCGCCGAGGACGGCGAGGTCGTAGTGGGGCGCCTCACCGGTCCCGGTGGTGCGCTCACTCATCGGGCGCCGACCACCAGAAGGAGTAGATGACCAGTTCCTCGCCCTGGTCGGCGAAGATCTCGTGGACGGCCTGCGAGGCGAAGCCCACCAGGGAGCCGGGCCCGACGAGCGACCGTTCGCCGTCCACCTCCAGGGTGCCTGATCCGGCGTGGACCACCCAGATCTCCTGGACCGCGTGCTGGTCGGGCGAGCTGGTCCCGCCCGGCGGCACGGTGAAGCGGGCCGTCTTGAACGGCACGCGGGGGAAGACCGAACGGGCGAAGTCCGCCTCGGCGACGGTCACTCCGTCGGGTTCCACTTCGGTCGGACCGAAGGGGACCAGGACGCCGACCGCATCGGCCTGGAACTGCGTGACCTGACGGGCGGTCATACCGGATACCTCGTCTCACCGAGCATGCTGTTGAGGATGACCGCGCTGCGCCAGGCGAGCAGGCTGAGATTGGGATCGGCGACGCCCCAGGAGTGCCGGGCGCCGTTCTGGAGGTAGATCCGGTTCTCCGCAGGCCCGTCCCATGCGACCGAGAAGTCGTCGCCGACGACGAGCTTCCCGCCGTCCCGCCGCAGCCGCGCGTCCAGCGGTGCCATGAAGTCCGGCAGCGCGTAGGCGTATCCGGTGCTCAGGATCACGATGTCGGCGGCGAGCACGGCGGGTGCGTCCGGGCCCGAGGACTCGACGACGAGCTTCCATTCGTCGGGGCCACCCTCGATCGCGGTGACCGCGCTGTCCGCCAGGAAGCGCAGCCTGCCGGGGTTGTTCTCGATGAACTCGTCGCGGTAGCTCAACCGGTAGATGTCCTGCAGGACTTGGAGGTCGATGCCGTCACTGGTGTACTTCTGCCGCTCCAGGAGCCGGGCCTTGTGGTCGGCGGGCAGCGCGTGGAAGCGGCGTACGTAGTCGGGCGTGTAGAGGTCGTTGGCGAACGGCGAGTCGTCCATCGGCAGGAACGACGAGCGCCGGCTGACCCAGGTGATGCTCTCGGGAGCCGCGTCGGCCGCCAGGTGGCGCACGATCTCCGCGCCGCTCTGGCCGCCGCCGACCACGACGACCCGCCGTCCGGTCACCTCGGGGGCCCGCAGCAGGAACTCCCCGGAGTGGAAGACGGTGGGGCCGAGGAAGGGGCGGAACGGCTCGGGAACGGACGGGGTGAGCCCCGTGCCGAGCACGAGATGACGTGCCGTCACATCGTGCTCGCCGGTACGGAGGTGGAAGGCCCCGTCGTGGAAGTCCACACTGCGTACGTCCGCCCCGAAGGTCAGGCTCGGCAGCCGCCCGGCGACCCACTGGAGGTACTGGTTGAACTCGGCGCGCAGGACGGCCGGGAAGTCCGCGGCCAGGAACCGGTAGAGCCGGCCCTCACTCGCGAGGAACGACAGGAACGAGAAGGGACTGGTCGGGTCTACCAGCGTCACCAGGTCCTTGAGCAGCGAGACCTGGAGGGTGGCCTCGGGCAGCAGAAGTCCGGGGTGCCAGGCGAAGCTCTCACGGCGTTCCAGGTGGGCGCCGCGCAGCCCTTCGACCGGATGCGCGAGGGCGGCGAGGCTCATGTTTGCGGGGCCGATGCCGACGGCCACGTAGTCAATTATGTGTGCGTTCATGGTGGGATCCGCCAGGTCAGGCCGGGACGACGAGGTCGCCGAGCGCCTGCCAGCGGTCGAGGGCACCCTGCGGCGAGTCGGCGGTGAACAGGGCGTGGCCGAGGCGCGAGCGGCAGTCCTCGACGCCCGGGATGGTCTCACCCGGCGCGAAGTACACGGCGGTCTCGGTGACTTCCGGCAGTGCTTCCAGCTCGGGCCACCCGGTGAGCTCCTGGTACGAGGAGCGGCCCGCGGCGGAGAAGAAGCGGATGCCGGCGCTCTCGGCCTGCGGCCGCGCGAAGGCGCCGGCCGTCTCCAGGCCGACTCCGAGCGCGGTGGCGACGGCCACCCTGGGCAGGCTGACGCCGGTCACGAGCCGCAGCAGCTCCACGATCCGGTCGCCCGGCAGCCGGGCGCCGATCTCGATGAGCACCGGACCGTCGGCGGCCAGGCGCAGTTCGCAGTGGAAGGGGCCGCTGGTGATGCCGACGGCGCGGACGACGTCGCCGACGTACGCCTCGACGCTCTTCAGGGTGGTGTCGTCGACGAGGGCCGGGGTGAGGTGACCCAGCTCCACGAAGTCGGGCTCGGGGCCGAGCAGCGTGCGGCTGAGGGCGACGACGATGACCTCGCCGCTCTCCAGAACGTAGCCGTCAGCACTGAACTCGGGGCCCTGGACGTACTCTTCGACGAGCACCCGGTGCTCGTGCAGCTTGCCCATGTCGGGCTCCGGGTCGGTCACGAGCCGCTGGAACGCGGCGGTGAGCTGGTCGAGGTCGTCGGCGCGGCTGACGTGGATGCTGCCGGAGCAGGCGACCGGCTTCAGCACGCAGGGGAAGCCGACCCGTTCGGCCGCGGCGCGCAGTTCGGCGTCGGTGGTCGCCTGGGCGAAGCGCGGGGTGCGCAGCCCGGCCTCCGCCACTGCGGCCCGCATGACGCTCTTGTCCCGGACCCGGTCGACGGTCGCCACGGGCAGGCCGGGCAGGTCCAGTGCCGCGGCGACGCGCGCGGTCGCCGTCACATAGATGTCGGAGCCCGGCAGCACCGCCTCGAACGGCTCGGCCCGGTGCAGTTCGAGCACGGCCGCTTCGAGGGCGGCCTGGTCGTTGGTCTCCACCGTCAGCACCGAGTCGGCCGCCGCGCGTACGGCGTCGGAGAGCCGGCGGTCGCCGGAGTCTGCGGTGGCGACGACGACCCGCAGTCCCATCTCGGCCGCGACGCCGATCAGGGTGGCGCCCCCGGAGGAGGCGGGTTCGACCACGAGGACGCGGGCAGGACGGAGTACATCTGTGTGCGGCAAAGCGAAATCCCCCGAGGCAGTGCTGTATGGACCGGACTCGTGATCGCGATCTTGATCGTGATCGTGATCTTTCTAGCCGGGCGCCTTGGTCCCGGTCAATGGATCACCGCAAAAAAATCTGCGGGAGCGAACCCGAGCCGCACATCTTCCGGAACTAGAGCCCTGTCAGCGCATGTTCGGGTCCCGGAAGTGACCGAACACCTTCGTGAAGGTCCTCAGCGGCGAGACGTCCCCTCGGCCGGCTCGGGCGCGGGCGGACGGGGGACGCCGTCACGAACGTGCGGCCCGCCCTGAGGCTGGCCGCGCGGCCGCGCGGCCGCGCACCGCTCACCGTCCCCTTCTTCAAGCCGAGATCGACCCTGCCATGGACATCGAGGCCGCTCGCAAGACCGGCCGGTGAGCGGTGACCGGCGGCGACCGTGTGCACCGCCGGCCAGTCCACCCCGGCAGCAGGGCCACCTCCCCCGCCGAGTCCAGTGCCACGGTCGTGATGCCGCCCTGCCGCTTGGAGTCGGTGTCCACCGAAGCCACCGGCGAGTTGGACCCCGGCTTCACCAGCACATCGAAGTCGACCCGCATCGACGGGAAGTACCAGTCCGCCAAGGACATGGCCGCCGCCATCATCAGCTCGCAGGGCGCCGAGATCACCCGGATGAAAGGGTTCCTCGGCGAGAACGGACCCGGCTGGCCGGGGCCCCGCCGCCTGCGCGGGGCCCCGGTCTTCCGAACCGGCTCAGAACCGCTGTTCGGTGCGCCAGGTCGCCTGGCTGGAGGGGTTGGTCAGGTCGTAGGTCGTACCCGAGAGTCGGCCGTCCGGGCCCCGCTTTCCGGTGTAGCGGCCCACGGGACCGTGCGACCAGGCAATGACGAAGTAGATCTGCTGGCCGTCGACCGAGCCCTCCCGGACGTTGCCCACGGTGTTGCCGGAGCGTACCGACCCAAAGAGGCGCCCCTCGGCGTTCTGCGAGAAGTCCACGCGGACGGTCGCGTTGCTCTGGTAGATGTCGTACACACCGGTGGCATTGAACCCGGGCAACCGGGCGGACTGCTCCGCCGCCGGGGCGGTCGTGGCGCCGCTCGCGGGAGCCGCGAGGCCGGCCCCCGCGACGGAGAGGAGCACCGCGACGCAGGCGGCGGTCAGGAGCTTGGGGGTGCGGGGTACTACGGACATGGGCCCTCCAGGGCGGACGGAACGATCGGGCCCGTTGCATGCTGCACGGAACCTCGGCGGCAGGCTTACCCAGCGCCTTCGCCCTGAGTCCTGACCTCACCCGAACGAGTCCCCGGTGGCTACGGACCGTCAGGCCGTCGCTACGGACACCCCGTCCGGGCGTCCGTCGAGCAGGGCCGCGATGTGGTCCGCGCAGCTCGGGGCGGCCGCGCCAAGTACAGCACCACCAGCGGACAGCTCCCACCACCCCCGCCCGACCCGGCCACACCCGCACAAGCGAAACCCGGCCCCGCCTCGGACACACGACAGCGCGGTCCGCCACCGGATGGGGGCCGCCCCCGCCGGGGTCCGTCAGAGGCAGGCCGCCTCCGCCCCGGCGGGGACCACGCGTAGGGCCTTCACGCCGTCGAGGGTGACGGCCGAGCCCGTCACGTTCGAGCCCGTCCACCGCCAAGCCCCAACGGAGGTTGGTCGCGGTCCACTCCGCGCCGTACTGGCACACTTCGCCGCCAGGTGGACCATCTGCCCGGCGGAGGCGACCCACTGCCCGTCTGGCTGTGGTCCTCCAAGACCGGCATGACCAGCACAGACGTCGACCTGCGGCGGCAAGCGTTCCTCCGCAGATTCGATCTTGAGCACACTGTCCGCTTCGGAAAACAAACCCTCGGCTGGACGCGTCCCAAGCTCCGCACTCCCGAGGCGGCGGACCGGTGGAAGTGGCTCGTCATCGCCGCCCACACCCAACTCCGTCTCACCCGCGAAGCCGCGGCCGTCGTGGGTTTGCTGCGCGAGGAAGCCGATCGGGTCCTTGCCGAGCTGCGCGACGCGGAGCTGTTCTGGGAGCGGTTCGTGACTGCGCGGGAGGTTCTCGCCGAGCTTCTCGCTGGTCCGGGCGGTGGTGCTGACGTCGAGGAGGCTGCCGTGCCGGTTGCGGAGAACACTGCCCCGACGCCGACGCCGAAGGGCGGGGCGATGCCGGGGTCGGGGTCGGTGGTGCCGGTATGGCGGGAAGGTCTTGAGGTGTCGGCGCTGTCGCCGGACTGTCAGCAGATCGTCAGGGTCCTGGCCTCCGCGGAGGCGGCGTTGACCTGCGGGCGAGCACCCGGCCGGCGTCCAGCAGGCGGGCGATGGCCTCGGTGCCGGCTCCGCCCGGGTAGTGCGCGGCGAGGTGGTCGCCGAGATCCGGCCGGCTTCCCTCCAGGTCGGGCGGCAGCCGCAGCCGGACCGGGTCGATGCCGGCGCGCTGGGTGAGGGGCGAGGGGGGTGTCTGGGCTCTGCGTCTCATCGGGGACGGGCCATGCGGCCTACTGCTACTGCTCGGTGAAGGTGCCCAGGTGGTTCGCATCGAGGGACTCGACGCGGACCGTGCCGTCTGCGAAGGTCACGCCGGTGCGGCCGGCCGCCATCTCGCCGGTGGTCTCGAAGCTGAAGGTGTCGCCGTCGTAGTGGGTGAGCGGGAAGAGCATCGGCTTGGGGCCGAGGGCGAGGGTCAGCGTGCCCTTGTTGTCGGCCGTCACGGTCGCCTTGCCGTAGTACGGGTTGTCGTAGCTGCCGGTGTAGGCGGCGCTCTCCTTGGCGGGCTTGGCGGAGGCGGGCGGGTGGGCGTAGTCGGTGGGGGATCGGGCGTTGTCGACCTCCTTCGCGTAGACGGACGCGAGCAGGGGAAGCCAGTCGGTCGTGGCCTTGCCGTGCTGGGCGACGTCGAAGAAATCGAGGGCGACGGCGTCGGCCAGGCCGACGGGGGCGCCGTTGGTGAGGACGACGATGCCGAGCTTCTCCAGGGGGAGCATCGTGACGTTGGCGTTGGTACCGAGTTCGAAGGCGCCGGAGTGGCTCAGGCGCAGCCGGCCGGAGTCGTCGTAGGACACGTTCCAGCCGAGGCCGTAGAAGCCGGCGCGGCCGGAGGGGGAGGTGGGCGGCTGAGAGACGATCTGGGGAACGTGCGTGCGGGCGAGCGTGGCGGCGGGGATGATCCGCTTGCCGTCGAGGGTGCCGTCGGCCAGCTGGAGCCGCAGCCAGCGGGACATGTCGCGGGCGGTGGAACTGACGCCGCCGGCGGGGGCTTGGGCGTCCGGGTCGCGGACGTAGCGGGGGCTCCAGGTGCCGTCCTGGTTCTTGACGTGGGTGGCCGCGTGGTCGGGGGCGTTGACGTAGGCGGAGAACTCGGTGCTGGTGTGGGTCATGCCGGCGGGCTTGAAGAGGGTGTCCGCGCTGAGCTTCTGCCAGGTGGTGCCCTTGGCACGGGCGACGGCCTCGGCGGCGGCGGTGAGACCGGAGTTGGTGTAGGCGTAGCTCGCGCGGAAGGGGGTGAGGGGCTCCAGGCGCAGGTGGTCGAAGATGTACGACTGGTCGTAGCCGAGGTCTTCGAGGAGGTCGCCGGCGTGGTCGGGCAGGCCGCTGCGGTGGGAGAACAGGTCGGCGGTCGTGACGTGGTCGGTGACCCAGGGGTCCTTGAAGGCGAAGCCGGGGAGGGTGACGTGACGGTCCCACTCGTCGGGGGTGCTGAAGGTGCCGGCGATGACGGTGGAGGAGACTGGCTTGGAGACGGAGGCGATCTGGAAGACGGTGTCGGGGCCGACCTTGGCGGGCTCGCCGGTGCGGCGGACACCGAAGCCCTTGAGGTGGACCACCTCGTCGTCGTGGACGACGGCCACAGAGAGGCCGGGGACGCCGGTACGGCGCATCAGGTCGGTGATGGTCTGATCCAGGCGGGCCACGGCCTTGTCGATCTGGGCGTCGGTGAGCTGCGGCTTGGGGGCGGGGGGCGGACTGGGGGCGGCCGTGGCCACCCCTGTTCCGGCCAGCACCAGTGCAGCCCCGGCCGCTCCGAGTGCGCGCAGCGTACGCATGCCGCCATTGTCCCGCCGCCGAGCCGCTCCCGCCTGTCCTGCCCGCGCCCCCTACCGGGGCTCCGCCCCGTGCCCCGCGCCTCAATCGCCGGCGGGGCTGGATTTGGCTGCGTGGGCCTGTGCGGCTCAAGGATCGGGTTCTGCCCCGTGGCCGGCGTTCGACAGCTGTTGTCCTTCCGTACTTGATCGCCGTGTTTTCGCTGGTCAGGCATGGTGCCGTGGTCTCGATGGCAGGCAGGACGTCGTGTCGGTGCGGTCGTGGAGGTTCGGGATGCTGTCGCCGGAGTATCAGCGGGCCGTGACGGTCCTGGGCGACGCGGCCGGGCCGTTGACGTGCAAGGAGCCGGCGACCGGGCTCGGGGTAGAGGGGGCGGCGAAGACGAAGGGGGAAGGGGTTAGGGCCAGGGCGAGGCGGCTGGTGGACCGGGGCTGGCTGGTGAGGGAGCCCTCGGGCCGGTTCACCCTCGCCCCGGGGCCGCGGGACGGCGGGTCATGAGCCGGGTCATCGACCAAAGGATCATCGCCTCGATGGAGTCCGGACGCTGCTCGTAGTCGCGTGCCAGCCGGCGGGAGCGAAGCAGCCAGGCGAAAGATCGTTCCACCACCCACCTGCGGGGCAGCACCACGAAGCCTTTGGCGTCGTCACTGCGTTTGATGACGGTGACGACCAGGTGGAGCGCGGTCAGGGCCCAGGTGATCAGGACACCGGTGTAGCCGCCGTCTGCCCACAATTTCGTGATGGTGGGGAACCGCTCACGCAGGCCAGGGAGCATCACTGTGGCGGCCTGGCGATCGGTGACGTCCCCCGCGGTCACGTTGATCATCAACAGCAGGCCGGTGGTGTCGCAGATCAGGTGCCGGCGCCTGCCATTGATCTTCTTGCCGCCGTCATAGCCCCGGCTGCCGGCGACCAATCCGCTCTCGCGCCAGCGCCGGTAGAAGGCCTAGACCCGGTCCCACGGCGGGAAGTCCACCGGCATCGCCCGCCATTTGATGCCGCCGTCGACCATTGCGCTTTCCCGTACCTGGGCCACCACGACCACTCCCTGAGCGCGGCAGGCCACTCGGGTGGCCCGCGGAAGGAGGGCCGGCTGCCTCGCGGCCCGCGCCCGAGATCGGGCTGGGGCCGCACCGGCCACCTGAGCGGATCCGACTCCTCACCACAAGCAGGGATAGGGCTCGTCGGGGTCGTAGGGAGCCGACGCCACCGGCGGCTTGGCCGAAGCCGGCGCACTGCCTTCGATGGTAAAAGCGAACTGGCGGGGCGGCAGGGGGACGCTGATGAACTCGCCGCCGATGACCCAGCTGGTCGTCTGACCTTCGGGGAGTCGCGCGACGTACTCCCCGTCGTCCAGCCCTACCCAGTCGAAGAACCGCACACCGTCGTCCAGCACTATCCGGCTTGGAGCCTGGAAGTACATGACTTCGCGGCGCCTGCCCGGGGAAACGACTTCGACCTTCCCGGCAATACCGGGTTCCCCCTGGAAAATCCGGGGCGCTTCTATCCTCCGCACGCCGCCCGCCTGGCTGTACGTCAACCGTTCCAGCTTCAGCTGGAGCAGTTTGCGCCCCCAACTCGAGGTGACGATGCGCATGCCCATCCGCGTCCGCGCCACACGCACCCCGTCCTCCGAGGTCCGCTCAATCCAGTCGTCAAAGATCCACACCACAGCCATCGTGGCCCTCTCCACCTTCTCGCGGCACCCGATCAGCCCCCGGCGGCGGGCCGCCTTGGGGATCTTCGCACACCCCCGACGGGTGAGCCCCGCGTCAGTCGATGAGGGTCTGCCGGGCCAGCAGTTCGGAACGGACGAGTTCCAGGAGACGGCCCGTCCAGTTGCGGCCGCGGCCCCCGTTCTCGCCCCAGAAGCCCGAGTCGGCGTCGTCGTAGAGCACGGCCGCGTCACCCGTGGCCAGCAGGATCGCCGCGAGGTCGGGGTGCTGCTCGTACTTGGCGCGCAGCAGGCGGGCCATGACCGCCGTCCGGACCTGCTCCCAGCCTTCGCGCCGCGGCGCCGCGGCCGCGACCGTACGGGCCTTCGCGCCCGACTCCGCCGCCACGACCGCGGTCCGGGCCTCCGGTTCGGCGACGGACCGGGCCCAGTAGGCATGCGCCACCGACGGGTAGGTGACGTCGCCGACGGTGATCGGGGCGGGGTAGTCATTGCGCAGGGCCTGCTTGCCCGGGTCTTCGAGCGCGCGCTGCGGATACGAGTGGTAGATCTTGACCGCGGGGGCGAAGGACTCGGCCGGCCCGTCGGCCGGCACCCGTGAAGGGGCCTTCGCGAGCCACTGCTCGCGGTCCTCGAAGTAGGCGACGGCCTCGTCGTACTCCTCCTGCGTGACCGTTTCCCCGGGCTCGTCCGGGGTCCGGCCTCCGGGTCCGGCCACCAGCACCTGGAGGGGGTGGTCCTTGCGGTCCATGTCGCCGAGCGCGTAGTGCCGCACGGTCTCGGGGACGGCCAGGTAGGCGGCCCGGGCTGCGGCCCGGTTGTCCTCCGTGCGGTCCGCCATGAAGACGTCCACCGCGGCGAGGCAGCGGTCGGTCGAGTCGGGGCGGCCGTTCAGCTCGTCGATGGTGTCGCGGACTTCGGCGAGCAGCAGGTCCGGAGTCAGCCAGGTGCGCGGTTCACCGAACGTCCACGAGGCCAGGTGGTGGGCGGAGGCGCGTCCGCCGTCCGGGAGGTCGGTGGCCACCCATCCGCAGCGGAGCTTCTGCTCGAACTCGTCGAGGGTGACCAGTTCCCAGCAGTCGACGAGGCCGTCGGCGTAGATGAAGAGGTCGGTGAGGAAGTAGGAGCCGCCGTTGCATATGAACGCGTGCCGCCAGGTGCCGGGTACGCGGACGCCGTCCGCCGTGCGATGGGTGATCCGGTTGCCGATCATGCCGTGATGATGCCGGACGGACCGGCCGGGGAGCACCTCGATTGTGTGTCGAGGGCGCCGTGTGATGATGTGCATCCACTCCGGGGAGGCGATGGTGCTGAGAAGGGCCGCGCGGTGGGCCGCGGGCGCGATGGCCGCGGTCTGCATGGTGCTGCTCCTGGGCCCCAGCGCACCGAGCGGTGTCGGCCCCCTTGCCAGGCCGCTGCCGTTCGACGCCGCCGAGGAAGTCGTACCGGACCGGGTCGGCACGTGGAACATCTGCAATCCGTGTGGCGGGAGCGGGCTCAACTTCGGCCGGGCGACGGAGATCGCCACGGCCGCGCCGCAGGTCATCGGCCTCCAGGAGGCGTGCGTACGTGACGTCGAGGAAATCCGCGCGTACCTGGAGGATGTCTACGGGCTGGTCTACCGGGTCGAGTACGGGACGGTCCTGCGGAACTGGAACCGCTGCGGGGGGCTGCCGTGGTGGCCGGGCGGCTTCGGCCAGGCGATCCTCTCGGCGGCGCCGATGACGGACCGGGTGAGCGTCGAATACCCCGACGGCGGCTCCGAGGACCGCGGTTACCTGGCCGTCACCACGCTGGTGGGCGGCCGGCCCGTCCGCGTCTTCAACACCCACCTCGCCCAGCGCCGGCAGGGAGAGGTGCGGGCGGGCCAGGTGGGGGTGCTCGCCGCGGAAGTCGCCCGTCACGACCGTGCGATCGTCCTCGGCGACTTCAACGCCGTGCCGCACGCGCCCGAACTCGGCCCGATGTGGGCCCTGGCCCCGGACACGGACCCCGGCTGCCGCCCCTCGGCCGCCGGCGCCGACGCCTGCACGTCGACCACCGATTGGAACAGCAAGTTCGACTACGTGTTCCTGCGCGGCATCACCCCGCGCACGCACCGCGTCCGCCCCAGCCCGTACTCGGACCACCACTTGCTGCACACCGACCTGGCCAGGGCTGGAGGCTGAACCCGAACGGCGACCGCCCCGACGCCTCCCGCAGCTACGAGTGCGGGGGCTGGTACCTGCTGGTGAGCGTCGGCTGACCCCTTGACACGGCCGAGGGCAAGGCGTCGCTACCCGAGCCAGACGATGTCCAGGACGGACAGGTGCCGGGTGAGGCGGTTGGCCACGTAGACGACGGACAGCTGTCCGACGGACGCGGCGCGGACGTCCTCGCCCTCCGGATCGCCGGCGTTCCACTGCGGCCAGCCCCACGGGGAGCGCACCGCGATGTCCAGGACGTCGCGGACCATCTCCCTGGCCGGGCCGGGAAGCTCGGCGAGCGTCTTCGCGGCCTGCGGGGACAGACGCACCGCCCACGGCTGACCGGTCACCGGCGGCGACCGAGGACGTCGTCCAGGTCCACGAAGCCGGACTCGTCGCGGCCGGAGTCCATGAAGGCGTCGACGGCCGGGGCCGCGGCGACGCGCAACTGCCAGGTACGCACCACGTCATGCAAAGGGGTGAGGCTGAAGGAGTCGCGAGCATCCTCCAGGGCCTTGGCCCAGTCCCGCTCGAACGCCGGCACCCACGTGTCCGCACGGCGGTCGGCGCGCAGCAGGGCACGGAGTTCGGCCGGGGCCCCGGGCGCGGGCGCGTACGGCGGGACGGTTGCGTGGTCGGCGGGTTGAGCGCTCACGGGCTCCTCCAAACAGGTTGTACCGCCACGGTAGCCGCGCCGGGGGTGGACGGAGGAGGGGTTCGGGCCCCACGGCCGGAAGCGCCTTGGCGGCCTGCGCCGGCATCGGCTCAGCCGGCGGTCTCAGCGTCACCAAGTGCCGCCCTCCTCAGCCGGGCCGGGCAGCCGCGCTCTTTACGTGCCCCGTGCCGTCGCGGTTACCTGGAGCGCATACGTACGAGCCACGGGGGCGGGTATGGCGGGCTGGCACGGGGGATGGGCACGCGGGCTCTGGCGGACCGCGGTGGCGCTGGCCGCGCCGCCGCTGACCGCGGGCCTGGCGTTCGGGGTGGCCTGGGAGTCGGCATACGGGTCTGTCGGCAGCTGGGGTTTCTTCCTCGGCGGGCTGCTGCTCCCGCTGGTCCTGCTCGGCTGGCACGCCGCCCTCGCCGCGCGGCGCGGGGCCTCGCTCATCTCGCTGTCCGCCCTCCCTGCCGGCCTCGGCGCCATCCTGGCACTCGCGTCCGTGGGGCACATCACTCTGGAGGACCGGGGCGTCGAGATCAGCTGCATCGTGCTGAAGGTCACCGAGCGCACCGAGACGGAATCCTCCATGGACGCCCAGGGCCACTGGACCTCCACGACCCGGACCTCGTACGACCACCGCCTGGACTGCCCCGCGGGCGGCCCGGAGCACCTGGACACCACCGCGCGGCTCGCGAAGCAGGGCGAGTCCCTGGCGGTGCTGCTCGACCCGCAGGGCAAGGTCTCCCCGCGCGCTGCCGCGGAGGTCCACGGCTGGGGCCTGCGCACCGCAGCCGAGGTGGCGGTCGGGGCGGCGGTGCTCCTGGGGCTGGCCGGCGGAATCCGGGAGGCGTACGAGAAGCGGCGCCGGAGGCCGCGGCGACCGACAGGGCGGTGACGCCAGCCCGCGGCTGACGTTCCCTGGACCGCCTCCACAACAGCGCGGGCGCCCGCCGTCACCAAGGTGATCGCAGACGCCCATGTCAGCCCGATCAGGCCGGGAACAGCGTTCGAGCTCCAGCGAGTCCGGCGTGGCCGCCGCCTTGACCCGGATCGGACCGCCCGCTCCGTGCCGCAGCGCGTTCGTCAGCCCTTCCTGAGGATCCGGTACGCCGCCCGGGAGAGCGTCCCCTGCACCTGCGCATGGTCGCCCGACAGCTCCGGCTCCACCACAGCGCCCGTGTGCCGCATCCGGTCGAGCAGCTCGGGCAGGTCGGCCAGGGCCCGGGCCGGTGCTGTCCCCGCGCGCCCGATGCCGTGGAAGAAGCCGCCCCGTCACCAGGCGAGCCCGCACGCCGACGCTCGCCCACGGGATCCGGCAACGGCACCCCCAGCAGCGGCCGGATTCCCTCTGAGCATGGCCAGGCAAGTGTGCCCGGACGGCCCACCGGCGGCCTCACCCGATCGGGGGAGCGAATTCTCCCGCCTTCCCGCGATGTGTCCGTGGGCCCCCGAAACCAGAATCGGGGTCTGACCAGTTGACGGGACGGAAGGACGGGCTGATGAACGCTCAAGGGATCGAGACACCGCTGAACCACACGGTGTCCGCTCAGGACCACGCCCCACCGAACGGAAGGGCGCCGGGCCTGACAGCGCCGAAGAACAGCCTGGCCACGGGCGCGATGACACTGGGCATCATCGGCCTGTGCACCTCGGTCGTCTTCATCGGCGGCCCCCTCGCCGTGATCGGCCTGCTCCTGGGCATCGCCTCGCTGACAACGGCCAAGCGGACCGGTACGGGACGGGGCAAGGCCGTCACCGCCGTGGTGACGTCGTCCCTCGCAATCGTGGTGTCCGGGCTGGTCGCCGTCCTCATGCTCTGGTACGCGAACAAGACGCAGGAGTGCTACCAGCCCGACAGCTTCCACCAGTACACGCAGTGCGTCCGCGAGCACCTGAACTGAACGGCCTTCCCCCCTCCCTCAGGCGGCTGACGGTCAGGGCGTCCGGAGCGCCACGGCGGTGCGGGACGCCTGCGCGGCGACGCCCGCGATGCTCGACGTGATGAACGAGCCGCCGCCGGCCAGGTCGCCGACCACATGCACGCGCGGGTCGGCAGGGACCACCCCGCCGGACGGGTGGATGGTGGCCAGACCGGCGCCCGTCAGCGATCGGACCAGGTGCCGGGCCATGCCCGGGGCCGCTTGCGCGGGCGGGTTCACGGCGTTGACGACGACATGCGCGGTGCGTTGGCCGTCGGCGTCCCGCACCCGGAACCGCCCGTTCACGGGCTCGATCGCATCGACGCCGGAAGAGACGGTGAGCTGACCGGAGTCCAGGAGCCGCATCAGGACGGACGCGTTCACCGGGACCATGGGCGAGGCGACGCTCGTGGCCGTGCGGAGGTGGCACCGCAGCCGTGCCCGGTCCGGTTCGCGCAACAGGCGCCAGGCGTAAGGGCCGACGGTGTGTGCCGTCTCCTGCAACACGCGGCGCCCGATCCGAGGGTCGTCGACCGCGGCGATCTGCTGCCGGAGACGTCGGACCGGGTTGTCCGTCCGAGTGCCGCGGAGCCGGGCCGCGAGTTCGCCGAAGTCCTCCCCCGCGGCGGCCAGTTCCTCGCGCAGCAGGCCGACGAGGTCGTCGAGCGCGAGGTGCCCCCGGGTGCTGTGCAGCGCTGCCACCCGCTCGACGGTCACGTGTGTCGGGCGCCGGCCGTCCGGACGCTGCCAGACGTGCGGGAGCACCCCGCTGCGCGACAGGAGCGTGATCCGTCCCGGATACCGGTGCGCGGCGAGGGCCACGACGACGTCGACGGCGGTCAGGCCGCTGCCGATGACCGCCACATCGTCGCCGGCGGCCATGTGGTCGAGCGTGTCGGCGATCGGATAGGGATCGGCCGTGAAGCCCGCTTCACCGGTAAGTCCGTACAGGTCGGGGGGTGTTCCCCCACCCATGCACAGCGCCACGCGGTCGGCCTCGTACTCCTGCCCGTCGTCCGTGTGCAGGACCAAGCGCGTGCCGGAGCGGACGACGGCGTCCGTCACCCGCGCGGCCACGACGCGCACCGGCCAACCCTGTTCGCCCAGAGCCGCCACGGCCTTCTCCGCGGAGTGGACCAGGTACTGGCCGTAGAGGGAGCGCGGGACCAGCGGTTGGCCGAGGAGCGGGTCGATGTGGTCGGCGCCGCGTTTCCCGAGCCAGGCCGCGAAGTGGCCGAAGTCACCACCCCGGACCGACATGAGCGCGGGTGGCGTGTTGACCAGCACCGCGTCCAGGTCCGGCCCGTACGGCCGCCCCCGCCACAGGTGCGGCGACGGCTCGAAGACCGTGATGGTGCCGGTCCCGCCCACTGCTGCGTTGCCCTCGGTGGCGGCAAGCGCGTCCAACAGGCCGACGGCCGCCGCACCTCCCCCGATGATCGCGATGTCCATGATCTCCCTCTCCGATGCTCGTGTGCCACCGACCCTGCCCGTCCTTGCCGGGGCGCCCCATCCCCCGCTCCCGGGAGATCGGCGGGGAACGGCCCCCTCAAACGAGGGGTTCCGTGCTGTGTGGGCGACAGGGCAGGCTGAGGGACTGGAAGGTGCGAGGGCCGGGGCACGCGACGTGCGGGCTGATCAGTCGAGGGGACATACATGACCGATCAACGCCGACCGGTGCTCGCTGCCGCCGAACAGGCGGCCGACGCCCTGGAACTGTTCAGCCGCGCCTCGGCCCGGCTGCGGCGGCTGGTGCCGTTCCACTCGGCCGTGTGGACGGCCACCGACCCGGAGACCGGCCTGATCACCGCACCGATGCTGGTGGAGAACCTGGGTTCCGGCGAGGGCTGCGCCGCCTACTGGCGAAGCGAACTGCTGGAGGAGAACGTCCTGCCGTTCCGTGACCTGGCCCGCGCCGCCGTACCGGCGGCCGGGCTGCGCGCGGCCACCGGCGACCTGCCCGCCCGCAGCGCCCGGTTCCGGCGCCTGCTGCTGGACCAAGGCGTGCACGACGAACTGCGCGCCGTGCTCCGGATCGGCGACCGGCCGTGGGGCCTGGTGAGCCTGTTCCGCACCACCGACGCTTTCCGCCCGCAGGAGACCGCGCTGCTCGCCGACCTGTCCCGCCCACTGGCCGAGCGGCTGCGGACGTTCGCCCGGCCGCCCGCGTCCGCGCGCGGCACGGATTCCCCGGCGCCCGGCCTGATCCTCTTCGACGAATCCGGCGAAGCCATGTCGGCCAACGACGAGGCCCGGCACCACCTCGCACGGCTGCCGAAGGGGCCCTCGTTCCCCACACCGCTGGGGCTGAAGCTGCCGATCTGGGTGATCGGCACGGCGCTCCAGGCACGCGCCGTCGCCGACGGCCAGGACCGCGGCAATGCCCGGGTGCGCATCCGGACCACCGAAGGCCGCTGGCTGACCTGCCACGCCTCGTGCCTCACCGGACCTGACGGCAGGCCCGGCCCGGTGGCCCTCGTCATCGAGCCCGCGACGCCTGGCGACCTGGCGGTCCTGGTCGCCGAGGCGTACGGCCTGACCCCGCGGGAACTCCAGATCACCCAGCTGACCGCGCGCGGGATGACCACCGCCGAGATCGCCGCGGCCCTGTTCATCTCGCCGCACACCGTCCGCGACCACCTCAAGACGATCTTCGCCAAAGCCGATGTCTCAAGCCGGGGCGCACTGGTCGCCCGCCTGTTCACCGACCACTACTGGCCCGCGCTGCCGGAACCGACACGGGTCCGGCGCCCCGGGCAACCGCCTGCCCGGGCCCGGATCGTCTAGTGCTGTGGCCGGAAAGGTTTGCCGGGTCGCGGTGTCCGGTGCGGTACCTCGCAAGGCGGAGGGCCGCCGCGTGTACTGGACGTACTCGGGTGGTCCGACAACGCCGCGAGGTGCCGTGCCGGGCGCCGTGACACGGTGAACCTTTCCGGTCACAGCACTAGCGGCCGCGGCGACCTCCGCCAGATCGTCCGTCGTGCCGTCGACGAGTGCCATATCCCCGCGTTGTTGACGAGTACGTCCACGGGTGTGTCGAGGGCGTCGGCGAACGTGTGGACCGAGTCCAGGTCGGCGAGGTCCAGGGAGCGCAGCTCCACGGCGGATTCGGGGAGTTCGCCGGGGAGCCTGTCGAGCGCGGCCCTTCCCTTGTCCGTGTTTCGCGCGGCGAGGACGACGTGCGCGCCGTGGCGGGCGAGTTCGCGTGCGGTGACGCAGCCCAGGCCGCTGTTGGTGCCCGACGTCGGGCAGCTGCTCGACTCGCGCGTTCGGCACCGTGTCGTAGCGGTGCGCCGAGGACGGATCCCAGCGGGGGCCGGCAGCGCCGAAGATCACCAGAACCGGGACGTCGAGTGCGGTCAGGCGCGCGGGAACGCTCTTCTCGGCGATGTACGCGCCGTTGGGGCGCAGCACCGTCCTGAACGTGCGGTAGCCAAGGCCCCGTACGTCGGCGACCAGGTCGTCCGGGACGTCCACCGGGCGGTTGCACACCACGGTCACCCCCGGCGGAGCATCGCGCCGGAACGGACTCTCCACAGGAGCGGGCCGAGCGGCGGGTCGATCCGTGGATGAGCACCAGCGGCGGCGCCTCCCGCGGGCCGTCGTGGGCCACGTGCATCCCCTGGACATGCTTACCGTCGTAGATACCCATCCACGGGAGGGTGCCCGGGCTGCCGGCCCTCGGTCTTGTACGAATGTCGTCACGAGGCCGACGATCGCCGGGACTTCCGCGAAGGCCAGACCCTTTGAGATCAGCAGCTGCAGGTACCCGGCCGTGGCCCGGGCTCACCGCCGGCGATCAGAGGCAGGCCTGGGTCGTCGGGGCCGCGGACCCCGCCCTAGAAGGGTTCAGCGGCCAGCAGGAGACCTTGCGGAAGGTAGGGGGATTCGACGCGGATGTCCCAGCCGCGTCGGCGGGCGTGGCAGGCCAGGGCGAGGATGCCGATGTTGCAGGACGCATCCGGACTGTCGGCGCGGTCGGCGACCCGGTAGTAGTCGCGGTGGGCTTCGAGCGCGTCGGCCAGGGCGAGGTTGAAGCTCTCCTCGTCACCTTCCACGAGTTGCGACAGCAGCACGGCCGGCGGCATGGGGAAGCCCCAGTCCTTGGCCTGCTCGGCCTGCTGCAGCGCGCGCTGCGCGGCCGGTTCTGGATCGGTGCCCTTCAGGTAGGCGTGAAGGGCTTCTCGGTACGCGCTGAAGGCGGAGCCGTCCGGGCGGGCGAAGGCAGGGCCGCTGAGAACCAGCGGGGCGAGGTCCTCGCGTGCACCGGTGATCAGGGCGAAGGCAACGGCCTTCTCCCAGTTGTGGGCCCCGGCTTCCTGCTTCCGCTCGGCCGGGTAGCGCAGGTTGCGGCCGCCGATGGTCACCTCGGCCTCAGTGCCCGGCTCCGCGAGGGCTATGCGGAAAAGGGCCGCCCCCATCTGGGATGCCAGACGAAGGTCGGCGAGCAGGGCGTCCGTGACCCCGCCGGGGTTCCCCGCCCGCCACTTGAAGAGGCGCTCCTGATCGCCCATGACGCTGTCGAGCCGCCAGACGGCGAGGGGTGCCCCGTCGGCGGGGGTGAACGCCTCCCGGATGCCCTCCTCGTACATGGCCTCGATCTGCGGGCCCACCGTCCAGTCGAAGGCCGGACGATCCACCACCAGCGGGCCCGCGGCGAGCGCGGCCACCGCGTCCGGCCGCCGGTCCCGGCCGAACCCCGCGACCCGCGGGCCTCGGCTCTCGAAGCCGGTGATCAGCGCGTGCGGGAGGTAGTCGGAGCGGACGGCAGGCACCCAGCCCAGGGTCCGGTACGCGAGCGCGGCGAGAGCGATGGGGACGAGCGGGAGAAGGGTGCTCGGGGAGGCGGAGTGGCCCTGCAGGGTGGTGTGCATGACCAGTAGGTCGGCCAGCGCGGCGTCGAAGGCCTCCCGGTCCTCGGCGGCCACGGCGTGCAGCGTGCGCAGCGCCACGCTGTCCGGCCGGTCCAGGAAGGGCTCGCCCGTTTCCCCGGCGCGGGTACGGATGCGGTCCAGGGCCGCGTCAATGGCGGCGAGCTTGGCCTGGGCGCTCGGCGGGTACTCCTCGTCGTCGCCGGTGTCGTCCAGGACCGCGGCCGTCAATCCTGTGGCGAGCTCGCCGACGGGCGTTCCCTGCGCCTGCTCGGCGAACTTCTCCCGAGCGAAGTGGAAGGCCTCGCCGTGCCACTTGGCTTTGTCCCTGAGAACCGACAGGCAGAGCGCGTCGATCCACTCCCCGGGCCTGATGCTCTCCTCGGGGGCATCCTCACCCGGGTCGTAGCTCATGCCGAAGTTCACGTAATCCAGGAAGACCTGGAAGCTGCAGTGCGGGTGGTACGCCGCGTAGGCGACGGCGCCGGCCGCGGCCTCGGAGGCATCCTTGAGGGCGGCCTTGGCCTCCGGGGTGTCGAGGTCGGGTGTCTCGACGGAGAGGGCGCCCAGGTAGTCGAGGAACTCGTCGGCGATCGACTGCCATTCGTAAGTGGCCATGCGACCGGCCCGCGACATGGACCGCACCTGCCCCCCGATCCGGTTCGTGAAGTCCTCGCGCGCCGCCGACACGGCCGGCCCGCCCACCTGATGACGCTCTATCCGCACTGCCCTGCTCCTTGATCGAGTCTCTGCGGACAGCCTAGGCGCGGGCTCTGACAGACCAGCCGCTGCCGCACTCTGGCTCTAGGGCCTGGCAGCCGACGTGTTGTGAGGCCTTCGCGGCCGGCGTCACAGCAAGCCGGGTGCGCTCTCCCGGGCGGGATCCTTGGATTCCGTGTGATCTGGACCGTCGGCCGGGGCGGCGGCACGCAGCGCCGCTTCGACGCGGCGGTTGCTGGTCATGGATGCCGTGACGGCCGTCATCGCCAGGAGGAGGACGGCGGCGGCGTAGAGCGGGGTGCGTACGTCGTAGGTGGTGGCCAGCCAGCCGCCGAGGAAGGCCCCGAACGGGGCGGCGCACATGGAGAGCATGCGGGAGGTGGAGACGACCCGGCCCATCAGGTGGGCCGGGACGATCGACTGCCGGAGGGAGGGCGCGAGCACCATCGTGGCGCCCATGCCCGCCCCGCAGACGGCGAGCGCGAGCCCGGCCACGTACGGGTTCGGGGCGGCGGCGAGGCCCAGGATGGCGAGTCCCTCGACCACGGCCGTGGAGGTCAGCGCGGTGCCGGTGCCGAGTCGTCGGCCGAGGAAGGAGGCGATGCCCGCGCCGAGCAGACCGCCGGCGGCCTCCGCCGTGAGGAGCAGGCCGAAGCCGAAGGTGTCGATGCCGAGCCGGTCGTGCGCGAAGAGTGCGAGTACGGTCTCCACGGCGAGGAAGGCGATGTTCCCGACCGCCGGGCGGAGCGCGAGCCCGAGCAGCAGCCGGTCCCGGAAGACGTACGAGGCCCCGGCCCGCGCCTGCCGCAGCAGCGACTCACGGGCCTGCGGTACGGGCCGGGGTACGGCAGGCAGCGACCGTACGAGCAGCGCGGAGAGCGCGAACGACACCGCGTCGGCGAGCAGCGGAACCGCCCGTCCGAGCGCGAGCAGGGCACTGCCGGCCGGCGGCCCCGCGAAGCCGGACATGGCGGTCTGGGCGCCGCGCAGGCGGGAGTTGGCGCGCTCCAGGAGTGCGGGGTCGCGGCCGAGCAGATCCGGCAGATAGGCCGTGGCGGCCGTGTCGAAGAAGAGTCCGCCGAGGCCGAGCAGGAAGGCGACGGCCGCGAGCAGCGGAATGCTCAGCACGTCGAGCGCGGCCGCTGCCACCGGTATCGCGAGCAGCACCGCACGCGCCGCGTCCGCGATCCACATCGTGCGCCGGCGGTCCCAGCGGTCCACCAGCGCACCGCCGAGCACCCCGAAGAGCAGCCACGGCAGCGTTCCGGCGGCCGTGACGACGGCGAGCGCCATCGGATCCCGTGTCAGCGTCAACGCGAGCAGCGGCAGCGCGGCATGCATCACCCCGTCGCCGAGCGAGGACACCGTCTGAGCGGTCCACAGCCGTCCGAACCCGGTCGGCAACTTCTGTATGTCCGAGGTCACTTGGCGTCCCCTTCAGCCTGCACGTGCGATGCCGGGTGGAACAGTGCGAAGACGAGTGACGCGTCCGGCAGCGACGGATCGGACAGCTCCCGGTACTCGTCCGCCAGTGCCTGCAGCCGCGCCCCCAGCTCCGCGAACTGCTCGTCGGTGAGCCGCAGATGCGCCATCCGTACGTGCCGCTCGCCATCCGCCGGCGCTGCCTCCAGGTCCGCCACCGCATGCCGCATGAGCATGTCCGGCCCTCCCTCGCCCGGATCCGGCAGCACGATCGCCCGCGCGGCCATCGCGTAGTACCGCTCGGTGACACCCCGCACCTTCCGCGTCCGCACCACCTTCACCAGGCCGGCCCGCTCCAGTAGCCGTACGTGGTAGCTGGAACTCCCCTTCGCAAGGCCCACCCGCTCGGCGATCTGCGTGATCGTCGCGGGCTCGAAGCGGAGCACGGCCATGATCCGGTGACGGGTGAGGTTGGAAACGGCGCGTAGCTGCTCGTCAGTGGTGACGTGGAACGTCTCGGGAAGATCATCTGTAGGCATGTGAGTAATGGTCAACGATTCTTGACCATTGCGCAAGGGGATTGCGCGCGGACTTCCACAAGCCTGACGTCCAGGGAGGCCGCGGGCTGCGCCTGGTCGGTGGATCGCGGCGTGGGTGGCGGTGTGTCGAGGGAGGCCACACCGGGTGGTGTGGCTTGATCGTCGGGGCGGTCCCGCGCCGGAACCCGGGCCCAACAGTCGACGTCCGTGGCACACCCCGGGGTACCACGGGCCATTGCCGAGGAGTCGCGATCGTGAGTCTGGCCACGCAGCATGCGGTGATCCTGCGACGCCGACCCGGCGGATCCGGCGGTGCCCGGCCGCGCGGCCTGGCCCGGCGTGCCGCTGTCCTGCTGGCCACGGCGGCGTTGCCGGCGGCGCTGGTGGTGGTGCCCGCCGCCACGCCCGCGGCGGCGGCGCCCGTGACCGTCACCTTCACCGCGCCCGGCGAACACGTCTTCCTCGTACCGGTCGGTGTCACCCAGCTCACCGTCACGGCCACCGGGGCCGCGGGCCGCGGCGGGACACCGCCTGGCCTCGGTGGCGCGGGCGGGAACGGCGCCACCGTCACCGGCAGCCTCCCGGTCACCCCCCTCACCACCCTGTACGTGAACGTGGACACCGGTGGCGCCTCCGGTGGCGGCGGCTTCGAAACCCGCGGCGGCAGCGGGGGTGGTGCCAGCGACGTCCGCAGGTGCAGCTCGGCCGACTCCGGCTGCGTCCTGACCGGCACCGTCGGCACCGACCCGCGCCTGATCGTCGCGGGTGGCGGAGGCGGCGGGGGCGGCGCTCGTGACGGTGAGGTCCCCGAGGCCGTCGGCGGGGCTGCCGGAGACACCGGTCAGGACGGTGGCGAGCGGCCGGAGGGCGGCCGGGGCGGGGGCGGTGGGACCCAGACCGTCGGCGGCGCCGGCGGGGAGTCCTGCCCGTCGGAGGTGCTCCCGGACGGCGACGTCGGCCTGGCGGGTTTCGGGGGCAACGGCGGCGGAGGCGGAAGCTTCGTCGTCGTGGGTGGGGGCGGAGGAGGCGGCGGCTGGTTCGGCGGAGGCGGGGGCGGCGGCTGCAGCACCCTCTTCCCCGACGGGACGCGAGGTCCCGGTGGGGGTGGCGGCGGGTCGAACCTCGTGCCCGTCGGCGGCAGCTCCGCAACCGGCACGGGGTCGGCCGAGGTGACCATCACGTACGAAATTCCCCCGCCCCCTGCCGCCACCTGCGCGACCGCCTCTCCCACCATCACGGGCACCCCCCGCAACGACCGCCTGACCGGCACCCCCGGCGACGACGTGATCTTCGCTCTCGCCGGGAACGACGCGGTCGACGGCCTCGGCGGCAACGACCTGATCTGCGGCGGCGACGGCAACGACCGCCTGGCGGGGAGCGCCGGCAACGACCGCATCGAAGGCGGCGCCGGCAATGACGCCCTGTCCGGCGGGGCGGGCAACGACAGCAACGACGGCGGGCCCGGCAACGACACCCTCGACGGCGGACCGGGCACCAACGTCAACAACGGCGGATCCGGGCACAACACCTGCGTCAGCCCGCCCACCGGATCCGGCTGCACCTGATCTGACCCGACCGGAGCGGCGCAGCGCTCCGGCGCCGCGAGCCGGGCCCGCGAGCCCGGCCGATACACCCGACGCGGCCAGCCTTGCGGGAATGTCGCAACGTCGTACTCACCCCCGACAACGCCGCCGCGCCGGCCGCCGAAGCAGGCCGCCTTGACGAGCCGGAGCGGCAGTGTGTCACCGGCCTGTGCGGGAGACGGAAGACGCGAGTCAGGCGGCGAAGGTACGGCGGTACCTCGACGGGCTGGTCCTGGTCATCGCGGTGAAGTGGATGCGCAAGGACTCCGCGGAGCCGAAGCCGCATTGGTGGGCGATGTCGTCGATGCCGAGGCGAGTGGTCTCGAGGAGTTGGCGCGCGCGGGCTACGCGTTGCAGGGCCACCCAGTGCATGACGCTCGTTCCGGTCACGGCACGGAATCTGCGGCGCAGGGTTCGTGTGCTCATGTGGCTGCGCCGGCTGACCGACTCCAGGGTGAGCGGCTCATCGAGGTGTTCCAGGATCCAGGTGATCACGTCGGTGATCTCGCAGACGCCGCCAGGCGGGGCGTGCTCGATGAACTGGGCCTGTCCCCCGTCCCGGTGGGGCGGGCTGACCAGGAAGCGGGCCATCGTGTTCGCGGCGGCCTGCCCATGGTCGAGCCGCAGAAGATGCAGACACAGGTCGGTTCCGGCGAGGACACCCGCAGAGGTGAAGACGCCGGTGTCCTCGACGTAGAGCTCCTCTTCGCGGACCGTGACCGACGGGTGGCGGTCCCGCAGCAGTCTGGCCCAGTGCCAGTGGGTGGTGGCGCTGCGGCCGTCCAGGATCCCGGCCGCCGCCAGGGCGAAGGCGCCCGTGCAGATCGACACCATGCGGCTGCCCCGGTCGTGCGCGGCGCGCAGCCGCTCGACCAGCTCGGCGTCCGGAGACCCGGTGGGGTCTTGCACTCCGGCGACGATCACGGTGTCCGCCGTGTCCAGCCGGTCGAGCGGCTCGACCTCACGGGGCACCAGCGAGCTCTCCGCGGGAACCGCGCTCACCAAGGTCAGGTCGTAGGGGGCGCCGCCCGGCCAGCAGGCGGTCACGTAGTCCGGCCAGCAGCCGAACACCTGCTGGGGAACGGCTACGTCCAACAGGACGTAGCCCGGTTGCACCACCACTGCGACCTTGGCCGGATCTTTGGGATTCCTGTCCATCTGGCCATCGTACGGTGACCTCGGTCTTCCTAGGCTGGTCGCATCAGGCCGCTCGTGATGAGTGAGGAGATGCGCAACATGTACGTAGCAGTAGAGACGTGGACTCCGAAGCCCGTGCGCTTCGGTGTCGAGAGTTCCGGCCGGTACAGCTGCTCGGAGCAGTCCGATGTCATGGACGAGCTGCGGTCGGTCGAGGCGGTCAGCGCCGAGCAGTTGGCGCTGGGGGCTGGGGCCGAGTGAGCGTGCTCGAGAATCTGCCGGAGGAGATCGGAGGGTGGCCGCGTACGGCGGCTACGGAGGCCGCCGTCGCCTTCACTGCCGAACACTCTCCGAAGTGGCTGCTCAACCACACGGTCCGCAGTTACTTCTATGCCCGCAGTATCGCCAGCGCCAGGACCCTTGTTGCCGGGGTGGACTACGACGACGAGACGCTCTTCCTCGCCACGGTGCTGCACGACATCGGTCTGACCGAGGCGGGGCAAGGTCCGAACCGGTTCGAGGTGGACGGTGCGTTCCGCGCCGCTCGATTCGCGCGGGAGCACGGGCTGTCCGATGTGGCCGCCGACCAGATCTGGGATGCGGTGGCCCTCCACACCTCGGCGGGGATCGCGCCCCACAAACATGTGGTTGGCGCTCTCGCGCATTTCGGTATCGGCGCCGACATGTTCGCCTTCGGTGTCGAGGAGGTGGACCGGGCGGTACTGGACGCGGCGCACGCGGCGTTTCCGTATCTGGATCTGCGGAACAACATCCAAGCGCGGGTGGTCCATCAGATCGACGAGCAACCGTCGAAGTGGGCGCCCGTGTCGTTCGTCGACGTCGTGTACCGCAAGTACCGGCCGGACAACCCGTTCCCCGGGCTGGATGAGCTGATCGCCGCCCCGGTGCGTCCGGACTGACGAGGTCTCGCGGTCCCTGCGGTCGAATGCCGCGGCCGCTTGATGCCACCGGCGGTTCTTCCCGCCGTACTTTCTGTGGTAGGCGTCGAGGTGGGAAGGCGCGGGGGAGTCGGAGACGGTGTGCTGTCGGGGCCGGTGGCCGGAGTGTGGATCGTGAGCGGGGTGGGCCGGCTGCTCTAGTGCTGTGGCCGGAAAGGTTTGCCGGGTCGCGGTGTCCGGTGCGGTGCATCGCAAGGCGGAGGGCCGCCGCTCGTACTGGACGTACTCGGGTGGTCCGACAACGCGGCGAGGTGCCGTGCCGGGCGCCGCGACACGGTGAACCTTTCCGGTCACAGCACTAGGTGGAGGCGGGCTCCTGGCCCTTACCACTGCTGTTGCCGTCGTCGATGGCGATCGTCATGACGATGCGCGTCCGGCTTCGCACTGCCGTAGTACGTCAACTCCCGGGTCGCGTACGGATCCGGGCAGTACTCCCACCGGATCGGAGGAACCGCGTCGCCCTGCCCGCCGACCGGCGGGGGCTCGCCGGACTCCTTGGACGCGGCGAGTCCGCCACCGGCCGAGCGGATGGCCGGATCTGAGAGAACCTCGTCATTGCGGACACGGCCGGGCCGGGGCGAGGATCGACGCATGCCCGCAAGCCGACCCCACCGTGTCGTCATCGCCGCCTTCCCCGGTGTGGAGCTCCTCGACATCACAGGACCCGCCGAGGTGTTCTCCGTCGCCACCCGAGCAGCCGACAACAAGCACCCCGGCTACACCGTTCAGATCGCGACCGCGGACGGTGGCGCCGTGACGACCTCCAGCGGTGTCCGGCTGCTCGCCGACCTCCGGCTCGACGAGGTGACCGGCCGGGTCGACACCCTGCTCGTGGCCGGAGCCGTCACCCACTGCGAGGGCGGCGCCGTGCGGGCGGTCGTGGATCCCGTCGTCACGGACTGGCTGCGCACGGCCGTCCCCCGGGCGGGGCGCACCGGGTCGGTGTGTGCCGGTGCGCATCTGTTGGCCGCGACCGGCCTGCTGGACGGCCTGACCGCGACCACGCATTGGCTCACGGCAGCACAACTCGCCGCCGAACACCCCGAGATCAGCGTGACCCCCGATTCGATCTTCGTCAGCTCCGGCGCACTGTGGACCTGCGCCGGGATCAGCTCGGGGATGGACATGGCCCTGGCCATGGTGGCCGAGGACGGTGGCCAGGCCCTCGCACTCGCCACCGCCCGCATGATGGTCATGTACGTCAAACGATCGGGCGGCCAGAGCCAGTTCAGCGTTCCGCTCTCCGTCCAGGAGCCCACCTGCGACCGCATCGGTGAACTGCGCCAGTGGATCACCGAACACCCCGACGCGGACCTTTCCGCAGAGGCGCTCGCCCAGCGCGCCAGCCTCAGCACACGCCACTTCTCCCGGCTCTTCGCGCAGCGCACCGGCACCACGCCCGCCGCGTACGTGGAATCCGCCCGGCTGGAGACGGCCCGGCGGCTCCTCGAGGAGAGCGAGGCAGGTCTGCCCCAGATCGCCGCCGCGAGCGGGCTCGGCTCCCTCCAGACCCTCCACCGTGTCTTTCAGCGCCACCTGGGAACGACACCGGCCGAGTACCGCCGCCGCTTCCGCTGACGCCCTTAAATCCGCTCCCCCTCCCCCACCACCGCCCGGTGATCGCCGCAGCGCGCCCCGGCGTGGTCCCCCGTACCCGAAAGGCCCCCATGTCCGGCACGAAGATCATTCCGATTCCGGTGCTCGGCAAGCACGCCGTCAACGCCCATCTGCTCCTCGGCCGACGGCCCGTCCTCGTCGACGCGGGAACACCCGGCAGCGCCCAGACCATCCACGACCGGATCGCCGACCACGGCGTGGACCCCTGCGACATCGCCCTGATCGTCATCACGCACGGACACATCGACCACTTCGGCTCAGCGGCAGAGCTGCACCGCCTCACCGGCGCCCCGATCGCCGGTCACGTCGCCGACCTCGAACCCTTCCGTACCGGCCGGGCCCGCATGCCCCACCTGCCGACCGGCCCCATGGGCCGCGCGCTGAACCGGAACAGGAATCTGCACGTCCCCGCCGATCCCTTCGAGCCCGATGTCCTGATCAGCGGTGAGACCGACTTGGCCGACTTCGGGGTCGAGGGCCGTATCGTGCCCACCCCGGGTCACACCGCGGGCTCCGTCTCCGTCCTCACCGACGACGGCCACCTCGTGGCGGGCGATCTCGTGGCCAACTCCTTCATGGGCCTCATCCCCGGCAAGCCGGCGAATCCGCCCTTTCACGACGACCCCCTGGGCAACCTCGCCAGCTTGCGCGCCATGCTCGCCCTGAACCCCACGAAGCTCCACGTCGGCCACGGCGTCCCGCTCGACCCCGAGCGCGTCCGGCGGTGGGCGCGGCGGGAGCAACGACGGCTGTCCGGCCTGGCGGCCCGTGGCCGCCTCCGAAGCCGCGCCATGAGCTGACATCGGCGGTTCGCGGTGCGCTTGCCGCCGTCCTGGTGCGCGGGACCGGCCGTTGCGCGGTCACGCCGCCACTCGCTCGTGGTGATCAACACACCTGTCACCAGGGTGAGTCAGCCATGCCCATGCGTCGCCGACATCACGGTGACGAGACCTGCCCACCACCTGCGGTCATGGACGGGGGTAGACGCCGCACGACGTCACCGGCTTGCCGTTCGCATCGTCAAGGCAGACCCCGACGTACGAGCCGCCGCCGACGACATCCGCGGGAAGTGTGGCGGGAACCGAAGTCACCGTGTTGCAGTGCGTACTGCTGCTCCTGGCGCCGAGCGGGTTGGCGTAGGAATCGAACACGCTGTACCAAGCTCTGCGGCAGCCGACGGACTTCAACGTCCCTGTGAAGACCACCGACCGGTTGTACCAGGTCAGGGTGCCCGAGATATAGCTGCCGGCGCCGTCGGAGACGTAGACCGGGGTAGGGGCGTAGGCGGCGGCCATGGACGGTGTCGCCGCGACGGCCGGCGCGGTCAGTGCCGCGGACATGGCCAGGCCCGCCGCGGTGAAGAGGGTGAGAGCAGATCGGCCCAACACGACGCGAGTCTCCTTCGGTGCAGGTTCGCGGGATGACGCCACAAGGTTGCCCGCAGTCCTTGCGCGTCAACCGTGACGAAGTGTGGCGTCTGCGGACGGCCCGCCATCCCGCCCGTCCGGTGTCGACCACTCGTCTGCCACGGCGGGTGCTCTGCCGGCGCTCTCCGCACGCGACTGCATCCTTTGGACTACTGCGTTTTCGACCCTGCGGAGGACGATCCTGCGGCACCGCCGCGAGAGGGTTGATCCGTGCGAACAACCATCGGATACAC
Organism: Streptomyces sp. NBC_00249; assembly: GCF_026342355.1. Lineage (GTDB taxonomy): Bacteria > Actinomycetota > Actinomycetes > Streptomycetales > Streptomycetaceae > Streptomyces. Next base: position 780,933 of record NZ_JAPEMV010000003.1, on the reverse strand, counting down.
CCTCGAAAGCATCGGCTACGTCGTAGGAGCCCAGGGGCTTGTCAGCTTCGCCTCGCAGACCTTCTTCGGCACGGAGTGGGGCTGGATGCACAAGGTCGTCGACCTTCCGTCCACCGCGTACCTCGGCATCGTCGCCGTGGGGCTGGCGCTCGTCGTCGGCGGGGTGAGGACGCGGAAGACGCCCCAGCGCCAGAAGGTCGCCTGACCGGGGCTTCTTTCAGCCCGCAACACCCAAAGGGCGATGCGAAGCGTGCCCGGTGGCGTGGTGTGAGCGGGCGTCTCTCGAACCAGGCGGAGGGTTCAGTCCGTCAGGAGCTTGGACCTGTAGACGGCGAGGATCTTCGGCCACTCGGGGCCGGTCCTCAGGGCGTCGTCCAATGCGAGAACGGTCGGCTCGCCCGAGGCGGCCACTCCGTAGAGCATCTGTGCGGTGTCCTCGGTGAGCAGGTGATCGAAGTGGAAGGAGCCTTCGAAACCGAGCCAGGCCACCCGGGCGCCCCGCGCGCAGACCTGCTGCAGGCATTGCTCGAGGTACGGCCCGAGTTCGGCGGGCAGCACGTCGAAGGCCAGGTCGTACTCGACCACCTGGAGGCCCGTGAGGACCTCCTCGACGTCCTCGAGATGATAGGTGTCGATCCGATCCGGGGTGCATCCGCTGATGTCGAAAGCGAGATCGGACGGCTCTGCGGAAGGAGCGGCTGCGAACAGGCTGATGACGGCCTCGCCCGTGTTCCACCACAGCGCTTCAGTGAGGCGACTCACGCCAACCCCCTCTCGTCGGCCTGACATGAGCAGGCATACGGCTTTCCCCCATCGATCTTGCCAGGCGAATACGGCTCCGGCGCACGTCGTCACAGCGCGCCTGGAGCCCATCGTGGAACCGTAGGAATCCGATCCCGGCCGCGGAGGCTGCCGTCCGCGGTCTGCCGTGCCGTCAAACGGTCACCACTCGTCTCGCGCGCTGCCAGAGCAGTCACCGCCGCAGCCTCGAACCCCTTGTCGGTGAAGGCCGCCGCGATGGACTGCCTCGCGGAGCGGATCGGCATGGGACGGTCGCTGATCCCGGGGAAGTGCTCCTCGGACCCGTCGCTCGTCGGGCCCAGTCCGAACAGGTCGGCGTGCGCCATGAGGTTGTGCTTGTCGACCATGTCGAAGGCGACGGTGCTGACATGGAGCGTCGGCGGGGCGGGCCGGAGGGTGGGCACCTCGACCACGCTCACGCCCGGTCCGGCCTCTCCGTGCGGGAGTCGGCTGCCCGGCACGACCCGTTGGCGGCCCGCGTTGATCTCCATCCCCGCCTTGAGCACCTGGCCTGCGGGCATGTGCTCCTCACCGAGGAGCAGATGCACGTCCATACCGCCGGTGCCCACCACCCTGAGGTCGGTGATCTGCCCGTCAGGTGTGTCCGCGACACCGACGCGGTCGAGCAGTGCGGTGGTACGGCTCAGGCCTGCCAGCTCCCGGTTCTCCCACGGGCCCGAGCGGGGACAGGCCCAGTCGGCGGTGAAGGGGCGTATCCACCGGGTCTCCAGGGCGAGCGCGCTCGCCAGTACCACCGTGGTGTCCCTGCTCAGCTGCACCGGCATGCGCTGGACGCGTCCGCCCGTCTGCTCCGCCGCCCATGCGTCGAGCGCCTTCTGGTCGTACGTCAGCCAGCCCGTCAGCTTCCGGTGCGCGTGCGGCGGCAGCCCGGCGGCCCACTCCTTGCGCACCTTCATCTTGCGTCCGGTCCACAGGCCCAGCGCCGCGTCCACCCCTCGGAGCCCGCCGAGGGCGACGAGACCCTCACGTGCCGCCTGGGCCACCCGCTCGGCAGGAAGCCCGACGGCCTCCGCCAGTTGCGCCCGCGCCTCGCCGCTCGCACCGTCGGCGAGGAAGGCGAGCAGCGGCCAGACCCCGGCCGCGGAGAACACCGTGCCGCCCTCCACCCGCTCTGCCCAGCGTGCCGTCAGCCCGTTGACCGCGTCGACCACCTCGTCGACCGCCTGCATCGTCGCGCTCGTCACCCGCATACCGCCCCCGTTCGCACCACGCCTGCCACGCGCCCAGCAGTACGCGACTCCTGTTTCGCCTGAACCTGGACGACGAGAACGGTACTTCGTCTTGATCACTGAGGGGCCGCCGCCCTCGGATCCGGTCCCTCCGCCCCTGTGTCGCGTACGACTGGCGGCAGCGGTAGGGCGCGCTCAGACTGGAGGCAGGGGTGGCCTCCAGCGGTAGTCCGACCGGGAGGAGACTCAGGTGTTCGGGCAGGTGCGAGCAGTTTCTGACAACAGTCCGATTTTCATGATCAAGGTCAGCGTCTACCGCAGTGACCTGACGGAGATCGATCACGTCTTCACCGACGAAGAGGGCCGGTACGTCGTGGCGGTCGCCGCAGACGAGACGGTCACCGTCCGGTTCGACACACACCACTCGCTCACCAACGCCGCGGACTGGCAGCCATCGCTGGTCGCGAACGTGGTCACCAGCGACTCGACCGCCTTGGACCGCTGCCTGCTTCCGGCAGGTCAGGATTTCGGCGCGGCGTCGAACATGGACGCTCTGAACGGGTACGTGATCGCAGCGGCAGTGGGTGAGGGCGAGGAGTACGCCGCTACGGCGGTGAAGCGCCTTTCCATGCTCAAGCAGCCGAGCCTGGTGCTCCAGGGACTCCAGAACAGGCTCCTCGCCCACTTCAGCGAACTGACCTAGCGATCTACGCCGTGTCTTCCGGATCAGGCCGGGCCTGCCCGGCCGCCGCCGCCCGGAAGGCCGCGGTCGCGCGGCATGCGACCGCTTCGGCGTACGGCACGAAGACGGCCGGGTCGGCGTGGTCGGTGATGCGCAGGCGCACCGCGACCTCGTACGTGTGGGTCGTGTGGTGGGCGAGCTGGTCGGGGACCAGCGCCTGCGCGAAGGGTTCGATCTCCCATTCCCGCCACCCGTACCGGGTCGCCAGTCCGTTCGCGATGCGCTCACTGGTCACGACCGCCAGACCGTAGGCACCGGACGGCCTCCGCATGAGGAGGATCCGGCTCAGGTGGTACGCGTTGTGGTGCCACTGCCCTGCGTTCAGGTGTCCCGTCGGCATGTCCGGCGGTGTGCTGAGCCAGGTGGCGTCCGGCAGGCCGGACCAGGTGAAGTGCACCCACCAGCCGTGGCGCACCTCGTACGGCCTGTCCTTGACGGCGCTGATGCCGGGCCGGCCGGCCGCCTCCAGGGCCGCCGCGGTCTCGGTGATCGCCGCGGCCACCTTCCGTACGGCCTCCTCGCGGGCCAGCTCGTTGCGGACCGACGCGTGGACGCGCTGCCACCACGCATCGATGTCACCGACCGTCTCCCGGAGCTCGGCGGGCCAGGCCTGCGGCGTCTCGTCCCGCGCCGCCAGCTCCCGCGGGGTGCTCCCGCCGGGTAGGGGACGGTCTGCGGCCGCCTGGCGCCACTCCCACTCCTCGAACCGGGCCCGGGCCTCCTCCCGTCGCCGTTCCTGTTCCCGGTAGGCACGTCGGCCCGCCTCGATGCGCTGGGCCTCCTGTTCGGCGATCCGCCGCTCCACGGCCTCCCGCACCGGCCGGTAGGCGGCTGCCACGGGCTCCACCCGGTCCAGGAAGGCCGCCTCGGCCCTCCCGTACGTCGCCTCGGCCCACCGCCGGCTCACCAACCGCCTGCGCCATCGCCGCACACGCTCCTCGACCCGCTCCAATTCCGCTATGGCAGGGGCGAGTTCACCCAGGCAGGCGAGGGCGGCGGCATTCCAGGCGGCCACCTCCTGCGGGGTGCCGGTCACTTGCACTCGGGTGCGCGACATCCGGGAGGAGCCGAGCACGCCCGGGACGGCGCCCTCGGCCCCTCCGGCCTCCTCGGTGAACCAGTACACGGTGACGAGACCGGCATCGGCGACCGTGTGGTTCAGCCACGATATTTTCAGGGCCATGGCCCGAGGATGCCCACGAAGGCCGCTGTGAAGTCCCGGCCCAGGACACCCGTCCAGGCCGATCCCTTCGGACCGTCCGGGCCTTTCGCGTCGTGCATGAACGGGGCGCTGTTGCTCCGGTCACCGGGGGCGCGCATGGCGATGCACAGTCGACCCGGACCTGTCCGCCGTGCCGAGCCGGCTCCGCCCTCTGGTGGCCGCGGCGCTGGCCAAGGAGCCCGAGCGGCGTCCGGCCACCGCCACCGCGCTTTCTTTCGACCCCGGCGATCACCGAGATCTGCCGCCGCGCCGGCCGCGACCTCACGCCCGGGACATGGCAGACGTACATCCAGGGCGCCCCCTACCGGAAGGTGTGCCCATGAGGCCCGGGCGTGGTTCGTCCGCGGTCAGGGAGACGCGACCAGCGCGACAGCCCGGCTGCGGAGCAGCTTCTTGTCCGGCTTGCCCGCGTCGGTCAGGGGCAGGGCGTCGACGAAGACGATGCTCGCGGGCTCGTACATGGCGCCCTTGCCGTCCCGGACCATGGCGCGCAGCTCCTTCTCGCCGACATCGCCGCCCTGCGCACGGACGACGACCGCGTGGACCCGCTCCATGAGATTGGCGTCGGGGACTCCGAGCACTGCGCTCTGCAGGACCTGCGGATGGGAGTTGAGCGCGTCTTCCAGTTCCACCGTGTACACGTGGCCTCCCACCACCACGATCATGTCCTTCAGCCGGTCCACGATCGTGAGGTAGCCGTCCGGGTCGACGAACCCGATGTCACCGGTGTGCAGCCAGCCGTCCCGCAGGACCTCCGCGGTGAGCTCGGGCTGCTTCCAGTAGCCCTTCATCACGTGCGGCGAGCGTACGCAGATCTCGCCGTGCTCGCCGGCGGGCAGGTGCCGTCCATCGGGGTCGAGGACGGCGACCTCGACGCCTTCCATGGCCTTCCCGGCGGTGCGCAGCAGCTCCGGGCGCCGGGGATCGTGGTCCTGCGGGGAGAGCATGCTGATCCCGCCCGCTTCGTTCTGGCCGTAGAACTGGTTCAGTACGGGGCCGAAGCGCCGGACCGCGGCCGCCAGGCGGGCCGGGGAAGAGGCGCAGCCTCCGTAGGTGAGCATGCGCAGGCTGGAGGTGTCGGTGCGGTCGACCTCGGGGTGGTCCATCAACTGGTAGAGGAGCGGCGGCAGTAGGAACATGTGGGAGATGCGCTCACGCTCGATGGCGGCCAGCACGGCACCGGCTTCGAACTCGTCCAGCAGGACGACGGTGCCGCCGCGGTGCAGCGTGGCGTCCGCCATGAGGCCCGCCGCATGCGCGAGGGTGGTGCACGCCAGGGCTCTGACCTGCTCCTCCTCGGTCCAGTCCGGTCCGATCGACGCCCACTGCTCGAAGGTCGTGCAGATGGCCTTGGGATGACCGGTGGTCCCACCGGTGTGACGGATGGTGCAGATGTCCTGCGGCTGCGCCGAGCCCGGTAATCCCTCGGTGGACTCCTCGGCGGCGAGCTTCACCAGGTCCAGTTCCACGGCCGTGTCCATGTCCGTGTCCAGGCCCGTGTCCAGGCCCGTGCCGCTGACTGCGCCGAGGACCAGTACCCGTTCCAGCGGCACCCGCCGGGCCAGGTCGGCGGCGCGCTCGCGGTGGGCGGGGTCGACTATCAGGGCCCGGGTCTCGACGTCCCGCAGGATGTCGGCGTGCACTTCGGCCGAAAGGCCGGCGTAGAGGTGGTTCACGGCGCAGCCGAGGAGCCCGGCGGCGTAGCGGGCCGCGATCGTCTCGGGAAGGTTGCCGGCAAGGAGGGTGACCGTCTGGCCGCGCCTCACCCCCTGGGACCGCAGCGCGCGGGCCATGCCGTAGACGAGGCCGCGTAGTTCACCCGCGCTCACGCGCCGGCCCCGGTGTACGAGGGCCTCACGGCCGGGTTCCTTCTCCAGGGCGTCAAGGATCTCTTCCACGTGGCTGTGGAAGTGTCCGGTGGTGTCGTCCATCGCAAATCCTCATTGGTTGACTTGAGCAACTAGGTGAGGTTAACGGCCGCCGATCCACGAGCCCAATCCGTACGCCGACATCCGGCCAACACCCGGCGCTCGGCGGCAGATGCGGATGACTGACAGGGATCCGGACCCAGAAGTTGACAACGTTTCAGTTGCGGTGGCCGGAAATCTGGCCAGAAGGCTTCCAGCACGATGCGACATGTGAAATTTTACATGTCACACGTCAACTGCCTCGGAGGCCCCCACAGATGCATCCCTTCCGCATATCGAAGGCCGGCGCGCGCAGACTTCCCGCGCTCGGCGCGGCCGTCTTCATCGCGCTCGGCCTGTTCGCGCCCCAGAGCCAGGCAGCCTCGGTCGGCGCCACCGCCCCGGCCGGAACGAACGCAAAGGGAACCGCGGCCTCGGCGCCGCGGTCGATCCCGGTCCCCAAGTCGCCCGACGCGATGAGCAACAGCCCGCGCCTGCGGATCTCCTCACAGGACAGCGCCCTGGAGTCCGCTCCGGCCCCCGCCCCCACCGCCAGGCCCGTCAAGGCCGACAAGGCCGACAAGGCCGACGGGCAGTCCTCGGCCGCCGCCGGGGACGAGTGCGGCGACCTCTCCGGCGTGCTCAACGCCACGGGCGGCGCGTTGGTCCAGCAGCTCAAGGCCCTCCCCCGGATCGACTGTACGTACCCGCTGTTCAACCTCACCGGGGAGAGCGCGCGAAAGGCCTTCCGCGAAGCCCAGATGGTGACCGTCGCCAACGCGCTGCGGGACGCCTCCGCCACTTACTCGGGCAACAACAGCGCCGCCGTCGGGCAGCTGGTGCTGTTCCTGCGCGCCGGCTACTACGTGCAGGACAACCACGCCGACGTCGTCGGCGACTACGGCACGGCGCTGGACACCGCGGCGCTCGGCGCGCTGGACGCCTTCTTCGCCTCCCCGCGCAGCAAGGACGTCACCGATGCCAACGGCGAGATCCTCAACGAGGTCGTCACGCTGATCGACAGCACCCACTCGGCCGGCCGGTACGCCGGCGCCGTCAAGTGGATGCTCGCAAGCTACGACGGTACGTGGCCCGGCCAGATGGACCTCGCCATGCAGCACGTCGAGTGGGTCGTCGAGAACGGCTTCAAGGCCAAGAACGACGCCCGCGGCTGGCGGGCCGCCCTCAAGGCCGACCCCACCGTCCTCAACACCTGGGCCGGCTTCATCACGCGCAACGGCGCGCAGCTGAACCGCCTGGACGTCGTCAGCAACGTCGGCCGCTACCTCGGCTACGCCCTCGACGTCCCCGAGCTCAAGGACCGGGTCCGGCCGCTGCTGAAGGACCTGATCAACCGCTACCCGAACGTCGGCCCCACCGCGCCGATCACCATGAACCTGGGCTGGTACACGCGCCAGTACGACAGGAACAACTGCGCGGCCTACGCCATCTGCGACCTGGGCGAGCGCGTGCTGCCGGCGATCCTGCCGATCCAGCACACGTGCACGCCCGGCCTGAAGATCCGCGCCCAGGACATGTCCCCCGGCCAGCTGGCCGGCACCTGCACCAGCCTGGTCAACCAGGACGCCTATTTCCACCGGATCATCGGCGACAAGGGCGCCGTCCCCGGTGACCTGAACACCAACCTCGAGGTCGTCGTCTTCGACGACTACACCCAGTACTCGCTGTACGCCTGGGCCATCTACAACATCGACGTCGACAACGGCGGCATGTACGAGGAGGGCAACCCGGCCGCCCCCGGCAACCAGGCCCGCTTCATCGCCCACGAGGCCCACTGGCTGCGCCCGGCCTTCCAGATCTGGAACCTCAACCACGAGTACACCCACTACCTCGACGGCCGCTACAACATGGCGGGCGACTTCGACGCCGGCATCACCACGCCGACCATCTGGTGGGTCGAGGGCATCGCCGAGAACATCTCGTTCGGCTACCGGGGCGAACGCAACGCCGACGCGATCGCCGAGGCCCGCAAGAACACGTACAAGCTCAGCGACCTGTTCGACACCGTGTACGGCCAGGACGAGGACCCCCAGGTCAACTCGAACCGGGTCTACCGCTGGGGCTTCCTCGCGGTCCGCTACATGCTCCAGGCGCACCCCGCAGACGTCGAGACCGTGCTGGGCAAGTACCGCGCCGGTGACTGGAACGGTGCCCGCACCTTCCTGAAGCAGACCATCGGCACCCGTTACGACGCCGGCTTCTCCACCTGGCTGACGACCGCCTGCGCGACCGACGGCTGCGGCCCCCTGCCGGACGCCTCGTCCACCGCGCTCTGCACCATCAGCGACCCCCGTCAGTTCGACGGGAACTGCCGCCGGGACAACCTCGCGGCCGCCGCCGGCAACTACAGCTACCACTTCGTGTACCTGCCGGCCGGCGTCAAGCAGCTGACCGTCACCAGCACCGGCGGCACCGGCAACGCCGACCTGTACTACGGCGGCAGCACCTGGGCCACCACCAGCAGCTACCAGGCGAAGTCCACCAACGCCGGCAACGGCGAGACCCTGACGATCGACAACCCGCCGTCCGGCTGGGTCTACTTCAGCCTCGCCGCCGCGCAGGACTTCAGCGGTGTGAGCGTCTCCACGCAGTCGAAGTGACCCGGTCCGCCGGGGCCGGCGCTGCCGCCACCGGAGCCTGAGCATGGCGGCGGTCCTTGCCCATCCGTGACCGGAAGGCGAGGACCGCCGTTCAAGAGGACGTAGGCGTGGTCGTGGAACCGGACGGACATCCGCCCGCCCGGCGTGGCGTTCACGCCGACGGGGCTCCCACCTGGGCGATGACGACGTCGAGCAGGGCCAGCAGGCAGTCGCGTACGTCCGTACGGGAACGGGCGTCCAGCAGGAGGACGGGGGTGGCGGGGTCCCGCAGGCGCAGTGCGGCGGCGATCTCCTCGGCGGTATAAGGCTGTTCGCCGTGGAAGCAGTTGGCGCCGACCACGAACGGCAGCCCCCGGCTCTCGAAGAAGTCGATCGCGGGGAAACCGCGGTCCAGGCGTCGCGTGTCGACGAGCACGAGTGCACCCAGGGCCCCGTTCAGCAGGTCGTCCCACATGAACCAGAACCGCTCTTGGCCGGGTGTCCCGAACAGGTAGAGCACGACTCCGGCGTCGGCGAGGGTGATCCGGCCGAAATCCATCGCGACGGTGGTCAGTGTCTTGGACTCGATGCCGTCGAGGTCGTCGACGCCGACTCCCGCGCTCGTCAGGCGCTCCTCCGTACGCAGCGGCTCGATCTCGGAGACCGCCTCGACCAGGGTTGTCTTGCCGACTCCGAATCCACCGGCGATGAGGATCTTGACAGGGGACGCGGCCTCGGCGGTGGAAGCGTCGGGAGTGTCATATCCGGGCAAGGTTGTCCCTGATTTTCATGAGCAGGTGGACATTGGTGGTCTCGGCGCCCTCCAGGGGCGGCCGGTGGTGGATCAGCCCGCGGTCCGCGAGTTCGCCCAGGAGGAGCGTCGTCGGAGTGAGGCGCATGTGCATGCGGGCGGCGATCTCGGCGACCGCCATTCCGCGCGGCGGCGCGCACATGGCGAGGACGGTCTGCCATTCGGTGGCCAGACCGGCGTCGGCGTCGTCCGCGGCGACCGCCGCCACGATGGTGGTGTCCATGGTGAGGGCGGTCTGCGGAGCGGCGGCCGTGCGGCCGTCGGTCAGCGCGTACAGCCGTGTCCGGCGCGGGCTTCGGCGCTGCGGCTCGTCCGGCATTACGACGTCGGCGCGGAAGTGCGCTCGGGGGTTCCCAGCCACTCGCCGAGGGCCTGGGCCGTGCGCACGGCCTCGCCTCCCAGTTCTCCGAGCCGTGCCTTGCGGGAGGTCACCACGATGAGCGTGCTGCCTTCCCCGCACCCGACGACGCAGAGGTAGCGGTCGTCCATCTCCACCAGCTGGCGGATGACCCGGCCGCCGTCGATCTCTCTGGATATCGCCTTCATGGTGGCGGCTATGCCGGAGGACGCGGCCGCGATGCGCTCCGCCTGGTCCCGCTCCAGCAGATAGGCGCTGAGCTTGATCCCGTCGTTGGACAGGAGGACGGCTCCTTGGATGCCGGCGATCCTGCTCAGGTTGTTGTCCAGGATGCCGTAGATCATGTCGCCGGCTGTCATCGTCATGGCTGGTTCACTCCGAACTCTGCTTCCACTTTCTTGGTCCCCTCTTCGTAGTCCGCCCAGGCGTCGGCCACCTCTTCGGGTGTCGCCGCGTCCGGGCCGGCGTCCGGCTCCGGGGCGCGGGGACCGCGCAGTTGCCGGGTGAGGTGGGTCTGCGGGACGCGCTCGGGCAGGGCCGGCCGGGCGTGGGCGGCGGTTGCGGTCGCGGCACGGGCGGGCAGCGACCGCTCGGGCCGCGGCGGTACGGGTACGGGGGCCGGCGCCGGAGCGGCGTCGGCATCGGGCGCGGGCTCGCGTACGGGTACTCGTACGGGTACTCGTACGGGGTTGAGCGCCGCAGCCGGTGCCGGGGTCGGCGTCCGCCGCCGCTCCGGCTCCCCTCCGGCGGGCACCAGCAGCCCGCTCGGCAGGATCACCACGGCCGCCGTCCCCCCGTACACCGAGCGCCTCAGCGTGACCCGGGCCTGGAGCTGGTCGGCCAGGTGGCCCACGACGAAGAGGCCGAGCCGGTGCGCGTTCTCCGCGAGGACGGAGTACGGCGGCGCCGAGTGCAGGCGCTCGTTCATGGCCTCGTACCCGGTGGCCGAGACGCGCGGTCCGCGGTCCTCGACCTCGACCGACAGCCCGTCCGCGACGAGTTCGGCGCGGACGACCACCTTCGACCGCGGCGGCGAGAACCGGGTGGCGTTGTCCAGCAGCTCCGCCAGCAGGTGGCTGATCTGGCTGATCGCGTGCGGCTGCACGCTCGCCTCGTCCAGTGCCTGCCGTTCGATCCGCCGGAAGTCCTCGACCTCCGCGGCGGCCTCGCGCAGCAGGTCGGCGACGCGCATGGGTTCGGTGTGCGGGTCCGGGATCTCGCCGCCGGCGAGGATGAGCAGGTTCTCGATCTGGCGCCGCATCCCCACCGTCAGCTGGTCGGACCGCATCAGCTGGGCGAGGAGCGCCTCGTCGTGGCCGAAGGTGTCCTGGAGGTCCTCGGTCAGGCTCAGCTGCCGGCTGACGAGGTTTCCGGTGCGCGAGGCGATGCCCGAGGCGAACAGGCCGAAGCCGTGCCGCTCGGCGGCGAGTTGCCGGTGCCCGTCGACGGACACGGCGACCACCCGGGCGAAAGCGTCGGTGATCTGCCCGACCTCGTCCTGGCGCCCGCGCACCGCCGGCAGCGCCTCCTCGTCGACGGCCTCCCCGCGCTGGAGCCGGGCCACGACCTCGGGCAGCGTCTGCTCGGCGAGGGCGACCGTACGGGTGTGCAGGCGGCTCAGTCGGCGCAGCACCGAGCGCGTGGTGAGAACGACGACTGCGGTGACCAGCAGCAGGGCGCCGCCGCTGGCCCCGACCAGCCAGTAGACCTCGGTCTCCAGGTCGGAAGCCTTGGCGTCGGCGTGCGCGAGCACGTTCCGGGCCCGGTCCGTGTTGAGTGCGGCCAGCCTCGGCGCGAACGTGCGGTGCGCGGCGGGCCAGCCGTCGACGTCGGCCGGCAGCTTCACCGCGGTCGCGGTGTCCTTGTGGTTGGCGACGACCGCGTTCTCGATGCGGAGCTTGGTCTGCCAGGCGTCCGAGCCGGTGAGCTTGTCGTACGACTCCAGTTCGGCGGGCGGGAGGTACGGCGCGATCCACGTGTCGTACAGGTAGCGGTGGGTACCGACGGCGTCGAGGAACTGGGAGAAACCGGTGGCCGCCAGCTCACGGGAGGGCCCCGCCAGCGCGAGGGCCGTGTCCTCGCGCGCGACCATCTCGGAGGCCGAGAAGAGCGCGATGGCGGGCCTGCTCTCCTGGGCGAGTTCGGCGTCCTCCGCGTGGCTGAATTCGTCCTGGTAGGCGCGGATGATGTCGTCGATCGCGCCGGTGTAGTAGCCGACCGCCTGTTCGGCACTGCCGCTGTGGGCGTCGACGCGTTTGCGGTACGAGGCCAGGAGGTCGAGCCGGGCGTTCACGGCGCCGAGGCGCCCGCCGCTGTCCGAGAGCCGCCGGAACTCCGCTGCCGCCCGGTCCGTTTCGGCCCGCTTCTCGTGCAGTGCGTCGTCGGCCACGGAGGAGCCCGCCCACCGCGCCGCCGTCATCGCCCGCTCGTCCTGCAGCTCGGTCATCAGCCTGACCAGCGGCACGCCGATCCGCTCCCCCGCCTCCACGTCGGCGCGCAGGTGCTCCGACTGGGCCAGCAACCGCTGGGCGGTCACGGTGGCCTGGGCCCCCATCGCCACGGTCGGGACGACGGCCAGGCAGACCAGCATCGTACGCAGGCGCACGGTGCGGCGGCGCCGGACGGGCGGCGGGCTCGGTGGGCCTTCGGGTTCCATCGCAGACATCGGTCCTCGGGAGCGGCGGAGGGGCGGGAACGGGCCCGGACGACGGCATGGGGGAACTGCCGCCACGGCCCTGCGGGGTGAGGATGCCGATCATATCCAGCCAGTCCGAATATACGGAGACCTTACTTCCACACCCGCTTGCGTGGTAGCGAGGCCGAGCCGCCCTGCTCAGCCTGAACGAGCTGTTGTCGTGCGTGCAGGGCCGGGGCGGGCCGCCGCCGGGGAGACCCCGGACCCGGAAGGGCGGCAGGCGCCGGCAGCGGCACCATCCAGATGCGCGGCGAAGACCGGTGCCAACGGCGCGTACCCGGCCACAGCATGGCCTCGGCCTCCTGGGACAGTCTCAGCCGCGTTCCCAGAAGGTGCAGGAGCGTGGGCCCCCGGCCTCTGCTGTCGGGCTGGGACAGAGCGAAGACATGTCACTCGGAGCGGGAGCTCGCTCCCAGTAGGGCGACCCCGTACCGGGATTCCCCGATCCATCCAGGTAAAGAACGGCTGCACCGCATACCAACACAAGAGCCACCCATACCGCCCCTGCCCATAACCAGACCTGCCGCGACACCGTTTCCCCCCTCGACCCGAATCACCCCGGGAACAGTCTGCCTGGCAGACCACGAGGCGCGCGCCCACCCCCCCCATCGCGATGCCGGTGTGAAGGGTTGAAGCGAGGCACCGAGACAGGTGCGCCTGCGTGGAAGCCCCGGAGCTTGTCGGACTCGTCTCGGGTCCACCACGACCGGGTAGTGAACGCGACCCCGCACGGCGAGGCCCACGACGTCACGGCCGCGCGGCGGCCGTAGACTCGCGCGCCGTGGAAGAGATCTTCATGCTCGGAGAGGTCAGCTGCCCGTCGGGGACCCTGGTCGTCGTTGACGGTGGCCATCTGGGGGTGTGGAGCGGAGAGCGGTCGCCTGCGGAGATCGATCCAGCTCTGCTTGGTGTCGACGATCCGGTGACGGCTGCCGAAGTGCGCAACTCGGTCGACTTCGCCGTGGTCGGACCGGACGCCTCGGCAGCGGCCCGTTCCTTCGGGCGGCAACCGGGTGCCATGCTCCACGACATACCCGCCTCCCGGGCAGCGGAGCTCGAGACGGTGTTCGACGAGCACTGCCGGACCACAGGGTCGGACGCCCGCTTGGCGGCGTTGCCCAGCCGTGAACCACATGCCCGACGCGCGCGCCGCACTGCCGCTGAAGGCGGCGGCTGTTTCCTGATGTTCGGGGTGCCCGTCGTCGCGGTGGGAGGGGTGCCCACCGATCGTCGTCTTCCGGTACTGGCTTCACGGGTCGACCATGGCGACGGATTCGGGCCGCGCTGGTCCGAGATGTCGGTTCGGATGAGCGAAGCCGAGACGGAGTCCTCCGTGCGGCTGGGTGACGTCGGCGTCGACTGGGCGCGGGTGCTCTTCGGCGATGCAGATGCCCTGAACGCCTGGCGGCACGACGAGCCGGTGGACGGCTTGGCCGACGTCGCGTTCTGGGGTGCCGCCGCAGAGGAAGCCGCCGCAGCGTTTTCGGCACCGGAACTGGGCGAGCCCGGCGAGGACGGTGTCCGCGGTTGGAGCGGGCTGGCCGTGGCGGAGGCCTGGGAGAAGGCTCGCGCCGTGCAGAGCTGGAAGGAGGAGACCGGGCGGCGCATGATGGTGGACTTCCGGCCCCATTCCCATCACTGGCAGGTGATGCGACAGGTTCGTGCCTCTGAAGTCGGGGCCGGAACCGTGGACATCGGCGACGCCCGGCTGCTCTGCGCGATGACCAGCTGGGGCGACGGCTACTTCCCCGTGTGGGTCGACCGGGATGCTTCGGGCGTCGTGGTCGCGGTGAGGGTGAGCTTCTCCGACGCGAAGGAGTAGGGGTCGCCCCCGTGGCGCGCCGCCCCACAACGCCGGCCCGGATCCCCGGCGGGCGGCGGTTACGCGGCGCCCGCCGCTGCCAGTGCCGCGACCGGCAGGAGCAGGATCCACTGCGGCAGCCGGAGCAGCGGTCTGGGCCAGCCGACGGACAACGTGACGACCAGGAAGGCTGCGGCGTACGCGATGAAGTGCGCCGCCACGAACCACGCCACCAGACCGGTCCCTGCCGCGCCGTCCATCAGCGAGAGGGAGACCAGAGCGGCTCCGGAGAGCACCAGGTCGACGCTCACCATGTGCCACACGGCGTGCAGGACACGCTTGGGTTCGTCCGCGAGCCCGCAGGACAGCAGCGGGCGCACCACATCGCGGTGCCCGCCGGCCACGTGGACTGCGGCCACGACGAGCGCCGTGATCCCTGCCGCGAGAAGCCAGCCGTTCACCGGACCTCGATTCCCTTGGCCACGACAGCGGCCAGCAGTGCGGCCAGCTGCGGGTCAGGGCTCTCCCCGACCAGGCCTACGTGGAAGAACACGGCTCCGGCCAGCGTGTCCAGGACCAGGTCCACGGGCGTTTCGGGCGCGATCTCTCCGCGCAGCACGGCGCGTTCGAAGACGACCAGCAGCCGTTCCTTCGACGGGGCCAGGAAGTCGCTGCGGATGCGCGCCTTGAGTTCCGGATCGGCGGCGAAGTCGGCGAGCAGCCCCGGGAGTGCGGCTGCGGCAGCAGGCGCGCGGAACTCGTCGACCAGGCCCTGCAGCAGTACGGTCAGGTCCCCGGCCAGCGTCCCGGTGTCCGGGGGCGGAGCATCGTCGGTGGTCGTGAAGACGGCCTCGAAGACCAACTCCGGCTTGCCCGACCACCGCCGGTAGATCGTGTCCTTGCCGACACCGGCCCGCGCGGCCACCGCCCCGATCGATGTCGTCAGCTGGGTGACTCGGAGAGAGGGGGCTGGCCGGAGATCCTCTCCAGGGCCCGGGTCAGATCGGCTGCGAAGCGGTCGTCCACCAGGATCCGGCGCCCCTCGAAAGGCTCCGGTACGCGCTCCTCCGCGGCCAGCAGCGCGCTCAGCGCGGGAGCCGCCCCCGCGGACGGGCGGCCGATCGCGCCGAGGTGGCGTACGGCGTTCGGGACCGGGCGGGCCGGATGCCCCGTCCAGCCGGCGGCGACGGTGGCCGTCAGCACCGGCAGCGCGGGCTCCGGGTCCCCGGTGATCCGCCACCAGGCGTGGGCCGCGGCCACCCGGGTCCACTCGCCGGGCGAGTCCATCAGGGCACGTACGGTGTCTGCGTGTCGCCCGGCGGCCGGGCCCAGGTCCGCCAGGTACGGCAGCGTCCGACTGCCGAGGCCGGCGTCCAGATCCGCCGCGCAGGCGGCCAGCGCCAGGGAGTCGTCACCAGTGACCCGCGCGTGTGCCCACGCGGCCATCCGCGTCCCGTGCCACGTGCGACCCGTGGCGTGCGCGGCCAAGGCCTCGGCGGCAGCTGCGGCGGCGGGCCCGATCCGGCCGAGGGCCCGGGCGGCGGCGTAGCCCGCCGAGGTCTCCGCCAGGTGCGCGGCCACCTCGGGGACAGCGGGCGCGGCGTCGGGGCCCCAGGCGGCGAGGACGTCCAGCACGACGAGCGTGCTCATGCCGGCGGGGTGCCGCAACTGGGCGCGCAGGGCGGGTAGGAGCGCCGCCGCGGGCAAGGCGGCCAGGGTGGACGCGTGGATCCGGTCGCTCGGCATTCGATCGGCCTCGGCGAGCGCCTGAAGGGCGGGTACGGCCCGGACGTCACCCGTGCCGGCGAGGGCAAGGGCGAGCGTCTCGTCCTGGGTCCGTCGGAGCCGGGCGGCGAGGCGGTCGGCGTACGGGGCCAGGGCCGGACCGGCCTGGACCGCCGGGTGCTGCGCCTGCCAGTCGCCCCGGCAGAGCGCCTCGGCGATGACGCGCCAGTGTGCCGTTCCCGGACGGCGGTAGCGGGTGACCGCTCGCGCAGCGGCGGCGGCGGAGCGCGGCCGGCGGGGCGGCAGCAGGAAGCTCAGCATGTCCGAGCCTGCGGCGTCGCGCTCATCTCTCCCCCAGTGGTGCGCGGCCGGAACCCGTTCCGCCGGACCGTGATCATGGCATGACGGCCCCCGGTGTGGCCCATCGTGCGGCCGTGGCTGCGCGACCCGGTCAGTTCGGCGAACTCCGGCTCGGATGCCTGGTCGTTCTCGCGTCGGCTGGTCGGATCAGGCGGCCCAGGGCAGTCGAACGGCCTCGATCTCCGGGTCGTCGAGGAGGGCTTCGACCAGCGGGGCCGGGCCGGCGACCTTGGTGGCCCACAGGTCGTAGTCCGTGCACAGGACCCAGGACCGGTCGTGGGACCAGAGGTTCGTCGGGGTCCAGCACTCTTCTTCGGGGTGGTCGTACAAGGCCTTGGCGTCCGCCAGCCGGCCGGCCCGGACGTGCAGGTTGTCGAAGTCCTCGGCCCTTTGCCCCAGCGGGGTGCAGTAGGCGAGGCAGCGGGTGTCCGGGCCCTGAGGGCTGTGCTCGGTGAGGATCTCGACCAGTCGGTTCCAGTCGGCGCGGACCAGGCTGCCCTCGGACGGACTCGTGATGCCGACCGGCCAGCCGCCCGAGACTCCGGCCCTGAGCGAAGGGAAGGACGTGTGGCAGGGCAGGTGGCCCTCGGCGGCCACGGGATCTCCGGTCCGCCGGGCCAGCTCTGCCCAGCGCAGGCGGCGATAGCGTGGTCCAGGGTGCTCGCCAGCAGGCCTGCCGAGGGTGTCCGAGGAGTCGGTGAAGACGTCCGCGGGGTCCAGACCCGGGATGATCTCCGGGCTGGTGCTGTTCCTGTTCAGGAACGCCCGCCGGTATTCGACGTACGACATGTCGAACGGCCCGAGTTCGTGTTCATACATGGCGTGGAGCACCCACGCCGCATCGGGCAGCGCCGGCGGCATGAACCCGGTGATCCCGTCCTCGGCGGCCAGTTCCCTCAGCCAGTCGGTCTCCGCGGGCGCGGCGAGCGGCCAGCGGGCGGTCGCCAGAGCGGCAGAGGTCTCGTACATCGGCTCAGAGTATGCGCACAGATGCGGCGGCAAGCCTGAGGCAGCACGGCCACACAGCGGGTCGTAACTGGTCAGGGGCAGTCCCGCAGTGCCGTAGGGTGGGGTTCACCGACGCGGGGTGGAGCAGTTCGGTAGCTCGCTGGGCTCATAATCCAGAGGTCGCAGGTTCAAATCCTGTCCCCGCTACCACCCGGAAGGGCCCGGATCCGCATGGATCCGGGCCCTTCTGTCGTACCCCGGTGTGCTCTTGTCCGCTGCGGTCAGCCGGTGCGGCGGGTACGGGTCAGGGCCCGTCCGGCGAGGGCTGTGCCCGTCAGGCCCAGCAGCAGGGCCACGTAGGCTCCGCCCAGTCCGTTGCCGGTGCCGAGGCCACCGTCGGCGGTCGCTGCGACCAGCCCGCCGAGGGCCGTGCCGGTCAGCCCCGCCACCATGGCCGCCATGACCGCGAACGTCCCGTTGGCGGTGCCGAGGCGACCGGTGGGGCGGACCAGGGCCAGCACGGCGATGACCACGGCTGCCAGCCCCAGCAGCCCGCCGGTGGTGGCGCCGATCCGTCCGAGGCTGAAGTCGTAGACGCTGGCGGCGACCGGCTGCACCGAGGTGTGTGCTGCCGCTGGTGCGGCAAGGGCGAGACCGGTGAGCAGGGCGGCCGGGGCGGCGGCAGACAGGCGACGAACGGACATGGACGTGCTCCTTCTCTTCTTGCGGCTGGACGTCGTCCGAGCATGTCCGCCGGACCTGCTGCGGGTCGTCCAGCGGACGCAGGCACTTCGCCCTGCCGTCGCTGCGGCACCCGGCTACCGCGGATGCGGCAGGCGCCGCGAACGTACTGCGTACGCGGTAGTCGGCTGCTCGTCCGCCGGCGGGATTCGCCCGCGGAGACGTCCGGCTAGGGTGCGCGCATGAGCAAAGGACGGTTCGGGGTTCCCGCCGGTGTCAGGGACTGGCTGATCGCCGTCGGTGTGGCTGCGGCGCTGCTGGTCACCGGGGCGTCCGGGCAGCACGCCGGCACGGGCCTCGACCTGCTCGGCTACGTACTGCTGGCGGCCGGTGGCCTGGCCCTGGCCGTCGGCCGGCGGGCCCCGGTTCCCGTGCTGGCCGTCACCGGGGTGTGCGCGGTGGGCTACCAGGCGGCAGGGTTCGACGTAGCCGCCGTCGCGTACCTGTTCGCGGTGTACGCGGCCATGCGGGCGGGCCACCGTGCCGTCACGGTGGCGGCGAGCGTGGCCGTGCTGGCCGCGCTTCCCCTGGCGGCCCTGGTCTCGGGCCTGCACGACACGGGCGAGGCGTTCGCGCAGGCCCGAGGAGCCCTTGAGATCGCCTGGCTGATCGCCGCCGGTGCGGCGGGTGAGGCGCTGCGCCAGGCCGAGCAGCGCGCGGATGAAGCGGAGCGGACCCGGGAGGAGACCGCGCGGCGCCGCGCCGACGAGGAGCGGCTGCACATCGCGCGGGAGCTGCACGATTCGCTCACGCACCAGATCTCGGTCATCAAGGTGCAGGCCGAGGTGGCCGTCCACGTGGCCCGCAAGCGGGGCGAGGAGGTTCCGGACGCCCTGCTGGCGATCCGGGAAGCCGGTCGTGAGGCGTCCCGGGAGCTGCGCGCGACCCTGGAGGCGCTGCGCGACGACGACAAGTCCCCGCCCCGTGGGCTCGACCACGTTCCTGAACTGGTGGACCGAGCTGCCAAGTCCGGCCTGGAGGCGACGCTGACGATCGAGGGCCGGCGGCACGACGTGCCGGCCGCGGTGAGCCGGACCGCCTACCGGGTCGTTCAGGAATCGCTGACCAACATCGCCCGGCACGCGGACGCCGGCACGGCGTCGGTCCGTATCGACTACCGGCCGCAGGCCCTCGCGATCCGCATCGACGACGACGGCAAGGCCACGCCTGACGGCGTGCCGGAGCCCGGCATCGGGCTGCTCGGGATGCGTGAACGCGTCGCTGCCCTCGGAGGCCGTCTGCGGGCGGAACCGCGCAGCGGAGGCGGCTTCACCGTCGAGGCCGAACTCCCCCTGGAGCGAGCCTCATGATCCGTGTCCTGCTGGTCGACGACCAGCCGCTCATCCGCAGCGGATTCCGCGCGCTCCTCGACCTCGAGGACGACATCGAGGTGGTCGCCGAGGCAGGCGACGGCAGCGAGGGCCTGGCCCTCGCCCGAGAGCACCTGCCCGACATCGCGCTCGTCGACATCCAGATGCCGGTCATGGACGGCATCGAGACGACCCGGCGCATCGCGGCGGACCCGGCCCTGACCGGAGTGCACGTCGTCATCCTGACCAACTACGGCCTGGACGAATACGTCTTCAACGCCCTGCGCGCCGGCGCCGCCGGATTCCTCGTCAAGGACATCGTCCCGGAGGACTTCCTGCACGCCGTACGCGTCGCGGCGCGCGGCGACGCCCTTCTCGCACCCTCGATCACCCGCAAGCTGATCCACAGGTACGTGGCCCAGCCCCTCCCCACGGCCACCGCGACGGCGCTGGACAACCTGACCAGCCGCGAACGCGAAGCCGTCGCCCTGGTCGCGCAGGGCCTGTCCAACGACGAGATCGCCGGCCGCATGGTCATCAGCCCACTCACCGCGAAAACCCACATCAACCGGGCCATGGCCAAACTCCACGCCCGCGACCGCGCCCAGCTCGTGGTCCTCGCCTACGAATCCGGTCTGGTGACCCCACGTCACTCCTGACATCCACTCAGCGGCACCGCATCTGCTGCCGACCGGCATGGTGGCTGGTTTCTGCCCCAGCACACCCGCGGTCAGGGAGCAGCGGGCTGGCCGGTCTCCTGGCCGGCGCGGGACAGGGAGGCGGTCCTCGGGACCGAGTGGTTCATCCGCCAGGACCTGGTCTCCGCCTCCAGGGGGCTCCGCGAACTGGTGTGACGGGTGTCGGCGGCCGCCGGCGCCGGGCCCGGGTGCCCGCACGGCCCCCGTGTTTTCAAGGGTGGCCGGATCAGTCCGTCACGGGTACGCACTCGGCGAGCAGGTCGACGATGTCGCGCCAGGCCCGTTGCGCGTGCTGCGGGTGGTAGCCGACGCCGGCGCGCACGGCCTGGTCGACCGGCGGGTGGTGGAAGGCGTGCAGGGCTCCGCCGTAGACCACGAGGCGCCAGTCGACGCCCGCGGCCTGCATCTCGGCGGTGAAGGCGTCCCGTTGCGCAACGGGCATGATCGGATCCTCCGATCCGACGCCGGCCCATACGGGGCAACGGATGCGCGCCGCCTCGCCCGGTCGGCCCGTGGTAGTTGCGTTGACCGTCCCGATCGCGCGCAGGTCGACGCCGTCGCGCCCGAGTTCCAGCGCGATCGCGCCCCCGGTTCCGTAGCCGATGGCGGCGATCCGGTCGGGGTCGGTCCGCGGTTCGGCCCGTAGTACATCGAGTGCCGCATGGCCGATGCCCCGCATCCGGTCGGGGTCGGCCAGCAGCGGGAGCGCGCGCGCCAGCATCTCCTCGGGGTCGGTGAACCAGCGCCCGCCGTTGATGTCGAAGGCCAGCGCCACGTACCCCAGCTCGGCCAGGGCGTCGGCCCGGCGGCGCTGGAAGTCGTTCAGCCCCGGCCCCTCGGGTCCGACCAGGACCGCGGGCCGGCGGCCGGCACCGGCGGGGAGCGCGAGGTGCCCGACCATCGTCAGGCCGTCGGCGGGGTACTCGACCGTGCGTGTGGTGACTGTCGTCATGAGATTTGACTGTAGTGATCGTCGCGCTCGGTCGGGCCGGTCTTCACCGTCGGCAGAACAGCGCGCTCGCGCCCCTGAAGAGTCCTCGCCCGCCGCCCCTGGACGCCGCGTGCGTCCCGGCGCCCTGCGGGAATGTCTGATATACCCCGGTTTATTTCACACTTCCCCGGGGCGACGGGGAGTGACTCCCGTCACTTCCAGTGACGGATAAGACATGGGTTGCGTGGACCGGGGCAAGCGGGCACGAGCACCACCACCGCGGGTGAGCCGCGGTGCCGGAATCGGAGGTACAGCGCGTCGTGTCCGAGCAGACGACCATCCACATCGCCGGGACCTGGCGTTCCGCGGCATCAGGAGCCACCCGAGAGATCCTCGACCCGGCTGACGCCACGGTCCTCGCCGTCGTCGCCGAAGGCGGCATCGCGGACACCGACGCGGCCGTCAGTGCCGCCCGCGCGGCCTTCGACGGCGGGGAGTGGCCCCGGACACCTGTCCTGGAGCGGGCCGCGCTCCTGCGCCGCACCGCCGACCTGCTCCACCGCGACCGCGAACGCCTCGGGCTGCTGGAGAGCCGCGACGCGGGCAAGACCCTGGAGGAGGGCCGCGTGGACGTGGACTGCGTCGCCGCCGCCTTCCGCTACTTCGCCGACCTCGTCGCCGGCGAGAGCGCGGGTCGCGTGGTCGACGCCGGCACCCCCGACGTCCACAGCGTCGTCGTCCACGAGCCCGTCGGGGTCTGCGCCCTGATCACCCCGTGGAACTACCCGCTCCTCCAGGCCTCCTGGAAGATCGCCCCCGCCCTCGCCGCGGGCAACACCTTCGTGCTCAAGCCCAGCGAGATCACCCCGCTGTCCACCGTGGCCCTCATCGGCCTGCTGGCGGAGGCCAGGCTGCCTGCCGGCGTCGCGAACCTGGTCACCGGACCCGGCGACCCCGTCGGCGCGCGCCTCGCCGCCCACCCCGACGTCGACCTCGTCTCCTTCACCGGCGGTCTCACCAGCGGTACGAAGGTGATGCGCGCGGCCGCCGACTCCGTCAAGAAGGTCGCCCTCGAACTCGGCGGCAAGAACCCCAACGTCGTCTTCGCCGACGCCTGCGCCACCGAGGAGGGCTTCGACACCGCCGTCGACCAGGCCCTCAACGCCGCCTTCATGCACAGCGGCCAGGTCTGCTCCGCCGGCTCCCGGCTCATCGTCGAGGAGGGCGTCGCCGAGCGCTTCGTCGCCGAACTCGCCCGCCGGGCCGACCGGATCCGCCTCGGCCGCGGCACCGACCCGGGCGTGGAGTGCGGACCGCTCGTGTCCGCCGCACAGCGCGAACGCACCGAGGAGTACGTGGCCTCCGCCCTCGCCGAGGGAGCCGTACTGCGCTCCGGCGGCGAGCGGCCCGACGGGCCCGGCTACTTCTACCGCCCGACCGTGCTGGACCGCTGCCACCGCGGGATGCGCGTCGTACGGGAGGAGGTCTTCGGGCCGGTCCTGACCGTCGAGACCTTCCGTACCGAGGCCGAGGCCGTCTCGCTCGCCAACGACACCGAGTACGGGCTCGCGGGCGCGGTGTGGACCTCCGACCCGGGTCGCGGCCGCCGCGTGGCGGGCCGGCTGCGCCACGGCACCGTCTGGATCAACGACTTCCACCCGTACCTCCCGCAGGCGGAGTGGGGCGGCTTCGGCAAGTCCGGCACCGGGCGCGAACTGGGCCCGTCGGGCCTGGCCGAGTACCGCGAGACCAAGCACGTGTACCAGAACCTCGCCCCGCGCCCCGTGCGCTGGTTCGCGGGCTGAAGGAGGAGCAGAGCATGACCACCCCCACACCCCCCGTCCCCGTCCCCGCACCCGCGCAGCAGGAGTACGACTACGTCGTCGTCGGCGGCGGCACCGCCGGCTCGGTGATCGCCTCCCGCCTCACCGAGGACCCGGACGTCACCGTCGCCGTCATCGAGGGCGGCCCCAGCGACGTCGACCGCCCCGAAGTCCTCACCCTGCGGCGCTGGATGGGCCTGCTCGGCGGCGAGCTCGACTACGACTACCCCACCACCGAGCAGCCCCGCGGCAACTCGCACATCCGCCACAGCCGCGCCCGCGTCCTCGGCGGCTGCTCCTCGCACAACACCCTCATCGCCTTCAAGCCGCTCCCGTCCGACTGGGACGAGTGGGCGAGGGCGGGGGCCGAGGGCTGGCACGCGTCCGCCATGGAGCCGTACTTCGACCGGCTCCTCAACAACATCGTCCCGGTGGCCGAGAAGGACCGCAACGCCATCGCGCGCGACTTCGTCGACTCCGCGCGGAGCGCCCTGGGCGTCCCGCACGTCGAGGGCTTCAACCGCAAGCCCTTCCACGAGGGCGCCGGCTTCTTCGACCTCGCCTACCACCCCGAGGACAACAAGCGCTCCTCGGCGTCGGTGGCCTACCTCCACCCCGTCATGGACGAACGCCCCAACCTCCGGATCCTCCTGGAGACCTGGGCCCACCGCCTGGAACTCGACGGCACCCGGGTGCGCGGAGTCCACGTACGCGCCTCGGACGGTACGGAGTCCCTGGTCACCGCCCGCCGTGAGGTACTGGTGTGCGCGGGCGCCGTGGACAGCCCGCGGCTGCTGCTGCACTCGGGCATCGGCCCGCGCGCGGACCTGGAAGCCCTCGGCATCCCCCCGGTGCACGACCTGCCCGGCGTGGGGGAGAACCTGCTCGACCACCCCGAGTCGGTGATCGTCTGGGAGACCGACGGCCCGATACCGGAGAACTCCGCGATGGACAGCGACGCGGGGCTGTTCGTCCGGCGCGACCCCGACTCCGCGGGACCCGACCTGATGTTCCACTTCTACCAGGTCCCCTTCACCGACAACCCCGAGCGCATCGGCTACGAGCGCCCCGCGCACGGGGTGTCGATGACCCCCAACATCCCCAAGCCCCGCAGCCGCGGCCGCCTCTACCTGACCAGTGCGGACCCCGAGGTGAAACCGGCCCTGGACTTCCGCTACTTCACGGACGAGGGCGACTACGACGCCCGGACCCTGGTGGACGGCATCAAGCTCGCCCGAGAGATCGCCGCCACCCAGCCGCTCGCCGGCTGGCTCCGGCGAGAAGTGTGCCCCGGCCCGGAGATCACCGGCGACGAGGAGCTGAGCGCCTACGCCCGCTCCGTCGCGCACACCGTCTACCACCCGGCCGGCACCTGCCGCATGGGCGCCGCCGACGACCCCGGCGCCGTCGTGGGCCCGGACCTGAAGATCCGCGGGCTCGAAGGCATCCGCATCGCGGACGCCTCCGTCTTCCCGACGATGCCCGCGGTCAACCCGATGATCGGAGTGCTCATGGTCGGCGAGAAGGCAGCCGAACTGCTGGCCCGCGAAGGCGGTACCCGGTGAACACGACCCCCGCCACCCCTGCCGCCCCCGCCGCTCCCCCCGTCTTCGCCGTGGACGGCCTGTGGAAGGTCTTCGGCCCCGAGAAGGCGGCCGCGAAGGTCCCCGGCTCCGCCGACGCCGGCCTGTCCGCCGCCGAACTGCGCGCACGCACCGGCTGCACCGCAGCCGTCCGTGACGTCACCTTCGACGTCCGCAAGGGCGAGGTCTTCGTCGTGATGGGCCTGTCCGGCTCCGGCAAGTCCACCCTCGTACGCTGCCTCACCCGGCTCATCGAGCCCACCGCCGGAAGCCTGGCCATCGACGGCGAGGACGTCCTCGCCATGGACGCCACCCGGCTGCGCGCCCTGCGCCGCCACCGCGCCGCCATGGTCTTCCAGCACTTCGGCCTGCTCCCCCACCGCACCGTCCTCGACAACGTGGCGTACGGACTGGAGATCCAGGGCGTCGGACGCGGCGACCGCCGGGACAAGGCCGCCGAACTCGTCGCCAAGGTCGGCCTCGAAGGACTGGAGGAGCGGCTCCCCGGCCAGCTCTCCGGCGGCCAGCAGCAGCGTGTCGGCCTGGCCCGCGCCCTCGCCGCCGACCCCGAAGTGCTCCTGTTCGACGAGCCGTTCAGCGCGCTCGACCCCCTCATCCGCCGCGAGATGCAGGAGGAGGTCTCCCGGCTCCACCACGAGGAGGGCCGCACCATGGTCTTCATCACCCACGACCTCGCCGAGGCCCTGCGCCTGGGCGACCGCATCGCGCTGATGCGCGACGGCCGCGTCGTGCAGCTGGGCACGCCCGAGGAGATCGTCGGCTCGCCCGCCGACGACTACGTACGGGACTTCGTCCGCGACGTCCCCCGCGAGCAGGTGCTCACCGTCCGCACCGCGATGCGCCCCGCCACTGCCGGCGAGGCCGAACAGGGACCCGCGCTGGGCCCCGCCACCACCGTGGTCGAGGCCATCGTGGCCGTCGCCCGCAGCGGCGGCCCGGCCCGCGTGGTCGACCGCGGCCGCTGCCTGGGCGTCGTGGACGACGCGGGGCTGCTCGCCGTCGTCGCCGGGCTCCCGGCCACCACCGGACGGGGGGTGGCGGCATGACCTGCCCTGCCCGTCCCGCGGCCCCCGCCCCCGGCGCCCGGAGGTGGTGCGCATGAGCGCGACCCCGGCCCACACCCCGACCGACACCCGTGCCGCCGCCCCTTCGGGGGCCCCGCGGTCCGCCGAACGGCCCGCCGGCCCGCGTCACTCACGTACCGCGTCCGCTGCGCAGGACCGCCCCGGCAGAGCCCTGCCCGGCCTCGCCGGGCGCCGCGGAGTCCTCCTCCCGATGGGCGTCGCCGTCGCCCTGCTGGTCCCGCTCGCCGTGGCCTTCCCGGGTGCCGGCAGCTGGCCCGCGGCCCTGGCCGTCGACCTGTCCGGCCCGCTCGGCCGCGCCGGCGACTGGATCATCGACCACCGCGACAGCCACCCGCTGTTCCTCTACTTCTTCGGCCACATCAGCAACGCCGTCGTGGTCTGCGTCCGCGCCGTGTACGTGCTCCTGCTCGCCGCCGGCTGGACCGGGGTCACCGCCCTGGCCGCCCTGGTGGCCTGGCGCCTCGCCGGCATCCGGCTCGCCCTGACCTGCGCCGCCGCCTTCGCCGCCTGCGGGCTGCTCGGCATGTGGGTGCCGACCATGCAGACCCTCGCGCTGATGGCCGTCGCCGTCGCCGCTTCCGTCGTGCTCGGCTCCCTGCTGGGCCTCGCCGCGGGACTCTCCCGGCGTGCCGACCGCGCCCTGCGCCCCGTACTCGACACCATGCAGATCCTGCCGGCCTTCGCGTACCTGCTGCCGATGGTGCTGGTCTTCGGCATCGGCGTGCCCGCCGCCGTCCTGGCCACCGTGGTCTACGCCGCCCCGCCCATGGCCCGCCTCACCGCCCTCGGCCTGCGCGAGGCCGACGCGGGCGTCATGGAGGCCGCCGCCTCGCTGGGCGCCACCGGACGCCAGCGACTGCTGACCGCCCGCCTCCCGCTCGCACGCCGGCAGCTCCTGCTCGGCGTCAACCAAGCCATCATGACGGGCCTGTCCATGGCCGTCATCGCCTCCGTGATCGGCGCGGGCGGCCTCGGCGACCGCGTCTACCAGGCCCTCGCCTCCGTGGACGTCGGCGCCGCCCTGGCCGCGGGCATCCCGATCGTGCTGCTCGCCGTGGTACTGGACCGCACCGCCGACGCCGCGGGCCGCCGGATCGGGGCCACCGTGCCCGTCGGTGAACAGCACCTGCTGCGCCGGGTGTTCTCGGGCTGGTACGGCCGCCTGCTCACCCTCCTCGCGGCGGTGGCCGCCGCCGTCGTCGGCCGCATGGCCGGCAGCTCCCTGTGGCCCGAGTCCTGGACCGTCTCCCTGGCCGCCCCGGTGAACTCGGCCGTCGCCTGGATGACCGACCACCTCTACTCGGGCGTACCCCTCGTCGGCGGCACCGCCGACTGGGCCGCCCGCTTCACCGGCTGGATCCTCGACCCGCTGCGCAGCGGACTCCAGGCCGCTCCCTGGTGGCTGCTCCTGCTCCTGGCCTGCGCGCTCGCCCTGCTCGCGGGCACCTGGCGCACCGCGCTCACCGCGGTGCTCGCCCTGGGCGCCGTCGGCGTGCTCGGCGTGTGGGAAGCCTCCCTGGACACGCTCTCCCAGGTCCTGGCCGCCGTGGCGGTCACCCTCGTACTGGGCTTCGCGATCGCCGTGGGCGCCGCCCGCAGCGCCCGCGCCGAGCGGCTGCTACGGCCCGTCCTCGACGTGTGCCAGACCCTGCCGCAGTTCGTCTACCTCATTCCCGTGGTCGCGCTGTTCGGCGTCGGCCGCGCACCGGCCGCCGCGGCCGCCGTGGTGTACGCGCTCCCGGCCGTCGTCCGGATCACCGTCCAGGGCCTGCGCGAGGTGGACCCGACCGTCGTGGAATCCGCCCGCTCGCTCGGCGCGACCCGTGCGCAGCTGCTACGGCAGGTCCAACTGCCGCTGGCGCGGCCCGCGTTGCTGCTGGCCGTCAACCAGGCCGTGGTTCTGGTCCTCGCCGTCGTCATCATCGGCGGCCTGGTCGGCGGCGGTGCGCTCGGCTACGACGTCGTCCTCGGCCTCGCCCAGGGCGACCTGGCCACCGGCCTGGTGGCGGGCGCCGCGATCGTCTGCCTCGGCCTGTTCCTCGACCGCGTCACCCAGCCCGTGAAGGAGGCCTGACATGCGCGACGCACACCACCGCGGCCCCGGCCGGCGCGCCGCCGCCGTCCTCGCCGCCGCGACCGGACTCATCGTCCTCACCGGCTGCGGGGCCGCCGACATGACCCGCCAGTCCTCCCCGTACGCCGCCGCCGAGGGCGCGAAGACGGTCACGCTTTCGGTCCAGTCGTGGGTCGGCGCCCAGTCGAACACGGCCGTCGCCGCCTACCTCCTCGAACACGAGCTGGGCTACCGGGTGGACACCGTCCAGGTCGACGAGGTCCCCGCCTGGGACGCCCTCAGCCAGGGCCGCGTCGACGCGATCCTGGAGGACTGGGGCCACCCCGAGCAGGAGAAGCGGTACGTGGAGGGCAAGAAGACCATCACCCCCGGCGGGGACCTGGGAGTGACGGGCCACATCGGCTGGTTCGTCCCCACGTACTTCGCCGAGGCCCATCCCGACGTCACCGACTGGAAGAACCTCGACAAGTACGCGGACCAGCTGCGCACCCCCGAGAGCCGCGGCAAGGGCCAGCTGATGGACGGCTCCCCCTCCTACGTCACGAACGACAAGGCACTGGTGAAGAACCTGGGCCTGGATTTCGAAGTGGTCTTCGCCGGCTCCGAGGCGGCCCAGATCACCCAGATCAAGCAGTTCGCCAAGGAGCACAAGCCCTTCCTGACGTACTGGTACGAGCCGCAGTGGCTCTTCGAGCGCGTCCCGATGACCGAGGTGAAACTCCCCGAGTACACCGAGGGCTGCGCGGACGACCCGCAGAAGGTGGCCTGCGCCTACCCGCACACACCGCTCCAGAAGTACCTGAACACGCGCTTCGCGGAGTCGGGCGGAAAGGCAGCCGACTTCCTGAAGAAGCTCCACTGGACCAAGGCGCAGCAGAACGAGGTGTCCCTGATGATCGCCGAGGAGAAGCTGTCGCCGCAGCAGGCGGCGAAGAAGTGGGTGGAGCGCAACGAGAACGTGTGGAAGCCCTGGGTGCAGTGACCAGCCCCCGCCGCCGCCCACTACCGCCATGAGAGGCCGCTTCCGGCGCGTAGCCCCGTGGTGCGCGCACCGACACGCTACCGTCGCACTTCGTCCCGGTTTGTCTAGCTCGAGGATGATGTGCGTTGCGTCGTCTCACGGTTGCTCTCGCCCTGCTCGCCACCCTCGCCTCCGGCTCCCACCTCGGCTCGCAAGCCGTCTCGGCCGAGAACGGAGCGCCCGGCAAGGGCCGGGGTACGAACATCCTCGTCGTCGGCATCGACAGCCGCGCCGGCCTCTCCGCCGCCGAGAAACGACGGCTGCACGTGGGCGGCAAGGGGTGCAACTGCACCGACGTGATGATGCTCGTCCACTTGTCCGAGGACGAACGGCGCGCGAGTGTCGTCTCCATCCCGCGCGACTCCTACGTCGAATACGCCACCGCCGCCGGTGCCACGGGCCCGGCCCGCCGCGGCAAGATCAACGGTGCGTACGCGGCCGGCGGGGGCCCGCTGACCGTACGCACCGTCGAGAAGGCCACCGGCCTGCACATCGACCACTTCCTGGAAACCGGCTTCACCGGCTTCGAACAGGCCGTCGACAACCTCGGTGGCGCGACCGTGTGCACCGACAAGCCCCTCACGGACGAGAACTCCGGACTCGACATCACGGCGGGCACCCACCGCACCGACGGGAACACGACGCTGCGCTACGTCCGGGCCCGGCACGTCAGCAACCGGCCCGGGGACCTCGGCCGCGTCCGCCGCCAGCAGCGCACGGTCGCCGGCCTGCTGGCCAGACTCACCACCGAGAAGGCCCTCGCCGACCCCGCGAGCACGGCGCGCACCGCCCGCGCGCTGTTGAAGTCCGTCCGCTCCGACGACCGTACGGACCTGCGCGACCTGGTCCGCATCGGCTGGGCACTCGGCCGCCTGCGGGCGGACCGGACGGAGTTCGCGACCGTCCCGATCCAGGACTTCGACCATCGCGTCCCCGGCGTGGGCTCCACCCTGCTCTGGCACGAGGCCCGCGCGCACGCACTGTGGGACGCCCTGGGTGCCGACCGCCCGATCACCGGCGACGCCCGCATTCAGCCCGCCCCGGAGGCCCCGGCCACTACCAACCCGGCCGGGATCGCGGTCCGCGTGGACGACGCGGCCGTCGCGACGGCCCTGCGGAGAGACCAGTTCGTCGTCACCGACAGGTCGGCGTCCGCACCCGCGGTACGTCCTGCCGGCCCCCCGGTCATCACCTACCCGGCCGGCCGTGACGAGGACGCCGCCACGCTCGCGGTCGCCCTGCCCGGCGCCCGTCTGCGTGCCGTCCCGAAGACCGACGCGTTCTTCGACGTCACCGTCGGCACCCGACCCGTCCTGGTCAAGACCGTCAGCTACGACCGGAACCGCGCCGACGGCGCCCCCGTGACCGCCGGCCACCTCGGCTGCACCGGCACACCGGTACCGCCGGCCGCGGCGGGCCCGGCCCACCCGGACCTCACCGACCGGAAGTAGAGGTCCGTCGAGAGCGGCTACCGCTGCTCTCCCGGCAGCTTCAGCGAGACGAGACCGCCGGCCAGCGCCGTGACCGCGACGAGCATCGCGGTCACGGCGATGGCGTGTCCCGAAGCGTTCGGGGTGTGGTTGCCGGCGGCGCTCAGATACACGCTGCCGTACGCCGCGATGCCGAGCGCCTGCGCGATCTGGGCCGAGGTGGTCATCACGCCACTGGCGTCCGCCACGTCGGCCGGCTTGACCTTGGCGAGCGAGACGGTCAGCAGCGGGCTGGTGACGTACCCCATGCCGATGCCGACGACCAGTTGGAGCAGCGGCAGGGCGAATCCACCGTGCCCGTTCGAGCGCATGTCGAAGCCGATGCCGGCGTATCCGAGCGCCGCGACCGCGCACCCTGTGGCGATCAGCGGCCGGTGGAGCCGTTCCGGCACCTTCTGCCAGGTGAGGCTGCCGGTCGCCACGCCGAGGGCGAGCGGTGCGAAGACGAGGCCGGTGCGGGTCGCCGACTCGCCGAGCCCGGACTGCATGTGCTGGGAGAAGGAGAACAGGAAACCGGCGTACCCGGCCATCGCGAAGAACATCGCGGTCGCGGCGGGGACCAGCCCGGGCGTCTTCAGCACCCTGCCCGGCACCAGGGGCGCACCGCCCCGACGTGCGACCGCCCGCTCGACGAGGGCGAAGCCCACGAGCACGGGGACGGACGCGACGAGGGAGATCTGCATCCACAGGGGCCACCGCTGCTCGTGGCCCATCACCAGCGGGACGACCAGCAGAAGCAGGGCCACGGTCAAGGTGATCAGGCCCGGGAGGTCCAAGCCCTTGGAGCCGGCCGGCTTGCCGTGCGGCAGCAGACGCAGTCCGGCGATGACGAGTACGAGGCCGATCGGCACGTTGATCAGGAACACCGGGCGCCAGCCGCTGCCGAAGAGGTCGGCGCTGACCAGCAGCCCGCCGGCGACCTGGCCGACGACCACGCCGAGGCCGATGGTCGCCGCGTACAGGCTCAACGCCCGGGCGCGGGCCGCGCCTTCGAACCGGAGCTGGATCAAGCTGTAGACCTGAGGCATCGTCATGGCCGCGCCGATGCCTTGCACCAGGCGGGCGCCGATCAGGACGGCGGAGTCGGGAGCGAGACCGCAGGCGAGCGAGGCCGCGGTGAACGTGATGAGCCCGAACAGGAACATGGAGCGGAAGCCGTTGCGGGCGCCGAGGCGGGCACCGGTGACCAGCAGGGTGGCGTACGCGACGGTGTAGCCGGAGACGACCAGTTGGAGCGCCGAGCCGGTCGTGTCGAGGTCGGCGCCGATGGTCGGGGCCGCGATGTTGACGATGGTCGAGTCGAGCAGGGCCATGAAGACGGCGCCCAGCATGACGGCCAGCATGCGGTTGTCGTGACGGTGGTGTGCTGCCGTGTCCGGAGCCGGCGGCGGGTTCGCTCCGGGTTCCGCCATGGCCATGGCAGCCCGGTTCTGTGTCGTCTCGTTCATGACGGCGATGATCCTGGTGGTGAGAAACGGGTACCAGACATCCGGTTATCCCGGTACCGGGGGTACCCGGCTACGGCGTGAAGGCGTCCCGCACACTGGGACGGTGACGCACGACGAACACCCGGCCGCCGCGGGCGACCAGGCACACAGACGCTCCGAACTGGGGGCGTTCCTCAGACTCCGGCGTGAACGGATCACCCCGCAGGACGTGGGCATCTCGCACGGCACGCGGCGGCGTACGCCGGGGCTGCGGCGCGAGGAGGTCGCGCAGCTCTCCGGGATCGGCGTCGCCTGGTACACGTGGCTGGAGCAGGGGCGGCGCATCAACCCGAGCGTGCAGGTTCTGGACGCGATCGCGCGGACGCTGAAGCTCGACCGGACGGAACGGGACCACCTGTACCGGCTCGCGGACGTGCCCAGCGTGCCGTTGGCCGCGCCGGGGCGGGATCCGCAGCCGCCGGAGAACCAGACGATCCTGGATGCGCTGACCCCGCTGCCGGCGAGCATCGTGAGCGCGCGGTACGACCTGCTCGCCTTCAACGACGCGTACGCGGCGCTCGATCCGGCCCTCGTGCTGTTGCCGGAGGCGGAGCGCAACATCATGTGGCATCTGTTCACGGTCGGGCGGCATCTGCAGCCACTGGTGGAGTGGGAGCGGGAGACGTCCTTCATGGTGGCTCAGTTGCGGTCGGCGTCGGGGCGGCGGCTGGGGGATCCGCACTGGACCGAGTTCATCCGGAAGCTGTCGCGGACGAGCCCGCAGTTCGCGGAGATGTGGGCGAGGCACGAGGTGGCCGCCCCGGACACGCGGCGGAAGTCGTTCTGGACGGTGGACGGGGAGCTGCTCGAGGTGACCACGACGGCATTCGCGGTCGCGTCATCGCCGGACGTGAAGATGTGGATCTATACGCCGGAGGACGCGAGGACGCAGCGGCTGCTCGGGGAGCAGGTGGAGCGGTACCGGAGGGTCGGCGCGGCGCAGATGCTGCGGCAGGGAGCGCGGACGGGTCTGCCTGCCTGAGGCCCCTCCGCCGGCGTGGCCTCAGGCGACGTCATCCAGGGGGAGGCCGGCCCACCGCCCGCTCGGTACGGCGATGTTGCGCTGTGGATGAAAAGCTTTGGCCGTCGATCAGTGCCGAGGCTAGCTTTGCCGCCATGCGCGAGTTGATCACTACCGACCGTCGGACGCTGGCTGTGGAGGAATGGGGCGACCCCACCGGGACACCGGTCGTCTACCTGCACGGCAGCCCGATGAGCCGACTGGCCCGATACCCGGACGATTCCCTGTTCCACGAGCTCGGCGTCCGGCTGATCACCTACGACCGGCCCGGGTTCGGGGGCTCCACGCCCAGGCCGGGGCGCCGGGTCGTCGATGCCGCCGACGACGTGGCCGCCATCACCACGGCACTCGGCCTGCACCGCTTCGCGGTGTTCGGGGTGTCCGGGGGCGGCCCGCACGCCCTGGCTTTCGCTGCCCGGTATCCCGAGCGGGTGACACGGCTGGGTGCGCTGGCGAGCCTGGCGCCGCGTGACGCGGCCGGGCTGGACTGGACCGCCGGCATGAGCGAGGGAAACCGCCACAGCGCCGCTGTGGCGTTGACCGGGAGGGAGGCCGTCACGGAACACCTCGCGAACATCGGAACCGCCGATTTCCCGCCCCTCCCGGACATTGAACAGGCGGTCCTCTCCCGGCCGGAGATCAGCGCGATGATCGGCCCGGCCTTCGCCGAAGCGGTCCGGCCGGGGCTGGACGGCTGGGTGGACGACGTCACCGCGCTCTTCGGCACGGCGTGGGGGTTCGACCCGGCGGACATCACCGTCCCGGCGCGGATCTGGCACGGCGGCCTCGACACCCTGGTGCCCCCTGCGCACGGCGAGTGGCTCGCCTCACGCATGCCGACCGCGACGATGATCAGGCAGGCCGATGCCGGACACGGCGGCCACTTCGACGCCACCCCCGCGATGCTCACCTGGCTGGTCGGCGACGTCAACTCCGGGTCCCACGCTCCCGGAAGCTGACCTCGGGATCACGAGTGGGGCGGTCGCGCTGAGCGACGTGACCGCCCTGCCGCTCTCCCGCTGCCGCCTTCTGGCGGCAGTCCGGAGGATCTACACGCCGATGACAGCGGCCGCAATGGGCAACGGCGGCAGAAGGTCCGGTTGTTCAGGCGAGGGCTGGTGCGGGAGCGGGAGCGGGCAGGTAGGGGGTGATGTTGCGCCAGGCGCGCTCGATGTATTCCTCCTTCTCGCCGACCGGGGCGACATAGTGCAGCGCGTCTTCGGCAGCGTCGTTGCCCTGGAGGCGGGCGATGATCCAGGCGGCGAGGTAGTGCGAAGCCAGGCAGCCACCGGCGGTGGCGATGTTGTCCTTGGCGTAGAAGGGCTGGTTCAGCACCTCGACGCCGGCGGCGACGACCCAGGGCTTGGTGATCAGGTCGGTGCAGGCGGGGACGTCGTTCAGCAGCCCGAGCCTCGCCAGTACGAGCGCGCCGGAGCACTGCGCCGCGATGAGCTGGCGCGAGGGGTCCAGGCGGCGAAGGGTGTCCATGATCGCCGGGTCTTCGACGACCTCGCGGGTCGCGATGCCACTGCCGACGATGACGGCGTCGGCGGCGCACGCGTCCTCAAGGGTGGACATCTGCTCGATGACCACCCCGTTCATCGACGTCACCTTGGGAGTGGGGGTGGCGATGGTGACGCGCCAGTCGTCGGTCTTGATGCGGTTGAGCACACCGAGCGCGATCAGGGAGTCGAGCTCGTTGTAGCCCTCGAAGGTGAGGATGGCGATGTGCACGGTGGCGGTCCTTCCGGCGGGGTGGGTACTGACGGTAAGGACCCCCGAACAGGACAGTCAAAGAATTGTCATGCATACAATCCGGTGCATGGCAGCCCCGCGGTACAAGACGCTGGTCGACGCGCTCGCATCCGACATCCGGAGCGGGCGGCTCACCGCGGGCGTGCGGCTGCCCACGCACCGCGGGCTCGCCGCCCGTGAGGGCATCGCCGTGGTGACCGCGACGCGCGTGTACGCCGAGCTGGAAGCGATGGGGCTGGTGAGCCGGGAACAGGGCCGCGGCACGTTCGTGCGCGACCTCGCGGTGCCCTCCGGTCACGGCATCGACCAGCAGGTCGTCGCCAAGGACACGGTCGACCTCAACTTCAACTATCCGTCGCTGCCCGGGCAGGCCGATCTCCTTCGGCAGGCCCTGCGGGACGTGGCCACCTCTGGTGATCTCGACACGCTCCTGCGCTACCAGCCGCATGCAGGGCGTCCCCAGGACAGAGCCTCGATCGCACGGCACCTGCGGCGTCGGGGAATCACCACTGACGCGGATCGGATCCTCGTCGTCAACGGTGCGCAGCACGGCCTGGCCGTCACCGTCATGGCCACGCTCAACGCCGGCGACGTCGTCGCGGTCGACGCACTCACCTACCCGGGCTTCAAGGTGCTCGCGCATGCCTACCATCTCGACCTGGCACCCGTCCCCGCAACCGCCGACGGGCCGGATCTCGATGCCCTCGAGAAGCTGTGCGCGACCCGCCCGGTGCGCGCGGTCTACACCATGCCCACCTTGCACAACCCGCTCGGCTGGGTCATGCCGGCAACGGACCGGAACCGCCTGATCAGGATCGCTCGACAGCACGGTTCGCTCATCATCGAAGACGCCTCCTACGCCTACTTGGTCGAGGACCCTCCACCGCCGCTGGCCGCCACCGCGCCGGACATCACCGTCTACGTCTCGGGGCTGTCCAAGAG
Source organism: Streptomyces sp. NBC_00249 (assembly GCF_026342355.1). Lineage (GTDB taxonomy): Bacteria > Actinomycetota > Actinomycetes > Streptomycetales > Streptomycetaceae > Streptomyces. The sequence goes on along the minus strand of NZ_JAPEMV010000003.1, from coordinate 745,791 downwards.
CGTCGCCACCGGTCTCCGGGTCGGTTTCGTCGTCGCCCCGCCGTCCGCGGTGCCGTCGGTCGAACGCGCGATCCGGGCGACCACCTGGAACACCCCGGCCCTCACCGCCGCGATCGCCTGCCGATGGCTCGAGGACGGCACGGTGGATCACCTGGAAGCGCAGAAGCGGGACGACGCCGGGGCCCGCCAAGCACTCGCCGGACGAGAGCTGGCCGGTCTCCCCTTCGTCAGCCACCCCTCGTCCTACTTCACCTGGCTGCCGCTGCCCGACGACGCACGCGCCGATCGCCTGACCGCTACCCTCGCGCGCCGGCACATCTCGGTAGCCACGGCCGAGCCGTTCTCCACCTCGGTCCACACACCGCAGGCGATCCGCCTCGCACTGGGCTCGACCAGCCTGGACAGTCTCCGGTCGACCCTGCGAACGGTGCGCCAGGTCGTTGTCGAGGACGCCTGCGCCTGAACTCCCTTCGGCCGGGCGGTTCCTGCCCGCACCGGCCTCTGCGTTCGAAGGCCGCCGGCGCGGGGCAGAGCGGCTGGGCCCGTCGTTAAATGCCTCGACATCGGTCGCGGTGATCGGGGAGGCTTCGCGCGATGACCAGAATCGACGACACACCTCCCGCGTGGGACGAGCGCACCCAGCTCGCCACGTTCCTCGACTACACACGTGACACCGCCCGCGCCAAGTGTGAGGGCGTGTCCGCGGAGAACGCCCGCAAGGCCCTGTTGCCGGGCTCACCGCTGATGACCATGAGCGGAGTGATCAACCACCTCCGCTGGGTCGAGTACTACTGGTTCCAGGTGGTCTTCCTCGGCGAGGAGGACCAGGGCCCCTGGACGGAGGAGGATCCCGACCGCGAGATGCGCATCGCCGTCGACTTCCCGCTCGCGCAGCTGCTCGACGAATACGCCGAACAGAGCGCCCGCTACCGCGAACTGGTCGCCGGGCTCGGCCTGGACGACCAGGCCGAGCGAGCCGTCCGCGACGGTCTCCACGTCGACCTGCGCTGGATCCTCCTCCACCTCACCGAGGAGACGGCCCGCCACAACGGCCACCTGGACATCCTGCGCGAGATGCTCGACGGCGCGACCGGCGGCTAGATCCGGCGGCGAGCACGGGCGGTTGATATCCGCCGCGCTCGGGTGGACGTCACGACGCTGCCGCGGTCGCTGCCCCGGCCGTGCGCCGCGCCAGCGCGTCGGAGGTCCTGACCGTGATGTACAGCGAGGCCGCCAGGGCCAGGACGAGGACGGCGCCCATGCCGAAGACGCTGCCGCTCGACACGGCCGGGGGGCTGCCCGCCTCGGAACGGGCCGAGCCGCCGAGGAAGGGGACGACGGCCAGGACGGCGATGCCGAGGGCCACCTCGGCCCAGACCACCTTCGGGAAGTGGCTCAGGGTCAGGTGCAGGAGCGAGGACGTGGCGTCGTCGCGGCGGGCCCGGACGATGCGGGGCATCAGCCAGAACTGGTTGACACCGCCTGCCGTGACCATGCCGAGGACCAGCAGGATCTTGACGAGCAGGAAGAGTCCGTAGGTCGTCGTCCAGAGCTGGCTGATGGAGCCGACGTGCTTCCAGCTCATCCAGAGGCCGGAGGTGAACACCGCGCCGACACAGATCAGGGCGACGAAGGCGAAGCGGTTCCAGATGTCTGCCCACAGTGCGCCCGCTCCCCCGCTCAGGCGGCCGCGGGCACCGGTGAGGACGGCGAGCAGGACCAGGCCGCCGACCCAGACCACGCCGCTGACGATGTGGGTCTGGGTGAACACGAGGTCCAGCCACTTGTCCGCGTCCTTCGGCTTGGTGGCCGGAACCGCGGCGACGAGCGTCACCGCGAGCGTCAGGGGCAGGGCGGTCAGCGCGAGGGCGTTCAGGTGCCGACGTGCCCGGGGAACGAACAGCGAGATCAAGGCGGCGGACGCGAGGAGCAGTACGAGGTTCTGGACCAGGTAGATCGTGCCCTGCGCGACCCACGCCCCCTTCGCGGCCGGCGCCGTCAAGAAGTCCCAGATCCGTCCCGGTGCGAGAGCGTCGCCGAACGGCATCCCCTTGCCGGCCCTCGCCAGGCGGCCGGCCAGCTGGAAGTACCCTGCGACCAGCAACACCACCCCTGCCCAGGCGAGGTAGCCGGCCGTTCTTCGTCTCATGACGTCGACGTCACCGCTGTCGTTCTCCGGTGCGCGCAGTGCGGGGCGGATGGAGGCCGCGTAGGTCACGGTGGCGCCGATGGCTCCGGAAAGGCCGATGAAGTAGCCGGACTTGGTGAGGATGCGCCACAGCGGAGGCATGGTGTAGCCGGCCTCGGCGGCCAGAGATATGGAAATCATAAGGGCAGGCTAACCTAAGTCACCGCTCACTCCCAGTCGCCATGCACATGATCACCGAAACGGCCGTTCCGGGCCGCCGCCGCCCCTGCCTGTGGCTAGGGCTGGGCCAGTTCGCGGACCGTGGCCATATCGCTGAAGGGGAGCAGTTCCTCTCCGACGATCTGGTGTGGTTCGCTGCCCTTGCCGGCGATCAGGACGGTGTCGTCGGGGCCTGCCGCGGACAGGGCGAAGGCGATCGCCTGGCGGCGGTCGGCGTAGCGGCGGAAGGGGGTGCCGGTCGCCGTGAGGCCGGGGGCGACCTGGTCGAGGATGGCCTCGGGGTCCTCGTTGCGGGGGTTGTCCGAGGTCAGGACGCAGAGGTCGGAATGGGTGCCGGCGATCCGGCCCATCTCGGCCCGCTTGGTGGTGTCGCGGTCCCCGCCGCAGCCGAAGACCGTGATCACCCGGCCGCGGGCGAAGCCCCGGATGGTGGTCAGGACCTTGTCCAGGGAGTCCGGCGAGTGGGCGTAGTCCACGATCACCGACGTGCCCAGCGGGGTCCGGAAGCGCTCCAGTCGGCCCGGGACCGGCGGCATCCGGTCGAGCGCGTCGACCAGGGGGCCCAGCTCGTGCCCCAGCACGTGGCAGGCCGCCACGGTGGCCAGCGCGTTGGCCACCGAGAACCGGCCGGGGACGGGGATCGAGGCCGGGTAGGCGCGTCCGTCGTGATGGAGGGTGAACCGCGTACCCGAGGCACTCACCACGAGGTCGGTGGCCCGGTAGTCAGCGGGGCGGTCCAGGGCGTACGTGGTCACCGCGCCCGGCATCATCGCCACGATGGACGCGCCCACCGGGTCGTCGGCGTTGACCACCGCACGCCGGCACAGGCCCTGGAAGAGCCGCAGCTTGGCGTCCCGGTAGTCCGCCATCGTGCCGTGGTCGTCCAGGTGGTCCTGCGTCAGGTTGGTGAAGACCCCGACGTCGATGAACGTACGGTCCACCCGGTGCGTCAGCAGCGCCATCGAGGTGGCCTCCAGCACCACGCCGGCGGCCCCGCGGTCGCGCATGTGCCCGAGCAGGTACTGCAGGTCGGGAGATTCCGGCGTGGTCAGCACCGAGGGCGGCATGGGGATCGGCTCGTCGCCGATCCTGCTTCCGGCGGTGCCGATCACCCCGACCCTGGAGCCCTCGGCGATCCTCAGGACGGACTCGATCATGTACGAGACCGAGGTCTTCCCGTTGGTGCCGGTGATCGCCACCATGTCCATCTGCCGCCCTGGCTCGCCGAAGTAACGGGAGGTCACCACCGCGGCGGCCGTCCGCGTGTCGGGTACCCGGACGGCGCAGGTGCCCAGGGGCCACCCCGCGGCCGGCAGGCCTGCTTCGTTGCCGTCGACGAGTACGGCGACGGCGCCCCGGGCCAGGGCGGGCGAGACGGAGCCGGGGCCGCCTTCCCGGTGTCCGGGTACGGCGATGAAGAGCGAGCCCGGCGTCACCCGGTCGGCGTCGAAGGTGGTTCCCGCGGTGATCAGCGTCGTGTCCGGATCACCCTGGAGAACGTGGTGCTCCTGCCCGGCCAGCAATTCGCTCAGCTTCACAATGATCCCTTCGAGGGGGCGCGGGCCCGGGCGTGCGGCCGTAGCCAGGCGGCAGCGCCGGCGGCATGCCGGGAAGCTGCTGTGGTGATGTGGAGCGGAGGAGCCGGAGGCGCGAAGCGCTAGCCGTGGCCGTGCAGGGCGGTACGGCGGGTCTCGGGCACCGCTGCGCAGGCCGTGTCGGCCGGGTCGACGACGGTCGGAACCCCGGCGGCCGGGCACATCCCGAAAGCGGCCTGCTGCAGGCACTGCTTCGAGGAACGTGTGCGACCCATGGGCCGAGTGTACGGCCCACCCGGCCGCCGGCGGTCCCGGTCGGGATGCATGGCGGGAGGCGGTGGTTCAGGTGGAGGCTGAGGGCTGGATGCCGAAGTTCGGGCCCCGTACGATTCCTAGCTGCCGACGCCGCTGATCCACCACTCCGCGAGAGGACAATCGCCCCATGTGGTCTTCCATAGTCGCCGTAGTCGGCACCCTCGCCGGCGTCCTGACCGCCGGACTCCTCCAACAACGCGCCGCCCGTACCGCCCGCGCCGAGGACCGTGCCGATGCCCGCCGTCAGGAGAAGCTCGCGGCGGTCACGGATCTCGCCGCCGCGCTGGACGCCCACCGGTCGGCGATGTTCCACCGGGAGCGCCTGGCCATGACCGACACTCCCGACGGCCCCGCCGACCCCGAGGCGCGGCTCGCCGCCCAGACGACCTCCCACGACACCCGTGCGGCGATCACCGCGCCCCTGGTCCGGCTCCTGGTCCTGGTGCCCGAACTGGCCGCTCCCGCGCAGGGCGCGGCCGAAGCCACGTACGCCCTGCGCAACGCCGGTACCACCCCGGAGCTGAACGCCCTGCGCCGGGCCGCGAAGGCCGCCTCGCTCGCCTTCGTCACCTCGGCCGCCGCGCTGCTCACCCCCGACCACCGTTGATGCCCGCAGGGCATCAGGTCGGGTGGCGTCCGTTCGCGCTCAGGCGAGGCCCCGCCGTTCGCCGTTCGCCCTCCGTTCCAGACCTTGCCTCACCTATCGATATTCGATAGATTCCCATCGTGAGTCGATGGAAGGATGGGTCATGGGAAAGCTGACAGTGGGTGCGCTGCGCGCCGTGCTCGCGGTGGTGTTCGCCGGCACCGCGTTCGTGCAGGCGGGGATGGTGTGGGTGTTGGTCAGCGGGAACGACCCGGAGGACGGGTCGATGCCGCTGACCCCGCTGCGCGTGCTCACGATCCTGGGCATGGTGTCGGTCCAGGTCGCCCTGGTCTGCGTATGGCGGCTGGTGACGATGGTGCGGCGCGGAACCGTGTTCTCCCACGCCGCCTTCCGGTACGTGGACATCGTGATCGGCTCGATCGTGGCGGCTTCCCTCGTGTGGTTCGCGGTCACGGCCGTCAACGCGCCGGGCCAGCGGGAAGACCCGGGCGTCACCGTCATCATGGGCGGGGTCGGCCTGGCCATCCTGGGGGTCGCGCTCATCGTGCTCGTGCTGCGGACGCTGCTCGCCCAGGCCGTCGCGCGCGACGTCGAGGCGGCGCACATGCAGGCCGAGCTGGACGAGGTGATCTGATGCCGATCGCCGTCGACATCGACGTGATGCTGGCCAAGCGGAAGATGTCCGTGGGCGAGCTCGCGGAGCGCGTAGGGATCACTCCCGCCAACCTGGCGGTACTCAAGAACGGCCGCGCCAAGGCGGTGCGCTTCGCGACGCTCGCCGCGCTGTGCGAGGTGCTCGGCTGCCAGCCGGGCGACCTGCTGCGCTGGGAGCCCGAGGACGCCACGGGCGGATGACGGGGCGGCTTTCAGCCGTCGTGCCCGGCACCGCGATCGGGTGCGCTCATGTCGCCCGTCGCGGGAGTGCCGTCGGCGAGCCCGTAGCGCAGGTAGACGGTGCCCTTCGGGCCGGCTGCCGGCGGTTCCAGGAGTGTGACGTTCGTGGGCACCGCGCCGTCGTCGAACACCTTCTTCCCGACGCCGAGCACGATCGGGTGCACCCAGAGGTCGAGACGGTCGAAGAGCTTCTCGCGCAGGAGGGTCTGCACCAGGTTCAGGCTCCCGACGACCTTCACGTGCTCGTGCCGGTCACGGATCTCGCGCACCGCCTCGGCGAGGTCCGGGCCGAGCTGCGTGGACCCGGCCCACGAGAGGTCGGGCCTGCCGCGGGAGGCCACGTACTTCGGGACGCTGTTGAAGAGGGTGGCGATCTCGTTGTCCTGGCCGCCCTCCTGGTGCGGCCAGTACGCGGCGAAGATGTCGTACGTCCTCCGGCCGAGGAGCAGGGCGTCCGTGCCCTCGTACGCGGCCCCGACCTGCGCCCCGGCGACCTCGTCCAGCAGGGGTGCCTGCCAGCCGCCGAACGGGAAGCCCACCGGATCCTCGTCGGGCCCGCCGGGCGCCTGCCCGACGAGGTCGAGGGTTGCGAACAGCTCGATGTGGATGAGGCCCATGGCTTGCTCCCGATGAGTTGGTTACCCCTTCTGAAGGTAGACCTCTGGGCGCCGGCGAACTCATCGCTCCGGGCGTCTGCCCGCCGGCACCGCGGCGAGGAGTCCGGGAAGCGGGCGTCGAGATCGGTGCGGCGCCGGGCGACACCCGTAGTATGAAGATCACTTCGATGTTTCGGGAAAAGCGAAATGATCTAGGGGGAGATCGTGCCCGTGCTCGCCACCTTTGCCCGCGTCTACGTCGACGACCTGGAGGCGGCGCTGCCGACCTTCGTCGAGCTGACCGGTGAGCAGCCACGCCTGCGGTTCACCTACCGCGGCCTGAACCTCGCGAGCATCGGCGGCTATCTGCTGCTGGCGGGGTCAGAGGAAGCCCTCGCCCCTTACCGCGGCACGCACGCCACCGCGATCGTCGAGTCCGTGGACCACGTCCTGCGCATCACCGAGCAGCACGGCGGCGAGGTCCTCGACGGTCCCAACGAGGTGCCCACCGGCCGGAATCTGACCGTGCGGCACCCCGGCGGCGCGACCATCGAGTACGTGGAGTTCCACGCGGCCGCACGCTCAACCTTCTCGTAGTCCGGCTCTTCCTGCTCGTGGTGGTGGCGCGGGCGGTGGTGGGGCGGCGCCTGCTCGGGGTGGTGCGCATCGCCACCCGGCACGGACTCGGGCCGTACCTGCGAGGGCGGCGCCGCGCGCCCGGGACTGCAGCCTCTTGGTGTTCTCCGCCGCCATCGTGCTCCGTACCGTCCATGTCACCAGTCGGCCCATGGAATGAACTGCATTCTGGCTGTCCTGATTGAGGAGGGTGTGTGATGACCAGCAGCGCCGCCCCGTCCGGGGATGAGATCCGCCCGTTCCGCATCGACGTTCCGCAAGCCGACCTCGACGACCTGAAGGACCGCCTGGCCCGGACCCGCTGGTCCGCCGGGCCGGCCGGCGCAGGCTGGGAGCGGGGGGTTCCGGTGGGCTACCTGCGGGAGCTGGCCGCCTACTGGGCGACCTCCTACGACTGGCGCAAGCACGAGGCCCACCTGAACCAGTTCCCGCAGTTCACCACCACCGTGGACGACGCCGACCTGCACTTCCTGCACCTGCGGTCCCCGCACCCCGGGGCCACCCCGCTGCTGCTGATCCACGGCTGGCCCGGCTCGATCGTCGAGTTCCTCGACCTGACCGGCCCGCTCACCGACCCCACCGCGCACGGCGGCGACGCCGCCGACGCCTTCCACCTGGTGATCCCCTCGCTCCCCGGATTCGGCTTCTCCGGCCCGCTGACCGCCACCGGGTGGACCGACGGCCGTGTCGCGGCCGCCCTCGCCGAGCTGATGGCACGCCTCGGCTACGACCGGTACGGCGTACAGGGAGGCGATCTGGGCGCGTTCATCGGTCCGCTGGTCGGCCGGGCCGCCCCCGACCACGTGATCGGCGTACACGCCAACAACCTGGTCACCTTCCCCACCGGCGACCCCGCCGACACGGCCGCCCTCACCGAGGCCGAACAGGCCCGGCTGAAGGAGGCGAAGCGCTGGCAGGGGGAGCTGGGCGGCTACATGCAGCTGCAGGGCACCCGCCCGCAGACCATCGCCGCCGCTCTCAACGACAGCCCGGCCGGGCAGCTCGCCTGGATCGTCGAGAAGTTCAAGGACTGGACCGACCCCGCCGCCGACCTGCCCGAGGACGCCGTCGACCGCGACCGGCTGCTCACCGACATCAGCATCTACTGGTTCACCGACACCGCCACCTCGGTCGCCAACTCCTACTACGAACGCTTCAACGACCCCGGCATGTGGGCGCCCAAGCCCCGGGGCACCGTCCCCACCGGCGTCGCCGTGTTCACCACCGACACGTCCATCCGCGCCTTCGCCGACAAGGCGCACAACGTCATCCACTGGACCGAGTTCGACCGGGGCGGCCACTTCCCCGCCCTCGAGGTCCCCGAGCTCCTCACCGCGGACATCCGCGCCTTCTACCGCGCACTGCGGTAACCCGAACCGCCCCGCCCCCGGCTCGATGTCGGGGGCGGGAGGGCGTGCCCGGGCTTTCCGCGGACACCGCCGGGAACCGGCCGATGTTGTCCGGCCCCGTACCCGGGTGGGGCAGGGGCGCCTTGCAGCGGCGGTCGCGGCCGGGGCAGGGGCGGCGGGCGGTGGACGGCGGCCGGATCGTGACGATCGCCGTTGCGGACATATCGGGGCTGTGTGAGCATGCGGACTGCGCGATCGTGATCTTGCAACCGGCCGCGGAGCCGCCGTCCGGCCCGCGCCGATCTGTTGACGAGAGGTGCGGAAGTGAATCCCTCTGCCGATGACGACCCGACCGCCGTCGACCCCGTCGCCGAACGGTTCCATTTCCTGGTGAACGCACCGGCGCTCTTCAACGCCGTCGTCACCGCCCTGGAATGGGACCTCTTCGGCTTCCTCGCCAAACATCCCGGTGCCTCCTTCGAGGAGTTGACCGCCTTCACCGGCGTGCCCGCCCACTCGGCACGTGTCCTGCTGCACGCCGTGTGCACCACCGGGCTCCTGGAGCGGCACGCGGACGGCGGCTACCACAACGCACGGGCCGCCGAGGAACTGCTCGTTCCCGACGGACCCGACAGCTGGCGCCACATCCTCACCGGCTGGAAGGAGATCTACTATCCGGCCTTCACGCGGATGAGCGAGGCCCTCGCCGCCGGCACCAACACCGCGCTGGCCGCGCATCCCGGCGACGAGCCGACGCTCTACCGGAGGCTGTCGCACAACCCGGAGCTGGAGGGCGTCTTCCACCGCAGCATGAGCGCCTTCACGCTCAAGAGCCTCGACGCGCTGGTGGAGTGCGAGGAGTTCGCCACCGTACGGCACCTGCTCGACGTGGGCGGCGGCGACGGCACCACCAGCGAGCGGCTCACCACCCGCCATCCGCAGCTGCGTTCGACCATCTTCGACATCCCGTCGGTGTCGGAGCTGGCGGCGGCCCGCCGGGGAGCCGGCGAGCCGGGCAGCGGTCCCATCCGGCTGCACCCCGGAGACCTGTTCTCCGACCCCTTCCCGGCCGGCGCCGACGCGGTGCTCTTCAGTCACGTGCTGGAGATCTTCTCCGGTGAGCAGATCACGGAGCTGCTGGCGAAGGCACACTCCGTCCTGCCGCCCGGCGGGCGGGTGTTCGTCTACGGCTACAACGTCTCCGACGACGAGACGCGCGGCTGGTACTCCGCCCGGCTCTCCCTCTACCTGAACGTGCTCGCCAGTGGTCAGGGCATGGCCTACCCCGCCCGCGACTACGAGCAGTGGACGCTGCGGGCCGGCTTCGACTCCGTACGCACCCTCACCGGCTACCCCTACGAGCACGGCCTGACCATCGGGACCAAACGGTGACGAGCGCTCTCGCGGGCCGCGGCCGCTTCCCCGTCCCCGACCCCGGCGTTCCCATCACCACCTCGCCCGTGCGTTTCCTCGTCTGGCTCGCCACCCGGCACCGGGGCAGCCTCGCCCTCGCCACCGTGCTCGGCGTGCTGTGCACCCTGGCGCAGGCGTTGGTGCCGGTCGCCATCGGGCTCGGCATCGACCGGGGGCTGCTCGCCCGCGACCGGAACGCCCTGCTCGTGTGGGGCGGGGCGGTGCTGCTGCTCGGCGTCTTCCAGGCCGTCGTCGGGATGCTGCGCGACCGGGCGTCGACCGCCAACCGGTTCGGGGCCGCCTACCGGGCCACCCAGCTCGTCGTCCGGCAGGCCACCGAGCTGGGCGCGGAACTGCCCCGGCGGGCCTCGACCGGCTCGGTGGTCAGCGTCAGCGCCATGGACGTCGGCCACCTCGGCACGGCCGTGGAGGGCACGGCCCGCGGCAGCGGGGCGGTCGTGTCCATCCTCTTCGCGTCCGTGTTCATGCTGGTCACCTCGTGGCAGCTGGGGCTGGTGGTGCTGGTCGGCGTACCGCTGATCGCGGTCGCCGTGGCCCGGCTGCTGCGGCTGCTGCACGGCCGGCAGGAGCGGCTGCGCGACCGGCAGGGGGCGCTCACCGATCTGTCCGTCGACATCATCGACGGGCTGCGCGTGCTCCGGGGCATCGGCGGCGAGGACGTCTACGGGCGCCGCTACCGCGAGGCCTCGCAGGACGTGCGCGCCGAGGGGGTACGGGTCGCGACGGCCGTCGCGAACATCGCCTTCCTGCGCGTCCTGCTGCCGGGAACACTGCTGGTGGCCATCGTCTGGCTGGGCGCGTACCAGGTGAGCACCGGTCGTCTCGAACCCGGCCTGCTCGTCGCGTTCTACGGGTACGCCGTCTTCCTCACCCAGCAGCTGGGGCAGGTCACGACGATGCTCGACCAGTTCACGCGGGCGGCGGTGGCGTCGGGCCGTGTCCTGGGCTTCCTCGGCCTGCGGCCGGAGCTGGCGTCCGGCACCCGGCCGCTGCCCGACGGGGAGCCCCTGCGGCTGCACGACCCGGACTCGGGGCTGACGGTACCGCCGGGCCGGCTGCTCGGGGTGGTCTGCGCCACGGACGGGGACGCGCGGACGCTGGCGGACCGGATCGGCCGCTACGGCGACCCCGCGGCCCGCAACGGCGAGACGCCCCTGTCCGACTACCCCACCGAGGACGTCCGCCGCCGCGTCCTGGTCGCCGACAACGGGGCCACCCTGTTCTCGGGGCGGCTGGACGGCGAACTCGCCCCCGGCGACGCGCACGACGGCGAGCCCGGACACGCCGCCCTGCTGCGGGCGCTGGAGGCGGCCTCCGCGCGCGATGTCATCGAGGCCCTGCCCGACGGGCTGTCCCAGGAGATCGGCGGAGGGCGGGAGTTCTCCGGCGGCCAGCAGCAGCGGCTGCGCCTGGCCCGCGCCCTGCTGGCGGACGCGGAGGTGCTCGTCCTGATCGATCCGACGAACTCCCTCGACGCCCATACCGAGGGCCGGGTCGCCCGGCGGCTCGGGCCGTACCGGGCCGGCCGGACCACCGTGGTGTTCACCACCAGCCCCCTCCTGCTCGCCCACGCCGACCACGTCGTGTTCGTGCAGGAGGGCAAGGCCGTGGCCGAGGGCGGCCACCAGAGCCTGCTCGCGCACGGCGACTACCGCACCGTCGTCACCCGGGAGGTCCTGGCATGACCGCCGCCCCGCCGGCCGACCGGCTGCCGGTCGCCTCCCAGCGGGAAGTGCGCTCCTACGCCCGCAGCACGATGCTCCGCCACCGCGGGCCGCTGGGCCGCTCGCTGCTGCTGCACGCGCTGGCCTGCGTCGCCGCGCTGGCCGCCCCCCAACTGCTCGGCCGGATCGTCGAGAGCGCGGCCGACGGCACGGTCTCCGTCACCCCCGTGGCCCTCGCCATCTGCGCCGCGGTGATCCTCCAGGCCGTGCTGACCCGCTTCGCACGGCTCGCCTCCCTGCGCCTGGGGGAGACCGTACTCGCCGATCTGCGCGAGGAGTTCGTCGGCCGGGTGCTGGCCCTGCCGACCCACACGGTGGAGCGGGCCGGGACCGGAGAGCTGGTCACGCGTACCACCCGGGACATCGACGTGCTGGCCTTCACCGTGCAGCGGGCCGTACCCGACACCCTGGTGGCGGGCACCACCGTGGTGCTGACGATCGGGGCGATCTGCCTGACCGATCCGCTGCTGGTGCTGCCCTGCCTGGTCGCCGTGCCGGTGCTGTGGCTGTCGACGCGCTGGTACCTGCGCCGCGCGCGGGCCGGTTACCTGCGCGCGAACGCCTCGTACGCCCACCTCACCGACCACCTCTCCGAGACCGTGGCGGGCGCCCGTACGGTGGAGGCGCTGCGGCTCCAGCGGCGCCGGCGCCGGCGCACCGACGCGGACATCGCCGCCTCGTACGCGGCCGAACTCCGCACCCTGAACCTGCGCAGCGTCTACCTGCCGATCGCCGACACCGGCTACATCCTGCCGGTGGCCGCCACCCTGGTCATCGGCGGGCTGATGTACATCGAGGGCATGGTCGGCCTGGCCGCCGTCACCGCTGCCACCCTGTACGTCCAGCAGGTCATCGGGCCCGTCGACACCCTGCTCTTCTGGATGGACGAACTCCAGGTCGGCGGCGCCTCCCTGGCCCGCGTCCTCGGGGTGCGCGGCGCGGCAGAACCGGCGCCGGCCGACGCGCGGGCGGCTTCGGAACCCGCGTCCGACGCGACTCCCCGGGGCGGTATCGCACTGGCGGGGGTGCACTTCTCCTACCGGGACGGCAAGGACAGCCTGCGCGGCATCGACCTGCGGGTGCTTCCCGGGGAACGCCTGGCGGTCGTCGGCCCCTCCGGCGCCGGCAAGTCCACCCTCGGCCGGCTCCTCGCCGGGATCGACGCGCCCTCCCGGGGCCGCGTCGCCCTGGGAGGGGTGCCGCGCTCCGGGCTGTCGTCGGCCGAGCTGCGCCGGGACGTCATCCTGGTCACGCAGGAGTTCCACGTCTTCCGGGGCACTCTGGCCGACAACCTGCTCATCGCCCGCCCCGACGCGGACCCCTCGGACCTGGAGCGTGCCCTGCGGGCCGTCGCGGCCTGGGAGTGGGCGTCCGCGCTGGGCCTGGACCACGAGGTGGGCTCCGGCGCCGGCGAGCTGACGCCCGCCCAGGCCCAACAGCTGGCGCTGGCCCGGCTGGTGCTGCGCGATCCGCCGGTGGTGGTGTTCGACGAGGCGACCGCCCTGCTCGACCCGCACACCGCCCGCACCCTGGAGCGGTCCCTGTCCGGGCTGCTGAGCGGGACGGTCGTCTCCATCGCGCACCGGCTGCACACCGCCCACGACGCCGACCGGGTGGTGGTGATGGAGGACGGCCTGATCGTCGAGAGCGGGGCCCACGAGGACCTGGTGGGCCGGGGTGGGGCGTACGCGGAGCTGTGGAAGTCCTGGCACGGCTGACGGGGTGGGGTCGGGCGGCGCCGGTACCGCTCACCAGGCGACCGGCAGCCCGTGCACTCCGTAGAAGCCCATGTCCTCGCCCAGCGGCACCTGCGCGGGCGGCACGGCGAGCCTCAGGCCGGGGAAGCGGGCGAAGAGGGCGGGGAAGGCGATCCGCATCTCGGTGCGGGCCAGGTGCTGGCCGATGCACTGGTGTGCTCCGTGCCCGAAGGCCAGGTGCCCTGACGTGGGGCGGGTGATGTCGAGGCGGTCGGGGTCCTCGAAGCGCGCCGGGTCGCGGTTCGCGGCGGACAGCGAGACGGTCACGGACTCCCCCGCGCGCAGGTCGTGGCCCGCGAGCGTGACGTCCTCCAGCGGGGAGCGGGGCACACCGAAATGGAAGATGGTCAGGTAGCGCAGGAGTTCCTCGACCGCGTTCGCGGCGAGGGACGGGTCGGCCCTCAGGCGGTCGAGCTGGTCGGGGTGGGTCAGCAGGGCCAGCGCGCCGAGTCCGAGGGAGCCGGCCGTCGTCTCGTGCCCGGCCGACAGCAGCAGGGCGCCCACGCCGGCGATCTCGGCGGTCGACAGTTCGCCGCCGACGGCCAGGGCGCTCAGGAGGTCGTCGCCGGGGCTGCGGCGCCGGTGTCCGGCCAGGTCGGCGAGGAAGGCGTCGAGCTCGGCCATCGCGGTGGCGGCCTGCTCGGCCGTGGCGTCGAGTTTGAAGAGGGTGGCGCTGTTGCGCTGGAACCCGGCGCGTTCGCCGTACGGAACGCCCAGCAGTTCGCAGATCACCAGGGACGGGACGGGCAGCGCGAAGCACTCGACGAGATCGGCCCGCCCGCCGAGGGCGGCCATCGCCTCCAGCCGCTCGTCGACGATCCGTTCGACGCGGGGGGTCAGGGCCCGCGTCCGCCGGGCGGTGAACCAGCCCATCAGGTGTCGCCTCAGCCGGGTGTGGTGGGGTGCGTCCATGTCGACCAGCCAGCCCGGCAGTGCGGGACTGCCGTAGAAGGGGTCCGTGCCCGGCCGGGCCACCGGGACCCGTTTCAGCTCGGAGCGTGCGCTGAAACGCGGGTCGGCGAGGACCTGCCGGGCCAGTTCGTGGCCCGTGACCAGCCAGCCGATGTGGCCGTCGGGGTAGCGCAGGCGGGTGAGCGGGGCCTTCTCGCGCAGGGCGGTGAGGGCGGGGGGCGGGTCGAAGGGGTGGGCGGGGTCGCGGGTGGTCGGATGGGTGGGGGCGTCCGCGTGGACGGGGCACCCTTGGGGTGCGGGGCGGCTGCCGGGTGCGGTGGCGCCGGTGTCGCTCATCGCCGGGCTCCCCGGGCGGTCGCGTCGGCGGTGGTCGGCCGGGCCCGGGCCCGCGCCCGCGCCCGTAGGAAGGCGACGAGCCGGCGCGCCCCTTCGTCGATCCGGTCCGGGTCCAGGTAGCTGCACGACAGCCGCAGGCTGTGGGTGCCGCCGCCGCCCGGGTGGAAGGGGGCCATGGGCGTCCACAGCACGCCGTACTCGGCGGCGCAGACCTCCAGCAGCGCCGCGTCCGCCGGGACGGGCAGCCGCATCCGGACGAAGAATCCGCCGCCGGGACGGTTCCACTCCACCCCGTCCGGCAGCCCGCCCGCGCTCTCGCGGTCCAGGGCCCGCAGCAGGTGGGCGAGGTTGCGCCGGTACAGGGCGGAGCGCGTGCGGCTCAGCTCGGCGAGCGAGCCTCCGTGCTCCAGCAGCATGCCCGCGACCAGCGCCTGGCACATCGGGGAGGTGTTCACCGTGACGGCGGTCTTCAGCCGTGCCAGTTCGGCGGCGAGGGGGACGGTGCCCGCGGCGGTGCGGACGCTCTGGTCGGCGACGACGTAGCCGACGCGGGCGCCGGGGAAGCACACCTTGGCGAAGGTGCCGATGTGGACGACCCGTCGTGCGGTGTCCAGCGCCTTGAGGGCGGGCAGTTCGGTGCCGGGGGCGGCCGTGAACCCGTACGCGTTGTCCTCCAGGACGAGGAAGTCCTCCCGTTCCGCCAGCTCCAGGAGTCGCCGGCGGCGGTCGGCCTCCATGCGGGAGCCGCTGGGGTTGGCGTAGTCGGGGGCGACGTAGCAGGCGCGGATGCGACGGCCGGTGCGGCGGGCCGTTCGGCAGGCCTCGGCCAGCGCGTCGATGTCGAGGCCGTCGCGGTCGTCCTCGGGGACGGGGACGACCTCGGCCCCGAGCAGGCTGGCGGCGCTGGTGATGCCCACGAAACAGGGGTCGGTGACGGCCAGGAGGTCGTTCGGGGAGGCGATGAGGGCGCGCAGGGTCAGGAGCATCGCCTCCTGGGCGCCGACGGTGATCACGAGGGTGTCCGGGTCGGCGTCGATGCCCTGGTCGCGGCGCAGGGCATCGGCCACGACGGCGCCGACGATGCCGCGGGCCGGGCCGTACTCGTAGAGCAGCCGGGCCGCCCGGGCGGGGGTGCTCCCGGGTTCGGCCGCCGCGTGGGCGACGAAGCGGTCCAGGTAGCGGGTGGGGTCCAGGTCGGCGTACGGGTCGGGGTGGGGGGCGCCCGGGGCGAAGGAGACGGCGTCGGGGTGGCGGCTCATGATCTCGTTGAGGAAGCCGATGGACTCCAGTACGGGGTCCTGGAGCGAGGCGTGCAGGGCCTGGTGGTCGAGGACGGTCATACGGGGGCCCGTTCGCCGGCGGACGGCTGCTCCGCGGAGGGGTCGCCGGCCGTCCGGGAGCGGGCCCAGTGGCGTTCGGCCTTGGCCAGGACGTCGGGGCTGTGGATGCGGTGGGCCTGGACGACGGCGAATTCCGCCAGGTAGCCGCGCAGGAGGTCCAGGGGTTCTTCGGCGAGGGTGAGCATGGCGCGGTTGGCGGCCACGGCCGGTCCGGCCAGGTCGCGTACGGCGCGCTCGGCGGCCTCGTCGAGGGCGGCGGCCGGTACGACCTCGTCGATCAGCAGGGCCGCGGCCGGCTCGTCGGTGTGGATCCGGCGGCCGGAGAGGATGATCTGCCGGGCGAGCCGGGCTCCGGTCAGGCGGGTGAGCCGGAGGTTGCCGAGGCCGGGAACGATGCCCTCGTCGGCGGCGGGCAGGCTGAGGAAGGCCCCTTCCTCGGCGATCACTCGGTCGAGGACGAGGAGCAGTTGCATCCCGCCTCCGATGGCGAACGCGTCGACGACGCCCACCCAGGGTTTGGTGACGGCTCCGGACGGGGCGGCACGCTCGCCGTCGCCGTCGCCCTCGCCGAGCAGGCCGCGGGCCATCTTGTTGACGTACCCGAGCTCGCGGCCGAGCAGGAAGTCGACGAAGGAGATCGCGCCGGAACGCAGTTCCTTGAGGTTGATCCCGGCGCTGAAGATCCGTTTCCCGGCGTGCCGCGGATGGGTCACCGGGCCGCCGCGCAGGACTCCGACGCGTATCCGGTCGTCGAGGAGGACGACGTCGACGGCGGTCTCCAGGTCGGCGATGAGCCGGTTGTCCTCGGCGTTGAGGCAGTGGGCGTTGCGGAAGGTGACGTGGGCCGCCTCGCCGCGGCGCTCCACGAGGACGGCCGGCAGTTCCAGCCGGTCCCGGCGGTGGAACTCCGCCAGGTGGGCGGAGGATCCCGGGGCGGGGCGCAGCATCGTCTGGATGAGGTGGGTGCCGGCGGTCGGGGACCGCAGGAGCGCGCCGAAGAAGATGCCCTGGTCGATCTCGCGGCCCTCCTTGTGGGCCTGGACGCGTTCTCGTTCCTCGGCGAGGCGGGCCGCGTCCGGGACCAGGCCGGGGAAGCGCAGGGCGGCCTCGGCGGCCAGTTCGGCCAGGCGGGGCCGGCGGGTGCGGCCGGCGGTGAGGGTGTCGTAGACGGCGTCGGCGTGGCGGGCGAGGAAGGCGTGGCGGGCGGCCCGGCAGCTGTCGTGGAGGGCGGTCGCGCGGTGGGCGTCGGCTTCGGTGCGCCGGGGGCGGGGCGGCAGGAGTGCGAGGAGCCGTTCGCCTTCGGCCGTGTGGCGGGCGAGGGCTTCGGCGTCGGGGGTCAGGTCACCGAGGGGTGCGGGGGCGGCGGGCAGCCGGTCGTGACCGGCGGACGGGTCCTTCGCCCGGCCGCTGATGTGCTCGCTCATCCGGTGCCTCCGGCTTCCCTGGCGGCCGCCGGTGCGGTCAGACGGCGCAGTTCCCGGTCGCAGGCGGCCAGGTGTGCGCCGAGGGCGTCGTCGAACTCCAGGGTCTGTGCCTCCAGCAGCAGTTGTCGCCGGACCGCGAGCTCGCGGTCGGAGATCCGGCCCATCAGGACGGTCGCCGTGTGGACGGCCTCGTCGGTGTCCGCCGCGATCTGGTCGATGAGGCCCAGTTCGTGGGCGCGGGGCGCGTCGATGTCGTCGCCCCACAGCACGATCTGCCGGGTGCGGGCGGCGCCGAGTTGCTGGGAGAGCCGGTACACGGCCATGCCCGGCCAGAAGTGGCCGTCGTTGACGGGGACGAGGAGGCGCAGGTCCGGGGCGCCGATGCGGTAGTCGCTGACCAGCAGCAGGTCGAGGGCGGGGCCGCCGCACGGCCCGGTGGCCACCGCGATGCTCATCGCGGGGAGCCGCTCCAGTCTCCGTACGGCCCGCTCCCAGCGGTTGATCTGCTGGATGTCCACCGGCCCCGGCCAGGACCGGGCCGCGGCGGGTGCCTGTGGGAGCCGTACGATCACGACCGTGCGCTCGGACCGTGCCTCGGCCCGGTCGCAGGCCGCGTCGACGGCGGCGGTCAGCCGGGGCAGCGGGTGGGCGGCGTCCAGCCGCAGGGTGATGTCCGGTCCGTCGGGTGCGCTGTCCGGCGGGTTCCTCGTCGCGCCGGCCGGTGTGTGGTGCCCGGCCGGCCCGCCCTGCGCGGGCGGTGGCGGTTCGTCGTGCGTCCGCACCGGAGTTCCCTTCGTCGTCGCGTCGTGTCGTCCCGGCCCGGGGGTCACCACCGCGCCAGTGCCATTTCGATCGTCGAGCCCGGCCCCATCGTCATCAGGACCCCCACGTCCCCCGGGCGTGCTCTGCCTTCGGCCGCGAGTCGCTGGTAGGAGAAGAGGAAGGAGCCGCTCGACAGGTTGCCGTGGTCGCGCAGTACGCCCGTGGTGTGCCGTACGTCGTGCCGGGTCAGGCCGAGGTTGATCCGGACGGAGTCCACGACCTTCTTGCCGCCGGAGTGCACGACCCAGTGGGCGATGTCCGACGGGAGCAGCCCGGTGTCGTGCAGCAGTCGGTCCAGAGCGCCGGGTGCGTGCGCGCCGACGACGTAGGGGATCTGCGGGTCGAGCCAGAAGCTGAACTTGCCCTGCCGGTCGTCCCAGTCGTAGCGCATGGCGTCGGCCGCCTCGGGGATGATGCGGCTGGAGAAGCCGAGCAGGGTCGGGGCGAGCGGGGTTTCCCGCGCTGCGCCGGCCGTGGTGACGGCGACGGCCGCCGCCCCGTCGCCGAAGAGGCTGTTGACGACGGAGGTGCGCATGGTGGCGTCGAAGACGTATGCGGCCGAGCACACTTCCACGCACACCAGCAGGGCCAGTTCGCCGGGGTGGGCGCGGGCCCAGCCGTCGACGGCGTTCAGCGCGTTCAGGCCGGCGTTGCAGCCCATGCCGACGACGTCGAGCCGCGAGCACGAGACGTCGATGCCGAGTTCCTTGATGAGCAGGGCCGAGAAGCCGGGGGTGAGGAAGCCCGTGGAGGTGACGCAGCAGAGGTAGCGGACGTCCGACAGCCGGGCTCCGGCGTCCGCGAGGCAGTTCTCGATCGCCGTGCGGCCCAGTTGCAGGCCCTGGCGGGTGTGCTTGCGCAGCAGCTCGCCCTGGGACTCCACGACCGGCGAGCCGTCCGGGGCGGGGTCGGGCAGGGTCAGGCCGCGCCGTTCGATGGCGCTGTTGAGGAAGACGGAGCGGACCCGCGGGTCGGTGACGGCGAGCAGGTCGAGCAGTTCGCGCTGGGTGTAGGTGGTGTCGGGGACGGCGGTGCCGACCCCGGCGAGCCGGGCGCCGGCGCCGGTCCGGGTCATCCGAGGTAGTCCTCCGGGCCGCCTTCGCGCACGGTGTCGAGCGTGAAGCAGTGGAAGCCTCCTCCGAACAGCCTGCGGTGCCGGTGGCGCACCGGGACGACCGTGAACCGGTGCTTCTCCAGGGTGCGCATCAGCTCGGGGCAGGCCTCGTTGACCAGGACGGTGTCCGGGCTGACGGACAGCACGTTGAGGTCGATGAACGGGCTGGTCAGGACCAGGTCCTTGTCCTCGTAGCGGGGGAAGTTGTCGCTCTCGGGGGTGGGTGCGACGATCCGGTCCCAGCCGCGCAGCGCCTCCGGCAGCTTGTCGGCGACGGCCTCGGACCGCACCAGCAGGGTGCCGGGCCGCAGGGCGAGGACCATGCTGTCGATGTGGCTGTCGCTGAGCCGGTGCACCCGGTGGATGCGGAACCGGTCCCCCACGTGGCGCTCGAGCCAGTCGCAGGCCAGCGCGTGGTGGGCGGTGGAGACGTTGACCACCAGATCGCGGCCGAGCCGCAGCACCTGGGCCCCGTCGAACATCATCTCGATGCCCACGTCGTAGGGGGAGGGGTTCGGCGTACCGATGGGTTCGGTGGGACCGCCGACGGTGCTCTCGCGGGCGTAGGTGAGGTCGAAGGACGCGTCGGTCATCAGGGGGCGCGGCATCACCGTCCAGCGGGCGCCCCGGTCGAAGTACCGCTGGAAGACGGGGGTGAGGAGCTGCGTCTCGAAGTAACGGGAGCGGATCATGGGTGGGGTCTCGATGATCTCGTCGCCCAGGATCAGGGTGTTGTCGCGGATGTTCAGCGGGGGGACCACGGAGGCGGACCAGGCAGGGGTGCGGACCTCGCTGGTGCCGGCGTCGAGGTCCAGGGGGCGGTGCACCGTGACCGAGAGGCCGGTGAGCGCGTCGACGATGCCTTCCAGGTCCTCGACGAGTTCGTCCACGTAACGCTGCTTGATCGGTACGCGACCGCGTCGCCCGCCTTCACCGGCCGGTTCGCCGCCGACCGTGAGGCGGGGGTAGTACCACTCGGACCGGCTCGCGTTGTCGCCGGCGATGTTGTCGTGGAAGAAGAGGTCGAAGGACAACTCCCGTTCGTGCGAGGTGTAGTTGGCGGCCGAGCCGACGATCACCTCCTTGAGCGTGGACCATTCGTCGAAGCTGTTCAGCATCATCGCGTGCTCCATCGATCGCCTGGGGCGAGCCACCGCCCCGCTCGGCTCCGACCGGCCCCGGACGGGGCTGTCGCGCTCTCCAGCCTCAGCTCCCAGGGCGATCAAGGGCAAGGGGCCGTCTCCGCGGTCACCGCTTTTCGGTCTTCCCCGGCGAGGGGCGTCCGCCCTGCGGTGCGCAGGGCCCGAATTCCGGGCGTGTCGGAGGAATATGCCTGGTCAGCAATGCCACTGGAGCAAGCACGCACGGACACCCGAAAGGCTTCACGAGGGCAATGACCGGCCGACCGGAAGTGTCCGGATCCGTGCATTCACCACCCAAGAGAATGTGGCGTGGGTCACAAGGGCGGCCGACTGCGGGTTCGGGTGTGCTTCCATCGAATGCAGCGAGGCCCCCGGCCCGCGGGACGAACCGACGCTGTTCCGACGGAACCCGAGTGCGCGGTATCAACCAGGATTTCCCGACCCCACCCGGCTCTCCCGATCCCCGCGGGACGCACGCCGCGGCGCGACGACGACGCAAGCCGGATCTTCCATCCGTGTGCGCATGCAATTCGATGCGCCTGGCCACACGCCCTGTCCGGATCCCGACGCGCCGCGCGGCATTTTCCCGCTCCGCATTTCCCCGATCCGCATTTCCCAGTGCCGCATTCTCCCGTGCCGCATTCTCCCGTTACCGCTTTTCCCCTTACCCGCACACGGACGACGAGGTGGACAACAGACATGCCCCGGCTCCTGATCGGCAACCGACCGAGCGAAGACCTGGTGGGAACATGGGGAAAGGCCGTCATGGGCTGGTGGGCCCAGCGCCTGCTCTGGTTCATCCGAGACGGCGACGTCCTGGTCCTCCCCGAGGCCCCGGACGAGGAATTCCTATCCTACGCAACCGAGTTGACCGGCACGGACCCCGCGAGCATCACCGTCGTCGTCCCGCCGGCCGGGAACCGGCCCGGCGAGTGGCTGCTCGACCCCGAGCTGGTGGACCGGACGAGGCAGGCGCTGGCCGGGCGGACCCTGGACGAGGTGTTCGCGCTCTGCCCCAACGAGGCGGTGGTCGAACTCGCCAGGGCGCTGGGCGCGCCGTCGGCGGTACCCGGCCATGAGTTCCTCGACCAGGGCGGCGCCCTGATCGCCGACAGCAAGGCGATCTTCCGTACGCTCGCCGCCGGCGTCGGCGTCCCCTTGCCCGAGGGCGGTGTCAGCGCCAACCCCGAGAGCGCCTACCGCCTGATCACACGGCTCCTCGACGCGGGCCGGCCGGTCATCCTGAAGAAGGAGTTCCTCGGGGCCGGCAACGGCAACGAGGTCCTGACCCTCACGGAGGACCTGAAGGTCAACGGCGCCGGGCGTACGGTCGTCCTCCCCGATGCCCGCGACGCCGTCCGCATCTACCTCAACGAGCGCTGGGAGTGGCTGACCGAGGGCCGGCTCCACCGGATCGTCGTCGAGGCGTACCACCCCGGCAGCCGGGCCGTCTTCGCCGAGTTCCGGATCGGGGACGAGGAGATCGAACTCGGCGGCCAGGGCGAGATGGTGGCCGAACCGGTCGCCGACCACTCCTACCTCCCCGCCCCCGGCCTGACGGCCGAGCAGGAGCGAGCGCTGATGGCGGGCGGACGCAAGCTGAGCGAGGTGCTCCAGGCAATGGGGTACCGGGGCGTCCTGAGCGCAGACGCCATCGTCGTCGACGCCGGCTCCGACGGCTCGGGCGCCTCGGAGGTCCTCTTCACGGAGTACAACGGCCTGGTGACCGGGTCGACCCACGTCTACCACCTCGGCAAGCAGCTGGCCGGAGCGGACTACGCCCGCGACCGCCTGCTGGCCGAGTACGTCTCCTGGCCCGTGGCCTCTTTCGCGGAGGCCCGCAAGCACCTGGAGAGCGAGGGAATCGCCTACGACCGGGCCACGCGAACCGGAGTCGTGCTGCTGAACTCCTGGCGGGAGAAGCTCGGCGCCGTCCCGTACTGCGTGATAGCGCAGGACGTGGAAGCGGCGGAGCGCCTGAAGGAGCGGCTCGCCGAGCAGGCGCCGAAGCCCTGATTCCGCCGTGCCGCCGCGAAGACCCGTCCGCCGGCGGGGCGACCCGTGGGCGGATCGGACCACCACACCGTCGCACACCGAAGGGGGTGAACAGCATGCAGAAGGAGTTCGAGGACTTCATGCGCCAGTACGAGGCGTCGCGCGCACGCCTGAACAAGAGCGAGACCGAGTAGGGCGAGGACCCGCACCGGGCCG
The DNA here is from genome assembly GCF_026342355.1 of Streptomyces sp. NBC_00249. Classification (GTDB taxonomy): domain Bacteria; phylum Actinomycetota; class Actinomycetes; order Streptomycetales; family Streptomycetaceae; genus Streptomyces. Next base: position 723,275 of record NZ_JAPEMV010000003.1, on the reverse strand, counting down.
ATCCAGGCCCTGTCCGTACGCCCGTACGTCCGTACGCCCGGCCGTCGGCCGGAGCCGCGTGGCGGGCTGCCCACCTGGGCGGGCCCGCCACGCGGTGTGCCCTGCCCGCCCCCAGGCCTCCCGCCGACGCCCCCCCCCCACACCTGGAGAGCCCGCCCCATGCCCACGGCCCGGAACGCCGACTCCCCCACCGCCCCCTATACCCCTTTCCTCCTGCGGGGCGAGCGCTTCGAGGACACGTTCCGGCAGGCCGGCGTCGACTACCAGCGCCGTTTCCGCGCGCAGCTCCGTACGCTGCCCGCCGACGTACCCGAACCGGCCCTGGTCGTCCTCACCTCCGCCCACGACGCGGAGGTCGACCGGCTCTCACTCGAACTGGGGCTCCAGGGCTTCCCGTTGTACCGGATCGACGCCGACGACTGCGCGGAGCGCCGCCTCGTCCTCGACCCCGAGGCCGACACGATGCGCATCGACGGCCTGCTCGTGCGGCCCGTCCTGCTGTGGATCAGGCACTTCGTCCCCAACGCCGTCGTGACCGGGCCCTCACCGCTCCTCGGGCGCTACGTCCGCGACCAGTGGGCGGCCGTTCTGGAGGTGGTGCGTGAATGGCCCACCACCCACGTCAACCCGCCCGCGTCCCGCCGGGCGAGCCGCCTCGCCCAGCTGCGCCAGGCAGCCGCCGCCGGAGTCCCCGTCCCCCGGACGGTGCTCGCCAGCAGCACGGAGGAAGCAGCGGCCTCGCTGGGATGCCGGCCTGCGGACCTGATCGCCAAGGTGCCCGGCGACCACTTCGTCCAGCCGGAACCCGCCCAGGTGACGGGTGCCTTCCCCCGGCGGGTCACCCCCTCCGCCGTGACCGCGGAGCCGGTGCCGCTGCTCTTCCAGCAGTACCTCCCGCACACCCACGAGGTCCGCGTGTTCAACGTGGGCACCCGCCTGTTCGCCTACGAGATCCGCAAGCACGATCCGCGCGACGTCTGGGCCCGGCCGGAGTCCGTATCGGTCACCGCGACGGACGTTCCGGCGCCGCTGGCCCGCCACGTCACGGCTCTCCTGGCCCGCACGGGCTACTCCTTCTCGGGCTTCGACTTCCTCGCCACCCCCGAGGGCACCCCGGTGTTCCTCGAATGCAACGGCAACGGCGACTGGGCCTGGTTCGAACGCGGCGCGTCGGACGACCGCGTCAGCGAAGCCGCTCTCGACCACTTCACCACCCACCCGGCCCTCTCACGGACGGCCAGGCGCGACTTCCGAGGCTGACGCCGGCCCACCCCCGCGGGATCGTCCGGGGTGCGGTCCTTGTTCCCCGGGCCGCCGGCTGCCGATCCTCTCCGGGACCTCGCGCTCGCCGTGTACGCGAAGACGCCCGGCGGGGAATCCCGGCCGGGCGTCTCTCGTGCGTGTGTCTGGCGGTTACTGCTGGTGGTTTTTAGTACCAGTGGTTGTTCTGCCAGAAGTTCCAGGCGCCGACGGGGCTGCCGTAGCGCTCGTTCATGTAGTCCAGGCCCCACTTGATCTGGGTGGCCGGGTTGGTCTTCCAGTCCGAGCCCGCCGAGGCCATCTTCGAGGCCGGCAGGGCCTGGACCAGGCCGTAGGCGCCCGAGGAGGAGTTCGTGGCGGTGTAGTCCCAGCCGCTCTCGTGCGAAACGATCTTGTTGAAGGCCGCGAACTGCGCCGGGTCCTTGATCATCTGCTGGGCGATCGCCTTGGCGCTCGCGGGGGCCGCCTGGGCGGGCGCCGCGGCGAGCAGGGAACCGGCGACGCCCAGGGCGAGGACGGAACCCGCGAGGGTCTTCTTCGAGGCGGCGATGCGGCGGATGACAGCGTTGGACACGGATGAACCTTCCGAAGGGGACAAGGACGGTCGCGGCATGCCGGGACATGCGTGAGCCACTCACACGGGGGAGAGGGGATCCGTCGGCGGCGGGTGAAGCACCCGTGCCGCCTGGCGACTCATCCAGTTCTACAGACCGCCGGCAGGGCTGGCAACGATGCCGCTTACTAGTGGACCTCGCAGCGGGGGTGCAACGGCCCGGAGGCAGGGGTGGGTGTGTCCGTGCAGGTGGGAGGCGGTGCCAGGTGGTGCGTACGGGGGCTTCAGGGGCTACTAGCCCGGCTCGTATGTGACCTGGGTCCTGTGGGGCGGGTCACCGGCACAGCGCCGGAATCTCACCTGCTGTAACCGTTCGTACCCCTTTGGCGGGGGTGGTCGGGGGCGGATTCCGCCCCCGAATCGAAGGAGACGGGCGCCTCGAACGCCGCCTTCCTGGTACCGCACCCGGATCCTCGACGCCGCCGGTCGGCCGGTCCGCTGTGGAAGACGCCTCGGTCGGCGTCAGTGAGATCTCGGCGCCGTCCATCCCGGATCGCGCCCGCTGAGCCCCACCGCCCGGTCCAGCAGCGGGGCGTCGTCCGGTACGGGCACGACCGCTCCGAAGATCTCCCCACGGCCCTCGTCCTCGACGGACGCCAGCAAGAAGGCGTGCGAGGCTCTCAGCGCGGCCCCATCGGGTGCGTACTCCTGGCCGGTGGACCGGGCCAGGTCCCAGCCGTGGATGACCAGCTCGTCGACGGCCACCGCGCCCGCGATGTCGCCGGGCAGGTCCACTCCGCCCGCGCGGGTCATACCGGTCCAGGCAGCCGGGTCCTTCCAGGCCTCGGCCAGTTCCCCGAGGAGCCGGGGCAGCTCCTCGCGCCAGTCGGCGGGCAAGGACGGCGCGGCCGCGCCGGGGGCCGTGTCCGTCGTGGGGCCCAGGTCCTTGCGTCCCGCGTCACGGAAGGCGGCAGCGAGTCCTGCGAGGTGGCCCAGCAGGTCACTGACCGCGTACGCGGGACACGGCGTACGGCCGGCGAGGCGGGCGTCCGGAACACCCACCACGAGACCGGCCAGGATCCGGGCTTGTGGTGCGAGGTCGACAATCGCCGTATCGGACATCTTCCGCTCCCTCCGGGACGATGGGTCTGAAGGGTAGGCCTGCGGCGCAGGCCGTACTCAGCGACACACGGGCCGCCGTCTTCGAGAGTCCCCGTCAACGCTGGGCTTGACCCGAGATCGGCCGGCTGGCCGGACTCCGCGCGAGCCTCGTGCGGCGGGTTGCCGGAGACGACGTCGCCCGCGCCGCGAACGGGTGAACCTCGCCGAGCCGCACGCCTCACTCGGGCGGTCTCCCCCGGCCCTGGCCCGTCGACCGGCCCGCGGCCACCACCTGGTACCACCCGCACCCCCACATCAGTCCAGGCAGAATTCATTCCCTTCCGGGTCGGTCATCACGATGATCCCCTCGTCCTGGTCATCGGCATCGAGCCGGTACAGCCGGTTCGCTCCCAGCCCCTCCAGCCTGGTGGCCTCCGTCTCCAGCACGGCCATCCGCTCGTCCCCAATCAGGCCGGGGGCTGCGCGTACGTCCAGGTGCAAGCGGTTCTTCGCTGCCGTCTTGCCCTCCGGGACCTTCTGGAAGAACAACCGCGGTCCCTTGCCGTCCGGATCCGTGATGGCCGCCTGGTCGTTGTGATGCTCGGGCGGCACGCCCCGCGCCGTCAGCGCGGCCGTCCAGTCGGGGAAGCCCGCGGGCGGCCCCTGGACGCGGTAGCCGAGCGCCTGAGCCCAGAACGCCGCTTGCGCGCCCGGGTCGGCGCAGTCGTACGTCACTTGGAATTCCTTGGCCATGCCGCCTCCGACCCGACAATGTTTTCCACTCCGGGTGTCTATCACCGTGCTCCGGCATCCGGACAGCGATTTTCATGGCCGCCACGGCGGACGCGCGGTCGCGAGTAGCCCAATGGGCCGCTCACCCTCCTCCTGACGAACGCGCCCGCGCGGGCGACGGTCAGCGTGATCGGCCACAGCCTGGGCGGCTGCGTCGCAGCCGTGCTCGCGGGGTGCCGTGACGGCAGGTCATCAGCCGCTTTCCGGAGCCGCGTTGTCAGTGGTGCCGGTTACGTTCGGGGTAGTGCAAGGGCCTTTCCCCGACAGGAGTGGACGATGACCGAGAGCAGTGTTCAGCCCCCGCTGCGGGTGGTGCTGACAGACGTCAACGAGCGTGTGGTGGAGGCGTGGCGGGCGGCGTTCGCGGACACCCCGGGCATCGAGATCCGCAAGGGCTCGATCCTCGACGAGGACGTCGACGCCTGGGTCACCCCGACGAACTCCCGGGGCCGGATGGACGGCGGGGTCGACGCCGCCGTCAAGCGGTACCTCGGATCCGGCATACAGGTACGGGTGCAGCGGGCGATCCGGGACCGGTTCGCCGGAGCGCTCCCGGTGGGCAGCGCGGTCTGTGTCCCGTCCGGGGCGAGCGTCCCACGGTTCCTGATATCGACGCCGACCATGGTGCAGTCCTCGCAGAACGTGAGTGCCACGCTGAACGTGGCCCTGGCGTGCGCCGCCGCGTTCCAGGCCGTCCACCGGCAGAACCGGAAGGCGCCGGGCAGCATCCGTTCCGTAGCGCTGGTCGGGATGGGTGCGCAGACCGGTCGGGTACCGGCCAGGGTGTGCGCCAATCTGATGTGGACCGGCTACACGCTCTTCCACGACCACTGGTTCGAGGACGACGACGAGCTGCGCGCCACGATCATCGCGCAGCTGGGCGGCATCGAGGACGCCCCGGTCGAGGAGCGGGTACGCATCGTGCCGCCGAAGGCCGCCGCCCCTGCGCCTGCTCCTGCCGGCCTCGTCCCTCCCTCGACCGCGCCCACGACCACGACCACGACCACGACCAGCGAAAGCCACTCCCCCATGACTGACGCGAACGACCCCCTGGCTCTCGCCGAACTCTTCAACGGCGGCGGTGAGCCCTGGCTTCCGCTCCTGAAGCCCGTCATCGAGGCGCAGCCGGACGCCGCCCGCTTCATCGGGAAGGGCCGCAGCCCCGAGGTCGTCCCGGTCCGCGAGTTGACCTTCCAGGCCCTCAAGCCCCATCCGCCGCACAAGTGGAAGGTCGTCGCCTTCGGCCAGAACCCGTACCCGCGCCCGGAGAGCGCGACCGGTATAGCCATGTTCGACAACACCTTCAGCGACTGGAAGGACAGTCAGTTCGGCAGGGTCGTCAGCATCCGCTGCCTCATCAAGGCGGCGGCGATGTGGAAGTACGGCATCGCCAAGAAGACGCCCATCGCCGACGTCCGCGCGCTGTTGAAGGAGCGGGACACGGTCCAGCCGCCGGAGTGGTTCCAGGCGATGCTCACGCAGGGCGTGCTGCTGCTGAACGCCTCGCTCACGGCCAGCGGCGACGGAGCGATGGGCGCCGACCAGCACACGGCGTTCTGGCGGCCCGTCGCCGAACGGATCGTCGAGGAGATACTCAAGGCCAAGCAGGACGCCGACGAGGAGGACCGCGGGGTCGTGTTCGCCTGGTGGGGGGCGCACGCCCGCAATCTGAAGAGGGTGGTCCTGCGGCTCCAGGAGAAGTACCCGGACGTCGAGGTCCGGCACATCGACCACGCGAACCCGGCGGCGCAGGGCGACATCTTCTGCGAGGGCGACCACTTCGCCCTGGTGAACGAGGCCCTCGCGTCGCTGGGCGCCGACGGCATCGACTGGCTGCCGAGCAAGGGGTGGAACGAGGGCGCGGCCGGGGCGGGCGGATCGGACGGGGGTGTCGCGGCCCGTATGGGCGCCTTCATCGAATCGACCATGAACCTGCACCAGCTGTACCTGGAGCGCCTCACCAGCGTCAAGGACGAGGGCCTGGTCCTCCCCGCCATCACCGGGGTGTTCGACACCCCGCTGATGGACTTCCAGGACGCCGTCGCACCGGTCGCCGAGACGCTGGCCGGGCTCACCGGACACATCGGCCGGTCGCGCGACTTCGGCAAGCGGCGGGCGGACGAGACCTCCAGCGGCCTGTCCGCCGACGCGATCGCCGCGCTCTACCTCTACACCTGCGAGTCCGCCTTCTACCGGGAGATCAACGCCGTCCTCCGCTCCCCGGACCGCACCAGGGTGACGCCCTACCTGCCGTACCTGCGACTGCTGTTCTCGGCGGTATCGGGGCTGCCCGCCCACACGCAGCCACTGTGGCGCGGCGTGTCGCTGGATCTGCGGGCGCAGTACCCGGTCGGCCGGACGGTGACCTGGTGGGGCGTCTCCTCGTGCACCTCCGAGCGGAACGTGGCCCGGTCCTTCCTGGGCAGCCGCGGCAAGCGGACGCTCTTCGAGGTGACGCCCGCCAAGGCGGTGGGGATCCGGAACTTCTCCGCCTTCACCGGGGAGGAGGAGTACATCCTCACGCCGGGCACGCAGCTCAAGGTGACGGACGTGAAGAGCGAGCGCGGCGGGCTGTGCACGGTCAGGCTGACCGAGGTGGACAGCGCGGCCACGGTGTCCTGACCGCTCGCGGTGGCGGACCTCGGCCCGTTCTGGACGGAGCACAGGATCCACTGACCCGGGCCGTGGGCCGGGGCGGTCGTCGTCCTCGGCTGTTCGGGGGAACCGCGATCCGCCCCGGTCCTTCTGCCGCCCCGCGCGGGCATCGTCGACGAAACGAAAGCGAGAGACGATGCCGCTCTATCTGTCGAGGTTCAGCTACACCCCTGAGACGTGGGCGAGGCTGATCGGCCACCCCGAGGACCGTGCGAAGGCCGCGCAGTCGTACATCGAGTCCGTCGGCGGGAAGCTGCACGGCTTCTGGTACGCCTTCGGCACGCACGACGGCTACAACCTCTGGGAAGCTCCGGACAACGTGTCCATGGCCGCGGTCGCGCTGGCGATCAGTGGGGGTGGGGCGCTCAGCTCGTTCGAGACGACCGTTCTCCTGAGCGTCGAAGAAACACTGGACGCCCTGGGCAGGGCCGAGCACATCCGGTACCGGCCTCCCGGCGAGTAGCGGCACTGCCTCAGGGTGCCAGGCGGGCGGCTTCCTCCCGGAGTCGGTCGAGGAAGGCCGTGACCGCGTGGGAGGGGGAGATCCCGGGCGGGGTGGCGGCGTAGACGCGGCGGCGCGGGGCGTCCTCGGGGTGCAGGGCGATGAGCGTGATGTCGGGGCGGGCGGAGGAGGTGGCGAGCGCCGGGACGAGGGTGATCCCCAGGCCGGCCGCGACGAAGCCCTGTTTGGCGATCCAGTCGGCGGCGACGAAGCCCATGCGGGGGCGGAATCCGCTCGCCAGCGCCGTACTCATCAAGGTCTCCTCGGGGCGGGTGCTGGCGGCGATCCATTCCTCCTCCGCCAGCTCGGCCAGCCGGAGGCAGTCCCGGCCGGCGAACCGGTGGCCGAGCGGCAGGGCCACGTACATCCGCTCGTCGAGGAGGTGGTGCAGTGTGACGTCGTCCAGGGGGTTCCCGGATGCCGTCCCCACCACCGCGAGGTCGAGGTCACCGGCCGCGAGCAGGGCCAGGTGCCGGCCGGAGGAGCCCTCGGCCCGGGTGACGGTGACGGCGGGGTACCGGGCACGGAATGCGGCCAGGGCGCGCGGCAGGAGGGCGGCGTCGGCGGTGGAGAAGGCGCCGACCCGCAGCCGTCCACGGTCGAGCGAGCGCAGGGCGTCGAGTTCGGCGCGGGCAGTGCGCAGCCGCTCCCCCAGCGCCTCGGCGTGAGGGAGCAGGACGTGTCCGGCCTCGGTGAGGCGCACTCCGCGGGGAAGGCGGTCGAAGAGCGGGGTGCCCCACTCGTCCTCGAGGCTCTGGATCTGCCGTGAGACGGCGGACTGGGTGTAGCCGAGGGCGCGGGCGGCGGCGGTGAACGAGGCCAGCCGGGCCACGGTCAGGAAGACCTCGTACAAGCTGTGCGCTGTGGGCATGGCTGCCATGCTAGACATTCGCTTGTCGCATGGCGGGAGCGGCTCTAGCGTCGGAGCATGCAGACCACGCAGAAGATCGCGTTCCTCGGCCTCGGCCACATGGGCGCTCCGATGGCCCGTCATCTCCTCGCCTGCGGCTACGAGCTGACCGTGTGGAACCGGACGCCGGCCAAGGCGGGCCCGCTGGTGGAGGCCGGGGCCACGCTCGCGTCCTCGCCCGCCGGGGCCGTCCGTGACGCGGACCTGGTCGTCACGATGCTGGCCGACCCGGCGGCGCTGCGGGCCGTCGCCGAAGAGGTGCTGCCGGCCCTGCGCCCGGGCACGCACTGGGTGGACACCTCCACGGTCGGCCCGGACCCGGTACGGGAACTGGCGGCGCGGCTCCCCGAGGGGGTGAGCCTGACCGACGCCCCGGTCATGGGCAGTGTGGACCGGGCCGGCACCGGCGAGCTGTGGGTGCTGGTGGGCGGCGACCCGCTGCCCGGCCCGGTCCGTACGCTCCTCGCCACGCTCGGCAAGGTCAGTGAGTGCGGGCCGGCCGGTTCGGGCGCGGCCATGAAGCTGGTCCTGATCAACGCGGTCGTCGGCGGAGTCGCCCTGGTGGCGGAGGCGCTGACGCTGGGCCGGGCCCTGGGCCTGCCCGCCGCTCTGGTCCGCGAACAGCTGTCCGCGGGCCCCCTCGCCGGGGCGGTCGCCCGGACCTTCGCGGACGCCTCCCACTTCCCGGTGGCCCTGGCAGCGAAGGACGTGGCCCTGGCTACCGCCCATGCCGCGCTCCCTGTCCTGGACGCGGTCCACGCCACGCTCGCGGCCCGGCCGGAGCTCGCGGACCGCGACCTGTCCCGGCTCCGGCCGGACGCCCGGTGCTAGGGCCTGTCGTCGAACTCGCGTCGTCGCCCGGAGGGCGGCCCCGCGGCGTCTGGTGCCTGCTCTCGGCGTGCCGGGCGGAATCGGGTGTCTCACCGTCCCAGTTCCGGCCTCCTGGTACGTCACGCTCTGGGGCGGGTGAGGCACGTGGAGCCGACGTGAGCCGACCGGTGCACTGATGTCCGGGCGGGGACTCATGGGACATGGCCCGGCACCCGGCTCAGGTTCCGGGGAGGATACGGCGCGTTTCGTAGGCCCACATCGCGATCTCGACCCGGTTGCGGGCGCCGAGTTTGGCCATCAGGCTGGCCAGATGCGTCTTCACCGTGCTGAGGCTGATGTGCAGTGCATCGGCGATCTCGGTGTTGGTCAGCCCGCGAGCGACGGCGAGGAGCACCTGCTCCTCGCGGGCGGTGACGGGGGAGACCGGCTGGGCCACGGGCCGGCCGGCGGGCAGGTCCGCGAATGCCTGGAGCAGACGGACGGTGACGCTGGGCGCGATGAGCGCCTCACCGTCGGACGCCGACCGTACGGCCTGCGCCAGAAGGTCCGGTCCCGTGTCCTTGAGGAGGAATCCGCGGGCCCCGGCACGCAGTGAGCCGTAGACGTACTCGTCAAGGTCGAACGTGGTGATGACGACCACGGCCAGCGGGTCGGCGACGCCCGGGCCGGCGACCAGCCGGGTGGCCTCGAGCCCGTCGAGTACGGGCATGCGGATGTCGAACAGGCAGACGTCGGGGCGTAGTTCGCGGGCCAGACGTACCGCCTCCCGCCCGTCGGCGGCCTCGCCGACCACCTCGATGCCGGGCTGGGCGTTCAGTATGATCCGCAACCCGGTGCGGATGATCGTCTGGTCGTCAGCGACGAGGACGCGAATGGACACCGCTCTCGCTCCTCGCTCTCGGCAGTTCGGCTTCGACATGCCAGCCCCGGTCGGTACCCGGGCCGGCTCGTAGTGTGCCGCCGAGCAGCGTCGCGCGCTCGCGCAATCCGGTAAGTCCGTATCCGTCGCGACCCCGGCCGGTGCGCCGGCCGTTGTCGCGCACGCTCACCCGTACCGTGTGCCGTTCCGCGGTGACCCGGACGACGAGCTCGGTCGCGTCGACCGCATGGCGCAGCGCGTTGGTCAGCGACTCCTGCACGATCCGGTAGACGGCCGCGTCCACGGCCGGGGGCAGCGCGTCCAGTTCGCCGTCGAGCCCCAGGTCGACCCTGAGGCGAGCCCCCGGGGTGCGCACCAGGCGCTCCAGATCCGCGACTCCGGCAGGGGGCGCCAGCTCGGCGCCGACCCCGCGGTCGCGCAGCGCGGCGACCATGGCGCGCATTTCCTCCAGCGTGCGCGCCCCTTCCTCCTCGACCCCCTCCAGCGCCTCGACGGCGGCGGACGGGTCGGTGCCCGCGAGCACCCGGCCCGCCTGGGCGATGATCACCATGGCCGACACGTGGTGGGCCACCGTGTCGTGCAGTTCCCGGGCGAGCTGCTCGCGCTCGCGGGAACGCACCTGCTCCAACTGCCGCTCGCGAGCGGTCACCCGGAACCGCACGGCAGCCCCGACCACGCCGGGCAGCAGCAGGAAGACGAGGCCCCCGACCTCTTCGACGACCGGGGTCTCGTACGTGACGGTCGCCAGGGTGCAGGCCGCGAGGATCACCGCGCCACCGAGCACGATCTCCCGTCCCGATCCCCACCGGGGCAGCGCGTACACCAGCACGAGCACGACCGCGTCGATGTCCAGGCCGACCGGCTCGCGCGGTGCGGCGACGAGCGAGGCCACTTGAAGCAGGATCACCGAGCCGAACGCCAGCTTGACCATCGCCAGTGGGCGGGTCCGGCGCCACAAGGGCAGCAGGCACAGCCATACGGCGAACACCACCGCCACCGGCCGCCACACGACGTTCTCGCGCAGGGTGGCCTCCAGCGCCACACCGCACAGGCCCACCGCGAGCAGCGCCCAGTCCCGCCGCACCCGGGCGGGCGCGTCGGGCGGCCGGGGTTCGGTCCACAGGGTTCGCAGGTCGTCTCGTAGCACGGTTCTCAGCCTAGGGACCGCGGCGTGCCGCGCATCGGCCGAAAGGACGGGTCGTCACTCCGCCCTGGGGCCTACGGATCCGCGGCCCGCGGGCCGATGCCGCGGAGCGCCGTGGCGACGAGCCTCGGCATCGGCGGCCGTACAAGGACGGCCGACAAGTTTGTTGGAGGACCCGATGCTCTCGAAAGCCCTGTTGCGCCTGGGCGCAAGCGCCGCCCGCCATCCCTGGCGGGTGATCGCGGCATGGCTGATCGCCGCCACGCTCGCCGTCCTCGCCGCCGTCGCCTTCGGCGGGCGGACCGCGGACTCGATGACCGCTCCGGGACTGGACTCCCAGCGGGCCGCGGAACTGATCGAGCGGGCGGGCACCGGCCAGGAGGGGATGACCGCCCAAGTGGTCGTCACCCCCCTCGACGGCGCTGCGACGTTCTTCGACGACGACGGCGCGCGCACCGCTCTCACGCGGCTGCGGGCCGAGGTGAAGCGGCTGCCGCACGTGCTCGGCACGAGCGACCCGGCGGGGGCACTCACCGCGGGCGGGGACACCGCCGTGCGCGGCGGCCTCGTTTCGGCCGACGGGCGGATCGCAGTCGTCCGGGTGCAGTACCCCGACCAGAGCCGGCTGTCGGCCGAAGACCTCGACGCCCTCGTCGTTCTCGGCGACCGGCTGCGCGCCGATCTGCCCCTGCGCATCGAGATGGGCGGGAACCTCTTCTACGCCTTCTCCGACCCCGACGGCGGCGCGAGCGAGCTGATCGGCCTCCTCGCCGCGGCCGCGATCCTGTTTCTGGCGTTCGGTTCGCTCGTCGCCGCCGCGCTGCCGATCGGCATGGCGGTCTTCGGGCTGACCATCGGGGTCGCCACGATGACGGTACTGGCGGGGGTCACGGACGTCCCCACCTTCGCACCGGTCCTGGGCAGCATGGTCGGGCTCGGAGTGGGCATCGACTACGCGCTGTTCGTGCTCGCCAGGCACCGGGAGTACCTCGCGTGCGGGCTCGATCCGCAGGCGGCGGCCGGACGAGCGGTGGCAACGGCGGGGCGGCCGGTGGTCTTCGCCGGCGGCACCGTCGTCGTGTCGATCCTCGGCCTGGCGGTCGCGAACGTGCCGTTCATGACGGTGGGCGGGGTTGCCGTCTCGATCGTCGTCCTGACGATGGTGCTCGCGTCGGTGACGCTGCTGCCGGCCTTCCTCGGCGCGGCGGGCCCGCGCCTGGCCCGGGCCGGCCGGATCGGCCGGGCTCTGCAGACCGGGAAGCTGGGCCGGCTCGCACGGCGGCGGGACCCGGTGGCGGGCGCCGCTCCCGCCGCCGGTTGGCGGCGCTGGATCGGGCACGTCAGCCGGCACCCGGTGCCGTACGCGGTCGGCGCGGCGGCGCTGCTGCTGACCGCGACGCTGCCCGTGCTCGGCCTGCGCGTGGGCCTGCCCGACGACGGCTCACTGCCCCACAGCCGTACCGAGCGCCGGGCCTACGACCTCGTCGCCGAGGGGTTCGGCCCGGGCACCAACGGTCCCCTCGTCATCGCCGCGGACCCCACCGGTGATCCGGGAGTGCTGGACCGACTCGTCGGGGCGGTCGCGGCGGATCCGGGCATCGCATCCGTCGCGCCGACGCACGTCGATCGGGCCACCGGCATCGCGACCCTCGTGGTGTTCCCGACCACCAGCCCTCAGGACAAGGCCACGGCCGACACCATCGCCCGGCTGCGCACCGACGTGCTGCCCACGGCGATCGGGCACGGCCCGGCCAGGGCCCACGTCGGCGGCGCCACCGCGAGCCTGTCCGATGTGGGCCAACGCACCAGCCAACGCCTGCCGGTGCTCGTCGCCGCCGTGCTGGCGATGTCGTTCCTGCTGCTGATGCTGGTCTTCCGCTCGATACTCGTACCGCTCAAGGCGGTACTGCTGAACCTGCTGAGCATCGGCGCGGCCTACGGCATCATGGTCGCGGTCTTCCAGTGGGGCTGGGGAGGCGCACTCATCGGGCTGGAAGCGACGGTTCCGATCGTGTCGTTCATCCCGATGTTCCTCTTCGCCATCCTGTTCGGCCTGTCGATGGACTACGAGGTGTTCCTCCTCTCCCGCGTACGCGAGGAGTACCTGCGCACCGGCGACAACGGCACGGCGATCGTTGAGGGCGTCTCGCGCACCGCCCGGATCATCACCTCGGCCGCCCTCATCATGGTGGCGGTCTTCCTGTCCTTCGCCGTCGCCGAGGACCCCTCCACCAAAATGTTCGGGCTCGGCCTGGCCACCGCGATCTTCATCGACGCCACGGTCGTACGCATGGTGCTGGTACCGGCGACCATGACACTCCTCGGCCGGACCAACTGGTGGCTGCCGAAGTGGCTGGACCGGATGCTTCCCCGCGGCCCGGTCGGCACCGACGCGGAATCCACGGGTGAGGCCCCGCGTCCACGGCTGGTTGACCGTTGACTCAACTCCTGCCCGCCCTTGGCGTCCGGCACCTCGGCGTCGTGGCTGACGGGTCGGCCACCTCTGGAGCCCTTCTTCCTCCGGTTGGCGGCCTGGTCCTTCTTCTCCGGGATGACCGCCTTGATACGGCGTTCGCACAGGTGGGCGCGGATCCGCGGGACGAGTACGCCTTGTCCCCGGCGACCGCGTCCGGCCGGATGCGGGGTCGGCCGACGGGCCCGCGTACCCGTACCTTCTTCAGGACGGGGATGAACTGCTCGGGGTACGGGCCGTACTCGCCGATCGGCAGGTACGGCTCGATGAACTCCCGATCCGGATCGGTCAGTTGCACTCGCGTCACGTAAGACCGTCTATCGGACCGGACCGTGCCGCGAAGGCACATCCCGCAAATCGATCACGACTCGATACGCGCCATAGTGCTGTGACCGGCTCGCAGGGAGGTCCTCAGCGCGGACTTCGCCGGGATCGAGGCCGGTTCGCCGGCCGTTCCAGAGGTCCCGCGGTGCGGTTCGGCCGCCCGGCCTACAGCCGGATCGCCGCGGCCTCCGGGACGCCATAGGTTGCGGCGAGGATGCGGGATCCGCCCGCTCCTCGCCGAAAGGGTCGCCCGCATGGCTCGTCGCTGGTTCACATCCGCCCTGTGCGCGCTCGCGCTCCTCGCACCCGCGTCACTCGGCGCGGCCTCCGCCGCGGAGGGCGGGCAGACCTCGGTGCGGGTCCTGACCCGCAACCTCTACCTGGGGGCCGACCTCGCGCCCGTCCTCGCCGCCACCAGCCCCCAGGGGCTGGTGGCGGCGGTGACCGCGGTGTACGCGAACGTCCAGGCGACGAACTTCCCCGAGCGCGCCGAGGCGCTGGCCGACGAGATCGCCGACAGCGACCCCCACCTGGTGGGCCTTCAGGAGGCCGTGCTGTGGCGCAGTCAGACGCCCGCCGGGCAGGGCAGCGCCACGCATGTCGAGTACGACTTCCTGCAGATCCTTCTCGACGAGCTCTCCGCCCGCGGGAAGCACTACGCGGCCGTGGCCACCGTCACCGTGGGCACTGACTTCGAGGCCCCGCGTTCCACGCCCGCGGGCCTGCAGGACATCCGCCTCACCGACCGTGACGTACTCCTGGCCCGCACCGACCTGCCCGCGCGGAAGTTCTCCGTGGCCAACGCTCGCGCCGCCCAGTTCCGGAGCTTCGTGCCCCTGTGCCGACCGGTACTCGGCTGCCCGCCCAGTCCTCCGCTCCAGATCCGCCGCGGCTGGGTCGCCGCCGATGCCACCGTGCACGGGCGCACCACCCGGGTGGTCACCACCCACCTGGAGCCCGCGGTCGCCTCCGTTCAGGAAGCACAGGCCGACGAGCTGCTCGCGGGCCCGCTGAAGACCAAGCTTCCGACCGTGCTCCTCGGCGACCTCAACTCGGCCGCCGGCGGGGTCGGCGCGACACCCGAGAGCAACACCACGAGCTATGACGACATCCTGGCCGCCGGCTTCAGCGACGCCTGGACCGCCACCCACCGCCGCGACCCCGGCTTCACCTGCTGCCAGGCCGCCAACCTGCTCAACCCCACCTCCAGCCTCGCCCAGCGCATCGACTACGTGCTCTACCGCGGCAGGATCACCGCCCTGTCGAGCGACCGGGTGGGCGACGAGCAGGCCGACCGGACTCCCTCGGGCCTCTGGCCCTCCGACCACGCCGGCGTCACCGGCGAGCTCCGGCTGCGCTGAGCGACGGTTTCCCCTCGGGCTCAACCGGCACGTTCCGAAAGAGACGGCCTAGTCTGCCGTTCATGCGACTGCCTTTCGTCCACCGGGTGACCAAGTACGACCCGGCCGACCGTGACGAGCACGGCCACTACGTCGGGGCGGAAGACACCGGCTGCGACCACGGGCCGGTGGAGGCGGCGTACCTGGCGGCGGTGGGTGCGTTCGCCGCGGAGGCCGGGGTGCGCGAACTGGCCGTTCGGGAGCCGATCCTGCCGTGGCGGGACTCCTGGCGGGAGGGCGACCCGGCCGGTGAGCCGCCGCTGCCCGCCGGGCTGGCGGAGCTGTACGACGGGCTGGTGGTTCCGCCGGCCACCGCGCTGGAGCTGGTGCGGGGCATGCTGCGTGGTGATCCCGGCGGGTACACCCTGGAGGCCGAGGGGCGCTTCTTCGTCGAGGTCGGGTGGGACCAGTACGTGTACGTCGGCTCCGCCGTACCGGGGGACGTCGCCGTCCGCCGTACCGCCGAGCTCGGCCTGTTCGCCGAGAGGATCAGCGGCTCCGCGTACGAGCGGGACCGCGACGAGGAGCCGGGCGAGCAGTGCCCGGCCGACGACGGCTTCTGGGCCCGGCTGGCACAGGCCGTCGCCGACGGGCAGGCCGGTCTGCTGGAGGAGGGCTACGTCCACAACCTGACCCGCTGGCACCGCCTGACCCCGTCCTCTCTGCCCGCCGTCCGGGCCGGGCTGGCGCCCCGCGCGATGATCGGCGCCTGGCCGGCTCCGACGGCCGGTGTGGGGGCCGTCCTCGCCGCGCTGTCCACCGAGGAGTCCGTGGAAGTGGTCTGGGAGGACGCCGAGGGCCGTCTCTGCCGGACCAGCGCGGACGAGGAGGACTTCGACCGTCTCCGGCCGGCCCTGGCCCGCGCCCGCTCCGCCCTCCTCCTGCCGGCCGCCGCGGACGAACGCCGCCCCCTGCTCAGCGCCGTACTGCCGGACGCCGACGGTGTGCTGCGGGCCCGCTGGCGCACCGTCCCGGGCAGCCTGGACTGAGTCCAGCACCGCGTCGGCGCCGGTTGCGCGTGGGCGCGGTGCACACCTGCGGCCGCGGCCGCACTCTCCCCGTACTCCGGACCGCCGTGTCAGCCCAGGAGGCCGGCCAGTACCGCCATCGCCGCGTTCAGCAGCTGCGCGGCGGCCGGGCCGCCCGCGGCCGTGCGGGCGAGCAAGCCCTCGCGGGCGGCCAGGATCACCTCGGCGGCCTGTCCGGCTTCGGCGCCGGGCGGTACCAGTTCCGGCAGGCCCCTCTCCAGCAGGGCTGCCACCGCCGCTGTCACCGCGCGGTCGTGCGCGGCGACCCGCTCGGCGAGTTCGGGCGTACGGGCGGCCAGGAGGCGGAACTCCAGGAAGAGCAGGATCCACCCGGTTTCGGCGGGCTCGACCCGCAGCAGCGCCTCGACCAGCCGCCGCGCCCGTTCCTCGGGCCCCAGCTGTTCGGCCGCTGCGGCCAGGCGCTCCAGTTCGGCCATCCGGTCGGCCGCCTGCTCGTCGAAGAGGGCCAGCAGCAGGTCTTCCTTGGTGGCGAAGTTCGAGTAGAAGGCCCCGCGGGTGTAGCCGGCAGCGGCGCAGATGTCCTCGATGCTCGTCCGCGCGTACCCCGCGGACAGGAAGAGCTCACCTGCCGCCGACAGGATGCGGGCTCGGGTGTGGACACGGCGCCGCGGGGGCCGGGGCGCGGCGGGTTCGGCCGGGGAGGAATTCACACCCGTCACGATACATGGTGTATTCAATACAGGTCGTATCGAAACGAGGTCGCGAGAGGACCCCCACCATGAGCCGACTGCTGATCACCGACGCCCACCTGCTGCACCCGGAGACCGGCACCCGTACCGACCGGGCGTGGATCGAGGTCGCCGACGGCCGGATCGCCGCCACCGGCACCGGTCGCCCGCCCGGCGCCGGGCAGGACGTACGGGTGCTCGACGCGGCCGGCGCCACGGTGCTGCCCGGCCTGATCGACGCCCACGTCCACCTGCTGGTCACCTCCCTCGACCTGCCCGCCATCGCCTCCTGGACCCCCGGGTACCTGACCGTCCGGGCGCTCGCGGAGGCCGAACGGATGCTGCGCCGCGGCTTCACCACCGTCCGCGACGTCGGCGGCGCCGACCACGGCATGGCCCGGGCCCTGGCGGAGGGCCTGGCACTCGGCCCCCGACTCGTCCACGGCGGGAAGGCGCTCTCCCAGACGGGCGGCCACGGCGACCTGCGACCGCTCGGGGACGACTCCGTGCCCTGCTGCGAGAACCGTCCGGACTTCGCCCGGATCGCGGACGGCGTCGACGCCGTCCGCAGGGCGGCCCGGGACGAGTTCCGCAAGGGGGCCGCCCACCTGAAGGTGCTGCTGTCGGGCGGGGTGGCTTCGCCGCACGACGAGATCGCCGCCGTCCAGTACAGCGCGGAGGAGATACGCGCGGCCGTGGAGGAGGCGGAGAACCACAACCGGTACGTCACCGTGCACGCCTACCATCCGCGCGCCATCGACCGGGCCCTGCGGGCCGGCGTGCGGTGCGTCGAGCACGGCAACCTGATCGACGACGCGACCGTCGCCCTGCTGCTGGAGCACGACGCCTTCCTGGTGCCCACCCTGGTCGCCTACGAGCGGACCGCGCGGCTGGGACGGCAGTCCGGTCTGCCGGAGTCCTCCTACCGCAAGCTGATCGAGGTCCGCGACCACGGGCTGGCCGCCCTGGAGAAGGCCCACCGGGCGGGCGTCAGCCTGGTGTACGGCAGCGACCTGCTCGGGCCGCTGCACTCGGCGCAGTTGGAGGAGTTCACGCTGCGCGCCGAGGTCCAGCCCGCCGCGGACGTGATCCGCTCCGCCACCACCACGGCGGCCCGGCTGCTGCGGATGGAGGGGGAGATCGGCACCCTCGCGCCGGGTGCGCACGCCGACCTGCTCGTCGTGGACGGCGACCCGCTGGCGGACCTGGCCGTTCTCACCCGCCCCGAGCGGCACCTGCGGCACGTGATCAGGGCCGGCGCCGTGCTGTGAGCCCGTCAGGAGCGCCGTCGTCGTCCGTGTCACGGCACGGGCCGGCCCGGGGCCGCGTACGTTCGACACCTCACAGGAGCCCGCTTCGAACCTTCGGGTGCCCACGGGCCGCCGCCCCCGCCGTGTCCGGTTCGGGGGCGGCGGGGGCGGGGGCGGGTGGGTCAGGGCGTGAGGGAGGTGCGGAGGTGGGTGGACAGGGTGCGGATCACCTCGGCCTGGTCGCGCACCAGGTAGAAGTGGCCCTGGGAGAAGACCCGTAGGGCGAACGGGCCTTCGGTGTGGGTGGACCAGGCCGCCGCTTCCGCCTCCGTCACCTTCGGGTCGTCGCTGCCGATCATCGCGACCACGGGGCAGTGCAACGGCTCCCCCGGTTCCGGGGTGTAGGTCTCGGCGGCCCGGTAGTCGGCGCGGATGGCCGGGAGGACCATCCGGAGCACCTCGTCGTCGCCCAGGAGCCGGGTGTCGGTGCCGCTGAGGCTCTTGACCTCCTCGATCAGGCCCCGGTCGTCCAGCAGGTGCGCGGTCTCGTGGCGGGGCGCCGAGGGGGCCCGGCGGCCCGAGGCGAAGAGGGCCGCCGCGACGACGCCCTTCTCGCGTTCGAAGCGGCGGGCGACCTCGTAGGCCACCGAGGCGCCCATGCTGTGCCCGAAGTACGCCAACGGCCGGTCCGCCCAGGGCAGCAGTGCGGTGAACACCTGGTCGGCGAGTGCGGGGACGGTGTCGAGGAGCGGCTCGGTACGGCGGTCCTGCCGGCCGGGGTACTGGACGCACAGCACGTCCACGAAGTCCGGCATGGTGCGGGCCATGGGGAGGTAGAAGCTCGCGGAGCCGCCGGCGTGCGGCAGGCAGACCAGCCGGACGGCGCTGTCCGGCCTCGGCTGGAACCGGCGTACCCACAGGCTGTCGTCATGGGCGTTGGAGGGGGTGGAGGGGGTCGTCATGCGGGTGGGCCCTTCGGATGGCTGGGGAGCTGGGGTCAGGGGAGCTGGACGAGCCATTCGTCGACCGCCCTTGCCGTCGACTGTGCGTGACGTTCCATCAGCGTGTAGTGGTTGCCGGGGACTTCGGTGACGGTCCGGGCGTGCTCGGGGGCCGGCGGGCGGTCGTCGGCCCCCGGCTCGCCGTCGGCCATGCGGTCCTCGGCGCGGACGACCAGCGTGGGTACCTTGGCGTCCGGGGCGTCCCAGTGCTCGAAGGCGGCGAGGTAGCCGCCCATAGCGGTGAGCTGGGTGCCGGGGGCGGAGATGAAGTCGAAGCGCGCGGACTGCTCGCGCACCACCGCCGACTGGAAGCGGTCCCCGAGGCCCTGCGTGCGGGTGAAGCTGTCGAGCATCACGATGCCTTCGACGGGCCGGCCCAGCTCCTCGAGGCGGCAGGCCACGGCGTGCGCGACCCAGCCCCCCGAGGAGTAGCCGACGAGTACCACGGGCTCCTCGCCCGCGCACTCGGCGACGGACTGGACGTGGACCTCGACGAGGGCGGCGACGTCCTGCGGCAGTGCCTCCCCCGGGCCGAAGCCGGGCTCGGGCAGGGCCCAGACGGTGCGCCGGCCGCCGAACGCGGCGGCGAAGCGCGCGTACTGGTGCACCCCGGAGGGGGCCATGTACGGGCCGAAGCAGACCAGTTGAGGCCCTTCGGTGCCGTGCGCCAGCCTGACCGGGACGGGCCGGTGGCCGGCGGCCGACGCGGTGTCGAAGACGGGCCGCAGCCGTGCGGCGGCGGTGAGCATCTCGATGCCCTCGGTGAGCCTGCCGAGTTCACCGGCCCGGCGGTAGAGGCCGACGAGGAGATCGTCCTGGTCCGCCTTGAGGGGGGCGGCCGGGGTTTCCGTCAGGAGGGTGAGGAGGCGGGTGGTCACGGCCGTGGGGGTGGGGTGGTCGAAGACCAGGGTGCTGGGCAGTTTCAGGCCGGTGGCCATGCTGAGGCGCTTGGCGAGCTGGACGGCGGTCAGCGAGTCGAAGCCGAGTTCCAGGAAGACGTGCCGGTCCCGTACCGCGTCGGCGGAGGGGTGACCGAGCACGGCCGCGGCCTCGGAGCGTACGAACTCCAGGACCGCGGCGTCCCGTTCGGCTCCGGAGAGCCCTGCCAGCCGACGGGCCAGGAGGGGTTCGGTGTCGGCCCGGCCGCCCGCTCCGGTCTCTTCGGCGGCCAGGAGGCGGGCCACCTCGGGCAGGCCGGCGAGCAGGGGGCTCGGCCGGGCCGCGGTGAAGCCGGGCAGGAAGCGCTTCCAGTCCACGTCGGCGACGATCACCGCGGTGTCGCCGTGTTCGACCGCGCGGCGCAGGGCCAGGACGGCGCGTGCGGGGTCCATCGGGTCGAGGCCGCGCAGCCGCAGCCGCTCCTCCGCGGCCAGGTCGACCATTCCGCCGCCGCCCCAGGCGCCCCAGGCGATGGAGGTGGCGGTCAGGCCGCGCGCCTGCCGGTGTTCGGCGAGGGCGTCCAGGGAGGCGTTGGCCGCGGCGTAGGCGGACTGTGCGCCGCTCCCCCAGGCAGCGGCGCCGGAGGAGAACAGGACGAAGGCGTCCAGTGCGCGCTCGCCCAGCAGTTCGTCCAGGTGGGTCGCGCCCGCCGCCTTCGCCTCCATGACGGCCGCGACCTCGGCCACGGTGGTGTCCGCGAGCATGGCGGGCGTACCGACGCCGGCGGCGTGCACCACGGCGCTGAGCGGCGGCAGCGCGGTGAGCGAGTCCAGGAGTGCGGCCACCGCGCTGCGGTCCGCCATGTCGCAGGCGATGACGCTCACGCGGGCGCCCAGGGCCTCCAGTTCGGTGCGCAGCTCGTCGGCGCCGTCGGCTGCGGGGCCTCGGCGGCTGGTCAGTACGAGGTGTTCGGCGCCGGCGCCCGCCAGCCAGCGGGCGACCCGGCCCCCGATGAAGCCGGTGCCGCCGGTGACCAGGACGGTGCCGCGCGGCTGCCAGCCGGGCCCGGCGGGGGCGTCGGCGCCGGGGGCGCGGAGCATGCGGCGGGCGTGGGCGGCTTCGGCGCGGACGGCGATCTGGTCCTCTCCGGTGGCCGCGGACAGCGCGGCGGCCAGCCGGCGTCCGGTGCCGGTGTCCGTGGCGCGTACGTCGGCGGGCAGGTCGACGAGGCCGCCCCACCGGGCCGGGTGCTCCAGGGCCACGACCCGGCCCAGGGCCGCGACCGGTGCCTGGGACGGGGCGTGGAGGGGGTCGGCGGGCCCGGTGGACACCGCGCCCCGGGTCACGCACCACAGCGGGGCGTCGACGGCGGCGTCGCCGAGGGCCTGGACGAGGTGCAGGGTGGCGGCGAGGCCGAGCGGGACGGCGGGGTGGTGCGGGTGGGGGTGGTCGTCGAGGGCGAGCAGGGAGAGGACTCCGCGTACCCCGCGGGCGGCTTCCCGCAGGGTGGCGGCGAGGGTGGGACGGTCCTCGTCGCCCGTGACGGCCAGCAGGACGGTCTCGGCTCCGTGGGTGGCGAGGGAGTGCAGGGCCAGTTCCACCGCCGGGTCGCCGAGCCGGTCCCGGGGGACGACCGCGAGCCAGCGCCCTGCCAGGGCGGGCGGCGCGGTGTCGGGGAGCGGCTTCCAGCCGATCCGGTAGCGCCAGCCGTCGGTGGCGGCCTCGTCGCGGCGGGCCCGGTGCCAGGCGTGCAGGGCGGGCAGCGCGGAGCGCAGGGTGGTGTCCTCGTCGAAGGACAGTCCCTCGGAGAGGGAGGTCAGGTCCTCGTGTTCCACGGCCGCCCAGAACTCGGCGTCCGCGGCGGTCTGCGGCGCCGGGGAGGTGTCCGCCGCCGTGTCGGGTGCGGTGGGCGCGTCGAGCCAGTACCGCTGTCGTTGGAAGGGGTACGTCGGCAGCTCGGCCGGTGTGCCGGCGGGGCCGGCGAACACCGCGGTCCAGTCGACGGGGACGCCGTGCGCGTGGGCCTCGCCCAGGGCGCCGAGGAAGCGCCGGGCGCCGCCCGCGGAGCGGGTCAGGGTCGGGACGACGGCCTCGGCGGGTCCGTCCGTACGCGCGTCGTCGAGGGTGTCCTGGAGTCCGTACACCAGTACCGGGTGCGGGCTGATCTCGATGAAGACCCGGTGTCCGTCGGCCAGCAGGCGCCGGGTGGCCTGTTCGAAGCGCACGGTGCTGCGCAGGTTGCGGTACCAGTAGGCGGCGTCCGGCGCGGTGTCGAGGGGTTCGCCCGTGACCGTCGAGCAGAACGGGATCTTCGGGATGCCCGGGGTGAGCGGGGCGAGTTCGGCGGCCAGTTCGTCCCGGACCGCTTCGACCTGGGCGCAGTGCGAGGCCAGGTCCACCTTGACGGGCTTGGCCGCCACCGCGTCGGCGGCGCAGGCGTCGAGGAACTCGGCCAGCGCGTCGGTGTCGCCGGAGACGACGACGGTGCGCGGCCCGTTGACGGCGGCCACGCTGAGGCGGCCCTCCCAGGGGGCGAGCCGTTCGGTGACCTCGGCCTCGGACCGCGGAACCGACACCATGCCGCCCCGGCCCGACAGCCGGACGAGCAGGGCGCTGCGGCGCGCCACGAGCCGGGCGCCGTCCTCCAGGGTGAGTGCTCCGGCGACGACGGCGGCCGCTATCTCGCCCTGCGAGTGGCCGACGACGGCGGCGGGGCGTACCCCGCAGGCACGCCACAGCTCGGCGAGCGCCACCATCACCGCCCACAGGACGGGCTGGATCACGTCCGGGCCCTCCAGTGCGGGGGCGCCGTCCGTGCCGCGCAGGACGTCTTCGAGCGACCAGTCCACGTGCGGGGCGAGTGCCTCGCCGCAGGCGGTGATCCGGTCGCGGAAGACGGGCGAGGTGTCGAGGAGTTCGACGGCCATGCCCGCCCACTGGGAGCCCTGGCCGGGGAAGACGAACACCGGCTGGACGGGGGATCCGGCCGAGCCGCGGACCGCGAGCTCGTGGGAGGCGCCGGTAGCCAGCGCGTCCAGGGCTTCGAGCAGTTCGCCGCGGTCCTCACCGACGACCACGGCGCGCTCGTCGAAGAGGGTGCGGGTGGTGGCGAGGGCGTACCCGATGTCGCGCGGCCCGGTCCGGTCCTGGCGCAGGAGGGCGGCGAGGTGTCCGGCCTGCTCCTCCAGTGCCGTACCGGTGCGGGCGGACAGCAGCAGCGGCACCGCCGCCGTTCCGGCCGGGGGCAGGGGGGCGGGGTCGTCGGGGCCGGCGTCGGGGCGGGCGGTGGCGGGCGGGGCTTCCTCGATGATGACGTGGGCGTTGGTCCCGCTCATGCCGAAGGAGGAGACGGCGGCCCGCCGGGGGCGGTCGGCCGCGTCCCAGGGGACGGGCTCGGTCAGCAGCCGGACGGCTCCGGCGCTCCAGTCGACGTGCGGGGTCGGCTCGTCGGCGTGCAGGGTCCTGGGGAGGACGCCGTGCCGCAGGGCCTGCACCATCTTGATGATGCCGCCCGCTCCGGCGGCGGCCTGGGTGTGCCCGATGTTGGACTTGAGGGAGCCCAGCCACAGCGGCCGGTCCCCGGCGCGGTCCTGGCCGTACGTCGCCAGCAGCGCGGAGGCTTCGATGGGGTCGCCGAGCCGGGTGCCCGTGCCGTGGCCCTCGACGGCGTCGACGTCGGAGGCGGACAGTCCGGCGTTGGCGAGGGCCTGGCGGATGACGAGTTGCTGGGCGCGGCCGCTGGGGGCGGTGAGGCCGTTGGAGGCGCCGTCCTGGTTGACGGCGCTGCCGCGGACGACGGCGAGGACCCGGTGGCCGTTGCGGCGGGCGTCGGACAGCCGCTCCACCAGCAGCATGCCGACGCCTTCGCCCCAGCCGGTGCCGTCCGCGTCGGCGGAGTACGCCTTGCAGCGGCCGTCGGCGGACAGGGCGCGCTGCCGGCTGAACTCGACGAAGGCACCGGAGCTGGACATGACCGTCACCCCACCGGCCAGGGCGAGTTCGCATTCGCCCTGGCGCAGGGCCTGCGCCGCCATGTGCAGGGCCACGAGGGAGGACGAGCACGCCGTGTCCACGGTGACGGCCGGGCCTTCGAGTCCGAGGGTGTAGGCGATGCGTCCGGACGCGACGCTGGCCGCGTTTCCGGTGCCGAGGTAGCCCTCGACGTCTTCGGGTACGGCGATGCCGCGCCGGATGTAGTCCTGGTAGCCGGACCCGACGAACACTCCGGTCCGGCTGCCGCGGACGCTCGCCGGATCGATTCCGGCCCGTTCGAAGGCCTCCCAGGAGGTCTCCAGGAGCAGCCGCTGCTGGGGGTCCATGGCGGTGGCCTCGCGCGGCGAGATCCCGAAGAACGCGGCGTCGAAGTCGGCCAGGTCGTAGAGGAACCCGCCGGCGCGGGCGTACGTCGTGCCCGGGTGGTCGGGGTCGGGGTGGTAGAGGGTGTCCAGGTCCCAGCCCCGGTCGTCGGGGAACACCGACATCGCGTCCGTGCCCTCGTCGACCAGCCGCCACAGCTCTTCCGGGGAGCGGACCCCGCCCGGGTAGCGGCAGCTCATGGCGACGATCGCGATCGGCTCGTCGTCGGCCCGTACGGGCGCGGCCGCGGTCTCGGTGGTGTCGCCGGTGCCGAGGAGTTCGACGAGGAGCGCGCCCGCCAGGTCGAGCGCCGACGGGTAGTCGAACACCAGGGTGGTGGGGAGCCGCAGCCCGGTGGCGCCGACCAGCCGGTTGCGCAGCTCGACGGCGGTCAGTGAGTCGAAGCCGAGGTCGCGGAAGGCCCGCCCGGGCTCGACGGCCTCGGGGCCGGGGTGTCCGAGTACGGCCGCGGCCTCGGCGCGTACGAGTTCCACGAGGGTGCGGTCCCGTTCGGCCGGGTCGGCCTGGGCGAGGGTCCGGCGCAGGGCGCCCGCGGTGTCGGCGGCCCCGTCGGTGTGCCCGGGCCGTGCGGAGGCCGCCTCCCGGACCTCGGGCAGATCGCCGAGCAGCGGGCTGGGGCGGCCGACGGTGAAGGTGGGGGCGAAGCGCGCCCAGTCCACGTCGGCGACGGTGACGGCGGTCGCGTTCCGGCCGACCGCGCGGTCCAGGACCGTGAGCGCGGACCCGGCGGCCAGGGGTTCGAGGCCGCGCCGGCGCAGGCCTTCGGCCACCTCGGGGCCGGCGGCCATGCCCGACTCGGCCCAGGGGCCCCACGCCAGGGCGGTGGCGGGCAGGCCGCGGGCCCGGCGGGCGGCGGCGAGCGCGTCGAGGTGGGCGTTGGCGGCGCTGTACGCGGCCTGGCCGCCCGCGCCCCACACCCCGGCGATGGACGAGAACAGCACGAACGCGTCCAGTTCGGCCGGTCCGCCGGGGAGTTCGTCGAGGAGCTCGTCGAGGTGGGCGGCGGCCGCCGCCTTGGCGGCCAGGACGGCGGCGAAAGCGGCCGGACCGGTGTCGGCGAGCAGCGCGGGCGTGTCGACGCCCGCCGTGTGCACCACGGCCGTGAGCGGGACGCCGGCCGCTTCGGGTCCGGTGAGGTCGGCGAGGAGCCGGGCCAGCGCGTCCCGGTCGGACACGTCGCAGGCGGCCAGCGTCACGCGGGCGCCCAGCGCCTCCAGTTCGGTGCGCAGTTCGTCGGCGCCGTCGGCGGCGGGGCCGCGGCGGCTGGTCAGCACCAGGTGTTCGGCGCCCCGGGCGGCGAGCAGCCGGGCCACGTGCCCGCCCAGCGCACCGGTCCCGCCGGTGATCAGCACCGTTCCCCGGGAGTGCCACTGCTCGGCCGACCGGGCGGTCGCGTCGGCGGTCCGGGCGAGGCGGCGGGCGTACACGCCGTCCGCGCGGACGGCGAGCTGGTCCTCCGGGCCGCCGGCGGCGAGGGTGGCGAGGAGCCGGTCCAGTACGGGCCCGTCGCAGGCCCGGGGCAGGTCGACGAGGCCGCCCCACCGGTCCGGGTGCTCCAGCGCGGCCACGCGGCCGAGTCCCCAGATCTGGGCCTGGCCGGGGGCCGTCACCGCGTGGTCGCCGGGCGAGGTGGACACCGCCCCGCGCGTGGCGCACCACAGCGGTGCCCCGACGCCCGCGTCGCCCAGCGCCTGGACCAGGGTCAGCGTGCCGGCGACGCCGCCGGGCAGTGCGGCCAGGCCGGCCGTCGGGCGCTCGTCCAGGCCGAGCAACGAGACGACGGCTCGCGGAGCGGCCGTGCCGTCCGTGGCCTCGCGCAGCCGTACGGTGAGCGCCTCCCTGTCTTCCGTGCCTTCGACGGTGAGGCAGGTGACGCGGGCGCCGTGGGCCGCGAGCGCGCCCCGGAGTCCGGCCGCGAGGGGTACGGCGCCGCTGTCGTGGTCCGGGCCGACGTCGGGCACGACCAGCAGCCAGTGCCCGTCGACGGGCACGGCCGCCGGATCGGCCAGGTGCTTCCAGGTGACGTCGTACTGCCAGTCCTCGACCGTGGACCGGGGACCGCGGGCGGGTGCGGCGGCTTCGAGCCAGTAGTGCTCGCGCTGGAAGGCGTAGGTGGGCAGGTCGATGCGGCGGGCGCCGTCTCCGGCGAGGACGGCCGTCCAGTCGACGGGGGTGCCGTGGACGTGGAGCTGGGCGAGTGCGGTGGTGACGGCGAGGGTTTCGGGCCGGTCGGGGCGCAGGAGGGGGACCGCGTTCGCGTGTTCGCCGTCCAGGGAGTCCTGGGCCATGGCCGTCAGGGCACCGCCCGGGCCGACCTCCAGGAAGGTGTTCACTCCCTCGTCGGCGAGGGAGGTGACCGCGTCGGCGAAGCGGACGGCCTCACGGACGTGGCGGACCCAGTAGTCGACGGAGCAGAACTCCTCGGACGGGACCGGGCGGCCGGTGAGGGTGGAGACGACGGGGATGCGCGGGGCGTGGAAGGTGACCGACTCGGCGACCTTGCGGAAGTCGGCCAGCATCGGGTCCATGAGCGGCGAGTGGAAGGCGTGGGAGACGGCGAGGGCCTTCGTCTTGCGGCCGTCGGCCGACAGCAGGTCGACGACTGCGGCTACGGCGTCCTCCGCGCCCGAAACCACCACCGATGACGGGCCGTTGACCGCCGCGATGCCCGCACGGTCCTCGTACCCGGCGAGCAGGGCTCGTACTTCGTCCTCCGAGGCCTGTACCGCGACCATGACACCACCGGCCGGGAGTGCCTGCATCAGGCGGCCGCGCGCCGCCACGAGCTGCGCCGCGTCCTCCAGGGACAGCACACCCGCCACATGCGCGGCGGCGAACTCGCCCACCGAATGCCCGGCCAGGAAGTCCGGCCGGACACCCCAGGACTCCACCAGGCGGTAGAGCGCCACCTCGACCGCGAACAACGCCGGCTGCGCATAGCCGGTCCGGTTCAGGAGATCCGGGTCCTCGCCGAACACGACGCTCTTCAGAGGGCGTTCGAGGTGGGGGTCCAGCGCGGAGCAGGCCGCATCGAACGCTTCCGTGAACGCGGGAGAGGAGGCGTGCAGCTCGCGGCCCATCCCGAGCCGCTGGCTCCCCTGCCCCGAGAACAGGAAGGCGGTTCCGCCGTCACGGCCCGCGGTGCCCTGGACCAGCTGCGCGGCAGCGGTGCCCTCGGCCACCGCCTTTACGCCGGCGACGAGTTCGGGCAGGTCGGCACCGACCACGGCGGCACGGTGTTCCAGTGCGGCGCGCGAGGTGGCCAGGGAGTGGGCCACGTCCACCGTACTGACGTCACCGAGCCCGAGGACGTGCGTCAGGAGCCGTTCCGCCTGTTCGCGCAGGGCAGCGGCGTTGCGCCCCGAGAGGGTCCATGCCACGGGACGCGGCCCGCCGGCCGGGGCGGTCCGGGCCTCCTCGGCGTCGGGGGCCGGCGGGGCCTGCTCGATGATGGTGTGGGCGTTGGTACCGCTCACTCCGAAGGAGGAGACGGCCGCCCTGCGCAGGTGGCCGTTCTCCGTCCACTCGACGGGTTCGGTCAGGAGGCGGACAGCTCCTGTCGACCAGTCGACGTGCGGGGAGGGTTCGTCCACGTGGAGGGTCTTCGGCAGGACGCCGTGGCGCATCGCCTCGACCATCTTGATGATCCCGCCCACCCCGGCCGCCGCCTGAGTGTGCCCGATGTTCGACTTCAACGACCCCAGCCACAACGGCCGGTCCGCCGGCCGGTCCTGCCCGTACGTCGCCAGCAGCGCCTGCGCCTCGATCGGATCACCCAGCCGGGTCCCCGTACCGTGCGCCTCCACCACATCCACGTCCGCAGCGGACAACCCCGCACTCGCCAGGGCCTGTTCGATGACGCGCTGCTGCGCCGGACCGTTCGGGGCCGTGAGCCCGTTCGACGCACCGTCCTGGTTCACGGCACTCCCCCGCACCACCGCCAGCACCGGGTGGCCGTTGCGCCGGGCGTCCGACAGCCGCTCCACCAGCAGCATGCCCACGCCCTCGCCCCATCCGGTGCCGTCGGCCTCGGCGGCGAAGGACTTGCAGCGGCCGTCCACGGCGAGGCCCTGTTGCCGGCTGAACTCGGTGAACATGCCGGTGGCGGCCATGACGGCGGCGCCGCCCGCGAGGGCCATCGAGCACTCGCCCTGGCGCAGGGCCTGGACCGCCAGGTGCAGGGCGACCAGGGAGGAGGAGCACGCGGTGTCGACGGTCAGCGACGGGCCTTCGAGGCCGAACGTGTACGACACCCGGCCGGAGGCGACGCTGGGGGCGGTGCCGGTGAGCAGGAAGCCCTCCAGTTCTTCCCGGGTGTCTCCGCTGCCCGCGTACCCCTGGTAGGCGAGGCCGACGAACACTCCGGTCCGGGAGCCCTTGACGGAGGTGGGGGCGATCCCGGCCCGCTCGAACGCCTCCCAGGCGACTTCGAGGAGCAGCCGCTGCTGCGGGTCGGTGGCGAGGGCCTCGCGCGGGGACATCCCGAAGAAGCCGGGGTCGAAGCGGCCCGCTTCGTGGAGGAAGCCGCCCTCGCGGGTGTAGCACTTGCCGGGCGTGCCCGGGTCGGGGTCGTACAGTCCGTCGAGGTCCCAGCCCCGGTTGGTGGGGAAGCCGGTGACGGCGTCCGATCCGCTGTCGACGAGTCGCCAGAGCGCTTCGGGGCTGTCCACCTGTCCGGGGTAGCGGCAGCTCATCGCCACGATGGCGATGGGTTCCTGGTCCTTGGCCTCCACCTCCTGGAGGCGGCGCCGGGTCTGCTTGAGGTCCGCCGTCACGCGCTTGAGGTAGTCCAGCAGTTTCTGTTCGTTGTCGCTCTGGCCGTTGCCGGGTTCGTTGTGCTCGTCGTGCTGGTTCTGCATGTGTCGTTCACCCGCCGGGATGTGTCAGGAGTGTGGTGCGGTGGTGCGGGCCGCGGAGGTGTGCACCGTGGGGGTCCGGGTGCTCAGGGCCCGTCGAGCTCCTGGTCGATGAGCGCGAAGATGTCGTCGACGGTCGCGCTGCGCAGCCGTGCGTCGGAGGCCTCGTCGGGCGACGGGCCGCCCGCCCGTTCGTGGGTCGCGGTGCTCTCGCCGAAGGCCGCCAGCACACCGTGCAGGCGGGTCCTGATCCGGGAGCGGACGAGGTCGTCGTCGGCGCCGACGGCGGCGAGGGCCGTCTCCAGCCGGTCGAGTTCGCCGAAGACCGCCAGGGCGGACGGGGCCTGCGCCGGGTCCGGCGCGAGGTCGAACCGGACGCGTTCGGCGAGCGCGACGGGGGTGGGACAGTCGAACACGAGGGTGGCCGGCAGCCGGAGTCCGGTGGCGGCGTTGAGACGGTTGCGCAGCTCCACCGAGGTCAGCGAGTCGAAGCCGAGCAGTTTGAACTCCCGGTTCCGGTCGACGTCGCGCGGGCCGCCGAGGCCGAGCACCGCCGCCACCTGGCTGCGTACCAGGTCGAGCAGGACGCTGTCCCGTTCGGGTTCGGACAGGGAGGCGAGCCGGTCGCGCAGGGCGTCGGCTCCGCCGGCCGCGACGGCGTCCCTGGCGGTGCGCCGGGTGGCCGGGCGGA
Organism: Streptomyces sp. NBC_00249; assembly: GCF_026342355.1. GTDB lineage: Bacteria > Actinomycetota > Actinomycetes > Streptomycetales > Streptomycetaceae > Streptomyces. The sequence goes on along the minus strand of NZ_JAPEMV010000003.1, from coordinate 693,679 downwards.
CCAGGGCGCGCAGGACCGCCGGGATCTCCCGGTCGCCGGCGTCCGGGCCCGCGGTGGGCGTGGCGGGGGCGAAGCGTACGGGGACCGCGACGGCATCTTCGCCGGTCCGGGCCGCGTCGAAGAGGGCGAGGCCCTCCTCCGCGCGGAAGGACAGCAGTCCGGAGCGGGCCATCCGCTCGCGTCCCGGCTCGTCCATCCCCGAGGCCATTCCGCTGTCGGCCCACGGGCCCCAGGCGATGGCGGTGGCGGGCAGGCCGGCCGCCCTGCGGCGCTGGGCGAGGGCGTCCAGGAACGCGTTGGCGGCGGCGTAGTTGCCCTGCCCGGCGCTGCCCAGGGTCGCGGCGACGGACGAGAAGAGGACGAACTCCGACAGGTCCAGGTCCCGGGTCAGGTCGTGGAGGTTGAGCGCGGCGTCGACCTTGGGGCGCAGGACCGCCTCCAGCCGGTCCGGGGTGAGCGAGGCGACCAGGCCGTCGTCGAGCACACCGGCCGCGTGGATCACCGCGGTCAGCGGCCGGTCCGCCGGCACGCCGGCCAGCAGTGCGGCGACCGCGTCCCGGTCGGCGGTGTCGCAGGCGGCGACCGTGACGGTCTCGGCGCCCCGGGCGAGCAGGTCGTCCCGTAGCGCGGCCGCTCCGTCGGCCGCCGGCCCGCGCCTGCTGGTGAGCAGCAGGTGCCGGACTCCGTGTCCGGTCACCAGGTGGCGGGCCACCAGAGCGCCGAGGGCCCCGGTGGCACCGGTGACGAGGACGGTGCCGGCGGGGTCGGGCGCGGCGGGGACGGTGAGGACGAGCTTGCCGATGTGCCGGGCCTGGCTGAGGTGGCGCAGTGCGCGGGGTGCCTGGCGTACGTCCCAGCAGGTGACGGGCAGCGGACGCAGCGCCCCGGTCTCGAACAGCGCCACCAGTTCGCGGAGCATGGCGCCGATGCGGTCGGGCCCTGCCTCGATGGTGTCGAAGGCGGTGTAGGCGGCGCCCCGGTGGTCCTCGGCGACCTGTGCGGGGTCGCGTACGTCCGTCTTGCCCATCTCGAGGAAGCGGCCGCCGTCGGCCAGTGTGCGCAGTGAGGCGTCCACGTAGTCGCCGGCGAGGGAGTTGAGTACGACGTCCACGCCGCGGCCTTCGGTGGCGGTCAGGAACCGCTGTTCGAAGCCGAGGTCGCGGGACGAGGCGAGGTGGTCCCCGTCCAGGCCGGCCGCCGCCCGCAGGGCTGCCCACTTGCCGGGGCCCGCGGTGCCGTAGACCTCGGCGCCGAGGTGGCGGGCCAGCTGGGTCGCGGCCATGCCGACGCCGCCCGCCGCGGAGTGGACCAGCAGCGACTGTCCGGCCCGCAGGCCCGCCAGGTCGACGAGGGCGTAGTAGGCGGTGAGGAACACGATCGGCACCGAGGCCGCCTCGGTGAACGTCCAGCCCTGCGGCATCCGCGCCACCATCCGGTGGTCGGTGACGGCGAGCGGGCCGAACGCCTCGGGGATCATGCCGAACACGCGGTCGCCCACGGCCAGTGCGGTGACTCCGGGGCCGGTCTCGGCCACGACGCCCGCGGCCTCGCTGCCGAGGGTGGCGGCGCCCGGGTACATGCCGAGGGCGATGAGGGCGTCACGGAAGTTGACGCCGGCGGCGCGTACGGCGATCCGGACCTGGCCCTCGCCGAGCGGGGCGGTGGCCGCGGGGTTCTCGGTCAGTGCGAGGTCGTCGAGGGTGCCGGCGGCGCCTGCGGCCCCTGTCGCCGCTGTCGCCCCTGTGGCCCCTGTGGTCAGGCGCCAGGCGGTGGCACCGGGGCCGGGGCGCAGCGCGTCGGCGGCGGTCCGGCGGGCGAGCCGGGGTACGTACGCGACGCCGTTGCGCAGCGCGAACTGCGGTTCGCCGGTCGCCAGCGCGGCGGGCAGCGCCCGCCCGGAGGGCCCGTGACCGTCGAGGTCGTCGTCGTCGGTGTCGACGAGGACCACGCGGCCCGGGTTCTCCGACTGGGCGGACCGTACGAGGCCCCAGAGGGCGCTCTGGGCCGGATCGGTGACCGTGGTTCCGGGTGTGGGGGCGACCGCGCCCCGGGTGAGCAGGACCAGCCGGGCGTGCGCGGTCCGGTCGTCGCCGAGCCAGGTCCGCAGGAGTTCGAGGCCCTGCCGGGTCACCGCGTGGACGTCCTGCGCCGTACCGTCGCCGGTGGCGCGCGGGGCCGGCAGCAGGACGGCGTCCGGGAGCGTGTCCGCGTCGCCGAGGCCGGCGAGGAGCGTGAGGAGACCCGCGTGGTCTTCGGCCCGGGTGACGGTCCAGGCGGGTGCGGCGGTGTCCTCCAGGGGGAGGGTGGGCCAGTCCAACCGGTACAGGGTGTCCTGGTGCTCGACCTGCCGCGCGGAGGACAGCTGATCGGCCGTCACCGCCCGCAGCACGAGGGACTCCACGGAAGCCACCGGCCGGCCCGTGGCGTCGGCGGCGAGGAGCGACACCGTGTCCGGGGCGGGCGAGGTCAGCCGGACGCGCAGGCTCGTGGCACCGGTCGCGTCCAGCCGTACGCCGCTCCAGGCGAACGGGATCCGCCCCTGCCCGGTGTCGGGCAGCAGGCCGCCGAGGCCGACCGCGTGGAGGGCGGAGTCGAGCAGGGCCGGGTGCACGCCGAAGCCATCGACGGGGGTGTCCTGGGGCAGCGCGACCTCCGCGAACACCTCCCCGTCACGCTGCCACAGCCCGCGCAGCCCCTGGAACACCGGCCCGTAGCCGAAGCCGAGTTCCGTCAGCCGCTCGTAATACCCCTCGAGCGGGACGGGCCGGGCGGCGGCGGGCGGCCACGGGGAGAGCTCCTCCCCCAGGCCTGGGCGTACGGGCGGCTCCGTGGCGAGTACGCCGACGGCGTGGGTCGACCAGGGTTCGTCGGGGCTCGCGCCGTCCGGCCGGGAGTGGACCTGCACGGTCCGGCGCCCGGTGTCGTCGGGTCCGGCGACGGTGACCTGGAGCTGGACGCCGCCCTGGGCGGGCAGGACGAGCGGAGCCTGGAGGGTGAGCTCGTCGACCCGGTCGCAGCCGGTCTCGTCGGCGGCCCGGATCGCGAGGTCCACCAGGGCCGTACCGGGCAGCAGCACCGCGCCCATGACCTGGTGTTCCGCCAGCCAGGGCTGGGCCGTCAGCGACAGCCGCCCGGTGAGGACGACGCCGTCGCCGTCGGCGAGTGCCACCGCTGCGCCCAGCAGCGCGTGGTCCGCCGATCGCAGGCCGGCGCCGGCGAGGTCCCCGACGGCGGGGCCGGTGTCGAGCCAGTACCGGGTGTGTTGGAAGGCGTAGGTGGGGAGGTCGATGCGTTGGGCGCCGTCTCCGGCGAGGACGGCCGTCCAGTCGACGGGGGTGCCGTGGACGTGGAGTTGGGCGAGGGCGGTGGTGACGGCCAGGGCCTCGGGGCGGTCGGCCCGCAGGACGGGGACGGCGGTGGGGCCGCCGTCTAGGACACCCTCGGCCAGGGCGGTCAGGACACCACCCGGGCCGATCTCCAGGAACGTGTTCACTCCCTCTTCGGCGAGAGCAGTGACCGCGTCCGCGAAACGGACGGTCTCACGGACGTGGCGGACCCAGTAGTCGACGGAGCAGAACTCCTCCGCCGGGACCGGACGGCCGGTAAGGGCGGAGACGACGGGCAGGGTGGGAGTGTCGAAGGCGACCGTCTCGACGGCCTTGCGGAAATCGGCCAGCATCGGGTCCATGAGCGGGGAATGGAAAGCGTGCGAGACGGACAGCGCCTTCGACTTGCGGCCCTCGGCCGACAACCGGTCGACGACTGCGGCTACGGCGTCCTCCGCGCCCGAAACCACCACCGATGACGGCCCGTTGACGGCAGCGATACCCGCACGGTCCTCGTACCCGGCCAGCAGCGCTCGTACCTCATCCTCCGAAGCCTGCACCGCCACCATGACACCCCCCTCGGGAAGCGCCTGCATCAGACGGCCGCGCGCCGCCACCAGAGCGGCCGCGTCTTCGAGGGAGAAGACCCCCGCCACATGGGCGGCGGCGAACTCGCCCACCGAATGCCCGGCCAGGAAGTCCGCCCGCACACCCCACGACTCCACCAGCCGGAACAACGCCACCTCGACCACGAACAACGCCGGCTGCGCATACTCCGTCCGGTTCAGCAGCTCCACGTCCTCACCGAAGACGACGTCGCGCAGCGGACGCTCCAGATGACCGTCCACATGAGCACACACCGCGTCGAACGCATCCGCGAACACCGGGAAGGCCACGTACAGTTCACGCCCCATCCCCAGCCGCTGGCTCCCCTGCCCCGAGAACAGGAACGCCGTCCTGCGGTCCGAGGAGACGGTGCCGCGGAGGGCCGGGGCGGCCGTGTCACGGGACGCCAGGGCGCGCAGCGTCGGCAGGAAGTCGTTCCGGTCGGTGCCGAGCGCCACCGCTCGGTGGTCCAGGGCGGCGCGTGTCGTGGCCAACGACAGGGCCACGTCGGCCGGTTCGAGCTCCGGGTGGCTCTCGATGTGAGCGAGGAGGCGTTCGGCCTGGTCGCGGAGGGCTTCGGGGCTGGTGCCGGACAGGAGCCACGGGACGACGCCCGGCTCGGGGCGGGTCTCGTCGTGGTCCGGGGCCGGGGCCGGGGCCGGGGGCTGCGGCGGGGCCTGCTCGATGATGACGTGGGCGTTGGTGCCGCTCACGCCGAAGGAGGAGATTCCGGCGCGGCGGGTGTGTGTGCGGTCGTCGGGCCAGGCCACGGGCTCGGCCAGCAGCTCGACCGCGCCCGTCGTCCAGTCGACGTGCGGGGTCGGCGCGTCCACGTGCAGGGTCCTGGGGAGGACGCCGTGTCGGAGGGCCTGCACCATCTTGATGATCCCGCCCACTCCGGCGGCGGCCTGCGTGTGCCCGATGTTCGACTTCAGCGAGCCCAGCCACAGCGGCCGGTCCCCGTCTCGGTCCTGGCCGTAGGTGGCCAGCAGTGCCTGGGCTTCGATGGGGTCCCCGAGCTTGGTGCCGGTGCCGTGCGCCTCGACCACGTCGATGTCGGCGGTCGACAGCCCCGCGTTCGCCAGGGCCTGGCGGATGACCCGCTGCTGTGCCGGGCCGTTCGGGGCGGTCAGGCCGTTGGAGGCGCCGTCCTGGTTCACGGCCGAGCCGCGGACGACCGCCAGTACCTGGTGGCCGTTGCGGCGGGCGTCGGAGAGCCGCTCGACCAGCAGCAGGCCTACGCCTTCGCCCCAGCCCGTGCCGTCGGCGGCGGACGCGAAGGACTTGCAGCGGCCGTCGGCGGCCAGTCCGCGCTGCCGGCTGAACTCGATGAAGGCGTGGGGGCTGGACATCACCGTCACCCCGCCGGCCAGGGCGAGGTCGCACTCTCCGCGGCGCAGGGCCTGGGCGGCGAGGTGCAGGGCGACCAGCGAGGACGAGCAGGCTGTGTCCACCGTCAGCGTCGGTCCTTCGAGACCGAAGGTGTAGGCGATCCGGCCGGAGACGACGCTGCCGGAGCTTCCGGTGCCGATGTAGCCCTCCAGGTCCTGCGGGACGCTCAGCAGGCGCGCCGCGTAGTCCTGGTAGCCGGAGCCGATGTAGACGCCCGTGCTGGTGCCCCGCAGCGAGGTGGGGTCGATCCCGGCCCGTTCGAACGCCTCCCAGGAGGTCTCCAGCAGCAGCCGCTGCTGCGGATCCATGGCGAGGGCCTCGCGGGGCGAGATCCCGAAGAACAGCGGGTCGAAGTCGGCGACGTCGTAGAGGAATCCGCCGTCCTTGGCGTAGGTGGTGCCGGGCCGGTCGGGGTCCGGGTCGTAGAGGGAGTCGAGGTCCCAGCCCCGGTCGGCGGGGAAGCCGCCGATCGCGTCGCGGCCTTCGGCGACCAGCCGCCAGAGGTCTTCGGGGGTGCGTACGTCGCCCGGGTAGCGGCAGCTCATGGCGACGATGGCGACGGGCTCGTCGTCCTCGGAGGTGCGGGGGCCCGCCACGGTGCGGGTGGCCAAGGCGGTGTGGCCGCTGGTGGCGGCCGTCAGTTCGGTCAGCAGGTGGGCGGCCAGGACGGCCGGGGTGGGGTGGTCGAAGACGAGGGTGGCGGGGAGGTGGACACCGGTGGCCGTGTTCAGCCGGTTGCGCAGTTCGACGGCGGTCAGGGAGTCGAAGCCCAGTTCGCGGAAGGCGCGTTCGGCGGCGACGGCGTCCGTGTCCGGGTGGCCGAGTACGGCCGCCGCCTCGCTCCGTACGAGTGCGAGGACCGCGCGGGCCTGCTCGGGCCCGGTCAGGGTCATGGTCCGGCGGACGAATGCGGGCAGTTCGCCGTGGGGCGTCGTTCGCGCGGTCGCGTCCGCTGCCGCGGCCAGGGCGGCGGCGGCCTCGGGGATGTCTGCGATCAGCGGGCTGGGCCGGAGCAGGGTGAAGGAGGGTGCGAAGTGCTCCCAGGTGACGTCGGCGACCGTCACCGTCGTCTCGTCGTGTTCCAGGGCCGCGCGGAGCGCCGCGAGGGCGGACGCCGGGTCGAGGGCGGGGAGTCCGCGCTTGCGGAGCCGTTCCTCGGCGTCGCCGTCCTCGACCATTCCGCCGCCCGCCCAGGGCCCCCAGGCGACGGCCGTGGCGGTGAGGCCGCGTGCCCGGCGGTGCTCGGCGAGCGCGTCGAGGGAGGCGTTCGCCACCGCGTACGCGGCCTGCCCGGCCGCACCCCATACGCCGGAGATCGACGAGAAGAGCACGAAGGCGTCCAGCGGGCGGTCGCCCAGCAGGTCGTCCAGGTGGCGGGCGCCCGCCGCCTTGGCCGCGAGGACGTCCGCGAACTCCTGAGGCGTCGTCCCGGCCAGCATGCCGGGTGTGCCCACTCCGGCGGCGTGCACGACGGCGGTCAGCGGATGGTCCCCGGTCAGGCCGTCGAGGAGCCGTGCCACGGCGTCGCGGTCGGCGATGTCGCAGGCCTCGATGGTGACCTTCGCTCCGCGTTCCTCCAGTTCGGTGCGGAGCGCGTCGGCGCCTGCCGCGGCTGCTCCGCGCCGGCTGATCAGTACGAGGTGTGCCGCGCCGGCGTCGGCGAGCCAGCGGGCCACGTGTGCGCCCAGGGCGCCGGTGCCCCCGGTGATCAGGACGGTTCCGCGCGGCTGCCATCCGGCGGTCGCGGTGTGCGGGCCCGCCGCGCCCTGCGGGGAGCGCTGCAGGCGTCGTACGAAGACCCCCGCGGCCCGTACGGCCAGCTGGTCCTCGGCCGCGTGGGCGCCTGCGAGCGTGGCGGCGAAGCGGCGGGCCGCTCGGTCGTCCAGTACCTCGGGCAGGTCCAGCAGGCCGCCCCAGCGGGCTGAGTGTTCGAGCGCCGCTGTGCGGCCGAGTGCCCAGACCTGTGCCTGGTGCGGGCTGCGGAGCGGGTCGGAGGGGCCCGTGGACACGGCGCCCCGGGTCACGCACCACAGGGGTGCGTGGAGGGTGGTGTCGCCGAGGGCCTGGACGAGCGCGAGGGTCGCGGCGAGCCCCTCGGGGAGCACGGGGTGTGCGGGGTGCGGGTGTTCGGCGAGCGCCAGCAGGGAGAGGACTCCCGCGGCGTCCTCGTCGGCCGTCGCGGTCCGCAGCCGGTCGGCGAGGTCCGCGCGTCCGGCGCCCGGCTCCACGGGGACGGGGCGGACCTCGGCGCCGTGGTCGCGCAGGGCGCGCAGGACGGCGGCCACCCAGGGGTCGTCGTCCGCCAGGGGCCCGGCGGGCACGGCGACGAGCCAGGTGCCGGGTAACCGGAGCCCGGTGGCGGGGGCCGCCGCGGGCTTCCACGCGGTCCGGTAGCGCCGGCCGTCCAGGGTGGACCGTTCGCGGTGCCTGCGCCGCCACAGGGTGAGCGCGGGCAGTACGGAGCTGAGCGGTGCGTCGTCGGCCAGGTCGAGCCGTTGCGCGAACGCTTCGAGGTCCGCGCGCTCCACGGCCTCCCAGAACCCGGTCTCGGCCGGGTCCGCCGCTCCGGCGTCGGGCTGCCCGCCGGAGAAGGCCGTCGACTCCAGCCAGTACCGGCGGCGCTGGAAGGCGTACGTGGGCAGGTCGGGGAGTACGGGGCCGCGTGCGCCGAGGAGTGCGGTCCAGTCGGGCGTGACGCCGTGGACGTGGAGCTGGGCCAGGGCGGAGGTGACCGCGAGGTCCTCGGGGCGGTCCGTACGCAGGACCGGCAGGGCCACCGCCGGCCGTGTGCCGAACAGCGGCTGCGCCAGGGCCGTCAGGACACCGCCGGGGCCGATCTCGACGAACACCGACGCTCCGGCGTCCGACAGGGCGCCCACCGCGTCCGCGAAGCGCACGGGCTCACGGACCTGCCGCACCCAGTACCCGGCGTCGGCCAGCTCCCCGGCGGTCACCGGGCGGCCCGTGACCGTGGACACGACCGCGATGGCCGGTTCGGCGAAGGCCACGCCTTCGACGGCCTTGCGGAAGTCGGCCAGCATCGGGTCCATGAGCGGCGAGTGGAAGGCGTGCGAGACGGACAGCGCCTTCGACTTGCGGCCATCGACCGACAGCCGCTCGACGACTGCGGCTACGGCGTCCTGAGCGCCCGAAACCACCACGGCTGAGGGCCCGTTGACGGCGGCGATGCCCGCACGGTCCTCGTACCCGGCGAGCAGTTCCCGCACCTCATCCTCCGAGGCCTGCACCGCCACCATCACTCCCCCGGCCGGGAGCGCCTGCATCAGACGGCCGCGCGCCGCCACGAGCTGCGCCGCGTCGTCCAGCGACAGGGCACCCGCCACGTGGACCGCCGCGAACTCGCCCACCGAATGGCCCGCCAGGAAGTCCGGCCGGACACCCCAGGACTCCAGCAGCCGGAACAACGCCACTTCGACGGCGAACAGCGCGGGCTGCGTGGAGCCGGTCCGGTTCAGGAGTTCGGCGTCCTCGCCGAACACCACGCTCTTCAAAGGCAGTTCGAGGTGGGGGTCGAGCGCGGCGCACACCGCGTCGAAGGCCTCGGCGAACACCGGGAAGGCGGCGTACAGCTCACGGCCCATGCCGAGCCGCTGGCTCCCCTGCCCCGAGAACAGGAACGCCACCTTGCTCTTGCGTGCCGTCGTCGTGCCCTCGAAGACACAGCCCGTCGGTTCGTGGCGGGCGAAGGCGGTGAGGGCGGCGAGCAGTTCATCGCGGTCCCGGCCGACGACGGCGGCGCGGTGCGGGAGCCCCGCACGTGTCGTCGCGAGGGCGTGGGCGAGGTCGGCGGCCGGGATCAGCGGGTGGTCCTGTGCGTACGACAGGAGGCGCCGGGCCTGTTCGGGCAGCGCCTCGGGGCTGCGGGCCGAGAGCGGCCAGAGGAGCGGGGTCCGGGAGGGCGCGGGCTCCTCCGTCGGGTCGGCGGCCGGTTCGGGGGCGGGTTCCTCGAGGACGACGTGGGCGTTGGTGCCGCTGACGCCGAACGAGGACACGCCCGCCCGGCGCGGCCCTTCCCCGCGCGGCCAGTCGACGGGCTCGGTGAGCAGCCGGACGGCGCCCGCCGACCAGTCCACGTGCGGGGAGGGTGCGTCGAGGTGCAGGGTGCCCGGGAGGACCCCGTGGTGCATGGCCATGACCATCTTGATGACGCCCGCGACACCGGCGGCGGCCTGGGTGTGGCCGATGTTGGACTTGAGCGCGCCGAGCAGCAGGGGCCGGCCGGCGGGCCGGTCCTGGCCGTACGTGGCCAGGAGTGCCTGGGCTTCGATGGGGTCGCCGAGCGCGGTGCCGGTGCCGTGTGCCTCGACGGCGTCGACGTCCGCGCCGGTGAGGCCGGCGTCGGCCAGGGCCTGCCGGATGACCTTCTGCTGCGCGGGGCCGCTGGGGGCGGTGAGGCCGTTGGAGGCGCCGTCCTGGTTGACCGCACTGCCCCGGACCACGGCGAGGACGCGGTGGCCGAGGCGCCGGGCGTCGGAGAGCCGTTCGACGAGGAGCATGCCGACGCCCTCGGACCAGCCGGTGCCGTCGGCGGCGGCGGAGAACGGCTTGCACCGGCCGTCGGCGGCCAGGCCGCGCTGCCGGCTGAACTCCATGAACGCGCCCGGCGTGGACATGACCGTCACTCCGCTGACCAGGGCGAGCGAGCACTCGTCCTTGCGCAGTGCCTGGGCGGCGAGGTGGAGGGCGACCAGCGACGACGAGCACGCTGTGTCGACGGTGACCGCGGGGCCTTCGAGGCCGAAGGTGTAGGCGAGGCGTCCGGAGATGACGGCGGCGGCGTTGCCCGTGCCCAGGTATCCGTCGAAGTCCTCCGGGGAGGTGGACAGCCGTGCGTAGTCCTGGCCGTTGGTGCCGGCGAAGACTCCGGTGCGGCTGCCGCGCAGGGCTGCCGGGTCGATGCCGGCCCGTTCGAACGCCTCCCAGGCGGTCTCCAGGAGCAGCCGCTGCTGCGGGTCCATCATCAGGGCCTCGCGCGGCGAGATGCCGAAGAACCCGGCGTCGAACTCGCCGACGCCGTCGAGGAACCCGCCGTGCCGTACGTAGCAGGTGCCCGGGTGGTCCGGGTCGGGGTCGTACAGCGCGTCCAGGTCCCAGCCGCGGTCGGCGGGGAAGCCGGTGATCGCGTCGCCGCCGTCCGCCACCAGCCGCCACAGTTCCTCGGGCGAGGTCACCCCGCCGGGGAAGCGGCAGCTCATCGCGACGATCGCGATCGGCTCGTGGGCGTCGGACGTCAGCTTCCGGTTCTGGCGGCGCAGCCGCTCGGTCTCCTGGAGGGAGGCCCGCAGTGCCTGAACGATCTTCTCGTTCGATGTGGTCATCATGTGCTCCGTACTCAGGCCGTTGATCAGGCTTCGCTGTCGCCGAGCGCCAGTTCGATGAGGTTGTCGAGGTCCATCTCCGCGATCGCGGAGTCGGCGTCCGCGTCCGCGTCCGCGTCGGGGCCGCTCGCGAGGTCGCGGGCGGCGCCGTCCGGGTGTGTCCGGCCGGCGGACGGTGCCGCCGCCAGGTCCAGCAGGGCGTCCATCAGCCCGGCCTCCCGCAGGCGGGCCAGCGGGATCGACGCGAGGGCCTGCCGTACGTGAGCTTCGTCCGGCCCTCCGTCCCCCTGGCCGGCGCCCGTTCCCGCGGGGTGCAGTTCGCCGAGGAGACGGCCGGTGAGCGCGTCCGGGGTGGGGTGGTCGAAGACCATCGTCATCGGCAGCCGCAGACCCGTCGCGGCGCCGATCCGGTTGCGGAGTTCGACCGCGGTCAGCGAGTCGAAGCCGAGGTCCCGGAAGGCGCGGTCGGGCTCGACCGCGTCCGTACTCGGGTAGCCCAGTACGGCCGCGGCCTCCTTCTGGACCAGTTCCAGCAGCAGCTCGTGCCGGTCCGGCGGGGTGAGGCCGGAGAGCCTCCGTACCAGGTCCGATGCGGTGCTGGTGGCTGCGCCGTCGCCCCGGTCGGTGTCACCGTCTTCGGCGCCGTCCAGCGCCGCCCGGGCCTCGGGGAGGGCGGAGAGCAGGGCGCTCGGCCGGCCGATGGTGAAGGACGGGGCGAACCTCGGCCAGTCGACGTCGGCCACCACCACGGCGGTCTCGTCGCGGTCCATGGCGAGTTGGAGCGCCGCCACCGCCAGGGCCGGGGAGAGCGAGGGCAGTCCGCTGCGCCGGAGGTACTCCTCGGCCCCGCCGTCGGCGGCCATGCCGCCCTCGGCCCAGGGACCCCAGGCCACGGCGGTCGCGGTGAGTCCCCTGGCCCGGCGGTGCTGGGCGAGCGCGTCGAGGAAGGCGTTGCCCGCCGAGTAGGCGGCCTGGCTGCCGCTGCCCCACACGCCGGAGACGGACGAGAAGAGGACGAACGCGTCCAGTTCCCGGTCTGCGAGCAGCTCGTCCAGGTGGACCGCGCCGGTGACCTTGGCCGATACGACGGCGGCGAGTTCCGCCGGGCTGGTGTCCGCGACGGCCGAGAACTGCGGAAGTCCCGCGGCGTGCACGACGGCGGTGAGCGGTGCGGGGTCGTCGGTGAGCCCGTCCAGCAGGCCGGCGAGGGCCGCCCGGTCGGCGACGTCGCATGCGGCGACCGTGACCCGCGCCCCCAGCGCCCTGAGTTCGGCCGCGAGTTCGGGCGCCCCCGCGGCCGCTTCACCGCGCCTGCTGGTGAGGACCAGGTGCTCGGCGCCGCCCCGGGCCAGCCAGCGGGCGGCGTGCCCGCCGAGCGAGCCCGTCCCGCCGGTGATCAGTACGGTGCCGCGCGGCTTCCAGGCGCGGTCGGCTCCCCCGGTGGCACGGGGCATCCGGGCCAGCCTGCGTACCAGCAGCCCGGAAGCGCGTACGGCGAGCTGGTCCTCGCCGCCGGAGTCACCGAGTACGTCGGCCAGCCGGGCGAGCGCCCGCTCGTCGGGCGTCGCGGGGAGGTCGACCAGACCGCCCCAGCGCTGCGGGGCCTCCAGCGCCACCGCACGCCCGAGGCCCCATACGAGGCTCTGGAGCGGCCGCGTGAGCGGCTGGGAGCCGCTCACCGACACGGCGGCCGCGGTGACGCACCACAGCGGTGCGTCCAACTCCAGCGCGGCGAGGGCCTGTACGAGCGCGACGGTGGCCGTCAGGCCGGCCGGCAGGCCGGTGTGGACCGGGTGGCTGCGCTCGTCGAGCGCCAGCAGCGACAGCACGCCGGCCACGGGTGCCGCGTCCCCGGCGACCGCGTCGCGCAGCAGCTCGGTGAGCGCCGCGCGGTCGGCCCCCGGGTCGGAGACGGTGACGCACAGCGGGCCGGCGCCCCGGTCGCGCAGCGTCCGGGCGTACGGCTCGGCGGCCTCGGCGTCCGGCGCCACGACCAGCCAGGGGCCCGACAGCGGACGGGACGGCGTGCCGGTGAGCGGCTGCCACACCGCCTGGTAGCGCCAGCCGTCCAGCGTGGAACGGGTACGGCTCTCCTCGCGCCAAGAGGACAGCGCGCCGAACAGCGCATCCAGCGGCGCCCCGGCTTCCACGCCCAGCCGAGCGGCGAGCGCCTCGGCCCGCCCGCTCTCGACCGCCTCCCAGAACTCCGCTTCCGCCGGGTCCTCGGGCCCCGTCCCGCGGGCCGGTGCGGCGGGGGCCGCGGCCGTCTCGAGCCAGTAGTGCTCACGCTGGAAGGCGTAGGTGGGGAGGTCGATGCGCTGGGCGCCGTCTCCGGCGAGGACGGCCGTCCAGTCGACGGGGGTGCCGTGGACGTGGAGTTGGGCGAGGGCGGTGGTGACGGCCAGGGCCTCGGGGCGGTCGGCCCGCAGGACGGGGACGACGGTGGGGCCGCCGTCTAGGACACCCTCGGCCAGGGCGGTCAGGACACCACCCGGGCCGATCTCCAGGAACGTGTTCACACCCTCCTCGGCGAGAGCAGTGACCGCGTCCGCGAAACGGACGGCCTCACGGACGTGACGGACCCAGTAGTCGACGGAACAGAACTCGTCGGCCGGGATCGGGCGGCCGGTGAGGGTGGAGACGATGGGCAGGGCGGGAGCGCCGAAGGAGACGCTCTCGACGGCCTTGCGGAAGTCGGCCAGCATCGGGTCCATGAGCGGCGAGTGGAAAGCGTGCGAGACGGACAGCGCCTTCGACTTGCGGCCCTCGGCCGACAGCCGCCCGACCACTGCGGCTACGGCGTCCTGAGCGCCCGAAACCACCACGGCTGAGGGCCCGTTGACGGCAGCGATACCCGCACGGTCCTCGTGACCGGCCAGCAGCGCTCGTACCTCGTCCTCCGAGGCCTGCACCGCCACCATGACACCCCCCTCAGGAAGCGCCTGCATCAGACGGCCACGCGCGGCCACCAGAGCGGCCGCGTCTTCGAGGGAGAAGACCCCCGCCACATGGGCGGCGGCGAACTCGCCCACCGAATGCCCGGCCAGGAAGTCCGCCCGCACACCCCACGACTCCACCAGCCGGAACAACGCCACCTCGACCGCGAACAACGCCGGCTGCGCATACTCCGTCCGGTTCAGCAGCTCCACGTCCTCACCGAACACAACATTCCGCAGCGGACGCTCCAGATGACCGTCCACATGAGCACACACCGCGTCGAACGCATCCGCGAACACCGGGAAGGCCACGTACAGTTCACGCCCCATCCCCAGCCGCTGGCTCCCCTGCCCCGAGAACAGGAATCCCGTACGTCCTTCCGCCGGGCGCGCGACGCCCCGTACGAGTTCCGCGGCCGGCTCCCCCTGGCTCAGGGACTTCAGGCCGGCGGCCAGTTCGTCCGTGGTGCGGCCGAGGACGACCGCGCGGTGGGTGTGGGCGGTGCGGGATTCGGCCAGCGAGAGGGCGAGGTCCGCCGGGGCGAGGTCCGGGTGGTTCGCCGTGTGGGTCAGGAGGTTGTGTGCCTGTGCGCGCAGGGACGCTTCGTCCTTGCCCGACACCGTCCAGGGCAGGTAGGGGGCTTCGGCAGGCGTTCCGTCGTCGGCCGCCGCGCCGGGCGTGGGGGCCGGGGCCTGCTCGATGATGGTGTGGGCGTTGGTGCCGCTCACGCCGAACGAGGAGACCGCCGCCCGTCGCGGGTGGCCGTTCTCCGTCCAGGTGACGGGCTCGGTGAGCAGGCGTACCGCGCCCGTCGACCAGTCGACGTGCGGGGTCGGCGCGTCCACGTGCAGGGTCTTCGGCAGCATGCCGTGGCGGAGCGCCATCACGGTCTTGATCACGCCCGCCACACCGGAGGCGGCCTGGGTGTGGCCGATGTTGGACTTGAGGGAGCCGAGCCACAGGGGCCGGTCGGCGGGCCGGTCCTGGCCGTACGTGGCCAGCAGCGCCTGCGCTTCGATGGGGTCGCCGAGCGCGGTGCCGGTGCCGTGCGCCTCGACGGCGTCGACGTCGGCGGTCGACAGCCCGGCGTTCGCGAGTGCCTGGCGGATGACGCGTTGCTGCGCGGGGCCGTTGGGGGCGGTCAGGCCGTTGGAGGCGCCGTCCTGGTTGACCGCGCTGCCCCGCACGACCGCGAGTACCGGGTGGCCGTTGCGTTGCGCGTCGGACAGCCGCTCGACCAGCAGCATGCCGACGCCCTCGCCCCAGCCCGTGCCGTCGGCGGCGGCCGCGAACGGCTTGCAGCGGCCGTCGGCGGCCAGCCCGCGCTGGCGGCTGAACTCGACGAAGGCGTTGGGGCTCGCCATCACGGCCGCGCCGCCGACGAGTGCGAGCTCGCACTCGCCCTGGCGCAGGGCCTGCGTGGCCAGGTGCAGCGCGACCAGTGAGGACGAGCAGGCCGTGTCCACCGTCATGGCAGGTCCCTCGAGGCCGAGGGAGTACGCGATCCGGCCCGACATGACGCTGCTGGAGGCGCCCGTGAGGAGGTGCCCCTCCACGCCGTCGGGCAGGTCGCCCGGGCCCGCGCCGTATCCCTGGTAGCCGGAGCCGACGAAGACACCGGTCCGGCTGCCGCGTACGGCGGAGGGTGCGAGCCGGGCACGTTCCAGTGCCTCCCAGGCGGCTTCCAGGAGGAGCCGCTGCTGGGGGTCCATGGCGAGGGCCTCGCGCGGGGAGATCCCGAAGAACGTGGAGTCGAAGCGGCCGGCGTCGTAGAGGAACGCGCCCTCGTCGACGTACGTGGTGCCGGGGTGTTCGGGGTCCGGGTGGTACAGGGCGTCGAGGTCCCAGCCGCGGTCGGCGGGGAAGGACGACACGGCGTCGACGCCGTCCACGAGGAGCTGCCACAGCTGCTCTGGGGAGTTCGCGCCGCCCGGGAACCGGCAGCTCATGGCGACGATCGCGATCGGCTCGTCGGGGGCCGTCGCCGTACGCCCGGCCGGTGTGGCGGCGCTCGCGCCCACGGTGGCGGCGCCCGGTCCGGCGACCTCGGCGGCCAGGAACGCGGCGAGGGCGTCCGCGTTGGGGTGGTCGAAGACCAGGGTGGTCGGCAGCCGGAGCCCGGTGGCCGTGTTCAGCCGGTTGCGCAGTTCGACAGCGGTGAGCGAGTCGAACCCGAGGTCCTTGAAGGACCGGTCGGAGGCCACGGCGTCCCGGCCCGGGTGGCCGAGCGCCCGGGCCACCTCGGTCCTGACGAGGTCGAGCAGGACGCGTCGGCGCTCCGGCTCCGCGAGGGTCGCGAGCTCGGTGCCGAGGGAGGACGCCGCGGCGTCCCCCCGGCCGTCACCGGTGCCTGCGGTCGACGCGGTGTCGGCGAGGGCTTTGCGCACCTCCGGGAGGTCGGCGAGGAGTGGACTGGGCCGGGCGATGGTGAAGGCGGGTGCGAACCGGTCCCAGCTGACGTCCGCGACGACGACCGTGGTCTCGTCGTGGTCCAGGGCGCGTTGGAGCGCGGCGATCGCGGTGTCCGGGGACATCGCGGGCAGACCGCGTCGGCGCAGGTGCGCTTCCGCCTCGCCCTCGTCCACCATGCCGCCGTCCGCCCAGGGGCCCCAGGCCACCGCGGTGGCGGCGAGGCCTCGGGAGCGCCGCTGTTCGGCGAGTCCGTCGAGGAACGCGTTGGCTGCCGAGTAGGCGGCCTGCCGGCCGCTGCCCCACACGCCGGCCACCGAGGAGAAGAGGACGAAGGCGTCCAGCGGCCGGTCGCCCAGCAGCGCGTCGAGGTGCGTCGCGCCCGTCACCTTGGCGGAGACGACGTCCGCGAGGTCGCCGAGGTCCAGGGTGTCGGTCGGCGCGAACTGTGGCATGCCTGCCGCGTGCACCACCGCGGACAGCGGATACCGGTCCTCGGGCAGCGACCGGAGCAGGGCGGCGACGGCCTCGCGGTCGGACACGTCGCAGGCGGCGACGGTGACCTTGACACCCAACTCCTCTATTTCTGCCGCCAGTTCAGCCGCACCGGGAGCCTCGGGGCCGCGCCGGCCGGTCAGTACGACATGCTCCGCGCCGCGCTCCGCGACGTACCGCGCCACCCGCGCGCCCAGCGCGCCGGTGCCACCGGTGATCAGTACGGTGCCGCGCGGCTGCCAGGCCCCGCCGGCCGGTACGGCAGCGGGGAGGGTGCGCACCAGGCGCCGGACGAAGATCCCGGACGACCGGATCGCGAGCTGGTCCTCGGCAGCAGGTGCGGCCAGCACCGAGACCAGACGGCGGGCCGTCCGCTCGTCCGGGGCACCGGCCAGGTCGACCAGTCCGCCCCAGCGCTCCGGGAACTCCAGGGCCACCGAACGTCCGAGCCCCCAGACCATGCCCTGGACGGGGCCGGCCAGCGGGTCGGACCGGCCGACCGTGACCGCTCCCGTGGTGACGCACCAGAGCGGTGCCGCCACCTCCGCGTCGCCCAGCGCCTGGACGAGCAGCGTGGTCATCGCGAGACCGGTGGTCAGCTCCGGGTGGGCGGGGTGCGGTTCCTCGGCGAGCGCGAGCAACGACAGGACCCCGGCCGGTGAGGTGCCACCAAGCTCCAGGCGCAGGCGTCCGGCGAGCGCCGGACGGTCCTCGTCGGCGCGCACGACCAGCGATACGACGTCTGCGCCGTGGCGGGACAGTGCGGCCGTGAGGCCGCTGACCGTGGGGTCGTCCTCGGTGCCGGCGGGGACGGCGAGCAGCCAGGGACCGGTCAGCTGGGCGGCCTCCCGGCCGGTGAGCGGCTTCCACGCGATCCGGTAACGGCTGCCGTCGACGACGGACCGGTCCCGCTGCTGCCGTCGCCACTGGGACAGGGCCGGCAGTACGGAGCTGAGCGGGGTGTCCTCGTCGACTTCCAACTGCCCGGTGAGGGCTGCGAGGTCCTGGCTCTCGACGGCTTCCCAGAACCCGTCCGCCGCCGGGTCGGCGGCGCCCGTGGCGGGTGCGGGCTCGTGCGGGTCGGCGGGGAGGAGCCAGTACGGCGTGCGGCGGAAGGCGTAGGTGGGGAGGTCGATGCGCCGGGCTCCGCGTCCGGCGAGGACGGCCGTCCAGTCGACGGGGATCCCGCGGACGTGGAGTCCGGCGACGGCGGTGGTGACGGCCACGTCCTCGGCACGGTCGGCGCGCAGGAGGGGGACGGTGACCGCGTGTTCGTCGTCCAGGACGTCCTGGGCCAGCGCGGTCAGGACCCCGCCGGGGCCGATCTCCAGGTACGTACGGACGCCCTCGTCGGCGAGGGAGGTGACGGCATCGGCGAAGCGCACGGCCTCGCGGACGTGGCGGACCCAGTGGTCGACGGAGCAGAACTCGTCGGACGGGACCGGACGGCCGGTGAGCGTGGAGACGACGGGCAGGCGCGGGGCGTGGAAGGTGACCGTCTCCACGGCCTTGCGGAAGTCGGCCAGCATCGGGTCCATGAGCGGCGAGTGGAAGGCGTGGGAGACGGCGAGGGCCTTCGTCTTGCGGCCGTCGGCCGACAACCGGTCGACGACTGCGGCTACGGTGTCCTCCGCGCCCGAAACCACCACCGATGACGGGCCGTTGATGGCGGCGACACCCGCACGCCCCTCGTAACCGTCGAGCAGTTCTCGTACCTCATCCTCCGAGGCCTGTACGGCGACCATCACTCCCCCGTCGGGAAGCGCCTGCATCAGACGGCCACGCGCCGCCACGAGCCTCGCCGCGTCCTCCAGCGAGAGCACATCCGCCACATGAGCGGCGGCGAGCTCGCCCACCGAGTGCCCGGCCAGGAAGTCCGGCCGGACCCCCCAGGACTCCACCAGCCGGAACAACGCCACCTCGACCGCGAACAACGCCGGCTGCGCATACTCCGTCCGGTTCAGCTGCTCCGCGTCCTCACCGAACACGACGTCCCGCAAGGGCTGTTCGAGGTGCGCGTCCAGTGCTGAGCACGCGGCGTCGAAGGCTGCGGCGAACACCGGGAAGGCCGCGTGCAGTTCACGTCCCATCCCGAGCCGCTGGCTCCCCTGCCCCGAGAACAGGAACGCGGTCCGGCTGCCGGTGGCGGAGGCCGTTCCCCGGAGGGTTTGCGTGCCGGACGTGTCGCCGTGTGCGAGGGCGGTCAGCTCCCGGATCAGCTGGTCGCGGTCCGCGCCGATGACCGCCGCGCGGTGCGGGAAGGCGGTGCGGGTGGTCGCCAGGGAGAGGGCGATGTCGGTGGCGTCGGTTCCGGGGGTGGACCGGACGTGCCCGAGGAGGCGTTCGGCCTGGGCGTGGAGGCCGGCTTCGTCCTTCGCGGAGATCAGCCAGGGGACGGCCGGTCGGGTGTCGGCGTCTTCCGGCTCGGGGCGGGGTTCGTCGGCGGCTTCGGCCGGTGCCTGTTCGATGACGACGTGCGCGTTGGTGCCGCTGACACCGAACGAGGACACGCCTGCCCGGCGCGGACGACCGGGCTCCGCCCACTCCACCGGCTCGGTCAGCAGCTTGACCGCGCCCGCCGACCAGTCGACGTGCGGCGACGCCTCGTCCACGTGCAGCGTCTTCGGCAGCACACCGTGACGCATCGCCATCACCATCTTGATCACACCCGCCACACCCGCCGCGGCCTGCGTGTGACCGATGTTGGACTTGACCGTGCCCAGCCACAGGGGCCGGTCGGCGGGGCGGTCGTTGCCGTAGGACTTGAGCAGGGCCTGCGCTTCGATCGGGTCGCCGAGCGTCGTCCCCGTGCCGTGGGCCTCGACCGCGTCGACCTCGCCGGCCGTCAGGCCGGCGTCGGCGAGTGCCTGCCGGACGACGCGCTGCTGCGCCGGGCCGTTCGGGGCGGTGAGGCCGTTGGAGGCGCCGTCCTGGTTGATCGCGGAGCCCCGCACGACGGCCAGTACGCGGTGGCCGTTGCGGCGGGCGTCCGAGAGGCGTTCCACGAGCAGCATGCCCGCGCCCTCGGCCAGGCCGGTGCCGTCGGCCGAGGCGGCGAAGGCGCGGCAGCGGGCGTCCGGGGACAGCCCGCGCTGGCGGCTGAAGCCGATCAGCGCGCCCGGGGTCGACATGACGGTGACGCCGCCTGCCAGGGCGAGGTCGCATTCGCCCCGGCGCAGGGACTGCGCCGCCAGGTGGAGGGCGACCAGGGAGGAGGAGCAGGCGGTGTCCACCGTCACGGCGGGGCCTTCGAGGCCGAAGGTGTAGGAGAGCCGTCCTGAGACGACGGAGGCGGAGTTGGCGGTGAGGAGGTGGCCCTCCATGCCGTCCGTGCCGTCCGTGCCGTCGTGCCGGTGCTGGGTGAGGCCGACGGCGTAGTCCTGCCCGTTGGTGCCGGCGAAGACTCCGGTGCGGCTGCCGCGCAGCGTGGCGGGGTCGATTCCGGCCCGCTCGAACGCCTCCCACGAGGTCTCCAGCAGCAGCCGCTGCTGGGGGTCCATGGAGAGGGCCTCGCGCGGGGAGATCCCGAAGAACGCCGCGTCGAACTCGCCCGCGTCGTGGAGGAAGCCGCCTTCCCGGACGTAGCTGGTGCCGGGGTGGTCGGGGTCCGGGTCGTACAGCGCGTCGAGGTCCCAGCCGCGGTTGACGGGCAGGCCGGTGATGGCGTCGGTGCCGTTCGCCACGAGGTCCCAGAGGTCTTCCGGGCTGCGGACCTCACCGGGCAGGCGGCAGCTCATCGCGACGATGGCCACGGGTTCGTCGGTGTCCGCGCCGGGGCGTCGGCCGGGCGCGTCGGGTGCGGCTGTGACGAGGGCGGTGCCGGGGTGGCCACCGGGGATCTCGTCCAGGAGGTGGCCGGCGAGTGCCGAGGGGGTGGGGTGGTCGAAGACGACGGTCGCGGGCAGCCGTACTCCGGTGGCGGTGGCGAGCCGGTTGCGCAGTTCCATCGCGGCCAGGGAGTCGAAGCCCAGTTCGCGGAAGGCCCGGCCGGGGTCGACGGCGTCGGGGGCGGTGTGGCCGAGTACGGCGGCGACCTGGTGGCGCACGAGGGTGAGGAGGGTGGTTTTGCGTTCCGCGGGCGGCAGCGCGGCCAGCCGGGAGAGTTCCGCGGAGTGGCCTCCGTGGCCGGATGCGCTCTGCGCGGTGCGCCGGGAGGGCGTCCGGATCAGGCCGCGCAGCAGGGGCGGGACGGGGTGCGCCGCCGCCTGGGTGCGCATCGCGGCCAGGTCGAGGCGTACGGGCGCCAGGGCCGCGTCGTCCAGGGTCCGGGCGGTGTCGAGGAGGCGCAGGCCCTCTTCCGCGCCGAGCGGGACGAGGCCGGCGCGGGCCATCCGGCGCAGGTCGCCCGTGTCCAGGCGGGTCTGGTCACCGCGCTCGTCCCAGACGCCCCAGGCGAGGGAGGAGGCCGGGAGGCCCTGGGCGCGGCGCTGGTGGGCGAGGGCGTCCAGGAAGGCGTTGCCGGCCGCGTAGGCGGCCTGCCCGGCGCCGCCGAGGGTACCGGCGAAGGAGGAGAAGAGGACGAAGGCCGCGAGGTCGTGGTCGCGGGTGAGGGCGTGGAGGTTGAGTGCGGCGTCGACCTTGGGCCGCAGGACCTGGTCGAGGTCGTCGGGGGTGAGGGCGTCGACGAGCCCACCGGCCACCACGGCCGCGGCGTGGACGACGGCGGTGAGCGGCCGGTCGGCGGGGAGGCCGGCGAGGAGGGCGGCCAGGGCTTCGCGGTCGGCGGCGTCGCAGGCGGCGAGGGTGACGGTGGCGCCGAGTGCGGTGAGTTCGTCGCGGAGTTCGGCGGCCCCGGCGGCGTCGGGGCCCCGGCGGCCGGTGAGGACGATGTTGCGGACGCCGTGGGCGGTGATGAGGTGCGCGGCGACGAGTCTGCCGAGGGCGCCGGTGCCGCCGGTGATCAGGGCGGTGCCCTGCGGGTCAAGGGCTCGGGCGGGGGCGGCGTCGGTGGTGACGGGTACCCGGGCCAGGCGGGGTACGGACATCCGGCCCGCGCGCAGGGCCAGTTGGGGTTCCCCGGTGGCGACGGCCGCGGCGAGGCGGCGCAGGGAGTCCGGCTCGCCGTCGGTGTCGGCCAGGACCAGGCGGTCGGCGTGCTCGGACTGGGCGGAGCGGATCAGACCCCAGACGGGTGCGTGCGCGGGCCGTGTCCCGCGTACGCGGTCGTCGGTGTCGCGGGGTGCCGGGACGGCGTCCCGGGTGAGGACGACGAGCCGGGAGGCGGCGAAGCGTTCGTCGGCCAGCCAGGCCTGGACGAGGGCGAGGGCGCTCCGCGCGGTCGCCCGGACCGTGTCGGCGTCGGACGTGTCGGACGTGTCGGCTACGGGGACGACGGCGGCCACGGTCGCGGGCACCGGTGCGCCCGCGGCGATCGCCTCGGTGAGGGCGGCCAGGTCCGGGTGGGTGTCCGCCGACCGGCCCGCGCCGCGCAGGGCGCGGGCGACCTCGTCGGCATCGGCCTCGGGGGTGACGCCGACGACGGCCCAGGGTGTGGTGGTGCCGGGCGCGGTGTCCGCGAGCGGCAGGACGGGCCAGTCCACGCGGTAGAGGGACTCGTGGTGGTCGGTGAGCGCCGCGCGGAGGTGTTCCTCGCGCACTTCGCGGAAGGTGAGGGTACCGACGGTGGCGACGGCCCGGCCGCTGTCGTCCGTGGCGGTGAGGGTCACGGCGTCGGCGCCGACCGGTGTCAGCCGGACCCTGAGCCGGGTGGCTCCGGTGGCGTACAGGCGTACGTCCTCCCAGGCGAAGGCCATCCGCCCGGTCCCCATGTCGCCGAGCGGGCCGAAGCCGACGCCGTGCAGGGCGGCGTCGAGGAGGGCCGGGTGCAGCCCGTACTTGGCGGTGTCGGACGGGCCGGAGGGGTCCGTGGGCAGGGCCACTTCGGCGAACACCTCGTCGCCGAGGCGCCAGGCGGCGTGCAGGCCCTGGAAGGCGGGGCCGTAGGCGAAGGAGCGGGCGGCGAGCTCGGGGTAGAAGTCGGCGAGTTCGACGGCGGTCGCGCCGCTGGGCGGCCAGACGGCCGGGTCCTGCGCGGGGGGCTCGGCGTCGGGGGCCGATGTCAGGACGCCGGTGGCGTGGCAGGTCCAGCTGTCGTCGGGTGCCGCGCCGTCGGGGCGGGAGTGGACGGTGACGTCCCGGCTGCCGGATCCGTCGGCCGGGCCGACCGCGACCTGGACGACGACGCCGCCCCGGTCGGGCAGGACCAGCGGTGCCTGGAGGGTGAGTTCGGTCAGGGTGTCGCAGCCGACGTGGTCGCCGGCGCGGACCGCGAGTTCCACGAAGGCCGTACCGGGCAGGAGGGTCGCGCCCATCACGACGTGGTCGGCGAGCCAGGGGTGGGTGTGGGTGGCCAGCCGGCCGGTCAGCAGCAGGCCGTCGGAGTCGGCGAGGGTGACGACGGCGCCCAGCAGCGGGTGGTCGGAGGAGGCCAGGCCGAGGCCCGCGGCGTCCGCGGCGGTGTGCGGGGCGTCGAGCCAGTACCGCTCGTGCTGGAAGGCGTACGTGGGCAGGGCGGTCCGGCGGGCGCCGGTGCCGGCGAAGACGGCCGGCCAGTCGAGGGCGACGCCGTGGGCGTGGGCCTCGGCGGCGGAGCGCAGGAAGCGGTCGGTGCCTCCTTCGCCGCGGCGCAGGGTGGCGAGGGGGACGGCGTTCCAGCCGAGGTCGTCGACGGTTTCCTGGATGCCGATGGTCAGCACCGGGTGGGCGCTGACCTCGATGAGGGCGTCGTGGCCGTCCCGTACGAGGGCGCGGGTGGCCTCTTCGAACCGTACGGTCCGGCGCAGGCTGCGGTACCAGTACTCGGCGTCGAGGGTGTCGGTGTCCACGACCGTGCCGGTGACCGTGGAGTAGAACGGCACGTCGCACGTCTGCGGGGTGATGTCGGCCAGCGCGTCGAGGACGCGTTCGCGGACGGCCTCGACGTGCGCGGAGTGGGAGGCGTAGTCCACGGCGATCAGCCGGGCCCGGACGTCGTCGGCGTGCAGGGCGTCGCGGAGTTCGGTGAGCGCGTCGGAGTCACCGGAGACGACGATCGACGTCGGGCTGTTCACGGCGGCGACGGACAGCCGCTCGCCCCAGTGCGCCATGCGGGGTGTGAGCTGCTCCAGCGGCAGGGCGACGGACAGCATGCCGCCCCGGCCGGAGAGCGCGGTCAGTGCCTGGCTGCGCAGCGCCACCACCTTCGCGGCGTCCGCGAGGGAGAGGGCGCCGACGACGCACGCGGCGGCGATCTCGCCCTGGCTGTGGCCCGCGACGGCCGAGGGGTGGACGCCGTGGGAGCGCCACAGTTCGGCCAGCGACACCATGACGGCGAACAGGACGGGCTGGACGACGTCGACCCGGTCGAAGCCGGGGGCCCCGGGCGCGCCCCGCAGGACCTCGGTCAGCGACCAGTCGACGTGGGGTGCGAGGGCCTCCTCGCACTGGCGGATGCGCTCGCGGAACACCGGGGCACCGTCGAGGAGTTCGACGGCCATGCCGGCCCACTGGGAGCCCTGGCCGGGGAACACGAAGGCGACCTGGCGGGTGTCGTCGGCGGTACCGCGTACGAGGGCGGTGCCGGCGGCGTCGGGCTGTCCGTCGGCGAGGGCGTCCAGGGCCCGGTCGAGTCCGGCCCGGTCCGGTGCGAGGAGCACGGCGCGGTGGGCGAAGGCGGTACGGGTGGTGGCGAGGGAGTACGCGATGTCGAGCGTGTCGGGGGTGGTGGCCGGACCGGCGGCGGCCAGGTGGGAGCGGAGCCGGGCGGCCTGTGCCGCGAGGGCGGCGGCGTTCTTGCCGGAGAGGGTCCAGGGGACGAGCGGAAGCCCGGTGCCCGGTGCGTCGGCGGTGCGGGCCGGGGCGGCGGGCACTCCCGACTCGGCGGCCGCGTCGGAGGGCTCACCGTCCGGGGCTTCGGCGTCCGGGGCTTCGGCGTCCGGCTGCCCGGTGGGGGCGAGGTGCTGTTCGATGACGATGTGCGCGTTGGTGCCGCTGACGCCGAAGGCGGAGACACCGGCGCGCCGGGGCCTGCCGGTGTCGGGCCAGTCGGCGTTCTCGGTGACCAGGGAGACGGCCCCGGCCGACCAGTCGACGTGCGGGGTCGGTTCGTCGGCGTGGAGGGTCTTCGGCAGTACGCCGTGGCGCAGGGCCTGCACCATCTTGATGATCCCGGCGACGCCGGCCGCCGCCTGGGTGTGCCCCAGGTTGGACTTGACGGAGCCGAGCCACAGCGGCCGGTCCGCCGGCCGGTCCTGGCCGTACGTGGCGAGCAGCGCCTGGGCTTCGATCGGGTCGCCGAGCGTGGTGCCGGTGCCGTGGGCCTCGACGATGTCCACGTCGGCCGGGGACAGCAGGGCGTTGGCCAGGGCCTGGTGGATGACGCGCTGCTGGGCGGGGCCGTTGGGCGCGGTGAGGCCGTTGCTCGCGCCGTCCTGGTTGACGGCGGAGCCCCGGACGACGGCCAGCACCGGGTGGCCCAGCCGGACCGCGTCGGAGAGCCGCTCGACGAGCAGCATGCCGACGCCCTCGGACCAGCCGGTGCCTTCGGCGGACGCCGAGAACGCCCGGCAGCGGCCGTCGGGGGACAGGCCGCGCTGGCGGCTGAACTCGACGAACGTCGTCGGCCCGGCCATCACGGTCACACCGCCCGCGAGCGCCATGTCGCACTCGCCCTGGCGCAGGGCCTGGACGGCGAGGTGCAGCGCCACGAGGGAGGAGGAGCAGGCGGTGTCGATGGTCACGGCGGGGCCTTCCAGCCCCAGCGTGTAGGCGATGCGGCCGGACACGACGCTGCCGGTGTTGCCGGTGCTGACGTATCCCTCGACGCCTTCGGGCATGGCCGGGAGACGGGAGACGTAGTCGTGGTACATGACTCCGGCGAACACCCCGGTACGGCTGCCGCGCAGGGACACCGGGTCCAGTTCGGCCCGTTCCACCGCCTCCCAGGCGGCCTCCAGGACCAGCCGCTGCTGGGGGTCCATGGCGAGGGCCTCGCGGGGGCCGATCCCGAAGAAGGCGGGGTCGAACTCGGCTGCCTCGTGGAGGAATCCGCCTTCCTTCGCGTAGCTCGTCCCCGGGTTCTCGGGGTCCGGGTCGTAGAGCGCGTCGAGGTCCCAGCCCCGGTCGGTGGGGAAGCCGGAGATCGCGTCGCCGCCCGAGGCGATCAGGTCCCACAGGTCCTCCGGGGACCGGACGCCGCCGGGGAAGCGGCAGCTCATGCCCACGATCGCGATCGGTTCGCGGTTCTTGCCCTCGGCCTCGCGCAGTCGCCGGCGCGCGTGCCGCAGATCGACGGTGGCACGCTTGAGGTAGTCGCGGAGCTTGTTCACGTCTGTCGTCATCTGGGTTCTGTTCCTCAACGCGAAGGGATGTCGTGCTGGTCGATCAGTGGGTGCCGAGCTCGCCGTCGAGCAGGTCGAAGAGTTCCTCGTCGGAGGCCTCCTCGATCTCGGTCGCGGCTCCGTCCCCGGGCGCGTGGCCGGTGTCGAGGGTGGTGTCGAGCGTGGTGTCGCGGCCGGTGTCGCGTCCCGCTTCGCGCCATTTCGCGAGCAGGACCTCCAGCCGGAGGGTGGCCGTGGCCCGCGTCGTCCTGTCGTACGGGGACTGTGCGAACGCGGCTTCCAGGCGGTCGATCTCGGAGAGCAGGGAGGGCGCCGGATCCGCCCCGCCGCCGTCGGCGCCCCCGGTGGTGGGCAGCGCGGCGCCGAGGTGCTCGGCGAGGGCCGTCGGGGTCGGGTAGTCGAACAGCAGGCTCGCCGGGAGGCGCAGTCCGGTGATCGCGCCGAGGTGGTTGCGCAGTTCGACGGCGGTGAGTGAGTCGAAGCCGAGGTCGCGGAAGGCCTGCGCGGCGCCGACCGCCTCGGAGGAGGCGTGCCCCAGCACGGCGGCGACCTGGCTCCTGACGACGCCGAGCAGGATCCGTCGCCGCTTGTCCTGCGACGCCCCGGCCAGCTGCCCGGCGAGGGCGGCCGTCCCGGGCCCGGCGGCCGGCGCCGGGCGGGCGGGGGCCCGTACCAGGCCGCGCAGCAGGGCGGGGAGCGGCTCGGTCCCGGCGCGGTGGCGGAGGGCGGGGAGGTTGAGGCGTACGGGCAGGAGCACCGCGTCCGGGCCGGTACCGGTCGCGGTCGCCGTGTCGAAGAGGGCGAGGCCCTCGGACGGGGAGAGCGGTGACACGCCGGCCCGGGCCATCCGGGCGAGGGCCGCGGCGCCGGCCGCGCCGGCCATCCCGTGCGTGCCGTCGGAGTCGGGGTCCGAGGCCCAGGGGCCCCAGGCCAGCGAGACGGCGGGGAGTCCGGCCGCCCGGCGCGACTGCGCGAGGGCGTCCAGGCAGGCGTTGGCGGCGGCGTAGTTGGCCTGGCCGGCGTTGCCGAACGTACCGGCGAGCGAGGAGAACAGGACGAAGGCCGCGAGGTCCGCGCCCCGGTCCCGGGTCAGCTCGTGCAGGTGGAGGGCGGCGTCGGCCTTGGGCCCCAGGACGTTGTCCAGCCGCTCCGGCGTCAGCGCTCCCACCAGCGCGTCGTCGAGCACACCGGCGGCGTGCACGACCCCGGTCAGGGGATGCGCGGCCGGGATGCCGTCGAGGACGGCGGCGAGCGCGGTGCGGTCCCCCGCGTCGCACGCCAGGGTGGCCACTTCGGCGCCCAGCGCCGCCAGTTCGGCGGCGAAGGCGGCCGCGCCGTCGGCGTCGGGTCCCCGGCGGCTGGTCAGCACCAGGTGCCGCACGCCGTGGGCCGCCACCAGGTGCCGTGCCACGAGCCGGCCTAGCGCACCCGTCGCACCGGTCACCAGGACGGTGCCCTCCGGGTTCAGCCCCAGGGAGGCGGGCAGTCCGGGAGCCGTGGCGCCGGCCGCGCGTGCCAGCATCGGTACGAGGGCCCGGCCGTCCCGGAGGGCGGACTGCGGCTCACCGGTGGCGAGTACGGCCGTCAGCAGGCCGTCCGGATGCGAGCGGTCCGTGTCCACCAGGACGAGGCGTTCGGGGTGCTCGGCCTGGACGGACCTGACCAGGCCCCACACGGCCGCCTGGGCCGGGTCCAGGCGCGCCGCGTCGTCGGCATCGACGGCGACCGCGTTCCGGGTCACGACGACGAGCCGCCGCGCGTCCGTCGCATCGGCCTCGGACGCCGTCAGCCACTCCTGTACGAGGGCCAGGGCGCGGCGGGCGGCGGAACGTACGGCCTCGGCCGACCCGGCCGGGCCGGCTGCGGTGTCCGGGCCGTCGGGGCCGTCGGGGCCGTCGGGGCCGAGCTCCACGATGTGATCGGCGGTCGACGGCCCGTCCGGGCCCGGCGGCTGCGGCAGGGGCAGTGCCGCCCAGTCGACCCGGAACAGGGAGTCCCGGGACCCCCCGGCCCGTGCGGCGGCGAGCTGCTCGGCGGAGACCGGCCGCAGGACGAGCCCGTCGACGGAGGCCAGGCTCCGGCCGAGGGCATCGGCGGCAAGCAGCGAGACGGTGTCCGGACCGGCGGGAGCCAGCCGGATCCGCAGGGCCGACGCACCCGCCGGGGGCAGGTCGTGCACCGTGACCCCGCTCCAGGAGAACGGAACCCGTGCCCGGTCAGCGGCATCGGCGTCGGGGCCGAGGAGGCCGGTGCCGAGGGCGACGGTGTGCAGAGCCGCGTCCAGCAGCGCCGGGTGCAGTCCGAAGCCGGACACGTCGGTCCCCTCGGGCAGTTCCACTTCGGCGAAGAGGACGTCGTCCCGCGTCCACGCGGCGCGCACTCCCCGGAACAGCGGGCCGTAGTCGAGCCCCAGGCCCGCCATCCGCGCGTACAGGGAGTCCACGAC
Organism: Streptomyces sp. NBC_00249; assembly: GCF_026342355.1. Lineage (GTDB taxonomy): Bacteria > Actinomycetota > Actinomycetes > Streptomycetales > Streptomycetaceae > Streptomyces. The sequence goes on along the minus strand of NZ_JAPEMV010000003.1, from coordinate 665,412 downwards.
CTCAGCGGGAACGGAGACCGCCTCCGACGGCGGCCAGTCGGCGAGCGGGGTGGCGGCGTCGGCGGTCGCGGCGGACGACAGCGTCCCGGCCGCGTGGCGGGTCCACGGCTCGTCGGACGGCGCACCCTCGGTGCGGGAGTGGATCTCCAGGGGACGGCGGCCGTTGCCGTCGGATACGCCGACGCGGACCTGGATCCGGACGGCGGCATCGTCCGGCACGACGAGCGGGGCCCCGAGGACCAGCTCGTCCAGCCGGTCGCACCGGACGGCCTCGTCGCGGGCGGCGTGCAGGGCCAGGTCCACCAGAGCGGTGCCGGGGAGCAGTACGGCCCCCATCACCACGTGGTCGGCGAGCCAGGGGTGGGTCGCTTGTGACAGCCGCCCCGTCAGGACGATCCCCTCGCCGTCCGCGAGCGCGACCGCGGCTCCGAGCAGGGCGTGACCGGCTTCGGCCAGGCCGGCGGCTGCGACGTTCCCGGGTGCGGGAGCGGATTCGAGCCAGTAGCGGGTGCGTTGGAAGGCGTAGGTGGGCAGGTCGACGCGCTGAACGCGGCGTCCGGCGAAGACGGCCGTCCAGTCGACGGGCGTGCCGTGGACGTGGAGCTGGGCGAGGGCGGTGATGACGGCCAGGGCCTCGGGGCGGTCGGCGCGCAGGAGGGGGACGGTCGCGGCGTGCGCGTCGTCCAGGACGTCCTGGGCCAGCGCGGTCAGGACCCCGCCGGGGCCGATCTCCAGGAAGGTGCCCGCCCCCTCGTCGGTGAGGGCGGTGACGGCATCGGCGAAGCGCACGGCCTCGCGGACGTGGCGGACCCAGTAGTCGACGGAGCAGAACTCGTCGGTCGCCACCGGACGGCCGGTGAGCGTGGAGACGACCGGCAGGCGCGGGGCGTGGAAGGTGACCGTCTCCACGACCTTGCGGAAGTCGGCCAGCATCGGGTCCATGAGCGGCGAGTGGAAGGCGTGCGAGACCGACAGCGCCTTCGACTTGCGGCCGTCGGCCGACAACCGGTCGACGACCGCGGACACGGCGTCCTGAGCGCCCGAAACCACCACGGCTGAGGGCCCGTTGACGGCGGCGACGCCCACGCGGTCCTCGTAGCCGGCCAGCAGTTCCCGTACCTCATCCTCCGAGGCCTGTACGGCGACCATGACACCCCCGGCCGGGAGCGCCTGCATCAGACGGCCACGCGCAGCCACCAGAGCGGCCGCGTCTTCGAGGGAGAAGACCCCCGCCACATGGGCGGCGGCGAACTCGCCCACCGAATGCCCGGCCAGGAAGTCCGCCCGCACACCCCACGACTCCACCAGCCGGAACAACGCCACCTCGACCACGAACAACGCCGGCTGCGCATACTCCGTCCGGTTCAGCAACTCCACGTCCTCACCGAACACCACACTCTTCAGCGGCAGTTCGAGGTGCGTGTCCAGTGCGGAGCACGCGGCATCGAAGGCCTCGGCGAACACCGGGAAGGCCGCGTGCAGTTCACGTCCCATCCCGAGCCGCTGGCTCCCCTGCCCCGAGAACAGGAAGGCCCGCTTCGTACCGGGCACGGCGACGGCCCGCACCACGGACCGCGACACGTCGCCGTTCGCGAGGGCTGCCAGCCCCTCCAGGGCGCCGGCCGCGTCCGCTGCCACCACTGCGGCGCGGTGCTCCAGGGCGGTGCGGCCGGTGGCCAGCGAGTACGCCACCTCATGGCGTCCGTCGTCGTCCTGTGCATGTTGCCTCGCGTACGACAGGAGTCGCCGTGCCTGCGCGCGCAGCGCGTCCGGGGTCTTGGCGGACAGGACCCAGGGCGCCGCGAACGGCGGTGCGGGCGTCGTCTCCGGGGCGGGCCGGGTGACGGCCGGTGCCTGTTCGAGGACGACGTGGGCGTTGGTGCCGCTGAAACCGAACGAGGAGACGGCCGCCCGTCGGGGCCGGTCGTGTTCTGTCCATGCCACGGGTTCGGTCAGGAGGCGGACAGCTCCGGCCGACCAGTCGACGTGCGGGGAGGGTTCGTCCACGTGGAGGGTCTTCGGCAGGACGCCGTGGCGCATCGCCTCGACCATCTTGATGATCCCGCCCACCCCGGCCGCCGCCTGAGTGTGCCCGATGTTCGACTTCAACGACCCCAGCCACAACGGCCGATCGGACGGACGGTCCTGCCCGTACGTCGCCAGCAGCGCCTGCGCCTCGATCGGATCACCCAGCCGGGTCCCCGTACCGTGCGCCTCCACCACATCCACGTCCGCAGCGGACAACCCCGCACTCGCCAGGGCCTGTTCGATGACGCGCTGCTGCGCCGGCCCGTTCGGGGCCGTGAGCCCGTTCGACGCACCGTCCTGGTTCACGGCACTCCCCCGCACCACCGCCAGCACCGGGTGGCCGTTGCGCCGGGCGTCCGACAGCCGCTCCACCAGCAGCATGCCCACGCCCTCGCCCCATCCGGTGCCGTCGGCGTTCGCGGAGAAGGCCTTGCAGCGGCCGTCAGCGGCCAGGCCGCGCTGGCGGCTGAACTCCACGAAGGCGCCCGGGCCGGCCATGACGGTCACCCCGCCCGCCAGGGCGAGTTCGCACTCGCCCTGGCGCAGCGCCTGGACCGCCAGGTGCAGGGCGACGAGCGACGAGGAGCAGGCGGTGTCCACCGTCACCGCGGGGCCTTCGAGGCCGAAGGTGTAGGAGAGGCGGCCGGAGATGACGCTCCCGGAGTTGCCGGTGCCGAGGAAGCCTTCCACCCCCTCCGGGACCGACCGGAGCGAGGAGGCGTAGTCGTGGTACATGACGCCGGTGAAGACTCCGGTGCGGCTGCCGCGCAGCATGGCGGGGTCGATGCCGGCCCGTTCGAACGCCTCCCAGGAGGTCTCCAGCAGCAGCCGCTGCTGGGGGTCCATGGCGAGGGCCTCGCGCGGGGAGATCCCGAAGAACGCCGCGTCGAACTCGCCCGCGTCGTAGAGGAATCCGCCCTTGCGGGTGCTGCTGGAGCCGGTGGTGTCGTGCTCGGCGAGGAGGTCGAGGTCCCAGCCGCGGTCGGTGGGGAAGTCGGATATGGCGTCGGTGCCCGTGGAGAGGAGGTGCCACAGGTCCTCGGGGGACCGCACGCCGCCCGGGTATCGGCAGCTCATGGCGACGATGGCGAGGGGCTCGTCGGCGGCTCCCCCGGTCGGGGTGGCGGCCCGGGCGGTCGCGGCCGGGCGGGTTCCGTCCAGTTGGCCGAGGAGGTGGCGGGCGAGCGCGTCGGGGGTCGGGTGGTCGAAGACGAGCCCGGCCGGCAGTCGTACGCCGGTCGCGGAGACGAGGCGGTTGCGGAGTTCGACGGCGGTGAGGGAGTCGAAGCCCAGCTCCCGGAACGCCTGGGTGGCCTGTACGGATTCGGGCCGGTCGTGTCCCAGTACGGAGGCCGCGTGCGCGCGTACGAGTTCGACGAGCAGCTCGGTGCGGCGGCCCTCGGGCAGTTCCCGCAGCCGCTCCGACAGTGCGGAGCGGGCCGTGTCCCCGGAGGTCGCCGCGGCCGCCTCGGTACGGCGTACGGGCGCGGGGACCAGGTCCCGTAGGAGCGGGGGCAGTGCCCCCGCGCGGGCCTGTTCGCGCAGCGCGGGCGGGTCCCAGCGGACGGGTACGAGCAGCGGCTCGGTGGAGCGCAGGGCGGCGTCGAGGAGTCCGAGGCCTTCTCCGGTCTCCAGCGCGACGAGCCCGGAGCGGTTCATGCGCCGGTGGTCGGCGTCGGCGAGGGTGGCGGTGAGGGCGCTGGTGGTCGCCCACAGGCCCCACGCCAGCGACAGGCCGGGCAGGCCGGCCGCTCGGCGGGTGTGGGCCAGTGCGTCCAGGGCGGCGTTCGCGGCGGCGTAGTTGCCCTGTCCGGGGTTGCCGAAGACTCCGGCGGCCGAGGAGAACAGCACGAAGGCCGACAGGTCGAGGCCCCGGGTCAGTTCGTCCAGGTGCAGGGCTCCGGCCACCTTCGGGCCGAACACCTTCGATACCCGTTCGGGTGTCAGGGCCGGTACGACGCCGTCGTCGGTCACGCCCGCGGCGTGGACCACGCCCGTCAGCGGGTGGGCGGCCGGCAGTGAGTCCAGCAGCCCGGCCAGGGCCTCCCGGTCGGCCACGTCGCAGGCCACGGTGTCCACCTCGGCGCCCAGTGCGCCGAGCTCGGCCGCGAACTCGGCCGCGCCGTCGGCGGTGGGACCGCGACGGCTCGCCAGGACCAGCCGTCGGACGCCGTGCTCGGCCACCAGGTGCCGGGCCACCACGCGCCCCAGTACCCCGGACGCGCCGGTCACCAGGACCGTGCCGTGCGGCGCGAACACCGTGGCGGCGGGGGCCTCGCCGCCCGCCGGCGGTTCGGCCGCGCGCACCAGCCGGGGCGCGAACAGCGCCTTCCCGCGTACCGCCAGCTGCGGCTCGCCCGTGGCGGCCGCGGCCGCGAGCGGCGGCAGGTCGTCCCCGTCGGCATCGGCCTCGACGTCGACGTCGACGAGGACGAAGCGGTCGGGGTTCTCCGCCTGCGCCGAACGCACCAGGCCCCAGACCGCCGCCTGCGCGGGGTCGGCGGCCGCGGCCGGTTCGACGGCGACCGCGCCCCGGGTGACGATCAGCAGCCGCGAGGCGGCGTACCGCTCGTCCGACAGCCACTCCTGTACCAGTTCCAGCGCCGCCTGGGCAGCCGCGGCCGGGCGGGCCGCCGTCGCCGTCCCCGCGCTCCCCGGGGCGGGTACCGGCGCCGGTACCGCCACCAGGTCGGGGACGGGGGTCCCGTCGGCGGGCAGCCCGGCCAGGGTGTCGAACATTGCGACCGGCAGCTCCGAGGCGGGAGCGGGGTCCGCGGCCGGCTTCCACTCCAGCCGGAACAGCCCCCCGGCACGGTCTCCCCCGGCGGTGGCCAGCTGTTCCACGGCGACCGGGCGCAGGTCCAGGGACTCCACGGAGAGCACCGGACGGCCCGTGGCGTCCGCGAGGGACAGCGACGCCGCGCCCTTCCCGGCCGCCGCCGGCGTGAGGCGGAGCCGTAACGCGGTGGCCCCGGTCGCGTGGAGGTCGACCCCGTTCCACGCGAACGGGATCCGGGGTCCGTCGGCGCGCGCCGCGCGGGCGTCGAGACCCGCCGTGTGGAGGGCGGCGTCGAACAGCGCGGGGTGCATGCCGAAGCCGGTGACGTCGGTTCCTTCGGGCAGGGCGATCTCCGCGAAGACGTCTTCGCCGCGCCGCCACCCGGTCCGGACGCCCCGGAACACCGGGCCGTATTCCAGGCCGAGTTCGGTCATCCGGTCGTAGAGGGCTCCGGCGTCGAGCGGTTCGGCTCCGGCGGGGGGCCACTCGGTGAGCGCGGGGTCCGAGGGCGTGTCCGGGCTCCGGTCCGGGCGGGTGCCCGCACCGGCCGACAGGAGTCCCGAGGCGTGGCAGGTCCAGGCGTCCGCCGCCAGGGCGTCGTCGTGCCGCGAGTACACCCGTACGGCGCGCAGGCCGTTCGCGCCGGGGCCGTCGACGACCACCTGGAGCTGTACGCCGCCCTGTCCGGGCAGGACCAGGGGGGCTTCCAGGGTCAGTTCCTCGATCCGGGCGCACCCCACCTGGTCGCCGGCCCGGAACGCCAGCTCGACGAGCGCCGTTCCGGGCAGGAGCACCGCACCCGTCACCACGTGGTCGGCGAGCCAGGGGTGCGTGGTGAGCGACACCCGGCCCGTCAGCAGGACCCCTTCACCGTCGGCCAGGGTGACGACGGCGCCCAGCAGCGGGTGATCGGCCGACCAGAGACCGGCGCGGGTGAGATCGCCCGGGGCGGGCCGCGTCTCCAGCCGGTAGTGCTCGCGCTGGAAGGCGTACGTGGGGAGGTCGACGCGGCGGGCTCCGCGTCCGGCGTGGACGGCCGTCCAGTCGACGGGCGTGCCGTGGACGTGGAGCCCCGCGAGGGCGGTGGCGACGGCCACGTCCTCGAGCCGGTCCGCGCGCAGGAGGGGGACGACGGCAGCGTCGCCTTCCAGGGCGGTCTGCGCCAGGGCGGTCAGGATCCCGCCCGGGCCGATCTCCAGGAAGGTGTTCGCACCTTCCCCGGCGAGGGCGGTGACGGCGTCGGCGAAGCGGACCGCCTCGCGGACGTGGCGCACCCAGTAGTCGGCGGAGCCGAACTCCTCCGCCGGGACCGGATGTCCGGTGACGGTGGAGACGACCGGGACGCGCGGGGCTCCGAAGGAGACGCCCTCCACCACGGCCCGGAAGTCGGCCAGCATCGGGTCCATCAGCGGCGAGTGGAAGGCGTGCGAGACGGACAGCGCCTTCGACTTGCGGCCGTCGTCCGACAGCCGCCCGACCACTGCCGCTACGGCGTCCTCCGCGCCCGAAACCACCACGGACGAAGGCCCGTTGACGGCGGCGATGCCCGCGTGCTCCTCATACCCGGCGAGCAGTTCCCGTACCTCGTCCTCCGAGGCCTGCACCGCGACCATGACACCTCCGGCCGGGAGCGCCTGCATCAGACGGCCGCGCGCCGCCACCAGCCGCGCCGCATCCGACAGTGAGAACACACCCGCCACATGGGCGGCAGCGAACTCGCCCACCGAATGGCCCGCCAGGAAGTCCGGCCGGACCCCCCAGGAATCCACCAGCCGGTACAGGGCCACTTCGACCGCGAACAGCGCCGGTTGCGCGTACTCCGTCCGGTTCAGCAGTTCCGCGTCCACACCGAACACCACACTCTTCAGCGGGAGTTCGAGGTGCGCGTCCAGTGCGGAGCACACCGTGTCGAAGGCCTCGGCGAACACCGGGAAGGCCGCGTACAGCTCACGGCCCATCCCGAGCCGTTGGCTTCCCTGCCCGGAGAAGAGGAACGCCATCGTCTGCCGGGGTTTGACGACGCCGGTCACCGTGCCCGCGCCCCCGGCGTCGTCCCGCGCGAGCAGCTCCAGCGCGCGGCGCAGTTCGTCGCGGTCCGATGCCACGATCGCCGCCCGGTGGTCCAGGGCGGCCCGGGTCGTCGCCGTGGACAGGCCCAGGTCGGCCAGGGACCCGTCGGGGTGGTTCTCCGTGTGGACGAGGAGCCGGGCGGCCTGGCCGCGCAGCGCGGCCGCGTTCTTCCCCGAGAGCAGTACGGGTGTTGCCCGCGCCGGGTCGCCCGCGCCGTCGGCCGGCCCGTGCTCCGGCGTCGGGGGCTCCTCGATGACGACGTGGGCGTTGGTTCCGCTGAAGCCGAACGAGGAGACCGCCGCCCGTCGGGGGCGGTCGTGTTCCGGCCAGGCGACGGGCTCGGTGAGGAGGCGTACGGCTCCGGCCGACCAGTCGACGTGCGGGGTCGGCGCGTCCACGTGGAGGGTCTTCGGCAGGACTCCGTGGCGCATCGCCTCGACCATCTTGATGATCCCGCCCACCCCGGCCGCGGCCTGGGTGTGCCCGATGTTCGACTTCAACGACCCCAGCCACAACGGCCGGTCCGCCGGCCGATCCTGCCCGTACGTCGCCAGCAGCGCCTGCGCTTCGATCGGGTCACCCAGCGTCGTCCCCGTGCCGTGTGCCTCCACCGCGTCCACCTCGGTGGCGGACAGCCCGGCGTCGGCGAGCGCCTGCAGGATCACCCGCTGCTGCGAAGGGCCGTTCGGGGCGGTGAGGCCGTTGGAGGCGCCGTCCTGGTTCACGGCCGAGCCGCGGACGACCGCCAGGACCTGGTGGCCGTTGCGGCGGGCGTCGGAGAGCCGCTCCACCAGGAGCATGCCCGCGCCCTCGCTCCAGCCGGTGCCGTCGGCGGCGGCCGCGAAGGGCTTGCAGCGGCCGTCGGCGGCCAGTCCGCGCTGCCGGCTGAAGTCGACGAAGGACGTGGGCGTGAGCATGGCGGTCACCCCGCCCGCGAGTGCCAGGTCGCATTCGCCCCGCCGGAGAGCCTGGACGGCGAGGTGCAGGGCGACCAGGGAGGAGGAGCACGCGGTGTCGACGGTCACCGCGGGCCCTTCCAGTCCGAAGGTGTACGAGACCCGTCCGGATACGACGCTCGCGGCGCTGCCCGTGCCGATGTAGCCGTCGACGTCCTCGACGGCCTGGGCGAGCACCGAGGTGTGGTCGTGGTACATCACGCCCGTGAACACGCCGGTACGGCTGCCCTTGAGGGTCGTGGGGTCGATTCCGGCCCGTTCGAACGTCTCCCAGCAGGACTCCAGCAACAGGCGCTGCTGGGGGTCCATGGTGAGGGCCTCGCGCGGCGAGATGTCGAAGAGGCCGGCGTCGAAGAGGTCGATCCCGTCGAGGAATCCGCCGTCCCGGACGTGGCTGGTGCCACGGCTGTCCGGGTCGGGGTCGTAGAGGGACTCGAGGTCCCAGCCGCGGTCGGCGGGGAAGGCGGTGATGGCGTCCCCGCCGTCCGCGAGGAACTGCCAGAGGCCCTCGGGTGAGGTGATGCCGCCGGGGAAACGGCAGCTCATCGCGACGATGGCGATCGGCTCGTGCTGTGCCGCGTCGAGGTCCCGCAGCCGCTCGCGGGCCTCGTGGAGGTCGGCCGATACCCGCTTGAGGAAGTAGCGGAGCTTTTCCTCGTTGTTGTTCGCCTGGAGGTTGGCCTGGAGGTCGGACACCTGAGTCACCTTTTACGTCGAGCTGGTGGGGCCGGAAGCCGGCAGATGGGCGGTGCGCGGCGGGTCGCCGCCGACTCCGTGGTTCAGGAGATCCCGAACTCCTTGCCGATGAACTCGAACATCTCGTCGTCCGTGGCGGCGTCGAGTTCCTCCGCCACGGCCGGGGAATCGGCCGCGTCGGCGGTCTCCGTGCCGGGAGCGGTGGCCCACTGGTCGAGGAGTTCCCGCAGCCGCGCGGTGATGGCGTCGCGGCCTTCGGCACCGGCGTCCGCCGTGGTCCGCAAGGCCGTCCCGATCCGGTCGAGTTCGGCGAGCATCCCGGTGACGCCGGGGCCGGACGGGGCGGCCTCGGCCTTGAGGTACTCGACGAGTTCGGCCGGGGTCGGGTAGTCGAAGACGAGCGTGGGCGGCAGCCGCAGCCCGGTGTCCTGGCCGAGCCGGTTGCGGAACTCGACGGCGGTCAGTGAGTCGAAGCCGAGGTCGCGCAGGGCCTGTCCGGGCCGGACGGCCCGGGGCGAGGAGAGGTCGAGGACCGCGGCGACGTGCTCGCACACCAGGTCGAGCAGCAGCTTGCGCTGTTCGGCGTCGGTGAGGCGGGCCAGGCGGGCCGGGAGTTCCCGCTCCCCGGCCCCGGCCTGCGTGCCGGTGTCCGGTCCGCCCGGCGCTGCCGCGCCGGGGGCCGTACGCCGGGCCGGGACCCGGACCAGCGAGGTGAGCAGGGCGGGCAGGGCGCCGGCGGCGGCCTGGCTGCGCAGCTCCGTCCGGTTCAGCCGTACGGGAACCACCGCGCTCGGGGAGTGGGCCGTCGCCGCGTCGAAGAGTGCGAGGGCCTCGTCGGTGGCCAGGGGCAGTACCCCGCTCCGGGCCATGCGGCCGCGGTCCGCGTCGCTCAGCGCGCCGGTGATCCCGCTGCTCTCGGCCCACAGCCCCCAGGCCAGTGATACGGCGGGCAGGCCGGCCGCGCGGCGCTGCTGGGCGAGTGCGTCGAGGAAGGAGTTGGCGGCGGCGTAGTTGCCCTGGCCCGCCGCGCCGAAGACACCGGCCGCGGAGGAGAAGAGGACGAACGCGGAGAGTTCCATGTCGCGGGTGAGTTCGTCCAGGTGCAGGGCGGCGTCGACCTTGGGCCGGAACACCCGGTCGATGCGTTCGGCGGTGAGGCTGGTGACGATGCCGTCGTCGGTCACTCCCGCCACGTGCACCACTGCGGTCAGGGGGTGTTCGGCGGGGATCGCCGCCAGCAGCCGTGCCAGGGCTTCGCGGTCGGCGACGTCGCAGGCGGCCACGGTGACCCGGGCTCCCTGTGCGGCGAGTTCCGCCTCCAGTTCGGCCATGCCCGCGGCCCGGCCGCCGGTGCGGCTGACGAGCAGCAGGTTCCGTACGCCGTGCCCGGTGACGAGGTGCCGCGCGAGGTGGCGTCCCAGCAGGCCGGAGGCTCCGGTGACGAGGACCGTGCCGGCGGCCGTGAACGCGGGGCTGACGTCGCCGAGCGGGGCCTGGTTCTCGGCGCGGGCCAGCCGGGGCACGAGCACCGACCCGCCGCGTACGGCGAACTGTTCCTCACCCGAGGCCAGCAGTGCGGGCAGCGCCCGTACGGAGGCGGCGTCGCGGTCCAGGTCGACGAGGACGAACCGGCCGGGGTTCTCCGACTGCGCCGAACGCACCAGGCCCCAGATCGCTGCCTGCGCCGGGTCGACCTCCTTGTCGCGGTCCTCCTGGTCCCGGTCCTTGGCGACGACCGCGTTGCTGGTCAGGACGACCAGCCGGGTGCGGGCGTGCCGCTCGTCGGCGAGCCACCGCTGGAGGAGGTCCAGGGTCCGGTGCGCGGTCGCGTGGGCGTGCGCCACCGGGTGGTCGCCGTCGGGGTGGACGTCGACGGCCGCGAGCACGACGCCCGGCAGTGCCCCCGTCGCCCCGTCCGGTCCGGGGTGGGAGGAGACGCTCGCGCCGGAGTCCTCCAGGGCGGCGCGCAGACCGTCGTCGCCGCCGATGAGGGTCCACTGCTCTCCCGGTTCGCTCACGGGGTCCTCCGAGGTGCGGGGAAGGGGGGTCCAGTCGACGCGGTAGAGGGAGTCGTACCGCCCGTGCTCGCGGCCCGCCCGGGCGAGTTGTTCCGTCGAGACGGGGCGCAGTACCAGGGAGTCGACCGAGGCCACGGGCCGGCCCGCCCCGTCGGTCGCCCACAGGGCCACCGCGTCGGCGCCGGCCGGGGTGATCCTGACCCGCAGGGCCGTCGCTCCGGTGGCGTGGACCGTCACGCCGCTCCAGGCGAAGGGGATCCGTCCCTGTCCGGCGTCGGGCAGCAGGCCGCCGAGGCCGATCGCGTGGAGTGCGGAGTCGAGCAGGGCCGGGTGGACCCCGAAGCCCTCGACCCGCGTCCCGGCGGGCAGTCGTACGTCGGCGAACACCTCGTCGCCGCGCCGCCACAGGCCGTGCAGGCCCTGGAAGACGGGTCCGTAGCCGAAGCCGAGGCCGGCCAGCCGCTCGTACGCGCCGCCGGTGTCCAGCCGGTCGGCCCGGGAGGCGGGCCAGTCGACGAGGTCGTGCGGCGGTTCGCCCTGCGCCTGGGGCCGTGCGTCCACGGACACGACACCGGTCGCGTGGCAGGTCCACGGCTCGACGGTGTCGGCGCTCTCGGGACGGGAGTAGACGTTGACCGTACGGTGCCCGGTCGCGTCCGGCCCGCCGACGACGGCCTGGAGCCGTACGGCCCCCTGCTCGCGCAGGACGAGCGGGGCGCCGAGGGTCAGCTCGTCGACGCGGTCGCAGCCCACCTCGTCGGCGGCGCGCAGCGCCACGTCCACCAGGGCGGTGCCGGGCAGCAGGACTGTGTCCATGACCGTGTGGTCGGCGAGCCACGGGTGCGTGTCGAGCGACAGCCGGCCGGTGAGCAGGGCCCCGTCACCGTCCGCGAGGGTGACGGCCGCGCCCAGCAGGGAGTGTTCGGCCGCGACGAGCCCGGCCGACGCCACGTCACCGGCGGGGGAACCCGCCGCGAGCCAGTAGCGGCGACGCTGGAAGGCGTAGGTGGGCAGGTCGACGTGTTGGGCGGCGTGTCCGGCGAAGACGGCCGTCCAGTCGACGGGGGTGCCGTGGACGTGGAGGTGAGCGAGGGCGGTCGTGACCGCCAGGGCCTCGGCGCGGTCGGCGCGCAGGAGGGGGACGGTGACCGTGTGGGCTTCGTCCAGGACGTCCTGGACCAGCGCGGTCAGAACGCCGCCCGGGCCGATCTCCAGGAAGGTGGTCGCGCCCTCGCCCGCGAGGGAGGTGACGGCGTCGGCGAAGCGCACGGCCTCGCGGACGTGACGCACCCAGTAGTCGACGGAACAGAACTCCTCCGCCGGGACGAGGCGCCCGGTGAGGGTGGAGACGACGGGCACGCGCGGGCTCTCGAAGGAGACGCTCTCCACGACGGCCCGGAACTCGGCCAGCATCGGATCCATCAACGGCGAGTGGAAGGCGTGCGAGACGGCGAGGGCCTTCGTCCTGCGGCCCTGTGCCTCCAGCCGCTCCACGACCGCGGCCACCGCGTCTTCAGCGCCCGAAACCACCACCGAAGAGGGCCCGTTGACGGCGGCGATACCCGCACGGTCCTCGTGACCGGCCAGCAGTTCCCGTACCTCGTCCTCCGAGGCCTGCACGGCGACCATGACACCCCGGTCGGGGAGCGCCTGCATGAGGCGGCCGCGCGCTGTCACCAGGGCCGCCGCGTCTTCGAGGGAGAAGACCCCCGCCACATGGGCCGCGGCGAACTCGCCCACCGAATGCCCGGCCAGCAGATCCGGCCGGACCCCCCACGACTCCACCAGCCGGAACAACGCCACCTCGACGGCGAACAACGCCGGCTGCGTGTACGTGGTCCGGTTCAGCAGCTCGGCGTCCTCGCCGAACACCACATCGCGCAGCGGCAGTTCGAGGTGTGCGTCCAGCGCGGAGCAGACCCCGTCGAAGGCCTCGGCGAACACCGGGAAGGCGGCGTGCAGTTCACGTCCCATCCCGAGCCGCTGGCTCCCCTGCCCCGAGAACAGGAACGCGGTCCGGTTCCCCCCTGCGGGCGCTCCGGTCGACGTCTCACCGTGTACGACTCCGGCTGCCGGGCGGCCGGCGGCGAGGGACGTCAAGCCCTCCAACAGGTCCTCGCGCCGAGTGCCGACGACCGCCGCACGCCTCTCCATCGCCGCACGCGTCGTGGCGAGGGAGCGCCCGACCTCCGCGATGCCCAGGTCCGGGTGCGCGTCGAGATGGGACGCGAGGCGCTGCGCCTGAGCGCGCAGGGACATCTCGTCCTTCGCCGAGAGCAGCCACGGGACGGCTCCGGGCGCCGGCGCGTTCTCGGCGGGCGGTGCGGGTTCCGGGCTCGGTACGTGTTCGAGGACGACGTGCGCGTTGGTGCCGCTGACGCCGAAGGACGATACGGCCGAGCGGCGGGGACGCCCGTGCTCCGCCCATTCGACCGGTTCGGTGAGCAGCCGTACCGATCCGGACGACCAGTCGATGTGCGGCGACGGCTCGTCGGCGTGCAGGGTCTTGGGCAGGATGCCGTGCCGCATGGCCTCGACCATCTTGATCACGCCCGCGACGCCTGCGGCGGCCTGGGTGTGGCCGATGTTGGACTTGAGGGAGCCCAGCCACAGGGGCTGGTCCTCCGGCCGGTCCTGGCCGTACGTGGCCAGGAGCGCCTGAGCTTCGATCGGGTCGCCGAGCGTGGTGCCCGTGCCGTGGGCCTCGACGGCGTCGACATCCGTGGCGGACAGCCCGGCCTGTGCGAGGGCCTGCCGGATGACGCGCTGCTGCGCCGGCCCGTTCGGGGCGGTCAGCCCGTTCGAGGCACCGTCCTGGTTGACCGCGCTGCCGCGCACCACCGCCAGGACGTGGTGGCCGTTGCGGCGGGCGTCTGAAAGCCGCTCCACGAGCAGCATGCCGACGCCTTCGGCCCATCCGGTGCCGTCGGCGTGCGCGGAGAAGGCCTTGCAGCGGCCGTCGGCGGCCAGTCCGCGCTGGCGGCTGAACTCGACGAACGTGTTCGGGGTCGCCATGACGGTCACCCCGCCGACCAGGGCCATCGAGCACTCCCCCTGGCGCAGGGCCTGGGCCGCCAGGTGCAGGGCGACCAGCGACGAGGAGCACGCGGTGTCCACCGTCACCGCCGGCCCCTCCAGGCCGAAGGTGTAGGAGAGCCGTCCCGAAGCCACGCTGCCGGACGTCCCCATGCCGAGGTGTCCTTCGAGGCCTTCGGGTACGGGTCCGCCGAGCTGTGATCCGTAGTCGTGGTACATGACCCCGGCGAAGACTCCGGTACGCGAACCGCGCAGCGTGGCGGGGTCGATCCCGGCCCGCTCGAACGCCTCCCACGAGGTCTCCAGCAGCAGCCGCTGCTGCGGATCCATCGCGAGCGCCTCACGCGGCGAGATCCCGAAGAACCCGGCATCGAACTCCGCCGCGTCGTACAGGAAGCCACCGTCCCGCGCATAACTCGTCCCCGCATGATCCGGATCCGGGTGGTACAGCGCATCCAACGCCCAGCCACGATCGGCCGGGAAACCACCCACCGCGTCCCCGCCCTCCGCGACCAGCCGCCACAGATCCTCCGGAGACCGCACCCCACCCGGATAACGGCAGCTCATCCCCACGATCGCGATCGGCTCGTCGGCGGCGGCGACCGGTGCCGGAGCGTGCTCCGCGGCACCGGACTCCGTGCCGACGAGTTCGGTCAGCAGGGACCGGGTGAGCGCTTCGGGGGTGGGGTGGTCGAAGACCAGGGTCGCGGGCAGTCGCAGGCCGGTGGCCGTGTTGAGGGAGTTGCGGAGTTCGACGGCGGTGAGCGAGTCGAAGCCGAGGTCCCTGAACTGCCGGTCCACCGCGACCGACCGGACGGATTCGTGTCCGAGTACCGCGGCCACCTGGGTCCGGACCAGGTCGAGGACGACGGCGTGCCGCTCGGCGGCCGGCAGGGCAGCGATCCGGTCGGCGAGCGAGGACTCCGTCGTGTTCGGGTGCGTGCCGTGGAGCGCACGCCGTACGGAGCCGCGTACCAGTTTCCGGAACAGCGGGGGCAGCGTTCCGGCGCGGGCCTGCGCCTGGAGTGCACCGAAGTCCAGTCGTACGGGGACGACGGTGGCGAGGTCGGAGCGGCAGGCGGCGTCGAAGAGCGCCAGGCCCTCCTGTGCCTCCAGGGCGACCAGTCCGGACCGGCTGATCCTGTGCCGGTCCGCGACGGCCAGGTCGGCCGTGAGGGCGCTGGTCTGCGCCCACAGGCCCCAGGCGATCGACACGGCGGGCAGTCCGGTGGCGCGCCGGGTTTCGGCGAGGGCGTCGAGGAAGGAGTTCGCGGCCGCGTAGTTGCCCTGTCCGGCGCTGCCGAGGGTGCCGGCGGCGGAGGAGAAGAGGACGAAGGCGGTGAGGTCGGCGTCGCGGGTCAGCTCGTGGAGGTGCAGGGCAGCGTCGGCCTTGGGGCGGAAGACGCGGTCGACGCGGTCGGGGGTGAGTGCGGGGACGATCCCGTCGTCGGTCACGCCGGCCGCGTGCACCACCCCGGTCAGCGGCTGGTCGGCCGGTACCGAGGCCAGGAGCGCGGCCAGCGCCGTACGGTCCGCGACGTCACAGCGGACGGTCCGTACGTCGGCGCCCAGCGTCCGCAGTTCCGCGGCGAACTCCGGCGCGCCCGCGGCGTCGGGACCGCGGCGGCTCGCCAGCAGCAGGTGCCGCACCCCGTACGCGGTGACCAGGTGGCGGGCGACGAGCTGCCCCAGCGCACCGGAGGCGCCGGTCACCAGGACCGTCCCTTCGGCCGAGAAGGCGGGGCGGCGGCCCGTGTCGGCGGCATCGGCGGCGGCATCGTCGGTGGTGTCGGCGGTGGTGTCGGCGGTGGTGTCGGCGGCCCGCGTCAGACGCGGGACGAACAGCGCGCCGTCGCGGACCGCCAGCTGCGGTTCACCCGAGGCGACCGCGGCGGCCAGCGGGGCGGTGCCCGGGGCGTCGGTGTCGACGTCCACGAGGACGAACCGGCCGGGGTTCTCCGACTGCGCCGAGCGCACGAGTCCCCACACGGCGGCCTGCGCCGCATCCACATCGGCGGCGGAGGCCGATGCGGTCACAGCACCTCGCGTCACGACGACCAGGCGCGATGCCGCGAACCGGTCCTCCCGCAGCCATTCTTGGAGCAGGTCCAGCACCCGCCGCGCGGCCGAGGCGGCCGACGCGTCGTCCTCGCCTCCGCCGGACGGGCCCTGCACCGCGACGGCCACGGCTTCCGGCCCGGGATCCGCAGCCGGCAGGTCCTCGCACAGCACCACGCCCGCGGGCTCCGCGCCCGGGACCGGCTCGTACCGCTCCCAGTCCACCCGGAACAGGGCGTCCCGGAGCGGCGAGGGTTGCCCGGGAGTGACGGCCCGCAGGGTCAGGGAGTCCACCGATGCCACGGGCCGGCCCAGGCCGTCGGCGATCTCCAGCGCCACCGCGTCCGGCCCGGAGGGGGCCCGGGTCAGGCGGACCCGCAGCGTTTCGGCGCCGGTCCCGTGGACGCTCACGCCGCCCCAGGCGAACGGCAGCCGGCCTTCGTGGCCCGCCGCGAGGAACTCGCCCACGGTCATGGCGTGCAACGCCGCGTCGAGGAGCGCGGGGTGCAGGGCGAAACCGGCGACCGAGGTGTCCTCGGGCAGCCCGACCTCGGCGAAGAGCTCGTCGTCCCCGCGCCGCCACACCGCGCGCAGGCCCTGGAACACGGGCCCGTAGCCGAATCCCGCCTCGGCCAGCTGCCCGTAGCGGTCGTGGATGTCGACGGCGGTGGCGTCGGCCGGCGGCCAGGCGTCCGCCGTCGCGGCGAACGCGGCTGCCCCCTCCGTGTCCGGTACGAGGAACCCTGTGGCGTGGCGGGTCCAGGGAAGGACCGTGGCGGCCTCGTCCATGGCGTCGGGGCGCGAGTAGATCCGTACCGTGCGCCGGTCCGGGTCGTCCTCGGCGGCGCCGACCACGACCCGCACCTGGACCGCGCCGTGCTCGGGGAGCACCAGGGGTGCGGCGAGGGTGAGTTCGTCGACGCGGCCGCAGCCCAGCTCGTCGCCGGCCCGGACGGCCATCTCCAGGAAGGCGGTTCCCGGCAGCAGCGTCACGCCGGAGACGGTGTGGTCCGCCAGCCAGGGGTGCGTGGCCAGCGACAGCCGCCCGGTCAGCAGCGCCCCGGCGCCGTCCGGCAGCAGGGCTACCGCTCCGAACAGGGCGTGCCCGGCGGCGGCCAGGCCGGCCGCGGCGACATCGCCGGGGGCGGTCGGTGCGTCGAGCCAGTAGTGCGCGTACTGGAAGGCGTAAGTGGGCAGGTCGACGCGCCGGGCGCCGTGCCCGGCGTGGGCGGCCGTCAAGTCGACGGGTATGCCGTGGACATGGAGCTGGGCGAGGGCGGTGGTGACGGCGACGTCCTCGGCGCGGTCGGCGCGCAGGAGCGGGATCGTGACCGCATGGTCGTCCAAGGAGTCCTGCGCCATGGCGGTCAGGACACCGCCCGGCCCGATCTCCAGGAAGGTACGGACGCCCTCGTCGGCGAGGAAGACGACGGCGTCGGCGAAGCGCACCGCCTCGCGGACGTGACGCACCCAGTAGTCGACGGAACAGAACTCCTCCCCCGCCACCAGGCGCCCGGTGAGGGTGGAGACGACGGGCACGCGCGGGCTCTCGAAGGAGACGCTCTCCACGACGGCCCGGAACTCGGCCAGCATCGGATCCATCAACGGCGAGTGGAAGGCGTGCGAGACGGCGAGGGCCTTCGTCCTGCGGCCCTGTGCCTCCAGCCGCTCCACGACCGCGGCCACCGCGTCTTCAGCGCCCGAAACCACCACCGAAGAGGGCCCGTTGACGGCGGCGATACCCGCACGGTCCTCGTGACCGGCCAGCAGTTCCCGTACCTCGTCCTCGGAAGCCTGTACCGCGACCATGACGCCCCCCGCCGGGAGCGCCTGCATCAGACGGCCGCGCGCCACCACCAGCCGCGCCGCGTCTTCGAGCGAGAACACCCCCGCCACATGCGCGGCCGCGAACTCACCCACCGAATGACCGGCCAGGAAGTCCGGCCGCACGCTCCAGGACTCCACGAGCCGGAACAGGGCCACTTCGACGGCGAACAACGCCGGCTGCGTGGAGCCGGTCCGGTTCAGCAGCTCCGTGTCGTCGCCGAACACCAGGCTCTTCAGGGGCTGTTCGAGGTGCGGGTCCAGTGCGGAGCAGACCTCGTCGAAGGCTGCGGCGAACACCGGGAAGGCCGCGTACAGTTCACGCCCCATCCCGAGGCGCTGGCTCCCCTGCCCCGAGAACAGGAACGCGGTCCGGTTCCCCCCTGCGGGTGCTCCGGTCGACGTCTCACCGCGCAGGAGCGCGCCGGGCGCCGGGCGGGCCGAGGCGAGGGCGGCCAGGCCGCTCAGGAGTTCTTCGCGGCCGGTGCCGACGACCGCGGACCGCAGGCCGAGTACGGCCCGGGAGGTCGCCAGGGACAGGGCGACGTCGGCGGGGGCGAGGTCCGGGTGTTCCGTCAGGTGCGTCAGCAGGCGTGCGGCCTGCTCGCGCAGGGCCGCCGGGTCCTTGGCGGACAGCGACCACGCGAGCGCACCGCCCGCCGCCGTGGCGGTCTCCGGCTCGTCGCCGGGTGCCGGCTGCTCGATGACGACGTGCGCGTTGGTGCCGCTGACACCGAACGAGGACACGCCCGCCCGGCGCGGACGACCGTACTCCGCCCACTCCACCGGCTCGGTCAACAGCTTGACCGCGCCCGCCGACCAGTCGACGTGCGGCGACGCCTCGTCCACGTGCAACGTCCTCGGCAGCACACCGTGACGCATCGCCATCACCATCTTGATCACACCCGCCACACCCGCGGCAGCCTGCGTGTGACCGATGTTGGACTTGAGGGAGCCCAGCCACAGGGGCTGGTCCTCCGGCCGGTCCTGGCCGTACGTGGCCAGCAGCGCCTGAGCTTCGATGGGGTCGCCCAGGGTGGTGCCCGTGCCGTGGGCCTCGACGGCGTCGACGTCGGTGGCGGACAGCCCGGCCTGCGCGAGGGCCTGCCGGATGACGCGCTGCTGCGCCGGCCCGTTCGGGGCGGTGAGGCCGTTGGAGGCGCCGTCCTGGTTGATCGCGGAGCCGCGTACGACGGCCAGCACCTGGTGGCCGTTGCGGCGGGCGTCCGAGAGGCGCTCCACGAGCAGCATGCCCGCGCCCTCGGCCCAGCCGGTGCCGTCGGCCGAGGCCGAGAAGGCCTTGCAGCGGCCGTCGGCGGCCAGCCCGCGCTGGCGGCTGAACTCCACGAAGACGTTCGGGGTCGCCATGACGGTCACCCCGCCGACCAGGGCCATCGAGCACTCCCCCTGGCGCAGGGACTGCGCGGCCAGGTGCAGCGCGACCAGCGACGAGGAGCACGCGGTGTCCACCGTCACCGCCGGCCCCTCCAGACCGAAGGTGTAGGCCACTCGGCCGGAGGCGATGCTGCCCGCGCTCCCGTTGACGAGGTATCCCTCGAATCCGTCGGGTGCGGCGGACAGGCGCGAGCCGTAGTCGTGGTACATGACCCCGGCGAAGACTCCGGTACGCGAACCGCGCAGCGTGGCGGGGTCGATCCCGGCCCGCTCGAACGCCTCCCACGAGGTCTCCAGCAGCAGCCGCTGCTGCGGATCCATCGCGAGCGCCTCACGCGGCGAGATCCCGAAGAACCCGGCATCGAACTCCGCCGCGTCGTACAGGAAGCCACCGTCCCGCGCATAACTCGTCCCCGCATGATCCGGATCCGGGTGGTACAGCGCATCCAACGCCCAGCCACGATCGGCCGGGAAACCACCCACCGCGTCCCCGCCCTCCGCGACCAGCCGCCACAGATCCTCCGGAGACCGCACCCCACCCGGATAACGGCAGCTCATCCCCACGATCGCGATCGGCTCGTCGACGGCGGGGAGGCCGGCGGACAGCGGGCTCACAGGGGTCGCCGTACGGTTGCCGGTCCCGTCGGGACCGTCTCCGAGGATCTCGGTGCGCAGGAAGCGGGTGAGGGCCAGGGGTGTGGGGTGGTCGAAGACCAGGGTCGCGGGGAGCCGGGTGCCGGTGACGGCGTTGAGGAGGTTCCGGAGTTCGACGGCGGTGAGCGAGTCGAAGCCGAGGTCCCTGAACTGGCGTTCCGGTTCGACCTGGTCCGGTGAGGCGTGGCCGAGCACGGTGGCGATCTGGAGGCGCACCAGGTCGGCGAGGACGCGGTCCTGCTCCGTCTCGGGGAGTCCGTGCAGGCTCCGGGCGAGGGCGGTGGCGCGGTCGGCGGCCCCGACGGCCGGGTCGTCGCTCACGGCCCGGACCTTGCGGACCGGGGTGGTGACGAGGCCGCGCAGCAGTGCGGGGACCTTGTCGTCGGCGGCCTGGACGCGCAGCCCCGCATGGTCGAGCGGGACGGGGAAGAGGACGTCGTCGCCGACCGCGCAGGCGGCGTCGAACAGGGCGAGGCCGGTGGCCGAGTCCATGGCGACCAGGCCCATGCGGCGGATGCGTGCGAGGTCGGCCGTGTCCAGCTTGCCGGTCATCCCGCTGCCTTCGGCCCACAGCCCCCAGGCCATGGACACGGCGGGCAGGCCGGCCGCGCGGCGCTGCTGGGCCAGGGCGTCGAGGAAGGAGTTCGCGGCGGCGTAGTTGGCCTGTCCGGCGCCACCGAGGGTGGCGGAGACGGAGGAGAAGAGCACGAACGCGGACAGGTCCGTGTCCCGGGTGAGTTCGTGCAGGTTGAGTGCGGCGTCCACCTTGGGGCGGAGCACGTGGTCGACGCGCTCGGGGGTGAGCGCGGGGACGATCCCGTCGTCGGTCACGCCCGCCGCGTGCACCACCCCGGTCAGCGGGTGCTCCGCGGGGATCGCCGCGAGCAGAGCGGCGAGCGCGTCACGGTCGGCCACGTCGCACGCGGCGGTGACGACGTGGGCGCCGAGTCCGGTCAGTTCGGCCTCGAAGGCGGCGGCGCCGTCGGCGGCCGGGCCCCGGCGTCCGGTCAGTACGAGGTGCCGGACTCCGTGCCGGGTGACGAGGTGCCGGGCGACGAGGCGGCCCAGCGTGCCGGTCGCACCCGTGACGAGGACGGTCCCGCCGTCCGGGAACGTCGTCGCGCCCGGGCCTTCCTGCCCGTCGCCGCCGTCGCGCGTCGTCCGCGCCAGGCGGGGCAGCAGGACCGTGCCGCCGCGCACCGCGAGCTGCGGTTCGCCCGTGCTCACGGCCGCGCGGACGCGCTCCCGGCCGAGGTCGCTGTCCGGGTCCAGGCCGGGATCCAGGTCGAGGAGGACGAAGCGCCCCGGGTTCTCCGACTGCGCCGAGCGGACGAGGCCCCAGGCGGCGGCCTGGGCCGGGTCGAGGGCTTCGCGTTCACCGGCGTGCGTCGCGACGGCGTTGTGGGTGACCAGGACGAGCGGCGGCGCGTCGGTCCGGTCCTCGGCCAGCCGCTGCTGGAGCAGCCGGAGCGTCCGGTGGGTCACGGCCCGTACCTCGGCGGCCGTACCGCCTTCGGTGGCCGGGCGGCCCGGCGCCGCCACGTCGAACGCGGGCACGGGTCCGGCAGCCGGAACGGCCGCCGGGGTCCAGCCGAGGCGGAAGAGGGAGTCGTTACGGGGATTCGCGGCCCGGCGCAGCCGGTCGGCGGAGACGGGGCGCAGGGTGAGGGCGCCGATCGTCGCGAGCGGCCGGCCCGATCCGTCGGCGACGAGGACCGATACGGCGTCCGTCCCGGCCGGGGTCAGCTTGATCCGTACGGCGGCTGCGCCGGCGGCCTCCAGGTGCACGTCGCTCCAGGAGAACGGCAGCAGCCCCTGACCGGTCCCGGTCCCGGACAGCAGGCCGAGCCAGGAGGCGTGGAGCCCGGCGTCGAGGAGGGCGGGGTGCAGGCCGTAGGCGGAGGCTTCGGGCGCCGACTCCTCGGGCAGCGCGGCGGCGGCGTACAGGGAGTCGCCGTGGCGCCAGGCCTCCTTCAGGCCCCGGAAGACCGGGCCGTAGCCGAAGCCGAGGTCGTCGAGCAGGTCGTACAGGCCGTCCGTGGTGACCCGTACCGCTCCCTGCGGCGGCCACACGGTGAGTTCGGACGACGCGGGCGCGGGCTTCGGCGGTTCGGCGGACAGCGTGCCGCCCGCGTGCCGCGTCCAGTCCTGTGCCCCGGACGTGTCCTCCGGCCGGGAGTACAGCTCCAGTGCGCAGCGTCCGGACGCGTCTCGTGCCCCGACGGTGAGGCGGAGCTGGACCCCGCCGTGCTCGGGGAGGACGAGCGGCGCCTCCAGGGTCAGTTCCTCGATCTGCGTGCAGCCTGCTTCCTGTCCGGCGCGCAGTGCCAGCTCCACGAAGGCCGTGCCGGGGACGAGGACGACGCCGGACACGGCATGGTCGGCGATCCAGGGATGCGTGGCGAGCGACAGCCGGCCCGTCAGCACGATGGCGCCGTCGGGGAGCACGACGGTGGCGCCGAGCATGGGGTGTTCGGTGTCGGCGACACCGATCGCGGTGACGTCGGCGGTCGCGGGGACGTGGAGCCAGTAGTGCTCGCGCTGGAAGGCGTAGGTGGGCAGGTCGACGCGTCGGGCGCCGTGTCCGGCGAAGACGGCCGTCCAGTCGACGGGGGTGCCGTGGACGTGGAGGTGGGCGAGGGCGGTGGTGACGGCGACGTCCTCGGCGCGGTCGGCGCGCAGGAGCGGGATCGTGACCGCGTGGTCGTCCAAGGAGTCCTGCGCCATGGCGGTCAGAACGCCGCCCGGGCCGATCTCCAGGAAGGTGGTCGCGCCCTCGCCCGCGAGTGAGGTGACGGCGTCGGCGAAGCGCACCGCCTCGCGGACGTGGCGCACCCAGTAGTCGACGGAGCAGAACTCCTCCCCCGCCACCAGGCGCCCGGTGAGGGTGGAGACGACGGGCACGCGCGGGCTCTCGAAGGAGACGCTCTCCACGACGGCCCGGAACTCGGCCAGCATCGGATCCATCAGCGGCGAGTGGAAGGCGTGCGAGACGGCGAGGGCCTTCGTCTTCCGGCCGTCGGCCGACAACCGGTCGACGACTGCCGCTACGGCACCCTCCGCACCCGAAACCACCACCGATGACCGCCCGTTGACGGCCGCGATGCCCGCGTGCTCCTCGTACCCGGCGAGCAGTTCCCGTACCTCATCCTCCGAGGCCTGCACCGCCACCATGACACCCCGGTCGGGGAGCGCCTGCATGAGGCGGCCGCGCGCTGTCACCAGGGCCGCCGCGTCTTCGAGGGAGAAGACCCCCGCCACATGGGCCGCGGCGAACTCGCCCACCGAATGCCCGGCCAGCAGATCCGGCCGGACCCCCCACGACTCCACCAGCCGGAACAACGCCACCTCGACGGCGAACAACGCCGCCTGCGCGTAGGCGGTCCGGTTCAGCAGCTCCGCGTCCTCACCGAAGACGACGTCGCGCAGCGGACGCTCGAGGTGCGTGTCCACATGAGCGCACACCGCGTCGAACGCATCCGCGAACACGGGGTGGGCCGCGTACAGTTCACGTCCCGTCCCGAGCCGCTGGCTCCCCTGCCCCGAGAACAGGAACGCGGTCCGCGCGCCGTCGTTTCCGCCGGCGGAGTCGGTGGCGCCGGTGATGACGTGGGGCGTGGCGTCGGCGGGGTGTCCGTCCGCGAGGGCCGTCAGTGCGCGGAGCAGTTCGTCGCGGTCGGTGCCCACGAGGGCGGCGCGCCGCTGGAGGGCCGCACGGCCCGTGGCGAGGGAGAGGCCGATGTCGGCCGGGGTGGCGTCCTGGTGGTCGGCGAGGTAGGTGCGCAGCCGGTCGGCCTGGGCGCGCAGGGCGGTGGTGGTGTTCGCGGAGAGCAGCCAGGGGACGGCCGTCATCGGTGCGGCAGGGGCTGCCGTGGTGTCGGGCTCCGTCTCCGGGGCGGGGGCCTGTTCGATGATGACGTGGGCGTTGGTGCCGCTCACGCCGAAGGCCGAGATGCCGCCCCGGCGGGTGTGCGTGCGGTCGTCGGGCCAGGCCACGGACTCGGCCAGCAGCTCGACCGCGCCCGTCGTCCAGTCGACGTGCGGGGTCGGCGCGTCCACGTGCAGGGTCTTGGGGAGTTCTCCGTGCTGGAGGGCCAGTACGAGCTTCATGACGCCCGCGACACCGGCGGCGGCCTGGGTGTGGCCGATGTTGGACTTGAGCGAGCCGAGCCGCAGCGGCCGGTCCGCCGGCCGGTCCTGGCCGTACGTGGCGAGCAGTGCCTGCGCTTCGATGGGGTCGCCGAGCTTGGTGCCGGTGCCGTGCGCCTCGACCACGTCGACGTCGGTGGCGGACAGACCGGCGTTGGCCAGTGCCTGGCGGATGACCCGCTGCTGTGCGGGGCCGTTCGGGGCGGTGAGGCCGTTCGAAGCGCCGTCCTGGTTGATCGCGGAGCCGCGTACGACGGCCAGGACCCGGTGGCCGTTGCGGCGGGCGTCGGAGAGGCGTTCCAGAAGGAGCATGCCGGTGCCTTCGCCCCAGCCGGTGCCGTCGGCGGCGGCCGCGAAGGCCTTGCAGCGGCCGTCGGGGGCCAGCCCGCGCTGGCGGCTGAACTCGACGAAGATTCCGGGGCCCGACATGACGGTGACGCCGCCCGCGAGAGCCAGTTCGCATTCGCCCAGGCGCAGCGACTGGACGGCCAGGTGGAGTGCGACGAGGGAGGACGAGCAGGCCGTGTCGACGGTCAGGGCCGGGCCTTCGAGGCCGAAGGTGTAGGCGAGGCGGCCGGACACGACGCTGGCGGCGCGGCCGGTGAGCAGGTAGCCCTCGACGCCTTCGGGGGCCTTGCGCAGGCCCGAGGCGTAGTCCTGTCCGTTGGAGCCGATGAAGACTCCGGACCGGGTGCCCTTGAGGGTGGCGGGGTCGATGCCGGCGCGTTCGAAGGCTTCCCAGGTGACTTCGAGCAGCAGCCGCTGCTGGGGGTCCATGGCGAGGGCCTCGCGCGGGGAGATACCGAAGAATCCGGCGTCGAACTCGCCCGCGTCGTGGAGGAATCCGCCTTCGCGGGCGTACGTGGTGCCGGGGTGTTCCGGGTCGGGGTGGTAGAGGGAGTCGAGCTGCCAGCCGCGGTTCTCGGGGAATCCGGAGAGGACGTCCTGGCCCTCGTCGAGGATCTTCCACAGTTCCTCGGGGGAGGTCACGCCTCCCGGGAAGCGGCAGCTCATCGCGACGATGGCGATCGGCTCGTCGTCGTCGGCGGGCCGGGTGAGCGGTGCGGCGGCGGGGCCGGCCTGCGGGCTGCCGGAGATCTGGGCGTGGAGGTATCCGGCGAGTTCCGTCGGGTTGGGGTAGTCGAAGACGACGGTGGTGGGCAGGCGCATGCCGGTTGCGCCGGCCAACCGGTTGCGCAGCTCGATCGCGGTGAGGGAGTCGAATCCGGTGTCACGGAAGGCGCGTCGGGGTGCGATGGCGTCGACGCCGGCGTGTCCGAGGACGGTGGCGGCCTGGGTGCGGACGAGTTCGACGACGGCCCGGAGCTGTTCGGTGTCGGACAGTCCGGTCAGCCGCTGCGCGAGCGCGGGGCCGCCCGCGGCGGTGGTGGCGGGGGTGCCGGCGGTGTCGAGGAGGCGTTGTGCTTCGGGGAGCCGGCGCAGCAGCGGGTAGTCGCCGCTGATCGCGAAGGCGGGGACGAAGCGGTCCCAGTCGATGTCGGCGAGGGTGACGGCCGTGTCGTGGTGTTCCATGGCCCGGCGCAGGGCCGCGATGCCGAGGTCGGCGGGCATGGGGAGGATGCCGCGCCGGGTGAGGTGCTGTTCGGCGAGGTCTCCCATCATGCGGCCGCTGCCCCAGGAGCCCCAGGCGATGGCGGTGGCGGGGAGGCCCTGGGCGCGGCGCTGGTGGGCGAGGGCGTCGAGGAAGGCGTTGCCCGCGGCGTAGCCGCCTTGGCCGCCGTTGCCGACGACGCCGGCGATGGAGGAGAAGAGGACGAAGAAGTCCAGGTCGTGCCCGGCGGTGAGGTCGTGCAGGTGGAGTGCGGCGTCGACCTTGGGGCGCAGGACGTGTGCGAGGCGTTCGGTGGTCATGGCGTCGATGACGCCGTCGTCGAGGACGCCCGCGGCGTGGATGACGCCGGTGAGGGGGTGTTCCGCGGGCAGGGAGTCCAGGAGCCGGCGGAGGTCGTCGCGGTCGGTGACGTCGCAGGTGGCGATGGTGGTGCGGGTGCCGAGGGCGGTGAGTTCGTCGCGGAGTTCGGTGGCGCCGGGCGCGGCGGGGCCGCTGCGGCTGGTGAGGACGAGGTGTGCGGCTCCGCAGCGGGCGAGCCAGCGGGCGACGTGGGCGCCGAGGGTGCCGGTGCCGCCGGTGATCAGGACGGTGCCGTGGGGGCGTGCCAGGACGTACTCGGGCGAGGGGGCGGTGGTGTGGGTGTCCGCCCGTACGAGGCGGCGGGCGAGGGTTCCGGTGGCGCGTACGGCGATCTCGTCCTCGCCGTCGGATCCGGAGCCGGAGCCGGAGTCGGAGTCGGCGAGGAGTGCGGTGAGGTGGTCGAGGGTGCGTTCGTCCAGGGTTTCGGGGAGGTCGACGAGGCCGCCCCAGCGCTGGGGGGATTCCGCGCCGACGACCCGGCCGAGGCCCCACAGCTGGGCCTGTGCGGGGTGGCGGGGCGGGTCGGCGGGTCCGGTGGAGACGGCGCCGGAGGTGGCGCACCAGAGGGGGGCGCCGATGCCGGTGTCGCCGAGGGCCTGGACGAGGGCGAGGGTGGCGGCGAGGGCGGGCAGGACACGGTGTCCGGGCAGGGTGTCGGCGTCCCCGGCGGTCGTGGCGAGCAGCGAGAGCACCCCGCTGACCTGGTCGGTGTCCAGTCCGGCCTGGTTCAGGTGGTCGGTGAGGCGCCGGGCGGCGCTCTCCCGGTCGCTGTCGGTGGCCGGGTCGAGGGTGATGCGTTCGACGCGGGCGCCCCGTGCGGTGAGGGCGTCGTGGACGGCGGTGGTGTCGGCGCTGTCGTGGTGGGCGGCGGCGGTGACGAGCAGCCAGGTGCCGGTCAGCGGGGACCTGCTGCCGCGCTGGGCCTGGGTGGCCGTGGGCGTCCAGGTGACGCGGTAGCGCCAGTTGTCGACGAGGGTGGTCTCGGTGGTCCGGCGCCGCCAGTGGGCGAGCCGGTCGACCATGTGGTCGAGGGACGCGTCGGGGGCCAGTTCCAGCGAGCTGGTCAGGGCCTGTACGTCGGCGTTCTCGACGGCCGTCCAGAAGCGGGTCTCCTCGTCGCTGTAGGCGGCGGTGCCGGTGCCCGCGGCGGGTGTGGCCGGGGCGGCGTCGAGCCAGAACCGGCGCCGCTGGAAGGGGTAGGTGGGCAGGGCGACGGTCCGGGGGCGCAGTCCGGCGAAGGCGGCGGACCAGTCGGTGGGGACGCCGCGGACGTACGCGTCGGCGAGCGAGGTCAGGAAGCGGGCCGGTCCGCCGTCGCCGCGGCGCAGCGAGGCGACGACGTCGGCGGTGGCGCCGGCTGCCTCGGCGGTCTCCTGGAGGCCGATGGCGAGGACGGGGTGCGGGCTGCACTCGACGAAGACCTGGTGGCCGTCCTCCATCAGCCGGCGGACGGCGGGCTCGAACCGCACGGTGGTGCGGAGGTTGGTGTACCAGTAGGCGGCGCCGAGGTCCGCGGTGGTGACGGGCTCGCCGGTGACGGTGGAGTAGAAGGGCACCTGCGGGGGCTCGGGGGTGATGCCGGCGAGTGCCTCGGCGAGTTCGGCCTCGATGATCTCGACGTGGGCGGAGTGCGAGGCGTAGTCGACGGGGACCCGCTTGGCCCGGACCCCGTCGGCGGTGCAGGTGGTGAGGAGTTCGTCGAGGGCGTCGGCGTCGCCGGAGACGACGGTGGAGCGGGGTCCGTTGACCGCGGCGATGCCGAGCCGGTCGCCCCACCGTTCCAGGCGCCGGGTGACGTCGGCGAGGGGCTCGGGTACGGAGACCATGCCGCCGAGCCCGGCGAGCCTGGACAGGAGGCGGCTGCGGAGGGCGACGACGCGGGCCGCGTCGTCGAGGCCGAGGGCGCCGGACACGGCGGCGGCGGCGATCTCGCCCTGGGAGTGGCCGATGACGGCCGCGGGGTGGACGCCGAAGGAACGCCACAGTTCGGCGAGGGAGACCATGACGGCCCACAGCGCGGGCTGGACGACGTCGTCGGCGCTGTCGAGGGCGGGAGCGCCGGGTGCCCCGCGCAGGACGTCTTCCAAGGACCAGTCCACGTACGGGGCGAGGGCCTCGCCGCAGGCGCGCATCCGCTCGCGGAAGACCGCTGAGGTGTCGAGGAGGTCAACGGCCATGCCGGCCCACTGGGAGCCCTGGCCGGGGAAGACGAACACGACGCGGCGGTCATCGGCAGCGGCGCCCTGGACGGTGCGGGGCGAGGTGCCGCCTTCCGCCAGTGCCCGCAGTCCTTCGGTCAGTTCCGCTTCGGTGGTGCCGACGACGACGGCGCGGTGCTCGAACGCCGCGCGGGTGGTGGCGAGCGAGTGGCCCGTGTCGGCGGGGCGGGTGCCGGGGTGGGTCCGGGTGTGGGCGAGGAGGGCGCCTGCCTGGGCGGTGAGCGCCTCGGCGGTGCGGGCCGACAGCAGCCACGGCACGGGGCCCGCGGCGGGGGCGGCTTCGCCGGCCGGGGCCTCCGGGGTCTCGGGGTCGGCGGTCTCGGGGGCGGTCGGGGCTTCTTCGATGATGGCGTGCGCGTTGGTGCCGCTGATCCCGAACGAGGACACGCCGGAGCGGCGCGGGCGGCCGGTCGCGGGCCAGTCGGCCGCCTCGCCGAGCAGCCGTACGCGGCCGGACGTCCAGTCGATGTGGGGGGACGGCGTATCGGCGTGCAGGGTCTTGGGGAGGGTGCCGTGCTGGAGGGCCAGCACCGTCTTCAGTACGCCCGCGATGCCCGCGGCGGCCTGCGTGTGGCCGATGTTGGACTTGAGCGACCCGAGCCACAGGGGGCGGTCCGCCGGCCGGTCCTGGCCGTACGTGGCCAGGAGTGCCTGCGCTTCGATGGGGTCGCCGAGCTTGGTTCCGGTGCCGTGCGCCTCGACCACGTCGACGTCGCCGCCCGTCAGTCCCGCGTTGGCCAGTGCCTGGCGGATGACCCGCTGCTGTGCGGGGCCGCTGGGGGCGGTGAGGCCGTTCGAAGCGCCGTCCTGGTTGATCGCGGAGCCGCGTACGACGGCCAGGACCCGGTGGCCGTTGCGGCGGGCGTCCGAGAGGCGTTCCAGCAGGACCATTCCGGCGCCCTCGGCGAGGCCGAACCCGTCGGCGTCGGCGGAGAAGGCCTTGGAGCGCCCGTCGGGGGCCAGCGCGCGCTGCTTGCTGAACTCGATGAAGGAGCCCGCCGACGGCAGGACGGTGACGCCGCCCGCCAGGGCCAGCGAGCATTCGCCGGTGCGCAGCGACTGGGCGGCCAGGTGCAGGGCGACCAGCGAGGACGAGCAGGCGGTGTCGACGGTGACGGCGGGACCCTCGAAGCCGAAGGTGTAGGCGAGGCGTCCGGAGGCGACGCTGGCGGTGTTACCGGTCAGCAGGTAGCCGCTGACGTCCTCGGGTGCCTCGTATAGCCGGGGCCCGTAGTCCTGGGTCATGGCTCCGACGAAGGTGCCGGTACGGGTGCCGCGCAGGGTGGCGGGGTCGATGCCCGCGCGTTCCAGCACCTCCCAGCCGGTCTCCAGGAGGAGCCGCTGCTGCGGGTCCATGGCGAGGGCCTCGCGCGGGGAGATCCCGAAGAACTCCGGGTCGAAGTCGGCGGCTTCGTGGAGCAGTGCCGCTTCGCGCTGGTAGTAGCGGCCGGGGCGGCCGGGCTCCGGGTCGTAGAGGCCTTCGACGTCCCAGCCGCGGTCGCCGGGCAGGGCGGACACGGCGTCGCCGCCCTCGGCTAGCAGCTGCCACAGGGCTTCGGGAGTGTCGATGCCGCCGGGCAGGCGGCAGCTCATGGCGACGATGGCGACGGGTTCGTCCCAGGCGGCCGTGGTGGTGTCGTCGGCGGCCTCGTCGCGGGTGCCGAGGGCTTCGGCGATGATGCGGGCGGTCAGCGAGCGGGGGGTGGGGTGGTCGAAGACGACGGTGTGCGGCAGGGCGAGGCCGGTGGCCCCGGCGAGCCGGTTGCGCAGTTCGACGGCGGTGACGGAGTCCAGGCCGAGGTCGCGGAAGGCCTGTCCGGCGCCGACGGCGGCCGGGTCGGGGAGGCTGAGCAGCGCGGCGGTCACGGAGCGGACGAGTGCGGCGGCGGTGCGCTCGCGTTCGGCCTCGGGGAGGTCGGCGAGCCGGCCGTACGGGGCCCGGTCGTCGGCGGCGCCGCCGGTGCTCCGGAAGGGGTAGGTCGGCAGGGGCATCCGGCCGGCCGGGGCGGCGGGGAACGCCTGGGCCCAGTCGATGTGCACGCCCTGTACGTAGGCCTCGGCGAGTGCGGTACGGAACCGGCGCGGGCCGCCCTGGTCCCGGCGCAGGGTGCTGACGGTGACGGCGTGCCGGCCGGCGGCGGAGGCGGTCTCCTGCACGGCCGCGGTGAGCGAGGCGTGCGGGTTGACCTCGATGAGGGCCTGGTGGCCGTCGGCGAGCAGGGCGTGCGTGGTCTGCTCGAACCGTACGGGGCGGCGCAGGGCCTCGAACCAGAAGCCGGCGTCCAGGGTGCGGCCGTCGACGATGCCGCCGGTGGCGGAGGAGTACAGCGGGGTGTGGGTGGCCCGGGGGGCGATGTCGGCGAGTGCGGCGAGCATCCGGTCGCGGACGCCGTCGACGTGGAAAGAGTGGCAGGCGGCTCCGGCGGCGACGCGGCGGCAACGGACGCCGTCCGCCTCCAGGGCGGCGCGCAGTTCGTGTACGGCGTCGGTGTCGCCGGAGACGACGACGGACTCGGGGCCGTTGTACGCGGCGACGTCGAGCCTGCCGTCCCAGGGGCGCAGGCGGTCGGCCAGCCGGTGGCCGGGCAGGGTCACCGCGAGCATGTCCCCGCCGCGTGCGGCGAGTTCGGCCAGGCTCTCGCCCCAGGCGGTGATGACCCGGGCGGCGTCCGGCAGGGTCAGCGCCCCGGACAGGTGGGCGGCGGCGATGTCCCCGATGCTGTGGCCCGCGTACGCGGCGGGCCGTACGCCGTAGGCCGTCCAGGTCCGGGCGAGTGCGACCTGGACGGCGAAGGTGGCGGGCATGCTGACGTCGGGGGTGTCGAGGGCGGGGGCGCCGGGCGCGCCGCGCAGCACGTCGGTGAGCAGCCAGCCGGTGAGCGGGGCCAGGGCCTCCTGGCACTCCAGCGCGGCGGTGCGGAACTGCGGGGAGGAGTCGAGGAGTTCGACGGCCATGCCGGGCCACTGCGAGCCGATGCCGGGGAGGACGAAGGCGACCGGGCGGCCGGTGGCGGGGCCGGTGTGGCCGCGGACGGCGTCGGCCGCGAAGCCGCCCCGGGCGACGGTGGCCAGGGCGTCGAGGAGCTCCCCGGTGTCCGCGCCGAGGACGACGGCGCGGTGCGGGAAGCGGTGCCGGGTGGTGGCGAGGGCCCGCCCCACGGCGGCGGGGTCGAGGCCGGGGTGTGCGGTGAGGTGGTCGTGCAGCCGCTGGGCCTGGGCGCGCAGCGCCTCGGGGCCGGCGGCGGAGAGGATCCAGGGCAGGGGATGTTCGACGGCGGTGTCCTCGGGGCCGGCCGGGCCGGTGTCGGCTCCGTCCGCGGCGAGGCCGGGCCCGGGGGCGGTGAGGCGCCCGTCGGCGGACAGCACGGCGTGCACCCGGTCGCCGTCGGCGACGGCCCGCGCGAGTGTCTTGAGCAGGACGGCGCCGTAGCCGCCGGACACGGCGTCGGTACCGGGGAGCAGGATGTCCGGGCCCGCGGCCAGGGCGAGGGTGGTCCCGCCCCGGTGGAGGCTGTCGTGGGCCTCCCGCAGCGCCTGGGCGCCGGAGGGGACCCGCCGGACCAGCGGGGCCGCGCCGGGGGCGGTCCGCAGGACGGCGCCGACGGCGGTGGCCGTGTCGCCGTCCTGCGGGAGTTCCCCGCCGTCGGGTACGGCGAGGAAGACGCCGGCGCGCGGGCCCGGTTCCGCCGCGAGGACGACGCCGGCGTCCTCCAGCGCCTGCCACCACACCTGCGCGGCGGCGGGCCCGTACGGCAGCGCGTCGGTCAGGCTGTGGTCCGGCGGGGTTCCGGTGGAGTCCGCGAGGAATTCGGTGTCGAACGGCTCGGGCGCGTCGGTCCCGCCCGGCGGGCGGTGCGCCGATCCGGTCACCACGATCACGTCGTCGTGTGCGCTGATCCCGGATCCGTCCGGCATCGAAACAGACTCACGCATTATGTGCTCCATCGACCCGTTGAACTACTGCCAATTTGCTGGTGCCGCAGCGCATTTCGGCGTGCGGGCATGCCGGGGGGACCCCCGTGACGATTCGCGACGTGATGACCCGGAAGGGTTTACGACCCGGCGATGTCCTGCTGGATGACGCGCTCGATGTTCCGCTCGGCGAGTGCGGTGATGGTGACGAACGGATTCACGCCGATGGAGCCGGGAATGAGGGAGCCGTCCGTCACGTAGAGGTTCTTGTAGCCGGACACCCGGCCGTAGTCGTCGGTGGCCTTGCCCAGGACGCAGCCGCCGAGCGGGTGGTAGGAGAAGTCGTCGGAGAAGGCCTTCACCTGCTTGCCGAAGAGGTCGTAGCGGTACGTCGTGAAGTTCGCCCTGTTGATCCGGTCGAACAGCGACTTCGCGGCGTTGACGGCGGGGGTGTTCTGGTCGCGGGTCCAGCGCAGGTTCGCCCGGTCGGTGGCCGCGTCGTAGACGAAGGTGCCGCGCTCGGGGTTCTTGGTGATCGCCAGGTAGAGGCTGACCCAGGTCTCCAGGCCGGCCGGCATGGGGGCGATCTCGGCGAAGACGGGGGCCTCGGGGTTGTCCCAGTCGTCGATGCCCAGGGCGGGGATGGAGGACTGGCTGGCGCCGGTGGGGTTCCACACGTGGTTGGCGCGGGCGGTCATGACGTTGCCGTTCGGGCCCCAGCCGGCGCCGATCTCGGAGCTGAGGTCGGGCAGGGTGCCGGTCTCCCGGGCGCGCAGCAGCAGTTCGGTGGAGCCGAGGCTGCCGGCCCCGAGGAAGAGGTGACGGCAGGAGACCTCCTTGGTGGCGAGCAGCTTGCCGTCGGCGTCCCTCTGCTCGACGGTCAGCAGGTAGGTGCCGTCCTTCTGCTGCCGGATGGTCCTGGCCTGGTGGAGGGTCTCGATGGTGACCTTGCCGGTGCCCAGGGCGGCGGCCAGGTAGGTCTTGTCCAGGCTCTGCTTGCCGCTGTTGTTGCCGTAGATGACCTCGGCGGCCAGCGCCGACTTGGGGACCTCGCCGGCCGCTTCGCGCCGCATGTGGTCGAAGTCGTAGACGTTGGGGACGTGCACGGTGCCCAGGCCGGCCTTCTGGGCCTGGTCGCGGGAGACCCGGGCGAACTTGTACCACTCGGTGCTCTCGAACCAGCCGTTGTCGATGTGGTTGACCCGGAGCATGGAGTTGGCGCGCGGGAAGTAACGGCCGTACATCTCGGCGGAGTCGACGCGCGGGAGCACCTCCTCGAAGTACGAGCGCTTCGGGGCGACCGCCATGCCGCCGTTGACGAGGGAGCCGCCGCCGACGCCGCGGCCCACGTACACGGACATCTGGTCGAAGTTGACCCGGTCCAGGACGCCCGCGTACGGGTCGATGTCCCGGTTGGCCAGGTCGAGCCAGAGGAAGCTGCCGAGCGGGGCCTCGGTACGGGTCTTGAACCAGCTGGAGCGCTTGTCGGGCTTGAGCATGCCCGAGAAGACGTTCCCGTCGGGACCCGGCTGGTTCCACAGCTGGCCCATTTCGAGCATGACGGTGCGGACGCCGGCCTCGGCGAGGCGTAAGGCGGTGACGGCGGCGCCGTAGCCCGTCCCGATGACGACGGCGGGGACGAACGCCCGGCTGCCGGAGCGGTCGGCGGCCAGGGCGCGGGGGGCGCCGATGGTGGTGCTGCCCGCCAGGGCGGCGGCGCCGAGGGCCGTGAGTCCGAGCATGCGGCGACGGGACAGGGGCTGTTCCACGGTGTGTACCTGGCTTTCCGAAGGTGGTGCGAGCGGTGGCGCGGGGGGGGGCGGGTCGCGCGGCGGAGCGCGGAAGGCCCTGGGTGGGAGGCCTTGGGGAGGAGGCCTTGGGGAGGAGGCCTTCAGCGGGCCTCGGGGGTCTCGTGCAGGGTGATCGCCGCGCAGGGGCACTGGTCGGCGGCCTCGCGGACGGCGGCGTGCACCGCGGCGGGCGGGCGGGCGTCGAGCAGCAGCACGACCCCTTCGTCGCTCTGGTCGAAGACCTCGGGGGCGAGCAGGGCGCACATGCCGGCGCCGCAGCACAGGTCCCGGTCGGCGTCGACCCTCAGGGGGCCGCCGGTCACCAGGCGACGGGCAGCGCGTACACGCCGTAGACCTGCATGTCGTGGCGGAGCCTGATCTCCTCGGGCGGGCAGGCCAGCCGCAGGGCCGGGAAGCGTTCCAGCAGGGCGGTGAAGCCGACGCGCAGCTCGATGCGGGCCAGCTGCTGGCCGAGGCACTGGTGGATGCCGTGCCCGAAGCCGAGGTGGCCTGCGGCGCGCCGGGTCACGTCGAAGGTCTCGGGGTCGTCGAAACGCTCGGGGTCGCGGTTGGCCGCGGCGAGGGAGACCATCACGACCTCGCCCTTCCTGATGAGGACGCCGTCGATCTCGACGTCCTCCAGGGCGGCCCGGGTGGGGCCGTGGTGGACGATGCTGAGGTAGCGCAGCGTCTCCTCGACGGCGCCCTCGATCAGGGACGGGTCGGCGCGCAGCGCGGCGAGCTGTTCGGGGTGGCGCAGCAGGGCGAAGGTGCCGAGGGCGAGCTGGTTGGCGGTCGTCTCGTGTCCGGCGACCAGCAGCAGGAAGGCGATCGAGGTGAGTTCCTCGTCGGTGAGGTCCGGGTCGGCGGTGATCAGGCCGCTGAGGATGTCGTCGGCGGGCTCGGCGCGCTTGAGCCGCACCAGGCCCTGCAGGTACGTCCCCAGCGACAGGAAGGCGGCCGTCACGACCTCGGTGGATTCGCCGAAGCTGCTCCAGACGTGGGTGTCGTGCTGGAAGGCCTCGCGGTCGGCGTAGGGCACGCCGAGGAGTTCGCAGATGACCAGGGAGGGGATGGGCAGCGCGAACTGCTCGAAGAGGTCGGCCTCGGAGCCGAGGCGTTCCATGGCGTCGAGGCGCTCCGCGGTGATCCCCTCGATCCATTCGGTGAGCAGCCGCATCCGCCGGACGGTGAACTGCCCGACGAGGAGCTTGCGGTACCGCTGGTGCTCGGGGTCGTCGTGCTGGATGAACATGCCGCGCGGGGCGGCCGGGGCCTCGTCCAGGGTGGCGGCGCGCGGTACCGGCGGGTGCTTGAGTTCCCCGCGGGCGCTGAACCGGTTGTCGGCGAGGACGGCGCGGGCGGCGGAATGCCCGGTGACGAGCCAGCCGAGATGTCCGTCGGCGAATTCCATCCGGGTGATAGGGGCGGTCTGCCGCAGTGACTGCGTCATCGACGGCGGATTGAAATATCCGTCTCGGACCGTTGAAAAGACAACCGGTGCGCCCTGGCTCATTTCTTCCCTCTCCTGGCTGGCACGCATTCTTCGACCGAGGCGGGATGTGCTGAGGCTCTGTGGGAATCCGGCCTCGACAGGGCCTCGGCCACGCAGTTCGATCACCGCCGAAAATGAAGGTATGAAGACGCGTTGAAGGGTGTCAACGAAATCAATCCCAGGTGCGCTAACCCTGTGGGCGGGGGGCGGAGGGTACGGTTACCGACGGTACCGTAGGAGTTTCGGTTCGGTTCGGTCGTCTCCCTCCGCCGTCAGGGCACTACGGGGCGCTACGGGCGCACGGGGCCGGTGTCGTCGGAGAGCAGCCGGGACATCGCGGCGAGACCGGTACGGCCGTCGATGCGCAGCTTGCGGTAGGCGTGGGTGAGGTGCTTCTCGACGGCCCGCGAACTCACCTCCAGCCGCTCGGCGATGGCCTTGTTGGAGGCGCCGCGGGCGGCGAGGCCGGCGACCCGGCGCTCCGTACGGGTCAGTGCGGCCACCACGTCCGCGCGGGGGGATCCGGCGATGCCGTGCAGGGCCAGCCCGGCCCGTTCTGCCAGCCAGGGCGCGCCGCAGGCGAGGCCTTCCTCGCGGGCACGGGTCAGCCGGCGCTCGGCCTCGGTCGCCTCTCCCCGGGCGAGCAGGCGCCGGCCGAGGAGGAGCGCGGTCCGGGCCCGTTCGAGGGCGTTGGCCGTCCCCTCCAGGGTGTCCGCGGACTCCCTCAGCAGCCGGATGCCGCCCGCGCCCTCGGTGAGGGCGCCCTTGCCCCGCTGGGCGCGTCCGACGGGCACCGGGCTGCCCCAGCTCAGGGCGCGCGCGTACTCCTCGTCCATCAGGTCGTGGGCCCGGTCCAACCTGCCCGTCCGGTACTCCAGCGCGGCCGCCCACGAACGCCAGGGCGCCATGCCCGGGTTGCGCCAGTGGGCGTGCTCGGCGGTGCGGCCCCAGTCGAGGACGCAGTCCAGGGCGGCGGGGAGGTCCCCGCGCAGTGCGGCGGCCGCACCGTGGAGGAGCCGTCGCGGGGAGGGCCGGTGGCCGGGGACGGCTTCCTCCCGGGTCCCGGACAGCAGCCGTTCGCACAGCGCGGCGTCGCGGGCCTCCAGGGCGGTCAGTACGACGGCGGCAAGGGTCTGGAGCGTGGCCCAGTCGGTGACGTCCAGGGCGAGTGCCTCCGCGGCGTACGCCCGGGCCCCCGTCAGGTCGCCGCGGGCGAGGGCGAGCCGGGTGAGTTCCACGGCGATGACGGCGCGCGGCACGTCGGCGTTCTCCCTGCGGGCCCGGTCGTGGGCGGTGTGCAGCCAGGGGCCGATGGTGCCGAGGGAGTCGGAGGCGACCAGGACGTCGGTCAGCAGCGGCAGGGCCGTGTGCGCGTGGTCCGCGGCGGCGGGTTCGTGCTGGAGGAGCCGTTCGGCGAGCGGTACGGCCTCGGCGGCGGTGACCGTCTGGGCCATGGCGGCGCCGTGCAGCAGTACGGTGACCAGTTCGCGGTCGGCCGCGGTGTCCAGGCAGGGGCGGGGGCCCAGGGACCGCAGGCGGGGGCCGGAGCCGGCCGGCTCGAAGGGACCGGCCGGGGCGACGTGCCGCAGCCGTGCCTCCAGCCGTCGCGCGTACCGGCGGGCGGCGCCGGCGGGTTCCGCCGCCCCGTCCAGTTCGGCCGCCGTCCTGACGACGGTGTCGAGGGTGGCGGGTGGGCAGCCGTCGAGGAGGAACGGCGGGATCAGGCCCGCCACCCGGGCGCGCTGGTCCGCGTCCGGGAACAGGATCAGGGCTTGGGCGAAGTGCCGTAGGGCCACCCGGGGCGCGAAGTCCCGTTCGACGGTGGCCAGTTCCACCAGCAGCTCGGCCCGGTCCTGTCCTTCGGGCGGGCTGCCGAGCAGGGCGCGGCGCAGGTAGCGGGCCGCGGTGTCCGGGGCGGAGCGCCGCCGGGCCGCGCCCGCCGCGGCCCGCAGGACGTCGAGCTGCCAGTCCTCGTGGCAGGTGGCGGA
Organism: Streptomyces sp. NBC_00249; assembly: GCF_026342355.1. GTDB lineage: Bacteria > Actinomycetota > Actinomycetes > Streptomycetales > Streptomycetaceae > Streptomyces. Next base: position 628,412 of record NZ_JAPEMV010000003.1, on the reverse strand, counting down.
GGCGGCGAGCAGCTGGGCGGCGGCCCGTTCCGCGGGGTGTCCTCCCAGGTGCAGCAGCAGGGCGGCGTGTACGCGGATGCTCTCGGCCTCGGCGGGTGTCATCGCCTCCTCGACGGCGTCGGCCACCACCGGGTGCACGAACCGGGGTACGGGGCCTTCGGCGAGCAGGCCGAGCCGGCGCAGTACCCGGACGGCTTCGGTCCGGCCGGTGTCGTCGAGGCCGGCGAGCCGGCCGGTCATCTCCTCGTCGGCGCCGTCGCCGAGCACGGCGAGGGCGGCGGCGAACTCCCGTACGGGCATGGGCTGGTCGCGCAGGACGACGGCGAACCTCTCGTGCAGGGCCACGGGCCGGGCCGCGTGGACGGCCCGTACGTCGTCCAGGGCCCCTTCTCCGGCACCGGCCAGTTCCTCGACGAGGGCGGCGAGCAGCAGCGGATGGCCCCCGGTCACCTCGTGGCAGGCCCGGGCGCAGGCCGGGTCGACGGGACGGCCCGTCAGGGCGCCGACCAGGTCCGCGGTGCCCTCGGGGGGCAGCGGGAGCAACCGCAGGACGCGGGAGGCCTGTTGGGTGAGCTGGTGGAGCTGCGGTCCGTCCTCGCCGGGGTCGCCCTCGCGCAGCGTGACGACCAGGGTGACGCGCAGCTCCGCCACGCGTCCGGCCAGCCGGGCGAGCCAGCGCAGGGAGGGGACGTCGGCCCATTGGAGGTCGTCGACCAGCATGAGCAGCGGTGTGTGCGCGCTGCGTTCGGCCAGCAGTGCGAGGAGCGCGGCGTCCTGCTCGGAGCCCGCCGAGGGGCCCGTGGTGTCGCCGGGCAGGGCGATGGCGGTGCCCGGCAGGACGGGGGTCAGCAGCTGGTCGAGCACCCCGAAGCCGAAGTCGCGTTCGAACACGGCTCCGCTGGCGGTGACGACGCGGATGCCGCGGCGTTCGGCGCGTTCGGGCAGTGCCCGCAGCAGGGCGGTCTTGCCGGTGCCCAGGCCGCCGGTGACGATCACCACCGAGCCGCCGCCGGAGCCGTGGTGCGTGGCGTCCATCGCGTCGGTGATCAGGTCGAGTTCCTTGTCCCGGTGGAACAGGGGCCTCGTCGTTCCGCCGCGTCCGTGTCCGCCTCCGTCTCGTGCTTCTTGTGCTTCGCGTGGGCGGGCCGGCCTCGTCATGGGGTCTCCCTCGGTGTGCGTTCCAGCGCCGCGGGCAGCTGGGGCCGTCCCCGGATGCCGAGTTTCCGGTAGGCCTTGGTCAGGTGGAGCTCCACCGTCCTGGGGGTGACGGCCAGTTCCTCGGCGATGGCCCGGTTGGCCCGGCCGGAAGCGGCGAGTGCCGCGACGCGCAGCTCGGCGCGGGTCAGCGGCCCCGCGCCGACGGCCGGCGGCCGCGCGGACGGGGTACGGGGCTCGGGTGCGCGGGGGGCCTCCGGTACCTGCGCCGGCGCGGGCGGGACCGGCGGCGGGCGCTCGCCGCTCCCGGGCCGTGGGGTCGCCTCCCGGGCGCTGCCGAGGAGGGAGTCGACGGTGAGGTGACCGGAGTACGGGGCCGTGCCGAGGGCGACCAGCGCCTGCCGGTACTGCCAGCCGGCGGGCCGGCCCGGGCCCGGGGATCCCGCCCGCGCGGGCCCGGGCCCCTCCCCCAGCGCCGCCGCCATGGCGGTGGGCGAACCCCACCGCAGGGCGCGCCGGCGCTCCTCCGCGACCAGGGCCACGGCCACCGGGTCCCCGGGCTCGCGGGTCCGCGCGGCGGCCGAACGCCACGGCAGCAGGGCCGGGTTCACGGCCTGCCGGGCGAGCAGCTGGCGCCCGCACTCCAGCAGGTCGGCGAACGCCTCCTCGCGCAGTCCGCCCGCGAGCCGGACCCGGCCGCGGGCGTACAGCAGGTAGGCCCAGGACAGCCCGCCTTCGGCGCCGGGCGGCAGCTCGGTCGCGAGGACCCGTTCGGCCGCCGGCCGCTCGCCCCTGCGCAGGTGCAGCAGGGCCCGCAGCGCGAGGGGTCCGGGTGCCATCAGCGGATGCCAGCAGCGGCTCGGCATGAGCTCCTCGCACCGGTCCAGGGCTTGCGCGGCGGCCGCGTCGCGGCCGACGCGCAGTTCGGCGAGGCAGGTGACGAGCAGGGCGAGGCCGGCGACCGCGGGGGCGTCGCGGTGTTCGGCACGCAGCAGGATCTCGTCGAGCGCGCGGCGTGCCTCCACGGTGTCCCCGGTGAGGACGAGTGCGTGGGCGGCCGCCGTGCGGACGGTGAGCGGGACGTGCTCACGGGCCTGCGGGGCCAGGGCGGCCCGGGCGAGGGAGCGGGCCCGGGTGATGTCCCGGCCGCGTTGCGCGGTGCGCCAGGCGGCGACGGCCGCCTCGGCGGAGCGTTCCGGTGTCGTCGGGCGGAGGTCGGGCAGGGGTGCGTCGCCCTCGTCGGCCGGGTCGGGCCGGATGTACTCGGTGATCCGGTGCAGGGCGCGCAGTCCGGAGTGTTCGGCGGTGCCCGGGCGGGCGTCGGCGGCGGCCCGGGCGATGCGGGAGCGGGGGGTGACGACGTCGCCGCGGGCCACGAGGAGTTCCGCGGCGCGCAGCCGGGCGCGGCCGGTCGCCTGGTCGGCGGTGGCCCCGGGCGAGGACCAGGAGCCGTCGCCGGTGGGGTGCAGGGCGCGGTACAGGTGGCGGCTCGCGGCCTCGGGCTCGGTGGGCAGGACGGCCGCGCCGAGGTCGGTGAGCAGCTGGACCCGCAGGGCGGGTGGTGCCGGTTCGCGCAGCGCCCGTTCGAGCAGCCGGGCGGCGCGGCCGGGCTGTCCGGTGGCCCGGCAGTCGGCGGCTTCGCGCTGGAGGGCCTCCACCGCCCAGGGGGCGCCGATCCGGCGGGCGTCCAGCAGCAGCCGGGCGAGCGTACGGTCGGGGAGGGCCGCGCGGTGGGCCCATTCGGCGGCCCGGGCGTGGAGTTCCTCGCGGTGTTCGCTGCCGAGGTCGGCGAGGACGGCCCGGGCCGCTGCGGGAGTCCGCAGGCCGGGCCGGGGTCCGGGGGCGAGCAGGCCGGCCCCGGACAGCAGGGCCAGTACGCGGGCGGTGCCGAGGGTGCGCGGGCCGGCCAGTGCGTCGATCAGGCCGGGTGTGCAGTCGGGTCCGGCGACGGCGATGGCGCGCAGGACGCCGAGGAGTTCCTCGGGCAGCAGGGTGAGGGTCCGTACGGTGCGCGTCCGTACGGCTTCGGCCGCGCTGTCGGCCAGCCGGCCGAGGTGGTCGGCGCCGGGGGTCCAGCCGTGCCGGAGGAACCGTCCGACGACGGAACGCAGCAGGGCCGGGCTGCCTTCGAGGTGCTGGACGGCGGCGGTGAGGAAGGCCTCGTCGACCGGGGCCCGCCAGGTCCGGGCGAGGAGCTCGCCGACGGCCCGGTCGGGCAGCGGGCCCAGGGCCAGCACGTGCCGGGCCACGGTGTCCTCGCCGGCCAGGGTGCAGGGCTCGATCCGGTCGTGCGCGGTGGCCGGTACCGCGCTGTTGCGGGACGTGAGGAGCATGAGCGGCGTCCCGGCGAGCCTGCGGGCCAGTGCCTGCAGCCGGCGCAGTGACGGCGCATCGGCCCACTGGACGTCGTCGACGACGAGCAGCAGGGGTCCGCTGCGGGCGGCCTCCAGGAAGACGGCGCACAGGTCCTCCGGCCGGCCGGCCGGGGCTGCGCCGGCCGGCCCGTCGCCCGCAGGTGTGGCGCTCTCGGGCGCGGTGGCGGGGCCGGCCGGGGTGCGTGCGGGGAGGAGCCGCGCGCGCAGCTGCGCGGCGACGCCGTGGGGCAGGCCGGTCTCCTCGGCCGTCGCCCGGGCCGCGGCCACCCGGACGCCCGCTGCTTCGGCGAGGGCGGTGGCGTGGTCCAGGAGGGAGCTGCGTCCGATGCCGGGCGGGCCGTGCACCTCGACGAGCGCCGGCCGGCCCTCCCGCAGGTCCTCCAGCAGGCCGCGCAGCAGCCCGGTCTCCGTGTCCCGTCCGACGAGCGCCGCGGGCTGTACGGGGGTGGCCGGCCGCGTCCGCCCGGCGGGCGGTGTACGGCGGGCGGGGGGTGTCCGGCGGGCCGGGTGCGTCGCTGTCGTCGTCCGCTCCATGGCTGTCCGTCCTCCAGGGGGTGTCGGGTCGGTCGGGGCTCCTCCCGGCTGCCGCCGGGGGCTGCGTGACGTCACCCGGGGACTCAGGGCGTGGCGGGCAGGCCGTCGGCCCGTCCGGGCGCGCCGGAGCGGCCCGCGAGGCCGCGCGGCAGGTCGGCGCGGCCGCGCACGTCGAGCTTCCGGTAGACGTTGGTCAGGTGCATCTCCACCGTGCGCGGGGTGATGAACAGGGTTTCCGCGATCTTCTTGTTGCTGTGGCCGCGCCCGGCCAGCGACGCGATCCGGCGTTCGCTGTGGGTGAGGGAGTCGAGGGGGACGGCGGCGAGCTGCGGCATCCGGCCCCCCGCGGTCACCAGGGCGTCGCGGGCGATGGCGGCGAGCACGTGGTAGCCGCAGCGGGTGGCGAGGCCGATGGCCCGGCGCAGGTGGCCGCGCGCGCTGCGGGCGTCCCCGAGGACGAGCAGTTCGCGGCCCAACTGGTATTGGGCCTTGGCGAGTTCCAGCCGGGCCGGGGAGTCGGCCAGCAGGTCGACGGCCTCGGCGAGCAGCGCCGTACGGCCGCGGCCTTCGACGACCGAGGCCTGCGCGACCAGGCCCAGGCCCAGGGCGCGCGGGGTGCCCCAGCTCCGGGCGCGTTCCTGGGCGGCAGCGACGAGGGCGGCGGCCTCGGCGCCCCGGCCGAGGCGGCCGAGGGTGGTGGCGGTGGGCAGCCACCAGGGGGCCAGCACCGGGTTGGCGATGCCGGCCTCCTGCTGGCTGCGGCCGCACTGGCGCCACGCGTCCAGTGCGCCTTCCAGATCGCCCAGTTCCCGCAGGATCCGGCCCCTCGTGTACAGGTGGTGGTGCCATTCCCAGACGCTCCGGTCCAGGTCGGGCGTGGCGCGTACGAGTTCGTCGAGGACGGTGGCGGCCTGCCGGGCCTCGCCCTGGGAGAGGAGTACGGAGGCCAGCGCGATCCGCGCGAACGGCGGGGCCCCGGAGGGTCCGACGACCTCGACGGCGGCCCAGGCGTCCCGGGCGGCGGCGGGTACGTCGCCGATGCCGTGCAGGATCAGGGACCTCCCTGCCAGCGCGGCGCGCCGGGGCCACAGCGGCGGGTGGGTCTCCGCCGGGGACAGGGCCTGGTCCAGTGCGGTCAGTGCTTCGTCGACGCAGTCGGCGAGGGCGAGGACGGCGGAGGAGCAGAACACCCCCCAGCCGGCGGTGCCGGGTTCGTCGGCGCGCAGGGCCTGCCGGGCGAGGGCGGCGGCCCGGCCGGCGGATCCGCCGTCGAGGGCGGCGAAGGCGCTGAGGGCGGCGAGCAGCCGGCGGTCGGCCGGGCTGTGTCCGCCCGGTACGGGCAGGGCGGCCGCCCGGGCGCGGGCGGAGGGCAGGGCGGTCCGGTCGTTCACCGCGCTGGCCAGCAGGGCCGATTCGACGGTGACGCGTACCTCGCGGTCGGCGGGCTCCTCGCCGGCGCCCGTCGCGGCGCGCAGGTCGTGCAGGACCCGCTCCAGTAATCGGAGCGCTTCGGGGGCCCTGGCGGTGCCGAGCGCCATCATGGCGTACTTCACGGCGACGGGGGCCCGTTCCCGGGGGCCGGGGGTCACGGCGAGGGCCTGGCGCAGGTGCCAGAGGGCGTGGGCGGGTGCGACGGCGGTACGGCTGGCCGCGCGGGCCAGTTCGACGTGCAGGTCCGCGCGCCGGGTGGCGGGGAGCCGGCGGCCCGGTCCGCGCAGCCAGCGGCCGGCGGCGCTGACGGTCGCGCGGGTCGGGGCTTCGGCGAGGGCGTCGCGCAGTACCGCGAACATCCACGGTTCGTCGATCCGGTCCAGCTGGGCGAGCTGCGCGGCGACCTCGGCCGCGGGATGCCCGGCATCGCTGAGGACCCGGGCGGCCCGGACCCGCAGCCGCTGCAGTTCGGGGCCGTCGAGGGCGGCGAGGACGGCCGTACGGATGCCCTCGCGCATCCGCGGCGGGGAGCCGGGCGGTACGGCCTCGATGTGGCGCAGCCAGCTCAGGGCGGACTCCACGCGCCGGCCGCTCAGCCCGCTGAGCGCGGCGAGCGGGTCGGCGTCGGCGCGGCCGAGCACGGCGAGGGCGGTGGCGACCTGCCGGGCGGGGCGGGGTCCGGCGGCGAGGAACTCGGGGACCAGGGCGGTCAGTACGGTCTGGTGGAGGGAGCTGAGCTGGTGCAGGGCGTCGGCGCCGGGCGGGATGCCCACGGTGCGCAGGGCGCGCAGCAGCCGGTCGAGCAGCAGCGGGTTGCCGCCGGTGATCTCCGCGCAGTGCCGGACGAACGGCTGGTCGGCCGGGGCGCCGAAGATCCGGGTGACCATGCGCTGGGTGCCGCCTTCGTCCAGCGGGCCGAGTTCCAGCAGGGCGCAGCGGTCCTGGGCGAGGATCTCGGTGAGCACCCGGGTGCCGGGGCCCGGGGCGCCGGTGCGCTGGGCGAGGACGACGAGCAGGGGCCGGCCGGCGGAGCGGCGCAGGATGAAGTCGACGCAGCGCAGGGAAGTTTCGTCGCACCACTGGGCGTCGTCGACGACCAGTGCGGTGGGGCCGCCGGCGAGGAGGTCCAGGGTGCGCCGGTGGAAGCGGTGCCGGTCGCCGTGCGTATCGCGCGGCCCGGGCGGTGGTCCGAGGAGGGTGTCGACCGCTCGGACCATGGACGTACCCTCGGGGAGACCGGTGGCACGCCGTACGGCCGTGCCCTCGGCCGCCAGTCGCTCGCCCGCGACGGCCAGCAGGTGGCTCCTGCCGATCCCGGCCGGCCCCCTGACGAGGACGGCGCGCGCGGCGCCCGCCCGGGCGTCGGCGGCGTGGCGCAGCAGGGCGTCGAGTTCGGCTGTGTGGACGTCCAGGCTCCGGGTCGGGCCGTGGGCCCCGACAGTGCCTCCGGTGACCGCCACAGTATTTCCCTCTTCTTCCGTGAAAGCACTCCTGGCGCCCGGTGCACCAAACGCCGCAATCCTCCCCGTGAAACGAGAGCGTAAGCGACACCAAGGAGGAAGTCGGGGCAGATCCAACGGATTTGAGCCAGAAGACGCACATCCTTGGCCAAGCCCCGCGGCGCACTTCGGCCCGACCGTCCGGAAAGCGCACCCCCATTTCGGCCGTTCCCTTCCGCCGAATTCCCGTACTCCCCGAGAAACAGCGGGAGTATCGTCACTGCGGGCCGTCCGGTGGGCCGATATCCGGCCATCAATTCCCCGCATATCCGCTGCGCTACCGTGTCGGGACAGCCGTCCACCGAAGCCGACAGACCGGAGCGCCCGTGCAGTCCCCCCTGGAGCTCGCCGGTCCGCCGCCGGGCTGGACCTCCTCGGCCTGGCCGGCGGTGCGGCCCCGGCCGGCCGACGGCTCCGCGGATCTGTGGCTGCTCCAGGTCCCCGACGCCGGGCCGCGTTCCGTGGCCCTGGACCGGTCACCGCTGGACGAGGCGGAACGCGCCCGGGCCGCCGGCTTCGTCCAGCCCGTCGACCGGGACCGGTACACGGCCGCGCACCTCGCGCTGCGCCGGGTGCTGTCCGCCTACCGGGGTGTCTCCCCGGCGGCGCTGAGGTTCCGGCGCGAGCCCTGCCCGTGCTGCGGCGCGCCGCACGGCCGGCCCGCCCTGGCCGGGCCCGGTGCGCCGGACTTCTCGCTGTCCCACAGCGGTGACCTGGTGCTGATCGCGGTGGCCGGGCGGCCCGTCGGCGTCGATGTGGAGGGGGTCCCGTCGCCGGACAGGGTGACCACCGTCGGCGAGGCGCTGCACCCGGCCGAGCGGCGGCAGCTTCGCGGCGCGCCGGCGTCCGCGCGCCCCGCGGTCTTCGCCCGGCTGTGGGCGCGCAAGGAGGCGTACCTGAAGGGCCTCGGCACCGGTCTCGGCCGCAGCCCGGACCTGGACTACCTCGGCGACCCCGCCCCCGGTGCCCCTGCCCGCCCGCCCGGCTGGACGGTGCGGGACCTGCCGGTCGGACCGCGGCACGCGGCGGCCCTGGCCCTCGAATTGCCACCGCTCGCCGGCCCCGGCCTCACGCTCCACACCCATTTCCTCGCGGCACCGGACTGGAGCGCCGCCGCCGCGACACCGGCCGATTCCTGACCGGAGCGCGCGGGTTCATCCGTACGGGACGTGTTTCGCGCCGGAGCGGCGTCCCGCGGCAAACTCCACAAGACCTCTGTTGCACCGGGGAGCCCTGACTCCGAAATCCCCCGGAGCGGCGGCAATTCCCCGCGCTGAAGGCCGGTCTCCGGCGGTCACCCGACGTGCGCGGCGATGGCCCGCGCGCACTCCATCGCCTCCGCGCGGGCGGTGTCCACCTCCAGGTCGTAGGTCACGCCCTGGTGAACCGTTTCCGCCTGGGACGCGGCCATCCCGACGGTCCGGTCGCCCCGTGCGACCTCACGGCCCGCGGCCACGACCGCCTCACACCTGACGCCGACCCACAGCACCTGCAGTTCGCCCAGGGCGCTCCGCCAGCGCTGCTGTGAGGACGCTCCGCCGAGGAAGACCTCGTCGACGATGACCCGTGCGCCCGCACGGGCCATCGCGGCGACCCCCTCGATCCACGCCGCCTCCAGTGTCCGGAACTCGGGGCCGACGGTCACCTCCCCGTCGGCCGCGAACCCGATCCCGCCGTCCGACACCTGCATGGACGCCGGCATCGCCTCGACCAGCGTGTCCGTCCCGAGGGCGAGCCACGGATCCGGCAGCACGGCCTGCAGACACCGGACGATCCCGGATTTCCCCGAGCTGGAACCACCGTTGACCACGATCACCTGAGTCTTCACCGCGCCACCGTAGAGGCACCACGGCACCCCTCGAAACGTATTTCTCCCGCCCTGGATCTCCATGGCGGCGCCTCCCCCGCGTGGGGGAGGCGGATCATGCCCCGGTCTGATCCCTGCGCGCCACAGGTCCACCACAGTGGCCCCATGGCAATCAGCGGGACGGGGAACCGTTCATGACGATGTGGCTCATGTCGTTGCCGGCGTTCGTGTGTCTGCTGGCCGTCTTCGCCCTGGTGGAGAGTGCGTGGCGGTGGTTCACGGGGCTGGGCTTGATCCCGTGGGTGCGCAGGCGCACGGGGCGGTCGTTGTCGAGCATCGCCTTCGACGAGTTCACGGCGACGGTGAACGGGAACAAGACGGCGGAGCTGGAGCAGCGGCGGGTGGAGCTGCTGCGGCGGGACGACGAGAGCGACGGTGCGCCGCCCCGCTCCAGCATCGACCTGGCCAACGGGGCCGCGTTCATCGTGGTGCCGCGCAAGGCGGGCGGGCCGCGAGCCGATGCGCGACCTACGCCGCCCGCCCGCGCATCGTCCGCCAGGTGACCGTGACCCCGGCCGCGACCGCCGCCAGCAGGGTGCCGGTGACCGCCGTCGCGACCGCCGCGGTGTCCAGGTGCAGGCCCACGTCGGCCGAGGTGGCCTGGGAGAGGCCGGAGGCCATGCCGGCCAGCGGGGGCAGCGTCACCAGGACACCGAGGGCGGCTCCGACGACGACCACCACCGCGCTCTCCCCGGCCGCGAGGAGCAGCAGTTGGCGTACGGTGCCGCCCGCGGACTTCATCACCGCGAGGTCGCGGCGGCGGCCGTGCGCGGCCATGGCGGTGCTGTTGACGACGGCGATCGCGCTGTAGCCGACCGCGATGACGATGAGCATGGTGGCCAGGCTGTCGGTGAGCCTGGCGTCGGTGTCGTAGTCCGCCAGGGCGTACTGCGCGGCGTCGTGCAGGGCGGTGCCCGGGACGGCCGCGGACGCCTCGGCGCCGGCCGGGACGAAGATGTCGTCGGTGAGGGCGGCCGGGTCGTGGGCGCGGACCAGGTCGCGCGGGACCACGAAGTCGCCGCGTTCCGGGTCGTCGGGCAGGACCGCGCCGATCCGCAGGGCGACGCTCTCGCCGTCGGCGAACCGGACCGGGACGCTCTGGCCCTGCCGCACGCCCAGGGCCCTGGCGGTCCGTTCGCCGAGTACGGCCTCGCCCGGCTTGTTCCACCGCTGGTCGCGGGTGCCCAGGACGTCCAGGACGGTCGGCTCGCCGCCCTCGGTGACGAAGGCGCGGGTCGGCAGGGCGGCCTTGCCCACCGGGTTGGCGGCGACGGCCTCGTCGGTGTTTCCGGGGATGCCGGCCGGGGTGACGATCGTCTGGCCGGCGGTCTTGAGGGCCTCGCCCGCCGGGTAGGCCACCCGCATCGTCTCCACGATGCCGCTGAGCAGGACCGCGAAGCCCACGGCGGCGATCACGGGGGCCACCAGGGAGGCCGTGCGGTGGGAGTTCGCGACGAGTTCGGCCCGGATCAGGACCGGTGCGGCCGAGCCGTGCCGTTGGAACGGGGCGGTCAGGGCGCGCCCGACGGGGCCCACGAGGACGGGGGTCAGCAGGGCCGCCGCGACGATGAGGCTGAGGGTGGCGAGGATCGCCGTGTTGATCCGGTCGTCGGCGCCGGTGGTGGCGGTGGCGACGGCGAGGACGGCACCGGTACCGAGGGCGGCCAGGCCCGCGATCCGACGGCCGCGCCCCATGCCCTTGTCGACGGACCCGCTGTCGAGCAGGGCCTCGATCGGGGCGACCCGTGCGGCCTTGCGTCCGGCGGCCCAGGCGCCGATGACGCTGACGCCGGCGCCGATCGCGGAGGCCGTGAGCAGCGGCCAGGCGGCGACGGTGATCTCCAGGTCCGGCGGGACCACGTCCAGGCCGCGCAGGACGCCGCGCAGCAGTGGGGTGGCGGCGACACCGGCCAGGCAGCCGGCGATCGATCCCAGGACGCCGACCACGGCGGCCTCGCCGAGGATCATGCGACGGATCTGCTCGGGTGAGGCACCGATGGTGCGCAGCAGGCCGATCTCGCGGCGGCGCATCCCGGTCGCCAGGACCAGCATGGAGGCGACGACGAAGACCGTGGTGAACAGGCCGAGGACCGCCATGGCGCTGATGAGCTGGATACCGAGGAAGCGTTTGTGCTCGATGTACGCGGGCTGGAGTGCGGAGCGTCCGTCGCCGGAGACCACGGTGCCCTTGCCGCCGAGGACCTTCCGGGCGCCGGAGGCGATCGCGGTGGCGGAGGCGCCCTCGTCGGCGATCAGGGCGACGGCGCGGACACCGGGCTGCTGGCGGGCGGCGAAGGCCTCGCTGAAGTAGTAGCCGGGGCCGTCCACGGTGCCGACGACGGTGAACCGCTCCCGGCCGGCGGTGATGTTGACGGTGAGCTCGCTGCCCGGGGCGACGCCCAGGGCGCGGTCGACCACGACCTCGCGGTCGCCGCCGGGGGCCCGGCCGGAGACCAGTTCGTAGGGGGCCGTCCGGACACTGTCCCAGCCGTGGCCGGCTTCGAGGGCGCCCTCGTCGGCGACGGGCTCGCCGCCGACGACCGCCTGGGCGTAGAAGGAGCGGTCCACCACGGCGGCGGCCACGCCGGGGAGTGCGTCGAGTCCGGCCAGGAGGGGTGCGGCCTCGGCCCGGCTCCACGGGATGCGGTCCGCGGGGCTGCCGTCCGCGTCGACGGCCTGTCCGGGCAGGGCCAGGGCGGCGGTGCCGGCGTACCGGGGCTGGACGGTGGGGCGGGTGGAGTCGTGGATGACGAGGGTGGTGGTGATGAGGGCCACGCCGGCCAGGACGGCGATGAAGGCCCCGAGGAACGCGGACCAGCGTTCGCGGACGTTCGCGAGGATCAGCATCACGCCTCCAGCCGGGTCATGCGGGCGGCGATCTCGGCGGCGTCGCCGCCGTCGGGTGTCCGGCCCAGCGGGACGCGGTCGGCGATCCGGCCGTCCTTGAGGAAGACGACGACGTCGGCGACGGCCGCCGCGACCGGGTCGTGGGTGACCATCAGGGTGGTCTGGCCCTCCTGGTCGACGAGCATCCGCATCATGCGCAGCACCTCGCGGGAGGTGACGGTGTCCAGGGCGCCGGTGGGTTCGTCCGCGAAGAGCACGTCGGGGCGGGTGACCAGGGCGCGGGCGAGGGCGACGCGCTGCTGCTGGCCGCCGGAGAGCTCGCTGGGGCGGTGTCCGGCGCGGTCGGCCAGACCGACCGCGGCGAGCGCGTCGGCGACCTGCTCGCGGCCGACCCGGCGGCCGGCGAACCGGGACGGCAGCTCCACGTTCTGGGCCGCCGTCAGCGACTCGACGAGGTTGAAGGCCTGGAAGACGAATCCGACGTGGTCACGGCGCAGCCGGGTCCGTTCCTTCTCGCTCTGCCGGCCGATGTCGACGCCCGCGAGGACGATCCGCCCGTCGGTCGGCCGGTCCAGTCCGGCCGCGCACTGCAGCAGGGTGGACTTCCCGGAGCCGGAGGGGCCCATGATGGCGGTGAAGGTGCCGCGCGGGAAGCCGATGGAGACGCCGTCCAGCGCGGTCACGGCACGGTCGTCGCAGCCGTGGACCTTGCGTACGGCCTGGAGTTCGACCGCGTCCTGTACCGCGGCCCGCAGCGGTGTCTGCCTCGTTGTCGTCATGGGTCGATTCCACGGCACGAGGGGTGGGCCCGGCACTGGTCCGCTCTCTACTCCTGAGGTAGAGGCAGCTCTACCGCGCGGGCCCGGAGGGCCGGTTGCGGTGGGGCCCATGCGTCCCACGACGGCCTGGCAGGCCATGGCTCAGCGGCCCTTGAGCTTCCTCACGTCGAGCTGGCCGTGGCGGTCCCTGGCCTATCTGACGGGGGGTGTCGTGGTCGGCGCGGCGGCCGTCCTGGTCTTCGCCGCCGGTCTGGCGGCGGGGCTCGCGCTGCTGGTGGTGCTGATCGGTGTCGCGCCGCTGGTGGGGCTGGTGCTGGCCTCCACGGTGGTGGCCTCGGTGGAACGCCGGCGGCTGCGGCTGGTGGACCTCGACCACCTGCCCGATCCGCACGGCCGCCCGGACGCGCCCGGCCCCAAGTCCTGGGTGGCCACCCGGCTGAAGGAGCCGGTGACCTGGCGCGAGCTGCTGTTCACGCTCGTCTCGGCGGCCGCCCTGTGGTGGCTGGACCTGCTGGTCCTGGGCTTCTCGTTCGGGCTGCCGGCCGTGACCTTCGCCTCGCTGGACGGCGAGACCTGGCCCTGGACGGTCTTCGGCGCTCTCGTGCTGCTCGCCTCCCCCTACACGGTGACCTCGTGGGCGGGGGCGCGGGCCGCCATGGCCCGCACCTTCCTCGCCCCGCGCGACCGGGAACTGGGGGCGGAGCTGCGGGAGGTGCGCGCCTCCCAGTCCCGTCTGCTGGACTCCTTCGACGCCGAGCGGGTGCGGATCGAACGCGATCTGCACGACGGGGCGCAGCAGCGGCTGGTCTCCTTGGGGCTGACCCTCGCGATGCTGCGGCTGGACACCCCGGAGGGCACCCCCCAGTCCGAGCTGCTCACCCAGGCGGAGGGCCAGCTCTCCAGTGCCCACCAGGAGTTGCGGGCCCTGATCCGGGGTCTGAATCCGCCGGTGCTGGCCGATCACGGGCTGGTCGCGGCGGTCGAGGACTACGCGGGGCGGTTCCCGATCCCGGTCACGGTGGACCTGCGGCTGCCGGAGCGGCTGCCCAGGAAGCTGGAGACGACCATGTACTACGTGATCAACGAGGCCATGACGAACATCGCCCGGCACAGCGGGGCCACGACGGCGGCGGTCCGCGGTCGCTACCATGCGGATCTGTTGATCTTCGACATCACGGACGACGGCCGCGGCGGTGTCGATCCGGGGGCGGGCAGCGGGGTGACCGGGCTCGCCGACCGGGTCAGGGCGCTCGACGGCCGGATGCGGGTGTCGAGCCCGGTGGGTGGTCCCACCCTGCTGCATGTGGAGGTTCCGTGTCGCTTCGCCTGATCGTGGCGGAAGACGCCGTGCTGTTGCGCGAAGGCCTGGTCGGGCTGCTGCAACGGGTCGGCCACGAGGTGGTGGCGGCGGTCGGGGACGCCGACGCCCTGGTCACGGCCGTACGCGGGCACCGGCCGGACCTGATCGTCACCGATGTGCGGATGCCGCCGTCGATGGGCGACGACGGCCTGCGGGCGGCGGTGGGCCTGCGCGAGGAGTTCCCCGGGCTGCCCGTGCTCGTCCTCAGCCAGTACGTGGAACGCTCCTACGCGCTGGGCCTGCTGGACTCCGGCGGCGGCGCCGGGGTGGGCTACCTGCTCAAGGAACGGGTGAGCGCCGTAGCCGATTTCACGGCGGCGATCGAGCGGGTCGCCGCCGGCGGGACGGTGGTGGACCCGGAGGTCATCCACCAGCTCGTACGGCTGCGTCCGGACCCCTTGGAGCGGCTCAGTCCCCGGGAGCGCGAAGTGCTCGGCCTCGTGGCGCAGGGCCGTACCAACGCCGGTCTGGCCGCGCACCTGTTCATCAGCGAGGCGGCGGTGAACAAGCACATCGGCAACATCTTCGCCAAGCTGGACCTGCCCGTCGACACCGACGGCCACCGGCGGGTCCTGGCGGTCCTGGCCTTCCTGCGGGCCTGACGCCCCGCGCCTACGCGGTGCGGGGCGCGGGGAAGGTGAGCCGGGTCGCGGGGTCGGCGGCGGGGAGGCCGATGGGGCTGGCGCCGTCGTGGTCGTGCGTGACGTCCGTGAGGGGCCGGGTGTGCTCGGCCGCGCGGGCCATCCACGGCCAGATCCGGAAGGGGGTGCCGGGTACCTCCGGCGCGGCGGACCCGCTCCCGCTGATCCAGGTCGTGAGGGTGAACCGGTGGTCGGCGAACCTCCCGCTGGGGCAGGTCGACGGGACGACCTCGTGGAAGGCGCTCGACGGGAAGAACGCGATGGTGTCGTGCTCGGGTTCGACGGTGCGGTAGGTCTCCGCCGGCCGGGCCTCGCCCTCGTGGAGCAGGGTGTCGTACAGCCGCAGTTGACCGCCTTCGAAGCCGCGGGGCTTGTGGTGGAGGTAGTACACGGCCGACAGGGCGGTGCCGACGTCGCGGACGCGTGAGGCGTCGGTGTGGATGCCGTAGTGGCCGCCCTCGCCGTGCGCCGTCAGGACCGTCAGGGTCTGTGTCAGCGCGGCCTGGTGGCCGAGGACCTCCTGGACGAGCGGCAGGCAGTCGGCGAGGTGCCCGCTGAAGACGGAGCTGGTCACGGGGAGGACGAGGGAGCTGCGGCCCTTGTGGGAGATCTGGCCCGACAGGGGGTCCAGGACCGTTCCCGCGTTGAAGTCGCTCTGCCGGGAGACCACGTACGACAGCAGGCTCGCGGCGCGCTGCGCACCGAGGAAGTTCTCGAAGCGGCAGACCGGCACCGGTATCACCGCAGAGGTGGACCACCGGTCGGTGGGAGGCAGGTGCCGGGTGCTGATTTCCGTCGGCGTGGCCGGTTCCTTCGCGTATCCGCTCATGGCCCGGAACCTAAGCGGAGCCGCCGGTGCCGTCGAAGGGGCACATGGGGGCGCACGGGGGTACGCCGTCGGGCGTCCGGCACCGCCTTCGGCTTCGCCTGTCCCGGGCCGGGGACGGGATCCCGGGCCCGGGGTTCAGCGGGGGCGCCTCAGCCGGCGGGTCGGGCGTCCCGGCCGGCGGGGACGGCCGGGAGCGGCCGCCAGTTCACGGGTACATCGCGCATGACCAGGGCGCAGTCCAGGACCGCGCTCCCCGGCGGGAAGCGGTCCGGGTCCTCGAAGAAGGACGAGGTGGCGGAGCGGACCCGGCCGGCTTCCACGTGCCAGGCGTCCGTGTGCAGTTGCATGCCGTCCAGCCGGCTGCCGGAGCTGGTCTGCGAGTAGCCCTTCGCTCCTTCCTGGAAGAAGCGGGAGGCCTCGGCGAGACCGGAGAACAGCTCGCTGCCCTTCAGCTCGTCGCAGGGTTCGACGGTGACGTCCACCCGGGTGTCGCCGTCCCGCGTGGCGAAGGCGACCCGCACCCGGTCGGGCGTCTCGTGCACCTCGAAGTCGGCGCGGCCGTGCTCGCCGGGGAAGACGCGGCCCCCGGCCAGGACGTTGACCAGCGACGCGGAGTCGCGGCGCGGGATGTAGACGCCGGTCTCGACGCCGTCCGGGCCGTCCCATTCGACGGAGAT
Source organism: Streptomyces sp. NBC_00249 (assembly GCF_026342355.1). Classification (GTDB taxonomy): domain Bacteria; phylum Actinomycetota; class Actinomycetes; order Streptomycetales; family Streptomycetaceae; genus Streptomyces. The sequence goes on along the minus strand of NZ_JAPEMV010000003.1, from coordinate 612,418 downwards.
CCGGTGCGCCGCGTTCTCGCTCCGCAGCCCGAACGCCTTGGGCGCCCAGGCCGGCCGGACACTGCCCAGTCGCAGCAGGCAGATGCCCGCGACCGCGTGGCCGTGCACCAGTTGGGGGCGCAGCGGGCCGGGGAGCAGGCGTGCCGCGACCTCCGGTGCGACCCGGTAGTTCACCAGGAGCCGTCGTTCGACGACGCTCGACAGGCGTGGCTGGATCATGATCCCTCGCTCTGCGCCCCGGGGCGCCACTTGGTGTGCCGCAGGACGATCTGCTCGGGGCAGACGGCGCTGAGGAACCGGCCGACGCAGGTCGCGAGGCGTTCCTCGGCCAGGGTGTAGAGGATCCGGTTGCCGTCCCGGCGCTCGGTGACCAGTCCGGCTCCCTTGAGCACGCCGAGGTGCCGCGAGATGGAGGGGCCGCTGATCGAGAACCTGCTCGCGATCTCGCCCGCCGCGAGCTCGCCGCCGCGGAGGTCCTCGAGGATCTGACGCCTCGTCGGATCGGCGAGTGCCCGGAAGGCTCCGGCCTCGTCCTGAGTTCCTGTCATGTTAGATATTTAGCACATGAGCTAAATATCTACGAGGGGTGTCCGCCGATAGGCGCCGGGCGCCGAGCCGTGCGTGCGCTTGAAGGCGTTGGCGAAGGCGAACTCGGAGGTGTAGCCCACCTGGGCGGCGATCGTCCTGAGCGGCGCGTCGGAGGCCCGCAGCAGGCGTGCCGCCGTGGACATCCGCCACCAGGTCAGGTAGCGCAGCGGCGGCTGGCCGGTCAGCAGGGCGAAGCGCCTGGCGAACGGCGCCCGGGAGAGCCCCGCTTCCGCGGCGAGCTTCGCCACGGTCCACGGCGCGGCCGGAGCGCGGTGGATGGCGTGGAGGGCCGCGGTGACCACGGGGTCGTTGAGCGCCGCGGACCAGCCGGTGGCATCACCCCGCGCGGGCTGTCCGTCGAACCAGATGCGCAGGACGTAGAGGAGGAGCGTGTCCAGCAGCGCGGGGACGAGCGCGTCCGCGCCCAGGCGCGGGTTGCCCACCTCGGCGGCGAGGAGCCGCACCGCCGCGTGCAGTTCGGCGGGGCGGCCGGCGTGGGCGGGCAGGTGGATCAGGTCCGGCAGGGTCAGCAGCAGCGGATGGGTACGGGACGGGTCGAGCTGGTACGCGCCGCAGAGCACCACGGTGACGGGGCCGCCGCCCCCGCTCCGGTCGACGCTGTCCGACGCGTACGGCGCGTACGGCCGGGCGCCGTCGGGGCCGCAGGCGGGGGCCGTCACGGGGGTACCCGGGTCGTCGGCCAGGGTGTGCCCCGCCCCGTGGGGCAGGAACACCACGTCGCCCGCGCCCAGGCGGACGGGTTCCGCGTCCCGGGGCAGCAGCCAGCAGGACCCCTCCAGGACGATCTGGAATCCCGCCGATCCCGGCACGGACACGAATTCCTGTCCCCACGGGGCATGCCAGCGCACGTGCGCCGACCGGGGCCGGCCGGTCCGGGTCACCGCGATCACGTCGCTGAGTACGTCCATGCCGCGAGCGTACGCGGGCGAGACGCAGACGTATGAACAGGGCGCTCTGGCGCATGGATCGTCTCCACTGCCGGCCCTAGATTTCAGGGCATGGAGATCACACAGATGAAGGCGGCGCGTTTCCACGAGTACGGCGGCCCGTCCGTCATCCGTCACGAAGACGTTCCGCTCCCCCGGCCCGCCTCCGGCGAGGTGCTCGTCCGGGTCGCCGCGACCTCGTTCAACCCCACCGAAGCCGCCCTGCGCTCCGGGCAGGCGCAGCGGTTCTTCCCCTTGGAGCTGCCCTACACCCTCGGCTGGGACGTCGCCGGCACGGTCGCCGGGACCGGCCCGGGGACGGAGGGGTTCACTGTCGGCGACCGGGTGGTCGCCCGGCTGGACGGCGGCGGCGCGGCCGCCGAGTACGTACGGGCACCCGCCGCCCTGCTGGTCCCGGCGCCGGCCTCCGTACCGCTGGCGCACGCCGCGGCCCTTCCCGTGGCCGGTCTGACCGCGTGGCAGGCGGTGTTCGAGCACGGGAAGGTGGCCGCCGGACAGCGGGTGCTGGTCAACGGCGCGGGCGGAGGCGTCGGCGGATTCGTGACGCAGCTCGCGAAGTACGCCGGAGCCCAGGTGATCGCCACGGCCGGCGCCCGGAGCGCCGACGCGGTCCGGCGACAGGGGGCGGACCAGGTGGTCGACTACACCGCCACGCCGCTGGACACGGCGCTCGACGGCCCGGTGGACACCCTGCTCAACCTGGTCCCGCTCAGCCCGCCCGACGCCGCGGCCCTGGTGCCCCTGGTGCGGCCGGGCGGACGGATCGTCTCGATCGCGACCCCGGTCGAGCCGCCTCCCGGCAGCGGGGTCACGGCGACGCACATGGTCGCCCGCAACGACGTGGCGCACCTGACGGCGCTCGTGGAACTCCTCGACGCGGGCACGCTCACCCTCGACATCAGCGGGTCGCACCCGCTGGCCGGCCTCGCGCACGTCCACCACCTCAGCGAGACCGGCCGCATCCGGGGCAAGGTCGTCCTCGTCCCCTGATCCCGGGGCGGGCCGTCAGGCGCCGTTCGCGGAGAAGTGCTGGTAGTCCGGCGGGGACCACTCTCCGCCCCAGGACCAGCCGACCTCCTCGAAAGCCCTGGTCACGACGTCCCCCGGGCGGATCACCCCGGGGCCGGACCGGTCCCGGTCGAGGTGGGCCCGCCCGTCCGGGGGGTGGATCACTCCGTAGCGGTCGACGTAGGGGTTCTCGACGGGGTTGATGTCCACCGCGTCACCCCAGGCGTGCCGCGACTGCCGGCGCGGGTCGCCGGTGACCTGACGGCAGTTGAAGGCGGAGGTGTTGTCGTGGGCCATGGCGCGCGCGTCGCTGCCGCCGTACTCGGCCGTGACGCGCATCCGGCGGATCGGGAAGCGGGCCTCGAAGGCCTCCGCGAAGACGTGGAGCAGCGGGTCGACCGCGTCGCGGTGGACGATCAGCTCGCCCTGGTGGACCTTGCCGTCGAAGCCCCAGTGGTTCATCCGGACCAGCCGGAGCAGTCCGGCGGGTACGGGGCAGCCCGGCCCGTGCCCCGCGCCCAGCTTCCCGGCCGGAACGGCCGAAACCCGGACGGCAAGCTCGGCCGTCAGGTCCCCGGGCACCGCCCGGAACACCGGTGCGGATGCCTCCGGCACTGCGCAGGACGACATGGACACGCAGAGCGCGGCGCTGAGGGCCACGGCTGCGAGGCGGTAGCGCACCCATCCACCGTAGATCCGCCCGCCCGGACCGGCGCGGCGGAACGGACGGCGGCCGGGCTACCCGGCAGTCCGGGCCATCCGGGCGAGTGCGGAGCGCAGGGCGGTGTCGAACCCGTCGGGGCGCTCCTGGTGCGGCATGTGGGCGGCGCCGGCGATGACCGTGACCCCGGCGCCGGGGGTGCGGGCCGCGCAGGTCCGGGCCACCTCCGGCGGGATCGCGGTGTCCAGCTCGCCGTGGAGGTAGTGGATCGGCACCCGCAGCTCCGGCAGTGCGGGGCGCTGGTCGTAGCCGTCGGCGGTGGCCTGGTGCTCGTCGATGTGGACCCCGGAGTCCAGGATCTGACGGACCGTCCGGTCGACGAGAGCGGGCGCGGTGCCCGGCGCGTACCATCCCGGCACCCAGCCGGCGACCGTACCGGCCCGGTCGCGGCGCAGAGCGGCCACCAGTTCCGCCTGGGCCCGGGGCCGCGTCGACGGCCAGTACCCGGGCGCACCCACCGGAACCACTCCCGCGATCAACTCGGGCCGTGACAGGCCCAGTTCGGTGGCGAAGGTCCCGCCGATCGACGAGCCGACGACCACCGGCCGGTCCAGCCGCAGCGCGCCGATCAGCTCCACCAGGTCCCCGACCACCCCGGCGGTGGTGTTGCCCCGCACGGGGCGGGCCGAACGTCCGCAGCCCCGCCAGTCGACCGTGACGACCCGGTGGTCCCGGGTGAACCCGGGCAGCTGGGCGCCCCAGGTCCGGCCGCTGGTGCCCCAGCCGTGCAGGAGGAGCAGCGCGGGGCCGGTCCCCTCGTCCTCGTAGTGGAGCGTGGTGCCGTTGACGTCCAGGCTGGGCATGGTTCTTCTCCGCTTCGTGGTGCGTGATGTGCCCCCAGCCAACCCTGATCGCCTCCGCCGGCCAAGGGGCGATCCGCGCCTACACTGATCGCGATCGGTGATCAATGCTGATCGCCCGTGCACAGGGAGACCGGGGGCCATGGAGCTGCGTCAGCTGCGCTACTTCGTCACCGTGGCGGAGGAACTGCACTTCGGCCGCGCCGCCGAGCGGCTGCACATCGTGCAGTCCGCGGTCAGCCAGCAGCTCCGCCGGCTCGAACGCGAGCTGGGTGCCGAGCTGTTCACCCGCACCACCCGCGTCGTCCGCCTCACCGAGGCCGGCAACCTGCTCCTCCCGTACGCCAGGGAGGTCCTCGCCCTCACGGCACGCGCCCGGCAGGACATCGACGGACTGCGCACCGAACAAGCGGCGACGGTGCGCCTCGGCACCAGCTCCGGGCTGGGCGCCCGGCTGGACGCCGTACTCACCGCGTACGGCCGGCGCACCGGACACGCCCGGCTGGAACTCGTCACCGGCAGCACCGCGGAACGTCTGGCCCAGGTGCGGTCCGGCGACCTCGACGGCGCGCTGCTGCGGGGTGAACGGACCGACCCCGGGCTGGAGTTCCTGCCCCTGTGGCAGGACGCGCTGGTGGTGGCACTGCCGGCCGGGCACCAGCTCGCCGCGTCGCGGACCGTCGCGCTGGCCCGGCTGGCGGAGCTGCCGCTGCGGCTCTGCACCCGCTCCCGCAACCCCGCGCTCCACGACCTGGTGATGCGTTCCTGCCGGACCGCCGGCTACACGCCCGTCCCCGGCCCGGAGTTCACCAACGACCAGGACACCCTTGCCGCCATCGGCCACGGCGCACCCTCCTGGACGGTCTTCTACGCCCCGCAGGCCGATCAGCTCCCCGTGCCCGGAGTGGCGTTCCGCCCGCTGAGCGACCCGACGCCCGCCCTGCGGACCTGTCTCGCGGTCCGCCCCGGTCCGCCCCGGGCCGCGCTCCGCACCCTCATCGAGGCCTGCTACGAGGCGGCCGGGCCGCAGGACGACGCCGGGAGGGCCCGTGACATCCTGTGACCGTGCTCCTGAGTGATCCCGCAAGCAGCGTCGAGCTCCTCCCGCTCCGCTACCAGTTCTCCCAGGCCGGCAGCGACCCGTACGACGACAACTGGCTGGTCAGGAGGCGGCCGGAGCGGTGATCCGCCTCCACCTGTTCTTGGAGGCGGCACCTCCGTGGCAGCAGGGCGACGACGCACCGGAGATCCACCAGTACGCCGTGCGGGTGCGGCTGGACAGAGCCGCACTCCTGCACGCCGCCGACCAGTGGGATCTCGCACTGGCCCCCTTCCCGCCCCGCTGATCCGGGTCGCAACCGCGCTGTGGTGGGGCGCGTCAGCTCGTCAGGGTGGCGGTGTAGCCGGCCCTGGCGATCGCTTCGGTGATCCGCTCGGCCGGGACGGGCCGGTCGAGGTGGACGACGGTGCGCTCGGTGCGCAGGTCGGTGGCGCGGAGGCCGACCTGGACGGCGGCGCAGGAGGCCCCGCCGGCGAACAGGCCGGTGAGGAAGAACGTGGTGGTGGACAGTCTGCCGCGCCGGCGACGACGCGAGTTTGACGACAGGCCCTGGACGGCGAGCGTGAGGGTCGCGGCGGCCCGTGCAGACGGCAGGTCTGCGCGGAACCCGTTTGACGCCCGGGATGCCGGTCATACGCGTGAAGTCCGGCGGCCCGGGCCGATCCCGCCCGGCTCACGGAGGAGACCAGGAGGAGGAGAAAGGACATGACGAACCTGTCACGCCTGCCGGGGCGTGCCGAGCACCTCTGGCAGTGGCAATCGCGGGCGGCCTGCCGGGGGCAGGGACCCGAGCGGTTCTTCCACCCCGAGGGTGAACGCGGCGACGACCGCGCCGCCCGTGACCGCGCGGCGAAGCGGGTCTGCGAGGAATGCCCGGTCCGCGCCCAGTGCCTGCGGCACGCCCTGCGCGTACGGGAGCCGTACGGCGTATGGGGCGGCCTGACCGAGCAGGAACGCCAGGCGCTCACCACCGCCTGAGCGCCACGGCCGCGAGCGGGGGCCTTGGGCCCCGCCCGGGGCGGTCGTCAGGCCTCGGGTTCCGCCGCCGCGATGGACGCGAGGGGTGAACCCGGGTCCCGTTCGACCTCCAGGTCACCCAGGGTGACGATGCCGACGAGCCCGCCGTCCTCGCCCACCACGGGCAGCCGCCGGAGCGCGTGCCGCCGCATGACGTCGACGGCCTGGTCCACCTGGTCATCGGGCCCGACCGTGACCGGCTCGGTGCTGCACACCGCCCGTACCGTCGTCTCGGCGGGGTCCCGGTCCTCCGCGAGCGCCCGGACGACGATGTCGCGGTCCGTGACGATGCCTCGCAGCCGGCCCTCTTCGACGACCAGTACGTCCCCGATGCCGGCGTCCCGCATCACCCGGGCGGCCTCGGACAGTGACGTCAGCTGCTCGACGGTCACCGGATTCCGGGTCATCACCTCGTGCACTCGACGGGTCATGGATCCTCCCGCTGCTGGAACCGGCCCCTGCGCGGGGCGCCTACCCTCCCCCGCGCGGGGTAAGCACCGAGGTCACCCGCTCGGCGCCGGGCCGGCCCGTGTTCCAGGGCCGGTCCGGCGCCGTCGCGTGCGGCCGGGCCGGCTAGCCCTTCTTGCCCCGGAGGTTCTCCGCGGCGCGACGAGCCTGCTCCTCCGCCTCGGACATGGCTTCCTTCGCCTTGCCCTTGGCCTGGTCCATCTTGCCTTCGGCCTTCATCCGGTTGTCGCCGGTGAGCTTCCCGGCGGCTTCCTTGGCCTTGCCCTTCGCCTGATCCATCTTGCCCTTGTCGGCCATCGTGAACTCCTTGACGCGTGGGACGATCCAACGCAAGCCAAATTATGCGAAAACCGGACATACCGCTCGGCGGGGCCCGTTCGGCGGCGCGATCACCCCTGCGGCAGGCCGGAAGCGCAGGCGGGGCACAGCCCGCGGTACGTGACCTCGGCCCCGGACACCGCGAAGCCGAACCGCTCCGCCACGGGGAGGTCGGCCAGCGGATCGCCGCTCATGTGGACGTCGCGGATGATGCCGCAGCCGGAGCACACCAGGTGCTGGTGCGGGTGGTGCACGTTGGGGTCGTAGCGCTTGGCCCGGCCGTCGGTGGAGACCTCCGCGACCTCGCCGAGGGACACCAGCTCGCCCAGGGTGTTGTAGACGGTCGCCCGGGCGATCTCGGGCAGCCGCTCCACCGCACGGGCGTGCACCTCCTCGGCCGTGAGGTGCACGTGCTCGCCGTCGAGGACCTCGGCGACGACGCGCCGTTGCGAGGTCATCCGCCAGCCACGCCCTCGTAGTCGCTCCAGCAGGTCGTTCATGGGCGGCTCACCTGTTCCGGCTCGGTGGGAGTACAGAAGTTTAACGGCTCTGCGTGTTCTTTCAGCGGTGCGGTCCGCGGTACGCGACCATACGGCCGCAGAGGGAAAACACCGCGACAGGAAGAAGGATTGACGTGTCCGGCAGCGAAAGCGAGAACCCGGTCATTCCGGCTCCGGCCCCCGCGCCGACCCGCCCCAGGTCGAACCGGGACTGGTGGCCCGACCAGCTGGACCTTCAGGTTCTCCACCAGCACTCGCCTCGGTCCGATCCGATGGGTGAGGACTTCGACTACGCGAAGGAATTCGCGACCCTCGACCTCGACGCGCTGAAGCGGGACGTCATCGCCATGATGACGGCGTCCCAGGACTGGTGGCCCGCCGACTACGGCCACTACGGCCCCCTCTTCATCCGGATGAGCTGGCACGCCGCGGGGACGTACCGCATCGCCGACGGCCGGGGCGGCGGCGGCTCCGGTGCCCAGCGCTTCGCGCCCCTCAACAGCTGGCCGGACAACGCGAGCCTCGACAAGGCGCGCCGTCTGCTGTGGCCGGTCAAGCAGAAGTACGGCCCGAAGATCTCGTGGGCCGACCTGCTGGTGTTCACCGGTAACTGCGCCATGGAATCCATGGGGTTCAAGACGTTCGGATTCGGATTCGGGCGGGAGGACATCTGGGAACCGGAGGAGATCTTCTGGGGACCCGAGGAGACGTGGCTCGGAGACGAGCGCTACAGCGGCGACCGGGAACTCGCCAATCCTTTCGGCGCCGTGCAGATGGGACTCATCTACGTCAATCCCGAAGGCCCGAACGGAAATCCGGATCCGCTGGCCGCCGCCAGGGACATTCGCGAGACGTTCGCCCGCATGGCGATGGACGACGAGGAGACCGCCGCGCTCATCATCGGCGGCCACACCTTCGGCAAATGCCACGGCGCGGTCGGCGCCGAGTACATCGGTCCGGAACCCGAGGCCTGCCCGGTCGAGCAGCAGGGTCTCGGGTGGCGGAATTCGCACGGCACCGGAAGGGGCGTGGACACCCTCACCAGCGGGCTGGAGGGCGCCTGGACCACCGAGCCGACGAAGTGGGACAACGGGTACCTGGACAACCTGTTCCGGTACGACTGGGAGCTGACGACCAGTCCGGCCGGCGCGCAGCAGTGGACCCCCACGGATCCCGCCGCCCAGGGCACCGTGCCCGACGCGCACGATCCGGCGAAGCGGCACGCCCCGATGATGCTGACGACGGACCTCGCGCTGAAGCTGGATCCCGTCTACGGGCCGATCGCCAAGAGCTTCCACGAGAACCCGGACCGGCTCGCGGACGCCTTCGCCAGGGCCTGGTACAAGCTGCTGCACCGCGACATGGGCCCGCTCTCGCGTTATCTCGGCCCGTGGGTTCCCGAGCCGCAACTGTGGCAGGACCCCGTCCCCGCGGTCGACCACGGCCTGGTCGGGGAGGCGGAGACCGCCGACCTCAAGGCCCGGATCCTCGCCTCCGGACTGTCCGTCTCCCAGCTGGTCACCACCGCCTGGGCGGCCGCGGCGAGCTTCCGCGGCACGGACAAGCGCGGCGGGGCCAACGGGGCCCGGATCCGGCTCGCCCCGCAGAAGGACTGGGAGGTCAACGACCGGCCCGAGGTGGCCGAGGTGGTGCGGACCCTCACGCGGATCCAGCAGGAGTTCAACGACGCGCAGTCCGGCGGTACGAAGGTCTCGCTCGCCGACCTGATCGTCCTGGGCGGGTGCGCGGCCGTCGAGCGGGCCGCGAAGGAAGCCGGGTACGACATCACGGTGCCCTTCGCTCCCGGGCGTACGGACGCCTCGCAGGAGCAGACCGACGTCGAGACGTTCGCCGTACTGGAACCGCGGGCGGACGGGTTCCGCAACTACCTCCGGGCGGGCGAGAAGCTGCCGCCGGAGACCCTGCTGCTGGACCGCGCGAACCTGCTGACGCTGACCGCACCCGAGATGACGGTACTGGCCGGCGGCATGCGGGCCCTGGACACGGGCTTCGCGGGGTCCCCGCACGGTGCCCTCACGGACCGGCCGCAGACGTTGACCAACGACTTCTTCGTCAACCTGCTGGACATGGGTACGGAGTGGAAGCCGTCGACCGCCGCCGAGAACGTGTTCGAGGGCCGGGACCGCGCCACGGGCAAGGTGAGGTGGACGGCCACCGCCGTCGACCTCGTCTTCGGTTCGCACTCCCAGCTCCGGGCCGTCTCGGAGGTCTACGCGGCCAAGGACGCGGGGCAGAAGTTCGTACGCGACTTCGTGGCGGCCTGGGACAAGGTGATGAACCTCGACCGGTTCGACCTCGCCTGACCGACGCCCGTCCGGAACCGCGGTCCCGGACGGGCCTCCCCCGGCCGCCCGGGACCGCGCGGCGCCTCCTACGGGTCAGTCGGAGGCGCCGATGGCGGTGTCGCGCTCGGCGTACCAGCGCAGGGAGTCGCGGATGCCGTCCTCGAGGGAGTGCTCGGCCTTCCAGCCGAGGAGTTCCGCGGCGAGGCCGACCCGCGCGTAGGCACCGGCGGAGTCGCCGGGGCGGCGGTCGGTCTCGGTGGTGGCGAGCGGGGTGCCGGTGACGTTCTCGAAGGCGGTGACCAGCTCGCGGACGGTGGTGCCGCGGCCGGTGCCCAGGTTGACGACCCGGTACGGCTCCTCGCGGGTGACGGCCTCGAAGTTCTCGAGGGCCTTCACGTGGGCGGCGGCGAGGTCCCAGACGTGGACGTAGTCCCGGATGCCGGAGCCGTCCCGGGTGGGGTAGTCGGTGCCGGTCAGCGGGAAGGCGGTCCCCGCGTGGTGGACGTCGATCATCTTGCCGAGGGCGTGGGTCGGGGTGCGGATCTGGAGTCCGGTGCGCAGCTCGGGGTCGGCGCCGATGGGGTTGAAGTAGCGCAGGGAGATGACGTCGAGGGTGCCGGCGGCGGCGACGTCGTGCAGGACCGTCTCGAAGAGGGCCTTGGTGCGGGCGTAGGGGCTGAGGGTTTCGAGCGGGGAGTCCTCGTCGACGGAGAAGTCCTCGGGGTCGGCCCGGTAGATGGAGGCGGAGCTGCTGAAGAGGAGGTTGCGGCAACCGTTGCGGACGAGGTGTTCCAGGAACTGGATGCCCTTGGAGACGTTCTCGCGGTAGTAGCCGAGCGGGTCGGCGACGGAGTCCGGGACGACGATGAGGGCGGCGCAGTCGACGGCCGTGACGATCTCGGGGTGCTCGGTGAAGACCCGGTCGACGAGGGCGCCGTCGCAGATGTCGCCCTCGTAGAAGGTCCGGCCCGCGGTGAACTCGCGTCGTCCGGTGGCGAGGTTGTCGAGGATGACGGGGGTGATGCCGCTGTCGATGCACGCCGAGGCGATGGTGGATCCGATGAAGCCGGCGCCGCCCGCGATCAGTACCTTCAAGGGTGGTTCCTCATTCGTCCGTTGGAGCTGTCGTACGTCGGTTCGCTCTGGGGGCTTCTGTCCAGGTGCCCCCGGCCTCCATGACGTCCTGGTCCGGCCCCCCGGTTCCGGACGGGCATGCTGACACGAACGGCCCACGGATCCTTCCCGGGCACCCCGCCCGGAAAGTATGATCACGCAATGTCTGATACGACCGAGACCACGCCCGGCTGGCTGACCACGGATGAGTTGGAGTCGGCCCGGGCCCGGATGCCGATCCTGTACGTGGAGGCCGTGCCCGTACGGGTGGACGACAGCGGTGAAGTCACCAGCATCGGGCTGCTGCTGCGCATCGGTCCGGACGGTACGGTCAGCCGGACCCTGGTGTCCGGCCGCGTCCTGCACCACGAGCGGGTCCGGGACGCGCTGCTGCGCAACCTGGAGAAGGACCTCGGCGCGGTGGCCCTGCCCCGTGTCCCCGCCTCCCTCCAGCCCTTCACGGTCGCCGAGTACTTCCCCACGGCGGGTGTCACCTCCTACCACGACCCCCGCCAGCACGCCGTGTCCCTCGCCTACATCGTGCCCGTGTCCGGCGACTGCCGTCCCCGGCAGGACGCCCTGGACCTGGTCTGGTTCAGCCCCCGGGAGGCGGCCTCCCCGGCCGTGCAGAACGAGATGCCGGGCGGGCAGGGGGTCCTGCTGAAGCAGGCACTCGCACATGTGGGACACACCTACTGAGGAAGGAGTTCCGCGATGGCGCGCTCGCTCGACGGTCTCGTGTTCGTCCCCGTCGCCGACCAGGCCGCCGGCCAGGTCGGACGGCTGACCCGGTTCGACTACCACGAGCAGGACGGCCGGGTGTGGGCGGAGTACCGCGGCGGGGACGTGGTCAGGGGCAGCCTGGTCGGTACCCGGGCGGGCGACACCGTCGATTTCCGGTACGTCCAGCTGCGGACGGACGGGACGACCGCGTCCGGGCACTGCGTCTCGCACGTGGCGCAGCTCCCCGACGGCCGCCTCCGGCTGGAGGAGACCTGGACGTGGGAGTCCCAGGACGGAAGCGGCACCAGCGTGGTCGAACAGCTCCCGGACTGAGGCCGAGGGGTGGCGGGAAATCGATCACCGGGGCGGTCGGCGGCGTGCATGATCCCTATGCTGGCGGCATGGTCGGCATACCTCTTTCAGCACTCGAAGTCGCGATGGTCCAGACGGGCACGAAGGCCGTGGACACCCTGCGGGACACCACGGCCTTCGCCCAGGAGATGGAGCGGCTCGGCTACCACCGGCTCTGGTACGCGGAGCACCACCACTCACCGGCGATCGGTGCGTTCCCACCCGTCGTCCTGACCGCGCACGGCGCGGCCTCGACCTCGGCGATCCGGCTCGGCTCGGGCGGTGTGCTCGCCCCCAACCACGCGCCCATCACGGTGGCGGAGCAGTTCGGCACGCTGGCCGCCCTGCACCCGGACCGGATCGACGTGGGCATCGGCCGCGGTCCCGGTACCTTCGACGAGGCCACCGCGCGGGCGCTGCGGCGCGGCGCGGGCCCGGCGACCGACGCGGAGTACCGGGACGACGTGGCCGCGATCCTGTCCTTCCTGGTCGACGAGGTCGCGCTCGGCGCGCTGCCCGAGCCGTGGCTGCTGGCCTCCAGCACGGCGGGTGCCGCGCTCGCTGCGGAACTCGGCCTGCCGGTCGCCGTCGCGCACCACATCCGGCCCGACAACACCCGTGCGGTCCTGGAGGGTTACCGGGCGGCCTTCACCCCGTCCCGCTGGTGCGAGCGGCCCCGCGTGCTGCTGTGCGTGGAGACGGTGTGCGCGGAGACGGAGGAGGAGGCCCAGTGGCGGGGCGGGCCGATGAACGTCGTCAAGGCCGGGCTCCTCAAGGGGCTGAGCGACATCCCCTTCCCCACCCCCGCCGAGGCCGCCGTCCACCCCTTCACCGAGGAGGAACGGCAGGGCCTGGCCGGGTTCCGCGCGCAGCAGGCCGTCGGGACGCCCAAAGCCGTCGCCGACCGGCTGGCGCAGCTCGCCGACGAGACCGGGGCGGACGAGCTGATGCTGACCACCCCCGTCTACGACCTCCGCGACCGCGTCCGCTCGTACGAGCTCGTCAAGGAGTACACCGGGGCGCAGTGACGGCTTCGCCGCGGCAACTTGCCCCGAAGCAGAGGCAATACCGGCCTTCGGGGAGGGCGGCGCGCCAAAACCTCGTACGCTCGGCGGCAGTGGGGAGAGTCCCGGAAGGAGGACCCACATGTCCTTGCAGAAGGGTGCCAACGTACCTGTGGCCAGCAGCAGGGTCCGGGTTGAGCTGGGCTGGCGGGGAGGTCCCGGAGCGCCTGATGTGGACGTGTCGGCTCTGCTGCTGACGGCCACCGGCAGGGTGCGGTCGGACGACGACTTCGTGTTCTACAACCAGCCCGTGCACCGCAGTGGTGCCGTGCGTCACGAGGGCAGGCGTGAGGACGGCACGGGCAGCGCGTTCGAGACGATCACGGTGGCGCTGTCCGGCGTCGAGGAGGAGATCGGGACCGTGGTGGTCGCGGCCTCCACGGACGGCACGTTCGGCCAGGTGTCGGGCCTGTACGTGCGCGTGCTGGACGCGGAGAGCGGCGCCGAGACCGCGCGCTTCGATGCCACGGACGCCACGTCGGAGACGGCGCTGGTGCTCGGGGAGCTGTACCGGCGGGCCGGCGCGTGGAAGTTCCGGGCGGTGGGGCAGGGTTACGCCGCCGGCCTGGCGGGGCTCGCGACGGATTTCGGCATCACCGTCGACGATCCCGGCCCGGCGCCGGCTCCGGTGCCACCGCCCGTAGCCGTGCCGGCGGCGGCGCCCGTGCCCGTCCCGCAGGCCCCGCCGGTGCGGCTGTCGAAGATCACGCTGACCAAGGCCGCGCCGACCGTGTCGTTGACCAAACAAGGGGCCACCTCGGGGGCGATGCGGGTCAATCTCACCTGGAGCGCCCCCAAGCCGCCGCGCGGCTGGATGCGCAAGGGCAAGGACGCCGTCCGGCTGGAGGACGTCGACCTGGACCTGTCCTGCCTGTGGGAGCTGCAGAGCGGAGCGATGGGGATCGTCCACCCCATCAACAACCAGTTCGGCTCGTTCGACCAGCCGCCCTACGTCCAGCTCGACCATGACGACCGGACCGGCGGGAGCGAGGACGGTGAGAACCTCACCATCAACCTCGATCACACGTCCGAGATCAAGCGGCTCCTGGTGTTCGTGGTCATCTACGACGGCGCGTCCAGCTTCGCGGGTCTGCACGGGGTCGCCACGCTGTATCCGCCCGTCGGGCCCCCGATCGAGGTCAGCCTCGACGAGTGCACGGTTCCTTCGCCGGTCGCCGCGATCGCGCTGATCGAGAACGTCGGCGGGGAACTGATCGTCCGGCGCGAGGCGAAGTACCTCGTGCTGGCGCCCGGCATCTTCAAGCAGCAGGCCGTGGACATCGAGTACGGCTGGGGCATGAGCTGGAGCAGCGCGAGCAAGGACTGACCGGCCGGCGCCGCCCGGTCCGCGGCTGAGCTCCCCGAACGGCTTCCGCCGGTCGGGGAGCTCAGCCGTTTCCTGCGCGGTTCAGCTGCCGTGCCCCGGCGGGCGACGCATGTCGAGCAAGTGATGGCGCAGCTCGTGCAGGGTGTGGACGGCGACCCAGCGCAAGGAGCGTTCCTCGGGCTCGGGGTAGCTGTACGTCAGGGTGCGGTCCCAGTCGGCGGCGGACAGGCGGTCGAGGACGTGGGCGAACAGCAGCGCCGCGTCATGGAGTTGGCGGGCGACGTCGGCCGGCGCCTGCTCGGCGTATCCGTCGTGGTCGACGCGTTCGTCGCGGCCCATGGGCTCGGCGACCGGCCGGTCGAGACGCCGTGCGGCGAGCACCCGCTCCCGCTGGACGAGCAGGACGTCGCGCATGTGGCAGGCGTACTCGACCGGTGACCACACCTCCGGCGCCGGGCGCAGCCGCAGCACGGCCGGTTCGCCCGACAGCACCTCCGCGTAGGCGCCCGCGTGGTCGACGGCGCGCTCCGACACCGTGGGAGCGAGGGCAAGGTCGTACTCGAAGTCGCATTCCGCGCAAGTCATCACGCGCCCACGCTAACGCCTGGGCCGCCCGGTCGGCGCCATCCGTCCCCCGGTCCCCCGCAGGCTCGGATGGCGCGGCGGTGGGGGGCGGGGGAGGCTGGGGGGTATGCGATGGCGTGTGCCGGGCGCGGTGGCGGCCGCGGTGGCCGTCACGCTGCTGGTGACGGGCACGGCCACGGCCGCCCCGGGCGGCGGGGACACCGGGCAGCGGGTGGACATAGGCGGCGGCCGGAGCCTGTACCTGCACTGCTCCGGCTCCGGGAGCCCGACCGTGGTGCTGGTGTCCGGGCTGCACGAGGCCTCCGACCCCTGGTCACTGACCGACACCGCGCCGCCCGTACCGAAGGCTCCGGCGGTGCTGCCGGGCGTGGCCGCGTTCACCCGCGTCTGTACGTACGACCGGCCGGGCACCGTCCGCTACACCCAGCCGCCGACGCTGACCACGCGCAGCACGCCCGTACGGGGCACCCGGGCTCTGCCGGCCATGGTCCAGGACCTGGACCGGGTGCTGACCGCCGGGCAGGTGCCGGGCCCGTACCTGCTGGTGGGGCACTCCTTCGGCGGGATGCTCGCCCTGCGCTACGCACAGGTGCACCCGGAGCGGACCCGCGGCCTGGTCCTGGTCGACGCGTTGGGGCCCGCCCTGAAGCCCGCGATGGGGGCGGACTGGGCGGCGTACGTGGAGGCGCTGCGGCATCCGGGTACGCCCTTCGACGCCGACCCGGACTTCGAGCAGGTCGACATCGACGACGGTGTCACGGCCCTCGACCGCGGCGGCCCGCTCCCGCCGGTCCCGGTCGCGGTGCTCAGCAAGACCGAGCCGTTCGCCGCGCCGCCCACCATGGACAAGGGGCTGCTGGCGAAGCTGGAGCGGGCCTGGCCGAAGGCCCAGCAGGCGCTGGTGGGGCTGCGGCCGCAGACCCCGCACCTGCTGGCGACCGGCAGCGACCACTACGTCCAGCTGCACGACCCGGACCTCACGATCGCCGCGGTCCGCCTCGTCGTGGACCGGTCGCGCAGGTGAGACCTGGGGGAAAGGTGGGGGAAGGTGGGACCGAAGGGGGAACAACCACCCCTCGCCACTCTTAAGTTATAGCGCGGAGGGGGGCTTGCGGCAAGGCCCCGGTCGTACCGCAGAATCTCCGATCAAGGCCACAACCTGCGGAAACCGGAGAACATGAACCCCCTGAGCATCGCCGCGACCACCAGCGCGTTCGCACTTCCCGAGCACCTCTCCCCCAAGGCCGCCCCGGCGTTGATCGCCGCCGACGAGGAGCACTTCGCCGCCGTCGCGCGGAGCCTGGAGGAGTCCATCGCCGAGCTGTCCGCGCGCCTGGACGTCGTGCGCAAGGCGCCCGGCGGGGCGGGCCGGGAGGCGATGGAGCGGGACCTGGAGGTCCACCGGCTGACGGGCCGTCTGCGCGGCCTGCGGCGCTTCGGGCTGGACCTGTGCCTGGGGCACATCGTCGTCGCGGACAGCCCCGAGCCCGTGTACATCGGACGGCTCGGCCTGACCGACAGCGAGGGCCGCCGGCTGCTGCTCGACTGGCGTTCGCCCGCCGCCGAGCCGTTCTTCGCGGCGACCCACGCCGACCCGATGGGGCTGGTGAGCCGCCGCAGGTACCGCTGGACCCGGGGCCGGATCAGCGACTACTGGGACGAGGTGTTCACCGCCGACGGGCTCGAAGGGCACGCCGCGCTCGACGACCAGTCCGCCTTCATCGCCAGCCTGGGCGGCAACCGGTCGGCCCGGATGCGGGACGTGCTCGGCACCATCCAGGCCGATCAGGACGCCATCATCCGGGCGGGGTCCCGGGGCGCCCTCGTCGTCGACGGCGGCCCGGGCACGGGCAAGACCGTCGTCGCCCTGCACCGCACCGCGCACCTCCTCTACTCCGACCCGCGCCTGGGCCACCGTCGGGGCGGCGTGCTGTTCGTCGGCCCGCACCGGCCCTACCTGGCCTACGTCGAGGACGTGCTGCCCAGCCTCGGTGAGGAGGGCGTACGGACCTGCACCGTGCGGGACCTCGTCGAGGAGGGCGCCGGGGCGGCGGCCGAGGCCGACCCGGAGGTGGCCCGGCTGAAGTCGTCCGCCGACATGGTGAAGGCGGTCGAGAGCGCCGTCCGGTTCTACGAGGAGCCGCCCGCCGAGGCGATGACGGTCTCGACCGACTGGGCCGACATCCGGCTGAGCGCCGACGACTGGGCCGACGCGTTCGACGCGGGACGCGGTACCCCGCACAACGAGGCCCGGGAGCTGATCTGGGAGGAACTGGTCACGATCCTGCTGGACAAGCTCGGCGGCAACGTCCCGCACGAGGCGATGAGCGCGTCGCTGGCGCAGGACGAGGAGCTGGTCGGGGCCCTGCACCGGGCGTGGCCGATGCTGGACGCGGCCGACCTCGTCGGGGACCTGTGGTCGGTGCGTGCCTACCTGCGGATGTGCGCCCCCTGGCTCGCCCCCGACGAGGTGCGAAGGCTCCAGCGCGCCGACGCCCGGGCCTGGACGGTGTCCGACCTGCCGCTCCTGGACGCGGCGCGGCACCGGCTCGGTGACGCGGAGGCCTCCGTCCGCAAGCGCCGGCACGACGCCGGCGTCGCCGCCGAACGCGAGCGCCTGGCCGGGGTCATCGACAACGTCCTCGCGGCCGACGACGACGGCGAGGGCGCGGTGACCATGCTGCGCGGACGGGACATCCAGGACAGCCTGATCGACGGGAGCGCCCTGCCCGGCGCGGACCGGGAGCCCCTCGACGGCCCGTTCGCGCACATCGTCGTGGACGAGGCGCAGGAACTGACCGACGCCGAGTGGCAGATGCTGCTGCTGCGCTGCCCGTCGCGGAGCTTCACCATCGTCGGGGACCGCGCCCAGGCCCGCGGCGGGTTCACCGAGTCGTGGCGGGAGCGGCTGGAGCGGATCGGCCTGGACCGGATCGAGCTGGCGTCCCTGAGCGTCAACTACCGCACGCCGGAGGAGGTCATGAAGGAGGCCGAGCCGGTCATCCGGGCCGCGCTGCCCGACGCCAACGTGCCGACCTCCGTCCGCAGCAGCGGCATCCCCGTCGTCCACGGTTCCACCGCGGACCTGGACGCGGTCCTCGAGACCTGGCTCGCCGCGCACGCGGAAGGCGTCGCCTGCGTCATCGGTGACCCGGCGTTCCGCGAGACGTCCCGGGTCCGGTCGCTGACGCCGGGGCTGTCGAAGGGGCTGGAGTTCGACCTGGTCGTCCTCGTCGACCCGGACAACTTCGGCGAGGGCGTCGAGGGGGCGGTGGACCGCTACGTCGCCATGACCCGGGCCACCCAGCGGCTCGTGGTCCTGACGAGCTCCTGACAGGCCCTAGTGCTGTGGCCGGGAAGGTTTGCCGGGTCGCGGTGTCCGGTGCGGTGCCTCGCAAGGCGGAGGGCCACCGCTTGTACGGGACGTACTCGGGTGGTCCGACAACGCGGCGAGGTGCCGTGCCGGGCGCCGTGACACGGTGAACCTTTCCGGCCACAGCACTAGGCCCTCAGGGGTCCGGGGTGGTGAGGGCCGGGGTCGGCTGCGTCCAGGGGTTGGGGAGGTGGCCGGTGACCGGGCCGCAGACCCCGGCTCCCCGGTCGCGGGCGGTGCGTACGGCGAGCGGGACGAGGGCCTCCGGGGTGGAGTGGACGAGGTGGCAGAACCGCTCGGGCGGGTGCCGGGCGGTCCACTCGGGGCGGCTGAACCGGGCCGCGTACGTGGCCCAGTCGCCCTCGAAGGTGACGACCAGGTCCGCGAGTCGGAGGTAGCCGGGGTCCGGGTGGACGCCCGGGTTGAGGACGACGGTGGCCGCGCCGAGCCGGCGCAGCGAGCGGACCAGGCGGCGGCAGGCGCGCAGCCCCTGCCGGTCCGCCGTCACCTGGTCCAGGAAGCAGCCGTCGACCCCGTACCACTCCCGGTAGCGGAGCATCTCGTAGTGGGCCTCCGCCGCTTCCCGGGACCCGTACGCGGTGTCGACGTAGCCGAGGAGCCGGGCGCCGGCCGCGCGCAGGGCGGCGGCCGCCGCCGTGAACGCGGGATCGGGGCGCGGGCCCGGACCGCTCGCGGGGTTGAGCACCACCGCCCAGGTCCGGGGCGCCGCCCCGATCAGCCGCGCCCAGGCGCCCGGGTCCTCCGCGGGGTGGACGTACAGGGGGACCAGCAGGGTCATGCGGCGCGGCCGCCCTCGCGGGTGGCCGCGTCCCACAACGCGTCGAGCATGTCGTCCAGTCCCAGGGAGGGGCGCCAGCGCAGGGCCCGGTACGCCGCGCCGACGTCGGAGCACTGCCATGACACCTCGGCCGACCGGGCCGAGCCGGCCGCGCCGCTGGTGTCCTCCTCGATGCGCCCCTGGAAGCCCGCCCTGCGGGCCAGTCCGTGCACCAGCTCACGGACCGGGACGGCGTCGCCGCTGCTGATGTTCAGCACCGGCGACAGCGGCCCGGGGGCGGTGACCGCGAGTTCCACGGCGCGGGCCACGTCCCGTACGTCCACGAAGTCGCGGTACGCGGACAGGTCGCCCAGCCGCAGCACGGCTTCCGGGTCCTGGCCGGCCCGGGCCAGCAGGGCGGCGATCCTGCCGGGCAGGCCGGTGGCGGGCGCGCCGGGTCCCACCGGGTTGCCCACGCGCAGTACCACCGCGTCCACGCCGGAGGCGGCGACCGCGACGGTGCCGGCCAGTTTGGTGGCCCCGTACGGGGTGACCGGGCGGGTGGCCGCCGACTCCGCCACCCGGACGCCGGGCTCGCCCGGCCCGTACTCGGCGGCCGAGCCCAGGTGGACCAGGCGGGCCGCCGGGGCGGCCTCCCGCAGGGCCGCGCACAGGACGGCGGGCCCGCGGGCGTTGACCTCGGCGAGCGTGACCGGGTCGCCGCCGGTCGCGCCCGCGCAGTTCACCACGGCGTCGGGGGCCGCCGCCGCCAGGGTCTTGGCCAGCCGTTCGGTCCGGTCGGCGGCCAGGTCGACGGCGAACTCGGCGCCGGGCGAGCGCCCGGCGCCGATGACCCGTACGTCCGCCAGCGCGCGGAGCCGGTCCGTGACGTGGGCTCCGAGGTAGCCGGTGGCTCCCAGGACGAGGATGCGCATGAGGTGCTCAGGCTCCCTTGAGCAGCAGGGACTTGCGGCTGGTGAACTCGGCGTTGGCCCGGTCGTAGTCGTCGGGGCGTCCGATGTCGAGCCAGTACCCGTCGAAATCGTAGGCGTGGGGCGGGTCCTGGGTCTTCAGCAGGTCGAGGACGAGTTCGTCGAAGCCGAGCGGCAGGCCGGGGGTGTAGCCGTCGAGGGTGTCTCGGCTGAGACCGTACACGCCCATGGACACGCGGTAGTCCATGCTGGGCTTCTCGGTGAAGGCGACCACCCGGCTGTCGTCGGTGGTCAGCACCCCGAAGTCGATGTGCACCTTGCGCGCGTAGGTGGCGATGGTCAGCGGGGCGCGCGAGGCCTCGTGCCGGCGGAGCACGTCGGCGTAGTCGAGGTCGGTGAGGATGTCTCCGTTCATGACGAGGAATCTTTCCGGGAGCCGGTCCTTGAGGTTCAGCAGCGGGCCGATGGTGCCCAGCGGGCTCTCCTCGGTGGCGTAGTCGATGCTCATCCCCCACTGGGAGCCGTCGCCGACGTAGGCGCGGATGATCTCCCCCAGGTGGCCTATGGCGATGGTGCAGCGGGTGAAGCCGGCCGCCGACAGCTGGCGCAGCACGATCTCCAGGATGGCGTGCTGGTCGCCGATGGGGACGAGGGGCTTGGGGAGGGCAGTGGTGTAGGGGCGCAACCGGACGCCCTTGCCGCCCGCCAGGATCACTGCGTACACGGGGATTCCTCCATCTGTCGTGTGATGAGCCGTCGGTGGGGATGCGTGGGGGCGTGGGGGGAGGGAGATGCCTGGTGGGGGCGCGGTGGAGGGGCGCGCTCAGACGTTGTAGATGCCGGTCTTGTAGCGGGCCAGGTTGGCGGGGTCGCGGAAGAACTCGACGGTGTGCGCCAGGCCCTGTTCCAGGCTGTGGGCGGGTTCCCAGCCGGTGGCGGCGGTGAGCCTGCTCGCGTCCGCGACGAGCCGCATCACCTCGGAGGCGGCCGGCCGCAGCCGTTCGGCGTCCTCGCGGACGTCGATGGGGGCGTCCATCACCTTGCCGATCAGGGCGACGAGGTCGCCGACGGAGATCTCCGTCCCGGTACCGGAGTTGAAGGTGCGGCCGACGACCTGCTCGGCGGGTGCGGTGCCGACGGCGAGGAAGGCGGCGGCGGTGTCCTTGACGTAGCTGAAGTCGCGGGTGGGGCGCAGGTCGCCGAGGGTGATGACGCGTTCCCCTGCGGCCACCTGGCCGATGACGGTGGGGATGACCGCGCGCATCGACTGGCGCGGGCCGAAGGTGTTGAAGGGCCGCAGGGTGACGACCGGGGTGGCGAAGCTCGCGTGGTAGCTGTCGGCGAGACGGTCGCCGCCCGCCTTCGAAGCGGCGTACGGGGACTGCGTGTTGATGGGGTGGTCCTCGGTGATCGGGACGGTCTGCGCGGTGCCGTAGGTCTCGCTCGTGGAGGTGTGGACGAGGCGGGGCGTGCCGAGTGCGCGGACCGCCTCGAGCACGTTGAGGGTGCCGGTGACGTTGGTGTCGACGTAGCTGTGCGGGGCCCGGTAGGAGTACGGGATCGCGATGAGGGCGGCCAGGTGGTAGGCGCAGTCGGCGCCTTCGAGCAGGCCGCGGACCGAGCCGGGGTCACGGACGTCGCCGAGGACGATCTCGACCTGGTCGAGGACGTCGGGGGCCAGGGTCTCCAGCCAGCCGTACGAGGAGAAGGAGTTGTACTGGGCCATGGCCCTGACGCGGTAGCCGCGGGCGACCAGGGACTCGGTGAGGTGGGAGCCGATGAAGCCTTCGGCTCCGGTGACGGCGGCGAGCGGGGCGGAGGTCAACCGACCTCTCCTTTCGGTGGGTGGTGCGGGTGCGGTGCGTGCGGTGACGGTTCGGTCCGCCCGGTGAGGGGCGGTTCGGTCCGCCCGGTGAGGGCGGCTCGGTGGGCCGCGGGGCGCGGCGGGGTCGTCAGGCGTGGGGTGCGGGCCGGCCCAGGAGCCGCAGCGTGCAGCCGATCAGGCACAGCGCGGCGGCGGCGCAGCACAGCGGCAGGGCGGCCGGGCCCGGGGGCAGGCCGAGCAGGGTGACCGCTCCGGCGGTGGCCGCGGCGGCGAGGCAGATCAGGGCCGGGGGCCAGGCCACTCCGAAGGCCTGGAGCAGCAGGGCGCTCCACAGGGTGGCGGCGAGCAGGGGCAGGGTGGCCGGTCCGGCGCCGGTCAGCAGGGCGGCGGGCAGCAGCGGAAGGGTGTAGGCGAGCAGGCACAGGGCGAGTACGCCGGCCGAGCGCAGCAGGAAGGCGGCGGGGGTGGCGGAGGCGCCGAGTGCGGCGGCCGACAGGCCCCGGTAGCGGTAGAGCAGCCATTCGGCGGGTCCCATGCTGAGGGTCAGCACGATGACCGCGTACGGTTCGCGGCGGCCGGCGAGCAGCACCAGCAGGGCGGCGGCCAGGCCGAACAGGCCGTAGGGCAGGGAGCGTCGCAGCGGCGGGCCGGCGCCCTCGCCGGGTGCGGCCGGGGTGGCGTACTCGGTGCGCAGGGTCCGGCCGGCGGCGGCGAGGGTGGCGGCCAGGGCCAGGAAGGTCAGTCCGGCGCGCAGCGGTGCGCCGGGTTCCCACCAGGGCAGAACGGCGGCGCCGGCGACGAGCGGGCTGAGGGCGGCGAGCAGGAGCAGCTCCCGGCCCAGGACGAGGAGTACGCCGGCGGCCGCGAGGTAGAGCGACTGGGCGGCCGCCGCCCAGGTGATCGGGGAGCCCTGGGAGGCCGCCGCGGCGGCCGCGGTGGCGAGGGCGGCGCCGAGCGGCGCTCCGCGCAGCAGGGCGCGGGCGGCTTCGCGCCGGCCCACGGCCATCCACGCGTAGGCGCGGTGGCCGAGGGCCTGGCCCCACGCCCAGGAGAGGATGCCCGCCGCGACGAGGGCCGCGGCGTGGCCGCCGGGCCGCCACAGGGGTGCGGTGAGCAGGTAGGCGAGGGCGGGCAGGGCGAACAGCACCCCGCGCAGCAGGCAGCGCAGGTGGTCGGGCCGCCAGGGGTCGGGCGCCGCGGCCGGTTCGGGGAAGACCCGGGGTACGCGTGCGTACAGGGCGGCGGCGAGGGAGAAGATGTCGGGGTGGCCGTAGCGCCGGCGGATGGTGTCGGCGGACAGGCCGTCCGCCTCCAGGAGTGCGGCGACCTCGTAGGGGTGGACGGCGGGTCCGACGCGGTCGGCCAGTTCGGCGGCGAGCTCGTTCACGGCCGCGTCGTGGTGGCCGGGGCCGGGCAGCCGCAGTCCGAGGGTGACGGGGTCGGCGCCGTGGCGGGGTGCGGCCGGCAGCTTGGGTACGGCGAGCCGCAGCATCAGGGTGTCGTCCTGCGTGCCGTGGGGTTCGAGGTGCATGGGTCCGCTCATCCGGTCAGGCTCCCCGTGCCGGTGACCGCCGGGGCGCCGGCTTCCCCGGGCGGCGTACCGTCCGAGGCGGCCCAGGACGGTACGGGGCGGCGCGGGCCGGCACCCGCCGGGGCGGGTGCCGGCGCGGCGGGAGCGGCGGCGGTGGAGGGGACGGGCACGATGCGGGGCGGGCGGGCGGCGCTGCGGGCGAGGTCGGGCAGGTCCAGGTAGATGGACCGGAAGGTGTCGATGGTCTGGCGCAGTGTGAACTGTTCGACCACCCGCAGCCGGGCCGCCTCGCCCATCGCCGCGCGGCGCGGGGCGTCGGCCAGCAGTTCCAGGGCGGCGGCGGCCATGGCGGCCGGGTCCCTCGGGGGGACCACCAGTCCGGTGTCGCCGACGGCCTCCCGTACGCCGCCGACGTCGGTGGAGACGGTCACCCGGCCGCAGGACATGGCTTCGATGAGGGTGAACGGGAAGCCTTCGCTGATGCTGGAGAGCATCACGACGTTGCCCGCCGCGTAGGCGTCCTTGATGTCGTCGACGCGGCCCTCGAAGACGACGGCGTCGGCGTGTCCGAGTTCGCGGGCCAGGGCTTCGCACCGCTCGCGGTAGGCCTCGCCGCCGCGGGGGGTGCCGCCGAACAGGCGCAGGCGGGCTTCCGGGACCTGACGCCTGACCAGGTCGAAGGCGCGGATCAGGGTCTCCAGGTCCTTGATCGGGTCGACCCGGCCGGCCCAGCTGAGGGTGGGTGCGTCCGGCTCGGGGCCGGCGGGCGGGAACGCGGCGGGGTCGACGCCGTTGTAGACGGTGCGTATGGACTCCGGGGCGGCGCCTCCCTCCTCCTCCCACAGCCGGTTGTAGCGGTTGCCGGGGGTGATCAGGGCGGCCCTGCGGTAGCTCTCCTCGGCCAGCAGCCGGAAGAAGCCCAGGACGACGGCCTTCACGGGCCAGCGGTAGGGCGCGGTGCGGTAGCCCAGGTAGCGTTCGCGCAGGTAGACGCCGTGTTCGGTGAGCAGCAGCGGGACGTCGTGGCGTTCGAGTCCGGCGAGTCCCGGCAGGACGGCGACGCCGCCGCTGACCGCGTGTGCGACGCCGTGCGTCGGGGGCGGTGCGGCGAGCGGGCGCAGGGCGTGTTCCAGCAGGGAGGTCGCGGTGAGCGCGTCGCGCAGGGTCGGGCGGGACTCGCGGATGGCCAGTCCGGGGCGGTTCCACACCGCGGCGAGGATGGAGATCGCGCGGTTGTCGCGCAGGAACGGGCTCAGGTGTCCGTCCCCGGCGGCCCGCGCCATCGTGTAGAGCGCGGGGGCGAAGGCGGCCTCGGCTCGCGGGTCGACCAGGGCGGTCAGGAACCGCTCGTACGCGGCGGCGAGCCGGCGCGCGGCGCGCCCGCAGGGCCGTCGGCCCTCCGGCGGGGCGCCCCACATGGGGACCGAGCGGACGCTGTGGACGTGCCCCGGGAGGTCCCAGGCCAGGGATTCGCGGCCGGTGCCGGTGACCGCGATGACGTCGAAGTCGAGGTCGGGCATGCCCTGGACGAGCTGGTCGCACCAGACGCTGACGCCGCCGTGACTGTGCGGGTAGGTGCCTTCGGTGAGCAGGGTGACGCGCGTCGCGCCGGAGCGTCGCGCGCCGTGGTGAACGTGCATCGGTGTGCTCCACGGCCGGGATGTGGGGGTGGCCGAGGCCGGTCGGCCTGGCCGTCCCGGCCGCGCAGGGGCGGCCGGGACTCTCGTACGCCGGTCAGCCCCGGGGGGCGGGGGAGCTGGGCTCGCGCACGGCTTCGGGGACGTGGGTGCGCGGGGCGGGCAGGGTGGGCGCGCCGCTCCGCGTACCGGTGACGGCGGCGGGGGCCGCCGGGGTGCCTGCGGGCAGGGTGAAGGCGAGCGACGTGCCGGCCGAGTCGGTCCAGCCGGAGAGCCGGCCGG
Source organism: Streptomyces sp. NBC_00249 (assembly GCF_026342355.1). Classification (GTDB taxonomy): domain Bacteria; phylum Actinomycetota; class Actinomycetes; order Streptomycetales; family Streptomycetaceae; genus Streptomyces. Next base: position 587,143 of record NZ_JAPEMV010000003.1, on the reverse strand, counting down.
CGTAGGGGCTGCCGAAGGCGGCGGCGCCCTGGCGGCTGCCGGGGAGCAGGGTGGCGGGCACGGCGACGCCGTTCGGGGCCTGGACGGTGACGGTGTCGCCGATGCGGTACGCGGTGACCTGGCCGGCCCGTACGGCGTCCTTCCAGGCGGCGCGGCGCTGGAGTTCGGTGCCGATGTCCTTCATCCGGAGGTTCACCACGGGCGTGTTGTCGCCGTAGAGCGCGGTGTAGCCGTCGAGGACCCCGTTGAGGACGGGGTAGGCGATGCGTTCCTCGGCGAGGTTGGACTGGTGGATGAAGTGCGGCTTCGGGTCGTTGGACAGGACGTGGCCGAGGGCGGTGCGGACCTCCTGCGGCACGATGTGGCCGGCGTAGCCGGTGGCCGCGTCCAGGGGGGCGGGCAGGCAGGTGGTGGTGTCGGCGTGGTCCTCGCAGATGCCGCTGCCGCCCTGGGAGCGGCGGGTGTAGATCCAGTTGTACTCGTCGGCCTGCTCGACGGCCTTGCCCGCGTTGTAGAAGACGTTGATCGGGTAGCGGGCGACGGTGGCGGCCGGGCCGATGCGTCGCTGCTCGGGGTCGCGGGAGTTGTCCGAGGCGAGCCACTTGATGCCGTTGTCGGCGAGGGCGAGCGCCAGGTTGGGGTTGTCCTGCGGCTGCTGCGGGAGCAGCTTCATGCCCGAGTGCTCGCCGGTGACCAGTTCGTCGTCGTGCAGGGGCAGTCCGGAGGTGTGGCCCCAGACGCGGTTGAGGGCGATCTCGTCGCTGATGACGGTCCGGCCGACCCACTTGACGGCGCCGCCGGGGAGCGTGGCGCACTTCCAGGGGACCACGCTGACGTCCTGTTCGCAGCCGAGGTAGGCGTGCGTGTAGGTGTGGTTGACCCACCGGAAGCGGTCGCGCTGGGCCAGGAGGACGTCGGCGAGCTCGTCGGCGCCGTTGTTGTCCTCGCGCTGGTCCAGGCTGCCGGCCCCGTTGTAGACCATGTCGAGGGTGAAGCCCTTGCTGTCCTGCCAGTCGGCGGCGTACGTGGCGTCCGCGCCCGACATGCGGATCGGGCTCGGGGTGCCGGCGCCGCCCGCGCAGTCCACGTCTCCGGGCGTGCAGTTGAGCGTGCTGTCCCAGCGGTCGTCGGCGGCGAACACGTCGTCGACGTGCACGGCGAAGTAGTTGCGGGAGGCGCCCAGGTGGACCCCGCCGGTCATCCACTCGACGATGCCGCGGGCCAGCAGCCGGAACTGCTGCTGGTACTGGTTGTAGACGAAGGTGACGACGAGTTCGCGCCGCCCGTCGTGCCGGTACTCGCCGACCAGCGAGCCTCTTCGGGGCGTGCCGGGTATGGGGGCGTCGAGGTAGGTGGTGAAGTCGGCGCCGGGCGCGGGCTGGGCGAGGTAGGCGTAACTCTCGCCGACGGTGGGCGAGTTGTCCTCGAAGGGGACGGCGCCGTCGAGGTAGGCGAAGGGGCCGGTGAGGCCGGCCGGGGTGACGCCGGCGCGGACCCCGTCGAGGCTGCCGGCGTAGCCGCCGGTGGCGAAGTACTGGAGGCCGACCTGGGGCCGGGAGTAGGTGTACGCGTCGACCTGCGGGACGTCGTACGTCCGCTCGTAGGCGGTCAGGGCCGCCATCTCGGCCGAGCCGGCCGGAAAGGGGTTGTCGTTGGGCAGGACGACGGCCTGGTACTTGGCTCGGGGGCGGCCGTCCACGGTGTCGGCCAGGAAGGCGGCGTCGATGGTGGGCCGGCCCCCGCGGGTGAGGTCGATCGTGGTGTACGGCGTTCCGGCCGAGTCCAGTTCGGCCGCGATGGCCGCGGTCGTCGGCCCGCCGTCCGTCACCACCAGCACCCGCAGGTCGGTGCGGGGTGCGGGGGTGTCGGCCTGCGCCGGCCCCGCCGGCAGGCCGAGCGCGGCTATGAGCGCGCCCGCCGTGAGCACGGCAGTGCGAATGGTCCGCTTCATGCGGTGAAGTCCCCTCCCAGGCAGGGGTGGGCGCGGCTCGCACGGAGCGGACCCACCCCCTTGCGTGACGCCGGCGCCCCCTCAGAAGCCAGTCGTCGACGCATCCGTCGGGTCACATCGTGATGGCTCTGTGTAGCGTTTGTGATGGTCTCGAAAAAACCGGCGAGAAACTGCGGGCGCACAACTGGGGCGCACAGTGGGGGTGAAGGGGAGCCGGAGCGGATTCGGTGTGGTCCACGCGCGGGGGGCCCGGCCGCGCGCAGGGCATGCGCGCTGGTCCGGGCCCCGAACGGTGCCACCCGGCGGACCGGAACGTCCGCGGGTCGGGCTCCGGTGGTCGAGACCATCCGGACTCCCGGTCTCCGGCTGTTTCAGGCCATCACGTTCGACGTGGTGGCCGGAGGGTTCGTCAGGCGCAGAGGACGCGCGTCTCGGGGGTGTACACCGGGCCGCCGGTCGCGTTGCTGCTGTCGCTGAACTCCGCGTAGTAGTAGCTGTAGAAGCCGATGTTGCCGTTGCAGCCGGAGTCGGCGGCGACCTGGAGGGTCAGCGTGACGGTACGGCTCTGGCCGGGCGGGACGGTGGCGCCGTAGTTGCCGCCGAGGTTGGCCGGGCCGGTGCCGGAACAGGCCGTGGCGCCGGAGGCGGTGGCCAGGGAGCAGCCGGTGAAGCCGTACTTCAGGTCGGGGCGCTGGTTGGTCAGCCAGGTCGGGTCGATCGTCTGGTAGACGAACCAGATGTCGTAGCTCTTGTTGTTGGTGAGCGTCATCGACAGTTGCACCGTGCCACCGGGCGTGGTGGTGGCACTGCTGGTGCTGAACGTCAGCGCGGCCGGCGCCGGGTCGGCGCTCGCCGCGGGGGCGAGGCCGAAGACGGCGAGGACGATGGCGAGGACGGCGGCGAGGCCCAGGCGGCCCGTCAGAGGTGATCTCATGGCCCGGGAGGCTAGGCAGAACACCTGTGCGCCGTCTGCCCCGTGGGGAGCGGCGCCCCCGCGGATCGGCCGGAAGTGTTCCTCCTGTGAACGGTCTGCGGGGAGCCCGTGAAGGAAGATCGCACACTGTGTACGGGCAGTACACGGGCCTGCACGGGCCGTGTCCACGGGGCCGGGCCGTGGTGCCCGGCCGGTGGAGGACGCTGCGGCCCTTTGGCGCGCACGTGACGTAAGGGGCGGGGCGGGTCTGCCCTTCCGGGCCCTGCGGGGTGCGGGTGTTCCCGGCCGACCCGTCGTCTTCCGGCCTGCGGTGCCCGTGTCCGTGATGGGGCCGGATCGGGGCCGGATCACGGCGTGTCGGCCGCCGCCGCCAGGAGCCGGCGCAGCGCCGTGCCCGTCCGCGTGCCGGTCGCCGGGGTGGTCGTGGTCGGGGATCGTGGGGGTATGGAGGAGCGGCGGGAGACGTGGGCGGCCGGGGGCGCCTACGAGCGGTACATGGGCCGGTGGAGCCGTCCGGTCGCCGACGCGTTCGCGACGTGGACCGGCTGCGGGGACGGCGCCCGGTGGCTGGACGTGGGGTGCGGGACGGGAGCGCTGGCCGCGGCGGTGGCCGCGCGGTGCCGGCCGCGTGCCGTGGTCGGACTGGACCGGTCCGCCGGGTTCGTGGACGCGGCCCGGGGCGCCGCTCCCGCGCCGGCCTGCTTCGTGGTGGCCGACGCGCTGTCGCTGCCCGTGCGCGACGGGGCGTGCGACGCGGCCGTCAGCGGGCTGGCGCTCAACTTCCTCGCCGACCCGGACGCGGCGGTGGCCGAGTGGGCCCGGGTGGTGCGGCCGGGCGGGCTGGTCGCCGCGTACGTGTGGGACTACGCCGGGGGGATGGAGTTGCTCCGGCACTTCTGGGCCGCCGCGGTGGCGCTGGATCCGGCGGCCGCGGAGCTGGACGAGGGCCGCCGGTTCCCGGGGTGCCGCCCCGATCCGCTGCGCGCCCTGTGGACGCGGGCGGGGCTGGCCGACGTGGCGGTCGCCCCGATCGAGGTGCCCACCGTCTTCGCCGCCTTCGCTGACCTGTGGGAGCCGTTCCTGACCGGGCAGGGCCCCGCCCCCGGCTACGTCGCCACCCTCGCGCCCGCCGCGCGGGACCGGTTGCGGGACGCGCTCGGCCGGGCGGTACCGGTGCGGCGGGACGGGTCGATCGCGCTCACCGCCCGCGCCTGGGCGGTCCGGGGACGGCGACCCGCGCCGCGGTGACCGGCCGCGGGGCGGTGTTCAACCGCGCGCGCGGAGGTACGCGTCCAGCTCGGCGGCGCCGGTCAGCATCGCCCGGCCGCGGGCGGAGAGCCGGCCGTGCCAGTCGTCCAGGGTTGCCGCCAGTGGCTCCAGCCCGCCGGCCGTCCGCACCCGGTCGAGGAGCGGCGCGATCCGTTCCAGCGGGTAGCCGCCGCGCCTGAGCTGGTGGGCCAGCCGGGCGTCCCGTACGTCGGCCCCGTCGTAGACCCGGTACCCGGTGACCCGGTCGCGGCGCGGACGCACCAGCCCGGCGCGCTCCCACGCGCGCAGCGTCGCGGGCCGGATCCCCAGCTCGGCCGCGAGCGGTCCGATGAAGGTGCCGCCGGGGCCGGGCGGTGTGGGGGACGCCTGGTCCGCGAGGCGGGTGAGGTCGCTCAGGGCGCTCTCCACGGCCCGGAGCGTCCGCCGGTCGTCGAGCAGCTGCGCGTGGCTCTCGTCGACGAGGCGCAGCGCCTCCTCGATGGCGCCCCGGTTCACGGCCCGCATGATCGACGCCGCCGTGCGGTGGCCGTGGCCGGGCACCAGGGCGAGGAAGGCGTCCAGGGCCCGGGCGTGCAGCGGGGTGTAGGCGCGGTAGCCGTGGTCGCTGCGGCCGGCGGCCGGGAGGATGCCGGCCTCCTCGTAGTTCCTGACGGCCTGGGTGGACAGACCGTGCCCGCGTGCCAGGTCGACCGGCCGGAGCTGACCACCGCTTTGAAGGTTTCGTACCACGATCGCGACGATATCGCGGAAAAGTTTCAACCGAGGCTTCAACGATACCGTTGAAGCCATGACTACCGAGATCAAGGACACCACCCGTCCCGTCGAGGCCGCGGCCGTCATGGGGCTGCTCGCGGCCCGGCCCCGGCTGCTCGCCCTGGGCGAGCCCACGCACGGCGAGGACACCCTCCTCGACCTGCGCAACGCGCTCTTCCGCCGGCTGGTCGAGGAGGAGGGCTACCGGACGATCGCGATCGAGACCGACTGCCTGGCGGGGCTGACCGTGGACGCGTACGTCACCTCGGGCACGGGCACCCTCGACGAGGTCATGGAGCACGGGTTCAGCCACGGCTGGGGCGCCTCCGCGGCCAACCGCGCACTCGTCCGCTGGATGCGCGCCTTCAACGAGGGCCGGCCCGCCCGCGACCGGCTCCGCTTCGCCGGTTTCGACGGCCCGCTGGAGATCACCGGCGCCGCGAGCCCCCGGCAGGCCCTCACCGGGCTCCACGGCTTCCTCGCGGCCCGCCTGGACGCGGACCTGCTCCCCTGCACCGCGGACACGCTCGAGGGGCTGCTCGGCCCCGACGACCGGTGGACCGAACCCGCCGCGATGAGGGACCCGGCCCGGTCCGTGGGGCGGTCGGCCGAGGCCGGGGAGCTGCGGCTGATCGCCGACGACCTGGTGGCGCTGCTCGACGCGCAGGCCCCGTACCTGAGCGCGACGGCCTCGCCGGACGACCGGTACCTGGCGCACCTGTACGGGCGCACCGCGACCGGCCTGCTGCGCTACCACTCCTGGATGGCCTCCGCGTCCCCGGCCCGGCTCGCCCGGCTGGTGGGCCTGCGGGACCTGATCATGGCCGAGAACCTCCTCGCGGTCGCCGCGCGGGGCCCGGCACTCGTCCACGCCCACAACGCGCACCTCCAGCGGGAGAAGAGCTCGATGCGGATGGGCGGGGCGCCGCTGGAGTGGTGGAGCGCCGGGGCGCTGGTCGGCGCCCGGCTCGGCGGGGAGTACGCCTTCGTGGCGACGGCCCTCGGCACGATCCGGCACCAGGGAGTGGACGCGCCGCCGCCGGACAGCGTGGAAGGGCTCCTGTACGCGCTCCCGGAAGACCGCTGCCTCGTCGACGCCCGGCGACTGGCCGCCGCCCTGGGGGACGCGCTGCCCGCGCCCCGCGTGTCCCCCTGGTTCGGCTACGCCCCGCTGGACCCGGCCCATCTCGCGGACAGCGACGGGGTCGTGTTCGTCAAGGACGTCCCGCGCGTCTAGTACCGCAGTCTGCGCCGCGTGGCGGCTGCTCGACAACCGAGCGGGAGGAGGGGGAAAAGGAAAGGGCAAGGAGGTCAACTGCTCCTTGCCACTGTCAAGTTATAGCGCGCCGGGGGGCTTGCGGCAAGGCCCCGGGCATGCTGCAGAATCAGCGATCAAAGCCAGGACCTGCACCAATGGGGGATTTTTAGTGATCGACGTGATCGTGGCCGGCGGCGGACCGACCGGACTGATGCTCGCCGCCGAACTGCGGCTGCACGGTGTGGACGTGGTCGTGCTGGAGAAGCTGGCCGAGCCGACCGGGCAGTCCCGGGCGCGCGGTCTGCACGTCCGCACGGTCGAGGTGATGGACCAGCGCGGCCTGCTGGAGCGGTTCCTCGAGGCCGGCGAGAAGTTCAGCGTCGGCGGGTTCTTCGCCGCGATCGTCAAGCCGTGGCCGGAGCAGCTGGACACGGCGCACCCGTACGGCCTTGCCATCCAGCAGACGGTCACCGAGCGGCTGCTCACCGAGCGCGCCGTCGAGCTCGGTACCGACATCCGGCGCGGGCACGAGGTGGTCGGGCTGAGCCAGGACGAGGACGGGGTGGACGTCGAGCTGGCGGACGGTACGCGGCTGCGCTCGCGCTACCTCGTGGGCTGCGACGGCGGCCGCAGCACGGTGCGCAAGCTCCTCGGCGTCGCCTTCCCCGGCGAACCCGCGAAGACCGAGACCCTGCTCGGGGAGGTGGAGGTGACCGAGGATCCGGCGACGGTCGCCGCCGTGACCGCCGAGATCCGCACGACACAGGTGCGGTTCGGCACCATCCCCAACGCCGACGGGAGCTACCGCCTGATCGTTCCCGCCGAGGGGGTCGCCGAGGACCGTACGACCGCGCCGACGCTGGAGGAGCTCAAGGAGCGGCTGCGGGCGGTCGCGGGCACCGACTTCGGCGCGCACTCGCCGCGTTGGATCTCCCGGGTCACCGACGCGACCCGGCAGGCCGAGCGCTACCGGGTCGGCCGGGTCCTGCTGGCCGGGGACGCCGCGCACATCCACCCGCCGACCGCCGGGCAGGGCCTCAACCTCGGTGTGCAGGACGCGCACAACCTCGGCTGGAAGCTGGCCGCCGCCGTCGACGGCTGGGCCCCGGCCGGGCTGCTGGACAGCTACCACGCCGAACGGCACCCGGAGGGCGCCCGGGTGATGGCCAGCGCGCTCGCGCAGGGCGTACTGCTGGAGGACACCGCGGGCGCCAAGGCGTTGCGCGAGCTGTTCACGAAGCTGCTCGACTTCGAGGAGGTGAACCGCTACGTGACCGGGGAGATCACCGCCGTCGGGGTCCGCTACGACCTCGGCGAGGGCCACGAACTGCTCGGCCGACGGCTGCGGGACGTACGGCTCAAGCAGGGCGGCCGGCTCTACGAGCTGATGCACGGCGGCCGCGGCCTGCTCCTCGACCAGAGCGGCCGGCTCTCCGTCGAGGGCTGGGCCGACCGGGTCGACCACGTCGTCGACATCAGCGAAGAACTCGACGCACCCGCGGTCCTGCTCCGCCCGGACGGCCACGTCGCCTGGGCCGGAGAAGACCAGCAGGACCTGCTCCGCCACCTCCCCACCTGGTTCGGCGCCCCCACCCCCTGACCACGCGTCGGCGGATCAACGGGCCGGTCGGGCGGTGCGGGGCCGGCAGGCGGCCGCGAGGCCGGCCGCGGCCTCGCCGAGGTGGCGCAGCGGGACGGGCCGCCGCGCAGGGTTGTCGCGGCCGCGTGTCGCGCCGTTGCCGGACCGGTGTCCTAGCCTCGGTCCCGCAGGGGGACCCGCACCATCACCCGGAGGGCGAGCGCCATGGCTTCGATGCCGCAGAAGATCACCACGTTCCTGATGTTCGAGGGCAGGGCGGAGGAGGCGATGAGCTTCTACACCTCCCTGTTCGAGGACGCGGAGGTCGTCGACATCTCCCGCTACGACGCCGACGGACCCGGGGAGGCGGGCACGGTGCAGAAGGCCACGTTCTCGCTCGCGGGGCAGCGGTTCATGTGCATCGACAGCTACGTCAAGCACGCCTTCACCTTCACCCCGGCGGTGTCGCTCTTCGTGGAGTGCGACACCGCCGCCGAGCTCGACCGGCTCTACGGGGCGCTCGCCGAAGGCGGCGCGGAGCTGATGCCGGTCGGTTCGTACGGGTTCAGCGCCCGCTTCGGCTGGGTGAACGACCGCTTCGGTGTGTCCTGGCAGCTGAACCTCAACGGCCCTGGAGGGTCATGACGTTGTCGCCGAAGGTCCAGTTCCGGGATCCGTCCCAGTTCAGCGACCAGGTCATCAGCCCCTTGAGGCGGCCCCCGTAGGAGTTCCACGCCTGGGCGACCTGCGCCGGTGTCATGTAGCCGCCGCCCGCGCCCTGCTGGGCCGGGAGTCCGGGGACCTGCTTGTCGTAGGGCACCTTGATCGTGGTGTTCTGGACGACCAGGCCCCGGTCGAGGCAGTCGGTCTGCGCCTTGAAGCCGGCGACGGTCCCGGCGGAGTAGGAGTCTCCCGAGCAGCCGTACATGCTGCCGTTGTAGTACTGCATGTTCAGCCACCACAGCCGGCCGTTGTCCGCGTACTTCTTGACGACGGGCAGGTACGCGCCCCAGATCGATCCGTACGCCACGCTGCCGCCGGTGACGTAGGCCGTCTCGGGGGCCATCGTCAGGCCGAAGCCGTCCGGCATCCGGGCGAGCACTCCGTCGATGATGCGGATCAGGTTGGACTGTGACGCGGAGAGCCGGGTGATGCTGCCGGAGCCGACGAGGCCGGTCTCGATGTCGATGTCGATCCCGTCGAAGTTGTACTTCTTCAGCAGGGGCACGATCGTCGCCACGAACCGGTCCGCCACGGCGCTGGAGCTGAGGTCGATGCCGGCGGCCGCGCCGCCGACGGACATCAGCAGGGTCAGGCCGTCCTGTTTGGCCTGGCACATCTCGGCGGGGGTCGGCACCTTCACGGTGCTGTCCATCCCGTCCTCCCACAGGACGGTGCCGTCCGAACGGATCACGGGGAAGGCCGCGTTGATCACGTTGTAGCCGTGGCCGCGGATGCGGCTGTCGGTGAGGGGGATCCAGCCGAGCGGCGGGTGGACTCCGTTGGCGGCGCCGTCCCAGTTCTCCCAGTAGCCCTGGAGGACCTTGCCGGTGGGCTTGGGCTTCACCGCGCAGGTGTCGGGCGCGTGGGGCCCGGGCGGTGCGGCCACCGCCGTGGCGGGTAACGGGGTGAGCAGCGCTGCCGCAAGTCCGAGGCCGAGGCCGAGCAGGCGGATGGTCCGACGGATCATGGGTGCTCCCTTCGTGCCGTTCGTGCCGCTCGCGCCGGGGCGGGAGGGCGGGCCGAGGTGATGCGCCACAACGTAGATTTGGTCCAGACCATCCGTCAAGGGTGTGCGTCAGGCGTCCGGTGTCCGCCAACGCGCCATCTGTTCACGGAACTTGGGGCACTCGACGATGTCCTCCTCGCCGCACTGGAGGGCATGGGTCAACAGCTGGTGGGCGTGGTCGAGGTCGACCATCCGCCGCTCGATCTCGGCGACCTTGCCGCGGATCATCTCCTGCCGCAGGGACCGCTCCCGCTGGAACTCGCGGATCTCCCCCAGGGTCAGTCCGGCCTGCTGGCACTTGCGCAGCAGCACGATCCGCCGGGCGGCCTCCGGTGGATAGCGCCGCTGCCCGCTGCGGCGCTCGGGCTCCGGCAGCAGGCCGTGGCGCTCCCAGAACCGGATGGCGGACGCGGGCACACCGGTCATCTCGGAGAGCCTGCCGATCGTCATGAGCATGCCCCGCACCTCCTCCTCGTCGCCGCGCAGCGGCATTTGACTTGAACCTTAGTTCAAGTTGAAGAGTGGGGGCACCTGGACGGCGGCCGAACAGCGGCCGTCGGCGGAAGAGTTCGGAGACACCGATGACAGACACGACAACGGCGAGCGAGCGGGCGGCGCAGCTCGTCGCAGCCTGCGAGGCACTCTTCACGGCGGGGGTGATGTCCCGTTCCGGGCACGCCAACCTGAGCGCCCGGATCGACGACGGGCACTTCCTGCTCACCCCGGGGTTCGTCCGCGGACTGCGTCCCGGCCAGCTGGCCACCGTCAGCCTGGACGGGCGGGTCGTGGACGGTGAACTGTCCTCCGTCAGCGCCGAGATCATCTCCATGCACAGCGCCGTCTACCGGGCCCGCCCGCGGGTGGGCACGGTCATCCACACCCACTCGCCCGCGGCGACGGCCTTCGCCGTGGCCCACCGGCCGCTGCCGTGCCGCACCGAACCGATGCTGCGCTTCGGACAGGCCGAGGACGTCCCCGTAGTGCCCTGGGGGCCGCGCGGGTCGGACGTGTCGGTGCGCGGCATCGCCGAGGTCCTGGAACGGCGCCCCACGACGGCCGCCGCCCTGCTGGCCAACCACGGGCTGCTGGTCTTCGGCCCGGACCCGGCGGCCACCGCCCAGCTGGTGGTGGCGATCGAGGAGAGCGCCGAGGCGGAGCTCGCCGCGGCGGCCGTCGGCGGGGCCGTGGACTTCCCGGAGGGCGCCCTGGAGGCCGTACGCGCCTCGGCCGCGCGGGTCGCGTCATGACGGACGACACCCTCGCCCCCCGCGCCGAGGCCGTACGGGAGCGCTACCGCTCCACGCTCGGGGCCGTCCCGGGCGGTGTGGAGGAACGGCTGCGCCTGGCCGGGGAATTCGGCCGGCTCCCCACCGAGGAGGCCCTCGCGGCGCTGCGCCACATCGTGCTGGCCGACAGCCCGCTGGGAGCCCGGGTGCAGCAGCTCGTCCACTTCGGGCAGCTGCTGTCCCTCGGCCGGGCGGAACCCGCGCGCCTGCACGCGCGGGGCGCGCTCCACGCCGGCGCCCGCGTCACGGACCTCATCGGGGTCGCCGAGACCGCGCTGATCACCTCGGGGGTGCCCGCCTACGCGCTCGGTACCGAGATCATCTCCGGGCTCCTGCCGTGCGGGGAGGGCGGGGCGGGGCCGGTGTGAGGCGCGGGCCGGGACGGGCCGTCACCGCGCCGTCGTCGCCGCGGCGATGTCGACGCGGGCGGCCCTGCGGGCCGGCCAGAGCGAGGCGAGCACCGCGCCGGCCAGGGCGATGAGCACGCCGAGGGCCAGGCGTCCCCACGGCAGGACCAGCGTGTAGCCGGCGACGTTCTGCTGGAGGGTGCGCCCCAGCGCCCAGCCCAGGAAGATGCCCAGGCCCGTCCCGAGGGTCGCGCCGAGCGCGCCGAGGAGCAGGGCCTCCAGCCGGATCATCCGGGCCACGCCGGCGCGGTCCACGCCGAGGGCGCGCAGGGTGCCGATCTCCTTGCGGCGTTCGAGGACGGACATCGCGAGGGTGTTGGCGATGCCCAGTGCGGCGATGGCCAGGGCCATGCTGAGCAGGGCGTGGAAGACGTCGAGCTGTTCGCCGATGTCCCCGCTGTCCCGGGCCCGGATGGTCTCCTCGTCGAGGACGGCCAGGGCCGGGTTGTCGCCGAGGGCGTGGGTGACGGCGGCGAGCGCGGCCCGGCCGGGGCCGTCGTGCGTGGCGACGAGGATCCCGGCGGTGTGCGGGGCGGGGTCGTAGCGGGCGACGAGGGAGGCGGGGGCGGTGATGCTGGGCAGCAGGTTGCTCTGCTCGTCCGCGCGGTAGACGGCGCCGATGGTCACGCTGCCGCGCTGACCGTCCGGGCGTTGCAGCGCCAGGGTCTGGCCCACGTGCCAGCCGGCCTGCTCCGCCTTGAAGTCGGCCACGGCGATCTGCCCCTGGGCGAGCCGGTCGAGGGAGCCCTCGACCACCTCGTACCGCAGCAGCCGGCCGATGGTGGCGGGGTCGACGCCGGTCAGTACGGAGGGGACGCCGGCCAGGTGGTACCCGGTCGACTGGTCGAGCGGGCTGGAGGAGGCGCCGGGCAGTTCCTTGAGGGCCCGCGCGGTGGCGGGGGTCATCCGCATGCCGCCCTCTGCGGGCTTGACCAGGTAGTCGGCGGTGAAGTCGTGGGTGGTCGCCCGGTCGAGGTACTGCGCGGCCGAGGCCCCGAGGACGGACAGACCCGAGGCGAGGGTGAGGGCGATGGCGAGCGCGGCGGCGGTGGCGCCGGTACGGCGGGGGTCGCGCACGGTGTTGAGGGCGGCGAGGTGGCCGTGCACCGGGTGGAGGCGGGTCAGCAGCGGCCGGAGCAGGGCGACGAAGGGCCTGGCCAGCAGCGGGACGAGGACGATCGTCCCGGTCAGGGTGAGGGCCGCGCCCAGGCCGATGACGGTCCGGGCGTCCTTCCCCGTGGTGAGGGCCCCGTACACGGTGGCGGTGGTGCCGGTGAGCAGCAGCGCGGCGCCGAGGCCGGTGCGGGCGGAGGCGGTGCGGGCGGGCGCCGGGGGCTCGGCGGCGCTGAGGGCGGCGACGGGCGGGATGGCCATGGCGCGGCGGACCGGAAGCCAGGCGGCGGCCACGGGCAGGGCGATGCCGGCCAGCAGGGACGTGAGCACGGTGCCCGGGGTGAGGACGAGCGGGGCGGGCGCGGCGTCGGCCGGGGCGAAGAGCGTCCCCAGCAGGGCGGCGGTCCCGGTTCCGGCGGCGAGGCCGGCGACGGAGGCGAGCACGCCGACGAGGAGGGACTCGGTCAGCAGGATGCGGCGCACCTGCTTGCGGGAGGCGCCGACGGCCCGCATCAGGGCCAGTTCCCTGGTGCGTCGGGCGACGAGCATGGTGAAGGTGTTGGAGATGAGGAAGGTGGCCACGAAGAGGGCGACGGCGGCGAAGCCCACCAGGATCTGGCTCATGGTGTCACTGTCGGTGGTGGCGAGGTTCGCCTGGATCCGGGCGAGCTGGTCCCCGGTGGCCGCGCCGGTGCCGGGGGGCAGCGCCGCTTCGACGCGGCCGAGGAGCTGCGGGGCGTTCGTGCCGGGTGCGGCCGTGAGCTCGGCGTTCTTGTAGCGGCCGGGCTGGAGGAAGAGGCGCTGGGCGGTGGCGTCGGCGAACAGGGTCAAGGTGCCCCCGGCGGGGAGCTTCGTCCCGTCGGTACGGAAGATCCCGCTGACGGTGTAGGAGGCGGCGCCCTGGGCGGTGCCCACGCGGACGGTGTCCCCGACCCGGTGGCCGCCCTTCGCGGCGGTGCGCTCGTCGAGGGCGACCGTGTGGTCACCGGTGGGGCCGGAGCCTCGGGTGAAGCGGTAGGCGGGGTCCGTGCCGTCGGCTCCCGGGGCGAAGTTGGCGCCCTGGTGGGAGGGGCCGTCGCCGAGGAGCCGGCCGTCGCGGTCGGCTACGGCGGCGAAGCCGTCGACCCGGCCCGCGGCAACGGCGACGCCGGGGATCCTGGCGAGGGCGGTGACGGTGGCGGCGTCGAGGCCGGCCGGTCCGCCGCCGGCGCCCGCGGGGGTGCGGGAGTCGTCGGGGAAGACGCTGACGGCGATGCGCTCGTAGCCGTCGGTCGCCCGGGCGGCGGCGGCCCGGTGCAGGCTGTCGCCGTAGACGAGGCTGCCGGAGATGAAGGTGACGCCGAGCATGACCGCGAACGCGGTCATCAGCAGGCGGGCCTTGTGCGCGAGCACGTTGCGCAGGGCGGTACGGAACATGGGGATGCGGGTCCTGGGAGGAGGCGGGCTCGGCTGCTGCGAGCGGGCGGCCGGCTGCCGGTACGGCGGGCCGGGGTGGGGGCGGGGGCCGCAGGGGCGGGGGCCGGTCAGCGGGTACGGGGGCCCGTGTCGAAGGCCTTCATCCGGTCCAGGACCCGTTCCGGGGTGGGCCGGGTCATCTCGTCGACCAGACGGCCGTCGGAAAGGAAGACCACGCGGTCGGCGTAGCCGGCGGCGACGGGGTCGTGCGTGACCATGACGACGGTCTGGCCCAGCTCGCGCACCGAGTCGCGCAGGAAGCCGAGGACCTCGGCACCCGCGCGGGAGTCGAGGTTCCCGGTGGGCTCGTCGCCGAAGACGATCGCGGGGCGGGAGACCAGGGCGCGGGCCACCGCGACGCGCTGCTGCTGCCCGCCCGACAGCTGCCCGGGCCGGTGGCCGAGGCGCTGGGAGAGGCCGACCATGGCGACCACGTGGTCCAGCCACCCCGGGTCGGGCCGGCGGCCGGCGACGGTCAGGGGCAGCGTGATGTTCTCCAGCGCGGTCAGGGTCGGCAGCAGGTTGAACGCCTGGAAGACGAAGCCGATCCGGTCGCGGCGCAGCTCGGTGAGCCCCCGGTCGTCGAGCGTGCCCAGTTCGGTGGTGCCGATGCGGACGGAGCCGGAGGTGAACGAGTCGAGTCCGGCGGCGCAGTGCATCAAGGTGGACTTGCCGCAGCCGGAGGGGCCCATGATCGCGGTGAACTCGCCCTCGCGGAAGGAGATGCTGACCCGGTCGAGGGCGACGACGCGGGTGTCGCCGCTGCCGTAGACCTTCGACAGGTCGGTGGTGGCGGCGGCCGCGGTCCCCGCCGTCGGGTGCGGTGCGTACGGGGCGATCGGGTGGGCTGTCACAGGGGGCTCCTCTTCGGGTGCGGGGCGGTGCACTCGAAGGGTGTCCGGGGAAGGTATCGGGGCCCGGTCCGCCGTGTATCGGCGTACGCGCCGCTGTGTATCGGTTCCGCGGAGCGGGGCCGCGCTCAGGCCGGGAGGCGCAGCGTGGCGACGGCGCCGCCGTCCGGGGCGTTGTCCAGGCGCAGTTCGGCGCCGAGCAGCCGGGCCTGGCCCAGGGCGATGGTCAGGCCCAGGCCGTGGCCGGAGCCGCGTTCGGCGGCGCCCGTGTGGAAGCGGCGGGGGCCGCTCCGCAGCAGGTCGGCGGGGAAACCGGGGCCGTGGTCGCGTACGACGACGGTGCGGCCCTCGACGGTGACCCGGACCGGGGTGTCCCCGTGCCGGTGGGCGTTGACGACGAGGTTGGCGACGATCCGTTCGAGGCGGCGCGGGTCGGTCTCCACGGTCTCGGCGTGCCGGGTGTCGGTGGCGGTGAGCCGTGCGCCGAAGCCGGTGCGTGCCACGGCCTCGGAGACAACCGCGCCGAGCGGGACGGGGGCGCGCACCGGCTGTTCCGCGCCGGCGTCCAGCCGGGAGATCTCCAGCAGGTCCTCGACGAGTGCGCGCAGGTCGCGTACGCGGGCCCGGAGCAGGTCCTCGGTCTCGCCGGGCGGCAGCAGGTCGGCGGCGGCGAGCAGGCCGCCGACGGGGGTGCGCAGCTCGTGGGCGACGTCGGCGGTGAACTGGCGTTCGGTGCGCAGGCGACGGCTGAGGCTGTCGGCCATGAGGTCGACGGTGGCGGCGATGTCGGCGACCTCGTCGCCGCCGTCGGTGGGCCCGGACCTGGCGTCGAGGTCACCGGCCGAGATCCGGGCCGCGGTCTCGGAGACCCGGCGCAGCCGGCGGGCGAGGAGTCCGGCGCCGTAGACCGCCAGGGGCGCGGCCGCCGCGAGTGCGGCCGCCGAGGCGACCGCCATGGTCAGGTCCAGCCGGCGCAGCTCGTGGAGCTCCGAGCTCAGGTTGACGCGGACGGCCAGCACCGGGCTGCCCGGGCCGCCGGTGCGCTGGGCCGCCCAGACGCTCGGCCCGACGTTCCCGTCGACGTGCCCGTCGTCGGCGGTGTGCCGGTCGCCGTCGGCCGGGTGGCGCAGTACGGGGGGCAGCGCGGCCGGATCGAGTTCGGCGCCGTCGGCCAGCGCTCCGGTCCGGCGGTAGACGTCCATGGCCGAGTACACGCCGTTGAAGGCCTGCGCCTCGGCCCGGGAGCGGATGTCCCGCGCGGTCCATACGTGTACGAGGACGCCGACGGCCGTCACGACCAGGCATGCCGTGGCCGCGGCCAGCGCGGCGATCTTCCAGCGCAGCGGTACGCGGGCCGGCCGGGGCAGGGGGAAGGGGCGCACCGGCCTCAGCGCCTGAGCTTGTAGCCGAAGCCGCGGACGGTTTCGATCCGGTCCCGGCCCAGCTTCCTGCGCAGCCGCTGCACGCACAGGTCGACGACCCTGCTGTCGCCGTCCCAGCCGTAGTCCCAGACGTCGCGCAGGAGGGTGTGCCGTTCCAGCACGATGCCCGGGCTGGCGGCGAACACCAGCAGCAGCTTGAGTTCGGTCGGGGTCAGTGCCACCGGGCTGCCGGAGACGGACACCTCCAGGCCGCCGGTGTCGATGGCCAGGTCCCCGAAGACGAGCACCTCTCCCCCGGAACCGGCGGAACCGGCGGACGGCGAAGGCTCCCCGCCCGCGGCCGGTGCGGAGGCGGGCACGTAGGTCGCCCGCCGCAGCAGGGAACGGATGCGGGCCACGAGGACGTAGGTGTCGACGGGTTTGACCACGTAGTCGTCGGCCCCGGCCTCCAGGCCGGCGACGACGTCGAGCCCGTCGCCGCGCGCGGACATCATCAGGACGGGCACCAGGCTGCTCTCCCGGACCCTGCGGCACAGGCCGATCCCGTCCAGGCCCGGCAGCATCACGTCGAGGATCAGCAGGTCGAAGTCGTGGTCGCGGAAGAGTTCCAGGCCCGTCAGCCCGTCGGCCGCTGCCGTCATCCGGTAGCCGTAGCGTTCGAGGGCGAGGGTGAAGGACCGGCGCATCAGGTCGTCGTCCTCCACCAGCAGCACCCGGACGGGGCGCGTGGTGGCCGGAGCCGGGGCGGGCGAGGACATGGGCGGACGGCTCCTGACCGGAGGGTTTCGAGGTGCGGGCCCCGTGCGCGCGGGCGTCGGGGGTGACCCGGAAGCAACGATATGGCAGGGGCCGGGCGCGGCGCCCTGCGCCGTGGCGGGGTGCGCCGGCTCGATGGGAAACCAAGCGCCCGCCGATACACACCCGATACGAAGACCGCTCCGGGACGCGGGCGGCGGCGTTTCGGTTCGTCCCGCAAACCGTGACATGCGTCACGGCGTACGCGCCGGTCCGGCAGCTCCACGGCGATCGTCTGCGCGGCGACATATCGCTCTATGTACCTGTTTGGCGTTGACATGCCCCTCTCCGCCGGAAACGGAATCAGCGCTTCTCGGTTCACCCGCGCCGACATGGCTGGCGGGGAGGGGTTCTGGCACCGCATCAGGTACCCGCCGGCGGGGCCGCGGGCGGGGCATGCACGATCTTCCGGCCGTTTCAAGCCGTGCCCCCGCTCTCCTACGCGCCTTAGTAGCGGCGGCTTGCCAGGCCGTTGCCGGGGTTTTAAGAATGGCGGCACCCCCGGCGCCCCGTGGTCCGGCACCGGGATCTTCGCGATCACCGAGTGAGGTCACGCATGAAGAAGCACCGCAAGAAAACCCACCACAGGAAAATAGTCGTCGCGGTCGGGGCGCTGGCCGTCGTGGCCGTCCCCACCGCCGCCATGGCGTGCCTGGACACGCAGGACTCCGACTCCGCGCCGGCCGCCTACCGGGCGAGCCGCCCGTGGGACGGCGGCCCGGGCGCGCAGCAGCCCGTACAGCCCCCGGTCCAGGACGCGGTCCCCGCGACCCCCGAAGCCGCCCCGGCCGAGCCCGCGCAGCCCGCCGCACAGCCGGTGGCCGACGCTCCCAAGGAGTCCGCCGAGGCGCCCGTGCAGCCCGCGCCGCCCGTGCGGCAGCAGCGGCCGCAGCGGCCGCAGCCGGTGGAACCGCCCGCCGAGGCGGCCGCGCCCGCCGCACCCGCCACGCCCGCCGCCCCGGAGGCCTCCGCGGCGCCCTCCGATGCCGCGGCCGCGGTCCTCGCGCTCGTCAACCAGGAGCGCGCCGCCGCCGGGTGCCCGGCGCTCACGGTCAACGCGAAGCTCACGAAGGCCGCGCAGGACCACAGCGCGGACATGGCCGCCCACGCGAACATGTCGCACACCGGCTCCGACGGCTCCGACCCGGGCCAGCGCATCACCCGCGCGGGATACGAGTGGCGCACGTACGGCGAGAACGTGGCCTACGGCTACAGCTCGCCCGAGAAGGTCATGGAGGGCTGGATGAACAGCCCCGGCCACAAGCGGAACATCCTCGACTGCTCCTACAAGGAGATCGGCATCGGTCTCGCGCAGCCGGGCCAGTACTGGACGCAGGACTTCGGCGCGGCGCGCTGATCACGGCACGCCGAACACCGCATGCCGAACACGCGAAGGCCCCGCCCTCCAGGAGGAGGGCGGGGCCTTCGGTCGAGCGCTGGGCAGGCCTTGCACCTGCATTCCCCCACGGGAAGTGGGGTGTCTTTCCTTGGACCACCAACGCGGGCCCCACCACCGTGGAACACGGCCGCAGGAACAAGATCGACTATAGCGCAGGACCCGGGCACCTCGCACTTCACCGATGGTTGCGCAGGCCAATGATCTCGCGTTCACGCCTTTCTGGTACCTCTTCAGGTCATGAACATGATCACCCGCCGCCGCGCCCTGGGCATAACGGCCGGCGCAGTCACCGCCATCGGGGCCGCCGCGGCCGTCGTCGTCGTGCGGAGCTCCGACAAGTCGCCCGGTGCCCCGTCCGACGCCAAGCCCGAGGCCAAGGCGTCGACCCCGGCCGGCTCCCTGCCCGTGGCCGCCATCGACGAGGTCTACGAGGGCCGCCGCATCCAGATCTCCCTGGGTGAGGGGGGTCACCACTCCCCCGGCCTGCCGACGATCAAGATCGACGGCAAGGAGCTGCACCTGATGCGCAATGCCGACGGCAGCTGGCTCACCGTCGTCAACCACTACGAGACCTTCCCGGACCCCATCTCGGCCGCCCGCGCCGCGGTCCGCGACCTCCAGGGCGCCGCCCTCATCCCCTTCGGCCCCTCGGGAGGCACGTCGTGATCGTCCGCAAGAACCAGGCCACGCTCACGCCCGACGAGAAGCGGGCCTTCACCAACGCGGTGCTCGAACTCAAGCGCACCGGCGTCTACGACCGGTTCGTCGCCACGCACAACTCCTTCCTGACGAGCGACAGCGACTTCGGGCCGCGGGTCGGGCACCGCGGACCCTCCTTCCTGCCCTGGCACCGGCGCTATCTGCTCGAGTTCGAGGCGGAGTTGCAGAAGGTCGACCAGAAGGTGTCGCTCCCGTACTGGGACTGGACCGCCGACCGCACTCCCACCTCCTCCCTGTGGGCCGCCGACTTCCTCGGCGGCATCTCCCGGGCCCGTGACGGGCAGGTGCTCGACGGGCCCTTCGCGCACGCGGCGGGCAGGTGGGCGGTGACCGTGGGGGTGGACTCGCGGCCGTACCTGCGCCGCACCCTGGGCGCCGGCGGGGTCCAGCTGCCGACCAAGGCCGAGGTGAACGCCGTCCTCGCCATGCCGGTGTACGACGCGGCTCCCTGGAACAGCACCTCCGACGGCTTCCGCAACCACCTGGAGGGCTGGCGCGGCTCCAGTCTGCACAACCGGGTCCACGTGTGGATCGGCGGCCAGATGGCCAGCGCGGCCTCTCCCAACGACCCGGTGTTCTGGATGCACCACGCGTTCGTCGACATGC
Organism: Streptomyces sp. NBC_00249; assembly: GCF_026342355.1. GTDB lineage: Bacteria > Actinomycetota > Actinomycetes > Streptomycetales > Streptomycetaceae > Streptomyces. The sequence continues at coordinate 567,656 of NZ_JAPEMV010000003.1, read as the reverse complement.
TCTGGGCGGAGTGGCAGATGCGGAACCCGAAGTCCACCTACCTGCCCGCCGGCCGGACCCCGGACGTGGTGGACCTGCACGGCGTCATGCGGCCCTGGAACAACATCACCCCGGCCGACCTGCTCGACCACCGCAAGTTCTACACCTTCGACACCGAGAAGCCCGGCGCGCCCAAGCGGTAGGCAGCCGCCGTTATCTTAGGTAAGCCTTGCCTAAGATCCTTTAGGGTGTGGGCATGAAGAAGATCATGCGCGTGCTGACGGCCGCGGCCGTCGGACTGGCCCTCGCCTTACCCGGCACCCTCGCGTCCCCCGCCGCGGCCTCGCCCGCCCCGGCCGGTGACCCCGCCGGGCTGGAACTCCCCCGCCCCACCGGCGCCTTCCCGGTGGGGCGCGACACCCTCCACCTGGTGGACCGGGAGCGCAAGGACCCCTGGGTGCCCACCGCCGACCGGGAGTTGCTGCTGTCGCTGTACTACCCGGCACTCGCCCGGACCGGAACTCCCGCCCCCTACATGGCCGTACCGGAGGCCACTGCGCTGCTCACCGACCGGGGGCAGCTCGGCCAGTACGCGACCCCCGAGCGCGTGGCGGCCACCCGTACGCATTCCCGGTCGGGCGCGCTGCCCCGGCCCTCGGCCCACCGCTACCCGCTGATCGTGCTCTCCCCCGGATTCACCCAGCCGCGCGCCTCGCTGACCACCCTCGCCGAGGAACTCGCCAGCCGCGGCTACGTGGTGGCCGCGGTGGACCACGCGTACGAGTCGGACGGCACGCTCTTCCCGGGCGGCCGGCTGCTCACCTGCAAGGCCTGCGAGCAGGTGTTCCCCGACGAATCGCTGCACCGGGTGTCCGACGCCCGGGCCCGGGACGTCCCGTTCGTACTGGACCGGCTCACCGGCCCGCGTCCCGCGTGGCGCTACTCCTGGCTGATCGACGCCCGGCACATCGGCATGGCCGGCCATTCCATCGGCGGTGCGGCGGCCTCCGCCGCCATGGCCGCGGACCCGCGCGTGGACGCCGGGGTCAACATGGACGGCACCTTCTTCACGCCGGTACCCGAAGGGGGCCTCGGCGGGCGGCCCTTCCTGATGCTGGCCGGCGACCCGGCCCTGCTGCCGCCCGACTTCCCCGACACCTCCTGGGAGGACAACTGGCCCCGGCTGGACGGCTGGAAGCGCTGGCTGACCGTCGCGGGGGCGGGCCACGCCGCCTTCACCGACTGGCCCGTGCTCGGGGACCAGGCGGGCTACCCGCATCCGGAGACACCGCTGTCGGGCACCCGCTCGCAGCAGATCACGCGGGGGTACGTCGGCGCGTTCTTCGACCTCCACCTGCGCGGGACGCCGGCGCCGCGCCTGGACGGGCCGACGGACGCGGACCCTGAGGTCGCGTTCCACCGCCGCTGAGACCGTGAGGGGGCGGCCGCTTCCGCGGTCGCCCCCTCACGTGCGTCGCCCGGCCCGTCGGTCAGCGGGCGGCGAGCAGTTCGAGCGTGTCGATCACACGGTTCGAGAAGCCCCACTCGTTGTCGTACCAGGCGACCACCTTGACGTGACGGCCCTCGACACGGGTGAGCTCCGAGTCGAAGATCGACGAGGCCGGGTTGCCCGTGATGTCGGAGGAGACCAGGGGGTCCTCCGAGTACTCCAGCACTCCGGCCAGGGGCCCTTGCGCCGCGGCGCGGTACGCGGCGAGGACGTCCTCGCGCGTCACCTCGCGGGAGACGGTCGTGTTGAGCTCGACGATCGAGCCCACCGGCACCGGGACGCGGATGGAGTCGCCGGAGAGCTTGCCGTCGAGCTGCGGCAGCACGAGGCCGATCGCCTTGGCGGCGCCCGTCGTGGTCGGCACGATGTTGACGGCGGCGGCGCGGGCGCGGCGGGGGTCGCGGTGCGGCCCGTCCTGCAGGTTCTGCTCCTGCGTGTAGGCGTGCACCGTCGTCATGAAGCCGTGCTCGATCCCGGCGAGGTCGTCGAGCACCGAGGCCAGCGGCGCGAGCGCGTTCGTCGTGCAGGAGGCGTTCGAGACGATGGTGTGCAGCTCCGGGTCGTACGCGTCGGTGTTGACCCCGAAGGCGAGCGTGACGTCGGCGCCGTCGGCCGGGGCGCTGACGAGGACCCGCTTCGCACCCGCGTCGAGGTGGGCGCGGGCCGCCTTGGCCGAGGTGAAGCGGCCGGTCGCCTCCAGCACAATGTCGACGCCGAGCTCGGCCCACGGCAGCTGCGCCGGTTCGCGCTCGGCGAGGACCTTGATGCGGCGGCCGTCGACGACGAGGGTGTCGCCGTCGGCGTGCACGGGCCGGCCGAGCCGGCCGGACGTGGTGTCGTAGGCCAGCAGCCGGGCGAGGGTGGTGGGCTCGCTGAGGTCGTTGACCGCGACGACCTCCAGTTCGCTGTCGCGTTCCAGCAGTGCGCGCAGCACGTTGCGTCCGATGCGGCCGAAACCGTTGATGGCGATGCGAGTCATGAGGCGTGTCCTTTCGGGTTCGCCCCCAGGTTCGCCCGCCGGATCCGCCGGTGACAGCGGCGGGATCGCCAGGGTCCGCAAGGATCGCGCCACAGCCGCAGCCACGGCCGCAGCCACGGCCCCGGGACGGGGCGGCTACTCGCCGCGGGTGAAGGTGCGCCGGTACTCGCTCGGGCTGGTGCCGAGGATCCGCTGGAAGTGCATGCGCAGGTTGGCGCCGGTGCCCAGGCCCACGTCGGCGGCGATCTGCTCGATGCCGCGCTCGGAACGCTCCAGGAGTTCGCGGGCCACGTCGACGCGGGCGCGCATGACCCACTGCATCGGCGTGTAGCCCGTGTCCTCGGCGAAGCGCCGGGAGAAGGTGCGCGGCGACACCGCCGCGTGCCGGGCGAGCGCCTCCAGGGTGAGGGGTTCGCCCAGCCGGCGCAGCGCCCACTCCCGGGTGGCGGCGAACCGCTCGCCGAGGACCTCGGGCACGCTGCGCGGCACGTACTGGGCCTGGCCGCCGCTGCGGTAGGGGGCCGCGACCAGGCGCCGGGCCGTGTGGTTGGAGGCGGCCACGCCGAGGTCGGACCGCAGGATGTGCAGGCACAGGTCGATGCCCGAGGCGGCGCCGGCCGAGGTCAGTACGCTGCCCTCGTCGACGAACAGGACGTTCTCGTCGACCTGGACGAGCGGACGTTTCGCCGCGAGTGCCCGCGCGTAGTGCCAGTGCGTGGTGGCGCGCCTGCCGTCGAGCAGGCCGGTGGCGGCGAGCGCGAAGGCGCCGGTCGAGATGGCGGCGAGCCGGGCGCCCCGGGCGTGGGCGGCGATCAGCGCGTCGACCACGGCCCGCGGCGGGTCGTCGCGGTCGGGAAAGCGGTAGCCGGGGACGAAGACGATGTCGGCCCACTCCAGGGCCTCGAGGCCGTGCTCGACGTAGTACGACAGGCCGTCGCCGCCGGTCACCAGCCCCGGGGCGGCCCCGCACACCCTCACCTCGTACGGCACGCTCGCGCGGGTCGTGAAGACCTGCGCGGGGATGCCGACGTCGAGGGGCTTGGCCCCCTCCAGTACGAGGACGGCGACGTGACGCAAGGGGGAGGGTGGCACGCAGTGAAGGGTACGCGGGGTTCAGCCCCAGGGGTCGAAGGGGATGCCGGAGGGCTTGGCGCTGCTGAGGAGGTTCGGGAACCGCTCGTCGGTGATCTTGATGGTGGCCGACCCGAAGTCCGCGCCCGTCAGCCGGTCGCGCAGCCAGGTGCTCGGCCAGCCGTTCCAGCCGACCAGGGGCGGGTAGCGCCAGGAGTGGTAGTGGTTCTCCGGCGGTTCGTCGTTGCCGTTCGCGAGCCGGAAGAAGTGCGTGCCCGCGCCGTCCTTGTGGTAGACGACCTTCGGGTGCGTCCCGTCGAAGCGGACGTCGGAGCGCGGGTAGGTCTTGACGGTGCTGTGCTGGGTGGTCGAGAGGTACTCGACGCGGTTGGACCTGGTGTCGACCCAGGCGATGACGTGTTCGAAGTCGTGGCGGTGGCCGCCGAGGCCGCTGCCGTGCACGGCCTGGTCCTTCTCGAAGTAGCCGGCGTAGACGATGGCGCACCAGCCGTTGTTGCACCTGGCGCGGGCGTACGTCTGGGAGTTGTCGAGGTCGGAGAGGTCGTGGCAGCTGCCGTTGATCGCGCCGGTGGTCTTCAGGCCGGGCGCGAGGGTGCCGTCCGGGCCGATGGCGGGGGTGGCGTAGCAGCCGTCGGTGTCGTAGTCGAAGGCCGGGGAGAAGGTCTGCTCCCAGCCGTCGGCGTTCTGCGGGAGGTTGTGCGGCGGGTCGGCGTGGGCGGCCGAAGCCGGGATCAGCAGCGCGAGGGCCGTGGCGGCGAGCACGGTGCCCAGGCGTCCGGTGCGGCGCCTGGTGCGGCCTGTCCGTACGGTCCGTACGGTCCGGTCCGTGGCGGGGGCGGTCGGCGGCGGGTGGTGCATCGTGGCCTGCTTCCTGGAGGAGGATGGCATGGACATGATGACTACACCCGGGTGGCGGTGCTCCGGAAGGGGGGCCGGTAGCGCAGTTGCGGCAGCCGGTCGATCGTCACGATGCCCGCCTGGGCCTCCAGGACCTGCGGGATCCTGTTGACGAGCGTGGCGCAGGTGGTGTCGGCGGTGATCAGCCCTTCGTTGCGCAGGTGCAGGGCCGGAGTGCCCGTCGTGCGCCACTCGTTGAAGTCCGACTCGCCGGCCCCGTACACCTTGCCCGTCGAGCTGATGACCAGTTCGACCCCCTCCTCGGTGTGCAGGGTGTCCGTGTCCGTGTAGCCGAGGACCCGGCCCTCGGCTATGTCCTGCCCCAGCGCCTCGCAGGGGGTCGTCCGCGTCGCGACGACGGCCGTGGTCCGGGTCTCGGCCCGGCCCGGGGTCAGCCCGGCGGTCGCCGCCAGGGCGTACAGCGAGCTCCTGCCGAAGGTGGGCCTGCGCGCGGTGTCGGCGAGCCACTTGTCGAACTCGGCCACGGTCGCGCCCACCTGCTGCTGCTTCGCCAGCGCCGGGCCGAAGTCGTCGACGTTCCAGGCGAGCCTGCCCTCCACCTTCTCCAGCCGGTCGGCCGAACCGGCGAGCACCGAGACGAGGTTGACCCAGTAGGCGTCCTGGTGGCCGGTGCCGGTCACGGTGACGCCGTGGCGCCTGGCGAGCTCGTCCAGCTCCTCGGCGCGCGCGGCGGCGGTCGGGAAGGGGTAGAGCATCTCCTCGGCCAGGGTGATCACGTTCGCTCCGGCCCGGACGGCGGTCGCGAAGATCTCGTACTGCGTCTCGTCGAGGTAGGTGCTGACGGTGACGACCACGATGTCCGGCGCCGTCTGCGCCAGCGCCCGCTCGGCGTCGTCGCGGACGGGGACCCCGAGGGGGGCGATGCCCGCCAGCGTGCCCAGGTCCCGGCCCACCTTGTCGGAGCCGGGCCGCGTGAGGGCGGCGACGATCCGCAGGCCCCGCGCGTGCAGCATCCTGGTGACGTGCAGCCCCATGGCCCCGGGCCCGTAGACGGCGACCTTGGTGGCACTGCCGGTCTGGGTCATGTGTCCGCTCCGCTCTCGGTCCGTGGTGACGCGGGAGACCCGGTACGGGCCGTCGCGGTCGTCCCGGCGATCATCACCGCGGCGGCGGCGACGCGTCCCGCAGTCGGCGTGAAGCGTCTCGAAACCGTGCGGCAGTGGCCCTTTCCTGCCGTACTCGTCCACGCGCGCGCGGTGGTTCAGGGGCATCCGGGACCCCGCCGAAGGCCGCCGTGGCCGACGGGGCGGGGTGGTGCGGGGAGCGGTCGCGGCCGATACTGCGCCGGGCAGCAGCACCGACCGTGGAGGGGACCGATGAGCCTGACCGAGATGTTCCGCACCGCCGCGCGCAGGCCGCGCCGCAGGATCGCCGCGGCCGCCGTACTGGCGGCCGCGGCGAGTGTGCTCGCGCCGGCTCCCGCCCAGGCGGCGCCGGTGTGCGGGGCCGTCGGTGCGGCGGCGCCCGTCGAAGTGGCGCACGTACCCGACTGGGTCGAGTCGATCGCCGTCGACCGGCGGGGCCGGATGTTCGCCACCGCCTACTACACGGGCCGGGTCTACCGCATCGACGCCCCGGGCAGCGCCCCCGTCCCGATCACCGGGAACATCGGCGCCAACGGCGGGATCGTGGTCCGTCCCGACGGCCGGCTCCTCGTCGGCACGGGCAACGACCTGGTGCACTCGACCACCGGCGACCTCTTCCCCGTGTCCCGGCTCCTCCAGGTGGACCCGGACACCGGCGGGGTCTCCACGTACGCCTCCGGCCTCGGCGGCATCGACGGGGTCGCGCTCGCCCCCGACGGCACCGTGTACACGACGACCATCGGCGGCCGTCACATCGGCCGCGTCACCCCCGACGGCCGCGTCGACCCCGCCTGGGCCCGCGTGCCGCAGGCCAACGGGATCGCCGTCTCCCCCGACGGCAGCGAGGTCTACGTCGTCCAGACCACCGTCGCCCCCGGCCTGTACCGCATCCCCGTCGGCGACCCGGCGAACCCGCGACGGTGGCTCTCGGCAAGCCCCCTGGACTCCCTCGCCCTCCCCGACGGCCTGACGCTCGACAGCCGGGGACGCCCGCTCATCGCCACCCACACGGCGGGCCAGATCTGGCGGGTGGAGGACGGGGCCCTGTGCGCCGTGCAGTCGGGGCTGCACCTCTCCACCCAGGTCACCTACGGACAGGGCCGCGAGGGCTTCTCCGCAGGCAGGCTCTACCGGGCCGGCGTCGACGGGAGGATCCACGAGGTCCCCGCCGGCGCCGACCCGGCGGCCGGCTGACCACCCGTCAACCCCCAGCGCACCACCGTGCCGTAAATCCGGTGCGAAACCGGTGCCCGGATGTGCACCATGAGCACAGACATGGTGCACATCCGAACCAGCGGAAGGATCTTCCCGTGCAGCAGCTTCCCCCTCACCCCGACAGTGAGCGGTACTCCGTGACCCTGTGCCCGCCCGCCGTCACCACGGTCGCGGAGCTGACGGCCGCGACCGGCGTCAGCAAGTCCGACGTGATCAACCGGGCGGTGCTCCTGCTCGGCTTCATCGAGCAGGAGCGTGCCAAGGGCCACGACCTGATGATCCGTGACGCCTCCGGCGCCCTGGAGCGCATCCACATCATCTGAGCCCCGGCCCCCGCCCCTGGGGCCTAGCGCCCGCTCAGCGTACGGACGTCGCCGGTGGCGGCCGCCCTCAGGAACCGGTCGACGATCTCCCGGCTCGCGTCGGAGTCGGGCTCGAAGCGGCGGCGCCGCGCGTGGACGCGCCGGCGTGCACGGTGGGCGATCTGCCGGACGGTGGTCTCGGCCTTGCCGATCGAGGCGGCGATCTCGCCGTGAGCGCTGTGCTCCGGTGTCCGGTCGTCACCACACGGCTCCTCTCCTCGGCTGCCCATCGAGACACGTGGCGGCGGGAAACCGTGACGCTCCCCCACTGTGACCCGGCTCACGGCGCGGGCTTTCTTAGCGGGACGTTAGATCTGCGGGCCGGGCGTTGTCCCGGGGGCCGCGCGGACGCATGCTCTGGGCACTCCCCACCTCGGGGCCGCTCCCGTCCCCCGTCCGGGACTCCACTGGAGGCGTCATGTCCTCGCCCCTCCCCGTCCCCGCGCCACTGCCCGGGGACGCGCGCAAGAAGCGCCGTACCGCCCTGATCGGCGGCTCGCTCGGCAACCTCGTCGAGTGGTACGACTGGTTCGTCTACGCCAGCTTCGCCATCTACTTCGCCGACTCCTTCTTCCCCGGCGACAACCCGACGACGCAGCTGATGAACACGGCGGGGATCTTCGCCGTCGGCTTCCTCATGCGTCCCGTCGGCGGGTGGGTGCTCGGCCGGGCCGCCGACCGGCACGGGCGCAAGAGCGCGCTCACGCTCACCGTCAGCATGATGTCGGTGGCCGCGCTGCTGATCGCCGTCGCCCCGACCTACGGGCAGGCCGGCTACTTCGGCGCGCTGGTGCTGCTGCTCGCCCGGCTGCTCCAGGGCATGAGCATCGGCGGCGAGTACGCGGCCAGCGCCACCTACCTCACCGAGGCCTCGGCCCGGAACCGGCGCGGCCTCGGCTCCTCCTTCCAGTACGTGTCGATGACCTGCGGCCAGCTCCTCGGCCTGGGCATCCTCATCACGATGCAGCACACCCTGACCACGGCCCAGTTGCAGAGCTGGGGCTGGCGCATCCCCTTCGTCCTCGGGGCGCTGTTCGCGGTGGTCGTCTTCTGGATCCGCCGGCGCCTCCAGGAGACCGACGCCTTCAAGGAGCAGTCGGCGGACGTGGCCGCGGACTCCGACGACAGCGCGCGCGGCACCCTCAAGGTGCTGTGGCAGCACCGGCGGCAGGCCGGACTGGTCATGGCGCTGACCCTCGGCGGGACGGTGGCCTACTACACGTACACCACCTACCTCACCAAGTACCTGGTCGGCAGCGCCGGCATGGCCAAGACGACCGCCACCCTGGTCAGTTTCACCGCGCTGGCCGTCTTCGCCGTGCTCCAGCCCTTCGCCGGAATGCTGTCGGACCGGATCGGGCGGCGACCGCTGCTGATCACCTTCGCCGTGGGGTGCACCGTCGGCACGTACCCGATCATGACCGCGCTCGGGTCGGCGTCCTCGTACTGGTCCGCGCTGGGGCTGTCCCTGCTGGCCCTGGTGATCGTCACCGGTTACACCTCGATCAACGCGGCGGTCAAGGCGGAACTGTTCCCGACCCGGGTGCGGGCCCTGGGCGTGGCGCTGCCGTACGCCATCGCCAACGCGCTCTTCGGCGGCACGGCCGAGTACGTCGCCCTGTGGTTCAAGAGCGGCGGCCACGAGAAGATGTTCTTCTGGTACGTCTCCGGGTGCGCGCTGGTCTCCCTCGTGACCTACGTCCTGATGCCCGACACCCGCAACACGGCGCTCAGCCGTGCGGAGGCCGAGACCGACGGCGACGCGGGCGCGCGGGAGAAGGCGGCGGCCTCCGTGGACGCCGCGCGCTGAAGCGGCACCGGTGACCTGGGGCGGCCGCTCACGTAGGCTGCTGCCCCAGCTCACGGGGGCATGGATCACGATCCACGGTTCAAGGGTCACGAGGAAGACATTCGATGCACGCGCTTCTCGTCGAGGACGACGACCGGATGGCCCAGGCCCTCGGCACCGCGCTCGCCCAGCGCGGGCACACCGTCCGCCGGGTCGGCCGGGCCATGGACGCCCTGCTGCACCTGCGCGAGGCGGAGTTCGTCCTGCTCGACCTGGGCCTGCCCGACCTGGACGGACTCGAACTGCTGCGGCGGCTGCGTACCGTCTGCGACGCCCCGCTGATCGTGGTGACCGCGCGGTGCGAGGAACGCGACATCGTGCAGGGACTGCGGGCGGGAGCCGACGACTACGTCGTCAAGCCGTTCCGGATGGCCGAGCTGATGGCCCGCATCGACACCGTACGCCGCCGCTCGGGCCGGAGCGCCGGCCCCCAGGACACCGGCGCCGGGCACGGCGGTGGGCGGAGCGTGCGGACCGGGGACGTGGAGGTGGACCCGGCGGGCCGCACCGTGACCGTGGCGGGCTGCGAAGTACGGCTGACCCGGCGCGAGTTCGACGTACTCGCCTTCCTGGCGGCGCGCCCGGACGAGGTGCACTCCCGCGAGGAGATCCTGGACCGGATCTGGGGGGACGCCTTCCTCGGCACCTCCCGCTCGCTGGACGTGCACGTGGCGGGCGTCCGCGCCAAGACCGGCCGACCCCAACTGGTGCGCACCGTACGGGGGTTCGGGTACCAGCTCGGCTGCCCGGCCTCCGCGGACGACGAAGCGACCGGCGGTGACAGGGACCGCGCGCGGTGAGGCGCAGGCTGCTGGCGGTGCTGCTGGTGCTCATGGGCGCGGCCACCCTGCTGCTCTGCGTCCCCCTCGCGGACGCCTACGCCCGGGGCCGGACCGAACACCTGCTGCTGCAACGCCGGTCGGAGGCCGTACGGTTCGCCGACCTCGCCGAGCGGATGCGCACCGGGGCCGACCGCTCCGAACTCGCCGCGGAGATCGGACGGTACGCGCAGCTGTACGGGGCCGCGGTCACCGTGGTCGACACGGCGGGCCGGACGGTGGCCCGGGCCGGAGCGACCGCGCCCCTGGAGGCCTCCGCCGGCTCGGGTCCCGTCCCCGCGGCGGCGGTGGACGCCCGGCGGCGCGCCCTCACCGGCCGTTCCACCGACCGGCTGCCGACGATCCGGCCCTGGGGCCCGGACTCCGTGGTGCTGGCCGAGCCCGTGGGCCGGGACGAGCGGGTGAGCGGGGCCGTGCTGATGGCGCTGCCGACCGGGGCGGCCCGCCGGGACGTCACGGTGCGGTGGGCACTCATCGCCGCCGGGGCGCTCACCGCCTTCGCGGCGGCCGCCCTGGTCGCGGTGGGGATCGCGCGCTGGCTGCTGCGGCCCGTCCGCGATCTGGACCGGGCCGTGGAGGGGCTGGCCGCGGGCAGTCTCCAGGCGCGCGCCGTCTCCGACACCGGACCGCCCGAACTGCGCCGTCTGCGCAGGCACTTCAACACCATGGCGCAGGCCGTGGCCGACTCCATGGGCCGCCAGCGCGACTTCGTCGCCGACGCCTCCCACCAGCTGCGCAATCCGCTGGCCACACTGGTGCTGCAGATGGAGAACGTCGAGCCGTACATCTCCCCCGGGCCCGGCCTGACCGAGCACACCCGCGCCCTGGACGAGGCCGAACGCCTGGAGGAGCTCCTCGACGGCCTGCTGGCGCTGGCCCGGGTGGAGTCCGGTACGGCGGAGCTGAAGGAGCAGGACGTCGCGCGGGCGGTACGGGAGCGGACGGCGGCCTGGAGCCCGGTGTTCCGCGCCGCCGGACTGGCGCTGGCGGCGGGCGGCGCGCTCCCCGAGGGCCTGGTGGTGCGGGCCCTGCCGGACGCGGTGGGCCGGGTCCTGGACGCCCTCCTCGACAACGCCGTGAAGTTCGTTCCGCCCGGCGGCAGCGTCGAGGTGCGGGTGTCCCGCACCGCCGACGGGGACGCGGTCGTGCGGGTCAGCGATGACGGCCCCGGCGTGCCGGAGGATCAACTCCCCCTGCTGCTACGGCGTTTCGCGCGCGCTCCCGAGCACCAGAACGTCCGGGGCAGCGGGCTGGGGCTGGCCATCGCCGAGGAGATCGCACGGGCCGGCGGGGGATGCCTCATCGCCTCCGGGAACGCTCCGCACGGCCTGGCCCTGGAGCTCCGGCTGCCCCTGGTGTGAGCGCTCATCCGTACACCGACCGGTAGTAGGCCACCGCGCCCGCGTGCAGCGGTACCTTGCCGGTCGAGATCGCGAACCGGGGCTCCAGCCGGGCTCCCGCCGTGACCTCGCGCAGCAGGTCCCGCCACCGGTCGAACACCACCCGCAGCAGCGCCTCGACGGTGTCCGCCGGGACGTCGGGGCGGGCCAGGAGGTAGTTGCCGACGCCGATCGTGCCCACCGGCTCCGCGAGCCCGTACACCCCGGCCGGGAGGGTGACGGCCGTGTAGACGGGGCCGTAGCGCTCCCGCAGCGGGCCCACGTGGGCGTCCAGCGGCAGGAAGCGCAGCGGGAGTTCGCGGGCCAGTTCGGCGAGCGCCGGGGTGGGCACGCCCCCGGACCAGAACAGCGCGTCGACCGTGCCCGCGCGCAGCGCCCTCACCGACTCGGCGAGCCCAAGCGGCCGTTCGTCCGTCCCGGCGGCCCGCAGGACCCTGCCCGCGACCACCTGTACGCCCGACCCGCTCGCACCGGCGGCGACCGGACGGCCCGCGAGTGCGCCGGCCTCGCGCACGGGGCCGGCGGCCGGGACGAGCAGGTGCGTGTAGTTCACGTAGACCCGGGCCAGCGCGCTCACGCGGGTCGCGGGGCGGGAGAAGGACTCCCGGCCCAGCGCCGCGTCCTCGGCGACGTCGGCCATCGCGAGCGCCAGGTCGACGGAACCGTCCTCCAGCTGCCGCAGGTTGTCCACGCTGGCCGCGGTGCTCACGGGGACGATCTCCGGGCCGCCGCCGCTCGCGGCGACGGCCCGCGCCAGGGCCTTGCCGAAGGCGTTGTACGGGCCCCCCTCCGGCCCGGTGGCGAGCCGCAGCACCCGCACCGGCGCGGACTCCCCCGCGCAACCGGTCAGCAGCCCGCCGAGCCCGGCGCCCATCACCCGTCGGCGGCTCACCCCTGCGCTGGTCACGGCGTCAGCGTAACCAGGAACCGGACCGAGGGCAGACAAACTGCCCCCGGATGCCTCAGAGTTGGCCACTTGGGCCCCGACGGGGCGCCGTTCGCGTGGAGGAGGACCTCATGGACATCAACCGCATCGGCCGGGCCCTCAAGGAGCAGCTGAAGGTGCGCCGGCTCTTCCTCTTCCGGGAACCGGCGTCCCCCCACGACCGCGGCGAGGTGACCGTGTCCGTGCGCCTGGACGACGGTCATCCGGACGGCTTCCCGGTCGGCCACGTCGTCTCCACGCCGTCGACCTGGATCGCCTACGCCCGTGTGCCCCACGGCAACTCCTTCAGGAACAGGGAGTTCCTGGGACCGCTGACGTACGAGGAGGCGCTGGAGAGGGTCGTGACCTTCGCCCGCTACGACGACCTCCTGCGCCACTCCGAGCGGGCGGGCCGGGCGCGGACCTACAGCGTGGTCATGGGCGTGGAGCGGGCCGAGTGGCTCGCCGGGCACACCGAACCGGCGGGGATCACCCACCTGGGCGGCGGCCGGGTCCGCCTCACCGAATCCGCGGTCGCCTACCTGCGCAACCCGCCCCCCTCCGTCGGGCTGTTCCTCTTCGTCACCGACCGCGACAAGCTGTGGATCGACGGGGACACGTACCCGATGACGCGCGACGCGTAGGCCGGTCGGCGTTTCAGAACTCCGAGTTCGCGAACCAGAGGTCGAGGAGGTCCTCGTCCCCGGTGGTCCCGATCGCCCCGGCGGTGCGGTCGAGGCGGCCGTAGAGGAGCTGGAGGAGGTCGGCGGCTCCTGCCCGGACGGTCGCGTCGGCGGGGCCCGCGTCGGCGTCCTCGGCCACGCCGAAGCCGTCGGGCCGGAGCCGTACCAGCCACCGGCCTTCGCCGTCGGTGCACTGGAAGCGGATGGTCCGGCCGGAGTCGCGCAGGTGGGCGACCTTGGGGGCGAAGGGGGTGGCGAAGGGCAGGTTGACGAGGAACTCGTCGACGCCGTCCTGCGCGAGCACGGGGTCGATCTCGGAGCGGACTCCCAGGGTCCGTTCCGCGTCGACGCGGTGCACGAGGGTTTCGAAGAGCATCCGACGCACCCAGAACCGGGCCCGGGCGTCGGCGCCCCAGACCCACATCGGCGCGTCCGGGTCGGTGGCCGCGAACACCTCGGCCGCCTCCGCGGCGCCCGCGCGCAGCCAGTCGGCGTACTCGTCCTCCCGCTGCGGCAGCCGCAGGTCCACGTCACGGCTCGTCGGACGCTCCTGGACGCGCTGGCGCAGCAGTACGGAGAACCAGCGCTGTACGCCGCCCGCGTGCCGGGTCAGGTCGGCGAGCGTCCAGCCCGGGCAGGTGGGGACGGACGCGGCCATCTCGGCGCCCTCCAGCAGGGCCGCGAACCGGGCGGTCTCCGCGAGGACGGCCGCTCCGTGGTCGATTCCGTGGTCGATCGCGTCGGCTGTGTTCATCCTGGGGTGCGCTCCTGAGCTGTCGGACGGCTTCCCCCGCACTCTGCCACAGCCGGGCGGCGGCCCGGCCGGGAGGTCACCGGTGGCCGGCCGTTCAGCGGCTCAGGGCGCCGCGCACGGACAGACCGTGGCGGTGGAGCCGGTACAGCTCCCAGACCGACAGGACCGTCACCGTGACGGGTGCGCCGAGGACGAAGACCAGCCTGACGCCGGGCGGGACCTGCCCGTAGGCGCCGGTGACCAGGTCCAGCACCGCCATCTCCCACACCAGCACGGTGGCGAGGACGGGCGGCAGCAGCTCGTGGACGTCGGCGGTGCGCAGCACGTGGACGAGCGACAGGCCGATGCCGTAGCCGGCGAAGCCGAGGGACCACAGGCACAGCAGCCCCATCACGATCTTTCCCGGGATTCCGACCGCGTCGCGCAGTCCCTGCGACTCCGGGGCCATGGCCAGGGGGAAGGTGGCCATGGCCGTCATCAGGGCCGCCACCGCGCCGAGGGGGCGCAGGGCCCGCCGCAGGTAGACGCGCCGCATGCCGCCCCGGGCGGCGGCCGCGAAGGCGCCGACCACGAGGGGGAAGGTGCAGGCCAGGACGAGGAAGCTGGTCCAGCTCTGGTCGAGGCGTTCCCCGGCGACCGCCCCGGCGTCGCCGGCGCTGGAGACGGCGGAGTACGTGAGCGTCAGCGCGAGCCACGCGGCGACGCCCAGCACGGTCCGCCACACCTGGAGCCCGCGCACCGTGGGGTCCGTGACGATCCCGGGGCGTGTCGGCCGGAAGGCCAGCTGGGCGGCGTACAGGGGGTTGAGGAGGAGCCGCAGGAGCTTGCGTCCCCGCGTCGGCTCAGCCGGGTACGGCACGGGTGGTCCGGGTGGTCCCGGATACCAGCCGCCGCCCGTGTACGTGCTCATACCGACCACCCTCGTCGTCCTGTCCGGTCGACTGCGCATCGTACCGGGGTCTCCACTCCCCCTCCCCCATACGGGTTGTCCGCACGGAGGTCAGCGGATCTGCCGCTCCCCTGCCCGGATACTGGGCCCCGCCACGCCAACCGGTCAAGGAAGCGAGATCTCATGACGAACGGCACGGTCCTGCTGGCGCTGCGCGAGGATCCCCTGGGGGGCGGGGCGGGGACCGAACAACTCCGGCGCATCGGGAAGGAGTTGGAGAACAGGGGTCTGGACGTGCGCTGGGCACGGACCGCCCAGGACGCACAGGCCGCCCTGCGGACCGAGGCGGGACTGTCCGCGGCCGTCGTGGCCTGGGACCTGCCGGACGCACAGGGGCGTACAGGGGACGAGGGCGGCGGGGCGACGCTGCTGCGCCGGATCGGCCGGCGTTTCAAGGACCTGCCGGTGTTCCTCGTCATGGCGGACGAATCCGATCAGGACCTGGAGAGACTGCCGCTGTGGGTGTCCGAGGCCGTGGTCGGCTACGTGTGGCCGCTGGAGGACACCGCTCCCTTCATCGCCGGGCGGGTCGTCAGCGCCGCCCGCTCGTACGAGAAGAACCTGCTGCCGCCGTTCTTCGACGCGCTGCGCCGCTTCGACGACTCGCACGAGTACTCCTGGCACACCCCGGCGCACTCGGGCGGCGTCGCGTTCCTCAAGTCCCCGGTGGGGCGGGTGTTCTTCGACTACTTCGGCGAGCGGCTGCTGCGCAGCGACCTGTCGATCTCGGTCGAGGAACTGGGCTCCCTGTTCGAGCACAGCGGTCCGATCGGTGAGGCCGAGCGCAACGCGGCGCGCGTGTTCGGAGCGGACCGTACGTACTTCGTACTGCACGGCAACTCGACGGCCGACCGGATGGTGGGCCACTACTGCGTCACCGCCGACGAGATCGCGCTCGTCGACCGGAACTGCCACAAGTCGGTGCTGCACGGCCTGGTGATCTCCGGTGCCCGGCCCGTCTACCTCGTCCCGACGCGCAACGGCTACGGCCTGGCGGGCCCACTGCCCCCGCACATGACCGAACGGGCCGCGGTGGCGGCCCGGGTCGCGGCCAACCCCCTGACAGCGGGGGCCGTCTCCGACGCGGCCCAGTACGCGGTGGTCACCAACTCCACGTACGACGGGCTGTGTTACGACACGGTCCAGCTCGCCCGTGCGCTGGCGCCGAGCACGCCCCGGCTCCACTTCGACGAGGCGTGGTTCGCCTACGCGCGCTTCCACCCGCTGTACGCCGGCCGCTACGGGATGGCCGTCGGCCCGGACACCTTCGAAGGGCCGCAGCGGCCGACGGTCTTCTCCACCCAGTCGACGCACAAACTTCTCGCCGCCCTCTCGCAGACCGCCATGGTCCACGTCAGGTCCGCGCCCCGGGCCCCCGTCGAGCACGAACGGTTCAACGAGGCGTTCATGATGCACGGCACCACCTCGCCCCTGTACCCGGCCATCGCCTCGCTGGACGTGGCCGCCGCGATGATGGACGGCCCGCAGGGGCAGTGGCTGATCGACGAAGCGGTGACCGAGGCCGTCCGCTTCCGCCAGGCGGTCGTGCGGACCGGCCGACGCATCGCGAAGGCCGGCGACCGCCCCGCCTGGTTCTTCGGCGTCTGGCAGCCCGACACCGTCGCCGATCCGGCGGGCACGGGCCGCATCCCCTTCGCCGACGCCCCGGCCGGGCTGCTGAGCGGTGATCCCGCCTGCTGGCGGCTGGAGCCCGGCGCCGACTGGCACGGCTTCGCCGGGCTCGAGGACGGCTACTGCATGCTCGACCCGGTCAAGGTCACCCTGACCTGTCCCGGTGTGGACGCCACCGGGGCGACCGCCGAGCGGGGCATCCCCGCCCGGATCCTGACCTCGTACTTGGCGAGCCGGGGCATCGTGGTGGAGAAGACCGACAGCTACAGCACCCTCATCCTCTTCTCCATGGGCATCACCAAGGGGAAGTGGGGCACGCTGCTGGACGCCCTGATGGACTTCAAGGCGCTCTACGACGCCGACACCCCGCTGGAGCGCGTCCTGCCCGCCCTCGTCGCGCGGCACCCGCAGCGCTACGCCGCGGCCACGCTGAGCGGGCTCTGCCAGGAGATGCACGAGCACCTGAGCAGGGCGGAGCTCGTCATCGCCCTCGACGCGGCGTTCCAGCAGCTGCCGCGGCCCGTCGTGCCGCCGCAGGCGTGCTACCGGCAGCTGATCCGGGGCGGCACCGAACGCGTACGCCTCGGCGAGGCGGCCGGCCGGGTCGCCGCGGCCATGGTGACGGTCACCCCGCCCGGCATCCCGGTCCTGATGCCCGGCGAGTCCCTCGGGGACACCGACGGCCCACTGCTGCGCTACCTGCGCGCCCTGGAGGCCTTCGACCGGGTCTTCCCGGGCTTCCGCAGCGAGACGCACGGGGTCACCGTCGACGAGGAGAGCGGCGACTACCTGATCGAGTGCGTCCGGGCCGGCCGGGTCTGACGGCGGGCCGTCCCGGGCGGGTTGCTCCCGCCCGGGACGGGGCGAGGTGTTACGGCGCCATCTCGTAGGCGCCGGCCAGCGCCTCGACGCGCGCCCAGACGCGGGCCGCGCGGGCCTCGTCGACGACGGGCCGGCGGACCGCGCCGAGCGCCCAGCCCTGCTGGTCGGCGGTGGCGGAGTCCTTGCCGTACAGCTCCACCGCGTGCGCGGAGAAGTCGCGTACGAGGACGCCGAAGAGCTCGTCGAGCACGTCCTCGTCCAGCGCGGTCAGCTTCGCCTGCTCCAGGATCAGCTGGCCGTGGACGACCAGCGCGAACAGCTGGCCCACGGCCAGGAGCAGGTCGAGGTCCCGGCTCTGCGCCTCGTCGGGGGCGGCCGTACGGACGAACTCGCAGAGAGCGTCGGCCTGTTCACGGAAGCGCGCGACGTTGGGGACGGCCGCGTACGCCTCGTAGGCCGGGCGCCAGTCGTGGAAGCGTACGGAGCCCAGGCCCCGGGCCGGGCCCTGGCGGAAGAGGAACGCGTCGTCGGCCGCGTCGAGCCGGGTCGGGACGGGGGCGTACTCGGCGGGCTCCAGGAGGTGGTTGCGCATGAACTTGAGGATCAGGGCGAGGTTGACGTGGACCGTGCCCTCCAGCTTCGGCAGTCCGCGGATCTCCACGGCGGCCTGGGCGAAGTAGGTGTCCTTCTCGAAGCCCTTGGCGGCGATGACGTCCCACATCAGGTCGATGACCTTCTCGCCCTCCGTGGTCACCTTCATCTTGGTCATCGGGTTGAACAGCAGGTAGCGGCGGTCGTCGGGGCCGGCGGAGCGGAAGTAGTCGACGGCGCGGTCGCTGAACAGCTTCATCCCGACGAGGCGGACGTAGGCGTCGGCGAGCTCGCGGCGCACGTGCGGGAAGGCGGTGACGGGACGGCCGTACAGGATGCGGCTGTTCGCGTGGGTGACGGCCTCGTACATCGCGTGCTCGCAGATGCCGATCGAGGCGGTGCACAGGTTGAACTTGCCGACGTTGACGGTGTTGAGGGCGGCGTCGAAGGCGGCGCGGCCGGTGTGCAGGACGTCCTCGGCGCGGACCGGGTAGTCCTCCAGGCGGAACTCGCTGACGTACTTGGAGGAGTCGACGACGTTCTTCACGAGGTGGTAGGCGGGGTGGCGGCTGTCGGCGGCGAAGAAGACGTAGCCGTCGGGGCCTTCGACGTCGGTGCGGCGGCCGAAGACGGAGACCAGGCCGGCGGCGTTGCCGTTGCCGATGTAGTACTTCGAGCCGGTGGCCCGGAAGCCGCCGTCGGCGCTGCTGTCCGGCTCCAGCAGCATGTCGGTGGAGTAGATGTCGGCGCCGTGGGTCTTCTCGGACAGGCCGAAGGCGAACACCTCGCCCTCGGTGAGGAGTTCGGCGGCGCGGGTGCGGGCGGCGGCGTTGTCGCTCTGCCAGACCGGGCCGAGGCCGAGGATGGTGACCTGCCACGCGTACCAGTAGTCCAGGCCGTAGAAGCCGAAGATCTCGTTGAGGGCGGCGATCCGCGCGGTGTCCCAGCGCTTGTCCCCCTCGTGCGGGCCGGCCTCGGGGGCGGGGGTCAGGAAGGTCGCGAAGAGGCCCTCCTTCGCGGAGAAGGCGAGGAAGTCCGCGAGCCAGGCACGGGAGCGGTAGTCCTCGATCAGCTTGCGCTTGCCGCGGGCCTCGAACCAGTCGACGGTGGCGCGCAGCAGCCGGCGGGTCTCGGGGTCGAAGTGCGTGGGGTCGTAGGTCCGCGGGTTGAACAGCAGCGGGTCCGTCACGGAGGGCCGCCTTTCGTGTCGAGGGGTCGGATGGTGCCTGCGGTCAGCGGTCAGGCCGGCCGGCCCGGTGGGGGGCCGGCCGGGGTGTTGTCAGCGCTCGGCCAGCCGGTGGAGCGTGGCGAGTACGTCCTCGAGCCAGGCCAGCGTCATCCGCTCGTAGGCGATGCCGCCCCGGAGCACGACGTGCTGGAGCTCGCGCCCGGCATCGGAGGCGACGGGAGGTGCCTCGGGGCCGGTGAAGTCGCGCGATTCCCCCGCGAGGTAGTGCGCGAGCCGGTCGGCGTGCGCCTGGTGGTGCCGCTCGACCTCGCGGCTCAGCGCGGCCGGGTCGTCGAAGGCCGCGCCGCGGATCTTCACGGCGAGCTCGTGGCGGACGTTGTCGGGCTGGATCGGCTCGTGGAGCCAGGAGGCGAGTGCGGCCCGGCCCGCCGCGGCGACGGAGTACTCCTTCTTGTCCGGCCTGGCCTGCTGGGCCACTTCACGGACGTCGACCCAGCCGTCGCCCTCCATGCGCTTGAGGACGCGGTAGATCTGCTGGTGGGTGGCGGTCCAGAAGTATCCGATCGACCGGTCGAAGCGACGGGCCAGCTCATAGCCGGAGCCGGGCTTCTCCAGCAGGGAGACGAGGATCGCGTGGTCGAGCGCCATACCCCGATCCTTCTATGCAACTCGTTGCATAGACAAGCGCCACGGCCCGGGTGAGACGCGGCTCACCCGGTACGGGGGCGATTGCGGCGGCGGGCGTGACGCGGGGGCGGGCCGCTCGTTGGTGAGGACGTCAGCGAAGTGACAGCCGAAGACCCCGGGACGCCCCCACGGCCCCGGGGTCTTGGTGTGTCCGGCCGCCCGATCAGGGGGCGGGCACGCTCCGGTCGGCGCCGGTCCGCGGGTCGAAGTACCTGACCCGCCAGCCGGGGCCCAGCTCCCGCGCGAGCCGGACGGCCAGCTTCTCCCCGGTCCGGGCGAAGGCCAGCTCGGCCTCCGGCGTCGGGAAGGCGGAGGAGGCGGGGTCGTCCCGGCACAGGATCGCGTCGAACTCCGCCGCCCAGGCGTCCAGCCGCGCGGCCAGGTCCGGCGTCAGGCCGAGGTCCGGGTCGTGGGGCGACAGGTCGCCGACGTTCTCCCCGGGCCACAGGGGGTGGCACTCGTAGTCCGCCAGCACCCGGATCGTGCGCGGCTGCTCCTCGTCGTTCCCGGGTGTCACCGGCCACCGCCTCTCATGTCCGCGATCTCCTCGTGGGGTTCCGGCAGCCAGTCGCGCGCCGGGTCGTACTCCAGCCAGCGGCTGCGCCCCGCCTCCGCGGCGAGGGCGCCCACGAGCGCGTCCGGCGCGGGGTGCCCGCCGGGGCCGGCGCGCCACAGCAGCGACCAGGCGTACAGCGGCGTCGGGTCCACCAGCGGGACGGCCCGGATCCCCGGGAGGGGCGGGAGCGGTGCGTCGGCCGGCATCAGCGCGAAACGCCGGGCGTCGCCGGCCAGGCCGGCGAGGAAGTGGTCCAGTCCCAGGTTCGGGCCCTCGGCATGGTCGCGGACGCCGAAGCGCTCGGCGAAGCGGCGCAGGAAGTCGAGCCGGTCCAGCGCTCCGGGGGTCCACAGCACGCTGTCCCCCAGCTGGTCCGGGCGCAGTTCGGACGCCGCCGCCAGGGGGTGACCGGCGCCGAGGACGGCGTCCACCGGCTCCAGCCGTACCAGCCGGTGCGTCAGGCCCGGGGGCAGGGGCGGGTGGACGCGGCCGAACGCGGCGTCGACCTCCCCCTGGAGGAGGGCCGCCGCCACCGACGGCAGGTCGCGGGCGTGGCCCGGTTCCACGGGCACCGGGCCCAGCGGCGCCGCCACCCGGGCCAGCGTCCGCATCGGCGCGTACAGGTGGCCCCATACGTCGACCCGTAGCGGCCGGGGCTCGTCCCGTACGGCGGCCACGGCCTCGTCTGCCGCGGCCAGGGTCCGCCGGGCCGGGTCCAGGAAGCGGCGCCCGGCTTCGGTGAGTCCCACGCCGTGGCCGCCGCCGCGGACGAAGAGGGCGGCGCCGAGTTCCGTCTCCAGCCGGGCGATCCTCTTGGACAGCGCCTGCTGGGAGATCGACAGCGTGCCGGCCGCCCGCCCGAAGTGCAGTTCCTGCGCGGTCCGCACGAAGGCGCGCACCTGCGCCAGGTCAAGATCCACGTCTCCCACCTTAGGCGACAACCGGTGGTTGTGGCATCGGCCGGTGCGTTGTTGGACCGTCGCGGACCGCTGCGGCTGTCATGGTCGCCATGCAGAGACTGATTCCCACAGGAGATCCGGCGCGTCCGGTGGAGTTCACCGACGACGCCCAGCCGGTGCCGGCGGCCGACGAGGCGCTGGTCAGGGTGGAGGCGTTCGCGCCCAACCGGGGCGAGACCTTCCTTCTCGAGAAGCCGAAGCCCGGTCTGGTTCCCGGCAAGGACATCGCGGGGCTGGTGGTGCAGGCCGCCGCCGACGGCTCGGGGCCGCCGGTCGGTGCCCGCGTCGTGGGCCATCCGCCCCGGGGCGGCTGGGCCGAGTACGTGGCCGTGCCCACGCATTCGCTGGCCGTGCTGCCCGACGGCATCGACGCCGTCCGGGCCGCCGCGCTGCCGCTGGCCGGGATCACGGCCCTGCGGCTGCTGCGCGCCGCCGGCGGTGTGACGGGCCGGCGCGTCCTGCTGACCGGTGCGTCGGGTGGCGTCGGCCACTACGTGTGCGAACTGGCGGCCGCGGCCGGAGCGGAGGTCACCGCGGTGACGGCCACCGCCCAGCGGGGCGAGCGGCTGCGCGCGCTGGGCGCGACGGCGGTCGTGCACGATGTCGCCGAGGCGCGGGGGCCGTTCGACGTGGTGCTGGAGTCGACCGGTGGTGCCGCGCTGCCCCTCGCGCTGGCCGCGCTGGCCCCGGGCGGCACGCTGATCTGGTTCGGCCAGGTCAGCCGGACCCCGGTGACGCTGAACTTCTTCGACTTCTTCGCCGGACCCGAAGGCGCCTCGATCCGGCACTTCCACTACGCCGGCGCCCCGTACGGCGGTGACCTGGCCACGCTGGTCCGCCTCGTGGACGAGGGGCGGCTGCATCCGGAGATCGGCCGGGTCGCCGACTGGGGGCAGACCGCCGAGACCCTCGTCGACCTGCGCGAACGCCGGATCCGCGGCAAGGCCGTGCTGACCACGGGGGTGGCTCGATGAGCGCCGCGGACTTCGCCGCCGCCCAGCTGACCCGGGCGACCGGCGCGGGGCTCGATCCGCACGAGTACCTGCGCGTCGCGGGCGGGGCGGCCTCCGTCGAGGCCTGGAGCGAGGCTCTGGTGGCCACCGCCCGGCAGTACCTGGCCCGTGCGGAGGGCGCCGCCTCGGCCGTCTCCGCGGGCGAGTACCAGCAGGTGGCGGCGCGCTGGTTCCACTTCGCCACCCTGGCACCGTTCGGGGACCGCGCGGACGCCGCCGGGGAGGCGGACGCCGCCATGGGCCGGGCCCTGGCCCTCCTGGAGCCCGGCTCCCGCCGCATCTCGGGTCCCGGCTTCGCGGGCTGGCTGCGCGGACCGGCCGACGCGGCGGGCACCGCGGTGGTGGTGCCCGGCCTGGACTCCGGGAAGGAGGAGTTCCACGCCCTCACCTCGGCGCTGCTGCGCAGGGGCCTGGCCGTGTTCACCATGGACGGACCCGGCCAGGGCGCGCTGGCCGCCACGACGACCGTCGAGGCTGACTACCACCGGGTGATCGGCCGGGTCGTCGACGCGCTCGGCGTCGAGCGCGTCGGCCTCGTGGGGCTGAGCCTGGGCGGCTACTACGTCGCGCAGAGCGCGGCCCGCGAACCCCGGGTGGCGGCCGCCGCGACCGTGAGCGGTCCCTTCCGGATCGACTGGGAGGTACTGCCGCCCGTGCTGCGCGACATCATCGCCGGGCGCGCCGGCGGGTCCGGCCCGGCCCGTGAGTTCATCCGCCGGGTCGACCTGACCGAGGAGGCACCCCTCATCGGCTGCCCGCTCCTGGTGGTGGACGGCGGCGAGGACGTGATCCCCGGCGTCACGAACGGGGAACCGCTGGCCCGCCTCGCCCCGCGCGGCGAGTACCTCCTCGTCCCGCACGGGGACCACCTGCTGGGCAACGCCCGTCCCGACTGGCTGGCGGCGACGGCCGACTGGCTCGCCGGAGCGCTCGCGGCGGGCTGACGGGTCCTGCGGCGCGGCGGTCCGGCCTCAGGGTTCGGGCAGGATGCGGCCGTCCTCGTCCAGCAGGGGGTGCATGCGGACCGGGTCCTGACTGTTGACGTCGGACGGGCGGGGGCCCTCCGGGCCGTCGGGGCCCCAGCGCAGCAGGCGGCGGGTGCGGGCGATCCGGTACTCGGCGCCCTGGAACTCCAGCCGGTCGACGCGGCCGCCGGCCCGGAGCGCGTCGGCGGCCCCGGCGTACGCGGCCAGTTGGGCGGCCCGCCGGTCGGCCGGGGCCCCGCCGCCCGGTGCACCGCCCGCCGCCCAGGTGCGGGCGTCGGCCTGCGGGTCGGCGTCGTGGGGGATGTGGCCGTGCATCCGGGGCCACATCCACGTGAGGGCGAAGTCCAGCGACTTGCGGGCGTCGTGCGCGGTCGCGTGCGGGCCGCTGACCGGCTTCCAGCTGCGCGTCCTGCGCTCCACGACCGTGAACGTCGCGGGCAGCAGCAGGACGTCCGGGTGGGTGTCGAGCGCCCGGCGCGCGTCGGCCCGTACGTCCTCGGGGAACCGCTCCCCGGTGTAGCGCAGGCCGCGCAGCGCGAGCTGTTCGACGACCTGGGTGGGGGTGACCGGCGCGCCCGGGTCCAGGAGCAGGCCGTCGTCGATCGCCGGGCTCCCGCTGCCGCGGTTCCAGTCGGGGACGGGCGGCTCCGGGTCGGTCGGGCGCGGCTGTTCCATGCCGTCGGGGCCGGCGGCGGCGTACTCCTCGGCCCGTACGATGCGGTACCTGGTCCCGTCGACGGAGAGTTCGTCGACGCGCTCGGTCTCCAGCCGGGCGACCGCCGCGAGCAGGGCGCGCCGCTCGGCCCGGTCCCGGGCGTGGTCCTTCGCGCGGAACCACAGCTGTGAGTTCAGCCCGTCGCGGGACAGTTGCGGGCAGCCGTCCGTCACGGCGAGGACCACCCGCCAGCGCGGCCCGTCGCCCTCGCCCTGGGACGCGACCCCGAACAGCGGGCCGCGCACCACGACATCGCCCGCCCGCGCCACGGCGTCGACGGCATCGGCCTCCATCGCCGCTTCCACCGGCTCCACCGGTACCCGCACCACCAGCGGCCGCGAACCGCCCGGTCCCGCATACCCACGATCCATGCCCCCATGGTGCCGCCCGGGGCGGGGCACCGTGCGGACATCACGATTCCTCCACCCTCGGATGTGCCGCGGGAGGGGGAAGCGCCTGACGCGGGCCGAAGCCCCCGTACCCATCCCTGCCCCGGTCCGGGGCGGGTGGGTACGGGGGCTTCGGCCCGCGTCGGACGGGACGGTCCGTCAGAGGGAGCTCTTCGAGGCGCTGACGACGACGCACTCCTTGTACTCGCTGCCGTTGCCCTTGCCGGTGTACGGCGTCGTGGCCTCGGTCTGCTGGGAGGCACCCGCCTTCACGGTGAGGGCCGACACCTGGGCCTGGGCCGGGTTCGCCGCGGCGGTGGAGGCGGCGTCACCACGGAACTTCATCGTGATGTTGTACTTGTAGTCCAGGGAGCCGCTGTTGGTGACGGTCAGCTTGGCGACGAGGTTCTTGCCCGAGGCGTCCAGCTTGCACCCGTCGATCCGGATGTCGCGCTCGGCCTTGTCCCTGCTGCTGGAACCGCCGGGGACGGAGACACCGCCCGAGGTGCTGCTGCTACTGCTGTCATTGCTGCCGCCGCTGGTGCCGCCGCTGGAGCTGCTGGAGCCCGACCCGGAGCTGTGGCTGCTGCCCCCGCAGCTGCCGCCGTGGGATCCACGGGCTCCGGTGAGGGCGACGATGGCGATACCGAAGACGGCGACCGCGCGGACATGGCGAAGCTTCACGTTCAAACCCCGTTGACGTAATCAGTGGATGAGAAGGCCCGTTTTGACGAGCGCACGTCACCATAACAGCGGTTCGGGAGCGCTCGCGGACACCCGCCGCGCCCCCGGCGCGACCGTGCGCGGGCCCCGGACGCACCGGCCGCGGGACATGAGCGGTATCGGGTGACATGCGTACGGAATCCGGTCGTGCCACGCTGTTCCCAGGCCTCGGGAGCAGACAGCCGCGACGAACGGAGCGCGCTGTGAGAAGTCGTCCGGTCCACACCGCGCCGCTGCGGCGCGCGGCGGCCGCCGCCTGCGCCGCCCTGCTGTTCACCGCGCTCGCCTCCGGTACGGCCGCCGGAGCAGGTCCCTCGCCGTCCGGTGACGGGGACACCGGCCTGGGCGGACTCGACCCGCGCATCGTGGAGATCATGCGCAAGCCCGAGTACCGCCATGCGCGGTGGGGGCTGCTGCAGACGCAGCCGGACGGCGGGCGCGTGGTGCGCAGCCTGTCCGCCGGGGAGTTCTTCATCCCCGGGTCCACCGCCAAGCTGCTCAGCGTCTCGGGCCCGTGGCAGACCCTCGGCTCGGACCACCGCTTCGTGACGCCCGTGTACGCGGTCGGCGAGCGCAGCGGCGCGACGCTGACCGGGGACCTCGACCTCGTCGCGCAGGGCGACCTCACCATGGGCGGCAGGACGCGCCCCGACGGTACGGTCGCGTACACCGACCTCGACCACACCTACGCCAACGACTTCCCCGGCGCGACCCTCACCCCGGAGAACCCCCTCGCCGGGATCGACCGGCTCGCCCGGCAGGTCCGCGACTCGGGCATCACCCGCGTCGACGGCGACGTGGTCGTCGACAGCCGGCTCTTCGCCCCCGATCCGGTTCTCGACCCCACCCCGACGCCGCTGATCGTCAACGACAACCTCATCGACCTGCTGACCACCCCCGGGGACCGGGCCGGTGCGGACGCCCGGCTGCTGTGGCGGCCGCGGGTCGCCCCGTACGAGGTCACGTCCACGGTGAAGACGGTCGCGGCCGGGAAGCCGACCGCGGTCACGGTGACGGCCACCGAAGGCGGCACCCGTATCCGGCTGTCGGGAACGATCGCCGCGGACGCCGCACCCCTGCTGCGCACCTCGCCGGTCACCGACCCGGCGGCCTTCGGCCGTACGGCGCTGATCGAGGCGCTCGGACGGGCCGGGGTGCGGGTCACCGCCGACCCCACGGGCCCCAACCCGACGGGCCGGCTGCCGCGCGACTACGCGGGCCGGGCGCGGGTGGCCGAGTACACTTCACCGCCCTTCGCCCAGTACGCCAAGCTGATCCTCAAGGTCAGCCACAACCTGGGTGCCAACCTCGGCATCTGCCTGATGGCGGTCAGCGCCGGCAGCGACGGTTGCGAGGACGGATTCCCGGTGCTCGCCGCCTTCCTGGACCGGGCGGGCGTCGACCGCGAGCAGGCGGAACTCATGGACGGCCGGGGCGGCAACCCCGCCGACCGCGCCACGCCGCGGGCGCTGGTGCAGATGCTGGCCTTCTGGCAGCGCAGCCCTGACGCGCGGCTGTTCCGGGAGGCACTGCCCATCCTCGGCGTCGACGGTCTGCTGGCGGAGAACTGCCGCAGCTGCCCGGCGCGCGGGAAGGTGTTCGGCAAGACCGGCGCGGCCGTCGGAGGGGACGCCCTCAACGACCGCCTGTCCGTCGGCGCGATCACGATCGCCGGCTACCTCGACAAGGGCGGAGGCCGCTTCGACACCTTCTTCGCGGGCGTCAACGGCGCCTCCACACCCACCGAGAACCCCGAGGAGGTGGTGGGCATCGCGAACGACCTCGCCCTGATCGCCGCCTACCTCCAGGAGTCGCCCTGACCCTTGGCCCCCTCCGTGGGCTGGACCGCGCACATGAAGGTGCGGGACGTGACGGCGGCCTGACCCGTCAGCGCGTCCGCGTCGAGCCGTGCGGACGGCTCCTCGACCGGGATGCGGTTTCGATGGCGAACCCGCTGCGCGGGCGGGTGGGGATCCGGCTCAGCGGGATGGTCAGGTCCTGGTGCGGTACGGCGAAGTCCAGGTGGGCGAGGGCCGGCGCGAGTGTGGTGAGCAGGGACAGGGTGATGTCCTCGCCCGGGCACCGGTGGCCGGTCCGGGGGTCGCCGGCGCCCTGGGGGATCAGTGCGCCGGGCTCGGGGTCGTGGCCCAGGAAGCGTCCGGGGGCGAAGTGGTACGGCTGTTCCCACAGCGCGGGGTCGTGGTGGTGCCCGTACACGTCGAGGAGGAGGAGCGTGCCGGCCGGGACGTGGTCACCGGCGAAGACCAGGTCGTGTGCGGCCACCCCCGCGACGAACGGTACGAAGGGGTAGAAGCGGCGGACTTCGTGGGCGAACGCGCGGGCGTGGGCCGGGTCGTCGGTGCGCAGCACGTCACGCTGGCCGGGGTGGCGGTGGAGGGCGTGCGCGGCGAAGGTGACGAACCAGGTGACGGCGACGGTGGGACGGATGACGTTCAGGAGTTCGACGGCGGCCGTGTGCGGTTCGAGGAGGGTGCCGTCCGGTTCACGGTGCAGGGCGACCGTCTCCAGCACCGTCCCGGAGGTCAGGTGCGGGTGGTCGGCGCGGACGCGGGTGACGGCGGCCATGAGGGCCTGTTCCTGGCGGTGCCGGGCGCGGCGGGCCCGTAGGTGCCGCGGCCCGGCGGTGGCGAAGCCGTCCACCATGGCCACGCAGTCCTGGCCGATCTCCCGGGCGGCCTCCTCCGGGACCGGAAGGCCCACCCAGTCGCAGACGGCTCCCGCGAGCAGGGTGGCCACCTCGTCGAAGAGCACCACCCTGCGGTCCTCCCATCCGGGCAGCGCCTCGCGCCAGCCGGTGTCCACCCGGGCGGTCAGGCCGCCGACGTCCACCGGCGACATGAGCAGCGACACCAGGAGCTGCTTGCGCACCCGGTGGCGTTCGCCGTCCAGGGTGTGCACGGCTCCCCTGCCGAAGAGGGTGTCGATCACCGGGGCCGGCACGGCGTCGTGCCGCTGGACCCGGCTGTCGTCGTAGAAGAAGGCGACGGCCTCCCGGCCGTGCAGCAGTACCGCGGGCCGCCCCATGAGCCGGGTGCGCACCAGCGGCGCGTCCTGGTGGGCGCGGCGCAGGTCCGGTGCCCAGGCGTAGCCGTGGGTGAGGAGGGACAGGGTGCTGTCGACGAGCAGAGCGGACATGCCGGGCGCCTACCCGGCCCGGGGGCTCGCATGCGGGACGTGGACGTGGATGGTCTTGCCGCCCCGCACCGCGTGGTGGCGGATCTCCACGTCGGTCCCGAGCCGGTTGACCAGGTGCCATCCCCATCCGCCCTCGCCGCGGCGGTCCGGCGGCCGGGGCCGTGGATCGGCGTTGCTGGTGTCCGTGACGTCGACGTCGACGCCGTCGGGCCGCACCTGGAGGTCCAGGGCGCAGCCTCCGGCGGTGTGGCGGACGGCGTTGGTGACGAGCTCGCTGATCACCAGCAGGGTCGCGTCCAGGGCGACGGGCGGTACCGCGGGCTGCCCGTGCGCGGACGGGGCGAGGAAGCTGCGGGCGGCATGGCGGGCGTCGGCCGCCGCGGCACTGCCGTCCAGGTCCACGTGCAGGTGCGGGGTCAGGGTCGGGGTCGGGTGGAAGTGCATGGCACCGGCTCTCCATGAGCCTCGTGTCCGCTGCGTGCGGGACGCAGCGCTTGCTCCCGCGCTCCTGCCCGGTCCTGTCCTGTTCACTCGTCGCGAACCGGGGCCCTGCGCCGGCGGCGGCTCGGTGGCCGGGCCGCGCGGGCCGGTCTCAGTGCGTGCTCCAGTGGTACTTGCCGCCGCCGACCCACCGGACCTCGCCCGGGTCGTCCAGGTCGTGGATCGTGGCGCCGAGCGCCGCGGCGGTCAGGAGCACGTCGATCATGGACCTGGCGGTGCTCACGACTTCACCGTCGACCTCCACGATGCGGAACGGCGGGGCGCCGGGTTGCACGCCGAGCACCGTGACGCGCGCACGGGAGAGGTAGGGAATTCCGCCTTCGGTCATGCGCCACTCGCCTCCGTCGCGCCCGCCGCCCAGGGCGCGTCTGGTCCGCCCCGCGTTCGGTACCGCAGGGCGGCAGCAGGCGTCTGCCCGGCTTCCGCGGTCTCAAACGGCGGACCGTTGCCCGGGACGGGGCGGGGATACGACTCCGCTCCCGGAGCTGTGCTCCGGGAGCGGATCGACACGCGTGCGCCGGGTCAGGCGACCGTGATGTTCTCCGCCTGCGGGCCCTTCTGGCCCTGCGTGACGTCGAAGGTGACGGCCTGGCCTTCCTGGAGCTCGCGGTAGCCGGTGGAGTTGATGTTGGAGTAGTGCGCGAAGACGTCCGGTCCGCCGCCGTCCTGCGCGATGAAGCCGAAGCCCTTTTCGGAGTTGAACCACTTCACGGTTCCGCTGGCCATGCCGGTGCCTCTCAGTCGATGTCGGGTCCGCACCGCGCGAACCCGGAGGTGATCGTCCTGGTCCTGCACTGCACAGCAAAACGCCCACGCCAGGGCGCGGGCAGGGACTGCGAACCACGACAGCTGCCGCAGACGCTACACGCCGGAACCGCGGGCCACCAGAGAGCAACGATCACTGCCTGGATTTTCCGGCCGCCCTCGCCGGCGCCGTTCCGTTCGCCACCGAGGGGGTGTTGACGCAGGGAAGACCGGCCTGGTGCCTTGGGCTGGTCCACAGTGGAGTCCAGCGCTCCCCACCCTGCGACGAGAGGCTGCCCTTGATGACGGCGGGACCGGATGACACCCTGACCATCCTGCACCTGACCGAGCGGCTGCTGAGGGACTATCCCGACGCGGGCGAGGAGGCGGTGCGCCGGGCGGTCGCCACGGCGTACGCCGAGCACCGTTACGCGCGCGTGCGGACGTACATGCCGGTGCTGATGGAGCGCCGGGCGCGGGACCTGCTCGCGGCGGCCCAGGAGGGGTGATCCCGCCCGGGCCGCCGCGTCGCTCCCGCCGGCCGCGTCATGTGTCGCTGAGTGCCAGGCACTTGGACTTCCGGGTGAGGCCGCGCAGGCTGTCGTGGAGGGCGACGAGGGCGTCGCCGGCGGGCCGGCGGCCCTCCTTGAACGAGAGCTCGACGGCCGGTTCGCGCCCGTAGGTGGTGAAGACCCACGCACCGCCCCGCTTCGCCCTGTCGTCGTAGTCGGCGAGCGTCCGGTCCACGGCGGCGGCCGCGCACACGACCGCGACGGCCGCTGTGACGGCGGCCCACAGGGCCTGTTTGCGCCTGCGCACCGTCATGTCCCCCCGAACCGGTGTAGGAAATTCCCGCCGCCGAGCCTATCGGCGGGCGCCGCGGCGGCGACGCCCGGGCCGCGGATCCGGATGTCCGCGTGTCCGGATGTGACAGTCAGCCGTCATTGCGGTCATCGGTGGCGGCGCCCAGGATGGGGGCATGCCCCTTCCGCACCGTGTCGTCATCGCGGTCTTCCCCGATGTCGACCTCCTCGACGTCACCGGCCCGGCCGAGGTCTTCGCGCTGGCCAACCGCGAGACCGGCGGCCGCGCCGGCTACGAGGTCCGGCTCGCCGGGCCGGCCTCCGGTGAGGTGCGGACCTCGGCCGGTGTGCGCCTGCTGGCCGATCTGGCCTTCGACGAGGTCGGCGGGCAGGTGGACACCCTGCTGGTGCCCGGCGCGGTCGAGATGACCGACGACGGCCCCGTGGCCCTGGTCGACCCCCGGGTCGTGGCGTGGGTGGAGCAGACCGCCCCGCACGCCCGGCGGGTGGCGTCGGTGTGCGTGGGGGCGCACGTGCTGGCGGCCGCCGGGCTGCTGGACGGGAGGACGGCGACCACCCACTGGTCGACCGCCGCCCAGCTCGCCGCCGACCATCCGGCCGTCACCGTCGACCCGGACCCGATCTTCGTCCGCACCGACCGCGGCCGGCTGTGGACGGGCGCCGGGATCAGCGCCTGCCTGGACCTCGCGCTCGCCCTGGTGGCCGAGGACCTGGGCGAGGACGTCGCACTGGCGGTGGCGCGGCAGCTGGTGATGTACCTCAAGCGGCAGGGCGGGCAGAGCCAGTTCTCCGTACCGCTCAGCCGGCCCGCGTCGGCCCGGCGCGACATCGACGCGCTGCGCCTGTGGATCGCCGACCACCTCGACGAGGACCTGTCGGCCGAGGTCCTCGCCGCCCGGATGTGCCTGAGCGAGCGGCACTTCGCCCGCGTCTTCAAACAGGAGACGGGCGCCAGTCCCGCCGCCTACGTCGAAGCCGCGCGGGTCGAGGTGGCCCGGCGGCTGCTGGAGACCGGCGACGACCCGCTGGAGCACGTCGCGGTGGCGGCCGGGCTCGGCTCGGCCGAGACCCTGCACCGGGCGTTCCGGCGGCAGCTCGCCACCACGCCCGCCGCCTACCGGCGCCGTTTCCGCACCCAGCCGGCCTGACGGCCCGACGGCCCGACCACCCCTTTTCCCCGAACACACCGGCACGGCGGACGGCTTCGCCGTGCCCGGAACATCCCGACGAAAGGCGTCCCATGACCACGCACCAGCCCTCGACGACCCTGCGCGACCTCAGCGGCCTGGACGACCGGGCGCCCCGGCTGAGCGAGTCCGTCCTGATCCTGATCGACTTCCAGAACACCTACCGGACCGGCGTCATGGCCCTGGAAGGCGCCGAGGAGGCCGTCGCGGCCGGCGCCCGCCTGCTGGAGCGGGCCCGCGCCGCGGGCGTCCCCGTCGTCCACGTCGTCAACGACGGCGGCGAGGGCACCCCGTACGACATCCGCGCCCACATCGGCGCCATCAGCGACGAGCTCGCCCCCGTCGACGGCGAGGCGGTCGTGGTCAAGCAGGTCCCCAACGCCTTCCACTCCACCGAACTGGAGAAGACGCTGACCGGCCTGGGCTTCGGACCGGGCAGCGGCAAGGACCTGGTCCTGGCCGGGTTCATGACCCACATGTGCGTCAACTACACCGCCGAGGGCGCCTTCTACCGCGGCTACCGTCCCGCCGTCGTCGCCGAGGCCACGGCCACCCGCGCCCTCACCGCCCCCGACGGCTCCGTCCTGCCCGCCGCCGCCCTCCAGAGCGCGGCCCTGACCACCGTCACCGACCTGTTCGGCACCGTCGTCCCCACCGTCGACGCCTTGCAGGACTGACACCCCGGCCGCCGGGCGCCGCGGTGTTGACCTCGGTGCCCGGCGGGCGGATGAGGGGCTGTCAGTGGGGGTCGGTAGGTTCGGGGCATGAGTTCCTCCTTGAGTGTGTATCTGCTGGACCTGAAGGCCACGCACGCCCTGGTCGGGTCGGGCGACGAGCAGTTGCTCGGGGTGATCCGGGAGCGGTTCGGCGCCGACCTGGAGCACGACGACGACTGGTTCGACTCCGAGATCGAGAACGGCGCGCCCACGGCCTTCGAGGCGCTCCGGGCCGTGGTGCACGGCGGGCCCTTCAGTGACGACTCCGCGCACGCCTTCCAGTACGGGTACGCCTTCAAGCGGCTGTGCTCGCTGACCGGTTCGTTCCTCGACAACTCGTCCTTCTCGCCGTTCCGGGGCGACTGGCTGTCCACGGTCGACGAGGGGCTGAAGGCCCTCGGTATCACCGCCGTGTCCGTGCAGGACCTCAGCTTCGGCGGTCTGCCCCGGGCGTTGCCGTACACGTACATGCCCGGCTGCGGCGAGTGGACGCCCGAGGAGTGTGCGCGGGCGCTGGAGCAGTTCGAGGAGACCAAGCGGCTGGGCCACGCGCCGCCGCTGGATCCCGAGGTGGTCGAGGCCGTCATGGACGTCATCGGCTGGCTGCGGTACACGGAGAACCGCCCCGGCTTCGGCATCATCGGCTTCTGCTCCTGACGGGCCTGCCCCGCGGGCGCATCTGCGAGGGTGTCGCAGCTGGTCACGGCGCGTATGACGGCCATAGCCGCAAGGGGTTCCCTGTGCAACCGTAGGGGCATGGAGGGTCATACGCATGAGCATGGGCATGCGCACGCTCACTCGGTCGGACATGCGCACGGACACGAACACGGGCACGGCCGCGCCGGGGCGTCCCGGCTGTGGCACCGGGTCGTCCATCTGGTCCGGCCGCACAGCCACGATGCCGGTGACAAGGTCGACGCGGCGATGGAGACCTCCCGTGAGGGGATGCGCACGCTGTGGATCTCCCTCGCCGTGCTGGGGGCCACGGCCGCCGTCCAGGGGGTGATCGTCGCCCTGTCCGGCTCCGTGGCCCTGCTCGGCGACACGGTCCACAACGTCACCGACGCCCTGACGGCGGTCCCCCTCGGCATCGCGTTCCTGCTCGGGCGGCGGGCCGCGAACCGCCGCTACACCTACGGCTACGGCCGTGCCGAGGACCTCGCGGGGATCCTCATCGTGGCGGCCATCGCCGCCTCGGCCGCCCTGGCCGCCTGGATGGCCGTCGACCGGCTGCTGGACCCGCGCGACGTCACGCACCTCTGGGCGGTCTCCGCGGCGGCCGTCACCGGCTTCGCCGGCAACGAGTGGGTGGCCCGCTACCGGATCCGTACGGGGCGCAGGATCGGCTCCGCCGCGCTGGTCGCGGACGGGCTGCACGCCCGTACCGACGGGTTCACCTCGCTCGCCGTCCTCCTCGGCGCGGGCGGCGCGGCGCTGGGCCTGCGGGCGGCCGACCCGGTCGTGGGCCTGCTCATCACCCTGGCGATCCTCTTCGTCCTGGGGAACGCGGCGCGGGAGGTCTACCGGCGCCTGATGGACTCCGTCGACCCCGCCCTCGTCGAGGCCGCGGAGGGCGCGCTGCGCGGGGTGGAGGGCGTCCTGGACATCGGGCCGGTGCGCATGCGGTGGATCGGCCACTGCCTGCGCGCGGAGGCCGACATCGTGGTCGGGCCGCACCTGACCGTGGTGCGGGCGCACGAGCTGGCCGTCGCCGCCGAGCACGCCCTGATCCACGCCGTACCGAGGCTGACCGCGGCGACCGTCCACACCGACCACGCCCCCACCCCCGGCCACGACCCCCACGAGGCCCTCGCCCACCACGGACCGCTCAGTACAGGGGCGGCAGCCGGTCCGCCAGCAGTGCCAGCCCCTTCCTCAGGCGGCGGAAGTACGTGGCACGGCTGACGTGCACCTCGCGGGCGGCCTGGTGGTGGGTACGGGGCCGGCCGCTGAGGTAATAGGCGCGCAGGATGGCCCCCGCCTCCGCGTCGGCGGGGGCGTCGGCCAGCGCCAGTTCGAGTACGGCGTTGTCCAGCCAGCCGCGCAGCGCCTGCGGCGTGTCCAGGCCCGGGCGGGCCAGGAGCGGGCTGCGGGCCAGGGCGCGCGGGTCGCGGATGCGGGCCAGCGCCCAGGCGACGGCGTCCGGGGTGTCCGGTCGCGGGTGGCCGGCGGTGGCGAGGGTCCGCATCCAGGCGGGGAGCCCGGCGGGCGTGAAGTCGTGGCTGTAGACCTCGGGCCGGCGCCCGCAGCGGTAGACGTCGTCCCGGATTCCGCCGTGCGGGCGGAAGCCCAGCGCGCCCAGCAGGGTCTGGTAGTCGGGGCTGGCCGTGGACACCACCAGGTGCCCGGCGAGGACCGCCTCGGCCAGGATGTGCCGCAGGACCTGTGCGTGGGCGACCGGGTCCGCCGCGTACGCGGCTCCGAGGAACAGTCCGCCGGGGCGGTGGCGGGCGCCGTCCAGGAGGCCGGTGGCGTGCTGCTGGAGGAGCGGTTCGATGCCGGCCTGGGTGCCCTGTGCGACGGGCAGCAGGGCGGCCAGTCCCACCGGCCGGCCGGCCCGGTCGCGGGCCAGCCGGAAGGAGGCGGGGCCCGCCGCGTCCAGCCACTGGCCGGTGATCCGCTCGCAGCGCCGTACGTCGAACCCTCCGCGCACCGCCCATCCGCGCATCAGCCGGCCGATGTCCTCGGTATCCGCGGCGCGGGCGGGGCCGATCGCGGCGGATTCCTCGGCGGGCGGGAACAGTGAGCCGCGCAGGGTCGGGTCGCCGGACAGGAACAGGCCCTGTTCCACGAGCCGGGCCCGTTCCTCGGGGTCGCGGCGTTCGGTGAGCAGGGCCCGCCGGTAGTCGGCGGCGCGGGCGCGGAGCCCTTCGTGGTGCTGCGGGCGCCGCCACTGGTAGGCGAGTTCGAAGAGGGTGCGGAAGGGTTCGCGGACCGCCAGCCCGAGCCGTTCCCTGCGTACGAGGCTCAGCCCGGCCAGCGCCGAGAACAGTTCCGGGCCACCGCTCAGCAGCCGCTCGTCCCCGGCCCGTACGGTCGCCAGCAGGCGCAGGGCGTGCCGCCAGCGGCCGTTCCCGGTGGCGGCCGCGGGGCGTTCGCGGTCGAGGCGGAGCAGTACCTCCTCGGTCATGGCGTCGGCGACGGCGCCGGGGGCGTCGGCCGGGGTGCCCGCGAGCAGCGTCCGGGCGGCCAGCTGTGCCAGCAGCGGGTTCCCGCCGGCCAGCCGGACCGCGAGGGCCACCGCCTGCGGGTCGTCGAGGCCGCTCGCCCGGACCTGGGCCTCGACGGCCCGCTCCGGTGCGGGGTCGAGGGTCAGGGTGGTCAGGGGCCGGTCCGTCCAGCCGGCGGCGGCCCGCAGGGGGCGCCGGCCGGCCAGCAGCACCGGCCTGCGGGGCCCGCCGCGGCCGGCCGGCGGGTCTTCGAGGGCGGCGGCGACGGCTTCGGCCTGCCCGGGTCCGTCCACGCTGTCGACGAGCAGCAGTCCCCCGCCGGACCCGGCCGCCAGTGCGGCGCGGACCCGGGAGGCCGCCTCCGCGGCCCCCAGCCCGGACAGGTCGACGGTGTCCGCGACCGGCAGCCGCCGGGCCAGCCGGGACTTGCCGCTGCCGAGCCCGCCGCCGAGATGGACGGGCGGTCCCGCTTCCAGGGCGGCCCGCAGCGCCGCGAGCTCCTCGGTTCTCTCCACGCTCCCGGGACGATACCGACCCTGCATCCCGCCTGGTCAGCAGGCAACCAGCCGTTGTCTGGCCGGAGTTGACACCACGGTGAGACCGTCCGGCCGCGCCGCGCGGCTACTGTCGAGCCGACCGCGGGCCCGGCGGCGCCTTCCTTCTCCGTTCGACCACCGAACCCCTCTCCCGAAAGGAGCCACGCGTGAAGCTGGCTCGCTTGCTGTCGGCCGCTGCCGCAGCCCTGTTCACCGTCACGGCGCTGCTGGCCTCCCCGGCGGCCGCCACCCCGGCCGCCACCCCCGCCGCCGCCTCGGCGGCCCTGGCCCCGACCGCCCCGAAGTACTTCACCGGCATGGGCTACGGCCCGTACAACATCGCCGTCGAAGGTGCCTGGAGCAGTGCCTACGGCCAGGCCGTGGGCGAGGGCTACGCGACCTTCCGCTGCTCCAAGACCAACGGTCCGCGGGTGATACCGATCGGCGGCGACGGGTACTACCAGGCCGTCGTGGAGATCTACTGCAACCCGGCGCCGCCGGCCGGCTCCGGCCAGATCGTCGGCGTGCACTCGGGCAAGTGCCTGGACGTCAAGGGCGCGGGCACCAAGGACGGCACCCCGATCCAGATCTACCAGTGCAACGGCACGGACGCGCAGGCCTGGAAGCTGGAGGCCGACGGCACGGTCCGCGCGCTCGGCCGGTGCATGGACGTGCAGTTCGCCAAGACCGAGAACGGTTCGCTGATCGGGCTCAACGCCTGCCATCAGGGCCTGAACCAGAAGTGGGAGGTGCTCCCGGACGGTCTGCTGCGCAGCGTCCACTCGGGCAAGTGCCTCGACGCCCTGGGCTGGGCCACGGCCAACGGCGCCCGGGTCGGGCTGTGGGACTGCATGCCCACGGCCACCAACCAGCAGTGGCGGGGCAGCGCGCTCGGCACCTGATCCGGGCGGGGGGCCGGGGCACCGCGCCCCGGCCCCCGTCTCCGACGTGTGGCGTCCCCGGCCCCTTGCGACAATGGGTCCATGACCGGCACAGGGCCCCAGGGCCCGGGGCGCTACGGCGAGCGGGTCTTCCGCCCCGAGGCCGACGGCGAAGGGGACCGGATCGACCTCGGCTCCCTCACCTACGACGAAACGACCATGTCCCGGCTGCGACAGCTGGGCGTGGGCCCCGGCTGGACCTGCCTGGAGGTCGGCGCGGGGACCGGGACGGTGGCGCGCCGGCTGCTGGAGGAGGCCGGGGTCGCGGAGGTCCTCGCGGTGGACCGGGACGTACGCTTCCTCGCCGCGCACCCCGTGCCGGGGCTGACACCGCTCCGGGCGGACATCACCTCGGACGGCTTCTCCCCGGGCCTCTTCCGGCTGGTCCACGCCCGCTTCGTCCTCATGCACCTGCCGGACCGGCCCCGGCTGGTCGCCCGGCTCGCCGAACTGCTCGCCCCCGGCGGGGTCCTGGTGATCAGCGACGCCGTCGACCTGACGACGGACTCCGCGCCCCTCACTCCGTACACCCGCGCCGTGCGGGCCATGTGGCGCGGGCTGCGCGACAGCATCGGGACGGACGTGTCGCAGGTGGTCCGGCACCCCGAGCTGCTGCGGGCGGCGGGGCTGGAATCGGTGGCGGCCGAGATCCACGTACCGCCGCTGCTGCCGGGCAGCGCGATCAGCCGGTTCTGGGCGGACACCTGGGACCGGGCCCGGGCGGCCATGCTGGCGACGGGGCTCCTCGACGAGGCGCAGCTCGCCGAGGCCGTGCGGCTGCTGGACTCCCCCGGGTACGGCGGGCTGTCGCCCGGCATGCTCACGGCCTGGGGCTGGAAGCCCGGGGCGCCCGGAGCCTCGTAGGAGTCCGCTGGTTACTCCGGGGTAGGCCCGCCCCGTCCGGGTGTTGTACGGTCCCTCCCGTCAGCGGAAGGGTGGTGCCGTGCGTCGTCCATCGCGTGCGCCACGGTCGATGAGTGAGGCGGTCGTCCATGGCGGACCATGACCTGTCGGGCTTCGAGCGCGACGCGTTCACCCACGGGGGCAGCACGCGTCCCGTCCTGCGCCGCGGCAGCGGGCCCGCGGTGATCGTGATCGCGGAGATCCCCGGGATCACGCCGAAGGTCCTGGAGTTCGCCGAGCGGGTGGCCGCGCTGGGCTGCACGGCCGTGCTCCCGGTGCTGTTCGGCACGCCCGGCCGCGACCCCCACCCCACGGCCCGCGGCATGCTGCGGGGCGCCCTGTACACCGCGTCCAGCACCTGGAACGTGTGCGTGAGCCGGGAGTTCACCGTGCTGGCCACCGGCCGGAGTTCGCCCGTCGTGAGCTGGCTGCGCGCGCTGTCCGCGTACGAGCACCAGCGGTGCGGCGGCCCGGGCGTGGGCGCCGTCGGCATGTGCCTGACCGGCGGCTTCGCCCTCGCGATGGCCGTCGACGAGCATCTCCTCGTGCCCGTCCTGTCCCAGCCGTCCCTCCCCTTGGGCATCACCGCCCGCCGGCGCGGCGGCATCGACATCTCGCCCGAGGACCTCGCCACCGTCCGGGGACGCTGCGAGCGCGAGGGGCTCCAGGTGCTGGGGCTGCGCTTCAGGAGCGACCGGCTCACGCCCGACGCCCGCTTCGCGTTCCTGCGCCGCGAGCTCGGTGACGCCTTCGTCGCCGTCGAGCTCGAGGACGACGACGCCAACCCCGAAGCCGTGCTGCCGCCGCACTCCGTCCTCACCGAGCACCTCGTCGACCAGCCCGGGCAGGCCACCCGCGCGGCGCTGGACCAGGTGCTGGACCTGTTGCGGACCCGGCTGCTCCAGGACACCGCCGGGCCCGTCTCCTAGCCGATCTCGACCACGCGGGCCCAGGGCGGAGGCGCGTCCGGGACGTAGGTGGGGTCGTCCTCGTCGTAGGAGGTGGTCGTGTGGCGACGGGGGAAGAGGCCCACCACCGTGCGGCAGGGCGGCCGGGCGTCCGGCCAGGGGGTCTGGCCGTCCGTCAGGACCACGACCACGTCGGGGGCGGGCCGCGCCCGTAGCGCCCGGGCGAAGCCGGTACGCAGATCCGTGCCGCCCCCGCCGACGAGCGGGATCCCCTCGGCCCGGCACAGCTGGTGCACGGCCTGCGCGGACGCGTCGCAGGACAGGACGGTGACCAGGTCCCGGCGGCCGCCGACGGCCCGGGCGATCGCGGCGACCTCGTGGAGGGCGCTGCCCAGTTCGGCGTCGCTGACCGATCCGGAGGTGTCGATGACCACGGACACCCGGGGCGGCCTGCGCCGCAGGCTCGGCAGGACGACGCCGGGCAACCCGGCCGAGCGGCGCGAGGGGCGGCCGTAGGTGTAGTCCTCGCCCGCGCCCGCGCCGGAGGCCGCCGAACGGAGCGCGGCCCCCAGCAGGTCCCGCCACGGCTGCGGCGGGTGGAAGGCCTCCTCCGCCCACCGCCGCCAGCCCTTCGGGGCGCTGCCGGGGCGCCCCGTGATGCCCTGCGCCACCCGGAAGCGGACGGCGTCCCTCTCCTGTTCGCTGAGGCCGTGCGCCCCGTCGGGCCCGAGGTCCCACTCCCGGTCCAGTCCGTCGGCCCCGCTGCCGCAGTCCAGCCAGGCGAGGCCCTCCGTACGGGGGCCGAGGCGGAACCGGCGCAGGTACTCCTCCATGAGCTCGCCGGTGGGGAGCCCCAGCAGCCCCGGTTCGACGGCGCCTTCGGGGGTGGCGAGCCCGTCGCCGAAGGCGTCGTCGTTGATCTCGCAGTCGGCGGCGATGTTCATCCGCAGCCGTTCGGCCGCTCCGGTCAGACCGTGTTCGCGGGCGAAGCGGTCGCTGCGCCCGTGGTGGTCGCGCAGCAGGTGGGACACCTCGTGGACCCACACCCCGGCCAGTTCCTCCACGGGGGTACGGTCCACGAAGCCCGGGGAGACGTAGCACCGCCAGTGCCGGTCGACGGCCATCGTCGGCACCCGCCTCGACTCGACGGTGCGCAGGGCGAACAGCGCGGTCGCCAGGTAGGGGCGGGCGCGTACGGCCTGGAGCCGGGCGGCGTAGAGCTTGTCGATGTCCAGCGGCGCGGGCGCGGCCCCGGTCACCGGCCGGCCTTCGCGGCGGTGCGGGCGGCCGCCCGGTCGGCCCGGCGGGACAGGGCGACCGCCCCGGCGAGCCGTTCGATGGAGGCGGGGACGTCCCAGTCCTGCCGGCGGAGGGCGGCGAGGGTGGTCGCGGGGACGACGACCAGGTCCGGGGCCCCGGTGTCCAGGGCCCTGACCAGCAGGGCCCACGCCGCGTCCCAGCGCGCCCGGTCGGGGCGGGCGCGGACCGCGGCCACGACGCCGTCGAGTACGGCCTGGCGCAGGTCGCCCCGTTCGGGCAGGACGGCGCCGGCCGGGTCGGCGAGGAGGCTCTCGGGGTCGGGCAGGTCCATCCGGTCGAGGCCCGCGAGGAGTTCCAGTCCGGGGCCGTCCCCCACGGTGCCCCTGACCAGCAGGGACAGTACTTCGCGGGAGGAGCCGGCGGCGGTCGCGAAGGCGATCAGGGACAGGGTCATGTCCCAGCTGCGGGGTGAGGGCCAGGGGCCGCCCCGGCGGGTTTCGCCGCTGGGCAGCCGGTGCACGAGGGCGGGGCGGGCGGCGAGCAGCCCGCACACGGCTCGGCGGGCGAGGTCCACGGCCTCGGGCAGCCGCTCCGGGTCGAGCCGGGGCAGGGTGGCCCGGGGCCAGGTGCCGCCGAGGCCGCGGACGACGACCTCGTGGTCGTGCGTCCACTGGAGGTGGACGAACCGGTTGGCCAGGGGCGGGCTCAGCTCCCAGCCGTCGGCGGCCGAGGAGCGCGGGTTGGCGGCGGCCACGATCCGTACGCCGGGCGGCAGTTGGAGCGCGCCGATCCGGCGTTCCAGTACGAGGCGCAGCAGGGCGGCCTGGACGGCCGGCGGGGCGGTGGACAGCTCGTCCAGGAACAGCAGGCCCCGGCCGGCCCGTACGAGGCGCACGGCCCAGTCCGGCGGGGCCATGGGCACGCCCTGTCCGGCGGGGTCGTCCCCGACGACGGGCAGTCCGGAGAAGTCGGACGGTTCGTGCACGCTCGCGATGACGGTGGTGAGCGGGAGGTCGAGGGCCTCGGCGAGCTGGGTCAGTGCGGCGGTCTTGCCGATGCCCGGCTCGCCCCACAGGAGGACGGGCAGGTCGGCGGCCACGGCGAGGGTCAGGGCCTCCAGTTGGATGTCGGGGCGCGGTTCGGTGGTGGTCGCGCGGAGCAGGGACAGCAGGTCGGCGGCGACGTCGAGCTGTGCGGCGGCGGGCGGGACGGCGGGCTGTGCGGCACGGGGCTGTGCGGCGGCGGGCGGGGCGTACGTGGTCAGGGGCATGGGTGATCACCTTGGGTGTGATGGGGGGGACGGGTGGTGGTCCGGGGTCAGCGGCCCGTGGTGTGGCGCGGGTGCGAGCG
Organism: Streptomyces sp. NBC_00249; assembly: GCF_026342355.1. Lineage (GTDB taxonomy): Bacteria > Actinomycetota > Actinomycetes > Streptomycetales > Streptomycetaceae > Streptomyces. The sequence continues at coordinate 526,659 of NZ_JAPEMV010000003.1, read as the reverse complement.
GTGTCGGCGGGGGCGTGGCAGGCCCGGGCGGACGCGGTCGGGGCCTGGTTCGGCCAGGCCGGCCCGGAACAGCCCGTAGAGGATCCGCCGCCGGGCGGCCCGCTCCAGCGCCTCGCGCAGGGCGCCGTCGCGCAGCAGCGCGCCGGGACCGAGGAGGCCTTCGACGACGGCCAGCGCGCCGGTGATGTCGCCGTGGTGCAGGCGTTCGCGGACGCCGGTGAGGCAGTCCGGTTCGCGGTGCGCCTGGTCGATCACCTGGAGGCAGGGCAGCGGGGTGCCCGTCAGGGCGGCCAGGAGTTCCTCGCGGCGGATCTCGGCGGGGTCGTGGTCCAGCGGGGCGAGCACCCCGTCGACGAGGCCGATCCGGTGCGGGGTTCCCCGGCAGTCCACGAGGTGCGGCCGCCCCGCCGGGTCCTGGGCCGGGAGCGCGGCCGGTGACGCGTGGCCCGGCAGAAGTGCCGGGGCGACCAGCGGGTGCAGCCGGCCGGGGTCGATCGCACCGGAGCGGATCAGTTCCAGGTCGGGCGGGATCCAGGTCGCGGCGTCGGGCAGGACCGGCCGCGTGCGGTCGCCGGGGTCCTCCCGGACGGCCGCGATCCGCCACGCGGACAGGGGCCCGGGGCGCTCCCGGCCGTCCGCCACGAGGTCCAGGACCAGCCGGTTCCGGGCCCCGAGGCGGACCCCGACGGTGGCGGTGCCCGTACGGGTGTCGTGTCCCCCGGCGTGCAGGAGGATCCCCGCCTCGGCGGCCCATCGGCCGACGGCGCGGGCGCCGTGCTCCTGCTCGTGCTCCTGCTCCGGGGGCCCGAAGGCGCCCTCGGCGGGCGGCAGACCGGCCCCGGAGCGGATCCGCAGCTCGCCGGTCCTGCGCGCGTCCCAGAGGTGGCGGTGCAGGTCGAGGCGGAACCGCCCGCCGGGACGGGGGTGCGGGTGGTACGGGCCCGCTCCGAGCCCGGAGCGGGATCCGTCCCACAGGGCGAGGCTGATCCGCTGGCCGGCGTCCGCCCAGGCCGGTGGGGTCCGCGCCACGAGGTGCAGCGGGGGCGCGCCGCCCGCCTCCCCGGCCTCGTAGCGGGCCAGGGCGACGGTCAGCCCGGGGCGCAGCAGCCCGTGCGGGGCGATCCGCGGCATGTGCCAGCGCAGCAGGTCGGGGGCCAGGTGGCGCAGGTCGGCCCGGATGCGGGCCGCGAGGTGGCGTCCGTGGGTACGTGCCACGGACCGTAGGTCGAGATCTGCCTCGAAACCCGCGGCGGCGCAGGCCCCGGCCCAGTCACCGGCGTGCCGGCGGGCGGTGGCGGTCTCGATCATGGAGGGCGGCACGGCGAACTCGCGCACGCGCAGCCAGAGGGAAAGGCGGGAATCCCCGTCCACGGTGGGAGTGAGCATCAGCACTCACCTTGCGCGGACGGGACCCCCGATCTGTGAAGGGAGGAAGGAGTCATCGCGGGGAAAACTACCGGCCCCCCGCGCCGCCCGCCACGGCTTTTCCGTGGGCCTCTGCGGGGGCCGGGCCCGGCAGACCGTGGTGTCCGGACGGACGTGCGGATCTGCTCCGCGTACACCGGTTGGCCCCCACGCGTACGCCCGCGCGCCCCCGGTGCCTGCGCGCGCCCGGCGCGTGCCCGAAGGTCCGGCCGGTTTCGGCATATGCCCGCGCATACCCGCCGTCATGGTGCATCGTCGGCAGGGAACCAGGTCGGTACCTCCCGCTCACGAGGATGAGGAGTACGTCATGACGTGGCAGACGGAGGAGTTCGAGGGCGAGCACGAGGGCCGGGCCGCGGCGGTCCTGGCCGACGGCAGCGAACCCAAACCGATGATCTACGACGTGGGCAGCGGCTCCGAGTTCCACCGGACCTCCGACTGGTGGGTCTACGACGGCACCCTGGGAGCCCCCGAGGCGGCCGCCCTGCGCGCCGCCTGCTCCTGCGGCTGGCGCGGTGCTCCGCTCCACCCCCTGGACTGGGAGCAGGTGCGCGCCGACGACCCCGAGGAGTACGACACCTCCGGCCCCGAGGAGGAATGGGACCGGCACGTCACCGAGGTCGAGGCGCGTACGGTCCCGCTGCCGGCCGAACTCGCCGGGCTGCTGCGGGAACTGGACCGGCAGCTGGAGAACCTCGCGGACGACGCCCCGCTCGCGGCGCTGCGGGCGGCGGGCGCGCTGGAGCGGACGACGTCCCGGACGGCCCGGACGGCGGCCTTCAACATCAGGAACGACGAGATCCCCGACGCCGAGATCGCGACGGGCCTGGGCCTGAGCGAGGCGACGGCCGGCTCCCGCGTCCTGCGCTACTACTACGCCCGCTGAACCCGCCCGTCCGGACGCACGGTTGCAGCCTTGCGCTCATGAAACCGCCGACCGCCACCGCCGACCGACTGGCGACCCAGCCCGTCGGCCTAGCGGCGGGGGGTCCAGTGGGCGAGTTCCCGGGCCAGGGCCTCCGGCGGGAGGTACTCCGGCGGGCCGGGCCAGGGGTGGCGCTCCTCGGGGGTCTCCGGCTCGGGCTCGGGCCACGGCTGTACGCCGAGGCGCTGGGCGACGTCCTGGCGCAGCTTCGGCAGGAGGGCGTAGAGGCGTTCCCCGGGGCATTCGGTGTCGTTGAAGTCGCGGTGGCCCCGGATCTCCGACGGTGGGAGCCCGTACGTCGCGCAGACGTGCGCGCACAGCGAGACCAGGGCCTCGTACTGCCGGGCCGGGGGTTCCTCGGTGGTGTACGTGCCCTCGTTCTCGATGCCCACGGCCACGTCGTTCTGGCCCACGCAGTGCGCGGAGCGCACCTGGCACCCGCCCGCCGTCAGTTCGGTGAAGCTGCGGTGGCGGCCTTCGGTGACGAACGCGCCGCGGCTGACCGTGAAGTGCTGGCCGGTGTCGATCCAGCCCTGGACGTCCATGTGGTAGTTCTGGATCGCCCGGGCGAGGGCGAAGGCCCGCTGCTGGGAGTAGTCCTCGACGTTGCGCGTCGCGGTGTGGTGGACGATGATCCGCCGGGGCGGGGCCGCGAGGACCTCGACGGGCTCGGACGGGGGCCGGGCGCCCCAGGCCCCGCAGTCGAAGATCACCGGGCCGGTGGCGGGCGCCGCGTACGCGGGCGGGGACCACAGGCCGGCAGCGGTGAGGCCGAACGCGCCGGTGAGGATCCTCCGGCGGGTGAGGGCTGTCCGTGCGGCGCCGGACGCCGGGGCCGGGACACGAGCGGGCATGGGGGCTCCTTCTCACGGACGGGTGCGGGGGGCGCGCGAGCGCGGCCCAGGGGACAACGAACCGGTGATCACGAGGCAACGCCCTCGCGGGGTGTTGGGGCCGTCCGTGGGACCGCCGTCCGGGGTCAGCTCCCCGCGCGCACCGGGCGCCGCAGGAGGTAGGCGGCGGCGGTCGAGACCAGGGCGGCCATGCAGGCGATGAACACCAGCCCGGCGCCTTCGAGGCCGAGCGGCCCGGACAGCAGGCCCACGCCGATCACGGGCACCGAGATGCCGGCGTACGCGACCACGAACAGGGTCGAGATCACGGCCGCACGGTGTTCGGCGGGGGACGCCCCGGCGACGGCGGCGAGCGCGCCCCGGAAGGCGAGGCCCTGCCCGACCCCGCCGACGAGCGCGCTGAGCACCACCAGCACCAGGAGTTCCCAGTAGAGGGCGCCCGCGAGGAGGGCGAGTCCGGCGAGGAGCCCGGCGCAGCCCAGGGGCAGGGAGCGGGTCACCCCGACCCGGCCGACGGCCAGTTGTCCGGCGGTCGAGGCGAAGAAGGCCAGCGCGACGATCGACCCGCTCACGGCGTGGTTCTCCACGTGCAGGGACTGCGCGAGGAAGGCGGGGCTGACCGAGGTGAACACCCCGAACAGCGCGAACCCCACGAACGAGGCGATGGCGGCGGGGGTGAACACCGCCCGTACCTGTACGGGCAGGCCGGGCCGCTGGGGCCGTACGGTACGGGCGGGACTCCGCTCCCGTACGGTTTCGGGGAGCGCCGACAGGACCGCCGCCGAGACCGCCACCAGGGCGAGGTGGAGGGCGAACGGCAGGTACAGCGGCCGGGCGGCGTACTCGGCGAGGAAGCCCGCGAGCAGCGGACCGCAGCCGAGGCCGCCCATGTTGGCGGCCGTCGCCACGAAGGTGGCCCGGGAGCCGCCGCCGGGCGGCGCCAGTTCCATCACGTACGCGGTGGCGGCCCCGGTGAACAGGCCTGCCGACAGGCCCGACAGCAGCCGGCCCGCGTACAGCCAGCCGAGGCCGGTGGCGCACAGGAAGCAGACGGCGCTGGCGGCCGCGAAGCCCAGGCCGCACCAGAGCACGGGGCGCCGGCCGACGGTGTCGGAGGCGTTGCCCGCCAGTAGGAGCACGCCGATGACCCCGAAGGCGTAGACGGCGTAGACGACGGTGACCGTCAGCTCGGAGAAGCCGAACTTCTGCTGGTAGAGGCCGTAGAGGGGGGTCGGCAGCGTGGTGCCCGCCATGCACACGGCGAACACGCTGCCGGCGAGCAGACACTGCGGCCACCCTCGACGATCACCGTCCATGCGCCGACACTAACCCGACATAAGCTAATGAATCGGCACACCGGGCGCGACGCGGCCCCGTGCGGGTCAATGCCGGCGGGACGGCGCCACGAGGGGGTCGGGCGCCGCCCCGGAGCGAGTCGACCACGCGCGCGCTGCGGCTGCCCAGGCGGTTCCACCGGCGGAAACGGCGTCAGACATACTTCTGCCGGGGGCTCACATTCGGGGCGGGGCCACGCCGACGGGGGATGTCGACCATGGGCACCGGTACACCGGCCGCGGGGGAACTCGGCCACCGGCTGAGGGAATTGCGCACGCGGGCCGGACTCAGCCAGGAGGAGCTGTCGCACGCCTCCGGTGTCAGTGTCCGCGCGCTGGCGGACCTGGAGCGCGGGCGCACCCGGGGCCCGCAGCGGCGCACCGTCCAGGCCCTGGCCCGGGCGCTGGAGCTGGACCCGGCGGGCACCGCCGAGCTCGAGCACGCCGCCGGCCTGGGGCGGCCCCGGGCGGGGCGGAACCCCGGCCGGACCGGACCGAAGGACCGGGCGGGTACGGCGGGGCGGGTAGCTGCGGCGGGTCTGGCGGCCCCGGCACTCCAGGCCGGTCGGGCGGCCGCGGCGGGGCGGGCGGCCCACCACGCGCTCGCCCTGCCCCGTGACGTACGGGACTTCACCGCGCGCGGCCCGGACCTCGAGCGGCTGGACGCCCTGGTGGAGGAGGCCGGTCCCGCCCATCCGCCGGTCGTCGTGGTCCCGGGGCAGCCCGGCCTCGGGAAGACCGCCTTCGCCGTGCGCGCCGCGCACCGCCTCGCACCGCGCTTCCCCGACGGCGCCTTCGCCCTCGACCTGCACGGCACGGACCCGAGACCTACTCCTCCGCACGAGGCACTGGCCCGCCTGCTGCGGGCGCTGGGGATCGCCCAGGACGCGATCCCGGCCGGTACGGAGGACCGCTCGGGGCTCCTGCGGTCCGCGCTCGAAGGCCGCCGGGTGCTGCTCCTGCTGGACAACGCGGCGGACGAGGCGCAGGTGCGCCCCCTGCTCCCCGGCACCGGGTACTCGCTGACCCTCGTCACGAGCCGGCACGCCCTGGCCGGTCTCGCCTCGGTGCACCGGAGCGAACTCGCCCTGCTGCGGCGGGAGGAGGCCGTGGAGCTGCTGACCCGCATCGTCGGCGCCGAGCGGGTCGGCGCCGAGCCGCAGGCCGCCCGTGACCTGGCCGGGCTGTGCGGGTACCTGCCGCTGGCCGTGCGCATCGCCGGGCAGCGGCTCGCCGCCCGGCCCCACGAACGCCTGGCCCGGCTCGTCGCCCAACTCTCCGAGGAGGGCGGTCGGCTGGACGCGCTGCACTCCGGCGAGCTGCGCGTACGGGCGGCGTTCGCCCTGTCGTACCGGCAGCTGCCCGCCGACTCCCGGACCCTGCTGCGCCGGGCCGCCCTGGCCGCCGGTCCCGATTTCAGCGCCGAGACGGCCGCCCTGCTGGCGGGTCTGCCGCTCGCCCGGGCCGCCCGGTGCGCGGAGGAGCTGACCGACGCGGGGCTCCTGCAGTCCGACCCGGCCGCCGAGCGGTACCGATTCCACGACCTCCTCAGACTGTTCGCGGCCGGGCAACTGGACCGGGAGGACGGCTCCGAGGTGTGCGAGGCCGCCCAGGACCGGGCCGCGCGGTGGATGCTGCGCCGGGCCACCGCGGCGGCGCTGCGCTTCGACGCGGACCGGCACCGGGACCCGTGCGGCGGAGATCCCGACCCGGCCGGGGCGCCCGTCGGCCGCGAGGGGGCCCGCGCCTGGCTGGAGGCGGAGCGGGCGCAGTGGGTGGCGGCGCTGCGCCGGTCCCGGGCCGCCGGCCGGCACCGGGAGGTCGTCGACGCGGCCGAGGCCATGCACTGGTTCTCGGACCTCAACCAGCACTGGGAGCTGTGGGTGGAGGTCTTCCGCGGCGCGGTCGACTCGGCGCGCGCGCTCGGCAGCAGGCGGGAGGAGGCCGTCCAGCTCAACTACCTGGCCTGGTCCTACAGCATGTGCGCGCACGACCACCGGCGCGCCCTGGAGGCCGCCGACGCCGCGCTGGCGCTCGCGCGGGAGGTCGGGGACGAACTCCAGGTGGGCTGGGCGCTGGGGTACGGCGCCGGGGCGCTGCACCGCGCCGGCCGGGTCGGGGAATCCCTCGACCGGTTCCGGGCGGCCGCCGACTGCCTGGGCGCGCAGGGCTCCGCGCAGGCCCGGCTCGGCGAACTGACCACCCTGAACGCCCTGGGCGACAAGCTGCGCCAGGCCGGCCGGGCCGGGGAGGCCCTGGGCATCCACCTGCGCAGCGAGGCGGCCTGCCGGGCCGGGATTCCGGGGCAGCCGGCGGAACTCCTCGCCGTGTACCTGGCGGTGGCCCGCCAGCAGGTCGGCAACGACCTGGCGGCGCTGGGGCGGTGGAGCGAGGCGGAGGCACCGCTGCGGCTGGCGCTGAGCGGTTTCGAGGCCGCGCGGATGTCCGCCTGGAGCGAGCCGGCCCGGCTCGACCTGGGGCGCGTACTGCGGCGCCTGGCCCGCCACCGGGAGGCCCGCGAGACCCTCGTGACGGCCTGCGCCGCGCTGGGCGAGCTGGGCAGTCCCCGGCAGGGTGAGGCGGTGGCGGAGCTGCGCGCGCTCGACGCGCCCGCCGCGGGCTCCGGGGCCGTCGCGCCTTCGGGGCACCCGTAGGCTCGGGCCGTGAACAGCCGTCACCACCAGTTCGTCTCCAGGGGGATCCCGTCATGACCATCCACCGTCCCGGCCTGCCCGGGGACCTGCCGCCCGCCGGGGAACTGTGGGCGCGCTGGGCCCTGGTCGCCGTCCTGGAGGCCACCACGGAGGCGGAGGGCCGGGGCGTGCACCGCACCGGCCACTGGATCGACGGGGGCGGGCTCCACCTCGACGACTGCGGCTGCACCTGGTGGTGCCTGGCCCCGATGGGCGAGGGGCGGTACGTGCTCTACGGCGAGGACGAGTCGAGCGACGTCAAATGGCACGAGCCGGCCGTCGACATGCTGGCGGGCGGGCCCGACTGGCTGCCGTACGAGACCCTGCGCGAGCTGGGGCGGGGCTGGGAGCTGGGCTGCGTCTACTGGTTCGAGGACGGCGCCTGGGCCCGCGCCCCGTACCCGGAGGGCGTCGAGGACGACGGGCTGGACTGCGGGATCAGCCGTTTCGTGGTGCGCCGGGAGCTGCTGGGGCTGCTGGACGGCGTCGGGCAGGACTGCACCTGCGACCCGGGCCCGGAGCCCGCGCACACGGCGGCCGGTCTGCTGGAGGCGGCGGAGCGGCGGCGGCTGGCGCCCGAGGTCCTGGAGTCCTTCGCCGCGGGCTGCACGTGCGGGGAACGTGACCTTTCGGCCATGCGGCGGGCACTGGATCTGGCCGGTCTCGCGGGCCAGGGACAGCCCGCCTGACCTGCGATGACGCATCATCATTTGATCTTGCGTAAGCTCGCCACGAACCGGCCGTCGGCAGGCCCCGCGCCCAGTGCGCCGGCGGTTTCCGGTCCAGTGCCGCACTACTGAGTCGAGGAACCCCCATGACCCCGCCCATGAACCGTCGTCTGGCCGTCAGCGCCGCACTGCTGGCCCTGGTGGCCGGTGTGGCCCCCGCGACCGCCGCCCATGCCGCGCCCGCCGCCGCCCTGTCCGCCGAGGCGGCGCAGGCGGCCGGCACGACCCGTCCCGCACCGGACCTCGACGCTCTGCTCCAGGCGCTGCAGAACACCAAGGACGCGGGCGCGCCGGGCGCGTTGGCCCGGATCAAGGACACCCAGGGCCTGTGGACCAAGACGGTCGGCGTGCGCGACACGACCACCGGCGAGGCGATGGACACCCAGGCCCGCTTCCGGATCGGCAGCGTCACCAAGACGTTCTCGACCGTCGTGCTGCTCCAGCTGGTGGCCGAGAAGAAGATCGAGCTGGACACCCCGGTCAACCACTACCTGCCGGGCCTGCTGCCGGACGACCGGATCACGGTCCGTCACCTGCTGACCCACCGCAGCGGCCTGGCGGACTACACGAACGCCATGTTCAACGACACCGTTCCCGGCTTCGAGGCCGTGCGCAACAAGGTGTTCAGCCACCAGGAGCTGGTCCAGCTCTCGCTGAACGAGCCGCGCACGACCGAGCCCGGCGTGTCGTACAAGTACTCCAACACCAACTTCGTGGTCGTCGGCATGCTCATCGAGAAGGCCACCGGGCGCCCGGTGGCCAAGGAGTACGAGCGCCGCATCATCAAGCCGCTGAAGCTGCGCAACACCTCGTACGTGCACCCCGACGCGGAGATCAAGGGCCTGCACACCCACGGCTACCTGACCCCCGACGCGGCCGGCGCGCCGCTGGTGGACTCCACCGAGCAGACGGTGTCGTGGGCGCAGACGGCCGGGGCGATGATCTCGAACCCGGCGGACCTCAGCACCTTCATGTCGGCGCTGGTGAGCGGCAAGCTGCTGTCGCCGGAGCTGCTGGACGCGATGCTGACGATGACCCCGACGGACGCCACGAACACCCGTTTCTACGGGCTGGGCCTGCGCCGCTACGACCTGTCCTGCGGCACCCAGGTCTTCGGGCACACGGGCACGGTGCAGGGCTTCTACACCTACGCCTTCACCACCCGCGACGGCGCCCGCAGCCTGACGGCCATGGCGAACACCTCGAACCGGGGTGTGGCGAACACGGCCCTCGGCGGCACCCTGGAGGCGGCGTTCTGCGGCAAGAAGCCCGCGCAGCCGACGGCGCGCGGCCTCGCGGCCTCCCCGGCCGCCCAGGGTGACACGGCCGCCCTCGCCCCGGCCGAGGTGGACCTTCCGGAGCGCAACGCCCGCTGACGCGGGGCTCGCTGACGCACCTTCCGCCGGCCTGACACGGGCCGGTCCGGGCGGTTACGACCGGCGTCGCGGGCCCTTCGCCCGCGGCGTCGGCGCGTGCCGCGTCTGATGGTTGGTCACGATTCGGAACACACCTCACGTAGTCGATTGTCCGTTCATATGATGTGCCTCCATTTCACGCTTCATGTGGGGGTACACCGATGAACAGCGCATCCCGTGGCACGCGTCGTGACCGCAGACGGCCCGGCGGTCCTCTGAGACGGGCGTTCGTCGCCCTGCTGGTGGCGGGCGTCGCCGTCGCCTGCGGTCCGGCGGAGGGCGGGGGGCCCGCCGTCTCCGCGCCGCCGACCCTCTCCTCCTCGGCTCCGACGACCGAGGCTCCGTCGCCGACGCCCTCCCTGACGCCGTCGCCCTCCGCGTCCCCGACCACGTCGGCGACCCCCACGACCGCTCCCAAGCCGACGCCGACGCCGCCCTCCGGCTCGGACTACAAGGCGCCCGGCTCCGACCCGGCCCCCACCCGCGCCGCGACCAAGCCGGCCCCGCGGCCCACCACCGAGGCCCCGGCCGAGCCCGCGAAGGCCGACTGCGAGATCGTCTCCAACGCCGGGAACTGCTACAACGCCGGCCAGTACTGCCGCAACGCCGACGTGGGCCGCTCCACGCACGCCGGGAACGGCCGCATGATCCACTGCCGCCAGGACGGCTCCAAGGCCCGCTGGGGCTACTAGGCCGCCTAGGCGGTCCCCGAAACACGGCGGGGCGCCGCGTCCTGGGGACGCGGCGCCCTGGTGCACGTACGGTGTCAGCAGGTGGAGTAGCCGATGCCGAAGTCGCTGACCTCGCCGTTCGCCCAGAAGTTGAAGTCGATCCGCTTGCCCTTCGGGCCGACGCGCGGGCCGGCCGTCTCGCCGCCGCCACGGTGGTAGGCGATGACGTAAGGACAGCGGCCGTCCGCCCTGTCGTCCTGGATCCAGCCGGAGACGTTGCGGCCGTCGCAGGTCTGCGCCCAGCCATGGCCCTCGCCGCGGCTGACGCTGCGGCTGATGCAGTTCTGCGTGCCCGTTCCACCGGTGGTGTCCGTGGTGCCGGCGGAGGCCGGCAGCGCGGTGCCCAGCGCGATGGCGGCGGAAGCCAGGGCTGTGGCGACCAAACGCTTCTTCATGGTTCTGGTTCTCCCTTGTTTCCGGTCACGTCCAGGTGCGGTCACAGGTACGCAGGTCCGTACCTGTCAGGCAGATGTCTACGGCACCGGAACGCCGTACGGGGCTGTCAACCAGGCCTTCCACCTGCGACTGTCTCGATCGGCGGGGGTCAACGGCCAGGGGCCCGGCCTTGCGTGACGCGGGGGTGAGGAGCAATGACCTGATTAGCACCGGACTCCTGCACCGTGCATCAGTACCGTTCTCCCGTGCCCTCCCTCAACGTCACCTTCGCCGAGCACGAACTCGCCCTCCTCCGGCTGGCGGCGGCCTCGGCCGGGCAGTCGCTCGCCCGTTTCGTCCGCGGGGCCGCCCTCGCCGAGGCGTGGGAACACCACCTGAGAGCCGCCTACGAGGACATGCACCGCAATCTGTCGGAGCAGGGCGCGCCCCTCGCGGACCGGGCCACCTATCTGGCGGTGGTCGCCCAGGAGGGGACCCTGTGACGGAGTTCCGGCGGGGCGACGTGCTCGCGATCGGCGCCGAGGGGCGCGGCGGCCTGTGGGTGGTGGTGTCGAACGACACCCGCAACGCCCTCCTCGACACCGTCGTCGTCGCGCAGCTCGGTACGGGATCGGACGCGTGGCCGACGTCCGTGCCCTTCGAGGCGGCGGGCGAGGTGCTCGTCGACGGGGTCGGCGGGCACGTCCTGGTGGACTTCCTGACCACGGTGCGGCCCTCGGCGCACTACGTGGAGGCGATGGGGCTGCGGCTCAGTCCCGCCGCCCTGGAAGCGGTCAGCGAGGCCGTCCGGCTGGCACTGCCCTGAGGCGGCGCTCAGACGGAGTGCCGCAGCACCTCCAGCACCTGGGCCGTGATGGCGCTCTCCTCGCGTTCGAAGTCGGCCCCCGTCAGCTGGTCGGGGTCGGCGGGCAGCCCCGTGAGCACGGGGGTGTGCAGGTGGCCGCCGGGCAGCTCGGGACGCAGCTCCAGGCGGAGGCGGTTGGAGCGGTAGGCGACCTCGTTGGAGAGGTAGCCGCCGCCTCCGCCCGCCACGGCGCGCGAGCCCGGGGTCGGACCGTCCTGGCGCGCCACGGGCGCCTCCTGGCCGGCCGGTATCTCGGTGACGGCCGTGTTGAGCCGGACCGGGTAGGGGCTCTGGACGGCGGTCATGGCGTCCGTGGGCAGGCTGGTGCGCAGGAACTCCGCGCCGGGGCCCATGCCGGGCGCGGTGACGGGGTGCTCGTACGTACCGCCGGACAGGGCGCGGGTGTTGTCCGGGTACGGGTCGGCGGAGCGGGAGCGGCCCGCCCAGGCTTCGAGGGTGAACAGGCCGGGGTAGCCCTGGCTGATGCTGGTGATCATGTCGGCGGCGCGGGGGCCGGGTGCCAGCCGGGGGCCGTAGGCGCGCTCGACGATGCCGGCGTCGAAGTCGGCGTACCGCACGGGCAGGACGACCGCCCGGATCTCGGCGACGGTGCCGTCGGCCAGGGTCACGCGGCGTCCGTTGAGCTGGAGGGCCGCCGAGCCGGAGGGGTTGCCCCGGCGCAGTTCGGTGTCCAGCCCGAAGGGGTCGAAGCCGCTGACGAAGATCCGGCGCACGCCCGGGGTGCGGCGGAACTCGTTGGAGGTGAGGCCCCGGGAGGCGTCCTCGAGGCGGGTCCGCAGGGCGGGCCGGTCGACGGGGAAGGGCGGCTGCCAGCGGTCGAGTGCGGCGGTCATCGCCAGCCGGGCCCAGTACAGCGGCCGGTCGTCCCCGGCGGCGAGGTCCCCGCCGGGGCGGCGGCCCTGCGCCCGGTCCACGGCGGCCTGCCAGAGCGCCTCGCCCCAGGTGTCGAGGAGCCGCTCCGCCCCGGCGGCGTTCCTCGCGCCGCACAGCGCCGCCGGGAGGCGGCGTACGAAGGCGTCCAGCGCGGCCCGCTGCGGGAAGGCGGCGGTGCGCGGGTCGCTCAGCCGGCCCTGCTCCGGGTCCTGGACCGGGGCGGGGGCGGTGCGGCAGGCGGGCGCGGGGTCCGCATGGGCGATGGCGGGGGGCAGGAGGGCGCAGACTCCGAGCAGGGCGGTGGCGGCGCTGAGGGCCGTACGGCGTAAGAAGGTCATGCCATGTGACATTACATACGGGGTCAGGCCCTGTCAGGAAGCCCCGGATTCCTCCCGCGCCCGCTCCCTGGCCCGCTTGGAGACCACCGCGTACGCCGCGAGCGCGCTCCCGGCGAAGGCCAGCGCGACCGTCCAGGGCTGGTCGAAGTGGTGGCGGGTGGCGTGGTCGAAGGAGTAGCGGCCGGGCCCGGCGAGACCGACGGCGGCCGCGGTGAAGCCGAGGAAGGCGGGGTACTCGTAGCCGCCCTCCTGCGCGAAGAACCCGGCGGGCGCGTGGACCGCCACGGCCCCCGCCATCGCCCCGGCCGCCGCCGCTCCGGCGGCCGGGGTCGCCAGCCCGAGCACCAGCAGCGCCCCTCCCCCGGCCTCCCCCAGGGCGGCGGCGATCGCGCTCTGCCGGCCGGGCCGGAAGCCCATGTGTTCCATGGCGGCCGCCGTGCCCTCCAGACCGCCGCCGCCGAACCATCCGAAGAGCTTCTGCGTCCCGTGGGCGATCAGTACGGCGCCGGTGCCGGTGCGCAGTGCCAGCAGGGCGAGGTCACGTCGGTTGATGCAGCTCATCGGAGTCTCCCGGGGATGGTGGCCGGCGGCGGGCGGTCGGGACATCCCTAACCGCTCCCGGCGCCACCGCACGCGCGATCTCCCCCGGATCCGCCGTTCGGTCCCCTGCGGCCGGGCCCGGTCCCGGACCCGGTGGAAGGGCGTCGTGGGGCGGGCCGAAATATGATGGGCGCGGGTCCTTCGCGCGGCTCAGGGCGGGAGCAGGGACACATATGGATGTTCGTCGGAGCGGTCCGTGACCCCGCGCCGTCCCTCCCGGCCGGGGAGCGCCGATCTGCTCACGATGCTGGGGCAGCTCACCGCGCAGGCCCGGGAAGGGGCCGAGTTCCAGCAGGCCCGGGTCGAGCTGGCCGAGGCGCTCCAGCGTGAGCTGCTGCCCTCCGCGCTCCCCGTCCTGCCCGGGCTGCGCAGCGCCGCCCGGTACGCGCCCGCGCGGCGGGGGCTGGACATCGGCGGTGACTGGTACGACGGCTTCCGCGTGCCGCAGGGCGCGGTGGCGTTCTCCATCGGTGACGTCCAGGGGCACGACGTCGCCGCGACCGCCTTCATGGGGCAGGTCCGGGTCTGCCTGCGGGCGGTGGCCTCCGTGGTCGTCGACCCGGGCGAGGTGCTGAGCCGGGCCAACGAGGTGCTGCTGGCGATGGACTGCGAGCTGTTCGCGACGTGCACCCTGCTCCGCTTCGACCCCGGGACGGGAGAGCTGGCCAGCGCCCGCGCCGGGCACGTGCCGAGCGTCTGGGCCACGGTCGACGGCCGGTACGGCATAGCCGAGGACACGGGCGGGCTGCCGCTGGGCATGCTCCCCGGATCGGCGTACCCGGTGACGCGGCGGCGGCTGACCCGGGCCGGGACGATCGTGCTGGTCACCGACGGGGTGGTGGAGGGGCCGTCGTTCCCGATCGACGTGGGGCTGGAGCGCGTGGTGGGGATCGTGCGGGAGGCGGCGGGGGCCGAACCCGACGAGCTCGCCGCCGAGGTGATGAAGGTGGCCGACTCCACCGGCCACGCCGACGACGCGGCCGTCCTCGTCATCGGCCACGACGCGGTGGCGTAGGCCGTCCCTTTCGGATCCTGCCCGGCCCGCGCTCCTGGCCGCTGCCGCGTGTCACGTCCGTCCGGCGAGCCGGGCTGTTGTCTGATGCTGTGGTGCGCACCGTGGAATGGCGACGTCAGGCCGAGGCTCTTGTGCGGATCCTGGCCGTCGCCGTCGCCTATTACGCGACCGGGCGGCTCGGGCTGCTCCAGCAGGTGGCCATCCACGAAGCGGTGATCACCCCCCTGTGGCCGCCGACCGGGATCGCCGTCGCCGCCCTGCTGCGGATGGGTCCCGGGATCTGGCCGGGGATCACCCTCGGCACCTACTTCGCCATCGAGCGGATCAGCACCTTCCAGGCCGCGGACATCGCGATCCTCGCCGGCAACACGCTCGCCCCGCTGTGCGCGTACGCGCTGCTGCGCCAGGCGGGCTTCCGGCCCGCGCTGGACCGGCTGCGGGACGGGCTGCTGCTGGTGTTCCTGGGCGGTCTGCTGCCGATGCTGATCAGCGCGACCGCCGGGACCTGGACGCTGGTGCTCACCGGTGACCTGCCGACGGCGCGCTTCTGGTCGGCGTGGGCGGCCTGGTGGGCCGGGGACGCGATGGGCGTACTGCTGGTGACCCCGCTGCTGCTGGCCCTGCGCCGCCCCCGGCTGCCCGTGGACCCGTACCGGGTGCTCGAAGCGGTGGCGCTGCTGGGCACGACCGCCGTCGTCACCGTGCTGGCCACCCGGAGCTCGCTGTCGCTGCTCTTCCTCGTCTTCCCGCTGCTGATCTGGGCGGCGGTGCGCTTCCAGCTCGCGGGCAGTGCGCCCTGCGCCCTGCTGGTGTCCGTCCTGTCCATCTCGGCGGCGACCGACCGGGCGGGGCCGTTCGCCCGGCACACTCTCTTCGAGGTCATGGTCAACCTCCAGGCCCTCAACGGTGCGGCCGCGCTGACCGCGCTGCTGCTGTCGGCGCTGGTCACCGAGCAGAACAACATCCGCCTGAGCATCGAGCAGGTGTGTGAGGACCTGGCCGAGGTGGTGGCCCGCCTCGCCCCCGGCCGGCCTCGGGACTGAGCGCCGGGGGGCGGTTCAGGGCAGTGGGCGGCCCCGGGCCGTGGTCCACAGTTCGTACCATTCCTCGTGCGTGAGGTCCGGTGCGCGCAGCGCGGCGTCGCGGCAGGCGCGGATGCGCTCGGGACGCGCGGTGCCGACGACCGGGACGATGGCGGCGGGGTGCCGGATCAGCCACCACAGCAGGACCGTCTCGGGGGTGGTGCCCTTGCGCTCGGCGAGGGTGGCGAGGAGCTCGGCGGTGGCGTGTTCGGCGGGTGTCCGCTGACGGCCGGTGAAGCGGCCCTGGGCCAGGGCGCCCCAGGCCTGGAGGCGGATCCCGTGGTCGAGGCAGTGTTCGAGGGTGCCGAACGGGAAGCCGTTGCCGGTGGCCGCGGGCGTGTTGAGCAGGACTCCGGCCTCGACCCAGTCGCGGCTGTGCAGGCTCATCTCCAGCTGGTTCGCCACGAGCGGCAGGTCGAGGCGGGCCTGGAGGCGGGCGATCTGCGCGGCGCCCGTGTTGGAGACCCCGAAGCTCCGTACGAGGCCCTGCCGGTGCAGGTCCGTCAGCGCCGCCGCGACCGAGTCCGGGTCGGCCAGGGGATCGGGGCGGTGCAGGAGGAGGACGTCGAGGACGTCGGTGCGCAGCCGGGTCAGGCTCTCCTCCACCCGGCGCAGGATGCTCTCGCCGCGCAGGTCGTACCTGCCGGGGCCGTCCGGGCCGGCCAGCCGGATGCCGCACTTGGTCTGGAGGGTTATCCGCTCGCGCAGGCCGGGGGTCCGTGCGAGGACCTCGCCGAAGACGGCCTCGGCCTTTCCGTGCCGGTAGATGTCGGCGTGGTCGAAGGCGGTGATCCCGCTGTCGAGGGCGGCGTGGATCGCGGCCTCGGCGGCGTCCACGTCCGCGGGGCCGTACGGGTCGGGCTCCCAGGTCCCGCCGAGTCCCATGCAGCCGTACAGCAGCCGGCCGGCCGGGCCGCCGCCCGTACCCGTACCCGCACTGTCATTCGTACTTGCGTTCGCGTCTCTCGCCACGCCCCCACCCTAGAGCGGGCCCGGGCGGTGTTCCGACGGCCGATCCCGCATCGGTTGTCCGCCATTCGGGTGCACGGTTCGACGCGGACCCCCGCCGGGTTCCTAGGATGAGCCCGACGCGTCCTTCCGGGCGCGCCACCACGAGTCCATGTACGGGGAGTTGGGGAATGAAGCGGTGGGGTGTCCTGGTCACGGTCGGCGTGCTGACACTGGGGTCGGTGGGCGCGGGCAGCGCCCAGGCGAGTCCGGGGAAGCCGGACTGCCCGACGGCGGAGATCTTCGCCACCGACAACACCGCGATCATCACGGATCCGGCCGACCCCCGGCTGACGACCCGTCTGACGCGCTTCGACCACGAGGTGCGGAGCATCATCCGCACCCACGGCGCGAAGGCGGAGGGGTCGACGCTGCTGGACGGCGTGTTCTGGTCCGGCGAGCTGCAGCAGACCACCTATGAGCGCTCGCGGGAGTTCGACGTCTCCCGGGTCGGGCGCGAGGGGCTGCACCACATCGCGGACGTCATCCGCAAGCGGTACGACCAGGAGTCGGTGCTGACCTTCCGCTGCCTGCCGCGTGACGCGCCGGACACCGACGCGGTGGAGATCCAGGCCGACGGCGTCGACGCGACCCGTCTGCACGACGCGCTGGCCGCCGACACCGAGGCCCGCGAACGGCTCGGCGGCGGCTCGGTCACCCTCGGCGGGCGGCTGGTCCTCGTGGCCCCGCTGTCGGAGCTGGACCTGGCCCGAAAGTTCACGGCGGAGCTGGGCGTCGACTGGAACCGGGCCCAGGTCCGTTACGGAGACGAGGAGTTCGTCGCCTAGGACGCTGGGTCGCAGCGGCGTTTGTAGTAGCTCCAGGGGAAGGATCCGGGGCCGACCCGGGTCCAGCCCTCGGCGGCGAGCCGGCGGTGGCCGCCGACGGCCCTGCGGTGTTCCCAGGTGTGCTCGGAGGCTTCCACGACCAGACGGAACGAGCCGTAGTCGACCAGGTGCCAGCCGTCCTTCCCGGCTTCGTCGAGGGCCGCCATCTCCGTGAAGGCCGTCACCGGAGTGATCTCCCTGCGCTCGGGGCCGTCCCCCGCACCGGTGGGACCGGAGGGCTGTTTGACGGCGAAGCGCTGCTGGGCGGCCTGTCGGCTGACGCCCAGGACTCCGCCGACGGCGTCCCAGCTGTGGCCGGCGGCCCGGGCGCCCTGGATGGCCTCGCGCAGGAGCCGGCTCGATTCCTCGGCGCCGATACGGGCGGCGGCCACGAGCCTCAAGTAGCCCTCGGCGTCGTGCTCCAGTGACGCGGCGAGCCCTTCGGACGCTCCGAGGACCGCGCTCGCGACGGCCTCCCGGATGCGGTCCGCCTCGGCCGCGCCGATCAGTTCCGCGTCGGCCCCTTCCGCGCCAGCCCCTTCCGCGCCGGTCACCGTCCGCCGCCCGCCGGGCCGGATGCGGGGCCCTCCGCGGGGAGCAGCGGCTCCAGTTCGTCGAGGAGCCGCTCGTCACGGCTCCTGCGCGCCGGTTCGGGCCGCAGGGTGGCGGCCAGGGCGCCCATGGCGGCGACGAGGACGAGGTCCGCGGCGATCAGCGCGGCGGTCGGGCCGGCCCCCAGGCCGTCGGCGAGCGTCAGCGCCACGCTGATGAGGCTCACCGCCACCGCGAGGAGACCGAACACGAGGCTGACGTAAGGGGTGCTGGAGGCAGCCGAGGGCTCCCGGGAAACGTTCATGCGTCAAGACTTCCTTGACGTGATCACAATGTCAAGGAAATCTTGACGCCGTCGCGGCCGGGTCAGCGCGAGCGGGCGGAGAGGGCGGCGTTCGCCTTCAGCAGCGCCGGGACGAGCAGGTACACGACGAGGGGTATGGCGATCGCCGTCAGGACCAGCGTCTGCACCGGCAGGGGCACACCCTGCATGACCGGTCGCAGCAGGGCGAGGGCGACGGTGATGGTCGGATAGACGGCCAGCCAGGTGATCAGCGCGCGGCGGTGGACGGACGGGGCTGCGGGTGCGGGTGCGGGTGCGGGTGCGGACACGGGTACTCCCCCTGGTACGGCGGCCGGAACCGGGATTTCCAACCATCTGGTTGGAGTGTGGCACAGCCGGATCCCCAAATCCAACCGGATGGTTGGGAATAACGTAGGATGGCCGCATGGCCTGGGACACCGCACGCACCAAGCAGCTCCTCCTCGACGCCGCGGTCGAGGAGTTCGCCGAGTACGGGCCCGAGGGCGCCCGCGTCGCCCGGGTGGCCACCGGCGCCGGGGTCAACAAGGAGCGGATCTACCAGTACTTCGGCAACAAGGAGAAGCTGTTCGCCGCGGTCCTGGAGGCCGAGATGGCCAAACTCGCCACCGCCGTGCCCCTGACCCCGCAGCAGGCCGCCGACCTGGGCGACTACGCGGGCCGCACCTACGACTACCACCGCGCCCACCCGCACTTCCTGCGGCTCCTCGCCTGGGAGGGGCTGATGTGCCAGGACCGGGTCGTCGCGGAGTACGAGCGCACCGAGCACTACGCCCTGAAGGTGGCCGCCATCGCCGAGGCGCAGCGGGCGGGGGCCCTCACCGCCGACGTGCCTCCGGCTCAGCTCATGCACACCGTGATCGCGCTCACGAGCAGCTGGTTCACGCTGCCCCAGATCGCCCGCATGCTGCTGCCCGAACCCCCCGCCGGCGAGGCGGGGGCCGGGCCGGACGCGCGGCGCGGGATGCTCGTCGCGCTCACCCGCCGGCTCACCTCACCGGGCCGCTAGGACGACAGGCCCTAAGCCGGTCAGAGGTCGATCCAGTAGCGCCGCTTCGGCCCGATCAGGGTTTCGCGGACGTCCTCCAACACCCCGCCGGCGCGCTCGATCGTGCGCTCCGAGGCGGCGTTCCCGGGGTCGCAGGTCAGCAGGACCCGGTCCATTCCCAGCAGCTTCGCCTCGTGGAGGACCTCGCCGAGGGCCCAGCCGGCCAGTCCGCGCCCGCGTGCGGAGGGGCGGACGCTGTAGCCGATGTGGCCTCCCGCGTCGAGGAGGAAGCCGTTCAGGTAGTGCCGCAGGTCGATCGCCCCGAGGTAGGTGTCGCCCTCGGCGATCCACCAGTACGTGGCGTGGACCCGGCCCTGCTCCAGCGGCGCCGTCCGGTCCGCGTACCCGCGCAGCCGCTGCGCCCAGGCCGCGAAGCCCTCGGGGCTGTCCACGTCGTCGTCGCCACCGAGTCCGGCGCCGTCCATGTGCGCGTCGAGGCCCCACTCCCGCTGGGCGTCCAGCCAGGAGGAGTGCAGTCGGGCCGTGGGGGCGATCAGCTCGGGCATACCTCGGACGGTAACAGTCGGATCATCCGACCCATCAATCCGTCCTGCGGACGACGGACGATGGACGACGGACGGCCGCCGCGGCGCGTTCCGGGCCGGATCAGCCGCGCGGGCCGAAGGGGGCCCAGCGGGTGAGGGCGAAGTCCGGACCGTCCTCGCGGACCTCGACGGCGCCGGATCCGCCGAAGTGGGCGGGCACGACCAGTTCGCGTTCGGCCGCCGCGCGGCCGAGGATCCGCCGGCGGGTGGCCGCCGCCTGCCGCGGGTCCATGCAGAAGCAGCTGTTGCAGGAGGGGTCGAGGATCTGGACCGGACTGTGCAGGAGGTCCCCGACGAAGACCGCCCGCTCGCCGCCGGAGTCCAGGCGCAGGACCGAGGAGCCGGGGGTGTGCCCGGGGGCCGTCTCCAGGGTGAGGTGCTCGTCGATGCGGTGGGCGCCGTCCCACAGGACGACCTGGCCGGCCCGGTGGACGGGGGCGATGCTGTCCTCGTAGATCAGCCGGTCGTCCTCGCGGGCACCGCCGCCGTAGCCGCCGCGCGGGCCGAAGTGGAAGTCGTCGGCCGCCGGCACGAGGTACTGGGCGTTGGGGAAGGTCGGCGCCCATTCCCCGTCCACGTCCCTGGTGTTCCAGCCGACGTGGTCGCCGTGGACGTGGGTGTTGACGACGAGGTCCACGTCCTCGGGGCGTACGCCCGCCCGGGCCAGGCTGCCGAGAAAGTCGCCCTGCCAGTGGTGGAACTGCGGCGAGCCGGGCCGCTCGCGCCCGTTGCCCACACCGGTGTCGACCAGGACGGTCCGTCCGCCACTGCGCAGCACCCAGCTCTGGAGGGCCGCCACCGCGGTGTCGTCCTCGGGGTGCCAGTGGTCGGGGGCGAGCCAGTCCTCGTTGTCCTTCCACAGCCGCTCCGGGGAGTCCGGTACGAGGCCGCGTGCGGGTATGAAGGCGCCCTGCCACTCGACGACCCGGATGACCTCGACGTCTCCCAGCTGGATGCCCGGCGTGTTCTCGTTCTGCGTCTCGTTGTTCATGATCCGACCTTAGGCAGGCGCTCTGATCGCCTCAATGCTCAATCGGATCAGGGGGATACGCGATCCGCTCATCGATGACGGGACGGCGGGACGGCCTACTCTGGGGCGATGGACGTGGTGAGCGACGCGATCTCCGCCGTGCGTGTGGGGCGGCCTTCCTCCGACCGGGTGCGGGTGGGCGGGCGTTGGTGCGCGCGCTTCGCCCCGTACGACGGGGCGGGGTTCCACATCGTCCTGGAGGGCGGCTGCTGGCTGCTGCCCGACGGCGGCGCCCCGCTGTCGCTCGGGACGGGGGACGCGGTGCTGCTGCCCCACGGGACGGGCCACGTGATCGCCGACTCCCCCGCCGACCCGGCGGCGGTGGCGCGGGCGGTGCCGTTCGAGGAGGTCGCGGCGCGCGACTGGGCGCGGCCGGCCGGCCCGGACGGCGGGCCGGGCGCGGTGGAGATGCTGTGCGGGAAGTACCGGCTGGACCGGAGCCGGGCGCACCCGCTGATGGCGGAGCTGCCGAAGGTGGTGCACCTGCCGAACCGGGTGGGCAGCCATCCGGAACTCCGGTCGGCGATCGACCTGTTGGGCCGTGAGGTGGGCGAGCAGCGGCCGGGCGCCTGTGTCGCGGTGCCCAGCCTGCTCGACCTGCTCCTCGTCTACATGGTCCGCTCGTGGCTGGCCGAGGGTTCCTCCGGTGCGTGGCCGGCGGTCCTCGGCGACCCGGTGGCGGCCGCCGCGCTGCGGGCGCTGCACTCGGACCCGGCCGCGCCGTGGACGACCGAGCGGCTGGCCTCCGAGGCGGGTGTCTCCCGGCCCACGCTGGCCCGGCGGTTCACCTCGCTGGTCGGGCGGCCGCCGATGGCGTACCTGACCTGGTGGCGGCTGAACCTCGCCGCCGCCCAGCTCCGCGACACCGGGGACCCCCTGGCCGCGGTCGCTCGGCGGGTCGGCTACGGCAGTCCGTACGCCTTCTCGCACGCCTTCAGCCGGGAGTTCGGGACGACCCCCGGGAGGTACCGGGACGCGCTGACGGGGGCGGCCCCCCTCCCGACGGCCTGACGCCCCTGGGGCCTGTCTCACGGGGTCAGCTCGCGCGCGTCCAGCGGCAGCCGCCACAGGTTGCGGCGGCGTGCGGCGTCGAGCTCGGCCTCCAGCGGGGACGGCGGCACGGTCAGCACCGGGCAGGCGGCGTGCGCCAGGCAGTGGCGGGCCACCGAGGGCCGCAGGCGGCGCAGCGCGGAGCGCGAGCCGGTGCCCACGACGAGGAGGTCCTCGCGGCCGTCGGCGGTGTCCACGAGGGCGGCGCCGGGGGTGGCCCGTACCGCGAGGCCGGCCAGGGTGACCCCGGGCGGCGGCCCGGCGCCGAAGGCGGTGTCCAGTACCTCGCGCAGGCGCTGGACGGCGGCGGCCCGGCAGGCGGCGAGGACCGGGTCCTCGCGCGGGCAGCGCCGCGCCGTCGGGGCCCGGGGCGCCTGCCAGGCCATGACCACCCACAGTTCGGCCGACCGCGTCCGGGCTTCGACGGCTGCCCGGTGGAGGGCGGCCAGGCTGCCCGGGGTTCCACTGACTCCGACCACGACTCTGCGCACGGCCCGCTCCCTCTGTGTTCTCCGCTGCGGCGGTTTCCATGAAACGGGCGGGTCCACGGGGTGCGGGCGGCTCCTGACGCTCTCCTGACGCGGTCCGCGGTGTCCTTGACGTGTCACTGACGTCGGGCAGCCGGGCGGGGCCGGCCGTAGCGAGTGCACAGGCGTGACCTGATCGCGACCGGGAGGACTTGGCGAGAAACCAACCATGACCTTTACTGTCTGTTTGCCTGATCACGTCCGACCCGCGCAGGAGCCCTCGTATGCCGCACGCCGCACGCCGCACCGTCCGCCGCCCCGTCCGTACGGCGCTCCTGGCCGCCGCCTCACTGCTGGCGGTCCCCGTCCTGGCGGCCTGCGGCGGCGAGGAGGCCGGGAAGAAGGCCGACGCGAAGCCCTCGGGCTCGCCCGCCACGAGCGCCCCGGCCGTCCCGGCGGTGCTGCCCGCCGCGCTGACCTCGCAGAAGCCCGACTGGCGGCCCTGCCCGGCGCCGTCGGCGGCCCAGGGCGGCGGCAAGGCCCCGGGCACCGGCTGGGAGTGCGCGACGATGAAGGCGCCCCTGGACTACACCGCTCCGGGCGGTGAGAGCCTGGACGTCGCGCTGATCCGCAAGAAGGCGACCGACACGGCCAAGCGCCTGGGTTCGCTGGTGTACAACTTCGGCGGCCCGGGTGCCTCGGGCGTCCAGACGCTGCCCCAGTCCGCGGCCGAGTACAAGAAGCTGAACACCGTCTACGACCTGGTCAGCTTCGACCCGCGCGGTGTGGGCAACACCGCCGGGGTGACCTGCCTCGACGACAAGACCCTCGACGAGGGCGCCGGCAGCCAGAACCCGCTCGACGACGTCAAGAAGTTCACGGACGCCTGCAAGAAGAACTCCGCCAAGCTCCTCCCCCACGTCGGGACGGCCGACACCGCGCGCGACATGGACCTCATGCGGCAGGTGCTGGGCGACCGGAAGCTGAACTACTTCGGCATGTCGTACGGCACCGAACTGGGCGGCGTCTACGCGCACCTGTTCCCGAAGAACGTCGGGCGGACCGTCTTCGACGCCGTCGTGGACCCGACGGCGGACGACGTCCAGCAGGGCCTGGGGCAGACCAAGGGCTTCCAGCAGGCCCTGGAGCACGCCATGAAGTACTGCCGGGGGAAGTACACGGCCAACTGCCCGACCGGCGCCAGCGACGCGGAGGGCAACCAGCGGATATCCGCGATGCTGGAGAAGCTGAAGACGAAGCCCGCGCCCACGGACGGCGGCCGCAAGCTGACCTCCGACCAGGCCCTCACCGGTATCGTCGCCAGCCTCTACGACGAGGAGAGCTGGGAGTACCTCGTCCAGGGGCTGGGCGAGGTGCAGAAGCTCGGCACGGGCAACCTGCTGCTGGCCCTCTCCGACGCCTACAGCGGCCGCGGCGAGGACGGCCGCTACAGCAACAGCAACGCCGCACAGGCGGCGATCACCTGCGCCGACACCAGCCGCCGCCACACGGTGGAGGAGATGAAGGCCCAGGAGCCCGCCTTCCGCGCGGCCTCCCCGGTCTTCGGCCCGTCCACGGTGGAGGGGCTGCTGGGCTGCTCCGAGTGGCCGGTCCGCGGCGCCACCGACAAGCCGCAGGTCGGCGCGGCCGGGGCGGACCCGATCCTGGTCATCGGCAACACCGGCGACCCGGCCACCCCGGTCGAGGGCGCGAAGCGGATGTCCGAGGCCCTCGGCAAGGGCGTCGGCGTCAACGTCACCGTGCAGGGCGAGGGCCACGGCACGTACGGGAACAACAGCTGCGCGACCAAGACCGTCGACGCGTTCCTCGTCGAGGGCACCGCGCCGGCGGACGGCACCGTCTGCAAGTAGGGCCGCAGGAGACGCCCTAGCCGCGGCTCGCCGCGCGGTCGAGTTCCGTGTCGAGCGCGAGGGCCGCGGCGACCAGGGCGAGGTGGGTGAAGGCCTGGGGGAAGTTGCCCAGTTGCTCACCGGTGGGGCCGATCTCCTCGGCGAACAGTCCCACGTGGTTGGCGTAGGTGAGCATCTTGTCGAAGGCGTAGCGGGCCTGCTCCAGGCGGCCGGCCCGCGCCAGGGCGTACACGTACAGGAAGGTGCACAGGGAGAAGGTGCCCTCGGAGCCGCGCAGGCCGTCGGGGGAGGCGGCGGGGTCGTAGCGGTAGACGAGGCTGTCGGAGACGAGCTCGTCGTCCATGGCTTCGAGCGTCGACAGCCAGCGGGGGTCCTTCGGGGCGATGAAGCCGACCATCGGCATCAGCAGCAGGGAGGCGTCCAGGACGCTGCCGCCGTAGTACTGGACGAACGCCTGGCGCTCCTCGCTCCACCCGCGCGTCATGACCTGCCGCATGACGGCGTCGCGGGCGGCGGTCCAGCGGGGCACGTCCGCCGGGCGGGCGAAGGCGGTGGCCTGGCGGATGCCGCGGTCGAGGGCGACCCAGCACATGAGGCGGCTGTAGGTGAAGTCCTTGCGGCCGCCCCGGGTCTCCCAGATGCCCTCGTCGGGGCGGTCCCAGTGGTCGCACAGCCAGTCCAGTACGGCCGCGGCGCGCTGCCATCCGTCGTAGCCGCCCACGTCGGCTGCCCGGCCCGCCTGGGCGAGGGCGTAGTAGGCCTCGCCGTAGATGTCCAGCTGCAGCTGCCCGGCGGCCCCGTTGCCCGCGCGCACCGGGGCGGAGCCGCGCCAGCCCGTGAGGTGGCCGAGGACCTCTTCGGCCAGGTGCGGGTCGCCGTCGACGCGGTACATGATCTGCAACGGTTCGCCTCCGGGGGCTCCCCCGTCCTCGAGCCGGAGCCGGAGCCAGTGGCGGAAGGCGTTCGCCTCCTCGGTGAAGCCGAGGTCGAGCATGGCGCGCACGGCCAGGGAGGCGTCGCGGACCCAGGTGTAGCGGTAGTCCCAGTTGCGCTCGCCGCCCTCCTCCTCGGGCAGGCCCATGGTCGCGGCGGCGATCGGCGCGCCGGTGGGCGCGTACGTCATGAGCTTGAGAGTGATGGCGGAGCGGTTGACGATCTGCTGCCAGCGGCCGCGGTAGGTACAGCGTCCGATCCAGTCGTGCCAGAAGCGGCGCACGGCGGTGAACTCCTGCGCCAGGGCGTCCGCGTCGAGGGGCGGCGGGGCGGCGGCCCCCGCGTCGCACACCGTCAGGACGACGGCCGCGCGCTCGCCGGCGCTCAGGGTCGCCGTGGCCCGTACGTCGTCGCCGTCGGCCTCCGGCGCGAGGGAGCCGAGGGCCTGGAGGTGTGCCGTGACGCCCGGGCCGTCGAAGCGGGCGGTGGGGCCGTCCAGGGTGAGGTGGTGGGGGGCGCGGCCGTAGTCGAAGCGGGGCCGGCACTCCAGGGCGAAGCGCACGGAGCCGCGTACCACCCTCAGCACGCGCACCACCTGGTGCCGGTCGGTGGCGGTGTGGGGAGTGTGGACGGGCATGAAGTCGACCACCTCCCCGACGCCCGCCCGAGTGAGGAAGCGGGTGATGAGGACGGCCGTGTCGGCGAGGTAGAGCTGGCGGGTGACGACCCCGCCCCCGGCGCCCGGCCCGCCCGCGCCGACGGCGTCCGGGAGGTCCGGGGCGTCCGCGGTGAGGGAGAAATGTCCGCCGCGGTCGTGGTCGAGCAGTCCGGCGAAGATGCTGGGCGAGTCGAAGCGGGGCGCGCAGAACCAGTCCAGGACGCCCTCGGAGGAGACGAGCGCGCAGGTCTGGAGGTCCCCGATCAGACCGTGATCGGCAATCGGCGGATAGGGACGCATCAGCCCTCCAGGACGTGCAGGACCGTCCGGCGTCGGGCGGATGTCTTCCCGGCAGTCCCATTCTCGGACCGTCCACGGGTGATCGCCACGCGGTGCGGCACCGGCAGGCCGGCCTAGAGACTGATGGCGAGCCAGGGGCTGTCGGGATCGGTCGTCAGCTCGTGGTGGGCGACGACCATCTCCTCGTACCAGTCCCCGAACCGCTCCTCGTCGAAGTGCAGGCAGCGCCCGAGGACGAATCCGGCCGAGAGGTCCTCCCAGGAGCCGTACACGGCCCGGGCGGCCTCGCCCGCGCGTACGACGGCCTTCTCGGTCTCGGCGAGGGTCCCGAAGCGGGCGCCGAGGCCCCAGCGGGCCATCTGGGAGGCCCGGCCGTAGTCCCAGGCGAGGACGGAGCGGACGTACGCGCCGTCGGCCAGCAGTCCGTCGGCGCGGAAGCGTTCCTCGTAGCGGCCGATGCGTCCGACGAGCATGCGGCCCTGCCCGATCAGGCTCTCCAGTTCCCGGGCGGAGCCCGGGTTGCCGGTGCGGGCGGCGCTGCGCCGCATCCCGTCGGCCAGCTCCTGGCTCCACTCCTCGGGGGCGGGCGGTTCGCCGTGGTGCTCGTGCAGGACGTTGCGGACGTGCAGGGCGAGCTCCCACAGGGGGTCGACGACCTCACCGGCGAGGAGGCGTTCGGTGGAGGCGAGCCACTCCTCGCGGGTGGTGACGCCCCAGGAGTCGCGGAGCTTCTCCTGTTCGAGGAGGTAGCCCTGGCCCTGGTAGCCGAGGGCGTTCCAGAAGAGGCCGTTGCGTACGGAGAGGTGGGCGCCTGCCGCGAGGCCCAGGACGACGGGGGCGGGGAGCGGCCGGGCGGGCCGCAGCGTCTGCACCCGGCCCTGTTCCAGGCCGTAGCGGGTGGCGCGCTCGGCGTGCCGGGTCCAGCGGGCGCGGTCGGCGGCGGGGAGGTTGGCCTCGCAGGGGGTGCCCGGGTTGACGGTCAGGTAGGGCGGGTCCCCGTCCTCCCAGACGGCGGCGAACCAGCCGAAGTCCCTGCCGTGGAAGACGAGGTCGTCCGTCGGGTCGGGCAGGGCGCCCTCGGTCCAGACGTGCAGCTGCACGTCGTTGGCCGGGTAGAAGCGGACGGCGTCCGGTTCGGCGTCCACGTCCTGTCGGGGGGCGGCGAGGAAGAGCTCGCTGCGCGCGAGCACGTCGTGGTAGAGCGCCCAGTCCCCCTTCAACCTGGCCTCGTACAGCTCTTGTTCGATCACGCTCGGCGGGTTCCAGCTCATGGAGCACCCTAACCAGTGCCGATCTTCGTTCGGTCGACCGGACCGGGCCTCCTACACTGGTGCCCGCCCGGCCGAAGGTGCCGGCTTCAGGGGAGCGAAGTCCTAAGTGAGCAGCACCAGCAGCAGCGACGCGCCGATCTACGCCCAGCTCATACGGGAGCGCGGTGACGTACCCGGGCAGGTCCGGCGGGATGCGGAAGAGATCCTCCATGCCCTGGCCCAGGTGATGGCGGGCCGGCCTCCGACCGGGATGCCGGGCTGGCGGCCCACTTCGCGGTAGGCCCGGTGGTGGCGGACGCCATGGGTGGCGGGCCGACTGTGGCGGTGGCGCACATCGGCCGGTCCGGCGCGCTTGTCTAACGTTCGGGTCA
Source organism: Streptomyces sp. NBC_00249 (assembly GCF_026342355.1). GTDB lineage: Bacteria > Actinomycetota > Actinomycetes > Streptomycetales > Streptomycetaceae > Streptomyces. The sequence continues at coordinate 499,132 of NZ_JAPEMV010000003.1, read as the reverse complement.
TGACGAGCGGATTCTCCACGGTGCCCGGGGTGACGGCTTCCGCCTCCGCGGGGGTCGATCTGACGGGGCGCGTGGCCTTGGTGACCGGTGGCGGCAGCGGTATCGGGCGGGCCTGCGCCGTGGCGCTGGCCTCCGCCGGTGCGCTCGTGCACGTCGTGGACGTGGACGGGCGGGCCGCCGGGGCGGTCGCCGAGCTCGTCGGCGGGCGGGCCCATACGGCGGACCTCGCGGATCCGGACGCCCTCGCGGGGCTGCCGGAGGCGGTGGACGTCCTGGTCAACAATGCCGGGCTGCAGCACGTGTCGGCCATCGAGGAGTTCCCGCCCGAGCTGTTCGAGCGGATGCAGCGGGTGATGGTCGGCGCGCCGTTCCTGCTGCTGCGGCGGACCCTGCCGCACATGTACCGGCGGGGCTGGGGCCGGGTGGTCAACATCTCCAGCGTGCACGGGCTGCGGGCCAGCCCGTTCAAGTCCGGGTACGTGACGGCGAAGCACGCGCTGGAGGGGCTCAGCAAGGTCACGGCCCTGGAGGGCGCCCCGTACGGGGTGACGAGCAACTGCGTGAACCCCGGCTACGTACGCACCCCCCTGGTGGAGCGGCAGATCGAGGCGCAGGCGCTGGCCCACGGGATCCCGGCGGAGCGGGTCGTCACCGAGGTGCTGCTGCGAGGCTCGGCCATCAAGCGGCTGATCGAGCCGGCGGAGGTGGCCGCGGTCGCCCTGTGGCTGTGCGGCCCGCACACCGGGCACGTGACCGGCGCCTCCCTCCCGATGGACGGCGGCTGGACGGCGGCGTGAGGGCCCGACGCGCTCGTGCGCCGTCAGAGGGGTTCGATGTCGTCGAGGAAGGCGGCGAGCGGAGGGTCGGCGGGGGCTTTGGTGCCGGGGGCGCCGGGGAGGGTCTGCTCCGCCCAGATCACCTTGCCGTACGGCGTGTAGCGGGTGCCCCAGTGCTCGCTGAGCTGGGCCACGAGGAAGAGTCCGCGTCCGCCCTCGTCGGTGGTGGCCGCGTAGCGCAGGTGCGGGGCGATGCTGCTGCCGTCCCAGACCTCGCAGGTCAGGGTGTGGTCGTGCAGGAGGCGGACCCGTACGGGGGCGCTGCCGTGGCGCAGCGAGTTGGTGATCAGTTCGCTGAGGATCAGTTCCGTGGCGAAGCTCAGCTCCGTCAGCTTCCATTCGTCGAGCTTCTTCGTGGCGGCGTTCCGGATGACGCCGACGGCGTCGGGCTGGAAGGGCACCTCCCACTGGGCGACCCGGTCGGGGCCGAGGGTGCGGGTGCGGGCGATGAGCAGTGCCACGTCGTCGGTGGGGCGGGTGGGCAGCAGGACCTCGAGGACGGCCGAGCAGCTCTCGTCGGGGTCGGTCCCGGGCCGGCTGAGGGCCGTGCGCAGCAGTTCCAGTCCCACGCCGATGTCGCGGGTGCGTTCCTCGACGAGGCCGTCGGTGTACAGGACGAGCTGGCTGCCTTCCGCCAGGTAGATCTCGGCGGTCTCGAAGGGCATGCCGCCGAGGCCCAGTGGGGGTCCGGTGGGCAGCTCCACGATCTCCGTGGTGCCGTCGGGGGCGACCACCAGGGGCGGCAGGTGGCCTGCCCGGGCCATCGTGCAGTGCTGGGAGACGGGGTCGTAGATGGCGTAGAGGCAGGTCGCGCCGAGTACGCCGGCGTTGTCGGCGTCCGCGCCGTCGCCGTCGTGGTCGTGGTCGATGCGCTGGACGAGGGCGTCGAGGCGGGCGAGGATCTCGTCGGGCGGCAGGTCGAGCGAGGAGAAGTTGTGCACGGCCGTGCGCAGCCTTCCCATGGTGGCGGCGGCGTGCAGTCCGTGTCCGACGACGTCGCCGACGACGAGGGCGACGCGGCTGCCGGGCAGCGGGATCACGTCGAACCAGTCGCCGCCGACCCCGGACTGGGCGGGCAGGTAGAAGTGCGCGACGTCGACGGCGCTCTGCTCGGGCAGGGCGCGCGGGAGCAGGCTGCGCTGGAGGGTGACGGCGAGTGCGTGCTCGCGGGTGTAGCGGCGGGCGTTGTCCATGCTGACGGCGGCGCGGGCGACGAGTTCCTCGGCCAGTGAGAGTTCGTCCTCGTCGAAGGGCTCCGGTTTCTCCGAGCGCCAGAAGTTGACGACGCCGAGGACGACGCCCCGGGCCTTGAGGGGGGCGGCGATGAGGGAGTGGATGCCGTAGTCGACGATGGCCCGGGCGCGCGGGGGGTCCTGGGCGTGCCAGCCGGGGGCGTCGGCCAGGTCGGGGACCAGTTCGGCGCGGCCGGTGCCGTAGCCGCGGGCCTGGGGGGTGGACGGCAGGAAGTCGATCAGCCGGCCGCGCGGGTAGAGGGGGTGGTCGGGCCGGATGCCGCTGACGGCGGTGCGACGCATGTCGGCGCCGGGTCCGGGTTCGTCGCCGTCGAGGACGGCGTCGGCGAGGTCGACGGTGGCGTAGTCCGCGAAGCGCGGTACGGCCACGGCGGCGAGTTCCTCGGCCGTGCGGACCACGTCGAGGGTGGTGCCGACGTCGCCGCCCGCGTCGTAGAGCAGCTTGAGCCGTCTGCGGGCCGTGTCCGCCCTGGTGGTGAGGACCTGCATCTCGGTGGAGTCGCGGATGGTGACGGCGGTGCCCTCGGGGCGGCCCCGGGGGTGGGTGGGCCGCTGGTTGACGACGAGCAGCCGGTCCCCGGTCTCCAGTACCTCGTCGGTGGCGACCCGGCCGGACAGCAGCAGGTCCGCCATGCGCTGGTCCAGGCCCGGCACCTCGCCGATGTGGCGGCCCTCGGCGTCCTCCGGCAGGCCGAGGAGCCGTTTGGCCTCGTCGTTGGCGAGCAGTAGCCGGCCTTCGCCGTCGGTGATGAGCACGCCTTCGCGGACGGAGTGGAGCACCGCGTCGTGGTGCTCGTACATGCGGGTCATCTCCTGCGTGCCGAGCCCGTGGGTCTGGCGGCGCAGCCGTCGGCTGATGAGCGCGGTGCCGCCGGTGGCGAGGGCCAGGCCGGTGGCGATGGCCAGGAGGATGACGGGGAGCTGGCGGTCGACGACGCCGGTGACGTTCTTGACGGTCAGGCCGGCGGACACCAGTGCGACCACCTGCCCGTCGGGGGCGGTGACGGGCACCACGGCCTGGATCTCCTTGCCCAGGGGGCCCTGCACGCTCTCGGTGTGGACCTGTCCGGCGAGGGAGGGCTCGATGGTGCCGACGAACCGTTTCCCGATGCGGTCGGGCTGCGGGTGGGTGTAGCGGATGCCCTGGGTGTCCATGACCACGATGAAGTCCACGCCGGCGTCCTTGCGCGTGGTCTCGGTCAGCGGTTGCAGGATGGCGGACGGGTCGGAGGTCTTCAGCGCGGGCTGGAGGCCCAGGGAGTGGGCGAAGGTCTGGGCGACGGCCACCGAGCGGTTGCGTGCCTCGCGGTCGATGTCGTGCCGGGTCTGGAGCAGCAGGGCCAGCAGGGCTCCGGCGGCGAGCAACACCACGATCGCCACCTGGAGGACGAATACCTGTCCGGCGACGCTCCTGGTCCTGCTGCCTAGGGGAGACCGCACCGGCATGCCCGGCACGGGTGGCGAGGAAGGGTCACGAACCAGTTGTAGCACTTCCCGGGGGCCGGGGCCCCCGACAGCGGCTAACTCGCGGTGCGGGCGGTGTCGCCGGGCGTGGCGGAGGGCGCGGAGGGGGTCTGCGAGCCCTGCGGGGGCTGCGGGCTCTCCGAGCCCTGCGGGGTGCAGGTGACCTCGTCGCGCGGGGTGTAGTGGGTCTTGAACTCCTCGTTCTTCACCTCGTGGCCGCCTTGGACGAAGATACGGCCGACGGAGACGTCGAATCCTTCGAGGGGGGTCTGGACCTCGCAGGTGGGGCCGCTGCCGGTGCGCTTGCCGGGGGGCGTGACGTTCGTGCGGGGGCCCTTGGTCGCGCGTATCTCGTCGTACTTCTTCGTGCCGAGGAGGGTGATGGTCAGCGAGGTGTCGGTGGACTCGGCCTTGACGTAGAGGGCGTGGCCGGAGTCGTTGAGCCAGCGCAGGTCGAGGGTGCCCCAGGCGACGGTGGCCTCGCGGCCTTCGGGGTAGCGCTCGATGTAGAAGGAGTGCGCGCCGTGCTCGACGGGCTTGACGCCGGCGAAGAAGGCGGCGTTGTACATGGTGGTGGCGACCGCCGAGACGCCGCCGCCGGGCGATTTCACGTACTGGCCGTCGTTGATCATGATGCCGTCGACGAAGCCGTTCTCCTTGGTCCGCTCGCCGACGGTCTTGTTGAAGCTCCACTCCTGCCCGGGCAGGACGACGGAGCCGTTGATCAGCTCGACGGCGCGGCCGATGTTGGTGGTGCGGTACGGGGCGGCGGGGAAGGCGACGGTGAAGGAGGAGACCTTCTCCTTGATGCCCAGGCGCTGCGCGTCGGCGGCGGTCAGGCCGGGCTGGACCGTCCGGGTGGCCACCTCGCCGCTGCGGGCCGCGCCCGTGCGGGTGAGCAGGGGCATCACGGTCCGGCCGAGCGCGGCCTCGGTGACCTGGATGCCGGGGCGGCCGTCCTGGACGACGACGCGGCCCGCGGGGTCGACGTCCAGGGCGGCGTCGCGCGGGCTCCGGGCGGCTTCCCCGACGGGCCCGGCCACGGCGGGGTCGGCGAGCAGGCCCTTGGAGTCGAGGTCCGGCACCAGACGGCCCTGGCCGTCGGCCTTCATGCTGAGGTGCTCGCCGAGGACGGCGGCGCTTATGGGTATGCGGGTGCCGGCGACGGTGATCGTGACGGGGCCGGACATGGCGGGCCCCGCGAACTGGCGCATGGCCCGTCCGGTCTCCTCGGCCCCGACGCGCGGCTCGGTGCGCTCGACGGGAAGGACGACGGGGGCGGTGTCCTCGCGCAGGTAGGCCGCGCGCAGGGTGGTGAGGGCCTGGTCCTCGACGAGGGTGACGCCGCCCCGGGGGGCGACGGTCTTCGCGGCTCCCCCGTCGAAGGCGATCAGGCCGTCGCGGGCCTGCTGCCGGGTGGTGGCGCCGAGGCGGTCCACGGCGGCCCTGGCGGCGTCCTCGTCGACACGGACCACGGGCTCGACGTCGCGGTCGCCGGAGGCGAAGAGCCTGCCGATGACGGTGACGGGGCCGTGGCCGCTGTGCGCGGCGCGGTCGACGGTGGCGCCGGTGTCGAGGGACAGCCCGAGCGTGGCGGGATCGGCCTGCTCCACGCGGTCGCCGATCTTCATGGCGACGGGCGCGGCGGCGGTGGGGCCGAGCTCCCGGTCGAGCGCCTGGCGGGCTTCGGCGCGGCTCATGCCGCCGAGGTCGATGCCGAGGACCCGCGTGCCCTGGTCGATGTCGCCGCCGGTCACGAGCCCGGTGACGTAGAGGCCGCCGAGCCCGAGTACGACGGCTCCGCCTGCCACCGGCAGGGCGATCCGCCAATTGCTCGTCCAGTTGCCCGCGCGTCCCATGTGTCTCCTCGTGGCGCCGACCGGCCGAGCGGGGCGCGGGCCGCCGCTGGCAGCCCCTAGATGACGTTTCCGGACTACGACGATCTCGCGAAAACGTCCGTTTTGGGGCTCAATGTAACGATTACCACAGTGACCGGACAGGCCTCTTCCGGCCGCGGGATCCGAATATCCGCAGGTCAGGGGCTCAGGAGGGGCCGGTTCCGTACGCCAGGACGCGGCCCTCGACCGCCCCGGGGGCGGAGGCGGTCCATGATCGTGGCGGGGGGCTGCAGCGGTCCATGATCGCGGCGGGCAGCGGAGTCCCGCCACGGATTTCCGCCCGGCGCGGGCGCCCCGCGCAACCGCGACTGTCTCGTTCTGGCCCCTCAGGTCGTCCCTCATGCATCATTGACCCGGCTGCTTCTTCATCTGCGACCGAATTCCATCTGCTTCAACACGCTTTATGGCTGCGGAGGTTCGCGATGGCGGTACGGACACGCGTCCACCTCGTGCTCGTGCACGGCCTGTTCTCCTCGGCGAAGGTGTGGAAGGCCTTTCACTCGCTGATCACCACCGATCCGGAGCTGTCCGACTGGGTCAGCGTCCACCGCTTCGAGTACGACTCCCCGATGGTCCGGCTCCGGCCCGACCGCCGGGTCGCGGAGACCGACGACGTCGCCGACCAGCTGGGCACGTACCTGGAGACCCGGCTCGCCGATGCCGAACGGATCGTGCTGGTGACCCACAGCCAGGGCGGGCTGGTCGTCCAGCGCTTCCTGGCCCGCAAACTGTGGAACGGCGAGGGCGCGGAACTCGCCCGGATCAAGCACTTCACCATGTTCGCCTGCCCCAATACCGGTTCGGGCTTCTTCCTCACCGTCCGCAAGTTCCTCAAGCTCTGGCGCAACCCGCAGGAGCAGCAACTGCGTCCCTTCGACCGGGCAGTGACGGAGGCTCAGCGCACGGTGCTGAGCGCGGTGGTGCACGCCCGCACGCACACCGACCAGGAGTGCCCCATCCCGGTCCGCGCCTACGGGGGCTCCGCCGACGACATCGTCCCGCCGGTCGTGGCCCGCGGGGTCTTCCCCAAGGGCGGGGTGGTCACCGCCGACCACTTCTCGATCGTCCAGCCCGCCGACCGCACGGCGGACTCCTACATGGCCGTACGCGGAGCCCTCCTCGAAGCGGCCCGGGACCGTCGCCCCGAGGAGGAGTTCGCCCCGCTGCCCCTCGGGGCGTCGTCCGCGCGGCCCCTCTCCCCGGCCGAGGCCTCGGGGCGGCCTTCGCTGCCGCCGCCCGCCGCAGGGGAGATGGACCTGGCGCCCTTCCCGCCGCCGCCGTACGGGCAGCTGGAGGATGGCCAGTTCAAGGGCCGGGACCGGCACAGCCTGGCCTCGTCGCTGCTGTCCGGGCAGTCCCCGCAGCAGGTGCACGTCCTGGCCGGTCTCGGCGGGTCCGGCAAGAGCCGGCTGGCCCTGGAGGTCGCCGACCGCGCCCAGCGCGCCGGACACCGCGTGTGGTGGGTGTCGATGCCCGAACTCAACCTCCGCATGCGGATGATGGCGCACGATCTCGGCGCCCCCTCGATCGTGGTCGAACGGGCCTGGCGGCTCGGCAACTCCATGGACCTGGTCTGGAAGCTGCTCGGCGACTGCCCCGACCCCTGGCTCCTGATCTTCGACAACGTCGACGACCCCGCCCGGCTCGGCCCCCAGGACGGCCTGGTCTCCGACGGCACCGGCTGGCTGCGCAAGCCGCCGAACGCGCGCGGCACCGTCCTGGTCACCAGCCGGGTGCGCCGTCAGCAGACCTGGGGCGACTGGAGCACCGTCCACCAGGTCCTGCCCCTGCACGAGGACGACGGCGCCTCCCTGCTGCTGGAGCGGACCGGGGGCCTGGGCGGTACGAACGAGGACGCCCGCAGGCTGTCGCGGGAGCTGGGCGGGCTGCCGCTGGCGCTGCGCCACGCCGCCGACGTGATCAAGGCCGTCAACGGGGGCCACGTCTCCCTGGACAGCGACATACGGGACTTCGACACCTTCCGCCGGACCTTCGCCGCCCGGGTCGAGACCTCCGCGCACCAGGCCGGACCGGACCTCAGCGAGCTGCTGGGCCGGGAGATCGTGGAAAAGGTCTGCGGGATCGCCCTGGACCTGCTGCGCCGACGCGAACTGGCCCGCTCCGCCACCCTGCTGAAGGTCCTCGCCTGCCTGAGCATCGCCCCGATCCCCTACCGCTGCCTGCTCGGCGGCTCCACCCTCGGCGACTCCCCGCTGTTCCCCGGTGCCACCCCGGAGCGGAACCGCATCGCCCTGACCGGCCTGGAGGACTTCGGGCTGGTGGACGCCTACCACCGCGAGGGCTTCGCGGAACACGACCTGGCCCACGTACTGACCCTGCACCCCGTGGTCCACGGCGTCCTGCGGGAGGACGAGGAGGTACGGGACCGGTCCGCGGACTACTACGGACTGGCCGTACGGATGGTCCTGTCGGCCACCCACCACCGCAATCCCGACCACCCCACCAACTGGCCGCTGTGGTCCGCGCTCGCCCCGCACGCGATGGAGGTCGTCCGGGCCTGCCTGATCGGCGAGCTCAAGCCGTCCGACCGCACCGTGCGGACCGCCGCCCTCGAACTGGCCCGGCTGACCTCCCGCTACCTGATCGCCATGGGGCTGCTGACACCCGCGTACGACTTCGTCCACCCGCTGATCGAGGGCTGCGCCTCCTTCGGCTTCGACCGCGACGACCGGGAGATCCTGGCACTGCGGCACGAGCAGGGCCGCATGCACCTCGAAGGGGAGCGGCTGACACTGGCCGAGGAGGAGCTGCGGCTCGTGGTCGAGGTGCGCACCCGCATCCTCGGGGAGAACGACGCCGACACCCTCGCGAGCAGGCACAAGCTCGCCCGCGCGATCAACGAGCAGGAGGGGGACCGGAAGAAGAACGAGCAGGTCGAGCAGATGCTGCGGTCCATCGTCGAGGCGGAGGAGAACGTCCGCGGCCCCGAGTACTACGACACGCTCGTCGTACGCCACACCCTCGCCCGGGCGCTGATCACCCTCGACCGCTACGCGGAGGCGGAGGAGGAAGCCCGGCAGATCCTGGACATCAGCCGCCGCAACCACTGGCCGCCGTCCACCCCCGAGATCCTGCGGGTACGGGAGACCATGACGCACGCGCTGCTGTATCAGAACCGCCACCGCGAGGCGGAGCACATCATCCAGGAGGCCCTGCACGACGCGTCCCAGCCCCCGGACTCCAACCTCGTGATGCGCCTGCGGTGGACCCACGTCCTGGTGCTCCTGCCCATCGTGGGCCGTACGACCGAAGCGGTGAACAAACTGCGGGCACTGGTGCGCGACCTCGACCGGGTGGTGGCCTCGGAGCATCCGCTGTCCGTGCAGGCCAGGGCGGTGCTGGAGAAACTGGACCGGGAGATGCCCAACTGAAACCCGCCGTTTTCGGGGCCAGTTGCGCGGAACTCCACCGTCGGTGGCGGGCTTGCGCGTAGCCTGACGGTGCCTCACCCTGTGTGACGCACCCCACACCGAACGAACATGCACGGAGGTCCGCCGATGAACGCTCTCCCCGCCGATACGAACGACGACCAGTCCCAGCCATGGGGTGCCCCGGGGAGCGAGTTGGAAGAGCTTCAGGCGGAGGTCGGCAGACGCATCGCACTGGAAGCGCTGGATGCCGGCCGCCAGGCACTCGAACTCGACGCCAAGACCGCGTTCCGCGTCACCAGTGCGGCGCATCCCGCGTGAACGCACGGACATGACGAGGTAACCACGCACGGATCGACGCACGGACGTACAGCCGCTGTTCTCTGCACTCTGTTCGGTTCTCTGTTCTCGACGACCGGGGGGCGACCGCATGACCTCAGCGCAATCCACGCACGGCGCGTTACCGCAGGCGCCGCACGATCCCTACTTCCGGGCCGCCACCGCGCCGGCCTTCACCCACGACCTCCTCGCCGGCCTCGCCGCCGGACGGTACGCGGCGGTCCGGGTGCCGGGCTTCCTGCCCCGCGCCTGGTGCGAGGAGGTGCTCGGCGCCCTGAAGGAAAGGGCGTTCGACTCGTACGGCACGACCCGCATCCATCCGCCGGTGATGCGGTTCGGCGTGGGTGTCAGCGACCACATGGCGGACGGCGGGGTCGCCGACAGCTACTGGAAGGCCCTGGAAGGGCATCACGAGGCCTGGCAGAGTCTGGGACTGTCCTTCGACCCCTTCCGCACCTGCCGGGAGGGGCTCGCCACGCACTGGCCGCAGGGGGTGGAGGTCGGCCGCCGGGGCGGCCGGGAGATGGGCGACGGGGTGGCCCGGGAGCCCAACCAGGGGTTCCGGGTCCATTTCGACGACGCCCTGCGCGAGTACGAGGAGGACCTCCTCGACACCCCGCTGATCGGCCAGTTCGCCTTCAACCTGTACCTCAGCGTGCCGCCCTCGGGCGGCGAGACGGTGCTCTGGCGCCACCGCTGGCAGCCCGGGGACGAGGCGTACCGGCTGCCCAACGCCTCGTACGGGTACGACGAGTCGGTGGTGCGGGGCGCCGAGTCCATCGAGCTGGCCCCGGAGGTCGGCGAGGCCCTGCTCATCGACCCCCGCAACTTCCACGCGGTCCGCCCCAGCCACGGGGACCGCAGAATCGCACTGGGGTTCGCGGTGGGGATCGGTACGTCCGGTCAGCTGCTCACCTGGGCCTGACTCCATCCCGCCGAACTGCACGTTCCCTTTTTTTCGGCGTCAACTCGGCGACCACAGCCAGATTTTGACGGTCCGCCAGGAATCCCGCTACGTTCGGGTGATGGACCTGTTGCGTTACGTGGCCTTCAGCACCGACCCGCTGGGCGGGAACCCGGCGGGAGTGGTGCTGGACGCCACCGGCATCGACGAGGCGACGATGGCCGCCACCGCGGCGGACGTCGGCTACTCGGAAACCGCCTTCGTCTTCCCCCGCCAGGACGGCGCGCTCGACATCCGCTACTTCAGCCCGCAGACCGAGGTGCCGTTCTGCGGGCACGCGACCATCGCCACGGCCGTCGCCCACGCCCAGCGTCACGGCGTGGGCGATCTGCTGCTGCACACGCAGGCGGGCCGGGTCCCGGTGAGCACGTCCGCCGGCCCGGACGGAGCGGTCACCGCGACCCTGGTGAGCGTCGAACCCCGTACCGTGGCCCTGGAAGAGGTCGATCTGGCCGCCCTCCTGGCCGCGCTGCGCTGGTCCGCCGACGATCTGGACCCGGAGCTGCCGCCGCGCGTCGCGTACGCGGGGGCCTGGCACCCGGTGATCGCGGCCGCGAGCCGCGAACGGCTCGCAGACCTCGACTACGACACGGCCGCCCTCGGTGAACTGATGGCGCGGCGGGACTGGACCACCGTCACACTGGTCCGGCGCGAGTCACCGACCGTCTTCCACACCCGCAACCCCTTCCCGCCCGGGGGTGTCTTCGAGGACCCGGCGACCGGCGCGGCGTCGGCGGCGCTCGGCGGCTACCTGCGCGACCTGCGGCTCGTCGAGACGCCCGCCGTCCTGACGATCCACCAGGGCGCCGACATGGGACGCCCGAGCCTCATCACGGTGGGCGTACCGGCGGATCCGGCCGCCGGCATCGAAGTCACCGGCACGGCCGTCCCGATCAGCATCAGCTGACCGGGCCCTCCGGCCCGGAGACCTGCACGACGATCTCGATCTCCACGGGCGAGTCGAGCGGCAGGATGCCCACCCCGACGGCGCTGCGCGCGTGCCGGCCGGCCTCGCCGAACAGGTCGACGAACAGCTCGCTCGCCCCGTCCACCACCCCGGCCTGCCGGGTGAACCCGGGCGCGGAGGAGACGTACCCGACCACCTTCACCACGCGCACCACCGACTCCAGCGCGGCCACCGAGTCCACGGCCGCCAAGGCCGCCAGCGCGCACTGCCGGCTCAGCTCCCTGGCCCGCAGGGCGGACACCTCCGCGCCGACCCGGCCGGTCTCGGTCAACTCGCCATCAGTCAGGGGGACTTGGCCCGCCACGAACACGAACGGCCCGCTGCGCACGGCGGGTACGTACGCGCCTTTGGGCGGGCTGACCGCCGGCAGCCGCAGTCCGAGTTCGGCGAGCCTTTTGCGCACGTCCACGTTCATGGCACCCCCTGGTGACGTCGACCCCGCGAGCCATCGTCCCACCGCCCCGGTCCGGGCACGGCGGTATCCGGCCTTGAGCTGACGGCATGGCCGCCGGTCTGCTAAGGCATCCCGTGCGGGCTCACCACAGGCGGGTGGCCCGGTCGGAGCCCGGGCCGGGGCCGCCGGGGATGCGTTCCAGGTCCAGCAGCAGGGACCGCAGCCAGGCGTCCGCGGCGTAGGCGCCGCCCGGCGCCCCGGCCGGTCCGGGCTCCGCGTACGCCGCGGGCGGCGCCACCGGGCTCCCGGGGGTGTCCCCGAGCGGGTCGAGGGCGGAGGACAGCAGCAGCATCCGCCCCGCTACCCGGTCCCCGAGCCGGGCGATCCCGGCGGCCGCGGCGGGCGCCGGCGGGGCGGCGGCGACCGGACGCGGCAGGCCCGGCGGCGGCGCGGGCGGCACCAGGACCCGTTCCGCGCCCCACAGGGTGTGGTGCCCGGCCAGCAGCACCGCCTGCCAGTCGACCGCCGGCGGCTCCTCCCCCGGCTCCGCGGGCTCGCTCTGGAACTGCGCGAACGCCGACTCCGCCATGACCAGCGCGTGCCGCAGCGTTCCGTACCCGGGCAGCGCGCCCGCGCCCCGCACCCCGCCTGCGGCGACCGCGGACGCCGTGGTGACCACCGCCTCGGCGGAGCAGCGCAGCAGGACGGCGCCGGAGCGGCGTACCTCGTCCCGCGCCCCGCGCGGCCAGGCCAGCAGCCCGAACACCGCGCCGATGACGCTGCCGACCAGGACGTCCAGCATCCGGACCTCGGCGAGCCTCCAGGTGGCGGGCGCCAGCTGGGCGAAGACCAGGGCGACGGTGACGGCGAACATCGCCTGGGCCCAGCCGACGCCCTTCACCGGCCCCACCGTGAAGGTGATCAGCAGCAGCAGCGGCAGCACGGCCGCGTACACGGTGGTGTCGCCGGCGAACAGCGCGAGGAGGCCCGCCGTGCACAGGGCGCCGATCAGGGTGCCTGCGAGGGCCTGGCGGATGCCGGTGCGGGTCGCGCCCAGGGTGGTGCGGGTCAGCGTCAGCGTCGCCAGCATCGCCCAGAAGCCGTGCGGCAGGGTGTCCAGTCCGGCGACGGCCCGGGCGGCCGCCAGCGCCAGGCTGATCCGTACCGCGTTCTGGAAGAAGACCGACCTGCTGCCCACGTGCCCGCCGAGCCGGTGCCACCACAGCTGCGGCGCCCGCATCCGCGCGTACCAGAACCGCCCGTACGGCAGTCCGGACGACGCGGCCGCCCGGCCCCGCACCGCCAGCCCGGCCGCGGTCGCCAGGGCCAGCGCCGCGTCGGCCAGTTCCAGCAGGGCCGCGCGGCGGCGCAGCTCCTGCGGGCTCGCGCCCCGCGTCGGGGCGGCGGCGAGCCGGGCCCGCTCCCGGGCGGGCGTGGCGTCCTCCGCACCCTCGCCCGGCTCCCCGCGCAGGAGGGCGGCGCTGTCGGCGGCCGACCGCCCTACGGCGCGCAGCAGGTCCGGGCCCGCCTCGCGGGGGGCCCGGGCCGGCGGCAGGGCGGGCAGCCGGGCCAGCCGGTTGAGCAGGGTGCGGGCCGCGAGCCCGGTGTGGGCGAGGCCGCGGTCGCGGACCCCGGGCCCGGCCGGACGCTCGGCCTCCGGCACTTGGGAGGGCCGCAGGGACTCGCCCGCCGTCCGGGCCGCGTCCGCCGTCGCCGGGGTCAGCCCGTACGGCGCACGGGCCAGCTCCGCGGTGCAGCGTTCGGCGACGAGCGCGGCGCGGGCGGCGAGTTCCCGGTACGGCACGGTCGGCGGGTCGGGGAAGAGGAAGGCTTCGGCGAGGACCAGCAGCACGAGGCCGACGGTGGTGCCCGTCAGCCGCTCGCCCAGGGTGTCCGGGGCGTAGGGCGGGAAGGAGGGCAGGATGTACAGCAGCTGGAGTCCCGGTGCGGCGCCCGCCGGGCGGGGTCCGCCGACGGCGACGAATGCCAGCGCGAAGCCGATGACCAGCATTCCGGCCACCGCGCTCCAGGTCCGTACCGCCAGGAAGGTGCCGACGGCCACCAGCGCCCAGGCCGCCGGTGCCAGCCGCACCAGGACGGCGGCCCGCTGCCGCCCGGTGCCGGGGATGCGGGACAGGCCCGCCAGGGACACGGCGGTGAACAGGGCGTACGTGGCGCCGACGGTCTGCCCGAAGCCGTAGAGGAACAGGTAGAACCCGGCCCCCGCCGCCAACGTGACCCGCAGCGAACGGCGCGCCGCCCCCGCGTAGGCCACGGGCAGCCGCAGCCGGCCGACGGGCGCGGGTCCCTCGGCATCTCCGGCGCGGGCGGCGCCACCGACGCGGGCGGCGCCACCGGCGCGGGCGGCGCCACCGGCGCGGGCGGCGTCGGCGTCGCCTTTGGCACCGCCGGCACCGTGGGCACGCATGACATCAGGATCCGCCACCCACCGCGCCCCGGCACTCCGCCGATGTCCCGGGGCGGTGGAGCGGAAGCCGGTCCGGGGCTGCGGGCGGCGCATAGGATCGGGACCGCCCGACGAGCCGAGCCGGAGGATGCCGCCATGGCCGACCAGCAGGAATCCCGCCACCGGGCGGCAGACCCGGACGCCGCCGGCGCCGAGGTGGACGAAGCCGGGCTGCGGCACCTGCGGCGGTGTCTGGAGCTGGCGGCCGAGGCCCTGGCGGCGGGCGACGAGCCGTTCGGTTCCGTCCTGGTGCACGCCGACGGGACGGTGCTCGCCGAGGACCGCAACCGGGTGGCGGGCGGCGACCGCACCCGGCACCCGGAGTTCGAGCTGGCCCGCTGGGCCGCCGCCCACCTGTCCCCGGACGAACGCGCGGCCGCCACCGTCTACACCTCCAACGAGCACTGCCCGATGTGCGCCGCCGCCCACGGCTGGGTGGGGCTCGTGTACGCCGCCTCCTCCGCGCAGCTCGGCGGCTGGCTGGCCGGGCTGGGGGTTGCCGCGCCCCCGGTCCGTACGCTGCCCGTCGGGGAGATCGTCCCCGGGCTGCCCGTCGTCGGCCCGGTCGCCGCGCTGACCGGCGAGGTGCGCGCCCTCCAGCTCCGCTTCCACGGGCAGTCCTGATGGCGGGGCCGGGGGACCTCGCCGCGCTGGAGCTCCGCGCCCGTGCGCTGGCCGCGTCGGGCCGGCGGCGGATCCTGGGCATCGCGGGGGCGCCGGGCGCGGGAAAGTCCACCCTCTCCGGGCGCCTGGCCGCGGCCCTCGGTCCGGGCCTGGTGGCCGTCGTACCCATGGACGGCTTCCACCTGGCGCAGCGGGAACTGGTCCGGCTCGGCCGCGCCGACCGCAAGGGCGCCCCGGACACCTTCGACGCGGCCGGGTACGTCGCCCTGCTGCGCCGGCTGCGGGCCCCGGAGACCGGCGCCGGCGCCGTGTACGCGCCCGCTTTCGACCGGGAGCTGGAGGAACCGGTCGCCGGCAGCATCGCCGTCGCGCCCGGGGTGCCCCTCGTCATCACCGAGGGGAACTACCTGCTGCACGAGGACGGCGCCTGGGCCGGGGTCAGGCCGCTGCTCGACGAGGTCTGGTTCCTCGCCCCCGACGACTCGCTGCGCGTCCGCCGGCTGATCGACCGGCACGTCCGGCACGGGAAGGAGCCCGCGCAGGCCGCCTCGTGGGTCTCGCGCTCCGACGAGGCGAACGCCGCCCTGATCGCGCCGGGCCGCGCCCGGGCGGACCTCGTCGTCGAATGATCGGGGGGCGGCGGGCGTCCGGGGGCGGGCGTGTGGGTGCGATGGTATGACTGGAGGATGTCCCTGCCCGCCTCCCCCGACGAGCGGGCCCGGCGCGGTCGGGCGCGGCGCAAGCGGCTGCCGCGCTCGGAGCACGCCGCGACGCCCCGGCTGGAGGGCCGCCCGGATCCGGTGGCGGTACTGGCCGCGCAGGGCGCCGACCGGGTGCAGGAGCTGCTGCCCATCCGGTACGAGCGGATGGCGGCGGGCGCCTTCCCCTTCCTGCGGGGAGCGGCCGCCGTGATGGCGGGCGACCTCGGGGCGATGCCGCACACCGGGCTGCTGGTGCAGCTGTGCGGGGACGCTCACCTGCTGAACTTCGGTCTGTTCGCCTCGCCGGAGCGGGCCCTGCTGTTCGATCTGAACGACTTCGACGAGACGCAGCCCGGCCCCTTCGAATGGGACGTCAAACGGCTGGCGGCGAGCGTGGCCGTCGCCGCGCGGGAGAACGGGCACGGCGACAAGGCCGCCCGCAGGTCGGCGGCGGCAGCCGCGGCCGCGTACCGGCGGAACATGCGCCGGCTGGCCGGGCTCGGTGAACTGGCCGTCTGGTACGAGCGGGTGGACAGCGCGGAGGTGCTGCCGCTGGTGCGGCGGCGGGACCGGGAGCGGGTGGCGTCGGCGCTGGAGCGGGCCCGGCGGCGGACCAGTCTCCAGGCGCTGGAGAAGCTGACCGAGCTGGTGGACGGATCGCTGCGGATCCGCAGCGATCCGCCGCTGCTGGACCCGGCCGGGGAGGCGGACTCCGAGACGGTGCGGCGGGTGTTCGCGGACTACCGGTCCACGCTCCCGGAGGAACGGCGTCTGCTGCTGGACCGCTTCCAGGTGGTGGACGTGGCGCGGAAGGTGGTGGGGGTCGGCAGCGTCGGGACCCGCTGCTACGTGGTGCTGCTGACCGGCCGGGACCCGGGCGATCCGCTGTTCCTCCAGGTCAAGGAGGCCGGCCCGTCGGTCCTTGAGGCCCATGCGGGCGCCTCCCGGCACCGCCACGCCGGGCACCGGGTGGTGGCCGGGCAGCGGCTGCTGCAGGCGGCGGGCGACATCTTCCTCGGCTGGGCCACCGGGCCCGGGGGCGGCACTTCTACTGGCGTCAGCTGCGCGACATGAAGGGCACGGCGGACGTGGCCACCATGGACCCGCTGATGCTGGAGGGCTACGCGCGGCTGTGCGGCCGGACCCTGGCCCGCGCCCACGCCCGTACGGGCGACCGGTTCGCCATCGCCGGCTACCTGGGGGCCGGGGACGTCTTCGACGAGGCCGTCGGCCGGTTCGCCCTGCGCTACGCCGACCTGACGGTCTCCGACCACGCCGCGCTGACGGCGGCCCTGTCCGACTCGGACGCCCCGTCGCACGCGGCGAAGGCCCGGCGGCGGGGTGGCCGCCGCACCTGAACGTCCGCGCGGCCGGGTGGCCTTGCGGCCGGTGCGGGGCCGCGACGGGTTCCGTCCGGGGTCGGCCCGTCGGGTTGCCGGGAGCGCTCTCAGGGCTCGGAGGCAGCGGATACGCTGGGTCCGACGCAGCCGCCCGCAGCCGACTGCGACCGACGAGGAGGTCCGCCGTGCCGCAGCAGCCCACAGGACAGCGCCCCACACTGGAAGCCGTCGCCGCGCGCGCCGGGGTGTCCCGGGCGACGGTCTCGCGGGTGGTCAACGGCGGCGCGGGGGTCCGCAGACCGGTCGTGGAGAAGGTGCGCGAGGCGGTGGAGGAGCTGGGCTACGTGCCCAACCCGGCGGCCCGTACGCTCGTCACCCGGCGCACCGGGGCCGTCGCCGTGATCATCGCCGAGCCGGAGCCGCGGATCTTCTCCGACCCCTTCTTCTCCGTCCAGATCCGCGGCATCAGCAAGGAACTGACCGCCAACGACACCCAGTTGGTGCTGCTGCTGGTGGAGGGGCCCGAGGACTACGACCGGATCGCGCGGTACCTGGCCGGCGGCCACGTCGACGGCGCCCTCGCCTTCTCCCTGCACACCGACGACCCGCTGCCCTCGATCGCGGGCCGGATCGGCCTGCCGACGGTGTACGGCGGGCGTCCCGGCTGGACGCCCGGTCCGGGCGGGCCGGGCGCGGTGGCGTACGTGGACGCCGACAATCGCGGCGGCGCGCGTGAGGCCGTACGGCACCTGATCGGTCTGGGCCGCCGGCGGATCGCGCACATCGCGGGCCCCGGTGACATGACGTCGGCGACGGACCGGCTCGACGGCTACCGGGACGCGCTGGTGGACACGGATCCGCTGATGGTGGCCGACGGGGACTTCACGGAGGAGGGCGGGGCGCGGGCGATGGCGGAGCTGCTGGACCGGCGCCCGGACCTCGACGCCGTGTTCGCCGCCAGTGACCTGATGGCGGTGGGGGCGCTGCGCGTCCTGCGCGAGCGCGGGCGCCGGGTGCCCGAGGACGTGGCGCTGGTGGGCTTCGACGACATGCGGTCGGTGGCCGAGTCGACGGATCCGCCGCTGACCACGGTGCACCAGGACATCGAGGGCATGGGCCGGCTGATGGCCCGGCTGCTGCTCCGGGCGCTGGACCGGGACCGGGCGGGTGCGGTGACCCCGTCCTCGCTGATCACGCCGACCAGGCTGGTGCGCAGGGCTTCGGCCTGATCCCGCCGGGGAGGGTCCCGCCCGGCGCGTGCACACCACCGGTTTCCGGTCATCAACCGGCGCGCTGTGCGCAGCCGTTACGCGTTCAGGTCTTGACGGGACCTTCCGGCCGGGGGCACGCTCCTGACGCAGCCTTTGAGAGCGCTCTCAAGCTCTCGTTCCTCAGGCCGTACCCCGCCCCACGTCGAGGAGAGGTCACCCATGCCCACAGCCCGGCCCACAGCCCGAGCCGCCACCGCCAGCGCCAGGAGCGCCGCCGTCCGCCTGGGTGCGGTCGCCCTCGCGGGAGCGCTGCTGGCCGCCTGCGGATCAGGTTCCCCGCAGGGCCCTTCCGACGCCGCGGGTCCGGGGGGCGGGGTCACGCTGACCGTCGACCTGTTCGGTTCGTTCGGCTACGAGGAGGCCGGGCTCTACGCCGAGTACGAGAAGCTCCACCCGGGAGTGAAGGTCAAGCAGACCGACACCGAGGACGAGCAGGACTACTGGAAGTCGCTGCAGACCCGGCTCGCGGGCGGCGGCGGTCTCGCCGACGTGCAGGGCATCGAGGTCGGCCGGATCGCCTCGGTCACCCGGCAGCAGGCGGACAGGTTCGAGGACCTGCGGGCGTACGGGGCGCAGTCCCTCAAGGACTCCTTCGCCGAGGCCAAGTGGTCGGCTGCGGTCACCGGGGACGGGAAGGTGCTGGGCCTGGGCACCGACGTCGGCCCCGAGGCGATGTGCTACCGCCGCGACCTCTTCGAGAAGGCCGGGCTGCCCACCGACCGCGAGGAGCTGGCCGCGAAGTGGCCGGGCTGGGACGGCTACCTCGAGCTGGGCCGCCAGTACAAGAAGAACGCCCCGGAGAAGAGCGCCTGGATCGACAGCGTCGGCAGCCTCTACCAGGTCATGGTCGGCCAGGAGAAGGAGCGCTACTACGACTCCTCCGGCGCGCTGGTCTACGAGTCGAACCCGGCCGTGAAGCGCGCCTGGGACACCTCCGTACGGGCCGCCGGGGACGGGCTGAGCGCCGGGCTCGACCAGTGGTCGCCGCCCTGGAACCAGGCCTTCGCCGCCGGGTCCTTCGCGACGATGCCGTGCCCGGCCTGGATGCTCGGCTACATCAAGGGCCAGGCGGGCGAGGCCGGCAAGGGCAAGTGGGACGTCGCCCGGCTGCCGGGCGGCGCGGGGAACTGGGGCGGCTCCTACCTGGCGGTCCCGCGCGCCGCCAAGCACAAGAAGGAGGCGTACGAGCTCGTCAAGTGGCTCACCGCTCCCGAGCAGCAGGCCCGGCTCTTCGAGGCGCAGGGCTCCTTCCCGTCCTCCACCGGGGCGATCGCGAAGGTCGCCGACGTCAAGGACCCGTACTTCTCCGACGCGCCCATCGGCCGGATCTTCGGCGAGGCCGCCAAGGCCTCCCCCGTGCAGGTGCTCGGTGTCGGCGACAAGAGCGTGGCGGACCAGATCGTCAACGCGCTGAGCGAGGTCGAGCGCAAGGGCACCGCACCGGACAAGGCCTGGGAGAACGCGCGCAAGGGCGTCCGCAACGCCACCGGCTGACGGCCCCTCCCCCCGCCACCGTACGCACGCACGCCCGTCCGCCGCCTCCTCCGAAGGGCCGCGCCCATGACCCTCACCGCCAGCCCGCCCGCACCCGGGCCGCCGCCCCCGTCCACACCCGTGCCCCGGCCGGCGGCGGCCCGCCGCCGCTCCTGGAGCGCGCTGTCCCCGTACGCGTACGTCGCCCCGTTCTTCACGCTCTTCGCGGCCTTCGGCCTCTTCCCGCTGCTCTACACCGCCTTCGTCTCCCTCTACCGCGTCGAGCTCCAGACACCCGGCGAGATGCGGTGGCGGGGGTTCGGCAACTACACGGCGCTGCTCTCCGACACCTACTTCTGGCTCGCGCTGCGCAACACCTTCACCATCGGCGTGCTGTCCACCGTCCCGCAGCTCGCGATGGCCCTGGGGCTGGCGCACCTCCTCAACCACAAGCTGCGGGCCCGCACCTTCTTCCGTACCGCGATGCTGCTGCCCTACGCCACCTCCGTCGCCGCCGCCACCCTGGTCTTCGCCCAGCTCTTCGGCCGGGACTTCGGGCTCGTCAACCAGCTGCTCTCGCTGGCGGGCGTCGGCCCGGTGGACTGGCAGAGCGGCACACTGGCCTCGCAGCTGGCCGTCTCCTCGATCGTCGTGTGGCGCTGGACGGGCTACAACGCGCTGATCTACCTGGCGGGGATGCAGACCATCCCCGAGGAGCTGTACGAGGCCGCGGAGCTCGACGGGGCCTCCCGGTGGCGGCAGTTCGTCCACGTGACGCTGCCCGGGCTGCGTCCCACGATCGTCTTCACCACCGTCGTCTCGACGATCGGGGCCACCCAGCTCTTCGGTGAGCCGCTGCTCTTCGAGGGCTCGGTCTCGGGCGGCATCTCGCACCAGTACCAGACGCTCGGCCTCTACCTCTACGAACAGGGGTGGGGCTTCTTCCACCTGGGCCGGGCGGCCGCCGTGGCCTGGGTGATGTTCCTGCTGATCCTGCTGCTGGTCGGAGCCAACGCCCTGGCCGCGCGACGCCGTTCACGGAAGGAGACGGGCCGATGACCGCACTCGCCGCACCGCCCGCCGGGCCTCCCGCCGCCCCGGAGGGACGCCGCGGCCGGTCCGGGCGCGGGCCGGGCAGGCCGCCGCGGAGCCGGGCCGGGCGGGGCCGGCACGGCGGACGGATCGCCCACGCGGTCCTGGGCATCGCGGTCCTCGTCTCGGCGTTCCCGTTCTACTGGACGATCGTCGCCGCCTCCCGCTCCAACGCGGACCTCGCCCGGACCCCGCCCTCCCTGCTGCCCGGACCGAACCTGGGGCACAACCTGCGACAGGTCCTGGTGGAGGCCGACATCGGCAGGGCCCTGCTCAACTCCCTGATCGTCTCCGGCTCCGTCACGGTCGGAACCGTGCTGTGCTCGACGCTCGCCGGGTTCGCCTTCGCCAAACTGCGCTTCCGCGGCCGCGGCATGCTGCTGAGCCTGACCGTCGCGACCATGATGATCCCGCCGCAGCTCGCGGTGATCCCGCTGTTCATGCTCATCGCCCGGCTCCAGTGGGTCAACCAGCTCCAGTCCGTGGTGCTGCCCGGGCTCGTGTCGGCCTTCGGCGTGTTCTTCATGCGGCAGATCCTGGTGCAGTCCCTGCCCGACGAGCTGATCGAGGCGGCCCGCGTCGACGGCGCCTCCACCGCCCGGATCTTCCGGTCGGTCGTGCTCCCCATCGCGCGCCCCGGCATGGCCGTGCTGGGCCTGCTCACCTTCATGACCTCCTGGAACGACTTCTTCTGGCCCGTCGTCGCCCTCTCCTCGCAGGAGCCGACCGTCCAGGTCGCGCTGCGCCAGCTCGGCGGCGGCTACGTCCACGACCAGTCCGTGATCATGGCGGGCACCCTGCTCGGGACCCTGCCCGTCCTGCTGGTCTTCGGACTCCTGGGCCGGCAGATCGTCGGCGGCATCATGCAGGGCGCCGTCAAGGGCTGAGCCCTCCCTCCCCCCCATGGCAACCATCCTTCCTCCCCGAGGAGTTCCGCTCTGATGACCACTGTCGACCCGCGCCCCCGGACCCCGGCCGGGCTGCGCTTCCCCCGCGGCTTCCGCTGGGGCACCGCCACCGCCGCCTACCAGATCGAGGGCGCCGCCACCGAGGACGGCCGTACGCCGTCCATCTGGGACACCTTCAGCCACACGCCGGGCCGGGTCAGCGGCGGTGACACCGGGGACGTCGCCACCGACCACTACCACCGCATGCGCGAGGACGTCGCCCTCATGAAGCGCCTCGGCGTGAGCGACTACCGCTTCTCCGTGGCATGGCCCCGGGTCCAGCCGACCGGGCGCGGGCCCGCCGTGCAGAAGGGCCTGGACTTCTACCGGCGGCTGGCCGACGCCCTGCTGGAGGCCGGGATCCGGCCGGTCGCCACGCTCTACCACTGGGACCTGCCGCAGGAGCTGGAGGACGCGGGCGGCTGGCCCCGGCGGGAGACCGCCGAGCACTTCGCCGCGTACGCCTCGCTCACGGCGCAGGCGCTCGGGGACCGGGTGGCGACCTGGACCACCCTCAACGAGCCCTGGTGCGCGGCCTTCCTCGGCTACTCCTCCGGCGAGCACGCCCCGGGGCGCACCAGCCCGGCCGCGGCCCTGCGCGCCGCGCACCACCTCAACCTCGCGCACGGGCTCGGCGTCGGGGCGCTGCGGGCCGCGCTGCCCGCTCCGGCGGAGGTCTCCCTGACCCTGAACCTGCACGCGGTGCGGCCGCTGACGGACTCGGCGGCCGACCGGGACGCGGCCCGGCGGATCGACGCGCTGGGCAACCGGATCTTCCTCGATCCCGTCTTCCACGGGCGCCTCCCGGAGGACCTGGTGCGCGACACCGCGCCGCTGACGGACTGGTCCTTCGTCCGGGACGGCGACCTGCGGACCGTCTCCGCGCCGATCGACTCCCTGGGCGTCAACTACTACGCGCCCACCGTCGTCGCGGCCGGCAGCTCCGCCCGGCCCTCGCCCTGGCCCGCGGCCGAGGGCCACGTACGGTTCCCCCGTCTGCCGGGGCCCCGGACCGCCATGGACTGGCCGGTGGACGCCGACGGACTGCACGGGCTGCTGACGGGGCTGCGCGACGAACTGCCCGGCGTCCCGCTGCTGGTCACCGAGAACGGGGCGGCGTACGAGGACCACGTCGATCCGCGGGGCCGGGTCCGCGACACCGAGCGGATCGCGTACCTGCGGACCCATCTGGCCGCCGTGCACCGGGCCATCGCGGACGGGGCCGACGTCCGCGGGTACTTCCTCTGGTCGCTGCTGGACAACTTCGAGTGGGCGCACGGCTACAGCAAGCGCTTCGGCATCGTGCACGTCGACTTCGCGACGCAGCGGCGGACCCCGAAGGACAGCGCCCGCTGGTACGCCGAGGTGGTCGCCCGGGGCGAACTGCCCGGCGAGGCCGCGGCGGTTCAGTAGCCGAAGGCGCAGCGCCGCTCCCCCCTGTCCCTGTGTTCACTTCTTGCCCGTAGACGGCACGGAGGAGCACAGCTGCCGCGCACTCGATGGCTGAGAGCGCTCTCGTCCCTGTGCACAGCCGACCCCTGAGAGAGGGTTCCGATGAGAGAGAATCCCCCGCGCGAGGGCTCCGCGCCCCGCCGGACGCTGAGGCGTCTGGCCCTCGCCGTGGCCGCGTTACTCGTCCCGGCCGCCGCCGTGCTCGTCTCGATGCCCGCCAACGCCTCCGTCCCCGCCGACCCGCCCGGCTGGACGTCGGTCTTCCGCGACGACTTCGACGGTCCGGCGGGCTCCGGGGTGAACGGCGCCGACTGGCAGTACACGACCGGCACGAGCTACCCGGGCGGACCCGCCGGTTTCGGTACGGGCGAGATCGAGACGATGACCGCCTCCACCTCCAACGTGTCGCTCGACGGCGCCGGGAACCTGCGCATCACCCCGCAGCGCGACGCCGCCGGGAACTGGACCTCGGGCCGGATCGAGTCCCGGCGCTCGGACTTCCAGCCCCCGGCGGGCGGCAAGCTGCGCGTCGAGGCCCGCATCCGGATGCCGGACGTCACGGGTGCGGCCGCGAAGGGGTACTGGCCCGCGTTCTGGATGCTCGGCGCCCCCTACCGCGGCAACTGGTGGAACTGGCCGGGCGTCGGCGAGATCGACATCATGGAGAACGTCCAGGGCATCAACAACGAGTGGGCCACGATGCACTGCGGCACCAGCCCCGGCGGCCCCTGCAACGAGACCTCGGGCATCGGCGGCCAGCGCGTCTGCTCCCCGCTCAGCTGCCAGGCCGGCTTCCACACGTACGCCGCCGAATGGGACCGCGGGACCAGCCCGCAGCAGGTGCGCTTCTACCTGGACGGCGTCAACTTCCACACCGTCCGCGCGGACCAGATGGACGCCTCCACCTGGAACGCGGCGACCGACCACGGCTTCTTCCTGATCCTCAACGTCGCCATGGGCGGGCAGTTCCCGGCTGCCTTCGGGGGCGGCCCCGACGCGGGCACGCAGCCCGGCCACCCCATGACGGTGGACTACGTCGCCGTGTGGCGCGGCGGCACGGACAGCACCACCCCGCCCTCCCCCACGCCCACGCCGACCGGCACTGCGCCCTCGAGTCCCCCGCCGGCCGGGCACCGTGACGCGTACGCCACCCTCCAGGCCGAGTCCCACGACGCCCAGGCGGGCCTGACCACCACGACCACCACCGACACCGGCGGCGGCCAGGCCGTCGCCGCCGCCGCGAACGGCGACTGGGCCCAGTACAAGGGGGTGGACTTCGGCTCCACGGCGGCGACCCAGTTCTACGCCCGGGTCGCGAGCGGCGCGTCCGGCGGGGTCAGCGGGCTGGTCGAGGTCCGCCTCGACAGCCGCTCCAACGCCCCGGTCGGCAGCTTCTCGGTGGCCGGTACGGGCGGCTGGCAGAGCTGGCGGACGATCCCGGCCAACATCTCGGCGGTCACCGGTACCCACGACGTGTACCTGACCTTCACCAGCGGCCAGCCCGCCGACTTCGTCAGCGTCAACTGGTTCGCCTTCGGGCACTGACACACCCGAACAGGGGCCCGCGGGAACGGAATTCGCCCGAGTTTCGTCCCGCGGGCCCGCGCCGCACACCGGACGGCCGTACGGGGCGGGAAGACTGGGCGGGAGCGTGTCTCATCGCAGCTCTCCTACCCCTCGTACCCCTCGCACATCGCCCCGGGAGTGGCCATGGACGGAATCGGCCGGCGCGTGTTCCTGACCGCGGCGGGGGCCCTCGGCCTGCGGACCGTCACCGGTACCGCCGCCGCGGCCACCCGCGCGGCGTCCGACGCCGCGAGCGCGGCCGGGTACGTGGACGTGCAGCTGCTGAACATCACCGACCTGCACGGCTACCTGAGCGCCGCCCCGGCCCGGGACTCGGTCCTCACGGGGGCGGGCGGGCAGAAGTACACGGTGGGCGGGGTCGCGTACATGGCCACGCACCTGGAGCGGCTGCGGGCCGGGCGGGCGAACTCCTTCTTCTTCGCGCCGGGCGACCTCTTCTCGGGCTGGGAGTTCCCCGCCTTCACCCTGGCCGACGAGCCGACGATCGAGGCGCTCAACCTGCTGGGGCTGGACTTCGCGACCGCCGGGAACCACGAGTTCGACCGCACGCCCGGGTTCCTCGTGCAGCACATGGAGCAGGGCGTCCCGTACGACGGGGCGGGGAGCACCAACTCGTTCCCGGACTCGCGCGGACGGCGCTTCCCCGGAGCCGACTTCCGCTACTACAGCGCGAACGCCGTCGCGGGCGGCCCGGCCGGGGCGACGGTCCTGCCGCCGTACCACATCGAATGGGTCCAGGCCCCGGGCGGCCGTCAGCTGCCCGTCGGTTTCATCCATCTGACGGCCGTGGGCACGGAGCGGTTCTCCAACTCCTTCCAGCCGGGCCTGACCACCCTGGACGAGCTGTCCGCCGCCGACCGCTGCGCCGCCGAGCTGAAGGCGCGCGGGGTCAATGCGATCGTGCTGAGCATGCACGACGGGGCGGTCGCCGGATCCGCCTTCGACTCGGGCACCGACCCGAGCGGACCGGCGTACGACCTGGCGCTGCGCGTGTCCGCCGACATCGACGCGATCGTGACCGGGCACTGGCACTGCGCCTTCACGATGATGCTGCCCGACCCGGCGGGGCGGCCGCGGCCGTTCGTCGAGGCCGGCTGCCACGGGCAGATCGTCAACGAGATCGTGCTGCGCCTCGACCCGGACACCGGGGCGGTGGTCCGCGAGCTGACCACCTCGACGAACCATCCCAACACCCGTGACGTCACCCCGGATCCGCAGATGCACACGGTGGTCGACCACTGGAACGGCTACGCGGCCCGGCACGGGGCGGCGGCCATCGGCCGGCAGCGCGCCTCCTTCCGCCGGGCCCTGTCACCGTCCGGCGAGAGCACGATGGGCAACCTCGTCGCCGACTGGGCGCTGTGGGCGTCGGGGCAGGCCCCGGACTCCTTCGACACCAGTCCCCGCCCCGGGGGCGGCCACGCCGACCTGGCGTTGATCGCGCTGGCCCCGAGGACCGGCCGCAGTGTCGTCAACACGGACCTGTTGCTGGGTTCCGCCGTGGAGGACCCGGTCAGCTTCGAACGGGCCTGGCGGGCCGTCGGGTACGGCAGCCCCCTGGTCACGGCCACCGTCAGCGGCCGGCAGCTGCACGACGCGCTGGAGCAGCAGTGGGCGCTGGACGCGGGCGGCAGGTTGACGTACGCGCCGCTGGCGGTGTCGGACAACGTCCGGTACTCCTTCGACGCGGCGGGGCGCGCCGGGGACCGGGTGTCCCCCGCCGACGTGCGCATCGGGGGCGCGGCGCTGCGGCTGGACGTCAGCTACCGGCTGGTGACCACCTCGTACACGTTCACCGGGCAGGACGGCTACCCGGCGCTCGGCGATTTCCGGGATCCGGCCCGCCACCGCCGGGACACGGACAGCTTCGTCGCGTACGTCGCCGCGCTCGGCACCCTGACGGCGGTGTCGACGGGCCGGGTCGTAGCGAAGGGCGGCGGGGTGAGCGCCGGGCTGACGGGGCATCTGATCGCGCTCGGCCAGCCGGACCTGGAGCTTCCGACACCCGTGGCGGCGGAGGAGGAGGCGGCGCGGGACGCGGGGCGGCGGCCGGTCTGCTGAGGATGTCAGACCCCCTTCCTAGCATGGCTCCATGACGTACTCGCATGACAGTTCGGCCGGTCAGGTGCTGCGCACCCTCCTCGCGTCCACCCCTGCCCCGGCACCCTCGGTGCCGATGGGGACCGGGCTGCGGCTCGTGGCGGAGGGGCGCCCGGCGCGTACCGTCGGGGCGGGCGTCGCGGCCGCCGGTGGCGTCGACGGCGAAACCGCCGCGCTGCTGCGGCAGTTGGTACGGGAACACCTCGGGGACCGCGCCGAGCGGTGGCTCGGTGCGCACGACGCGCTCGCCGCCCACAAGGGCACGCTGCCCGCGCTGCTGGCCGAGGTACCGCCGCCCGCCCCGGCCGCCGCGCCGGGTGAGGTCCGCGCGCCCGCGCCCCGCAGCGTCCACACCACGCTGGCCCTGCTGCTGGAGCACGCCCCGGCGGAGCACGCGGCGGTGGCCCTGGCCGCGCTGCCGGACCGCACCCTCGACGCATTGCTGGCCTCGGGGTCACTGCCCGGCCCGGTCGCCGTCCGCGCCGTGACGGAGTACGGCGACTCCCGGATCCGGGTCGCGCTCGCCCGCCACTCCCGCCTCGACACGCGGGTGCTGGCCCGGCTGGTGGCCGTCGGGGACGCCCGTGTCGGGGCCGCCGTGTACCGCAACCCGCGCGCCACCCAGTCGCTGCGCCGCACCCTCGCACACCGGTCGGCCGCCGTACCCATGGACGCGGAGCTGCGGGCCGAACTGACCGACCCGGGCGCCCGCCTCCCCGGCACCTGGCTCACCCCCTTGCTCGGCTCGGGTGATCCGCAGCTCGTCGCGCGGGCTCTGCACCACGGCGTCCGCACGGTCGCCCAGCAGTACGCGCTGGTCAGGGTGTGGGAGTGCGCCGGGGCCGGGGCGGTGCGCGCTCTACTGGCCGACCCGGCCACCGCCCGGCACCTGGCCGGGCCCGTGGTCGCGGCCGTCACCGGCGCGCTGGCCGAGGCGGAGGCGGAGGCGGACGGTCCGGGGGCGCTGCGCCGGCTGCGGGAGCGGTGCGAACCGTACGAGGACCCGGCGCGGCTGCCGGGCCTGCTGGCCACCACCCGGGGCACGAGCAGCCTGCGCGACCTGCTGGCGGAGCCGTACGTCCAGGACGTGGCGGCCCTCGCCGAGGCGCACGCGAAGTCCCCCTTCATGCCGAGGGCCTGCGAGGAGCTGGCCCGGCACCAGGACGCCGACGACGCGCAGCGGCTGGCGTTCCGGCTGAGCGTGCTGAACGAGCCCTGGCGGACGGCGGGCCGGCGCACCGGGAACGTCCGCCTTCCCGCGCGGCGGCTGGCCGAGGAGCCCCTCGACCCGGGCGCCGCACGGTGGGCGGAGGGGGTGGTCGCGGCCGGGCTGCTCGATCCCGTCGAGCTGATCCGCACGGCCCGCCCGGCGGTGGAGGCGGTGAAGGCGCTGGCGGTGCTCGGTGACCGCTCCCTCCTCCCGGCCGCCGCCCTCGCCGAACTGCGCGCCCTCACCGCCGCCCACCTCGGCGACCACCCCGAGGCCTGGACCGCACTGGACACCCTGCTGCCGGAACACCGGGGCACCCTGCGGGAACTCATCACCGCCGCGGCCCGGACCGCCCCGCCCTCGCCCACCGCCCCGAACCCCGGCCGGACCGGAGCCCGGCCCGACGGGCCCGCGGCCGGTCCCGCCGCGCCGGCCGACCCGCCGGTGGTCTTCGAGCCGCCGCGGGCTCCCGGTACGCCGGTGCAGCGGGCCGGGCTCGCGGCGCTCGACCTGCTCCGCGCCCTCGCGCCCGAGGGCGCCCCGCTGCCCGACGAGCCCGGTGTCCTGCGGTTCCTCGCGCACCACCGCCAGGCGGACTCCCCCGGACTCGGCACCCCGCAGTGGCTGGTCCGTGCCTGCGCGGCGCGGGGCGTGGCGGCCCCGGCGGGCGGCTGGCACACCCCGCCGGACCGCGACGAGGTCCGGCGGGAGCTTCCGGACACCTGGGGCTCCAGCGCCGAAGCCACCGAACGGGCCTACGTCCAGGGCCTCCTCCCGGCGGACGAGCTGCCGGGCCTGATCCCGGCGCGGCGGCTGTTGCGGCTCCCGCACGACTGGCGGCGGCTGTGCTTCCCCGGCGCGTGGCGGGCCGCCGTCGCCCGCCTGCTGCGCAGCGAACTCGGTGCCGATCCGCAGGCCTGGCTGCGGCTGGCGGAGACGGCTGCGGCGGCCGGCGGGCCGGCTGCGGGGACGGGCCCGGACGGGCTCAGCTGGGT
Source organism: Streptomyces sp. NBC_00249 (assembly GCF_026342355.1). Classification (GTDB taxonomy): domain Bacteria; phylum Actinomycetota; class Actinomycetes; order Streptomycetales; family Streptomycetaceae; genus Streptomyces. The sequence goes on along the minus strand of NZ_JAPEMV010000003.1, from coordinate 470,369 downwards.
GGAGCTGCTGCGCCTCGCCCGGTCCGGCGGCGCGGGAGGAGCCGGCCTCGGCCGTCCGCTGGAGGAGCCGGCGGCGGGTACGTCCACGCCCCGCCCCCGTACTCCCGACGAGGCGATCCGGCTGGCGGAGCGCGGCAACCACCTGTGGGTCTGGCCGGCGGGCACCCTGTTGTGCCTGGCCGACGCCGAGGTGGTCGACGCCGTCCTCCCGCTCCTGGGGCCCGACGGCCCCTGGCTGCTCGCCGCGTACGCGCTGCGCCACGACACCGTCCCGGACGTGGTCCTCGACCGGCTGCTGGCCCTGCGCGAGCCGCGGGCGCTGCGGCTCCTCGCCTCGTACGGGCGCCGCCTGTCCGAGGCGACGGCGGAGCGGCTGGTCGGCCTCGACGATCCCGAGGTGGACCTCGTCCTGCTGCACCGCGGCTGCCCGCAGCACCTCGCGCGCCGCGTCGTGGCCCGGTCCCGTCCCCGGTCCGCCGGGGACGGCCCCACGGTCGGGTCCCTGGCCCTGGCGGAGCTGCGGGCCGACCCTGCCGCCTCCCCGGCCGGCGGCACCCGCTGGCTGTCCTCGGCCGAACCGGAGCTGATCGAGGAGGTGTTCGTCCGCCAGGGCTCCGAACTGGGCCTCGTCCAGCAGGTGCTGGGCTGCCTGAACCTGGTCGAGCACGGCGGCGCCGGGCGGCTGGCCGCTCTCGTGTCCCGGGATCTGCTCGGTCAGGCCGTCACGAAGCTGTGCGTGAAGGCCCTCGGATCCGCCGACCCGGCGGCGGTGCTGCGGGCGCGGGCCGACCGTGAGCTGGCTCCGGCCAAGCTCGTCGCGCGGCTGCGGAAGGCCGAGCACCCCTGGCAGACGGCGAGCGCCGCGGGGGCCGCGCTCGTCGGGTACGACTGGGCGGCCCTGGAGGCGGCGCACGAGGAGGATCCGCTCCCGAACTGGCGGCTCCTGGTGAACCTGCGGGGCGCCCCGGCGGATCTGCGGCTGCGCCACGCCCGTCTGCTGGACGAGCCCGGAGCCCAGGGGCTGCCCGGCGGCCCGGAGCTGACCCGGGCCCGCGCCCGGTACGGTCTGGGCGGGCTGTACCACTGCCCGCCCACCGCGCAGCTGGACGGGCTGCTGGCGTCGGGCGCGCTCACCGGCTCCGACCTGCTGCACACGGCGGCCCCGGCGGCGGTGACGCTGGCCTACCTGGGCGCGGCCGGACGCCGCACCGACGCCCCGGCCCAGGCGGGCGCGGCCCTCGCCGAGCTGACCGGTCTGGTCGCCGCCCGCCTCGGCACCGACCCGGACGCCTGGTCGCGCGTCACCGCCCGACTGACGGGACGGGACCCCGGCTGGGACCCGATGTCCCCGGTGGCGGCGCTGCTGGAGTGAGCGCCGTGGCAGCCCGGGCGGGGCCGGCGGCCCGTCCGCCGTCGGCCCCGCCCCGGTGCGTGCCGTCCTCCCGCCCGCGTCCTCCCGCCGTCCTCCCGCCGTCTAGAACATGGACAGGACCCCGGTCACGGGCGAGATGAGGTCGTGCCCGAACTGCGTGAGCTTCGTGGCCACAGGAGCCACGGCCTTGCCGCCGAGGGTGCCGAGCTTCCCGATCCAGAAGGACTGGCCGAAGGTCAGGACGCCCAGGGCGGTGCTCGCCATGGACGACTTGAACTGGCTGCTCGTCCATCCGTAGCCGATGCCGGTGAACAGGGTGCTGAGTCCGCCGAAGGCCAGGGAGGTGTACGCGAAGCCGCTGGCGAGGTGCTCCACGAAGGGAACGGCGGGCGGGAAGAACACACCGATGGCCAGGCCGGCGAGGCCGGTGAAGGCCGCGGCGAACCCGAACATGATGCTGAGGGCGTTCGTGGCGTCCGCCAGCCACCGCGCGTCCTCCTTCCACCAGGGAAGGCCGCCCTTGACGCTGTCGTTGTCCGGGATGTCGCAGGGGTTGCGGCCGGCGTCCTTGGCCGCCTGTGCCTCCTCCGCCGCCCTCCTGGCCTCCGCCGCGACCTCGGCGGCCCGCTGCTGCACGGCGATCCCGAGCGCCTCGTGCGCGGCCTGCGCCGCTTCCTGCGCGCTCCGGCCCGCCTGGGCGGCCGAGGTGTAGGCGTAAGTGGCGGAGGACTGGGCGGAGTTGGCCGAGGCGACCGCCTGGAAGGCGGAGTCCACGGCGCGGTTGGCGGAGTGGTTCGCCGAGCGTGCGGCGGTGCGCGCGACCGCGGCCGCCTGCTTCGCCCTGTCCGCCGAGGCCTGCGCCGACCGGGCCGACTGTTCGGCGCTGGCGGCGAGGGTGTTGGCCTGCTGTGCCGAGGTGGCGGCCTGCGCCGCCGACTGTGTCGCCCGCTGGGCCCACTCCACGGCCTCCGCGGCGGCGTCACGGGCCCTCGCCGCGGCTTCCTGGGCCCGGGCGGCGTCCTCCTGCGCCCGGTACGCGATCTTCGCGGCGGCGGCGATCGCCCCCTGCATGGCGGCGATGTGGGTGGCCGAGTCGTGGTCGAGCTGCGCCGTCCTGTACTGGGCGGAGGCGAGGAAGTTGCGGCGCATCCATGCCGGTCCCTCCATCGCGGCCTGGGCATGGGCCTTGGTGTAAGGGCCTCCGGTGCTGATGAGGGCGGCGGTGGCGACGGCGTCGTCCTCCTGCTGCGCCGCCTCGTACGTACTGCTGAGGAAGGTGTACATCGCCTCGGGCGTGCCGGCGTCGAGTGCGTCGTTCGCCGCCTTCGCCACCGCCCGGCCGGGGCTGTTGCCCGCGACGCGGCTGACGGCCACGCGGTTGTCCATGGCGGCGGCCTGGACGACGCCCGCGCCGAGGAACTTCGTCGCGGCGTCCGGGTCGTTGCTCGCCAGCGCCTGGCTGGCGGCCAGGGCGATGTCCGGGGCGCAGGTCCGGGCCAGGTAGAGGCTGGTCTCCCGGTCGTCCTGCCGCTGCGCGATCCGCCGGTCGGTGTCGACCCAGACGTGCACGTCGGCGTCCGTACCGGCCAGGGCGAACCGTGCGGCTTCCTGGGACCAGGAGCCCCGGGAGCCCATCAGTGCGAGGGCCGCCTTGCGCCCGAGGGTGGCGGCGCCCGCCAGATCACCGGCCCGGAGCGCCGCCTCGGCCTGGGCGACGAGGTCCTTCGTGGCCTGCTCGGCCTGTTCGGCCTGGGTGCGGCGCTGGGCGAACCCGGCCTTCTCGCTCGCTTCGATCTGGGCGAGCTGGCGGGTCTCCACGGTCGCCTGTCGCATGTCGTGGTCCAGGCGCTGCCATTCGGCCTCCCGCGCGCTCTGCTCCACGGCGACCGCCTGGGTGACGGCGTCGGTGGCGGTGTTCGCGGCCATCGTGGCCTCGTTGGCGAACTCGGTGGACTTGTTGGCGTGGTCGACGGCCTGGCCCGCGTACTGGACCGCCCATTCGGCGGCGGTGGCGGCCTTGTCGGCGTGTCCGGCCGCGCTGTTCGCTGCGTCGCGGGCGGCGCGGGCTGCCGTCGCGGAGGTGTTCGCCAGCAGTTGCGCCGTACCGGCGGCGTTCGTGGCGATCTGGGCGTTCGCACCGGCGATCTGCGCCTGGCGCTTGGCCTCGGCGGCCTCGGCCTGAGCCGCTCCGGCGGCACCGGCCGCGGCCGCGGAGGCGTCCGCCGCGGCGGCGGCGTTGCGTGCCGCGGACGCGGCCGCCGACCCGGCCCCCGCGGCCTGGGAAGCGGCGGTCGCGGCCTGGTCGGCGGCCTGGGCTGCGGTGCGGGCCTGGGAGGCGGCCATCCGGGCGTTGACGGCGGCGTCCCGGGCGAAGGCCGCCCGGGAGGCGTCCTGGGAGGCGGCGATGGCGGCGCTGTAGGCCTGGGCGGCGGCGGAGCCCGCGGTGGCCGCCGCCTGGCTCGCGCCGGCCGCGGCGTAGGCGGCGCGGCGGGACGCCTGGATGGCGGCGTGGGAGGCGCTGGTGGCGACCCGTGCCGCGTCGGCCGCACCCTGCGCGGCCTCGGAGGCCTTACGGGCCGCCCTGCCGGCCTTCGCCACGTCCTGCTGCGCCGCCTGGGCCTCGGACGCGGCCTTCTCCGCCGCTTCCTTGGCCTTCGCAGCGGCCTCCACGGCGCGGGCGGAGGCCTCTTCGGCCTGTTTGGTCATCGCGTCGGCCCTCTTGCCCTCGCGCTGGACCACCGCGACGAGTTCCTGGATCTTCGAAGCCTCCTGGTCGCGGGCCCGGGCGATGTGCTGGCCGGTGTCCAGGAACCATTCGATGTCGCCGGGGGTGCCGGACAGGGCCCGGGAGGCGTACTTCTGCACCTCCGGGCCCGCCTGCACCATCAGCTTGGAGGCGTCGACCCGCATGTCCTCCAGGCGGGCCGTGTACTGGCCGTCGAGGAGGAAGGTCTCCAGAGCGCCCTGGCCGCCGTCGTTGAGCGCCGTGTTCCCCGCCCGGTTGACGGCCTTGCCGCCGACGGCCATCACGGTGGAGGTGGCCACGCGCAGGTCCTCGGCGATGGCGCTCTTGAAGCCGCCCGCGAGGTAGGCGGCGATGGCGGCGTCGCCGCCGCCGAGTGCGGCGGCGGCCTCGCGCCGGGTGCCCTTGCCGCCGCCCGCCAGGGAGGTGACGATCGCGACGCGGTTGTCCACCGCCGTCTCCGCGGGGAGTCTGACGGTCAGGAAGTTCTGTACGTCGGCGTCGGAACCGGTCAGTGCGGCGGCCGCGGCGGCGCGGACGGCCTTGCCGCCCAGCAGCCAGGCCTTGACGACCTTGGCCCGGTCGGTGTCGGGCAGCCGGAAGGGGTCGCCCTCGCCACCGTCGGCGGCTAAGCCCGATCCCGCCCGCTGTGTGGCGGCCCACGCCGCCGAGGGGTTGAGGACGAGGCTGGAGGTGGTGGCGGCGGCCGTGGTGGCGGCGACGGCGCCGAGAATGCGCCGCCTGCTCCAATAGGTGGTGTCCAAGACATTCCTTCGGGATCGGCGCCTGGCGGGCAGTGCGCGCACGTCGGCATGTCGCCAGACAGAGGGTTTTTCTGGCCATTCCCGCGCCTGCGGCATGTCGGTGAGTTGACCGAGGACACGGCGGATGCGCATCGGACCCTATGCGGCGCACGGCGTATTGACCAGACGTCGCAACGCAATAGGGCCGCATCCCTCTGCCCGCCCCGAATATGGAATCCCCACTTCCAACAAAAGTGGCGCAGCTCACTCTCAATGAAGCCAAATCGCCCCTGTTTGAGAGTGTTTGCACGTATGGACGAGTGCCGTACCGGGTGTTTCCATACGGGTGGCCGCGGGGGTTCACTATCCTGCCGCTTTCCCACCGCCCGGTATTTTTTCGGGACCCGAAACACACCGGTCACATTGATTTGATCTTTACGGGAGCGCGGGATTTAAATGTGGCCTAAGAGTGGCCTTCCCCTCCGCGCCGAAACATGTTCCGGAATCCCCGGGACCGACGAAGAGGACAGTGATGAAGGCACGTAAGGCAATGGTGCGGACCGCTTGCGCGGCCGTGGCCGCGAGCGCCCTGGCCTGGTTCGCGCTCGCGAGCGCGCCCACCGGCGGGGCTGCCGCCGGCGACACCGCCTCCCTGCAGGCGGTCGCCGACGAGGGGCCGGGCTACGCCATCGAGGACTTCGGCTACCCGAACGCGGACAAGATCCTCGCCGAGCAGCACATCACCCTCAAGCGCGGCGACGGCCACATCACACTCGCCGACTGCACCGGTGCGACCGGCCTGCTGGAGATCTGGTCCCGCGCGAACGACAAGATCTGCTTCCGCGTCACCGGCACCCAGGGCTACCTGACGATGGAGATCCCGGCGGTCTTCGCGGTCAAGGGCAACGACTACACCACCAAGGTGGACATGTCCGTCGGCACCGAGTCGAAGACGTTCGACGTGAACAAGAACGCCTGGACCCCGGTCGGCGAGAGCGCGGACGAGCAGGGCCGCGACTTCATGCTGATGGAGATCCGCACGGCCAAGTAGGCCCGCCGCTCCACCTCTTCACCCGCCTCACCGCCTCACGCGCTTCCCCCACCTCTGTCCGACCGAAGGAAGAAGCATGCTTGCACCCCGTCCGCGCCCGGCGCGGATGACCGGCCTCCTCTTGTCGGCCGCCGTGGTCTCGGCGGGCCTGATGTCGGCGGCCCCCGCACAGGCGGTGGCCGGTCCCGAGGCCGCCGCCGGATCGTACGCCTCCGTCGTGCGGCTGAACATCGGTGACGAGGCCACCTCCCGCGCCTGTACGGGCACCCTGCTCGACGAGTGGTGGATCGCCACCGCCGCCAGTTGTTTCGCCTCCACCCCCGGCAGCACGCTCCCCGCCGGGAAGCCCGCGTCGAGGAGCACCGCCACCCTGAGCACCGGGAAGACCGTCGAGGTCGCCGATCTCGTACCGCGCACCGACCGCGACCTGGTGCTGGCCAGGCTCGCCGCCCCCGCCACCGGGATCACGGGCATCAGACGCGCCGGCGCCGCCCCGGCGGCGGGCGCCGACATGACCGCGGCCGGGTTCGGACGTACGAGAACGCAGTGGGTGCCGGACAAGCTCCACACCGGCGCCTTCACCGCGAACTCCGCCGACGCCACCACCCTCGCGGTCACCGGCAAGGGCACGGACGCGATCTGCAAGGGCGACACCGGGGGGCCGCTCGTGAACGCGGCCGGTGAGCTGGTCGGCGTCAACAGCCGCTCATGGCAGGGTGGTTGCCTGGGCATGCCCGCCACCGAGACCCGTACCGGGGCGGTCTCCGCGCGCATCGACAACCTGGACGCCTGGGTCAAGGACACGACCCGCCGGCCGGGTGCGCAGCGCGATGTCAACGGCGACGGCCGCTCGGACGCGGTGATGGTCTACCACCACGCCGACTCGTCGATCGCCTTCTACAGCTCCCTCACGAACCCCGACGGCGGCTTCGGCAACTACACCGTCGGGTACACGGTTCCGCCCGCCAGTTGGGACCGTAACTCGATGAAGCTCATCTCCGGAGACTTCAACGGAGACCGCCGCACCGACATCGGCATGATGTACCGCTACGCCGACGGCGCCATCACCATGTTCACCGGCCTCGCCGACAACGCAGGCCACATCCAACCCTTCACCGCCAGCTACAGCGTCCCCGCCAACGCCGGCTGGAACTGGAACGCCATCGAACTCCACTCCGGCGACCTCAACGCCGACGGCCGCTCCGACGCCGTCATGGTCTACCACCACGCCGACTCCTCCATCGCCTTCTACAGCTCCCTCACCAACCCCGACGGCGGCTTCGGCAACTACACCGTCGGCTACACCGTTCCCCCCAACAGCTGGGACCGGAACTCCATGAAGCTCATCTCCGGAGACTTCAACGGAGACCGCCGCACCGACATCGGCATGATGTACCGCTACGCCGACGGCGCCATCACCATGTTCACCGGCCTCGCCGACAACGCAGGCCACATCCAACCCTTCACCGCCAGCTACAGCGTCCCCGCCAACGCCGGCTGGAACTGGAACGCCATCCAGCTTCCCTAGCCCAGGGGAAGTGTGATCACTTCCGGGCCGCAGGAGAGGTGGAGCCGTCCGTCCGCGAGGCGCAGGGCGGTACGGCTCCCGTTCCCGGTCGGGGAGGAGCGGCCGTCGTCCTGGGTGTCGCGCCGGTAGGTCCAGGGCGGGCGGTGCGCCGTGAGCCCGATGGGGAGCAGCGGCTGGGCGACCTGGCCGGTGTCCAGGTAGAAGGTGCCCCCGTGGATGTGCGGCAGTGTGTCGTACCGCAGGGGCACCCGGGTCTGGTACTCCCATTGCACCGCGCCGTCGGATGCCCGCAGCGCGATGAGGCTGGTGTAGGCGAGCGGGTTCGGGTCACGGGGATCGGGGGCGTCGAGGGCCATGAGGTGGACGGTGCCGTCCTGGACGACCGGATGCCCGTAGCGCTTGCTCACACCGCGAGGCGCGGGCCGGTCCGCGAGGGCCTGCCAGAGCAGCTTTCCGGTGGCAGTGTCCACCGCGCTGACCTCGGTCCCGCAGATGTGGACACGGCCGTCCGCCATCGCCCGGGCGGTCAGGGGGACGTTGTCGGAGAGGACGTCCGTGGTGAGCTTGACCCGCCAGCGTTCCTGCCCGTCGGAGCGTGCGACGCCGACGATTTCCTGGGTCGTCTTGTACAGGAGCAGGTCGCCGGTGGCCGCGCCGGGCCCCGACGGGTACCGGTCACCCGTCCGTCTCAGCCAGAGCTGCTTCCCGCCGGCCATGTCGTACGCGGCGAGTGCCGGGACCCGGCTCAGGCGCGGGCCCTGGCGCACGAAGCCGTTGAGGTACAGCGTGCCGTCGGCGACGGCCGTGACACCGCAGTCCGACAGCGGCAGCACGGCGCCGAACGCTCCGAAGAGGGGCGTGAGGGCCCCGGTGGCGGGGTCGAGGCGGAAGAGCGGGCCGTCGTGGTCCCCGTCCCAGCTCAGCTGTGACTCCCGGAGGAGCTGTCCCGCCCCCGAGTCGACGAAGGCCACGTAGCGGGGCTGGTGCCAGACCGGCTTTCCGGTCCTGGCGTCCAGTCCGACGAGCGAACGCCGCTTGGCCTCGTTGCCGACGGAGACGACGACCACCCCGTTGCTGACGCCCTGGACGGTGGTCTCGGCCCCGGCGGGGAAGGTCCACAGCGGGTCGGGGGCCAGGCCGGGCGGCCGGGACGGCTTCGCCGCACGGGGTGTTCCCGCCGGGCCGGCGCCGTAGCGCGCCCAGAGCGCACCCCCCGTGCCGAGCACGGCCAGCGTGCCCGTGCCGGCGAGCAGCAGGCGCCGCCTCGACAGGGGTGCGGCGGGTGGCGGTCCGTCCGGCTCGCGCGCGGGGCCGGGCAGTCTGGCGGGGCGCAGGTCCCACACCCCGGCGGCGCGGCGGCCGAGGTCGGCGAGGAGCGGGCCGGGGAGCAGGGTGGCGAAGTCGCCGGGGCCGTCCTCCAGCCGGTCGGCGAGGTCCGTGGGCCAGGGCCTCGTCGGCGGTGCCTTGGCCAGGCATGCCGTCAGGTCCGGGAGCAGTGACGGCGGGACCCCGGTGAGGTCCGGGTCCTCGTACCGGACGCGGTTCAGGACGTCGGCTCCCTGGGCGCCCTTGAACGGCCCGTGGCCGGTGACGGCGAACACCAGGACGCCGCCCAGGGCGAACAGGTCGCCCGGCGGGTCGTGTTCCTGTCCCGTGGCCTGTTCGGGGGACATGTAGGCGGGTGTGCCCACCGCCTGTCCGGTGCGGGTGAGCCGGCGGGCGCCGAGGGCCCGGGCGATGCCGAAGTCGATGATCTTCGGGCCGGTGGCGGTGATCAGGATGTTGGAGGGCTTGAGGTCCCGGTGCACGATGCCCGACGCGTGGAGGTCGGCGAGCGCGCGGGCGAGGCGGGCCCCGAGGGCCCGTACGGCGGGTTCGGGCAGGGGGCCGTACCGTTCGACGGTCTCGGCGAGCGAGGGCCCGAGGACGTACTCCGTGGCCAGCCAGGGCAGCGCCCCCTGGGTGTCGGCGTCGACGACACTGGCCCCGTGGCGGGCTCCGATGGTGCGCGCCGCCTCCGCCTCCAGCCGGAACCGTACGCGGAACTCCGGTTCGCGGGCGAGCCGTTCGTGCACCGTCTTCACGGCGACGACGCGCCCGCCCGCCGACCGGGCCAGGTACACGGTACCCATCCCCCCGCTGCCGAGCCGGCCGAGCAGGGTGAAGCCGCCGACCCTCTCCGGATCGGCGGGGCCCAGCGGCTGGAGCGGTGCGGCGCCCTCGGCCCCGTCCACGGCGCTCATCCGACCGGGAGGCCGAAGTAGTCGCTGCTGTACTCCTGCGAGAACACGGCGGTGTGCGTCCCGCTGAAGATCCGCCAGAGCAGACCGCGTTGCTCCGGGGAGGCCCCGACGCCCTGGAAGACCCACAGGATCCTGCCGTCCTCGGGGTCGTGGGCCGTGATCTCCTCCCAGTCGAGGCGGTACAGCGGGGTGCCGGACAACCCGGCCGCCACGCCTTCGTAGTTGGTGGGCTCGCCGTACTCGTTCAGTGGGCGCATGGTCCAGCGGGTCTGGCCGCTCCGGGCGTCGACGCGGTGCGTGCGCCTGGCGCTGTCGGCGACGTACAGCGCCCCGCCGAGGGCCAGGAGGGCACGCGGGGCCACGATTTCGTCGTCGCCCCCGCCGCCCTTCGCCCAGAGTTCCTTGCCGCTCTCCAGGTCGTACGCCCGAAGCGCCGACCGGTCCTCCGCGTAGAGGACGCCGGCGGAGGACAGCCACGCGTAGTTCTTGACGGCCACCTCGCCGTACGACTTCTCCCACCGGGTACGTCCGGTGGCGCGGTCCACGGCGAGGAAGACGGCGGGGTTGTCCTTGCCCTCGCCGACGGTGGGGTCCGTGTAGCGCTGGAGGAACAGGGCCGTCTCGCCCAGGACGCCGGTGACGCCGTCCTTCTCGTAGCCGTCGGGGACCTCCACGCGCCACACCTCCTCGCGCGCCCAGGCGTCGTAGCAGATGAGGAAACTCCCCTTGTCCGCATCGGCCTTGGCGTCCTTCACATAGCCCATGAACCACAGCCGGTCGCCGTCCCGGGCGAGGATCTCGCCGGCTCCGTAGAGCCTCGCGTCCGTGTCGCGGACCGTGCCCGTCTCGGAGGAGAAACGCAGGAGTCCCCGGTCGGTGGAGACGAGCATGAGGTCGTCGCGGAGGGGGACGGGACCGTTGGCGCACAGGATCTCCTTGGCCCAGCGTTCCTTCCCGGTACGCAGGTCCAGCCCGACGGTGCGGCCGTAGGCGGGCAGGATCAGGGTGCGGTCGTGGGCCACGCACGGATTCCCGATCAGGTCCTGCGCCTTGTAGTACCAGAGCGCGGCGGGCGGCGCCCCGGCGACGCGCTGGGGTGCCTGGCTGCCCGGCGCGGCCTTGGCCTCGGGTGCGGCCCGGCCCTCGCGGGAGCGTGCGAGGGCCCAGCCGCCGCCCGCGCCCACCGCCAGGCCCGCCGCGGTGCCGAGGAAGGCGCGGCGGCCCGGGGTGAGGAGCGGGGGCCGCGCGGGAGGGGCCTGGGGTCCGGGCTCCGTCGTGGTCCGGGTGTCGGGGGGTGGGGTCTCCTGGTCCGGGTCGGGGGCCTCAAGGGCCAGCACGGCGGCGGCCTGTCCGGACAGTTCCGCGACGACCGGTCCGGACACCCAGCCGGCCTCCAGCAGCGCGGCGGCCCCGCCGGGTGCGCAGGCGGCGGCGATGTCGGCCGGGGCGGGCCGCCGGTCCGGATCCTTGTCGAGGCAGCGCGCCAGCAGAGGGCGCAAAGGCTCCGGTACGCCGGTGAGGTCGGCGGCGGTGGTGGCGATGCCGTCGGGGGTGGCCGCGGCGAAGGGGGTCCGTCCGGTGGCGGCGTAGACGAGGAGCAGTGCCAGCATGAACACGTCGGAGGCGGGGCCGGGCGTGTGCCGGGCGACCTGCTCGGGGGTGAGGAATCCCAGGCTGAGCCGCAGCCCTGCGCCGTCCGGGCCGATGTCGGTGGCCGCGGCGAGCGGGCCGAATCCGGCGAGGAGGGGTCCGTCGGCGGCGAGCAGCACGGTGTGCGGGGCGAGTCCCTGGTGGACCGGGACGTGCCGGTGCAGGCGTACGAGGACCTCGGCGAGCGCGGCTCCGAGGATCCGCAGGGTGTGTTCGGGCAGCGGGCCGTGCCGGTCGACGGCGGAGCCGAGGGTGAGTGACGGCCGGTAGGCGGCGACGAGCCGCCCGTCCGCGGCTTCGCGTACGGGTGCGACCCACGGCCCGGACACCTCGGCGGCCAGGGCCGACTCCGCGTCGAACTTCCGGCCGAAGCCGCGGGACCCTGCCAGGCGGGGGTGGGGGGCGGTGACGGTGACGGTGAGGCCGTCGGCGTCCCGGGCCACGAACTCGACGGCGCAGGCGTTCTCCCGCAGCCGCGCGAGCAGCGCGTACGGTCCGATGCGGCGCGGGTCGGCCTCCCGTAACTGCTCCAGACCATCGGCAATCGCGGCCATCGCGTCCTCAAACCCCCTTCTCCGCTGGGCACTTGTGTCCGCAGCGGCCTGCGCGACACGTTATCCCGAGAGGGCAGGACGAGGACGGGAAGTGATCGGTTCCGGTCCCGCAGGGAATCCGGGGGTCAGAACTGCGGCAGCCCGTACAGACGGTCGCCGCTCTGCACCGCCATCACCGGTTCCACCGCGGCCACTTCACAGATCCGGTCCCGCTCGGCGGCGGGCGCGAACCGGTAGCGTTCCGCGTCCCCGGTCAGGGGGAACGCCGCGATGCCGGCCGCGGCGACGGCCAGCGGGACGTAGAGGCCGTGCGCGGCGGCCACCGGCTGCGCGGGTGCGTAGCCGCCGCCCGCCCCGGTGAGCTGGCGTACGTCGGCGCCGTCCGCGAGGCGCAGGCAGCGGACCACGTCGTCGTCGGCGACGTAGACGTGCCCGTCGTGGATCCGTGGCGCCCCGAACCCTCCCGTGACCCCGATCGGCCGGACCTCCCAGCGGCGGGTCCCGTCGGCGGGGAGGAGGCCGCGCAGGGTCGGGCCGCCGAGGACCGTGAGGGCGGTGTCGGGCGCGGCGGGCAGGCCGCCCTTCCCGCCCGGGGCGGCCCACCGCCGCTCCCCCGTGGCCGGGTCGAGCGCGTGGGTGGCGCCGTCGGCGAGGGTGACCAGGACCTGTCCTGCGCCCGCCGCGGCCACCGCGCCGGCCGGGGCGAGGGGGTCACGCGAGCGCCACAGCGGCGCTCGCGTGCCATGCCGTACGGCGACCAGGTGCCCGGCGGTGTCCGCCGCGTACACGGTGTCGGCGTCGGCGGCGAGGATCCGCGCGAGCCCGTCGGGGCCCTGCCCGTTCACCTCGCCCGTGCGGGGTTCGAACGCGCGCAGCACCCCGTCCGGTCCGATCAGCACCGGCCAGGGCGCGGAGGGGGCGGGCGCACGGCCCCCGGCGTAGGACCAGAGGCGGTTCCCGGTGCGGGGGTCGAGCGCGCTCACCCGGCCGGTGTGCGCGACGAGCAGCACGCCGCCCGCCCGGGCGGGGCCGAAGGGGACTTCCGGGTCGAGGCCCGTCACGCTCCACAGCGGCTCGGGGCGTTCGCCGGGCGCCCCGTCCCACAGCGGCACCGTGCCGGTTTCCCGTGCCGTGGTGGCGCCGTACCACCGCCAGGCCGCGCCGCCGCCCGTGGCGAGCACGGCGGCGGCTCCCGTCAGGCCCAGGATCCGGCGCCGGCCCATCCGTGCGGGCCGTTGCCCGGCCGCCCGGGCCGTACGGCGGCGAATGGTCTCGATGTCCCGCGCGACGTCCTCGGGCAGCCACCCCGCCGGGCCCCGCCGGGCGGGCGCCTGCCACCGTGCGGCCAGTTCGGCGGGGGCGGGACGGCGGCCGGGGTCCTTGTCCAGGCAGCGGCGTACGAGGGCGGCCGGCGGGTCCGGTACGCGCGACAGGTCGGGTTCCTCGTGCACGATCCGGTAGTCGGCGAGCGCGGGCCCGCCCTCGAAGGCGTGGTGCCCGGTGCTCGCGTACACCAGGAGCGCTCCCAGTGTGAACACGTCGCCGGGCGGCCCCGGTTCGCGCCCCATGACCTGCTCGGGCGACATGTACCCGGCGGACCCGGGCCGCTGTCCGGTCAGGGTGAGCGTGGTCCTGCCGGGCATCCGGGCGATCCCGAGGTCGACCAGGCGCGGCCCGTCCACGGCGAGCAGGACGTTCGACGGTTTGAGGTCCCGGTGCACGGCGCCGGCCCGGTGGAGCGCGTCGAGCGCCGAGGCGAGCATGGCGCCGAGCTGCCGTACGGTGTCCGCCGGCAGCGGGCCGCGCCCTTCGACGCATTGCTCCAGGGTCGGCCCCGCCACGAACTCGGTGGCCATCCAGGGCACGGCCCCGCTCAGGTCGGCCCCCAGGAGGCGGGGGAGGTAGGGGCTGCGCGCGGCCCCCGTGGCCTCCAGCTCCCGCCGGAACCGCGCCAGGAGGTGCGGATCCGCCGTCAGGCCGGCCTTCAGGGTCTTGACGGCGCCGACCCGCCGTCCGTCCCGGCCGAGGTAGACGGTCCCCATGCCGCCTTCTCCGAGTACGCCCGCCAGCCGCCAGGCGCCCAGCACGGCGGGATCGCCGGGGCGCAGGCCCGCCACCGGCCCGGTCGTGATCAACGTGTCCCCGGCGCGTCGGCCGCCGCCACCACCACGTCCATGTGCCCTGCCCCCCAGGCGAGTCGGTCGTACGCGAGCCAGGGCGAGGGTATCCGGCCGCGGGCCCGCCAGGGCCTGTCGTCAAACTCCCGTCGTCGCCCGGAGGGCGGCCCCGCGGCGTCTGGTGCGTGCTCTCGGCGTGCCGGGCGGAAGTCCGTGTACTGGCATCGGGGGACTCCTCGGGTCGGACAAGATCAACTGGTAGGTCCGGAACCAGCCAATCCGAGGCTGGGGCGCACCGCACGGGCCAATGGGCGCCGAAGTGGACCGCTCGTCCGACGCGGCCGTGACCCCGGGCCGTCCCTTTCGGGGACGGCCTACGGCACGCGGGGTGCGGGGAAGCCCGGGGGCGGGCCGGCGGGAAGGTCCGTGGGGAAGCCCGGCGGCGGGCCGGTCGGAAAGTCCGTGGGAAAGCCGGGCGGCGGGCCCGTGGGGAAGCCCGGGGGCGGGCCGGTGGGGAGGTCCGTCGGGAAGCCCGGGGGGAGTTCCGCGGAGGGCGTGGCCGGCCCGGGGGGCGGCAGCGAGGGGAGGCCGGGCAGCCGGTCGATCCGGTCGGCGACCTGCGTCTCGTAGAAGACGGCGAACGCGAGCGCCCCCGCGGCCAGGAGTCCGCTGAAGGTGAGGACCACGACGAGGGCGGCCGTGGCCTTGCCCGGGCTCGGGGCGAGGGCGGTGGCGCGGTCGGGCCGGTCCGCCGGGTAGCGGATGAGGACCGTGTCGCCGGGCACCGTCGTGGCCGGGCCGCCCGCCTCCTCGAACCGGTGGACGCGGCCGTCGGCGGTGGCGAACTCGTACACGTGACGGTGCGTACGGGTCGGGGCCGCGCCGCTGCGGCGGCGCGTGACGACGTATCCGCTCACGCACCGCCCGCCGACCTGCACCCCGCTGTGCCACGCGGCCCGCAGCCGGCGGGTGCGGACCACGGCCCACACCGACGCCACGGCGCTGAAGAGGAGGATGAGGGCGGGCACGACGAGAGGGAGGTGGATCACCTTCCTGACGATAGTTCAGTTACCGTGCGGGGAAGATCGATTATCGGACTGTTCACCGGCCGCGGGAGTGCCCGCCCGTCACTGCCCGCCGCCCCGCCAGATGTTGTCGAAGGCCGCCTGCTCGACGGCACGGCGCTGCCGTACGCTCCCCAGCTCCACCACGGCGTCGCTGACGGCCGCGAGTACGGTCGCCACGGCTTCGTCGGTGACGTCCGGGGAGTCCCCGGCGCGCTCGCCGCGGAGCCCGACGGCCTCCGCGAGCGCGGCGAGGACGGGTTCGTCGGACGTCCAGCGGTCGGCGGCCCGGCGGCGGGCGGGCGAGTCGGCCGGCATCAGCTCGCCGGCCTTGGGGGAGAGCCCGCGGCGGCGTTGCCGGGTGAGCTGCCCGTCCGCCTCCAGGGCGGCCCGGTAGGCGGCGGACAGGTCGCGGCCCCTGCGCCACAGCCAGTCGGTGACCGACTCGTAGGGCGCCTCCCGGACGAGGGAGGCGGCCGCCTCGTCCAGCATCCGGTCGGCCAGGTCCTGCTGGTAGCCGGGCACGATGTGCTCCCCGGCCAGCCGCACGGCATCGGCGGCGAGGAGGTCGATCACCTCGGCGCCCGCGAGCGCGAGCGACAGGTCGCCCTCCTCGACGGGGCGGCCGGACCCCCTGTCGACGGCGACGATCAGCAGGTCCCGCGGTGTGGTCATGAAGGCTCCCCGTCCAGTCCGTACGCGACGCGACCGTGCGTCCCGGGCGCGTCGAGTGCTCCGGGACCCGAGCCTACGGAGCGGGGGCGGCTGTTGCCATACGGGACGGCTCCGCGTCAGAAGGCGAAGACGGCGTTGCCGTTCAGGGTCGCGGACATGGCGCAGGCGTTGGAGAAGGTGTGCTTCCAGGCGACGCGGCCACCCTGCCACACGCCGTCCGCGGTGACGGTGACGGGGTCGTAGTGCATCGGGCAGGCCCTGTCCACGTCCGGGGCGGCCAGCAGGCGTTCGAAGGCGCCGCCTGTGGCCTTGAGGGCCCCGCAGGCGGCGGTGGGGTCGGGGTGGGTGCCCTTGGCGGTCGGCGTACAGCTGAGGACGGAGGCCCGCAGGACGGTGTCCGTGGCAGCGTCGCCCTGGGTGACGGTGAAGACCATGGCGGACGGGGCGTACAGGCTCGTGGGCTGGGCCTGGGCCACGCCGGAAGCCCCGGCCAGGCAGAGGAGGACGGCGGACGCGGAGACTGCGGTGAAGCGACGCACGACGAGACTCACTTTCGATTCCATGATTGATTGCGACAACTGCTTGCGATATCGCTGGTTGACATGGCCAAGCCTGTCCGATGTGAAGGGGAGATGCATATCGATGGTCGCTTTACGGACACACCGTTCGCATACGGGAGACCGAATGGTCGTTCGGGCAGCTCGCACGGGGTGTACGGGGCCCGCGAGCGGCCTCCGGCCCGCGGGGACCGGAGCCCGCGACCTGCGCCCGGACCCGCCGCCCGCCGTACGCGGTTCACCGGACCGCCACTCAGCTCGACCGGATCGGAGCGGTCCGGGGCCCTCTCCCGCGCCCTGCGTGCCCGTCCGGCATGCCGGACGGGCACGCAGGGCCAAGACTGGAGGGGTGGGGCCGCGCTCCCAGCCGGGCGCAGGGCCACGCGGGAGCGAGGCGCGCATGAGTGCGGACGCGAGACGGGTCGCCGTCCTCGGTGACTGCCCGCTGCTGCGCCACGGCGTCGCGAAGGTGGTGGAGGCGGCCGACGGCCTGACGTTCGTCCTCGGCACCGGTTCGGTGGACGAGGCGCTGGCCGTCCTGGGGCCCGGTGACGTCGTGCTCGTCGACCTCCAGCTGTCGCCCGCCTGCCTGGCGGAGGTCGTGGCACGGCTGGTCGCCCACGGGCTCGGCGTCCTCGTGGTCTCCTCCGCCGCCCGCAAGCCCGCCCCGGCCTCCCCCTCCTCCGGCGCCTCCCCCGACGGTCCGGCCCTCAGGGCCGACCTGACCGCCCTGCACGCCGGAGCGCGCGGCTGCCTGAGCCGCCGGGCCGACGAACGGGAGCTGCTGGCCGCGATCCGGCTCGTCGCGGGGGGCTGTTCGTACGTCTCCGCCGATCTCGCCGTGGGCCCCGGCCCGGACGCGGCGCCCGCCTGCCGCGTCACCGACCGCGAGCGGCAGATCCTGGAGCTGATCGCCCACGGGGAGACCGACCACGCCATCGCCGTCCGGCTGGGCATCAGCGAACACACCGTGCACTCCCACCTGGACCGGCTCCGCGACAAGATCGGCTCCCGGCGGCGGGCCGACCTGACGCGCTTCGCCATCACCCACGACCTGATCACCACGGCGTCCTGACCGGGGCGGAACTGCCCCGTCCGGCGTGGGCCCTTCTGCCCTGTGCGGATCGCGGGATCGCCGCGACGCTGGGAGGGACAGCCCTCGTGTGCCCGACTGCGTTCCGGGAGGCGCTTTGCGATGAGTGGCATCTTCGGCGACACCCTCACCTTCACCCAGGAAGAAGGCGCTGACGTCAGACTCGTCGCCTTCGGCGACGACAAGTACGCCCGGTACGAGACGCTCGACGGCTACTCGGTCGTCTACGACGAGACCCGCGGCTGCTACTGCTACGCCGAGACGGACAGCCGCGGAGCCGAGCGCCGGTTCGTCTCCAGCAGTACGCCCATCACCCAGCCCGCGCCCGAGGGGCTGCCACGTCACCTGCGGGAGGGACAGACCTACCGGCGGGACGTGGTGAAGGACCGGCTGATCCAGATGCTCCCGGAGGAGGATCGGGCCACCACCGACCCGGACACCCTGCTGACCTTCGGCCCCGAGAAGGGCCTCCTGCCCGGCTTCGTCCTCAACGAGGGCGACGTCCAGGGCCTCACGATCCTCGTCGACTTCCCGGGCACTCCCACGGACGTGACCGTCGACGAGGTCTCCGCCCTGCTGAACAGCCCCGGCTTCACGGCGAACGGCAACAGGTGCTCCGTCAAGGAGTTCTTCCGCACGATGTCGACGGGCAAGCTCCGGTTCTCCAACACCGTGGTCGGCCCGCTGCGCCTGAGCCGTCCCCGGCTGTCGTACAGCCTCCCCGTGAACGAGGGGAAGCTCGTACCGGAAGCGCTGCAGGCGGCCGCCGACGCCGGCGTCGACTTCAGCCGGTTCGACTCGCTCGGGCGCGGCGTCGTCGACTCCGTCTGCATCATGTACGCGGGCCGGACGGAGTTCAGGGGCGACCTCTGGCCGCACAACTTCCGCTTCCCCGCGCAGATCGGCAGCGTGCGGACGGACCTGTACACCGTCACGAGCATCGGGGAGACCGCGGCCGACCTGAGCATCGGCACCTTCTGCCACGAGAGCGGGCACCTGCTGTGCCGGTGGCCGGACCTGTACGACTACGGAAAGATCGAGCGCGAGGGCGACGACTTCACCAGCGCCGGCCTGGGCACGTACTGCGCGATGGCCGCCGGCAACAACCTGGGTGACGGGTTCCTCCCGTCCGCGGTCTGCGTCTACCTGCGCCGCCTGGTGGGCTGGACCCACGACGTCGACATCTCCGCGCCCGGCGTCCACGAGGCCCGGCAGGGCGCGTACGACACCTCGCTGATCTACCAGCACCCGCAGCGCAAGAACATCGAGTACTACCTCGTCGAGAACCGCAGCCGCATGGGCTTCGACTCCGAGCTGACCTCCAGCGGACTCGCCGTCTACCACTGCGACATCAAGGGGTCGAACGAGTTCCAGAACGGCACGCCGACGAACCACTACCAGTGCGCGCTCCTCCAGGCGGACGGCCACCGGGACCTGGAGACCTTCCAGAACCAGGGCGACGGCGCGGACCTGTACGGCCCCACGCTGGGCACGGCCGTCTCGCACAGCAGCCGTCCCGCGTCCCTGTGGTGGGACGGCTCGGAGTCCGGGCTGACCATCTCCGACATCTCCGCCCCGGGCGAGGTCCTCACCTTCCGCACGGGCGCGCAGGGCGTCGCGGGCACGCTGGTCACCGGCGAGTCGGCGCCGGGCGCGGTGATCCCCGAGGAGGACGCCGGCGGTCTGACCGACGTGATCGCCCTGGAGGGCGAGGGCACGGTCCGGGACCTCAAGGTGAAGATCGACATCGAGCACCCCAGGATCGGCGACCTGCGCGTGGTCCTGATGGCGCCGAGCGGCCGCCGGGCCGTGATCCACAACCGCACGGGCGGCGACACCAAGAACCTGCGGGTGAGGCTGGACTCGCAGCCGCCCTCCCTGCTCGCGCCGCTGATCGGCGACGCCGTGCCGGGCAGCTGGAAGCTCAAGATCACCGATGCGGTGGGCCCGGCCGCCGGGGTGCTGGTCAGGTGGTCGCTGAACATCCGGACGGGCACCTGAGCACGGGCACCCGACACGGGGGCCGGCGCCTCCCGCCGCGGTGGATCCGCGGCGGGAGGCGCCGGTGGGGCGTCCGTCAGGTGCGGTACGCGAAGTAGACCGCGTTCGGGTACGACGCGATGATGCTCGCGAGCGACTTCCGGTAGGTGTTGGTGGAGTGGTAGGTGAGGTACGGCATGCCGTTGCCGCTGCGGTACGTCACCATCATGGAGTGGTCCTTGGACCCGTCCTTGTTGAAGTCCACCTGGAGGATGTCGCCGACGTCCATCTGGTAGACGTTGGCCAGGTTGGCGGCCCGCTCGTTGGACAGCGTGAACCACGCCCACTCGTTGGCGCCGACCCAGGAGTCGGTCTGACGGGTGGCCTCGTAGTTCCAGTTCCGGTAGTCCGACGTGGAACCCGGAACCGGCTTCCAGCCACCCGCCTTCAGCGCCTGGCTGATGAAGTTGGTGCAGTCGCCCCCGGCGCCGCTGAACTTGCGGTACTCGGGGTTGTAGTTGCGCCAGTACTTCTCCGCGTACTTCGTCATGGCGGCGTAGTCGTAGGCGCCGCCGGTCTTCGCCTTGGGCTTCGGCGTCGCCGGGTACTTGGTGGAGGCGGGCGTGCCGTCCGGGTACTGGTTGCCGTCGTCCTTGACGACGTTCGCCTTGGCCGCCACCGGCTCGTTGACCGCGACCGGACCGGCCTCCTGGGACTTGATCGAGGTCAGCTCCCAGTCACCGCCCCGCTTGCTGGTGAGCGTCAGCTCGTAGCGGGTGCGGAAGTCGGTCGTGGCCGGCTCGTCCCCGCGCACCTTCTTGTAGGTGAGCGTGGTCTCCTCGGTGACCTGGACGGTCGCCTTGCCGCCGGCGACCGTGGCCTTGTCCACGGCGACGCGGGTGTCGGCGGCGGAGTAGGCCTCGCCGAGCTCCGCCAGCCGCGTCTTGCGGGACCGCAGGGACGCGATCGCGGCGTCCTCGTCCTTCTTCAGCTGGACCGACAGGCGCGCCTTCGTGGAGGCCTTGCCGGAGGAGTGGCGCCCCACCTGGCCGTCGACCAGGGCCTGGGTGCGCTGCGAGAGCACGTCGTCGGCCAGTCGGCCGAAGGTGTCGGCGGTGGCGCGGTCGGCCGCTCTGGGCCCGGTACCGGCACTCGCCGAGTAGGCGAACAGGCTTCCTGACGCCAGGGCTACGGTCAGGGCCGCGATCGCAGCGGGCCTGAACCTCTTCGGTATCACTGTGTTTCCCCTTGTCACCCGGTCCGCTCGGACCGAGGGACGGAATCTTCGCACAACTGGGCGACCTGTTCGTTCCGTTCCGTTTCACCGGCCTTCACCCGGCTGCGCGCGCCGCCCGCACCGGGAGCTCCGCCTCCGCTTTCACCACCGCGGACCGCCCGGTCCCGCACGCCGGGAACCGGCGACCACCCGGCCCGCCTCACAGCCAGTGCATCTAGGGTGTGTGAAGAAAGCACGGCACAGGGGGCATTCGGAGTGGGTAGGCAGGACAAGGACGCAAAAGGGAGATACCGGGGCATACGGGCCTCCAAGCGCGGCGTCAGAGCCGCGTCGAGCCGTCGGGGCACGTCCGGCGGGCGACGCAAGGCCCCGGCGCGGGCCGGGCGTCTCGGCGCTCTCAAAGCCGCCCTCGCACCCGCCCTCGCCCCTGCCGTCACGGCCGCCCGCACCCGCCTGCGGCGCCTGAAGCCCGACTTCCCGCGGCCGGGCCGCACCGGCTGGCGCCGCTGGATCCCCTCGCGGCGCCAGTGGCTTGGCGCCCTCCTCTACCTGTTCGTCGGAATGACGGGATTCGTCGGGATCGCGTACGTGGTCACGGACATTCCGGACGACCTCAACTCCTTCGCCACACAACAGGACAACGTCTACTACTGGGCGGACGGCTCCACGATGGCCCGGGCGGGCTGGGTGAGCCGGCAGGAGATGCAGCTGGACCGGGTCCCCGCGAAGGTCCAGGGCGCCGTGCTCGCGGCCGAGAACGCGAGCTTCTACTCGGACCCCGGCGTCTCCCCCTCCGGCGTGCTGCGCGCCCTGCGCGCCGCCGTGACGGGCGGCGAGACCCAGGGCGGCTCCACCATCACCCAGCAGTACGTGAAGAACGCCTACCTGAACCAGGACCGCACCCTGTCCCGCAAGTTCACCGAACTGCTGCTCGCGGTCAAGCTGGACAACCAGAAGGACAAGAAGCAGATCCTGGAGGACTACCTCAACACCAGCTGGTTCGGGCGGGGCACCTACGGCATCCAACGCGCCTCACAGGCGTACTACCGCAAGGACGTCTCCCAGCTGAACGCCAGCGAGGGCGCCTTCCTGGCCTCCCTCCTGAAGGGCGCCGGGCTGTACGACCCCACCCTCAGCAAGGAGAACCGCGAGCGGGCCGTCGAGCGCTGGTCCTGGATCCTGGACCGGATGGTCGTGACGGGTCAGCTCTCGCCCGCCGAGCGCGCCACGTACACGAAGTTCCCCGAGCCCACGGCCGCTTCGCTCCCCGGCACCGCCAACGCGCAGGACGGGTACCTGGTGGAGATGGCCAAGGCGTACACGATCAAGGCCGGGCACCTCAAGGACTCCGACTTCGACCTCGGCGGCTACCAGATCTACACGACCTTCGACAAGTCCCGGATGGCGGCCCTGACCTCCGCCGTGCAGCAGACGCAGAAGGGCTTCGACGCCGAGCGCCGGCCCGCCACCGACACGCACGCCAAGATCGGCGCGGCGAGCGTCGCCCCGGACGGCCGGCTGCTCGCCGTGTACGGCGGCCCCGACTACCTGAAGCAGGGGTTCAACGAGTCGAACGCGACGACCATCCCGGTCGGTACGGCCTTCACCCCGATCGTCTACGCCGCCGCGCTCGACGAGGGCGTGCTCCGCACGCGCGGCCGGGCCCGTACGCCCGTCACCGCCGCCACCACCTACGACGGCAACGACCAGGTGAGCGTGCAGACTCCGGAGGGCCCGTACTGGGACCGCTCCGGGAAGGTGGTGAAGGGCCGCAACGACGGTGCCCGCAGCTGGGGGCAGGTGACCTTGCGGCAGGCCGTCGCCAACTCCGTCAACACCCCGATGGTGCAGCTCGGCGTCGACGTCGGGCTCGACCGGGTGGAGACCTTCGCGGAGCGCGCGGGCCTGCTCGGATCGAGCCTCGGGCAGCGCATCCCCACCTTCGCGCTCGGGGAGAACTCGACCCCCAGCGCGATCCGCATGGCCGGCGCCTACGAGACCTTCGCCGCCGACGGCATGCACACCGACCCGTACTCGGTGCGCTCGGTCACCCTCAACGGCAACGCGGTGCCGCTCGACGGACCGAAGCCGGCCCGGGCGATGTCGGCCCGGGCGGCGCGCTCGGTGACGGAGGCCCTGCGGGACGCCGTCACCGACGGATCGGCGAAGACGGCGCGCACCGCGCACCCGGGCGCCGCGGGCAAGACCGGGACGACGGCGGCGAACACGGCGGGCTGGTTCGTGGCCAACACCGAGAAGGAGTCCACGGCGGTGGTGGTCTACCGGATGTCCCTCACCGACCTGATCCCCCAGCCGCTGACGGGCCTGGGCGGCGACGCCCCGGGCACGCCCGCGAGCGAGCGGGCCGTGCGCCTGTGGGCGGACTACATCAAGGCCGTGAAGTAGCCGCTCCGCGTCGGCCCGCCGCCCCGGCGGGCCCGACTACTTGATCAGCTCGGTCCACTCGGGCGCCTGCGCGGGGTCGAGCAGGCGCAGCCGGGCCAGGACCTTCGGGTCCTGGGCGTCGAGCCAGTCGGCCAGCTCCCGGAAGGACACGCAGCGGACGTCCTGGCGGGGGCAGACGTCCCGCATCACGTCCTCGACGGCCTTCATGTAGATGCCGCCGTTCCAGTCCTCGAAGTGGTTGCCGATGAACATGGGCGCCCGGCTTCCGTTGTAGACGCGGTTGAAGCCGTTCATGTACGAGCCCCGGACCTGCGCCTGCCAGCCCGCGAACTTCGCCGGGTCGCCCTGGGTGCTGTCGCCGGACTGGTTGTAGAGGAAGTTGAAGTCCATGGAGAGGACCTGCGCCTCCTTGCCCTGCAGGGGCACCAGCTGGAGCGGGAAGTTCCATATGCCGTCCGGCTTGGACGGCCACAGCTGGAAGTCGCCCGAGGAGCTCGCGTCGTAGCGCCAGCCGTAGGGCTTGATCGCTGTCATGAGGTTCTTCTGGCCCTCCAGGCAGGGCGCACGGCCGCCGACCACTTCCCGGTCCGGGTCGAAGGGCAGGGGTGCCACGTCGGTGAAGCCGGTGTTGGTCTTCCAGTTCTTGATGAACGAGTACGTCTGGTCGATCTCGCTCTTCCACTCCTCGGGGCTCCACTCCCCGCCGCCCTTGGGACCGCAGAAGTGGCCGTTGAAGTGCGAGCCGATCTCGTTGCCGTCGGTCCAGGCGCCGCGCAGCTGGCCGAGGGTGGACTTCACGTGCGGGACGGTCGGGTACGAGATCGCGGCCGCGCCCTGGTTGTGCTGCGGCGGGCGGTACAGCGACTTCTTGCTGTCCGGCAGCAGGTAGATGCCCGTGAGGAAGAAGGTCATGTGGGCCTTGCTCTCCCGGGCCACCTGGCGGAAGTGGGAGAAGAGGTGGTCGTCGCCCTCCAGCGCGCCGTCCCAGGAGAAGACGACGAACTGCGGCGGCTTCTCCCCGGGCTTCAGCCGCTCGGCCTTGAGCTGGCCCTGCTTCGGGCCGGTGTAGGAGGTGGAGCCGTCGCCCAGCACCTTGACCTTGCCGTCCCAGGGCGCCTCCGTGCCCTTCCCGGCGCCGTTCGTGTCGCCGGCGGCCGCGAGCTTCGCGTCTCCCTGGCCGGCCCCGGAGGACCCGCCCGTGGTCACGGCGTACCCGGTGGCGGCGGCCCCGCCCAGGGCGAGCACGGCCACGGCGATCGCTAGGCGCTTGCGGCTGCGCGCCTTCCTGCGGACCTTGCGGGAGCTGCGGGACTCCGCCCTGGTGCCCGGTGCGGTGTCGGTGTCGGCCATCGCTGTAGTCCCCCCTGATCACCCGCAGCCGGGCCGCGCGTGGATGCTTCGTACGAATATAGAACTTGTCGGAACTCCTCCCGTACCCCGCACCCCTCCCGTACGTGCGTTCACAGCCGATCCACAGCGACTCCGGCCGCCGGACCCGCCCGCACATGCGCGTAGCCCCGCGCCGCCGGGAGGCGGGCGCGGGGCTACGGATGCCCGGACTCGGGTCAGACCCGGTCGGCGGCGATCAGCAGGTACTGGAAGGAACCGTCCTTGTAGGAGTTGATGAACGCCTCCTCGATGCCGGTGACCAGCGAGGACGTGGCCCTCAGCTCCCAGTACGGCAGGGTCGCCGCGGTCAGGTCGACGACGGCCTGCGGGACGAGGCGGTGGTCGGCCATGGAGCGCAGGTACTCCCGGCGGGAGTGGATGTTGCACTCGAAGTGCGCGTTGATCTGGGAGACCCACTTCGACGGCTGGCCGTACCGGGGGTTCCAGCAGCCGGTGATGGTCACGTAGCGGCCGCCGACCGCGAGGACGCGGGAGTGCTCGGCGAAGAGGTCGTCGAGGTCGACGTACATGCTCGACTCGTTGTTCCAGGAGGCCGCGGCCTGCCCGGTCTCGAACGGCGTGCTGAGCATGTTGCAGACGCGGGCGCGGACGTGGTCCCCGATGCCGAGGTCCCGGGCGCGCTGGTTGGCGAAATCGGCCTGCTTGGTGGAGAGGGTCACTCCCTCGACCTTGCACCCGAAGCGCTGGTGGGCCATGACCATCGAGCCGCCGCGGCCGCAGCCGGCGTCCACGAGGGTGTCGTCGCGGCCGACGGGGCCGAGGTGGTCCAGGAGGACGTCCGTCTGGGCCGACTCCAGGCGGTGGAGCTCGGAGATCATCCGCTTCTCGTACTCGGCGTCACCGGCGTCCCCGAGGGCGGCGTGGTCGACGTCACCGATGCCGTAGTGGTGGTGGTAAAGGCCGTCGACGTCGCCCAGGCGCAGGTTGACCGGCCGGGCCTCGTTGTTCCAGTAGCGGGCGATGTCGCCCTGGTAGGGGGTCGTCGGGGAGGGGATCAGGAACGAGGCAGCCCCGTTGGCGGCGGTGGTGTGCAGTTCAGTGCTGGTCACGGATAATTCCATCCTTTTCACCAGAAGTCGGGCAGGGTGTAGCGATAGGTGTTGGTCATGTGCCAGTAGTGGTTGCCGTCGACCCACACGGCCACGCCCCGCAGGAAGCGCAGCACGGCCGGGACGGGGCAGGAGGCGGCCAGGGCCGCGGCTTCCGCCTCGAAGGCGTGCATGAGGTCGTTGTGGACCTCGACGGCCTTCAGGTAGGCCTCCTTGTCGGACAGGCCGCCCTTCTCGGCGATCACCACGGGCAGGTTCAGGTGCTTGCCGCGGGCACCGAGTTCCTTGGTGTACGAGTAGAGGTCGTTCATGACGGTGGTGGCGTTGCCTGCGAGGGCGATGACCCGCTGCATGGCGGGCAGGGCGTGCAGGTCGGCCGGGAGTTCGTAACCGCCGATGGTGTCGGTGATGGTGGGGCAGGGGCGGAAGTTGTTGAACTGCCGCATGGCCAGGTACTCCGAGACCTGCGGCACGTACTCCGTCTCGGCCCACGCGGCCTCCGCGAGGTAGCCCATGTGCAGGCGGGCCATGTCGTGCCGGTAGCGGTCCGCCTGGGCCGGGGTGGCGAGCCGGACGAAGTGCTCCATCGCGGAGCGGTAGGAGCGCCGCGGGGCGTCGGAGAGAAGCGATTCCTCCCAGGCCGGGGCGTACTCCTCGGTGGTGTGGAGGGGGTCGAGGGCGGAGTGGGCGAGCAGCAGCCGTCCACCCAGACCGACGGGTGAGCCTCCGTGGTCCTCGCAGTACACGTCGTCGACGACGTTCTCGGCGACCATCAGCCGGGTGGCGGCCATGAGGTGGTCGACCGTGGGGGCATCGGGGTGGCAGGCGACCATGTAGCGCGCCACGGAGAAACCGTCGAACTCGTCCTCCCACTCGGGGGGGAAGGCCTGGACCTCGTCCCGCGCCCATGCCTTGATCCGGCGGCTGACCTCCTCGACCCGTACGGGGTCGGGGTCCGGGACCGGGTGGTAGTAGAGGCCCGGGATCGCGGTGCCCTCCGCCGGAGCCGGCAGGGCCGGGACCGGTGGCTCCTGGGGCGCCTCCCGGCGGGCCAGGCGCAAGCTCGCCGTACCCAGACCGCTGGGGCCGCGCAGGATCCGCTCGATGGCGGAGAGCGGTCCGGCCGGGGCCGGTACGGCCGCCTGTACGGGTACGGAGGGGGCGGAGGCCACGGCTTCCACGCCGTGGGCCAGGGCGTCGGCCAGGACGTGGGCGCCGAAGCCGGAGGGGGCGGTCGGCAGGCTCGACTGCAGGGGGGAAAGCCCTGGATCGGGCATCCGTGACTCCTAGATGGGTGGGTGGGCGGACCCGGACCCGGGCGTGCCCGGCCGGCCCGGGAACGTCCGGGCGGTCAGGGCCGTCGGCCCGGTGAGGTCCTCCGGACGCGTCAGTCGCGCCTGCGGGCGATCTGCACGTTCTCCAGCACGCCGAGCGCGTCGGGCACCAGGACGGCGGCGGAGTAGTAGGTGGTGACCAGGTAGGAGATGAGCGCCTGCTCGCTGATGCCCATGAACCGCACCGACAGGCCCGGCTCGTACTCGTCGGGGAGACCGGTCTGGCGCAGCCCGATGACGCCCTGGTTCTCCTCGCCGGTACGCATCGCGATGATCGAGGAGGTGTTCTCCTTGCTGATGGGGATCTTGTTGCAGGGCAGGATCGGAACCCCGCGCCAGGACGGCACCGACTGCCCGCCGACGTCGACGTGGTCCGGGTAGAGCCCGCGGGCGTTGAACTCGCGCCCGACCGCCGCGATGGTCTTCGGGTGCGCGAGGAAGAGCTTGGTACCGCGGCGGCGGCAGAGCAGCTCGTCGAGGTCGTCCGGGGTGGGCGGGCCGGAGTGGGTCTGGATCCGCTGCTTGAAGTCGGCGTTGTGGAGCAGGCCGAACTCCCGGTTGTTGACCAGCTCGTGCTCCTGGCGCTCGCGCAGCGCCTCGATGGTGAGCCTGAGCTGCTCCTCGGTCTGGTTCATCGGCCCGTTGTAGAGGTCCGCGACCCTGGTGTGGACCCGCAGGACGGTCTGCGCTACGGAGAGTTCGTACTCGCGCGGCTTGAGTTCGTAGTCGACGAAGGCGCCGGGCAGTTCGGCCTCGCCCACGTGGCCGGCGGACATCGCGATCTCGGCCTCGCCGTGACGGTTCTGCCGCTGGGCGGGGAGCGTGCTGAAGTGCCGGATGTGCTCCTGGAGGGTCGGCGCGGTGGCCACCAGGGCGGCGAAGTCGGCGCGGGAGAGGGTGAGCAGGGTTCCGGAGGTCTCGGCGGTGGCGGTGTAGTCCCAGGTGGCGTCGGCGTCGAGGAGGGCGTTCTCGCCGAAGCGGTCACCGTCGGCGAGCGTGGCGACCGCCACCTCGTCGCCGTACTTGCCCACGGAGGTCTGGCCGATCCGGCCGTGGGCGATCAGGTGGATCTGCTCGGCCGGGTTGCCGCGTTCGACCAGCACCTCGCCGACGCGGAAATCGCGCTGGACGCAGCGGCCTGCGAGCGCGGTGAGCACCTCGTCGTCCTCGAAGCCGCGCAGCAGGGCCAGTTCGCCGAGTTCGCGGGGGATGACCCGGACCGTGGCGCCGTCCTGGATGAACTCGACGCGCCCGTCGCCGACGGTGTACGTGAGCCGGCGGTTCACCCGGTAGGCACCGCCCTTGGTCTCCACCCAGGGAAGCATCCGCAGCAGCCAGCGGGAGGTGATCTCCTGCATCTGCGGGGCGGACTTGGTCGTGGTGGAGAGGTTGCGGGCGGCCGCCGTACTCAGACTGGACTGCTGCCTCGGCTCCAGCTGGGATTCCTGGCTGGTCTCAACGGTCATCGGGCGAACGCTCCTTCGGCACAGCGATGGCGGCGACATATGCGCACGTCAGGGGTATAGAGGAAATAGCTGGGCGAACAACGGGAATCCGTCCAGATCCTCGGGAACACTAACGGCCACGGAGCGCGCCCCACCAAGACAAGCCGCCACCGTTAATTCGATGCAGTGATCTTGAGCTGTACGGGGTTTACGGAGGCGATCGAATGGATCCGGCCTGGCCGGGAGCCCTTTGGCGCAAAGAGGAGCCCCGCCCCCACGCCTGTGGCTCCTTCGGTCAGGGCCCGCCTCCGCGGGAACCGGGCGGCTCCTGGCCGAGCCACCTGCGGACCAGGAGGGCGAGCACGGCGAGCGTGGCGGCGTAGACGACGACGAAGGCCCAGATCAACGCGGGTGCCGACGTGGCGGCGGCGGACACGAGGAGGCCCAGGCTCAGCAGCACCATGGACCGCGCGAGGGCCGGCAGGCGGCTCCGTCCGGCACCGTCCGGCGCCGGGCAGGAGCAGAAGAGGCACGACTCGGCCACGATCCGGCGCTCGAACGCGGGGTCCCGGCGCAGGACGCGCTCGATGTCCGCGAGGGTCTTCCTCTCCCGGCGGGAGAGCTCTCGCCCCTGCATGACCACCCCCTTCCGCGGCGGTGGACGGCGGCTCGCCCGAGGCCTACCCGCTCACGGGTCCCTGATGCCGCCCGGTCCCGGGTTTGAACGGCCCGGCGCCGAGCAGGCGCCCCGTGCGACCCGAGGACAGGAGGGATGCGCCATGGCCGGGGACGAGCCGGTACCCGGCCGGCACCGCGGGGCGGACGGCGAGACGCGCAGGACCGTGTGGGTGGCCCTCGCCGCGGTCGGCACCTTGAGCGCCGCTCCGGCGCGGCGGGCGGTCGCCGTCGTGACCTCCTGCCGCCCCGCCGGACGCCGCGGGGGTCTTGCTCCAGGCGGGTGGGATCCCCCGCGTCAGGGGGTGCGGACGGGCGTCGGGCGTCCGCCGGGTGCGGAGAATCGGGGGTCCGTGGCGCGGGAAAGGGGAGGCGAGTGGCGGCGACCCTGTGGTTCCTGGCGTGGTGGACGGGGCTCACCGGCCTGACCCTGGTGCTCGTCAGCGTGCCGGGGCCCGTCGAGGTGGCCGTGGCCGGCGCGGTGGCGGCGGGTGCGGCCGGGCTCGCCCACCGGATGCGGCACGTGGCCGCGGTGCGGCCGCGCGGGACCGAGGGGCTCCTACGGGCCCTCGTACTGCTCCTGCCCGCCGCGCTCGGCGGCTGCGCGGCCCTGACCCGGGCCCTCGCGGGCGGGGCGGGCCGGGGAGAGCTGCGCCGGGTCCGGCTCCGGGAGGGCGCCGACCCGGGCTGGGCCGCGCTCCTGCTGGGGTGGTCGGCCGACACCTGCGTGGTCGACGTCCCCGACGGCCCGGACCCGGACGTCGTCCTGCACACCCTGCGCTGCGGCCGTGGCGGGCGCGGGCCCCTGGAACGGGTGCTGGTCCGCCGTCCGGAAGCGGAGGGCGAGCGGTGAACGCCTGGTCGGCGGCCGCGCTGGTGCTCCTCGCCGTGGGCTTCCCGGCGGCCCTGTGGGGCGCCGCCCTGGGCAGCCCGGTGCACCGCCTCGCCGGGCTCTGCCTGGCCGGGACGGTGACCGGCGCGGTCCTCCTCGTCCTGCCGATGGCCTTCGCCAGATCCTCCTACCAGGACCTGGCGCTGGTCCTGGCCGTCCTCTCACCGGCCGGCGTGCTCGTCTTCACCCGTTTCGTGGGCGGCCCCGAGGGCGGCCCCCCGGCGGGCGAGGAGGTGCGCTGATGGCGGCCGGTCACCTCGTGGCGCTCGTCCTGCTGTGGGCCGGGGTCGGCGGGGTCCTGCTGTCCGCCGTGGGACTGGTGCGGCTGCGCGGCCGTCTCACGCGGCTGCACGCGCTGGCCCCGGGCAACGGAGTGGGCGTCCTGGCGATCGCCGTCTCCGTGGCGGTGGAACAGGGCGCGGGCCGGGCGGCCGTGAAGACGCTGTTCATCGGGGTGCTGCTGGCGCTCGGCGGGACCGTGGGCACGGTCGCGGTCGGGAAGGCCGCCCTGGAGGAGAGCGGGGTGGGTTCCCGTCGCTGACGCGATGACCGTCCTGTGCCTGCTGCTGGTGGTGGCCGCCGCGACCGTGGCGGTCCTGTGCCGCGAGCCGGTCCGGCAGGCCGCCGTGCTCGCCCTGCTGGGCCTGCTGCTGGCGGTCCTGTTCACGGTGCTCCAGGCGCCCGACGTGGCCCTGTCCCAGCTCGCGGTCGGTACGGCGCTCACACCGCTGCTGATCCTGCTCACCGCCCGCAAGGTCCGCCGCGGCCCCGCGCCGGAACCGGAGCGGGAGCCGGAGCCGGAGCGGGAGGGCGGCGTGTGAGGGACCGTACGCGGCTGCTCCTGTTCGTCCCCGCGGCGACCGTGCTCGCGGGGTTCCTCGTCGCCGCGGCCGTGCGGCTGCCGCCGTTCGGCACCCGGAGCCACCCCTACGGCGACCGGGCGGTGGCCGCCGCGCTGGCCCGCCGTACGGCCAACGCGGTCGCCTCCGTCAACTTCGACCTGCGGGCCCTCGACACGCTCGTCGAGCAGTCGGTGCTCTTCGCGGCGGTCCTCGGGTCCACCCTCCTGCTCCGGCTGGCCCGCGACGAGGAGCGCGGCCGGCCCCGGTCGGAACGCGCCCTGCCCGGCACCGTGCTGTTCGGGCTCCTGCTGCTGCCCGTGGCCCTGGTCGTCGGCGGGTACCTCGTCGCGCACGGGCAGCTGTCCCCCGGCGGCGGGTTCCAGGGCGGCGTGGTGCTGGCCACCTCCCTGCACCTGGCGTACCTCGCGGCCGACTACTGGGCCCTGGAACAGGTCCGCCCGCTCGCCGTCCTCGACGTCGCGGACGCGCTGGCCACCCTGTCGTTCACGCTGATGGGGCTGGCGGGGCTGGTGGTGGGCGGGGCCTTCCTGCGGAACGTGCTGCCGCTGGGCACCTTCGGCGAGATCACCTCCGGCGGGTTCGTCCCGCTCCTCAACGTGGCCGTGGGCGTGGAGGTGGGGTCGGGGCTGATCGTGCTCCTCGCCCATTTCCTCGACCAGGCCGTGGAGGTCACCGCCCCCGGGGACCCGGCGGGCGGCCCGCGCTCCATCGAAGGGACGGACGGGACGTGATGGCCACCCTGCCGTTCCTCGCCGCCGGATGGCTGCTGCTGGCCGGCCTGTACGGGCTCGTGACCAGCAGGAACCTCATCCACGCCATCGGCTGCCTGACCGTCGCCCAGTCCTCCACCTACCTGATGCTCCTCGGCGTCGGCTACCGGCGCGGCGGCACCGCCCCCGTGTTCGGCGACCTCGCCCCGGGCAGCCGCCCCGTGGTCGACCCGGTCGTCCAGGCGCTGGCCCTGACCGACGTCGTCGTCGGTGCCACGGTCACCGCGCTGCTGCTCGCCCTCACCATCCAGCTGCGCAAACGGCACGGCACCGTCGACCCCCAGGCGCTGACCGCGCTGCGGGGCTGAGCCGTGCCGGACACCGCCCGGGCGCTGCTGCCGCTGGCCATCGTCATCCCCCTGATGG
Source organism: Streptomyces sp. NBC_00249 (assembly GCF_026342355.1). GTDB lineage: Bacteria > Actinomycetota > Actinomycetes > Streptomycetales > Streptomycetaceae > Streptomyces. Next base: position 438,552 of record NZ_JAPEMV010000003.1, on the reverse strand, counting down.
GCGCGGCGCTGCTGGCCGCGGCGGGCCGCCGGCTGCCGCGGCTCGGCTGCGACGTCCTCGCCACGCTCACCGCCACCGCCGACCTCGGCTGCCTCGTACTGCTCTGGCCGCACGCCCGCGACGGGGCCACGGTGCGGGTCGGCGGTCTTCCCGCGGACCTCGGCATCGTCCTGGTCGCCGACCCGATCGGCACCGGGCTGGCGCTGCTCGCCTCCGTCCTGGTCCTGGCCGTACTCGTCTACTCCTGGCGGTACTTCGACGAGCCGTCCGGGGAGCGGGCGGGCGTCTTCCCCGCGCTGCTCCTCCTCTTCGAGGCGGGCATGACCGGCTTCGCGCTGACCGGCGACCTGTTCGACGCGTTCGTCTTCTTCGAGCTCATGAGCGTGGCCGCGTACGCGCTCACCGGTTTCCGCATCGAGGACCCCCGGCCGCTGCAGGGCGCGCTGACCTTCGCGGTCGTCACCTCCTTCGCCGCCTACTGCTCCCTGCTGGGCATCACCCTGCTCTACGCCCGCACCGGCGAGCTGGGCCTGTCCCGCATCGGGGAGCGGCTGGCCGGGCGGCCGCCGGACCTGCTGGTCGTCGTCGCCTTCGTCCTCGTCGTGACCGCACTGCTGGTGAAGGCGGCGGTGGTTCCCTTCCACTTCTGGCTGCCGGACGCCCACGCCGTCGCGCCGACCCCCGTGTGCATGCTCATGTCGGGGGTGATGGTGGAGCTCGGTCTGTACGGGACGGCGCGCGTCTACTGGACGGTCTTCGCGGGGCCGGGCGGCATCCCCCACGACGCCTTCCGCGCCACCTTCGCGGGCCTGGGCCTGATCACGGCGCTGCTCGGCGCGCTCATGTGCTGGCAGCAGCGACACCTGAAGCGGATGCTCGCCTTCTCCACGATCGGACACGCCGGGCTGTTCCTGGTGGGGATCGCCCTCCTCACGCCGGAAGGCCTCACGGGCACCGCCGTCTACGTCGCCGGGCACGGCTGTGTGAAGGCGGCCCTGTTCGGGCTGAGCGGGGTCCTGCTGGCGCAGTACGGCTCGGTGGACGAACACGGCCTCTACGGGCGGGCGCGCGGGCACCGGACCGTCGGGGCGCTGTTCGTCCTCGGGGCGCTGGTGCTCGCCGGGCTGCCGCCCTTCGGGAGCGGGCTGGGCAAGGCGCTCGGCGAGGAGGACTCCGGGGCCCTGGCGGCGGCGCTGTACGTGGTGACCTCCGCCGTCACGGGCGGGGCGGTGCTGCGGGCGGGCGCGCGGATCTTCTGGGGTGCGGGCCCGCGGCCGGCCGAGCGGCCGCAGGACGCCGGCATCAGCGGCGAGGGCGAGGAGCCCGAGGTCCGCTCGCCCGAGGGCCGGCCCCCCTGGCCGATGGTCGCCGTACCGGCGGCGCTGCTCGTCCTGTGCCTGCTGGCCGGGGTCGTACCGGGGGTGGCCGGGAGCCTGGAACGCGGCGCCGAGCTGTTCACCGGCCACCCGGGACGGGGCCCGGGTGGCGGATCCGGGCCGGGGTGGACTCCCGAGGGGGTGGCTCTGGGCATGCTGTCTGCGGCGCTGGCCTGCCTGCTGGCGGGCTCCGCCCTGTTCCTCCGCGGCGGGGAGCCCCTACGCCGCTCCGCAGCGGCCGCGCTGCGCCCGCTGCGGCGCCTGCATTCGGGGCTGCTCGGCGACAACCTGGCCTGGCTCACGGTGGGCATGGCCGCCCTGTGCGTGGCGGTGGCCCTGCGCGTCTAGGCCGGAAGCGACGGCCAACGCGGCGAGGTGCGGTGCCGGGCGGCGCGGGCCAGGCAAGATCCGGAAGAGACGGCCTAGAGCTGGTCCTCCATGCCGATGGCCTTCTCCAGGTCGCGGCGGGCGGTGCCCGGCTCGCCGCGCTGTTGTTCCAGCATGGCGGCGGCGATGGCGTCGAGCTTGCGCTGGATCGCGTGTTCCGCGCGCCGTTCCGCGTTCTTCAGGAGGGCCAGCAGGAGGAGGGAGACCGCTGCCATGGCATCGCCGGCGAGGTGCTGCCAGCTCGTGGAGAGCCCGGCCAGGTGGACGGCCACGAAGCCCGCCACGAGGGCCACGCAGAGGGCGGAGAAACCGGCCGAGCTCGTGAAGTTCGACGCGAGCTCGGCCAGCTTCTCGAAGCGGCCGATCCGCCCGTCCCCGTGCTTCTCCGCGGGGTGCTCGAGGCTCATGCCGGATGCACCGTCCTCAGTCCGGGGGTTCCGGCACCACGGGCCGCTCGGTCGGTGAGGGCTCGGCGGGAACCGTTCGGGGGTCGCGGGGTTTGGGGCCGGGGCCGGGGCCGGGGCCGGAGGGCTGCGGGGCGGAGGGCTGCGGATCCCGGGGGACCGGGTCCGGCCTTCCCGGTGTGCGGCCGGGGCCGTCGGGTTGCGGCTCGGTGGTCCGGTCGATGGCTGTCACCTGGGGTTCCTTTCCGTGCCGTGCGGGGTGTCGGGGACCGTGCGGGCCCCCCCGCGTACCCTCGGCGCCTGCCCCGTCGCGGGCGCCTCAAGCGCGTCAGGCTTCGGCGACGGTCTCCGCGAGGCTGTCCACCACGTCGCTGAGCCGGCCGCGCCGGCGGTGGGCGGAGCGTTGCCGGGCCGCACCGTGGCCTTCGGTCCGTACCCGGTCGAGCAGGGCGTCGGTGCGGGAGAGGTCTCCCGAGGCGGCGAGCCCCGGGGCGGCGCGGGTCCGCAGCCGGCGGAGCAGGTCCCAGCCCCGTACGGGCACCCCGCTCACCGGGTCCAGCCCGTCGCCGTCCAGGCCGTACGCCGCCGCGCGCCGGTGGGCTTCGCGCAGCCGCGCGGAGGCCAGGGCGGGGCCGGGGGTGCCGTCGTCCGCCTCGGCGCGCAGGGTGGCGGCGAGTCCCCGTACGAGGAGGGCCAGGAGCACGACGGTGTCGATCCGGGCGTTCACGTCGGCGACGCGGATCTCCAGGGTCGGCACGTGCTCGGAGGGGCGCGCGTACCAGTAGATCATCCGCCGGTCGAGGATGGTTCCGCTGCGGACGAGGGTGTCGGCCATCCGCTCGTACGCCTCCTCGTCGAGGACGGGGGCGGGGCCCACGGTGGGCCAGCGGGCGTGCTCGACCGCGCGCCAGCTCGCGTACCCGGTGTCCCGGCCCCGGTCGAAGGGGGAGTTGGCCGCGAGTGCCTGCAGGGTGGGCAGCCACGGGCGCATCCCGTTGGCGAGCGCCAGGGCCTCCGCGCGGCCGCTCACCCCGATGTGGACGTGGCATCCGCACACCGCCCGGTCGTAGTCGCCGAGGACGTACGCGAACTGCCGGGCCATACGCCGGTAGCGTTCGTCGGGGGTGACGGACAGCGGAACCTGCGGCGGTACGACGGGAGTTCCGGCGGCCAGCAGCAGGCAGTCCTCCTCGGCCGCGGCGGACACCACCTCGGCGCGCAGCCGGGCCAGCTGCGCTCTGAGCAGGGCCGGGCTGCGGGTCGGGCTGGTGCACACCTCCACCTGGGCGGTGAAGAACTCCGGCTGGACCAGCGGGCCCAGCGTGCGCGAGGCGGCGGCGATGACGCGCGGTCCACGGCCCACCGGGGCCCGGCTGCGGCGGTCGACGAGCAGGAACTCCTCCTCGACCCCCATCGTCAGCGCCGCCGCGCGGCCGGGGCCGGGCCCGTCCGGCGCGGCGGACGGGCGGGCCGCGGCCTCACGGTCGGCGGCCGCCCGGGATACGGTCAGTGACATCACGGAGCCCCTCCGTCGTTCGGGGGCCGGCCGCCTGGACGGACCGCCCGCCGGCGGGGCGGTCGACGGCGTGCGCGGCCGGCTGAGGGGCGCCTACCCGCCGGACCGCCGCTCACGCCGTGCTCCTGGTGTCAGGGGATTTCGGGGACGAAGGGGAGGTAGTCCGCGCCGGGAGCGGCGGGCACCACCGCGTAGGTGGCCTCGGGGAGTTCGTTCCACACGCCGGGCAGGTCCCCCAGCGGCTCGGAGACCACGATGCGGGACTCCTCGGAGATCTCGCGGAGGTAGTCGACCTCCGGGTGGAGGTGGCGGACGGTCTCGGCGCGGCTGCTGTAGAAGAGCGAGCGGGACGCGCCCTGGCTGGAGTAGCGGAAGGCCCAGACCTGCTCGCCGTCACTGACCGCGACGGTCATCTGGAGCGGCTCGGGGACGCCGTGCTCCTTGCCGACCCGCTCCACGAGGCCCGCCATGCGGGCGACCGCGCCCGGGACGTCCTGGTCGAGCCCGAGGGTGACCGCGAGGTAGAACATCACCTCGGAGTCGGTGGACCCCTCGATGGACGGGAAGAGCGCCGGGTCGACGGCGAGGCAGAGGTCCCGCTGCAACCGCTGGAAGTCCGCGATGGACCCGTTGTGCATCCACAGCCAGCGGCCGTGGCGGAAGGGGTGGCAGTTGGTCTGCTGGACGGCCGAGCCCGTCGAGGCGCGGACGTGCGCGAAGAACAGCGTTGAGCGGACGTGCGCGGCGAGTTCGCGCAGGTTGCGGTTGTTCCAGGCCGGTGCGATGTCGCGGAAGACCGCCGGTGTGCCGTCACCGTTGCCGCTGTACCAGCCGATGCCGAAGCCGTCGCCGTTGGTGGTCTCCACTCCCATCCGGGCGTGGAGGCTCTGGTTGATGAGGGAGTGCTCCGGACGGTAGAGCACGACGTCGAGCAGCATGGGCGAACCCGAGTAGGCGAGCCAGCGGCACATGCGCACCATCCCCTCAGCTGCGGCCTCCTCCGAGCCTAACCCCGCCGGCGGGACCGCTCCCGCGCACCGGGAGAGCCGCCCGGGCCGGGCGGCGCGCGCGGGGGTCGGACGTGCCATGCTCGAGGGGTGAAGGGCGATGCCGCTCCTGCGGGTGAGGGCGCCGCACCCGATGTGCTGGCGCTCGCCAAGGTGGTGGCCAGGCTGCGGTCGGAGATCGTGGACCTGGAGGGTGTCGCCGCGACCACGGCCGTGGTCGAACGGGCCAAGGGCGTCCTGATGGCTCAGGCGGGACTCTCCGCCGACACGGCCTACGAGACGCTCCTCGACCGCGCCCACCAGCGGGGCCGCAGCCTCCTGGAGGAGTGCTGGATCACCCTGGGCCGGGTCCGCACGGGCCCGCCGCCCGTGACCGCCTCCCCGCCCGTGACCGGCACCGACCGCGCGGGCGGTCCGGCGGGGAAGCCGGTCTCCTCGGTCTCCTCGGCCTTCAGCGCCCAGCGGTACCTGCTCCCCCGCACCGACGGCGGGGCCGCCTGGCGTCCGCTCCTGGCCCGGCTCGCCGAGGGACTGGCGTCGGTGGACGGCGGCGACGGGATCGCGGAGCTGCTGCTGAAGGTGTTCGGCGGGGACGTCGGCGTGGACGCCGTGATGATCTACTCGCTGACCGCCGCCGGAAGCCTGGAGCTGACCGGCAGCGCCGGGATCGACGCGTCCCTGGCCGGGCAGTGGCGCCACGTCCCCCCGCTCAGCGGTGTCGCCGCCCACGAGGCGATCGCCGGCCGCCGCGCCCTGTGGCTGGAGGACCCGGAGAAGGACGCCCGCCGGTACCTGCTGATCGGGGATCCGCCGGAGCGCTGGCTCTCGCGCGCCTGGCTCCCCGTACCCGACGGCGCGTACCCGACGACGGCCATCGGCTTCCTGCGGACCGGGCCGGGCCCCTTCCCGGCCGACACGCGGGCCCTGCTGCGCCGGGCGGCCCGGCTGTGCGCGGGCCCGCTGGGCACCCCGGAGCGGGCCCGCGGCGTCGACGCCGGGGCTGCGGGTGAGGCCGACGTGACGTCGGTGCAGCGGATCCTGGACGCGCTGTCCGGGTCGGCGATCCTGCTGACCCCCCTGCGCTCCCCGGCGCACGAGGTGGAGGACTACCGCATCGACGCGGCGGCGCCCGAGTCGGTGGACGTGGCCGGGCGGCGCGGGAAGGAGCTCGTGGGCCGGCGGATCCTGGAGACGTACCCGACCGTGGCGGGCACCGCGCTGTGGGACGGCTACCTGGAGACGCTGACGACGGGGACCGGGTACGAGGGTGAGCCCTTCACCTACGAGGAGGTCGTCGCGGGCGTCCCACGTCAGTCCGTCTACTCGGTCCGGGCGTCCCGGCTGGGCGACCGGCTGGTCGTGTCCTGGATCCGCCACGACACCGACGAGCGCGAGGCGCGGCGGCTCGCCGACATGCAGCGGCTGGGCAACCTCGGGTGGGCGGCCTGGAACCTGGCGACGGACACCATCACCTGGTCCGACCAGGTCTACGCCATCTTCGACCGCGATCCCGCCGACGGGCCGATGCCCCTGGAGGAACTGCCGCGGCACCTCCTCCCCGACGACCTGCCCAGGCTGGGGGCGGCCGTCCAGCGGCTCCTGGGCGAGGGCGAGGCCGTCGACCAGCCGTTCCGGATCAGCACCGCGCTCGGTGTGCGGCACCTGCGGATCGTCGCCGAGGCCCGTACGGACGCCGACGGCACCCCGGTCGAGGTGCACGGCTTCTTCCAGGACGTCACCGCGCAGCGCGGCGCCGAACTCGCCCTGCGCGAGAGCGAGCGCGCCATGCTCCTCCAGCGCGGCGCCCTCCAGGCCGAACGTGCGCTGGCCGCACGCCTCCAGGACACCCTGCTGCCGATCCCCGAGCAGTCCCTGGAACTGGCCGACCTGTGCATCGACGTCGCCTACGTCCCCGCCGACAGCGGGGTCAACGTCGGCGGGGACTGGTACAGCGCGATCGAACTGCCCGACGGGAGCGCCCTGTTCGTCGTCGGGGACGTGGCCGGTCACGGCCTGGCCGCCGTGGGCACCATGGCGCAGCTGCGGTTCACCACGAAGGGCATGACGGTCACCGGGTCGGCGCTCCCCGACGTGCTGCGCCGGCTCAACACCCTCCTGCTCCACACCGCTTCGGACCAGTCGTCCGGCGGCACCGCGACCATGGTCATGGGCCGCTACCAGCCGTGGGACCAGCGCCTGGTCTGGGTACGGGCGGGGCACCTGCCGCCGTTGCTGGTCCGCGGCGAGGAGGCGGTCTTCCTCGACCAGCCCCACGGCCCCCTGCTCGGCGCCACCTTCGACGCCTCCTACGCACAGGCCGTCATCGACCTGCTGCCCGGCGACCACCTGCTGCTCTACACCGACGGACTCGTGGAGGAACCGGGCGAGGACATCGACGTGGGCCTCGCCCGGCTCACCGCGGCCACCCTGCACCTCCTGCGCGAGGGCCGCGGCGAGACCCTCGCACGGACCCTCGCCGCGCTGCGCCCCGGCAACCGCGACGACATCTGCGTCCTGGACATCCACGTCCCGGACGACGCCCCGCGGCCCGTCGGCCAGGCCTAGTGCTGTGGCCGGAAAGGTTTGCCGGGGCGCGGTGTCCGGTGCATGGGGCCTCCCCAGGCCCGCAGGGCCTAGGGGAAGCATCGCAAGGCGGAGGGCCACGTCTCGTACTGGACGTACTCGCGTGGTCCGACAACGCCGCGAGGTGCCGTCCCGGGCGCCGCGACCCGGTGAACCTTTCCGGTCACAGCACTGGACGGGGCCGCTCACATCGGGTCCATGGTGCCGCTGCCCGGTCCGTTGATCCGTTCGCTCTTCGCGCGGATCCGCCGCGCCTTCTCCATCAGCCGTTCGTGCTCCTGCGGCTGCGTGGTGTGCGCGGCCTCCTGTTCGAGTTCCTGCGCCTTGTCACGCATCCGCTGGGCGCTGGCGGCCCGTTCCTCCGGCCTGCCCATGGTGACCACTCCCTTCGCGTCGGTGCCGGTTCGGGGGTACGTACGCTCCTACCCGCGCCCGCGACGCCCTGCGCGGGTGCGGCGTTCGATCACGTAGAGGTCGGCGATCGCCACGGTCATCAGCACCATGCACAGGGCGGCGAGCACCCCGTAGACGGTCGGTGAGGGCTCGCTGCCGGGCGTGGCGCGCAGGGCGCGCAGGGCGAGAAGGACCGCGCCGACCGCGAAGGCGGGAGCGAAGACGAGCGACAGCCGGCGGCGCAGCCGCAGGTCGCTCCTGGCCCGCAGGGGTTCGGATCCGTCCCCGGGGGCGTGCCGGCGGGGGTCACGCGGCATGGAGACCACCTTCTCCTTCCCGTACGCGGCGCACGGCCCGGGATGCGGCCCCGTCGCAGCCAGGAGGCCGGACCGCACCCCGGTACCGGGCCCCTACCCACTCAGGTGTCGAGCAGCCGGTCGATCAGGGAGCGGTAGGCGCGCAGTGCCTGCCGCAGGTCCTCGGTGGCCACCTCTTCGCCGCTGTCCCACTGCTTCTCCAGCCTGCTCCGATGCTCGGAGAGGGTGCCCGCGAACGCCTGCATGACCTCCGCCACGAGGGTGTCCGCGGACCTGACCGCCTCCTGCGGGTCGTCCACGAAGCGGCCCTGGATCTCACTCCAGGTTCGGCGGTAGCGGTCCGCCTCGGCGGAGCCCAGCAGCGGTTCCTCCTCGCGGGCCGGTTCCCGGCCGGGAGGGGTCTCGGGGGCGGAGTCGGGAGCCTGGGCACCTTCCGGGTCCCGTTCCTGGTCCGGAAGCCGGTCCGGCTGCTGGTCCGGCTGCTGGTCCGTGCTGCCCGTACCGCCCGTCGCCTCGCCCGGGTAGACGGCCGCCTCCCGGTGCGCGTCCGGCGCCGGACGTGCGATGTCTTCCGTGGTCAGGACGGGCTCGGAGGCCTGTCCGGTCTTCTCCTCGTGTTCCTGCATGTCACCGGCTCCTCCGGTCGGAGAGCAGCTCGTCGAACAGGGCCCGGTAGTGGACCATCGCCCCGCGCAGCTCCTCTGTGGTCGCCTCCCCCGCACGGCTGCGCACCTTGACCGCGTGGGCGGCCCGGTACTCCTCCAGCGTGCTGCCGTGTTCCACGGACAGGTCGCGCAGCTGCCCCCGGTACCCCTCGGTGGGGTAGCCGCGCTCACTCATCAAGCGGGTCACCAACGCGTCGGCCTCGGCGACGGAGGCGTCGGGCCGGTCGACGAACTGCTGCTGGACGCCGGCCCAGTCGTCCGCGTACTGGTTGCGGCGCTCGGGCGACAACTCCTTGATGTCGAGCCGGTCGTACCGCTCCTCGCGGTCCCGCAGGTCCCGCTCGGCGGACCGCTTGCCGCCGCGTTCCTCGACGGTGCGTTCGTACTCGGGGCCGAACCGTTCGCGCAGGTGGCGTCGGCGGGCCAGCATCCACAGCAGTGCCGTGAGCGCGACCACCACGACCACCGCCGCGACGATGACGGCTATCAGTGTGTTGGCAGACATCTCCGTCCTCCGTCCCCGGTCTCCTCGGACTCCTCGGACTCCTTGACGCGGCTGCCCTGCTTCCTGTGGGACAAACCCGCACGAACAGCGCGCGTACGCGCGGCACGGCGGGCCCCTGATTCCGGTCTGGTCAAACCGGAATCGCAAATCGTATAATTTCCGACATGCACTCGGTCGAGCCGCGCACCAGCTGGACGTTCGTCACCCACCACGCCCGGATCCTCGCGATGGTCCAGCGTGATCCGCAGACGCGGCTGCGCGACATGGCCGCCGCCTGCGAGGTGACCGAGCGCGCGGCCCAGGCCATCGTCACGGACCTGGAGAGCGCCGGTTACCTCACGCGGGTCCGGCACGGCCGCCGCAACCACTACGAGGTCACACCCGGCACCCTCTTCCGCCACCCGGCGGAAGGACAGCACGAGATCGCGGACCTGCTGAAGCTGCTGACCGATCTCGACCGGCCCGATCCGGGCGGACGTACGCGTTCATGACACGACCCTGAAGGGAGAAGGGCCATGGCCGCCTCCTACCGCCGCTCCCCCGCCGCTCCCCCGGACGCCGACGGCGGCGTCACCGTGCACCTGCACCCGTCCACCGTCGCGGTGGTCTTCGAACGGGGTCCCGGAAGGGTGCTGGTCCAAGTGCACGGAGAGATCGACATGGAGGACGCGAGCGCCCTGCGCGGAGATCTCGTCCCGGCCCTGCGGGCCGCCCGCACCGGCCTCGACGTCGACCTCTCGCAGGTCACGTTCTGCGACAGCTCGGGCCTCGACGTCCTGCTGTACGTGAACCGGCTGGCCGCCGAGACCGGCAAGAGCCTCGTACTGACGGCCCTCAGCCGTCCCGTCGCCCGCCTGCTCGACCTCACCGGCACCCTGGAGGTCTTCGCCGTCCGGGACGGCCCCGTCTCCGCCGCCTGAACGGCGCCGCCGCGCATGGGCGGCCCGAGCGGGGGCAGCCGCCCCGTACGCGCGGCACACCGTCGTGCGGTGACCGGAAGGCGAATGACATGGCGGGCGAGCAGAAGGTCCAGGACGTCGTCGAGGTGATCCTCAAGGACCACCGCACCATGGAGGAGCTGTTCCGCCGCATGCGGAGCGTCGAGTCCGACCGTGCACAGGCACTGCGGAGGTTGTCGGACCTGCTCGTCGCGCACGGCGAAGCCGAGGAGGCCGAGGTCTACGGGGCGCTGAAACGCTTCAAGGACGTCGACAACGAGGAGGTGGAGCACGGCGCGGAGGAGCACGCCGAGGGCAACAAGGCTCTGCTGGCGCTGCTGGAGGTCGACGACATCGGCTCCGACACCTGGGACGCGCGGCTGGAGGACCTGGTCAAGGCCGTCTCCCACCACGTGGACGAGGAGGAGCGGACGATCCTCAACGGCGCCAGGGAGAACGTCCCCGACGAGCGCCGGGCCGAACTGGGCGCCGCCTTCCTTCGGGAACGCGAGCGGCAGTTGGCGTCCGACTGCGGAAGCGTCGAGAACGTGCGCAGGATCGTCGGCGGTTCGTGACGGCGGCGCGTGGCCGGATAATGGCAGCACCCGGGCCACCCCGCGCGCGGCCCGACCCGACCGGAGGACGAAGGACCGATGACGCTCAACGAGGGCCAGCGGGTGGAGCTGGCCGTGGACCTCCGGCTGGCGGGGTCGCTCGCCCTGGCCGGAGACCCCGCGCCGGAGGCCGGTGAGGTGGCCGGTTTCCTGGCCCTGGCGGCGGGCACCGGGGGCACCGTCGAGCGGGTGAACGCGGCCGAGGAGCCGCGTCAGGGCCCGGAGGTGCGCGAGTACGCGCGGCTCAGGTCGCTCCTCGACGACTTCGGCCACCAGATGCCCCCGGCGAGCAGGAAGCAGCTGGAGGAGCAGGTCGCCTCCCTGGAGCCCGGGTGGCTCGCCCACCAGGAGCTGCGGCCCCGCGTGACGGTCAGCGTCCGTCTCGACAACGGTTTCTTCCTCGGTGACGTGCACGAGGACGTCTTCACCCGGGCTTGAGCACATCCGCCGGAGCCGGCGCCGGGTCAGAGGCGGATGATGACCAGCGCCGTGTCGTCGGTCACGCCGACGGGCGGGATGAGGTCGGCCAGGAGGGCGGCCAGGTGGTGTCCGCGCGGGCGGGGCTCGTACCGGGGTGAGGGTGTCAGGCGAGGGTGTCCGCCAGCAGCTCCGCGGTCCTGGCGATCAGTGCGTCGTCGCGCGGTGCGGCCGCGTCCGGCCTGGTGGTGAGGATGGCCAGCACCAGGGGCGGCCGTCCGGGGGGCCAGGCGATGCCCACGTCGTTGTTGGTCCCGTACGAACCGGCGCCGGTCTTGTCCGCGACGGCCCAGTCCCGGGGCAGGCCGGCCCGGAGCCGGGTACCGCTGGTGGTGTTGGCGAGCAGCCAGCCGCCGAGCCGTTCCCGGTCGGCGGGGGCCAGGGCGTCGCCGAGGACAAGGCGGGCGTAGGTCCGTCCGATCGCGCGGGGGCTGGTGGTGTCGTCCGTCCGCCAGGGCTCGGCGGAGTTCAGTTCGGGCTCCCAGCGGTCCAGCCGTGTCGTGCGGTCGCCGAGGGAGCGGCAGAAGCGGGTGACCGCGGTGGGGCCGCCCAGCTCGCGCAGCAGGAGGTTGGCGGCGGCGTTGTCGCTGCGGGTGATGGCCGCGGAGCAGAGTTCGGCGACGGTCAGGCCGCCCGCGATGTTCTCGGGCAGCTTGGTGACCTCGCCGCCGCCCGCGTCCGTGACGTCCTGCCCGGTGTAGTGGATGCGCCGGGCGAGGTGGGAGCCGTCGTGGTCGAGGTCCCGCAGGACGGCCGCCACCGCGAGGGTCTTGAACACCGAGCACTGGGGGAACGGCTCGTCGGCGCGGTGGCGTACGGTCCGGCCGGTGGCGGCGTCCCACGCGTACACGCCCAGCCGGGCCCCGTACGCGCGCTCCAGCGCGCGCAGCCGGTCCACGACGGCCGTCCCGGCGCGCGAGGTCGCGGCGCGGGCCGTGCCCGCCGGCAGCGCGGCGGCCAGCGCCGTCCCCGCGCTCACGGTCAGCAGTGCGCGGCGGGACGGTGCCGCCTCCCGGATCCTCATACCGGTCCCTTCTCCCATCGAGCCGGCGCTCAGTCCTCGAACGAGCCGTGCCGGCCCGCTCCCGCCGCGAACCGGTCGGCCCCCGACTGGGTCTCTCCGGCCCCGAGCGGGACCGTGCCGTGCCGGAACTCGGCGGCCAGTGCCTCCGGTTCGCCCAGGCCGTGCTGTTCGAGGACCGAGAGGCGGTCGTGGCGAAGGCACAGCTGCGGGAACCCCGCGATCTGCCGGGCCAGTTCCTCCGCCTCGTGGCGGGCCCGGCCCGGCGGCACCAGCCGGTTGGCGAGGCCCATCTCGTACGCCTCGGCCGCGGGGACCGCCCGGCCGGTGAGGATCAGGTCCATGGCCCGGCTCTCCCCGATGAGCCTCGGCAGCCGCACCGTGCCGCCGTCGACGAGCGGTACGCCCCACCGCCGGCAGAACACCCCGAAGACCGCGTCCTGTTCCGCGACCCGCAGGTCGCACCAGAGGGCCAGTTCCAGGCCTCCGGCGACCGCGTGCCCCGCGACGGCCGCGATGACCGGCTTGCTCAGCCGCATCCGGGTGGGGCCCATCGGGCCGTCGCCCTCCGCGAGCACCTGGTTGCCGCGTGCGGTCCCGACGGCCTTGAGGTCGGCGCCCGCGCAGAACGTCCCGCCCTCGCCCCACAGCACGGCGACGGCGGCACTGTCATCGGACTCGAACTCGCGGAACGCGTCGGCCAGTCGGGCGGCCGTCGGCCCGTCGACGGCATTGCGGACCTCCGGCCGGGCGAGAACGACCGTGAACACCGGCCCGTTCCGCTCGATCCGCACGGCAGCCTTCTCCTCCACCCGCACGCACCCCTTCCCCTCGCCCGTACCGCGTTCCACGGTACACACCGGCTCGCTCGGGCCCCCGCCGTACGCGCCGACCGGGCCGGGAGCCCGGTCGGCGCGTACGGCAGGACCCGGCCGTCATCCGCGGATGTCGAGCGGATGCCCGGTCGTCGCGTCCACGTACTCCGGGACCTCCTCGTGGCGGTCGCCCACGGTCAGGGTCCCGGTGGGCTCGAACATGAGGATCGCGGCGCCGGACGGGGCGGACGGCTTGTGCTCCGTGCCCCGGGGGACGGTGAAGACCGCGCCCTTCGGGAGCACGACCGTGCGCTCGCCGGCGGGTTCGCGCAAGGAGATGTGCAGTTCCCCTTCGAGCACGAGGAAGAACTCGTCGGTGTGGTCGTGGGCGTGCCAGACGTGCTCGCCGTCGATCTTGGCGATGCGGACGTCGTAGTCGTTGACGCGCGTGACGACGCGGGGGCTCCACAGGACGTCGAAGGAGGCCAGGGCCTGGGAGAGGGGGATCGGTTCGCTGCTCATGCGCTCATCCTGGGCCGTTTCGCCCGGCCTGCGTGAGTGCTAGGAATTGCACATGTCGAAAGAATCCTCGCACGCGGTGCGCACGACGGACCTCCACCGGGTCGTCGTGATCGTGGACGCGAACTCGAACCCCTTCGAGCTCAGTTGCGCGATCGAGGTCTTCGGTCTGCCCCGACCGGAGCTCGGCCGTGACCTCTACGACTTCCGGCTGTGCTCCCCCGAGCCCCGCACCCTGATGCGGGACGGATTCTTCACCCTCACGGGAGTCGCCGGGCTGGAGGCCGCCGACACCGCGGACACCTTGATCGTCCCCAACCGCCCCGACACCGACGTGCCCCGCCGCCCCGCCGTGCTCGACGCCGTGCGACGGGCCCACGCGCGCGGGGCCCGCCTGATCGGCTTCTGCAGCGGCGCCTTCACCCTGGCCGAGGCCGGAGTGCTCGACGGGCGCCGGGCCACCGCGCACTGGCAGTGGGCGGACTCCTTCCGGGCCCGGTTCCCCTCCGTCCGCCTCGAACCGGACGTGCTGTTCGTGGACGACGGCGACATCCTCACCGCCGCGGGCAGCGCGGCCGCGCTCGACCTCGGACTGCACGTGGTCCGCCGCGACCACGGCGCGGAGGTCGCCAACTCCGTCAGCCGGCGGCTCGTGTTCGCGGCCCACCGGGACGGCGGGCAGCGGCAGTTCGTGGAGCGCCCCATGCCCGACGTGCCGGACGAGTCCCTGGCGCCGGTGCTGGCCTGGGCGCAGGAACGGCTGGACTCGCCGCTCACCGTGTCCGACCTCGCGGCGCGCGCCTCGGTCAGCGCGGCGACCCTGCACCGGCGCTTCCGGGCCCAGCTGGGAACGACGCCGCTGGCGTGGCTCACGGGTGAACGGCTCACCCTGGCCCGCCGGTTGATCGAGCGCGGCGAGTCCCGCTTCGAGACGGTCGCACGCCGCACCGGACTCGGCAGCGCCGCGAACCTGCGCGCGCTGATGCGCCGCGAGACCGGCATCACCCCGTCGGCGTACAAACGCCGTTTCGGGCCGGAGGCCGGCTGACGCCGGCCCCCGTCACTGGCCGACCCTGCCGTCGACGCACTCGCGCAGCAGGTCGGCGTGTCCGCAGTGGCGGGCGTACTCCTCGATCCGGTGCACCATGAGTTCCCGTACGGCGATGCCTTCCTTGCCCACGCGTGCGCCCAGGTCCGGGTGCGCGGCCAGCGCGGCGTCGGTCTCGGCCTGTTCGCGCTCCAGGTCGGCGTACGAGGCGTCGACCACGGCCTGTTCGGCGACGGCTCCGTGGAAGTCGGCGTCACGCTTGCCGTACAGCTTCGGCAGCGGCTCGCCGTCGGTGATCCAGTTGCGCCAGTCGCGTTCCACCTCGGCGAGGTGGCGGACCAGGCCGAGCAGCGACATCGTGGACGGCGGGACCGAGCGGCGGGCCAGCTGTTCCGGGTCCAGGCCCTCGCACTTCATCCGCAGAGTCATGCGGTAGCCCGACAGGAAGTCGTCCAGCGTGGCGAGTTCGCCGTCCGGGCTCGTCTTGTCCTTGCCCCGGGGGTCGTCGTCCGGGTCGGTCCACATGTCGGGGTACACGGTCGCCTGGGTCCATCGCGCGGGTTGATCGGTCATGCGCACCATGATCGACCCCGATGCCCGGGCGCGCCACCGGAAATCGGCGGCGCGGCCGCGCTCCGCGGCCTACGATCACCGGCATGCCGCTTCGCCGTATCGTGCACATGTTCTTGGTCATCGCCGTGGCCCTGACCGGACTGGCCGGTGGTGCCACGGGCGCCGCCGCCGACGGGACCGGGTCGTCGAGCAATCGGCAACTCCTCTACTACAACCACGCCTACGGGGTCCTCGACCGCGAGACCGCCGACGCCATCGAGCACTCCGCCTACCTGCGGGACTTCGCCAACTTCCAGGTCCGCACCACGACCGGTGCGGGCGGGGAGACCTGGACCGGCCGCTACCTGATGGGGCGCGAGACGTACCTCGAACTGTTCGGGGTCGGCGACGTCCCCGGCCAGGACGGGAAGCTCGGCGCCGGCGGGCTCGGCATCTCGGCCGAACGCGCCGGTGACCTGGCCACGGTGACCCGGCGCCTGCGCGAGCAGGGCGTCCCGGAGCCCGTCTCCTTCCGCCAGACGCGCGACTTCGGGGACGGGGTCGCGGTCCCGTGGTTCGACGCCGTGTTCACCAGCGCCCAGTACGACGCCTTCGGCGCCTGGGGCATGGAGTACCTGCCGGAGTACTTCGCCGACCCGCGCAGCAACACCGAGCCGGCCGCGCGCCCCGGTGACGTCGGCCGCGAGCGGTACCTGTCCGACGGCTACCGCGACCACCTGATGCGGGACGTCACCTCGATCCGCCTCGCCGTCACCGCACGCGACCTGGCCGGTACGGTGCCGCTGCTGCGGGCGGGCGGGTTCGCCGTCCGGGAGGTCGCGGGCGGGGGCGTCGTCGCGCAGGGCGGCGGCACCACCGTCCGCCTGGACTCCGTCGCCCGCGAGCGGGCCGGGCTGCGGCAGGTGGAGTTCTCCCTCAACCGTCCGGTGGCGTACCGCCACGAGGAGCGCATCGGCCGTTCGACGCTCGTCGTCGGTCCCGGTACGCGTGCCGTGTGGACGTTCGACGACGTCGCGTAGCGCCGGCCGTCACAGGACCTTGGCGAGGAAGGCGCGGGTGCGGGCCTGCCGCGGGTCGTCCAGGACGGCCGAGGGCGGCCCGGCCTCGACGACCACCCCGCCGTCCATGAACACGACGGTGTCGGCGACCTCGCGGGCGAAGCCGATCTCGTGGGTCACGACGATCATGGTGGTTCCGGCGCGGGCGAGGTCCTTGATGACGTCGAGGACCTCGCCGACCAGTTCCGGGTCGAGCGCCGAGGTGGGCTCGTCGAAGAGCAGCACCTTGGGTTCGAGGGCCAGCGCGCGGGCGATGGCCACCCGCTGCTGCTGCCCGCCGGACAGCTGTCGCGGGTAGGCGTCGGCCTTGTCGGCCAGACCTACGCGGTCCAGCAGCCGGCGGGCCGACGCCCGCGCCTGCGATCGGGGGCGGCGCAGCGCGGACACGGGCGCCTCGACGAGGTTGTCCAGCACCGTGAGGTGCGGGAAGAGGTTGAAGTTCTGGAAGACGAACCCGATGCGGGTGCGCTGTGCCAGGACCTCCTTCTCCTTCAGCTCGTACAGCTTGCCGCGGGAGGCGCGGTAGCCGATGAGCTCGCCGTCGATGCTGATCCAGCCGCGGTCGACCTTCTCCAGGTGGTTGATGGTGCGCAGGAGCGTGGACTTGCCCGAGCCGGAGGGGCCGAGGATCACGGTGACCTCGCCGGCGCGGACCGACAGGTCGACGCCGCGCAGCACCTCCAGGGGACCGAAGTTCTTGTGGACGCCGTGGACGTCGACCATGACGTCCGCCGCGACCTCCGCCGTGACCTCGCTCATGGGTTCGCCCCTCACGTGTGCTCGGGCGGGTTGATCTGCGAGGTGTCGACCGCGGAGGCGGTGGTGCCCCACTTCTTCAGGATCCGCGCGTAGGTCCCGTTCTTGATCAGTTCGTTGACGGCGGCCTGCAGGGCCGGGGTCAGCGGGGAGCCCTTCTTGAAGGCGAAGCCGACGTCGAGGCGGCGGTACTCGCCGAGGAAGGTGGTCTGCGCGGCGGGCTGGGCGGCCTGGTGGCGCAGGCCGTTGATGGTCGACATGACGACGTCGATCCGGCCCTGCTGGAGGGCGGTGGTGACGGCCCCCGTCTCGGAGAACACCTTGACCTCGTACGGCTTCTTGCCGGCGGCCACGCACACGCCCTGTTGCGCGGTGAGGGTCTTCTCGAAGGTCGTGCCCGCCCCCGTACCGATGGTCAGGCCGCACAGCTGGGTGAGGTCGGTGACCTGTCCGGTGAGCTTCGTGTTGCCCGTCCTGACCGCGAAGCCCTGGCCGTCGTTGACGTAGGTGACGAAGTCGATGGTCTTCAGGCGTTCGGCGGTGACGCCGAAGTTTCCGGTGCCGAGGTCGTACTTGCCGCTGCCGAGGGCGGGGAGGATCGTCTCGAAGGAGGCGTCCTGCCGCTCCAGTTTCACGCCGAGGACCTTGGCCGCCGCATCGGCGATCTCGATGTCCTGGCCGGCGGGCGGCTTGTCCTGGCCGTTCGGGTAGTACGCCGAGGGCGGGGATCCGACGGAGCTGCCGACGCGCAGGGTGCCCGCCTTGCGGACCTCGGCGGGGAGCAGGGCGGCGATCGACTCGACGGTGCGTACGTCGGCGACCGGGTCGTCGGAGGGTACGGGAGGGACCTGGGCGCCCGCCACCGCCGGGGCGCCGCCCTCGGAGCCACCGGAGCCGCAGGCGGTCAGCGTCAGCAGGGGCAGGAGGGCGAGCGCGGCGGCGGAGCGCAGGCGGGTGCGGATCCCGACGGCGGGGAGGGCTCGCGTGCTGTGGGGTGCGGGCGCCGTGGTGGTCATCCGCGCACCGCCGTGAGGGGCTGGCGGGAGGTACGGGCGGCATCGCGGGCAGTGTCACGGGCGGCGTCGCGCTTGGCGACCTCCTCGCGGACGAGCGGGATCACGTACCGGCCGAAGTCGACGGCGTCGCCCAGCAGGTCGTAGCCGCGGGCCGAGAGGATGTCGACGCCGAGGTCGTAGTAGTCCAGGAGGGCCTGGGCGACCGTCTCGGGGGTGCCGACCAGGGCGTTGGAGTTGCCCGCGCCGCCGGTGGCGGCGGCGGTCGGGGTCCACAGGGCCCGGTCGTAGCGCTCCCCCGCCTCGGCTATGGCGATCAGCCGCTGCGAGCCGGTGTTCTGCGGGGCCGAGGCCTCCAGGACCCCGTTGCGGTGGTGCCGCGCCGCACCTGCCTGCCGTCGCTGCCGGATGGCGCCCACCGTGCGGTGGGCCTTCTCCCAGGCCAGTTCCTCGGTGGGGGCGATGATCGGGCGGAAGGCGACCTGGATGCGCGGGACGTCGGTGCGGCCCGCGGCCTCGGCGGCTTCCTTGACGGCCTCGATCTGCAGGGCGGTCTGCTCCAGCGGCTCGCCCCACAGGCAGTAGATGTCGGCTTCGGCGCCCCCGGCGGCGTACGCGGCGGGCGAGGAACCGCCGAACGAGACGGCCGGGCGCGGCTGCTGTACGGGGAAGACGTCGCTGACGAAGTCGTGGAAGCGGTAGTGCTCGCCCTCGTGGTCGAAGGGCTCGCGGGTGGTCCAGATCTTCTTGACGATCCGGATGTACTCGCGGGTCCGGGCGTACCGCTCGTCCTTGGTGAGGGTGTCGCCCTCGCGGCCCTGCTCGTGGTCGTTGCCGCCGGTGATGAAGTGCACGGTCAGCCGGCCGTCGCTGATCCGGTCGAGGGTGGCGAAGGTCTTGGCGGCGTAGGTGGGGTACGAGACGTTGGGCCGGTGGGCGAGCAGGATCTTCAGGCGCTCCAGTCTGCTGGCGATGTACGCGGCCGCCGGTGCGGGGTCCGGGGATCCGGAGCCGTAGGCGAACAGCACCCGGTCCCAGCCGTGGTCCTCGTGCGCCCGGGCGAGCCGGAGCGTGTACTCCTTGTCGAAGGCGGCGCCGGAGCGTGCGGTGGTCTCTGATCCGTCGTTGGTGGCGGCGATGCCGAGGAATTCCACGGGCATGGGGTGGCCTTTCGGGAACGGGCGGTGGACCGCGAACGCGGGCATGACTGAACAGCCGCTGCGGCCGAGGAACATGAGGACACATCAGGAATGCGGGCGTGACGACGCGGGGCGTCGGGGGTATCGGGGTGGCGGCAGCGCACGGCCGGGCTCGCGGCAGGTGACCTCGTACGGGTCGCCGCCGGCGCCGGTGGGGGTGCGAAGGGAGATCTCGGCCCGCGACGGGGTCACCGAGGGAGGGGAGGGCCGGTCAGAGAGCCCGCTGCCGCGTCAGGCGCAACACGCGGCGGACCACACGCGACCGAAGTCGATGTAGCCGCGCGAAACGAGGCGCTGATCGGCATTCATGCGACTACTTGAACAGTACATACGGCTCTTCGTCAAGCAACGGCCCGAATGACGGATGGTCATGCCACGCCGGAACAGACGTGGTTGACACGGCCGGGCCGCAGGAACATACGATCGGCGCCGGAGCGGCGCCGTCGTGTACGGAAAGCCCTCCGGCCGCGTTGAGGGACGCGGCGGGCGTGACGACACGAGGTTCCCGGCAGCACCGGCATCCGCGACGCGGAGCCCGTGCCGCCGGACGGTCGTCCACGCCCCGCGCCCCCTTCCCTGGAGCCTCCCCATGGCCACCCCTTCCGACGTCTCCGACCCCACCGCCGCTCCCGCCGGGGCGCCGGCCGTCCCCGTGACGAAACAGCCGGACGCACGCACCCCCGGCGCCGAGGTGCCGCCGGTGGTGCCGCGCCGGCGCATCGGCCGGCTGCTGTCCGCCGCCGTCGCGCTGCTGGTCCTCGCGATGGTGCTGACGTCCGTCGTCCGCAACGACGCCTTCCAATGGGCGGTGGTGGGGAGCTACTTCACCACCTCGGCCGTGCTCGACGGGCTGCTGCTGACGCTGTGGCTGACCGGTGCGGTGATGGTGCTCGGCTTCCTCCTCGGCACGCTGCTCGCGGTGATGCGGCTCTCCGCCAACCCGGTGCTGCGGACGCTGAGCTGGGGCTACGTCTGGATCTTCCGGTCCACGCCGCTGCTGGTGCAGCTGCTCTTCTGGTTCAACATCGGCGCCCTGTACCCCACGCTCGGCCTCGGCATCCCCTACGGCCCCCAGCTGTTCACCGTCAAAACGGTGAACCTGCTGGGCCCGACCCTCACCGCCGTCATCGGCCTGACCCTGCACGAGGCGGCGTACGCCGCCGAGGTGGTGCGCGGCGGCATCCTCTCCGTGGACCCCGGCCAGACCGAGGCCGCGCAGGCGCTCGGGCTGAGCCGGCGCCGTACGCTGCGCCGGATCGTCGTGCCCCAGGCGATGCGCTCGATCGTGCCGACCGCGGGGAACATGCTGATCGGCACGCTCAAGGGCACCAGCATCGTCAGCGTGCTGGCCGTGCACGACCTGCTGTACTCGGTGCAGCTGGTCTACAACCAGAACTACCGGGTCATCCCGCTGCTGCTGGTGGCCACCCTCTGGTACATCGCCGTCACCACCGTGCTGAGCGCGGGCCAGTACTACGTCGAGCGGTACTACGCCCGCGGCACCTCCCGGGGCCTGCCGCCCACTCCGGTGCAGCGGCTGCGCGTACGACTGGCGGGCCTGCGCGTCCGGCTGCACGCGGCGACCGCCCCCGGCCGCCGGTGACCGGGCATTGCGGTATCCGTTTCATTTCACCAAGAGGCGTTGTGTGTACGGCGGATGAAATGGATACGCGCTTTCACGCATTCCGATATCGAGGCCGTTGACACCCCTTCTCGGCGCTGCCTAGCTTACGCCGCAGATAAACGATATCGGCGGCCTCTCCTGTCCGGCATGACGGCTGCTCCTCGATTCCGCGCCGCGTCGAAGCCGCTGGAGTTCTCCTTGACCGATTCACTGCTCCTCTCCGCACCCGCCCGCTCCTCGGGGCCGCCCGGGCCGGCCGAGCGGGTCCTCCCGCTCCGCCGGCCCGGGCGGTGGGTCGCCGGCACCGTCGTACTGGTGCTGGTGTCGCAGGCCGCCCACGGGCTGGTCACCAACCCCTTCTACCAATGGGACCGCTTCGCGTACTGGTTCGTCCGGCCGGTCGTCCTGGAGGGGCTGCTCATCACCCTCCAGGTGGCCGCGTGCAGCGCGGTCCTCGGCCTGGCCGGCGGTGTGCTGCTCGCCCTGTGCCGCCTTTCCGGCAGCCCGGTGCTGCGCTCGGTCAGCTGGACGTACATCTGGCTCTTCCGCTCGGTGCCGCTGATCGTGGTCCTGCTGTTCCTGTACAACCTCGGCGCCCTCTATCCCTCGCTCAGCGTCGGGATACCGTTCGGGCCGGCCTTCTTCACCTTCGACGAGTCCCGGCTCGCCACCGACCTCGTCGTCGCGGTGGCCGGACTGAGCCTGAGCGAGGCGGCGTACGCGGCCGAGATCGTCCGGGCCGGGGTGCTCTCCGTCGACCAGGGCCAGCACGAGGCGGCCGCGGCCCTGGGCCTGCCCCGGCGGTACCAGTTCGCCCGGATCGTCTTCCCGCAGGCGCTCCGCTCGATCGTCCCCTCGTACGTCAACCAGCTGATCGGGCTGCTCAAGGCCACCTCGCTGGTCTTCTACGTGTCCCTGCTCGACCTGTTCGGCTCGGTGCAGAGCCTGGCCAGCACCTACCCCGGCGACGTGGTGCCGCTGCTGCTGGTCGCGACCGTCTGGTACGTGATCCTGACCAGCCTGGTGTCCGTCGTGCAGTTCTATGTCGAGCGGTACTACGCCCGCGGGGCGCTGCGCACCGCGGCGCCCACCCCGCTCCAGCGGGCCCGGGCGGGCCTGCGCGACCTGCGGATCCGCTTCCGGACGGAGACGGCCCGATGACCGCGCCCGTGCCGGCCGCCGCGCCGGCCGCCGCCATCGAGGTGCACGGCGTACAGAAGTGGTACGGCGGCCGGCGGGTCCTCGACGGGGTGAGTCTGACGGTCGCACCGGGCACGGTCACCGTGATCCTGGGCCGCTCCGGTTCCGGCAAGTCCACCCTGCTGCGGGTCCTCAACCACCTGGAGAAGCCGGAGGCGGGCCACGTCAGCGTCGGCGGCGAACTGATCGGCGTCGAACGTCACGGGAACCGGCTCAAGGAGCTGCGGGAAACGGCGATCCTCGTCCAGCGCAGCCGGATCGGCTTCGTCTTCCAGAACTTCAACCTCTTCCCGCACCTGACCCTGCTGGACAACGTCGCCGCCGCCCCGGTGGCGACCGGCAGGCTGTCCCGGCCTCAGGCGCAGTCACTGGCACGCCAGTTGCTGGGGCGCGTCGGGCTCGGTGACCGTACCGGCGCCTACCCGAGGCAGCTGTCGGGCGGCCAGCAGCAGCGGGTGGCCATCGCCCGCGCCCTGGCCCTGCGGCCGGGGGTCATCCTCTTCGACGAACCGACCTCCGCGCTCGACCCCGAACTGGTCGGCGAGGTGCTGTCCGTGATCAAGGACCTGGCGACCGGGGGCACCACCCTCGTGATCGTGACCCATGAGATCGGCTTCGCCCGCGAGGTCGCCGACGAGATCGTCTTCCTCCACGAGGGCCGCATCGTCGAACAGGGCCCGCCCGACCGGGTTCTGGACCATCCGGAGCACCCGCGGACGCGGGAGTTCCTCAGCAAGGTCCTCTGACTTCCCCCCTCTCCCCCCGAAGAACCGACAAGGAACGCCATGCGACACCGGTCCACCCTCCTGCGCACCAGACTCGTCCGCGGCCTCGGCGCGGCGGCCGCCACCGTCACCCTCGCCTCCGCGCTCACCGCGTGCGGAGGCGACGCGAAGGCCACCGGTTCCGCGCCGGACACCGGCGCCGCCCGGGACACCGTGACCGTCGGCGCCGTCTCCAACGGGGCCGCCCAGCAGGCCGAACTGCCCGCGCCGGTCGTCGAGTCCCTGCGCGCGCAGCTGCCGCAGGCCGTGCGCGAACGCGGTGAGCTGGTCATCGGGGTCGGCGCCCTGCCCGCCGGTTTCCCGCCCCTCGCCTACATCGGCACCGACCAGAAGACCTTCACGGGCGCGGAGCCGGACCTCGGCCGCCTGGTCGCCGCGACCCTGGGGCTCAAGCCCGTGGTGAAGAACTCCACCTGGGAGAACCTCTTCGTCGGCATCGACAGCGGCAAGGTCGACGTCGCCTTCACCAACGTCACCGTCACCGAGGAACGCAAGAAGAAGTACGAGTTCGCGTCCTACCGGCAGGACAACCTGGCCTTCGAGGCTCTGAAGGACAACACCTGGAACTTCGGCGGCGACTACCGCAACCTCGCCGGCAAGACGGTGGCGGTCAGTTCGGGCACCAACCAGGAGAAGATCCTCCTGGAGTGGCAGCAGAAGCTCCGGTCCGAGGGCAAGGACCTCACGGTCAAGTACTTCCCGGACGCCAACAGCGTCCACCTGGCATTGAGCGGCAGGAAGATCGACCTCAACTTCGGCCCCAACCCCGCGATCGCCTACCACATCACGCAGACGGCGAGCGGCAACGCCCCCACCCGTAGCGCCGGTTCGTTCTCCGGGGCCGGCGAGACCCTCCAGGGGCTGATCGCGGCGACGGCGAAGAAGGACAGCGGGCTGGCCGCGCCGGTGGCGGGAGCGGTCAACCACCTGATCCAGAACGGCCAGTACGCGAAGCTCCTCGGCGCCTGGAACCTGTCCGACGAGGCCGTGACCACCTCCCAGGTCGACCCTCCCGGGCTGCCGACGACCAACTCCTGAGCCCGGGGGCCGTACCAGGCCCCGGGCCGACCCACGGAAGGAGGGCTCCGCCCCCATGAGCACCGCCGCCCCCGCCCCGGTGACCCCGCACGTCCTCGACAACCCTGCCTGGGCCTCGCTGTCCGGCCCGCACGCGGCCTTCGCCGAGCGGGCCGGGGCCCACGCCTCCCCCGCCGGCCCCGCCTTCGCCGCCCGCTACGCCCCGGACGTCGCGCCGTTCTCCGCGCTCGCCGATCCGGCCGACCCGCGCTCCTGGGAGGCGCTGCGCTCCCTGGCGGGCGCGGGCGGGGTCGTCTCGCTCTCCGGCGTACTGACCCCGCCGGCCGGCTGGGAGACCGTCGGCGCGATCGAGGGGGTCCAACTGGTCGACGTGGCGCTGCGCGCCGAACCCGCCCCCGAGGCGGTACGGCTCGGACCGGGCGACGTACCCGAGGTCCTGGAGCTGATCGCGCTGACGAAACCGGGGCCCTTCCTGCCCCGCACGGTCGAGCTGGGCACCTACCTCGGCATCCGCCACCAGGGCCGGCTGGTGGCGATGGCCGGGGAGCGGCTGCGCCCGCCCGGCTGGACGGAGATCAGCGCGGTGTGCACCCGCCCGGACCACCGGGGCCGGGGCCTGGCCACGCGCCTGGTGCGCGCCGTCGCCGCGGGCATCCGGGACCGGGGGGACGTGCCGTTCCTGCACACGGCCGCGCACAACACCGCCGCGGTCCGGCTGTACGAGTCCATCGGCTTCGCCGTGCGCCGCAGACCCACCTTCATGGCCCTCCGGGCACCGGACGCACCCCACACTCCCCCCATCGACCGGAAGGCTGCCGCCTCGTGAAGTTCCTGGCCATCACCTTGATCACGGACACTCCGGACCCGGTGACGGGAGCCCCGACCCCCACCCGCGAGCGGTTCCGGCAGGTCGTCTCCGCGGCGCTGCTCGCGGAGGAGCTGGGCTTCGACGGGTTCGGGGTCGGCGAGCGCCACGAGCGGCCGTTCCTGTCGTCGTCGCCGCCCGTGGTGCTCTCCCACATCGCCGCGCTGACCCGCCGTATCCGGCTGTACACGGCCGTCACCACCCTGAGCCTGCTGGACCCGGTGCGGGCCTACGAGGACTACGCGACGCTCGACCACCTCAGCGACGGCCGCCTGGAGCTGATGATCGGCAAGGGGAACGGTACGGCGCAGCGCGAGCTGTTCGACGTGAGCCCCGAGGACCAGTGGGAGCGCAACTCCGAGGGCTACGAGCTGTTCCGGCAGATCTGGCACGAGGACAAGGTGACGGCCCGGCCGCGTTTCCGGCCCGCGCTGAACGGCGCCGAGGTGCTGCCCCGGCCGTTCCGGCGGGACCTGCGGGTCTGGCACGGCAGCGCCACGAGCCGGGACTCCGTAGATCTCGCGGCGCGCTACGGCGATCCGCTGTTCTCGGCGAACGTCACCCACCCGATCGGCCCGTACGCCGAGCTGATCCGCCACTACCGCGAGCGCTGGGAGCACTACGGACACGATCCGGCGCACGCGGTGGTCGGCGCGGGCACGGCCGGTTTCCACACGGCGCCCACCTCGCAGCAGGCGGTGGCCGCGTACCGGCCGGCGTTCGCACGCTACCTCGCCTTCCACCAGGCGCAGGGCCTGGAGCCGGTGTTCGCGACCCTGGAGGACTTCGTCGAGCGGAGTTCCGCCCTGATCGGCAGTCCCCAGCAGGTGATCGAGAAGGTGCACCGCTACCACGAGGAGTTCGGGCACACGGTCCTGCACCTCCAGGCCGAGCCGGGCGGGCTCACCGACGCGCAGCACCGGGCCTCCCTGGAGCTCTTCCAGTCGCGGATCGCCCCGGTGCTGCGCCGCTCCGTCCCGGACCCCGTCTTCGCGCCCTCCCCCGCCCCCTGACGGAGCCCGGCCGGTCGGTCCGGCAGCCGTGCCGGGGTCACATCGGGGCAACGGGCAGCGGGAAACCCCTGTCTGACTGGGCCTGCGGATGGCAGGCTCTACTCCTCGGAAGCGTCCTGGGGGGGATCACACGTGATGGAGCCGGGTACGGGCATGGGCCTGCGGGGCCGCAGCGGCATCCTGTCGCTGGTCGACGCGTGCCTGAAGGAGAACCCGGCGGCGGAGCGCCCCCTGACGATGCTCCTCGGGCCGGCGGGCAGCGGGGCCAGCGAGGCGCACAGCGCGCTGATGGAGCACTTCGGGCCCGACTACCCCTTCGCCTTCGTCAACTTCGGCGGGGCCCAGTCCCTGCTGCCGCGCTACGCCCTCGGGCTCCTGGCCCGCCAGCTCGAACGCAAACTGCCCCGTTACGGGCGCTCCCACTTCCCGCTGCTCAGCCTCGGCCTGCTCGCCTCCGACCAGGAGCTGCGCATGCGCAGCCTCGCGGAGGGCCGTCGGGCGGTGCAGCGCCAGCTGGACCGGTTCCAGGAGGAGAACGAGGCCCGGCACGGCGACTACCTGGCCGCCTTCTTCGAGGTGGGCATGGGCGCGGTCGGTATGCCCGAAGGTGCCTCCAGTGCCGCGCTCGCCCTCTTCCAGGACGCCCTGCGGCGCGGCCGACGCACGGTGCCCGGCCTGTTCGGGGGCCGGCTGGGCAGCCGGCTCACCGCCGGGGCCCACTGGTACGGACGCCATCCCATGATCCGCAGCGCGGACCCCATGGAGGCGCTCGTGGAGCTCAACCTCTGGCGCCACGAGGGCGACGAGAACCAGCAGGAGCGGCTCGACCTCGTCCTGTTCTCGGCGTTCCTGGAGGACCTCCGACGCAACACCGCCCGCAACTTCATGCCCCGGTCCTACCTGCTGCTCCTCGACAACTCCCACACCGAGTACGGCCGCCGCTTCCTCGACCTGCTGCTGCGTTCCCGGCACGACGAGACGGTCGTCGCCGGCCGCACCAGCGACCCGCTGACCGTCGTCGCCAGCTCCAACCGCTGGCTGCCCCGCTGGGGTCCGGCCACCGGGGACTCCTGGCCCTGGCAGCTGCGCGGCCCCGACCGGGCGTCCCTGTCCGACTGGAACGCCCACCGGCCGACCCGCGACAGCGAGGACACCTGGTGGTACCCGCTGCGCCTGCGCGACCTCAACCTGGACGAGGTACGGATCCGGATAGAGCTCCAGCTGGGCGGGAACAGCGACCTGGCCCCGCTGACCCGCCTCACCCCCTTCGTGCACCGGCTGACCGGCGGGCTGCCGCGCGCCGTCCACCAGGTTCTCGACGTCCTGCGCCAGGCCGGGCCGCCGCCGGACTCGGGCCCCCAGCAGGACCGCTGGCTGCGCACCCTGCCCGACCGGCCGCTGCGCACCGGGGAGGACTCCGCCTCGCTCGCCGACACCGCCCTCGGCCATCTCCTGCGGGACTTCGACGAGACGCAGCGCGCCACCCTCGCCGAGTGCGCGGCGGCCCGGGACTTCTCCGTCGCCACCCGGCTGCTCAGCCCCGACGACTCCCTGTTCGGCGAGATCCGCTCCCGCTGGCTGCTGACCGGCCCGGTCGCCGTCGTCCCCGTACTGCATCCGTGGCTGCGCCGGCTGCTGCTGTGGCGGCTGGCCGCGCGCCCCGGTGCGTGGGACGCGGTGCACGAGCTGCTCGCCGAGTACTACCGGGGCGAGGGCAAGCCGGTGCAGGAGATGTACCACCAGCTCGCCCGGGGTCGGACCGATGAGGTCACCGCCCATCTGACGCGGCGTTTCACCGCCGTACCGGCCGCGCAGTGGATCTCCGAGTTCGACGCGATCACCGCCGCGCCGAACCGCCTGCCCGCCGACAGAGGGCCGCTGGAGCTCCTCGGCGGGCTCGTGCCGCGCCGGTCCGGGCAGGTGCGGGACACCGAGTCCGTGATCCACACCCTGGTGACCACCCGCTGGGTGTGGAGCGATCCGCTCGCCGACCCCGCCATGCGGCTGGGCGACATCATCGCCGACGGCTGTACGCAGCTGTCCCAACTGCGGAGGAACGACATCGTGGCCCTGTTCAACGAGGCGGAGCGCTACCGTCATTGGCGCGATCCGCAGACCGCCGGCTGGGAGGGCTGAGCGCGTGCCCAGACTCGAATGGCCTCTGCACGTCGTGCGCCGCGTCGCCCTCGCCACCGCTGCCGCCGTCGCCCTGGCCGCGGCGCTGTGGGTGGGTGTCGGCTGGTTACAGGAGCGCCAGGCCCGGTGCGCCGACGGGGTCGTGGAACGGGGCCCGGCCGACGAGTGCGTCGGGGTGAGTGACGGCTCCTACGTCTTCGCGCCGCACCTCGACGCCGTCAGCGCGAAGATCGAGGAGGAGAACCGCCGGGTCCTGGCCAACGCGGACAAGGAACCGTACGTCAGCGTCGCGTACTTCACCTCCTTCACCACCACCGCCGAGGACAGCAACTCCGCCGAGGGCGTCCGGCACGAACTCCAGGGCGCCTACCTCGCCCAGTTCCGGCACAACCAGGGCGATCTCTCCGCCACCCCCAAGATCCGGCTGCTGATCGCCAACCCGGGCAGCAGGTCCACGCAGTGGAAGCACACCGTCGACGAGCTGATCGCCCGCAAGGACTCCCCGGACCGGCTCGTCGCGGTCACCGGCCTCGGCCCCAGTACCGACGAGAACCTCTCGGCCATAAAGCGCCTCTCCGAACACGGCATCGCGATGGTCGGCGCCACCATGACCGCCACGAACATCCAGGGCATCAACGGCTTCGTCCGGATCGCCCCCACCAACGAGGACGAGGCCTACGCGGGCGCCGGCTACCTGAAGCGGCGCGGTGTCGCCACCGCGATCGTCATCCAGGACGTGGCGCAGGGGAACCTCTACGCCTCCACCCTCGGCACGGCGTTCACCAAGGCCTTCCAGGAGGGCGACAAGCACCGGCTCGTCGCCGAGCGCATGACGTATGACTCCTCCGTCAGCAGCGCCTGGCAGAACGAACTGCGGTACATGCCGGGCCAGTTGTGCCAGCAGCGCCCCCAGCTCGTGTACTTCGCGGGCCGGGGCCGGCACCTCACGCACTTCCTCGACGCGCTCGCCAACCGCAGCTGCACCGACCAGCAGTTCACCGTGTTCGCCGGGGACGACACGACGAACCTGAGCCCCGAGCAGCTCGCCCACGCCGCCGAGACGGGCATCGAGGTGCTGTACACCGGCCTCTCCCACCCCGACATGTACCGCGCGGCCCCGCAGGCGGTGTCCGCGCCGTCCGCGAAGAACTTCCAGCCGGGCGGGCTGCTGGACCGGTGGTTCCCGCACGACACCCGCGAGGACGGCGGGGCCCTGATGGGGCACGACGCCGTGCTCGCCGCGGCCCACGGCATCCAGATGGCCGCCCGCTGGCAGGGTCAGGTCGTCGGCGACGCGGTGGCCCGGATGTTCCACCAGATGGACGGCACCCAACAGGTCGCCGGGGCCAGCGGGTTCATCTCCTTCCAGAACAACGGCAACCCGCGCAACAAGGCCGTCCCGATCCTGCGCCTCAACGGCAAGGGCCAGGTCGAGTTCGTCGAGGTGTCGGCGGCGGAGGGCAAACCGCCCCAGGAACAGTGACAGGCCCTAGCGGGGTTCGCCGGGCGCAGCCCGGCAGGCGGCGCCCGCGGAGCCGCCGGGGACGCCGGCTTCCGTCAGCGCGGTCACACAGCCGCCCAGGTCGCCGACCACGCCGCGGTAGCACGCGGCACTGACGGCGTCGGTGACGCTCACCCCCGCCTGCTCGACCATGGCCGTGCAGGCGGGGATGTCGGCGCGGGCGCCGGAGGCGGCGAGGCCGGCGCCGCCGAGTACGAGGGTCAGCGCGGTGAGGACACCGGCGAAGCGGGTCGATGTGCGCATGGGACGCACCTGCCCTCCGGGATCGGCCGGGCGGCCCGGGAGCGGGACGCGCCGGGCTGGCTTCCCCCCTCCCCTACGACGCTAGATCAGTTCCCCGCCCCGCGCGACGCGGCCGCGTCCGCGAGCACCACTGGTCGCGCGTACGAAATCCCGCCCCACGAAGTGGCCGCCCTTGGTGGAATCGCCCCACAACGGCTTGACCGATGAAGGCGGGCAACGTAACTTCGTCCGCAGCGAATCGTGGGCCACTGGAAAGGGGTGAAGTCGGATGTCAACCATCTCCGAGCTGCCTCACTCCGCCCACCAGGTCGCCTGGGCTCCGGGTCGTGTAGCACACGGCTGCTGAGCAGCCCCTTTTCCGGTGTGCCCGATCACGGGGCCCCGGCATTTCCGCATTTCTGCCACCGCTTGCGGCGCACCGTTGTGTGCCGGTTTGTCGCGCTCCGCTCCGGGGTTTTCGAGCCGCGCGACCGAAAGAGAAAGCTCCTGAAATGGCGACTAGGACAGTCATATCCACCGTGCTCCGAAATGAGGACGTGCCATGGTAGCGGCGCGGATCACGGTCAACGGGAAAGAAACACCGATTTCACCGGCAGCGCCCCACACCACCGTGCTGGATTTCCTGCGCGAGCGTGGTCTGACGGGCACCAAGGAGGGCTGCGCCGAGGGTGAGTGCGGCGCCTGTTCGGTCCTGGTGGCCCGCCCGGGGGTGAACAAGCCCACCGACTGGGTGGCGGTCAACGCCTGCCTGGTGCCGGTCGCGGCGCTCGACGGCCAGGAGGTCGTCACCTCCGAGGGTCTCGCCACCGTCGACGCCTCCGGCACGCCGACGGCGCTGCACCCCGTGCAGGAGGAGATGGCCGTCCGCGGCGGCTCCCAATGCGGTTACTGCACACCGGGCTTCATCTGCAGCATGGCCTCCGAGTACTACCGGCCCGACCGCTGCGCACACGCGGACACGAGCGCGGACGGTGGCACCGACCCCGACCCCGAGCACGGTCCGAACGGTTTCGATCTGCACGCGCTGAGCGGGAACCTGTGCCGCTGCACCGGCTACCGCCCGATCCGCGACGCCGCGTTCGCCGTCGGCTCGCCCACCGAGGACGACGTCCTCGCCCGGCGCCGCGAGCAGTCCCCGCCCGAGCCCGCCGCCACCGCGTACACGCAGGACGACAGCGCGTTCCTGCGGCCGGGCACCCTGGCCGAGACGCTGCGGCTGCTGCGCGAGCGGCCCGACGCGGTGGTGGTCGCCGGCAGCACCGACTGGGGCGTCGAGGTGAACATCCGCTCCCGCCGGGCCCCTTGTGTGGTCGCCGTGGACCGGCTGCCCGAAATGCGGGCGCTGCGCGTCGGGTCCGACCACGTCGAGATCGGGGCGGCGCTGACGCTCACCGAGATCGAACGCCGACTCGACGGCAGCGTCCCGCTGCTGGCGGAACTGTTCCCGCAGTTCGCGTCGCGGCTCATCCGCAACAGTGCGACCCTCGGCGGCAACCTGGGTACCGGCTCCCCCATCGGTGACAGCCCGCCGGTGCTGCTCGCCCTGGAGGCGTCGGTGGTGCTCGCCGACGCCGACGGTGAGCGGGAGGTCCCCCTGTCCGACTACTTCACCGGTTACCGGCAGAGCGTGCGCCGTCCCGGCGAGCTGATCCGCGCGGTGCGCGTCCCGCTGCCGCTGTCGCCGGTCACGGCCTTCCACAAGATCGCCAAGCGGCGCTTCGACGACATCTCCAGCGTGGCCGTCGCCTTCGCCCTCGACATCGAGGACGGCATCGTCCGCAAGGCGCGCATCGGCCTGGGCGGCGTGGCCGCCACCCCGATCCGCGCCCTCGCCACCGAGGAGGCCCTGGAGGGCAAGCCGTGGGCGGCCGGGACCGTCCGGGCCGCGGCCCAGGTCCTGCGGGCCCAGGGCACTCCGATGGACGACCACCGTGCGAGCGCCGGCTACCGCTCCGCGATGCTCGGCCAGAGCCTTTTGAAGCTGTACGCGCAGACCACCGAGGCGGTGTCGTCATGAGCCAACTGTCCGAACGCCCCGAGAAGCCCGTCGTCGGGGTCTCCATGCCGCACGAGAGCGCCAACCTGCACGTCACCGGGGCCGCGCTGTACACCGACGACCTGGTCCACCGCACCAAGGACGTCCTGCACGCCCACCCGGTCCAGGTCATGAAGGCCCACGGCCGGATCACCGCGCTGCGCACCGAGCCCGCGCTCGCGGTGCCCGGTGTGGTCCGGGTGCTGACGGGTGCCGACGTACCCGGCGTCAACGACGCCGGTATGAAGCACGACGAACCGCTGTTCCCCGACACGGTCATGTTCCACGGCCACGCGGTCGCCTGGGTGCTCGGCGAGACCCTGGAGGCGGCGCGGCTCGGTGCGGCGGCCGTCGAGGTGGAACTCGACGAACAGCCCTCCCTGGTCACGCTGGAGGACGCCATCGCGGCCGGCAGCTTCCACGGCGCCCGGCCCCTGATGCTGGCCGGCGACGTCGACGCCGGCTTCGAGGACTCGGCGCACGTGTTCAGCGGCGAGTTCCAGTTCTCCGACCAGGAACACTTCTATCTCGAGACGCACGCGGCGCTGGCCCTCGTCGACGAGAACGGGCAGATGTTCGTCCAGAGCAGCACCCAGCACCCCTCGGAGACCCAGGAGATCGTCGCGCACGTCCTCGGCCTGCACAGCCACGAGGTGACCGTGCAGTGCCTGCGGATGGGCGGCGGCTTCGGCGGCAAGGAGATGCAGCCGCACGGGTTCGCGGCCGTCGCCGCGCTCGGCGCCAAGCTGACCGGCCGGCCCGTACGGCTGCGGCTCAACCGCACCCAGGACCTGACCATGTCCGGCAAGCGCCACGGCTTCCACGCCCAGTGGAAGATCGGCTTCGACGCCGAGGGCCGCATCCAGGCCCTGGACGCCACCTTGACCGCGGACGGCGGCTGGAGCCTGGACCTGTCCGAGCCGGTGGTGGCCCGCGCGCTGTGCCACATCGACAACACCTACTGGATCCCCAACGCACGCGTCGCCGGTCGCATCGCCAGGACCAACAAGGTCTCCAACACCGCCTTCCGCGGCTTCGGCGGACCGCAGGGCATGCTGGTGATCGAGGACATCATGGGCCGGTGCGCGCCGCTGCTCGGCCTGGATCCGATGGAGCTGCGCGAGCGCAACTTCTACCGGCAGGGCCAGGCGACGCCGTACGGGCAGCCGGTCACCCACCCCGAACGGATCTCCACCGTCTGGCAGCAGGTCAAGGACGACGCCGGCATCGCCGGACGCGAGCGCGAGATCGCGGCCTTCAACGCCGCGCACCCGCACACCAAGCGGGCGCTCGCGCTCACCGGGATCAAGTTCGGCATCTCCTTCAACCTCACCGCCTTCAACCAGGGCGGCGCGCTGGTGCTGATCTACAAGGACGGCTCCGTCCTGATCAACCACGGCGGCACCGAGATGGGTCAGGGCCTGCACACCAAGATGCTGCAGGTGGCCGCGACCACGCTGGGCATCCCGCTGCACAAGGTGCGGCTGGCCCCGACGCGTACGGACAAGGTGCCCAACACCTCCGCCACCGCCGCCAGTGCCGGGGCGGACCTCAACGGCGCGGCGGTGAAGAACGCCTGCGAGCAGCTGCGCGAGCGGCTGCTCCAGGTCGCCGGCGGCCAGCTGGGTACGAACGCCTCGGACGTGCGCATCGTCGAGGGCGTGGCGCGGGCCCTGGGCAACGACAAGCAGCTGGCCTGGGACGATCTGGTGCGCACCGCGTACTTCCAGCGGGTGCAGCTGTCGGCGGCGGGTTTCTACCGGACCGAGGGTCTGCACTGGGACGCGAAGGCCTTCCAGGGCTCCCCGTTCAAGTACTTCTCCTACGGAGCCGCCGCGACCGAGGTGGAGGTGGACGGTTTCACCGGCGCGTACCGGATCCGGCGGGTGGACATCGTGCACGATGTCGGCGACAGCCTCTCCCCGATGATCGACATCGGTCAGGTCGAGGGCGGTTTCGTGCAGGGCGCGGGCTGGCTGACCCTGGAGGACCTGCGGTGGGACTCCGGTGACGGGCCGAACCGCGGCCGGCTGCTGACCCAGGCCGCGAGCACCTACAAGCTGCCGAGCTTCTCCGAGATGCCCGAGGAGTTCAACGTCAGGCTGCTGGAGAACGCCACCGAGGAGGGTGCGGTCTACGGGTCGAAGGCGGTGGGTGAGCCTCCGCTGATGCTGGCGTTCTCGGTGCGCGAGGCGTTGCGGCAGGCCGCCGCGGCGTTCGGGCCCGGCGGGGTCGGTGTGGAACTCGCCTCCCCCGCGACACCGGAGGCGGTGTACTGGGCGGTCGAAGCGGCCCGCGGGGGCGGCAGCGGGGTCCCCGCCGACGCAAGCGCTCTGAGTCATGCCTGACATGAGCTGGGTGGCCGCGGTCGCGCGGTTGCGGGCACGCCGGGAACCCGGTGTGCTCGTGACCGTCGCGACCGTGCGCGGCCACGCGCCGCGCCGGGCCGGTGCCAAACTCGTCGTGGGACGGACCGAGACGTGGGGTTCCATCGGCGGCGGCAACATCGAGGCCGTCGCCATCGACCGGGCGCGCGAGCTGAACGGCGCGGCCGATCCGGAGCCGGAGCTGATGGAGTTCGCCCTGAACGACAAGGTCACCGGCCCGCACGGCGTGCAGTGCTGCGGCGGAGCCGTCACCGTACTGCTCGAACCGCTGCCGGTGGTCCAGGCGGTGGCGGTCTTCGGCGTCGGGCACGTCGGACTGGAACTTGCCCGCATCCTGGCCCGGCAGGACCTCGATCTGCACCTGATCGACACCCGTCCCGGCATGCTCACCGACGAACGTCTCGGTGTGCTCGCGGACGCTGTGGCGCAGATCCACGTGCACCACGCGCTGCTGCTGCCGGAGGAGGTGCTGGGGGAACTGCCGCCCGGCACCCACGTCCTGATCATGACCCACGATCATGCCGAGGACGCCGCACTGTGCGACGCCGCCCTGCGCACCCCGGGGCTCGGCTCGATCGGGCTGATCGGCTCGTCCGCGAAGTGGGCGCGGTTCCGGCAGCGCCTGGCCACCGAGGGCGGCCACGACGCCGCCGCCATCGACCGGATCAAGACCCCGATCGGGCTGACCGAGATCACGGGCAAGGAGCCCGCCACGATCGCGGTGAGCGTCGCGGCGGACCTCCTGCGCACCTTCGAGCAGGACCGCCAGTGGTCCGTCCCGGACGTCCTCCCCGCGGCCCCGTACGCACCGGCGGCCGGCAACGCCTGAGCCGACACG
This sequence comes from Streptomyces sp. NBC_00249, assembly GCF_026342355.1. Taxonomy (GTDB): domain Bacteria; phylum Actinomycetota; class Actinomycetes; order Streptomycetales; family Streptomycetaceae; genus Streptomyces. Next base: position 403,682 of record NZ_JAPEMV010000003.1, on the reverse strand, counting down.
CCCCGGGCCGGGCTGCCCGGGGCGTGCGGTGTCGGAGAGGCCGTTGACCGTTCGGCCCGCGCCGCCTGCGCCGGACACGTCAAGATCGCTCCCCGTATATTGGGCAGCAGCCGGTGATCTTGCCGGGAGGGCGGGGACCGAAGGAGTCGTGGATGAGCCGGGGAATATTGGTGACCGGGGCCTCCCGGGGCATCGGGCGCGCTGTCGCCGCCGCCTTCGCCGAGCAGGGCGACCGGGTGGCGGTGCACTGCTCGGCCCGCAATGCGGACGCCGAGCGGACCCTCGCCTCGCTGGCGGGCGACGGGCACGTACTCGTGAGCGGTGACCTCAGCGATCCGGCGCGGGTCGAGGCCCTGGTCGGCGAGGCCGACGAGGCGCTGGGGGGTGTGGACGTCCTGGTGAACAATGCCGCAGTGATGATCGCGCATCCGCTGCCCACCAGCTCGTACGCGGACTGGCAGGAGGCGTGGCAGCGTACGGCGGCGGTGAACCTGTTCGGCGCCGCGAACCTCAGCTACTGCGCGGCCCGCCGCATGATCGACGCGGGCCGCGCGGGCCGCATCGTGAACGTCGGCTCGCGCGGCGCCTTCCGGGGCGAGCCCGACCATCCGGCGTACGGGGCCACCAAGGCCGCGCTGCACGCCCTCGGCCAGTCCCTGGCCGTCTCGCTGGCACCCCACGGCATCGCGGTCGCCTCGGTGGCGCCCGGCTTCGTCGCCACGGAACGGGTCGCGGACCGGCTCGACGGCGCGGAGGGCGAACGGATCCGCGCGCAGAGCCCCTTCGGGCGGGTCGCCACACCGGAGGAGGTCGCCTCGGCGGTGCTCTACCTGGCCTCGCCCGGGGCGGTCTGGAGCTCGGGCACGGTCCTCGACGTCAACGGCGCCTCGTACCTGCGCACCTGAACCGGAAACGGCTCAGCCGGCGATGCTGAACAGGGCGCCTTCGGGGTCCCGCAGGGTGATCTCGCCGGGGAAGGGACCGGAGTCCGGGGCGGAGACGGTGTCGGCGCCCAGGGCGGTGGCCGCCTTCACCGCGGTGTCGAGGTCGCGCACCCGGAAGTGGACGTGCCAGCGTGGCCGCAGGTGGGGGTCCGGGGCCTCCGCGAGGGTCCCGCCGTGCAGGCGGGCCACCGTCCGGCCCGCGTGGCGGAGCAGGATCCGGTTGTTCTCCTCCACGTAGGCGACCTCGCAGCAGCCCTCGTGCTCGCAGGCCCACTCCAGTACCTCGCCGTAGAAGATGGCGGCGTCGAAGGCGTTCCTCGTACGCAGCTCGAGCCACGCGGGGGCGGCTTCGCCGCCCATACCCCAGTCGGGAATGGCGTCGCCCTGCCAGATCCCGAAGACCGCCCCGTCACGGTCGGAGGCGAGCGCCGCCCGTCCGGTGCCGAAGGACATGGGTCCGACGGCGACGGTCGCACTGCGTTCGAGGATGCGTGCGGCCGTGACGTCCGCGTCGTCCACGGCGAAGTACGGGGTCCAGGCGACGGGGACGGTGAGCGTCGGGGGCAGGGAGCCGAGGCCGGCCACCGGCACGCCGTCCCCGAAGCCGACGGAGAACGCCTCTCCGACCCGGGCGGTCCCGAATTCCCATCCGAGGACCGCACCGTAGAAGTCCTGGGCCGCGCCGAGGTCGCGTGCCATGAGGCTGACCCAGCACGGTGCGCCGAATGTCTCGTGACTCGATGCTGACACGACGCTCGACCCCATCCGCTGGCGCATCCCCCTGGAATCCCCCTCCACGGTACTCGCGGGCGCGCCGGAGACGGTGCGTAGGCGCGCAGGTGCGGTCCGTCAGGTGCGCAGGAGACTGTTGGAGCCGTCGAGTGCGTCGGCGCCCTCGTCGTTGAACCAGTGGTCGCCCTCGCCCAGGTACCGGAAGGCGTGCGTGCTCTTCTTGGGCAGGGCGACGGTGACCGCCCGCATGCCGTCCTTGCGGGGCCGCAGCTCGTGGGTGCCCGGCCGCCAGTCGTTGAAGTCACCCACGACGCTCACCGGTCCGGGCGGGGCGTCCGCCGGCAGGACGAAGGTGATCTCCATGTGGTCCTTGGCGTCTTTGCGGCGCTTGCGTTCGAGCACGGGAAGGCTCCTGCCCAGTCGGGAAAGGTCGGCCACATCCTCGCCCCGGGGCCGGTCTGGCCCCACGACGACACGGCGAGATGACGGACGGGCACCCGGGCGGCGGAGCCTGAACGGGGAACCGGGCGTACGGAGGGCGACGAGGATTGGGCCGGACGAGAACGGGCAGGCGCGCAGCCGGGGAAACCCTCTCCGACGAGTGTGATCCACCATGACGAACGCAATCACGCACAGCGGCGATCCACACACGCCCAGGCCGGTCCCGAGGCCCGTCCCCGACCCGGTTCCGAGGCCCGAACCCCAGCCGTCACCTCCACCCCGGTAGCAAGGAGTCACCATGCCCCGCGGTTCCAGCCCCAAGCGCGAACGCCAGTACGAGCACATCAAGGAGAGCGCCGAGAAGCGCGGCGAGAGCACCGAGCGGGCCAAGGAGATCGCGGCGCGGACGGTGAACAAGGAGCGCGCCCGGTCGGGCGAGTCGAAGACCGCGAGCAAGAGCTCGATCCAGGACATGTCCTCCGCCAGGCGGGGCGGACAGCGTTCCCACAGCGGTGCGCAGGGGCCGACGTACGACCAGCTGTACGCGGAGGCCCAGCGCCGCAACCTGCACGGCCGCTCCTCGATGGACAAGGCCGAACTGAAGCGCGAGCTCGGCTACTGACGGTCCGCCGGCTCACCGAGGAGGAGTACCCGCGCTGGTACGCCGGCGAGGAGGCCGCGTGCATCGCGGACAGCGTCCGGGCCGGAGCGCTGACCCCCGAGGAGGCCAGGACGGCACCGGCTTCGCCGTCCTGGACGAGAGCCGCTCGATCGACCTGTAGCGCCTGCCCTGCCGCTTCCGGCCCGGCCTGCCCTCCATAGGCTGCTGACCTTCGAAGGCCTTTCAGGACTTCCCCACGCAAGGACCGAGGCAGCCTCATATGAAATCCCGGGCATACCGGCCGAACAGGGCCGTATCCCTGATGTGCACCGCGGCACTGGTCCTGACGCTTCTTCAGGCCCTGGCGGGCGCCACCCCCGCCGCGGCCGTGACCGACGACCGGCCCTTCGCCACATGGAACATGCAGGGGGCGAACGAGGGGGCGAACACCAACAAGTGGACCACCTACATTCCGACCTTGTTCAACTCCCAGAGCATCGGCACGCAGACGCATTCCATCGTCGCGCTGCAGGAGATGGCCAGCCCTCCCGCGAGCAGCGTGCCGACCCAGACCCACAGCGACGTTCCCGTCACGTACGCGGGGCCCGCCGGCCCGGTCAACGGCGACGTCCGCGTCTACCACAACACGTGGACCCGCAACGGTGAGAACTACTCCCTGTACTGGGCGATAACCGACTCGAACGGGGAGCCCGGTCTCCCCGCCAGGGTCAATGTGGGAATCCTGGTGAACACCAGCCGGCTGGGCGGCGCGGTGCCGGAGCCCGTCGTGGTGCAGCCCGACGCCCTGGGCGGTACGCTCCCCCGCCCCCTGATCGGGGTGCGGGTCGGCACGGACTCCTACTACAGCATCCACGCCCTGTCGGGAGGCGGCAACGACCGCAACAACGCCATCAGGGCGGTGGCGGCACGCCATGCGCTCCAGGGCGGTGCGTGGGTGGTCGCGGGGGACTTCAACTTCGACCTGCAACGGGGCGTCTGGGTCCCTCCGTCCGGGCACCTGCGCAACCCCGGCCAGATCACCCACGAGGCACGGCAGCCCGGCGGGAACGACACCGAGCTCGACTACGCCGTCAGCAGTGCTCCCGCGGCGAACGGGTGGGAGCCCCACACCGTGTGGGCCGGGTCGGACCACTACGCGGTGTCGCTGAACAGGCTGCACGCGGCCGGTGAGACCGAGACAGGCTTCACCTACCGGATCCGCAGCGAATCCCTCGGCGTGATGCAGACCGCCTCGGAGTCCACGGCGAACGAGGTGCCGGTGAACGCCACCGACTGGGGCCACCGGCTCTCCCAGGTGTGGAAGACCATTCGGGGGAGGGAGATCGACGGGACGGCCTACCACCAGCTGGTCAACATGAACTCCAACAAATGCCTCGACGTGGTCGCCGCCTCGTACGACCCGTCCTCGCACCACTTGCGGCAGACCGACTGCCACGCGAACCCGGGCAAGAACCAGCTCTGGCGCCAGGATCCCGCCAGTCACGTCCTGAGCAACGGTGACGGCCTCGCCGTCGCACCGGACCCGGCCGCCCCCGGCTTCCTCGGCGGCGTGGTTCCCGCGGTCCACGTCGCGAGCGCCTGGCAGCTGGACCCGGTCGACCTGCGGTTCTGGGAGACCGGCGGATTCCAGCTCGGCCCGAACTTCACCATCACCAACGTCACCACGTCCAAGGAGCTGAGCTGGGAAGTCCAGCTCCTGGATCCCGACCGCCTGGGCGAGTACGAAGCGAAGGACACGGACCAGCACCACTGGCGGTTCGAGGCGTCCGGCACGCCCGGCGGGGTCCGGATCGTGAACCTCGCGGGGAACGTCTGTCTGGAGAAGCCAGCGCCCGATCCGGGCGGCGAGGTCGTGCGCATGGCCTCCTGCTCGCCCTCCCCGTCGCAGCAATGGGAGGAGTTCAACGGAGGCATCAGGAACCGCACCGGTGGGTTCCTGGTGCCCGCCCTGGAGGTTTCCAACCACATTCCCATCACGATGCTGAGGTACACGTCCGCACCGGAGGTCCGGTACCGGATCACTCCGAATTTCACGCCGCCGCCCAATGACGGCCGAACCGAACTGCTGGTGTCCTCGCCGCAGGTGGAAAAGGCCTACGACTTCCTCAGCTCCACGATGGACGAGTACGGCTCCAACTCCGCGCTCCGGGTACCGCGCAGCTACGCCGGCGGACACTTCGCCCCCGGCGAGGAGTTCGGCCCCGACGGCTACCAGGCCTCCTTCACCTACGACAACGCCCTGATCATCGCCGCCTTCCTGAAGCGCGGCACCAGCGGTGACATCTCCCATGCCGTCGCCCTGGGCGACAGCCTGCTCTACGCCCAGGCCCACGACATCGATCCGGACGGCCGGATCCGCGCCTCGTACGAGCCCAACCCCTTCGTCACCGCGACGGGTTCTCCCTACGTCGGCGGGTTCTCCGTCTACACCGGCAACATGGCCTGGGCCGGCATGGCCTTCACCCGCCTGTACAAGGCCACCGGGCAACAGCGGTTCCTCGACGGCGCACTGAGGACCGCGAACTGGATCCAGACGAACGCGGCCGACAGCCGTGGCATCGGCGGCTACACCGGCGGACTTCGCAACACCGACGAGACCGGTGCGCAGATGCAGCACATCGACTGGAAGGCCACCGAACACAACATCGACACCGGATCGTTCTTCGCCATGCTCGCCGGCGTCACAGGCGAGGCGGCCTGGAGGCAGCGCTCGGACAACGCGTTCGCCTTCGTGCGGAGCATGCAGGCCGACGACGGCCGGCTCTGGACCGGAACGGGCAACGACGGTGTCACGCAGAACCGCGACACCGTCCCCGAGGACATCCAGGCCTGGAGCTACCTGGCCACGCTCGATCCGGCGTACTCCCGGTCGATCGACTGGGCGGCCACGAACCTGGCGGCCACCGACGGCCCCTACACCGGTGTCAGTTTCGGCCGCACCGACACCTCCAAGGTCTGGTTCGAAGGCACCGCCCACATGCTCGCCGCCTACAACCAGCGCCGCGCACCCGACGACGGCACCAGGGCGGCCACCCTCCTGGACACCCTGAAGCGCGCCCAGAACGAGGCCCCCAACACCGACGGCCGGGCCATCGTCGCCGCCTCCAGCGACGGGCTCACCACCGGGGAAGGGGACATCTACTACGCCTCCCGCCACACCGGGGCAACCGCCTGGTTCCTCCTGGCAGCCCAGGGAGGCAACCCCTTCCGCCTCTGACCGCACGCCCCGTCCCCTGCCCGCCGGCCGTGCGGGCGGGGGGCGGCCCGGGCCCACGGCCACCACCGGGAGACGGCAAACACCTGACGCCAGCGGAAAAATAATTCCACCAACGGCTATCGAAATCCCGTTCGTTGGGAATGGTACGTACACCCTCCCGCCCCTGGCTGACGCTGCGTCACAGCGGTGCCCGGGCGGGCCTTCCGTCATTCCCCCCGGGAGGTACCACGCCATGCAGTCAGCAGCCCCCACCACGCCCCAGGCCCCCAGCCGCCGCAACCTGCTCGCCGGCCTCGGCCTGGCCGCCTCGGCCCCGCTCATGCTCGGCGCCTCCCCTCGTACGACGGCCGTACGGGCCCGCCCCGTCACGCCCCGCGCGACCGGCTCCCGTACGGTCCTGCTCCGCGGGGCGGCCCTGGTGCTCACCATGGACCCGGCCCTGGGGTACGGCCCGCTGGGCGCTCTGGACAACGCCGACGTGCTGATCCGGGGCGGCGCCGTCGCCGCCGTCGGGCAGGGCCTCCAGGCTCCCGCGGGCACCTGGGTCCAGGACGTGTCCGGGAAGCTGGTGATGCCGGGCTTCGTGGACGCGCACACCCACCTGTGGCAGTCCGCCATCCGGGGCGGCTGTACCGACGGCGACCTGTTCGGCTGGTTACAGAGATGTACGGACGCCCAGCGCGCCAGACTGACCCCCGCCACCCTGCACAGCTTCGTCCGGCTCGCCGCCCTCGACGCCGTACAGAGCGGGGTGACCACCCTGGTGGACTGGGTGGACATCTTCGCGTACGACCTGGTCGAGAGCTACGTCCGGGCCCTGGCCGGCACCGGTGTCCGGTTCACGTACGCGATGTTCCCGCCCAAGCCCGACGGGGAGCTGGTCGCCCGGGTGAAGCGGGAGCTCGTGGACCCGGTGCCGCTGGGCTCCTTCCAGGTCGCCACCCACGCGGCACGCGCCATCCGCCACCTCAACCACGCGCACTGGGAAACCGCCCAGGAGCTGGGCGTCATGCTCAACTCCCACGTCCTCGAACGCCCCGAGCAGCGCGCCGACGACCCCCTGGGCGTCCTCGCCGACATCGGCGCCCTGGGCCCGCGCCTCCTGCTCAACCACGCGATCCACCTCACGGAGGACGAGATCGCCGCGGTCGCCGCCCACGACGCGCGGGCCGTCCACTGCCCGCTCAGCAACATGCGCCTGGCGTCCGGCATCATGCCGCTGCCCGGGCTGCGGCGAAAGGGCGTCAAGGTCGCTCTCGGCCTGGACGGCGGCACCAATGACACCTCGGACTTCCACGCCCTGATGAAGGCCGCCATCGGCCTCCAGCGGGCCCGCTCCACGGACGCGGGGGTCTTCCCGCAGGTCGAGGACGTCCTGCGGATGGCCACCCTGGGCGGCGCGGAAGCCCTCGGCATCGCCGACCGGGTGGGCTCGCTCACGCCCGGCAAGAGGGCCGACCTCGTCGTCCTCGACCCTGCCGCCCTCAACTTCGCCCCCCGCTTCGACTGGGTCGGCCAGATCGTCTTCAACGGACGCCCCGAAAACGTCGACGCCGTGTTCGTCGACGGCCGGCCGCTGAAACTCGGCGGCCGTCTCGTCGACGTCGACACCGCCCGTGTCGTCCGCGAGGCCGAAGCCGCCGCCACCCGCATCCGGTCCCTCGCGTAGGGACTCCGCGCTTCTCCTCCCGTTAGGATCTCCGGGTGACCGAACCCGACACCGTGCACGCCACCCGCGAGGCCTACGACGCCATCGCCCCCACCTACGCGCAGCTGTTCCACGGCTCTCTGGGCGGCCGTCCTCTGGAGCGCGCCCTCCTCGGCGCCTTCGCGGAGCTGGTACGGGCGAACGGCGACGGCCAGGTGGCCGACCTCGGCTGCGGACCGGGCGAGGTCACCGCTCACCTCCACGGGCTGGGCCTGAACGCCTTCGGCGTCGACGCCTCCCCCGTGATGGTCGGCCTCGCTCGCGCGGCCAACCCCGGACTGCGGTTCGAGGTCGGCTCGATGGCCGCGCTGGACATCGAGGACGGCACGCTCGGCGGGGTGCTCTCGCGGTGGTCCGTCATCCACACCCCGCCGCAGGAGCTGCCCGCCGTCCTGGCCGAGATCGCCCGGGTCCTGGCTCCCGGCGGGCACCTGCTGATCGAGTTCCCCGCCACGGACGGCCCCCAGCACGGGACACAGGCCTACGACCACGCGGTGGTGACGGCCTACCGCTGGTCCCCCGACCGCTTCGCCGGGCTCCTGCGCGCCCACGGACTGGCGGAGTCGGCCCGCCTGGTCATCGAGCCGCTCCCCACCGACCAGCGGCAGTTCCAGGAAGTCCAGCTCCTCGCGTACAAGGTGTGAACCGGCTCTCGGTCACGCGTCCCAGGTGACCGGGAGGCTCTTCACCCCGTAGATGTCCGCCGTCTCCGGGCGCAGGACGACCTCCTGCGCCGGGACGGCCAGCCGCAGCGTGGGGAAGCGGGCCAGCAGTGCGCAGAACGCGACCCGCATCTCGATGCGGGCCAGCTGCGCGCCCAGGCACAGGTGGATGCCGTGGCCGAAGGCCAGGTGGCCGCCGGAGTCCCGGCCGAGGTCGAGCGCGTGGGGGTCCGCGTAGCGCTCGGGGTCGCGGTTGGCGGTGTTGTACGAGAGGACGACCGTCGTGCCGGCCTCGATGGTCTGCCCGCCCACCTCGACGTCCTCCAGCGCCGTCCGCATGAACGACTTGGCGACGCTCAGGTACCGCAGCAGCTCCTCCACGGCCTGGTCGACGAGCGCGGGATCGGCGCGCAGCGCGGCCAGTTGGGCCGGGTTCTGCAGGAGCGCGAAGGTTCCGAGGGACAGCATGTTGGCGGTGGTGTCGAACCCGGCCGCCAGCAGGATCAGGCTGATCCCCTGCAGTTCCTCGTCGGTCAGGTCGCTGTCGGTGAGTTCGCTGAGCACGTCGTCGGTGGGGTTCGCGCGCTTGGCGGCGACCAGCTCCGCGAGGTAGGTCTGGGTCGCGGTGTAGGCCGCTATCAGCTCCTCGTCGCCCGTCTCGCCGCTCATGAACGTGTCGATCTGTTCCTGGAAGGAGTCCCGGTCCTCGTAGGGCACGCCCAGCAGCTCGCAGATGATGATGGTGGGGATGGGCTTGGCGAACGCGGTCACCAGGTCCGCCGACGGTCCGGCGTTCTCCATCGCGTCCAGGCAGTCGGCGGTGATCTGCTCGATGCGTTCGGTGAGCAGTCGCATCCGCCGTGCGGTGAACTTGCCCACCAGGGGCTTGCGGTAGCGGCTGTGCTGGGGTTCGTCCATGAGGAGGAACTCGCCGGGCGGCGCCGGGGGGAGGTCGAAGTCGACCACGTTCAGGAGGTCCTTGCGGGAGCTGAACCGCGGGTCGGCCAGGACCGACCTGACCAGGTCGTGTCCGGTGATCATCCAGCCGGGCTTCCCGCCGGGGTGGGTGTAGCGGCTGATGGGGCCGTGGCTGCGGGCTTCGGTCAGCTCTGCCGGCGGGTCGAAGGGACAGCCGGGCCGGCGTTCCGTCGGCAGCGTCGTGACAGTGTGCAGGGACTCGTCCATGACCATTCCTCGCCTCGCGATAGTGCGCGTTCGATGCGGCTCGAAAGCTACGTTGCATTCAAGGTGACTGCAATCCGCTGGACCACATAACTGCAGGTGGATGGCGGCAAATTGATGCAATGACCCTGGAGTCGAATGCAATGGCGCGTTGCACTGACGGGCCCCGCGGCCCGGTCAGCCGCCGACGTGGATGCCGGGGCGGCGGGCGGGGTCGGGTTCGTGGCTGCGGATGATCTCGCGGGTGACGGGGGCGGTGTCACCGCGTCCCAGGAGGAAGTAGCGGACCATGTGCACCAGCGGGCTGCCTTCGGCCCAGGCGAAGTAGCAGTGCGGCTGAACACCGGTGGCATCCCGCAGGGCCAGCAGGACGGCGGCGATGGCGTTCGGGGCGGCGGGCGCGTCGGCGCGCAGGATCCGGTAGCCGTCCACCTCGACGCCGCGGACGGTGAGGGTGTCGCTGAAGTCCGAGGGGTCGACCACGTCGATCTCGAGGAAGAGCACGTCGGCGGGGCCGGGTACCGGGTTGACCCCGCGCTGTTCGCGTTCCTTGTCGCTGTACTCGGCGAGGTCGCCGGCCTCGCGGCGGTTGGCGATGATGTTGATGGCGTTGTCGTGGGCGATGGTGTCGTCGATGAAACGGCGGGCGTCGCCGTCGAAGACGATGCGGTCGGCGCGCAGTTCGGTGGTGCGGGAGACGCGGGAGATCAGCGACACCAGGACGATCCCGGCGATGAAGAACCCGGAGATGACGATGCCGTCGGGCTTGTCGATGATGTTGGCGACCAGCGCGTAGAGCAGGACGGTGGTCAGCAGGGCGAAGCCGACGGTCGTCGCGCGCCGGCGGCGGCGTGCGACGGAGACGGTGACAGCGAAGGCGCCGGAGACCATCATGGCGAGGATGCCGGTGGCGTAGGCGCCGGCCTGGGCGTCGACATCGGCGTCGAAGGCGATCGTGATGACGATGCACAGGGCGGTGTAGACGAGGACCACCGGGCGGACGGCGCGGCCCCATTCGGGGGCCATGCCGTAGTCGGGCAGGTAGCGGGGGACGATGTTGACCAGTCCCGCCATGGCGGAGGCGCCGGCGAACCACAGGATCAGGATGGTGCTGATGTCGTAGACGGTGCCGAAGGCCTCTCCGACGTGTTCGTGGGCCAGCCAGGCCAGGGCGCGGCCGTTGGCGGCTCCGCCCGGTTCGAACAGCTCGTGCGGGATGAGGAGGGTGGTGACGAAGCCGGCGGAGAGCAGGTAGACGCTCATGACGAGAGCGGCGGTGGTCAGCAGCCTGCGGGTGTTGCGGATCCGCGAGCGCAGTCGCTGTTCCTCGTCCGCCCCGTCGGCGGCGACCAGCGGCATCATGCTCACGCCGGTCTCGAAGCCCGACAGGCCCAGCACCAGCAGGGGGAAGGCCAGCAGCGCCGGGCCCATCAGGTCGCCGAAGCCGCCGCCGCCCTCGGCGAGGGCGGCGGTCCATGCCGACCAGGCCCCCGGGGTGGTGAACACGTGGGCCAGGCCGACGCCGATGACGATCGCGTTCAGTGCGAGGAAAACCGCGACCAGGGGGATGGCCACGCTGACGGCTTCACTGAACCCGAGCAGGAACACCCCTCCGAGGACCAGCAGCAGCGCCACCGTGAGGGCGACCTCGTGGCCGTGCAGGGCGGCGGGGAAGAAGGGGTTCTCCACCACGTGCACGGAGGCGTCCGCGGTGGAGAGGGTGATGGTGATGATCCACGAGGTGGCCACGAAGCCCAGGAGGATCAGCACGAACAGCTTGCCCCACCAGAACGGCAGCAAGTCCTCCAGCATCGCCACCGACCCGGCACCGTGCGGGCTCTCCTTCGCCACCCGCCGGTACATCGGCAGCATTCCCAACAGGGTCAGCGCCACGATCAGCAGCGTCGCCAGCGGCGAGACCGCCCCGGCGGCCAGGGCCGCGATGGCCGGAACATAGGCCAGGCTGGAAAAGTAGTCCACCCCGGTCAGGCACATCACCTTCCACCACGGCTGCGGCACCGTGTGCCCCTCGTCCGCCGCCGGCCCCACCGGCTGCACCTGGTGGCGCAGCAGCCACCGTGCCAGCCCACTGGCCGGCTCCGCACGTGCTGAAGGAGTGTCCACCACTTCCGGCATCACCGGCTGATCCCCTTCCCTCATGTCCCCCGTCCACCTTCCCGGCCGCTTCGGCGCACCCGACGGCCACTTGTCCCAGGATCGCGCAACGATCATTGCGCATGCGTCTGTCAGCCGGCGTGCACGTGCGGGCGGCGGGTGCGGTCGGGTTCGGCCTCGCGGATGACCTCGCGGGTGACGGGGGCGACCTCGCCCTGGCCGAAGAGGAAGAAGCGGAGGAAGTTGGCCATCGGGTTGCCCTCGGTCCACTCGAAGTAGATGTGGGGACGCTGGCCGGTCTCGTCGCGGACGTGCAGCAGGAGGGCGGCGAGCGCGTTGGGGATGCTGGAGCTCTCCAGGGTCAGGACGCGGTAGCGGTCGTGGAGCACCTCGCCGCGCACCCTCATGCCGGACTCGAACTCGGAGGCGTCCAGGACCGTGACCTCGACGAACATGACGTCGTCGCCGGGCGGGATGTCGTTGTCCGCGCGGATCTGCTCGACCTTCTCGCGGTACTCGGTCCGGTCCCGCTGGTCGGGCTCGTTCGCGATGAAGCGGATGGTGCGGTTGGCGGTGTCGCGGATGAACCGCTGCGCCATGTCGTCCAGTTCCACGTCCGTGACGCGCAGTTCGAAGACGCGGGCGAGGCGGGAGAGGAGGGAGAGCGCCATGATGCCTCCGATGAAGCAGGCACCGATCTTCACGCCGTCGGGGCGTTCGACGACGTTGACGGCGGTGGTGTAGATGAAGACCGCCGAGATGGTCCCGAACCCGATCGTCCAGCCGCGCTCCCCCGCCCGGCGGGCGGCGATGGTCACGGCGACGGCGGCGGAGGTGATCAGGACGAGGACACCGGTGGCGTACGCGCCGCCCTGGGCGTCCACGTCGGCGTCGAAGATCCAGGTCACCAGGAAGGCGATCAGCGTGAAGACGATGACCATGGGGCGCAGGGCGCGGGCCCAGTGCGGGGCCATGCCGTAGCGGGGAAGGTAGCGCGGCATCAGGTTGAGCAGGCCCGCCATGGCGGAGGAGCCGGCGAACCAGAGGATGAGGATCGTGGAGATGTCGTAGAGCGTGCCGAAGGCGGAGCCCAGGTATTCGTGGGCGAGGTAGGCGAGGGCGCGTCCGTTGGCCTCGCCGCCCGGCTGGAACTGGTCGGCCGGGATCAGGAGCGTGGTGATGAAGCTGGAGCAGATCAGGAAGACGCTCATGATGACGGCCGCGGTCGTCAGGAGCTTCTTGGCGCCGCGGATCCGGCCCGCGGGCCTCGCCGCGGTGTCCTCGGGGTCACCCTTGACGTGCGGCATGACCGCGACGCCCGTTTCGAAGCCGGAGAGGCCGAGGGCGAGCTTCGGGAACACGATGAGCGCGATGGCGATCATCATGAACGGATTGCCGTGCTCGGTGGTCAGCGCGGTCGTCCAGTCGGTGACGACGTGCGGTTCGGTGACCACCTGCCACAGCCCGACGGCCACCACGACGACGTTCAGTCCCAGGTAGGTGGCCACCAGCACGACGGCAACGCCGATGGCCTCGCTGAACCCCTTGAGGAAGACGGCGCCGAGCAGCGCGATCATGATCAGGGTGATCAGTACTTCGTGACCGTGCAGGGTGCTCGTGAGGTGCGGGTTCTCCACCAGGTGCGCGGTCGCGTCGGCGGCCGAGAGGGTGATGGTGATCAGGAAGTCGGTCGCCGCGAACCCGAGCAGGGTCAGGACGAAGAGCTTCCCCTTCCAGAACGTCAGCAGCCGCTCCAGCATGGCGATGGAGCCCTCGCCGTTCGGGCTCTCCTCGGCCACCCGACGGTAGACGGGCAGCGCCCCGAAGAGGGTGAGGAGCACGAGCACGATGGTCGCCAGCGGCGACAGCAGTCCAGCCGCCAGGGCGGCGATGCCGGGCTGGTAGCCGAGGGTGGAGAAGTAGTCGAGCCCCGTCAGGCACATGACGCGCCACCACGGCCGGCCGTGCGGCTGGGCCGCCGCCTCCTTGGCGGCGGGCGAACTGTTCTCGGCGGTCAAGCCTTCCAGCATCCACGCGCGCAGGCGCGACGTGCGGGCAGGGGTGGCCATCGTGGGGGGCTCCTGTCGTACGGCAAAGAATCAGCCATCTGCATCGACGGCTGAGTCAGCGTACGCAGCGAGATCCTTTTTGCACGGGAGTGAGGCAATACTGACGCGTCCTTAACGCGGACGAACCAGCGGACTGCCGGGGGACGATCAGCCGAGGCCGGGGACGGTGGACACCACCAGGTCGATGAGCTTGATGCCGACGAAGGGCAGCACCAGACCGCCGAGGCCGTAGACGCCGAGGTTGCGGCGCAGGAGGTCGTGCGCGGAGGCCGGCTTGTAGCGGACGCCGCGCAGGGCGAGCGGGATGAGGGCGACGATGATCAGGGCGTTGAAGATGATCGCCGAGGTGATCGCGGAGGTCGGGCTGCTCAGGCCCATGATGTTGAGGGCCTCCAGGCCGGGATAGGCCGCGGTGAACATGGCCGGAATGATCGCGAAGTACTTCGCGACGTCGTTCGTGATCGAGAAGGTGGTCAGGGCTCCCCGGGTGATGAGGAGCTGCTTGCCGATCTCGACGATCTCGATGAGCTTCGTGGGGTTGGAGTCGAGGTCCACCATGTTCCCGGCCTCCTTGGCGGCCGAGGTGCCGGTGTTCATCGCGACGCCCACGTCGGCCTGGGCGAGGGCCGGGGCGTCGTTGGTGCCGTCGCCGGTCATGGCGACGAGCTTGCCGCCCGCCTGCTCCCGCTTGATGAGGGCCATCTTGTCCTCGGGCGTCGCCTCGGCAAGGTACTCGTCGACCCCGGCTTCGGCCGCGATGGCGCGGGCCGTCAGCTCGTTGTCGCCGGTGACCATGACCGTACGGATCCCCATGGCCCGCAGTTCCGCGAAGCGCTCCCGGATGCCGTCCTTGACGACGTCCTTGAGGTGGATGATGCCGAGGACGCGCGGGCCGTCCCAGTCGTGGACCGCGACCAGCAGCGGGGTCCCGCCGGACTGCGAGACCTGAGCGGACCATGCGGCGGCCTCCGCCGGTACGGTCCCGCCGCGCATCGCCACCCAGTCGCAGACCTGCGTCACCGCGCCCTTGCGAATGGCGCAGCCGGCGCCGTTGTCCCAGCTCAGGTTGACACCGCTCATCCGGGTGCGGGCGCTGAACTCGGTGAACCGGGGGTTGCTGAGCTCCTCCGCGGTGACCGGCCGGAGTCCGTACCGCTGGGCCAGGACGAGGACGGAACGGCCTTCGGGCGTCTCGTCGGCGAGGGAGGACAGCTGGGCGGCGTCCGCGAGCGTGGTGTGGTCGGTCCCGGGGAGCGGGATGAGCTCGGCGGCCTCGCGGTTGCCGTGGGTGATGGTGCCGGTCTTGTCGAGGAGGAGGGTGTTCACGTCACCCGCGGCCTCGACGGCGCGGCCGCTGAGCGCGATGACGTTGCGCTGGACGAGGCGGTCCATGCCGGCGATGCCGATGGCCGAGAGCAGGGCGCCGATCGTGGTGGGGATGAGGGTGACGAGGAGCGCGACCAGCACGGTCGTCGACTGGGCGGCGCCCGCGTAGGCGGCCATCGGCTGGATGCTGACCACGATCAGGATGAAGATCACGGTCAGGGCGGCCAGCAGGATGTTCAACGCGATCTCGTTCGGGGTCTTCTGCCGGGAGGCGCCCTCGACCAGCGCGATCATCCGGTCGATGAAGCTGTTCCCGGAGCGCGAGGTGACCCGTACGACGATCGAGTCGGAGAGGACCGTCGTACCGCCGGTCACCGAGGACCGGTCGCCGCCCGACTCCCGTAGGACCGGGGCCGATTCGCCGGTGACGGCGGACTCGTCCACCATCGCGGCGCCGTCGACGACGTCGCCGTCGGCCGGGATCGCCTCGCCCGCCTCGACGAGTACGAAGTCGAAGGGCTGGAGCTCGGCCGGGGTCACCACCTCGGTCTCGGTGTGGCGCAGGTTCGCACCGTACGTCCAGTGGTTCAGGCGCAGCGCGACCGTGTCGGTACGCGCCTTGCGCAGCGACTCGGCCTGGGCGCGGCCGCGGCCTTCGGCGACCGCTTCGGCGAGGTTGGCGAAGAGGACCGTCAGCCAGAGCCAGACGCTGATCACCCAGGTGAAGACGGAGGGGTGGATCAGCGCCGAGAGCGTGGTCAGCACCGATCCGACGGCGACGACGAACAGCACCGGCTTCTTGACCAGTTCGCGCGGGTGGAGCTTGGCGACGGCCTCCCGGGCCGAGGTGGCGAGGAGTTCGGGCTCCAGCACGTTCACTTGACCGGAGCGTTTCCGGGACGGCCGGTTGACCGGGGTCCCCGGAGGTGTGCCGAGAGCCGGGGAAATGTGCCGTGCGGCGGCGGGAGGCATGGAGCGACCTTCTGACGAGATCAACGGGGTGCGGGAGAGGGGGTGTCGCCGCCGGGGACTGTCTCGCATGGACCCCCTCGGCCGTCATGTGAGTGATCGAGGTCCCCGGCGGCGCAACAGGCAGGAAGCTACTGCCCGTTCGCGGGCGATTCCCCATGCGGTAAGGGGAATTGGCGCCTTCTTGACGCCGGCGCCCGAAGGGCGTCAGGCCGCCGTCAAGGGCACGTCAACGCGGGTCAGCGTGTGTCGCCGGTGATGCGGAAGCGCAGCCGGCAGATCACGGCGTCGGTGTCACGGCGTACCGCGTGGGCGACGACGGAGCCGCGCTGGTTCTGGAGCATCCGCTGCCAAAGGCGGGCGGGTTCCGTCTCCGGGATCAGGACGGTCACCTGAGCGTCGGGGTGGCTCCGCGTCAGCTCGCGCACGTAGGCGGACACGGGCCGGCCCAGCGAGCGGCTCTGCGAGGTGATCTCGGTCAGTTCGACCCCGGGTTTCCACAACTCCCAGTCCCGGCGCAGTGCTTCGGCTGCCTGCCGGTCCTCCGGAGCGGAGTGCGTGACGGTCACGGCGAGGACCTCGTCGCCGAGTGAGCGGGCGGCCGTGAGCGCCTTGCAGGTCAGCCGGGAGAGCCCGGAGACGGGTACCACGACCAGGGAACGGGAGCGGTGCGGCGGCTGCGGGATGCGGCCGAGCTCCAGACGTTCGCCGATCTGCGCGTACGCACGGCGGACCTTCTCGAAGCCGAGGACGATCACCGGCAGGGCGAGGACGATCAGCCAGGCGCCCTCGGTGAACTTGGTGGCGGTCACGACGACCGCCGCGACGCCGGTGAGCAGGGCGCCGGAGCCGTTGAGGGCGGCCTTCGCCTGCCAGCCCTTGGGGCGCTCGCCGTTCCAGTGCCGGACCATGCCGACCTGGCAGATGGTGAAGCCTACGAAGACGCCGATCGCGAAGAGAGGAACGAGGGTGTTGGTGTCGCCGCCGGAGAACACCAGCAGGACCCCCGACACGAGCGCCAGCCACACCACCCCGTGGCGGTGGACCTGGCGGTCCGCCTTGAGGGCGAAGACGTGCGGCAGGTAGTTGTCCCGCGCCAGCAGGCTCATCAGTACTGGAAGACCACCGAAGGAGGTGTTCGCGGCCAGCGCCAGCAGCACCATCGTGGCGAACTGGACGACGTAGAAAGCGGCGTTGTGACCGAAGGAGGCGTCCGCGAGCTGGGCGAGGACGGTCACACCCTCGACCGGCTGGAGGTGGAATCGGCCGATCAGGACCGACAGCCCGATCAGCATGACGCCGAGGAGGGCGCCGAGGGCGACCTCGGTGCGCTGGGCGCGCCGGGCGGCGGGTGCGCGGAAGGACGGAACGGCGTTGGCGACGGCTTCGACGCCGGTCAGGGCGGAGCAGCCGGCGGCGAAGGCCTTCAGGAGCAGGAGCGCGCCGACGGTGGTGGCGTCCTCGCCGAGGGCGGAGGCGTGCCCGGCGGCCGAGGCGGTGCTCACCGGCCCGTCACGGAACAGGCCGACCACGACCATGGCCAGGATCGACCCGACGAACACGGCGGTCGGTACGAGGAAGGCCTTCGCGGAGTCGACGACACCGCGCAGGTTCACGGCCGTGACCAGGACCAGCACCCCGAGACAGATCCACACCCGCTCCCCGTACAGCTCGGGGAAGGCGGAGGTCAGCGCGGCGACGCCGGCGGTGACGGAGACGGCGACGTTCAGGACGTAATCGAGGATCAGCGAGGCCGCGGCCACCAGGCTCGTACGCCGGCCCAGGTGCTTCTTCGCGACGGCGTACGATCCCCCGCCGTCCGGGAACGCCGCGATCACCTGCCGGTACGAGGCCACCAGCACGGCCAGCAGCGCCGCGATCGCCAGGGTGACGGGCAGGGTGAACCCGAGGCCGTAGCCACCGGCCGCCGCCAGGACCAGCACGATCGACTCAGGGCCGTACGCGACCGAGGCCATCGCGTCCAGCGACAGCGCGGCCAGGCCCTGGAGGGCGGTCAGTCGGTGCCGGTCCCCCGCGGCGGGTGCCGTAACGCCGGTATCAGGAGGTTCCTCCGTGCCCGGAGCCTGTCCTGCCGTGGCCGGCTTTCCCATGTGCAGTGCCATCTTCGCTGTTCCTCCGTTGGACAAAGTGAGGACAGCGTCCGAATGCCGTGGCCGGACGGCCAGAGTGTTTGGCGCGATCCATACGCCCACCGCCGCAGTCTTCACGCACTCCTGACGCCGGGGCCTCATGCCGCATGAGGTGCGTCAAGAAGCAGGCGCCGCCCTGGACACGGCCGGCCTGTCCCACCGGGGCCGAGCGGCGGTTCACGGCCTTTCGCGTAAGGACGACATCAAGAGTTCCCCAGCACCCGTATGGAGCCCGTCAAAACGTCTTAACGCCGGAATGAAGACACGGTTATCTCGTCATCGGCCATCTGGCCGATTCATTACTTCCCTCTTCATCCAGGAGCTCACGATGGCCGATCTGGCCTTCGTCGTCACCACGGTCGCGGTCTTCGCGCTGGTGGCCTTCATCGCCCGGGGGGTGACCAAGCTGTGACGGTCGAGAACATCGTCGGCCTGCTGGTCGCCGTCTCCCTGCTCGGTTACCTCATCCTCGCCCTCGTGTACCCGGAGAGGTTCTGAGCACTGATATGAGCCCCGAAACCGCTGGAGTGCTCCAGCTCCTCGCGCTGATCGCCGCACTCGCGCTGGCCTACCGCCCGCTGGGCGACTACATGGCCCGCGTCTACTCCTCCGAGAAGCACTACAAGCCGGAGAAGTGGATCTACAAGGCCATCGGTGCGAACCCGGCCGCCGAGATGCGCTGGCCCGCCTACCTGCGGGCCATCCTCGCCTTCTCGGCCGTGAGCGTCCTCTTCCTTTACCTGATGCAGCGCGCCCAGGGCGTCCTGCCCGGCTCGCTGGGCTTCGTGGCGATCGACCCGGACCAGGCGTTCAACACCGCCGCTTCGTTCGTGGCGAACACCAACTGGCAGTCGTACTACGGCGAGCAGGCCATGGGCCACGTCGTGCAGACCGGCGGCCTCGCGGTGCAGAACTTCCTCTCGGCGGCGGTCGGCATGGCCGTCGCGGTGGCCCTCGTACGGGGCTTCGCGCGCTCGCGCACCGGTGAACTGGGCAACTTCTGGGCCGACATGGTGCGCGGCACCGTCCGGATCCTGCTGCCGCTGTCGGTGATCGGCGCGCTGGTCCTCGTCGCCTGCGGCGCGATCCAGAACTTCTCCGGGATCCACGAGGTCGGCCAGTTCATGGGCGGCTCGCAGCAGTGGAACGGCGGGGCGGTGGCCTCGCAGGAGGTCATCAAGGAGCTCGGCACCAACGGCGGCGGCTACTTCAACGCCAACTCCGCGCACCCCTTCGAGAACCCGACGCCCTTCTCGAACCTCTTCGAGATCTTCCTGATCCTGCTCATCCCCTTCTCTCTCACCCGCACCTTCGGCCGCATGGTCGGCAACCTGCGCCAGGGCTACGCGATCCTCGCGACGATGGGCATCATCTGGGTCGTCTTCACCGTGCTGATGATGTGGACCGAGTTCGCCCACCACGGCCCGGCCTTCGACGTCGCCGGCGGGGCGATGGAGGGCAAGGAAACGCGCTTCGGGGTCGGCGGCTCGTCGATCTTCGCTGTCGCGACCACCCTCACCTCGACCGGCGCCGTCAACTCCTTCCACTCCTCCTACACCGGCCTCGGCGGCGGCATCGCGATGCTGGGCATGCAGCTCGGCGAGATCGCACCCGGCGGCGTCGGCTCCGGCCTCTACGGCATGCTCGTCATGGCGATCATCGCCGTGTTCATCGCCGGCCTCATGGTCGGGCGCACCCCCGAATACCTCGGCAAGAAGATCAGCACCCGCGAGATCAAGCTCGCCGCCTGCTACATCCTCATCACCCCTGCCCTGGTCCTCGGCTTCACCGCCGCGGCGATGGCCCTGGACACCCCGGCGGGCTCGATGACGAACTCGGGGGCGCACGGCTTCTCCGAGATCCTCTACGCCTACACCTCCGGCGCCAACAACAACGGCTCCGCCTTCGCGGGCCTGAACGCCGACACCCAGTGGTTCAACAGCACCATCGGCATCGCCATGCTGCTCGGCCGCTTCCTGCCCATGGTCTTCGTCCTCGCCCTGGCCGGCTCCCTCGCCGAACAGACGCCCGTACCCGAGACGGCGGGCACCCTGCGCACCGACAAGCCCCTCTACGCCGGCCTGCTCGTCGGCACGATCATCATCATCACCGGCCTCACCTACTTCCCGGCCCTGGCGCTGGGACCGCTCGCCGAAGGGCTCGCCTCATGAGCACCGCCACCCCCACAAGGGCTCCGCACCAGGACGTGCCCACCGGCCACAAGCCGGGCGGCGGGCGCGTGGGCGGGGGCCTCTTCGACCCCAAACAGCTGATGAAGTCCTTCCCTGACGCGGTGCGCAAGCTCGACCCCCGGGTCATGATCAAGTCCCCGGTCATGTTCGTCGTCCTGATCGGCTCGGTCGTGACGACCGTCCTGGCGATCAAGGACCCCACGGACTGGTTCGGCTGGGCCATCACCGCCTGGCTGTGGCTCACCACGATCTTCGCGAACCTCGCCGAGGCGGTGGCCGAGGGCCGGGGCAAGGCGCAGGCCGACACCCTGCGCAAGGCCAAGACCGACTCCGTCGCGCGCCGCCTGACCGAGGACGGCCGGAGCGAGGAGCAGGTCCCGGGGGCGGAGCTGCGCATCGGCGACCTGGTCGTCTGCGAGGCCGGCGACATCATCCCGGGCGACGGTGACGTCGTCGAAGGCGTCGCGTCCGTCGACGAGTCCGCCATCACCGGCGAGTCCGCCCCGGTCATCCGCGAGTCCGGCGGCGACCGCTCGGCCGTCACCGGCGGTACGAAGGTGCTGTCCGACCGGATCGTCATCAAGATCACCACGAAGCCCGGCGAGACCTTCATCGACCGCATGATCAGCCTGGTCGAGGGCGCGGCCCGGCAGAAGACGCCCAACGAGATCGCGCTCAACATCCTGCTCGCCTCGCTGACCATCGTCTTCCTGCTCGCGGTCGTCACCCTCCAGCCCTTCGCGATCTACGCCGGCGCCGAGCAGTCCATGATCGTGCTCACGGCGCTGCTGGTCTGCCTGATCCCCACCACCATCGGCGCGCTCCTGTCGGCCATCGGTATCGCCGGCATGGACCGCCTCGTCCAGCGCAATGTCCTGGCCATGTCCGGCCGCGCGGTCGAGGCCGCCGGTGACGTCTCCACCCTGCTGCTCGACAAGACCGGCACCATCACCCTCGGCAACCGCCAGGCCTCGGAGTTCGTCCCCGTCAAGGGCACCACGGAGGCGGAGCTGGCCGACGCCGCGCAGCTGTCCTCCCTCGCGGACGAGACCCCCGAGGGCCGCTCCATCGTGGTCCTGGCGAAGGAGAAGTACGGGCTGCGCGAACGCCACCAGGGCGAGCTGACGGGCGCCGACTGGATCGCCTTCACCGCCCAGACCCGCATGTCGGGTGTCGACGTGGACGGCAAGCAGACCCGCAAGGGCGCGGCCGGTTCGGTCATCACCTGGGTGCGGGAGCAGGGCGGCCAGGTATCCGACGACGCCGACATCCTCGCCAACCGCATCTCCGAGGCCGGCGGCACCCCGCTCCTCGTCGCCGTCAAGGACGACAAGGGCGCCCGCGTCCTCGGTGTCATCCACCTCAAGGACGTCGTCAAGGAGGGCATGCGCGAGCGGTTCGACGAACTGCGCCGCATGGGCATCAAGACGATCATGATCACGGGCGACAACCCGCTCACCGCCAAGGCCATCGCGGAGGAGGCCGGCGTCGACGACTTCCTCGCCGAGGCCACCCCCGAGGACAAGATGGCCCTCATCAAGCGGGAGCAGGCGGGCGGCAAGCTCGTCGCGATGACCGGAGACGGTACGAACGACGCCCCGGCGCTCGCGCAGGCCGACGTGGGCGTGGCGATGAACACGGGTACCTCGGCCGCCAAGGAGGCCGGGAACATGGTGGACCTCGACTCCAACCCCACGAAGCTCATCGAGATCGTCGAGATCGGCAAGCAGCTCCTCATCACCCGGGGAGCCCTGACCACCTTCTCCATCGCCAACGACGTCGCGAAGTACTTCGCGATCATCCCGGCCATGTTCGCGGTGGTCTACCCGGGCCTCGACAAGCTCAACATCATGGGCCTGGCATCCCCGGAGTCGGCCATCCTCTCCGCCGTCATCTTCAACGCGCTGGTCATCATCGCGCTCGTGCCGCTCGCCCTGAAGGGCGTCCAGTACCGGCCGACCAGCGCCGACAAGATGCTCCGCCGCAACATCGGGATCTACGGACTCGGCGGCCTGATCGCCCCGTTCATCGGCATCAAGATCATCGACATGCTCATCTCCCTCATCCCCGGAATCGGCTGATCTGCGATGAACAACTCCGTATCCAGCACCCTCCGCCTGATCGGCGCGGGCCTGCGCGCCCTTCTCGTCCTGACCGTGATCTGCGGGGTCATCTACCCGCTCGCCGTCACCGGCATCGCCCAGGCCCTCTTCAACGACAAGGCCAACGGCTCCGAGATCAAGGACAAGGACGGCCAGGTCGTCGGCTCCTCCCTCATCGGCCAGAGCTACAACCTGCCGAAGAAGACCCCTTCTGATTCAACTACGGGGAACGACGCCGACGAGGCCGCGAAGCCGGACCTCAAGTGGTTCCAGCCGCGCCCGTCCAACGGCCTGGGCAGCAACAGCGTCAACACCCAGTACTCGCTGATCCTCTCCGGCGCCACCAACCGGTCCGCCG
This sequence comes from Streptomyces sp. NBC_00249, assembly GCF_026342355.1. GTDB lineage: Bacteria > Actinomycetota > Actinomycetes > Streptomycetales > Streptomycetaceae > Streptomyces. Next base: position 380,893 of record NZ_JAPEMV010000003.1, on the reverse strand, counting down.
ACAACGGCGCGGTCAACGGGGTCTGCACCAAGGACGCGGAGGAAGGCACCCTCTGCGCCCAGGTCGTCGCCGCCAAGGAAGCCGTCATCGCGGACAACTCCACAGCCGGGTACCAGGTCAAACCGCAGGACGTCCCCGCCGACGCCGTCACCTCCTCCGGCTCCGGCCTCGACCCGAACATCTCCCCCGAGTACGCGAAGCTCCAGGTCCACCGGGTCGCCGAGCAGAACAAGCTCGACGTCAAGCAGGTCGAGAAGCTCGTCGCCGACCACAGCACCGGCCGCACCCTCGGCTTCATGGGCGAACCGCGCGTCAACGTCCTCGAACTCAACGTCGCCCTGAAGACGCTGTCCAAGCGCTGACGTTCCACAACGCACGGACCGGGAGCCGGCGGGGCGCGCCGCTCCCCCGGCCTCGGCCGGGGGCCGGCAACGCCCCGTCGGCTCCCGCCGTGCCCGTACCGAAGGAAAGGCTGCACACCGATGACCCGGGTGCTGGTGGTGGAGGACGACCCGCAGCTCGTCCGCGCGCTGAGGATCAACCTCCAGGCGCGCAAGTTCGAGGTCGAGGAGGCCGGCGACGGCGGCGCGGCCCTGCGGCTCGCGGCGGCGCGCAAGCCGGACGTCATAGTGCTGGACCTCGGCCTGCCCGACATGGACGGCATCGAAGTCATCAGGGGTGTCCGCGGCTGGAGCCGGGTCCCCATCCTGGTCCTCTCCGCCCGCCACACCTCCGAGGACAAGATCCGGGCCCTGGACGCCGGTGCCGACGACTACGTGACGAAACCGTTCAGCATGGACGAGCTCCTGGCCCGCCTCCGGGCGGCCACCCGCAGACAGGAGTCATCCGCGGCCTCCCAGGCCCCCGAGGTCTCCGTCGTCACGACGGAGGAGTTCAGCATCGATCTGGTCGCGAAGAAGGCGCACCGGGGCGGGCACACCGTACGTCTCACCCCGACCGAATGGCACCTGCTGGAGATCCTCATCACCCACCCCGGGCGGCTGATCACACAGAGCCGGCTCCTGCTGGAGGTCTGGGGGCCCACGTACGGGGAGAACACCAACTACCTGCGCGTCTACATGGCCCAGCTCCGGCGCAAACTGGAAGCGGACCCCTCCCACCCCCGGTATCTGATCACCGAACCCGGTATGGGATACCGCTTCGAACCCTGATCGCCACCCACTCCCCAGCACAGAAGAAGAGACGGAACATGGGACGCGGCAAGCTCCGCATCTACCTCGGCGCGGCGCCGGGCGTCGGCAAGACGTACGCCATGCTGTCCGAGGCGCACCGCCGGATCGAGCGGGGCACCGACTGCGTCGTCGGCTTCGTCGAGCACCACTCCAGGCCCCGCACCGAGGTGATGCTGCACGGCCTTGAACTGGTCGAACGGCGCGAGATCGAATACCGGGGCTCCACCTTCACCGAGATGGACGTGGACGCGATCCTGTCGCGGCGCCCCGCAGTGGCGCTGGTGGACGAGCTGGCGCACACCAACGTGCCGGGCTCGCGCAACGCCAAGCGCTGGCAGGACGTGGAGGAGCTCCTCCAAGCAGGCATCGACGTCGTCTCCACCGTCAACATCCAGCATCTCGAATCGCTGGGCGACGTGGTCGAGACGATCACCGGGGTCCGCCAGCGCGAGACGGTCCCCGACGAGGTGGCCCGACGCGCCGACCAGATCGAGCTGGTCGACATGTCCCCACAGGCCCTGCGCCGCCGCATGGCCCACGGCAACGTCTACAAGCCGGACAAGGTCGATGCGGCGCTCTCGAACTACTTCCGGCCCGGCAACCTCACCGCGCTGCGCGAACTCGCGCTGCTGTGGGTCGCCGACCGCGTGGACGAGTACCTCCAGGAGTACCGGGGCGAGCACAACATCCGCTCCACGTGGCAGGCCCGCGAGCGCATCGTCGTGGGGCTGACCGGCGGACCGGAGGGCCGTACGCTCATCCGCCGTGCTGCCCGCCTCGCGGAGAAGGGCGCGGGCGGCGAGGTGCTGGCCGTCTACATCGCCGCCAGCGACGGTCTCACCTCCGCCTCCCCCAAGGAGCTGGCCGTCCAGCGGACCCTGGTCGAGGACCTCGGCGGCACCTTCCACCACGTCATAGGCGACAGCGTCCCCGACGCGCTCCTGGAATTCGCCCGTGGGTGCAACGCCACCCAGATCGTGCTGGGGGTCAGCCGCCGCCGTTCCTGGCAGTCCGTCTTCAGCCCCGGTGTCAGCGCCACGGTGGCCCGCGAATCGGGCCCGGACCTCGACGTGCACATCGTCACCCACGACGAGGCCGCCAAGGGCCGCCGCAGCCTGCCGGCCGCGCGTGGCGCACGCCTCAGCCGCTCCCGCACCATCTGGGGCTGGCTCACCGGCATCGCCGGGCCCGCGCTGCTCGCCGTGCTGCTCAACCTGGTCGTGCCGGACCTGGGCCTCGCCAACGACATGCTGCTCTTCCTCACCTTGACGGTGGCGGCGGCCCTGCTCGGCGGGCTGCTCCCCGCCCTGGCCTCGGCGGCGTTCGGGTCCCTGCTGCTGAACTACTTCTTCACCCCGCCACTGCACGAGTTCACCATCTCCGACCCGAAGAACATCGTCGCCATCGCGATCTTCGTCGGTGTGGCGGTGTCCGTCGCCTCGGTGGTCGACCTGGCCGCCCGGCGCACCCACCAGGCCGCCCGGCTGCGCGCCGAGTCCGAGATCCTCTCCTTCCTCGCCGGCAGCGTTCTGCGCGGCGAGAACTCCCTCGACGCCCTCCTGGAGCGCCTGCGCGAGACCTTCTCCATGGAGTCGGTCGCCCTCCTGGAGCGCACCAGCGAAGTCGACCCGTGGACGACGGCGGCGTCCGTCGGCACCAGCCCGGTCGGACGTCCGGAGGACGCGGACGTGGACCTGCCGATCGGCGACGACATGGCTCTCGCCCTCACCGGCCGGGTGCTGCCCGCCGAGGACCGCCGTGTCCTCGGTGCCTTCGCCGCGCAGGCGGCCGTGGTCCTCGACCGCCAGCGCCTCGTCGACGAGGCCGAGAAGTCACGGGCGCTCGCAGAGGGCAACCGCATCCGCACCGCGCTGCTCGCCGCCGTGAGCCACGACCTGCGGACCCCGCTCGCCGGCATCAAGGCCTCCGTCACCTCCCTGCGCTCCGCCGACGTCGAATGGTCCGAGCAGGACCGGGCCGAGCTCCTCGAAGGCATCGAGGACGGCGCCGACCGCCTCGCCGCCCTCATCGGGAACCTCCTCGACATGTCCCGCCTCAACACCGGCACCGTGGTCCCGCTGATCCGCGAGACCGACCTCGACGAGGTCGTTCCCATGGCGCTGGGCGGCGTACCGGAGGGCAGCGTCGAACTCGACATCCCCGAAACCCTCCCCATGGTCGCGGTCGACCGCGGCCTCCTGGAACGGGCCGTCGCCAACATCGTCGAGAACGCCGTCAAGTACAGCCCCGACGGCCAACCGGTCAACGTCTCGGCCAGCGCCCTCGCCAGCCGCGTCGAACTGCGCGTCGTCGACCGCGGCCCCGGGGTCCCGGACGAGGCCAAGGACCGCATCTTCGAACCCTTCCAGCGCCACGGCGACGCCCCGCGGGGCGCCGGAGTCGGCCTCGGCCTCGCCGTCGCCCGGGGCTTCACGGAGGCCATCGGCGGCACCCTCACCGCCGAGGACACCCCCGGAGGCGGCCTCACCATGGTCATCACCCTCCCCATGGCGGGCAGCGCTCCACCGGTCGCCGCGGAACTCCCGACCTCGGCGGTCACCTGACCGCGTACATCCTCGGTACGGGCCCACGCGCACGCGAGCCGTCCGGCTCCCTCGCCACACCAGTCTGCCCCGTGGGCGCGCAGGACAGGACACCTTGACGGGTTCCTTCCGCCCGGAAATCGGTCTTTGACACCGCCCTGACGGACGGGCATCAGAAGGCCGTCAAGGAGCGTCCGCGGACTTGCCCGCCACGCCTCCGATGCGCTGGGATGGGGTCATGAACAGCGGTCCGCGCTACGACGATCGGCCACCGAATCCGGTGCAGCCGACGGCGCCCGCCGTCCGCCCGGCCCTCTGACTTCGGCCGCGCGTCCTGCTCGTACCAGCCTCCGGCGTCCTGACGGACTCCGGCCATCGGGGCTCCGTACGCGTTCCCACCTTCACCGCCTGGCCTGAGCCCGCCCACGCCCCTGCCTGACGCCGGGGCGCAGGGCGCGTCAGCCATGCCCGTTTCCAGGAATCCCACATGTCTGCATCCCTGTCCGGACCTACCGTCCTCGTCACCGGCGCCACCGCCGGCATCGGCTACGAGACCGCTCGCCTGCTCGCCCGGCGCGGCGCCGTCGTCCTGCTCCACGGGCGTACCGCCGAAGAGGCGCGCGCGGCGACCGACCGCCTCATCGCCACCGACGGCATCGACGGCGGGCTGCTGCGGCCGCTCGCCGCCGACTTCGTCCGCCTGGAGGAGGTCGAGAACCTGGCGCACGCCGTCGTCCGCGAGTACCCGCGTCTCGACGTACTCGTCAACAACGCGGCCATCGCCGCACCCGAGCGCCACACGCTCACGGCCGACGGCAACGAGGTCTCCTTCCAGGTCAACTTCCTCGCCCACTACCTCCTCACCAACCTCCTGGAGCCCGCCCTCACGAGCGACCCGGGCGGCCGCGTCGTCAACGTGTCCTCCTCGCTCCACCGCTCCGGGGCCATCCAGTGGAACGACCCCCAGCGGGTGCGGCGTTACTCCCGCCTCGCCGCCTACGCGCAGTCGCAGCTGGCCCTGACGGTCTTCGCCGCCGACCTGCGCGTCACCGCCGTCTCCGTGAATCCCGGCGTGTGCGCGACCGGTCTCCTTCCGCTCTACGGACACGAGGGTGCGCCGGCCGCCGCCGGTGCCGAGCACGTCGTGCGGCTCTGCGACCCGGCGATCGAGATCGTCAACGGCGCCTACTACGACCGCTCCGAGCGCGTCGCCCCGGCGCCGGCCGCCACCGAGGACCGCACCGTCAAGCGCCTCAACAAGCTCGCCGGCCTCCTCGTCGGCCACACCGCCTGAAGGGGCACGCCCTCATGTCCAAGCGCTCCCGCAAAAGAAGGCCCGTCTGACGACGTCCATACGCCCACAGGCGTGACCTTGACACTCCCGTACCGCGCGCGACCGCTTCCGCCCCGTGCCCACCGCCGTCCCGGCAGGCGCGGGGCCCCACCCGTTCGCAGCGGCGGTCCCCTGCTTCCCTCCGTCCGGACCGTCCCGGGCACAGCCTGGAGAGGCCCCATGTTCGAAATCGCACCGCAGCAGCTACCGGCCCTGAGCCGCTGGTTCCCCGCCGGTACACCCGGTCCCGGCACGCTCGCCGAGCACGTGCTGGCCACCGGCCACGGGCAGTGGTGGACCGACCGCCCCGACCGGCCCCGCGTGCTCGCCGTCAGCTGCGCGGACCACGTCCTGCTGCGCGGCGAGCCGGGCCTCCTCGCACCGGATGCGCTGGCACGGTTCGCCGGCCGGTACGTCGAAGCTCCCGCACCGTTCGGCCCGTCCCTCGCCGCCGCTTTCGACCGGGTCGTGCCCTGGGAGCGGATGCTGTACGTCCACCAGGTCCCGGTGCCCCTCCCCCGGGCGCCGCGCGGCGTGACGGTGCGCCGCCTGACCCGCGAGGACGCGCCGGCGCTGGCCGCTCTCCACCCGGAGAACGCCTGGATACACACCAGCTGGGGCGGTCCGGCGGGGCTCGCCGCTTCCGGGTACGGCTGGGCCTCGTTCGCCAAGGGGGCGGTCCTCTCCGTCGCCTGCAGCTACTTCCGCGGCGGCGCGTACGAGGACATCGCGGTGGTCACCGTGCCCGACCGGCGCCGCGAACGCCTGGCCCTGGCCTGCGTCGCGGGTCTGACCTCCGATGTCCGGGCGCGTGGACGCACGGCGAGCTGGTGCTGCTCGCGCGACAACCGGCCCAGCCGGCTGCTGGCCTGGACGGCCGGCTTCCGGCTGACCCGCGAATACGTCCACCACGTCACCGGACGCACACGAGCCACGGCACGATCGGGCGATGCGACGGCGGTACGCACGTGAGCCGCATACGAACCGGCACCATCAAAATGCCGTGGCCGCCACGTCAACGGTGCGCCAGAATCCGGTCCACAGCCCGGAGCCCGCCCTACCGTCGCCCCATGGAACGACGATTCACGCGGTCATCGACCGGCGCGCAGACCGCCGTCGCGGAGCCTCCAGGACCCCTCGCCCACGACATCCACTGGGCCGACGAGCGGCGCACCGCCATCGGCGTGACCTGCCTCCTGTACACGGCTCTGCTCGCCGCGGACGCGGGCTTCGGCACCCTCGACATGACGCGTGGCGCCCTCTGGACCGGCCTGGCGACCCTCGTCTTCGTGGTCCTGCTGCCGCCCCGGGTCTCGACGGCCCCCGGCGTACTGAGCGCCCGCGGCCTGCTCACGCGGCACACGGTCCGTACCGACAGCCTCGTCTCGATCCGGTGGTCCGACGGCGTGGCCCAGCGCATGATCCTGCGCGACACGGAGGGCGGCGTGGTCGAGATCGACCCGGCCGTCCTGGTCCGCAACCCCGCCATGTGGCACCGCTTCGACGAGGACACCCGCACCTCGATCCGGCGGGGCACCCTGCTCCGCGGTGCCACAGCCCTGCGCCGCCTGGCTGCACGCATCGACCGCGAGACCGCCCGCACCGTATTCAAGCTCTCCGGCCTGCACTGACTCCTCGGTCCTGAAGAAGGGTGTCCGATCGGCCGGCGTGCCCCGTCAAGCCACTGCGCGGCACTGGAGCGCTGCTCGGCCGACGGGCGCGACCCTCGGTGGGCGTCAGGACAGGTGTGACAGCAGGAGTTCGGTGAGACGTCCGGGTGTGCGGAGCGGCAGGTAGTGGTCGGCGTCCGGGATCGTCTCGGCGCGGGCGCCGGGGATGTCGGCGGCAAGCCGTTCGGCGATCACCGCGATCTCCGGGTGGTCGTGGTCGCCGTGGATGACCAGCGTCGGCGCGGCGATGTCCGCGAGGTGCGGTTCGGCATCACGGGCCGGGGGGACGACGCAGTGCTCTTCGCTCACGACCCGCCGCTCGGCGTTCGAGGCGACCATCGTCTCGATGAGCCCTCCTCCGGGAGCCGTACGGCCCATGGCCGCCCAGATCGACAGTTCCAGCTCGGCCAGGGTGGCCGTCTGCCGCTCGCGCCGGGCCGTGGCATAGGCCGACAGCTCGGGACTGCGCGGCCAGACGTGACCGCTGACCGAGGCACCGACCAGGGCCAGTGCGGTGACGCGCTCCGGGTGGGCGAGGGCGAAGTCCAGGGCGGTCTCCCCGCCCATGCTCAACCCGACCAGCGAGGCGCGCCGAAGGCCGAAGTGGTCAAGGACGGCACGCAGATCCTCGACGTCGCTGAACGGCTCGCCCGGGGGTGTGGAGCGTCCAAGCCCTCGGGCGTCGTAGCGGATCACGTCGTGGTGGCGGGCCAGCTCGGCCACGACGCCGTCCCACAGGCGGGAGTCCATGCCGGCGCCGTGCAGGAGCACGACCGGGCTTCCGGTGCCGTTGCGCTCGGCCCAGAGCCGACCGCCGTCGGGAGTGGGAACGCGTACCTCGTGCGGGGGCAGGTCGGATCGTTCGTGGGAGTCGGTTGTCACGCCGCGATCATTTCAGAGCGCCTCCGCCGGCCGTGCATCCGACGGCGGGACGACGCTCGTGACATGAATCAATGCCACGGTCCTCCGCCTGTTCTGCACGCTCCGGAGCAAGCGCGGGAAGGGACTTGCAGGCGCTTCCCGGGCAGCCCTAGGTTCGGATCGTCCCGGGAGCCGCATTCACGGAATCTCCCATCGGGTATCCACCGGGAAATCTCCCGGCATTTCACGAGTGAAACCGATGAATCCATTTGGAGAGCTGTGCCGAATCCGCCGAGCGACCTCGCCCACGAATTCCAGAAAATGCGTGACCGGATGACACGCAAGACGTCGTCCTCCTGGTTCCGGGAGAAGCGCCAGGAGATAGCGGAGCTGGCCCGGTACGACCAGGACAGGGGAGCCGAGCGACTGGGCCGGCTGCTGGTCACCGCCCAGGAACGGGTGCCGCGCTACCGTGCACTGCGCGGCCGGGAGCAGGTGGGGCTGAGCGACTTTCCGCTGACCCGCAAGAGCGATCTCCGCGATCATTTCGTCGACTCCATCAGCCGTGACAGGACCGGCCTGACGGAGCCCGGTCGCTTCTTCCTCACCCAGACCAGCGGCAGCACCGGCCAGGCGGTCGCCCTGCTTTCCACCGCGGAGACCGGCGGTCTGTCGAACGACGTGATCCGGGAGCGCTTCAGTGCCCACCTCGGCCTTCCGGACAGCGGCACGGTCCTCAACGTAGGACTGCTCTTCGGCGGCACGCCGCTGCTGGAGCCGATGATGCTGCCTCGCCCCTACGTCAAGTGCAACCTCGGCGGCTTCGACCCCGATTCGCCCGGGATCGTCGCCGACTACGAGGCCGTGGTGGGCCGTTTCCCGGTCGACCTGGTCACCGGTTCGTCGAGCCGGGTGATCGCCCTGGCCCGCTACTGTGCCCAGCGCGGCATCCGGCTCCGGCCGCAGGGGGTCGTCGCCACCCACGAGCACATGCCCGACAGCGGACGCCGCCTGGTCGAGGAGACCTTCGGCTGTCGGGTGACGATGCTCTACGCCACTTCGGAGACCGGCTACACGGCCTGGGAGTGCCTCAGGGGTCGGATGCACTTCCAGGACGATTTCGTCCTGCCGGAGATCACCCCGGCGGGCGACGACGAGGTGGGCGACATCGTCCTCACGCAGCTGCTCTCCACTCCCATGCCGGTCATCCGCTACGTGACCGGCGATCTGGCGCCCCGGCCCACCACCTGTGACTGCGGACTTCCCGGGACGGTGACCGACGGGCTGCTCGGCAGGTCCGGGAGCAGCCTCCTCGGGGTCGACGGGGCGGTCTACTCGCCGTACGCGCTGCTGGCGGCGCTCTGTGCCGCCGGGCTGCCGGACTTCCAGGTGGTGCAGGACGAACCCGGTCTGCTCGACCTCGTCACGGCGGGTGACCCGGCCTCCGCAGGCGCCACGGTGCGGTCCGTGAACGCGCGGCTCGGCGAGCACTTCGGACCACGGCAGGGTTTCCGCCTCCGTCACCGGCCGGAGGGGAGGTTCGTGCTCACCGCGGGCGGCAAGCGCAATCCCGTGGTCCAGCGGCTGGAGGTCACGGAGGCCCCGGAACGCACCCGGTACATCCACTCCTGAATTCCCTTCGTCCCGTCCGGCCAGGAGATCCCCTCGTGACAGCCCCGAGCAGTACCCCGCGGCAGCCGAAGCCGCTGGCCGACGGCACCGACCACCTCGATCACCTCCAGCAGGCGCTCGCCGCGCTGGAGGTCGAGCGGCTGCAGGCCTGGGGCCGTGAGCTGGCCACGCGGCTCCGAAGCGGCGGGCGCCTGCTGGCGGCCGGCAACGGCGGTTCGGCGGCCGAGGCCCAGCACCTCACCTCGGAGCTGGTCGGGCGACTCCGGGACGACCGTCAGCCGCTGTCGGCGATCGCCCTGCACGCCGAGACCTCCACGGTCACGGCCATCGCCAACGACTACGGGTACGACGAGGTCTTCGCCCGCCAGGTCCGCGCCCACGGCCAGCCCGGGGACGTCCTCCTGCTGCTGTCCACGTCCGGCCGTAGCGGAAACGTCCTGCGAGCGGCCGAGGCGGCCCACGAGCGGGGCCTGACGGTCTGGGCGCTCACCGGCGCGGCGCCGAACCCGCTCACCGAGCTCGCCGACGAGGCGGTCTGCGTGGACGCTCCCACCGCGACCGTCCAGGAATGCCACCTGGTGGCCGTGCACCTCCTCTGCGCCGGTGTCGACATCGCGCTCGGTGTCTGCCCGCCGCTGACCCCCACCGCGGCCACTCCCCCGGCCCCGGGCGGGCTCGTCGTGGTCGGTGACGCACTCCTGGACCGGGACCTGCTGGGCACCGTGGACCGGGTCTCCCCGGAAGCGCCGGTCGTCGCCGTCGACCGCGTCGAGGTCCTTGCCCGGCCCGGCGGCGCCGGCCTCGCGGCCGTGCTCGCCGCTCGCGGTGCGCGGCCGGTCACCCTGATGACGGCGTTGTCCGACGACCCGGAAGGCCGGGATCTGCGCGGGCTGCTACGAGACGCCGGTATCCGGGTGATCGACCTCGGGCTCGCCGGACCGACCCCGGTGAAGAGCCGGGTCCGTGCCGACGGCCGAACGGTGCTGATGTTCAGTCAAGCCCCCGAGGCCGTGCCGGGACCGCGCCGCGCCCTCACCGACGAGGAACACGCCCTGGTGGTCGGCGCGAGCGCCGTCCTGGTCTCGGACTACGGGCGCGGGCTCACCGAGGACTCCTCCGTCCGGGCGGCCCTGACTGCCGCCGCCGCCGCGACGCCGCTGGTCTGGGACCCGCACCCGCGCGGGGCCCGGCCGGTCCCCGGTGCCCGGCTGGTCACTCCCAACCGCAAGGAGGCGACCGGGTTCGTGCCCGGGTACGCGGGCGCGGACCTGGCGTCGGACATCGAGCGCGGGCGGCGGCTCGTCGACCTGTGGGAGGCCGTCGGTGTCGCCGTCACGAGAGGGGCCGACGGCGCCCTCCTGCTGGACACGGCGAAGTCCTCCCCCCTCGCCGTTCCCGGACGGCGCACCGTCGGGGCGGACACGTGCGGCGCCGGTGACTGCTTCGCCGCGTCGGCCGCCGTGCTGCTCGCGGGCGGCGCGCTGCTCTCGGAGGCGGTCACCGGCGCCGTCCGGGCCGCCGAGGAGTTCGTGGCGGCCGGCGGCGCGACCGCCTGGAACGCGGGTACGGCGGGTACGGCGGGTACGGCGGCAGGGAAGCCCGGCACCGGACCCGCCGACCCGCTGGAGGCGGTCGCCCGGGTGCGGGAGGCGGGCGGCACGGTGGTGGCGACCGGCGGCTGCTTCGATCTGCTGCACGCGGGTCACGTCGCGCTCCTCGAGAGCGCCCGCCTGCTGGGCGACTGCCTGGTGGTGTGCCTCAACGACGACGACTCCGTCCGCCGGCTGAAGGGACCCCGGCGCCCGGTCGTCCCGGCCGTGGACCGCGCGGCGGTCCTGGGTTCGCTGGCCTCCGTGGACGGGGTGGTGGTCTTCACGGAGTCCACGCCGCAAGAGGCGCTGCGTCGGATCAGGCCCGACATCTACGTCAAGGGCGGCGACTACAGGGTGGACGACCTGCCCGAAGCGGCCCTGGTCGACGGCTGGGGCGGCCGGACGGTGATCCTCCCCTATGTCGACGGGCGGTCGACCACCCGGATGGTCGACCGGATCAGGCTGGGCATCGGCGACAGGTGACTGCGGCGGCCGTTCAGCGGAGCTCCCCCCGCGGGTGCCCGGCGGGCGCCGGAAGCCCGAGGTGGCCGCGCAGGGTGTGGTCCGTGTACTCGGTGCGGAAGACTCCGCGGTCCTGGAGTTCGGGCACCACCCGGTCGACGAACTCGTCCAGTCCGCCGGGCGCGAACCGGGGCACCACCACGAATCCGTCGGCGCCGTCCGACTGCACGTAGTCGTTCATCTGCCGCGCCACGCGAGCGGGTGTGCCGATGAAGGGCCGGCCCGCCGTCAGCTTCATCACGAGCGCCCGGATGCCGAGGTTCTGCTCGGCGGCGAGGGCCCGCCACTTCTGCACCCGGCGCGACCGCACCTCGGCGTCGGCCAGCCCCGGCCACTCGGGAGGTGCCGCCTCGGGGTCGGGGTCGACATCGGGCAGCGGTCCGTCGGGGTCGTAGGCCGACAGGTCGCGTCCCCAGACGCGTTCCAGGTACCAGAGGGCGAGCTGGGGGCTCACTGCCCGCCGCTGCACGATCTCGGCGTTCTCCCTGGCCTCCTCATCGGTGTCACCGAGGACGAACGACACCCCGGGCATGATCTTCACGTGCTCCGGGGCACGACCGTGGCGGGCCAGTCTGCGCTTGACGTCCGAGTAGAACGCCTGGCCCGCCAGGCCCAGGCGGCGGCTGTAGATCATTTCCGCTGTCGCCGCCGCGAACTCGCGGCCCTGCTCCGAATCCCCCGCCTGGATGGTCAGCGGGTACACCTGGGGGCTGGTCGGTACGGTGAACCGGCCTCCGAGGCGGAAGTGCGCCCCTTCGTGGTGGAACCGGGTGGCTCCGTGCGGTCCCCAACTGCCCCACAGGCGCCTGGCCACGTCGACGAACTCCGCTGCGCGGAGGTAGCGGTCGGCGTGCGGCAGATAGCCGCCGCGGCGGAAGTTCTCGCCCGTCCAGGCGTCAGGAGTGGTCACGACGTTCCAGCCGCACCTGCCGCCGGAGAGGTGGTCCAGGGTGGCCAGTCTGCGGGCCACGTCGAAGGGCTCGTTGAAAGTGGCGTTGACGGTGGCGGCCAGCCCTATCCGCCGCGTCACGGATGCCAGCGCCGACAGCACGGTGATCTGGTCCAGCTGGCCGGCGACGCCGACGTCGGAGATCTCGGCGCGGTGCTCCACCAGGCGCGGGAAGTCGGCGAGGAGGAGGGCGTCGAACTTGCCCCGCTCCGCGGTGCGGGCCAGGTGGGAGTGGGAGGCGAACTCGACCTGACTCCCGGCGCGCGGATCGCGCCAGACGGTCATGTGGCTGACGGGAAAGAGAGCGGCGAGGTGCATCTGCTTGACGGGCTTGCTCATCGAGGGGGCCACCTTTCAGGCCGAGAACATGTTCGGGGCCTTCTCGGGCAGGCCGAGCCGCTCGCGCAGTGAGGTTCCCCGAGGAGGGCGGAGCAAGGACCGCCGGCGCAGGATCGGGACGACCTCCGCGACGAACCGTGACAGCGTGGCGGGCAGGAACGCGGGTCGGAGATGGAATCCGTCGACGTCTCCGGAACTCCACATGTCGCCCAGCACATCGGCGAGTTCGGCCGGTGATCCGGCGAACCTGGAGCGGTGCGACGCGCCGTCGCCTGCCGGGCCGTCCCAGCTGGACACGCCGTGGTCGCCGTCGAACAGGACGTCCAGCTCGGCGACGACCCTGGTGTGCGCTCCCACCCGTGCGCGTGCCTCCCATGCGTCACGGACGTCGACGAACACCATGTCGGCGCCGTGAGCGGTGACCCCGTCGCTCCGCGGACCGAGGTCGACCGCGAGCACGGGGTGGCCCTGCGGCGGTCTCGGTACGTTCGAGGGGCCCTTGATGCGGAAGTGCCGTCCGGCATGGTCGATGTGGTGGAGCTTGGACCGGTCGAGGAAGCGCCCGGCCGCCACCTCCCTGACCTCCGCACCGTCCTCCCAGCTGTCCCAGAGTTTGACGACCACATCGGTGAACTCGGCTTCCTCTGCACGCAGTTCATGCGGAGCGGCAGGCGATTCGGGCCCGAAGTGCGCGGCTTCCGCCTCCGTGGTGACCACGCGGCGGCGCCAGCCGGCGCGGCCCCGGCTGATGTGGTCGAGCGTGGCCAGTGCCCTGGACACGTGCACGGGCTCGCAGTACGTGGTCGTCACCGTGGGCACCAGGCCGATGGTGGTGGTCAGCGGAGCGACCCCGGCCAGCACGGTCACCGCGTCCGGGAGCCCACCGGCGGCGGCAGGACCGTTCGGGAGCGCCATGGAGTCGTCCAACGTCACGAAGTCGAAGCCACCCCGTTCGGCTTCCTGTACGAGTCGGGGATGGTGCCCGGGGTTCAGCAGCTCGACGGGCGGATACCACCGGGATTCCGGGTGGCAGCCGGCCGCGTCGATGGCCACACCGAGGAACATCTGGACGCTCCTTTCACAGAGGGCTGGTTGCGGGCGATGAGCAGTCACGTCGATCGGACTGCCGCCGGGCCCGCAGCCTAAGCGGGGAGGGAGCGACAGCCGGGCTATCCGGGAGAACGGCAGCGCCTCTGTCCGAACGGGCCGGGCGGTTGCACGGATCGGTGAAACCGTGCGGTCGCGGTCGTGCATGCTGCGGAGCAACTGTCGGAAAGGGCTTGTCGGTTACTTCGGGGCGCCTCTAGGTTCGACTCATCCCACCCGGGAGAAATGACGTCTCGGGAATTCTCGAAAAACATTGGAGCAGCGATATGAGCGACATCCAGAAGAATGCGCCGGAGACCGCGTCGGAGGAGCCCGGCCTCGAGATCGAAGACGAGGAGCTGGAGGCCCTTTCGGGAGGGCTGGAAGTCATCTGACGCCACGATCCTGGTCGTGTGCCGGCGGCGGACGCCGCCGGCACACGACCAGTTCCTTTTCCGGGAGCGAGTGGGGAGACCGCGCAGGTGCGTGTCATCGAGTCCATGCAGGAATACGAGCCCCGGGCCGAGGAGGTGAAGGTCTTCCTCGCCGGCGGGATGCACAACTGCCCCGACTGGCGCTACGACGCGGTGGCCGCCTTCGAGCAGGTCTGGCCCGGCAGCGACGCCGGCCGGCGCTCACTGGCCCTGCTCAGCCCGCGTCGGGTCATCGCCGGGCCGTCAGGTTTCAACGAGTCCATGGTGGCCTGGGAGCATCGGCACCTGGCGCTGGCGGACCTGGTGCTCTTCTGGTTTCCGAGCGGAAACACGGCCCGGCCCGAACAGCCCATCGCCCTGTACGAGTTGGGAGCGGCAGCGGCCACGGGGCGGGCCATCGCGGTGGGCGCCGAGGAAGGTTACCGGCGCCGCTCGGACGTGGTGGCACAGCTGCGCTGCGCGCGGCCGGGGCTGCCGGTCCACAGCGATCTGCTCTCCACCGTACGTACCGCGGTTGCGGCGCTGGGCGCCGAGGTCCAACCGCTCCGCAGCGTTTCGTAAGAGAAAGTGATCACCGGATGGAAACTCTCCGCTCCTTGGTGGGCGACCCCGAGCTGTTCCTCGCAGCGGCGTGGCGACGTGAGGCTCGTGTACTGCGCCCGAGCGCGCCGCCCGCACAGCTGGTCACGCTGGCCGACCTGGACACAGCGCTGACCGGCGGCCTGCTCCGCAGGCCCTATCTGGAACTGGTACGCGGCGGACAGAACCTGGAGCTGGGTGACTTCACCTCGGCGCGAAGGGTCGGCGCACACGATTTCCCCGGTTACGCCGACCCGGACAAGGTGCTGAAGAGGGTCTCCTCGGGGGCCACCCTGCTGATGCGGAACATCGATCACTGGCATCCGGGGGCGGCGGCGCTCTCCGGCCGGCTCAGCGCCGAACTCGGCTTCCCCGTCGAGGCGTTCCTCTTCGTCACGCCGCCGGGCGAACAAGGGCTGGGTACGCATCGCGACGATGCGGACGTCTTCGTCGTCCAGCTGAACGGCAGCAAGCGGTGGCAGGTGCACGGCGTCCCGGCGACCGGTGAGTGGGATGCCGGATATACGTCGCACCCGGGGCCGGTGGTGCTGGAGACCACGGTGGAGCCGGGACAGGTGCTCTACATCCCGCGAGGAGCACCGCACTCGGCCGTCGGCCGGAGCGGCGGCCTGTCCGTGCACCTGTCGCTGACGGTCCGCCCGCCCGGCACCGAAGCGCTCCGGGCCGTGCGCACGACAGCCGTGCCCTCGCTCGCGGCGCTGGCCGAGGTGCTGGACGGCTGAGAAGCCGGCCTGGCCCGAAGGCGGAGTAAGGCGGAGTTCTGGAGAACGGTCGTGCCGATGACGGCACGGCCGTTCTGTCGTCTGCCGGTGGGGCCCTAGGCATACGGATCGGCGGCCGGCGGGCGGATCTGCGTCCTGCCCGCCGGCCGCCGTGGGCGCCGGAGGTGCTCCCTATTCGTCGTTCGTGACGGTCAGCCCTTTGAGCCCTGCCACGAGGGCCTGGAGGTCGTCGTCCGAGAGATCGGCGGCGTAGGTCTCGTCTTCCTCGTTCACGGTCCTTCTCCTCTGCGTTCTGGGGTTTCGATTTCCTGGGGGTGCGGCGGTGACGGTCAGCGCGCGATGTCTGACAGCGCGGGGTGGCTGAGACCGGCCACGAGGGAGTCCAGCTCCTCCTCGGTGAGGTCGGTCGCCTCGAGGGGTTCCGGGTACGGGACCAGCAGCCTGAGCGTGCCACGGCCGGGAGTCCCCTCCCAGGACCGGATCTGGGATTCCAGGACGCCGGCCGTCGCCGGCTGATCGCGGACGACCTCGATCACGGTGCCCGCCGGGACCCTGATTCCGTGTTCGGCGAGCAGGGCCCCGGGGTCGCGGGACAGCATCCGCTCCTTGCCCGGGTCCGACCAGACGGCCGCGACCACTGCGTGGTAGCGGGCGGTGAAATCGGTGCGCTCGGCTTCTTCCATGGTGAGAACCTTCTTCTTCCGTCAGGGAGTCGGGGAGGTGGCGGCCGCGTCGAGCGGGTTCGCCGACTGCGCCCAGAGCTGGCGCTGGGCGAGCCGGTGGAACAGTCCGCCCGTGTCCGCGAGCAACTCGTGGTAGTTGCCGCTCTGGACGATCCGGCCCTGGTCCATCACCAGGATGACGTCCGCGTTGATCACGGTGGAGAGCCGGTGGGCGATGACGATCCGGGTCGCGGCGAGCTGCTGGGTGCTGGCGGTGACGATCTCCTGGGTGTGGTTGTCGAGAGCGCTGGTGGCTTCGTCGAAGAAGAGCACCCGCGGCCGGGAGATCAACGCCCTGGCGATCAGGACCCGTTGCCTCTGGCCGACGGACAGGGCGCCGCCGCCGAAGGACAGCAGGCTGTTGAGGCCCATGGGCATCCGGCGGATGTCCTCGTCGAGCCCTGCCATGGCGGCGGCCTCCCAGACCTGCTCGACGGAGTAGGGCTGGGCGCCGCAGATGTTCTCCCGGATGGTGCCGCTGAACAGCCGCCCGTCCTGGAGGACCACTCCGCACTGCCGGCGTACGGCCTGCACGTCGAGCTCGGCGAGGTCCTGCCCGTCGTAGAGCACGGAGCCGCTGCGCGGGCGCTCGAAGCCGAGCAGCAGCCGCAGCAGGGTGGACTTGCCGGAGCCGCTGGGGCCGACGATCGCGACGAACTGGCCGGGGCGGGCGTGCAGCGTCACCTTGTCGAGCCCCGGGGTCTCCTGGCCGGGGTAGCCGAAGGTCGCGTTGACGATCTCGATCTCCCCCCGGAGGTCCACCGGTTGGACGTGGCTGGGTTCCCGCTCGGCGCGCGCGGTCAGTACCTCGGAGAGACCGTGCAGGCGCGGGAGCACGACGACGAACTCGGCGCCGCTGGTGACCAGGAGGATCATGGCCTGGAGCTGGAGGGCGAAGGCCGCGTTGAGCGTGAAGAAACCGCTCGCCGGCACCTCGCCCCGCAGCGGGCCGGCCAGGAGGGCGAAGAGGATCAGTTGTCCGGCGACGGGCACGGTGACGGCGACCGCGGACAGGGCCCCCTGCACCCGGTGAACGCGTTGCAGCCGGGCGCGGGCCACCACGGTGGCCTGCGCCCATCGGCTGAACATGGCGTTCTCGGCGCCGGCCAGCCTGATCTTCATGATGCCGCCGAAGATCTCGTTGGTCACGGCCGCGGCGTGGTGTTCGGCGGGCAGCGCCTGGCGCTGACGGCGGATCACCACCACGCCGAAGAGGACGCCCAGGCCGCTGGTGCCGGCCAGCAGCACGAGGGTGTACAGACCGACGACGGGATTGATCTTCAGGGTCAGGGCGAGTCCGGCCGCCGCGGTCAGCAGGGCGAGGAAGGTCCGGGTCGCCAGCCCGTTCAGGGCCTGCCGGGCGTAGGCGGTGCCCAGCATCTTGCTGGCCAGGACGCCGCTGGTGGTCTGGGTGAAGAAGTCGGACGGGAGCCGGATCAGCCGGTCCCACAGGGCGAGTTGGACCCCCGATTCCAGTCGGTCCTCCAGCCGCAGCGCGTGCAGGTTCAGGAGCGCGGTGAACAGGGCCGCCGCGACGGCGCTCACCAGATACAGCCCGGTGGCCCAGGGGAGGTCCTGGAGGCCTCCGGAGGTCAGGGAGCTGAGCACCTGGCCGATCAGCAGCGGGGTGGCGAGGCTGAGCGACGCCACGGCGACCCCGTTGGCCAGCATGGAGCGCAGCTCCGGCGCGGTGCCGAAGGCCCCGCGGCGCAGAAGTTGCCGCAGGCTGCTGTGCGGGGGCAGGGGCAGCTGGGCCAGGGTGGCGTTCCCGCTGAAGGTCTGTGCGCGCCGCCGGTCCACCGGGGTGCGGGCCCGGGTGTGCGGGTTGACCATCCAGTACCTGCCGCGGGCGAACAGGAGGGGGAAGGGAATCAGCCGGGCATCGCCCGCGGTGCCGGCCGGCACCTTCGGGTCGCCGGTCGGCGTGCCCGTCGGCCGATCGGCGGATTCCGGTCCGGCGGCCTGCGCCGGGCGCCAGCCGATGAGCGGTCCGACGTTGTTGTGCCACCACTTCGTGGACAGCCGGACCTGGCGCAGGTGAAGCCCCGAGCTCTGGGCGACCGCCCGGAGTTCGTCGCCCGGGTTGCTGGTCCCCGGCGTGTGCGTGGGCGGCTCGGTGACGGCGACGTCCGCGCCCTCGGTGACCACCTGGAGGGTCTCGACCGCCCAGGCACGGGCGTCCTGGGCGCCGTCGGTGGCGAGCCGCCCGCCGCGGGCGCTGTTGGCGCCGAGTACGCCCAGGGCCCGTCGGGCACTGGCCGCCACCATCTGCTCGGCCGCGCGCTTGCGGACGTCGAGGGCGTGCAGGAACGCGGTGTCGGCGTCCTGGGCCCGGTCGCCGAGCGATCGCACCAGATGGGCCATCTGCTGGTCGAGCGCCTCGAACAGGGCTCCGGAGCGCAGTAGGTCCGGTGTGTTCAGGAGCTCGACCAGACAGTCGGACTCTGCGCGGGTCCAGTCCTGGAGGCCGAGGAAGAGCGCCTCGCGGCCGGCCGAGACGATGCGGTCGGTCATGCCGTTCTTGCTCATGCGCCCGTCCGCCAGCCGGATCCAGCACGGCCGGCCGCTTCCGACGACCGTGCGGCCGCGGGTGAGCGAGACGATCTGCCGGGAGCGCAGGACCTGGGCGTCCCGGGGGGCGCCGGTGGCGCGTACGGCGTCGGAGACGGCTTGCAGGGCACGGTCCAGGGCGTCGCTGATCACGTCGGCGATCCGGTCGTCGGGACCGGGTGGCCGGGCGCCGTCCGGCTCCTCCGGCTGGACCTGGCGGCACAGTCTGGAGAGCTGGTCGTGGTCGACGCCGCGGAGCCGGCCGCCGGGCAGGGGCACCGCGGTGAGCTGCCACTCGCCGGTCGCGGTCGAGGAGGGGATCGCGCTGTGGGCGGGGCAGCGGGCGACGAAGTGCTGCCGGGAGGTGTCGCCGTCGGGGGCGAGACGGCTTGCGAAGATGTCGGCCGGCCCGCCTTCGACCAGGTAGACGGTGTGCCGCCCGTCGATGCGGCGGGCAGTGGTGGAGCCGGGGCCCGCCAGTCGGGCGAGCAGGCCCCAGTCCTGGGGCGCGGTGACGGTGTTCATGTGGTTTCCCCCGCTGACTTCGCGTGGTGCCGGATGAGGGCCGCGTAGGCGCCGTCGCGTTCCATCAGGTCGTCGTGGGTGCCGCGTTCGACCTCCTGGCCGTGCTGCAGCACCACGATCCGGTCGCAGTCGCGGATGGTGGACAGGCGGTGGGCGACGATGAGGCAGGTGGCGCCGCGGCGGCGCAGGTTGGAGTCGATGCGTCGTTCCGTCTCGGTGTCCAGGGCGCTGGTGGCCTCGTCCAGGATGAGCAGCCGGGGGTTGCGGACCAGGGCGCGGGCTATTTCCAGGCGTTGGCGCTGGCCTCCGGAGAAGTTGCGTCCGCCTTCGTGCACCGGGCTGGCCAGGCCCCCGGGCCGGGCGGCCACTTCCTGGTGGATGCAGGCGTCCTTGAGCGCCTGCACGACGTCCTCGTCGGGGATGGTCGGGTCCCACAGGGTGATGTTGTCCCGTACCGTGCCCTCGAACATGATCTTGTCCTGGTCGACCATCGCCATGGTGGCGGCCCACAGTCCCGGGTCGAGCGTGTTCGGCTCCCGGCCGTCGATGGTGATCCGCCCGCTCCAGGGCTGGTGCAGGCCGGCGAGCAGCCGGCCGACGGTGGACTTCCCGCTGCCGGAGCCGCCGACCAGTGCCACCCGTGCGCCGGGAGGCAGTTCGAGCGAGAAGTCCTTCAGGAGCGGTGGGACGAGCGGGTTGTAGCCGAAGGTGACCTCGTCGAGCACCACGTGCCCTTCCAGCGGTGCCGGTGCGCCGGAGACGACGGGTGCGGGCGGCAGCGGATAGCGTTCCACGTCCTGGAGGCGTTGCAGGTCCGCGCCGATCTCCTCGACCTGGGCGCTGACCGTGGCGAGGCTGGTGACGGGCCGGTTCATCGCGACGGCCAGGCCCTGCATGGCGACGAGCACTCCCACGGTGAGGGTGCCGGTCAGGACCAGGTGACTGCCCAGCGCGATCAGCACGGCGGTGTTCAGGGCGGCGAGCAGGGCGGGCACCGCTGCCACGACCGCGGCGGGCACGCCCGCTTTCTGCTGCCCGGTGGTGACGGCCGCCTGGCGGGCGGCGAACTGCTGGTAGCTCAGCTCCTCCTGCCCGCTGGCCTTGACGGTCTCGATCATCGAGATGGTGGTGTACACGGCGGCGAAGAGCCGGCCGCGTTCCGCCTGCAGGCCCGCGACGGCCGTCGCGCGGATGGCGGACAGCCAGCGCAGCACCAGCACGTTGAGGCCGGAGAAGACCAGTGCGCACAGCCCCAGTACGAGGTCGTACTGGCACAGCAGCGCGGCGTAGGACAGGGCCAGTGCCATGTCCACCGCGGTGGATGCCAGGCGCCGGGTGAAGATGTCGGCCACCACGTCGTTGGTGCGTACCCGGCGGGCGAGGTCGGCGGCCATGCGCTGGTTGAAGAAGCCCAGCGGAAGCCGCAGCATGTGCCGCATCAGGCGGGCCGCGCTGCCGAGCGCCACCGCGGTCTCGGCGCGCACCAGCAGACGCTGCTGGAGCCATCCGGCGACGAGGGTGATCACGGTGGCCACGGCCATGGCCACGACCAGCGCGATCGAGGTTCGCGAGTCCGAGCCGAGCAGCACCCGGTCGACGAAGACCCGGGTGAGGGCCGGCACGGCGATGCCGACCAGGGCGACGAGGAGGCCGAGGATCGCGGTCTGCGGTACGACCGAGCCGAGGTTGCGCCAGCGTTCCCGCAGCGTGCGGACCAGACTGAACGGGTGTCCTCCGCGCTCGAACGCGGGGCCCGGTTCCAGTGCGATCAGGATGCCGGTGTAGGCGTCGTCGAACTCCTCCCAGCTCACCGAACGGGGTCCGGTGGCCGGGTCGTTGAGCCTGACCTTGCGGCCCATGCCCTCCAGCACCAGGAAGTGCTCGAAGTTCCAGTACAGAACGGCGGGCATCCGCACGGAGCCGAGGTCAGCGACAGGGCTCTGCCGGCCTCTGGCGGTCAGCCCGTACCGTCGCGCCGCCTTGGCGACGCTGGCCGCCGTGGAGCCGTCCCGGCTCACCCCGCAGGCCTGCCTGAGCTCTTCGAGCGGGACGTGGCGGCCGTAGTGGGCCAGCACGATGCCCAGCGAGGCCGCCCCGCACTCGGTGGCCTCCATCTGGATCACGGTGGGGGTGCGCACCCGCTTGGCGGTCGGCCGGTCGGTGCCGCGCTTCGTGAGGGTCGGGATCATCGCTTCACCAGCCAGTTCAGGGGGTGTTCCTCGGCCACGGTGAGGGTCGCCGTCACCGCGCTCTGCGAGTTCAGCGCGAAGGACGGGGAGGAGCGCGACCACCGCAGTCCGGTCGCGGACCCGGCGTCCGGGGTGAGGTGGACGGTCACCGCGACGACCGAACCGGTGGTGAGGAACGGCGTCACATCGCGGCCGGCGCCGAGGAAGGCGTGCAGGGATTCCTCGGTCTCCGGAGCGGTGCCGACGGCGGAGACCGTTCCGGACAGCGTGCCGAAGACGCTCACCGGCGCCACCGTGGTCGACAGCCGCACCGGCATGCCGACGCGCAGCAGCGGTGCGTGCGCCGCCGGTACGTAGACCATCGCCTGCAGCCGGTCGCCGGGGGTGTCCAGCCGCTCGAGGACGGCGACCTTGCTCCCGGGCAGCAGCATCTCCCCTTCGGAGATCCGGACGCTGACGACGTGCGCGGTCCACGGCGCGGTGACCGTCACGGTCGAGCCGTCCTGGCCGGTCAGGGTGTAGAGCGGCTGCTCCTTGCGGACCCGTTGGTTCGGGACCACCAGGACCGCGCTCACCTGTCCCTGCCGGGTGGCGTCCAGGGTGACGGCGCCCATCGCGTGGGTGAGCACCCCGGGGGCGGCGACGGTCGTCGGGACGGTGGCGAACGCCGACCAGGTGCCGACGGAGAGCACCACGACCAGGAGCGCCACCGTCGTCAACCAGGTGGGTATCGAGGCCAGCCGGGCGATCTCGTCGAGTTGCTCGGGTGATTCCAGCTTTCGCAGGGCCTGTTTGCGGAATCTCAAGGCTGCTCCTCGGAGTCGGACGGGCAGGAGCCGAGGGCGAACTCGGCGATGGCGGGTTCGACCAGCGTGTCCAGCCCCGAGAGGGCGGCGAAGGAGGCGACGTCCCCCGCTCCCAGCGCGCACGGCGCCAGACCCATGTCGGTGGCGACCAGGTACATCCACGCGGTCAGGATCCCGGCGTCCTTGAGCGCCAGGGCGTACGGAATCCCCTCGTACTTCCACATCAGGCGCCCGATCCGGGCGGTGATCACGAACAGCACCTGCGGTGCGTCCGGCATGCTGGCCGTCGCGCGCGCGAACGACAGCATCTTCGCGGTCTCGGGGCCGGTGGCGGCGACGGCCGCGAGGCCGTGCCGCACCGAGTCGTAGTGGTAGAGCCCGCTCTCCAGGCCGGCGCAGCGCGAGACCAACGGGTAGATCTCCAGTTCGCCGATCCCGCCCGCCCCCGGGTACGGTCGCCGGCCGGCCTCCGGGCCGTCAACGCCGCCGTCGGTGGCTCTGGCGGTGGCTCCGGCGGTGGCTCCGGCGGCGGCCGGTTCGAAGCGCTGGACCCGGTGGAGGAACTCGGCCAGTTGGGCCGCGGTGATCGGCCGGGCGTCGTCCTGGTGGCGCACGCTGCGGCGGCGGGACATCACCGCCGCGAGCGAGTCCCGCGTCGCGTCGACGGGGCCCGGGGGCGGCGCGGGCAGCTCGATCACGGGGCGCGTGGTGGGCCCGCCCGGCTGCGCGGGTTCCGGCTCCAGCACACCGCGGAAGCGGTGGGTGGCGCCGATCGGCGCCGCGTGGCGTTGCGGCCGTGTCCGGTCGTGCAGCCACAGCTCCTCCGGCGACCACAGGCCCATCGGAGCGGTGCCGTGCTCGGCCTCGGCTTCCTCGGAGGTCACCAGGACCTGGGCGGTGAGCAACTCGTCCAGCACGTGGCCGGCGGTGGACTCGTCCACCTCCAGCCCCTTGGCCACGTCGAGCCGGCTGACGCCGTCCGCCGCGGCGCCCGCCAGGACGGCGCCCAGCTGGGTGTGCGCGCAGCCGATGGCGACGCTGCTCAGCGGGGAATGGGCCAGCATCCGCCCCTGATCGGTGCGGAGCACCGCGAACCGGGACAGCCGGTAGACCACCCCGACGCCGTGCGGGCGCCGGGCGGGAGCGCTCTGCGCCCCGATCCCCCGGGGCACCACGTCGAGCAGGGGCCGGGCTCCGGCGGCGACGCGGCGCTCCAGCCAGGAGTGCGACAGCAGTCGGCGTACCAGCAGTTGGGCGGGCAGGATCCGGGCCTCGCCCTCCAGGCCGGTGACGAGCTGGGCCATCTGGAGATCGCTGAGCCAGCCCTCCGCCATGCGCAGCAGCACCGCGCGCCGGCCGGCTTCCGGGTGGGGGAGGCGCAGCCGGTAGCGGGACTGCTCCAGTACCAGGGACCCGCCCGGCTCGTTGGTCAACCGTGCGTCGACGCGCAGTCGATAGCTCTCGACCTTGGCGGCGCGCGGCAGCGGGGACGTGCGATTCAATGGATTTCACGATCCTGACGCGGGGACGGTCGTGCGACGAATGGGCGAATGGACAGGGACGGGCCGGCATGCGGCAACGGCGTACGGCCGTCCCGCAACGCCTGCGGCAACCCGGCCGGCACTGACCGTACGGCGGACGGGGCCGGTCCCCGGCGAAAGGATCGATCCCGTGACCAGCAGCGGTTCGACCGCTGCACGGATCGGTGTCACCGGTCCGCCCGGGGAGGGGCCGGGCTGCTCAGCCGTTCTCGACGACGACGGATTCCTCGACCCAGAGCGCGGCCCCGTGGCTGCTGGCCAGCAGGTCCGCGGCCAGTTCCCGGCCGTGGTTCTCGGCAGCCGCGCGGAAGACGCTCGCCAGGAGTTCCACGAGGTGCTGGGCGAATACGCCGGTGCTGTGGTCGTCCGGTCCGGCGGCCGGATCCCGGTCGGGGGACGGCAGGTTGAGCGGGAGGATGTCCGCGCCGACGATCCTGATCAGCTCCTCGGCGGCGCCGTCGATCCGGTCCAGCAGCCGCGCCAGGCACTGCAGGGTGACCGCTGCGGGGATTCCCGCCCGGACGAGGTCCAGGGCGGCACGCAGGACGCCCGGCCGGGCGATGCGCACGGCGCCGTCCTCGTCCCAGCCGAGCAGGCCGTGCCGGTTCAGGGAGTGGAAGACGCCGGGCCTTTCCCGGAGCGCGCGCTGCAGGGCGGCGGTGAGCTTCTCCCGGTCGTCGTCGTGGCTCTCCGCACCGAGAATGGCGCTGATGGACACCAGGTTGAAGCCTTGCCGCTGCAGCGAAACGATGTGTTCCAGCCTGCGCACGTGCGTGTCGTCGTAGTAGCCGACCCGGCCTCTGCGGACCGGCGGCTGCAGCAGCTTGCGGGACTGGTGCGCCCGTACGTTCCTCGGCGACATGCCGACGATCCTGGAGAGTTCCTCCACGGTGTAGCGGGCAGCCGGACGATCCGGGCTCGTACGGGGCAGGGGGCTCGATGTCATGATGGGTCCTTCCACGGGCCGGGGCCGACCGGCGGACGTTGGGGCGTGAACGGGGCGATGGCGCCGGACACCCGGCGCGACGGGGGCGCCGGTCCGGGCGAGGGGGCCGGCACGGTGCGGCGCGGCGGTGGTCACCGCCGTCACCCGACGGGCCCGGCAGCGGGGCCGGACCCAGTCGAGCACGCACCCGACAGCGCTGACCAGGCAGTT
Organism: Streptomyces sp. NBC_00249; assembly: GCF_026342355.1. Taxonomy (GTDB): domain Bacteria; phylum Actinomycetota; class Actinomycetes; order Streptomycetales; family Streptomycetaceae; genus Streptomyces. Next base: position 355,928 of record NZ_JAPEMV010000003.1, on the reverse strand, counting down.
CAATCCGCAGGACTGCATCCGGCATACTTCTGTCGTACAGCTCGCGCCGTCCCCGGGGGAGCGCGGCACCACGAGGAGCGTTCCACGTGCGGCAGCCCTGCCGAGCCTCTGCCGACGGCCATCCACCAGCATCCGGTCCCGCCGGCCTCGGCCGTGGGCCGCTGCCGGGGGGAGCGGCACCATGAGCGGCGGCGGATCCGCGCCCGGCGGTTTCGGGGAGCTGCTGCGCAGCCTGCGCGTCCGCACCGGCCACACCCAGGAACGGCTCGCGCACGCCGCGGGAGTGAGCGTCCGCACCCTCGTCGACCTGGAACGCGGTCGCACGCGCGGGCCGCAGCGCCGTACCGTGCAGGCCCTGGCCGGGGCGCTCGCCCTGGACGCCGCGGACCGCGGGGACCTGGAACGGGTCGCGGCACTCGGCCGGCCCCGTCCACGCCCGGCCGCCGCCCCCTCTGCCGCCCTGCCGCTGCCGCGCGACCTCAGCGATTTCACCGCCCGCACCCAGGCCCTGGCCGGCCTGCGCGCCCTGGCGGAACGCACGGGAGGGGATCCGGCACCCGTCGCGGTCGTCACCGGACAGCCGGGTCTCGGCAAGACCGCCTTCGCCGTCCACGCCGCGCACGCCCTCGCCCCGCACCACCCCGACGGCCAGTTCGCCGTCGATCTGCGCGGCATGGACGAACGGCCCGCCGACCCGCGCGAGGTACTGGGCCGCCTGCTGCGCGCCCTGGGCGTGACCGAGCGCGCCGTCCCTCACGACACCCAGGACCGCACCGGCCTGTTCCGCTCGATCACCGCCGCCCGTCGGCTGCTCCTGCTGCTGGACAACGCCGCCGACGAGGACCAGGTCCGCCCGCTGCTCCCGGGGCACGGCAACTCGCTGACCGTCGTCACCAGCCGCCACGCGCTGGCCGGCCTGGAGTGCGCACACCGTATCGACCTCGCCTTGCTGCGGAGCGAGGAGTCCGTCGAACTGATCACCCGGATCATCGGCGCACAGCGCGTCGTCCAGGAGGCCCGGGCCGCCCGCGACCTCGCCGATCTGTGCGGCCACCTGCCGTTGGCCGTCCGGATCGCGGGGCAGCGCCTGGCGGTCCGGCCGCAGGAGCGACTGGGCAAGCTGGTCGCCCAACTCGCCGACGAGGAAAGCCGCTTGGACGCCCTGAGGGCCGGCAGCCTGGAGATGCGGGCCGCGTTCGCGCTGTCCTACCGCCGGCTCACCCCGACCGCCCGTACCGTGCTGCGGCGCGCCGCCCTGGCGGCCGGCTCCGACTTCAGCCCGGAGACCGCCGCCCTGCTGGCCGGCACCACGCTGCGCCGGGCCCGGCTGTGCGCCCAGGACCTGGCCGACCGCGGTCTGCTCCAGCCCCATCCGGAATCCGAGCGCTACCGCTTCCACGATCTCCTGAAACTGTTCGCCACCGAGCAGCTAGCCACGGACGACGACCCGGCCGCCCTCTCGGGCGCCCGCGACCGCGCCGCCCGCTGGATGCTGGCCCGTGCCAGGGCCGCGGCGCTCCATTTCGACGCGGAGCACCGCCCTGCCCCCGACGACGACCCCGATCCCGTGACCGCCCCCTCCGGCCGCGAACCGGCCCGTGCCTGGCTGGAAGCCGAACGCTCCCAATGGCTCTGGGCACTCCACCACGCCCAGGCCGCCGGATGGCACCGGCAGGTCATCGACACGGCCGAGGCCATGCACTGGTTCTCCGACCGCACCCAGCACTGGGAGCAGTGGGTGGAGGTGTTCCGGCTCTCCGTCGCGGCCGCCCGCGCGCTGGGCAGCCGGGCGGACGAGGCCGTGCACCTCAACTACCTCGCCTGGGCCTACAACATGTGCGCCTACGATCACCCTGCCGCCCTGGAGACCGCGTACGCGGCCCTCACCGCGGCCCGGGAGAGCGGCGACCGGCTCCAGATGGGCTGGGCCCTGGGCTACGGGGCCGGCGCGCTGAAACGCCTGGGCCGCACCGACGAGGCCATCGCCTGGCTGCGCGACTCCGCCGCCTGCCACCGCGACAACACCACCCCGCAAGGCCGTCTCGCCGAGCTGACCACCCTCAACACCCTCGGCGTCGTGCTGCGCGAGACCGGCCAGGCCGGTCAGGCCCTCGCCATCCACCGCAGCAGCGAGGCCATCTGCCGCGCGGGGATCCCCGGCCAGTCACCCGACCTGATGGCCGTCTACCAGGCCGCCACCCTCCACCACCTGGGGTGCGACCTCGTCGAGCTCGCCCGCTGGTCCGAGGCGGAAGCCCCTCTGCGCCAGGCGCTCACCGCCTTCGAAGCGGCAGACATGCCGGCCTGGAGCGCACCTGCCCGCCTCGACCTGGGGATCGCCCTGCACCACCTCGGCCGCCACAAGGAGGCCCGCGCCGCTCTCGTCAAGGCCCACCGCGCCCTCACGGAACTGAACCATCCCCGCCAGGCGGAAGCCGCCGCCCACTTGAGGGGCCGGCCCGACGGCGGCACGAATCGGTGAAACGGTCGAGCGCTTTCCCTGCACGCTCCTGAGCATGCGTCGGGAAATCCTTGTGGGTCTTGTGCCGGGGGTCCTAGCTTCGAATCGTCCCGCCCCGGAGACGACTTGGGCCGACAGGGCCGGGCGGTCATTCCCCGAACGGTTTCCGTCGGAATTCAGCTGGCACCCTTTTGCGGAGGAATCATGAGCGACACCCAGAACACCACCCCGGCGACCGCGTCCGACGAGCTGGACATCGAGGTCGGCGACGAGGACCTGGAGGCCATCTCGGGCGGTCTCGAGCGCATCTGACGTCGCCTCTCCCGGGCCGGGTGCCGGCGCATGCCGCCGGCACCCGGCCCTCGTCCACAAGGAGGACTGTGTGTTGAACCCGCCGAGCGATCTGGCACTCGACTTCCAGCGGCTGCGCGAGCGCATCACACGCAAGGCATCGTCCGCCTGGTTCCGGGAGAAGCGCCGGGAGATCGAGAGCCTGGCTCCCTACGATCCCGGCCGGGGGCGCGAGCGCCTCGACCAGCTGCTGGCCACCGCCGCGCAACAGGTCCCGCACTACCGCGCCCTTCGCGACCGCGACCGCGAGCAGTTGGGCCTGGGCGACTTCCCGCTGACCCGCAAGAGCGACCTGCGCGAGCACTTCGCCGACTTCATCAGCCGCGACGGGACCGGCCGGATGGCCCCCGGCGCGTTCTTCCTCACCCAGACCGGCGGCAGCACCGGGCAGCCCGTCACCCTGCTGTCCACCGCGGAGACCGGCGGACTGTCGAACAGGGTGATCCGCGAGCGGTTCAGCGCCTTCCTCGGTCTGCCGGACAGCGGCACCGTCCTCAATGTGGGACTGCTCTTCCCCGGCACCCCGCTCGTCGAAGCGGTGATGCTGCCCCGCCCCTACGTCAAGTGGAACCTGCGCGGCTACGACCCCGGGACGCCCGGCATCGTCGCCGACTACGAGGCCGTGGTCGGCCGCTTCCCGGTCGACGAGATCACCGGCTCCTCCAGCCGCGTCGTCGCCCTGGCCCGGTACTGCCTGGACCGCGGCATCACCCTGCGCCCGCACGGCGTCGTCGCCACGTACGAGCACATGCCCGACGGCGGCCGCCGTATCGTCGAGGAGGCGTTCGGCCGTCCGGTGACCATGCTGTACGCGACGTCCGAGACGGGATACGCGGCCTTCGAATGCGAGCAGCGGCGGATGCACTTCCAGGACGACCTCGTCCTGCCCGAGATCGAGCCGGTCGGCGACGGCCGGGCGGGCGAAGTCGTCCTGACACCGCTGCTGTCCACCCCCATGCCGGTCATCCGCTACGTGACGGGCGACCTCGCGCCCCGGCCGACCGCCTGCGGGTGCGGCCTGCCCGGCACCGTGACCGACGGTCTGCTGGGCCGGGCCCGCACCAGCCTGGTCGGTCTCGACGGAACGGTCTACTCGCCCTACGCGCTGCTGGCCGCGCTGGCCGCCGCCGGCCTGCCGGACTTCCAGGTCGTCCAGTACGAACCGGGCACCCTCGACCTCGTGACCGTCGGCCCGGCGGAAGCCGCCGCGGCCTGCGTACGGGACATCAACACCCGTCTCGACGCGTACTTCGGCACCCGGCAGGGCTTTCGCCTGCGCCACCGCCCGCACGACGACTTCCTGTTCACCGCGAACGGCAAGCGCAACCCCGTGGTTCAGCGACTGCCACTGCCGGACACCCCCGAACGCTCGGCCTACCTGTGAGGGCACGCCCTGGCACCCCCGGGCAGCCGCACGGGCGGACCGGCCACGAGCCTATCAGGGCCGAGCCGGTCGGCGAGTCGGTTCCCTTCGCGCACGAGGGGCCGACCAACGGCGGCGGCGTCATTCTTCCCGGGCAGACGAACGACATGTCCCGGTGGGTGACGAGAGCGCAGATGCGCAGCGCCGTGGAACGCGGCGATCCCACCGCCCTCTGGTACTACAGCGGCACCTACAAGGGGAAGTCGGTCGAGCAGGCGGCGAAGGCCAGTGCCGAGAAATACGGCGGGCAGACGATGATGATGCTGATCGAAGACCTCGGCCTGCCCACCCCGTACTACTGCGACTACTCGGAAAGGGCCGCGGCTTTCTGGCGAAACGCTTCAGTGGGTTTTTCCGAAGCCGCGCAAGGTGAGGTGCGGATCATTTTCGGCGACGCCGTCAGGAAAGGGAACACCTGGCAGCGGGTGGAATGCCCGACGCTGATGGCGAACCCGCGCGTCACTTCCGTCCTGTGGGCCCGACCCGGCACCCTGTTCCGAAAGCTGCTGGGCGAGGGACAGCCCGACCCGCGCCACCAACTGCCCGACGGAGTCGCTCTTCAGTAGTCGCCTCGTGTGGCGGTGGGACACACCGGAGCGGGTCGGACCGTGATGATGCGCCACATGTCCCGCCGACCTGCCCACTTCTACGTTGTCACGAGGAGGCGCTCGACGCCGCCGACCAGGCGCTGAAGCGCGAACCCGAGCCCGCCGACGGGCACTTCATGCGCGCGCCGAAGCAGTAGGAGGCAACCCCCGTGGCTTCTGGCGGCCGAGGGAACGGCGCCTGGCCGGGGTTCTTGCCCGTCAGGCGCCGTCGGGTCGTCGGGTCGGCCGGTCAGCCTGCTACGCGGGCCATCCAGGCTTCGACCTCGTCGGCCGAGCGCGGCAGGGCCCCGGACAGGTTCTCGTGGCCGTCGGCGGTCACCAGCAGGTCGTCCTCGATCCGGACGCCGATGCCGCGCCACTCCTCGGGGACCGTGAGGTCGTCCGGCTGGAAGTACAGGCCCGGCTCGACGGTGAGCACCATGCCCGGTTCCAGCACGCCGTCGACGTACTCCTCGTTGCGGGCCTCGGCGCAGTCGTGGACGTCCAGGCCGAGCATGTGGCCGGTGCCCGCCATGGTGAAGCGGCGCTGCAGGCCGAGTTCGTAGGCGCGGTCCGCCGGGCCCTCGAGGAAGCCCCACTCGACCAGTTTCTCCGCCAGGTACCGCTGCGCCGCCACGTGGAAGTCGCGGTACGCGGCCCCCGGCTTCACGGCGGCCATGCCGGCCTCCTGGGCCTCGTACACCGCGTCGTACACCTTGCGCTGGACGGGCGTGAAGGAGCCCCCGATCGGCAGCGTGCGGGTGACGTCGGCCGTGTAGAGCGTGTGCGTCTCCACGCCGGCATCGAGCAGCAGCAGGTCGCCGACGCGCACCGGGCCGTCGTTGTCGGTCCAGTGCATGATCGTGGCGTGCTCACCGGCGGCGCAGATCGAGCCGTAGCCGACGGAGTTGCCCTCCAGCCGGGCGCGGCGGAAGAAGGTGCCCTCGATCCACCGCTCGGACGACGCGACCGCCCGCGAAAGCTCGCCCACGCAGTCGGTGAAGCCGCGCACGGTGGAGTCCACCGCCTTGCGCATCTCGGCGATCTCCCAGGCGTCCTTGACGAGGCGGAGCCCGCTCAGCGCCTCTTCCAGTTCGGCGTCCCGCTCCGCGTCGGTGGTGACGGCCGCCTCGAGGACCGGGTCGACGCCCCGCACGATGCGGGTGGGCGCGTCAGGGGCTGCGCCCAGGTCGTCTGCGGCCGTACGGACGTCGCGGCAGGCCAGCCCGAGCACGCGTTCCGACTCGGCGAGGGAGCGGCGCCGCCCCATCCACAGCTCGGCGGTGTAGCCGAGCCAGAACTCGTCGGTGTCCCGTCCGTCCCGCGGCAGCTGGTAGCAGCACGCGTCGTGGCCGCCGTCCGGGCGGGGTTCGAGCACGAGGGCGCAGTCGCGGGCCTGATCGCCGGTCAGGTGGACGTAGCCGGAGTACGGGCGGAACGGGTAGGTGTCGTCGTTCGAGCGGGCCTTGAGGTTGCCGGACGGGATCACCAGCCGCTCGCCGGGGAACAGCGCGGACAGTGCGGCGCGGCGGCGGGCCGCGTACGGAGCCTGCTCGTCCTGCGCGAGGTCGTGCTGCTCGGAGTCGGCCCAACCCGACTTCATCAGAGCGGACAGTTCCCCGGAGACCCCCGAGTAGAGGCCGTTCTTGCGGGCCTTCGCCATGCCGTGCACCTTCTTCCGGACGGGTTCGACCGCGCCGAGGGGCCTCGGCGACCCCCGGACGGTACTGCGGAACGGTGCACCTCAGGGGTCTGCTCGTGCCAGTGGCACTGATCGGCCACTCGTTGCCCTCGCAGCACCGATAATGCGGTGCATGGCGAACGCGAGACTGGGCGAGGCCCTGCGACTGCTCGGGATCGATCCTCCGGCGGGCCGGGTGTACCTGGCGCTGCTGGAGCTGGCCCCCGCTCCGCTGTCCGCGATCGGGGAGGCGGCCGGACTGGACGGGGCCGGGCTCGCCGCGGCGTACGGCGAGCTGGTCGATGCCGGACTGGCCAGCGCCGCGGTGGCGGGCGCGGACGTGGTGGCGCCGGTGCCGCCCGCCGCGGGCCTGGAGATCCTCGCCAGGCACCGGGCGGCCGAGCTGGAGGAGTCGCGCATCACCGTGGGCGGCGCGTTCGAGTCGTTCCGCCGCCAGCGGCTCGCTGCCTACAACGACAACCTCGTCGAGGTGGTGACCGGTGACGCGGTCGGACCCCGGATGCGCCACGCGTGGGCCAGCGCCCGCGAGCAGATCCGGCAGCTGGACTCACCGCCCTACTTCCCGCTGCCCGGCGCCACCGACGACGCGCTGGCGACGCTCGCCCGCGGGGTGACGCAGCGGGTCGTCTACTCGAGGGCGTCGCTGGAAGTGCCCGGGCAGCTGGAGACGGCGATCGAGCCGTGCATCGAGGCCGGTGAGCAGGCCAGGGTGACTCCGGCGGTGCCGGTCAAGCTGGTGATCATCGACGAGGCGTACGCACTGGTGTCCCTGTCGATCAGGGAGGCGGACGTGCACAACACCATGCTGGTGGTGCAGCCGTGCGGTCTGCTGTCCGCGCTGGTCGCCCTGTTCGAGCAGACCTGGCAGGCGGCGCTCCCCCTGCACGGCCGCGCCACCCGGCCGGCCGGCCTGACGTCGGCCGACCGCCGCCTGCTCCGCCTCCTCGCCGGCGGCGCGAGCGACGAGGTCGTCGCCCGCGAACTGGGCGTCAGCCGCCGTACCTTCTTCCGCAGGCTCCAGATCCTGATGGCTCGCCTGGGCGCCGAGAACCGCTTCCAGATGGGTTCCCAGGCGCAGCGCCTCGGCTGGCTCTGAGGCCTGGCCCTTGCGCCGCGCGCAGGCCCTCGTCGGAAGGAGTTCGATGCCTCCTGGGACCGGGGCGAGCCGTACAAGTTCGCCCTGGGCAGTGGCAAGGTCATCAAGGGCTGGGACCGGGGGGTGAGGGGGACGAGGGTCCGCGCAGGCCTGCGCGTCCCGCCAGGTGTCCTGCCCTTCGTCCCCGGCCCCGGCACCGGCGCCGGCTCGGTGGGCGGCCAGCAGCGCGACGAGCCCGCCCGCGACGCCCGCGCCCACCCCGTGCTCCCTCTCGGACAGAGCCGCCTCGCCCGCCAGCCGCAGCATGGCGAACGCCCATGAGCCGACCTCCGGATCGTCCAGCAGCCGTGCCGTCTCGGCGAGCGCGTACGCGATGCCGCCCAGTCCGGAGAAGGCCCCCGAGCCCACCGCGCCGAGGTCCGCGGGCCGGGCGCGCAGCGCGTCGAGCAGCCCGGGCACCGGCGCCAGGGCCGTACGGGCCACCTCCGCGTAGTGTCCGGCCCCGGTGAGCGCCGCCAACTGGGCCAGGAACAGGGCCGGTCCGGTGTACCCGTCGGCCAGGTCGGCCGGCATCGGGCCGATCCGCCAGTAGCGGTCGTCCAGGAGCTCCAGGCCGATCCAGTTGCTGCGCGGTCCTTCGCGGTAAGCGAGGGAGACCAGCCGGTCCCCGACGCCGGTACCCGGGGGGCCGGGAGGAAAGGTCCCGCCAGAGTTCACTCGGTCGTGCTTGCGTGACGGTACGGGCCGGGAGCGTCAGCGCCCGGTCGCGGGGTGCGGGCACCCCTGCAGCGCCGGGCGGTCCTTCGTGCGGACGGCGGGGAGCCACGCCGTGGGGGGTGTGGAGCCGGGCGGGAGGCGGACGTGGAACCAGCGGGTGGACTGCAGGTCCGCCTCGTCGATGATGGCCCGGCCGTCGGGCAGCTGGCAGTCGACCGCGAGGACGTCGCCGTGCCACACCCGGGACCGTACGACGTTGTCCGCGGTGTACTGGCGCATCGGGTCGATCGCCAGGCCCAGACTGCACTGCGGGTCCCGGTCGGCCCGCTCCTGGCAGCCCTTCTCCGCATTGAACACCCGGATCGTGCCGGTCGCCGCGCCCTTCAGGCCGTCCTGTGCGGAGGCGCTCGACCGTGCCGCGTCCGACCACAGGGTCATACCGGCGATCCCGCAGAGCGCGGTGGTGAGGATCGCGGCGCGGGCCCGGCCCCACAGCCGTCCCGCGCCCCTCCCGCGCGCCTCCTGTTCGGCGGTGATGCGGGCGAGCAGGCTCTCGGCGGTGTGCGGGGCACGCGCCGCGTGGGTCGGGGCGAGGCAGTCGGCGGCGAGCTCGCGCCAGAACGGCGGCACGGCCTGGTCCATGCGCAGCGGCGCGCGCCCTTCGCCGTACTCCTGGACGGCGGCGCCGCGCGCCATGGGCGTGGCGCCGGAGAACGGGGAGGCGCCGGAGCCGAACACCTCGTGGATGATGATCCCCAGGGCCCAGATGTCGGCACTCGGCCGGACCTTCACGCCCAGCTCCCCGAGGGGTGCCCGCCAGCGCTCGGGCGGAAGGTAGTCCAAGGTGCCCATGGGGGGCGCGTACCCGTACGTTCCCGTCATCTGGGTGGCGAGCCCGAAGTCCGAGAGCTTCACGCGACGGCCGCCGTCCAGCAGGACGTTCTCCGGTTTGAGGTCGGCGTGGACCCAACCCGACCGGTGGAGGTGGGCGAGTCCCTCGCAGATCCCCGCGATCAGCCGGGCGCGGTCGGCCTCGGCCACCCCGGCGTCGAGGAGTTCCCGCAGGCTGCCCGCGGCCCGCTCCATGACCAGCACGATCGCGCCGTCCAGGGCGGGGCGGTCCGGTGCCTCGAGGACGAAGGAGTCCAGCAGGCGGATCAGCCGTGCGTGCCCGGCCCCGCGTCCCAGTTCGACCTCCCGGCGGGCGGACTCCACGATCCTGCGCGTCTGGCGCGGGGCGTACCCGGCGGTCGGCATGATTTTGAGAGCGATGTCGGCGGGTGCCGCGGACGGGTGCGCGGGGGCCCGGCCGGTCCGGTCCGGGTACCTGTCGGCGGGCTGTGCGGCGTAGACCGTGGACCAGCCTCCGGCCCCGATCAGGTCGGTGATCGTCCAGCCCCGCACCCGGTGGCCGGGCGGGAGCAGGTCCGTACCGTCGCATTCCGTGATGTCGCGCAGGGTGTGGGGCGTCGTCATCGCGTGGTCTGCCGCTCCCGCCCGCCGGCCCCCGTCAGGGGTGGCAGCAGCGTCAGGTGCTCCTCGCGCACGAGCCCGAACCGCAGGGCGAGCCCGACGATCTCCTCCCGCTTGCCGTTGCGGCGGTCGCCCTTGCCGGGTTCGCGCGGGTCCGAGGCGCCGATGCGCAGCTTCTCCTCGGCGAGGTAGTCGATGTGCGAGCTGACCGCTCGCGCGGTCAGGGTGGCGCAGGCGACGTGGCCCCTGAGCCGTTCGACGATCTGTGGCGTGGTGGGGACCGCGACGCGGGACTGGTCGCGCAGGCGCGGTTCGCAGAGCGCGAGGAGGACGAGGAAGTAGGTGGCCGTCTCGTCCAGCGAGTAGGCGGTGACCGTGAGGCGGCCCCAGGGGGCGCCCATGGCCTCCGGGTCCAGGTAGACGTGATCGGGAGCGAACACCTGGAAGGAGACGGGGACGTCGCTGCGGGTGGGCAGCACGACGCGCGAGAACTCGAACGGGACGGGTGCCCCGACCCGGCGGGGCGGGACCCTCAGGTACTCCCCGGCGCCCTCCGGGTTCTCCACGAGGTAGCTGTGGGTGGTGCTGTGGTTCGTCAACTGCCAGTGGTCGTCGGTCACGCGGATCTCCCCGGCGAGCCGGGAAATCGCCGCGTCGGCGAGGCGGAGCTCCACGGGGATCTGCGCGGATCCGCGTCCGAAGCGGGCGACTTCGCCCGGTCCGAGCCGTAACGTCACCGCATCGCCGTACGGTTCGCCGTCGTCGGCGCCACTGCACCCCTGCGGCAAATGGACGACTACCCCGCTCACCGCTCCCCCCGTTCCACGCGTCGTGCCGGACCGACGAGTGGAACAATACTCATCTCTCAAGGGAGTTCATCGGCGCACTTCAGCCACTTCGGCCGGGACGGCCCGACGGGTCGGACAGCCCGCAACGGCTGCCCCGGGAGGCTCTCCGAGCCCCTTGCCGGGAGGCTCGCCGGCCCTCTCCTCGCGGGCGGCTCCGCCTGTGTCCCCGGTCACTCCGGCCCTCCTGCGGCGATGGCGGTTTGGGGTCGTTTTCGACTCTCTGGCGAGCGGTTCGGGGGAAGTTGTCGTGCCGCGGCGGGCGAGCGCGGCATACCGACACCGCGGGCGGCCGTGCGGGATCGGCCCTTGCGCCCCCGGTCGCGGGACGTCGCAGACGGGACCTGCCGGGGTGGGGAAGGTCACCGTGCCCGGGGGCGGTCACGGCCCCGCGGAGCCGCCCTTTCGCCCCTTTCACTTGGCGCGATCCGCACTCCGGGTTCAGAGTGCGGGACGGCCCGATACGACGGGTGCGACCGTCCGGTCGCCGAAGGCCGTCCACGGCCGCCACCCGCCGCCCGGCCGCTGCTGGACGCGGGTGCGCATCCCGCCTTCGGTGGTGACGGCGAAGACGTGCGTGCGCCCGGTGGCATCGGACGCGGCGGCGGGCGTGGCGGCGAGCCTGATACCGGGCTCCCCGAACTCCCCGCCGGAATCCCAGCTTCCACCGGGGACGGTCTGCCGGCGGTGGCCGAGCCGGGCGCCACCGGGCGTGAGCGAGAACGCCTCGAGGCGGCCGTCGGCGTTGGCGGCGAACGCCGGGGCGGCGGCGCTCCAGCCGAACATGGGCAGCCATTCGTCCCAGCCTCCGTTCGGAACGGACTGCCGCCGGCTGAAGGTTCCCACGCCCGACGGTCCGATCGCTGCGACGGTGAGCCGGCCGCTGCCGTCCCCGGCCACGCGCGGCGCGGCACCGGACGCGGTGCCGAAACGCTGCCACGCGGGAGTCCAGGCGCCGCCCGGGGTCTCCTGCCACCGGTGGAAGATCCCGGCGCCGCCGGGAGCGAGGGCGAAGACCTCGAGGCGGCCGTCGGCGTTGGCCGCGACCACCGGTGGCGCGCCCGCGGCGCCGCCGAAGCCCGCCTCCCACGGGTCCCAGGCCCGGGATCCCGGTGCCGCTTGCCGCCGCCGGGCGACGGACGCGCCGCCGGGGCTCAGGGCGAACGCCTCCAGCCTGCCGTCGGCGTCACGGGCGACGGCGGGGGCGGCGCCGGCCGGCCCGCCGAACTCCTCCCAGTCGTACCAGCCGCCGTCCGGCCGCTGGACCCGGTGGTGCAGGTTGACTCCCTCCGGGGCGAGCGAGAACACCTCGAGCGCGCCGCCGGCGTTGCGGCCGAGCGTGGGCACCGCACCGGCCGGCCCGCCGAACCTCTCCCACGGCGACCAGGTGTCGGCGTCCGGGTCGAGCTGGACGCGCCGGAGCATCGAGTGGTCGGAGGCGTCGAGCGCGAACACCGTGAGGCGGCCGGCGGCGTCGAGTCCGGCCACCGGGTTGTCCGCGCTCTGCCACGGCGGTGGTGTGTCCCGCCACTGGAGGGGCGCCACGTGCAGCCCGTGGCGGAACCAGCCCGCGGCGGCGGCGTACCAGGCCTCCCCGTCGGCGATCACCTCCACGGCGTGACCGGCCACGTGGCCCGCGTACCCGGCGAGGTCGAAGTGGAAGGGATCCCGGGACACCAGCACGTCCGTACCCTCGTAGCCGCCCCTCGGACCGATGAACAGGTAGTACCAACCGTCCCGTTCGACGACGTACGGCGACTCGGTGACCGAGACGGTCGCGTGCGTGGTCGGGTCGGTGAACGCGACGCCCGGCTCGCTCCAGTGCACCAGGTCGGTGGAGCGCCTGTGGGCCACGACGTGCCGGCCGCCCGGGCTCGAGAGTTCCGTGTAGTACATGACCCACTCGCCGTCGGCCCGCAGCACCATCGGGTCGCGGGCCGCGATCCCGCGGAACAGCGGGCCGGACGGCTCGCGCGTCCAGGTGAACAGATCGTCCGACGTGGCGAGGCTGATCGCGGCGCCGCTCGCGCCGCCGCCCGCGTAGAACATCCAGAACCTGCCGCCGGCCTCGATGACATGCGGGGCCCACAGGTGCTCCTCGCCGTGGTAGCCCGGGTCGACGGTCAGCGCGTCGGCGTGGGTGGTCCAGGGGCCGTACGGGGCGGGCGCGGAGGCGTGCGCGAAGGAGACCTCCGCGGCACTGTCCGGTGCCTCGCCGGGCGCCGCGCTGTCACCGACGATGCTGAACAGGTGCCACCGGCCGTTCGCCCGGATCAGGGCGTGGTCGTTGAGGTAGCGGCGCCGGCCTGGCGTGGAGGGGTCGTAGACGTGGGTGAAGGAACCGGCGCCCACCCACTGGGACGCCGGACCTGGGACGGAGGTCGCCGCTGCGGCACGGCCCGTGAGCGGGAGCGCAAGGGCTCCCGCTCCGGCCGCGCGCAGCAGGTGGCGCCTGCTGAACGGATGCACGAGAAGGCTCCAGAGGAACGTTTGCTGTCAGTTGATCGCGGGTCCGGCGGTGTCCTTGAGCCAGCCCCACTGGGACCAGGTGGAGAAGCCGGTCTGCCAGCGGTGGTAGACCCCGGTGGGATTGGTCCCGAAGACCTCGATCCGGCCGTCGGCGTTGGCCACGGCGGTGATCTCCGTACCACCGGCACCGAAGGACTCCCACGGGCTGTAGGGGGTGTTCACCCCGGTCTGCCACATGTGCTGGGCATCACTGCCGTTGATCGCGAACACCTCGACCCGCCCGTCCACAGTGCGCTGACTCGTCAACTGCGAGTTCGCCAGACCACCCGTCTCCTCCCAGCCCGACCAACTGGTCGGACCGGTCTGATACCGGTGGAAGACACCGACGGGCCCTGAAGCGAACACCTCGAGCCGACCGTCCAGATTGTGATCGACCGTCAAGTCATGACCACCGATACCGAAGTCCTCCCAGGAGGACCAACCACCATTCACGGACTCCTGATACAGATGCCGGAAGACCTCGCCACTCAGGGCGAACACCTCAAGCCGGCCGTCCGGCGCCTTCGCCAGCTCGATACGGCTCTCCCCCGGACCACCACCAGTCCCCTCCCAGCCCGACCAGCCACCATTGGGGGCCGTCTGGAACCGGTGGAACACCTTCTCCGGGCCGGAAGCGAACACCTCGAGCCGGCCGTCACCATTGGAGCCCACAGCGACATCACGGCCACCCTCACCGAAGTCCTCCCAGCCCGACCAGCCACCCGAGGGCTGGTTCTGGTAACGGTGCTGAAGAACCTGGCCATTGATCGCGAACACCTCCAGCCGGCCATCGGCGTTCGGCCCGATCGCCAACTCCGCACCCTTGGGCCCCGCGACGAACTCCCACGCCGACCAAGCCCCGTTGACGCTCTCCTGCCAGGCATGGTGCACACCATCAGCCCCGGCCGCGAACACCTCAAGACGCCCGTCCCCCGACCGCGCCGACACCACACGACCCGACTCCGCGGGATACACCAACGGCGCGGGACCAGGCCCGGGGTGGCCAAGACGGTCCACGGCGGCGCGCGCCGTGTCCATGTGCCGCTGATGGTGGCCCTGGTTGTAGGTGGACCAAGGGCTCCAGTCCGTGCCCCCGGAGGATATCCGGAAGGTCTCTTTCGCATTGCACTGCGCGTCGTAGGCACAGGCGTCGCTGACTTCGGCGTGCCAGTAGTCGTTGATCTGCCACAGACCACGGTCGGTGGACGGGGGCCTGTTGTTCGTGACGTTGGACGCCTGCGGATTGCAGCTGGACTCCGCCAGGGCGACGGCGACGGCGGTTACCAGGCTCTCGCCCCGGAAGCCCGCGTTGTACCCGACCTCCGCACACAGGTCGCTCCCGGCGGCGGAGGCCGGCTGTGTGACGCCGACCATGATTCCCGCCGCCACACACAGGGAGACGAACGCGGACAGAATGATGCGATGGGGCGCTCTTCGAGCGCGCTGAGTGGCTCTCATCTGCCTTCTCCTCAGTTGATCGCCGGTCCGGCGGTGTCCTTGAGCCAGCCCCACTGGGACCAGGTGGAGAGGCCGGTCTGCCAGCGGTGGTAGACCCCGGTGGGATTGGTCCCGAAGACCTCGATCCGGCCGTCGGCATTGGCCACGGCCGTGATCTCCGTACCACCGGCACCGAAGGACTCCCACGGGCCGTAAGCGGTGTTCACCCCGGTCTGCCACATGTGCTGGGCATCACTGCCGTTGATCGCGAACACCTCGACCCGCCCGTCCACAGTGCGCTGACTCGTCAACTGCGAGTTCGCCAGACCACCCGTCTCCTCCCAGCCCGACCAACTGGTCGGACCGGTCTGATACCGGTGGAAGACACCGACGGGCCCTGAAGCGAACACCTCGAGCCGACCGTCCAGATTGTGATCGACCGTCAAGTCATGACCACCGATACCGAAGTCCTCCCAAGAGGACCAACCACCATTCACGGACTCCTGATACAGATGCCGGAAGACCTCACCACTCAGAGCGAACACCTCAAGCCGGCCGTCCGGCGCCTTCGCCATCTCGATACGGCTCTCCCCCGGACCACCACCAGTCCCCTCCCAGCCCGACCAGCCACCATTGGGGGCCGTCTGGAACCGGTGGAACACCTTCTCCGGGCCGGAAGCGAACACCTCGAGCCGGCCGTCACCATTGGAGCCCACAGCGACATCACGGCCACCCTCACCGAAGTCCTCCCAGCCCGACCAGCCACCCGAGGGCTGGTTCTGGTAACGGTGCTGAAGAACCTGGCCATTGATCGCGAACACCTCCAGCCGGCCATCGGCGTTCGGCCCGATCGCCAACTCCGCACCCTGGGGCCCCGCGACGAACTCCCACGCCGACCAAGCCCCGTTGACGCTCTCCTGCCAGGCATGGTGCACACCATCAGCCCCGGCCGCGAACACCTCAAGACGCCCGTCCCCCGACCGCGCCGACACCACACGACCCGACTCCGCGGGATACACCAACGGCGCGGGACCAGGATGACTGCCGGGTATGCAGGGCATGTTGATGCCGCGTTCTGCCAGGTAGGGAATCGGGTCGACACGCACGGACGCGCCCGCGTTCCCCCAGACCCGAAGGTGGAGATGAGTCCCGGTGGACTGGCCCTCGCTGCCCATCAGCGCGATCTGCTGCCCGGCGCTCACACGTTCGCCCTGCTGGACATCCCGCCGGTACATGTGGCCGTACTCGGTGATGGTGCCATCGGGGTGCAGGATGCGGATCCACTGCCCGTAGCCGGGTTCGTATCCCGAGATGGTCACCTCGCCGTCGCCGACCGCGTAGATCGGGGTACCGCGGACGTTGGCGATGTCGATGCCGTTGTGCTCCCAGCTGTAGTACTGGGTGATGTCGCCGGCGGCCGGGCAGGCGGCGGCGATGCCGGCGGCCCGGGCCGGGACCGGGGAGGAAGCGGTCTGCGCCCCGGCCGGTGAGGCGACTGCGAGCCCCGGTGCGAGGATCGCGGTCAGCGCGAGAAGAAGCCCGAGCACCCGCCCGGGGAGCTGCCCGGACATGCCTCGGGAGAGGACGGACATCACGCGAGGTCCCCCCGTCACGCCTTGCGCAGGCGGTCGATGACGCCGTTGATGTCGTCCTCCAGCAGATTCCGGCGGACCCAGTGGCCGCCGTCCACCTCATGCTGCTCGTAGGGGATGCCCGCGCGGTCGAGGTTCCACTTGAACTCCCGCTGGGTGGCGAGCACCAGGGTCTCGTTGGCGTAACCCTGAATGTCCTGGGGGGTGGTGCCGGCGACCAGGAAGACCCGCTTGTGCCTGTAGCTCTCGATGCGCTCGCACGGGTTGTCCGCGCTGACCCGGGCCTGGTCCCAGAAGGGCACGCCGTAGATGCTGCCGCCGTTCAGTTCCACGGCCGCGGAGGAGGCGTTGGCCCAGTGGGTCACCAGGTCGCCATTGCCCCCGCGCAGGTTGGCCGGGCCGGAGTGGGCGCTGACCGAGGCGAAGTGGCCGTAGTACTTGGCCGCGTACTTCAGGGCGCCGAAGCCGCCCATCGAGAACCCGGAGACGGCGCGGCCGTCGTACTCGGCGTAGGTGCGGAAGTTCGCGTCGATCCACGGGATCAGCTGCCCGATGTGGAAGTGCTCCCAGTCCCGGGCGCCGATATTGGAGCTCACCGCGTTGGAGTACCAGCCGGCACGCCCGCCGTCGGGCATCACGACGATGAGGTCCTTCCATGCGGTCAGACCCCGGATGTCGTGGAGCCGGTCGAAGGTGATGAAGTCCTCCAGGCCACCGTGGAGCAGGTAGAGGACGGGGTAGCGGCGACCGCTGGTGTGGTAGCCGTCGGGGAGCAGCACGTTGACGGCCGGGGTCCAGCCGCCGATGGCGGCGGTCTGGAACCGGTAGTACCACATCCGGTGATCCTGCTCGCCGCGTTCCGTGATGTGCAGGCCGAAGCCGTCGCCGGCCGCCGAGGCCGCCGACGCCGACGCGAGAACGCCGCCGGTTCCCAGGGCCACCGCGGCGGTGAGCCCGCCGGCGGACTTGAGGATGCTTCGGCGGGTGGGGTTCTGCGCGGTCAAAGTGACCTCCTGTGGGCGGGCTGGCTGGGGATCCGGCCGCCGTTCCAGCGGCACCGGAAGTTTGGAAGCTAGCGATCCCCGCCCGGGAGGAGTATCCGGAACCTTACGGGCTGACAAAACCGGCTCGCGTCCCCTAGGGCCTCTGTGGTCTGACGGGCCTGACGGGCCTGACGGGCCTGACGGGCAAAGCGTCGCGAGTCTTAGTGCGTTGTGGCAAACCGGATTTCGTTCGAGGCATGCGGGCACGGGTGATCATCTGGACGGAGGTACGGGTGCGACCGTGGGCATGAAAGAACGGGCCCCATGGTAGTGACGCGGTTACGACACCCAGCACGCCCAAGGAAGCCCGTTGCCCGATCAGTTGAGCAGTATCTCTGTGTCTTCGTCCACCGCGGTCACTCCTGGGTGTGACTGCTACGTGCACCGGTTCGGTTCGATCGTTCCGGGGCGGCGGGCGGCCTGCTATCCGAGTGACATGACGGATGCGGAGTGGGCCGAGGTCCGTTCCGCGATGCCGGTGCCGGCCTGGCTCCTCAAGCAGGGCGGGCGTCCCGAGGGGTATTGCCACCGCGAAATACTCGATGCGGTGCGCTACCTGGTCGACAATGGTGTGAAGTGGATGGCTCTGCCGGTCGATTTCCCGTACTGGCGGGCGGTTTACGACTTCTTCCGCCGCTGGCGGGCCTACGACTACGTGCGTGAACTGCATGAACGGCTGCGTCGCACGGCCAGGGAACACGAAGGGCGGAACGCCGAGCCATCCGCGGGGATCATCGACAGTCAGTCGGTGGACGCCTCCGAGACCGTCGGTGCGGAAAGTCGCGGATACGACGGCGGGAAATCACGTGACGGGCGCAAGCGTCACATCCTGACCGACACCGAGGGCCTGCTCCTGGAGGTCACTGTGACCACAGCCGATGTGCACGACTCCAAGGCCGCTCCCGCGCTGCTGGAGACATTCATGGACCAGCCGCGCCGGCTGCTGAAACTGGTGTGGGTCGACAGCGCCTACCAGGGCCCTGCCCTGGCCAAGGCGTTCGCCCGGCACGGAGTGCGGATCGAGGTCGTGCGCCGATCCGACGGACACCGCGGATTTGTCGTGCTGGCCCGCAGGTGGGTGGTGGAGCGAACGCTGAGCTGGCTCTCCCGCTCACGCCGCCTCAACCGCGACCACGAACGCCGCCTCGACCACCACGCCCAGATGGTGTGGTGGGCCGCTGTGATCAGGCTGTCCCGGCGCCTGGCCGCGGACGCCCCGCGCTGGCCGGAGAAGCGTCCCGGCCGACTGCCCCGGGCGCGGGCATGAACCGTCCGTCCTTCGCCCGCACCAGCCAGCCCCGCTTCTCCAGCACGTAGGCACGGTGCCGGATCTTCTCCACCTCGTTCTTGATCTCCGCTTCCCGGCCCACCGCCCGCGTCAGCTCCACTCCGTTCACCGGCCCCGAGGCAGCCACCACCGCGGCGAACACCTCCCGATACAGGCCGCTGAGCACCTCTTCACCCATGCCCGATCGCCGCACCGGCGGCCTCTCGCCATGCCCCGCGCCGGGGCCGCTCGATCCCACGGCGGCAGCCGTCTCACCACCAGACGGCACGGAAACCGGCGTAATCACGGGGCTCTCCTCGGCCAGCACCGACACGAGTTCCTCACGCCCCACCCGGGCCCGCTCGACTCGCTCCCGCGCGGCATCCACCTCCGCCTGAGCCTGCTCCAGGACCTCCGTCCAGGACTCCAGATCCTGCCTCGCCCGCGCCTCACGCTGTTCCATCAACCCCAACACCGACGGCATCGCACCCTCCTCGATCCATAACAAGCCGTCCGCTGCCTGCCCCTACCCCGCCCCGGTCATGCCCCGCACACGAAGAAGTCCCTGCTCATCGAACAGGGACTCCCTTTGCCACAACGCACTTAGCGGGAGGGTCCGCGGGTGACCATCCGTAATGCTCCGGATCCCCGGGCCGTGTCCCTCTCGGTTAGCTTTCAGCGCGATCACACTGTGACCCAGCGCGACCACGGCGGGTCCCCTTTTCCGCAAGTGCCTCGTACCGCTACCGACCAGGAGCCCGTCGTGAGCGCACACCATCCCTCCCGCAGAGCACTTCTGAGAGCCGCCGGTGGACTTTCGGCTGCGATATCCCTCGCAGGCGCAAACGTCATCGCGACGGGATCCGGGGCCAGTGCCGCCGGAAACGGCATCGGGCTCCGCTCCGCCCAGCGCATCCAGTCGGACGTGGGCGGCCCGATCACCCGCGACGAGATCCTTCTCCGTGCCCAGCACTGGGTGGATCTGAACGTCTACTACAACCAGGACGACTCCCACCCGGACCTGGAAGGCAGGCACTACCGCACCGACTGCTCGGGCTTCGTCGCCATGGCACTGCACCTGTCCTGGTCCCCCAGTACGGTCACCCTGCCCGAGTTCCTGGATCCGATCGCCTGGGAGGATCTGAAGCCCGGTGACGCCGTCGGCACTCTCGGGCCGGGAACCGGCGGCGACGCGGGTCATGTCGTGCTGTTCGCCGGCTGGGCCAACCACGAGCACACGCGCTTCTTCACCATGGAAGAGAAGGGCGGGGCGGGGTCCGTCAGATATGAGCGACCGATCAACTACACCACGAGCGGGGGCCTGTTCACCGCCAGCCCGTACCGCTACAAGAGGGTTGCCGAGGCTGCTTCTCACCACGCCGTCAGCCCGGCTGAGACGGGCCGTGCGGTGTCGGCACGGTCGGCCGACGGCCGGCTGGAGACCTTCGCGGCCGGAGCTGACGGGGTGTACCACGCCTGGCAGACCGAGGTGAACGGTGGCTGGTCGGCCTGGCGGCCGCTCGGCGGTCCGCGGAACGCGCAGATGACGATCGTTCCCAACGCCGACGGCCGGCTGGAGCTGCTGGCGATCAACGGCGATACGGCCCAGCACATCTATCAGACCGGCCCGTCCAGGGACTGGTCCGGCTGGCAGGGATTCGGCACCGGTGGCCGGTATATCGCCGCCGGAACCAATGCCGACGGCCGTATCGAGGTCTTCGCTTCCGGCCCGAAGGGCGTGTACCACAGATACCAGACCGCGCCGAACGCCGGCTGGTCGGGCTGGGAATTCACCGGTGGCGGTCCCGTCGACGCCCGTCTGGAAATGGGGAAGTCCCCCGAGGGGCGCCTTGAGGTGTTCGCTCTCAACGGCACGGTTTTCGAGCACCAGTACCAGCTCGCCCCCAACGGTGGCTGGTCCGCATGGGAACATTTCGGAGGCGGCGGCCACGATCTGACGGTGGACCACAATGCCGACGGGCGTCTTGAGGTATTCGCCTCCGGACCGGAGGCCATTTTCCACCGATACCAGGAGAGCCCGGCCTCCTGGTCAGGCTGGGTGAGAACCGGCGGCCCGGCCAACTCGAACCTCACCAGCGAGCGCACCGCCGACGGCCGGGTGGAGGTCTTCGCGATCAGCGATGAGATCGCCGTCCACGCCTGGCAGACCGGGATCAACGCCCCCTTCAGTGACTGGGTCACCATCGGCACCGGCGGCACGGACATCACCGCCGCCACCAACGCCGACGGCCGCATCGAGGTCTTCGGGACCAGCCGTGCGGGCGTCTACCACACCTGGCAGACCGGCTTCTCCGACTGGGCCCAGTGGGCGTGGCTCAACGGCCCCGGCCCCGCGATCAACTGACCGTGGTGGGCGGCGGGGCCGGGGCATCGCCTGGAGCCCGCTGTCACTCCGGATGGTTCCGGGTGCCCTGCCCCCTCCCTCGACTCCTAGTTTGTGGCCCAGCCAGTCCCACGGACACGAAGGAGACGACGGATCACATGCGCGTCACGACAACACTTGTGCTCGGCGGGGCCCTTGCCCTCACCTCCCTCACCCCGGCGACCGGCGCCCTGGCCGCCACCTCCGGCCCTGCCGGCCCGGTGAGGGCGTACGACGCCGTCCAGTCCTTCCAGAACCAGGCCACGAGCCGGTGCATGGACGACACCAGCAACGGCTTCCGCACCTGGAGCTGCAACGGCTCGAATCCGCAGCAGTGGAGCGTGCACGTCTGGGGTGACGGGACGCGCCAGTTGATGAACATCAACACCGGCCGCTGCATCGAGGACACCAACAGCGGCTTCCGCACCGCGGTCTGCAACTCCAGCCCGGAACAGAGCTGGTGGGTCCAGGCCTGGGGCGACGGCACCGTCCGCTTCCAGAACCAGAGCACCTCGCGCTGCATCGACGACAGCTCCCAGGGCTTCCGTACCTGGGCGTGCAACAGCCTTCCGTACCAGAGCTGGTCCTGAGCCCGATGGCGACGCACGCCGAAGCCCTCCCCCTTCCGGCAATTCCGGTAATTCCGGCAGGCGATTCCCTCCACGAGGAGCAGGTTCGATGAAGTTGAAGCTGACCGCGTTACGGTTCTCGCTCGTCCTCGGTGTGGCCGGTGCGCTCCTGGCAGTGCCCACGGCCGCACAGGCACAGGCACAGGCCCAGGCACAGACCCCGGCCCAGGCGGCCGCGGACCACTCCGCCACGCTCGCGGCTCTGAACGAGCTCAAGGCGGGCGGCGGTCCCGGGGCGGGCGTGTACGCGGGGACCCGCGACGTCTCGTGGAACCTCTCCACCGGCACGGCCACCATCAACACCAACGATCCGATCGGCCCGGACGAGTACTACCGCGTCGGGAGCCAGTCGAAGACCTTCACCGCCGTCGCCGTACTGAAGCTCGCGGAGGCCAACGGGATCGGCCTCGACGACCCCATCGAGCAGCATCTGCCCGGTGTGGTCTCCGTGAACGGCTACGACGGGAACCGGATCACCCTCCGGCACCTCCTCCAGCACACCAGCGGCATACCGGTGAACGGCCTCCCGCTCGCGCAGGCCCGCCCGGACGGCTCGTACGCGCTCGCGGCCCTGGTGAAGGACGGGCTGCGCTTCGCCCCGGCCTCCCAGCCGGGCGCCGCCTTCCAGTACTCGAACACCAACTACGAGATCCTCGGCATGCTGATCGAGAAGATCACCGGCCTGCCCCTGCACCAGGCCGTCACCCAGCAGGTGATCCAACCGCTCGGCCTGGCCCACACCCGCTTCCCCGCCCCCACGGACCGCGCCGTGCCGAGCCCGGCGATCCACGGCTACCGGGGCACCCGGATCGGCTCGTTCTTCTTCTGGGTGGACGGGACGGCGTTCGAACCGTCCACCTTCTACGCCTCCGGCGCCGTCATCTCCACGCTCCGGGACATGACCGCGTTCTACCAGGCGATCGTCGACGGCACGGTGCTCTCGCCCGCGAACCTCGCCGAGATGGAGAAGACCTTCGAGCTCGGGCAGTCCGGCTCGGGGAACGGCTACGGCCTCGGGATGCTGAAGATCGCCCTGCCCTGCGGCGGCACGGCCTGGGGACACGATGGAGCCGTCCCTGGCTACTACTCGCAGACACTCGTGACCGAGGACGGACGGCACGCCTCCGTCATGACCAACGCGCATCTCGCCACGAACGTCCCGGGCACGCAGATGTACAAGACCCTGACCAGCGCCCTGTGCGAGACGCCGTCCTGACCCTGACCCTGACCCTGACCGCGCCACAAGACCGGCCTCACAGAAGAGAGAACCACCGTGCGATCCCTGCTCACCGGCGCGGCCGGCTTCCGCGCCGCGGTACGGGCCACCGCGCTGACCGCCGCCGCCGTGGCTACGGTCGTGGCGACGGCCCTCACCGGCTCCGCGGCCCACGCCGCCGGCGTCGCCGACGCCCCCACGATCCCGGCCTTCACCGACGGGCAGGGTCTGACCCAGGTCGCCGGAGCCACCGAGGTGCGCTCCGAGACCGACTTCACCCTCACCGTCACCACGCCGCAGCTCTCCGGCCGGCACAAGGTACGCGTCTTCCTGCCGAGCGGCTACTACGCCGAGCCGGGCAAGCGCTGGCCGGTGACGTACTTCCTGCACGGCGGTGGCGGAAACGTGGACGACGCTGCCGCGGCCCCGGCCCTGCGGGACGACCGGATGATCACCGTCGTACCGGACGGTGGCCTGAAGGGCTGGTACGCGAACTGGCACATGCAGAACACCGCCGAGGGCGCCGCCAACTGGGAGACCTTCCACCTCCTGCAGGTGGTCCCCTTCATCGACGCCAACCTGCGGACCCTGCCCGACCGTGGCCACCGCGCCGTCGTCGGCCTGTCCATGGGCGGCTTCGGGGCGCTGCACTACGCCCAGGCCCGACCCGACCTGTTCGGGCGCGTCGCCTCCCTGTCCGGGGGCATCGACTTCGGCCTGTGGGAGGTCCGTGCCGCGGTGCTGGCCACGGAGCTCAACCTGACCGGCGCCTGGTGCGCCTCCACCACCTCGGGTACCGGCAACTGCACCGGCTACGGGCCGGCGGTGGACAGCGACGCGATCTTCGGCTCGCCGTACGCGATCTTCAACGACCGGATCTGGAACGAGGTCAACCCCGCCTCGCTCGCCAATCTGGGCAAGCTCGCCAACACCGGGGTCACCCTCTACACCGGAAACCAGGGTCTGATCGACGGCAAGACGGCGGTCGCCTCCACCAACGTCGCGAACCGCCTGAACCAACTGGGCATCCCGAACCGCTTCGTCAACTACGGCAACGGCTCCGCCCTGTCGCCCACCTGCAAGGGCGACCACACCTACGGCTGCTGGGCCCCGGCCCTCGCCGACTACATCCCCCGCCTCGCGAACGAATTCGCCCAGGCCGGCTGAAGCACCCCGCTCAGCCAACCCGCTCGTCCTCACCCCACCGGGCCCGCACCAGCGAGACATCAACTTTCTTGATTCCAAGGCTGGTTGACGGACGCACGCATACGATCAACGGCATGACACCAGTGATCGCCCCGTTGCCGGGCGGTACGCCCGCGCAGCTCGGAGGTCACCGGATCCTGGGGGTGCTCGGGGCCGGCGGCATGGGGACGGTCTACCTCGCCCGCCGCCGGGGGCGTCCGGTCGCCCTCAAGACCATCCGGCCCGAACTCTTCCGCGACGCGGACCTGCGCGAGCGGTTCACCCGCGAGGCCGCCGCCGCGGCGCTGGTCCGCAGCCCCTTCGTCGCCAACGTGCTCGGCTCCTCGACCGCCGAGCAAGTGCCGTGGATTGCCGCCGAGTTCGTCCCCGGCACGACCCTCGCCGCCGCCGTGCTGCGCCACGGTCCCCTGCCCGCGCCCGCCGTGCGCGTCCTCGCCGGGGCGCTCGGCCGGGCCCTGGCGGCCCTGGGCGCGGCCGGGGTCGTGCACCGCGATCTGAAACCGTCGAACGTCATCCTCGGCGCCGACCGCCCCCGCGTCGTCGACTTCGGCATCGCCCGGGTGACCGGCGACGCCACCTTGACCGCGACCGGGCAGCGCCCCGGAACGCCCGGCTACATGTCGCCCGAGCAGGTGGTGAAGGGTCCCCTCGGACCGCCGAGCGACGTCTTCTGCCTCGGCGCGCTGCTCGTCTTCGCGCTGACCGGCCGGCACGCCTTCTACGACGGAGACCCGGTCCGCTCGGACTTCCGCATCGCCTACGAGGCCCCCGACCTCACGGACGTTCCGTCCGAGCTGACGCCCGTGATCCGCGGCTGCCTCGAAAAGCAGCCGGAAGACCGGCCCGCCGCCGCGGAGGTGGCTGCGGAACTCGACCTGCGGGGCGCCGCCCTGCGCGCCGCCACCCGCTGGCTGCCGTCCACGGCGCTCGCCGACGCCGCCGAGATCGCACGGGCCGCAGCCGCCCTGGGCGCCGGCCCGCGGCTGCCGACCCGGCGCAGGGTGCTCACCGGCGCCGGGGCCGCCGTACTACTCGTGGCGGCCGGTGCCACCGCCCTGCGCACCCTCCAGGAGGACGACGGCCCCGGCCGCACCCCCGCCCCCCGCTGGAGCGGCCCGCCCGGCACAGTGCCGGGGCCCCTGTGGTCGTACGACGGCGCCGCGGCGCAGCCGGCCTTCGGGCCGGTCGACGTCGACGGCCGGGTGTGCTTCGCGGACGGCGGCGGCAAGCTCCTCCTCCTCGATCCGGTCTCGGGCGAACGACGCTGGCGCGGACCGGTGGTGCGCGACCTCGTCGGCGGCCGCCGCCCCGTCGCCCTGGACCCGGACGGCGCCCTGCTGTTCCTGGACCCCGGCAGCGGTACGGTCCGCCACCGCGCGCGCGACGGGGTGACCGGGCTGCTCGCCGCCGACGAGGACCAGGTGTACGTCCTCGACGCCGACGGCCGCCTGGCCGCGCTCAAGCGGGCGGACGGCGCGGTGCGCTGGCGCGTGCCCGTCCCCGTGTCGGGCACGGTGCTCTCGGCGGCCGCCGGGTACGGGCGGCTGCTCCTGGCCTCCGCCGCCGGCGGGGTGGTGGCCCTGTCCGCCGCCGACGGCAGCCCGGTGTGGCGGCGGCCCGCCGGCGCCGACGGCTCGCGGACGGTCCTGTCCGCGGGCGGAGTGCTGCTGGGCGGGGCCGGAGACCGGACGCTGACCTGCCTGGACCGGGGGCGCGGCGAACAGCTGTGGACCCTGCCCGCGGACGACAGCGCGGGCTTCGGCGTGCCCACGCCGGCCGGCGACACCGTGTACGTCGCCGACGGCCGCCAGCTCCGGAGCATCGACGTGAAGACCGGAGCCCCCGCCTGGACCGTGCTGGCCACCGACGAACTGGCCCAGGACCAGGCTCCGTTGGTGGCGGGATCCGGGATCTTCGCGCCGCTGCGGAGGCCCGAGCTCGGCATCCTCGTGGTGCACGGCGGGCGGGCAGCCGAACAGTACGTGTTCGCACCGGCCCCAGCCGGGGAGGTCCGGTCCGGCGTTCCCTGGCGGGGAACGGTCGCCGGAGGCAGCGTCATCTGGCAACGCGGGAGCGCGGTCCGCGCCCTGCCGGGCATGTGACCGGCCCCGGGCGGGGCCACGAGGTGAGGGGGAACGCATGGGGGGCGGACGTCTGGGGGAGGGCTTGCGCCCCGAAGACCCGCGGTCGGCCGGGCCGTACCGGCTGCTGGCCCGTTGGCCCGGTCCCCGGCCGGTGCCGCCGCGGGGCGGCATGTACGTCGGCCGCGACCGGAACCACGGGCACGCCGTGGTGTGCCTGCTGCCCCCGGCCGCGTACCGGGCGGCCGAGACGCTGAGCCGCGGGCCCGTGCCGGGAGTGCCGGCCGTACTGGACCTGAACACCGGGACCGAGCCCGCGTGGGTGGCCCTCGTACACACCCCTGCCGTGTCCCTCTCCGACGTGGGGCGGCGGCTCGGAACGGAGTCCGGGACCCTGCCCCTGGAACAGTCGGTGCGGCTCGCCGCGGAGATCGCCGACACCCTGGCCGCCCTGCACGCCCGGGGCATCAGCTACGGCGCGGTGGCACCCGACGGCGTCTGGCTCACCATGGGCCGCCCGCTGCTGATGGCCCTGCACGCCTGCCGTACGCAGTCCCCGCGCTCGCCTCACGAACCGGGCCGGGGGGAGGGGCAGGGGCCGCGACCCCACGCAGGGCCCGGGCGGCCCGAACCGCACAGCCGGGTGTCGACCGTGCCCGCCGCCTTCATGGCCCCGGAAGTAGCGGCGGGGCGGCCCTCCTCCCCCGCTGCCGACGTGTACTCCCTGGCGGTGCTGCTGCTCCACACGGCCACCGGGCGGCTGCCTTTCGGGGACGGCCCGCCGCCCGTGCTGGCCTACCGCGCCCTCCACAACCGGCCCGAACTGCCCGGCCTGCCGGGAGAGCTGGGCGAGGTGGTGGCCGCGGCGCTGGCCTCCTCCCCGACGGACCGCCCCACCGCCGTAGAGCTGTGCCGGACGCTGGCCCCAGGCGGGCAGGACGCGGAGCGGCCACCGGAGCCGCTGCCCGGCCGGGTCGTCGCCGCACTGGCCGTACGCACGCAGGCGATCGCCGACCTGGAGATCGCCGATGCGGATGCCGATGCGGACGGGGACGGGGACGGGCATGCGGACGACCGGACCCCGGCGGACGCCGATGCGCACGAGCCCCCGCACCCCGCCACCCAGGCGGCGACGCCCCCGACCCCCGGCCCGGCTCCGGCCACCCCCGACGCGGCCGCCCGGCCCACCCGCCGCCGGGTCCTGTCCGGCCTGCTGACCGGCGCGGCGGGCTCGGCCCTGGGAGTCTCCGGGACCCTCGCCTGGTCCGCCCTGACCCGCGAGGACAGCCGCACCGGGCCGTCCGCGGCAGGGAGCGGTTCCGGTACGAGCCCCCGCGTGCCCGGCATGCCGCCGGCCGCCCTGTGGCGCCTGGACGACCCGACGGCCCGCACCCGGCTCCTCCCGGTGAGCAGCGCCGGCCATTGCCTGATGACGCGTGGCGACGTCCTGTACGGGCACGACCTGCGCACCGGCAAGGAGGTGTGGCAGCTGCCCGACGGCGGCAGCAGCCCGCCCGTCCAAGTGCACGGCGACCGCTTCCTGACGGCCACGCGCGAGGGACTGTCGCTCTGCTCGATGCGGGACGGCCGTACCCAGTGGCTCCAGCGCAGCGAGCAGCTCGCGGGGGTGCTCGCCGCCGACGGCGCCACCGCGTGGCTGCTCATGGGGGACGGGAGTCCGACGGGCGGATACCTGCTGGCGGCGTTCGACCTGGACCACCGCGAGGAGTTGTGGCGCACCCCGCTGCCGGGCGGATTCGGCAACGCGCGACTCGCCACCGCCGTCGGACCCGAGACGGTCGTGGTGGAGGTGCAGGTATCCCAGCAGATGTTCCGGGACGTCACGGCCGTCCGGACCCTCGCGATCGCGGGCTTCGAGCGGAGCAGCGGACGCATGCTCTGGAACCGCTCCTACCCAAACGTGCACGGCGGCCCCGCCTCCGTGGTGGACCCGGCGGGCGGCGGACGACTGTTCCTGCTCTCCGGCGGTCGCGCCCACGCCTACGACCTGAAGACCGGCACCCGGCTGTGGGAGTCGCAAGCCCTGGTCGCCGGGACCAACGCCCCGCCCTTCTTCAGCGGCGGCACCCTGTACCTGACCGACGACGGCACGGGCCCCATCGTTGCCGTCGACCCGGACACCGGCCGGACGCTGTGGGAGCAGACGCTCACCGAGAACCTGGAGTGGAACATGCTCGGGAGCATGACCGCGAGCGCCTCCGGACGCACCCTCTACCTCGCGACTCTGCACCAGGTCACCGCGACCGGCCTGCCCTCGGGCAAACGGCTGTGGCAGACCGGGCTCGCGGGGGTGGAGGCCCGGGAACCGTTCCAACTCGCTGCGGTCCCCGGCACCCTGCTCGTCGCCCGGCCGTCCGCCGTCGTCGCCCTCCCGGCGGACTGACCCCGCGCCCTCCCTCCCGCGCCCGCCTTCGCCCGCACACGCAAGCGCGCACAGGTACGACCGCCGCCCCGAAGGAGTCCACCGGTCATGTCCACGCTCCTGCCCCTGCTGCCCGACGATCCCGAACGGCTCGGGGAGTACACCCTCCTCGGCCGACTGGGCGCCGGCGGCATGGGGACCGTCTTCCTGGCCCGCACCGCCGGCGGCCGCCTCGCCGCGGTCAAGACCGTCCGGTCCGACCTGGGCGACCAGCCCGGCTACCGCCAGCGGCTGACGCTGGAGGCCGAGGCCGCGCGGGCCCTGGGAGCGGAGCACACCGCGGCCTTCCTCGGCGCCGACCCCGACGCGGCACGGCCCTGGCTGGCCACGGCGTACCTCATCGGGCCCTCGCTGACGGAGGCGGTGGCGGCCGGGGGGCCGCTGCCCGAACCGGTCGTCCGCGGACTCGGCTCCGCGCTCGCCGCCGCCCTCGCCGCCCTGCACCGTGCCGGACTCGTCCACCGGGACGTCAAGCCGTCGAACGTACTGATCACCGCGCAGGGCCCCCGGCTCATCGACTTCGGGCTCGCCCAGGCCCCGGGCAGCCCCCGCCTCACGGAGGCCGGGGGACTCGCGGGCACACCGGCGTACATGTCACCGGAGCAGGCGCGCGGGAGACCGCCCGGCCCGGAAGGCGACGTGTTCGCCCTCGCGGGGGTCCTGGTGTTCGCCTCGACCGGTCACGGCCCCTACGACGCCCGCGGCCGGCAGAGCACCCTTGAACTGCTGCGGCACGGGGCCGACCCCGACCTGACGGGCCTGCCGGACGGACTGCGCGGGACGCTCACCGCCTGCCTGTCACCGGAGCCGGGCGACCGGCCCGCGCCCGGCCGACTGCGCGACGAGTGGGGGCCGTTCGACCCCGGGGAGTTCGCCGAGCTGCTGCCGCAGGCGCTCCTCGCCGACCTGTCCCGCCGGATCGGCGACGTCGCCACCGTCGCCCCCGCCCCGCTGCGCGCCCCCGCCCCACGCCGCGCGCTCTCCCGCCGCACCCTGATCGCGGGCACGGCGGCCGCCGCGCTCACCACCGTGGGCGGCGCCTCGGCGCTCTGGGCCACCGGGAACCTCCCCGGCTCGGGCCCTGGTTCGGGGCCCGGCTCCGGCTCGGGGAACCGTACGGCGTCGCCCGGCCCCGGACGGAGCTCCCGCCCGCCCGGCACCCCTCCGGCCCCGCTGTGGTCGGTTCCCTCCCCGTTCTCCGCCTCCCCGGCCGTCGCGTCCGACGAGGTCCTGATCCACACGAGCGACGTCCTGCGCGGCATCTCGACGGCCGACGGCCGGATCCTGTGGGAGACCCAGACCGCCAAGGTCGAGGTAGCGGTGGCAGGAGACCGCCTCGTGGGCTTCGTATTCGACGACGACGGCAACGCGAGCGCCGGATACCTGGACCCGGGCACCGGCCGTCTCCCCGCCGACGCGGCCGACCCGGCCGTGCTGGGCGGCCTCGCCCAGACCACCCAGCTGCTCGCCGCGGACGCCGAATGCCTCTACCTGAAGGCGTACTTCCGCTCCCCCGACCAGCGACAGCAGGAGGAGGCCTGGCTGCTCTCCTACGATCTGGGCGTCCGGAAACTGCGCTGGCGCACGCGCATCGAGGGCGCCGTCCTGAACTCGAACGGCTCGCTCATGATGTCGGCGATCATCTCCGGCGGCCGCCTGATCTGCTCGGACCCCGCACGCGTCTTCGCCGTCGACCTGCGCGAGGGCCGCCTGCTGTGGGCCTGCCGGGTCCGCACCGACCAGGAGGCGGCATCACCCAACCAGTCGGGAGGCATCAACCCCCCGGTCGCCTCGGACCGCCACGTCTTCGACTTCGAGGAGCGGATCACTGCGGTGGACCTGGTAACGGGCGCGGTGGCCTGGAAACTGGAGCCGGAGGGTACGAAGCTGCTGAGCGCGCCCGTCTGCGTGAACGGCGCGGTGTACGTCGCGGACGGGGCGCTCCAGGCCTTCGACGAGTCGACCGGGAAGAAGGTGTGGACCCACGACGCGGGTGCGTACGTCTCCATGCTGGCGGCTCCTGCTCCGTTCCGCGGGGAGCTCTACGCGGCGGTCGGCGGCGCCGGTCAGGCGGTCGTCGCGGTGGACGTCGCCGCCCGCCGCGTCGCGTGGACGCTCGCCGCGGGCGCCGTGAACATGCCCGACGGCCCGACCATGATCGTCCAGCGCGGCAACCGGCTCTACCCCCAGACCGTCGACCGCCTCGCGGCCGTACCCCTCGATTGACATCCGCCGCGACCGAGATGCGGTGCGGGCATGGGCAGCGCACGATGAACGAGGATGCCTGAGCACGAGCGTGGGACAAGGTCGGTTGCGGCGGCTGCCCGGCGCCGTGGGGGCCGGCTGCGCGTAAGGGCGTCCTCCTTCAGATTCGCGCACGGCGGCGCGGGGAATTCCGGCATGCCCTGATGGCCGGCCGCACGCCCTGGTGCCGCATGCGCCCAAGTGCGAGGAAATGGGGAGAACCATGAGGAAATCCCTGGTGGCCGCACTTGCCACTGCGACGTCCGCGACGGCCGTCCTGCTGGCCGGTCCGGTGACATCCGCGACCGCTGCTTCGCCGTACTGCAACGAGACGACGCCGAGTACCTCGATCCTGTTCTACAAGGCCGGCAGCGGCGAAGCCGGCACCGGCACCCTCTCCGCCGGCCGTTGGCAGTACAAGTCGGCGTTCAACCTCGCGGCCGGCTACACGCACGCCGCAGCCAGCCGCGACTCGCTGGTGCTGTACAACAAGAACACCGGGGCCGGGGAAGTAGGCACCTTCAAGGGCGGGAACTATGCCCGCACCCAGACCTTCAACAACTTCTCCACGGGCTGGACCTTCGTCGAGGCGTCCGGCGACTCCGTGATCTTCTACAACGGGAACACCGGCCACGGCGTCACAGGCACCCTCAAGAACGGCGTCTACCGACAGGTGCGCGTGTACGACAACTTCAGCAAGGGCTGGGGGACCATGGCAGCATCGTGCGACACGTTGGTCTCGGCGGCCAGGCACGGGTCGGGCGAATTCCCTTGGAGCAACGTGGGCTACGGAACCCTCGAGGGTGGCGTCTACACGGACACGGGCAGCATCCCGAGAGACGATTTCCTCGGGGAGTTGACCGCGACCAAGGATTCCGTGCTGTCTTGGGCGAGGGCCGGTGGCGAACTCGAGTTCCGAGTGTCCAAGGCGACCGACGGCTCGGGCATCGACTTCCGCAAGATAGGCACCTCCGGCATCTGGGACAAGGTGGGCCGGACCTCGGACAGCTTGTTCTTCTACAAGAACGACGGGACCGCTTGGACCTCGACGCTCGTCAACGGCAACTACGCCAACGTCGGCTCGCTCGCCCAGGTCTCCTCGGGCTGGACGCTCATCGAGGGCGGTGTGTGACCAGCTCGATCTGGAAAAGCACGACGGGCGGACCTTCGACGGCGTCGCTGTCCGTGTCGCTCAGCGCAGGTCGAGCCGCATCAGGACCCGGGGATGACCGGCCAGCACCGAAGTGGTGTCGGCGGCGTGGGTGAACCCGGCGCGTTCGAAGTTCTTCCGGATCCCGGCGTACGCCATCGTCACGTCGACTTTGGCGCCACCGCTGTCGAGTGGGTACGCCTCGATGGCCGGTGCGCCGTGGGTGCGGGCGAACTCAACCGCTCCGGCAATGAGGGCGTGCGAGATTCCCCTCTTGCGATGACCGGGGCGGACGCGGATGCACCACAGCGACCAGACCGGCAGGTCATCAACGTGCGGGATCTTACGGTTGCGCGCGAAGGAGGTGTCCGAGCGCGGCGCCACCGCGGCCCAGCCGACCGGCTCGTCACCGTCGTAGGCGAGCACCCCCGGAGGGGGTGCCGTCCGACACAGCTCGGCGACGTACTCACCGCGGGCCGGCCCACGTAGCTCGTTGTTGAGCTTGGACGGGATCCGGTAGCTCAGGCACCAGCAGACGTTCGCCCCAGGTGACTTCGGACCTACCAGGGTACGGACATCCTCGAAGACTGACGCCGGGCGAACTGCGATGGTCATGGCACCACGATGTCACGGCGTACGTGGTGGGCGCCCGTCACCATGCGACCCGCTCGCACAGGCGCACGCCAACACGCCAGCGGCAGTCGGATATCAGCCGGTTTAGGTAGACTTTACTGTGGAGGAGCGGCTCGTTGGGCTAGCCGCATCCCTCCCAACCTCGGCAAATGATTCCGGTGCTGCGGCGACGGCTCCGAGCGACCCTGATGCGATTCCCGGCATGAAGGTGGTGGCTGATCGATGGAGGCACGCCGAGGTTCCCTGGAGGGTAGTGAGATTGCGGGCTACCGGCTGGAGCGCGAGATCGGCCATGGGGCAATGTCCGTCGTCTACCGCGCCACGGACCTGCACCTGGACCGTACCGTCGCGCTCGAGCTGTTCGCCCCCGAGCTCCACCGTGACGACACCTTCCGACGCCGCTTCACTCACGAATCGCGGATTGCCGCGTCGATCGACCACCCGCACATCCTGCCGATCTTCGAAGCCGGTGAGACCGACGGCGTCCTGTACCTCGCCATGCGGTACGTCCCCGGTCCGGATCTGCGGGTCCTGCTGGACCAAGAGGGCCCGCTCCCCGTTCCGGCCGCGCTGCGCATCGCCGCTCCAGTGGCATCCGCACTCGACGCGGCCCATGCGCACGATCTGGTGCACCGGGACGTCAAGCCCGCCAACATCCTGGTCGCCGCCGGCACCGACAGCGACCACCCCGAGGACGTCTACCTCACGAACTTCGGTCTGGCGAAGAAGTCGCCGTCGCTCGCCGGGTTCACCACCGCGGGCACGTTCGTCGGCACGGTCGACTACATGGCGCCGGAACAGTTCTCGGACCGGCTGCTGGACGGCAGGTGCGACCTGTACAGCCTCGCGTGTGTCGTCTACGAAACCATCGCCGGCCGGCCGCCATTCGAGCGCGACAGCGACATGGCGCTACTGCTGGCACACATGCACGATCCACCCCCAGCCCTCTCCGAGAGGCGTCCGGAGATCGCGCCCGGTGTCGATGCTGTGATGGCGAAGGCGCTGGCCAAGCGTCCTGAGGATCGTTACGCCTCGTGCCTGGAGTTCGTTGCCGAGTTGCGCTCTGCCGCGTCGATGCCGGACCCGCCTTCGGCCCCCGGGTCGGCCTCACCCCCGCTTGACGGGTCGGCCGAGAGCACACCGCCTGGACCGCCCTTCGATGACGATGACGAAGAGTGGTGACCCATGGGTGACATCGCCAAGAGCGCTCTGGGTGGAGCGTGGACAGTGCTGGTGGGATGGCTCTTGCCGACCGCGTTGAACGTGTGCCTCTTCGTCGTGGCCGTCTGGCCGAGCCTGGGGCGCGGCTGGTCCGCGAAGTTGTGGTCGGCGGGTGGCACGCCACTGTCCGTCGGAGTGCTGAGCGTCTCGGTACTCCTCGGGCTGGCCCTCAGCGCCCTGCAGAACCCTCTCTACCGTGTGCTTGAGGGGTACGCCCTCTGGCCCAGCGCGTTCGCCGCGTACGGGTGCGCTCGCCGGGGTCAGGCCAAGCAGGATCTGCAGGACCGGCTCACGCTGATGCGGCTGGAGCGCGAGGAGCGGGAGAACCGGCTGGCACGGGACGACAGCGTCCGGTTGGCTGCCCTGCGCGCCCACCCGCGGATCGCACGGGCTGCCCGTAAGGACCGGCGGCGCACCGCTGTACAGCGAGCCCTGCTCCGCGAACGGCTCGCCCGCTACCCGGTCGCCCCCGAGCAGCTGGCACCGACGAGGCTGGGGAATGCGATCCGGCGGCTTGAGGAGTACGGCTACGACCGATTCCGCCTCGACACCCAGGTGATGTGGAACGAACTGACCGGGAACGCGCCGGAGCAGGTCCGCCGACAGGTCGATCTCGCACGCGCGAATGTCGACTTCTTCGTTGCCCTTGTCTTCGGCCACTGCGCCGTCGTCCTCTGTGCGGCGGCAGCCCTGACCACCGCCCACCCCGATGTCCCGCTGCTGCTCATGGCCATTGTCCTGCCGGGCGTCCTGATTCCGGTGTGGTACCGCGCGGCCGTATCGGCAACCGACGAATGGGCTGCGGCCGTGAGAGCACTCGTGAACTCGGGACGCAAACCGCTCGCCGAATCCCTCGGGCTGCTCCTTCCGGGCGAGCTGGCCGGCGAACGCCAGATGTGGGCCCTGGTCTCCAAGATGTCGCGGTTGCCGTACCACGAACGTGCCGCAGGACTGGACCCCTTCCGAGCAAGACCGCCCGAAAGCCCACCGCCGCCGGCCGGGGACAGCGGCGCCGGCCAGAACGCGACGTAGCCCGAAACTACGACCTCGCTCGGATCCTGTGCGTTCCGGCGGCGCGCACCGGTACAAATGACGTCCGGGCGGAGTCCGGTTGACTACTCTGCGTGCATGCCGAATGCTCCGACGCAGTTGAGGCTGCGAGAGATTCCGGGCTGGGCGGTGGGGCTGTGTCTGTTCGGGCTCGCTGCCGGTCTCTGCATGATCGTCTGGTACTCGGTGGATCCGCCGTTCCTTGACAAGCCATCAGGGAACGGAGAACTGCTCCTGCAGTTCGCGGCGACGGCCGAAGAGGCCCGCACCATCGTGAACGGCGTCGAAGGCGGGGACGGCAGCAAGCTGTTCCAGGACGGCCTCGTTCTCGACTGGCGCATGTTCATTCCCGGCTACGCGGCGGCCCTGGCCGGGGCCTTCGGGCTCGGGCACCTCTTCCTCTACCGGGAGTCCACCCGGCTGTGGGCCCGGCGCGCCCGCGCCCTCACCCCCGTGCCGGTGGTTGCGGACTGCGTGGAGAACCTCTTCCTCTGGAGGGCTCTGAACCGGCTCGCCGCCGACCCGGTACCGGACCTGACGCGTGCGGCCTATTTCGCCCAGATCAAATGGGCGCTCGTCGTCCCGCTGGTGGCGGCGGCCATCCTGATCGTCGTCACCCTCTACTGCCGCCGGGTTCTGGACCCCTCCTTCGTGCGGAGTGCGCTGGAGGACCGCCCCCGTCCCGTCGTGGCCCACGCCCATAGGCTCACGGACGGCACGGAGAGCCCGTGGAGCGACCCGGACGTGATCGTCCCGCCCGCCGCGCCCCACGACTGGGAACCCCGGCCCGAGTGGACCGCCCCCGACCCGGCGGGGCCGCACCAGGCCGAGGCCCGGAGCCCGGAGGACAGCGCGGTGACCCGCTGGCGTACCCGCGCGTACCAGCCGCCCGGCCGCCACCCCGCGGAGCTCGGCTTCTGCGTCTCGGGCGGCGGCATCCGGTCGGCCTCGGTCACCCTCGGCGCGTTGCAGGCGCTGCGCGGCCAACTGCTCGAGGCGAGGTATCTGGTGTCGGTGTCCGGCGGCGGGTACACCGCCGGAGCCTTCCAACTGGCCCTGACCGGTGCCCGGCTCCGGGCCCCGGACGGGAGCCCTTCGGTGCGGCCCGGTCTGGCGAAACCCGCGGACGTGTTCGCGCCGGGCAGCCCGGAGGAGGACCACATCCGCCGCCACGCGAAGTACCTGGCGGACGCGCCCAAGGAGAAGCTGAACGCCGCGGGGGCGGTGCTGCGTGGGATGGCCGTCTCCTTCGGCATGCTGGCGCTGGTCTTCGCCGTGGCAGGTCAGTTCCTGCATCAGCTCTACTCGCACGTTCCACTGACCGAACTCCGCCCCCTCGCGGCGGAAGCCGGCGTGTTCGACGCGTCCCTTGACCTCTACCCGAACGCCTGGCGCCCCGTCCTCGCCCTGTTCGGCCTGGCCGGCCTGGTGTCCGTCGGGTACGCCTTCGCGCGGGCCGGCAGCGACAAGTCCCGCCCCGCATGGCTGCGCAGCACGGTGAACACGCTCACCGGCATCGCGCTGGCGGTCGCCGCGTACTCGGTCGTCCTTCCTTCGGTGATCTGGTTCTTCTCCTCTCTGGCCCACAAGGCCGGCAAGGCTGGGTACTGGGACGACAGCGGGGCGGGAGTGGCCTTGCTCGGCGCGATCACCGCGGCGGCGACCGCCGCGGGTACGTGGTTCACCGCGGTACACAAAACGGTGAAGAGGCTGAAGCCGGACGGTGAGCAGGCAGGTCCGTTCGCCAGGGGCGGCACGTCCCTCGTCACGCAGGTCGGCAGCAGCTGGGTGAAGGCCCTGGTGTGCTGGCTGGTTCTGCTCCTGGTCACGTTCTTCGGCCTCGCCCTCATGTCCTGGGCCGCCGTCTACGCGGGCAGCTGGCACGCGGGTTGGCAGTGGGGGGTGCCGATCGCCCTGATCGTGCTGACGCTCGTCATCGACCAGACCACATTCAGCCTGCACCCCTTCTACCGACAACGGCTGGCCGGCGCCTTCGCCGTGCGCCGCGCGGTATTGAAGGACGGCTCGGTCGGCGCCCTGCCGTACGACTACAACAACGAGCCGACCCTGCTGAACCCCTACGCACAGCGGGTGGAGGGCTTCCCCCAGGTCATCTTCGCCGCCTCCGCGGCCGTCTCCCTGCGCAACCGCACCGCGCCCGGCCGGCCCGCCGTCCCCTTCACCTTCGCTTCCGACTACTGCGGCGGACCCGACACGGGCTGGGTCCGCACCGGCACCCTGCAGAAGACCGCCCCGGCGCTGATCGGGCGCGACCTGACCGTACAGTCCGCCGTCGCCGTGTCCGGAGCGGCCTTCGCCTCCGCGATGGGCTCCCAGACGATGTTCATGGAGCGGCTGCTCGCGCTGTCCAACGTGCGGCTCGGCACCTGGGTGCCCAATCCCCTGTACCTCGCGGAGCTGGCGACGTACGGGCCCAACCGGATCATGCCGCGGCTGCCGCGGGTACGGCGACTGCGGTACCAGCTCCAGGAGCTGGTGGGCCGGTACTCGGACACCACTCCCCTGCTGCTGTGCACCGACGGCGGGCACTTCGACAATCTCGGGCTGGTCGAGATGCTCCGGCTCCGCTGCCGGACCGTCTATGTCATCGACGCCTCGGGGGACTCGCCGCCGCTGGCGACCACCCTCGCGCAGGCGATCACACTCGCCTACGAGGACCTCGGAGTGACGATCACCTTCGATGACGAGGGCCAGGATCTGCTGAACCTGGTTCCCGGCAGCGCGAAACCGCTCGCGCCCGAGGTGCCGATGGCCTCCCTGAACGGCCGGTTCTCCGCCACCTGCGTGGTGCGCGGCACGATCGAGTACCCGGAACCTGTCCAGTTCTCGCCCGACGCACCGGCCGACACAAAGGGGACGATCATCTTCGTGAAGGCCGGTCTGACCCCCGACATGCCGTACGAGCTGCTCAGTTACGCCCTCCGGGAGAAGGCTTTCCCCCGCCAGGCCACCTTCGACCAGTGGTTCGACCACGCCCAGTTCGACGCCTACCGGGCGCTCGGACACCACCTCGGCACCAAGGCCGCGGAGGTAGGCCGCGCTCACGCGGCGAGGTGCGGTGTCAAGCACCGCGGGTCCGGAGGCGCCCAGCGATAGCGGCCGGAGCAGCTGACGGTCCGCGAGTGGCAGAGCCGCCCGGTGGGGCGCACCATGGGAAGCGGCGCACCATGCCGTCCCCACCGCCTCCAGTTCCGGACCCGTTCCTGTACCGGTACGCGGGAGAGGAGGGAGTCACCATGAGAATCCGCATTTCGCGCGCCACATCCGTCGTCTCCTTCGCAGTCGCGGTCGCCCTGTCGGTTCCGGCCGTCCCGGCGGCCGTCCCTGCCGCTGCCGCCCCGACCGCCGCCACCCCGGTGGACTGCACCTCGATGGGTCCCGAGGCCGACGACATAGCGCCTTCCGAAAACCCGGGCCGTTTCGGCTTCGGGACCATGTTCCAGACCCTCGCCACCGTGTGCCTGATCAACGACGAGCGTCGGCGCCTCGGTCTTTCGGAACTTCCGCTCAGCTCCGAGCTGACGTCGGCGGCCCGTACGCACCTGAACGCCTCCTTGGCCCAGAAGTGGTGGGGCAAGGGCAAGAATCCGCACCAGAACCCGCAGGTTTCCGGAACCGCCAACGAACAGATCGGGCGCCGCATCAAGGACGGCGGCTACTGCGCGAACGGCGGGGCGTGGAAGGGCCGCGAGATCGTCTACAACGGGTGGGGCGGAGCCGGCACTCCGAAGGCAGCCGTCAACTGGTGGCTGAACATCAGTACGCAGGGCCACGCCGAGATCATCCGCGACCCCTCCCTGACCGACATAGGTGCCGCGTCCAGGGGCGGAGCGGCGGACCCGGCCGGAGCCAACCAGAGCCAGGCCGGCACCTACGTGGTCACCTTCGGCAGGTGCGGGTCCTAGGGAAAGGGAGCAGCCATGCACACGTTCCGACGCCCGGCCTCTGGCTGGGCGCGCCGCTCCGCAGTAACCGCGACAGCGCTGGCCGTGGTCGGCCTGGGCGTCACACCGATGGCGACGGCGACGGCCGACGCGGCACCCGTCGGCCTGCCCACCCAGGGCCTGTCGACGACTCCGGCCGCTCTGGACAAGGCGCCCGGCGACCTCTACCTGTTCCAGTACACCTACCGAGGCCATCTCAAGATCGGTGGTGGCAACTTCACCCTCGGCGGCAAGGTCTACGTGGTCGTCAAGTACAACACGGGCAAGATCAGGTACCACAGCACCGTGACCGCCAAGACGAACTCCGGCATCCCCGGCGGGGCCGTCTATCTGGAGACGAACATCACCGCTCCCTGCGCCCCCGGGAACAACGGCTATGCCCAAGCCTACGACCACAGCACCGAGACCTGGTCACCGAAACTGCCGGTGGCCATCTGTCAACGGATCGACTGAGGTTGACGGCCCGGTACCACGAGGGGTTCAGGACTGTCCGGGACGGTCACCGTCCCGGACAGGTCCGTTTCTCAAGGTCCCGTTCTCAAGGTCCCGTCACCCTTCCCCGTGCCAGTACTCGTCGTGAGTGCGGTGGGCCTCGGTCAGACCGTCGCGGAAGTACCGCTCGTAGTAGGCGTTCTCGAGGTGATGGGCCTGGAGCCACACGCCGGGTACGTGGATCGTGTCGCAGTGGGCGGGAAACCGCCCGTGAGTCTCGTAGATGTAGGTGCAGATGTCCCGCGTGCACGCGATGACGTCGGCGGAGTAGTCGCTGGCCTCGTGCAGGTACTGCCTTCCGAAGTCCCCCCGGTAGATGCGCGCGAACAGCCCCTCGTCGGAGTAGATGCCCGCCGGCCCGAACTTCCCCGCCACGACGGCGTCGACCGCCTCGCCCATGGTGCCGTAGTTGGGCGGACACATCGCCTTGATGAGGTGTTCACCGTTGTGCCGCAGGCCTACGGCGGTCGCCCTCAGGTCTGCGTAGCGCGGAAGCGGCACCTGCCAGCGCAGGAGGTCCGCCGGTCTCCACCGCGGGACGGTCCAGTCGAAGTCGAGCATGGGACCGTAGGCGGGACGGAACTTCGGGTCGCCCAGCATGATCGACGGGGCGATCGAGGCGTGGATCCAGGCTCCGAGACCCATGGCGTCGGCGGTGAGCATGAGGTTCTGGAGCAGCAGGTCGGCCTCGATCTGCGTCCGCATGGCCCAGATGAATCCCAGGGGCAGCTTGATGTCTTCGTTCAGGAACCCCGACTTCACCCATTTGCGCACGCCCGCCGAGCGGTAGAGGTTCCGGTCGTCGACGATCGCCGGCCGTGCCCCCTCGGGCTGGGTCAGCAGGTACATCAGCCCGTTGATGTACTGCCGTGACAGGTCCACCACAGGGAAGAGGAGGGTGGTGCCCGGGAGGTTCGACAGGAACCGGTTCGAGTCGAGGTAGGCGGGGAAGTCCCGCTCTCCTTCAGGTACGTCGATGCGGTGGTCGAGGAGCTGCACCTTCGCCTCGGCGGCGCGCGCACACAGGGTTTCCGGGTCTAGCGCCGACGCCCCTCCGTCGGATGCAGGGGGCAGGTTGCGCAGGAAGTAGGTGCCGGTGTCGTTGATCAGGAAGAAGTGCGTGCCTTGGGCGTTGTCTGGGCTGCCCGCGGTCCGGCCGGCCATGTTGAGGTTCGGCTTGGCCATGATGGGCTTGCCGTCGCGGGGGTCCGCGAAAGGACGGTCCGGCATGGTGAGGCCGGAGCAGCCCGTGATGGCGATGAGGACGGCCTCTTCGAGCTCTGTCAGCGGGGCTCGTGGCGCGGTGGAGGCCCAGCTCATCGAACCGGCCTCGACCGAGCTGCCGCGGCTGACCCGGTGGGTGCGGCGACGCCAGATCGACGTGAGCAGCGGGCGGTTCACGAGGGCATCGAACCCGGCACGGCTGTG
This sequence comes from Streptomyces sp. NBC_00249, assembly GCF_026342355.1. GTDB lineage: Bacteria > Actinomycetota > Actinomycetes > Streptomycetales > Streptomycetaceae > Streptomyces. The sequence continues at coordinate 315,285 of NZ_JAPEMV010000003.1, read as the reverse complement.
GTTGTTCATCGGGTCGTTCATGCTGCTGTCCCTTCACGGACGCCGTCAGCCGCGCAAGCGTGCCTCGATGGTCTCGACGAGGCCGGCGATGACTCCGTCGGGCGAGGGGCTGTAGTGGGGTACGGCCCATCGCGTGATCCGGGCGTCGATGAGGGAGGGCCGGCCGGAGGCGAGCGCTTCACGGAACGCCTTCTCGAACTCCCCCAGCGTCTCGACGCGGTAGCCGTCGGCGCCGCACGCCTGCGCGTACGCGGCGAAGTCCGGGTTCTGGAACTCGACGAGCCCCGTCTCCCCGTAGGTGACGAGCTGGAACAGTTTGATCAGCTTGAATTCCTGGTCGTCGAAGACGATCCAGATGACGGGGATGTCGTTCTCGACGGCGGTCATCAGCTCGAAGCCGGACAAGGAGTAGCATCCGTCGCCGCACCCGACGACGACGGTCCGTTCCGGGTGCGCGACCTTCATTCCGATGGCGCCGTTGACATGGCCGGCCATCGGCCCGAAGGAACCGACCTTGCGGAAGTTCTGCCCCTCCTCCAGCTCCACGTAGTAGCCGAGCCAGGCGAGGTGTGCTCCCGCGTCGGCGAGCAGAACACCTCGTGGGGGCAGCATCCTGCCGATCGTCTGGGCCAGCTCCCCCGGGTGAATCTTTCCGGTCAGGTGCGTGATGTGACGGGCTTCGTAGTCGCGGCCGTCGACGTCGACCGCCGGGACGTCGCCGACCCGTTCGTCCAGTGCCTCGTGGAGGGCGGCCAGCCCGAGGCGCGCGTCGGAGAGCAGCGCGTAGTCGGGCCGGTAGGCCTTGTGGAATTCGGTCTCGGAGATGTTCACATGGACGAGCACCTTGTTCTCGAAGAGGTCTTCGCGGTAGTTGAACGTGGCGTGCTGATTCAGGGAGTTGCCGACGCACAGCACGACGTCGGCCTCGCGAAAGGCCTTCCACGCACTGGAGTGTCCGCTGTCCGCGAAGACACCCACCGAGAGCGGGTGACCCTCGGAGACGATGCCCTTGCCGTCCAGCGTGGTGAGCAGGGGAATCTGGAAGCGTTCGATGAAGCGCCGGACCTCCGCTCCCGCGCCGCTGCGGATCGCGCCGAACCCGACGAGCGCCACGATGCGCTTGCGCCGTGTGAGGGCGTCGGCCAGCACCGAGGCGATCTCCGCCACGCGGGCCCGATCCGGGACGACCGGGGCCACGTCGAGCCGGATGTGCCGGAAGTCCGTCACCTCGACACCACGGTGGGTGAGGTCCTCGGGAACGTGGATGTGCACCGGTCCGGGCCTTCCCTCGAAGGCGATGTTGACGGCTTCCTCGAGCACGTCGCACGTGTCGGCGGCGTCGGCGAGCAGGAAGGACTTCTTCGTCGTGGCGGCGAACATGGCCCGGGAGTCGGGCGTCCGGTTCAGGCCCGAGGTTTCGTTGAGGGAGCCCCATCCCTGCCATGCCCTCGAGGCGTATCCCGAGACTGCCAGGACGGGGTAGGAGTCGGACATCGCGACAGCCAGACCGGAGAACAGGTTGAACGCACCGGGACCTGCCGTTGCGAAACAGAAGCCCAATTCGTTCGTGTACATCGCGTGGCCGCACGCCATGAAGGACGCGGCCTGCTCGTGCCGCGTGATGATCGGCCGGATCTGCTGCGAATGCTTCAGGGCCAGCATCAGGCCGGCGGCGTTCTCTCCGGCACCGCCGAAAGCGGCCCGAACTCCGATGTCTTCCAGGCCCTTGACTATGGCTTCGTAAACCCTCATCGCCGTTCCCTCGTCCACTCCCCCGCGTTTGTGACGGAGACGCCCCGAGCGTCCCCGGATGCGGGAATGACGCCTCGGGCGAGGAGCTGTGGTGGCCGTAGTGGCCCACTGATGCGGGAAGAAGCGCTCGCACGCGCCGGACAACGCTGCCGTGCGATCTTCCAGAACCAGTCTGCCAGTACCCTGCGCATCCCGCTCCCGCACATGGAGTGGACCGTACGAGTGACAGGGCCGCCGTCGCCCTTCACGGCGCGCGCAGAGCTCGTACGGCGGACGTCTACGGGGGCGCGAGGCGGATGCCACCCGTCTGCGTTGTTCCGCGCGACGCGGCCGCACCACTGAGTCAGGGTTGCCGTGTGTAACCCAGGTGCCCGCGGACCCGCTCCCGGGCAGCCGTGCAGCGTCACCTCGTCGTCCGCCGGCATTGCGTCCGGAGAGCGGGGTGCGCCTTGGCGAAGAGGCACACATGGCCGAGACCAGGCAGTACGAGCACTACATGGGCGGCAACCCCGAGGCGGAACGCCTCGTCTTCGAGCGGCTCGCCCGCGAGCTCATGCGGGTCCAGCTCAAGACCAGGAAGCGCAGTGGAGCCTCCGACCTCGCACGCACGTTCCACGCCAAGGCCGTTCTCGGCGCGGAGAACGCGCGTCTGGCCTTCATCGGCGACCTGCCCCCCGACCTGCGGTCCGGCTTCGCACAACCGGGTGCCGAGTACCCCGTCACCGTGCGGCTCTCCAATGCGAACGGCGCCCGCCAGCCCGACCACGCCCCCGACATGCGCGGAGCGGCCTTGCGCATCGCGGCAGGAGCGGGCGAGGCGCACGACCTGCTGATGACGAGCCATCCGGTCTCGCACGCGCGCAACGCGGTCGAGTTCGTCGAATTCGCGAAGGCCATGGCGGGCGCCGACTCGACGCTGCGGAAGGCCGTCGCGCTGTTCGTCACCCTGCCGCTCTCGGTCGGCTGGTCCACGGCCGCGCGCATGCGCCGCAACGTGCGGGCGGGTACGAGCCGCCCCGTGAGCAGCCTGGCACTAGAGACGTACTGGAGCCGCGGCGCCATCCTGTGGGGTGACGCGGGGCCGGTGCGCTACCAGCTGAGCCCCGCGGCCGACGCCCCGTCGGCCCCCGCACCCTCCGCCGCCGACCCCGATTTCCTTCAGCACGAACTCGCAACGAGGCTGAAGGAGGCGGACGTCGTCTTCGAGTTGTACCTCCAGCGCTACGTGGATGCCCGCCGGACGCCCGTCGAAGACGGCGCGGCCGAGTGGAAGGAGGGGGACACGCCCCTCGTGCGGGTGGCGACGCTGACCATCCCGTGCCATGACATCAGCTCCGCCGAGGCCCGCGCATCAGCCGCACGCGTTGACGAGCTCGCCTTCAACCCGTGGAACACCACGGAGGACTTTCGGCCCCTCGGAAACCTCAACCGTGCGCGCAAGGTCGCCTACGAAGCCAGCAGCGCCCACCGACTGGGTCACCGGTTCGCCCATGTCGAGCCGCGGCGCAACACCGTACTGGGCGTGCCGTTGCGCGCCGCCTTCCGCGGCCTCAACCGATTCGTCCCTTGGCACCGGCTGCCCACGAGCCTTGGTCTGCTGAACCTCCTGGCCTTTCGGCAGAAGTTGCGCCAGGACAATCTGCTCGACACCGAGCTCCGCGAGGCACCGCCCAGAGCCCAGCCCGTCCCCGATCCCATCGACGAAGACATGCGGCTCGCGCGGAGCTACGACGGCACCTACAACGACCTGTCCGCTCCGAAGATGGGCGCTGTCGGGTCCGCCTTCGGCCGCAACCTCGCGCCCGTCTACCAACCAGAGCTGTTCGAAGTGCCGAACCCGGTCACCGTCAGTCGCGAGCTGCTGCACCGCGACGTCTTCATTCCGGCACGCTCCCTCAACGTCCTGGCCGCCGCCTGGATCCAGTTCCAGGTGCACGACTGGGTCAACCACAAGCGCTACCCCACCGGCACGAAGTCCGTCGAGGTGCCGCTCCCTCCCGGTGTCACGTGGCGCAACACTCCGGGCGGACGTCCCGAGAACGTCATGCGCTTCGCCGAGAACGAGGGCCTGTACCCGGCCGACGGCAAGGGTCCGCCGACGCTGTTCGCCAACGCGGCGTCCCACTGGTGGGACGGCTCCGAAATCTACGGCGGCGACAAGGACACCGGAAGGTCTCTGCGCGAGCCGGGGGGCGGTGCCGCGCTGCGCCTGGAGGACGGCCATCTGCCGGCCGGGCCGGACGGCCTCCCGCTCACCGGGTTCGCGGAGAGCTGGTGGTACGGCCTCAGCGCCATGCAGACCCTCTTCGCCCGCGAGCACAACGCCGTGTGCGAGGCACTGCGGCAGGAGTACCCGGCCTTGAGCGAGGACCGTGTCTACCACACGGCGCGGCTGGTCGTCTCGGCTCTCATCGCGAAGATCCACACCGTTGAGTGGACTCCCGCGATCCTCGCCACCGAAGTGATCGACGTCGGCCTGAAGACCAACTGGCAGGGACCGCCGAAGAAGTGGCTCGAACAACTGGGGCTGTGGCTCTTCGAGGCGCATTCACTGACCGGCATCCCCGAGACCCTGCCGGACCACCACTCCGCTCCGTACTCGCTCACCGAGGACTTCGTCACCGTCTACCGCATGCACCCGCTGCTCCCCGACGACTTCGAGATCGTGGACCACCGGCTCGGCCGGAGTCTGGACACCCTCGGCTTCAACGACGTGCAGGGCCCCGCTGCGGAGGCGCTCATCCGCAAGGCCGGTCTGGCCAACTCGCTGTACTCGCTCGGCATCGCTCATCCCGGCGCGATCACGCTGAACAACTACCCGCACGCCCTGCGGTCGTTCGAGCGGGACGGCGAGGTCATCGACCTGTCCGTGGTCGATCTGGTACGGGCGCGGCGTCGCGGTGTACCGCGCTACAACGACTTCCGGGCCGGTCTGCACAAGCCGCGCGTGCGGCGGTTCGAGGACGTGTCGTGCGACGCGGAGACCGTCGCACGCTTGAAGGAGGTCTACCGCGATGTCGATCACATCGACACCATGGTCGGTCTCTTCGCCGAGAACCCGCCGCAGGGCTTCGGCTTCAGCGACACCGCCTTCCGCATCTTCATCCTGATGGCGACCCGCCGCCTGCAGAGCGATCGCTTCCTCACGGTCGACTTCAGGCCCGAGGTGTACACCCCTTTGGGCATCGACTGGATCGAGCGCAATGGCATGAGCAGTGTGGTGGTGCGGCACTGCCCCGAGTTGGCGGGCCTCCTGCCGCGCACGGCCGGCGCGTTCGCGCCCTGGCGCCTGGCCACGGCGAAGGGAACCGATGGCGGTCGCGGCTGAGAGGCCCGCTCGTTCGGGCTGCCCGCACGGGCAGCGGTACGGCAGCCGTGTCAGATGGTGAACGGCTTCTGCTTGAGGAAGCCGTCCGACGGGCTGCCCGTCGTGTAGAAGTTCGGGCTCTGGTTGGCGGGCATGCGCTTTTGGATGTCGCGGTGGAAGGTGCGGTAGTCGCCCAGGAAGGCTCCCTTCCCCCACACCTTGAGAAGGTTCGCGGTGAACAGTCCGTTGACGTCTCCGTCGGACGCCACCTGGTTGTCCTGGCAGGCGGCGATGAGCACGGCGCCGGGCGCCGGGCGGCCGCCGTTGGCGTCCTTGAGTTCGCGCTGGAGGCCCTCGTAGAACGGCCTGTCCCGGACGAAGATCTGCTGCTGCTTGAGCAGCGGCATCAGCCGGGACGCCGCCTCCACCTGACCAGGGTCCCGGGTCTGGAACTGCGACTGCAGCGCCTCCGGGGTGAGGAGCCCCTGGAGGGACTCGATGGCGCTGCCGCTGTGGCAGCAGTCCAGCAGGACGAAGATCCTGACCCCCTCCTCGAACCGTCGGAACTCCCGGTACAGCTCGTCGTCGAGGAACTGGCGGTCGAAGAACACCAGCGTCTCGTCCAGCCGGTCGGGCTCGTCGTCCGATCCGACGACGTTGTCCATCTGGCCGCCGTGGCCCGAATAGGTGAAGAGCAGGATGTCCCCGCTCTTGAGCCGTCCGGCCGCCTTGCGCAGTTCCCCGGTGATGTTCTCCACCGTGCCGTCACCGGTCAGGATCACGGTGTCGCCGAACCCGCCGGCGCGGGCCACCGACGCCATGTCGCGGGCGTCGTTCTCGCAGGCCAGGAGCTTGCCGTCCCAGCCGTCGTACGCCTCGGGATCAACCTTGTTCAGACCGATGTGGATGGACAGGCCAGTGGGCACGGGCACTCCTCGGGGCGTGGCGGTCAGGGGGGTCGACAGCATGGGTTCCGCGGCGGCCGCCGCCTGAATCGGGGTGTTGGGGACGCCGCCCGATCGGGCCTGTCGAGGGGAGCCGGCGGGAGGCCCGCTATTCGGGTGGCCCGTCGCACCGCACCGTAAACGATCACTTGTGTGCGGTATTGCTATTTTATGAACGCAATTGATACGCCACCGGACCGGGCTACGGACGCCAAGGCGCGCCAGGGCTCCCTCGCCGATCGCACCGGCTACGACGAGTCCTTCCTCGGTGCCGTCGTCCCGCTCCCCCTGCCGGCGGCGACCGGGATCGAGACCGTGGTCCTCCCCTACACCCACTTCACCGTCGTCCTGCGCCCCGATCGCAGACTGGCCGCCTCCACCGCCGTCTGCATCGACGGCGAGCGGCTCGTGGAGGACGTACCCCGTGACGACAACTGGGGGTTCGACCCCCGCGTCCCCGAGACCCAGCAGGCCGGCAACGACATCTACCGCGACAACTCCCTGGACCGGGGGCACCTGGTCCGCCGCCTGGACCCGGTCTGGGGCGCCGCGGCCGAGGCCGGCCGTGCGAACACCGACACCTTCCACTTCACCAACGCGGCCCCGCAGCAGGACGCCTTCAACCAGGGCAAGGAGCTGTGGCAGGGGCTGGAGAACCATCTGCTCGACCACGCGGCCCGGTTCGACCGCAAGCTGTCCGTCTTCACCGGTCCCGTCCTGCACGACTCCGACCCGCCCTACCGGGGCATCCAGGTGCCGCTGCGGTTCTGGAAGGTGGCCGCCTTCGTCCAGAACGGCGGACTGGCCTCGACCGGGTACATCCTCGACCAGAGCCCGGACCTCAGCCGGGACCGCGAGCGGGCGATGGCGGGTGCCCGGCCCGGCGATCCGCCACCGCTCGGCCCGTTCCGCACGTTCCAGGTGCCCGTCACCGACATCGTCGAGCTCACCGGCCTCGACTTCGGGCCGCTGCCGGCCGCCGACCTCATGCCCGTCACCCGCGCACCCGCGGAGCGCTGGAAGCGGCTGGAGAGCTACGACGACGTGGTCCTGGACAGCTGAGATGGACGACGCCACCGTCGTCTACGTCCACGGAAACGGGAACAAGGTCCGCAAGGAACTGCTCAAGGCCCAGTGGGACAGGGCGCTGTTCGGCACGGACATGGGCGCGGCGTCGCGGATGGCCTACTGGGCGCCGGTCCGGTATGCCACCCCCCTGCCCGACGACGAGCCCGACCCGCTGTCCGGCGGCCCGCCGCCGCCCATCCGGGGACTCCCGGACCCGGGTGTGCCGCGGACTCCGGAGGAGTTCATCGAGCAGACGCTCCGCGAGGCGCGCCGGAAAGCGGGTCCGGCGCTCGGGAGACGGTCGGCACAGGCCGGGGAGGAGCAACTGGCGAACTGGCTGGCGAAGATGACCTACTCGGCCGAGACCCTCGGCCGGGCCGAGGACGCGGCGCCCGCACCGGCCTCATCAGACCTGGCCGAGGCGCTGCCGCTCCCCCTCTTCATGCGCGCACCCGTCTTCGAGCTGCTCGTGAAGCTCACCTTCGAGGACGTGTACGCGTACTTCTTCGGTGGCGTCGGCGAAGCGATGCGCGAGGTCGTCCGCGGCGAGCTGGCCGGCGTGCACGACGGTCCGCTCTGCGTGCTGGGGCACAGCCTCGGCTCGGTCATCGCGTACGAGGTGCTCCGCGAGGAGCGACGGGAGGTCGCCCTGTTCGTCAGCGTGGGGTCTCCCCTCGGCATCACCGAGGTCCAGGACCGGCTCGCACACCCGCCGGCGGTCCCGGTGGGTGTGGCGGCCTGGTCCAACGTCTCGGACCTGCGGGACCTGGTGGCGCTCGACCACTGGCTGCGGCCCGAGTACGAACCGCCCGGCCTCGTCACCGACCACCTGGTCAGGAACGACAGCGACAATCACCACGGCATCGCCCAGTACCTGCGCAGCGCGCCCGTCCAGCAGGAGCTGCCCACACTGTTCGGCCGCGTTGCGAGTGACCTGGCCGAGTGAAACCATGACAGGTATCAGGCAGTCCGTCTTTCCGCGCCGCTTCGGCGGATGTGCAGGTGCGGTATGTCTCCCAAGGATACCGAATGGGGACTCGTCACCGAAATGGTGCGAGACCACTTCTTCATTTCCGGCGAACCCCGACCCAAGCTGGTCCAGTTCGGATTCCCACCCGAGTTCGTGAGCAAGATCCCACTGAATTACGTGAGCAGCGACAATTCGGTCGCCCTGGTCGAGGCAGTGCGGAACAGTGGCATCGAAATGCAACTCCAGCTCCTCAGCACGCTCGTCCGGATGGACACGCTCACCTCCATCCCGGCCGGAGAAGAGGCCAAGCGCCTCAAGAGCGAGCTGGAGGAGGCGGTGCGGCTGCACATTTCGCCCCAGGACTTCTTCCTCAGCAATGTGCTCAGCAACGGTGCCGAGGTGTTCATCGACCGAGGTGATTTCAGGAAGCGGCTCCGCGAATTCTTCGAAAATCCCGACAAAACCGTACTGGTAGTGGACGGAGAGCCGGACAGTGGGCGCTCCTACAGCTACAAACTGATCCGACACATAGGCGAGCACTGCAATTTCCGCCCGGTGCGGGTGACGCTGAACCGGACCTCGACCGCCGAGCAGTTGGTCCAGCGGCTCACCGAGTCCGTCGCGGACCCGAACCCGGTCCCACGGACGCTCTCGAGCACGGCCCTCTCGCCCCTCTCGCCCCTCTCGCCATTGAATCCGACACAATTGAACGATCCACTACCGGAAATCGATGCGGCGGTGCACCGCGTCGTCAACCAGGCCACCACCGCGCGCGGGCAGTACTGGCTGGTGCTGGACGACTGCGACAAGCTCGACGTCAATTCCGACGTCTGGGACTGCATCGGCAAGCTGGCCCTGACCATCCACAAGCAGAGGCCGACGCCGCCGGACGTACCGCCGCGGCTGGTGCTGCTCGGGTACTCGCCGACGATGCGCCAGCTCCCGTACGAGATACGCAAGAACGAGGTCAGGGACACGGCCCGGATGTTCGGCCCGGAGGATCTGCACGAGTTCTTCCGGCAGTTCTTCACTGAGGCTTCGACTTCGACTCCCCCGGACGTCCAGCGGATCTCCGCCCTCGTGGAAACGGCCGTCCCCACCGTTCTCCAGGCCTGTGAGGCCTGCGGCCCTGACAGCTACATGCGCAAGATCTGCACGGCGGCAGCGGCGTCGGTCCGCCTCTACGGCACGCTCGGCCCCGGTCAGGACTTCGGCGCGCGCCTGAGCGAGCAACTGAGCGCCGCCGCGGCCTCCCCCGGCCCCGCAGACGTGTCGGACCTGCGCAAGGCCTACCGGGAAGCGGCGTCCCTGCTGAGCCGGTTCGACCCCGCACGGCTGAAGCTGCCCGGCGAGGCGGAGCCCTCCGCGGCGGCCGCGGTGGAGCTGCTGCGCGACTGCCGGGCCGTCGGCGCGCGCAACACCTTCAGCTGGGTACTCAAGGCGGAGGTCCGCGACACGGCGCTGGGCGGCTTCGCCGGTCCGGAAGAGGCCCGCCGCGCCCTGCGGGCCAACCTGGAGCAGATCCCGCCCGGCCGGTGTCCGGAACACATCGCACTGGCCTATCTCGACGGCACGCCCCCGAACCTCGCCCACCAGAGGCTGGACGAGCTGCCGCACACGCTGCAGGCGGTGTTGTGGCTCGCGCAGATCCCGGGCATCACCGGCATCCCCGAGAGCGCGGAGGTCCAGCAGCTACTCGACCGGGCACGACTGATGCAGCCCCTCGAACGCCTCGAACGCAGCTCCTTCCAGGGGCGCGCCGAGGAACTCGCCCGACTGCGCGCCTACATCGGACTGCCCACGGCGCTCCAGGACGAGTTCACCCGGGCGGTCGGCACCGGCACGAAGCGGCCGGTGCTGGTCCACGGTCTGAGCGGCGTCGGCAAGAGCACCCTGCTCGCGACGTTCCTCCGGGACAGCCTGCGCGACTTCCCCACCACGTTCCCCTTCGCGTACGTCGACTTCGCGAGGCCCACCCTCTCGGCCCACGAACCGGCCACCCTGATCGCGGAGATGGCCCGGCAGCTCAGCGTCCAGTACCCCGAGCACCACGCCGATTTCGACGCCCTGGCGCATGCGTGCGAGGAGACGGTCGGCCTCCACCGGGCCGAGGAGGGCACGGTCGAAGAGCTCTACGAGCTCGCCACCACCCGGGCGACGATGGCGCGGCTCTCCCAGTCGGGGGTGCACGCCCTGGCTTCGGCACGCGAGGGCATGCTGGCGGCGCAGCTCGCCACCCTCGTCGTCCAGGCAGTGGGGGTGCCCGCGGCGGAGCAGCCGCCCCTGGTTCTCGTGATCGACTCCTTCGAGGAGGCCCTGTACAGCGGTTCCCCGGAGCTCGGCCGCATGTGGGGTCTCTGGTCTGCGCTCCAGAAGGTGCACCCGCGGCTGCGGACCGTCGTCGCGGGGCGGCTGCTGAAGCAGCACCATCCGGCCCGAGTGGTGGAGCCCCTGACCATCGAGCTGAACGACCTCGGCCCGGAGGCCTCAGTGGCCCTCCTGGTCTCCTGCGGGGTGACCGACGAGCGTCTCGCCGAGAAGCTCGCCGACCGCGTGGGCGGGAATCCCCTGAGTCTGAAGCTGGCGGCGCGGGCAGCCGAGCAGGAGGGCGGCCGGGCCGAATCGCTGAACGAACTGATCGAGAGCCTTCCCCGGCGGCGCCGCCACTTGTACCGCAAGGTCGACCAGATGCTCATCCAGGGGACCCTCTACGAGCGGATCCTCAGGCGCATCGGGGACCCGGACGTCCGCGCCCTGGCACAGGCCGGAATGGCACTGCGGACCATCACCCCCGGACTGATCCGGGACGTCCTCGCCGGTCCGTGCGGACTGACGGTGGACTCCGACGTGGAGGCGGAGCGCCTCTTCGAGCTGTTCTCCGGGCTCGACCAGGTGGAATCCGCCGGCCCGGGGACCCTACGCCACCGGGCCGAGCTGCGGGCCATCATGCTGCGGCTGGCCGACCGCGCCCGTGCGGACGTGATGCGGGCAGTCGGGCAGCGCGCGGTGACGTACTACGCGGCACGCGAAGGCCTGGAGCCGCGAGCCGAGGAGATCTACCACCGGCTGCGGCTGAACGAGAGCCCGCGCGAGGTGGAGTTGCGCTGGCTGCCCGGTGTCGAGCAGTTCCTCGTCGGGGCCGACGAGGACATGGCGGGGCGGTCCGCCGCGTACCTGGCCGGGCGCTTCGGCGGCCACACCCCGGACGAGGTGATGGCGGAGGCGGACCAGGAGGACTGGGAGCGCATCGCCGCCCGCGAGGTCGAGGACCTCCTGTCGCAGGGGTACGCCGAGGCGGCCGCCGCCCGGATCGAGGGGCGGCGGCCGTGGACCTCGGGCAGCCCGTTGCACCCGCTGTGGGTCGAGACCCTGGACCGGCTGGGCCGTCGTGCCGAAGCCCGGGCGGCCGCCGACGCGGCCGTGGAGCGCGCCGATGAGGACGGCTTCCCCGCACTGCAGCTGGAGCTGCTCCTCGTCTCGGCGCGGCTGGCCGAGGCGGACGGCGACCTCGCGGAGGCCGACGACGACCTCGCCGAGGCCGAGGAGATCGCCACGGGCCTGGGCAAGGACTTCGAAGCGCTGGGCGCCCTGCTGACCCGTGCACAGCTGGCGTCCCGCACCGAGGAACACGATCAGGACGCCGGGAGCAGGCTCGCCGCACGACTGCAGCAGCTGCCCGACGCGGAGCTTGTCCGGCAACCCGCCCTGGTGCGTGCCGCGGTCGCCGAGGTCTCGCGCGACCACCCGCGGATCCTGGAGCACGCCCTGGACGTCGTGGGCCTGCCCGAGACCGAGGACGGGGTCCTGGAGATACTCGGCGAGGCGATCGCCCGGGTGGTGGCCGCGCGGCCCGAGCTGCGGGCCTCGCTGCTCCGGCTTCTGGAAGACTCCGCCGGCTCGCCCGACCCTTCTGCTGCCGTCCTCCGGTCCGCGACCGGGGCCACCCACCAGGGCGTGCCGGGCATGCTGCGTGAGGCGCGCCGACTCGGGACGCTCGACCGGCTCGCCGGGCGCCTCCTGACCCTCGACGACCGGAGCGGCGAGCTCGCCTCGGGCGTGGCGGCGGCAATGGGCGCCGGCGCCCCCGGCCCGGCCGTACCCACGGGCACGGGGCCGGTCGCCTCGGAGCCGGGCGAGGCGGACCCCTCAGCAGAGAGCCCAGCCGAAGGGAACGGCCACCGAGCGGCCTGATCGACCATGAGCGACACGTATCTCTCCCAGGACGACGTCGTACAGCTGCGGGACACGGCGGTGGAGGCAGGACTGACGGACCCGGCCCTGCGGAGTCTGCTGTTCGCGGGAATCCTCCCGAAGTACCGCGCCTCGCTGCCGCTCCTCGCGGCGCCCGGCCAACAGGTCCACTCGGACCTCAACGAGATGAACCGGGTGGAGCGGCTGATCGACGGCACCGTTCCGCTGGCCGTCTGGCTCCGCAACGCCGCCGACCAGCTCACCGAGGCGGCCGCCCGCGACGTGATCCTCAAGGCACTGGACCGGGTGGCGCGCGACGCGGCCGGCGAGCCCGACGTGGCACCCGATGTCCCCACCGGGGAAACCAAGGAAGAGATCATCTTCCGGGACGACACGGTGCCCTTCGGCTTCCTGAGCGGCGGAGAGCAGGCGGGCTCCTCGGTCGCCCGCATCAAGGTGCTGCCGTACCAGGGGGGCGCCCTGCTCCAGCCGGTGGCACTGCCCCACAGCGGCACGGGCTGGCTCATCGCCCCCGGCCTCCTCGTCACCAACCACCACGTGGTCAACGCCCGCAAGCGCACCGACGGCCTGCAGCAGGTGGCGGACCCGTCGGACCTCCAGCTCCAGGCCCAGGGGTCGCGCTCCCGGTTCGACTACCTGAGCGAGGACGACACGCACGGCGAGGAGGCACAGGCGAGCGAACTCGTGGCCTGGGACGAGGAGCTCGACTACGCCGTGCTGCGCCTGACCGGCGCCCCGCCCGACACTTTCCTCCGCATCGCCACCGCGCCGCTGGCGGTGGCCAAGGACACGCCGGTGGCACTCAACATCATTCAGCACCCGGGTGGGGAGCCGAAGCGGATCGCGCTGCGCAACAACCTCGCCTTCGAGGCGGACGACACGGACGTGCGCTACTTCACCGACACCCGGGGCGGCTCCTCCGGCTCCCCCGTGCTGACCGACGACTGGACGGTGGTGGCCCTGCACCGCGGCACGCGGCGCGTCACGGACGTCAGTTTCCAGGGCAAGAGCACGGCCTTCGTGAACGTCGGCACGCAACTGAGTGCCATCATGCGGCACCTGCGGGAGCACAACCCGCAGATCCACGACGAGATCGCTGCGGCCCAGTCGCGCTGACACGACGGGCACGATCACAGGAGGTGTGAGATGCGCGGTGGATCACCGGTGGCGACCGGGCCCGAGCAGGTCTTCCGAGAGGATCTGCTGGAGGTGGCCGCACGCGTACGCAAGGGGCTGGACGCCGAAATCCTCGAGTCCGCCGAGGAGCTGCCCCGGGAGAAGGCGGCGGCCGCGCAGATCGGCCGTGCCGCCCGGGACGAGCGGGCCAGGGTGCTGGAAGCCGGGGTGCGCGGGCTGGAGAAACTGGCGGCGGGCCGCCGGGACGACGTCGACGCGGACGAGTCCTTCGGGGTGGAGGCGATCGTCCTGCTCGAAGGCCGCCCGGCGATCCTGGTCCAGGGCCAGGACTTCGCCTCGCAGCTGGGCGACTGGGCTCTGTTGGACGGGCAGCGGCCGGGCATCCGGGCGTCGATCGAGCGGGTCGGCAGGGTGGAGGTCTCCGGCCACGCGGAACTGGACTGGCTGGGTACGGGCTTCCTGGTCTCGCCGTTCGCCGTGATGACCAACCGCCATGTCGCGGCCGAGTTCAGCCGTGCGGACGGCGAGGGCGGGTTCACCTTCCGCCAGGGCATGGGTGCGCGCATCGACACCGCCGAGGAACTCGGCGCGCCCGCCACCGACGGGTCGTTCGAGTTCAAGGTCACGGAGGTCATCGGCATCCACCGGGACGTCGACATGGCGCTGCTCCGGGTGTCCCCGGCAGCGGGCGGTGGCGGGCCGCTGCCGACGCCGCTACCGGTCGCTGCCGACGCTCCGCCGGACCTGGAAGGCCGGCCCGTGTACGTGGTCGGCTACCCGGCGGCGGACGGACGCCGCAACGAACCGGAGGCCATGAGCCGCATCTTCATGGACATCTACAACGTGAAGCGGCTCCAGCCCGGCATGGTCACGGCGCTGGTCCCGGACGGGCCCGGGTTCACCATGACGCACGACTGCTCCACCCTCGGCGGCAACAGCGGCTCCCCCGTCTTCGACCTGGCCGACCACCGGGTGCTCGGCCTCCACTTCGGCGGACGGTTCAGGTCGGGCAATTTCGCCGTGCCACTGTTCCAGCTGACGGACGATCCGCTGCTGGAGCGGGCGGAAGTCAACTGGGTGTAGGGAGGCTCCGCAGTTGAGCGCGCACACGGTCGCTCCCCGGACGGAACGGACCGCCTGGGGGACGTCGCACACTTTCCGCGCGTTGATGAATGGCCAAACCGTCCACCTTCTCATTCATGAGGTGCCCTATGAGCAGGACCTCGCGACTCAACTGCATCATCCCCCCGTACCTCCTCAGGAGACTCCTGGAAAGCGAACAGAGCGAGGTGCGCCAGGCCGCCCTGGACACCATGTTGACCACTGCTCGCCTGCGGGGTCAGCGAGAGGTCCGGGCGTCCTTCGCCGGCGCGTCCGCCCCCGGTAACGGCCGGCGCACCGTCTTCGACTGCGAGGAGAAGAGCTTCCTCCCGACCGCCGTCCTGGCCAGGTCGGAAGACGGACCGGAGTCCGTGGACGAGTCAACCAACCGGGCATTCGACGGACTCGGTCTGACGCGCGATTTCTTCAAGGAGGTGTTCCAGCGTGATTCGATCGACGGCCGGGGGATGCGCCTGGAAGGGTTCGTTCACTTCGGCGTGAAGTTCAACAACGCGTTCTGGGACGGGCGGCAAATGGTCTTCGGCGACGGGGACGGAAAGGTGCTCGGCAACCTCACCGGATCCCTCGACGTGATCGCCCACGAGCTGGCGCACGGAGTCACGGAGCACACCGCTGGATTCGAGTACCACAACCAGTCGGGTGCCCTGAACGAGTCGGTTTCGGACGTCTTCGGGTCGCTGGTCAAGCAGTGGTCGCTGAAGCAGGCGGCCGACGAGGCGGACTGGCTGATCGGCGCCGACGTGTGGACACCCGGAATCGATGCCGACGCCCTGCGATCGATGAAGGCCCCGGGGCACGCGTACAACAATCCGCTGTTCGGAAGGGACCCCCAGCCCGACCGTATGAGCAAATTCATCCACCTCCCCGACACCGAGGAAGGGGACAACGGCGGCGTGCACATCAACTCCGGCATTCCGAACAAGGCGTTCTTCCTGACAGCCGTAGGCATCGGCGGATTCGCATGGGAGGCTGCTGGGCCCATCTGGTACGAATCGCTCAAAGTGTCCGGAGCCGAGGCCCAGTTCCAGGATTTCGCCCACACCACCTTCCAGAAGGCCGGGGAACTGTTCGGCGTCGGCAGCGCCGAACAATCGGCCGTGCTGGCGGCGTGGCAGGAGGTGGAAATCTCCATCAAGGGCGTCCCGACCGGGGCCGCCCGAGCGCGGAGCCGCGCGGCCAACGGGAACGGCGGCTTGGGCCGGCAGGACGGCCTGGCAGCCCTGACCAGGCAAATCGGGGAACTGAGTGCCAAGGTGACGGCACTGGCCAAGGACGTGAACGCGCTGAAGGCAACCAAGTGAGGACGGGTCTGAGGGGATCGGCGCGGGCCCTGTGGTGGTCGGGCACTGCTGAGTGGGGTTGATTGTGGCCACACCCGACGTCCCCGCAGACCCCTGGAAGTGGTGCGGTCAGAGCCATCCTCAGCGGCGCTCAACACCCGGGACGGCCGCCCTGCCCATCGTCAGCGCCAGCCTGCGCACCCCGGCCCAGTTCATCGGCACCCCGGCCCCGACGCCGGGCCGGTGCCGGGGTACCAGGACCCGCAGGACACCCGGTTCCACGCGGCAGTGCACCGGTGCGGGCATGGTCACCGACTCGCCGTCCACTCCGACCCGCACGAGCGGACCATCCGAGTCGACGACGACCTCCCGGGCCGTCAGCGACGTCAAGCCGCCGGAGCCCTCATGGCGCAGGATGCCAGCCGCCTGAGCGGCGTTGTTCACCTTCACGCTCAGGACGCCGAGGGTTCCGGTGTCCAGCCGGATCCGCCGCCCCAGTCCCGCCGGGTCACCGCGGCCGTAGGGATTGTTGCTCACCAGCACGGCCTGCGGCTCCTTGACGGTCGTGCCGTCGGCGCTCACGCTCAGTCTCGGGCCGCCGCGGCGCGCCAGTAGGTCGGGCAGCAGCGCCAGGATCGTACGGATCTTGTCGTCGCGGTATGCCGGGCTCTGGACCACTTCGGCGTACGCGCCGAAGGACGCGTTGTTCACGAAGGGACGCCCCTCGATCCGGCCGAGGTCCACCCGCACCTCCACCCCGTCGGTCAGTGCGTCCAGGCAAGCCGCCGGGTCTCCCCGGTCCAGTCCGAGGTCCAGGGCGAAGTGATTGCGGGTGCCCGCACTGACGACCAGGAACGGTACGTCCCGCTCCACCGCCACGCCCGCGACCAGTGCCTGGGTGCCGTCGCCGCCCGCCACGCCCACGAGGTCGGCGCCCCGGTCCACCGCCCGGCGGGCGAGCTCGGCTACGTCCTGGGGGTGGTCGGGGTCCAGGAGCACGACCTCGGCGCCCAGCGCCTCGGCCTTCTCCTGCAGGCGGAAGGCTCCGACCTTCCCGCCGCCGGAGCGCGGATTCATGATGATGAACGGCCGCTTCGGCGGCACGACCGGATGCTCGGGCATCCGGGTCCGGCCCTCCTCGGCGAGCGCGGATCGCCCCGTCGCCACTGCCAGGGCCCACAGGAGCAGCGTGCAGAGCACCACCCAGAGCAGTCCGACGCGCGCATACCAGACGATCACGGCCGCGGGTACCGCCACGCACAGCAGCGCCGCCAGCCACCTGACGGGGCCGCGATGGGCCAGTACCATCCACACGGCGGCAGCCGTCACGGCCACTCCGGCCAGCCCCACGACCACCAGGACGACGCTGCGGAAGCCGGCGAACACCAGCATGACGATCAGCGCCGCCGCGCCGGACAGCAATGCCACACGCGCCTTGGCATGCGTGCTCACGTGGTTGGCCTCCGCTTCGCCACAGGTCGTAGCCGGACTTTCAGGAGTTGAGGATGCGGTCCTTCTGCACCGCCAGCTCCGCTTCGGTGAGCACGCCCTGCTCCTTGAGGGCTGCAAGCTCCTTCAGCTGGGCGATCTTGTCGTCCATGCTGGGCGCGGCGGAGGCCGCCGGGGCGGTCGGCTCCGGCTGTGCCTGCGGCGGGGCCGCCGCCGCAGCGTCGTTCTGCTGGGCCCAGCGGCCGGCCTGACGGCGTGAGACACGATTCGAGACGGCCGTGGCCGTCCCTGCGATGGCGGCGGTTCGCACGACGCCGCGCAGTAGTCCGGGCATGGTTTCCTGCCTCAGTTTCGGTGCTTCTCTTCGTGGTGTGTGCTTCCCTGCGATGTTTGCCGTGGTGCCTTTCAGGCCGCGGCGTCATCGAGCGCGTCCAGCACCTCGATCAGGTCCTGCGTCGGCACCCGGCCGCTCGCGACCATCCGCGCGTCGGCACGGCGCAGGGCAGCGGCCAAGGGCGCCGCCCACAAGTTCTCGTAGAGGAGGACGGCCGCGGAATCCCCCGGCGCGAGCAGCGAGCCGGCTTCGGCGAGGTCGTCCTCGCCGAGCAGACCCGAGGAGACTCCTTCGAAGAAGGTGAGGTCGAGGTTGCCGTCTCCCGTCACGTCCGCGAGGGCTAGACCCCGCACCGACCCGTCTTCCTGCTTGGTCAGGAAGGTCAGGTCGAGGATGCGGATGATGCCGCGGTCCACAAGATCGACGAGCAGCGGCATCCCTTCACCGGTCAGGCGGCTGCCCGGGAATTCCACGACGAGGTAGTCGATGGGACCCGTCTCTTCGAGCCCGTTGTCTCTGGTCACGTCAGTCCTCCCGTGGTGCGAATCCGTCACTCATGCGCGACTCGCGGCAGAACGCCGCGGCTTGGCCGCCGTCGTGGCCTTCCTGGTCCGCGCGGGGCGCGCCGGGGCTTTGGCAGCCGGTTCCGGTTCCTCCGCGGCCCTTCGCGCGGGGCGGGCAACCGTGCGGCGTCGGCCGGTGGTCCACTTCAGCTCGATCTCCAGCTCGATCTCGTCGCCGTCCACCTCGATCTCCACTTCGCTGTGGAGCTCGTCGGGGACGCGCAGGCTGAGCACGCCCGAACCAAGCTGCACCTCCGTCTTCCCACCCTCTCGGAGTGCCTGGGCGAGCGCCGCGAGCTGGTCGGCGGCCTCGACGCGCGACAACGAGCCCTTCTGCTCGAACTTGAGGTCCGTCATGGGTTTCTCCAGGGCATTGGAACGCATCTGACCAAACGGACCAGATACAAACCATGCTCCCCGCCGCGCCGTGATCCCGCGCGGCCGGCCGTGCTGTCGGGTGACCTCCCCCGCGCACAGCCGGACGCAATTCACCCGAATGGACGCGCCCGGGTGTCTGCCCGCCGGGCCCAGGGGGACGCTGGGCCACACAGCCCGACTGCACCGCTCGGGCTGACGAAGGGAGCTCCTCGTGACACAGACATCCCCCACCCCTCCTGCCGGTGCGCCCCGCGACAACAGGGCGCACGACGACCGCTACGGCTGGGCAGCGGGGGGAACCATGTTCGCCGGTGTCCTGCTCCTGGTGGACGGCGTCCTCGGCGTGATCAAGGGCATCGCCGGCATCGCTGAGGACGACGTGTACGCGCGCCTGGGCAAATACGTCTTCGAGTTCGACGTGACTACCTGGGGCTGGATCCATCTGATCCTCGGCGTCATCCTCATCGCCGTGGGCATCGGACTCCTCACGGGCGCCGCCATGTGGGCGCGGGCCCTCGGCGTGGCAGTGGCAGGGTTCAGCATCATCGTGAACTTCATGTGGCTGCCCTACACACCGGTGTGGGCCATCATCTCGATCGCCATCGCCATCTTCGTGATCTGGGCCCTGTGCTCTAACGGCAGCCGCTCGCGATCCACCGCCTAACCGATCGGGGCCGTGCGCCCGGTCGCACGGCTTCGGCTCCCCGACCTCCGTGAGACGGGAAGGGTCACGTGCCCCACTGCCTGCTGCCCGGTCTGGTGCGGACGGTCGTGGCGACCGGCCTCGTGGTCGCCCCCAGCCGAGGTGTCAGCCGGTGACTTCACACGGCAGGGCAGCCCCATTGGCTCCCTGTCCGGAAACCTCGGGCCACCCACGGAGGTGGCCCGCAGCCCGGTGCCGGCCAGCGCGAGAGCCCAGATCCTGGTGTTCGCCGTTCCCGTGATCACCCTCGGCCCCCTGCTCGCCTCGCTGGCTGCTCCATCCTTGGGCGAGCGGGCTTTGCCAGCCCTGCCCTGCGAGAACCGTGCTCCGACCGCGCCCACCCGGCGCGGTCGGCTCAATGAGCGGCGGCCGCAAGGAGCTGGACTGGGTTGGCAGGAGTTGCGGCCCAGCGCATGGTCGTACGCCCGGAGAACCGTCCTTGCATCCCGGGCAGCCGATCAGGCGTCCACGACGGACATGCCACGGAGGGTGACCGCCCGTACCCCGACGTGGCGGTGGTTGGATCTGGGCACTGGCCGTGGTCAGGACGACTCCGGCGACCAGGTGCTTGGGCAACCACTCGCGCCGGTAGGAAGAGACCGCACGGATCTCGGGCACAGCCTGCACCCGGGAGAGCAGCTTGCTGTTGATGTGCTGTCCGATCTCCGCGGACCGCCGAGGCATCAGGTGCCTCTGGCCCCGGCCTGACCGGGAGCAGTGCGGCAGGCGGCACTGAGCGCCTTCCGGGACCGGCGTTCGACCAGGATCGGTATGTAGGCCCTGATCCTGGCCTGGCGGAACGACTCGTACGCGACCCGGACCGTCGCCTCGACGACGACTGCGTCGACCGAGGGGTAGGCAGCCCTCAGGCGCGCCACCATGCTCCGGATGGATTCGAGTTCGTCCTGTGGGCCGGGCGCCGGGAGGTTCGGCGGTCCTGCGGGATCGGCGCGGTCCACCAACCTGGGATGGCCGCTCAAGCCCTCGACGGGATGGCACACATCGGTTCGAGGAGCCTGCCCTTCGATCGTCACTGGCTGCCCTGATTCCATGTCCTACGACCTCCAGACACCACGGAACCGGACCTCCCGCCACAGCCGCGAAAGGGGCCCCCGCTCTCATTGTGTGACCGCCTGGGCTAGATCGCTCCCTGACGGCTTGCGTGGGGTCGGGTCGGCAGTATCGGTACGGAGAGAATCCTTGGTGGTGCTGCCACGACCTGACCGCGCGTGCACCGTGTCCGTCTACCGGAGGCGTACGCTGCCCGGTTCGATGATCTCTTCCGCCCACCCGCACAGCGGCGCGGATTTCGGGAGTGCCTGACGGGTCTGCTGCTGCCGCGTGACCGAAACAAGACGCTCACCGCACTGGCCGGAGCGGAGCCTGCTGTCTGCACCCGGCACCGGCGGTGCAGCGGCTTCGGTTTCCCTGTCGGAGTCCACCCGGAAGTTCGGGCAAGTCAAGGCCCGCCGGCTTGACCACGACGAGTTCCGGCACACCCTGCACGAGGCGGGCCTGCCGTTGGTCATGGCCCTCAAACCCCGCCGCGACACCTGGGCACGTGAGACGGACGCACCCTCCATCGACGCCGCACATGCCCTGTCCTGGACAGATCGCGACCGCCCCGGCCCACTCCACCCCGCACCACGACAGCCCCCACCAGCGTGCCGGCCTGGCCGGACTCGTCCGCCTCTACGGCCACGCAGCCGCCGTCCGACGACATGAGCAGCCGGATCGCCAGTCCGAGGACGAGGCAGGTGACCACGATCGCCGGGTCCTTGTGGCGTTCGAGCCATGCGCGCAAGTTGGTCAACGCGAGCTGGGCCTTCTCGGGCGCGCATGTGCAGCTCCATGGCCAGCAGGCTGGAGGTCGCCAGCAGGCAGAACGCCGCCAAGGCCAGATAGGACGTCGCGTGGGAGCCAACCCCTTCCGCACCCCCCGAGGTGCGGAGACGACCAGCACGAAAGTTCATCGCCCTCCAGGCCGTCGGGAGAGGTCTCCGGGTCGTAGCGGTAGACGAGGCTGTCGGAGACGAGTTCGGCATCCATGGCGTCCAGAGTGGAGAGCCAGCGCGGATCCTTGGGCGCGATGAAGCCGACGAGGGGCATCAGCAGCAGGGAGGCGTCCAGGACGGAGCTGCCGTACTGCTGGACGAGGGTGTAGACGGCTTCCCCGTAGATGTCCAACTGCAGTTGGTCGGCAGCCCGTTGCCCGCACGCATGGGAGCGGAGCCGCGCCACCCTTCCAGGTGGTCGAGGATCTCTTCGGTCAGGTGCGGGTCACCGTCGACGCGGTACATGATCTGCAGGGGTTCGCCATCGGGGGCTCCGCCGGCATGCAGCCGCTGCTGCAACCAGCTACGGAAGCCGTCGGCCTCGTCGGTGAAGCCGAGGTCGCGCATGGCGCGTACCGAAAGGGAGGCGTCGCGCACCCGGATGTATCGGTAGTCCCAGTTGCGCTCCCCGCCCTCTTGCTCGGGCAGGCCCATGGTGGCAGCGGCGACCGGCCCGCCGGTTGGCGCGTACGTGAGGAGCTTGAGGGTGGTGGCGGAGCGGTCGACCATCTGCTGCCAGCGGCCACGGTAGCTGCAGCGGCCGGTCCAGCCGTGCCCGAAACGGCGCACGTCCAGCGGGTGATGAGGCTGACGGTGTCGGCCAGGTAGGGCTGGCGAGTGACCACCTCGGCCTCGTGTGCCAGCCCCTCCTCGTCAAGGCCAGGCGGCTTGTCCGCCGTGATGGCGAAGTATCCACCGCGGTCGTGGTCCAGCAGACCCGCGAAGATACCGGGTGAATCGAAACGCGGCGAGCAGAACCAGTTGAGCACCCCCTCGGATGAGATCAGCGCAGGCGTCCATGATCTTGCCTCTTCCACACGAGTACCTCCGACGGCCGGTCAGGCCCTCAGGACGCGAGGACCGCGGTCTTGGCCTGCTCGTACTCGGCTGCCGTGATGTCTCCGCGGTTCTTGAGCTCCGCAAGCCGGGAAAGGTCCTCGGCGTAACTCCTGGGGCCGGCGCTCTCGCGCACGTAGGAACGGAATGCCTGCTCATGCTGCTGAGCCCTCTTCAGCTCGCGTTCGCCCATCCCCCGACCGCGTGCGATCAAGTACACGATCACGCCCAGGTAAGGCAGCAGGATGACGAAGACGGTCCATCCTGCCTTTCCCCAGCCGTTCATCTCGTCGTCGCGGAAGATGTCACCGATGACGCGGAAGAGCAGCATGAACCACAGCACCCAGAAGAAGCACAGCATCATGGTCCAGAACATGTCCAGCAGCGGGTAGTCCACCGCTAGATCGAACATCGCGCCATTCATCGCCGGTCTCCTGTCGATTGGGGCGGGGGCCTGGTTTCCAGAGCGCCGGTGGTACCTGGGACTTGGGAATCACCGGCCCGTGCGCATCGGTCGCCGCGTCATGCCGGTTCCGGCGTGAAGGGATACAGCTCGTCCGCTCCGGGCTGTACAACGCCGTAGCTGCTTTCCGGCACCTCGTTCCAGGCACCCGGCAGGTCCCCCAGGGGCTCGGACACGATGAGGCGGGTCTCCTCGGAGATGTCCCGGAGGAACGCGATGTCGGGATGGAGCCTGCGCAGCGCGTCCACCCGACTGCTGTAGAACAGCGACCGGGAAGCGTGCCCGCTGGAGTAGCGGAAGGCCCACACGCGCTCGCCGTCAGTAATGGCGAGCGTCATCTGGAGGGGGGACTCCACACCGTGGTCGCGGCCGACGCGCTCCACCACTCCCGCCATCTTGGCGACGGCAGTCGGCGGGTCCTGGTCCAGGCCGAAGGTGAGGGCCAGGTAGAACATCACCTCGGAGTCCGTCGTCCCCCCGATGTCGGCGTACAGCATGGGATCGACCAGCATGGTGAGGTCTCGGCGCATGAGGTGGAAGCCCGTGATGGCGCCGTTGTGCATGAACATCCAGCGGCCGTGCCGGAACGGATGGCAGTTCGACTGCTGGACGGCGGTTCCGGTCGACGCCCGGATGTGGGCGAAGAACAGCGGGGAGCGGACGTGGTCCGCCATCTCCCGCAGGTTGCGGTTGTTCCAGGCGGGACCGACGTCCCGCAGGAGCGCCGGGGAGTCGTTGTCCTCCGTGTACCAGCCGACACCGAAGCCGTCCCCATTCGTGGTCTCCACACCCAGGTTGGAATGCAGACTCTGGTCGATCAGTGAATGGGCCGGTTTGTACAGGATGGTGTCGAGCAACATGGGGGTCCCCGAGTAGGCCAGCCATCGACACATGTGCGATCACCTGTGTTCCTACTGCTACCTGCCACCACGGGCAGAAATGCGCTTGGGTCCCGCGCGGCCTCGCTCGGGATCGCCGGCAGTCGGACCATCACCTCTCTGCAGCGACGTGCCGACTCAGAACCCCTGGGCCGCATCCGAAGACAACTGAGGGTGTCTCGCGGCGCTGCGGGCGTCCAGTCCGTACAGGCCCGCCGGGCGGCCGCTCCTCCGGCCCTTTCATTCTCCTGGCCCCCTCAGGTCATCGCCACCCAGGCGGCGACCCGGCCCCCATTCAGGGAGGTGTGGTCACCAGGTGGCCGGCTACCGTTCCGCCGGGCGCTCCGGCCTCGCGCCCACCCGGCCGCCGGCCGCCAGCAGTGCCAGTACGGCGAGCACGGCGAGCAGGATGAGGGCCAGGAGCAGGACCGTGAGCACCGTGGGGTGGTTCCACAGGGCGAACACGAGGGCGAGGACCAGGAGCACTCCGGTGGTGAGCAGGCGCCGGCGGGCCTGGACCCACGTGCCGACCCGGCCGGTGTGCACTCCGTGGGCGGCGCCCCAGCCCGCTGCGGAGTCGGCCGCGCGCTCCGCCGTACCCCGCACACCGCGGGGCAGTCGGCCCGCACCGGACAGGTAGGCGCCGAGGGCCACCACGACCCCGAGGACCAGCGCGGTACGGAGGCTGACCCTCAGGAACCGCACGAGGGTGTCGAAGATCGCCGCCGCGGCCGCGGGCGACTGGACCTGCTCCGGAAGGTGGTCGAGGTAGTAGCGGCGGGCGACGGCGAGGCCGATGGCGAGGATCAGGCAAGCGGCGGCCGCGCACAGCATCGTGGTCACCAGCGCTCGGCGTCGGCGACGTGCGAGCAGCACCCCGATGGCGCCGAGGACCACCGTGAGCACGGGAAGCCAGGTGCCGAGGACGTCGAGGAGGTGGACCGCGCCTCTGATCTTCGCCAGCTTGTCGGACTGGAAGAGCACCATCTGCTTGTCGACCTCGGGGATCTTCTCGGCAGGTGCGAGCCCCGCCTTCACGAGGTCCTGCTTGACGTTCTCCACCGCATCCCCGATGTCGAGCGTGACGGTGCCGCCCTCGACCTCCACCGCGCCACGGCCCTCACCGGTCAGCGCCCGCACCACGGAGGAGTGCGCAGCACGGTTGGCGGTGGTCCAGATCTTCTCGAAGCGGTCGCTCTCCACGAGGCGGGTCGCCACCTTGGAGACAGCCGCGTCGGCGGCGGAGTCCAGCTGCGGGCCCAGCGCCTTGACCGCCGTGCCCACGCGGTCCGGCAGCCCCTGGGCCTGGAGCCAGGCCGCCAGGTCGGACGTGACCTGGGCGCCGTCGACCCGGACGTCGGCCGCCTCGGTGATGCGGTGCACGGCGGCCGCTTCGATCGCCGGGTCGGAGGCGAGGGGGGTGACCGTGGACACGTACCGGTCGGTGTCCAGCACGATGTCGTGCACCCAGACCGTGAGGAGCGCGACCGGGACGAAGATGCACGTCAGCGTGATCATCACGGCCGAGAGCACACTCGCCACGATCCGCCGGCCACGCCCTCCACCCTTCCGAACCAATACGGGCGACACATCTGACGGATCGGGCGGCACACCCATGGCGCCCCCTCGGGCCGGAGACGAAAGACCCGGTCCCGGCCATTGGACACGTCGCGGCACGGGTCCGCGCGTTCAGTTGCGCCCATCGTGGGAGGCACCAGGCTGACCCACCGGTGGTTCGTTAGGCTTGCAGGTAGACGTTCGGCTCCGTCAGAACTCCGTCAGAAGCCGGCTTCGAACGGGCGCCGAGAAGCTTCGGACCCGCACCACTCGTACGACTGGAGCGTCGCGTGTCATACCGTCTGCGGCCCAGCCTGGCTCGAACGACCGTTGTGGCCGGCTTCGCGATTGCCCTGGCCGCTGTTCCGTCCGGCTCCGCATACGCGTTCACCGGTGGCAACCACGAGACCATCACACGGGCCGCCCTGCCTTGGGAGCCGGCCACCCTGTTCGAGATGGCTGATGCGCACAACGGGGCGATCAACGCCAACGACCGCGGCGGCTACTTCCTCCTCGGTCCTCTGCACTGCGACAACGCCGACTACCTCGCACCCCGCTACGTCGAGGACTATCCCCGCAGCCGGGACGAGGCCACCACCGAGCTCCTCGCCTGCATCCGTACCTCCGTCGCCCGCTTCCGGAGCGCGGTCCGGGCAGCCGACGGCCTCGTCGACGTCCACGGCACAGTCCGCGCCGACCAGAGCGACCTGTCCTCCCACTGCACCTGGAAGGAGACCCCCGACCGCGCCAAGTGCGAAGTCCTGGAACAGCTCGGTCGTGGCTGGCACCAGCTCCAGGACTTCTACTCGCACTCGAACTGGTCCGACCAAGCCGCACCCGTCCCTGTCGGCCTCGCCGACCCTCCCGGACTGGCACGCACCGATGTCGCGCCCTTCTTCGACATCCGCCGCTACAGCACCATGAAGGACGCCGACTGGACCCGGGACGCGCGCACCCGGATACCCGTGGACCTCACGACCGGCTGCTACTCCGACTTCGATTCCACCGGCGTCAAGGACGACGACTGCGCCGGCCGAGTCGCTCACAACCGCGACCTGAACAAGGACACCGCCGCGTCCGCCCGCTCGAAAACCGGTGACAACTTCAGCCACGCCATTTCCGGGGCCACCGCCGAGATCACCCGCCAGTGGAACGACTTCAAGGCCGAACTACTGAAGACCTATCCGGACGACCGGCGCGGCGAGCAGATGATCTGCGCCCTCGTTCACGACGACCCGCGGTCAAGCTGCCCCTGAACGGCCAAGGACGTGCTGCAGTCGTCCCTGGCGGGTGTCGAGGACCGGCCTGGAGCAGCGGGCCGTGTCCGACCGGCCTAAAATGGGCGTACTAGGCGAACACGGCATGTCCGATGGCTTCGAAGGGTCTCCACATGGCCCTTCTGCCGACCCGGGAGGCGTGATGACCGTATCCCCCGACGCGGCGCCGCAGCGCAGGCAGAGTGATCCCGAGGATGTCCTCAATCAGCTGGGAGGCTCGTGGCACTGGGCACTCGGTTTCGCCCTCGCGACCCTGATTCCGGGCATCCTGGTACTCGTCTGGCCCGACGAGACGCTGCACATCCTCGCCGTGATCATCGGCCTCCAGCTGCTGGTAGCCGGTGGCTTCCGTTTCGTGACGGCGTTCTCACACAGCGGCGACGGAGGCGGCAGCAGACTGGCGGGAATCCTGATCGCCACGCTGGCATTCCTGGCCGGCGTCCTGGTACTGCGGCACCCGATGCAGACGATCGGCGCACTGTCCCTGATCGTCGGAGTGTTCTGGCTGCTGACCGGCGTGCTCACGGCGTACATCGCGATCGCCGACCGCGCGCTCGTGCACCGCGGCCTGCTCTTCGCCCTGGGCGCCCTCGGCGCCGTCGCCGGAATCGTGGTGCTCTGCTTCCCGGTGGACTCCGCGGTCGCCCTGACACGACTGCTGGGACTGTGGCTCGTCCTGCTCGGCGTATTCGAAGTGGTGATGGCCTTCGCACTGCGCTCCGCCACCCGACAGATCACGCCCACACCTCCCGGGTGAGTGCCGGGCGCCGGCAGCCCCTCACCCGCAAACGGACCGGCGCTGACGCGGCGAGCGTCCGTTTGCCTCCCTCCTTTGCGTCGAAACGGCCCTTCTCCCGGGTGACCACTACGGTTCGGGGTAGCCACATATCGTGATCACTTTTGGAGTCGAGGAGGAGTACCTGCTGGTCCACCCGGATACCCTCCTGCCCACTCCGCTCGTGCAGCAAGTGCGTGCCACGGCCCGCCTGGCGCCGATCGCGGACGAGAGAGAGATCCAGGACGAGCTGCTGCAGGCGCAGATCGAAATCGCCACCCCGGTGTGCACAGCCCTCGAGGAGGTAGGGGGCCATCTCCTGCGTCTGCGTCATGCGGTCGCGTCCGCCGCCCGGGCGAACGGCTGCCGCATCGCGATCTCCGCCACCGCGCCGGTCAGGGGCGTGGCACCCGTGCCCGTCACCAGCACGGCGAGGTATCTGAAGATGGCGGGAGAGGCCCGCCTGTTGGCCGACGAGCAGCTGATCTGCGGGATGCACGTCCATGTCGGGATGCCCGACCGCGAGACCGGGGTGGCCGTCCTGAACCGGCTGCGGATCTGGCTTCCGACCCTGCTGGCGATGTCGGCGAACGGGCCCCTGTGGGACGGGCGGGACACCGGGTTCGCCAGCTGGCGCACGATCATCTTCGGCCGGTGGCCGGTCAGTGGCCCACCGCCGTACTTCGCAGGAATGGCGGACTACGAGGCACGGGCCGACGGGTTGCTGGAGTCGGGGGTAGTTCCGGACCGGGGGCAGCTGTACTGGCAGGCCCGGCTCTCGGAGCGATACCCAACGATCGAGGTGCGCTGCTGCGACGTGCAGTTGGAGGCAGACGACGCCGTCATGCTCGCCGGGGTCGTCCGCGCGCTCGCCGCCACCGCGATCGCCGAGGAGAAGGCGGGCGCCGCTCCCGCGCTGTGCCCGCCAGAGGTCCTGCAGGCCTCGACGTGGCATGCGGCCCGGCACGGGATGAGCAGCACGCTGGTAGATCCGGCCGGCCGGATTCGGAGCAGCGGGGACGTTCTGTGCATGCTGCTGCGGCACATCACGCCTGCTCTCGAAGAGAGCGGCGACTACCGCGAAGTGAGCGCGCTCGTTCACCGGCTTCTCCGGCAAGGCACCGCAGCCGACCGCCAGCGCCGGGCGCTGGCCGAAGCCGGTCTACCGGCAGTCGCGACCCTGATCACCGCATGATCCGCCACGGCGTGAGTTCACGGGTGCGGGAGCGGAGCCGAACGGCCGCTCGGCTGGATGTCGTCTCGCCGTTCGCCGACGTTGGCGGCGGTGCCTTTTCAGGCTGCGGCCGCGTCGCCGGTGTGGTCGCATCTCCTCATGAAGGATCCGTTCGCGTACGACGACCCGACCGTCTTCTCGTCTTTCGCCCCGGCTGACCGCGTGGCGGCCCGCCGTACGGTGGCCGCCCATGCCCAGAGTCCGGCGGAGTTGGAGATGCTGCTCGACATGCTCGGGCTGGTTCCCGATGAGAAGCCGGTACGGACGACGACGTCAGGACCTGAGCGCCTGGGCGGGTGAAGCCTCCTGCGCGGCTCCTCGGCACGTTGTCGTCCGTCTCGCGGCGGCTACCAGGGGTGCCGGCGGGCAGGATGAAGGTGACTTCGGTGCGGTCCTTGCGCTGCTTGCGTTCGAGCACGGGGAAGGGCTCCTGACGGCAGGGCGGGCGACGGTGTCCGCCCATGTTCGGGCTGCCGTGGTGCTCCGCCGACGGACGCGGCCGGGACGCCGCTGCGGCTTCACTCACCCGGAGCCGACCCGGAGAAACGTGTCTGCGCGCGATCTGCAGCGGAGGTGGCCGACGTGAGCCGAGGTGCACCGCCACCTCGGCCCGTCGCCTTGCCGCCGCGCTTGTACGCCTCGGGGATCATCGAGGTGGCGAGCATCGCCAGCACCGATCCGGCAGCAAAACCCTTCCGCGGGCATGTTGGAGATGAAGACTGCGACCAGGAAAGCAACGCTCACATGGCCGCCGGCCGCAGCGCTCGCCCCAGGACGATCGATGCGGGAACTCCGCGAGCAGTGCACCGATGACGATCGACCGGTCGGCCGACCCCTTGACAGAGGCCGAAGCAGCCCGGTCGACGAAGCATTGACGATGTGGTCGATGAGGGCGGGCGGGTCGTCCTGAGGGCGGACTCCGAGGGGGCCTGCGCCCTGCCCGGTGTGCGGGGCGTCGTCGGGACAGGCACGCTACCCACCTGACCAGGCAGGTCAAGGCGGTAGTGAAGGAGTTGGCGGGCCGGGCGGGAGTCCGCTTGCTGGCGGCACTGCCCGGCTGCCGCCAATCAGCTGACCTCCCCGGCGGGTCGATGTCCGGCGGTCCTGGGCCGCTGGGAGCGTGCTGTCATGGCATCCGAGGCAGGTACTCCCAAGAAGTCGGCAACGGCGGGAGTCGTCCTGCTGACGCTCGCGGCCGGGCAGTTCCTGATGGCGCTCGACAGCTCCGTCATGAACGTCTCGATCGCGACGGTGGCCGACGACGTGGGTACGACCGTGACCGGGATCCAGGGCGCGATCACCGCATACACCCTCGTGATGGCGATGTTCATGATCCCCGGCGGCAAGGTCGGCGCGCTCATCGGCCACAAGAAGGCATTCCTGATCGGCTGCGTGATCTACGGCTGCGGATCCCTGATCACCGCTCTGGCCCCGAACCTGCCCGTGCTCCTGCTCGGCTGGTCGTGCCTCGAGGGGATCGGAGCCGCACTCATCCTGCCCGCGATCGTCGCGCTGGTCGCCGGCAACTTCACGACGGAGCGCCGGCCGGGCGCGTACGGACTGGTGGCCGCCTCCGGAGCCGTGGCGATCGCGGTCGGGCCGATCATCGGGGGCATCGCCACGACGTACTTCTCCTGGCGCTGGGTCTTCGCCGGTGAGGTCGCGATCGTGCTCGCCATCCTGGTGCTCGCCCGCCGCACCGCCGACGCACCGGTCGGCGAGCGCCGGCGCATCGACCTGGTCGGCGCCGTACTGTCCGCCCTCGGGCTGGGGGTCTTCGTCTACGGGGTGCTCCGCTCGAGCGAGTGGGGCTGGTTCCAGCCGAAGCCCGGTACGCCCGCCTGGCTCGGCATCTCCCTCGTCGTGTGGCTGATGCTCGCGGGCCTGCTCCTGATCTGGTTCTTCCTGCGGTGGGAGGCCCGCCTCGTGGAGCGACACCGGGAGCCACTGGTGGACCCGGCCCTGCTGCGCAACCGGCAGCTCACCGGCGGCCTGACGATGTTCTTCTTCCAGTACCTCGTACAAATGGGCGTGTTCTTCGTCGTACCGCTCTACCTGTCGGTCGCACTCGGCCTGTCCGCGCTCAAGACCGGTGTACGGATCCTGCCGCTCTCCCTGACCCTGCTGGCCGCCGCGATCCTGATCCCGCGCTTCCTCCCGAACGTCTCACCGCGGCGGGTGGTGCGCCTGGGCGTCCTGGCTCTGCTCGCGGGCGCGGTCGCCCTGCTGGCCGCACTCGACACCGACGCGGGCGCGGAGATCGTCACCATCCCGCTCCTCCTCATCGGACTCGGCATGGGAGCACTGGCCTCCCAGCTCGGCGCCGTCACCGTCTCCGCGGTCCCCGACAAACAGAGCGCGGAAGTCGGCGGCGTCCAGAACGCCGTCACCAACCTCGGCGCCTCGATCGGAACGGCACTCGCCGGGTCGATCCTGATCGCCTCGCTCACGTCCTCGTTCCTGACCAGCATCGAGCAGAACCAGGCCGTCCCCGCCTCGGTGAAGAGCCAGGCCACCGTCCAGCTCGAGAGCGGCGTGCCCTTCATGTCGGACGCCCAGCTCAAAACCGCCCTCGACAAGGCGGGCACGAGCCCGGACGTGACCTCGGCCGCGATCGACGCGAACACCGCCGCGAGAGTCGACGGACTGCGCGCCGCACTCGCCGTCCTCGCCCTCGCCGCCCTCCTAGCCATGTTCTTCACCCAGCGGATCCCGACGACCCAGGCAGGCTCCACGGAACCTGCCGGAGCGGCGGGCCGTACGGCAACGACCTAAGATGAGTCTGCCGAGCAAACGCGGCATATACGACGAACCAGAGGTGCCACTACGGGCCATTCGGGCCGGCCCGGGAGGTGTCCATGTCCGTACCCTGCGACGCAGCGCCCCGGCAGACGCCGAGTGATCCCGAGGACGTCCTCGGGCGGCTCGGAGGCTCCTGGCACTGGGGGCTAGGCTCCGCCCTCGCCACTCTGGTCCCGGGCATCTTGGTACTCGTCCGGCCGCACGAGTCGCTGCACACCCTGGCCGTGATCATCGGTCTGCAACTCTTGGTGGCCGGTACCTTCCGTTTCGTCACGGCCTTCTCGCACGGTGGCGACGGGGGCAACATCAGACTGGCAGGTGGTGGCCCTTGCACTCCGGTCGGGCCGCGCCAGCGCCTCCAAACTCAACCCGGGTTGATCCGCATCGCCAGGCAGGAGTGGCATTGATGTCCCACACCTCAACCACCGCGATGCGCGCGGTGCCCGACAGCACTCCCGAGGAACGCGCGGCCTTCGGCAAGCAGGCCCGCCGCCGCTCGCCCCGGTCGCAGCACGCCGTATACCGGCTGGCTCCAGACCGACCCGACCCGCTGGCGATCCTGGAAGCGCAGTCCTCGGCCCGAGTTCAAGAGCTGGTCCCGATCCGCTACGGCAGGATGTCAGAGTCTCCCTTCCGGTTCTACCGGGGAGCCGCCGCGATCATGGCGTCCGACCTGGCCGGCAGTCCCGACTCCGGGATCACGGCACAGCTGTGCGGGGACGCGCACCTGCTGAACTTCCGGCTACTGGCCTCTCCGGAGCGGCGGCTGATGTTCGACATCAACGACTTCGACGAGACCCTGCCGGGTCCGTGGGAATGGGATGTCAAACGGCTGTCGGCGAGTCTCGTGATCGCCGCCCGAGCGAACGGATTCGACGACGCCGAGCGCGCACGCATCGTGAGGTCCGGGGTGCGCTCGTACCGCGAGTCGATGCGCGGTTTCGCCGGCATGGGCAACCTCGCCGTCTGGTACGCGAAGATCGACGCGCGCCGCCTGAAGGACCTGGCCGCCGGTCAGCTGGACAAGAGCGGGCGGAAGAAGCTGGCCGGCGCCCTGGCGAAGGCTCGCCGGCACGACACCTTGCAGGCGTTCGGGAAGCTCACCGAAGTGGTTGGTGGACACCCGCGGATCGCGGCGGATCCCCCGCTGCTGGTGCCGGTCGCCGACCTCCTGCCGGACGTCGAGCGCAGCGCGCTCGAGGACCAGTTGCGCCGTCTGCTCGACCACTACGGCCAGACGATGTCAAGCGACCGCCAGGCACTCCTGGAGGACTACCGGCTGACGGACATGGCCCGCAAGGTCGTCGGCGTGGGCAGCGTCGGCACCCGCTGCTGGATCCTGCTGCTACTCGGCCGCGACGGCACGGATCCGCTCTTCCTGCAGGCCAAGGAAGCCGACACCTCCGTACTCGCCGCCCACGTCGGCGCAAGCCAGTACGACAACCAAGGCGAGCGTGTGGTCGCGGGGCAGAGGCTGATGCAGGCGGCCAGCGACATCTTTCTCGGCTGGCAGCGGATGGAAGGGATCGACGGCAAGCAACGCGACTTCTACGTCCGCCAGCTGCGTGACTGGAAGGGCATCGCCATGCCGGAAACGATGACGCCCGGGCAGTTGGAGACGTTCGGCGAGGTATGCGGCATCACCCTTGCCCGTGCCCACGCACGGTCGGGCGACCGGATCGCGATCGCCGCTTACCTGGGCCGCGGCGAATCCTTCGACCACGCGCTGGTCGCCTTCGCCGAGGCCTACGCCGACCAGAACGAACGCGACCATCAAGCCCTCGTCGACGCAGTCCGCGCAGGGCGGCTCCCGGTTCAAGATCTGAATCCGTGATCGGCTGAGGCGTCCCCCGGGGTGTGGACACAGGGGTTCAGGCTGCGACGAGTTCGGCGCGCATGTGTGAGGCCATGGACCAGCCGCGTCGCCGCCAGTCTCGTCGGGACCACGGTCGAGTGGTACGACAACTCATCCGATCAGAGCTGTCACCTGCGGCTTTCCGGCGCATGGACCATCTGGACCAGCACCGAACCAGCACGAGATCCGAAGCGGACCGCTCGCTCTTCCTCCCGACAGCACAACGGCCACTCCGTCAAGGGACATCGGCAACGCGATCTCCGTCACGCTCCGTACAGCACAACCGAAGAGCCCCCTGAGGCCACTTGGTCCCGATGGTCGCCCGCATCGCCGGAGCCAACAAGGCTCCCTCACGCCACACCCTTCAGCCGAGTACCGGGTCTCCTGTCGAATCGGGGTACTCGAGCCGAAGGAAGAACCAGCCGACTCCGGCGTCGCCGACGCAAAGGTCAGGCCGCGATATGCCGTCCTGATCCGCCAAGTAAGTACCGGGGCGTTCGGGATCGCGAAAGCGCTGGAGGAGGTTGGCGCAGGTTCGTGCCTCGCGCATGCGGTTCCGATCGCCAAGGAACTGGAAGCAGTCCAGGAGGAAGTTGCCGTCACCCGCGGCGCCGTGGCACAAACCGGGTGTAGCCCTCCGTGGCAGTTCACGCATCGCCGTGATGGCTGCTTGGCAGGCGGCTTCCGCGCACCTCTCCCGTGCTTCGATCTGCCCGAGGCGGAGGAGGAACTGGCCTATACCGATCGCGCCGTGGCATTGACCCTGCAGCCGCATGGATTCGTCGTGCAGGCTCTCCCTCCAGCACCAGCCGCCATCGGGATGAGGACGCACCTCGGAGAGAAGGAGCTCGCCGGTGGCGCGCGGCACGCGCAGAACGGACTCGCTCTCCGTTGCCACACCCAGTTCGAGCAGGGCGAGAGAGATGCCGGCTGCCCCATGTGCCAGGCCCAACAGTGCATCGTTGTGCAGGTTCCTCAGGCTCTGGGGGGCCGACGGCCAGCACCAGCCCGCCCTGCCGTCCGGCGCCGGCTTGGCCGAGCGGATGAGCCACTTGCCAATTCGGAGCGCCTCGTCCAGGTACGAGCGCTTGGCTGTCGCCTGTGCGAGCCGTACGAGGAAGGTCACGTAGCCGGCCGCTCCGTGCAGCAGGTCAAAGGACTCGAATCGCACACCCTGCAGGCGGCGGGCCCGGAGCTCCGCCGCCGACAAGTACGCGGGCTCATCAAGGAGTTCCGCAAGGCGTACGAAGAACCACCCAACTCCGGACTCGCCGCAATACAGACCCGGTTGGGCGCGTCCCGATGCCCAGACAGGCCCTGCCAGCCACCGGGCGGCCTCGCGGGCCGCCGATGTGTACCTGCCTTCGCCGGTTGCCCGTCCGAGTGCCGCGAGGAAGAGGGCTATCCCCGCGGCGCCCTGGTAGATGTCCGGCCCGCAGAAGGGCGCTCCGCCCGGTCCCGTACGGGTCGGCCAGCACAGCCCGCCGTCACGCTCGATCCCGGAGTCGCACAGCGCGTCGCCGACCTCACGCGCCAGATCCAATGCCCGGGCCGTCCGGGAGGCCGGCTCCCTGAACCCCGGTCCGAGCCGGGGCGGATCGGTCACAGTCCGCGGGCACGTGGTCACGGCCTCCCTCAAGGCCTGCTCGACCTCCCGCATCGTGGGGTAGCGCGCAGAGATCTCCCACGCGCCGGCCCGCTCGATCACCTCGGCCAGCGCTGTCGGCACATCCGGTCGGCTTTCGCGCACCGAGGGGATCCTGGCCGGCTCCCGCAGTGGTTCCGCAGCGGTCTTCTCCACCGCGCGACCGCCGCACAGGACGGCGTACATGAGGGCGGCCCACGAGAAGACATCATCGGCGGGAGACGGAAGTCCGCCCGCCCACTGCTCCCGCGAGCAGTATGCCGCCGTACCCAGCCCACTCGGTGGGACAGGCACGGTGCACACTTCATGGGCTATCCCGAAGTCGATCAAGCGGTGATCGCCGCTCTCGGTGCGAATCAGGTTCGCCGGGCTGAAATCCCGGAAGACGACTCCCTGTTCGTGGAGATGAGCGAGGATCCTCGCCGAATCCTCACCGATCTTCAGCATCTCGGGCAGGGAGAACACCTCCCCTCTGCTGCCACGGACCTCCATCTCAGCGGCGAGGGACCGCCCTTCGACATATTCCAAGGCGACGAAGAGGTCGCCCTCCAGTTCGAACCGGTCGAGGCAGCGAGGAAACACGGAGTCACTGTCGTGCCTGGCGAGAAGGTCCGCCTCTGCTTCGCCCCAGTCCGGTGAGAGCCTGCCGTAGAGGTCCCCGCCCGTGTCGTGCCAGAACTCCTTGAGCACACAGAGCCGGGGCGGCGAGGAACCCAGGTCGATCGCACGGTAGACAGCACTGACCGCGGAGCAGCCGAGCACGTCCACGATCAGGTAGCGGTCGGCTATCGGCGGCTTCCGGGGCTGCGTGGGAACGTAGACGCCTCGGCCCTCGAAAGGATCACCTGTGCAGGGGAACAGCGCACGGACCTCGTGTTGCCGACGATCAGCGAACAGGCGACCCGCGCTGTCACGAAGGTCGCCCAGCGCGTCCTGGGCCTCGACCTCGCCGTTGCCGGCCGCGTCATGCGCGCCGAAGCGGCTACCCGATTGTTGAAACACGCCGTACCGATAGTGGACCAAGCTCCCGGGCCTGAGCTGTTGGTCGCTGCGGATGCGTGGGCCGCGCCAGCCCGTGGTGGCCTCGTCCAAGGCCACCGCGAGCCCTACCGCCTCATCGTCGCTCGCTGGATAGGCGGTGATGAACTTGCCCACCTGACCCGTACCGTAATGACCGTTGTTGAGCTGCAACAGTTGGAGGCGGGTACCCACGACCTTACAGCTCACTCCACGGTCCAACAGGACAGGAATCACTCGCGCGAGGACCTCCGTCGCCGACCACGGTGTGGCACTGACATGGAGCTTCCAACCCTGAACCGGGCAGTGGCTGGCGGCGAAGTAATGCGTACTGAAGAGGTCATCGTGGCTCATCCACGGCATATGCCGTTCAAGCAGACGCCGCACCGGGTCCTGGTCTGGAGGAGCCAGAAAGGAGCGGTCGGGAGCATTCGGTTGCATGGGCAATCCTCGCGCGAATGGTCACGGCCCCGACGCCACTGGGCCTCCGCCTAGCCCCAACAGCAGCGTGTTACCGTGCGGCTCGTCACCCGGGTCGTCCTACCGCCGCCGCAACGCTCCCCCATGTCCAGGGCTGCCTCGTCGTCAACCACAGGGAGTGCCGCCTTACGGAAGAAGCTGTAGTCGACTGCCGAAGTGTCATAATCCGTTGAGGCCAGGAGCCT
The DNA here is from genome assembly GCF_026342355.1 of Streptomyces sp. NBC_00249. Lineage (GTDB taxonomy): Bacteria > Actinomycetota > Actinomycetes > Streptomycetales > Streptomycetaceae > Streptomyces. Next base: position 279,007 of record NZ_JAPEMV010000003.1, on the reverse strand, counting down.
TCGCAACGCACTGTCGTCCCCGCAGGACAAGGCGAGCAGCTCTACAGGTGACAGATTGAATCTGCACAACTCCCTTACCGGGTCCCGCTTTACCGCATGAGCGAACGAAGGATCCTCAGAGAGACTCGTCAGTAGTTCTCGAAGCGACTGGTCAGACATTTTGACGCTCCTCGGAAGGGCAGTTTCGAAGCTCTGGATGTTCACCCACATCGAGGCAAGTGGCACGTTGAAACGCCAGAGAATGCTTCTCTTCCTCGGCCGTAGCTTGGACATCCGCAGCTTCTCGGTTCTGACGGCACCACTACCCAATTTAGGCGCTTCTCCCATTGCCCGCATTCCGGGGTGACGTGGTCGTCGGCCTCTGCCATGGCGCATCGAGTGGTACGACAACTCATCCGACCAGGGCTACCATCTGCGACTTTCCCCCACACAAGACGCCTGAACCAGCACCGAACCAGCACGGGAGTCAGCACCGCATCCCCAAAACAGGTGCAACTCTGCAATTCCGGCAGGGACTTCCGACCCGCTTCAGGAGGTGTCCGAGGGGATCGGTTCGGGCCTTGTGGTTGTCGGGCACACTCAGATGGGGTTGATTGTGATGACGCGCCACATATACCGGTGCCCTGCGGACTCCTACGTTGTGGCCACACCCGACGTCCCCGCAGACCCCTGGAAGTGGTGCACATGGCCTCCCCCGCAGCCGCCCCGAAGGCCCCGTCAGGCATCAGACGGATCGTCGCCGCCAGTCTCGTCGGGACCACGGTCGAGTGGTACGACTTCTTCCTCTACGGCTCCGCCGCCGCCCTCGTGTTCAACACGCTGTTCTTCCCGACCAGCGACCCCCTGGTGGGGACGCTGCTCGCGTTCCTCACCTACGCGGTCGGCTTCGCCGCCCGGCCGCTGGGCGGTGTGGTGTTCGGGCACTACGGCGACCGGATCGGGCGCAAGAAGCTGCTCGTGCTCAGTCTGCTGCTGATGGGCGGGGCCACCTTCGCGATCGGGCTGCTGCCCACCCATGCCAGCGTCGGCGCCGCCGCGCCCGTGCTGCTGACCGTGCTGCGGCTGGTGCAGGGCTTCGCGCTGGGCGGGGAATGGGGCGGGGCGGTGCTGCTCGTCGCCGAGCACGGGGACGACCGCAACCGGGGGTTCTGGGCCTCCTGGCCGCAGGCCGGGGCGCCCGGCGGCAATCTGCTGGCCACGGGGGTACTGGCGCTGCTCGCCGCCGTGCAGTCCGACGAGGCCTTCCTCGCCTGGGGCTGGCGCGTGCCCTTCCTGCTCTCGGGCGTGCTGGTGGTGATCGGGCTGTGGATCCGCGTGTCGGTCTCGGAGTCCCCCGCGTTCCTGGAGGCCAAGGCACGGGCCGAGGCCGCGGAGGCCGCCGGGGCGCGGTCCGCGCCGCCGGTCGTGGAGGTGCTGCGCACCAGCTGGCGGAGCGTGCTCACCGCCATCGGCACGCGGCTGGGCGAGAACGTCTCGTACTACGTCCTGACCGCGTTCCTCCTCGTCTACGTCACCGTCCACCTCGGCCTGCCCAAGAGCGACGCCCTGAACGCCGTACTCATCGGCTCGGCCGTGCACTTCGTGACGATCCCGCTCTGGGGGGCCCTGTCGGACCGGGTCGGCCGGCGCGCGGTCACCCTCGTCGGGTCGGTGGGCATGGCGGGCTGGGCGTTCGCCTTCTTCGCCCTGCTCGACTCCCGCTCCTTCCCGGTGATCGCCGGCGCGGTGACCGCGGGGCTGCTCCTGCACGGGGCGATGTACGGTCCGCAGGCGGCGTTCATCTCGGAGATGTTCGACACCCGGGTCCGCTACTCGGGTGCCTCCATGGGTTCCCAGCTCGCCTCGCTCGTCGGCGGCGCCCTCGCCCCGATCATCGCCGTGGAACTGCTGAAGGACTACGGCTCCTCCTTCCCCGTCTCCCTCTACCTCTGCGCCGCCGCGCTGGTCACCACGGTGACGGTGCTGTTCGCCCGTGAGACCAGGGGCCGCAGCCTGGGCAAGGACGCCGCGGGCGGCTCCGTCACGGTCCCCGCGCCCACCCGGCCCGGTTCCGCCCCCGTCGGCGGCTGACGCCGCGGGCGCCCGTATGCTCACCACCGTGACGGAGCCCGGCGAGGAGCGGACCCGGTCCGCGACGGGCGAGCTGCTCCGGCTGCTCGCCCGGGGCGCGACGGCCGAGGAACTGGCGCGGCCGGCGGCGGCCGCCCGCGCCGCGGGGGCGCCCGCCGAGCGGCTGGCCGCCCTGGACGGGGCGACGCGCACGGCCCTGGAGATCCACCGGACCCTGAACCGGCACCGCACCCGCGAGGCCGAACTGACGGCGCTGTTCGACACCGCCGGGGACCTGGCGGCGCTGCGCGACCTGGACTCCGTACTGCGGGCCATCACGCACCGCGCGAAGCAGCTGCTGCACACCGACGTCACCTACCTGTCGCTGGGTGACGAGGCGGCGGGCGACACCTACATGCGGGTCACCGACGGTTCGGTGTCGGCGGCCTTCCAGCAGCTGCGCCTCGGGATGGGCGAGGGCCTCGGCGGGCTCGTCGCCCAGACCGCCCGCCCGTACGCCACGGGCGACTACCAGAGCGACCCCCGCTTCCGGCACACCCCCACGATCGACGGCGCCGTCGCCGAGGAGGACCTGCACGCCATCCTGGGCGTACCGCTGCGGCTGGGGCCGAAGGTGATCGGGGTGCTCTTCGCCGCCGACCGCACCCCGCGCGCGTTCAGCCCGCGCGAGGTGGCCCTGCTGTCCTCGCTGGCCGACCACGCCGCCATCGCCATCGACGGGGCCCGGCTGCTGGAGGAGACCCGCCGGGCGCTGGCCGAACTGGGCGTGGCCTCCCGCACCATCCAGGAGAGCAGCGACGCGCTGCGCCGGGCCGAGGAGGCCCACGACCGGCTCACCGGTCTCGTCCTGCGCGGCGGGGACATCGGCGAGGTGGCGGCGGCGATCGGCGCGCTCCTGGGCGGGGGGACCCTCGTCCACGACGCCGACGGTACGGAGCTGGCGCGCGCGGGAGCGGACCCGCTGCCGCCGCCCGGCGAGGCGGTCGCGGCCTCCCGGGGCGGGGGGCGGGCGGTGCCCCGGGCGGGGACCTGGGTGTGCGCCGTCCTGGCGGGCCCCGAACTCCTCGGCAGCATCACCCTGATCGGCTTCTACCGGCCTCGACGCCGGCGACCGGCGCCTGTTCGAGCGCGCCGCCATGGTGACGGCCCTGCTGTTGCTCCTGCGCCGGTCGGTCGCCGAGACCGAGGACCGGATACGGGGGGAGCTGCTCGGCGACCTGCTCAGCCCGGCCGCGGATCCGGACGGCCTGGCGGACCGGGCCCGCCGGCTGGGTGTGGAACTGGCCCGCCCGCACGCCCTGTTCGTCCTGCACAGCGACGCCGCCCCCAGGCCCCGGCTGCTGGCCGCGGCCGCGCACCACGCCCGCGAACGGCGGGGCCTGGCGGGCGTGCACCACGACCACGCCGTCCTGCTGGCGCCCTCGCAGGACCCCGGGACGGACGCCCCGTCCCTGGCCGCCGCGCTGGGCCGTGCCGTCGGCGGCCCGGTGACGGTGGGAGCGGCCGGCGCGGGGCCCGGCCCGGCGGGGCTGCCCGCCGCGCACGCGGAGGCGCTGCGCTGCCTGTCGACCCTGCGCGCGCTGGGTCGTACGGGCGACGGGAGCACCCTGGCCGACCTCGGGTTCCTCGGGGTGCTGCTGGGCGACCGGCCCGATCTGAGCGGCTACGTCCGGGCCGTGCTGGGGCCGGTCCTCGACTACGACGCCCGGCGCGGCAGCGACCTGCTGCGGACCCTGCGGGTGTGGTTCGCGACCGGCATGAGCCAGTCCCGGGCCAAGGACGCCCTGCACGTCCACGTCAACACGGTCGTGCAGCGGCTGGAGCGGATCGGCCAGCTTCTGGGTCCGGACTGGCAGTCGCCCGACCGGGCGCTGGAACTCCAACTGGCCCTGCGGCTGCACCAGGTGTCGACCCGGCCCGGTCCCACGATGTCCGAATAGGGGCGCGCGGGAGCCGTGACGACCCGGCTAAGATCACGGCATGGTCACAGCCCGCTCGCACGCCCGCGCGTCAGCGGGTCCGTTGCGTCTGCTCGGGCTGGCCGCGCTGCTGCTGGGGCTGTTCTGGACGCACGTCGCCGACGCGCACGGTGTGGCCGGGCATCTCGGCGCCGGGCCGACGGTTTCGGTGCGGGCCGCGTCGGCCGCGCCGTCCCCCGGGTCCTCGTACGCCCACGCCGCGACCCCGGTCTCCGGGCCCGCCCTGGGCCCCGTACCGGCGTCGCTCGCCCCCGCCGACGGGCACGCGCCGGCGCATCCCGCGCACGAGTGCGTGCCGCTGCCGCCCCGGCAGGGCTCCGCCGGGGACGCGCCGCCCGCCGGGCTGCCCGTCGCGCCGTGGTGTTCGGCGGACGGTCCCGCGTACCCGCACGCGGGCGGCGGGTCCCGGCCGTTCCTGTCCGCCGCGCCGCCCTCGGGGGCTCCGGCCGTCCTGCGCCTGTAGACCGCGCGGCCCCGCACCGTGCGACCCGTCGCCCTTCCACATGCCCGGAACGGCCTTTTGGGATGATTTATCCCTATTCTTGGCGCCCGAGTGCCGAAGTACCCACGTGCCAGCGTGATCCCCGCCCCCGCCCTCCGGAGGAACCGTGTCCCGCCGCCCCCGCTCACGACCGGCCCGCCCGGGCCGGCCACGGGCGGGTGCGCTGTTCGTCGGGATCCTGAGCGCACTGCTCCTCGCCGTCCTGCACTGCCCCTCGTACCTGCCCGGCGACGCCCATCACGGACACGGTCCGGGCCAGGGGCACGCCCTCGCGCTCGGCTCGTCCGGCTCGTCGGCCGCTGGAGTCGCGCCACAGCACGGCCCTACGGAACCGGACCGTCCGGCGCTGCCCCACCAGGGCCACGGCCCCGACTGCGCCGCCTCCGCCCCGGCCACCCCGGCCCAGCCCGAGTCCCCCTCCCCCGCCGGAACCGCCGCGCTCCCCCGCGCCGACGCGGTCCGCCCGCCCCCGGCCCGGGCCGCGCCGCCCGGTGCGGACGGGCCGCTGACGGACCGTTCCGGGCGGACCACGCTCACCAGCGTCTGTCGATGGCGCGTCTAGACCGCTCCCGTAGAGCCGTTCGCAGCGGCTGACGTCCGAGCGACCACCTGACGCACCATCGACCGAGAGCGGAACCATGCACTCCTCGACCACCGACCTCACACCTCCCGCCCGCACCACCCTGTCCGGGCTGGTCGGCAACACTCCCCTGCTCCGCGTGTCGGAGCCGCTCGCCCCCGCCGGACGCGGTTTCTGGGCGAAGCTCGAAGGCTTCAACCCCGGCGGCATCAAGGACCGGCCGGGCCTGCACATGGTCGAACGGGCCCGCGCCCGCGGCGACCTGGCGCCCGGAGCCCGGATCATCGAGTCCACCAGCGGCACCCTCGGCCTCGGCCTCGCCCTGGCCGGCATGGTCCACGGGCACCCGGTCACCCTGGTCACCGACCCGGGGCTGGAGACCTCGATGACCCGGCTGCTGACGGCGTACGGGGCGCAGGTCAACGTCGTCTCCGAGCCGCACCCCACCGGCGGCTGGCAGCAGGCCCGCCGCGACCGCGTCACCCAGCTGCTGGAGCGCCACCCCGGCTCCTGGTGCCCGGACCAGTACAACAACCCGGACAACACCACCGCCTACACCCCGCTCGCCCTGGAACTGGCCTCCGAGCTGGGCCACGTCGACGTGCTGGTGTGCAGCGTGGGCACCGGCGGGCACTCCGCGGGCGTCTCGCGCGTCCTGCGGCAGCTCTACCCCGGGCTGACGGTGGTGGGCGTGGACACCGTCGGCTCGACGATCTTCGGGCAGCCCGCCCGGACCCGGCTGATGCGGGGCCTCGGTTCGAGCATCTACCCCCGCAACGTGGCCTACGAGCAGTTCTCCGAGGTGCACTGGGTGGCTCCGGCGGAGGCCGTGTGGTCCTGCCGCCAGCTCGCGGCCTCGCACTACGCCACCGGCGGCTGGAGCGTGGGCGCGGTGGCCCTCGTCGCCGGCTGGCTGGCGCGGACCCTGCCCGGGGACTCCCGGATCGCGGCGGTCTTCCCCGACGGCCCGCAGCGCTACCTCGGGACGGTCTACGACGACGACTACTGCGCCGCCCACGGTCTCCTCGACGCGCCTCCGGCCGCGGAACCCGACACGATCGGCCGGCTCGACGAGAAGGAGGTCACGCGCTGGACCCGGTGCGCCAGCGTGGTCGACCCGCTCTCGCTGGGCGGGGCGCGGGAGGACGCCCGATGAGGGGCACGCTCGCGCAGGTCCGTTCGTACGAGCGCAGCGTCCAGCTGCTGATGGTGAACCAGTTCACCATCAACCTGGGCTTCTACATGCTCATGCCGTACCTGGCCACGCACCTGGCGGGCCCCCTGGGGCTGGCCGGCTGGACGGTCGGGCTGATCCTCGGCGTCCGCAACTTCAGCCAGCAGGGCATGTTCCTGATCGGCGGGACGCTTGCCGACCGGCTCGGCTACAAGCCGATGATCATCGCCGGTCTGCTGCTGCGCGTCGCCGGTTTCGCGACGCTCGGCCTCGTCGAATCGGTGCCCGCGCTGATCGCCGCCTCGGCGGCGACGGGCCTGGCCGGGGCGCTGTTCAACCCGGCCACCCGGGCCTATCTGGCGGTGGACGCGGGCGAGCGGCGGGTGGAGGCCTTCGCCCTGTTCAACGTCTTCTACCAGGCGGGCATCCTGCTGGGCCCGCTGGCGGGGATGCTGCTGACGGGTGTGGACTTCAAGGTCACCTGCCTGGTGGCGGCGGGGATCTTCGCCCTGCTGAGCGTCGTGCAGGTCCGGGCCCTGCCCGCCCGCCGCGGCGACGACGCCGAGCAGCGGGCGGCGCAGCCCCGTACGGGTGTGTTCGCGCAGTGGCGCGGCATCCTGCGCAACCGGCCGTTCCTGCTCTTCTCCGTGGCCATGATCGGCTCGTACGTCCTGACGTTCCAGGTGTACATGGCGCTTCCGCTGGAGGTGCGGCGCCTCGGCGGCGAGGGCGCGTTCGGGACGGCGGCCGTGGCGGCGCTCTTCGCCGTGTCGGGGCTGAGCACGATCCTCTTCCAGACCCGGGTCACCGCCTGGTGCAAGGCCCGGATGGAGCCGGGCCGGGCCCTGTGCTGGGGGCTGCTGGTGATGGGGGTCGCCTTCGTGCCGCTGCTCGTGGCGACGGCGGCGCCGGCGGTGCAGGGCGGGCCGGGCCGGTGGCTGCTGGCCGGGGGCCCGCCGGCGCTGTCGGCGCTGCTGCTGGCGGTGGGGACGATGATCGCCTACCCCTTCGAGATGGACACCATCGTCCGGCTCTCGGGGGACCGTCTGGTGGCGACGCACTACGGCCTCTACAACACCGTCTGCGGGGTCGGGATCGCGCTCGGCAACCTGCTGACGGGCGCGGCCCTGGACGCCGCCCGGTCGGCGGGGATGTCCGCACTGCCGTGGCTGGCGCTGTGCGCCCTGGGCCTGGGATGCGCCGCCGCCCTGTACGGGCTGGAGCGTACGGGGCGCCTCGCGCCGCCGGTCCGCGAGGCACGGCCGGGGGCCCTGACGGCCTGACCGCATGGCCTGACGGCCCAACGGCCTAACGGTCCCATCCGGACCGACCGGTCCTCCCGGAAGCACACCGCACACCGACCCCAGGGGCGGGCGACACCGTCGCCCGCCCCTGGCTCGTTCCGGCGGGGGTGTTTGACATGACCCGGCCCCAAGACCATGATTCCACTAGTTCTCTCATGGAATTGAAAGGGGGGAAGCCGTGCGAGGCACGACCACGTCAGACCCGGCCGGGAGCCGGTGGGCCCTCGAGGCGCGCGGGCTGGGCAAGAGGTACCGCCGGAGCTGGGCCCTGCGGGACTGCTCCTTCCGGGTACCCGCCGGACGCATCACCGCCCTCGTGGGACCCAACGGGGCGGGCAAGAGCACCCTGCTGGCCATGGCGGCCGGCCTCACCGAGCCGTCGGCCGGCGAGCTGAGGCTCTTCGGCACCCCGGCCGGCTCGCCCGGGGTCATGCCCCGCTGGGCCCATCTCGGCCAGGACAAGCCGCTGTTCAAGAACTTCACGGTGGCGCAGACCCTGCGGATGGGCCAGGAGCTCAACCCGGGCTGGGACCAGGAGGTGGCCGAGCGGATCGCCGACGGGGGCCGGATCCCGCGGGACGCCAGGATCCGGGAGCTGTCGGGCGGCCAGCGGACCCGGGTCGCCTTCGCCCTCGCCTTCGGCAAGCGGCCCGAACTGCTGCTGCTGGACGAGCCGATGGCCGATCTCGATCCGGTCTCCCGGGACGAGACGACCGCGCTGCTCCTGTCGGAGGCGGCCGAGCACGGCACCACCGTGGTGATGTCCTCCCACCTGCTCAGCGAGATCGAGCACATGTGTGACTACGTCCTGGTCCTCGACCAGGGCCGGGTGCGCATGGCGGGCGAGGCCGACGAGCTGATCCCCATGCACACCCTGGTCACCGGGGTCACCACCCCGCAGGGGGAGCTCCCCGCCGGCCTGGGCGCCCACACCCTGATCGAATCGCGGGTCTCCGGGCGCCACTTCACCGCCCTGGTGCGGCGCGAGGGGCCGCTCGACAGCGCGTGGGAGCAGAGCTGGCCGAGCATGGAAGAGGTGCTGCTCGGCTACCTCCGCTCCCCCGAGGCCCCGGCCCTGCTCTCCCCGACCGCCGTCCCCGACCACCGAGAGGAGTCGGCGGCATGAACACGCTGACCCGAGACGTACCCGGTCAGGGCACGGCGCCCGCCCGGACCCGCCGGCTGCGCGGGCTCGCGTGGCTGCTGGTGAACCAGCACCGTACGGCCCTCGTCGTCTGCGCGGCGGCGGCCGTGCTCGGCTCGATCACCCTCGTCTACCAGCGGGCCGCGATGCTGGACACCCTGCACGGCGCCGGCTGGCCCCAGGGCGCCGTCGACACGCAAGGCGGCAACCTCGCCAACCGGATCCAGAACGACCTCAACTCGTGGGGCACCAACCTGAGCTCGCTGCCCCTGCTGCTGGGCGTGTTCCTCGGCGCCCCGCTCGTCTCCTCCGGCCAGCAGGACGGGACGGTCCGGCTGGTCACCACCCAGTCGGTGCCGCGGGGGCGCTGGCTGCGGTGGCAGGTCGGCTTCGCGCTGGTGCTCGCGGTGGTGACGGTCCTGCCCCTGAGCCTGCTCTACGGCTGGTGGTGGCGGTCGGTGGGGCCGTTCGCGCCCGACAACTGGCTGTCCGGCTCGCTGTTCGAGGCCTCGGGCCCGGTGCCGGCGGCCGAGGCCCTGTTCATGACCGCGCTCGGCATCACCGTCGGGGCGCTGCTCCGCCGGCCCGTCGCGGCCATGGCCGTGACGCTCGCGACCTCGTACGTCGTCGCCTTCGCGGTCGACGTGTACAAGGACCGGCTCGCCACTCCGCACCGCGTCACCTTCCCGCTGGACGGCGCCCAGCCGGCCTTCCTGGAGCACGCGGTCGAGGCGGACCGGTGGATCGGGACCGCCTCCGGGAAGCTCTACGGGTGGGGCACCTGCGTGAGCGACAGTTCGCCGGAGGCCTGCCGGGCCTCCCTCGGTATCGTGAACTCGGTCTGGGACTACTTCGGGAAAGAGCAGATGGCGGGCATGCAGTGGACCGCCGCCGGCCTCTACCTGGCCCTGGGCGCGGCCCTCGTCGGCGTGCTCGTGTGGCGCTCCCGGCGCGGACCCCTGTAGAGCGACCCCCTGTAGAGCGCCCCCCGGCGCAACCCTGGAGAAGAGAGAAGGAGGCGGGCACCGTGGTCGTGTTTCGCATCGAACGTCGCGGCGGGCTGCCCGCCTACCTCCAGATCGTCCAGCAGGTGGAGCAGGCGCTGCGCATGGGGGCGCTGGCCGAGGGGGACAAGCTGCCCACGGCGGCGCAGGTGGCCGCCACCACGAAGGTCAACCCCAACACCACGCTCAAGGCCTACCGGGAGCTGGAGCGTTCGGGACTGGTGGAGGTGCGGCAGGGTTCGGGCACTTTCATCACCCGTTCCCTGGCGAGCCCGGGGACCGCGCCGGAGTCCCCGTTGCGGCGCAGTCTCGGGGAGTGGATGGGCCAGGCGCGCGAGCAGGGGATGACGGCCGCGGAGGTCACCAGTCTGTTCGACACGGTCCTCGGGGAGAGCTATCCGGGCCACACACCCCCCTCCGGCCTTCCATTCATTACAGGATCATGAATACGATCTTTCATACCAAGTCAATACAGGGATCCCGACCTACTGTTCAGAGGTAACCCGCTTGATGCGTTCCTCTACCTCTGGATCCCACGATGTCTGCTGAATCACCGCGCCGCCGTACCGCGCTCGCCCTCACCACCGCCCTCACCGCCCTCGCGCTCCTCGCATCCGGCTGCGGGCTCGGCGGCTCGGACGGCAAGCGCATCCGCGTGGGCGTCTCCGGTGACTCCCCCGAGTGGGAGGTCCTCGCCAAGGAGGCGAAGAAGGAGGGCCTCACCGTCGAGCCGGTGGTCTTCGACGACTACTCGCTGCCCAACAAGGCCCTCGCCGCGGGCGACATCGAGCTCAACGCCTTCCAGCACCTGGTCTTCCTCGCGCAGTCCAACACCGAGAACAAGACCGACATCGCACCGATCGCCGCGACCACGGTGGTCCCGCTCGGCCTCTACTCCTCCAGGCACAAGCAGCTCACCGACCTCCCCGAGGGGGCCGAGGTCACCCTGCCCAACGACCCCGCCAACCAGGGCCGCGGCCTGCGCGTGCTGGAGCAGGCGAAGGTGATCGAACTGAAGAAGGACGCCGGGCTGTTCGCCACCCCGGACGACATCACCTCCAACCCCAAGCACATCAAGCTCACCCCGGTGAACGCCCAGCAGACCCCGCGCACCCTCAAGGACGCCGACGCCGCGATCATCAACGACGGGGTGGCGCAGCTCGCCGGCATCGACGCGAAGAGCGCCCTGTTCAAGGACGACCCCACCAGCCCGCAGTCCGTCCCGTACCTCAACGTCATCGCCGCCCGCGCCGACCGCAAGGACGACCCGGACTTCGAGAAGATCGTGAAGCTGTACGCCTCCAAGCCCGTGCAGGACGAGGTCCGCCGCACCAGCAACGGCACCGCCCACCACATCGAACTGCCCGCCGCCGAGCTGCGGGCCGAGCTCGGCCGGATCCGCGAGCAGCTCGCCCGATGAGCGCCGCGATCGAACTGCGCGGGGTGACCAAGGAGTTCCCCGGCGGGACCCGCGCCGTCGACGGCGTGAGCCTGACGGTGGACAAGGGCAGCGTCTTCGGGGTCGTCGGGCACAGCGGCGCGGGCAAGTCCACCCTGCTGCGCCTGGTCAACGGCCTGGAGGAGCCGACGTCGGGCAGCGTCCTGGTCGGCGGCCAGGACCTCGCCACGCTGGGCGAACGTCGACTGCGGCCCGTCCGCCGCGACATCGGCATGATCTTCCAGCAGTTCAACCTCTTCCGCTCCCGCACCGTCCTCGGCAACGTGCTCTACCCGCTGCGCCTGGCGGGGACCGACCGCGCCACCGCCCGGGCCCGCGCCGAGGAGACCCTGGAGTTCGTCGGCCTCTCCGGGCACGGCGGGCGCTACCCGGAGCAGCTCTCGGGCGGTCAGCGCCAGCGCGTCGGCATCGCCCGCGCGCTCGCCACCCGCCCCAAGGTGCTGCTGTGCGACGAGGCCACGTCCGCCCTCGATCCGCAGACCACGGGCGAGGTGCTGGCCCTGCTGCGGCGGGTCAACCGCGAACTGGGCGTCACCGTCCTGCTGATCACCCACGAGATGGAGGTCGTCCGCACCCTGTGCGACCGGGTGGCGGTCATGGAGGACGGGAAGGTCGTGGAGAGCGGAGAGGTCTACGAGGTGTTCGCGCGTCCGCGCCACCGGACCACGGCCGCCTTCGTGCGCTCCGCCCTGCACAGCGAGCCCGACGACCCGCAGCTGGAGCGGCTGCGGGCCCGCCACCCGGGCCGGCTGGTGACCGTACCGGTCGTCGACGGCGAGCCGGTCATGGACCGGCTGTCGCCACTGCTGCGCGAGCACGGGGTCGACTTCACCCTCGTGCACGGGGGCGTCGGCGAGGTGAGCGGGCGTCCGCTGGGCAGTGTGACCCTCGCCCTGCGGGGCACGCCGGGCGGGGTCGAGGCCGTGGCCGCGGCCCTGGCCGGGCCGGCGCGCCGGGAAGCGGGTGTCCGGTGAAGGCGGACTGGAGCACGTTCTGGCCGAAGGTCGTCGACGCCACCGGCGAGACCGTCTACATGGTGCTGATCACGCTGGCGCTGTCCACCGTCTGCGGGCTCGCGGTCGGTCTCGCCCTCTACGCCACGCGCAAGGGCGGGGTGCTGCCGAACCGGGTGGTCCACGCGGTCCTGGGGACCTTCATCAACATCGTCCGGCCGGTGCCGTTCATCATCGCCATCGTGGCGCTCGCCCCCGTCACCCGGGCGGTGGTCGGCACGATGATCGGCACGGATGCCGCGATCTTCCCGATGACGATCGTGGCCACCTTCGGGATCGCCCGGATCGTGGAGTCCAACCTGCTGTCCGTGGAACCGGGCGTGGTCGAGGCGGCCCGGTCGATGGGGGCCGGGCCGCTGCGGATCCTGCTGACGGTGCTCGTCCCCGAGGCCCTCGGACCGCTGGTCCTCGGTCTGACCTTCATGCTCGTCGCGCTGATCGACTTCTCGGCGGTGGCCGGGACGGTCGGCGGGGGCGGTGTCGGCAACCTGGCCATGACCTACGGCTACCTCCGCTTCGACACCTCGGTGATGGTGGTCACGGTGCTGGTCCTGATCGTCCTCGTGCAGTCGGCGCAGTTCCTGGGAAACCGGCTCTCGCGCCGGATCCTGCGGCGCTGACCGGCCCTCAGCCGCGCGGTGCCGCGGCCAGGGCCGTGGTGACCACCAGGGGCGGGCGCGTCCGCTCCGCCGCCCAGGTACGGCTGTCGAGGAGGTCCGGGGCCACGAGGTCCCGGGCCTCCTCGACGGTGGGGCGGTGCTGGACGACGTCCCGGAAACCGGACCGCTCCAGCAGGGCGGGGAGGAGGGCGACCGGCCAGGCGTGGTTCTGCACCTCCTGCCAGGAGCCGTCCGTGCGCAGCAGCCGTACGGTCAGCGGCTCCCCGGCCGCGTACGACCCGCCGGGCTCGCCGATGCGCAGTGAGGCGTAGTCGAGGCCGACGCAGTCGGGGTCGGTGGCGAGCAGGACGAACGGGGCGCCGGGGCGCAGCAGTCGGCGGATCTCGCCGAACACGCCGAGCACGGTGTCCTCGTCGGGCAGGGAGGCGAGGACGTGGTTGCACATGACGGCGTCCGCGCAGCCGTCCGCGAGGCCGGCGACCCGTCCGTCGACGACGAGGTGGTACTCGGCCACCGTCGGGGCGGTGGTCCGGGCCAGCTCCAGCATCTGCGGGGAGGTGTCGGCCCCCAGGACCCGCGCTCCGAACCGCCGGGCGGCGTGCTCGGCCACCTTGCCCGGCCCGCACCCGTAGTCGACGAGGACCTCGCCCGGGCGGATCCGGCGGGCCAGGGCCCGGAAGACGAACGGATAGCCGAGCAGCCAGTCCGTGGCGGCCTCGACGGCCGCGAAGGCCCGGGCCCCCTCGGGTCCGGACCAGGCGGCCCCGTCCTCGGTTTCGGCCGTGTCGTCGGCCCCGTCCCGTTCCGTGCCCAGCGGTGTATCGCTCACGGCCCCACTATCGCCCCGGCACCGGTGCCTCCGCGCGCTGCGACACGGCCGGGGCGGGGTCCGTGCCCGGTTCCTTGAGGCCGATCCGGTCGTGGAGGCGGCGCAGGGGGGCCGGGGCCCACCAGTTGGCGGGGCCTGCCAGGCGCATCAGGGCGGGGACCAGGACGCCCCGGATCAAGGTCGCGTCCACCGCGACGGCCAGGGCCATGCCGACGCCCAGCTGCTTGAGGAAGACCACCTGGCCGGTGGCGTAGGTGGCGAAGGACACCGCGAGGATCAGGGCGGCCGCCGTCACCAGGGGTGCGCTGCGGGCGATGCCGAGGGGCACCGAGCCCAGGGCGTCGCCGGTGCGGTCGTACTCCTCCTTGATGCGGGCGAGGAGGAAGACCTCGTAGTCCATCGAGAGGCCGTACGCGATGCAGAACATCAGGATCGGGATGCTCGGCTCGATCACCCCGGTGGGGGTGAAGCCGAGCAGGCCCGAGAGGTGGCCCTCCTGGAAGACCAGGACCAGGACCCCGAAGATCACGGACAGGCTCAGCAGGTTGAGCACGGTGGCCTTCAGCGGGGCGACGAGGCTGCCGGTCATGAGGAAGAGCAGGGCGAAGGTCACCACCACGATCAGGGTGCCCACCAGCGGCAGCCGCCGCGTCACCCCGTCGCGGTAGTCGGTGAGTTCGGCCGGGTATCCCCCGGCCTCGACGGCGAAGGGCGCGGGCAGGGCGCGGATCTCGCGGACCAGCCCCGTCGGGTCGCTCTCCAGCCGCGCGGAGGCGGGGATGACGGTGAGGCGCTGCCCGCCGGCCGCGCTGAAGGCACCGGCGGGGGCGGGGCCGGTCAGCCGCCCGTCGCGGTAGGAGCCGGCTGCCGTGTCGACCCGGGCCACGCCCGTGATCCGGGAGAGCCCGGCGGCGTAGGGGCCCACCGCCTCCGGGGTGCCCGCCGGGGCGACCAGCTGTACGGCGTCGGACTCCTCGACGGTGAACCCCTCCCGGATCCGGTCGTGGGTCTGGCGGGCGGGCGCCGACGCGGGCAGCACCCGGTCGTCGGGCAGCCCGAACCGTACGTCCAGGAAGGGTGCTCCGAGGAGCAGCAGGACGGCCAGGGCCGCGCCTCCGTACGCCAGCGGGCGGCGCATGACCCGGGTCGCGGCGCGGAACCAGAAGCCCTCGGTCTCGGCGGGGACGGGCCCGCGCCGGACCACGCGCCGGCCGAGCAGGGCGAGCGCGGCGGGGAGCAGCACGGTGGCGCCGGTGACGGCCGCGAGGACGACCGCGACGCCCGCGTAGGCGAAGGACCGCAGGAAGGGGAAGGGGAAGGCGAGCAGCGCCGACAGGGAGGCGGCCACGGTCACCGCGCTGAACAGGACGGTGCGGCCCGCGCCGCGTACGGTGCGGGCGAGGGCGTCCGCCGTGGAGTCCCCGCGGCGCAGTTCCTCGCGGAAGCGGTGGACGACGAACAGGCCGTAGTCGACGCCGAGTCCGATGCCCATCACGAGGGCGATGTTGGAGGCGAAGGTGGAGACGTCGGTGAAGGCGACCACGGCGCGGAGCAGGGCGAGGGAGCCGAGGACGGCGAACAGTCCGGTGCCGAGGGTGACCAGCGCGGCGGACAGCCGCCGGTAGGTCCACCAGAGCAGCAGCAGGACCAGGGGGAGGATGACGAGTTCGGCGCGCAGGAAGTCCTTGCGGGCCTGTTCCATGGTCTGCCGGAAGACCTCGTCGCCGCCGCCGACCTGGACGGTGACGGTCTCGGTGGTGCGGGTGAAGTCCGGGGCCAGTGCGGGCAGCACCTCGCGGCGTACGTGGCTCGCGTCGCCGGGCAGCCAGGCCAGGACCAGTGCCTGCCGGCCGTCGTCGCCGCGCAGGGTGTCGGAGCGGCCCTCGCTCCAGTACGACCAGGCGCGGGCGACTCCCGGCCGGGCGGCGAGCTCGCGGGTGAGGTCCGCTCCCGCGCGGGCGACGGCGTCCTCGTCGACGGTGCCGTGGCGGGCCGTCACCAGCAGGGCCAGGTTGGGGCTGCCGGTGCCGTAGTTCCGGGCCAGGGCGTCGCGGACCCGCATGGACTCCGAGCCCGGGGCCTCGAAGCGGTTGAGCGAGAGCGCGTCGAGCGTTCCGGCGCCGACGGCGCCCGCGAGCAGAGTGATGGCGATGCCGAACGCCACGATCCATCGTGCCCGTTCCGCGATGAACCTGCCGATCACGGTTCCCCCTTGCCGGTAGTATTTACGAATGATGATTCGTGTTTGATGCCGCGGTGAGATTACGAATGATCATTCGCATTTTTCAAGTGGTGCCCACGGGCTGAGATCTGACGGAGGTTCGGATGACGGGGACGACGGTGCCCAGACGACGGCAGGCACGCGGCGAACTGCGGATGGCGCAGATCCTCGACGCCTCGGCGGTGGTCTTCGCGCGCGCCGGGTACGAGAAGGCGACCACGGTCGCCATCGCGGCGGAGGCGGGCATCTCGCCCGGCTCGCTCTACCAGTTCTTCGCCAACAAGGAGGCGCTCGCGCAGGCGCTCGCCGACCGCTTCGTCACCCAGCTGAGGGCGGCGCACCAGGAGGCCTTCGACGAGGCGCACTTCACGGGCGTACCGCTCGACGCCCTGCTCGACCGGATGGTCGACCCGATCGTCGCCTTCAACGTGGCCAACCCGGGCTTCAAGGCCCTCTTCGCCCGCCCGGACATGCCGGCCGGCCTGGCCGACGCGGCCAGGCCGATCCAGTCGGCCCTGCTGACCCGGACCGAGGCGATGATCGGCGCCCGCGCGCCCGGGCTGCCGGCCGCGGAGCGGTCCCGGACGGCGCGCGTGGCCATCCAGATCTTCCAGGCGATGGTGCCCCTGGTGGTGGCCGCCGAGGGCGCCGAACGGGCCGCGCTGGTGCGCGAGTTGAAGCGCGCGCTGCACGGGTACCTGGCCGCCGACATCGCCTGACGGGAGCCGGGGAGAGCGCGTCCGGCTATTCGGCGGCGGCGACCGGGGCGGGTCCGGACCCGGGTGCGGGTACCGGCAGGAGGGCCTTGGCGGCGAGGGCCGCGACGGCGCAGCAGGCGACGGGCAGCAGCAGGGCGGCGTCGAGCGGCACCGGGCGGGTGAGCGGGCCGATCACCGCCGGGCCCGCCAGCATGCCCAGGTAGCCCAGGCCCGCCACGCGGGAGACGTTGGCCCCGGCGGCCTGCGGATCGGCGTGGCCGGCGGCGCTGAACAGCTGGGGCACGCAGCCGGACAGCCCGGCCCCGAAGAGGGTCCAGCCGGCCAGGGCCGCCGGCACCCCGGGCGCGACGACGGCCAGGGTCAGACCGGCCGCGGCGAGGCCGGCCCCGTGGCGCAGGACGGCGACCGGGCCGAAGCGCGCCGCGAGCCGGTCGGTGAGGAGGCGGCCGACGGTCATGGCGGTGGCGAAGGCCCCGTAGGCGAGCGCGGCGGTGGCCGCGGGAGCGCCGAACGCGTCCCGCAGGTGGAGGGCGCTCCAGTCGTTGGCCACTCCCTCGCAGAGCATGAGCGCGAAGGCGAGGGCGGCGAGGATCCGTATGCGGGAGCGGGCACGGGAGCCGGAGCGGGAGCCGGAGCGGGAGCCGCCGGGGTCGCGGGGCTCGGGGGCCGTCGCGGGCTCCCGGGGCAGGAGGGCGGGGGCGGCGAGGAGGGCGAGGACGCACCCGACGGCGGCGGTGGCGCCGAGTGTCGTGGCGGCGCCCAGCCCGAGGCTCAGGGTGAGGGCGCCGGCCAGGGCCGCGAGGACGCCCCCGAGGGAGAACACTGCATGGAAGGCGGACATGACGGGCCGCCCCAGCCCGCGTTCGACCTGGACGGCATGGGTGTTCATCGCGACGTCGAGGCAGCCGTTGCCGAAGCCGAGCAGCAGCAGGGCCGCGCCCAGCGTCGGGGTGTCGGCGGCCAGCCCCGGCAGGACGAGCGCGGCGGCGCACAAGACGGCTCCGGCCGGTACGGCCCTGCGGGCACCGAAACGGTCGGTGAGCGGTCCGGCCAGCCGCATGCCCGCGAAGGCTCCGGCGCCCAGGAGCAGCAGGAGCCAGCCGAGGGTCGCGTGGGTGGCGCCGGTGCGGTGCTCGACGGCGGGGATGTGGACGATCCACATCCCCATGACGAAGCCGTTGAGGGCGAAGTAGCCGAAGGTGGCGCGGCGCGCGCTGCGCAGCGGCCTCGTGAGGGATCTCGTTCTCTGCATGGAAACGAACATAACAAACACAGATCATGTGCGGAACTTGCATTTCAAACAGCAGATCTGTTCAATGTGAGCATGAGTGGTATGAGCGCAGACCGTTTGAAGCAGATCACCGACGCCGTCCGCGAGGCCGGCCGGCGCAGCGTCGCCGAGCTCGCGGAGCTCACCGGCGCCTCCGAGATGACCGTCCGCCGCGACCTGGAGGCCCTGGCCGAGCAGGGCGTCCTGGAGCGCTACCGGGGCGGCGCCCGGACCCTGCTGCTGCGCGGCGAGGAGACCCCCTTCGCGCTGCGCGCCGGGGACGGGGTGGAGACCAAGCGGCGGATCGCCGCCGAGGTGGCCTCGCTCCTCGCGGACGGGGAGTCGGTGGTCCTCGACAGCGGCACCACCTGCCTGGAGGTGGCCCGGGCCCTGCACCAGCGCCGGCTGACCGTCATGCCCCTGTCCCTGCAGGCCGCCAACGCCCTCGCCGACGCACCCCGGCTGACCCTCCTGCTGCCCGGCGGCCGGCCCCGGCGCGGGGAACTGGCGCTGACCGGACCCCTGACCGAGGCCTCCCTCGCAGCCCTGCGCTTCGACACCGCCGTCATCGGCTGCTGCGGGCTGACCGCGGCCGACGGCCTGACCGCCTACGACCTGGCCGACGCCGCCGTCAAGCGCGCCGCCGTCGCCTCCGCGCGGCGCGTCATCGCCGTCACCGAGTCCGGGAAGCTCTCCCGTACGGCCCTGGCCCACGTACTGCCCGCCTCCGCACTGCACGCCGTCGTCACCGACCAGGCGGCGCCGCAGGAAGAGACCGACGCCCTGGCCGCGGCCGGCGTCACCGTACGGAAGGTGTGAGGCGATGCCCGCGACCCTGCTCTTCGACCTGTTCGGCGTCATCGCCCGCCACCAGTCCCCCGAGGGGAGGCAGCGCCTGCTGGCGACGGCCGGCGCGGCCTCGCCTCAGTCCTTCTGGGAGGCGTACTGGGACCTGCGCCCCGCCTACGACCGCGGTGAGCTCGACGGCCCCGGCTACTGGCGCCTGGTGGCCGGCGCCCTCGGCACCCGCTTCGACGCGGAGCGGACCGCCGCCCTCGTCGAGGCCGATGTCGCGAGCTGGAGCGCCGTCGACGAGGAGATGGTGGCCCTGACCGGGGAACTGGCCGCCTCCGGACGGGACATCGCGCTCCTGTCGAACATCCCGGAGGAACTCGCCGTGCACTACGAGGAACAGCAGGCCTGGCTCGCCCGGTTCCGGGTCCGCGCCTTCTCCTGCCGGATCGGGTACGCCAAACCACAGCCCGGCGCCTACGCGTGGGCCCTGCGGGCCCTCGGGGAGCCGCCCGGCGCGGTCCTCTTCGTCGACGACCGCCAGGAGAACGTCGATGCCGCCCGGGCCCTGGGCCTGCGGGGACACCTCTTCACCTCGGCCGCCGCCCTGCGCGAGGCCCTCGGACGGGAGTGACGCCCCGTCAGCGGTAGCGGTCGGCCAGGGTGGCGACGGCCCGGGCGACGGCGCGGCGCAGTCCGGGCGGGCCCAGGACCTCCGCCTCGGCGCCCAGGCGCAGCAGGTCCCCGACCGCGAGGGCCTCGCCCTCGACGGGGAGACGGACGCGGAGCCAGCCCTCCGGGTCGCCGGGCCCGGGCGGCTCCGCGGCCTCGACGGCCCGTACGCCCGCCGCGCCGAACTGCATGGGCAGGAGCAGCGCACCGCGCGGGGAGATCCGCAGCAGGGCGGTCGTCCGGTGCCGGGCTGCCTCCAGCTGGGCGGCGGACTCCCGCCAATACGCGGCGAGTTCGAAACCCGCGGGCCGTTCGAAGCCTTCGGGGAGGGTCTCCACGGCCAGGAACCGCCGCACTCGGTAGCTCCGTACGTGCCGTTCGGCGCCGCCGTCGCCCTCCGCCCGCTCCGGGGCGGTCCGTGCGACGAGGTACCAGATGCCGCCCTTGAGGACCAGGCCCAGCGGATGGAGCTCGCGGCGGACCTCGCCGCGCGGGCGGCCGTAGTGGGTGCGCAGGACGCGCTGGTCCCACACCGCCCGGGCGATCGGCGCGAGGTGCGGGACGGGGTCCGCCTCCCGGAACCATGCGGTGGCGTCGAGGTGGAAGCGTTCCTCGACGAGCCGGGCCCGCTCGGCGGAGACGGCCGGGAGCGCCGCCCGCAGCTTGAGCCGGGCCACGGCCAGATCGGCCCCGAGTCCGAGTTCACCGGCGGGCCCGGGCATGCCCGCGAGGACGAGGGAGCCGGCCTGGGTGTCGGTGAGTCCGGTGAGCCGGGTGCGGTAGCCGTCCGTCAGCCGGTAGCCGCCCGCCGGTCCGCGCTCGGCCAGCACGGGCACGCCGGAGGCGCCGAGCGCCTCGATGTCGCGGTGGACGGTACGGACCGACACCTCCAGGGCGGCGGCGAGCTGCGGCGCCGTCATCCGGCCCCGGTTCTGGAGCAGCAGGAGCAGGGAGAGGAGGCGGTCGGCGCGCATGGACTCCATTGTCTCGGCCGTACCTGACAGAAGGTGTCAGGTACGGCGGACAGTCTGGTTCCACGCCGGGCGGGGAAGCCGTCCGGCGCGACGACCGGAAGGACCGCCCCCCATGTCATCCGTAGCAGAGACCACCGACGCGCACACCACTCCCGTGGAGGGCGCTCCGGTGGAGACCACCGGCAGTTTCACCTTCGCCGACTGGGAGGAGCAGCCCGTCGGCGCGGCGGACGGCGCACCGCGCCTGGCCCGCGCGAAGGTCGTCAACCATTTCTCCGGCGGGATCGAGGCGCCCGGGACCTCCTGCGCGTACACGATCGCCTACACCGGTGAGAACGTCGGCACCTACACCGGCATGGAGTTGCTGGCCGGCACGGTCGACGGGCGTGCGGGGTCCTTCGTCCTGGAGGAGCGCGGTTCCTTCGACGCGGAAGGCACCCGCTGCGCCTTCACCGTGGTGCCCGGCTCGGGCACGGGCGCGCTGGCGGGTCTGAGCGGCTCGGGCGGGTTCGTCCACCGCCACGGGACGGAGGCCGTCCCGTACACGTTCACGTACGCGCTGGCGCACCCGTCGGCCTGACGCCGGGGCGTCCTCGGGCGGCGCGGGGCGGCCGGGCGCGCGAGCATGGGGGGATGGAGCCGAGCGAAACCTCCCTGGCGGAGGTCAGCGCGCCGGGCCGGGTGGCCGCCGAGGGCGAGGGCATCAGCCCGCAGGAGCTGGCGCTCGCCGCCCGCAACCACGGGCTGCCGCTGGAGGCCCTGCGCTACGAGGTCACCCCGGCCGGGCTGCACTACGTGCTGGTCCACTACGACATCCCCGCGGCCGACGCGGACAGCTGGCGGCTGACCGTCGGCGGCCGGGTGCGTACGCCGCTCAGCCTGGACCTGGCGGCCCTGCGGGCCCTGCCCGCGGTCACCCGCCGGGTCACCATGGAGTGCGCGGGCAACGGCCGGGCCCGGCTGTCGCCCCGGCCGGTGAGCCAGCCGTGGCTGGTCGAGGCGGTGGGCACCGCCGACTGGACGGGCGTGCCGCTGCGGACGGTGCTGGCCGGGGCGGGGGTGCGGGCGGACGCCGTCGAGGCCGTCTTCACGGGCGCCGACCACGGGGTGGAGCGCGGGGTGGAGCAGGACTACCGGCGCAGCCTGCCGCTGCCGGTCGCCACCGGCCGGGATCCCGGGGTACTGGTCGCGTACGCGATGAACGGGCAGCCGCTGCCCCCGCAGCACGGGTATCCGCTGCGGCTGGTCGTCCCGGGCTGGTACGGGATGGCGCACGTGAAGTGGCTGCGGGACATCACCCTGGCCGACACCACGTTCACCGGGTTCCAGCAGGCGGTGGCCTACCGGTACCGGCGGGCCGGGGAGGACCCGCAGGGCCCCGGGGAGCCGGTCACCCGGATCGCGCCGCGGGCCCTGCTGGTCCCGCCGGGCTTCCCCGACTTCATGTCGCGGGTACGCGTCGTGCGCCCGGGCCCCCTACGGGTCGAGGGGCGCGCCTGGTCCGGCCACGGACCGGTCGTCTCGGTGGAGCTGAGCGTCGACGGGGGCGCCTCGTGGACGCGGGGGCAGGTCGGTGCGCGGCCGCCGGGCGAGTGGGCCTGGCAGGGGTGGCACTGCGACTGGACGGCGCGGCCCGGCCGGCACACCCTCGTGGCCCGCGCCACGGACGCCGAGGGCCGTACGCAGCCGCTCGAACAGGAGTGGAACCGCGGGGGGTTCGGCAACAACGCGGTCCAGCGGGTGCCCGTCGTGTGCTGCCGGTGAGGCGGGCCGCTCACCCGGTGGGGCCGGGGGCGTCCGCCAGGAGTTCGGGGCCGTTGTTGCGGACGCTGTTGACGGCCGTCGTCACGGCCCGGACCTCCAGGCGGCCGCCGGCCGGTGTGGCGAGGAGGGCGCGCAGGGCGTGCGGGTCCCGCTGTCCCGGGTCCAGCCAGCTGTCGTAGTCGTCGGGGGCCAGGGTCAGCGGCATGCGCGGGTGGACGCGGCCGGCGTCGTCACTGGCCTCGGTGGTCAGGACGGTGCAGGTGGCCCACCAGGCCGCCGGATCGTCCTCGTCGGTGACGGCGGGGTCGCGCCAGAACTCGTACAGGCCGGCCATCGCCATCACCGAGCCGTCCAGCGGGCGGATGAACCAAGGCTGCTTGTAGGCCTTCGCCGTGCCGGTGGCGGGGACGGGCTCCCACTCGTAGAAGCCGTCGGCGGGCAGCAGGCAGCGGCGGGCGGCGAAGGCACGGCGGTAGGCCGGCTTCTCGGCCACCGTCTCCACCCGGGCGTTGATCATCTTCGCTCCGCCGCCCGCGGTCTTCGACCAGGACGGCACCAGTCCCCACCGCAGCGCCCGCAGCTGCCGCTCCAGTACGCCGCTCTCCCGGTCGGCGCGCTCCAGCACCGCCCACACCGGGTCCGTCGGGGCGACGTTCCAGCTGGGCGGCAGGACCAGGTCGGGGCTCCTCGCCGTGACCTGGAACAGACCGGTGAGGTCCTCGGGGCTGCGGGTGGAGACGTAGCGGCCGCACATGGGTCCAGCGTGCCACGCGGGACCGGCCCGCGCGGCGGACCGGCGCGGGGTGCGGCCCTACGGGGTCAGCTGTAGATGGTGTCGGCGTACTGGGGGCCGTAGTGGCGCTCCAGGTCCTCCAGCGGCATGTCGGTCCGCTCCAGGCTCTTGGAGATCCTCGCCCGGGACGGCACCGCCTCGGGGTTCCAGGTCTGCGGCTTCCACAGGTCGGCGCGCAGGAAGGCCTTCGGGCAGTGGAAGTAGACCTGGTCGATCTCGACGACGAGGGCGATGGCCGGCCGGTGCCCCCGGACGGTCATGTCGTCGAAGAAGGGCGCCTCGCGCACCAGCCGGGCCCGGCCGTTGATCCGGAGGGTGTCGGCCCGGCCGGGCACCACGAAGAGGAGGCCGACGCGGGGGTTGGACAGGATGTTGCGGAACCCGTCGGCACGGCGGTTCCCGGGGCGGTCCGGGATCGCGATCGTGGTGTCGTCGAGGACCTTGGTGAAACCGGGCGGGTCACCCTTCGGCGAGACGTCGCAGGTGCCGTCGGCGGCGGAGGTGGCGATCAGGCAGAAGGAGGACTGCTCCAGCCACTGCCGGTCGTGCTCGTGCAGGGTCCGCCGTTCCTTCGACCGGGCCACCGCCGTGGGCTCCCCGAGCAGTTCGCGCAGTTCGGCCTCGGAGGTTATCTCCACCACTGGGTCGTTCTCCATCACCTGATCCCCCTTCATGTGCCCTACGGTCATGCCCAGTATCGGCGCAGACACCGCCCGGCGACCACGGCGGTCAAGATCCGGAAGAGACGGCTCATGCGGCACCGTCCTTGAGGGAGCGGCCGAACTGCTCGTCCAGGACGGACAGCCGGCGCCAGTACTCGTCCTCGTCGATCTCACCGGTGGCGAAGCGCCGGCCGAGGATCGCGATCGGGGAGTTCGCGCCGTACGCGGCTCCACGGGCGGGCTGCCAGGGGGCGCGGCGGCCGCCGCGCCAGACGGTGCGGCGGAGCACGGTGACGACCGTGACGACGACCGCCGCCCAGACGAGGGGCAGGAGGAGGATCCACGGGCCCGGGCCGTCGAAGGCGAGGGTGGTGAGCCCGTCGAAGGGGGGCGGGGTCGGGAGGGTGAGTGGGGAAGTCATCTCGGTTCAGCTCCTCGGGAGTGTGGACGTTCCGTTTCACTCCGAGACTGGCTCCGGGAGGGTGTCCCGGTCGTCGTACGGCCGGCTGCACCGTCCGTACTTCCCCGGGAGTACGGGGCCGGGCGCGCGGACCCCGACAGTCTGGGCGGGCCCGCCCGGGCGGGGTCAGCCGAGCCAGCCGGGCCGGACCAGCCCGGACTCGTAGGCGAGGACGACCAGTTGGGCGCGGTCGCGGGCGCCGAGTTTGACCATGGTGCGGCTGACGTGGGTCTTGGCGGTGAGCGGGCTGACGACCAGGCGGCGGGCGATCTCCTCGTTGGTCAGGCCCATGCCGACCAGGGTCATCACCTCCCGCTCGCGTTCGGTGAGGGGCTCCAGGCCCACGGCGGCGGCGGGCCGCTTGGACCGGGCGGCGAACTCCGCGATGAGGCGGCGGGTGACGCCCGGGGACAGCAGGGCGTCGCCCTCGACCACCGCCCGTACCGCCCGTAGCAGTTCCTCCGGCTCGGTGTCCTTGACCAGGAAGCCGGAGGCACCGGAGCGGATCGCCTCGAAGACGTACTCGTCGAGTTCGAAGGTGGTGAGCATGACCACCCTGACGGCGGCGAGCTCCGGCTCCCCGGTGATCGCGCGGGTGGCGGCGAGACCGTCGAGGACGGGCATGCGGATGTCCATGAGGACGACGTCGGGGCGCAGTTCCCGGACCAGCCGGACGGCCCCGTCCCCGTCGGCCGCCTCCCCCACGACCTCGATGTCGGGCTGGGCGTCGAGCAGGGCCCGGAATCCCGCTCGGACGAGCAGTTGGTCGTCGGCGAGCAGTACGCGGATCACGGTGCCTCCTCGGGCGGTACGGCCGGCCGCCTCACAGGGGGAGCCTGGCGACCACCCGGAAGCCGCCGTCCGGGCGTGGACCGGCTTCGATGGTGCCACCGAGTGCGCCGGCCCGTTCGCGCATTCCGGCGAGTCCGTTGCCGCTGCCGCCCGCCGGGCTGCCGGTGGCGGGGCCGTCGTCGTCCACCCGCAGTTCCAGTGAGTGCGGCTGCCAGGCGAGGCGGACGCGGGCGGTGCGCGAACCGGAGTGGCGGACCACGTTGGTGAGGGCCTCCTGGAGGATCCGGAAGGCGGCCAGGTCGGCGCCGGGCGGCAGGGTACGGGCCTGCCCCTCGGTGTCGATGTGCACGCCGAGCCCGGCCGCCGCGGCCTGTTCGACGAGCTCCGGGAGCCGGTCGAGCCCGGGGGCGGGGGCGCGGGGGGCGGCGCCGGGGGCGCGCAGGGTGTCGAGGACCTGCCGGACCTCGCCGAGCGCCTCCTTGCTGGCCGCCTTGATGGTGGTGAGCGCGGTACGGGCCTGCTCGGGGTCGCTGTCGAGGAGGGCCAGTCCGACCCCGGCCTGGACATTGATCACGGCGATGCTGTGGGCGAGGACGTCGTGCAGTTCGCGGGCGATGCGCAGGCGTTCCTCGTCGGCCCGGCGTCTTTCGGCGGCGGCTCGCTCGGTCCGCTCGCGGGACCACTGCTCACGACGTACGCGGACCAGTTCGGAGAGGGCGAGGATCGCGAGCACCCAGGCGGTGGCGCCCAGCTCCTGCCCCCACGGCGCGGGGCCGTCGCCGGCGGGCGGGAGGTAGCGGTAGAGCCAGTGCCCGAGGAGCAGGTGCCCGGCCCAGAGGAGCCCGACGGCTCCCCAGGCGGCTCTTCGGTGTCCGGCGATGACGGCGGCGAAGCAGGCCACGGCCAGGCTGATGAAGACGGGGCCGTAGGGGTATCCGGCCGCGAGGTACACGAGGGTGACGGCCGAGACCCCGTACACGACGGGCACCGGATGGCGGTGGCGCACCACGAGCAGGGCGGGGCCGAGGAGCAGCAGGAGCCGCCCGGCCCAGTCGAGCTCCACCCGCCCGCTCTGTGCCTGCGCGGCCAGGCCGGAGCCGATCTGGGCGACGACGGCGACGAGCAGCGCCGACCGCCAGGCCGGCCCCCGGCCGGCCCGCTCCACCCACCGTCGCCACGGGGGTCCGGGATGCTCGCGCTGATGTTCCATACGGTCACGCTAGACGCGGGCCGCCGTCACCCGCGTCACCCCGGCGTAGCGTTTCCGGGGTACTCCCCAGGTAGTACGCCGGGGTACGCCGCCGCCCGCCCGGATGCGTCGTCGGCGTCCCGGGCCCAGGGTGGAGGGATGGAGCACGCGCCGATCGTCGTCCACCGCGTCTCGCCTTCCGGCGGCCGCCGGGTGAGCCTGCGCGTGCAGGACCGGGAAACGGCCCTCGGTGTCGCGTACTCGGACGCGGACGTGATCGAGTTCCTGCGCCGCGCCGAGGTGCCGGACCCCGACGAGCTGGTCCTCGGGGAGCCGACCCCGCTGGTGGAGTGGCAGGGCGATGCCCCGTACCTCTACGAGGGCGAAGCACCGGACACCGACATCCCCTGACGCGTACCCGTTCGCCCCTTCCCCCCTCTCCCCCTCCCCCTTGCGCAGGGCCACCTTCCGGCCAATGCGTGATGTGCTCATGACATCTCACGACCCTTGTGGCACGCTCCGTGGCGCACTCCGAACGGCCTCGCACCACACCCCCACAAGGACGTGTCAAGGAGGAGCGACATGAGGCACCTCACGAAACTCGGCATGGCGGTGGCGGCCCTGGCGGCCACCCTGGGAACCGCTACGACGGCCGCCGCGTCCGGCGGCGCCGCCGACCAGCGCGTCGACGGCGTCATCGTCGTCGCGGGCAGCACCTGCACCTGGAGCAATGCCCGGACCAGCGCCGTTCCCCCGGCCGCGCTCACGGTCGACCGCACCACCGTCAACAAGCCCGGCGGCAACCTCGCCTGCGACGGCGGCATCACCGCCGCCCTCAACAACAACCCGGCCTTCACCTTCGACGACGCCGGCGCCACCGCCCGCACCGACCTGATCGACATCACCGGGCAGCAGAGCTTCATCTCCTGCCGCTACAAGGCCACGAACCTCGTCTGGGACCGCGACGGGACCACGAGGAAGTACGTCAACCGGGCCTTCACCGCCACCAAGACCTCCGGCAGCTTCCTGTGCCCCGGCTCCGTCGCCACCCCGGCCGGGGGCGCGTCCATGCTGTTCCACTGACCGGCGCCACCCCAGGTCACCGCCGCCCGCACCCGGGCGGCGGTGACGCACCCCGGAACACCGCCGGCCGCCCTCAGACGCGGCTTCCGGCCAGCAGACGGGCGGTGACGCCCGCCAGCCGCGCGCCCTGGTAGCGGGCCGCCTCGAGGATGTTCTCGCCCGGAGCGCCCGCGGAGGTGGCGTGCGTGGTGCCGTACGGGTTGCCGTTCGCGGCGTAGACGACCGGGTCGGTGAACCCGGGCGAGACGATCAGCGAACCCCAGTGGTGCAGGGTGTTGTAGAGGGCCAGCAGGGTGGACTCGTTGCCGCCGTGCAGGTTGCCCGCGCTGCCGAAGGCGGTGGCGGGCTTGTCGACGAAGACGCCCTGTGCCCACAGGCCGCCGGTGCCGTCGATGACCTGCTTCAGCTGCGCCGCGACGTTGCCGAAGCGCGTCGGGGTGCCCAGCGCGTAGGCGTCGGCCCAGCGGAGGTCGTCGTGGGTCACCGTCGGGATGTCGCGGGTGGCCTCCACGTGCGCGCGCCACTCCGGACGGGAGTCGACCGCCTCGTCGGGGGCGAGTTCGGGGGCCCGGAGCAGACGGACCTCGGCACCCGCCTTCTGCGCCCCTTCCACGACGGCCTGCGCGAGCTGGTGGACGGTTCCGGTCGCCGAGTAGTAGATGACGGCGATCTTGGGGTTGATGGTCATGGCGAGAAAGCCCTCCCGGAGAGACATGAAAGCGGATGACTATCCGCTTCCTGACCGAAGTGAACCGGATAGTCATCCGCTTGACAAGCCCCTTCTCCCACGGAAGCGGATAGCGGTCCGGTACGCTCGGCCTTCCGGGACACCAGATCCGCAGACCGGAGGCCGGGGAGCGCCGTGGAACAGCCGCACCGCATCGAACTGCCGCTCGCGAACGGCCGGCCCCCGGCCGAGCGCGCCGACGCCGCGCGCAACCGCCGCCGGATCCTCGACGCGGCGGCCGTGATCGTCGCCGAGCAGGGTCCCGGCGCGCTCACCATGAACGCCGTGGCGCACGCCACGGGCATCGGGGTGGGGACGGTCTACCGCCGGTTCGGCGACGTCTCGCAGCTCATCTACGCCCTCCTGGACGACCGCGAGCTGCGCTTCCAGGCGGCCTTCCTGAGCGGCCCTCCCCCGCTGGGCCCCGACGCGCCGCCCGCCGAGCGGCTGCGCGCCTTCCTCCACGCTCTGACCGACCGCATCGTCGACCAGCAGCGCCTGATGCTGGCCGGCGAGGTCGCCGCCCCGAGCGCCCGCTACGCCAGCGGCCCGTACAGCGCCATGCACACCCACGTGGCGACCCTGGTCGCCGGGATCCGGCCCGGCGCGGACCCCGCGGTCCTGGCCCACCTGCTGCTGGCCCCGCTCACCCCGAGCCTGATCAGCCACCTCACCGTGGACCGCGGCCTGACACCGGCGCAGATCAAGGACGGCCTCGACGAGCTCCTCGGCACGAGCGGCCTGACGGAGGCCTGAGCCCGGCCACCCGCCCGGCCGGGAGGCCCACCGGTCGCACGCCCGGGTGCGGGGCCGCAGCATGGAAAGGGGTCCGCCCGGGTGAGGAGGCCGGTCATGGCCGATGCGCGGCCCGCTTCGCCGGCCGACGGCCCCGGGGCGGGATCTCCGGAGACCGGGCCCCCGGCGTCCGGCTCCTCCCCGACCGGGTCCTCAGCGGCCGGTCCTGCGGCAGCCGGTACCCCGGCGGCGGCGGGCGGCCTGCTGGACGTCCTCGGCGTGGCCGCCGTGGTCCTCGACGCCGAGGGACGGATCCGCCTGTGGAGCCCCCAGGCCGCCGCCCTGTTCGGCTATCCGGCCGAGGAGGCCCTCGGGCGCTACGCGGCGAAGCTGCTGGTGGAGGAGGCCCACCAGGAACGGGTGCTGAGCCTCTTCGAACGGGTGATGAAGCGTGACGGCGCCTGGGCGGGCACCTTCCCCGTGCGCCACCGGGACGGGCGGACCGTCCTCGTGGAGTTCCGCAACATGCGCCTCCAGGCCGACAACGGCCGTCTCTTCGCCCTCGGCCTGGCCTCCGAGCAGGCCACCCTGCGCCGCGTCGAACGGGATCTGGCGCTGTCGATGCGCCTGGTCGACCAGTCCCCCATCGGGCTGGCCGTCCTCGACACCGAGCTGCGCTACGTCCTGGTCAACCCCGCGCTCGAACGGATCAACGGGGTGCCCGCCGACCGGCACCTGGGGCGCCGGCTCGGGCAGGTCGGGCGGGCGGGGCGGACCGGGGAGGTCCTGCCGCTGCTGGAGTCGGCGGCCGTCGAGGCGCGGATGCGGCAGGTCATGGCGACCGGGGTGCCGATGCTCGACGAGTTCACCACCGGGCGCGTCGCCTCGGACCCGGACGGCGAGCGGGCCTGGCTGCTGTCGGTCTACCGGCTCGACGACCAGTCCTCCCGCGTGATCGGCGTGGCGGTCTCCGTGGTGGACGTGACCGAGCAGCACCGCACGGCCGTGTCGGCCGCCCACGCCCGGCGGCGGCTGTCCCTGATCGCCGACGCGTCGGTGCGCATCGGGACCACCCTCGACCTGGACATCACCGCCCGGGAGCTGGCGGACGTGGTGGTGCCGGAGGTCGCCGACATCGCGGCCGTCGACGTGCTCGACGTCATCCTGACGGGCGCCCGGCCGGGCGACGGAACGGCCGGCGGGGCCGTACGGTTCCGCGCGCTGGCCGTGAAATCGGCCTACCGCACGCAGGCCGAGGAGGCCGCCGACCCGGTCGGGGACGTCGCCCTCTACGGCCCCACCCGGCTGGTCGCCCGCTGCGCCCGCACGGGGCGCCCGGTGCTCGTCCCGCACGTGCTGGCGGAGGACCTGCCGCGGATCGCCCGTGACCAGGACGCCGCCCGGCTGCTCGCGGAGGCGGGGCTGCACTCGTACCTCGCGGTGCCGCTGATCGCCCGCGGCCAGGTGCTGGGGGCGCTGGACCTCAAGCGCGCCCGCAACCCCGTACCGTTCGGCCCGGACGACGTCCTGCTGGCGTCCGAGCTCGCCGCCCACGCGGCGGTGTCCATCGACAACGCCCGCTGGTTCCAGCGCCAGCGCCACGCGGCCCTCGCCCTCCAGCGCCATCTGCTGCCGCAGGACCCCCACCCGGCTCCGGGCCTGGACTTCGCGTACCGCTACCAGCCGGCCGGAGCGGCCGACGAGACGGGCGGCGACTGGTTCGACGTCATCCCGCTCACCGGGGACCGGACGGCGCTGGTCGTCGGCGACGTGATGGGCAGCGGCATCAACGCGGCCGCCACCATGGGCCAGCTGCGGGCGACCGCCCGGGCGCTGGGCCGACTGGGTCTGGATCCGGCGACGGTACTCACCCACCTCGACGCCGCGACCGCCGACCTCGGCGAGGCCATGGCCACCTGCGTGTACGCCGTCTACGACCCGCACACCCGGCTGTGCCACATCTCCACGGCCGGGCACCTGCCGCCGGTGCACCTGCGCGCCGGCCGGCATCCGCGGCTGCTGCGGCTGACCACCGCGGTGCCGCTCGGCGTCGGCGGGATCCCCTTCATCACCACGAGCCTCACCCTGGCCCCCGGGGACGCGCTGGTCCTGTACACCGACGGGCTCGTCGAGACCCGCGACCAGGACATCGACACCCGGCTGCTGACCCTGACCGACCTCCTCGCGGGCCCGACCCGCCCCATCGAGGAGACCTGCGACCTGCTGCTGTCCGCCCTGCGCCGCCCCGACACCCACGACGACGTGGCCCTGCTGATCGCCCGCACCCACGCCTGAACGGCGCCGCTCAGGGGTGCGGGAGGCGGGAGCGGATGCGGGCGGCGAGGACGGCGACGTCGTCCTCGGCGTGCTGCGCGTCCAGGCCGGCGACCACCGCGTCCGCGGCGTCGGCGACCGTCCCGCCGCCCGGCACCCGCAGGGCCGTGAGGCGGGCCAGCGAGGTGTCGATGTCCTCGCCGCGCCGCTCGACGAGCCCGTCGGTGTACAGGAGCAGGGTCTCCTCCCCGCTCAGGGGGTGCGCCACCGATTCGTAGCCGCCCAGGCCGGTGCCCAGCGGAGGGCCGACGGGGACGTCGAGCAGCCGGCCGGCGCCGTCCGCGCCGAAGACGGCGGGCGGCAGGTGCCCGGCGCTGGCGTAGACGGCGGTACCGCGCGCGGGATCGACCCGTACGAGCAGGCAGGTCGCGGGGCGCCGGGCCGCGTCCTCGGCGACGAGCGCGTCGAGCTGGCGCAGGACCCGGTGGGGGGCGAGGTCGGTGGAGGCGACCTCGCGCAGGGTGGAGCGGTAGGCGTTCATGTCGACGGCGGCGTCGAGGCCGTGTCCCATGACGTCGCCGACGACCAGCAGGGTCCGGCCGAAGTGCAGCCGTACGGTCTCGAACCAGTCGCCCCCGACGAGGGCGCTCGACCCGACCGGCAGGTACCGGCCGGCGATCAGCAGGTTCGGGTGCGGCCGGCCGGGGTCGGCGACCAGGGCCCGCTGGAGGTCGAGGGCGACGCTCTCGGTGGCGGCGAGCCGCCTGGCGTGGCGGATGTGCACGGCAGCGACGCGCGCCGCGAAGTGCAGGGCGGCGGCCTCGTGGTCGCTGAAGGAGCGGCCGGTCCGTACGGCGAGCAGGGTCCCGTACGAGGTTCCGTGCCGGGACAGCGCGACGGCCAGTCCGTGCACCGGGGCGCCGCCCGGCCGCAGGGTCCAGCTGCGCAGCGGGTGTCCCTCGTCCACGGCGCGGACGGCGGGCCGGGTGCCCGCCACCGGCGGGCGCAGCAGTGCGGCGGCTCCGGCGACGGCGACGCGCTCGGTGCGGCCCTCCAGGACGAGGTCCACGGCCGCCGCGTCGCACAGGGTGCGGAAGAGGAAGGCGGCCAGCTCCCGGCAGGTGGTGGTCTCGTCGTCGGTGGTCCCGATCGCCTCCAGGGCCTCGTCCGGAGCCGGCCCGAACGCGTGGCCCTCGCGATCCGACACCCGTACCTCCGCCCGGAGGGCGGCCCCGTCCGGGCCGCCGGTCGGTCCATTCCACCAGCCCCGGCGCGGTGGAGCGGGCAGCGCGCCGGTCCTCACCTCTGCGGGGTCAGGCGCTCCCACAGGAAAGTGTGCACGAGTGCCTCGTTGAAAGCGGTCTGCCGGTGGTCGGTGGCGCCGGCGTGGCCGCCGCCGAGGTGCTCGTGGAAGAGGACGGGGTGGCCGTGCTCGCGCAGCCGGGCGGCCATCTTGCGGGCGTGGCCGGGGTGGACCCGGTCGTCGCGGGTGGAGGTCAGCAGGAGGACCGGCGGGTACGGGGGGCCGTCGGTCCGCACCTGGTGGTACGGGGAGATCCGCTCCAGGTGGGGCCGGTCGGCGGGGTCGTCGGGGTTGCCGTACTCGGCGGTCCAGCTGGCCCCGGCGAGGAGCTCGTGGAAGCGGAGCATGTCCAGCAGCGGTACGTGGGCGACGACCGCGCCGAACAGGGCGGGGTCGCGGGTGAGCACGGCGCCCATCAGGAGGCCGCCGTTGCTGCCGCCCTCGATGCCCAGCTGGGCGGGGGTGGTGATGCCGCGCGCGGTGAGGTCGCGGGCGACGGCGGCGAAGTCCTCGAAGGC
This sequence comes from Streptomyces sp. NBC_00249, assembly GCF_026342355.1. GTDB lineage: Bacteria > Actinomycetota > Actinomycetes > Streptomycetales > Streptomycetaceae > Streptomyces. The sequence continues at coordinate 246,381 of NZ_JAPEMV010000003.1, read as the reverse complement.
CCGGACCCGGTCGGCGCCGAGGGCGGCCCGGTGCCAGGCGGGCCCGTACTCGTGCCCGCCCCGGATGCCGGCGAGGACGTACGTACCGCCGCGCGCGAGCCAGGCGCGGCCGGTGACCGCGCTGTACTGCGGAACCATGGAGACCTCGAAGCCGCCGTACCCGTAGAGCAGGGTGGGGCCGGGGCCGGGGCGGTCCTCGGGGCCGATCACGAAGTAGGGGACCTTCGTGCCGTCGTCGGAGACCGCGAAGTACTGGGCGACGCTCATTCCGGCCGTGTCGAACAGGGCGGGGGCCTGCTTGAGGCTCTCGCCGCCGTCGGCCGTGCCCGCCGTGCCCCGCAGGAGGGTGGAGGGCTGGAGGAAGCCGGTCAGTTCGAGGAGGTACTCGTCGCTCTCGTCGGGGTCGGTGTCGACGACCGACGCCGTGGACAGCGGGGGGACGCCGGCGAGGGGAGCGCGGCTCCAGCCGTCGGGGCCGGGGGTGAGAAGCTCCATGCGGGAGGAGACGTCGGCGCGGGTGGTCACCACGAGGTGGTTGCGGGTCCAGCTGTAGCCGGCGAGCGCGGTGTGCGCGTCGGGGGTGAACAGCGCGTGCGGTGTGCGCGTACCGGCCCGGAAGGCATCGAAGTCGAAGGCGAGGAGGCTGCCGGCGGGGTGCCCGAGCCACGGGGAGCGGGGGGCGACGATCAGCCACTCCCGGTGGACGGAGGCGACCGCGTCGTCCGGAACGTCGATCTTCAGCGGCGGGGCGGCGGGGGCATCTGGTGCCTCGGGCGCGTCGGGGAGGAGGAACAGCTCCTGGTTCCAGAAGTCGATCTGCCGGCTGACGAAGTCCCGTTCGAAGCCGCGCGTGTGGTCGCGCCAGCCGCAGGCCGAGAGGTCGGCGGGCCGGCCCTCGTAGACCTTTTCGGCCTGGTCGAGGGGGGTGCCCCGGCGCCAGCGGCGGACCTGGAGGGGGTAGCCGGAGGGCGAGAGGGAGCCGGGGCCGAAGTCGGTGCCGATCCACAGGTGGTCGCGGTCGATCCAGCCGGCGCGGGTCTTGGCCTCGTCGACGTGGAAGCCGCCCTCGACGAACTCCAGGGTTTCGAGGTCGAACTCGCGCACCACGCAGGCGTCCGCCCCGTCGCGCGACAGCATGACGAGGGCGTGGCGGTGGGCGGGGGCCAGGACGCTGCTGCCCGCCCAGGCCCACTTCTCGTCCTCGGCCTCGGCGAGCGCGTCCAGGTCCAGGACGGTCTCCCAGACGGACCGTTCGGTGCGGTACTCCTCCAGGGTCGTACGCCGCCAGATGCCGCGCAGGCGGTCGGCGTCCTGCCAGAAGTTGTAGAGGTGGCGGCCCCGGCGGACGACGTACGGGATCCGCGCGTCGTCGTCCAGCACCTCGCGGACCTCGCGCTCCAGCGTCTTGAAGCCGGGGGCTCCGGTCAGCGCGGCCACGGTCTCGGCGTTGCGCTCGCGGACCCAGTCCAGGGCGGCCTCACCCGCCACGTCCTCCAGCCAGAGGTAGGGGTCGGGGGCGGTGTGCGGGCCGGAGGCGGCGGGTGCTTCTGCGTTCATCCGCCGATTGTGCCGGACGCCGGGGCGCCACCGGGACGACCGGGGTGCGGCCCGGCGGCGGGCGGCGCGCCCCACCCCGCCGGGCGAGACGGCCTACGGGTTCACGGCCGGACGGCGTCCGGGCCGTGGTGGACGGCGTCCAGGACGGCCAGGTCCTCGTCGGAGAGGCTCAGCGCGCCCGCGGCGACGTTGGCTTCGAGGTGGTCCGGGTTCCCGGTGCCGGGGATGGCCAGGACGTGCGGTCCGCGGTGCAGGACCCAGGCCAGCCGGACCTGGGCGGGGCTCGCCCCGTGCGCCCGGGCGACGGAGAGGAGTTCCTCGCTCTCGGCGGGGCTCGCGCCGGTCTCCCGCCCGGCGGCGGCGATCGAGTAGAAGGGCACGAAGGCGATGCCCTGCTCCCCGCAGGAGCGGACGAACTCGTCCTGGTCGGGGCGCATGCCGATGCCGTACGGGTTCTGCACGCAGACCACGGGGGCGATCTCCCGGGCCTCGGCGAGCTGTTCGGGGGTGACGTTGGAGACCCCGAGGTGGCGGATGAGTCCGGCCTCGCGGAGTTCGGCCAGGGCGCCGAAGCGTTCGGCGACGGAGTCGGTGCCGAGGACGCGCAGGTTGACCAGGTCGAGGTGGTCGCGGCCGAGCTGGCGCAGGTTCTCCTCGACCTGCCCGCGCAGCCCCTCGGGGGTCCTGGCGTGGGCGTTCCATTCGCCCGAGGGGTCCCGGCCCGGGCCGACCTTGGTGGCGATGACCAGGTCGTCGGGGTAGGGGCCGCCGAGCGCGCTGTTGATCAGCTCGTTGGCGGAGCGCAGCGGGGAGAAGTAGAAGGCGGCGGTGTCGATGTGGTTCACGCCGAGCTCGACGGCGCGCCGCAGGACGGCTATGGCTCGGCCCCGGTCGCTGGAGGCGGCGTCCGCGATGAGGGCGTGGCCGCTCTGCGGGAGGCGCATCGCGCCGAAGCCGATGCGGTTGACCTCCAGGTCGCCGAGCTTCCAGGTGCCCGACGCGGCTGCGGTGATCTTGTGCGGTGTCATCCGGGGATGATCTCCCAGGTCGGGCCGCCCCGCCACTGCTTACCGTCCCCCTCGCCACCCGCCACCCGCCACCCGCCGACCGCCTCCGTCCTACGGGAGCCGCAGGCCGTGCCGGTCCGCCCAGGCCGCGAGGGCGGCGGCGATCAGCAGGGGCTGGTCCTCGGGTGTGTGGTGTCCGGCCACGGCGTCGGAGTGCACGGTCTCCAGGCCGGCGATGTTCCGCTCGCACCAGGCGATGATCCCCTCGTGCATCATCGCGCCCGGTCCGGGCTCGAAGGTGAGCAGCAGCTTGGGGACGTCCGCACTGGCCGCCAGCCACCGGTCGTACGCCTCGATCCGGGCGACGACCTCGGCGGGTTCGCCGCCCAGCGGCATCGAGCGGGCCCAACGCAGGAGCGGGAGGCGGCTGTCCCGGGTCGGGTAGGGCTTGCGGTAGACGTCGTGGTCGCCGTCGGCGAGCCCGGTGGCGACGGTGCCGGGCAGGGCTTCCTCGATGAAGGCGTTGCCGTCGAGGATCATGGCCTCGCCGACTCCTTCGGTCTTGATCGCCTCGAACAGCGCGCGTCCGGCCTCCGGGAACTCCTCCCAGGCCATCGGCTTGACGATGGTCTCGGTGAAGGCGATGCCGCGGACCCGGTCCGGGTGGCGCGCGGCCCAGTCGAAGGCCAGGGCGCCGCCCCAGTCGTGGCCGACGAGGACGACGTCCTGGAGGCCGAGTGCGTCGAACCAGGCGTCGAGGTGGCGGGCGTGGTCGTCGAAGGTGTAGTCGATGTCGGGTTTGCCGGACTCGCCCATGCCGATGAGGTCGGGGGCGAGCAGCCGGCCGGGGCCGACGGCCGGTATGACGTCCCGCCACAGGTGGGAGGAGGTCGGGTTGCCGTGGAGGAAGACGATCGGGGCGCCGGTACCGGACTCCCGGTGGTGGATGGTCGAGCCGAGGAGGTGCTGGACGGGCATGGTCAGGTCCTTCGTTCGTTCGTCGGAGTCGGAGGGGCTGATCGGGGGCGTCGTCGTGGTCAGCGGAAGGCGGGGGCGTTGCGGGCGGCCCAGGCGGCGAAGGTGCCGGGCTCCCGGCCCAGGACGTGTGCGACGTCGGGGCTGACCCGCTGCTCGTCGGGGGTCGGTGCGCCGAGGAGGGCGAGGGTGCCCTCGACGACGGGCAGCGGCATGAAGCGGGCCATCAGGGCGTGGGCCTGTTCGCGGGTCTGCTCGGTGAAGCGGACCGGTTCGCCCAGTGCGGCGGCGATCGCCGCCGCCCGCTCGCGCGGGGTGGTCGGGGCGGGGCCGGTCAGGGTGTAGGTGGCGCCGGTGTGGGTGTCGTCGTCCGTCAGGGCGCGGGCGGCGACCGCCGCGACGTCGTCCGGGTCGACGAAGGGCAGGGCGACGTCGGCGAACGGCGCCCCGGCCTCCCGCCGGGTGCGGATCGACTCGGCCCAGGCGAAGGCGTTGGTGTCCATCCCGCCGGAGCGCAGCACCGTCCAGGCGAGTCCGGATCCGCGCAGGGCCTCCTCGAAGCGGGCCGGGTGCCGGTAGGCCTGCGGCCGGGTGCCCGCGCCCTGCGAGGAGAGCAGGACGACCTTGCGGATGCCGGCCGACGCGGCCTCCTTGAGGATGCCGTCCGGGTCCTCCCCCGCCACCAGCAGGAACAGCGCCCGCGCTCCGTCGAAGGCGGTCCGCAGGCCGGCCGGGTCGGCCAGGTCGGCGGCGACCGCCCGCACCCCCTCGGGTACGTCGGCGGCGGTGATCCGGCGGGCCACCGCCGTCACCTTCAGCCCGTCCTGCGTGAGCGTCCGTACCAGCGCCTGTCCGACGTTCCCGGTCGCACCCGTCACCACGATCATGTCGATCTCCCCAAGAAGTTAGTTAGTTGACTGACTTGGTCCGTCGGGAAGGAAGTTAGCACGGCCGGACCCCCCGCTGTCTATAGTTAGTCGGGTGACTAACTCAAAAGATTCCGGGAAGGCCGCGGCGAAGGCACCCGGCAAGCGTCAGCGGCTGACGGCGGCCGCCTCCCTGGTCCTGTACGAGCAGGGCGTGGAGCGCACGACCCTCGCCGACATCGCCCGCGTCGCCGAGGTGCCGGTCGGCAACGTCTACTACTACTTCAAGACCAAGGACGAGCTGGTCGAGGCCGCCCTCTCCGAGCACGTCACCCACCTCGAGGCCCTCACCGCCCGGCTCGGCCTGCTCCCAGGACCGCGCGAACGCCTCAAGGCGCTGGTCGAGGCATGGGTCGGCCAGCGCGACAGCGCCGTCCGGCACGGCTGCCCCACGGGCACCCTCGCCGCCGAACTCGGCAAACGCGACGACGGCGGGCTCGACCTCGCGGCGGGCCGGGTGATCCGCCGGCTCCTGGACTGGGTGGAGCTGCAGTTCCGCGAGATGGGCGCGGCCGACCCCGAGGGGCTCGCGCTGACGCTCGTCGGCGCCTACCAGGGGATGTCGCTGCTCGCCAACGCCCTGCGCGACCCGGAGGTCATGACCCGGGAGGGGGCCCGCCTGCTGAGCTGGCTCGACGCTCTGGAGCCGGGCGCGCCCGAAGGCTCGTAGACACTGTCTACCCCCTTCTGGTAGACAGTGTCTTCATGGAAGAGAGCCCGCTGCGCGAGCGGCTGATCGATGTCGGTGTCGAACTCGTCAAGACCGAGGGGACCGGGGCCCTGGGCCTGCGGGAGATCGCCCGCCGGGCCGGGGTCTCCCACGGGGCGCCCCGGCGGTACTTCCCCACCCACCAGGCCCTGCTGTCGGCCATCGCCCGGCGCGGGTTCGCCGAGATGGGCGCCCGCTTCGCGCGGGCGGGAGCCGGGGCGGCCGCGCCGCGGGAGCGGGTGCGGGCGCTCGCGTCGGCGTACGTCGGCTACGCGCTGGAGCACCGGGCGATGTTCGAGCTGATGTTCCGCCACGACCTGCTGGCGAGCCCGGTGGAGGGCGGCGCCGGCGGGCCCCGGCTGCGGGAGTCCACGCTGCCGCTGTTCGGGCTGCTGGTGGAGCTGGTCGCCTGGTGCGACGCCGCCGAGCCGGAGCTCACGGCGGCCGCCCTGTGGGCGAACCTGCACGGGGTGGCGCAGCTGTGGGCCTGGGGCAGTCTGCCCCTCGTGCTGGGCTCCGACGCCGGGGACCTGGTCGACCGGCTGGTCGGCGCGGCCCTGGACGCGCATCTCGGGCCGGAGGCGCCGTGAGGCACCGGCTCTCGCTGCTGGTCAGCGTCGGCGGAGCGATGCTCGTCGCCCTCGACGGAACCGTGCTGATCGTGGTGCAGCCCGATCTGCGGCGCGAACTCGGGGCGAGCGTGGCCGAGGTGCAGTGGACGAGCACCGCCTACCTGCTCGCCGTCGCCGCCTTCCTGGTGCTCGCCGGGCGGCTCGGCGACCGGTACGGGCACGGGCGGCTGATGCTGACCGGGGTGCTCGGCTTCGCCGCCGCCTCGGCGGGCATCGCCCTCGCCCCCGGGGTCGGCTGGGTGATCGCGCTGCGCGCCGTCCAGGGGCTGTTCGGGGCGCTGCTGCAGCCCGCGACGCTCGCGCTGCTGCGGGTGGGCTGTCCGCCCGAACGGCTGGGCAGGGCGATCGCGGTGCGGACCGGCGCGATCGGGGTGGCCGCGGCGGCGGGACCGCTGCTGGGCGGGCTGCTGGTGGCGCAGGCCGGCTGGCGGGCGGTGTTCGTGGTGAACGTGCCGGTCGCCCTGGTGATCGCCGCCCTGGTCCTGGCCCTACGGGTGCCCGCGCCCGGGCCGTCGGAGTCCGGGCGGCTGGGGGCCGGCGGTCCGGCATTGCTGGCGGCGGCGCTCGCCGCGCTGGTGTACGCGCTGGCCGGGGTGCCGGCCGACGGGTGGGCCGGTGCACCGACGCTGGTGGGGCTCGGGGCGGCCGCCGGGCTGGGGGCGCTGTTCCTGCACGGTGAGCGGCGCGGCCGGCGGCCGCTGGTGCCGGCGGCGGTGGCGCGGTCGGTGCCGGTCGCGGCGTCGCTGGGGCTGCTGCTGACGGTGTCCGCCGGGATGTTCGGAGCGCTGTTCACCGCCACGTTCCTGCTCCAGGACGTACGGGGCCTCGGTGCGCTCGCCACCGGGGTCCGGGTGCTGCCGCTGACCGCCCTGATGGTGGCGGGGGCGCCGGTGGCCGGCGCCGCGCTGCGCCGGTTCGGGGCGCGGGCGACGGCGCTCACCGGGACGGGGCTGGTGGTGGCGGGGATCTGCGGGCTGGAGTCGGGCGGCCCGGTGGCGTTCGGGGTGCTGGGCGCCGGGTTCGCGGCGGTGATGGTCACCGCCACCGGGACGGTGGTGGGTGACGCCCCGGCCGGTTACGCGGGGGTGGTGGGCGGGCTCAAGCAGACGGCCATGAACGTGGGCCCGTCGCTGGGCATCGCGGTCGCGGCGGGCGCGGGGGCGGCGGGGGCCGCTCCCCGGACCTTCGCCGCCCTGGCCGCGCTGGCGGCCGTGGGGCTGGCCGCGGCCTGGCTGCTGCCGGGCCGGACACCCGTGGGGGAGGTGTCCGGCCCGGCAGGTCTCAGGGGGTGAAGGTCCAGCGCTGGGCCGGGGTGGAGGCGCAGGCGGCGCGGGTGAGCCGGGTGCCGTCGGCGGTGCCGTTGCCGGCCGGGGTGAGGCACTGGCCGAGCGTACGGAGACTGCCGTCCGGGCCGGGCTGCCAGGTCTGGCCGGAGCCGCCGGTGCAGGCCTGGACGGTGACCTTGGCCGGGTCGGCGGCGTCGAGGCAGACCCCGCCGAGGCCGGTGAGGCGGCCGTCGCCCCGCAGGGTCCAGCGCTGGTTCGGGCCTCCGTGGCAGGTGTAGAGGGTGGGCTGGGTGCCGGGGACGGTGGCGCTGTGCGGGAGGTCCAGGCAGCGCCCGGAGGCGGCGCCGACGAGGGTGGCGTCGGCGGGGAGGGGTGCGGGGCGGCCGGTGAGGGTGAGTTCGGCGGCGCTGGTCCAGGGGCCGCGGCCGCCGGCTTCGGTCAGGGCGCGCAGTTTCAGGTAGCGGCCGGTTCTGGGGGCGAGGGTGACGGATTTCGCGGCCGGGGTGTCGGGGAGGGTGCCGGTGGCGGCGGGGGCGCCCCAGTCGGTGGTGGTGTCGGACACGTAGGCCTCGTAGGCGCCGATGCGGCCGTTGGCCCCGCCGTCCTGGCGGGGGAGGTAGCCGAGGCCGTCGACGGTGTAGCGGGCGCCGAGGTCGACGACGATCTCGTGCGGGAGCGCGGCGGGGGTGCCGGTGGACCAGGCGGTGTGCCACAGGGTGGCCGGGTTCCCGTCGAAGGCGTTGCCGGCGGCGCCGTTCTCGGCGGCGGTCTCCTGGCTGTCGGCGGAGACCAGGTTCCAGGCGGCCTGGGAGATCGGCGCGGAGCCGGTGGGGACCGGGCCGGCGGGCGGGACGGCCGTACCGTCGGCGGTGAGGGTGAAGGCCCCGCCCTTGACGCCGGTCTTGACCCACAGGATCCCGGCCCGGTCGGCGGGGTCGAAGAACCACCCGGTGGTGGCGGTGTCGTAGGCGGCCTTGGTGGTGAGGCGGGGCAGGGCCGCGCCGTCGGTGGTCAGGGTGGTGGGGGCGGAGGCCACGTGGAGGGAGAACTCGTAGCCGCGTGCGGCCTGTTGTCCGGCGTAACTGCCGGTGGGGGCGCCGACGGAGACGGTGACCGTGCCGGAGCCCGCGGTGGGGGCGGTGACGTCCACGCGCTGGCGGGCGTAGGCGCCGCTCTCGTGGGCGCGGGTGCGGCCGTCGTCCTCGTAGAGGCTGAAGGTGGAGTTCCCGCGCGGGTGGATGTCGTAGGTGAGGGTGGACAGGGGCTTCTCGCCCGTCCAGTTCATCTGCGGCCACATGGGGACGATGGCGCCGCCCTTGACGAAGAGCGGGAGGGTGTCCAGGGGTGCCTGGTAGTTGTTCAGCCAGCCCGGACCGGCGTACGTCTTCCCGCTCCAGTAGTCGGTCCAGGTCCCGGCGGGCAGGTAGATGCCGTCCCGTACGGAGGTGTCCGAGACGACCGGGGCGACGAGGAAGGAGTCCCCGGCCATGAACTGGCCGCTGGTCTGGTTCCCGCGGGCCACCGGGTCGTCGGGGTACTCCAGGACGAGGGCGCGGGTGCTGGGGACGCCGCTCTCGTGGGCGGTGCGGCTCATCGTGTACAGGTAGGGCATCAGCCTCATCTTGAGCTGGAGGTACTTGCGGTTGACCGACAGGTACGGTTCGGCGAACCGCCAGGGCTGCTTGTCCTGGTAGCCGGCCGACGGGCCCGTGGCGCCCCAGCCGGACATGGTCATGAAGGCGGGGGTGAAGGCCTTCCACTGGAGGTCGCGGGTGTAGGTCCTGGGGCTGCCGCCGAAGATCCCGTCGACGTCTCCGGAGGCGTAGTTGAGTGCGGACAGACCCGCGCCGGTGATGGCGGGGACGTGCCAGCGCATGTCGTCCCAGGTGCCGTAGGTGTCGCCGGTCCAGACGACGGCGTTGCGCTGGGTGCCGGCCCAGCCGTCGACGGTCCACACGTAGCGGCGGGCGTCGGAGTTCTTCTCGATGCCTTCGACGGCCTGGCGGACGCCGTCGAAGGCGTACTTGTAGCCTCCGCCGATCCAGGCGACGTCGGTCTTGACGCCCCGGGTGCCGGCCGTCCCCACCTCGTCGGCGATGGAGCCGAGGCCGGTGGAGGTCCACAGGCCCGTCTGGAAGCCCTTGGCCTTCAGCGCGTCGACGGTGGACTTCAGGGGTGCGGTGTAGCCGCAGCCGTAGCCGTCGTTGGGCAGGAACCACCCCGAGGGCATGTCGGCGGCGCGGGCGTCCGCGGCGTAGCCGACGACGTCGGGGGTGGTCTGGTGGCGGAGGCGGTCGTGGTCGCCCTGGTAGGCGGGGTTGGAGGCGTTGAAGCAGTCGGCGTTGCCGAGTTCGAAGCCCCACAGGGGTGCCATGAAGGGTTTGCCGCTGACGTCGGTGTACGCGTCGAGGACGGACTTGAGGGAGTCCCCGGTGAAGTACCAGGCGTCGAAGCGCTTCTCGTTGTGGGTGAGGGTGGTGGGGGCGTTGAAGCCGTACGAGCCGGGGGCCCAGGTGTTGCGCATGACGCCGTAGTCGTTGGTGGACATGTAGAAGGGCGCCGGGCTGGCGTTGTCGTTCTCGCGCCACTTGTTGTCGACGGCCACCGGGACGGTCTTGCCGCGCAGCGCCCATTCACCGAGGCGCAGGCCGGTTCCGTAGAACTGCTCGTCGGCTCCGCGCGTGAGGTACTGGGTGGTCTGGCCGCCGGTCCAGGAGGTGGGCTGCGATTCCTGCCAGACGAGGGTGGAGTTGTCGGCGCGGTAGACGGAGAACTGCAGCGGGCTCTTGTTCACCCGGATGGACAGGGATCCGGTGGTGATCCGGTAGTAGGTGCCCGCGTCGGCCCAACCGGTGTTCACGGAACCGAAATCGGTGGTGGGGGCGAGGTCGGCGCCGGCCGGGTCGTCGGTGAAGGAGCCGTCGGGCGAGAGCCAGAGCCGGAAGATGTCGGCGCGCGCGACGACCACGCGGGCCTTGGCCCCGGTGGTGGTGCTGACGGTGAAGGTGGCGCCGGACTGGGTGACGCCGGTGGCCGAGCCGGCGGTGGTGGCAGGGGCGGCGGGGGCGGCGTCCGCCCGGGCGGTGGCCGGTCCGGCGGCGGCGAGGCCGGCGGCCGCGAGGGCGGCGGCGGTCAGGGCGGCGACGCGGGCGCGCAGGCGGCCGCGGCGCGGGGCGGGAGTTCTGCGGATGTGTGGGGGGTCGTACCGGTGGCGGACGTCGCGCCGCGTGATCGGTCTCATCGGGCAGCTCCTCGTGCGGTCCGTATCGCGGACACACCGCGTTGGCATGCACCCGGCAAGATAGCGACCTCGGGGCCGCGGGTGAAGGAACTTGCTCGAAGTCGTCCTGTACCGAGCAGTTCTGAGCAGAAATCCCGCTACGCCGCCACGCCACGGCTCCGCCCGGGAAGCCCGTGCGGCGGCTTCCCGGGCGGACCGGCGGGGCGCCGGGGCGTCGGAGCCCGCCGTCAGCCGGCGGTGACGCGGATCTTGGACTGGCCGTGGCCGAGCCGCTCCCAGTCCTCCATGAAGCGGGCCTTCAGGCCGTGCTTGGCCGCGAGGGCGACGAGGGTCTGCGTGCGGTAGTAGAAGTCCTCGCGCAGGACCTGGTGTTCGGCGCCCTCGGTGCGGTCGAAGGTGAAGTCGAACCAGCCGCCGGGCGCGAGGATCCGCCCCACGTGGGCGAGGCACTCGTCGATGATCCCGATGGGCGAGTGGGAGAACACGCTGTGCGCGTGCACCACGTCGAAGTGGTGGTCGGGCAGGAAGTCCAGGGTCAGGTCCTGGGTGATCGTCAGGTGCGGCAGTTTGGCCTGGAGTCCGCGCCCGGCCAGGGTCTGCTTGGCGGCTATGAGGATGTCCGGCGAGATGTCTATGCCGTAGTAGTGGCCCGTGTCGAGGTGGTCGATGAAGCGCCAGCCCGCGCGCAGGTTGCCGCAGCCGATGTCGAGCATCCGGTGGGCGGGGGTCAGGCCGTGCTCCGTCAGGTAGTCGAACTGCATCTTGCCGAGCGCCAGCCACCGGTCGTGGGTCTGGCTGCCGACGGCGGCCTCCGGGTTGCGGCTGGCGTCGGAGGCCATGACGGCGCGGTAGTAGTCCACGTGGTCGGGGTGCTTCAGGCGCAGCCAGCTGTCGCGGGCGGCCCGGCGTACGTACGGGGCGATACGGGTCGGATTGCTCAGCGCGTAGCGGACCTTGTGGCCGACGCTGGCCCGGTCGGCGGTGAGGTTCTTCTTCGTTGCCATGAGGGTCCCCCTGGGATCCGGACGGGAGGTACGGGGTTCGGATTCGGTGCGGTGGTGCGGTGGTGCGGGGGGCGCGCGGGGGTCGGACCGCTCGCCCCGGTCAGACGGTGCGGCGGCGCAGGACGAGCAGGGTGACCGCGAGGAGGAGGACGGCGCCGCCCGTGTAGAGGGCCGAGTCGATCCACTGGAACGTCCAGAAATCGCTGCTGGGGTAGACCTTGTGGTAGCGGGCGACGAAGCCGTGCTCGGCCATGCACTGCCGCAGTTCCTCACCGGAGTACTGGCAGACGTTCCGGATGGAGTGCTCGCGCCCGTCGGGCGTCAGGTAGCCGAACTCCCCCGTGGACCAGGCGCTGCCGACCTGCTGCTTGGGCGTCATGCCGGGGGTGATCCTGGTCTGCGGATCGATCCAGCTGCTGCGGAAGTACCTCACGAACACCAGGGCCGTGCCGATGCCGGCGAGGGTGACCGCCATCGCCGGCAGGACCCGGCGCACCAGCAGGCCCGCGAGGGCGCCGCCGGTGAGGGCGAAGAAGGCGCAGGCCACGGAGGCGGGGCCGGTGGCGTTGTAGATGGCGGCATCGTGCCAGTAGGGGCCGTCGAGGGTGTTGGCGATGGGCGCCCACCACCAGGCGACGAGGCCCGCGACCAGGACGGATGCGAGCAGGGTGAACAGGGCGGCGAGGCCGAAGCGGGCGGCGAACCAGGCCCGCAGGCCCACGCCCTGGGTCCGGGCCAGCTTGAAGGTGCCGGTCTCCAGCTCGCGGCCGATGAGCGGGGCGCCCCAGAACACACCGATGAGCGCGGGCAGCACCAGGCCGAGGGCGCCGAGCACGCGGATGCCCGAGGAGTTGGGGTACATGATGTCGGCGGTGGCGACGCTCTCGCAGCCGCCGTTCCAGCCGGGGCACGGAACCCAGCCCGCCGCGTCGATCAGCGACATCATCTCGGAACGCCGCCACACCACCACGCCCGTCACGGCGAGCAGCAGGGCGGCTCCGGTCAGGATCATCAGGCGCTGCTGGCGCCAGGCCAGCCACAGGACTCCCTTCACGCGGCGGCCTCCGTCCCGGCGGCGGGGCGGGTGGCGGCGGCGCGGTCGGCGCGCAGATGTGCGAGCAAGAGGGTTTCCAGGGAGGGGGTTTCGGTGATCCAGCGCGCGTCGGCGCCCGGGAGGGGCGGGGCGCCCGCGGGATGGCGGACGAGGGCGGTGACCTGTCGGCCGCCGACGGCGGCGTGCACGACGGCGCTACGGTCGAAGCCGCGGGGCAGGCCGTCGCTCTCCATCGGATCGGCGCGGCCGGTGATCAGGGTGTGCCCGTCGCAGAGGTCCTGGATGTCGCCGGCCAGCCGGGCCGTGCCGCCCTGGAGCAGCAGTACGTGGTCGCAGACGTCCTCCAGTTCGGCGACGACGTGCGAGGACATCACGATGCTGGTGCCCCGCTCGGCCGCCTCCGCCATCAGCAGGGCGGTCACCTCGTGCCGGGCCAGGGGGTCGAGGTCGGCCAGCGGCTCGTCGAGGAGCAGCAGGTCGGCGCGCTTGCCGAGGACGAGGGCCAGGGCGACCCGGGTCCGGCTGCCGCCGGAGAGCGAACCGACCCGCGCGTGGAAGGGGATGTCCCCGGCGCGTACGAGGCGTTCGGCGGCGGCCTGGTCCCAGCGGCCCGGGTTGAGCTCGCGGCCGTAGCGCAGGGTGTCGGCGACGGTGAAGCGGGCGTGCAGCGGCTTCTCCTGCGCCAGGAAAGCGGTGCGCAGGCGGGCCCGCGCGGTGCCGGGTACCTCGTCGAAGACGCGTATCGCACCGCTGGTGGGGTGCAGGAGCCCGGACGCGAGGTGGAGCAGGGTGCTCTTTCCCGCGCCGTTGGGGCCGACGAGCGCGGTGACGCGTCCGGCGGGCAGTTCGACGTCGAAGCCGCGCAGGGCGTGGCGGCCGGCGAACTGCCGTCCGAGCCGCGTCGCCTTCAGGGCTGGAGCGTGGGTCGGATCGCTCACGCCGTTTCCTCTCTGGGCTGTCCGGGTCCGGGCCCGGATGTGGTGCTGAAGCTTTCGTCCACGGCGGCCGCGATGAGCGCCGTGATGTCCTCCCGGCCCAGGCCGGCTTCGCGGGCCCGTTCCATCCAGGCGGCGAGGTCCAGGCGCAGCGGCGAGTCGGCCGCGGTCTGGGGGTGGGAGAGCGAGCGCCGTACGAAGGTGCCCGCGCCGGGACGCGGTTCGACGAGGCCCTCGCGCTCCAGTTCCCGGTACGCCTTGAGGACGGTGTTCGGGTTGATGGCGGTGGCCGCGACCACCTCGCGGGCCGTCGGCAGCCGGTCGCCCGGTTCGAGTACGCCGAGCCGCAGCGCCTGTTTCACCTGGGTGACGAGCTGCAGATAGGTGGCGACGCCGCTGCGTCGGTCGATTCGGAACTCCATGCCCTCCACCTCATTCCACTAACACGTTAGTGGAATAGTGCAGAGTGTGTGCGGGCACGTCAAACCGGCGGAGTATGACCGAACCGTCACAGCACCGGCCGGGGGGAACGCGCGGGGCGTACCCGGCATCTAGGTGAACGGCGGGCCGCACGACGGACCCTGCCGATGGACCAGGCGAGAACCGGCGGGGCCGGAGCGAGTAGCAAGGTGGGGCGCGGGATGAAGGCGGAATCGGTGTCGGGCGGGGAACTGACGGGGCGTGACCCGGAGGAGCCCGCCCGCGCGGACGGCGGGACCGGGGTCGGGGACGGGGAGCCGGGGTCGGCCGCGGAGTCCGACGGCGGGGACGGGATCGGCGGGGCCGTTCCGGCCGGGGGTGAAGCTGAGGTCGAGGGTGAGACCGGAGCACCCGCGGCGCGGGACGGGGCCCCGGACGAGCCTTCGGTGACGGAGGCGGAGCCCGTCGGGGACGCCCCGGACGACGAGCGGCCCTCCGCCGATGCCGTGGAGGACGGGACCGAGCCGCCCACGGACGACCCCGAACCCCCCGCCCCCGGCCAGGACGACGAACCCCGCCCGGCCGAACCGGCCCCCTCCCGCGAGGACACCGCCGCCACGCGGGACGGGGAGGACGCCGCCGCCTCAGCGGACGACGAGACCACCACTCCCGCCCAGGAGGACGAACCGACCCCGGCCGAGACCGGGACGGGTCCCTCCGCACGGGATCAGGACGCCGCCGCCGAGGCGCCGGAGGCGGAGGACGACGAGGCCCCGGCCGAGCCCCGGGCACACACCGCCGCACCGGAACAGGCCCCGGACGACGCCGACGCACCCGAAGCCGAGGACAAGGAAGCCCCGGCCGAGGCCCAGGCGAGCTCCGCCGCACCGGAGGAGGACGACGCCGACGCCGCCGCGCCGGAGCAGGACCCGGACGAGGCCGACGCAACCGGGTCCGAGAGCGGGGAGGGGCCGGCCGAGGCCGACGTGCCGGAGGCCGAGGCCGAGGAGCGGGACGCCGAGCGGACCAGTACGTTCCGCGCGCTCAAGGACCTCGGGCGGCCCACCGCGGAACCGGCCCCGGCCCCGGCCCCGGAGCCCCCGGTGGTCGAGGCGACGCGGGAGTCGCCGTTGCCCCCGCTGGAGCTGCTGGCCGAGCTGACCAACACCGCTCCCCCGCCGGAGACCCCGCGCCGCACCCTCACGCGCCGCGTCAAGGTGTGGACGCCGATCGTGCTGCTGCTCGCCGGCGCCGTCGCCGGTGTCCAGTTGCTGCGGCCCCTCCCCGATCCGCAGCTGGTGGGCGCACAGGACACGTACACCCTGGACGGCGCGACCCCGATCCCCTGGCCGGCCAAGGGTCAGGCCGCCGTCCGCATCCCGGGTTCCGGCGACATCGGCACCTTCGGGGAGCAGAAGCCCATGCCGACCGCGAGCGTGGCCAAGGTGATGACGGCGTACGTCATCCTCAGGGACCACCCGCTGCTCAAGAACGAGCCGGGCCCGCGCATCACGATCGATGCCAAGGCCGTGGCGGACGGCGCCTCGGAGCACGAGTCCCGCATCGAGAGTCTCACCGAGGGCGCCACGTTCAGCCAGCTGGACATGCTGAAGATGATGATGATCCCCTCGGCGAACAACATCTCCCGCCTGCTGGCCCGTTGGGACACCGGCACCGATTCCGAGGCCGCCTTCGTCGCGAAGATGAACGCCGCCGCGAAGGAACTCGGGATGGACGACACCACGTACACGGACCCGAGCGGTCTGGACGCCGGCACCGTCAGCACCGCCGCCGACCAGCTCAAGCTCGCGGAGGCGGTGATGCGGGAGGAGGCGTTCCGTGCGGTCGTCGCCCTCCCGAGCGCCACCATCGAGGGGCTGCCCGGGCCCATCATCAACAACAACGACCTGCTCCTCGCTCCCGGCCTGAGCTTCAAGGGCATCAAGACCGGCTCCAGCACCCCCGCCGGCGGCACCCTGATGTGGGCCGCGTACAAGACGATCGGCGAGGACACCCAGCTGGTCCTCGGCACGATGATGGACCAGCACGTGGACGGCCCGGACCCGGACGGCGCGAACAGCCTGAAGCTGGTGAAGGAGAACAGCCGCAAGGTCCTCGAGGCCGTCCGGACGGCGCTCGGATCGACCCTGGTGGTCCGCAAGGGGCAGGTCGTCGGTCACGTCTCCGACGGACTGGGCGGGCGGACCCCGCTCGTGGCGACGAGGGACCTCTCGGTGATCGGCGTACCGGGCCAGAAGCTGCGGTTCTCCGTCGGCGCGCGCCCGGGTGCGAAGGGGGACCCGGTGCCGCACGAGGCGAAGGCGGGTACCCAGGTCGGCGTCCTGACCGTCGGCACCGCGGCCGGTGGGCAGAGCGTGCCGGTCGCGGTGGGCAAGCCCCTGAAGGAGCCGTCGTTCGTGGCCAGGGTGACGCGCGGCTCGTAAGGTGCCGGCGGCCCGGCCGGAGCGAAGGGCTCCGGCCTGGCCGGCGGCGGTGTCAGGCGCCCGGCGGGGCTTCAGGCGCGGGCGACGCGGAGCACGGTCTTGCCGAGGTGGCCGCGCCGCTCCAGGCCTTCGTGGGCCTCGGCGGCCCGCTCCAGCGGCAGGACGGTCTCGACGGGGATCCGGTAGGTGCCGGCCGCCACGCCTTCGGCGATCGCGCGCAGGTCGGGGCGCGGGTCGTAGCCGTGCTCCATGAGGTTCGTGAGCTGGAATCCCTGGACGGAGGCGTTCTTCGGGTAGAAGTCGCGCGTGTCCACGAGGCTGGGCTCCAGTGCCACGTTGGCCAGGGCGACCACCCGTCCGGCGTACCCGACGGCGCGCAGGCTCTGTGCGAAGACGGCGCCGCCCACCGCGTCCAGGACCACTTCGGGGCCGTGTCCGCCGGTCAGCCGCCGGACCTCCTCCACCCAGCCCTCGCCGGGGTGCTCGGAGGTGTCCACGACGGCGTCGGCGCCCAGTTCCGTCACCCAGGCGGCCTTGTGCCGCGAGCTCGTAACAGCGACGACCCGCGCGCCGGCGGCGGCCGCGATCTGGACGGCCGCGCTGCCCACCCCGCTGGCGGCGGCGTGCACCACGACGGTCTCGTCCTTGGCGAGCCGTGCCAGGGTCCGCAGCGTGTACCGGGCCGTGAGCCAGGCCACCGGCAGTGCGGCGGCGTGCGTGAGGTCGACCCCGTCGGGCAGTACGGCCACCCGTGCGGCGGGAACGGCGGCGAGTTCGGCGTAGAAGCCGGGCTCGTTCGCCGCGCCGATCGCCACGACCCGCTGCCCGGGGCGGATCCCGCTCACTCCGGGACCGACGGCCAGCACCGTCCCGGAGGCCTCGAGGCCGGGGAGCAGCGGGGGGCGTCCGGCGCGGTGGTAGGAGCCGGAGCGGGTGAGGGCGTCGGCGCGGTTCACGCCGGCCGCCGCGACCCGTACGAGTACTTCGCCGGGGCCTGCCTGCGGGTCCGGCAGTTCCACCGGGACCAGGACCTCGGGTCCTCCGAAAGCTTCGATGCGTACCGCTCGCACGATCCGTCCGCCCCTCATCCAGTCGACACCGGTTGAACCGGTTGAACAGGTGTCACCTTGCGACACCCGCTGAACCGGTGTCAAGCGGTAGGCTCGGAGGATGACTCCCGCCGGCCGGCCCGCACCGCACCCCGATCCCCTGATGGCGTTCCCCTTCATCGGCGGGCGGCTGTGCCTGAACTTCGCCGCCACGCTCGGCAAGCGGCACACCTCTCCCGTCGAGCGCCTGGCCACTCCCGCCGACCTCGGCCGCTGGTTCGCCGAGGCGGGCCTGGTGACGGGCGGGGAGCCGGACGGGGGCGGACCGTCCGGCGCGCCGCGCGTCACCGCCGGACAGCTGGCCTCCGCCCGCGCCCTGCGGGAGTCCCTCTACGCACTCCTGTCGGCGGCGCGCGAGGGACGCGGACCGGAGCCCGAGGACCTGCTACGGGTCAACGCGGCGGCGGCCCGGCCCGACCTCGCCCCCCAGCTGGGACCGGCGCCCTCCGCCGTGACCTGGTCCGGCGGTTCGACGGCGGCGGCCCTGTCCACCGTGGCCCGGGACGCGGTCCTGCTGGCGGGCGGCCCGCTGGTGGGGCGGGTCAAGGAGTGCGAGAACCCCGAGTGTTCGCTGCTGTTCCTCGACGACTCCCAGGCGCGGCGGCGCCGTTGGTGCTCGATGGACCGGTGCGGCAACCGCGCGAAGATCGCCGGGTACCGCTCCCGCACGCGCGGCTGACCGGGCTGGCCCCAGGCCCCAGGCCCCAGGCCCCAGGGATCGCGTCAGGGGAGCGGCAAGGATGGCCGGATCCGGGTGGCCGTGGGTGAACACAGGGCTACGGGCTGGTAACTTGCGCGAGTTGATCAAGGCCGGGCCCGGTTCGCGGTGCGCCCGGCCCGAGCCACCCCCATCCAAGGAACCACATTGGCACGCACCGTCCGCACGGCGGCCCTCGCTTTCGCGCTCTCCCTCGCCTCCCTCCCGGCCGCCGCCGTCCCGGCGTTCGCCGACTCGCCCACCCCGCACCTCGACTCCGTCGAGCAGGCCCTGCGTCAGGTGTCCCCGGGGCTGGAGGGCTCGGTCTGGGAGCGCACCGCCGGCAACCGCCTCGGCGCTTCCACCCCCGGCGGCGCCGACTGGCTGCTGCAGACGCCCGGTTGCTGGGGCGACCCCGCCTGCACCGACCGGCCCGGCTCGCGCCGGCTGCTGGACAAGACGCGCGAGGACATCGCCCAGGCTCGGCAGACCGTGGACATATCCACCCTCGCGCCCTTCCCCAACGGCGGTTTCCAGGACGCGATCGTGGCCGGGCTGAAGGAAGCCGTGCAGAAGGGCAACCGGCTCCAGGTCCGCATCATGGTCGGCGCCGCGCCGATCTACCACGCCAACGTGGTCCCGTCCTCCTACCGCGACGAGCTGGTCGCCAAGCTGGGCCCGGCCGCCGCGAACGTCACCCTCAACGTGGCCTCGATGACGACCTCGAAGACCGCCTTCTCCTGGAACCACTCCAAGCTCGTGGTGGTGGACGGCAGTTCGGTGATCACCGGCGGCATCAACAGCTGGAAGGACGACTACCTCGACACCGCCCACCCGGTCAACGACGTCGACCTCGCGCTGTCCGGCCCGGCGGCGGGCTCCGCCGGCCGCTACCTCGACACGCTGTGGGACTGGACCTGCCGCAACAAGAGCAGCTGGACCAGCGTCTGGTTCGCCTCCTCCAACGGCGCCGGCTGCCTGCCCACCCTGCCCCGGCCCGCCGCCCCGGCGGGC
Organism: Streptomyces sp. NBC_00249; assembly: GCF_026342355.1. GTDB lineage: Bacteria > Actinomycetota > Actinomycetes > Streptomycetales > Streptomycetaceae > Streptomyces. The sequence goes on along the minus strand of NZ_JAPEMV010000003.1, from coordinate 227,371 downwards.
GGCGACGTCCCCGCACTGGCGGTCGGCGGCCTCGGCGTCGGCATCCGGCAGAGCGACCCCTCCTCTGCGTTCCGGCCCGTGCTGCCCACCGCGCCCGACACCAAGTGCGTCGTCGGCGTCCACGACAACACCAACGCCGACCGGGACTACGACACCGTCAACCCGGAGGAGAGCGCCCTGCGCGCGCTGGTGGCGAGCGCGACCTCGCACATCGAGATCTCCCAGCAGGACATGAACGCCACCTGCCCGCCGCTCCCCCGCTACGACATCCGGCTCTACGACACGCTCGCCGCGAAGCTCGCGGCCGGCGTGAAGGTCCGCATCGTCGTCAGCGACCCGGCCAACCGCGGCGCGGTCGGCAGCGACGGCTACTCCCAGATCAAGTCGCTGTCGGAGGTGAGCGACGTACTGCGCGGCCGCCTCACCGCCCTGACCGGTGACGAGGGCCGCTCGAAGGCGGCGATGTGCCAGGGGCTCCAGCTGGCGACCTTCCGCGCCTCCGACAAGGCGACGTGGGCGGACGGCAAGCCGTACGCCCAGCACCACAAGCTGGTCTCGGTGGACGACTCGGCCTTCTACATCGGCTCGAAGAACCTGTACCCGTCCTGGCTCCAGGACTTCGGCTACGTCGTCGAGAGCCCGGACGCCGCGCGCCAGCTGGCCGGCGGCCTGCTGGCCCCGCAGTGGAAGTACTCGCAGGCGACCGCGACGTACGACTGGACGCGCGGCCTCTGCCAGGCCTGACGGCCCGGCCCGGCCGGGTCAGCGCCTGCGCTGGCCCGGCGGGGTGGCCAGGGCGAGCGCCTCGGAGACCAGGCGGGCTCCCCGGGAGAGGCGGCCGAGCTGCTCCAGCTCGATGGCGTACATCCTGATGGTGTTCTCGATGACGGACTCGGCGACGCCCAGCGGCGGCAGGTCGGCCCGGCTGGTGTGCAGGGCCACGCGTACGGCGCGCATCTCGTGCTGGAGCTGGAGCTGCACATGCCGGGCGAGGAGGGCGTGGTGACGGGTCAGCGTCAGATAGCTGCCGTAGCGGGCCGGGAGGAGCTCGCGCAGCCAGCGGGTCGCGGTGCGTTCCCAGTCGTGCGTGCCGGGGGCCTTGACCTGGAGGGGCCAGTCCGGGCTGCGCGTGAGGGTGGCCGTCTGGGGCATTCTCGTCACTTCCGAGGGGTGTCGAACTCTGATCGAGAGACTGCTTGCGTGAGGGGGGCGGCCTCGGCCCAGGGGTTGACCGAGGCCGCCAGGAGCGCTGCTACGGGGATCCGAAAGCCTGACGCGACACCCGGTCCCGCCGTGAGGAGGATCGGCGTACTGGTGTGTCTGTTCTGGGAGGACGTGGGGAGCGCCCTTCCTGGCATTCCGACGGATCCGAGCGCCGCCGTCAGTAAACATATATACCGTCGAGTACGCAAGGGTATGAAAAATTTCATGCACCTCCGGGCCGTGAACATCCCCTTGCCGAAACGGGTGGAAAGCGGCCGCTAGAGGAAGAATCCGTGCTGGTCGGCGACCTGCTCGTACTGTTCGAGCCGGGCCTGGGTCCGCTCGGGGTCGGCGTCGGCCATCGCCTGGAGCAGGGCCGCCGAGAGCATGCCCGGGGCCGCGTAGGAGTCGAAGACCAGCCGCGATCCGGTGCCGGCCATCAGGACCACCTCGGCCTCGTCGACCATCGGGCCGACGGTGGGGTCCGTGATCAGCACGACGCGCAGGCCGGTGCTGCGGGCCGCCCGCAGGGCCGCCAGGGTCTCCTTGGCGTGCCGCGGCATGGCGAAGGCCAGCACCCACTCCCCGCCCGCCGCCCGCGACTGCAGGAGGGCGTCGTAGGCCACGCTGCCGCCCCGGGTCACCAGCCGGACGTCGGGGTGGATGCGGCGGGCCGCGTACGCGAAGTACTCGGCGAGGGAGACCGAGATGCGCAGGCCCAGCACGGTCAGCGGGACCGAGTGGGCCAGGCTGCGGCCGATGGCCAGGACCTGGTTGGTGTCGGCGAGGAGCCGGCGGACGTTCTCCAGGTTCTCGATCTCGGCGTCGACGGCGGCCTGGAGCTCGTTGTGGCGGATCTGCTCCCTGCTGTCCGGGGTGCCGGCGACCGCGCTGAGCGCGATGGGCTGGAGGACGTCGCGCAGGGCCGGGTAGCCGCTGAAGCCGAGGGAGGCGGCGAACCGGGTCACCGAGGGCTGGCTCACGCCGACCCGCTCGGCGAGCTCGGTGATCGAGAGGAAGGCGGCCTCGGTCAGGTGATCGATCAGGTACTGGGCGATCCGCCGCTGGCCCGGTGAGAGGCGGCGGCCGTCGAAGAGCGCCAGGAGACGGTCGGCCGGCGGCCTGACCTGCTCCGGTGCGGTCCCGGTCGGCGTGATCGCGGCCGCCTGCGCGCGTGCCTGCTGCCCCGATGACACCGGAGGGCCTCCTTCTCACGTCACTCGTGTTCCAACATAGCCCACTCTCCGTGGTCGGTGATCATTTGCCCGTGACGCCGCCGCGCCCGGCGGGCGCGGCGGCATGCGCTCAGACCTGGGGCCCGGACCGCACGGGGCGGCCCCTGCCCCGGGTGAGGTGGTGGCCGAAGATGCCCGCGAGCGCCGCGAGCACCCCGCCGGCGGCCGTCCAGACCCAGCGGTCGGACCACCAGCCGCCGGACCAGCCGTCCTCGGGGGCGCGGGCGGCCCGCTGCTCCTCCGACGCGCCGGCGATCCCGGGCACGAGCGGTTCGGCGAGGGAGGCGTCCACGGCCTGCGCGCCGCCCGCGTCCTTCACGTCCGCCTCGACCTGCGCCCGTACGGGCAGGCCGAGGTCCTCCTCGTGGGCACCGGCCACCGTCAGGCGGACGTAGTAGCTGCCCGGGAGGGGGTCGTTGGCCCACGGCTCGGCGCCGGAGCGGACCGTGCGCAGGGTGCAGGCGAGGTCCACCGTGGCCGCCTCCTTGGCGGCGGCCGCGCTCTGGGTCCCGTAGGCACAGGACTGGCGGCGGCGCAGACCGTCGTACACGTCCAGCTGCCAGGTCTGCGACCCGTGCCGGGCGGCGGACGCGGGAAGGGTCACGGCGGCCCGTACGGTGATCCGCTCGCCCGTGTCGGCGGGGAGCACCCAGTACAGGTAGTCACCCGTGGAGGCGGAGGCCGTGGCCTTCTGGCCCGGCCGGAAGGCGGTCGCCGTACGGAAGTTGGTGCCGGCCTCGGTCGGGCCGGAGCCGTCCTTGCCGGCGCTCGGGGTGGGGCTCGGGGCCGCGGCGGCGGAGGCCGCCGGGGCGAGGAGGGCGGTCGCCGCCAGCAGGGCGGCGGTCAGGGTGCGTACGGTACGCATCAGTTGGTCCTCCAGACGGAGATGCGCCAGCGCGAGATCCAGCCCCAGACCAGACCCGCCAGGAGACCCGCGAGGGTCAGCGCGGCCAGCAGCCACCAGCCGCGGCCGAGGCCGAAGGAGGCCACGTCGGAACCACTGTCCGGGCCGTCGACCAGGTCGACCGTCAGCTCGACGGGCATGCCGGGGGTGGTCTTGACCGTCGGGCCGGCCGCGAAGGAGTTGCTGACCTGGAGGCAGACGGTCTCGGCGGGCTCGGTGGCGGAGTCACCGGCGCCGTCGCTCTCGCCCTTCGGGTAGCGCAGGCCGGTGGAGATCACGTCGGTGCGGCCGTCGCCGGCCTCGGAGCCGCGGACGATCTCCCGGCCGTGGACGGTGGTGGCCCGCAGGAGGACGCCGTAGTCGTTGTTGACGGCACGGTCGGCGCCGATGCTGACCGAGGCGCGCAGTTCCTGCCCGGGGCGGACGTCGACCCGGTACCAGCGGTGCTCGCCGAAGGTCTCGCGGTCGCTGTACAGGCCGGCCTTCAGCTGCGGGGCGTTCTCGCAGCTCTTGGCGCCCTCGGTGGCCACCGGGGTGACGACGGGGTCGGCGGCCCGGTCGACGAGCTGTCTGACCCTGCCGGAGAGTTCGGCGGTGTGCTGCACGGAGGTGTAGGTGCCTCCGGTGGCCTCCGCGATGCAGGTCAGCTGGGCTCGCGTCTTGGCGTCGGGGACCAGGCCGAGGGTGTCCACGACGAGGTGGATGCCCTTGGCCGCGATGTCACGGGCCACTTCGCACGGGTCGAGCGGGGCGCAGGTGTCCTCGCCGTCGGTGATGAGGACGATCCTGCGGGTGGCGTTGCCGCCCTCCAGGTCCTGGGCCGCGCCGAGCAGGGCGGGGCCGATCGGCGTCCAGCCCGTGGGGGCGAGGGTGGCGACGGCGGTCTTCGCCTCGGTCCGGTTCACGGCGCCGACGGGGTAGAGCTGGGCGGTGTCCTTGCAGCCGAGGTTGCGGTCCTCGCCGGGGTAGGTGGCGCCCAGCGTCCTTATGCCCAGGCGCACTTCGTCGGGCACCGCGTCCAGGACCTCGTTGAAGGCCTGCTTGGCGGCGGCCATCCGGGACTGGCCGTCGATGTCGGTGGCGCGCATCGAGCCGCTGACGTCGAGGACCAGCTCGACCTTCGGGGGCTCCTTCGCGGGTCCGTCGGCAGCGGCGGCGGTCGCCGGGAGCAACCCCGCGGTCAAGGCGACGAGCAGGCCGCAGGCCCCGGCCGCCAGTCGTTTTCTTGTGATCATCGCCGGATCGTATTGAGGATCCGGCACCAATCCAAAACGGGCTCCGACGGCCCGCGTTCGCCGGGGCGACGGGCGCGGCCGGGGGCGGCGGGGGCCGTCGGACGACCTGCCGCTACCAGCGCACGGGAAGCCGGGTCACCCCGCGCATGAGGGTGCCCGCCAGCCACTGCGGCGGTCCGCCCGCCGGGTCGGGCGCCAGGTCCGGGAAGCGTTCCAGCAGGCCGCGCAGGGCGATCCGGCCCTCCATCCGGGCCAGCGGGGCGCCGATGCAGAAGTGCAGGCCGTGCCCGAAGGCGAGGTGGCCCTGGGGGGCGCGGCGGATGTCGAACACGTCGGGCTCGGCGAAGCGGGCCGGGTCCCGGTCGGCTCCGGCCAGCGAGACGATGACCACGGAGCCGGAGGGGATGACCACGCCGCCGAGTTCCACGTCGGCGGCGCTGTAGCGGTAGGTGGCGTTCTGGACGGGCCCGTCGTAGCGGAGCATCTCCTCGACGGCGCCGCCGAGCAGGCCGTCGTAGTCGGCGCGCAGCGCGGCCAGTTGGTCCGGGTGCGCGAGGAGGGCCCGTACGCCGTTGGAGATCAGGTTGACGGTGGTCTCGTGCCCGGCGATCAGCAGCAGGAAGGCCATGCCGATCAGTTCCTCGGGGGACAGCGAGTCGCCGTCCTCGTCGCGGGTCCGGATCAGCGCGCTGAGCAGGTCCTCGCCGGGGGCGGCGGCCTTGGCCCGGACGAGTTCCTCCAGGTAGGCGGTCAGCTGCCGTTGGGCCTCGCCGCTCATGTCGGGGGACTGGGAGGCGACGACCAGGGTGGACCAGTGGTGGAAGCGCTCGCGGTCCAGGTCGGGGACGCCGAGCAGCTCGCAGATCACCGTCATCGGGAGGGGGAAGGCGAGGGCCTCGATGAGGTCGGCCGAACGCCCGGGGCGGGCGGCCATCGCGTCCAGCAGCTCGTCGGTGACCTGCTGGACGCGCGGGCGCATGGCCTCCACCCGGCGGGTGGTGAACTCCCGGGCGATCAGGCGGCGCAGGCGGGTGTGGTGGGGCGGGTCGGATTCGAGCATGGTGGAGTTGCCCGCCATGGACTCCATGCCGGCGTACGGGCCGGCGGTGCGCCAGTCCTTCACCAACGCGGGGTGCGTCAAGGCCTGGCGGGCCTCGTCGTGGCCGACGACGAGCCAGTGGGGCTCGTCGTCGGGGCCGACGCCGACGACCCGGTGGACCGGGCCGGTCGCGCGCAGCGCCGCGTAGGAGGAGTACGGATCGGCGGAGAAATCGTGGCCGCTGGAGGTGATGTCGACTACAGGCATCTCGTCACGGTACGACGGGCCGCGACGGAGGGAGCCGAAGCATTCCGGCCACGCGCGCATGCGGTGGCCGGAGTGCGCCGGGTCAGCCGGCGAGGCCCTCGGGGAGCCGGCCGGTGTGGACCACCGCGAGGTGCTGGGTGGCGCGGGTGAGGGAGACGTAGAGGTCGCTCGGCCGCAGGTCCGCGGGCTCGGCCACGATCACGGTGTCGAACTCCAGGCCCTTGGCCCCGCGCGGGTCCAGCAGGACCACCGGCCGGGTGAGGTCCGGCTCCTCCCCCGCCCTTGTGCCGGGCAGGAATTCGGCCAGTTCCGGGTGCAGGGAGCGGGGGGCGATCACCGCGAGCCGGCCCTCCGCGGGGGTCGCCGCGCGCACCTCCTCGGCGACGGCCGCGGCGAGGTCCCGGGCCTCCCGCACCCGGGGCCGTACACCGGTGGACCGGACCGAGCGCGGGGGTTCGAAACCGGGCCGGTGGGCGCGCAGGACGGCGGCCGCGAGTTCCATCATCTCTGCGGGCGTCCGGTAGTTCACTTCGAGCCGTACTCGATCCCAGCGGCTGCCGACGTACGGTTCGAGGATCTGCTCCCACGCGCCGCAGCCCGCCTCGTCGCCGGTCTGGGCGGGGTCGCCGACCAGGGTCATCGAGCGGGTGGGGCAGCGGCGCATGAGCAGGCGCCAGGCCATCTCGGACAGTTCCTGGGCCTCGTCCACGATGACGTGCCCGAAGGCCCAGGTGCGGTCGGCGGCGGCGCGTTCGGCCGCCGTGCGGTGGTCGGCCTCCTCGTGCCGCTCCGCCATGCGTTCCGCGTCGATGACGTCGTGGGCGGCGAGGTACTCGTTCTCGGCGTCCTCGAACTCGTAGGAGTCCGAGCCCTGGGAGAGGTCCAGGACGCCCTGGGCGTAGGCGACGCGTTCGAGGCGGTCGCGTTCGGCCTCGGCCCGTTCGGCGCTGTCGTCGACGCCGAGGAGTTCGGCGGCCTCGTCCAGCAGCGGCACGTCCGCCGGGGTCCACTCGCCGCCGGTGCGCCGCACGAGCGCGGCGTCCTCCTCGGGGAGGTGGGTGGGGTCGGCGAGGAAGCCGGTGATCAGCTGCTGGGGTGTGAGGTGCGGCCAGAGGGTGTCGATCGCGGCGTGGACGGTGGCGCTGGTCGCGATCTCCTTGCCGAGCAGCGCGACGTCGTCCGGACCCAGGAGGGAGGGGCCGCCGTACGGGTCGGCGCCGAGCCGGTCGGCGAGCTGCGCGGTGAGGGCGTCGATGACGGCGAACGCGAAGTAGGGGCGGGCCAAGTTGTGGGGCAGGCCGGTGGCGCGGGCCCGGTCGCGGGCCGCGTGGGCCATGGTGCGGTCCAGCAGGAGGGTGCCGTAGTCGTCGTGGTCGATCTCCAGGGCCGGTTCGGGGACCCTCTCGTCGTCCTCGCCGATGCCGGCGGGGAGTTCCTCGGGCAGGGTCTGCCGGTCGCGGACGACCTGGGCGAGGACCTCGGCCATGGCCGCGCGGCCCTTGACCGCGGCGGCTCCGGGGCGGTCGGTGCCGGTGGCGTGGATGCCGGGGAAGAGGTCGCCGGGGGCGGCGAGGAGGACTCCGGTCTCGCCGAGGGAGGGCAGCACCTCGCCGATGTAGCCGAGGAAGGCGGGGTTGGGTCCGACGATCAGGACGCCGCGGCGGGCGAGGAGGTCGCGGTGCGCGTAGAGGAGGTAGGCGGCGCGGTGCAGGGCGACGGCGGTCTTTCCGGTGCCGGGGCCGCCCTCCACGACCAGGACGCCGCGGTGGGGGGAGCGGATGACGCGGTCCTGCTCGGCCTGGATGGTGCGCACGATGTCGTGCATGCGGCCGGTCCGGGCGGCGTCGAGGGCGGCGAGCAGCACGGCGTCCGCGTCGGCACCCTCGTAGCCGGTGCGCTCGGTGTCGGCGAGGTCGAGGATCTCGTCGTGCAGGGCGGTGACCTGCCGGTCCCGGGTGGTGATGTGGCGGCGCCGGCGCAGCCCCATGGGGACGTGGCCCGTGGCGAGGTAGAAGGGGCGGGCGGTCTCGGCGCGCCAGTCGAGGACGAGGGGGGTGCGTTCGCTGTCGTCCTCCCTGATTCCGACGCGGCCGATGTGGTGGTGGCGGCCGTCCGAGAAATCGAGCCTGCCGAAACAGAGACCCTGTTCGGCCGAGTTCAGGGCGGAAAGCAGACCGGACTGTTCGGCGACGAGGACGTCCCGCTCCAGCCGTGCCTGGAATCCGCTCCCGCCCTGGGCCAGAGCCTCGCTGACAGCACGTTCTGCCTGGTCACGCAGGGTTTCCACGCGGGCGTAGAGCCGGGTGACGAATTGCTGCTCGCCCTGAAATTCGCTGTTTGACAATTCCGCTCCCGACGCGATACGATGGCCCTGTAAAGCCTCCTCACGCCCCCATTCATCTAGGCGTGAACCATTAAATATACGCGCGCACCCGCCCTGGACGTCAATTCGTCCGGGGTATTTTTGTGTGCCCGCACCGGGGAATCCGGACGGCCGACGCCCGTACGGGGAACACGCTCGAGCCATATCAAGTGTTTTGTCTATTTTCTCCTAGCATGGGCCCTCCCGTCCGGCGGTCGCCCACCGAGGAGACGCATGCCCCGCGCAGTACACCGGCCCGCCCTCCCCTCCGCCGTCCGCCCGGCCCGCGTGTTCGTCTGCGCGCTGGCCGTCGCGGCGGCCCTGGCCGCCCCGGCCTCGGCGGATCCGGCGGATTCCGCCCCGCGGCCGGCTCCCGCGCACGCGGGCGCCGCAGGCGACGTACGGCCCGACGAGGTGGCCCAGCTCGGCGAGGAGCACGCCCGCGAGCACGCCGGGCGGCGCGGCGCGGCCCACAGCGCCGGGGAGTACCCGCAGGCCACCCGCACCGCGAGCCTGGCGTCCCTGACGCAGTCGCAGGCGCGGGCCAACGCCGCCTTCGCCCCGGCGGTGTCCGGCCGGTTCACGGAGTTCTTCCCCTCCCCCGACTTCGGCGTCCACCTCGCCCAGCTCCCGACCGGCAAGGTGCTGCTCTTCTCCTTCGAGCGGGTCGGCACCGACCCCACCGCGGAGACCGGCCCCACCGACCGGATCGGGAAGACCAACGCGGGCCGGGCCTTCCTGTGGGACCCGGCCCGCGGCACCGGCGCCCGGGCGTTCAAGGAGGTCCGCCCGCCGACGGTACTGATGCCCGACGGTACGTACGCCCCGCGCCCGGCGCCCTTCTTCTGCGCCGGGCACGCCTTCCTGCCCAACGGCATGCTCGCGGTCTTCGGCGGGAACGCGGGCGGCAAGGGCGGCAGCGGCGCCAGGCTGTCCTTCGTCTTCGACCCCTGGACGGAGATGTGGTACCGCAACCGCGACATGTCGGTGGGCCGCTGGTACCCCTCGGCGGTCACCGGGGCGGACGGCCGCCAGATCGTCATGTCCGGCCAGTCGGAACGCGGCACGGGCACCCCGACCCCGGTGGTCGAGCGATTCCCGGCGAAGCGGCTGCCCGTGCCGTGGCGGACGTACGACATCCCCCTGGGCATCGCCTCCGAGCGGTTCGGGGCGGACGCGCCCTTCCGCAACGACTACCCGCACCTCTTCTCGCTGCGGGACGGCATGATCTACGGCCTGGGCCGGGACGCCGACCAGCAGTGGCTGTTCGACCCGGTCGCGGAGACCCGCCGCGACCTGCCCCGGCGGCCCGCCGACTTCCGGGGCTACGGTTCGGCCGTGCCCCTCCCGGCCGGATTCCGGGGCCCGGACTCGGTCCTGGTGCTCGGCGGCGACCCGCGCGACCCGAACACGTACCGGCTCTCGGGCGGACGCTGGACCACCGAGGAACCGCGCGCCTTCGGCCGGACCCAGGACGACACCCTGATCCTGCCCGACGCCACCCTGCTCACGGTCAACGGCGCCCTGGACACCCGGGACTACGGCAACGGCCCCTTCAACCCGAAGGCCGACCTCACGTACCGGCAGACGGAACTGCGCGGCGCCGACGGCCGCTGGCGGCTCGGCCCGGCGCAGCGGCTGCCCCGCGGCTACCACTCCAACGCCCTGGTGCTGCCCGACGGCCGGGTGATGGTGACCGGGGACGAGCTCCAGCAGATCGCCAACGACCCCGACATCCGCGACGCCATGGACGGCAGCGTCGAGCTGTACGAGCCGGCCTATCTGCACCGGGGCGCCCGGCCCGCCCTGGACCGGGTGCCCGGCGGCGAACTCGCCCACGACCGGGCCTTCGAGGTGCGCAGCAGCACCGCCTCCGCCGTACGCCGGGCCGTGCTGCTGGCGCCGACGACGGTGACGCACGCGGTGAACACCAGCCAGCGCCACCTGGACCTGCGGATCACGGGGGTGCGCGGTGACGTGATCGGGCTGCGCACCCCGCCCGGCGCGGCCGACGCGCCGCCCGGGTACTACATGCTGTTCCTGCTGGACGGCCGGGGCGTGCCCAGTACGGCCAAGTGGGTGAAGCTCGGGGTCCGCTAGCCGGCCCAGGCCCAGGCCCAGGCCCAGGCCCGGGCCGCTGCGCCATGTGGCTCAGGAACCGCCCGGATCCCGGGCGTGTCGCACGGATGGGTGTGTGCGGGGCTTCCCCGCACGACAGGCCGGTGGGGGGCTCGTAGCGTCGTCAGCGTCGGGGTCCCCGTGGCCCGGCGAGGTGAACTCTCCTGACGAGAGGCCGAGTCGATGCGAAGTGACGCCCCCATATCCAGCCTGCTCCGGGTCCACCGGGGCACCGCGGAACCCGAGGAGCTCGCCGCCGTCGCGGTGGTGGTCGCCTGCCTCGCCGGCCGGGCCGCCCGCGACGCGACGCGGCCCGCGCGGACCTCGACGGCGCACCACCGCCCCCGCCCGCGCCCGGCCGGCCACGGCTGCTGGTCGGGCTGCTGGGCCTGCCGCTGAGCACGAGGGACGGCCCCTGCCGGCCGGGACGGATCCCGGCCGGCAGGGGCCGTCGTGCGGGGGCGGCCGCCCTCAGGGGGCGGTGGCCGTCACGGCTGCCGCAGCAGCTGCGCCATGGCGTCCCGCAGGGCCGCGCGCGGGTCGGCGGGGACGCCTTCCGCCCGCCAGGCCACGAAGCCGTCGGGGCGCACCAGTACCGCGCCGTCGGCCGGCAGCTCGTGCAGCTCCGTCCAGTCGGCGTCCTCCGGCTGGACCAGGTCGGCGTCCGGTCCGGAGCCCACCGTCCAGGTGTCCAGGTGCGCGCCCAGTTCCCGCGACACCCGGGCCGCGGCCTCGGCCCAGGGCGTGCCCGGGGAGCTGAGCAGCACGAACGAGCGCTCGTAGAGGTCGAGGGTGGAGATCCGCTCCCCCGCCCGGGTCAGCCACATGTGCGGGGCGCGGGTGCCGACGTCGCCCTGGAGGCGCATCTCCTGGGGGATGACCGGCCGGGAGGGGTCGCCGCCGATGACCGCGCCGCTCGGGTAGCAGTAGCCCATGGCCGTGGTGAGGACGCCGCTGCCGGGGCCGCCGCCCATGGTGGGCGGGGGCACGTACCCGGGGTGGCTGTGTTCGGCCGAACGGGCGGAGGCGCGCGCGGCCGTGGCGAGGGCCACGGGGAGCCGTTCGGCCTCGTAGGTGTCGAGCAGCCCCGGACCGGCGGACCCGCCGAGCACCGCGGCCACCTTCCAGGCCAGGTTGTGCGCGTCCTGGATGCCGGTGTTGGAGCCGAAGGCGCCGGTGGGGCACATCTCGTGGGCCGCGTCTCCGACCAGGAACACCCGGCCGGCCCGGTACTGGTCCGCGATCCGTTCGGCGGCGTGCCAGGGAGCCTTCCCGCCGACCTCGACGTCCAGGTCGGGCACCCCGATGGCGTTGCGGATGTGGGCGACGCAGCGCTCGTCGGTGAAGTCCTCGAGGGTCTCGCCCGTCTCCGGGTGCCAGGGGGCGTGGAAGACCCACTGGGCCTCGTTGTCCACCGGCAGCAGCGCCCCGTCGGCGCCCGGCTTCATCAGGTAGCAGACGATGAAGCGCAGGTCGCCGAGGAGCCCGGCCAGCCGTTCGGAGCGGAAGACGATGCTCACGTTGTGGAACAGCTCGCCGCTGCCGCTCTGACGGATGCCGAGCGCCTCCCGGACGGGGCTGCGCGGCCCGTCGGCGCCGATCAGGTAGTCCGCCCGTACGGTGAGGTGCTCACCGGTCTCCCGGTTCTTCACCAGGGCGCTGACCCCCTCGGCGTCCTGGTCGAAGCTCATCAGTTCGGTGGAGAACCGTACGTCGGCGCCCTGCGCGTGGCTCTGCGCGGCCAGCAGCGGCTCGATGTTGTTCTGGCTGCACAGGCACCAGCCGGTCGGGCTGAAGCGGCGCAGGGCCCCGCCCGGGTCCACGGCCTTGATCAGCCACTTGTGCTCGCCGCCGATGAGCGCGTCGGTCTGCAGGATGCCCTGGTTGGCCTCCAGGGCGGAGGCTTCCTTGCGGATGGCGGGCTCGGCGCCCGCCATCCGGAACAGTTCCATCGTCCGGGCGTTGATGCCGCGGCCACGGGGGTGCACGGAGGTACCGGAGTGTTTTTCGACCAGCATGTGCCTGATGCCGTGGCGGCTCAGGAACAGCGAGGTGGACAGGCCCACGAGGGAGCCGCCCACGACGAGGACCGGTACGCGAACATCGGCATGCTCTTCCATCAGCTGCTGGCTCCTGTTTCGTGTGGGGGGCAGTGGACGCCTTATGCCCCCGATCGGCCTCGAAGCCCTGGTGATTCGCCTCTTGTCACCCGCTTGATCCGGAGATGTAGCGAGACGCACCCGGGCGGATGACGATGAGCGACAGCGGCGGCCCCTCTCGGCCACGCCGCCCGTCGTTCCCGGCCGCGGGGGCCTTCCAGGCCCCGCACCCCCGGGCAGCCGCCGCCGACCGGCGCACGTGTGAGCGCGTCAGCGCCGGCCTCAGTGCCTTCACGAAGGAGTGAGCAGATGACCACCACCCTGTCGACACGGGTGTCGCAGTCCGCTTTCGACGGCTCCATGCTCCGGGTCGTCCTGCTGATGGACCTGCACGAGGGTGCCCAGCAGCGGTTCTTCGAGGCCTACGAGCAGCTCCGGCACGACATCGCCTCGGTGCCCGGGCACCTGGGCGACCAGCTCTGCCAGTCCTTCGCGAACCCCTCGCAGTGGCTGATCACGAGCGAGTGGGCGAGCGCCCCGCAGTACCTCGCCTGGGTGAACAGCGAGGCGCACGCGGAGCAGGTCCGTCCGCTCGGCGCCTGCGCCCGGGCCATGCGCCCGCTGACCTTCACCGTGCTGCGCGAGACCGGCAAGCGCTACGAGGCCCCGGCCACGGCGCTCGGCGGCCGGCTCCAGCCCTCCCCCCGGCTGGGTGCGGGCATCGTCCGGCACGCGCTGACCTTCACGGTCAAGCCGGGCAGCGAGGGGCGGGTCGCGGAGATCCTGTCCTCCTACTCCTCCCCGGCCGCCCGCGTCGACGACCACACCCGGCTGTGCCGGACCTCCCTGTTCATGCACGGCAACCGGGTGGTGCGGGCGGTGGAGGTGCAGGGCGACCTGACGGCGGCGCTGCGGCACGTGTCGGAGCAGCCGGAGGTGCGCGCCGTGGAGCAGGCCATCAACCCGTACCTGGAGCAGGACCGGGACCTGGGCGACCCCGAGTCGGCCCGGATGTTCTTCATGCGGGCCGCCCTCCCCGCGGTGCACCACGTCGCGGAGCAGGGCGAGCAGCCCGAGGAGGTGCGCCGGCACGCGCTGTTCTACCCGGCGAAGCCCGGCTGCGGGCCGCTCGTGGCGCGTTTCCTGGCCCGCCAGGACGAGGCGGCGGCGAAGCTCCCCACGAGTCCGGTGCTGAGCAGCACCGTCTTCCAGCGCGACGACGTCGTGGTCCGGCTCCTCGACGTGCGCGGGCCGGCCGAGGCCCGCTTCGCCGCCGGGTTCGGCATCGACGGGACCCGCGGCGCGGCTGTGCTGCACCGTCTGCTGGCCGGTGCCCCGTCCGTCGCCGGGCCCGCACCGCACCCCATGGACCTGATCACCGACCGTCGGGCTCCGGCGCAGTCCTGATCCGGAGGGGCCGCGGCACCGCCCCGGCCCCCGCAGCACCCCCCACCACCGGCAGCCCACGTCCAGGCTCCTTGTCCGCAGGAGGAAGTCAGCCATGACCAGACATCACCCGCGCATCGTCGATCTCAGCGAGACCCAGCCCAACCGCAGGCGCGGAGGTGATCTGCGCGCCGTGCTCACCCCGACGTCGGTGGGCTCGACCAGCGGGTTCATGGGCCTGGCGGTGATGGCCCCGGGCGAGTCGATCGCCGAGCACTACCATCCGTACTCCGAGGAGTTCGTGTACGTGGTCAGCGGAAGCCTGGAGGTCGACCTCGACGGCGAGCCGCACCCGCTGCGCACCGACCAGGGGCTGCTGGTCCCGCTGAACGTGCGCCACCGCTTCCGCAACGTCGGTGCGACCGAGGCCCGGATGGTCTTCCACCTGGGTCCGCTGGCCCCCCGTCCGGAACTCGGGCACGTGGACACCGAGGAGGCCCCGAACCCGGAGGCCTCCGGCTGGGCGGAGCGACCGCCCGAGCACACGGGAGCCGTCTCGTGAGCCGCCGGCGGGTGGTCGTCACCGGGGTCGGCGTCGTCGCCCCGGGCGGTATCGGTGCCCCCGCCTTCTGGGACCTGCTGTCCAACGGCCGTACGGCGACCAGGGGCATCACCCTCTTCGACCCGGCCGGGTTCCGCTCCCGGATAGCCGCCGAGGTCGATTTCGACCCGGCCGCGCACGGCCTGGGACCGGACGACACGGCCCGGGCGGACCGCTACATCCAGTTCGCGATGGTCGCCGCCCGGGAGGCGGTGGCCGACTCCGGTCTGGAGATCGACGAGGAGGGCTCCTGGCGTACGGGGGTCTCGCTGGGCACGGCCGTCGGCGGGACCACCCGCCTGGAGCACGACTACGTGGCCGTCAGCCAGCAGGGTGACTGGTGGGACGTCGACCACCGGCTGGCCTCCCCCTTCCTGCACCGGGCGTTCACGCCCGCCACCCTGGCCTCGGCGGTCGCCGAGCAGACGGGTGCGCGCGGGCCGGTGCAGACCGTCTCCACCGGCTGCACCTCCGGGCTCGACGCCGTCGGGTACGCCGTGCACGCCATACAGGAGGGCCGGATGGAGGTGTGCATCGCGGGCGCGTCCGACTCCCCGGTCTCCCCCATCACGGTGGCCTGCTTCGACGCCATCAAGGCGACCTCGGCGAACAACGACGACCCGGAGCACGCTTCCCGGCCCTTCGACGCCGACCGGGACGGCTTCGTGCTCGGCGAGGGCGGCGCCGTCCTCGTCCTGGAGGAGCTGGAGCACGCCCGCGCCCGCGGGGCGACCGTCTACTGCGAGATCGGCGGTTACGCCACCTTCGGCAACGCCCACCACATGACCGGGCTGACCGCCGAGGGGCTGGAGATGGCCCGCGCCATCGAGACGGCCCTGGCGCAGGCCCGTACGGGCGCCGACGAGATCGACTACGTGAACGCGCACGGCTCCGGCACCAAGCAGAACGACCGCCACGAGACGGCGGCCGTCAAGCGGGTGCTCGGGGACCACGCCTACCGGACGCCGATGAGCTCCATCAAGTCGATGGTGGGGCACTCCCTCGGCGCCATCGGGGCGATCGAACTCGCGGCCTGCGTCCTGGCGATGACCCATCACGTGGTACCGCCGACCGCGAACTACGAGACCCCCGACCCCGAATGCGATCTGGACTACGTGCCGCGCACGGCCCGCAGCCACACCCTGCGCAGCGTGCTGTCCGTCGGCAGCGGCTTCGGCGGCTTCCAGTCCGCCGTGGTCCTGACCCAGCCCAAGGAGGTACGCGCGTGAACAGCCGTACTGCCGGCAAGACGGTGGCCGTCACGGGCATCGGGGTCGTCGCGCCCAACGGGATCGGCGCGGACGCCTTCTGGAAGGCGACGCAGGCCGGCGACAGCGTCCTGGACCGGGTGACCCGGCAGGGCTGCGAGCACCTTCCGGTGCGGGTCGCGGGCGAGGTACGGGGCTTCGACCCCGGCGGCCTGGTCGAGGACCGGTTCCTGGTGCAGACCGACCGGTTCAGCCACTACGCGCTGGCCGCGGCCGATCTGGCGCTGGAGCACGCCCGGCTGGGCCGGGCCGACTACGAGGACGACCCGTTCGCGGTGGGCGTGGTCACGGCGGCCGGGTCGGGCGGCGGCGAGTTCGGGCAGCGCGAGCTCCAGCGGCTGTGGGGGCAGGGCCCCCGCTACGTCGGCCCGTACCAGTCGATCGCCTGGTTCTACGCGGCCAGCACCGGCCAGATCTCCATCCGGCGCGGGTTCAAGGGCCCCTGCGGGGTGGTGGCGAGCGACGAGGCGGGCGGGCTGGACGCCTTCGCGCACGCCGCCCGGGGGATCCGGCAGGGCAGCCGGGCCATGCTGGTCGGCGCGACGGAGGCCCCGCTCGCGCCGTACTCCGTGGTCTGCCAGCTGGGTTACGAGGGCCTCAGCACCCGGGACGACCCGGAGCGCGCCTACCGGCCGTTCACCGCGAAGGCCTGCGGCTTCGTCCCGGCCGAGGGCGGTGCGATGTTCACCGTCGAGGACGCGGACGCCGCCGCGCGGCGGGGGGCGCCGATCCGGGCCCTGCTGGCCGGGCACGCGGCGACCTTCACCGGGCCGGCCCGCTGGGACCGGTCCGCGGAGGGCCTGGCGCACGCGATCCGCGGCGCGCTGCGGGAGGCGGGCTGCGCCCCCGAGGAGGTGGACGTGGTGTTCGCCGACGCGCTGGGCACGCCCGAGGCCGACGCGGCCGAGGCGCGGGCCCTGCACGAGGCCCTCGGCGGGCACGCGGCGAAGGTGGCCGTCACGGCTCCCAAGACCGGTACCGGGCGGGCGTACTGCGCGGCCGGCACCCTCGACACGGCCGCGGCGGTCCTGGCCCTGGAGCACGGGGTCGTCCCGCCCACGCCGAACGTCTTCGACGTCTGCCACGACCTCGACCTGGTCACCGGCAGCGCCCGCGTCGCTCCGCTGCGGACCGCGCTCGTCCTGAGCCGGGGCCTGATGGGTTCGAACGCGGCACTCGTCCTGCGCAAAGGGCCCGAATCCCCCGCGTAGGGAGCGGGACCCCGGTGGGGTCAGGACCGCGCGGGCTTCGGCGCGGCCCCCGGAAGCACGAAAGAGAGAAGGCACCATGTCCGACCGACTGACCATGGAAGAGCTGGCGACGCTCATGAAGACCGCCGGCATCACCGTCGACCCCGCCGAGATGGCGAGCCGTCCGGATTCCCAGTTCGACGACTACGGCCTGGACTCGCTGGGCCTGCTCGGCATCGTCGGCGAGCTGGAGAACCGGCGGGGGCGTGCGCTGCCCACCGACGCGGACCGCTGCAAGAGCCCGCGCGAGTTCCTCGACCTCGTCAACAACAGCCTCATGACCGGAGCCTGACATGCCTGGACACACCGACAACGAGATCACCGTCAACGCGCCCGTCGAGCTGGTGTGGGACGTCACCAACGACCTCCCGAACTGGCCGGAGCTGTTCAGCGAGTACGCGTCGATCGAGATCCTCGAGAAGAGCGGGAACACCACGCGCTTCCGGCTGGCGATGCACCCGGACGAGAACGGCGTGGTGTGGAGCTGGGTCTCGGAGCGGACGGTGGACCGCGCGGGCCTCACGGTGAAGGCCCGCCGGGTCGAGACCGGCCCGTTCGCGCACATGGACATCCACTGGGAGTACGGGGAGGCGCCCGGCGGCGGTACCCGGATGCGCTGGGTCCAGGACTTCGCGATGAAGCCGGAGGCGCCGATCGACGACGCGGGGATGACCGACCGCATCAACCACAACTCCCGGATCCAGATGGAACTGATCCGGGACAAGATCGAGAAGCTGGAGCGGGACAAGCGCAAGACCGTGACCGGCCGCCGCTGAACCCTCCCCCCCTCGGCTCCACCGCAGCCCCACCGAGACGAAAGGCACGCCCCCGATGCACCAAGCCCTCATCGTGGCCCGTATGGCGCCCGGTTCGGCACCCGACATCGCCCAGCTGTTCGCCGAGTCGGACGCGGGTGAACTCCCGCGCCTGGTCGGGGTCAGCCGCCGCAGCCTCTTCCAGTTCGGCGACGTGTACATGCACCTGATCGAGTCCGACACGGACCCGGCCCCGGCGATCGCCCGGGTCGCCGGACACCCGGAGTTCCAGGGGCTGAGCGACCGTCTGTCGGCCTTCGTCAGCCCGCACGACCCGCAGACCTGGCGCGGCCCGAAGGACGCCATGGCCCACCGGTTCTACCGCTGGGAGCGGGACCCCGCCCGCTAGTGCTGTGGGGGTGCCCTAGCCTCCGGCCCGCCGGACGGCCTGGGCACCCACGGCCGCGGCTGCCTGCCTCACCCCTCGTGACGGGGATATTCCGGCAGGTAGTTTTTGAATGAATACCTGACTGAATTGCCGTCAACAAGGTTCCACATCATATCTCGATTTGATAACGAGATCCCTGAAAAGGCCTGGACCTTTCCCGCGCAACGCGCGTAACTCGCTTGATTTCAAAGTGAATTGACAGTTCATCAAATCTGGGCCCCAGGTAACGGATAGATATCTCGGGCCCCGCTCCTGTTTGTCCGAATTTTCCTCGGCGCCCTTCTGGCAAGCTTCCGCGCACCCACTCTCCTGACCAGGACTTGAGGTGCGCATGACAGCACGATCCACGGCTCGGCACTCGGGCGGCCGCAGACGCCGCGAACACCGGCGCAAACCGCGCCGGTTGATACTCCTCACCGCCGCCATGGCCACGGCGGCGGTGATCGCGGGCGGCATCGCCTACTCGGGGCTCGGCCCCGACGCCGAGGCGACCACCCCCGTGGCGGCCGGGGCGCCCGGCTCCCCCGCTCCCGAACCGGCCGCCGCACCGGCCCGGGACGCGGAGCCCGCCCCCGTCGCGGCCGCACCCGCCAACGAGGGCGCCCGCGGGATGGTCTACGACGGACTCCAGGCCGCCCCCAAGGGCGACCGCTGCGCCGGCGTCTACCGCACGGGCACCGGCCTGTGCACCCACGGCCCGGACGCCCCTCCCGGTGGCGTCGACATCAAGAAGGACGTCGACCCCGTCGTCCGCGTCAAGGCTCCCGCGGCCGATCCGGCCGCTCCCGCCGAAGGCGCCCCTGCGGCAACGGAAGGCGGCGGGCGTCCTCAGGACGCGCCCGCCGCCGACGCCCGCGGCGCGCAGAGCGCGGCGGCCCCGGCCCCGCCGGCCTCCGGCAGCCAGGGCGTCGCGGCCGGACCGGCCGGCCAGACCGTCCAGTGCGACGGCGACGGCAGCTCCGGCAACCGCGTCCAGGTCGTCTACGCACACGGCCCCGGCAAGGACCGCTACGCCGAGTACCAGGCCTCCTTCCGCAAGTGGGCGGCCGACGCCGACGTCATCTACGCGGCGAGCGCCAAGGAGACGGGCGGCGTCCGGCACATCCGCTACGTGACGGCCGCCGACTGCACCCCGGTCGTGCTGAACATCGAGCTCCCGGACTCCGCGCTCGCCGAGTTCAACGCCACCAACACCGCACTCGCCGGCAAGGGCCTCGACCGCCGCGACCGCAAGTACATGATCTTCGCGGACACCCAGGTCTACTGCGGCATCGGCACCTTCAACGGCGACGAGCGGCCCGGCCAGAGCAACCTGAGCAACTTCGGCCCCTCCTACGGCCGCACCGACTCGGGCTGCTGGGGCGGCCACACCGCCGCGCACGAACTCGGCCACAACCTCGGCGCGGTGAACAACAGCGCCCCCAACACCAGCCGGGGAGCGCACTGCACGGACGAGTGGGACGTGATGTGCTACTCGGACACCCCGTACTACCCGCAGATGCGCAACGTCTGCACGAACCAGGCGTCCGAGAACATCCTGGACTGCAACCACGACGACTACTTCCACACCAGTCCGAAGCCGGGCAGCTACCTGGCGACCCACTGGAACATCGCCGACAACCAGTTCCTGATGCGCTCCGCCGGCGGCGGCACCGACCCGAACCCGAACCCTGGCCCGACCGCCAAGCCGACCCCCTCGCCCACGCCCACGAAGAAGCCCACCGGCGGCCCGGCCGTGACGGCCGGTCAGATCCAGTCGGACTCGGTCGTGCTGAGCTGGCCGAAGACCGAGGGCGCCGCCTGGTACCAGGTGCTGCTGAACGGAAAGCACCTGACCTGGGTCCAGTCCACCTCGCTGCGGGTCTACAACCTCAAGCCGGGCACCTCGTACACGGCCGCCGTGTCCGTCCGTGACGGCGCCGGCAAGGACAGCGGCCCCGGCAAGGCCGTCTCCTTCCGTACGGGCGACACCGGCGGCGGGGCCACCACCCCGGGCGCCCGCTACGTCCTCGGCAACGGCAGCAGCGGCATGGCCGCCGAACTGTGGGGCGGGCGCTCCGCCGACGGCACCGTCCTCGTCGCGGGCCGGGTCAACGGCTACGCCCAGCAGCAGTGGTACTTCGACGACGCCGGGAACGGCCTGGTGCGGATCAGGTCCGCGGTCTCCGGCAAGTGCCTCCAGCCGGGCGGCGCCCCGGCGGCCGGGATGTGGATCGCCCAGCAGCCCTGCGGGAACGCGGCCGCGCAGCAGTGGCGGCTGACCTCGCGGGACGGCTCGGTGGCCGTCACCGATGCGGGCGGCGGCTTCGCCCTCTCCCTGAGCGAGCGCCCGTACTACGGGAACTGGCTGCTCGAACTCCAGCGCGCGGACGGGCGTCCGGCGCAGGTCTGGACGCTCCGCAAGGCCTCCTGACCCCCGGCGGGCGGCCGCGCTGCGCGGCCGCCCGCCTCCGCCCTCTCCTCCTCCCCGATCTGCCTGGAGGCACCATGACGACACGCCCGCGCCTCACCCTCCCCCAGCCCCTGGCCTTCCTCGGTTTCGCCCTGCTCCTGCTCCTCCAGGCCCTGGCCGTCGCCCTGGCCCTGGCGGGCTCCGCGCAGGCGCACGGGGACACCGTCAAGGTGGTGGTCACCGGCCAGCGGGAGGGCCGGGTCACCGCCGACGTCACCTGGGAGAACGACGGGGACGCCGTCGAGGAGGCCGTGGCCGCCACCGTCAACGCGGTGAGCGCCGACGGAACCCGTACGGCCGGCCCCTGGCGGCTGGTGCGTGACGCCGGCCGGGCCGGCGGGTGGGTCTCGGACGGGCCGCTGCCGCCCGGCACCTGGACGGTGACGGTCGACGTCGGCTTCCCCTCCCTCGGCCACGGGCAGCGGGAGGTCTCCGTACCGGTGGTGGACCCGGCCCCGACGGCCCCGGTCCCCACCCCGTCGGCGTCCGCCCCGCTCCCCGCCGCGAGCCCCAGTCCCACCCCCAGCCCCAGCGCGAGTCCGAGCCCGGCCCCCGCGGCCGACCGTACCGCCGACGGGCAGGACGGGGACACCGGCTGGTGGACCACCGCCGGGGTCGCCGCGATCGCCCTGGCCGGCGCGGCCGCCGGGATCTTCCTGCGCCGTTCGCGGCGCTGACGGAGTGTCGGCCCGCGCCCTTCGGCGCGGGCCTTGCATGGTGGTCCCGGCGGCGGCTCGGCCGGTGGGAAGCGGACAGGGCGGGAGACGGCTCATGAAGGCCACAGAGGTGCTCGCGGACGGCTTCGGACGCATCCGGGAGGTGGTCCACGAGGTCCTCGACGGCCTGTCGGAGCCCGAGCTGAACGCCCGCCCCGACCCGGCCGCGAACTCGGTCGCCTGGCTGGTCTGGCACCTGACCCGGGTGCAGGACGACCACGTGGCCGATGCCGCCGCACTGCCCCAGCTCTGGCAGGACCAGGGCTGGGACGAGCGCTTCGCGCTGCCCCTGCCCGCCGGGTCCACCGGCTACGGGCACACCGCCCGGCAGGCCGGATCGGTCCGCGTGGACGGGCCGGACCTGCTGGTGGGCTACTTCGACGCGGTGCACGCGCGGACGGTGGACTTCGTACGCGGCCTGACCGCCACCGACCTGGAGCGGGTGGTCGACGACCGCTGGGACCCGCCGGTCACCCTCGGGGTCCGTCTCGTCAGCGTCCTCGCCGACGACCTCCAGCACGCCGGCCAGGCCGCGTACGCCAAGGGCCTGCTGCGGCGCGGCTGACCGTACGCCAGCCCCGTCACCAGGAGGTGAGCAGGCCGGGAGCGGCCGTGTCCACCTCCTCCACGATCTGGGCGGCGAGCGCGGGCACCTGGCCGCTCCAGTAGAAGTGGCCGCCCGGGAAGAGGTGTTCGCCGACCAGGGTGTCCGCGCCGGCGGACCAGGCCGTCAGCTGTTCGCGGCTGACCACGTGGTCCTCCTCTCCGCCGAACAGCGAGAGCGGGACCGGCAGGCGCGCGGAGTCGGCCGGGCGCGGGGTCCAGGTCTCCACCGCGCGGAAGTCGGCCCGCAGGCGCGGCTCGTACAGGCGCCAGAGTTCCTCGTCCTCCAGGATCGCCGGGGGCAGTCCGCCCATGGCGGCCAGTGCCGCGCGCAGGCCGGCGCTCTCCCTCAGGTGCAGCGGGACGCCCGTCAGGGGCTGCTCCCCCTCGAACGGCGACTCGCAGGCGGAGGCGCCCAGCCACACCGGGGCGGGCAGGGCGCGTTCGGCGAGCTGGCGGGAGAGCTCGTAGGCGACGAGGGCGCCCATGCTGTGCCCGAAGAAGGCGAAGGGTGCCCGCTCCAGCCAGGGGGAGATGTCCTCTCGCAGGTGTCCGGCCAGTCCGGCGACCGTCCCGTGGGCGGGGAGCCCGCTGAGCGGGCCCCGGCCGGGGGCCTCCAGCAGGCAGACGTCCCACTCCGGGGGGAAGTGCTCGGCCCAGTCGGCGTAGGCGAGGTGCGAGCCTCCGGCGTGGTGGAGGACGAACAGCCGCAGGTCCGGGTCGTCCACGGGGCGCGGCCTGATCACCGCCGTGGCAGCCGTCCTCGTGGCGGGCGTGGCCGGTGTGGTCGGTGTGGCGGGTGTGGTCACAGTGCGGCTCCTTCGGCTCGCAGGGCGCGCAGCATCCGCGTCAGCACCTGGCTGTCCCCGATCTCCTCGAACTCGGTGTCCGGGTCGGCCTCCAGCAGTCCTTCGACGGTCTCCCGCCAGCGGACGGGGTGGTCGATCTGCCGGGTCAGTACGGCGGGCAGCGCGGCCGTGTCCTCGTACGGGCGGGCCGTGCGGTTGGCCACGACCGGGAAACGGGGCGCGCACAGTTCGGCGGCCTCCAGCAGCGGGGCGAAGGCCTCCGCCGCCGGGGCCATGTGCCGGGTGTGGAAGGGGCCGCTCACCTTCAGCCGGCGTACGGTGCGGGCGCCGGACTCCCGCAGCAGGTCGCCGGCCGCGTCGAGGGCGGCGAGCGGGCCCGCGACGATGGTCTGGTCGGCGGTGTTCCAGTTGGCGACCTCGACGTCCTCCAGGCCCGCCCGGCGCAGCAGCAGCCGGATCACCGCCTCGTCGAGGCCGATGACCGCGGACATGCCGCCGCCGGTGACGCCGGCCATCGCCCGGGCCCGGCCGGCGACCAGGCGCAGGCCGTCGGCGAAGCCGAACACCCCGGCCGCCTGGAGGGCGTTGTACTCGCCGAGGCTGTGGCCGGCGGCGGCGTCGGGTTCGGGGGCGTCCTGCCGGGCGGCCTCGTAGGCGAGTGCGTTGACCACGTAGACGGCTGGCTGGGTGAACTCGGTGCGCTCCAGCCGCTCCGCGTCCTCGCACAGGGCGCGGACGGAGTAGCCGAGCACCTCGTCGGCCTCGGCGACCCGGTCCGGGAAGCGGTCCAGCAGGGCGCTGCCCATGCCCGGGCGCTGGGAGCCCTGGCCGGGGAAGAGGAAGACACGGGTCATGACGGGGCTCCCGGCGGGGCGAAACGGCTGTCCGCGAAGGTGAGGGCGGGCCGGTCGGAGAGGACGCCGAAGGAGTGGACCCGGCCGAGCAGGAGGGTGTGGTCCCCGGCGGGGTGGGCCTCGGCCACGGCGCAGTCGAACCAGGCGACGCCGTCGAGGAGGACGGGGGCGCCCGAGTGCGGGGCGGGGCGCCAGGCTCGGCCGGCGAAGGCCCCGGCGCCGGTGGGGCGGGTGCGGTCGGCGAACCAGAGGGCGTCGTCCTGCTGTTCCTCGGCGAGGACGGTGACGGCGAAGCTCCAGGCGTCGAGGGCGTGGTCGTGCAGCCGGGAGCCGCGGCCGAGGGAGACCAGGACCATGAAGGGGTCCATGGAGACGGTGGTGAAGGAGTTGACGGTGGTGCCGTGGGGGTGGCCGTCGGCGCCGAGGGTGGTGACCACGGTGACCCCGGTGGGGAAGCGGCCGGCGGTACGGCGGAAGTCCTTGCCGTCGGGGGCGGTGGCGGTGACGGTGGCGGCCGAGGCGGGCAGGCCGGTCCCGGTGGTGGTGGTCATGCGGTGTTCCTCCGCAGTTCGTCGAGGAGCGGCAGGGCGTCGAGGACGGTCTTGGCGGGGGCGCCGAAGTCGATCAGGCAGGCCAGTTCGTCGACCCCGGTCTCCCCCAGCCGCTCGACGACCCGGGCCGCCTTGGGGAGGGTGCCGAGGAGGCCGCCGTCCTCGTAGTGGCGGTCGAAGGCGCGGGCGGCCAGGAAGTCCAGGTCCTTGTCGCGCAGTTTGGCGGGGTCGACGGTGCGGGCGCCGCCGTGGGCCCGGGAGGCCAGGAGGAGGCTGACGGAGCTGCGCAGGTAGCGGGTCAGGGGGGCGCGGACCAGCTCGCGGGTCTGTTCCTCGTCCTCGCCGAGCAGGGTGTGCACCATGCACACCACGTGGCCCCGGTCGCCGGGGACGGCGCCTTCGCGGGCCGTGTAGGCCTCGCGGTAGGCGGCGGTCTTCTCGGCGAGTTCGGCGGGGTCCTGGCCGAGGAGGTGGGTGAGCACCCCGGCGCCGAGCGCCCCGGCGGCCCGGAAGGTCTCCACGCCGCCCGCGCTGGTGATCCACACCGGCACCTCGCGCTGGACGGGGCGCGGGTAGGAGCGCACCCGGCGGGCGGTGCCCGTCCCGTCGAGAACCTCTGCCTCCTCGCCGCGCCAGAGTTCGCGGACCTGGCGGACGGTGTCGACGAGGACCTCGCGGCGGTTCTCGTAGGCCTCCGGGCGCAGGGCGAAGTCGGTGGCGTGCCAGCCGGAGGCGAAGGCGAGGCCGACGCGGCCGCCGGAGATGTTGTCGACGACCGCCCATTCCTCGGCGATCCGCAAGGGGTGGTGCAGCGGTGCGACGACGCTGCCCGCGCGGATCGCGACACGGCTGGTGGCGGCGGCGAGGGCGGCGCCGGTGACGGCCGGGTTGGGGTAGAGGCCGCCGAAGGGGTGGAAGTGGCGCTCGGGGGTCCAGACGGCGGCGAAGTCGTGCGTGTCGGCGAAGCGGGCGCCTTCGAGCACGAGGTCGTAGCGGCCGGCCCCTTCGGGGTCGGGTTCGTCGTTGCCGAAGTAGAACAGGCTGAAGTCCACGGAAGGCTCTCCGAGTTCGTGAGGGCGGGGAGGGGCGGGCGCGGTCCGGTCAGGCGGTGGCGGCGCCCGTCGGCTGCGGGGCGGTGGCGCCGTCGGCCGGGGGCTCGGTGGTGGGGGCCCCGGCGGCCGGGAAGGGGCGGGTGCGGGCCGCCCAGCGGGCCACGGCCGGGGTCGCCAGGCCGCCGGCGAGCAGCAGCCCGCCGAAGAGCAGCCAGCCGGGCATGCCCCAGCCGATGATCACGGCGGTGGTGAGCAGGGGCGTGACGGCCCCGCCGACCCGCTGGGCCAGGTTGAACATGCCCTGGTACTGGCCGTGCGCGTCCGGCGGGGCCAGTTCGTAGGACAGGGCCCAGGAGCCGGCGGAGTGCAGCATCTCCCCGCAGACGTGGACGACGGCGCCGACCACGAGGCAGACCCCGGCGACCCAGGCGGGCTGCCCGGCGGACAGGGCGAAGCAGGCGCAGCACAGGGCGAGCAGGATCCCCGAGCGGCGCATGGCCCGGGCGCCGCCGGTGACGTCCTCGGCGCCCTTGCTCATCCGCACCTGGAACAGCACGCACATCGCGGTGTTGACGAAGACGAGCCCGGCGAAGAGGGAGACGGGGGCGTCGGTGCGCTCGGTGATCCAGATGGGCAGGGCGACGGTGAGCAGCGCGTCGGTGCCGAGCACCAGCACGGCGTTGAGCGCGGACACCGCGACGAAGGGCCCGTCGCGCAGGACGTGGCGCCGGGCGCCGGTGGAGCCGTCCGGCACGGGGAGTTTCGTACGGGGCAGCCGCAGGCACAGCAGGGCGGCCGCGGTGAACAGCAGTCCGGCGCCGGCGAGCAGCCACCTGTAGAGGGCGCCGGAGTCCCCGGCGAGCGCCAGTCCGCCCAGCAGGGTGCCCACCGCCAGGCCGACGTTGATGACGGACTGGAGGTACGCGCGGGCCCGGACCCGTTCGGCGGGCGGTACGGCCTCGGCGATCAGGGCCCCGCGGGCCGCCGCACCGCCCGCGTCGGCCATCGCGGAGAGCGCGGCGACGACGAGGAAGCCGGTGAACCCGCCGGTCAGGGCGTAGCAGCAGACGGCCATGCCCTGGGCGGCCCCGAAGAGCACGGAGGCGTTGCGGGAGCCGAGCCGGTCGGAGAGCTGGCCGGCCGGGATGCTGACGAGCATCGCGAGGACGGCGGCGACGGTCAGGCCGAGGCCGACCCGTCCGGCGTCGATGCCGACGGCGCGCATGAAGAACAGCACGCTGACGGAGAGCAGGAAGCCGTTGGCGACGGTACGGGCGAGGTTGCTGACGGCCAGGACCCGTACGACGCCGGCGGGCGGGCGCAGGTCCCGCAGCAGCCCGGTCACCGGGAGGCCCCGGCCGGTTCGGGGGTGAACCGGCGGACCAGCGCCGGGCGGTCGGTCTTGCCGTTGGGGTTGAGCGGCAGCGCGTCGAGGCGGACGAAGCGGCGCGGCACCATGTGGACCGGGATCCGCTTGCGCAGCCACAGCATGAGGTCGGTGCCCTTGATCTCCCCGCCGGTGTGGACGCCGACGAGTTCGGTCTCGTGCGGGCCGGGCACGGCGAGGACGACGGCGTCGGCGACGGACTCGTGGCCGCGCAGGGCGGATTCGATCTCGCCGAGTTCGATGCGGTAGCCGCGGACCTTGACCTGGTTGTCGAGGCGGCCGAGGTGGGTGAGGGTGCCGTTCTCGAAGCGGACCCGGTCGCCGGTGCGGTACCAGTGGGCCGCGGTGAGCGGGCCCTCGCCCCGGTAGTCGGCGGCGGGGCGGCCGGCGGCGGGGTCGTAGGACAAGAACCGGCCGGTGTTGTCGGCGGGGTCGAGGTAGCCGTCGAAGCGCTGGGAGCCTCGTACGCACAGCTCGCCCTCCTGGGCGGGCAGCCCGTCCGGGCCGAGCACGGCGTGCTCCAGGAAGGGGTACACGGGGCCGATCGGGATGGTGCCGTTGGCGGTGGCGGGCCAGTCGGCGGGGTCCTCGGGGAGGCGGAACTCGGTGCAGGCGACGGTGAGTTCGGTGGGGCCGTAGACGTTGTCGATCCGGGCCTTGGGGGCGGCCTCGTGCCACAGGCGGGCCTGGCGGGCGGTGAGCTGCTCGCCGATGAAGACGGCGTGGCGCAGGTCGGGGGCCTGTCCGGCGGGGAGCTTGCCGAGGCTCGCGGAGACGGAGACCACGGACGGTACGGAGAACCAGTGGGTGATGCGCCGGTCGGCGACGTAGCGCACCGGTTCCAGCAGTTCGGTGCGCTGCGGGACGACGAGGGTGGCGCCGCCGCCCCAGGTGACGAACAGGTCGAAGACGGAGGGGTCGAAGGTGAGGTCGAAGGTGTGGGAGACGCGGGCGCCGGGGCCCACCTCGAAGCGTTCGATGTTGTGCTCGACGTAGGGGGCGAGGTTGCGGTGGCGGACCGGGACGCCCTTCGGGCGGCCGGTGGAGCCGGAGGTGAACAGGACGTACGCGATGTCGTCCGGGCTGGCGGTGCGGTTCGGCAGCGCGGCCGGGTCGGCGGGCAGCGCGGCCGTCTCCTCGTCGGTCAGGGCGAGTACGGCGATCCGCTCCTCGGGGCCGCCGAGCTGGGCGAGGCCGCCGCTGTCGGCGAGCAGGACGTCGGCGCCCGCGAGTTCCCACACGGCGCGGTTGCGGGCCACCGGGTAGCCGGGGTTGAGGGGGGTCACGGTGGCGCCGAGGCGCAGGGCGGCGAGGTATCCGGCGAAGGCGGTCAGGGTACGGGAGGCGAGCAGCGCGATCCGGGCGGGGGCGGTGCCGCCGGCGGCGTGGAGCAGGGCGCCCGCGACGGCGGTCGCTCGCTCGTCGAGTTCGCGGTAGGTCCAGGTGGCGCCGTGGACCTCGAGGGCGGGCTCGTCGGGGTAGTCGGCGAGGGAGCGGGCGAACCAGCCGTGGAGGGTGGTGTCCGTGAAGGTCATGTCAGCGGTCCGTTCCAGGTTCCGGGGTCCGGGGTCCGGGCGAGGGGTCCGGACGAGAGGTCGGGGCGGCGAAGGCTTCGGCGATCGGTGGCGGGGCGGCCCGGCGGGCGGGGCGGACTCCGCGGCGGGGGGTCATGCGGCGGAGCGCGGGGTGAGGAGTTCGGCGTAGGCCGCGCGGCGGGCGGCGGCGTAGCCGAGGCTGCCGAGCAGGGCACGCCCGGTGGGGCTGGGGTCGTGGCCGCCGCGCAGCAGCCACGGCTGCCAGGCCTGCGCCTCGACGGCCGCCGCGCCGAGGGTGTGGCGGTCCAGGGCGCGCGGGGCGAGGGGGTCGAGGGCCTCGTTCTCCCGGGCCAGGGCGCGCAGGGCGACCTCGCGCTGCCAGCGGCGCTGCGGGACGGGCTCGGTGGGCCGGCCGGCGGCGTCGAGGAGTTCGAACAGGTGCCGTGCGGTGACGGGTTCCTCCGCGACGAGGTGGTAGGCCCGGCCCTCGGATCCCGGGGAGAGGGCCAGTTCGACGACGGCCCGGGCGGCCAGGTCGACGGCGGTGGCCGGGAGCGGCCGGTCGTCCTCCTCGTCGGGCCGGGTGCCGGTGGCGAGGGCGCCGGCGAGCAGCCGCCACAGGGGATGGTCGGGGTCGCAGGCCCCGGAGCCGGTGGCGCCGAGGAGCAGGCCGGTACGGAAGACCCGTACGCGCATGCCCTGTTGCTCGGCCCGCTCCGCCAGCCGTTCGCCGACCCAGGCGGCGACGGCGGGGCCGTCCATGCCGGGGGTCAGGGGCTGTTCGCGGGTCTCCTCGATCCGGGCGTCCGCGCCGAGGCCGGAACCCGAGCCCGGTCCGCAGGCGTTCAGCGTGGAGAGCAGGGTGAGGTCCTCGATGCCGTGGCCGCGCATCCAGCCGAGGAGGGCGGCGAAGGGCAGGACGGTGTCCTCGCGCAGCTGCCCGTAGGGGCCCGGGGGGAGGCCGGCGGGGGCGGCGCTGTGCACGACGCGGGTGACGCGGGCGGCGAGCCGCGCGTCGTACCCCTCGTAGGGGCCCGGGCCGGGGTGCGGAAGGGGGCGCAGTCGGGCCGGGTCGGGTTCGGGCAGGTCGCAGGCGGCGGCGCGGGCGCGGAGCAGTTCGCGGGCCTCGGCCTCGTCGGCGGCCGGGACCACGCAGTGCACGAGGCCGGTGGTGGCGCGCAGGAGTTCGTGCAGGACGAAGGTGTCGAGCAGTGCGCCCGTCCCGGTGAGGAGGGTGTCGCCCGCCTCGGGGGGCGCGTCCGTTCGGGGGCCGGGTTCGCCGAGGTCCAGGCCGAGGTCGGCGTCGACGAGTTCGGCCTCGGTGGGCGCCCCGTCGGCGGGGCCGGGTCCGGCGGCGGTCAGGCCGCGCACCACGGTGGCCATGGTGCGGACGGTGGCCTGGGCGCCGCCCGCGCGGTAGACGTTCACGGTGACGCCGAAGGCCCGCTGGACGGCGGCCTCGATGCGCAGGGCGGCGAGGGAGTCCCCGTCGTAGAGGCCGAAGGCTCCGTCCGGGCCGAGCCCGGGGTGGCCGAGGACCGAGCGCCAGATGGTGAGGAGTTCGCTCTCGACGGGGTCGCCGTCCCCGGCGGCGGGGGCCGCCTCCTCCTGCGGTGAGGAGGGTACGGGTGCGGCGGCGGGTGCGGCGGCGAGCGGCGGCAGGGTGTCCAGGGCCCAGTAGGTGCCCCGGGCGAAGGGGTAGGTGGGCAGGGCGACCCGGTGGCCGCCCGGGGCGGGCAGGGCGGCCTCCCAGTCCACGTCGGCCCCGCGCGCCCAGGCGGCGGCGAGGGCGGCCTCGACGGCTTCGTCGGTGGCGTTCCCGGCGGCGTCCAGCGGCAGGGCGTGCCGGGCGGCGGCGCTCTCGCCGTGCCCGAGCAGGATCGTGAACCGGTCTTCGCGGGGCGGCTGCCCCGGCCCGGGGGCGGTCTCGGCCCGCCCCTTGAGGGCGGCGGCCAGCCGGGCCACGAGGGCCTCGGCCCCGCCTTCCCGGGGCGGTACGAGGACCACCTTGCGCAGCGGCTTCGCAGGCGGGGCGGGGTCGGCGGCGGCGCCGTCGCGCAGGGCGCGGGCGGCGGCGAGCGGGTCGGTACCCGGGGCGGTGACGACCCGGCGGTGTGCCTGGGCGGTGCGTCCGACGCGCAGGGTGTGCGCGGTGTCGGCGAGGGCGGGGGCGTCCGGCCCGGTCAGGGCGTCGGCGAGCTGCCCGGCGACCTCGGTCAGCCCGTCGGGGTCGTGGGCCGACAGGAGCAGCCGTACGGTCTCCCGCGCCGGGGCGGGCGCCCGGGTCGGCTCGGGGGGCGGGCCGAGGACGGCGGTGGCGTTGGTGCCGCCCAGGCCCATGGAGTTGACCAGGACGTAGGGCGCGTCGGTGGTCCGCGTGGGGCTGCCGGAGATGGTGAAGGGGCTGTCGGCGAGGACGCCGGGGTTGCGCGGCCGTTCGAACATCGGGTGCGGGGGCAGCAGTCCGGTGCGGGCCACGGCGACGGCGGCCAGCAGTCCGGCGATCCCGGCGGCCGGGCCGGCGTGCCCGATGTTGGCCTTGACGGAGCCGAGCCCGCAGTACCCGGTGGGCGCCCCGGTGCCCGGGCCGGCGGCGGCCCGCAGTCCGGCGGTCAGTCCGCGCAGCTCGATCTGGTCGCCGAGCGGGGTGCCCGAGCCGTGCGCCTCGACGTAGCGCAGCTGGTCGCCGCGTACGCCCGCCGTGTCCAGGGCCCGGGCGACGACCTGGGCGAGGCCGGCGGGGCTGGGCGCGGTGAAGCCGGAGCGGGCGGAGCCGTCGTTGCCGACGGCCGTGCCGTGCAGGACGGCCAGGACCGGGTCGCCGTCGCGCTGGGCGTCGGCGAGGCGGCGCAGGGCCACGACGCCGACGCCCGAGCTGAAGGACGTACCGGTGGAACGGGCGTCGAAGGGGCGGCAGTAGCCGTCGCGGGACTGGAGGCCGCCGGCGTGGTGGCGGTAGCCGAGCATCGGCTCGTTGACGGAGGCTCCGCCGGCGAGGGCCAGGTCGCATTCGCCGGCGCGCAGGGACTGCGCCGCGTAGTGCACGGCCGTCAGCGAGGAGGAGCAGGCGGTCTGGACGCCGATGGAGGGCCCGCGCAGGCCCAGCTTGTAGGCCACGCGGGAGGGCAGGAAGTCGCCGAGCCCGCCGAGGTGCAGGGCGACGTCGTCGACGGCGGCCATGACCCCGCCCGCGAGCGCGCGGGAGGCCTGGAGGGCGGCCATGTACGTGCTGGGGCTGCCCCCGGCGAAGACCCCGGTGACCAGGGCCGCGCCGCGCGGGGCGTGCCCGGCGGACTCCAGGGCCTGCCAGCAGGCTTCCAGGAAGATCCGCTGCTGCGGGTCGGTGGCGGCGGCCTCGGCGGGCGAGTAGCCGAAGAACTCGGCGGCGAAGTCGCCCGCGCCGGGTATCCCGGCGGCCCGGGCCACGTACGCCTCGTCGTCGAGGGCCTCCCGGGTGAGTCCGGCGGCCAGCAGCCGGGCGGGGTCGAGGCCGCGGATGCTGACGCGGCCCTCGGTGAGGTTGTGCCAGTACTCCTGGGGGTTCCAGGCGTCGGGGAAGCGGCAGCCGGCCCCGACGACGGCGATCAGGTCGTCGGCCGGGCCGCTCATGCCGAACGCTCCCCGGAGCCGGCGCTGCTGTCGCCGGTGGCGGCGAGGGCGGCGAGGAAGGCGGCCTGGGCCTCGACGGTGCTGTGCTCGAAGAGGTCGGCGGCGTCCAGCTCGCGGCCGGTGAGCTCGCCGAGGCGCTCCAGCAGGACCATGAGGAGCATGGAGTCCCCGCCCGCTTCGAAGAAGTTGGCGTCGTGGTCGACGTCGGGGGTGTCGAGGACCTCGGCCCACAGGGCGGCGACGGCGTCGGCGAGGTCCTCGGGGGACGCGGCAGCGGTCGTGGTGTCGGTGGTGTCGGTGAGCACGGATGCCTCCAGGTCGGTGAGCAGGTCCCCGGCGGCGCGGGCCAGGTCTGCGAGGAGCGCCTCGACGGTGGTCGCGTCGAAGAGCGCGGTCAGGTGGGTGAGGGAGAAGGCCAGCGGGACGCCGGGGGCGCCGCCGGTGGCGGTCAGTTCCAGTTCGTACTTGGCCTTCAGGCGCGGCGGTACGAGGTACCGGGCGCGGGTTCCGGCGGCCGGCGCCGGGGGGACGGCCGGGGCGTCGGCGGCGCTCAGGTAGACGGGGGTGACGGCCGGGCGGCTGAGGTCCCGGGCGGGGTGCAGGGCGGCGGCGAGGGAGTCGAAGGGGGTGTCGGCGTGCCGGTAGGCGGTGAGCGCGGACTCCCGTACCCGGTGCAGCAGTTGCCGCCAGGTCGGGCCGTCGCCCAGGTCGGCGCGGACGAGCAGGGTGTTGACGAACATGCCGACGGTCTCGGCGCGGGCGGCTCCGTCCCGGCCCGCCCAGGGGAAGGCGAAGAGGAAGTCGCGCTGGGCGCCGCGCCGGGCGAGGACGGCGGCGAGGAGCGCGGCGGACACCATGAAGGGGGTGCAGCCGAGCGGCGCCGTCAGCTCGGCGAGCCGGTCGGAGACGGCGGCGGGCAGCGTCAGTTCGCGCTGCCCGGCCTCGATGGACTGGGTCGCGGTGCGGGGCCGGTCGTACGGGAGGCCGATGTCGGTCGGGGCTCCGCGCAGGGCGTCCAGGCAGGCCCGCAGGTCCTCGGGGGTGCCTTCCGTGGGGGCTACGGCGGCCGGGTGGCCGGGGGCGGGCAGGGTGAGGGGTGCGCCGGTGGTGAGGTGGCGGTGGAGGGCGGCGACGTCGCGCAGCAGCAGGTCCAGGGACCAGCCGTCGGACACGATGTGGTGGACGCCGACGACGAGGAGGGTCCGGTCGGGGCCGAGGGCGATGACGGCGCCGCGCGCGGGGGCCTGCCGGGCGAGGTCGAAGGGGGTCCAGCAGAGCGCCGCGACCTCCTCCTCGATCCGGGCGGGCGGCCACGCGGAGCCGTCGAGGAGGACGGCTTCGGGTGCGTCGCCGTCCGTGCGGTAGAAGACCTTGCGGGCCCTGGCGTCGAGGGTGAAGCGGGAGCGCAGGCCCGGGTGGCGGGCCAGGGTCCGGGCGAGGGCCTCGCGCAGCGCCTCGCGGTCGAGGGGGCCGTCGATCTCGACGACTCCGGGGGCGAGGTAGGCCGTACGCAGGTGCGTGATGCGGTCCATCACCCACAGCCGCTGCTGTACGGGGCTGCCCGGGTGGGCGGCCGCCGGGTCCGGGGTCTCGCCCGCCGCGCCGGCCGGCGTGTCCGCCCGGTCCCGGGCGGCGCGTTCCAGTGCCGCGGTGAGTCCGGCGACGGTCGGCTCGGCCAGGAAGGCGCGCAGCGGTACCGCGCTCCCCCAGCGGCGTTCGGCCTCGGCGAGGACGCGGACGGCGAGCAGGGAGTGACCGCCGAGGGTGAAGAAGTCCGCGTCGGGCGCGAGCCGGTCGGGGTCGATGCCGCCGAGGAGCCCGGCCAGCAGGGCGGCCACGGGCCGCTGGGCCGGGGTGAGGGCGGTGTCGCCGGCGCTCTCCCTGGGCAGCGGGCGGCCGGTGCGGGCGGCGAGGGCGGCCAGCGCGGCGAAGTCCACCTTGTCGTTGGGGGTACGGGGCAGCGCGTCGACCACGTACACCTCGGCGGGCAGTACGGCGGCGGGCAGCCAGCGCAGCAGCGGGCGCAGCAGTTCCTCGCGGGTCGGGGCCGGACCGGCGAGCTCGACGTAGGCGACGAGGGCGGGCGGGGTGCCGGCGCCGTGGACGGCGGCCGCGGCGACGGCGGGGTGTTCCTCGACGAGGCGGGTGACCTCGCCGGGCTCGATGCGGTTGCCCAGGATCTTGAGCTGGTCGTCGGCGCGGCCGAGGTAGGCCAGCTGGCCGTCCTCGCGGAGCAGGACCCGGTCCCCGGTGCGGTACATGAGGGTGCCGGGGACTCCGTAGGGGTCGGGCAGGAAGGCGGCGCGGGTCTGTTCGGGGCGGTCGAGGTAGCCGAGGGCGACTCCGGTGCCGGCCACGTACAGCTCGCCGGGGACGCCCGGGGGGAGTTCCTCGCGGTGCGGGCCGAGGACGTAGGCGCGCATGCCGGGCAGCGGGACCCCGATGGGGGGCGGGCGCGGGTCGGTGGGGTCGACGTGGGCGTAGGTGCTGTTGCAGGAGGCTTCGGTGGGGCCGTAGACGTTGACGACGCGGGTGCCCCAGCGGGCGGCGCAGTCGGCGGCGAGCCGGTGCGGGAGGGCCTCGCCGCCGGAGTAGACGGCGCGCAGGGTGCTCGCGCCGGACCCCTCCTGGTCGGCCTCCAGCATGGCGTGGAGCAGGCTGGGGGTGAGGGAACCGGCGACGGTGGCGCCCCGGGGGCCGCGGATCAGGCGGAGCAGGGCGCGGGCATCACGGCGTTCCATGTCGTCGGCGACGAGCAGCTCGGCTCCGGCCAGCAGGGCTTCCAGGACGTTGTACGGGGCCGGGTCGAAGGCGGTGCCCGCGGTGAGCAGGAGCCGGTCTCCGGGGCCGAGGGCGCAGTCCCGGCCCCACCACAGGGCGGTGCCCAGGAGTCCCCGGTGCGGGATCCGCACGCCCTTGGGGCGGCCGGTGGTACCGGAGGTGTAGAGGAGGGCGGCGACGTCCTCGGGACCGACGGCGGGCGGGGTGTCGGGGGCCCCGCCCGAGGAGGCCGCGCCCGAGGGGGCCGCGCCCGAGGGGGCCGCGGCGGTGTCGGCCCACGCCCGGGGTTCGGCCAGCGGCAGCGGTTTCGCCGCGGTGTCGAGCCCGTCGAGCAGGGCGGCGCCCTCCTCGCAGACCAGGACCGTGTCGGCGCCGGTCTCCGCGAGGACGAACTCGACGCGGGCGGCGGGGGTGTCGAGGGCGAGCGGGACGAAGGCCGCGCCGGCGCGCAGGGCTCCGAGCCAGCCCGCGACGAGGGCCGGGCCGCGGGCGGCGAGCACGGGCACGAAGCTGCCGGGCCCGGCGCCGTCGGCGCGCAGCCGCTGGGCTATCGCCCGGGTCCAGGAGTCGAGTTCGCCCCAGGTCAGCGTGGTGTGCGAGGTGCGTACGGCGACGGTGGCGGGGTCCGCGGCGGCGAAGCGGTGCTCCAGGGCGTGCGCGGCGGTGGGGCCGGTGCCGGGCCGCGCCTCGGGTCCGCTCAGCACCCCGTACGGGGCCGCGTGCGCGGGGCGCAGCGTGACGGGGAGCTCTCGCAGGGGGGTGGCGGGCGCGGCCACGGCCGCCGCCAGCAGGGCGCGGTAGCCCGCGGCGAGGTGGCGGGCGGTGGCTTCGGTGCAGCGGGCGCTGTCGTACTCGACGGTCGCGGTGAGGGCGCCGTCGGGGCGGTACTCCAGGACGAGGGACAGGTCCTGTTTGGCGGTGCCCGTGGGCAGCAGCTGCGGCGGCTCCCAGGGGTGGCGGCCCTCGGGGTCGGGGGCCGGGGAGTTCTGCAGGACGAAGCCCAGGTCGGCGAGGCCGGCCGCGGCGGCGGTGCCCGTGCCCGGTGCGCTACCCGGTGCCGCGCCCGGGCGCGCCGTCGTCCGCCGGGCCTCGGCGACGGCTGCGGTCAGCCGGTCGAAGGGGAGTTCCTGGTGGGCCAGGATTCGCAGGGCCTCGGCGCGGGAGTCGGCGCAGAGCTCCTCGAAGCTGCGGTGCGGGTCGGGGGCGCAGCGCAGCGGAACGGTGTTGACGAAGAAGCCGACGAGGTCGGCGACCGCCGGGTGCGGGCGGGCCGCGGCGACGGTGGAGAGCAGGAACTCGTCCTGTCCGCTCCAGCGCTGGACCACGGCCTGGAAGGCGGCGAAGAGGACGACGAAGGGGGTGACCTTCAGGGTCCGCGCCAGCAGCTCGGCGCGCGCGGCGAGTTCGGCGGGGAGCTCGAAGCGGACCTGTGCTCCCTGCCGGTCCCCTTCCACGACGCGGGCGCGCGGGGCGGCGGCGCCGAGGGTGACCGGCGTGGCGGCCGCGCCGAGCAGGGCGGCGGCCCGCGCGGCGGTGCGCCCGGCCCGCGCCGGGTCGTCCGCGCCGGCCCGGTCCCAGACGGCGAAGTCGGCGTACTGCACCGGCGGTTGGGGCAGCACGGGCGGGACACCGGCGCGCGCCTGGGCGTAGGCCTCGGCGAGGGCGCCGTAGAGCGCGGGCAGGGACCAGCCGTCGACGGCGATGTGGTGGACGGTGAGCAGGAGGACCCCGGGGGCGGCGGCCGGGTCCGGGTCCTGCCAGAGCGTGCAGCGCAGGGGGGCTTCGGAGCCGAGGTCGAAGGGGGCGCGGGCCCGTTCGTCGAGTTCGCCGGGGGTCGGGGCGGAGCGCTCGACCAGGTCGAGGGGCACGGGCCGGCCGGGGGCGCCTATGTGCTGGACGGGCTGGCCGGCGGAGGTGGCGTAGGTGGTGCGCAGCACCTCGTGGGCGGTGACGAGGGCGGTGAGGGCGGCGCGCAGGGCGGGCACGTCGACGCGCTCGCGCCAGCGGCTGAGCAGCGGCACGTTGTAGACGGCGGAGGCGGGGGCGGCGCTGTGGATGTACCAGAGCCGTTCCTGGGCGAGGGACAGCGGGGCGGTGGTGGCCGCCAGGCGTTCGGGGGCGGACGGGCGCGCGGGTGCCATCGGGGTTCTCCTTCCGGTCGGAGCGGGGATCGGTGGTTATCCGCGCAGCCGGTCGGCGAGGTCGGCGAGGTCGGTGGCGAGCAGGACGTCGGTGGGGGTGAGTTCGGTGCCCAGGCGTTCGGTGAGCCGGAAGGCGGTCTGGGTGGCGAGGATGGAGTTGCCGCCGAGGCCGATGAAGTCGTCGGCGGAGGAGATGTCGCGGACGCCGAGCAGTTCCGCCCAGACCTCGGCGATACGGGCCTCCAGGGGGTCGGCGGGCCGGAGGGCATCCGCCGCGGCCTGCCCGGCCTGTCCGTCCTGCTCGCCGGTTTCCTCCCCGGCCTGTGCGAGGAGGGCCCGGATGCGGGCGCGGTCGGCCTTGCCGGTGCTGCCGTAGGGCAGTTCGGCCAGGGGCAGCCAGCGTGCGGGGAGCATGTACGAGGGGAGGGTGCGGGCGAGGGCCTCGGCGAGTTCGCGGCCCTGGGCCTCGGCTCCGCCGGGGTGGGCGGGGTCGGCGAGGAAGGCTCCGACGAGGAGGGCGGTGTGGCCCTCGCCGGTCTTCTCGACGAAGGCGGCGGTGGTGCGGCCGGTGGCGGTGGCGGCGTGCTCGACCTCCTCCAGCTCGATGCGGAAGCCGCGCAGTTTCACCTGCCGGTCCACGCGGCCGAGGATCTCGTAGAGCCCGTCGGGCAGTTGGCGTACGAGGTCGCCGGTGCGGTAGCGCAGGCCGTCCCCGTACGGCAGGAAGGACTCGGCGGTGCGCTCGGGGCGGCGGAGGTAGCCGGAGGTCACCGAGGGTCCCGCGACGAGGAGTTCGCCGGTCTCGCCGGGGGCGACGGGGGTCAGGTCGGGGCCCACGACGTACAGCTCGGCGGCGCGGACCGGGCGGCCGATGGGGATCCGGGTGCGGCCCGCGAGGGACTCATCGGTGCAGTCGAAGAAGGTGGCGAGCACGGTGGTCTCGGTGGGGCCGTAGATGTTGGTGAGGCGTCCGGGGCCGCCGGCGGCGAGCACGGCGAGGGTGGCGGCGAGGTCCATGGCCTCTCCGCCGACGAGGAGTTGGCGCAGCGGGGCCAGGGAGCCGGGGGCCTCGCGGGCGACCATGTGGAAGAGCGAGGTGGTGAGCAGGGCGGTGGTGATGCCCTCGGTGGCGAGCAGTGCCGTCCAGCGTTCCAGGTCGAGTTCGACCACGGAGGGCAGGACGACGAGGGTGGCGCCGGCGGTCAGCGCGCCCCAGACCTCCCAGGTGAAGGCGTCGAAGGCGGGGTTGGCGAGCTGGCCGACCCGGTCGGCGGCGGTGATCTCGCCGTGCGCGGGCTCGGTGACCAGGTCGAGGATGGCGCGGTGGGGTACGACGACGCCCTTGGGGGTGCCGGTGGAGCCGGAGGTGTAGCCGACGTAGCAGGGGCCCTCCTCGTCGGTGTGCGGGTCCTCGGCCCAGTCGGACTCGGCGCCGCGGCCGGTGGGAACGGGCAGCACGGTGGCGGAGGCGGGGGCGTGCAGGGGGCGTTCGCGCAGGCTCGGGCCGGTGCCGGTGAGGACGGCGCGGACGTCGGCGTCCTCGAGGACGGCCGCGATCCGCTCGGCGGGGGCGTGGCTGTCGAGGGGGAGGTAGGCGGCTCCGGCCCGGGTGACGGCGAGGAGCGCGACGAGGAGGTCGTTGCTCCGGTTCAGTTCGAGGGCGACGAGGTCGCCGGGGCCCACGCCGAGGGCGGTGAGGCGGGCGGCGAGGTGTCCGGCGCGGCGCCACAGCTGCCGGTAGGTCAGTTCCGCTCCGCCGACGGCCTCTCGTAACGCCCGGGCGTCGGGGGTGAGGCGCACGCGTTCGGCGACCAGACGGTGGATTCCGCCGGCCGGCCGCGCGGCCGTGCCGGCATGTTCCGCATCGAATCCCATGACTCCCCCTTTATCCCGCAATTCCGCATGGTGGAACTGAGCTTCCGTCATACGGTACGTTAGGATCCGGACACCCATTCGTCAACGGGCGTTGTTCGAAATGCGCCGGAATACCAGCAGGAGGAAAGATGAGCGAGACTCGCGTCGCCCTGATCACCGGTTCTTCTTCGGGAATCGGTGCGTCGATCGCCCATCGGCTCGCGGCCGAGGGAATTCGAGTGGTAATCAACTCCGCCCACAGCGTGAAGGCCGGAAAGGAACTGGCCGCCGAGCTCCCCGAGGCGGTGTACGCGCAGGGCGACGTGTCCGACGCCGGGGACGCGCGGCGGATCGTCGAGACCGCGGTGGAGACCTACGGCCGGCTCGACATCCTGGTCAACAACGCGGGCGTCACCCGCTTCGTCCCGCTCGACGACCTGGACGCGGTGGACGCCGCCGCCTGGCGGGAGATCCTCGACGTCAATGTCGTCGGCGCCTGGCAGATGATCACCGCCGCCGTCCCCCACCTGCGGAAATCCGGTGCGGGCTCGATCGTCAACATCTCCTCGGTCTCCGCCACCCGGGCGCTGGGCAGCTCGATCCCGTACGCCGTGAGCAAGGCCGCCGTGAATCACATGACCCGCCTGCTGGCCTCCCAGCTCGGCCCCTCGGTCCGCGTCAACGCGGTCGCGCCCGGGCTGATCGACACGCCCTGGTACGAGGGCGCGGAGGAGGTCTGGGAGAGCTCCCGCGACTGGATCACGAACAACACCCCGCTGCGCCGGGTGGGCACGCCGCAGGACGTCGCCGAGGCGACGCTCTATCTCGTGAACGCCGCTTACACGACGGGCGACGTACTCACCGTGGACGGCGGCCGGCACATCGTCTGAACCGCATTACCGGAAATTGCGCGGCCGAATTCCGGTCCGCCCGGATGCGAGGCACATTCGAGTTCGCCGGATTCCCGGTGGAGTCCTGCTCGACGGTGCCTCGCATTTCGCTGTCGGCGGCCCGAGCGGTGCCGGCGGCGAGGTGACCGGCCCGCGCTTCAGGACGTGCGGGGGCGGCGGGACGCCTCCGCGCGGCCCGATTCGGCGAAGAGGTCCAGGGTGCGCGGGGAGGCCGGGTCCCGCAGGGCGTCCTCCACCTCGCAACGGCCCACGCCCGACCGGCAGTCGCCCCGGTAGCGGGCACCCTCCGGGAGCGTGAGGTGCAGGTGCCCCGCGCCGACGCGGCCGCTCACCCGGTCCGGCACGGTCGCGAAGACGGCGTCCGCCTGCCCGGATCCGGCGCCGATGTCGGCCTGCGGTGTGGCGAGGCCGGTGGCCCGCAGGCTGCCGGAGCCGACGCGGGCGCGCAGCGGGCCGCGCAGGGCGCTCAGCGCCAGCGTGCCGGAGCCGACGTCCGCGTCGACGGGCCCGTCGAGGCCGGTCACGGACACCTGCCCGGAGCCCGCCGACACCCGCACCAGGATCCCGGCGGGCACGGTCACCTCCAGCCCTATGGAGCAGCCGAGTCCGCCCGTCACCCCGATGGCCTCGCCCGCGCAGTGCGGGGTCAGCCGCAGGGTGTCGCCGAGCCAGCTCTCCTCGACGGTGGGTTCCTTGAACGACCAGGTCACCCGGGCCTGGTAGCCGACCTGGCCGTCCCCGCGCGGGGTGACGGTCACATCCGATCCGCCGCCCTCGATCTCCACCGCCGCCACCGTCCGCCCGGCGCTGCCGCCGGACAGGACACCGCTGCGGGTGGACCCGACGGCCGTGATCTGCCAGGCGGCCGGGAGCACCACGAGTACGGCGCTCAGCGCCGCGGCGCCGTACCAGGCGCGGCGGTGTCCCGGCCGGGCGGCGGCGGCCCGGGCCGCCGGGGGGCCGGGGAGGGTCACGGCGTACCGTCCAGGAAGCGCAGGACGGCGAGGACGCGCCGGTGTGCCTCGGCGGCCGGCGGCAGGTCCAGCTTGGTGAAGATGTTGTTGATGTGCTTGGCCACCGCACTCTCGCTGACGACGAGTCCGCCCGCGATCCCCGCGTTGGAGCGGCCCTCCGCCATCAGCGCGAGCACCTCGCGCTCGCGCGGGGTGAGGCGCTCCAGCGGGTCGGGGCCGCCGCGGCGCAGCAGCAGCTGGGCGACGACCTGCGGGTCGAGGGCGGTGCCCCCGGCGGCGACGCGGCGCAGGGCGTCGATGAACTCCTCGACGTCGGCGACGCGTTGCTTGAGCAGGTAGCCGATGCCCGCGCCGCTGCGGGAGGACAGCAGGTCGGCGGCGTAGCGCTCCTCCACGAACTGGGACAGCAGGAGCACCGCCGTGCCGGGGCTCTGACTGCGGATCATCAGGGCGGCCCTGATGCCCTCGTCGGTGAAGCCGGGCGGCATCCGGACGTCCACCAGGGCGAGTTCGGGCCGGTGTTCCTCGACGGCGGCGAGCAGCCCCTCGGCGTCGCCGGTCTCGGCGGCCACCTCGAACCCGGCCATTTCCAGGACTTTGACAAGACCTATGCGCAGCAGGACGGAGTCCTCGGCGATCACAGCCCGCACGGCAGCTCCACAGTGATGACGGTCGGGCCCCCGAGGGGGCTGTTGATCATTATCGTTCCGTCGACCGACCCTACGCGTTTGCGCAGGCCGGTCAGGCCGGTGCCGCCGGCCGGGTCCGCTCCGCCCACCCCGTCGTCGGTCACTTCGACGCGCAGCAGGTCCCCCCGGGGGCCGGTGACGCGGGCGACGTGTACGCGGCAGCGGCCGGCCCGGGCGTGTTTGGCCACGTTGGCCAGCGCCTCGGAGACGACGAAGTAGGCGACGGCCTCGACGGTGGGGCCGGGCCGTACGGCGAGGTCCACGGTGAGGTCGACGGGCAGCGGGGCGCGGGCGGCGATGCCGGAGATCGCGGCGTCGAGCCCGCGGTCCTCCAGGACGGCCGGGTGCAGGCCGCGCACCAGGCTGCTGAGTTCCTCGATGGCCTCCTTCGCCTCGCGGTGGGCCTCGTCGATGACGGCCTTCGCCTCGGGCGGGAGGCCGGTGAGGGTGGCGCGGGCGATGCCGAGGTTCATCGCGAGGGAGACCAGCCGCTGCTGGGCCCCGTCGTGCAGGTCCCGTTCGATGCGGCGGCGTTCGAGGTCCGCGGCGTCCAGCACCCCGGCGCGGCTCTCGGCCAGGTCCTCGACGCGGCGCTCCAGTTCGCGGGCCCGGTTGGGGCCGAGGAGGGCGGCTGCGGCGACGGCGTCGAGCCGGGTCAGGAGGGCTGCCAGCCAGGGGGCGGCGAGCAGCGCGAGCAGTCCGGCCACGGTGAGCAGGTCGTACTGCGAGGCCCAGGCCAGGTCGAGGGCGGTCCCCTGCCAGGGGAGCATCCAGGACCAGGCGTACACGGTGGCGCAGGCGGTGCCGACGGCCCAGGTGAGGACCAGCAGGGCCGCGCCGGTGGCGGCGAGGGGGCTGACCAGCAGGTGGTAGCCGTACTGCCGCCAGGTCGCGTCGGAGCGCAGCCGCTCGGCGAGTCCGCGCAGGGTGGTCCAGGGGTGTTCGCGCACCACGGGAGGGATGTCCAGGCCGAGGAGCGACCGGAACCGGCTGCGCTGGAGCGCCGTCAGGAGCGGGCAGAACGCGAGGACGGCCAGCAGCGGGAGCGGGCTGTGCCCGGGGCCCGCGGTCAGCAGGGCGAACCCGGCCACGAGGGGCAGGGCGGGCGGGATGGCGGCCGCCCCGAAGGCGGTGTTGCGCCAGGCCCACGCCGACCAGGGGGTGTGGGCCGCGATCCAGGTGTACGTACGCCTCAGCGCCCCGCGAGTTGCCATGCGCCTACGGTAATCGCACTGGTCAGGGGCATGCCATCACCCTGGTGCCCGGTGGGGGGTGTACCCGGCACCACCCCCGGTCCGGACCGTGGGGCTACTGATCTTTCCCTGCCGCGGAAGGAGAGTGGTGGGGTGCCCGGCGGACGGACCCCGGGCCGGAAGGAGACCCGCAGCCA
Organism: Streptomyces sp. NBC_00249; assembly: GCF_026342355.1. Lineage (GTDB taxonomy): Bacteria > Actinomycetota > Actinomycetes > Streptomycetales > Streptomycetaceae > Streptomyces. Next base: position 184,893 of record NZ_JAPEMV010000003.1, on the reverse strand, counting down.
TGGCCCTCGCCGCACCGCAGTTCCAGGCCCGCCGCCACACCGTCCGGCGGGCGGCGGGCGGGGGAACGCGCTCGGCGCGGGCGGGCCGGCGCGGCCCCCGGACGGCCACGGTGCTCACCGGGGCGGGGCTGGCGCTGCTGCCGTGGATGGTGGTGCTGGCGCGGACGCTGCCGGCGACGGCCGAAGTGTCCCACTGGTCCACGGCGTGGATCGGCCTGGACGCGATGCTGGCCGTCGGGCTGACCGGGACGGGGATGCTGCTGCGCAAGGGGGACCCGCGGGTCGCTCCGGTGGCGGCGGCGACGGCGGCGCTGCTGGTGACGGACGCCTGGTTCGACGTCACGACCTCGGCCGGTACGAGCGGCCAGGGCGCGGCGCTGGCGATGGCCCTGGCGGCGGAGCTGCCGCTGGCGGCGCTCTGCGCGGCGGTGGCCGCCCGGCGCACCGTCTGACGGGTCAGGGCGGAACCGTCGGACGGTGCGCCGGGCGGCGGCTGGGGGGGGTGCCGCTCGGGGGACTGCCCGGGGGCTGCCCGGGGGCTGCCCGGGGACTACTCGATGACGAGCTCGACGGGGATGTTGCCCCGGGTGGCCTTGGAGTAGGGGCAGACCTCGTGGGCCTGCTTGACCAGCAGGGCGCCGGTCTCGCCCGCGAGGGACTCGGGGAGCTCGATGCGCAGGGTGACGGCGAGCCCGAAGCCGCCGGCGTCCTGGCCGATGGAGGCCTCTGCGGTGACGGACACGTCGCCGGTGTCGACCTTGGCCTGGCGGCCGACCAGGCCGAGCGCGCTGGCGAAGCAGGCGGCGTAGCCGGCCGCGAAGAGCTGCTCGGGGTTGGTGCCCTGGCCGTTGCCGCCCAGCGCGGGGGGCATGGCGAGCGCGAGGTCGATCTGGCCGTCGGAGCTGACGGCGCGGCCCTCGCGGCCGTTGGCGGTGGCGACAGCGGTGTACAGCGCGTCCATCGGGAGGTCCTTTCGCAGGGGCGGGGCGACCGGTGGCCGACCCTCGACCACAAATAGAGCACACAATTTAGTTGTGCACAACTCAATCGCTCACAAGAGGGCTCCGGTACACTGGGGAACATGACCGAGCAGCCCGCCGACACCCTCCGCGACCAGGACTTCCTCCGCCTCGACGGGCAGATCTGCTTCGCGCTCAACGCGGCGAGCCGCGCCTTTGGGGGCCTCTACCGGGTCGTCCTGAAGGATCTGGGGCTGACCTACCCGCAGTACCTGGTGATGCTGGTGCTCTGGGAACACGGCACGATGCCGGTCAAGCAGCTCGGTCAGCACCTGCGGCTGGACTCGGGCACGCTCTCGCCCCTGCTCAAGCGGCTGGAGGCGGCCGGCCTGATCCGGCGCGAGCGCAGCACCGAGGACGAGCGGTCCGTGCACGCGGTCCTCACCCCCGAGGGCGCGGCGCTGCGGGAGCGGGCGGTGGAGGTCCCCCGCCGGATCGCGGCGGCGACCGGGTTCGAGCTGGGCGAGATCCGCGACCTCCAGACCCGCCTGAGCCGCCTCACGGCGGCCCTCGACGCCGCCGAAGCCGCCGAAGCCGCCGAAGCCGCAGCACCGCAGGACTGACACGGCAGGACGGACGCCGCCGGACTCACGCGGCAGGACGGACGCCGCCGGATCGGCGCCGCCCGACCGCCGCGGCCCGCGGGCCGGGCGGCGAGGGTTCAGCCGGAGTCACGCTCCAGCATCGGTCGAAGCCGCTCCAGCAGGGCGTAGAGCGTGGCGCTCTCCTCCTCGTCGAGGGTGTCGAGCGCGCCGTGCGTGGCCTGCATCTCCTCGCGCACCCGGCGGATGGTCTCGCGGCCCGCCTCGGTGGCGACGACGTTCTTGACGCGGCGGTCGGCGGCGGAGGGCTCGCGCCGCACCAGTTCGCGCGCCTCCAGCCGGTCCACGATCCCGGTGACGTTGGACGCGTCGCAGGCCAGCAGGGTCGCGAGGCCGCGCATGGGCACGGGGCCCTCCAGCTGGGCGAGGACCTTGGCCTGCGTGGAGGTCAGCCCGTACCGGGCGGCCGCGGCAGCGAAGTCCCGCCACTGGGCGGTGCCGATGGCGGCGAGCAGTTCCAGCAGCTGGAGCTTGGCGGGGCTGTGCGGGGTGCGGGGGGAGGTGGCGCTCATGGGTCCGGAGCGTACTCCGGGATGGTTGACATTATCAACTGTTTACTTGACCTCCTTAACTATTGAGGTCTACCTTCGAGTCTCGAACAAGTACTTGATGACCTCAAAGATCTGCGTCCTGAAGCACCCTTCAGGGCCGAAGCCCGTGAAGCACTAAGAAGGTCCCCTCCGCCATGAGCTCCGCCGCATCCGCCCCCGCCGAAGCGAGGAACAGGAACGAGACGGTCATCGTCTTCGCCCTGAGCCTCGCCGCCATGGTCGTGTCGATGATGCAGACCCTGCCCGTACCGATCCTGGGCCTGATCCGCAACGACCTCGGCACCTCCACCGCCAACGTCAGCTGGGTGACCACCGCCACCCTGCTGTCGGCCGCCGTCTTCACCCCGCTGCTCGGCCGCTTCGGTGACCAGCACGGCAAGAAGCCCACCCTGGTGGCCGTCCTCGGTGTCATGGTCGCGGGATCCGTCGTGGCCGCTCTCGCGACCTCGCTGCCGCTGCTGATCCTGGGCCGGGTGCTCCAGGGCGCCGCCACCGCGATCTTCCCGCTGGCCCTCTCCGTCCTGCGCGAGGAGGTCCGCCCGCAGAAGCTCCCGGGTGCGATGGCACTGGTCAGCGGCACGCTCGCGTTCGGCAGCGGCCTGGCGCTGGTCGCCACCGGGCTGCTGACCTCCGGCGCCGACGCGGACTACCGCAACGCCTTCTGGATGGCCACCGGCTTCGCCACGCTGGCCCTGCTCGCCGTCGTCCTCCTCGTCCCCGCCACCCGGCACAAGACCGGCGGCCGCACCGACTTCCTGGGCGCGCTGACCCTCGGCATCGCCCTGCTGCTGCTCCTGCTGCCCATCTCCCAGGGCCACGAGTGGGGCTGGGCCTCCGCCCGTACGCTGGGCAGCTTCGCCGGCGCCGCCGTCATGGCCGCCGTGTGGGTCCTGGTCGAGCGCAAGGTGCGCGAACCCCTCGTCGACATGGCGATGTTCGTCCACCGCCCGGTGCTCATGGCGAACCTGGCCGGCGTCCTCGTCGGCTTCGGGATGTTCGCGAACTTCCTGGGCGTCTCCTACCTCGTCCAGATGCCCGAGGCGCTCACCGGCTACGGCTTCGACGCCTCCATCCTGCGCGCGTCGGTGCAGTTCCTGCTGCCCGGTGCGATCGTCTCCCTGCTGGCCTCCCCGGTCGGCGGCCAGCTGGTGCGCCACCGCGGGCCCCGGGTGGCACTGGGTCTGGCCGCCGGACTCGGCGCCTTCGGCTTCGGCTGGCTGGCGCTGGACCACGGCCACACCTTCTCGGTGATCGGCGCGGGCCTCGTCGTCGGCGCGGCCGTCAGCTTCGGCTACGCGGCCATGCCCGCCGTGATCATGTCCAGCGTTCCGCACCACCAGAGCGGCATCGCCAACGGCATCAACTCGATCTCCCGCTCCACGGGCAGCGCGATCGGCAGCGCCGTCGTCACCACCATCCTGGCGTCGAAGACGCTCGAGCACCTTCCGGCGGGCGTCCCGCCGCTGCCCGCCGAGTCCGGGTTCACGCTCACCTTCTGGATCGGCGCGGCCGCCTTCGCCCTCGTCGCCGTGATCAGCTGGCTCGGCCTGCGCGGCGGCCACGGCCCGCGCGTGGTCGAGCAGTCCGCCCCCGCGGCCACTCCCGCCACCGCGCCGACGGCGGAGCCGGCGGCCAAGACCGTCTGACCCCACGCACCAACGCGCGACGGCGCTGCCCCCGGCCGACCCGGCCGGGGGCAGCGCCGTTCCGCGTTCCCGGACTACCGCGGACTCCCCGGACGGCCCCTCAGGAGCCCCTGGGCTCCGCCGGGATCCGCTCCGGGCAGCTATCCGGAGCCCTCCCGTCCGTGATGTCAGTGGGGCTCGCTAGTCTCCCGGCATACCGCAGCTCAGCAGGCGTCGATGCCTTGTCCTGTGCTGCGCCGACGCGGTTTCGAACGGGTGGAGGGGCACGGGCTGATGGCTTGGCTGGCGTTGGAGGAAGAAGGGTACGAGGTCTCCCTCGTGGACGGGCGGGTCGCCGCGCGGCGGCCCGCGGGACGGCAGTTGAAGGCACTGCCCAAGGCCCTGCGCGACCATCCCGAGGTGGACCGGCTGCGCCGGCTCGCCGAGTGGCTCGACCGGCACGAGGCGGCCTGCGTCGCCCAGGTGGACGGCTGGATGGTGTCCTCGCTGCCCGTCCCGACGGCGCTCCTCGTCCAAGTCTGGCCCGACGAGGCCTGGCAGGGCGCCCTGCGCGACCTGGCGATCGTCGGGGACGACCCCGAGGAGGCGGGCTTCCTGCGCGACGTCACCGCGACCGGCGAGCTGAAGGTCGTCGACCTCGACGGCGAGACGGTACGCCTGTCCCCGCGCACGGTGACCCTGCCGCATCCGGTGCTGCTGCCCGACCTGGACGACGTACGGGACTTCGCGGCCGAACTGGGTCTGGTCCAGGGGATCGAGCAGATCCACCGCGCCACCTGGGTCAAGCCCGCGGACCTCAAGGCGACCGCGACCGAGGTACGGGACTACGCGGGCGGGGCGTTCCCGTCCCGCTTCAGCCTCGCCGCCCGCGCCACCGGCCTCGGCTACCGGGTCTCCGGCGGCTACGCCACCTGCAAGGTCCGTGACGGCGGCCGCGCGGTCGAGGCGGCCGTGTGGATCGGCGAACCCTACTGGGACTCCGAGACCACCACCGGCGCCCTGAACTGGCACGACGACGAGGGCCGCACGGTGGCGCTCGGAGAGGTCGGACCGGTCGCCTGGTCCGAGGGCATGCGCATGGCCGCGGCGCTGTACGCCGGGCGCGACATCGAGGAGGGCGGGAACGCATGAGCACCGACACCACCATCACCACCGGCAGCACCGGGACGGGCGCCGGCAGCGCCGAACTGCTCGCGGCGGGCGCCGTACTGCCCGCCGACGCCACCGGCGCGGGCCCGTCCGCCGTCCCGCTGACCGCGCGGACGTACCGTCACCCGGCCCTCGGGGACGAGCGGGTCGTCGTCCGCCTCGCCGCGGCCGAGCTGGGCCCCGCCGAGGACCTCGCCTCCGGCTTCCTGGGCCTCGTCCTGGACGGCGAGCCGCCCGTGGTCGGCCTCGGCCGCCGCGCGGCGCTCGGCTTCCCCGAGTGGGTGCTGGTCCACCACCCCGACGACGGCCACCACGCGCTCGCCGTCGTCCCCGAGCTGGACCGCATCGCCCGGCAGGCGAAGACCAAGCCCAAGGCCGCCCTGGACGCCTGCCACGAGCTGGCCGAACGGCTCGCCGCCGCCGTCCCGCACTTCCTGCCCGTCTTCTACGAGCAGACCGCCCGGATCTTCCTCGGAATCGAGAACACCACCTACGCCGCCCAGCTGTTCGGCAAGGCCCGCGCGAGCGAGGCCGGCTTCGGCCTGGACGTCGACGAGGACCGGCTCGACGCCGTGTTCCTCGAGTTCGCCCTCGCCGGAGCCCTGCCCGTCAAGGTCCTCACCGGCTACGGCAAGGAGCTCGCGCTGCGCGTCTCCCCCGCCGAGGCCTTCGAGCGCTTCCGCCGGCTGTGCGTACGCCGCACCGCGGGAGGCCTCGCACCGTCCGCGCAGGCCACCGTGGAACTGCGCCGGCTGGCCCGCGCGGCCGGGCTGACCGGCGGCGTGCCCGAGCAGGAGTACCTCGCCGAACTGCTGCCGCTGCCCGCCACCCAGCGGGCCGCCGCCGGCTGGTGGAAGTCGCACCGCGCCACGCTCGTCGCGCTGGCCCGCCGGGTCCCGGCCGTACGCGGCACCCTGCTCGGCACGAACCCGAGCGGCGCCGGCGGCGAGGCCGGGGACATGGCCGTCCTGTGGCTGCGGATCCTGGAGGAGTCGGGCGCCACCGCCGGGCTCGCCGACGGCTCCCTGCCCGCGGAGGAACGCCCCGCCGACGGCACCGCCGGCTGGCTGGAGCGCTTCCACACCTCCCGGTTCAGCGGCTGGGGAACCCCGCCCGCCCTGCCGGAGCTGCTGCCGCTCGTCACCCGCTGCGCCGAGCGGCTGCGCACCGAACTGGCGCTGCCGGAGCGCGCGGAGGGCCTGCGCCTGGACCTCCAGGACGTCGACCTGCTCGACCTGGTGCTCTCCCTCGGCCTGCCGCTCGCCGACCCGGACCCCGACGCCACCGGCAAGCTGGGCCTGCGCCAGTGGGCGCTGACCCCCGGACGGCGCGACCTGCGGGCCCTGTGTGCCGACGCACGGCTGCGGCCGGCCGTCCTGCGCACCCTGCGCGGCTTCGACGGGCACATGCAGGGCGGCCGGTCCACGGTCCAGCTGCTCGCCACCACGCCCGGCAGCAGCCCGCTGATCGCCGAATGGGTCCGCGAGGTGGCCGCCGTGTCCACGGCGGCCGGGCTGCCGGACCTGCCCGAGGCGGTCCGGCGGCTGACCTGGATGCCACCGGAGGCGCTGGCCCTGGCCCCCGAGGAGGTCGCCCGCGCGGCCGCCGCCGACCTGAGCGGGATCCTCGCCCGCACCCTGCGCGGCGGCATCTTCGAGGAACTGGTCTGGCCCGCCTGGGAGCAGACCGTCCGCGAGATGTCGCCCCGCCGCAGCGGCCACCGGCTGACGGTGATGGACGCCTGGCCGTACGTCATCGTCGCCAACTCCGCGCAGGTACGCGTCGTGGGACCCGACTCCGTCGTCCTCACGCACGACCTGCGGATCCCGTCCGGCAACAACCGGCAGCCCGGCTTCCACCACGTCGACGGCGACCTGCTGGTCTTCTGGGCCGGCTACGACGGCCCCGTCCAGGGCTACTGGCTCAGCGCCCCCGACGACCTCCTCACCCTCGACTCGAGCGCCACCTACTGGTCGGTGCGCTCCGAGGCCGTCACCCTGCCGCTGCCCGCCGGCGGCCGCACCACCGGCGGCGGCGGACCCCTGCACCCGGGCGACAGCAAGCTGCCCGCCGAGCGGGCCGTCATCAGCGACGGAACCTCGTACTGGGTGTGGGAGCCGGCCGCGCCCGGCGACCGGCACGACGCGGCCGGCTGGGCCGAGTACGACCCCGCCACCGGCACCCGCGGGCGCCGCTCCCTGCCCGGCTTCCTCGCCGACGCCCTGCGGGGGCACCCCCGGGGCGCCGCCCTGCCCGACAGCCCCGGCCAGAACTGGCTGCGGCCCGCGCCCGCCGTCGAGGACTCGGTGCTGGGCGCCCCCGTCGACGGGCTGCTCGGCTGGCGGACCGTACGCCTCCCCGGCCAGGGCTGGCACGGCTCCGACACCGCCGGACGCTCCGTCACCCTGCCCGAGGGCACCCGCGTCCCCCGGCACGCGCTCGCCCTGCCCGGCGACGACCGGCTGCGCGCCGTGTCCTCGGAGTGGCGGACGCTGACCCTGACCGACCCCGACGGCGTCCCCACCGCCCGGGTCTCCGGCGACCACCACAGCGAGGTGTACTCGGCCGAGGGCGCGGAACTCCCGCCGCTCCCCTACTGGTACTGCCTGCGCCCCCGCGATCCGCGGGGTTCCGCCGTGCTGCGCGCGATGGACACGGCCGGAGCCGAAGCACTGCTGAAGCTGGCCACCGAGGCCGAGAAGACCGAGCAGCTGCCCGCGCTGGTGGCCGCCGCCCTGCCCGGGATCACCGAGGGCGCGCTCGTACGCGGCGTCGTCGACCGGATCCGCACCACCCTGACCCAGCGCAAGGCCCTCGCCGGCCTGGCGGCCGCCCTGAAGCCGAAGCCGGCCGCCGACCGCGCGCCCAAGACCGTGAAGGGCCCCGCCGACCAGCTGCTCGGCGCCGCCCTCATCGGCCTCGTGGGCACCGGCCACCACCGCTACGGCGGTCCGGAGGCCACCGTGTTCCACCACCTGCACGCCCTCGCCGGGACGGTCGCCGACACCGGGGCCGAGGCGGTACCCGGACGCCTGCACGTGGACCTGCCCCGGCTGCCCTACGCGTCCTTCCCCTGGACCGCCCTCTTCCTCGACGAGCCGGCGGCCGTCGCCTACCGGGCGGTCGTCACCGGCACCACCGAGGAACAGCGCACCGCCCTGTGCCGGGTGCTGTCCGAGGTGGACGCCCTCGGGCTCGGCTCGGCGCAGGCCTCCGCCGCGAGCTGGCGCCAGGTGCGGGGCCGCATCGAGGAGAGCCACCTGCGGGGCGCCGACGGCCGTGAACGGGGCCACGGCGGCCGCCACCACACCGTGCTGCCGCTCGGCGGCGGCGCCGCGCTCGGGATCTCCGGGTTCGTCGAGGGCGAGCCCGGCGGACGCGACTTCCGCGGGCTCCTGCACGACCCCGACGGCCGCTTCGAACTCCCCGCGCCCTACACCGGGCTGGGGACCCCGACCGTGCCCGGCGACCCGGAGCGCGCGGCCGGCTGGCTGGCCGCGTTCCTGCGGGAGACCGCCGCGCGCGGCCCGGCGCCCTGGTTCCCGGAGGCCGCCGAGGAGTTCTCCCGGCTGACCGGCGTCAGCGGCACCGTCGCCCGCCTCGTGCTCGCCGGTCTGCCGCACATGGACACCTGGGAGCGCGGCTTCCTGCCCGCCGAACTGCGCACGACCCTGAAGGTCACGGCGACGGCCGCCGCGAACGCCCGCGACGAGCTGAAGGAACTGAAGCTGGAGGTGCGCCGGGCCCTGGTCGGGGCGCTGCTGCCCGCCGACCCGGCGCTGCTGTGGACGGACGGCCCGGACGCGGCGGCCGCCGCGCTGGTGTGGAACCGGCGCGTGGGGCGCCGTACGCCGGTACCCGACTGGCTGCTGGCCGAGGCCACCAAGGAGGTGCGCGGCGGCTGGGCCCCGCACCGCGCGCTGCCCGCGCTGCTCGACCCGTCGGCGGCGCCGGCGCTCTCCGCCGACGTCGCGTGGCGGATCGAGGGGGACCACGCGGAACCCAGCACGCCGGTCTCCCCCGCCTCGCCCTGCTCCGCCCTCTTCGACACGCAGGTGCTGACGGGGTCGGTGGCCCTCACGGCGTGGATGGCGCACCGGCTGCCCGCGGGACACCCCGTACGGGCCTGCCTGCCGCCCGCGCTCACGGCGGTCCGCCAGCGGCTGGCCTCGCCGGAACTGCTGCTCTCCGTCGGCCACTACATCGACGCGGCCCGGTTCCGCGAGGCGGCCGGCACCGCGACCGAGACCGGCGAGGGGTACGAACGGTACGGGGCGGTGGTCCTGGCCCTGCACGACGGCCGGCCGCGGCCCGCGCTGCGTCCCGCACTGCTCGACTCGACCGGCTCCGACCCCTACCTTCCGCTGCTGCGCGGCCCCGAGCAGCGGTCCACCCCGGCCGAGACGGCACTGCGCCTGGCCCACGACCCGGGATTCGCCGCGCTGCTCGCCGATCCGGGGGCCCCGGTGGCGGGCGCCGTGGACAAGGAGGGGACCTGGTGGCCGCAGGACCCGTCCCGTTCGGTGCCTGAGCTGGTGGCCGAGGCGTCCGCCGCGTACGGGCTGGGGGCCGACGCCGCCGCCCTGTACCTGACGCTCCTCGCCATGCCCGACCCCACCGACCGGAACACGGCGCGCTGGACGGGCTGGAAGCCCGCCCGGCTGAGGGCGGCGCGGGCCGAACTGGCCGCCACCGACCTGGTGGTGACTGCCGCCAGGCCCCGGGCCGGCCGCTCCCTGTTCCTGCCCGGCGGATGGGCCGCGCAGGACTCCCCGGTGCTGCCCGTCGAGCTGTGGAAGCTGCCGATGTACGCGCTGGCACCGGGCGGGGGCGGCCCCGTGCTGGGCGTCCTGGTACCGGCCGAGCCGGCCGCGGACCTGTACCGCCGGGCGTGGGGGCGGGTCCGCGAGGGCGACGCGCCGCGCTTCGAGGAACTGAAGGTCAAGCGGGCGCCGGCCCGCCGACGCCGCTGACGCCCTGACGCCCTGACGGCGAGGCCGGGCGGGGCGCGCGGACACGCGCCCCGCCCGGCCCCTCACCCCCTCGACCCTTCACCCCCTCAACCCCTCAACTCCGAACGACGAGGACCCGATGACCCTCACCGAACAGCCCGCTCCCGCACGGCAGGTCATGCCCGCCGAGGAGCGGTACGCCGCCGAACTCGCCTTCCTCGCCGCCCAGGACACCGGCCCCCGCCCGCCCGGCTGGGCCCTGACCCCGCGCGCGGTCGTCACCTTCGTGTGCGGCAGCGACGGCGAGGAACTGGCCCTGCCGAAGCGCCGCGCCGGGCTCCCCGCGAAGCTGGTGATCGCACCCAAGTTCGTCGGCGAACGCGCCCTGGTGGAACGGTGCGTGGTCACCCTGGCCGGTGAACGCGGACTGCTGCTCACCGGCGAGCCGGGCACCGCCAAGTCGATGCTGTCCGAGCTGCTGTCCGCCGCCGTCTGCGGCACCAGCGCCCTCACCGTCCAGGGCACGGCCGGCACCACCGAGGACGCCTTCCGCTACGGCTGGAACTACGCGCTGCTCCTCGCCCAGGGCCCGACCTCCCAGGCCCTGGTCGACTCCCCCGTGCTCTCCGCGATGAGGACGGGCCGGGTGGCGCGCGTCGAGGAGATCACCCGCTGCCTGCCCGAGGTGCAGGACGCGCTGGTGTCGATCCTGTCCGACCGGCGGGTCAGCGTGCCGGAACTGACCGCCACCGAGGACGCTTCGGTGTCCGCCGCCCCCGGGTTCACGGTCATCGCCACCGCCAACCTGCGGGACCGGGGCGTGTCCGAGATGTCCGCCGCGCTCAAGCGGCGCTTCAACTTCGAGACGGTCGCGCCGATCGCGGACGCCGACGCGGAGGCCACCTTGATCCGGCGGCAGGCGGTGGCGGCGGTGCAGCGCGCCGGCGCGGCCTTCGGGGTGGACGACTCCGTGCTCGACGCGCTCGTCACCGTCTTCCGGGACCTGCGCTCGGGGCGCAGCGCCGAGGGCTGGGACGTGGAGCGGCCCGGGACGGTCATGTCCACCGCGGAGGCCGTGCAGGTGGCGGCCTCGCTGGGGGTGGCGGCCGCGTACCTGCCGGGCGGCGACGTACTGGACCTGCTGCCGGGCCATCTGCTGGGTGTCGTACGCAAGGACGACCCCGCCGACCACGGACGGCTGCTGGGGTACTGGGACGGCCCGGTCCGCCGCCGGGCCGAGGACGGCTCGGCGATGTGGCGCCGGCTGTGGGACCTGCGCGGGAGCCTGCGTTGACGGTCACCGGTCCCACCGACCCGCGGACGGCGGTGGAGGCGCTCGCCGCCTCCCGCGCGCCGTACCTGCTGGGCGTACGCCATCACAGCCCCGCGCTGGCCGCGGTGGTCCCCGCGCTGCTGGAGGCGGCGGACCCCGAGGTGCTGTGCGTGGAACTGCCGGCCGACTTCCAGCCGTGGCTGGTCCACCTGGCCGACCCGGAGACGATCGCCCCGGTCGCCCTGGCGGGCCTGGGCCCCGACGGCGGGACGGCCTTCTACCCGTTCGCGGACTTCTCCCCCGAACTGGCGGCGATCCGCTGGGCCCGGACCCGGGGCATAGAGGTCCTGTGCTGCGACCTCCCCCTGTCCTCCCCCGCCTGGTCCCCTGCGGGAAAGCTCCCGGAACAGGGCACGCCCCGCACGGGCGGTGCCGCTGGCGGAGGCTGTGACCGCGCAGGTAGCCGAGCTGGTGGCAACGGTGGCAGCGGGGATGCCGGTCCCGACGCCGACCGGGACGGCGAAGCCGGTGGCGTACGCGCGGGCGGCGGGCCGGGGGCGGGCCGGCGGTCCTTCGCGGACGGGCTGGTGGCGTCCGGTACCGGCCGGGAGGGCGAGGACCTCTGGGACCGGGCGGTGGAGGTGCTGGCACCGGGCTGCTCCCCCGAGGCCGTGCGCCGCGCCGCGCTGGGCGTCGGCTGGGCGCTGCGTACCGACGCGGGCGTCGCCGTACCGGCGACCGACCTGGCGCGGGAGGCCCACATGCGGAGCGTGATCGGCGCCGCGTCGGCGGGCGGCCGCCGCGTGGCCGCCCTGATCGGCGCCTTCCACGCCCCGGCACTGGCCGCCTGCGCGACCGGCACCGGCCCGGAGCCCGAGGCCGGGACCGTGACGGAGGTCCGGGAGGGGAGCCGGGCCGGTTCCGCAGCTGAGGCCAGCGCCCCGGCTCCCGCCGAAGCCAAGGGCGGTCGCGGTGCCGGGGCGCGGGTTGGAGCCGGAGGCCGGGACCGGGCCGGGGCCAAGGTTCAGGCCCCGGCGGGTGAGCGGGGGGCCGTCACGTCCTTCGTGGCGTACTCGTACGACCTGCTCGACGCCCGTTCCGGGTATCCGGCCGGGATTCGCGATCCGTTGTGGCAGCAGGCCGTGCTGGAGGCCGGCGGGGTGCCCGAGCGGGTTCGGGACGCGGCTGCGGCCGCCGTCACCGGGGTGTGCCGGGAGCTGCGCCGGGCCGGGCACACCGCCGGTACCGGGGAGGCCGCCGAGACCCTGCGGCTCGCCTGCGACCTGGCGGTGCTGCGCGGGCTGCCCGCGCCCGGCCGGGGTGAACTGCTGGAGGCCGTCTCCACGGTACTCGGGCAGGGCGAACCCCTGGGCCGGGGCCGGGCGTTGGCCCGTGCGCTGGAGGCGGTGCTCGTCGGCGCCGGCCGCGGCCGGACCACCCCGCACGCACCGCGTTCCGGGCTCGGCCCGTCCGTCGAGGCGGAGCTGGCCGCGCTGCGGCTGCCGTCCCCCGAGGACCCCGGCCCGCGCGAGGTCCGGCTCGACCCGTTGCGTTCCGAGCTCGACGGGCGCCGTGAGGTGCTGCTGCGGCGCCTGCTGGTGTGCGGGGCGTCCTACGGGGAGCCGGTGGCCGTCGCCGCCACCGGCGACGGCACCGCCCTGGGGAGCAAGTGGCGGCTGTCCTGGACCCCGTCCGTCCCGGCCCGCCTCGACCTGGCGGGGGTCCGCGGCGTCACCGCCGCCCAGGCGGCCGCGGGGACGCTGCGTGACGTCGCGCGCCGCGAGGCGGCCGAAGGCGGCCCGACGGCGGCGCAGGTACTGGCCGGGCTGGCCGCCGCCGCGCGCTGCGACCTGCCCGAACTGGTCGACGTACGCATGGAGGAGGCCGCGGCCGTCCTGCCGGACACCGCCACGCTCACGGAACTCCTGGACGCCGCCGACCTGTTGGAGGGGCTGCGGCGCGGGCACCTGCCCGGCGCCTCGGCCGCCGCCCGCGACGCGGCCGCCGCGCTGAGCGGTGAGCTCGTCGAGACGGCCGTACGGTCCCTGCCCGGCCTGGCCGGCAGCGACGACCTCGCCGACGCGGCCGCCCTGGTGGCCCTCGCCGACCGGGCCTCCGCCCGTCGGCTGGGGCTGCGGATGGACGCCGCCTTGGCCGAACTCGCGGCCACCGCCGGCCCCTTGATGCGGGGCGTGGCCCTGGCCGTACGGGTGCTGCTGGATCTGGATCCGGCCGCCGGCCTCGGCGCGCGCGCCGCCGCCTGGGTGGACTCCGCGGCCACCCCGGAGGCGCGGCGCGCCCTGTCCCGGCGGCTCGCCGGGCTGCTCAGCGCGGCGGGGCCGCTGCTGGGCGCCTCCCCGGCCGCCCTCGACCCGCTGCTGGACCGGGTGGACGAGCTGACCGACGAGGCGTTCCTGGAGCGGCTGCCCGCGCTGCGCGGCGGCTTCGACGTGCTCGCCCCGGCCGCCCGGGACCGGCTGCTGGACACCGTCACGGAGCGGCTCGGCGACCGGGTCGACCTCTCGCTGGACGCGTCGCCCGCGCTGCTCGCCCTGTGGGCGGCGGCCGACGCGGCGGGGCTGGCGGCGCTGAAGTCCCTTCCGCTGCCGGACCGTTCCGGCGCGGCGACGCAGGTACCGCCCGGGGTGGCGCCGGCCGCACGCCCCGGTCCGCCGGAAGGCCGGCGCCTGGCGCCCGCCGACCGGTGGCGGCTGCTGCTGGGCCGCCAGCGCGACCGGCTCCCGCCCGGCGCGGGCCGCTACGCCCGCGCCCTCGACGAGCTGTACGGCGCGGGGCGCGGCGAGGGTTCGGCCGATCTGGACCGCGGCGGCCCGTCCGGGACCGGCGGCGGCGACGGGCGTTCCTTCCCGACGGCCCGCGAGTGGTCGGCGGAGCTGGAGGCGCTGTTCGGCTCCGACGTACGGGAGGAGGTGCTCGCCGACGCGGCCGGCGCGGGCCGCACCGATGTGCTGGCCCAGCTCGACCCGGCGTCCGCACGCCCCTCCGTGGAACTGCTCGGCTCGGTGCTGTCCCTGGCCGGCGGCATGCCCGAGCAGCAACTGGCCCGGCTGCGGCCGCTGGTACGGCGCCTCGTCGACGAGCTGGCCAAGGAGCTGACGACCCGGCTGCGCCCCGCCCTCTCCGGGCTGGCCACCCCGCGCCCGACCCGCCGTCCGGGCGGCCCGCTCGACCTGGCCCGTACCCTGCGGGCCAATCTGGCGCACACCCGGCGGCTGGACGACGGCCGGGTGGTGGTGGTCCCGGAGCGGCCGGTGTTCCGCACGCGGGCCTCACGGGAGTCGGACTGGCGGCTGGTGCTGGTGGTCGACGTCTCCGGATCGATGGAGGCGTCCGTCATCTGGTCGGCGCTGACGGCGGCGGTGCTCGGCGGGGTCCCGTCCCTGTCCACGCACTTCCTGGCGTTCTCCACCCAGGTCGTGGACCTCACCGACCGGGTGGACGATCCGCTGTCCCTGCTGCTGGGGGTCCGGGTCGGCGGCGGTACGCACATCGCGGCGGCGCTGGCCCACGCGCGGTCCCTGATCACGGTGCCGAGCCGCACGCTGGTCGTGGTGGTCAGCGACTTCGAGGAGGGCGCCCCGCTCGTCGGGCTGCTCGGCGAGGTGCGCTCGCTGGCCGCGTCCGGCGCCCACCTGCTGGGCTGCGCCGCGCTCGACGACGGGGGCACGCCCCGGTACTCGGTGCCGGTGGCCCGGCAACTCGTCGCGGCCGGCATGCCGGTGGCCGCCCTCAGCCCTCTCGCCCTCGCCCGCTGGGTGGGCGACCGACTCCGTGGAGAGCCCTCTTGACCAGCACCAGCACCGGCACGGACGGCGGGCTGCTGCCTCCCGTCGCCGCCGAGATCCTCGCCGAGGCCGTGGAGGGGCTGACGGCCCGGCTGCGCAAGAAGCTGGACGCCGCGGTCGAGTCCTGCGGGGCGGCGGGCGCGGTGGCCGGGCCGGACGGGAGCGTCACCGTCCGCTTCGGCGAGGACGCGGTGGTCACGCTCCGTCCGGGCCCCTCGGGCACGATCACCCGGGCCGCCGAGGCCACCTGCACCTGCCTCCTCGCCCCCCGCTGCCTCCACCGCACGGCAGCCCTGTGCGCATCGCCGCTGGCCGACCCGGAACCCCTGCCCCTCACGGAGACGGAGCCCGCACCCCTCACGGACGCAGACCTCGCGGCCGGCGCGGACCCGGAGCCGACACCCCTCACGGACCCCGAACTGCCCTCCCTGGCCAGCCCGGGGCCGGTATCCGTGGCGGCGCCGACGCCGCATACCGAACCGTCTCCCGGAACCGGGGCCGAACCCGGATCAGGAGGCGAAGCCACGCCCGGCACCCACCCAGCACCCGGGACAGGCCTCCAGGCCGAACCCCGGGCCGGTTCCCGGACGCAGGCCGAAGCCGGGACCGGAGCCGGGACCGGAGCCGGGACGCAGACCGAACCCCGGGCCGGTTCCGGGATCCAGGCCGGAGCTGGATCAGCAGCAGGCACCGGGACTGAGGCCGGGGCCGTCGCCGGGTCGGGAACCGGGCTCTCGGCCGGCGCCGGAACAGGGGCCGGAGCCGGCGGGGGTCGGGGGGCCGGGGCGGGGTTCGGTGCTGCTCAGGTGCGGGCCGGGGGTGCGTTGTGGACGGTGGCCGCCGAGGCGCTCGCCGCCGGGGTCACGGCCGGCGGGGCGGTGGTCCAGGCCGAGTTGCTGCGGGCCGCGCACACCGCGCGGCTCGCCGGTCTGCCGCGCGCGGAGGCCGCCGCCCTGCGGGTGGTGCGCGGGCTGCGCGGCGCCCGGGAACGCAACGCCGGCCAGCGGCTCACCGACCTGGCGGCCGCCTTCGGCGAACTGCTGCGTACGGCCGCGCTGGTGGCGGCCGGGGCGGGCGGTGACCTCGCGGCGGCCGGGAGTGCCCGCAGGGCCTACACCGCCGGGGGCAGTCTCCTGGTGCACGGCCTGTGCCGCGAGCCCGTGCTCAGCGCCACCGGCTACGGCGGCGTCGTCACGCACCTGTTGGGCGCCGACGGCTCCCCCTACTCGGTGTCGGACGTCCGCCCCGGTGGCCTCGCCCGGGCCCGCGGCGCGGGGAAGGCCTCCGTGGCCCTCGGCGGAGCCGTCCTCGACCACGCCGGGCTGGCCCGCGCGGGTCTGCGCATCGTCGGCGCGACGGTGTCAGCCGACGGACGGCTCGGCTCCGGGCGCGGGGTGCGGGCCACCCCCGCACCCCCGGTCGCCTGGACGGAGGAGCCCCTCGCGGCGCTGTTCGCCCGCCCGGCCGCGGAGTCGGTGTCGGCGATGATCGCGCAGGACGCCGAACCGGGCCTGCTGGGCTGCGAGGTCCAGGTCGTCGGCGCGGCCGGCGACCACCTCCTGGTCCGGGAGCTGTCGCCGGACCGCACGGTACGGATCGACGCGCCGCTGCTCCGGCTGCGCCCCGCACACCCGCACCCGGAGCTGGCGCACACCGCCAACCTGCGCCGCCTGGCCGGTTGGCCGGGGCTGGCGGTGCGCGTCCTGGGCCGCCCCGACCTCGACCGGACGGCGACGCTGAGCCCGCTCGCCGTGGGTCCGGTACCCGGGGCGGGGTACACGCTGCGGCTGCCGCCGGAGTGGCGCGACCGGGCCGACCTCGGCTACGACCGCCTCCAGGGCGGCCATGTCACGGGCGAGCCCCCGGCCCACGCGCCCGCTCCCGTGCCGGGTCCGGATCCGCTGGCCGACTCCCCGCTGTGGCGGGTGGGGCGGCTGCTGGAGGCGGGGGTCGCGGGCGGCCGCCGGGCGGTGGCGGAGTCGGCCCGGGGGCCGGAGCCCCTGGCCGCGTACGGTCCGCTGCGCCGGGCCGGCTTCGGGGCGGCGGCGGAACTCGCAGCCGCGCTCGTCACGGAGGCCGACCGGCGCCCCCGCGACGCCTTCGGCCGCCTCACCGACCCGTCCTGCGACGGCTACGCCTGGGCCTGGCTCGCAGCCTTCACCCACCTCACGACAGCCCGCCGCACCCTGGTGACCACCTCCTGGTCCTGACCACCCCTGCCCGTCCCGGCTCCAGACCGGGCCGGGCCGGGCCGGGCCGGCCCGGGCCGGATCAGGCCCACGCCGAGCCGGGTCCGGCAGGTCGGGTCCGGCCAGGTCGGGTCCGGCCGGCCCGGGTCCGGCCAGCTCGGGTCCGGCCGGCCCGGTCCGAGCCAGGACGGTCCGGGCCCACACCGAGCCGGGTCCGGGCAGATCGGTCAGGTCAGGGCGGATCGGGCCAGCCGCCCCCGGAGACCGGCACCCTCCCACCCCGCAGGCAACCGGCACCCCGGGCCACGTGGCGCGCCACCCCGCCGCCCGGCCGAGTACCGCCAGCCCCGGCCCCGCACCGGCTCGGACGCATCGGGGCGCCGGACATCCATCGGCCGCGGCCCGGCCGGCTCGAACAGCCGGCCGGGGCCGGTCCGTCGAACCGGCGCCTCCGGCGCACCGCCACGGCCGCGCGCTCCGCCCTTTCCGGCCAACTCCGCCACGCCGCCAGGAGGCCGCACCACGCCCGCCGCCCCTCGCGAACGCCCCCTCCCGGATCAGCACAGCCCCGGCTCCGCGTCCCGACGGCCCGGGCCAACTCCGTCCGGCGCCAGGCCCGGACGACGCACCAGGACTACGCCGCCACGTGGGCACCCTCTCCCCGACCAGTACCGCCCTGGCACTCCGGATACGTCCCAGCGGCCCGGGCAAGCTCGAGGTGCGGACGTCACGCCAAGGCTGCGCCCCCTACCGGGCCGATAGCCAACTGGCACCCCTGCACATCCCACCGGCCCGGCCGGGCCGCGGGCCGGCGTCGGCCCGCGCGGTGTCGGGTGGCGCCCGCCGCCTCGCCCCCGCCCCGGGCGTGGCCGGTTCGCGACCCCCAGAAGGGGCTTCGGGCACGATTGCCCATGTTCCGTCCCCGTCCTGCCCACACTCGTGGAGAAGGGGGCCGCACGGGGTGGCCGTCCTGGGGAGGGGGCCCGATGGCACGGGAGGGTTACACCCGGGTACGGGCGCACTGGCGCCGTCGTCCGGCGCCGCGGCGGTCGGTGAAGCGGCTCAGCGGCTGGACCGTCGCCGCGCTGATCGCCGGGGTCTGGCTGTGGACGCAGGTGTTCGGGGTGGCCGAGGAGGCCGGGCCCCCGCCCCCCGCGCCGCCGCAGGCGACCGCGCCCGTCCCGGCCGGCCGCTGATGCCCCGGCGTGCGCGCGGGCTGCCCCTGCCGCGCCGTCCCCGGGACCCGGGCGAGCGGGTGGCCGCCGCGGTGGTGGCGCTCGCGGCGGCGGTGCTGGTCGTCCAGGCGGCGGCCGCCACCTGGCGGGCGGTCGCGCCGCACTGGCCGGTGGCGCTGGCGGCGGCCCTGGCGGCGGGGGCGGGGGCCGGGTGGCGCGCGGTGAACTCGGCGGCGGCCCGCCGGCCCGCGTCGGCGCGGCCGGCCACCCTGCGGATCACCCTGGCCGAGTTCGACGCCATGGGCGCCGAGGAGTTCGAGTACGCGCTGCGGGACCTGCTGATCCGGGACGGCTGGCCGGCCCGCAAGGTGGGCCGGGCCGGGGACCAGGCCGCCGACGTGATCGGCGACGACGCGCGGCGCGGCCGGATCGTCGTCCAGGCCAAGCACACCCGCGTCGGGGCGGCGGTGGGTTCGTCGGTGATGTACGAGGTGAAGGGCACCGCGGGCCCGGTGCACCGGGCCGACCACGCCGTGGTCGTCACCAACGGCGGTTTCACGCGGGACGCGAAGGCGTGGGGCGACCGGCACGGGGTCCGCTGGATCGACCGGGAGCTGCTGCGCAGGTGGGCCGAACAGGGCGCGCCGCTGGCCGACTTGCTGCGTCTGCCGCCCGGTCCCCGGCGGCCGCCGGGTCGGCAGCCGGTCAGGACATGAGGGCCCGGTGCGGGGTTGGTTGTCCGGTTATGGGTAGTGTTCCGGGAACAGTGTCCGAAGTCTCCTCGGGGTGGGGCCATGGGTCGTCAGTCAGGTGTGCGCGGCGGGGTGGTGGCCGTGGCGCTGCTGCTCGGGGTGAGCGGCTGCGGGGGCCAGCAGTCCTCCGGCGGCGATGCCAAGACCGGTACGAAGCCGGCGGCGAGCAGCAGTCCGGGTTCCCCGGCCGCGCCCGGTGGCGGCGCGTCGGCGACGGTGCCGGCGCCGGCGCCCGGCGGTGGCGGGAAGCCGGCTTCGGGCGATGTGCTGCCGGGGATGGTCGGGGTGGCGGTGGCCAGGACGCAGCTGGCCGCGCTGCCGGTCGGCAAGCCCGGCACGATGGCCGGGTACAGCCGGGACAAGTTCACGCACTGGGCCGAGCAGGGCAATAAGTGCGACACCCGCGAGGTGGTCCTCGAGCGCGACGGCGCGGACGTCACCCGGGATTCCGAGTGCCGTGCCGTGACGGGCCGCTGGAAGAGCCTGTACGACGGGTCGGAGATCACCGAGGCGGGCAAGCTGGACATCGACCACATGGTGCCGCTCGCCGAGGCCTGGCGTTCGGGTGCCTCGGGGTGGGACGCCGCGAAGCGCAAGGCGTTCGCGAACGACCTGGTCAGGCCGCAGCTGTTGGCCGTCTCGGCGGGGTCCAACCGCTCGAAGGGTGATCAGAGTCCTGATCTGTGGCAGCCGACGGACCGGTCGAGCTGGTGCCAGTACGGGCGTGCCTGGACCACCGTGAAGTCCCAGTACGGGCTGACCGTCACCGAGGCCGAGAGGGCCACGCTCACCACCATGCTCGACACCTGCGCCGCCTCGTGACCGCGTCCCACGAGTGGCGGGACGAGGTCCTCGCCGGGCCCGGCGGGGCCATGACGGACGAGGTCGGCGTGATCACGGGACCGCTGACGCTGCGTACGACCGGAGGGCCGGACGGCAAGGTCCGTTTCGAGGTCCAGTACACGGACGCGGACGAGTGGTACACCCTGTCCGGCAGCCCGGTGGCGCACGGGGACGCGTACGCCCTGCACGCCGCGGCACTGGCCGCGATCCGGGCCGGGGGCGGCGCCGAGGCCCCCGTCCGGCCCGCCTGACGGCGAACCCCGTGGCCCGCACGCCGTACGGCTGACAGACTGGGGCAACCTGATCACTCCAGTACACCGCCCCAGGAGGCACACAGATGGCTGACACGGACACCCCGCAGGACGGCACCCCCCAGGACGCCGCGCAGGACGGCGCCCCGCAGGACGAGTCCCCGGCGGACGCCGCCAAGCGCAAGTTCCGCGAGGCGCTCGAGCGCAACGCCGCGAACGCCCAGTCCCAGCAGTCCCACCAGAGCCGGGCGAAGGTGCAGGGCTCCAGCAGCGGGGCCGGCGGCAAGAACAAGAAGGTACGCCGCAAGACCGGCTGATCCGACGGAGCTGTTGGGCCGCATGGGTGATCGGCGATAACCCTTGGCGCCGGGGGCAGTTGATCAGGACGTCCCGCCGGGGACAGCTCATGCGACAGAAGGATCTTCACGATGCTCAAGAAGTTCATGGCCACCGCCGCGGTCACCGCATCCGTACTCGGCACGGGTGCGGTCATGGCCTCCCCGGCGCTGGCGATCGGCAACGACAACGGCGTCAACACGGTCAATGGCAACAACGCGGCGCAGCTCTACGGCAACCAGGAGACCAAGGGCGACCAGAGCCCGCAGCTCAGCGCGGTCCAGGGCTCGCTGAACAAGCTCTGCGTCGGCCTGCCGGCGAAGGTCAACCTCCAGTCGGTCCTGGCCGCGCTCAACATCGGTGTCCAGGACATCAACGTCCTGTCCAACCCGCAGAACCAGCAGTGCGCCGAGAACTCCACCCAGGCCAAGGGTGACGAGTCCCTCTCCCACATCGTGGACAACATCCCGGTGCTGTCGGGCAACCTCTCGGCCGGCAGCTGATCCAGCCGGAGACCGGACCGGCGTGACGGCTCAGGCCGTCACGCCGGTCCAGCGTTTCACCGGAAGCCCGCAGGGGCTCATGGAAGACTCACACAGGAACCTTTGGTCTAGACCTTGACAGGTCCAGACCATTTTCGGTTCAGTGGGCGGAAGCCGTCGCTCCCCACACCCCGCGACAAATCCCCCCACACCAGGAGCAGTTACGTGATACGCACGCTACGCCGCCGCGCGCTCTCCCTCGCCGCGACCGCCGCCGTGACCCTCGGCCTCGCCGTGGCCCTGCCCTCCTCCCCCGCCTCCGCGGCCCCCGCCTGCGCCTCGGCCTGGACCTCCTCCGCCGTCTACACGGGCGGTACGAGCGCCTCGTACAACGGCCACAACTGGCAGGCGAAGTGGTGGACCCAGGGCGAGACGCCCGGCACCACCGGCCAGTGGGGCGTGTGGTCGGACCAGGGCACCTGCGGCGCCGGCGGGGGTACGGACCCGGACCCGGGCACCGGCAACCCCTCCGGCTTCGTGGTCAGCGAGGCCCAGTTCAACCAGATGTTCCCGAACCGGAACCCCTTCTACACCTACAACGGCCTGGTCGCGGCCCTGTCCGCCTACCCCGGCTTCGCCAACACCGGTGACGACACCGTCAAGCGGCGCGAGGCGGCCGCCTTCCTCGCGAACGTCTCGCACGAGACGGGCGGGCTCGTGCACATCGTCGAGCAGAACACGGCGAACTACCCGCACTACTGCGACGCCACCCAGCCCTACGGCTGTCCCGCCGGACAGGCCGCCTACTACGGCCGCGGCCCCATCCAGCTGAGCTGGAACTTCAACTACAAGGCGGCCGGCGACGCGCTCGGCATCAACCTGCTGGCCAACCCGTACCTCGTCGAGCAGGACCCGGCCGTCGCGATGAAGACGGCGCTCTGGTACTGGAACACCCAGAACGGTCCGGGCACGATGACCGCCCACGCCGCCATGGTCAACGGCGCGGGCTTCGGCGAGACGATCCGCTCCATCAACGGATCCCTGGAGTGCAACGGCGGCAACCCCGCCCAGGTCCAGAGCCGGGTGAGCAAGTACCAGAGCTTCACCCAGCTCCTGGGGGTCACCCCGGGGAACAACCTGAGCTGCTGACCGCCCGGCGGGTCACTTCCTGTGGCCCGCCCCCAGGTCCACGGCCATGGGCTTGCCGCTCTCGACGTACGTCTTGAGGTTCGACAGGACGATCGACCAGCCGCCGGTGATCTGGCGCAGCGCAATCTCGTCGCGCAGGTTCTCGTGGGTCACCGTCAGCCGGACGCTGCCGCCGTACGGCACGAGGTCGAAGGTGACCTGCGAGGGGCCCTCGGGCCGGGCGGCCTCGCCCGGCTCGGCCCAGGTCATCACCAGGCGGCGCGGCGGGATGGCCTCCAGTACGGTGCCGACGACGTCGGCCGTGCCGGAGCCGTCCGTGCGGCGGTGCTCCCAGGAGGATCCGGCCTGCCAGTCGGAGACGTTGGCGTGCCCCCAGTAGGCGGTGGTGGCCTCCTCGTCGGTGAGGGCCTGCCAGACCGCTTCCGGGGTGGCCTCGATGTAGGTGGTGTAGACGAACTCGGGCTTGTCGCTCATGACGGTCTCGGCCTTCCGTTTCAGTGCGCTCAGCGCTCGCAGTCGGGGGCGCTCGAACTTGTCGATCCACCGCTCCTGGATCTCGTGGAGCGGTACGGGGTTGAGGTAGTGGAGTTTTTCGCGGCCCCGCCTGACGGTGCTGATGAGGTTCGCGGCCTCCAGCAGGCCCAGGTGCTGGGTCGCCGACTGCCGGGACATCCGTACGCCTTCGCAGAGTTCTCCCAGGGTCTGGCCGTTGCTGCGGTGCAGCTGGTCGAGGAGGTGCCTGCGGGTCGGGTCGGCCAGGGCCTTGAAGACCTTGTCCATGTCACTGCTCTCACTCTCACTGCTCACCCCTCCATCATGCAGGCAAATGCCTGCATGTCAAACAGAGAGGAACCGGTCACCCATGGTGACCGGTTCGTTTCAGTGACCGCGCAGGGCGGTGGCGAGCTGGGCCCGGGAGCGGACGTCCAGCTTCTGGTAGATGCGGGTGAGCCGGGCCTCGACCGTCTTCACGCTGACGAAGAGCTTCGCGGCCGCCTCCTGGTTGCTGGCGCCGTCGCCGACGAGCCGGGCGAGGCGGGCCTCGGCCTCGGTGAGGGCCGCGGCCCCGGGGTGCGGGGCGGCGGCGGTCTCGGGTGCGGCCTCCCGCGCCAGGTCCAGCCAGGGCTTCGCCCCGGCCCGCTCGAAGACATCGGCCGCGGTGCGCAGCGCGGCCCGGGCCGGTGCGCGGCGCCGCCGCCGGCGTTCCACGCGGGCCAGGGCCAGCAGGGTGCGGCCGTGCTCCAGGGGCAGCCCGAGCAGCGCGAACTTCTGCGCGGTGGCTTCCAGCAGGGCGACGGCCTCCTCCGCTTCGCCCCGCGCCGACAGGGCCAGGCCCCGGGCCCGGTCCAGGGCGGCCACCACGGTGGTCCGTCCGAGGGAGCGGGCCACGGGGGTGACCCGGTCGAGGAGGAGGACGGCCTCGCCGGGGGCGTCGGCGGCGACGAGGGCCTCGGCGAGCTCGCCGTGCCAGCGCAGGATCGAGGGGTCCACCACCTGTTGGGCCTCTTCGAGCGCGGCGACGCGGCGCAGCGTGGCCGTGGCCTTCGCGGCGTCGCCGGTGGCGAGTTCGACGGTGCCGAGGGCGTACAGCCCGCGGGAGAGGAAGACCTGGTCCTGTTCCTCCTCGGAGGCCCGGATGCCCCGGCGGGCGTATCCGGCGGCGCGGGCGAAGCTGCCGCCCGCGGCCTCGGCGGTGGCGGCGAGGTACCAGGCGGGGCCGGGTGACAGGCCCGCCTCGATGGTCAGTTCCAGAGCCCGGCGGGCGTGGGCGGCGCCGACGGCGCAGTGTCCGCGCCGCAGTTCGACCTCGGTGAGGCTGCGCAGCACCTCGAAGACGTCCTCGGCGGAGCCGGTGCGCTGTACGGCGGGGAGCAGGACGAGGAGCTGGCGGCGGGCGTCGGCGAGCCGGTCGTCGAAGAGAGCGTGGCGGACGGCGAGGTACTGGGGGGCGTTGCGCATGCCGAGGGGGACCTCGGGAGCGGGCAGGGCGAGGGCCTCGGCGAGGATGTCCTCGGCGTCCCCGTCGCCGAGGATGCGGCCCATCCGGGCGCGCACGGTCAGGGCCATGGCTTCGGCGGCCCGGTCTCCCCCGGCCTTGGCGAGGGCTCCGGCCTCGGCGGCGGCGTCGCGGGAGCGGACGGGGTCGCCGTCGCTGAGGTTGTGCTTCCAGGCGATGCGCAGCTGGACGGCGGCCTTCAGGGAGGGGTCCCCGGCGGCGTCGGCGACGGCGAAGGCGAAGGTTTCGTCGAGGTGGGCGAGGGCCTGTCCGGCGGCGTCGATCACGGCGAGGCGGGCCCGTACGCGCTGGGCGGGCGAGGCCTCTCGGGCGAGGACGGCGCGGGTGGCGCGGCGGGCGAGGTCGGCGCGGCCGGCCCAGCCGGCGTCCTCGGCGGCGGCGACGAGCCGGGCGAGTTCCTCCTCGGGTGCGCGGGCGGGGGTGCGTTCGGCGGCGAGGAGTCCGAGTTCGGCGGCGAGGTCGCGCCGGCCCCGGCGGCGGCAGGCGGCAGCCGCCTCGCTGATCTCGGCGGCGAGGCACGCGTCGGGGGTGTCCACGGCCAGCGCGCGGTGGCGTACGGCCTGGACGGGGTCGTCGACGGCGGCGGCTAGCGCGGCGTGCCCGGCGGCGCGTTCGGGCCAGCCGGCATCGGCGGCGAGGGCGGTGGGGAGGGCTCCGGCGGTGAAGGTGACGGCGCCGTCCTCGCCCACGGTGACCAGCGCGGCCCGTTCGGCCTGGGCGAGTTCGGCTTCCGCGTCGGGCCGGCCGGCACGGCGCAGCAGGGCGGTGGTGGGGCGGGCGGCGAGCGCGGCGAGGAGCAGGGTGCGGCGGGCCTGTTCGGGGGCGGCGGCGAGGAGGCGGCGGGCGACCTCGCGGGCCTGGCCGGAGACGGGCAGGGTGTCGGCGTGGTGGGCACCACCCGCGCCACCCGCCCCGCCCGCGCCACCCGCCCCGGCGGCGCCGGCCGCTCCGGCCGATCCCGCCGCTCCGGCGGCCTCGGCGAGGGAGTGGCCGAGGGCGAGGGCCAGGCGCGGGTTGCCGCCGCTGGCCTGGTGGATGCGTCCGGCGAGGCGGGCGGGCAGTCCGTGACGCAGCAGCAGTTCGGCGACCTCGTCGGCGCCGAGCGGGGGCACGCGGACGGTGGGGGTGCCGGGGCCGCACAGGGGTTCGGCGACGGGGGCGCCGCCCTGGACGCATTCGGCGACGAGGACCCGTACGCGGGGCGGGGTCAGGCGCAGGGCGAAGCGGAGCAGGTCGATGCTCTCGGCGTCGAGCCACTGGGCGTTGTCGAGGACGAGCAGGACGGGACGGGTGGCGGCGAGGGTGCGCAGGACCTCGACGACGGCGAGGCGCAGCGCGACGTGGTCGCGGCCGGCGCCGGGGGCGTCGGTCTCGCGGCGGAGCAGGGCGATGGCGGCGCGCTGGGGTCCGGCGAGGCGGTCGAGGGCGGCGCAGGGGACGGAGGCGAGGAGGGCGGCGGCCGAGGCCTCGGGTATCGACCGGTCGGCGGCTTCGGGGGCGAGCCGCAGGACGGTTTCGCGGCGGGCGTGGGCGGCCGCCGCCACGGCGCGGGCGATCTCGCTCTTGCCCGAGCCGGCGGGTCCGGTGAGGACGGCCCGGCCGTGCGTGATCAGCGCCCGGTCGACGGCCTCGATGAGTTCGCCGTGTCCGACATTGGTGTCAGCGTGCCCCGTCGCCGCCACGCACAGCCACCAGCCTTTCGCTCCCCAGTTCTGTGCCTTTCCTGTGAGACGCGACAATACGAGGTCAGCCGCCTGACGGACCCGGATTGTGACGCAGAAATCAGTCGGGCGACAGAAATGCCGGCGGGGGAACGCGACGGACCTGCCGGTACGGGAGGTACCGGCAGGTCCGTGAGCTGTATTGGTCCGTACTATCGGCCCGTCAGAACGGAGTTGGGGGCATCCGTCGGGAGGGGGCCGGGGTGGATCAGAAGCCGAGGCTCCAGGAGTCGATCTTGCCGGTGTCGCCGCCCGCGTTGTCGTTCACGCGCAGCTTCCAGGTGCCGTTCGCCACCTCGGAGGAGGCGTCGACCGTGTAGGTCTGGTTGATGTTGTCGGTGCTGCCGCCGGCCCGGTTGTGCAGGGTGTAGACGGTGCCGTCGGGGGCGACCAGGTCGACCTTGAGGTCACCGATGTAGGTGTGGGCGATGTTCACGCCGACCTTCAGGGCGGCCGGGGCGTTGCCGGTCACACCGGTGACGGTGATCGGGCTCTCCACCGTGGCGTTGTCGCCGATGGCGAAGTCCGCGGTGTTCTCGAAGGCCGGGGTGGTGGGCGTGGAGGTCACGGCGGCCACGGTCGCGGCCGCGTCGGCGAGACCGGAGCCGCAGCCACCGGTGCAGGTGCCGGCCAGCGGGCGGGCGTTGGTCTTGATCGCCGACTCGACCTGCGCCGGGGTCAGCGAGGGCTTGGCGGCGACGAGGAGCGCGGCGAGGCCCGCGACGTGCGGGGCGGCCATGCTGGTGCCCTGGTACGGCTTGTAGATCTCGGCGCCGGGGGTGGTGGTGCCACCGTTCAGCGTGGAGAGGATGCCGTTCTCGGGGGTGGTGACGGTGCCGGGCGTGTCGGTCGCGCGGCGGGTCTCGCCGCCCGGGGCCGCGACGTCGATGATGGCGCCGAAGTTGGAGTAGAAGGAGCGGTCGCCGGTGCGGTTGCTGGCGGCGACGTTGATGACGTTGTTGCAGCTGGCGGGCGTGAAGCCGGCCGCGTCCGAGTTGCTGTTGCCGGCGGCGACCACGACGGTGGTGCCGCGGCCGACGGCGGCGTTGATGGCGTTCTGGTAGCTGGTGGTGCAGGCGCCGGAGCCGCCGAGGCTCATGTTGATGACCTTGGCGGGGGTCGCGTTCGCCGGGATGCCGGGGACGGAACCGCCGGAGGCCCAGGTGATCGCGTCGACGATGTCCGAGGTGGCGCCGCCGCACTTGCCGAGCACGCGGACGGGCTGGATCTTGGCGTTGTACGCGATGCCCGCGACGCCCTTGGCGTTGTTGGCGGCGGCCGCGATGGTGCCCGCGACGTGGGTGCCGTGCCAGGAGGAGTCACTGGCCTTGGAGCCGGTGCCGCACTCGCCGGCCGCGCTCCAGTCGCCCTGGTCGGCGGGGTTGTTGTCGCGGCCGTTGCCGTCGCGGGCGGCGGTGGAGCTGGTGATGAAGTCGTAGCCGGCGACGATGTTGGGGGCGACGTCGGAGTGGGCCACGTAGCCGGTGTCGATGACGGCGACGGTGACGCCCGAGCCGGTGGTCTTGTTCCAGGCGGCGGGCACGTTCATACCGGCGGTGGGCTCGAAGAGGTCCCACTGCTTGGCGTACTCGGTGTCGTCCGGGGTGGCCAGCGCGTAGGCGCGGGAGTCGGGCTCCACGTAGGCGACGTCGGGGTCGGCGCGGAACTGCTCGATCACGCTCGCCGCGTCGGCCGGGGCGACGGATCCGCCGAGGTTGACGAGGGCGGCGCCGGTGCCGAGACGGCGGTCGAACTTCGCCTTCTTGCCGGCCTTCTTGCCCTTCGCGGTGGCGTCGGCGGCGGCGTCGGTGTTGGAACTGGCCTCGGAAGCCGAGGACTTGTAGCCGACGATGAGGTTCTCGACCGGCGCCGAGGCGGGGGCGGAGGGCGCCGCGGCGGCCGGGAGGGTGGAGGCCGGGTCGTTCCCGGCGGTCACGGCCACGGAGGCGGTGGCGGAGCCGGCGAGCAGGGTGACGGACATGGCCACGACGGATATGAGCCGGCGTCTGGGTGCGTGCACGGTGTTCCCCTATCAAAGGCCGGTTCCGGGCGGGCCGGAGCGGCCGGTCGGTGCAGTGTGGGAGGTGTACCGGCGGCTGCGGGACCGGGGGCGGGCTGGTCAGGCCCGCTCCGGCCGCCGCCGCGCGCCGCGTTGTCCGGCCGCGACGGCGGGGCTGGACAACGGCGGTACCGGCGGGCAGTGCGGCCGCGGGCCGCTTCACACCATGTGGGGTTGGCGCGGGGGCGGTTCGGGTCGCGGAAGATCGCCGGTGGGCAGACAGTAGGCAACGCGGGGATGAACCCGATACGGGGAAAACCCTTGTCCCTCCCCCTGGCGGCAGGGTGAGGGGCGAGGGGAGGCGGCGCCCCGGGCGAGGAGTCGGCGGGGGTTACCTCGGGTTGGGCCCGGTCTCCAGCATCTCCCGAGCGACGGGGCGGGTGGAAGGAGCCCTCGCGCGAGAGCGTCCGGTAGCCCCGCAGCCGCCCCCGGAAAAGAACCGGAACCATTGATTCCGTCGTGCGGGGGCGCTCCACCGCCCGCCCGTGCGACACCTACAAGCCCCTCCCGCCCCCGTCGTGCGGATGCCCGGTTGACTCGCGGGTGGGCAGCGGGAAGCGTGGCCGCCATGGGGAAAGAACACCGACTGCTGGCCCTGCTCGTCTGCCTGGTCCTGGGCACCGGGCTGGCCGCCGCCGTGCTGGGCGCCTCCCGGGCCGCCGGGCCCCGGCACGGCTTCGTGGCGGGGAAGTTCGTGGACCTGACCACGGTGGCACCGGAGCCGGGCGGGCGGCTCCCGGCCGGGCCCGAGGGCTCCACCGGCACCGTGAGCGTGGACTGCGGGCGCAACGAGGAGGGCCACTGGAACGAGGACAACCTGGTGGTCTCCCCCGGACTGCGGGCCGGCGCCCACCACACGCACGCCTACGTCGGCAACCTGTCCACCGACGCGCTGTCCGGTGACGCCTCCCTGGCCGCGGCCGACACCAGCTGCGCCGGCGGCGACCGCTCCACCTACTACTGGCCGGTGCTGCGCCGCCCCGACCGGCCGGGCACCCGCCCCCACGAGGGTTCGGCGGGGCACGGCAACGCGGGCGAGATCCTGCCGGAGGCCTCGGTGGGCGTGGAGTTCCGGGGCAATCCGGTCAGCAAGGTGGTGCCGATGCCGCGGTTCCTGCGCGCGATGACGGGCGACGCCGTCGCGTACACGGCCGGCTCCGGGGCCGACGTACGGGCCCGCTGGGGCTGTTCCGGCCTGCCGGACCGTTCGACGACGGACTACCCGCGCTGCCCGGCGGGCGATCTGGTCACCCGGACGCTGGTGTTCCCCAGCTGCTGGAACGGCCTGGACACCGCGGTCCCCGACCACCGCTCGCACCTGCTGTTCCCCTCCGCCCGCGGCGTGTGCCCGCAGGGCACCTTCCCGGTGCCCGAACTGCGCCTGACGCTGTCCTACGCGGTCGCCCCGGGCGTGCCGATCGCCCTCGACTCCTTCCCCGAGCAGCGGCACAGCCCGAGGACCGACCACGCGATGTTCGTGGACGTGATGACGGACCAGCAGATGGCCGCCCTGGTCGCCTGCATCAACGAGGGCCGCGCCTGCCGCACATGAGCGACGTACAGGAGTGACATGCAGGAGTGACGCACATCACATGAACCGTCCGCGCGCCCAGGGCGTGTTCCGACCGCACCACGCAACACGAGGCGGACGGAGAGGGTGAGATGGCCGGACCACTGTGGCCCCGCGCACGGCGGGGCACGACGGACGAGGCACTGATCAGGGCGGTCTACGAGGAGCACGGCAACGCCCTGCTCGCGTACGCCACCCGGCTGACCGGTGACCGGGCCGCCGCCGAGGACGTCGTCCAGGAGACTCTGATCCGGGCCTGGCGTCACGCGGAGGTCCTGGTCAACGGGAAGGGTTCGGTGCGCGGCTGGCTGCTCACGGTGGCCCGCAACATCATCACGGACCGCTACCGGGCCAAGGCGGCCCGCCCGCCGGAGGTCTCCGGTTCGGCGGCCGCTCCCCCGGTGGAGGGTGACCACGCGGACTCCGTGGTGGACACGATGACGGTCCTGGGGGCCCTCGACCGGCTCTCGCCGGAACATCGCGACGTGCTGACGGAGTTGTACTACCGCCAGCGCAGTGTCGCCGAGGCCGCCGACCGCCTCGGCATTCCGGCGGGCACGGTCAAATCGCGCTCGCACTACGCGCTCAAGGCACTGCGCGAGGTGTTCACGGACGGCGGCGCCGATGCCGTCGGAGACAGACGATCAGGCCGGCCGCCCCAGCAGCCCGGCGGACTGCGGGAGGTGGTGGCGTGAACCGGGAGCGGCACGAGGAGGAACTGCTCGGCCCGTACGTGCTCGGGGTCCTGGACGAGGAGGACGTACGGCGCGTCGAGGAGCACCTCGGCGACTGTGTGCGGTGCCGTGAGGAGGTGGCCGCGTTGCGGGAGATGGAGAAGGTACTGGGCGAGGTGCCCGAGGAGGCGTTCCTCGACGGGCCTCCGCAGGGCGGCGATCTGCTGCTCCAGCGGACCCTGCGGCAGGTGCGCGGGGA
The DNA here is from genome assembly GCF_026342355.1 of Streptomyces sp. NBC_00249. Lineage (GTDB taxonomy): Bacteria > Actinomycetota > Actinomycetes > Streptomycetales > Streptomycetaceae > Streptomyces. Next base: position 154,418 of record NZ_JAPEMV010000003.1, on the reverse strand, counting down.
GCGGGCGGCGGGTGCCAGGCGGCGGACCGCGCTGGTGGGGCTGGCCGCGGCGGCCTCCCTCGCCGCCGTGTTCTGGGCCGGGGCCCGCCTCGGCGGGGACGATGCCCAGGCGCGGGCGCTGCCCCTGCCGCCGTCCCCGACCGTGTCGGCGCCGGCTTCGCCGCCGCCCGCGGGGACCCGGGTGGCCTCCGCGACGGACGCGGGTTCGGGTGCGCGGATGACCGTGCAGGTGACACCGGCCCCGAAGTGGGTGCGGGTGCACGCGGCGGTGACCGGGGTGCCGGCGGGTGAGCGCTGCCGTCTGGTGGTGGTCGCCAAGGACGGTACGCGGACCACGGCGGGCGGCTGGGTCGTGGGCACGGCCGAGCACGGCGAGGGCAAGGGCGCGGCCCTGGACGGCTCCGCGGCCGTGGACCCGGCGCAGGTGAAGGAGGTCCTGGTGGAGAACGAGTCGGGCCGGACCTTCGTGTCGGTGCCGGTGTAGGGGCCCTGGGTGGCCCTACGGGGACCCGTGCGGCCTTCGCGGGCCGCACGGGTCCCCGTACCCGCTCAGGGGTTGTGGAAGCGGACCTCGGGGGCTCCGGCGGACGGGCCGTCGAGGACGGGCCGGGACTGTCCCTTGAGGTGCTGGTCGAAGAAGGCGGCGACGTAGCGCCGGGTCAGCTCGATGGAGCGGGACCCGGACAGGGGCGCCTCGGGGTGCGGCAGGCCGAGCTGGTCGCGGATCGAGGGGAAGTCGGTGACCCCGAAGTGGTCGGTGCCGTCGAGGGTGATCCAGCGCTTCCAGCCGTCGAACTTCGGCCACAGCGAGACCCAGTTGTCCGCACCGGAGCCCGGCACGCTCGCGGCGGAGCCGATCAGCATGAAGGGGCGGCCGCCGATCCCGTCGGCGGGGTAGGGCTCGGGCAGGGTGCCGTCCATGTCGATGCCCGCGCGGATCCGCCGGTCGGCGGCCATCGCCGGGAGGGCGGAGGCGCCGCCGATGGAGTGGCCCGCCATGGCGATGCGGTCGCGGTCGATCAGCCCGGAGTGGCGCCAGGCCGGGTGGCGGCCGGTGAGCCGGTCCAGCAGGAAGGCGGTGTCCTTGGCCCGTACGGCGGTGACGGCCTCGATGGTGCCCGGGCCGCCGCCGGTCTGTTCGCAGGCCAGGCAGGTCAGGATCCGGCCGCCGGGGAAGGCGGTGGCGGAGCTCTCGTAGGCGTGGTCGACGGCGGCCACCACGTAGCCCCGGGAGGCCAGGTCCTCGGCGAGGGAGCTGAGGGTGGCGCGCGGGACGGTGAACCCGGGCGACAGGACGACCAGCGGGTAGCGGCCGTCGACGGGCCGGGCCCCGGTGCGGGCGTGGGCGCGGGTGCCGGCGAAGGCCGCGGGGTCGATGGCCTGCTCCAGGCCCTTGTCGGCGAGGAGCAGACGGGCTTCCTCGGTGCTCATGTACGGCGCCGGGGCGCGGCCGGTGCCCGCCCGCGCCGGATAGCGCAGGGTGACCATCAGTTCGCGGGGCCCGGAGTGCGCCCAGGGGTCGGTGCGGCTGCGGTCGACCAGGTGGAGGTCCTCCTGGCCGACCGCGAAGCGGCCGGTGGGCCGCGGGAGTTCGGGGGTGACCGTACGGGTGTCCGTGGCGGTGGCGGGGGCGGCGCTCGCCGAGGTGGCCAGGACGGTCGGGACGGGGAGCAGGAGGGCTAAGAGGGCCGCGGCGGCCGCGGTCCGGCGTGTGAGGTGCATGACGACGAACCTAGGCCGCCGGGCGCGGCGGGACGTCCCCTCCGGGGAGGAGTGGTGCTCCCCTCTGCGGAGGAGGCGTGATCACCCTGTGGTCGTAGTGAGCCGGACGGGGAGGTCGTACAGGTCGTTCTGGGTGAGGATCGGCTTGTTGCGCAGTTCCCCGGGTCCGACGGCGAGGCCGAGGTCGGGGAAGCGGGCGTAGAGGGCCGGGAGGGCGACGAGGGCCTCCAGGCGGGAGAGGGCGGCGCCGGGGCAGACGTGGGGGCCGTGGCCGAAGGAGATGTGCCGGTTCGGGGTGCGGGTGATGTCGAACTCGCCCGCGGTGTCGCCGTGCTGGGCCTCGTCGCGGCCCAGGGCGCCGAAGGAGACGAGGAGGCCCTCGCCCTTCGGGAGGATCCGGTCGCCGATCTCGATGTCCTCGGTGGCGAAGCGGATGAGGACGTGCGAGGTGGGGGTGGACCAGCGCAGGGTCTCCTCGACGACGTTCTCCCAGGGGACCTCCCCCGCGAGGACGAGGGCGCGCTGCTCGGGGTGGGTCTCCAGGGCGACGACGGCGTTGACGATGAGGCTGATGGTGGTCTCGTGTCCGGCGGCGACCATCAGCTGGAGGGTGTTGGTGATCTCCTCGGTGCTGAGCCGGTCGCCGTCCTCGGAGGCGGCGAGCAGCGCGCTGGTGAGGTCGTCGCCCGGGTTCTCGCGCTTGGACTCCACGATCCGGGAGAAGAGGGCGCCGAGGTCCGCCATCATCTGCGGGACTTCCTCGGGGAGGGTCTGGGTGGAGAAGAACTTCTCGAAGAGGGCCTTCAGGCGGGGGTGTTCGGCGGCGTCGACGCCCATCAGCTCGCTGATGACGTTCATCGGGAGCGGGTAGGCGAAGCGGGCCTTCAGGTCGACGGTCTCGCCGGCCCCGGTGGTGGCCAGCTCGTCGAGCATCTCCGTGGTCAGCGCCTCGATGCCGGCGCGCAGCTTCTCGACCCGGCGGACGGTGAGGGCCTGGGCGACGAGGGTGCGCAGGCGGCGGTGCTCGTCCCCGTCGACGGTGAGCATGGAGCGGCCGGGGTTGACGAGGCCGATCAGCGGCCAGTCCGGGGGGATCTCGCCGCGCTGCCAGGCGCCCCAGACCTCGATGTCCTTGACGACCCGGGGGTCGGTGAGGAGGGCGCGCGCCTCGGCGTGGTGGGTGACCGCGTGGACGCCCACGCCGCCCGGCAGGACGACCCGTACCAGCGGGCCCGCGGCGCGCAGGGCGGCGCTCTCGGCGTCGAGGTCGGTGACGAAGGGGTCGAGGGTGATCGGGGCGGGGCCGCTGTGGTCGATCGGGCAGGTCATCGGGTGGCTCCAAGGGCGGGCGTCGGGGTGTAGGTCACGGGGAGGGCGCTGAGCCCGCGCAGCCAGGGAGAGGGGCGCCGGGTGAGTTCGGCGGCCGGGACGGCGAGGTCGACGTCGGGGAGCCGGTCGAGGAGGACCTCGATGCCGGTCCGGGCGATGACCTCGGCGACCTCCTGGGCGGGGAAGGGGCAGCGGTGTTCGCCGTGGCCGAAGGAGAAGAAGGCGTTGTTCCCGCCGGTGAGGGCGCCCGTGTCGGTGCGTACGTGCGGGTCCCCGTTGGCGGCGGCCAGGCCCAGCAGGACCAGGTCGCCGCTGCCGATGTGCTGTCCGCCCAGCTTGGTGTCGCGGGTGGTCCAGCGGCCGGCGACGTTCTGGGTGGGGGTGTCCTCCCAGAGCACTTCGTTCATGGCCTCGCCGACGCTGTGGCGGCCGCCGGCCAGGGAGGCGGCGAAGCGGTCGTCGGTGAGCATCAGGCGCAGGGAGTTGCCGATCCAGTCGGCGGTGGGCTGGTGGCCGGCGGCCAGCATCACCATCAGGTCCTGGGCGACCTCGTCCGTGGTGAAGCCGGCGGTGTTGGCGAGCATCCGGGAGGCGACGTCGGGACCGGGCTCGGCGGCCTTGGCGGCGAGCAGGGCGTACATGGACCCGCCGAGGTGGCGTTGGCCCTCCAGAGCGCCCTCACGGCCGTTGATCATGTCGTTCATGGCGGTGACGAGGCCGGGGCCCTGCTCGTCGGAGAAGCCGTAGACGCGGGCGAGGACGCGCAGGGGCAGCAGCATGGCGTATTCGCCGACGATGTCGCAGGCGCCTTTGCCGCAGAGCTCGTCGACGAGTTCGTCGGCGAAGCGTTCGGCGTGGCCCCGCAGTTCGAAGGGGTCGACGGATTCCAGGGCTTCGGAGATCACGGCGGCGCGCTCGCGGTGGCGTTCGCCGACGGTGTAGAGGATGGACGGCTGCTTGCGGCCGATCATCGGGAGCAGGGGCCAGTCGGCGGGGATGCGGTCCCACTGGTTCCACAGGTCGGAGTCCCGGGAGAAGAGCTGCGGGTCGCCGGTGACCTGGTGGAGTTCGCGGTAGCCGAGGACCAGCCAGGCCGGGACGTCGCCGTCGAGGACGACCGGGGCGACGGCGCCGTGGTCGCGGCGCATCTCCCGGTACAGCTCGGCGGGGTCGCTCTGGAAGCGCGGGCCGCCGAGGTAGACGGGCTGGGGCTCGGGGGTGGTCACGGGGTGTGCTCCGGGAGGGGGTGCGGGGCGGCCGGCTGGGGGGGTCTCGGGTGCGGGACGCCCGGGAGTCCGTGGAGGTCCTGGAGGTGCTGGAGGTGCTGGAGGAGGGAGATGAGCACCTGCTTGCTGGACTCGCGGGAGCGTGCGTCGCAGAACAGCAGCGGCACCTCGGGCGGCAGGTCCAGGGCGCCCCGGACCTGTTCGGGGGTGTGGACGGGGCCGCCGAAGTCGTTGCAGGCCACGACGAAGGGCGTGCCGTGGTGTTCGAGGCGGTCGATGGCGTACCAGGAGTCGGCGAGCCGCCGGGTGTCGACGAGGACGACCGCGCCGAGGGTGCCGGAGAACAGCCGGTCCCACAGGAACCAGAAGCGCTCCTGGCCGGGGGCGCCGAACAGGTAGAGCACGTTGTGCGCGTCGAGGGTGATGCGGCCGAAGTCGAAGGCGACGGTGGTGGCGGTCTTCGCGGCGACGCCGTGGGTGTCGTCGACGGCCTCCCCGGCCTTCGTCATCGTCTCCTCGGTGTTCAGCGGGCGGATCTCGCTGACCGAGCGGACCATGGTGGTCTTGCCGACGCCGAAGCCGCCCACGATCACGATCTTCAGGCCGTTGTCGGCTGTGCTGCTGAGGGCCTGACGGGTCTGCCGGGTCTCGTCCCGGTCAGAGGTTGCGGAGTCCAACGAGCACCTGCTCCAGGATGTCGGGGTCGGGAAGGCGGTACGTCGTCGCCCGCGGGTGGCGGGCGCTGACGCGCCCGGTGTCCTGCAGGTCGGCGAGGAGGATCCGTACGATCGACACGGGCAGGCCCAGTTCGGCCGCGACCTCCACGACGGCCGTCGGGTAGCGGCACATCCGCAGGATCGCCGCGTGCTCGGACTGCATGCCTGGCACCGGGTCACACTCGGCGACGATCAGGGTCACCAGGTCGAAGGCGTCTCCGCCGGACCGGGTGCGGCCGCCGGTGAGGGTGTAGAGCCGGTCCGGGGAGTCGTCCCGGCCCGGCCTGCCGCGGCTCAACCCCGGGGCCTGGCGATCAGATGCTCGCTCAGCTGCTCCACCAGTTCGGACATGTTGTGGCCGACGAATCCGGCGTCGGCCTCCTCGTCGGCGACGAGCGCGAGGTGCGCGCCCTCGCCGGCCTCCACGATGAAGAGGATCCCGCCGTGGAACTCGGCCATGGCGGAGCGGACCCCGCCGCTGCCGTCGCCGAACTCGATGGAGGCGCCGTGGGAGAGGCTCTGGATGCCGGCGGCGATCGCGGCGAGCTGGTCGGCCTGGTCGACGGAGAGCTCGGGGGTGCGGCAGAGCTTGAGGCCGTCGCGCGAGAGCACGAGGGCGTGCCGGGCGCCGGGGGTGCGCTCCAGGAGTCCTTCCAGGAGCCAGTTGAGCGTCTCGTCGGTGGTGGAGCCGGTCATCTCGTGTTGCCTTCCGGGTACGGGGGGTTCGTGGGCTGCTGCCGGGCCGGTGCGGAGCGCACGGCCTGCCGGAAGCTGCCGAAGCGGGCGGCGGACCGGGAGGCGCCGGCGGGGGCGGCCGGGGTGGGGGCCGCCTCGTCCGCGTCGGGCCCCTCCGGGTGGGCGGCGGCCAGGGTGCGGCCGCGCCTGCGCTGGGGCAGTCCGCTCTCGCCGAGCACCGGGTTCGCGCCGGTGGTCGCGGAGTCGTGGGAGCCGTCGGGGGTGCCGTGGACGGGCTCGGCCTCCGCGCGCGGGGCGGGCACGCGCCGCGCCGGTGCGGCGGGCGTGAGGGCGGCCGGCAGGTCCGGGACGGGCGTGGCCTCGGCCTGGGTACGGCTGATCAGTTCCTGCGGGAGCATCATCAGCGCGCCGGTGCCGCCGCGCGCGGAGGGCCGGAAGGAGACCGTCAGCCCGTGCTTGTGGGCGAGGCGGCCGACGACGGCGAGTCCGAGGCGGGTTCCGGAGAGCCCCGCCAGGTCCAGCGACTCGGCGGTCACGGCCTGTTCGGCGCGGCGCAGCTGGACCTCGCTCATGACGAGGCCGCTGTCCTCGACGGTGATGACGATCCCGGACGGCACCTCTTCCACGTACACGTGGACCTCGGCGTTAGGCGGCGAGAAGTTCGCGGCGTTGTCGAGCAGTTCGGCGAGGGCGTGCATGACGCCCTCGGCGGCGTGCCCGGCGACGGCGGCCTCGCTGGTGGAGTGCAGCCGGACCCGCTGGTAGCCGCCGATGCGGCCCATGGCGCCGCGCAGGATGGACTCCATGACGATCGGCTTCGCCCAGCGGCGGCCCGAACGGGCCCCGGTCAGTACGGCGATGGAGTCGGCGAGGCGGCCGGCCTGGGCGGTGCGGTGGTCGAGGTGGAGGAGGTCGGTGAGGACGTCCTCGTCGGCGTGCCGGTGTTCCATCTCGCGCAGGTCGGCCAGCATGCCGGTGGCGAGGGCCTGCATCCGGCCGGCCGCGTTGGCGGCGGCGGCCATGGCGGCGGCCCGTCCGGAGCGGGCGCGCCGCAGTTCCTCGCCGAGCCGCTCGCGGGTGACCGCCTGGGCGGAGGCGAGGGTGTCGAGCTCGGTGGTGTGGGCGGTGCGCAGGCCGTCGGTCTCCGCGGTGTGGGCGGCGGTGAGCCGGTCCAGTTCGGCGGCGTGGGCGGTGGTCAGGTGGTCGACCTCGGCGCGGTGGGCGGTGGTGAGGCGGTCGCGTTCGGCGGTGCGGTCGGCGGCCTCGCGGGTGGTCTCGGCCGTGAGGCGGGCGATGTACCCGTCGCGGGCGGAGACTTCACCGGTGAGGTACGTGACCCTGGCGCGCAGGGTGCGGGCGGTGCGCGACTGCCAGGTCACGGCGCAGGCGGCGACCGTCAGCAGCAGCGACCCGAACGCGGCGAACCAGCCGAGGGGGTACTGGACGGCCGACGGGGCCGCGGCCACCGCCGCCGTCGAGAGTGCGCCCGTGGCCACTGCCGTGACGAGCAGGGCGAGCAGGGCGGGGCGAAGGGGGGAGGGCGACGCCGTCATCAATCAAAGCCTCAAACCGGGCGTAAATGGAAGCGATGGTTCCTGTGGCAACGAGGCACAACTATAAGAGGATTGCTGATCGTTTAGGAAAGGTCTTGTCGCAATCCTGTCGATTATTACGCTGGGTAACGCCCACTAAGGCTGCTTCTGAAGCGGTTTCGGGGCTATGCCGTGGCATCCTGTGACGTCACAACTCGCCGGACGGAATCGGCGGAGGACGTCCGGGGAATATGGGGAAGTTCATGAGGCTCTGCTTCCTGGTGGAGGAGCACTACCGCCATGACGGCATGCCCAACGAGGTGATCGGCAAGCTGACCGCGTGGGGCCACCACGTCGACGTGGTCCGGCCGGGCGGCTCGCTGCTGCGCATGAGCCAGGTCGTACGGGCGGGCGCGCACGACGCCTGGGTCCTCAAGACGGTGTCCGGCGGTCCGGGCCTGACCCTCCTGGAGGCCGCGGCCGCCGCCGGGGCCACCACCGTCAACGACGCCCGGTCGATCCGGGGCGTACGCGACAAGGCGCTCGCCGCCGCCCTCGGGCACGCCCGGGGACTGCCGCTGCCCGCCACCTACGCGGTCGCCTCGCCCGAACTCCTCGCGGAGATACCCGACGAGGAGTACCCGCTCGTCGTCAAACCGGCCGACGGCAGCTCCGGACGGGCCGTCCACCTGGTGCCCTCGCCGGACCGGCTGGCCGCGCTGCTCCCCGTACTCGCGGGCGAGGGCATGCTGATCGCCCAGCCGTACGTCCCGAACCCGGGCACCGACATCAAGGTGTACTGCGTCGACGGGGAGCTGTTCGCGACCGAGCGCTGCTCGCCCCTGCACCCCGGCTCCGGGGTCCGCGAACGGCAGGTCCCGCTGCCGCGCGAGGTCGCGGCCGTCGCCGCCCGGGTGGGCGAGGTCTACGGGCTGGACCTGTACGGCGTGGACGTGCTGCTGGGGCCCGACGGGCCGGTGGTCGTCGACGTGAACGACTTCCCGAGCTTCCGTCAGGTGCCCGACGCGGCGGCCCGGGTGGCGCGGGCCGTCCTGGCACTGGCCCGCGCGGGAGGCCGGCAGGGCCCGCCCGCCGCGCCCTGCCCGCCCGCGCGCCCGTACGTGCTGCCGGTGACCGTTCCGGCGCAGGCCTCGGCGGGGGCGGGGGACAGCGCGTGAGGGTCGGCCTGATCACCCCGGACCCCGGGCACCCCCTGCTGGCGGCCACCGCCGCGCTGCTCGCGCCCGCGCACGCGGTGGAGGTGCTGGACCCCGCCCGGGGGGCCGCCGCCGCGGGCGGGGCCCTCGCGGACGTGTACCTGCTGAAGGCGCGCACCCCGTCCGCGCTGGAGCTGGCCGCGGAACTGGAGCGCCGGGGGGCGCCCGTGGTGAACTCCGCGGCTGCGACCGGCCGCTGTCAGGACCGGACGACGATGGCTGCCCTGGCCCGGCGCGCGGGCCTGCCCTTCGCCGCCACCCGGACCTTCGCCTCGGCGGCCGGACTGGCGGCGCGGGCGGCCGGACTGCCGTGGCCGCTGGTGGTCAAGAGCCGGCGCAGCCGCAAGGACGACCTGGTCGCCCGGGTCGACGACCCGGACGCCTTGCGGGAGGTGGCGTCCCGCTGGGCCGTGGAACCGGTCGTGGTGCAGGAGTTCGCACCCAACAGCGGCTTCGACCACAAGGTGTGGGTGGTCGGCGACCAGGTCTTCGCGGGGCTGCGGCGCTCGGAACTGGCCGCCGGGGGCAAGGAACCGGCCCCGACCCTGGAGCGGCTGCCCGACGGCTGGGCCGCGGTGGCGCTGCGGGTCGGCGGGGTCTTCGGGCTGGATGTCTACGGCGTGGACCTCATCGACACCGGTGACGCGGACCCCCTGGTCGTCGACATCAACGCCTTCCCCGGCATCCGGGGCCAGGCCGGCGCCCCCGAGGCCCTCGCCGCCCTGGCCCTGCGCCGGGCCCGCACCGCGCCCTCCCCGGGCTGACAACCCCGGCCGGACGCGGTCCGGCCCGCCGGGCGGCGCGTAGGCCCTACGCGAGGAAGCGCGCGGTCGCGGCCACGAAGCGCTCGGGGTCGTCCAGCCAGGGGAAGTGGCCGGCTCCGGGCTGGACGGTGAGTTCGGCGTCCGCGAACAGCCCGACGTACTCGGCCAGGGCCTGCGGCGGGGCCGCCATGTCGGCCTCGCCCGCGAGCAGCAGCACCGGCGCCGCCAGCTCCGCGAGCGCCGCCCGGGTGGCCTGCGGGTCGAAGGCGCCCTCGGCGCCGTAGGCGGCCGCCGCCTCCTGGTTCTTCTGGCCCGCCTCGGCGGCCTGGTGGGCGCGTGCCGCGTCGTCCCAGCGGCCGTACATGAAGGGGGCGATGGCCTGCCAGCTGTCGGCGGTGGCCCGGCCCGCGACGATCCCCTCCAGCGCCTCGTACGCGGGGCCGAACCAGGGCTCGTCACGGCGCACCCGTACGGCCTCCAGGCGCTGTTCGCCGGTGATCTGGATCCCGACGGCGAAGACGCTCGGGGTGATCAGCGTGAGCCGGGAGACGCGCTCGGGGTGGCGGGCGGCGTAGAGGACCGCCAGGTTCGCGCCGGCGGAGTGCGCCAGCAGGTCGACGGTCTCCAGGCCGAGGTGCTCGCGCAGGGCCTCGACGTCCTCGACGAGCCGGTCGCACCGGTAGCCCGCGGGGTCCTCGGGGACGCCGGAGGCTCCCGTGCCCCGCAGGTCCGGGACGACCAGCCGGCGGTGCGCGTCCAGCCCTCCGAGGTCCCCGAGGTAGGCGGAGGCCTGCATCGGGCCCCCGGGCAGGCAGAGGAGCGGGGCGCCGGCGGCGTCGCCGAGGACGCGGTAGGCGAGCGGGGTGCCGTCGAGGGCGGGGTAGGTGGGCATGGCCGGAAACGTACTCAGCGGCCGCCTGAAGGTTCAACCGGGTTTCCGGCGGGCCCTGCCGCGGCGCGCGCGAGGCGGCGTCGGCGCAGGAGCACGGCAGCCGTGACGGCCCCGGCCAGCAGCGTGCCCGCGACCGTCAGCAGCCAGACGGGGACTCCGCCGAGGGTGAGCAGCTCGTCCCGGTAAACGGCCCGCCGGTAGGGGGTGTCCTTGGCGGTGGCGCGCAGTTCGTGGTCGCCGTCGATGCGGGAGGGTTCCGGGAACCGCTGGTCGATCGCGGTCAGGAACACCGGCCGGGCCCCGCCGGTGAGCGCGGCGAGGGCGTCCTCGGGTTCGGGGGTGACCTTCCCGGCGAAGGTGACCTCGGGGGTGTTCCCGCCGATCGGGGAGCCGGGTTCCATACGGTGGTCGGCCAGGATGTACAGGCCGAGCGACTGCGGGGTGCGGGCCAGCCGGGACAGCCGCATGGGGTAGACGAGCCGGGTGCTGTCGAAGCGGATCCGCAGCGGGTCCAGTTCGCCGCGCAGCGGGCGGCCCTGCTCGCGGGGGGCGAGGCGGACGGCGACGTACTCCCACTTCTGGTCGACGTAGGGCCGCAGTTCCCCGGCGAGCCGGTCGGGGAGCTGGAAGCCGTTGGTCTCCAGCCACTCGCGCAGGGCGTCGGGGTCGGTGGCGGTCAGCCGGGCCACGTCGAAGTCGCCGAGGCGCTCGCGGCCGACGACGCCGACCGCGGCGTCACCCGGGAGGCGCGGGGCGGCTCCGACCATGCGCTCGCCGGAGGAGAACGGCCAGTCCCTGTCGCGCGGCCAGAAGTACGAACGGGTCCTGCGCTCGGGCTTGATCAGCTCGGCCAGCTCGGTGAACAGGCCGGGGTCGCCCAGCTCCACGCTCGCCCGCCCCGGCACCGGCATGATCCAGGCGGCCCGGTGGGCGGTCCCGCCGACGGTGAACCGCATCACGATCTCCTCGGTGCGGCCGTCCCAGCGGACGACGGAGGTCTCTCGGTCGACCCCGATCCGGGAGGCCGCGTCGGGGACCATCGCCCCGCAGCCGCAGGCGTAGGCGGGGCTGATCAGGCTGCCCACCTGGGTCGCGAGCAGGGCGAGCAGCAGGGCCAGGACTCTTCGTTTCATCCACACGGGGTCTCAGACGAGGACGCCGGGGATCCGGTTCCGGTCATCTCGGCGTCACCTCGCGGCCATCCGGGACTGCCAGCATGCCCGCGGGGGCCAAGTTGTACATACAACTTTGGGCGCCGGCTGATCCCACGGCCGGAAGCCGTGGCCCACGAAACGACGACGGGAGCCCCGATGCCCTCCACGGCGATCACCGATTCGCCCGCGCCCTGGCTGCGCGACAACTGCCCCTGCGGCGAGTGCCGCGACCCGCGCAACGGCCAGAAGCTGTTCCAGATCACCGACCTGCCCACCGGCCTGGCCGTAGCCGAGGCCCGTGAGGTGCCCGCCTCCGGCGACCGCTCCGGGCCCGGCTGGGAGGTGGTGTGGGAGCCGGACGGCCACCGCTCGCTCTACCCGGCCGGCTGGCTGGAGGCCCACGCCCCCGGCGCCGCCCGCCACGGCGACGGTGACGGGCGGACCGAGCAGGACAAGGAGCTGTGGGCGGCACCGGACCTGGCCGGGCGGGTCCCTGAGGCCTCCTGGGACGCGTACATCGGCGACCGCGCGGTACGGATCCACGCGCTGGACAGCGTGCGGCGGCTCGGCTTCGTCCTGCTGCGCGGCGTCCCCTGCCGGGACCGGATGGTGCTGGACGTCGCGGAGACCTTCGGCTTCGTACGCCGGACGAACTACGGGGAGCTCTTCGAGGTACGGGTCGAGGCCGACCCGAACAACCTGGCCTTCACCGGGGCCCGGATCACCCCGCACACCGACAACCCGTACCGGGACCCGGTGCCCACGGTGCAGCTGCTGCACTGCCTGCGCAACGAGGCGGCCGGCGGGGACTCCGGGCTGGTGGACGGCTTCCACGCGGCCGCCCTGCTGCGGGCCGAGGACCCGCGGGCCTTCGAGGTGCTGACCCGGGTGCCGGTGGAGTTCGCGTTCACCGACGCCAGGACCGAACTGCGCGCGCACCGGCCGCTCGTCGACGTGGACCCGCTCGGCCGGATCCGCGAGATCCGGTTCAACAACCGCTCCATCGGCACCCTGCACGCGAGCGCCGCCGTCCTGGAGGAGTTCTACGCCGCCTACCGGCGCTTCGGGGAGCTGCTGCTGCGCCCGGAGCTGTGCCTCGACTTCCGGCTCGCGCCCGGGGACTGCCTGGTCTTCGACAACACCCGGCTGCTGCACGCCCGTACGGCCTTCGCCGAGTCCGGTGGCCGCCACCTCCAGGGGGCCTACGCCGACCTCGACGGGCTCTGCTCCGCCCTGGCGGTCCTGCGCCGCGGCACCCGCGAGGGGGACTCCGCGTGAGCGCCGCAGCGCACCCCCTCGACCTGCTCGCCGCCCTGTTCGAGGGCGAGGGCAGCGCCGAGTACCTCGGCGAGGCCGTCACCCAGGCCGGGCACATGCTCCAGGCGGGCGCCCTCGCCGAGGCGGCCGGGGCCCCCGCGCACCTGGTGGCCGCCGCCCTGCTGCACGACATCGGGCACTTCCACGGGACGGTGACCGGCCGCGACCTCATGGAGGGCGGGGTCGACAACCGGCACAGCCACACCGGGGCCGACTGGCTGGCCCGCTGGTTCGGACCGGAGGTGACGGAGCCCGTACGGCTGCACGTCGCCGCCAAGCGGTACCTGTGCGCGGCCGAACCGGGCTACTTCGACCTGCTGTCGGAGGCCTCGGTACACACCCTGCGCGTCCAGGGCGGGCCGATGACGCCGGAGCAGGTGCGGGCCTTCGAGGCGCTGGCGGGGGCGGCCGACGCGGTCGCCGTCCGGCGGTGGGACGAGCGGGCCAAGGACCCGGAGGCGGACACCCCGGACTTCGGGCACTTCCGGCCGCTGCTGGCGGGGCTGCTGCGCGCGGAGCCGCGACCGGGGGGCGCCGCCGCGGCCGGGCCCTCGTAGGGTCCGGCGCCCAGGGCCGGGGCTTCGTGGGTGCCCGGCGCCCGGGCCCCGCGCCCGGGCCCCGCGCTCAGGGCCCGAGCCGGCGGCCGAGGGCGAACGCCCCCGTGGAGTGCGCGGTGAAGGCCACCGTCCCCGGCAGGTACCGGTCCTGCGACCACTCCACCGGGGTCCCCGCCGGGTCGGTGGAGCGCCGCCGTTCGCGCAGCAGCGCCTCCCCGGCCCGGCAGCCGAGCAGGGCCGCGTCCTCGGCGTCCGCGAAGGCGATGTCGATGGTGTGGTGGGCGTCGGTGAACAGGACCCCGTGCCGGGCGAGCTGCTCGGAGTAGGAGAGGGTGTCCGGCGGCATCGCCGCCACCAGGGCGCCGACCTCCCGCGGGTACGTGGTCCGTTCGACCATCACCGGCTCGCCGGCCAGGGTCCGCAGCCGCAGCACCCGGTGGACGGCCGCCCCGGACTCCAGGCGCAGCTGTTCCGCCTCCTCGGCGTCGGCCGCGCCCTCCTCCACGGAGACGGTGCGCCCGCCGGGCCGCTGCCCCAGGGAGCGCGCCCAGCGGGTGAAGCTGCGCAGCTCGGTGACGGCCCCGCCCTCCCCCGGCCCGGCGAGGACCACGCGGCGGGTGCCGCGCCGGGAGGTGATCAGCCCGTCGGTGCGCAGGGCGGCGAGCGCCTGGCGGACGGTGCCCCGGGACACGCCGTAGCGGCGGGCGAGTTCGTCCTCGGCCGGGAGCCGGGCGCCGGAGCCGTACTCCCCCGCGGTGATGGCCCCGCGCAGGTCCGCGGCGAGGGTCAGGTAGAGCGGGGTCCTGCCGGACGCCCGCCGGCCCGGCGTATCGGGCGTCTCGGGCTTCTCGGACTGCGGTGCCTGCGGTGCCTGGTTCACGGGTTCCACCCTGCCATGGGCGTGCGGCCCGGTGCCGGACAGCCTGCTCGACCGAACCCCTGCCGCCACCCATACTTGGGCCTCATGAGAGGGACGGACACGCCGCGCAGCAGCCCCCTGGTGCCGGACACCGTGCGGGCCGAGATCGCACGGCACGACTGGGCTTCCGTCGTGTGCGGCTGCGGCCGCCCGGCGGCGCATCTCGCCGACATGCTGTGGGACGCGGCCGAGGGGCACCCGGCGGCGTTCCACGCGCTCCAGGGCCACGTCTTCACCGGGGCCCGGCTGTGGCCCCCGGCCGCCGCGGCCTGCGGGGTGCTGATGGCGGTGTGGGCGGCCGGCCCGCCCCGGCAGGCGACCCGCGAGGCGCTGCTGTGGACGCTGCTGTCCCTGCTGAGCGCGGAGGACGACGGCACCCCGTACGAAGCCGGCCTGTACGGGCAGTGCGCCGCCCATGTCCGGGCGGGCCTGCCGCTGCTGGTCACCGTGCTGGAGGCCGGGCCGGGTTCGGTGTCCGGTGCCTACGCGGAGGGGATCCTGGAGCTGCTCGTCCTGTCCGCCTGACCCCCGGTCAGAGCACCAGGCAGCCGCGCAGCACGTCCGGGGTGACCTCCTCCAGGGAGCCGGCGAAGGTCCTGGCGTCCGAGGGCGGCACCTCCAGCAGCGAGGGCACCACCAGCACGGGGCAGCCGGCCGCCTCGGCGGAGGCCGCGCCGTCCGGGGAGTCCTCGACGGCGACGCACTCCTGCGGGCCGAGGCCCAGGCGTGCGGCGGCCTCGCGGTACGGGTCGGGATGCGGCTTGGTCCGTACGGTGTCGTCCGCGGAGAGGGTGAAGGCGAAGGGGACGTGGGCGAGCGAGCCGCCGACCACCGAGTCCACCACCACCCTGGGCGAGGCGCTGACCAGGGCGAAGGGCAGGCCCTGTGCCTCCAGCGCGGTCAGCAGGGCCTGGGCGCCGGGGCGCATCGGAGCCCCGGCGGCGACCCGCTGGAAGAAGCCCTCGGTGAGCCCGGCGGCGACCGCCGCGGGCTCCCCGCGCCCGGAGACCCGTACGAGGTGTCCGGCCGTGTCCGCGACCGCGCGGCCGACGACCTCGGGGGCGTCTGCCCGGCCGAGGCGGTGGCCGAGTCCTGCGGCGATCTCCTCGGTGGTCTCCCACCACAGCACCTCGGTGTCGACGAGGGTGCCGTCCATGTCGAAGAGCACGGCGCCCAGTCCGCTCACGCGGCGCCCTCCGCCCGTGCGACGACGAGCACGGGCCGCTCGGCCAGTCCTACGGCGGCCCGTGCGCCCGGCGCCAGGTCGCCCGCGTCCCGGGAGGCCACGTCGGCCTTGACGCGGGTGCCGCCGGGCAGGTCGAGGTGGAGGCGGGTGACGGAGCCGAAGAAGGAGGCGGACACGACGGTGGCGGTCCCCTCGGTGTCGGCGGTGACGGTGAGGTTCTCGGGGCGGACCAGGACCTCGACGTCCGAGGTGGCGGGGACGGGTCCGTCGACGGGCAGCCGGGCGCCGGCGACCTCGACGAGCCCGGAGCCGGTGAGCCGGCCGGGGAGCCGGTTCATGGTGCCGACGAACTCGGCGACGAAGGGGGTCGCGGGTCGTTCGTACAGTTCGGCGGGGGCCGCGCACTGCTCCAGCTTCCCGGCGCTCAGCACCGCGACCCGGTCGGCCATCGAGAGGGCCTCCTCCTGGTCGTGGGTGACGAAGACGGTGGTGATGCCGAGGTCGAGCTGGAGCCGGCGGATCTCCTCGCGCAGGTTGGCCCGTACCTTGGCGTCCAGCGCGGAGAGCGGTTCGTCGAGGAGCAGCACGCGCGGGCGCAGCGCCAGGGCGCGGGCGAGCGCGACGCGCTGCTGCTGGCCGCCGGACATCTGGTGCGGGTAGCGGTCGCCGTGGTCGGGCAGGCCGACCAGGTCGAGGAGTTCGGCGGCGCGTTCCCGGCGCTGAGCCGCGGGGACCTTGCGCACGCGCAGGCCGAAGGCGACGTTGTCGCGGGCGCTGAGGTTCGGGAAGAGGCTGTACGACTGGAAGACCATCCCGGCGTCGCGGCGGTTGGCCGGGACCCGGGTGATGTCCTGGCCGTCGACGAGGACCTCGCCGGAGTCGGGCGTCTCGAAGCCGGCGACCACGCGCAGGGCGGTGGTCTTGCCGCAGCCGGAGGGGCCGAGCAGGGCCAGGAGTTCGCCGGGCTCCACGGTCAGGTCGAGGCCGTCGAGGGCCACGGTGGAGCCGAACGCCCGGCGCAGGGCGCGGAATTCGACGCGCGCGCCCTCGCGGGACTCGGCGTCCGAGGGCTTCCTGGCCGCGGGGAGGGTCGTGGACATGTGGGTCAGGACTCCTTGCGGGAGGTGGCGGGGGCCGGGGACACGGTGGAGGGGGCGGTCCCGGCCCGCGAGAGGACGAGCAGCAGCAGCCAGGTGATGAGGAGGCTGAGGATGGAGACGGCCACCGACATGCGGGCCTGGGCTCCGGAGATGGAGACGATCCACACCGCGAAGGGCTGGAAGCCGAGCAGCGAGGCGATGGTGAACTCGCCGAGGACCAGCGCCAGGGTGAGGAAGGCCGCTCCGGCGAGCGAGGCCCGCAGGTTGGGCAGCAGGACGCGCAGGACGACGTGGGGCCAGCTCGCGCCGCAGCTGCGGGCGGCCTCGACCAGGGTGGGTACGTCGACGGCGCGCAGGCCGGCGTCGAGGGAGCGGTAGACGAACGGCAGGGCCAGCACCGTGTACGCGAGGACGAGGACGACGGGGAAGTCCTCGTTCTGCACGGCCAGGAAGGTCTGGTAGAGCGGGGTCCGCGAGAGGTGTTCGGGTCCCCAGCGCAGCACGGTGGTGATCCCGGTGACGAGGGCGATGGGCGGCACGACCAGCGGCAGCATGCACATCACCTCGACGACCGGCCGCAGCCGGGGCGAGCCGATGCGTACGGCGATCAGCGCGGGCACGGCGAGCGTCAGGGACAGCACGATGGTGGCGGCGGCCAGGCCCAGGGAGAGCAGCAGGCTCCGGGTGAACCCTTCGGCACCGAGCAGTTCGGTGTACGCCTCGAAGGTGACGCCCTGCCCGGGCACGTGCACGGTGAACACGAAGGACGCGACGAGCGGTACGAGGAAGTACGCGCCCGCGAGCGCGAGCACGGCTCCGCGCCACACCCGGGGGCGGGGGCGCGAGCGGCGTGCGCGCGCCCCGGCCGACGGGGCCTGTGCGGCGGTGTCCGCCTGCGGAACGGTCGGGGTCATCGCAGCCATCGGGCGCTCCGTCGCTGGAGGGGCAGGTAGACCGCCATGACCAGGCCGGCGATCAGGATCATGTCGAGGCCGAGGGCGAGCGCCACGTTCTCCTGGCCGGTGAGGACGTTGCCGGAGAGGGCGTCCGCGATCTTCAGCGTGACCAGCGGCACGGAGCCGCCGACGAGGGCCGCCGCCGTGGCGTGCGCGGCGAAGGCGGTGCCGAAGAGCAGGACGAACCCGCCGAGCAGGGAGGGGGCGAGGACCGGCAGGCCGACGTGGCGCCAGAACTGCCGTCCGGTGGCCCCGTTGTTCTGGGCGGCCTCGCGCCACTGCGGGCGCAGTCCGTCCAGGGCGGGGAAGATCACCAGCACCATGAGGGGGATCAGGAAGTACAGGTAGACCACGGTGAGGCCGGTGAAGGAGTACAGGTTCCAGCCCAGCTCGGTGAGGTTGCCGAGCTGGGTGACGACTCCGGAGATCCCGGCGGTGGCGATGAACGCGAAGGCGAGCGGTACGCCGCCGAAGTTGGCGAGCACGCCGGAGGCGGTCAGGGCCGCGGACCGCAGGGCGGTCGAGCGGGAGGTGACCAGGGCCTGCGCGATCAGGACGCCGAGCAGTCCGCCAAGGAGCGCGGTCAGGGCGGAGAGCTGGACGCTGCCGACGAGCGAGCCGAGGTAGGGGCCCTGGAGGGAGCGCGCGAGGTGCTCGCCGGTCAGGCTGGTGGCGCCGGTGGCCCGGTCGGTGCGGGTGACCGCGCCGAAGGCGATGGCGCCGAGGGGGAGGCCGAAGCAGAGCCCGGTGAAGGCGAGGAGCGGGAGGGCGGCGAGCCAGGTGCGCGGGCCGCGCCGCCGGCGGCGGGGGGTGGTGCCGCCGGCGGTCCCACTCGTGTGGGAGGTGGTGGGTGCGGACATCAGCTGAGGGCCTTGTCCCACTTCTCGGCGAGGGTGGCCTTGGCCTTGTCGAGCTCGGCGGAGGCCGGGAACGACGGGGTGCCCTGGACCTGCGGGAGCTTGGTGACGGCGTCCTTGTCGGCGGTACCGTCGGCGGTCATGCCGGGGAGCAGCACGGGGCGGGCGTGGCCCTTGAGCCAGATGTTCTGGCCCTCGGGGCTGTAGAGGAACTCCATCCACAGGCGGGCGGCCGCCGGGTTGGGGGCGTCCTTGTTGATGGCCTGGGAGTAGTACTGGGCGTAGACGCCGTCGGAGGGGACGGAGACCTTCCAGTCGACGCCCTTGCCCTTGAACTGCTCGGCGTAGCCGGCGTTCAGGTAGTCCCAGTCGATCGAGATGGGGGTCTCGCCCTTCTCGACGGTGGCCGGGGTGGACTCGACGGGGATGAAGTTGCCGCTCTTCTTCAGCTGGCCGAAGAAGTCGATGCCGGGCTGGATGTCGGCGAAGGAGCCCTTGTTGGCGAGGGCGGCCGCGTAGACGCCGCCGAAGGCGGAGCCGGACTTGGTCGGGTTGCCGTTGAGCGCGACCTTGCCCTTGTACTCGGGCTTCATCAGGTCCGCGAAGGTCTGCGGGCAGGTGGGGATGCGGGCGGCGTCGCAGCCGATGGAGACGTAGCCGCCGTAGTCGTTGTACCAGCGGCCGTCGACGTCCTTCTGGGAGGCGGGGATCTTGTCCCAGGCGGTGACCTTGTAGGGGGCGAAGAGGTCCTCGGCGGCGCCGCTGCGGGCGAAGGCTATGCCGAGGTCCAGGACGTCGGGGGCGCGCTTTTGGCCCTTGCGGGACTTGACGGCGGCGATCTCGTCGGAGCTGGAGGCGTCCGGGTTCTCCGCGGCGATCTTGACCTTCGGGTACTTCGCCTGGAAGGCCTTGACCATCTCGCCGTAGTTCGCCCAGTCCGGGGGCAGGGCGATCACGTTGAGCGCGCCCTCCTTCTCGGCGGCGGCCACGAGGGCCTCCATGCCGCCGAGGTCGGCGACCGAGGTCGCGGTGCCCGGCTGGGCCTTGCCCTTGGCGTCGCCGCCGGCGGTGCCGGCCGGCTTCGGGTCGGGCGCTGCCCCGCACGCGCTGAGCGTGGTCAGGACGGCGGCGCTGAGCAGTACGGCCGCACCGCGACGGGCGGAGGAACTGAGCACGGTCTCTCCCGGAGACGAAGGGGGGTCACTCGTGGGGGTTTGCTTGTTCGACTCACTTGTCTGAACAAGTTGGCTCCAGTTCGCCCGGGTCCGCTGTACGGAGGATGAACGGCGTCTGGACCCCGGAGCACGGCTGGCGGAAGAGCAGAGAATGACCGAAAGGAGTCGTGACAGGACCGGCCCCGATGATCATCGATGATGATCACGGCCTCGGGGCCGGCGCCCGTCACGCGCACGCGGCGGGCGCGCACATCGCGGCGAGGGGGAACGGCATGGGGACGGTCCGGTATCTGGAGATCGCGGAGGCGCTGCGGACGGCGATCCTGTCGGGCGAGTACCCGGTGGGCGGCCGGCTGCCCTCCGAGAGCGACCTGGCGGCCCGCTGGTCCGTCTCGCGCGGCACGGTCCGCCAGGCGGTGGCCACACTCGCCGCGGAGGGTCTCGTCGGCTCCAGCCAGGGCGCCCGCAGGATCGTCCTGCGGCACGAACGCCGCCACAGCTTCGGGGAGTTGAACAGCTTCGCGCAATGGGCCGAGGGGGTCGGGCACGAGGTCGTGAGCCGCTTCCTGAGCCGGACCAGGCGGCCCGCGACGGCCGAGGAGGCGGAGCGGCTCGCCCTGCCCGCGGGTACGGAGGTCCTGGCCGTCGTGCGGCTGCGGATCCTCGACGGGGAGCCCACGATGGTGGAGCGCACGGCGTACGCCGACTGGGTCGCGGCGGCCGTGGAAGCGCTGCCCCAGGACTGCCGCTCGGTGATGGACAGCCTGGCCGCGGACTCCGGGATCGCGGCCCAGTACGGGGAGCACCTCATCGACGCGCTGCCCGCCGGGAGCGAGGACGCGCGGCTGCTCGAGATCCGGCGCGGGAGCCCGCTGCTGCGCCAGAGGCATGTTTCCGCCACCCGGACCGGGCGCCCGATCGAGTGGTCCGACGACCGTTACCGGGCGGGCAGCGTCACCTTCAGTGTGAGCAACTCGGCGGTAGCCACCCCGCTGGAGCGGCATCCGGGGGCCGAGCTCTGACCCGGCCGGACCGGTGATCGGTGTCCGCCGGCCGGCCGGGGTACCGGGACCGCCGGACGGATGCGCCCCGAAGCGTGCTGGGACCCGGGCGGGTGAGGAAGACCGCCGGAACGGGTCAGTGGGGGCGCCCCGGGCGGGTGAAGCGGGCTCCACGGCCGGTGCCCGCCCGGGGCCCGGCCCGTTGTCCGGGGCGTGAACACCCCCATAGACGCGATAAACGCCCCGGCACCGTCCACGCCCGACCACGTCACCCACCCCCCGGCCGCTCCCCGGACCGGCGCCCTCGGCCTCCTCGATCCGACCGACCCGTCCGACCCGCCCGACCCGCTCCCCCGCGTACGGTCCGTGCTCCGGGGCGGTGTCCTCACCGTCGGCCTCGACGGGGAGTTCGACCACTGGACGTGCGCCCCCCTGTACGGCCTCCTCGACGCGGCGGCCGCCCGCGGCGCCCGCCATCTCGTCCTCGACGCGGCCCTCGTCACCTTCTGCGACTCCGCCCTGGTCCACGTCCTGGACCGGTGGGCGCGCGCCGGAGGCACCTGGGAGGCGGCCACCACCTCCCGGCCCGTGCGGCTCCTGCTGGACCTCGCCCGGCGCCTGCGGCCACCGCTCGCCGGCGGGAAGCGGGTGGGCACATGACCCCCACGGCGCCCGAACCGCCCCCGGCGCCGCCCCCGCTCCCCTCGCGGGTCCTGCGGCCGGCGGCCGTCAGCCCGCCGTCTCGACGATCCTGCCGTCGCGGAGCTCCACGACCCGGTCGGCGAGTTCCATCAGTTCCGGATCGTGGGTGGCCACCAGGGCGGTGACGCCCTCGCTGCGCACCACCGCGCGCAGCAGCCGCATGATGGAGCGGCCCGTCTCGGAGTCCAGCTGGCCGGTGGGCTCGTCCGCGATGATCAGGGCGGGCTCGTTGGCCAGCGCCCGGGCGAGCGCGACGCGCTGCTGCTGCCCGCCGGAGAGCTCTCCGGGGCGCTGCTCGGCGTGTTCGGCGAGGCCCACGAGGGCCAGCAGGGTGCGGACCCGTTCCTCGCGCTGCCTGGCGGGGACCTTGCGCATCCGCATGGGGACCCCGATGTTCTCGGCGGCGGTGAGGACGGGGATCAGTCCGAACGACTGGAAGACGAAGCCGATCCGGTCGCGGCGCAGGGCGAGGCGCGCGTCCTCGTCCAGGGCGGCCAGGTCGGTGCCGTCGAGTTCGACGGTGCCGCCGGTCGGCGTGTCCAGGCCGCCGACCAGGTTCATCAGGGTGGTCTTGCCGGAGCCCGACCGGCCCTTGAGGGCGGTGAGTTCGCCCCGGCGCGCCTCGAAGGAGACCCCGCGCAGGGCGTGCACGGTCCGCTCCCCCGAGCCGAAGCTGCGCCGCAGGTCCCGTACGGCCACCATGGGCGCCCCGGTGTCGGCGGTCGCCGTTGCGCTCGCGGTGGTGGTGCCGCTGTCCCGTTGCTGCGTCATGGTGTGCTCCCCCTCGGCTCGGCCGGTGGCCGCGCTTCTCGGGAACGCGGTCCGGCACTCTCGTACCCTCGCGTCCGAATTTGTTCACCTGTCACATCAATCACGCAAGTACCTTCCGATGTCCGCACGAATCTGACAGAGTCGTCCGCTATCCGGTGCCGAAGGTCCGGTTCGGGGGAGGAACAGGCTCATGATCGGCTTCGTCGTGCGCCGGCTGCGCGGGCGTCTGCCGCTCGTCGCGGCCGTGCTGCTCACCGTACTCATCACCACCACCGCGCTGACCGCGCTGCTGGCGTTCACCCGCACCGTGGGCGACGCCGGACTGCGCCGGACGCTCACCGCGGGCGCCGGGACCCGCACCGCCGTCCTGCTCACCGCCGAGCACGGGGCGGACACCCGCCGCGGGGACGACGAGGCCGTACGGGCCTTCTCCGCCGGGCTGTTCGGCGGGCTCCCGGCCGGCGTCGAGAGCGCGGCGCGCAGCCGCTCGTACGGACTGCCCGGCGCGCGCGCCGAGGGCAAGGACGCCGACCTGACCCTCCTGGCCGCCCTGGACCGCAGCCGCGTACGCCTCCTCGCGGGCCGGTGGCCGGATGCCGTCGGGGACCGCCCGGCACTGTTCCCGGTGGCCGTGCCGCAGGCGGCGCTGACCCGGCTCGGGCTGACGGCGCAGGCACTGCCCGCCGAGGTGCGCCTCGACGACCGCTACGGCGGCGCCCCGCTGGGTGTGCTCGTCACCGGGGTCTACCGGGCGGAGCGGCCGGAAGACCCGTACTGGCGGCTCGATCCGCTCGGCGGGCAGGAGGTGCAGATCGGCAGCTTCACCACCTACGGCCCGCTGCTGGTCGACGACTCGGCCTTCACCGCCGGGAAGCTCCCGCAGAACGGCCGGGCCGTGCTGCTCACCCCCGACTTCTCCACCGCCCGCACCGCCGAGGTGGAGGGCGTCCGGACCCGGGCGCAGGCGGCGGCCGTCGCCCGCCCCGCCGGACTGACGGTGACCACGGAACTTCCGCAGCTCCTGGCCGAGTTGAACAGCGCACAGCGGGTCGCCCGGTCCACCCTGCTGGTCGGCGCGCTCCAGCTCGCGGTACTGGCCGCGGCCGCACTGCTGCTGGTCTCCCACCTGTTGACGGAGCGTCAGGAACCGGAACGGGCCCTGCTGACGGCGCGCGGCGCATCCCGCCGCCGCCTCGGACTGCTGTCGGCCTTCGAGTCCCTGGTGCTCGCCCTCCCCGCGGCGGTGCTGGCCCCGCTCCTCACCCCCTTCCTGCTGCGCCTGCTCGCCGGCCACGGCGCGCTCGCCCAGGTGCCGTTGGCCACCGGGCGGACCTGGCTGCTGTGGCCCGTGGCGGCCGGGCTCGCCCTGCTGTGCGTCCTGCTCACCACCGTGCCCGCGCTGCTGCGCGGGGCCGCGGCCGGCGCGCTGCGGCGCGCGGGCCGCCGGCGCGCGCTGGTGTCGGGGATCGCCCGCTCCGGCGCGGACCTCGCGCTGCTGGCGCTCGCCGCCGTCGCGTACCGGCAACTCGCCGCGTACAGCGGGGACGAGGGCCCCTCCGGGGCGGGCGGCGGGCTGGGCGTCGACCCGGTGCTGGTGGCGGCCCCGACGCTGGCCCTGTGCGCGGGCACCCTGCTGGTCCTGCGGCTGCTGCCCCTGGCCGCCCGGCTCGGCGGCCGGATCGCCGCGCGGGGCCGCGGGCTCGGCCCCGCCCTCGTCGGCTGGCAGCTCTCCCGGCGTCCGGGCCGGGCCACCGGGCCCGTACTGCTGCTGGTGCTCGCGGTGTCCAGCGGGGTGCTCGCCCTCGGCCAGCACACCGCCTGGACCGCCTCCCAGCGCGACCAGGCCGACTTCACCACCGCCGGAGGACTGCGCATCACCGGCAGCGACCTGCCCGCGCCGGGCCGGGGCGGCCGGTACGCGGCCCTGCCCGGCGGCGACCGGGTGACGCCCGTGATCCGCTCCGGCCATGAACTGCCCGGCGGCGTCGCGGGACAGGTCCTGGCGGTGGACGCCCCCGCCTTCGCCGACCGGGTGCCGCTGCGCGCCGACCTGCGCGACGGGCGGCCCATGCGTGAGCTGTTCGCCCCGCTCGCCGGGGACACCCCCGCCGGGCCCGGCATCGCCCTGCCGGGTCAGCCGCAGCGCATCGACCTCGACGTGGCCGTACGGGCCACCGGTTCGAGCGGCAGCCCGCAGCTGAGCCTGCTGCTGCGCGACCGCTACGGGCTGACGTACCGCTCGCCCCTGACCGCGCTCCCGGACGACGGCCGCGCCACCGTCCCCGTGGACGTCGCCGCGCTGACGGGCGCCCCGCTGGGGTCCGCCGCCGGGCCGCTGGACATCGCCGGGATCGTGCTCGTCTACGGGGCCGGGATGTCCGTCCCGGGCGGCACTCCGGTCGGCCCGCTCGACGCGGAGGTCACCCTCCACCGGGTCTCCGTCGCCGCCGCCCAGGGCGGGCCGGCCGTCCCCGTGGAGGCGGCCGCGCCCTCCTGGTACCTGACGGCCCCGACCCTGTCCTCGGGGAAGGCGGCGGCCTCCCTGCCGGCGGCCGGGCCCGGGACCGACGGGGCGCTGATGCGGGTGAAGTACCAGGGACTGCCCCAGCTCGACGGCAGCCAGCTCACGCTGACCACGGCCGGGGCCCCCGCCACCGAGATCCCCGGGATCGCCACCCGCGCCTACCTGAAGGCCGTCGGGTCGGCGGTGGGCGACGTGGTGCCCGTCCGGCTCGGCGTCGACGCCGTCGTCCCCGTGCGGATCACCACCGCCGTCGGCTCGCTGCCCGTGGCCGGCGGCACGGCCGTGGCCGTCGACCTGGGCGCCGCCGGACGGCTGCTCGCGGCCAGGGAGGGCCGCGAGGTGCCCGCGCCCGACGAGTGGTGGATGCCCGCGGCCTCCGCCGACGACCCCGCCCCGGCCCGGGCCGCGGCCGAGCTGCGCGCCGGCGCCGGGCACCAGCAGCTGGTGCTGCGCGAGGACGTGACGGCCGCCCTGCTGGGCGACCCGCTGAGCGCCGGACCGCAAGCCGCGCTCGCCGCGCTCGCCGTCGCCTGCGCGGTGCTCGCCGCCATCGGTTTCGCCGCCTCGGCCGCGGCCGCCGCCCGCGAGCGGGGCCGCGAGCACGCGATCCTGCTGGCCCTGGGCGCCGACCGGGGCGGCCTCGGCAGGACGGCCGCCGCCGAGAGCGGCCTGCTCGTCGGCCTCGGGACCGCCGTGGGCGTGGGGCTGGGAGCGGCCATCGTGCACCTGGTGGTGCCGCTGGTCGTGCTGGACCCGGCCGCCCGGCGCCCCGTACCGCAGGTCCTCGTGGACCTGCCGACCGCGCCGACGCTGCTGCTGGCCGTCGCCATCGCGGCCCTTCCCCTGCTGTCGGCCGTGCTCGGGGGCCGCCGGAAACGAGATGTGGCCACGCGGCTGCGCCATGTGGAGGAGATGTGACCAGCCCGTCCCCCGGCCGCGAGGAGAACCCGCCCGCGCGCCCCACGCGGCCCGCGCCGCCCGCACGGCCCGGCGCCGCCGCGGCCCGGAGCGCCGCCGGCGCGGGCTGGGTGCGGACCCGGCTGCGGGCGGCGCCCGGCTCGGTGCTGCTCTCGATGCTCCTCGCGTTCGTCGCCGTCCTGCTGGCGGCCGCCCTGCCCCGGGCCCTGGACCGGGGCTCCGACCAGGCGCTGCGCGCGTACCTGGCCGACCGGGGGCCCTCGCCGACCAGCCTGTACGTCAGTTCCCTGGCCAAGTACGGGACGCAGACCCCCCAGGAGCTGGACTCCGTCCTGGCCGCCCTGCGCCGCCGGGTCGACACCTCGGGTTTCCGGATGGCCGCCGAGGGCCCCGTGCACGGGTCCATGGGCACGCTGCCGCGCACCCTGCTCAACCCCGGGCTGGCCGCGCCCGAGGAGATCATGCCCCAGATGCAACTGGTGTTCCTGCCCGAGGTCGCCTCCCACGCCCGGATCGTCGCCGGGCGCTGGCCGAGCGGCGGCGCACCGGGCGGTCCCGTCCCGGTCGCCATGGCGAAGAGCGCGGCCGACACCCTGGGGGTGAAGCTCGGCATGGTGCTGGATGCCGGCGCGGACCTCTCGGGCCCGATGACCGCGGAGGTCGTCGGCTTCTACGCCGCCGAGGACGCGGCCGACGTCTACTGGACGGAACTGCCCTGCCCCACGGAGGCCTGTCACCCCAAGGGCCCCGGCTGGTACGCCTCCGCCCTCGTCGGCCCGGAGGCCCTCGACCGGATCGCCCCCTGGGGGTCGAAGGCGACGGACTTCTGGCGGCTCCCGGTGGACACCGGGGTGCTGCGCGCCCACGAGCTGCCCGCCGTCAGCGACGAGGTCGCCTCCTTCGTGGCCGGGCTGACCGCCACCGAACTGGCCGGCGAGACCGGCCGCCAGGACCTGCGGGTCACCTCCGAGCTGCCCCGGCTGTTCGCCGAGGCCCGGGCCCGCCGGCAGGCCGCGGCGCCGCTCGCCGCGATCGGTCCTGCCGGGCTCGCCGGAGTGACCCTGGTGGTGCTCTGCCTCGCGGCCGGACTCGCGGGCGCCCGGCGGGAGTCCGAACTGCTGCTGCTGCGCGCCCGGGGCGGCTCGCGCGCCGGGATCGTGCGCCGGCTGCTGGGCGAGGGGGCCGTCACCGTGCTGCCGGCCGCCGCGCTCGCCGCCTGGCTGCCCGTGGTCCTGCTGCCGACCCCGCGCCTGGCGCCCGGCCTGATCGCGGCGGGGGCGGTCGCGCTGGCCGCCCTGCTGGCCTTCCCCGTACGGGCCTTCGTGCTGCTGTCGCCGCCGCGCGGGCCCGCACCCCGGCGGCGGCTCGTGGCGGAGCTGCTCGTACTGGCCGCGACGGTCGCGGCCGTGGTCGAGGTACGCCGCCGGGGGGTCGCCCCGCCCGGCGCGGACGTGGACCCGCTGCTCGTCGCGGCCCCGCTGCTGCTGGCCCTGTCGGGCGGGCTGCTGCTGGCCAGGATCCAGCCCGTGCTCGTCGGGAGCCTGGCCCGGGCCGCCGGGCGGCGCCCCGGCCTCATCGGCTTCCTCGGCCTGGCCCGGGCCGCCCGTGGCGCCGGGGACCGGGCACGTCCCTCCGTACTGCCCCTGATCGCGCTGCTGCTGGCCGTGACCACCGGCGGGTTCGGGGCCACCGTGCTGGCGTCCGTGGACAGTGCGCGGCTCTCGGTCGCGCGGGCCGGCATCGGCGGTGACGCGCGGGTCGCGGCGCCCCTCGGGGCCGCCCTGCCCGAGGCGTTCGTCAAGGCCGCCGACGCGCTGCCCGGCGTACGGACCTCCCTGGGCATGTGGCTGGACCCCGACGCGTTCGTGTTCGGCACCGACCGGGGCTTCGCCCGGACCACGGTGATCGTCGCGGACCCCGCCGCCTACGCCGAGCTGGCCAAGGCCGTCGGCCGGGGCCTGATCGACCCCGCCGCCCTGTCCGCCCCGGTCGGCGCCGACGCCCCCGTGCCCGCGCTGTTCAGCAAGGAGCTGGCCGGGCAGAGCCCCGACGGTGTCTACCGGCTGCGCCTGGGCAACGGCGAGGAACTGCGCGCGAAGTCGGCCGGGACGGTCCAGGGCACCCCCGCCCCCTCGAGCGTCGGGTCGGCGATCATCGTGCTGCCCGCCGGACCGGTCACCGCGCGGGTGCCGCAGGCGGCCCGCCCCACCCACTGGTTCGCCCTCGGCTCCGTCCAGGACGGTCCGCTGAAGGAGCTGCTGCGGGCGACCGCCCCCGGGGGCACCGCCGACGGGCACATGGTCCGCACGAGCGGGACGGACGCCGCCCGGCTCGCCGCGGACCCCCTCCAGCACGCGGCGCAGCGCCTGTTCTGGGCCTCCCTGGCGGGAGCGGCGGGCTTCGCGGTGCTGGCCGTACTGCTGACCCTGGTGCGGACCGCCCCGGAGCGGGGCGCGCTGCTGGCCCGGCTGCGCACCATGGGGCTGCGGCCCCGGCAGGGCGTGGCGCTGATCGTCGCGGAGTCCCTGCCGCAGGCGCTGGCCGCCGCGCTGGGCGGCGGGCTGGTCGCGGCCGGGGCCGCGGCCCTGCTCGGGCCCTCCGTCGACCTGTCCGCGCTGGTCGGGTCCGCCGTGCCGGTCGGGCTGCGGCTGACGGCGTGGCCGGTGCTGTCGCAGGCGCTGGGGCTGGCGGCCCTGGTGGCCGTCGCCGTGCTCGTCGAGGCGGCGGTGTCCGGCCGCCGTCAGATCACCACCGAGTTGAGAGCGGGAGACCGTTGAGCACCGAAGCGCCCACCTACGAGGAGTTGCGGCGCAGCGCGCTGGCCGCCGCCGCACCGCGTGCCGCCGCCGCGGGCACCGCCATCGTCTGCGACCGGCTGGTCCGCATCTTCAGCTCCGCCGGGGTCGAGGTACAGGCCTTGCAGGGGCTGGAACTGACGGTGGCCCAGGGGGACCTGGTGGCCCTGGTCGGGGCCTCCGGCAGCGGCAAGTCCACCCTGCTGAACATCCTGGCGGGTCTGGACGTGCCCACGGCGGGCAAGGCCGCCGTGGGCGGCTACGACCTGCTGGAGATGTCCGCGAAGGACCGGCTGCGCTACCGGCGCGAGGCGGTGGGCTTCGTCTGGCAGCAGACCGCCCGCAACCTGCTGCCGTTCCTGACGGCCGCTCAGAACGTGGCACTGCCGATGCAGTTGAAGGGCGGCGGGCGCAAGGCGGCCGCCCGGCGGGCCGCGCGGGTGGGGCAGCTGCTGGAGGCACTGGAGATCGGCGCCCTCGCCGACCGGCGCCCCGAGCAGCTGTCGGGGGGCCAGCAGCAGCGCGTCGCCATCGCCGTGGCCATGGCCAACGACCCGGCGGTGCTGCTGGCCGACGAGCCGACCGGCGAGCTGGACTCCGAGACCGGCGCCGCCGTCTTCGAGGCCTTCCGGACGGTCAACCGGGAGCTGGGCGCGACCGTGGTGATCGTCACCCACGACCCGATGGTGGCGGGCGAGGTCCGCCGTACGGTGGCCATCCGCGACGGGCGCACCAGCAGTGAGGTGCTCCGGCGCACGGTCACCGACGAGCACGGCGCCGAGTCGGTCAGCGAGCGCGAGTACGTGATGCTGGACCGCACGGGCCGGGTGCAGCTGCCGCCCAAGTTCCTCGAGGCGCTGGGCATGGAGCACCGGGTCGCCGTCGACCTGGCCGCCGACCACATCGAGGTCCGCCGCGACGACGCGGAGGAGACGGCCTAGGCCGGCGTCTCCTCCCTCCGGTGCTCCTGCCGTCCACCGGGACGACGGGCCGCGGTGGCGCGGGCGTCACTTCCGTGGTGCGGGTGTCGTTAGGCGCTCGGGGTTGACCTGGGGGGCGAAGGGATGACGGAATGCGGCAGTTTCCTCTGGAGATGCACCACCTGGAGCCGGGTCGAGTGGTCGAGTGGAGGTTGCGGTCCACGGCCGAAGCAGTACCGGGGCCCGTAGCCGTTCCGGCGCCCGTGGCCGCGACGGCGCCCCCGGTCACGGACGGCCCGGCGCCGGACGCGTCCGGCGCCCCGGGCAGAAGGGCCTCCTTCAACCAGGACAAGCACTTCAGCGTCGCCGAGGAGAGCCGCGGGGCCGACGACCCGGTCGCGTCCTGGCTGGCCGTCACCTTCGAGGTCGAGGGGGCGCTCGACGAAGGCGCCCTGGCCCGGGCCCTGCTGGGCCTCGTCCAGCGGCACGAGGTGCTGCGGTGCGAGTTCCGGCGGCTGGCCGGCGAGCTGGCGTGCGAGCCCCTGGCCGCCGGCGAACTCGTCCTGGAGGCCGAGCACGTGGCCACCTTCGACTCCGCCGAACTGCTGCGCGGCTTCCTCGTGGAGCGGTTCAAGCGCAGCATCGACACCCTGTCGTGGCCGCTGTTCACGATGGGCGCCGTGCTCCGCCCGGACTCCGCGACCGTCTTCCTCGCCTTCGACCACATCGTGTGCGACGGCATGTCGATGCCGATCGTGGTCCGTGAGGTGCTCGGCACCTACGAGGCCCTGCGGCGCGGCGAGGAGCCCGTGCTGCCGCCCGCGCCGAGCTACCTGGACTTCGCCGAGGAGCAGCGCCGCCGCTACCTGTCCATCGACGCGGGGGACGAACGGCTCGGCTACTGGAAGTCCTTCATCCAGGGCAACGGCGAGTTCTTCCCGCGTTTCCCCCTCGACCTGGGCGTGGAGCCGGACCGGATGTACCCGATCGTCAACGAGGCGTCCACGCTGCTGGACGCCGCCGAGGCCGAGGTGTTCGAGAAGGCCTGCGCGGAGGCCGACGGGAAGCCGTTCATGGGGGTGCTCGGTTCGGTCGCGGTGTGTCTGCGCGAGGCGGGCGGGCCCGGGGTCTACCGGGGGTTCATGCCCGTCAGCGAGCGCGGGCGCGGTTCCTGGAACGATGCGGTGGGCTGGTTCGTCAACACCATGCCGATCGAGTTCGACGCCTCCCCCGGCCGGGACTTCGCCCAGGTCATGGCCTCGGTGAAGGCCGGGTTCGGCGAGATGATCCGGCACATCGACGTGCCGTTCGTACGGGCCTGGGAGCTGCTGGCGCCGGAGGAGTTCGCGGCGCGCTCCTGGCCGTACCCGGTGAACTTCTTCTCCTACCTCGACATGCGCAGGTGCGAGGGCGCCGAACGCCACCACGAGTGGCGCCCCGCCACGCACGTGTGGTCGGCGCGGGCCAACGGTGCCTGTTCCTGGTTCCAGCGCGACGCCGCCGGGCTGCACATGAACTCCCTCTACGTGGACACCGCGCCGGCTCGCCGGACGATGACGGACTTCCAGGAGGCGCTGCGGCAGACCGTGCAGAGCATCGCCCGCTCGGGCGGTTTCCGCCGGCCCGTCGTGCTGACGGCCCCGCGCGGGCCGCAGCGGCAGGTGCCGGTCAGGGGCTGATCTCCCCGAGGGCGGCCGCGCGGCCCAGCAGCAGGTCCCGTTCCCGGGCGTTGAGGGTGAGGGAGGCCGCCCTCTCGAACTCGGCGCGGGCCTCGCTCCCGCGTCCGAGCCGCTCCAGCAGGTCTCCCCGTACGCTCGGCAGCAGGTGGTAGGCGCGCAGGGCGGGCTCCTCGGCGAGGGCGTCGACGAGCGGGAGGGCCGCCGCGGGGCCCTCGGCCATGGAGACGGCGACGGCCCGGTTCAGCTCGACGACGGGTGAGGGCGTCAGCCGGGCGAGCGCCCCGTAGAGGGTGGCGATGGCGGCCCAGTCGGTGTCCTCGTAGCGGACGGCGGTGGCGTGGCAGCCCGCGATGGCCGCCTGGACGGAGTACGGGCCGGTGCCGGCGCGGTGCAGGGCCTCCACGCCGCGCCGGATCAGCATCCGGTTCCAGCGGGCGCGGTTCTGCTCGGCGAGGAGCACCGGCTCGCCGTCGGGGCCGGTGCGGGTGGCCGTGCGCGAGGCCTGGAACTCCAGCAGCGCGCACAGGCCGTGCACCTCGGGCTCCTTCGGCATCAGTGCGGTGAGGAGCCGGGCGAGGCGCAGGGCGTCCTCGCAGAGGGCCGGGCGGACGAGGTCGTCGCCGGCGGTGGCCGAGTAGCCCTCGTTGAAGACGAGGTAGACGACCTCCAGGACGGAGGCGAGGCGGGCGTCGCGGTCGGCGCCGTACGGGACCTCGTAGGGCACCGACGCCTTGGCCAGGGTCCGCTTCGCGCGGACGATGCGCTGGGCGACGGCCGGTTCGGTGGCCAGGAAGGCGCGGGCGATCTCCTGGGTGGTGAGCCCGCCCATCAGGCGCAGGGTGAGGGCGATCCGGGCCTCGGTCGCCAGCACCGGGTGGCAGGCGGTGAAGATCAGCCGGAGCAGGTCGTCGTCGATGTCGTCCGGGTCGGCCGGGTCCGGGGGCGGCGGCGCGTCCTCCAGGCTCCGGCCGACCTCCGCGAGCTTGCGCCCGTAGGCCTCCCGGCGGCGGACGAGGTCGACGGCCCGGTTGCGGGCGGTGGCGGTGAGCCAGGCTCCCGGCCGGTCCGGGACGCCCGACGCGGGCCACTGCTCCAGGGCGGCGACCAGCGCGTCCTGCGCGATCTCCTCGGCGATGCCCACGTCGCGCACGATGCGCGCGACGACCGCGATGATCCGCGCGGACTCGATCCTGAACGCCGCTTCGACCGCCTGGGCCGTACTCGCTGCCGTCACGGCCACCCATCAGAGCAGCCGTGACGCGGCGGGGCAAACGCGGCGCGGGGCGCGCCGCCGGCTCACATCTCCTGGATCTGGCGGACCTCGGCGCCGACGTGCCAGCTCTCCGGGTGCAGCTCCAGGAAGCGCCTGGTCCACTCGACGGCCTCGGCCTTGTCCTTGCACTGGATCAGGAAGTAGCCGCCGACGACCTCCTTGGTCTCGGTGAAGGGGCCGTCGGTGAAGCCGGTCTTCCCGCCGGACCAGTCGACGCGGGTGCCTTGGGAGGTGGGGAGCAGACCGGCGGTGTCGAGCAGGACCCCGGCCTTGGTCATCTCCTCCAGCAGGGTGCCGATGCGCTGCTCGAACCCCGGGGGGAACTCCTCGGGCGGCAGGTCCTGCTCGTCGATGCGGATCAGGTTCAGGAAGCGGGGCATGGTGACTCCTCGGTCGGGAGGGCGGGGGCTCTCCCCGCCGCTCACCTGTACGTCGAACGGGGAGCGCCCGGATCGACAGCTCCGGGGAAAATTCTTCGGAGATTCTTCGCGGGGGGCCACCGGGCCGCGCCGGGAGGAGGTCGGGAGGGCGTCGGCGGGCGGCCATCGGCAGGCGGGGGCACACCTTCCGGCCACCCCCTACCGGCGAGTAGGATCGCGGCCCTGGCCACTCCGAGAGGACTCCCGATGCCCCGCACCCCCTCCTCACCGCTGCTGCTGGCCGGTCTTCTGGCCGGGGCGGCGGTGGCGCACGCGGTCGCGCCGAAGCCGTTCGACGCGACCGTCCCGAGGTCCCTGCCGGGGACCCCGCGCGGGTGGACGTACGCGAGCGGGGCGGCCGAGCTGGCGCTGGCCGCCGGGGTGGCCCACCCGCGGACCCGGCGGGTGGCCGCGCTGGCCTCCGCGGCGTTCTTCGTCGGGGTGTTCCCGGCGAACGTGAAGTTCGCCCTGGACTCCCGGCAGGGTTCGGCCGCCGCCCGCGCGGTGGCCTTCGGGCGGCTGCCGCTCCAGGTCCCGCTGGTGCTGTGGGCCCGTGGCGTGAGCCGCGCCGCCGCGTCCGGCTGACCTCCCCGCATCCGGACCGGCCCCCGGGGCGGAAGGGTCCTTCGGAGCCCCCGGTCGCACGTCGGCGGACCGGGGGCTCCGCCGCGTCCTGGTCACAGCACTAGGGGCTGTCCCCCGCCCAGTCCCAGCGCCCGGGGTCCTCGGCGCGGCGGCGGTAGTGGGCCCGGCCGCCGGCCCCGTAGCGCCCTATCTCGGTGGGCAGCCGGGCCTCCTCGGCGAGCTGCGGGCCGCTCCAGCCGGTGACGTCGAGGAGGAGCCCGTCGAGGGGGCCGCCCACGAGTTCGCCGTAGGCGTGGCCGGGGCGCGGGCCCGGGTCGGGGTCGTCGTGGTCGGCGCCGTAGACCCGGCGCCGCAGCATCCTGTCGTCCATGGCCCCAGCTTCACAGGAGCCACTGACAACGGCCCC
Source organism: Streptomyces sp. NBC_00249 (assembly GCF_026342355.1). Taxonomy (GTDB): domain Bacteria; phylum Actinomycetota; class Actinomycetes; order Streptomycetales; family Streptomycetaceae; genus Streptomyces. The sequence continues at coordinate 121,110 of NZ_JAPEMV010000003.1, read as the reverse complement.
GTTCAGCCCTCCGGCACGGGCAGGCCCTCCCCGTGGTCCAGGAGCGTCCGGACGCGGCGTACGACTCAAGACCCCGGCCCGGGCGCCCCCGGCGCCCGCGGCGCTCGTCGGCACCACCTACGCTGACGCTCACGGCACCACGCGACACAAGGAGCACCACCCATGGCCCCTCGGGTACACCGGCCACTGGAGAACCAGGAGTTCGACTTCGTCGTCGGCATGGCGCGGGGCCCGGTCCTCGCGTACTTCGTCGGCAGCTGGCCGAAGGCCGTCGGGGCCGCCAAGGTGATGGACGGCCTCGTCGCGGACCTGGCCGAGGAGTACGGGGCCCGGCTGACGGCCGTGCGCGCCGACATCACCCGCTGCCCGGCGCCGGTCCGCCGCTACGAGGTGACCGGTTCGCCGACGGTGGTCCTGCTGCACGGCGGCGGCGAGCCGGGCGAGGCGCGGGCCGGCGAGGAGCTGGCCCGGCACGAGGGCCCGCTGACCCACGAGGAGTTCCGCGCCTTCCTGGAGCCGCACCTCTAGGGCCTGTCGTCAAACTCGCGTCGTCGCCCGGGGCAGACGCGAGTTTGACGACAGGCCCTAGGGCCGCCGCCCTGCGGGTGAACCTGGGCAGGCTGGCCGAAAGTGGCATAGGTGAGATAGGTGCCCTAGGCATGTAATGGAGTCCGGCGAGACGGAACCATCGCTTGCGAGGTGTTGCTTTCATGTCCGAGGCCCTGTCCAACACCCTGCCCGACACCGTGCCCGACGTCCTGGCCTTCCCGCAGGACCGCACCTGCCCCTACCACCCGCCGGCCGCCTACCAGCCCCTGAGGGACGGCCGGCCGCTCTCCCGGGTCACCCTCTTCGACGGCCGGTCCGTATGGGTGGTCACCGGCCACTCCGAGGCGCGCGCCCTGCTCGCCGACCCGCGGCTGTCCACGGACCGGCGCAACGCCGGCTTCCCGACCCCCAGCCGGCGGTTCAAGGGGTTGCAGATCCGCCGCACCGCGCTGCTCGGGGTGGACGATCCCGTGCACAACGCCCAGCGCCGGATGCTCATCCCGAGCTTCACGCTGAAGCGGACGGCGGGCTTGCGGCCCCGTATCCAGCAGACCGTCGACCGGCTGATCGACTCGATGCTGGCCGCCGGCCCGGGGGCGGACCTGGTCGGCGCCTTCGCGCTGCCGGTGCCGTCCATGGTGATCTGCGACCTGCTCGGGGTCCCCTACGAGGACCACGAGTTCTTCGAGGGGCAGTCGCGGCGGCTGCTGCGCGGCCCCGAACTCGCCGACGTCGAGGCGGCACGCGTCGCGCTCGACGAGTACCTGGTGGACCTGATCCGGCGCAAGCGCGCCGAGCCGGGCGGCGGGCTGCTGGACGAGCTGATCGCCACGCGCCTGGAGACCGGCGAGACCGACGTCGGCGAACTCGCCTCCATGGCCGTGGTCCTCCTGGTCGCGGGCCACGAGACCACGGCGAACATGATCTCCCTGGGCACCTACACCCTGCTGCGGCATCCCGAGCAGCTGGCCGAGCTGCGCGCCGATCCGACGCTGCTGTCGGAGGCGGTGGAGGAGCTGATGCGGTTCCTGTCGATCGCCGACAGCCTGCTGCGGGTGGCCACGAGCGACATCGAGACCGGCGGGGTCACGATCCGCGCGGACGACGGGGTGGTCTTCTCCACCTCCGTCATCAATCGCGACGAGGCGGTGTTCGAGGAGCCCGACGCGCTGAACTGGAACCGGCCGGCCCGCCACCACCTGGCCTTCGGCTTCGGCATCCACCAGTGCCTCGGCCAGAACCTGGCCCGCGCCGAGATGGAGATCGCCCTCGGGACCCTCTTCGACCGGCTGCCGGGACTGCGGCTGGCGGCGGATCCCGACCGGATCCCCTTCAAGCCCGGGGACACCATCCAGGGCATGCTCGAACTCCCCGTGACCTGGTGAGCGGCATGCGGATCTCCGTGGACCGGGACGTCTGCATCGGCGCGGGCCAGTGCGCGCTGACCGCGCCCGACGTGTTCACCCAGGACGACGACGGCTTCAGCGAGGTGCTGCCGGGGCCGCAGGACGGGCACGGCGGCCCGCTGCTGCGGGAGGCCGTGCGGGCCTGCCCCGTGTCGGCGATCTCCGTCCGGGAGGGCTGAGGCACAGGGGCGTACGTCCGTACGGACGCGGACCGGATTTCCTGTACAGTTGTCCAGGAAATCCGGTCCGTTCGCATCATGCCCTGGAGGTGGTGGCCGTGCACACGGTCGCGCAGGTTCTCATCGGCGTCGTCGCCGCGCTGCACGCGTACTTCCTGGTCCTGGAGATGTTCCTGTGGCAGCGGCCGCCCGGCCGCGCACTGTCCGGTTTCGACGCGGACACCGCACGCCTCACCGCCCCGCTCGCCGCCAACCAGGGGCTCTACAACGGCTTCCTGGCCGCCGGCCTGGTGTGGGGGCTGGTCACCGGCTCCCTCGCCACCCAGGTGTTCTTCCTCGTCTGCGTGATCGTCGCGGGGGTCTACGGGGCCGCCACCGCCAACCGCCGCATCCTGATCGCCCAGGCCCTGCCCGGCGCGCTCGCCCTGGGCGCCTCCCTGCTCGCGGCATGAGCGCCGCCGAGCCTGCCCCGCCCCCCGCGCCGCGGGCCGCCGATCCGCGGACCGCGCGGACCAGGGCCCGGCTGTGCGCGGCCCTGCTCACCGAGTGCGGCGCGGGGCGGGAGCTCGCCGAGGTGAGCGTCTCGGCCGTGGTCCGTCGCGCCGGGGTCGGCCGCGCCACGTTCTACCTGCACTACGAGGACCTCCCCGCGCTGGCCGTCGACGCCTGCGCGGACGTCGCGCACGCGGCGGTGGACGCCCTGCACGCCTGGCAGACCGGCCCGGGTTCGGTCGCCCCGGCCCGCCCGCCGGCCGCCCTCGCCGGCTACCTCGCGGGGGTCGCCGGCCACGCGGCCCTGTACCGCCCGCTGCTCCTGCCCGGCGGCGGCGGGCCGCTCGGCGAACGCCTCGGCCGGGAACTGCGCGCGCGGGCCCGTGCGGAGCGGGAGGCGGTCGGCGCCCCGCGCCCGGACCTGGTGGCCTCGGCGGTCGCGGCCGCCTTCACCGGGGTCCTGGCGGACTGGCTGCACGACCTGGTCCCGGCCGGCCCCGAGGAGCTCGCGGACCACGTCTGGGCGCTGCTGCTGGCCCTGCACCGCGCGGAAGCCCCCGCCGGCTGACCGGCGGGGGCTCCTCTCACGGGCTGGGCTCGTGAAGCGGTCCTAGCCGGTCTGGACCACCTGTTCTGCCTGGGGTCCCTTGGGGCCCTGCGTGACGTCGAACTCGACCTTCGCGCCCTCGGCCAGCTCCTTGAAGCCGGTCCCCTGGATGGCGGAGAAGTGCACGAACACGTCCGGGCCGCCGTTGTCCTGCTGGATGAAGCCGAACCCCTTCTCGGCGTTGAACCACTTCACGATGCCAGTTGCCATCAGTACTGATCCTTCTCAACGTTCCACTCGGGCCGCATGCGCAGCCGTCTCGATACTGCCCACCCGCCACCCGGACCACACTCCGGGCGCGGCCAACCGGGGTGGATCGAACTTCTGGCCGCCCCGTCCGTGCCTGAGGGAGGAACGGGCACCTTCACGGCACGAGGAGGGGACGGACATGAGCGGTTTCTCGACGTTCCGGGCACCGCACCGGGTGACGGGCTCGGCGGCCGACGTGGAGCTCGGCCGGGCGATGGTCGCGGCCTGGCGGCGCGACGGCATCTTCCAGATCGCGGCCGACGCGGAGCAGCGGGAGCGGACCCGGGCCGCCCTGGCGGCGAGCCGGCGGTTCTTCGCGCAGCCCCTGGCCGCGAAGGCGGCGTGCGTCAACGACCTTTCGTACAGCGGGTACATCGCCTCCGGCGAGGAGGAGACGGCGGGCGAGCGGGACGCGTCGGAGATCTTCACGATCACCCCCGACCTGCCGGGCGGCGGCGAGCAGGAGCTGCCCTGCCACGGCCCGGTGCCGTGGCCCGGCCTCGACTACCGGGCGGCCATGGAGACGTACCTGGACGGGGTGGGGAGCCTCGGCGACCGGCTGCTGCCGCTGGTGGCGCTCGGCCTGGGCCTGGAGAGCTCCGCCGTGGGCCGGCTCGCGGACCTGACCCGGGGCGGCTGGCACCACATGCGGGTGCTGCGCTTCCCGCCCGCCTCCGCCACGACCGAGCGCGGGATCGGCGCGCACACCGACTACGGGCTGCTCGTGATCGCCGCCCAGGACGAGGTCGGCGGGCTGTACGTGCGCCCGCCGGTCAGGGGCGAGCGGCGGCCCCGCAACTGGCTGCCGGACGAGAGCACGGCGGGCTTCGCCGAGGACGCAAGCGGCTGGCGGTACGTGCCCCCGGTGCCCGGGGTGCTCACCGTGTTCCCGGGGGACATCCTGCAGTTCCTGACGGGCGGCGCCCTGCTGTCCACCCCGCACCGGGTCCGGCTCGCGGACCGCGAGCGCTTCACGCTCGCCTACTTCCACGAGCCGCGGTTCGACGCCCGGATCCGGCCCCTGCTGATGGATCCGTACGAGGTCGCGGGGACGCCGGTGATCCACTACGGGGAGCACTTCACCCGGATGTTCATGCGCTGCTATCCGCAGCGGGCAACGACGCGGCGGATCGAGCGGGCAGGGCTGCTGCGGCGGCTCGCCGCGGCCCGCTGATCCGGCAGCCGAGGCAGTCGGCGTGCCCGGCCCGGGCGGAGGAGTCCCGGACGCGCCAGTCCCATTCGGCGACCGGGCGCGGACCGGTGGGCTTGCCCCAGCCGGCGAGGTGGAGCAGCCAGGTGACCAGCCCCGACAGGGCGACCACGGCGAGGCCGAGCCAGATGCCCGGGGTCCAGGCGGCCACCACGCCGAGGCCCGCTCCGGTGAAGCCCACCAGGGCCAGGGCGGTGCCGGTCCAGCCGGCCACCGTGTGGCCGTGGTCGACTGCGTGCGACGCGCTCATGATTCTCCCTGCGAGGACGGACGGCAGTAGGCTCGGGAGGAGGATCTTTTACCTCACGAGCTAAGTAACTTAGATACTAAGGAGTGTGTGGGTGCACGGCAAGCCCCGCCCCCCGGCCACGGCCGGGGAGGCGATCGCACGCATGGACCAGTACGTGTCCCTCGGCCTGATCGGCCAGCAGGAGGTGGCGCAGCTCCTCGGGCTCAACGTCACCGACCTGACCTGCCTCGCCCACATCCTGGCCGCGTGCGAGACACCCCTGTCCGCCGGCGGTCTCGCCGAGCTGACGAACCTCACCACCGGGGCCGTGACCGGGGTCCTCAACCGGCTGGAGCGGGCCGGGTACGCGCACCGCCGGCCCGATCCCGGCGACCGGCGGCGGGTGCGGGTGGTGGCCGACCCCGCGGCCGCCGCCCGGGTGATCGCCGTCTACCAGCCCTTCTACGACCGGCTCGGCGCCGTCTTCGCCGAGTACACCCCCGACGAGGTCGCCGTCATCGCCGACTGGTTCGGCCGGGCGACGGTGGAGATGCGGGCCCACCTGGCGCAGGTGCGGACCGGGGAGCCGGGCCCCCCGGCGCCGTAGGCTCCGACTGGTAAAATGGCCGGAAAACTTGAGGCGCGGGGCGGTTTCGCCCGGTGCGGATGCGTACGACGAGCCGGGGTCCGTACCGAGGGGTACGGACCCCGGCTCGTCGCCGTTCACCGTCCGGGCCGCTGCGCGCCCGCTCTCCTCACGAAAGGTTCTGCATGAAGAACCCGTCAGCTCACGGGCGTTTCGGCATCAAGGCCGGAGCGAAGGCAGGCTCCAGGCCGGGGGCCAAGGGCTCCGCCAAGGGCGGTGGCAAGACCCCCCGGACCCTCGGCCCGCAGGGTGAGTTCACCCTGCCCCGCACGGCCACGCCGGCCCTGCCCCCGGTGTCCTCGTTCGAGGAACTCGGCCTGCCCCCTGAGCTGGTGAGGACGATGACCGACCTGGAGGTCCGGGAGCCCTTCCCGATCCAGGCGGCCACCCTGCCCAACTCCCTCGCGGGCCGCGACATCCTCGGCCGCGGCCGCACCGGCTCCGGCAAGACCCTGGCCTTCGGCCTGGCCCTGCTGGCACGCACCGCGGGCCAGCAGGCGGACCCGAAGCGGCCGCTCGCGCTGGTCCTCGTCCCCACGCGCGAGCTGGCGCAGCAGGTGACCGAGGCCCTGACCCCGTACGCGCAGGCCCTGAAGCTGCGCATGGCCACCGTGGTCGGCGGGCTGTCCATCGGCCGCCAGACGGGCGCCCTGCGCACCGGCGTGGAGGTCGTCGTCGCCACCCCCGGGCGGCTCAGCGACCTCGTCGGGCGGCGCGACGTGCACCTGGAGCGGGTGAAGATCACCGTCCTGGACGAGGCCGACCAGATGTGCGACATGGGGTTCATGCCGCAGGTCACCGAGCTCCTGGACCAGGTGCACCACGACGGGCAGCGGATGCTGTTCTCGGCCACCCTGGACCGCAACGTCGACCAGCTCGTGCGCCGCTACCTCAAGGACCCGGCGTCGCACTCGGTCGACCCGCAGTCGGCGTCCGTCGGCACCATGGACCACCACGTCCTCCACATCCACGCGGCCGACAAGGTCTCGGCGGCGACGGAGATCGCGGCCCGCGAGGGCCGGGTGCTGATGTTCCTGGACACCAAGCACGGGGTCGACCAGTTCGTGAAGCACCTGCGGGCCATGGGCGTACGCGCGGAGGGGCTGCACAGCGGCAAGTCCCAGCCGCAGCGCACCCGCACCCTCGGCCAGTTCAAGGACGGCCTGGTCACGGTCCTCGTCGCGACGAACGTCGCCGCGCGCGGCATCCACATCGACGACCTCGACCTCGTGGTCAACGTGGACCCGCCGGCCGACAGCAAGGACTACCTGCACCGCGGCGGGCGCACCGCCCGCGCGGGCGAGTCCGGCAAGGTGGTCACCCTGGTGACGCCGAACCAGCGGCGGGACATGGTGCGCCTGATGGCCGACGCCAAGATCCGGCCCACCATCACCCAGGTCCGCTCCGGCGAGGCGGCGCTCAGCCGGATCACCGGGGCGAAGGCGCCCTCGGGCGTACCGCTGTCCGGGTCGGCGCCGACCGACGCCAAGGGGCGGCCCAGCGGCTCCGACCTCGGCTTCCGCGGGATCGGCACCCGGCCGGGACGGCCCGGGAAGGGCAAGGAGTCCCGCAAGACCATCGAGGCGCGGCAGGCCGCCGAGGCCCGCCGCGCGGCCCGCGTCCGCAAGGGCCTGACCCCCTGACCCGGTGACCCCGTGACGCCCTGACCCTCGTCCGTACGCCTCCGGCGCCGGTTCCCGCTCCCGGGGGCCGGCGCCGGAGGCGTACGGCTCAGGCGCGGCGGCGGCGCCGGGCCACGATCGCGCGGGTGAGCAGCGGCGGGAGCAGGTCCTTGGCGAGCCTGCGCCAGTGCGCCCCCGGCCGGACGGCGGCGGCCTTCGGGGCGGGGGCCGGGACGGCCGGAGCCTGGGGCTCGCTCTCGGCGGGGGCCCGCAGCGGCTTCGGCGGGGGCGGCGCCGTCACGCCCTCGTCGCCGATGCGCACCAGCGGGCGGCCGTGCACGATGTCCACGCCGTGCCACAGGTCGGTGCGGCCCTCCAGCCAGCCGAGCAGCGCCGCCTGGTGGGGCGCGGGGTCGCCCCAGGTCGCGTACAGCTTCGAGGCGGACACGGCGATCACGTGCAGCTCGCCGGTGGCCACGGCGGCCCAGACGGCGGCCGCGACGCCGGGGCAGTGGGCGGCGCGGTAGTCGTCGAAGACCACCACGGCGTCCGGGGTGGCGACCGGGCGCGAGGAGGCGATGTCCTGCACCACGTGCTCGTGCAGGTGGGAGGCGTCCACGTGGACGAAGCGGCAGCTGCCCGGGCGCACCCGGTCCGCGACGACGGAGGTCGGGGCCTGGATGACGGTCGGCAGGGCCTCGTGGAAGGCCAGGTAGTTCGTCTCGAAGCCGCGGCGGGTGAGCGTCGGGTACGAGTCCCGCATCTCGGCGAGGTTGAAGTCGTCGGGCGCGGGCGAGTCGAAGAGGTCGCAGACGGTGAACTCCTCGCCGTCGCGCAGGTATCCGGCAAGGAAGATCGCGCTCTTGCCCATGAACACCCCCAGTTCCAGGATGTCGCCCGAGGCTTCGTGGTCCTCGTTCTGGCGCGTCAGGAACCAGTCGAACAGCACCTGGTCGTACGCCGAGAACCAGCCCTTGACCTCGCCGAAGGTGCTGGGCTCGGGCGGCGCGGGCTCGACGTCGGGAGCGGTGACGGGAGCCTGGGAAACGTGCGGCACGGAGAGTCATCCTCCAGTGGAATGGCATCGGTTCAACGCTGATACCCGGCCAGGTAAGCAGACCATAAGCCCTCGCACCGCCATGTGACGAGACCTGTTCGGCACGGAGGCCTCCGCTTTACCCGCCGGGGGTCCCCGGGGCCGGGCAGGTGGTCACAAACCCCCTCCGCACCCCCGCCACAACCGCCCCCGCAGCCTCCGACCCCGCCGAGGCCCGGGCGTGCGAGGCGCTCCGCGAGGAGGTCGTTCCCGTCGGGCGGGCTCAGGCGATGGCGCGCCGGCGCAGTCGCTGGGCCGCGGCGTTGCGTACGCGGTGGGTCCGGGCGGCGGCGGCCAGCAGAGCCAGCGCGCGCGGGTCCGGGGAGGCCAGGGTCTGGGCGGCGGTGCGCTGGCACCAGTCGGAGGCGGCGGTGAGTTCCGCCGGGGACCAGGCCGCGCCGGAGGCGATCGACTGGAGCAGGGTCCATTCGCGCAGCCGGCGGGCCGCGAAGGCCCGGCCGTCGAGCACGGGGCGCAGGGCGCGGGCCCAGCCGGGGAAACCGGCGTCGGGCAGGAGCCGCAGGGCCCGTCGGTCGAGGTGGGTGACGACCGCGCTCTCCGCCATCACCGGGTCCGGGTCGCACAGCACCTCGGCCACGGCGACGGCCTCCCCCGCGGTCCCCGCCACGGCGGCCAGCCGGTCGAGGTACTGCGCGTACCGCCAGCGGTCGGGCTCCGTCCCCGGGACGGGCGCGGGCGCCGTCGGGGCGGGGCGGCGGACGGTCCGCGGGGTGGGGCCGTCGGCCTGGGTCTGGGCCGGTACGACGGGCCGGGCCACGGCCCGGGCAGCAACCGCCGGGGTCCCGGTAGGGGCCACGGCCGGTGTCGCCGGCCGGTTGCCCGCCGGGGCCCCCGAAGGCGCTGCCGGCTGTCCGGCCGGGGCCACTGCCGCCGGCGCCGGGGTGGCGGCCGGCGGCCGGGTCGTCTGGTGCTCGCGTCTCCCCATACCGTCCATTCCACACGACCGGTGTGAACGGGTGGTGCCCCGGGGTGGCCCCCGGCGGGGTCTCGGCGCGCCAGGAGCAGCGCCTCCGCGCCGACCGGGCGGAACCCGGCGGCCTGGAAGGCCCGGACGCCGCAGGCGTTTCCGGCCGCCCGCTGGGACCGGACCGGCCGTCCCTCCGGCACCAGGTGGCGGGCCGCACGGGCCAGGGCCCGGCCCAGGCCCTGGTGACGGGCGGTCTCGTCCACCTCGACGGCCGCCTCCCAGCGGCCCGCCACGCCCCGGCCGAGCACCGGCACCCCGCCGTCGGCCGCCCACACCCGTACGTCGTCCCGGCGCCGCCGGGCCCGCCGTACCCGGGGGTGGTCCGGACCGGCGGTCCGGCACGGTTCGAGCGGGGGTGGACCGGTCAGCGGGCCGGCGACGGTGAGCAGGTCGACGCAGTCGGTGGTCCGCCCGGTGCGTTCCAGGAACGCGGCGAGGAAGTGCGGGTGGGCCGACCGTACCCGCTCCGGGTCCTCGTCGGTGAAGACCACGGAGTGCGCGGTGCAGGCGATCACGCCCGCGTCCCGCGCGTTCTCCCGCGCCACGACGGTCGTACCGCCGTCAGCGGGCGGGAAGCGGCCCTGGGTCTCAGACCTGCTCGAAGTAGAAGGACTTGATGAAGCAGTCGCGGGGCTGTCCGACGGCGAAGAAGACGCAGTCCACCAGGGACTGCGCGGTGAGCGGGTCCTTGGCGGTGCGCGGGGCCTCCTCCCAGGCCGGGGACAGCGGGTCGTGGTTGTCGAAGTCCGGCGGGTAGAGGGAGATCACGCGCACGCCCCGGTCGCGCAGCCGGCGGGAGAGGATCTCGGTGAAGCCGGCCTGGGCGTTCTTGGCGGCGTAGAAGGCGTCGTGCGCGTCGGACCGGTCGTTCCCGGCCTCGCCGCAGCCGGAGACCATGGTGACGATGTCGGGCCGGGCGGAGTTCAGGAGCAGCGGGAGAAAGGCCTTGGTCGCCAGGACGGTGCCGGTGGCGCCGGAGGCGAGGGTCTCGACGACGTCCTCGTCGGAGGCGGACAGCAGGTCGGTGCCGTGCTGGTAGCGGGAGCCGTTGTTGACCAGGACGTCGATGTGCCCGGTGCGGGCGGCGACCCCGGTGGCGAAGGCCCGTACGGACGCCGGGTCCGTGAGGTCGCAGGCGAAGGCGTGGACCCGGCCGGCGTCGTGCCCCTGGGCGATGATCTCCGCGCGGACGCCTTCGGCGGCTTCGAGGGTGCGGGCGGAGAGGTACACCTCGTCGCCGCGGTCGGCGAACCGCAGGGCGAGGGTCCGGCCGAAGTCGCGTCCCGCCGCCGTGATCACGACGCGGCGGTGCGCCGGCGCCGGCTCGCCCGCCGGGCCGGACGCCCCGTCGCGCGCCTGGTCCAACGCCTGGTCCAACGCCTGGTCGACTGCCTGGTCGAGTGCCTCGTCATGTGCCTGGTCATGTGCCATGTCAACGCTCCTGATTCGTGGTCGCTACACATGATCATCACAGGCGTGCCGAGGACCCCGGCGGGCAGGGGACGGGGCCGGTCGGCGCCCGCCCCCGGAGGAGTCAGTTCCGGTTTGCCTCGTGCCCGCCGGAGCCCTGCTCGGGCTCGTGTCCCGGCTCCGGCAGCGGGGCACCGGTCTCCAGCAGGGTCTTGAGGCTGGAGGCGAGCAGCGGCCAGGCCCGCCCGCACATCCCGATGAGGGTGCCGCCCGGTGCGAACCCCTCGTGCCGGATGGTGAGCCGGGCGAGGGTGTCCCCGACCGGCTCGATCTCGTACGTCACCCGCGTGCGCGGCTCGCCCGCCAGCTCGGCGCGCAGCTCCTCGCCGACGCCCGCGGAGGCGGCCCACTCGGGGGTGAAGGTGTGCCAGGCGTAGGAGAGCCGGCGGTCCGGGACGCAGTCGAGGACCACCTGGGCGGGGTCGCTGGTGCGCGCGCCGCGCTCGATCCACGTCATCGGCGAGCCCACCGCCCAGTCCGTCTCGAAGCTCAGGCCCCAGTAGCGGCGGGTGAAAGCGGGCTCGGTGAGGGCCTGCCAGACCCGGGCCGGATCGGCCTGGATGTAGAGGGTGTAGTCGATCACGGTGTCCGTCATGGCCCCATGCTGCGGGACCGGCCGCCGCGGGAGCCGGATTGCCGGGCCGGGTCGCGGCGGCCGGGGCGTCACCAGCGCAGGCCCCGCTCGGGGAGCTCGGTGGGCGGGGTGCGGGGTGCGGCGGGCAGGGAGAGGCGGGCGCGGGCGGCGTGCGCGCAGGCGAGCTCCTCGCGCCCCGCCGGGCCCCAGTCGCTCAGCTCCCGCACCTGTTCCGGGGTGGCGAGCACCCGGGCGTACGCCGGGTCGGGGGCCGGGGCGAGCGCGGTGAGGCGGGCCGCGGTGCGGGCCAGGGCGCCCCGGTCGGCGTACCGGTAGCCGAGGGGGAAGGAGCCGGCGGCGGGTTCCGCCGGGGCCGGGGGGAGGTGGGCGGTTCCGGTGGCGCGGGCGATGAGCAGCAGGACCCGGCCGTCGGGGGCGAAGAGCCAGCCGGTGTGGTCGCGTACGGGCAGGTGGGTGGGGACGGGGCCGGGGTGCCAGGTGCCGTGCTGCGGGGTGCGGGGGGTGCGCAGGACGCCGAGCCGGTCGAGGGTGGTGGGGGTGGTGGGGCGGCCGTCCTCCAGCAGGGCGGGCCCGGCGCCGTTGATGCGGGCGCGCAGGGCGGACAGGGCCCGGCGGGCGTCGCCGGCGTCCATGAGGGCGGGCAGGTCGGCGGGTTCCGCGAAGTGGATGCCGGTGATCTCCTGGGCGGGCAGGCGGACGGCGCGGATCCGCTCGGGGGTCCAGGTGCCGCCGTCGTAGACGTGGAGGATCTCGCCGGGGAAGCGCATCTCGGGCGGGAAGCCGGGGGTGTCGGCGGGGATCCAGTCGACGGCGAGCCCACGCGGGTAGTGGCCCTCGACGCCGAGTTCCTCGCGCATCTCGCGGGCGGCGGCGGAGGCCGGGGACTCCCCCGCGTCCACGGCGCCGCCGGGCAGGAGGCGGTCGGTGCGGTAGTCGACGCTCTGGACCAGCACCCGCCCGTCGGGGTCGGTGACCAGGACGACCGCTCCGGTCCAGAGCGCGGCGCGCGAGGCCCCGTACTCCGCCGGTGTCATCCAGGTGCCGGCGCGCTCGGGATCGTCGGTCAGCTGGGGCATGGGAACTCCGTTCGCCGTGGGTGGACCCGCCGTGTGTGCAACAGCGGGCGCGGTCCGGCGGTTACGGCGGCGACCTGGCCGGAGGGACTGAATCCGTTTTACCGCCCCTATACCTCCTTATTACCTGGTTATGTCGATCTTGATAGCCTCCGTCCTGCGGATCGGCGGCCTTGAAAACCGCTGGTCCGACCACGTGACCGGCCGGAGGAGAAACGACAGCCATGCGCCGCGGCGCTCGCCTTCGGCGGGTTGTGCGCCGCGGGGCTCCTCCTGGCCGGGGAGGAGATCGCGGCGGGTACGAAGGTGCGCGGCGTCGACATCGGCGGCACGAGCCGGGCCGAGGCCCGCCAGACCCTGGCCCGCGAGCGGGGCTCGGCGGCCGCCGCCCCGCCGGTCCTGCGGATCGGCGACCGCGCGGAGCGGGCCGAACCGGGGACCAACGTCGAGCAGCCCACCACGCTCCTCGGCAGCGGGCCGAAGTACGAGTCGTTGTCCCCGCCGGAGGGCTTCGACGGGTCCGTCGACCGGGTGTTCGTGAAGGGCGGCCAGGAGGTCAAGCGGGAGACGATGAAGACCGTTACACCCCGCGCGACTCCGTCACCTGCGGTTCCTCAAGTTCCTCGGCCGTGCGCCGCTCACCCGTCCGTGTGAGCTGGGGCGCCCGGTGGGGTCCGCGTACGGCAGGGTGGGCGGATGCAGTCGCGCCGGGCCCTGCCCCTCCTCCTCGCCGTGCTGATGCTGGTTCCGACCGCCGGGTGCGTGACCGTACGGCCGGGCGATCCGCCCCGCGCTCCCCGGCAGGCGCCGGCCGGACTGTCGGGGCGGGGGCTGCCGTTGGGGGTGCTGCCCGAGGTCGCGGCGCCGCCGGCGGCGCCGGGCACCCCGACGCCCGATGGCGCCGCGAGCCCTGAGGCCGCCGAGGCTCCCGCGGCCGGAGCCGGAGCCCAGGCCGAGGCTCCGCGCCGGGGGGACGACCGGCCGCCGCGACGGGCGGACCGGCCCGACCGCCCGGCCCACCGCGCGCCCGCCCGCGCCCCCGGCCACGCGCACGCCCCGGCGCCCGCCCCGGCGCGGGCCGCCAAGCCCCGCGCGAAGAAGCCCGTACGGCCCAAGGCGCCGCCCGCGCCCGGCCGTTCGTACGACATGGCCCCGCTGTGCAGGGCCGCCCGGGGGACGGTGTCGCCGGACATCGTCGCCCTGTGCCGCTGAGGTCATCCGACTGGCCCCGGCCCGGCTGCCGCGCGGCGCCCGGCCCGGCCGGTTGGATGGGCCGGTCGGGGCCCGGCCGGGGCCCCCGTCCCCAGGGAGTGGGCCATGGCGAAGATCGCCCTGCTCGGCGCGACCGGCACGATCGGCGGCCGGGTGCTGCACGAGGCACTCGGCCGCGGCCACCAGGTCACGGCCGTCGTCCGCGATCCCGCGCGGCGCACCGTGCCGGACGGCGCCGACGTGGAGCGCGGCGACGTCCTGGACCCGGCCTCGGTGGCGGAGGTGGCGGCGGGGCACGACGTGGTCGTGAGCGCCTTCGGGCCGGGCTCCGGGGATCCCGGGGCCATCGTCACGGCCGCCCGGTCGCTGATCGGCGGGGTCCAGTCGCTCGGCCCGGACGAGCGGCCCCGGGTGGTGACCGTGGGCGGGGCCGGGTCGCTGCGCACCCCCGGGGGCCCGTTGGTCTGGGACCAGGCCGGCATCCCGGAAGCGGTCCTCGCCGTCATGCACGCGCACGGGGAGGCGCTCGACTTCCTGCTGACCGTGCCCGTGGAGGAGGTCCGCTGGACCAGCCTGAGCCCGGCGGCCCGGATCGAGCCGGGCGAGCGGACGGGGACGTACCGCCTGGGCCTCGACGACCTCGTCGTGGACGACGACGGGCGCAGCCTGATCTCGACGGAGGACTTCGCCGTCGCCCTGCTCGACGAGATCGAGCGCGACGCCCACCCGGGGCGGCGGTTCACGGTCGGGTACTGAACGGTCGGCCGGTGAACCGTCGGCTACGGGCCGACGCCCGCCCGTCGCGCCGTCAGGACGCCCTGCGCTTCTTGCGGTTCGGGCGGTGCGGCCGGACGAGGGTGTCGAGCGCGCCCACCGCCGCCCGGACGTGCGCCGGTTCGCGGCGTGCCGGCGCCCCCGCGCACCACCAGACGAGCTGCCCGTCCGCCTCGCGCGGATGCATGCCGAGGTCGTGCTCGGCGCACAGCGGCCACGCCTGCCACAGCCGCTCGGTGACGGTCTCCTGCGCGGCGTCGGCGACGGCGGCCAGGGCACGGTCCGGGTCGTCCGCCGCGTTCGGGTACAGGCTGTTGCCGTGCCACTCGCCGTTGGCGAGAGCCACGTGGACACTCTCCGTACCGGCCTCGTCCGTGTCCTCGTCGCAGGGCGGGACGGCCAGCAGCCGCAAGGGTTCCTGCCCGGGCAGGGTCACCGCCAGGTCCCGGTTGAGGAGGGCGAGGGCCGCCTCCCACACGGGGTACTCGCCGGGCAGGACGCGACGGGGCTCGGGAGGGTCGAAGAGGGAGCGCATGCGGACCATCCTGGACCACGGCCGGCCGCCCCCTGGAGCGCGGTGGGCCGTAATCGGGTGGATGTGCCCGGTCCCCTTACCTACAGTGACCAGGCACCCCGTCCCGCCCGTTGGAGCCGATCATGCGTACCCACTACCCCCGTACGGTCCACCTGCCGTGGTCCCCCGGGGCCACGGCCGACGACGTACGGGCCCGCGGCACCTCGGACCTGGCCGGGCGCGAGGTGGTCGTCACCGAGAAGCTCGACGGGGAGAACACCACCCTCTACGCGGACGGGCTCCACGCCCGCTCCCTCGACTCCGCGCACCATCCCTCCCGTGCCTGGGTCAAGGGGCTCCAGGGCCGCATCGGCGCCGGGATACCGCCCGGCCGGCGGGTGTGCGGGGAGAACCTCTACGCCCGCCACTCGCTCGCCTACGAGGAACTCGACAGCTGGTTCTACGGGTTCTCCGTGTGGGACGGCGACCACTGCCTCGACTGGGACCGCACCGTGGACTTCCTGCGGCGGCTCGGCGTCCCCACCCCCCGCGTGCTCTGGCGGGGCACCTACGACGAGCGCTCGCTGCGACGGCTGCGCGTCGACACGACCCGCCAGGAGGGCTACGTCGTCCGGACGACGGCGGGCTTCACGCGCGCGGACTTCGGCCGGTACGTGGCCAAGTGGGTCCGGGGCAGCCACGTGCAGACCGACACGCACTGGATGTACGCGCCCGTGGTGCCCAACGGCCTCGGGCCCGCCGCCCCCTTGTGGGCGGCCCGTTCGGGCGCCGGACCGGACGTGCCGGGGCTGCTCGGCGCGCTCGGGTGGGATGCCGCGCCCGGGGCGGAAGCCGTACCCGGGGCGGAAGCCGTACCCGGGGCGGAGGAAGCCGACGCGGAGGCCGTCGCGGAGGTCACCGCCCGGCTCGACGGGGCGGGCCGCACCGGGGAGGCCCGGCTGGCCGGGATCCTCGCCGCAGCCCTGCACCGTGAACCCCGGGCCGCCCTCGCGGCGCGGCTCGCCGCGGGGCCGCTCGGGATGCCGACCGCGCGGCGGGTCGCCGACCTGGTGGGGCTGTACCCGGCGCTGCGCGAGCCCTTCCCCGACGCCGAACGGCGTGCGGGGCTCGTACGGATGGCCGCGGCCGCCGACCTCGGGGTGCTGCACGCACTGGCGGCGGCGCTGCCGGGCGGGGCCGCGGGCCGGGAACGGGTGGAGTGGTCCGCGCTGCACGCCGAGGAGGCGGGGCTGCTCGGCCCGGACCCGCTCGGCGCCCTGCGCGACGGGCTCCGCGAGGCCCTCGCCCCGCTGGACCCCGAGGCGGCCGACCGCTGCTGGGCCAAGGCCCGCGAGGCCTTCGGCCGGGGCGGGATCTCCACCGCCGAGGAGGCCGTGGCGGCGACCTGGCGGTGGCGCGATCCGGGGGCCTTCCCCCGGCTGGTGCAGCTGTGCGGGCCTTCGGGCAGCGGGAAGAGCACCTTCGCGCGGGGGCTGGCGGGCGTGGACGCGTACGTGGCGCTGGACGACCTGCGTGCCGCGCGGGGTGCGCGCGCCGACCAGCGGGCCAACGCGGAAGTGCTGCGCGAGGGCCTGGACCGGCTGGACCGGGCGCTGGCCGCCGGCGGTACGGTGGTGTGGGACGCCACCTCCCTGACCGAGCAGCAGCGCGGCCTGGCCGGGGCGGTCGCACGCCGCCGTGACGCGCTGGTCACCCGGGCGGTGGTGCTCGTCGAGGAGGCGGAGCTGGTGCGGCGCAACGCCGTACGGCCGCACCCCGTACCGGCGCCCGTACTGACCGCGCAGCTGCGCCGTTTCACCCCGCCCTACCCGGGCCAGGCCCACCGGACCTGGTACATCGGCGCGGGCGGCACGATCGAGGACACGGCCGGCGGCCTCGGGCCGCGCGGCGAGGGGGAGCACGTCTGATGCGTACCAGTGAGCAGCTCTACCACCAGGTCCGCTGGGACCCCCGCTTCGACCCCGCGCGGTTCACCCTCGGGCTGCTCCAGCGCGGGGCCGCGCCCAAGCGGGTCCCGCTGCCCTCCTTCGTGCCCGGGGGCGACATCCCCTGGCACCGGGTGCTGTTCGTCGAGGCCGACGGGGAGCTGGTGTGGGACCGGGCCACCGGCGTGGACCTGATCGACACCTCACCGGCCGGGCGGGTCCGGGAGGAACGCCTGCTGCGCACCCCCTTCTTCACCGCCCGCACCCCGCACGCCTGGGACCCGGCGGACGGCGGCGCCTGGCGGCCCGTCCGGGCCGGATCCCCCGCCGCGCCGCCGGAGCGGGTGCGGCTGCTGACCTGGAACACCCTGTGGGACCGCTACGACGCCCCGCTCATCTCCACCGCCCTGCGGCGGCCGATGCTGGTGGCGGAACTGGCGACGGCCGACGCCGACGTGATCGCGCTCCAGGAGGTCGAACGGCCGCTGCTCTCCCTGCTGCTGGCCGCGCCGTGGGTCCGCGACGGGTACACCCTGTACACCGACCCGGCCGCCCCGGACGTGTCCGACTGCGGGCTGGTGATCCTCAGCCGGCTGCCGGTGCGGGAGTCGGGGCTGCACATGCTGGGCCGGCACAAGGCGGTCGTGGCGGTCACCGTCGACACGGCGGCCGGGCCGCTGGTCGTCGCCGGCACGCACCTGAGCAGCGACCACACCGAGAACGGGGCCGCGGTCCGCGAAACCCAACTGGCCCGGATCGCCGAGGGGCTGAGCGGCGTGGACGCCGCCGTGGCGCTGCTCGGCGACTTCAACGACGGCCGCTCGGGCGCCGCCGGACCGGCAGCCGCGCTGGGGCTGCGGGACGCCTGGAACGAGGCCCACGGGGACGGCGACGACACGCCGACCTTCGACCCGGGGGCCAACCCCCTCGCGGCGGTGGGCTCCCTGACGGGCCGGGCCGCCCGGCTGGACCGGATCCTCCTCGGCCCCGGCGGGGCCGCACGGGTCCGGGAAGCCGCGCTGCGGGGCGACGCCCCGGGGCCCGACGGGCTGTTCCCCTCCGACCACTTCGGGGTGGAGGCGACCGTGGAGTACGGGGCGCCGGGCGCGGCCCCCGCCCTGCTGGACGTGGCGGCGACGGCGCGGACGGCGGTGGCCTGGCTGCCCCCCGACGACCCGGCCGTCGACGCACTGCGCCGCGCGCACGACCCTCAGGTGCGGCGCTGGCCGGCGCACGTCAACCTACTGTTCGGCTTCGTGCCCGAGTCCTCCTTCCCGCAGGCACTGCCGCTGCTGGCGCAGACCGCGGCGGAGACCGAACCGTTCACCGCCCGCCTGGAAGGGGTGCACACCTTCGGGCACCGCGAGGACGCCACCCTGTGGCTGGACCCGGCCGCGGGCGAGGACGGCGACGCGCGGTGGCAGCGGCTGCGGCAGGCCCTCGCCGACCGCTTCCCGGGCTGCGGGGGCCGCGCCGGCGGCTGGACCCCGCACCTGACCCTGGGCCGCAGCCCGGATCCGCTGCGCGCGGAACGGGAGTTCACGGCCCGGCTCGGCGGCGGCCGCTCCGCACGGGTGGGCTCCCTGGCCGTACTGTCCCGGCGCGGCGACGGCCCGATGCGGATCCGCGCGGTGGTGCACCTGGGCACGGGCGAGTCCCACTGGGCCCCGGAACCGGCACCCCGGCCCCACTGGACTCCCGCCCCGGACCCTGCCCCGGCAGCCGGCCCGGGGGCCGGCCCGGCTATCGGCACTCTGACCGACCCGGAGGCCGGTCCCGGGGCCGTCCCGTTCCCCCGGCAGGAGCCCGACCCCGTGGCCGGTCCGGAGCCCGGCGCGGTGGCGCAGTGGGTGGTGGGGCAGATCGCGGGGGCGCTCGGCGAGGGGGTGGTGCTGCCCGTCGGGTCCCGGCGGATGGGCTGTGCGCTGCCCGGGGCGGATCTGGACCTGGTCGCGGTGCTGCCCGGTACGGCGGACCTCGCGGGGGTCCGGCAGCGGGTCGCGGCCGCGCTGCCGGCGGCCGAGCGGCTGCGGGAGGTGACGGGGGCCCGGGTCCCGGGCCTGCGGATGAGCGTGGCGGGGCTGGACGTGGACCTCGTGGTGGTCGCGGCCGGTGTGCTGGATCCGGCGCATGCCCCGGCACGCCGGGCGGAGCTGGGCGAGGCCGCAGCGGTGGCGTTGAGCGCGCTCGCCGACGCGGATGCCGTACGGGACTCCGTGGGCGGGGCCGCGCATGCCGCCTTCGCCCGGCTGGCCCGGGAGGTGAAGGCCTGGGCGCGGGCCCGGGGGCTGGACTCGGCGCCTTTCGGTGGCCTGCCGGGGCTGGCCTGGGCGGTCCTGGCGGCCCGCACCGTCCGGGAGGCCGCGGACCTCTCCCCCGGTCCGCTGCGACGCGCATTCTTCGCCACCTGGGCCGCCTGGGACTGGGCGGAGCCGGTGGCTCTGACGGACCCGGCGGACCCTGCGGACGCGGCCGGTGCGGTCACGGTGCTGACTCCGGCGGAGCCCGTGCGCAGCTGCACGGCGCAGGTGGGCGGCGGGATGCGGGACCTGCTGGTGCGGGAGCTGTACCGGGCCTGGGAGTTGCTGGAGGACGATCCCGACGACCTCGGCCGGGTCCTGCTCGGGCCGCCGCTGCACCGTCGGCACGCGGCGTGGGCGGTGGTGACCGTACGGGGCGACGTGCCGCGGGAGTTCGAGGAGAACCTGGGCCGGGCGCGGGGCCGGCTGCGCGCGCTGCTGGGGGCGCTCGCGGAGGCGGGGGTCGAGGACGCGCACGCCTGGCCCCGCCCGTTCGAGCGGACGGACACCGGGGCCCGTTACGCCGTCGGCCTGGGCGCCACCCCGCCCCCGGCCGCGCGGCTGGCCGCCCTCACCGCCCCGTGGTCGGCCGGCCTGCCGGGTGTCGAGGTCGCCTGGGCGGCCTGCGGCGAGGTCCCCGACCTCGTCTGGACGAGTGAGCGGGCCGCGTCCGGCGACGGCCGCGGCGCCGGTCCTCGCGCACGTTCGGGGCGCTGACGGCGTTTGCAGGTACGGCGTCGCGAACGGGCGTGTGCGGGCGGGGTGGGAGCGAACTCGACGTTGCACGCAGGCTTTTGATCGTCCCTCAGACGAGGTCCGCCCCCTGTCGCCTTGGGCACTCCGCCGACGGCGGAGTGCCCAAGCAGCCAACCCGCTGGCTCTGGAGCCGAGTTACAGCCGGATAACGGCCGTTACGGGCGCGAAGCACGGTGTCGGCCGCGTCCGGAACTCGCCGCAGATGCTGCCCGCGCAGTCGCGGTTCCGCACCCGCCCGGAGACGCAGCGTCGCTCACGCCCGCCATGGTCGGCGGCCGATCACCCGGCTAACCCCCCGCATTAGCAAGGTATTTGACGGACCGACACCACAAAAGCCGCAACCTTGCCTGACACATGCTCATGGGCGAGACCGAAAGATGAGACGGCTCGCCTACAGGGGTCAAGATCACTTATGGTCAGCTTCGATTTCACCGAAAGCCGACCTCGATCGGCTGCATGAGGGGGATTTTTTCGTGCGCCTGAACATCACCAAGTCCGTCCGCCGCGTCCTGAGTGCCGCCGGCGGCGCTGTGCTCATCTCGCTGGCCCTGCCGGCCGCGCCCGCCTCCGCCGCCGACCTGTCCGAGTGGTACTGGCTGGCCAACTACAACAGCGTCAAGTGCCTTGAGGTGGGCGGCTGGTCCACCGCCAACGGCGCCGGAGTCAACCAGTGGGCCTGCCACGACGGCAACAACCAGAAGTGGCGCGGGGTCCCCTACGGCGACGGGGCGGCCCTCATCTACAACGCCCACAGCGGCAAGTGCCTCGAGGTGGCCGGCTGGTCCAAGGCCAACGGCGCCACCATCGACCAGTGGGACTGCCACGGCGGCGCCAACCAGCAGTGGAAGCCCATCTACCTGGGCGAAGGCGTCCTGCAGCTGGTCAACGTGAACAGCGGCAAGTGCCTGGAGATCGGCGGCTGGCGCACCGACAACGGCGCCCCGGCCACCCAGTGGGACTGCCACGGGGGCGACAACCAGGTCTGGTACTAGTCCTCACCACCAACCTCCAGGAGAACCCCATGCGATTCACAGCAGCCAAGAACCTCCGCCGCACCCTGGGCGCGGCCATCGGCGCCCTGCTCATCTCCCTCGTCCTGCCCGCCTCCCCCGCAGCCGCCCTCGACATGAACGGGTGGGTCACGGTGGTCAACCTCAACAGCAACAAGTGCCTGGAAGTGGGCGGCTGGTCCACCGCCGACGGCGCCGGCGTCAACCAGTGGGACTGCCACGACGGCAACAACCAGAAGTGGCTCGCGGTCCCCTACGGCTCGGGGGCCCTCATCTACAACGCTCACAGCCGCAAGTGCCTCGAGGTCAAGGGCTGGTCCAAGGCCAACGGCGCCCAGATCGGCCAGTGGGACTGCCACGGCGGCGCCAACCAGCAGTGGCAGATACGTTCGGGCGGTTACCCCTTCTCCCTGGTCAACGTGAACAGCGGCAAGTGCCTGGAGATCGGCGGCTGGAGCTACGACAACGGCGCCCCGGCCACCCAGTGGGACTGCCACTGGGGCGAGAACCAGTCGTGGCTCTAGTCCACACCGCCGGCCCCCTCCAGGAGAACCCCATGCGATTCACAGCAGCCAAGAACGTCCGCCGCACCCTGGGCGCGGCCATCGGCGCCCTGCTCATCTCCCTCGTCCTGCCCGCCTCCCCCGCAGCCGCCGCCAACCTGTCCCGGTGGGACCTGCTGCTCAACCTCAACAGCAGCAAGTGCCTGGAAGTGGGCGGCTGGTCGACCGCCAACGGCGCCGGAGTCAACCAGTGGGACTGCCACCCGGGTGCCAACCAGGAATGGTTCGGGGCCCCCTACGGGGGCGGGTACCTCATCTACAACCGGCACAGCGGCAAGTGTCTGGAGGTCCAGGGCTGGTCCAAGGCCAACGGCGCCACCATCGGCCAGTGGGACTGCCACGGCGGCGCCAACCAGCAGTGGCGCGTGCCCAACCCGGGCGAATTCGTGCTGACCCTGGTCAACGTGAACAGCGGCAAGTGCCTGGAGATCGGCGGCTGGCGCACGGACAACGGCGCCCCGGCCACCCAGTGGGACTGCCACGGGGGCGACAACCAGGCCTGGTACTAGCCCACACCGCTAGCTCTGAGGAGAACCCATGAGATTCACAGCAGCCAAGAACGTCCGCCGCACCCTGGGCGCAGCCGTCGGCGCCCTGGTGATCACGCTGACCCTGCCCGCCTCGCCCGCGGCGGCCGCCGTCGACCTGTCGCGGTGGAACCTGGTGGCCAACTACAACAGCCGCAAGTGCCTGGAAGTGGGCGGCTGGTCCACCGCCAACGGCGCCGGTGTCAACCAGTGGGCCTGCCACGGCGGCAACAACCAGTTGTGGGTCGGCGCGCCGTCCGGCTCCGGTCAGCTCATCTACAACGGGAACAGCGGCAAGTGCCTGGAGGTCCAGGGCTGGTCCACCGCCAACGGCGCGGCCATCGGCCAGTGGGACTGCCACGGCGGCGCCAACCAGCAGTGGAAGGTGTACGAGGCCGGCGGCCAGGACCAGACCGCCTACCTCGTCAACGTGAACAGCGGCAAGTGCCTGGAGATAGGCGGCTGGAGCAAGGACAACGGCGCTCCGGTCACCCAGTGGGACTGCCACTGGGGCGACAACCAGCGCTGGTACTGACCCGTACCGCCGGAGGCGGCGGGCCGGTGGAGCCGGGGGGTGTGGACGGCTCGGCGGCGTAGGGGGGTCAGACCTCGACGACGATCTTGCCGGCCGTGTGGCCCTCCTGGCTGAGGGCGAACGCCGCCGCCAGTTCGGACAGCGGGAACGTCGCGGCGACCTCGACGGCCAGCCGGCCCTCGTCCGCGAGGCGGCCCAGTGCCGCGAGGTCCTCGCCGACGGGCCGGACCCACATCCACTGGCCGCCCGCGCCGAGCACCGTGTGGTCGGCGATGGAGGCGTGCCGGCCGCCGTCGGCAAGGACCGCGAGGGTGGCGTCGAGGACCCCGCCCACGAAGTCCGCGACGACGGTGACCCCGTCGGGGGCCAGGGCGCGGACCCGCTCGGCGAGCCCGTCCCCGTAAGCGACGGGCTCGCAGCCGAGTGCGCGCAGCCGGTCGTGGTTGCGCGGAGAGGCGGTGCCGATGACGCGGGCGCCGGCCGCGCGGGCGATCTGCACCCCGAAGGAACCGACGCCGCCCGCCGCGCCGTGGACGAGGACGGTGTCCTCCTTGCCGGTGCCGAGCCGGGTGAGCAGCTGGTACGCGGTGAGCCCGGCCAGCGGCAGCCCCGCCGCCTCCGCCCAGCCGAGGGAGGCCGGTTTGGCCGCGAGGGCGCGTACGGGGACGCTGACGTACTCGGCGAAGGTCCCGCCGTGGACGTAGTCCTTGCGGGCGTAGGCCATCACCTCGTCGCCGACCGCGTACTCGGGCACGTCGATGCCGACGCGTTCGACCGTGCCGGCGACGTCCCAGCCGGGGACCACGGGGTGGACGACGTCCATCAGGCCGTCGAGGTGCCCCGCCATGATCTTCCAGTCGACGGGGTTGACCGAGGCGCAGCGGACCTTCACGAGGACTTCGCCGGGCGCGACCTTGGGCAGCGGCAGCCGGGTCTCGGCGAGCACCTCCGTCCCGCCGTACGTCTCGTACGCCATCGCCCGCATGGTGTTCTCGGACATCTTCGCGACCTCTCCGTGTGCCGTCCGTGAGCCACCCCCGCCCCCCATCCCACCACGCGGCGGCCCGCGCGGCGCGGCACGCCACGTCAGCCGGGTGGCGGGGACCGGTCGGTGCTGGCCGCGGCCCGCGGGGCGGCGGCCGTGGTCCGTGACCGCATGCCGCGCCGAGGCCCCGCCCCACACCGACCGGCCCGCCCCGCCGGTCTCACTCGTACTCGGTGCCGCCCTTGCGCGTCAGGTAGGCCGGGCTGACCGCCTTCGCGATGGCGCGGCCGCCGACGACCGGGCTGTAGCGCTCCGCAGCCGGGCGGATGACGACGCCCTCGCGCAGGTGCAGGCCCTCACCCGAGACGGTCTCCCGGCCGCTCGCCAGCTCCAGGACCCGCTCCAGGTCGTAGGGGCCTTCGAAGAGCCTCGGTACGAGCGGCAGTTCGCCGTCCTCGAGCACCTCGGCGGGGTCCAGCCAGCGCACCTGGCCGTCGATCTCGGCGGACACGTCGAAGACGGCGTATCCGGGGGGCGCGTCGGCCGAGCCGGCCCGGGCGCCGTACGCCAGGTCCTGCACCCCGGACCCGTAGACCTCGGCGAAGATCCCGACCCGGGTCGCGCCGAGCCGTTCGGCCAGCCGGGCGGCGGCCTGCGGGGCTCCGTGCCCGCGTACGGCGCGCCAGTAGAGGTTGCGTTCGTCCTCCTTGAGGGCCAGTCCCTTGGAGCCGAAGCCCTTGGAGGAGACCAGGACCCGCCCGTCGTCGGCGACGTACGTCAGCAGGCTGGCCGTGCCGTGGAGTTTCTCCGTGAGCACGACGGGCTCCCCCGGTTCGAAGATCTGCGGGTAGCGCTGGAGGTTCTCCACGTCCACCCACGGCAGCAGGTCGGGGGCCGCCTCGACCTCCCCGTCCATCGTCGTCGGGACCGGCGGCGACCATTTGACGATGCCCAGCGCCTCGGCGAAGTCGGCGCCCTCCTTCGCGGCCACGGCCAGGTCCACGCCGTCCAGGGCGCGGGGGCGGCAGACCAGCCCCTGCGAGAGCTCACCGCGCAGCCGGACCGCCCTGACCCGGTCGCGGGAGCTTCCGGCGAGCCGCCCGGTCAGACCCAGCTCCTCGATCAACTCGGGTGGCAGTACGGCCTGTTCTGGTATGTAGAGCGCGAAGTCGCCGGTGCGGTAGGCCCCCTTGGCGACGACGGCCCGGTAGAGGCCCACCTGCGCCAGTTCCAGGGCGTCGGCGTTCGGGTGCTCGTGGACGGTCAGTTCTTCTACGGTGACGCGCAGGGTGGACATGGTGCGGCTCCTCGGGGCGCTCGGTGGGGGTTCGGTCTGCGGACCACTGTCGGGGAGCCATTTACGCTGGTCCAGCGGATATCGGAGTGTTAGCCTGCGCCGCGCGCACGGCAGTGCCCGCGTACGCGTTCCCGTTCCAGGAGGTCCCCATGTCACGTCGCCCGGTCACGGTGGTCACCGGTGGCAGCCGCGGTATCGGGGCGGCGACCTGCCTGCGCCTGGCGGCCGACGGCCACGACCTGGTGCTCGGCTACGCCCGGGACGAGGGGGCCGCCGAGGACACGGCGCGGCGGGTACGGGAGACCGGCGCCCGGTGCGTGACGGTACGCGGTGACACCTCCGGGGAGTGCGCGGTGGAGCGGCTCTTCGACATCGCCGGGGCCGAACTCGGCGCGGTCACCGGGCTGGTCAACAACGCCGGGGTGACCGGCCCCCTGGGCCGTCTGGCGGACGCCCGGACCGAGGACCTGCGGCGCGTGGTGGAGGTCAACCTCCTCGGGTACCTGCTCTGCTGCCGCCGGGCCGCGCGGGACATGGCGCAGGGCGGAGGCGGGGCCATCGTGAACGTGTCCTCGGCGGCCGCTACCCTCGGCAGCCCCGGGGACTACGTGCACTACGCGGCCACCAAGGCCGCCGTCGACGCGCTCACCGTCGGCCTGTCGAAGGAGCTCGGACCGGATCTCATCCGGGTCAACGCCGTGGCCCCCGGTATCATCGAGACCGACATGCACGCGGCGATGGGCGATCCCGGCCGGCCCGCCCGCGCGGCTGCCGGGATCCCGCTGGGGCGGCCGGGCCTGCCGCGCGAGGTGGCCGGGGCCATCGCCTGGCTGCTGTCCGAGGACGCCGCCTACACCACGGGGGCGGTGCTGCGGGTCTCCGGCGGCCGGTGACGGTCCCGCCCGGACGCCCGCCGCCCGGCCCCCGCCGCTCACCGCTCACCACTCAGCCGAAGGCCGCCTGCGTGGCCGGACCGTAGACCCCTCTCGGGTCGCCCTTGATGTCCCGGTCCCGCTGGAGCTGGGCGACACCCCGCTCGGTGTGCTTGTCGTAGACCCCGGTCGACGAGACGTACGTGAACCCCTGCCCGTAGAGGCGTTCCTGGAGCTGGCGCACCGCGGGCCCGCTGTCACCGGGGCGCAGGGTCCCGGACGGCTTCGGCGGGGGCGGCGACGGCTTGGCGGTGGTGGCCGCCGGGGTCGGCGACGGCGGGGCCGAGGCGGAGCGGGACGCGGACGCCGAGGCGGACGGCCCGGACGGAGTCGTGGACGGCCGGGCGGCCTCGGAGGACTCCCCGGCCCCGGGGATGCGCGCGGGCAGCGCCGGCAGGGACAGCCCGGGGTGCGGCGCGGCCGTCGCGGGCTCCGGATCGGTCCCGCCCGGCAGGAACACCAGGGCGCCCGCCCCGGCCAGCGCCAGCAGGACGAGGGCGGCCAGCGGCAGGCGGCTCCGCCGTCGCGGGGCGCGGCGGTCCCGGGGCGCGGCGGATGCCGCCGGGGCCGACGGGGTCCCGGACGTCGGCGCCGGTACGGGTACGGGCAGGTCGGGGCCGAGCGGCCAGGCGGGGGCCGTCGAGGCGGAGGTGCGCCCGGACGGGGTCACGTACGGGCGTACGAGCAGGCGGTCGTCCGGGGTGGTCCCGGGCTCTTCGGGTTCTGGGGACATGGTGTCTCCCGGCAGGGGCGGGGGCCGGTGCGGCGGTGCGGAACCGGCCCCCGTCCGGCCGGTCAGGCCCTGCGCCGCCGGGCGACGAGGACCATGCCCGCTCCCAGGGCCAGCACCGTGGCGCCGCCGATGGCGAGCGGGACCGCTTTGCCCGCGCCGGTCAGCGCGAGGTCACCGCTCGAGCCACCGGGCGAGCCGCCCGGGCCGCCGGGACCGCCCGCACCCCCGGTGCCGCTCGCGGACGGGGTCGGGGTCGGCGTCGGCGTCGGGGTCGGGGTCGGGGTCGGAGCCGTTGCGGGGGCGCTGGAACGCGCGGCCTTCCCGGGTGCCGACGAGCGGGACGCGGAGGCGGACGCGGAGCCGGACGCCGACGGCCCGGGGGTCCTCCGGGACGGATTCGCCGAAGCCGCCGGGGCCGGGCCTGCGGGCAGGCAGCCCGCGCTCTCGCGGTCGGCCCCCGTGACGCCGGGCCCGCCGGTGCAGGTCGCCGTGGCCCCGGCCGCGTGGGCGGCCGGCTCGGCGGCCGCGGCTCCGGCCGGGCCGCCCAGCACGAGCGAGCCCCCGAGCACGAGCAAGACGAGCGGGGAACGGACGGATATCGGCATCTGGGGGGTCTCCGAAGTGCGGCGCAAACGGTGGCTCTCGAGCGGACTCTTTCCGTCCGGGCCCACTCCGGTCAAGCCGCGTGCCCGATCCGCCCCATCCATCCGTTCTGTACGGTACGGACCCGACTCCCGTGCCCCCCGGTTCAGTTGACCCGGCCTCCCGGAAGGCCCCCGGGCCGGAGCCCGCCGGCCGGGCGGTGGTCCGGTACGGGCGCGGCCCGGTCCCGGCGGTGGCGGCCGCTCAGCGCCACGGTGGCGGCGGCCGCCAGCATCAGGGCGGCGCCGGTCAGCGGGGCGGCGGGCACCGAGACCCGGTCCACGGCGAGGCCGCCGGCCAGCGCCCCGGCCGCGATGGCGAAGTTGAACATGGCCACCATCAGCGAGGACGCCGCCTCGGCCGCCCGGGGCGCGTCCTTGATCATCCAGCTCTGCAGGCTGACGGAGACCCCGCCGTAGACCAGGCCCCAGACCAGCAGCAGGGCCGTCCCGGCGACGGCCCCCGGCAGGAGGGCGATCAGGGCCAGCACCACGGTGAGGGCGGAGCTGACGGTGAGCAGCGTACGGCGGGGGTCGCGCGGCCCGGCCAGGAAGTTCCCGGCGACTCCGGCGATCCCGTAGCCGAGGAGCAGGGTGCTGACGTGGCCGGCGTCGACGCCGGAGACGTCGCGCAGGATCGGCCGGACGAAGGTGTAGGCGGCGAACTGGCCGGTGACGACCAGGAAGGTGACGGCCACGCCGGCCCGTACGCCCCGGTTGCGGCGCAGCAGGGCGGGCAGTTCGCGGAAGGTGACGGGCCGGGCGGGGGGCAGCTCGGGCAGCAGCAGGAACAGTGCGGCCGTCGTGGCGGCGCCGAGGAGGCCGACCGCGGCGAAGGCGGTCCGCCAGCCGCCGAGTTCGCCGAGCAGGGTCCCGGCGGGGACGCCGAGGACGGAGGCGGTGGGGACCCCGCCGAAGATCAGGGCCGTGGCCCGGCCGACGTGCCGGGCGGGCACCAGCCGGGCGGCGAGCCCGCCCGCGAGGGCCCAGAACCCGCCGACGCCGACCCCGACGAGCAGCCGGGCCGCCAGCACCACGGCGAAGCCGGGGGCCAGGGCGGCGGCGAGGTTGGCGGCGGCCGTCAGGGCGATGAGGAGGCACAGGACGTGGCGCCGGTCGAGGCGGGCGGCGCCGACGGTGACGAGCGGTGCGCAGAACCCGGCGACGATCCCGGGGACGGTGACCATGAGCCCGGCGGTGCCGTCGGAGACGCCGAGGTCGGCGCCGACGGGGGTGAGGAGTCCGATCGGGAGGAGTTCGGAGGTGATCAGGCAGAAGATCCCGAGGGAGACGGCGGCGACGGCCGCCCAGCCCTTCAGAGCATTCGGTTCGGGGGCGGGTTCGGGGGCGGGTTCGGGAACGCTGGACGCGGCTGGTTCGGTCATGCTCGGCACTCCGTGTACGCGGGAGGGCAGGAAGTCCTGCGGACGGGTGAACGGGACACGGCGGCACCAGGCTCGGGGGGTCGCGCCTCCCCCATCGCCCGCACTGCCGTGCCGTGCCGATCGCGTTCGTGGCCATTGTGCGACCGGAGGGGCCGTTTCTGGCCGCCGGGTGAAGGATCGATTCGGCAACGGCGATCCGGCACCGCGGGGCCCCGGCTCCGTCACCCGGACGCGTGAGGTGCGTGGGTCCGTGGTCCCCGGACTACGGCATGGTGGTCGGATGCAGTTACGCCGGGCCGCCCTGCCCCTGTCGCTCCTCGCGCTCCTCGCGAGCGCCGGCTGTGTCTCCGTCGGCCCGGAGTCCGGCGTTCCGGGCCCGGCGCGGGGCTCCGTACCGCCCCTGGACGCACCGGACGTGCCCGACCCGGAGGAGCCGTCCGACGGGCGCCGCCCCGCCGGGGCCCTGCCGGAGCTCCCCCTGCCGCTGGGCGAGGTCCCCGGTGCGGAGTCCCGGCCGGAGCCGCGTCCGACCGCCGTGGAGCCCGCCGGGAAGGCCCGCCCGCCCGCCGAACGGCGGACGAAGCCCGCCGCGCCCCGGCGCGTACGGCTGCCCGCGCCGCCCCGGAACCCCCGCAAGGCGGTTCCGCGGCCGCCCGGGGCGCAGGAGCTGTGCGCGGCGGCGGAGGGCACGGTGCCGCCTTCGGTCGTCGACCTGTGCCTGCGCCAGTTCGGCCGCTGACCGGCCGCCCCTCCCGCCGGCGCGGCTCCCCTCTCCGGCAGGCTTGACCCTCACACCGTGTCAGGCCGTCCACTGGAGCAGTCATGTTCACCATCGGAGACTTCGCCAAGCACGGCCGGGTGTCGGTCCGCATGCTGCGTCACTACGACGCCCTCGGACTGCTGCGCCCGGCACGTGTCGACCCCGTGAGCGGCTACCGCTCCTACGAGGCCGGGCAGCTGGCCCGCCTCAACCGTGTCATCGCGCTCAAGGAGCTCGGCTTCACCCTGGAACAGGTGGGGGCCGTCCTCGACGAGAAGGTGAGCGCGCAGGAGCTGCGCGGGATGCTGCGGCTGCGCCGGGCGGAACTGGAGGCCGCCGTGGCGGAGGCCGCCGCCCGCCTCACCCAGGTCGAGACGAGGCTCCGGACCATCGAGAGCGAGGGAACCATGCCCGCAGAGGAGATCGTCGTCAAGAGCCTGCCGCCCGTCCGGCTGGCCGAACTGAGCGGGGTCGCGGCGAGCTACGAGCCGCAGGACATCGGGCCGGTCATCGGCCCCCTGTACGAGGAGCTGTGCGGCCGGATCGAGACCGCCGGGGTGGTCCCGGCCGGCCCGGGCACCGCCTACTACGAGGACGCTCCCGGCGGCGGACCGGGATCCGTCCTGGTGCACGCCGGGCTCCCCGTGGCGGCGGCGGTCCGCGCCGAGGACCTCGGGGGCGGGGTGCGGATCGTGGAGCTGCCCGGGGTCGAGCGGGCGGCGACCGTGGTGCACCGGGGCTCGATGGACGGGGTGCTGCCGACGGCGCAGGCCCTGGCGCGGTGGATCGACGAGAACGGTCACCGCTCGGCGGCGTCCGGGTACGCCCGTGAGCTGACCCTGGCCTGCCCCGAGGACCGGGACCTGTGGGTCACCGAGCTCCAGGAGCCGCTGGCCTCCTGACGGCCCGGCGGCGCTCGCGGACGGCGGCGCAGCGGCGGGCGGTCCCCTCGCGGGCCGTCCGCAGCCGCCGCGCGGTGGCCTGGCCGCGGCGGCGCCACTCGGCGCGCGGCAGCCCGGCGCGCTGGCCGCCGCCGCTGATCAGGGCGTTGACCGGGGCGTGCGGGTCGGCCGCGAGCCCTTTGGCCAGCAGGACCCCGACCACGAGGGGCACCAGCGCCACGGCGAGCGCGGAACCGGCGGTGGTGACGTGCTGCATGCGCGGGCGGTGCGTGCCGTTCGCGGCGCCCGTCGTGGTCCCTGAGGTCATGCCGTCATTCCATCAACGGCCGCCCGGCGGCGGATCCGGGCGGATACTCAGGCCGCCCGGCACGTGGTACTCAGAAGCGGGCGGACGAAGGGTGGTGCGGGGTGCCTGACACCCACGGCAACGGGCAGGGGCAGGGCTTCGAGCCGGCCTCCGGGGACGGTCCGGAATCCGCCGTCGCCGGGGCGGCGCGGGCGGCGGAGCTGCGCACCGCGTACGAGGGGCTGTTGCAGATCCGCCGCCTCACGGGCGGCGGGGTGGGCGTCCCGGCCGCGTGGGAGCTGCGGATGGCGCCGCGCGCGGTGGCGCTCGTACTGGAGGCGGCCGGGTTCCCGCCGTCGGCGCTGGACGGGCGGGGCGGCCGGGTCCGGACGGGGTACCGGGTGGCGCCGGGGGCGGACCGGGTCGAGGTGACCTGGGCGGGCCCGCCCGGTGGCGGCGCCGTACAGGAGGAGCGGGAGCGGCTGGCGGCCTGTGCGGCGGAGCTGGAGCGGCACGGCTGGGAGTGCCTGCTCTACCGGGGGCCGCGCGGGCGGCGGTTCCTGGAGGTGGAACCGCCGCGCTGAGCGGGCCGGGTCTCAGGTGCGGTCGCGGTAGCGCAGCAGCCGCAGGGCGTTGGCGACGACGACCAGCGTCGAGCCCTCGTGGACGAGGACGGCCGGGCCGATGCCCAGGCCCAGCGCGGTGGCGGGGACGAGGACGGCCATGGCCCGGTAGAAGGTGTCGGTGAAGGGTTCGCCGCTGAGGGCGCCGACGGCCGTCAGGACGGCGACGAGGGCGAGGACGCCGGGGACGAAGACCTTCTGGAAGCGGTCGGTGAACCGCTGGGTGGGTGAGGTGCGCTCCTCGGCGTCCTGGACCATGCGCACGACGCGGGCGAGGGTGTTGTCGGCGGCGAGGTGGGTGACGACGATCTCCAGGGAGCCGGCGCCGTTGACGGTGCCCGCGTGGACCCGGCCGGAGTCCTCGGTCGTGGCGGGGTCGGCGAGGGCGGCGGCCCGGTCGGCGACGGGGGTCTTGTCGGCGGGGACGCTCTCCCCGGTGACGGCGGACTCGTCGACGCTGCCGGCGCCGGCGGAGACGAAGCCGTCGGCCGGGATCCGGGAGTGCGGGCGGACCAGGACGGTGTCCCCGACGGCGAGCTCCTCCACGGGCACCTCGGTGCTCCCGCCGTCGGCCCGCCGGACGAGGGCGGTGCGCGGGGCGAGGGCGGTGCGCGGGGCGAGGGCGCCCAGGGCTTCGATGGAGCGCCGGGCGCGGCCCATGGCGTACTCGGGGAACTGGCCGAGGCGCTCGGCCTCGGCCAGCCCACCGTCTCCAACCACCTGCGCCTGCTGCGCCACCTCGATCTGGTGACCGGCCGGCGCGACGGGCGCAGCGTGGTCTACGAGCTGCACGACGCGCACGTCGCCGACCTGCTCCGGCAGGTCCTGGCGCACGTGCACCACGGCGGTCAGGCGTAGAGCGCACCCGGGTGGACCCAGGCCGTGCGGCCGAACACGTTGTCGTCGTCGATGGCGACCGTGAGGTTGGTGACCTTCAGGCCGTACTGGCTCGCCTTGGTGCCCGCCGGGCAGTTGATCTGCTCGGGCGGGAAGTTGAGGTAGAACTGCGGGCCGTAGTCGCTGTCCGGGAACTCACGGAACTGGTGGAGGATGTATCCCGACTCCGCGTAGAAGTACACGGGCGCCAGGGCGGTGCCCACCGTCCGTACGACGACGTCGTCCTTGCGGTCGGAGCCCCCGTCCTGGCGGACGCAGCGGAAGGTGCGGGCGGTGTCGGCACTGGCCCGGAAGCGGTAGTCGGTGCTGCCCAGCCCGGCCTGGTAGCCGGGGCTGTTGCGGACATTGTGCAGGGTGACGTCCAGGCGGAAGCCGCCGCAGCCCTCGGTGGGCAGGTACTCGTGGTACTTGAGGAGGCACCTGCGGTCCCCGTAGTACGCCGACGGGTCGGGGTCGTAGGTGCGGGGCACGATCGCGCCGTGGAAGTAGGCGGACAGCGAGACCACGCTCGTGCTGGGCGCCGGGACCTCGACGGTCTGCG
Organism: Streptomyces sp. NBC_00249; assembly: GCF_026342355.1. Taxonomy (GTDB): domain Bacteria; phylum Actinomycetota; class Actinomycetes; order Streptomycetales; family Streptomycetaceae; genus Streptomyces. Next base: position 88,580 of record NZ_JAPEMV010000003.1, on the reverse strand, counting down.
AGGCGTGGGCGGCTCCCGGGCCGGCCATCACCAGGCCGATCCCCGCGGCGAGCGCGAGGACGAGCCGGGACAGGCCGCTTCGGAGCGGTTTCGGTAACGCGGGCATGGGTGAGCTAGCCATCAGGTGGTTCCCCCCTGGACCAGTGGCCGGTGGCGGACACGGGGGACCCTAGCGGCGGAAGAGCCCCTTCGGCAGGGCGCCCGCGCGCCAGGGGGGCGGGGACCCCGGCCGGTCCGCGCCCCCGTGTCGTACCCCTGCCGGGCGCTACGGCTTGCCGAAGGTCAGCGTCAGCTGAGGGGTCCCCTCGTTCGCCGCGGCCTCCGAGGACCACAGCCACAGGGCGTCGGTCCCGGGGCTGGTCAGCGCCAGGCTCCAGGAGCTGCCGAGGGCGCCCGCGACGGTGGCGGTGTTCAGCCCGGCGGTGTGGACCGCCGAGCCGTCCGGGATCCCCGGGAAGCTGCCGAGGGCCGGAGCTCCCGGCGCCGGGCGGTTGTTGTACGTGGTCCCGCCCTCCGTCCACGCGCCGGTGACGGGGACGACCGAGACGGTGTCCGTGGTGCCGGCGCCGCCCATGGTGCTGGTCTTCACGCTGAGCGCGGCCGACTTGAGCACCGTGCCGGCGGGTGCGGCCGGCAGGTCGAAGCGCAGGTAGCTCGTGTAGAGGGAGGTCCCGCGCACCGCGAGGGAGCCGGAGGTCCCGTAGTTGCCGTCCAGGGCGCCCGCGTTGGCGTAGGTGTCCTCGGCCGCGGTGACGCGGACGACCGAGTCGGCCGGGGCGGAGGCCAGGGCGTGGTGGTTCTGCACCTGCGCCGCGCTCAGGACGGCCGGGTAGACGGCGGTCTCGTCGAGCTGGCCCGCCCAGTGCTCGCTGGTGGGGCGGTCCGGCCAGCCGCCGAGGCCGTCGAAGCCGACCCGCCAGTAGCCCGAGAAGTTCTCGTGGGTGGTGACGTTCAGCGTGCCCTTCTGGGCGCCGTCCACGTACAGGGTCATCCCGCCGGGGCCCTGGGTCGCGACGACGTGGTGCCACTGGTTGTCGTTGTAGGAGGCGGCGGTGGTGACGGTGCGGGTGGCTCCGGTGTAGACCCCGTAGACGAGCCGGCCGTCATTGGTCATGTAGATGTGCTTGTCGTACTGACTGCTGCCGTTGATCTGCTGGTTGCCGAAGCCGATCAGCTTGCCGCCCCGGGTGGTGCCCGTCCTGAACCAGGTCTCGATGCTGTAGGTGCTGCCGACCGTCTGCCGGCGGTCGCCGTACACGTGGGCGTTCGTGCCGTCGAAGCCGATCGCGGTGCTCGCACCGGTGACGGCGCCGGGCGACTGGCGCAGGGCCGGGGCGTTGTGGTGCACGCCCGCCTGGTTGCCGTCGGAGGAGTCCGCGACGTAGGGCGGGGCCGCATCGTCGTAGCGCCAGAACAGCTGGGCGCCGTCCGCGCGGACCTGGCTCGGGTAGGCGTCGGCGGAGCCCGGCACCGTCACGGCCGCCGCCGACGACGCGGCGCTGACGTTGCCCGCGGCGTCGGTCGCCGTCACCCGATAGGTGTACGACTGGCCTGCCTGGGCGGTGGTGTCCGTCCAGGAGGCCTGCGGCCGCTTGAAGAACAGCGAGTCCGCGGTGACCGTACCGACCGGGGTGGCCGCACCGTCGCGGTAGATCCGGTAGGTGAGCGCGCTGTCGTCGAGGTCGAGGCTGGTGCGCCAGCGCACCTGGACCTCGCCCGGCCGGAAGGCGGTCGCGCTCGCCACGGGAACGGTCGGCGCGCCCGTGTCGTTCGTGGAGGAGAAGCGCGTCAGGCTCTGCTGCGCCGCCCCGTTGACGGTGGTGAACTCGCCGCCCACCCACAGGTAGTCCGCACCGCCCTTGGCTCCGACCGTCATCACGCGCGGGCCGATGCCCTCGCCGATGCCGTCGTTGGTGTCGGGGGCCCAGCCCAGCTTGCCGGTGGCGGTGGTCGGCTGCGCGAGGAGGTGGTGGCGCTGGCCGTCGGGGAACTCGCCGACGCTGGAGCAGTCGTGCGCGTGCGAGGCGCTGTAGAGCACGTTCCGGTACGGCAGGACGGCCTGGGTGGCGCCCAGGCAGGTATCGCGCCAGCGCTGGCCGAAGTCGGCCAGGTTCAGGGCGATCCGGCCGTCGAAGACGCCGCCGCCGGTGCCCTCGTTGGCGGTGTAGAAGCCGGTGCCGTCGGTGGCGATGTCCTTGACGACGGAGTTGGTCTCGATGAAGCCCGGATAGGCCCTGGTGAGGGCGCCGCTGGTGGCGTCGACGGCGGCCAGCGCGTGCGTGTCCGTCCCGTTGACGGTGAAGAAGTCCCCGCCGAGCAGGACCTTCGAGCCGTCCGGGGTGACCTCGACGGCGCGGCCCGGCTCGTCGGCGTCGGCCCGGAAGGGGCGCAGGGCCCCGTCGGCCGCGTCGACGGCGGCGAAGCGCTGCCGGGGCTGGCCCGCGACGGTGAGGAAGTCGCCGCCCGCGTAGACGGTGTCGCCGGTGACGGCGATGGCGCGGACGGTGGCGGCGAAGGCCGGGCGGAAGCCCGGCCGGACCGTGCAGGTGGCGACGTCGACGGCGGCGATGCTGGAGACCGGGGTGCCGTTGACGGCGCCGAAGTAGCCGCCCGCGTAGAGGGTCTTCTTGTCCGGGGAGAGGGTCAGCGCGCGGACGGTGGCGGTGCCGCCGGCGACGGTGAAGGACAGGGTGCAGGAGGTCGGGGCGCCGGTCGCGGCGTCGAGGGCCGCGAAGTTGACCGCCTCGTGCTCGCTCCCGGCGGCGCCCGCCGGAGGGCGTACGGCGGAGAAGGTGCCGCCGACGAAGACCGTGCCGCCGGCCTCGGCGAGGGCCCAGACGACCCCGTTGGGCTGCCAGGTGGGCAGCGCGTCCGCGGTGAAGGCCACGGGCGGGGTGATCGCCGCGGCCTGCGGGGCGAGGCCGAGACCGAGGCCGAGGAAGGCGCCGGAGCCGGCCAGGGACAGGGCGAGAGCGGCCGCCGGACCTCTGGATCTACGCATGAACCCCCCAGTTCGTGTGCGTACTGCTGCGACGGGTGCGGCGCGCGGGATGCGCGGTGCACGGACGTACGGCCGGGCGCCCGGGGACGGGTGGGCGGTCGTACGTACGGGCGCACCCTAGGACCGATCGGCCGCCCCGGCACCGGGTTTGACCTGTCGGATGCCGAACGGATCCGCGCGGCCCGGGGGGTCACTGGTAGGGGTCGGTGATCTCCCGGAGCCGGGTGAGGGCGCTGCGGAGCTGCCGGGTGGCGGGTTTGCCCAGGTGGCGGGCCCCGGCCTGCCCGCACTGGCCGGCCGGGCGTGAACCACCGCACCCACAAGCGGCTGGCCCGGCAGCTCGTCGGCGCGGCCGGACGGGGCGACACCGCCCGCCTGACGGCGGCGCTGCGCTCCGGGGCGCCGGTCGACGGCCCCGACGCGGAGGGAACCACCGCGCTGACGGAGGTCCTCCGGCTGCTGGGCGGATGACCTAGTGCTGTGGCCGGAAAGGTTTGCCGGGTCGCGGTGTCCGGTGCATGGGGTCTCCCCAGGCCCGCAGGGCCGAGGGGAAGCCTCGCAAGGCGGAGGGCCGCCGCTCGTACTGGACGTACTCGGGTGGCCCGACAACGCGGCGAGGTGCCGTGCCGGGCGCCGCGACACGGTGAACCTTTCCGGTCACAGCACTAGGTCAGCGGGCGGCAGAGGAGGGACGCCGGGCCCGGGCGGGAGCCGGCGCGGGTGGTGTGGGCGATGCCCGCCGCGTACTCGGTGGGCATGCACTGGCCCTTGTAGTGGCCGGAGGCGAAGTCGCCGCCCGGGGTGCCCGCCGGGCGGTTGTCGGAGCGGTCGAACCAGACGGTGCGGCCGCCGGCCGCCGGGAGGGCCGTACGGGCCGGGGCGCACAGGGCGGCCGAGAGGCGCTCGCCGCGCAGGCTGTACCCGATGAGGAACTGGCCCGCCGGGCACTGGAGTTTGGTGTAGCCGGTGGCCCAGTCACCGCCCGGCGGGACGTACGACTCGTCGCGGACCACGGTGTGGCCCCCGGCCTGGGCGCGCAGGTCCGAGGTGGAGCACAGGCCCCGGCCGCCGGTGTGGGCGAGGCCCGCCAGCCGGGCGCCGTCGGGGCAGGCGGCCTTGCGGGCGCCGCTGTCCCAGTCCCCGGCGGCCCGGGTGCGCAGCGAGGCGACGTGGTCCCGGTGGTCGGTGCTGAGCTGGTACCAGGCCGGGGTGGCGGGGACGGCTCCGGTGCGGGCCGGGGCCGTGGTGAGGGCGGTCCAGGGGCTGGTGCGCCAGTCGGCGGGGTCGAGGACGCCGGAGCGGCGGCCGGTGGCGTCGTAGCGGAGCATGGCCCAGCTGTCGCCGCCGGGGGCGCCCTGCGCGGTGGTGCTCCAGCCGACGAGCGGCCAGTAGGCGAAGTCGGCGTCGGATGCGGCCAGGCGGGCGGTGAGGTTGCCGAACCAGGTGCGGGGGGCGGCGCCGGTCTCGTCCGCCCCGATGCCGAACTCGCTGATCCAGACGGGGGCGGTGAAGTGGGCGCCGGTCTCGGCGGAGACGAAGAAGGCCTGGTCGTACAGGGCCTGTTCGAGCTGTGCGGGGGTCATGTCCTGGTAGCGGGGGTCGTGGGTCTCGCCGAGGCCGGTCGCGCCGCTGTGGTGGGGGCCCGTGTACCCGTAGAAGTGCGCGGAGTAGACCAGCTTGCCGGAGACGACGAGGGTGTGGGACAGGGTGCGGACGGGGGTGAGGGCGGGGCGGCCGTGCGGGAGGCCGTCGGCCGGGATGCCCGTCCAGTTGATGCCCTCGACGACGATCAGGAGGTCGGGGTTGGCCTCGGTGAGGATCCGGTCGGCCGCCTCCTGGGCGGCGGCCTGCCAGTCGTGGCCGTCGCCGAGGCCCCAGTTGGGGTCGTCCCACAGGTCGCGGCGGACCTCGTTGTACAGGTCCGCGCCGACCACGCGCGGGTTGTCGCGGTAGCGGCGGGCGAGGAAGACCCAGTCGTCGGCCCACTGGGCGGTGGAGCGGCCGCCGCTGTTCCACCGCTCGTTGCCGTCGAGGCCGCAGCACCAACGGGTGGTGACGGTGTGGTTGTTGAGGACGACCGCGAAGCCGGCGTCGGTGAGGGCGGCGACGACGGCGTCGTAGACCTGGAGCGGGGTGCGGCCGCGCAGCGCCGGGTTGGCGGCGACGGCGGCGTCGGGGACGGGGGTCGTGGTGCGGAGCATCTCGTTGGAGAAGGGCAGCCGGATGCTGTTGAGCCCGAGGGCGCGGAAGTCGGCGAGGAGCGTGGGCAGCGGGACCCGGTCGAGGCCGATGGGTATGCCGTGGGAGTCCTGGCCGCTGTGGTGGGTGGCGGGGTCGGTGCGGTCGCCGGAGCCGTTCCAGGAGCCCTGCGCGCCGTCCCAGTTGCCGGAGCGCAGGCGGAAGCGGTTGCCCTGGGCGTCGACGATGTAGCGGCCCCGGGTGGACAGCGGGGGTGTCCAGGCCTCCGCGGCCGGGACCCCCGCCGCGGGTGCCGGTCCGGGTGCCGGACCGGCGGCGGGAGCGGCGGCGGGAGCGGCCGCTGCGGGCAGGGTCGCGCCCGCCAGCACCAGCAGCACGCTCAGCAGTACCCGTACGACGTTCTTCATCTCGCTCCCGCCCGCTCCGGCCCCGTCGGCCGCTCCGTTCCGGGCGGCTGCGGCGGTCAAGTTACCGGTCGGTCGCATCGGAGGGAAGGGAACGGCCGACAACGGTCCGGGGGAACCCCGTACGTCAACACCGGCGGGCCCGCGCCACTCCTCCACACCCGGTGGCCCGGCCAAAACCGCCCCGCGCGGCGCCGGGCCGCTCTACGGTGCCCGTTACGGGTTGGGCACGCATCCGGAGGGTGGGGCTGATGGACGAAGAAGAAGACATGCGGCTGGCGAGGATGACCCCGGAGATCTCCCGCCGCACCCTGGCGATGCTGCGCGGGCTGGCCGGGCTGGAGCCGCCGGAGCAGGTGCCCGAGGACGCGATGCTCGTCGCGGACGCGATCCTCGCCGATCACGGTACGGACGGGCTGCGGGTGCTGGTGATGACCCTGGCCGCCTGGGCGACGGCGCAGATCGAGAACGTGGCGGAGCTGAGCCGGCGCAGTCACGAGGCGGTGCTCGACGCGATGGAGCTGGCCTGCCTGGAGGCCAATGCCGAGGAGTAGCGGCCGGGCCCCGGCGGAAGGGTTTCTTCCGCCGGGGACGGGGTGACTCTCCGGGACGACCGGCGCCGCGGCGGGCGCGCGGCCGACCGTATGCGTGCCAGGTCGCCGGCTTGCCCGCATCCGGGCTCCGGTCGGCGACACTGGGGGGAGCAGCAGGTTGCGGGGGGTCTTGATCGGAGGCCGTCGTGAGCACACCGTCCCCTATCCGCATCGCCGCCGTGCTCTCCGCCGAGCACCGTCGGCGGCTGATGGAACACGCCCGCGAGGTCAATTTCGACGAGAGCGCGCGGATCTTCGACGAAGGCGGCCGGGCGGACACCTTCTGGATCGTGCGGTCGGGCACGGTGACCCTGGAGATCCCGATGCCCGGACACCGGGCCGCGCCGGTGGAGAGCCTCGGCCCCGGTGAGCTGGTGGGCTGGTCGTGGCTGTTCCCGCCGTACGTGTGGCAGCTGAGCGCCGAGGCGATGACCCCCGTACGGGCCTACGAGTTCGACGGGACGACCGTGCGGCTGCTGATGGACGCCGATCCGGCCTTCGGCTCGGCCGTCGGGCACTGGGTGGGCCGGGTGCTGGCGGTCCGCCTCCACCAGACCCGCACGCGCCTCCTGGACCTCTACGCCCCCCGCACGGGCGCCACCCGCTGAGCGCCCGGCGGGGGGACCCCGCCCCGCCGTCCAAGATCATCGGGGTGCAGAATGGGCCGCATGTCGATGACGAATACACCGAAAACGGCAACGCTCGACGACGCCCGGCTGGTGGGCCCCACCCTGGCCCGCGCCTTCGGCGACGACCCGATGATGCGCTGGTTCTTCCCCGACGACGCCTCGCGCGAGGCCGGGCTGGACCGCTACTTCACCACGATCTTCACCCGGCAGTACGTCCACCACGCGGTGTGCGAGCGCACCGAGGCGGCCGCCGCCTTCTGGGTGCCCCCGCAGGCGCAGGCGAAGGCCGTCCCCGACGCGGAGACCATCGCGGAGCTGCAGAGCATCCTCGGCGACCGGGCCCCGCTGTTCGGGGAGGCCGTCGAGATGGCCTCCCAGCACACGCCCCAGGAGCCGCACTGGTTCCTCGCGCTGATCGGCGCCGACCCGGCCGCGCAGGGCCAGGGGCACGGGGCCGCGCTGCTCCGCTCCGGGCTGGCCCAGGCCGACGCGGCGGGCATGCCGGCCTACCTGGAGTCCTCCAAGCCGTCCAACCTGCCCTTCTACGAGCACTTCGGCTTCACCGTGCGGGGCGAACTGCACCTCCCCGGCGGCGGTCCGACCCTGTGGGCGATGTGGCGCGAGCCGCGAGCCACGGCGGAGACCGTCTAGACCGTCCCTCCCGCGCCGTCCGGTGCCGCACCTCGCCACTGAGGCGGGGCACCGGGCGGCGCGCCACCCCTCAGGCCCCTCCAGCCCCACACCAAAGGGTTGCGGGGGGTGTGTTCGGCCTAATCGGCGGGCCGCTCCCCCACAGGTCACAGCCCGACGACGGCTGCGGTCTGCGGTCATTCGCTCACGGTCGGTGACGCGAAACAGCGGTACGAACGGGCGTTCTCGCGGCGGATGGGCAAGACTCCCGTCCGTTATCCGAAACACCGAGCCGAGGAGTGTTCGAAATGCGGTCCATCACCAGGAGCCTGGGACTGGCTTCCGGAGCCATGGCGCTCACCGCCCTCACCGCACTGGCCGGCACCGGGGCGGCCGACGCGGCCCCGACCGGTACGCAGAGCCTGTACGCGCCGTCCGCGCTCGTGGTCAGTGTGACGGCCGGTGAGGACGCCGCCGGAGGAACGGTACTGCGCGCGGTGACGCTGGTCTGCGCACCCCGCCCGGGCGGCACGCACCCCGACCCCGCCGCCGCCTGCGCCGAACTACGCACGCACGGTCCCTCCCTGGACCCGCTCGCCGCGCCCCGCCAGGACGCCGCCTGCACCCGGGAGTGGAACCCGGTCACCGTCACCGCCGACGGGGTCTGGCAGGGCCGCCGGCTGAACTGGGCGTACACCTTCGGCAACCCGTGCGGGCTGCGCAGCAGCAACGGCGTGCTGTTCGGCATCTGAGGCCGCCCTCCCCGCGGCCCGGGGCCGGGTGGCGCCGTGCGACCGCCACCCGGCCCCGTCAGCCCAGTTCGAGGCTGGTGACCCCGTACATACCGGCCAGATCCAGTTCCGGCGCGGGGCCCGTGTACATCCGGGCGGTCTCGAACACCGGGGCCAGCCCGAGGCCGGCCAGCAGAGCGGCCGCGGCCGGGTTCGCGTCGGGCACGTCGACCGTGACCTCCCCGCCGGGGGCGTGCCCGGCGAGCCGCAGCAGCAGGGCGGCGGCCACCTCCGGGGTGGCGGCGTAGAGCGGCCCGACGCGGGCGGCGCCGCTGGACGGCCGGACGACGCCGAGGCCCTCGATCCGGCCCTCCCGGACGGCGGCGAGGGCGGTCCTGCCGGGCAGGGCCGTCCAGGCGCAGAGGAAGGCGTCCCGGCTCTCGGGGAAGAACCGGCGGTCGTAGGCGGCGAGTTGGGCGAAGGGCAGCGAGGACGCGTCCACGATCTCCACGGCGCCGTCGGGGTCGCCCTGCGGGACCCCTTCGTGGCGTACGTTGTTCCAGGCCGGACGGAAGCCGGAGCGGCGGTAGTTGTCCTGCTGCTCGACCACCCCGTCCAGGCCCACGAGCCGCCCGCCGAGCCGCTCCATCCCGGCCCGCCAGAGCCGGATCCCGTAGCCCTGGCCGCGTACGTCGGGGCGGGCGATGTAGAAGCCGACGAACCCGAAGCCGGCCCCGTAGCGCACGGCGGAGATGCAGGCCACCGGCTCCCCGTCGCAGCGGCCGACGAGGAAGCCCTCCGGGTCGGCGACCGCGAAGGCGAAGCGGTCGGTGTTCCCCGGGTTCCAGCCTTCCCCGTCGGCCCAGGCGCGCAGCAGTTCCATGTCGGCGGCGCTCGCGCCGGCGATCTCGAATCCGGTCATGCCGGGAGTTGTACCAGAACCTGTCCTGATCATCCGTCAGCAGCCTTGGCGGACGGGCGGGATCAGGCCTGCGGATCAGCCCGCGCAGATCACGTCGTCGAGCTGGATCGGCCGGGAGTCGAGGCGGACGTAGGCGGTGAAGGTGTCGGTGGCACCGGACTCCCACGAGGTGGTGACGGTGGCCCAGCCGACCCTCGCCGACTGGGCGATCGTGGCGGGACCGACGGAGATGGTCCGGGGGGCGCCCTGGAAGGCGTCCTGGAAGCCGCTCTGGGGGGTGTTCTGGGCGCAGAGCAGGACGTCGGCGCCCGGCATGCTGCTCTGTTTGTCCTTGAGCTGCTGTGAGATCCGCAGGCGGCGGTCCGTGTTCGTCGGGCCGTGCTCCCCGTAGAAATCGGCGAGGAACCGGCTGATCTCCGCGGCGGTGTGCCGGAAGTGGGGGCGGTGGCGGGGCTCCGGATCGGCGTCGGCGGCCGCCGGGCCCGAGGAGACGGCCAGCGCGGCGAGGGCGGACAGGGCGAGCAGGAGGGCGCCAGGGCGGTACGGCATGAGCTTCATGTCCGGTTTGTAGCGGCCCGCACCGCCCCGACCGTGGGGGGCGCGGCGCGGGCTCACTCCGGTGGGGGTGGAGATTCACCGCAGAAACGACCCTCCGCCTGCGCCGACCGGCCCCGGCCGCGCCTGCGGTCCCGCCGAAACACAGTCGCGGGCCGGGCGGGCGGCTGCGTAGGGTCGACGTATGGGGAAGCCGCTTGTCGCAGTGTTCAGTGGGGCCGGAATGTCCACGGATTCCGGGATTCCGGACTATCGCGGGCCGCAGGGCCTGTGGCGCCGGGAGCCCGGCGCCGAGAAGCTCGTGACGTACGAGTACTACATGGCCGATCCCGAGATCCGCCGCCGGTCCTGGCTGATGCGCGCCGAGGTCTGGTCCCGTGCGCCGCAGCCCAACGCCGCGCACCTGGCGGTGGCCGAGCTGGAGCGCGGCGGCACCCCGGTACGGGTGATCACGCAGAACGTCGACGGGCTGCACCAGCTCGCCGGGATGCCCGCGCGGAAGGTGTTCGAGCTGCACGGGACGGCCCGGTCGGTGGTGTGCACCGGCTGCCACGCCCGGTCGCAAACCCAGGAGGCGCTGGCCCGGGTGGCCGCCGGCGAGCCCGACCCGGCCTGTCTGGCCTGCGGCGGGATCCTGAAGACGGCCACGGTGATGTTCGGCGAACGGCTCGACCCCCAGGTGCTGGGGCAGGCCATGGCCGTGGCCAAGGGGTGCCAGGTGTTCATCGCGGTCGGCAGCACGCTCCAGGTCCAGCCCGCCGCCTCGCTGGCGGGGATGGCGGCCGAGGCCGGGGCCCGGCTGATCATCGTGAACGCGGAGGAGACCCCGTACGACTCCCTGGCCGACGAGGTCATCCGCGAGCCGATCGGCACGGCGCTCCCGGCCCTGCTGGCGCGCGTCTCCGCCTAGGCCTCGCCTAGGCCCTGTCGTCCCTTCCGGATCCTGCCGTTCAGGCCGCGTCGGCGGCCCGGCGCATCTCGGCGGCGTCGAGCTTCTTCATCTGGAGCATCGCGGCCGTGGCGCGGGCCGCACGCCCCGGGTCGGGGTCACTGATCAGGTCGATGGCCTCGGTGGGGACGACCTGCCAGGAGACGCCGAACCTGTCCTTGAGCCAGCCGCAGGCGACCTCCTGCCCGCCGTCTCGGGTGAGCGCGCTCCAGTAGTGGTCCACCTCGGCCTGGTCGGCGCAGTGGACCTGGAAGGAGACGGCCTCGTTGAACTTGAACTCCGGGCCGCCGTTGAGGGCGATGAACTTCTGGCCGTTGACCTCGAACTCGACGACCATCACCGAACCGGCGGGCCCGGGGCCCGCATCGGTGTACCGGCCGGTCCGGCCGCGCTTGCCGTCCTTGAAGACGGACAGGTAGAAGTCGGCGGCGGCTTCCGCCTCGCCGTCGAACCACAGGCACGTGGTGAAACCTTTGCTGGGCATGGCTGCCTCCGGGCGGGATCCGGGACGGCCCTGCGCCGTCCCTCTCCTCCTACAGACAGCTCCCGCGCCCGAAACTCATCGGTGGGCGCGGGACCTGCCCGTACGTTCACCCGTCCGGGCTACATCGCGAGCATGCGGTCCACGACCCGCTCGGCGGCCCGGCCGTCGTCCAGGTCGCAGAACTCCTCGCGGAAGGCGGCCCGCGCCGCCGCGTGCGCGGCGCCGACCGCGTCGGCGTCGCGGACGGCCTCGACCAGGCTCGCCGAGTCCTTCAGCAGCGGGCCGGGGGCCTTCGCCTCCAGGTCGAAGGTGAAGCCGCGCAGGGTGTCGCGGTAGTGCTCCAGGTCGTACGTGAACAGCAGGATCGGCCGGTCGGTCAGCGCGAAGTCGAAGATCGCGGAGGAGTAGTCCGAGATCAGCACGTCGGCGACGAGCAGCAGGTCGGTGGTGTCGGGCCAGCGGGACACGTCCACCACGAAGCCGTCGCGGACGCCCTCGCGGACCTGCTCCCCCACCTTGTGGTGGCCGCGCACCAGCAGGACGTGGTCCTCGCCCAGCTCGCGGCGGGCCGCGTCCAGGTCGATGCGCAGGTCGAGCTTGTAGCCGCCGGTCCAGCCGAGGCGGTTCTCGCGCCAGGTCGGCAGGTAGAGGACCACCTTCTTGCCCTCGGGCAGGCCGAGCCGGCGCCGGACCTCGGCGACGCGGGCGGCGTCGGGCCGCAGGAGGGCGTCGGCGCGCGGGCTGCCGGACTCGACGACCTCGCCCCGGTAGCCGAGGGCTCGCTGGAGGACGGGGGTGGCGTACGAGCTCGGGGAGGCGAGCAGCGACCACTGGGCGCTGTCGTGCTCCAGGCCCTCCAGCACCTCGGGGCTGGTGTAGTAGTCGTGGGTGAAGTCGTAGCCGATCTGCTTGAGCGGGGTCCCGTGCCAGGTCTGTACGACGGTCTGGCCGGGGCGGCGGCGGAAGGTGAGCGGCACGCTGTCGTTGGTGACGTAGAAACGGGCGCGGGCCAGCACGTCCCAGGCCTCCAGGCTGCCGTACTGGACGGCGCGCGCGGTCGGCGGGACCTCGGCGCGGCCGTCGCGGACCAGCCAGATGTGCTCCAGCTCCTCGCCCCGGCGCAGCAGCTCCTCGTGGACGGCGCGGGGGGAGTCCCCGGCGCCGTTGCCCTTGAAGGTGTCGTAGACGGCGATGTCCTTGACCGGCAGCGCGCGCTGGGCCGGGTAGGTCACGTCGCGGGCGACGCGCTGGGCGTAGCGGGAGCGGTCGTGCGGGCTGAGCAGCGGGTCGCAGACCAGCGCCATGCGGTCGTGCAGGCGGGCCTCGACGCGCATGCGGCGGCCCAGGACGGTGAGGGCGTGCGGTCCGGAGGAGAGGACCGGCGGTACGAGCTGGACGGGTGCGCCGCGGTCGACGCCGAGCCGTCCGGCGGTCCTGCCGCCCTGGTCCGCCGGGCGGACCGTGGGCCACCAGCGGCCCTGCGGGAGGCTGGTGCGCCCGGCGTAGGGCTCGGGGAGGACGGGCTCGAAGCTGGCTTCGAAGCGGTCGCCGTCACGGGTGAGGGGGTAGCTGAACTCCGTCCCGTACTGGTTGTGCAGGACCAGCTCGTAGGCCCGGTCCGCCTCGGAGGCGGGCAGCCGCAGGGTGCCGCGCAGGGTCAGCGTGCCGTCCTGGGCGGTGACCGTGTCGACGAGCGGCGGCGGGACCTGGACGGAGAGGATCAGGTGGCCGCTCATCCCGCGCTTGGCGAAGACGGTACGGCCGGCGTGGTCGCCGGGGATCGGCGCGACGAGGCCGTTGAAGCCGCCGCGCTCGTCGTGCGCGAGGGGGTGGCGGGTGCCGTCGGCGCGGACCACGGACAGGTTCCAGGGCTCGGGGGTCCACTCCCCGGGCTGCTGCTCGGAGTCCGGTACGGCTCCCAGCGCGGCCAGCGGGACGGCCGCCTTGAACGGGATCCGGCCGCCGGAGCCGGAGCCGGCGGCGGTGTCCAGCGGGAAGGTCAGGACGGTGCCGGTGGCGGCGTGGGCGGCGCGCAGGGTGGCGTCCCGGCCGACCTCGGCGGCCAGTTCGCCCGTCAGTTCGAGGGCGTCCCCGCCGGCGGGCCGGACGTCCAGGACCCGGGCGCGGACGATCTCGACCTGGACGGTCAGGGCGCCGGAGACGGTCGGCAGGATGCGTACGTCGGGGGTGGCCCAGTAGGCGGGCGGGGTCAGGGCGCTGTCGTGCTCGCCGCCCTTGAGACGGGCCCGGTGCAGGCCTCCGGCGCCGGTGACCGCGATGGAGGTGGACCATATGCCCTCGCGCCACTTGCCGCCCGACTGGAAGACGGTGGGGTCGACGACGGCGGTGAAACCGGCCCAGTCGGCGTGCCTCAGGGCCAGGTGCGGGGCGTGCACGGTGGCCATCGGGGAGGCGACCGTGCGGGTGCTGACGACGGTGCGGCGGCGCTTGCCGTTCTCACGGAAGATCAGCATCTTGCGGGAGCCGAGGCGGCTCTCGGCGCCCATGTGGCCGGGCAGGGCGTAGCCGCGCAGCAGCAGCTTGCCGTCGCTCCAGGCGGCCTGCTCCAGCCGGCTCACCACGCGGCGCTCGCGCGGGCCGAGGGTCAGCAGCTTGGCGGGGACGGGTGCCTTGAGGAAGGGGTAGTCGGCCTGCGGGCGGGCCAGGCCCTTGACCGGCACGCTGTAGGTGAAGTCCCGCTGGTGCTTCAGGAGGGCGATGAACTCCTCGACGCGGCCCTCGCGGGCCAGGTACGCCTTGAGCCGGTCGGCGACCGTCAGGTCGGTCCAGGGCTCGGTGCCGATCTCCCGGACCAGGCCGCCGACCTCCTTGACGAAGGCGGCCCGGAAGTCGGCGCCGCCCTCGGCGACGTACTTGTAGATGAGCGGGAGCTCCTCGTTCAGTACGTTGCGGTCGTAGTCGCGCAGGTAGCGGGCGTACTTCTCGCCCGGCTTGCCGAGCAGGGCCTCGCGGACCAGGCGGACGGAGGTGACGCGGTCGATGACGGAGACCGGGTCGGTGGAGCGCTGGGTGATGGAGCGCTCACCGGTCTCGCGGACGCGCCAGTGGTAGACCACGTCGCCGATCACGTCGACGCTCTTGGCGAAGTAGTGGGCGGGGATGGAGACGGGGGCGTCCTCGTAGAGGATGCCCTCCGGGTACTGGAAGTTGTGCTCCTCCCAGAAACCGCGCCGGTAGACCTTGTTCCACGCGGTGCGGTCGGTGACCAGCGCCGGGAACTTGGAGATGTGGGTCTTCAGCTGGGTCTTCGCGAATGCGATGCGATGGCCCCAGGACTGCTGCATGCCGACGGAGCGGAAGCGTCGTACGTTGCCGGCCGCGAAGTCCGAGCCGGTCTCGTCGAGGGCGCCGATCAGGCGCTGGTAGGCGTGCGGCGGCATGGTGTCGTCGCTGTCGACGAAGGCGATGTACTCGCTGCCCTCGGACGCGTGACGGAAGCCGACGTTCCGCGCGGCACCGAGGCCGGCGTTCTTCTGGAGGACCACCCGGAAGCGTTTGTCACGCTCCGCGAAGGCCTGCGCGATCGCGGCGCTGGTGTCGGTGGACCCGTCGTCGACGATCACCACCTCGAAGTCGTCGAACGTCTGCGCTGCGATGGACTCCAGGCACTCGTCGAGGTAGAGCTCGACGTTGTAGACAGGTACGACGATGCTCAGGCGCGGGGGCATGGGTGGCGGGTTCTCCAGCGTTTTGCTCTGTCGATGACTTGATGATCAGCTGATTACAGCATCTTACTCTGTAACAGGATGATAAAGTCCGCCGTTTCCGGGACATACCGCCCGGGCCCGCCGGGGCGGACGGCAAAGAATTCAACCGCCCGCCACCGCGCCGTCGCGGCCCCTTCCGGGCCGCCGTCAGATCTCCAGCTCGCCCTCGATCTTCTTCAGCTGGTGCCGCGCCATCGCCAGGTTGGCCCGGCCGCGGTCGAGGGCGAGATAGAGGAAGAAGCCGCCGGTCCCGCGGCCCTTCATCAGCCTGATCAGGTGGTACTGGTTGCCGAGCGTGATCAGGATGTCCTCGATCTCGTCCTTCATGCCGAGCATCTCCATGGTGCGGACCTTGGCCCGCACCACGTCGGTGTTGCCCGCCGCGGCCACCCCGAGGTCGAGGTCCTTGCCGCCGCCGACGGTGCCGAGGGCCATGCCACTGCCGTAGTCGACGAGGGCCGCGCCGAGCGCGCCGTCGATGGTGGTGTGGGCTTCCTTGAGTGCGGTCTCCACGTTGGCCATGAGGGTTCCTCTTTCTTCTGTCCGGTGTCGCCCGCCGCTGTCGTATCGCTTGACGGGCTGATTTGCTTTCGTTTGCGTTGCGGGAAGAGCTGTCGAAGGAAGGTCTACGGGGGAAGGCCGGCGGCCTGGGCGGGCGGCCGGGTCACGGCGCGGCCCGCTCCGCGGCGGGCTCCTGCGGGCCCCGGCGGCCGAGGCTGTGCTGTATCAGCTCGGAGATGCGCAGGCTGGAGCGGCGGGCCTCCAGGTGGAGCCGGCCGACATTGACGCGGGGCTCCGCGATGAGGGTGAGGACGGCCGCTTCGCCCGCCGCGTACGTGGCGACGTACCCGTGCTCACCACGGACCAGCAGCTCGCGGAAGCCGCCCTGCCCGGTGCTGTCGCTGAGCCGCTGTGCCACACCGAGTGCGGCGGCGGTCAGGGCGGCCACGGTCTCGGCCTCGGTGGCGGCGCTGTCCTGGGCGAGCACCAGGCCGTCGGCGCTCGCGGCGAGGGCGCCGGTGAGCTGGGGAACACGGGCCCGCAGCCGCCGGAGCTCGGCGAGTATCTCGGCTTCGGCCTCGGCGGGCACCATCGCCGTGCTCATGTCGGCCTTTCTCCCTTCGGGCTGCCTCCGCTCGGAACGGTCGGCGAACAGGGCCGGTCGCAGCGGGAGCCTCACAGGCTTGCCTCCAGTGCGTCGCGTAACCGGCGGAGCAGTGCCACGTCCGGGGGTTGGGCCTGGGTCATCCAGTCGGGCAGGGGTGCGGCGGGCTCGGCGGGAAGGGGCACCGCCGGAGTACGGGGTGTCTCGACCAGCCCGGCCGCCGCGAGTCTTCGTACGTCGAGCAGGGTGTGGAAGGCCGGGCGCCCCAGGACCCACGCCAGGTCGGCGGGGGTGCGTATCCCGTCGGCCTGGGCGAGCAGGAGCCGCTGCCGGGCGGTGACCGTCTGCCCGGGTGCGGCCGGGCGGGGCACGACCGGAGAGGTGTCCAGCAGCGGGTACGGCCAGACGGCGTCCAGCAGCTCCCGCCGCCGGCGGGTCTCGCGCTCGACGGCGGCCGCCGGGACCGAGCGGACGGAGCCGATCCAGTGGGTGGCGCCCCGGCGGAACCGGGAGGGGCCGCTGCCCGGGGAGAGCGCGAAGAAGGCGGCGTCGAAGATCGCGGCGAGATGGCAGATCTCCAGCTCGCCGCCCGCGAGGCCGCCGCTGTCCACGAGGAAGCGGGCGACCTGGCGGCGGGCCCCGGCCTGGTTGACGGCCTCGTTCCAGCGTTCGGGGGCGAGACCGCCGCCCGTGGTGAGCAGCACGTCCAGGCCCGGGGTGGAGGGGCTCTCGGCGTGCACGATCCTGCCGTCCTCCAGGAAGAGGGTGCCCCGGTCGCGGAGCAGGGCGCCGGTGGCGCGTTCGGCGGCGAGCCGGGTGAGCAGGGGTGAGACGGCGGCGGCCGCGGTGGCCGGGGGAGCCGCGGCGGTCATCTGAGCACCAGCCCTTCGGCCAGTGCGCGGAGTCTGAGGCGGGCGAGGGCGAGGTTGCCGTCGGTCCGGTCCAGCCACAGGTGCAGGAAGACGCTGCTGTCGAAGCTCGTCTCGACGAAGCGCAGGACGTGGTAGCCGGTGCGCGTGGTGACGATCAGGTCCTCGACGGGCGGGCCGGCGGCCGCGGGTCCGTCGGCGGAGCCGGGCTCGCCGGGGGCCGGGGCGAAGGACTCGTACTCCGCTGCGGCCCGGGCCAGTTCGGCGGTCTCGGCGGCGGTGGTCTCGTGGTCGCCCACGGGCGAGTCCCCTGCGGTGCCGAGGGCCAGTCCGCTGCTCCAGTCGACCAGCGCGGCCCCCCTCGCACCAGGCAGGGCCATGGCTTCGAGCAGGCATTCGTCGATCCCGGGCACGCGGGCTCCCCTCCCGGCCGGACGTGCTGAGTGCACGGTCGTACGGCGCGACAGGAGGGAACTTACTCAACTTCCACACTACGAAAAGGCGTTCTGGCATTTTCCGCTGGAACATGCGCGGTAGCACGTGACAGCTTGGCCAGAACCCGTTCGTTTGTGATCACTCTTGTTGATCACCGGCACCGATCGGGCCGAACGCCGGTCGACAGCGTGTTCAGGAAGCGAGCGGAAGACCGCCCGCGAGCCGGAACGCCCCGCCCTCGCGCCGCACGTAGCCCTCGTGGCTCAGGGTGCGCAGCAGGTGGTAGACGGTCGGCAGCGGGATGCCCGTCAGCCGGGAGAGCCGTTTCGCCGTCGCGCCGCCCTCGGCGTGCATCGCCTCGACCAGCCGCAGGGCGCGTTGGACGGAACCGATGAGCGTGGGTGCGGCCGTGCTGTCCTTCTGACTGTGGTCGGTGTCCATGATGAGTCCCCCTGCTCCGGTTCGAGGCCTGGCAAACCCATGTAAGTCCCTGACTCGCCGCAAAACCAGCAGGCTCGCGTAAACCTGAGCATAAGATCAACTCACGCCCGGCCCCCGGCATCCGAAGCCCCTCGCCAACGCCGCCCACCCCGGCCACCGCCCTCCCTGACCGGCCGGAACCCCGCCCGGCCCCTGCTCCGGGGGCCCGTCTATCCTTCCGGGGCCGCGCGCCCGAGTGGGCCGTGGCGAGGAGGGGGAGCAATGGAGACCACCGACGCGGCGGTGAACGCGAAGACGACCCGGCCGTGCCCGCAGTGCGGGAGCACGGTGCCGGTGTGCGAGCGGTACGTCGACTGGTGCGCGGCCTGCGACTGGAACGTGGACCCCGGCGCACCGGACCCGCGGCGCGGCCGGATCGCGGCCGCCCGGCGGCGGCTCGCGCAGGGGTTCGGGGAGCAGCTGGTGGCCGGGCTGGAACAGACCGCCGGGAGCGCCCCGCCCGCGCGGGACGTCTCGACCCTGCTGGCTCTCGGAATCGCGCTGCTGGTGCACTCGGTGACGGTGTTGCTGGTGGTGGGCGGCGTACTGCTGGTGGTGCTCGGATGGGACACCGGGGTGCAGCCCGTCGTCGGCGTCCTGCTGCTGGCGATCGCCGCGGTCCTGCGGCCCCGGCCGGGGCGCCTGCCGAAGGACGCCCTCGTCCTGTACCGGGCCGACGCGCCGGCGCTGTTCGCACTGATCGACGAGGTCGGGGCGGCGGTCGGAACGCACGGGGTGCACGCCGTGGTGGTGGACGCCGAGGCCAACGCCTCGGTGACCACGTACGGTCCGCGCGGGCGCCGGGTGATGTTCCTCGGGCTCGGGCTCTGGGAGATCCTGCGGCCCCAGGAGCGCGTGGCGCTGCTCGGGCACGAGCTGGGGCACTTCTCCCACGGCGACGTCCGGCGCGCGTGGATCACGGCCTGGGCGCTGAACGCGCTGTCCGTGTGGCACTACACGCTCGCGCCGACCCCGGCGGTGAAGCTGCTGGACCGGTTCGTCAACGCGGCGACCTTCCTGCCGCGGTGGGGCGTGTACGGGCTGATCCTGCTGCTGGACCGGCTGACCCTGCGGGCCTCGCTGCGGGCCGAGTACCTGGCCGACGCGAGCGCCGCGCGGGCGGGGTCCACGCAGGGGGCGGTCGGGCTGATGGACCGGCTGCTGGTGACCGAGTCGGTCGACGCCGAGCTGCGTCGGCAGGCGGTGGCGGCGCGGATGCGCGGCGGCCGGGACGGGCGCGAAGCCCGTCTGGCGGCCGAGGAGGGGCTGTGGGAGCGGCTGGCCGAGCGCATCGGGGACTTTCCGGAGCGGGAGTTCGAGCGGCTGCGGCGGGTCTCCGCACTGCGCGGGCACTGCGTGGACAGCACCCACCCCCCGACCCACCTGCGTCGCCGCCACGCGGCCGCCGCCGCGGCCGGGCCGGCTCTGGTCTCCTACGACGACTCCCGCGCGGCCCTGCTGGCCGCCGAGCTGGCTCCGGCCCGGGCGGCCCTGGCGCGCATGGTGATCAGCGACTACGCGGGCTGACCGGGCGGGGCGGCCTGCCGACCTCCCGCGGGGAGGAGGCGGTCGGCCATCACGCCGATGAGGTCGTCCACCGGGTGGGGGGCCAGCAGGGACGGGAGGGTGAGGTCGTCCAGGTAGAGGCCCTGCATGGCGAAGTAGACGAGCAGGACGCCCGCCCGGTCCCCCGGCAGGCCCGCCGCCAGGTGACCGGCGATGTTCTGCTCCAGTTCGGCGCCGAGGAACCCCGCCAGTTCGACCTGGAGTTCGGGCCTGCGGGTGGCCTCCAGGCGCAGCTCCAGCATGGCGACGTGCACGCTGCGCTCGCGCCGGAGCCGGGCCAGGAGACGGCGCAGCAGGACGGCGGTGTCGAGCGGGCCCTCGAGTTCGGCCGGGTCCGGGGTGAGGCGTTCGCGGGTGCGGTGGAGTATCTGGACGAGCAGTTGGCCGCGGTTGGCGAAGTAGTTGGAGGTGGTACCCGTCGGGACGGAGGCCTCCGCGTCCACGGCGCGCAGGGTCAGGCCCCGTGAGCCTTCGCGCGCCAGGACTTCGATGGCTGCGTCGAGCAGCGCGGCGCGGCGTTCCGGATTCTGGCGCATGGGCGGATCCCTGGGTTCATGGTGCGGGGGCCTACGTAAGTACTGCACCTACAGTACTCAGCACACGCTAACGGACCTTCGCGCTCCGGGCCCTCCCCAGCGGCCCCTCCCCCGTGTCACCCTGCCCGTCATGGAGCGGATCATCGAGGAGATACGCGAGGACCTGAACCGCCGGATCGCCGTCGCGGCGGACCGGCTCACCGACCGGACGCTGACCGAGGATCCCGCCTACGCCGCCCTGCTCGGGCGGGCCGAGCTGCGCGAGCGGATCCACCGCACCCTGCGCCAGGCCGTCGAAGGGCTGGTCCTCAGCTCCCGGGGGCTGGCGCCGGAGCTGTCCGAGGCCCGCGCCGCCGGCGCCCTGCGCGCCGAACGGGGACTGCCGATCGAGCCCCTGCGGCGGGCCTACCGGCACGGCGGGCGGCTGCTGTGGCAGAGCCTGACCGAGGCGGTGGCCGCGTACGACCGGGAGCGGCTGCCGGGGCTGCTGCCGGGGGCGGTCGCCCTGTGGGACGTACTGGACCGGATGGCGGACGCCGCCGCCGAGGCGTACGGGCGGACCGGCGCCGTACGCGAGGACCGTGAGCGGGAGCTGCGGGCGGCCCTGCTGGACACCCTGCTCGACGGGTCGGGTCCGGCCGCGGAGGCGGCGGCCCGGCTGGGGCTGCCGGAGCGGGGCCGGTTCGCGGTGGCGGTGCTCGGCTCCCGCCCGGACGGCGGCTCCGACAGACCCGGCAGCCCGGACGGCGGGCCCGGCGGCGGGCCGCAGGCCGGGCCGGAGAGCGGGCCGGAGAGCGGGCCGGAGAGCGGGCCGGAGAGCGGGCCCGGCGCCCCGCGGCTGCTGTGGCGGGTCCGGGCCGACGGGGAGAGCGTCCTGGCCGAACTGGGCCACCATCCGCTGGAGTCGCTGCGCGAGCTGCTCGCCCCCCTCGCGGTGCGCGCCGGGATCAGCCCGGTCGTCGCGGATCCGGCCGAGCTGGGCGGGGCCCGCCGGCTCGCGGCCCTGGCCCTGCGCACCACCCCCGCCGGGGGCCCCGGTGCCGCGCTGCTGGACGAGCGGCTCCCGGCGGCGCTGGTGGCTTCCGACCCCGAACTCGCCGCCCGGCTGCGCCTGGTGGTGCTGGGCCCGGTGCTGGCGCTGCCCCCGCAGGACGGCCGGGTCCTGCTGACGACGCTGGGCACCTGGCTGGCGTGCCGGGGCTCGACCACGTACGCCGCGCAGCGGCTGTACTGCCACCGCAACACCGTGTCCAACCGGCTGCGCCGTCTGGAGCAGCTGACGGGGCGCTCACTGGCGGACCCGGCGCACGTGGTGGAGCTGGCGCTGGCCCACGCGGCGGTGGCCCAGCGCCCTACTCCGCCGTCCCCGCAGGCTCCGCCGGCTCCCCCTGCCGCGCCGACTCCAGCAGGTACGGGACGTCGATCACCGCGATCCCCGGGGTGAACAGCAGCCGCGCCTTGAGCCGTAGCGCGTTCTGGTTGTGCAGGGGCTGTTCCCACCAGTGCCCGACCACGTACTCGGGGATGACCACCGACAGCATGTCCGTGCCCTCGGCGGCGGCCTCCTCCTCCAGGTAGGCCATGACCGGTCCGACCACCTCCCGGTAGGGCGAGTGCAGCACCTTGAGGGGGATACCCGGGTCGTGCTCCGCCCAGGCGTCGCGCAGCCGCTGGGCGTCCTCCTCGTCGGCGGCGACGGAGAGCGCGGTGAGGGTGTCGGGCCGCAGGGCCTGGGCGTAGCCGAGGGCCTTGAGGGTGGGGGCGTGCACGTTGGCGACCAGGACGACGACGTGGTGGCGGGCCGGCTTGCGCGGGCGGATGCCGGGGGCGACGGCGACCTGCCGGGCGACGGCGTCGTAGTGGCGGCGGACGCCCTTCATGCCGAGGAAGAGGGCGGGCATGGCGATGACGACCAGCCAGGCGCCGTGCGTGAACTTGGTGAGGAGGACGATGACCAGCACGACGGCGGTCATGCAGGCGCCGACCGCGTTGATGGCGAGCCGGCGGTGGATGTGGACGCGTTCGGCCCTGGGGGTGGCGGGTGAGGCGAGGGCGCGCCGCCAGTGCCGGACCATGCCCGCCTGGGAGAGGGTGAAGGAGACGAAGACGCCGATGATGTAGAGCTGGATGAGGCGGGTCAGTTCGGCGTCGAAGGCGACGATCAGGGCGATGGCGGCGAGGGCGAGCAGGACGACGCCGTTGGAGTAGACGAGCCGGTCGCCCCGGTTGAAGAGCTGGCGGGGCGCGTACCGGTCCTTGGCGAGGATCGAGGCGAGCATGGGGAAGCCGTTGAAGGCGGTGTTCGCGGCGAGGATCAGCACCCCGGCGGTGACGGCCTGGAGCAGGTAGAAGAGGAAGTGCCAGCTCCCGAAGGTGGCCCGGCCGATCTGGGCGAGGGCGGTGGACATCGGGGTGCCGGGGGCCAGGCCCAGTTCGGTGGGGTCGGCGGCGACGTGCACCTTGTAGGTCATGGCGAGGGCGGTGATGCCGACGAACATGGTCACGGACAGCACGCCCATCGCGGCGAGGGTGGTCGCGGCGTTCCTGGCCTTGGGCTTCCGGAAGGCGGGCACGCCGTTGCTGATGGCCTCGACGCCGGTCAGGGCGGTGCAGCCGGAGGCGAAGGCGCGCAGGGCGAGGAAGACGAGGGCGATGCCGGTGTAGGTGCCGGCCGCGGTGATCGGCAGGTGGGCGGACTCGGCGCGGATGGTGTCGCCGGTCGCGAGGCGGACGGCGGCGACGGCGAACATGACGTAGATGACGAGGACGAAGCCGTAGGTGGGGATGGCGAAGACGCGGCCCGACTCCCGTACGCCGCGCAGGTTCATCAGGGTCAGCAGGACCACGAAGGCGACGGACAGGCCGACCTGGTGGTCGCTGAGGGAGGGGATGGCCGAGGTGATGGCGGCGACCCCGGAGACCACGGACACGGCGACGGTCATCACGTAGTCGACGAGCAGGGCGCTGGCGGCGGTGAGGGCCGCGGTGGGGCCGAGGTTCTCGGCGCTGACGATGTACGCGCCTCCGCCGCCGGGGTAGGCGTGGCAGGTCTGGCGGTAGGAGGCGATGACCACCACCAGGAGGAAGACGATCGCGGCGGCGGCGTACCAGGTCAGGTGGAGCAGGGCGACGCCGCCGAGGGCGAGGATGAGCAGGATCTCCTCGGTGGCGTAGGCGACGGAGGAGAGCGGGTCGCTGCAGAAAATGGGGAGCGCCAGCCGTTTGGGCAGCAGGGTCTCGCCCAGGCGCGCGGTGTCGAGGGGCTCACCGACCAGCACGCGTTTCGCGTTGATACGCCTCATTCCCGCATGATCGTCCATTTTCTACGCTTCTGCCGGTCTTGCGTGCGTCCGTCCGGTCCAGTGGCGATCTTGAAAGACCGCTGCGATGGTGATCACGTCGGCCGCCGCGCACGACGGCGCGACGGCCGCGCGAACGAAGGAGGACGGCCGTGGACGGATCTGTCTATCTGGCCTACGACTACCCGGTGCTGGGCGCGTTCTGGACCGTGATGTGGATCTTCCTCTGGGTCATGTGGCTGTTCCTGCTCTTCAGGATCATCATCGACCTCTTCCGCGACCACGAGATGAACGGCTGGCTGAAGGCCGCCTGGCTGCTGTTCCTGCTGCTGATCCCCTTCCTGGGCGTCCTGGTCTACGTGATCGCCCGCGGCAAGAACATGGGCAAGCGGGAGATCAAGCACGCACAGGAACAGCAGGAGGCCTTCAACTCCTACGTCCGCGACGCCGCCGGGAGCTCCGGCAAGAGCACCGCGGACGAACTGGCCCGGCTCTCCGAGCTCAAGGCCAAGGGCGACCTCAGCGAGGCCGAGTTCCAGCAGGCGAAGCAGAAGCTGCTCGCCTGAGGCCCCTCCCCCTCCACCGACGGACCGTCACATGCGGGCGGCCGCACTGCGGATGGCCTCGCGGATGCGGAAGTAGGTCCCGCAGCGGCAGATGTTGGCGATGGCGTCGATGTCCTCGTCCGTCGGCTCGCTGGTCCGCTGGAGCAGCGCGACGGCCGCCATGATCTGGCCCGGCTGGCAGAAACCGCACTGGGCCACGTCCTGTTCGAGCCAGGCCTCCTGCACGGGGTGCAGCTGGTCCCCGTTCGCCAGCCCCTCGATGGTGGTGACCTTCTTCCCCGCGCAGGCGGAGACGGGTACCACGCACGGGCGGACGTCCGCCCCGTCGAGGTGGCTGGTGCAGGCCTTGCAGACGTCCACCCCGCAGCCGTACTTGGGGCCGGTGACGCCCAGCATGTCGCGGAGCACCCACAGCAGGGGCAGGTTGTCGGGCGCGTCGACGGTGACGCTCTGCCCGTTGACGGTGAAGGTGTGCGAGGGCACGGCGTACTCCAGGTTCAGCGCGGGTAGGGGGTGAAGTCGACGTCGAAGTCGAGGGGGAAGCTGCGCGGCTTGGAACCGGTCGCGCGGGCCCAGGCGTTGGCGATGGCACCGACGGCGGCCGGCACCCCGAGCTCGCCCGCGCCGCCCGGCTCCGTACCGGTCGCCGGGAGCACGAAGACCCGTACGTCGCGCGGGGTGTCGCGCTGCTTCGCCCAGTGGAACTGGCTGTAACTGCCCTCCAGCGGCAGCCCCTTGTCCAGGTGCAGCCCGGCGCGCAGGGTGGTGGAGATCGCGTCGGTGAGGCCGCCGATCATCTGGGCCTCCAGACCGCGCGGGTTGACGGGCAGGCCGACGTCCACGGCGATGACGGCCTTGGTCACGCGGACGTGCTCCGGATCGCGGGTGTCGATCTCCACGAGGCACGCGGTGCGGGACTTGTACTCCTCGTGGAAGGCGATGCCCTGCGCGCAGCCGGCCGGCATCGCCCTGCCCCACTCCCCCTCGGCGGCGACCTTGTCCAGGACGGCGCGCTGCGCCTCGGTCTTGAGGAAGGTGCGCCGGAAGCGGTACGGGTCCTTGCCGGTGGCGGCGGCCAGTTCGTCGACCACGATCTCCTCGGCCCCGCGGGTGTTGGCCGAGTACACCGAACGCCAGGAGCCGGTGGGGATCCCGGTCGGCACCTCGGTCAGCGCCTGGGTGGTGAGCCCGAAGTGGTACGGCGACTTGACGGTGGTGAGGAACAGCGTCTGGGCGAGGGTGGCGTTGCCGATGCCGGACGGCAGGCTGGCGACGGTGGCGGTGATGATCTCGCCGAGGCCGTGCCGGAAGTCGGTCTCGGCGGCGGCGACCCGGTGCTCGAAGCTGAGGACCTCGCCGAGCAGGTGGGTGGCGCGGATCCGGTGGTACGTGGCGGGGCGCATCCGGCCGTGCCGGGTGTCGTCCACCCGGGTCCACATCAGGCGCACCGGGCGGCGGCAGGCCTTGGAGATCCGGGCCGCCTCCAGCGCGGCGTCGAAGAACAGCCGCCGGCCGAAGGAGCCGCCCGCCTGGACCACGTGCACCGTCACCTTGGACAGCGGCAGCCCGAGGTCGGCGGCGATGGTCTCGCGGGCGACGATCGGGGACTTCAGGCCGGACCAGATCTCGGCGCGGTCCTCGCGCACGTCGGCGATGGCGGAGTTGGTCTCCATCGGAGCGTGGCTGACGAAGGCGAAGTCGAACTCGGCGTCCACGTACGGGGTGAGCAGCGGGGGCAGCAGCGGCGCCGGGTTGGCGGCGCGCAGCTTGGTACGGATCTGCGCGTCCGAGAGCTGGTCGGCCGGGCCGGGGCCCCAGCTGACCTGGAGGGCGGCCTTGGCGTCGAGGGCCTGCCCGAAGGTCTCGGCGACGACGGCGACGCCGGTCGGTACGGTCACCACGTGCAGGACACCGGGCATGGCCTGGACGGCCGCGAGGTTGGCGACGGAGCGGACGCTCCCGCCGAGGCTGGGCGGGCGGCGCACCACGCAGGGCTTGGCTCCCGGCACCTGGAGGTCGAGGGTGTACTTCTGGGCCCCGGTGACCATGGCGCGGGCGTCGATCCGGCTGGTCGGGGTGCCGACGAGGGCGTGCTTCGCCGCCGGCTTCGGGGAGGCCCCGAGGACGATCAGGCCGGGCGCGGCGGCGGCCGCGGAGAGGCTGCCGTAGTCGGCGGTGCGGCCGTCGGGGGCCCGTACGACGCCGTTCGCGGTGGTCAGGCCGGAGGGGGAGACCTTCCAGCGGGCGGCGGCGGCCGCGACGAGGCGGGCCCGCGCGGTGGCGGCGCACTGGCGGACCGGGCCGTAGAGCGAGCGGATCGAGTTGGAGGACCCGGTCAGCTGGTTGAAGAGCAGCTCGGGGCGGGCGTCGTCCAGCTCCACCCGGACGGAGGCCAGCGGCGCGTCGAGCTCCTCGGCCACGAGCATGGCCACGGCGGTGGTCAAGCCCTGGCCCACCTCCTCGCGCGGGAGCCGGAAGCGGATGGTGCCGTCCGTCTCGACGGCGAGCGCGAGCAGGGCCGAGGTGGGGGCGCCGGCCAGGATGAACAGGTCGCCCAGGTCCACCAGGTCGGCGATGGCGGGCAGGGTCGGGATCACGGCGTGCGCGGCCTGCGGGGCGAGCGCGTCGGCCCCGGCACGGGTGACCAGGGCCAGGGTCGGCGCCGCGACGAGGTAGGTGAGGAAGGAGCGCCGGCTCGCTCCGGCCGGGCGCCGTCCCGCATGGTCGGCCCCGTCCGCGCTCCCGGCGGCCGCCCGGTCCGCCCCGGCCGCGCCCTGTGCGGGCGCGCTGCCCTGATCGGTCATCTGCTGCTGTCCCCACCCTGCCCGGGCCCGCGCGAAACGGACCGCCCCCGGCTCATTACCGACACGTAGCGTAGCGATCACCGGGTGAGCTGGGAAGTGATGTGTCCACGCCCGCGCACCGCCGCCCGGGCTTCCGTCCACCCGCTCCGCTGACGGGGGTCCTTCGTTCGGGGGGTCCCCCGAAGGAGCAACGGCCCCGCGCCCGGGGCAGGGAGGCGGCGCGCGGGCCTCGTACACCTCGGCCGTACGATCGAGCCGGCCGCCGGGGACGGCCGTTTTCCGGCCGGGCACCGGGCCCCGCCTGCGGTCGACCGGAACCCCGGCCGCCGGGATCCGCGCGGCGCCCGTGAGCGCGTCCGGACGCCCGCCCGCCGCGCCCGTCCGGATTCCCCCCGGCGCGCGGCCCTTGCGGGCTGACCGGATTCGTTCGCACAGGACCGAGGGGGGCCGGGAGGCCTGCGGCATATGCCTCAAGCAAGACCGTTACGGATGTTGCCAAACGCCTTACAGGCCATCGCCCGCTGTGCAACAGTCGTAACCGGTCCTTCTTTCAGACTTGGCCGTGCCGCGCCTGTATCGGAGTTCTCATGCCGTCCCACCTGTACGCGGACCGTCCCGCGCAGCCGCCAGAACCGGGATCGGTGGATGCGCTGATCTCGCAGACCCGCCGGCTGCGCGGCGAGGTGGACGCGGTGCGCCGCGACACCGTCGTCGACGACGACGACGCCCAGGGCCGCTGGCAGCGCGCGCTGTGCGACCTCGCCGTGCACCACCTCGACGACCTCGGCCAGCACCTCGGCCAGCTCAAGGAAGGGCTGCCGCCCGTCCCCGACCTCGTCGAACTCCCCCACGCCGCCCCGGAGGCCGCGACCGAGGACCGGCAGACCCGCGTCGGCAGCGCCGAGTGGAACCTGCTGACCGACGAGGTCACCTGGTCCGAGGAGCTCTTCCAGATCTTCGGCCGGTCCCCCGAGGCCGGCGCGCTGCCCCTGGACGAACTGGGCTCCACCCTCTTCTCCGAGGACCAGCCGCTGCTCACCGCGATGGTGACGGACTGCCTGGTGGACGGGAAGCCGATAGACGGCGAGTTCCGCATCGTCCGGGCCGACGGCCGGGTCCGGACGCTGCACATGAGGGGCGAGCCGGTCCTCGACTCCGACGGCTGCACGGCCTCCATGTGGGCCGTACTGCGGGACGTGAGCGAACTGCGCCGCAGCCAGCGGGCGGTGCGCGAGTCACGCGACTCGTTGCAGCGCCAGCGGGAGATCGCGCAGACCGAGCACCGGCTGGCGGTCGAGCTGCAGGAAGCCGTGCTCCCCCCGTGGCGCGGCTCCCTGCGGTTCCCCCACGACAAGGCCGGCGCGATGGACGTGGCCGCGCACTACCTGCCCTCCGCGACCAGCGCCCTGATCGGCGGCGACTGGTACGACGCCCTCGAACTGCCCGACGGCCGCTCCCTCCTGACGGTCGGCGACCTCACCGGGCACGGGGTGAGCGCCACCTCCGGGATGGCGATGATGCTCGGCGCCCTGCGCGGCATGGCCATGGCCGGGATCGAGCCCGGCCCGCTGATGGGCTGGCTCAACCAGCTCCTGGAGAACTCCGTACAGCCCGCGCTCGGTTCCGCCGTGTGCTGCCGCTACGATCCCGCGCGCCGGATGCTCTCCTGGGCGCAGGCCGGACACCCCGCGCCGCTGCTGTTCCGGCGCGGCCAGGGCCGCGCACTGCAGCCGCCCGAGGGCGTGCTGCTGGGGGCGACCTCCGGGGCCACGTACGGGCAGGCCGAGGAACGGCTCGAAGAGGGCGACGTCCTGATCCTGCACACCGACGGACTGACGCCGCGCAGCATCGAGTTCAGCCGGGCGGACGGGACGGAACGGCTGCTGGCGCTGGCGCCCCGGTTCTCGGCGGCGCGGTCGGCGCGGGACTGCGTCCGGATGGTGACGGAGGAGTTCGGCGAGAGCGAGCGCGAGGACGACGCGTGCGTGCTGGTCGCCCGGATCGGCGGCTAGTGCTGTGGCCGGGAAGGTTTGCCGGGTCGCGGTGTCCGGTGCATGGGGTCTCCCCAGGCCCGCAGGGCCGAGGGGAAGCCTCGCAAGGCGGAGGGCCGCCGCGTGTACTGGACGTACTCGGGTGGTCCGACAACGCGGCGAGGTGCCGTGCCGGGCGCCGTGACACGGTGAACCTTTCCGGTCACAGCACTAGGCCGCGCAGAGGCGCAAGAGGTTCGAGGGCCGCGCCGTGGGGCGCGGCCCTTCTCGTGCGGACCGTCCTCGTGCGGCGCCGCGTCGTCCTTCGTGGTGCCGGGTCGTGTCGTGTCACCGTGGTGCCGGCCGACGGTGTCGGCGCGTGCCCGCGCAGCGGGGTGACCGCAGCCGCTCAGATCACCGCACCCCGCTCCAGCGGCGAAGGGCTGTCGGGGAGGGCCTGCTTGATCTCCTCGCGCAGGTCCTCGATCCGCGCGTACCCGGCGTACTGGCCGGTGAGCCGGTACATCTCGCGGAGCCGGTCCCAGGTGCGGTGCGAGGAGGTCTCGTTCATCGAGACGAGGGCGAGGCGGGCGTAGCGGTCCGCCTGCTCCGGGTCGTCCGCGATGAAGCAGGCGGAGGCCATGGAGATGTAGTCGAAGATCTGCGAGCGCTGGTAGCCGTCACCACGCAGCCGCAGTGCCTCCCGCGCGTGCCGGGCGGCCACCGGCGCCGCCGAGGCGTCGTGGTCGGCGAGGGTCCGGTACGCCAGGGCCTGCATCCCGTGCAGGTCCGCCTCGTCGAAGTGCTGCATCCAGGAGGGCGGCGGTACGTCGCCCTTGTCGGAGACGAACAGGTCCTCGGCCTCGCCGAGGGTGCGCCGCATGGCCTGGCCCTTGCCCATGGCGGCCTGGGCCCAGGCCTCGATGGTGTGCAGCATGGCGCGGGTGCGCGGCAGGGTCTGCTCCCCCGAGCCGGACTTGGCGAGCTTCATCAGGTCCAGGGCCTCGTTGGGCTTCCCGAGGTGGACCATCTGGCGGGCGGCCCGGGACAGGGCCTCGCCGGCGCGCGGCCGGTCCCCGCCCTCCCTGGCGGCGTGCGCGGCGATGACGAAGTACTTCTGCGCGGTCGGCTCCAGGCCGACGTCGTGCGACATCCAGCCCGCGAGCACCGCCAGGTTGGCCGCCACCCCCCACAGCCTGCGCTGGAGGTGGTCCGGGTGGTGGTAGGCGAGCATGCCGCCCACCTCGTTCAGCTGGCCCACGACGGCCTTGCGCTGGAGCCCTCCGCCTCTGGAGGCGTCCCAGGCCCGGAAGACCTCCACGGAACGCTCCAGGGCCTCGATCTCCTGCGAGCCGATCGGGGCGGCCTCGTAGCGGTCGTAGCCGGCCGGATCGGCCTGGTAGGGGTCGCCGAAGCGCTGTGCGTCCACGGTGGTGGCGGGGTCGGTGTGCAGCCAGTCGTACATGGCGTTGCTGAGGGCTGAGCCGGCGGTGAGCGCGGCTCCCGCGCCCATCAGGCCGCGACGGTTGAGCATGAGGTCCATTCCCGTGAATTCGGTGAGGACCGCGGCTGTGCGTTCGGGCGCCCAGGGCACTCCGTCGGGGTTCTCCTTCGCCCCGTCCGGCTGCCGTCTGCTGGTGCGCCGCTGCCGTACGAACCCGAGGTCCTCGATGGTCACGACACGACCGAGCCGCTCGGTGAACAGTGCTGCCAGTACCGTGGGCACCGGTTCGCGCGGGGTCTCCCCCATGTCGATCCAGCGCCGCACCCGCGAGGTGTCGGTGGCCAGCTGGTGGTGGCCCATCGCCGCCGCCTGCCGGTTGACCATCCTCGCCAGTTCGCCCTTCGACCAGCCGGCCAGGCCGAACAGGTCGTTCAGACGGGTGTTTGGACCTTTGCTCACGTCAAGCCCCCAGGTTCTCGGCTGAGTTGACAGTAGCCCCCTGTCAGATCCCCGTGGACTATTCGCCAGGGTTCGCCAGGGCACGCCCCGTGGTTCGCCAGGGACCGCCGGGTGTCAGGTAGGAATGCGCCTCCCCGACCCGGTCACCGGCGGAACTCCCCAGGGTGAAGCACGGGATCCGGCGGGGCGGCGTACGCAACTCGTCGGCGCACGAAGGGAACCGTAAACGCCATGTACGCAGCAACGTCCTCCGTGTCCGCCCCGGTCCGGTCTCACCGCACGCTCCAGGCGGGCGGCGGCCCCTACCTCGAACCCGGCCGCCCGGCGGTCCCGGCGCAGGACGCCGTACGGGCGCGGCGGATGCCGGGGGCCGGATCACAGCCCCTCAGCGGAAGACTCGACCTGTCGGGACCGCAGGGGGCCCAGCTGCGCGCCGCGCTCGCCTCGGTGCAGCGGATCTGTCCGGAGTTCGCGCCGGTGCAGGTGCTGCGGCGCAGCGGCCGGTCGGTGCTACTGGTCGGCACCACAGGACGGACGACCGCCGTCGCGAAGGTTTTACTGGACCATTCGCCCGAGTGGCGCGAGCGGTACCGGCACGAAATAGCGGCGTACCGGGCGTTCGTCCGGCACCGCCCGCCGGTACGGGTGCCCCGGCTGATCGCCGCGGACCCGGAGAACTGCGTGCTGGTCGTCGAGCGGATGGCGGGCCGGGTCGCGGCGCTCCAGCGGCACCCGGTGGAAGCCCCGCCGCGCACCGACCTACGGG
Organism: Streptomyces sp. NBC_00249; assembly: GCF_026342355.1. Lineage (GTDB taxonomy): Bacteria > Actinomycetota > Actinomycetes > Streptomycetales > Streptomycetaceae > Streptomyces. The sequence goes on along the minus strand of NZ_JAPEMV010000003.1, from coordinate 57,456 downwards.
CCGCGCTGGGGGCGGTGTGCCGGGTGAACCAGTGGCGGCCCCCGGCCGAGCTGTTCGGGCACCCGGTGGACTACGCGCGCCGGATCACCCGGGACCACGAGCTGGGGCTGCTGACCGACCGGGACTTCGGGGACCTGCAGAAGCTCCTGCACGGGGTGCGCGTGGCGGGCACGCCCTGGCAGTTCAACCACGGTGACGCCCTGCTGTCGAACCTGCTGCTGTCACCGGCCGGGCCGGTGCTCCTCGACTGGGAGCACGCGGGCTGGTACCTGCCCGGGTACGACCTGGCCACGCTGTGGACGGTCCTGGGTGACGCCCCGGCGGCGCGCGGCCAGATCAGCCGGCTCGCGCAGTCGGCCGGCCCGGTGGCCCGGGACGCGTTCCTGGTGAACCTGATGCTGGTGCTGACCCGGGAGATCCGGATGTCCGAGACGGCGGTGCAGCGTTCGATGCTGGCCACCGGCCCGGACCGGCCGCCGGTCGCGGGGGGCCTGTCCTCGGGGGAGGAGCAGCGCCTGCTGCTGCGCCGCCTGCACGACGACGCGGGGATGGCCCGTAGAGCGGTACGGGCGGCGGTCGGCACCCGCTGAGACGGACGAAAGCCCGTGGCACGCACATCCGATGTGCGGGCCACGGGCTTTCGCGCGTCCGGGGTCGGGGGCCCGCGCCGCTCAGGCCCTTGACATCACATGATCCCCCGAACACCTTTTCTGACTCGGCATCAGAATTGCTGGAGCCGTCCCGTTTCCTCCGACTCCGCTGGAGCCCGCCCATGACCGAGAGCCTGGACCGATCGTGCCCCGCCCCGCCCTCCCGCCGGGCGGTCCTCGCCGGGGCGGGGGCCGGGGTGCTCGCCGCCGCCGTCCTGCCGGGCGGCGCCGCGCGGGCCGCCGAGACCCCGCTCGGGGAGTACGACGTGGTGGTGGTCGGCTCGGGGGCGGCCGGGATGACCGCCGCGCTGACCGCCGCCGGGCGGGGCCTGAGCGTGCTGGTGGTGGAGAAGGCGCCGACCTTCGGCGGGTCGGCCGCGCGCTCCGGTGCGGGAATCTGGCTGCCGAACAACTCGGTGATCCTGGGCGCCGGGGTGCCGGACACCCCGCAGAAGGCGGCGCAGTACCTGTCGGCGGTGGTGGGGCCCGAGGTGCCGGCCGACCGGCAGCAGGCCTTCCTCTCCAACGGGCCCCGGATGCTGGACTTCGTCATGGCCCACAGCCCGCTGCGGTTCCGCTTCATGGACGGCTACAGCGACTACTACCCGAACCTGCCGGGCGGGCTGCCGAACGGCCGGTCCATCGAGCCGGACCAGATCGACGGGAACGTCCTGGGCGCCGAACTGGCGCACCTCAACCCGGCGTACATGCCGGTGCCGGCCGGCATGGTGGTGTTCAGCCAGGACTACAAGTGGCTGAACCTCGCGGCGGTGAGCGCGAAGGGGCTCGCGGTGTCCACCGAGTGCCTGGCGCGCGGCACGAAGGCCGCGCTGCGCGGGGAGAAGCCGCTGACGATGGGCCAGGCCCTGGCGGCCGGGCTGCGGGCCGGGCTGTCGCGGGCGGGGGTGCCGGTGTGGCTGAACAGCCCGCTGGTCGATCTGGTCCAGGAGGGCGGCGCCGTGACGGGCGTCGTGGTGGAGAAGGGGGGCGTACGGGGCACCGTACGGGCCCGCAAGGGGGTGGTGATCGGCTCCGGCGGCTTCGAGCACAATGCCGCGATGCGGGCCCAGTACCAGCAGCAGCCCATCGGGACGCAGTGGTCGGTGGGGGCGAAGGAGAACACGGGCGACGGGATCCGTGCCGGGCAACGGGCGGGCGCGGCACTGGCGTTGATGGAGGACGCCTGGTGGGGGCCGTCGATCCCGCTGCCCGGGGAACCGTACTTCTGTCTGGCGGAGCGGACCCTGCCGGGCGGCCTGATCGTGAACGGGGCGGGCACGCGGTTCGTGAACGAGGCGGCGCCGTACAGCGACGTGGTGCACGTGATGTACGAGAAGGACCGGGCGGCGACGGGTTCGCACATCCCGGCCTGGCTGATCGTGGACCAGAACTACCGCAACAAGTACCTGTTCAAGGACATCCTGCCGACGCTCCCCTTCCCGGACGCCTGGTACGACGCGGGGGCGGCCCGCAAGGCCTGGACCTGGGACGCGCTGGCGGGTCAGATCGGGGTGCCGGCGGGGGCGCTGCGGGCGACGCTGGGCCGGTTCAACGCCCAGGCCTGGAACGGCGCCGACCCGGACTTCCACCGGGGGGACACGGCGTACGACCACTACTACACGGACCCGAACGTGACGCCGAACTCCTGCCTGGCGCCCGTCTGGGCGCCGCCGTTCTACGCCTTCAGGATCGTGCCGGGCGACCTGGGCACGAAGGGCGGGATCGTCACGGACGCGCGGGCCCGGGCCCTGCGGGCGGACGGCTCGGTGATCCGGGGCCTGTGGGCGGCGGGCAACGCGAGCGCGGCGGTGATGGGCCACAGCTACGCGGGCGCCGGGTCGACGATCGGGCCCGCGATGACCTTCGGCTACGTGGCGGCGAACGACATCGCGGACGCGTAGCGCGCGGCGGCCCGCGCGCTCCTGGCGTCAGCCCTGCTGGAACAGCTCGGCGGGGAGCGGCTTCAGGAGCGCGTAGAGGTCGTCGGTGATGGGGCGGTCCCAGCTGGCGATGGTCACGAGGACGTTGTCGCTGCGGTCGAACTGCACGCAGGAGATCCGGCTCTCGGACAGCTTGACCTTGCGGACGATGAGGAGGTTGTCGCCCTGCATGACGGGGCAGTCCTCGGTACCGGTGACCTCGACCTCCTCGTCGTTCTCCAGGGCGTCGAGGAGCTGGGCCACCTCGAAGGGGACCTGGCCGTCGGAGAGGTCCCGGGCCGGGGATCCCTCGGGGAGGTTTCCGATGATCATCGCGGGGCCGCGGCCGCCGAACAGGTCGTAGCGCAGGAAGACGCCCTGGCAGCTGCCGTCGGGGGCGGGGAGCAGCCCGGCCCCGAGGTTGCCCGGCCAGTCCCCCGGGTCCATGGCCAGGACGTCGAAGTCCGGGCCGGCGGGTGTGGCGGCGCGGTGGCGGCGGAGGAAGGACATGCCGCCATGGTACGTGGCCCCGCGCCCTTTCCGGGCGCGGGGGCCCGCCTCCGCCGTGCGGGGCCCGTGGCGGGGTCGAAGATCCCGGACCTGCGGGTATGGAGCGTCCGGCGAGGCTGCTCCTTACCGGTGGGGGTGTGCTCAGACGGGCGGGACGAGGGTGAACCAGCGGGTCAGGAGCGCGGGATCGCCGGTGACCTGGAGGCGGGTGGCGGGGATGCGCTGCCAGAGGAACAGCATCAGGTCGGAGGCGCTGCCGGCGGCCTCCACCCCGACGGGGCCGTCGCCGCCCGGTACCGGCCGGACCTCGTCGCCGGAGAACTCCACCGTCCAGGACCCGGGGCCGTCGGTGCGGCGGAAGCGGTACCGCTCCCCCGCCCCGGGCGGGGCCTGGGCCCAGCCGCGCCGGGCGGGGGCCATCACCTCGAAGGTCTGGGCGACGGCGTCCGTGGCGAGGGCGGGGTCGAAGGGGGCCGGGTCCGCGGTGACCGCTTCGGCGTCCCAGCGGTGGACGGCCTGCTCGATGGCCTGCATACGGGCCCAGAAGCCGCTGGACCGTTGCTCCGACCAGGTCCACACGGGGACGTCGGGGCCGAGCTCGCGCAGGGCCCGCACCAGGCCCCGGGCGGCCTCCGCCGACCAGTCGAGGAGCTCCGGGGGCACGGGGCCGGTGGTCGGGGTGTGGTCCGGCCGGGGCCAGGCGGCCCGGACGGCGGGGTCGGCGGGGAGGTCGTAGAGGGTGGGGTCGGTGGGGTCGGGGGGCGTCGTGAGCCGTTCGCGCAGGATGTGGGTCAGGAAGCGCTGGATGCTGCCGAGGTGCCCGGCGAGGTCGGTGACCGACCAGCCGGGGCAGGAGGGGACCACGGGCGCCTCGCGCCCGCCGTCGGCCGCCCGCCGGACGGCCTTGTCGAAGGCGGCCGCCTCGGTCTCCAGGTGATCCAGCCAGGTGTGGTGATCCATACGGCTCACCCTGCCCGTCGGGCCCCGCCCCGACCCGCCTTGCGCCACGGGCGAACGGGGCGGGCGGGACGGACAGGGCTACGCGGCCGGAGCCGGAGCCGGGGCCGGCCGGGGCTCGCGGGCCGCGGCCGGCTGGGGGTCGGCCGGCGGGGTGGCGCCGAGGGAGTGCAGCAGGTCGGTGACGGCGGCCGTCAGGCCTTCCGCGCCGCACGCCCGGCCGGTCAGCAGGGCGCGGGCCGCCACGTCGGGGTCGCGCAGTTCCGCGCCGAGGGCGGCCAGCGCGCGGGCGAGTTCGTAGGCGGCCGGGGAGTCCTCCAGTTGGGCCACGGCCTCCCGCAGCAGCGGTACGCGCTCCTCGGCGGGGGCGGTCTCCGCCGAGACGCGCAGGGCCTGCCCGATGGCGGAGGGGGCGCCGAAGGCGCGGGCCCGGCGCAGGGCGTCGGCGGCGAGGTCCCGGGCCCTGGCGGGGTCGTCGGGGGCGAGGGCGCGGGCCAGGTGGAGCTGCCAGGGACACCAGGCCGGGTTCTGGATGCCGCGCGGGGTCAGCCGCCGGTCGACCGCCTCGAGTTCGGCTGCGGCGGCCTTGCGGTCGCCGAGGGCGAGGAGCAGTTCGGCGTAGACGGTCTGGGAGTCGGGGAAGACCACGGCCGCGGGGAAGGGCTCCCCGTACTCGTGTTCGCGGGCCAGCTCCCAGGCCTCGTCGACCCGGCCGCGTGCCACGAGGGTGGTGATCAGGATGGAGATGGCGTACCAGTGCACGGGCGTACGGCGTCCCACGCGCTCGGCGAGGCGCAGTCCGGCGCGCGCCAGTTCCTCGGCCTCGACGAGCCGTCCGCGCCGGTAGCGGACGTAGGCGCGCAGGCTGTAGGCGAAGGAGAGATGGGCCCCGTGCCAGCCCTGGCGTTCGAACTCGGCGGTGCCGGCCTCGAAGAGCTCCTCGGCGCGGCCGGGCCGGTCTGCGTACATGTGGACCATGGCGGCCAGGACCGGGACCTCGAAGCCGCGGTCCTCGTGGGCCCAGCTGAAGGGGGTTTCGAGGACGCGGCCGGCGTGGTGGAGGACCACGTCGACGGGTTCGCCGCGCAGGCAGGCGTCCCAGGCGCGCAGTCCGATGACGTAGCGCTCGGTGAGGTCGCGGCCGGTGAGGTGGTCGGCGAGTTTGGCGAGGCGGCGGGAGCGGGCCGGGGAGTCGGGTTCGGCGGCGTTGAAGGCGTCCCACATGAACTGTTCGGACTGCAGGCGCAGCCGGGCGCGTGCGTCGGGGGTGTGCGGGATCTCCCGGGCGAGCAGGTCGGAGGCCTGGAAGAGGTGGTCGCTGTGGGCGAGGACCTGGGCGAGCCGGATGACGATGCCCTGGCGCAGGGCCGGGTCGTCGATGGGTTCGGCGAGGGCGGCCCGCAGGTGGTTGACGGTGTTGGCGGGCTCGGTGAGGAGGGAGGCGCAGCCCAGTTCGTAGAGGACGGCGGCGCGTTCGTCGAAGTCCGGGGGTTCCTGGAGGGCGCGGGCGAGCTGGCGGCGGGCGGCCTCGGGGGCGCCGGCCCGCAGGTTCTCGGCGGCGGCCTCGCGCAGGACGCGGACCACCCAGGGGTCGTTCTCCGGCTGGGTCTCCAGGAGGTGGCGGGCGGCGGCGGAGGGGCCGAGGCCCGCGTCGACGACGGCCGCGGCGGTCCTGCCGTGGAGGGCGACGCGCAGGGCGTCGGGGATGGCCCGGTAGATGGCGGTGGCGATGAGGGGGTGGACGAACTCCAGGCCGCTGCCGTCCTCTTCGGCCGGGGTGGACAGGATGCGGGCGTCGCGCAGACGGCCGGTGGCGTCGGCGGCCTCCTCGGCGCCGAGTCCGGCGACGCGGGCGGCGATCTGCTGCGGGATGGCGGTACCGAGGACGGCGCAGGCCCAGGCGAAGCGGACGGTGGAGGGGCCGAGGCTGTGCAGCCGGGCGACGAGGCCGCTGCCGCGCTGGGCGGCGGCCAGGTCGCGCAGGAGCGGGGCGCTGGCCGAGGTGGGGTCGAGGCCCTTGGCGCGGACCTTGGCGGTGAGTTCGACGGCTTCGAAGGGGTTGCCGGTGGTGACGGCCCAGGCCTCCTGGCAGAAGGCGTCCTCGGCGTGTTCCCCGACGGCCTCGCGGACGAGGGTGGAGACGGCCTCGGCGCTGAGCGGGGCGAGGGTGAGCGGGCGCTGTCCGGCGCGGCCGGGCAGGGTGCGGAAGGCCTCGGCGTGGGCGGGGAGTTCGTCGGGCCGGTAGGCGACGACGACGAGCAGCGGGAGGTGTTCGGCGCGCGGGGCGAAGGCGGCGAGCCATTCGAGGGACTCGGGGTCGGCCCAGTGGGCGTCGTCGAGGACGAGGACGACGGGGGGCCGCTGGACGGTGAGGTGGGTGAGGACCCAGTCGAGTCCGTCGCGCAGGCCCTGGGGGTCGGGTGCGGCGCCCTGTTCGGGGGCGCAGAGGCCGAGGGCCGGGCCGACGATGGCGTACCAGCTGCCGAGGGCGGCGCGCAGCTCGGCCTCGGGGCGGCCGGCGAGCTGGGGCTGGATGAGCTGGCGGGCGACGTGGAAGGGCTGGGTCTGCTCCTGTTCGCCGCCGCGTGCGGCGAACAGGGTGCAGGAGCGGTCGAGGGCGCGGCGGCGCACTTCGGCGAGCAGGGTGGTCTTGCCGAGGCCGGCCGGGCCGGAGAGGGCGAGCAGGCCGCCGCCCGCCGCCGGGCCGGGCTCGGTGAGCCGGTCCAGGGCCTCGTCGACGGTGACGAGTTCCGCTTCGCGTTCGAAGAGCGTGCGCCGTGTGCGGGTCCGGCGTTCCGTCATGGCTGGTACCCCCCAGGCCTGTTCGGGGCATCAGCGTACGCCCGCGTGTGCGCCGGGGAAGGGCCCCGGTCGGGAAAGATCGGAATCTTTTCCGGATTTCGCTATTCCGCCGAACGTGTGGCCAATTCCTCCAGGACGGAGACGGCTTCGGCGGCCCGGTCGGCGGCCACGAAGAGGTGGTCGTGGTGGTAGCCGGCGATGACGTTGCAGCTGAGTCCGTGCGCGGCGAGCTCGGCGGCGAAGGCTCCGGTGAGGCCGACGGCGTCGAGGGCGGAGTGGATGCGCAGGGTGATCCAGCCGGCGGTGTGGTCGTAGGGCAGTCCCGCCGCGTCCGCTTCCTCCTGGCGCAGGACCAGGGTGAGGCCCTCGGGCTCGCGGACGGTGGCCACGGGGGCGAGTCCGGCCGGGGGGCGGGTCTCGCCGGGCAGCGTGCAGAACGCGTACCGGCCCTCGTTCAGTTCCGGGCGCATGCCGCTCAGGAGTTTCCGCAGGTCACTCTCTCCGCTCATGCGGCACACCCTACTGATGGTCCTCGTAGCGCAGGCGGTGCCACCAGGGGCGGGGGGTTCCGGCGCGGTCCGTGCGGGGGGCCTCGGGGTCGGGCAGGGTGCGCCGCCGCAGCCGGGCGTCCAGTCCCACCAGTACGCGGGCCAGCGCGCTGCGGGCCTCGGGCGGCAGGTCGGCGCACCACTCGGCGAGGCCGTCGCGGACGACGGCGAGGTCGTCGAGCTCGCAGCCGGGGGCGGGGCAGAGCGCGTACGTCAGGCGCAGGCGGCCGCCAGGTCTCTCCAGGAAGGCCCGGTAGCGGGACAGGAGGTCTTCGAGGGGGTAGAAGTGGCCCCGGCCGCGCACCCGGTGGACATCGGCGCTCGCCTCGGGCGACAGCCGGTCCACCGGGGGCAGCTCGCGCGCCCAGGCGGGCGCGCGGCGGCCCGCGAAGGTTCCCCGTTCGGCGCGCAGGGCGCCGGGGCGTCTACGCGGCATCGCCCTTTCGGCGGCTGATCGTCATGTCCCCATCGTCCGCGAGACCCCGCCGGTCGGCAACCCGTTTCCGGGGGGGGCGGGACGGCCGGCCGGGCGGCCGTGCGCCGGGGCCTGAGGCTCGGTCCCGGTCCGCCGGCGCCCTGCGGGGCTGTCCCTTGCCCGCCCTTCCACCGTTCGCCGGGGCTCCGCCCCGGACCCCGGAACACCGCACCGCCGTCGGCAGGCCCCACCCCTGCCACGTGGGCCCGGCCGGGGTGGGGCCCGGTGGGGCTACGTCGGGTCGAGGCGGCCGCCTCGGGCCTGGAGGGTGAACTTGCGCCATTCGTCCGGTGCGAAGACCAGGGAGGTGCTGTCGGGGCGCTCGCGGTTGCGCATCGCGATGAAGCCCTCCACGAAGGCGATCTGGACCTCGCCCACTCCCCGGCTGCCCGACTGCCAGTCCGCCCCGCTGAGATCCAGCTCCGGCTTTCCCCACGTCATGCTCTCGGTCACGCGCGTGCTCCTCCCGGTCGTCGTCCCGGGGGCCAAGGGTAGCCATCGCAGCGGGTGCCGCACAGACCACTGTGCGTCACATGTGGCGGTGTGTTCAGGATCCCGGCGGCCGGTCCCCGACGAGCCACATCGCGAAGAACTGCGCGCCGCCGCCGTACGCGTGTCCCATCGCCCGCCGGGCGCCGGGCACCTGGTGCTCGCCCGCCTGTCCGCGCACCTGGAGGGCCGCCTCCGCGAAGCGGATCATGCCGGAGGCGCCGATGGGGTTGGTGGAGAGCACCCCGCCGGAGGGGTTCACGGGGAGGTCTCCGTCGAGTTCGGTGACCCCGGCCTCGGTGAGTTTCCAGCCTTCGCCCTCCTGCGCGAAGCCCAGGTTCTCCAGCCACATCGGCTCGTACCAGGAGAACGGGACGTACATCTCGACCGCGTCGATCTCCCGGCGCGGGTCGGTGATCCCGGCCTGCCGGTAGACGTCCGCCGCGCAGTCCTTGCCCGCCTGCGGGGAGACGAAGTCCTTGCCCGCGAAGAGGGTCGGCTCACTGCGCATGGCCCCGCCGTGCACCCAGGCCGGGGGCCTGGGCGAACGGGCCGCGCCCGCCCGGTCGGTGAGGACCATCGCGCAGGCCCCGTCCGAGGAGGGGCAGGTCTCGGAGTAGCGGATCGGGTCCCACAGCATGGGTGAGGCCTGGACCTTCTCCAGGGTGATGTCGTGCTCGTGCAGGTGTGCGTACGGGTTCTTCAGGGCGTTGCGGCGGTCCTTGTACGCGACGAGGGAGCCCACCGTGTCCGGGGCGCCCGTGCGCCGCATGTACGCGCGCACGTGCGGGGCGAAGAAGCCGCCCGCGCCCGCCAGCAGCGGCTGCTGGAAGGGGACGGGCAGCGAGAGCCCCCACATGGCGTTCGACTCGGACTGCTTCTCGAAGGCGAGGGTCAGGACGGTGCGGTGGACGCGGGCGGCGACCAGGTTGGAGGCGACCAGGGCGGTGGACCCGCCGACGGACCCCGCCGTGTGGACGCGGAGCATCGGCTTGCCGACGGCCCCGAGGGCGTCCGCCAGGTACAGCTCCGGCATCATCACCCCCTCGAAGAAGTCGGGGGCCTTGCCGATGACGACGGCGTCGATGTCCGCCCAGGTCAGCTCGGCGTCGGTGAGGGCGCGGGCGGCGGCCTCGCGGACCAGGCCGGCGATGGAGACGTCGTGGCGGGCGGCGACGTGCTTGGTCTGGCCGATGCCGACGACGGCCACCGGCTCCTTGCCCGTCGTGTTCATGCTCGGTCCCCTTCCAGGACGGCGACCAGGTTCTGCTGGAGGCAGGGGCCGGAGGTGGCGTGGGCGACGGCCCGGTCGGACTCGCCGCGGTGGATGCGGGCGGCGGCCTCGCCGATGCGGATCAGGCCCGCCGCCATGACCGGGTTGGCGGCGAGGGCTCCGCCGGAGGGGTTGACCGTCACGTCCTCGCCGAGCCCGAGCGCCTTGCGCAGCACGACCTCCTGGGAGGAGAACGGCGCGTGCAGTTCGGCCGTGTCCACCGGGGCGTCGAAGACCCCGGCCCGCTCGGCGGCGAGCCGGGTGGACGGGGAGTCGGTCAGGTCGCGCAGGCCGAGGCCGTGCGCCTCGATGCGGTGGTCGATGCCGGTGATCCAGGCGGGCCGTGCGCACAGCCGCCGGGCCGCGTCCCCGGCGGCCAGGATCACGGCGGCGGCGCCGTCGCCGATCGGCGGGCAGTCCCCGGTGCGCAGCGGCGCCACCTGGTAGTCGCCCTGCGGGACGGCGCCGCGCAGCTGGGCGTGCGGGTTGGCCCCGGCGGCGGTGCGGCTGCGGGCGCCGATGGCGGCGAGGGCGTCCTCGTCGGTGTCGCCGGCGTCGATGAGGGCCTGGGCCTGGAGGGCGGCGAGGGCCACCGAGTCGGGCCAGAGGGGGGCGAGGTAGTACGGGTCGAGCTGGCGGGTGAGGACGTCGCGGACGGATCCCGGGGAGGACTTCCCGTACGAGTAGACGAGCGCGGTGTCGGCCTCGCCGGTCTGGATCTTGACCCAGGCCTCGTAGAGCGCCCAGGCGCCGTCCATCTCGACGTGCGACTCGGAGATCGGGGGCCAGGCGCCGACTCCGTCGAGGGTCATGGTGAAGGAGAAGGCCCGGCCGGCGAGGTAGTCGCTGGAGCCGGAGCAGGTGAAGCCGATCTCGCCGGCCTTGAGCCCGGTGGCGGCCAGCACCTGGTGGAGGACCGGCATGACCATCTCGACCTCGCTGAGCTCGTCCGTGCGGCGCAGGTGGTCGCTCTGCGCGAAGGCGACGACGGCGACCTCACGGGCGGGGCCCGGCGTGCGCGGAGTGCGCTGCGTGGCCATCAGATGAGCTCCTTGTACACGTCGTAGTCGGCGTCCGGTTCGCCGGTGGGCCGGTAGTGGTCGGGGTAGCGGCCGCCGTCGGTCCAGACCGGTTCCACGCGCAGGCCCATGCGGACCTGGTCGTACGGGATGCCGCCGATCCGGCCGTGGAGGGCGAGGCCGGCGCCGTCGAGGGCGATGTGGGCGTAGACGTAGGGGACTTCGATGTCGAGGCCGCGCGCCTTGATGTTGACGATGCAGTAGGTGGTGACGGTGCCGGCCGGGCCGACCTCGACCTGGTCGGTGGTGGCGACGCCGCAGGTGGGGCAGGCGCCGCGCGGCGGGACGTACACCTTGTGGCAGGAGGGGCAGCGCTCGCCGACGGTCCGGCGCTCGGAGAGGGCGTTGATGTAGGCGGTCTGGGCGCGGCCGGGGCTGTACGTGTAGTCGAGGCGGGCCTCGGCGACGATGCCGGTGACGGGGTCGGCGAAGACGCCGTCGTGCGGGGTGGCGCCGGCGGGGGCGGCCGGGGCGTCGTGGGGCTCGAAGCAGGCGATGTCGGTGATGGCGCCGGTGCGCTCGGACGCCCAGCGGACGCGGACCCGCATGCCGGTGGTGACGGCCTCCGGGCCGGGGGCGTCGAGGACGTGCAGGAGGGCGGTGTCGGCGCCGTCGAGTTTGACCAGCACCCAGGCGAAGGGCGTGGCGAGGGGCTGGTTCGGGCGCGGGGAGCCGTTCCAGGCCCAGGTGGTGACGGTGCCGGTGGCTTCGACCTCGACGAGTTCGCGCAGTTCCTCTGCGGTGCGGGGGTCGTACTCGACGGGCGGCACCATCACGCTCCCGTCGGAGGTCCTGACACCGAGGACGAGGCCGTCGCGCAGGCCGCTGAGGAAGGCGCTCTGGACGGGCCCGAGGGACCGGGTGAAGGGGAACTCGACGACGAGGGGCGCGCGGAGGACCTCCGGCGGGGACGCGGCTGTCATACGTGGGTCTCCGATCTTCAGACGGGTGGCTTCGAGGCGCAGATCCAGCCCCTCCGGCGTTCGAGGCGCGGGGGTCCGGGGGCAGAGCCCCCGGCAACGGCGCCGCACCCGCGCCCCGACCGGCACCACCGGGACGAGAACGCAGGAGCGGAACGGCACGGCACGGCCGGCCGGCCGGCTACTCGCGGCGGTACAGCGCGGGCCGCTTCTCGGCGAAGGCCCTCGCGCCTTCCTTCGCGTCCGCCGTGTCGAAGATCGGCCAGCCCCGCAGGAGTTCGGAGGCCAGCCCCTGTGTCTCGGTCATCTCCGCCGTCTCGTAGACGGACGCCTTCACGGCCTCCACCGCGAGCGGCCCGCAGGCGTTGATCAGCTCGGCGGTCTCCAGGGCGGCGTCCAGGGCCGTCCCGTCGGGCACCACCCGCCCGACGAGGCCGATCCGCGCCGCCTCCTCGGCCGCGTAGGGCCGTCCGGTCAGCAGCATCTCCAGCGCGTGCGTGCGCGGGATCTGGCGCGGCAGGCGCACCGTGGAGCCGCCGATCGGGAACAGGCCCCGTTTGACCTCGAACAGGCCGAAGGTGGCTCCGGCGCCCGCGATGCGGATGTCGGTGCCCTGGAGGATCTCCGTGCCGCCCGCGACGCAGTACCCCTCCACCGCCGCGATCACCGGTTTGCGCGGCCGGTGGTGGCGGAGCATCGCCTTCCAGTGCAGGTCGGGGTCGTCCTTGAGGCGGTCTCGGTACTGGTCGCCGTCCATGCCCTTTCCGGCGAGCGCCTTCAGGTCCATGCCCGCGCAGAAGTCGCCGCCCGCGCCGGTCAGCACCACCGAGCGGACCGTGTCGTCCGCGTCGGCCTCCAGCCAGCCGTCGTACAGCCCCACCAGCAGGGGAAGCGAGAGCGCGTTCTTCGCCTCCGGTCTGTTCATGGTGAGCACCAGCGTGGCGCCGTGGCGTTCCACGGTCAGGTGTTCCGTCCCACCCATTGCCGTCCTCCCGTCTCAAGACCTAGAACAGGTTGCAGTAGGGGCGGGTGCAGTTCAATAGTTTTCTGACACCCAGTCAGTTTTCTTGGCGCACGCCCTTCCCACTTGGGCCGAGCGCGGCTCTAATGGCCGCCGAGCAGCCCAGCCATGGAGTTTTTCGGGGTCAGGAGGAACGGTGGAGTACAACCTTGCCGACCTGTTCGAGTCGGTCGTGGACGTGGTCCCGGACCGTGAGGCCCTGGTGTACGTGGACCACCCCGGGACCGGCGCCGAGCGCCGGCTCACGTACACCGAGCTGGACGCGGCGGCGAACCGCCTCGCGCACCACCTGCTCGACAGCGGGCTGCGGCCCGGCGAACACCTGGGGCTGCACCTCTACAACGGCGTCGAGTACCTCCAGACCGTACTGGCCTGCCTCAAGGCGCGGCTGGTCCCGGTGAACGTCAACTACCGGTACGTGGAGGAGGAGCTGGTCTACCTCTACAACGACGCCGACCTCGCCGCCCTCGTCTTCGAGGGCGAGTTCACGGAGCGGGTGGCCGCGGCCCTCCCCCGGACCGCGAAGCTCCGCCACCTGATCCGGGTCGGACCCGTCCCCGAGGGCGCGCCGGAGCCGGCGCTCGCCCCGGTGCGGTACGAGGACGCGGAGGCGGCCGGCTCGCCGGAGCGCGGGTTCCCGCCGCGCAGCCCCGACGACCTGTTCATCATCTACACCGGCGGCACGACGGGGATGCCCAAGGGCGTCATGTGGCGGGCCGAAGACCTCTTCTTCGCGGGGCTGTTCGGCGGGGAGCCGTCCGGCGAGCCGGTCAAGCGGCCCGAGGAGCTGGCCGAGCGGGTCGCGGCGCGGGGGGCGGGGCTCACCTTCTTCCCCGCTCCGCCGCTGATGCACGGCACCTCCACCCTGACCTCGTTCATCGCCTTCAACTACGGCCAGCGGGTGGTCATCCACCGCAAGTACGCGCCGGAGGAGGTGCTGCGCACCATCGAGAAGGAGAAGGTGTCCAGCGTCTCGCTGGTCGGGGACGCCATGCTGCGGCCGCTGATCGACGCGCTGAAGGGCCCGCTGAAGGGGACCGACCTGTCCTCGCTGTTCAGCGTCTCCTCGTCCGGCGCGATCATGTCGGAAACGGTCCGGGCGGAGTTCCGGCAGCTCGTGCCGAACGTGATGCTGCTGAACAACTTCGGCTCCTCCGAATCCGGTTCCAACGGCAAGGCCACGGACGATTCCGGGCCGGAGAAGGGGTTCCGGCTCCAGGTCAACGAGCGCACCCAGGTCGTGGACCCGGTGACGCACGAGCCCGTGGGCGTGGGCGTGCCGGGACGGCTCGCCCAGCGCGGGTACGTTCCGCTGGGCTACTACAACGACCCGGCGAAGACCGCCGAGACCTTCTTCCAGAAGGGCGCCGAACGCTGGGTACTGCTGGGCGACATGGCGACCGTCGACGAGGAGGGCATCGTCACGGTGCTCGGGCGCGGCTCGCAGTGCATCAACACCGGTGGGGAGAAGGTCTACCCGGAGGAGGTCGAGCAGGCGCTGAAGTCGCACCCGGACGTGTACGACGCGCTGGTGGCGGGGGTCGCCGACCCGACCTGGGGCAGCCATGTCGCGGCGGTGGTACAGGTGCGGGAGGGTGCGGCGGAGCCGACGCTGGAGCAGATCCAGCTCCACTGCCGCAGCAGGCTGGCCGGGTACAAGATCCCGCGCCAGCTGGTGATCGCGCCCGCCATCCAGCGCTCCCCGAGCGGGAAGGCGGACTACCGCTGGGCGAAGTCGGTGGCCACGGAGGCCGACACGGCACGCTGACACGGCCGGCGGCGGGCGGGCGGCTCACCGGTGCGGGGCGCCCCGCACCGAAGGGCCGCCCGTGCGCCGGTCAGAGTTGGGCGCGGAGCTCGGCCGCGAGGCCGCGGGCCCAGCCCGCCAGTTCGGGGCGGTCCGCGCCCTGGCCCAGTACGCCGGCCTGCTCGTCGGTGAGCCGCTGCGGTCCCGCGTCCTCCAGGAGGTGGGCGGCCTCGGCCAGCATCCCGGCGAGGCGGCGCGCGCCTGCCGCGCTGAGCCGTACCGATACCGCCGGGTCGATGACGGACATCGCCGCCGCCTCCCTTCGCAACCGACGACAGGGCCTGGGGGTCCTGGTACGACCGTACGCCCCCGGCGGGGAGGCCGCCGCTCAGGCGCCGGTGGCGAGGAAGCGTTCGACGCGGGCCGCGAACCGGGCGGGGTCGTCCAGCCAGGGGAAGTGCGCGGCGCCCGGCTGGACGTCGGTCGTGCCGTTCGGGAAGAGCTCCGCGATCCGGCCCGCCAGGGCGGGCGGCGGGTTGTTGTCCAGGGCGCCCGCGAGGACGAGCACCTCGCCGTGGACCTGCCGCAGGGCGGCGCGGGTGGCGGGCGGATCGAAGGCGCCCGGACCGGCGAAGGCCGCCGCCGCCTTCGCGTTCTGCTGGTGCGCGCCCGCCGCGTAGTCGGCCCGCGCGGCCTCGTTCCAGTCGCCGTAGAAGAGGGGGGCGGCCAGGTCCCAGAGCTCGTCGGTGTCGGCCCCGGCGAGGATCTGCGCGAAGGCCTCGACGGCCCGGTCGTACAGCTCGGTTCCCGCCCGCAGCCGGCAGGCCTCCAGCTTCTGTTCGGCGGTGACGGGGAGGTCCACGGCCCGGGCGGTGGGGGTGATCAGCGCCGTCCGGCGGACCCGCCGGGGGTGCGCGGCCGCGTACAGCATGGCGAGGTTGGCCCCGGCGGAGTGGGCGAGGAGGTCCACGCGCTCCAGGCCCAGGTGGACGCGGAGCGCCTCGACGTCGGCGACCTGGTGGTCGACCCGGTACGTGGACTCGTCCGCCGGGACCGCCGAGCCGCCGGTGCCGCGCGGGTCGAGGAGGACCAGCCGGCGCCCGGCGGACAGGCCGCCGAGGTCGCCCAGGTAGGCCGAGGACCGCATGGCGCCGCCGGGGAGGCAGAGGAGGGGTTCGCCCTCCCCCTCGAGGTGGTAGGCGAGTGCGGTTCCGTCATAGGTGGTGAAGGCAGGCATGGGCGCCATCAGAACAGACGATCACTCGTTCGAGTCATTGATTTACCGGGCGGGGTCCGGCAATCTACCGAATGAACGTTCGGTTGGCGAGGGTTTCCGGTGATGGGGTGACGACATGAGGGCGTACGCGGATGTACAGGACGAGGGCGAGCGGCTGAGCGCGGACGAGCTGGCGGCCCTCCAGCTGAAGCGGCTGCGGGCCACCCTGCACCGGGTCTACGAGCACGTGCCCTTCTACCGGCGGGCCTTCGACAAGGCCGGGCTGCACCCGGACGACTGCCGCTCCCTGGCCGACCTCTCCCTCTTCCCCTTCACCACCAAGGCGGACCTGCGCGAGGAGTACCCCTTCGGGATGTTCGCCGTCCCCCGCTCCGAGGTGCGCCGCGTGCACGCCTCCAGCGGCACCACCGGCCGGCCGACGGTGGTCGGCTACACCGAGGGCGACCTCTCCACCTGGGCCGATGTCGTCGCCCGGTCGATCCGCGCGGCGGGCGGGCGGCCCGGCCAGATCGTGCACATCGCCTACGGGTACGGCCTGTTCACCGGCGGCCTCGGCGCCCACTACGGCGCAGAACGGCTCGGCTGTACGGTCGTACCCGCCTCCGGGGGCATGACCGACCGCCAGGTCAGGCTGATCCAGGACTTCCGGCCGGAAGTGATCATGGTGACGCCGTCCTACATGCTCACCCTGCTCGACGAGATGGAGCGTCAGGGCATCGACCCGCGCTCCACCTCCCTGCGGACCGGAATCTTCGGCGCGGAACCGTGGACCGAGGAGATGCGCCGGGAGATCGAGGAGCGCCTCGGCATCGACGCCGTGGACATATACGGCCTGTCCGAGGTCATCGGCCCCGGTGTGGCGCAGGAGTTCGCCTCCCACAAGGACGGCCTGCACATCTGGGAGGACCACTTCTACCCCGAGGTGATCGATCCGCTGACCGGCGCGGTGCTGCCGGACGGCGAACCGGGGGAGCTGGTCTTCACCTCCCTCACCAAGGAGGCCATGCCGCTCGTGCGCTACCGCACCCGGGACCTGACCCGGCTGCTGCCGGGGACCGCCCGGCCGGCCTTCCGCCGGATGGAGAAGGTCACCGGGCGCACCGACGACATGATCATCCTGCGGGGGGTGAACCTCTACCCGACGCAGATCGAGGAGATCCTCCTGCGCACCGACGGCCTCGCCCCGCACTTCCAGCTGCGGCTCACCCGGGAGGGCCGGATGGACGCCCTCACCGTACGGGTGGAAGCGCGCCGGGAGGCCGATGCCGGCCGGCGCCGGGAGGCGGCCGCCGAGCTGGCGCGGGCCGTCAAGGAGTCCGTCGGGGTGTCGGTGGGGGTGGAGGTGGTGGAACCGGAGACCCTGGAGCGCTCGCTGGGCAAGATCAAGCGGGTACGGGACCTCCGCGAGCCCGGGTAGGACGGGCAGGCGGGAGGGAACGGCGGCGCCCCCGGGCGGGGCAGCGCGGGAGGGCCGGGCGGGAGGGCCGGCGGGAGGGCCGGCGGGAGGGCCGGCGGGAGGGCCGGCGGGAGGGTGGAACCACCCCTTCGGGCTCACTTCGGGCCTGCCTCCGGGAGTCCGTCGGCCCGTCCGGGTAGTCCATGAGGCGTGACCTCGTTCCTCCGGCGGCTCTACGACCGGCTCCAGGGCTCCCCCGCCGGGCTGGCCTGGAGCCGTGGCCGGGAGATCGAGCTGATGCACCGGGCGATGGGCTTCGCCGCCCTCGGCTTCCTGACCCTGGTGCCGCTGCTGGTGGTCGTGGCGGCGGCCGCGCCGGGCAGCGGTTCGGGCTTCGGCCGCTGGCTGGGGCAGGCCCTCGGGGTGACGGAATCCTCCCGGGCGCGGGTCGAGATGCTGTTCAGCGCGGCGGACCTGGCGCTGGAGCGGACCACCGCCTTCGGGCTGGCGGCCCTCGCGGTCTTCGGCCTGACCTTCGGCTCCGCCGTGCAGACCGGCTACGAGAAGGTGTGGGACCTGCCGACCGCCCGCTGGCACACCATGTGGCGGCACGTGGTGTGGCTGGCCATGCTGGTCTGCTACCTCGCGCTGCTGGTCGAGATCCCCGCCCCCTCCGACGACGCCCCGGGCACGATCCTCGGCACCGCGGGCGACATCGCCGGCACCTGCCTGTTCTTCTGGACCTCGGGCCGGCTACTGCTCGGCGGCCGGGTCCGCTGGCGCGCCCTCCTGCCCGGCGCGGTGGCCACCAGCCTGGGCCTGCTCGGCCTGCGGGTGTTCTCGCAGCTGGTGTTCTCCCCGCTGATCGCCTCGAACGCCGTCACGTACGGCCCCTTCGGGACCCTGCTGGTCGTCCAGTCCTGGCTGGTCGGCGTCGGGTTCGTGGTCTACGGCGGAGCGCTGGTGGGGCGCCTGCTCCACGAGCACCTCGTCCTGCGGCGCCTGCGCGAAACCGGACTCCTGCCCGCCGACGACAGCGGCCCCGAACCCCCGTCCCGTGATCCGGGACCGGGCCGGCCACAGCCCCCGGCCGGGTGACCAGATCACCGCGCGGTACCGGTAACTCCGTTGCCACACAGGGGATTGAGCCCGCGCCCGCTCAGCCTTCGGCGAAGCGGGCGCGGAGTTCGCGCTTGAGGATCTTGCCGCTGGCGTTGCGGGGCAGGGTGGCCACGAACAGGACCCGTTTCGGGGCCTTGAAATGGGCCAGCTTCTCCCGGGCGTACTCCATCAGCTCCGCCTCGGTCACCTCCCCGCGCGGGACCACCACCGCCGTGACGGCCTCGATCCACCGCTCGTCGGGGAGTCCGACGACGGCCGCCTCCGCCACCCCGGGGTGGGTGTACAGCACGTCCTCGACCTGCCGGGAGGCGACGAGGACCCCGCCCGAGTTGATGACGTCCTTCACCCGGTCGACGACGGTGAAGTACCCGTCGGTGTCCCGCACAGCGAGGTCCCCGGAGCGGAACCAGCCGTCCCGGAAGGCCTTCTTCGTCGCCTCGGCGTCGTTCCAGTAGCCCAGGCACAGCTGCGGTGAGCGGTAGACCACCTCCCCCGCCGTGCCGTCCGGCACGTCCGCGCCGTCCTCGTCGACGACCTTGGCCTCGACGTGGCGCACCGGCCGCCCGCAGGAGTCCATCCGCCCCTCGTGCTCCCCCGGTCCGAGCACGGTGGCCAGCGGGCCGATCTCGCTCTGCCCGAAGCAGTTGTAGAAGCCGAGGCCGGGCAGCCGGGAGCGGAGCCGTTCCAGCACCGGGACCGGCATGATCGAGGCCCCGTAGTAGGCCTTGCGCAGGGCGCGCAGGTCCCGGTCCGGGAACTGCGGGTGGTTGGCCAGCGCGATCCACACCGTGGGCGGCGCGAACAGGCTGTCGGCCTCGCCCGCCTCCACCAGGTCGAAGACCTCTTCGGCGACGGGGGCGTCGAGGATGGTGTTGCGCGCGCCGACCGCCAGGTAGGGCAGGAGGAAGACGTGCGTCTGCGCCGAGTGGTAGAGCGGCAGGGAGTGGACGGGCCGGTCCTCCTCGGCCAGGTCGAGGGCGGCGATCGCGCTCTCGTACTCGTGGGTGAGGGCCCGGTGGGTCATCATCGCGCCCTTGGGCAGGGCCGTGGTGCCGGAGGTGTACAGCAGCTGCACCAGCGCGCCCGGGTCCGCGGCGGCCTCGAAGGGCAGGGGTTCGGCCAGCTCCGCCAGGAAGGATCCCGGCGCGTCGCGCAGCGCCCGTACGGCCCGCCCCCCGGGGATCCTGTCCGTCAGGTCGGGGTCCGCGAGGACGAGGGCGCTCGCGCAGTCGCCGAGGATGTGCGCGAGGTCCTCGCCGGTGAGGTTCTGGTTGACGGGGACGTGGGTGAGCCCGGCGCGGGCGCAGGCGAGGAAGGCGATGAGGTAGGCGTCGGAGTTGTGGGCGAAGGCCGCGACCCGGTCGCCGGGCGACAGTCCGTACCGCTCGCGCAGGACGGCGGCGCCGGTGGTCACTGCCCGGTCGAGTTCCGCGTACGTCCAGGTCCGCTCGCGGTAGCGGACGGCGACCCGGTCGGGCACCCGCCGTGCGCTGTCCCGCAGGAGTCCGTCGACCGTGTTGTCCCGCACTGCCGTCATGGCGCGATCCTCGCCCCGCCCGGTGTCCAAGGTCAATATCGGCGCGCGGGCGGTGGATGCCCGACGGCATGTTGACAGGGCGTCGGCCGCCTGCGTGAGTGTGGGGACACGCGAACGCAGCCTGCCGTGGGGCCGAACAGGCCTGCCGGGCAGGCCACTTGGGAGGTACGTTGCGATCGTCCGATGGCCGCCGCCGCACCCGCCCGCTGCTGCGCCGGGTCGCGCTCACCGGGGCCGCACTGCTCGCCGCCACGGCCGCGATACCGCAGGCCGAGGCCGCCACCGCCCGTGATCCGGGTTCCGCGCCGTCCGGCGGCGGCCTGTCGGCGGTGATCCGGTACACCGAGAACGGCGTCCCGCACATCCTGGCGCGGGACTACGCGCACCTGGGGTTCGGCACCGGCTGGGCCCAGGCCGCCGACCAGGTGTGCGTGCTGGCCGACGGGTTCCTGACGGTCTCCGGGGAGCGCTCGCGCTGGTTCGGCCCGGACGCGGCGCCCGACGGCTCGCTCTCCTCGGCCGCGAAGAACCTCTCCAGCGACCTGTACTTCAAGGGCGTACGGGATTCCGGGACGGTGGAGAAGCTGCTCGCCACGCCCGCCCCGGCCGGTCCGAGCAAGGACGTGCGCGAGCTGATGCGGGGCTGGGCGGCCGGGTACAACGCCTGGCTGGCCCAGAACAGGATCACCGACCCGGCGTGCGCGGGGGCCGCCTGGGTGCGGCCGGTCACCGCCACCGACGTGGCCGCGCGGGGCTTCGCGGTGTCGGTCCTGGGGGGTCAGGGGCGCGCCGTCGACGGGATCGCGGCGGCGCAGCCGCCCGCCCGGGCCGTCGGCCGGCCGGACGGCACGGACGGCACGGACGGCACGGACGGACAGGACGGCTCGGGCGGCCCGGCCGGACAGGACGTCGATCCGGGCGCGGCCGCCGAGGCCGCACGGCAGCTGTTCGACACCGCCCGCTACGACATGGGCTCCAACGCGGTGGCCTTCGCCGGGTCCACGACCGCGGGCGGCAGGGGGCTGCTCCTGGGCAACCCGCACTACCCCTGGCAGGGCGGGCGCCGGTTCTGGCAGTCGCAGCAGACCATCCCGGGCGAGCTGAACGTCTCGGGCGGCTCCCTGCTCGGCACCGCCGTCGTCAACATCGGCTTCAACGAGAAGGTGGCCTGGAGCCACACGGTGGCCACCGGCACCCCGCTGAACCTGCACCAGCTCGTCCTCGACCCGGCCGACCCCACCGCCTACCTGGTCGACGGCAAGCCGGAGAGGATGACGGAACGCAAGGTCAGCGTCCCGGTGGCGGGCGGCGGGCCCGCCGTCACCCGCAGCCAGTGGTGGACGCGGTACGGGCCGGTCGTCTCGAACCTCGGCCCGGGGCTGCCCCTGCCCTGGACGGCGGCCACCGCCTACGCGCTGGCCGACCCGAACGCCCTCAACCTGCGCGGCTCCGACTCCGCCCTCGCCCTGGGCAGGGCCCGCTCGGTCGCCGGGATCCAGGAGGCCCTGGCGCGCACGCAGGGGCTGCCCTGGGTGAACACGGTCGCCGCGGATTCGGCGGGCGGCACCCTCTTCACGCAGTCCCAGGTGCTCCCCCGGATCACCGACGAGCTCGCGGCCCGCTGTTCCACCCCGCTGGGCAGGGCGACGTACCCGGCGTCCGGGCTGGCGGTGCTGGACGGTTCGCGCGCGGACTGCGCGACCGGCTCGGACCCGGACGCGGTGCAGCCGGGGGTGTTCGGGCCGGGCCGGGCTCCGGCCCTGCGGGACGCCCCGTACGCCGAGAACTCCAACGACAGCGCCTGGCTGGCCAACGCGGAGCGGCCGCTGACCGGTTACGAGCGGATCTGGGGCACCGTCGGCACCCCGCGTTCGGTGCGGACGCGCGGGGCGCTGGAGGACGTGTCGGCGATGGCCGCGCGGGGCCGGCTCACGGTGGCCGACCTCCAGGGGCAGCAGTACGCGAACCGGGTCCCGGCCGGTGACCTGGCGGCCGCCGACGCGGCGAAGGCCTGCGCCGCTCTGCCCGGCGGTACGGCGGCCGGCAGCGACGGCGCGGCGGTGGACGTCTCGGCGGCCTGCCCGGTGCTGGCGCGCTGGGACCGCACCGCCGACACCACCAGCCGGGGCGCGCTGCTGTTCGACCGGTTCTGGCGGAAGCTGACGGCGTCCACCCCGGCCGGGTCCCTGTGGCTGGTGCCGTTCTCACCGGCCGATCCGGTGGGCACGCCCCGTACGCTGAACCAGGCGGCCCCGGGCATCGGACGGGCCCTCGCGGACGCGGTCGCCGAGCTGCGCGCGGCGGGGATCGCCCTGGACGCCCCGCTGGGCGCGCACCAGTTCGTGGTGCGCGGCGGCGAGCGGCTGCCGGTGGGCGGCGGCACCGAGGCGCTCGGCGTCTGGAACAAGATCGAGGCGCCCTGGAACGCCGCGGCCGGCGGATACACGGAGGTCGCGCACGGTTCCAGCCACATCCAGGCGGTCGGCTGGGACGGCAGCCGCTGCCCGGTGGCGCGTACGGTCCTGACGTACGGCCAGTCCTCGAACCCGGTCTCGCCCTTCTTCGCCGACCAGACGCGGCTGTTCTCGCAGGAGCGCTGGGTCACCTCGCGGTTCTGCGAGCGGGACATCCTGGCCTCGCCCCGGCTGAAGGTGGTCCTGGCGCGCGAGCGCCGCTGACCGTGTGGCGGGGCCGGGGAGTTCCCGGCCCCGCCCTCACGGGCTGACGGCGAGGAAGAGGTAGGCGGCCAGCAGGACGAGGTGTACGCCGCCCTGGAGCAGGGTGGCGCGGCCGGGCGCGATCGTCAGGGCGCTGACGACCACGGTGAGGGCGAGCAGCACCATGTGGATGGGGCCGAGGCCGAGCAGCAGCGGGCCGGTGAGCCAGATGGAGGCCAGGGCGATGGCCGGGATGGTCAGGCCGATGCTGGCGATGGCGGAGCCGTAGCCGAGGTTGAGGCTGGTCTGGACGCGGTCGCGGCGGGCGGCGCGGACGGCGGCCAGGGTCTCGGGTGCCAGTACGAGCAGGGCGATGATCACACCGACGACGGCGTTCGGCAGTCCGGCGCGGGCGACGCCCGCCTCGATGGTCGGGGAGACGGCCTTGGCGTTGCCGACGACGGCGACGAGTGCGACGAGCAGCAGGCCGAGGCTGACGAGGGCGGCCCGGGAGGTGGGCGGGTCGGCGTGGCCGGCGTCCTCGGCGGCGGCTGCTGCCGCCGCCTTGCCCTCGGGGGTGGCGGGCGTGGTGTCCACGGGCAGGAAGTAGTCGCGGTGGCGGACGGTCTGGACGGCGATGAACAGCCCGTACAGGGCCAGGGAGGCGACGGCGGCGAAGGTCAGCTGGGCGGTGGAGAACTCGGGTCCGGGCTTGCTGGTGGTGAAGGTGGGCAGGACGAGGCTCAGTACGGCGAGGGTCGCGACGGTGGCGAGGGCCGCGCCGGAGCCCTCGGCGTTGAAGACGGCCACCCGGTTGCGGAGCGCTCCGACGAGCAGGGACAGGCCGACGATGCCGTTGCAGGTGATCATGACGGCGGCGAAGACGGTGTCCCGGGCGAGGGAGGCGGTCTTGTCCCCGCCGTCGGCCATCAGGGTGACGATCAGGGCCACTTCGATGACGGTGACGGCGACGGCGAGGACCAGCGAGCCGAAGGGTTCGCCGACCCGGTGGGCCACGACCTCGGCGTGGTGGACGGCGGCCAGGACCGCCCCGGCGAGGCAGAGCGACACCAGCGCCACCGCGATCGAGGGCAGGTCCCTGCCCCAGCTGAGGGCGAGCGCCACCAGCGCCACCACGGGGACCAGGACGGTCCAGTCGGTCAGGGGGGATCTGCGGGTAGCCGTACTCATATCAGCCAACTTGCCAGAAGTACCCCTTTGGTGCGGCGCAAGTACCGCCTCCGGGGCTCTGGCGTGGCGCTTCTCACGAAACCCCCGGGCGTGGCGGGCTCTGCGGCCCCCGGGGCCGGGGGCTTCCCCCGCCCCGTCGGGATGGTTGATGATCTCGCCATGACGAGTCCTACGCGAAGAGCAGGGATATGGGCCGGCGAGGCGGGCGAGCGGCGCTTCAAGGGGCCCGTGACCGGGGACGAGCGGACCCTGCTCCTGTCGGTCCTGGCGGGCCAGCGCGCGACCCTGGAGCTGAAGTGCGCGGGGCTGGGTGCGGAGTTGGCCCGGCGGTCGGTGGAGCCGTCTTCGCTCTCGCTGCTCGGCCTGGTGCGCCATCTCGCCGACGTGGAGCGCCGCTGGTTCCGTCAGGTGCTGGACGGGCAGGAGGTGCCGGCGCGCTTCTCCTCGGGGGCCGATCCGGACGGGGACTTCGACGGCGCGGTGGCCGGGCCCGCGGCGGTGGAGGAGGCGTGGCGGGCCTGGCGCGAGGAGGTCGCCTTCGCCGAGGACTTCACCGCGCGGGCCCCCGACCTGGACGTCGAGGGCCGTGACGGATGGCTCGGGGTGGTCTCGCTGCGCTGGGTGCTGCTGCACATGGTCGAGGAGTACGCCCGGCACAACGGCCACGCCGATCTGCTGCGGGAGCGGATCGACGGGGCCGTCGGCGTCTGACCGGGCACGCCGGGAACCGGGCGCGGGCTCACACGGCGCGGTCGCGGCCCTCCCAGTAGGGGTCGCGCAGGCGGCGCTTGTACAGCTTGCCGTTGGGGTCGCGCGGCATCGTCTCGATGAAGTCCACCGACTTGGGGCGCTTGTAGCCGGCCAGCTGCCGTTCGCAGTGGTGGAGGATCTCGGCGGCCAGGGCCTCGCCCGCCTCGAAGCCCTCGGCGGGCTCGATGACGGCCTTGACCTCCTCGCCCCAGGAGTCGTTCGGGATGCCGAAGGCGGCGGCGTCCGCGACCGCCGGGTGGGTGAGGAGGGCGGACTCGATCTCGGCGGGGTAGATGTTGACCCCGCCCGAGATGATCATGTCGATCTTGCGGTCGCGGAGGTAGAGGTAGCCCTCCTCGTCCAGCAGGCCGAGGTCCCCGACGGTGAAGAAGTCGCCGATGCGGTTCTTGCGGGTCTTGCCCTCGTCCTTGTGGTAGCTGAAGCCGCCGGTGTTCATCTTCAGGTAGACGGTGCCGAGTTCGCCGGGCGGCAGCCGGTTGCCGTCGTCGTCGAACACGGCCAGTTCGCTGATCGGCCAGGCCTTGCCGACGGTGCCGGGCCGTTTGAGCCATTCCTCGGCCGTGGCGAAGGCGCCGCCGCCCTCGCTGGCCGCGTAGTACTCCTCCACGCACCGGCCCCACCAGTCGATCATCGCCCGCTTGACGTGGTCCGGGCAGGGCGCGGCGCCGTGGATGGCGTGCCGCATGGAGGAGACGTCGTAGGCCTCCTTCGTCTGCTGCGGGAGGGCGAGCAGGCGGTGGAACTGGGTGGGGACCATGTGGGTGTGGGTGCAGGCGTGCCGGTCGATCAGGCGCAGCATCTCCTCCGGGCCCCACTTGTCCATCAGCACCAGGGGGTGCCCGATGTGCAGGGAGGCGCCCGCGAACTGGAGCACGGCGGTGTGGTAGAGCGGCGAGCAGACGAGGTGGACGTTGTCGTCGAAGGGGCGGATGCCGAAGATGCCGAGGAACCCGCCGAGGTGCGTCTCCTCCGGGAGCCGGCCCGACAGCGGGCGGCGGATGCCGCGCGGGCGGCCGGTGGTGCCGGAGGTGTAGTTCATCACCCAGCCCAGGGTGCGGCCGGCGGGGGGTGTGGCGGGCTGGCCTTCGAGGAGTTCGGCGTACGGGCGGAAGCCGGGGACGGCGCCGACGGCGTAGCGGCCGGCCTCGGGCAGGCCCGCCTCCTCGGCGGCGGCGGTGGCGGCCTCGGCGTAGCGCTCGTGGGCGAGGAGGACCTTGGCTCCGGAGTCGGAGACGATCCAGGCGATCTCGGGGCCGACGAGGTGGTGGTTGACCGGGACCAGGTAGAAGCCGGCCTGGGAGGCGGCGAGGTAGGCGGTGAAGAACTCGACGCCGTTGGGGAGGACGACGGCGAAGGCGTCGCCCGTCTCCATTCCGGCGGCGCGCAGCCCGTGGACGAGGCGGTTCACGTCGGCGTGCAGGCGCCCGGCGGACCATTCCTCGCCCTCGGGGGTGACCAGGACGGTGCGGTCGGGGTCGGCGGCCGCCTGGGCCCAGAACCCGGTGGGGCGCTGCGTGTGCTGCTGGTCGCTCATGAGGCTTGCGGTCCTCCCTCGGGCCTGCGGGGTTCAGGCCCGGCCGGCGATGCGGTTGATGCGGTCGATGGCGCGTTCGAAGCCGCTGGTGAGCTCGTCGAAGACGGCCTGGACGCTGCGTTCGGTGTTCATCCGGCCGACGATCTGGCCGACGGGGGTGCCGAGCAGCGGCTCGACCTCGTACTTCTGGATCCGCGAGACGGCCTCGGCGACGAGCAGGCCCTGGAGGGGCATCGGGAGCGCGCCGGGGCCGTCCGGGTCGTCCCAGGCGTCGGTCCACTCGGTGCGCAGCTGGCGGGCCGGCTTGCCGGTCAGGGCGCGGGAGCGGACGGTGTCGCCGGAGCCGGCGGCGAGGAGTTTCGCGGTGAGGGCGCGGGAGTGGAGGTCGGCCTCGGTGGTGGTGAGCCAGAGGGAGCCGAGCCAGGCCCCCTGGGCGCCGAGGGCGAGTCCGGCGGCGATCTGCTCGCCGCTGCCGATGCCTCCGGCGGCGAGGACGGGGAGCGGGGCCACGGCCTCGACGATCTCCGGGACGAGGACCATGGTGGCGATGTCCCCGGTGTGGCCGCCGGCCTCGTAGCCCTGGGCGACGACGATGTCGATGCCCGCTTCGGCGTGGCGGCGGGCGTGCCGGGCGCTGCCGGCGAGGGCGGCGACGAGGACGCCGTGGTCGTGGGCGCGCGCGATGACGTCGGCGGGCGGGGAACCGAGGGCGTTCGCCAGGAGTTTGACGGGGTAGTCGAAGGCGACGTCGAGCTGGTTGCGGGCGACCTGCTCCATCCAGCCGGTGATCCGCCAGCCGGAGGCCTCGCCCTCGGCCAGCTCGGGTACGTGGTGCTTGGCGAGGGTCTCGCGGACGAACTCGCGGTGCCCGGCCGGGATCATCGCCTCGATGTCGGCCTCGCTGACGCCGTCGACGGCCTTCTTGGCGGGCATGACCACGTCGAGGCCGTAGGGCTTGCCGTCGGTGTGCGCCTGCATCCAGTCGAGGTCGCGCCTGAGGTCGTCGGGAGCGGTGTAGCGGACCGCTCCGAGGACGCCGAAGCCGCCCGCGCGGGTGATGGCAGCGGCGACCGCCGGGAAGGGCGTGAAGCCGAAGATGGCGTGCTCGACTCCCAGTTTCTTGCTCAGCTCCGTCTCCATGGGCGTGAGGATGCCGCAGGGCGGCGGGCTAGGGAAGAGATTTTCTGATGCTGTGTCAGATTCTTTGACGGCCGGGCGGTGCGGAGGGTGCGCGGTGGGCGGGCACACACCCAGTAGCGTGCGCGGGCAGGAACAGGAGGGCCGGGACATGAGCGGTGACGGGGCTGCGGCGGGCGGCGGTACGGGCTTCGGCGGTACGGGCTTCAGCGGTACGGGCTTCGGCGGCGCGGGGGTGAGTGGCGGTGGCGGGCCGAGCCGGAGGCGGCTCGGGGCGCGGCTGTTGGCGCTGGGCGGGGTGCTCGTGCTGCACGCCGCGCTGCCGGGTGCCCCGGCCGGGGCCGCCGGAGGGGGGCCGGCCGAGCGGCGCGCCCTGCAGGGGCTGCGGCTGCGGTACGGCTCCGCGCGTCAGGCCGGGCTGCTGGAGCGGCACCTGGAGGGCGTGGCGGAGGAAGCCCGGCGTTTCCTGGGCCCCTCCCCCGAACACCCCTACTACGCCGGGGCCGTGGTCCTCGCCGGGCGGGGCCGTACGGTCGCCCTGCACCGGGCCATGGGCGACGCGGTCCGGTACGCGGACTACGACGGCCGCACCGACCGGCCGAAGGAGTTCCCGGCCGCCGAGCGGATCGCGGCGGCCGAGGACACCGTCTTCGACCTGGCCTCGCTCAGCAAGCTGTTCACCTCCATCCTCGCCGTCCAGCAGATGGAGCGGGGGCAGCTGGAGCTGGAGGCTCCGGTGGACCGCTACCTGCCCGAGTTCACCGGGGGCGGCAAGGAGGCGATCACCGTCCGGCAGCTGCTCACGCACACCTCGGGGTTGCGCTCGTGGGCGCCCTTCTACAAGGAGGCCACCCGTGAGGGGCAGTTGAGGCTGCTGTGGTCGGTGCGGCCGCAGGACACTCCCGGGACGGTCTACCGGTACTCCGACCTGAACCTCATCACCCTCCAGCTGCTCCTGGAACGGATCACCGGCCGCACTTTGGACGTCCTGCTCCACGACGAGATCACCGCTCCGCTCGGGATGCACCGCACCCGGTACAACCCGCCGCTCTCCTGGCGCCGGGTCACCGCGGCCACCGAGGTGCAGCGCCCG
The DNA here is from genome assembly GCF_026342355.1 of Streptomyces sp. NBC_00249. GTDB lineage: Bacteria > Actinomycetota > Actinomycetes > Streptomycetales > Streptomycetaceae > Streptomyces. The sequence goes on along the minus strand of NZ_JAPEMV010000003.1, from coordinate 29,391 downwards.
CCCTGGTCGGGCCTGGACCGCGGGCTGGTCTGGGGCGAGGTCCACGACGAGAACGCGTACGCCCTCGGCGGGGTCGCGGGCCACGCGGGCGTCTTCGGTACCGCCTGGGACCTCGCGGTCCTCTCCCGCGCCCTGCTCGACGGCGGGGTCTACGCGGGCCGCCGGATCCTGCGCCCCGCCTCCGTCGAACTGCTCTTCACCGACTACAACACCGCCTTCCCCGGCGACGACCACGGCCTCGGCTTCGAGCTCTACCAGCACTGGTACATGGGCGCCATGGCCACCCCGCACTCCGCCGGCCACACCGGTTTCACCGGCACCTCCCTGGTGCTGGACCCCTCCACCGACTCCTTCCTGGTCCTGCTCGGCAACTCCGTGCACCCCGTACGGACCTGGCGGGCCGGCAGCGCGCCCCGGGTGGCGACCGGCAACCGGTTCGCGCGCGCCGTGCCCGTCCGTACCCGGCACGGCGGCCCGGCCTGGTACTCCGGCATGGAGACGGGCGGCTCGGGCACCCTCACCCTGCCGCCGCTGACCCCGGCCACCGCGCGGGCCCGGCTGCGCTGCGCGGTGTGGTGGGACACGGTGCCCGGTGCGGGCGCCCTGCACCTGGAGGCCTCGGCGGACGGGACGGTCTGGGAGCCGCTGCCCTTCAGTACGGTCCGCACCACGGGCGGCGCCCCCGAGCAGTGGCCGCAGGGCGCCGTCGCCGGCTGGTCGGGCCGCATCTGGCACCGCCTGGAAGCCCCGCTCACCGCCTGGGCGGGCCGCGAGGTCCGTCTGCGCCTGCGGCACTCCGCGACCGGGCGCTACGTCGGGCGCGGGATCTACGTGGACGTCGTCCGGGTGGCCGAACCGGCCGCCCTGCTCTTCGCCGAGGACCGCCCCTCGGACGCGTCCCGCATCGAGGCCGTGGGCTGGTCCCGCTCGGCGGACTGAGGAGGGGGCCCCGGCGGAATCCGGCGGACCTCAGCGGAACTCGTGGACGACCTGGATCGCGCCGACGATGTGGGCGTTTCGTTCCGGGTCGGGGCCGGCCAGGAGAGCGGCCGGCCGGGGCGCCCGATGGTAGCGGCGGCGCGAGGCGGGCCGCCACGCCGTTTTCCCGGGCCGCGCAGGGTCCGGTTCAGTCGCGGACCAGGCAGAACGGATGCCCCGCAGGGTCGGCGTAGACGCGCCACCCCCGGGTGTCGGGGCCCGCGTCGAGCAGGGTCGCGCCGTGGGCGAGCACCTCTTCGTGGGCCCGGGCGAGGTCGGGTACGGCGAGGTCCAGGTGGAACTGCTGCGGCCGCTCGGGGTCCGGCCAGCGCGGCGGCCGGTGGCCGGCGACCCGCTGGAAGGCGAGCACCGTGCCGGACGGGGCGTGCAGGGTGGCCCACTCCTCGTCCACGGCCCAGCGCCGGTCCGGGCGGTTGACGTCTCCGCCCAGCAGCGCCGCGTAGAACTCGGCGAGCCGCAGCGGTTCGGGGCAGTCCAGGACCACGCACTGCAGTTCAGCGATCATGACGCGAGCCTACGGCTCGGCCAGGGCCGCGTCGATCATCCGGCGGACGGTGGCGGTCAGTTCGGTCCGGTCGGGGGCCGGGCGGGAGCGGGCGAGGGCGCCCGCGAGGCGGTCGTAGAGGAGGCCATCGGTCCAGGAGACCATCAGGTCGGCGGACTCCTGCGGGCGGCGCGCGCCCAGGGCGGTCAGGACGGCGGCCGCCAGGGCCCGGGATCCCAGGCCCGCCTGGTGCAGGTCGGCTTGGAGGTCCGGGTTCCGGGCGGCTTCCAGGCTCAGTTCGAAGCGCGCCAGCTGGCGCTCCCGGCCCACGGTCAGCCAGCGGTGCAGCAGCGCGCCGAGCGCGGCGGCGACCGCGTCCCGGTCCGCGGGGACCTGCGCCGCGAGCGGGGCGTCCCGGTCGAGGTCGGCGAGGTCCAGCTCGGCCAGCCGGGCGTAGCAGGCGGCGATCAGCGCGGTGCGCGTACGGAAGTAGTACGAGGTGCTGCCCGCGGGAAGCCCCGCCGCGGCGTCGACGGCGCGGTGGGTGAGGCCGCGCAGGCCGGCGGCGGCGACGAGGCCGATCGCGGTGTCCGCGAGGAGGGTCCTGCGGTCGGCGGGCTGCTGGGCCGGGTTCTCGGGGGTGGACATGGCCTCACTCTACAGCTGTAGAGTGAAGCCATGTCCTCTACGGATGTAGAGGGCGTGATGCCCAGCAGAGGAGCCCGCCATGTCGCAGCGTCAGCGCCACGCCGTAGTCGCCGGTGCCGGGATCGGCGGGCTCACCGCCGCCCTGGCCCTGCACCGCCGGGGCTGGCGGGTCACGGTGTGCGAGCGGGCCCCGGGACCGACCGCCGTCGGCGCGGGCATCGTCCTCGCCCCCAACGCCCTGCGCGCCTTCGACTCCGTCGGCTTCGACCCCGCGGCCGCCTGCGCGGGATCCGGCGCGCCCGAGGCGCCCGAGGCGCCGGCCGCGACCGGCGCCATGAGCCTGCGCGACCGGTCGGGCCGCCGCCTCAGCCGCACCGACACCGCCGCGCTGACCGCCCGTTACGGCCGGCCTCCGCTGCCCGTGCACCGGCAGACGCTGACCGCCGCCCTGACCGCCGCGCTCCCGGAGGGCGCCCTCGCCTACGACGCCGCCGTCACCGGCGTGGACCGGGCGGGCTGCGGGGCCGGGGGACGCGCGGTGGTGCGTACCGGCCTCGGTGACCTCACCGCCGACGCCGTGGTCGCCGCCGACGGCATCCACAGTCCGCTGCGCCGGCAGCACTTCCCCGACCACCCCGGCCTGCGCTACGCCGGGGAGACCGCCTGGCGCACCGTCCTGTCCGGCGTCGCCGCGCCGGAGGGCTGCGAGACCTGGGGGCGCGGGCAGCGGTTCGGTACGGTCCCGCTCGCCGACGGCCGGCTCTACCTGTACGCCACCGCCGTCGTCCCCGCGGGGTACCGGCCGACCGACGTCCGGGCCGAACTGCTGCGCCGCTTCGGCGGCTGGCACGACCCGATCCCCGCGCTCCTGGAGCGGATCGACCCGGCGGTGGTGCTCCAGCACGACCTGTACGACCTGGCGGGCCCGCTGCCCCGGCTGCACGACGGGCGCGTCGCCTGGATCGGGGACGCCGCGCACGCCATGAACCCCAGCCTCGGGCAGGGCGCCTGCCAGGCCGTGGAGGACGCCGCGGTGCTGGGCCACCTGCTGGACGCGGTGGACCCGGCGGACGTGGCGGCCGCCCTCGCCGCCTACAGCCGGGCCCGGCTCGCCCGTACGGACGCCGTCCGGGTCCGGGCCCGCCGCGCGGGCCGCATGGCCTCCCTCACCCACCCCCTCGCCGTGGCGGCCCGCGACCTCGCCGTCCGCGCCACGCCCGCCCGGGTCACGCGCAGGGCGCTGGACGGGCTGTTCGACGGCTTCACCCTTCCGGCCCGGGCGGAAGCGGAATAGGAAGCGTGCCCACCGGCGTCGGTACTCGTTGTCGAAGCTGTTGACCGTTCAACACGAAGGCAGGCACCCCTCATGACCGACATCGACTGGGACCACCCCAAGGACCCGAAGCCGGGCTGGAAGCTGGACCACATCAAGCAGTACGTCGCCTCGAACGGCGCCGAGGGCCAGTACTGGAACGGCACCCAGACCCTGCTGCTGACCACCGTCGGCCGGGTCTCCGGGCTGCCCGTGCGCACCCCGCTCATCTACGGGGAGGACAACGGCCACTACCTCGTCGTCGCCTCCAACGGCGGGGCCGACGACGCGCCGCTGTGGTACCGGAACCTGAGCGCCGACCCCCGGGTCCGCGTGCAGGTCGGCCCTGAGGTCCTCCAGGGCACCGCGCGCACCGCCACCTCCGCGGAACGCGCCGCGTTCTGGCCGGTGATGGTGAAGCACTGGCCCGCCTACGACGAGTACCAGACCAAGACCGACCGGGAGATCCCGGTCGTCGTCATCGACCCCGCCTGACGGAAGCGGGGGCGGGGGCGAAACCGGAGGCGGCGGCGGTCAGCGGCCCAGGGCCGCCATCGCCGCGTTGTGGCCCGGGATGCCGCTGACCCCGCCGCCGCGGACCGCGCCCGCGCCGCACAGCAGGACGCCCGGGTGGGCGGTCTCGACGCCCCAGCGGCCGGGGCCGCCGTCCTCCCCGTACGGCCAGGACAGGTCCCGGTGGAAGATGTGGCCGCCGGGCAGCCGCAGTTCGCGTTCCAGGTCGAGCGGGGTCTTGGCCTCGATGCAGGGGCGGCCGTCGGCGTCGAAGGCGAGGCAGTCGGTGAGGGGCTCGGCCAGGTGCGCGTCCAGCTGGGCCAGGGTCGCGGTCAGCAGGACCTCCCGGCTCTGCCGGTTGTCGTGCGCGAACAGCCGGGCCGGGGCGTGCAGTCCGAAGAGGGTGAGCGTCTGGTAGCCCTGCTCGGCGAGGTCGGGGCCCAGGATCGAGGGATCGGCCAGGGAATGGCAGTAGATCTCCGAGGGCGGTACGGACGGCAGTTCCCCGGCGGCGGCCTCGGCGTGGGCGCGCCCCAGCTGCTCGTAGCCCTCGGCGACGTGGAAGGTGCCGCCGAAGGCCTCGCGGGGGTCGACGGAGGTGTCGCGCAGCCGGGGCAGCCTGCTCAGCAGCATGTTGACCTTGAGCTGGGCGCCTTCGGCGGCGGGGGGCGGCTCCTCGCCGAGGAGTTCGGCCAGCGCCCGGGGCGAGGCGCCCACGAGGACGGTGCGGGCGGTGACGGAGCCCTCGCCGTCCGCCGTACGGAAGGTCACCTCGGACGGTCCGGCGGGCGTGCCGTCACCGGGGTGGACGCGCAGCGCCTCGTGCCCGGTGGCGATCTCCGCGCCGGCCGTGCGGGCGCAGTCGGCCAGGGCGTCGGTGAGCGCGCCCATGCCGCCGACGGGGACGTCCCAGTCGCCGGTCCCGCCGCCGATGACGTGGTAGAGGAAGCAGCGGTTCTGGGCGAGGGAGGGGTCGTGGGCGTCGGCGAAGGTGCCGATGAGCCCGTCGGTGAGGACCACGCCCCGTACGAGGTCGTCGGCGAAGCGGTCCTCGACGGCCCGGCCGAGGGGTTCCTCGAAGAGCATCCGCCAGGCGGCCTCGTCGTCGACGCGGGCGCGCAGGGCGGCGCGGGTGGGCAGCGGTTCGGTGAGGGTGGGGAAGACCTTCCCGGCGACCCGGCGGGTGGTTCCGTAGAAGGCCTGCCAGCTCTCGTACTCCCGGTCGGAGCCGGTCAGGCGGGCGAAGGACTCCCTGGTGCGGTCCTCGCCGCCGCCGACGAGCAGCCCTTGCGGACGGCCGTCGCGCAGGACGGGCGTGTACGAGGAGACCGTGCGCCGGCGGACCCGGAACCGCAGCCCCAGATCGTGGACGATCTTCGCGGGGAGCAGGGAGACGAGGTAGGAGTAGCGCGACAGCCGGGCGTCGACCCCGGTGAACGGGCGGGTGGAGACGGCGGCCCCGCCGGTGTGGCCGAGGCGTTCCAGGAGCAGTACGGTGCGCCCCGCCCGGGCCAGGTAGGCGGCGGCGACCAGGCCGTTGTGGCCGCCTCCCACGATCACGGCGTCGTAGACGTCCTGCGTGAAACCCCGGGAGCCCCTGGCAGCGGTCATGGCTCTTGGTAGCACACCTGGCCGAGCCGCTCCAGACAGTGGGCCTCGTCGGCGTGGGCGAGCACCGTGTCGGGGTGTTCGTCGCCGAGGGAGCGCTCGCGGATGCCGGACAGGTCCCGGTAGATGGGCAGGGCCTCGTCCCAGCGGCCCAGCCGGCCGAGGCCGACGGCCAGCTCGCGGCGGCTGACCAGGGTGTCCGCGTGTTCCGCGCCGAGCGCCTTGGCGCGGGCCGCGCCGACCTCGCGGGACTCGGCCACGGCCTCCTCCCAGCGGTCCAGGCGGCCCAGGTTGACGCCGAGGACGTGGCGGGCGCGCAGGGTCTCCGGGTCGGCCGCGCCGTAGGCCCGGGTGCGGTCGCGGACCAGGGACCGGAAGAGGTCCAGGGCCTGGGCGGCGCGGCCGGTGCGGCCCAGGGCGATGCCGGTCTCGTAGCGGGCGGCGAGGGCGTCGGGGTGGTCGCGGCCGAGTACGCGTTCCCGTACGGCGGCGACCTGGCGGAAGCCGGACAGCGCCTCCCGCCAGCGGCCGAGCCGGCCCAGGGCGTAGGCGGCCTCGTAGCGGGTCTGCAGGGTGTCCGGGTGCTCGGCACCGAGCACGGCGGCGCGGTCGGCGGCCACTTCGGCGGCGGTGGCGTGGGCTTCGGCGTGCCGGCCGAGGGCGCCGAGGGAACAGGCCAGGTTGTGGCGGCAGCGCAGGGTGTCGGGGTGGTGCGGGCCCGTGGTGCGCAGCCGGGCGGCGAGGACGGCCTCGTACCGCTCGTAGGCCTCGCCGTGGCGGCCGAGGCGGCCCAGTTCGTACGCCTCCTCCTGGCGGGCCGCGAGGGTGTCGGCGTGGTCGGGGCCGAGCACCCGCGCCCGCCCCTGGGCGACGGCGGCGTACACGGCGAGGGCCTCCTCGGGCCGGCCGGCGCGGCTGAGGTGGAAGGCGCGGACGTGCCCGGCGTCGAGGGCGTCGGGGCGTTCGCCGCCGTCGGCGAGGGGGCCCCGCGCGGGCCCGTGGAGGGCGGTGAGCCGGGGGTCCTCGGCGGGGGCGGGCCGGGTGATGCGCTGCTCGCCGGAGTGCCGGCCCTGGCGCGCGGCCGTCCAGGATCCGGTGAGGACGGCCCATTCGCCGCTGGCGGGGCGGGCGTCGGTGCCGGCCTTGCGTCCGGCGGTCATCCCCTGGGCCCACGCGGGCAGCGGGGCCTGGACGGGGGGCGCCCCGGCGGGGCCGAGGCGGGCCTCGACGAGACGGCGGTGCAGGTGGCGGGCGTCGCCGGGCCGCTCCTCGGGGCGCTTGGCCAGCAGGTCCAGGACGATCCGGTCGAAGTAGCCGGGGAGCTCGGGGCGGTGCACGCGCGGCGGTACGGGGGCGGTGTCGCGGTGGCCGACCAGTACGGACCAGGAGTCGCCGAGGTCGAAGGGCGGGGCTCCGGTGGCGATCTCGTAGAGGACGCAGCCGAGGGAGTAGAGGTCGCTGCGGTGGTCGACCTCGCCGCCCGCGATCTGCTCCGGCGACATGTAGTGCGGGGTGCCCATGGCCATGGCGCCGCCGGTGAGCTTGGCGGTGAAGCCGATGTCGTGGGCGAGGCGGGCGATGCCGAAGTCACAGATCTTCACCGTGCCGTCGGTGAGCCGCATGATGTTGGCGGGCTTGAGGTCGCGGTGGACGACGCCCTGGTCGTGGGTGTAGCCGAGGGCCGCGGCCATCTGCTCGGCGATGTCGACGACCACGTCGACGGGGAGCGGGCGCGCCTCGTTGTCCTCCATCAGCTGGCTGAGGTTGCGGCCGTCGAGGAGTTCCATGACGAGGTAGAGGGGGCCGCCCGCGGCGCTGTCGTCGCCGAAGTCGTGGACGACGGTGACGCCCCGGTGCTGGAGCGAGGCGGCGACGCGTGCCTCACGGCGGAAGCGCTCGCGCAGGACCTGGGTGAAGTGGGCGTCCTGTTCGGGCCCGATCGGCTTGAGGCACTTCACCGCGACCTGCCGGCCGAGCGACTCGTCGCGGGCGCGCCACACCTCGCCCATCCCACCGCGCCCGATCAGATCGAGTGACCGGTACCGGCCCTGGATCAGTCTGGACTCCGCCATGTCTTAAAGCCGCCCCCGTCGTCGTGCCGCGCCCTCCCCAGGCGGTCCAGTATGGCCGCTGATGTACGCAGTGTGTACGCCGATGGGCGGCTCCCGGGGCCCATGCGGCGCATCGCCTTCAAGATGTGACCTGGAGGCAGCTTCCAGCGTAGACCTGCGGGAATGCTGCGCAGCACGCGGCCGGTGTGACGCAGGCGCCGGGTGGCGGTGCGCGGGGGCGGTGCGGGTCGCCCGTACAGCTGGTGCGCCCAGCCGGGGAGGGTGGCGTAGGCGAGCCCGGCGAGCGGTCGCCACAGCAGGTTTCGGCCAGGCACGAGGAGGGGATGGACGGGCGGGCCGCGCAGGAACTCGTCGACGGCGTGGGCGTCGGCCCCGGCGGCGAGCCGGGGGCGGATGTCGGTGAAGTAGTCGGCCAGTTCCCGCGTGGAGGCGGGTACGGCGGCCGGGTCGAGGCCGACGAGGCGGGCGCCCACCCGGTTCTCGTCGACGTAGCGGTCGGCCTGGGCGGGGGTCAGGGGGACTCCGGAGCGGAGCAGGACGTGCAGGAAGCTGTCGATCTGCGCGCAGTGCACCCACAGCAGGAGTTCGGGGTCGTCGACGGGGAACCGCTCGCCGGTGCCGGGGTCGGTGGCGGACAGCTTCCGGTGGATGGCGCGGACCCGGGCGCCGGCCGCTTCGGCGGCCCCGGTGGTGCCGTAGGTGAGGGTGCCGACGAAGTCGGCGGTGCGCAGCAGCCGTCCCCAGGCGTCCTTGTGGAAGTCGGAGTTCTCCATCACCCCGCGCACGGCGCGCGGGTGGAGGGCCTGGAGGTAGAGGGCGCGGACCCCGGCGATCCACATGACCGGGTCGCCGTGGCACTGCCAGGTCACGGACCCGGGCCCGAACAGGCCGGGGTCGGCGCCCTCGTACGCGGCTTCGCTCATCGCCCGCCTCCCGGCGGGGAGCCTACCCAGCCGGGGTGCGGCTCAGGCGCCCGGACGGGGGCGGTGGCCGGCTTCCGTCGCCCCCTCCTCGGCGGCGGGTCGAATTCCATGGTCAAAACACCATTCAGATGCGATGTCGCGATCCTGAGGGCCGGAATGGACATGGTTTCGAAGTCTGCGACGGACATAATGGGGAGATGCTGGATCAGGTGGGGCAGTGCCCGGGCGAATGCCGTGACCGCGAGGGCCCGGCCGGACCGGTCGGCGGGGTGTGCGGGGAGGGGCTGACCGTCTACCGCGCGGCCGTGGTGAAGGGGTGTGCGCCCCGGGAAGGGGCACCCGGCTGCCTGGTGCGGATGGGGCTCCTGGTGCCGCCGCCCGACGACCCGGACGTCCTGGTGCCCGTCGCCCCGGAGGTGGCCGAGGCCGAACTCGTCCGGCCCGTCGAACGGTCGTTGGAGCGGCGCCGGCTGGAGGTCCGGGCCATCGCCGACAGCTTCGTCCCGGTCAGCGCCATCTACACCGCCGCCAAACGCGAGCACGCCGGATGGGCGACGGTGATCGACGGGGACGAACTCGTCCGCTCCGCGCACGCGCACGCGGTCCGCGGGTGCCGCGAGGAGCTGATGACCGTCCAGCCGGGAGGCGCCCGGCCCGCGTTCGGCCCGGACGGGCCCGGTCAGGTCCCGGCCGGTGTCCGGCACCGGGCCCTGTACCCGCACGCGGTACGCACCCAGGCGCCCGCCCTGCGCCGGATCGAGCGGCTCACCGGGGCGGGCGGCGAGGTCCGCACCCTGGAGGAGGTCGTCGACGGGCTGGTGGTCGTCGACCGCGCCGTCGCCTACCTGCCGGGCCACGATCGCAGGCGCACCTCGGCCCTGGAGATCAGGCAGCCCTCCCTCGTCGCCTTCCTCGTCCAGGTCTTCGAACAGGCCTGGGAGCGGGGCTCGCCGCTCGCCCCCGGAACCTCGCGCGGCATGGAACCCGGTATCGCCGACGAGGTCCAGCAGGCGGTCGTACGGCTGCTCGTGGCCGGTCACACCGACGAGGCCATCGCCCGCCGGCTCGGCACCAGCCGCCGCACCGTCGCCGCCCACGTCAGCCGGATCGCGGCGAGCCTGGGCAGCCGCAGCCGGGCCCAGCTCGGCTACCTCGTCGCCACCGCCGGGCTGCTGCCGGCGGACGGCGCCGACGGGTCGGGCGGGGAGGACGGGACGGACGGCGAGGACGCGGAGGACTCCCCCGGCGCGGCCGGCCGGGACCGGCGGCGGGAGCTCGCGTAGAGCAGGGCCAGCCCTGCCAGCGACCAGGCGAGCAGCACGGCCCTCGACGGGGCCCGGAAGGTGCTCAACGTCGGCGCGGCCGCCGGGCCAGGCCTGCTCGTCCTGGAGCTTCGTGGACGACGGGGTCCGCGGGCTCTTCGACGAGACGCTGCGCCGCGACCTGGCCTCCGGCGCCTGGGACGCCCGCTTCGGCCACCTGCGCACGCAGCCGACGTACGAGTGCTCGCTCGTCATCGTCCGCGCCACCCCGCCGGACGGCCCCGGCCCGCGCTGACCGGTGCGCCGGGCCGGACCCTCCACCGCGCGGACCGCCGCCGCCCGCCTCCCTGAGGCCGGGTCGATCGACCCCTCCGACCTGCGAAGATCGTGACCAGCGCGCCCCGTCGAACGGCGCGCCGTGCACATCGAGATGAGGACGGGCGTGGGGGAAGTGCTTCTCGAACGTGAGGAAGCGTTCGGAGCGGCCGCGAGTGCCGGAGCGTCCGCGCGGTCCGGCAACGGCCGTTGGCTGAGGCTGGGCGCGGCGACGGGGACCGGCCGTACCGCCCTGCTGGAGGAGGTGGTGCGGCGGGAGGCCGCGGACGGCGCCATGCGCGTCCTGCACGCGCGCTGCGCGCCGGAGGAGTCGGCCTTCCCCTTCGCCCTCGTACGGCAGCTCTTCCCCGAAGCCGGCTACATCCCCTTCGCGGACCCGCCGGCCGCCGAGGAGCAGCGGACCTTCCACTTCCTGGTGACCCACCTCGCGGCCACCGCCGAGCGGCAGCCCGTCCTGCTGGCCGTCGACGACCTGCACGACGCCGACGCGGCGTCACGCCGCTGGATCGGCTACCTGGCCCGCCGCCTGGCCGGCCTGCCCGTGCTGCTGGTCCTCACCGAGTGCCAGGAGCGGGCCGCCACCGCCCTGCCCGCGGCCACGGGCACCTCCGTACAGCTGCGCCCGCTCGGCCCGGCCGCCGTCACGCGTCTCGTGCGCGCCCTCGGACACGACGCCGACCGGGCCGAACTGTGCGTCCAGGCGTGCGCGGGCAGTCCTGCGCTGGTGCGCGCCCTGCTCTCCGGACTGCGGATTGGTCCGCTGCCGCGCCGTCTGTCCGATCTGGCGGGCAGCCGCTACCGCGACGCGATCGCCCACTGGATACGCGGCCGGGCCGACGCCCGGTCGCGCCGCCTGGCGCTCGCGCTCGCCGTCACCGCGGACGGCTCCGGTCCGCTGGACGAGGCCCTGCTCCACGAGGCCGCCGGCCTCGGCCCGGACAGTGGCGCCGCGCTCCCGGACACCGCCCGCCTCGGCCGGCTGTTCTCCCATCCGCTGGCACGCGAGGCCGCCCTCGCGGCAGCCGACCCGGCCGAACTGGACGCGCTGCGCCGCCGCGTCGCCCGTTCGCTCGACGAGCAGGGCGCTCCCGCGACGGGCGTCGCCGCCCATCTGCTCCACATCGAGCGGCCCGACGAGCCGTGGATGACCCAGTCCTTGGAGGACGCCGCCGAGGAGGCCGTACGCGGCGGCCGGGCCGAGGAGGCCACCGCCCTCCTGCGCCACGCCCTCACCGGCCCGCTCGCGCCCGGCCGCCGGGCCTCGCTCGTCCTGCGGCTCGGGGCCCTGGAGTTGCCGCACAGCGCCGACGCCGCGATCCGCAGGCTGCGCGCGGCGCTGGAGCTCGACGCCGGTCACCACGGACGCGCCGCCGTCGCGCCCGCCCTCGGCGCGGCCCTCGTCGCCCGGGGCCGCGCGGACACCGCCGTCCGCATCATGCACCAGGTGGGCAGTGCCATGGACGACGGCGAACTCGTCCGCGTGCTGCAGACCACCGCCGCCGTCATGGCCTCCCACGACGCGACCGCGTGGCGCAGCGCCGTCGCCCACATGCGCGACCTGGCGGCGACGGCCCCCGCCACCGTCGAACCGCTCGCCTGCGGACTGGTCACCGAGTACGAGGCCGGGAACGGCACCCTGTCGGCGGCCGAGGTCCTCTCGCGGGTACTGCCCCGGCTGGCGGCCCCCGTGGACCCCCGGCTCCGTACCGGCTGGCTGGGATCCGCGGCCACCCTGCTGCAATGGGCGGACCGGCTGGACGAGGCCAGGGCCCTGGCGCAGGAGTCCCTCCCCGCGGCGCCCGCCCTCCCGGACCTGACGGACGTCGGACAGCAGTGCCTGCTCAGCGTGCGGGCCGAAGCGGCCCTGTGGGCCGGAGACTTCCACCGGGTGATCGCGGAGAACACCCCGCTGCTCGCCGTGTGCACCGGGCAGGGGGTGCGCATGCCGCACCTGGTGTCGATGGTGGCCCTCGCCCAGTACGAGCTGGGCCACCGGGACCACGCCTGGCGGCTGCTGGGCACCCTCGACGAGGACAGCGCCGGCAGCTCCTGGGAATGGAACGAACTGCGCTACGCCCGGGCCCTCCTGCACACGGCCGAAGGCCAGTGGCAGGCCGCTCTCGACGACTTCCTGTCCTGCGGCGCCGGACAGGCCGCCCGCGACTTCGTCAGCCCCGTGGCCACCCCCTGGCGGTCCGGCGCGGCCATGGTCCTGGTCCGGCTCGGCCGGCCCGCGCGCGCCATGGAGCTCGCGGAGGAGGAGCTGCGCCACGCGCGGACCTGGGGAACGCCCCGTACGGTCGGCCGGGCCCTGCGGGCCCGCGCCGCGGCCGTGGGCGGCCGCCAGGGGCTGGAGGCGCTCGGCGAGGCCGTGACCGTACTGAGGACCGCGACGGCGCCCGTGGAACTCATCGAGACCCTGATCGACCTCGGCCACGCCCGGATCGACGCGGGGAGCGGCCGCAAGGGCCGGGACGACCTGTGCGAGGCCCTTTCCCTGGCGCTGCGGCTGCCGGCGCCCGGCCCGGCCGGACCACCGGAGTCCGCGGACGCCACCGGGCCGGCCCAGGTCACCGGGCGCCTGGTCCGGGTCGCCGAAGAGGCCCTGCGGGCCGCGGGCATCCGCCGGGCCCGGCCCGCCACGGCCGGCAGCGCAGCACTCACCCGCGGGGAGCGGCGCGTCACCGAACTGGCGGTCCGGGGACGGACGAACGCCGAGATCGGCGCGGAACTCCACTTGGCCCGCCGCACCGTGGAGACCCACCTCACCAACGCCTACCGCAAGCTCGGCGTGGCACGCCGCACCCAGCTCGCGGCCCACCTGGACCCGGTGGAGACGGCCGCGTTCCCCGCGGCCCGGACCTGACCGCCCCGCCTGACCGGGGCTGTGTTCGTGGTCTTCCACGATGCCCGGCGCCGCCCCCGCAGGGCATCGTGGGTACCGCGCCGGGTCGTGCCCCCCACACCCCGGCGCACCGCCCAGGACCCCACGGGGACCCGGGCGGGCATTTCCCCGGGCCCGCCCGCCCCAGCACAGGGAAGGTCAGACCCTGTGCGTGGGCGGGCCCTTTGACTTCCTGGCGCTCTTCCCGGAGTCCGGAGCCGCCGCCTCGCCCCTACCCTCCCGACGCTCCCATCTCGCGACGGTAGGCAGCGTCGAGCAGCGAAGCGAGACGGGCAACGGTGGCTTCCCAGCGGTCCGGGACCCGGACGTAGCTCGTCAGCGGCCGCACGGTGCATCCACGCTGCCGCTTCGCCTGGTAGGTGCCCGGCCCGAAGCGGATGCGTGACAGCCCTGCCGCGACGGCCCGCCTGATGGGCTCGTAGTAGATGAGGTTGAAGTACCCGTAGGGCGCCTCGGGCGAAATGCCGAGCATGCTGGCGAACAGCTCGTCGCCCCACTCGTAGGCCACGAGGAATCCTTCGACGGTGCCGTCCTGGACGATCTCGAGGACGAGCGGCCGGCCCGCGGGCCATTGCTGGATGGCCGAGATGAGCCGACGTGACGAGTCCTCGGTGGCGTCGTGGCCGTAGCGGCGCAGATGCGCCGCGTGGAGCTCCGCGTGCCGAGCCCCGAGGGCAGCGACGTCGACCTGGCGGATCGTGGCGCCCGCGGCACGGAACGCGTCGACTTCGTGCCGGACCCGCTTGCCCCGCCTCCTCTCGGCTGCCGCGTAGTCCTCGAGACCGCCCCACGCCGGGTCCAGTTCCAGGACGCTGTCTCCGGCCGCGGTCAGGCCGATGTATCCACGCTCCTTGAGGAGGGCGACCGTGCGGTCGTCCCCGTCGTCGACGTGCATGACGGCGGTCGTGGGATCGCCGTCCTTCTCCAGATCGTCGAGCAGGAGAGGGACGTCGTCGGCGCAGCCCACGACGAGCCCGGGCCGGTACCCGCTGGGGAGAACGCTGACGCGAGCCGGGTACAGCTCGTGCGCCGCCCGTTCCACCGCGCCCGCCAGCTCCGCGACCTCCGTCGCCGCGGCCTCGTCGACATGGCCGGCCAGCTCCGCCGCGCCGAGGCGGAGAAGGGCGACCGGATCGTTGTACACCCACATCTCGCCGGTGCTCTGCCAGGTCACCTGCGCCGAACTGGGGCGGCCCTCCCGCTGGACGACGGTGTAGCGGGCCGGCGTGCCCCCGAGCACCTCCCCCGTGCGCAGCCAGTTCGCGGAGGAGAAGAGGCTGTGCGGAAGCCCGTCCCAGAACGGGCCCGCCGCGTCCAGGCCTTCCACTCGTACGACGTGCGTTGTCCCGGGCATCGTCATGCGCCCGCCGTGGCGGACACCTGGTCCAGCCAGTCCCGTGCTTCCAGCAAGGGGGCTCGCCTCATGGTCACTTGGTGTCGCATCGCCCGGGACATCTCCGCGAGCGTCTGACCGGTCCCGGCCACCTCGAAGATCGACGTCCATCCTGCGGCAGGGCCCCGAGGCGCTACGAGGAGGCCCTCGGTGGAGTCGGACCAGGTCGCCTGCTGACCGCGGTGGACGATTCCGACCGCGCTCACCGCGACCGCGCGACGGTCCTCGGCAGCGGCGACGAGGTCCCAGATCCCCTCCGGCCCGAGTTTCTCGACGAACCAGGCGATGAGTGCGCCGGGAAGCCCGTTCCAGGAGTGGAAGCTCAGAGCCGTGTCCTCGACGATGACCGGATGGTCCAGCTCGAGCGCTGCGACCTGGTCCAGTTTGTGCTGGACGACGACGCGGGGATCGGTGTCCTGGATCTCCGTGAGGTCGAGGCCGAGCCGGACGACGTCGGGGAATATGCCCTGGGTCTCGTCGAACTTGATGGCGTTACGGCTGGCGAGTCCCACGGCGGGGCGTTGGCTGGTGCTCATGTCACAGTCCAAAGTCGGCCGGAGTCGGCGGCGAACCGTTCTCCGGGAATGCACAGGACGGAGGTTTCGGTTACCTCGTCCCACACGGATTTCAGGTCGAGGAGGGAGGTCGTCACCCGGCGCGGTCGTTCGTGGTCGAGATCCGAGACGATCACTGCGGGGGTGTCTTCGGGGCGGGCCGCGAGGAAGGCGTCACGCACCATCGCGAAGCGGCGTAGGGCTATTTCGACCGCGGGTTCGTCGGTCGGGAAGAGCTCGGGGTGGGCCTCGCCATTATGTCGCAGCATGTAGAGGCACGTTCCCAGGCCACTGTCGGCCGCGCTCCGTACGCGGCGCGCGACGTCGGCGTCGGACTCACCGTGGAGACAGAGAGGGAACGTGACGAGGCCGCCGTTGAACGGGGCTCCGAGCATCGCCGATGCGTACTGCCACGCCGAGAGGCCCGGGACGATACCCACGTCTTCGAGGCCGACTTGACCCCGCAGCGCCGACAGGGTGGGCCCCGCCATCCCGAGGAGGCCCGGGTCGCCCGCCGTCACGATGACGGCGCGCTTCCCGGAGGCGAGCGCCTCCGCGGCGAGGCGGGCTCGCAGCGCGAAGACGTCCTGGCCGGGTTCCGCGTCGGCGACCACGTCCGTCGATTCGGCACCGGGCTTCAGCAGATGGGCCACTTGCCGGATGAAGTCGGGATGGCCGACGACGAGGTCGGCGCGGCCCAGCAGCTCCGACGCACGGGCCGTGACGTCTCCTCCGTAGCCGATGCCCACGATGGACAGGGCGTTGTCGCGTGTGGTGTCAGTCCTGGTCATCGGTCACCCAGTCGCTCGCTGGAACGATGTGTCGTGCGGCCGCGTGTGCGTGGAAGAGTGCCGTCTGCGCGTCGTCACCGACGGCCGAGACCGTGCCGAAGGCGGCCCCTTGGTGCGTGAGGTCCGACACGATGTAGTCGGGCAGCCGCACAGGATGCCATTGCGGTCGGCCGGGGAAGCCGGCGAGGATCTCCTCGCCGAGGACGGAACCGAGCGGACCGGTACGCGACGCGTACTTGTCGACCTGCGCGTATCCGCCGACGCCGGGCACTCCGCTCTCCTGTGCGAACACCTTCTCCGTAGAGTCCCCGAGCGCGTTGTGGATGAGGAGAGCGTAGACGTCGACGCCGGTGGCCTCTACGATTCCGGCGCCTCCGAGGCCGCCTCCGAGGCGGGGGTTCACCTCGACGAGCTCGAATCCGTGTCCGGTGTCGATGAATTCGACATGGGACGGTCCGGGACCTCGTCCGACGGCCTCCAGCACACTCGATACCCAGACGCCCACCTCCCGTTCCCAGTCACTGCCGGGGCGGACCGGGTAGGTCGAATCCGTTTCCTTCCAGTTCGGCATGGGCGAGATGGTTCGACTGCTCACACCCAGCAGGTGCGTACGCTCGTCCGTGGTCCAGGTCTCGGCACTGAACATCGGTCCCGTCGCGTACGTCTCGACGGTGCACCGGCTCGCGGGCACCCCGCGGGACTCCAGCTCCTTGATCCGTCGCAGCACACCTCGGGCGGTGGTGGCGAAGAGGACGTCCTTGCTGCCGGAGCCGCGCGCGTCCTTCACGATGACCGGCCGGGAGGCGACATCGAGGACCTCTCCGCCCAGGGCCAGGGCCTCGGTGCCGGCCACGGCCCGGCTCCGCGCGAGCCCCGCCTCGTGGAGCCGTTGCCGCGTCGATGTCTTGTCGAGCAGCTCTCCGGTGTTCCGCTGCACTCCCGGGAGGGCGAGCCGTTCGGCCAGCGCCTCCGCCGTCGGCGCCCAGCGGTCCGTATTGCTGATGAGCGCCGCGATGTCGTGCTCGACGAGGAACCCGGCGACGTCGTCGACGGAGGAGGTGTCCATCGAGTGGCAGCGGATTGCGGGTGCCGCACGGAGTTCCTGGGCGTAGTACGGCTGGTCGAACGTGAGCAGGTGCAGCTGGACCCCGAGCCTGGCGGCAGCCGCGTCGAAGAACCGCAGACCATGGTTGAGAGCCTCGAGCATGGCTACGTGCCTCATCGGTAGACCTCCTTCATGCTGTACTCCCACCATGCCGTCGGCTCCTCGCCGCCACACGGCGGGAGGAAGCGCTCGGCCTCCGGGCAGGTGGTGTCGTAGTCTCGTCCGGCTCTGGCGAAGCGGCGCCGGATCGACCTCCGCACCCGACCGGAGTCTTCCGGCAGCCGGCGGTGGAACGACGAATCGGGCTGGAGCATGACGTACACATGGCGTGTGTCCGGCGTGTACCGGGCGTGCCGCCTGCCGAAATCCGGCGTGAACACGGCGACGAAGACATCGCTGCCCGCCACCTTGAGACGCCAGCGCGCAGGAACCGTGTCCGGTAAGCACTCCGACCCTTCGTCGGCTATCTCCCTGATCCACGCGCCCAGGACCGGCGCGAGCTCCTGGGGCCGGCTGCCGACCCGCTCGACGGGCAGCTCGGTGAGCACGGCATCGGTGCCGTCCGCTTCCGCGCTGCTGACGCGGCGGCGGATCTCGGGGGCGATGCGCCGGAAGTACGTGTCGATCGGTTCGTCGCCGAGGGGCGGCAGCACTCGGACGACGGCCGTCTGCGCATACGGGCACAGCGTGGACTCGACGATCTCCTCGAAGCCGGGCGGGCGTTGCCGGGACGGGGGGACGTACACGGGCGGCCTCATTCGGCCCGCCGCACGAGGAGGTGTCCCCACTGGTGGTAGTGATCGACCGGGAACTCGATGTGTGCCTTGTCGAGGACCGGCGGGAGAACACGGTGGTGCAGTACCTGGAAGTCCGAACGGCCCGCGAAGTGGTCCTTCCACCACTGGGCCTCCGGACAGTTCTCACGGCCCTTGTACTTCTTCTCCAGGGGCAGCATGTAGTCGAAGTAGACGAGGCCGCCCACCCGGACGAGGTCGCAGACCGCGTCGACCATGCCGGCGAGCCGATGCCTGCTGTTGAACGAGTACTGCAGCGCTCCGCTCGTGAACACGGCGTCGAACTGTCCTGGCCGGGGGAAGTCCATGAAGTCACCGCAGGTGACCTCGACACGGTCCGAGAGGTCTTCCTGCTTGACCCGGCTCACCAGGCCCGGTACCTGCACCTCGCCCGAGGCGTCCTGTTTGACTCCTCCGTTGACGGCGATGTCGTCGACGTCGACGGCCCAGACCTCGAAGCCCTTGCGGGCGGCCGGGAGCACGTACTTGCCGTCGGCGCAGCCGATGACTGCCAAGGTGGGCGCCTTCGCCGCCTCCGCCGCCTCGATCCGTGCGAGGTAGGAGTAGTAGCGCGACTGCGGCTTGCCCCAGAGGCTGCTTGTCTTCATCCCTTGTTCCTTTCGGTTTCTCGAACTCTCGTGACCTCGGCGCCGGGACCGGCCCGGTGGCGAGGCAGGACGGTGGCGAGCGCTCCGACGGCCAGGAAGGCGGCCGCGAGCACCCAGAGCGAGTTGGCGAAGACGGCACCCGTCCCCGTCGTTCTCGCGACGAGCCATGACGAGACGGTGGCGCCGCACAGGCCGCCGATACCGTCGCCCAGACTCAGGTATCCGTAGGCGGTGGCCGGAGACGGCAGATGCCGCACCTGGTCGTCGAGCCACAGGACGACGAGGACTTCAGCCACGGCGATGGCCACGGCTCCGCCGACCCAGAGCGCGACGTGGGAGGCGGCCAGGCTGAACGGGAGGATGCCCAGCGCCATGGCGGCGCCGGCCACGGGAAGGGTGATCCGTCTGCCCCCGCCGACGGTCCACAGCGCGAA
Source organism: Streptomyces sp. NBC_00249 (assembly GCF_026342355.1). Classification (GTDB taxonomy): domain Bacteria; phylum Actinomycetota; class Actinomycetes; order Streptomycetales; family Streptomycetaceae; genus Streptomyces. The sequence goes on along the minus strand of NZ_JAPEMV010000003.1, from coordinate 10,650 downwards.
CGGCTGGAGCAGGATGACGGCAACGCTGTTGGCGAGGAAGACGAAGGTCAGCGCGGAGTCGTTGCCGCCTCCGGCCACGACCTGTGGCAGCGAACTCTCCAGGAGTATCGCCGCCGTACCGTCCACCACCGCGATGACGAGGAGCGGGCGCAGCAGCCGCAGCGTCGGTCCCGCACCGCCCCTGACCGCAGGAGCGATGGCCCGCGCTCCGGCCATCGTGAGCTGGGACAGCGTCAGGGCCAGGAATACCGTAGCCGCTGCGACGAACATCAGCCTCGAGTCGTAGTGGAGCGCCAGGAGGCCCGCCAGCGGCCCGAGGGCGGCACCCAGGTTGGCGGCCCCGTTGCGCACGGCCAGGGAGCGCAACTGCCGTTCCTCGGGCACGACTCGCAGAAGCAGCTCCTTTGCCGCCGGGAAGTAGATCCCCGCGCCCGCGCCCGTCAGCACCAGCGCCGCGGTGGTCGAAGGGGCGTCGTCCCGGAGCAGCAGGAGGTAGCCGATGATCCGGAGCACGTTCCCCGAGTGCATGACGGTCAGCGCGGGGATGCGTCGGCACAGCCATCCGGACGCCAGTCCCGCTGCCCGTGTGAAGCAGAAACTGAGGCCGATGACGAAGCCGGCGGCTGTGTTGCTCCACCCGAGGTCGCGGGTGAGGTAGACAGCGAGATAGGGCGCGACGAGCAGGACACCGACGCTCGAGAGGAAGGCGCCCGCGAGCAGCAGCACCTCCTCTCGATGCATCCCGCCCGGACGGGGAGGCGAATCCGGGGCCGTCCTGCTCACGGTGCGGTGAACTGCTGGCCGGTGCTCTGCCAGGGGGTCCAGCACCAGGGCGGAGCCAGCTCGGACGAGGACGAGACGCGCCGCGGGACATCGGCCTGTCCGAGTTCGGAGACGGAGTCGGCTCCGGCGAAGACCGTCGACAGGTACCGGTGGCCGGGGTCCGGGCTGATGAAGACGACCGGCCGGTCGGCCGAGCGACGGTGCCAGTTCGCGACTGCGTAGGCCGCACCGCTCGACAGGCCCGCGAACAACCCGTGCCGCCGCAGGACGGTGATCGCCCCGCGTCGTGCCGTGGCGTAGTCGATCCAGTGGATCTCACGGTAGATCGAGTAGTCGATGTTGCCGAAGGGGATGCCGCTGCCGAGCCCGGATATGAGGAACTCGGGGTCCTCGACGTGCTGGCTCCCGAAGGACACGCTGCCGAACGGCTGGACCCCGATGACAGTGGGGCTGATGCCGCACTCGGCCAGTCCCTGCCCGATCCCCGCGGTGGACACACCGGTACCCACTCCGCCGACGAGTACGGCCTCGTCCGACCCGAGCGAGGCGGCGACGGATTTCGCGATGGCCCGGTAGCCGTCGTAGTGCCGTGTGTCGTGGTACTGGCGCATCCAGTAGGCGCCGGGGAGGCCGGCGACGATCTCCTGGACGCGCTGGACCCGCGCACCTTGGTCGAACGTGGCGTCGCCCGTTCCGGAGGGCTGCTCCACGGTGGCGCCCAAGGACGTGAGCTGGACCATCAGGGCCGGGTCGACGGCAGGGCTGGCGACGATGTGACATCGCAGGTCGTACTTCGAGCAGGCCAGCGCGAGCGCGAGCGCGTAGAGGCCACTTGAGCTGTCGACGAGGGTGTCGCCCTTCTCCACGACCCCGTCCTGGATCAGGGACTCGACGACACCGAGGGCCGATGCGACCTTCATGCACTCGAACCGGATGACCAATAAGCCGGGGTCCAGTTGGACGAGTGCCGGCTGCGCGAGCATGTCTGCGATGTGCTTGTACACGAGAAGAGCTCTCCACGGATCAGGTAACGGGCGGCTTTGAGGTCGGCGGACACGCCGGTGGTCAGCACCCGCGCCGAAGGAGGGACCCGCTCCGCGCACAGCGGATCGACAGGGGCCCCGAGGGCGCGGACCGCACCGGCCGCGCGGACTCGTCCGAGTTCACGAAGAGGAACGCGGACGGCGACAGGGTCGGGTGCGGGGTCTCAGAGAAGGGAGCGCTGGAGGTGACGGCCCGGCTCAGGCGGGCTCGACAGCGCCGTCAGGGACCGAATCGGGCCACCGGGCTCCACGTTTCGCCGGCCCCTTACGCAGCACACGCACACGCCGATCCATGAACTTCCCCCGAAGTAGACAGACTTACGCCAAGGCCTGTAGTGATTCGGCTTGACGAAGACACACAAGATCACTGTCAGATTTTGAAGGGAAGAACAATTTTGGCCAACCACAATGACGTCTGGGGCCTGCGATGCCCAAGCTGCCTGTGGGAGGGCGGAATATCCCACGCGGTACAGCCTTGCCCGCAGTGCCTGGACCACGGCATACACATGGCCGTCGAGTTGCACCGTGAAGGCATCGGACCGCAGCGCCCCACCTCTGTGCAGGGCGATGCCTCCATGTGGAAGTGGCGCGAATTCTTCCCTCCCCTGCCGGACCCGGTCTCCTTGGGGGAGGGAAACACCCCGCTGGTCCCCCTCCGGCACATGACAGGAGTCTGGATCAAGGACGAACGGGCGAATCCGACCGGATCATTCAAGGACCGGATGGCGAGTACGGCCGTGTCATGGGCACAGGCCCGGGGATTCGGCACGGTCGCGGTCGCCTCGACCGGGAACGCAGCCGTCTCCACGGCCGCCTATGCCGCTGCCGCGGGACTGCACTGCGTGATCCTCGCCAAAGAAGGCGGAATGGCGTCGCCGGACACGGAGCGTTCGCTGCGAGCCATGGGGGCCGAGATCCGTTTCACCGAATCCTGGCAGGACCGTTGGACCGAACTCGAACGCGGGGTCCGCGAGCGGGGCTGGTTCCCCGTCAGCAACTACCAGGTCCCGCCGGTGAGCAGCCATCCCGTCGGAGTTCGTGCTTACCGGACGCTGGCCTACGAGATCGCCGAACAGCGGGCCTGGTCGGTCCCCGACTGGATCACCGTACCGGTCTCCCGCGCCGATGCCCTCTGCGCGATGGTGGCGGGGTTCGACGAGATCCGGCGGCTCGGCTGGATCTCCCGGATCCCCCGGATGCTCGCGGTGGTGCGCTTCCCCAGCCTCCAGGAGGCGGTCCGCAGCGGCCGCCGGCAGCCGCTGACCAGCGAGTACCCCGACCGGGTGGCGGCACTGTCGATCAGCGACCCCCAGGCAACGGCCGCTGCCGCACGGGCAGTTCGCCACAGCGGTGGCGATGTCCTGGTCGTCGACGACGACGACCTGGCCAAGGCGCAGGCTGTCGCCGCCTCGCACGGCTGGCTGGTCGAACTCTCCTCCGCCGCAGCGTTGGCCGGCGCGGCCGAGCTCCGGCAGCGTGGACACAAGGGCCATGTTGTCGCCTTGGTCACGGCGGCGGGCTGACCACTGCGAGGGCGCCCGGGGCCGGAGGCCCGGTCCAGGCGCCCTCCAGTACCGCTCGAATATCCGCGCGGCGCGACCGGGCACCACTATGTTCGACCTGCTGAGCGAAATAGCGCTGATCTTGCGTAACAGCCCTCCTTAGGATGCCCGGATGCGGATCACAGTCTTCTTGTCCTCGAACCCTGTTCCCGATCGCTATCAACGAGCGGCCGGTCATCTCGGACGCCTCTTCGGCGAAGCCGGGCACACCGTCGTGTGGGGCGGAACGGATCTGGGCCTCATGAAGGTTCTGGTCGATGCTGCCGAAGAGGCCGGTGGAAAGTCCGAAGGCATTTCCGTCGGTTTCCTGGAGCGGTACATCAGACCTGGATCGACAATGACCATTGCTCAAGACCTCGCCGACCGAAAGAAACAGCTTCTTTCCAACACCGACGCCGTCGTGGTGGTCGCCGGCGGAACCGGTACGTTGGACGAAGCCACGGACGCAATCGAATTGCGACGCCACGGCATGACGTCGGCCCCGCTGGTCTTCCTGAGCACCGATGGTTTCTACCGTCCGCTGCAGGAGCTTCTGCAGCGAATGCACGAAGAGGACTTCTTGAACGTGCCACTCGCCGACGTGGCCGCATTCGTGGAAACACCCGAGGAAGTCATGTCGGCCATCCACGCAACACCGGCGTCGGGGCCGGCGTAAGAAATGATGACCGCAGAGCGGGAACCCTCCTGACCCGCACGCGACTCTCCGGCGGGGCCACCGGCGTTGTGACCAGGCTTCGTAGTTGGCACCAGGCCACGTCCGGGACCTGCATCGATGCCAACCAGGTTCAGTAACTGCTGGTATGGAATCAGCGAGACAGCTGGCACTTTGGTACACCGCAGGTCACGGGGGTGTTTCGCCGGGGCACGAGGCCATCGGCCCTCCGGGCGGAAGGTTCCCTCGGGTGCGACCGACGGCCTTCAGATCCCGATGCAGCTTCTCCGTTGATGATCCGTACCAAGGCGTGCCTCGGCGGCGGCGCGTTCGGGCGGCGGTCAGGCCGCCCGCCACCGCTGGCGCGGTCGCCTCCGGCCCGGGCTCGGGCAGGCATCCCCGGTGCGCGGCGACGACCTCGTAGACCTTTCGCCCGAGCCCCTGCCACAGGTGGAAGCGGTCGCTGACCTGGGTCGCTTCGGGTGCCCCGGCGCTGATCGCGGAGCGGTAGGTCTGCGAGCCGTCCCGGCAGACCGCCTCGATGCCCGGGTGGACACGCAGCCAGGCGGCCAGCGGTTCGGCGTCGCGGCTGTCCCACATATCGAGCGGAAGTCGGCTCTCCGCGTCGACTACCAGCGTCCCGTAGCGACGACCGCGGCGTAGCGCGAAATCGTCTGCCGCGATCACCCTCGGCTCCGGTGCCGGCGGATCCGGCAGCGCCATCAGGCCGTTCAGCACAGGAGCCCAGCTCAGCGTCTGGTTCAGATGGTGCAGCAGACGCGATCCGGCCTTGCCCGCCAGGGCCACGGCCACGGCGGCCACTACCTGCTGCAGGGCCGGGGTCCGCCGCTGGTAGCGCACCGTTACGTCGGCGACCTGCTCGGCAAACGTCGTCTTGGGCACGACGGGTTCTCGCAGTACAGACGGCGGACCGTCAGATCGATGCGCAACGACCGGCTTCCGGCCGCCTCATCGGCCACGTGCCGCTGGTAGTCACTGTGCACCCACAGCGATTCTTGCCCGCAGCCCGTACACGCCGCCGGACCATCCCGGGTACGCGCCATGACGACCACGACCCCGTCGTCCACCACGCCCGACTCAACCACCACCGCAGCCAGATGCGGCAGAAGGACGTTCACGACGTCTTCCGGCGTCGAGCCGGATCCACCCGCCGTCACTGCCGTCGCGCCAGCACAGCGACACCACCCGCCGGCCCTCCTCCGTCCCGGCGACGGTCACCGCGTCGGGCGCGCCCAGCCCGGCCGCCTCACCCGGCACGACGGGCACGAACCACTGCGCGACCTGCGCCCGCACCGGCGGCGTCAGCACCAGCACCAGCACCAGCACCAGCACCAGCACCAGCACCAGCACCGCAAACACGGCGAGCAGCGCCTGCCGGCGCCGCCGCGCCCAGACCCGCACGGCCGGGGGACGTCCGGGACGAGACCACCGTCCGCGATCTCCGAGAGGACCCGGGCGGCCATCGCGTCACCGTCCGCGGGACCGGCGAGGCCGCGGCCGTACGACCGCAGCTCGTTCTCCAGCTCAGACGACACGCCCCTCGCCCCCTTCCTCCCTCAGCGCCCGCTCCAGTTTCCGCAGCGCCCGGTTGAGCCGGGATTTCACCGTGCCGGGACGGCAGCCGAGCGCGGCCGCCGTGTCGGACTCGCTGAGTTCCAGAAGGTAGCGGTAGGTGACGACCTGCCGGTGCTCGTCGCTGAGCTGCCCGAGGGCGGCGGCAAGGACGGTGCGGCGCTCCCCGTCGAGGGCGGCCGAGAGCGGATCGGGGCCGGTGTCCGGGGTGCGCAGCCGCGCCTCTCGGTCGGCGAGCGACCGCCGTCGCACCTCCCCGCGCGCCGTGTTCTTCGTCATTGGCGACGATCCGAAGGAGCCAGGGACGGAACGAGGCGCCGTCCCGGAACGATCCGAGCGCCCGGTACGCCTTGAGCAACGCGGCCTGCACCACGTCCTCCGCGTACGCCTCGGCCTCCCCGGCGCGTACGCGCGCGATCAGCGCGTTCTCGTCCCCCGGTGTCAGGGTGCGGCTCCCCTCCCGCGTGCTCACACCTGTGTACACCGCGGGAGCCGGATCGGTTCCCCGTGTGCACGGGCCACCTGAGACAATGAGCGCTATGCCTTCCCAACCTCGTGCGCTCTCCGGTATCCAGCCCACCGCGGGCTCGTTCCACCTCGGCAACTACCTGGGCGCGATCCGTCAGTACGTGGCGCTGCAGGAGTCCCACGACGCCTTCTACATGGTGGTCGACCTGCACGCGATCACCGTCCCGCAGGACCCCGCCGAGCTGCGCGTCAACACCCGTATCGCGGCCGCCCAGCTGCTCGCGACCGGTCTCGACCCGGAGCTCTGCACGCTCTTCGTGCAGAGCCACGTCCCGGAGCACGCCCAGCTGGCGTGGGTGATGAACTGCATCACCGGGTTCGGCGAGGCGTCCCGGATGACGCAGTTCAAGGACAAGTCGGCCAAGCAGGGCGCGGACCGCGCCACCGTCGGCCTGTTCACCTACCCGATCCTGCAGGTCGCGGACATCCTCCTGTACCAGGCGAACTCCGTCCCGGTCGGCGAGGACCAGCGCCAGCACGTGGAGCTGACCCGCGACATCGCGACCCGCTTCAACGGCCGCTTCGGCGACACCTTCACTGTCCCGGACCCGCACATCCTCAAGGAGGTCGCCAAGATCTACGACCTCCAGGACCCGTCCGTGAAGATGTCCAAGTCGGCGCCGACGCCGAAGGGCCTGGTCAACCTCCTGGACGAGCCCAAGGCCACCGCCAAGAAGATCAAGAGCGCGGTGACGGACGCCGACGACCCGGCCGTCGTCCGCTTCGACCGGGACACCAAGCCGGGCGTCTCCAACCTCCTGACGATCCTCTCCGCGATGACCGACACCCCGGTCGCCGATCTGGAGAAGCGGTACGAGGGCTCCATGTACGGGCCGCTCAAGACCGACCTGGCCGAGGTCATGGCGGACTTCTGCACCGGCTTCAAGGCCCGTACCGAGGAATACCTGGGCGACCCCGAGACGCTGGACCAGATCCTTGCCAAGGGCGCCGAGAAGGCCCGTGCGGTCGCCGCGGAGACCCTGGCACGGACGTACGACCGGGTGGGTTTCCTGCCCGCCAAGCACTGACCCGCCAAGCACTGAGCGGCCGCCCGGGTCGGTACATTCCGTACCGGCCCGGGCCCTTGGGCTCTGGCGGCCGGGACCTGCCGCCCGCCACACTGCCCGCGCACCACCCCACTCGCATGACTTCGCACGACTCCGCAGACGGAGGATGAGGAACGTGGGGACCGTCACTCTCGGTGTCTCGATCGCGGTCCCGGAGCCGCACGGCAGCCTGCTCCAGGCCCGCCGGGCCGGCTTCGGCGACCCGGCGGCCCATGGCATCCCCACCCACATCACGCTGCTCCCGCCGACCGAGGCGGACGCGGAGGCGCTGCCCGGCATCGAACGCCACCTCGCGGAGGTGGCGTCGTCCGGACGCCCCTTCCCGCTGCGGCTGAGCGGCACCGGCACCTTCCGCCCCCTGTCACCGGGTAACTGTTCAGGGGTTACGCGTGGTGCGGGGGCATCCAGGGGGTGCCGGTGAAGGCGTCGCGGAGTGCGTCGAGGAGGTTGGCGCCGTGGTTGCGGGCGGTGTCGAGGTAGGAGCGGACGGTGCAGTATCAGTCGGCGGTCTCGACGCGGCGCCAGCAGCCGGAGACGCACATCTGCGACTTGGCCATGCGGAGCGCGCGCTCGGCGGCGTTGTTGGTCCAGGGCACGTCGAAGCGGCGGGTGAACAGCAGGATCTCGTCTTGTCGTTTGTGCAGGGTCTCGGCCATCACCCAGGCCGGACGACGTTTGCCCTTGCTGGTGCGGCGTCCGGTGTTGTTCGCGCGTCCGACGAGGTGGGCGTGTTTGTAGCGTTCGGCCAGTTCGGCCGCGATGTTTGGGTCGAGTCGGGTGTGACCTGCGGCTTTCGCCGTCTCGACGGCGGTGTTGAAGTCGCGTAGGACGTCCTGGTGGTTGCCCAGGATTCCCAGGGAGTCGGTGGCCTTGTGCGAACGGCGCTTGTGAGCGCCGAGGAAAACCAAGCCGCCCGGGGTGGTCGCGGTGTGCACATACTTCCCCAAGCTCTCAACTTCGTTCGAGCAGGGGAGACCCCACTCGCCGGCGCCGCGTCCGCACGTGCGCCGTCCAAGGATTCGCCGACCAGCAGGGCCTGACGCTCAGCAAACCGGACCTCGTCACCGGAGACTGTGGCAGTGGTCTCATCGACGTGCAGAACCGGAGCGGCGCGCAGCCGGTTGGTCAACTCGCGCATGAACGGTTCGAGTTCGGTGGCCAGGCGTCGTGTCAGGCCGCTGGTGAATCCGGTCGAAACCTCCGCGTCCAGCAGCGCGTGCATCATCTGTCCCGCGCGTTCCACGCTCATGTGGCCACGGACCGCGAGGAGCACGGTGGCCGCCTTCACGTTCGGTCCGTAGCAGACCGGCCCGAACACTCGATCCGGCAGTCGTCCAGATGTGACAGCCGCGCAAGCGGGGCAGGTGGCCTTCACCGTGCGGTACTCGGTGCAGCGAAGTTTCACCGGCTCCACGTCCAGCACCTGGGCCACGGTTGCCACCTCGGCGTCTTCTGGCGCCGGGAGATCCAGCCCGGACAGATCCCGCTAGTGCTGTGGCCGGGAAGGTTTGCCGGGTCGCGGTGTCCGGTGCGGTACCTCGCAAGGCGGAGGGCCGCCGCTCGTACTGGACGTACTCGGGTGGTCCGACAACGCAGCGAGGTGCCGTGCCGGGCGCCGCGACACGGTGAACCTTTCCGGTCACAGCACTAGGCAGCCGGCACACTCCCCGGGCGGGCCGTCCTTCGACGGCGGCTTCGAGGAATTCTTCGAGGCCTTGTTCAGCGCGGCCTCCAGCTCGGTGATCCGCACCAGCAGGCCCTCCACCAGCCCCGCAAGCTGATCCGCACGCGCCTCGGACGCCGCCAACGCCAGCTTCAACGCGGCGACTTCACCGCTCACAGGCCCGCTCGGATCCGACACGACCGGCAGCCTATCCGGCCCCATCCACCCCACGAACAACAGCCCAGGTCAGCGGCACCCCTGAACACTTACCTATCCTTTGTGGGCGGCCTCCGGGTCGCGACTGATGATCGGCGCGACCCAGATCGGGCCCCGTTTCACCTTAACTTCAGAGTCCTGGAGGTCGACGAAACCGTCGGCAACTTCGTCATATTTCTGCGGTATGAGACGCAGGCCTGTGCTGAACTTCTCCGAAGTCATCCCAAGTTCATGTGCAACAGGCCCGGAGACCACATTCCGGCCATCCTTGACTTGTGCTATGACATGTCGGGGTAGTGCATCAGATGCCGACTTGGGGAAATCGCCGTCCCATTCAACTCGGAAATAGGTCGTCCGCCAACGCGGAGCGACGCCGAGGATCTTGGCCTTTCCGTACGGGCGCACATTCGAGAACATGGCGAAGGCCCACTCCCCTTTGAGGCCAAGGAAGAGCAGCACGAAGTTGAGAAAGAATGCGGCCAGAACAACTACGGCCCCGGCACTCCACTCCCCCTCGCGCAGCGTGGACGTGGCAGCAGATTTCCAGACGAGGACGGTGGCGGCGCAATAGATGCCTACGAGAAGGGCGTCCGCGAGTCCACCCTTAATCCTACTGCCGTGCAGCGTGTGATTTCCGATGACGTAGCCGGAGAGCCCTCCGATCACGATGACCGTTACCAACAGAGCAACGTTCCCGATCAACAGTTCCGTGAAGGACAGGCTTCCCCCCAGAGCCTCGTACCAGAACGCAAGGGCGATGAGCGCGAAGTGCGCGTTTCCCACGATGCTGAACGCCAGGTGGAGCCCGGCACACACCAGGAAAGCGATGTCCAATCTGTAGTTGAGCAAGAGCATGAATCCCGCACCCAGTTCGCCGAGTACGACGGCTGCCGGAGACAGCGCAACGAAGAGCTTGGGAGCCCGCAAATTAAGACCGGACGCCTGACGGTTAACTATCCCCCTGGCCAGACTTCGGTCCGACAGGAGAAACTCGCTGTTGCATTTGAATACTCCTGCGGCAACGTACAGGTAGCCGAGCAGCATGCGAGCCTCTACAACGTGCTCGGCCGGGTTCGAGAAGGCAAAAACCAGCACACCGAAGAGAGTCAGCCAGATGTGATTCGACATGCGCAGGCTTTGAATCGATGACCAGAGAAGCAGGGTGACCAAGGCGGCGAATGTTGCCGCTCGACCCCCAAGAATCATCAGTATCGAAATTATCGGTATAGCGGCAATCTGCACGGCAGTGAAGACTGGACGCGGAAGCGTGAGTCCCAGAGCAGGTGCGAAGCTCAACGTCAGGTATTCTCGCCTGTACATGAGTACGTAGATGAATTGATGGGCGAGAAGGCCGGCGCTCAGAAGTGCAGCAAACAAAACGTGTCCCAATGATTTCGGAATTCAGAGCAGCCTGACCTGGCATGCGATGGATACCAACCGCGGAACTTCGGGAAAGGCTCACGGCTGTAGAACCACGACAGGCACTTCTGGGAAGTCCCGCGTCTTCCGAAGAGGCCCGGCCATGAGGATCAAGGAGGTGAGC
>NZ_JAPEMV010000006.1 GCF_026342355.1 Streptomyces sp. NBC_00249 | reverse complement strand
CGGTACGCGAGCTGGGTTTAGAACGTCGTGAGACAGTTCGGTCCCTATCCGCTGTGCGCGTAGGAATATTGAGAAGGGCTGTCCCTAGTACGAGAGGACCGGGACGGACGAACCTCTGGTGTGCCAGTTGTCCTGCCAAGGGCATGGCTGGTTGGCTACGTTCGGGAGGGATAACCGCTGAAAGCATCTAAGCGGGAAGCCTGCTTCAAGATGAGTATTCCCACCTCCTTGAGAGGGTAAGGCTCCCAGTAGACGACTGGGTTGATAGGCCAGATGTGGAAGCCCGGTAACGGGTGGAGCTGACTGGTACTAATAGGCCGAGGGCTTGTCCTCAGTTGCTCGCGTCCACTGTGTTAGTTCTGAAGTAACGAACCGTGTCCATGCCCGGTTGGTTAACTTCATAGTGTTTCGGTGGTCATAGCGTTAGGGAAACGCCCGGTTTACATTCCGAACCCGGAAGCTAAGCCTTTCAGCGCCGATGGTACTGCAGGGGGGACCCTGTGGGAGAGTAGGACGCCGCCGAACAATCATTGTGGGAAAGCCCCGCACCTTATGGTGCGGGGCTTTTCTGCGTTCAGGGGCCGGCAGGGCCGCTCGTGGACTCCTGTAGGGTCAGGGGGCATCGATTCGACCATTTCTAGCGTCACAGTGGAGGCCCCCGGGTGGAGGTCCAGGAGACTCGGGTTCAGACTGACCGAATTTTCACCATTCCGAACATCCTGAGCATGGCTCGCCTGGTCGGCGTGCCGCTGTTCCTCTGGCTCATCCTGGAGGGGTACGACGGGTGGGCGCTGGCCGTCCTGATGCTGAGCGGGATCAGCGACTACCTCGACGGAAAACTCGCGCGCCGCTGGAATCAGATCAGCAATCTCGGCCGTCTGCTCGACCCCGCCGCGGACCGGCTCTACGTCCTGACCACGCTCTTCGGTCTGACCTGGCGCGGCATTCTGCCCCTCTGGCTTACCGGCGCGCTCCTTGCCCGTGAGGCAATGTTGCTGGTCATGGTGTGGATCCTGCGCCGGCACGGCTATCCGCCGCCCCAGGTCAACTTCCTCGGCAAGGCCGCGACCTTCAACCTGATGTACGCCTTCCCCCTGCTGTTGCTCAGTGACGGTGACGGCTGGTTGGCCTGGATGGCGTCCGTTTTCGGATGGGCGTTCGCGGGTTGGGGTACAACGCTCTATTGGTGGGCAGGAATCCTTTACGTGGTGCAAGTCCGCCGTCTGGTCAAGGCGGATGCCACGGCCGATTGAGCTCGCTCGGCGCCGGTACTGACGCGGAGGAGTAGCGGGAGTCACCGTCCGAGACGGGTGAGGTCGGCTGGACCGTCATCTCTCTAGGAGGATTCTTCCGACATGAAGGCCGTCGTGATGGCCGGTGGCGAAGGTACGCGGCTTCGCCCCATGACCTCAAGCATGCCCAAGCCGCTCCTGCCGGTGGCGAACCGGCCGATCATGGAGCACGTGCTCAGGCTGCTCAAGCGCCATGGGCTCAGCGAGACCGTGGTCACGGTGCAGTTCCTGGCGTCGCTCGTCAAGAACTACTTCGGTGACGGCGAGGAGCTCGGGATGGAGCTCACCTATGCCAACGAGGAGAAGCCACTCGGCACCGCCGGCAGCGTGAAGAATGCCGAGGAGGCCCTGAAGGACGACACGTTCCTCGTCATTTCCGGCGATGCGCTCACCGACTTCGATCTCACCGATCTCATCAGCTTCCACAAGGAGAAGGGCGCACTGGTCACGGTGTGCCTGACCCGGGTGCCGAATCCGCTGGAATTCGGGATCACCATCGTGGACGAGGAAGGAAAGGTCGAGCGCTTCCTCGAGAAGCCGACCTGGGGCCAGGTGTTCTCGGACACCATCAACACCGGCATCTACGTGATGGAGCCGGAGATCTTCAACTACGTCGACCCGGACGTCTCCGTCGACTGGTCCGGCGACGTCTTCCCCCAGCTGATGAAGGAAGGCCGGCCGATCTACGGCTACGTGGCCGAGGGCTACTGGGAGGACGTGGGCACCCACGAGAGCTACGTCAAGGCGCAGGCCGACGTGCTCGAGGGCAAGGTCCAGGTCGACATGGACGGCTTCGAGATCTCGCCCGGGGTGTGGATCGCCGAAGGAGCCGAGGTGAGCCCGGACGCGGTCCTGCGCGGCCCGCTGTACATCGGGGACTACGCCAAGGTCGAGGCCGGGGTGGAGATCCGCGAGCACACCGTCATCGGGTCGAACGTCGTCGTCAAGAGCGGGGCCTTCCTCCACAAGGCCGTGATCCACGACAACGTGTACATCGGGCCGCACAGCAACCTGCGCGGTTGCGTCATCGGCAAGAACACCGACATCATGCGCGCCGCCCGGATCGAGGACGGCGCCGTCATCGGTGACGAGTGCCTGGTGGGTGAAGAATCCATCATTCAGGGCAACGTGCGCGTCTACCCGTTCAAAACCATCGAGGCCGGCGCCTTCGTCAACACCTCGGTGATCTGGGAGTCGAGAGGCCAGGCGCACCTGTTCGGCGCCCGCGGCGTCTCCGGGATCCTGAACGTGGAGATCACCCCCGAGCTGGTGGTGAAGCTCGCGGGCGCCTACGCGACCACCCTCAAGAAGGGCGCGATCGTCACCACGGCCCGTGACCACTCCCGAGGCGCCAGGGCGCTCAAGCGCGCCGTGATCTCGGCGCTCCAGGCCAGCGCCATCAACGTCCGGGACCTGGAGAACGTGCCGCTGCCCGTGGCCCGGCAGCAGACCGCCCGCGGCGCGGCCGGCGGCATCATGATCCGGACCTCGCCCGGAGTGCCGGACTCCGTGGACATCATGTTCCTCGACGAGCGCGGCGCCGACCTCTCGCAGGCGCAGCAGCGCAAGCTGGACCGGGTGTACGCGCGCCAGGAGTACCGGCGTGCCTTCCCCGGGGAGATCGGTGACCTGCAGTTCCCGTCGAGCGTCTTCGACTCGTACACGGGCTCGCTGCTGCGCCGGGTGGACACCACCGGGATCGCCGATTCCGGCCTCAAGGTGGTCGTGGACGCTTCGAACGGCAGCGCCGGGCTCGTCCTGCCGAGCCTGCTGGGCCGGCTCGGCGTGGACGCGCTGACGATCAACCCAGGTCTCGACGAGTCCCGGCCGACCGAGACCCGCGAGTCCCGGCGGGCCGGGCTGGTGCGGCTCGGGGAGATCGTCGCGTCGGCGCGGGCGGCCTTCGGGGTGCGCTTCGACCCGGTGGGCGAGCGGATCTCCCTGGTGGACGAGCGCGGGCGGATCATCGAGGACGACCGGGCGCTGCTCGTACTCCTCGACCTGGTGGCCGCCGAGAAGCGCAGCGGCAAGGTGGCGCTGCCCGTGACCACCACCCGGGTCGCCGAGCAGGTGGCGGCGTACCACGGCACGCAGGTGGAGTGGACGACGACCTCGCCGGACGACCTGACCCGGGTGGGCCGCGAGGAGACCACGATCTTCGGCGGTGACGGCCGGGGCGGTTTCATCGTCCCGGAGTTCAGCAGTGTCTTCGACGGGTCGGCCGCTTTCGTGCAGCTGATCGGGCTGGTGGCGCGGACGCAGCTCACGCTGAGCCAGATCGACGCCCGCATCCCGCGCGCGCACGTGCAGAAGCGGGACGTGCCCACGCCGTGGGCGGCGAAGGGGCTCGTCATGCGGCGGGTCGTGGAGGCGGCCGGGGACCGGCAGGTGGACACCACCGACGGGGTGCGCGTGGTCGAGGCCGACGGGCGGTGGGCGCTGGTCCTGCCGGACCCGGCGGAAGCGGTCACGCACCTGTGGGCCGAAGGTCCCGACGACGCGTCCGCGCAGGCGTTGCTGGACGAATGGGGCGCCGTGGTGGACGGAGCCGGGGAGCACTGACCCCGGTGAGGGGCGCCTGCGCCCCGTAGGACGGACGTCCGGCGGGCCGGGTACGGGCAGTCGCCCGGCCCGGCCCGCCGGACGGACGCATTCGGTGTGTACGGCGCCGACATGCGACGATGTGCGGCATGTCGCAGCCGCCCAACAGCCGGAGCTCGGCCACACCGCCCGCGCGCCCGGACGCCTCCATGTCGCTGCTGACGCACGTGATGGACCACAGTCTCGACGAGGGCTACGCGCAGGCGACCGCCCGGCGCGAGGCGGACGGTACGGCGGGCCTGCCGCGGACCCTGAAGGCCAAGCTGGCGCTCGCCGCCGGGCTCGTGCTCGCGGCCATGGTCGTCACGCTGGGCGCGGCGCAGGCGCGGATAGCCGCCCCCGTGCTGGCCAAGGAACGCCAGGAGCTGATCGACAGGGTGCAGCGGGCCGACGCGCACGCGGACGGCCTGGAGCGGGACGTGGAGCGGCTGGGCGGCGAGGTCGCCGACAGCCAGCGCGAGGCGCTCAAGCAGCACGGTGGTGAGCAGGGACAGCTGGTGGCGTTGCTGTCGGGTGCAACCGAAGTGCACGGTTCCGGCGTCAAGCTGGTGGTGGACGACGCCAAGGGATCTTCCTCGGCCGGTGGTGGCGGACCGCGCGAGAGCGCCGGGTTCTCCGACACCGGGCGGGTCCGGGACCGGGACATGCAGAGGATCGTCAACGGGCTCTGGCAGGCCGGGGCCGAGGCGGTGTCGATCAACGGGCAGCGGCTGACGGCGCTGTCGGCGATCAGGGCCGCCGGTGACGCGATACTGGTCGACAACAGGCCGCTGGTGCCGCCCTACGAGATCCTCGCGGTGGGCGACAAGAAGCGGCTGCCCGCCGCCTTCCAGGACTCCGTGGACGGCCAGTACCTGCACGTCCTCCAGGAGAGCTACGGGATCCGCTACGCCCTGTCCGCCCTGGACCAGGTGAAGCTGCCGGCGGCGTCGAGCCTGACCGTACGAACAGCTACAGCAGCAGAGCCGAAGAAGGGTGCATCGTGATCGCGGTACTGGGCCTCGTGGCCGGAGTGGTGGTCGGACTTCTGGTCCGGCCCGAAGTGCCGGCCGTGGTCGAGCCTTATCTGCCGATCGCCGTGGTGGCCGCGCTCGACGCGGTGTTCGGCGGTCTGCGCGCGATGCTGGACGGCATCTTCGTGGACAAGGTCTTCGTGGTGTCCTTCCTGTCCAACGTGGTCGTGGCCGCGCTGATCGTCTTCCTCGGTGACAAGCTGGGCGTCGGGTCCCAGCTGTCGACGGGTGTGGTCGTCGTCCTCGGCATCCGGATCTTCTCCAACGCCGCGGCCATCCGCCGGCACGTCTTCCGGGCGTGACGCCGATGAGTACGGACAACACCCCGCCCGAGGAGCCCGAGGTCCCGGCGCAGCCGCCGAAGGAGCAGCCCGCGCAGGCCGCTCGGCCCGCAGAGCCGGCGGAGCCCGCAGAGCCCGAGCAGACCGGGCGGCAGCGGCTCGCGGCCGGTCTGTGGCCGCCGCGGGTGAGCCGGGCCCAACTGATCGTCGCGCTGCTGCTGTTCGTCCTGGGGCTCGGGCTCGCGATCCAGGTCCGCTCCAACAGCGACTCCAGCGCACCGCTGCGCGGCGCCCGCCAGGAGGACCTCGTACGGATCCTCGACGAGCTGGACGGACGCACCAAGCGCCTGGAGGACGAGAAGCAGCGGCTGGACGACCAGCGCAAGGAGCTCCAGAGCAGCTCCAACCAGGCCGAGGAGGCGCGCAGACAGACCGTGGAGAAGGAGCGCCAACTGGGCATCCTGGCCGGTACCGTAGCTGCTCAGGGGCCCGGGATCACGCTGCGGATCACCGATCCCAAGGGGCAGGTGCGGTCCGACCAGCTGCTGGACACCTTGCAGGAGCTGCGGGCGGCCGGCGCCGAGGCGATCCAGATCAACGGCGTGCGCGTCGTGGCGGGCTCGTACTTCTCGGACGAGGGCGGCGGGGTCGCGATCGACGGTAAGAAGATCACACAGCCCTACGAGTTCAGGGTGATCGGCAAACCGCAGGATCTGGAGCCCGCCCTCAACATCCCGGGCGGTGTCGTGCAGACGCTGGAGAAGGAACACGCCACCGTCGCCGTCACACGGTCGGCGAAGATCGTTGTGGACGCCTTGCGGGCTGCGAAGCAGCCTGACTACGCTCGGTCGTCATCACCGTGAGGCCGGGTGGAATGTGGAGCGGCTCACGCGGGCGGATGCCTGCGGGGGGTCGACGCACCGAAGTCGCGGTGCGTGGTGGAAACTGTCTGGTGGTTACGGACGTTGTGAGAATGTCCGGGTCGGCAGGTGTGTGCATGCAGAGTTCGTCCTGCCCCACGGGCGGGTCTGTTTCGGTCAAGGGGAATCGCCCGTGAAGTTGTTTGAGAAGTTGTTCGGCAAGAAGAACCGCGAGGAGAGTGGCGCGGCGCGTCACCGTGCGGGTCATGGCGAGGGGGAAGGGCAGGGCGACCGGCCGCTCTTCCGCGACGAGGTGGCCGGCCCGGGAGACAATTCGGGCGCGCAGGGCGCGTCGAGTGTTGACCCTGCCGGTTCCGGACGCATAGGTTTCGGTGAACCATCAACCTCAAGTACGGGTGGAGGGTTTACGCCCGACCCGTACGCCACCAATGCCTCCGCGGGGCAGCCGCGGCGCGAGGAGCCGTCCATGTCGGCCGAGCAGGTGTGCAGCAGGTGCGGGCACCGCAGCGATGCGGCCAGCCGGTTCTGCTCCAACTGCGGGGCGCCGCTGCGGCCGGGCCTGACGCCGGAGCGTGCCTCGGAGACCACGTCCACGATCTCGATCTCGGGCCTCGAGGCCTACGAGGCCGAGGTGTCGGGACAGCACGTGTCGTCCTCGCTGTCCCCCGAGGCCCAGGCCGCGGTGGAAGCGCTGCCGCCCGGTTCCGCGCTGCTGATCGTCCGGCGCGGGCCCAACTCCGGCAGCCGCTTCCTGCTGGACGGTGAGCTGACCACGGCGGGACGCCACCCGCAGAGCGACATCTTCCTGGACGACGTCACCGTCTCCCGGCGTCATGTCGACTTCCGCCGGGGCCAGGACGGTGGCTTCACCGTCTCCGACGTGGGCAGCCTCAACGGCACGTACGTGAACCGTGAGCCGATCGACTCCGTCGCCCTGCACAACGGCGACGAGGTGCAGATCGGCAAGTACCGGCTGGTCTTCTACGCGAGCCTGCGGAGCATCTGACCCGTCAAGGGAAGGTCCCATGCTGCGTACCCCCACCGGCGGTGCCCCGAAGAACGGCACCGCCGGTAGTGCCGCCTCAGCCTCGGCCGGGCGGCTGGTGAGCATCGGCACGGTGCTGACCACGCTGCGCGACGAGTTCCCCGAAGTCACCATCTCGAAGATCCGCTTCCTGGAGGCGGAGGGGCTCGTCGAGCCCCGGCGCACGCCGTCGGGGTACCGCAAGTTCAGCACGGGCGACGTGGAGCGGCTCGCCCGCGTGCTGCGCCTCCAGCGCGACCACTACCTCCCGTTGAAGGTCATCCGGGAGCAGCTCGACGCCCTCGACCGGGGCGAGCAGATCCGCATCCCCGCGCCCACCGCGCACGGGGAGTCCGTGGATGCCGGCCCTGAGGTCCTGTACGGCGAGGCGGGCCGGGAGCGGCCGACCGTGGCCCGGGTGGGCCGTGCCGAGCTGATCGCCGCCGCGGAGGTGGACGAGGTCCAGCTCGTGGAGTGGGAGTCGTACGGGCTCATCTCCGAGGCCTCCGGCGGCGGGTTCGACGCCGAGACGGTCACCGTGGCCCGGCTGATCGCGGACCTCGGTCGATTCGGGCTGGAGCCGCGCCATCTGCGCGCTATGAAAGCGGCCGCGGACCGGGAGGCCGGTCTGGTGGAACAGGTCGTCTCACCGCTGCGCCGGCACCGCAACCCGCAGACCCGGGCGCACGCGGAAGCCACGATGAAGGAGCTCGCGGGGCTGTGCGTACGCCTCCACGAGGCCCTCGTGCAGACCGCGCTCGGGGTCCGGCTGCCCTGACCCGAGTCGGTCGACGGGGGCCCCGACTACCCAAACCTGCCGGGCAGGTCCTAGGGTTGCTGTGTGAACGAGCTCGACGTTGTGGGTGTCCGGGTGGAAATGCCCTCCAACCAACCGATCGTGCTCCTGCGTGAAGTGGGAGGCGACCGGTACCTCCCCATCTGGATCGGACCAGGGGAGGCGACCGCCATTGCCTTCGCGCAGCAGGGGATGGCCCCTGCCCGGCCGCTGACGCACGACCTGTTCAAGGACGTGCTGGAGGCGGTCGGTGAGGAGCTCACCGAGGTCCGGATCACGGATCTGCGGGAGGGCGTCTTCTACGCGGAGCTGGTCTTCGCCAGCGGGGTCGAGGTGAGCGCGCGGCCTTCCGACGCCATAGCGCTGGCCCTGCGGACGGGGACGCCGATCTACGGCAGTGACGGCGTGCTCGACGACGCCGGAATCGCCATTCCCGACGAGCAGGAGGACGAGGTGGAGAAGTTCCGTGAGTTCCTCGACCAGATCTCGCCGGAGGACTTCGGAACGGGGCCGCAGTAGGCGGCCGGGGCGGTAGGAGGCCGGAAGGCCGGGGGTCCGCGGTGAAACGCGGGCCGCGTCGTCCTCCGGGGACTTTCAGCCCATTCGAGTAGCCTTTCCCCGCAAGGGGGTACGGGAAACCACTCTCAGGGTGATTATCACTCGGCGTGCCGAGTGTGGCGATCGTTGACGCACCCCTGGTCACTGCCTACCTTCAAGGTGGCAGGTCAAGGACGGAGGGTCGGCGTGAGGATCACGGGCGACGGTACGACCGGGGGCATCCCCGCGCGGAGCGACGGTGCGCCGTACCCGCTGCACGGTGGCGCGGCGGGTTCCGCGCACCGGCAGCCGGCGTCGACGCCGGTCGGACCGGTGAGCGACGCCCCGGCACCGGAGCAGGTCGGCTACCGGGGGCCGACGGCGTGCGCCGCGGCCGGCATCACGTACCGGCAGCTCGACTACTGGGCGCGGACCGGGCTGGTCGAGCCGAGCGTGCGTCCCGCCTACGGGTCGGGGACGCAGCGGCTGTACAGCTTCCGGGACGTGGTCGTCCTCAAGATCGTGAAGCGCTTCCTGGACACCGGAGTGGCGCTGCAGAACATCCGTACCGCCGTGCAGCACCTGCAGGAGCGGGGCTTCGGCGACCTGGAGCGCATGACGCTGATGAGCGACGGCGCCACCGTGTACGAGTGCACCTCCCCGGACCAGGTGGTGAGCCTGCTCCAGGGCGGGCAGGGCGTCTTCGGCATCGCGGTGGGCGTGGTCTGGCGGGACGTGGAGAGCGCCCTGTCGCAGCTGCACGGGGAGCGCGTGGACACGGGGGAGACCCTGGTGGGCCACAACCCGGCGGACGAGCTGGCGGCCCGCCGCAACAGGGCCGTCTGACTCCCGAGGGTGCGGGCGGCGGCCCGTTGTCAGTGGCGTAGGGCAGCATCGGTGCTGTGAGAGCCGCCCCGACCATCCTGCACCTGGACATGGACGCCTTCTACGCCTCCGTGGAGCAGGCGGCGAAGCCCAGTCTGCGCGGGAAGGCCGTGATCGTCGGCGGGCTCGGGCCGCGCGGGGTCGTCGCGACCGCCTCCTACGAGGCCAGGCGCTTCGGGGTGCACTCCGCGATGCCGACCGCGCAGGCCCGCAGGCTGTGCCCGAACGGCGCCTACCTGATCCCCCGCTTCAGCCTCTACAAGGAGGTCAGCGAGACCGTCATGGGGCTGCTGCGGGAGCTGTCGCCCCTCGTGGAGCCCCTCAGCCTGGACGAGGCCTTCGTGGACCTGGAGGCGGGCGGCAGGGCCTTCGACGCGGAGAGCGCCCGCGCCACCGGGGAGCGGCTGCGGGCGGACATCGCGGCCCTGACGGGGCTCAGCGGCTCGGTGGGCCTGGCCGGGTCGAAGATGCTGGCCAAGGTGGCCTCCGAGGAGGCCAAGCCGGCCGGGCTGCTGCTGATCGAGCCGGGGACCGAGCGGGAGCTGCTCGCGCCGATGTCGGTGCGGACCCTGCCGGGGGTGGGCCCGGCCACCGGGGAGCACCTGCGGCGGGCCGGGATCACCACCGTGGGGGAGCTGGCCGAGGCCGGTGAGGACGAGCTGGTCCGGATGGTGGGCCGGGCGCACGGGGTCGGCCTGTACCGGATGGCGCTGGGGCTGGACGACCGGCCCGTGGTCGCGGAGCGGGACGCGAAATCGGTGTCGGTGGAGGACACCTTCGACGTGGACATCCACGACCGGGTGCGGATCCGGGGCGAGGTGCAGCGGCTCGCCGACCGGTGCGTGGGGCGGCTGCGGGCTTCGGGGCACTCCGGGCGGACCATCGTCCTGAAGGTGCGGCGGTACGACTTCTCCACGCTGACCCGCTCGGAGACCCTGCGCGGGCCGACCGACGATCCCGCGGTGGTGCGGGAGGCCGCGGCGCGGCTGCTGGAGGGCGTGGACACCACCGGCGGGGTGCGGCTGCTGGGCGTCGGCGTGACCGGGCTCGCGGACTACACGCAGGAGGACCTCTTCGCCCAGGCGCTCGGCACCGACGCCGACGGGGCGGGGGAGGCCCAGGAGGCGGAAGGGGCGCCGGAGGCGGCGGCGGGGGCGGCGATGGGGGAGCCGGCCCGGGAGGCGGCGGTGGCGGAGCAGGAGGCCGCTCCCGCGCGCCACTGGGCGGCGGGGAGCGACGTACGGCACGCCGTGTACGGGCCGGGCTGGGTGCAGGGCAGCGGGGTCGGGCGGGTGACCGTACGGTTCGAGCGGCCCGGATCGCCCCCGGGCCGGGTCCGCACCTTCCTGCTGGACGACCCGGAACTGGAGACGGCCGATCCGCTGCCCCTGGTGGGGACGGCGGACCGGGAGCAGACGGCCTAGCGGTGCTTCTTGGGGGGCGGGGGCGGCGGGTGGTGGAAGTCGTCCGGGAGGATCACGTCCAGCCCGTAGTGGTGGTAGAGCTGGAGCTCCTGCTCGGGGGAGAGGTGGCGGCCGACCCCGAAGTCGGGGGCGTCCTTGATCAGGGAGCGCTCGAAGGGCACGCGGAGGGTCTCGCCCACCACCTCGCTGGGCTCCAGGGGGACGAAGGCGTCCCGGCCGAAGAGGCCCGTACGGACGGCGGCCCATTCCGGTACCCCTGTGGCATCGTCGAGGTAGACCTCGTCCACGGTGCCGATCTTGGCGCCGTTGCGGTCGAATGCCTTGCGGCCGATCAGGCTGCGCGGATCGATGTCGGTCTGCACGGTCCCTCCGTCTGGTCGCAGGTGATGCACAACTCATCCGTTATGACTACAAAAGTGCATATCTGGAGAGGGGGCCACTCGAGGGAGCGCCCAGATCCTCGCTGGTAGGCTGGGTGACGGCTGTTGACCCTGTGCGGGAGAGTCCTCCGAGTGAGTTCGACGGAGGCGCCGAAGGAGCAAATCCTCCCCGGAATCTCTCAGGCATACGTACCGCACGTGGTGAGGCCACTCTGGAAAGCAGGCGCGGTACCGGTCACGCAGTACCGGTTCCGCTCCTCACCGACGGTGAAAGCCGGATCTCGCGGGCGACCCCTGTGAGGCCCGGTGAAGCTCTCAGGTTGAGATGACAGAGGGGGAGGCCGTCCGGGTGCCCGCGCCGTGGTGCCCCTCGCAGGTCATACGACCAGGAGGCCTCCGTCATGACCGCCAACCGCATTCCGCTCTCCCAGCTGGAGCGAGGCATCCCCTTCGAGCAGCGCCACATCGGCCCGGATGCCGAGGCGCAGGCGAAGATGCTCGCCCAGGTGGGCTACGGCTCCCTGGACGAGCTCACCGCCGCCGCGGTGCCGGATGTCATCAAGACCGCCGCCGCGCTGAACCTGCCCGAGGCGCGGACCGAGGCCGAGGTGCTGGCCGAGCTGCGCTCGCTCGCAGACCGCAACCAGGTCCTGTCCTCGATGATCGGCCTCGGCTACTACGGGACCTTCACGCCCCCGGTCATCCTGCGCAACGTCATGGAGAACCCGGCCTGGTACACGGCGTACACGCCCTACCAGCCGGAGATCTCGCAGGGCCGCCTCGAGGCGCTGCTGAACTTCCAGACCGTCGTCGCCGACCTGACCGGCCTGCCGACCTCCGGTGCCTCCCTGCTCGACGAGGGCACCGCGGCCGCCGAGGCCATGACGCTGGCCCGCCGGGTCGGCAAGGCCAAGGGCAACGTCTTCCTCGTCGACGCCGACGCGCTGCCGCAGACGATCGCCGTGATCGAGACCCGCGCCGAGCCGATCGGCATCGAGATCGTCGTCGCCGACCTGTCGGACGGCATCCCGGCCGAGATCGCCGAGCGCGGGATCTACGGCGTGCTCGTCCAGTACCCCGGCGCCTCCGGTGCCGTACGCGACATCAAGCCGGTCATCGACCAGGCGCACGGGCTCGGCGCGATCGTCGCCGTCTCCGCCGACCTGCTCGCCCTGACCCTGCTGACCTCCCCGGGCGAGCTGGGCGCGGACATCGCGGTCGGCACCACCCAGCGCTTCGGCGTCCCGATGGGCTTCGGCGGACCGCACGCCGGCTACATGGCCGTCCAGCAGCAGCACGCCCGCTCGCTCCCCGGCCGCCTCGTCGGCGTGTCCGTGGACGCGGACGGCAACAAGGCGTACCGCCTGGCGCTGCAGACCCGTGAGCAGCACATCCGCCGTGAGAAGGCCACCAGCAACATCTGTACCGCGCAGGTGCTGCTGGCCGTCATGGCCGGCATGTACGCCGTCTACCACGGTCCGGACGGCCTGCGCACGATCGCCCGCCGCACCCACCGCTACGCCGCCCTGCTCGCCGCGGGCCTGACGGCCGGCGGGGTCGAGCTGGTGCACGGCTCCTTCTTCGACACGGTCACCGCCCGGGTGCCCGGCAAGGCCGCCGAGGTCGTCGCCGCGGCCCGCGAGGGCGGGGTCAACCTGTTCCAGGTGGACGCCGACCACGTCTCGGCCGCCTGCGACGAGACCACCCTGCGCGCCGACATCGAATCCGTCTGGGCCGCCTTCGGGGTCAGCGCGGACATCGAGGCCCTCGACGCCTCCGCCGCCGACACCCTGCCCGAGGGCCTGCTGCGCTCGGACGACTACCTCGGCCACCCGGTCTTCCACCAGCACCGCTCCGAGACCGCGATGCTGCGCTACCTGCGCAAGCTCTCGGACAAGGACTACGCGCTGGACCGGGGCATGATCCCGCTGGGCTCCTGCACCATGAAGCTCAACGCGACCACCGAGATGGAGCCGGTCACCTGGCCCGAGTTCGGCCAGCTGCACCCCTTCGCCCCGGTCGAGCAGGCCGAGGGGTACCTCACGCTCATCACCGAGCTGGAGGAACGTCTCTGCGAGGTCACCGGCTACGACAAGGTCTCCATCCAGCCGAACGCCGGCTCCCAGGGTGAGCTCGCCGGCCTGCTGGCCGTCCGCGCCTACCACCGGGCGAACGGCGACGAGCAGCGCACCATCTGCCTGATCCCGTCCTCCGCGCACGGCACCAACGCCGCGAGCGCCGTGATGGCCGGCATGAAGGTCGTCGTCGTCAAGACCGCCGACGACGGCGAGGTGGACGCGGCCGACCTGCGCGCGAAGATCGAGCAGCACGGCGAGCAGCTCGCCGTGCTGATGATCACCTACCCGTCGACGCACGGTGTGTTCGAGGAGCACGTCGCCGACATCTGCGCCCAGGTGCACGAGGCCGGCGGCCAGGTGTACGTGGACGGCGCGAACCTGAACGCCCTGGTGGGCCTGGCCAAGCCGGGTCACTTCGGCGGCGACGTCTCGCACCTGAACCTGCACAAGACCTTCTGCATCCCGCACGGCGGCGGCGGCCCGGGCGTCGGCCCGGTCGGTGTCCGCGCGCACCTGGCCCCGTACCTGCCGAACCACCCGCTCCAGCCGACCGCCGGTCCGGAGACGGGCGTGGGTCCGATCTCGGCCGCGCCGTGGGGTTCCGCCGGCATCCTGCCGATCTCCTGGTCGTACGTCCGCCTGATGGGCGGCGAGGGCCTCAAGCGCGCCACCCAGGTGGCGGTGCTCGGCGCGAACTACATCGCCAAGCGCCTGGAGCCGCACTACCCGGTGCTGTACACGGGCCCGGGCAACCTGGTGGCGCACGAGTGCATCATCGACCTGCGTCCGCTGTCGAAGGCGACGGGCGTGAGCGTCGACGACATCGCCAAGCGTCTGATCGACTACGGCTTCCACGCGCCGACCATGTCCTTCCCGGTCGCGGGCACGCTGATGATCGAGCCGACGGAGTCCGAGGACCTCGCCGAGATCGACCGTTTCTGCGACGCGATGATCGCCATCCGCGGTGAGATCGAGCGGGTCGCGGGCGGCGAGTGGCCGCTGGAGGACAACCCGCTGGCCAACGCCCCGCACACCGCGGCGGCCCTCGGCGGGGAGTGGAACCACCCGTACAGCCGTGACGAGGCGGTCTTCCCGGGTGGTGTGTCGGCCTCCGAGAAGTACTGGCCGCCGGTGCGCCGGATCGACGGTGCCTTCGGCGACCGGAACCTGGTGTGCTCCTGCCCGCCGCTGGACGAGTACGACAACTGAGGTCCCGTACGGGACGACAGGGTGACACGGTGAAGGGGCCGGTCCTGGAGCATTTCGCTCCGGGGCCGGCCCCTTCCGTCTGCTGCTGTCCCGCCGTGCGCTCGCCCTACGCCGCCGCGAGCGGGCGGTGCGGGGCGATGATCTGGCCGTCCGGCAGCAGCTCACCGGTGTCCTCGAAGAGCAGGACGCCGTTGCACAGCAGGCTCCAGCCCTGTTCCGGGTGGTTGGCCACCGGGCGGGCGGCCTCCCGGTCGGCGGACTCTGATGACGGGCAGGCAGGCTCGTGCTGGCACATGGATGCGTTCTTTCGCTGCGGTGTGGTCTGTTCGCTACGGCTCGATGCGTGATTCATGGCCGTCCCCCTGTGTCGTCCCCGCACCTGCGGGGAGGATGTCCTCAGTCTTCCCCCATGACGGCTGCTTCGCAGGTATTTCCCGGCAGCTGTCCTCATGGATTGATGACGCATCACTCGTGCGGGCGGTTCAGGCCAACTCCCCTGTCATTTCGGATGGTTCGCGGGTGGCCCGAGAGGACTAGGCCGAATGGGTCACCCGGGTCACGCGCATCACGCCGGGCCGCGGGATCAGGCCGCCGGGGCCGCCACCGGCGGCGGGACCGGAGGGGCCGGCGGGGTCAGCCGGTGGGTCAGTACGGGCAGCAGTTCCGAGACCGGGTGCGGTCGGAACGCGGCGATCCCGGGCGGGGCCGGTGCCAGGGGTACGAGCAGATCGGCGGCGGCGGGCAGGCCGGAGGAGGCGTCGGCGCCGACCGCCCCGTGCAGCCACAGGGTCAGCATGTACAGCTCGGGTACGGACAGCAGCCGCGGCTGGTAGCTCTTGCCGAGCGACTCCGCCTGGCGCAGGGCGCGTTCGGTGGCGGCGACGTAGGGGCCCTCGAAGAAATGGGAGAAGGCCCAGCCGTCCGGGGTCAGACGGGTGTCGGCCGCGGCGACGAAGCGGTCGCCGCTGCGGATCAGGAAGCGCCAGCCGGTGAGCCGGGTGCGCGGCGGCCTGGCACCGGCCCCGACGGCCGACCTGTTCAGCCGGTCGAGCACGTGGACCGGGAGCGGGAGTTCGGCGGTGACCGGACCCTGGACCGCGCGCAGGGTCGGGGTGTGCGCCTCGTGGACGGCGGTGGGAGAACCGAGTGCCGCGAGGACGCTGCGCAGGGCGGGCGCGGGGGCCGGAAGGACATGCAGCGGCATGGTGGGTCGCCTCTCACTTGGGAGACCTGTGGTACGGGGGAAGGTGCGGACGGCGCTGTCGCATTCTGGGGTCAGAGGTGGGCTGTGGGGCAATGGCCGCGCGCCAACTCTCTGCCTCGTTTGCGGAGTTTATACGACATGTGTTCACACAGTGTTTCGGCTAGCTGTCCCGCCCATTGCCGACAAGGCGCTTACCGGACCCGCTGTCGTGGTATTCATGCCGGTTGCACGCGAACAAGCCGCGCTGACCTCGGAGGTTACCGGACTGGGGCTCGGCTGGAAAGCGTCGGTAATCCGGAATCGGCAAAGTCGACGCTGGATTTGCGTAATCCGGCATGCCAGGTGAATGTGCCGGAGCGCCCATCCGGCCATACCGGCGCGCGCTCCCCGGCCGGACCCGGCGGCCCGGCGTTAATGATCACGCGCCCTGGGCATCATCGACCGTAACGCGCGCCCGGGTGCACCGGGCCAGGCCCACTCGAGGAGGGACGCTTCGATGGGGGAGAAGGTCGTGGCGGGCGGATTCGACCTGTCCGATCGGCATCGGTATCGGAGGAAGCTTCACGAGTGCCTGGAGGGGCTGGAGCGGCTTCTGGCCGAGAAGAGGTTCGATCGCCCCAAGAACATGATGGGGCTGGAGATCGAGTTGAATCTCGCCGGTTCCGACGGTTTGCCGCGAATGGTGAATGCACAGGTACTGGAGCGGATTGCGAGCCCCGATTTCCAGACCGAACTCGGAATGTTCAACCTGGAGGTGAACGTCCTGCCGCACCGGCTCGACGGCAGGGTATTCGACCAGCTCGCGGAGGAACTGAGCGCGGGGCTGCACTACGCCCACCGGCAGGCCGCGGCGATCGACGCGGGCGTGGTGATGATCGGGATCCTGCCGACGCTCTCCCGCTCCGACCTGGCCCCGGCCAACCTCTCCGAGGTGGACCGCTACTCCCTGCTGAACGAGCAGATCCTGATGATGCGCGGAGAGGACTTCACCCTCGACATCGACGGGGTCGAGCGGCTGACCTGGAGCACCGGCTCGATCGTGCCCGAGGCCGCCTGCACCTCCGTACAGCTGCACCTGCAGGTCACCCCGGCGCGGTTCGCCGACGTGTGGAACGCGGCGCAGGCGGTGACGGCCGTACAGATAGCCGTGGGCGCCAACTCGCCGTTCCTGTTCGGGCGGGAGCTGTGGCGAGAATCGCGGCCGCCGCTGTTCACGCAAGCCACCGACACGCGCCCGCCCGAGCTCAAGGCGCAGGGAGTGCGGCCGCGCACCTGGTTCGGGGAGCGGTGGGTGGACTCGGCGTACGAGCTCTTCGCCGAGAACGTCCGCTGGTTCCCCTCGCTGCTGCCCATCTGTGACGAGGAGGAGCCGCTGCGGGTCCTGGCCGAGGGCGGGGTGCCGAGCCTGCAGGAACTGGTGCTGCACAACGGCACGGTGTACCGCTGGAACCGGCCGGTCTACGGGGTGGCCGACGGGGTGCCGCACCTGCGGGTGGAGAACCGGGTGCTGCCGGCCGGGCCGACCGTCGCCGACGTCGTCGCCAACGCGGCCTTCTACTACGGGCTCGTACGCACCCTCGCGGACGAGCAGCGCCCGGTGTGGACCCGGATGCCGTTCGCGGAGGCGGAGGCCAACTTCGACGCGGCCTGCCGGTACGGGATCGACGCGCGGCTGCACTGGCCGCGCCGCGGCCGGGCCGGGGGGCTGGTCAGCGTACCGGCGGTGCGGCTGGTGCTGGACGAGCTGCTGCCGATGGCCGCGGCCGGACTCGACGCCTGGGGCATCGAACCCGCCGACCGGGACCTCTACCTCGGGATCATCGAGGAGCGGTGCCGGCGCCGGGTGAACGGGGCGACCTGGCAGGTGGACACCTACCACCGGGCACTCGCGGGCGGGCTCGAACGGGACGCCGCGCTGGCCGCGACCACCCGGCGCTACAGCGAGCTGATGCACAAGGGGGACCCGGTGCACACCTGGCCCGTGGGCATCGAGGAAGAGGAGGTGAAGGCTCCGGCAGCGGCCCGCCGCTGACCGCCCCCGGGCCCCGCCCGCCCGTCCCGCCGATCCGCCCCGGCCGCCGAGGAGGCAGTATGGGGTGGTCACAGCGGGATGGGCGGACGGGAGTCGGACGTGCGGACGGAGCCGGAGCCGGTGGTCGTGGAGCTGCGCGGGGAAGAGCGGCGCGGCCTCCTGCGCACCGAGACGCTGCTCGTCCTCGCGCTCTCGCTGGGGGCGAGCGGGGTCTCGGCGCTGATCAGCTTCATCGGCTCGCTCACCAAGCCGGGCGGACTCAAGGACCAGGCCGCCACGCTCAACGGCTCGTACGCGCCCGGGCGGCCCTGGCTCGACCTGGCGTGGCAGCTCTTCGGGATCGCGAGCGCGCTGGTCCCCGTCCTCCTGGTCGCGCACCTGCTGACCCGCGAGGGCGCGCCGGGGCTGCGGGTGCTGGGCTTCGACCGCACCCGGCCGGTGTGGGACCTGGGCCGGGGCGCGCTCGTGGCCGCCGGGATCGGCAGCGCCGGGCTGGCCTTCTACCTCGCGGCCCGGGCCACCGGATTCAACCTCACGGTGGTGCCGGAGGCGCTGCCCGACGTGTGGTGGAAGTTCCCCGTACTGATCCTCTCCGCCGTGCAGAACTCCGTGGTGGAGGAGGTCATCGTGCTGGCCTACCTGCTGCGCAGGCTCGGCCAGCTGGGCTGGTCGCCGATGGCCGCGCTGGTCGCGAGCTCGGTGCTGCGCGGCTCGTACCACCTCTACCAGGGCATCGGCGGGTTCATCGGGAACGTGGTGATGGGCGTCGTCTTCGTCCTCGCCTACCGGCGCTGGGGCCGGGTGGGGCCGCTGGTCGTCGCGCACGCGCTGCTCGACATCGTGGCCTTCGGCGGGTACGCGCTGCTCGCGGGCAAGGTGGGCTGGCTGCCCACCCCGTAGCCGCCGGCCGTCCTGCGGGTGTCAGGGGGCGGTGAGCAGCTCGCCGTCGATGACGGTGACGGCGCGACCGGTCAGGAACGTACGCTCGCCGGCGAGCCGCACCCGGACCAGTCCGCGGCGGGCGCCGCCCTGGAGTCCGGTCAGCTCGGTGCGGCCAAGGCGCGCCGCCCAGAACGGGGCGAGGGCGGTGTGCGCGCTGCCGGTGACCGGGTCCTCGTCGATGCCGAAGGCGGGGAAGAAGCCGCGGGAGACGAAGTCGTAGCCGCGGGAGGGGTCCTCGGCGGGCGCCGTGACGATCACTCCGCGACGGGAGTAGCCGCGCAGGACCGCGAGGTCGGGGGTGAGCTCCCGTACGGTCCGCTCGTCGGCCAGTTCCACCACCAGGTCGCCGATGTGGGCGGAGGTGTCGTGGACCGAGACGATCTCCGCGCCGAGTGCGCGGCCCACCTCCGGGACCGGCTCGACCGGGGTCAGTGAGGACGTGGGGAAGTCCATGGTGATCGTGCCGTCCTCGGCCGCCTCGGTGGTGAGGACGCCGCAGCGCGCACTGAAGCGGATCCGTCCGGTGGCGAGGCCCTGCTCGGTGAGGACGTGTGCGGTGGCGAGGGTGGCGTGGCCGCACATGTCGACCTCGGCGGTGGGGGTGAACCAGCGCAGGGCCCAGTCGGCGTCGCCGCCGGGCGGCAGGGGGTGCGCGAAGGCGGTCTCGGAGAGGTTGACCTCGGCGGCGACCTGGCGGAGCCAGGCGTCGGGCGGGAAGGGGCCGTCGAGGAGGAGGACTCCGGCGGGGTTGCCGTGGAAGGGGCGGTCGGTGAAGGCGTCGACGATTCGGATGCGCATGGACCGACCGTAGGGCGGGCTCCCGATCACGGACAAAGGCCAATCCGGGGTGACTGGCCTGGTCCGTGCGGGGTCGAGGGGGAGGGGGCGGGTCAGGTCCGGGAGAGGGCCTTGGTGCCGGACAGGAGGGGGATGAGGGTGAAGTTCCCGTTGCCGCGACCGCAGGTCGGGGTGGTGTCGGCGGTGTTGGAGACCTTCGTCCCCGTCGAGTAGCGGCCGTCACCGGCGGGTGTGATCACCGTGGTGAAGTGGTCGGCGAGGGGGCCGTAGTAGTACTGGCACTGCTGGAGGTTCAGGTACCGGCCGGCGGTCAGGTCCAGTGCCTTGACGGAGGACAGCAGGGGGACCAGGTAGTAGAGCCCGCGGCCGGGACCGCAGTCGACCGTGGTGTCGGCGGTGTTGGAGACGTTCGTCCCGGTACCCCACTCACCGCCCCCGCGCGAGACCACCACGGTGAGGTGGTCGTGCTGGAGCTCGGAGTAGTACACGCACTGGTGCAGGTTCAGATAGCGGCCGGCGCTCAGGTCGAGCGACTGGAAAGAGGCCCAGGGACGGATCGGGGTGTAGTTCCCGTCGCCGTTCCCGCAGGACAGGTTCTGGTCCGGTGCGGCGGAGGTGTTCGTTCCGGCGATGAACCGGCCGTCGCGGCTGGGCACCACCGTCGTGATGTAGTCGACGCCCGGGGTGGGCGCGTACACGCACTGGTGCAGGTTGAGGTAGTTGCCGGCCAGCGGCCGAGGGCTGTCGGCGGTGGCCGGCGGGCCGGGTACGAGGAGCAGTGCGGCGGTGGCCGCCGTGGCGGCGAGCCACGTCCGGACGCGTCCCTTGAGGCGCATGGATGTCCCCTTTCGTCATGTGTCGTCCTGAGGTGGGGCCAGCACAGCACGCCCCTACGGCTTTCGATCATGAGTCCCATCCCTAATCCACCTGAAGGTGTGGATTGTCCGTGCGCTGTATTGACTCGGTCGTCGACTGTCGGCGACAGCTTCCGATATATCGTTGACGCATCGCGATGGATCAGTGATAGTGAAGGAGTCGACACGACGACGACAGCGCGTAACAGCGCATGACAGCGACGACGAAGACGGAAGGAGCGCAGTGATGCGTTCATTCGGACAGCACGACCACGGGCAGGACCACGGACGGGGTCACGGCCACTGCGGGCCGGACCGTCGGGAGGAGTTCATGGGGCGGCGTGCCGCCTTCGGCCCGTTCGGACCGCCCTTCGGTGGCCCCTTCGGCGGACGCGGCGGGCGCGGTGGACCGCGCGGCCGGGCCCGGCGGGGCGACGTACGCGCCTCGATCCTGGCGCTGCTCGCGGACCGGTCGATGCACGGCTACGAGATGATCCAGGAGATCGGCGAGCGCAGCGGCGGGGCCTGGAAGCCCAGCCCCGGCTCGGTCTACCCGACCCTCCAGCTGCTGGAGGACGAGGGCCTCATCGTCAGTGAGAGCGAGGGCGGCAAGAAGCTGTTCACGCTCACCGACGCCGGCCGCGCCGAGGCGGAGTCCGGTCCGGACGCCCCCTGGGCGGACGCCGGACGCGGCTTCGACTTCGAGGCGATGCACGAGGTGCGCACCGCCGGCATCGGCCTGATGGAGGCCTTCGGGCAGGTCTTCAAGACCGGCTCGCCCGAGCAGCGGGAGAAGGCCCTCGGAGTGATCAACGACGCCCGCAAGAAGCTCTACCTGATCCTGGCCGACGAGCACTGAGCCGGCCCGCCGGACCTCCCGGCGTACGTGGGGCCGGGGTGGGCGCCGGGTGCCTCAGGCGACCAGGCCGGCCAGTTTGCGCAGCGACTCGTTCAGCGCGGCGGTCGCCGAGTCCTTGAGCTTGCCCGCCATCAGGGAGACCGCGGCGCCCGTGAACTCCCCGTCGATGCGGACCGTCGTGGCCGCCCCGTCCGGGACCAGGGTGTAGCGGGTGAGGACGGCCACGCCCATCGGCCCCTTGCCGGTGACGGCGAAGACGCGCTCGGCCTCGAGCTCCGACACCGTCCAGAGGACCTCGGCCGGGAAGCCCATCATCTTCATGTTCTCGGCGAAGGTGGCTCCGACCGCGAGGGTCTCGGGACCGCCCTTCGGGAAGTTGGTGTGGGTCATGCTCCACTGGCCGTACGCGTCCCAGTCGGTCAGCTGGGCCCAGAGCTTCGCGGCGGGCGCCTCGATGCGTGATTCCGCGGTGACTTCAGCCATGCGTCCACCCCTTCTCGTCGGGTACGTGCGGCGGAACGTAGTCCCGGCGGACGGAACATTCAAGACTGACGACCTGTCAGATTCCGGTACTCCCGGCCGGCCGGGTCTCGGGTGCGTCTCAACAGGTGTCACCCCTGTGACGCTCCTGACGGGCCCTGCCATGATGGCCCGATGCAAGCGTCAGGGAAGAACGCCGGACTGGGCCTCGCCCTCGTCTCGGCGTGTGCGTTCGGTGGTTCGGGAGTGGCGGCGAAGCCACTGATAGAGGCGGGTCTGGACCCGCTGCACGTGGTGTGGCTGAGGGTGGCCGGAGCGGCGCTGGTGCTGTCCCCGCTGGCCTGGCGCCACCGCGGTCTGGTGCTGCGCAAACCCTTGCTGCTCGCCGGCTTCGGGCTGGTCGCGGTCGCGGGCGTGCAGGCCTTCTACTTCGCCTCCCTGTCCCGGATCCCGGTCGGGGTCGCCCTCCTGCTGGAGTACCTGGGCCCCGCCCTGCTGCTCGGCTGGATCCGCTTCGTCCAGCGCAAGCCCGTCACCCGGGCCGCCGCGGCGGGGGCGGCGGTGGCCGTCGTCGGTCTGGCCTGCGTGGTCGAGATCTGGGCCGGGCTGAGCCTGGACCTGCTCGGGGTGCTGCTCGGCCTCGCCGCGGCCTGCTGCCAGGCCTTCTACTTCGTCTTCGCGGACCAGGGCACCGACGGGGACGACGTGCCCGACCCGCTGGGCGTGATCGCGTACGGCATGATCGTCGGCGCCGTCGTGATGACCGTGATCGCGCGGCCCTGGGAGATGGACTGGCAGGTGCTGGGCCGGGACGCCGCGCTCGGCGACACCCAGGTGCCCGCCCTGCTGCTGCTGGGCTGGGTGGTGCTGGTCGCGACCGTGTTCGCGTACCTGACCGGGGTGGTCTCGGTGCGCAAGCTCTCCCCGCAGGTGGCGGGCGTCGTCGCCTGCCTGGAGGCGGTCATCGCCACCGTGCTGGCGTGGGTGCTGCTCGGCGAGCACCTCTCGGCCCCGCAGATCGCCGGCGGCGCGCTGGTGCTGGGCGGCGCCTTCATCGCGCAGTCCTCCCGGCCGGGCCGCCAAGGGGCCGCGGATCCGGCCGTGCCTGCCAAGGAGACGACCCCGGCCTAGGCGGTCCCGGCCTAGGCCCTGTCGTCAAAGTGGCGCCTGGCCCGCGCCACTTTGACGACAAGACCTAGGGCTCTGGTACGGGCGCCGGGCACCGCGTAGGGTGTCGATCATGCCTTCGACCGTGCTTCCGCCTCCCGCCGCCTAGCGCGGGCGGCTTCCACGCGAACCACAACCGTGCCCGGGCAGTCCCCGGGCCGGTCGGCGCTGCCCGCGAAGAGATGACCTGCCTTCCTCATCCTTCACGCATGCGCGGAGAAACACGTGTCGAACCTCTCGCCCGTCGCCGGGCGCAGTCTGCTGTACCTCGTCGTCGCCGGAGCCGCCTGGGGCACCGCCGGGGCGGCCGCCTCCCTCCTCTTCCTGGCCAGTGACCTCGGGCCGCTCGCCCTGTCGTTCTGGCGGTGCGCGGGCGGGCTGGTCGTACTGCTGGGGGTGCTCGCCGTACGGAGGCCCTCGCGCGGGGCGCGCCCGGCGCCGGCCCGGCCCTCGGCCGCCTCGCTGATCGGGACCGGGCTGCTGTTCACCCTCTTCCAGGCCGCCTACTTCGCCGCCGTGCGCGAGACCGGCCTGGCGGTCGGCACCGTGGTCACCCTCGGGGCCGGTCCCGTGCTGATCGCGCTCGGGGCCCGCTACTGGATGGGCGAGCGGCTGGGCCGGGGCGGGGTGACCGCCGTCGGCGGGGCCCTCGCCGGGCTGGCCGTGCTGGTGCTGGGCTCCGGCGGCGGTGAGGTACGGCCCGCCGGGGTCGGCTGGGCGCTGCTGTCGGCCGCCGGGTACGCGGCGATGACCCTGCGGGCCCGGTCGCTCGGGCGGCGCGGGGCCGGCGGAGACCCGCTCGTCACGACCGCGTGGTCGGTGGGGGTGGGCACGGTGTGCCTGCTGCCGCTCGCCGCGGTGGAGGGACTGCTGCCGCACACCGCCGAGCTGGCGCGGGTGCTGTGGCTGCTGGTCTACGTCGCCACGGTGCCCACGGCCCTGGCGTACGCGCTGTACTTCACGGGGGCCGCGTCGGTGCGGGCCGCGACCGTGTCGGTGATCATGCTGATCGAGCCGGTGAGCGCGGCCGCCATCGCCGTCGTACTGCTCGGGGAGCGGCTGACGGGGGCCGTCGTGCTGGGCACCGTACTGCTGCTGTCGGCGGTGGGCGCGCTGATCGTGGCCGAGGCGCGCGGACCGCGGGACGGGTCGGGGGGCCGGGGCCCGGAGGGCGGGGCGGGCGGCGGACCGGTGGTCCGGCCCGCCCCCGAGCCTCAGAGCGCGGCGATGTAGTCCGGGACGGTCATGCCGGGGGTCAGGTCGGCGGCCGGGACCGGGGTCCCGTACGCCGGCGCGACCGGCACCACGCCCGACCAGAAGGGCAGGCCCAGGTCCGCGGCGTCGTCGTTCGGCCCGCCCGTGCGGATCTTCGCCGACACCTCGTTCAGGTCCAGCCGGATCACCGCCGTGGCGGCGAGTTCCTTGGCGTTGGCGGGGCGGGAGTCGGCGGAGCGGCCGGGCACGACGTGGTCGACCAGGGCGTCCAGGGCCATCCGGCACTCTGCCTCGTCGGTGACCTGGTAGGCGGTGCCGTGCACGACCACCGAGCGGTAGTTCATCGAGTGGTGGAAGGCCGAGCGGGCCAGCACCAGGCCGTCGACGTGCGTCACGGTCAGGCAGACGGCCAGGCCCGGGTCGGCCTTGCCGGCGGCCAGCAGCGGGCGCGAGCCGGTGGAGCCGTGCACGTAGAGGGTCTCGCCGACCCGGCCGAAGAGGGTGGGCAGGACCACCGGCGCGCCGTCGCGGACGAACCCGAGGTGGCAGACGTAGGCCTGGTCGAGTATCGAGTGGACCGTCTCGCGGTCGTAGCGCGCCCGCTCGCGGGAGCGGCTCGGGACGGTGCGGTCGGTGGGCTCGTAGGCGACGGGGGTGGTGGTCATGGTGCCGACTCCGTTGTACTAGTGCATAATGGGGTTTGTGCTAGGAGAGTATCGGATCACAGGCCGTCGCGCATCGGATATCGCGGCGAGCATCGAAACGGGTGTCGCGGCCGGCGCGCTCGCGCCCGGAGTCCTGCTGCCCGCGATGCGGGAACTCGCGGCGGAGCTGGGCGTCAACCCCAACACCGTGGCCGCCGCGTACCGGACACTGCGCGAACGCGGCGTCATCGAGACGGACGGCCGGCGCGGCAGCCGGGTGCGGGCCCGCCCCGCGACCGCCCCCCGCGACACGCT
This sequence comes from Streptomyces sp. NBC_00249, assembly GCF_026342355.1. Taxonomy (GTDB): domain Bacteria; phylum Actinomycetota; class Actinomycetes; order Streptomycetales; family Streptomycetaceae; genus Streptomyces. The sequence goes on along the minus strand of NZ_JAPEMV010000006.1, from coordinate 519,570 downwards.
GCGGATGACCGTCCCCGACGGCGTACGGGACGCCACCCAGGGCAACCCCGACCGGGCGCTGCTGCCCTCCCTGGACGGGGCGCTCGCCGCCGCCGCCCGGCGGTACGCACAGGCGCCGACCCTCTACGGGCAGGACCCTGTGCTCCCGGACCTCGCCCGGATCGCCCGCGCAGACCTGGATGCCGACGGGGTCCCGGCCGGGCCCGTCGCCGTCACCTCGGGCGCCCTCGACGGCATCGAGCGCGTACTGGCCGCCCACCTGCGGCCCGGGGACGCGGTCGCGGTCGAGGACCCCGGCTGGGCGGCCCTGCTCGACCTGGTGCCCGCGCTGGGGCTGCGGGTGCTCCCGGTGGCCGTCGACGACGAGGGGCCGCTGCCGGCCGCGGTGGCCCGGGCGCTCGCCGACGGGGCCAGGGCCCTCCTGGTGACGGCGCGCGCCCAGAACCCGACCGGCGCCGCCGTCGGGCCCGCGCGGGCCCGGGCGCTGCGGGAGCTGCTGGCCGGCCACCCCGGGGTGCTCGTCGTCGACGACGACCACGGGCACGGCATCGTGGACCTGCCGCTCTGCCCGCTCAGCGGGGTGACCCGGCACTGGGCGCTGATCCGCTCCACGGCCAAGGCGTACGGGCCCGACCTGCGGCTCGCGGTGCTCACCGGCGACCCCGTCACCCTGGACCGGGTCCGGGGCAGGCAGCGGCTGGGGCCGGGCTGGGTCAGCAGGCTGCTCCAGTACGCGGTGGTGGAGCTGTGGACCTCCGGCGCCGTGGACCGGAAGGCGGTGGCGGCCTCGTACGGGCTGCGCCGCGACGGACTGGTCCGGGCGCTGGCGGAACGCGGGGTCGTGGCGCACGGGCGGAGCGGGATGAACGTGTGGATCCCGGTCCCCGACGAGACGGCGGTGGTCACCCGGCTGCTGGCGGCGGGGTGGGCGGTGACGGCCGGGGCCCGGTTCCGGGTGGAGGCGGGGCCCGGCGTACGGATCACCGTCTCGGGGCTGGCTCCCGGGGAGGTGCTCCCGCTGGCGGACGCGGTGGCCGCGGCGGTCCGGCCGGCCGGCGGCGGACGCTTCGACTGAAACGCGTACGGCCCCCGCGGTGCGGGGGCCGTGCATCCTCGGGAGAGATGGCCTAGGAGGCCTTGCGGGGGCGGGACTGGGTGAGGGCCGCGCCCACCAGCACGATCACCGCGCCGACCGGGGTGTTCCAGTGCAGCTGCTCGCCGAGGACCAGGACGCCGGCCGTGGTGGCGATCACCGGGATGAAGTAGGTGACCATCTGCGCCGTGGTCGGCCCGACCTCCGTCACCAGCCCGTACTGCATCTGGAGGGCCAGGCCCGTGCCCAGGGCGCCCAGGGCGATCACCGCGAGGGTCGGCCACAGCGGGAACGAGCCGGGCGCGGAGGTGAACAGGACGCTGACGACGCCCAGCTGGAGCGTCGAGACCGTCAGCTGCGCTCCGGTCAGGGCCACCGGGGAGCCCGGGGTGCCCGCCAGGGTGCGGCGTACGTAGATCCAGCCGATCGGGTAGCAGAGCGAGGCCAGCAGGGCCAGGCCGGTGCCCTTGGCGTCGATGCCCGCGAAGCCCTGCCAGGCGCCGAGCACCGTCAGCACCCCCAGGAATCCGAGGCCCAGGCCCGCGAAGCGGCGGCGCGTGGGGCGGTCCTCGGAGAGGGCGACCAGCGACAGCGCCATGCCCCACAGCGGTGAGGTGGCGTTGCAGATCCCGGCGAGGCTCGACGGGATGGTCAGCTCGGAGTACGCGAACAGCGAGAACGGGAGGGTGTTCAGCAGGAGCGCCGCCACCGTGAGGTGACCCCAGGTGCGCAGTCCGCGCGGCAGCGGTTCGCGGCGCACCAGCAGCACCGCCAGCAGGGCGAGCGCGCCGAACAGCACCCGGCCGAAGGCCACCTGGAACGGCGCGAAGGCCTCCGTACCCACCTTGACCAGCAGGAAGCTGAAGCCCCAGACCACCGAGAGGAAGGCGAAGCGCAGCCGCCAGTCGAGGCCGCCGCTGCCGGTCCTCGGCGGGGCGGACGGCGACGCGGTCGCGGCGGATGGTGAGAGGGAGGGGGCCGGGCGGGAAGGGGCGGATGCGCTCATGCGCTCACTCTGCTGCGCGTGACCTCGTAGGACAAGCGAGACTTCCTCCGGGTTACCGCGTAGCATCGCTTACATGTTGAACCTGGAGCGCCTGCGCACCCTCGACGCCCTCGCCCGCCACGGTTCGGTCAGCGGCGCCGCCTGCGGCCTCCATGTGACCACGTCCGCGGTCTCCCAGCAGATGGCCAAGCTGGAGCGCGAGGTCGGCCAGCCGCTGCTGGCCAAGAACGGGCGCGGGGTACGGCTCACCGACGCCGGGCGGCTGCTCGCGGACCACGCCGCCCGGATCATCTCCCAGGTGGAGCTCGCCCAGGCCGACGTCGAGGCCCAGCGGGGCTGCGCCGTGGGGGAGTTGCGGATCGGAGCCTTCCCCACCGCCATGCGCGGCCTGCTGCCCCGGACCCTGTCCACCCTGCGGGCCGGGCACCCCGAACTGCGCGCCCTGGTACGGGAGCAGGAGCCCGAGGAGAGCATGGCGGCCGTCGTGCGCGGGGACCTCGACATGGCCCTGGCCATCGACTGGCACAACAAGAGGATGCCGGTGCCGGCCGAACTCACCCGCACCCACCTCCTCGACGACGCCGTCGACATCGCCGTCCCGGCCGGTCATCCACTGGCCGGCCGCACCCGGATCTCGCTCGCCGAGTTCGCCGACGACGACTGGATCTCCTGGAACGAGGGGCAGTTCTGCCACGAATGGCTGGTCTTCACCCTGCGCGGCACCGGCATCGAGCCCCGCATCACGCACATCGCCGAGGAGCACCCCACCCAGCTCGCCTTCGTCGAGGCCGGGCTCGGGGTGTGCGTGACGCCCCGGCTGGGCCGGGGGCCCGTACCGCCGGGGGTCCGGCTGCTGCCGGTGTGCGACGCCGTACGCCGCCACGTGTACGCCGTCTGGCGCGCGGACGCCGGCCGCAGGCCCTCCATTCGGGCGGCCGTCGAGGCGCTCCACGAGGCGGCGGCCGCCGTCTGAGATCTCGGCCTACAGCTTGCGGAAGTCCCAGGAGACCACCGCGTCGGGGGTGAGGCGGATCCAGGCGTGGCGGCCGTCGTGCGGCATCTCCTCGATCCCGAAGTTCTTGGCCGGGAAGAGCCGTTCCGCCTCCGCCAGCTCAGGGCAGGGTTCGCCGGTGCGCGGGGCCTCGCCCACGAAGACGGCGCTGCCGCTGAGTTCGACCCCGCGCAGTTCGTCGTAGGACTCCCCGGAGTCGACGACCACCGAGATCCGCGGGTCCTTCCGCAGGTCCGACCAGCGGCGGCTGCGCGTGATCGAGTACAGCCACAGGGAGGTGCCGTCCCAGGCGAACCACAGGGCGCCCACGTGCGGGCGCCCGTCGGGGGAGACCGTGGCGACCCGGCAGGTGCGCTGCTCGCGCAGGAAGGCGTCCACCTCCGCGTCGGTCATCATGATGCGGCGGCCCCGCCGCTGCGAATCCTTCGTGCCCGGGCGTGTCTCGTCCATCCGTTCCGCACCCCTTCACATCTGACTGTGTGTCAGGAATCATGCGGGCTCTTCCGTCACCACGCCAGGGGGAGTCATGCAGGACCTCGATCCGGCCGCCACCGCGCTGCTCACCGTCGAGTGCCAGAACGGCGTCGTCGGCGAGGAGAGCGCCCTGCCCGAGCTGGCGAAGGAGGCCCGGGACTCCGGGATGCTGGAGCGGGTGGCCGCACTGGCCGACGCCGCGCGCGGAGCCGGCGTACAGGTGCTGCACGCGGTCGCCGAGCGGCGCCCCGACGGCCTCGGGGCCAGCACCAACGCACGGCTCTTCCGGGCCGCAGGCCGGCTCCCCGTACGCCAGCTCACCGGCACCCGGGCCGTGGAGGTGGCGGCCCCCGTCACCGTGGCCGGGAACGACCTGGTGGTGCGCCGGCTGCACGGCCTCTCTCCGATGGCCGGCACCGACCTGGACGCCCTGCTGCGCAACCTCGGCATCCGCACCCTCGTCGTCACCGGGGTCTCCTCCAACATCGCCATCCCGAACACCGTCTTCGACGCCGTCAACCTCGGCTACCAGGTGGTGGTCCCGGCCGACGCCATCGCCGGGGTGCCCGCCTCCTGCACCGCCGAGGTGATCCGCAACTCCCTCGCACTGGTCGCGACCGTCACCACGACGGAGGCGCTCCTCGCCCGGTGGGCCCCCGCATAAGCGGTGGGTAAAGGCACCCGGACCCCCGTAATCTGGGCGGATGCTGTCCGAAGTGATCGCGACCCGTTACGTCACGCCCTTGCGTGAGGGCGGCTCGCTCCCGGGGATCGTCGAGGCCGACGATCTCGGGACCTACGTCATGAAATTCACCGGAGCCGGCCAGGGCCGCAAGACCCTGGTCGCCGAAGTCGTCTGCGGGCGCCTCGCCCAGCGGCTGGGACTGCGCGTCCCGCGGCTGGTGCAGATGCAGCTCGACCCCGTCATCGGGCTCGCCGAGCCCGACCAGGAGGTCCAGGAGCTGCTGAAGGCCAGTGGAGGCCTGAACCTCGGCATGGACTACCTGCCCGGCTCGATCGGCTTCGACCCGCTCGCGTACCGCGCGGACCCCGTCGAGGCGGGGCGCGTGGTCTGGTTCGACGCCCTCATCAACAACGTCGACCGGTCCTGGCGCAACCCGAACATGCTGGTGTGGCACGGGGACCTGTGGCTCATCGACCACGGCGCCACGATGATCTGGCACCACAACTGGCCCACCGCGCAGGCCGCGGCCGCCAAGCCGTACAACGCCTCCGACCACGTCCTGGCCCCCGTCGGCCCGGACATCGCGGCCGCCGCCGCCGAGCTCGCGCCGCTGGTGACCGAGGAGCTGCTGACCGAGGTCACGGCCGACGTCCCGGACGAGTGGCTCGTCGACGAGCCGGGCTTCGACTCGACCGACGCCGTCCGCCGCGCCTACGTGGAGGCCCTGCTGCCGCGCGCGGCGACGATCCACGAGAGGATCACGATGGAGGCCGAGGTCAAGCCCCGGTCCGGTCCGCCGGGCTGGCTCGCCGAGCGGCTCCCTCCCCAGTCGGACCAGAACAAGCAGAAGAGCGGCGCCGAGTGACCAAGCGGGACGTTTTCGAGTACGCGCTGGTGCGCGTCGTGCCCCGGATGGAGCGCGGCGAGTGCTTCAACGCCGGGGTGATCGTCTACTGCCGGGCGCATTCGTACGTCGCCGCGCGCATCCACCTCGACGAGGCCAAGCTCCTCGCGCTGGACCCCGAGGCCGACGTGGCCGGGATCCGGTCCGCCCTGCACGGGGTCGAAGGGCTGTGCGCGGGCGGCGAACGCGCCGGGCAGGCGGCCGGTGACGACGCGGGGCGGCGGTTCCGCTGGCTGATCGCGCCGCGCAGCACGGTGGTGCAGCCGGGGCCGGTGCACACGGGCCTCACGGCGGACCCGGCGGCGGAGGTGGAGCGCCTCCTGGACCTGCTGGTCCGCTAGGCCCCGCCCCCAGTGGGGCAAGCCACCGTTGACACCCGGTGCCACGGCTCCTAGCGTCTCCTCAGCTGAAGCTACTAAGCGGTTGCTCACCTCGGGCGGCCGTTTCTCAAGGGCGAGGAGATCCAGCATGTCCACCACCGAGCACCGCGTCGCGATCGTGACCGGGGCGGCCCGCGGCATCGGAGCGGCCACCGCCGTCCGCCTGGCGGCCGAGGACCGCTCCGTCGCCGTACTCGACCTCGACGAGGCGGCCTGCAAGGACACCGTGGAGGCGATCACCGCAGCCGGCGGCACGGCCCTGGCCGTCGGCTGCGACGTCTCCGACAGCGCCCAGGTGGAGGCGGCCGTCGAGCGCGTCGCGAGCACCCTCGGCGCTCCGACCGTCCTGGTCAACAACGCCGGCGTGCTCCGCGACAACATGCTCTTCAAGATGAGCGACAGCGACTGGGACACCGTCATGAACGTGCACCTGCGCGGGGCGTTCCTGATGGCCAGGGCCTGTCAGAAGTACATGGTGGAGGCCAAGTTCGGCCGCATCGTGAACCTCTCCAGCAGCTCCGCGCTCGGCAACCGCGGCCAGGCCAACTACGCCGCCGCCAAGGCCGGCCTCCAGGGCTTCACCAAGACGCTCGCCATCGAGCTCGGCAAGTTCGGAGTCACCGCCAACGCCGTCGCCCCCGGCTTCATCGTCACCGAGATGACCGCCCAGACGGCCGCCCGCGTCCGCATGGACTTCGAGGAGTTCCAGGCCGCCGCCGCCACCCAGATCCCGGTCCAGCGCGTCGGCCGCCCGGACGACGTCGCCAACGCCATCGCCTTCTTCACGGGCGAGGCCGCCGGCTTCGTCTCCGGCCAGGTCATGTACGTGGCCGGCGGCCCGCTCAACTGACGAGTTCCCGAGAGGCAGGGCGTACGGCATGACGTACAACGGCATCGACAGCGGCAAGGTCGCGCTGGTCACCGGCGCGAGCCGGGGCATCGGCTACGGGGTCGCCGAGGCGCTCGTCGCCCGCGGCGACCGGGTCTGCATCACCGGCCGCAACGAGGACGCGCTCAAGGAGGCCGTGGAGCGGCTCGGCGCGGACCGGGTGATCGGCGTCGCGGGCAAGGCGCACGACGAGGCCCACCAGGCCGTCGCCGTGGAGCGCGTGATGGAGGCCTTCGGCCGGCTCGACTTCCTGGTGAACAACGCCGGCACCAATCCGGTCTTCGGTCCGATCGCGGACCTCGACCTGGGGGTGGCACGCAAGGTCTTCGAGACCAACGTGATCTCGGCGCTCGGCTTCGCCCAGCGCACCTGGCACGCCTGGCAGAAGGACAACGGCGGTGCGATCGTGAACATCGCCTCCATCGCCGGGATCTCGGCCTCGCCCTTCATCGGCGCGTACGGGATGAGCAAGGCGGCCATGGTCAACCTGACCCTCCAGCTCGCGCACGAGATGGCGCCGGGCGTCCGGGTCAACGCCATCGCGCCGGCCGTGGTCAAGACCAGGTTCGCGCAGGCGCTCTACGAGGGCCGGGAGCAGGAGGCGGCCGCCGCCTACCCGCTGGGGCGGCTCGGGGTCCCGGAGGACATCGGCGGCGCGGCGGCGTTCCTGACATCTGCACAAGCGGAATGGATCACCGGACAGACTCTGGTGGTCGACGGGGGAATGTTCCTCAATGCCGGTGTGCACTGACCGATAACCGGACGCATTTGCCTCCCAGAGGGAGGCAAATGCGTGCCTAATGTGCACGTAATCGGTCAAGTGCCTCACGAAACATACCCATTGGATTTGTGAGGCACTGCGGTAGGGTCTGCCGCACCCCTGGCTGATCGAGGAGCGTGCACGTGTTCAACCGGACCAGATGCCTGCAGATCGCTGCGGCCCTTGCGTCCATATCCCTGCTCGCCGGATGCGGTCTGTTCTCGGACGACAGCGGCGACGGGGCCAAGCGGATCGTCGTGGGCACGACGAGTGCGCCGAGCACCCTCGACCCGGCCGCGGCCTGGGACGGCTCCTGGGAGCTGTACCGGAACGTCTACCAGACCCTCCTGGCGTTCCCCACGGGCAGCACCAAGCCCCAGCCCGACGCCGCGCAGAACTGCGAGTTCACCGACTCCGCGAACGAGTCCTACCGCTGCACCCTGCGCAAGGGCCTGAAGTTCTCCAACGGCGAGCCGCTCGACGCCAAGGCCGTCAAGCACTCCCTCGACCGGATCAAGACGATCAACCACAAGTTCGGTCCGGCCGGCCTCTTCAAGACCCTGGACAAGATCGAGACCCCCGATCCGCTCACGGTCGTCTTCAACCTGAACGCCCCCGACGCGACCTTCCCGTACGTGCTCGGCTCGCCGGCCGCCTCCCTGGTCGCGCCGAAGGACTACCCGGCCGACAAGGTCCGCGGCGACGCGAGGATCACCGGCTCCGGCCCGTACGTCCTCTCCTCGTACAAGGAGGGCCAGGAAGCCGTCCTCGGCCGCAACGAGACCTACTCCGGCTTCGCCAACCGCCGCAACGACGGCGTGACGATCCGCTACTTCTCGGACTCCAAGAAGATGGTCGCGGCGCTCAAGGAGAAGGAGATCGACGCGACGTACCGCGGCCTCTCCGCCGCCGAGATCAAGGACCTCCAGAGCCCCGCCTCGCACAACCAGGGCGTCCAGGTCGTGGAGAACGTCGGCGCCGAGATCCGGTACCTGATCTTCAATCCGAACGACCCGCAGGTCAACAAGCTCCCGGTGCGCCAGGCCATCGCCCAGATCATCGACCGGGGCGCCATCGTCTCCAAGGTCTACCAGGGCACCGCCGAGCCGCTCTACTCGATGGTTCCCAAGGGGGTCGTGGGCCACAAGACGCCCTTCTACGACCTCTACGGCAACGCCGACGCCAAGAAGGCCGCGAAGATCCTCAAGGACGCGGGGATCACCCAGCCGGTGGAGCTGACCTTCTGGTACACCACCGACCGCTACGGCGCGTCCACCGCCGACGAGTTCACCGAGATCAAGCGCCAGCTCGACGAGACCAACCTCTTCAAGGTCAACCTGCGCGGCCAGCCCTGGAAGACCTTCCAGGAGGGCTACAAGAACGGCCAGTACCCGGTCTTCGGGCGCGGCTGGTTCCCCGACTTCCCGGACCCCGACAACTTCATCGCGCCGTTCGTCGGCAAGGAGAACGCCGTCGGCACCCCGTACGAGCCGACGGTGATCCTCAACGAGCTGCTGCCCAAGTCCCGCAAGGAGGGCGACCGCGCAGCCGGCGTCAAGGAGTTCGAGCAGGCCCAGCAGATCTTCGCCCAGGACGTCCGGCTGCTGCCGCTGTGGCAGGGCAAGCTCTACGTCGGGGCGCGCGAGGACATCGCGGGCGCCGAGCGGTCCCTGGACCCGCAGACCGCCATGCAGATGTGGGAGCTGTACCGCAAGACCAGCTGGTAGTGCCGCCCGGGCGGCATCCGGGTCGGGCGTTGTCAGTGGCCCCCGGTAGGTTCTGAGCAGTTGCACGAACTTGTACCGGAGGTTGTCGACGTGACCCAGATGCTGCCCGAGTCCTGGCTCCCCGCTGTCGGCGGGGAGCTGGACCAGCCCTACTTCAAAGAGCTCACCGAGTTCGTCGAGAAGGAACGGGCGAACGGGCCGGTCTACCCGCCCCGCGACCAGGTGTTCGCCGCCCTGGAGGCCACGCCCTTCGACCAGGTGAAGGTCCTCGTCCTCGGCCAGGACCCGTACCACGGCGCCGGCCAGGGACACGGCCTGTGCTTCTCCGTGCGGCCCGGGGTCAAGACCCCGCCCTCGCTGCGCAACATCTACAAGGAGATGAAGGAGGAGCTCGGCCTGCCCGTCCCGGACAACGGCTACCTGATGCCGTGGGCCCAGCAGGGCGTGCTGCTGCTCAACGCCGTCCTCACCGTCCGCGAGGCCGAGCCCAACTCGCACAAGGGCAAGGGCTGGGAGAAGTTCACCGACGCCGTGATCCGCGCGGTGTCCGAGCGCCCCGACCCGGTCGTCTTCGTGCTCTGGGGCGCCTACGCCCAGAAGAAGATCCCGCTGATCGACGCCGAGCGGCACGTGATCGTCAAGGGCGCCCACCCCTCCCCGCTGTCGGCGAAGAAGTTCTTCGGCTCCCGGCCCTTCACCCAGATCAACGAGGCCGTCGCCGCCCAGGGCCATGAGCCGATCGACTGGCGGATCCCGGACCTGGGCTGACGCCACACCGCGCCTGGGCGTCAGAGCGGGTGCCTGCGGTTAGCTTCTTGATGACCGGGCCGTACCAGGCCTGGCGGAGCCAGCCGGAGGCCGCGTTGACGGAGCAGCAGGAGGCGTCCGAGGACGCCGTCATGACCAGGATCGGCCAGGCGGTCATCCTGCTGCACGCCGGCGACCGCGAGGAGGCCCGCAACCGGCTCGGCCAGATCTGGGCGGAGATCGGCGAGGAGGGCGACTCCCTCCACCGCTGCACCCTCGCGCACTACCTGGCCGACGCCCAGGACGACCCCGCCGACGAACTGGCCTGGGACCTACGGGCCCTGACCGCCGCCGAGGGGCTCGCCGCCGGGCCGGGCGGACGGCCACCCGGGGCGCCGCCCGAGCGGGCGGGGGAGGGCGCCCCCGCGCACGGCCGGCCGCACCGGGCGGTCCGCGTCTTCTACCCCTCGCTGCACCTCAGCCTCGCCGCCGACTACGTCAAGTTGCGCCGGCCCGAGGCGGCCCGGGTGCACCTCGCGCGCGCCCGGGCCGCCACCGAGGCCCTCTCCGACGACGGGTACGGGAACGGGGTGCGGGCCGCCATCGCCCGGCTGGAGCGGCGGCTCGCGGCGGAACCGGGGCAGGGGCCCCGGCCGTTCCCCGAACAGTCCCCGTAGCCCCGGGCCGACCGGGTCCCGGGGTGGTCAGCCGCCCTGCACGCCCGCGCAGATGCGGGCCTCCGGGCTGTCCGGGTGCCAGCGCCCGTGCCGACGGCCCAGCGCGCACACGTCCGCCGGCCGGACCGGCAGCTCCCGCACCACTTCCCGCGGCACCCGCGCGTCGGGCCGTACGCGCTGCGCGGGGTCCTCGCCGCGCCCCGCGGGGCGCTCGGCGAACCGGCGGGGCTCCGGGATGTCCGGAACCGGCGGTACGGCCTCCTGGGGCCCCGCGGGCGCCTGGCCCGTGGTGTGCGTGGTGGCCCGCCGGGAGACGGCCGCCGGGGCCGCAGCCCGCGCGGCGGCCTCCCGGGGCACCGCCCGCAGCGCCTCCAGGGCGGGAGCCTGGACGACCACCGGAGCGGCCCCCGGCCCGCCGCGCGGCTCGTGCCGGGGCACCGCCCCGGCGGCGGGGGCCGACGCCGGCCCCACGGGCGCGGGCGCCACGCTCACGCAGCCGGACACGGCCGAGACGGCCGACACGGCACAGGCGACGTTGAGGAGCAGTTTCGTAGAGGTTCGGGTTGGATGCACCCGCGCAACTCTGCTGTGCGAAGACCCCGTTGCGAAAACCCCGGGCCCATATTCACCCCGCACGGGTGACGGGGAGGGGGGTGTCCGGCGCAGCGCGCCCGGCGGCGGCTACTCGCCCGTGGACCCGTCGATGTGCTCGCGCAGCAGGTCCGCGTGGCCGTTGTGGCGCGCGTACTCCTCGATCATGTGGGTGTAGACCCAGCGCAGGCTGAAGACCTCCCCGCGGTGGTGGCTCGCGGCGTCCGACAGCAGGTCCAGGGAGCGGCCCGCGGCGGCCTGCCGGGCCAGCTCGACCTCGGTCTGCCACACCCGCTCCGCCGCGGCCCAGGTGTCGGATTCGGCGAACCGGAAGTCCCCGTCGACGTCCTCGCGGGTGCTGTACAGCTCGGGCAGGTCCTCGCCCAGCATGATCTCCCGGAACCAGTACCGCTCCACCTCCGCCATGTGCCGTACGAGGCCCAGCAGGCTCAGTTCGGAAGGCTTCAGCGGCCGCAGCCGCACCTGTTCCTCGGTCAGCTCCTCGCACTTCCAGGCGAGGGTGGAGCGGTGGTAGTCGAGCCAGCCGTCGAGCATGTCCCGCTCGTTCGCGGTGGTGGAGGGTTCGGCGCGGTGCGATCCGTCTGAGGTCATGGCTGCCATCCTGGTCGAACGAGCCCCCTCCCACCAGGGATTAAGCTGCCCGGAGTCCCACAAGGAACACACCAGGAGGCACTCGGTGAAGGTCGGCGTCATCGGACTCGGAGACATCGCCCGCAAGGCGTACCTGCCCGTCCTCACCACCCGTCCAGGAGTCGAGCTGCACCTGCAGACCCGTACTCCCGCGACGCTGGAGCGGATCGGCGGCATCCACCACGTCCCGGCGGAGCGCCGGCACACCTCGCTCGACGCCCTGATCGCCGAGGGCCTCGACGCGGCCTTCGTGCACGCCCCGACCGCCGCCCACCCCGAGATCGTGGAACGGCTCCTGGAGGCGGGGGTGCCCACCTACGTGGACAAGCCGCTGGCCTACGAACTCGCCGACTCCCGGCGCCTGGTGGAACTTGCCGAGGAGCGCGGAGTCACCCTCTTCGTCGGCTTCAACCGCCGTCACGCCCCCGGCTACGTGCAGTGCGCCGACCACCCGCGCGAGCTGATCATCCTGCAGAAGAACCGGGTCGGGCTCCCCGAGGACCCGCGCACCATGGTGCTCGACGACTTCATCCACGTCGTCGACACCCTGCGCTTCCTGCTGCCCGGCGAGGCCGACCACGTCGACGTCCGGGCCGTGGTGCGCGAGGGGCTCATGCACCAGGTGGTGCTCCAGCTGTCCGGCGAGGGCTTCACGGCCCTCGGCGTCATGAACCGGCTCTCCGGCTCCACCGAGGAGATCCTCGAGGTGTCCGGGCAGGACACCAAGCGCCAGGTCCTCAACCTCGCCGAGATCATCGACCACAAGGGCCAGCCGAGCGTCCGGCGGCGCGGGGACTGGGTGTCCGTGGCCCGCCAGCGCGGGATCGAGCAGGTCGTGGACACCTTCCTGGAGGCCGTCGAGACGGGCAGGACGCTCAGCGCACGGGACGCGCTCCTCACCCACGAGCTGTGCGAGCGGGTGGTGCTGACGGCCCTGGAGCGGGCCTCCCGGGCCTGACCGCCCGGGCGCCCCTGGCCACGCAGTACGCGGCGAGCGCGACCAGGCAGGCGCCGCCGGGCCAGTTCCCGAAGCGGACGAAGAGCGTGGTGCCCCGGGCCGTGGGCACCTCGTACAGGGCCGCCGTGCTCGCCGAGGTCGCCAGGGCCGCACCGATCCGCTCGCCCGACGGGCCGTGCACCACGCTGACCCCGGTCAGGGTGGCGTGCACCACGGGACGGCCGTTCTCGGCGGCGCGCAGGGCCGCCAGCGAAGCGTGCTGGGCCGGTGCCCAGCTCGTCTGGAAGGTGGAGGTGGCCGACTGCGCGACGAGCAGCCCCGCCCCCTCGCGGGTCAGGTGCCGGCTCATGTCGGGGAACGCCGACTCGAAGCACACCAGCGGCCCCAGGCGCACCCCGCCCGGCAGGTCCATCACCACCGGGCCCGCGCCGCGCATCCGGTCCTCGCCCGCCGCCCGGCCGACCGAGGTGGCCCAGCCCAGCACCGCCCGGGCCGGCACGTACTCCCCGAACGGCACCAGCCGCATCTTGTCGTACCGGTCGCCCGTGGGGCCGGCCGGGCCGACCAGTACGGAACTCTTGTAGATCCCGGGCCGGTCCGTGCGCCGCGCGTCCACATTGACCAGCAGCGGGGCACCCACCTCCCGCGCCAGGGCGGCGAGGCGCCGCGACAGGTCCGGCCGCGCCGCCAGGTCCGCGCCGACACTGCTCTCGCCCCACACCACCAGATCCGGCCGGCTGCCCACCAGGGTCCGGGTCAGCCGCTCCCCGACGTCGAACCGCCGCTCCGCACTGTCCGTCCCCTCCGCCACCGGACCCGGCTGCACCACGGCCACCCGCAGTGTGCCCGTCACCTCCGGGCGCGGCAGCCACAGCCACACCACCCCCGTCAGCACCGCGCCCCCCGTCAGGGCAGCCACCGCCGGGACCCGCGCCCCCGGCGCCGCGACCAGCAGCACCAGCGCGCAGTTCACCGCCACCACCAACAGGCTCACCAGCCACACCCCGCCCACCGATGCCAGCCGTAGCACCGGCGGCACCTGCCACTGGCTGGCCCCGAGCAGCCCCCACGGCCCGCCCAGCCCCTGCCAGGACCGGGCCAGCTCCGACAGCAGCCACCCCGCCGGTACGAGGACCAGCGCGGCACACGCCCGGCCCGCCGCCGGCACCCCGCCGAGCAGCTCCCGCACCAGCAGCGCCCACGGGATCCACAGCAGCCCCAGCAGGGCGGCCACCGGCAGCAGGAACACGTGCAGGCTCGGCAGCAGCCAGTGGTGCACCGCCACCACGAAGCCGGCGCCGCCGAGCCAGCCCTCCAGCGCCGCGCGGCGCCCGGTGGGGGCGGAGCGCAGCAGCAGGATCCAGGGCACGAGGGCGACGTAGGCGAACCACCACAGGGCCGGGGCGGGGAAGGCGAGGCAGGGCAGCGCCCCGGCGGCCACCGCGCCCGCCGCACGCCACCACAGGGTCCGCTCCAGGGCCATGACGCGCCTCCGCCTCCAGTGTGGGACCGGCTCCCGGCTCCCGCAGGAGACGGCCTGACCGGCACGATCGGAAAGCTCCGGAAGAGCCTGCCTGCAGCCCGGCTAGTGCTGTGACCGGAAAGGTTCACCGTGTCGCGGCGCCCGGCACGGCACCTCGCTGCGTTGTCGGACCACCCGAGTACGTCCAGTACGAGCGGCGGCCCTCCGCCTTGCGATGCACCGCACCGGACACCGTGACCCGGCAAACCTTTCCGGCCACAGCACTAGACGCCGATGTGCCGCCACTTCTCGTGCACGGTGACCCCGGTGAGGCGCCAGCCGTCGGGGGTGCGGGCGAGGGTGAAGGTGTAGCGCCCGGCCGCGACGAAGTTGGGCGCGCTGACGCCGGGGTCGTCCTGCGGTCCGGCGAGCCGCATCGGGTTGAGGAAGTCCGCCCGCACCTCGGCGGTGTCCCCCGGGGCGCCGGCGTCGTCCGCCAGCCGCACCAGCCGGTTGACGATCAGGTGCTGCCGTACGGGGAACAGCCTCATCGTCTCGGCGAGCCAGTCCGCGACCTCCCCGGCGGGCCCCTCGACCCCGCCCGCCGAGCGGTAGTCGGCCCGGCCGGCGGGGGCGAACAGGGCGCGGTAGGCGGCCCAGTCCCCGTCGTCGACGGCCGCCGCGTAACCGGAGACCACCTCGTCGACGGCGAGCCGGTCCATTACCGTGGCGAGGTCCACACGCTGCGTCATCGGGCCAGTCTGCGGGCGCGGCGCCGCAGGGCCAAGGGGCGTGCGGGCACCGGAAGTCCGTACGGGAGGATCAGTGTCCGGATCTCGCCTCCCGCTGCCGGACCACGACCAGGAACGCGTCACTGGCCAGGTCCATCACCACCTCCGCCGGAACGCCCTCGCGCATCCGCTGCGCGGCGTACTCCTCGGCGGGCCAGCTCCCCCTCGGACTTCCGGCCGGAAACCGCTCCAGCACCACTCGGCTCATGGGACACCCCCTGCTGCATCGCGCTTACCTACCACAATGACGAGGAGGCCGCCCGGGAACGTTCCCGAACGGCCTCCGGTTCACGCGAACGTGGGTCCGGGCGGGTCCTACGAGCCGGACTCGCCCGCGTGGGGGCTGAGCACGCCCATGCCGATCAGCACGAACAGCGCGATGCCGAGGAGGATCCGGTAGATCACGAACGGCATGAAGCTCTTGTTCGAGATGAACTTCATGAACCACGCGATGACGGCGTAGCCGACGAAGAAGGCGATCACCGTGGCGAAGATCGTCGGACCCCAGGTGATGTGCCCGGGGGTCTCGATCACGTCCTTGATCTCGAACGCCCCCGAGGCCAGCACGGCCGGGATGGCGAGGAGGAAGGAGTAGCGGGCGGCCGCCTCGCGGGTGAAGCCCAGCAGCAGACCGCCGGAGATCGTCGCACCCGAGCGGGAGACGCCCGGGATCAGGGCCATCGCCTGGCAGACACCGAAGATCAGACCGTCCTTGACGCCCAGTTCCCGCAGCGTCTTGCGCTGCTTGACCACCCGGTGGCGGCCGCCCTCCTCGTCGCGCGAGGCCAGCCAGTCGGCGTAGCCGAGGACGAGGCCCATCACGATCAGGGTGGTGGCGGTCAGCCGCAGGTCACGGGCGGGACCCACGATCTGGTCCTTGAACGCCACGCCCAGGACGCCGATCGGGATCGAGCCGACGATCACCAGCCAGCCCATCACGGCGTCGTGGTCCGAGCGCAGCGACTTGTCGAAGAGCGAGCGGAACCAGGCGGAGATGATCCTCGCGATGTCCTTGCGGAAGTAGATGAGGACGGCGGCCTCGGTGCCGATCTGCGTGATGGCGGTGAAGGCCGCACCGGGGTCGTGCCAGCCGGCGAACGCCGCGGTCAGGCGCAGATGGGCACTGGAGGAGATCGGGAGGAACTCCGTAAGCCCCTGGACGAGACCGAGGATTAGGGATTCGAACCAGCTCATGTCGGGGTGCGCTCGTCCTTGTGATCGTCGGGCAGTTCGGGTCCGATGCTAGGGCCCGTGGGAAGCGCCCGTGACCACTGGGGGGTGCTGGGCGGCCCGCTCGCCGACGGGGGCGGGCGCCAGACGGTGCCGCTTGCGCCAGGCGACGGCCGCCGCGACCACTCCGGAGACCGCGATGAAGCCGAACGAGGCGAGGAACGCGGGCGATCCGGGGGACCCGGCGCTGGCCCCCGCGATCACGTAGGCGGCGGTGTTCGGGACGGTGCCCAGGGCCGTCGCCAGCAGGAAGGGGAGCCAGCCGCAGCGCGAGACCGCGGCGATGTAGTTGGCTGCGGCGAACGGCACCCCGGGGAAGATCCGGACGGCGAGAACGGAGCGGAAACCGTGCCCGCTCAGCTGCGCGTCCGCCGCCCGCAGCCAGCGCCCGCGCAGATACGGACGCAGCGCCTCCTGTCCCATGCCCCGGCCCAGGCCGAAGGCGACCGCGGCCCCGGCCACCGTCCCGCCGACCGCCGCGAGCAGCCCGAACTGGGAACCGAAGAGCGCCCCCGCCGCCAGGTTCAGCAGCGGACGCGGCACGAACGCCGCCGTGCACAGCCCGTACGCGCCCGCGAACAGCAGCACCGCCGTGCCCACGGGGAGGCCCGGGGGCCAGCCCTCCGACAGCAGCCGCTGCGGCTCGTAGAGCACGACGCACACCCCGGCCGCCACCAGCAGCACGACGAGGAGCGACAGCCGGGTCCACGGCGCGAGGAGGAGGGACATCCCGGGAGACTAACCGAGACATATGGAGCGGCGCCGTAATCTGCGCCTCATGCGGCCGAACACCCGGTGGCCGCACCCGCCCGGCCACCCCCCTGAAGGGCGGAGCGTGACGAAGGACACGTGGGCCTGCGCGCCAAGCGCCGTGCGCCGCGCGGAAATTCGGTCGACGGGCCCGGACCGGGTCCGGCAGGATCAGCGGCATGAACCGGTCCGCCTTCCCCTCAGCGCCGTCCGCAGTCGCGGACGCGCCGAAGGCTGCCCGGGCCGCACTCCCCGCAGAGGCCCTCGCCGCATTCGACGGCGCACGAAGCTGACCCTTCCCGGAACGTCCGGCGGACCCCGCAGGGGGAGGGTCGGTCCGCCTCCAGGGGTCCCGTTCCAGCTTCGAGCCACGGGAAAGTCATCATGGCCAAGACGGCCTTCACACGGACCAAGCCGCACCTCAACATCGGCACCATGGGTCACGTGGACCACGGCAAGACCACCCTCACCGCCGCCATCACCAAGGTCCTCGCCGAGCGCGGCGGCGCCTCCTTCGTCCCGTTCGACCGCATCGACCGGGCCCCCGAGGAGGCCCGGCGCGGCATCACCATCAACCTCACCCACGTCGAGTACGAGACCGACACCCGCCACTACGCCCACGTCGACATGCCCGGCCACGCCGACTACATCAAGAACATGGTCACGGGCGCGGCCCAGCTCGACGGGGCGATCCTCGTCGTCTCCGCGCTCGACGGGGTCATGCCGCAGACCGCCGAGCACGTGCTCCTCGCCCGGCAGGTCGGGGTCGACCACATCGTCGTGGCGCTCAACAAGGCCGACGCCGGGGACCCCGAGCTGACCGACCTCGTCGAGCTGGAGGTCCGCGAGCTGCTCACCGCGCACGGCTACGGCGGCGACGGCGCGCCCGTCGTACGGGTCTCCGGACTCGGGGCGCTGGAGGGCGACCCGCGGTGGACCGGGGCGGTGGAGGCGCTGCTGGACGCGGTCGACACGTACGTGCCGACGCCGGTGCGCTACACCGACGCGCCCTTCCTGATGCCGGTCGAGAACGTCCTGACCATCACCGGCCGGGGCACCGTCGTCACCGGCGCCGTCGAGCGCGGCACCATACGCCTCGGCGACCCGGTCAGCGTGCTCGGCGGCGACGGCGAGCCGGTCCGGACGAACGTGACCGGGCTGGAGACCTTCGGGAAGCCGATGGAGGCCGCCGAGGCGGGGGACAACGTCGCGCTGCTGCTGCGCGGCGTGCACCGCGAGGGGGTGCGCCGCGGGGACGTGGTGGCCGCGCCCGGCAGCGTCGTGCCGGGCCGGCGCTTCACCGCGCAGGTCTACGTGCTCTCCGCCAAGGAGGGCGGGCGGACCACGCCCGTCTCCACCGGCTACCGGCCGCAGTTCTACATCCGCACCGCCGACGTGGTCGGCGACGTGGACCTCGGCGAGGCCGGGGTGGTCCGGCCCGGGGAGACGGTCACCATGACCGTCGAGCTGGGGCGGGACGTCCCGCTGGAGGCGGGCCTCGGCTTCGCGATCCGCGAGGGCGGGCGCACCGTCGGCGCCGGGACGGTGACCCGGGTCGGGTAGACGGCCCGGGTCCGGAGGTGGTGGCGGCGGTCCCGCTGCGTCAGACTGCCGTCACCACACGGAACCACACGGGCGTACGGACGACGAGGCGAGGAGCGGGGCGGCGATGAGCGGCGAAGGCGGCGACACGGCACTGGTGCTGGGCGGCGGGGGACTGACCGGCATCGGCTGGGAGAGCGGCATCCTCTACGGGCTCGCCCGCGCCGGGGTGGACCTCTCCACCGCCCAGCTCGTCGTCGGCACCTCCGCCGGATCCGTCGTCGGCGCCCAGCTCGCCTCCGGGCTGCTCACCCCGCAGGAGCTCTACGAGCGCCAGCTCGGCGACGCCTCCGGCGAGGCCGTGGCCCGCTTCGGCCCGGGCCTGCTGACCCGCTACGCCATGGCCATGGCCCGCTCCCGGGACGCCGCGGGCTACCGCCGGCGGATCGGGGCCATGGCGCTCGCCGCCGACACCGCCGCCGACGAGGCGGAGCGCCGCGCGGTCCTGGCGGCGCGGCTCGTCTCCCACGACTGGCCCGAGCGGCGCCTCGTCGTCACCGCCGTCGACGCGCTGAGCGGGGAGCTGGCGGCCTTCGACCGGGACAGCGGGGCCCCTCTGGTCGACGCGGTCTCGGCGAGCTGCGCGGTGCCCGGGGTGTGGCCGCCGGTCACGGTCGGAGGCCGCCGGTTCATCGACGGCGGGGTCCGCTCCGCGACCAACGCCGACGTGGCCGCCGGGTACCGGCGCGTGGTGATCATCGCCCCGATGGCCCTCGGCGCCGGGAAGATCCCCTCCCCGGCCGCGCAGGCCGAGCGGCTGCGGGCGGACGGCGCGCGGGTGCTGCTGATCACGCCCACGGCGGGGGTCCGCAAGATCTTCGGCCGCAACGTCCTGGACCCGGCCCGGCGGGACCCGGCCGCCCGGGCCGGGCTGGCGCAGGCCGAGCTGCACGCGGCGGAGGCGGCCGCGGTCTGGGCGGCCTGAGCGCGGCCCGACAATGGTGGCGTGAGCGACGAACAGATCCCGGTGCTCCGGGACGTGGACCAGGGCACCGCCAAGCTGATGCCGGACGTCGACCGGGAGCGGGCCTGGCTGCTCACCGTGGACGGGGCTCCGCAGTCGTACGTCGACCTCGACGCGCCCGAGCACCTGGAGTTCGAGTACGTACGCCGCCTCGCGCACGTCCTCGACTGCGCGGCGGAGCCGGGGGCCGCGCTGGACCTGCTGCACCTGGGCGGCGGCGCCCTGACCCTGCCGCGCTACGCGGCCGCGGTCCGGCCGGGGTCCCGGCAGACGGTGGTGGAGTTCGACGCGCGGCTCGTGGAGCTGGTGGCGGAGCACCTGCCGCTGGCCGCCGGGTCGGACGTGACGGTGCACGCCGCCGACGCCCGGGCCTGGCTGGAGGCGGCTCCGGCGGCCAGTGTGGACGTGCTGGTCGCCGACGTGTTCGGGGGTTCGCGGGTGCCCGCCCAGCTGACCTCGGCGCAGTACGCGGAGCAGGCCGCGCGGGTGCTGCGGCCCGGCGGGCTGTACGCGGCGAACCTGGCCGACGGGGCGCCGTTCGGCTTCCTCAAGGCCCAGCTGGCCAATTTCGGGGCCGTGTTCGGGGAGCTGGCCCTGATCGCGGAGCCCGGGGTGCTGCGCGGGCGGCGGTTCGGCAACGCCGTCCTGCTGGCCTCGGACGCCCCGCTGCCGCTGGCCGCGCTGGCCCGGCGGTGCGCCGCCGACGCCTTCCCGGCCCGGGTGGAGTCGGGGGAGGCGCTGGCCCGCTTCACGCGAGGGGCCCGGCCGGTGGCGGACGCCGACGCGGTGGCCTCCCCGGAGCCGCCCGCCGGGGCCTTCAGCCTCGGCTAGGCCGTCCCCAGGCCGTCCCTAGGCCGTTTCCCGGGCGGGCTCGGGGGCGGATACGGGCTCGGGCTCGGGCTCGGGTGCGGGCTTGGGGGAGCCGGCGGCCGGGGGCGGGGGCTTGCGGGTCATCCGGCGTACGTCGGGGACGAAGAGCACCGCCGCCGTGACCAGGACCACCAGGCTCGCGCAGCCCCACAGCGCCTGGGTGCGGCCGAAGGCGGTCTCCGCCGGGCCGGCCAGGGCGGTGGCCAGCGGGAGCATGGACACCGAGCCGAACCAGTCGTAGGCGGAGACCCGGGAGAACTTCTCCTCCGGGATCTCCTGGTGCATCGTGGTCATCCAGCTCACGCCGAACACCTCGATCGCCGCCCCGCTGACGAACATCACCAGGCACAGCCCCCAGGTGGGCAGCGGCACCGCCAGCCCCGCCGAGGGCAGCGCGAGCGGGAACACGCACAGGGTGCCCACCAGCAGCAGGCGGCGCGGTTTCCAGGCCATCATCAGTACGGCCCCGGCGATGGTGCCGACCCCGAAGAAGGCCAGGGCCATGCCCCAGGGTGCGGGCCCGCCCAGCCGGTCGCGGGCCACGAGCGGCCCGTAGACCGCCTCGGCCGCGCCGACGACGGCCACCACCACGGAGAACTGGAGCACGATGCTCCACAGCCAGGGCCGGGTGCGGAACTCCACCCAGCCCTCGCGCAGATCGGCCAGCAGTCCGCCGCCGGGGGCCCGGTCGGCCACGTGGCTGACGTCCAGGAAGGCCCGTAGGGCGCCCGCGACCGCGAAGGCCAGCGCGTCCACGGCCAGCACCCAGCCCGGTCCGATCGCGGCGATCATCGCGCCGCCGAGGGCCGCGCCGCCGATTCCGGCGCCGTTCATCGCCATCCGGAAGAGGGCGAAGGCGCGGTTGGAGTGCTCGCCCGAGACGCTGGACAGGAGCATGCCCTCGGCGGCCGGGTTGAAGAAGGCCGTACCGGTTCCGCACAGCGCCGTGAGCAGCATCATCTGCCACAGCTGGGGGTCCCCGGCGAGTACGAGCACGGCGAAGGCCGCCTGCGAGACGCAGTTGAGGGCGTTGGCCGCGACCATCACGCGGTGGCGCGGCAGCCGGTCGGCGAGTGCGCCGCCGATGAGCAGGAAGAGGACGAGGGGCAGCGTACGGGCGGCGGCGACGAGGCCGACGTCCCCGCCGGAACCGCCCGCTTCGAGGACCGCGAAGGCGGCGGCGATGAGCGCCCCGTGGCTGCCGAGGTTGGTGACGACCGCGGCGCCCGTCAGCAGCGTGTAGTTGCGGCCGGCCCATGCGGGCCGACGGCGGCGTGCGGGCACGGGGGAGGGGGCTGCGGGGGGAGAGCTCACCCCCGGACTATCCCCCGCCCCGGGCCGTACTCCAAACGGATATACGGCCCGGGGCGGGGGAAACCGGAAACGGGGGAGCTAGCTGGTGGGGGTGAGGCGGATGGAGCTGAGGACCTTGTCGTAGACCTCGGCCGGCACCTCGTCCTTCACGCCGGCCACACCGACCAGGACGAAGCTCGCGAAGTCACCGACGGCGTTCTTGAAGCCGAAGCCGATCGCCTTGCCGTCGGTGGAGCACTTGTGCTCCTTCTTCACGTTCGGAGCGGTCGCGATCACCATGTGGCCCTTGAGGCCGGAGAGGGTCGTGTACTCCTTGGGCTCGGAGGGCTTGATCGTGCCCTTCGGCTCCTTCTGGGCGTAGCCCGCCCAGACCCAGCTGCCGGTGTTGTCGTAGGCGACCTGGCCGGTGTCCTTGGCACCCTGGCCGCCCTTGATGCCGGTGTCGGCGAGGGAGAACTTCTCCTCGTCGCCGTCCTTGTCCTTGTCGACGGCGCACCACTCGCCCTTGAGCGTGGCCGTACCGGACATGGTGATGACGGGCTTGCCGTCCTTGGCCACCTCGTCCTCGTAGAAGAGGGACACGCCGGAGTCGTTGACGGTCCACTCGGGGGGAACGTCGTAGGCGGCGCCGTACTTGGTGTTGACGACGACCTTCCAGCCCGGGATCACCGGCTTGAGCGCCTCGCCGGAGCGCGGGTTGGCGGCCGAGGAGGCCGGCGCGGGCGGGGGCACGACCGGGGCCGAGGAGGCGGCCGGCGGCTTGTTGTCGTCGGCCTGGGCGCTGCCCTGGCCGTCCCGCGTGAGGACGAAGGCCGCGGTGGCGGCGGCCGTGACGACGACCGCGGAGGCGGCGACGATGGCCACCGTCCGGGTCGCGTACGGGCTCCGGCCGGCCTGGGGCTGCGGCTGCTGCTGGGGCTGGCCCCACGGCTGGGCCGGGGGCGGGGTCTGGTATCCGGCCTGCGGGTATCCGTAGCCGGGCTGCTGCTCACCGAATCCCGGCTGGGGCTGCTGCTGGTACGGGTTCGGCTGTCCCGGCTGCTGCTGGTACGGGTTCTGTTGCGCGTCCTGGGGGTTCTGTCCGCCCCCGGGCGGCTGCTGCTGTCCTGGCCACATGGCCGGTAACGATAGTGGGAGCGGGTGCGCGTAGCCACGGCCACCCCCTCGTCAGGTCTGGCCAACCCCATCTACTCGTGGGTAACATCGCGTGCCATGAGCGCAGAACAGATGAACGTGGGCGAACTGCTCGCCCAGACGGTGCCGATGGCCCGCACCCTGAACCTCGAATTCGTCGAGACGACCCCGGAGCGCGCCGTCGTACGCCTGCCGGACCAGCCCGACTTCCACAACCACGTCGGCGGACCGCACGCCGGGGCGATGTTCACCCTCGCCGAGTCCGCGAGCGGCGCGATCGTCCTGGCCGCCTTCGGCGACCAGCTCTCGCGCGCCGTACCGCTGGCCGTCAAGGCCGAGATCGGCTACAAGAAGCTCGCCAAGGGCGTCGTCACCGCGACCGCCACCCTCGGCCGCCCCGCCGCCGACGTCGTCGCGGAACTCGACGCGGGCGGCCGCCCCGAGTTCCCCGTCACCATCGCCATCCAGCGCGAGGACGAGGCCGTGACCGGCGAGATGACCGTCGTCTGGACGCTGCGCCCGAACGCGTAACGGCTGACCTGCGGGGGAGCGGGCGGCGCTGCCGGGTCCGCGCCGGCGGGACGTGCGTGGAGGCGGCTGCTCCGTGTGCGGGGCCGCGTACGTCCGCCGGGCCGGTGGCGGCGTACGGGCCGCCGTGCGCCGGCGCCCGATCGGGAAGGCCCCGTGTACCCGGGCCACCCGCGCGCGTTGAGTCCGCGGGGGGCTCCTGCCGGAGACGGCCGGTGCCCGCCCCGGCCGACGCGGCGGCCCGGGCCTGACGGTACGGACGGCCCGGGCGCCGCCTTCCCGAAGGAGCGCACCACCATGGGCAGGAAGAAGCTCAACAAGCCCGGCCGCAGCCGCCGCGCGGACCACACCCTCCAGCAGCTGCAGCCCCCCGGCTACCACGAGTGGATCAAGGTCGATGCCGGGCCCGCCACCGCCGACCCCCACCTCACCCCCGACGCCGCCGACCTCCTCCAGCGCCTCGGACGCCTCCGCGCCCACTACCCGGGCCGCGTCCCCCTGCAGGCCGTACACCTCGACATCGCCATCGACGAGGGCACCGTGCTGCTCCGCGACGGCGACTCCGTCGCCCCGCTCCCCGTGGCCCGGGCCGCCGAGGCGCTCGGGGTCGACCCGGCCGGCGGGGAAGTGCGTAGGGGACTGCACGAGCTGCATGCCCACGGCGGTGTCCTCGTCGGCATCGAGGAGGGCCTCACCCTGCTGAGGGTCGTCAGCCGGCGCCCCGGACGCCCCGGGGAGCCGTGGGTCTTCGCCGACACCCTGGAGGCGAGCGTCCTCCCGCAGGTGTGCATCCCCGCCCGGCCCGGCGACATCAGTCCGGAGGAGTTCACGGCGCTCGGATTCCTCAGGCTCAACATGGCCGAGGGCACCGTCGCCGACCCGGAGAGGTTCGCCGCGTACGAGGGCATCGGGTCCGTGGAGCGGGCCCTCGAACTGTTCGCGGCCGTCGCCGAGCTCGCCGAGGTCAAGGGCTGCTCCGCCTGCCCCTCCGGGCACCTCTGCACCCGCGACCCCGACGCCTGAGCCCGCTGCGACAGGCCCTAGCGGGGGCCGGCTCCCCGCACCGCGGCCGCCGCAGGGCTGAACCTCGCGGCCCCGAGGGCGCGTCCCGCCCGGCCCGGCCGGGAAGGCGGCGCACAGTGGACGCGGGAGCGGGCCGGCGCGGCCCGCTCCCGCCGAACCGCGCCGGCCCAGGGAGCGACCGTGAACGAGGCCGTGTCCAGACGTTCCGCGATCCGGCTGCTCGGTGCGGTGGGCGCGGCCGGCCCCCTCGCGGGCTGCGTGGCCACCGTGCCGCCCGGGGCCGTCGGAGCGCCCGGGCCGCCGCCCCACGGGGAGCCGTCGCCCGCCGCCGGGAAACCCGCCACCGCCGCCCGCATCGACGCCCTCCTCGACCGGCTCACCCCGGACGAGAAGACCGCCCTCCTGCACGGCGCCCCGGACCCCGCACCGCTGGGCCAGGCCGGGTACCTGCCCGGCGTGCCCCGCCTGGGCATCCCGGCGCTGCGCCTGGCCCACGGACCCGCCGGGGTGAGCGTCGCCCAGCACGCCACCGCACTGCCCGCGCCCGTGCTCCTCGCCTCCGCCTTCGACCCCGCGCTGGCCCGCGAGTACGGGCGGGTCCTGGGCCGGGAGGGCCGCGCGCTCGGCCAGGACGTCCTGCTCGCGCCGATGGCGGGCCTCATCCGCACCCCGTACGCGGGCCGCGCCTTCGAGACCTTCTCCGAGGACCCCAAACTCACCGCCGACCTCGTCGCCGAGGTGGTCCGCGGCATCCAGGACGAGGGCCTGATCGCCTCCGTCAAGCACTTCGCCCTCGCCAACCAGGAGCAGGGCCACGACACCCTCGACGTGACCGCCACCGACCGGACCCTGCACGAGACCGAGCTGCGCGGCTTCGAGGCCGCGGCCGCCGCCGGGGCCGGCGCGATGACGGGCGCCTCCCACAAGGTCGACGGCGTCCACGTGGGCGAGAGCCGCCACCTCCTCGACGAGGTGCTGCGCGGCCGCTGGGGGTTCGACGGCTGGGTCATGTCCGGCTGGGACGCCACCCACGCCACCGTCGCCTCGATCACCGCCGGCCTCGACATGGAGATGCCCGGCGGCGCCCGCTTCGGCGGGCCCCTGCGCGAGGCCGTGCGCGGCGGCTCCGTACCCCCCGAAGCCGTCGACCTCGCCGTACGCCGGATCCTGACCACCCTGGACCGGTTCGGGCTGCTGGCCGCGCGGCGGCCCGCGCGCCCCGCGCGCGAGCCCGCCGCCGGGGCCCGTACCGCCCGCAAGGTGGCCGCGGCCGGGGCGGTGCTGCTGCGCAACGAACGCGCCACCCTGCCGCTGACCGGTGCGGCGGCCCGCTCCCTCGCGGTGATCGGGCCCACCGGACAGGTGCCCTTCGTCAGCGGCGGCGGCAGCGCCCACGTGGTCCCCGAGCGGGCCGACTCCCCGCTCGCCGCGATCCGGCGCCGGGCCGGGAACGGCGCCACCGTCCGCCACGCCCTCGGCGAGGACCTGTACGGGCGGGCCCTGCCGCCCGCCCTGCTGACCCCGCCCGCCGACCTGGACGACCGCACCCTGGACGCCGGCCGCGCCTGGAGCCACGAGGGCTCCTTCACCCTGGCCGCCGACGACGAGTGGACCCTGCTCGTCCACCACACCGGCGCGCGGCCCTCCGTACGGCTCGACGGGGAGGAGCTGTTCCCCGTGCGGCAGGGCGCTGCCGAACGGTACGAGGGCGGACTCCTCGGCTCGGCCCCCGACGGGATGAGCGTCCGCCGCCGCACCCTCGCCCTCAAGGCCGGTGTCCACCGGCTCGCCGTCTCCGCCCACGGCGGGACCCGGGGCCAGCGCTTCCGGCTGCGGCACATCACCCGCGCGAGCCGCGCCGCCGACGTCGCCGAGGCGGTGCGCACCGCCAAGGCGGCGCAGGCCGTCGTGCTGTTCGCCTACGAGGACTCCGGCGAGGGCCGCGACCGGCCCTCGCTGGGGCTGCCGGGCGGGCAGGCCGCGCTGATCGAGGCGGTCACCGCCGCCAACCCCCGCACCACGGTGGTGCTCAACACCCCGTCCAGCACGACCATGCCCTGGCTCGCGCGGACCGGGGCCGTCCTGCAGATGTACTACCCGGGCCAGGAGGGCGCGGGCGCCACCGCCGACGTCCTCTTCGGGGACGTGGACCCGGGCGGCCGGCTCACCCAGACCTACCCGGCCGACGAGCGCGAGACCCCGGCCGCCGGGAACCCGCTGCGCTACCCGGGCGCGGGCGGCCGGCAGGAGTACACCGAGGGCGTGCACATCGGGCACCGCTGGTACGACGCGCGGCGGGTGGAGCCGCTGTTCCCCTTCGGGCACGGGCTCTCGTACACGACCTGGGCCTACGAGCAGCTCACCGTCCGGCCCGAACGCGGCGGGCTGCGCGTGGAGTTCACCGTCCGCAACACCGGCCGCCGCAAGGGCACCGAGGTGGCGCAGGTGTACGTCGGCCCGTCGCCGGACCTGGAACTCGACCAGCCGGTGCGCGCCCTGGCCGGCTACCGGCGCCTGACCCTGGCCCCGGGGCAGTCCCAGCGGGTCACCGTGACCGTCGACGCGCGGACCCTGTCCTCCTGGGACGCGGACCGGCAGGCCTGGGTGCCGGGATCCGGCCGTCGTGAAGTGTTCGCCGGTCGTTCCTCGCGCGAACTGCCGCTGCGGGCAAAGACTGTGGTGAGGAGCGGGTGAGGAGCGGATAGGCTGCCCGTTCGGCGTGTCACGGGGGCATGCCGGGTCACGACTCGGGAGGACGTACCGGTGCACATCCAGGAATGGCTGGAGACGATTCCGGCGATCAGTGTCTACCTCCTGGTGGGACTGGTCATCGGACTGGAAAGCCTGGGCATCCCGCTGCCGGGCGAGATCATCCTCGTCAGCTCGGCGCTGCTGGCATCGCAGCACGGGGAGATCGACCCCGTGGTCCTGGGCCTCTGCGCGATCGCGGGCGCGATCATCGGCGACTCCATCGGCTACGCGATCGGACGCCGGGGCGGCAAACCGCTGCTGGAGAAGCTTGGGCGGCGCTTCCCGAAGCACTTCGGGCCGGAGCACGTGGCCCTCGCCGAGCGCTCCTTCGACCGGTGGGGCATGTGGGCCGTCTTCTTCGGCCGGTTCGTGGCTCTGCTGCGGATCTTCGCCGGGCCGCTCGCGGGCGTGCTGCGCATGCCGTACTGGCGGTTCCTGGTCGCGAACGTCCTCGGCGGCATCCTGTGGGCCGGCGGCACCACCGCGGTCATCTACTCGGTCGGGATCGTCGCGGAGCCCTGGCTCAAGCGCTTCTCGTGGCTGGCGCTGGTACTGGCCCTGCTGTTCGGGCTCACGGTGACGCTGGTGGTGCGCGCCCGGATGAAGAAGGCGGCGGCCGCGGTCCGCGAGGCCGAACCGGCGGCGGCCCCGGGCACCCCGGCCGGCGTCACGGACTGACCGTACGGCCGCGCCCCGGCCGCGCCCCGGCCTCCTGGGCCGGGGCGGCGGCCCGGGTCAGGCCTGCGGGGTCACCGAGGCGCGGTGCTGCTTCGCCAGCTCCGTGTACATGGCGGCGTTGACCTTGATCCCCTCGCGCTCCTCCTCGGTGAGCGGGCGCCGCACCTTCGCGGGCACGCCCGCGACCAGGGAGCCGGGCGGGACCACCATCCCCTGCGGGACCAGGGCCTGGGCGGCGACCAGGGAGCCGGCGCCGATCACCGCGCCGTTCAGCACGGTCGCGCCCATCCCGATGAGGCAGTCGTCCTCGACCGTGCAGCCGTGCACCACCGCGTTGTGGCCGATGGAGACGCGCTCGCCGATGGACACCGGGAAGCCGGGGTCCACGTGCAGCGTGCAGTTGTCCTGCACGTTGCTGTCCGCGCCGAGCGTGATCGGGCCGCAGTCGGCGCGCAGGACGGCCGAGTACCAGATGCTCGCTCCGGCGGCCAGCGTCACGTCGCCGACGACGACCGAGGTCGGAGCGGTGAAGGCGGTCGGGTCGACGGACGGGTGCCGGTCGCCGACGCCCGCGACGAGTGCCTGGCCGTGGGTCGCCTGATGGGTCATGCGCATTCCCTCTGTTTCGGTTTTCGGCTGTCGCGCTACCGGCACCGTAGGGCACGTCCGGGCCCGTACCGGCGATGGGGTGAAGATCACAGGAGCGTGGTCAGGCCGTCCGGCGCCCGGCCCACTACCGTGGCCGGGTGCCGAAGAACCAGAACACGTTCTCATCCTTGACGGCCCTGCGCCGCCGGGTCGCCGGCCGCGTCGCGCACGCGGGCTGGCGCTGGATGCAGCAGGCGGGAGCGGTCACCGCGCAGAACCCGGGCCGGCTGCGCTTCGGCGCCATCGGCGACGGCACCCGGCTCGCCTTCCCCCAGGGCACCGTCTTCGGCGAGCGCTGGATCCGGCTCGGCTCGCACTGCATCATCGCCGAGCAGGTCACCCTGACCGCCGGGATGATGCCGGACCTCGACCTCGGCCGGGACCCGGTCCTGGTGCTGGGCAACGGCGTGGTCCTCGGCCGGGGCAGCCACGTCATCGCCGACACCCGGATCAGCATCGGCGACGACACCTTCTGCGGGCCCGGGGTGTACATCACCTCCACCAACCACAGCTACGACGACCCGCACGAGCCCGTCGGCAAGCAGTGGCCCCGCAGCGCGCCGGTGGAGATCGGACCCGGCTGCTGGCTGGGCACGGGCGCGGTGATCCTGCCCGGGGCCCGGCTGGGCCGCAACGTGGTGGTGGCCGCGGGTGCCGTCGTACGGGGCGAGGTGCCGGACCACGCGGTGGTGGCCGGGGCGCCCGCCCGGATCGTCCGCCGCTGGGAGCCCGCGACGGGCTGGCAGCCCCCGCTGCGCACCCCGGCGCCGGTGCCGATCCCGGACGGGATGACCCCGGAGCAGCTGCGCGGGCTGGCACGGCTGGCGGAGGCGGAACAGGGCGGGGCCTAGGCCGTCTGGGGCCCCTACGGCCCTTCGGTCTCAGCCGGCCGCGAGCAGCACGGTGCCCGCCAGGGCCAGGCCGGCGCCGGCCGCCTGGACCGCGCGCAGGCGCTCCTTGAGCACGGCGAAGGCGGCGAGCGCGGTGATCACCGGGTAGAGCGAGGAGAGTACGGCGGCCACGGTCACCGGACCGTTCTGCGCGGCCACCGAGTAGGTGCCGTTCGCCGCGACGTCCGCGAGCCCGACGAAGACCAGCGCGGGCAGCATGCTCCACAGCACGCGCGGCCCGGTGCTCTCGGGCAGGGCCGGGATCCCGCGCCGCGACTGCGCCCACAGGACGGTGCCGCCCACGGCGACGTTGGTGACCCGCTGGACGAACAGTGCGAGGAACAGCCCGGTCAGGGTGGAGGAGGCCTCGGAGATCAGGGCCATCACCGCGCCGAAGCCGAAGGCGGCGACGAGGGTGAGCACGACGGCGCGCCGCTGCACGGGAGCCCCGCGCAGTTCGGGTCCGCCCGCGAGGACGATGCCGACGACCGCGACGGCGATGCCCGCGAACTGTCCGAGGCCGGGCCGCTCGCCCAGCAGCAGCCCCGCTCCGACCGGTACGACCACGCCGAGGGAGCCGAGCGGGGAGACCACACCCATCGGGCCGAGGGCCAGGGCCTTGTAGAAGCTGAGCATGGCGGCCGGTCCGACGAGGCCGGCGGCGACCGCGAACCACAGCTGGGGTCCGGCCTCGCTCCAGGCGCCCGTGCCGATGACGACCGCCCCGAGCACGACGACGGCGGCGATCTGCGAGACCACGACCACGGTGACCGCGGGTATCCGGCGGGTCAGGAGCCCGCCGCCGAAGTCGGCGAGTCCCCACAGCAGGGCTGTGGCCAGGGCGAACAGGGCGGTCATGGAAGGACCTCGCAGTACAGTGTGATGAACGCGGCAGTGCAGCGTGGAGTACAACGCAGGTTAGTTCAGTCTGTTGAACTGTGTCATCCAAAATATTGGACGGAATGGTGTCGGATCTCGAACAGCTCACCCAGGCGCTCGCACGGAACCTCAAGCGGTGGCGAGGTGAGCGCGGATTCACCCTGGACGCGCTCGCGGCCCGCGCGGGAGTGAGCCGCGGCATGATCATCCAGATCGAGCAGGCCCGTACGAACCCCAGCGTCGGCACCACGGTCAAACTGGCCGACGCCCTCGGGGTCAGCATCACCACCCTGCTGGACCACGACCGCGGCCCGACGGTGCACGTGGTGCTCCCGGGGCAGGGGGTGCGCATGTGGGCCGGCGTGGCGGGCAGCGAGGCGCACATGCTGCTCGGCGACGACCGGCGCGGGCCGGTCGAGATGTGGACCTACCGGCTGGAGCCCGGGGACGGCACGGCCTCGGACCCGCACCCGGCCGGCACCTTCGAGATGCTGCACGTCACGGCCGGGGAACTGACCCTGGTCATCGAAGACGAGCGCTACGTGGTCCCGGCGGGCGGGGCGGTCTCCTTCGAGGCGAACACCCCGCACGCCTACCGCAACGAGGGCCAGGACCCGATGGAGATGACCATGGCCGTGTCGATCCCGCCGGTACCCGGCGTGGTCGCCCCGCGCTGACGGGCGGGGCGGGACCCGCGGACCGGACCCGTCAGAGGGCGGGGATCTCGATGGCCGGGCAGCGGTCCATGACCATGGCCAGACCCGCCTCGCGGGTCCGGGCGAAAGCCGCCTCGTCGACCACGTTCAGCTGGAACCAGACGGCCTCCGCGCCCGCCGCGACCGCCTCGTCGGCGACCGCGCCCGCCAGGGTGCTGTTCACGAAGACGTCCACCACGTCCACCTTGAACGGGATCTCCTCCAGCGAGGCGTAGCCGGGCTCCCCGTGCACCGTCTCGGCCTTCGGGTGCACGGGCACCACGCGCTTGCCGAACTGCTTCAGCACCCGCGCGACGCCGTAGGCCGCCCGGTCCTCGTTGTTCGACAGCCCCACCACGGCCCAGGTGTCGCCGAGCTCGGTGAGGATCTTGCGGATGGTTGCCGGGTCGCCGTACACGTGCGCCGCCTCCTGTTGCCGTTCCGGTGTCGTGCTCGTCGTGCTCGTCGTGCTCGTCGTGCTCGTCGGGACAACCACGGGCACAGCCGTCCGATTCCCGGCGGCCCGGCCCGTAGGGTGGACCGGTGAAGGCAGACCAGTACGTGACGGTGGCCCGTGAGGGGACGCACGAGTCCGAGATCAACCGCTCGCGGTTCCTGTGCTCGCTCGCGCCCGCGGCGACCGAGCGCGAGGCGCAGGAGTTCATCGCGCGCGTCCGCAAGCAGCACCCCACCGCCACGCACAACTGCTACGCCTACGTGATCGGCGCCGACGCCTCCGTGCAGAAGGCCAGCGACGACGGCGAGCCCGGCGGCACCGCCGGGGTGCCGATGCTCCAGATGCTGACCCGGCGCGACATCCGCTACGCGGTCGCCGTGGTCACCCGCTACTACGGCGGCGTGAAGCTCGGCGCCGGCGGGCTCATCCGGGCCTACGGCGGAGTCGTCGGCGAGGCCCTCGACGCCCTCGGCACCGTCACCCGCCACCGCTACCGGCTCGCCACCGTCACCGTCGACCACCAGCGGGCCGGCAAGACCCAGAACGACCTGCGCTCCACCGGCCGGGCCGTGCTCGACGTGCGCTACGGGGAGGCCGTCTCGATCGAGATCGGCCTCCCCGAGGCGGACATCGAGGCCTTCCGGGCCTGGCTCGCCGACGTCACCGCGGGGACGGCCGGCTTCGAGCTCGGCGGCGAGGCGTACGGCGACGGCTGAACCGCGCGGCCGCCGCCGCCCCGTCCTGCCGTCAGAGCTCGCCGAACAGCCGGTCGGCGTTGCGCAGCGCGTACCGGCCGACCGCCCCGCCCAGCTCGACGCCCGCCTCGTCGGCGGTGCGGCTGTGGATGCCCGAGAAGACGCGCGCGTCCACGTTGTCCTGGGTCAGCTGGCGCCAGCTCGTGTACGTGCGGCGCACGCCCGGCGCGGTGTCGCTGGTGAAGCCGAACGGGGCGGTCACCGGACCGGCGAGCGCGTCCAGCACGGCCTGTGCGGCGCCCGCGTACGTGGCGTGGCCGCTGGGGTAGTCCGGGTGCGCCGGGGTCTGGTGCAGCGGGGTCCAGGCCGGGTCGGTGCCGAGGGAGCCGGTCCGGATCGCCGTCACCGGACGCCACCGCAGGTAGGTGTACTTGCTGTCGGAGGTCGCGATCTGCGTGTCCACCTCGGCCGCGTGGAACAGCGCGAGCAGCGCCGCCTGGTCGGCGGTCGAGCGGTGCGAGCGCGCCACGGCCACCCGCAGCGGCTCCGTGTACAGGGTCAGCGAGGACCCGAACCAGAACTTCGCCGTCTCGGTCTGGCGCGGGGTGCGCACCGCGCTGTCGGCGGCCCCGTACGCACGCACCTCCGCGAGGTCGGTGCGGTAGCGGCGGGAGTCGAGCGCGGGCGGCGGGCCCAGCCGGAACTGGTCGGCGCGCTCCAGCAGGAACGGCCTGGCCAGCCGGTTGCCGTACTGCACGGCCGGGGCGTAGCCGTCCGGGGTGGGCTGCCACACGCCCGGGGCGGCGGGCGGCACCGCGAAGGGGGCGTTGACAGAGGCCGGGTCCAGGCCGTCCCCGGCCCGGGAGGCGAGCACGGCGCCGGCCTGCCGGGCGCCGGCGGCGACGCCCTGGTCCTGGGCCGCGCCGTCCGGGACCCGGCCGAGGGTGGCGGCCAGGGCCGCGTCGAGCTCGGCCCTGCGCGCGGGGGCGAGCGCCACCAGTACGTCGTGCACGGCGGAGGCCACGGCGGCGTCCTGGAACCCGGCCCGGCCGGGTCCGGCCGGGGCCTCGCGGGTGGCGCGGGCGGCGGCGATCCAGCTGATCGCCCAGGTGCGGCTGTTGGTGATCTGGGTCGGGGCGGCCGTCGCGGCGACGGTCCGGGCGGTGGTGTCGTACCACTCCAGGACCACCCCGGGAGCGGCCCCGGGGGCCTTGGCGGGTGCGGCGGCCGAGGGGACGGCGGCGGTCACGGCCAGCAGCGCGGCAGAGCCGGCGGCGAGCAGCGCGGGACGGATGCGTAGGGCGGAGGTGAGCGGCATGCGGCGAAGCTAGCCAGCGGCGCACGGCGGATTCAAGGGCCCGAAGCCGCCAGGGGAGTTCGGCCACAGACCTGTCGCAGCGGCGCCATGATCCCGTAACGGGGCCGGTGGACGGGAACGACCGGGTCAGCTGGGAAGGGGTTAGCCTGGAGGGTCGGTGCGGAGCCACGAAGGAGACAGGCGTGCGGGTCGGAGCGGTCGAGTGAAGTTCCTGCACACCTCCGACTGGCATCTGGGGCGGTCCTTCCACCGCGTGAACCTGCTCGGCGCCCAGGCCGCCTTCGTCGACCACCTCGTCGAGGCCGTCCGCGAGCACGAGGTCGACGCCGTCCTCGTTGCCGGGGACGTCTACGACCGGGCCGTGCCCCCGCTGCCCGCCGTCGAGCTGTACGACCGGGCCCTGCACCGGCTCGCCGACCTCGGCGTGCCGACCGTGATGATCTCCGGCAACCACGACTCCGCCCGCCGCCTCGGTGTCGGCGCCGGGCTGATCGGCCGGGCCGGGATCCACCTCAGGACCGACCCGGCGGGCTGCGCCGACCCCGTGGTGCTGGCCGACGTACACGGTGACGTCGCCCTGTACGGGCTGCCGTACCTGGAACCGGCCCTGGTCAAGGAGGAGTTCGGCGCGCAGAAGGTCAGCCACGAGGCGGTGCTGGGCGCGGCCATGGACCGGATCCGGGCCGACCTGGCCGGCCGGGCCCCCGGCACCCGCTCGGTGGTCCTCGCGCACGCCTTCGTCACCGGCGGGCAGGCCAGCGACAGCGAGCGCGACATCGCCGTCGGCGGGGTCGAGGCCGTCCCCGCCGCAGTCTTCGACGGGATCGACTACGCCGCCCTCGGCCACCTCCACGGCTGCCAGACGATCAACGAACGGGTCCGCTACTCGGGTTCCCCGCTCGCCTACTCCTTCTCCGAGGCCGACCACCGCAAGACCATGTGGCTGATCGAACTGGGCCCGGCCGGGGAGATCACCGCCGAGCGGATCGACACCCCCGTCCCCCGGCCGCTCGCCCGGCTGCGCGGACGCCTGGAGGACCTCCTCGACGACCCCGCGCTCACCGGCCGCGAGGACAGCTGGGTCGAGGCCACCCTCACCGACCCGGTCCGCCCCGAGGACCCCATGGCCCGCCTCGCCGCCCGCTTCCCGCACACCCTCAGCCTGGCCTTCGACCCCGAGGGCCGCGAGGAGGACGGCGCCGCCTCCTACGCGCAGCGCCTGCGGGGCCGCAGCGACCAGGAGATCGCCGAGGACTTCGTCGCCCACGTCCGCGGCGGCGGCAGCGCCGACGAGGCGGAGCGGGCCGTGCTGCGCGGTGCCTTCGACGAGGTGCGCGTCCAGGCCGCCCGCGAGGAACACCGCCAGGACCGCTCGGACCGCGAAGGCCTCCAGGAGG
Source organism: Streptomyces sp. NBC_00249 (assembly GCF_026342355.1). Taxonomy (GTDB): domain Bacteria; phylum Actinomycetota; class Actinomycetes; order Streptomycetales; family Streptomycetaceae; genus Streptomyces. The sequence continues at coordinate 484,940 of NZ_JAPEMV010000006.1, read as the reverse complement.
GCACCCGATGAGGCTGCACCGGCTCCAGGTCACCGCCTTCGGCCCCTTCGCCGAACCCCAGGAGATCGACTTCGACGCCCTGTCCGGCGCCGGGATCTTCCTCCTGCACGGCCCCACCGGAGCCGGTAAGACCTCCGTCCTCGACGCCGTCTGCTACGCCCTCTACGGATCGGTCCCCGGCTCCCGCCAGGCCCCCGGCACCACCCTGCGCAGCGACCACGCCGCCCCCGACACCCCGACCGAGGTCACCCTCGAACTCACGGCGGGCGGCCGCCGCCTGGAGATCACCCGGCGCCCCGAACAGGACCGCCCCAAGAAACGCGGCACCGGCACCACCAGGGACAAGGCCCAGAGCCTGCTGCGCGAGCACACCGGGGAGGGCTGGACCGGGCTGAGCCGCTCCCACCAGGAGATCGGCGAGGAGATCGAACAGCTCCTCGGCATGAGCCGCGAGCAGTTCTGCCAGGTGGTGCTGCTGCCGCAGGGCGAGTTCGCCCAGTTCCTGCGGGCCGGCGCCGAAGCCAGGGGCCGGCTGCTGGGACGGCTCTTCGACACCCGCCGCTTCGCCGCCGTCGAGACCCTGCTCGCCGACCGCCGCCGCGCCGCCGAGGCCAAGGTGCGGGCCGGCGACGAGAAGGTCCTCGCCGCCGCCCAGCGGCTCGCCCAGGCCGCCGGGGACTGCGCCGACCTGCGGGCCTGGCCGCTGCCCGCCCACCAGCCCGGCGACCCCGGCCTCGCCGACGCCGTCCGGGCCTGGGCGGCCGTCGCCCGCTGCTCCGCCCGGGAGCGGCTCACCGTCGCCGAGTACACCCTCGCCGCTGCCGAGGGACGCCACGCCGCCGCCCGGCGCGCCGCCGAGGAGGAACGCGAGCTCGACCGGCTCCAGCACCGGCACGCCGAGACCGCCCGCCGGGCGGCCCTGCTGGCCGACGCCGCCCCGGAGCGCGAACGCGTACGGGAACTCCTGGACCGGGCCCGCCGGGGCGCCCTCGTGGCCCCCGCCCTGGAACTGCGCGGGGCCGCGGCCGGCGCCCACCTCACCGCCGCGCACGCCGAGGGCGTGGCCCGCTCCGAGCTGCCCCCGCCCCTCGCCGGAGCGGGCACCGAGCAGCTGGCCGCCGTCGAGCAGCGGCTGCGCGAGGACCTCGGCGCGGCCGGCGCCGCCCAGCGGGCGGAGCAGCGCAGCGCCGAGATCGGCCGCGAGCGCGCCACGCTGGAGCGCGAGTCCCGTGACGCCGAGGAGCAGCGGCAGGAGTCCGCCGACTGGCTCGCCCGCTGGGAGGCCACCCGCGCCGCGCTCCAGGAGCGGGTCGACGCCGCCCAGCAGGCCGCCACCCTGGCCGAGCAGCTCGCGGGCCGGCTGGAACCGGCCCGGATGCAGCTGACCGCCGCCCGCCGCCGCGACGAACTCGGGGCGGCCGCCGAAGCCGCCTCCGGCGAACTGCTCTCCGTACGCGAGGAGTCCACCGCCGCCCGGGAACGCTGGCTGGAGCTGAAGGAGGCCCGGCTGCGCGGCATCGCCGCCGAACTGGCCGAGGCCCTCCACCCCGGCGAGCCCTGCGCGGTGTGCGGATCGGCGGAGCACCCCGCTCCCGCCCGTCCCGCCCCCGGCCACGTGGACCGGGCCGCCGAGGACGCCGCCCAGGCCCGCTCCGAGCAGGCCGAGGAGCGCCGGGCCGCCGTCGAGCGCAGGCTCGCCGCCGTCCAGGAGGCCGAGGCCGAGGCCGCCTCCGCCGCCGGGGACGCCACCACCGCCGAACTCCTCGCCCTCACCTCGGACCTGAGCTCCCGGCACGCCGCCGCCCACGCGGACGCCGCCGGACTGCACACCGCCCGCGAGCGCCTCGCCCGCGCCGAGCGGGAGCACGACGTACGCAGCTCCGACCGGCTCGATGCCGAACGCCGGGCCGCGGCCCGGGCCTCCCGGCGCGAGGCCCTCGACCAGGAGCAGGCCTCGCTGGAGGCCGAACTGGTCCTCGTACGGGGCGACTCGCCCAGCGTCGCGGCCCGCGCCCGCACCCTGGAGGACCGGATCCGCATGGTCACCGGCGCCGCCGCGGCGCTGCGCCGCGCCGAGGTCACCGCCGCGCGCCTGAAGGAGGCCGACGGGCAGCTGGCCGACGCCGCCTTCAAGGCCGGCTTCGACACCACCGAGGCCGCGGCCGAAGCCGTCCTCCCCGAGTACGAACGCACCGGCCTCCAGCACCGCACGGACGCCTGGCAGGCCGAGGAGGCGATGCTCGCCGACCGGCACGCCGAGCAGGACACCGCCCGCGCGGCGGCCCTGCCCCCGGCCGACGCCCGGACCGCCGAGGAACAGGAGGCCCGCGCCGCCGCCCGGCTGCGCACGGCCGGCTCCGCCGTGGACGCCGCCCGGCTGCGCTGCGCCGAGCTGGACCGGCTCTCCCGGCAGGCCGAGCAGGAGCTGCGGGCGCTGGGACCGCTGCGCGAGGCGTACGAGCGCGTGGCCCGGCTCGCCGGACTCACCGCGGGCACCTCCGCCGACAACGAGCGCCGGATGCGCCTGGAGGCGTACGTCCTGGCGGCCCGGCTGGAGCAGGTCGCCGCGGCGGCGACGGTACGGCTGCTGCGGATGTCCGGCGGCCGCTACACCCTGGTGCACTCCGATGCCCGCTCGGGCGGCCGGGGCCGCTCCGGTCTGGGGCTGCACGTGGTGGACGCCTGGACGGGCAGCGAGCGGGACACCGCCACCCTCTCGGGCGGCGAGACCTTCTTCGCCTCGCTCGCGCTGGCCCTGGGACTGGCCGACGTGGTCACCGACGAGGCGGGCGGCATGCGCCTGGACACCCTCTTCATCGACGAGGGCTTCGGCAGCCTCGACGACCAGGCCCTGGACGAGGTGCTCGACGTCCTGGACTCCCTGCGGGAACGGGACCGCAGCGTCGGCATCGTCAGCCACGTCGGAGACCTGCGCACCCGGGTCCAGGCCCAGCTGGAGATCGTCAAGCAGCGCGGCGGCTCTGTGGTGCGCCACCGCACGGCCGGGGTCGCGGACCGAACGGTCACGGACTGAGCGGACGCCGGGGCAGCGGGGAGGAGTAGACGACGCTGGTGGTCACCGCGCCGAGCCCGGAGATCCGGCCCGTGACCTCCTCCAGGTGCCCCATGGAGCGGGCGGCGACCTTGAGGACGAAGCAGTCGTCGCCGGTGACGTGGTGGGCCTCCAGGATCTCCGGGGTCGCCTCCAGGAAGTCGTGGAACGGCTTGTAGTTGCCGTGCGGGTAGCGCAGCCGGACCAGCGCCAGGATGGCCTTGCCCAGCTTCTCGTGGTCGACGACGGCCGTGTAGCCGGTGATGATCCCGGCGTCCTCCAGCCGGCGGACCCGTTCGGTGACGGCGCTCGCGGACATGGAGACGGTACGGGCCAGCTCGGTGAAGCTGGCGCGGCCGTCCTGCTGGAGGGCCGCCAGGATGCGCCAGTCGGTGGCGTCGGGGGAATAGCCGGTCATGCCGGAGTTCTAGCAGGGGAATCCCCGCCGGAACAAGGGAAAGGCCGGGGAAATCCACTTCCGGGGATGATCAACAGTTCGTAGATTTTGAGCCATGACGACGACGCAGAACGCCACCACCGCCACCGCCACCGGCACTGCCCCCGCCGCCCCCGCCAACCCCGTGCTCCGGGTCCCCCCGGCCAGCCCGGCCGCGGCCGCCGCGTACTTCGCCGCGAGCCTGGCCTTCCACGCGGACGTCTCCGACGTGGCCGCCGCCTTCAAGGCCCACCGCGAGCAGGGCGCCGAGCTCGGCTTCCAGCTGATCGACTCCCGCTCCACGCCCTCCTGGGACCAGGCCCACGTGCCCGGCGCGATCCACCTGCCGACGGCCCTGATCCCCGAGCAGGCCGACAAGCTCCTCGACCGGAACGTCCCCGTGGTGACGTACTGCTGGGGCCCCGGCTGCAACGGAGGCACCCGCTCCGCCCTCGCCCTGGCCGAACTCGGCTTCCAGGTCAAGGAGATGCTCGGCGGCATCGAGTACTGGATCCGGGAGGGCTTCGAGGTCGAGACCTGGCAGGGCACCGAGCAGCGCGCCGAGGCCGACCCGCTGACCGCCCCCACCGACTCGGACGACTGCGGCTGCTGACCCGCGCCACCGCGCCACCGCGTACGACAGCGCCGCCGCGTACGACAACGGGCCGCCCACCCCCTCCAGGGGGCGGCCGGCCCGTCGGCGTTTCCGGTCGGCTCCGTGGCGGCGGCCGGGTCAGAGCTTGGAGAGCTCGTCGACCAGGTCGTCCAGCCCCAGCGAACCCTGCGACAGCGCCGCCATGTGCCACGCCTTCAGGTCGAAGGCGTCCCCGTGCGCGGCGCGGGCGTTGTCCCGGCCCAGCAGCCAGGCGCGCTCGCCCAGCTTGTAGCCGATGGCCTGGCCCGGCATCGACAGGTAGCGGGTCAGCTCGCTCTCGACGAAGTCCGCCGGCCGCCCGCTGTGCAGGCCGAAGAACTCCTGCGCCAGGTCGACCGTCCAGCGCTCGCCCGGGTGGAAGGGCGAGTCCGCCGGGATCTCCAGCCCCAGGTGCATGCCGATGTCCACGATCACCCGCGCGGCGCGCATCATCTGGCAGTCGAGGTAGCCCAGCCGCTGTTCGGCGTCCTTGAGGTAGCCGAGCTCGTCCATCAGGCGCTCCGCGTACAGGGCCCAGCCCTCGGCGTTGGCGCTGACGAGGCCGACGGTCGCCTGGTAGCGGGACAGCTGGTCCGCGACGTGCGTCCACTGCGCGAGCTGGAGGTGGTGGCCCGGGACGCCCTCGTGGTACCAGGTGGAGACCAGGTCGTACACCGGGAAGCGGGTCTGCCCCATGGTGGGCAGCCAGGTCCGGCCGGGACGGGAGAAGTCCTCCGACGGGTTGGTGTAGTACGGGGCCGCGGCCCCGCCCGCCGGGGCGATCATGGACTCGACGCGCTTGACCCGCTCGGCGAGCTCGAAGTGCGTGCCGTCGAGGTTCTCGATGGCCTCGTCCATCAGGCCCTGGAGCCACTCCCGGACCTCGTCGACGCCCTCGATGTGGGTGCCGTGCTCGTCCAGGTGCCGCAGCGCGTCCCACGGGTTCGGGTCGCCCGGCAGGATCTTCGCCGCCTCGGCCTTCATCTCCGCGAGCAGCCGGTGGTACTCCGCCCAGCCGTAGGCGTACGCCTCGTCCAGGTCCAGGTCGGTGCCGTTGAAGTAGCGCGACCAGCGGGCGTAGCGCTCGCGGCCCACCGGGTCGGGCGCGTCCGCGACCGCCGGGGCGTACACGTCCCGCATCCAGTCGCGCAGCTCGACCACGGCCGCCGTCGCACCGGCCGCCGCCTCGTCCAGCTCGGCGCGCAGCGCCTCCGGGCCCGGGGCCACGAACTCGCCGAAGAATCCCGGGCCGCCGTCGCCGTCCTGGCCCGCCCAGGTGGTGAGCTGCCCGACGAAGGTGGCGGCGGGGCGGGGGCTGCCGTACAGCCCCCGCTCCAGGCCGAGGGCGAGGCTCTCGCGGTAGCCGGCGTAGGCGGCCGGAACGCCGCGCAGCCGCTCGGCGATCGCGGCCCAGTCGGCTTCCGTCTCGGCCGGGGTCAGGGTGAAGACCTCGCGGACGGAGTGCGCGGGGGAGTGGATGTTGCTGACGGCGCGCAGGTCCTCGTCGGCGTCGTGGACGGCGAGTTCGGCGTCCAGGCGCTCGCGCAGGAGGCGGCCGCAACGGCGTTCGGCGTCGGTGTCCGCACCGGGCAGCCGCTCGGCGGCGTCGAGCGCGGCGAGGGTGGCCCGCGCCAGAGAGGCGGCGGCCGCCCGGCCGGCGGGGGAGAAGTCCGGCAGTTTGCTGTAACTGGTCGCGACACCGAGATAGGTGCCCACGATCGGGTCGATGGCGATGAGTTCGTCGACATAGGCATCGGCGACCTGGCGGGGCAGACGGGCTGCGCTGTCGCTGTGGAGGGTCTCTGACATCCCGCCATCTTCGTATGCGGGACGCCTCCGCGTCATCACCATACCGACCCTGACCTCCTGTCGGAGCCGAAGTCCGGGCCGGGGCGCGGGGGGTACGGGGCGGTCCGCGCCCGGGGGTTCCCGGGCGCGGACCGGTGGCCGTCGCTCAGCGCTGGGGCTTGGTCCCGGGCTCGTACGGGAGCCGGTCGCGCGGGACCTCGTAGGGCAGCCGCGAGTTGACCGGGGTGGCGTCGAGGCGGGCCGTGATCACCAGGGTGCCCTCCTCGATCTGGTAGTCGAGGGGGAGGCCGAGGCCGCGCATCGCCGCGACCATGCCGGTGTTGGAGGACTGGGTGACGGCGTAGACGCTGTCGCACCCGGCCTCGACGGCGAGCGCGAGGAGGCGGCGCAGCAGCTCGGAGCCGATGCCGCGGCGCTGCCAGTCGTCCTCGATGAGCAGGGCCACCTCGGTCTCGTCCCCGTCCCACAGCAGGTGGCCGAGGGCGACGAGCTTGCCGGAGGCGGTGGTGGCGGCGAGGGTGCGGCCGAAGCGGGGGCTCAGCAGGTGGCCGAGGTAGCGGTCGGCGTCGGCGACCGGGCCGTGGTAGCGCAGGCCCAGCGTGCGCTCCGAGCAGCGGTCGTGCATGGCGCGGGCGGCCGGGAGGTCGGCGCCGTCGGCGCGCCGGACGGTGATCTCGTTGCCCTCGGGCAGGGTCAGGACGTCCTGGCTGCGCGGGACGCGCGGGCCGAGGCGGGCGTCGAGCTCGACGAGGGCCCGGGCGCGGGCGAACTCGGTCGGGGTGAAGGGCAGGTACGGCCGCTCCACGGTGATGGCGCCGCCCGAGGGGTCGCGCAGCCGCATCACGGTGGCTTCCAGGACGCCTTCGACGGGGGCGTCGGCGCCCGCGTTGGGGCGGCCCGAGAGGGTGGTGGCGGGGATCGAGTGGATGGTGCAGCGGCCCAGCAGCTGGCGCAGCGCGAGCGGGAGCTCGGCGGCGTCCAGGGCGGTGCGGGTGGCGAGGCCCAGGACCCGGGTGGGGGTGTCCACCAGGTCGTGGGCGTCGGCCCGTTCGATCCAGGTGCTGTGGCCGCCGGCCTGGGCGACGGCCCGGGCGAGTTCGGCGGAGGCGAGGTCCTGCGGGGCGCGCAGGAGGAACTCGTCGACGGTGCCGCCCTCGGGGAGGGGGTGGGTCTGCAGGGTCAGGATGTCGACGCGGTGACGGGCCAGGGCCGTGCAGAGCGCGGCCAGGCTGCCGGGCTCGTCCCGTACGGTCGTCCGCATCCGCCACAGGGCGGCCGTGGCCGCCGGGGCGGGACCTGCGCCGACGGGTGCGGCGGCCGCGGGCGGCGCCGGATCCGAGGGCGCCGTGTCACCGGGCGGCGGCGCATGACTGTGACGGCGTGCCCACCAGGTGTGGAAGGCGGCCGTGATCAGCAGCGCCACCGCCGAGGCGACCAGCAGGAAGGGGCCCCGGGGGCCGTGCGCGACGAGGTTGGCGATGGCGTCGGCCACTGCCACGGCGCAGAAGAGGGCGGCGAGTTCGACGAGGTCCCGGCGCCAGTGGTGGCGGTGGGGACGGGCGGCGGAGGAGGCGGGGCTACGGTCAGTCATGCACACCACTGTGGCTCAGGGGTGTTGCGTGATCACGAACGATCTGTGACCGGCTGGTTAAGCGTCGATCTGGTCGGTTTCGCCCAGTTTTCCAGTTGATTTCCCTTGTGGCCCGCAGGCTCCGCCGCATCCGTCGCCCGTGTCACTGCTGCCCGACGCGGCCCGGCTGGAGGCTCTTGGTGAAGAGCACGCCGCCCCCCTGGCGGCGCAGCCGGACGGTCAGCTCGCCGCTGTCCCCGTCGATCTCGACCTCGCCGTAGTACGGGGGGTTCTCGGCCGGGGACATGTTGGCGACCGGCGCCGACTGGACGTACTCCGTCCGCGGGCCGAAGGTGGCGTCGAGCCGCCCGGCCGGGAACGCGCCCGCGCCGACGGGGCCGGAGACGAACTCCCAGAACGGCGCGAAGTCACCGAAGGCCGCGCGCTCGGGCGCGTAGTGGTTGGCGGCGGTGTAGTGGACGTCGGCGGTGAGCCAGAGGGTGCCGGTGATGTGCTGGTGCTTGATGTGGCGCAGGAGTTCGGCGATCTGGAGCTCGCGGCCGAGCGGGGCCCCCGGGTCGCCCTGGGCGACGGCCTCGAAGTTCGTGGCGCCGTCGGCGACGACGATGCCCAGCGGCATGTCGGCGGCGATGACCTTCCAGGTGGCGCGGGAACGCGAGAGCTCCCGCTTCAGCCAGGCCAGCTGCTCGGTGCCGAGGATGCCGACCGGGTCCTCGGTCTGACGGCCGGGGGAGTTGGCGTCGCGGTAGGTGCGCATGTCGAGGACGAACACGTCGAGCAGCGGGCCGTGGCGCAGCACCCGGTACATCCGCCCCTCGGCGCGGCCGCCCCGCAGGTCGGTGACGGGGAAGTACTCGCCGAAGGCCTGGCGGGCGCGGGCGGCGAGGGTGTCGGCGTCCTTGACGGTGTACCGCGGGTCGTCGATCAGCTGGCCGGGGTACCAGTTGTTGCGCACCTCGTGGTCGTCCCACTGGGCGAGGACGGGCACCTGGGCGTAGAAGTCGCGCAGGTTGCGGTCGAGCAGGTTGTAGCGGAAGTTCCCGCGGAACTCGGCGAGGGTCTCGGCGACCTTCGACTTCTCCTCGGTGGTCACGTTGTGCCAGATGCGCCCGTCGGGCAGTGCCACCGACGCCTGGATCGGGCCGTCCGCGTAGATCGTGTCACCGCTGAAGAGGAAGAAGTCGGGGTCGCGCAGCCGCATCTCGTCGAAGACGCGGTAGCCGCCGAGCTCGGGGTTGATGCCCCAGCCCTGCCCGGCCAGGTCCCCGGACCACAGGAAGCGCACGTCGTGGCGGCGGGAGACGGGTGTGGTGCGGAACGTGCCGCGCACCGGCTCGCTCGTGCGGCGCGGGTCGTCGGGGTCGGTGAGCACGACCCGGTAGTGGATCTGCCGGCCCGGCGGCAGGTCGCGCAGGGTCGCCGTGCCGGTGTAGTCGGTGGCGGGGCCGAGGAAGGGGCCGTCGTGGCGGCGGACGCCGTAGCGGAACGATTCGCTCGGGGAGGTCTCGACGGACATCCGGGCCGGCCGGTCGGAGCGCGTCCACACGGTCGCCGAGTGAGCGGTGATCTCACCGGACTGGGCCCCCCAGAGGGCGGAGGGGCGCCCGGAGCGGGTGAAGGCAGGGGCTCCGGCCGAGGCCGCCAGGGCGGGCGCGGCGAACGCGGTGGACAGGGCGAGCCCCAGGGGGACGGCGAGCGAGCCGCCGAGCAGGGACCGTCGGGTGTGCGGCAGGGGTGCCATCGGTGCTTCTCCAGGGGCCGGCGGGGGTGGGCCGGACCAGTGTGCCGCCGCACACCGGACCGGCCGCGTCGCCCACGCGAACCGCGGATGAACAGCCGTCAGCAGGTCATGGGCGTTCGGCGGTTGGGTGTGCCGGCGCTTGTGCCGAGGAGGAAGCGGTGTCGGAGTCGTGAGCGGGGCAGGTGCTGTGGGTGGTGTCGAGGATGACGCGGGTCACGAGCGCCGGGTCGTCGTTCATCGGTACGTGGCCGCAGTCCGGGAGCCGCACCAGCCGCGCCCCGGGGACGGTGTACTTGGCGCGCACGCCCTGGCGGCGCAGCAGCAGCCGGTCGCGGCTGCCCCAGGCGATCGTGACGGGCACGTCCGGTACGTCCTCGGTGAACCGTACGGAGCCCCCCGCGGCCAGCGTCGCCTCGAAGCCGGTCGCCTCCCGCAGGGCGAGGGTCTCCGCGACCACGGCCTGCGGCGACCGGTGCGCGGGGTGGGCGTAGATGGTGCCCGTGAGCGCGGCCCGGCCGGGGGCGCTGCGGGAGAGCCGCTCCAGGGCGGGCCGGGGCAGCGCCCGGGCGCCCGCGCGCAGGGCGCGGAGCGCGGTGAAGGCGTAGCGGCGCTCGCCCTCCGTCCAGAACCCGGCCGGGGAGAGGGCGGTCACCGAGCGGGCCAGGCCGACGCGGCCCATCTCCAGCGCGAGCAGCCCGCCGAGGGAGTTGCCCGCGACGTGCGGATGCTCCACGCCGAGCGCCGAGCAGAGTGCGCCGAGCGCCCGGACGACGGTGGAGAGGTCGTAGGGGACGCCCGCCGGCAGCGGGCCGGAGGCGCCGAATCCGGGCAGGTCGACGGCGATGACGTCGTGGGTGGCGGCCAGGATGCCGGTCACCGGGTGCCAGGCCTGGAGGTGGTGGCCTATGCCGTGCAGCAGGAGGAGCGGTTCGCCGGCGCCCTTGCGCTCATGGGCGACGGTGGCGGTGCGGGGGCCCAGCGGCGAATCGATCGTGAAGGAGACCGTGGCGGTCATGCTGCTCCTCGTCGGGGGACGCGTGTGAGACGGGCCGTCAGTAATGACTGCCCCATGATTACCGCCCGGTAGTCCCCGGCGACAACCCTCCCTCGCGCCTCCCGTGCCCTCGCCGAAGCCTTCCGGACGCTTTGCGGCACCTTTCGGACGCGTCCCGGACGTCTTCCCGCCGAAGGGCGGGGGAGCGAGAACATCCTGTGAACGGCTTGCTACATATGCCCGATCTGCCCGGCAAAGCGGCGAGGATTGGTCTTGACCAAGGGGGTGCGCCGTCCTATCGTCGCAGGGATAGTGCAGGAACCTTTAATAAACAAAGGCGCGGAACTGCGGCGCGGAACTGCCGCTGGAACTCGGCGATAGCGGCGATTGCAGGAGGAGTCAGGGTGGGGACCACGCAGCTCGAATCGGTGCCGGAGCCGAAGTACTGGCACCTCAAGAACGTGCTCAGCGAGGCGCTCGACCAGGACTTCGCCGTGGGCGAGGTCCTGCCCAACGAGCGCGAGCTCGCCGCACGCTTCGGAGTCGCCCGCGCCACCCTGCGCCAAGCCCTGGAGCAGCTCGAACTCGAAGGCCGCCTGCAGCGCCGCCGCGGCGTCGGCACCACCGTCGCCCCGCCGCGCGTGGGCGTCGCCGTCGGCAGCGCGCAGCACAGCTGGCCCGCCGAGAGCGCCGACGGCTGGGAGGCCGTGGACGCCGTCGACTGCGTGCCCACCGCCGCCGTCCTCAAGCTCCTCGGCACCGCCGCCGGCCAGCCCGTCCACACCGTCCGGCGGACCCGCGTCACCCAGGGCCAGGCCGTCGCCGCCGAGCTGCTCTACGTGCCCGCAGCGTCCGTGCCGGGGCTCTCCGCCATCGACGCCCCCGCCGGGCCCGCGCGGGCCCGCGCCGTCCTGCGGGAACTCCAGCGGCTCGCGCTCGACGGGCAGGACCGCTCGGTCGAGCTGGGCTCCGCCCGCGCCGACGACGCCAAGGAGCTGGACCGCCTGCCCGGCGCCCCTGTCCTCCTCGTGACCACCCGCTACTTCACCGCCGAGGGCACCGCCGCCGTCTCCGTGGCCACGTACCGCGCCGACACCTGCCGCCTCACCTTCGGCGACTCGGGCGTCGAGATCACCGAAACCCGCGCGGCCTCCTGACCCCGAACCCCACCCGGAACCCCACCCGCTGCCCCTTCCGCCCCGCCCGGGCGCGAGGGGCAGCGTCCGTGTGCGCTCCGGGTCCGGGAACGAGTCCTCGTCGAGGTGGTCGCAGGTCGTGAGGCCTTCGTGGAACACCCACGCGTCATGCGTGAGCCCGTGGTTCCGCCGGGCGATGGGGCCCGGGCGGAACCGACGGAGTCACCGGGCGGTGACCGTTTTCTCCACCGCGAACAGTTCTTCCTCCACGTGGTCCAGCGCCAGCCGCAGCGCCCCCGTGGCCACCGCGGCCTCACCGAGCAGGGAGAGCGCCACCCTCGGCGGGCGCAGGCAGTAGCGCTCCAGCTCGCGGCGCAGCGGGTCCAGGACCCCGTCCAGGCCGGCCGCCCAGCCCCCGACCACCACCACTTCCGGGTCCATCGCCAGGACCAGCGCGGCCACGTCGTGCACCAGCCGCTGGAGGAACCGCTCCACGGCGGCCACCGCACCCGCGTCGCCCTGCTTGGCCATGGCGAACACCTCGGCCACCGCCGGCTCGTCCAGGGGGTGCAGCGGCTCGCCCGTGGTCGACAGCAGCCGCTCCGGGGTGACCTCGCGGCCCAGCAGGTGCAGTGCGCCGATCTCGCCCGCCGCACCACCGAAGCCACGGTGCAGCCTGCCGCCGATCAGGGAGCCCGCGCCCGGGCTGAGCCCGGCCATCACGAACACCATGTCGTCGATGCCCCGCGCCGCGCCCTTCCAGTTCTCGGCGACCGCCGCCGCGTTGGCGTCGTTCTCGACCTGTACCGGGCAGCGGAACGAACGCCGCAGCCGCTCCCCGAGCGGTAGCCCCGTCCAGCCGGGCAGCGCCGTGCCGAGCCGGACCGTGCCGTCCGCCTCGACGATCCCGGGGCTGCCGACACCGACGGCCCGCAGGGAGTCCCGGGGCACCCCGGCCCGGCGCAGCAGATCGGCGACGGCCGCCCTGACGCGCTCCAGCCGTTCGTCGGCCGACGCGGTCTCCGCGACGTCCTTGGTCCCGGCTCCGATGACCCGGCCGTCCAGCCCGGACAGCAGTACCGCGATCCGGTGCGAGCCGATCTCTATGCCCAGCAGGTGCCCGGCCTCGGCACGGAAGCGGAACCGGCGTGCCGGCCGCCCCTGCCTCCGCGCGCCTTCCTCCGCTTCGGCCTCGACCACCAGCCCGGTGCCCATCAGCCCTTCCACCACCCCCTCGACCGTCGGCCGGGAAAGCCCGGTCGCGCGGGTGAGGTCGGTGAGGGTCGGCGATTCGGCCGCCCGCAGTGCTCGCAGCACCACGGCCGAATTGATCCGCCGGAGCAGAGAAGGATCCCCGCCGGTCAGCTGCCCCAACGTGTGTCCTCCCAGCTAGCGGCCCTGTCAGCCGGATCGTACTGCCCTCTCGCCGCAGCTGCGAGAAGCGGCCCCCCATCGGTCGGAATCAGCCCGTCCCCTCAGGCCGGGGAAACGAATCCGGACTCGTACGCCGTGATCACCGCCTGGGTGCGGTCGCGCGCCCCCAGCTTGCCCAGAATCGCGCTGACGTGTGACTTCACCGTCTCCGTGCCGACGATCAGCTCGCCCGCGATCTCCACGTTGGTCAGCCCGCGCGCCATCAGCCGCAGCACGGCCTCCTCGCGCTCCGTCAGCGCGGCCCGCTCCAGGACCGCGCGCGCCTGCCGGTTCCCGTACTCCGCGGCCAGGGCCCGTACGGCCGCGGGGAAGAGCAGAGTCTCGCCCTCCGCCACCAGCCGCACCGCGTGCACGATCTCCGAGGGCCGGGCCCGCTTCAGCAGGAAGCCGTCCGCGCCGGCGCGGAGCGCCTGGTAGACGTACTCGTCGTTCTCGAAGGTCGTGACCACGAGGATCTTCGGAGGGGAGTCGACCGAGCGCAGGACCGCGCGGGTCGCTTCGATCCCGTCGAGCAGCGGCATCCGCACGTCCATCGCCACCACGTCCGGCCGCAGCTGGCGTACGAGGGGGATGACGGAGGCTCCGTCGGCCGCCTCGCCCACCACCTCGATGTCGGGCTGGGAGTCCAGGACGGCGCGCAGACCCGCGCGCACCAGGGGTTCGTCGTCGACGAGCAGTACGGTAACCGGCATCCGGTCAGCGTATTCGGTCCAGCGGAAGCCGGGCGCGCACCCGCCAATCACCCTCGTGGGGGCCGGTTTCGGCCTCTCCGCCGAGCAGCGCGGCCCGCTCGCGCATCCCGCGCAGCCCGCTCCCGCCGCCCGACATGACGGAGGGGCCCTCCGGCAGCGGGTTCGTCACCTCCAGATCCAGCCGTCCGCCGGCCACGCCCACCCTCACCCGGACGGGAACGGGCCCGCAGTGGCGCAGCACGTTGGTCAGGGCCTCCTGCAGGATCCGGTACCCCTCCCGGGTGACCGGTCCGGGCAACTTCTCCAGCGGGCCCGTCAGTTGCGCGTCCACCGCCGCCCCCGAGGCCCGCGCCGACTCCAGCAGCCGGTCCGCTTCCGCCAGCGTCGGCCGCTGGGACGGCTGCTGCGACGATTCGCGCAGCACCAGCAGGACCCGCTCCAGATCCTCCAGCGCGGCCCGGCCCGTCTCCTCGATGGCGCTCAGCGCGCGGTCGGTGAACGCGGGGTCCGCGGCCGCCCGCGCCGCGCCCGCCTGGACGACCGCCACGGTCAGCGCGTGCCCGATGGAGTCGTGCAGTTCCCGCGCGATGCGGGTGCGCTCCAGCAACTGCTCCGTGCGCGCTTCCAGTGCCGTCAGCCGCTCGGCGGCCGAAGGCCCGAGGAGCCTCCGGGCGATCGAGGTGATCAGCTCCCCGAGCAGGACCACGACGACGATCAGCACGAGCAGCGGCACCGGCGCGAGCAACGCCGCCACCCACCGCGCCGGGGTGAAGGGGATGGCCCACTCCGCGGTCAGGGGGGGGTGCCCGAGCGCGGTGGCGATCAGGTCGACGGACATCACCGGGAGCGAGACCGTCGCGAACATGGCGGCCCCCGCGACGACCAGCCGTATCTCCAGCCACAGCAGGGTCCGCCACCGGTCGCTCCAGCGGGCCGACGGCAGGGTGCTGATCCCGCTGTCCTCCGGGCCCTGGTCCTGCGGGGTCAGCAGGAACTGCGCCTGGAGCCCCTCGGCGAGCCGCACCCACGGGACGAAGCCGAACGGTATGACGATCAGCAGCGGCATCCACGGCGAGCGCGGGTTGATGAACATCCACAGCGCGAGGAGCAGCAGCGGCACGCACAGGTGCAGCCAACGCGAGTACGTCACCGGCCGGAACGGGGCTCGGAGCAGTTGGTTCATGCCTCCATCCTGGCAGGAGGCGGTCCGCCCCCGTCTCCCCCACGTGGGGGAGACGACACCCTCGCACGGGGGAGGAAGGAGGGGCGGGCCGACGGCGAGTCTTGAGCCATGAACCGCATCGAGATCCACGAACTGACCAAGGACTACGGCACCCACCGCGCCGTGGACCACCTCACCTTCGACGTCCTGCCCGGCCGGGTCACCGGCTTCCTGGGGCCCAACGGCGCCGGCAAGTCCACCACCCTGCGCATGCTGCTCGGCCTGGACCGGCCGACCGCCGGCACCGCCACCATCGGCGGGAGCCGGTTCACCGACCTCCAGAGCCCGCTGCGCCAGGTCGGGGCCCTGCTCGACCCCCAGGCGGCCCACGGCGGCCGCAGGGCCCGCGACCACCTCCTCGCGCTCGCCGTCAGCAACGGCATTCCCGCCTCCCGGGTGGAGGCGGTACTGGAGCAGGCCGGGCTGGCGGCGGTCGCCCGGCGCCGCGTCGGCACCTTCTCGCTCGGCATGCGCCAGCGCCTGGGCATCGCCGCCGCGCTGCTGGGGGATCCGGGAGTCCTGCTGCTGGACGAGCCGACCAACGGACTGGACCCCGAGGGCATCATCTGGATCCGCGAGCTGATGCGCGGCCTCGCCGCCGAGGGGCGCACGGTCCTCGTCTCCAGTCATCTGATGGCCGAGTCCGCCGCGTTCGTCGACCACCTCGTCGTGCTGGGGCAGGGGAAGCTGCTCGCCGACAGCCCGATGGGGGAGTTCATCGACGCCCGCAGCACCCCCAGGGTGCGGCTGCGCACCTCGGAGCCCGCGCGCCTGGAAGCCGCCCTGGCCCGGGAAGGCTTCGAGATGGCCTCCACCGAGGACGGGCGCTGGACCGTGGACGGCATACGGGCCGAGCGGATCGGAGCCCTGGCCGCCCGCGAAGGCATCCCCGTGCTGGAACTCGCCGACGAACGGGCCTCGCTGGAGCAGGCCTATCTCGATCTGACCGCCGACCGCAGCCCCTTCTCCGCCACCGCCGCCTGACAACTCCGATGGGAGCCACTGCCATGACCGCCGCCGCCCTGCCCACCCTTCCCGTCCTGCGTTCGGAATGGATCAAGATACGGTCCGCCCGTGCCGTCCTCGCCTCCCTCATATCGGTCTTCGCCGCCACCGTCGGCGTGACCGTCCTCACCGCCGCAGCGATCGGGACCTCCGAGCCCGGAGCCCTGGGGGAGGACCGGCTGCTCGGGGCCTTCTTCGGGATCAACTTCGGGCAGATAGCCGCAGTGGCGTTCGGCGCCACCGCCTTCGCCGGGGAATTCCGCGACGGAGCCCTGCGGGTCTCGCTGACCGCCGTGCCCAACCGGACCAGGCTGTACCTGTCCAAGGTGACCGCGGTCGCCGGAGTCGCCTTCGTGGTCGGCCAGATCACCGGGCTCGTCACCTTCCTCGCCGGGCAGGCCTTCATGGGGGAGTACGCCCTCGCCCCCGGGGACCCGGGGACGCTGCGGGCCGTGTTCGGCAGCGGGGTCTACCTGACGCTGATCGCCCTGCTGGCGGCCGGTCTGACCGCTCTGGTGCGCAGCGGCGCCCTCGTCATGGGCCTGCTCATACCCCTCCTGCTGATCGTTCCGTTCGTGGTCGGTCAGGTGGTCGGTGGGGCCGGGCAGTTCATGCCGGACCGGGCCGGGCAGATGGTGATGCGGCTGGAGGCCGAGGGATCCCTCGGGCCCTGGACCGGGCTCGCGGTGGCCGGGCTGTGGGCCCTCGCGGCACTGGCCGCCGGGTGGTTCGCCGTACGGCGCCGGGACGCCTGACACCGGGCCAGTTGTCAGTGGCCGCGCGGATACTGACGGCATGACCACGGCAGAGCATCTCGACCTGATCGACCGGTTGCGGGCCCAGGCGTTCGTGGACAGACCGGTCCGGCTCGGCGCACACAGCAGTGGCCCCGGCTACCACCTGGTCCGGCTCGACGGTACGGGGGACTTCTGGGAGGACGACGGATCGGGGCGGGCCGAGGCGGCAGGGCAGATCAGTGCCGAGTACGCCGCTCTCGTCCAGGCGCTGACCATCCGCTGGGGGGCGCCGGACGTCTTCCCCGTGGTGTCCCCGGCGCGGCGCGGGACCGAGGGGGCGGAACTGGAGGAGCCATGGGAGGAGCTAGGCAACAGCGCCGACCACGTGCACCTGTGGCGGACCGGAGACCGGTGGCTGGTGGTCTGCGCGGCGCGGTGGGGCGAGGAGGGCCCCCACGACCTGATGGCGGCCGTCACGGTCACGGACCCACCCTGACCGCCCTTGCCGCAGGGCGGCCGGGGCGGTCAGGGGCCGGGCGGCGGTTGCGCGGCCGCGCGGAGGCGGGCGTACTCCTCGGCCATGGAGGCGGCGGTCCAGTGGGCGTTGAGACCGCTCGGGTTGGGCAGGGCCCAGATGCGGGTGCTGCCGATGGTGCGGTCCTGCGGGCCGATCGTGGCCTTCTTCTCGCCGAACGGCGACTGGCTCGGCACTGACGGTGATCTGCCCTCGCAGCGTCCGCCGGCTCGGGGCACCCGGGGACAGGGCACGGGAGGCGGGGCTTACGTGGCATAGGGGGACCAACTCCTTCCCGGAGGCGTGGATACGATCAGTAAGCGTCCGCTAGGGGCGAACACGGCGGTAGTTCCGCAGTTCAACGGGGTCGTGATTTCGGCGGTCAGTGAGGGGCTTGCCTTCGACGATCCAGGATCTCGGGTCCACCAATGGCATCGAGGTAGACGGATGACCCACCACCCGCGCTAACGTCCCGGTCAGCGCGCATCCGCAACCGACGTGACGGAGGGTCCGCACATGGCGACCGACTACAGCACTCCCGTATTGGACATCCGATGCGGCGGGTTCCGCATGACTCTTCAGCGCGTCCCTGTAAGGCTCTTGACTGGCCTGGTGACCCTCGGCGGGTCTGCGCTCACTGCTTGGTTGACGACCCGCTAGAACGGCGTCCCAGCGGCCCCGAAGTCCTGGCGCGTCTTGAGCCGGTGGCACGGACGGGAGAGCGGTTGGGGCTGAACGTTTGGCGCTAAGGGCCAGGTTGGGCGGCTAGGCACAGCGTAGTCATCACATGCGACTTGCTACGGCTTGCGAACGGCTACAGTCTCGGCAGTGACGGTGATCCGCCCCTCCAGCGTCCGCCGGCCGGGTCAGTTCGGGGCACCCGGGTACAGAGCACGGGGGCCGTTATCTGCGGGACATGGAAACCCTCACATGTCGCGGTCGGTAGTGCTTCCTTGACGCTGCGTCATGAGATCATGCGTGCGTGTCGGCAGGGTGCCGCGCGAAGGGAGCAGGGAACATGGCGGACAGCACGGAGAACAAGACCGAGCCTGAGGCAAGGTGGCTCCCGCCTGAGCCGAGTGACCCCGAGTCTGCTGACCACTGTATGGGGCGAGTGCAGAAGATCGATCTCAGCACTAACAAGGTTTTGGTAATGCCGCCCGAGGGCGACTTGTTGGATCTCACGGTCGTCAACCCCCTCGAACGCCCGCTGCTCAAGCGCATGAAGATCGGGCAATACATCGGGTACAAGCATGCGGCCGGCCCGGATGGCCACGTGATCCACAGCATCAACATGAACCCGGCCTAAGGGCCGACTCGGCGTAGCGCCAACACGAACGGGTCGGGTTGGTTGCGTCCCGTCAGAACGGTGCGCTGACGCGCCCGAAGTTCTCGCGCGTCTTGAGTCGATGGCACGGACGGCAGAGCGGTTGAACGTTCCCGTCCGTGTCCGTCCCTCCGAGCGTCAAGCCCTCACCGACATGGTGGGGGCTTTCGCATGTTCGCAGGTCAGGCAGCCAACATCGCATGCAGGTCGCTACGGCTTGCGAAGGCGGTGCGGTAGGCGGTGACGCCGACCACGGCCAGCCACTCGGGGCGCAGGCGTTCCACCTTCGCCGTCAGGAGCCGGCCGCCCTCGCGGAACTCCTCGGCGCCGAGTTCGTCGGCGCGGGCGGTGGCCCGGGCCACGACGTTGGTGATGCCGAGCCCGTACCGCAGCAGTTCCTCCTGCTCCTGCGGCGCCAGCCGGCGCGGGGTGAAGCCCGACAGGTGGAGCACCGGCCAGAAACGGTTGCCGGGGCGGGCGAAGTGGTGGCCCGTCGCGGCGGAGAGGAGACCCGGATTGATCCCGCAGAACAGCACACGCAGACCGCCCGCGACCACGTCCGGGAGGACGCGGTCACGGGCGGCTTCGAGCTCCTCGGGGGTCAGAGGATCGACCCCGGCGCGTACCCGGCGGCCTCCGGGTGCTCCTTGGCGATCGCCTCGATCCGCGCGACCACGGTCGCCACCTGGTCACCCGCCGCACCGGTGAAGGACAGCTTGTCGGCCATCAGCGCGTCCAGCTGCGCACGGTCGAGCGGCATCCGCTCGTCGGCGGCCAGCTTGTCCAGCAGCTCATTGCGCTCGGCGCCCTGCTCGCGCATCGCGAGCGCGGAGGCCACCGCGTGCTCCTTGATGACCTCGTGCGCGGCCTCGCGGCCCACACCGGCCCGCACTGCACCCATCAGCACCTTGGTGGTGGCGAGGAACGGCAGGTAGCGGTCCAGCTCGCGGGCCACGACGGCCGGGAAGGCGCCGAACTCGTCGAGGACCGTCAGGAAGGTCTCCAGCAGCCCGTCGAACGCGAAGAACGCGTCGGGCAGGGCCACCCGGCGGACGACGGAGCAGGAGACGTCGCCCTCGTTCCACTGGTCGCCGGCCAGCTCGCCGGTCATCGAGGCGTAGCCCCGCAGGATGACCATCAGGCCGTTCACACGCTCGCAGGAGCGGGTGTTCATCTTGTGCGGCATCGCCGAGGAGCCGACCTGGCCGGGCTTGAAGCCCTCGGTGACCAGCTCGTGCCCGGCCATCAGCCGGATCGTCTTCGCGATCGACGACGGGGCGGCGGCCAGCTGCACCAGCGCGGTCACCACGTCGTAGTCGAGCGAGCGCGGGTAGACCTGGCCGACCGAGGTGAAGGCCTGCGCGAAGCCGAGGTGCGCGGCGATGCGCTGCTCGAGGTCGGCCAGCTTGGAGGTGTCGCCGCCCAGCAGGTCCAGCATGTCCTGGGCGGTGCCGACCGGGCCCTTGATGCCGCGCAGCGGGTAGCGGCCGAGGAGGTTCTCCAGGCGGTCGTAGGCGACCAGCAGCTCGTCGGCGGCGGTCGCGAAACGCTTGCCCAGCGTGGTCGCCTGCGCGGCGACGTTGTGGGAGCGGCCGGCCATGACCAGCTCGGCGTGCTCGCCGGCCAGCTTGCCGAGGCGGGCCAGGACGGCGACCGTACGGTCCCGGGCCAGTTCCAGCGAGAGGCGGATCTGGAGCTGCTCGACGTTCTCGGTGAGGTCGCGCGAGGTCATGCCCTTGTGGACGTGCTCGTGACCGGCGAGGGCGTTGAACTCCTCGATCCGGGCCTTCACGTCGTGCCGGGTGACCTTCTCGCGCTCGGCGATGGAGGCGAGGTCGACCGTCTCCAGGACGCGCTCGTAGTCGGCGAGGGCGGCGTCCGGGACCTCGATGCCGAGGTCCTTCTGGGCACGCAGCACGGCGAGCCACAGCCGCCGCTCCAGCGTCACCTTGTACTCGGGGGACCACAGGACGGCGAGCTCCGCAGAGGCGTAGCGGCCGGCCAGGACATTGGGGATGCGGGGCTTGGCTGTCACGTGGAGGGATTCTACTTGGGCCGGGGCTGTGCGTTTACGCAGGTAGGGGCGCCGCCCGTGATTGTGCCTTGCTACGAGAGCGGCGCGCCCCCGTAGGGCAGCAGCTCGGGACGCTTGGCGGGACGGCCGTCCCCCGAGGAACGGCCCGTCAGACGGCGGCCGATCCAGGGCAGCAGATGGCGGCGCGCGAAGCGCAGGTCCTCGGCCCGGCGGACCGGCCAGCCGGGGGCCGTCGCGGGCGGCAGCGCGGCCCGCCAGTCCTCCTCCGGGGGCAGTCCGAGGGCCTGCCAGACGGCCTCCGCGACCCGGCGGTGGCCCTCGGCGGTCAGGTGCAGCCGGTCGACGTCCCACATGCGCGGGTCCCCGAGCACGGGAGCCCCGTAGAGGTCCACCAGCAGGGCCCCGTGCCGGGCGGCGAGCTCTTCGAGGATCCCGAAGAGCTCCTCCATGCGCGGCCGGAAACGTTCCATCACGGGACCGTCGCGGCCCGGTGAGCGCATCAGCACCAGGTGCTCGCAGGAGGGTGCCAGCAGGGCCACGGCCTCCTCCAGGTGTCCGCGCACCCTGCCCATGTCCACCTTGGGCCGCAGGGCGTCGTTCAGCCCGCCCACCAGGGTCACCACGTCCGCGCCCATCGCGGCGGCCGCGGGCGCCTGGTCCCCGGCGATCTGGCCGATGAGCTTCCCGCGCACCGCGAGGTTCGCGTAGCGGAAGCCCGGCTCGCGCGCCGCGAGCCGCTCGGCCAGCAGGTCGGCCCAGCCCCGGTAGGAGCCGTCCGCGAGCAAGTCGGACATGCCCTCGGTGAAGGAGTCGCCGACCGCGACAAAACTGGTGTAAGAGGCATTCATCTCCATGGCGGAGTGATGTTACCGCGCGGTACCCCCGCCCCGCAGGGCCGGGGACCGCACGGCCGCGGCCTCAGGCGGAGGCGGACCTGCCGAACAGTTCGCGCAGTACGTCCTCCATCGTCACCAGCCCCGTCATGGCCCCGTCGGCGCCGAGGACCGCCGCAAGGTGCGTACGGCTGCGCCGCATCGCGGTCAGTACGTCGTCCAGCGGGGTGTCCGCCCGCACCTGCGCGATGGGGCGCAGCGCGGACGCCGGGAAGGGCTCGTCCCGCTCGGTCGCGTCCAGGGTGTCCTTGACGTGCAGGTAGCCGAGGATCCCGTGCTGGGCGTCGACCACCGGGAAGCGGGAGTACCCCGACTCGGCCGACAGCCGCTCCAGCCCGGCCGGAGTGATGCCCTCGCGGGCCCGGACCACCCGGTCCGCGGGCAGCACCACATCGGTGACCGGCCGCCGCCCCAGCCCCAGGGCGTCGTACAGCCGCTCGCTCGCGCGGTCGTCGATGAGCCCGGCGGCGCTGGAGTCCTTGACGATCCGGGCCAGCTCGTCGTCCGAGAAGGTCGCCGCGACCTCGTCCTTCACCTCCACCCGCAGCAGCCGCAGCAGGGCGTTCGCGAAGGCGTTGATCGCGAAGATCACCGGCTTCAGCGCCCGCGTCAGCGCCACCAGCGGCGGCCCCAGCAGCAGCGCGGTCCGCACGGGCTCCGACAGCGCCACGTTCTTCGGCACCATCTCGCCGAACAGCATGTGCAGGTACGTCGCCAGCGACAGCGCGACGACGAAGGAGATCGCGTGCGTCAGGCCGCCGGGCACCCCGAAGAATTCGAAGACGGGGGTCAGCAGGTGCGCGATCGCCGGCTCGGCCACCACACCGAGCACCAGGGTGCACAGGGTGATGCCCAGCTGCGCCGCCGCCATCAGCGCCGACACGTGTTCCAGGCCCCACAGGACCGCCCGGGCCCGCCGGTCGCCCTGCTCCGCGTACGGCTCGATCTGGCTGCGGCGTACCGAGATCATGGCGAACTCGGCGCCGACGAAGAAGGCGTTCACGACCAGGGTCGCCAACCCGATCAGCAGCTGGATCGCGGTCATCGGTGCTCCTCCGTACGCTCGTCACCGGACGGGCCGGCCGGTGCGTGCAGCAGCACGCGGGCGGCCCGGCGCCCGGAGGCGTCCACCACGTCCAGGCGCCAGCCGTCCAGCTCCAGGCTGTCGCCGACGGCCGGGATCCGGCCCAGCTCGGTGGCTATCAGCCCGGCCAGGGTCTCGTAGGGGCCGTCCGGCACCCGCAGGCCGATCTGCCGGAGCTGATCGGTGCGCGCGGCGCCGTCGGCGGAGTAGAGGGCCCGTCCGGACTCGTCCGTCCCGGCCGGGGCCAGGTCGGAGGTCTCGTGCGGGTCGTGCTCGTCGCGCACCTCGCCGACGACCTCCTCGACGATGTCCTCCAGCGTGGCCACGCCGGCCGTGCCGCCGTACTCGTCGATCACCACGGCCATCGTCTGCTTCCCGGACAGCCGGTCCAGCAGCCGGTCCACGGTCAGCGACTCGGGTACGAGGAGGGGCTCGCGCAGCAGCTGCGACACCGGATGGCGGTGCCGTTCCTCGGCGGGCAGGGCCAGTACGTCCTTGATGTGGACGGTGCCGACGACGGTGTCGAGGCTGCCCCGGTAGACCGGGAAGCGCGACAGGCCGGTCGCCATGGTCGCGTTCGCCACGTCCTCGGCGGTGGTCTGCACGTCGAGGGCGGTGACCTGCACGCGCGGGGTCATCACGTTCTCGGCGGTGAGGTCCGCCAGGTTCAGGGTCCGCACGAACAGCTCGGCGGTGTCCTTCTCCAGCGCGCCCGCCTTCGCGGAGTGCCGGGCCAGGGCCACCAGCTCCTGGGGGCTGCGCGCGGACGCCAGCTCCTCGGTCGGCTCCATGCCGAACCGGCGGACCATGTGGTTCGCGGTGGTGTTCAGGTGGCTGATCAGGGGCCGGAAGGCACGGCTGAACACGCGCTGCATGGTGGCCACCCGCTTGGCGACCGCCAGCGGCGAGGAGATCGCCCAGTTCTTCGGCACCAGCTCGCCGACGACCATCAGGACCACCGTCGACAGCGCCGTACCGAGCACCAGGGCAGTGGAGGAGGCGGCGCCGGACGACAGGCCCATCGCCTCGAAGGGGCCCTGGAGCAGGGCGGCGATCGACGGTTTGGAGATCATGCCGATGACCAGGCCGGTCACGGTGATGCCGAGCTGCGCCCCGGAGAGCTGGAACGTCAGGCTGCGGACCGCCGCCAGGGCGCTGTCGGCGCCGCGCTCACCGCGCTCGACGGCTCCTTCGAGCTCGCTGCGCTCGATGGTGGTCAGCGAGAACTCGGCCGCGACGAAGGCCCCGCAGGCAAGACAGAGCAGCAGCGCCACGACGAGCAGGAGCACTTCGGTCATCGGTCGTTCACCTCCGTCCCATGATCAGTCAGGAGGAAGGGCGCCGCGCGGTGTCGCCCGCGGGCAAGGCGGGTGCGCCGGGCAGGCCGGGCGCGGCGGGACGGTCGGGGACTGGGAGGCTCGCCCATGGACGGACGCTCACACCTTTCGTCGGAGGGACTGCGGGAGGACTGCGGTGGAACCGCTGCCCCCATGGTAAAGGAAAGGCAAAGGAGATGGATCATCCTTTTGGTGGACCGGTGCGCGGTGATGGGATCCGGACATGAGTGATCTTCATATCGGCCACGCCTCGGCGGCGGACCTGCCCGCCGTTCTGGAGTTCTGGAAGGGCGCCGCCAAGGGCACGAGTATCAGCGACGACCTGGCCGGGGTCGAGCGGCTGCACGCCCGCGATCCGCAGGCCCTGCTGCTCGCCCGGCGCGACGGCGAACTCGTCGGCACCGTCGTGGCGGGGTTCGACGGCTGGCGCTGCCACCTCTACCGGCTGGCCGTGCACCCCGGACACCGCAGGCAGGGGATCGGCTCGGCGCTGCTGGCCGCCGCCGAGGAGCGGTTCGAGGCCCTCGGCGGGCGCCGCTCCGACGCGATGGTGCTCGACGGGAACGCCCGGGCGCACGGCGCGTGGGAGGCGTACGGCTACCACCCGCAGGACGCCTGGACCCGCTGGGTCAAGCCGCTGACCGGCTGATCCGCTCCGGCGCTGAGCCGGACGGGTGACGGGCGGGCGGACGGAACACGGAACACGGAACAGGGAGAGCGGGCGCGGATGTGGGGCAAGTGGATCGGCTGCGAAGTGCCGCACGCCGGGCGGGAACGTTTCTCCCTGGCTCAGCGGGCCTGGTCGGTCATGGCCGACCAGCCGGGCCTGGTCGGCCAGGTGGGCGGCTGGGACCCCGCCACCGGAGAGGCCCGGCTCCTGGGGCTCTGGAGCGACCGCGAGGCCTACGAACGCTTCATGCGCGAGCGGCACGACCCCGTCTTCGAGGGCAGCCGACAGCGCGACACGTACACGGCGATCGGGACCGCCACCGGCGAGGTCGTCCTCGGCATGACCGGGGACCTGCCGGACCTGCCCGCGGCCCTACGGGACGCCACCCTGCTGCGGGCCGCCGACTGCCTGGTCCTGCCCGGCCGCGAGCGGCACTTCCTCGACGTGCAGCGCGAGGTGTGGGCCCCGGGCATGGCGGCCGCCGGCGGGATGCTCGCCGGGGCCGTCACCCGGCTCGCCGCGGACCGCTACCTGGTCACCACCCTGTGGTCCGGCGCCGACGCCCACCGCCACTACGCCGACCACCACCTCCCGGACCTGCTGCCCCGGGCGGCCCTCGCCGACCACCTCCGCTCGGTGAGCGGCCACGTCCTGGACCTGGAACCCGACTGGCGGGTCCTGCCGGGCACGACCCGGTCACAGCACCAGGCCGTCTCTGGCCCGCGCCCGGCAAGATCCGAAAGAGACGGCCTAGCCGTCCGAGCGGCGGGCCGAGCCGATCACGCAGTACGAGGTGGGGAGGGCCGGGCCGCGCTCCGGGAGGCGGAACGAGCGGTGTCCGACGATCCGGAAGCCGGCCGCCTCGATCGAGGCGAGCGGGTCACGGGCGGTGTGGCACCCCCCGAACAGGCGCGGCCAGACCGTCCGGTCCAGGGCGCGCTGCACGGCGGCCATCCCGGGGCCGGGGGCGAGGCCGTGCTCCAGGAAACGCAGCTCGGCGCCGGGCCGCAGCACGCGGTGCAGCTCGGAGAGGGCGCGCGGCAGGTTCCGTACGGTGCACAGCACCAGCGAGGCCACGGCGACGTCGAAGGCCTCGCTCTTGACGGGCAGGGCCTCGGCGACACCCGGTACGAGGTCCACCGGGACCTCGGCGCGCAGCGCGGCCGTCGCCGCGAGCCGGCGCAGGGTCCGCTCCGGCTCGACGGCGACCACCTCGGAGACGGCGCGCGGGTAGTGCGCGAAGTTCAGGCCGTTGCCCGCGCCGATCTCGATGACGCGGCCCGAGACGCCGTGCAGGAGCTCCCGGCGCAGGGTGCCCATCCCGGCACGGGTCTCGGCGGCGGTGCTGGCGCGGGCGTAGAACCTGGCGAAGTACGGGTGGTGGACCGGATCAGGGGGAGCTGCGGGCATGGCGGGCCTCCGGGCGCGGTCGGGGGCTGACACGGGTGGGCGTGCCCTGCGGGGCTGTTCCCCGCCCGGGCGCACGGTGAAACCGGAGCGCCCGTAATCCGGCCCGGCGCGGTGGAGGACGGCCGGAGCGCTGGAGTCCGGTCCGAAAACCTTCCGTGCCGCGGCCCGGCGGTGGCCATAATCGGCGGGACCGCCGCAGGACGTGCAGGCGGCGTCCGTCGGCCCACCGGAGAAACGTGATGTTCCGCGCCCCGCTCACCCCGCCCGCCGCCGTGCTGCTCACGGCCGGGCTGTTCCTGCTCACCGCCTGCGGCACCACTCCCGCCGGGCAGGTCCGTACCGACTCCCGGGCCTCCGCGGCGCCTTCGGTACCGGCCTCCGCGCAGCCCTCGGTACCCGCCTCCGCGCAGCCTTCCGTACCGGTCGACGCACGCCTGGCCGAGGTGGCGGAGCGGTGCCGGGCCGCGGGGACCGCCACCCCCACCCCCACGGGCGTGCTCCCGACGGACCCCGAGGCCGCCAAGTACGCCGAGAACCACGCCTTCAAGCAGCAGGCGCCGCTCAGTGCCGAGGGGAAGTGCCGGGGCGACGCGCACGCCGCCCGGATCCGCACGGCGCTCGCCGCGGCCGCCGCCCCGCGGACCCCGGAGGAGCTGACGGGGCTGCTGCGGGGCCTCGGCTACCCCGTCGGGCCGTCCGACGTCTACGCCGGGAGCGGTTCGGCCGGGCCCGGGTTCACGCTCTGGGTCCCGGACCGGGGTCCCTGCCTCTCGGCTCTGCCGGACGCCCTTGCACGGGTCGAGGCGCACGGGCCGTACATGGAGGGCGGCTGCCGCGAGCCGCGGGGCGGCCACTGACCCGGCCCGGCCCCGGGGGCCCCGACGACGCCGTGGGGCCGGGTGGCGCGGTGCGAGGGTGACGCCGCCGGGGCGGCACCCCCTGGGGCTCCGCCCCAGACCCCGCGCCTCAAACGCCGGCGAGGCTGGATTTGGCCGGCGTAGCCGTGCGTCCGCGGGTGCGTTGCCGGGGGCCAGCCCCCGGACCCCCGCGGCTCAATCACCGGCGGGCCTGGATTTGGCCGGCGTAGCCGTGCGTCCGCGGGTGCGTTGCCGGGGGCCAGCTCCCGGACCCCCGCGCCTCAAACGCCGGCGGGGCTGGAAGTGGAGACCCCGGGTCTCAAATTCCGGCGGGGCTGGAGGTGGTGTCCTCAGGCGGGCCAGGTCGTCAGGAAGGAATCCGCCGACCAGGTGCCGTCCAGGGGTGGTGCCAGCCAGGTCGGGGCCGCCGTGCGGAAGGCGTCCGGTGCGAGGGTGCCCGAGGACTCCGGGACGGCCCCCAGCAGCGGGGTCCCGGACGACTTCGGGAGGTCGGCGAGGTTGCACCGGGACGCCAGGTCGGGCGCGGCGGGCCAGCTGCCGACGACCACCCCGAGCGGGGTCAGCCCCCGGGCGCGCAGGGCCTCCGTCGTCAGGGCGGCGGAGTTCAGCGTGCCGAGCCCGGCGGGGGCCACCACCAGCACCGGCGCCGCGAGCAGCCGCGCCGCGTCGGCGAGGGTGTGGCCGTCCTCGTCGAAGCGGACGAGCAGCCCGCCCGCGCCCTCCACCAGCACCAGGTCGTGCTCGGCGGCGAGCCGCCCGGCCGCCTCCGCGATGGCGGCGGGCCCGAGCGTGGCCAGCCCGGAGCGCCGCGCGGCGGTGTCGGGGGCCAGGGGCTCGGGGTAGCGGACCAGTTCGACCGCGGTCACGGCCGGGCCGGCGAGGCGTACCACCTCGGCGGCGTCCCCGTGCTCGTCAGGGCCCACGCCGGTCTGGGCGGGCTTGAGCACCGCGACCGACCGGCCCGCGGCGACGGCGGCCGCCGCGATCGCCGAGGTGACCACCGTCTTGCCGATTTCCGTGCCCGTCCCGGACACGACGATCACGGACATCTCAGCCCTCCTGGGCGGCCGCGACCACCGCGCGGCAGATCCGGGCGACATCGGCGTCGCCGGTGACGAACGGCGGCATCGTGTAGATCAGGTCGCGGAACGGCCGCACCCACACGCCCTCCCGGACCGCGGCCCGGGTCGCGGCCCACACGTCGACCGGGTGGTCGAGCTGGACGACGCCGAGTGCGCCGAGGACGCGTACGTCCCGGACCCCGGGAACCGCGGAGGCCGCCGCGAGGCCCTCGCGCAGGCCCGCCTCGATCCGCTTGACCTCGCCCGCCCAGTCCTGGCCGAGCAGCACGTCGATCGAGGCCAGCCCGACCGCCGTGGCGAGCGGGTTGCCCATGAAGGTCGGCCCGTGCGCGAGCACCGGCACCTCGCCCTGGGAGATCCCGTCGGCGACCCGCTCGGTGCACAGGGTCGCGGCGAGGGTGAGGTAGCCGCCGGTCAGGGACTTGCCCAGGCACATCACGTCCGGGGTGATCCCCGCGTGGTCGGCCGCGAAGAGGGCGCCGGTACGGCCGAAGCCCGTCGCGATCTCGTCGAGGATCAGCAGCACCCCGTACTCGTCGCACAGTTCGCGCAGCACCCGCAGGTAGCCGGGGTTGTGGAAGCGCATGCCGCCGGCGCCCTGCACCACCGGCTCCACGATCACCGCGGCCAGCTCGTCGGCGTGCGCGGCGATCAGGGAGCGCAGGTGGTCCACGTACGCCGGGTCCAGCGGCGTGTCGAAGCCGCCGGGCGGGGCGTCCGCGAAGACCTGCCGGGGCAGGTGGCCCTGCCACAGCTCGTGCATGCCGCCGTCGGGGTCGCAGACCGCCATGGGCTGCCAGGTGTCGCCGTGGTAGCCGCCGCGCCAGGTCAGCAGCCGGGTCTTGCCCGTCCGTCCCAGCGAACGCCAGTACTGGAGGCACATCTTGACCGCGACCTCGACGGACACCGAACCGGAGTCGGAGAGGAAGACGTGCTCCAGGCCCGGCGGGGTGATCTCGACCAGCTTGGCCGCCAGCCGGACGGCGGGCTCGTGGGTGAGCCCGCCGAACATCACGTGCGACATCCGGCCCAGCTGGGAGGCGGCCGCCTCGTTCAGCACGGGGTGGTTGTAGCCGTGGATCGCCGACCACCAGGAGGACATGCCGTCGACCAGCTCCTCCTGCCCCTGGGCGGGGGCGGCGAGGCGCAGCCGCACGCCCGAGGCGGAGGAGACCACGAGGTTCTCCTGCCGCCCGGGCATCGGGCCGTACGGGTGCCAGACGTGCTGCCGGTCCAGGTCCAGGAGCTCGGCGGTGTCCGACGACCCTTCGAGCGGGTCGTGCAGGGGGAACTGATCACGCATTGGGGGCGATGTCCGTCCCCGCGCCGCGGCGGCGTACGGCCACCAGCTCCGGCCGCACCTCGCCGGCCTCCGCCTGGACGGGGGCGGCCGCCGCCTCGACGAGGCCCGCCGCGGGCTCCTCGCCGTGCCCGGAGCAGCCGCCGCAGGCCGAGCCGCAGCCCGCCTCGGCAGACGCCGCACCCGCGCCGGCGCCGGACCCGCACATGCCGCCCGCGCGGACCGGGGCACCGGAGGTGACCGCCGCCGCGATGTCGGAGCGGTGCGCGGGGAGGGTCGACGTACCGGCGCCCTCCACCTCGAAACCGGCGTCCGCGATCATGTCCAGGTCGGCCTGGCCGGCCTGGCCCTCACTGGTGAGGTAGTCGCCCAGGAAGATGGAGTTGACCAGGTGCAGGGCCAGCGGCTGCATGCTCCGCAGGTGCACCTCGCGGCCGCCGGCGAGCCGGACCTCGACGTCGGGGCAGACGAACCGCACCATCGCCAGGATCCGCAGGGCGCGCTGCGGGGTGAGGTTCCACTCCTTGGCGAGCGGGGTGCCCTCGAAGGGGATCAGGAAGTTGACCGGTACGGAGTCCGGGTCCAGCTCGCGCAGCGAGTAGACGACGTCGACGAGGTCCTCGTCGCTCTCGCCCATGCCCGCGATCAGGCCGGAGCAGGCGGACAGGCCCGCCGCGTGCGCCTTCTGCACGGTGTCGACGCGGTCCGCGTAGGTGTGGGTCTTGGTGATCTGCCCGTACGTGGCCTCGGAGGTGTTGAGGTTGTGGTTGTAGGCATCCGCTCCCGCGTCGCGCAGTTTCTCGGCCTGCCCGTCGGAGAGCAGTCCCAGGCAGGCGCAGACCTCGACGCCCTCGTTCTGCTCCTTGATGGCCGCGATCGTCTTGCCGACGCGGTCCACGTCCCGGTCCGTCGGACCGCGTCCGCTCGCCACCAGGCAGACCCGCTTGGCGCCGCCGGCGACGCCCGCCGCGGCCGCCTCGGAGGCCTCCTCCGGCTTGAGCCACGTGTACTTGAGGATCTCGGCCTTCGATCCCAGGCGCTGGGAGCAGTACGAGCAGTCCTCGGGGCAGAGCCCCGACTTCAGGTTGACCAGGTAGTTCAGCTTGACGCGGCGCCCGAACCACTGGCGGCGCACCTTGCCGGCCGCGGCCACCACGTCGAGCAGTTCGTCGTCCGAGGTCGCCAGCACGGCGAGTGCCTCTTCACGGGTCGGCAGCTCGCGCCGCAGTCCCTTTTCCACCAGGGTGTTCAGCAGGTCCATGGGCCCGATCCTGGACCACACGACCACTCCCGGCCAAGGAGAGATCGGACAACATGGCCGGAACGGAGTGTGTGGATCGCCACATCTGCCCCTTGAGCCACTGCGGCTAGGGTCGAGCAGATCTGTCGACAGCCGACAAAACGCGAGGACCGCCGATGACCCAGCACACCCCGGAACCCGAGGACGTCTTCGCCTGGATCGACGGCGCGGAGCGGGCCCGTGAACAGGCAGGACTGGTGCGCACCCTGCGCCCGCGCCCCGCGGACTCGCCGCTGCTGGACCTGGCGAGCAACGACTACCTCGGTCTTTCGCGGCATCCGGAGACCGTCCGCGGAGCCCGCGAGGCGGCCGAGCGCTGGGGCGCCGGTGCCACTGGATCCCGCCTGGTGACGGGGACGACCGAGCTTCATGCCGAGCTCGAGCGGGAGCTCGCGGCCTTCGCCGGCTTCGAGGCGGCGCTGGTCCTGTCCTCCGGGTACGCGGCCAATCTCGCCGCCGTCACCGCGCTCAGCGACCGGGGCACCCTGGTCGTCTCCGACGCCGGGAACCACGCCTCGATCGTGGACGGCTGCCGGCTCTCCCGCGCGGAGGTCGCCGTCACCCCGCACAGCGATCCCGAGCCGGCCCGCAAGACGCTCGCCGCGCACGAGGGCCGGGCCCTGCTGGTGAGCGACTCGGTCTTCTCCGTGGACGGGGACGCCGCCCCGCTCGCCGCCTACGCCGAGGCCTGCCGGGCCGAGGGCGCGGCCCTGGTCGTGGACGACGCGCACGGGCTCGGCGTACTGGGCGAGGGCGGCCGGGGCGCGCTGTACGCGGCGGGGCTCGCGGGCGACCCCGGGGTGGTCGCGACGATGACCCTCTCGAAGTCCCTCGGCAGCCAGGGCGGCGCGGTGCTCGGGCC
Source organism: Streptomyces sp. NBC_00249 (assembly GCF_026342355.1). Lineage (GTDB taxonomy): Bacteria > Actinomycetota > Actinomycetes > Streptomycetales > Streptomycetaceae > Streptomyces. Next base: position 453,765 of record NZ_JAPEMV010000006.1, on the reverse strand, counting down.
GGCCAAGGTGATCCGGCACCTGGTCAACACCGCACGCAGCTTCATCTTCGACACCGGGCTCGCCCCCGCCGCCGCGGGGGCGGCGCTGGCGAGCCTGCGCCTGCTCCAGCGGGAGCCGCAGCGCGCGGAGCGGGTCCGGGCGGTGGCCGCCGAACTGTACGGGCGGCTCACCGCGTCCGGCCTGACCGCGGCCCGGCCGGACGCGGCCGTGGTGTCGGTACGGGCCCCGTCGGCGTCGGCGGCACTGCGCTGGGCCGCCGACTGCCGAGAGGCAGGACTGTCCGTGGGGTGCTTCCGTCCGCCGTCGGTGCCGGACGGCATCTCCCGGCTGCGGCTGACGGCTCGGGCGGATCTCACGGGGGAGGAGATCAGCCGGGCTGTCGAAACGGTCCTGCGGACCGCCCCGGCCGGAGCCACGGACCGGTAGGCGGCGTCAGCCCGGCAGGACCGGGCCGGGCACGTCCGCCCGTACGGAGACGAGGAAGCCGTCCCAGGCCGGCCCGGTGAAGAGCACGGCCGGGCCGTCCGTCCGCTTGGAGTCACGGACGGCGAGCAGACCACCGGTCAGGGCGGCCGCTTCCACGCAGTTGTTCATTCCGGTGCTGCGGCTGCTCCGCCGCCACCGCGCGCCTTTCAGAAGTCCGCTGGTGGATAAGGGGGTTGCGGACACGGGGGTGCCTCCTTACGCGTCGTCAGCGATAGAGCTGATGAGATCCGACGAGTCACGGGGCGGGAGGGCGTGCGCCTGGATGGTGCGGAACGCGGCGCTGTACGCCTCAAGGTCTTCCTTCCGCTCCAGATAGAGGCTACTCGTCAAATGGTCGAGCACCACCACATCCAGATCGGCGATGTTCGGAAATGAGAAAATTACGAACGGTCCGGTCAGGCCGAGATGTCCCCCCACCGTGAACGGCAGCACCTGCAGCCGTACTTGGGGCAGTTCGGCCACCTCCGCCAGCCGCCGCAGCTGCTCCCGCATCACCCCCGGCCCGCCGATCTGCCGGCGCAGCACCGCCTCGTCCAGGACGGCGCTCAGCTCCAGCGGCGGATCCGCCCGCAGCACCGACTGCCGTGCCAGCCGTACGTCGACCAGCGCGTCCACCTTCGGCTCCGGCAGCCCGCCCAGCGCGGCCCGGGTCACGGCCCGCGCGTACTCCGGGGTCTGCAACAGCCCCGGTACCACCGAGAGTTCCACGGTCCGGGCGGAGCGCGCCCCCGCCTCCAGGCTGATGAAGTCCCGGTACTCCTGCGGGAGCAGCCCCCGGTAGTCGTGCCACCACTGCCGCCCGCGCGCGGCGTCCCCGCCGCCGCCCGTGCCGGGCCCCGCCGCCGAGGCCCCCAGTGCCTCCAGCAGCGCACGCTGCTGGGCGCTCACCACGCCCCCGTAGGCGTCGAGCAGGAGACGGATGTCCTCTGCCTTCACGCCACTGCGGCCCGTCTCGATGCGGCTGATTTTCGACTGGTGCCACCCGACGAGCCGGGCCACCTCGCCGCTGGTCAGTCCGGAGCGGTCGCGCAGGGCGCGCAGCTCCTCACCGAGCTTGCGCCGACGCACCGCGGGACCGTGCTGCATACCCGCTCTCCTTCCACCGGCACAGCTCGCACCAGTCTGCCGTCCAAATACGCTCTTCCGTAGCAGAGTTCACCGCATTGAGCGACAGATATATGCATATCTTGGGGGATCAGCGGAAACGGCGGCACGATGGGTGGCACTCTGGCGCTCAGGTTAGATCCGGGGCGGCTGCGCCCCGGTGGGAAAGGGACGTCGCCATGGCAGATCAGCTGGAAGCATCCGTCACTCTGCCGAGCGATCCGGTCTCGGTCGCCGCCGCCCGCCGGTACGTCGCGGAAGTACTGGGCGACTGGGGACTGCCCGCAGACGCCGACACCGCGGACACCGTCCGGTTGATCGTCTCGGAACTCGCGACCAACTCGGTGCAGCACACCTTCGGCCAGTCGCCCACCTTCACCGTCGACGTCCGCCTGGAGCGCGAGGAGTGGCTGCGGATCGGGGTGACGGACAGCCACCCGCGCTGGCCCAGGCGGCTCCCCGCGGCCGTGCAGCAGGACAACGGCCGCGGGATGGTCATCATCCGCTGGCTGGCGGCCGAGGCGGGGGGCCGGCTGTCCGTCAGTCCGACCGAGGACGGCGGCAAGACCGTGTGGATCGCGCTGCCCTGGCCGGCCGGCGCCCCGGCGCGGGCGGCCAGGGGCTGCTGACCCTGCAAAGGCCCGGGTGCGGCCGCGCGCCGGGCCCGTATACGGACTCCGGGCGGCGGCCGGGGCGCGGTTGAACCGGGAGCCTTCCCGAAACGTGGGTTAACTCAGCTGAAAACTGCGGGCCCTACCGTGAGGCCCCGCGGTCTTCCGCCAAAGATCACCCATGCTCGGGTAAAACGACGGTGATCGGGACGGAAAGCCTCTCTCTGCGTTGGGCAAGACATGCTTGGCACGGATATGCGCAGGTCAACAAAGTGTTGAGGGCCGCTACCTTTCCCTGTGGCGCGATGTTGATCATGTCCCGGAAGCTTGGTGATAACAGGTGCAACTGACTCCACATGAACAAGAGAGACTCCTGATCCATGTGGCCGCCGACGTGGCCGAGAAGCGAAGGGCGCGCGGCGTCCTGCTCAACCACCCCGAAGCGATCGCACTGATCACCTCGCACCTCCTCGAAGGCGCCCGTGACGGGCGGACCGTGGCCCAACTCATGGCCTCCGGCCGCACCGTGCTCACCCGCGCCGAGGTCATGGAGGGCATCCCCGAGATGATCCACGACGTCCAGGTCGAGGCGACCTTCCCGGACGGCACCAAGCTCGTCACCGTCCACGACCCGATCGTCTGAGAGGGAACACCCCCATGATCCCCGGCGAGATCGCCTACGGGGACGGTCCGGTGTGCCTCAACGAGGGCCGCCCCGTCACCCGCCTGACCGTGCTCAACGCCGCCGACCGGCCCGTACAGGTCGGCTCCCACTACCACTTCGCCGAGGCCAACCCCGGTCTCGACTTCGACCGCGGGTCCGCCCGCGGCCTGCGCCTGAACATCGCCGCCGGCACCGCCGTCCGCTTCGAGCCGGGCATCCCGGTCGCCGTGGAACTCGTACCGCTGGGCGGACTGCGCACCGTACCGGGACTGCGCGGCGAGACCGGAGGGCCGCTCGATGGCTGAGCTCACGCGCCAGGCGTACGCCGACCTCTTCGGGCCCACGGCCGGGGACCGGATCCGCCTCGCCGACACCGACCTCTTCGTCGAGATCGAGCGGGACCTCAGCGGCGGCCCCGGGAAATCCGGCGACGAGGCCGTCTTCGGCGGCGGCAAGGTCATCCGCGAGTCCATGGGCCAGGCCCGCACCACCCGCGCCGAGGGCGCCCCCGACACGGTGATCACCGGCGCGGTGATCCTCGACCACTGGGGCATCGTCAAGGCCGACATCGGCATCCGCGGCGGCCGCATCAGCGGCATCGGCAAGGCCGGCAACCCCGACACCATGGACGGGGTGGACCCCGCCCTGGTCATCGGACCCGAGACCGAGATCATCTCCGGGAACGGGAAGATCGTCACCGCCGGGACCGTCGACACCCACGTCCACTTCATCTCGCCGACCGTGATCGACGCGGCCCTCGCCTCCGGCACCACCACCCTCGTCGGCGGCGGCACCGGACCCGCCGAAGGGACCAAGGCCACCACCGTCACCCCCGGACCCTGGCACCTGGCCCGGATGTTCGCGGCCATGGAGTCCTACCCCGTCAACATCGGCCTGCTCGGCAAGGGCAACACGATGTCCCGCGAGGCCATGCACTCCCAACTGCGCGGCGGCGCCCTCGGCTTCAAGATCCACGAGGACTGGGGGGCCACCCCCGCCGTCATCGACGCCTGCCTGAGCGTGGCCGACGAGACCGGCGCCCAGGTCGCCATCCACACCGACACCCTCAACGAGGCCGGATTCGTCGACGACACCCTCGCCGCCATCGCCGGGCGGACCATCCACTCGTACCACACCGAGGGCGCGGGCGGCGGGCACGCACCCGACATCATCACGGTGGTCTCCGAGTCCAACATCCTGCCCAGCTCGACCAACCCCACCCGGCCGCACACCGTCAACACCGTCGAGGAACACCTCGACATGCTGATGGTCTGCCACCACCTCAACCCGTCCGTCCCCGAGGACCTCGCCTTCGCCGAGTCCCGGATCCGCCCCTCCACCATCGCCGCCGAGGACGTGCTCCATGACCTCGGTGCGATCTCCATCATCTCCTCCGACGCCCAGGCCATGGGCCGCGTCGGCGAGGTCGTGCTCCGCACCTGGCAGACCGCCCACGTGATGAAGAAGCGCCGCGGCTTCCTCCCCGGAGACGGCCCCGCCGACAACCACCGGGCCCGCCGCTACGTCGCCAAGTACACGATCAACCCGGCCGTCGCCCAGGGCCTCGCCCGGGAGATCGGCTCGGTCGAGCCCGGCAAGCTCGCCGACCTCGTGCTGTGGAACCCGGCCTTCTTCGGGGTCAAGCCCGAACTGGTCGTCAAGGGCGGCCAGATCGCCTACGCGCAGATGGGCGACGCCAACGCCTCGATCCCCACCCCGCAGCCCGTCCTGCCCCGCCCCATGTTCGGCAGCCACGGCCGCGCCCCCGGCCTGAACTCGGTCAACTTCACCGCGCAGGCCGCCCTCGACCACGGACTGCCCGAACGGCTCGGCCTCGGCAAGGAGTTCGTCGCCATCGAGAGCACCCGCAAGGTCGGCAAGGCGGACATGCGCAACAACGACGCCATGCCCCGGGTCGAGGTCGACGCCGACACCTTCACCGTCACCATCGACGGTGAGGCCGTGGAGCCGGCGCCAGCGGCCGAACTGCCCATGGCACAGAGATACTTCCTCTTCTGATGGGCCTCGCCGCCCTGCTCGTCCTCGCGGACGGCCGCTTCCCCGCCGGAGGGCACGCCCACTCCGGCGGGGCGGAAGCCGCCTGCAAGGCGGGCCGCATCCACGACGCCGCGACCCTCGCGGAATTCTGCCGGGGCCGGCTCCACACCGCCGGACTGACCGCCGCCGCCCTCGCGGCGGCGGCCGCCCTCGGCCTCGACCCGGCCGCCCTCGACGCCGCCGCCGACGCCCGCACCCCCTCGCCCGCGCTGCGCGCCGCCGCGCGCAAGCTCGGACGTCAGCTCCTGCGGGCCGCCCGTGCAACCTGGCCGGCCGCCGAACTGGACGCGCTGGCCGCCGCCTTCCCGCGCGGGGCGCACCAGCCCGTGGTACTCGGGCTCACCGCCCGGGCGGCCGGGCTCGGCGCACTCGACGCCGCGCACGTGGCCGCGTACGAGAGCGTCAGCGGCCCCGCCTCGGCGACGGTACGGCTGCTCGGCCTCGACCCCTTCGAGGCGAGCGCCGTCCTGGCCCACCTCGCGCCCGATCTCGACGCCGTCGCCGCCCGGGCCGCCGAAGCCGGCCTGCTGGCCCGCACGGAGGGCCCGGACAGCCTGCCCGCGCCCTCCTCGCCCCTGCTGGAGATCGCGGCCCAGATCCATGCCGACTGGCCGGTACGGCTCTTCGCCTCCTGAGCGCCCCCACCGGCCCTCCCGGACCACCCCCCAAGGAGACCTCCCATGCACCTCGACCACGGTGTGACCTTCCCCCACCGCCACTCGCACAGCGCCGACCCGCTGCGGGGCGACGGCACCCGCCGCGCCCTGCGCGTCGGCCTCGGCGGACCCGTCGGCTCCGGCAAGACCGCCACCGTCGCCGCCCTCTGCCGGGCCCTGCGCGCCGAACTGTCCATGGCCGTCGTCACCAACGACATCTACACCCGCGAGGACGCCGAGTTCCTGCTCCGCGAAGCCGTCCTGCCGCCCGAGCGGATCAGCGCCGTCGAGACCGGGGCCTGCCCGCACACCGCCATCCGCGACGACATCTCCGCCAACCTGGAGGCCGTCGAGGAACTGGAGGAGACGGCGGGCCCCCTGGACCTGATCCTCGTCGAGTCCGGCGGGGACAACCTGACCGCCACCTTCTCCCGGGGCCTGGTCGACGCCCAGATCTTCGTCATCGACGTCGCCGGCGGCGACGACATCCCGCGCAAGGGCGGCCCCGGCGTCACCACCGCCGACCTCCTCGTCGTCAACAAGACCGACCTCGCCCCCTACGTGGGCTCCGACCTGGACCGGATGGCCCGCGACGCCGCCGAGCAGCGCGGAGACCTGCCCGTCGCCTTCCAGTCCCTGCGCGCCCCCGAAGGCGTCGCCCCGGTCGCCGCGTGGGTCCGCGAACGGCTCGCCGCCTGGTCCGTACGGTGACCAGCGCGCCCCCCGTCACCCGCACCCCGGCCGGCCTGCGGGCCACCGCCCGCATCCGCGCCGCCGCCGACGGGCGCGGCGGCACCGCCCTGCCCCTGCTGGCCGGGGAGGGGCCGCTCGCGCTGCGCCGCACCCGGGGCGAGGGCGCCGAGGCGGGGGTGATGCTGGTCGGCGCCATGAGCGCCCCCCTCGGCGGCGACCACCTCACGGTCGAGGCCGAGGCGGGACCCGGCGCCCGCCTCGCCCTGCGCTCGGCGGCGGCCACCCTGGCCCTGCCCGGCCGGGGCGGGGAGGCCGCCCGGTACGACGTACGCCTGACCCTGGCCGAGGGGTCGGCGGTGCGCTGGCTGCCCGAGCCCCTGGTCTCCGTCCACGGCAGCGACCTGCGGGTCCGCACCCGCGCCGAACTCGCCCCCACCGCCCGGCTGCTGCTGCGCGAGGAACAGGTGCTGGGCCGTACCGGAGAGGGCCCCGGCCTGCTGCGCAGCCGGCTCACCGTCACCCGGGGCGGCCGTCCGCTCCTCGACCAGGAGCTGTGCTGCGGCCCCGGCGCCCCCGGGGGCTGGGACGGTCCGGCCGGACTCGCCGGGCACCGGGCGCTGGGTCAGGTCCTGCTGGTGGACCCGGCCTTCGCCACCGATCCGCCGAAGCCGGCGGTGCTGGGGGAGTTCGCGGCGCTCACCCCGCTGGCCGGCCCGGCCGTCCTGGTGACGGCGCTCGCCCCGGACGCGCTCCACCTGCGGGAACTCCTCGACGAGGCGGTCCGCCCGTACGGCTGGTGACGGGGGGTCGTACTCGGGGCGAATGGGACACCGCTCAGCGGTACACGTGTTTCCGGTTATCGGTTGGGCAAAGAACGCGACCTTGCTCTGTTGCCGGGTGCTGGTCAGACGCGAGGATCCCCCTTGCACGCCGACGACCAGAGCAGACCGAAGCCGTCCGCACGCGGCGGCATTTGACGCAGGGGGATCAACCACGTGATACGTACCGCGGCGCTGGGGAGCGCAGCAACTCTCATCACCGGCGCACTGGCGGCAGGCCTGCTGCTCGCGCCGTCCGCCTCGGCGGCCCCGACGGCTTCGGCCGGCCGGGACAACGGGCCCGCCGAGGCCATCGGCGTCCAGATCGCGGCGGCGCGCGCGGCGCGCGCCGGGATCGACTGGAAGGACTGTCCTGCCGACTGGGGCTTCGAGAAGCCGATCCAGTGCGGCTGGGTCAAGGTCCCGCTCGACTACACCAAGCCCTTCGGCAAGACCATCGACATCGCGGTCGACCGCGCCGTCAGCACCGGCACCAAGGAGGAGCGCCAGGGCGCGCTCGTCTACAACCCGGGCGGCCCCGGCGGCTCCGGCATGCGCTTCCCGCGCCGGGTCACCACCAAGAGCCCGCTGTGGGTCAACACCTCCAAGGCGTACGACTTCGTGGGCTTCGACCCCCGCGGCGTCGGCCACTCCGCGCCCATCTCGTGCATCGACCCGCAGGAGTTCGTGAAGGCCCCCAAGGCCGACCCGGTCCCCTCCAACGAGGCCGACAAGCGCGCCCAGCGCAAGCTCGCCGCCGAGTACGCGGACGGCTGCAAGGAGCGCAGCGGCGAGATGCTGCCGCACATGACCACGCCGAACACCGCGCGCGACCTGGACGTCATCCGGGCCGCCCTCGGCGAGCAGAAGCTGAACTTCCTCGGCGTCTCCTACGGCACCTACCTGGGCGGGGTCTACGCGACCCTCTTCCCGACCCACGTGCGCCGCATGATCGTCGACAGCGTGGTCAACCCCGACCAGGACAACATCTGGTACGAGGCCAACCTCGGCCAGGACGTCGCCTTCCAGATGCGCTGGAACGACTGGCAGGACTGGGTCGCCAAGAACGACTCCGTCTTCCACATCGGCGACACCCGCGCCAAGGTCGAGGCCAAGTACCAGGAGCTGCGCGCCGCGGCCAAGGCCAACCCCATCGGCGGGGTCGTCGGCCCGGCCGAGCTGATCGGCTTCTTCCAGGGCGCCCCGTACTACGACTCCTCCTGGGTGCCCGTCGCCCAGACCTGGAGCAAGTACCTCGCCGGCGACACCCAGGCGCTGGTCGACGCCATCGCCCCGGACATGACCGACCTCGTGGGCAACGCCGCCTCGGAGAACAGCAACGCCGTCTACACCGCGGTCGAGTGCGCCGACGCCAAGTGGCCCACCAGCTGGGCCAAGTGGGACCGGGACAACACCGAGCTGCACAAGAAGTACCCGTTCCTGACCTGGTCGAACGCCTGGATGAACCTGCCCTGCGCGACCTGGAAGTCCAAGCAGAGCACCCCGATCGAGGTCGGTGCCAAGCGCGGTCTGGCGCCGGTCCTGATCGTCCAGTCGGAGCGCGACGCGGCCACGCCGTACGACGGTGCGGTCTCGCTGCACAAGCGCCTGGCCGGCTCGCGCCTGATCACCGAGCAGAACGCCGGCTCGCACGGTGTGACCAGCCTGGTGAACCCCTGCATCAACACCCGGGTCGACACCTACCTGCTCACCGGCAAGGTCGACGCGCAGGACGTGAAGTGCGGCCCGCACGCCACCCCGGTGGCCCCCGCCGCGGCCCCGGCCACCGCGAAGTCGCTCGCCCAGTCCCAGGGCGCCGACCTCCCGGCGCGCGAGGAGCTCCCGGCCGTCCGCTAGTCCCGCGGATCCGGTGCGCTCACGTGAGTGCAGTGAAGTGAAGTGAACGGGAGAAGGCTCAGCGCGTCAGGCGCCGGGCCTTCTTCCGCTTCTCCTCCTCCTCGGTCTTGACCTCGGCCGCGTACCGGTCGACGTACTCCTGCCCGGAGAGGCCGAGGATCGCGTACATGATCTCGTCCGTGACGGCCCGCAGCACGGCCCGCTCGCCCTCCATCCCCTCGTACCGGGAGAACTCCAGCGGGGCGCCGAAGCGGATCGTGACCCTCCTGATCTTCGGGAGCTTCTGCCCGGGCGGCTGGATCTCGAAGGTGCCGACCATCGCGCACGGCACCACCGGGACCCCGGCGCCCAGCGCCATCGCCGCCACGCCGACCTTGCCCTTGTACAGCCGGCCGTCGTGCGAGCGGGTGCCCTCCGGGTAGATCCCGAGCAGCTCACCCTTGGCCAGGACCCCGAGCCCCTCGCGCAGCGCCGCCTGGCCCGCGTCCTTGCCGGAGCGGTCCACGGGGATCTGCCCGGCGCTGCGGAAGAAGGCGGCCGTCAGCCGGCCCTTGATCCCCGGCCCGGTGAAGTACTCGGCCTTGGCGAGGAAGGTGATCCGGCGGCTGAGGATCGCGGGCATGAGGAAGTGGTCCGAGAAGGACAGGTGGTTCCCCGCGACGATCGCCGCGCCTTCCGGGGGAATGTTCTCCAGCCCCTCGATCCGCGGCCGGAACAGCAGCCGCAGCAAGGGGCCGAGCAGCACGTGCTTGAGCAAGTGGTAGAACACCAGGCCGCTCCCGTCGATGCCTCATCGTCACGCCCATCCTACGGACAGTCAGGCAGGCGACGGGAGGGGCGGGCGCAGTCGGGGTGACGGCAGGGACGCGGGCGCGCGCACGACGGCCGCTGCGGGCGGCCGGGCAGGGCGGCGGGGGCGGTTCAGACCCCGCGCGAAGCGGCCAGGCCCACGGTCAGCAGCCCCAGCACCACCCAGCCGAACCACAGCCAGCCGTTGCTGCCGAGGGCCACGGAGTACGTGGACACGGCCACCAGGGCGGCGAAGGTGGTGACGGCCATCGCCTTAACGGATCCGGTCATGCCCCATGGTGGCGCCTGACCCGGCTCCCGCGCTACTGGCCGCGCCCTTGGAGCGAGGCGAGATACGAGTTGTACGCCGCCAGCTCCTGGTCGCCGTCCCGGTCCGCGGCCCGGTCCGAGCGCTTCGCGGCCCGCTGCTCCGAGTGGTACCACTGGTACATCAGGGCGATCAGCACGAGCACCGACGGGATCTCGCTGAAGGCCCAGGCGATGCCGCCGCCCCACTGCTGGTCGAGCAGCGGATCGATGTTCAGGGAGGCGGGCGGGTTCGCATACGTCTTGATCATCGGCTCGCTGGCCATCATCAGCGCGATGCCGAAGAAGGCGTGGAAGGGCATGCCCGCGAACAGCTCCAGCATCCGCATGACGTAGCCGGGGCGGTGCGGGCCCGGGTCCACGCCCATGATCGGCCAGAAGAAGATCACGCCGACGGCCAGGAAGTGGAGCATCATCGCGATGTGCCCGGTCCGGCTCTCCATCAGGAAGTCGAACAGCGGGGTGAAGTACAGCCCGTAGAGGCTGGCGATGAACATCGGGATCGTGAAGGCCGGGTGCGTGATGATCCGCATGTACCGGCTGTGCAGCAGCATCAGGAGCAGCTCGCGCGGACCCTTGCTCCCGCGCGGGGCCGGCGGCAGCGCGCGCAGCGCCAGCGTCATGGGGGCGCCGAGCAGCAGCAGGATCGGGGTGATCATGCTGATCACCATGTGCTGGACCATGTGCACGCTGAACATGACCATGCCGTAGTCGTTCAGCTTGGTGCACATCACCAGGATCACGGTCACGACGCCGAGGGTGAAGGCCAGGGTCCGTCCCACCGACCAGGAGTCCCCGCGCCGGCGAAGCCGCAGGACGCCCCATCCGTACAGGGCCAGCCCCAGCAGGGAGCCGGACAGGAAGAAGGCGTCGAAGGAGAACTCCAGACCGTGCCCGAGGGTGAACGGCGGCAGGTCCATGTTCATGTCCATGCCGTGCCCGTTGTGGTCCATCTGTTCACTCCCTTGACTGTGGCGCCCCACCACAGTAGTGCCGCCCCCGGACGTGATCGCGTCCGGGGGCGGCCCGGGAATCAGAAGGGGGGAAACATCACAGGACTGTCTGGGCCTCGGCGTACCGGTCGCCCGGCACCGTCTTGAGCGTGGACGTGGCCTCCGCCAGCGGAACCATCACGATGTCGGTGCCGCGCAGGGCCGTCAGCATGCCGAATTCGCCCCGGTGCGCCGCCTCCACCGCGTGCCAGCCGAAGCGGGTCGCCAGGACCCGGTCGTACGCGGTGGGCGTACCGCCGCGCTGGACGTGGCCCAGGATCACCGGACGGGCCTCCTTGCCGAGGCGCTCCTCCAGCTCGACCGCGAGCCGGTTGCCGATGCCGGCGAACCGCTCGTGGCCGTACATGTCGGTACCGCCGGACTCCACGGCCATCGACGAACCCCCGGCCGGCTTGGCGCCCTCGGCGACGACGACGATCGCGAACCGCTTGCCCGCCGAGAACCGCTCGCCGACGATCGCCGTCAGCTCGTCGATGTCGAAGGGCCGCTCCGGCACCACGATCGCGTGCGCGCCGGCCGCCATGCCCGAGTGCAGGGCGATCCAGCCGGTGTGGCGGCCCATGACCTCCACGACCATCACGCGCTGGTGGGACTCGGCGGTGGTCTTCAGCCGGTCCAGGGCCTCGGTGGCCACGCCCACGGCCGTGTCGAAGCCGAAGGTCACGTCGGTCGAGGCGATGTCGTTGTCGATGGTCTTCGGCACGCCCACGATCGGCAGCCCGCCCTGCGCGAGCAGGTTGGCGGCCTTCAGGGTGCCTTCGCCGCCGATCGGGATGATGGCGTCCAGACCGAGGTCCGCGACGTGCCCCCGGGCCCGCTCCACGCCGTCGCGCAGGTGCGCGGGCTGGACGCGGGAGGAGCCGAGGATGGTGCCGCCGAGGGCCAGGATGCCGCTCACGGCGTCGAGGTCGAGCTTGCGGTAGTCGCACTCCAGCAGACCCCGCCAGCCGTCGCGGAAGCCGATGACCTCGTCCCCGTGGTCGACGACGGCGCGGTGCACGACGGAACGGATGACGGCGTTGAGGCCGGGGCAGTCGCCTCCGGAAGTGAGCACACCAATGCGCATGGCAGGAAGGAACCTTTGCAACGTGGGCCGACGACCGGACCACGTCGTCCGGTTGGAACTAACCGTCACCCTACAAGCGGATCCCGGGTGGACTGAACCATCCTCCACATGCTGGTCGGACCAATCGTGGGAACGCACGCGACCCGGACCCCCTGAAGGGGATCCGGGTCGTCGCGAGCCGTGCGCCGCGCGGGGCAACCGCGCGGCGCGGGCCCCTGGAGGGCCTTACGCGGGCTGCGTGGCCGCCGCGATGCGCTCGTTGCGCAGCGCCTCGTACCAGCGGTCGTCTATGGCCGGCAGCGCGTTCACGTCGAGGGCCAGCTTCAGCAGCAGGTCCGCGATCAGCGGGTTGCGGGCCATGACGGGGCCGTGCATGTACGTACCGAAGACGGTGTCGTTGTACGCGCCCTCGGTGCCGTCGCCGGTGCCGTTGCCGCGGCCGATCCGGGTGCGGGCGAAGGCCTTGGCCGTCGGGCCCAGGTGCGTCACGCCCTGGTGGTTCTCGAAGCCCGTCAGCGGCGGCAGGTTCAGGCGCGGGTCGATGTCGGCGAGGACGTCGCCGACGCACCGCTCGCCCTCACCGCGCACGGTGACGACGTCCAGCAGGCCCAGCCCTTCCTGGCGCTGGCCCTGGTCGTTGACGAACTCCTTGCCGAGGATCTGGTACCCGGCGCAGACGGAGAAGACGATCGCCCCGTTCGAGACGGCGCGCTCCAGGCCGCCGTCGCGCAGCAGGCGCTCCGCCGCCAGCCGCTGCGGACGGTCCTCACCGCCGCCGATCAGGTAGATGTCGCCCGAGGTCGGGATGGGCTGGTCGCTGCGCACGTCCACGCGCTGCACGTCCAGGCCGCGCTGGCGCGCCCGGCGCTCCACCACGAGGGCGTTGCCCTGGTCTCCGTACGTGCTGAGCAGGTCGGGGTAGACCCACACCAGACGCAGGCTGTTGTCGCTCATGCTCTTGTCCTCTGCGGTTCTGACGGGGCTCTAGTTGCCGACGCGGCGGCGCACGTCCTGGAAGGCGGTGTAGTTGGCGATCAGCTCGATCTGTCCGGGCGGCGCCAGCTGCACGGCCTCGTCGAGGGTCTCGCAGACGCGGAAGTCCAGACCGGCCACTTCCAGGCGGACCGCGAGGTCCAGCTTGCGGTCGCCGATCACGAAGATCGGGTGGCCGGCCAGGCGCGGGTAGTCCACGTCCCACAGCCAGGAGGTGTCGGTGCCGTCGGCGCCGCGGGCGTTCACCGAAAGGATCACCGGCGCGGGCGCCGGGTCGATCAGCGAAAACGTTTCGAGCCAGCCCGCCGGGTTCTTGGCGAGCAGGAGCCGCAGGTCGCGGCCCATGAAGTTCACCACGTCGAAGCGGCCGGCGACGGCCTGCACCTGGTACATGCGCTCCAGCGCGACCTGCGGCGGCACGCCGAAGACGGCGGCCACGGCGGCCGAGGTGGCGGCGTTGGCCTTGTTGGCGCGGCCGGGCAGCTGGAGGTGGATCGGCCAGGCGCTGCCGTGCGGGTCCAGCACGTGGTCGCCGGAGAGCACCCAGCTCGGGGCGGGGCGGCGGAAGCCGCACTCGCCGCAGAACCAGTCGTCGCCGGGGCGCTGCATCACACCACCGCAGGAGGGGCAGGACCAGGCGTCCTCCTTCCACTCCTGTCCGGCGGCCACCCACACGACGTTCTGCGAGGAGGACGCCGACCACACGATCAGCGGGTCGTCGCAGTTCGCGACGATGACCGCCTTGGAGCCCTGGAGCCCCTCCCGCCACTTCTCGGCGAGCATGCGGGTCTCCGCCGCGCGGTCCAGCTGGTCGCGGGAGAGGTTCAGCAGGGCGATCACCTTGGGGGTGACGTCCCGGGCCACCCCGGCCAGGTACTTTTCGTCCACCTCGATGACGCCGTACTTGGCGTCCGAGCCGCCCGCGAGGGCCGAGGTGATGCCCGCCGGCATGTTGGCGCCGAGGGCGTTCGAGACGACCGGACCGCTGGCCCGCAGGGCCTCCGCGATCAGCCGGGTCGTCGTGGTCTTGCCGTTCGTCGCGGAGACGAGGACGACATCGAGATGCTGCGCCAGCGCGCCGAGAAGATCGGGGTCCAGCCTGAGTGCGACCTTGCCACCGATCACCGATCCGCTTCCGCGTCCCGCGGCCCGCGACACCGCCGCCGCGGCCTTGCCCGCCGTCACGGCCAGCTTGGCCCGCGGCGAAAGCGGCTCCGTGTTGCCTGCCATCGTCCCTTGTCCTCCTAGCGTCGGTCGGCCCCAGCCTATCCAGTACCTGCCGGAGCCTTGACCGCGGCGCCCCCAGGGCGGCGCGGATCTCCTCATATATTCGCCCGTCGTACCCTTACGGCCATGCGACAGCGCCCCATCCCCGGTACCACCGGACTCGTCCGCACCATGAGCCTGCTGGGTGATCCGGTGCTCCACTCGCCCTGCGCCGAAGTCACCGACTTCGGCCCCGAACTCGACCGGCTCGTCGAGGACATGTTCGCCACGATGTACGCCGCCGAGGGCGTCGGCCTCGCCGCGAACCAGATCGGGATCGGGCAGCGGGTCTTCGTCTACGACTGTCCCGACGACGAGGACGTCCGTCATGTGGGACACATCGTCAATCCGCGCCTGGTGGAAACCGACGGGGACGAATTCCTCGGCCCCGAGGGCTGCCTCTCGCTGCCCGGCCTGGAAGCGGGCACCCCCCGCTTCGACCGCGCGGTCGTCGAGGGGGTGACCTCCGACGGGGCTCCCGTACGGATCGAGGGCACCGGATTCTTCGCCCGCTGCCTCCAGCACGAGTGCGACCACCTCGACGGGACGGTCTACGCGGACCGGGTCACCGGGCTGCGCGCCCGCCGGCTGCGGCGGGCGATCCGCAAGGCGCCGTGGTCGCCGCGCGGCTGAACCGCCACGTGTGACGTGTGACGCGGGCCGGGGCGATACGTCGGCCCCGGCGCGCGAGGCGGCCTAGAAGCCCGGGCCGTCCTCGCGGTTGCCCGCGGTGGCGAGCCGCCCCCAGAGCAGGTCGGTGAGCCCGGCCACCAGGTCGGCGCGCTCGCAGGGGCGCTCGCCGAGCCACCAGTCCCCGGCGGCGTGCATCATCCCGACGATGCCGTGGCCCCAGATCCGGGCGAGGCGCTCCCCGTCCGGGCCGAGGTCGACGCGTTCGCCGACCACCTTGGCCAGCTCCTCGCCGAGCCTGCGCAGCAGCGGCGCCGAGTGCAGCCCGACGTCGAAGCCGCGCTCGGAGCTCTGGGAGTCCTCGGCCGGGTGCATGAGGAAGCGGTAGACCTGCGGGCGGGCCTCGATCGCCGCGAGGTAGGTGTCGAGCGTGGCCTCCACGCGGCGCCGGCGCTCGGCCGGGGCGTCGAGCGCGGCCCGCAGCGAGTCGAGCAGGGCGTCCGTGTGCCGGACGGCGAGCGCCTGGTAGAGGCCCGCCTTGTCGCCGAAGTGCCGGTAGAGGATCGGCTTCGTGATGCCCGCCTCCGCCGCGATGGCGTTCATGGAGGCCTTGGGGCCGTCCCTGAGCACGACGCGGTCGGCGGCCTCGAGCAGCTCCCGCCGGCGGCGTTCGGCCGCCCCCGGCTCGCCGGCCTGCTGGGTGGTGTGCATGACGTGTTTCTCTCCCCGCCCTTGCGATGTGCGTGACGCCCACGCAACGTAACACCCCGCACACCCTCCTGATCGAATCGGCGGTGCTTGACAGTGCTTACCGGCCGGTAACAGACTGTGGTCATTGTTCGAGTTACCGGCAGTAACTCTGTCGTGTGCAAGTGAAACAGCTGGAGGGGACATGGCGGAGTTCACCATGGAGCTCAACGAGGACCAGACGCAGGTACGGGACTGGATCCACGGCTTCGCCGCCGATGTGATCAGGCCCGCCGCCGCGGAATGGGACGAGCGGGAAGAGACTCCGTGGCCCGTCATCCAGGAGGCCGCGAAGGTCGGCATCTACTCCCTGGACTTCTACGCCCAGCAGTTCTTCGACCCGACCGGCCTCGGCATCCCGATGGCGATGGAGGAGCTCTTCTGGGGCGACGCCGGCATCGCGCTGTCCATCGTCGGTACCGGGCTGGCGGCCATCGGCGTCGTCGCCAACGGCACCGAGGAGCAGATCGGCACCTGGATCCCGCAGATGTACGGCACCCCGGACGACGTCAAGGTCGCCGCGTTCTGCTCCTCCGAGCCGGACGCCGGGTCCGACGTCGGCGCCATGCGCACGCGGGCCGTCTACGACCAGGCCAAGGACGAGTGGGTGCTGAACGGCACCAAGACCTGGGCGACCAACGGCGGCATCGCCAACGTCCACATCGTCGTCGCCGTCGTCGACCCCGAACTCGGCACCAAGGGCCACGCCTCCTTCATCGTCCCGCCCAACACCCCCGGGCTGTCGCAGGGGCAGAAGTTCAAGAAGCACGGCATCCGCGCCTCGCACACCGCGGAGGTGGTCCTCGAGGACGTACGGATCCCCGGATCCTGCCTGCTCGGCGGCAAGGAGAAGCTCGACGAGCGGCTCGCGCGGGCCCACGAGCGGGCGGCGGCCGGGGGCGGCGAGCGGGTGAAGAACGCCGCGATGGCCACCTTCGAGGCCTCGCGGCCGGCGGTCGGGGCGATGGCCGTCGGCACGGCGCGGGCGGCGTACGAAGTGGCCCTGGACTACGCGAAGACCCGCACCCAGTTCGGCCGCCCGATCATCGACAACCAGGGCGTGGCCTTCCAGCTCGCCGACATGCGGACCTCCATCGACGCGGCCCGGCTGCTGGTGTGGCGGGCGTCGTGGATGGCGGTCGCCGGCAAGCCGTTCACCTCGGCGGAGGGCTCGATGTCGAAGCTGTTCGCGAGCGAGGTGGCCAAGAAGGTCACCGCGCAGGCCGTGCAGATCCTCGGCGGCAACGGGTTCACCCGCGAGTACCCGGTGGAGCGGATGCACCGGGACGCGGCCATCTACACCATCTTCGAGGGGACCAGCGAGATCCAGCGCCTGGTGATCGCGCGGACGCTGTCCGGCATGCCGATCCGCTAGCCGCGGCTTCCGAGGGGGTGGGGCCTACGGCCCCACCGACCCCGCCGGGTTGCGCCCGGGCCCCCTTGGGCTGCGCCCGGCCTCGCTTTGGGCTGCGCCCGGCCTCGTTTTGGGGTGCGCGCCCGTGCCGTTGCCGGGGGAGGAGTCGGGGGTGGGCTGATTCGTGCCAGTGGGCCTCCGTATCCCCGGCAGGGGAGCGGTGGAGCTCGGCCCGGCCGTGCTGCTCGACGCGGACCGGCCCCGGGGGCTCCCTGCGGACGATTTCCACGGGGTCGTCGAACGTGATCCTGCCCACTCCGGTCCGGGCCGTGAAACGGGAACCGGAGCCGGTCGGCGGCGGTGTCTCGATGATCGACCGGATGAGCGGGACGTGCGCGCGGTGCCGTTCCCGGTCCGTCAGCCGCCGCCAGGCTTCTTCCGGCGGGAGGGAAGTGCGGCGAATGATCCGGATAACGGGCATGAGCGCATGGTAAGCGGGCATACACACCGTGAACTGGACCGCCGATATGGGTTCCGCCCAGGGGTGGCGATCAGTAATACTCACCGCCACCGTGGATCGCGGATTCGACCGGGTGACCACCGGCCCTCCCGCCCCACACTGCGAGGAGGTGCGCCCATGTGCTCCCACCAGCCCCCCTGCCCGTCCGCCGACAGCGCCGATCACGACGCCGCCCGCATCGTGGCCTCCCATCCCGAACAGGGCTGGAGCCTGCTCTGCAACGGTGTGGTGGTCTTCGACGACAGCGGTGAACTGCTCCCCGAAGGCCGCACGGTGGAACCCCGCCGCCCGGCCCTGGTCTGAGCGAGGAGGCAGCATGCGCCAGCAGCTGATCCGCAAGCCCGTCCCCAAGCCCGCCCCCCGAGACCTGGACCTGCGCACACCGTCGGGCAGACCCCTCCCGTACTGACGGGAGCCCAGGAGTCACACCGGCGTCCGCCGGCTGCGGGTCAGCCGGTGGACGCCGCCGCACCGCCCAGGAACGCGCTCTCGTACGCCGCGTCCCCGATCGCCGCCCTGGCCCGGCGTTCTCCCTCGTCGCGCAGCGCCGTCAGCGACGGGGAGCCCATCTGCGGCCGCCCCACCGTGCGCCACCACGCGTGCCCGGTGCCGAGCAGCCGCGCGGCCAGTTCCCCGTCGCCCAGTGCCGCGACCGCGACCGCGAGCAGG
Organism: Streptomyces sp. NBC_00249; assembly: GCF_026342355.1. Lineage (GTDB taxonomy): Bacteria > Actinomycetota > Actinomycetes > Streptomycetales > Streptomycetaceae > Streptomyces. Next base: position 435,443 of record NZ_JAPEMV010000006.1, on the reverse strand, counting down.
TCCAGGCCCAGCGCGATGCCGAAGCGGTCGCCCAGCAGCCGCTTGCCCGACAGCATGGCCCGTACGTGCCGTGCGGCCTCCCCGTGCTGGCCCAGGCCGAGCGCGGCGACGGCCAGGACGTAGTCGGCGTACGCCCGCAGCCAGCGCTCTCCCAGTTCCGCGCAGGCCTCGCGCAGCGCCCCCGCCTCCTCGGCGGCCTCCTCGAAGCGCCCCAGGTCGCACAGGGCGTACGAGCCGGCCAGCCGGCACAGCAGCCAGCCCGGCCCGCTCGTGCTGCCCCCGTGGCCCGCCCGCGCCCGGGGCCCGGCCAGCAGCAGCGCCGCCGCCGGGTCGCCCGGCATCAGGACCGACACGGCCCGCAGGTAGGCGGCGCGCAGCTCCCGCTCCGGGTCGGCGAGCCGGTCCGCGGCCCGGGTGCACTCGGCGCCCACCGCCTGGGCGTCGTCCATGTCCCCCTGGAGCAGCATCGTCAGCCCGAGCGCCCACAGGGCCTGCGTGTAGGCGGCCCCCGTCGGCGGGACCCCGCTCAGGGCCCGTTCCAGGAAGCCGCGCCCCTCGTGGACGTGCCCGCACGCGAACCAGAAGAACCACAGGGCCCCGGCCATCTCCAGGGCCGCAGCCCGGTCGGTGCCGAGCAGGTGCTCCAGGGCGGTGCGCAGCTGTGCGTGCTCGGCGGTGGTCCTGCGGTACCAGTCGACCTGGCCCGGTCCCAGCCAGCCCGTGTCGGCGGCCCGGCAGAGGGCGGCGTACCAGTGGGCGTGCCGGTCCGCGACGGTCCGTACCTCGCCGAGCTCCTCCAGCCAGTCGTGGCCGAACTCGCGGATGGTGTCGAGGAGCAGGTACCGGGCGCCGGCGCCGCGCTCCTCGGTGCGCCGTACGACGGACTTGGCGACCAGTCCTTCCAGGACCCGCTCCACCCGTCCGGCGGGCAGCGGGCCTCCGGCGCACACGGTCCGGGCGGCGGCCACGTCGAAGTCGCCGGTGAACACCGACAGGCGGGCCCACAGCAGCCGTTCCACGGGCTCGCACAGTTCGTGGCTCCAGCCGATCGCGGTCCGCATCGTCCGGTGCCGCGGCGCCAGCGTGGGCCGGGTGTCGGCGAGCACCTGGAACCGGGCGCCGAGCCGCTGTGCGATCTGCTCCAGAGTCCAGAGGCGCAGCCGGGCGCCCGCCAGTTCCAGGGCGAGCGGGATGCCGTCCAGGCGGCGGCACACCTCGGCCGCGACGCGGGCGCGCGCCGGGTCGGCGAAGGCCGCGGCGGCGTCGGGGGTGGCGGCCAGGGCGCGGGCCCGGAAGAGGGCGAGGGCGTCGCTGTCGGGGCCCTCGGCGGGCAGCGGGCGGACGTCGAACACCTGCTCGCCGGGGGTGCCCAGGCGTTCCCGGGAGGTGGTCAGCACCGTCAGGCCCGGTGCGGACTGCAGGAGTTCGCCCACCAGGTGGCGGACCTCGGGGACGAGGTGCTCGCAGGTGTCGAGGACGAGCAGCAGTTCCTTGTCGGCCATCCAGGCGCACAGTTCCTCGTCGAGGGGGTGCGAGGAGTGGTCGGCGAGGCCGACGGCGTGGGCGACGGTCGTGGTGAGCAGGGCGGGGTCGCGCAGAGGTGAGAGTTCCACCCACCAGATCCCGTCGCGGTGCCGGCGGCCGGGCGCGGCGGCGGCCCGCAGGGCGAGCCGGGACTTCCCGACACCGCCGACCCCCGTCAGGGTGATGAGCCGGTGGTCGCCCAACAGGGCGTCCATACAGGCAAGTTCACGCTTGCGGCCGACGAAGCTCGCCGTCTCCGGCGGCAGGTTTCCCAGCACGGCGCCAGATTCTGGCGCAGGGCTCCCGCTCGCGGAGCCTGCCTGACTGTCGTTGACCGAGTACTCACCGAACACGGATGTATTGTGCGCGATCTTCTTTCCCGGCAGTGGCGTTCGGCTCGGATCGGCGTCGGAACGCGCCCGGACGCGGGCCGGTGGGCGGCTCAGCCGGTGAGGGTGATCCGGCGTTCCTCGGAGAAGGCGCCCCAGTTGCCGTCGGGCAGCCGGGCGCGCAGTTTCAGGGTCCAGGCCGTGCCGGCCGGCTCGCTCGCGGTGAGCCGGTACGAGGCCCGCCCGCGCGGAACGGCGCCCGCGCCGAACTGGATGACGGTGACGGGACGGTCGTTGACGTAGAGCTGGTACTCGCTCGTCGGGCGGCCGGTGTCGGGAGCGGTCCAGCCCAGTTCGACCGCACCGGGAGCGATGGTCGCGGTGAATGCTCCGGGTGCGGTGGCCGGGCCCTGGCCGGGGTCGGCCGGGGTGGTGACGGCGACCGCCGGGCCGTCGGGGGAGGAGTTGTCGGCGCCGTCGCGGGCCCGGACGGTGAAGCTGTAGGCGGTGCCGGGCTGGAGCCCGGTGAGGGTGGTGGTGCCGTCGGAGGGGCCGGCCGTGTGGATGCGGACGCCGCCCTGGTAGACGTCGTAGGCCGTGACGCCCGCGTCGTCGGTCGCCGCCTCCCACGCGAGACGGACCGTACGGGGGCTTTCGGCGCGGCCCGTGGTGGCGGGCGGGGCGGTGGGCGCCCGGTGGTCCTCGGCCTTGGCGGCCGGGGTGGTGACCTGGGCCCGGGTGCTGAGCGGGGAGCGGTTGCCGGCGGCGTCGCGGGCCCGGACGGTGAAGGCGTAGGAGGTCTGCGGGCTGAGTCCCGTGACGTCCACCATCGTCTTGTCGGCGGGCAACTCCCGTACGAGGCTGCCGGACTGGAACACCTGGTAGCCGGTGACCCCGTCGGCGTCGGCGGGGGTCTCCCACATGACGTGGACCGAAGTGGCGCTGCCCGCCTGGGCGGTGAGGCCGGACGGTGCGTGCGGGGCCGCGGTGTCGCCCCCGGCGCAGGCCGTGAGGACGGCGGCGGCCAGGCAGATGACGAACGCGGCGCGCGCGGGGCGCGGGGGAGCGGTGCGTCGCACGGGGTGCCTTCCTCCGCGTCCGTGGAACGGGTCCGTGGCAGGGCCCCGGGAATGGTCTAGACATATATGGCACGCGCGGCGGCGCCCCGGCAAGCCCCCGCGCCCCCGCCCGTCACGTCCGGCCGCCGATGTGACCCGGTTCGTCTTCTTCTGATCCTGTCTGGCATTATTGCGAGCTCTTTGCAATAACGGATGATCGTGAACAGGGATGTGCACAGCATGACGGCCCGGACAGTACGCGTACGGGGAGCGGTCGCGGCGACGCTCGCCACCGCACTCACCACGGGCTTGGCGGCCTGCTCCAACCCCTCCGGCTCCACCGCGGCCGACACCGCCGTCGTCGGCATCGCGACCGAGCCGGAGAGCCTCAGCCCGCTGCTGGGCTACGGCAAGGACGGCAACTCCAAGATCTTCGACGGGCTGCTCACCCACGACGCGGACATGAAGCTGAAGCCCGCGCTGGCCGAGGCCCTCCCGGAGGTATCCGCCGACGGCCGCACCTACACCTACAAGCTGCGCCAGGGCGTCACCTTCAGCGACGGGGAGCCCTTCTCCGCGAAGGACGTCGAGTTCACCTACCGCACCATCCTCGACCCGAAGACGAACAACGCGTCGAAGACCGAGCTGGACGCCGTCGAGAGCGTCACCGCCCAGGGTGCCGACCGGGTCGTCTTCACCCTCAAGTACCCCTACGCGCCCTTCGCCGAGCGCACCGTGCTGCCCATCGCCCCCGAACACCTCGCGGGCCGGCAGGACGTCAACAGCGGGGAGTTCACCACCAAGCCCGTCGGCACCGGCCCGTACGTGCTCACCGGCTGGTCCAAGGGCGAGAAGCTCAGCTTCAAGGCCAACCCCGCCTACTGGGGCGGCGAGCCCGCCGTGAAGAAGTTCACCATGGCCGTCGTCAAGGACGACGACGTCCGCGCCACCCGGCTGCGCTCCGGCGAGCTGGACGCGGCGATCCTGCCGCCGAACCTCGCCCGCACCTTCGCGAAGGACACCACCCGCAGGACCTTCGCCGCCAAGACCTTCGACTACCGCGACGTCACCCTCCCCACCCACCACCCCGTCACCGGCGACACCGCCGTCCGCCAGGCACTGGACATCGCCGTCGACCGCCAGGCCATGGTCGACAAGCTCCTGGAGGACGCCGGGAAGGCCGCCTACGGCCCCGTCCCGACCGACAGCGGCTGGTTCACCGCCGGCACGGAACGCCCCTACGACCTCGAACGGGCCAAGCAGCTCCTCGACGAGGCCGGCTGGAAGGCGGGCGACGACGGCATCCGCGCCAAGGACGGCGTCCGCGCCTCCTTCCCGCTCTGGTACACCTCCGGCGACAAGATCCGCCAGGACCACGCGCTGGCCTTCGCCTCCGACGCCCGCAAGGCGGGCATCGAGGTCAAGACCGAGGCCGGCACCTGGGAGGTCATCGAACCCCGGATGAAGACCGACGCCGTCCTCGCGGGCGGCGGCTCCCCGGCCGACCCCGACTTCGACCAGTACCAGCTGCTGACCTCCTCCCTCGCGGGCGACGGCTTCAACAACATGGCCCAGTACGCGAACCCGGCCGTCGACCAGGCCCTCCTCGACGCCCGCCGCAGCGGCGACCAGGCCGTCCGCAAGGCCGCCTACGACACCGTGCAGCGCGAGCTGGCCAAGAACCCCGGCTACGTCTTCCTCACCCACATCGACCACCTGTACGTGGTCAACGACAAGTGGGACGGGCTCAGCACCCAGGTCGAGCCGCACGACCACGGCCTGGGCTCCGGACCCTGGTGGAACGTCGAGAACTGGAAGCCGAAGCAGAAGTGACCCCCCGCGCCATGGGCGCCGTACGCGCCCGGCGGCTCCCCTGGGGGCCGATGGCGCGGATGACCGGGCGGCGGCTCCTGCTCGCCGCCCCGGTCCTGCTCGCCGTCACCTTCGGGGTCTTCGCCGTCGCCGCCCTGTCCCCCTTCGACCCCGTCAAGGCGTACGCCGGCACCGCCGGGCTCACCGCCTCCCAGGCCGAACTCGACCAGCTGCGCGCCAACCTCGGCGTGGACCAGCCCCTCGTCACCCGCTGGTGGGACTGGCTGGGCTCGGCGCTCACCGGGGACCTCGGAACCTCCACCGTCATGCGCCAGCCCGTCGCCGACGTCATCGCCGCCCGCCTGGGCTGGTCCGCGCTGCTCGCCGGCCGCGCCTTCGCCGTCGCCGTCCTCCTCGGCACCGGCCTCGGCGTGCTCGCCGCCCGCCGCCAGGGCGGCCCCCTCGACCGGGCCGTGTCCGCCCTCGCCTACACCCTGGAGGCGGCCCCCGCCTTCTGGCTCGGGCTGCTCGCCGTCTGGTTCTTCTCCGTACGCCTCGGCGTCCTGCCCTCCGGCGGCCTGACCGACGCCGCCAGCGACACCGTCACCTTCGGCCAGGTCGCCACCCACCTCGTGCTGCCCGCACTGGTGCTGGGGGTCTCCCAGCTGCCCTGGTTCTTCCTCTACGTGCGCCAGGGCGTGGCCGACGCCCTGGAGGAGGACCCCGTACGCGGGGCCCGCGCGCGGGGCCTCGCCGAACGGCGGGTCCTGCTCGGGCACGCGCTGCGCTCCGGCATGCTCCCGATGCTGACCCTCGTCGGCTCCCGGGTACCCGAACTGATCACCGGCGCCCTGCTGGTGGAGACCGTCTTCAGCTGGCCCGGCATCGCCGCCGCCACCGTCCAGGCCGCCACCTCCGTCGACTTCCCGCTGCTCGCCGCTCTGACCGTGCTGGCCACCGCCGCCGTGCTCGCCGGGAACCTGCTCTCCGACCTGCTGTACGGACTCGCCGACCCGAGAGTGGGCTTCGATGGCTGAACCCGTGTGGCGCTCCCGGGGCAGGGCCCGCCGCTCGACGCGGACCCTGCGCGTGCGCGCCTGCGCCGCCGTGCTGGCGGTCGTCGCCCTGGCCGTACTGCTGGTCCCGCCGCTGGTCCAGCTCGACCAGCAGGCCGTCGACCTCTCCGCGAAACTGCTCCCGCCCTCCTGGCAGCACCCCTTCGGCACCGACGACGTGGGCCGGGACCTGCTGCTGCGCTGCGTCTACGGACTGCGCGTCTCCCTGCTCGTCGGGCTCGTCGCCGCCCTCGTCGCCACCGTGCTCGGCACGGCCGTGGGCGCCGCCGCGGGAGCCCTCGGCGGGTGGACCGACCGGCTCGTCATGCGCGTCGTCGACACCCTCTCCTCCATCCCGCACCTGCTCCTCGGGATCTTCGTCGTCGCCATGTTCCGGCCGGGCGTCTGGCCCGTCGTGGTGTCCGTGGCGGTGACCCACTGGCTGTCCACCGCCCGGATCGTGCGCGCCGAGGTCCTCTCCCTGCGCGGCCGGCCCTACGTGGACGCGGCCGTCTCCGGCGGCGCCTCCCGGTGGCGGGTCACCGTCCGCCACCTCGTGCCGGGGGTGCTGCCGCAGGCCGGGCTGGCGGCCGTCCTGATGGTCCCGCACGCCATGTGGCACGAGTCCGCCCTGTCCTTCCTCGGCCTCGGCCTGCCCTCCCACCAGGCCAGCCTGGGCACCCTCGTCCAGGGCGCCCGCGGCTCGCTGCTGGCCGGCGACTGGTGGCCCACCCTCTTCCCCGGCCTGCTGCTCGTCCTCCCGACGCTGGCCGTCGCCGGCCTCGCCGGAGCCTGGCGCGACCGGCTCCACCCCCGCCGCCGCTCGGAGCTGACCCTGTGACCCCGCCGAAGCCCCCGACGGGGCCCGAGACGCCGACTCCGACCGGGCCCGTGACCGGGGCCGGGTCCGCGACCCCGACCGGCTCCGCCGGGCCCGTGCTGCGCGTGGAGGGGCTCTCGGTGCGCTTCCGGATGCGGGCCGGACGACACGTCGAGGCCGTCACCGACGCCTCCTTCCGGCTGGAGCCCGGCGAATGCCTCGCCCTGGTCGGCGAGAGCGGCTGCGGCAAGTCCGTCCTGGCCTCCGCCCTGCTCGGACTGCTCCCCGGCAACGCCGAGACCGCCGGCAGCGCCCACCTCGCCGACGGCCTCGACCTGCTCGCCGCCGACGAGAAGACCCTGGCCGGGACGGTACGGGGCCGGCGCGTCGGCCTGGTCCCGCAGAGCCCCGCCGCACACCTCACCCCGGTCCGCACCGTCCGCTCCCAACTGGAGGAAACCGTCCGGGAACTGGCCCTCCCGCGCCGGGACGGCAAGGCCGGGCGCAGCGCCGCCAGGGCCGCGCTGCGGGAGGCCGCGGAGGCCGCCGCGGAGCGGGCCGCGTTTCCCGCGAGCCACCTCGACCGCCACCCCCACGAGCTGTCCGGCGGCCTCGCCCAGCGCGCCGCCACCGCCCTCGCCCTCGTCGGGGACGCGCCCCTGCTCCTCGCCGACGAACCCACCACCGGCCTCGACCGGGACCTCGTCCACCGCACCGTCGACGAACTGCGGGCCCACACCCGCACCTCGGGCCGCGCCCTGCTGATGATCACCCACGACCTGGCCGCCGCCCAGCGCATCGCCGACACGGTCGCCGTCATGTACGCGGGCCGGATCGTCGAACTCGCCCCCGCGCCGGCCTTCTTCGGCGAGCCCGGACCCCGCCACCCCTACGCCCGCGGCCTGCTCGACGCCCTCCCCGAACGGGCCTTCACCCCCGTCCCCGGAGCCCCGCCCGAACTCGGCGACCTCCCGCCCGGCTGTGCCTTCGCCGCCCGCTGCGCCCTGGCCGACGACCGCTGCCGGGCCACCCGGCCCCCGCTGCGCGAAGGAACGGCCTGCCACCATGCTTGAGCTCAAGGGCGTCACCGCCGGCTACGACCGCCGCCACCCCGTCGTGCGCGACGCGCACCTCACGCTGCGCCCCGGCGAAGCCATCGGGCTGCTCGGGCCCAGCGGCTGCGGCAAGTCCACCCTGGCCAGGGTGGCCGCGCTGCTGCACCGGCCCGACTCCGGGACGGTGGCCCTCGACGGCCGCGCCGTGACCGGCTTCCGGCACCGTGCCCCGCGCGCCCTGCGCATCGGAGTCGGCGTCGTCTTCCAGCAGCCCCGCCTGTCCGCGGACCCCCGCCTCAGCCTCCACGACCTCGTCGCGGAACCGCTCCGGGCCACGGGCCGACGTAGGGAAGCGGCCGCGGCCGTCGCCGAGCTGGCCGACCGGGTCGGCCTCGGCGTCGGCCTGCTCGGCCGGCGCCCCCACGAGGTCAGCGACGGCCAGCTGCAACGCGCCTGCCTGGCCCGGGCACTGGTGCTGCGGCCGCGCTGGCTGGTCTGCGACGAGATGACCGCGATGCTCGACGCCTCCACCACGGCGGCCCTGGTCGGGGTCGTCGAGGAGTACCGCGCCGAGACCGGCGCCGGACTGCTCGCGGTGGGCCACGACCCGGTGCTCCTCGGCCGCTGGTGCGACCGTACGACGCGCTGGGAGGACGTCGCGCGCGGCTGACGGCACCCGGCTGACGCACACTCAGTTGATCAACTGTTGCGCCTTCATGAATCATCCGGCCCTTCCATGGACTCCTCGGGCAGTGCGATCTAGCGTCTGGCGGCGGGCGCGATGTCAGACGCGATGTCAACAAAACTGAAGAAGAAGGAGGATGCCCGGATGTTCCGAAGAGCGCTGAACTGCGCCGTGGTCCCTGCCCTCGCCGCCCTGACGGTGATGTACGGGATCGCCCCGGCCGCGCAGGCGGAGGAGATCCCCAAGGCCCCCGGCCACCGCCTGGTCAGCCAGTACGACGGCGGCCCGGCCACCGCCGCACCGCTGCCCGGCGAAGCCCCGCCGCAGCACCCCTTCCTCGCCCCCAACGGCCGCAGCGGCATGCACTCGGACGCGGCCGGCAGCGCCACGTCCCCCTGGTCGGGCCCCCTCGGCCGCGACCCGCAGGTCACCAGCGAGAAGATCGCCGCACTCGGCGGCGAATGCGCCACCGCCACCTTCGACGCGGACGGCCGCCTCGTCACGGTGTGCGGCACCTTCTCCGGTTTCAAGGTCAAGCTCCTCGAACCCCGTACCCTCGCCACGCTCGCGGAGTACCAGCTCCCGCAGCGCTCTTCGACGGTCGAGGCGATCACCTCGCTCGACTTCGCGAAGATCTTCAAGGACACCTCGGGCGGCGCCTACTTCTACCTGGACAACCAGGACCGGGCCGTGCTGGCCGACTCCCGCCAGCACATCCTGCGCCTCGCCCACTCGCAGAATCCCGACGGCAGCTGGAAGTTCACCGTCGACGACGACTGGGACCTCACCGGCCAGGTGCCGCACGACTGCGTCAGCTGGACCAACCTGTGGCCGAGCGGCAGCTGCGACCCCGTCACCTCCGTCATGCCCGACTGGAACGGCCGCATCTGGTGGGTCACCCGCCAGGGCCGCGTCGGCACCGTGGACCCGGGCACCGGGACGATCCGCTCGGTCCGGCTCGACGGCGAGGAGATCCAGAACTCCTTCTCCGTCGCCGAGGACGGCGTCTCCATCGTCACCGACCACGCGCTCTACAGCTTCCGCGCCGCCGCCGACGGCACCCCCCAGGCACAGTGGCGCCAGACGTACGACCGCGGCACCGGTACCAAGCCCGGGTCCGTGAACCAGGGTTCGGGAACCACACCGGACCTCTTCGGCAACGGATACGTCGCCATCACCGACAACGCCGACGACCGGATGAACGTCCTGGTCTACAAGCGGGGCGCCGACGTCCCCGCCGACCAGCGACTGGTCTGCAAGGTGCCCGTCTTCGGCCCCGGCGCCTCGACCACCGACAACTCCCTGATCACCTGGGGCAACAGCATCGTCGTCGAGAACAACTACGGCTACGAGAACCCCACCTCGCTGCTCCTGGGCAAGTCGGTCGTCGGCGGCGTCAGCCGGATCGACGTCCGCGCCGACGGCAGCGGATGCGACACGGTGTGGCAGAGCGCGATCCGCTCGCCGTCCGTCGTCCCCAAGCTCTCCACCGGCAACGGGCTGCTCTACTTCTACGAGAAGGAGCCCAACTTCTGGGGCATCGACGCCTGGTACCTCACCGCGGTGGACTTCCGCACCGGTGAGCGCCGCTGGCGCAAGCTGACCGGAACCGGCCCGCTCTACGACAACAACTGGGCGCCGATCACCCTCGGCCCCGACGGCACCGCCTACGTCGGCGTGTTCAACGGCATCGTCGCCGTCCGCGACGCCGGCTGACCCGCCGCCCGGACCGGGCCCCCGCCCGACCGGCGGGGGCTCAGTCCCGGGGCCGCCACAGCGGATGCTCGCTCTCGGCCCACCACCGGCCCACGAAGCCGGTCCGCATCCCGCGCCGGGCCTCCGGATCGCCCAGCGCCTTGCCGATGTGCCCGGCGAGCACGACGCCCAGCGCCAGCGCCAGCCAATCGTGCACGAACGTCGCCCCCGTGCGCAGCGCGAGCGGGGCCAGGCCCGTGAACCACATCAGCAGCCCGCTGCCCAGCATCACCAGGACCGCCCCGGCCAGCCAGGCCGCGTACACCTTCTGCCCCGCGTTGAACTTCCCCGCGGGGCGCGGACCCCGGCGCCGCAGCGCGGAACGCAGCCAGACCCGGTCGTGCGGGCCGAAACGGTTCAGCACGCGCAGGTCGGCGCGGAAGGCGCGCGATCCCAGCCCCAGCAGGAACGGGACGAGCACCGCCAGCCCCGACCACTCGTGGACGGTGACCACCAGGTGCCGGCGCCCGACGAGTTCCGCGAGCGGCGGCAGGTACAGGCACGCCGCGGAGGCCACGCAGACACCCGTGAGGGCGGCCGTGGACCGGTGGATCCAGCGCTCGGCGCGGCCGAAGCGGCGTACGCGCGCGGGCAGGTCAGACGGTCGGTGCATCGTCGCGTCCGTTCGACCTGCCGACCCAGGCGTCGACGTCGTACCCGAGCCGCTCCCAGTAGCCGGGCTCCACGTCGCCGGTCACGGTGATCCCGGACAGCCACTTCGCGGACTTGTAGAAGTACATCGGCGCGACGTACAGCCGCGCCGGGCCGCCGTGGCTGTGGCTCAGCGGCCGGTCCTGCATCCGCAGGGCCACCATCACGTCCTCGCGCCGGGCCTGGGGGAGGGTCAGGCTCTCGGTGTACGTCCCGTCGAAGCAGCTGAACCGGATCGCCCGGCCCTCCGGGCGCACCCCGGCGGCATCGAGCAGCCGCGCCACCGGCACCCCCTCGAAGGGGGTCCCCGGGACCCGCCAGCCGGTCACGCACTGCACGTCGCGGACCACCCGGCTCTGCGGCATCCGGCGCAGCGCGTCCAGGTCGTACGTCGCCGGGCGCTCGACCAGCCCGTCCACGGTGAGCCGGTAGTCCGCCGGGCCGCGCTCGGGCACGGAGGCCGCCACCGAGTAGTAGCGGAAGCCGCCGCCGTTGGGCAGCAGCCCCGTGAACCCGGTCGGGTCCTTGTCGGCCGCCGCCCCCAGCCCGGCCTCCAGGCCGCGCCGCAGCCAGGGCGAGGCCACCAGGGCGGCCGCCCCGAGCCCGACCGTCCCCAGCACGAGGCGCCGCCCGACGGGGGCGCCGTGGCCGTCGGGGTCCGGCTGTGGTCCGGTGCCTTCTTCTGTACTCACCCGCCGATTCGACCACCGCCTCCGCGCCCGGCACCAGGGGCGGGGGCCGCACGTCAGACTTCCGTCACATCCCGGGGCTACTTCAGCTGCGCGCAGGCGTCGGAGCGGCTGCCCGGGGGGAGCAGGTCCCGCTCCCCGTCGGTGAAGTCCCGGCGGGCCAGCGCGCAGGCGCGGGCCCGCCACTTCTCCGGGTCCAGGGGCAGCACCTCGACGGCAGAGCCCTCCGACCAGGCGAGCTTCGTGCCGTCCGCCGACCAGTCGCCGGTGGCGCCGTAGCCGGGGGTGAAGTGGTAGAGCTCCTTGCCGTGTTCCACGTCCCAGAAGGCGATGGAGTTGGTCGTGGTCACGATGCTCAGCCTGGACGGGCCGGGGAAGCCGTTCAGCCACTGGACGCCCTGATAGGCGAGGGTGGACCACTCCTTGCGCTCCACGTCCCGGATCCTGAGCATCCCGTCGGTGGTGACCACGGCCAGCAGCCGGCCGGACTGGTCGAAGGACATCTGCCGGGGCTGGCCGCCCTCGTCGGTGGTAAAGGTGTCGGCCGCCGTACCCGTCTTGAAGTCCCAGATCGTGATCTTCTCGCCTATCTCGCGGACCGCCACCTGCTCGCGGCCGGGGCGGACCACGCCGAAGACGAAGGAGGCCGCGTTGGCCACCTCGACCGGCTCCTGGAACGGCGGCCGGTACGTCCTTCCCGCCGGGGTCCCGGAGCGCAGGTCCCACCGGGACACGTAGGAGACGGCCGAGACCACCGCGTGGTCGTTCCCGTCGAACCCCACGTTGACCCAGGCGGGGACACTGCCCGTCCTGGGGTCCGGGCGGGCCGGGTCGATGCCCGGGGGAGCGGGCAGGGCGAGCCGGCGGACCTCGGTCAGCGGGGGGCCGCCCGGCGGCCCGAGGTCCCACACCAGGACGCCCAGGCCGTCCGCCGTGACGGTCAGCAGCCGTTTGCCGTCCGGACCGAACAGCGGGTAGCTGCGGGCGAGCCGCGTCGAGGTGTACAGCGCCGAGAGCTGTTTCCGCGTCGCCAGGTCCCACAGGCGAAGGGTCCCGCCGTCGGGGTCGACCGTGGCGACCCGTCCGTGGTCGACGTCCACCGACCGGATCAGGCTCGTCAGCATGGCGCTGTCGAAGGCGGTCGGAGCGGGCACACGGGCGACGACGACCGTCCCGCCCGAGCTGACGGCCACCTTCATCGCGCCGGGCGGACCGGAGAGGCTTACGGCAGGCAGCGCCCCGGAGCCCGCGACGAACTCGTCCTGCTGAGCGGCGGCGGGAAGGTCGAAGGTGGCGGGCAGGCCTTCCTGGAGGTCCAGGACCAGCATCCGGTAGTGACCCAGCCTGGTGCCGAACCGCTGCACGGGGTTGACCAGGAAGCGTCCGGTGCGGTCGAGCCGGGGCACGTTCAGGGGGCAGACCAGGCCCAATTGGCTGGTGTTGTACTGCTTCTTCACCTTGGGCTGTCCGGTCAGGTCCCAGGCCTGGAGGATTCCGTCGGCGGTGCACCGGACGAGGGTGGAGCCGTCCCCGCTGACCGTGACCGTGCCGATCTCCTGGCCGCTCCAGGGCTCCTCGTCGCGGCGGCCGTCCGACAGCTGCCACCGTACGAGCCGGCCGTTCGCCCCGGCGGCGGCGTCCTCCTGGACGATCCGGCCGATCACCGTCTCACTGTTCGGCCCGAACCAGGCGTGGGAGACCTTCCAGCCGGCGGGCGGAGCCAGGGTCTCGCCGACGCGCCCTCCGGTGGCCGCCTCCCACACGGACACCCCCTCACCCGGGATGGCGGCGAGCAGGAGCCGCCCCGCGCCGTCGAAGCGGAGGTCGGTGGCGCCCCGGGCGTTCTGCCGGGTGTCTTCGGCGCCGCGCAGTCGGACGGTGCGCCAGTCCTCGCCCTCCGTTCGGACGCCCACGTTCAGACGGCCCGTGGGGGAGGCGCTGGCAACTGTGCGGCCGTCGGGGGAGGCCGTGTCCCGGCTGACTCCCTCCTTCCGGATCCGGGCCAGGCGCGGGGGGCCGGAGCCGAGTTCGGCCTGATAGACGAAGCCGGAGTAGAAGCCGACGGTGACCCGGTTGCCGTCCTCGTTCAAAGTGACGTCCCTGACGTCGCCCTTGCCCTCCAGCACCACCTCGTCGACGTGCCGCGTCCGCATGTACTGCTCGAACAGGGCCGTCTCCGCCTCCGGTCCCGGTGACGTCCGGTACGCGGCGGCGGCCATCAGGGCCGAGGTGGTCAGAGAGAAGTCGTCCCGGCGGGTGCCGAGCTCGGCCAGTTGCGGGGATGCCGCCCGGCGGAGGTCATCGTCGAGCCTGCCGTTCGCCAGTTCCAGGCGCCACGTGGCGAGACCGGCCACCAGGAGCAGGGCGAGCAGGACGCAGAGGGCCGTGCGGGCCAGCCCGCGGTCCAGGCTCCGTCGCCGTACGGAGGCGTCGAGGAACTGCGCCTCCTCGGGGGAGAGTTCCGCCCGCCGGGTCTGTGTCTGGGCGACGGCGGCCTCCAGCGGGGCACCCGTCAGGAGCTGGTCGCGGGCGCCGCCGGTCTCGCGCCACACCTCCAGCTCGCGCCGGAACCCGGCCCGCCAGGACAGGAAGTCGCGGTTCTCCGTCACCTGCCGGGCCAGGGTGGGCCAGGCGCCGATCAGGGCCTCGTGCGCCAGTTCCACCGTCTGCCCGTGCTCCGGGTCCCCGCCGAGGACCAGGATCCGGCGCTCCGCGAGCCACCCGGCTATCCGCCAGCGTTCCTCGCCCGCCTCGGTGCGGCTCAGGACGGCCCGCAGTGGTGCTTCGCTGCCCGGCAGGACCCGGACCAGGGAGGTGAGCAGGCGCAGCGCCTCCTCGCGGTCGGCGTCCGGGACGCATTCGCGCCAGGCGGCCTCCGCGTGCCGGCCCAGTGCGCCGCGGACCCCGCCGATCTCCTCGTACGAGTCGAACCGCAGCCGCCCGGCCGCCTGTTCGTCCCACAGCCGGGCCAGGACGAAGCCGAGCAGCGGCAGCGCACCCGGTTCGGTGCCGGAGTCGTCCAGCATGCGGGCGACCAGGCCCGGGTCGTAGGACACGGCGGGCACCCCGGCCAGCGGCCGCAGGATCACCTCCGACAGCTGCGCGCGGGTCATCGGCAGCAGGGGGCGTACGGCGGCCCGGTCCAGGGCCGGGCCGAGGACGGGGTGGGACAGGGCCGTCTCCAGGAAGTCGGCCCGGAGCGTGACGAGCACCCGCAGCCCGGCGGGGTGCGGCTGGGGGAACAGCAGCCCGACGGTGTCGTCCTCGGCCCGCCGCGCGTCCGCGAGCAGCGCCTCGGCCTGGTCCAGTACGACGAGCAGCCGGCTCGTCGGCGTCCCCAGGGCCAGTCGTGCGGCGCCGGCCAGGCCGTTCAGGGTCAGGGAGTCCTCCAGGTCCCGCAGCGCCGCCGCGCGCGGGCCGCCCCGCAGTTCCGGGTAGGCCAGCCTGGCCAGTTCGGCGGCGAGCGCCGCCCGGACGGGGACGCCCTCCGCGGCCCGCAGTACCAGGACCTCGTGTCCCCGGGCGCGCATCCGGGGCGCCACCCCGGCCAGCGCCAGTGAGGACTTCCCGCAGCCCGAGGGGCCGACGAGCGCGACGTACGGGCGCGGGCCCGTGTCGAGGAGGGCGGTGACGTCCCCGGCCTCGGCGTCCCGGCCGAAGTACACGCCCGAGTCGGCCTCCTGGAAGGTGACCAGGCCGCGGAAGGGGGAGGAGGGGCTGAGGACGGGGGCGAGCGCGGGGACCTCGGCGACCAGGGTGGCGGTGGGGATCATGAAGCTCTGGCGGCCCCCGGACAACTGGGCGGCCACGACCATCCCGACGACGGCCCATTCCTCCTCGTCCCAGACGGGGCTGCCGCTGAACCCCTTGTCGACGGGGACGCCCTGCTGGTCGGCGCCCGAGAGCTGCACCCAGTTCTCGGCGGTGCGGCCGCGCAGCCGGCCCGCGTGCCAGACACCGCCGGGGAACGCGGCGGGGAAGCCGGCCACCCGTACGGGGTGCTCCCACACGCTCGCCGGGGAGGCCACGGCCGGCGGGGTCACCCCGGGCACCGGCCGGCGCAGCCGTAGTACGGCGACGTCCCCGGTGCCGTCCTCCCGCAGCGGCACCCAGTGGGCCACTTCGGCCTCGCTGCGGCCGGGCATCCCGGACAGCGGCCGGTCCAGGAGCAGGACGCCGTTCGGCGCCAGGGTGTGCGTACGGGCCAGCCCGAGCGCGTCGGCCACGACGTGGGCGCAGGTCAGCGCCAGATCCGGGGCGACGAGGAAGCCGACCCCGCCGACCGGGCCGGGTCCGCGCACCCCGTCGCCGGGGCCCGAGACGCGGACGATGGCGGCGCCGAGTACGGCGTCCGCGTGGGCGGAACCCCCTGCGGTGGTCATCCCGGGCGCCCCTTACCGAGGGGTGTCCGGCCGGTCGGGCGCGGTGTCCGCCGCCGTGGGGGAGTTCCAGGTCAGGGTCACGGAGAAGTTGGCCTCGGTGGAGGTGCTCGCGATGACCACGTCGGCCTCCGCCGACAGGGACACGCCGAACTCCAGCGTGATCTCGTCGGGCCGGTGGACGAGTCCGCTCAGCCGTCCCACGAAGCTGTCCGCGACCGGCCGGATCCCGTCGATCATCTCGCCGAAGGTGCGTGACGCGCGGGCCACGGATCCGCTGCCCCGCCCGACCCGCTCCAGAGACCCGTCGACCTCGCGGATCTGCACGCGCAGCATCCCGTCGGTGCCGTCCCCCAGGGGTACTTCGACCGTACGCACCTCGGTGCTCATGCCCCGCCCACCCTCCCCGTCGTCGGCCGTCGGCCCTCGCCCGCCGTCGGCCCGGTGCAGGGCCCAACTCTCGCACGGGGCACGGGAGTTAGTGCAAGACCGCGGGCGGCCGACGGCGGGATGGCCGAAAACCGGGCGGTGGGGTGGCGGCCCGGCGTCCTTCCAGGGCCGCCTACACGGCCGATTCCAGCTGCCGTTCGGGCCCGGCCCCGGGCGGCGCCCCGAGCCCGTCCCCGTCCACGTCCCCGTCGTCCGGCGCGGGCTCCCGCTTCGGGTCCGGCGCCCGGTCCTGCCCGGACGGGGGCCGGACGTCCGCGAGGCTGGCCTCCAGGTCGTCCAGCGCGAGACGGGCGGCGACGATCCGCTCCCGGACCTCGTCGGCGACGTCGGTGTCGTTCGCCGCGCGCTCCCGCGCCCGGGCATCGGCGTCCTCCATCTCCCGTGCTTCGTCGAGGGAGTTGAGCACCACTCCGATCAGGACGTTGACCAGCACGAAGGAGGCGAGGAGCGCGTAGGAGGCGTAGTAGACGATGCTGAACCGGGAGATCTGCAGCCCGGCCCGCACCGCGTCCGTCAGACCGTCCAGGGTGGTGAGCAGGAACAGGGTGAGCGAGGCCCGCCCGATCGAGCCGTAGTGCTGGGGGTCGGACTCCGCGAAGCAGACCCAGCCGACCATCGCGTACACGTACAGCACCAGCGCGCCGACGAACAGGAAGCTGGCGGTGCCCGGCAGGCTGCGGCCGACCGCGACCAGCAGGATCCGCAGGTGGGGCAGGAAACGGGCGGTGCGCAGGACGCGGGCGAGCCGCAGCAGGCGCAGGACCGTGGTGTTCTCGCGCAGCAGCGGCATGAAGGCCGAGGCGACGATCAGCAGGTCGAAGATGTTCCAGGGGTCGCGGAAGAATGCTTTCGGCCGGTCCGCGTAGGAGCCCAGGCGCAGCAGCATCTCCAGGGTGAACAGGGTCAGGCAGCCCTGTTCCGCGAGCTGGAGGGCCTGGCGGTGCGCCTCGGCCAGCCCGCTGTACGTCTCGGCCCCCATCAGTCCCGCGTTGAGCAGGATGACGGCGAAGACCACCATCCCGAACGACGAGTCGTCGGTGATCCGCCGGCAGCGGGCCGCCAGTCTCCTTCGGCCGTATCCGGCCGGCATCGGGTCCGTCATCTCGCTCCTCGTACTCGGCACTTGGTCCTGCGTCGGCATCCGGCGGGCGCTCGTTGCACGCGGGCGCACGCGCCGGTCCGCCCTTCTAACGCCGTAGCGCCGAACGGGTTTCAGATGAACGGCCCCCGGTACCGGCCAGCATGGCCAAGATCGATCGCAGGTCCACGCGCCGCACCCGCCGCCGCCCGTTCGGGTAAGCGCGTTCAGCCGGGTGGCGGCGGGCCGGGGGAGGCCCGCCCGCGGAGTCCGGGCCGGACCCTCCCGGGGGTGTACGTCCCGGAGCCGATGCCCGGGCGGGGGGCGCTCATTACAGTCCACGACATGGACAGAACAACGAAAGACGAGAAGCAGTCGCAGGTCACAGGCCCACGGGCGGAAGCGGGCAGGGGTACGGCCCTGCGGGACTGGGGAGGCGCCGCCTTCTACGTGCTCACGGTGGGCCTGCTCATGGGCGTGGTCCAGTACACCGCCCCGGTCGTGCTCGCCGCCGTCCTGCTGCTGGCGCTGACCCCGCTCGCCGGTCTGCTGCGGCGCCGGCCCGTGGTGGCGCTGGCCCTGACCCTGACCGGCGGGTCGGTCGTGGCGTTCTCCACCCGCTACCACACCCCGGACAGCGCCCTGGTGTTCCTCCCGGTGGCCGTGGTCCTCGGCTTCGTCGTGGCCACCCGCCCGCGCCGCACGGCCGCCGCCGCGGTCGGTGTGGCGAGCGTCCTGCTCCTCCCGGCCGCCGTGGCCTTCGCGCGGGGCCCCTCCGAGGTCCTCACCATGAGTCTGATCACGGTCCTGTCGGTCTGCCTCTCCTCCTTGGCCGGCCTGCTGCTGCGCCAGCGAGGCGAGCACGCCGTCGCCCTGCGGACGCAGGAGGTCTCCGAGGCGGTCACCGCCGAACGCCTGCGCATCGCCCGGGAACTGCACGACATGGTCGCCCACAGCATCGGTGTGATCGCCATCCAGGCCGGGGTGGCCGGGCGGGTCATCGACACCCAGCCGGCGGAGGCGCGCGCCGCGCTGCGGGCCATCGAGACCACCAGCCGCGAGACCCTGTCGGGGCTCCGCCGCACCCTGGTCGCCCTGCGCCGGGCCCAGCCCGACGGCCCCCTGGGCCGGGCCCCGCTCGGCCCCGCCCCCGGCCTCGCCGACCTCGAGGCGCTGGTGGCGGCCACGGCCGACGCCGGGGTGCGGGCCGACGTACGGTGGGAGGGGGAGCGGCGCCAACTGGAGCCGGACATCGACCTGTCGGCGTACCGCATCGTGCAGGAGGCGCTGACGAACGTGGTTCGCCACGCGGGCACCGGGCACTGCCGGGTGACGATCGGGTACGGGGAGGAAGCGGTGACGGTGGAGGTGCTCGACGACGGGCGCGGCGCGCGGTCCGGCGCGCACGGGGAGGGGACCGGCTTCGGGATCGAGGGGATGCGCGAGCGGGTCAGCCTGCTGCACGGCCGCTTCAGCGCCGGCCCCCGCCCCGAGGGCGGCTTCCGGGTGGCGGCGGAGCTGCCCCTGCCCGTCGCCGCGGGTGTGGAGGAGTCCCGATGAGCCAGGCCGCCCCGTCCCCGTACGACGCCGCGTCCGCGTCCCCGGCCCCGGTCCGGGTCCTGCTCGTCGACGACCAGCCGCTCGTCCGCTCCGGCCTGCGCGTCCTCATCGCGGACAGCCCGGACCTGCGGGTGGTCGGGGAGGCCGGTTCCGGCGCGGAGGCGGTCCGGCTGACCGCGGAACTCGGCCCCGACGTGGTGGTGATGGACATCCGGATGCCCGGCATGGACGGGATCGAGGCGACCCGGCGGGTCACCGCAGGGCCCGGCGCGCCCCGGGTGCTCGTGCTGACCACCTTCGACGAGGACGAACACGTCTACGGGGCGCTGCGCGCGGGCGCGAGCGGCTTCGCGGTCAAGGACATGGCCGTGGAGGACATCCTGGCCGCGATCCGGGTGGTGGCGGGAGGCGATGCCCTGATCGCGCCCGGCGTCACCCGCCGCCTGATCGCCGACTTCGTCCGCGCGGCCCCCGCCTCCGGCCCGGAGCGGGAGCGTGCGGCGCAGCCCGTCGCGGGGATCACGGACCGGGAGCGGGAGGTGCTGACCCTGGTGGGGCGGGGCCGGTCGAACACGGAGATCGCCGAGGAGCTGTACATCTCCGTGGCGACGGCGAAGGCCCATGTGGCGCGGCTGTTCAGCAAGCTGGGCGCCCGCGACCGGGTCCAGCTCGTCATCCTGGCCTACGAGGCGGGCCTGGTCTCCGCGACCGGCTGAACCGCCGCCCGGCCGGCTTCCCGGACCACCCGTGCCGGCCGGTCGTGTGCTCCGCCACGATGTGCACGGGCGTCTCGTCGGCGGGCGCCCACAGGTCCGCCCCCGGGGAGGGGCGGACGCGTGGTGGCGTAACGGTTCTTCAGGCGGTCACGGTCTCCGGGCGGCCGGCGGCGCGGACTCTGTCGGCGCGGCCGGCGAAGAGGCCGTCCAGGGCGAGGGCGCCCGGCCCGGTGAAGACCAGCAGCAGGAAGGCCCAGCAGAACATCGCCGAGGACTCCCCGCCGTTCTGCAGCGGCCAGAGCGAGGCCGGCTGGTGGACGGTGAAGTACGCGTAGGCCATCGACCCGGACGCCACGAACGCCGCCGAACGGGTGCCGAGCCCCAGCAGGACCAGCACTCCGGCGACGAGCTGGATGGCGGCGGCGTACCAGCCGGGCCAGGTGCCGGCGGCGATGGTGCCGCCGCCGTGGGCCCCGCCGAGCACGCCGAAGAGCGAGGCCGCGCCGTGACAGGCGAAGAGGAGTCCGGTGACCATCCGGAAGAGCGAGACGGCGTACGGCTGGGCGGAGTTGAGACTTCCGGTCATGGGGGGCTCCTTCGGTGGGGGACGGGTCCCGAAGTGTGTGCCGAGGCCGGCGGGCCGGGCGAGCCATAGGTTAGGTAGGCCTAAGGTGCTCGGCAAGCGCGGGTTTCGGCCATCCGGCCAGGTGTCCACGCCGCCAAACGGAACCGTAAGGGAGCCGTGGCGGGATTCCCCGGCACGACGCCCGCTCATGTCTCCCGCCTCTGCCGTGCGCGCTCACGCGCAGGTCACGCGGATCGGGATCTCGAAGTGGACCGTCCCGTACCCGCCGTGCTCGCCCGTCGCGCGGGCGTCGAAGACCTCGGTGGCCAGGCTCCGCCAGAACGCCTCCGCGCCGGGGACGTCGACGTTCGTGTGGAGGTAGACGCTCTCGTAGCCAGGGACTTCGGCGGCGAAGGCGCAGGCCGCCCGGACCATCGCGCGGGCCAGCCCGTGGCGCCGGTGCCCGGGCCGTACGTAGACCCGCAGGAGTTGCGCCGTGCGCCCGGACGGGTAGCGCTCGGCGAGGGCGCGCGGGTGCGGCGGGTGGGCGGGGCCCCGGGAGTGCAGGGCGGTGGTGCCGACCACCTCGTCGCCGAGCACCGCCACGACGAGGGTGTGCCGCGGATGGGTGAGGTAGGTGGCCCCGATGTCGACGGTGTCGGCGTGCCAGGCGGGCACGTACCCGTAGCCGAACTCCCGGTAGAAGGTGTCGAGCATGACGCTCCGGGCGCCCGGTACGTCCCGTTCCTCGGCGTGCCGCACACGGTACGGGCCGATCTCCTGTTCCTGGTTCACGACCGGCAGGCTACCCGAAAAACTCTCTATTGGAAATGAAAACGATTTCGGATAACGTCCTCCACGGCTCCTGCGGTGCAGGGGCCGCGGACGTGGTCTGAGAGGAACTTCCATGGGGCATCTGCTGGTTGTCGAGAGCTGGGTGGGGTCGATGAGCAGGCTCCTGCCCCGGGCGATCCGCGAGGGCGGACACGAGTTCACCTTCGTCACCCGGGACCTGCACCACTACCTGCGGGGCGCCGACGCGGCCGACGGACCGCACCCCCTGCTCGCCGCGCGCAACGTGCTCACCGCCGACACCAACGACCCGGCCGCGCTGCTGCCCCACCTGGAACGGCTGCACGCCGTGCTCGGCTTCGACGGGGTCGTCTCCTCCTGCGACTACTACCTCCCCGTGGTCGCCCGCACCGCCGAACGCCTCGGCCTGCCCGGCCCCGCCGCAGGCGCCGTGGAAGCCGCCTGCCGCAAGGACATGACGCGCCGCACGCTCGCCGCGGCGGGCGTGCCCGGACCCCGTTTCGCGGTCTGCGCCGACCCGGCGGAGGCGGCGGCCGCCGCCCGGGAGATCGGCTACCCGCTGGTGGTCAAGCCGGTCGACCTGTGCGCCGGGATGCTGGTGCGCGAGGTGCGCGACGAACGGGAGCTGGAGCTCGCCTGCCGGGCCCTGGCCGAGTTCCCCGTCAACGCGCGCGGGCAGGACCGTACGCCCGCCGTCCTCCTGGAAGAGCTGCTCACCGGGCCCGAGGTCAGCGTGGAGAGCGTCTCCTGGGCGGGCACCGCGCACGTGGTCGGCGTGACCGACAAGAGCGTCGGCGGGGCCCCCGCCTTCGTCGAGACCGGCCACATGTTCCCGGCGGGCAGCCCGGACGGCGGAGAGCGCGCCGCCGCCGACACGGCCGTGGCCGCGCTCACGGCGCTCGGGCTGGACCAGGTCGTCTGCCACACCGAGATCAAACTGACCCCCGACGGGCCCCGGGTCGTCGAGGTCAACCCCCGCCCCGCCGGCAACCGGATCACCGAACTGGTCCGCCACGTCACGGGCGTCGACCTGGCGGCCGCCTGCGTGGACGTCGCCCTCGGCCGTACGCCCGACCTCAGCGCGCGCGACACCGGCGTCCGCAGCGCCGCCATCGCCTTCCTGCTGCCCGGGGCCACCGGCACCCTCGCCGGGATCGACGGCGCGGACCGGGTCCGCGAGCAGCCCGAGGTGCTGGAGCTCACCCTCGCCGCACCGGGCCGCGCCGTACGCGCCGCGACCAGCAACAACGAGTACCTCGGCCACGTCATGACCGCCGACACCCGGGGCGGCGGAGCCCGCGCCACCGCCGAACGGCTCCTCGCGGAACTCCGCCCGTCCTACGAACACCCCCCGGCGGCGGAGGCCACCGCGGGCCTTCCGGCCGCCGGGACCGTGGCGGTGCCCGCGTGAATCCGCCCGCCCTGCGCGTCCCCGCCCCGCACGTGCCCGCGCCCGCCGTGCCCGCCGTGCCCGCGCCCGCCCCCGGCGGGCCCGTCGTGCGCGGTGTCGGGGAGCTCGTCCAGGTGGTGCGGGACGGGGGGTACGGAGTCGATCCCGCCCGGGTGCGGGTCGCCGTCGCCTTCACCACCGTGCAGGCCGTACGCCACGAAGGCCGCTCCGGCGGCTACCGCAACGAGGTGCTGAGCCTGCGCGTGGAGGAGGCCGTCGGGTCCTGCGCCGTGGAGCCCGGCACCCTGCCCGCCGCCGCCCTCGACGACTGCGTCGGGGCCGCCGCCGCCGAACTCCTCGACCACCCCCTGCTGCCCGTACGGATCGCCGCGCTCGACGCCTACCTGGCCCACGTACGCCCCCACACCCCCGCCCACGGCGCCCGCCCCCACCCCCTGCCCGCCGGCGGCTCCCTCAGCCGCTCCCGCGCCCGGGCCCGCGCGGTCGTCGGCCTGCTGCCAGCCACCGGGATCCGCCGGGTCCTGGTCGTCGGCGTCGTCAACTCCCTGCTGGAGCGGCTGCGCGAACGCGGCACCGGATACGTGCCGTGCGACCTCAAGGGCGGCGCCACCGAGTGGGGCGAGGACGTCCGCACCGACGCCCTCGCCGAACTGGACTCCTGCGACGCCGTCCTCGCCTCCGGCATGACCCTCGGCAACGGCACCTTCCAGCCGCTGCTCGACCACGCCGCGGCCACCGGCAAACCCCTCGTGATGTTCGCCCAGACCGGCAGCGCCGTCCTGCCCAGGTTCCTCGGCGCCGGAGTCAGCGCCGTGTCCGCCGAGCCCTACCCCTTCTTCTGGCTCGACGGCGGTCCCGGAGTCGTCCACCACTACGGAGGCCCCCGATGACCGCCGCACCCGTACTCCCCGCCCAGCGGCCGCCCGCCGCCACCGCCAACCCCGACCTGCTGCCGCTGGCCGGCGGCACCCCCGTCGCCCGGATCCGCACCGAACTCCCGTACCCACACCCCGGGTTCTGGGCCAAGCTCGAATGCCTCGGGGCCGGCGGGATGAAGGCCCGCGCCGCCCTGTCCATGCTGCGCGGAGCCCGCCGCCGCGGCGAGCTGCGCCCCGGCGCGCCCGTCGTGGAGTCCACCTCCGGGACGCTCGGCATCGGCCTGGCCTTCGCCGGCCAGGCCCTCGGGCACCCCGTGGTCCTCGTCGGCGACGCCGAACTCGAGCCCTCCATGCGCCAGTTGCTGCGCACCTACGGCGCCCGGCTGGAACTCGTGGACCGGCCCGCCCCCGAAGGAGGCTGGCAGGCGGCCCGGATCGCCCGGCTGCGCGAGGTCCTGCGGCGCACCCCCGACGCCTACTGGCCCGACCAGTACAACAACCCCGACAACGCCGCCGGCTACCTGCCGATGGCCGCCGAACTCGCCGCCCAGCTCGACCACGTGGACGTCCTGGTGTGCAGCGTCGGCACCGGCGGCCACAGCGCCGGGCTCATCGGCCCGCTGCGCCGCCGCTGGCCCCGTCTGAAGGTGATCGGCGTCGACTCCGTCGGCTCCGCCATCTTCGGCCAGCCCGCCCGCCCCCGCCTGATGCGCGGCCTCGGCAGCAGCATCCACCCGCGCAACGTCGCCCACCACGCCTTCGACGAGGTCCACTGGGTGGGCCCCGCCGAAGCCGTCGACGCCTGCCGCAGGCTGGCCCGTACCAGCTTCGTCAGCGGCGGCTGGAGCACCGGAGCCGTCGCCCTGGTCTCCGCCTGGGCCGCCCGCGTCGAGGCCGGGGCGGTGGTGGCGACGGTCTTCCCGGACGGCCCGCACCGCTACCTCTCCACCGTCTACGACGACGAGTTCTGCCACGCGCACGGCCTGGACCGGGCCGAACTGGCCCTGCGACCCCTGGAGATCCGCCACCCGCACGCCGCCGAGGCCGTCGGCTGGGCCCGCTGCCGCACCGTCGTCGACCCCGCCGCCGCCCAGGCCGCACTCGCCCGGGGAGGCGCCGCGTGAAACTCACCTGGACCACCACCACCCTCGAACTCGCCGAACCCCTGCGCATCTCCCGCTCCGTCATGTCCCGCCGGGACGCCGTCCGGATCGGCATCGAACACGGCGGCCCGCGCGGCTGGGGCGAGGCCGTCAGCAGCGCCTTCCTCGGCCTGCCCACCCCCCGGATCCTGCACCACCTCGCCGGCGTCCGCCCGGCCCTCGAACGCCTCCCCGACCCCGAGACCGCCTGGGAGGACCCCGCCGCCACCGCCTGGCCCGGGCTCCCCGCCGGCGTCCGGGCCGCCCTCGAAGCCGCCCTGCTCGACCTCGTCGGCAAACGCGCGGGCCGCCCCGCCCACGAACTGCTCGGCGCGCCGCAGGCCCCCGCCGCCGCGACCGCCCGCACCATCGGCATCGTCCCGCCCGTCCAGGCCGCCGCGCAGGCCGCCCGCCTCGCCCTCGCCGGTTTCACCGTCCTCAAGGTCAAGGCCGGATCCCCCGACCCGGCCGAGGACCTCGCCCGCGTCGAGGCCGTACGCGCCGGGGCCCCCGGGGCGAGCCTGCTCCTCGACCCCAACGGGGCCTGGAGCGAGCGCCGCGCCCTGGAACTCCTCCCGCGCTTCCACGCCCTCGGCGTGACCGCTGTCGAACAGCCCGTCGCGCCCGGCAGCCACGAAACGCTCGCCCGCGTGGCGAAGGAGTCCCCGGTCCCGGTCATCGCCGACGAGGACGCCGTCACCCACGAGGACGCCGCCGCCCTCGCCGGCCAGGTCCACGGCATCAACGTCAAACTCGCCAAGTGCGGCGGCGTACGCGCCGCCCTGCGCATCCACGAGACCCTGCGCGGCAGCGGCACCGAGCTCATGCTCGGCTGCCTCACCGCCAGCTCCCTCGGCATCGCCCCCGCCGTCCACTTCGCCGACCGGGCCCGCTGGGTGGACCTCGACGGACACCTGCTGCTCGCCGCCGACCCCTGGACGGGCATCGGCGGCGCCGACGGCACCGTACGCCCCTCCGGCCGGGCCGGCCTGGGCGTCAGACCGGCCCCCGCGGAGGCCGCCCGGTGAACACCCTGGCCTCCGTACGGAGCTTCCCGCCCGCCCTGCGCCTGCTGCTCGTCAACCAGCTCGGCGTCAACACCGGCTTCTACCTCCTCGTCCCCTACCTCGCCACCCACCTCGCCGAGGACCTCGGCCTCACGGCCGCCGCCGTCGGCATCGTCCTCGGCCTGCGCAACCTCAGCCAGCAGGGCCTCTTCCTCATCGGCGGATCCGCCGCCGACCGGCTCGGCGCCCGCGGCGTGATCATCGCCGGCTGCGCCCTGCGCACCCTGGGATTCGCCCTGTTCGCCCTCGGCGACACCCTGCCCCTGCTCGCCGCCGCGTCCATACTCAGCGGGCTCGCGGGGGCCCTCTTCAACCCCGCCGTACGGACCTACGTCGCCCACGAGGCCGGGGAGCGCAAGGCCGAGGCCTTCGCCCTGTTCAACGTCTTCGCCACCACCGGAGCCCTCCTCGGCCCGGTCCTCGGCAGCCTGCTCCTGCTCGTCGACTTCCGGGCCGCCGCCCTCACCGCCGCCGCCGTCTTCGCCCTCCTCACCCTCGCGCAGCTGGCCGCCCTGCCCGCCCACGAGGTCCCGGCCCCCGAGCGCCCGGTCCTCGCCGACTGGCGCGAAGTCGCCGGGAACCGCCGCCTGCTGGCCTTCTCCCTCGCCATGACCGGCATGTACGGCCTGGAGAGCCAGCTCTACCTGCTGCTGCCCCACGCCGCCGCCCGCGCCTCGGGCCGGGACGGCGCCATAGCCCTGCTCTTCGTCACGGGGACCGTCGCCCACCTGCTGCTCCAGCTGCGCATCACCCGCCGGCTGGCCGCCGCCCGGGGCGGCCGGGCCCGCTGGACGGCCACCGGACTCGCCCTGATGGGCGCCGGCTTCGTCCCGCCGATGCTGGTGTCCGGCTCCGCGCCGGGACCCGCCGCCCTGGCCGCCGTACTCGCCGGGGCCCTGCTGCTGCACCTCGGGCTGATGACCGCCCAGCCCTTCGTCATGGAGCTGATACCGGCCTTCGGCCGCCCCGGCCTGACCGGAACCTCCTACGGCCTCTTCTACGCCGTGTCCGGCATCGCGGCCGCCGCCGGCAGCGCGGGCGTCGGCTGGGCCATGGACGCCGCCGGGCCCACCGGCCTGACCTGGCTGCCCTACGCCTGCTGCCTCGCGCTGGGGCTGGGCTGCGCGGCCGCCGTCGTACGGC
Organism: Streptomyces sp. NBC_00249; assembly: GCF_026342355.1. Lineage (GTDB taxonomy): Bacteria > Actinomycetota > Actinomycetes > Streptomycetales > Streptomycetaceae > Streptomyces. The sequence goes on along the minus strand of NZ_JAPEMV010000006.1, from coordinate 408,808 downwards.
AGGGCCGCCGGGGCACCCTGCCCGCGGACCCCGCACCCCGGCCCGCGCCGACCCGAACCGGAAGCGAGACCCGATGACCCCCGGCCCCATGACCCCCGGCCCCATGACCCCCGGCCCCATGACCCCCGGCCCCATGACCCCCGACCCCATGACCCCCGACCCCATGACCCCCGACCCCATGACCCCCGATCCGACGACCCCCACCCGACGCCCCCACCCCCCGACGGCAACCTCCTCACCGACCACCCCGAGCTCTACGAGGAGCGCTTCCCCGACCCCGGCCACCTCGCGGCCCGCTGGACCGAGGACACCCTGCTGCGCCACGGCGCCGGACCCCGCGTCCTCGACGTCGGCTGCGGCACCGGCCGGGACGCGGCCTGGCTGCACCACCGGGCCGGCCGCCACGTCACCGGCATCGACACCTCCCCCGCCATGCTCGCCCACGCCGCCGCCCGCCACCCCGGCCCCCGCTACCACCTCGCCGACATGCGGGACTTCGCCCTCGCGACGGCCTTCGACGCGATCGTCTGCCTGGACAGCGCCCTGCTGTACTGCCACACCAACGACGACCTCGCCGCCTTCCTCGCCCGCTGCCGCGCCCACCTCACCCCGGGCGGGCTGCTCGTCGCCGAGATGCGCAACGGGGCGTACTTCCTCGGCGCCACCGACCTCCTCGACGGCCCCCGCACCGCCTCCTTCACCCGCGACGGCACCACCTACACCTCCCGCACCACCCTGTCCGTCGACCACGGCGCGCAGCTGCTGCGCCGCCGCAGGACCTGGACCTCCTCCGACGGCGCCCCCGCGCAGGAGCAGCACTCCGCCTGGCGGCTGCTCTTCCCGCAGGAACTGCGCTATTTCCTGACCACCGCCGGCTTCGAGGTCCTCTCCCTCCACGACCGCCCCGGCCCCCGCACCGAACCGCCCTGGCAGGAGGGCGACGCACCGCGCCCGACCGCGAGTTCCGACCGCCTGCACCTCATCGCCCGCCTCACGCACCACACCGGCAACGGAGACACCACCCCATGAACGACGCCCGCCTCCCCCTCGCCCGCAGGGGCTTCCTCGCCGCCACCGGCGCCGGAGCCCTCGCCCTCACCGCCGCCTGCGCCCCCGGCGCCACCACCCCGGACGCGAAGCGCCCCGCCGACGGCGCCCCGAAGCCCGGCGGCCGGCTGCGCGCCGCCTTCGCGGGCGGCGGCGCGGCCGAGACCCTCGACCCGCACGCCGCGAACCTGTTCGTCGACGCCGCCCGCGCCAAGGCCCTCTTCGACAAGCTCGCCGACTTCGGCGACGACCTCGCCGCCGTACCCCGGCTCGCCGAGCGGTGGGAGCCGGACGAGTCCCTCGGCACCTGGCGGGTCACCCTGCGCGAGGCCGCGTTCCACGACGGCAGGCCCGTCACCGCCGAGGACGTCCTCCACAGCTACCGCAGGATCGCCGACCCCAAGGCCGCCTTCCGCGCCAAGGCCTCCCTGGAGCCCGTCGACCTCGACGCCAGCCGCGCGATCGACGCCCGGACCGTCGAGTTCAGGCTCAAGCGGCCCTACGCCGAATTCCCCAACGTCCTCGCCGCCTTCGGCGCGTACATCGTGCCCGAGGACACCACCTCCTTCGAACGGCCCGTCGGATCCGGCCCCTTCCGCTTCGTGTCCTTCACCCCCGGCAGCTCCCTCGTCGTCCGGCGCAACGACACCTACTGGGACGGCGCCCCCCACCTGGACACCCTCGAATTCGTCATCGCCGCCGAGGAGTCGGCGCGGGTGAACGCCCTGCTCGGCGGGCAGGCCGAGTACGCCCACGAACTGAACCCGGCCACCGCCCGCACCCACGAGGGCCGCGGCCGCATCGACGTCGTCCGCCTCCCCGGCAGCGCGATGCAGGGCTTCGTGATGAAGACGGACCGCCCGCCCTTCGACGACCCCCGGGTCCGCCGCGCCTTCCTCCTCATCGCCGACCGCCGCGAACTCGTCGACGGAGCCCTCTCCGGCGCGGGCACCGTCGGCAACGACCTCTTCGGCAAAGGCTGCCAGTACTACCCCGCCGACCTCCCGCAGCGCACCCAGGACCTCGACCGGGCCCGCGCCCTGCTCAAGGAGGCCGGAGCCGAGGGCCTCAAGGTCACCCTCGACACGGCCCCCGCCGCCACCGGATTCGTCGAGGCCGCCGGGATCTTCAAGGAACAGGCCGCGAAGGCCGGCGTCACCGTCGACATCAAGGTCGGCGACAAGGACACCTACTGGAAGGACATCCTGAACGCCGGCACCTTCGCCTCCTACCGCTCCGGCGCCATGCCCATCGAGTCCCACATCTCCCAGCGCCTGCTGACCGGCTCCACCACCAACGCCACCAAATGGCAGCACAAGGACTTCGACGACCTCTACCAGCAGGCCCAGTCCACCCGCGACACCGACCGGCGCACCGCCCTCTACGCCCGCATGCAGCGCCGCCTGCACGACGAGGGCGGCTTCCTGATCTGGGGCTTCGCCGACTGGATCGTCGCCACCGCCCCCAAGGTGCGCGGGGTCTCGGCCAAGGCCCCCGCCAACACCCTGGACTGGGCCCGCTTCGACCGGGTCTGGCTCGCGTGAGCCCGCGCCCGCGCCCGCGCCCGAACCCGCGCCTGCCGTGGGCCGGCCGCCGTCTGCTCCTGGGCCTCGGGCAGACGGCGGCCGTGGTCCTGTTCGTCTTCCTGCTCACCGAGGCCCTCCCCGGCGACGCCGCCGTCGTCCTCGCCGGGGACCAGCCCGACCCGCGACGCATCGAACGGCTGCGCGACACCATGGGGCTGGACCGGCCCGCCAGCGCCCGCCTCCTCGACTGGACCACCGGAATGCTCCACGGCGACCTCGGCACCTCCCTGGTCACCGGCGGCCCCGTCACCGCCCGGCTCACCTCCGCCCTCGGGCCCACCCTGGTCCTGGCGGCCGCCACCCTCGCCCTGCTCGTACCGCTCTCCGTCGCCCTGGGCGTGCTCGCCGCCCGCCGCGAGGGCGGACCCCTCGACCGGGCCGTCAGCGCCGCCACCCTCGCCGTCCACTCCGTCCCCGAATTCGCCCTCGGCGTGCTGCTGGCCGCCCTCCTCGGACTCCGCCTCGGCTGGCTGCCCCCGACCGCCCTCGGCGCCGACCCGCTGGCCGAGCCCGCCGTGCTGGCCCTGCCGGTCCTGGTGCTGCTCGCCCGGCCGGTGTGCACCATCAGCCGCCTCGTCCGCGCCGGGATGATCGAGGCGACCGCCTCCTCCTACGCCGCCCAGGCCAGGCGCCTGGGCCTGTCCGCCTCCCGCGTCCGCTGGGCGCACGCCCTGCCCGCCGCGCTGGCCCCGGCCACCCAGCAGCTCGCCCGGACCTGCGACTGGCTGCTCAGCGGGGTGATCGTCGTCGAGGCCCTGTTCGTGGTCCCGGGCCTCGGCACCGTGCTCGTCGAGGCCGTCGCCGCCCGGGACGTGCCCGTGGTGCAGGGCATGGCGGTGGTGTTCGGGGTCGTCACCGTCCTGGTCAACCTGGCGGCCGACCTCGTCGCCCGCCGCTTCGCACCCCGCTCGGAGGCCGCCGCGTGAACCCCCCGAAGGCCCCCCTCCGACGGTACGCACCCGGCCTCGCGCTGGTCGCCGTACCGCTGCTCCTCGCCCTGCTCGGGCCCCTGTTCGCCGGGCCCCCCGGGCCCCGCTCCGTCTCCTACACCGCCGGGGGCGGGCACTGGCTCGGCACCGACTTCGCCGGCCGGGACACCTGGCGGCAGGTGCTGCTGGGCGGACGGTCCGTGGTGCTCGTCGCCCTCGCGGCCACCGCCCTGACCTACCTCCTCGCCGTCCCGCTCGGCCTCGGCGCCGCCCTCACCCGGCGCCGGTGGCTCCAGGACCTCCTGATGAGACCGCTGGACGTGCTCATCGCCGTACCGTCCCTGCTGCTGGTGCTGCTCGTCGCCGCCACCCTCACCCCCGGGCCCGCCGGACTGACCGTCCTCGTCGGGATGGCTGCCGTACCGGAAGCCGCCCGGGTCACGCACGCCGCCGCCGTGGAGATCGCCTCCCGGCCCGCCGTCGAGGCCCTGCGGATGCAGGGGGAGTCCTGGTGGCGCACCGCCGTCGGGTACGTGGCCCGCGCCATGCGCCGCACCCTCGCCGCCGACGCCGGGATCCGGCTCACCGGCGCCCTCTACCTGGTGGCCACCGCCGCCTTCCTCGGGGTCGGCGTACAGCCGGACGCCGCCGACTGGGCCGTGATGGTCGACCGCAACCGCCCCGGCATGTTCCTCCAGCCCTGGCCCGTGGCGGTGCCCGCGCTGCTCGTCGCCGCGCTCGCCACCGGCACCAACCTGCTGTTCGACGCCGCACAGCAAAACCGCGCGGCGCACCCGGAGGGAACCGCCCGATGAGCCTCGTCGCCGAAGTCCGCGCGCTGCGCGTGGAGATCGCCGGGCGCACCCTCGTCGACGGGGTGAGCCTCCAGGCCCACGCCGGACGGATCACCGCCCTCGTCGGCCCCTCCGGCAGCGGCAAGACCACCACGGGCCTCGCCCTGCTCGGCGAGTACCCGCCGGGCGCCCGGATCGAGGGCGCCGTCCGTACGGCGGGCGGCCCGGTGGGCTACGTACCCCAGCACCCGGCGTCCGCCCTCAACCCCGCCCGCCGGGCCGGAGCGCTGCTCCTCGGCCTCGCGGCCCGCCGCGCCCGCCACCGGCGCGAGGTCCGCCCGCTCGCCGAGGAGGCGCTGCTCGCGGCCAGGATCCCCGACCCCGCCGTCGTCCTGCGCCGCTTCCCCCACCAGCTGTCCGGCGGCCAGCAGCAGCGGGTCGTCCTCGCGCAGGCCCTCGTACTCGGCGCCCGCGTCGTCGTCGCCGACGAACCCACCACCGGCCTGGACCCGCTGACCAAGCAGGGCGTCGTCGAGGAGCTGGCCGCCGTCGCCGCCCGGGGCATCGCCGTCGTCCTGCTCAGCCACGACCTGGAGGTGGTGCGGCAGCTGGCCGACGAGGTCGTGGTCCTGCGCGCCGGCCGCGTCGTCGACCGGGGACCGGCGCCCGCGGTCCTCGGCCCCCGCCCCGCACAGCCGCCGCCCCCGGTCCGCCCGGCCCGACCGCCGGGGCCGGTCCGCCTGGAGGTCCGGGAGCTGACGGCCACCCACCCCGGCCCGCGCGGCCCCGTCGAGGTCCTCGGCGGTGTCGGGCTGAGCCTCGGACAGGGGGAGTGCCTGGCCCTGCTCGGCCGCTCCGGCAGCGGCAAGACCACCCTGGGCCGCTGCCTCGCCGGACTGCACGGCGCCCACGACGGCCGGATCCTGCTCGACGGGGAGCCCCTGCCGCGCTCCCTGCGCACGCGCGACCGCGCGGAACGGGCCGCCGTGCAGTACGTGTTCCAGGACGCGCGGGCCGCCTTCGACCCGTACCGGCCCGTACTGGACCAGGTCGCCCGCACCGCCGTACGGCTGCGCGGCGCCGACCCGGCCGACGCCCGCCGCGAGGCACTGCGCACCCTCTCAGGGCTGGGCCTCACCGAGGCACAGGCACTGCGCCGCCCGGACGGCCTCTCCGGCGGCGAACTCCAGCGCGCGGCCCTCGCCCGGGCCCTGCCCGCCGGGCCACGGGTGCTGGTCTGCGACGAGATCACCTCCGGACTCGACGCACGGACCCGCACCGCCCTGCTCGACGTCCTCGCGGACCTGCGGGAACGCACCGGCCTCAGCCTGGTCCTGATCACCCACGACCTGGAGGCCGCCACCGCGCTGGCCGACCGGATCGCCGTCCTGGACGCGGGCCGGACCGTCGAGGAGGGCCCCGCCCACCAGCTGCTGACCACCCCCGGGCACCCCGTCACCCGGGCCTTCCTGGACGCCTAGTGCTGTGGCCGGGAAGGTTCACCGTGTCACGGCGCCCGGCACGGCACCTCGCCGCGTTGTCGGACCACCCGAGTACGTCCCGTACAAGCGGTGGCCCTCCGCCTTGCGAGGCACCGCACCGGACACCGCGACCCGGCAAACCTTCCCGGCCACAGCACTAGCACGGCCGAAGGCCGGGCCGGAGGAATCCGGCCCGGCCTTCGGCACGGGTGGGTCAGAGCAGGAGGAGCGGAGCGGGGGAACCCGTCAGCTGCCCTCTCCGCGCTGTGCGTCCTTCTGGGCCTTCTCGGCCTGCTTCTCCTTGATCCGCACGGTCTCCTTGCGGACCTCAGCCTGGGTGGAGCGCTCCTTCTGCAGCCACTCGGGGTTCTCCTGCTTCAGGGCCTCGATCTGCTCGGTGGTGAGCGCCTCGGTGACCCCGCCGCGCGCGAGACCGGCGATGGAGACGCCCAGCTTGGCCGCGACCACCGGCCGGGGGTGCGGGCCGGTGCGCCGCAGCTCCACCAGCCACGCGGGCGGGTCGGTCTGCAGGGCGTTCAGCTCGGAGCGCGAGACGACACCCTCCTGGAACTCTGCGGGGGTGGCCTCGAGGTACACACCCAGCTTCTTCGCCGCAGTCGCGGGCTTCATCGTCTGGGTGCTCTGGTGCGACGTCATGAGGTCAAGGGTATCGAGCGTGTGCGCTACCTCCGACCACGACCGGTAACCTGGCGGGGTGACAGGCTCGGATGTAACCCCTTCGTTCAGGCTCGCCTATGTCCCGGGAGTGACGCCCACGAAGTGGGTGCGGATCTGGAACGAGCGGCTGCCCGACGTCCCGCTGACCCTCGTGGGAGTGCCCGCCGCGGAGGCGTACGGCCTGCTCCGCGGCAGCGGCGCCGACGCGGGCTTCGTACGGCTGCCCGTGGACGACGCCGATCTCAGCGCCATCCCGCTCTACACCGAGCAGACCGTCGTGGTCATCCCGAAGGACCACGTCGTGGCCGCCGTGGAAGAGGTCTCGACCGAGGACCTGGCCGACGAGATCGTCCTGCACCCCCTCGACGACGTCCTCGGCTGGGAGACCCTGCCCGGACGGCCCGCCTTCGAACGCCCCGAGACCACGGCCGACGCGATCGAGCTGGTGGCGGCCGGGATCGGCGTCCTCGCCGTCCCCCAGTCGCTGGCCCGGCTCCACCACCGCAAGGACCTCACCTACCGGCCCCTCTCGGACGGCCCCGAGTCCCGGGTGGCCCTGTCCTGGCCGGAGGAGCGCACCACCGACCTGGTGGAGGAGTTCATCGGCATCGTCCGGGGACGGACCGTGAACAGCACGCGCGGCCGCCCGCCGACCCCGCCGCAGCCCAAGACGCGGGGGCGCGCCGACGCGGGCGGCAAGGCCGGAGCGAAGTCGGGCGGCGCCAAGTCCGGGGCCAAGCCGGCCGCCGGCAAGTCGGGCGGCAAGGGCGGGCGCGCCGGATCGGCCGCCCCCAAGGCCGCCAAACGCGGCAAGCCCCGCGGCCGCCGCTAGGGCCTGTCGTCCCCCGGCGGCGGCTGGAGCTGTTCGCCGATGCTGACCAGGCGGTACGTGGGCGTGCGGCGCGGCCTGCGCCGGCTGCCGCGCCGGTCCCGGGCCTGCTGGAGGGCCACGTCGACCAGCTCGGAGACCAGCGGATTGGACCGCCGTAGCCGCAGCAGCTGATCGGAGCGCAGACCGGCGTACGTGGCGGCGGTCCCGGTGTGGACGCCCCGGGCGACGGCCTGGAGGAGCAGGCGCAGGCCCAGCCCGCTCACCTTCCCGGGTGCGGCCACCTGGTGGGCCCCGGCCAGGGCGGAGGCCGCCGTGAGGGCGGTGTCGAAGGCCGGGTCCTGGGCGCGCCACTTGGCGAGCATCGCCTCCGGGACTCCGGCGGCGGCCGCGCAGCCGGCCGGGCCCAGGCCCATCGCGGCGGCGTGGACGGCCCGGGCGCGGCGCACGTTGTTCTCGGCCTGTACGTCCGGGTGGGGGTCGAGCGCCTGGGCGAGGGCGTCCTCGGTCTCCTCGGCCGCTTCGATGCCGGCCAGTGCCGTCCTGGCCCAGTGTCTCCTGGGACCCGGCTCGTCCCGTACCCGCTCGTCCACCGGCCGTGCACCTCCCGCCGCGTCGGTCCGGACCCCTGGTCCCATTGTGCGACCGGGGGCCCGTACCCGGGGCCCCGTCTCAGCTGGTGGCCGCCGCCGGGTGCGCGCGGGCGTGCCCGTCCAGGGAGCGCGCGTAGCGGCGCAGCAGGAGCAGGGCGGTGGTGGCGAGGCCGGTGAGCAGGCCGAGCCAGATGCCGAGGGTGTCCAGGCCGAGGGCGTAGGCGAGGAGCCAGGAGGCGGGGAGCCCGACCGCCCAGTAGCCGACGAGGGTGATGCGGAAGCCGCCCTTGGTGTCGTCGAGGCCGCGCAGCAGTCCGACGCCGATGTTCTGGGCGCAGTCGAAGAACTGCAGGAAGGCGGTGACGATCAGGAGGTGGGTGGCGATGGTGAGGGCCTGGTCGGAACCGGAGTCGAGGAAGGGCGCCAGGATCAGCCCGGGGATCGTCAGGTAGAGGACCCCGACGACGGCCATGACGGCTGCGGCGCAGGCCAGGGCGGTGTTCTTCAGGCGCCGGGCGTCTTCGTGGCGGCCGAGGGCGAGCTCGCGGCTGACGTTGATGGAGGCCGCGTGGGAGAGGCCGACGGCGACCTGGAAGACGATGTAGACGAGCTGGTTGACCGCGGTGTGGGCGGCGAGCGCGTCGGGGCCGAAGGAGCCTGCCATCAGGGCGGTGACGGAGAAGAAGCCGGCCTCGGAGCCGTAGGTGGCGGCGATGGGGATGCCGAGCCCGATGAGGCGCTTGACGGTGGCGGCGTCGGCCTTGGTGATGTCCGGGGTGAGGAGGGGCGCGAGCTCCTTGTCCTTCTTCGCGGAGGCGTAGAGGGCGAGGAAGGACAGCAGGTGGACGCTGGACGTGGCGATGCCGACGCCGGTGAGGCCGAGGCGGGGAAGGCCGAAGGTGCCGTGGATGAGGATCCAGTTGAGGCCGGCGTTGACCGCGACGGAGGCGATGGTGATCTGGAGGAGGGCCTGCGGGCGGCGCATGCCGACGGTGAACTGGCGCACGGCCTGGAACCACAGGCAGGGCAGCAGGCCGGGGGCGAGCGCGTAGAGCATGGTCCGGGTGAGGCCGACGACCTCCGCGTCCTGGCCGAGCCAGGTGAGGGACTGTCCGATGAGGATCATCAGGAGGGCCCCGGCGAGTCCGGCGAGCGTGGCGACGGCCAGGCTCGCCCGGACTATGGAGCGGACCTCCTGCTGTGACTCCTCCGCGTGGTCCCCGTCCTTCTCGGCCCTGGCCGCCGCGGCGGCTATCTGGTTGCCGACGGAGGTGACCAGGCCGACGCCCATGGTGCGGAGCTGGTTGAAGATGACGATGGCCAGGCCGCCGGCCGCGAGCTCGGTGGTGCCGAGGAGCCCCATCATCACCGTGTCGGTGGTGGTCAGGGCCACTTGGGCGAGCTGGGTGAGGACGAGGGGGACGGCGAGGACGCCGAGGGCGCGGCTGTCGCGGAGGAGGGTTTTCAGCATGGGCTTATCGGTTCCCGCGGAGTTTGGTGAGCAGCTCTTCGATTTCCCGTTCGGCCTCGGCGTCGAGGAGGTCGCGGTCCTGCATCCAGTCGTCGTTGAAGACGGTGTCCATGTACTTTTCGCCGCCGTCGTTGATGAGGGCGACCATGGTCGTGCCCGGCGCCAGGGTGGACAGCCGGGTGAGGGCCTCGTGGACGACTCCGCCGGCGGAGCCGCCGATGAGGAGGCCGGTGCGGGCGACGGCGCGGCAGGTGGCGAACGCTTCGACGTCGCCGACCTTGACGCCCTCGTCGATGAGGTCGAAGTCGACGAGGGCGCCGATCTCGGCGCCCTCGGGGGTGCCCGTGCCGGACTGGTAGTAGTCGTGGGCCGGGCCGCCGAAGGCGATGGAGCCCTTGGGTTCGACGCCTATGACGGTGAAGCCGGACATCAGCTTGGTCAGCTCCCGGCTGGTGCCGCACAGGGCGCCGCCGGTGCCGACGGCGCCGATGAGGACGTCGATCTTTCCGTCGAGGGCCTCGTGGAGTTCGTGGGCGACGGGGAAGTAACCGACGCCGTTGGCCGGGTTGTTGTGCTGCTCGGTGAAGACGGTGTTGTCCTGGCCGCGCGCCATGTCCTCGGCGAGCTCCTCGCGGGCGGCCGTGGCGAGTTCCTCGGCGCCGTCGTCGACGACGTGGACGAGCTCGGTGCCCAGCGCCTTCATGCCGCGGAGCTTGTCGGCGCAGGCGTGGTTGTCGACGACGGCGGTGAAGGTGTAGCCGCGTTCGGCGGCGATGACCGCCAGGCCGAGCCCGGTGTTCCCGGAGGTCGACTCGATGATCCGGCCGCCTGCGCGCAACTCGCCGGCGGCCTCGGCCGCATCGATCATGGCCCGGGCCATACGGATCTTCGCGGTGCCGGTGGGATTGAACATCTCCAGCTTCAGCAGCAGACGGCTGCCGCTCTCGGTGGAGGCGAGTTCGAGGAGGGGGGTGCAGCCGATGAGATCGGATACGCGGGAGACCACGGCGGGGCGCTGAAGGGCTCCGGGCATCGGTAACTCCAGGAGGTGAGGGGGCGGGCGTGGTCAGCTGAAGTGGCGGTCCAGCCGCCAGCGGGGGCGCGGCCGGTCGGTGCGGTCGACGACGACCTTGGGGGGCAGGGGAAGGTCGTGGAACGGGGACTCGTTGGAGTCCATCTGGTAGCCCGCCGTATTGGGGTAGACAAGCAGGTCGCCCGTGCGGGGGCGGTGGCGGAAGTCGACCTTCCGCCAGGTGAGCATGTCCGACTCCAGGCAGGTGGCCGCCCCGACGCTCGCCGGGTACGAGCCCTGCGGGCCGTCCGGCTCCTGGGGGAGGAGGACCGGGTCGGGCAGGTACTCGCTGTTGAACCACTGTTCGGACAGGCTCAGGCTCGTACCGTCCACGGTCAGGAGCCGGTAGCCCGCGCGTTCCTTGACGCCCTGGATCCGGAAGACCGTGGCGCCGGCCTGGTGCAGCAGGGCCCGGCCGGGTTCCAGGAGCAGCAGTACGCCCGCGTCCCGCAGGATCTCGGAGAGCGGTTCCCCGCGGCCGGCGGGCCGGGTGGCGAGGAGCGCGGCCAGGGCCGCGGCGCCCGCGACGGGGGAGTGGTAGGGGTAGAAGTCCCCTGTCGAGAAGGCCTTGCCGGCGTGGTAGTGGCGGCTGTGGTGCCCGGCGAGGAAGGTGTGCCAGCTGTCGGCGTCGGTGTAACTGACCGGCAGGCCGCCGCCGATGCTGATCCGGCTCGCCTCCAGGCCCTGGACACGGGCCTTGAGGCAGAGTTCGGCCAGCCGGGCCGCGAGATCGGCCCGGGGCTGGAGGGCGTAGCCGGACAGGTGGAAGGCGAACCCCTCCATGCGGACGGAGTCCCCGGCCCGGACGCAGCGCTCCAGGGCCGTGTCGAGCTCGTGCTCGTCGAGCCCGAAACGGCTGTGCGGCTGGGTGCCGGGCAGGCAGCGCAGCAGGACCCGGGCCGGGCGGGCGCGGCCGGTGAGGGCGGCGGCGACGAGGGAGTCGAGTTCGTCGAGGGAGTCCACGGCGATCAGTGCCCCGTGCTGCACGGCCAGGTGCAGCAGGGCCGGGTCCTTGGCCGGTCCGGTGACGGCGAGGTGTTCCCCGCGGACGCCGTGACCGAGGGCCTCGCGCAGTTCGGGCGCGGAGGCCACGTCCACCCCGGCGCCGCCCGCGGCGGCCCGTTCGACGAACACGGCCGCCTTGTTGGCCTTCTTCGCGAAGTACACGAACCCGTCGACCCCGGCCGCGTCGAGGGCGTCCCGCATCGCCCGCAGGTTGGCGTCGAAGGCTTCGGGCAGCAGGAAGTGGAACGGGCCGCCGAAGGCGTAGGCCAGTTCGGGCAGCAGCCCGCCCGCCAGGATCCGTTCGGTGGCCGGGTCGGGCACGGCCGGCAGGGTGGGCAGGGGGCTGCTGGTCACTGCCACAGCGCGACCTCGGTGCCCAGGCCCTGCGCGAGGGCGAGCTGGGCGAAGCGGTGGCCGAGTGCGATGTCGGTGACGACCAGGCCGCTGTTGTACGCGAAGATCCGCTCCCCGGCGCCCGTACGGCCGCTGCTCACGCCCGCGATCACCGGCGGGAACTCGGCGTCGACGGCCGGGAGTTTGCCCTCGGCGTCCGCCATGTCCGTACCGGTCACGTTCATCTGCGCCTCGCTGGTGGCGATGACGCGGTCCGCCTCGTGGAGGGTGGAGGGCGCCAGCCCGTGGCCGACGAGGACCGACAGCGCGCCGGGCTTCAGCCAGGAGGCCTCGACGGCGGCCGGGGTGTGGCCGCCGGCGGTGGCGACGATGACATCGGCGTCCGCGGCGGCGGCCCGCAGGTCGGTGACGAGCTCCACGTCCCGGTCGGGGAAGTGCGTACGAAGCTGCTCGCGGACCGCGGCGATGCCCTCCGGGTGGGTGCCGGACAGCAGGAGGCGGTCGAGGTCCGGGAGGGTGGTGAGGAGGAACGGCAGCGCGAGCCGGCCCTGGGTTCCGGTGCCGATGACGAGGGCGGTGCGGGCGCCGGGCGCGGCCAGTTCGCGGGCCAGCAGGGCGGAGACGGCCGGGGTGCGCAGGGAGCCGATGCGGGAGCAGTCCATCATCGCGACGGGCAGGCCGGTGACGTCGTCGTAGAGCGTCAGCGACGTGTAGTAGTGCTGCTCCTCGCGGCCCTTGTCCAGGCCGTGCTTGTAGGAGGTCTTGATCGCGACGACCTCGCGGGAGCCGTCGCGGCCGAGCATCGCGTAGGAGACCGAGTGTCCGTCCTGCGGCTTGACGGTCAGTTTCCGGGGGTTGTCGGACCGGCCGGCCTGGAGGGTGCGGTAGGCGCCCTCCACCGTGGCCACCACGTCGGCCAGGGAGATGTCGATCCCGGCGAGGTCGGTGGTGGACAGGATGCGCAGGTGCTTGTCGTCGCCGGGTATGTGGGCGGACGCGGTGTCGGTCATGGTGGTCTTCCTCCGGGTACGGGGACGGGCGGTCAGCTCGGGTGTGCTTCCAGGGCGTTCTGGCCGTAGCCGTGCTCGCGGGCCTCGGCCGCGGGGCGGGTGGGCCGGCCGGGGACGCGTACGGAGGCGCGCTTGAGCCAGCGGTCGGTGCCGTCGTAGCGGGCCCGGAAGGGGACGCGGCCGTGCACGACGAGGTCGTTGTCGACGACGAGCACCTCGCCCGGGTCCAGGCTCACGGCGACCGAGACGCGGGCCAGTTCGGCCGACAGCCGCCCGTACGCGGCCCGGTACTCCTCGTCCGCCGTGTCGAGCGGGGTGTAGGCGGGGTCGAAGCGCAGGGTGAGGCCCTGCTCGCTCGCGAAGAGGGCGGGTACGGCCGGGGGAGCCTCCTTCGCGTAGCCCTGGGCCTCGTCGTAGGCGTCGTCCGGGAGGATCGGCAGGACCGGGCGGGTCAGGAGCGCGATGTCCTCCTGCGCCAGCTCGGCCTTGCGTACGCTCGCGGCGGTGGTGGCGATGCGGTCGTGGTTGCGCATGCAGGCGAGCATCAGCAGGTGGGCGCGGCCGGGGTGGAAGGCGTCCTCGGTGTGCGGGCTCAGGAGCACCGTGCTGCTGGCGCCGGTCTGCTCCGTCTCGTGGCCGGGGGCGGGGACGATGTTGTGGACGAAGCGGCCGTCCTGCTGGCCCTCCCAGGCGATGGGGTTGCCCATCGTGGTGGCGAGCAGGAGCAGGGCGAGGTCGTGGACCGCGCCGCTGTCACCGGCGTCGGCCCAGCCGGCGGGCGTGGGGCCGGTGTCCGTGTCGTCGACGGCGAGGCCGCGCAGGACGAAGAGTCCGTCGGCGGTGTCGACGGGACGGCAGTGGTGGCGCAGCGCGTCGCTGAAGCTCTCGGCCGACTCCGCGACGGCCGCGAGGAGTTCGGGGCTGGTGGCGGAGGTGCCGAACTCGGCGAGCAGCTTCTCGGCGGCGCGGCGGAGTTCGGCGGCGGTGGGGGTGTCGAGCTGGCGGACTGGTGCGGCAGCCGTGCTCATGGCGAAGTGATCCGTTTCGGTCGGACGGCAGGGGGAACCGGTCCCGGGGCGGCGCCGTCGTGCGGCGGGGCGGCGGGAGCTGACAACTGGCGGGATCTCAGGGCTGGTTGGCGTCCAGGCGTGGGACCAGCGGAACCGGCGAACGACTCGAACGCTAGCACCGAAATAAGGTAAGGCAAACCTTAGTAGTCGGTCACCCGATGGTGAGATTCGGACATGCATCCCATCCTGGTGGGCGAGTTGCGGAAACGGTTGTCATTAGGGTAGGCAAACCTAAGCATCACTCCAGTTGCCTGAGTGGAACGAGGACGTACGTGGACTTCAACAGGCGCCAAGTGCTGTGGGCCGGCGGAGCGATGGGCGCGGGAGCCCTGCTCGCCGCCTGCTCCTCGGGAAGCGGAGACACCAAGGCCGCCCCCGCCCCGGCGGACGGCAAACCCAAGAGCGGCGGCACCCTGCGCGTCGGCGCGCTCGGCCGCTCCGGAGCCATCACCCGCGACCCCCACGGCACCCAGGCCAACGAGAGCGACTACCTGGTCATCGCCCTCGTCTTCGACACCCTCGCCATGCCCGGCGCGAAGAGCAACACCGTGCCCCGCCTGGCCGCTTCGTGGGAGCCCTCGGCCGACCTGAAGACCTGGAAGTTCAAGATCGCCAAGGGTGCGGCCTTCCACGACGGCACCCCGGTCACCGCCGAGGACGTCGTCTGGTCGCTGCGCCGCCTGCGGGGCACCCCGTCGGGCGCCTCCCGCCTGCCCGGAGTCAAGGGCGCGGAGAGCATCACCGCCGAAGGCGCCGACACCGTCGTCATCGTCTCGGACTACGCCAACGCCGACTTCCCGCTCCTGACGCGGCTCACCACCTTCGTCATGAAGAAGGACACCCCCGACAACGCCCTCGACAAGGCCCCCGGCACCGGCCCGTTCACACTCGACTGGTACCGGGGCGGCAACGCCCGCCTCGTCAGGAACGACAAGTGGTACGGCGGCGCCGTGCACCTCGACGCCGTCGAGGTCACCATGTTCGAGACCCCGCAGGCCATGGCCAACGCCCTCCTCACCGGGCAGATCGACGTCGCCTCCAACGCCGGCGCCGTCGCGGCCCGTACCGCCGGGACCCGCAAGGACATCCAGGTCCTGCGCCGCCCCAACGACATGGCCATGCCCATCGTCATGCGCACCGCCACCGGCAGCCCCTTCGCCGACCCGCGCGTGCGCGAGGCGATGCGCCTCGTCGTCGACCGCGACGCCATGGTCAAGCAGGTCCTGTCCGGCTACGGCACCGTCGCCAACGACATCATGGGCACCGGCGACCCCGCCTTCGCCAAGGACGTCCCCCAGCGCAGGCGGGACCTGCAGAAGGCCAAGAAGCTCCTCGCCGAGGCGAACTTCGACCTGTCCAGGACCTACTCCCTCGTCACCACCGAGGACATCTCCGGAATCGCCGAGTCCGCGACCCTGTTCGCGAACCAGGCCCGCGAGGCCGGCATCAAGGTCGAGGTCGTCAAGCAGGAATCCGGCGCCTTCTGGGACAAGACCTGGAAGACCGGCGACTTCTACACCACCTACTGGGGCACCAACGACTCGGTCATCTTCTTCGCCTCCAAGACGATGGCCGGCGAGGCCGGACAGAACGAGGCCGGCTGGGCCGACCCGGCGTTCGACGCCGCCTACCGCAAGGCGATCGGCACCGCGGACGAGAAGGAGCGCGCGGCGGCCCTCAAGGAGCTGCAGCAGATCCAGCACGAGCGTTCCGGCTACCTCCTGTGGGGCATGGCCGACGGAATCGACCTCGCCGCCGCCAAGGTCAAGGGCCTGCCCACCCTGCCCGGCTACGGGCGCGTCCAGCTCGAGAACGCGTGGCTGAGTTGAGCCGCACGGCCCACGAACCCGCGGTGGCCGCCCCCGTCACGACGGGGGCGGCCACCGCGCCGCGCCGCGTGCTCCCGCGCCTCGCGGCCGCCGTCGCCCGCCGGGCCCTCATGCTCGTCGTCCTGCTCGCCGCCGTGTTCGCCGCCGTCGAGCTGCTCCCCGGAGACGCCGCGAACGCCAGCTCCGAACGCGGCGACAGCGCCGCCGACGTCGCCGCACGCCGCCACCTGCTCGGCCTCGACCGCCCCGTCTGGGAACGCTTCGCCGACTGGATGACCGCGCTGCCCACCGGCGACCTCGGCACCAGCGCGCGCGGTCAGAAGGTCACCGACCTCCTCGCCGACCCCCTCCCCCACACCCTCGTCCTCGGCGGGACCGCCTTCGCCCTCACCGTCGTCGCCTCCCTCGCCCTGGGCTGCTGGGCCGCGACCCGCCCCGGCCGGCTCACCGACCGGATCATCGGCCACACCTCCACCGCGGCGTTCGCCGTACCGGAGTTCGTCGTCTCGGTCGGACTGCTCCTCATACTGTCCCTGTGGACCGGCTGGCTCCCGGCCGTCACCCTCACCGGCGCCGACGGCTCACTCGCCGACCGGACCATGCTGATCATGCCGGTCCTGGCCCTGGTCGTCCCGCAGACCGGATGGAACACCCGCATAGTCCGCGGCGCCCTCGCCGACCAGGCCCGCACCCCCCACGTCGAAGCCGCCCACCTCGACGGGCTGCCCGCCCACCGGGTCGTGCTGCGCCACGCCCTGCCCGGGGCGATACCGGCCATCGCCACCGGTATCGCCACCTCCACCGGCATGCTGCTCGGCGGCGCCGTCGTCGTGGAAACCCTCTTCAACTACCCCGGCATCGGCTCCGTCATGGCCGCCGCCGTCAGCAGCCGCGACACCCCCCTCGTCGCCGGAGTGGTCGTCTGCGCCGGCGCCGCCATCAGCCTCGTCCTCCTGGCCGCCGACCTGATCCGCGCCCGTACCCTGGGAGGACGCCAGTGAGCGCCGCCGGAACGTCCCTTCCCGACACGGCCCCCCACGCAACCCGCGCCCGGGCCCGGACGCGTTCCGGGACCCTGCTCCGCGTCGCCCCCGGCCTGCTCCTCGTCCTGCTGGCCCTGACCGGCCCGTGGCTCGCCGCACACCCCCTCGACACCCCCGTCACCGCGCCCTACGCGGCCGCCGGCGACGGGGCCCTGCTCGGCGGCGACCAGCTCGGCCGGGACGTGCTGAGCCGGCTGCTCCACGGCGGCACCGCGCTGATCGCGGGCGCCCTGCTCATCGCCGTCGTCGTCACCGCCCTCGCCACCGTGGTCGGCTGCGCCGCTGTCCTGCGCCCCGCGCTCGGCCGCGCCATCGAGCGCACGGCCGACGTCTTCATCCTGCTGCCGCCCGTACTGGGGATCATGCTCATCGCCCTGGCCTGGCCCGGCGGCGGGCGCTGGGCCGTCGTCCCTGCGGCCGTCGTCCTCGGCTCCCCGTACGCCGTCCGCATCGTGGCCTCCGCGGCCGCCCCGCTGGCATCGGCCGGCTACGTGGAAGCCGCCGCCGCCCGGGGCGAGCGGACCGCCTACATCGCCCTGCGCGAACTGCTGCCGAACCTGCGGGCCACCGTCCTCGCCCTGTTCGGGCTCCGCTTCGTCGAAGCCGTCTACGTCATCTCCATGGCCGGATTCCTCCAGATCGGCCCCCGGCCCCCGGCAGCCGACTGGGCGCTGATGATCCGCGAGAACGCCCCGGGCATCCTCCTCAACCCCTGGGCCGTACTCGCCCCCAGCCTGGCCATCGCCGTCCTGGCGATCAGCTTCAACCTGGCCTCCGCCTCCCTCGCCTCCCGCTCCGCACCCAAGGCGGTGACCACCTCGTGAGCGACACCGCACCCGCCACGGACCACCGGGCCACCCCGGCCACGGCCACCCCCGTGGCCACGGCCACCGGTCTCGAGATCCGCATCCCCGACGGCCCGGTACTGCTGCACCCGGCCTCACTGACCGTCCGCGCCGGACGGATCACCGCCCTCACCGGCCCCTCCGGCTCCGGCAAGACCACCCTGCTCCGCGCACTGATCGGCCACCTCCCCGACGGGGCGGCCGTCACCGCCGGAACCCTCGACGTCCTGGGCCGCAGCCCGGGCGACCTCGGGCCCGCGGATCTGCGCCTCCTGCGCCGCACCCGCATCGCCTACGTGGGCCAGGATCCCGGATCCGCCCTCAACCCCCGGATGAGGATCCGCGGCATCGTCGCCGAGACCGCCACCGACCCGAGCGACGAAGCCGTGCTCGGGCTCCTGCGCGAGTGCCGCCTCCCGGTCGACGACGGCCTGCCCGACCGGCGCCCCACCGCGATATCCGGCGGCCAGCAGCGCCGCGTGGCCCTGGCCCGGGCCCTGGCCCGCACCCCCGAGATCCTCCTCCTCGACGAACCCACCGCCGGACTGGACGGTGCCCTCCGCGACGAGATCGCCGAGCTGCTCCGCGACCTGGCCGCGCGCCGCGGCCTGGCCGTCGTGATGGCCTGCCACGACCCCGAACTCGTCGAAGCCTGCGCCGACGACGTGGTCCGCCTGGAGGGCGCACCGCCGCGCCGGGCCGACCCCCCGGCGCGGCGCACCCCCGGGCCGCCGCCGCCCGCCGGGGAGTCCAGGGGGATCGGGGGGATCGCCGCGCACGCCGTCAGCGTCGCTTACCGCCACCGCGGCGGCCGCCACCAGGCCCTCGACGCCGTGGACTTCACCGCCGCGACCGGCTCCGCCACCGGCATCGTCGGCCCCTCCGGCTCGGGCAAGACCACCCTGCTCCGGGTGCTGGCCGGACTCCACCCCGCCGACTCCGGCACCCTCAGCCTGGGCGGCAGCCCCCTCGCGGCCACCGCCCGCAAGCGCTCGCGGGAGCACCTGCGGCGGGTCCAGCTCGTCCCGCAGAATCCGCTGGACGCCCTGAACCCGGCCCGCACCGTGGGCGCGGCCCTGGCGAGGCCGCTGCGGCTGCACACGGGGCTCAAGGGTCCCCGTAGGACCGCGCGGATCGCCGAACTCCTCGAACAGGTCGAACTCCCCGCCGAGTTCGCCGGCCGGTACCCCGGCGAGCTCTCCGGCGGCCAGCGCCAGCGGGTCTCCATCGCCCGCGCCCTCGCCACCGGCCCGGACGTCCTGCTGTGCGACGAGATCACCTCCGCCCTCGACCCGGACACGGCGGCGGCCGTCATGGAACTCCTCGGACGGCTGCGCGCCGAACGCCGGATGACCGTCGCCCTCGTCAGCCACGAGCTGCACCTGGTCGCCGCCCACACGGACTCGGTGCACCTCCTGGAGGACGGCCGCCTGACCGCCCACGGCCCGACCGCGACCCTGCTCCCGTAGACCCGCCCGCCCCGGCCCTCGCGTTGCGGGGGCCGGGGCGGGCGGGCAGGGTCGGTGGGGCGGCTCCCTCGCAGGAAGGTCGGACCATGCCCATCGCCACCGTCAACCCCACGACAGGCCGGACACTGCAAACCTTCGACGCCCTCGACGCCGAGGGCATCGAACAGTGCCTGGCGGAGGCCGCCCGGACGGCCGTCTCCTACCGGCGCACCGGCTTCCCCGAACGGGCCGCGCTCCTGCTGCGCGCCGCCGACCTCCTGGAGGCGGAGGCCGAGGACATCGCCCGGATCATGACCATCGAGATGGGCAAGCCCCTGGCGGCGGCCCGCGCCGAGGCCGCCAAGTGCGTCAAGGCCATGCGCTGGTACGCGGCCCACGCCGAGGCCCTCCTCGCCGACGAACGGCCCGCCGAGGCCGACGTCCGCGACGCCGGGGCCTCCGCCGTCCGGGTGCTCTACCGGCCCATCGGGGTGGTCCTGGCCGTCATGCCCTGGAACTTCCCGCTCTGGCAGGTGGTCCGCTTCGCCGCGCCCGCGCTCATGGCCGGCAACGTGGGCCTGCTCAAGCACTCCTCGAACGTCCCCCAGACGGCCCTCTACCTCGGCGAGCTCTTCGCCCGCGCCGGATTCCCGCCCGGCTGCTTCCAGACCCTGCTCATCGGCT
Organism: Streptomyces sp. NBC_00249; assembly: GCF_026342355.1. Classification (GTDB taxonomy): domain Bacteria; phylum Actinomycetota; class Actinomycetes; order Streptomycetales; family Streptomycetaceae; genus Streptomyces. Next base: position 389,040 of record NZ_JAPEMV010000006.1, on the reverse strand, counting down.
CCGGCGCCGTCGAGGCGGTGCTGCGCGACCCGCGCGTGTCGGCCGCGACCCTCACCGGCAGCGAACCGGCCGGGCGCGCGGTGGCCTCCGTCGCCGGGGACGAGATCAAGAAGACCGTCCTGGAACTCGGCGGCAGCGACCCCTACGTCGTGATGCCCTCGGCCGACGTCGCCCGCGCGGCCCGCACCGCCGTCACGGCCCGGGTGCAGAACAACGGCCAGTCCTGCATCGCCGCGAAGCGGTTCATCGTCCACACCGAGGTCTACGACGAGTTCGCCCGGCTCTTCACCGAGGGCATGACCGCGCTGACCGTGGGCGACCCGATGCTCCCCGGCACCGACGTGGGCCCGCTGGCCACCGAGAGCGGCCGCACCGACGTCGAGGAGCTGGTCGACGACGCCGTGCGCCGCGGCGCCACCGTGCTGTGCGGGGGCCGGCGCCCGCCGGGGCTGGAGGACGGGTACTTCTACGAGCCGACGGTCCTGGCCGATGTCACCCCGGCCATGCGGATCGACCTGGAGGAGACCTTCGGGCCGGTCGCCACCCTGTACCGGGTGGGCAGCCTGGAGGAGGCCGTGGAACGCGCCAACCACACGCCCTTCGGGCTCAGTTCCAACGTCTGGACCCGTGACGAGGGCGACCTGGAGCACTTCGTGCGCGAACTCCAGGCCGGCGGCGTCTTCGTCAACGGCATGACCGCCTCGCACCCCGCGCTGCCCTTCGGCGGGGTCAAGCGCTCGGGGTACGGGCGGGAGCTGTCCGGGCACGGCATCCGCGAGTTCTGCAACATCACCACCGTCTGGCAGGCGGCGGACCCGGCCTGAGAGGTGTGATCAGCCGTCCACGAGGCCGAGGACGTGCTCGGTGACCAGGTCCAGGAGGCCGGCGGTGGCCGACTCGTCGCCGAGCACCAGGACGTTCAGGGTCAGCCCGTCGGTCATGGCCGCCAGGTAGCGGGCCAGTACCGGTACCGGCACGCGCAGTTCGAGGTCCATCGTGTCGCGCAGCTGCCCGATGAGCTCCTCGTACGTCGCGCAGTACAGCTCGTACTGCCGGCGGGCGAGGTGCTCGAAGCCGGGCTGGCGCAGGGCGTACTGGGTGAGCTCGTAGGTGAGCATGTGCTCGCCGGGCTGGGCGCCGACGTGGTCCCAGTACGCCTGGAACCCGGCGCGGACGGTCTCGCGCAGGGTGGGTTTCGGCCGGATCGCCTCCCTGACCACCGTGATGTAGTGCGCGGTGATCGCCTCGATGACGGATTCGAGGAGGGCCTGCTTGGAGTCGAAGCAGTAGTGGAAGACGCTCAGCGACACCCCCGCCTCGGCGGCGATGGAGCGGGTCGTGGTGCGGGAGACCCCGTCGCGGGTCATCGCGCGGATCGCCGCCTCGGTCAGCTGCCGGCGCCGCTCGGCCGACGGCATCCGTGCCATGGGGTCCCTTCGTACGGGGTGCGGATCGGGCGGTGCCCCGCCCGCCGGACCGGGTGGGACCGGTCCGGCGGGCGGGGCCAGGGATGCGGTCAGCCGCTGTAGACGCCGACCTCGTGGAGGGAGTACCCCCACTGGGTGCCGCGGCCGAGCCCGTGGATCCGTACGTGGCGGGCCGTGGTCCCGGCGAAGCGGACCGTGTCCAGGCCGCCGTCACCGGTGGTGGTGGACCAGGCCGTCCGCCAGTTCGTCCCGTCGTCCGAGAGCTCGACGCGGTACGACTTCCCGTACGCCCGCTCCCAGTCGAGGGTGACCCGGCCGACCAGGCTCGGGGACCCCAGGTCCACCTGGAGCCACTGGTCGTCGCTCCAGTCGCTGGCCCAGCGGGTGCCCCTGTCGCCGTCCACGGCCCGGCCGGGCGCGTAGCTGGTGAAGGGGTTCCACTCGGCGGAGCTGGCCGAGGAGGGCGCTCCGGCGGCGAGGTTCACGCCCGCCTTGTGCCGCTCGGACGCGCCCCAGGTGCCGAGGTAGGACTCGGCGCCCTTGAAGAGGTCGTCGACCACGTCCTGGCCGCCTACGAGCCGGATGTCCTCGATCCAGTCGGGCACCAGACCGTAGTGGGAGGCACCGTCGGTGTTGAGGTCCCAGGTGCGCTGCCCGGTGGTCTGCTTGTCGATGACGGAGCCGCCGTCGGTGCTGCGGAAGGGGTAGCGCACCGGGTTCGGGGTGTCGGCGCCGCGCGGGCCGGGCCAGCCGCCGACGCCGTTCATGTCGGTGCCGTAGCCGTAGCCCACGTTGTACTTGTCGCGCAGCGCGTCCGTGCGCCGGGCCTCCGCGCTGAAGCCCTCGGCCCCGCCCATGTACTGGGCGGCGAACCCGCCGAGCTTGTAGAGCCGCTCGGTCCAGCCGAGGTCCATCCAGCTGTGCGAGGAGATCACGCCCGGGTACGACTCGGACTCCAGGAGGTCGAAGGCCCGGCCGGCGGCCTTGACGCTCATGTGGTCGACTTCCAGCATCATCTTGCGCTTCATCATCCCGCGCACGGCGTACTCGCCGAGGTCGGTGAGGCCGCGGGTGTTGCACTGGGCGTCGGCGGCGTAGGAGGGCACGGCGACCCCCGCCGGGAGCTCCTTCTGGGCGGACGGGGCCGCCGCGAGGCCGATCGGGTGGTCCTTCTGGGGGCCCGTGCACTTCTCGGTCTGCCAGAAGGTGCCGGTGGACAGGAACTGGCCCACGTTGATGGCGGTGCCGAGGGCGCCCTCGTCGAAGCGCACCCCGCACAGGGCGTTGTCGAACTTGTGGCAGAGGAACATACTGCGCACGCCGAGCCGGTGCAGCTCGTCCAGGCCCCGGTCGATATCCGCCTTGGAGCACTGCGCGACGTCCAGGATCTGCTTGCAGCCGAAGGGTTCGGAGGTCTCCACGCCGAGGACCACCGCCAGCTTGCCCTGCTTGATCACCTCGCGGGCCTGGGCGGAGTCGGTGACGATCCTGAACCAGCCCTTGCCGGGGCCGCCGTACATCTTGTCGACGAAGGCCTGCATGTCGTAGGTCTTCTGGGCCTCCAGGCGGATGGCGGTCATCTCGTCGCAGCCGCGGTCCTTGAAGAAGTAGACCGAGCAGATCACCCCGTTGGTGACGAGGTCGTTGACGAGGACGCGCTGCCCGCCGCGCCAGGCGCGCTCGACCCAGGCGTAGTAGTTCTGCTGGTGGGTCAGCGAGTCGTGGGCGGGCCAGTCCTTGAAGGTGGGCCAGCCGTCGGGGTCGTGCTTGCCGTCGCCGCCCTTGGTGATGAAGTCGAAGACCGCGAGGGTGCCGTCCGGGTAGTGCTCCGGGCAGTCCTTGAGGGCGTCGGCCACGCCGAGTTCGGAGAACGGCTTGCCGCAGATCAGCCGGCCGCCGAAGCCCTCGTTGGACATCAGGTGGTCGTGCGCGTCGACGAAGCCGCGCACCCGGCCCTGGGCGTCGGTGCCCTTGAAGGGTTCGCCGGTGACGTTGATCTGGGAGTCGGGGGCGGGGCGGGCCGTCGGGTTCCACCAGCCGGCGTCGTCGGCGGAGGAGCTGGGGACGGGCCCGAGGAGGATCGCCATCACCGCGAGGAGCAGCGCGGCGACCGCGGCTGGCCGGCGGCGGGGGTGTGGGGTCAAGGTCATCACTCGTGTCTTCGGTCGGCGGTGGGGGCGCGGTCGAATCCAGGCATGAATTGTCATGCCCCGCACAAACGGTGCGTCGAGAATCGCGACTGGCGCGATCGGAGTCAAGAGTCCGGGACGGATGACCTGATGGGCCGTCGGTTCATCGGGCGGCCGGACCGCCGGACCGCCGGGCCGGAACCGCGATCGGATCGGATGATGATCGGAGCATGGCCGGAAAGGGCCTTGTGGACGCGGCGCCCTCCTAACCTGCCCGCAACCGGCCACGCGTCCGAAAGGCAACGCCCATGCACCGCTACCCCCTGCCCGACCATCCGCTCAGGACCGACCGGCTGCTGCTGAACGTGGTGACCGCGCTGGTGTTCGCCCTCCTGGTCGGCTGCCTGCTCCTCCTCGGCCCGTCCGCCGCCGGCATCGCGCTCCTCGCCGTCCTCGCCGCGATCGGCGCCTGGGGCTTCGTCTCGCGCAAGGAGCAGCTGCGCGCCCTGGAGGTGGAGCGGGCCGAAGCCGTCCTGGCCCACGCCGAACTCCTCGAACGCCGCGAGCAGTACGCCCGCGACCGGGGCTTCACCTACCAGGAGACCTGCGCCGAGTCCGCCCTCGGCTTCGGCCGGATCGAGCAGCACGTCCCCGAGGACCGCGCCGAGTGGGAGGGCGGCGCCACGGCCCGCGAGCGGATCGCGGAGTTCCCGCACCTGGAGCGGTTGGTAGGCCTCGCCCGGCACGCCAGCACCCTGGTGGCCGAGGGGGTGGTGCGGATGCGCCGCGAGGGCTTCGACGTCACCGTCTTCGACCTCGAACTCGTCCACCACGACGACCTCGACGGCCTGATCCGCATGATGAAGCCGCCCGTGGCGCTGGAGGTGGCCAAGGACTACGTCACCGTATGGTCGGTGGCGCTGCCCGTGTCCCTGCCCTACGTGTCCTCCGCGTACGCCTGGGACGGCCGGCGCGGGATCGCGCAGACCCTCCTGGAGGGCGAGGACGTCCTCGAACGGCGGGCGGAACAGCGGGAGTTCGCCGACTTCCTGCTGTCCCTCCCCGCCGTCCGCGAGGACGCCCTCTCCGACACCGCCCACCCGTGGTTCGTCGACGGCGGCCGGCTGCTCGCCTGCGCCCGGGGGAACACGGGCGTCGACCCGGCGGAGGTGGAGGCCACCGCCGCGCGCCTCGCCCGGCTCGCGGCCCGGCTGCCCTGGCCCGAGCTGGAGCGCTTCGCGGTGACGGACCCCGAGGACGCGCGCACGCGCGCCACCCGGATCCGCTGGACGCACCGCTGGTGGCGCGGCGGCCCCGAGGACGCCCCGACGGCCCGCGCCCTGCTGGAGGAGAAGCAGATCACCCTCGCCGGGCTGCGCGCCTTCATGCCGGGCGACGAGGACCTGGTGGCCTAGGGCCTGTCGTCGAACTCCCGTCTGCCCCGCGGCGTCTGGCACGCGCTCTCGCCGCACCGGGCGAAAGCCCGAGTACGTCCAGTACGCGGGCTTCCGCCCGACACGCCGAGAGCACGCACCAGACGCCGCGGGGCCGCCCTCCGGGCGACGACGCGAGTTTGACGACAGGCCCTAGGGCGAATCGCCGCAGGTGGCCGATGCTCGCCCGCTCCGTCCGGGCGGCCTATCGTCGAGGTATGAGCGCGATCGTCGTGGTGTACGAGGTCGACCGGCCGCCCGGGGTGGCGTCGCACGGCGCGGAGGGCACCGTCCTGCGGGTGCACGCCGCGCCCGCCGCCCCGGGCAGCACCTCCGCACGGGGCCCGCGGACTTTCTGCGGCAAGGACACCTTCGCCATGGACACGGCCTCGTGGACCCCCGACGGGCAGCCCGGCTTCCCCTGGTACCCGCTGGAACACGCGAGCCGGGTCTGCCCCGCCTGCGACGAGGCGGTGGCCTGACGCGGGCCGGTCAGGCAGGGGTCAGCGGCCGGGGGTCATGTCGTAGGTGACCCACATGGTGCGCTGCGCCACCTGGTCGTACTTCGACCGCGCCCGGTGGTTGTCGTCGGCGGTGATCCACCGGACCACGCTCCAGCCCCGCTCCGCGGCGAGCTCGCGCAGGGCGCCGAGCAGCAGGTCGGCGGCGCCCGAGCCGCGGTGCTCCGGCGCGACGAACAGGTCGTCGAGGAAGCAGCCGACGGTGGCCGAGAGCGGCCGGGCGAAGGGCCGGTAGTGGGCCAGGCCGAGCAGCCGGCCCGCCGCGTCCTCGGCGACGAGGGCGCCGACCTCGTGCGCGGGGTCGTTCACCCAGGCCCAGACCGTCGCGGCGGCCTCCTCGGTCTGCTCCACCCGGTAGAAGTCGGCGTAGCCCTGGTAGAGGACGCGCCACTGCGCGAAGTCCCCGGGCCGGGCGGGGCGGACCTGGATGTCGGACATGAGGGGACCTCCGGTGTGCTGCTCGACGAGCGGATCGATCTTCCGATCATGCTCCAGGCGCGGGCCGGGGCACCCGTGCCACCGTGTCGAAGCGCCGGCCGCCGGTCCGCCACCGTGGACAGGTGACGGCGGCCCGGCGGCCCCGGGAGCGCGTCAGCAGATGCGCGGGAGCTGCTCGCCGATCGGCAGGTCGACGACGCGGGTGCCGCCCAGACCGGTACGGGCCACCACCAGGCCCGGATGGGCCTCGACGGCCTCGCCGATCACCGCGGCCCGCCGGCCCAGCGGATGCGCGCGCATGGCGTCGAGGACCGCCTCGGCGTGCTCGCGCGGGACGAACGCGACGAGCTTGCCCTCGTTGGCCACGTACAGCGGGTCCAGTCCGAGGATCGCGCAGGCGTTCGCGACGGCCTCCGGGACCGGGACCCGCCCCTCGTGGAGGACGACACCCGTCCCGGAGGCGGCGGCGATCTCGTTGAGGGAGGCCGCCAGTCCGCCCCGCGTCGGGTCGCGCAGCACGTGCAGGTCCGGGGTGACGGCGAGCATGCTCCGTACGAGGCCCCCCAGGGCCGCGCAGTCGCTCTCGATGTCCACGCCGAACTCCAGGCCCTCCCGGACGCTCATGATGGCCACCCCGTGCAGCCCGATCTCCCCGCTGACGATGACCACGTCGCCCGGGACCACCCGCTGTGGGCGCAGGTCCACCCCCTCGGGGATCAGACCGATGCCCGAGGTGTTGATGTACACGCCGTCCCCGTGGCCCGACTCCACCACCTTGGTGTCTCCGGTCGCCACCTCCACCCCGGCGGTCCGCGCGGCGGCGCCCATCGCCCCGGCGATCCGCGCCACCGTGGACACCTCCACGCCCTCCTCCAGGATGAACCCGCAGGACAGGTAGGCCGGGACGGCCCCGCTCATGGCCAGGTCGTTGACGGTGCCGTTGACGGCGAGGTCACCGATGGAGCCGCCCGGGAAGAACAGCGGCCGCACCACGTAGGAGTCGGTGGAGAAGGCCAGCCGCGCGCCGCCCAGCGTCACCGCGGCCGAGTCGCCGAGCTGGGCGAGCACCTCGCCGCCGAAGGCCGGGGCGAACAGGTGCTGGACCAGCTCGGCGGAGAGCGCGCCCCCGCCGCCGTGGCCCATCACCACCCGGGGGCGGTCGCGCAGCGGAGCCGGGCAGGTCCAGCCGGTGACGTCGAGGACGGCCGCCGCCCGGGGCGGCGCGATCCCGGGCTGTGTGGTGTCGGGCCGCGTGATGTCGGGCCGCGTGGTGTCAGGCAACGGGGCTCGCCTCCCGCGAGGTGCTCGGCGCGGCCTGGAGGTCCAGCCGCCGGTAGAGGTAGTACGCGGCGCAGGCGCCCTCGCTGGAGACCATCGTGGCGCCGAGCGGGTTGCGCGGGGTGCACAGGGTGCCGAAGGCCTCGCACTGGTGCGGCTTCAGCAGCCCCTGGAGCACCTCGCCGCTGCGGCAGGCCTCCGGTTCGCGGGTGGTGATCCCGGTGACCGAGAAACGGTGCTCGGCGTCGAACTCCCGGTAGCGCTCCGCGAGCCGCCAGCCGCTGCCGGGGATGACGCCGATGCCCCGCCAGGCCCGGTCGGTGACCTCGAAGACGTCCTCCAGCATCGCCAGCGCCGCCGGGTTGCCCTCCGGGCGGACGGCGCGCGCGTAGGCGTTGTCGACGGTGTGCTCGCCGCGCTCCAGCTGGTGCACGGTCCGCCGTACGCCCTCCAGGATGTCCAGCGGCTCGAAACCCGTCACCACGATCGGCACCCGGTGGCGGGCGGCCAGCTCCGGGTACTCGCCCATGCCCATCACGCTGCACACGTGCCCGGCCGCCAGGAAGCCCTGCACCCGGCAGCTCGGCGACTGCATGATCGCCTCGATCGCCGGGGGGACCCGCACGTGGGACACCAGCAGGCTGAAGTTGGGGATGCGCAGCTTCTTCGCCTGGTACACCGTCATGGCGTTCGGCGGGGCCGTCGTCTCGAAGCCGATGCCGAAGAACACCACCTCGCGCCCCGGGTTCTGCTGCGCGATCCGCAGGGCGTCGAGCGGCGAGTACACCACCCGTACGTCGCCGCCCTCGCTGCGCACCTGGAACAGGTCGCGGCCGGTACCGGGGACCCGGAGCATGTCCCCGAAGGAGCAGAAGATCACCTCGGGGCGGGAGGCGATCTCCAGGGCCTTGTCGATGACCTCCAGCGGGGTCACGCACACCGGACAGCCGGGCCCGTGGATCAACTCCACCAGGTCCGGGAGGAGCTGGTCGATCCCGTGCCGGATGATCGTGTGGGTCTGGCCGCCGCACACCTCCATCAGCGCCCAGGGCCTGGTCACCGTGGAATGGATGTCGTCGAGGAGCCGGCGGGCCAGCTCCGGGTCCTGGAACTCGTCGATGTACTTCACCGCGCCACCTCTTCCTCCGGCCGGGCGCCGCCCTCGGGCGCCTCCCCGGCCGGTTCGTCGCCGAACGGCCAGTCGCCGCCCGCTGCCTGGGCGGCCTGCTCCCACGGATCGCCGAACTCCTCCTGGAGCATGCCGAGCTGCGCGAAGAGTTCGAGGGTCTGGCGGGCCGACTCCTCGTCCAGGCGCTGGAGGGCGAAACCCACGTGGACGATGGCGTACTCGCCGACCTGGAGGTCCGGCAGGTACTCCAGGCACACCTCCTTCTGGACGCCGCCGAAGTCGACGGTGGCCATGCGGGTGCCGTCCCTCTCCCCGATCTCAAGCACTCTGCCGGGTACCGCCAGGCACATGGGCTTCTCCTCGCTGTGGTGGGTCGGTGAGGCGTGCGGCGGCGGCCGCCGCCACCATGAGCTGGCCGAGCGCCAGTCCGCCGTCGCCCGGCGGCACCCGGTGGTGCCGGAGCACGGTGAAGCCGCGCCCGCGCAGCCCGCGGGCGCAGGCCGCGGAGAGCAGCGTGTTGGCGAAGACCCCGCCGGTCAGGGCGACCGTGTCCGGGCCGTGCCGTTCGCGGGCCAGGGAGCACAGTCCGACGACGAGGTCCGCCACCGCCGTGTGGAAGCGGGCGGCGATCACCGAGGGGGCCGCCCTGGCCCGTACGTCGGCCACCACCGCGGCCAGGACGGGCCCCGGATCCGCGAGGACCGGACTCCCGTCGCCCGCCGCGGGGACGCGCAGGCCGAAGGCGTATCCGGGGCCCCCGCCGGGCGCCCCCAGGGCGGCGCCCTCCAGCTCGATCGCCGCCTGGGCCTCGTACCCGACGTGCTGGCAGATCCCCGCCAGGGAGGACACGGCGTCGAAGAGCCGGCCCATGCTGGAGGTGGGGACGCAGTTCAGCCCGCGCTCCAACTGGGTCTCCAGCACCCGAAGCTCCCCGGGCGGGCAGGCCGCCACGCAGGGCAGGTCCGGGCTCCAGGGCAGGCCCGCGGTCCGCAGCTGGGACAGGGCCGTCCGGTACGGGCGGCGCACGGCCGCGTCGCCGCCCGGCAGCGGGACGTAGGCGAGGTGCGCGAAGCGGGTGTACCCGGCGTAGTCGGCGAGCAGGAACTCCCCTCCCCACACCGCCCCGTCGTCCCCGTAACCGGTGCCGTCGAAGGCGACGCCGATCACCGGGCGGGCGCCGTCCAGCCCGTGCTCCGCCATCGCGGAGGCCACGTGCGCGTGGTGGTGCTGCACACCCGTCAACGGGCGCGCCCCCGCGTGCTCGCGGGCCCAGCGGCCGGAGCGGTAGCCAGGGTGCCGGTCGGCGGCGAACAGCACGGGCGTGACCCCGGTGACGGATTCCAGCTGCCGTTCGGCGCGCGCGAAGGCGTACTGGGTGGCCAGGTCGTCCATGTCGCCGATGTGGGCGGACAGCCAGGCGCGGCGCCCCTCGCCGAGGCAGAAGGTGTTCTTGAGGTCCCCGCCGACGGCGAGGGCGGCGGGCACCGGCACGGGCAGGGCGAGCGGCAGGGGCGCGTAGCCGCGGGCGCGCCGCAGTGTCAGCGGCTCGCGGTCGCAGACGCGCACGACGGAGTCGTCGCAGGGCACGTGGATGGGGCGGTCGTGCGTGAGCCAGGCGTCGGCGAGGCCGCCGAGCCGCTCCAGGGCCTCGGCGTCATCGGTGACGATGGGCTCGCCCGAGAGGTTCCCGCTGGTCATCACCAGCAGGCGCGGCCCCTGCGGGTCGCCGGGCAGGGCGCCGAGCAGCAGGTGGTGGACGGGCGTGTACGGGAGCATCACGCCGAGGTCGGGACTGCCCGGGGCGACCCCGTCGGCCAGACCCGGGCCCGGGCCCGGGCGGCGGCGCAGCAGCACGATCGGCCGGACCGCGCCGGTGAGCAGCTCCCGCTCCTCGGGGCCGACGTACGCGAGGCGTTCGACGTCGGCGAGGTCCCGGGCCATCAGGGCGAACGGCTTGTCCCCGCGCCCCTTGCGGCGCCGCAGCCCGTCCACCGCAGCGGGGTTCGAGGCGTCGCAGGCCAGGTGGTAGCCGCCGAGCCCCTTCACCGCGAGGACCGCCCCGGCGGCCAGCAGCCGGCGGGCCTCGGCGAGCGGGTCGGCGCCCGTCACCTCGCGCGGCGGCCGGCCCGTGAGCAGCCTCAGTCGCGGCCCGCAGGCCGGGCAGGCGACGGGCTGGGCGTGGAAGCGCCGGTCGGCGGGGTCCGCGTACTCGCGGGCGCAGTCGGGGCACATCGGGAAGCGGGCCATGGTGGTGTGGGCCCGGTCGTAGGGCAGCCCGGTGACGATCGTGAAGCGGGGCCCGCAGTGCGTGCACGTGATGAAGGGGTGGCGGTGGCGCCGGTCCGCCGGGTCCGCCAGTTCGGCGAGGCAGTCGGCGCAGGTGGCCACGTCGGGGGAGACCAGGGTGCGGGCCGGGCCGCCGCCGCGCGAGGCGACGATGGTGAAGCCCGCCCCGCCCGCGAGGGGGACCTCGCAGTGGTCGACGGCGTCCACCACGGCCAGCGGGGGAGCGTCCGCCGCGAGCCGCTCGCAGAAGGCGAGCACCGCGGCCGGGGCGCCCTCCACCTCGGCGACGACGCCCTCGGAGGTGTTGGTGACGTGCCCGGCGAGGCCGAGTCCGGTCGCGCGGGTGTACACGTACGGGCGGAAGCCGACGCCCTGCACCACGCCCCGGACGGTGACCCGGCGGCGCTGCACGGCCTCCATCAGCGGGTCTGCGCCACGGGCCGCGGGGTCCCCTCGGGATCCGGTGCGTCCAGGTGCACGTGGCCGTGGTCCTGCCCGTCTCCGTGGTCGTGGTCGTGCATCTCGCCGTGGCCGTGGCCGTGTACGGGCTGCGGCTCGCGCGCCATGACCGGGGTGTGCGGGGTTGCGCCCGCCCCCACGGCCAGGGCCCGTTCGAGCAGGACGCCGACCCCGTCACCGGTGCGCGCCGAGGTCAGGACCACCTCCACCCCCGGATTGACCCGCTGGACGTTCGCGCGGAAGGCGGCCTCGTCGAACTCCACCGCCGCGGCGATGTCCGTCTTGGTCACCACCACCAGCTGCGCGAGCCCGAAGGCGGTCGGGTACTTCAGCGGCTTGTCCTCGCCCTCGGTGACCGAGGCCAGCACCACCCGCAGGGACTCCCCGAGGTCGTACGAGGCCGGGCAGACGAGGTTGCCCACGTTCTCCACGAACAGCAGCCGGGTGTCCCCGGGCAGCCAGCCCTCCAGGTGCCGGCCCAGCATGTGGGCCTCCAGGTGGCAGAGCCCGTCGGTGAGGACCTGCTTGACCGGTACGCCCGAACGCGCCAGCCGCACCGCGTCGTTCTCGGTCGCGAGGTCCGCGGTGAGGGCGGCCACCGGCACCCCGCGCTCCTTGGCCAGGAGCAGTTCGCACTCCAGCAGGGCCGTCTTCCCGCTGCCCGGACTGGACAGCAGGTTGACCACCGCGGTTCCCCGCGCGGTGAGTCCGGCGCGCAGGGTCTGCGCCGCCGTGTCGTTCTTCGCGAGTACCGCCTGCCGCAGATCGACCACTCGGCACATGGTTCAGGCCTCCTCGGGGATGGGTTCGCGGGTGCGGGCGGGTCCGGTTCCGGGGCTGCCGTCGTCCCAGCTGACGCTGAGGATCCGCAGCTCACGGCCACAGAGCAGCTCGACGTCCGTGGCCCGCCCGCAGTCCGGGCAGCACAGGTCGGGGGGCATGCCGACGGGCCATTCGCCCGTGCAGGCGCCGCAGCGGGCGCGGGCCGAGACGGCCTCGGTGACGAGCCGGGCCCCCTCCAGCACCGTTCCGCCGCAGGCGAGTTCGAAGCAGAAGGCGAGCGCGTCCGGGACCACCCCCGCCAGCTCGCCGACCTGGAGCACCACGCGGTCCACCGCGTGCGCCCCGCCGGCCCGGGCCGCTTCTTCCACCTGGCCCACGACGGCCATGGCGATCGACATCTCGTGCATCGGACTCCGTCCTGCCGGGGCTCATTACAGCGGCAGGACGCAGCCCGCGCGGTCGGCCACGCCGACGCGCCGCACGCCCCGTACGCCATTCGGGCGCCGGGGCGGCAGCGGACTCACATGCGGTTCATGCGCAGGTAGCGCTGGAGGTCGGGGAGGATCTGCCGCAGCAGCGCGGCCAGGAGCAGGGCGGCGGCTCCGCCGATGACGGCCTTCTTCATGGGGTTCTCCTCAGTTCACGGCGGGTCGGTTCTTCGGCGTCGGCAGGTGCCGCGGGGTCCGCGGCCAGCAGGTCCAGGAGCATCCGGACCGCCTCCGGCACCGCGGCGGCCACGGGGGAGCTCAGGCCGATGCCCTCCTCGACGCGGGCGGGCTCGCAGCCCACGACCAGGGTGCGCCGGGGCGGGGTGGAACCGGTGCCCGCGCACAGGGTGCCCAGCAGGGCGAGGACCGCGTCGGGGGACATGTGGTGGCCGTCCAGGACGGCTCCGCCGGGGGCCGCGGGGCCCGCCTCCCCGACGTCGATCAGGTACAGCGTGCCGGGCTCACCGCCGCGCGCGGTGGCGTCGACCAGGACGAGGGTGTCGTAGCCGTCGAGGAGCTGGTAGGCGAGGTGGACCCCGCGCACCCCGAAGTCCACCACCTCCACGTGGCCGGGCAGCCGGTGCGCGGACAGCGCGCCCACCGCCTCGACGCCGAAGCCGTCGTCGCCGAGGAAGACGTTGCCGATGCCGGCGACCAGGATCCTGCCGCTCACGCGCCCTCCAGGGGGGTGACCTCGTCGGGCTGGAAGTACAGGAACCGGCCCTGCTCCCGGCGGATGTCGGCGCCCGGGTCGCCTTCCACGGTGACGGCAAGGTGCACCCCGCCGTCCACGTCGTGCAGTACCGCCTCCACCAGGGCGGCGCGGCCCTGGAGGAACAGGTCCTGGGCGTCGGTGCGCCGCAGGCCGGGGCGCAGCAGCACCCGGCTGCCGGCGCCCACCATGACCCCGTCGACCGGGATCCGGTCCGGGGGCGGGCCGGCGGGGTCCGCGCCCGCCGGGTCCCACCAGGGGGTGTCGGGCCGGAACACGGCCTCCCCGTCGGGGAGTTCAGTCAGCGCGGGCGGCCCGTCGAAGGCGTCCGGGCCGGTGATCTCCCGCAGGCCGCGCACCGCTCCGTGCAGCCGCTCCAGCACCTCCGGCGGCATGGTCTCGGCGAGCTCGATCACGGCGGCCGCCCGGGCGTCCGTCCCGCGCGCCTCCCGCTTCTCCTCGTCGGTGAGGGTCGCGGTGCGCAGGGCGAGGATCTCGTCGATCTCCAGGGCGTCGTACATGGCCCCCGCGCTCTCGGGGGCGATCTGCGGGTGGTCCTCCAGGATGATCGGGGAGGACAGGACCACGTCCGCGCGGCCGGGTCCGCCCGCCAGCACGGGCCAGGTGTGCCGGTTCTCGCAGGCGGCGACCGCGCCCTTGGCCCACTCGGGCGGGTCGGTCATCGACAGGAACGACCCGGCGCTCAGCCCCAGCAGGAGGTGCGCGGCGACCAGCGAGCTCGGCAGTGCCGCCTCCCGTCCGGCGTCGGTGCCGTGCGGGGTCCAGTCGCTGGTGTTCTCCACCACCGCGGTGAGCCTCATCACCCGGTAGGGGCCGTCGAGTTCGGTGGCCGAGACCCGTACGAGGCCCTCGGCCCGTTCCGTGCGCCGCACGAGCCGGCCCACGGTGCGGCCCTCGGCGTCCCGTACCGGTTCGGTGTCCTCCCCGGCCGGGCGGACGAAGGGGAGCACGGCCCCGTCCCCGGCCAGCGCGGCCACCGGGACGGACAGCTCCACCCGTTCCTCGGCGCCCTCGTCCCAGGGGACCAGGATCCGGTCGGGCAGGCGCAGTTCGGGGACCTCCTCGTAGCCGCCGTCCTCGCGCAGGCGCTGCACGGTGCGGCGCCGGGCGTGCAGGAAGCGCAGCTCCAGGAAGAGGGCAGCCTCGCCCCGGGGTTCCATCAGGACCTCGGTCCGCTGGAAGGAGTGCTCCCCGTGCGCGGGGGCCCAGGCGGGCGGTACCAGGACGCCGAACTGCCAGCGCAGCCGGTTCTTGGCCGCCGAGGCCCGGTACGGGTACAGCACGTACCCCTCGAAGAGGACGGCGTCCGCCACCTGCCGGGCGGTGTCGAAGCGGGAGTCCCGCTCGGTCGTGGCGGTCACGGAGCCGTCCTCTCGGTGACGCGCGGCAGTACGGCGCCCAGGCGCGGCGCGGGCGGCGGGGGCGGCGGGCCGGGGGCGGCCCCGTCGAGCAGGGCCCGTACCGTCGCCTCCCAGGAGGCGAGCGCGTGCCGGGAGCGGAAGGCGAGCAGCTCCGTCATCAGGTCGCGCGGCAGCCGCAGCCAGCCGCAGCCCGGGAAGTGCTGTTCGACCATCTCCCGCCACACCGCCGCCGGCATCCGGTACGAGGCCTCACGGTCCCAGGGCACCGGCTCGACCCGGAACCCGCCGTCCCCGGTGAAGGCCGTGCCCGAGAACAGCATGAGCAACGGCGCCTCACCCTCCTCCAGGGCGTTGAAGTAGCGGGTGGCCGCGATGTCCATGTCGTAGGTGCAGGGGACGACCAGATCGGTCTCCGTCTCCCCGGTGAAGCTCGGCACCATCACCGCCACCTGCGCGAACTGCACCGGCAGGAGGGTGCTGCCCCAGCGGGAGCGCTCCCCGAACAGATCGGCCAGCCCGTCCGCCTCGGCCGCGGAGTAGCTCCGCCGGGCGGGCTCGATGCGCAGCTGGCAGCGCAGCGCCAGGGCGTGCACCCGTACCCCCGCCCCGGCCGTGATGCGCAGCCGGAAGACGAGGGTGGGGCCGGCGGCGTACGGGTCGGCGCGCACCCCGGTGCAGGAGAAGGCCAGATCGGTGGCTCCGGTCATGACACCGGCCCCTGCTCCAGGACCCGCGCGCGCCGCTCGACCCTCGCGAAGAAGGCGTCCAGCGCGGCCCGGGCCTCACTGCCGCCGTCGAAGCCCTGCCACAGCATCCGCATCCGCCCCACCAGTTCGTAGCAGATGTCGATCGGCACCAGATGGCAGCTGGTGCGGCCCTCGGAGCGGCGCAGCAGCAGCGCCTCCACGTCGGGTTCGAGGAGCGCGGACAGCCGGCCCGCGCCGAGCACCCGCTGCCACAGCTCCGGGTCGAGCTCGCTCTCGGTGGCGCCCGCCGGGCTGGGATAGAGGGCGACCAGCCGGTCGAGCGCGGCGTTGCGGAAGAAGAACGCCACGCCGACCGGGATCTGGAGCAGCTCCCAGGCGCCGTCGTCGAGCCGGTGGCCGGGGTCGGCCAGGTAGCGGTCGGGGACGGCGCGGAACCGCCCCGTCGCGGCGCCCGGCCGGTCGAACAGCAGGGCGCAGGCGGTACAGGCGCAGGACAGCGTCCGCTTCTCGGTCTCGACCAGGTGGCGGTGGCCGTCCTCGGCGACCACCACCCCGCACAGCTCGCACACCTCGGCCCGGGGCGGCCGCGGCCCCGCGAACCGGCGCAGCCCGCGCGGCCCGGGGCCGCGTACGCCGGCGTCCTGGATGCCGGGCCCCTTCACGGCACCCGCACGGGGCTCTGCGGGCGGGTGGAGATCTGGAGCAGGGGCGGCGGCGGGGCCGGGGCGGGCTCCGCCTCCACCGCCGTCACCTCGGGGGCGAAGCAGGCCAGGGCGTCCTCCAGCGTCTGCCCGGCGGCGTCGTCGGAGGACGAACCGCAGCCGCAGCCTGAGGCCGCCGCGGCCGCCCGGGGGCGTACCCGCAGCACCCCGGTGGCCTCGTCGAAGCCGAGCAGCTCCACCGGGTCCCCGGCGGAGCCGAGCGCGCGCCCGATCCGGGTGCGCACGTCCTCCGGGTGCAGGTCGTGCAGCGAGAGCAGGCTCGCCACGAGGTCGTCGTCCAGGACCGGGGCGAGCGCTTGCGCGCCGAGCCGCTCCACGATCCGGGCCAGCCCGGCCCCGTAGAAGTCCATGAGGACGCGCACCAGTTCCTCGGCCGCCGCGCACGCCGCGCGGTCCCCCGAGGAGGCCAGTCCGTCGAGGACCTCGTCCACGCGTGCGCCCGCCTGCCGGGCGTCCAGGGCGGCGCTCATCCGCCCAGTCCGCTCAGCCCGGTCGGGACGTGCATGGTCTTGACCGTCTTCCCGCCGCCCACGTACATGTGGACCCCGCAGGGCAGACAGGGGTCGAAGCTGCGCACGGCCCGCATGATGTCGATGCCCTTGAAGTTCTCCGGGGAGTTCTCCTCGAAGATCGGGGTGTTCTGCACAGCGTCCTCGTACGGTCCCGGTGTGCCGAAGGTGTCGCGGGTGCTGGCGTTCCAGGGGGTCGGCGGGTAGGGGTGGTAGTTGGCGATCTTCCCGTCGCGGATCACCATGTGGTGCGAGAGCACCCCGCGCACGGCCTCGGTGAAGCCGACGCCCAGACCCTCGTCCGGCACCTCGAACTTCTCCCAGGTCTGCGTGCGTCCGGCGCGCACCTCGGCGAGGCCCTTCTCGGCGCAGTGCAGCGCGATCGCGGCGGCGTACGCCTGGAAGTACGTCCGGGCGCGGTTGCGCTCCAGGGCGTTGCTCCACTTCGGGATCTTCCACTCGAAGCGGGTCTCGGGCTTGGTCATGGTGCGCGGCAGGGTGATGACCACGCTGTGCCCGGTGGCCTGCACGTAGTCGGTCTGCACCAGCCCCGACAGGGCCGTGGACCACAGGCGGGCGATGGGGCCGCCGCCGGTGTCGAGCGCGAGGTGGTCCTTGCCGTCGAACCAGCGCGGGGACATGACCCAGCTGTACTTGTCGTCGAAGTTCCGCTTCTGCGGGGCCGGGATCGTGTGCTGGTTCCACGGGTGGCGCGGGTCGACCGGATTGCCGAGCGGGTCGTGCGTGACGAACTGCTCGCGGCCCTCCCAGTCGTCGTAGTACGAGCTGCCCAGCAGGATCCGGATGCCGAGGTTGATCTCGGTGAGGTCGTTGGTGACCAGCTTGCCGTCCACCACCACGCCCGGGGTGACGAACATCTTCCGTCCCCAGTCGGTCATGTTGGCGTAGGTGAAGTCGCAGTACTCGGGGTCGTTGAGGGCGCCCCAGCAGCCCAGCAGGACGCGCCGCCGGCCGACCTCCTCGTACCCGGGCAGGGCCTCGTAGAAGAAGTCGAACAGGTCGTCGTGCAGCGGGACCACCCGCTTCATGAACTCGCAGTACCGCATGAGGCGGCTCATGTAGTCCGTGAACAGCTGCACGGAGGCGATGGTGCCCACGCCGCCCGGGTAGAGCGTGGAGGGGTGCACGTGGCGGCCCTCCATCAGGCAGAACATCTCGCGCGTGTAGCGGCTGACCTGGAGGGCCTCGCGGTAGAACTCGCCCTCGATGGGGTTGAGGGAGCGCATGATGTCGGCGATGGTCTTGAAGCCGTGCTCGCCGGCGTGCGGGGCGGGGGTGCGTTCCGCCTTCTCCAGGACGCCCGGGTTGGTCTCGCGGACCATCTTCTCGCAGTAGTCGACCCCGACCAGGTTCTCCTGGAAGATGTTGTGGTCGAACATGTACTCCGCCGACTCGCCCAGGTTGATGATCCACTCGGCGAGGTGGGGCGGCTTCACCCCGTAGGCCATGTTCTGCGCGTACACGGAACAGGTGGCGTGGTTGTCACCGCAGATCCCGCAGATGCGGCTGGTGATGAAGTGCGCGTCGCGGGGGTCCTTGCCGCGCATGAAGACGCTGTACCCGCGGAAGACCGACGAGGTGCTGTAGCACTCCGCGACCCGCTTCTGCTTGAAGTCGATCTTCGTGTGGATGCCGAGGCTGCCCACGATCCGGGTGATCGGATCCCAGGCCATCTCCACCAGGCCGCTGCCGTCCCCGGCCGCCTTCGTGTTCGGTGTCATCGTGTCTGCCGTGACCCTTCTTCGGTGCTGATCTCGGAGCGTGCGGGGGTGCTGTGCGGTCGGGGTCCGGGGCCGGTCACCAGGGCGGGCGGTAGCCCGTGGTCAGCTTCGCGCCGGTCTGCCGCCAGTGCGGCTCCTGGTCCACGGTGTGCGCGGTGACCGCGCGGAGCTTGCGGATGACCTTCCCGTAGGCGGCGCTGGCGGTCGCGGAGACCTTGGCGCCGGGCGGCTCGTCCATGAACGGCATGAACTTGTCGGGGAAGCCCGGCATCGTGCAGGCGATGCAGATGCCGCCGACGTTCGGACAGCCGCCGATGCCGTTCATCCAGCCACGCTTGGGGACGTTGCACTTGACGACGGGACCCCAGCAGCCCAGCTTGACCAGGCACTTGGGCGAGTCGTAGGTCGAGGCGAACTGGCCCTGCTCGTAATAGCCGGCCCGGTCGCAGCCCTCGTGGACGGTGGCGCCGAACAGCCAGGTCGGCCGCAGCTTGTCGTCGAGCGGGATCATCGGCGCGGAGCCGGCCGCCTGGTACAGCAGGTAGGTCAGGGTCTCCGAGAAGTTGTCGGGCTGGATCGGACAGCCCGGCACGCACACGATGGGGATGCCGGCCTTGGACTTCCAGTCCCAGCCCAGGTAGTCGGGCACCCCCATGGCGCCCGTCGGGTTGCCCTCCATGGCGTGGATGCCGCCGTACGTGGCGCAGGTGCCGATCGCCACCACGGCGAGGGCCTTGGGCGCCAGCCGGTCGATCCACTCGCTGGTGGTGATGGGCTGGCCGGTCGCCGGATCGTCGCCGAAACCGCACCAGTACCCCTCCGGCTTGATCGCCTCGTTGGGCACCGAGCCCTCGACGACCAGCACGAACGGGTCGATCTCGCCCCGCTCGCCCTTGAAGAACCACTCGATGAACGTGTCCGCGCCGCCCACCGGACCGCATTCGAAGTCGATCAGCGGCCAGTGCACGGCGATCTTGGGCAGGCCGGGCAGGACGCCCGTCACGATCTCCTCGATGGACGGCTGCATGGCCGCCGTCAGGGAGACGGAGTCGCCGTCGCAGCTCAGCCCCGCGTTGATCCAGAGAATGTGGATCGGGGGGTCCTCGGCCGGTGCGGAAGGTGCTGCATCCATGCGGATGCCTCCTTGGGGAGGGGTTCGGGAAGCTCTACGGGGCGCGGTGCCCGGCGGTGCGGGCCGCGCGGGCCTCACCTTTCTTGCTAACAGCCCGCGGCCCCGGGTGCTCCGTCATGTGCGGCCAGTCCGGTGACGCCGGGGGCGTACCGGTCCGGGACGGGGCGCGAGAGGTGGGCCGGGGTGGCCGCCGCGGGCTCCTTGCGCACGAAGGCCCGGCGCAGCGCGTGGTAGGGGGCCGCGGGGTCGAAGAAGGTCTCCCGCATCAGGGCCAGCTCCGCCTCCCGGTAGGAGGCCAGCGGCCGGACGGCCTCGTCGCGCTCGCGCAGGGCCTTCTTCCGCGCGATCCGGGACTGCGCGGCGGGCAGCGCGGCCAGGTGCGCCGCGAGGCGGGCCGTCTCGCCCGCGAAGGCCTGCGGCGAGCAGGGCACCGTACGGTCGACCAGCCCGAGCCCCTGCGCGGCGGCGGCGCTCAGCGGCAGCGCCTCCCGGGTCAGGCGCTCGGCCGCCGCGGCTCCCACCCGGCGCGGCAGCGTGTACGTCCAGTACTCGGAGCCGTGCAGCCCCATCAGCCGGTAGTGCGGGTTCAGCACCACGCCCGAACGGCACCACACCTCGTCGGCGGCGAGGGCCAGCATGGCCCCTCCGGCGGCCGCGTTGCCGCCGAGGGCGGCGACGACGAGCCGGTCGGTGGTGGTCAGCACGGCCTCGACGAGGTCGTCGACGGCGTTGATGTTGGCCCAGGACTCCTGCGCCGGATCGGCGGCGGCCTCGATGACCCCCAGGTGGATGCCGTTGGAGAAGAAGTCCCGGTCGCCGCCGAGGACCAGCACCGAGGTGGGGCGGGCGCAGGCGGCCCGGTAGGCGTCCAGCAGCCGCCGGCACTGCGCGGTGCTCATGGCCCCGCCGGGGAACGCGAAGGACAGGAATCCGGCCTGGCCCTCCTCCCGGTAGCGGATGTCGGACCAGGTGCGGCCGTGCATCCCGGTGCGCGGCGGCGCCGGGTGCTCCCGCAGCACCGGCAGCCGGGCGCCGAGCGCGACGGTGGCGGGCAGTTTGACGGGGGCGGGCTCCCCGGGGGTGCGGCGGGCCCGCAGCTCCGGGATCCACACGGCGCCGTCGGCCGTGGCCCGGCACACCGCTCCCGCCCGGGTGGCCAGCAGCTCGCCGGGACGGCCCCGCAGCCGGTGCTCCGGGTGCCCGCCGTGCAGGAACCACTCGGAGCCCAGCAGCTCGTCCAGCACGCCCGGCCGGGAGTCGGCGGCGCGCAGCGTGCGCAGGACCCGCTCGGTGGAGTCGGCCTCCCAGTCGATGCGGCGGGCCTCCTGGCGCAGGTAGGGCCGGGTCCGGGCGGCCGACGGGTCCTGGGGGAGCGGGACGTACGCCCCCGACGCGAAGCGTTCGACGGCCAGCAGCACCGCCTCCAGGGCCGCGTCGGCGATCTCCCCCCGGTACAGGTCGCTCTTGCCCACGGGCGGCACCGGGCACTCGGCGGACGCCCACACGTCCCCGGCGTCCATCTCCGCGCCCGCCTGGAGGACGGTGACGCCCCAGCGGGTCACCTGCTCCTGGACGGCCCGGTCGAGGGAGGAGGGCCCCCGGTCGCCGACCGGCCCCGGATGGACGATCAGGCAGGTCCGGGCGGCCCAGATCTCCTCGGGGAGCGCCGTCGTCAGCATCGGGGCGACGACGAGGTCGGGATCGTGCCGGGCGACCGCGCCGGCCAGGTCGGCTCCGGGCAGGGCGAGTTCGACGGCGACGCGGTGGCCGTGGTCGCGCAGCTCGGCGTGGACTCGCTGCGTGAGGCTGTTGAAGGCGCTCGCGACGAGCAGGACGTACACGTGATCTCCCAGCGGCGGCCGGCGCCACGACGGTGCGGTGCCGGCCTGATCGGCAGCTCGTGACCGGAGCATGACCGGCCGCCTGAGATCGTCGGCCATCCGGCCGCCACCACGCCCGAAGCGGTGCTGCGGTGTCACTCGAAAGCGCCCTCCCTGACGTCCGCTCGGCCGCAGCCCGGACCCGCCCGCACCGGAGTGCGTGCGCGGGCGCGGGGGTACAGGCCCTACGGAGCCGGGAGGGGACCGGTGGAGGGGCGGGGGGCCGTGACGGACGTACTGCTGGTGCACGGGATCTGGAACCGGCAGAAGGGCGTGACCCCGAGGGAGGCCGCCACGATGCTGGCGGAGGCCGCCCGCCCCGCGCTGGGGCGCGGGCTGCACGCGGCGGGCATGGCACACGTACCCCTGCCGGACGTGGCGATGGCGTACTACTCCGACCTGCTCGCGGACGACGCCGAGTCCAGTCCGGCGGCGCCGACGCCCTGGAGGACCTGTCGGAGGCCGAACTCGCCGAAGCCTGGGAATGGCTGGTCGCGGCCGGGGTCCCGGTACCCGAGGAGCCCCAGGCGGGCTGGCCGGCGCCGGTGCGCCAGGGCATCGGCTGGCTGGTGCGCCGCGGCGCGGGCGGCGGCGCGGCCTCCCGGGCGCGCCAGGAGCTGACGGAGCGGCTCGGCCGGCTCGTCGTCGCCTGCATCAGGGACCTGGACGCCTACACCTCCCGCCCGCAGACGAGGGACGCCGTCCGCCGACGGGTCGCCGACGCCCTGCACGCGGGCCGTCCCCGCGGCGGGCGGTGGTGTGGGAGATGGACCTCGGCGAGCACGTACGGCCCCTCGCCGGTCACGGCGCGCCGCTGCGGTCCCTGGCCATGGTGGAGCCGCCGGACGGCAGGTCCCTGCTCGTCACCGTCGGCTACGAGAACGACGTGAAGGTGTGGGACCTGGCCACCGGAGAGTTCCTCCGCGCACCGCGCATCCACTCCTACCAGGTGACGGCGCCCGCGGCCGTGGTGCTGCCCGACGGCCGCGCCGTCGCCGTCACGAAGGCCTACAGCGGCGCCGTCCTGCTCTGGGACCTGCTCGAAGGGCGTCTCCTCGACCCCGCCCCCATCCTGCCCGGGGACCTGTCGGCCGCCGCCGTGAGCGGCACGGGCATGGCACTCGGCCACGGCTCCGACATCGCGTCCTACGTCTGGAACCGGACCGGCGGCCTGGACGCCCCCACCGACGGCTCCGGACGGGACCTGTAGGGCTTCTCCGAGGATCCGCCGTCCCGCCGTCCGGCAGCCGTCGACACCTTCTCGATCCCGGCTCCAGCGTTTCTGCGGTCACCGCATGGACTCTTGAGGAAATCGGCGGCAGCGGGCCGGAATTCGGGACCTGACAGACCGAATTCAGTCCCCTGTCGTCGGTGACAGGTCGAACGAACAGCGAACCGCCGCTCACGCACGCGTATTTCAATGCTCCGTGCCGTCGCCGACCTGGCCAGGCACGACTCCTCGACCGACGGAAATCCCGGACTGCCTGGAATTTCGGCCCCGCGGAATTTCGTATCCCGTACAGCGCGCATTCGGTCTTTCACTTCCATTCCTCGGGAGACATCCATGTCCGACGCCGCACGCACCAATGAATTCGCCCTCCAGGACCTGGAGCTGGACCTCGGCGACCTCACCGTCACCTCCATGAGCGACACCGCCGGGCTCCCCGAGGGCGGCGCGTCCTACGGCTCCTGTTCCTGCCAGGGCTCCTCCTCCTGCGCCAAGCCGCAGATGGAGATCCTGCCCTTCTAGGGCCGGCCGCCCCATCCCGCGTACCCCGACCGGAAATCCCTTCACGAAGGAGACATCCATGAACCACGCGACCCCCGCCGACGGCTTCGAACTCCAGGACCTGGAGCTGGACCTCGGCGACCTCACCGTCACCTCCATGAGCGACACCGCCGCCCTGCCCGAGGGCGGAGCGTCCTGGGGCTCCTGTTCCTGCCAGGGCTCCTCCTCCTGCGCCCAGCCCCAGGAGCAGCTGCCGCCCCTCTAGTGCTGTGACCGGAAAGGCTCACCGGGTCGCGGCGCCCGGCACGGCACCTCGCGGCGTTGTCGGACCACGACGGTACGTCCAGTACGAGTCGTGGCCCTCCGCCTTGCGAGGCACCGCACCGAACACCGCGACCCGGCAACCCTTTCCGGCCACAGCACTAGTCCGGGCAGCCCGCTGTCCCGCACCACCTGCCCGACGCCTCCCGCCGCGCCCCCTGTGCGGCGGGAGGCGCCGGGCGCCCACCACCGACCCAGGACGGGGACCACCATGCAGGAGTCGCGGCAGCCCACAGCCGTCGCCGGCCGGGAGTACGACGTACGGTCCGCGCCCTACGCCCTGGCCCGGTTCACCGTCCTCGCACACCCCGCGCAACGGCCCGCCGCCGCGGCCTTCCGCGACCTCCTCACCGGCCTGCACCGGACCGACGCCCTGCTGCTCCACGCCACGGCCCCGCTCTGCGACAGCCTCCACGACAGCCGCCCCGGCCACCCCGACGCCTTCCACCGGGACGTCGTCCTGCCCCTGCGCCGTGCCCTGCACAACGGCCGCGAACCCCGCCCCGCCCTGCTGGACCGCCTCGGCGACCTCCCGTCCCGGGTCCCCGCCCTCGCCGACTGGCTCGCCCTGCGCGCGCACCGCACCGCACTCCTCGCCCGGCTCACCGAAGCCGCCGAACCGGCCCTGGCCGACGAACGCGAGGCCCTCGCCGCCCTGTGCCGGGCCCCCGCCCTCGGCAAGGCCGTCGCCCTCACCAGCGCCGACCTGTTGCGCGCCGTCGAGCGGGCGGGCACCGGCGCCGCCGACCGCAGGGCCCGCAAGGAGGAACCGGCCGTACTGCGCTACGCCCTGCGCGCCAGTACCAAGACCAGCCCGCTGTCCTGGTTCACCGCCGTCGGCTGGGGCCCCCTGACCGGCCCGCCCGGCCGCCCCCTGCCCTCCTGGGGCGCCCCCCACCTGTACGACGTCCCGCTGCGCCCCGTCGTCAAGGCCAACCGCACCCTCACCACCGCCCTCACCCTCGCCCTCCTGGACGCCCCGCACCGGCGGGCCTCCGTACCGCACCGCATCACCAGCACCGCGCGGATCACCGACGGGCGGGCCGCGTACTCCCGCGACCGGACCGCCTTCGCCGGGGGCCGCTACCTCGTCGCCGAGGAGGACGAGGCCGAACTGCCCTTCGGCGGCCCGCTGCGCCTGATCACCGAGCACGCCGCGACCCCCTCGGACATCGAGGAGCTGACCGCACTGCTCACCGCTGCCCTGGGCGCGGAGCGCGGCAGCGGCCGGGACGCGGCGGCCGCCTTCCTCGACCGCCTCGGCCAGGCGGGCCTGCTGGTCCCCGCCGACCCGATCGCCCCCGGGGACCCCGACCCGCTGGCCGGGATCGCGTCCTGGCTGCGCGCCCTGGGCGAGGCCCCCGCCGAGGACGTCGGGCTCGCCGAGCGGATCGGTGAACTCGCGCGACTGACCGACGCGTTCGCCGACACCCCCGCCGCCGGGCGCCCCGCCCTCCTCGCCGGCCTCTCCCGCCACTGGACCGAGGCGCTGGCCGACGCCGGACGCCCCGTCCCCGCGGCCTCCGCCCCGATCAGCGTGCTCTCCGAGGACGTCGTCGCCCCCCGCCCGCTGGCCCTCGACGGCTTCCTCGACGCCTCCGACCACGAGGCGCTCGGCGAGGTCACCGCGCTGGCGGAACTCTTCGACCTCGGCCACCTCGTGCGCCGCGCGGTCCGCGACCGCTTCGTTGCACGCTACGGGCCCGGCGGCCACTGCCCCCACCCCTGGGAGTTCGGCGCCGAGGTCGCCGACGCCTGGGAGGCCGCCGGACGGATCACGGACCTCGCCCCCGCCGACCGGGACGACTTCCCCACCGGCGCCCATGAACTCGCCGCCCTGCGCGCCGAGTTCAAGGCCGCCCTTGGTGACGCCGAGGAGATCGCCCTCCCGGCGGACCTCGTACGAACCCTCGGCGGACGGCTGCCGCACTGGGCCGTCGAACGCCCCCTCAGCTACGGCTACTTCCTCCAGCGGGACCCCGACCGGGGCCGGCTGTGCGTGAACCACGTGTACGGCGGCTGGGGCCGCTTCACCAGCCGCTTCCTGGACACCCTGGACCCGCAGGCCACCGCCGAGGTGTCCCGGCAGATCCGGCGCGGCCTGGGACCCGGCGCACGGGCCGCGCAGATCCGGCCCGTCGGCGGGTTCAACGCCAACCTCCACCCCCTGCTCGTCCCGGACGAGATCGGCCCCGACCGCCGCTGGGCCTCCCTCGGCGAAGCCGACCTGGACCTCGTCCACGACGAGGCCACCGACCAGGTACGCCTGCGGCTGCGCGGCACCGGCGAACTCCTCGACGTGCTCTACCCCGGCTTCCTCGCCCCCGTCCTGCTGCCCCGGCGCATCGCCGCCCACCTGGCCGACCAGCCCCACGGGGTCGTCGACTTCCGGCCCCTCGTCCCCCGGCACACCCTCGACGCCCCCGGCGGCCGGATCGCCCGTACGCCCCGGCTGACCCACCGCCACGTGGTGCTCCGGCGCCGCCGCTGGACCCTGCCGCCCGCCGTGGTCGCGGAGCTGCGCGCCGACCTCGCCGCGGCGGGCCCCGTACCGGCCGCGGCGGCCGCCCGCTGGCGCGTCCTGCTGGACCTCCCCGAACAGCTCTTCCTGCACCCGGCCGCCGCCGCCCCCGCAGGAGGGGCAGCCGAGGACTTCCTCAACGGACTGAGCCGCCCCAAACCGCAGTTCGTGGACCTCGGCAACGCCCTGCACCTGCGCTGCCTCGCCAAGTGGCTGACCCGGCACAGCGCCGGGGCCGTCCTGGAGGAGGCACTGCCCGCGCCCGGCGGCCTGCCCGGCCCGGCGCACGCCGCCGAACTCGTCCTGGAGGTCTACCGGGCCGGACGAACGCGATGAACCGCCCGCCCAGCCCGCCCCGCCCGCAGACGACGGAGGTACCGACCGTGCCGGCAGCCCGACCCCACGACAGCGGCGCCCGCCCCGGCACCGCGCTCGACGTGGTCTCCTACTACCACCACCCCGTCAAGGCCCCGCTGCTGCGCGAGGTGCTCCTCCCGCTCGCCCGGACCCACACGGACGCGGGCCTGGCCGCCCACGTCGAACGGCACTGGCTGCACGGCCCCCACCTGCGACTGCGCCTCCAGGGCCCGCCCGTGCGGGTGGCAGCCGCCGCCGCGTCCGCCGAGTCCCGGATCCGCGACTGGCTGCGCGCACACCCCTCGCACGGCGACCTCACCGAGGCCCAGCTGCTGGAACGGGCGGCCGAGGCGGGCCGCGCCGAACTGATCGCCCCGCCCTACGGGCCGATCGTCGCCGACAACACCGTCCGCACCGAGACCGTCGACCGCTCCGCGCTCCGCGGCCTCCTCGGCGCCGACGGCGCCGCCCTGCGCGAGGTACTGCTGCGGTCCGGCCTCGACGCGCTGCACGCCGGCGCCGGCTTCCTCGGGGAACACGGTGACGGCCCGCAGGCGCGGATCCAGCTCGCGGTCACCGCACTCGCCGCACACGCCGGTGCGCACCCCGGGGGCCTGGCGGGCGGCCACTGGTCGTACGTCTCCCACCTGGAGGACTTCCTCGTCCACACCGACCCCGACGGACGGCTGCGCGAAGGCTTCGAGCGCCGCTGGGAACAGGCCGGGGAAGCGGTGGGCGCGCTCGTCGGCCGGATCGCCGACGGCGGCGCCGAAGGATGGGAGAGCGCCTGGACGGACTTCTCGGCGGACGCCTGGCGTACCGTCCGGGCCCGCTACGACGCCGGCGCCGACCTCCACGGCTCCCCGGACGAGTACCGGGCACGGGCCGCCGCGACCGGGGACCGGGCGGCGGCGGAGCGCTGGAACCACGAAACCCGCACCCGCTACAGCGAGTTCCACACCCTGCTGCGGCGCTCCGACCCGCACGGGACGATGTGGAGCCGCCCCGACTACCTGGTGTACCGGGCCGCCACCAACGCCCTGTACCGGCTCCTCGCCATCTGCGACGTCCGCCCGCTGGAACGCTACCTGGCGGCCCACCTGGTGATCCGCGCCGTCCCCACCCTGACCGGCGTCGACTGGCACACGGACCTCATGGCAGCCGCCGAAGCGACGGAGGCCCACGCATGACCCCCACCCCGCCCCTGCCCACCACCGGCCCCGCTCCCGCTGCCGCGGCCGCACCCGCGCCGGTGGCTCCCGCCGGGCCCCGGGCCGGGCGGCGGTTGCGGCCCGGGGTCGCCGTGACTCCGCTGCGGGCCGGGCTGCACCTGCGGGGGCGGCGCGGGAGCGTCACGTTGGAGGGGAGTGCCGCGCTCCCCGTGCTGTGGCGGTCCCTGGAGGGGCCGTTGCGGGACGGCCGGCTGGAGGAGCTGCTGGCCGCCCTGGAGCCCGGGTCCGGGGTGCGCGCGGCGGTGGAGACCCTCGTGGGGCAGCTGGAGGCGCACGGGCTGCTGGCCGAGGAACCCGCCGGGCCCGGTCCCGTCGCGCGGTGGGTCGCGGAGAGCGCCGAGCGCCCCGGTGCGGCGGCGGCCGCCCTCGCCGGGACACGGGCCGAGGTGGTGGCCGCCGCCCCCGACGGCCCCCTCGCCCGGGCTGCCGGACGGGCCCTCGCCCTGGCCCTGCCGCTGGGCGCGGCCGCCGTCACCCACACCGCCGATCCGGGCCTGCCCGACGGCCGGATCCTGCTCACCGCGCGCGGCGCCGGTCCGGAGCGAGCCGTCGCCGCCGGACTGTCCGGCGGGTCCGGCTACGTCACCGCCCCGGGCAGCGCGGCCCAGGTCCGTTCCGACGCCGAGGCGCTGGAGACCCGGCCCGCCTCCCCGGGACCCGCGGCGGCCACCGCCTCCGTCGCGCTGCTCGCGGGCGCCGCCGCGCACCGGCTGCTGTGCGCGGCCGCCGGGCTGGCGGACCCGGCGGGCGAGGGCGGCGACGAGCGGCTGCTGCCCGGCCTGCCCGCCGTCCTCCTCGCGGACACCGGCCCGCTGCGCGCCGACTACCGGACCTGGCTCGGACCCCTGCGGCTCGACGCCGACCGGCGGGCCGACCTCGGCCCGGCCGCCACCCTCGCCGAGGCCCTGCGCCGGGTCACCGCCCTCGGCGACGAGCGGTGCGGGGTCCTGCCCCTGCCGCTCCCCGAGGACCTGCGGCAACTGCCGGTCCCGCTCGCCGCCCTCGCCGGGCCGGGCGCGCCCGCCGCCGGCGCGCCCCGGCTGGACCTGGCCCGCCTGGAGCTGTTCTGCCGCACCGCCGAACTCCACCTGGGCGGCGCCGGGTTCACCGTCGGCGCGAACCCCGCGCACGCCCGGGGCCGGGCCCTGCGCACGGCGGCCGCCCGCCACCGCGCCCAGGGCCCGGCCGCCGGCACCGCCGTACCCGCCGCCGACTGGTCCGGGCATCCGCAGGTCCGGCACTGGTGGCGGACGCTCACCCTGCGCCTGGCCGTGCCCGCCCGCCTGGAGGTGCACCGCGCCGCCCCGGACCGGGAGGCGTACCACGCCGTGGTGCGGTGCACCGCCGACGGGCGGCCGCTGGGCGAGGCCGTCGAGGCGACCCCCGGTGACGCGGCGGCCTTCGCCGCGCTCGCCGCCGTGGCCGCCGCCTCCGGAGCCCCGGGCCGCACCCCGCCCTCGGGCGGCGCCGCGGCCCCGCTGGCCGCCGCCGGGGCACGGACCGCCGTATGGGAGGACGACGGCTGGACCGGCCGCTGGCTGGCCGGGCTCGCCGCCCGCGAGGAGGCCCTCCAGGACGCCCTGCGCGCCCTGGCGGGGGAGCCCCGGCCCGTACGGGCACCCGCCCCGACCGACCCCGAACTCCTCGACCTCCTGCGGGCGTTCGGCTTCACCGTCCTGCACGCCCCGGAGGAGGCACGATGACCGCCACGACCCCCGCCACGACCTCCCCGCTGGGCGCCCTGCCCGTGCCCGTCCTCGACGCGGACACCGCGAAGGCACACACCTCCGGCCCGGCGGCGGTCCTGCTGACCCGCTGGACCCTGGGACTCGCCGAAGAGCTGAGCCGGCACGCCCTGGCCCACCCCGTCACCCTGGTCCCGGTGCGCTTCGACGGGCCCCTCGCCGTGGTCGGCCCGGTGCTGCGGCCCGCCGCGGCGGCCTGCCTGACCTGCACCGAGTACCAGCGGCTGGCCACCGCCGGCGGCCGGGTGCCCTGGCACAGCCCGAAACTGGAGCTGAGCGGCGTGCCGTCCCCGGCCCTCGCCGAGTCCCTCGGCGCCCTCGTACAGGACCTGCTCGACGGGGACGCCCCCTCCCCGGCGGGCACGGCCGCCGTCCACGTCCTGCACCAGGGCCGCGGCACCTGGACCACCCACCACGTCCGCCCCGTCGGCGGCTGCGCCGTCTGCGCCCCCCTGCCCTCCGACACCGCGACGGGGGCCGCCCCGCTGCCCTCCGCACCCCGCCCGCTCCCCGACCCGTACGTCCTGCGCGAACCCAACTCCCGCACCACCCCGGACGGCCTGCGCACGGCCCTGCACGACGAACGCTTCGGCCCCGTCCGCCGGCTGTTCCGTACCGAGGACTCGGCCTTCTGCCTGACCACCGCATTCGTCACCGACGGCCGGCTCCTGGACGACGGCGGCTACGGCCGGGCCCGCGACTTCTCCGCCAGCGAGCGGATCGCCCTCTTCGAGGCCGTCGAACGGTACGCCGGCATGCGCCCCACCGGCCGCCGCACCGACCTGCGCGCCTCCTTCGCCGACCTCGGCCCCGACCGGGCGGTGGACCCGCGCCGCCTCGGGCTGCCCGACCCCGCCCACCACGGACACCCCGCCTCGGCGACCGTCCCCTACACACCGGACCTGGAACTGGACTGGGTGCAGGGCTGGTCCCTCACCCGCGGCCGGGCCACGGCCGTCCCCGAACACGTCGCCTACTGGGACGTCCCGGACCCGCAGCGGCCGCGCGTCGCCTACGAGTCCTCCAACGGCTGCGGCCTCGGCAACAGCCCCGAAGAGGCCGCGCTCTACGGCCTGTTCGAGGTCGCGGAACGCGACGCCTTCCTGATGGCCTGGTACGCGGCCACCCCCCTGCCCCGCCTCGCACCGCCCCCCGACGACCTCGACACGGCCCTGCTCGCGGACCGCGCGGCCCTCGCCGGCTACCGGCTCCTCCTCCTCGACGCCACCAACGACTTCGGTATCCCGGCGGTCGTCGCCGTCTGCCGCTACGAGGGCACGCACCCGGACGCCCCCCGCGTGTTCCTCGCGGCCGGCGCCCACCACGACCCACGGACCGCGATCCGCTCCGCGGTGGCCGAGGTCGTCACCAACGTCCTGGAATCGGCGCACCGTTCCTTCGCTGAAGGCGGCCCGCGCGACCCCGAACGGCTGCGCCCGATGCTGGAACGGCCCGAGCTGGTCACGGCCCTGGACGACCACGTCGGACTGAACACCCTCCCCGAGGCCGCCCCCCGCCTGGAGTTCCTCTTCGCCGACACCCCCCTCCGCACGGTCGAGGAGGCCTGGCCCGGCGCCCCCGAGCCCGTCGCCGACCTCGCCGGGCTGCTCACGGCCACCGTGGAGCGCCTCTCCCGGGCCGGCCTGGAGGTGATCGCCGTCGACCAGAGCGAGCCCGGCATCCGCGAACGGCTCGGCCTGCACTGCGTGAAGGTCGTCGTCCCCGGCTCCCTGCCCATGACCTTCGGGCACGTCAACCACCGCACCAGGGGCCTGCCCCGGCTGCTGGAGGTGCCCTACCGGCTCGGCCGTACGGACCGGCCCCTGCGCCCCGAGGACCTGGCGCTCCACCCGCACCCCTTCCCCTGACCCGCCAGCCCCGCCCCGCCCCCTCCGGACTTCTCCCGACGCAGCGAGGACCGTACGCGATGACGACCACCGACGCCTGGCACAGCCACCACCTCTTCCTGCACTCCACCACCGAGGACACCGACGCGTTCCTGCGGGACGAAGCCGCCCCGCTCCTCGACGGCCTGGTCGCCTCCGGGGACGCCACCCGCTGGTTCTTCATCCGCTACGCCGAGGACGGCCCCCACGTACGGATCCGGGTCCGCGGCCTGAGCCCGCGTGCCGCCGCAGAACTCCCGGACCAGCTCGCCCGGTCGGCCAAGGAGGTCCCCTCCGTGCCCGGGCCGTGGCCCTCCTACCACGGGGAGGTCCGCGCCGTGCCCTACGAGCCCGAGACCGACCGCTACGGCGGCCCCGCGGCCCTGCCCGTCGCCGAGGAGGTGTTCGCCGCCTCCAGCCGGGCCGCGCTCGACGCCCTGCGCGAACTGCCCGCCCGGGGCGCCGCCTCGGCGCGCCTCACCCTCGCCGCGGACCTCGCCCACGCCACCGCGGAGGCCCTCGGCATGGACCGGCTCACCGCCGCACGCTGGCTGCGCGGCCACGCGGCGGGCTGGCGCTGGGTCACGGAAATCCCCCTGCTGCCCGGTGCGTCCGTCCACACCCGCGTCAACACCGTCTACGCGGCGCAGCGTACGGGCCTGGCCGGACGCGCCGCCGGGCTGCGCGAACGGCTCGCGGCCGGCACCGCCGTGCCCTGGCTCGGCCGGTGGGCGGACGGCGTCCGCGAGGCCGACGCGGTCCTGCGCGCCGCGCGAGGGGACGACGCCGCACAGGACACCGCACAGGACACCGCACAGGACTCCGCGCAGGACGCGACCGCCTGGATCTGGGCCTCGCAGCTCCACATGCTGTTCAACCGGCTCGGAGTGAGCCCCGACGAGGAGCGGGCCGTGTGCCGCCTCGCCGCCCGGACCCTGCTGGAGACCGACGAGCCGCCCGCCTTCTTCCCCCCGGGCCACACCGCGCCCGACCTCCAGTACCTGGAGCGCAGCAAGTTCCAGATCGGCCGCAACGAGGACACCGCGCTGCGCCCGCTGCCGCCCCGGCCGGCCACCGTCCGGCCGGAGCTCGACCTCCCCGCCGGCCCGCTCCCGGACGTGTCCCTGCGCACCGTGCTGGCCGGCCGGTCCTCCCTGCGCGGCGCCCTCACCGGACCGCTGGACGCCGACGCCCTGGGCGCCCTGCTGTGGCACGCCCTGTCCGGGAGCGACACCCCGGGCAGCCGCCCGTACCCCAGCGCGGGCGCCCTGTACACGGTCCGGGTGCGCCTGCTGGTCCTCGACGTGGCCGGGGTCCCGGCCGGCACCTACGAAGCGGTGCCCGAGCGCCGGACGCTGCGCCGCATCGGCCCGGCGGCGCCGGCGGCACAGATCAAGCCCCTGTCCACGTACCTCTCCCGCCCGGACACGGACCCGGACTGGATCGGCGTCGACGGCTCCCCGGCGGTGCTCGGCGTGTACGCGGACCTCGGCCTCCTGCGCCGCCGCTACGGGCTGCGCGCCCTGCGCCTCGCCCTGCTGGAGGCCGGTCACCTCACCCAGAACCTCCTCCTGACGGCGGGGGCCCTCGGCCTCGCCGGCACCCCGCTGGGCGGCTTCCACGACGACCTGGCGCACGAACTCCTCGCCCTGGACGACCTGGAGCAGCCCCTCCAGTACCTGCTTCCCCTGGGCCGGCGCCCGGAGCGGGCTCAGGGCCGGGCGCGCCGGGGGGACGGCACGTCCGCGTCCAGGGCCTCGTAGGCCTGGGCGACGGCGTCCGGGGAGAGGTGGGCCGTGGCGGGGAGCCAGGTGTGGTCCTTGCGCCGGTTCCGTACGGTCGCCGGCGCCGGGCTCGCCGAAGCCGACGGCGGGGCCGGCCGGCCGGGAGGTTGTCCACAGGCCCGGGTGGGTGGGGACGGGGTGTCGGCGGGTGACGTTAGGCTTCGTGAATGGCCCTTTCGGACGCGTCCCCCGACATCTCCGATGCTCTGCAGGTACTGCACCGCGTCTTCGGATACAGCTCCTTCCGCGGTGAGCAGCAGGAGATCATCGAGCAGGTCGTCGGCGGCGGCGACGCCCTCGTGCTGATGCCGACCGGCGGCGGCAAATCGCTCTGCTACCAGATCCCGGCGCTGGTCAGAGAGGGCACGGGGGTGGTGATCTCGCCGCTCATCGCGCTGATGCAGGACCAGGTGAACGCGCTCACGGCCCTCGGGGTGCGGGCCGGGTTCCTGAATTCCACGCAGGACCCGCACGAGCGGCAGGCCGTCGAGCGGGCCTTCCTCGACGACGAGCTGGACCTCCTCTACCTGGCCCCCGAGCGGCTGCGCGGGGAGAGCACGCAGCGGCTGCTCGACCGGGGCAAGGTGTCGCTCTTCGCGATCGACGAGGCACACTGCGTCGCCCAGTGGGGCCACGACTTCCGGCCCGACTACCTGGCCCTGTCGATGCTGCACGAGCGCTGGCCCAAGGTCCCGCGGATCGCCCTGACCGCGACGGCCACCGAGGCCACCCATGCCGAGATCGTGGCGCGGCTCCGCCTGGAGGACGCCCGGCACTTCGTCGCCAGCTTCGACCGGCCGAACATCCAGTACCGCATCGTCGGGAAGAACAACCCGCTCAAGCAGCTGCTGGAGCTGATCCGCACCGAGCACGACGGGGACGCCGGAGTCGTCTACTGCCTCTCCCGGGCCTCGGTGGAGAAGACCGCCGCGTTCCTGGCGGAGCAGGGCATCGACGCGGTGGCCTACCACGCGGGGATGGATTCCAGGACGCGTGCGGCGAACCAGGCGCGCTTCCTGCGGGAGGAAGGGGTCGTGGTGGTCGCCACGATCGCCTTCGGCATGGGCATCGACAAGCCTGACGTGCGTTTCGTGGCCCACCTCGACCTGCCGAAGTCCGTCGAGGGCTACTACCAGGAGACGGGCCGCGCCGGCCGCGACGGCGAGCCGGCCACGGCGTGGCTGGCGTACGGGCTGCAGGACGTGGTCCAGCAGCGCAAGCTCATCGACGGTTCCGAGGGCGACGAGGCGCGCCGCCGCTCGCTGGGCATGCACCTGGACGCCATGCTCGCGCTGTGCGAGACCGTCGACTGCCGCCGGGAAAGGCTGCTGGAGTACTTCGGGCAGCACGGCGGGCCGTGCGGCAACTGCGACACCTGCCTGACGCCCGCCGAGTCCTGGGACGGTACGGTCGCGGCGCAGAAGCTGCTGTCGACCGTATGGCGGCTCGCGAAGGAACGGCGCCAGAAGTTCGGCGCCGGCCAGATCATCGACATCCTCCAGGGCAAGAAGACCGCCAAGGTCATCCAGTTCGACCACGACGGGCTCTCCGTCTTCGGGGTCGGCGCGGACCTGGGCACCGCGGAGTGGCGCGGGGTGGTGCGCCAGCTCCTGGCGCTGCGGCTGCTGGCGGTGGAGGGCGACTACGGGACGCTCGTACTGACGGAGGACAGCGGCGAGGTGCTGGGCGGGCGCCGCAGCGTCCCGATGCGCAAGGAGAAGGCGCCGGCCGGCCCCGCCCGCAAGGAGTCCGGGTCGCGCTCCGGGAAGGGTGCCCGCGTACCGGTCGACCTGCCGGCCGCGGCCGAACCGGTCTTCCTGGCCCTGCGCGCCTGGCGGGCCGCGACGGCGCGCGAGCAGGGCGTGCCGGCGTACGTCGTCTTCCACGACGCGACGCTGCGGGAGATCGCGACCCGCCTCCCCGCGACGGTGGAGGAGCTGGGCGGCATCGGCGGGGTCGGCGAGGCCAAGCTCGCGAAGTACGCCGAGGGCGTCCTCGACACCCTGGCACAGTGCGAAACCCCCGCGCCCGCCCCCGAGTCGGCCCCCGCCCCCGAGTCGGCTCCCGCTCCCGCTCCGGCCCCTGCCGCCCCGGCATCCGCCCCGGCGCGCTCCGAGGCGCCGGATCCCGACGAACCGCCCTTCGACTTCGACGAGACGGACCCGCCCTGGGACGACTGGGAATAGACCTTGATCGGTATCGTGAGCCCTCCGGGCCCCCGCACGGGGGCAGTTGCGACGACGACGGAGTGTGTTCAGTGGAGGGATCCTCGGACGGGTCACGTACCGGCGGCGTTCCCACGGCGGCGACCGTGTGCGTCATCGGCGCGGGACTGTCGGGGCTGGCGGTCGCGCACGCCCTGTCGGCCAGGGGGATCGACTACGTCTGCCTGGAGAAGGCACCGGACGTGGGCGGGATCTGGCGCCAGCCGGGTGCCGGCGAGCGGGGGCCGGCGTATGTGTCGCTGCACCTGAACAGCGCCAAGCAGCTGACCGGTTACGCCGACTTCCCGATGCCGTCCGAGCTGCCCCTCTACCCCCGGCACTGCGATGTCGCCGCCTATCTGCGGTCGTTCGCCGAGTGGGCCGGACTGCTGCCCCGCGTCGAACTGCGGACCGAGGTGCTCTCCGTACGGCAGGACGGCGACGGCGCCTGGACGGTCACCAGCCGCGACGCCCGGGGGGAGACGGCGGTACGGCGGTTCGGGCAGGTGATCGTCGCGTCGGGCCACAACACGGAGGCGGTGCTGCCGAATCCGCTGCCGCCGGGCGCCGACTCCTTCGCAGGAACGATCCTGCACTCGATGGACTACCTCGACGGCCGCGACTTCGCCGGACAGCGGGTCGTCGTCGTGGGGATGGGGGCCTCCGGGGTGGACATCGCCGCCGACCTCTCCCGGCACGCCGAGCAGACCGTGCTCTCCGTCCGCCGCGCGCTGCACGTCGTCCCCAAGCAGCTGTTCGGCATGTCCGTGGACCTGATCGCCGACGCACCGTGGTGGAAGGACATGTCCTTCGCCGAGCAGCGGAGCTTCATCGAGCAGGCGCTGCTGGTGGCGCGCGGGAAGCTGTCCGACTACGGCCTGCCCGAACCCGACCACGCCGTCTTCTCCTCGGCCGTGACCATCTCGGACGAGATCCTCAGCCGCATCCGGCACGGCGCGGTGATCCCCCGGCCCGCCATCGAGTCCCTGGACGGCGGGAAGGTCAGCTTCACCGACGGAAGCGCCGTGGAGGCGGACGCGATCGTCTACTGCACCGGCTTCCGCATGGACTTCCCCTTCCTGCCCGCCGGATGTCCGGCGGGTCCGGGGCAGGAGGCGGTCGAGCTGTACGAGCGCGTCGTCGCGCCCGACCGCCCCGGCCTGTACTTCGTCGGCCTGATCCGTCCCGTGGGCTCGATCACCCGCCTCGTGGAGGCGCAGGCGCGGTGGGTGGCGCGGATCGTCGACGGTGACGTCGGCCTGCCCCCGGCCCGGGAGATGCGCGAGGAGATCGACGCGTACCTGAGCCGTATCGAGGCGCGCTACGGGCGGACCGCGGGAGCCTCCATCCAGGTGGACGTCGGCGGGTACCTGCGGGAGCTGAGCGAGCTCCAGGACGCGTAGCGGGCGTTCGGGGGCCGGTGGGGCGGGTGAAGCTCCCGGTGGGTGGCCATCGGGGAGCTTCGCCGGCCGGCGAGGAGCCTCAGAGGACGGCGTCGGCCCACGCGGCCGGTGCGCCGGCCGGCGGCCTGACCGCGTAGGCCTCCGAGGACACGTAGACGGTCACCCGGGCCGGCTTGCCCTGCTGGTGTGCCAGCCCCAGGTAGGCGATGAGGCCCACACCCTCCCGCAGCGGCCGTGAGGTGACGGCGGACAGCGATTCGACGAGCGGGGCGGAGTCGATGCCGTACCGCTCGAGTACGGACACGGCCCGGTCGAGGGCCTCGCCGTCGTGCCGGGCGTAGTCGCGGACCGGGACGTACAGCGTGAAGCCGCTCGGCAGGCCCGTCGCCGTCTCGGTGAAGGCGTGGCAGGACTGGACGGGCCGGCGGTCGAGCCGCGGGTCCCGCCCGGCCCCGTTCTCCGCGCCGTCGGCGCTGTGCCCGGCTGCCGTCCGGAAGAACTTCTTGATCTCCGCCCGCTCCGGACCGCCGTCCATCCGGGACAGGCCGGCCGCCTCCGCCGCCGACAGGTCGTGGTGCGCGAGGTAGACCTTCACCCGGGGCTCCTCCCAGTCGCCCAGGTCCAGGGCGAAGAAGAGGTGGCGGTCTCCCTCGGGCAGCGCCGCGAACGCCTGCCGGTGGCCGAGCCGGCGCAGGGCCTCCCGTACGGTCTCGGCGGAACGTTTCTGCCCGGATGCCGCAGGGTTCAGGTACACCTTGACCTTGGGCACCGCGCCCGGGACGAGCTCCAGCGCGCACCACAGTGCCAGCGGGCCCTCGGGGGCCTCCGGGAAGAACAGGTCCTCCAGCTCGTCCAGCCGCCGGGTGTCGAACCCCCAGCGGCGCGCCATCTCGCGGACGACCCGAAGCCCGACGCGCCCGTTGCGCTCCAGGCTCCCGGCGCCGAACCCGGGCTCCAGCAGGACCCGCAGGGTCGGCGGCGCGTCCGGCACGAAGGCGAGCGAGAACTCCACCGGCGTGTGGTCGTCGGAGAGGAAGGAGTCCTCCGGCGGCGGCTCGTCGAGCCGCCGCTCGCCGGCCGGACCCAGCGCCGTGAGCAGTGTCCGGGCGTAGGCCGCCGAGTCGGCCCCGCCCAGCCCCGCGGCCTCGCACAGCCGCAGGACCTGTCTCGCCGCATGACCTCCCAGCGTCTCCCCGTCCGGTGTCCTCGGGACACCGGGGCGGGGGGCCTTCACCGGCCCTCCCGCCCCGGACCGGGGCGACCGGGAGGACACCCGCCGGGAGGGGCGGGTGTCGAGCGGGTCCAGGACGGAGCGGTGCTGCGTGCCAGTGGCGTCGTCGGACAGCTGGTGCACGACACCTCCTTCGACTCGTGAGTAGCGATGAACAACGCGGTGCTCACTACCCCCGAGGTCGAACGATCATGCGATGGTGGACACCGCTGGAGAAGTTATGTAGATCACTTGGTGAGCCAGTTGAGGAACTGGCTCCACTTCCCCGCGCGTTCACGCTTGGCACCCGCGTCGGCCGCTTCGGGCTGCGGGTGCGCCTCGGGCCGCTCCAGCGGGCCGCCGGGTCCGCGGACCGTCCCGACCGGGGTGAACCGGGCAGGCAGCGTGCTGAGTCCGCGGTTGAAGGGACCGGGGCGCCAGACGAGGCTGTCCTCGGGCACGGCGAGCTCGACGTCGGGGAGCCGGTTGAGCAGGTTCTCGACGGCGGTCGCGGTGATCTGCCGGGCCGGCTCCTTGGACGGACACGCGTGCGGGCCCGCGCTCCACGCCAGGTGGGCCCGGTTGCTGCCGGCCTGACGCGCCGCCGTCAGGGCCGGCCCGGTGTTGGCGGCCGCGAAGCTGACCAGGACGAGGTCGCCCGCCCGCAGCTGCTGCCCGGCGAACTCCATGTCGGACGCCGGGTAGTGCGGCGCCAGGTTCTGCATGGGCGGGTTCTCCCACAACGTGTCGTCGATGGCCTCGTCGATCAGGCCGCCCTTGTGGGCGTACGCGTCGTGGGTGAGCAGCCGGTGCAGGGTGTTGCCGATGAGGTTGCGCAGGGGTTCGTTGCCGGCGATCAGCAGCAGGGCGAGCTGGTGGACCATTTCCTCGTCGGTGAGCTTCGCCTGGTGCTGCATCAGCCACGAGGTGACGTCCTCGCCCGGCCTGGCGCGCTTGAGCGCCACCAGTTCGCCGACGGCCCCGAAGAGGACCTCGATGGCCCGCTCCGCGTTGACCCCGTCGAACATGCCGCTGATGCCGAACACCACGCGGTCGCCGATGTCGGCGGGACAGCCGACGAGTTCGTTGAAGACGAACAGCGGCAGCTGCTTGGCGTAGTCGCCGAGCAGATCGGCGGAGCCGCGCGAACCGAACTGGGAGATCAGGAAGTTGGACACCTGCTCCGTGCTCCGGCTCAGCCGGCGCACGTCGACGCGGGCCATGCTGTCCGTGATGGCCTGGCGCAGCCTCAGGTGCTCGGCGCCGTCGGTGAACATGCAGTTGGCCCGGTACGCCAGCACGGGCACGACCGGGCTGTCAGGACTGATCAGCCCCTCGTTGAGGTGCCGCCAGCGGCGGGCGTCCTTCCGGAAGGAGCTGGAGTCCTGCAGGAGTTGCAGCGCCGCCGAATAGTCGGTGACGAGGGTGGCCTCCACCCCCGGAGCGAGCTCCACGGGCGCGGTCGGGCCGTAGTGGCGCAGGTAGGCGTAGTACGCCTGGGGGTCGGCAGCGAACCCCGGTCCGTGCAGCGGTACCCGGCCGCCGGCACTGTGGGCAGGGCACCCGGGCGGGGGAACGGGGGTGGTGGGTTGGGTGTCCATGTCTGTTCCTAGTGGGCGCGGTCGAGCAAATAGCGGACGAGTGTGATCAGCGCGTCGGCGGACGATCTCGGGTCGCGGGCGTCGCAGGCGACGACGGGGGTGTCGTCGAGCAGGTCCAGCGCCTCGCGCAGCGCCCGTACCTCCCGGTCCGGCGCACCGTCGAAGCGGTTGACGGCGATCGCGTAGTCGAGGCCGTACTGCTCGATGAGGTCGATCACGGCGAAGGAGTCCGCCAGCCGTTCGGGGTCCACCAGCACGAGCGCGCCGAGCGCGCCGCGTGCCATGTCCTCCCACATCTGTACGAACCGCAGCTGGCCGGGGGTCCCGAACAGGTACAGCACCACGCGTTCGTTGATGGTCAGCCGGCCGAAGTCCATGGCCACCGTGGTGGTGGTCTTGGTACGGACCCCCTTGAGGTCGTCGAACGACTCGCCGGCGCGCGTCATCGTCTCCTCGGTGGACAGCGGAGGGATCTCCGATATCGCACCGATGAAAGTCGTCTTGCCGACGGCGAAGTGACCGACGACGAGGATCTTCACGGCGGTCTGCGTCGCTCCGCCGCGGACGTACGCCTGCTCAGCCAAACTTGGTGCGGAGTCCATTCAGAACCTCCTCCAGGATGCGCCGGTCCGCGAGCGGGGCGCGCTGCACGGGAGGGCGGGTGATGAGGTAGCCGCGCTCGGTGAGCGCGGAGAGGAGAATCTTCACCACACCCATGGGCAGCCGCGTGTGTCCCGCGATCTCGGCGACCGAGAGGTAGCCGGCGGTGCACAGGGCCAGCAGGCCCTGCTCCTCGGGGGACAGCTGGGTCGGCCGCTGCTGCTGGTCGCCCGCCGCGGTGACCAGGGTGATCAGGGACAGCTGCTCCTCGTCGGGCAGGCCGCGTCCCTTGGTGATGACGTACGGACGGACTAAATCGGCCGACCCCGGCTCCAGTTCGTCGAACCCGCTCATGAGCGGACGCCGAGGTTCTCACGCGGCGGTGTCATCAACGCCTTGCCCAGCTGGCCGACGAGCTGCTGCATCCGGAAGGTGATGTCCTGCATGTCGACGTCCGGCGAGGCGGAGACGCCCAGGTACGCACCCTCCCCGGCGGAGATCAGGAAGACCCAGCCGCCGTCGAACTCGACCAGCGTCTGGCGCCACTGAAGGTTGCCCTGCTCGACGAAGAACCCGAGGGTGCGGCTGAGCGACTGCACGCCGCTCATCGCGGCGGCGACGGTGTCCGCGCTGTCCTTGTCGAAGTCCTTCGTCCGGGCCATCAGCAGGCCGTCGGCGGAGACCAGGACGGCGTGCAGCGCCCCGGGTATCTCCAAGGCGCTGTCCAGCATCCATGACAGATCGTTGTTCACGAGACCTCATGCCCTTCGCTGCTCGCAGCAGGTGTGCTGCTCGATTGATCCGCCGAGTCCGCCTGCACCCGTCCCGACTGCGTGCCCCGCTGGAACGCCCCCATGATCGCGGCGGCTTCCGCGTCGGAGCGGCCCGCCGAGGCCGGGGCCGACGCCGTACCGGGGACGATCGCCATGGGCCGCTTGCGGCTGCGCCGGGGCAGACCGTCGACGGTCGAGGCCGTGGCCACCGCCGATTCGGGACCGCCCAGGTGCGCCGCCGCGGCGGACGCGCCGGAGGCCGCGTACACGGGAGCGGCCGGCGCGGGGGCCTTCTTCTCCGGCATGCCGGTGAGCAGGTCGTGCGGGAGGAGGAGGACCGCGCGGACGCCTCCGTACGGTGAGCTGGAGTCCACGGACACCTCGAAGCCGAAGCGCTCGCAGAGCACGCCGATCACCGCGAAGCCGAACTGCGGCGGGCTGCCGAGGCCGGAGACGCCGGAGACCCGCTCGCTCGCCAGGAGCTTGTCGGCCCTGGTCCGCTCCTCGTCGTTCATGCCGACACCGGCGTCGTCGACGACGATGCAGATGCCCTTGGGGACGGTGCGGATGTTGATCTCGACCACGGTGTCCGGGCTGGAGTAGCTGGTCGCGTTGTCGAGGAGCTCGGCGAGCGCCAGCGCCACCGGTTCGACCGCCCGGTTGTTGATGCCGAAGTCGACCTGGGAGAGGATCTCCACCCGGCGGTAGTGGCGGATCCTGCCCTGCGCGCTGCGGACCACGTCATAAACCGAGGCGACCTCGCGCTGCCGTCCGAGCCAGCCGTCGCACAACACGGCGATGGACTGGGCGCGGCGCCCGAACTGAGAGTTCGTGTGGTCGATCTCCAGCAGGTCCTGGAGAATCACGGACTCGCCGTACTTGCTCTGCAGTCCGGAGATGACCGCCTGCTGTTCGGCGGCAAGGCCCTGAAGTGTCCGCATCGCGGACTTGAGGACCGATTTCGTGGCGTCCTGGGCCTGTTCCTTCTCGGCCTCCACGGATTTCGCGAAACTGTGCTGCAATTCCACGTAGTGGGATTTGATCTGTTCGATCTCGTGCCGCTGGACCCGAGCCGCCTTGTGCTGGCGGACGATGACGGCGACTGCGCCGACGACGACGGCGAGGAGGGCCCAGAGCACTGGGTTCGCTATGTAAAGCTTCATAAGACTCTCTTCAGGCGACTGACGGCCAGTTGCTGAATTCCGTCAAATGCGGGTGGACCGGCGGACCGTCCGTACCGGGGGTACCGCCTGGATGGTCGCCGTAGTCGAAGAAGTCGTCTTGCGCCCATCCGCCGCTCCGCAAGTGCGATGATCGTATCACTGGCTGTGAGCGGATGATCGACCGTCAACAGGGAGTTTCCTGGTGGACATTGACCCGATTCGGATGGCTTCACCAGAAGCGAATGCGCTACGGGGAAGCCCCCGGATCCGGACTTGTACCCGGTGCGGCGCGGTGTCCGTTAAAGGCAATCTACGGCTTTCGGGA
The DNA here is from genome assembly GCF_026342355.1 of Streptomyces sp. NBC_00249. Lineage (GTDB taxonomy): Bacteria > Actinomycetota > Actinomycetes > Streptomycetales > Streptomycetaceae > Streptomyces. Next base: position 347,029 of record NZ_JAPEMV010000006.1, on the reverse strand, counting down.
CTTTGTGCCGGGGGATCGCGAGCCTCGCCCCGGATGCCAATCCGTACGCACTTGTCCGGCCTGTGAGATGAGTGCGTACGCCGATTCGCTCCGACGGCCGCGCGGGGCCGGGCCTCCCGTGCGGTACGAGGAGTTCGCGGAGATTCCCCCGGATGGCTTGGAATTGCTGACGGCCCGTAGCATCCGGGCCGTCAGGAAGGTCCACCCGCCATCAGTTGGACATGCAGCGGACACGTCGGTGTCCGCTGCGCGTCGGATCCGGTCCGTCCGGCCCTGCGGTCCGTGGTGCCCCGAGGTCAGTCGAGGACGTCCGGGACCGGCTCGGCGCTACGGCCCTGGACGGCGTTTTTCGAACCGGAACCGGAACTGGAGGCAGAACCCGAACCGGAACCGGAAGCGGAGGCGGGGCCGAGGGCCCAGTCGGAAAGCATCATGGAATCCGTGTAACGCTTCTCGTCGTTCAGCAGGACCCCGATAACCGTCTTACCGCCCCGGGTCACGGAGAAGACCAAGCATTTTCCCGCAGCGCTGCCGGTGCCGGTCTTGACGCCGATCGCGCCCGGATATCCGTAACCGGCGGACCGCGGCCGGACCAGCAGATTGCTGTTGGTCCAGGTGGCGAGGGCGGAGGTGCCGCCGGAGCCGTACGAAGGGGTTTTCACGACCGTCCGGAACACGGTGTTGCCCATCGCGTGCCGGGTGAGCTTGGCGAGGTCGCGGGGGGTGGTGAGGTTCCTGCCGGTCGGCGAGATGCCGTCGAAGGTGTCGTAGACCGTGTTCGTCATGCCCAGCGACTTCGCCTTGGCGTTCATCTTCGCCACGAAGTCCGCCTTGCGGGAGGCGAGGGTCGTCCCCGCGCCGAAGGTGTCCGCGAGGGCGTACGCCGCGTCGCAGCCCGACGGCAGCATCAACGCGTACAGCAGCTGACGGACCGTCGGGCTCGCACCCGCCTTCAACTGGGCGGAACTCGCACCCTCCCGGTAGACGTAGTCCAGGTACTCCTGCTTGACAGTGACCTTCCGGTCGAGGTCCACGCCCGGCAGGGTGGCCACCACCGCGGCCGTCATGACCTTCGTGGTGCTCGCCATCTGGCGCCGGGTGTCAGGAGCCCTGGAGGTGAGCACGGCCCCGCTGTCCGCGTCGATCAGGATCGCGCCGGCCGCGCCGACGGGCGGCGCGGCGGCGGCCCGGGCCGGCACCGCCGCCGTGAACAGGGCGCCGGTGGCGACGGCGACGGCGAGCGCGCCGCGAGCGCGCCGCATCAGGTGGGAGATCAAGTCACTCCTCGCATGTGTGGAAGAACCCCCCGAGAGGGAGGGGATGCACCGCGGTGCCCCGTCCCTCCCGTCGGGAGGGAGGGGGGCCGACCGAACCGCGAAGCCCCTTCAACCACCTGACTGACGCAGTGGATTCAGCTGTTAGGAAACGGACTCCCGACGTCTCCTTGACGCCAGCACTAGCTGTCGCTCGACCTGAACATGTGGTTCTCGACCGTCCGGAGATCGAGGTTCCAGTACGTGACCCGGGGCTCGGGGCCGACCGTCAGGGAGCCGATGTCGGCGGGCAGCCCGTGGTCGAGCCACGCCACGTCCTTGTTGCTGTTGAACGCCCGGTCCTGGTAGCCGAGGGACACCTGTTCCACGGTGACCGTCCGCTGGCCCCCTCGGAAGAGGAACAGGCCGGCGTACGCCTTCTCCTTCGGCCCGATCGTGGCCACCGCCTGCGGCTTGGAGTCCATCGGGGCGACCGGCCCCGCGATGGCCGCGCCGAAGCCGACGTACGGGTAGTGGTAGAGGGTGCAGGCCTTGTCGCTGAGGTTGGTGGCCGTGATGAGGAGGTGCTGCCCCGAGTCCTGCCGCCAGTCCGACAGGGTGATCGAGAGGTCGTTGTCGTTGCAGGCCGTGACGGTGGTGCCGCCGCCACCCGTCGGGGCGCCCGCACTCTTGGAGGCGCCGGGCGTACTGCCACCGCCGGGCTTGGGAGAGCCGGCCGTGCTCGGGGCGGCGGACGGCGTGGGGCCGGCGGTGGCGCTCGGGCTGCCGGCACCGCTCGGCGTGGCGGACGGGGAGGGGGTCTTGCCCCGCTCCGCGCCGCCCGACTCGCAGGCCGTGGACGAGAGGAGCGCGGCGACGGCCACGACCCCCAGGGTGCAGGTCTTCCATCTGTTGCGGGCAGTACGCATGGTGGCCCCCGTGTGTTGCGCATGACGTGATCGATGCGTCCGACTGTCCGGTTATTCCCTGGCGACCCCGCCGAAGTCCCGTCCCGCGAGACCGTTACGGACCCAGGACGTGAAGCCCACCATTCCGCCGCCCCCGCCTGGGGAGGTGGCGGCCTGCCCGGGCGTCCGGCTGGCCGAGACGTGACGGTTCGTTAGATTGTTGGTGGTTTGTCAAGGGGGGTGGGGTTGGGTGTTGGGGGGACGCTCGGGGATCGGTCGAGGGGTGGCAAGTAGGTGGCAAGGGCGCTGTTTCCGGGGGTGGTTGGGGCATGCCGGCATTGACACGACGGGGCTCCGGCGTGGCAGAGTCGAACAAAGTCGCTGTTCAGTGAAGTGAGCGGCGCTCGCACGCTGTCCGGTTCCGTACGGCAGCGGCGATGTACGGGTCCGACCCCGCCCCCGCCCGCCGTCCTGGTCCGTTGCCGGCCGGTCGGCGCCGGCCCGCGGGGAGGGCCCGGCACGGGGGCGATGGAGGAACCGTTCGATGAAGAAGCTCATCCGTTCCAGGGAGCCGGCGGCGAGGCCGGCCGTGGAGTCCGCAGGGGATCCGGTACAGGGTCCGGTCTCCGGTGACCCGCGCGGCGACAGCCGCCGCGTACCGCCGGAGCGATCGCCGGGCAGGCGCTGACCACCCCGGCCCGAGGGCACGACAGAGCAAAGGGGGGATCGATGGATGTCCTGACCGCTCACTGCCGGTTGCGCGCCATCGCATCACGTACCACGAGCAACGCGAACCATCTCGGACCGCTCGCCGCGGCCACCGGCGGAGGTCGACGACGGGCCGGCCTGATCCGCAAGACCGGCCCGTCGTCCGACAGTGTCTTCCGCGCCACTGGAGTCGCGCTCGACACTCCCGGGACCGGTACGAAGCGGTCCACCAGAGCACGTGAACAAGGACTCGGACGGGTCCGGACGCCCGGCACGGGGGCGAGCGGCGTCGGCGCCGACTCGACGGCCCGTGTCCCGCGGGCACTCGCCGACGTACCGGCGGCCGGGTGAGCGGCGGACCGCCCGCCTTCCCCGGCCCCGTCCGATCCACTGGCCGTTCGACTCGCGGCCATGACACGGAGGAGCAGTCATGAGCGTCACGGCAGAGCCGATGACGGATCTCCACAACCCCACGCTCGACGACCTGCGCGACCAGGCGCAGCAGCTCGCGGAGATGGCGGGCAGACTGCGGGAGCGGACCGCCGCGGCGCAGCCCGCGGCGGCCCGCGACCAGGAGGAGACCGACGAGGCGGTGGCCGCCCGCATCGTCCTCCAGGCGGGCCACCGCGGTGTCCTCGCCCAGTCCAGCTACGCCGCGGGTCCCCACGAGTTCGACGATCTCCTGCTGAACAAGCTGCACACCCAGCTGCTCGCCCGGGGCAGCGAGATCCGCATGATCCTGCCGAGCCGGCTGCTCGGCGACGACGAAGCCCTCACACACCTGTGTGAACTGGCCCGCCGCGGTGCCGACATCCGTCTCTCACCGCACAAACTCCCCACCACGACCGTCTTCGACGGCAGCCTCGCGCTCGTCGACTGCGCCGGTGGCCGGAACCAGGGACTGGCTGTGGTACGGGACCTGGACACCGCCAGGGCGATGTCGGTGCTGCACAGCGCCGTGTGGGACGGCGCCGTCGACCTGGCCTCGGTCTGCGGCAACTGGGCCGACGACGAGAACGTGCTGCGCGTCCTGCGCACCCTCAGCCAGGGGCACACCGACGAGAAGGCGGCCCGTGACCTGGGGTTGTCGCTGCGCACCTACCGCCGCCACATCGCCTCGCTCATGACGCGGCTGGACGCGACGTCACGTTTCCAGGCGGGGGTCCGGGCGGCTCAGCTCGGTCTCATAGACGCCACCGAGTAGGCAGGAACCAGCCCCGTACCACCCCGTCCACCGGGCCCTCTCCGCTGCGGAAATCCGCAGCGGAGAGGGCCCTTTTCCGTGGCCCTGGCATCAACCTGCCAATGCCGCAGCAAGATGGCACGTTGATGCGCGGACGGCCGGATCCCACACGCCCCCTGAGTAATCTCGAGTATCGGTAGGGCGCCGCTGGAGCGGAACTCGCCCACCGCGCCGTGAGGACGGGGACTAAAGAAGTTCTGAGTGGAACGACCGATACGGGGGAGCATGTACGACGTCATCATTGTGGGAGCGAGGATCTCCGGTTCCGCGACGGCGCTGATACTCGCCGGACGCGGATACCGGGTCCTGCTCGTGGACCGGATCACCTTTCCGAGTCCCACCAGTTCGTCCACCAATCTGATCCATCCGCCGGGAGTCCTGCGACTGCGCCGCTGGGGCGTGCTCGACCGGCTGAAGGCCCACACCATTCCCGAGATCACCCACTACTCCCTGCAGAGCGGTTCGGTGCGGCTCGTCGCACCGCTGCCCGCCGTGGAGGGGGTGGGCTACGCCCTCTCCCCGCCCCGGATCAGCCTGGACCAGGCACTGGCGGAGGCGGCCGTCGAAGCCGGCGCCGAACTCAGGGAAGGCATATCGGTCCAGGAACTGCTGCGCGAGAACGGCACCGTCGTCGGTGTGAGCGGTGTTTCCAAGAGTTCAGGAAAGATTTCCGAGAAGGCCACGATCGTGGTCGGCGCGGACGGAAAGAATTCCCGGGTCGCGCAGTTGGCCGGCGCGGAGAAATACCGCGACGACCCGGTTCTGAGCAAGAGTTCCTGGACGTACTGGGAAGGGCTCGAACAGGAACCGCTGGTCCGTACGTACCGGAAGAGCCGGCGCCATCCCTTCAGCTGGCCGACCCACGACGGGCTTTCCATCGTCGGTGTCGCCTGGCCTGCTGAAACGTTTCCCTCGGGGGATCCCGATCAGACCGACCGGCTCGTCATCGACGCCTTCGCCGATGCCGATCCGGAATTCGCCGAACGCCTGCTGCGAGCCCGCCGCGGCGACCGCTGGCTCACCGGCGCGGTCCCCAATTTCCTGCGCACCTCCCACGGGCCCGGCTGGGCACTCGTCGGAGACGCGGGCGCCACCCGCGATCCCATCACCGCGTCCGGGATCACCCACGCGCTGCTCGGAGCCGAGCTGCTCGCCGACGCCATCACCGACGGCCTGTCCGACCGCCCCATGGCGGAGGCGATGGCCGACTACACGGCCCGCCGCGACAAGCTGATCGGCGACCACTACGACTACACCCGCGACTACGCCAAGGTCGCCGACCACTCGCCCGAGGAGCGCGCGCTGATCGCGGCGATGAGCCGCAGCCCCCGGCACGGCCAGGACATGATCGGCCTCTTCGCGACCATCGTGCCCCCGGACCAGTTCTACACGCGGGGCAACTTCCGCGAGCTGTTCGGTCATCTGGGCTCCGGCCCCGACGTGCCGTGGAAGTCCCGCCTGGTCCGCTGGCTGATCGACGGAGTACCCGGCCGCCCGGCCTGGGCGTCGGGCACCGCCGACCGGCTCATCGCCGCGAAGATCGGCCCGATGGGCGAGCTGCTGCTCCGTAGCCCCGTGCCCGGCGCGTCCGGCACCCGGCCGGCGCCCGCGTCGACCGCCTGAACCACCCGGCGACAGGGCCCAGGCCCGGCCACCTTCCGGCCCACGGCCGAGCGGACACGGACGACGAGGTCCGAAGCCGCGTACGCCGACGCGTACGGCAGCTCGTACGGCAGCGCCGCGTGCCACGGCGGTTCACGCCGCCCGCACGCCATCCGCGCGCCGGGCGTGCCCCCGTGGGCCGAACCCCTACACGCCGCACGACCCTTCATGGAGATTCTCTGATGAGTACATCCACGGACACCACGACCGACCTCGCCACCGGCACCGGTCCGGTCGTCCTCTTCCCCGGCCAGGGCGGCTTCGACGGCGCCGCGCTGCGCCTCGCCCACGCCCGCCACCCGCAGGTGCGGGCCGTCCTCGACCGTGTCGACACCGTCGCGGACGAGCTGTTCTCGCGCCGCATCTCCCCGCTCCTCCTCGAGGCCTCGGACGTCGAACTCCCCAAGCTCCTCGCGGACGAGCCCTGGGTGTCGCAGCTGGCCATCTACGGGGCGAGCCTGGCCGCGTACCGGATCCTGGAGGACGGCGGACTGCGTCCCGCCGTGCTGGCCGGGCACAGCCTGGGCGAGATCACCGCACTGGTGGCGGCCGGCGCCTTCTCGGTCGAGGACGGCGCACGCATCGTCGCCCGCCGGATCATGGTCATCGCCGAACGCGAGGGCGACGGGGAGGGCGAGGGCGGGGGCGCCATGGTGGCGCTGGCCGCCGACCCGGACCGGGCCCGCCACCTGGTGGGCCTGATCGGCCACCCGCTGCTGTCCGTCGCCACCGAGAACCACGACACGCAGACCGTGCTCAGCGGACCGTACGAAGTGGTGGCGAGCGTCAAGGCCATCGCCGACCAGCTGCGGATCAGCTCCCTGAAGCTCGACTCCGCCTTCGCCTTCCACAACCCCGCGCTGGCCGACGTCGCCCCCGCCTTCGCCGCCTTCGTGGGCGGGCTCGACCAGCGGCCGCTGACCGTCCCCGTGTACTCGCCGATCCTGGAGCGCTTCTACGAGCCGCGGGAGCCGCTCGCCGCGCTCCTCGCCGAGCACCTCACTCGGCCCGTACGGTTCTCCGCCGCCGTGCGGGAACTGCACGCGAGCGGCCACCGGACCTTCGTGGAGGCGGGCGGCCGTGCCGTGCTGACCTCGCTGGTGTCGAAGGTGTCCCGGCCGCTCGACGAGGCCCACGGCAGCCGGACCGCCGCACTCGCCACCCTCGCCACCGGGCAGGGCGGCTCGCTCCAGCTCACCGCCACGCTCGACCAGCTCGGGACGGCCGGTACGGGCGCCGAGGACGGGCTCCGGTCGGTACGCCTGCACCTGGTGCCCGACGCGCCGCAGGACGTGTTCGAGGCGTTCTGGAACGCCCACCGCGCCGAGCTGACCGAGGTCGCGGCCGGCCGTCTGCGCGAGTTCCTCGACGCGGGCCACTCCGCCCCCGAGGCTCCCCGCACCTCCGACGCCCCGGCCGCGCCCGCGGCGCCCGCGGCGCCCGCGCCCGCCACCGAGGCGCGTGCGGTCCCCGCCCGCGAGGAGCTGCTCTCGGTGGTGCGCGGTATCTACGCCGAGGCGCTGGAGTACCCGGAGGAGGTGTTCACGCCCGAGGCGCTGTTGGAGGCCGAGTTGGGTGTGGATTCGGTGAAGCAGGTGGAGTTGCTGGCGCGTGCGTCGCGGCACTACGGGCTTCCGGCCCGGGCGAGCGACTTCCGGCTGGCCGACTACGGAACCCTCGACAAGATCGTCACCCTGATCGCGGACGAACTCCGCGCCGTCCAGCCGGAGCCCGCCGAGACCCCGGCCCCGGCCCCGGCCCCCGCCGCCTCCGCCCCCGTCAGCACCCTGCGGCAGTCGGCCGCCGTCCAGCCGGCCCGCGAGGAGCTGCTCTCGGTGGTGCGCGGTATCTACGCCGAGGCGCTGGAGTACCCGGAGGAGGTGTTCACGCCCGAGGCGCTGTTGGAGGCCGAGTTGGGTGTGGATTCGGTGAAGCAGGTGGAGTTGCTGGCGCGTGCGTCGCGGCACTACGGGCTTCCGGCCCGGGCGAGCGACTTCCGGCTGGCCGACTACGGAACCCTCGACAAGATCGTCACCCTGATCGCGGACGAACTCCGCGCCCTCCCCTCGACAGGTGTCGCCGCATGACCAACGACCACACGACCGGCCGGGACCGCCCCCGCGGCACCGGCGCGGCGGCCGACCTCACGGGCAAGGTGGCACTCGTCACCGGTGGAGCCCGCAACGTCGGAAAGGCCGTCGCCACCACGCTCGCCGAGCGCGGCGCGCACGTACTGATCAACTACTTCCACTCCCACGAGCAGGCCAAGCGGACCCGCGACGAACTGCGGGCCCTGGGCGCCACCGTGGACATCTTCCGGGCCTCCGTGGCCCGCCCCGAGCAGGTCACGCGGATGTTCGCGGAGATCGAGCAGAAGATCGGCCGGCTCGACATCCTGGTCAACAACGCGGCCGACGGCGCGCTGGTGCCCGTGGACGAGACCACCGACGCCGACATCGACCGGGCGCTGGAGACCAACCTCAAGGGCGGCCTGCGCTGCGCCAGGGCGGCGGCGCCGCTGATGGCCCGCTCCGGCGGCGGTTCCATCGTCACGGTCTCGGCGCTCGGAGCGTCGCAGATGGTGATGGCCAACTACCTCGCCTGCGCTCCGGCGAAGGCGGCCGCCGAGGCCGCCGCCCGCTACCTGGCGGTGGAGTTCGCCCCGCAGAACATCCGGGTCAACATCGCCTCGGCGGCCATGCTGACCAGCGAGGTGGCCGACAAGTTCCCCGACGCCGCCGCCATGCAGCAGGCCGTGATCGACGGGACCCCGCTGGGCCGCCTCGGGACGGCGCAGGAGTTCGCCCGCCTCGTCGCGTTCCTGGCCTCCGACGAGTCCAGCTGGATCACCGGCCAGGTCATCCTGGCCGACGGCGGGCTCACCCTCGGGTCCACCCTGCTGGCACCGGCCAGGGCCGGCCAGGCCATGACCCCGGTCATGACCCCGGTCACGACCCCGCCCGCGGCCGACTCCGTGGCCGCCGCCCCCGAGCCGCAGGCCCAGCCGCAGCCGGCCCTGCGGACCGAGCCCGGAGGCGTACTGAAGGCCGTACGGGACGTCGACGCACCGGGTGCCGAGAGCGCGGCGGAGCCCGAGCCGGCGACCGAGGCCGCGCCCGCTCCCGCTCCCGAGCCGGCCCCCGAGCCCGCGGCCGCCGCCGCTGCGGCCGCTCCGGACGAGGTCGACGACGCGGACGACGAGATCGCCGTCGTCGGCATGGGCCTGGCCGTCAGCGGGGCCAACAGCCCCGCCGAGCTCTGGCAGTTGCGCACCACCGGCGCCGAACTGTTCATCGAGGTACCGGAGGACCGCTGGGAGCGGGCCGCCTTCTCCTCGCCCGACCAGGCCGACGAGGACAAGTCCTACCAGGACACCTGCGTCTTCATCACGGACTTCCGGCCCGAGCCCACCGCCCTCGAAGGGCTGAGCGCCTCCCCGGACGACACCGAGCTGACCACGCTCTGGCTGCGGCACTCCCTCGTCCAGGCCCTGGACGGCGTGCACCGCGACCCGGCCGACCGGCACTCCTTCCACGTCGGCTACACCGCCGACGGCAGCCAGCACCTGGAGGAGGCTGGCGTCCTCGCCGCCTCCAACCACCTCATCGGCGAGATCACCACCGAGCTCGACCTCGCCGGCCCGGAACGCGACCGGCTGCTGTCGGGCGTGGACCGCGCCCTGTCGGCCCGCTACCACCGGGGGCAGGCCGACGCCCCGCGCTTCCTGCCGCACCAGGTGGGCCAGGAGGCCATGGCCGGAGTACTGCCGGCCGACACCCCCGTGCAGATGGTCGACACCGCCTGCTCCTCCTCGCTCTACGCCATCGACATCGGCGTCAAGGGCCTGCTCTCGGGCCAGTACGACATCGCGGTCGCGGGCGGCGCCTTCGCCCTCGCCCCGCGCGGGACGGTGCTCTTCTCCAAGCTGAAGGGCCTCTCGAAGCGCGGATCGGTGCAGTCGCTCGACGCCGAGGCGGACGGCGTGATCTTCGCCGACGGAGCCGGGGTCGTGGTGCTCAAGCGCCTCAGCCGGGCCAAGGCGGACGGCGACCGGATCCTCGGCGTGCTGCGGGCCTTCGGCTCCTCCTCCGACGGCAAGGGCAAGGCGATCTACGCGCCCAGCTCCGCCGGCCAGGACCTCGCGGTGCGCCGCGCCCTGACGGCGGGCGGCCTCACCGGCGCCGACGTCGACTGGGTCAACGCCCACGCCACCGGGACCCCGGCCGGTGACCTCGCCGAGTTCACCACCCTGCGCGGGCACTACGGGCAGGACCGCGCGGCCGTCGTCACCTCCAACAAGTCGCTGATCGGGCACACCGGTTGGGCGGCCGGCGTGGTCTCGCTGATCGAATCGATCCTGGCCATCCAGGAGCAGACCATCCCCGGCCAGTACCGGTACCGCTCGGCCCCCGAGCTGTTCGAGATGGGCTCGACGAAGCTGGAGATCTCCAGCGAGTCGCGCCCCTGGGAGCCGCGGGAAGGCAGCCGCCGCACCGCCGCGGTCTCCGGCTTCGGGTTCGGCGGCACCAACGCCCACCTGATCGTCTCGGAGCAGGCCGGAAACGCCGAGCGTACCGAGCCCGCGAAGGGTGCCACCCGCGTCCAGGCCGCGCCCGCCGAGCGGATCGCCGTGGTCGGCTGGTCGGCCAAGCTGCCCGGTACCTCCGGCCGGCAGGACGTCCAGGAGTGGCTGGACGGCGCCCGCACCATCGACGCGGGCTTCGGCGACACCTACCCGGCGCCCTCGTTCCAGGAGGTGCGCATGCCTCCCGCCACGGTCCGCACCATCGACCGCTGCCAGCTGATGATCATCTCCTGTGCGCACGAACTCCGGGGCCAGCTCTCCGAGTTCTGGGACGCCAAGGCGGAGCGCACCGGCGTCGTCGTCGGACACATGGGCCCGACCAGGGCCGCCATGCTGTACGCCAACCGCTGCTACCTCGACGACATCGAGCGCGGCCTGCGGGCCGACCCCTCCCTCGCCGCCGAGCCGGGGCTCACCGCCGTGGTGGACCGGCTCCGCGAGCGGGTGCGTTCGATGACGCCCCCGTCCAACGAGGACTCGTTCCCCGGCATGATGCCGAACGTCATCTCAGCCCGGGTCGCCAACTACTTCGACCTGCACGGCCCGAACATCACGGTCGACGCGGGCCTCGGATCGGCGCTGTCCGCCTTCTCCACGGCGGCCCGCTACCTGCACAGCGGCGAACTGGACTTCGTCCTGGCGGGCGGAATCAACGGCAACAGCCTCCCCGAGTACCGCCCGCTGCTGGGCGAGGTGTTCGGCGGCCGTACGGTCGAACCGGCCGAGGGAGCCTTCCTGTTCGGCCTGACCACCGAGAGCAAGGCCCGGGAAGCCGGCCTGGAGGTGCTCGCCTTCGTGGACGAGCTCACCCCCGGGGCCCGGCCCGCCGAAGAGGCCACCGAGCTCGAATGCGGCGCCGAGGGCGAGTACAGCCGCTACCTCGGCGCGGCGGGCGGCCTCGCCCTGCTGCGAGCCCTGCAGCGGCCCGGCGCCCCGACCGTCATCCGCTGCCGGGAGAGCGCCGCGGACGTGGCCCCCGGACTGGTGGTGACCGCGCCCGGACAGCCGGCCGCGGCCTCCACCGAAACCCCGGAGCACACCGCCGCCCGCCCGCCGCAGCTGGTCCACCGGTACGCGACGACCCTGCGGCCGGAGCCCGCGCACACGGCGTCCGCCGGTTCCGCCGCGGCCACGTCCGCCCGTACGGCAGCGGACTTCCTGCCGGCCGGGGCCGTGGTCCTCACCGACGACCCGGAACTGGTGGCGCGCATCGCCCCGCCGGCCGCCGCGATCACCGTACTGAGCACGGCCCGGCCCGCGGCGCCCCGACCGGGCTGGCACCATCTGCCCGAGGTCACCCCCGACGCCGTGCGGGAGGTGCTCGCCTCGCTCCCCGGGCCGGTCCGCGACCTGCGCGTGGTCGCCGACCTGACCGCCTCGGTACCCGCCGAGGAGGCGCTCACCGGCGCGGCCGAGGGGATCACCGCCCTCCACGACCTGACCTTCCTGGCCGTGCAGCAGCGGTACGAGGACCTCGGCGCGGCCATGTCGTCCGTGGTGTTCCTGCTGCTGGGCGCGATGCCCGGCGGGATCGCGCACCCGCTGGCCGGCCTGTTCACCGGGCTCGCCAAGTGCGTCAGCCTGGAACTGGCCGACGCGGACTCCTACGCCTTCCTCGCGGCCACCTCGGACCCGCAGGCCGGCGCCCGGCTGGCGGCGCTGGAGGCGGACGCCGTCCGCACCTTCCCGGTGGTCTACCACGACGGGACGCGGCGGCTGGTCCCCGCGCTCCAGGAGGCGCCCGCGCCGCAGGACCCGGCCGGGCCCGGCCCCGCCCCGCTGGGCCGCGACTCCGTGGTGCTCGCCCTGGGCGGCGCCCGCGGGATCACCGCGGAGCTGCTGACCGCGCTCGCCGAGCGCTACGGCTCCCGGATCTACGCCCTCGGCAGCAACGCGCTCGACACCTACCCGCCGGAGACCTTCGAGGGCTCCGACGAGGAGTTCGCCGCGACCCGCTCGGCCTACATCTCGGCCCGGCTGCGCGCCGGCGGCGGGACCGTCGCCGACATCAGCCGGCAGTTCGACCGGATGTCCGACGCCCGGACCGCGCGGCGCAACCTGGACCGGATGGCCCGGCACAGCGGCGAGGGCCGGGTCTCGTACCTGACCTGCGACGCCCGCGACGAGGCCTCGGTACGCGCCGCGGTGGACGCGGTGGTCGCCGAACACGGCCGCATCGACCTGGTGATCAACGCGCCGGGCCTCAACCGCTCGGCGATGATCCGGGACAAGGACTTCGGCGAGTTCCGCCGGATCCGTGACCTCAAGGTCGCCGCCCACCGCAACCTGCACCGGGCACTGGCCGGGCGGGCGCCGCGCATGTGGTGCGACTTCGGTTCGCTGCTGGGCTTCTTCGGCCAGCGCGGCGAGTCGGACTACGCCTCCGGCAACGACTACCTGGCCACCGCCGCCGGGTACGCGGCCGCCACCACCGGCACGGCCGAGTTCGTCATCGGCTGGACCCTGTGGGACGAGGTCGGCATGGGGGCCAACGAACTGACCCGCGCCTACTTCAAGCGGGCCGGCTCCTACAGCCACATGCCCGTCGAGGAGGGCGTACGGCACTTCCTCGCAGAGCTCGCCGCCCCGCGCGGTACTGCCTCCGTCGTCCACCTGGGCGAGGCGGAGCGGGCCACCGTCGAGCAGTTCTACCCCGGCTACCTGGACGCCCGGCCCGCGAGCGGCCCGCAGCGCGGACGCTTCTACCTCCGGCGCGAACTGCCGCAGCCCCCGGCGGACACGGCCCGGGCGGACGGCGCCACCGCGGTCTTCGAGTGCGCCTTCGACCTCGACAGCGACGGCTACCTCGAACACCACCTGGTCCGGGGCGTTCCCACCCTCCCCGGCACGTTCGTCACGGAGCTGGCCTCCGAGGCGGCCCTGCACCTGGTCCCCGAAGGGGTCGTCGTCGCCCTGGAGGACGTACGGTTCCACCACTTCCTCCAGGTGCACCGGGAGATCCCGCAGGGACCCAAGCGGATCACGGCCACCGTGGCCGGTCAGGTCGGCGACCTGACCACCGTCGAGGTCGAGGTCAGCTACGACGTGGTCTCGCCCACGGGCGTGAAACTCGTCTCCGGGCGCCCGCACTTCACCGCCCGCGTCCTGGTCAGCAACGCCTTCCCGGACGCCCCGCTGTGGCAGCCGTGGGAGGACTCCGAGGACGTCCCGGTACCCGACCCGTACCACGCCGACGGTGCGCCCGTACGCCTCACCGGCCCGTTCATGGCCACCACCGGGACCCGCAGCGGCCCGCGCGGCGCCCGGTCGGTCTTCCGGGCCGAACTCGACCCCGCCGAGCCGGCGTGGTCCTCGTTCCTGGTACCGACCGTCCTGCTCGACGCCATGGCCCGGACCGGCGTACTCGCCCCCGTCGACGGCCTGATACCGGTGGCGGCCCCGCTGTCGATCCGCCGCGTGGACCTCTACCAGCAGGCCAACGACCGGGAACTCACCGCGCAGCACGGGGAACTGGACCTGTACGTGGTCAACCCCGGTTTCGTGGAGGGACGTCCGGAAGGCAACCGCTTCGTGGCGGTCGCCCCCGGAGGCCGGGTCGTCGCCCAGATGAAGGACCTCACCGCGACCGTGATCGGCTACCTCGACCCGGCCACCGGAGTGGTGCACGGGCCCGGCGCGCTCGCCGAGGCGGTGTCCTCATGACCGCCCCCACGATCGCCGAGGCCGTAGCACCCACCGCCGGGGCCGACGGGGTCACCGGACCGGCCACCGCGCCCGTACGCCGGATGCTGTGGCGGCTGGCCCCCGCCGGACCGCCGAGCACCCGGCGGTCCCTGCGGGGCCGCCGGGCCGTGGTGATCGGCGGCGACCCGGACACCGCGGCCCGCGTCGGGGCGGCGCTGCGCGAACGCGGCGTCGAACTCGTCGAGGTACCGGACCCGGCCGGCCGGCCGGGTCCGGGCGCCCCGGACGTCGTCGTCGACCTCACCGTCGCGGACCGCATCACCGCGCCCGGCGGACGCCACTGGCGGGAAGCCCTGCTGCGCACCTTCACCGTGCTGCGGCACTGCTACGGGGAATGGAGCGCGGAGACCTCCGCCGACCGGCTGACCTACCTCGCCGTCAGCTACCTGGGCGGCGGCATGGGCCACCACCTTGAGGACGACATCGCCCAGCCCCTGGGCGGGCTGTGGGCCGGACTGGCCAAGAGCCTGCACCGGGAGCTGCCGAACTGCACCGCCCGCGTCCTCGACATCGGCCTCGACGACCTGGAGCTCCTTCCCGAGCTGGTCGCCGAGGAGCTGTCCCTGCCCGGTCTGACCGAGATCGGCAGGCGCGACGGGCGGCGCTGGGTGCTCACGCCCGAGGCCGTCCCGGCCGGTGAACCGGAGGTGCGGTGGACCTCCGCCGACACCCTGCTCATCAGCGGTGGCGGGCGGGGCATCGGGATGGCCCTGGCCCGCGAGCTGACCCGGGAGTTCGGCCTGCGGGTGGTGGTCACCGGCCGCGTCGGCCTGCCGCCCGAGGAGAGCTGGCCGGAGCTGACCCCCGAGGCCCTGCGGCAGCGCAGGACCGAGCTGTGGGCCCAGCACCGTGAGGGCCGCCCGGTGGCCGACATCCGGCGCGAGATCACGCGTACGGAGGCGACCTGGGAGCTCGTCGGCAACCTGGTGTCGGCGCGGGCCGAGGGGCTGCGGCTGGACTACCGGGCCTGCGACTTCACCGATCCCGCGTCCGTACGGCGCCTCGTGGCGGAGTTCCCCGACCTCACCGGCGTGATCCACAACGCCGGGGTGGACACCCCCACCCGGCTGCCGAACAAGTCGGACGACGAGATCGGCGCGGTGGTGGCCACCAAGGTGGACTCCTTCCTCCACCTGCTGGACGCGGTACGCGACCTGCCGCTGAAGGTGTTCTGCACGGTCGGTTCACTGACCGGCCGGCTCGGCGGGATGGTCGGCCAGCTCGACTACGCCGCCGCGAACGAGGCACTGGCCCGCCTCGGCCTCTGGGCGCAGCGCGAGGTCGCCTTCCCGGTGATGACGCTGGCGTGGCCGACCTGGGACCGGCTCGGCCTGGTCGCCAACTTCGGTGCCAGCCTGCGGTACATGGCGGCCATGGACGTGGCCGAGGGGCTGCGCCACTGGCGCTCCGAGCTGCTGGCCGGATCGCGGGGCGAGATCTCCTTCGTCGGCCCGCTGGGCCGGGCGCTCTCCCCGGCCCAGGCCGTCAGCTACCCGGTGGTTCCCCAACTCCCCGGCTTCGAGGGCACGTTCCCGAAGATCTTCCACCTCGGGACGGTCCTGGAGTACCAGCCGCACGCCCGCTTCGTGTCGGAGGTCGACTTCGGCACCGACACCGCTCCCGCCGTCGGCGACTTCCTCGTGCACGGCGAACCGGCCCTGCCGGTCAGCCTGTTGCTGGAGAGCGCCGTACGCGGAGCCGAGTGGGTGACCCCCGAGCACCTTCCGGAGCTGGTCCTGCTCTCGGTGGAGGAACTGTCCGTGCCCCTGGACCTGCTCCGCTCCACGGACGGCCGGGTGCGGCTGCGCCGGGAGGTGCGCGGCGCCGGCCAGGACGGCCAGTGGGCGGCGGAGGTCACCTTCCGGCCGGTCGGCGGGGGCCCGTCGGCCCGGATGCGCCTGCTGTACCGGGAGGCGGGGGCCGCGGCGGATCCCGTGCAGGGCGCGCCGGCCGCTCCGGCCGGCGCGGCGGGCCCCGACGTCACCGTCTGGGGCGCCGCGCCGACGCTGGACTGGCGCGGACTGGTGGTCCCGCTGTCGCACTGGGAGCCGCAGGACGCCGAGCGGATCGTCGCCGAGGTGCGGCGTTCCCCCTCCGGGGACCTGTGGACCCTGCCGGAACCGCCCGCCTGCGCCGTGCCGGTGGCCGTGCTGGAGAACATCCTGCGCGCCGCCGTCGGCCGCGGCGTCGGCTGGTCCGGTTCGTCCGGCCGGCTGGACGTGGCGCGGATCCAGCTGCGCGGGCCCGAGGGCGAGCGGACACGGATCACGGGCGACCCCCGGCTCGGAGTGTGGCGGGCCGTCGACGCCCTCTCGGGGGAGTCCGTGGCCGTGGTCACGGGCCTCTCCGGCTGACCGGAACACAGCACCACACCGCGGGGGAAGTCCCCGCGGCCTTTCGAAAAGGATGAGGAAATGACCGACGTGAACCCCACCGCCGCCGCCAACCGGCGCACCCTGGAGCGCTACTACGAGGAGTGCCTGAACAAGGGCAACCTGGACGTCATCTACGAGGGCGCCACCGACGCCCACATCAGCCACGGGACGGCGGAGAACGGGAAGGAGGGCGTGGAGCACCTCAAGGAGTGGGTGCGAATCCAGCGCGCTTCCTTCCCCGACCTCCAGGTCACCGTGGACGACTGGATCATCGAGGGCGAGAAGGTCGTGAGCCGCTTCACGGCCCGCGGTACCCACACCGGCGAGGAATACTACGGAATTCCGGCCACGGGGCGGTCGTTCGCGATTCCCGGAATCGTCATCGACGAGTTCGCCGAAGGCGTGATCGTCGAGAGCTGGTTCTCCATGGACGGATTCGAGCTCGCCAAGCAGCTCGGCGCCTTCGGCTGATCCCTGGCGGCGGTGCCCGCGCGGCGGCCGGCAGGCCGGGGAGCGATCCCCGGCCTGCCGGCTCCACCGGGGCTCAGCCCCGGACGGAGCGCCCGGCCGCCGCCTGCTCGTCGGTGATGGGGGCGGCGTGCGCCTCCTCCACCCCGGAGGCGGCCACCACGTCGAGGGCGCGCTGGAGGACGACGGTGTCCTCCAGGGTGCGCACCTCGTATATGCGGGCCCAGCGCATCTTCATGAACTGGTTCACCACGTTCTCGTAGTACGAACCGTCCGGCAGGGGGGTCCGTACCCGCACGCTCGTGGCGACCGTGGTGTTCCACGGCCAGCCGGCGACCACGATGTCCTGCACCTCGAACCGGGGGTTGGGCATGATCCGGTCGATCCGCTCCCACCACAGCCGCATCGCGGCGTGCGTACGGCGCTCTCCCGAAAGGGCGTGCTCACCGTAGAAGCGGTAAGTGAACTCCGGTGCGAGGGAATCCACCATGGACTCCCAGTTCCCCTTGCTGATTTCGCCGAATGCCGCGCGTACCTTTGCCTTGACGACCAGGTGATAAACCATCAGGAACTCAACTCCCAGGCTATTTTGACGCATCGTCATGATGATGCGGATTCCTCCACCATACTGCTCGTACCGTCCGGCGAAAGCCATTCGAAAGGAAAGGGGAAAAACGTGCCGGTGCCGCGCAACGCACTTGTCACAGGTTGTTCCTCCGGGATCGGCCGGGCCACCGCGATCCGTCTGCGGGCCGCCGGTCTGCGCGTCTGGGCCACCGCCCGGCGCCCGGAGACGCTGGCCGGGGTGGCCGCCGAGGGGATGGACGTCCTCGCCCTCGACGTCACCGACCCCGACTCGGCGAAAGCGGCCGTCGAGGCGGTCACGGCAGCCGCCGGCGGCGTCGACGTCCTCGTCAACAACGCGGGCTTCGGCCTCGCCGGCACCTTCGAGGAGACCGGACTCGACCGGGTCCGCGAGCAGTTCGAGACCAACGTCTTCGGCGTGGTCGGCCTGACCCAGCTGGTCCTGCCCGGCATGCGCCGGCGCGGCGGCGGCTCCGTCGTCAACGTCTCCTCGATCTTCGGACGTTACGCCGCCCCGGGCGGCGGCTTCTACCACGCCAGCAAGCACGCCCTCGAAGGGCTGAGCGACGCGCTGCGCCTGGAGGTCGCCGGGTTCGGCATCCGCGTCTCCCTCGTCGAACCGGGGCCGGTGCGCACCGCCTGGGCCGACACCTTCGTCTCCCACCTGGCCGGCGGCGGGGAGGGCCACCCGGCGTACCGCCGCTTCCACCAGCGGACCGCCGAGTACTACGCCGCCGTCTACGACCGCAGCCGCCGCACCCTCGCGGGCACCTTCGCCGTCGAGGCGGACGACGTCGCCAAGGTGATCGAGCGGGCGGCGCTGTCCCGCCGCCCCAAGGCCCGCTATCCGGTCGGCTTCCTGGCGGCCAGCACCCTGGCGCTGCGCCGGCTGGCCCCGGACTCCGTCTTCGACAACGCCTACATCCGCCGCCAGTTCCCGGTGCCGTAGCCCCTGACGCCTGGCCCGTGGGCCGCGGATCCGCCGCCCGTCACCGCCACCGCACCGCTTCCGAGAGAGGCACGACCATGACGACCGAAGGACGACGGGCCCCGGGCCCGCGCGGGATACCGCTGCTGGGCAGCCTGCCGCAGTGGAAGGCCCGCACCGCCGAGTTCCTCCTCCAGACCCAGCGCGACCACGGCGAGGTCAGCCGCGTCCAGCTCGGCCCGGTCACCATGCACCTGGTGACCGAACCCGACGCCGTGGGGCGGGTACTGAAGGACAACAGCTCCAACTACGTACGCGGCACCCTCTACGAGCAGTTCCGCACCGTGATGGGCGACGGCCTGCTCACCACCGACGGCGCGTTCTGGCGCTCCCACCGCCGGGCGATGCAGCCGGTCTTCCTGCGCGGCGCGGTCGCCGCGATCGGACCCAACGTGGTGCAGGCCACCCAGGAGATGCTGGACGTCTGGGAGGAGAAGGCCCGCCTCGGCGAGCCGGTGGACCTGGTCACCGAGACCCTGCGGCTCACCCTGGTCACCCTCAGCCGCTCGCTGTTCGGCTACGACGTCCGGCCCGAGGCGCCCGTCCTCAAGGACGTCGTGGACAACGTGATCGAGGTGATGTTCAAGCACGGCACGCTGTCCGAGATGCTGCCGTCCTGGATGCCGACCAAACGCAACCGGCTCATCAAGCGGGACCGCGCGGTCTTCACACGGCTCGTCGAGGACATCCGCCGGCAGCACGCCGACACCGGCCAGGGCGCCCTCATGGCCCTCATCGAAGCGGCGAAGGACCCGGTCACCGGCGAGAGCTGGACCGACGACCAGGTACGGGACGAACTGCTCACCCTCTACCTCGCCGGACACGAGACCACCGCCGTCGCCCTGTGCTGGACGCTGGTGTCCATCCTCCTGAACCCCTCGGTGCAGGAGGAGCTGGACGCCGAGCTGGAGCAGGCCCTCGGCGGCCGGATCCCCGACCCGGCGGACCTCGAATCCCTGCCCTTCACCAGCAAGGTGGTGGACGAGGCGCTGCGGCTCTACCCGCCGATCTGGATCTACCCCAGGGACACCGTGGAGGCCGACGAACTCGGCGGCTACCACATCCCGGCCAAGTCCTCGGTGCTGCTCTCCCCGCTCGCCTCGCACCGCAACCCGCGCTACTGGGACAACCCCGAGGCCTTCGACCCGCAGCGGTTCACCCCCGAGGCGATCAAGGCCCGCCCGAGGATGGCGTACATCCCCTTCGGCGCGGGGGCCCGGATGTGCATCGGGAACCTGATGGCGCTGATGGAGCTGCGGATGATGGTCGCGATGATCAACCAGCGGTTCCGGCTGTCCCTCGTACCCGGGAACTTCCTGCGCTACGGGGACTCCTCCATCTCGCTGCGCCCGACCACCGAGGTGCTCGCCGTTCCGGTGCCGAGGACGGCCCCGCGCCGCACCCGGAAGGCCGCCGTGAGCGGAGTGGGCGGTGCCTGACCCCGGCGAAGGCGGGGGCGGCCGGTGATCGAGCGGCTGCTGCCCGCCTCGGCCCGCTCGGCCGAGACGCACGGCGCCGGACCGGGCGGAGGGCCGCTCTTCCCGGCGGAGGAGGCCCTGCTGGCCAGGGCGGTGGCCAAACGCCGGCGCGAGTTCACCTCCGGCCGGGACTGCGCCCGGCGGGCCATGCTCGGGCTCGGCCTGCCCCGCCTGCCCCTGCTGCGCACCCCGGACGGGGACCCGCGGTGGCCGCGGGGCGTGGTCGGCAGCATCACGCACTGCCCCGGGTACTGCGCCGCGGCCGTCGCCGCCACGGGCGACCTGCTGTCCGTGGGGATCGACGCGGAGGTCAACGCCCCCCTGTCGGAAGGGGTGATCGCCCTCGTCTCCCGGCCCGAGGAACGCCGCTGGGCGGACGCGGGCCCGGCCGGCGGATCCGGGGTGTGCTGGGACCGGCTGCTGTTCAGCGCGAAGGAGGCCGTGTTCAAGGCCTTCTTCCCGCTGGCCCGCCAGGAGCTGACCTTCCAGGACGCCGTCATCGAGGCCGCCCCCGAGGACGGCCGCTTCGAGGCCCGCGTCCTGGTCCCCGCACCCCGCGCGGGCGGCCGCGCGATCGACCGCCTCAGCGGACGCTGGCTCGTCGAGAACGGCCTCCTCCTGACAGCCGTCACCGTGCCGTACCCCTCCCCGGGAAGCGAACCCGCCCCCGCCTGACCCGTACCCGGGCCGGGCGGGGGCTTTTCGTCAGTGACGTCGGCCTCGGTTACGCCTTGCCGCGGAAGACCTCGATGAGGCTGGCGTAGCTGGCACCGGTGTGGCCGGCGTCGATGGCGCGTTCGGCCAGGGCCTGGATGCGGGCGGGCCAGTCGGTGTCGATGCCCGCGGCGGCGCTTTCGCGTACCAGGTACTTCATCGTGGCCAGATGGGTTTCGAGGGCGGCGTCCTCGGCCGGGTAGGCGCCGCGGTCGATCTGGTCGGCGTAGGCGCTGACGAACCCGGTCACGCTGGAGACCCACTGGTTGGCGAACGGCGCGAAGGCGGAAGCGTCGACCTTGGCCGCGCCCAGCAGTGCGGCCCCGTGCAGGAACGCGTTCAGCGTGCCCCACATGACGCCGAGCAGTGCCACGTCGTAGAGGGAGGCCAGGCCTGGATCCTCGCCGAAGAAGACCGCGTTGCCGAGGCGCTTGAGGGTGGCCTCGTGGTTGTCGAACGCGCTCGCTGATCCGCTGAACAGCAAGAACGCCTCGGGACGGCCGATGACTTCGGGGATGGCCATGATCGCGCCGTCCAGGTAGTCGCCCGCCCACGCGGCGGTCTCGCGGGCCTCGTCGGAGGTGCCGGAGGTCAGGTTGACCAGGGTTCGGCCGGCCAGTTCGGCCCGGTGCGGGCCGACCGTGTCGACGACGGCGGCGGAGTCGGTCAGGCAGACCACGATCAATGAGCTCGCCCGGATGGCGTCCTCGACGCTGGGAGCGACGACGGCTCCCCGGGCCGCGAGGTCCTCCGCCTTGGCCGGCGTGCGGTTCCAGACGGTCGTCGGGTGGCCGGCCTCGAGGAAAGCGGTGGCGAGGGCCGTGCCCATCAGCCCCAGTCCGATGACGGTGACAGGTGTGTTGTTCATGGGACGACCTTGTGCGAGGGAGGTTCCGCTCGGTCTCCGGAAAGGTTGTGGCCGGGCAGCGGGTACCGTGGCCGTATGCGTTTCGGGGTGCTGGGTCCGCTGGAGGTGTGGACGGCGGACGGGCGGCGCGTTCGGGTGCGCGAGACCAGGATCCGTACGCTGCTCACCGCCCTGCTGGTGCGGCGGGGGCAGGTCGTCTCGGTGGACCGGCTGATCGACGACCTGTGGGGCGACGCGCCTCCGGCCAACGACGTCCGTACGCTGCGGTCCAAGGTGTCGTTGTTGCGGCGGACTTTGGAGGACGCCGAGCCGGGCGGCCGTGATGCGGTCGTGTCCAGGCCGCCGGGATACCTGCTCCGGGTGGACCGCGACGCGGTCGATGCCGGACGTTTCGAAGCGCTCCTGATGCGGGCTCGGACGCTCACCGGTGATCCGCGCGCGCAGGCCGGAGTGCTCACCGAGGCGCTGGGGCTGTGGCGGGGGCCGTCGGCCTTCGCCGATTGCGCGGACGAGCAGTTCGTCCGGAGCGAGGCCAGGCGGCTCGAGGAACAGCGGCTGGTCGCCCTCGAAGAGCTTGCCGAGGCGCGCCTCGCCCTCGGTGAGCACGGGCTGCTGGCCGGGGAGTTGGGGGAACTCGTCGCGGCGCATCCGCTGCATGAGGGTCTGCGGTCCGCTCATGTCCGCGCCCTGTACCGGTCGGGCCGCCAAGATGCGGCGCTGGCAAGCCTCGGTGAGCTCCGCGACCGTCTCCGCGACGACCTCGGCCTCGACCCCGGCCGCGAGCTGGCCGAGCTGCACCAGGCGATCGTGCGGCAGGACGGAGCCCTGACCCCCGACGCACTTTCGGCACAGCGGCCGCGAGGCAACCTTCCCACCCCGCTCACGGACCTGATCGGCCGCACCGATGAGGTGCACAGGATCGGCCGACTCCTGGAATCCGAGCGGCTCGTGACCCTGACCGGGATCGGCGGGGTCGGCAAGACCCGGCTGGCACTGGAGCTGGCCGCGCGCCGGGCCGAGGATCTCCCGGACGGCGCCTGGCTGGTGGAGCTCGCCGCCGCACGCACCGCCGCCGACGTACAGGAGGCCGTCGCGGCGGTCCTCGAACTGCGGGACGATGTCCACGCCCCGCCCCGGTCCCTGGCCGACCGGCTCACCGACGCCCTCGCGGGCCGGCGCATGCTGCTCGTGCTCGACAACTGCGAGCACATCGTGGAGCCGGTCTCCGAGCTGGCCGCGCGGCTGCTGCGCGCCGCGCCCGGACTGCGCGTCCTGGCCACCAGCCAGGAACCGCTGGCGATCGCCGGTGAACACATCTGGCCCGTCCCTCCACTGGACCTGCCCGAACCGGGCGCCGTCCGGCCCGCGGAGTCGAACGCCGTGCGGCTGTTCGTCGCCCGTGCCGCGGCCGTCGCGCCGGGCTTCGCCCTGGAGCCCGACACCGCGGAAGCCGTCGCGTCGATCTGCCGCCGCCTGGACGGAATCCCGCTCGCGTTGGAGATGGCCGCCGCCCGGGTACGCGTCATGCACGTGGCGGACCTCGCCGACCGCCTCGACGACCGGTTCCGGGTCCTCGCGGCGAACCTGCGCGGAGTACCGGCACGGCAGCGCACCCTGCGCGCGATGATCGACTGGAGCTGGGGGCTGCTCACCGACACCGAACAGGTGGTGCTGGGCCGCCTGGCCGTGCCTGCGGGCGGCTGCGATCTGCAGGCCGCCGAGGCGGTGTGCGCGGGCGAGGGCGTGCGGACCGAGGACGTCCTCGGACTGCTCGGACGGCTGGTCGACCGTTCCCTGGTCGTCCACCGGGACGGCCGGTACCGGCTGCTGGAGTCGGTCGCGGCCTACAGCCTGGAGCGGCTCGTCGAGTCCGGGGACGAACAGGGCGTACGGGACCGCCACCTCGCCTGCTACGCCGACCTCGCCGAACGCGCCGAGCCCCGGCTGCGGGGCCACCAGCAACGGCTCTGGCTGGAACGCATGGACGCCGAGGCCGCCAATCTGCGCGCCGCCCTCGCACATGCCGTCCGCAGGGGCAGCGCGGACGAGGCGCTTCGGCTGGTGAACGCGACCGCCTGGTTCTGGTTCCTGCGCGGCCGCCTCGCCGAAGCCAGACGCTCGCTCGACCTCGCGCTGTCGACCGGAGGAGACCCCGGGCTGAGGGCATCGGCCCGCGCGTGGCGTGCGGGCATGTCGCTGCTGCTCCTCGACGCTCCCGACAACGACAGCCGACCCGTGCTCAAGCTCTACGACAAGGGGGACGATCCCGCCGGACGGGCCCGGGCCCGGTGGTTCCTCGCGTTGGCCAAGGCCGGGTTCGGCGACCCGGAGGCGACGTTCGACCTCGCCGACCAGGCCCATACCGAGTTCCGGACGCTGGAGGACCACTGGGGAACAGCCGCCGCGCTCTCCGCCCGCGCCGAGGTCGCCCTGTACCAGGGGAAGCCGGACCGGGCTCGCGCCGACGCCGAGCAGGCCGGCGCACTGTTCCGGGAACTCGGTGACAACTGGGGTGAGTTGCAGACGACCGTCATCCTCGGGGACATGGCCGAAATCGTTGGCGACTACGACACCGCAGGAAAGCTGCGCGGAGAAGGCTTCCGGCTCGCCGAGGACCTCAAGCTGTGGAACGAGGCGTCCAAGATGCTGGCGCGCATGGGACGTACCGCGCTGCTCACCGGCGACCTCGATCGCGCCGAAGACCTCCACCGACGCGCCCAGCAGCTGGCGGCCGCGCATGCCTACCAGCGCGGCGAGGAATTCGCCGAGGTCGGCTCGGCCCTTGTGGCGCGGCGCCAGGGCAGGCTGGACGACGCCGAGACCCACTTGCGCGCGTGGCTCGACTGGTGCCGCCGGTGGGAGGGCGACCTCGGAGTGGCGTTCATCCTGGCCGAACTGGGCTTCATCGCCGAAGAGCGGGGCGACGCCGACGCCGCGTTGACGTTGCACCAGGAAGGGCTGGACTACGCCCGGCGCACCGGAGACCGACGGGCACTCGCACGTGCCTTCGAAGGCCTGGCCGGTGCCCACGCCCTCAGCGGTGACCACGACGCAGCCGCCCGGCTGCTGGGTACGGCCGCAGCAACGCGCAAGGCAGTCGGCATCCCACTGCCACCCGCGGAACGCGGCGACATCGATCGCATCACCAAAGCCGTCCACCAAGCCCTGAACCCTCGAGTAACGCTCGACCACGCCCGGACGGCAGGGGGGACCGCCCAATCCCTGAGTCCCTGAGTCGTGTCCACGATGCCGGTGATCCGGTTCGTACGGCAGCGAAGCTTCGGCCCGACCATCCAGCCGGTGATCGTTTCCGCTCACAGCTCCAGGTCGGCGCGGACGAGCCGGAATGCGGCCAGCGGGTCCGCGGCACGGGTGACCGTCCGGCCCACGACAACATGTGACGCACCAGCGGCAACAGCACCACGCGGCGTGCCGGACCGGGCATGCTCACCTGCAGACTCGCCGGGAAGCGCGACTCCCGGCGTGACGATCAGGGCGCTCGCTCCCAGCACACCACGCAGTGGCCCGGCTTCCTGCGGCGATGCGATCACGCCGTGGCAACCAGCGCCCTCCGCCAACCGGGCCAGCCGCAACACCTGCTCCTCGGTCGAGGCCGAGCCGGTGACGCCGATGTCATCGAGATCGGAACTCGTCATGCTGGTGACGACGGTCAGAGCCAGCACGCGAAGTCGTGGAAAGTCGCGGGCCGCCGCGACCGCCGCGGACATGATGCCCGTGCCGCCCATACCGTGGACGGTCACCATGGAGACACCCAGAGCGCCGGCGGCGCGGACCGCGCCGGCCACAGAGTTCGGGATCTCGAAGAGCTTCAGGTCCAGGAACACCTCCTTGCCCATGGCTACGAGGTGCTCGATCAGGTCCGGCCCGGCCGCCGTGAGCAGTTCCATCCCGACCTTGTAAAAACGACACTCCTCACCGAGCCGGGCGACGACTTCGTCCGCAGCTCGGCGGTTGTCGAAATCCAAAGCGACGATGATCCGACTGGTTGGCTCCACGGCGTCATTGTCACCCATGCGGCGTCGCTGCGGAGGCGGCCGTACGGCTTCGACCCTGGGCGCTTCGTATGTGCAGGCGGAGCGCACCCGACGTGATGGGTCCGTTGCGCCACGTGCATTCGGGAAATCTGCACATCGTGTGCGCGACGGGGTGATCGGCCTTCACAGTTCCTTGATATGTCGCACCTGTCCCGTGCGTTTCGTGCATGTCTGTCCTTTAGGTTCCAGGTGGGCGGCGGGTCGCCCGTATCTGTTACTCGATCTTGCGGAGAAGTTGTCACCATTCGGTGAATGAAGCTGCACGCCGGTCGTCCGAGGTGGCCATCTGTGCGTGAGGGGGAGCCGGCCGGATTGGCTGGACGGCCCGTTCGCGTGCTTTCATCTTGCCCGCTGCGGCCGTTGAAAGAATGGTGGCCGAGTTTCGGTCCGCCGGGCAGCCGCAGAATCCCCCCCAGCAAATGAAAGGTGCGCATAATGCGTAACGACCTTGAGACCCGTGAGATTGCCGACGCCGAGCTGGACGCCGTTTCCGGCGGCATCATCAGCGTTCACGGTGGCCTTGTCGGCGCTGTGACCAGCGACGTCAGCGA
This sequence comes from Streptomyces sp. NBC_00249, assembly GCF_026342355.1. GTDB lineage: Bacteria > Actinomycetota > Actinomycetes > Streptomycetales > Streptomycetaceae > Streptomyces. The sequence goes on along the minus strand of NZ_JAPEMV010000006.1, from coordinate 320,883 downwards.
CGTCGTGGGCGTAGTGGGCTCCCTCCACACCGTCCAGGCCGCGACCGGTCTCGTCTCGAACGTCCCCGGCCTGGCCTCGGGCATCACCGGCGTTTCGGTGAACACCGGTCGCGCCGGTATCTGATTGGGATAACTCCAGGAACCCCGGAGCATCCCCCACGGCTCCGGGGTTCCTGGGTACCCGCGTGTCCGACCTAGACGAACGCAGTTGAAGGAATAGTCCGTGCAGTTTCGCCAAAAGGCTCTTTCCAAGCTGCAATCGCCCGAGGAACTCGATCTGCCCGTACGCTTCGCGCGCCCTCAGGGGCGGCTCGTACTGGCCGTCACAGTCGTCGTCATGGCTGCCGCGAGCTTCTGGGCCCTCACCGGCACCGTGTCCTCCAAGCTGAGCGCACCCGGCATCCTCACCCACGCCGAGGGCAGTTACGTACTGCAGAGTCCGGTCGCGGGACAGGTGACCGGCGTCCTCGCCGAGGAGGGCCAGCTCCTGTCCCCGGGCGCGCCCCTGCTCACTGTCCGCACGGACCAGGGCGACCGGCCCGTACGCGTGGTGACCGGCGGCCGGTTGACGACGCTGGTCGCCAAAGTGGGTTCGGTCGTCACGACCGGTGCGGACGTGGCGACCGTCGAACGGGTGAAGAACCCGGGCGACCCCCTGGTGGCCATGCTGTACGTGCCGGGCGGTGCCGGTTCGACGATCCCGGTGGGCGCCCCGGTCGATCTGAGCGTCCAGTCCGTTCCGCAGCACCAGTTCGGCGTGCTGCGCGGCCGCGTCAAGGCGGTCGGCCGCGCGCCCGTGACGCAGACGCAGATCGGTGGCTTCCTCGGAGACAGCGGGCTCGCCGAACAATTCTCCCGGCACGGCAACCCGGTCGCGGTGCTCGTGCAGCTGGAGGGCTCCTCCGCCACCAAGTCCGGCTACAAGTGGTCCTCCGCCGACGGACCCCCGTACGCCCTCGACTCGACGACGCCGGTCACCGGAGCCGTCCGCCTGGCCGCGCAGCGCCCCGTCGACTGGCTGCTGCCATGACCGTGCCGCAGACAGGGTCACCTCTGCCGGCACCCCAGCTGCCCCCGGCCGGGCGGCGCCGCCACCGCCCCGAGCCCAAGGGCGGCACCCGCCGCAGGCCCGCCCCCGCCCCCAAGGGCAGGACGCCCAGGGCCGTACGCACCCCCACCGTGCTGCAGATGGAGGCGGTGGAGTGCGGCGCCGCGGCCCTGGCCATGGTGCTCGGCCACTACGGCCGCTTCGTTCCCCTGGAGGAGCTGCGCATCGCCTGCGGCGTCTCCCGCGACGGCTCTCGCGCCAGCAACCTGCTCAAGGCCGCCCGCGGTTACGGGCTGAAGGCCAAGGGCATGCAGATGGACCTGGCCGCGCTCGCCGAGGTGAGCGCCCCGGCCGTACTCTTCTGGGAGTTCAACCACTACGTCGTCTACGACGGCATGAGCCGTCGCTTCGGCCGCCGTGGCGTGTACGTGAACGACCCCGGCAAGGGCCGCCGGTTCGTCCCCATGGACGAGTTCGACACCAGCTTCACCGGCGTCGTACTCACCTTCGAGCCCGGCGACGGCTTCCGCCGCGGCGGCCGCAAGCCGGGCGTCCTGGGCGCCATGCCGGCCCGCCTGCGTGGCACCTCGGGCACCATGGCCGCCGCCGTGCTCTCCAGCCTTCTGCTGGTGGCGGTCGGTGCGTCGGTGCCGGCCCTGAGCCGCACGTACATCGACATGTTCCTCATCGGGGAGCAGACGTCCCTGCTGGGCGTGCTGTTCGCGTCGATGGCCGTCACCCTGGTGCTCACCGCGACGCTCACCGCGCTGCAGCAGGCCAATCTGCTGCGCGGGCGGATCATCTCCTCCACCCTGGGCAGTGCCCGTTTCCTGCGGCACCTGCTGAGACTTCCGGTCACCTTCTACTCCCAACGCAACCCGGCCGACCTGGTCCAGCGCCTCCAGTCCAACGACGCCGTCGCCGAGACCCTCGCGCGGGACCTGGCCGCCGCGGGTGTCGACGCCGCGGTGGTCGTTCTGTACGCGGTGCTGCTGTGGACGTACGACCCGCAGCTCACCCTCGTCGGCGTGATGATCGCGCTGCTCAACGTCGTGGCCATGCGGATCGTGATCCACCTGAGGGCCACCGGCACGCAGAAGCTGCGCGCCGAGAGCGCCCGGCTGACGAACACGTCCTACAGCGGTCTCCAGCTCATCGAGACGATGAAGGCCACCGGCGGCGAGAACGGCTTCTTCCGGCGCTGGGCCGGACAGCACGCGGTCACCTTGGATGTACAGCAGCGGCTCGGCGTGCCCAGTGCGTGGCTGGCGATCGTCGCGCCCACGCTGGCGGCGCTCAACAGTGCGCTGATCCTGATGATCGGCGGCCTGCGGGCGGTGGAGGGGCACCTCTCCGTCGGTCTGCTCGTCGCCTTCCAGGCCCTGGTGACCAGCTTCACCGCGCCGATCTCCCGTCTGGGCGGCGTCGCCGGACGGATCCAGGACTTCGCGGCCGACGTAGCCCGCCTGAAGGACGTCGAGAACTTCCCCGTCGACCCGGTCTACTCGCGGCGCGAAGCCGCCGTGAGCACCCGCCGGCTCAAGGGCCATGTCGAGCTGGACGCCGTCACCTTCGGCTACAGCCCCCTGGACGCCCCGCTGCTCAAGGACTTCTCGCTGACGGTCGGCCCGGGGCAGCAGATCGCCCTCGTCGGCGGCTCCGGCAGCGGCAAATCCACCGTGTCCCGGCTGATATCCGGCCTGTACGCCCCCTGGGCGGGCGCCATCAGGATCGACGGGATGCGGCTGGAGGACATCCCCCGCGGCGCGCTGGCCGCCTCCGTTTCCTTCGTCGACCAGGACGTCTTCCTCTTCGAAGGAACCGTCCGCGACAACGTCACGCTGTGGGACCCCTCCATCCCGGACGAGGCCGTCGTCGCCGCGCTGGAGGATGCCGCCGTCCACGACGTGGTCGCCCGTCGCCCCGGCGGCATCCACAGCCGCGTCGAGCAGGACGGCCGCAACTTCTCCGGCGGCCAGCGCCAGCGTCTGGAGATCGCCCGGGCGCTGGTGCGCCGCCCCAGCATCATGGTCCTCGACGAAGTGACCAGCGCCCTGGACGCGGTGACCGAGCAGGTCATCATCGACAACCTGCGCCGCCGCGGCTGCGCTTGCGTGGTCATCGCCCACCGGCTGAGCACCGTGCGCGACAGCGACGAGATCGTCGTGCTCGACCGAGGCACGGTCGTGGAACGCGGGCGGCACGAGTACCTGGTCGCCGCGCAGGGCCCGTACGCCCAACTGGTCAAGGAGCACTGAGGTGACGTACCCGCACCACGCCGTGGTCACCGCCGCACACCCGGGCCGGGCCCCGGGCCAGGACGCCGAAGCGGTCGTCGCAGCCATGGGCGGACTCGGCGCGACCGTCGACTGCACGGGCCTGCGCAGCCTGTCGCTGGAGGGGCCGCTCGTGCTGTGGCTCGTCGTGCAGGGCGAGCTGGACCTCTTCGCCGTCGACGCGGCGCAGGCCGGGCACTGGCACTTCCTGGGCAGGCTGGAGGCGGGCACCCTACTGCTGGGCCCGGCCGAGGGCCCTGAGCACACCCTGGTCGGCCGCCCCCTGCAAGGGTGCCGGCTGCGCCGCATCGAGCTGCGGGAGCTGCCCGGCCCGGAGTACGGCGCCCCTCTCCAGCAGTGGTGGGCCGACCAAGGGGCGTACGGCGCGGCGTACGGCGCCCCCGCTGCACAACTGAGCCCCCTCGACGACGCCTTCGCGCGCGGCATCGGCCGCGGCCTGCGCATCCTCTACCAGGCGCCGCTGGACGGCCGCGCCACCACCGGGCAGGGCGGAGCCGACGACGACATCCTGTGGATGCAGATCGCCCCCGGCGCCGTCCAGTACGGAGCCGCGTACGAGACGGAGGCGGTGGGGACCCTCCTCGTCGACGCGGCGATGTGGCAGGGCATGGTCGACCAGCAGTACCGGCTGCTCTACGCCCTGGACCGCTGGATCGAGCGACTCGAACGCCTCCACGAGGACCGTACGGCGGCCGGTATCGAGGCCGGTCAGGCCGCCCATACCCAGGCGGACCGGGCGTTGCTGGCCTCCATCGACCGCTCCGGCGGCCGTTCCCACCGGAGCGCGAGCGTCGACGCGACCTTCGCCGTGTGCCGCCTGGTCGCCCACGAGGCCCGCATCACGCTGTCCGATCCGGGCGAGGCGAGTACTCCTTCGGAGCGGATCGACCCCGTCGAGCGCATCGCGCTCGCCTCGCGGATCCGCACCCGTACGGTCAGGCTCAGCGGGCCCTGGTGGCGGGAGAACAGCGGCCCCCTGGTGGGCCTGCGTGAGAAGGACGGGACGCCGGTCGCCCTGCTGTGGCGGCGTGGCCGCTACGAGGCGGTCGACCCGGCCACCGGCACACGGGAGCGCATCGGCAAGGGCGACGGAGCCGCCTTCGAACCGCGCGCGGTCATGTTCTACCGCCCGCTCCCCGACGGGCGGGTGGGCCTGCCGGGGCTGCTCCGCTTCAGCGTCCGCGGCACACTCCCCGAGCTGCGCAGCCTCATCCTGGGCGGGCTGGTCGCGGTGGTCCTGGGCGCTCTGGTGCCCATCGCCACCGGCCAGGTGCTCGGCCAGTACGTACCCGATGCCGAGAACGGCCTCATCGTGCAGACGGCCCTGGCACTCATCGCGACCGGCGTCGTCTCGGCCGCCTTCATGCTGCTGCAGAACATTTCCATCCTGCGCATGGAGGGCCGCATCGAGGCCACCCTGCAGCCCGCCGTGTGGGACCGGCTGCTGCGGCTTCCGACGAAGTTCTTCGCCGGCCGCTCCACCGGCGAACTGGCCAGTGCGGCCATGGGCATCAGCGCCATCCGCCGCGTGCTGTCCGGTATCGGCCCGGTCTCCGTACAGGCGGGCGCGGTGGGCACGATGAACCTCGTGCTGCTGCTCGTCTACAGCGTCCCGCTGGCGATGGCCGCCGTCGCCATGCTGATCGTCATCGCGGCGGTCTTCCTGGGCCTGGGGCTGTGGCAGTTGCGCTACCAGCGCCAGCTGATCAAGCTCAGCAACCAGCTCAACAACCAGGCCTTCCAGACCTTGCGCGGGCTGCCCAAGCTGCGCGTCGCCGCGGCCGAGAGCTTCGCCTACGCCGCCTGGGCGCGGGAGTTCGCCCGTACCCGCGAGCTGCAGCAGCGCATCGGCCGGATCCAGAACGTCATCACGGTGCTGGGCGCGGTCTACCTGCCGCTGTGCACGCTGGTGATGTTCGTGCTGCTGGCCGGACCGGCCCGTGGCGCCATGTCCGCCAGCGAGTTCCTCACCTTCAGCACCGCTCTGACGATGCTGCTGTCCTCGGTCACGCAGCTGACCGGCGCGCTCATATCGGCTGCCGCGGTGCTGCCGATGTTCGAGCAGGTCAAGCCCCTCCTGCGGGAGGTCCCCGAGGTGGCCCGCTCCAGCACCCGACCGGGCCGGCTGACCGGCGCCATCGAGGCCAAGAACCTGTCCTACCGCTACAGCGAGGACGGCCCGCTGGTCCTGGACGACGCCAGCTTCCAAGTCCGGCAGGGCGAGTTCGTCGCGATCGTCGGGGCCAGCGGCTGCGGCAAGTCGACGCTGCTGCGGCTCCTCATCGGCTTCGACAAGCCCTCTGGAGGCAGCGTGCTGTACGACGGCCAGGACCTGGCGGCGCTCGACCGGGCGGCCGTGCGCCGCCAGTGCGGCGTCGTCCTGCAGAACGCCCAGCCCATCAGCGGCTCGATCCTCGAATGCATCTGCGGCGCCGCGGTGTTCTCGCTGGAGGAGGCGTGGGAAGCCGCCGCGATGGCGGGCCTGGCAGAGGACATCAAGGCCATGCCGATGGGCATGCACACGATGCTGTCCGACGGCGGCACCACGGTCTCAGGCGGCCAGCGCCAGCGGCTGATGATCGCCCAGGCCCTCGTCCGCAAGCCACGCATCCTGTTCTTCGACGAGGCCACCAGCGCGCTGGACAACGAAGCCCAGCGCGTGGTCATCCAATCCACCCGCTCCCTGCGCGCCACCCGCATCGTGATCGCCCACCGGCTGTCCACGATCATGGACGCCGACCGGGTGATCGTGATGTCGGACGGCCGCATCGTCCAGCAGGGCCCACCCGCCGCACTGCTCGCCGACACGACCGGTCTGTTCCACGACCTGGTCCGCCGCCAGCTGTGATGACCTGCGGATCCATCAGGTCGGTCCGGGGCAATCAAACAAGCTCTTGTCGCGACGTCCAGTGGATACACCCATTCCCCCGCTACGTGATCCGCAATGAGGATTGCATCAAATCCGGAAGTTCTTCATCCGTTTCTTTGACCCCGTACCCCAAATGAGGACTCATGACCGCCCGATTCGACTCCCATGCCACTCCCGTTGGACCGAGATTCAGTCGAAGGGCAGATGGGGGAGTGCTGGTCCCTTGAGGTTCTGGATCAGCCGCCCAGGCAACACCTCCGCCCTCCCGTCTCCGGAAGTCCCGGTACCCGCCCCGGTCGTAGGCACCGGAGAGCCGGAGCCCGTCGAGGCGGCTTTGTCGGATCACGAGATAGACCTCATAAGGGCATCCCTGTCGGTGGTAGAGCCCCTTGCAGGGGAGATGACGGTCTACTTCTACGCCATCCTGTTCGCTCGCCATCCCGAGGTCCGTCCGATGTTCCCGCCAGGGATGGATGCTCAGCGCGGTCGCCTTCTGCGCGCGCTGTTGCGCATCGTGGACCTCGTCGACGACCCCGGGAGCCTGGTCCGCTTCTGCGGTCACCTCGGACGCGATCACCGTAAGTTCGGCACCCTCGCCGCGCACTTCCCGGCCGTGGGCGAGTGCCTCCTCGCCTCTCTGGCCCGCTACGCCGGCCCCGCGTGGACCACGGACATCGCCGCCGCTTGGACCAAGGCGTACGGCACGGTCGCAGGGGTCATGATCAGCGCGGCCGAGCAGGACGCGGCGGTGCGGCCCGCCGTGTGGCCCGCCACGGTCGTGCACCGGGTCCCGCGCGGACACGGCATCGCCGAAATCACCGTACGTCCCGACATGCCGTACGAGTACTCCGCCGGACAGTACGTGAGCGTCGAGACCCCGTGGTGGCCGAAGCAGTGGCGCTATTACTCCGCCGCCAATGCGCCTCGTGAGGACGGCACGCTCACCTTTCACGTGCGCGCAGTTCCCGGCGGATCGGTCAGCGAGGCACTGGTGCACCGAGCGGTGGTGGGCGATGAACTCCGGCTGGGGCCCCCGATGGGCGACATGGTCCTGGACGCGGCCGTCCACCGCGAACTGCTCTTCGTGGCCGGGGGCACCGGTCTCGCCCCGATCCGCGCACTCATTGAAGAGGTCGCCCGTCGAGGGGGGCGCCATCAGGTGGACCTGTTCCTCGGCGCCCGCACCGGTGACGAGCTGTACGGGGTCGACGACATGCTCCGGATGTCCCAACGGCACCACTGGCTGACCATCAGGGGCGCAGTCTCCCATGAGCACATCCCCGGGATCCGGGGTTCCCTGCCGGAAGTACTGGCCGAGTACGGGCCGTGGTACCAGCACGACGTCTTTCTCAGCGGCCCGGTTCAGATGGTCGTCTCCGCCGGCGAGACCCTCACCCTGGGCGGCACTCTGCCCGAACGCATCCATCACGACCCGTTCGAGACTCCCGTCCTGTCCACTCCCTGAGCCGCCCCCTCATCCGCCCTGCCAGGAGAACCCCTCGTGACCTTGCCTCCGCCGCCTTTCGGATCAGCAGGTGAACACCAGCTGCAACAACAACTGGGCACCACCGACCGCGCCGCCCGGTTCTACGACCAACAGGTACGTCCCCACCTCACGCCCGAGATGCGGGACTTCATAGGCCGCCAGGCCATGGTCTTCCTGGCCACGGCCGACTCCCACGGGGAGTGCGATGCCAGCTTCCGGGCCGGACCCCCGGGATTTGTCCACGTGATCGACGACCACACGCTCGCCTACCCCGAATTCCGGGGGAACGGCGTGCTCGCCAGCGCGGGCAACATGACCGAGAACCCCCACCTCGGCATGCTCTTCGTGGACTTCACCCACCATCACGTAGGGCTTCACGTCAACGGCGTGGCCCATCTCTACCGAGACACGGACCTACGCCACATCCACCCCGGCCTGCCCACCGACATCGCGCCCGGGCGCAGTCCCGAAATATGGGTCCGCCTCACCGTCGAGGAGGCCTACATCCACTGCTCCAAGTACATACCCCACCTGGAACCAGCCCCCCGTCCCACCCGTCATGACGCAGCCCGCCCGAAGGACCCGGACTACTTCACCAAGCCCCATACGGACACTGGGCGAGCGTTCGGTGAACGGCGGGCACGAGCTCGGGCAGGAACGAGCGCGGGAATCGACCGACTTCGATCGCTGCTCCCGGGACTCGGCGGACGTGCCTGACGTGGGCTCCTGCCCACCTCAGGCGGCCCACCAGGCTGGCGGGTCGCCACTCGTCCTTCCGCGACGTGGGGTGACGAGGCCACGCTCGCAACAACCCAATGCGCGTCCGCCGGACCGAAGGGCCAGCACGGGCATGCAGGCCGGCCGGCCCGGCGCATCGCCTGTCGAGGAGCTACTGGTCGGTCAGCTGACGCTTGAGGAGGAAGTTCCATCGGTCGCCCGTGTATGCGTTGACCGGGGCGACCGCCTCCCAGCCCTCCTTGCCGAGCTTTTCGAGGTCGCCGACGTTCTTGCCGCCAGGCTGGGCGAGCGCCCAGCGGTACTCCCAGCGGGGATTGGCCACCTGGGTGGCGGTGCTCTCCGCCTTTGGTGCGGGAGTCGGCGTGGCGGAAGCGACCGCCACGGCACCCGCGCCGGTCAGCAGGACAGCGGCCGTCACGGCGACCGCGGCCCGGCGGTAGCGCCGGGGCGGGCGAGCAGGCGTGATGCTCATGGGGGATGTTCTCCGAGTTCTCGTCAGCTGATGGTGATCTCGAAGGCGACCTGCGCCTTGCTGCCCGCATGGGCGGTGACCAGGTCGGCGCCCGGCTGGCCGGTGGCCTTGAGGACCGGCGCGGTGGCGTAGCCGTCCTTGTCGGTGGTGACGGTGGTGTCGTCGTCCCCGTTGGGGAACTTCAGGCCGGGCCCGGGGGTGGAGAAGGTGATGGTGGCGCCTTCGACGGGCTTGTGGTTGGCGTTGACCGCCCGGACCTTGAGCCGTACGGGCACCTGCTGGCCGGCCTTGACCGTCTGCTCGTCGCCTTCGAGGGCCCAGAGTCGGTCCACCTGGGAGGTGGAGTCGCCGAGGGCGGAGGCGCGGGGAGCGGCCTGCGCCGTGGTGGTCAGAGAGGCATGGGCCTGGCCGCCGGTCGCGGCAAGCACCACGCCGAGTACGGCGGTGGCAACCGCTGCCGCGCTGCGCTTGAGGGGGAAGCTCACTGGCGTTCCTTCCGGGGTTGAAGAGGGGACACGAGAGGTCAGCAGGGCCTGAAGGACTTCAGGCCGTCACTGGGCGAGACTTGGCGGTCCTTACCGGAGGGCGCCATCTCGTGGGACGTGCCGACGAACCCCTTCTTGTCGTACCAGCAGTAGCGGACGGGCGAGTTGTTCACCCACGCGGAGATCCCGTCGTCTCCGGTGAAGGTGCCGCCGTCAGGGAGCTTGATCTGCTCGACGTCGGAGACCTCGGTGCCCGGCAGGACGGCGAGCGCCCCGAACTTGTAATCCACGCCGTCATAAACGCACACCCAGCCGGCTGGGCACGGTGTGTGCTTGCTGTCCTTGCCGTTGCCGTTGAGGATGTGCACGCCGGGCGGGTACCCGCCCGGCGGCGGAGCGGCACCCGCTGCCGCGCTGACGCCCCACGTGAGCGCCACCGCACCGGCCAGCGCCACGACTGCCCTGGTCGCGCGCGCCGCACGGCCGCCTCGAAGCTGGATGTCCATCGCTGTCGTCACCTCATGGGTCGTCACTTGGACCCCGGCAGGGTCTCGGTCCATACGGCCTTGCCCTTGAGCGGTGCTTCCTCGACGACGGGGCCGATGCGCTGGTAGCGCTGGGTGGGCGTGTCGCAGTTGAGGATCCGCTCGTAGTAGCCGGTGACCTGAACGGTTTCGATGCCGACGTAGTAGGTGTAGCCGACTCCGGGACCGGCGGTCAGGCGCACCTCCGTCTCCTTCTCGACCTTGTTCTCCTGAGCGAAGGCGAAGCCGTAGGAGGCGGAGAACTTGCTGCTGACGCTGGCCGAGAACACCCCGAAGCCACCGCTCGCTTCGGTGGAGAGCTCGTAGCCCAGGTTGACCGAGTGAGAGAAGGTTTTGGTCAGGCTCTCCTTGGTCTTCTCGGTGCGGTCCAGCGGCTCGGGGCCGTTGCGGTTGTCCAGGGTGAACTTGTCGGCGATCTCACGCTTGAACACCGGATCGCCGACGGGCTCGAAGTGCCACTTGCCGTCGCACTCGACGGTGTTCTGCTGGGCGAGGGCAGGCTGCGGCGCGCCCAGCAGCGGCGCGGCGGTGGCCAGCAGCAGCGCGGCGAGCGCCGCTCGGGATGAGGTCAGGAGTTCCACGGCGTCCCCAGCAGCTTGAGGTCGGAGGCCTTGTCGGAGGTGTCGGACGTCCACCACACCTGCGCGTTGGAGCCCTTGGGAATGTCGAAGTCCGCGTCGACGCTCTGCTTCGACTTCACCTGTCGCCAGATGATGTCGGAGCTGCTCTTCAGCGACTTCGCGCACTTCGCGGCGTCGACGTTCGGGGCCTTGCCGCCGTCGCACTCGTAGATGACCAGCGACAGGTTGGCGTAGGCGCGGCCGGTGTTCTTGAAGGTCAGCCGCCCACCGTCAGGCAGCGCACACCAGGTCACGGTGCCACCGGTGACCTGCATCTCGGGACCGGGACTCCCCGAGCAGGCCGGCTCGGCGGCGGAGGTCTGGGCACCGAGTGCGGGCGCTGCGGTGCAGAGAGCGAGTGCGCAGGCGGACAGCGCCGCCGCGCGCAGGGAGCGAGTGCGCCCGCGGGAGCGAGCACCAGGGGCGGGCGGTGAGGGGGACATGGTTCTCCCAGGTCGTGGTCCGGGTCCCGCCCAGCAGTGCAAAGGGCAAATACCAACCGGCCACGGACAGCTGGCAGCGCAGCCGCAGTGGGCAGGACGGGCGGGGATGATCACGCTGCCTAAGCGGTCAAGATGATCACGGGACACGGACTGTCACCCATCCGAGTACCCGAAGGGAACGGGCGTTCCCACGCTGGGATGTTCGGTGTGAAGCAAGCGGGGCCACCCCGGGCGCAACAGCGCGTCCCAAAGGGACACGACTCGATACGGACCCCTCGCGGGAGTCCGCTCATCAGGCAACGGCCGACGATCCCCGCCGGGATGCCGTGCCCCGGCGCTGCGGGCATCGTTCCCGTTACGGGCTCGGGGAGAACTCGTTCACCGGTGATGAGCCTTTCTGATTCCGTGGTGTCCGCGGGTGTGTGTGACGACTCGAACGAAGCCGTCGTCGTGGCGGTGCGGCAGTTGACCCGGAGCACGCCCTGGGCGGTGGTCGGGCGGGCGCCGCTGGACTTCCCCGCTCACCACCCTCAAGGCGTCACGCGCGGCCATGACCACCGCCTGTACGTGTCAACGGCGGAGATCACCGAGCCGACCCGCTTCCACGACGGGCCGGTGGACGGCTACGACCGAACTCCCGGCCGGGGCCAGGGACATGTGTTCGTCACAGACGCCGACGGTGCGGCGCTGGGCCGGGTGAGCGTGGGCGAGGGGACGATCTACCACCCGGGTGGTATCGACTTCGACGGCGAATCACTATGGGTGCCGACAGCGGAATACCGGCCCGACTCCCACAGCATCGTCTACCAGGTGGACCCCGACACTCTGGAAGTGCGGGAAGCCTTCCGCTTCGACGACCACATCGGCGGAATGGTGCGCGACCGCCACAGCGGCCTGCTGCACGCCGTCACCTGGGGTTCCCGGCGACTGCTCACCTTCACGGTCGACGGGAAGCTCACCCACCGGGTCGACAACAAGAGCCACTTCGTCGACTACCAGACCTGTGTGACCGCGGGCGGCGGCCACATGGTGTGCACGGGCATCGCGGAATACCCCCTGGCCGGGGCCGGCGTCTTCAGCCTCGGCGGGATCGCCGTCGTCGACATCGCCTCCGGCCGCATCGAGCACGAAGCGCCGGTGACCGTACTCTCACCGGCCGGCCGAGTGGTCACGTACAACGCGGTGCACCTGGAGACGGACGGGCGCGTCCTTCGGATGTTCGCCGTCCCCGACGACGGGGAAACGGCGGGCGAATCGCACCTGATCACCCTGGAGACACCGCTGGCCCCATGACCCGGACAGCGAGGAAGAAGAGCCCCTCGAACATCAGCTCGCCGTTCAGCTCCGAGCAAAGGCTCTGCGGGGTGAACCGGCGCCGGTAGATGGGGTACGTGGTGTCGGCGACGGAGCGCAGCTCTGTCTTCTCCTCGTGGAGGTCGCCGTCGCTGCGTAGGTCGATCACGATCAGCTCGCGCGCCGTACGGCGCGCCTCGGCGAGGAACACGGCCCGCTCCGCGGGCCGGAGCAGTCCGTAGAAGTTCGCGGTGACGATGCGGTCGAAGGCGCTGGCGGTGAACGGCAGGGGCGGGAACAGGGCCCGGACACGCTCTGCCCAGGGCGCCCGGGCGTGGGTCAGCTCGAGCATCTCCGCGCTCTGGTCCAGGGCAACGACCGGGCCGCGCAGAAACTGGGTCCACACGCCGGTCCCGCATCCCACGTCGAGCACCCGCCCTTCGGGCAGCGCGGTGAGCAGTTTCCCGATGTCGGCGGTTTCCCGGTCCAGGCCGGCGTTCACCACGGGATCGCCGCGGTAGCTGGTCTCGTCGTAGACCGGGGCACGATGCCGGTAGTACTGCTCCCGCACTAAATCACGCATGCCCCGACAGCTACCCCCGCCCGAACGACAGGCAAACAACGGGCGTCCTCCCGCCGGGGGAAGGGCCGGAAAGAGCCGTTGGCCGACGGGCATGGGAGGTGACACTGCGAGGGCAGCCTGCCGTGCCCACCAGTTTGGCGCCGGGAGGTCAGCCCTTTCCGAAGCTTCCGGCGATGGCGTCGGCGTCGCACTGGCGCCATTCGGTCCGGAAGGTGTTGCTCATGTTCTTCACGTTCCCGCCGTGGGAGCGGAGCCGGCCTTTCCGTGCCGATTGAGCGCCTGCCTCCCGCTCACCGGGTGCCGCATCGGCAGGGCGCTGCGCAGCTGCCTCAGGCGTTCGACCCGGTGTGCCGCCCCGTGTCCGACCTCAGTGATCACAGCCTCCCGCCAGCAGAGCTCCCGACAACAATTCTTCCCGCAAGGCGCGTTAACCTGACGGCCAATAGGGCAGAGGGAGGGCCGCGTGGAGATCAGAGACATCGAGATCTTCCTGACGCTCGCAAAGGAGCTGCACTTCGGCCGGACAGCCGAACGGCTGCACGTCACCGTGGCGCGAGTCAGCCAGGCCATCAAGAAGCAGGAACGGCAGATCGGCGGCGCGCTCTTCGCCCGCACCAGCCATCACGTCAGCCTTACCCCGCTCGGTCAGCAGTTGCACGACGATCTGCTTCCGGTGCACCGCGGTCTTCAGCGGAGTCTGGAACGGGCCGCGCTGGCCGCGAAGGGGAGGACCGAGGTGCTGCGCCTGGGCATGACGTCCAGTAACGTCGAGGACCTGAGGCCCGTCCTCGACGAATTCTCATCCCGCCACCCCGCCTGCACGGTGCAGATCCGCGCCGTGGGATACAACGACCCTTTCGCCGCACTGCGCCACGACACGATCGATGTCCTGCTCGCCTGGCTCCCCATCAGGGAACCCGACCTCACGGTGGGCCCGGTTGCCTACACCGAACCCGTCGTGTTGTGCGGCCGATCCCCCGAGGGCCGGCGGCAGTCGACGGCACGCAACTACTCGCCATCGTCGCCAGCGGGCAAGCGGTGTGCCCCGTGCACGCGCACGCGCTGCGCTACTACGGGCGGCCTGACATCGCCTACATCCCGATCCATGACGCCGCGCTCAGCCGCTGGGCCTTGAGCTGGCACACGAGCAGCGAGACCGAGCAGATTCGCGGCTTGGCCAAGGTCGTTGAAGACCTCGGTCCGATGTCCCTGTGACCCCAGGTCGGCGAGCCGGCTGCACACAGTTCAAACCGGAGGCGTAGAAGAGCTCGCCTCGTCGCCCCCAAGCTCTAACGCGTGTTGCAGCCGCTCCGTCCGACAAAGATCGGCCGTTGCTCCCGGGCCGCCCGGTAGGCATGCTGGGTACCGAGCCGGGAGGCAGCCTCCCGCAGGTGACATGAGCCGGCATGAGGCCGCAGGACCGGCCCCGCTCAATTCGGCCGACGACCCGAAGGGCGTGGACCGCGCGCGGAAGGCGCGTACCTCATTGGCCATAGGGCCTCGCCGCCCGGGCTCCGCCCGCCGAGCACGAACCCCCACGGAGAGATTCCCGCGTGACATCTGACCCGAACGCTGCCCAGGCACCTGACCCGGCCACCATCCATCCACTCCCCGCCCACGAGCGGGTCGTCTTCCTCAAACCACTGGTTGCCGGGACGAACGTAGTGGTGGGTGACTTCACCTACTACGACGACCCCTACGGGGCGACCGACTTCGCGCAGCGCAACGTGCTGTACGCCTACGGTCCGGAACGGCTGATCATCGGCAAGTACTGCGCGATCGCCACGGGCACCCGGTTCCTGATGGCGGGCGCCGACCACCCGTCGATGGGGGTGTCCACCTTCCCCTTCACCATGTTCGGCGGGGAGTGGACCGAGCAGACCCTCGACCTCGTCACCGGCATGCCCAGCCGCGGGGACACGGTGGTCGGCAACGACGTGTGGTTCGGATACGGAGCCACCGTGATGCCGGGGATTCGGATCGGCGACGGCGCGGTGATCGCGGCCGGAGCGGTGGTCACCGCCGACGTGCCGCCATACACCATCGTGGGCGGGAACCCGGCCAGACCGATCAGACAGCGCTTCGACGACAGCGACATCGAACGGCTCACACGGGCCGCCTGGTGGGACTGGCCCGTCGAGCTGGTGACCGCGCACGCCCGCACCATCATGGCCGGATCCCCGCAGGACATCGAGCGCATCGCCACCGCCGAAGGTCTGGAGCAGCAGCAGTGACGCCCCCGGCCATCGAGGAGTACGCGGTGTCCGGTCGCGACAGCGGCCCGTACGCGATCACCACGGGCGCGGACAGCGCGCTGTGGTTCACCATGGTGCACAACGGCAGGATCGGCCGGCTGGTCCCGGGGCAGGAGCCGACCAGTCATCAGCTCGCCCCGGACTGCGGTCCGACGGTCATCTGCAACGGGCCGGACGGTGCACTGTGGTTCACGGAGTACCGGGCGCACCGGATCGGCAGGATCACGACGGCCGGCCGGGTGTCGGAGTTCTCGCTGCCGACCGCGGAGTGCGGTCCCTTCGGTATCGCCGCGGGGCCGGACGGCGCGCTGTGGTTCACCGAGACCGCCGCCGACCGTATCGGCCGCCTCACCACCGAGGGAACGGTCACGGAGTACCCGCTGCCGCGCACCGGCGCGTTCCCTTCCGCGATCGCGCCGGCCGGGGACGCGATGTGGTTCACGATGAACCAGGCCAACGCCATCGGGCGCATTGGCATGGACGGCCGCATCACGGTCCACGAACTGCCCACCGAGGCGGCCGCACCGGTCGGAATCGCCGCGGGCCCGGACGGAAGCATCTGGTTCACCGAGATCGCGGCCGGTCAGATCGGCCGGAGAACGCCTGACGGCCGGATCACCGAGTACCCGCTGCCCGACCGCTCGGCCCGGCCGCACGCCGTCACCACCGACGCCGACGGCACGGCGTGGTTCACCGAGTGGGGCGGCAACCGGGTCGGCTCGGTCATCTCCGACGGCACGGTCACCGTCCATGACCTGCCCACCCCGGCCTCCGAGCCGCACGGGATCACGGTGGGCCCGGACGGCGCCCTGTGGACGGCCCTGGAGACAGGCGCACTCGCCCGCATCAAACCAACTACCACCAGAACCACCATCACCACCAAGCACACCGAACAGAGGAACGCCTCATGAAGTACGCCCTCGTGATCTTCGAGACACATGCCTCACGCGCCCGCATCCGGACCGACCGCGACGCCCACCGGAAGGCGTAGGACACCTGGATCAGCGAGCTCGCAGCAGCGGGCAAACTGGCGGGCGGTGACGCGCTCGACTCCGAGGACCAGGGCCCCGTCACCGTGCGCAAGACGGCGGACGGGTCCGCAGCGGTGACCGAGGGACCGGTGCACAGCGGCGAGGAGACCCTCGGAGGCTGGTTCGTGCTGGAAGTTGCCGACCACGCCGAGGCCATCGAGCTGGCCCGCGGCTTCCCCACCCCGGAGGCGCTCGAAATCCGCCCCTCCTCGAATCGGCCTGAGCAGCATGCGGCCCTCGACGCCCTCTGCCCGGACACCCGGCGTGCCTGACCAGCACGATGCGCCGGGCCCGGAACGCTGCGTCCGTTCACAGGAGTTGAATGGACACTGACATCGGTGAGCTACCGACCTCTGACCGGCCCCGAGGAGATCGACCTCTTCTGCCGGCTCTCCTACGTCCTCGACCACGAACTGACCGACGACTTCGCCGGCGGCTGCCGCCGCCCCGAGTGGGCCTGGGTGTGGCCCTGGACGGCGACCGTCTTCCCGGCGGGCGCAAAGCTGCCGGAGTACGGCCGCTTCGTCCCGCCCGACTGGCACGAGGACCCCGCAGCCCGCGAGGTGAATCGCGCACGCGCGTGCTGGAGAGCACGGGCGCACGGCTGCTGGTCGAGCGGCTGCGGCTGCAGTGGACCCCGTCGTCCCTACTCCCGGAGTCCAAGGGGCGTCTCGTCTTCCGCCCGGTGGCCGACCGCGAGAACCTCGTCGCCCTGATGGCCTCGGTCATGGCCGGGCACCCTCGACGCCCACGGCCAGGCGCAACTGGCATCCGCGCTGAGCCCGCGCGAGGCGGCGGAACGGCACTACGACGGAGAGTTCGCCGGGTTCAAGAGCCCGCACGCGTGGTGGCACATCGCCGAACTCGCCGACGGTGGCGGTCCAGTGGGCTTCGTGGTCCCGGCCCGCAACAACTACCACCCGATCACCGCGTACATCGGTGTCCTGCCCGCACAGCGCGGCAACGGCTACATCGACGAGATCCTCGCCGAGGGCACCCGCGTGCACGCGCCCGCCGCCGTGGTCCTCGGGGTCAAGGGGCTGGGGGAGATCACCATCGTGGGAGTCCCGGCGGCCATCGGGAACGCGGTGTTCAACGCCACCGGCAAACGTCTGACGGACCTGCCCATCCGGCTGGAAGCGCTGCTATGAGCGGCGGCCGGTGGCCGGTATCCGCGCCGGATGCCAGGTTGTCCTCACAGCGCGCCGTGCAGAACAGGCTTGACGTCAAGCAAAACCTGACCAGGACGACCGCGCTCGCGTTCCCAGGCGCGGACATCCCCGCAGAGTGCCCAGCACTACAACTCGGCGCCGGCCGGACCCGTCGTCTCTTGGGCCTCTGGTCCGCCGGCGGCGATGATCCTGCGCAGGATTTCGTGGTAACCCGGCCAGTCCTCGCTGCGAAACCACCAGTCCATCTCGACGACGCAATGCAGGTGATTCCGCATGTCCCGCAGCGCCGTCTCCTTCGCCACAGCCACAAGCCGACGGCTCTCCTCGCTGTCGGTCGCACCGTCAAGGACGCCACGAAGGGCCCTCTCCCAGTCGTAGACCCACCCCGAGTCCCCAACCGCCTGGTGGCCGCTCATGTGGTAGCCGATGGCCAACAGGTCTGACTGCCGGCGCGTTAGCTCTCCCCCGAGAACCCAGGAAACAGCGACCGCGGCCGCCTCCTGAACCAACTTCACATCATCAGGACTGTGATGGCCATAATCGCCATAGTCCATCTCAACTATGATTATCACCCTATCCGGACCAAGGTTGGTGGCACGCCGCCCACACCCATGGGCACTTCGTCGGCCGGTGCCATGGAGACGCAGAAGCCCCAGGCCAGGACTTGAGCGCCGGTGCTCCCGACGCAGTCAGGCAGGGCCTCAACAGCTGCGCAAGTCCCCGGGCAACGAGCTGCCGCAACGCGGCAAGTGAACCCGGCCCTATCGGCCCCAGACGAACGGCAAGGTCGAACGCCTCAACGCTCCTGCTGGAGGAGAACCCAACTGAAAGGCGGAGGCTAGTGTCCTGCGTCAGTGATCCGTCGGTAGATCTGCCGCGCCTCGGCGACCGGGGTTCCGGACGTCGATCAGGCGCGTTGGCCGTTCGAGCCTGCGCCGGAACTACCTAGTGATCTGGTTTTGAGGTCTGGGCTCGCCCCATGAGGCGTGTTCTGTTTCAGATCTTGGGTTCTGCCTGACGGGGCCCGGATCGGTCCGGTGTCCTGGTGGGATGGGCGATAACAGGCTCCCGCCAGTGGTGCTGTCGGAGGCTGAACGACTGACGCTGGAGAGCTGGGCCAAGCGGCGTTCAACGGCGCAGGGCCTGGCCCAGCGCGCGCGGATCGTGTTGGCGTGCGCGCGTGGGTGGAACAACACGATGGTCGCTGCGCGGCTGGACACAGAGCGCAAGACGGTGGCCAGATGGCGGACCCGGTTCCTGCGGGACCGGCTGGAGGGCCTGGCGGACGAACCGCGGCCCGGGGTGCCGAGGAGCATCACCGACGCCCAGGTGGAAGAGGTGGTGGTCCGCACTCTTGAGGAGACCCCTGCGGGTGGGACGCACTGGTCGAAGCGGGAGCTGGCCAAGGTCGTGGGGATCTCGCCTGCGAGTGTGCTGAGGATCTGGCATGCGTTCGGTCTGCAGCCATGGCGGACCGAGACGTTCAAGATCTCACCGGACCCGTTCCTGATCGACAAGGTCCGTGACGTGGTGGGCCTCTACCTGGCCCCGCCGGCGAACGCCGTCGTGTTCGCGGTGGATGAGAAACCGCAGATCCAGGCCCTGGAGCGGACCGCGCCGGTGCTGCCGATGCTGCCCGGGGTGCCCGAGCGGCGGAGTTTCGACTACGTCCGCCACGGCACCGTCGACCTGTTCGCCGCGTTGAACACCGCGACGGGCAAGGTGATCACAAAACTGTCCGCGCAGCACCGGGCCGTGGACTTCCGGGACTTCCTCGACGAGATCGACCGCCAGACCGGCAAGGGCCTGGCGGTCCACGTGATCTGCGACAACCTCTCCGCTCACAAAGCACCCGTGGTGCACAAGTGGCTCCTGGCACATCCCCGCTTCCAGCTCCACTTCACCCCCACGTACTCGTCATGGATCAATCAGGTCGAGCGGTGGTTCGCCGAGCTGGAACGACGCTGCCTCGAACGCGGAGTGTTCTGCTCCCTCGACGACCTCAAGGCCGCCCTCGAGAATTGGATCAAGGTCTGGAACGATGAGGCCCGGCCCTTCAAGTGGACCAAGACCGCCGACCAGATCCTCGACCGCATCTGCCGCTACTGCGACAGGATCTCCAAACCAGATCACTAGGAGCTCCGGCGCAGGACACTAGTACGGGAGGTAGTAGCTGAGTACGTCGGCGGTGAGTGGAGGGAAAAGCACCTGGAACAGCTCCTCGTCCGCGGAGTAGACGTCGGGGCGGATCCGGGTCAGCCCTTCCATCCCGTGCGGGCCGAACAGCAGGGCGGCCAAATGGTCGGGCGCCACCCCGGCGCCTTCCACAGCTCCGGGCGACTGTATCGGGCCGCCGGTGACGACCTCACCGAGCCCGTCGGCGAGAACGGGAATCCGGTAGTGGGCGCCGAAGGTCGAGATGACGATGTCTCGGCCAGTGCGGTCGATCCCGGCCGTGGTGAGGCGCTGCCGGAACAGCGGACGCAGCTTGTCGAGCAGCGCTGCGACATCCGGGATGCGGATGTAGTACTGCTCTGCGTTCCGGTGCGGTTCGTGCTCGATGAACTCCTGCCACGCGTTGCCCGTCACGGTGCCTGCCCGATGGACGATCCGTATCCGGTCGCCGGGTGCCAGGGCGGCGACGCCGCTCAGGAGGTCGCGTGCCGCCGCCTCGTCGCGTGCCGCGGCCTCGGCCAGGAGCATCTCCTCACCGGGAGGCGTGGTGCGCGCGGTGGCAATGACCGTGTCGGCGTGCTCGAGAACCCAGAGGTTGCTCGCCTCGTGGTCCAGGAGCCATCGCCAGCACGCTGCCGAGTGTGGCATGGTCACGTCGAACCCGCTCTGGGCCGAGGCTTGCAGGGCAGCCATGGAGGGGATGTCGGAAGGCCGGGCGGCACGGAGCGTGGCCGTTCCCTCGCCAGGCGGCAGGGCGTTCACGTTCAGCGCCTGCGGTATGTCGATGGCGTACTCATAGCCGAACAGCCGGTAGAAGTACGGGATTCCGATCATCGCCTGGACGAGGTGGCCACGCGCGGCGGAACGCTCGTGAGCCCAGTGCATCAGCGCCCTCACGAGCCCGCGTCCCTCGTACTCGCTCTCGGTGGCGACCAGTTCCACCTGGCCGGCGGGCAGACGGACGCCTCCGATGCGCACCTCTTCGTCGAGGAGCGTCGCGGTGGACACGACCCGGTCGCCGTCGACAACCACGGCGCAGGCGGACAGGCCCGCGTCGGGGTCGGTGACCACCAGCCGGTGGTCGATCGCGTCGTCCGGCTCACCGCGCTCGGACAGGAGCGCGCCGATCTGCTCAAGATCTGCGGGCCTCGCCTGTCGCAGGGTGAGGCCGTCGGGCAACGAAACAGG
Organism: Streptomyces sp. NBC_00249; assembly: GCF_026342355.1. Taxonomy (GTDB): domain Bacteria; phylum Actinomycetota; class Actinomycetes; order Streptomycetales; family Streptomycetaceae; genus Streptomyces. Next base: position 300,183 of record NZ_JAPEMV010000006.1, on the reverse strand, counting down.
TGCGGAATGGCTGCTGATCATGGTCACAGCCAGACTGTGGCATCGCCCAGTCATCCCGTCCAACAAGTTCTTCGCAGCTCGTCGTCAGCGCCGACGGGTACGGGGTGGTCAACCGCGCCGGCTGGCGTCTGCTCGCGGATCTGGCCGACGCCACCACGCTGACCAGCGGCTTCAGCAACGCTCTGCACCGGCTGCGGCCGCACGGGACCGGGTACGACCCGGGCCGCGTCGCGGTGGACCTGGCCGCGATGCTCGCCGACGGAGGCGAGGCGATCCGGGACTTGGCCGTGCTGCTCGTCTGTCTCCTCAACGCCACCCTCGGCTGGACCTGGGCCGACCCGATTGCCGCCCTCGTCATCTCAGCCATTGCCCTCAAGGAAGGCCGCGACCTCTGGCAGGGCAAGGACTGCTGCGCACCGACTGCGCAGGCCGCTGCGCCAGACCCTGTTGAGATTGCGGGCGGATGCGGCTGCAAGTCGGGCTGTGACTGCTGCGCCTGAGCCCTTGGAGCCTGTGGCGCATCGGGCCCCGGTCCGGCAGCCCCAGCAGTCTGCCGGCGGCCGGGCTGTACGGACAACGCCCGGCAGCACGAAGGCCCTGACCGCTCGGGGGCCAGGACCTTCGCATGCCTCGGGGAAAGCTCACGCGGCCCCGATGCCAGAGCGCGGAATCTGGGGCCGCGGACTGCATCGGCCCGACGTGGGGTCCAAACCGATGCACGCGTCGACCCGACCAACAGGGACGGCGGCGGGAAAGACACGGCCCGTCTCTCCGACCACCACAGCCAGCGTGATCAATCTCAGCGCCGACCACGGTTCCAGCGACCCCCGAGGCCGGATGAGGACGGCGCCGCGCTGGGGAAGGTCGTCGTCACGGAGCACGCGGCGCTTCTACGCGCTGCGGAACAGCGGTTTACCCTCCCGCAGTCGGCGGCATACCCGCTGGTAGCTCGGGCGGCGGAGCTTCGGCGGCCGTCCCTGCCTGGCGCGCTTCGCGCCGCCGTCGTACACCTGCGGGACGAGGATGTCGCGGGCCGCCCGAAGCTGCTCCTTGGGCGGGGAGTAGGACTCCACCTCCACCTCCAGCTCGCCCGAGCGGTAGGAGGCGGACTTGTCGTACAGCACCAGCGCCCGGGCATGCACCGCGCCCTCCACCTCGAAGGTGAAGTCGTTGTAGTAGCCGTAGACGATGCCCTCGGCCCGCAGGTCGCCCGCAACGTACACCGAGCCCCAGGAGACCAGGTCGCGGACCACCAGGTCGCCGAGGACCACCAGCATGCCGATGTCGGAGACGTAGTCGTCCAGGAAACCGTGCACGATCAGGTCGCCGTCGACGACCAGCGCGATGTCGAGGTCGAGGTCCTCCGGAACCACCAGATCGCCCTGGTGGTGGTACCACGCGATGCCCGTGTCCTGGAGGTAGTCGGCCATGTTCGCCTGGGAACCCAGCCGCTCGACCACCTCAGAGGTGTCGGCGATCCGGTCGAACCGGGCCCGCCAGGAGGACATGGTCAGCACGGGGTCTCCGTTCCGGCCCGGAGTGCCCGGACCTCCAGCATGGCGCGGGCCTGCGCGGCGTCCGAGGTGTCCGTGCCCGCCGCGATGGCGGCGAGCACGGGCTCGGGCAGGGCGGGATTCTTCAGCATGCCGTATTGGCGCACGCCCGCCTCGGCCCAGGTCAGCAGGATCTGGATCGGGGTCGCCGGGTTCTTGGCGATGTCGTTGAGGAGGCCGGTGTCCTCGGCGCGGGCGGGATCGCGGACGAATTCGGCGAGCGCCTCCGGTGGGGTGTGCCGGTTGGCGACGGCGCGGCGCAGGTAGTAGATCGGGCTGCGGGCCATGGTGGCGAGCACGTCCCCCAGCGGTTCGGTGTGCCGGGCGTCGTCGATCGCCGCGAAGCTCTCGATTTCCGCCTTGCCCGACACCGTGCCCGCACAGTACGTCAGCCCGAACTCGACCAGTAGGTCCGCGGGCCAGTTCGGCTGGTCCATCGCGTTGCCGGGGTGGAAATACGGCCACAGGCCCAGTGCGTGCAGTGCGCGCAGTGACTCGGGCGGGGTGGCGGGGTGTTCCAGCGCCGCATACGCGAGGCGCTGGACGTCCTGCTCCTGCCCGTGCGCGATGCTCTCGCTGTCACCGAACGAGCGCGTGATCGTGTCGACGAGCCGGGCGAGGGTCTCGGGCGGGGCCGTCGTGTTCTGGCTGATGGCGGCGAGCACGGCCAGGCTCGGGTCGCCGGCCAGTTCGGTGAGCTGCCGGACGGGGGTGAACGCGTTGGCCGCCGCGGCGGCCCGGACGCACGGTTCGGGGTCGGCCGCGAGCCGGGCCAGCACGGCCGGGGTGCGGTTGTGGTACTGCTGGCCCATCAGCTCCCGGACGCGGGTGTCGGGGTCCTGCGCCAGGGCGTCGAGCAGCGGCGCGAGTTCTCCTGCTGAGCGCTTGTTGACGGCGGTGCGGCGCACCCCCGGGTCCGGGTCGGTGAGGTCCGCGTCGCCGGCGTGGCCGAGTGCGGCCACCACCCGGCGGACCCGCTCGTCCGGGTCGGTGGCGAGGGCCCGCAGGTGCTCCGGCCGGGCGTCGATCCGCCGGACCAGGGTCAGCCGGACTTCGGCGGAGGTGTCGGTGACCAGCAGCGCGGCCACCTTGCGCGGGAGTCTCTCGCGCCCGGTCAGGGCCCGGCGCACTGCTGCCGATCCGTCCCGGGCCAGCGCTTTGAGCGCCGTCTTGGGGGTCGCGCGGTGCACTGCCACCACCCGGCGCACCGACTCCTCCGGGTGGGCGGCGAGCTCGGCCAGCCGCTCGGCCGAGGTGGCCGGGTGGGCGGCGAGCGCGCGCAGCACCGCGAACCAGTCGGGGCCGCCCGCGACGGCCCGAACGGCCACCTCCTCAGCCAGCTCGGCCGGCAGCCCTATCCGGGACGCCACGATCCGGGCCGGCCCCGGAGCCTGCGCTGCCAGCTCCCGCAGCCGTGACAGCGGTGTGGCCGGGCGCCACGCCTCCGCGACATCGCCGTCGATGTCCATCCGCACCCCTTCTTGACGCGCCGCCCCGGGTGGGTGGCCCGGGCCGGGCGCCAGGCTGCCCCGGTGCGCCCGATGGGTCGCATCCGGGGACGGCATCGACGTCACCGACCTGGGGAGGATCCTGACACGGGGCTCTGACAGCACCTCACACGGTCCGCCCGGATGGTCAGACCGGGTGTTCACACAGCCGTTGGTGGTTCGTCGGCAGGCGTTGATCGGCTCCGGGGCGCCGGGCGGCAGCGCGGCGTCATGTCGTGGGCCTGCTCGACAAGCGTCTCGTCCCCCTGAAGAGCTACATCCAGATATGGCTCTCCAGCGGGATGCTGGCCAAGGGGCCGCTCCGTAGGGTCGTTTCAGGGATCTCGGAATGGAAGGCGTCATGAACGAGTGAAACGATCTGTGCGGCTGCGTCGGGGGTTGCGGGCCACCTTCGTCACCGCGCCTCTGTGTGTCGACACGGTCGTTGAGCGCCTGGCTTCCGGACCGCACCGGGGTGGGTGCGATGTCCGATAATGAACACGTGCCCGAGACGACCGCTGCGATGGCAGACCTCCCCAGCCTTCGCATCCTGCGGGCTGACCTCATCACCATACGAAGCTGCCCCATGCCGCCGCTGGCCTGGCCCCGTTGGCTACGCTGGCTACCCCACGGCCTCGTGTTGCTCGCAGCCGCTCTGACTGCCGCGGCGGCGGGCGCGACCGCCCCGATCTCGGCCGTCGGGCACGCGGCCATGCTGGTGGTGGCCCTGCGCTGGCCAACGTCCGCCTGGTGGCTGTCGATGGCCGTCGTCACCGGTATCACGTTGGAGTATCCGCCCACCCACGACACTCAGATCTACGTGTGGATGGTGCAGGCAGGGGTCCTCTTCCTTCTCGCGCTGCGGGTGCGCTTGCTCTCGGCGATCACTGCGGCCGTACTCAGCACCCTGCTGGCTGTTCTGCTGAAGCTGTCCGGCTGTTCCGTCGGCTCATGGAAGATGATCACCGGGGCCCTCGCGTTGTTCGCTCTGGCCGTGCTCATCGGAGCCGTGGTACGCGGCCGCCGCGAGGACCACGCACGCCTCACCGAGCAGATCGCCGCCACGGCCCGGGAACGAGCACTGCGCACTGTCCTGGAAGAGCGCACTCGGATCGCACGCGAGCTGCACGACGTCGTGGCCCATCACCTGTCACTCATCTCCATCCAAGCCGATGCCGCGCCCTATCGGGTCCAGGCTCCACCACCAGAACTGGTCACTGAGCTGGCCTCGATCCGCGCCAACGCCCTGGAAGGACTGGCCGAACTGCGCCACATGCTGGGTCTGCTGCGGTCGAACGGCCCCGGCGACAGTACGACCGGCACCAGCCCGCAGCCCTCCCTGGCACAGCTTGACGGGCTGCTCGGCAACGTACGCGCTGCCGGCCTTCCCGCGACCACCCGGATCGAGGGCACTGCCCGCCATCTGCCCCCGGGCGTGGAACTGTCGGCCTACCGCATCATCCAAGAAGCCCTCAGCAACATTCTGCGCCATGCTCCCGGTGCCGAGACGAGCATCGAACTCACCTATGCATGCGATGCGTTGGGCCTGAGGGTCGTCAACGGGCCTGCCGCGCTCCCCGCTGCCCCCTCACCAGGGGCCGGGCACGGTGTCATCGGCATGCGGGAGCGCATCGCAATGCTCGGCGGTGATTTGGCCATCGGCCCCACCCCCGAAGGCGGCTACGAGGTCAGCGCGGTCCTGCCCGCCCGTACCGCGCCCGCCGCCGGCAAGGAGATCAAGGAGATCGACGTATGACCATCCGTGTGCTCATCGCCGACGACCAGGCCATGGTCCGGGACGCCTTCTCCGTCCTGCTCGGAGCCCAGCCCGACATCGAGGTCGTTGCCACCGCCGAGGACGGATCGCAGGCCGTCGCCTGGGCTGGGGAACTGGCACCCGACGTGATCGTGATGGACATCCGGATGCCCGGCCTGGACGGCATCGAGGCCACCCGCCAGATCACGTCGACGCCCGGAACATCGACGAAGATCCTCATCCTGACCACCTTCAACCTCGACGAGTACGTCTACGAGGCACTGCGCGCCGGGGCCTCCGGATTTCTGCTCAAGGACGCCTCCGGCATCCAGCTCGCGGAAGCCGTAAGGGTAGTGGCCCGGGGCGAGGCTCTACTTGCACCCGACATCACCATGCGGCTCATCGCCGAATTCTCCCGCGTGAGTCCTGGTGCCAAGCGGCCGACCGGCGTGCGCATCGATGCCCTTACCGACCGCGAGACCGAAGTTCTCGCACAGGTGGCACAGGGCCTCTCCAATGCGGAGATCGCCCAGGTGCTGGTCGTCGCCGAGGAGACGGTCAAGACGCACGTGGGCCGCATCCTGCGAAAGCTGCAGCTGCGCGATCGCACCCAGGCCGCCGTCTTCGCCTACGAATCCGGCCTGGTCGCCCCCGGCGACGCGGCCCGCTGGGCACCGTCGCTTCGGGCCGCCCCGTAGCCCGGCGTGCCCATGCCGCTCCCAGCCCCTGGACAGTCCCGACCTGGGACGGCATGCGGTCTTGCCTGCCGACAGCCGGAACGGCTCCTTCGGTGTCGGCGTAGCCCTGGAGAGCTACGCGGCAGGTTGGCCCCTCCGGGGGACGCAGATCACCGGCCCTGAAAGCGAACCTTGTGGCGTCCACTCCGGAGGCACCGTCCGCCTCCCGCACTACGCCCACCCCAAGGAACGCAACCATGTCCATAGTCCGACGCCCGGCACCTGCCTCGCAGGCCGCGCCTCCTGGCAGGATCAAGAGGTTCCTGCGTGTCGTCGCCGCTTCGATCGCCTCGATCTTGGCCTTCCTCACAGGCGCGATCATGCTGGGCGCATACTTTCCGGCCATCCCCAAGGCCGGCGTGATTGGCCCGGTCGTCGGCGGACAGTACCCCTTCCAGGTGGCGCTCCTCGCCCTGGCCGGCGCTGCCCTGGCAGCCCTGGCTTGGCGCAGCGGCCTGGTGCGCTGGGGGCGTGTCCTCACCGCGGTGACCGCTCTGTCGACCATCGCCGGTCTGGTCGTCGGCAGCATTCAGTTCGTTGCCGCTCGCGACGCCGGTACGAAGATCTCCTTCAGCCAGGTCTTCGGCCAGCTCGCCTCCTCCGGGGGTGCCACGCCGGACACAACCCAGATTTATGCCACCCGTGACGGCGAGGCACTCGAAGCAGATATATACCTGGCCAGGAAGGGCCGGGGGAACAAGGCGCCGGCCATCGTGCTCGCCCATGCCGGAGGCTTCCACACCTTCGACAAGAGCGACCTGCGTGGTACCGGCCGTTGGCTGGCGGACCACGGTGTGGCCGTGATAGCGGTCGATTACAGGCTGGCCTCCCCCGACCGCCCCACGTGGGACAAGGCCCCGCACGACCTCATGTCCGCCCTGGGCTGGGTGCAGCACCACGCCGACCAGTACGGCATCGACAGCTCCCGTATCTCGCTGGGTGGCATGTCGGCCGGCGGCACCCTCGCCATGAACACCGCTTACCGCCTTCAGAACGGCACCATGCAGGCCACCGACGGGACCACCCCGAAGCCGCCATTCTCGGTGGTCGGCTTCTACCCCGGCACCGATGTCACCACCATGTGGAAGGACGACGTCGCGGGCACCCGCGAGGCCGCAGAGCTGTTCACGGGCGGCACGCCTGCCCAATACCCCGAGCGATACCGCGAGGTCTCCCCGACCACCGACATCCGGATGGGTCTGCAGCGGACACTGCTCGTCGTGGGAGACCGCGACCGCAGCTCCCGCCCCGAAACCATCAAGGACTTCGGCGCCTCGCTCCGAGCCGAAGGCGTCGATATCACGGTGGAGGAACTGCCTTTCGCCGAGCATGCGTTCGATGACGTCTACGGCAGCCTGACCTCACAGACCAGCCGCCAGATGCTCCTCGACTTCCTCAGCTAAGACGCGTAGCACCGTCCTGCGGTCGCGGTCGCGGCACGATCTCAGCCAGGCCTCTGTGCGAAGTCAAGCTTGGGCCGGGCGGTTGGAGATGGGGCAACGGGCGCGCGGAGCGGTGCTGCACGGCCGCTGTCGTGTCCTCACCCTGGAGAGCTCCAGCATTCCCGACGCTCGGGCTGCACTGTTCCTGCACGTCTGGAAAACGACTGGCCAGCGCGTTCACATCTACTTCGAGTGGACTGAGCGCAACCCGATGGCCAACCGCCTGAGCTTCTTCCTCTTCGGACCGGGCGAGGTCGCCCCCGTCACCCGCGAGGCCGAACCGGACCGCTCGCGCGGCCCCCACGTCCACGTCGGCTGACCCCGGATCCGGCGTCAAGTTGCCGACAGGAATCGCGCTGGTCCCTCGCCGCCAGACGTTGTTGTCGGCCGCCAGGATGCCCATGACGACGAGGACGAGGCCGGCGGCCGAGAGGACGGCTCCGGCGGTGTCGAAGGGGCGTGTCGGATCCGGTGGCAGGGGATCTTCGATGTGGCGGCTCAGCACGATGATCAACGCGATCACCAGGGCCTGGAACACGAACGCGGCCCGCCAGCTGAGCCACGAGGTGATGAGCCCGCCGATCAGCGGACCTGCCGCAGCGCCGATGCCGCCCAACGCCATGATCGCCCCGAATGCGCGGGCCCGGGAGGCCATGTCCGTGAAGAGGAGCGTCGTGAGGATGTACACGGGCGGGATGAGCAGGGCTGTACCGACACCCTCGAGGATCGAGTTGCCGAGGATCAGGACGCCCAGGCCCGGGGCGGCGGCGCTCAGCAGGGCGCCATCCCGTACACGACGAGGCCGGCCAGGAAGCAGTGCTTGCTGCCGTAGCGGTCGGTCAGCCCCCCGCCGGGGATCATCAGCGCGGCCATGACGAGCAGGAAGATCGTGATCGCGACCTGAACGCCCTGCACGGTGGTGTCGAGGTCCTGGCTGATGTCGTTGATCATCACGTTCATGTTCGAGCCGGCGAAGCTGCAGATGAACTGCGCGAGCGCGAGCGGGGCGAGGACCCGTCGCTGTGCCGCCGACGGATGTCTGGACGTACTTGCATCAGCCACCGGCTTCGCCTCCGCGCGTCGGAGGGCGAGGGCGTCCGGCGCCGGCTCCCGGCCGCGTCTCCGCCTCGTCGAGCTGTTCGTCGAGGGCCATGGCCGCAGCGACGAGGGCGAGATGCGTGAACGCCTGGGGGAAGTTGCCGAGCTGTTCGCCCGAAGGCCCGATCTCCTCGGCGAACAGGCCGACGTGGTTGGCGTAGGTGAGCATCTTGTCGAAGGCGTACCGGGCCTGGTGGAGCCTGCCGGACCGCGCCAGAGCCTCGACATAGAGGAAGCTGCAGAGGTTGAAGGTCCCCTCCGAACCGCGCAGGCCGTCGGGGGAGGCCGCAGGGTCGTACCGGTAGACCAGGCTGTCACTGACCAGCTCCTGGTCCATGGCGTCGAGGGTGGTCAGCCAGGCCGGGTCCCGAGGAGACAGGAAGCCGACCCGGGGCATGAGCAGGAGCGAAGGGTGATCGCCGAGCGGTTGACCATGTCCCGCCAGCGGCCGCGGTAGGTGGAAGGGCGCAGCCACGCGTGCCAGAAGGGGCGGCAGGCCTCCAGCTCATCGGCGATGCCGTCCAGCGAGGGCGCGTGCGGTACGGGGCCGCCGCTCGCGGCGCTGGTCAGCACGACGGCGGCGATTTCGCCGGCCTCGAGGGCGAAACGGGCCGTGATGTCGTCCCCGTCGGTCTGCAGTGTTACGGGGCCGGTGGCCGGGACGGTGCCCTCGATCGGTTGCATGAAGTCGGCGACCTCGCCGACGCCATCGGGAGTCAGGAAGCGGTTGACCAGGACGGCGGTGTCGGAGAGGTACAGCTGGCGAACCGTCCCACCACTCTCGTCAGGGAGCTCCGCGGCGAGCCGGCAATGGCCTCCTCGTTCACTGTCCAGGAGCGAGCCGAAGATGCTGGGGGAATCGAAACGAGGCGTGCACCACCAGTCGATCGTTCCGCCGGAAGTCACGAGCGCGGCCGTTTGAAGATCGCCGACCACACCGTGGTCAGCGATGGGCAGGTAATGGTTCACAAGCCCTCCTTCGCCTGGCCGAAGGACCCCGGAGGCTCAGGAAGGCTGTTGCCGACCTGCGCGAGGCGAGTACTCGATGTCCCTGGGACCGTGGCCCCACCGATTGTGGGGCGCGGCAACGCCGCCGGAAGCGGGACGTGGACGTTCGCGATCGAGCGCCTCGGGGAGGTGCCCGGTAGCGTGGGGCCAGGGGAGGGTGAGACGGACCGCGGGCGAAACCGAAGGACAGACCCTCATGCCCTGCCGCGACCCCGACGATGCCGAGCGGCGCGAGGTACCAGGGCGCCGTGCCGCGGGCGGCATACCGCGGAGCCGATGCCTCAGACGGATCGGCACCTGGCCGGCCGTAGGACTCACGGTGGCTGTTCTCGTCGCCGCGAACCTGGTCATGCACGTCTGGAGTGGCTTGTTCGGCCTGGTGACGGCCGTCGTGGTCAGCGTCCTGCTGCTCGGTGTGCTCCGCTGGGCCGGCGGTACCCGGGCGGACGCGGGCCTGGCGCCCGGCACACTGGCCCGCGGTGCCCGTTGGGCGCTGGTCCTCATCGGCCTGGTCGGCGCCGTCTACCTCGTGGGGGCCCTGTTGCCGGCCACCCGAACGCTGTTCGAGGACCGGCGGTACGACGGGATGAGCGGGAGCGAGCTGATGCTACGTGTTCTCGTGCTGGTCCCCGTCGGCACCGTCCTGGTGGAGGAGATCGCCTTCCGCGGCGTGCTCTACGGTCTGGTGTGCCGCGACCGCGGGGCGGTATGGGCGACCACCGTGTCGAGCCTGCTGTTCGGCCTGTGGCACGTGCTGCCGTCCCTGCACCTGGCGACGGCGAAACCCGCCCTGACCACGGTCTTCGGCGACTCCGAGCTCGGCGGCGCCCTGGCGGCCGTGGCGGCCGTGCTGTTCACGGCGGCAGCGGGCGTCCTGTTCTGCGAGCTGCGTCGCCGCAGCGGCAGTCTGCTGGCTCCCATGGGCCTGCACTGGGCGGTCAATGCGTTGGGCTACGTGGCCGGGTTCCTGCTGCGCTGACCGCGCGGCGGCAAAGGCCCCGTGGCGGTCGGGCGGCTCAGCCCTTCGGGCGGATGATGTCCCTCAGCCGGTCCAGGTCCTGCGCCGTGAATCCGGTCGGCCGCATGACGGTGTTCCAGCCGTCGACGTACGCGGCCTTGTACGTGTGGCCGTGGCCGTCCGGTACGCCCGTGGAGAACGGCAGATCGGCGGTGACCTGCCAGAAGGTCAGGAAGGGCATCCAGACCATGGCGTCGAGCACGTCTTTGCCGGGTGCCTCTCCGATCCAGTCGGGTTCGGAGAGGGCAAGGCCGGGACTCCACCAGACGATCGGATCGGAAGGGTGCATGAGGTACAGCACCCTCGTGCCGTCCCACTGCCGGTCCGTCGGAGGCATCCCGGTGGTCGGGTCGTCGGTGAACCGGACGGTCCGCCCCTGCTTGTAGACGGGCTCGATCTCGGGGCTCCCCGCGTCGCGGTGATCGCTGAACTCGCGGAACAGGGTGTTGAAGTTGGGCGGACCGGCGAACAGGGTGCCGGCGGTGCGGTTGCGCAGGTCGTACTCCCCGCTGAAGGCCGTCTCACCGCCGAACGATCCCAGGCTCTCACCTGCTACGAACAGCCGCGGACGCTGGTCCTGGGGCAGCTTGGACCAGGTGTCGTAGACAGCGTCGAAGAGTTCGCGGCCGGCCTCGCGCGCCTTGGACTGGTCGACGAGATAGGACAGCCACGACGGCAGGTACGAGTACTGCATCGCCACGGTGGCCGAGTCGCCGTTGCCGAGGTACTCGAACGAGTCCACAGCGGCGGGATCGACCCAGCCGCTTCCCGTGGTGGTCATCACCAGCAGGTTCGCGCGCTTGAATCCGCCCGCCCGTTCGAGGTCCGCGACGGCTCGCTCCGCCCGGCTCTCCGTGTCGTCGGAGGTCGACAGTCCGGCGTAGGCCCGGACGGGCTCCTGCGCCGGGCGGTGGGTGAACGCGCCGATGTCCCGGGCCGACGGTCCGCTGCCGGTGAAGGCCCGGCCCTGCCGGCCGAGCGTGTCCCACGGCACCAGAGAACCGGGCCCGCCCGAGCGCAGGGTGGACGCGGGCTGGTGCACGCCTTCCGGCGTCTGCGTGTCACGCACCGAGAACGCCTCGTTTGCCGCGTTCACGAAGCCGCTCAGCAGCAGCCCGCTGAACACGGACCAGGCCAGACCCGCCACGAGGAGCCAGCCGACCACCCGCGCCGCTCGCGGGCCGATCCAGCGCCCGAGCAGGCGGGCGGCCCAGCGGTACAGGCGCCGGAGGCCCCTTCCGGCCAGCAGCAGGAGCCAGAAGACGAGAGCGGCGACGAACGGGCAGGCAACGGCGGTGAGGACGTTGTATTCGGTGACCCCCATGAGTCCGCGGATCTCGTGCTGCCAGTACTGTCCGAGCCCGAACGCGACGCCGAACAGCACGATCGTGCAGACGAGCAGGAGGAGCCATGACCTGCGCGAAGGGCTCCGCGCGTCCCGGTCGGCGAAAGCGCGCCACACGTAGGCCGCGACCACGCCGAGCCCGTAGCCGATGGCCGCGCTGATGCCACAGACCAGCCCTTGGAGGATGCCTCCGCGGGGAAGCAGCGACGGAGTGAAGGACAAGCACGCCAGGACGAGCGCGCCCCAGCAGCCGGGCAGCGTGACGTGGGGCAACCGGCGTCGCTTTCCGGAGCCGGGGGACGGCTCGACGCGCTCGGCATCCCCTGGAGCGTCGTCCCCGGCCCCGGCCGTCTCCATGCCGCCAGGCCGGTCCACCCGGCCGTCGTCCTTGCGCGACGGTGGCCCGTCCGACGGAGACTGCGGAGACGCTGGCGGGTCATGAGTCATGGCTGTCCTCCGGGGCAATGGTCCCAAGGCCCGGCCTGCCGCGCCATCCGGGCCACTGCCCCGAGTCACCCACGAGCCTGACCGCCACGAGCCTGACCGCATCCGCGTCCCGTGCGGCCGATCAGGCGTCCACGACGGACATGCCGCGCACGGTGACCGCTCGTACCCTGAAGGGGAATGTCTGTGGAGGCGAAGAGGAGACGGCCCGCGATGCTGCCCGGCAGGGCATGGGCCTCATCCCGGTCAGCGGCGGGCGCGACGACGTTGGTTTCCTCCCAGGCGGACTTCAGCCTGGCCTCGTACCCGCCCACTGACACCAGCTCTCCGGGCCGGGCCGGGCCGGGCCGGGCCGCGTCGAGGCCCGGACAACGAGCGCGGTACGCGGGTCGACCCTGCGCGACGCGGGCGGCCGTAAGCGGCGCCCGGCCCGTTCGTTCCCTGGAGGCGGTTGCGTGATCCGTCACCGGTACCAGGCGTTGCACCACGATTTCCCTCTTCCTGGGTGGAGTCGGTCTGGGTTGCCAGACGACCGGGCCGGCCTTGTCGAAGAAGCCGCCGGTCGGGCCGTGGGCTCCGATGGCGGCCATGCGGACGATGATCTCCGCGCCCTCTTCGACGGTGTTGGTGCCGCGGTGGCCGTTGAGGTCGGTGGCGGTGTAGCCGGGGTCGACAGCGTTGAATCGGACGCCGCCTGACCGCGCTGGGCATCGCGTGCCCCGACGTAGACGGTGTGCCGGGTCTCGATCAGGCGCCGGGCCGTCTCGAATCCGAGTCCGTTGTTCGCTCCAGTGATCAGTGTGGTGGTCATGTGCTCGCTCCGGTGGTCGGTGGGTTGGTGATGCCTCCAACCTTCGGCCGACGGACGTTGGAGGTGACGCTGCGAGGTCGGCCTGCCGTTGGTGGGCACGGCGTGGATTGCGCCTGCCGTGCCCACCGGTTTGGCGCCCGGAGGTCAGCCCTTGCCGAAGCCGGCATTCGGGTCCAGGCGGGTGGTCGGCCTGATGGGCCCGATCGTCATCCCCTTCATACTCGGCATGCTGAGTCCGTTCCTCAGGGCCGGGGCGACCGCCACACTCATGAGCTGGGCGGTCGCCGCGCTGGCCTTCGGGCTGGTCAACTACCCCGCCAACCGGGCCGTGGACGGCGGGGCACCGCTGCGGTACCGGGTCTCGGTACCGCGCGCCTTCGTGACCCCCGGCCACACCCCCGGATCCACCTACAGCATGTGCGGCAACGCCGCCCACGCGCCGACCACCGTCTACGTCGGCCATGGCGGCACTCGCGGGCCAATGCCGCGCGTCGGTGGTGGGTTATCGGAGAGAGGTGACTCTGGAATCGATCGGTTTCGATTGCCTCCCCGAGGCCGGAGGACGGTGCCCGACCGTGGCGTTTATGCAGGTCAGGCACCGTTCTCAACTTCTTAGAAGAAGCCGAGCTTCTTGGGGGAGTAGCTGACGAGGAGGTTCTTGGTCTGCTGGTAGTGCTCCAGCATCATCTTGTGGGTTTCGCGGCCGATGCCCGACTGCTTGTAGCCGCCGAAGGCGGCGTGGGCCGGGTAGGCGTGGTAGCAGTTCGTCCAGACGCGGCCCGCCTGGATGGCGCGGCCCGCGCGGTAGGCCGTGTTGATGTCGCGCGTCCAGACGCCCGCGCCCAGGCCGTAGGAGGTGTCGTTGGCGATGCGGACCGCGTCGTCGAAGTCCTGGAACGACGTCACCGACACCACCGGGCCGAAGATCTCCTCCTGGAAGATCCGCATGCGGTTGTCGCCCTCGAAGACGGTCGGCTGGACGTAGAAGCCGCCCGCCAGTTCACCGCCGAGCTCGATGCGCTCGCCGCCCGTCAGGATCTTCGCGCCCTCCCGCTGGCCGATCTCCACGTAGGACAGGACCTTGTTCAGCTGCTCCTGCGACGCCTGGGCGCCGATCATCGTGTCCGTGTCCAACGGGTGGCCCGGCACGATCAGTTCCGTGCGCGCGACCGCCGCGTCCAGGAAGTCCGCGTACCGGCCGCGCTCGATCAGCGCGCGCGAGGGGCTCGTACACACCTCGCCCTGGTTCAGCGCGAACATCGTGAAACCCTCGAGGGCCTTGTCGCGCAGGTCGTCGTCCGTCGTCCAGATGTCGTCGAAGAACAGGTTCGGGCTCTTGCCGCCCAGCTCCAGGGTGACCGGGATCAGGTGCTCCGCCGCGTACTGCATGATCAGGCGGCCCGTGGACGTCTCCCCGGTGAAGGCCACCTTCGCCACGCGCGGACTCGACGCGAGCGGCTTGCCGGCCTCCTCACCGAAGCCGTTGACGATGTTCACCACGCCCGGCGGCAGCAGGTCCGCCACCAGGCCCATCCAGTAGTGGACCGAGGCCGGCGTCTGCTCGGCGGGCTTGAGGACCACCGTGTTGCCGGCCGCCAGCGCCGGGGCCAGCTTCCACACCGCCATCAGGATCGGGAAGTTCCACGGGATGATCTGGCCGACCACGCCCAGCGGCTCGTGGAAGTGGTAGGCGACCGTGTCCTCGTCCAGCTGGCTCAGCGCGCCCTCCTGCGCGCGCAGCGCCCCCGCGAAGTAGCGGAACTGGTCCACGGCCAGCGGCATGTCGGCGGCCAGGGTCTCGCGGACCGGCTTGCCGTTCTCCCAGGTCTCCGCGACCGCGAGCGCCTCCAGGTGCTGTTCCATGCGGTCCGCGACGCGCAGCAGGATCGCCGAGCGCTCGGTGACCGACGTGCGCCCCCAGGCGGGCGCCGCCGCGTGCGCCGCGTCCAGGGCGCGCTCCACGTCCTCCGCCGTGCCCCGCGCGATCTCCGTGAAGGGCTGTCCCGTGACGGGGGAGGGGTTCTCGAAGTACCGGCCCCGGGCGGGCGCGACGTACTCGCCGCCGATCCAGTGGTCGTAGCGCGACGCGTACGACATCAGGGCGCCTTCGGTACCGGGCGCGGCGTAACGGGCCATGGTGTTCCTCCCCTTGCCGGGCGCCGCCCGCCGTCGGGCCGCGCTCGGGCAGGACGCTAGGCGGGGGTGCGTTGCGCAGACGTTGCACGCCCCGGGGCGGCCGGTGCCGGGCCGCCGCCCAGCTCGGCGTCGAGGGCGCGTACGCGGGCCAGCGCGGCCGGCCGGCCCTGCGGGGGCAGGGCGTCGGCCAGCGCCCGCCACACCTCCGGGTCCTCCGCGCCCCACGGACCGCACACCCAGTCCGACAGCAGCCCCGCGTCCGCCCGGGCGATCACCGCCGCCCGCGCCTGGTCCTCGATCCGCCGCCGCAGCCGTACGATCCCCGGCGCGCGGGACGCGGGCAGCAGCGGCCCCGGGTACCGGGTGAGGGCCGCCGAGACGGCGCCCGCCGCCAGGTGCCGGGTCACCGCCGCGAAGTCGGCCTCCAGCGGCGCGGCCGTGCGGTACGGGCGGGACAGCAGCGCCCCCGCGCCCAGCAGCACCCGCAGCCGGGACATCTCCGCCCGCAGCGTCACCGCCGACACCGACTCGTCCTCGTACAGGGCGAAGGCCAGCTCTTCCCCGGACAGCCCCTCGGGATGGTGCGCGAGCAGGGCCATGATCTCGCTGTGCCGCCGCCCCAGCGGGATCCGCCGGCCGCCCAGCACCAGCAGCGCCTCGTCACGGCCGAGCGCGGTCAGGGAGTCCCGAGCCTCGGCGTCGGGCTGCGGAGCGAGCAGCGCCAACTGGGCCTCTGCGGCCCGCGCGACGGCCTGGACGAAGGCCAGCGAATGGGGGTGGGCCAGCCCGTCGCCGCCGGTGATGTCGACCGCGCCGAGCACCTGGCCGGTGCCCGGGTCGCGGACCGGGGCCGCCGCGCAGGTCCAGGGGTGGACGCGGCGGCTGAAGTGCTCGGCCCCGAAGACCTGCACGGGCTGCCCGACGGCGACCGCCGTGCCGGGCGCGTTGGTGCCCATCGCCGTCTCCGCCCAGCGCGTACCGGGGACGAAACCGAGCCGCTCGGCCCGGCGCAGCGTGGCCGGTTCCCCCTCGACCCACAGCAGCCCGCCCCGGGCGTCGCACACCGCGAGCAGATGGGCCCCGTGCGAGGCGAACTCCCCTACGAGCTCCCGGAACAGCGGCATCACCCGGGCCAGCGGATGCTGCGCGCGGTACGCCCGCAGCTCCGGCTCCGCCAGCTCCAGGCGGGGCGCGCACTCCGGGCTGACCCGGGCCCGCGCGCACCGCCGCCAGGACCGCGCGATCACGCTCCGGACCGGCGGCTCGACCCGCCCGTCCTGCGTGAACGCGGCGTGCGCCCGGCGCAGGACGCGGGTCCGTTCGGCGGGGTCGGCGCCGCCCGGCAGCGCCAACGACGGATCGCCCATGTCGCCCTCCCGAGGGAACGTGCCGCCGCGGATCGCGGAGCGCCCCCATCGTCGTTCGGGTCCAGGGCCCCGACAAGCGCTACGTCGGCCAGTCCCCGCCGAAACCAGGCCGGGCGGCGGTGTCCGCGGGGCCGGCCGTCATGGCGCGCCGGTCAGGGCGCTGCCTGTTGTGGCGCGCCCGTCACGGCGCGTCCGTCCCGGTGTCCTCCGGGGTCAGTGCCGCCAGTGCCGACGCCGGGTCGGGGGACGGGGGGCCCGCCAGGGTCCAGCGGCCCGCCTCGCGGCGCAGCGGCCACCAGCGGCCGTCCCGGGCCAGGCGGAGCTGGCGTTCGCCGTCCGGTGCCGTCCAGCGGGCGCGGGTGCGCCGCAGCGCCGGGGCCTCCTCGTCGGGCCAGGCCGCCGCCAGCGCGGAGCGGGCCCGGGCCAGGGCGGCGGGGTCCGGCGTCCAGTCCTCGTCCAGCACCGCGAGGGCCGGGGCCCCGCCGAAGCCCCAGGCCCGTACGGCCCGTTCGGTGGCCGCCCGGTCACGTCCGGAAGCTCCCGCCAGGCGCGAGCGGACCCGGAAGTCGCCGGCCTGCGCGGTGAGTCGTACGGCGTCTTCGGCGGCGGTCAGCGGGGGCCGGACGGCACGCGAGGCGTGGCCCGGAGCCAGCGCCTCGGCCAGCAGCCGGTGCGCCTCGAAGGCCGCCGCCTGCGCGAGGAACTCCACCGCGTCCACGTCCAGGCCGTCCGGCTCGGTCCCGGTGTCCAGCGTCGGCGGCTGGCCCGCGGCCGCCGGCGGCTCCGGCGGCGCGGGCAGCGGCGGCAGGCTCCGCCCGGCCGCGAACACCTCCGCCGCCGCCACGCCCGGGTCGGCCGCCGCCGCGGATTCCGTTTCCGGCTGCGCGCGGGCCGCGCTGCGGCGCTCCAGCTCGTCCACGAGGTCCCGCTCGGCGCGCCCGCGCAGGAGCAGCAGCACGAAGGGGTCCTGGTCCAGCAGCCGCGCCACCTGGTAGCAGAGCGCCGCCGTGTGCGGGCAGTGGTCCCACTCGCCGCAGTCGCAGCGCGGGTCGAGCTCGCCGAGACCCGGCAGCAGGTCCACCCCGGCCGCGGCCGCCTCCTCGGCGAGCTCCGGCGGCACCTCGCAGTCCAGCAGCGCCGCGATGTACCCCGACTCCGCCGCCGCGAGACCCAGCACCCGGTCCCATTCCGCTTCCGTGAACTCCTGCACCAGCACGTCGGTCCGGTGCGCCGTCCCGTCCCGGTCGCGCACCACCGCCGTCAGCCCGCCGGGGCGTACCGACACGGCGCCGACCGCGCCCGTGCGCGCGTACCGGCGGCCCTGGCGGACCTGCTCCCCGTCCAGGGCGCTGTCCTCCAGGGCGCGCAGCCACGCGTTCCCCCACCAGGTCCCGGCGAAGGCACGGCCCGCGTGCGCGGGCAGCGCCGGGAAGGTGATCTCGTACGGGTCGTACGCGCTGCTCATCGACGGCTCCCAGAGGCCGGGGCGGGGGCGGGGGCGGGGACCGGAGCCGCCATGTGCGCCGGGCGCAGGGCGACGAGCTCGGCCAGCTCGGCGTCGGTCAGTTCGGTCAGCGCGCCCTCACCGCCCGCGAGGACGGAGTCGGCCAGCGCCTGCTTGCGGGCGAGGAGTTCGGCGATGCGGTCCTCGACGGTGCCTTCGGCGATGATGCGGTGGACCTGGACGGGCTGGGTCTGGCCGATGCGGTAGGCCCTGTCGGTGGCCTGTTCCTCGACGGCCGGGTTCCACCAGCGGTCGTAGTGCACGACGTGCCCGGCGCGGGTCAGGTTGAGGCCGGTGCCGGCGGCCTTGAGGGAGAGCAGGAAGACGGGGACCTCGCCGGACTGGAAACGGTCGACGAGCTCCTCGCGGCGCGCCACCGGCGTGCCCCCGTGCAGCAGTTGCGAGGCGATGCCGCGGGCGGTGAGGTGCTTCTCCAGGATCCGGGCCATCGCCACGTACTGGGTGAAGACGAGGACGGACCCGCCCTCCGCGAGGACGGTGTCGAGGAGTTCGTCGAGGAGTTCCAGCTTGCCGGAGGGGCCGGCGGCGGCGTCCCGGGTGAACTGGGCGGGGTGGTTGCAGATCTGCTTGAGCGAGGTCAGCAGCTTCACGACCAGGCCGCGGCGCTCCATCCCGTCCGCCTCCGCGATCGCGGCGAGGGTCTCGCGCACGACGGCCTCGTACAGGGCCGCCTGCTCGGGGCTCAGCGGTACGGCGTGGTCGGTCTCGGTCTTCGGCGGCAGCTCGGGGGCGATCCCCGGGTCGGACTTCTTGCGGCGCAGCAGGAACGGCCGTACGAGGGAGGCCAGCCGGGCGGCGGCCCGCGGGTCGCGGCCGCTCTCGACGGGCTCGGCGTAGCGGGTGCGGAAGGTGCCGAGGCGGCCGAGGAGGCCGGGCGTGGTCCAGTCGAGGAGCGCCCACAGCTCGGAGAGGTTGTTCTCCACCGGGGTGCCGGTGAGCGCCACCCGGGCCGGGGCGGGGACGGTGCGCAGGGCCCTGGCGGTGGCGGAGCGCGGGTTCTTGACGTGCTGGGCCTCGTCCGCGACGACCATGCCCCAGCGGGTGGCGGCGAGTTCGGGAGCGTCGGCGCGCATCGTCGCGTAGGTGGTCAGGACGAAGCCGCCGGGCAGGTCGTCGAGGGTGCGGTCGGGGCCGTGGTAGCGGCGTACGGGGGTGCCCGGGGCGAACTTCTCGATCTCGCGCTGCCAGTTCCCGAGGAGGGATGCGGGGCAGACGACGAGGGTGGGGTCGGGGTGGTCGCGGTGCAGGTGGAGGGCGATCAGGGTGACGGTCTTGCCGAGGCCCATGTCGTCGGCGAGGCAGGCGCCGAGGCCGAGGGAGGTCATCAGGTCCAACCAGGCCAGGCCGCGCAGCTGGTAGTCGCGCAGCGTCGCCCGCAGTCCGGCCGGGGCCTGGGGGAGGGCCGCCCGGGCGGGGTCGGCGGTGAGCCGCTCCTTCAGCCGGGCGAGCGCCCCCGTCGGAGTCACGTCGACCCGTACGCCGTCGATCTCGGCCGAACCGGTGAGTACGGCGGCCAGCGCGTCGGCGGCCGTGACGGTGACGGGCCGGTCCCGCCGGGCCCGGGCGCGGCGTGCCGCGGCGGGGTCGACGAGCACCCACTGGTCGCGCAGCCGGACGAGGGGGCGCCGGGCCTCGGCGAGCCGGTCGAGTTCGGCCGGGGTGAGGTCGCCGGGCTGGTCGCCGAGGGAGTGGCGCCAGTCGAAGGAGAGCAGGGTGGCGGGGGAGAGGAGGCCGGTGCCGGTCCCGGCCCCGGGGGTGTCGACGACGGCCCGGGAGGTGAGGCTGCGGGCGAGGCCCCGGGGCCAGTGCACCTGGACCCCGTCGGCGGCGAGTGCCTCGGCGGCTTCGCCGAGGAGCTCCGCCACCTCCTCGTCGGCGAGGTCGACGGAGTCCGGGACGGCCGACCCCAGCAGCGGGGTCAGGGGCGGCCACACCCGGGCGGCCCGGCGCAGCGCGCGCAGGGCGTCGGTGCGGGCGCGGGGCGGGAAGGCGGCCCCGGCGGCGCCCGAGGCGGCCCACACGTCGGCGGCGTCCGCGACGAGGGCGGTGTCGGCGAGCCCGTGGATCTGCAGGACGGCCCGGAAGGCGGGGGCGGCACCGGGGGCCGCCGGGGGCCGGTCCCCGGGCGTGGCTTCGGAGCCCGGGGGCGTGCGGAGTTCCACGCGGAGGGAGATCCGGACCCCGGCGTCGTGGACGGCAGCCACCTCGGCGGCCCAGGCGCGCAGGGCCGGGTACGTCCGGGGAGGCTCGGCGGGCACGGACACCGGGGCGGCCGCCGCGTAGGCGGGGCCGCCCGCGGCGGCGGGCGCGGCGGGGGAGCGGGGCAGGGTGTCGGCGACCGCGTCCAGGAAGGCCCGCAGCAGCGGCTCGGGCGCGGGCAGCCGGGGCGGCGCCCCGTCGAGGTCCGGGGCGGGCTCGGCGTCGCCGGTGGCGGGGCGGCCGCCGGCGTCGAGGGGGACGCAGTGGGCCTGCGGCGGCATGGCGGCGGCCAGCTCCCGTACCTCCGCGAGGTCGGTGGCGTCCAGCGGTCCGATCCGCCAGGCGTCGTGGCCCGCGGGGCTCAGCCCGGGCAGCAGCAGGCCGCGCGCGGCGAAGCGCAGGGCGAGCAGCGTGGCGGCCCCCCAGAAGGCTCCGGCGGTGGTGGTCGCGGTGGAGGGTGCGTCCGAGTCGGCCGTCGTGGAGGCGGAGGCGGACCCGGCGGCGGCACGGGCCCGGGTGAGCACGGGCAGGGCGGCGCCGACGGGCAGTACGAGGGCGTGGACCGTCGCGCGGCGCAGCTCAGGAGTGATGACGGTGAGCTCCTCGGCGTCCCACGCCGGGCCTCCCCCGTACCCCTCCGGCCCCTCAGGTCCCTCTGGCTTCTCCGGCCTCTCCGGTCCGTCCTGTCCCTCAGCCGGCCAGAAGGCGATCCTGCCGTTGCGGGGCGGGTCGGCGGGCAGGAAGACGGCGCGGTGGTGGATGAGGCCGGAGATCTCTGTGAGCACGCGTTCCTCAAAGTCGACTACCGGGTACGGGGCGGCCGAGAGTAACCCACGCGAGCGGCCCGCCGACCGCGGCGGCGCCGTGACCCGGGTCACTTCGAGGGCCGCGGAGCCGGCCGGGAACGTACCGCCGCACCGACGCGTTGAGCAGGGCAGTAGCCGACGCAGGAGGAGGTGTCCGCAGATGTCGAAGAGCGGAAAGATCGCGGTTGCCGGAGTCGCGGCAGCCGTCGTGCTGTTCTGGTTGGTCGGGTTCTGGGCGGGACTGGCGGTCCTGATCGGCGTCCCGGCCGTCGCCTACCTCCTGCTGGACTCCTCCCAGAAGCGTCGTCTGCGGGGTATATCCAGGAAGCAGATCGGCCGCTGAGGGCGGCAAGGGGGAAGTTTTCAATGAACACCGCACAGGTCGCGGCGGTCAGCAGCAATGCCGTGTACTCGTTCACCAAGCCCAACCGCGAGAGCATCACCCTGCTCCCCGGACTGGGCGTGGAGGGCGATGTGCACGCGGGGGTCACGGTCAAGCACCGCTCACGCGTGGCACAGGACCCGACCCAGCCGAATCTGCGCCAGGTGCACCTGATCCACCGGGAGCTGTTCGACGAGGTGGCCGGTTCGGGCTTCAGCGTGGAGCCGGGCCAGCTCGGGGAGAACATCACCACCGAGGGCATAGACCTGCACCAGCTGCCGACGGGTGCGTTGCTGCGCCTCGGCGAGGAGGCCGTCGTGGAGGTGACCGGCCTGCGCAACCCGTGTCTGCAGATCGACACCTTCCAGGACGGGCTGCTCAAGCAGGTCGTCGGCCGGGACGAACAGGGCCAGGTGGTCCGCAGGGCCGGAATCATGGGCGTGGTCCACCGGGGCGGCACCATCCGCCCCGGTGACCCCATCACCGTCACCCTCCCGCCGCTCCCGCACGTCCCGCTCGAACGGGTCTGACGGGCCGGCCCCGCGGTGGCGCGGGGGCGTCCCCGGCGTCGGGGCGTCTCAGGCGATCCATGCCCGAAGGCGTTCGCTGAGCACGATGTCGTGCGGCAGCCGCTCCAGCTCTCGCGCGTCCACGTCCACACCCTGCCGCCGGAGGACGCCGGCCAGGGCGCCCCAGTGGTCGGCCGCCATCTGCTCAGGCGTCCTGTCCTCGAACGGCTCGTCCGGCCCGACGACCGTCAGGGCCGTCCTCTCGACGTCCTCGGCCGAGGTCCACGCCCGGATGTCCTCCGGGCCCGAGGCGCTCCAGCCGCGGTCGTCGAGCAGCAGCACCCTGCGGCCGTCGGCGAGGACGGCCTCGAGCCGCGCCGACACCGACATCCGCCGAGGGTCCGTGGCCCCGGCGTCCAGATCGGCGTGAGTGATCAAGCGGGTCACCGTCGTCATGCCACCCTCCTGTCGGCGACCGGAGCCTACGGGATCAAGGGCTCGGCGGCGGCTAGTGCTGTGGCCGGAAAGGTTTGCCGGGTCGCGGTGTCCGGTGCGGTGCATCGCAAGGCGGAGGGCCGCCGCTCGTACTGGACGTACTCGGGTGGTCCGACAACGCGGCGAGGTGCCGTGCCGGGCGCCGTGACACGGTGAACCTTTCCGGTCACAGCACTAGGCATCGGCGGCTCGGCACCAGCTCAGTATCGGCACCAGCTCAGTAGTAGTCCCGCATCAGGGCCGTGGCCCACTGCGGCTGGAGGGTCTCGCCACGGGGGCCGAACTCCTCCATGTAGGGCTTGATGTCGAGCACCGGGGTGCCGTCGACCGCGTCCAGGCCCTCCACGTGCACGTCGAGGCCGTCCACCTTCACGACCCGGCACCGCGAGACGCCGAGCCGGTTCGGCCGGTTCTTGCCGCGCTGGGCGAAGATGCCGACCAGCGGCCAGTCCGGGTTCCCGCGCGGGTGACGGGCACCCGTCTCGATCTTCGCGACGGGCACCCGGTCGAAGTGGTAGACGACCTCGACGTGCGAGAAGTCCGCCAGCCCGTACAGGGCGTCCGGCCCGAACTGTCCGGCGTCCAGCCGGATCACCGCGGACTCCCGGCCCCAGTCGTCGTCCACGACGTCCGCCCGGCCGCCCACCACCACACCCACCGGCTCCGACTCCACCATCACCCTGTTCCCCCTCGTGCTTCGTACTCGTGCTTGTCCGCGTGCTCGTGCTTCGTACTCGTGCTCGCACTTCGTACTGCGTGCTCGGGTTCGTGTTCAGGCCGGCCGGGCGGCGACGCGGTCCAGCGCGGTCAGCAGCTGCGGCAGCGCGGGCCGCTCCGGATCCCCCTCGTGGGGGACGGCCAGGACCTCACCCGGTTCCTCGTCGAGCAGGACGAAGGCCGGCCCGTCGGTCCGGGCCACCAGCGACCAGCCGGGCCCGTCCGCCCGGAGCGTCCGCACGCCCTCCTGCGCGAAGGAGGACCGGACCCGGCCCGGCGGCGGGGCCTCCCGCGTGTAGGCGGCGGCCTCCCGCAGCGCCCGTGCCAGACCCGGGTGCGCGGCTGCGGCGGCCCCGCCGTCGGCCGCGACGCGCTCGCACCAGTCCGCCCACTCCCGGGCGATCTGGTCCGCGCCCAGGCGCCGCTGCACCGCCCCCCACACCTCCGCCGAGGGCGGTGCGAGCGGAACCCGGCCCGTGCCGTCCGCGCCCTGCTCCGGGTCGTGCGGCTCCGGGATGCCCGGCGCGGCCACGGTCAGGTCCAGCGGCCAGCCCGCCAGCGAGACCACGATGGTCCGCTCGTCGGGCGACAGTTCGTGGTCCATGCCGCAGTCCCAGGCGGCGATGGCCGTGGCCACCAGCGAGACGTCGTCCACGACGACCGTCCAGCGCGCACCCTCCTGGTCCTGCCCGAGCACCAGCCCGTACCCGTCTGCGACCGGCCGTACGCCCAGCAGCGCGCACGCCTCCGGGAAGTCGTCACCGAGCATCGTCGGGAACTGCGTGGGGGTCAGCAGCACGGCGGTCAGCACGTACAGCGCGCCCCCGTCCTCCTCGTCGGACACGTGGCCTCCCGGTCGCTCTCTCGTCGGCGCACCTTAACCAGCGGGTAACACGCGCGTCGAGAGCGCGAGGGCATCGATTTCCAAGCCCGCTACCTGCACGTAGAGTTGGGCACCCGCCACAGAAAGGGAGACCGGTGCAGCGTTACGACCGGCTGAGGGAGATCCTCCGTCTCGACCCGGACAAGGACTTCCTGGCCATCTACCGGCTCACCGCCACCTACGAGTTCCCCTGGGACTTCACCCGCGCCCTGGAGCTCGCCCTCTTCCGCACCTACGCCGTCCCCGCCATCGGGAGCCTGCTCGCCGAGACCGCCGAGTTCACCGAGCGCTCCCAGAAGCGCTACGACGACACCGCGCTGCTCCTCGACGCGGTCGTGGAGCACGGCTTCGACAGCGACACGGCACGTACCGCGATCCGCCGCGTCAACCAGATGCACCGCAGCTACGACATCTCGAACGAGGACATGCGCTACGTCCTGTGCACGTTCGTCGTGGTTCCCGCCCGCTGGGTCGACGCCTACGGCTGGCGCCCGCTGACCCATCACGAGCGCCGGGCCTGCGCGAACTACTACGCCACCCTCGGCCGGCACATGGGCATCAAGGACGTCCCGGGCTCCTACGAGGAGTTCGAGGACACCCTGAACGCCTACGAGCAGGCCCACTTCGCCTGGGACGAAGGCGGCCGCAAGGTCGCCGACGCCACCCTCGACCTGATGGCCTCCTGGTACCCGGCGCCGCTGGCCCCGGCCGTACGGGGCCTGGGCCTCGCCCTCCTCGACGAGCCGCTGCTGACCGCCTTCCGCTTCGAGGGCCCGGGCCCCCGGATCCGCGGGCTGGTCCACGGCGCCCTGCGGCTGCGCGGCCGGGCGGTGCGACTGCTCCCGCCCCGCAAGGCCCCGCACTACGCCCGCCAGAACCCGGAGATCAAGGGCTACCCCGACGGCTACGACGTGGGCGAACTCGGCACCTTCCCGGTGCCCGGGGCGAGCGGCTGCCCCGTGCCCCACCCGCGCCGCCCCGCCGGAGCGGAGGCCCAGCCGCCCACGTAGACCCCGGGTCCCGGCGGGTCCCGGCGCGCGGGGAGACGTAAGGGGTGCGGTGGACCTCAGGCCCGGCGCGCCGCCAGGACCAGGAACCGGGTGTCCTCGTCGGCGTACGAGGTGAGCTCCCAGCCCGAACCGGACAGCAGCGGGCGGAGGTTGTGCTCGGCCCGCATGTCGTCCGGGGTCAGCTCCCGGCCGTGACGCGCAGCGAGCGCGGCACGCCCGATCGGGTGAAACAGCGCGAGCCGGCCGCCGGGGCGCACGACGCGGGCGAGCTCGCGCAGGTTCGCGGCGGGATCGGGCAGGTGGGCGATCAGCCCGGCCGCGAACACGGCGTCCAGCGCCCCGTCGCGCAGCGGCAGCCGGGCCACGTCCGCGCGCAGCAGCGCCCCCGCGGAGCCCCGCCCGGCGCGCTGCGCGGCGGCCAGCATCGGAGCGGTGACGTCCACGCCGAGCACCGTTCCGCCGGGCCCGACGGCCGCGCGGAGCGCGGGCAGGGCCCGGCCGGTCCCGCAGCCCGCGTCCAGCACCCGGTCCCCGGGCGCCAGGCCGAACTCGGTCACGGCGGTGGTGAAGGCGGGGCCGTCGTCGGGGAACTTGCGGTCCCAGTCGTCGGCGCGCGCCCCGAAGAACTCCTGCACCCGCGCGGGGTCCTCGCTCATCCGGTTCCTGGCGCTCATAGGACTCATACGGTCATGATCCCGCATCCTCATGGGCCCCCGTGGGCCTCCGCGCAGTGCGTGGACGTTTCGCCTGCGCACGGTGCGCAAGGTGGTACGCGGTGTGATCGAAGATGAACGTAGCTCTGTCATATTCCAGCAGTTCCAGCGGCTTTCGAAATGCTCCCCTTGTTCGTGGCCTCACCCGGACTAGCGTCCGGTGGCCATGGGACACCTGGACCACGCCGCCTATGGCTGGCTGACACCCGCACTGTCATACGTGATGGCATCGATCGGCGCCGCCCTCGGGCTGCGCTGCACCGTCCGCGCGCTCGCCGCGACCGGCACCTCCCGCCGCAACTGGCTCCTCACCGCGGCCTCCGCCATCGGCACCGGCATCTGGACGATGCACTTCGTCGCCATGCTCGGCTTCCACGTCACCGGCACCGAGATCCACTACAACGTGCCGCTGACCGTCCTCAGCCTGGTCGTCGCCGTGCTCGTCGTCGGCGCCGGAGTCTTCGCCGTCGGCTACGGAAAGGACCGGGGCCGGGCCCTCGTCCTCGGCGGCCTCACCACCGGCCTCGGGGTCGCCAGCATGCACTACCTCGGCATGGCGGCCCTGAGGCTGCACGGCCGGATCAGCTACGAGCCGCTCACCGTCGGCCTCTCGGTCGCCATCGCCGTCGTCGCCGCGACCGCCGCGCTCTGGGCCGCCCTCAACATCAAGGCGCCGGTGGCCGTCGCCGTCGCCTCGCTGGTCATGGGCCTGGCCGTCAGCAGCATGCACTACACCGGGATGACGGCCGTCGCCGTCCACGTCACCCCCTCCGACCAGGCCCTGCCCGGGGCCACCGCCATGCAGTTCATCTTCCCGCTGGCGGTCGGGCTCGGCTCCTACCTCTTCCTCACCGCCGCCTTCGTGGCGCTCTCCCCGACGGCGGACGAGCGGGCGGCCTCCGCCTCGGCCCGGCACCTGGGCGAGGGCGCCGTACCGGCTCACTGACGCAGCCCCGCCGCCCCCGTCCCCGCCCCCGCAGCCCCTGTCACCACGTACCGCATCTGTGTACCGCCCGGAACGAGGAGCCCATGCGCACACCCCGCACCAGACCGGAAGCAGCGGCCCCGCAGCTGCCCGCGCCGCGCGGCCGCCGGGCGCACGCCGGTCCCCCCGCCGAGGAGCCCGCCGCCCCGGACCCCCTCCGGGCCGCCGCCGCCCCGGCCGAGGGAGTCACGGCGAGCGCCCGGACCGGGCTCCGGCTGCGGCCCGCGACCGTCCGCGCGAAGATCGTCTCGCTCCTGACGGTCCCGGTGGTCTCCCTGCTCGCCCTCTGGGGCTTCGCCACCGTCAGCACCGCCCAGGACATCGCCCGCCTCAGCCGGATCCGGCAGGTCGACGCGGAGATACGTACACCCGTCGAGGCGGCCCTGGCCGAGGTGCAGGCCGAACGCCGCGCCGCCGTCCGGTACCTGGCGGACCCGGCCTCCGACCAGGGCCCCGCCCTGGAGCAGCAGGCCCGCCGCACCGACGACGCCGTACGGCGACTGCGGCTCGGCGACCGGCACACCGTCGCCGACTCCGGTGACCACCCCGGCGACGTCGTCGCCCGGCTCGGCG
The DNA here is from genome assembly GCF_026342355.1 of Streptomyces sp. NBC_00249. GTDB lineage: Bacteria > Actinomycetota > Actinomycetes > Streptomycetales > Streptomycetaceae > Streptomyces. Next base: position 273,184 of record NZ_JAPEMV010000006.1, on the reverse strand, counting down.
CCTTCGTCGCCGACGCGGAGGCGCTCGGCTCCGCCCGCAAGGACATCGCCGCCCGCCGCCTGAGCCCGGACGCCGCCTACGAGACGTACACGCGCGTCGCCGACTCCGCCCTGGCCGCCGAAGGCGCGCTCTCCGGCGGCCGGGAACCGGAACTGGGCCCCGCCGCCCGGGTCCTGCTGGAGTTCACGCGCGCCGGCGAGATGCTGTCCAGGGAGGACGCGCTGCTCGCCGTCCCCGGGACCCCGCGCACCGCCGAAACGCTTCGCCGCCTGGCCGGAGCCGTCGAGACCCGCCGCGCGCTGACCGCAGCTGCCGCCCGGGACCTGCCCGCCGCCCAGCAGAGCGCGTGGGAGGCGGTGACGAAGAGCGCCGCCCACGCCGAACTCACGGGCGCCGAGGACCGGACCCTGGCCGCCGGCGCCACCTCGGCCCCGGGCGCCAACACGGCCGCGGCCCCGGCTGCCGGCTCCCCTGCGGCACGCGAGACGCGCGAGACCCGCGGTACGCCCGCCGGCTGGGACTCCGCGTACGCGAGCGTCAGCAGCTCGATGCGCGAGATCGCCGAGGCCGCGCACGCCGAGGCCGCAGGCCGCACCGACCCCTTCACCGAGGGCGCGCTCAGCCCGGCCGGCGCCGCGGTGCTGCTGGGCCTGGCCGCCGTCGCCGCCTCGCTCGTGATCTCCGTACGGATCGGCCGCGCCCTGGTCGTGGAGCTGGTCTCGCTGCGCAACACCGCCCTGGAGATCGCCCACCGCAAGCTCCCGCACGCCATGGACCTGCTGCGGGCCGGGCGTGCCGTCGACATCGACGTCGACGCCGAGGCCCCGGCCGGCCCGGCCGCCGAGGACGAGATCACCCAGGTCGGCGAGGCCCTGTCCACCGTCCACCGGGCCGCCCTCAGCGCCGCCGTCGAGCGCGCCGAACTGGCCAGCGGGGTGAGCGGGGTCTTCGTCAACCTCGCCCGCCGCAGCCAGGTCCTCGTCCACAAGCAGCTCAACCTGCTCGACTCGATGGAGCGGCGCGCGGACGACCCGGGCGAGCTCGGGGACCTCTTCCGGCTCGACCACCTCACCACCCGGATGCGCCGGCACGCCGAAAGCCTGATCATCCTGTCCGGCGCCTCCCCGGGGCGGGCCTGGCGGATGCCGGTCCCGCTGACCAACGTCGTGCGGGCCGCCGTCTCCGAGATCGAGGACTACCAGCGGATCGAGGTCCGTCAGCTCGCCGAGGCGGCCGTCGTCGGCACGGCGGTCGCGGACCTCACCCACCTGCTCGCCGAACTCATCGAGAACGCCGCCCAGTTCTCCCCGCCCCACACCAAGGTCCGCGTCAGCGGCGAACCCGTGGGCGCCGGATACGTCCTGGAGGTCGAGGACCGGGGGCTCGGCATGGGCCGCGAGGCGCTGGCGGAGGCCAACCGCCGGATCGAGCATTCGGAGGACCTCGACCTCTTCGACAGCGACCGCCTCGGACTCTTCGTCGTCAGCCGCCTCGCCTCCCGCCACGGGGTGCAGGTGCACCTGCGCACCTCCCCCTACGGAGGCACCACCGCGGTGGTGCTCCTGCCCAACGCCCTCCTCCAGGCGGCCATCGAGGCCCCGCCCGCCGCCACACCGGCGGCCCGGCCGCAGCGGGACCCGGCCGCCGCCCGGGACCGGGATCCCGTGCCCGGCCCCGCACCGGAGGCCGTTCCCGCCGGGCCGCAGCGGCCGCGCGCGGCGGCGCAGGCCCCGGCGATGAGTGTCGTACGGGAGACCGTGCGCGGGATCCCGGCCCCGGGCGGGCCCCCCGCGGCCCCCGCCCAGGCACCCGCACCCCCCTCCGCAGCCGCTTCCGGACCCGCCCCCGGGCAGTCCCGCCCGGCCCCGGTCGCCCCGCTCCGGCCGCGCGGCCCCGCGGGCACGGGCCCCCGTACGCAACCCGCGCCCGCCCCCTTCGCGGTGTCCGCCCCGGACCGGTCCCAGCCGCGCGCACAGGCCCCGGCCCCGCTCCCCGCACCGCCCCCCGCCGCCGCCTCGGTGACCGAACTGCCGCGCCGGGTACGCCAGGCCAGCCTGGTCCCGCAGCTGCGCGAGGCCCCCGCCGCGAAGGCCGCCGCCGAGGAGCGGCCGGAGCGGGCGACGCCCGGCCGCAGCCCGGAACAGGCCCGCGACCGGATGGCCGCCTACCGGGCCGGCTGGGCGCGCGGGTCCCAGGACAACTCCCCCCACGCAGGCAGCGAAGGAGAAGTGTGATGATCGAGCACCAGAGGATCGACCTCGACGGGGTCCGCCGGTCCGGCGAACTGGACTGGCTCCTGGACGACCTCGTGATGCGGGTCCGCGAGGTCCGCCACGCGGTGGTCCTGTCCAACGACGGGCTGGCGGTGGGCTCCTCCAGCGCCCTGAGCCGCGAGGACGCCGAACACCTGGCGGCCGTGGCCTCCGGCTTCCACAGCCTCGCCAAGGGCGCGGGCCGCCACTTCCACGCCGGGGGCGTGCGTCAGACGATGGTGGAGATGGACGAGGGGTTCCTCTTCGTCGCGGCCGCCGGGGACGGTTCCTGCCTGGCCGTCCTCAGCTCCGCCGGCGCCGATCTCGGTCTGATCGCCTACGAGATGGCCCGGCTGGTCAAGCGGGTCGGCGAGCACCTGTACACCCCGCCCCGGTTCGCGGTCCGCCCGCCGGCCGCCGGGTGAGGGCGGCGGTCCGGCCCGTGGACGGCCACTGGTACGACGCCGAGGCGGGCCCGCTCGTCCGCCCGTACGCCATGACGGGCGGACGCACGAAGCCGGGACCCCACGGGGTCCGCTTCGACCTGATCGCGCTGGTCGCCGTGGATCCGGGCGGCGCGGGGGAGGCGGACGAGTCGCTGCTGGGCCCCGAACACCGGGCGCTGCTCGGGCTCTGCCGTGCCGTGACCCAGTCGGTGGCCGAGCTCGCCGCCGACGCGGACCTGCCGGTGGGGGTGGTGCGGGTGCTGCTGGGTGACCTGCTGGAGGCGGGACACGTCAAGGTCAGCCGCCCGGTGCCGCCCGCCCAGCTGCCCGACGAACGGATTCTGCGGGAAGTCATCGAAGGATTGCGAGCGCTGTGATGGGACTGCACGACAACGGGCCGCGGGAACACGGCGGCGCGGCCGGCTCGGACGCCGACGACGAACTGGCCTCGCTCGCCCTGAAGATCCTCGTCGCCGGGGGCTTCGGCGTGGGCAAGACCACGCTCGTCGGCGCCGTCAGCGAGATCCGGCCGCTGCGGACGGAGGAGCTGCTGAGCGAGGCGGGCGAACTGGTCGACGACACGGGCGGGGTGGACCAGAAGACCACCACGACGGTGGCCATGGACTTCGGGCGGATCACGATCCGGTCCGGGCTGTCGCTGTACCTGTTCGGGACGCCCGGCCAGGACCGGTTCTGGTTCCTGTGGGACGAGCTCTCGCAGGGGGCGCTGGGGGCCGTGGTCCTCGCCGACACCCGCCGACTGGAGGACTGCTTCCCGGCCGTGGACTACTTCGAGCACCGGCGGATCCCGTTCGTGGTGGCCGTCAACTGCTTCACCGACGCGCGGCGTTACGGGGCGAACGAGGTGTCGCGGGCGCTGGACCTGGAACAGGGGACGCCTGTGGTGCTGTGCGACGCCCGCGACAAGGACTCGGGGAAGGAAGTGCTGATCAGGCTCGTCGAGTACGCCGGGCGGGTGCACACCGCCCGGCTGCTCGACTCGGTGGGTCCTCAGACCGGTCCCGTGTGAACCGCCCCGGTGGGCCGGGGCGGTTGCGGTCAGTCCGCGATGCCGGCCGTGGCGATGACCTTGTCGATGGGGACCCGGACGAGGAGTTCGCCGGGGACGGCGTTGCGGCTGCCGAAGGCCTCGGCGCGGGCCTCGCCCATGTACCGGGCGCCGATCCGCGTCGCCCAACGGAGCATCTCCTGCGGGTCGTCGGCGTACTCGCTGATCTTCGCGCGCCCTTGGAGGACCACGTAGGAGAAGTGTGGGCGGTCGTCGTCCACGCAGAGGGCGACCCGGCCGTCACGGGCCAGATTCCGCCCCTTGACGGTGTTCTCCCCGGTGTTGAACACGAAGGAATCGCCGTCGAGTACGAACCAGATCGGAGCGATGTGAGGGCTTCCGTCCTCGCGGACCGTGGACAGCTTTCCGGTGCGGGTGGAGTGGGAGACGAACGCCCGCCATTCCTCTTGAGTCATCTTCTGTGCCATGGGTCCATCCTCCTTGCCGGAAAGCAGCTGGTGGGGAAGGCTTGCGGCACGACTACGCGGGGTGGGGCGCGGCCATGTCGGCCGCGTCGACGGGGAGGGGCTGGAAATGGCACTGGACAAGCAGCTCGACTGGTTGCTGGACGATCTCACGCGCAGGGTCCAGCAGGTCCGGCACGCGGTGGTGCTGTCGAACGACGGGCTGGTGACGGCGGCGAGCGCGGGCCTGGCGCGCGAGGACGCGGAGCACCTGGCGGCCGTCGCGGCCGGGCTCCAGAGCCTGGCCAAGGGATCGGGGCGGCACTTCCGGGCGGGTGAGGTGCGCCAGACGATGGTCGAGTACGACGAGGGGTTCCTGTTCGTCGTGGCCGCCGGCTCGGGCAGTTGCCTGTGCGCGCTGAGCGCCGCCGAGGCGGACATCGTGCAGGTGGCGTACGAGATGACGCTGCTGGTCAACCGGGTGGGAGAGCACCTGGGCGTCGCCGAACGGCGTATCACCGGCGGCTGATCCGGGAGTTTTCCACAGGCCCAGCACACTGTCGTCGCGCTGAGTTACGGTCTTTGCACAGAGTGATCGACACTCGTGGGGGAGGATCGTGATGAAGGTGGAAACGCTGGAGCGTGCGTCGGTGGACGCGATGGACGCGGCGGACGCGGTGGACGTGACCGAGGCTCTACGAGCGGCCACGCGCCCGGAGCCCGATCTGCTCGGCGGCGCCCGCGCGGCGACGGAACTGTGCCTGGGGCGAGGCGAGTTCGCCCGGGCCGTACAGCTGGGGCTGGTCCGGGCGGGCCCCCGTTCCCCGAGCGGCGCCGCCCGCTTCGCGCGGGCCGAGCTGGACCGGGTCAGGACGGAGCGGGGGTTTCCCCAGGCGCTGCGCGCGCGGGTCGAGACCGTCGCCGGAGCCGACGCGGGGGCGGAGGTACTGGGGATCGGGCCGAGCCGATTCACCCGGCTCGCGCGCTGCGGGCACCTGACCCCGTTCGGGTACCGGATCAACCGCTACCGGGCCGTCGTATGGCTCTACCTGGCCGCGGAGCTGCGGGAGTTCGCCGCCCGGGAACCGGGGATGCTGAGCGGGGCCGCGTCCCCGCAGGACCGGGAGCTCGTCGCGGCCCGGGCGGACCTGCGCCCGCGCCGCTGGCGGGCGCGGCACGTGGGGCTGCTGCTGGGGCGTACCGCCGACCCCTGGGAGCGGGCGGCCGTCCTGGCCTCCGTACTGCCCGAGGAGGAACTGCGCGCGGCCGTGCCCGATCCGGCCGAGCGGATCGTGCTCGCCGCGCTCGCACCGCCGCCCCCGTACGGCCACCCGCAGGTCCCGGCGGCCGCGGCGGTGGCCTGGCCCCTGCTGCGGGCGGAGCCGCCGGAGGAGGCCGGCGAGTACCGCGCCGGCCTCGACTCCGCTCTGACCGGGGCGCGGGCTCAGTCGAACTCGACGGGGGAGAGGGGGCCGACGTAGACCCAGGCCCCGCCCTCCCGGGAGAAGGAGCTGTGCTCTCGCAGCGAGCCCGCGTGCCCGCCCTCGCGGTAGTGCGCCCGGAACTCCACCGATCCCTGCGTCTCGAACATCCCGCCGCGCTCCGCGGCGAGGATCTCCAGCCGCTCCCAGCGCTGACCGGGATCCAGCTCGAGCCGGCCCGGCCGGGTCGAGGAGTGCCAGGACCGCAGCAGGTAGGCGGTGTCGCCGACCGCGAAGGCGGTGAAGCGCGAGCGCATCAACAGCTCGGCGGTGGGCGCCTGCTGCGCGCCGGAGTGGAAGCGGCCGCAGCAGGCCGCGTAGGCGGCGGGCAGACCGCAGGGGCAGGGGAGGTCCGGGGTGGGCATGGTGCGCTCAGCTCTTCGGGGTCGGGACGGTCAGGGGCGGGCGGGGCAAGGCCGGGCCGTTCGGGCCGGCCCGGTCGGACCGGCCTACTGGGGTGAGACGGGCGGCTGGGACGCCTTGGCTCCGTACGGGCGGAAGAGGCCTTCCTGGACCACGGAGACCAGCAGCCTGCCCTCCAGGTCGTAGATCCGGCCCCGGGCGAGACCCCGGCCGCCGTGCGCGATGGGCGATTCCTGGTCGTAGAGGAACCACTCGTCCGCGCGGAAGGGCCGGTGGAACCACATGGCGTGGTCCAGCGAGGCCATGTCGAAACCGCGCATGCCCCACAGCGGTTCCACGGGGATGCGCACGGCGTCGAGGAGGGTCATGTCACTGGCGTAGGTGAGGGCGCAGGTGTGCACGAGCGGGTCGTCGCCCAGCGGGCCGACCGCGCGCATCCACACCGCGCTGCGCGGATCGGCGTCCTTGAGCTCCTGCGGGGTCCAGCGGAGCCGGTCCACGTACCGGATGTCGAAGGGCTGGCGGCGGGCCATCCGCTCCAGCGCCTCGGGCAGCGCCCCCAAGTGCTCGCGGATCTCATCCGCGACCTTCGGGAGCGTGTCCGGGTGGGGGAAGTCGAGGCGAGGAGGCAGCTGGTGCTCGATGCTGCCCTCCTCCGGGTGATGGAAGGAGGCGGTCAGATTGAAGATGGTCTTGCCCTGCTGGACCGCGGTGACCCGGCGGGTGGTGAAGGAGCGCCCGTCGCGGACCCGCTCCACCTGGTACACGATCGGGACCCCGGGGATGCCCGGGCGCAGGAAGTACGCGTGCAGCGAGTGGACCGGGCGGTCGCTCTCGGTGGTGCGGCCTGCCGCCACCAGCGCCTGGCCGGCGACCTGCCCGCCGAACACGCGCTGGAGGGACTCCTGGGGGCTGGCCCCCCGGAAGATGTTGACCTCGATCTGCTCCAGGTCGAGCAGATCGACCAGTCTCTCGGCGGGGTTCGTCATCAGGGGTTCTCCACGTTCTCCACAGTCGGGTCCGGCGGGTCCGGCGGGGCAGGAAGGGCGGGCGGGTGGCGCGTGTCCGGTGGTGCGGGTGGCCGGAGCGGTGCGGTCAGAGCGAGCCGAGTTCGCCCACCGAGGTGACCCGGATGACGGCCCGGCCCTCCTCGTCGGACGCCGCGAGGTCCACCTCGGCGCTGATGCCCCAGCCATGGTCCCCGTTGGGGTCGGCGAAGGTCTGGCGGACGCGCCACAGGCCGTGGGCCGGGTCCTCCTCGATCTGGAGGAGCTTCGGGCCGCGCGCGTCGGGGCCGGTGCCGAGGTCGTCGTACTCGTCCCAGTACCCGTCCATGGCCTCGCCCCAGGCGTCGGCGTCCCAGCCGGACCCGGAGTCCAGCTCGCCCAGCACGTTGACGTGGTCCAGGGCCGCCAGCTCCACCCGGCGGAACATGGAGTTGCGGACCAGCACCCGGAAGGCGCGGGCGTTCGCCGTGACCGGCTTGACCTGGTCGGCCTTCTCCTGGGCCTGCTCAGCCGTCTCCACCTCCGGGTTCGCCAGCTGCTCCCACTCGTCGAGGAGGCTGGAGTCGACCTGGCGGACCAGCTCGCCCAGCCAGGCGATGAGGTCCTGGAGGTCCTCGGACTTCAGGTCGTCCGGGATGGTGTGGTCCAGGGCCTTGAAGGCGCTCGCGAGGTAGCGGAGCACGATGCCCTCGGTACGGGCCAGCTCGTAGAAGGAGGTGAACTCGCTGAAGGTCATCGCGCGCTCGTACATGTCGCGGATGATCGACTTGGGGGAGACCGGGTGGTCACGGACCCACGGGTGGCTCTTGCTGTACACGTCGTAGGCGTGCAGCAGCAGTTCCTCCAGCGGCTTGGGATAGGTGACGTCCTGGAGCCGCTCCATCCGCTCCTCGTACTCGATCCCGTCGGCCTTCATCGCGCCGACGGCGATCCCCCGCTCCTTGTTCTGCTGGGCGGCCAGGATCTGGCGCGGGTCGTCCAGGGTGGATTCGACGACCGAGACCATGTCGAGCGCGTAGGAGGGGGACTCCGGGTCCAGCAGGTCGAAGGAGGCCAGGGCGAAGGTCGACAGCGGCTGGTTCAGTGCGAAGTCCTGCTGGAGGTCGACGGTGAGCCGGATCGTGCGGCCCTCCGCGTCCGGGGTGTCGAGCTTCTCCACGACGCCGCCGTCCAGCAGGGAGCGGTAGATCGCGATGGCCCGGCGGATGTGCCGCAGCTGGGCCTTGCGCGGCTCGTGGTTGTCCTCCAGGAGGTGGCGCATCGCCTTGAAGGCGTCGCCCGGCCGGGCGATGACCGACAGCAGCATGATGTTGGTGACCTTGAACCGCGAGGTCAGCGCCTCCGGGTCGGCCGCGATCAGCTTCTCGAAGGTGGTGTCCGACCAGGCCACGAAACCCTCGGGCGCCTTCTTGCGCACCACCTTGCGGCGCTTCTTCGGGTCGTCGCCCGCCTTCGCGAGGGCCTTCTCGTTCTCGATGACGTGCTCGGGCGCCTGAGCGACCACGTAGCCCGCCGTGTCGAAGCCGGCCCGGCCGGCGCGGCCGGCGATCTGGTGGAACTCGCGGGCGCGCAGCGTGCGGACCCGGGTGCCGTCGTACTTGGTGAGTGCGGTGAACAGCACCGTGCGGATGGGGACGTTGACGCCCACGCCGAGGGTGTCGGTACCGCAGATGACCTTCAGCAGACCGGCCTGCGCCAGCTTCTCCACCAGGCGGCGGTACTTGGGCAGCATGCCCGCGTGGTGCACGCCGATGCCGTGGCGGACGTAGCGGGAGAGGTTCTGGCCGAACTTCGTGGTGAAGCGGAAGTTGCCGATCAGCTCGGCGATCCTGTCCTTCTCCTCGCGGGTGCACATGTTGATGCTCATCAGCGACTGCGCCCGCTCGACCGCCTGGGCCTGCGTGAAGTGCACGATGTACACCGGGGCCTGCCGGGTCTCCAGCAGCTCGGTGATCGTGTCGGTGATCGGTGTGGTGACGTACTCGTACGACAGCGGGACCGGCCGGGTCGCGGAGCGGACCACGGTGGTGGGCCGGCCGGTGCGCCGGGTCAGGTCCTCCTCGAACCGCTTCATGTCGCCGAGGGTCGCCGACATCAGGACGAACTGTGCCTGCGGCAGCTCCAGCAGCGGGATCTGCCAGGCCCAGCCGCGGTCCGGCTCCGCGTAGAAGTGGAACTCGTCCATCACGACCTGGCCGATGTCGGCGTACTTCCCGTCGCGCAGGGCGATGGAGGCCAGTACCTCGGCGGTGCAGCAGATGACGGGGGCGTCGGCGTTCACGGAGGCGTCGCCGGTCAGCATGCCGACGTTCTCGGTGCCGAAGAGCTTGCACAGGTCGAAGAACTTCTCCGACACCAGCGCCTTGATCGGGGCGGTGTAGAAGGTCACCTTGTCCTGGGCCAGCGCGGTGAAGTGCGCGCCGGCGGCGACGAGGCTCTTGCCGGAGCCGGTCGGGGTCGAGAGGATCACGTTCGCCCCGGAGACGACCTCGATCAGTGCCTCCTCCTGCGCCGGGTACAGGGTGATGCCCTGGTCCTCCGCCCACGAGGAGAAAGCCTCGAAGAGGGCGTCGGGGTCGGCGTTCGGCGGGAGCTGATCAATGAGGGTCACGCCCCCCATCTTGCCTGGCTTCCTCCCGGAAGAGGGAACCGGCAGACGGAAGGAAGATCACCACGGGTACGCTGGGCCGTCGAGGCGGCCCGCACGAATCCCTCAACAGGGCCCCACCACCACACCACCGGGGCGGGAAACGACCATGATGGGTCCGGCGCACTCACTGTCCGGGGCAGCGGCCTGGCTGGGGGTGGGCGCCGCGACAGCAGCCGCCGGGCACCCGATGCCGTGGCCCGTACTCGTCATCGGCGCGCTGATCTGCGCCGGCGCCGCCCTCGCCCCCGACCTCGACCACAAGTCGGCGACGATCTCGCGCGCCTTCGGCCCCCTGTCCCGGGGCCTGTGCGAGGTGGTCGACAAGATCTCCTACGCCGTCTACAAGGCGACCCGCGCCCCGCGCGACGCCCGCCGTACCGGCGGCCACCGCACCCTGACCCACACCTGGCTGTGGGCGGTCCTGATCGGCGGCGGCTCCTCCGTGCTCGCCGTCACCACCGACCGCTGGGGCGTGCTCGTCCTGCTCTTCGTCCACCTCGTGCTGGCCGTCGAAGGCCTGCTGTGGCGGGCGGCCCGGATGTCCAGCGACATCCTGGTCTGGCTGCTCGGCGCGACCAGCGCCTGGATCCTGGCCGGGGTGCTCGACCAGCCCGGCAACGGCGCGGGCTGGCTCTTCACCGAGCCCGGCCAGGAGTACCTGTGGCTCGGCCTGCCGATCCTGCTCGGCGCCCTCGTCCACGACATCGGCGACGCCCTGACGGTCTCCGGCTGCCCGATCCTGTGGCCCCTGCCCATCGCGGGCAAGCGCTGGTACCCCATCGGCCCGCCGAAGATGATGCGCTTCCGTGCGGGCAGCTGGGTCGAGCTCAAGGTCCTCATGCCGGTGTTCATGCTGCTCGGCGGGGTGGGCGGAGCCTCCGCCCTCGGCTTCATCTGAACCGCACGCGCCGCCTGGCGGCGCCCGGCCCCCGCCGGGCGGCGGGAGCCGGACGGCGGCGGCGCGGTCAGCCGTGCCAGGACCGCCACAGCGCCGCGTACGCTCCGCCCGCCGCCACCAGTTCCTCGTGCGAGCCGAGCTCACTGATCCGGCCCTCCTCCACCACCGCGATCACGTCCGCGTCGTGCGCGGTGTGTAGACGATGGGCGATCGCGATGACCGTCCGGCCGTCCAGCACCCGGGCCAGGGAACGCTCCAGGTGCCGGGCGGCGCGCGGGTCCAGCAGCGAGGTCGCCTCGTCCAGCACCAGCGTGTGCGGGTCCGCCAGCACCAGCCGGGCCAGCGCCACCTGCTGGGCCTGCGCCGGAGTCAGCGCACTCCCGCCGGAGCCGACCTCCGTGTCCAGCCCGGCCTCCAGGGCCCGGGCCCAGCCGTCCGCGTCCACCGCGCCCAGCGCCGCCCACAGCTCGGTGTCCGCCGCGCCCGTCCGCGCCAGGCGCAGGTTGTCCCGCAGGGAGCCCACGAACACGTGGTGCTCCTGGTTGACCAGCGCGACGTGCTCCCGGACCCGCTCCGCCGGCATCCGCGACAGCCGCGCGCCGCCGAGGGTGACCTCGCCGGTCCGGGGCGCGTAGATGCCCGCGAGCAGCCGCCCCAGCGTGGACTTTCCCGCGCCGGAGGGGCCGACGAGCGCCATCCGGGTGCCCGGCGGCACGGACATCGACACCTGGTGCAGTACGTCCACGCCCTCGCGGTACCCGAAGCGCACCTCGTCCGCGCGTACCCCCCGGCCCTCGGGGGCGACGGCCGGGTCGCCCGCGTCCGGCTCGATCTCCCGTACGCCCACCAGCCGGCCCAGCGAGACCTGGGCGACCTGCAACTCGTCGTACCAGCGCAGGATCAGCCCGATCGGGTCGACCATCATCTGCGCCAGCAGGGCGCCCGTGGTCAGCTGCCCCACCGACATCCAGCCCCGCAGCACGCAGTAGCCGCCGATCAGCAGCACCGCACCGAGGATGGTCACGTACGTGACGTTGACGACGGGGAAGAGCACCGTCCGCAGGAACAATGTGTAGCGTTCCCACGCGACCCACTGCGCGATCCGCCGCTCCGACAGTTCGGTACGGCGCCCGCCCAGGCGGTGCGCCTCGATCGTGCGGCCCGCGTCCACCGTCTCGGTGAGCGCCGCCGCGACCGCCGCGTACCCGGCGGCCTCCGAGCGGTACGCGGCGGGCGCCCGCCGGAAGTACCAGCGGCAGCCCGCCACCAGCACCGGCAGAGCCACCAGCGCGGCCAGCGCCAGCGGCGGCGCGGTCACCGCGAGCGCCCCGAAGAGCAGCCCCACCCACACCACACCGATCGACAGCTGCGGTACGGCCTCGCGCATGGCGTTGGCCAGCCGGTCGATGTCGGTGGTGATCCGCGACAGCAGGTCACCGGTGCCGGCCCGCTCCAGGACCCCGGGCGGCAGCCCCACCGAACGCACCAGGAAGTCCTCGCGCAGATCGGCGAGCATCTCCTCGCCGAGCATCGCCCCGCGCAGCCGCACCAGCCGGACGAAGAAGGTCTGGACGGCCAGCGCCACCGTGAACAGCAGCGCCACCCGCCCCAGATGCAGCTCGCGCGAACCCTGCGCCAGCTCGTCCACCACCCGCCCCAGCAGGTACGGGCCGACCATGGAGGCGACCACCGCGACCGCGTTGACCGTCACCAGCAGCGCGAACGCCCGCCGGTGCCGCAGGAACAGGCCGCGCACATAGGCCCGTACGGTCGCCGACGTGCCCACGGGCAGGGTCGCGGCCGTCTCGGGGGCCGCCGGATCGTACTCCGGAGGCATCACGCCGATCATGCTGTTTCCTCGACTTCCGTGACTTGCGTGACTTCCGCGACGTCGGTGACCTCGGTGAGGGCTTCTTCCAGCTCCGCGAGCTTCTGCTCCGCGTCGGTCTCGCGGGTGACGACGGCCCGGTAGCGGGGCTCGGTCAGCAGCAGTTCGCGGTGCGTGCCCACCGCCAGGGCCCGCCCCTCGTGGACGAGGACGACCCGGTCGGCGCGGTCCAGCAGCAGCGGCGAGGAGGCCAGTACCACCGTCGTACGGCCGGTGCGCAGGGCGGCGATCCCGTCGGCGATCCGCGCCTCGGTGTGCGAGTCGACCGCCGAGGTCGGCTCGTCCAGCACCAGCACCTCGGGGTCGGTGACCAGGGACCGGGCCAGCGCGAGGCGCTGGCGCTGGCCGCCGGACAGGGACCGGCCGCGTTCGGTGATCCGGGCGTCCATCGGGTCCAGGACACCGGCGGGCGCCGACTGGAGCAGGGCGTCCAGGACGTCGGCGCACTGGGCCGCCGCCAGGGCAGGCCCGGGCGCCACCGCTCCCGAGGCCGGTACGTCGAACAGCTCGCGCAGGGTCCCCGACAGCAGCACCGGGTCCTTGTCCTGTACGAGGACCAGCGCACGCGCCGCGTCCAGCGCGAGCGCGTCCAGCGCGACCCCGCCGAGCAGTACCGAGGGCCCCTCGGCGGCGTCGTCGAGCGGGTGCCCGCCCAGGCGCTCCGCGAGCCGGCCCGCCAGGTCGGGGTCCCCGCACACCACGGCGGTGAACCGCCCGGCCGGGGCCAGCAGCCCCGTCCCGGGGTCGTACAGGTCCCCGCCCGGGGCCGGGGCCGCCACCGGCGCCGCGGCCGGGCCGCTGCCCGCGGTGGTGTCCGCGGCGTCCGGTGCCTCCGTACGCGTCAGGGACAGCACGCGGGCCGTGCGCGTGGCGGAGGGCCGCGAGAACGAGTAAGCCATCGCGATCTCCATGAAGTGCCGCAGCGGGTAGAGCATGGTGGCCACCGCGCTGAAGGCCGCGACGAGTTGGCCGACCGCCAGCCGGCCGTCCAGCACCAGCCCCGAGCCGTACCAGACGACCGTGATCAGCAGGGCGCCCGGGAGCAGCACCTGGATCGCCGCGATCAGCGCCCACATCCGGGCACTGCGCACGGCGGCCTCGCGGACCTCCTGGGAGGCCTCGCGGTAGCGGCCCAGGAACAGTTCCTCGCCACCGATGCCGCGCAGCACCCGCAGCCCCGCGACGGTGTCGGAGGCCAGCTCGGTGGCCTTGCCCGCCTTCTCGCGCTGGACGTCGGCACGCCGGGTGGCGCGCGGCAGCAGCGGCAGCACGGACAGGGCGAGCACGGGGACGCCCGCGGCGACGACCACGCCGATGGACGGCGCGTAGAACAGCAGGCCGACGCAGACGGCGACGACGGCGAAGGCGGCGGCCAGGAAGCGGGAGACCGCCTCGACGAACCAGCCGATCTTCTCCACGTCGGCGGTGGACACCGCCACCACCTCGCCCGCCGCGACCCGCCGGGTCAGGGCGGAGCCCAGCTCGGCGGTCTTGCGGGCCAGGAGCTGCTGGACCCGTGCGGCGGCGGTGATCCAGTTGGTGACGGCGGTCCGGTGGAGCATGGCGTCGCCCAGGGAGACGGCGACGCCGAGGACCGCCAGGAGCCCGCCGACCATCAGCAGCCCGGAGCCGTCGCGCCGCACGACCGCGTCGACGCCGAGGCCCACCGCGTACGGCAGCGCGGCGACACCGCAGAAGTGCAGCAGCCCCCACCCGAAGCTCTTGGCCTGACCGCCGAGCTGGTTCCTGCCGAGCCAGACCAGGAGCCGGGGCCCGGACCGGGCATCGGGTACGCCGGGATCCGGATACGGAAGATCGCTGATCTGCATGACGCCCCATGAGGGTGGGAGAGGTCCGAACCGTGCAAGGTTCGCCTTCCCGCACGCCCCGGGCAATCGATTTTGCGTTGGCCACGGCCTGACGGGCCAGGGTGTGCGGCCCGGCCGCCGGCCCGCCCCGCCAGGTGGGCCAGGGGGCGGGCGGGGGCGCGCGACGGGCTCAGGGCCGTGTGGCGCGCTCCAGTTCGAGCAGCGCCGAGTGGTAGCTCCGCCCGGTCGCCCGGTCCATGCCCACCTCGCACATCCGGTTCGCCGACAGGTACGCGTCGTACGGCCGAGCCGCCACCTCCGCCGCCTCGCGGGCCGTCGCCGAGGCCGTCAGCTCCGGGTGCAGCATGCCCCGGTCGCCGGCGAAGGCGCAGCACCCCGCGTCGTGCGGGACCACGACCTCGTCGGCGCAGGCCTCGGCCACGGCGCGCAGCTGCGCCTCGTCGTCCAGGTGCCGCATGGAGCAGGTGGGGTGCAGGACCGCGGACCCGACGGTGCGCAGGACCTCCAGACGAGGCAGCAGCTCCTCGGCCGCCCACACGACGGAGTCCACGACCCGCAGCTCCGCGTGCAGGGCGAGGTTGTCCTGCGTCAGGTACGGGACCACCTCCTGGGCGATGCCCAGGGTGCAGGAGGAGGCGTCGACGACCAGCGGCAGCCGGCCCCCGGCGGTCCAGCCCCACGCCGCCGCCACCATCCGGTTGGCCATCAGCCGGGTGCCCTCCTCGTAGCCCTTGGAGTGCCAGATCGTCGAGCAGCAGGTGCCGGTCACGTCGCGCGGGATCCACACCGGCCGCCCGGCCCGTTCGGAGACGGCCACCACCGCCTCGGGCAGGGAGGGCCCGGCCTGGCCCGGGGGGCCGCCGAAGATCCGGTTGACGCACGCCGGGTAGTACACGGCCGCCGCGCCGACCCGCCGGGTCGCGGGCAGCCGCCGGGCCGCGGCGCCGGGGATCTGCGGCAGCCACTCCGGGACCAGGTCCGGGCGTACGGCCCTACGCGCGGCCCCCGTCACCGCCTCCAGCAGCCGCTCCCCGCCCGGGACCCGGTCGGTGAACGTGCCCGCGGCGGCGACGGCCAGGCGCGCGGCGGCCTCCACGCTCCGGAACTGCCGGGCGGCCAGGGCGGCTGCCCGCTCCTCGCGGGGACCGTGCCGCTGGTGGCGGAAGTCCCGCATCAGCGCGCCGGTGTCGATCCCGACGGGGCAGGCCAGCTTGCAGGTGGAGTCGCCCGCGCAGGTGTCGACGGCGTCGTAGCCGTAGGCGCCGAGGAGGCCGTCGAGGACGGGGGAGCCCGGCTGCTGGCGCATCATCTCCCGGCGCAGCGCGATCCGCTGGCGCGGAGTGGTCGTCAGGTCCCCGCTGGGGCAGGTCGGTTCGCAGAACCCGCACTCGATGCAGGGGTCGGCCACCGCCTCCACCCGCGGGATGGTCTTCAGGCCGCGCAGGTGGGCCCGGGGGTCGCGGTCCAGGAGGATCCGCGGGGCCAGCACCCCGTCCGGGTCGACGGTCCGCTTGGTGCGCCACATCAGGGCCGTGGCCTCGGGGCCCCATTCGAGTTCCAGGAAGGGGGCCATGTTGCGGCCGGTGGAGTGCTCGGCCTTCAGGGAGCCGTCGAACCGCTCCACCGTGAGCCGGCAGAAGGCCTCCATGAAGGCGGCGTACCGGGCGACGTCGGCGGGTTCGGCGGCGTCGAAGGCGAGCAGGAAGTGGAGGTTGCCGTGGGCCGCGTGGCCGGCGACGGCCGCGTCGAACCCGTGCTCCGCCTGGAGTTCGAGGAGGGCCTCGCAGGCCTCGGCGAGCCGGGACGGCGGGACGGCGAAGTCCTCGGTGATCAAGGTCGTGCCGGTGGCCCGGGCGCCGCCGACGGCGGTGACGAAGGCCTTGCGGGCCTTCCAGTACCCGGCGACGGTCCCCGGGTCGCTGGTGAAGGCGTTGGTGACGGAGGCGACGGGCGCGACGAGGTCCAGGCCGGCCAGCACCCCGGCCGCCCGCCGCTCGTACTCCGCGCGCCCCGCCCGGTCGGGTGCCCGGAACTCCACCAGCAGGGCGGTCGTGTCCTTGGGCAGCTCCGCCCAGTCGGCGGGGACGCCCGCGACGCTGACGGAGGCGCGCAGGGTGTTGCCGTCCATCAGCTCGACGGCGATCGCACCCGCCTCGTTGAACAACGGGACGGCGGCCGCCGCGGCCGGCAGGGAGGGGAAGAAGAGCAGCGCGCTCGTCAGCTCGCGGTCCAGGGGAAGGGTGTCGAAGACCACCTCCGAGATGAAGCAGAGGGTGCCTTCGGAGCCGACCGTCAGGCCGCGCAGGATCTCGACGGGGGTGGTGCCGTCGAGGTAGGCGTCGAGCCGGTACCCGGTGGTGTTCTTGATCTCGTACTTGGCGCGGATCCGGGCGACCAGGGCCGGGTCGGCCTCGATCTCCGCCTTGATCGCCATCAGCCCGTGGCACAGCGCCGGTTCGGCGCGGGCCAGTTCCTCGTCGGCGAGCGGGTCGGCGGTGTCCACCACGGTGCCGCTCGGCAGGACGAGGGTGAGGGAGGACAGCGTGCGGTACGCGTTCCTCGTGGTGCCCGCCGTCATGCCGGAGGCGTTGTTCGCGACGACCCCGCCGAGGGTGCACGCGATGGCGCTGGCCGGGTCGGGGCCCAGGATCCGGCCGTGCCGGGCGAGCGCGGCGTTGGCGCGCAGCACGGTGGTGCCGGGCTGGATGCGGGCGTGCCGGCCGCCTTCGAGGACCTCGACGCCGGCCCAGTGGCGGCGTACGTCGACGAGGATGTCCTCCCCCTGGGCCTGCCCGTTGAGGGAGGTCCCGGCGGCGCGGAAGACGACCTCGCGCTGTCGGCCGTGGGCGTACGAGAGGACGGCGGAGATGTCGTCGATGTCCTCGGCGACCACCACGACCTGCGGTACGAACCGGTACGGGGAGGCGTCGGTGGCGTAGCGCACCAGGTCGGAGACCTTCCACAGCACCTTCTCCGCGCCGAGCAGCTCCGTCAGCTCGGCGCGCAGGGTGGCGGGGGTGCCGGAGGCGAGGCGGTCGGGGACCCGGTCGGGGGCGGGGCCGCGCGGGGTGCGGGGGCGCAGGGCGCCCGGCTTCGGTTCCAGCAGCGGCATGAGCAGCCCCTCGTACGTCGCGGTCCGGCACGGCGGCGGCGCGGGCGCCCGGGCGGCGGAGGCGCTGGGGAGAGCTCGCCGCACCGCCGCACGGCGCCGCCCGACGGCGCCCTCCGACGGCGCCGTCCGGTGCGGTCACCGGGCGGCGGGGCTCAGCAGCGGCGCTCCGCCGGGGCGTCCGCCAGCGCGTTCAGCAGCCCGCCGAGCACCTCGCGCTGTCCGGCGGTCAATGGAGCCAGGATCTCCTCTGCGGCGTCGGTTCGCGCGTTGCGCAGACGGCGCAGCGTGGCGCGACCGGTTTCGGTGAGCTCGATCCGGATGACCCGCCGGTTCGCGGGGTCGGGCACGCGGCGGACGCAGTCGGCCGTCTCCAGGCCGTCCACGAGGGTGGTCACGGCGCGCGGCACGACCTCAAGACGCTTGGCCAGATCGGCCATTCGGGGCGGCTGGTCCCCGCCGTAGTGGGAGACCAGGCGCAGCAGCCGGCCCTGCGCCGGGGTGATCCCGAGCGGCTCCATGTAGCGCTTCTGGATGCGGTGGAGCCGGCGCGTGAGGCGCAGCAGCTGCTCGGCGAGGACGCCGTCTGTGGTGTCGGTCTCGGAACCGGTGCTCATACTGGGGAACAGTACCAGGACCGGATTCATTGTGAGCATAGGTAACAATGAGCTAAGCTCATCGGAGTCTCGTCAGAAGGAGGCCCATGCGCCCCGAAGAACCGAAGTGGACGCCATCGAACGAAGCCCTCGACCCCTCCCGTCCGGCTCCGGCGGACCGCCCGCGCGAGCTGCGCCGCATCGTGGGTCTGTTCCGGCCCTACCGTGGCCGGCTCGCCGTCGTCGGCGTCCTGGTCGCCGCCTCCTCGCTGGTCGGCGTGGCCTCGCCGTTCCTGCTCAAGGAGATCCTGGACGTCGCGATCCCCCAGGGCCGGACCGGGCTGCTCAGCCTGCTCGCCCTCGGCATGATCCTCACCGCGGTCGTGACCAGCGTCTTCGGCGTCCTCCAGACCCTGATCTCCACCACGGTCGGCCAGCGCGTCATGCACGACCTGCGCACCGCCGTGTACGCCCAGCTCCAGCGCATGCCGCTGGCCTTCTTCACCCGCACCCGCACCGGCGAGGTGCAGTCCCGGATAGCCAACGACATCGGCGGCATGCAGGCCACCGTCACCTCGACCGCGACCTCGCTCGTGTCGAACCTGACCGCCGTGATCGCCTCCGTGGTCGCGATGCTGGCGCTGGACTGGCGGCTCACCCTCGTCTCCCTGCTCCTGCTGCCCGTCTTCGTGTGGATCAGCCGCAGGGTCGGCCGCGAGCGCAAGAAGATCACCATGCAGCGGCAGCGCCAGATGGCCGCCATGGCCGCCACCGTCACCGAGTCCCTCTCGGTGAGCGGCATCCTGCTCGGCCGCACCATGGGCCGCTCGGAATCCCTCACCGCCGCCTTCTCGGAGGAGTCCGAGAAGCTCGTCGGACTCGAGGTGCGCTCCAGCATGGCCGGGCGCTGGCGGATGTCCACCATCGGCATCGTCATGGCCGCCATGCCCGCGCTCATCTACTGGGCCGCCGGCATCGCCCTCCAGACGGGCGCCCCCTCGCTCTCCGTCGGCACCCTCGTCGCCTTCGTCACCCTCCAGCAGGGCCTGTTCCGGCCCGCCGTGAGCCTGCTGTCGACGGGTGTGCAGATCCAGACCTCGCTCGCGCTGTTCGCCCGGATCTTCGAGTACCTCGACCTGCCCGTGGACATCACCGAACGGCAGGACCCGGTGAAACTGGACCGCGCCAGGGGCGAGGTCCGCCTGGAGGACGTGCACTTTGCCTACGAGGCCAAGAACGGCCCCACGCTCACCGGCATCGACATCACCGTCCCGGCCGGCGGCTCCCTGGCGGTGGTCGGCCCGACCGGCTCCGGCAAGAGCACGCTGAGCTACCTGGTGCCGCGGCTGTACGACGTGACCGGCGGCCGCGTCGCCCTCGACGGGGTGGACGTGCGCGACCTCGACTTCGACTCGCTGGCCCGCTCCATAGGCGTGGTCTCCCAGGAGACCTACCTCTTCCACGCCTCCGTCGCCGACAACCTGCGCTTCGCCAAGCCCGACGCCACCGACGAGGAGATCGCCGAGGCGGCCCGCGCGGCCCAGATCCACGAGCACATCGCGTCCCTGCCCGACGGGTACGACACCCTGGTCGGCGAGCGCGGCTACCGGTTCTCCGGCGGCGAGAAGCAGCGCCTGGCCATCGCCCGGACCATCCTGCGCGACCCGCCCGTGCTCATCCTCGACGAGGCCACCAGTGCCCTCGACACCCGTACCGAGCACGCCGTACAGCAGGCCATCGACAACCTCTCCCGGGGCCGTACGACCATCACCATCGCGCACCGCCTCTCCACCGTCCGGGACGCCGACCAGATCGTGGTGCTGGACGGCGGGCGGATAGCCGAGCGCGGGACGCACGAGGAACTGCTGGGCGCCGGAGGCCGATACGCCGCACTCGTCCGCCGGGACCGGGACGCCGCGCTGCTGCCCGAGTCGACCTCGACCCCGCCCTCGGCTCCGACATCGACCCCGACTCCGACTCCGGTGAACGTGTGATCGTATGACAGGCGGGAGGGTGAGATGCCCGGAATCAGGTGGTATGCGGGTTAGCGTGCCCGTATGCGTCATGAGTACCTGCCGCCACAGCGACGTTCCCGGCTCACCCGCCGCGGCCGCCTGGCGCTCTTCCTCGGCACGCTGCTGGGGCTAGGGCTCGGGGCCGCCGTCCTGATACCGCTCCTGCCCACCCAGCCGCCGCCGGAGAAACCGCGACAGCTGCTGATCCCCGAAGGCTGGCGGGCCCCGCAGGTCTACGCCGCCGTCGACCGCGAGCTGAAACTCCCCGCGGGCTCCACGAAGGCGGCCGCCCGCACGTCCGGGCTGGCCCTGCCCGCCGAGGCCAAGGGCAACCCGGAGGGCTTCCTCTTCCCGGCGACGTACCCGGTGACCGCGAAGTCCACCCCGGCCACACTGCTCACGTTCATGGTCCGCACGGCCAACCAGAAGCTCGCCACCAGGGCCGTCACCGACGGCGGCAAGGCCCACGGGATGACCCCGTACCAGACGGCCACCCTCGCCAGCATCATCGAGGCGGAGGCCGACAGCCCGGCGGACATGGGCAAGGTCGCCCGCGTGGTGCACAACCGGCTGGCGCGCTCGATGCCCCTCCAGATGGACTCCACCCTCAACTACGCCCTGAACCGCACCACCGTCGACACCACACTCGCCGACACCCGCATCGACCACCCCTTCAACACCTACGAACGCCAGGGCCTGCCCCCCACCCCCATCGACAACCCCGGCCTCCGGGCCATGGCGGCGGCGGTCGCGCCGACGCCCGGGGACTGGCTCTTCTTCGTCACCGTCAAACCGGGCGACACCCGCTTCTCCGCCACCTACGAGGAACACAAGAAGCACGTGGCGGAGTTCAACCGGCTCCGCGCCGCCGCCGGTACCCCGCCCCGCGCCCGCGCCGGACCGCCGCCCGCCGAACCCCCGCGGCCCGGACGGTAAACGAGAGGCGCCCCGCCCGCTCCCGGCCCTACGATCGGCAGCCGGCCGCCGCCGCCCGGAGGCGGGTCCTTCCCCGGGGGTGCGTGGTGAACTGGCCATGGACGAAGACAAAGGCGCGGCGTCCGGCGGCGACGCCCGCCCCGGCCGAGACGCCGGCGGAGCCAACCCCGGCGCACGAACCGGTAGCCGAGGCGGCCACGACCCGGGAGGACGCCGAGCAGGCGGCGGCCCGGGCCGCACGCGAGCGGGCGGCCGAGCACTGGGGCCCGCGCGTGGCGGAGTGGCAGGAGTGGCTGGCCCGCTCCCCGCACGGGATCGACCTGCTCCTGTGGTGGTACCGCGAGAGCGAGATCACCGCCCTCGTCGGCGCGGACCGCTACCGCGAGCGGCTGGCCGAGCTGCTGTCCGCGGCCGCGCCCCGCGATCTCGCCGCCCTGGGCCTGGGCTGCACCCGGCGCTCGGACCGGTCCTGCAAGGAACCCGGGATCTGCGCCCAGGAGGCTGAGCCGCCGCCCGCCGACGGGGTCCTGAAGTACCGGTACGGGCCCACCCCCGGGGCGTGCAGCGACTTCATCGACCTGATGACCCCGCACCAGATCCGCGTCGACCTCACCCGGGGCGACCGCCACCGCGCGGTGCTCCTGCTGCGTGACGGCCCGGCCGAGGCACGGCTGTGGGTGGACGGCGTGGCGGTGGGCGAGGGGGAGTGGCTGGACAACGGCGGCTACTGGCACGGGGACCGCTTCTACGTCATCCAGACCGGCGGCCCCGACGACCATCCGGCGCAGGGGCTCGCCGACATCGGCGACTGGCTCTACGCGATCGTCTCGCTCCTGGTCCACGACGCCGAGCGCGGCAGGACGTACCTGTTCGTGCCCGGCCCGGAGGAGAACTGGACGGAGCCGGAGCTACGGGTGCGCGACGGGGTGGGCTACGTGTACCCGACCGCCGAGGCCGCGGCGGCGGACCTGCCCGACCGCAGCTTCCCCGTCGACGACCAGGAGACGCCGTAGGCCCGTGTGCCGGACGTGGGTCTTCCGCGTCAGCTCAGCTGAGGTGCCGTCGGACAGAGGGCGCCGCTCCCAAGACGCCGATCCACGGCCTGGGGCCTGTCGTCAAACTCCCGTCTGCCCCGTCGACGACGCGAGTTTGACGACAGGCCCCAGGGAGCTCAGGCCGCGTCTGCCGGGACGCGGGCCAGCAGGCGGCGGATCTCGCGGACGGCGGCGCCGCCCGCGCGGTTGGCGCCGATGGTGGAGGCCGACGGGCCGTACCCCACCAGGTGGACCCGTTCGTCGCGCACCGCCCTGGTCCCCTCGATCCGGATCCCGCCGCCCGGCTCGCGCAGCCGCAGCGGCGCCAGGTGGTCGACGGCGGCCCGGAACCCGGTGGCCCACAGGATCACGTCGGCGTCCACGCGCCGCCCGTCGGCCCAGGCCACCCCGGTCGGGGTGATCCGGTCGAAGACGGGCCGACGCTCCAGCACCCCGGAGTCCAGTCCGGCCCGCACGGCGTCGGTCAGGGCCAGCCCGGTCACGCTGACCACGCTCTGCGGGGGCAGCCCCTGGCGTACCCGCTCCTCGACGCGGGCCACCGCCGCACGGCCGTCGGCCTCGCCGAAGCCGCCCTCGCGGAACACGGGCGGCCGGCGGGTCACCCAGGTGGTCCGCGCCGCCACCCCGGCGATCTCCAGCAGGTGCTGTACCGCCGAGGTGCCGCCGCCGACGACCACGACCCGGGCCCCGGCGAACTCGCCCGGCCCCGGGTAGTTCGCGGTGTGCAGCTGGCGGCCCCGGAACAGTTCCTGGCCCGGATAGCGCGGCCAGAACGGCCGGTCCCAGGTGCCGGTGGCGTTGATCAGCGCCCGCGCCGACCAGCTGCCGGACGCCGATTCCACGAGCAGCCGTCCCGCCGGGCCGCCGCCCCCGTCGCGGACGGCGGTGACGTCCACGGGGCGGCGTACGCGCAGGCCGAACCGCTCCTCGTAGGCCGCGAAGTACTCCCCGATCACCTCCGACGAGGGCCGCAGGGGATCGGCGCCCACGAGCTCCATGCCGGGCAGCGCGTGCATCCCGTGCACCTTGCCGTAGGTCAGCGACGGCCAGCGGAACTGCCAGGCCCCGCCCGGGCGCGGCGCGTGGTCCAGGACCACGTGGCCGATCCCGGCCCGTGCCAGGTGGTAGGCGCTGGACAGGCCCGCCTGCCCGGCGCCGACGACCACCACGTCCACGTCCGCCGCTGCCACCGTGCCCACCGTGTCCTCCCCGACCCGCGCCATGTCGTTCACGGTTCTACCAACCCGGTGGTGCGGCGAGATCTTCCCGGCCGGTCAGGCCCGGGGCGCCAGCAGGCCGCGCGCCGCCAGCTCGGGAGTCACCCCCTCGCCGAACCAGTACGCCTCCTCCAGGTGCGGGTAGCCCGACAGGACGAAGTTCTCGATCCCCAGCGCGTGGTACTCCTCGATCCGGTCCGCCACGTCCCCGTGGCTGCCGACCAGGGCCGTACCGGCACCCCCGCGGACCAGGCCGACGCCCGCCCACAGGTTCGGGGAGATCTCCAGCCCCTCCCGCGAGCCGCCGTGCAGGGCCAGCATCCGCTGCTGCCCGACCGACTCGCTCACACCCAGCAGGGACTGCGCGGTGGCGATGTCCGCGTCGGAGAGGTCCCCGAGCAGCCGGTCCGCCGCGCCCCAGGCCTCCTTCGCCGAGTCCCGCGAGATGGTGTGCAGCCGGATGCCGAACCGGACCGTCCGCCCCCGCTCCTCGGCCAGCGCACGGATCCAGTCGATCTTCTCCTTCACCTGCTGCGGGGGCTCGCCCCAGGTCAGGTACACGTCCGCGTGCTCGGCGGCCACCGGGCCGGCCGCCGCCGAGGAACCCCCGAAGAAGATCTCCGGCAGCGGGTCCGGCGGCAGCGCCGTCAGCCCGCCGTCGATCCGGTAGTGCTCGCCCCGGAAGTCGTACGGCTCCCCGCCCCACACGCCCCGGACGACGGACAGGAACTCGGCGGTGCGCTCGTAGCGCCGGTCGTGGTCCAGGTGATCCCCGAACCGCCGCTGCTCCGCGGAGTCCCCGCCCGTCACCACGTTGAGCAGCAGCCGGCCGCGGGTGATCCGCTGGTAGGTCGCCGCCATCTGCGCCGCGAGCGTCGGCGAGATCACCCCGGGGCGGAAGGCCACCAGGAACTTCAGCCGCTCGGTGTGCTGCGCGAGCGCCACCGTGGTCAGCCAGGCGTCCTCGCACCAGGTGCCCGTCGGCGTCAGCACCGCCTCGAAGCCGAGCTGTTCGGCGGCCTTGGCGATCTGGGCCAGGTACTCGACGTCCGGTGGGCGCACCCCGGCCGCGGCCCGGTTGTGGGCGTAGGCGTGCCGGTCCACGAGGGTACGGCCGTCGCCGCCGGTGGGCAGGAACCAGTGCAGTCGGACGGTCATCAGGAGTCCTTCCCGTACGCGCGGGCGGCGGTGGTGGAGGGCGGCAGGTCACGGTTGAAGCGGGTGTCCACGAAGTCCTTGAAGACGACCTTGCCGGGGATCAGCTTCAGGTCGGCGAAGGTGTCGGCGATCTTCTGCTCGGAGGCCACGGCCGCGTCGTCGACGGCGACCGCGACACGGGTTCCGTTGCTGCGCTTCACGGAGTCGAGGGCCACCTCGTACGGCAGGCCGGTCTCCTTCGACCAGACCTTGGCCCACTCCTCCGGGTGCTCGAACACCCAGTCCTGGGCGCGCTGGAGCCGCTTGAGGTAGTCGGCGATCGCCTTGCTCTTCGCCGCGTCCTGAAGGGCGGCGGGCGAGGCGACCTGGAAGCCCAGACCGTTGACGAGCCCCTCGCCGCTGGTCAGGACCCGGGCGCCGGCGCGCAGCACCTGGGAGGTGTACGGGTCCCAGACCGCCCAGGCGTCGACCTTGCCGCTGTTGAAGGCGGCGAGCGCGTCGGCCGGCTGGAGCAGGGTGATCTGCACGTCTGCGGGCGCCAGCCCGGCCTGCTGGAGGCTCGCGATCAGCTGGAAGTGCGCCGAACTGCCCTGCGCCACCGCGATCTTCTTCCCGCGCAGCTCGGCGGGGGACTTCAGCGGGGAGTCCTTGGGCACGAGGATCGCCTCCCCGGCCGAGGAGCCGTGCGTCGCGCCCACCACGGTGATCTTCGACTTGGCGGCCGCGGCGAACACGGGCGGGGTGTTGCCGACCCCGCCGATGTCCACGGCCTTGGCGTTGACCGCCTCGAGCAGCGGCGGGCCCGAGGTGAAGGTGGACCACTTGACCGTGTAGTCGAGGTTGTCCAGCTCACCGGCCGCCCGCAGCAGCGACTCGTAGCCGCCCTTCTGGTCCCCGATGCTCAGCGTGACCTCGGCCCCGCCGGCGGCGCCGCTCCCGGCGCGGTCCTTCGAGCTCGCCGCCGCGCCGTCGGCGGAACCGCCGCACGCGGTCAGGGCCAGGGACAGGGGGAGCAGGGCGGCGAGCAGGGGCAGGGGCAGGGGCAGGGAGGAGCGTCTCATGTCGGTTCTCTTCGATCTCGTGGGGAGCGGGCATGCGGAGGGAGGGGCGGGGTGCGCCGGGAGGGGGAAAGGGGGAACGGGCCTCAGACGACGCCGAGTTCGGCGAGCAGCCGGGCGCGCAGCTCGGCGAACCGGGGGTCGCCGACCGTACGCGGCCGCTCCAGCGGCACCGGGACGTCGCAGGAGATCCGCCCCTGGTCCATCACCAGGACGCGGTCGGCGAGCAGCACGGCCTCGTCGACGTCGTGCGTGACCAGCAGCACGGCGCAGCCGCGGCGCTGCCACAACTCGGCCACCAGCTGCTGGGCCTTGATCCGGGTCAGGGCGTCCAGGGCGCCGAACGGCTCGTCCAGCAACAGCAGATCGGGCTCGCGCACCAGCGCCCGGGCCAGCGAGGCCCGCTGCGCCTCCCCGCCCGACAGGGTCTTCGGCCAGGCGTCGGTCCGGTGCTCCAGGCCCACTTCGGCCAGGGCGCGTTCGGCGCGCTCGCGTTCGGGGCGGCCCGGCAGCCCGAGCAGGACGTTGCGCCAGACCCGCTTCCACGGCATCAGCCGGGGCGCCTGGAAGGCCACCGCCCGCCGCTCCGGGACCAGCACCTCGCCCTCGATGTCCCGGTCGAGGCCGGCCAGGACGCGCAGCAGCGTGGACTTCCCGCAGCCGCTGCGGCCGAGGAGGACGGTGAACTCCCCGGCCCGCAGGGTCAGGTCGAGCCCGTCGATGACCGCCCGTCCGTCGAAGGCGCGGGTCAGCCCCCGGGCCCGTACGGCGGTCTGCGGGATCACTGCCCCGTGAAGGTCGGTCGCCATTGGAGCAGCAGCCTTTCGAGAGCGCGGACGACGAGGTCGGCGGAGAGGCCGAGGAAGGCGTAGACGACGAGGCAGACCACGATCACGTCGGTACGGAAGAACTCGCGCGCCTGGTTCATCAGGAACCCGATGCCGGCGTCGGCGTTGATGGACTCCCCGAACACCAGGGCCAGCCAGGCCGTGGCGAGCGAGTACCGCAGCCCGGTCATGAACCCGGGCAGCGCGCCCGGCAGCACCACGTGTCGTACGAGACCCCACCGACCGAGCCCCAGCGCCCCGCCCGCCTCGATGAGCTGCTCGTCCACGCCCCGGATGCCGGCGTACACGTTGAGGTAGAGGTGGAAGGCCGTGCCGAGGGCGATCAGCGCCACCTTGGGGGCCTCCCCGATGCCCATCCAGATGATGAACAGCGGAATGAGACCGACCCACGGGACGGTGCGCAGCATCTGCACGCTCGCGTCGATCAGGTCCTCGCCGAGCCGCGACAGCCCGGACAGCAGCGCGAGAGCCGTCCCCACCGTCCCGCCGAGCAGCAGGCCGATCGCGACCCGCTGGAGGGAGATGCCCATCGCCGCGGGCAGGGTCCCGTCCGCGACGAGGCGGGCCCCGGCGGTCGCGATGGTCGACGGCGGGGCGAGCGTGTCGGCGGGCAACACCCCGAAGGTGCTGGCCAGTTGCCACAGCGCGAGCAGCAGCAGCGGACCGGTGGTCCGGCGCAGCCAGCGGGGCACGGACCGGCGGCGCGCCGAGGCCGGTACGACGGGCACGAGCGAGGGGAAGGGCTCGGGAGGCGGTACGGCGGCCGCTTCGACAGCAGGCTCTGATCCTGATTTAGGGGATATGTCGGGTGGGGCGTGGCCGATGGTCATGGAGGCTCCACGGAAGGGGAGAAGTCAGGGGAAGCGCACGCCACCGCTCCGCCCCCCCGGCCGGGCCGCCCGCCGTCAGGGCGGGGCGGCGCGCCCGGTCACGGGGCGGGTGTGGAAGGGGAGTTCAGGGAGTTCGGGGTGCGCGGAAGGCGAGCGCCGAGCGCTCGTCGTACCGGAAGGAAAAGGGCGTCAGCAGCCGCGGCGACACGCGGCGGAGGCCACCCGCAGCAGGTCGATGTGACCGCGCGTGGTGAGCAGGGCTGAACGCAACATGCGGCAGAACGTAGCCATCCGGCCGTGTACCGGTCAATGGCGTCTCGCCGACTGGACGTTCTGTCTCCGATATTGGGACACCGGGTGTCCGGGCCGCGCCGGCCGTGCGGCCGGCGCGGTGGCGGTTCGTCAGGTGCGGGTGCGGCGGCTGCCCGTCAGACGGCTGCCCGTCAGACGGCTGCCCGTCAGACGGCTGCCCGTCAGACGGCTGCCCGTCAGACGGCTGCCCGTCAGACGGTGGCGCGGCGGGCGGTCAGCCAGGCGTGGGCCGTGGCCGCGCGGAACTCGGGCTGGCCGCCCGGGAAGAGGAGCCCCGCCGACGCGAAGGCCGGGTCGTCGGCGGTGGCCGTCACGTACGGCACGGCCACGCAGTCCATGCCCGCCGCCCGGGCCGCCAGCGCGCCGGGCGCCGCGTCCTCGACGACCACGCAGCGGGCCGGCGGGGTGCCGAGCCGGCGGGCCGCCTCCAGGAACACGTCCGGGGCCGGCTTGCCGTGCGGGACCTCCTCCGCGGAGACCGCCGTGGTCAGCAGCGCGTCCAGACCGGTGCCCTCCAGGACGGCGTCGATCGCCTCGCGCGAGGAGCCGGAGGCCACCGCCATGGGGACGCCCTCGGTGTGCAGCCGCTCGACGAAGGCGCGCATCTCCGGGAAGGCCTCGGTGCGGGTGCGGGCCAGCTCCAGGTAGGCGGCGTTCTGCTCCGCCAGCAGCTGTTCCACCGGGGCCCGCAGGCCGTACCGCTCCTTGAGGACCTCCAGCGTCTCCAGGGTGCCGATGCCGATGAAGCGGGAGTGCTGCTCCCACGTGAAGTCGGGGACGCCGTGCCGCTCCAGGGTGCGGCGGCCCGACTCGTAGTAGTTCGGCTCGCTGTCCACGAGGGTGCCGTCGAGATCGAATATGACGGAAATCATCCGCTGTGCCCGTCCTGCCGGTCGTGTACCTGTCCCGACCATCTTGTCAGGGTTTGCGCGCCGCCCGGCCCACCGATTCGACGAGGGGCAGCAGCCGGTGCGCGACGCGCTCGCGCAAGGCGACCTCGGTACGGGTGCGGACCACGCCCGGGAGCCGGATCAGCCGCTGGATCACGTCCTCCAGGTGGGCGTTGTCCCGTGCCGCCACCCGGGTCAGCAGGTCCCCGCCGCCCGTGATGGAGAACGCCTCGATGATCTCGGGGACCGAGGCGAGGGCGTCGCCCACCTCGTCCAGGTGGCCCTGGGTGACCTCGATGTGCACGAAGGCCAGTACCGGATGGCCGAGCGCCGCGGGGGAGAGGACCGGACCGGTACCGGTGATCACCCCGGTACGTTCCAGCCGGTCCAGGCGGGCCTGGAGGGTGCCGCGCGCCACCCCCAGGATCCGGGCGTACTCGCGCACGCTGGTACGCGGCTGCTCGATCAGCAGGCGCAGGATCCGGGTGTCGAGCTCGTCCACCGCCATGCCAGGACTGTACCAATGGTCCCCTCGCGGACCGCTCGCCTCACCCGGCCCGCAGCCGACCAGGTAGAGGCTCCACCAGAGGCAGAAGTCCCCGAAGTGGTTCGGATGCCGCGTCGCCGGCGCCCGCCGCGCCGGCCGGAAGCGCGGTCACCGTCGTCAGCGTCACTTCACACCCTCCTGGGGTACGTGTCGGGGGCGCGGCGCCACGGGCAGCCCGCGCAGCCACAGCCGCACGCCGTGGAACCGGACGGCCAGCGCCACGGCGGCGGTCGGCCAGGGATGGCGCAGGGCCGCGCGCAGCACACCCGGCAGCCCCGCGGGCCGGCGCCCGCCGCGCACCGTCGCGGTCAGCCGGGCGCCGTCCGCCCCGCCCGCCAGCTGCACCGTCAGGTCGAGCCGGCCGTCCGGCTCCGGCAGCCGCATCCGGTACTCCCCGTCCACCTCGAGGAACGGCGAGACGTGGAACTCCTTGGGCACCCGGCGGGCCCGGTCCGGATCCGAGGCCGTCTCCGGCCCCAACAGGTAGCAGTGCCGTTCGCCGTACGTGTTGTGCACCTCGGCCACCACCTGCCGCAGCGCCCCGTCGGGGCCGTGGCACCAGTACACGGTGAGCGGGTTGAAGACGTACCCGAACACCCGGGCGTGCGCCAGCATCAGCACCCGCGACCCCGGCGGCAGCCCCGCCCCGCGCGCCCGCAGGAAGGCGTCCAGGCCCGCCCGGATCGTCGGCAGTCCGCCCCCGAAGTGGTCCCGCGCCTCGAACCGGGCCAGCACGCCCAACGGGCCCGGCAGCCGGGGCGGTTCGTCGAGGTCGACCAGCCACAGGTACGTACGGTGCCGCAGCGCGTAGCGGTGCCCGCCCGAACGCACGTGCCGGACCTCCGCCTCGTAGAGCGCGGGCCTCACCACCGCACCCCCAGCGCGGCGGCCGCCTCCACGCCCGAGCGGCAGCCGTCCTCGTGGGAGCCCCAGCCGTGGTACGCCCCGGCGAAGGCCGTCACCGGGCCGGACAGGGCGGGCAGCAGCCGCTGCGCGGCCACCGACTCCGGGGTGTGGGCGGGGTGTTCGTAGTCCATCTCGGCGATCACCCGGTCCGGGCGCACCCGTTCGCCCGCGTTCAGCGTGACCACGTACCGCCCCGGACCGTCCAGGCCCTGCAGCCGGTTCATGTCGTAACTGACCCTGATCCGTGCGTCGTCGGGCCCGCAGCCCGACAGCCGGCAGTTCCAGCACGCCCGCGCCCCGGCCGCACGCGGCAGCACCGAGGTGTCGGTGTGCAGCACGGTCGCGCAGTACACCGTGTCCAGCCGCTCCCGCAGCAGCTCCACGTACCGCCGCGAACCGCCCTCCACCGTCCGCCAGCGCGGGGAGCCGCCCACCGACTGGCTCCCGGCCAGCACGTACGCCGCCGTCAGCCCCGCCACGCCCCCGCCGATCACGGCCGTGCGCGGTCGTCCTCGTCCGGTCATCCCGCTCCCTCCGTCGCTGTTGCTTCGGAGCCGGAGGGGCGGCGGATGTGTGCGGGGGTGAAATGGCCGCGCGGAGTTCCGCAAGGGGTGACGCGTGCGCGGCGGTGCATCCGGGAGCGTCCGCCGGGCCGAAAACATCGAGGAAGGGCCTTCGCGGGCGGGGCCGCGGCGTGGTCCGGGGGCGGTCCGCGCCCGGACATGATCAGGTACGAGCGGAGCCGAACGGCCCGGCGGGGCCACGAGGAGCGGAGACGTCCATGGCCGGTCTGCACTGTCTGGTCACCGGGGCCACCGGCTACATCGGCGGCCGGCTGGTGCCCGAGCTCCTCGACGCCGGACACCGCGTCCGCTGCCTGGCCCGCTCCCCGGAGCGGCTGCGCGACCACCCGTGGGCCGGCCGCGCCGAGGTGGTGCGCGGGGACGTCACCGACGCCGCGTCCGTCGCCGGGGCCCTGCGCGGCATCGACGTCGCCTACTACCTCGTCCACGCCCTCGGCACCGGCCCCCGCTTCGAGGAACGCGACCGCTCGGCCGCCCTGATCTTCGCCCGCGAAGCCCGCGCCGCCGGTGTCCGCCGGATCGTCTACCTCGGCGGACTCACCCCCACGGACGTACCGGCCCGCGCGCTCTCCCCGCACCTGCGCTCCCGCGCCGAGGTCGGCGGCATCCTCCTCGCCTCCGGAGTCCCGACGACCGTGCTGCGCGCCGCCGTCATCATCGGTTCCGGGTCCGCCTCCTTCGAGATGCTGCGCTACCTCACCGAGCGGCTGCCCGTCATGGTCACCCCCAGCTGGGTCGGCACCCGGATCCAGCCCGTCGCCGTCCGGGACGTCCTGCGCTACCTCGTCGGCAGCGCCGCCATGCCGCCCGACGTCAGCCGGGCCTTCGACATCGGCGGCCCCGACGTGGTCACGTACGAGGAGATGATGCGCCGCTACGCCGCCGTCGCCCGGCTGCCCCGGAGGCTGATCCTGCGCGTCCCGATGCTCACGCCGCGCCTGTCCAGCCACTGGATCGGCCTGGTCACCCCCGTCCCGAGGGGGCTCGCCCGGCCGCTCGCCGAATCCCTGCGGCACGAGGTCGTCTGCGACGAGCACGACATCGCCGCCTACGTGCCCGACCCGCCCGGCGCCCCGATCGGCTTCGACGAGGCCCTCGCGCTGGCCCTCCAGCGGGTGCGGGAGGCCCAGGTGGCCACCCGCTGGTCCTCCGCCTCCGTGCCGGGCGCGCCCAGCGACCCCCTGCCCACCGACCCCGACTGGGCGGGCGGCAGCCTCTACACCGACGAACGCGAGCTGACCGTCGAGGCCTCGCGGGCCGCGCTGTGGCAGGTCGTCGAGGGCATCGGCGGGGAGAACGGCTGGTACTCCTTCCCGCTCGCCTGGGCCGTACGCGGCTGGCTGGACCGGCTCGTCGGCGGCGTCGGCATCCGGCGCGGACGGCGGGACGCGACCCGGCTGCGGGTGGGTGACTCCCTCGACTTCTGGCGGGTCGAGGAGATCGAACCGGGCCGCCTGCTGCGCCTGCGCGCCGAGATGCGGCTCCCGGGCCTTGCCTGGCTGGAACTCCACGCCACGGACACCCCCGCCGACCCCGGCTCCGGGCCCGCGCCACGGGCGCGGTACCGGCAGCGGGCCCTGTTCCATCCGCACGGCCTGCTCGGTCACCTGTACTGGTGGAGCGTGTCGCCCTTCCACGCCGTCGTCTTCGGCGGCATGGCCCGCAACATCGCCCGTGCCGCCGAGCGGTCCCAGGCCGCATCCGGTGCGGGGCCCGGCGGCGAAGTACCGGGCGACAGCCGTCGCCCATAGGCCGCCTGACACGGAGCCGAGCCCCATGAACATCGCCGTCGTCCTGTACACCTCCGACCTGCGCCTGCACGACCATCCGCCGCTGCGGGCCGCCCTCTCCTCCTGCGACCAGGTGGTCCCGCTCTTCGTCCGCGACCGGGCCGTCGAGGCCGCCGGCTTCGCCCCGCCCAACCGGCTCGCCTTCCTCGCCGACTGCCTCGCCGACCTCGACGCCGCGCTGCGCGACCGAGGCGGCCGCCTCGTGCTGCGTTCCGGCGACGCCGTCGCCGAGGTCTGCGCCCTCGTCCAGGAGACCGACGCCGACGAGGTGCACATGGCGGCCGGGGTGAGCGGCTACGCCCAGGCCCGGGAGGAGCGGCTGCGCACCGCCCTGGAGGCCCGGGGGCGGCGGCTGTACGTCCACGACACGGTCGTCACGGCGGTGGCGCCCGGAGCCGTCCTCCCGGCCGGTTCCGGCTCCGACCACTTCGCCGTCTTCACCCCCTACCTGCGCCACTGGAGCGCCCTGCCCCTGCGGCCCGTGGCCGCCGCCCCCCGCGCCGTACGCGTCCCCGCGGGCATCGGCTCCGAGGAGCCGCCCCGCCGCTCCGCCACCGCCGGGGTCTCCCCGGGCCTGGCGCGCGGCGGGGAGCGCGAGGCCCGCCGGCTGCTGACCGGCTGGCTGCGCTCCGGCATCGCCCGCTACGAGGACACCCGCGACGACCTGGCCGCCGACGCCACCTCCCGGCTCTCCCCGCACCTGCACTTCGGGACCCTCTCGCCCACCGAGGCCGTGCACCGCGCCCGCGCGGCCGGCGGCCCCGGCGCGGAGGCCTTCGTACGGCAGCTGTGCTGGCGCGACTTCCACCACCAGGTCCTCGCCGCCCGCCCCGGGGCCGCCACCCGCGACTACCGCGGCCGCCAGGACCGCTGGCGCACCGGACCCGCCGCCGAGGAGGAGGTCCGGGCCTGGCAGGACGGCCGCACCGGCTACCCGGTGGTCGACGCCGCCATGCGCCAGCTGCGCCACGAGGGCTGGATGCCGGGCCGGGCCCGGCTGCTGGCCGCGAGCTTCCTCACCAAGACCCTCTACGTGGACTGGCGCACCGGAGCCCGCCACTTCCTGGACCTCCTCGTCGACGGCGACCTCGCCAACAACCAGCTCAACTGGCAGTGGGTGGCCGGCACCGGCACCGACACCCGCCCCAACCGGGTCCTCAACCCCGTCCGCCAGGGCCTGCGCTTCGACCCCGACGGCGCGTACGTGCACCGCTGGGTGCCCGAGCTCGCCGGGCTGCCCGCGCCCCGCGTGCACGAGCCCTGGCGGCTGCCGACCCCGGAGCGGGCCCGCTACGACTACCCCGAACCGCTGTGCGGGCTCGCCGACGGCCTCGAACGCCTCCGCCGGGGCCGCCCCGGCGCCGTATCGTGAGCCGGGTGGACCCCGCGCCGCCGCCCCCCGCACCCGCCCTGAGCACGGGCGCCGTCGCCCGCCGCCTCGGGGTCTCCCCGACCACCCTGCGCTCCTGGGAGCGCCGCTACGCCATCGGCCCGGCCCGCCGGGAGGACGGCCGGCACCGCCGCTGGACCCCGCAGGACATCGCCCGGCTGGAGGAGATGTGCCGGCTCACCGCGCGGGGCGTACCCCCGTCCGAGGCGGCGCGGGCCGCGCTCGGCGGAGCTCCCGGCGCCCCCGCCGTGACCCGTGCGGCGGCCGTGACGCCGGGCGGGCCCGGCGCCCTCCCGCTCGGGGAGGTACGGCCGGAGGCCCGGGGGCTCGCACGGGCCGCCGTACGCCTGGACGCGCCGGCCGTGGCCGACCTGCTCGACTCCGCCCTGGCCGGGCACGGCCTCGTCACGGCGTGGGAGGAGGTCATCGCGCCGACCCTGCACGCCGTGGGCCGCAAGTGGGCGTCGGCGGGGGAGCGTTACGTGGAGGTGGAGCACCTGCTGTCCTGGCACGTCTCCGCCGCCCTGCACCGGATCCGGCCCGCGCCGCAGCGCACGGCGGAGCCCCCGGTGCTCCTCGCGTGCACGCCGGGGGAGTTGCACAGCCTGCCCGTGGAGGCGCTGGCCGCGGCCCTCGGCGAACGGGGCCTGCCGGTACGGATGTTCGGCGCCGCCCTGCCCGCGGAGGCCCTGCGTGACGCGGTACGGCGTACGGGGCCGCGTGCCGCGGTGCTCTGGTCGCAGTCCCGGACCACCGCCGACCACGCCCTCGCCCGCTCGGTCGCCGGCATCGAATGGGGGCTGCGCGGGGCGCGCGGCCACTCCGCGCTGCTCCTCGCGGGGCCCGGCTGGGGTGCGCAGCCCCAGGGGCCGCGCACGGAACGGCTGTTCGCGCTGCGTTCCGGGATCGAGGTCATCGAGGCGCTGCTCGTGCGGGCTCCGGGCCCGGCCGCCCCTGGCCCGCCCGCCCAGGGCCCGGCTCCATCGACCGGCGCAGGACGCGCAACGCCCGCCTCATATGGCTCTTGACGGTGCCCAGCGGGAGCCCGGTGCGGTCGGCGATCTGGCTCTGGGTCAGGTCGGCGTAGAAGGCCAGGCACAGGACGCGCCGCTGCGCGGACGGCAGCCGGGCCAGTTCCCCGAGGACCAGGACCCGGTCCAGGACCTGTTCCGCCTCGGGCCGCCCGGCGGCGGGGCCGGGGCCGTCGGCGAGCGGGGGGACGCCGTGCGCGGCCACCGCGGCGGCCGCCGCCACGGCGCGGGTGCGGCGGGTGCGGGCCTCCAGGGCGTCGGCGACCTTGTGGCGGGTGATGCCGGTGAGCCAGGCCCCGAACCCGCCCGGCCCGGGGCGGTAGCCGCGCCGGCCCCGCCAGGCCGCGAGGAACACCTGCTGGGTCACGTCCTCGGCCTCGCGGTCGTCGCCCAGGGCGCGCCGGGCCAGGCAGTGAACGAGGGGCCGCCAGCGCCGGTAGACCGCCTCCACGCAGGCCTCGTCGCCCGCCGCGAAACCGGCGCCGAGGGCGCTCTCGGGGGCGGGCGCGGGCGCGGTGTCCGGGGCCGCGGCGAGGGCGGTGGTGGCACGGGCCGTCGCGGGGTGGTCGTCCATGGCACGAGCCTCGCGAGGGCGGGATCGGGAGCCAAGTTGCATCGTTTTCGCAGCGAATTGTTCGCGGGCGGAGCCGTCAGCGGCCGGAGCGCAGCGCGGGCCCCTTCCGGTGGGTCAGGGCCACCGTCAGCACCAGCACGGCGGCGGGCAGCAGCAGCCAGTTCACCGTCAGGCCCGCCCGCACCAGCAGCGCCCCCGTGCACCCGCCGACGAACATCGCGGACACCGCCCAGGCCCGCCGCCCCCAGCCGCCGCCCGTCCCGTACCCGAAGGCGCTGTCGTGGCCCAGGGCCGAACCGCCGAGGAAGGCCGTCATGGACCGGGTGACGAGGGTGGTCGGCACCCCGGGCAGGTTGACCCGCATGCTCGTGATGTTGCGGAAGCCCATGGCCAGCGCCAGCACGGCCGCCGCCAGCAGGTGCCGGGAGGCCGGCGCCCCGTAGCGGGGTTCCAGACCCCAGCCGATGCCCGCCGCGACCAGGATCAGCGCCGCCTCGACGAGCAGGCCCAGCACGAACCAGTGCCGCCCCCGCGACTCGGCGGCGGCCTCCAGCCGGGCCGCGCACACCGCCCCGGCGGCGAACGAGGCCAGCGAGAGCGCCGGGGCGAGCGCGGGCAGATCGCCCTGGTGGGCGGCGCCGAAGGACAGGAAGAGCACGTTGCCGGTCTGCATCGCGGTGAAGACCGGCCCCAGCGCGAGCAGGCTGACCGCCTCGATCAGCCCGGTCACCCAGGTCAGCACCAGCAGCGGGAGGGTCAGGTACGCCCGCGAGGGCGCGGGTGAGCAGGCCGCCTCCGCCCCGCCCGCCCCGTCCGCCCCGTCCGCCGCACCTGTGGCACCCGTCGCACCCGTGTTCATGACGCCCGACCGTTCATGACGCCCGACAGTGACACGATCGCCCCGCCGGCCCGCCGCCGACATGCCGCACTCCGCCCGGACGGGCCCTCCCGGCCCGGCCGTCTAAGGTCCGGAACATGAGTGATCTGATGCTTGTACGGCACGGTGAGACGGCATGGAGCGCCAACGGGCGCCACACGGGACTGACCGACGTGCCCCTGACCGCGTACGGGGTCGAGGAAGCGGTCTCCCTGGCCCCCTTCTTCCGCGACCGGCACCCCGCCCTGGTCCTGACCAGCCCCCTCAGCCGGGCCGTGGCCACGGCCGAACTCGCCGGACTCGGCGACGGAGTTCCCGAGCCCGACCTCCACGAGTGGGACTACGGCGGCTACGAGGGCGTGACCACCGCCGAGATCCAGCGCATCCGGCCCACCTGGTCGCTGTGGACCGACGGCGTCCCGCCGGGGGACGCGCACCACCCCGGCGAGAGCGCGGCACAGGTCGGGGCCCGCGCCGACCGGGTCCTGGCCCGGGTCGGCGAGGTCCTGCGCGCCGACCGGGGCGACGTCGTGCTCGTCGCCCACGGACACTTCCTGCGCGTGCTCACGGCCCGTTACCTCGGCCTGTCGCCGGCCGACGGGAGGCTCTTCCTGCTGCGTACAGGAACCGTCAGCGTGCTGTCCACGGAGCACGGACTTCCGGTGGTGTCCGGCTGGAACACCCGCCCCTGACGCGGCAGTCGGCGCCCACCGGCCGGGGCCCGGGCGGCTGTCCAGGGGGCCCGAGCGAGTCCATAGCGGGGAGTGACCGGACATATACCGCCACTCGCGTATGTTTTCGAAGCGGCAGGCCGGCAGGGCACACCGTGCAGAGAGGAGCCGTCCATGGAGTCCATCGCGCTGGTCCCGCGGGATCCCGCCGCCCCCGGGGAGCCGGCGCTGCGGATCGGCGTGCTCGGCCCCCTCGACGTACGCCTCGACGGAGCCTCCCGGACGCCCACCGCGCCGCAGGTCAGGCGGGTCCTGGCCGTCCTCCTGCTGCGCGCCGGCCGGCCCGTCCCGCTCTCCGCCCTGATCGAGGAGCTCTGGGAGACGGACCCGCCGCGGCTGGCCCGCAAGACCGTCCAGACCTACGTGTACCAGCTGCGCCGCGCCCTGGACCGGCCGCTCGGCCGCCAGACCGCCGAACGGCTGGAGACCCGCACGAACGGCTACCTGCTGCGGCTGCGCCCGGAGGAGGTCGACCTGTGGGACTTCGAGCGCCGGGTCGCGACCGCCCGGACCGCCCTGGACGCGGGGCGGGCCCAGGAGGCGGCCGGCGCCCTGCGCGAGGCCCTGGCCCTGTGGCGGGGGGACGCCTTCGCCGACGTACCGGCCGGGCCGGAACTCGCCGCCCGCGTCACCCGGATCGAGGCGACCAGGATCAGCGCCCTGGAGATGCGCGTCCAGGCCGACCTCCAGCTCGGCCGGCACGGCGCCCTGCTCGACGAACTGCGCCAGCTCACCGCCGAACACCCGCTCAACGAGCGGCTCGCCGCCGACCTGGTGCTCGCCGCGCACCGCTCCGGGCAGCGAGCCACCGCCCTCGACGCCTTCACCCGGCTGCGCCGCAACCTCGTACGGGAACTCGGCATCGAGCCCTCCGACTGGGTCCGCAAGCTCCAGCAGGACGTGCTGAGCGCCTCGCCCGCGCTGGGCGTCCCGACCCCCGTGCACCTGGTGCGCGGCGCCCGGCCCGGGCAGCCCGACCCCGCCCCCGGGTCCGTGGCCCCGCCCGGACTCCAGGCGGCCCCCGCACCGGTGGCGGCGGAGGTGCCGCCCGCGCCCGCCGTGGCGGCCGCCCCCGCGATCCCCCGGCTGTCCCAACTGCCGCCCGACACCCCGGACTTCACCGGCCGGCGGCGGGAACTGGAGCGGCTGCTCACCCTGGCCACCCCCGGCGAGGCCGCCGAGCGGCGCACCGCGCCCCGCATCGTCACCGTCCTCGGCGGCATCGGCGCGGGCAAGAGCGTGCTCGCGGTGCGCGCCGCCCACCTGCTCAGTGGCCGGTTCCCCGACGGCCAGCTGTACGCCCGCCTGCACAGCGACCGCGAGACCCCTCTCAACCCGACCCTGATCCTGCGTTCCTTCCTGCGCGACCTGCACCTGGACTCCGTACCGACCTCGGACGGGGACCCCGGCGGCTGGGCGGAGGACGAACTCGCCCGGCGGTTCCGGGACCACACCGCGGGCCGGGCCCTGCTGCTGCTCCTGGAGGACGCGGCGTCCGCGCGGCAGATCCTGCCGCTGCTGCCCGGCGGGGACCGCAGCACGGTCATCGCCACCTCGCGGGTGCGGCTGCCCGGCCTGCCCGGCGCGGCGCACCTGACGGTGGGGCCGATGAGCACCGACGACGGAGCCGCGCTGTTCTCCTCCGTCATCGGGCCCGAGCGGGCCGCGGGCCATCCCGCCGCCGTGCGGAGCATCGTCCGGCTCATGGGTCATGTCCCGCTCGGGATCCGGGCGATGGGGGAGACCCTCGACGCCCGCCCGATGTGGTCGGCGACCGATTTCGCCGAACGACTGGCCAACGAGAGCCAAAGACGGGTAGAACTGCGCGCAGGAACCTGGGACGTCCTCGCCCGGGTGGAGCAGTCCTGCGCCAGGCTCCCCGGCCGTGCGCGCGAGGCGCTGACCGTGCTGAGCCGCTCGGTCACGGGCACCTTCGGCGTCCGTGACGCGGCGCAGCTGCTGGGGCTCCCCACGGACTCCGCCGAACAGGTGCTGGGCATCCTGCTCGACCACCACGCCGTCGAACTGGGGCCGTTGACCTACAGCGCGGCCTCCGAAGCGGCGTCGGCGACCTTCCGGATCCCGGAGCTGATCCGCCTCGCGCTCATGGGCGACGCGGACCCGGCGGGACGGGAACGGGCGGCACTGGCCGCTCCCGGGCCGGTCGCCGCGTACGCGGGCCACCGGGGCACGGAACCCGGATTTCCCGATCCTTTGCCTCCGCTTGGTCGCCTGGCCTGAGGCTGCGTCCTGGCGGAGGCCGTGTTTTCGCCGCGGCCGCCGCCCGCAGACACTGGCAGGCGGGCCGGCCGGGGTGACCCCCCGGCCGGAGGGGAGACTTCCATGAGGAGCACGATCCTGCGGCACGACAGCGCGACCGGCACCACCGCCGCGGTCGCCGCGGCCGACGGCCCCGGCGGGAACGCCGGCCACGGGGCCGCGGCCGCCACCGGACGGCCGCAGCAGCGGACCGCCGACCACGGCGGCGAATGCGCCGCCCCGGAGAGCGCCCGGCGCGCCGACGGCCAGGACGCGGTGGTGTTCGAGCTGTGCTCGGGCCTCTTCGCGTCCATGCCCCGGACCGACCAGCGGGTGAAGGCCATCCACTACGTCCGGGGCCTGCTCGGCGCCGAGGGCCGCAAGTCCATCAGGAACATCGCGACGCTGCTGGGCGGCGACGCCGCCGAGCAGAGCCTGCACCACTTCATCTCCAGCTCCACCTGGGACTGGACACCGGTCCGGCGGGCGCTGGCCCAGCACATCGAACGGGTCGCGCCGCCCCAGGCGTACGTGGTGCAGCCCATGATCATCCCGAAGGCGGGGGAGACCTCCGTCGGGGTCGAGCGGCGCTTCGTACCCGAACTCGGCCAGGTGATCAACGCCCAGCAGGCGGTGGGCGTCTGGGCGGCCGCCGACGACTGGAGCTCCCCGCTGCACTGGCGGCTCCACCTGACCCAGCGGTGGCTGGAGGACGAGAACCGGCGCAACCAGGCCTCCATCCCCGACACCACCGTCCAGGAAAGCCTCGCCCAGTGTTCGGTCGAGGCCTACCTCCAGATGATCAGGGGCTCCGGACTGCCCGTCCGGCCGCTGGTCATGGACGCGCGCCACTCCGACATCGTGACCACCGTGCACCGGCTGCGGGCCGCCGGCACCCCCTGGCTGCTGCGGGTGGACCCGTCCGTACGCCTCACCGTGCTGGAAGCGACCTTCCCCCGGCGCGGCGCCAGCATGACCGCCCAGCAGATCATGTCCACCGCCTGGCACATGCGCCAGCTGGAACCCCGCAGGCAGGCGCCGGGCCAGGCCGGTCCCCCGGGCCGGACCGGCCTGCCGGGAGTTCCCGGACAGCCGGACCGGCACGCCCGGCAGGGGCCGCAGCCCGGTCAGGCAGGGCACCTGAGAGCCGTGCGCGGCCCGGGCTCCCTGGTCGCCGTCGCCGCCACCCTCACCGCCGACACCCGCCTCCCCGGAGGCCGTCCGGGCGGCCGCCCGGAGGAACTGCTGCTGCTCGGCGTCACCGACGACGGGCAGTGGCCGGCCGAGCTGTGGCTCACCGACCTGACGGGCCTGCGCCCCGCCGAACTGACCCAGCTGATCCGGCTCACCCACCGGGTGGAACGGGACCTGACCGAGGTCGCCGACCAGGTCGGCATCCGGGACTTCTCCGGCCGCTCCTTCAACGGCTGGCACCGGCACGCCACCCTCGCCTCCGCCGCGCACGCCATAGCCCTCCTCAGCGGCCGGCCGCAGGCCAGGCGCGTCCCCCGGGACGTGGCGGACCTGACCGATCCGGTTCGCCCCGGGGGGCTCGGCGCGGGGTACCTGACGGACCTTGGGGACCGACCTGACCTAGCGAGCTGAGCAGTTGACGGATCGTCCGACGAGCCGTTGGCCGCGCCCGCCTCCTCGAACAGGATCGGGGCATTCCAGCCGAACGAACCGAGGGATTCCCGGATATGACCAAGGTCGCCGTCATCTACTACTCCTCGCAGGGGAACGTCCACCAGCTCGCCGTGGCCGCCGCGGCGGCCGCCGAGAAGGCGGGCGCCGAGGTGCGGCTGCGCCGGACCGCCGAACTGACCACCGAGACCGTCGTACCGGGCAACGACACCTGGAACGCGAACTGGGCCGAGCACCTGGCCGCCGTCGCCGACGTCCCCGAGGCCACGCTCGACGACCTCGAATGGGCCGACGCGGTGCTGTGGGGGACCCCGGGCCGCTACGGCCTCCCCGCGGCCTCGCTCAAGCAGTTCATCGACCAGACCCTCCCGCTGCACTCCAAGCGCGGGCTGCTGAACAAGGTGATGTCCTCGTTCACCTCCACCGCCACCCTCCACGGCGGCCAGGAGAGCACCCTCCTCGCGCTGAACAACGCCTTCTACCACTGGGGCGCGATCATCGTCCCGCCCGGCGTCGCCGACCCGATCCAGCTGGCCCCGACCAACGGAAACCCGTACGGCGTCAGCAGCGTCTCGCGCAACGAGGCCGGCAACGTCACCGACGACAACCTGGCCGCCATCGAGTACCAGGCCCGCCGCACCGTGGAGATCACCACCGCCCTCCGCACGGGCCTCGCCGCGTCCTAGCCCCGCCTGCGCCCCCGGGCCGCGCACCCACCGCAGGACCCCGCGACCGCTCCCCGGCCCCCTCCCGGCCCGGGAGTCCCGGGTCGGGCCCGAGCAGGGGCGGCGGCCGTCCCCGCCGTCCCCCGCGCACCGCCCCCGGCCCGGGGTGGGGCGGCGGCCGTCCCCGCCGCCCCCACGCACACTCCCCGCCCGGCCAGGGCCCCCGCACCCTCCCTCCCTCCTCTCCCTTGCCGCGCCGCGCCGTCCGCGCGGAGCGCGCCCCTGCCCATCTACTCGGAGGAACTCCGTGGACAACGCCGATATCGGCATCCGGCTGAAACCCGCGCTGCAGCAGCCGGACTGGGACGACCCCGCCCAGCTGAACCGGGTACGGGAGGAACTCCTCGCCCGGGCCCCGCTGGTCGACGGCGAGGACATCCGCACCCTGCGCGGCCTGCTCGCCCGGGTGGCCGCAGGCCAGGCCCACGTGGTCCAGGTCGGCGACTGCGCCGAGGACCCCGCCGAATGCACCGCCGACCACGTCTCCCGCAAGGCCGCCGTCCTCGACCTGCTCGCCGGCTCCCTGCGCCTGATCACCGGCAAGCCCGTGCTCCGCGTCGGCCGGATCGCCGGCCAGTACGCCAAACCGCGCTCGAAGCCCACCGAAGAGGTCGACGGCGTCGAAATGCCCGTCTTCCGGGGCCACATGGTCAACGGTCCCGAGGCCGACCCCGACAGCCGCCGCCCCGACCCGCTGCGGCTGCTCACCGGCTACATGGCCGCCGACGACGTCATGCGCAACCTCGGCTGGCGCTCCGGCGCGGCCGGCGCCGGCATCGACGCCAAGGTGTGGACCAGCCACGAAGCCCTGCTCCTCGACTACGAGGTGTCCATGCTCCGCCCCGACGGCGCGGGCGGCATGATGCTGGCCTCCACCCACTGGCCCTGGATCGGCGAACGCACCCGCCAGGTCGACGGAGCCCACGTCGAACTGCTCTCCCGCGTCAGCAACCCGGTCGCCTGCAAGGTCGGCCCCAACATGACGACCGCCGAGCTGCTCGCCCTGTGCGAACGCCTCGACCCGCACCGCGAGCCCGGCCGCCTCACCCTCATCTCCCGCATGGGCGCCGACGCCCTCCCCGACGCCCTCCCGCCGCTCGTCACCGCCGTACGCGAGGCCGGGCACCCGGTGATCTGGCTGACGGACCCGATGCACGGCAACACCGTCAGCACCCCCGACGGCTACAAGACCCGCTACGTCGCCACCGTCGAACGCGAGGCCGTCGCCTTCCACTTCGCCGTCACCGAGGCCGGCGGCGTCGCCGGCGGTTTCCACCTGGAGACCACCCCCGACGCCGTCACCGAATGCGTCTCGGACCCCTCCGCCGTGGAGCGGGTCGGCGAGTTCTACACCAGTCACTGCGACCCCCGACTCAACCCCGGACAGGCCATCTCGGTCGTGTCCAGCTGGAGTTACTGATGCCCGGCACGGACGGTATGGACGGCACCATCGCCCTGGTCACCGGCGCGGCCGGCGGGATCGGCGGCGCGGTGGCCCAGGCACTCGGACGGCGCGGGGTCCTCGTCGCCGCCGTCGACCGCGACCCGGAGCAGCTGCACCGGGCCGTCGCCGAACTCACCTCCCAAGGCGTCAAGGCCACCGCCTACCCCACCGACGTCACCGACAGCGCCGACGTCGAGCGCACCGTCGAGGCCGTCGAACGCGAACTCGGCCCCATCGGCCACCTCGTGAACGCCGCCGGCATCCTGCGCCTGGGCCAGGCCCGCGAGTTCACCGACGAGGACTGGAACGCCACCTTCGCCGTCAACGCGACCGGTGTCTTCCACGTCTCGCGCGCCGTCGTCAACCGGATGGCCGAACGCGCCAAGGGCTCCCTCGTCACCGTCGCCTCCAACGCGGCCGGCACCCCCCGTACCGACATGTCCGCCTACGCCGCGTCCAAGGCCGCCGCCACCATGTTCACCAAGAGCCTCGGCCTGGAGGTCGCCCGCCACGGAATCCGCTGCAACGTGGTCGCCCCCGGCTCCACCGACACGCCGATGCTGCGCTCCATGTGGCACGACGAGTCCGGCCCCCGCGCCTCCATCGAGGGCCACGGGGAGTCGTACCGCGTCGGCATCCCGCTCGGCCGGCTCGCCCAGCCCTGGCACATCGCC
The DNA here is from genome assembly GCF_026342355.1 of Streptomyces sp. NBC_00249. Taxonomy (GTDB): domain Bacteria; phylum Actinomycetota; class Actinomycetes; order Streptomycetales; family Streptomycetaceae; genus Streptomyces. The sequence goes on along the minus strand of NZ_JAPEMV010000006.1, from coordinate 229,697 downwards.
GACGCCGTCGTCTTCCTGCTCTCCGACGAGGCCTCCCACATCACCCTGCACACCCTGACCGTCGACGGCGGAGCCACCCTCGGCGTCTGACCGCCGACCGGATCCGCCCCCCACCCATCCCTTCCGCGCAACGAAGCAACGAGAGGACGCCATGGCCGGCATCCCGACCATCGAGGCCTACCCGATGCCGACATCGGGGGACCTGCCCCTCAACACCGCCGCCTGGTCCGTGGACCCGGCCCGCGCCGTGTTGCTGGTCCACGACATGCAGCGCTACTTCCTGGCCCCCCTGCCCGAGCCCCTGCGCTCCGAACTCGTCCGCAACGCCGCGCTGCTGCGCGAGCGCTGCGCCGACCTCGGCGTGCCGGTCGCCTACACCGCCCAGCCGGGCGGGATGACCGACCGGCAGCGCGGCCTGCTCCGGGACTTCTGGGGCCCGGGGATGCGCACCTCGCGCGCCGACCGCGAGATCGTCGAACCCCTCGCCCCCCGACCCGAGGACTGGGTGCTCACCAAGTGGCGCTACAGCGCCTTCCACCACACCGACCTGCTGGCCCGCATGCGCGACTCCGGCCGCGACCAGCTCGTCGTGTGCGGGGTGTACGCCCACGTCGGGGTGCTGGCCACCGCCGTCGAATCCTTCAGCCACGACATCGAGACCTTCCTCGTCGCCGACGCCCTCGCCGACTTCTCCGAGGAGGACCACCGCCGCACCCTCTCCTACGCCGCCCAGCGCTGCGCCGTGGTCACCACCGCGAAGGAGGTCCTCGTATGACCGCCGCCCGGCCCGCCGGCGGGGACCTGCTGTCCCTGGTCCTGTCCCCCGAACCGCCCCCCTTCGCCCTGCTGCACCGGCCCGCCGCCACCGGACCGGGCGTCCTGGAGGTGCTCGTCGGCGAGGTGTCCACGCCCGCCACCCTGGACGCCGTACCCCTCGCCCCGGCCCCGGGCGTCCCCGGACGGCACGAGGCCCTGGTCCTCGTACCCTTCCGGCAGATCCACGAACGCGGCTTCGAAGCCCCCGACGACGGCTCCCCGCTGCTCGCCCTGACCGTCACCGGCCAGGAACGCGTCCCGCTCGCCGAGGCCCTCGCCCGCATCGAGGACCGGCCCATCACGCTCTCCGGCGGCGCCTTCGACATCGACGACGCCGCGTACGCGGACATCGTGCGCCGCGTCATCGCCGACGAGATCGGCACCGGCGAAGGCGCCAACTTCGTCATCAAGCGCTCCTTCACCACCGAGATCGAGGGCTACACCCCGCACAGCGCCCTCACCCTCTTCCGGCGCCTGATGGAGCAGGAGTCCGGCGGCTACTGGACCTTCGTCGCGCACACCGGCGGCCGCACCTTCGTCGGCGCCACCCCCGAACGCCACATCAGCGTGCAAGGCGGCACCGCCGTCATGAACCCCATCAGCGGCACCTACCGCTACCCGGCCACCGGCCCCACGCTGCCGCAGGTCATGGACTTCCTCGCGGACCGCAAGGAGACCGACGAGCTGTACATGGTCGTCGACGAGGAACTCAAGATGATGGCCCGGATCTGCGAGGGCGGCGGCCGGGTCGTCGGCCCCTACCTCAAGGAGATGGCCCGCCTCGCGCACACCGAGTACCTGATCGAGGGCCGCACCACCCGCGACCCCCGCGAGATCCTGCGCGAGACCCTCTTCGCCCCCACCGTCACCGGCAGCCCCCTGGAGAGCGCCTGCCGCGTCATCAGCCGCTACGAGCCCCAGGGCCGCGGCTACTACAGCGGGGTCGCCGCCCTCATCGGACGCGACGAGCGGGGCGAGCGCGAGATGGACTCCGTGATCCTGATCCGCACCGCCGACATCGACCCCGCCGGACAGGTCAGGATCGGCGTCGGCGCCACCCTGGTGCGCCACTCCGACCCCGAGTCCGAGGTCGCCGAGACCAAGGCCAAGGCCGCCGGGCTGCTCGCCGCCCTGGAGTCCGACCGTCCCACCGGCTTCTCCGCCCACCCCGACGTACGGGCCGCCCTGGCCCGGCGCAACGACTCCATCGCCGGGTACTGGCTGGCGGGCGCCGCGGAACGGGCCCTGCCGCGGCCCTCGCTGGCCGGCCGCTCGGTCCTCGTCATCGACGCCGAGGACACCTTCACCTCGATGATCGCCCACCAGCTGCGCTCCATGGGGCTGGAGGTGACGGTGAGCCGCTTCGACGAGCCGTACTCCCTCGACGCCCACGACCTGGTCGTCATGGGCCCCGGCCCCGGCGACCCCCGCGACACGAACCACCCGAAGATCGCCCGGCTCACCGCCGACGTCCGCCGGCTCCTCGCCGAACGCAGGCCCTTCCTCGCCGTCTGCCTCAGCCACCAGGTGCTCTCCCGCGAACTGGGCCTGGAACTGGCCCGCCGGGACACCCCCAACCAGGGCGTCCAGCGGCAGATCACCCTCTTCGGATCCACCGAACACGTCGGCTTCTACAACACGTTCGCCGCCCGCGCCGCCGAGGACAAGGCCGAGTGCGAGGGCGTCGGAATCGTCGAGGTCAGCCGCGACCCCGACACCGACGAGGTCCACGCCCTGCGCGGACCCCACTTCGCCTCCATGCAGTTCCATCCCGAGTCGGTCCTCACCCGGGACGGCGTCCGCATCGTCGAGTCCCTGCTGAACGACCTCGTCTGACCACCACTTCCCCGCACCGCGAAGGAGCTCCGCAATGCTTCCCGTCAACGGCAGTGACAAGGGCCTCTACATGGGTCTCGTCGCCGAGCGCGCCGCCCAGGACCACGGCGACAAGCTGATCATCCTCGACCACGACCTGGACCTCTTCCCCGGGGCCGGCCGCCGCATGACCTTCGCCGACCTCGCCGAGTACATCGACGACACCGCCGCCCGCCTGTACGCCGCGGGCGTCCGGCGCGGCGAGCACGTCGCCCTCCACAAGTCCAACGGCTTCGACATCAACATCCTGTCGTCCGCCGTCGCCCGCCTCGGCGCCGTCCCCGTCCAGCTCTCCCCGTACCTCGACGCCGACAGCGTGCTCGCGCTGCTGCGCCGCCTCGGAGCGCCCTTCCTGGTCACCGACACCGACAAGCTCGACGGCTCCTTCGCCGACGCCCCCCTCGCCGAGATCACCAGCCAGGTGATCATCGTGGCGGGCTCCCGCCCCGGCACGGTCTCCCTCGCCGACCTGGCCGGCTCCCCGCGCCAGGACGCGGTCGTCCCGCACCTGGACCTGCCCGCGCTGATGACCCACACCTCCGGGACCACCGGCCTGCCCAAGCTCGTCGTCCACTCCGCCCGGACCCTGCACGGCCGTTACCGCCCCCAGGCCAAGCTCTTCGACATGATCCGCGAGCACGAGACGGTCGCCCTGCACGTCAGCTACGTCCACTCCCGGATGCCGCTGGCCCTCGCCGTCCTGCTGCCCCGCGGCAACCCGATGGTCATCATGAACGACGCCGAGCCCGAGCACGCCGCGAAGCTGTGGGCCGAGACCCGCCCCGGCTTCATCGAGTCGCACCCCAACTCCTTCATGGAGTGGGAGGTCCTCGCCGACCACCCGCTGCGGCCCCTCGCCAACGTCAAGTACTTCAGCACCACCTTCGACGCCATCCACCCCAGCACCATGCACAAGCTGCTGCACGCCACCGACCGCAGCTCGCCGCTCTTCTACCAGATCTACGGACAGAGCGAGACGGGCCCGCTCGTCGGCCGCGGCTTCACCCGCGCCACCGCCCACGGCGCCGACGGCCGCTGCCAGGGCTACGCCTTCCCCTCCGACACCAAGTTCCGTCTCGTCAGCCGCAACGGACAGCCCGTCACCCGGGAGAACCCCGGCTACATCGACGTCCAGGCCGCCGGCCGGGCGCTCGGCTACTTCGGCGAGCGCGAGCGCTACGACACCCAGGTGCACGGCGGCTGGTGGCGCGGCATGGACCTCGGGTACCGCACCGAGGAGGGCTGCCTGCACCTCCTGGACCGCGAGGTCGACTCCATCCCCGGCATCTCCTCGACCCTGGAGATCGAGGACACGGTGCTCGGCCGGCTCGACGAGCTGACCGAACTCGTCGTCGTCCCCGGACCGGGCGAGGCCGGCGTCCCCGTCCTGTGCACCCGCGACGACCTGCCGCTGGACCGCGAGCGCTGGCGCACCGCCGCCGCCGAGTGGCCGCAGCTGGCCGAGCCCGTGCAGATGAAGCTCTCCGAGCTGCCCCGCACGGCCACCATGAAGGTGCAGCGCCTCGAACTGAGCGCGCGCCTGCGGCGACAGGCAGCCCGGTGACGGAGCGCACCGCCGCCGCCGGCACCGCCGGCTCCGACGTGGACGTACTGATCGTCGGAGCCGGCCCCACCGGACTCCTCGCCGCCTGCGAACTGCTGCGGCGCGGGGTCCGGGTCCGGATCGTCGACCGGGCCGCCGAGGCCGCCACCGTCCCCAAGGCGCTGTCCCTGTGGCCCCGCGTCCGCGACATCCTCACGGACCTCGGCGTCGGCGAGGCCGTCGAGGAAGCCTCCGTACCCGTCCGGGCCTTCCGGTACTTCTCCGACCGCAAGCCCGTTGCCTCCCTCACCTTCACCGACGAGCTGGCCGCCCGCCAGCTCCCGCAGCCCGAGACCGAGCGCATCCTCACCGAGCGGCTGCACTCCCTCGGCGGGAAGATCGAGCGCGGCGTCCGGCTGCTCTGCCTGGACGAGGTCGACTACTCGGGGCGGATCGTGCCCGGCGCCACCGTCACCGCCGTCCTGGAACACGGTGACGGCCTCGTCGAACGCTTCGCCGCCCCCTTCGTGATCGGCGCCGACGGCGCGGGCAGCGACGTCCGGCGGCAACTGGGCATCGGCTTCGAGGGATCCACCTACGAGATGGCCTTCGCGCTGCTCGACACCCGCATCGACGGGTACCTGCCGCCCGACGAGATCTCCTACTACCAGAGCACCTCCGGCACCCTGGTCGTCGTCCCCCAGCCCGACGGGGTCTTCCGCTTCCTGTCCGTCATGCCCGAGGGCACCCGCCTGACCCGCGCCGACATGCAGGCCCTCATCGACACCCGGGGACCCCACGGCGTACGGATCACCGAACCGGTCTGGGAGACCGTCTTCCGGGTGCACGCCCGGCGGGCGAGCGAATTCCAGCGCGGCCGGGTCTTCCTCGCCGGGGACTCCGCGCACGTCCACAGCCCGGCCGGCGGGCAGGGCATGAACAACGGCCTCCAGGACGCGCACAACCTCGCCTGGAAGCTCGCGGCCGTCCTCGCCGGGGAAGCCCCCGCCGAACTGCTGGAGAGCTACGGCGAGGAACGCGTCGAGGCCACCGGGCGGATCGTCCGCGACACCGACCTGCACACCCGGGCCCTGACCGCCCGCAGCCGCCGCCGCGTCGCCCTGCGCGACACCGCGATGCGGCTGCTGGACCGCACCGGCGCCGCCGCCCGGCTCTACGCGCCCGTGATGGCGGGACGCAGGCTCGCCTACACCCCGCGGCGCGAGACCCAGCAGCCCGCCGCCGGGACCTGCCGGGTACGGGACCGCCTGCCGGGCGGGCTCCGCGCCGGGTCGGTGTTCCCCCGCCCCGCGGCCCTCGCCCTGGGCCTGGCCGGCCCCGGGACCGAGCCCGCCGGCTGGACCCTGCTGCTGCGCCCGCCCGCCCGCGACACCGGCTGGGCGGCCGCCGCCGAGGCCGCCGTCAGCCCCTGGCCGGGGCTGCGGATCCTGCGGGCCACCCCGGCGCTGCCCGGGGCCGGGGCCCTGTGCGCGCACCCCGGCTACTACCTGGTCCGCCCCGACGGCCACATCGCGGCCCACGGGCACGCGGACGACCTGGACCGGCTGGAGACCGAACTGGGCCGGTCCCTGGCCAAGGCCTGACCGCCCGGCCGTCCCCGCAACAACCCTCAGAGCGCCGCCACCCGGTTTCCCGACCGGGCGGCGGCGCTCTCGTGTTTCCGGGCGTCCCGGCCCCGCTCAGCCCCGCCTGCGCACCGGCACCGACTCGTCCGGCTCCTGCGGCGGGTCCGGCAGGGCCAGGCACAGCGCGTCCAGGGCCGCCGCGAACGCGTGGTCGGGCGGGGTGCCGTAGCCGAGGACGAGCCCGTCCCGCGGGGTCATGGAGCTGTCCGGGTGCCGGTAGGGCCGCAGGCCGTCCAGGGCGAGGCCCTGCCGGCGGGCCGCGCGCAGGGCCGCCTCCTCGGTGTCCGGCGGCAGCTCCAGCACCGCGTGCAGCCCGGCCGCGACCCCGCTGACCTTGATGTGCGGGGCCTCGGCCGCGAGCCGCGCCGCCAGCTGGTCCCGCCGGCGCCGGTAGATCTGGCGCATCCGGCGCAGGTGGCGGTCGTAGCCGCCCGAGGAGATGAACTCGGCCAGGGTCAGCTGGTCCGTGACCCCCGACCACATCTCGCGCGGCCCCTTGACCGCGAGCACCTCGTCCACGAGCCAGCCCGGCAGCACCATCCAGCCCAGCCGCAGCGCGGGCGACAGGCTCTTGCTGGCGGAGCCGATGTACACGATCCGGTCCGGGTCCAGGCCTTGGACGGCGCCGACCGGCTGGCGGTCGTAGCGGAACTCGCCGTCGTAGTCGTCCTCGACCACCACTCCACCGGTCGCCCGCGCCCAGTCCACCACCGCGGCCCGCCGCTCGGGGTGCAGCGGCCCCCCGGTGGGGAACTGGTGCGCCGGGGTGAGCAGTACGGCCCTGGCGCCCGTGCCCGCCAGCTCCTCGACGCGCGCGCCGGTGCTGTCCACGGTCAGCGGCACCGTCTCCAGCCCGGCCTCCTCCAGCACCTCCCGGTGGAAGGCCAGCCCGTACGACTCGACGGCGACCGGCCCCGTCAGGACCTTCCCCAGCAGCCCCAGCCCGTGCGCGAAACCGGAGCAGACGACGATCCGGTCGGGCGCCGTGCGCACCCCCCGCACCCGCGCCAGGTACTCCGTCAGCGTGCGGCGCAGCTCGATGCGCCCGCGCGGGTCACCGACCCCGAACGCGTCGTGCGGGGCGGCGGCCAGGGCCCGCCGGGCGGCGCCGATCCAGGCCGTACGGGGGAAGGCGGAGGCGTCCGGCGAGCTGGGCATCAGGTCGTGGACGGTACGCCGGTGCGTGGGCCGGGCCGGGCCGCGCGCCTGGTCCGCCTGGAGCGGGGCCGCCCGCTTGGCGACCCGGGTCCCGGAGCCCTGGCGGGCCGACAGCCAGCCCTCCTCGACGAGCTCCGCGTAGGCGTCGGCGACGGTGTTGCGGGCGATCCCGAGGTCGACGGCGAGCGCCCGGTAGGGCGGCAGCCGGGTGCCGGGCGCGAGCCGGCCCGAGTGGATGGACTCGCGTAACGCGTGCATCAGCTGGTTGCGCAGACTGCCTTCGCCGCTGAGCTCCAGGTGCAGGTCACTGCCGGTGCCGGCGGACTGTGCGGGGGTGGTCGGGGAAGGGGTCCCGGAGGGCGGATTGACCCATGATCTCTGCATGGGAATGCACCCTACTCGGGGCCGATTGCGCCCTTAGATTCTTCACATGACCACTTTTCAGGTTCCTGAGCGCATGAACTTCTCCGCCGTCGCCCCCAAGATCTTCAAGGCCGTCCTCGCCCTCGACGGGGCCGCCCGCCAGGGTCTGGACCCGGTCCTCCTGGAGCTCGTCCAGATCCGCGCCTCGCAGATCAACCGCTGTGCCTACTGCATCGATTACCACACCGGCGACGCCCGCAAGGGCGGCGAGTCTGAGGAGCGCATCTACCAGCTCTCCGCCTGGCAGGAGTCGAGCCTGTACACGGTCAAGGAGCGCGCCGCCCTCGCCCTCACCGAGGAGGTCACCCTCCTGCCCGGCGGCGTCACCGACGCCGTCTACGACGAGGCCGCCCAGCACTTCGGCGAGGAGGAGCTGGCGCACCTGATCGCGCTCATCTTCACCACGAACGCCTGGAACCGGATGAACGTCGCGACCCGCAAGACCCCCGGCACCGAATAGGCCGCCCGGTCGACGACCGTCCCAGACCCCATAGCGACGAACCAGGGCGGTGGCCTCCGCCTGCCAGGCCGGGCCACCGCCCCCAGCATGCCCGCACACCCCCGAAAACCGTCTCCCGGCACCAGAGGGGGACCGCCGACAAAGGAATGACACCGTGGCTACCCTCTCCTCCGTACCGGGCACCCCCCAGAAGGAGCCCTCCGCCGTCCGCGGCTGGCTCGCCGTCCTGGCCGTGACCCTCGGCATCTTCTCCCTGATGACCTCCGAGCTGCTCCCCGTGGGCCTGCTGACCCCGGTCGGCTCCGCCCTTGACGTCTCCGAGGGCACCGCGGCCCTCATGGTCACCGTCCCCGGGCTGGTCGCCGCGATCTCCGCCCCGCTGGTCACCGTCGCCACCGGGAAGTTCGACCGCCGCCTCGTGCTGGTCATCCTGATCGCCATCGTGGGCCTCGCCAACCTGGCCTCGGCCTTCGCCACCAGCTTCGCGGTCGTCCTCGTCGCCCGTTTCCTGATCGGCATCAGCGTCGGCGGCTTCTGGTCCATCGCGGGCGGCATCGCCCTGCGCCTGGTCCCCGAGCGGCACGTGGCCCGCGCCACCGCCGTCATCTTCGGCGGCGTCGAGACCGCCTCCGTCCTCGGCGTGCCCACCGGCACCTTCCTCGGCGACCTCTCCGGCTGGCGCACCGCCTTCGCCGCGGTCGGCGGACTCGGCCTGGTGGCCCTCGCGGCCATGCTGTTCCTGATGCCCAAGGTCCCCGCCGAGCGCACCATCACCTTCGGTGACCTCCCCAAGGTGTGGAAGAGCAACGCCGGCGTCCGCATCGGCATCGCCATCACCTTCCTCGTCATCACCGGCCACTTCCTCGCCTACACCTTCGTCCGCCCGCTGCTCCAGGACGACGGCGTCAGCGACAGCATGATCGGTGTCCTCCTGCTGGTCTTCGGAGTCGCCGGCATCACCGGCAACTTCATCGCCGGCGCCCTGATCGCCAAGCGGCTGCGGCAGACCGTCGTCGGCATCGCGGTGGTCCTCACCGCGGCGATGCTGCTGCTCGCCTTCGTGGGCAACACCACCCTGACGGCCGCGGTCATCCTGGTCCTGTGGGGCCTGGGCTACGGAGCCGTCCCGGTCACCTTCCAGACCTGGATCCTCGACGCCGCCCCCGACGCGACCGAGGCCGCCTCCTCCCTCTACGTCTCCACCTTCAACCTGTCGATCGCCCTCGGCGCCCTCTTCGGCGGCTTCGCGGTCGACAACCTGGCCACCGTCAGCGTCCTGTACATCGGCGCCGGACTGGCCCTGGTGACGCTGCTGGTGGTCGGCCGCCGCAGCAGCGCCCCCGCCGCCACCGAGCAGGCCGCCGAGCCCGCCACCGTGACGGCCCACTGATCGTCCGCCCCGTACATCACCGTCCCCCGCGGGCGGGGTGGACAGCCGGACGCGGCTCCGAAACCGGAGCCGCGTCCGGCCTTTTCGTCGTTCAGGGCCGTGGGCCGAGACCCGCCCCGGAACGGCTCCGCCCCGGTCCGTGGTACGGGCCGGGGCGGAGGGGGAGAGGAGAGCGGTCAGGCCAGCAGGAGTTCCGGCGGGCCGGTCAGTTCGTGGCCCAGCATCGCGCGCAGTTCCCCGTACGCGTGGGCGTCGCCGGCCAGGACCCCGCCCAGCAGGGTGCGGCCGTCGGAGGAGAGGACCAGCTTCGCGTACGTGGCGGCCGCCAGGTCCTCCCGTACGAAGGACAGCGCGCCCTCCGTCCGGGCGTGGACGTCGCCGAAGCCGGCCACCTCCACCCCGAACACCTTCAGCTTCGCCGAGGCGTCCGCGCCCGGGAACGGCGCGGCCGGGCGGTCGGCGAGGAGCTGACGGGCCACGCTCTCGGCCATCAGGTACCCGGGGGCCACCAGGCCGTGGCAGCGGCCCTCGACGGCCGCGCACTCACCGATCGCCCAGATCCGCTCGTCCCCGGTACGGCAGTACGCGTCCACCAGGAACCCGCCCCGCTCGCCGCGTTCGAGCCCGGCCGGGCCGGCCAGTTCGTCGCGCGGGCGCACCCCCGCCGAGAACACCACGCTGCGGGCCTCCAGGAAGCTCCCGTCGGACAGGGCCACCCCGCACACCCGGCCGTCCGGGCCCGCGTCCACGGAGGCGACGCTCACCCCGCAGTGCACGCGCATGCCGAGGCCGCCGACGAGGCGCGCCAGCACCGCGCCGCCGCCCTCGTCGATCTGGAGGGGCATCAAGTGCGGGGAGAGCTCCACCACATGAGGGGTCATACCCAGCGAGCGCAGTGCCTGCGCGGCCTCCAGGCCGAGCAGCCCGCCGCCGATCACCACCCCCGCGGCCCCCGGTACGGAGGCCTCCCGCAGGGCGTCGAGATCGGCGATGGTGCGGTAGGTGAAGGCGCCCGGCAGCTCGTGTCCGGGCACCGGCGGCACGAACGGCCGCGAACCGGTGGCCAGGACGAGCGCGTCGTAGCGGACGGCGGAGCCGTCGGCGAAGCCCACCGTGCGGGCCCCGCGGTCGAGGGAGACCACCGGCGAGGACAGCCGCAGGTCGATCCGGGGATCGTCCAGCAACTCGGGCCCCGCGAGGGTCAGTTCCTCGGCGGTCCGGCCGGCCAGGTACGACGAGAGCGCCACGCGGTCGTACGCGGGGCGCGGTTCCTCGGAGGCGACCACCACACGCCAACGGGCGGACTGGTCGTCCGCCCGCAGGTGTTCGATGAGCCGGTGCGCCGTCATCCCGTATCCGACGACGACCAGGGTGCGTTTCATCCGTTTGCCGTTCCTTCCATGGGTTGCGGTACTTCCGGGTCCGGGTCCGGGTCCGGGGCTTCGGCGAGCTGTCCGCACAGTCGGCGTACCGCCGGCAGGCAGGTGCCGCAGCCCGTCGTGGCGCGGGTCGCGGCGGCCAGCGCGGGCAGCTCGCGCGCCCCCTGGTGCCATGCCTGTGTCAAGGCCTTGCGGGTCACTCCGTTGCACTGGCAGATCACGGCCGTCTCCGGCAGCTCCCCGGAGGCGGCGTAGCCCCCGGCCGAGCCGAGCAGCAGGGCCAGCCGGTCGCTCTGCACCGGCCGGTCCCCGGCGTACAGCCGCCCGACGGCGGCCACGGCGCGCGGGAACCCGACGACGGTCCCGGAGTGGATCCGGTCGCCGCGCAGCCGCAGCCGGGCGTACCGGCCGCGCGCGGGATCCGAGAGCGTGACGGTCTCCTCGCCCTCCACGGGCTCCGCCCCGAAGGCCCCGCGCGGGCCGACCACCGTCAGGTCCAGGCCCGCTACGCCAGGCCGCAGCACCCGCCGGGCGGGCCGGTACGGGGTGTCCGTACCGGTGAGCAGGGCGGCCAGGGCGTCCGCCTGCTCCCACGCGGAGGCCAGGGAACTCCCCGGCGCCCCGGCCGCTTCGGCGCAGTCCCCGATGGCGTGGACCAGCGGGTCGGAGGTCCGCAGCCGGTCGTCCACGACGATCCCGCGCCGCACCCGCAGGCCCGCCGTGCGCGCCGGTCCCGTCTCGGGGACCTCGCCCGCGCACACCAGCAGCGTCGCCGCCGCCAGCACCCGGCCGTCGTCCAGCAGGGCCTTGCCCTCCTCCCGGCCGACGACCCGGCGCCCGGTCTCGAGCAGCACCCCGGACTCCTCCAGGGCGTGCGCCAGTACGGCGGCGGCCGGGCCTTCGAGGTCGCGGTGGGCGAGCCGGGGCCCGGGGTGCACCAGCGTCACCTCGTGCCCACAGCGCCGTAGGGCGGCCGCGGCGGCCACCCCGCGCAGACCGCCCCCGGCGACCACCACGGGCCCCTCGGGCGGTGGCGCGGCGTCGGCGAGGGAGCGCAGGGTCCGCACCCCGGGGGCGTCGAAGCCGGGCGGGCGCGGCCGGGCGCCGGTGGCCAGCACCAGCACCCCGTACGGGTGGACGCTCCCGTCGGCGGTGCGCACCCGCCGGCGGGCCCGGTCGATGCCGGTCACGGGGGCCGAGGTGAGCACCCGTACGCCGGGCGGCGCCGGGGCCAGGGACAACGCGCCCGGCGGCAGGGTGCCGTCGAGCACGGACAGCAGCCCGGCCCGGTGGTACGCGGCCACGGGCTCGGCCCCGAGCACGGTCACCGGACCCCGGTGGCCGAGCCGGACCAGGGACTCCACCAGGCGGTGCGCGGCGGTCCCGTTGCCGACGACCACGACGGGGCGGTCGGTCACCGGGCTGTCGATCCCGCTCACGAGGCCTCCTGCCACGCTTCGAGACGTACGGCGGCCAGTTTGAACTCCGGCATCCCGCTCACCGGGTCCAGCGCGGCCCCCGTCATCAGGTTGGCCCGGCCGGCGCCGGGGAAGTGGAACGGGACGAAGACGGTGTCGGTGCGCAGGGCCGGCGCGTGCCGGACCCGGGCCACCACGGCCCCGTGCGCCGAGACGACCCGGGCGAGCGCGCCCTCGGCCAGCCCGCAGCGCGCGGCCGTGTCCGGATGCACCTCGACGAAGGCCTCCGGTGCGGCGGCCGCCAGTTCGGGCACCCGGCGGGTCTGCGCCCCGGACTGGTAGTGGGCCAGCACCCGGCCCGTGGTCGCGTACAGCGGCAGCCGCGCGTCGGGGGCCTCGGCGGAGTCCCGGTGCTCCACGGCGGCGAACCGGGCCCGCCCGTCGGGGTGGGCGAAGCGGTCCAGGAACATCCGGGGCGTGCCCGGGTGCGGGGCAGTGGGGTCCGCGTCGGCGGCCGGGCAGGGCCAGTACAACTCCTCGCCCGTGTCGAGCCGTTCGTAGCTGATCCCCGCGTAGTCGGCGCGGCCCCCGGCGGAGGCCCGGCGCAGCTCGTCGAAGACGGCGCGCGGCGCGGTGGGGAAGCGGTCGGGGCGCTGGCCGAGGCGGACCGCCAGGCCGTGCAGCACCTCCAGGTCGGTGCGCACGCCCGGCGGCGGGTCGAGGACCGGCCGGCGGCGCAGCACCCGACCCTCCAGGCTGGTCAGGGTGCCCTCCTCCTCGGCCCACTGGGTGACGGGCAGCACCACGTCGGCCAGCGCGGCGGTCTCGGAGGGCACGAAGTCGGCGACGACGAGCAGGTCCAGCGCGTTCAGCCGGTCGGTGACGTGCCCCGCCCGGGGCGCGGACACCACCGGGTTGGAGCCGAACACCAGCAGCGCCCTGGGGCCTTCGGGCGTGCCGAGGGAGTCCAGCAGCTGGTAGGCGCCGACCCCGGGACCCGGCAGCGAGTCCGGGTCCACGCCCCACACGCCCGCGACGTGCGCGCGGGCCGCCGGATCGGTGATCATCCGGTAGCCGGGCAGCTGGTCGGCCTTCTGGCCGTGCTCACGGCCGCCCTGGCCGTTGCCCTGCCCGGTCAGGCAGCCGTAGCCGCTGCCCTCGCGGCCCGGCAGGCCCAGCGCCAGCGACAGGTTCACGAAGGCGGCGACGGTGTCGGTGCCCTTGCTGTGCTGCTCGGCGCCGCGCCCGGTGAGCACGTAGCGGCGCCCGGCCTCCGCCAGCATCCGTACGGCCTGCCGCTGTTCGGCGACGGGCACCCCGGTCACCGACTCGACCCGCTCCGGCCACCAGGGCAGGGCACGCTGCCAGGCCTCGTCGAAGCCGGTGGTGCGCTCGTCGAGGTAGCGCTTGTCCAGGTGGCCCTCGGTGACGGCGAGGTGGAACAGGCCCAGTGCCAGGGCCAGGTCGGTGCCGGGCACCGGCTGGAGGTGCAGGGCGGCCAGCTCGGCGGTGCGGGTGCGGCGCGGGTCGATCACGATCAGCTCGGCGCGGGTGAGGTGGCGCATCAGCGGGGGCATGGTCTCCGCCGGGTTGGCGCCCGCCAGCATGATCACGTCGGCGTGGCCGAGGTCCGCGGTGGGGAAGGGCAGCCCCCGGTCGAGGCCGAAGGCGGCGTTCCCGGCGGCCGCCGCCGAGGACATGCAGAAGCGCCCGTTGTAGTCGATCCGGCTGGTGCCCAGTGCCACACGGGCGAACTTCCCCAGCTGGTAGGCCTTCTCGTTGGTCAGTCCGCCGCTGCCGAACACCCCGACGGCGTCCGCGCCGTGCGCGGCGCGCAGCTCCCGCAGCCGGCCCGCGACGAAGTCGAGCGCCGTGTCCCAGTCGGCGGGGGCCAGTTCGCCGTCGGCGCCGCGCAGCAGCGGGGTGCGCAGCCGGTCCGGGGCGCGCAGCACCTCGGGGGCCGTCCAGCCCTTGCGGCACAGCCCGCCGTCGACGGGGTCGGCGGGCCGCACCGTGACCTCCCCGCCCTCGCGGCCCTCGTGGCGCAGTACGGTCGCGCACTGGAGCGCGCAGTACGCGCAGTGCGTGGCGGCGGTCCGGGCGGCGGGGGAGTGTTCAGCGGACATGGGCCGGCCTCCGCTCGCGGGAGGGCGCGGGGGTGTTGGCCGTACGCCGCGCGGGGCGCAGGTACACGAACCAGGTGACCGCCATGCACAGGGCGTAGTAGCCGAGGAAGGAGGCGAACGCGACCGTCCCGCTGCCGTGTTCGCCCTCGTACGCGGAGCGGAAGGCCAGGTTGATGGCGACCCCGCCGAGCGCGCCGACCGCACCGGCGATGCCGATGGCCGCGCCGGAGATCCGGCGGGCGCGGGCGAAGGCCCGGGCGGCCTCGCCCCCGGAGGTGATGGTGGCCTCGGCCTCGGCCGCCGCGGCGGCCGGGATCAGCTTGTAGGTGGAGCCGTTGCCCAGGCCGCTGAGCACGAACACGACCGTGAAGGCGGCCACGAACGCCCCGAACGACCCGGCCCGCGAGGCCAGCAGCAGCCCGCCCGTACCGGCCGCGAGGGCGACGAACGCCCACAGGGTCACCCGGGCGCCGCCCCACCGGTCGGCGAGCTTGCCGCCCAGCGGACGCGACAGCGAGCCCAGCAGCGGGCCGATGAAGGTGTACGAGGCCGCCTCCAGCGGGGTCGAGCCGAACTCGTAGCGCAGCACCAGGCCGAAGGCGAAGCCGTAGCCGATGAAGGAGCCGAAGGTGCCGACGTAGAGGAAGGAGATCCACCACGTGTGCCGGTTCGCGGCGGCCTCGCGCAGCGCCCCGGGCTCCGCCCGCACCGCGTCGACGTTGTCCATCAGCAGGGCGGCGAGCAGCGCGGACAGGGCGATCAGCGGGAGGTAGACGGCGGCCACGTACGCGGGGTGGGTGTCCCCGACGGTGGAGATCACCAGCAGGCCCAGCAGCTGCACCACGGCCACGCCGAGGTTGCCGCCGCCCGCGTTCACGCCGAGCGCCCAGCCCTGCCGGTTCTGCGGGAAGAAGGTGGTGATGTTGGTCATCGACGAGGCGAAGTTGGCGCCGCCCG
Organism: Streptomyces sp. NBC_00249; assembly: GCF_026342355.1. GTDB lineage: Bacteria > Actinomycetota > Actinomycetes > Streptomycetales > Streptomycetaceae > Streptomyces. Next base: position 214,506 of record NZ_JAPEMV010000006.1, on the reverse strand, counting down.
CCCCGGCCGAGGCACCGATCAGCAGGAACACCCACAGCGGGGTGCCGGGACGCTGGACGAAGACGAGGGCGAGCACGGCCGGCACCAGCAGCACGCCGGACGCGAAGACCGTCCAGTTGCGGCCGCCGAAGCGGGTCACGGCCCAGCTGTAGGGCAGCCGCAGCACCGCGCCCACCAGGGTGGGCACGACCACCAGCAGGAACTTCTCCCCGGGGGTGAAACCGAGGCCGATCTCCGGCGACATGAACAGCACCAGGACCGACCACATGCTCCACACCGAGAAACCGATGTGCTCGGAGAGCACGGACAGCACCAGGTTGCGGCGCGCGATCCGCTTGCCGGTGCGCTCCCAGTACTCCTCGTTCTCCGGGTCCCAGCCTTCGATCCACCGCCCGGACACGGGTCGTCGGGTCTTCATGGTCTCCTCGGTCTCCTCAGCTGACGGAAAGGGGATTGCGGGGGCGTACCCGGCGACGCGCGCGGCGCCGGACGTACGGACGGGCGTGCCGCGCGGACCGGACGGGATCCGCACGGCACGCCCGCGGGACGGGCGCCGCCGTGGCGACGGGACCCCGGGCGCGGAGGCGTCCGGGGTCCCGGGCGGTCAGGGCTTGAGCGCCCGGTCCACCAGGGCGCCCGCCGCGCCGGTGTACCCGGCGGGGTCGCACAGGGCCGCCACCGCGGCCGGGCTGAGCACCCCCGCCAGTTCGGGCGCGGAGGCCAGCACCTCGGCCAGCGGGCGCCCCTCGGCGGCGGCCGCCGCGGCGGCCCCGTCCATCAGCCGGCGGGCGACGGCCTTGCCGAGCCGGGGGGCCAGGACGGCCGCCACCCGCTCGGAGGCCACCTGGCCGCCGGTCAGCTCCAGATTGGCCCGCATCCGATCCGGCCTGACCTCCAGGCCCTCGGCGAGCTCGGCCGCCGTGTACGAGGCCCCGCCCACCAGGCGCAGGCACTCCCGCAGCAGCAGCCACTCGGCGTGCCAGGCCCCCGCCGACCGTTCGTCCTCCGACACCAGCGAGGCCGTCAGGGCCCCGGCCAGCGCGGGCACCTGCAGTGCGGCGCTGCGGATCAGGGTGGACAGCACCGGGTTGCGCTTGTGCGGCATGGCGGAGGAACTGCCCCGCCCGGCCCCGCCCGGCTCGGCGACCTCGCCGACCTCGGTACGGGCCATGCCCTGCACGTCCACCGCGATCTTGCCGAGCGCGCCCGCCGTGAAGGCGAGCGCGGCCGCCAGGTCCGCGAGCGGGGTGCGCAGGCTGTGCCAGGGCAGCGCCGGACGGGCCAGGCCCGTCTCCGCGGCGTAGGCGGCGGTCAGCCGGTCGTAGTAGGAACCGGGGTCTTGGAGCCCGCCGGGCCCGTCGGCGGCGTCGAGCACCGCGTACTGGAGGTACCCGGCGAGGGTGCCGGCCGCCCCGCCCAGGGCGACGGGCAGCCCGTGCTCCTGGACCCGGGTCAGCCGCTCCTCGGCCTCCCGCACCAGGCGCAGCCAGCCCGCCGCCTTCAGCCCGAAGGTCGTCGGCACGGCCTGGAGCGCCATGGTGCGCCCGGCGATCAGCGTGTCCCGGTGCTCCCCGGCGAGGGCGGCCAGCGCCTTCCCGGTGCGCTCCAGGTCGTCCCGTACGAGGGCCAGCGCGCGGAACGCGACCAGCATGGCCCCGGTGTCGAAGATGTCCTGGCTGGTGGAGCCCCGGTGCACGTACTCGGCGGCCTCCGGGGCGTCCGCGGCGACCACCGCCGTCAGCGCCCGGACCAGCCCGACGACGGGGTTGGCCGTCTCCCGGGCCGCCAGGGCCAGTTGGCGCAGGTCCAGGCGTTCGGCGCGGGCCGCCTGCGTGATGGCGTCGGCGGCGGGCCAGGGCAGGGTGCCGAGGCGGGCCTGGGCCCGGGCGAGGGCGGCCTCGGCGTCCAGCATGGCCTGGAGCCACGCCGGGTCCCCGGTGGCCGCCTCCACGGGGGTGCCGGCCCGGACCGGTGAGAGGAGCCCGGAGTCGGGCGCCACCCCGGGCCCGGACTCACCGCCGGCCGCCGGGCCCGGTGCCGGCCCGGCGCCGGAGGCGGGCCCGGGCCGGGACCCGGCGGGGCCCACGAGGCGCAGACCGCCCGTGCCGCCCTGGCCGCCCGGCATCAGACGATCACTCCGGTGAGGTCGGTCCCGGCGTCCACCGGGGCCAGCCCGGCGGGCACGTGGGCCACCGCGGGCAGGTCCAGCACCGCTCGGGCGATGGCGTCGGAGTCGCCGAGCGTCACGGAGTCCACCCCCGGCCGGATGCCGGCCGCCGTCACCCAGTGCACCGACTCGGTGGGCACCCCGTAGGCGAACCGCCTCGGGTGCGCCCGGCCGCGCGCGTCGAGCATGTGGAACGGCCGCTCGGTCACGGCGAGTCCGCCGGTCTCGTAGCTGCCGCCCTGCTCGGCCTCGATGCGGTACGGGGCCGCCTGGTCGGTGTCGAGCAGGTGCCGCAGCAGCGGGTCGGCGGTGCGCCGCAGGTCCGGCTCGGGCAGCCGCGCCTCGATCAGCGCGGTCGCGCGGATCGCCGGCCCCGGGACCACGCCGGACTCGGCGACGTACAGCTGCGCGGTGGTGTCGATGCGCACCTGGACACCCGGGCCGAGGACGGTCAGCACGCCCGCCTCGATCAGCGCGCCCATCTCCTCGATGCGCGAGGCCGGCGGGCCGATCGACAGGAAGGCGTTGAGCGGGGTGTACCAGCCCTCCAGGTCGTCCCGGTGCGAGGTGCCCTCCAGGCCGCCGTGGTCGACGGCGAGGCGGATCTCGTTGCGCAGGTCGCGCAGGACGTCCAGGGCCGCCTTCACGGGACCGCTGACGTTGCCCTCCTTCGCCGCGACGACGTCCCGCGCCAGGTACTCCAGCAGCCAGGCCGTGAAGTCCTCGCGGCCGGTGAACTCCCGGTCCCCGTACGGGCGGGAGAGCCCCTCCCAGTCCCAGTGGTCCGCCGCACCGATGCCGTGCTCCGCGAGCAGCGGGGCCGGGTCGGCGTCCGGCTCCAGGGCCAGGTACCGCGCGGTGAACTCCTCGCGTACGGCCGTCTGTCCGCGCTGCGCGAGGAGGGTGGCGTAGTAGACGCCCTCGACCTCGCGGGAGATCAGCGGCCACAGGTCGGCGCCGAAGGTGACGGGCCGGCCGCCCCGCGCGTCCCGCTTGAGCGCGGAGATGAACTCGGCGGTCAGCAGCCGCGGGTAGTAACGGCCGTGCGCGCCCTTCTCGTTCTCCCCGCGGGCGTGGTACGGGATCCCGCGCCGGGAGAACGCGTACAGCCGGGGCTCCCGCCCGGACGGCCGGTAGACCAGCTGCTCGCCCTCGCGGACGAAGGTGCCGCCGCGGCCCGCGGTGAGCAGGGCCATGTGGTCGAAGAAGTTGAGGCCGAGCCCCCGCAGCAGGACGTTCTGACCCGCCTCGATGCCGCTCAGGTCCAGGTCCGCCGGGTTGGCCGGGGTGAGGTACGTCAGGTGGTGGATGCGGGCCAGGCTGGCCGTACGGGCCTCGCGGCTGGTCAGCCGGGCCGGTACGTGTCCCTGCGCCATCACGATGGCGTCGAGGGAGTTGAGGCGGACCCCGTTCTCCAGGCGGACGCCCTGCGGGCCGCCCGGCACCCCGTGGGTGTCGGCCATCGCCACGGCCCGGGTGCGGTGCACGTGCACCGTGACGTGGCCCGGGGCGCTCTCGACGACCCGGCGGAAGCAGTCGCCCAGGTAGGTGCCGTAGAAGGCGCGCGTCGGATAGGTGTTGGGGCCCATCCGGCGGGCCTCGGCGAGGGTGGCCTCGTCGTGGGTCTCGCGGTCACCGAGCAGCGCCAGGCCCTGCGCCCACTCGTACAGGCTCGGCCCGGGCTCGATGGGGCCGTCGATGCGCACGCTCTCGTCCGTGAACACGGTGATCTGCGAGGCGACGGTGTTCATCAGCAGCTGCCGGGACTGGGCGGTGCGCCACACGGTGCCCGCGCCCGGCGCCGACGGGTCCACGACGTGCACGACGACGGCCTCGCGCGAGGGCGCGGTCCGCTCGGCGGCGATCAGCCGCTCCAGGACCGACAGCCCGCGCGGTCCGGCGCCGACGACGGCCAGCTCGATCCGGCTCTTCTTCGCATGCGAAGTCATTGGGGGGTCTCCCCTTCCTGCGTTCCCGCGACGGTGCGCGAGGGGCTAGTGGGCGGATTCCTGCGCGCCGAGCAGACGGGCCAGCTCAAGGCGCTTGATCTTCGTGGTCGCGGTCTGCGGGAGGTCCTCCAGCCGCCACTGCACGGGGTCGGCGAGCGGCGGCAGCCCGGCCACGGCCGACCGCCAGGCGGCCAGGTCCAGCGGCTCGTCGTCCCGGGTGCTCACCACGGGCACGGCGGTGCCGTCGGGGCCGGGGATGATGATGACCTCGACGAGCTCGGGCACGCGGGTGAAGAGCTTGTCCTCGATCTCCAGCGTGCTCTTGACGCCCGGGATCTCGTCGACCTCGCGGTCCAGCAGGTGCAGGCAGCCCCACTTGGTGCGGAAGCCGACGTCGCCCATCCGCCACCAGCCGTCGTTGACCTGCTTCTCCCAGCGCTGGTGCTCGCCGAGGTAGCTGATGATGCGGCCGTCGCTGCGGACCTCGATCCAGCCCGGGTTGTCCTTGTCCGGCGGGTTGCCGTCGCGGCTGACGACGCGCACCCCGGTCATCCCGGGGAACGGCACGCCCACGCAGCGCCCGTTGAAGTCGGCGCCGTCCTTGAGGGAGTACGTACGGGCCGCGATCGGCCCGACCTCGCTCTGCCCGTAGGCCTGCGCGAAGCGGCGGTTCTTCCGGGCGGAGGCCTGGAGCAGCCGGTTCACGGTCCGGGGGTGGATCGCGTCGAAGGTGCTGGAGAAGTACTTGACGTTGGCCAGCGGCCGGCGCGGGTCCTCGGCGAGCACCTCCCAGCGCAGGAAGGTGTTGGGGTGCGCCTCGATGAACCCGGGCGGCACCTGGCTGAACAGGTCGCCGACCGTCTTCGGGTCGTCGTCGCGCAGCACGATCAGGGGGTGGCCCTGGAGCACCGCGATGGGCATGGCCGTGAACATCCGCGAGTGGACGAACGACACGTGCACGGCGATCGGTTCGCTGCGCCGGACCGCCGTGGACACCACGGTGGCCTGCGGGCGGTAGCGCGCCTGGAAGCTGGTGCCGGTGTGCACGGCGAGCTTCGGGGTGCCGGTGGTGCCGGAGGTGTGGGTGATCAGGGTGGGGTGGTCGGCGGGCATGCTCACGGCCGGCACCCGGGGAGCCCCGGCCAGCGCCGCGAACGCGGTCGCGCCCTCGAAGGTGCCGGAGGCGAGCAGCACCTGCCGGGACAGGTCCATGACCTCCGCCGGCAGCGAGTTCTCCAGCTTGTCCTGGTCGGTCACCAGGAAGGGCCGCCCCACGCGCCGCAGCAGTTCGGCGACCGTCGCCCCGTCGAGCTTGGGGGAGAGCAGCACCGGAACCGCCCCGATCCGGGCGATCGCGCAGGCCAGCAGGGTGATGTCGAAGCCGTCGCCCTTGTGCACCACGACGTGGTCGCCGGGGCGGACCTGGACCGACCACAGCCGGGAGGCCAGCTCGGCCACCAGCTCGGCCACCTCGGTCAGCGTGGCGCGGCGCCCGAACTGCGGGGCGATGTCGAGGTCGTGATCGAGGATCACGAAATTACCGGGATGCCGGGCGGCCGCGCGATCGAACAGCGTGCCGAGGCGGATTCCCTTGTTACCTATGCGCTGGAGAAACATCCGTCACTCTCTCGTCTTGAATTCCCGGTCCTGGATTTCCGGTCGTGAATTCTCTGAAAGGGCTCTTCTGGGAGGGTTTTCGATATCCGATGTCAGCTCTTCTCGATGACGTCCCGGATACGGAGGAGAGTCGCGTCGAGATCCTGCTCCAGCTTCGCCGTCCAGTCCTCCACGAAGCGCTTGCGGCCGTCCTCGTCCAGATCGGCGACGATCTTGTGGATGCCGGCGGTCGCCTTGCCCATGCGGAAGTGGTGGGTGAGGACCGTGCCCTCGCCGTCCGCCGCGACGTCGAAGCCCCAGATGCTCTCCTGGTCCTCCTGCGCGTGCGTCAGCATCATCCAGCGGAAGGTCCGGCCGGGCTCGGCCGCCGTGACCCGGGCCTCGGTGTACCAGGTGCCGCGGACCAGCGGGGCCCAGGAGACGACCTGCTCGCTGCGCAGGTTCTCGCCGCGGAAGACCGAACCGACCTGCGAGGGCTCCCCGGAGATCCATTCGCCGCCCATGCACTCCGGGCTCCACTCGGCGCTGCGCGGCAGGTCGCTGACGACCGCGTAGACCTGCTCCGGGGTGGCCTTCACGCGGATGTCGGCGGAGAGTTCGAAAAGCGGGGAGGTTTCGATGATGTTCGTCATGGCTGAAATCCTGTCTTCGGCGATCCGGCCGGTCAACGGCCGAAAAGGAGATCCGTCAGGTCGGTTGTCCGGACCTGAATTCCAAAAGCGAATGAATCATGTGATGCGAGTCGTCTGGTATCAGCGGACGCGCAGGACGAGCTTTCCGCGCACGGCGCCCTCGTCGAGGCGGCGGTGCGCCGTGCCCGCCTCGCTCAGCGGCAGCACCTCGGTGGCGTGCGGTTTCAGCACCCCGTCCGCCAGCAGGCGGTTGATGTTCGCGGCGGCGTCCGCCAGTTCGTGGGTGCGGGCGTGGGAGATGGCGAACCCGTGCACCGAGCGGTCCTGGAGGTACAGGGCCCCGGCCGGCAGCACCGGGCGGGTGCGCAGCCCCGCGAGGATCACGATCCGGCCGCGGGAGGCCAGCAGCTCGACCGCCGTCTCCAGGTCGTTGCGGCCCGAGGTGTCGATGTGGAGGTCCACGCCGTCCGGCGCGGCCTCCCGGACCAGGGAGGGCAGGTCCTCCTCCCGGTAGTCGACGACGTGACCGGCGCCGAGGGAACGGACGTACGCCGCGTCCCGCCCGGCCGCGACGGCTATCACCCGGGCGCCCGCCCGCGCGGCCATCACCACCGCCGCGCTGCCCACGTTGCCGGCGGCGCCCAGGACGAGGACCGTCTCGCCGGCCCGGACCCGGCCGTGCGTGAACAGGGCCAGGTGCGCGGTCGCCGCCGGGTGCGCGAGGGCCACCGCGTCGACCGCGTCCACCCCCGGCGGCAGGTGGTAGAGCCGGTCCGCCGGTACGGCCACCTGCTCGGCCGCCGCGCCCTGGCGTCCCGCGTGGCCCAGGCTGTTGCACCAGACCCGGTCGCCGGGCGCGAAACCGGGGGCGCCCGGACCGGCCGCGACGACGGTGCCGACGACGTCCCGCCCGATGACGAACGGGAACGGCACCGGGGTGCGCCAGGCGCCCGAACGCACGAAGGTGTCCACATGGTTGACCGCGGTGACCTCGACGTCGACCAGCACCTCGTCGCCGCGCGGCACGGGCGGGGGCAGCTCGCCGTAGCGGATGGCGTCCGGAGGGCCGAGTTCTTGGATGTAGGCAGCTCGCATGCCCCGGATTCTGGTGCGGGGGAAGGGGCCCCGGGCCGCCGGAGGCGATCACCGCCCGAGGTCTGTCACCTCCCCGGCGCTGGTGTGTCACCTCCCCGGCCCGCGACGGCCCGGGCCCGTCAAGTCCCCGCCGGACACGTCAAGTCGCACGAGCCGCCGCCTCGACCCCCACTCCGCCGCCCACCCGTAACCTCCCCCCATGCCCCCGCCCCCGGCAGCCCCCACACCCCCGCCCACCCCTGGCACCTCACCAGGGCCCGTCACCTCGCCCGCGACCGTGCCCCCGGTCGGGTCCGCAGGCGTGACGCTGGTCCGGCTGGCCGCCGGTGATGCCCGGGTGCTCGCCGATGTGGGCCCGCTGATCAGGGTGCTGCGGCCCGCGCTCGACGCGGAGGGCTTCGCCCGGTTCGCCGCCGAAGCGCAGGCGCAGGGGCTGGAGTTCACCGCCGCCTACGACGCGGCCGGCCGCTGTCTGGGAGCGGCGGGCCACCGCGTCCTGGCCACCAGCCGGGGCCGGGTGCTCTTCGTCGACGACCTCGTCACCGACGCCGGCCGACGCTCGGGCGGCATCGGCGAACGCCTGCTGGACGGGCTGAAGTCCCTGGCCCGCGCGCGGGGCTGCGTGCGCATCGAGCTGGACTCGGGCGTCACCAACCAGCGGGCCCACCGCTTCTACCACCGGCACGGACTGACGATCAGCGCCCTCCACTTCGCCGTGGACACAGGCAGGTAGTCCCCCCACGTCCGCCGGCACCCAGAGCCATCGGCCCCGGGCCCGGGTGGCCTTGCCGGTCCTTGGTCGCGCCCTGCGCGAGGCCCCGCACGCTGGCCGCATGACCAAGCACGCCCCCACCCCGGCCCGTTCCGCCGCCGCGGAGCCGGCCGCCGCGACCCGTGTCCGTCCTCAGACGCCCGCGCGGTCGGACACGTACGACCCCGCGTCCCCGGAGCCGGCCGACCTGATCGCGGCCCTGCGGCAGGACGCCGACGCGGACCGCTGGGCGCCCACCGCCCTCGAACTCCGGCTCTGTGAGCTCCTGTTGACCGCCTCCGCAGGAGACGGCACCCTCACCGCACCCCGCATCCGGGCCGCCCTGGCCGAAGGGGCGATGAGTTTCATCACCGAGAACGGCGGCAGGGTCGCCGCCCTGCTGGCCTCCCTCCTGCCCCTCCTGGCGGAACCCGGCACCAGCCCCGCCCGCGCAGCGGTCGTCGACGCGGCGTACACCCTGCTCGACCGGATCACCCTCCTCGCCCGGCCCGCCGCAGGCGCAGGCGCCGGCAGACGCGCCGAAGGCTAGGGCCGATGCCCGACATCCTCGTCATCGGCGGGGGCTTCGCCGGAGTGTGGGCGGCCGCGGCGGCCGTGCGCGGACTCCAGGAGGCGGGCGCGAGCCGCTCCGTCGCGCTGGTCAGCCCGGGCGACGACCTCGTGCTCCGGCCGCGCCTCTACGAGGCAGACCCGCACACCATGCGGGTCCCGCTGAGCCGCGTCCTCGACCCCGTCGGCGTCCACCGCACCGCCGCCACCGTCACGGCGATCGACACCGCCGCGCGCCGCGTCACCGCCACGGACGGCGCCGGACGCCCCCTCACCCTGCGCTACGACCGCCTCGTCCTGGCCAGCGGCAGCCGCCTGGTCCGGCCCGCCCTGCCCGGCGCCGGCCTGATGTTCGACGTCGACGACATGGACGCCGCCACCGCCCTGGACACCCACCTGCACGGGCTGCCCCGGCGCGCCCCGGGGCCGGGCCGGTACACCGCCGTCGTCGTCGGTTCCGGCTTCACCGGCCTGGAGACGGCCACCGAGCTCGTCGGCCGGCTCCGCGCCCTCGCCGCGCCCCACGGGGCCGCCGCCGAGGTCCGCGTGGTCCTCCTCGAACGGGCCGACGCCCTCGGCCCCGGCCTCGGCCCGGGCCCCCGCCCGGTGATCGCCGGGGCCCTGACCGCCCTGGGCGTCGAGACCCGGCTCGCCACCTCCCTGGAGCGGGTCGAGCCGGAGGCCGCCCACCTCTCCGACGGCACCCTGCTGCCCGCCCGTACCGTCGTGTGGACCGGCGGCGTCCGCGCCAGCGCCCTCACCACCCTGCTCCCGGCCGCCCGGGATCCGCTGGGACGCCTGGAGGTCGACGAGTTCCTCCAGGTCACGGGGGTGCCGGGGGTCTACGCGGCGGGCGACACCGCCGCCGCGCGGGCCGACGCCACGCACCTGGTCCTGCCGAGCTGCCAGTACGCGATCCCGCTCGGCAAACACGCCGGGCACAACGCCGCCGCGAGCCTCACCGGCGGGGCGCCGCTGCCGTTCCGGCCCGCCCCCTACGTCACCACCCTCGACCTGGGCGACGCGGGCGCGGTCTCCACCACCGGCTGGGAGCGGACCGTACGGCTCACCGGCGCGGAGGCCAAGACCCTCAAGCGGACCCTGACCGGTCAGTGGATCCGCCCGCCGCTGGACGACGCGGCGGAGCTGCTGCGCCAGGCCGACCCCGCCTTCCGCACCCGCCGCACCCCGGCCCCCTGAACCACCCCCATGAACCACCCCCCGTCCACCCCGCACCCGGGCCGGCCGCCCCGCGCGCCCGGCCGGAGGGAGAGCCCCCGTGATCAGCAGACGTACCCTCATCAGAGCCGGCGCCGCGACCGGCGCCGTCACCGCCCTCGCGGCCTCCGGCACGGCCTTCGTACCCGCCGCCCTCGCCGCCGGGGGCGTCCCCTTCGCCGCGCTGCGCGCCCGTCTCACCGGCGATCTGGTGCTCCCCGCCGACCCGGGCTACGACCTGGCCAAGCAGCTCCAGATGGCCCGCTACGACGTGATCCGCCCGCAGGCGGTCGCGTACTGCGCGAGCAGCGCCGACGTCGTGCACTGCGTCCGCTTCGCGCAGGACCACGGCCTGCCCACCGCCGTCCGCAGCGGCGGCCACAGCCAGGCCGGCTACTCGACCACCACCGGCCTGGTCATCGACGTCTCCCGGATCAACAGCATCCGCCCGGGCCGCTCCACGGTCCGCCTCGGCCCCGGCAGCCAGGGCGTCGACATCCTCAACACCCTGGCGCCCCTCGGCATCCAGCTCGGCTCCGGCACCTGCCCCACCGTCGCCGTCGGCGGCTGGGTGCAGGGCGGCGGCCTCGGTCTGACCGCCCGCGCCTTCGGCATGGGCAGCGACCGGCTGGTCTCCGCCCGGGTCGTCCTCGCCGACGGCTCCGTCGTGGACGCCTCCGCCACCGAGCACCCCGACCTGTTCTGGGCGCTGCGCGGCGGCGGCGGGGGCAACTTCGGCGTGGTCACCGACGTGGAGCTGCGGCCCGTCAACGTCCCCACCATGTCCGTGTACACGCTCACCTTCGACGGCACCCACGCCGTCGACGTGATCCTGGCCTGGCAGGACTGGATCACCTCGGGTCCGCGCGAACTCGCCTCCGAGCTGCTCGTCCTGCTCCCCGAGGACTCTCCCGAGGGCACGGCCCCCACCGTCGTGGTCTCCGGCGCCTACCTGGGCGCCCGCTCCACCGCCGACCGCCACCTCGACCGCCTCGTCACGGCGGCGGGCCGGCCCAGCGCCAGCCGCGAGGTCGCCGAGCTGCCGTACCAGCAGGCGATGATGAAGGTGTACGGCTGCGCGGACGGCACGGTCGAGGAGTGCCACCGCATCGGCTACTCGCCCCGGGCCCGGCTGCCCCGCGAGAACTACGCGACCTACCGCAACGTCTACTTCGACCAGCGCTGGACCCGCGCCACCGCCCAGGCCGCGCTCACCGCCCTGCAGGGCGACCCCCAGCCCGGCCAGTTCCGCTTCCTGGGGCTCTTCTCGTACGGCGGCCGGATCAACGAGGTCGCCCCCGGCGCCACCGCCTTCGTCCACCGCGACGTGCTCTTCGAGGCGGGCTTCCAGGTCGGTCTCACCGCCCCGGACCCCGCCCGCGAGCAGCGCGAACGCGCCCAGGCCTGGGTGGACGCCGGCTACGCCACCCTGTACCCGCGCTCCGCCCGGCGCTCCTACCAGAACTACATGGACCCGGCGCTGACCAACTGGCGCGAGGCCTACTACGGCCGCAACTACTCCCGCCTGCAGAGCGTGAAGCGCTCCTACGACCCGCACCGCTTCTTCCGCTTCGCCCAGTCCATCGACTGACCGCACCGGTCGACCGACCGCACCGGCCCGGCCCGGCGCCCCGGCCCGCCCGCCCCGCGACCCGGGCGGGCGGCCCCGCCTCGCGCGGCGGGGCCCGGTGCGTGACGATGCGTACATGGACGACGAGGACGGCGGCCCCGGCGGCAGGAGACCCGGCGAGGGGGTTCCGGCCGCCCCGGACCCCCCTGCCGAGCCGGGCCTGAAGGCCGGCGCGATCGGCTTCCTCGACGCGCTGGTCATCGGCCTGAACTCCACCTCGCCCGCCTACTCCCTGGCGGCCGTCATCGGCCCGATCGTGGCCCTCGTCGGCTTCTACGCACCCGGCGTGATGCTGGCCTCCTTCGTGCCGATGCTGCTGATCGCCGCGGCCTTCTACTACCTGAACAAGGTCGACCAGGACTGCGGCACCACCTTCTCCTGGGTGACCCGCGCCATGGGCCCCTGGGCGGGCTGGCTGGGCGGCTGGGCCATCACCATGACCGGTGTGCTGGTCATCGGCTCCCTCGCCGACGTCGCCGTCCACTTCGGGCTGCTCGCCGCCGGCCTCGACAGCTGGGCCTCCAACGAGCTGATCCGGCAGTCCCTCACCGTCGTGGTGATCCTCGTGATGACCGCGATCTGCGTGATCGGCACCGAGATGTCCGCCCGGCTCCAGGACGTCCTCATCCTCGCCCAGGTGTTCTTCCTGCTGGTCTTCGCCGTGGTCGCCCTCTACCGCGTCTACGCCGGCACCAGCACCCTCGACGGCACCACCCCCTCCCTCTCCTGGCTCAACCCCTTCGGCGCGGGCGGCACCGCCCTCACCGGCGGACTGCTGCTCGGCGTGTTCATCTACTGGGGCTGGGAGTCGGCGGTCAACCTGACGGAAGAGGTCGAGGACTCCGCGACCGCCCCCGGCAAGGCCGGCATCTGGTCGACGGTCGTACTGCTCGTGACGTACCTCTCCGTCGGCTACGCCGTCGTCGCCTACGCGGGGACGAAGTTCCTCACCGAGAACGCCGAGGAGGCCGAGGACGTCTTCGCCGTCCTCGCGCACGAGGTGATGGGCGGCTGGGACTGGGTGGTGCTCCTGGCGGTGTGCACCTCCGCCCTCGCCTCCACCCAGACGACGATCATCCCCGCCTCCCGCACCGCCCTGTCCATGTCCCGCCGGCACGCCCTGCCCCCGCACCTGGCCCACATCCACCCGCGTTTCCGCACCCCCGACGTCAGCACCTGGTGGGTCGCCGGCATCGCCATCGCCTGGTACCTCGTCGTCAACCGGATCAGCGAGAACGCCCTCCTCGACTCCCTGACGGCGCTGTCCCTGCTCATCGCCTTCTACTACGCCCTCACCGGCGTGGCCTGCGCCGTCTACTACCGCCGCCACCTGCTGGAGAACGCGCACAACCTGCTGCTCATCGGCATCGGCCCGCTCGTCGGCGCCGGTCTGCTGGCCTGGCTGCTGGTGGAGTCGATCAACGACATGTCGAACCCGCAGAACTCCGCCAGCGGCGTCTCCTGGTTCGGCCTCGGCCCGCCGCTCGTCATCGGGATCGGCATCGCCGTCACCGGCTTGCTCCTGATGTGCTTCTGGCGGGTCCGCGACGGCCGCTTCTGGCAGGAGCGGCGCGGCGTCGTCGACCCCGCGCTCGTGCACACCAGGAAGAACTGAGGAGTGACGGATGTCCGTGGTCCTGGGGTACGACGAGTCACCCGGCGCCGAACGCGCCCTGCGGGTGGCCCTGGAAGTGGCCACCGCCTTCGGGGAACCCCTCGTCCTCGTCTACGGGGCCGCCGCGCCCGGCGCCACCGGCGAGGAGTACCGCGCCCACCAGGAAGCCGTCCGCCAGGCCGGCCGCAGCGCCCTCGCCCGGGCCGTCGAGGCCGCCGACGAGGCGGGAGTCCCCTCGACGGTCGAGGTCGTCGACGAGAAACCGGCCCAGGCCCTGCTCGAAGCCGCCGAACGCCACCAGGCCCGGGTCATCATCGTCGGCAGCTGGGGCGACAGCCCGATCCGCGGCGCCCTGCTCGGCTCCACCCCGCACAAGCTCCTGCACCTCTCGCCGGTCCCCGTCCTGTGCGTCCCGACCGAGCACACCCCGTAGACGCGTGACCAGGGCCCGCGGCGCGCGGGCGCGCCGCGTCCTGTTCGACCGCCGCGACCGGGCGGTGATCGCGGCCGCCGCCATCTCCATGCTGCTCGTGCAGATGGACTGGTTCGCCCTCAACCTGATGCTCCCCGCCATCGGCCGGGACTTCCACACCCCCTCCACCGACCTCCAGTGGCTGGTCAGCGGCTACATGCTGGCCCTGGGCGCCCTGATGATCAGCGGCGGGCGGGCCGCCGACCTGCTGGGCCGCAGACGGGTCCTGGTCACCGGCCTCACCGGGTTCGCCGTGATCTCCGTCGTCTGCGCCGCCGCGCGGAACACCGCCTGGCTGACCGCCGGCCGGGTGGTGCAGGGATGCACCGCGGCCCTGATCCTCCCCGTCTCCGTCGCCGTGGTCACCGCCTACTTCCGCGACGAACGCCAGGGCCGCGCCGTCGGCACCGTCCTCGCCTTCAGCGCCGTCGGCACCGCCCTCGGCCCCTTCGTCGGCGGAGCCTTCGCCGAGCACGCCAGCTGGCGCGCGGTGTTCCTGCTGAACGTGCCCTTCTGCCTCACCGCCGCCCTGCTCCTGCTGCGCCACGTACCCGAGACCCGCGACGAGCAGGCCGGCCGCGGCCTCGACCTGCCCGGCGTGCTCACCCTTGCCGGAGGCCTGAGCACGCTCATGATCGCCGTCGACCAGGGCGGGCACTGGGGCTGGACCTCCCCGGCGACCCTGGGCTGCGCCGCGGCCGGCGCGGCCCTGCTGGCCGGCTTCCTCCGGATCGAGCGGCACACCCCCGAACCCCTCCTCGACCTGGCCCTCCTGCGCAACGGCCCGTTCGTCGCCGTCACCCTCGCCGGATCCCTGTCCAACATCGTCTACTGCCTGGTCGCGGTCTTCTCCGCGCTCTACCTCCAGCAGGCGCGCGGGCTGTCGCCCCTGGACTCCGGGCTGATCTTCCTGGCCCTGTCCGTGGGCGCCGGAGCGGCCAGCTACTGGTCGGGCCACCTCGCCCTGCGGCTGCGCCCCGACGCCCTCATGGCCGCCGGCATGCTGGTCAGCGGCATCGGCCTGCTCGCCCTGACCTGGGTGACCTCGCTCGCCGTCTACACCGCCGTCTTCGCGGTGGTGGGGGCCGGCGTGGGCCTCAGCTGGGCCCTGACGAACGTCGCCACCCAGTCCTACGTGGCCGCCGGCCGCCTCGGCGCCGCCTCCGGCCTGGTCCTGACCTCCCTGGTGCTGCTCGGGGCCGTCGCGGTGGCCGTCGCCTCCACGGTGCTGGAGGTGATCAGCGGCTCCGCCGCCGCGGCCGCCGCCGACGGCCCCGCCATCGAATCCGTCCTGCGCGCCGCCGCCCTGCTGTCCCTGCTGGGAGCCGCCGCGATGACGGCGGTCGTACGGCGCAACCCGGCCCGGACGGCCCATAACTAGGAGGCGGGGCCCTTGGAGAACTTCTCCCACTGCGCCGTGACGATCTCCTGCGGCACCCCGCCGAAGTCCTTCACGTCGAAGACGTCGGAGCGGAAGGAGAGGGTGACCGAACCGGACCGCACCAGGGTCAGGTAGCGGTACAGGGAGATCTTCTCGTCCTTCACGTCCTGCACGACGATCCGGTAGGCCCGCGCCTCGTCACCTACCGACGGCGCCTTGACCTCCTCCACCCGCAGGACCTTGGCCTCCGCCAGCGCACGGTCCTCGGTGTACCCGCCCGCGCACTGCTTGCCCGCTTCGCCGAGGGACTTCAGGGCCGCCTGGGCGGCCGAGGCGCCCGGGTAGGAGCGCAGCAGGATGTCGGTGCCGATGTCCAGCGGGCTGCCGGGCACCCGGACGGTCCCGTAGGCCTGCGCGGTGTGGCCCGCCTTGCCCAGGCTGGTCAGCGGCTGGCAGACCACCGGGGCCGCGTCGTAGAGCTCGTTCATCGGCTCGTCGAGGATCGGCTCGGAGACCTCGTACCGTCCGGCCTTGCTGCCGGGCGCCAGCAGGAGCGCCTTCAGCCGGTCCGCGCCGGGTCCCGGAGTGCCGACCGCGCTCGGAGCCGCGCTCGGAGCCGCGCTCGAGGTTCCCGACGGGCCGGGGGCCGCCGAGGCCGCCTCCCCCTTCCCGTCCGCGTCCGTGCTCCCGCCCGCGCAGCCCGCCGTACCGGCCAGCAGTGCCGCGCCGACGGCCAGAGCCATGACCTGCCGGTACCTCTTGTCGTTCCCCACCCCGTGCATGTACGCCCGTCCCCTTGATCGTGTCGAGGACCTGATTGTGCAGCACACCCCGGGCGGCGCCACCGGCGGGCGGTCAGTCCCGGAACACCCCCGCGAGGTACGCGGCCACGCCCTCGGCGGTCGGCGGGCAGAGCCGGGCGCCGACGTAGCCGTCAGGGCGCACCACGAAGGCCGTCGGCTCGCCGACCCCGTAGAGGCGGGCGAACTCGCCCCGCCCGTCCCGGTACACCGGGGGCGCAGCCCCGGCGGGCGCGGTCCCGCCCTCGGTGAGGACCGCGTACGCCGTGAGCCGTCCCGCCGGCAACCCGCCCGTCAGTGCGGCGAGTTCGGGGACGTACGAGGCCCGCGCGCCGTCGGTGTACACCAGCAGCACGTGCTCGCGGTCCCGCAGCAGGTCGTACAGGCGCAGCGGATGCGCCGGGATGTCGCCGAGCAGCCCCCCGCAGTCCGGGGCCCGGTCGCCGGGCCGGGGGCCGCCCGCCGTCCCGGCCGCTGCCCCGGCCGCCGTCCCGTTCCGCAGGACGACCGGGCTGTCGGGGTAGCCCACGAGCAGCTGCGCCTCGCGCAGCATCAGGGTCCGCGGGTCCTCCGGGTCGGCCTGGACGCCGCCTTCGGTGGCGTGCCGGACGGTCCGCCCGACCACCTCCTCGCCGACCGGCCGACGCTCGGCGTCGTAGCTCGCCGTCAGCCCGGGGTGCGCGGAGCCCCGGGCGGCCAGGGCGAGCTTCCAGGCCAGGTTCCAGGCGTCCTGGACTCCGGTGTTCATGCCCTGCGCGCCCGTCGGGGGATGGATGTGCGCGGCGTCCCCGGCGACGAAGACCCGCCCCTTCCCGTACCGGTCCACGATGCGGTGGCTGATGCGGAACACCGAGGACCAGCGCATGGCGGAGGCGGTCACCGGCTCGGGGGAGAGCCGGTCCAGGACGGCCTGGATGTGGGAGAGCGCCGGGGCCCGGCCGCCCTCCAGGCCGTGCGCCACGCCGTCCGCCGCCGCGCCGCCCGCCGCGGACAGCTCGGGCGGCACCATCATCGACACGCGGTACCGGCCCGTGCCGGGCAGCGGGATGCACACCAGCGCGTCGTCGACCTTGCCCTCGGCGTCGTAGTGCATGGAACGCACGCCGTACCCGGGCGGGAGGCTCCAGTCGACCTCCACGTCCGCCAGCATGTACTCCTCGGGGAAGGCCCCGCCCTCGAAGGTCAGCCCGAGCCCCTTGCGGACCGCGCTGTGCGCCCCGTCGCAGCCCACCAGGAACCGGGTCCGCACCTCTTCCTCGGTCCCGTCGGCGCCGACGAGCACACTGGTCACCCCGTCCGCGTCCTGGGTGAAGCCGGTGAGTTCGGTGCTCCGCTCGATCGAGGTCCCGAAGCGGCCGAGGAAGGCCTCGAGGATCCGCTCCGTCTCGTACTGCGGCAGCGCGGCGAACCGGTAGGGCACCTCGGGCGGCAGCGCCATGTCGAAGCGGGCCTGCTCGGCGCCGTTGGCGTACACCAGCTGCCCGCGCATCAGGACCGCCGCGTCGAGCGCGTCCTGCACCATCCCCGACCGGTCCCAGAGCTCCAGCGTGCGCGGCTGGACGCCGACGGCCTTCGCGTACGGCTGCCGGGCCGGCAGTTTGTCCACGAGCCGGCAGGAGACCCCGCGCCTGCGCAGTTCGGCCGCCGCGGTCAGCCCCACCGGGCCCGCGCCCACGACCAGTACGTCCGCTCTGTCGCCGTGCATGCTTCCATGCTGTGCGCCCGCGCCGGGACCGGCCACCGCGCGCTACCCCGGTGGGGTGTCCCGGTCAGTCCAGCGCGGGGTGGACCTCGGGGTGGGCGTCCCACCAGGCCTGGTGGAAGGCGTTGTTGCCCACGTTGAGGAGGTAGGCGCGGGCGGCGGCGCGGTAGAGGAGCTCCGCCTGCCCGGCCGAGAGCGCCGCGCGGTTCCAGGCGAGGCGGATGCGGCCGGTGACGGGGGAGCCGGCCAGGGGGCGCATCACCGTCCCGGGGGCCCCGGGGGCCGTCGGCTGGCTCAGGGAGACGGCGCGGCCCGCCGCGATGAGGTCGTAGTGCATCTTGCGGTCGGTGATGCGGTAGCGCAGCAGCGGGCTGAAGCCGGCCTTCGCGCAGGCGGCGGCGAGGGCCTCGGGGCCGCCGTCGTCGTCCTCCACGAGGGTCATCCACGGCTCGTCCGCCAGGTCGGTCAGCTCGATGCGGTCCAGGGCCGCCAGCGGATGGCTCGAGGACAGCCGGATGCAGAAGGGCTCCTTGCGGATCAGGGTCCTGGCGAGGGTGCCCTCGGGGAGGGGGACCTCGTGGTCGTTGACCTCGCCGTAGACGATGGCGTCGTACCGTCCGGCGCCCAGCATCCGGGTCAGCGCGGTGACGGAGTCCTCCAGGTCGACGGTGATCTCCTGGCCGGACATGCACAGGTCCGTCTGCGCGAGGAGCCCGTCGAGCAGGACGAGCAGGATGCAGCCGAGGCGCAGCGGGGTGCCGGTGGCGACGGCCCGGGCCTCCGCGCCGAGCGCGTCCATCTCCTGGAGCACGCGCCGGGCCTTGGCCAGGACGAACTGCCCGAGCGCCGTGGGTTCCACGCCGTTCCTGCCGCGTACGAACAGCTCGCCGCCGGTGACGCTCTCGATGCGCCGCAGCTGGGCCGACAGCGCGGGCTGGGAGACACCGAGCCGCCGCGCCGCGCCCCCCAGACTGCCCGCCTCCGCGATCCGGCAGACGGCTTGCAGATGCCTCAACTCCAGCCGCATCCCGGCAGGTTACGCAGTGGCGGCGCACCGCACCATAACTCCGGCCTTATGCCTGCCGGGATGTCCCAATCTCGCCATGTACACGCTCATACTCGGCGGCGGACGAACGAGCACTCACCCCCCACGATCGGAGTGGACGTTGCACCCCAGCAGATGGACGGCGAGCGTGGCGGCGATGGCGCTGACCGCGAGCCTCGCCGGCGCCCTGGCGGCCGGAACCGCTTCGGCCGCCCAGCCGGCACAGCCCCAGCCGGCCCGGCAGGACACCCCCGCCGCACGCGCGGTCGCCGCCGCCGACCAGGCCGTCGGCAGCGGCCTGGACACCCTGGTCAACTCCTCCCAGGAACACTACGAACGCCGCCTGGTCACCCCCTGGCTGAAGGACCTCTTCTCGGTCGCCTACGAGCGCAGCTACCGCGGCCTGCCCGTCGTCGGCGGCGACGCCGTCGTCCTCGCCGACGGGGCCGGAAAGGTACGCGCCCTGCAGTCCGCGTCCTCCGTACGGATCGACGTGGCGACCCGCCCGACGGTCGGCGCCAAGGACGCCGAGGCCACGGCGCGGACCAAGCTGGCCGCCGTCGACAAGGTCGACAGCAGCCGCCTCGTGGTCCGCCTCAAGGACGACAAGCCCGTACTGGCCTGGGAGACCGTCCTCTCCGGCCGGACGAAGACCGCGCCCAGCAAACTGCACGTCTTCGTCGACGCCCGCACCGGCTCCGTCGTCGACACCTACGACGACGTCGTCGCCGGCAGCGGCAACAGCAAGTGGAACGGCCCCGGCCCGATCACCATCGACACCACCAACTCCGGCGGTACGTACACCCTGCGCGACCCGAACCGCACCGGCCTGAGCTGCGCCGACTACAGCAACGGCAGCGTCTTCTCCAAGTCCTCCGACAGCTGGGGCACGGGCAACCCGACCAGCAAGGAGACCGGCTGCGTCGACCTGATGTTCGCCGCCCAGAAGCAGTGGGACATGCTCTCCCAGTGGCTGGGCCGCAACGGCGTCAGCGGCAACGGCCGCAGCTTCCCGGGCAAGGTCGGCCTGAACGACCTCAACGCCTACTGGGACGGCAGCTCGGTCACCATCGGCCACAACAGTGCCAACGAGTGGATCGCCGGCGTCGACGTCGTGGCCCACGAGTACGGGCACGCCATCGACTCCAACACCCCCGGCGGCACCAGCGGCCAGGAGGCCGGGCTCGGCGAGGCCACCGGCGACATCTTCGGCGCGCTCACCGAGGCGTACATCAACGAGCCCTCCCCGTACGACACCCCGGACTACACGGTCGGCGAGGTCATCAACCTCCAGGGCCGCGGCCCCATCCGCAACATGTACAACCCGCCGGCCGTCAACAACGACCCGGCCTGCTACAGCTCCGCCATCCCCGGCACCGAGGTGCACGCCGCCGCCGGCCCGCTCAACCACTGGTTCTACCTGCTCGCCGAGGGCACCAACCCCGGCGGGGGCAAGCCCAGCAGCAGCACCTGCAACCAGAGCACCCTGACCGGCGTCGGCATCCAGAACGCCGGCAAGATCTTCTACGGCGGCATGCTCCTGAAGACCAGCAGCATGTCCTACAAGAAGTACCGGACGGCCACCCTCAGCTCCGCCAAGTCGCTCGACCCCACCTGCGGCCTCTTCAACAAGGCCAAGGGCGCCTGGGACGCCATCAGCGTCCCCGCCCAGAGCGCCGACCCGACCTGCACCCCGAGCGGTCAGAACCCCGACTTCTCGATGGCGCTGACCCCCTCGTCGGGCACCGTCCAGCAGGGCGCCTCGGTCACCACCACCGTCGGCACCAGCGTCACCACCGGCGCCGCCCAGCCGGTGACCCTCACCGCCACCGGCCTCCCCGCCGGAGTGAGCGCCTCCTTCAACCCGGCGACCGTGCAGTCCGGCCAGTCCTCCGTGCTGACCCTGACCGCCACCGCCAACGCCGCGCCCGGCGCGTCCACCGTCGTCGTCAAGGGGCAGGGCACCACCCTGTCGCACACCGTCGACTATGTCCTCAACGTCGGCGGCACCGTCCCCGGCACCGACCCGCCCAACATCGACGTGGCCAAGGTGCAGGCGCACCTGACCCAGCTCAACACCATCGCCTCCCAGAACGGCGGCAACCGCCGCGCGGGCAGCGCCGGCTACACCCAGTCCCTGGCCTACGTGAAGGGCAAGCTCCAGGCCGCCGGCTTCACCGTCACCGAGCAGAACTGCACCTCCTGCACCTACCCGTCGAACAACCTGATCGCCGACTGGCCCGGCGGCCCCGCCGACCAGACCGTCATGTTCGGCGCCCACCTCGACGGCGTCTCCGCCGGCCCCGGCATCAACGACAACGGCTCGGGCTCCGCGACCCTGCTGGAGAACGCCCTCGTCCTCGCCCAGCAGAACCCCACCATGACCAAGCACGTCCGCTTCGCCTGGTGGACCGACGAGGAGCAGGGCCTCAACGGGTCCAAGTTCTACGTCAACCAGCTGAGCAGCGCCCAGCGCGCCGCGATCAAGGGCTACTACAACTTCGACATGGTCGGCTCCACCAACGCCGGCTACTTCATCAACAACGTCAACTCCACGACCGCCGCCCCGCTGAAGGCGTACTGGACCTCCCTCAACCTCGCCCCCGAGGAGAACGTCGAGGGCCAGGGCCGCAGCGACGACTACTCCTTCCAGCAGGCCGGCATCCCCACCTCCGGCTACGCGGCCGGCGCCAGCGCCCGCAAGACGACGGCCCAGGCACAGAAGTGGGGCGGCACCGCGAACGCCGCCTACGACTCCTGCTACCACAGCTCCTGCGACACCACGAACAACATCAACGCCACCGTCCTCGACCGCAGCGCCGACGGCGTCGCCTACGCCGTCTGGAAGCAGGCCGTCGGGGGTGACACCCCCGCGCAGGACTTCGCCCTGTCCACCAGCCCCTCGGCCGGCACCGCGGCCCCCGGCGGCAGCACCTCCGCCACCGTGAACACCTCCACCGTCAGCGGCGCCGCCCAGACCGTCGCCCTGACCGTCTCCGGAGCCCCGGCCGGCGTGAGCGCCACGCTCAGCCCCGCCTCCGTCCAGTCCGGCAGCTCCTCCACCCTCTCCGTGCAGGTCGGCGCGAGCACCACGCCCGGCACCTACACCCTCACCGTCACCGGCACGGGCACCGTCAGCCACACCACCACCTACACGCTGACCGTCAGCGGCGGTGGCGGCACCTGCACCCCGCGCCAGCTCGTCGTCAACGGCGACTTCGAGAACGGCACCACCCCCTGGAGCACCACCTCCGGCGTGATCACCAACCAGGCCGGGCAGGCCCCGCACGGCGGCAGCTGGATGGCCTGGCTCAACGGCTGGGGCACCAGCCGCACCGACAGCGCCGCCCAGACGCTGACGATCCCGGCCGGCTGCTCCTCGTACCAGCTGTCCTTCTACCTGCACATCGACACGGACGAGACCGAGAACGTGGTCTACGACCGGTTCACCGTCTCGGTCGGCGGCCAGACCCTGGCCACGCTCTCCAACGTCGACGCGAGCCCCGGCTACACCAAGAAGACCTTCGACCTGGCGCCCTTCGCGGGCCAGAGCGTGTCCTTGAAGTTCAACGGGGTGGAGGACCAGTCCCTCCAGACCTCCTTCGTCGTGGACGACGTCACCCTCCAGACGAGCTGACACCCGCCCACCACAGGCCCGGCCCCCACACCCGGGGGCCGGGCCGGCCGCGTCCCGCGGGACACTGGCAGTCGAGTCTCCCGTGGGGGGAGACACCAAGCTGGGGTCACGGACAGCGACACGCCGGGGCGGCGCAGCTCTGACCGGCGTTGTACGTCGAGGCGGCGACCAGCCGCTCGTACGTGTACGGGGGCGCGTCCGGCAGCACCACGGCCGCCGCGTTGCCGCCCAGCTCCAGGCTCACCCGCTGCGGCCCGCGACAAATGGCCTGTTCGGAGTCCGCACCTCTCGCACCCTGCGCCGTTGGCTCCACGTGGCCCGTGAGACGAGCCCATCGCTGGACCAATGGCCCAGCCATTCGCTCCTCGGTTGAGCCGTTGCCCCCTACATGCTTATGTGTGCTGTATCCATGCATCATCGGCGCCGCGCAGCGCCGGACGGCAACGAGGCCGGATCCGGACCGCGGCGCCTTCGTCGTGCCTACGGCGCCCACCACCCCCGGGCAGCCCGACGCGCGGCGCAGAGCACGACAAGGGGGGCGGCCCACCGCCGTGAAGAGGATGTTCGTGGCCCCGGATCCGGGGCGTCAAAGACTCAGGAACTCCCTGCGCGCCGTGATGGGCGTCGGCCTCGCCGTCGCCGTCGCGGAACTGGCGGGTCTGTCCCTGACCGCCTCCATCACCGGGGGCCTGGCGGCGTTGCTCGCCCTCTTCACCGTCCTGGACCCGACCGTCCGCGCCCAGCGGGTGACCACGGCCCTGCTGCCCGCCGCCGGCTTCCCCGTCCTGGCCTTGGCCACCACCCTGCACGGCACGCCCGCCGCCCGCGACGCCGCCTTCCTCGCCGTCGTCTTCGCCGGGGTCTACGCCCGCCGCTGGGGGCCGCGCGGCCACGCGCTGGGGATCTTCGGGTTCATGATGTTCTTCGTCACCCAGTTCCTGCACGCCGTACCCGCCCAGCTGCCCGAGCTGTACGCCGCCGTCGGACTGGCCCTGCTCTCCGCCGGAGCCGCCCGCTTCCTGCTCTGGCCGATCGAGCGCCGCACCCCGCCGCCCGCCGCCCCGTCCGGCCTGCCCGGGACCGGCCTCGCCCGGACCACCACCCGGCAGGCCTTCCAGGCCACCGCCGCCTGCGGGTTCGCCCTGGCCCTCGGCCAGTTCCTCTCCGAGGACCGCTGGTACTGGGCCGTCGGCACCGCCTGGTGGATCTTCGTCAACACCGCCTCGCGGGGCGAGACCCTGGTCCGCGGCTTCCGCCGGGTCCTCGGCACCGTCATCGGCATCGCCGCCGGCCTGCTGATCGCCGTACCGCTGCACGGCGCGCCCGCGCCCACCGCCGCCCTCGTGGCCGTCTGCGTCTTCGGCATCTTCTACACCGCCGCGCCTTCCTACTCCTGGATGATGTTCTTCGTCACCGTCATGGCCGGACTGCTCTACGGCCTCCTCGGCGTGCTGCACCCGGGGCTGCTGCTCCTGCGCTTCGAGGAGACGGCCGTCGGCGCGATCGGCGCCGCCCTCGCCGTGGTCCTCGTCCTGCCGGTCACCACCCACGCCACGAACGACGCCTGGATCCAGCGCACCCTGCACTGTGTCCGCCTCGCCACGGCTGCCTCGTTCAAGCGGCTGGCGGGGGATCCCGACGCGGATCCGGCCCCGCACGCGGCGGAGCTGGAGCTGTTGCTGGGGCGCGTACGGCTGTCCCTCGCGCCGCTGGTGCATCCCCTCAGCCCGTACCGGGGCCGCAAGGCGCGTGCCCAGCGGGTGATCGCGCTGCTCGACGAGTGCGCGGTCGAGGTCCGGGGGCTGGCCGCCGTGGCGGCGGACCAGGACGCGAGCCACGACGCCCGCCTGGCCGCGGCCTGCTGGCGCGTGGAGGCGGCGGTGGAAGCCCTGACCGTCCCGCACGCGGACCGGGCGGTCCGCACGGAGAAGCTGGCCGTGTCCCGCTGCGAAGCGGTGCCCGCGAACGCCCCGGCGCTGTCCCACGTGAACGGCCTCGAACGGCTGCTGGCCGAACTCGTCGATCCCCTCACGGCTCCCCGGGGCATCCTGCTCGCCGCCTGACGCGCCCCCCAACTCCCCGGATTCCGGGGATGGTACGTCTCCCGGGACCCTCACCGCAGGCCGATGGACGAAGACCACTCGGAGGGGTGTTCCGTGGGCGCCCCACGCACGGCGCTGACCAGCGGCATGTACAACGGGTGATTGTTCATTGCACATTCATCCGGCACGTACAGGGTGGATCTGGTCGGACAGGGGGTAACCGCCCGGAATGGAAATACTTCAACAGCACTCCGACACCGCTCAGGTGTGGGAGGAAGCCGAGGAGTTCATCCGGCTCTTCCACCGGGAGAATCCGGACGCCGGCGATCCGCGCGCCCGGCTCGCGGCCGTACGGGCCGAGCTCGCGGACACCGGCACCTACCGGCACACCCCGCGGGAACTGGTCCACGGGGCCCGGGTGGCCTGGCGCAACAGCAACCGCTGCATAGGCCGGCTCTACTGGAACTCGCTGCGCGTGCGCGACCGCCGCGGCCTGACCGAGGCCGAGGACATAGCCGGCGAGTGCTTCGAGCACCTGCGCGAGGCGACCAACGGCGGCCGTGTCCGCCCCACCATCACGGTCTTCGCCCCCGACGCCCCCGACCGCCCCGGCCCGCTGATCTGGAGCGAGCAGCTGGTGCGCTACGCCGGTTACGGCGACCACCACTCCGTCACCGTCGGCGACGCCCGCAACGCCGAGCTCACCGACGCCCTGCTGCGGCTCGGCTGGCCCGGCGGCCCCGGCACCCCCTTCGACCTCCTCCCGCTGGTGGTCCAGGGCGTCGACGACAAGCCCCGCTGGTTCGACACCCCGGCGGACGCCGTACTGGAGGTGCCCATCCGGCACCCCGACGAGGGCGACGACTGGAGCGAGTGGGGGCTGCGCTGGCACGCGGTCCCGGCCATCTCCAACATGTGCCTGGAGATCGGCGGAGTCCACTACCCGGCCGCGCCCTTCAACGGCTGGTACATGGGCACCGAGATCGGCGCCCGCAACCTCGCCGACACCGACCGGTACAACCTGCTGCCGGCCGTCGCCCGCCGCCTGGGCCTGGACACCTCCAACGACCGTTCGCTCTGGAAGGACCGGGCGCTCGTCGAGCTGAACCGGGCGGTGCTGGACTCCTTCGACCGGGCCGGGGTCACCATCGCCGACCACCACACCGAGTCCCGCCGCTTCCTCTCCCACCTGGAGCGGGAGGAGCGCAAGGGGCGCGAGGTGGGGGCCGACTGGTCCTGGATCGTGCCGCCCATCTCCGGATCGGCGACCCCGGTCTTCCACCGGACCTTCGAGGACCGGCCGAGCGCCACGGCGTACGTCCACCACTCCGGGGCACAGGAACGCGCCAGGGGGCGGGACTTGGTCTAGACCTTCTGTTACCGTCGCTGCGGACGGATCCGGCAACGGCGGAGAAGAGGTACCTGTGGGCGGCGCGGACACGACGGACCGGAGCGGCGGACACCGGGCCTACATCGGCTCGTTCACCTCGGGGGGCGGCCGCGGAGTCACGACCGCGGCCGTGGATCCGTCCACCGGGGCACTGACCCCGCTCACGGCGACGGCCGCCCTGCCGGACCCCTCGTACCTGGCCCTCGCCCGCGACACCGGCGTGCTCTACGCGGTCAGCGAGACCGGCCAGGGGGCGGTCGGCGCCTTCCGCCCCACCGCCGAGGGGCTCGCCCCGCTCGGCGCCGCCGTCCGCGTCGGCGGCGCGGGCCCCACCCACCTCAGCCTGGCCGGGGGCCGGCTGCTCACCGCCAACTACACCTCGGGCAGTGTCAGCAGCCTGCCGCTCGCCGCCGACGGCAGCCCCGCGGGGCCCGCCTCGGTCCTCGCGCACAGCGGCGCGGGCCCCGACGCCGAACGGCAGGAGGCCCCGCACGCCCACCAGGTGCTGCCCGACCCCACCGGCCGCTGGGTGCTCAGCGTGGACCTGGGCACCGACTCGGTACGGGTCTGCGCGCCCGACCCGGCGACCGGCGCCCTGCGGGTGCACGCCGAGGCCGGCCTGCGCGCCGGGACCGGGCCGCGCCACCTCGCCTTCCACCCGTCGGGCGAGGTGCTCTACGTCCTGCACGAGTTGGAGCCGCAGCTGACCGTCTGTCGCTGGACGGCTGCCTCCGGGCAACTGGAACCGGTCGTCGAGGTTCCGGTCGCCCCAGGGGGCCTTCCAGGGGGCGTACGGGCCTACCCCTCGGCGATCGTGGCCTCCCCGGACGGCCGCTTCCTGTGGGCCGCCGTGCGCGGGACCGACACCCTGGTCACCTTCTCGCTCACCGCCGGCCCCGAGGAGCCGCAGCTCACGGACACGGTGGAGTGCGGAGGCCGGTGGCCGCGCGACCTCGCCGCCGACCCCTCCGGGCGCCGGCTGTACGCGGCCAACGAGCGGTCCGGGGACGTCACCTGGTTCGAGGTGGACCCCCTGACCGGGCACCCCCGCCGGGCCGGCTCGGTCGCCGTACCCGCCGCCACCTGCGTGGTCCTCGACTGACACCCGCCCCGCGGCCGAAACGCGTCAGGGCCCGCCCCCGGATTCCCGGGGCGGGCCCTGACGCGTGTCGCGTACGGGCGTCAGTGCGCGGCGGCGCCCAGCGTGATCCCGAGGGCGGCGCTGTACTGGGCGACGGCCAGCTTGCCGAGCGCCGAGTAGGCACCGAGCACCTCGGCGGCGGCGCACTCGGCCTCCTTGCAGGCGGTGTCGAGCAGGCCCTCGGCCGCCTCGGGGCCGATCAGGTAGGGCGCCAGCGCCAGCTGGGCCGAACCGGAACCGCGCAGCTCGGCGGCGACGGCGGCCACCGACCCCTCCTGGTCCAGCGCGGCGGCGATCACCGGGACGGCGAGCCGGGCGGCCAGCAGCATGCCGGTGATCCCGGCGGCCTGGACGGCCTCCTCCCCGCCGGTGGTGGCCAGGATGATGCCGTCGGCGGCGGTGGCCACGGTGAACAGCCGGGCCCGGTCGGCGCGGGCGAGCCCGGCCTCGGAGAGCCGTACGTGCAGGCCCTCGGCCAGCAGCGGGTGCGGACCGAGTACGTCGGCCAGCTCGGCGGCGGCGGAGGAGTCCATCAGCGCCTGCCGCATCCGGCGCAGCAGATCGGCGTCGGGGCCGGCCAGCAGGGGCACGACCACGGCGTCCGGACCCTGCGGCGCGGGCACCTCGTGCCCGGCGGCGCGGGCGAACTCCGCGCGCGCGTTCCGCTCGTCCGCGACGGCGGTCAGCACGCCGGAGAGCGAGGGGAACTCGGCGCGCGCCGCGTCCTCGCCGTCGGTGCCTTCGAGGTAACCGATCCGGGCGTCCAGGCCGGGCAGCTCGGAGCGGCCGATGCTGATGATCTCTTCCGCGAGCCCCCGCGAGGCGGCCGAGGGGGCACCGGGCACGGCGAGCACCAGCGCGGGCGCGCCCTCGGGCGCCACCGCGGGCTCGGGCCGGCGGTGCCGTCCGGTCTGGCGGGGTCGCGGCATTCGTACGGGCAGGCCATTTGCGGGCCCAGTGGGGGAGCTCATGGCGCCGCATGCTACTGGCTTATCGGAACGGGGTGTTCGGGCAGGGCCTCGTCGGGCGGCATCTGTCCGCATTTATCCGTTGAATACCCTCGTTAACCCTCGTTGAATGTCATATACGGTTCAACTGACTGAGGGCAAGCGCCAGTCGACGGGCTGTGCGCCCTGTCCGGCCAGCAGGTCGTTGGTCCGGCTGAACGGCCGGGAGCCGAAGAACCCGTAGTCGGCGGACTTGGGGGAGGGGTGGGAGGACTCCACCACGGGCAGTTCGCCGAGCAGTGGACGCAGGTTGCGGGCGGCCCGGCCCCAGAGGATGGAGACCAGCGGCTTGCCGCGTGCGGCGAGCGCCCGGATCGCCTGGTCGGTGACGGCCTCCCAGCCCTTGCCCTGGTGCGCGTTCGACCGGCGGGGCGCGGTCGTGAGCGAGCGGTTGAGCAGCAGGACGCCCTGCCGGGTCCACGGGGTGAGGTCGCCGTTCGCGGGCCGGCCCGTGCCGATGTCCCGGTGCATCTCCAGGAAGATGTTGTCCAGGCTCGGCGGCACCGGCTGGACGTCGGGCGCGACGGAGAAGGACAGGCCCACCGCGTGCCCCGGGGTGGGGTACGGGTCCTGTCCGACGATCAGTACCTTCACCTCGTCGAAGGGCTGCTGGAAC
The DNA here is from genome assembly GCF_026342355.1 of Streptomyces sp. NBC_00249. GTDB lineage: Bacteria > Actinomycetota > Actinomycetes > Streptomycetales > Streptomycetaceae > Streptomyces. The sequence goes on along the minus strand of NZ_JAPEMV010000006.1, from coordinate 186,029 downwards.
GCGCGCAGCACGTTCGCCCCGGCGGGGACGTAGGTCCTGCCCGCCGCGATCTCGGTGCGCAGGAAGTCGCCCATGGCGGCGATCTGCGCCGCCACCGGCTCCAGAGCGCGGGCCCAGCCCGGCTCGACGATCTCGTTCAACGGTCGTGCTGCCATGGGTGATCACTCTACTGGCCCACACCGACAGCCGGTCCCGCTCAGCGCAGTACGGCCGCCCGTACGCACAGCACGTCCGGCAGGTGCTCCGCCAGCAGCTGCCAGCTGTCGCCGTCGTCGTGGCTGGCGTACAGCTCGCCGTTGCGGTTGCCGAAGTAGATGCCCGCCGGGTCCGCGTCGTCCGTGCACAGGGCGTCGCGCAGCACCGTGCCGTAGTGGTCGCCTTCCGGGAGGCCCTTCGAGAGCGGCTCCCAGACGGCGCCCGCGTCCCGGGTGCGGAAGACCCGGCAGCGGTGCTGCGCCGGGACCCGGTCGGAGTCGGCGTTGAGCGGGAAGACGTAGGCGGTGTCCGGCCGGTGCGGGTGCGCGGCCACGGCGAAGCCGAAGTCGGAGGGGAGTCCGCCGCCGATGTCCGTCCAGCGCTCGCCGGCGTCGTCGCTGCGGTAGACGCCCCAGTGGTTCTGGAGGTACAGCCGGTCCGGGTTCCCGGCGTCCTGGGCGATCTTGTGGACGCACTGGCCGAACTCGGGGTCCGGGTCCGGCAGGAACACCGCCGAGACCCCGTGGTTGGACGGGGCCCAGCTCGCCCCGCCGTCCTTGGTGCGGAACACCCCGGCGGTGGAGACGGCCACCGTCACCGCGTCCGGGTCGGCCGGGTCGGTGATCACCGTGTGCAGGCCCTCGCCACCGCCGCCCGGCACCCAGGCGGAGCGGGTCGGGTGCTCCCACAGGGGCCGGACCAACTCGAAGGACTCGCCCCGGTCGGCCGATCGGAACAGCGCGGCGGGCTCCGTCCCGGCGTAGACCACGTCCGGGGCCTCGGGGCCCGCCGGGTGCAGCTGCCAGACCCGCTCCAGGGAGGCGCCGGTGTCCTGCGGGAACTTCACGGCGGGCGCGGCGGGCTCGCGCCAGGTCGCCCCGAGGTCGTCCGAGCTGAAGACGGACGGCCCCCAGTGCGCACTGTCCCCGCCGACCAGCAGCCGGGGCGCCGGCCCCCGTCCGTCGACGGCCACCGCCGAGACGGCCTGGGCGTTGAAGTGCGGGCCGTCGAACTCCCAGGGCCCGGCGCCCCGGCGCCTGCCGATGAACAGTCCCTTGCGCGTTCCCACGAGCAGCAGCACGTCGGTCATGGCCGACACCTCCGGACGTCCTTGTCCTTCACATCACCTTTTGGGCCAGTGTGCACCCGCCCACCGACAACGCGGGCCGACGCCGCGCGCGCACGGACCGCGCCGCCCTGACGCACTCTTGTACGGAGACTCTCGTACTACGAGAGTTTTCGTAGTACGGTTCTTCTCGTACTTAGCACCTGCCCGGTGCGTGTTCCGGTGACATCTGGAGACCCTCATGAGTGCTGCGCCCGCCGCGTTCGCCGCCCTGTTCCAGCCCTACACCCTCCGCTCGGTGACCATCCCGAACCGGATCTGGATGGCGCCGATGTGCCAGTACAGCGCCGAGGCCTTCGGCCCGAACGCCGGCGTCGCCCACGACTGGCACTTCACGCACTACGCGGCCCGCGCCACCGGCGGCACCGGCCTGATCATCCAGGAGGCCACCGCCGTCTCCCCGGAGGGCCGCATCACCCCCTACGACCTCGGCATCTGGAACGACACCCAGGTCGAGGCCCTGCGCCGGATCACCGCCTTCGTCAAGTCCCAGGGCGCCGTCCCGGGCATCCAGATCGCCCACGCCGGCCGAAAGGGATCCACCGACAAGACCTGGAAGGGCGGCGGCCCCGTCGGCCCCGAGGCCCACGGCTGGCAGCCCAGCTCCGCCAGCCCGCTGCCGTTCTCCGAGGCCCACACGGTGCCGCACGAGCTCACCACCGAGGAGATCCGCGAGATCACCGGCCAGTTCGCGGCCGCCGCCGGGCGCGCGCTCGCCGCCGGCTACGAGGTCGTCGAGATCCACGGCGCCCACGGCTACCTCATCGGCCAGTTCCTCTCCCCGTACAGCAACAAGCGCACCGACGCCTACGGCGGCTCCTTCGAGAACCGCACCCGCTTCGCCGTCGAGGTCGTCGACGCCGTACGGGAGGTGTGGCCCGAGGAACTCCCGCTGCTCTTCCGGATCTCCGCCAGCGACTGGCTGGACGAGGAGGGCTGGACCGCCGACGAGACCGTGCGCCTGGCCGCCCTGCTGCTGGAGCACGGGGTGGACCTGCTCGACGTCTCCACCGGCGGCCTCGCCCCGCACGCCAGGATCCCCCTCGCCCCCGGCTACCAGGTGCCCTTCGCCGCCCGGGTCAAGTCCGAGACCGCGCTGCCCGTCGCCGCCGTCGGACTGATCACCGAACCGGAACAGGCCGAGAAGATCCTCGCCAACGGAGAGGCCGACGCCGTCCTCCTCGGCCGCGAACTGCTGCGCGACCCCTACTGGGCCCGCCGTGCCGCCCGCGAGCTGGGCGCCGAGATCCCGGTGCCGGACCAGTACCACCGCTCCTGGTGAGCGCGGAGCGGCCCCGGGTGCGACCGTGCCCCGGGGCCGCCCCGCCCGGTCCTACGACGTTTCTCGTACGATGGAAGCCCCGGGGCGGGCCGGACCGGGCAACCCGACCGAGCGGAGCTGACCATGACGGAACGTGACACGGCCCGTACGCTCGCCCACCCCGAGCTCGACGAGATCCGGCTGGAGGGCGTGCTGCACGCCCTCTCCGACCCGATCCGGCTGAGCATCGTCCGCGAGCTCGCCGCCTCGGAGACCGAGCTGGCCTGCTCGTACTTCGTCCTGCCGGTCACCAAGTCGACCACGACCCACCACTTCCGCGTCCTGCGCGAGAGCGGGGTCATCCGCCAGTGCTACCGGGGCACCGCCAAGATGAGCGGCCTGCGCAGCGCCGACCTCCAGGCCCTCTACCCCGGCCTGCTGGACGGCGTACTCACCGCGGCGGCCGCCGAGGAGGCCCGCCTCGCGAAGGTACCGGCCGCCGGCTGACCGGTTCCGGCCGTTGCCCGGCCCGCGAACCCGTCGTTGACTCGCGTGACGCGAGTGAGCCCGACGGCGCGGGAGCGAGGGACCGGGATGGCGGTAGCACGCAGGACGGTACTGCAGGCGGCTTCGGCCGGTACGGCAGGGGCGCTGCTCGGAGCCCCGCGCGCGACGGCGGCCCCGGCGGCCCCCGCCGACGACCACGTCAGGCTGCGCTTCACCGCCGCCACCAACGGCGCCGCCACCACCACCCCCACCGGGGACCGGGTCGTCGCCGAGGTGCAGGGCATCCTCTGGGAGCTGCCCCCGGACGGCTCCGCCGCCCGCGCCCTGACCCCGCCCGACCTGGAACCGACCCGCCCGGTCCTCTCGCCCGACGGCCGCCAGGTGACCATGAGCGCCTACCGCGACGGCGTGTTCCACATCTGGCTGATGAACGCCGACGGTTCGGGCCTGCGCCGCCTCACGGACGGCCCCTTCGACCACCGCGCGCCCGCCTGGTCGCCCGACGGCGCCACGCTCGCCTTCTGCTCCGAACGCGACGGCGACCCGGTGGCGGGCAGCCCGTACCGGATCTGGACCCTGCGGGTGCGCGACGGCCTGCTCCGCCGCCTCACCGGAGCCACCGGTCAGACCGGGCCCGGACAGGACGGCGAATGGGAGGACTTCGACCCCGCCTGGTCCGCCGACGGCTCCCGGGTGCTCTTCGTACGCGCCGCCGCCACCGGCGACACCCTCACCGCCCGCACGCTCGCCTCGGTGGCGGGGGAGACCCCCGGACCCGTACGCGTCGAACACACCGTCCCCGACGGCCGGCTGCTCGCCCCCGCGCTCTCCCCGGCAGGCCGCACCGCCTGGCTCCACGCCCTGCCCGGCCCCCGCAAGGCAGAATTCCTCACCCTCGTCGTGGACGGCAGGCCCGTCGCCCTCGACGGCGACCTCGCGCCCGCCCCGCCGCGCTGGGCCGGCGACGAACAGCTGCTGATCACCCTCGACGGCCGGTTCCGCCTCGTCCGCCCCCACCGGGACCACACCGGACGCGAACTCCCCCTCGACGCCACCCTCGCCGTCCGCCGGCCCCGCTACCGGGCCAAGGAGTACGCCCTCGACGCCGAACGGCCCCGCCCCGTCCGCGGCATCCACCTGCCCACCCTCTCGCCGGACGGCCGCCGCGTGGCCTTCGCCGCCCTGAACTCGCTGTGGGTGGCGCCCGTGACCGGCGGCGCACCGCACCGCATCGTCAAGGCCGCCACCACCACTTACATCCAGGGCCCCGTGTGGACCCCCGACGGCGCGGGCCTGCTCTACACCGACGACCGCGACGGCCTGAACACCGTCCGCCGCCGCGAGCTCACCGGCGGCGCCGAACGCGTCCTGGCCCCCGGCGGCCGCGTCTACGGCAGCCTCTCGCCCGACGGCACCCGGCTGGCCTGCCTCGACCTGTCCGGCCGCGTCCTCGTCCGCGACCTGGCCACCGGCACCGAAACCCCCCTCGCGACGGCCCTCGGCGGCGGCGGACTGCCCGGCCCGCCCAGCTGGTCCCCGGACGGCCGCCACCTCGCCCTCTGCGACCGCAACCGGCTCAGCCGGCGCTTCCGCGAGGGCTACAACCTGATCCGGATCCTCGACACCACCACCGGCGCCGCACGCCTGTACCCCCTTGCTCCGCACACCTCCCTGTCCGACCGCTACGCCTCGGGACCCGTCTGGTCGCCGGACGGCCGCCACCTCGCCTGCGTCGCCGAATCCGCGCTGTGGCTGCTGCCGGTCACCGCCGACGGCACCCCCGACGGCCCGGCCCGCCGCCTCACCGACGAGAGCGCCGACCACCCCTCGTGGTCCGCCGACTCCCGCACCCTGCTCTACCAGTCCGGCGCCCGGCTGCGCCTGCTCACCCTCGACGCCGCCGCCACGCCCACCGGCCCCGCCCGGACGGTCCCGGTCCGCATCGACTACCGCAGGCCGGCCCCCGTCGACACCCTCGTCCGGGCCGGACTGCTCTGGGACGCCACCGGATCCGCGCCCCGCGCCGACGTCGACGTCCTGATCAGCGGCGGCCGGATCACCGCCGTCGAACCCCGCCGCCCCGGGGTGCGCCGCCGGGCCGCCCGTACCGTCGACGCCTCCGACGCGACCGTCCTGCCGGGCCTGTGGGACGCCCACATCCACCCGTACCTGAACACCTACGGCGCCCGCGAGGGCGCCACCTTCCTCGCCTACGGGATCACCACGGCGGTCTCCCTCGGCGGCTCGGCGTACGAGCAGGCCAGGATGCGCGAGGACGTCCTCGCGGGCCGGCTCGCCGCACCCCGGCTGCTGGCCGGCGGCGAACTCCTCGACGGCTCCCGCGTCGCCTACAGCATGGGCCGCGCCCACCGCACCCCGGAGGGCTTCACCCGCTCCCTGACCCGCGCCGCCGCCCTCGACTGGGACTTCGTCAAGACCTACGTCCGCGCCCCGTTCCCGCAGATGGCCGAGGCCGCCCGGTTCGCCCACGAACGCCTCGGCGTCCCGGCGGGCTCCCACCTGTGCGCGGCCGGCATCCACGCGGGGCAGGACCTCACCACGCACCTGGTGGCCACCGAACGCGCCGAGACCGGACACGGCGCCACCCCGCAGGGACACACCTACCAGGACACCCTGGAGCTCTACACCCGCGGCGGCTTCCACCTGATCGCCACCCCGTTCACGGCGCTGCCGCTGCTCGGGCAGGACCCGGGAGCGGCCACCGACCCCCGGGTGACCGCCCTGATGCCGCCCTGGGACGTCGCCGCGGTCGCGGCCGCCGCCGCGCAGCCGCCCACCGCGGAGCAACTCACCGCGCTGGAACGGGAGATCGGCGTCTACCGCCGGGCTCTGCGCGGCGGGGCGCTGCTGGCCCTGGGCACCGACGCGCCGCTCACCCCCGCCGGACTCCACCTCCACCTGGCCCTGCGTGCCCTGCACCGGTACGGCATGAGCCCCGCCGAGGCCCTGACCACCGCGACGCGCACCCCGGCCCGGGTCTTCGGCGTCGCGGACCACCTCGGCACCGTCGAGCCCGGGAAGCTGGCCGACCTCACCGTCGTCGACGGGGATCCGTTCACGGAGTTCGCGGACCTGATCCGCACCCGGGCGGCCGTCCGCGCCGGCACGGTCCACGAACGGGCCGCACTGGTCGCCGAGTTCAGCGGCCGGGCCCCGGCCACGGACCCGGGTGACGAGTGGCGTGCCGTGGCCCGCCAGCTGGCCCGGGACAGCTGCTGCGGCTCCCCGTACGCGCCCTGAGGTGGCCGAGACCCGCCCTTTTGGCGGCCCGTACGGGTACGGGACCATCGCCGTGTCCGTACGGTCGCCGAGCCGAAGGAACCGCCCGTGCCCGCAGCACCGCGCACCCGTCCGATCGTCCGCTCCCTGCTCACCGCGCTCGCCCTGATCGCCGCCGCGCTCCTCGCGCCCGGCTTCGGCGTCCTTGCGGGTCCCGCCGAAGCCCGGGCCGCGACCGGCGTACAGGCCGTCTCGAAGATCAGCCACGCCACCGCGACCTCGATGTTCCGCCAGTCCGGGATCACCTGGTCGTCCTCGGGCAACTGCTCCGACCGCAACAACGCCAGCTGTACCTCCTTCGAGCAGCTCAACCTCGCCACCGCACAGGCCGCGCAGACCCTGAAGAGCGCCAGCGGCTGCGCCCTGAACATCACCGGCGGCACCGAGACCGGGCACGCGGGCGGCACCTACTCCCACTGGAACGGCTACAAGCTGGACTTCGCGAAGGGCACCTGCCTGACCTCGTACGTCAAGAACACCTTCACGGCCATCGGCCCGCGCGGCGACGGCGCCCCGCAGTGGAAGTCGGGCTCCGGCAACATCTACGCCGACGAGGGCAACCACTGGGACGTCGTCTACTACAACTGCGGCGGCTGCTGAGCGCCCAGAGCCCCTACAGCCTCTACAGCTCCTGAAACCCCTACAGCTCCTGCAACCCCTGCGCGAGACCGGCCGCGCCGCGCAGGCCCGCCCAGTCCGGGATCTTCACCGAGCGGCGTCCCAGCGAGCGCCCCAGCTCCGCCTCGGCCGCCTCGATCGCCAGCCAGCCCGGCCATTCCACCGGCCGCAGCCCCGCCGCCCGCATCGCGTCCAGCGGGTCTCCGGCCGGTGTGCGCCGGGCCAGTGCCCCCGCGTCCTGGAGCAGTGAGGACACCGTCTCCTTGGCGCAGGGCCGGTTGGTGCCGATCACCCCGGTCGGGCCGCGCTTGATCCAGCCCGCCACGTACTCGCCCGGCGAGGCCCGCCCCGCGCGGACCACCCGGCCCGCCGCGTGCGGCACGGTGCCCCTGGCGGCGTCGAAGGGCAGCCCGGCCAGCGGTACGCCCAGGTACCCCACCGAACGCAGCACCAGCTGGGCCTCGAGGTCCTCGTACGTGCCGGTGCCGCTGACCCCGCCCCGGCCGTCCGGGGCGGTCCGCTCGCAGCGCAGCGCCCGGACCCGGCCGTCGGGCCCGCCCAGCACCTCCACCGGCCGCAGGTAGAACCGCAGCGTGACCTCGCGCGGGGCGCCGGGCTCCGGCGCGGCCCCGGCCCAGCCGCGCAGTACCTCCAGATTGCGCCGGGCGACGGCGGGCAGCCCGGCCGCCGCCGGGTCGGCGTAGGCCGGGTCGAGGGCCAGCTCGGCGGGGTCGACGCGGGCGTCCACCCCGGTCAGGGTGCCCAGTTCGCGCAGCTCCTTGGTGGTGAACCGGGCCTGGGAGGGCCCGCGCCGCGCCACCATCGACACCGTCCGCAGCCCGCTCGCGGCGAGCGCGCCCAGCGCCGGCTGCGGCATGTCGGTGGGCTCCAGCTCGGGCACGCCGCGGGCCAGGATCCGGGTGACGTCCACCGCCACGTTGCCGGCCCCGACGACCACCGCCGAGCGCACCGCGGCCAGGTCGAAGGAGCCGGCGTCGGGATGTCCGCTGTACCAGGACACGAAGGCCGTCGCCGAGTGCACCCCGGCCAGTTCCTCGCCGGGGATGCCGAGCGGCCGGTCCCGCGCCGCCCCCACGCAGTACACGACCGCGTGGTACAGCTCCAGCAGCCGGGCGGTGGACAGGGCCTCGCCGCCGACCTCCACGTTCCCGAGGAAGCGGATCCGCTCGTCCTCGAGCACCGAGCGAAGGCTTCCGGTCAGCGATTTGATCTTCTCGTGGTCGGGGGCGACCCCGTACCGCACGAGGCCGTACGGGGCCGGCAGCCGGTCCAGTACGTCGACCACGACGCCCGGCACCTCACGCTGCTGGACCAGTGTCTGAGCGGCGTAGACCCCGCTGGGGCCCGAACCGACGACGGCGACACGAAGCACGCGGAGCTCCTCCCGCAGGTGCTCCCAGCATGCCACCGGCCTCCGTGCCCGTCAGCCCATCGCGCGCATCCGGTGGATCTCGGCGCTCTGCGTGGCCACCACCTCGGTCGCCATCTCCTCGACGGCGACGTTGTTCCCCGCCGCGAGGACCTCGCCCGCCATCTTCAGGGCGCCCTCGTGGTGGGCGGTCATCAGCCGCAGGAAGAGCCGGTCGAAATCGGCTCCCCTGGCGTCCGTCAGCTCCTTGAGCTGCTGCTCCGTCGCCATGCCGGGCATCGCGGCGTGCTCGTGGGCGTCCGGGCCGGGGGCGGTGGCCGGGTGGCGGGCGAGCCATTTCTCCATGGCCCCGATCTCGGGTCCCTGCGCGGCCGCGATCCGTTCGGCGAGCCGTCTGACGGGGTCCGCCGCGGCCCGGTCGGGGGCGAGCGCGCTCATCGTGAGGGCCTGGCGGTGGTGTTCGGTCATATGGCGCACGTACGCCCGGTCGGCGGCGTTCGGGCTGTCGTCGGGCGCCTCCTTCGCGGCCTGTTCGGGGGAGAGGGTGCGGGCCTTCTCCCCGGGTTTTCCCGGGGCGACGACCACGGGCGGGCCCTCGCCCGCCTTCGTGTCCGCGCCCCCGCCGTCCTGGCAGCCGGTGAGGGTGAGGAGGAGTCCGGCGGTCAGCGCCGCCCCCAGGAATCGGCCGAGTAAGGCATTTGCCATGTCCATGAAAACGAACATACTGCCGTGGTCCAGGTTCCGTTCCCACGAGGAGCGAAACGTACGGGACCCCACGGGAGGCACAGTGACCTCGTTGCACGCCGTCAGAGTGCGCCACCGCGGCCTGGGGGTGGCCCTGGCCGCCGCCGGGCTCCTCACCACGCTCCTGGCGACCGCCGGACCGGCGGCCGCCACCCCCGACCCGGGCGACCTCTCGCCCGGAGCGGCCTCCGGGCAGAGCGCCGGAACCCCCCAGGGCCGTGACCTCGCGCCGGGCGAGATCCCCGGCCAGGACGAGATCGTCCACAGCCGCAACATCAAGCCCCTGGCCAACATCCCCAGCGCCGACCCGGGCGTCATCAACTCCGACCTCGCGTTCCAGGGCAAGTACGCCTACGCGGGCAACTACAACGGCTTCACGATCTACGACATCGGCAACCCGAAGACCCCCAAGGTCGTCACCCGGGTCCTCTGCCCCGGCGGGCAGAACGACATCTCCGTCTCCGGCGACCTGCTCTTCCTCTCCACCGACAGCTCCCGCAGCGACGACTCCTGCAACAGCGTCTCGCAGCCCGCCACGGAGAAGTCCTCGTGGGAGGGCATCAAGATCTTCGACATCAAGGACAAGAAGAACCCCAGGTACATCAAGTCCGTCGAGACCGCCTGCGGCTCCCACACCCACACGCTGGTGCCGGGCGGCCGGGACATCTACCTCTACGTGGCCTCGTACTCCCCGAACGAGGCCTTCCCGGACTGCAAGCCGCCGCACGACGGCATCTCCGTCGTCAAGGTCCCGAAGAAGGCCCCGACCGAAGCCGCCGTCGTCGGCCTCCCGGTCCTCTTCCCCGACGGCGGCAACCCGGGCGCGCCCGCCAACCCCGGCGTGTCCAAGACCACCGGCTGCCACGACATCACCGTGCTGCCCTCGAAGGACCTGGCCGCCGGCGCCTGCATGGGCGACGGCATCCTCTTCGACATCAGCGAACCCGAGCAGCCCCGCGTCATCGACCGCGTCCAGGACAACGTCAACTTCGCCTTCTGGCACTCGGCCACTTTCAACGAGCGCGCCGACAAGGTGGTGTTCACCGACGAACTGGGCGGCGGAGGCGGCGCCACCTGCAACGCCGCCACCGGACCGAACCGGGGCGCCGACGGGGTCTACGAGATCACCGGCCGCGGCGACGCGCGCAAGCTCGTCTTCAAGAGCTACTTCAAGATCCCCCGCCACCAGGCCGACACCGAGAACTGCGTGGCCCACAACGGCTCGCTGATCCCCGTCGGCGGCGGCCGCGACATCATGGTCCAGGCCTGGTACCAGGGCGGCGTCTCGGTCTGGGAGTTCACCGACTCCAGCAGCCCCAAGGAGATCGGCTACTTCGAGCGCGGCCCGCTGACCACCGACAAGCCCGGCCTCGGCGGCTCCTGGTCGGCCTACTACTACAACGGGCACATCTACTCGAACGACATCGTCAAGGGCCTCGACGTGCTGCGCCTCGACGACTGGCGCACCGAGAGCGCCAAGTGGGTGTGGATGGACCGTCTCAACGTACAGAGCCAGCCCGAGTACCACTGACCCTCAGGCAGGGAAGCTCCCGCCGGGCGGACCCCCGTCCGGCGGGCAGCCCAGCTCCCAGTCCAGCCCGTACCGCTGGAACAACTCGGCCCGCAGCCGCGACGCCGGCATCGGCGCCCCCGGCAGCAGCACCGCCACCACCGCCCCCATCAGCAGGGCCCGCAGCAGCGGGTAGTCCGTGTCCACGTCCGCCGACCCGTACCGGGTCACGGTGTCCCGCAGCAGGTACGCGAGCCGCTGCTGCTCCGGGCACTGGATGAAGCCCTCCGCCTGGAGGATCCCCGCCATGTGCGTGCGCATCAGCCGGGGGCGGTCCCGGGCCAGCCCGAGGATCGCGTCGATCGCCCGGGCCAGCCGCTCGCGGCCGTCCTCGCTGCGGGGCTCCCGCTCCAGCGCCGCTTCCAGGGTCAGGTGCATCAGCCGGTGGACGGCCGACTGGAGGAGCTGGCGCTTGCCCGGGAAGTAGTACGAGACCAGGCCGCGGGCCGCGCCCGCCCGGTCGGCGATGTCGCCGAGCTTCGTGGCTTCGTACCCGCGCTCGGACACCAGCTCGACCGTCGCCTGCAGCAGCCGCTCCCTGGAACGTCTGCGCAATTCTTCATTGACCGATGCGCTGCGCGGGACCATGCTTACTCCTGCGTTGACTGGCTCGGAGCCAATATACTCAGCGCACGGGATCGTCTGCTCTGGGCGACGCGGGGGATCGCCCAGAGCAGGCACACGCGGACACCGTCGACGCCACGAGGGCCACGCCCAGGAGCCAGCCCGCCAGTACGTCCGAGAACCAGTGGACGCCCAGGTAGAGCCGGGTGAGGCCGACCCCGGCCACCGAGACGGCGGCCACCGCCCACGCCGCGGCCACCGCACCCCGCGGGGCCCCCGCCGGCAGCAGCCACAGCAGCAGCCCGCACACCACCGCCGCCGTCATCGCGTGCCCCGACGGGTACGCCGCCCAGTTCGCCGAGTCCACCGGATCCGGCCACCGCGGACGCTCCCGCCCGACCGCGGCCTTCACCCCCTGCTGCACGCCCGAGGTCACCAGCACCGCCACCCCCACGCACAGCGCCCGCCGGCGGTCCCCCCGCCACCAGAGCCACAGGCAGGCGGCGGCCGCCAGGGCACGCATCGTCCACGGGTCCCAGACCCAGTCCGTGAACACCCGCGCCAGTTGGGTGACCCCGGGGTGGGAGACGGCGTGCGCGTGCAGCGCCCGCGCGAGGTCCTCGTCGTAATCGGCCAGGGGCCGCCACCGGGCCACCACCAGAGCGGTGAGGACGGCGGCGAGCAGGGCGCAGCCCAGCCCGGCCCTGGACAGCATCGTGCTCCGCATGCCCTTGATCCTCGCAGCCCGCGCGGCGCGCCCCGCACCCGCCGGGCCGTCCAGGCGGTCTACGCCAACGCGCTCAGCCCCGGGACGAAAGTGACCAGCAGCGGAACGGCCGGGACCAGGGTGGCCAGCGCCGTCAGCCGCAGCCGGCGGCCGGCGGACAGCCGGGGCGCGGCCGACAGCAGCCGCCGCACCCGCAGGGAGACGTGCGTCTGCGGGGCGGGGCACGGGCCGAAGGCGCCCCGGTCCTCGTTCAGGCCGACCAGGGCCAGCGCGATCGTCAGCCGGCCGTACCGGCGCGAGGCCACGTCGTCGGCGGCCAGCTCGACCAGGCGGTGCATCTCCGCCTCGAACGCCGCGAACACCGGGACCTGCGGGAAGCCCCGCGACAGCGCCCGCGAGCAGTGCAGCAGCCAGTCGTGCCGGGCCGCCACGTGCCCCTGCTCGTGCGCCAGCACCGCGTCCAGCTGACTGCCCTTGAGGCGGCCCAGCGCCGCCGTCGTCACCACCAGCTGCGGGGCGGCGCCCGGCTGCCACCAGGCCTCCGGGCGCGGACCCTCCAGTACCACCAGCCGCGAGGCCCCCGGCTCCTCGCCGGGCAACAGCGGGGCGCGGAGCAGCAGTTCGGCGCCCCGGGCCCGCCGCCGGGCCCGCGCGCGCAGCACCTCCCGGGTCAGCATCGCGCCCGTCCACAGCCCGCCGAAGGCCAGCGCGACGGCCGTGGCGGTGGCCCACCGGCCGCCCGCCGCGCCCAGCGCGTACGCGTCGACCACCCCGTGCGGGGCCACGGCGAACAGCCGCCCCCGCACCGCCTGCCAGGCCGCGGCCGCGCTCAGCAGCATCGACAGCCCCAGGCACAGCAGCGTCGCCGCCACCACGCACTGCCACACCCACAACGCGACGACGGGCTCACGCTCGGGCCACTGGGCCCGGGCCAGCAGGCGGGGGGCGAGCACTGCGGTCAGTGCGCCGAGCAACAGGAGAACGGCGGGGACCATCATGTCCGCCAGCCTATGAGCGGGCACCGGCTACGGGTACGGTCCCGGGACATTGGTGACGCAGGACACGTCCGGCGGGAGTTTCGCCGTCCCGTCACATGCTCAGCAGCATCGCCAACATCCCCGTCCCCATGGCCAGTCGGCAGGCCCGGGTCAGCTCCCCGGCACCGGACGGCCCGGACCCCGTCCCGTCGAGGGCGGTACCCGTTCCGGCCGGTGCCAAGACGGCGCCGCCCGCCGTGACCAGCCGGGCCCCGCCGAGCAGCACGTACCCCGCGTAGTAGACGAGCAGCGCGCCCGTCACCGCCGACGGCCCCGCCCCGCCGTGCCCGTGCCCGCCCGCCACCGCGAGCGCCAGGTAGGCCATGTACGCCATCGCCAGCGAGCCCACCAGGTGGTGCGCGTGGTGGGCCCCACCGCGCAGCAGCCACAGCGCGTGCACCGCGGCCCCGCAGAAGACGGCCAGCAGGACCGGAGGACCCCAGGCCCCCGTCCCGGACGGCACGGCCATCGCCGCCGTCCCCAGCCCCATCACCGCCTCGCCCACGGCCGGGCCGCGTGCCGACCGGTCGGCTCTGCGCGCCCGCAGCAGGCAGTACGTACCGCTCACGGCGCAGAGGAGCACGATCAGCCAGGCGCTGACGGCGGAGGCGGAGAAGAGGGGCGTCGCGGGACCGTGCACGGCGGAACCTCCCGGTTCGTCGGCGTCACCGGAAGAGATGCCCCTTCCGGCCCTCTTCACGCCGCCCCGACGCCGCTCCCCGTTAGGCTCTGCCTGCCAGACCTGGCATGTCATATGCCGCCACACCGAACGGAGCGCCCCGATGTCGACCGCCCAGCCCGCCGCCCTGAGTTTCCGCAGCGCAGTGGAGGCCGACGTACCGGAGCTGGTGGTGCTCGTCGAGTCCGCCTACCGGGGCGACGCCAGCCGGGCCGGCTGGACCACCGAGGCCGACTTCCTGGACGGGCAGCGCACCGACCCCGCGGGCGTCGCCGCGATCATCAAGGCCCCGGACAGCACCCTCCTGGTGGTCGAGCGCGCCGGTGAGCTCGTCGCCTGCTGCCAGCTCGAACACCGCGGCGACCACGCCTACTTCGGGATGTTCGCGGTCCGCCCCGGGCTCCAGGGCGGCGGCCTCGGCAAGGAGATCCTGGCCGAGGCCGAGCGCCGCGCCCGCGAGACCTGGGGCGCCACGGAGATGCGGATGACGGTGGTGAACGTACGGGAGGAGCTCATCGCCTACTACGTGCGCCGCGGCTACCGGCGCACCGGCGAGCTGAGCCCCTTCCCGTACGGGGACGAGCGCTTCGGCGTGCCGCTGCGCGAGGACCTGGCCTTCGAGCTGCTCGTCAAGGCGCTCTGACGCGGGCGGCCGCCAGGGCGGGCCGCGCGGTTCAGGCCGTGAAGCGGCCCGTGCTGCGGATCTCGGGGAAACCCGTGGCCGCGCCGTCCAGTTGCAGGGCCCGCGCCAGGCGCAGCTGGTCCAGGGTGCTGACCGTCCAGCCCGTCACGCGCAGCCCGGCCGCGTGCGCCGACTCCACCGTCTCCAGGGTGATCCGCCGCAGGTCCAGGGCGAGGGTCCGGGCCCCGGCGGCCAGTCCCCGTTCGACGATGTCCTCGCCGTGCCGGGGCACCCGCAGGGAGGTCCGCACCCCGGGCGCGCGCCGGGCCGCCGCGGTGAGGACGGCGCCGTCGCGGGAAGCCACCTCCACCCGGGAGAGCAGGTCGAGGCGTGCGATCAGTTCCGCGAGGGCCTCGGCGGCGGGCCGTTCCTGGACGGACACCTGGAGCGGGGTGCGGACCGCCTCCAGCACCTCCTCCAGGACCGGCACGCGTTCGCCCTGGCCGGCGTCCAGTTGGCGCAGCTCGGCGAGGGTCAGGTCGGCGACGGCGCCCGCGCCGTCGGTGGTGCGGTCCACCTCGGCGTCGTGCAGGACGGCGAGGGCGCCGTCCTTGCTGAGGCGGACGTCCAGTGCGACGACGTCCATCCCGGCGCGTTCCGCGCGGACGAACGACCGCAGGGTGTTCTCAGGTTCGACACCCATGACCCCGCGGTGACCGATGGTGAGGAAAGTCAAGGTTCTCTCGCTTCCGTCGACGGCGGCTCCGCGCGGTCGCGGTGTCCCGACCGGCCGCGCGCGGTGAGGTCGCATGCTAGTGCGCCGGGGATGCGGGGGGACCTGTCGTGCAGCGGCCCGCGACGGCCGCCCGGCCGCTTCCCGCCAGGGATGTACGTCCCCCGGCGGCCCGCGGCCGCCCTGTCACGTCACCCGGGCGTGGGCGCGTCCCCCGGGCCTTGACGCCCGCCGGCCCGCGCCGCGTCGGGGGTCGCGCGCGGGGCTCCGTCCGGGGTCTCGTTCTGGGCTTCGGCGTCGGCGAGGTCGGCCAGCAGGGCGCCGGCCAGCTCCAGTTCCGCCAGGTGCTGGCGCTCGCTCCAGCGCAGCGCCAGCGCGGGGAAGGTCCACTCCGGCACCCCCGCCGCGTGCTCCATGGCCTCCCGTACGGCGGCCAGCTCGCCCCGGGTCCGCTCGACGTGGTCGCCCACCATCGCCCGCAGCCGCTCCGGCTCCGAGAGGTGCCCGAGCCAGATCCGCAGCAGCAGTCCGTGCTTGAGCACCGGCGGCCCGGCCTCGGCGGTGTCGCGGGCCCAGCAGGCGAGGGCCGCGCGGCCCGCGTCGGTGATGGCGTAGCGGCGCTTGGCGCGGGCCTCCTCGGGCCCCGAGCGGGCGGAGGAGGCGTAGCCGAGCTCCTCCAGCCTGCGCAGTTCGGCGTAGATCTGGCTGATCGCCGGCGACCAGTAGAAGAAGCGCAGGGAGGAGTCCGCCCACTTCTTCAGTTCGTACCCGGTGCGCTCGCCGGGGAACGACAGCAGGCCGAGCACGGCCCACGCGGTCGGCGGGAGGTCTTGCTTCTTCGCCGTCTGACTACTAGTCATATTTCGAATTGAAGTGAG
The DNA here is from genome assembly GCF_026342355.1 of Streptomyces sp. NBC_00249. GTDB lineage: Bacteria > Actinomycetota > Actinomycetes > Streptomycetales > Streptomycetaceae > Streptomyces. The sequence continues at coordinate 170,078 of NZ_JAPEMV010000006.1, read as the reverse complement.
ACCGGGCACGGGACGCATCCCTGGAGGCATAAGTGCAGTTCTCCGTCATCTTCGAAGCTCAGCTGGCAGATCCGACCGCGGAACGGGAACACCAGGTCATCCGCGACTGCGTCGAGCAGGCGGTCCTCGCCGAACGCATGGGATTCGACCGGATCTGGGCCGTCGAGCACCACTCCCTGAAGTGGTACGCGCACATGAGCGCCCCCGAGGTGTTTTCAATGCGCATGGGTGCATCCCGGGATGGTCCCGGCGGTTGGTCGGGGAAGTCTACTCGCCGACCGAACAGTCGGGGCCCGGCAGTTCGAGCGTGGGGCCGAGTGTGACGCGGGAGGAACGCCGCGCGCTCCTCGGGGATGACGTGATCGATCGAATCCATCGTGAGGCTGCTGCGGCGCCGCCGGATGCAGTCCTGGCGGCTGCTCTGTGGGCCATCCTCGTTCGGCCGGCAGGCCCCTTACGGGATGAAGATGATGGAGTGGGTGGGGGCGGCCTGTCCAGCGCCGCCTAGTGATTGTGGCTGGAAACGGGCGAAGGCCCCGGGGTGCGGAATCCCCGGGGCCTTCTCGTTGTGTCAGCAGGGGTCGATGTGTTCTCCCAGGAGCTGGAGGGTGTCGTCGAGGGAGCTGCGCAGGCTCTCGATCATGAGGATGGCGGCGGCGGGGTCGAGGGCCGCCAGGTCGGCGATCCGGGAGGCTGCGAGGGTGCGCGAGGCTGTGTCGCGCCGGACCCGCTGGGCTGCGAGGGGTGTTTGTTCAGAGTCCGGCAATTCGTGCACTGTGTATCACCCTGGGGTCGTCGGTCGATGCGCTCTGTCAGGAGCGTGGCTGGTTTGAGCCACTGACGCAATGAGTTTCGGTCAAGCGATTGGCCGCTACATCGAATCGTTAGGTGTACCTGGCCAGGTACAGACAAATCCACAAGATCACTACAGCGTGGAGCGGGTGTCTACCGATCCGCCGCCCACCTGGGTACTCACCCGCCGCCGGATCATCGGAGCGCGCCTCCGCGACGCCCGCGAAGCGGCTCGCCTCTCGCAAGAAGAGCTGGCCGAGCGGGCGGGGATCGACCGGAAGACAGTGGTTCGCCTCGAGGGCGCCACGAGCGACGCTCGACTGGGTGTGTGGCTGCGACTCGCCCGCGTCCTCGGCGTACCGCTCGCGCACCTCGTACGCGACTAAGGGCGCGCTAAGCGACGCGTAAGGCCTTCGTCTTCGGCATGCACACACCGTACGGATCAAGGCGGCCCGGCGCAGGGGTCAACCTGACACCAAAATCATGGGTCAATCCGTCCGTGAGTAGCCCCGGCCGGAGGGGGTGTGCCGGCCGGGGCTAGCTTTCACGCGGTGGGCACCCGCAGGGCGGCCAGGCGCTCCTTGTACAGGGACCCGGCGGCGTAGCTGGCGGCCTCCGCCGACGGCGCGTACACCTCGATGAGGTGGTGCGACCGGGCCTTCACCTCGGCCGCCCACGCCAACGCGTGCTGCTGCGCCGATCGCCCGCACTCGCGGGGTTCGCCCGGCAGGCAGGCGGGCAAGGGAGCGCCGAGCTTGTTCGCGGCGTGCCGGACCTGCCCGGCGATGACCGCCCACTGTTCCTCGGTCCGCTCGCTCCCGGGCGGGGCCGGCCAGCTGAGCAGGGTTTCGCCGTGCGGGTCCATGAAGTGTCCTCCAGGTGGGGTCAGGTGGTCGCGATCGTAGCGGTGCCGAGCGGGGCCTCCTGCGGGTCGCAGTGCCCCACCGAAGGCACGCACGGCCCGCAGGGACCGCACATCGGCAGGAACTGCGGCGGTGTGCACGCGGCGGCGCCGGGGCCGTGGACGGCGGCGATGTCGGTGCGGGCCTGCGCGAGCCGGGCGCCGGTCCAGATGTCGGCGAGGGCCTCCTCCCGCACGTTGCCGACATCGATGAACCGGCCGAGGACGCACGGCCACACCGCGCCGTCCGGGCCCACCGCGCACTTCTCGTGAGCGCAGTGTCCACACAGGTCCTTGATCTGCGGGCTGGCACCCGCACTGGCCCGGCCGAAGGCACGGATGCGGTCGCCGCCGACCTGCTGCACGCCGATCGACTGGAGGTCCGTCATGGCCTCCATCGCCCGCTGACCCTCCCGGAGCGAGACGACCCCGCCACGGATCGGGATGCCGAGGTCGACAGCTTTCTGCACGTTGGCGCGGGTTTTGCGGTGGGCGCCCCGGAGCTGGGTGATCGAGTCGTGCTCGGCGGCGTCGTCGCTGTAGTACGAGGTGGCGAGCTTGGCGCCGTGCGCGGTGATGGCTTCCCAGACCTCGGGGCGGATGTAGGTCATGTTCGAGAAGATCTCGACACCGAGCCCGCGGCCGGCCGCGTGGGCGATCAGCTCGGGCAGGTGCGGGTACAGGGTGGGCTCCCCGCCGATGTACTGGACGTCCATGGCGCCCATGTCGGCGAGCTGGTCGATGACGGACACCCAGTTGGCGACCGTCATACTGCCGTGGCCTTGGTCGGGTCCGGAGTCGGCGTAGCAGTGGTCACAGCGCTCGTTACAGAAGCCAGTCACCTCCAGCCACGCGAACTTCAGCGTCTGGACGGCGTTGGTGGTACTCATGGTGGTGCCTCCTCGTTCAGGTGGGGAGGTGTGACCCGCTCCGGTCGTGGGTCCTGGCAGATACGCGGCCGGGGCGGGAGGTCAGGCGGGCTGGTGGCTGGGCTGTGCCCCGCCGCACGCGGTGCAGTACGGGTCGGTGCCGCCGCACCGGGGACATTCGGGACCCATGGCAGGCCTCCGTTCTTCGTCAGGATGTGCGCGATGGGGAAGTTCAGCGGGCGGTGCCGACGACGATGACGGCGAGCATGCCGAGCACGATCGCGACGTACAGCACCTGCCGGGCGGGCTCGCTCACCGCTCGTCCGCCCGAATGGGCCGACAGGCGCCGCTGTTCCAGTGCCTGTACTGATTCGGACGGGCACCGGAAGCCGAGTGAACGATGATCGTTTCGTACTCGCTGCCGAGAGCCCGCTGACAACGGCAGCAGATCCGATCAGTGGTCACGCCAGCTCCAGGAGCGTCGCCGCCGCCGTGAACTCGCGGCTGTCGGCGCCCTTGATGTACGCGGTGAGCGAGTGCCGCTTCTGGCCGTTGGTGTACCCGAGGGTCTCTTGAACCACGGCCATCAGCTCACCCACGCGACCCGTCTGCGGGTCGCGGACCTGCTGGTGCAGGAGGGGATGGTCCTCGTGGTCGAACGCCTCGCCCATGTGTTCGCGGACTTCCATGGCGGTGCTCCCTACCGTCGTCAGCGGGTGGTGAGACGAGTGTGGGAGCGCGACAAGGCCCCAACTATCACGGCTTGTTGATAGTCGGGGCCAAGGCCTTACGTGGTGTCAGACTCCCAGCCAGGAGCCGTACGACAGGAAGCTGTCCGGTAGCTGACGGCGGGCCGCCTCCAGCCCGGCGTACGTCTCTCTGACGGTCTGGTGATACCGGGCCTGCTGCGGCGCCGCCTTGCGCGCCTTCAGCAGGTTCTGGAAGCTGGCGTCCAGGTCGCCCGTCCACATCTGCGCGCGGGCCAGCTCCGCGTAGTGGTGGCTCTTACGGGACTTCGGCCAGTCCGCCGGGATCGTCACCCCGCGGCCCGTCTGGGCGGCCTGCCCGTACTCGTCCAGCTCCGCCAGCACCGACACCCGGTGCACAGCCACATTCGTCGGGCCGAACGCCAGCCAGTGCGTTTCGACAGCCTCGCCGGTGTCGCCCGCGATCCGCTCCGCCTCGCTGAGGTGCCCCTCGGCGCGGTCGGCGTTCTTTGACCGGCCGGCCATCACCGCAGCACCGAGGTGCAGCTGCCCAGTTACGACCTCCCGCTCCCGGGACGGCTCCGCCTGCGCGAGAGTCCGCAGCCCGAGGCCGACGAGGCGCTCCCCGGTGCGGTACTCGCCGTCCCGGAGGTACGTGAGCGCCCTCATGTACCGGTACATGCCGCCGAAGACGGCATCGGAGCCGCGCTCAGCCGCCCAGTTCATGCGGGCCAGAGCCAGCGCCGCCAGGTCGTAGTAGCCCAGCTTCGAGGCGACGTCGTACGAGGTGCGGTACAGGCTGGCCAGCAGCAGCCACCCTTCCCGGCTGGGCGCCGCGTGCGCGGCTGTGGTGGCCTCCTGCATGAGTCCGGGAAGCTGACCGGCGGTCTGCTTGATCTCCCCGGCCCGAACCGCCACGAGGAGAGCCTCCGCGTCGTCGGTGAGAAGCTGGTGCGCGCGGGGGACGATATCCGGGTCGGCGCCGAGGTCGTAGACATCGAGGGCCTCGCGGATCGGCCGGATCAGGATGTCGAGCTCATCCGCGCGGAGTTCGGTGGCGTAGGGCTGGCCGGTGACCGTGGCAACGTCGACACGGAGCGCGCGGGCGACAGCGGCAATCAGGTGCGGTGAAGCGGGGATGACGCCCTGCTCTGTCTTGGTGTACGTGCTGTAGGGGACCTGGGCGAGGTCGCACACAGCCTTCTGGGTGAGGTGGCGTTCCAGGCGCAGGCGCTTCATGCGTGCGCCGGTGTGGTCGTGCGGTTGAGAGTGCATACTGGCTCCCGTTCAGACTCGACACCTGAACGGTACCGGTACACGACAAAATCGCCCCCTCCCGCCCGTAGGCGAGAGGGGGCAAGGTAGATCGGATCTTCAGGCAGTGGTGGTGTCGGTGACGAGGCCGATGGCGGCCAGCGCACTGATCAGCGAACCGAGCGCCGAGTTGCCGCCTCGGCTGCCGGTGATGCTCGGCCTAGCCACGGCGGCAGCCCCGTAGAAGCCCAGCGTGCTGCCCATGTGGCGGAACATCAGGGCGACGATGAGCGCGTCGTCCGTGGTGAGCTCGTTCGCCGCGGAGCGCCGCAGGTTGGTGTCGCGTGCCGCGTTGCCGGGGCCCAACTCAATGGCCCCACTTGCGAGGATGCGCCATCGGTCGAAGGTGTCGCCGACGACGCCGCCGCCGTACGCGGTCGTGGCGGCCGAGGCGGCGTTGTTGGTGACGGTGCCGGTCATGGTGCCGCCGGTGAGCGGCAGCAGACCGGCCAGCGCAGCAGCCAGGCCGGTGACCTGCGCCTGGGTGAGCGTGAGCGCGTCAGCCCCGGCGGCGGCGTGCGAGGCTGCGTGCGCGGTCGGCGTCCTGGCGTCGGTTGTTGTCGGGTCCGTCGAGCGCAGCGCGATCCCGGCCCCGGCCCCGGCTGCGCCGAGCGGCGGCTGTGGGCCTTGGGGGCCGGTGTCCCCGGTGTCGCCCTTTGGGCCCGCCGTCCCCCGCACGTATCCCGGCAAGCCCGGATCGGCCACGACGAGCGTGTCGATACCGACGGACCCGACGCCGGTCGGGACTTCGAAGACCCGCACCCGCACCGGCACACCGGCGACCGACTCGGTCACCCGGTAGTAGCGGCCCGTCGCAGGTTCGATGCCGGGCTCGTCGGTCGGCAGCAGCGACGCCGACCAGGCGCCAGCGGTCACGACCACCGGATGATCCGGAGCGGCCAGCACCCGGCCGCCTGCCTCGTCGGTCCAGCGGCGGGGCATCGCGGACAGAGTGACGGCGACGCCAGCCGCCGCCGCATCCGTGAAAAGGTCGTCCACCCTGCCGGTGACGGTACGCCGAGCCATGGTGCCTCCCTACCGGGCCACGAGGGTGTAGACGAGGGAGCCCACGGCGGTCACCGCGGCGAGGCTCGGCAGCGGCCAGCGGGCCCGCTCCACGGCGTCGAGACGGGCCTCGTGGTCCTCAAGTTTCTTATCTGTCTGGTCGCCGCGCTGCACCAGGAGGGCGAGGGAGCCGTCGACCCGGGCGAAGCCGACGTCAACGGCACGACGCAGCTCGGCGATCTCGGTGGCCACGTGCTGTGACTCAGCCGGGGTCACCTGGGCTCCCGCACGGTCTCGGTGATGCCCGGTCCCTCCGCTCCGCCGGAGGTGGCGATCGCGGTGAGCACCGCGAGGACGGAGGCGAGGCCACCGACGGATGCGGCCTGGCCCCAGTCGACGTCGAGGATGCCGAGCTGGTCGGCGCCGACCGCGCCGAGGACGGCCTGAGCGAAGGTGCGCACGGCGCGCTCGGCGGTGGACTTCCAGAAGGCAGCGGTGATCATCAGGTCTCCTCAGGGGTCAGGCAGTGACGGTGAAGTTGTGGGCGGCGCCCAGAGCCGTGAGCGAGGTCTTGCCGGGGATGCCGTCGCAGTCGGCGGAGGTCCAGCCGAGGTGGCGGCGCTCGGAGTAGCGGCGCTGCCACTTTGCGAAGGCGCTGACGGTGGCGGTGCCGAAGTGGCCGTCTGCCAGGGACGCCGCGAGGAGGCCCTCGGCGACGAGCGCGGCCTCGACCGTCTTCGTCCCTGCGTACGACACCGGCGTGCCCGACTTCGGCGGGTCGGCCTTCGCCGCGGCGATCAGCCGGGACAAGGAGACGCTCAGGGGGCCGGGCGTCGGCGGCTGGCCGCTGCCCGCCGCCAGCAGCGCCACGGTGTCGATCGCGCCCGGGTCCCAGTGGTCGTTGCCAGGAATCTGGCAGTGCCCGTAGTGCCCGCCGGCGGACGTCCACGTAGAGGTGCTCCGCGACACGTCGTCGTTGCCCGCGCGCGCGAGGCGGCCAGCGGGCCAGACATCGGGCACGCCCCAGGACCGGATCGCGCGAAGCAGAGCCCGAAAGTTCGGGCCCGGCCGCCAGTAGCCAGTGAAGGGGGTGCCCGCGCGGGCAAGAATCTCAACCTGGATGCAGACCTCGCCGGTCCGGTTGGTGCGCAGGGAGCCCGAGTTGCGCAGAGCGCGGGCGCTCTCGTTGAGGGGCCCGAACTGCCCAAGGGCATCCGTCACGGGGCAGTAGAGGATGTGCGGCTCGTTGGAGTCCTCGATGAGGCCCTCGGCCACGACCCGGAACGCGGTCGCACCGTTGCCGGTCTCGGTGGTGTGCCAGACGGTGCGGGCCTCGGCATCGGGGCTGTCCATCGGCCCACCGATCTCGCCGTCGCCGAGGCGTACGGCCTCGGGGATCCAGATTTCACCCATGGGCGATACCTCCAGAACATGAAAATGGCCCCGGCCGGCGGCGCGGGGCGTACGAGGTGGGTGGCGGGCTACCAGCCGGGCGGGAGACGTCGCTCCGGCTCGGCCGGGCCCGGGAAAGAGTCGCCGGGGGCAGGTTCGGGGGTGCAGTCGCAGGCGCCGCCCTTGTTCGTGCCGGTGCACGTGGCTGCGTGCACGAGGCTCGCGGCCGCCGGATTGAGCGAGTGGGAGGCGCAGGCGCCGACCGGCTCTGTGTTGCCGTCCGCGCCGGGCTTGCCGGGAAGGCGGCGGCGCCACTGCACCACGGCCGCCGCCCCGCACGTGGTGCAGGTCATCATGAGTGGATCCATTCGATATACATCATCGACGCGGCCTCGCCCGAGAACGAGGTGGAGAGGCTGCCGCCCGAGTTCTGGCCACCCGCGACCTCGACGTAATCGCCGACCGCCAGGTCGAGCAGGTGGCTGGCCTCGGAGATCCCGGCGAGGGTGCCCGCGCCCGCGAGGTTCGCCGCTCCCTGGATGAAGACGCCGTTCTTGTGGATGCGGGCGCCGCGGCTGCCGGTAGCGTTGTTGGCAAAAGCCGCCCGGCCGGTCACCCGGTACGTCCCGGCAAGCTGGACCGTGTACCGGCTCGTGTTGGTCACCGTCGAATGACCGCCGTACGTGTCCTTAATCTCGGTATCGAACGTGATCACCCCCCAGACGCCGTTCGCAATGGACTGCACCACGGTCTGTTGGAGGATTGCCACCGGCGGGTTCTCCAGCCGGTCGAGATACGCGGCCGTGATGATCTGGCCAGCGGCAATGGGCATGGGCAATGCTCCTTCCTACAGGGCGGCGCGTGCGGGCTGGACGAGGCCGACGGCGGCTCCGGAACTCTGGGCCTTCACGATCCCGTTGACGGAGCGCACCACGGTGAACGTCTGCGGCGACGAGGCCCCGGACACCGCGGTCACCGTCATCACCTCGCCGCCGACCTGGACGTCGTACGGCGGGCTGGTCGTGCTCCACAGCGGACCCGACGCCGTGGCCACGGAGAGGGACGTGGCTGTCGACGTAACCCCTGAGGCGAGCTGCGACCCGGTCGTGTCCGCCCTGCCGAGGGTTGCGCTGTCGGCCACCGCCACAGTCCACAGGCCGGCCGGGGAGCAGGCGAGTGTGATTACCCACTCGAACGGTTTGAATACTTCGGTGGCGCCCTCAACCATCAGGTCGAGCGGGCCGGGCGGCAACCACACCGGCAGGCCCGTGATCCGGACGACATCGCCCGGCTGGAGCGCCGAGACGGCCGGGATCAGGGCCGGGTACTTGTGCAGGTAGATCGTCACCTGCGGGTAGCGGGCCTCATCCCAGGTGCCGCGGTGCAGCAGCCACCCGGCGATGTCGGCGCACTGGTCATCGGTGTTCAGGTTGAGGGTCTGGGAGTCGTCGTACACGCCGACCCCGTTCGGTGGGGCCGCCGTGGACAGGGTCCCGGAGGTGAGGACCGCGCGCGCCGACGAGCCGCCGGCGCGGGTGATGGTGCGGTCGTTGCGGATGTGCCGGTCGTCGTCCGTCGGAGCCAGCGGCGGTGCCAGCTGGCCGTACGGGATCGTGAGCTTGGGGGTCTGGTTGTAGAGGGAGGTCCGGCCCCGGAAGGCGATCCCGGCTACCTCCCGATCCTCGTAGAGGATCCCGCCGTCGGCGGCCTCGCACTCGTCGAGGAGATCGAGGAGGGTGTCAGGGCGCTGGGGCCCCATCAGGGTGGTGTCGGCGCCCGCAGTGAGGGCCGACACACGGACGCCCTCCTCGCCCGCAAGGCGCACTACGCGGGCCGCCGCCCGCTCCCCGGCGTACCCGCCGTCAGCGCTGCTGAAGACAGTCGTCGTGCTGGTGGGAAACACGACCAGGTGCCCGATGCGCATGTCGGCAAGTTCGGCTCCAAAGGCGGTGCTGATCCCGGTGACAGTGCCGACCGTCGCGGCCACGGTCGTGTTGCTCTGGAAACCGCCGGAGCCCGCGATGATCCACGCCATGTGGTACTCGACGTTGCCGCCGCCGACGTCGGTCGCGCTGAAGTCGAAGCGGTGCCAGACGGGTCCGTCCCAGCCCGTGCTGGAACCGTCGTGGGACAGGACCAGGGTGCCCGCGCTGCTGTAGCCGCGCAGTTTGATCAGGCCGGGGCCGACGGAGATGGTGATTCGGGCGGAGCTGCCGGTGGTCGTCATGTCCAGGATCACGTTGTCGCCGGACGGCAGGGTCGGCTGAAGGTAGACGTAGGACACCAGGTACTGGCCGGTGGCCGTGTACGCCGGTACGGGCGCCATCGCCGACGCCGCCGCGTTGATCTTCGGAAGGGCTACCGAGCCGGGACAGGTGTCATCCGCGGCGAACTCGAAGCCCGACACCGTCAGCGGCAGCACGCCCGGAATGGGCGAAGCTGCCTGCGTGGCGTCCCGGCCCTCCTCCATCGGCCAGTAGGCCACGGGCGAGTAGGCCGGGATCCTGCGCCGCAGCGTGGACGCCAGCGGCTTGTCGCCCTGGCCGAGACGCCGTAGGACCCCGGCCGCCTCCACCGGCGTGGTGACATCGTGCCCGCTCGCCCCCCACTCAGGCGTCCAGGAGGACGCCTCTAGGACGGCCCGGATCCGGCGGGAGGTGATCTCCCCGCCGTCTGCGGTCGTCCAGGTCCGGCCGGCGGCATCCGTAAAGCTCGTGGTACCGCTGGCCTGCGCGGTGAAGACCGGGTTGGCGACGACAGAGCCGCCGATCCCGTTGCGCATCTCGAAGGCGTGGAAGCGCCGGGACCTGTCGGCGAAGCCCACCCAGGCAACGTCGCCGACCTCCACGGAGGCCGTTGAGTTGAAAATACTGGTGGTGCCGCTGGTGGTAACGGTCTGGGAAAACTGCGTCCACGGCCCGGCGATCGACGCGGCCGTGTAGTGGGTCACCGTGTACCCGCCCGCCCCGTTGTTGACGTCCAGGGTGACCCTCAGGGCCGCCCGGGACCCGACGGGCAGGCTGATGCTCGGGGTGATGTCGTTCACCAGGGCGGTGCCGTCCACCGACCAGAAAAATTGGACCTTTCCGAGGTCGGTGAAGTCCCACAGCCACGACCGCTGGCCTGCCAGGCCGTACTTCCCGGCCAGCTCCCACGCGCCCGAGGTCGTGACCCCGCCCCAGGCGCTGGGGGTCACCTCGACCCGCAGATCGAGGTCACCCGTGACGTCCAGCGACGCATGGTCGGGGGTCGCGGCCCGGCCGGCGGTACCGGTGGGCAGGTACAGGGCCACGTCGGCGCCGTCGTGGGTGAGCCGGATCGGGGTGTTGCGCCCGAGCTGCCCGTAGTACGGCGACAGGGGATTCCGGCTGGAGTATTTGCCGTCCGGGTTCCGCAGCGTCAGCGATGCGGCGGAGGGGTCCGTCCTAGACCCCTCCGCCCGCCGGCCCCAGCTGTACCGGATCCCGTCAGCCTCGACCATGTCGTCGGTGGCATCCACCCACGTACCGCCCGCCTTGAGCTCGACACGGGCATCGGGCACCACCACCATGGGGTTCTCCTATCCGAATGCGGTCTGCACGGAGCCGCGGCCGTCGACCTGGACGATGCGGCGGATCAGGGACTTCATCTCCTGCGGACCGGCCAGCTCGACGATGAGCCGCCCCGGCCCGCCGGTGGCCATCCCGCCGCCCGCAGCGCCGCCGACCATCCCCGGCAGGGCACCGGTGAGGCCTCCAAGCTGGGCCTGAAGCCCGGGGGTGGCAGAGGTGATGCCCCGCTGGAAGCCCTCGATGAGGGACTGTCCGGCGGGGGTGAGGATCTTCGCGTCGACTGCGGCCGGGCCCTTCCAGTCCGGCAGCATCCCGGTCAGATGGCTGAGAGTGGACCTGACCTGCTGAAAGCGGGACCGGATGCCATCGATGAAGCCGCCGATCAGCCGGGATCCTGCCTCCCACAGAGCGCTGCCGATGCCGCTGAGTGCGGCGCGCGCCTGCCCGGGCAGGGCCTGCACACGCTGCACCACCAAGACGAGCTGAGTGCGGATGCCCTCGTGCAGGCGGGCGCCAGCCTCGACCGCGCGCATGGCCAGGGAGTTGGCGAGGGGGCTCAGGGCCTGCCAGGCACGCCCGGGGAGTGTGGTCAGGAGCCGGATCCACTGGGTGAGGGCGTTCGCGATGAAGATTTTCGAGTGGTCCCAGGCACCCTTGAAGTCGCCTTCGAGGAAGCTGACAAGGGCCTGGAGCGCGGGCACGACCACGTCGCGGATAGCAACAGCCAGTTCTTCGGTGAAGATCTTCGCCAGCTTTCCGATGACCTCGATCACCGGAAGGATCACCGGCAGCGCCTTCGTCAGGGTGTCGGCGATCATGATGATCAGCTGAGTCACCACCGGCGCCAGCGCCACCAGCAGCTCCGCGAGGATTTTCGCGAGGTCGCCGATGACCGGGGCGAGTGCCTCCATCAGCGCGGTGACAACCGGGAGAATCGCCTCCGCCAACTTCCCGAGCGCTTCGACGATCGGCTTCAGCGCGGGCGCGAGCGCCGCCAGGATGGGCTGGAGCGCGGACAGGAGGACCTGCGCCAGCTGAAGCACGACCGGCGCGAGCTGCTTGAAGATGTCCGTCACCAGCGACAGCAGCGGCGTCAGCGCGGGCAGCAGCGCGGCGATCAGCTGCCCGATCACCGGCAGCAGCGGCGAGAAGGCGTCGATGACGGCGCCGATCGCCACGGCCATCGCTTCCAGCACCGGGCCCAGGGCCTTGATGACGGGCTCCAGGGCCTTGCCGAGCATCTGGATCAGGCGCTGTACGGGTGGCCCGAGCGCGGTGAAGACGGGCGCGATGGCCTGGAGCGCCATCACGAGGAGCGGGCCGACGGTTTGAGCCAGCGTGGCCATCGTCTGGAAGATCGCCTTCAGCCCGGACTGCACGGCCGGGGACGCAAAAGCCTTCTTCAGCTCGCCCGTGATCTCCTTGAGGGCACCGATGAAGCCGCCACCGGACACCTCGGCGGCGGACAGGATCGAGCCGATGATCGAAAAGACGTTGCCGACGACGCTCCCGAGCTGCCCGATCAGGCTGATCGCCCGATCGATGGCCTTCTCCATCGCGCCGTTCTCGAAGGCCTTCGAGATCCGGTCCGACAGCTTGTCCGCGCCCGCGCCCGCCGCCGCCGTCAGCCGGCCGAAAGCAGGGGCGGCCGCCGCGCCGACCTGGGTCAGGCCGAGCATGATCTGCGAGGGGAGCCGAGACATGTTGTAGAGGCCCGTGTTGGCTCCGGAGATGGCCCGGCCGAGGACACCCGACTTCGACATGCCGATCGCGGTGTTGCCGATGTTGCGGCCCATGAGATTCAAGGCCCCAGCGGTGTTGAAAAGGCCGTTTCTCAGCACCGGCAGGGTGCTCTTGCCCATCTCGCGGAGGATGCCGTCGAAGCCCTTGAACAGGCGTTCCTGGACGCCCTGTTGCAGTGCCTTCAGCTGCGGTTGGAGAGTCTTCACCTCGCGCGCGAAGCTGCGGGCGGAGGGCGCGAGATTCTTGATGGCCTCTTCGAAGGCGGCTGGGTCGGACGGGTCCATCGCGGCCTTGACGGCGTCGCCGACGCCCTTCATGCCCAGCTTCAGAGTCTGCGTGGCCAAGACCATCGCGAACATCCCCGTCACCGCGACCCCGGCCGCCGGAGCGACCTGGCCGAGCGTGGAGACCAGCCCGGCCGCCAGCGGGACCGCCGTGCCCAGCTTGGCGGCCACCCCGCCGACCGACATGGCGATCCGCCCGAAGTGGGCGCCGACGGTCTTCAGCCGGTCCGTGTCCACGGACATTCCCCGCAGCCGCGCCGACACTGCGGCGAAGCGGGAGGCAAGCGCGGAGCCCATCCGGCGGGCCTGGTGCTCCACGGCCCGCAGCCGGGCTTCCATGGTCCGCGACTCCCGGTCGACGACGGAGGAGTAGATGACCGTCTGGGTGGCGACCTCGCCCATCTCGTCGCCGACCCCGGTCAGGGCCCGCTCCATGACGGCAGACGATGTTACGAAACGCCCGCGCAGGTCCCGCAGGCGCCCGGCCGTGTCGAGGCGGAAGCCCTCCATCCGGAGCTGTGACGTGGCAAGCCCGCGCTCGAAATCGCTGGTCTCGGCCCGGATGTAGCCGACCAGCTCGCCGATCGTCGTCGCGCTCATGCCGCCCCCTCGTGGTCAGCCGCGAAGGGCGGCGCGAATCTCGTCGGGGTCGTCGATGACAGCCAGCTCCTCGCCCGCCAGCCGCATGAACGCGGACTCGGCCGGCAGGGAGTACAGGTAGTTGCGGAATGTGCGGCGGTTCAGGCGCGCAAGGTCTTGCGGGCCGATCCCGTACCGCGCGCGGAAGTCGCCTTCGACCGCCCACCAGTACTGGCGGACGAGGCGCGCCTCGCGGCTCGGTTCGGGGCGGCCTGCGCTTTTCCCTCGGAGGTCGCCCTGAGGACGAGGGCGTGTGCCTCGGCCCAGGTCATCGCCTGGCCGTCGGCGTGAGCCATTCCCCAGGCCAGCACCACCTGGAATTCGGTGGCGCCCATGCCGGCCTGCTTCCAGGTGGCGAAGGCGTCGGGGCCGATGTCGAAGAGCAGAGAGACCAGCTCGGCGAGGTCCTCCTCGCGCGCGGACTCCTGGAGGTCGGCGAGGCGCTGCTCCATCGCCATGGGGATGTCGAACGGGACGCGCACGGTGACGCCGCGGATGGTCTCCGTGGCGGTGCTGCTGACCTCGGCCCAGTAGGCGTCGAAGGAGTCCGGTGCCCGGCGGGCCGGCGTCACGGCTTGGCCACGTAGGTCGTCGCGCCCGACCTCGTGAAGGTCGCCGACCACGAGACTTCGTCGTTGTTGCCGCCACCCTGGTCGCCGAGCGTGACACGGGTCGTCGCCCACACCGTCCACTGAGTGTCGGTGGTGTGGGCGTGGCGGAAGCCGGAGAGGCTGTTGACGCCGAGGCGCTCGTTCAGCCCTTCCACGAGGGCCTGCCCCGGGTCGAGGGCGCCCGTCGCCGGGTCCCTCAGGCGGAATCCCTCCAGCTGGAGCGTCTTGCCGATCTGCATCTTCAGCGACTCGGCCTGACCGGCACTGCCGAAGGTGGTGATGTCGGTGGTCTCTTCCTCCTCCGACTTGGTGAAGGTCGTGATGGCGCCGGGCGCGATGCTCACCCACGTGCCGGGCGAGCCATAGTTCTCGATCTGGAAAATGACGTCCCTGGCGTTGTACTTCTGCACTGCCATGGTGATCTCCTCCGGGCATGGCGAGGAGCCCGCCGGCAGTGCCGTACGGGCTGGAGAAAGGGGGGTGGGTCAGACGCGGTGCGTCGTGACCGAGCGGACGTGCAGCTTGAGGTTCACGACGTGCTCGTGGCGCCGGTTCTCGTCCGTACCGAGCGCGGCGACAGCGTGGTTGGCGCGGGCCAGGATCAGCCCGGTGCCGTCGGGGAGCACGGTCTCGCCGAGGCCGTGCAGTTCCGAGCGGATCGCCTGCGCGAGCTGCCGGGAGACCCGTGGGTCGGTCGTGCCGCGCACGCGGACCTGGAGGGGGACGTCGTCGTAGCCGAGTCGGGTGTCCGCCTCGCCGCCGTCGTCGTAGACGGTCAGGACGACGCAGGTGTCGGGGCTGCTGGGCAGGGCCTCGATGAAGATGCTTCCGCTCGCGCCGGTGGGGTCGTAGGTGCCGTGCCCGCGCGCGGCGAGGTAGCGGGCGAGGCCGTCGAGGAGGTCAGCCACGGAGCCACCTCCGCAGGGGGACGGCCATCAGCTGGATCATGATCTCGCGGTCCCGGTTCATCGGAATCTCCAGGTACTTCGCCGACCGGCCGGGAAGGTGCTTCCACGTCAGCTCTTCGTGCTGCCGACGGGCGTACACGGTGTCGTAGGTGACGAGCCCGTTCATGCCCGCGCGGACCACTCGGCCCGAGCGTTCGAGGGTGCCCTCGCGGAGCGGCACGAGCTTCCGGGACTCGGCGAGCAGGTGTTCCAGGGCCTTCTGGAGGCCCTCCTCCGCCGCCCGCCGGCCGCGCGTGGACGCTCCGAGGCGGCCGCCCTGCCAGCGCATGCGTACGTACTGGCTCACGTGAGGGTCACCTCCCGGTGGTCCGGCGTGGGCAGGCCCCCGCCGTCGTGGAGCGCAGAGGTGATGACCGAGGCGACCCGGCCGGACGGGGTGGTGAGCCGGGACTCGGGCGGGCAGCCCTGAGTGGGCAGGAGGTAGACAGTGGTGGAGGCGGTGACCTCCTCGCCGTCCTTGTCACGGACGGTGCGGATCTTCTCCTCCACGAACGCCCGCGCGGACGTTGGCGGCCCGTACTTGGGCCCGTACGCGGTGTCGCCGAGGTAGGGCTCGATCGTCACCGTGTGCCGGAGCAGCCAGCCGGGGATCACGCTCACCAGGACACCGCCCCGAGCTGCCAGCGGTCCGGAGTCAGGTCCGGGCTGCGGAGCGCGTCCCACACTGCCGGGGCGATCTGCCGGCCAGGGGAGTCGTCTCCGGACACGGCGGTCACGGAGCGGCTCAGCTTGACCGAGCCGATCTCGACCGACCCGTAGCCGACCCCGGCCGCCCCGGTGACGTCGCCGACCTCCACCCCCCACTGCACCTGGGCGCACACTGCGCGGGCGACGGCCGCCGCGACGACGGTGTCGGAGGGGAGGCCGGCGTCGGTGACCTCGTACCGGCAGAGCCGGAGCACCTGCGAGTCCAGGAACTCGCTGGCGCGGGCAAGCCGGTACTCGATGTCGGTCGGGGCGGGGGCGTAGGTGTAGGCCTCGTACTGCTCGGCGGTGGCGTAGATCCGGGCCACGGAGTACCTCCTACGCGGAGCAGCCGACGATGATCACGTCGTAGGTGACGGACGTGCCCGCGCCGGAGTTGGCCACCTTGAGGATGTCGCCGGTCGCCGCGGTCACGGTGTGGCCGGTGGAGTCGGCGACGTTCGCGAAGAACCCGAAGCTCTCGCCCGGCCGGAGCGTGATCGTTCCGGTGGCGTTGAGGAAGGTGGCCCACGGGTTGGTGCCCGCCCCCACGATCACGTTGTTCGCGTTGGCCGCGGCGGCCGCGATGAACACGGCCTTCACCCGGGCGAAGGTAATCGCGGCCCCGAAGACATCGAGCAGGACGGCGGCGAGGTCGAGATCCTCCGACGAGGACGCCGTGATGGTCCGCGTGTCGTGGAAGACCTTGTCGGCCTGCCCGGCGGCCGTGCCCGTGTCCAGGTGCGTGGACCACACCTTGGACAGTTGGTCGGACGTCGTCGTCAGGTCGTTGGCCTTGGTCTGGAGGACCGAGGCCGTCAGGCTGAAGTCACTGGTCACGGGCATCAGGGGCCCTCCTTGGCCTTGGTCGTGCGCTTCGGCTTGGGCTCCTCGATGAGCCGCCAGCCGGACGCCGGGTCGTCGGCGAGCGCCGCGTAGACGGCCTCCTCCGCGGACCCGGGGAGCAGCTGGACGCGCTCGGCCACGTGCTGGCCGACGGTCCTCTCGTAGATGGCCACGGTCAGACCTTGAGCCCGGTCATGGCCGCGTGGGCGCGCTCGTTGCCGTACTCCAGGCCGATTTCGCCGTACAGCTGGACCTCGTCGGAGGCGCCCGTCTTGGCGAGGGGCTCCTCGAACATCACGCCCTTGCCCGGCACGTTCAGGAAGACCGGGGAGCACTGCTCCAGCGAGACGACCGTGAGGGTGTCCTGCGGGGCGTGGCGGTCCATCATCACGTTGAGCGTGCCGAAGTCCGTGATGATCGTGTCGACGGCGACACCGCCAACGGTGCGAGAGGTCTCCTGGAACTGGCCGTACGCGGAGGCGAACGCCTTGGTCAGCGCGCGGCGCTGAGCGCTGTTGACCAGCAGCGTCGCGGTCTCCTGCTCGCTGATGCCGCCGTTGTCGTAGGCGAGCTGGAGCAAGTCCGAGACATGGTCCGGCGTCAGCGCGGTCGCCCACGGCTTGACGTAGGCGATACCCGTGACGGTACCGAGGGTGATCGCGGCGCCGCCGCTGGACGTCGACACCTTGAACGTGTTCGCGTCGATCTGGTCGACGAAGTAGATCCGTCCGGCAGTGATGCCGGTCGCGGTGCTGGTGTTCGTGAACACGATCTTGTCGCCGTCGACCAGGCCGTGCGCGGTCGAGGTGACCGTGTCGGTGGCCGCGGTCGCGCCGGTGACGGTGGTCGCCTTCGCGATGCGGTTGGTGGAGATCGCAGCGAGGAGCCCGCGGGTGCGGCGCGCGGTGGCGTTCGTCGTCGGGTTGGAGAACGTGCCGTTGATGAACGAGTAGTTCACGTCCAGCGCGATGCTCTTCAGGGCCTGGGCGACCTGCCAGTCCAGTTCGTTGCTGACCGGGTTGGACCCGTCCACGCTCCGGAACGGCGCCGCGCCCGGGGTGGCGAGCATCCCCATGGTGGCCTGCTTGGTGTAGCTGACCGACACCTTCTCCTGGTGGACCTGGACGACGTTCCGGGCGTTCGCACGGACGCGCTCCTCCGCGGTCGGCGCGGTCGCACCTTCCAGGCGGGTGCGCTGCGACGGATCGCGCAGGTCGTAGGTCTGCCACTCGAACTCGGTACCGGTCGTCATCCGGCCGCCGGTCAGGCCGCCGATCGCCGACAGGAACGGCGTGTCCGACGGGGTCAGGGCGAAGAGTTCGCCGGCGTAGTTGGGGAGATCGAACGTGGTCGCCAGCCCGGTGATTCCGGCCATGGGGTCCTCCAGTCAGGGGTTTACGTCTGTGCGGCGCGCTGCCGCTTGAGTCGGATGACGGTCGCGAAGTCCCGCCGGGCGGACGCCTCGGCGATCTGCTTGTCGAGCGTGGCGGGGGTCTCGCCGCCGGCGCCGTGGTCGGCTCCGGAGCGGCCGGGGCCGCGCGCGGGGGCGAGCTTGGCGAGCTTCTTCACTGCGGTCTTGATGGCGTCGGTGTCGACCTCGCCGTCCGCGACGAAGCGGCTGGTGTCGATGAGGTCGGAGGCGTCGCCAAGGTCGAGCCCGGCGCGGGCCACGGCGGCCTCGAAGGAGGCGGCGGCCAGGCGGACGGCGTACTCGGCGGCGGCGGCCGTGCGGCCACTCTTCTCCGCGGCCGCGACGGCCTTCTCCTGGTCGGTCATCGCCTGCTCGCGGAGCTTCGTCAGCTCGTCGGTGGCGCCCTTGTTCTCCTTGGCGCGGGCCTCCCACTTGCGGGCCTCGGCCTTCCAGTCCGTGGTGTCTCCGGAGGCTCCGGACGGGCCTCCGCCCTGGTCACCGGCCGGGGGCCCGGCGGGCGGGGGAGTAGCGGCGGCGGGCTGTCCGGACGATCCGGAGGCGCCGTCGCCCTCGTCGCTGCCACCCGCGATGGCGTAGATCGGCTTGCCGTTGCGGCGGTAGCCGAGCACGGTCCCAGCGGGGTACGTGGCGAGGGGGTGTCGGAAAGGGGTGATCATGATGCTCCCGTTTCGGGTCCGGAATTCCCCGTGCGGGCAATCCCTGCTGTTCGGCCCCACGGACGAAAGTCCAGGGGTACGGTCGCCTCCACATGCTGGTCAGGGACCTTGGAAGGTGGAGGCGATGAGGCCGAAGATGGAGTGGGTGACGGAGTTGAGTGGCTGGCGTTGTCCGTCGTGTCAGACGCCGTTGGAAAGCTATGCAGCGCGCCAGGAGGTGAGGGGGCGCAAGGACCCCATCCACCTGCACGATGGCACGCTTCGTTGCCCGGCAGGCCACACGCTGCCGACGGCCGACGAGCTTCAGCGGTGGAACGAGGCGAACTAGCGCGCAGAGCCGATCTGCTCGCGCGCGGGTTGGCGGACGATGTGCTCGTGCGCGGCCACGTGCTCCCGCGCGGCCTTCTGCCACGCGCGGACCTTCGCGCCAGCTTTGCGGCGGGCGTCGTCGTCCATCGCTGCGGCCTTGACGCGCTTCCACTTGCGGATGTTCCGCTCGATGGCGCGTTGCCGCTGCGTGTCCTCGTAGGTGGTGCCCGGCGTCGCGTGGTGCGGCGGCCGGGTGGTCACCCCGGGCAGGTAGGCAGCCAAGCTGTGGCGGCAGTTCGGATGGAAGAGCCCTGCCGCCCGAGCCTCAGCCAGACTCCCAGCCAAGTGCACGGCGACCGTCCGGTCCTCCAGCTCGTGCTGGGCGCGCACCGTGTGCGGGCCGGTCTCCGGGCCCAGGGTGAGGATCTCGCCCTCCCACGGCCGGCAGAGCGGGCACTCCAGTGGGGCGTCCGAGACGATGACCCAGCCGATCTGGATCTCGGCGAGGGCGTCGATGTGGCCCTCGATCGCGGCGCGCGCGGTCACAGAGCGGACGGCCATCTCCGCGTACGAGGCCATGTCCCAGCGGCGGCCGGATGAGTCCACGAAGCCCGTGATCCCACGCTGGGCGAAGGCGTCCAGGGCCCGCTGTGAGGCTTCGCGGCGGGTGGTGCCGGTGAGGAGCTGGGCGCCGGACACGCGGGCGACGATCGACCGGTAGGTGTCGACGACGGCCCGGGTGATCCGCTGGTAGAGCGGGCGGGTGTCGCGGGCGTACGAGGCGGCGAGCCGGTCGACGGATGCGGCCTGCGGGAGCGTCTCGCGGGCGACCAGTTCCCGGCCGATGTCCAGCGCGCCAAGCTCGGCGACGGCGGCCTGTCGGCCCCGGTTGTAGGCGGTGGCCAGAGCCGTGGCGACTGCGCCGGTGGTGTCGTCCTGGAGGGCGGCTGAGATCTCCTCGACCGCCTGACGCAGGTTGCCGATGGAGGCGAGCTTGAGCTCGGCCCACCGGGGCGAGTCGATGTCTGCTTCCAGTGCTGCCGCGAGTTTCTCCAGGAGAACGCCTTCGGCGCTGTCGTACAGCTCACGGACCCTCTGCGCGAGGTCCTCCGCCAGCGCTGGGGAGACCGGCATGCGGAACCCCCTCGCCCTCGGCGCCGGTGGCGAACGGGTCGGCCACGCCGCGGCCGGATTCGCCCTGGATCTCCTCGACCTCGGCGTCGACCTGGTCGTCGTCCCAGTCCGGATGCAGCATCCGCACGAGGGTCTCGGTGGAGGCGGCTTCGGCCCGGCGCATCAGCTCGGCGGTGGTGGCCAGCTCGACCGGGCCCTCGGAGATGGAGTCCTGGAACTCGACGTCGGGTGGGGTCGGGTCGAGCCCGGCGACGCCGAACAGGGGCCCGGCCTCGACGGCGAGGAGCGCGGCCACGATGTCGGCAACCGCGGGTCGCCAGTACAGGGCTTTGCGGGCGCGGGTGGCCATGCTGCGGCGCTCGCGCGCGCGGATCTCGGTCGCGGTGACCGCGGCTCCGTCGCCGGACTCCCCGAAGGTTGAGGCGGAGTAGCCGGCCTGTCGGACGGCCTGCTCGACCAGCTCGGCGCAGGTGTCGCGGTGCTCCTGGACCCGGATCTCGAACTGTACGGCGCTGATCGGGTTCGGGTCGCCGGCCCTGGGCAGCATGTTCAGCCCGGCGTAGACCTCGCGGTCCTCGTCCCAGGTCGCGCCCTGGCCCGGGCCGGCGGCGTCGAGGAGGGCGTTGGCGACGAGGATGCGGCCCTTGCCCTGCCGGACGTCCCGCATCCACGAGGAGTACGTCTCGTCGAGGGCGTCGAGGATGCCCTCGATGCCCTGGTAGTCGGACTGGCCCCAGTAGGAGGCGGAGGGGATGTGCCGCCAGGCGCGGGCCGGGCGGACGTTGGGGATGTAGGCGGCGGTGAGGTGGTCCGGCGCGCCGGTTTCGATGCCGCCCTCGGCGTCGACCATCGCGGCGAGCGGGGCCGTCGCGGGATGGTCTTCGAGGGGGACCGCGCGGCCGAGGCTGCCGGTGCCGCCTTCGTAGAGGCCGTGGTAGATCACGCCACGCTCGTGCTTCTCCAGATGCCGCCAGACGCGCCGGTCGGAGGGATCCCCGGAGTCGAGCAGGGTCCAAAAGGTGACGGCAGCCAGCCGCCCGTACCGGAACTCCGGCACCGCGCAGTCGGCGGCCACCGGAGCGATCCACGGCCGGTCGGCGACGGTCTCGTCCCACACGATCCGCAGGTAAACGCCGCCGAGCGCCGCGCCCAGCTCGCCGGCCTCCAGCAGGGTGGGGTGGAGCCCCTTCTCCACGATCTCGTCCAGACGGTCCTGCGTGGTCTGAGACTCGCTGGACAGCTTGGGAGGTTCGGAGAACAGCAGCTCGGACGAGGTGCGCGCAATGTCCCCAGCGAGGGGGACGTGCAGCTTCGTGCGCTTCTGGCCAGCCGTGGTCGGGGCGCCCCAGAACCACCTGGCGAGCCGCCCCCGGACGCCGGTGGCGTACTGGGCGGGCCGGTCGATGCCTCGGTAGCCGCGGCCTTCGTAGCGCTGCTCCAGCCGATCGGGGTCAGCGGAGAACCACGCGTCCCAGTCGGCCATCGCGGTTTGGACACGGGCGTCGGTGGGCGGCCAGGTCTGGTCTGCCGTGGGCAGGGGCATCAGGCACGCTCCCGTTCCATCAGCAGGTTGGCGATCGCCAGCCACGAGCAGGCCAGTTGATCGAGGCGCTCCATGAGGGCGAGGTTCGTCTCGGTCTCGGCGGCCTGGAGGAGCCGGGTCGCGTTCTCGATCGCCTTGTCCGCGGTCATCAGGCCACCTCCAGCAGGGTCGGGATGTGCGGCCGCCATAGGGCCTCGGTCGTACGGACGCCGTACCGGAGCGCGTCACAGGAGTGGTCTTCGAGCTTGATCGGGGCGTCCTCGCCCTTCTCCGCCTTGTCGTCGTCCCAGGAGTAACCCGGGATCTCCTCGATCAGCCCGCGCGCGGACGCGTGGATCCGCAGCCGGTCCCCGGCGAGGAGCGATCCGACCGTCCGGATCCCGTCGAGGACGGTGTTGTCTGCCGGCATGACGCCGGACACGCCGTCGCGGTGCAGCTGCTCGATGTACGAGGCGGCAGAGGGGTCGACGATCGTCCACTCGGGCTGGACGCCCAAGATGTTGGTCTGGGGGTGCGGCACCCGCTGGAGCCAGGCTCGGCGTGCCTGGCTGTACTCCGCGTCGGTCTTCTTGCGGCGCTCGGCGCGGGAGTCCCACCGGTATTCGGAGACCACGTAGAGACGTTGGTCGGCGCCGAGCCCGATGAGGAGGTCGGCGTACGGGTTGGTGGTGCCGTAGTCGATGGCGTCGCACAGCCAGCGGGTGATGTGCGGGACGTCGGCGACGACGTGTCGGGCTTCGTCGAAGGCGTCGTAGATGGCGCCCTCGGCCTGGACCCAGTGCCCGAGGATGTTCCGCCGGTAGAACAGGCCGGTGTAGGTGGCCTTGAGGGCTTCGACGTACGCGGGGTCGAGGAACGGGTTGTCGTCGAGGACGAAATGCCACGAGGACAGGCGGGTCTGTGCGGCGCGCTTGAGGTAGTCGCGCTTCACCCAGTGCCCAGGGTTGTCCGGGTTGGTCGTCGCGAAGATCTGCGCGCCCGGGACCGAGCAGCGGGCCACGAGCTGGTCGAAGAACGCCTTCGGGAGGGTGGTCAGCTCGTCGACGTACGCGCCCGCACAGGTCATACCGCGCACCTTGGGCTCGGCCTTGGCGTCGTTGGCGCCGATGACGTGGACGGCCCGGCCGAGGATGTAGGCGATGGGAGCGCCGTTGGTGTACCGGACCTGCTGGGAGAGTTCCCCGAACAGGTCGGGGTTCATCAGCGGCGCGATGATGTTTCGGTACAGGGAATCGCGGGTCCGGCCGGCCATGACCAGTTCGCCGCCGGTCGGCGCCGTCGCGACGTAGATCAGCCAGCGGAGCAGGGACGCGATCGTTTTCCCGGACCGGACCGAGCCCTCCCACAGGTTGATGCGGGCGTCGGCCTGGACGATGGAGAGGATCTGCTTGCGGGACAGTGGCAGGGCGTCAAGGAGACTCACCGTCCGCCTCCTCGTGACCCTGCTCCTCCTTCACCACCTCGGCGAGACCGGAGAACAGGCGGCCCAGCATCGAGCGGGCGTCGGCGGCCCCGGAGTCCTCGGCCGGCGGGACAAGGCGTACGGACTGGGCGGCGGCAGCGGTGGCGGCGGCCATCAGGGCACGTTTGTCAGCGGCCGGCGGTTCGTTGATGTCCTGGGAGTTGTACGTGTGGTCCTTGCCGCCGAAGCTGTGGATCGTCGTGGGCTCCCACACCTGCGCGGACAGTCGGAGGGCGTCGTCGGTGAGGGCGTCGGCAAGGATGACCCGCTTCTCCTCCAGCTGGGCCTTGCGGACACGAGTGGCTTCCTCGGTGACGGTGCAGGCGAAGGACAGGCCGAGGCGGGCGGCGTACACGCTGACGGTGCGCTGCCCTCGGTCCAGTCTGCGCGCGATCTCGTTTCGGCTGAGGCCCTGTGCGTGGAGGTGGCGAAGCTCGTCGAGTTCCTCGGCGGTGACCGGACCTTTGTAGTCGCCTGAGGTCACGGTCACCACCTCCAGGGTTCAGCAGCCGTCGTACTTCCAGGCACGGTCCTCGCGTGTCCAGGGCTGGCCGCTCTGGTTGAGCTTGGGGACGGCGTACGTGTAGGAGACGCGGGCCATGTCGCCGGCCAGCTGGTCGACGGTCAGGGTTTTGATCTCCTGGGGGCCGTAGTCCTTGGCGTTGGCTTCGGCGATCGTGGTGAAGACAGCTTCGTCCCCTGCCTTGGCTGTGCAGCGCTCCGAGAGGAAGGCGTAGGCAGTCGGGCCGTCGCCCGCGAAGTAGGCGCCGGAGTAGGCGCGGACCACGCGCTCCAGGTCGGCGGCGCCCGCAGCGACCTGCGAACTGCCGGAGGGGGCGGGTGCGTCAGGCTGGCTGGTGCTGGTGCCGCGGGACCAGGAGGCGGACGGGCCGGGGGTGGCGGTGGTGTCGCTGTCGCACGCGGTGAGTGCGAGGAGTCCGGCGGCGGCCAGGGTGATGGCTGTGTGGTGTGTGCGCATCGGACCATGATCGCGGGCCGGGTCGGGTGGTGTGGGGGCATTGACCGGCCTGTGACGCGCGAAAGCCCCGCACGGTGGCGGGGCTTTCAGGGTCTGTGTCCGGGCACGCCGGAGTTGCGACCAGGATGGGGCACGGGCGCCGGTTTTGCAACTAGGTGCAGAGAAGAGCCTCGCTGCTCGGGGGCGGGCAGCGGGGCTCGGGTGGCCAGCGCGGATGGGTGGGAGGCGCTGGCACCCCTCCAGGAGGGCACACGCTACGCCCGGGATGGCTGGAACAACACCCCTCGCGAGCGGCTGGTTTCAGTGGTCCGTCTGCGGCTGGGGCGGGTCCTGCCGGGCCTGCTCGGCGGCCGCGCGGACGGACTCCTCGTGCCGGCGAATCAGCTCGGCCTCGGAAATGGTGGGCTGGAAAGGGTGGTCCATGATGGCGGTCCTGTCTCTCGTGCGGGGATGGGTGCCCGGGGGCGGCCGATGTCTTGGCGGATGGCGGCCGCCCCGGGGTTCAGCTGACGGGCCAGCGCCGGAGGTCGGTCGAGGCCACGTCGTGGATTTGGCCCTGCCGCAGGTGAATGCCGCAGCCCTCGATGAGGACTTGGGCGGTCTCGCCGTCGTCGGCGAGGACGCGGACGGGGACGATGGTGCTGTCGGTCCCTACGGGCAGTACTGCACGCTCGGGGATCGCGTGGGTCGGCATCGGTCAGCGCTCCTCGCCGTCGGCGAGTCCGGTCCACGGCTCGCCGTCGTCGTACTGGGCGTCTTCCTCGGCTTCCGCGTGGGCTTCGGAGAGTGCGTCGAGCTGGTACTCGCTGGACATGCGGATCTCCTTCGACTGGGTGGATCAGACCTTGTACGCGCGGCGCTCGGACGGGACGTGGATAATCGTCATCCCCGCCTCCTCCTTGACGCGGACTCCGTTGTTGTTGCTGTTGTTGGCGTCCTGACCTGTGCCGACAGCGGCAACAGCGGCTTCCGGAGAGGGGGAGGGCAGCGGCGGGATGTCGGTGCCCCGGACGCCGGTGCTGGTGCCGCGCCCCGTCATCCGGACGTCGGCGATGGGGATGCCGGCCTCGGTGAGGGCCCGCCGGGCGGTGCCGGCCGGGGCGCCGAGGTGCTCCTCGATCGCGGCGAGGTGGACGTGCGGGGTGCCGAGAGTTCGGGCCGCGGCGAGGACGTCGTCGAGGCTGGGGCCGACTGGCTGCTCCTTGGCCAGGGAGACGGGCTCTGGCTTGCCCGCAGGTTCCGGTGTCCGCTCGGCGGTCGGGGCCGCCCTGGGCTGCCAGTCGGGGTGGCCGACCCGCCACGCGGCGATGAGCCACAGGGCGAGCACCGGCCAGAGCAGCCCGGAGGAGGTGTGGAGGCGGCGGGCGCCGACTGTGGCGACGTAGACGCCGACCTTGCGGAGGACCCACGCGGCGGCGAGGAGGACGGTGAGGCGTACGGCCCAGGCGAGGCCGGAGGCGTCGGACAGCCACTCCATGGTGCGGGCCCAGGTGGTGCGGACCCAGAGGGTGGTGCGGCGGACATGGTGGGCGGCGAGCCGCTCGGAGCCGGTGGTGAGGCGGCGGGCGGCGGCTTGGACCCACTCGCGGGACGTGGGGGCGTTCACAGGAAGGTCCCGTGGACGACCTTGCCGAGGAGCTGGGCGCCGAGGCTGTTCACGTTGGGCACGACGAGGTTGCCGATGAGGGCGAAGGTGCCAGTACCGATGGCAAGGAGGGTGCCGGTCCAGACACCGGACTTGAAACCCCGCTTGATGATCTTCGCGAACTGCTTGCGCATCAGGAACAGCACGATCACGAGCGCGGTGACGATGAGGGCTCCGTTCGCGTCGAGTTGGGGTGCGGACGCGGACCCGACCACGGTCGATCGCTGACCGGTCATCGTCGACATCACGAAGTCGCCGAGGCTGTTGCCGCCCCAGCGGAGAGCCCCGGCGGCCGTTCCGAGGAGCCCGGCGGGGCAGGCCACCATGAGCGTGCCGAAGGCGATACCGGACCAGAACGGGACCAGCGCCTTGGGGTCGCGGCTGCCGCCTCCCCCAGCTGCGGCCGTTCCGCCGCCGGTCTTCCACCAGCGGGCATGCTCGACGACGAGGAGCGCCAGCCCAATGGCGAGGCCGGCGCCGGTGAGGGCGGTCGAGGTGAAGCTCGTGTTCACGTGCGGACTCCGGTCACGAGGTAGACGACGGTGGTGACGGGCAGCGCCATCGCGGTGGCGCCGCTGGCGGCGAGGAGGAGGGTGCGGGCGATGGCGGCGCGGATCCGGGGTGCCCACAGGTCTTCGTGGGCGTACCGGGCCTGGACGCGGCGGGTGTTGTCGAGGACGCCGAGGACAGTGAGCGGGGCGGCGGCGATGGTCCACGCGGCGGCGAGTCCCGCGTCGTCGCGGACGGCTTCGAGGACGGGTGCCCAGAGTCCTGCGAGCGGCATTGCGCAGAGGGCGCAGGTCGCGTTGTAGCCCCACCGGATTCGGTGCCACCACCGGACTTCGGGCTCCGGCGGGGGCCCGGGAATGACGAGGTCGACGGTGACGCGGACGTCGAGCGGCGCGGAGGGTGCGGGCGCCGCCGGGACCATCCACCACGCGGGGGGCGCGGGCGGCCGCGGGGGGTTCGCGGGGCTGGGCAGGATGACGCGGGTAGGGCTGATCGGGGTCTCGGTCATGAGCCGACCGCCATTGCGGCTACGTCTCGCTCGTCGAAGAGCATGCCGCGGCCGTCCCGGACAACGGGACGGATGCGCCCCCGCTCGACCCAGGATCGGACGGTGGAGTCGGCGACGCTGAGGCGTTCGGCGACCTCCCGGGTGGCGATGAGACGGGGCTCCGTCTCGACCGTTGCAGGGGGTGTCTCAGGCGTCTCGGTGGGCGCGGCGACGATGGGAAGAAGCTGGGCCCCGGCAGGCAGTTCCCAAGGTGCGGCCGGGCTGGTGCGGGACGGCGCTGCGACGGGCTCGGCAGGCTGCGGCGCGGGCGTCTCAGACGCCTCGGTGGGTGTCCCGACTGGGGTCGCGGCCAGGTGCAGCAGGTGCCCGAAGACCAGGGGCGGAACGCACGAGACGACGATCACGAGCCACAGGGGCGTACGCGGCGAGCTGGACAGATGCCCGGTGACGAACATGTGCGAGACGGGCTGAGCAGCCATCGCGGCACTGAGTGAGACGAACGCCCCGAGGATCGCGGAGCCGCGCCCCGGGGCGCCCTTGGGTCGCTTGGAGGCGACGGACGCAGCGATGCCTGCGTAGGCGGCAAGGACGGCGGCCATACCCCAGGCGAGACGAGCGTCCCAGCCGGCCAGGACGGCGAGGTGGTGCTCGCCGGGGGCGCACATGATGAGGACGACAACGGCGACGATGGGGCGGCCGGCATCGGTGAACCAGCGGACCCACCACGGGACGGGCTGAGACGGGCGGGACGGGTTGCGTCGCGGAGTGAGACGGGGACGCTTCAGGGTGAGGCGCGGGAGCTTCACGGGTGTCTCCGGGCGTGCGGGGCCGGGCGCGCGGTGCGGGCCCGGCCAGCTGGTCGAGGGTCAGGCTTGCGCGGCGGCGCGGAGGACGAGCGCGTACTCGCCGCGGGTCTGGCCGGCGCGGACGACGGGGGCGTGGCCGAGGAACTGGAGGGTGGCGCCTGCGGCCAGCTCGGTGTTGTAGCCGGGGAAGTGGGCGGCGGCGAAGCGGCGGGCGAGGTAGATGCGGACGGCTTCCCACATGGGCTGGTCGGGCCGGTCGGTGGTGAGGTGCTCGGCGGCCTGGAGGAGGAGGGCGCGGCACGTCTCGGTGGGGGCGTCGCCTCGCACGCGGTGGAGGGCTTCGTCCGGCTGGCTGAGGTGGGTACGCTCGGTCATGGCTGTCCCCTGTTCGTGCAGGTGGATGGCTGGCCCCGGCCGGGCTCTCACACACCGACCGGGGCCGTTCTGTTGTGCTGGTTCGACCGTAGCGAGAAGTGTGGACAATGTCCACACCTCGTTGGGAGGATGTCCCTATGCCCGAGGCCCCCGAGGAGAGGGAGACCATGACGATCCCGAAGCTGGCCGCGCGGGTGGGGAAGAGCCGTACTCTGATCCACCGCCTGGCGACCAACCCGTCCGAGCGTTGGCCCGCGCCGACGTTCCGCCCCGGTTCATCGCGGCCGGAGTACCCGGTGGCGTGGTTCGACGTCTACTGGGCGGAGAGGCAGGCAACGATTCGGCAGGGGCGGCGTACGGACCTTGAGCCGCCAGCCGCCGAGTAGCCGTGCGCACGACGGAGCCCCCGGTCCATGGCGGATTGGGGGCTCCGTGCTGTCTGGGCTACGGCTCGGGCAGGTATTCCTCATAGGCGCCGGTCCACTCGTCGCGCCACCCGGGTACGGCGACGTCGCGTGCGGACTTGGCAAGGATGAGCATGGCGGCGTCC
Organism: Streptomyces sp. NBC_00249; assembly: GCF_026342355.1. Taxonomy (GTDB): domain Bacteria; phylum Actinomycetota; class Actinomycetes; order Streptomycetales; family Streptomycetaceae; genus Streptomyces. The sequence continues at coordinate 141,863 of NZ_JAPEMV010000006.1, read as the reverse complement.
CACTGGGCGAGCGCGAGGAGCGTGTCCGCAGTGGCGTCGGGCTGGCTCGCGCGGCGATTCCAGGTGTTGCGCCGACTGAGGATGACGTGATGGGCGTCGGTGACCGGGGTGTCTCCCTGGGTGTCCAGGTGTGCCTGGTACCAGGCTGCGATGTCGTCGAGGCGGGTCATGGGCTCATGCTGGCCGTGTGCGCGTGAGCCGTCTGCCTTCTCGGTGCACACGGACGGTGCTGTGGGTCACACCTGTCCGGATGCGTCCGGAGCCGTCCGGATGCAGGCTGGAGGGATGCCGGACGAGACGCAAATTGTGGTGCACCCGGTGTCGCCGGGTGGCGGCCGAAAGGTGACCGCGCACGCGTTCGGCGTGGATGCGGACCTCGGCCGGGCATTCATGCCGGCGGATGTGGTCGAGTTCCTGCGCCGGGCCGGCCTGGAGGATATCGACCTGTCCGAGGCCGGGCCGATCGAGTGGCGCGGAGGCGGCCCCGAGGTGTGGAGCGCGAGCCCCTACGATCCGCCGGACTCCGGACCGTAGGATCACGCGATGGCCATCGATCTTCCCGAGCACCTCGTCCAGCTCCAGCGCGAGGCGAACATGGCGCGGCAGGAGGCGGCCACCCGCGAGTACAGCTCGGAGGGGTGGAAGCCCTGGCTGGACGCGGTAGATGCGGTCCACGCTGCGGTGACGGAGTACGCCAAGGAGAAGGGCGTCTCGCGGCACGAGGTGGAGAAGGCGGTCAAGACCGCGGCGAAGGCGTCGGAAGCCCCGCCCGAGCCGCCGGCCGAGGCCTGATGCAGGTCCGCCTCGCCGGGCGCTCGCGGAGGGCGCCGAGGCCTGCGCGTACTGCCGACCGGACACGGCGTTGAGTGTGCTGAACTGACCATGCCGTCAGGACCCGAGACATGGTCAGTTCAGACGGAGAGCGGCCTACACCTCGTGTCACCAGAGAGCCGCCGAAGACTCACCGCGGGAACTCGCACTTCCACCAAGGCTGACCGCTGGCGTTGCAGATCGCATCGCGTACCGAACCCTGCTGTTGCCTCGTCAGCCAGTTCTGGGCGTGGGCCCGGAGCTCTGGCGTGAAGCATGAGGGGTTCTGCACGATGATCGTGGCACCAATGGTGATCTTCTGGTCCTTCTCGCTGCCGGATGCCGAGTTGGCGGCTGAGGAGGCCAAATCCTCTGCCTTGGTGGCCTGGCTGCAAGTGCCGGATGTGCTGTTGCGGCTCTCCAGGTCAGCAATCTCGCGCTGCTGCACAACGATGACCACGCCCTGAGCTATGAGCAGTCCTACCCCCAGCCCAATGCCGGCGCCCAATGCTCGCCTGCGTCCATCCGGCCCCATGGCCCCCTCCTTCGGTCGATTGGCCAATGCAGTCTCCCCTACGCGGCCACCGGTTCAGGAAGCGTCCAGCCGCGGGCGCAGTCCTCGCACCGTGCCGAGGGGATCCGGCCGGCGCCGGTGGTGACGACGATCCGCCCTGCGCAGTCCGGGCAGGGGTGGATGGCGGGTACGGCGCGGGTGGTGAGGTCGAGAGCGGCCGCGATGCGGTCGGCGCAGCCTTCGGTGACCTGCTCGACGTGCAGGTGCTGGGCGGCGGTCAGCGGCCAGAACGGGGCGTCGTAGCCATCCTCGAAAGTGACGCGTGCGTGGAGCCAGCCCGCGGCGTACTCGGCCGTCCTGAGCCCGACGTACCGCCAGCGGCGCGGGTCGGCCTGCTCGTAGTCGGCGCACTGGTTGCGGATCGCCCGGTCGGTGGGCGTCCAGCCGCGGGCTTCCCACTCCACCGGGGCATGGGTGAGGGCAGGTCGGGTGATCTGCGGGGCGAGCGTGTCGGCGAGGTGCACGAGGGTGCTTTCGACGAGCCGGGCGGTGTCGAGGATCCGGAGGCTGACTGGGGCCGGCGTCTCGCCGATCTGCTGCGGGTCCCGTTCGAGCGCGCGGAGGGCTGCGGCTTCCTCGCGGTCGACCTGGTCGAGGACGGCGAAGAGATCGCGGCGGCTGGCGAGCCAGTTGGTTCCGCGCTGGTCGAGGGCGTCGTCGAGGTGGGGCCAGAGGGTGGCGATGCGGGTGAGGTGGAGGGCGGCGGGGCTGGTGGTCATCGTGTGCTCCGTGGGTGCGAGGCGGTACGTTGGGAGCACCTGGGGGCGCGCCGGTCTGGGGAGACAAGCGGCGCGCCCCTCGCGCGTGTTCAGGCGCCGGTGAGGGCGAGACGGATGCGGGCCACAGCGTCGGCGTATCCGTCGCCGAACGATTCGTTGTCCGGGTCGAGGCTGAGGCGGTCGCGGTCTTGGATGAGGGCGTCGCACTCGGCGCGGACGCGGGCGATGGCGGCCTCGGCCTGCTCGGCGCGGATGCGGCGCTTCTCCGCGAGCCGGAACCAGCAGCGCCATGCGATGCGGGCGCCACCGGCCCGGCCACGGGCGCTGGTCCAGGCCAGTCGGTAGCGCTCCAACTCGGTGTACAGCTGGTCGAGGGCGTTGTCGTTGATCGTGTCGGCGGTGTGCCGGACGGGCTGCTCGGTCACTGCCCGGCCTCCAGGATGTAGCCGGTGCGTCGGGGCTGGCCGTCGCGGGTGGTCGGGCTGGCGTGGAGGCTCCGGAGCGAGATGGTGCGGGGCCGCAGGCGGGTGACGGCGTCGCACACCCAGACGTAGTCGTGGCTTGCGGGGCGGGACGCGATGAGGATTCGACGACCTCCGTCGAGGGGGGTGGCGGCGCGGTAGATCTGTCCGGGCTGGATGGTCATCGGCGTGCGCTCCTTCGGTGGCGGCGCTTCAGGACGTGTGCGATGCGGCAGAGGACGATCGCGGTGAGGCTGGCGAGGGCGCACCAGATGACGAGGCCGCCCAGGACGATGCGGATCACGGTTGGTCCAGCCACACGATCTCGGTGGCGCCTCCGTGCCCGTGTACGGCCTCGGCGTCGGCGATCCGGTCCCAGTGGACGGTGGACGGCTTTTCGCCCTTCCAGCGCAGCGACGCGGTCCCGTCGGGCCACAGGACGCCGTCGGCGACGATGCCGGTCCCGGAGACGCCGGCGATGTCGGTGTGCCGGAGCAGGCAGAAGCGGCGCGGTGTGGTGGGCGGCTGGTAGCAGCCCGGGCAGGGCCCGGCGCAGTTCGCGTTGTCGCAGCGCGCGGGCTCGGCCTGTCCGCCGGCCTGGCGAGCCATGTCGCGCTGGCCCGCGATGATTTCCTCGAGCATGGCGAGGGGGACGTACACGGCGAGGTCGAGGGGCTCCGTGTTGCGGTGGCCGTGGATCCGGTGGACGACTACGTGGCCCTGTTCAGTCTCGGCGGGGTAGACGGCGAGGGTGTCGCCGTCGGGGTCGGTGTACTCGAAGCGGTTCACGGGGCGGTCCTTCCGGGGTGGTGGATGCTGGTGGGGTCGGCCGCCCCGCATTGCCCGCGGGGCGGCCGGCGGGGTCAGGACTGGGCGGCGATCAGGTGCCAGGCGAACGGCTGCTCCTCGATGCCGAGCGCGGCCAGGGCGGTACGCAGTTCCTCGTCCCACACGTGGTACGCGTCCTCGACGCGCGGGACCTCGACGGTCTCCGGCGTGCCGAGTTCGGCACTGTGGCAGCCGGTGACTAGGTACAGGCGCTCGCGGTCGTAGGCGCCGGCGGAGAGGTGGCCGACGCCCCCGTCCAGGCGGCCGAGCACGGCGTCGAGGACGTCGGTGTCGGTGTCGGGAATCTGCTGGCCGTAGGCGAGGTAGGCGGTGGTCCAAATGCTCATGTGGGTCTCCTTGTGCGCGCGGGCGGACGGAACCGAGTCGGGCGGTCAGGTGCGGCTGATGTCGGCTTCGTGGGCGTCGTTGCGTCGGTCGTTGGTGAAGGCCTCGTGGGCGTCGTGGAGGATCTGGCGGAGGCGTGTGGTGGTGGCGAACCAGGCGGTGTCGGGGCTGAGGTCGTCAAGGAGGTCGGCGATCTCGTTCTCGGCGATCTCGACGTGGATGCGGCGTTCTCCGTGGCGGTGGTTCGTGTAGATGCGGTCCATGTCGGCCTTTCAGGCGGCGTCGGGGTGGCTGCCGGTGGTGGGGTCGCATGCGAGGCAGGTGTCGTATCCGCGGTCGAGGCGGAAGCCGTGGAGTTCGTGCCCGCAGACGGCGCACAGGGGGGTCTTCGAAGTACTCGGAACGTCGTTCCCCTCCCCGTTCCCCCCCTCCGGGGGGGAAGCGGGGGGAACAGGGGGCGTTCCAGGTGTTTCCGCGCCCGTTCCGGGAAACGTTTGACCTGCGGTTTCTTCCGTTCCGCCCGCGTTCCGGGAAACGTTTCCGGGAAACGTCTGCTGGAACGCCTCCGCGGAACGGTTTCCGGAAACGTCTGAGGGGGCCTGTTGGCGGGCCCGAACGATGCGGGCGATCTTGTCGTTCCCGGCCGAGATCTGGAGCTTCTGGAGGGCCTGGCGGACGACACGGTTGCCGGCATCGGCAGGGACGTTGGCGGCGTCGAGGCGCTGGATGATGTCCTCCTCGCTGCCGGGCGTCGGAGGGGTTCCCGTGTCCCAGGTCATGAGGATGTGGCGGGTGCCACCGGGCGCGTAGGTGTCGCCGTGCTGCCGGGACTGGCGGACGATCGAGAAGTGGTCGGGGCCGATACCGGTGCGGGTGTAGGTCCGTTTGAGGGTGAGCGCGCCGCCGCCCTGCGCACGGAGTTCCCAGACGTGGTCGACGTCTTGGGTTTTGGCGGACGAGCCGCGGGCGCCACGCTCGGCATCCTTTCCGAGGTGGTCGAGACGTACGGACGACTTCCCGGCGCGCTTGAGGGGGAGCAGGGAGCAGCGGTAGAGGGCGAGCCAGGTGTCGGCGTCGTTCTCGGGGCCGGAGATGAAACGGCTGACGGTGTCGAGGCAGACGACTTCGGCTCCGGCCTGCTCGACGAGGCGCAGGAGGTCTTGGCCGCCGCCGGGGGTGTCGAGGGGGCGGATGGGCGGGAAGCTGGCGTAGGTGAACTGGCCCATCCGGTCGGGGCTGGCTCCGTAGGAGATGAGGCGGGCTTGGATGTCGGCGTGGCCGTTCTCGGCGTCGATGTACAGGACGGGTACGGGGTCGTGGGGGCGGTCGCCGAGGAAGGGTTGGCCGGTGGCCATGCGCCAGAGCCACTCCTGCACGATCAGGGACTTTCCGGCCTTGCCTTCGCCGACGATGGCGATCTGCTGGCCGGGGGCGAGGAGGCGGCCGGGGAGGAGTTCGACCTTCCCGAAGTCGGTGGCGAAGAAGCTGGCCCAGTCCAGGAAGGGGCTGGCCGTGGGACCGGCCTGGCGTTCTTCGCGGTCGCGGCGGCGCTTGGCGAACTCCTCGTAGACGGCGATGCCTGCGCCGGGCTCGGCGTCGGCGGCGGTGGCGCGCTGCACCATGAGCCGGCCGACGTTGGCCTCCTCGCGGAGGTCGGCGGCTTCGCGAACTTTGCCCGCCCAGTGGTCGGCGTCGCCGCCGCCGACGTAGTCGTTGACCCGGGTGATGTAGGTGATGCCGCCTGCTCGTCGGAGTTCCTTGTTGCGGTCGAGTTCGGCGATGACGGCGGTGTAGTGGGTGCTGTCGCCGCGGTCGACGAGGGCGAGGATGGCGGTCCAGATCACTTCGTGGGCGGGGCGCTGGAAGCTGGTGCCTTGGATGGCGGCCCGCATGGTCTTGATGTCGTGCGCCTGGTTCATGGCGGTGCCGAGGACGAACCGCTCGGCGTCGAGCTGGTCGTCGTCGCCGTCACGGTCCGCCTGGTGCGGGAAGGGGCGGACGTTCTCCACAGGCGGTGCTCCTCAGAACAGGGTGGTCGGCTCGGTGGTGCAGCGGTGTTCGGTGACGTGCGGGTGGGGGCACGTGGCGGGGTGGTCGCGGCCGGTCCAGGTGAGGCGGCGGGCGGTGTGCTCGCCGCCTCTCAGGCACCAGATCAGCCGGTTCGGTTCGCGTACTGCGGCCTGCTCGCTCGGGGTGAGCGGCCGGAGGTCAGCGGTCACGGTGAGGGCGGCGATCTGGCCGACGAGCTGTCGGAGGATGGGGGCCCGGCAGCGCGGGCACCGGTTGTCGGTGCGCCGGCTGCCGGGCCCGGCCATCAGGCGACGTGGGCGTCGAGGGTGCCGTCGCTGGTCCGCTGCCGGTGCATGTCGGCCATGAGCTGCCGGATGTGGTGCTCGGTGGCCGTGTCGGCGGCGATCTCCAGGTCGGTGATGCGGACCTTGACTGACGGGTCCTTGTCCTCGTCGGGGCCGGGCTCGGTGCGCTCGACGTGGGTGAACTCGACGACGGCGACCCAGTGGCCCTTGGGCTGCTTGAACATCTGGTCGGCGTGGGGTTCGAAGGCTTCGGCAACGTCGGTGAGGATCTTCGAGTCGAGCTTGACGTCGGCGTCGATACGGATCGGGGTGCTCATGCGGCTCGTGCTCCTTCGTTGGTGGTGGCCGGGCAGGTAGCCCGGTGGGTGGTGCGGATGTGGGCGACGAACGCTTTGACGGCGGCCGGGCCGGTGACGGTCTCGGACTTCCAGCGGCAGGCGACGCACTCGTAGCGGGCGCGGGGCTGGCTGGTCCACCGGATCTGGCCGGCGCGGTCGCCGTGCTTGATCTCATGGCCCTCGCCGCCGTCGATGAACAGGCCGCCGACGACGTGGGCGGTCACTCGAACAGCCCGAGCTGGCCGAGCCGGGCGGGGGTCGCCGGCGGGCGGCAGGTACGACAGGTGCACTGGGCGCGGCAGGTTCGGCCTGCCGTGCGGACGGCTGCACGAGGCGGCCAAGCCAGTCCCGGCCCGTAGACGCCTTTCTCTCGGTCCTGGAGGTAGCCCGTGCACCGGTCGTGAGTGCCGACCTGGCAGGGTCCGCACGGGTGGCGGGCCTCGCACGGGCAAGGGCCTCCCGCCCGGGGGCCGTGGGACGGCGCCGACTGGACGAGGACGGCCTTGCGGATCCAGGCCGCCGTTGCCCGGTTCATGCGGCGGCCTGCTTGCGGCTGCGGGTGTGCCGGTTGGCGCGCTCGGCCGGGGTGAGCCCGGCGCGGATGCCGTACCGGTACTTCGCGGTCGCGTTGCCCTCGTAGGCCATGACGTCGGCGAAACACTCGGCCAGGACGGGGCAGACATCGCAGAGATCGCGGGCCGTCTTGTAGGCGGCGCCGTCGTTGGGCCCGGGGTACATCACCTCGGGGTCGACGGTCGCGCACTTGGCGGAGGCGGCCCAGTTCGGCTGGGGTTCGAGGGTGTCGGGGGCGCGGTGCGGTCCGTAGGACTTGGGGATCACAGGAGACCTCCGAACAGGGCGTTGTAGGTGGCCTTGTCGCGGACGCGTTCGGCCTGGTCGCTGACGTGCGCGGGGGCTACACAGCCGGGCATGTCGCAGGAGGTTCGGGCGCGGCCGATGGGGTCTCGGCCGGTGCGGATGCGGAAGGCGACCATGTGGGCGCTGTAGTGGCGGTCCTGCCAGCGGACCTTGCACGCGCCGTTGTGGCTGGTGCCGGTCCACTTCAGGTGTCCGCCCGGGAGCGGCTCCGTGCGGGCGGCGAACAGCTCCTCGACCGATGAGGCGGCCCGGGGGCCGAGAGGCAGGTTCGGAATGCCGAGGGCTTCCCGGGCCTGCTGGACCCTGGCGGGGGAGGTGTGCAGCCGTCGGGCGATGACGTGGTTCGCGAGGCCCTGGCGGAGCATCTCGGCGATATCGGCGCGGACGTTCACAGGGCACCCCCGGACAGGAGCGCGGGCCAGGCGCAGCCCTTCAGCGCGCGCCGGTGCGATTCCGGGAGGGCCGCGAGGGGCTGGCCGAGCCAGTCGTAGCCCGCCGCCATCGCCGTGTAGGCGTCGGCCTCGTCATAGCGTGCGGTGCCTTCGGTGTGGTGCCCGTACTGGGTGGCGATGGCGTCGCGGATCTCGCCCTTGGAGGCGCGGCCGTTGCCGGTGGCGTACACCTTCAGCGACGACGGCGGGATGACGGCGTAGGGGATGTGGTGCCGGTAGCAGTACTGCCGGACCAGGACCCGGAGGCCGGCGAGGTCTTCGTGCCCGGCCAGCGCGGCGTGCCCGTACGAGGGGCCCTCCATCACGACGAGGTCCGCGAGCTTGATGTAGTCGGCGACGGCGATCTGGAGGATCCGGAGCCGGACGTCGCCGCGCGTCTTGGTGCGAACGTTGGCGGTCCAGCCGTCCCCGGCGATGCCGGTGGAGGTGAGGGACAGATCGAGGCCGATGACGAGGCGGGGGGTGGTGCCCGCGACCGGGAGGGTGGACGGCATCCCGGTCGCGGGGGTCACGGTGAGGCTCACGCGGCGTCTCCGTCCTTGATGCCCAGGACCGCGCGCTCCTCAGGGATGAGGTAGTGGCCGCGGGACCCGGTGGCGTCGAGGAGCTGGTCAGCCAGACGTCGAGTCACGCGCCGCTGGACCGCGAGGTCGGCCCGGTAGCGGGCGCAGGCCCGGAGGGCCCGGGTGAGGCGGTTGGCGGCCCCGTCAGCGGCGTGCAGAGCGTCGCGGCCGTTGGTGCGGGCGGTGGTGAACCGCTGCTCGCTGATGCGGAGCGCTCGCTGGAGGTCGCGGATTTCGCGGGACTTGGATCCGAACATCAGACGTCTCCCTGCTGGTGGGGGATGAGGGGCCACTCGCCGCGCACAACCGCGTTGGGGTCCTTGCGGCGGAAGTACTCCTGGAGGCCGGCGGCCTGCTCGGCGGCCCACCCGACCTGCTTGCGGTGCAACTCCGGCAGGGAGCAGCCCGAGAGGACCGGCGAGGTGGAGCCGAGCCGCCAGGCGATCCGGCATGCAGCGATCGCGTCCGCGTCGGCGGTGTGCGCGTCGCCGATGGGCACCTGGTAGTGGGCGCACAGGTCGACGAGCTTGCGGCCGCCCTTGCGGTACCGGTCGGCCTGCTTGTCGAGGACGTACGGGTCGATGACGGGGAACCCGTCCGGGAGCGGCGCCAGGCTGTGGCGGCGGGCCTCCCGGTCCAACAGGGTCAGGTCGTAGCGGGCGTTCATCGCGACGACCGGCAGGCCTGCGGTGATGGCCTGGCCGAGCGCGGCGAGGACGTCGGCGACGACCTCGGCGGCCGGCTTGCCCTCAGCCTGCGCGCGGGCGGTACTGATGCCGTGGACGGCCTCAGCCTGCTCGGGGATGTCGATCCCGGGGTTCGCGAGCCACGTGGCCGAGACGGTGGGCTGGCCGCCGCCGCACTGGACGACGCACGCGGTGACGATGCGGTCCTGCTCGACGTCGATGCCGGTGGTCTCCAGGTCGAAGCCAGCCATCCGGCCGAGGTGCCAGGTCACGCCGCACCGCCCGAGCGCTCGGTGTAGATCCGGCGGCCGAGGGCGTCGAGGGTCTCCTGCTCGCCGACCTCGTTGACGACGTTCTGGCCGAGCATCCGCAGGTTGCTCAGCTCGTAGCCGATCTGCTGCAACCGGCTCTGGCTCGTCTTCTTGTCGAGGATCTCGTCCCGGTACGACTCGGCGGACCGGGCCGGGGCGTCGTTGCCACGCTCGACGTACGAGGCGTCGGGGTCCTTGTCGTGGGTGGGCGTCAAGCCGGAGGTGAGGAGCAGCACGCGCAGCGCCACGGACTGGGCCTTCGCGGTGGCCTTGTCGGCGGAATCCAGGGCTTCACCCTGGGTCTGGAGAGTGAAGTGGTCGCCCTTCGGGCCGATGATCTGCCAGGTCACCGTCGCGGTGCACTCGTGCATCTTGCTGCCCTTGGACGTGGTGGTGTCCCGGTAGGACGCCTCGACGTGGATGGGCAGGACGTTGATGCCGTGCTTGAGCGTGACGGGCCCGAAGGTGTTCACCACGGTGTCGACGCCCCGGAAGTTGAAGCGGGTGCCGCCGCCGTTGTACTGCTCGCCCTTGGCGATGGCGCGGATCTCCTTGCGGACCCGGAGCCATGCGAGGTGGACGGGGACCATCTCGGGGTCATCGTCGCCCGGCTCGTACCCGGCCATCGGGTCCAGCGTCGGGACGTACTCCTCGACGGCCGGAGCTGCGGCGGGGACGCCCTGCGGCGGGCTCTCGACGCGGCCGGCGGCGGCCGCCGCGCGCTCGGTGAGCGTGCTCATGCGCTGTACTCCTCACGGACGGGCTTCGGGATGTTCAGGCGGACCGTCGGCCGGTCCTCCACGCAGTCGGCGTAGGCGTCCGGCCAGCGCTCGGCGAGGCGCTCCAGGTCGGCGTACTGCCGCGCGCCGGTGTCGAGGCTGTAGACGACCCGGTCCAGCACGGTGGCCGTATCGGCCCCGGCGAGCGCACCGACCATCGCGGCCTTCGCGCGCTTCTTCCGGCCCTCGGCCGCAGTGATGTCGGCGTGCGCGGTCAGGTACTCGGACAGCGCGTCCTGCGCATCTCCGTCCCGAGTCACGTCCACCACTCCGGCGCGGTCCGGGTGCAGCTGCTCGTACAGACCGAGGAGGACGTCCGGGTCGGCGTCGTGGCCGAGGATCGGCGGCCGCCTGGTGGTGATCTGCTCCCAGGCCCGAGCGCCGGCCGTCCGCAGGTCAGCGACGAGCGCGGCGTGATCGGCGGTCCGTACCGCGAACTGGCGGTAGTCGTTTCCGCCGATCAGGCACGCCACGTGCATGTGCTCGTACCCGCACGTGTCGGCCTGCCACAGGACCTGCGCGAGGACATCGTCCGGCATGCCGCGTCGCCACTGGTCGGCCTTCATCCGGTCGCGGCACTTGATCTCCACCGCGCAGCGTTCGGCGCCGTCGGCGAGCGGGCACTCCATGACACGGCGATCCAGGGTGCACATCTGCCACGACCGATCGACGTTCGCGACCAGCCCGACCCGGCGGACCACGGAGCGGTTCCGGCGGGCCCACTCCCGGGCGACGGTCTCCTCCATGAGCCGCCCCCACAGGGCCGGTTCGGAGTCGTCTCCCTCCAGTGGGAGGCCGCCGGTCTTGTCGTGGTAGACGGAGAGGGCGTTGCCGTAGCGGCTGATGCCGAGGATCGCGGCGAGGTCGGAGGAGCCGAGGCCGAGGCGGCGGGCAGCGAGCCAGTCGGCGCGGTCGGCGTCGGCGGAGAGGATGAGGCGGCCGGTCGGGGTGACCCGGCGGCCGGCGGCCGGGGTGAGTACCACCCCGGCCTGCGCAGCGTTCATCATCGGGCGCCCCCAGGAGCGAGGGTGTAGTACCGGCGGTCCGACCCGTCGTGCATCACCAGGTCTCCTGCGGCGTGCAGCAGGGCCAGTTCACGGCGGATCGTCGACCGCAGTACGTGGCCCTCGCAGTGCCTGGCGTACAGCCGCTTCACGCGGCCGACGGTCCACTGCCCGCGCTCTCGCACGATGATCGAGAGCAGCCAGTCCAGACGTTCACGCCCCGCACGCCAGGGTGCCGGGGTGGGCTCGCCGCTTCCGGTGCCCTTCCCCTCCGTCAGGCCGAGGAGGGCGGCGAGCTTGGCCCGCGCCTCACTGTCGAGGAGCAGCGCCACCGGGCGGCCGTCCTCGGCGACGGCGCACACGAGCATCTCGGTCTCGCCGGACTCGCGGTCGGGCTCGATCGAGGTGTCGAACCGGCGGGCGATCAGCGGCGTGCGGGCTTCCTCGGCGAGCACCTCGGCGCGGTAGGCGTCGAGCTCTGCCAGGAAATCAGCCTCGTAGCGCTCCGAGTGGAAGGTGACCTTCGCGACGAGACGTTCACGGGCGCTGGGGGCGGTGTCGCTCACGCGGCGGCCCCCCGTCCCTGGTTCGGGACCTTCGACAGCAGTACCGGCCGGGCCGCGGCCTTCGGGTTGAACCGGCCCGCCCGCTCGATCGCGTCGTCCAGTTCGGACCGCAGCCGCAGCATCCGGGCCAGGTCGATGCGGATCTCCGCGTCGTCCATGCCGGCCGCACCCTCGACCGCGTCGACGAGGTGGTCCAGCTCCCCCTCACGCGGGGACTGCACGGCCTCGGCGAGTGCGTCGAGCTGGCAGATGATGTCCTCGCGGACGTCGTCGTCACCCCACGCGGCGACCAGGGTCACGAGGGTGTCGCGGCGGATCGCGTCGGCGCGGAAGATTCCCGCGAACCAGGCCGGGTCGAGCCGGATGGACAGCTGCGGTTCGCTGCTGGGGTTGTCGGTCATCGGGTGCCGCCCTTCGTGTGGATGCGGTCGGACGGGCGGAGCGAGCAGCGGCGGCAGCGGGTGTGCGGGGTGCTCGTCCAGGACGGGACGACACGGACCGGGTCGACCTGGTGCGGCGTCTCCTGCTCGGCGTCGCAGCCGGGGCAGGAGTCCTGCATCAGGTAGTAGCCGTGGGCGCAGAGCACCCGGACGCGGTCAGCCACGGGGCACCTCCGGGAGGTCGCGGCCGAGCCGGTAGTAGCGGGGCTCGGGGCCCTCGTTCAGATCGACGTGGAGCCGCTCCAACGCGGCGATCGGGTCGATGACCGGCGCGGGCCGGGTGCGCTCGGCCTCCAGCTCGGCCACACGGGCCCGCAGCCGAACGACCTCATCCAGCAGCTCCGGCACCGATCGGCGGGCACTACACACGAACTGCACGTCAGCCTCCGACGCACCCACGGCCGCCAGCAACAGACGCCCCCGTGTCGCACCGTCCCCCTCGGTGTAGACGACCGGCCGGCCGTCCTCGCCGTCCGCGACGAGCCACGGTCCGGCCGTGATCTCGTCCAGGCGGCGGGCCCGGATCTCCTGTTCGCGCTCCGGCGACAGCCCGGCCCGCAGCCGGGACAGCTCGGCGGCCGTCTCCGGGGACTGGAGCAGCTGCGCGGAGCCGAGGGCGAATACGGCCGTGGCGACGATGTCGTACGTGCTGTCGGGCGAGGACTGCACCGCCGCGTTCGCGGTGCGGAGCGCGAGCAGCTCCGTCGGGGTCGGCGAGTGCGTCATGCCGCACGCCCCACCGGGATCAGGTCACCGGCGAACGAGCGGAGTACGGCTTCGCGGATCCAGAACGTCCGCAGGCAGTCGGCCGGGTTGACGCCCAGGGGGACGAAGAGCCGCCCCTCCACGCCGTCCTCGGCGAGCTGCCAGCGCTTTCCGGTCGCGTCCTCGTACAGCTTGACCGGCGGGACCGGGATGTGGCGGGTGATACCGGGCTGGCCGGGGAGGCCGGTCGGGCTAGCATTCGAGTTCACGGTGTACTCCTCTGTAGGTGGTGGGGTACTGCCGAGGGGTCGTTCCGGATGGCCGTCCGGGCGGCCCCGCTTTCGTGGGTCAGGCGGCGGCCGGCGCGGAGTCCGCGGGCGGCGTGCGTCGCTTGGCCGGGTTGGTGAGGATCGGCCGGAGTGCGGCGATCAGGTCGGGGCTCGGCGGGGGAGCGGCGGCTACGCCCTGTTCGATGTGGGCGACGGTCGCGGGGCCGAGGTACGCGACGAGTTCGGCGCGGGTCATGCGGCGGTCTCCTCGATGAAGTCGTCGACCGTGCCGCCGTACGTCCTCTTGAGGACCAGCAGGGTTTCGACGAGCGGCTTCGACCTGCGATTGAGCAGCTTCGAGATGTGGGATTCGGCGAGGCCCGTGCGCTTCGCGATGGCGTAGCCGGTGGTGTCGCCGTGGTCGCTGGCGGCGGCCTTGAGGCGCTCGATGTGAAGTCGATACATGGGTCACCCCCTCAGTTCTGCCTACCAAGGCGATTCTGCCTCAGTAGGCAGAACTCTACGCATGAAGCACCCTGCCTAGCAAGCAAGGTTGCCTGCAAGAAAGGTAATGATTTCGTGGAGAACAGACGTTCGATCGCCGGAGCGAGCTGCCGTAACGCTTCTACCTGGCCAAACGTGCGCCCTTGCTTGCTAGCAAGGGTGCTGCATCTCTCTACCTGGGCAGATACCTTGCATCCATGCGGAGTGACGAGACGGTTCGGCAGCGGTTTGGGCGGCTTATCGCCAGCGCCGCCCGCGCCACGGGCAGGTACGACCTGGACAGCCATGGAGGCAAGGCGGCGCTCGCGCGCGCCGCCGGCCTCTCAGAGAGCACCATGGGGCGAGTCCTCAGAGGAGAGTCCATCCCAGACCCACGCTTCTTCGAGCCCCTCGCCGACGCCGTAGACCTTGACGTGCGAGACCTGCTAGTTGAAGCGGGGATCATTTCCCCTGAGTCACTCTCAACCCCCTCCCAAACTGGGGCATCGGGAGTAGGCTCGCGTTCAATCACCCTCGACGAAGCGGCAAATGCCCTCGGCATTCACACCCCTGTAGGGCGTGAGCTTTTCGCGGCAGCGGTAGAACGGCTCCAGCGCACGGAACGCGCCACCGAGGCCGACGACGACGGGGGTGCCGCAGCGCACGCATGACGGGGGTACGGATGGACCAGGCAGGGAGCACCACCCGCGCGAGGATCGCTGCCGCCGGAGCCGGAGCCGTCATGACGTTCTCCGCAGGCATCGTCGCGTACGGCATCGTCGACAGCAGCATCGCCGCTTCCGTCGGCGGAGGCCTTGCCGGAGTGGTCGCCGCCGCCATGATGGCTCTCGCTAAGGCAAGGGCCTGGGCTGTCGACACCAGCGCTGAACGTCGCCGCCTCGACGACGCCCTCCAGCAGGCCTCCGATGAGCGGACCCGCTACCTCGCCCTCGGCGTCGCCCAGCGAGAGGAACACCGGCGCCGCATCCGGGACCTCGAAGCCGAGCGCGCCTGCCTCCAGCAGCGCTTCGAAGCCGAAAAAGCAGCCCTGGAAGACGACTTCGCCTCACGCCACGAGCAGCTCATCGTCGAAGCCACGGAAACCGCTCTCAGGCTGTATCACGCCGGCCTCCTCAGCGCCCCCACCCACACGGCAGAGGCGCAGATCGTCCCCTTCCCCCAGCAGCAGCCGACCCGCGCCCGGGCTACAGAGCACCCGGCAGACCCGACTCCCGGTCGGGAGGCAACGCGCGACCGCGGCGCAGCCCGCCCATGAACCCCGGCTCCCCCTGGTACGCGATCGTCACCCGACCCGGCTGAATCGACCGCACCCCCGGGCCACTAGCCTTGTGCAGCCGGACCGTCATGCACAGTCGGATCACCGCGCGCTGTTGTTGAAGGTCGTACTCCTCCCACAGGGCGTACGGATCCTTCGACGTCAGCAGGGCCCGCACCACAGCCGGCACCACGCGAGGCTTTGCCGCCTGCTGGGCCGCCGCGATGAGCGGTTTGAGCCGAAGCTCGGTGGCGTTCAGCATGGCGATGCTCAGCCCCGGCGTTCCGGTCGCGTCGAACGTGGTGGCGGCTTCCTCCGCCTCCCTCAACTGTCCTTCGAGACCCTTCAGACGGGCCCGCGCAACAGCCCCTTCTTCGTCGGAGTCCATGGCCTCGAACGCGTCGCGAGCCGCCTCCGTGGACAGGTAATCGAGGAGCGCCAGCTTGACATAGGCGGTGAGCTTCGCCTCGTTGATCGTCGTGTGCGCCCGCTCCGTGCACCGCAGCGACGGATACCCGCGGTTCACATAACCGCGAAGCACCGGCTCCGAGGTCGTGGCTGCCAGCTCAGGATGCTCACCGCACAGAGCGATCCCGGACAGCAGGTGCGTGGGGGTCAGGTCTGTCGCCCACGCACGCCCCTCCATGTCCAACAGCGACTGCACGGACTCGAACACGTCGGCCTCAACCAGTGCTGGCCACGTGCCCTTCTTGTAGTCCTGGCCTTGGAAGACCCGGCGCCCGGTGTAGGCGGGATTCCGGAGGATCGTCCGCAGATGCCAGACCTCCCAGGGCTTCCCGCGCTGAGTGCGGCGGTTCTCTGCGTTCAGTCGGGCTGCGGTGCTGCGCAGGGATTTGCCAGCTGCGGCGTCAGCCCAGATCTGTCGCACCACGGGCCCCTGGTCTGGGTGCTCGACCTGCTCGACGAGGTCACCGGAATCCGGGTCGTAGACCCGCTTGTAGCCGTCGGGCACAGGCCCCCAGGGCTTGCCGGCCTCGGCCGTCAGCCGGGCGGTGCGGAGGTTCCGGTCGCGGATGTCCTCGGCTTCGCTCTCCGCGTGGACGGCGTCCATTGCGGTGGCCTTGCGGTCGGCGCTTTTGCTGAGGTCGTAGACCTGGCCCTTGTAGTAGAGCAGGGTCCCCGAGTCGTGGCAGGCCTTCCGGAGACGGGTGTACGCGTCGAGGTCGCGGTAGTACCTGCTCGCCTCGAAGGCGACGACGATTCGACATTTCCCGGCGCGGATCCCGTCGAGCATGGTCTCGAAGTCGTCGCGGCGCTCGCGCGCGTGGCGGGAGGCGGAGATGCCGAGGTCCTTGAACTCCTCGACGATGGGCCAGCCGTGCTTGTCGCAGAGGGTGCGGCCCTCCTTGAGCTGGTCGTTGACAGACCGGCCCTTCTTCTTCGGGTCGCGGCTGGCGCGTCCGTACAGGTAGGCGGGGAAGGGGCCTTGGCGGACCGCGTGCAGGTATTCCGGGTCAATCGGCATGGTTCAGCGTACCCAACTACCCATGCGTAAAAGAATGTTTGCGCCAGAGATCTTCCTGACCTGGGTCGCGGCCCGGACGAACACCATACGCATCGGGCACGGAGTCGTGTGCATGCCCTTCAACTTCAACCATCCGGTCCGCGTCGCCGAGCGGGCCGCCATGCTCGACCTGCTCTCCGGCGGGCGGCTCGACCTCGGCGCCGGACGCGGCGGCACCGTGCAGGAGACCTCGCTGTGCGGGGTGGACCGCGACCGCACCACCGCCGAGGTGGAGGAGGCGCTGCGGATCATCGGGAAGGCCTGGCAGGAGGAGGAACTGGAGTACCACGGCGAGCTGCTCGACATCGACCCGCACCCGATCCTGCCGCGCCCCGCCCAGCTGCCGCACCCGCCGCTCTTCCTGGCGTGCAGCCGGGCCGAGACCCTCACGCAGGCCGCCGAACTGGGCATCGGGGCGCTCGTGATGGGCTTCGCCGGGCCGCAGTCGATCGCCGGGATGCGGGCCGTGTACGACGCGGCGCGCGCGGCCCGGGACGGCGCCCGCTTCGTGTCGAGCGTGGTCAACGACCACTTCTCGGTGCTCTGCCCGACCATCGTGCTCGACGACCCCGAGGAGGCGCGTCGGATCGGCATCCGGGGGCAGCGGTTCTTCGCGCAGTCCATCGGGCACTGGTACGGGGGCGCGGGCATCCCCGACGAGGCGGTGGTGTCGGGCGCCGACGAGGCGGCCGAGATGCGCAAGGCCGCCGAGCAGGTGGTGGCCAGGCTGCACGAACTGGACATCCCGGTACGGCCGACCGCCACGGCCACCTTCAACGCCGGCCACGCCTACGGGAGCGCGGACGAGGCCATCGCGTACGTGGAGCGGCTGCGGGAGGCGGGGGCGGACGAGGTGATGTGCCTGGTCCAGATGGGCACGGTGCCGCAGGAAGCCTGCCTGGAGACGCTGCGGCAGTGGGGCGAGAAGGTCATCCCGCACTTCAGGGACCGCGGTGCGGGTGCGCCCGGCGCGGCGCGGGAGGCCTGAGGTGCGCCCGCCCACGGGCCCGGCCGCGTCCACGGGATCCGCGTCCGGCCCGGCCGCGGGCCCGCCGAGGGGGCGGGACCGGTTGGGGCCGCTCGCGCGGGGGTGTGCCGATGCGCTGGCCGCCACCTTCCCCGACCTCGGCGGGGCCGTCACCGACGCCGCCGAGGCCCGGCGGATCCTGGCCGCGGCCCCCGCGCGGCCGGCCCCGCCGCCCGCCGTGGGCTCCGTCCGGGACCTGGCGGTGCCCGGCGCCGACGGGGCGCCGCCCGTGCCCGTCCGGGTCTACCGGCCCGACCCCCGCCGGTGGCCCGCACCCCGGCCGACCGTGGTGTTCTGCCACGGCGGCGGCTGGGTCCTGTGCGACCTCGACTCCTACGACAGCACCGTCCGGGAGCTGTGCCGCGCCTCCGGGGCCGTGCTCGTCTCCGTCGGGTACCGGCGGGCCCCCGAGGCCCGTTTCCCCGCCGCCGCGTACGACGCCTGGGCGGTCCTGCGCTGGGCGGGGGAGCACGTCACCGCGCTGGGCGGCGACCCGGGCGCCCTGGTCGTCGCCGGGGACAGCGCCGGCGGCAACCTCGCCGTGGCCTCCCTGCTGCTGGCCCGCGAGCGCGGGGGACCGCCCGTCGCCCTCCAGGCGCTCGCCTACCCCTGCCTGGACGCCGCGGCCGACACCCCGTCCTACCGGAGCGACGCCGAGGGGTACTTCCTCACCGCCGCCCACCTGCGCTGGTTCTGGGAGCAGTACCTCGGCCCCGGGGGAGACGGCCGCCACCCGCTGGCCTCGCCGCTGCGCGCCGCCCTCGCCGGGCTGCCGCCCGCCCACGTGGTCACCGCCGGGTGCGATCCGCTGCGGGACGAGGGAGCCGCGTACGTACGGGCCCTGCGTGCGGCCGGCGTACGGGCCGCGCGGGACCACCACCAGGGGATGTTCCACGGCTTCCTCGCCCTGCCCGGCCTGCTCCCGCAGGCCCGCCAGGCCCTGGATCGGCTAGGCGGAGCCGTGGCTTCCACCCTGAGTGACGGGAAGACTTCCGGCAGAGACGGGGGTGTCGCAGGATAATTTCCTGGGATTCCACTTGAGCAGGAGAGCCTCGCACGCATACCCTGGCCCGACGCGAGGTTCTCCTGTGGAGGAAGTGACATGACGGAAATTCTTGTGCCGGGTACTGGCGCTGACGTGACAGCCGCTGGTGCGCGGGTGGTAGACCACCCGGCGTGGCCCGAGCTCAAGGCCGCCGTGGAGGAGATCCGCCCCTGGCAGGCCGCCGACGGCTCCATCGACCTGGAGGCCGAGGGCTCCCACGCCCGAGCCACCGTCGAGGCCGCCGTGGAGCGGGTGATCGCCTCCGTCGAGACGCTCTCCCCGCTGCTGCCGCACGCCAAGGCCTACCACCAGGCCCTCATCGCGGACCTGCGCAAGTGGGTCGCCGGCGACTTCGGCGTGCCGGACTTCCTCGACTCCCTGCTGGCCTTCCACCCGGCCGCCGAGCGCGCCGACGGGCTCCAGCACCTCGTCGTCTTCCCGATGTACACCCAGAACGGCAACCCGGACCGCAACTTCGAGGCCGTCGTGCTGAAGATGGTGTGGCCCGAGTGGCTCTCCGAGCTGGAGCGCACCCGGTACGACAACCCGCTCTTCCTCGGCATCACCTTCGAGGACTTCACCCCGGGCTACGACACCCACTCCGCGGTGCTCTTCCCGGAGACCATCGCCGTCCGCGAGGCCCCCGAGCGCTTCACCTGGGGCGGCATCTTCTGCGACCGCGAGGCCGCGCGCTACCGCAAGGTCACCGAGGCCGCCGTCGACATCCTCGGCATCGAGCTGCCCGAGGACATCGCCGCCATGGTCACCGACCAGGAGCGCTGCGAGAAGGCGTTCGTCCTGTGGGACATGGTCCACGACCGCACCCACAGCCACGGCGACCTGCCGTTCGACCCCTTCATGATCAAGCAGCGCCAGCCGTTCTGGATGTACGGCCTGGAGGAGCTGCGCTGTGACCTCACCGCCTTCAAGGAGGCCGTGAAGCTGGAGTCCGAGGGCAACGAGCACGGCCGTGACGTGCAGTACGCCGTCCTCTTCGACCGGATGTTCCGCTTCCCCGTCTCCGGCGACCGCAACCGCAACTACGACGGTCTCGGCGGCCAGCTCCTCTTCGCGTACCTCCACAAGCACGACGTCGTGCGCTGGACGGACAACAAGCTGAAGATCGACTGGATGCGCGCCCCGCAGGTCACCAACCAGCTGTGCGCCGAGATCGAGGACCTCTACCGCGCGGGCATCGACCGCCCGAAGCTGGTGCACTGGTTCAAGGCGTACGAGCTGGTCTCGACCTACCTCGCCCCGCACCCGGGATCCAAGTGGGCCAAGGGCCCCGACGCCCTCGACATGACGCAGCCCCCGCGCAAGCTGGTGGACGACGTGCTTCCCGACGAGTTTCCGCTCAGCATGTTCTATGAGGCCCTCGCCAAGAAGCTCAAGGGTGTGATCGCCTCGACCAAGGGCATCACTGCCCTGAACGCCGGGACGGCCGAGCGGGCCGCCGCGTGAGCACTCGCCCACAGGAGGCTGCACAGATGAACGGCTCCGGTAACGGCAACGGCAAGCTCCACGGAGCGGTGATCGCGGTGGCCGGGGCGGGCGGGCCCGCCGGCCACGCCGCGCTGCTGCGCCTCGCCGAGGCGGGAGCGGTGGTCGTCGCGTCCGACGCCGACCCCGCGCGCCTCGCGGAGGCCGTCGACGCCGCCCGCTACGCCCACGGCGGCGCCACCATCACCGGCGACACCGTGGACCTGCTCGACCTCGACGCCACCAAGGCGTGGGCCGAGCAGACCGAGAAGGAGTTCGGCCGGATCGACGGGATGGTCCACCTCGTCGGCGGCTGGCGCGGCAGCAAGACCTTCACCGACGTCGACCTCGCGGACTGGGCCTTCCTGGAGAAGCTCCTCATCCGCACGGTCCAGCACACCTCGCTGGCCTTCCACGACGCGCTGCTGCGCAGCGACCGCGGCCGCTACGTCCTGGTCAGCCAGTCCGGCGCGCACAAGCCGGTCGCCAACAACGCCGCGTACAACGCGGGCAAGGCGGCCGCCGAGGCCTGGACCCTGGCCATGGCGGACTCGTTCCGCAAGGCGGGGGGCGACGACGGCCCGACCGCCGCGGCTACGATCCTGGTCATCAAGGCACTGGTGCACGACGCGATGCGCGCCGAGCGTCCCAATGCGAAGTTCGCGGGCTTCACCGACGTCAAGGAGCTGGCCGAGGCCATCGCCGGCGTGTGGGAGCGGCCCGCCTCCGATGTGAACGGACAGCGTCTGTGGCTCACTCCGCAACCGTGAGGACCGACTTCGGGAAGACCGACGCGCGCCGTCACCACGACCCGGCGGTGCGCGGGTTCGCCAGCGACAACTACGCGGGGGTCCACCCGGAGGTGCTCGCGGCCGTCGCGCTCGCCAACGGCGGCCACCAGGTCTCCTACGGCGAGGACGAGTACACCGAGAACCTCCAGAAGGTCTTCCGCAGCCACTTCGGGCCGTACGCGCAAGCGTTCCCGGTCTTCAACGGCACGGGCGCCAACGTCGTCGCCCTCCAGGCCATGACCGACCGGTGGGGCGCGGTCATCTGCGCGAGGACCGCCCACATCAACGTGGACGAGGGCGGCGCCCCCGAGCGGATGGCCGGCATCAAACTGCTCGCCGTACCCACCCCGGACGGGAAGCTCACCCCCGAGCTGATCGACCAGGAGGCCTGGGGCTTCGAGGACGAGCACCGCGCGATGCCGCAGGTGGTCTCGATCACCCAGAACACCGAGCTCGGTACGGTCTACACGCCGGACGAGATCAGGGCCATCTGCGAGCACGCGCACGGACTCGGCATGAAGGTGCACCTGGACGGTGCCCGGATAGCCAACGCCGCCGCCTCCCTCGACGTGCCGATGCGCACCTTCACCAACACCGTCGGCGTGGACGTGCTGTCGTACGGCGGCACCAAGAACGGCATGATGTTCGGCGAGGCCGTGGTCGTGCTGAACCCGGACGCGGTCCGGCAGATGAAGCACGTCCGCAAGATGTCGATGCAGCTCGCGTCGAAGATGCGCTTCGTGTCGGTGCAGCTGGAGGCCCTCCTCACGAAGGACCTGTGGCTGCGCAACGCCCGTCACGCCAACGCGATGGCGAAGCGGCTCGAAGCGGGCGTGCGCGGGACCGACGGGGTGGAGATCCTCTACCCGGTGCAGGCCAACGCCGTGTTCGCGCGGCTGCCGCACGAGGTCACGCGCAGGCTCCAGCAGCGCTACCGCTTCTACTTCTGGGACGAGGCCGCCGGCGACGTGCGCTGGATGTGCGGGTTCGACACCCAGGAGGAGGACGTGGACGGCTTCCTCCAGGCGCTGAAGGAAGAGCTGGCGCGCTAGACCGAAGCCCGCTGGTCCGAAGATGTAGGCCTGAATATTTATGCCATCCACCGTAAATCTATTGATCTACGGTGGGTGGCATGCCTATGCTCCGGATCATGCAGCTGATCCAGCAGAACCCAGATATTCACGCCTATTTGGCCTCCGATGAAGCAATAGACCATTGGCACCCCCTGGTGCAGGACACCGCGGACGCCCTCTGGTTCGCCACCGGCGATGCATATTCATACGCCAAGGCCGCCTTCGAATTCGTCCGGGACACCATCCCCCACTCCGCCGATTCCGGGGACGAGCGCGTCTCCTGGCGCGCCTCCGACGTGCTGAGCACCCGCAACGGCATCTGCTACGCCAAGTCCCACGCCCTCGCCGCCCTGCTGCGCGCCCAGGGCATCCCGGCGGCCCTCTGCTACCAGGTGCTCGCCGACGACGACGGTACGAACCCGCTGGTGCACGGACTCGTCGCCCTCAAGCTGCCCGGCAGCGAGCGCTGGGCCCGCGTCGACCCGCGCGGCAACAAGCCCGGCGTCGACGCGCGGTTCGACCTCGACCACGAGCGGCTCGCCTTCCCCGTACGCCCCGCGCTCGGGGAGGTCGACCACCCCGAGCTGCACGCCGCCCCGCACCCGGCCGCGCTCAAGGCGCTCCAGGAGTCCGCGGACCGGTCGCAGCTGTGGCGGAACCTGCCGACGGCCCTGTGACCCCCGCCCCGTCGGCGCCCTGAGCCGCGTTCCGTGCCGCGTCCCCCGCCCGCGCCCCCTTTCCGCGCGGCGCCACCAGGACGTGCAGCGCGGCGGCCGCGAGCTGCAGGGCGGCGATCCCGAGCAGCAGCGTCCACGGCGGCGCGGCGGCAGCCAGCCCCACGAGGGCCGCGCCCGCCGAGGCGGCCGTCAGCTTCAGCCCGGCCCCGAGGGTGAACACCTGGGCCCGCGCCCCGTCGGGGGCGTACTCCGAGCGGATCCGCAGCGTGGCCGTCAGCAGCGGGCCGTCGCACACCCCGGCCACCGCGAACGCCACCGCCGTCAGCGCGAGCGACGGGGCGAACGCCGCCGCCACGAGGGCCACCCCCGTCGTGGCCATCGCCGCCACGGCCAGCCGGCCCGGGGCCACGGTGGTGATCCGGCCCAGCGTCAGGGAGCCGGCCAGCGCGCCCACCGCGAAGCAGGTCATCAGCACACCGCCGCCCTGCGGACTGCCGAGCCCGGTGGCCCGCAGCACCGAGGTGGTGGTCAGCGACCCGATGCCCACGAACGCCAGGGTCGTCGCCGCGGTGATCGCCCGCAGCTCCCGGACCCGCCACAGCGCGGCCAGTCCCGCGCCGAGCCCGGCCCCGGGGCCGCCCGGGCGCGGGCCCGCGCCCGGGTCCTCGTACGGGAGGGTCGCGGCGAGGGCCGCCGCCAGCGCCCCGGAGGCCGCCAGTACCGCCATCGCCGGCGCGGCCGAGGCGAACGCCGCCGTCAGGCCCACGACCGCCGGGGCGGTCACGGCCGCCGCGTTGTAGGTGGAGGCGTCCCAGCCGTACGCCCGGTCCCGGCCCGGGCCGGCCGGCACCAGCCCCGCGACCAGGCTGGACAGCCCGCCCGTCACCATCGGCCCGCAGGTGCCGCCCAGCACCGCCACCGCGAGCACCACCGGGGTCGGCGCCCGCCCCAGCAGCACGGCCAGCGCCGCCACGGCCACCGTGAACCCGGCCAGCGCGCCCGCGTACAGCACCCGGGGCCGGCCGGTCCGGGCGGCGGCGGCCCCCGCGAGGGGCGCGGCCAGCACGTGCGGGGCCAGCCAGGCGGTCAGGGCGAAGGCCCCGTACGCGGCGCTGCCCGTGCGCTCCAGCGCGAGCATCACCACGGCCAGCCCCATGCCCTCGGAGGCGAAGCGCGCGGCCAGCGCCGCCGCCAGGTATCTCCCGAACCCGCCCATCGGCGGACCTCCCCGGTGTTGTGTAACGTGATGTCACGCGAAGACGTTACGCCACATGGGTGTAGGGCGAAAGGATCCATGGACATGCCGAAGGGGAACCCCGCGCACGACAGAACGGGCTTCCCGGTGTCCGAGCGGCTGGTCGAGCTCGCCGAGGCGGTCCGCGCCGACCCGGGCCTGCCGCGCGCGGCGTTCGCGGAGCTGCTCGCCCGGCACGGCGAACACCCGGCGGACCTCACCCCGGAGGCCTTCGCCGAGGAGGACGCGGCCCGGCTGCGCGCGGCGGCCCGCCGGATGGCCGGGGTGCTCGCCGAGACCGACGAGGACCGCGCCGCCACCGCCCTCAACGCCCTGCTGGAGGAGTGCGCCACCCGGCCCCGGCTGACCCGGCACGACGGCCACCCCTGGCACCTGCACGTGGACCGGGGCGACGGCGCCGACTGGGGCGACTGGTTCCTGGCCTCCGGAGCCCTCGCCCTCGCCCAGCTGCTCACCGAGTACGGGCGCGTGGTCTGGGGCGCCTGCCCGGCGTCCGGCTGCGGGCGGCTCTTCCTCGGCACCGGGCCCGGCAGCGCCCGCCGCTACTGCTCCTCCACCTGCGCCACGCGCGCCCGCGTCGCGGCGCACCGGCGGCGCAGGCGGGAGGAGGGGGCGGTGGAGTCCGCCGCCGGCTGAACCACCCTCCTGGGAGCGGCCGCTCGGGATTCCGGAACAGGAAGCTTTCCTGTCGGATAACGTTGTCATCCTGACATGTCCATGAGTATCTTCGGCCGCAGGAACCCCCACCTCCGACCGGAAGGCGCCCCCATGCGTCACGGAGTCCCGGCATCGCTCGCCGCCCTCGCCCTCGGCGCGGCCCTTACCGCCGCCCCGGCCCCCACCCCGGCCCCCGTCCCCGTCCCAGCCGCGCACGCGCAGTCCGCTCCGGCGGCGGCCGCCCCCACCGCCTTCGCCCACCCCGGAGTCCTGAACAGCCGGGCGCAACTGGACTTCGTACGCACGAAGGTGCGGGCGGGGGAGCAGCCCTGGAAGCAGGCCTTCGACGCCATGCTGGGCAGCCGCTACGCCTCGCTCTCCCGAACGCCCAAGCCGCGCGCGGTCGTCGAGTGCGGTTCGTACTCCAACCCGGACATCGGCTGCTCCGACGAGCGCGAGGACGCCATCGCGGCCTACACCCAGGCGC
This sequence comes from Streptomyces sp. NBC_00249, assembly GCF_026342355.1. GTDB lineage: Bacteria > Actinomycetota > Actinomycetes > Streptomycetales > Streptomycetaceae > Streptomyces. The sequence goes on along the minus strand of NZ_JAPEMV010000006.1, from coordinate 117,041 downwards.
TCGCCTGGTCCGTCACCGGCGACGCCCGGTACGCGCGCAAGTCCATCGAGCTGATGGACGCCTGGTCGGCGACGGTCAAGGACCACACCAACAGCAACGCCCCGCTGCAGAGCGGCTGGGCGGGCTCGACCTGGCCGCGCGCTGCCGAGATCATCAAGCACACCTACGGCGGCGGCTGGCCGAACCAGGGCCGCTTCGCCGCCATGCTGCGCGACGTGTACCTGCCCGAGGTGATCGGCGGGAGGCCGAACAGCAACGGCAACTGGGAACTGATCATGATGGACGCGGCCGTCGGCATCTCGGTCCACCTCGACGACCGCGCGAGCTACGACAAGGCCATGGCCGTCTACCTGGGCCGGGTCCCCGCCTACTTCTACCTCTCCTCCGACGGCCCGCAGCCCCTGTACCCGCCCCGGTCGAACATCGACACCCGCAGCGAGCTGATCGACTACTGGCACGGCCAGAGCACCTTCACCGACGGCCTCGCCCAGGAGACCTGCCGGGACTTCGGCCACACCGGCATGGGGATCGCCGCCGCCCTGCACGTCGCCGAGACCTCCCGGATCCAGGGCCGCGACCTGTACCCGCAGTTCAAGGACCGCTTCCGGCACGCCCTCGGCTTCCACGCCGGCTACGAGCTCGGCGAGGCCGTGCCCTCCTGGCTGTGCGGCGGCAGCCTCACCAAGGGCCTCGGCCCCGCCACCGAGGTCGGCTACAACGCCCTGCACACCCGGCTCGGCGTCACCATGGACAAGACCCGCAGGCTCACCGAGGGGCGCCGCCCGGCGGGGACGGAGAACCACTTCGAGGCGTGGGAGACCCTGACCCACGCCGAGAACCCCAACTGAGCACCCGCGTAGGACGCGGGGCGCGGCCCCCGCCGCTCCGTGCGGGGGCCGCGCCCCGAGGTGTGGCCGGCTCGGCTCCGCGTCAGCCGAGGTCCTTGACCTGAGCGGCCGTCGGCGCGGTGCCGCCCAGGTGGGCCGGGAGCCACCAGGAGTCGTCGGCGCCCTGGGGCTTGCCCGGGTACGCGCTCTGCGCGGCGTCCAGCAGCTCCTGCACGCGCTCGCGCAGCCGGCGCGTGATGGCGCCCGCGTACTGGTCGCTCGGCGCGTCCATCGGCTCGCCGACCCGCATGGTCACCGGGATGTGGCTGCGCTTGAGGTTCTTCGGCCGGCCCTTGGTCCACAGCCGCTGCGTACCCCACAGCGCCACCGGGATCAGCGGGACGCCGGCCTCCTGCGCCATGCGCGCCGCACCCGACTTGAAGCTCTTGAGGGTGAAGGACTGGGAGATCGTCGCCTCCGGGAACACCCCGATGATCTCGCCGGCCCGCAGCGAGTCCAGTGCGTGCTGGTAGGCCGTCTCACCCTGCTTGCGGTCCACCGGGATGTGCTTCATCGCGCGCATCAGCGGGCCGGAGACCTTGTGCCGGAACACCGACTCCTTCGCCATGAAGCGCACCAGGCGCTTCTGCGGCCGCGCGGTGAGGCCGGCGAAGATGAAGTCGAGGTAGCCGATGTGGTTCGACACCAGGACCGCCCCGCCCTGGCGCGGGATGTTCTCGGTGCCCTTCATGTCGATCCGGATGTCCAGCGCACGGAAGAGGGTGTGCGCGGCACCGATCACTGGGGGGTAGACGAGCTCAGCCATGGTGGGGAGACCCCGCTTTCTGCCTGGGGAGGTGCTCCCGGCCGGAAGTTACGGAAGCGTAGGTACGCGACCATGGGGATCGTGCCCCAAACGCGGCCCGCTGGCCAGCCCAGACGCCCGGCCCCGGGGAGATTCTCGTCACGCGGGCAACGGCGCGGGGAATGCGGGGCGTCCGGCGGGCGCTCGGACCAGCGGCACGACCTGGCGGAGGCTGGGGGAGTACGTACATATGGGCAGGGTAGACAGGAGCGGGCGTGCGAGGACACGGGGCGACCGGGCAGGCGGCCGACGGACACGGAGCGGGCGGGGGAACGGCCGGCGGACACGGGCCGGGCCGGGAGACCTCCGGCGGACACGGGCCGCTGGGCGCGGAGCTGCTGGGGCGGGAGCCGGGGGAGCGGGCCAGCCTGGTCCAGTTCTCCAGCGCCTTCTGCCAGCCCTGCCGGGCCACCCGCCGGATCCTCGCCGAGGTCGCCGAGATGGTGGACGGGGTCGAGCACATCGAGATCGACGCCGAGAAGAACCTGGAACTGGTACGGGCCCTCGGCATCGAGAAGACCCCGACCGTGCTGGTCCTGGACGCCGCCGGCCGGATCGTCCGCCGGGCCGCCGGAATGCCGCGCAAGGCGGACGTGATCGCCGCGCTGGGCGCCGCGGTGTGACGGCCGCCCCGGGGTGCGTACGCCGGTACGCGCACCCGCACGCAGCGTGACGCGCCTGACATCTGACCGCTGCGGCTTGACTGTGTACACGTGAGATCGCCAGGCTGGCGGCATGCGGTATGAACTCCTGCTCTACGGACGGGTCCATGTGGACCTCGTCCGACACGCGAGCGCGCGCTGTTGGGATCACTGAACGCCCCCGACCCCCGATCCCCGACTGCGTCCGCGATTCCCGCGGCAGAAGGAAGTCCTCCCATGACCGCCCCGACGGCTCCCATGGCCCCGCCCGCTCCGTTCGACGCGGACCGTCCCGCCGAGCCCGGCTCGCCCGAGCTGCTGCGCTCCGTCTTCCGCCGGCACGCGGCCGGCGTCGCCGTGATCACGGCGGAGAGCGGCGGCCGGCCCGCCGGCTTCACCGCGACCTCGCTCAACTCGGTCTCCGCCGACCCGCCACTGCTCTCGTTCACGATCGGGACCGGGTCCTCCAGCTGGCCCGCCGTACGGGACAGCGAGTACCTCGGCGTCCACATACTCGGCGAGCACCAGCGGGAGCTGGCCGGGCTCTTCGCGCGCAGCGGCGCCGACCGCTTCGGGCCGGGCACCGACTGGGCCGGGGGCCCGCACGGGGTCCCGCTGCTGGACGGGGTGCTGGCGTGGCTGGTGTGCCGGGTGGTCGCGCGGGTGCCCGCGGGCGCGCACCGCGTGGTCATCGCGGAGGCGGTGGCGGGGGACCCGGCCGGCGAGGGCCGCCCGCTGCTGTACCACCAGGGGCGCTTCAACGCGTTGAGGGACTGAATCGTCCCTGCTGGGGAGGGTTCGGGCGGCGTTGGACAGATCACAGTTCGGTGGCCTTGCAACCGGGGAAGACCCACTGTGTACTGACGAGTAACATTCCCTTCGGAGCGCGGGCCGCCCCGACCGGGATCCGCCCCACAAGGCGCCTATGCTGCCTGCACAAGGCGGTACCAGAAAAAGACGATGCGGTAGGAGAGCCGGCGTGAGCCTGAGGATCGTTGTCTGTGTGAAGTACGTGCCCGACGCCACCGGCGACCGGCAGTTCACCGAGGACCTGACCGTGAACCGCGACGACGTCGACGGCCTGCTGTCGGAGCTCGACGAGTACGCCGTCGAGCAGGCCCTGCAGATCGCCGACGAGGCGGACGACGCGGAGATCACCGTCCTGACCGTGGGTCCCGAGGACGCCAAGGACGCGCTGCGCAAGGCGCTGTCGATGGGCGCCGACAAGGCCATCCACGTCGAGGACGACGACCTGCACGGCTCCGACGTCATGGCCACCTCGCTGGTGCTCGCCAAGGCGATCGAGAAGGCCGGCTACGACCTGGTCATCACCGGCATGGCTTCGACCGACGGCACCATGGGCGTCCTCCCGGCGATCCTGGCCGAGCGCCTGGGCGTCCCGCAGGTCACCCTGCTCTCCGAGGTCAAGGTCGAGGACGGCACCGTCACCGGCCGCCGTGACGGCGACTCCGCGAGCGAGCAGCTGGAGGCCTCCCTCCCCGCGCTCGTCTCCGTGACGGACCAGTCGGGCGAGGCCCGCTACCCGTCCTTCAAGGGCATCATGGCCGCCAAGAAGAAGCCGGTCGAGTCCTGGGACCTGTCCGACCTGGACCTGGAGGCCGAAGAGGTCGGCCTGGAGGGTTCCTGGACCGCCGTCGACTCCGCCGCGCAGCGCCCGGCGCGCACCGCCGGCACGATCGTCAAGGACGAGGGCGAGGGCGGCAAGCAGCTGGCCGAGTTCCTGGCCGGCCAGAAGTTCATCTAAGAGCTTCAGCCCCCACTCACTAGCCCCCAGACACTTCGCAATAGCAGGAGAGCAGTCCCATGGCTGAAGTTCTCGTCTACGTCGACCACGCGGACGGCGCCGTTCGCAAGCCCACCCTCGAGCTGCTGACGCTGGCCCGCCGCATCGGCGAGCCCGTGGCCGTCGCGCTCGGCGCCGGCGCCGCCGACACCGCCGCCGTGCTCGCCGAGCACGGTGCGGTCAAGGTCCTCACCGCCGACGCCCCGGAGTTCACCGAGTACCTCGTGGTGCCGAAGGTGGACGCCCTGCAGGCCGCGTACGAGGCCGTCTCCCCGGTCGCCGTACTGGTCCCGTCCTCCGCCGAGGGCAAGGAGATCGCCGCCCGCCTGGCCGTCCGCATCGGCTCCGGCATCATCACCGACGCCGTCGACCTGGAGGCCGGTGACGAGGGTCCGGTCGCGACGCAGGCCGCCTTCGCCGCGTCGTTCACCACCAAGTCCCGCGTCTCCAAGGGCACCCCGGTCATCACGGTGAAGCCGAACTCGGCCCCGGTCGAGGCCGCCCCGGCCGCCGGCGCCGTCGAGGCGCTCGCCGTCACCTTCGGCGCCCTGGCCACCGGCACCAAGGTCGTCGCGCGCACCCCGCGCGAGTCCACCGGCCGCCCCGAGCTGACCGAGGCCGCGATCGTGGTCTCCGGCGGCCGCGGCGTCAACGGTGCCGAGAACTTCCACATCATCGAGGAGCTCGCGGACTCCCTCGGTGCGGCGGTCGGTGCCTCGCGCGCCGCCGTCGACGCCGGCTGGTACCCGCACTCCAACCAGGTCGGCCAGACCGGCAAGTCGGTCTCCCCGCAGCTGTACATCGCCTCCGGCATCTCGGGCGCGATCCAGCACCGGGCCGGCATGCAGACCTCGAAGACCATCGTGGCCATCAACAAGGACGCCGAGGCCCCGATCTTCGACCTGGTCGACTACGGCGTGGTCGGCGACCTCTTCGAGGTCGTCCCGCAGCTGACCGGCGAGATCAAGGCGCGCAAGGGCTGACCTGCGCTTCTCTTCGTAGCTTCACTTCTCCGGGGCCGTGTGGTGATTGTCACCACGCGGCCCCGGGTCGTTTGTCCAGGACTGCGGAGGGACCATTGACTGAGCGGAACCCCGTGACTAAATTCTGCTATGCGGATCTAAGCTTCCGTGAAGCGGAAAAGAGGAGAGTGCACGATGGGTCAGCAGGAGAAGGTGGCGACGAGCCTCGCAGGCGCGGTCAGCGAGGGCATCAGCGCCTCCCTCGCGCCGGTGGACGCGGAACTCGCGCGTCACTACCCGGGCGACCCCGGCACCCGTCAGCCCATCCACACGGTCTACGTACCCGGTGACGTCTTCGCCGCGGACACCATCCGCTCCTGGGGCGACCAGGCCCTCGCGGCCCTCGACGAGCACGCCCCCGACGCCGCCACCTTCGCCAAGGTGCTCGGCATCTCCGACGAGCTGGCCGTCCCCGTCTACGACCGCGTCCGCGCCAAGCTCGCCTCCGAGCCCATCGAGGACCTCCGCGTGGACTTCGAGGACGGCTTCGGCGTCCGCTCCGACGAGGAGGAGGACCAGGCCGCGGCCCGCGCCGCCCGCCTGATCTCCGAGGCGTACTCCAACGGCACCAACGCCCCCTACATGGGCATCCGCATGAAGTGCATGGAGTCCAACGTCCGCGACCGCGGCATCCGCACCACGGACGTCTTCCTGTCCGGCCTCCTCGCCCACGGCGGCCTCCCGGAGAACCTGGTCCTGACCCTCCCCAAGGTCACCTACGCCGAGCAGGTCACCGCCTTCGTCGAGCTGCTGGAGGCCTTCGAGACGGCCCGCGGCCTGCGCACGGGGCGGATCGGCTTCGAGATCCAGATCGAGACCAGCCAGTCGATCCTCGCCTCCGACGGCACCGCCACCGTCGCCCGGATGATCGAGGCCTCCAAGGGCCGCGCCACCGGCCTGCACTACGGCACCTTCGACTACAGCGCCTGCGTCGGCGTCTCCGCCGCGTACCAGGCGAGCGACCACCCCGCCGCCGACCACGCCAAGGCGATCATGCAGGTCGCGGCCGCCGGCACCGGCGTACGCGTCTCCGACGGCTCGACGAACGTCCTGCCCATCGGCACCACCGAGCACGTCCACGAGGCCTGGCGGCTGCACTACGGCCTCACCCGCCGCGCCCTGGCCCGCGCCTACTACCAGGGCTGGGACATGCACCCGGCGCACCTGCCGACCCGCTACGCGGCGGTGTTCACCTTCTACCGCGAGGGCCTGGAGGCCGCGGCCGCGCGCCTGAAGGCGTACGTCGCCAAGATCGAGGGCGACGTGATGGACGAGCCCGCCACCGCCAAGGCCCTGGCCGGCTACCTGGTCCGCGGCCTCGACTGCGGCGCGGTCGGCGCCGAGGAGGTCGCCGCCCTCACCGGCCTGACCCGCGCCGAACTCGACGCCTTCGCCATCCCCCGCCGCTCGGCCACCCTGACGGCGACCGCCTGACCCCGTCCGCCGGCCGCCCTGCGGGCCGGCCGGCGGACGAGGTGGCGGGCCAGGGCCACGACGGCGAGCCCGGCCACGAGCACGCACACACCCCGCCACCCGGCCGGGCCGTAGATCCGTACGCCCAGCCAGGAACCGGCACTTCCGCCCAGGTAGGCGCAGCTCATGTAGGCGGTGTTGAGCCTGCTGCGGGCATCGGGGCGCACGCCGAACGCCCGCGCCTGATTGGCGACCGAGCCGCACTGCATCGCGAGGTCGAGCAGGAGCGTGCCGGCGGTCAGGGCCGCCAGCCCCGCCGCGCCGCCCGAGGCCCCCAGGGCCAGGACCGGGGCCGAGACGAGGACGCCGGTCAGGCAGCCGAGGTTCACCCGGTCCGGCCCGATCCGGTCGACCAGGCGGCCGGCGAGCGGAGTGGCGAACATGGTGACCCCGCCGACCAGGGCGAGCATTCCCACCGCCTGGGTGCCCAGGCCGTACACGGGACCCGTCAGCAGGAGCGCCAGGCAGGTCCAGACCGCTGAGAAGCCCCCGAACACGCACGCCTGGTAGAGGCAGGAACGGCGCAGCTGAGACTCCGTGCGCAGCAGCCGCAGCGAGTCGGCCAGGAGCGTCCGGTACGGGACGCGTGCGGGCGGGGCCGTGGCGGGGAGGGTGCGGGCCAGCACCACGGCGAGGAGCAGGACGAGGACGGCGGCCGCCAGGTAGGGGGCCCGCCACCCCAGCCGCTCGGCGAGCACCGAGCTGAAGGTGCGGGCCAGCAGCATGCCTCCGATGGAACCGCTGAGCAGGGTTCCCATCACCGCTCCACGGCGGTCGGGGGCCACCAGGCCGGCCGCCATGGGGGCGATGACCTGCGCGGCCACCGTGGCGACCCCGGCGGACGCGGAGGCGGCGACGAGCAGGGGCAGGGTGGGCGCGCAGCCCGCGGCGAGCAGGGCCGCGCCGGTCAGGGCGAGCAGGACGACGAGGAACGGCCGGTGCGGGAGCCGGTCGCCGAGCGGGACCAGCAGGAACATCCCGGCCGTGTAACCGATCTGAATGGCCGTCACCACCAGCGACGCCCGGTCGGGGGACACCCCCAGACCCTCGGCGATCAGGGGGCTGATCGCCTGCGGGAAGTAGATGTTGCCCACGGCGACGGCACAGGTCAACGCCAGGATCAGGACCGTCCTGCGGCTCAACCCGGCGCGCGGGCCCGCTGTGTGTGTCATGTGCCGAAGTCCACGGCACCTTCGCCCCACGGCCAACCGATGTAGCCTGGGGCTTAATGATCAGCTTCGGGCTCGGCGTCGAGGACCTCGCCGACACGCGGTTCGCCGTCTCCCCCCTGGGCGAGGCCGTCTTCAGTCTGCGGGTGCTGCGCGAACCGGGGCTCTCCGCGCTGCACCTTCCGTGGCGCAGGTCCGTCCTCGGCCGCCTCGGCACCCTCGACACCGGCCTGCTGCTGGCGCTGGTCGCGCAGCGGCGCACCCTCCCGGACTTCCTGACGCCCCGGCCGGCGGGCTTCGACCCCACCTTCGAGGAGGAACTGGCGGTCGTCCGCGCCACCCCGCCCGCCCTCGTCCGGCGCGACCTGCTCGCCACCCACGCCCCCGACCCCCTGCCCGCCGCCCTCGCGGGCGCCGCGAGCGCCGACGACGGACGGGTGCTCGCCGTACGCGACGCCGTCTGCGAGGTCCTCGCGGGCTACTGGGAGGTCGCCGTCAAACCGATGTGGCCGCAGATGCGGTCGCTGCTGGAAGCGGACATGACCTACCGCGCCCGCCAACTGGCCCTGGGCGGCGCCCGCCGGCTGTTCGCCGGCATGCACCCCGACCTGCGCTGGCACGACGGAGTCCTCTCCGTGGACCGGATGATCGGCCACCACCACGTCGAGGCGCACGGCCGCGGGCTGCTGCTCGTCCCGTCCGTCTTCGCCCACAAACCGGCGCCCCCGGTGAGCGCGGACGAACCGCCCTTCCTGGTGTACCCGAGCCGCGGAGTGGCGACGCTGTGGAGCCCGGCGCCCGCGGCCGACGCGCCCGCGCTGGCCGCGCTGCTCGGCGCTCCCCGGGCGCGGCTGCTGAGCGCCCTCGACGAGCCGCTGCCCACGGTCGAGCTCGCCCGCCGGTTCCGCGTCACTCCCAGCGCCGTGTCCCAGCACCTGCGCGTGCTCCACGCCGCCGGGCTGGTCACGCGGGCCCGCGACGGGCGGCTGGTCCTGTACCGGCGCAGCCCGCTCGGCGACCAGCTGGCGGGGGCGGGCGGCCCACCGCCGCCCGGCTAGTGCTGTGGCCGGAAAGGTTCACCGTGTCGCGGCGCCCGGCACGGCACCTCGCTGCGTTGTCGGGCCACCCGAGTACGTCCAGTACGAGCGGCGGCCCTCCGCCTTGCGAGGTACCGCCCCGGACACCGCGACCCGGCAAACCTCTCCGGCCACAGCAGTAGGCGCGGGACGTCAGCCGGCCGGGGGGAGTTCGCCCGAGCCGCGGGGGACGAGGCGGGTGGGGAGTTCGATGCGGGACGGGGGGAGGGGGGTGCCGGCCAGGCGTTGGAAGAGGCGGTCCGTGGCGACCCGGCCGAGGGCCGCCGGGTCCTGGGCGACCACCGTGACGCCCGGGCGCAGCAGGTCGGCGAGCTCGAAGTCGTCGAAGCCGACCAGCGCCACCGGGTGTGGGAGCGCCGCGAGGACCCGTACGAGGGTGACGGTGACCCGGTTGTTCCCGGCGAAGAGCGCGGTGACCGGCTCCGGCCCCGTCAGCATCGCGCCGGCCGCCCCCGCCACCCGCTCCGGGGCCGTCGAGCCCAGGGACACCCAGGATTCGGCCACCGGCAGCCCGGCCCGCGCCATCGCCTCGAGGTAGCCGCGCAGGCGTTCGGTGGCGGTGTGGATGCGGGGGTGGTCGCCGATGAAGCCGATGCGCCGGTGGCCGCCCGCGATCAGGTGCGCCACCCCGTCCCGTGCGCCGCCGAAGCTGTCGGAGAGGACCACGTCCGCCTCGATCCGGCCCGCCGGCCGGTCCACGAACACCGTCGCCACGCCCGCCCGGATCTCCGGCTCCAGGTAGCGGTGGTCGTCCCCGGCCGGGATCACGATCAGCCCGTCCACCCGGCGGGCGCACAGCGCGAGCGCCAACTCCCGCTCCCGGTCCGGGTCCTCGGCGCTGGACCCGTTGATGAGCAGCGCGCCGTGCGTACGGGCCACCTCCTCCACGGCCCGGTTGAGCGGACCGTAGAAGGGGTCGGCCAGGTCCTCCAGGACCAGCCCCACCGTGGCCGTACGGCCCTTGCGGAGCACGCGGGCGCTGTCGTTGCGGCGGAAGCCGAGCGCTTCGATGGCCTCCTGGACCCGCCTCTCGGTGTCGGGGGTCACCCCCGGTTCTCCGTTGACGACCCGGGAGACCGTCTTCAGGCCCACGCCTGCCTGGGCCGCCACGTCCTTCATGGTCGGCCTGTTGCCGTAGCGGGGCTCGGACGGGCGGCGGGTCTGCGGCACGGTGGGGAAACCTCCGGAGGTGACGGTGCGACGGATGCGCGGGCGGCGGGCTGACCTCGGCTCTTCCCTTGAGGATAAGCACTCGGCCCGTGAGCGGGTTTCCGTGGCAGGGTGGGGCGGGCAAGCCACTGGGGGCTTCGGAGACGAGCCATGGGGAGAGGGGTAGACGTGATTGTCTGGATCAACGGCACGTTCAGTGCCGGGAAGACCAGTACGGCCCGCGAGCTGGCCGCACTCCTGCCGGACGGCACCGTGTACGACCCGGAGCTCATCGGCGACGTGCTGCGCCGGCTCCTGCCGGACAAACGTCTCGCCGAGGTGACCGACTACCAGGACCTGCCGAGCTGGCGGCGGCTCGTCGTGGACGCGGCGGCGGCGATGCTCGCGGAGCTGGGCGGAGTGCTGGTGGTGCCGATGACCCTGCTGAAGCAGGAGTACCGCGACGAGATCTTCGGCGCGCTCGCGGCCCGCCGGATCACGGTCCGCCATGTGCTGCTCGCCCCGGAGGAAACGATCCTGCGTGAGCGGATCGCGACCCGGCAGGAGCCGGGGGCGCCGGAGGTGGCCGACGTACGGGTCAGGCAGTGGGCGTACGACCACATCCCCGTCTACCAGCAGGCGCTGGGCTGGCTGACCGCCGACGCGCACGTCATCGACAACGGGCGGCTGACGGTACGGGAGACGGCGGAGCGCATCGCCGAAGCCGTACGCACGGACACGGCCGGGCTCTGCGACATCGTGCAGACCCCTGAGCCGACACGGGAGACCGTCGCCTCGGGGGTGCTGCTCTTCGACGACGAGGACCGGGTCCTCCTGGTGGATCCGACGTACAAGCCGGGCTGGGAGTTCCCGGGCGGGGTGGTCGAGGCGGGCGAGGCCCCGGCCTGCGCCGGCGTACGGGAGGTGGAGGAGGAGCTCGGCCTGACGCTGGACCGGATGCCGGCGCTGCTGGTCGTCGACTGGGAACCGCCCCGCGCCCCGGCCTACGGCGGACTGCGGCTGCTGTTCGACGGCGGCCGGCTGGAGCGGGACCGGATCGCCCGGCTGCGGCTTCCCGGACCGGAACTGCGGGCCTGGCGCTTCGTCACGGAGGCGGAGGCCGCCGGACTGTTGCCGCCGCAGCGCTTCGAACGGCTCCGCTGGGCCCTGCGCGCCCGCGAGCGGGGCTGCCCGCTGTACCTGGAGGCGGGCCGGCCCACCCCGTGAGCGTGGGCCGGGGCGGCATCGGCCCGCTGGGCCGAGAGGCGGCGTACCGCGCCCCGCCGTGAGCGCGGTGTCAGGCGGTCGCCGGGACGGCCTCCGCCGCCTCGCGGAGTGCCGTCGCGGTGTCGGTCGTCCAGGGGTCGCCGTGGCCGAAGCAGGCCACGGCCGGGGCCAGCGCGGCCAGCCGGCGGAACGTGGCGACGGCCTGCTCGCGGTCGACGTTGAAGACGCCCAGCATCACCTGGCCCACCCCCGCCACGCAGTCCCCCGTGAAGAGGACCCCGTGGCGCGGCAGGTGCACGCCGATGCTGCCCGGGGTGTGGCCCGGGGCGTGGACCACCACCGCCCCGTCGCCGAAGGGCAGTACCTCGCCGTCCTCCAGCTCCCGGTCCACCGGGGTCGGCGGGGCCTCGGGCACGTTCGCCAGGGCGTGCTCGTACAGCGGGACCTCCCAGTCCAGCAGCACCGGTTCGGGAACGGGCCGTTCGCCGCGGATCACGGGCGCGTCCAGCCGGTGGGCCAGTACGTGCGCGCCCCAGCGGGCGGCGAGCTCACCGGCCGCGCCGATGTGGTCGCCGTGGCAGTGCGTCAGGACGATCCGCTCCAGCCGCGCGGGATCCAGCCCGAGGGAACGTATCGCCCCCTCGATCGTGTCGGCCGACCCGGCCGAGCCCGCGTCGATGAGCGTCAGGGCCTCGCCGTCCTGCCAGAGGTACGCCTGGCCGATCGGGAAGCGGAGCATGTGGAGCCGGTTCGGGAGCACTTCGACAAGATCCATACGGCGAACGTAGCCGCCGGCGCCCGGCCCCCGCACGCGACTTCACCAGGAGCGGAGTACGCCCAGGGCGCACTGCGCCCTGGGCGTACGGGACCGGGTACCGCTACGGCGTCAGCCGCGCTTGGACTCCGCGTAGTTCACCAGGAAGAGGGCCTCGGCGACCGACAGCCGCTCCAGCTCCTCCGGGGACACGCTCTCGTTCACCGCGTGGATCTGCGCCTGCGGCTCGCTGAGCCCGATGAGCAGCATCTCCGCCTCCGGGTACAGCGACGTCAGCGCGTTGCACAGCGGGATCGACCCGCCCATGCCGCTGATCTGCATCTCCTGGCCGGGGTACGCGACCTCCATGGCGGCGCGCATCGACGCGTACGCCGGGCTGGTGGTGTCCGCCTGGAACGGCTGGCCCTGACCGACGACCTCCAGCTCCAGACGCGCCTTCCACGGGGTGTGCGCCACCATGTGCGCCTCCAGCAGCTTGATGGCCTCGGTGGTGTCGACACCCGGCGGCACGCGCAGGCTGATCAGCGCGCCCGCGCTCGCGTGCACCGACGGGGTCGCGCCGACCACCGGCGGGCAGTCGATGCCGAGCACGGTGACGGCGGGACGGGCCCACAGCCGGTCCGCGATCGTGCCCTCGCCGATCAGCTCGACCCCGTCCAGCACCTTCGCGTCGGCGCGGAAGTCCGCCTCCGGGTACTGCAGGCCCTCCCACACCGCGTCCGAGGCCAGACCGTCCACGGCCGTGGAGCCGTCGGCCGAGCGCAGCGAGGCCAGCGTCTGGATGAGCGCGGCGAGCGCGTCGGGGGCGACACCGCCGAACATGCCGGAGTGCAGGTTCCCGCCCAGGGTGTCGATCTTGACCTTGAGCAGGGTCATGCCGCGCAGAGTGGCCGTCACCGTCGGCAGGCCGAGGCGGAAGTTGCCGGCGTCGCCGATGACGATCGTGTCGGCGGCCAGCAGCTCCGGGTGCGCCTCGGCGTACTGCTGGAGGCCGCCGGTGCCCTGCTCCTCCGAGCCCTCGGCGATCACCTTCACGGAGACGGGCACGCCGCCGTTCGCCTTCAGCGCGCGCAGCGCCAGCAGGTGCATGATGAACCCGCCCTTGCAGTCCGCCGCGCCGCGCCCGTACCAGCGGCCGTCGCGCTCGGTCAGCTCGAACGCGGGGGAGATCCAGGCGGCGTCGTCCAGCGGGGGCTGCACGTCGTAGTGCGCGTACAGCAGGACGGTCGGGGCGCCTTCGGGGCCGGGGAGGAATCCGTACACGGACTGGGTGCCGTCGGGGGTGTCGAGCAGCTCCACGTCCTGGAAGCCCTCGACGCGCAGGGCGTCGGCCACCCAGTTCGCGGCGGCCTCGCTCTCGCTCCTGGGGAACTGGGCCCAGTCCGCCACCGACTGGAAGGCCACCAGCTCGGCCAGCTCCGCCTTGGCGCGGGGCATCAGCGAGGCGATGGTCTCGGCGATCGGATTCTGGGACATGGGCACGCTCCTCGTGGGTGCGACGTTGGTGTAGGTGCCGGGGTACGGCGAAAAGCAAGGCGAAAGCCAGTCCCGATCCTCGCACAGAGGGCCGGGGCCGACTGGCGCCGTAGGATTTCCACGGCATCGGAGCAACGCGTGATCAGGAGCAGCAGCACATCGTGAGCAGCGACGACGTGGTACACGGCGCAAGCGCAGGGCAGGCCGCTCAGGGGGCGGAACCGGGCACGGAGCAGGGCACGGAGCAGGGCACGGCCGGGGGGGCCGCCCCGGCGGTGCCGGAGGGGACGGAGGAGCCGGCGGAGGTCGCGGCCGAGGACACGGCGGCGGTCCCGGCGGCGGTCCCGGCGGACGGCGGGGGCGAGCCCGAGCGCGAAGGAGAGGTGTGGGACGTCGTCGTGGTCGGCGCCGGACCGGCCGGAGCGTCGGCGGCGCACGCGGCGGCCGCCGCGGGCCGGCGCGTCCTGCTGCTGGAGAAGGCCGAACTGCCCCGGTACAAGACGTGCGGCGGCGGCATCATCGGCCCCTCGCGGGACGCCCTGCCGCCGGGCTTCGTCCTGCCCTTCAAGGACCGCATCCACGCGGTCACCTTCTCCCTCGACGGGAAGCTGACCCGCACCCGCCGCTCGAAGGGCATGCTGTTCGGGCTCATCAACCGGCCCGAGTTCGACGCGGCGCTCGTCGCGGAGGCGGAGAAGGCCGGCGCGACCCTCCGCACGGGTACGGCCGTCACCCGCGTCGAGCAGCACGGTGCGGCGGTGCCCGACCGGCGCACGGTCGCCGTGGTCCTCGCGGACGGCGAAACGGTACTGGCCCGGGCCGTGGTCGGCGCGGACGGCAGCGCGAGCCGGATCGGCGCGCACGTCGGGGTGGAGATGGACCAGGTCGACCTGGGCCTGGAGGCGGAGATCCCGGTCCCGCCCACGGTGGCCGCGGACTGGAAGGGCCGGGTCCTCATCGACTGGGGTCCGCTGCCCGGCAGTTACGGCTGGGTCTTCCCCAAGGGCGACACCCTCACCGTCGGGGTCATCTCGGCGAAGGGCGAGGGCGCGGCAACCAAGCGCTACCTCGACGACTTCATCGCACGCCTGGGCCTGGCCGGTTTCGAACCGGCCGTCTCCTCCGGGCACCTGACCCGCTGCCGCAAGCCCGGGTCCCCGCTCTCGCGCGGCCGGGTGCTGGTGGCGGGGGACGCGGCCGGACTGCTGGAGCCGTGGACCCGTGAGGGCATCTCCTTCGCGCTGCGCTCGGGGCGGCTCGCGGGGGAGTGGGCCGTGAAGATCTCCGAGGCGCAGGACGCGGTCGACGCGCGGCGCCAGGCCCTGAACTACGCCTTCGCGGTCAAGGCCGGGCTGGGCGTGGAGATGGGCGTGGGCAAGCGGATGCTGACGGTCTTCGAGTCCCGTCCGGGCATGCTGCACGCGGCGATCACCGGATTCCGGCCCGCCTGGCTGGCGTTCGCGCGCATCACCCGGGGCTCGATGACCCTGGCCGACATGGTCCGTACGTACCCGCTCGCCCGCAAGGCGCTCCACCTGCTGGACGCCCGCCAGGCCCGCGGGGCCCGCAAGGGCACGGCCGACTAGACGGCCTGGCGGCGGTATGCCTGTTCCGTGGGCGGACAGGCATGCCGTGGCGGGGCGTTCCGCGCCCGGAAGGCACCGGAGCGCCTCGGAGCGCACGGGAACCCCTTCGCCACGGGTGGTCCTTTCGCCTACGGTGCCGAAGGTATGACGGCTCTTGAATCCTTCACCTTCGTCCGCCACGTCGACGGGCTCCGCCACCGCTTCGAACGCGACGGCGAGCGCCACGACCGGCCCGCCTACCGCCGGACGGACGGTCAGGTGTGGTGCGTCTGGGGGCCGGACGAGGGCTGGCACTGCGAGATCGCCGGCGGACTCGTCACCGCCCATCCCCTGAACGCTGCCGGTGACGTCGACCTCGACCGTGACGCGCCCGAACCCCCTGCCACCGTCTGGCGCAGCTTCAAGGGCGACCGGTCCTACCTCTACGACCTGCGCCCCTTCGAACCTGAGGCGTGATCCGCCGGAGGGCGCGGAGGGCGGGGTCAGTCCGCGAGCGTGATGCGGAAGACGGGGTGGTCGCCGGCGGCCGCCTGGAGCTCGGCGTCCGAGGACTTGGCCGTGACCCCCTGGAAGAAGCGGTTGACCTCCCAGCCCCACTTCTCCAGGTAGGCGCGCAGGACCGCCGCCTTCTGGGCCGGGTCGGTCAGTTCGGTGGCCGTGAAGGTGCGGACCTTGCGGCCCACGCGCAGTTCGCCGCCGCCCGCCACCCGCATGTTGCGGACCCACTGGGAGTGGCCGCGGGCCGAGAGCAGGTACTGGGCGTCCCCGTAGGTGTGCGGGTTGACCGGGATCCGCTGCATCGCGCCGGACGTGCGGCCGCGGACCGAGAGCTCGGCGGTGCCGGCGAGGCTGACGCCGAAGCGGGCGAGCTTGCCGAGGAGGGCGTTGAAGCGGATGCCGAGCGGGCTGCCCTGGACGTAGTAGGGGGTGGGCGCGTTCACGGTGGCCTCCGGGGCGGAAAGGGAGAGCGGTGCTCTCGCTTGAGATCAGTGTGCACGGATCGGCGTACCAAAACAAGAGCAGTGCTCTCTGAAGTGAGCGATGCTCCGAAATTTGGGCAGTGCTCCGCCCTCCTGGCAGACTGGGCCGCATGAGCACCGTGCGAGGGGCCAGGGAACGGGCCCGCATAGAGGTCACCGCCGCCATCAAGGACGAGGCGCGCCGCGCCCTCGCGGCCGAAGGGGCGGCCAAACTCTCGCTCCGCGCCGTCGCCCGCGAACTGGGCATGGTCTCCTCGGCCCTCTACCGCTACTTCCCGAGCCGCGACGACCTGCTCACCGCCCTGATCATCGACGCCTACGACAGCATCGGCGCCGCCGCCGAGCACGCCGACGCGGCCTCGGTCGCGGCCGGGGCCCCGCCCCGCGCCCGCTGGACCGCGGTCTGCGAGGCGGTCCGCGGCTGGGCGCTGGAGCGCCCGCACGAGTACGCGCTCATCTACGGCTCCCCGGTCCCCGGCTACAGCGCCCCGCCCGACACCGTCGGCCCGGCCTCCCGCGTCGCGAACATCCTCATCGGGATCCTCCGCGCCGCCTACGGGGACGGCCGCGGCCTCGCCCTGCCGCCCCTGCCCGACGCCCTGCGCCCCGAAGCCGCCCGGATGACCGCGGACTTCGCGGAGGGTCTGCCTCCGGAGGTGACGGCCGCGCTCGTCGGGGCCTGGGCACAGCTCGTCGGGCTCCTCTCCTTCGAGCTGTTCGGCCAGTTCAACCGGGTCGTCGAGGAACGGGACCTGTTCTTCGCGCACGCGGTGGACCGGCTGGCGTACGGGGTGGGGCTGACGGCCGTCTGACGGAGGCTCGCATGATGAGGTGACAGATCGCTTTTCTGTTCCTCACACCAAAGTGAGTCGTTCGGCTTTCATCGACTTTTCGCGCGTCTAGTGTTCGACGGGTCCCGCCTTCCGCCCCTGCCCCGTCCCCGCTCCCGTCCCGCCGCCGGAGGAACACGCATGGCCCGCGCCCGCGCCGTGAAGGCCCTGTACGCCGTCCTGTTGACCGGGTTACTGGCGGCCCCGGCCCCCGCGGTGGACGCGTCGGCCGACGGGCCGCGCACCCCGGCCCGCCTTCCCGGGGAGAGACCCCAGGCGTCCCCCGCCCCAGCCCCCGCCCCCGCCCCCGCCTCACCGTCCGCCGCCGCACCCGCCGCCCCCGCACCGTCCGTGAGGCCCACCCCCCGGCCGCCCGGCGTGCGCGGCCTGGAGATAGCCGTGCCCGCCTACGTCTGGGCCGACGACCCGGTGCTGGCCGATCTCACCGCCACCGGCCCCGCCGCCTCCGTGGTCGTCCTCAACCCGGGCAACGGCGACGCCCCCTTCGACGCCCCCTGGCGCGCCCGCGCCGACGCCCTGCGGGCCGGCACCACCGCCACCGGCGAGCGGACCAAGGTCCTCGGCTACGTCCACACCGACCACGGCAACCGGGACCTCGCCGAGATCAAGGCCTCCGTCGACAACTACCTCAGGCCCACGGACGCCGCCGCCGACGGCCGCCTCCACGTGGACGGCATCTTCTTCGACGTCGTCAGCCGCGACTGCGGCCCCGCCAACGCCACCCGCGACCGCTACGCCGAACTGCGCCGCTACGTCGAGGACACGATGCACGCCGTCGACCCGGACGCCCCCGACCTGGTCGTGAACAACCCGGGCACCCCCATCGCCGACTGCTACCTGGAGCCCGGCCGCCGCACCGCCGACGTCTTCGTCACCTTCGAGGACACCTACGCGGCGTACACCTCCGCCGGCCCCTTCGGCGGCAACGTGTTCAACGCCGCCACCGGCTACCGCCCGGGCGCCGAACTCGACCCGAGCGGCACCGCGTTCTGGCACCTCGTCCACGACGTCCCCGACGCCTCCGCGATGCGCGCCACCCTCCGTACCGCCTTCGAGCGCGGCGCCGGCTACGCCTTCGCGACCAGCACCGTCATGCCCAACCCCTGGAACGCCGCCCCCGCCTGGAAGTTCCGTCCCCAGACCTCGTACGCCGCGACCCTCGGCTGAGCCACCGCCGTCGCCACCGGTGGCGAAACCTTCCCTCAGCCGGCGAACGGCCCGCCCGAGCCGAAGACCAGCCCGGCGAACCGCTCCCCGATGCGGCGGTGCCCCGCCGGGTCCGGGTGGAGCCCGTCCGGGAGCGGGAACTCGGCGAAGTCCGCCTCGCCGTAGAGGGCGCGGCCGTCGAGGTGGTGCAGGTGCGGGTCGTCGGCGGCGCGCTCGGCGGTGATGCGGGCCAGCTCGCGGCGGATCACGTTGAGCGTCAGCCGCCCGGCGGCGACCTCCGCCGGGTCGCCCAGCGCCCGGAAGCTCAGCTTCTGCCCGTCGAACTCCGGGGTGATGGGCCCCGGGGTGTCCTCCTGGAGGGGGCACAGGACCGGCGAGACCACCAGCAGCGGGGTCGTGGGATGCCCCTCGCGGATGGTGTCGAGGAAACCGTGCACCGCCGGGCCGAAGGCGCGCAGCCGCATCACGTCCGTGTTGACGATGTTGATGCCGATCTTCACGCTGATCAGGTCCGCCGGGGTGTCCCGCAGGGCGCGCGCGGTGAACGGGTCGAGGAGGGCGTTGCCGCCCAGCCCCAGGTTGACCAGTTCCACCCCGCCCAGCGAGGCGGCCAGCGCCGGCCAGATCGCGGTCGGGCTCGCCGCGTCGGAGCCGTGGCTGATGGAGCTGCCGTGGTGCAGCCACACCCGGCGCCCGTGGTCCGGCGCGGGCTCTACGGGGGCGTCGGTGCGCAGTGCGACGAGCTCGGTGACCTCGTTGTACGGGAGCCAGATCTCCACGTCCTTCACCCGGTCGGGCAGGCCGTCGAAGCGGACGGTGCCGACCGGGCCGGGCAGGGTCTGCGCCGCGCCGGTGGCCAGGTCCACCAGCAGGACGTTGCCGCCGTTCGACGCGGCCCGCCCCGCCGGCCGGCCGTCCACGAGCAGGTCGTACACGCCGTCGGGGCGGGGCGGCGCCCCCTGGTAGGCGTTCTTCGTGCGGAGCGCGTCCAGCTCCACGACCGTCGCCCGGGTGCGGAAGACGAGCCGCACCCCGGACGGCTGGGTCTCGACCGTGGCCAGGTAGGCGTCGGGGAACTGGGCGCGCGCCCGCGCGGGCAGCCGGTGCGGCAGCACGCCGCGCGGCGTGCGCTCCACGTCGAGGGCGCCGCGCAGCAGGGCGGCGTCGACGGGTGTGGTGATCAGGTCAGCCACCGTGCGCCTCCCGACGGACGAGGGGGACGGCGGTGTGCGGGCGGTGCGGGGAGCGCGGCGGGCCGGGCGCCCGCAGGACGCCGCGGGGCCCGGGGCGGGCCGCGGCGCGTGAACCGTGTCGGAGCTGGGACTTCATGCCCCCACCCTGTCAACCGGACGTCCCCCGCGCATCCGGATTCCCCCGCCGGCCGAACCGCCACAGGACGTGGACGACCCGCAGCAGGAACACCACCCCGGCCAGCACCCCGCCCGCGACCTCCAGGAACCCGTGCGCGGCGCGGGACAGACCCAGGGCGGGCGCGGCCCCGTACACCGCCGCGAAGACCAGCGCCGCGGCGAAGCACGCGCTGACGAACGCGTAGCCGATCTCGACGGTGACCGCGTCCCGCTCCGCACTGCCGCGCCTGCCCATACCGGGCAGGGTCCCAGCGCACGCCGCCCCCGACAAGGAGCCCTGGCGCGGGGGCATCAGATTCCGGCCGTCCCGCTCCACAGCCGGGCCAGCGAAGCGTCGCCGCCCACCCCGGGGCCGGCCAGCGGCAGCCGGTTCCACAGGGCCGTGTACAGCCAGGCCGCCTCACCGGTCAGCTCGCAGTCCGCCGGCTCGCCGGTGTCGCCCCGCACCGTACGGGCGGGCTCGCGCGACAGGTGCACCGTCCACACCGCGCCCGTGTCGACCGCCCGGATCCGCAGGACGCGCGGCTCCTCGGTCCGCACCCGGCTGCGCGGCCGGGCGTGGAAGCCGGTCAGCAGCTCGTCGATGCCGTCCTCCGCGAACTCCGGCGCCACCGCGCCGAAGCCGATGCCCAGCGCGGCCTGCGCGTCGAAGCGGTGCACGGTCGTCTCGTGCGCCTGCCGCCGCGCCCAGAACGCCAGCGGCGACGGCGGGGCCGTCGGCAGGAAGGTCCAGCACACGACGTCCGCCGGGGCCTCGGTCAGGGTCCGGACCAGCGCCGCGTGCCCCTCCCGGAACCAGGCCAGCAGCTCCGCGCCCGCCAGCTCCGGCGCCTCCGGGAACTCCACGGGCTCCACCCGGGCGTCCGCCACGTACCCGGCCGCCCAGCGGTGCACGGCACCGGTGTGCCGGAGCAGGCCGGCCACCCGCCACTCGGGACAGGTGGGCACCGGGGCGTCCGTCCCCGCCCGTTCGGCCGCCTCGGCGAGCAGCTCGCCTTCCCGCGCGAGGGTCTCCACGTACTCGGTGATCTTCATGTCGCGAGTCTGCCAGCAGGTCCGCCGACAATGGAGGGGTGAACGGGGAACTCTTCGCGCGCGAGCGGACCGGGATCGCACCCGGCGCCGTCCACCTGCCCGACTGGCTGGGCCCGCGCCGCCAGCGCGAGCTGCTCGACGCCTGCCGCGCGTGGGCGCGCCCGCCCGCCGGACTGCGGACCGTACGCACCCCCGGGGGCGGGACGATGACCGCCCGGCAGGTGTGCCTGGGCCTGCACTGGTACCCGTACGGATACGCGCGCACCGCCGTCGACGGCGACGGCGCCCCGGTCAAGCCGATGCCCGCCTGGCTCTCCGAGCTGGGACACCGGGCCGTCACCGACGCCTACGGAACGCCCCCGCCGCCCGGGGAGGAGTACGACATCGCCCTGGTGAACTTCTACACGGGCGACTCCCGGATGGGCATGCACCGGGACGCCGAGGAGCGCTCCGGAGCCCCGGTGGTCTCCCTCAGCCTGGGTGACTCCTGTCTCTTCCGCTTCGGCAACACGGCCACGCGCGGACGCCCGTACCAGGACGTGGAGCTGCGCAGCGGGGACCTGTTCGTCTTCGGCGGCCCGAGCCGACTGGCCCACCACGGGGTGCCGAAGGTCCTGCCCGGCACCGGGCCGCCGGACCTCGGCCTGACCGGGCGGCTCAACATCACACTGCGGGTCGGCGGCCTCGGGCCGTAGACGGGCGTCCGGGGCCTCCCGATCATGCGAGGATCCATGACATGAACGGCAACGGGGCCCCGCCGCGGGTGGGGGATGTGTCCACGGTCTCCGCGACGACGCCGGAGGCCCCGGCGGCCTCGGTCTCCTCGCCGGTGTCCGGGGCCGAGGCCGCGTCCGCCGCCGCGTCCGCCTCCGCCGCCGCCTCGGCTTCCGCGAGGACCCGGCTGGAGCGGGGCCGGGGCGCGCTCGGCCCGGCGCTGGAGCTCGTCCACACCGGCCGGGCCCCGACGCGTGCGGTCCTGACGGCCGAGCTCGGCGTCACGCGCGCCACCGCCGGAGCCGTCGCCGCCGAACTGGAGGCGCTCGGCCTGATCCGCGTCGACTCCCGTCCCGGTGGGGCCGGCGGCGGCCAGGGCCGCCCCTCGCACCGGCTCGCCGTCGACGAGAACGGCCCGGTGGCTCTGGCCGCGCAGGTGCACCCGGACGGCTTCCGGGCGGCGCTGGTCGGCCTCGGCGGGCGGATCGTGGCCACCGCACCCGGCAAGGTCACCGTCTCCGCCGACCCCGCGCAGGTGCTCGGGGCGGTCGTCGAGGCGGGCGCCGCGCTGCTCGCCGAGTCCGGGCGGCGCTGCGTCGGCGCGGGCCTCGCGGTGCCCTCGGCGGTCGCGGAGCCCGAGGGCACCGCCCTCAACCCCCTCCACCTGGCCTGGCCGGCCGGCTCTCCCGTACGGGCCATCTTCGCCGAGCGCGTCAAGGCCGCCGGGATCGACGGACCGGCCCTGACCGGCAACGACGTCAACCTCGCCGCGCTCGCCGAGCACCGGCACGGCGCGGGCCGCAGCGCGCAGCACCTGCTGTGCGTGGCCACCGGGCACCGCGGGGTCGGCGGGGCGCTGGTGCTGGACGGGCGGCTGCACAGCGGGAGCGCGGGCCTCGCCCTGGAGGTCGGCCACCTCACCGTCAACCCCGAAGGCCGCCCCTGCCACTGCGGCAGCCGCGGCTGCCTCGACGTGGAGGCCGACCCGCTGGCCTTCCTGACGGCGGCCGGCCGCATCCCCGGCCCCGAGGTGTCGCTGCTCCAGCAGGCCCGTGACCTGCTGCGCACGGAGTACGCAGACCCGGGCGTGCGGGCCGCCACCGAGGAGCTCATCGACCGGCTCGGGCTGGGCCTCGCCGGGCTGGTGAACATCCTGAACCCGGACCGGATCATCCTGGGCGGCCTGCACCGGGAGCTGCTCCACGCCGACCCCGAGCGGCTGCGCGCGGTGGTCGCCGACCGCAGCCTGTGGGGGCGCAGCGGCGGCGTGCCGATCCTGCCGTGCACCCTCGACCACAACAGCCTGGTCGGGGCGGCGGAGCTGGCCTGGCAGCCGGTGCTGGACGACCCGCTGGGGACGCTGGGCGCGGCGGCCTGAAGGGGGCCGACGGCGGCCTGCGGCGGCCTGAGGGCGGCAGGGGGCGGCCCTAGGCGGCCAGTGCGGCGGGAGGTGACCGAGGCGGCCCGAGCGCGGCGTGAGGTGGCCCGAGGTGCGCGCCCGCCGCGGAGCCCGGGGCCCGGCTGCCCGACGCCGAGGACGGGCCGGGCGTCGGGGGCGGTGCCGGTTCGAGGGGGTGCGGTGGGGCCGCGGGGGTGTCAGCCGGGCCTGGGACCGGCCGAGACCGACACCGGCACGCCGGTCACCACGGGCCCGGCGTCCACGGCGGCGAGCACCGGGCGCGCGGGTTCCCGTACGGGCTTCTTCGCCCCGAGGTGGACCGTACGGAGCGGCGCCGCCGCGGTGGGGGCCGCCCGGAGGGAGAACCACACCACCTTGCCCGGACCGTTCTCCAGGGGCCGCGCCCCCCAGGCCTCGCTGAGCGCCTCGACCAGGGCCAGCCCCCGCCCGCAGGTCTCCAGGCCGGCCGTCTCGCGCCGTACGGGCAGCCGCGGATCGCTGTCGTGGACGGAGACGGTGAGCCGTCCGAGGCGGAGTTCGATCTCGACCGTGCACACCTTGTCGGGCTGCGCATGGCGGTGGACGTTGCTGAGCAGCTCCGTCACGCCCAGCGCAGCCCGGTCTATGAGCGGGTCGAGCTGCCAGTGGCGCAGTTGTGCAGAAACGATTCGGCGGACCTGACCGATCCGCGCGGGCAAGGCCTGCAGTTCCACGACGCAGTGCCTGCGGGAATGACTGATCACGGCTGCGACTCCCCGACATCATTGTTACGGGTGCTGCACCCTCGGTGACGCACCACCAGGGTCACCCACGGTCGCCCGGAGTGCAACCGAACGCGAACTAAAGCGATCCGCATAGAGACCCAAAGCAATCATTTGCGCAGGTGGGAGGGGTACATTGCGAAAGTGGGGGGCCACGGAACGGACAAAGGAGCAAGGCGCATGAGCACCACCGGTCCCACCGGTACCACCGGTACGACGGCCTCGAACGCGACGACGACCGTCGACGTCGACCGCAGCGACACGGACTACCGCGCCTGGCTCAAAGAAGCCGTACGCAAGGTCCAGGCGGACGCCAACCGCTCCGCCGACACCCACCTGTTGCGCTTCCCGCTCCCCGAGCAGTGGGGCATCGACCTGTACCTCAAGGACGAGTCCACGCACCCGACGGGCTCCCTGAAGCACCGTCTGGCCCGCTCCCTGTTCCTGTACGCGCTGTGCAACGGATGGATCCGCCCGGGCCGCCCCGTCATCGAGGCCTCCAGCGGCTCCACCGCCGTCTCCGAGGCCTACTTCGCCAAGCTGATCGGCGTCCCGTTCATCGCCGTCATGCCGCGGACCACCAGCCCCGAGAAGTGCCGGCTCATCGAATTCCACGGCGGCGAATGCCACTTCGTCGACGACTCGATGAAGATGTACGAGGAGTCCGCCGAGCTGGCCGCCCGCACCGGCGGCCACTACATGGACCAGTTCACCTACGCCGAGCGCGCCACGGACTGGCGCGGCAACAACAACATTGCCGAGTCCATCTACCAGCAGCTGCGCCTGGAGCGTTACCCCGAGCCCGCGTGGATCGTGGCGACCGCGGGCACCGGCGGCACCTCCGCGACCATCGCGCGCTACGTGCACTACATGCAGCACGACACCCGCGTCTGCGTCCCGGACCCCGAGAACTCCTGCTTCTTCGACGGCTGGACCCGCAGCGACCCGCACGCGAGCAGCGACTGCGGTTCGCGCATCGAGGGCATCGGCCGGCCCCGGATGGAGCCGAGCTTCGTACCGGGCGCCATCGACCGCATGATGAAGGTGCCGGACGCGGCGAGCGTCGCCGCCTGCCGGGCCCTCGAACAGGCCATAGGGCGCAAGGCGGGAGGCTCCACCGGGACCGGCCTGTGGAGCGCGCTGAAGATCATCTCCGAGATGGTGGCGGCGGGCCGCACGGGCAGCGTCGTCACCCTCCTCTGCGACCCCGGCGACCGCTACCTCGACAAGTACTACTCGGACCAGTGGCTCGCGGCGCAGGGACTCGACATCGCGCCCTACGCGAAGACGCTGGAGACGCTGCTGACGACGGGGGAGTGGCGCGAGCCGACGGCGTAGTCCGTCCCTCCCGCCGGTACGCGGACCACGAACTCCCCCTGGCCGGGCGGCAGTCGGCTGGCTAGGCTGTGCCGGCGCGTGAGCGCGCGCCGGATCCGGGGGGACGTCATGGCGGACAGCGACGGTACGGTGGCCGACGGCGTGGTGGCCGACGGCGTGGTGGCCGACGGCGTGGTGGCCGACGAAGCGGTGGCCGACGACGACGCCGCGGGCAGCGGCGGCGGCGTGGCCGCCTGCCCGAGATGCGGCCTGCGGGACCGCGTGCTGGGCGTGACGGCCGCCTACCTCGGCGCGAAGTCCACCCGCCGGGAGGAGACCGGCACCGGCGACGACCAGAAGGTCTCCGTCGCCGAGGAGAACTCGGCGCTGGCCCAGGCCCTGGCCCCGGCCCCGCCCGCACCCGACGGCGAGAACGCCGGCTGCTGGGCGGCGTCGCTGCTGGTGATCTCGGTGGGCACCTTCATCTGGGGGGCGCTCGCGGGGATGTGGTTCGAGCGGGACCTGGCGACGCGGTTCGTCGCGACCGGCAACGGCGACGGCCACTTCGTCGTCGACTCCGCCTACCCGGTGCTGGGGTGGATCTCCGGCGCCACCCTCGCGGCCGGCCTGCTGCTGCTCGCCGGCTCGGCCCTGCGCAAGGCGATCTGGCGGCGGCGCTCCCGGCCCGGCCGGGCCGCGGCCGACCGGGCCTGGTCCGCCGGCTGGTACTGCGCCCGGTGCGGTACGGCGCACTTCACGCTCGGCCCGGCGATGAGCCTGCACGAGTTCCGCGTCCGGGTGTGGAGCGCGGGCGGCTACGGGAACAAGGCCGCCCGGTACCCCGCGATCTGACCCGGCCCGAGCCGCCCGGCACTGGCCTTAGGTCATGTCGTCAAAGTGGCGCCGGTCAGGCCCGCGGCGTCCGGTGGCGAGGTGCGGTGCCGGGCGTCGCGGGCCAGGCGCCACTTTGACGACAGGGCCTAGTGCCCCGCGCCGGGCCGTCCGGTGGCGAGCCGGCCGTCCAGCGCGCGGACCGCCGTACGGAAGGAGTGGCCGAGGCCCGGGCGGGCGGCGGCCAGGGCCAGCCGGAAGGGGGCCGGGCCGTCGGCGGCGAAGGTCCAGCGGACCCGCGTGCCCGAGCCCTCGGGGGTCAGCCGCCACTCCTCCAACAGGGCCCGTACGCCCGGCACGTTGGTCTCGTCGACCCGGTAGGCGTAGCGCCGCTCCGGATCCGCCGCCATGACGGTCTCCTGGAAGCGCACCCCGCCGCGCAGCCCGATCTCCCGGCCCGCGCCGCCGCGCGTCGGCCGCGCCAGGGTGACCGCGCCGAACCAGCTCGGCCAGCCCGACACCTCCTCGGCGAGAGCCCGGTACACGGAGTCGGGCGCGGCCGCGGTGGTGGCCGTGAAGACCAGGCGCGTCGGCGCGGTGGCGGCGAAGTCCAGCTCCACGGGGCGGAGTCGGCGGGTCATGGCGGTACCCCCTGCGGTGCGGCGTGAACGTGCGGCCGCGCCACCCTATCTGGCGCCCCGTCAGATGTCTGCGGCGGCCCGCCCGTCACGCGTACGGGGCCTGGGCAGCGGAGCCCCCGCGCGAGATGCTGGAGGGGCCCCGCCACAGCGGCGCCGCCGCCGGGCGGGACTTCGACGACACCCCGGGCCCGCCGCCCACAGGCCCCGACGCGCGGAGACTCCGATGCAGAACCCCGCCACCCCGACACCCCCCGGCGCCGGCTGGGGCGGCGGTGCGCCGCCCCGGATCGCTGAGGGCGCTGCCCCGGCACTCTCCCTCGAACTGTTCGTGCACGGGGTCGCCGGGGCCTCGCCCGGGGAACTGCTCGGCGATCCCCACACCGTCCGGATCAGCGGGGACTCCACCGCCGCCGTGTTCCGGCGGGCCGAGGACGCCGACGCCGAGGCGCACCCCGCGCGTTACGCCGGCCGGCCCGTGCCCGAGGCGTACTGCTGGTCCCGGCTCACCTCGGGCAACGGCGCCCGCGCGCTGTGGCTGCTGCTCCTGCCCTTCATGGTGGCCAACCTCGCCCACTGGGCCCGCCCCGCCGCCGGGCCCGCCGGGGCCTCGCCGCGGGCCGTGCGGGCGTACGGGCTCCTCGTACGGTTGCTCGCCCTCAGCCTCACCGTCCTGCTGGTCGCCGCCGCCTGCGAGGTCGCGCTGGACCTGTTCGCCTGGCAGTGCGCGGGCAACGCGTCCTGCACCGCGTCCCGTTCCTGGCTCGGGTTCCTGCGCCCCGGCGGCCGGTGGGGCCAGCCCGGCCGCCGCATTGCCCTCGCGGCCCTGGTCCCGGCCGCCCTCACGGGCCTCCTCTGGTTCCTGTCGACCCGCACCTGGAACGCCTACGAATCCCAGCCACCCCCCACGGCACCCCCCGGCCCCCTCACCCCGGGCACGCCCTCGGCCGACGTCGCCCCGGGCGACGCCGCCGATGTCGACGACGCCGGGCTCGGGGCGGCCGGGTTCTGGTACGGGCGGCGGATCGTGGCGCGGTTGCGGGCCGCCCATACCGCCGCCGGGCTGCTCACCGTCGCGGCGGCCGTCGCCGCGCCCACCCTGCGCCACGACCGCGCCGACGGCACAGGCCCCCTCCTCCAGGCGGCCGGCTGGGCGGTGGAGGGGCTGCTCGCCGTCGGGGCCGTCATCGTCGTCCGGGTCGTCTGCCGGCGCGGCCGCAGCGAGGCCCGGCCCGACCACCGGCTCGACCGGGCCGCCGTCACCCTGCTGCCCGGCGGCGCCCTCGTGCTGCTGGCCGGCGTCCTCGCGCATGCCGCCTGGCCGCGCCCCGGCTGGACCTCCACCGGACGGCTCTTGGGCGACTTCGCCTTCGGGGTGCTCATGCTCGGCCAGGGCTGCTGCGTGCTCGCCCTCGCCGTCGTCGCCCGCCGCCTCCACCGGGGCGCGCCCCGGGCGGCATCCGGTCCCGGCACCGCCCTCGGGGGCCTCGGCGGGCCCGCCGTCGCCGTGCTCGGGTGCGCGCTCGGCGGGGTCATGTCCGGCGGGGTCGCCCAGCGGGTCGCCGACTGGCTCGACGGGGACGCCACTCCCGGCATGGCCGGCGCCCGGCTGGCCGGGCCGCCCGTCCTGCTGTCCTGGCAGGCCGCCGTCCTGCCGCCGATGCTGCTCGCCCTGGCCCTGCTGGCCGCCGGGGTCGGGGCCCGCGCCGCCCGTACCCGGCGCCGGACCGCCAGGGCCGTCGCCGCCGAGTACCCCGGCGAGCGGCCCGACCCCGCCCGCAGCCGCCGGATCGCCGGGGCCCGGGCCGCCGCCGCGCTCACCGACTCGGCGCCCTGGTTCGTGGGGGCCGTCTCCGGCATCACCCTGCTGCTCGGCGCGGGCGCCCTCGCCGGGGCCTGGCTCAGCGGCAAGGTCCCCGGCGAGGCCGCGCGCGGCACCCACCCGCTGCTGGAGGCCGCCGCCCGCGCCGCCCAGGACACCGGGTCCTGGCTCATCGGCCTCGGCATCGCCGCCTTCGTCACCTGGGGCCGCCGCGCCTACCGCGACCCCGCCGCCCGCCGCACCATCGGCATCCTGTGGGACGTCGGCACCTTCTGGCCCCGCGCCGCCCACCCCTTCGCCCCGCCCTGCTACGCCGAGCGGGCCGTCCCCGACCTCACCTGGCGCATGGCCGCCTGGACCGGAGGCACCGGCGGCCGCCTCGTCATCTCCGGGCACTCCCAGGGCAGCGTCCTCGCGGCCGCCGCCGTCCGGCAGCTGCCGCCCGAGGTGCGCCGCCGCGTCGCGCTGCTGACCTACGGCTCCCCGCTGGCCCGGCTCTACGGCCGCTGGTTCCCCGCCTACTTCGGTCCCGGCCCGCTCGCCGCCCTGCACCGGGACCTCGACTGCTGGCGCAACCTGTGGCGGGCCACCGACCCCATCGGCGGCCCGGTCGCCGTCGCCGCCGACGGCGCGGAGCCCGTCGACCGGGGCCCCCTCGCCGATCCGCTCGCCTACGGACGCAGCCCCCGCCACCCGCTGCCCGCGCCGATCCTCGGGCACGGCGACTACGAGGCCGATCCTGCCTTCACCACCGAACGCGACGCGCTCCTCGCGCGATTGGCCGCCGCCGCGCGGGCCGACGTACACGACAACGCGAGGGAACTGCCCGCCCAGCGGATCAGCAAGGCGCCGGCAGAGCGGGCTGAGCGGGCAGGCCCGGCAGGACCGGAAGGTCCGCCGCGAAGAGCAGGGTGAGTTCGTCCGTACTCGGCTCGGCCAGCTGCGCGACCCGGCCCGCGTGCCGCTCCACCATCGATTCGAAGGTCTGCCGCGCGGTACGGCCGTTGCCGAAGGCCGGGCCCTTGGGCAGCTCCGTGAAGTACGCCAGCAGCGCCTCCTCGGTGCCCTCGCCGAGCCGGTACTCGTGCTCCTCCGCCTGCTGCTCCACGATCCGCAGCAGCTCCTGCGGGCCGTAGTCGCCGAAGGTGATGGTCCGTGAGAACCGGGACGCCACCCCCGGGTTGACCGTCAGGAACCGTTCCATCTCCGCCGTGTACCCGGCGACGATCACCACCACGGCTTCCCGGTGGTCCTCCATCAGCTTCACCAGCGTGTCGATCGCCTCACGCCCGAAGTCCCGCCCCGAGTCCTCCGGGGCCAGCGCGTACGCCTCGTCGATGAACAGCACCCCGCCGCGCGCCCGGTCGAAGGCCTCCTGCGTACGGATCGCGGTGGACCCGATGTGCTCCCCGACCAGGTCCACTCGGGACACCTCGACCAGGTGCCCGCGCTCCAGCACCCCCAGGGAGGCGAGGATCTCCCCGTACAGCCGGGCGACGGTGGTCTTGCCCGTGCCGGGGGAGCCCGTGAACACCAGATGGCGGCGCACCGAGGCCGCCTTGAGGCCCGCCTGCTGCCGCCTGCGCCCCACCTCGATCATGTCGGTGAGCGCGCGCACCTCGCGCTTGACGCTGTCCAGGCCCACCAGCGCGTCGAGCTGGCCCAGGACCTCGCCCGAACCCCGCGCCGCCGGGTCCGCCGCCACCGCCCCGGGACCCGCCACGTCGGCCGGCCGCGGCGCGGGCACCTGCGCGGCCTGCCCTACGGAGTCACGCGCCGCGGAGACCGTACGGATCCCCGCCTGCGCCCCGGCCTGCCCGCCGCCCGCCGCCTGCGCGGCGAGCCGGGGCCCCGACTCGTCGCTGGTGCAGCCCTCGGCGAGCGGGCCGTCCTCCGCGAACTCGTAGCCCCCGCGCGCGCAGCGCTCGGTGTGGCACCGGTCGAGGGTGGTGCGGCAGCCGTCGATGACGTGGAAGCCGAAGCCGGCGCTGCCCGACACCCGGCAGGCCGTGAAGGTGCCGCGGCCGCCCGCCGACACGTAGAACCCGGCCTCGGCGGCCGAGCTCACCGTGCACCGTTCCAGGACGGGATCGGCGCCCTTGGTGACGATCACACCCGTCTGCACACCGTCGATCGTGCAGTTGGCGAGGGTGCCGCCGCTGCCGTGGTCCCGGAACCAGGCGCCCGTGCCCGCCTCGCGGATCCGGCAGTCGTCGAGCTGCGCCGTCGCCCCGTCGCTGACCGACACGGCGGTGTTGCGGACCTGCGAGAGGTCGCTGTCGACGACATCGGCCCGCGAACCCCGGTCCAGTACGAACAGTGCGTCCGGCACGTCGTGCACACGGCAGGAGTCCAGGGAGGCGGTGGCGCCGTCGCTGATCCACACTGCCGGATAGTCGCCCGTGCTGTCGTGGATCTCGCAGGACTCGGCATCGACCCTGGTTCCCGGATCCCACACCGACAGACCGTTGCGCCCGAACCGGCGGACCGTGGTCCTGCTGAGGGTCAGCACCGAACGGGAGCGCAGGTCCACCGCGTTCTCCGGGATGTCGTGGATGTCGCAGCCGGCGAGGCTGAGCACGGCGTCGGTGTCGAGGGTGACCCCGTCGGCGGAGGTGCGGTGCACCGCGCAGTCGGTGAGCCGGGCCGCGGCGCGCGCCGCGATCCGCACCCCGGCGCCCTTGATCTCGTACACCTCGCAGCCCAGCGCCTCCAGGCCCGAGCCCTCGCCGGTGACCGCGATGCCCGCGCCCGTGGCGTGGTGGATCCGGCAGCGCTCCAGCCGGGGGTGCCCGCCGTGCACCGAGACCCCGGCCTGCCCGGCCGCGACGACCTCGCACTCCTCGAAGACCCCGCCGCCGCCGTCCAGGACGGAGATGCCGATCCCGGCCGGGTTCTCCACCGTGCACCGGCGCACCAGGGGCCGGGCCCCGCCGCGCACCTCGATGCCGGCCGACGAACGGGTGTGCACGCGCAGGTCGGTGAGCTCCGGGGAGCCGTCCTCGACGAGGAGCGCGGGCGCCGCCCCGTCCGCTCCCTCCAGGTACAGGTCCTGCACGACGGCGGAGGCGCGCACGGTCAGCGCCACCCCGTCGAGCGGGGCGATCCGCACCGACCCGGCGACGGCGCCCTCGGGCCCGCGCAGGGTGACGGCGTGGCGCAGGACCAGGTTCTCCCGGTAGGTGCCGGGCGCGATCGACAGCACGTCGCCGTCGCCCGCGGCGGCCAGCGCCGCGCTCAGCGTCGGATACTCACCCGAGCGCCGCCGCCAACGCGAGGCCCCGCCGTGTGTCACCTGGACCGTGCCCTGAGCCATGGTGCTGTCGTGCCCCCACCCTCGTACTCGCGCCGCCGGGGCGGCCGAAGCGACTGAAGCCGTTCACAGCCGCGCCGGTTACGGCGTTGCCGTTCACAGCGTTGCCGTTCACAGTCGTGCCGTCCGCAGCGGCTGAAGTGACCGATGCGGTCCCCGGCTCCACCGTAGCGCGCGTGGGGCCGGTGAGTTGCCAGGTCAGCTGCCCGCGCCCGCACGGCCCCAGTCGGGCCCGGCCGCCGCCCACGCGCGGTCCAGCCGTATGTACCGCCGATGCATGAGCCGGCGTACGACCAGCCGCCGGACCGTCTCCACCAGTGCGGCCGCCGTCAGTGCGGCCGCCAGCCCGGCCATCCCCGCGTGGAAGGACGCGGAGGACGGGTCGAGCGGCTGCCCCACCAGCCGCCCCCGGGTGTCGGTCCATATCCGGAACCGGTCGCCGGGACGGGGCGGTTCCTCCGCCGCCGGGACCGTACCCTCATGGCTGCTGCCGTCGGGCGCGGTCCACGCGGCCACGATCCGCGTCCGCTCCGGCGTCTGCCGCTGGGCCGCCGGATCCGCCTCCGCCCCGGCGACCGGCCCCGCCTCCGGCCGGACGACCACGGCCGGTACGAGATACCGCTCGTGCCGCTGCTCGCGCGCCGCCCGCTGCAGCGTGCCGTCCACCTGAAGGCCCGCGACCCAGCCGACGGCCGGAGCCACCAGCAGGACGCACACCAGAGCGGCGAACGCCACCCACGCCTCGAAACGATCTGTCGGCCGGCGCAGCGGATTGCGCCGCCAACGCCACACTCCCATTGCTGTCCGCACGGTCCCGGCTCCCCCTACTTACGCCAGCCATCCGTCTGCCTGCGCGTCCAAGCCTTCCGCATGCCCGGTGGACGCGCATTCCGGGACGCGCGCGCCGCCTGTCACCCGATCCGGTGCTCGTGCCCCGTGGATGCCCACACGTCGCGAAATCTTCAACGGCCCCGCCCGGTCCGTTGGTTCCAGTGGACACCCGGAGCCCCTCGAAGGTGTCATTCCGCCCGCCCTGGTCAAGGGCGGTCCGAGCGACACTCGAGACCCGGGTGCCATGCGCGGCCGCGGTCGGTGGTCGGTCGTACGTCGTGTCGCATGTCGTGTCGCACGTCGTACGTCGCCCGCGGCGTCCGGCAGGTTCGCGTCCTACTCCAGTACGCGCACCTCGTCGCCCACCCGTACGGTGCCGAGCTTCACGGGCACCAGCTGCCGCCCGAAGGCCAGCGACTTCCCGATCCTGCGGTGCCTCGCCAGGGTCTTCAGCGGCTCCCGGCCGCGCTCGGCCGTCGCCTGGTCGGTGGTGGTGACGACGCAGCGCCCGCACTCGCGCGCGCCGCGGAAGACCACGTCGCCGATCGCTATGCGCCGCCAGCCGTCCTCGGCCCAGGCCTCGGCGCCGGCGACCACCACATTGGGGCGGAACCGGTTCATCGGCAGCGGGCCCTCCGCGGGATGGTCCCCCTCCGCGATCAGCGCGTTGAGGGCCTCCAGCGAGGCGAGGGTGGTCGTCAGCAGGGGATACCCGTCGGCGAGGCTGACCGTTTCGCCGGGCAGCGCGTAGTCGGGGTCCACGGGCCGGCGCACGGCCGGATCGTCCATGTGCACCAGCCGCACCGGCAGGCCGAGGTAGGCGCTGAACCAGTCGGCGGCGGCGTGCGCCGCGACCACCGTCTCGACCTTCTTGCCGAAGAGGCTGACGGGTTCCAGCGGTCCCGGCTCCGGCACCTCCACGACCAGCTCGGGCATGCCCGGCCCCGACAGTGTGACCCGGCCGCCCTCCAGCGGGCGCGCCGAGGCCAAGGCCAGCCGCGCCTGCTGGCGTTGGGTCACGACCGTGCCCTCGGTGTCGACGACCGCCCAGCGGCGGTCCCCGGACAGCCCCCAGGGCTCCACGACCGCCTCAGCGGGCGCGACTCCCGCCACGGACTTGACGGGATGGACGTGGAGCGACTGGACGTACAAGTTCGGCATGGGGGCATCTTGCCAGCCGCCCCGCCCGCCGCCCCAGCTGGTTTCGCGCAGGGCACAGCGGACCCGCCCCCCGGCCCCGCGCTCTGCTCAGTAGCCGCGCCCCTGCTGGTACTGGCGGCCGTACGGGTCCTCGTACGAGGGGACCTGCGCGGGAGCGGCCATCGGGCGGGGGGCCGCCGGGCGCATCGCCTCGTACCCGGTGCCCGCGGCGACCGGACGGGGCTGCTGCGGCTGGGGCTGCGGTACGTACCCCACGCGGGCCGCGACCGGCTGCTGCTGGGGGATGTACGGAGCCGGCGCGTGCTGGAGGGGCATGGGCATCGGCATCGGCTGCTGGGGGGCGGCCTGCTGCGGATACGCGTAGCCGTAGGCGGGATTCTGCTGCTGCGGCATCGCGGGCGGCAGGGCGGGCAGGGAGGAGGCGAGGGCCGGCAGGAATCCACCGCTCGAGTAACCGGCACTGGGCGACTCGTAGGCGGCCGGAACGCGGATCGGGGCGATCTGCGGAGTGCCGCGTTCGGCGACGAGGGAGTCGTAGATGGGGGTGTCCGTGAAGGAGGGCGCGGAGTAGTAACCGCCGCCATAAGTGGAGCGGGGGGAGGTCATGGGACCTAAGTTAAGCCCACGACTTCACCGGGTCCATAGCGAGGTTCCGTCAACACCGCCCTGACCTGCATATTCGCAGGTCAGGGCCACAGCTTTCACTTGACGTTCACCTGCACGATTCGTCACTTGCGTCCCACGTTGTTCTGACTCGTACTCACCGGTTGGCCGTTGCACCTACTTGTCGCTGACGCAGCGTCACAACGCGGTGACCTCGGATGACGTCATCTCAGCTGTTTCGCACATCGCTGGGACGGGCATAGGTACGGCCCTTCCAGGCCGCCCCGCGCCCCCGGTAGTGCTGGACGGCCGAGTCGACCGTCATCAGGAGGTAGAGCAGCGCCGTGAACGGAAGCAGCGGAGCTAGGACGGCCGACTGCCCGTAGTAGCGCAGCATCGGCAGATAGGTGCCGGCCATCAGCAGCCAGGCCGCGCCCCCGGCCCACGCCACGGCGGGGCGCCCCGCCGCGAGCCCCGCGACGAGCGCGGCCGGCGGGACGAGGTACACGAGGACCAGCCCGGCCACCGTCCCGGCGAGCAGCAGCGGCTGGTGGCGCAGTTGGGCGTACGCGCTGCGCGACACCATCCGCCACAGCTCCCCGAGCCCCGGGTACGGGCGCACGCTGTCCACGCGCTCCGCCAGCCCGAGCCAGATCCGGCCGCCGGTCGCCTGCACGGCGCGGGCCAGGGAGACGTCGTCGATGACGGCCTGCCGGATGGAGTCGGGGACGTCCGCGCGGACGGCGGCCGCGGTACGCAGCAGCACGCAGCCGCCGGCGGCCGCCGCGGTCCGGGCGGCGGGACGGTTGATCCGGCGGAAGGGGTACAGCTGCGCGAAGAAGTACACGAACGCGGGGACGACGAGGCGCTCCCAGAAACCCGTCACCCGCAGCCGGGCCATCTGCGAGACGAGGTCGAGACGGGCCGAGGTCGCGGCGGCGACCAGCTCGCGGAGGCTGTCGGGCTCGTGGGCGATGTCGGCGTCCGTGAGGAGGAGGTAGTCCGGCTCGACGGCGTGCGCGTGGCGGGCGTACGCGATGCCGTGGCGCAGGGCCCACAGCTTGCCCGTCCAGCCGGGCGGGGGCTCGCCCGGGGACACCACGGTGAGGGGGATCCCCGGGCACTCGGCGGCCAGGCGGGCGGCCGTCGCGGCGGTGCCGTCGGTGCTGCCGTCGTCGACCAGGACGATCTCGGCCTCGCCGGGATAGTCCTGGGCGAGCAGCGAGGGCAGGCTGCGGGGGAGCACCTCGGCCTCGTCGCGGGCGGGCACGACGATCGCCACGGAAGGCCAGTGGGCGGGGGCGGTGCGCGGGGGCAGGCGGACGTCGGTACGCCAGAACATGCCCTGGGCGAGGGTGAGCCAGAGCCAGGCGGCGAGGGAGGCGCAGGCGGTGAGGAGAAGGCCCATGGGCGCAGTGTGCCGGACCCTGCGGGGCGTGTCGCGGATCCTGGCGTCCTCGTCGTCCGCGTCGCGCTGCCGCGTCGCGCTGCCGCGTCGCGCTGCCGCGTCGCGCTGCCGCGTCGCGCTGCCGCGGCGCGCTGCCGCGGCGGGGGCGGGGGTGGTGCGGGTGCGGGCCCTGCGGGGCATTCCCCCACCCCGCCCCTTCCCGAAACCGGGGCTCTGCCCCCGGACCCCGCACGGGGCTCTGCCCCCGGACCCCGCACGGGGCT
This sequence comes from Streptomyces sp. NBC_00249, assembly GCF_026342355.1. Taxonomy (GTDB): domain Bacteria; phylum Actinomycetota; class Actinomycetes; order Streptomycetales; family Streptomycetaceae; genus Streptomyces. The sequence continues at coordinate 81,466 of NZ_JAPEMV010000006.1, read as the reverse complement.
CTGCCCCCGGACCCCGCACGGGGCTCTGCCCCCGGCCCCCGCACGGGGCTGCCGGCACCCGCCCGGGGTCGCGCCCGGATCCCGGTGGGCCTGTGCCCGGTGTCTGCCCGTTCGGGGCTCCGGGCGGTTGGGGCGGCGATGTGGCGGGGTGGGGGCGTCGACTAAGGTGACCAGGTGAAGATCGCGCTCATGGACTCGGGAATCGGCCTCCTCGCAGCGGCCGCCGCGACGCGTCGGCTGCGGCCCGACGCCGATCTGCTGCTCTCCTCCGACCCCGACGGCATGCCCTGGGGTCCGCGTACGCCCGCCGACCTCACGGAGCGGGCCCGCTCCGTCGCCCGGGCCGCCGCCGCGCTGCGCCCCGACGCGCTGATCGTGGCCTGCAACACCGCCTCCGTGCACTCCCTGGACACCCTGCGGGCCGATCTGGAGCCCGGGATCCCCGTCATCGGTACCGTCCCGGCGATCAAGCCCGCCGCGGCCGCCGGCGGGCGGGTCGCGATCTGGGCCACCCCCGCCACCACCGGCAGCCCGTACCAGCGCGGGCTGATCCGTGACTTCGCGGCCGGGGCGACGGTCACCGAGGTGCCCTGCCCCGGGCTCGCCGACGCCGTCGAGGCCGCCGACGAGGCCGCCGTCGTACGCGCCGTCGCCGCCGCGGCCGCCCTCACCCCACCCGACGTCACGGACGTGGTGCTCGGCTGCACGCACTACGAGCTCGTCGGGGACCCCATCAGGGCCGCCCTCGCCGAGCGCACCGGGGGAGCGGAGATCACGTACCACGGCTCCGCCGAGGCCGTCGCCGTGCAGGCGCTGCGCCGCCTCGGCGCCACCCCCGAGCCCGGCCTGCCGCGCACCGGCGGCCTGACCGTGCTGCTCAGCGGGCGGCCCTCCGCCCTGCCGGCGACGGCGCTGCGCTACGCCGAGGGGCGCCTGCTGGCGGGCCTGGAGCGGAACGTGGCCGTCGGCGCCTGACCCGGAGCGGATATTGCGGTTCCCCCGTTGCGGGCGTGCTCGCATACTGGGTCCGTGATTGCCTACGCCAAGCACCTCCCCGCCGGCGTGAGACCGGCAACTGACATACGTACATGGGGTGTTCCGGATTCCGAGCGCTGGATGAAGGCTCGTGTCCCGGTCGTCTTCGCCCCTGCCGCCGGGAGTTGGCTTCTCGGCGTCCTCGTGATCGTCTCGCTGGTGCTGCTCCTGCGCGGCGGCGACGGCCCCGCCACGGCCGGTACCGCCTGGCGGGCCTACCCCGACGTGCTGCTGCTGGTGGCGCTGCCGCTCTGGTACCGCTACCTGCCCGGCGCGGCCGCGGCCGCCGCCGCACTCCTCGCGCTGGAGTCGGCCCTCACCCTCCCGGCGGGTGCGGTGTCCGGCGGCGCGGCGGAGGCCGGGCTCCTCCTGGTGTGCGGCGTATCGCTGTGGGCGCTGGCGGGGACGCTGCTGCGGCTGTGGTCCCGCCGCAGGCAGGAGAGGCTGGCCCGCGCCGCGGCCGGGCCGGCCCGGTTCCCGGCCCCGGAGAACCTGCCCCGCGGGCTGGAACGGCGCGGCGACGGGTCGTTCATGGCCGGCGGCGTCCTGTGTCTGGTGGCCGCGTTCATCCTCGTCGAGGGCATCGTCAAGGACTTCGCAGGACACGGCGAGCCCGTCCCCTACGACGCCCTCGGCCAGCAGCGCATCGCGCTGCCCCTGCTGGTGCTCGGGACCACCCTGATGGGCTGGGGCTGGGGCGCCGACCGGGCCGCGCGGCGGCTGTACGAGGAGCGGCAGCCCGTCCTCGTGGTGGGCGTACGGATCGCACGGTCGGGGCATTTCTGGCTGTACCCGGACCCCGACGACACCTCGGGGCGCCCCCTGATCTCCTGCCGGCCCCAGGAGACGGACTCCGGGGGCGGGGGCCGGCTGCTGGCGGGCGGCCCGGAGAAGGTGTTCCAGGACGGACTGCACGACATCGACCCCCGCTCCGAGCCCTTCGAAGCGGTGCTCTACGGGGTGCCGCGGGAGGGCGCCGAGATCGTCCTCGAGTACGGCGTCCACGAGTACGGCGCCAGCCTGCGTTCCTCCCTGACCGCGTCGCCCCTGCTGCCGCGCCGCAGGCACGATCTCGGCCCGTGGACCCCGGCGGGCTCTTCCTACCGCGCGAGCGAGCAGTGGCAGCGCGACCGGGAGGCCGAGGCGGAACGGGAGCGCTCGCGCGCGCAGAAGGCGAGCAAGCGGAGCGCGGGCACGCGGGCGACGGCCACCGGCACCTCGGCGAGCACCGCGTCCGGCGGCACCGCCTCCGGCGGCGGCTGCGGGGGCGACGGCGGCTGTGGCGGCGGCGGGGGCTGCGGAGGCTGCGGCTGCGGCTGACCCCGGGGCGTCCGGGGCGTCCGGGGCTCCCGGGCGCAGCCCCTCAGCCGGGCCCGGCCGCGGCGCGGGAGCCCGCTTCGTCGAGCCGGTGGGCCAGGGCGCGCAGTGCTCCCGCGTCCAGGACCCGGTCGCCGAACCCGGGCAGGGGCACGTGCAGCGGGCCCGTCCACTCCTCGGGGACCGCACCCTGGCCGTACACCGCACCGGCCAGGGTGCCCGTCACGGCCGCGACGGTGTCGGTGTCGCCGCCCAGGTCCACGGCGGCCCGTACGGCCTGCGCGAACCCGGTGGTGGTGCGCAGCGCCCACACCGCCGAGCCGAGGCAGGGCCACACCGCCCCGTTGAACTCGGTGGCCAGGTCCGGGTGCCAGGCCGGGTCGAGGACGCGGGCGTAGCGCTCGCGGTGGTCCGGGTCCAGCGCATCGAGCGCCGCGGGGAGCGCGGACAGAGGGTCGTCTCCGTCCAGGGCGGTCCGTACCAGCTCGTGCAGGACGGCGGTGCCCTCCCAGGCGGCCCGGTCGCCGTGGGTGAGGGCCGCGATCCGCCGGGCGGCGTCCATGGTGGCCTCCCGTCCGGCGGGGGCGAAGTACACCGCCGAGGTCGAGGCCCGCATCAGGGAACCGTTGCCCGCCGCCCGCGCGTTGACCTGGAAGTGCAGGGCGGCCGCGAGGTCCCAGGGTTCGCCGCTGGACAGTACGTCCTCGGTCTGCAGGCCGATGTCCTTGGGCTGTCCGGCCGCCCAGCGCTGGAACCGCCGGAAGACGTCGGGCAGTTCGAGGCCGCCGCACTCCAGCAGCGATTCCCCGACCAGGACCGCCATCTGTGTGTCGTCCGTGGCCTCGCCGGGGTCCCAGCCGCCGCCGCTGAGCATCTCCCGTCCCCGTGCGGTCAGTTCACCGGCCGGTCCGAACTCGTAGGGCGCGCCCAGCGCGTCGCCCGCCGCCGAGCCCAGGACGGCCCCGACGGCCCGGTCGAGCCGGCCGGTCACGCTTCGTTCCCCGGGCAGACGGTGTCCAGGACCCGGCGCGTGAACCCTTCCAGGTCCTCCAGCCCGGCCGCGGCCAGGGTCTGCGGGGCACCGGCGAGCAGGTGCGGGATCGCCCCGTGCAGGGCGAGGGTCAGGGCGCGGGCCCGCTCCGGTCCGGCCGGGAGTCCGGCCCCGGCGAGGAGATGGCCGTACGCCGCGAAGTCGGCGGCGCCGATCGGGTCCAGCAGCGCGGCCAGCCACGGCCGCCGGGTGGCTTCGGTCTGGAGCTCCAGGTAGGCCAGCAGGCGCGGCCGGCCGGGCCCGGCGACGTCGCGCAGCAGGCCGGCGAGGAAGGCCGCCAGCTCCGCCCGCCCGGACGGTCCCGGCCCGGTCCCCGCCAGGCCGGCGGCGAGCTCCCGGTACCGCTCCACGCAGCGCTCCGCCACGGCGCGCAGCAGGGCGTCGCGGTTCGGGAAGTAGTTCTTGGCCGTGCCCAGCGGTACCGCTGCCGCGGCGTCGACGGCCCGGTGGGTCAGCCCGCGCCCGCCCGCTTCCGCCAGCACTGTCATCGCCGCGTCGCGCAGCCGGTCCCTGCGGTCCTGATTCACCTTGCCAGCATAACCACAATCGTGGTACCACAGATGGGGTACCACGGCTGTGGTGAAATGCTCGTGGTGCCGAGGTTCCGTACGTCCGTCCGGGGAAACCGGAGTGAGGGATCGAGGGGCACGCCATGAGAATCGGAGACAGTGAAACCGGCCGCGCCGTCGTGGTCGGCGCGGGCGTCGGCGGGCTCGCCACCGCCGTGGGGCTGCGCCGCGCGGGCTGGTCCGTGACCGTACTCGAACGCCGGACCGCCCCCGAGCGCTACGGCACGGCCTTCGGTATCCACCCCACCGCCCAGACCGCCCTCGACCGCCTCGGCCTCGGCGCCGCCCTGCGCGCGCGGGCCGTCCCGTACCGGCACGCCCACATCCGCCGCCCGGACGGCACCGTGCTCGCCGCCCTCCCCCTCGAACGCGTCGAGCGCAAGGCGGGCCGCCCCGAACTCCTCGTCTCCCGCCCCCACCTGATCGACGCCCTGCTCGCCGAACTCGACCGCCTCGGCGGCCCGCCCGTCGCGTACGGGCAGCGCCTCACCGATCCCGGCTCCGTCGAGGACGCCGACCTGCTCGTCGGCGCCGACGGCATCAACAGCACCGTGCGCACCTCCCGCTTCGGCGGAGGCAGCGCGGTCCGCGCCGTCGGCACGGTCGCCTGGATCGGCATCGCCGGCTTCGAGACGGGGACCTACAGCGAGACCTGGGGCCGCGGCCGGTTCTTCGGCATGACCCCCGTCGAGCCCGGCCGCACCAACTGGTACGCCGCCGTCCCCGAGGCCACCACGGCCGGGGACGTACGGGCCGCCTTCGCCGGCTGGCACGACCCGATCCCGCGCCTGCTCGACGGCACCGACCCCGCGACCTGGATCCGGTACGAGATGCGCCACCTCCACCCCGCCCTCCCCACCTTCGTCACCGGCGGCCGCACCGCCCTCGTCGGCGACGCCGCCCACGCCATGACCCCCAACCTCGGACAGGGCGCCTGCACCGCCCTCCTCGACGCCGAGGCCCTCACCCGCGCCGTCGCCGCCCACGGCCGGGCCGGGCTGCCGGCCGCGCTGCGCGCCTACGACGCCGAGCGCCGCCGCAGCGCGCAGCGCGTCGCCTTCGGCTCCCGGAACCTGCACCGCTTCATCACCGGCCGCCGCCCCGCCCTGCGCGACGCCCTCCTCAGGCTGCTGCCCGGCTGAGGCCCGCCCGCAGGGGGTGCTGCTCCGAGTGGCGCAGGGACGGTGGCGCGGATCCGGAACGTGAGTACGCTGCTGGACATGACGGTTCACCCCCCGGGCCCGCTCTGGACGGGCCGGGCCTCCAACCGGGTGCAGTGGCTGCTCGCCGTGGCCGGTGCCGCCTGCCTGGCGCTCGGAATCGAGCTCGCCGTCGACTACGCCTGGACCTCCGGCATCGCTCCGCTGCTCATGGCGGTGATCGGCTGCCTCGCCGCGGGACTGCTCATCCTCTACGGGACCCTCGCCTTCGTGCACGTGTCCGTCACCGTGGACGCCGAGGCCGTGGAGGTGCGCTGCGGCTACGTCGGCGTGCCGCGCCGGCGCATCCCCCTCGACGAGGTGACCTCCGCCGAGTTCCTCCCCAAGGTCACCCCCCAGCACTGGGGCGGCTGGGGCTACCGCTGGCGCCCCGACAAGGGCACGGCGGTGATCGTCCGCCGTGGCGAAGGCCTGGAGCTGCGGCTCGGCGACGGCAAACTGTTCACGGTCACCGTCGACGACGCCGAGAACGCGGTCCGCGTCATCCGCGCCCACCTGCGCACCCTCGCCCGCTAGGCCCAGCTCCCGGCCGGGGCCCGGCGGCTCCTTACCGGTCCTTGGGGTGCGGGGACGTACACTCCGCCAGATGAGCAGCAGTGTCACCCGCGCCGCCGGGAGCGAGCCGCAGCGGCCCGCCGACCGAGCCGAGGCGGACCCCGGGACCGCCACCGAAACAGCAGCCTCCGAAGGCACCGCCCCCGGGCCGCGCAAGGGCGCCTGGGCGGTGCGTGCCGTCCTCGCCGCCCTCGCCGGAGTGCTGCTGTACGTCAGCTTCCCGCCCCGCCCGCTGTGGTGGCTGGCCCCCTTCGCCCTCGCCCTGCTCGCCGGCTGCCTGCGCGGCCGCCGCGCCCGCGCGGGCTTCGGCCTCGGCGCCCTCTTCGGCCTCGGGTACCTGCTGCCGCTCCTCGTCTGGACCAGCGAGGGCGTCGGCCCCGTCCCGTGGCTGGCGCTCGTCGCCCTCGAGGCCCTCCTGATCGGCCTCGCCGGCCTCGGCATCGCCCTCGTCAGCCGGCTGCCCGCCTGGCCGCTGTGGGCCGCCGCCGTCTGGGTCGCGGACGAGGCCCTGCGCGCCCGGGCCCCCTTCGGCGGCTTCGCCTGGGGCAAGCTGGCCTTCGGCCAGGCCGACGGCGTCCTCGTCCCGCTCGCCGCGCTCGGCGGCACCCCGCTGCTCTCCTTCGCCGTCGCCCTGTGCGGTTTCGGGCTGTACGAGCTCGCGCGCACCGTCCGCCACCACCCCGGCCGCAGCACCGCCGCGCTCGCCGCCCTCGCCGTCGCCGCCCCGGTCGGCGTGGCCCTCGCCGCCCGCCCGCTGGTCTCCGACGCCGCCGAGGACGGAACCGCCGTGGCCGCCGTCATCCAGGGCAACGTCCCGCGCGCCGGCTTCGACTTCAACGCCCAGCGCCGCCAGGTCCTGGACAATCACGCGAACCGCACCGTCCAGCTCGCCCAGGACGTCAAGGCGGGCCGCGCCCCCAAGCCCGACTTCGTCGTCTGGCCGGAGAACTCCTCCGACATCGACCCCTACACCCAGCCCGACGCCTACGCCGTCATCGACAACGCGGTCAAGGCCATCGGCGTACCCGTCGCCATCGGCTCCGTCCTCGCCCCCGAGACCGGGCCGCTGCGCAACACGATGATCCTGTGGGACCCGGTCAAGGGCCCCACGGACACCTACGACAAGCGCAAGATCCAGCCCTTCGGGGAGCGGATCCCGATGCGCTCCTTCGTCCGGCTCTTCAGCTCCGACGTCGACCGGGTCCGCCGCGACTTCGGACCCGGCAAGGAGCCCGGAGTCTTCGACATGGCGGGCACCGGCGTCGGCATGGTCACCTGCTACGAGGCCGCCTTCGACGACGCGGTCCGCTCCACCGTCGAGGCCGGCGCCCAGGTCATCGCGGTCCCCAGCAACAACGCCACCTTCGGCCGGACCGAGATGACCTACCAGCAGCTCGCCATGGACCGGATCCGCGCGGTCGAGCACAGCCGGACCGTCCTCGTCCCCGTCACCAGCGGCGTCAGCGCGGTCATCCGGCCCGACGGCTCGGTCGTCTCGCAGACGAAGATGTTCACCGCCGACGCGCTGGTCGCCGAGATCCCGCTGCGCTCCACGCAGACCCCCGCCACCCGCTTCGGCCCGCTGCCCGAGTACGCGCTGCTGCTGCTCGCCGCCGGTGGCCTCGGCGCCGTCCTCCTCCGCCGGATCCGCGCGCGCCGCCGGGCGGGCTCGGCCTCGTAGGGTCGGGGCATGACCACACCCGATTTCATCCGTGCCATCCGGGCGGGCGCCGGACAGCAGCTGCTGCTGCTCCCCGGCGTCACCGCCATCGTCCTCGACGACCAGGGCCGCGTGCTCCTCGGCCGACGGGCCGACACCGGACGGTGGTCCGTCGTGGGCGGCATCGCCGAACCGGGGGAGCAGCCCGCCGACACGGCGGTGCGCGAGGTGTACGAGGAGACGGCCGTGCGGTGCGTGCCCGAACGGGTCGTCCTCGTGCAGATGCTCGAACCGATCACCTACCCCAACGGCGACGTCTGCCAGTTCCAGGACATCACCTTCCGCTGCCGGGCCACCGGCGGCGAGGCCCGCCCCGCCGACGGGGAGCTGCTGGAGGTGGCCTGGTTCGAACCGGACTCCCTGCCCCCGCTGGAGCCCTTCGCCGTGGACCGCATCCGCCGCGCCCAGCAGGACGCGCCGACCTGGTTCGCGGCACCGGCCGAGATCGCCGAGTAGGCCCGCCGCCCCCGGGGTTCCCCGGCCCCGGAGCGGGGGACGGGACGTCCGCGCCCGGGGCCGCCTGCTGGAGACCGATCGAGTGGAGCGCCGAACCCCCGCCGGCTTAGCCCGCCCCGCCCGCCCCGCCCGCCCCGCCCGCCGCCTCCCGGTAGAGCTCCAGCGCCGCGTCGCCCATCACCGCGCTGTAGGAGACCTCCGGGACGGTGCCGCCGCCCTCGTACCCGCCGAGGACCCCGGCGAGCGCGCCGCCCGCCAGCCACGGGCTGCCGCTGGTGCCCCCGCTCAGCTCGGGACAGTCGATGCGCCGCTGGGTGTCCGTGAACAGGCTGGTGGTGTTCGCGCAGCGCAGCGGGGCCTCCTGGGCGCTCGGGTAGCCCAGGACCGTCACCGTCACCGCCTCCGGCTGCCGCCCGGCGACCGGGAAGCCCCCGACGACGTCCTCGACGCGTACGCCGTCCAGCGGGGCGAGCGTCGCGAAGGCCAGGTCCGCGTCGGGTTCCACGCCGTCGGTCCAGGCCGGGGACACCCGTACGCCGGTCAGCCGCCACACCCCGTACGGGGCCTTCCCGTCGCGGTAGCCCGGCACGAACACGGTGCCCTCCGGATGGCCGAGGCAGTGCGCGGCGGTGGCGATCAGGTCGCGGCCCGCGCTGCGCACCACGGACGCGGTGCAGAAGTGCCCGCCGTCCAGCCCGCCCGCGAAGAGGGCGCCCACCCGGTCCGCCGCCGTGTCGGGCACGGCCTCGACGGTGACACCGAGCGGGGGCACGGCCGCGGCGTCCGGGACGTCCACGCTCACGAGCGCGGCCATCGCGGTCAGCGCGAGCAGGATCCGGGACGCCCGCCGGGCCCGGGAGCGGCCGGCCGGTCGGGGGAGGTTGCGTTGGATCATGCACCGAGCCTCCCCGGCGAAACTGTGTCCGGAGCCCGGTACTCCGTATGAATCAGCTGTGAATCCGTCCCGGCGGGGCCCGGACCGTCACGCCCGGCGTTCGTACACCCGCGCGTATGTGGCAAGGCATGAACGCGGTGCGATCCGCGGCCAGGCGTTCGGGCGGAAAGCACCAGTCTATGGACGACACGGACGGTTTCCGGACCGCCTGTTGTGCACGGCGGAGCGTGATGGCAGGGCCCGGCCGCCCCTAGCCTCGCCGCAGGAGCACGAACGAGGGGCGGTACCCGGTGAACTGGCTCATCCACGACTACCGCGAGAGCGATCTCGCAGCGGTGGTCCACCTGATCGACACCACGGCCGAACTCGGCCAGGAGTCCGTCTTCTCCCTCGCCGAGTGCATCAGCGCGCTCACCGACCGGCAGCCCTGCGTGGTCGCCGTCCACCAGGGCGTCCCGATCGGCGCGGCCCTCGCCTGCGTGACGGGGGAGCGGGCCTGGGTGATGCGCATCGCGATCGCCTCGGGCTGGCGCGGCCGGGGCCTGGCCAGCGCCCTCCTCGTCGAGCTGGAGCGCAGGCTCATCGCGGCCCGCGTCGGCCGGATCGCGTACGTCCTGCCCGAGGAGGACCTCCTGGGCGAGGGCCTGCTCAACGCCGGCTACACCCGCCAGCCCGCCGTCGCCTACTTCGAGAAGACCGAACCGCTGCACGGACCGGCGGCCGGACTCCTCGACGACCTCGGCGGCCGGTTCCTCCAGGGCGACCTGTGGGCGAAGGTCGCCGGCATGGAGAAGGAGAAGGACCTCATCGAGCGGCGCGTGGTGCTGCCGCTCGCGGAGCCCGAACGGGCCGCCTCGCACGGGGTGCGGCCGCCGCGCGCCATCACCCTCTTCGGTCCGCCCGGCACCGGCAAGACCACCTTCGCCCGCGCCATCGCCTCCCGGCTGGGCTGGCCCTTCGTGGAACTGCTGCCCTCCCGCCTCGCCGACGGCGGGAACCTGGCCACGGCCCTGCGCGACGCCTTCGCCCGGATCGCCGAACTGGAGCGGGTGCTCGTCTTCATCGACGAGGTCGAGGAGATCGCGCCCGTGCGCACCGAGCCCGCCCACCCCGGCGGGATGCACGGGGTGACGAACGAGCTGCTCAAGCTGATACCCGGCTTCCGGGAGGGCGGCGAACGGCTGTTGGTCTGCGCCACCAACTCCATCCGCTCCCTGGACCCGGCCTTCCTGCGGCCGGGCCGCTTCGACTACCTGATCCCGATCGGCACCCCCGACGCCGGAGCCCGCGCCGCGATCTGGGGGCGCTACACGGCGGGGCGCGGGGACGTGGACGTGGCGGCCCTGGTGGCGGCGACGGAACTGTTCACCCCGGCCGACATCGAGCACGCCGCACGGATCGCCGCGCAGGTGTCCTTCGAACGGGACCTGGAGGCGGTGGGCGCACGCGGCGCGGCGGCCGCGCAGCTCGGGGCGACCACCGGGGACTACCTGGCGGCCGTCGCCCAGTGCCGCCCGACGGTGACCCCCGCGATGACCGGGGAGTTCGAGGCCGACATCACCGCGCACGCGCGGTTCTGAACCGGTCGAACGCCGGGCGCGAGGGACGAAAGGGCCCGCAGCCACTCCCCAAAGCGGCTGCGGGCCTCCCGCACGGACTCGTGATCCGGTACGGGACGGCCACGCTCCGGTTGGGGTGATCGCCGGCTGGAACGTGACCCGCGCGGGTGGAGGAAGGCGTCCTGCACGCCTTCCTCGACCTCTACGAGTCAACCAGCGGGCGACCGGCCGCCGCTTCGGCCGGACGGCCACCCCCACCCCGGCCGAACGGCCAGGTGGCCTACGGCCGGCAGCGGTAGGTGAACTCCGCCGCCGCCGTGCGCCGCACCGGGGAGATCAGCTGGAGTTCGGCCCGCGCCGGGTAGCTGCCCGCGCCCTGGAAGGTCCACAGCAGGTGCAAGGTGGCCTCCGTGCGCCCGCTGGGCACCCGCTCCGTGAGGTCCGCCGAGCGGGTCCCGTCGCTGCGGACCCAGCGGTAGGTGAGGACTCCGGGCCGCCCGTCGGTGCGTACGACGGCCACCACATCGGCGGCCGAGTCGCAGCCCGGCCCCGCCGGGTCGGTGCTGACCGCCACGTCCCGTACCTGCACGGCCGGCCCGTACCGCTGCCAGCCCAGGTAGCCGAGGACCGCCGCCAGCACGACCACGGCCAGCGTGTACCGCCGCCAGCCCGCGCCCCGGCGCCGGGCGGGAGCCGGGGCGGGGCCGGGGCTGGGCAGTACCGGGAACGGCGCGGGCATCGCGGCCGTCACCCCCGGCCCGAAGCGCAGCACCGACCCCTCCACCCGGTCGGGGGCGGCGTCCGCGGGCGGCGGCGGTCCGGTGAACCAGTGGCTGCCGAGGACGGTGGCGCTGTAGTCGTCGTCGCCCTGCGGGGCGCGGGGACCGCTCATCGCGGGACCTCCTGGTCCTGGCACCGCAGGAGCACCTGGGAAGCGGATGCCGCGCCGCTGCCCGCGGCGGGCTTGGTGGTGACGCGGACCCCGCCGTAGCAGCCGCGCCCCCGGGTGAAGGTGTGGCTCTGCACCACCGGGGCCAGGGCGCCGGACTGGACGACGACCGTGTCGGTGCCGTCCGCGACGGCCAGACTGCCCTGCGCGTCGCCGAGGAACCATTCCAGGACGACGGTGACCGGGCCGGAGCCCTGGGTGGCCAGGGACACGGTGGCCTCGCCGCGGTAGACCCCGGTCTTGAGGGACACGTCGAGCGTGGTCACCCGCAGCGTCGGCGAGGGCGTCGGTGTCGGGCTGGGCGTGGGGCTCGTGGTCGGCTTCGGGGTCGGGCTCGCCGAAGGGCCGGGCGGCGAGTACGAGGGCGTCGGGCCGGAGGTGGGCGTGGGCGTCGGGGAGGCCGGCGCGGACGGGCTCGCCGAGGGCGAGGCCGAGGCGGTCGGGGAGGCCGTGGCCGACGGGGATCCCGTCGGGGAGGCGGTGGGGCCGGGGCCGGGCGGGGCCGCGCTGGTCGTGGCGAAGGTGCTGAGCGCCGATGCCCCCGGCGGGGTGCCGCCGATGGCGTCGGTGGTGAGCACCAGCAGCGCCCCCAGTACCAGCGCCAGCCCGGCCGCGAACCAGCCGGTGCGCCCGGGCGCCCAGCCCGAGGGGCCGCCGACCGAGGTGGTGGCGAGCGCCGTGGTGCCCTCGGCGGCCGGGGCGGCCGAGGGGAACAGCAGCGGAAGCAGGGCCGCCAGCGCGGCGAGCTTGCGCTGCCCGCGCTCCTCCCACTGCGGCCCGTAGGCGGCCACCGCCAGCTCCTCCAGCTCCGCCACGAAGGCCTCGGCGTTCTCCGGCCGCTGCTCCGGGAGCTTGGCCAGACCCCGCCGGATGAGGGGGCGTACCGGCTCGGGGGCCTCGGTCTCGGGGACGGGCGCCTCGATGTGCTGGACGGCGAGCTCCGCGAAGTTCGTCCCGTCGTAGGGCTTGCGGCCGGTCAGGCACTCGAAGAAGGTCGCCGTGGCCGCGTACACGTCGGCCGTCGGCGAGGCCGGCTGCCCCTGCCACTGCTCGGGGGCCATGTAGGCGGGCGTACCCGCCACCCCCGGGGTCGTGCCGCGCCCGGCGGCGATCCCGAAGTCCACCAGCTTGGAGGAGCCGTCGGCCGCGACCAGGACGTTCTCCGGCTTGTAGTCCCGGTGGACGACGCCCGTCCGGTGGGCCGCCGCCAGCCCGAGCAGGGAGCCCTTGAGGACCACCAGCGCCGCTTCGGCGTCCGCCCGGCCGGACTGCTTCAGCACCGCGCGCAGCGAGATGCCGTCCACCAGCTCCATCACGATCGCGGCGCCGCCCGGCGCCTCCACGTACTCGTACAGGCCCACCACGTACGGGGATCCCAGCCCGCCCAGCAGCCGGGCCTCCGCGCGGAACTCCCGGACGAAGGCCGGGTCCTCGCGCAGCCGGTCGGCGAGGTACTTCACCGCGACCGGCGTACCGGTGCCGTCGTGGACGGCGAGCACGACGCGGCCGCTGCCGCCCGCGCCGAGCTCCCGGACCTCGGTGTATCCCGGAACGGTCCAGCCGTTGCTCATCGTCGCCCCCGTCCGTGGCGTCACAGGCCCCCTGAAGGCGGCCGGCCGGTCGTCCCCCGACCAGCCACCACCTTGGGACGTGCTTTCCGCCACGGCCGGTTCCCAACCGTGCGGCCCGTGCCGAACCGTGACCTGAGGGGTCGCCGGGCCCCGTCAGGCCGCCGCCGACACCGCGCCGATCATCGCGTGCAGCCGGTCGGCGGCCGCCCGCCCGAAGGCCGGGTCGTTGATGTGGGTGTCGTAGTCGTAGAGCCGGGCCGGGCTGCCCCGGAGCCCCTCGCGCAGCGCCGTGAACAGCGCCCGGTCCGCGCCCGGATCGTGGTACGGGCCGCCGGGGGCGCCCAGCGTGGACAGCCCGCGCAGCGGCAGGCAGACCGCCGTCGGCCCGGTCGCCGCGCGGAGTTTCGCGGCGACCCGGCGCCCGAGCTCCGCGCATTCGGACTCGGTCGTACGGATCACCGTGATCGACGGGTTGTGGACGCGCACCCGCCGGTAGCGGGCCCGCTCCGGCAGGCTCTCCAGCGGCCCGAACTTCACCATGTCCAGTGCCCCCAGGCTCACCACCTGCGGGATCCCGGCCCGCCCGGCCGCGCTGAGCCGGTCGGGGCCGGCGGTGAGGATCCCGCCGCACAGGTCGTCGGCGAGCTCGCTGAGGGTGAGGTCCAGCACGCCCGCGAAGATCCCCTGCCCGGCCAGGGTCTCCAGGGTGCGGCCGCCGGTGCCGCTGACGTGGAAGACCAGCACCTCGTAGCCCAGCTCGGTCAGCCGCTCCCGGGCGGCGTCCACCCCGACGGTGGTCACCCCCGCCATGCTCGCCGCGACCAGCGGCCGGGCGCCCGCGCCGAGCCGGGGCGAGCGCCGCCGCTCCAGGGCGGTGCGCGCGAAGCCCTTGGCCATCCCGGCGACGGCCTCCACGGCGTTGGCGAGCACCGGCGCCGAGATGCTGTTGATCCCGGCGATGTCCACCACGCTGTACATCATCGTGATGTCCGCGGACCCGACGTACGGGGCCACGTCCCCCGACGCCATCGACGAGACCATCACCTTGGGCACGCCCAGGGGCAGTGCCCGCATCGCCCGCGTCGCGATCGAGGTGCCTCCGCTGCCCCCGATCGCGAGCACCCCGTGCACTCTGCCCTCCGCGTGCAGGCGTAAGAGGGCCGCCTCGGCGCCCCGGGCCATCGTGGTCACGGCCGCGCCCCGGTCGGCGGCCGCGCGCAGTTCCGACAGTTCCGTGCCGGCCGCCCGGGCCACCGCTTCACGCGGTACGTCCGCGGGGACCCGGGGTTCTCCCATGATCCCCGTGTCGACCAGCACCACTTCGACGCCGGCGCGCAGCAGCCTCTCGCGCAGCCAGCCGTACTCGACACCCTTGGTGTCCAGGGTTCCCACCAGCACGACGTTCGTCATAAGTGCAATGTCCACGCAGGTGGGGTTTGTTGGCAAGTAAAGGTCGGGTCAACCCTCCACGAGTGGCAACAACCTGTCCAGAAAAGGCAATTGAGCGGTCATCATATTTTTCCGGGCCGCGGTCGGGGAGAACCAGGCCACCCGGTCCAGCTCCGGGAACTCCTGCTCCCGCCCCGAATGCGGAGGCCACTCCATCGTGAAGGTCCCCGGCACCACCAGCGCCGGATCGAGGTCCGCCTCCACCGCCCAGACGGTCACCAGCTTCCCGCTGGTCAGCCGCACCTCGCCCAGCGGCAGGTACTCCCCGTCCGGCGGCGCGAGCCCCAGCTCCTCGGTGAACTCCCGGCGGGCCGCGTCCCGGGGCTCCTCCTCCGGCCCGTACTCGCCCTTCGGGATCACCCAGCTGCCGGCCTCCCGCCCCGCCCACAGCGGGCCGCCCATATGGCCGAGCAGCACCTCGACCCCCGGCCCGCCGGTACGGCGGAACAGCAGCAGCCCGGCGCTGCGCTTGTACCTCTTCGGTCCCGTCATGCCGTGATGCATGCCCCGCCGGTCTCCCGGCGACGCGGGGCGGGGGACCGGCGTGCGCCGCGCGGGGGACGGCGTGCGCCCGGAGCGGCGCGCGGGTCAGTGCGCGTGCGGGCCCTGCCGGTGGACCGGCCCGTGGGCCTCCGCGCAGTGCCCGTCGCCGTCCGCCGGGCCCTCGCCCGCCCGGCCGACGGACAGCAGGGCGTCCTGGACGTGGTCCACCTGGAGGGTGGTGTGGGTGATCCCGTACTCCTTCGCCAGCAGCCGCTCCAGGTCCCGGCGTACGGCGTGGCAGTCGCCCGCGGGCTCCACCAGCACGTGCGCGGACAGGGCCGCCTGCCCCGAGGTGATCGTCCAGATGTGCAGGTCGTGCACCTCGGTCACCGGCGGGTGCCCGACCAGGCGGTCGCCGACCGCGTCCGGGTCCACGTGCGCCGGCGCGGCCTCCAGGAAGATCCGCCCGGACTCGCGGACCAGCCCGTAGCCCGCCTTCACCATCAGCACCACCACCACGAGCGTGGCGATCGCGTCGGCCTGCACGAAACCGGTGGTGAGCACGATCAGACCGGACACCGCCGTCCCGATGAAGGCGAACAGGTCGTTCAGGATGTGCTGGTAGGCGCCCTCCACGGCCAGCGAGGACCGGTTCGCCTTCGAGATGCACCAGGCCGCGCCCACGTTGACGACGATCCCCGCCAGCGCCGTCACCAGCACCAGCCCGCCCTCCACGGCGGGCGGATCCATCAGCCGCCGGACCGCCTCGTACGCCAGCCAGACCGCCAGCAGCAGGAGGGTCAGCCCGTTCGCCTGGGCGGAAAGTATCTCCGCCCGTTTGAGGCCGTACGTGAACCCGCCCCGCGCCGGGCGCGCCGCCAGCCGCATCGCGATCAGCGCGAGGACGATCGACACGGCGTCCGTCAGCATGTGCGCGGCGTCCGAGATCAGCGCCAGGGACTGCGCCATCACACCGATGACCACCTCGACGGCCATGAAGCCGCCGATCAGGGCGAGGGCGATGGCCAGCCAGCGCCGGTCGGCGTCCGGGTCGACGCCGTGGCTGTGCCCGGCGTGTCCGTGTCCGTGCCCGTCCGCGTGCCCGCCGGGCCCGCTGTGGCCGTCGTGGTCCGTGTGGTCGGCGTGGTCGTGCGGCCGGCCCTCCTCGTGCACACGGTCGTGCGCGTGGTCGTGCCCGCTCATGGCATCCCCCGTCCGTTCGATCCGACGCGTGAAGTGAAGCGCACCGCGACGGATACGGCAAAGGCTGCAACGGGGACCGTTGTCATTCCCTATAAGCGCGCTCTGACCTGCGGTTATGCCGGTCGCGGAGGATCGTGGGAAGATCGGTCCATGGTCCAGCGCCCCGGTGCGGCGACCGCGCCCGAACTCGTCCTGGAAACCGCCAGGGGCTCCACCGTCATGAGCCCCGGCCGGACCTACCACGTCGGCCGGGACCCCCACAGCGAGGTCTTCCTCGACGACGCCCGCGTCTCCTGGCACCACGCGGCCCTGCGCCCCGACGGCGACCACTGGACCCTCGAGGACGCCGGCAGCACCAACGGCACCTGGGCCGACGGCCACCGCGTGCAGGTCTGCACCGTGGGCCCCGGCAGCGAACTGCGCTTCGGCAGCGGCGAGGACGGCCCGCGCGCCGTTCTCGCCGTCCGGACCCCGCAGGCCGCCGCCGAGGCAGGACCCCGGCGCGTCTCCGACCCGGCCCACACCGGCACCTTCCGCAGCCCCACCAGCATCCGGCCGCTCGCCGCCCGGGCCGCCCTGCGCATCGGCCGCGACCCCGCCAACGACCTCGTCATCGAGGACCTCGTCGTCTCCCGCCGGCACGCCGAACTGCGCGCCCTCCCCGACGGCGGCTACGAGATCGCCGACCTCGGCAGCCACAACGGCACCTACCTCAACGGCGCCCCCGTCGAGCGGGCCACGATCACCGAGGGCGACATCGTCGGCATCGGCCGCTCCGCCTTCTGCCTCGTCGGAGACCAGCTCCTGGAGTACGTCGACAGCGGCGAGGTCTCCCTCGACGTCCAGGGCCTGGCCGTCGCCGTCGACCACGGCCGCAAGACCCTCCTCGACCACGTCTCCTTCCCCGTCGGCGCGAAATGCCTGCTCGCCGTCGTCGGCCCCAGCGGCGCCGGCAAGTCCACCCTGCTCGGCGCCCTCACCGGACTGCGCCCCGCCGACCAGGGCAGCGTCCTCTACGACGGCCGCGACCTCTACCGCGACTACGCCGAACTCCGCAGCCGCATCGGCCTCGTCCCCCAGGACGACATCCTGCACTCCCAGCTCACCGTCCGCCGCGCCCTCACCTACGCCGCCGAACTGCGCTTCCCCCAGGACACCGCCCGCGCCGAACGCCAGGCGCGCGTCGACGAGGTGATCGGCGAACTCGGCCTCCAGCAGCGCGCCGACCAGCCCATCCACAGCCTCTCCGGCGGCCAGCGCAAACGCGTCTCCGTCGCCCTGGAACTCCTGACGAAGCCCTCCCTGCTCTTCCTCGACGAACCCACCTCCGGCCTCGACCCCGGCATGGACCGCTCCGTCATGCACATGCTGCGCGGCCTCGCCGACGACGGCCGCACCGTCATCGTGGTCACCCACAGCGTCCTCAGCCTCGACGTCTGCGACCGGCTCCTGGTCCTCGCCCCCGGCGGCCGCATCGCCTGGTACGGCCCGCCCGGCGAGACCCTCGGCTTCTTCGGCTTCGAACAGTGGCCGGAGGCCTTCGAAGCCTTCGAGAACGACCGCGAACGCGACTGGGCCGGCCAGTACGCCGCCTCCCCGCAGTTCCGCACCTACGTCGCGGGCGCCGCCCGCCCCGCCCGGCCCGCCGGGGACACCCCCGGCCCCGCCGGCTTCGCCCCCGCCCCGCCCAAGGCACAGAGCTGGGGGTCCCAGCTGTCCACCCTGGTCCGCCGCTACGCCGCCGCGCTCGGCGCCGACCGCACCTTCCTCGCCATCATGATCGCGCTGCCGTTCGTGATGGGCGCCATGGCCCGCGCCCTCGCGGGCAGCGCCCTCACCCAGGAGACCGCCATCAACGCCCTGCTCATCCTGTGCGTCGGCGGCGTCCTGACGGGAGCCGCGAACGCGGTGCGCGAACTCGTCAAGGAACGGGTCATCTACCAGCGCGAACGCGCCGTCGGACTCTCCAGATCCGCCTACCTGATGTCCAAGGTGGTGGTCCTCGGCGCCATCACCGTCGCCCAGGCCGTGGTCCTCACCCTCGTCGGCCTCTTCGGCGTGAAACTCGGGGCACCCGACGGCCACGGGGTGTTCCTGCCACCGCTCCTGGAGATCACCCTGGCCGTCGCCCTGCTCGCCTTCACCGCGATGATGCTCGGCCTGCTCGTCTCCGCCCTCGTGAAGAAGGAGGAGGTCACCATGCCGCTGCTGGTCCTCCTCGCCATCGTGCAGGTGGTCTTCTGCGGGGCGCTGCTCCAGCTCGACGGCGTACCGGTCGTCGAGCAGCTGGCCTGGTTCGTGCCCTCGCGCTGGGCGCTCGGCGCGATGGCCGGCACCATCGACCTCGCCGCGATCGTGCCGGGACCGCTCACCGACGACCCCCTCTTCGCCCACTCCGGCGGGGTGTGGCTGCTGAACCTCGGGATGCTCGTCGTCCTCTCGGCGCTGTTCGGACTGCTCGTCGCGCGGCTGCTGCGCCGCCACGAGCCCGCGATCATGCGGAAGTAGGCTCCAGCGATGTCCTTCCCCACGAGCGGCCCGGCAGGGCTCGGCGACGACTTCCGCCCCACCCACGTCGTACCCCAGGAGGGACTGCCCGCCTGGGAGGACCCGGACGTGTCCCGGCCGACCGTGGCCCTGGACGCCTTCCTCCCCGTGCAGCTGCTGTCCCGCAGCGGGGACTGGGGGGAGGTCCTGTGCTCCAACGGCTGGTCCGCGTGGGTCGACGGCCGGCTCCTGGTGGCCGTGCCGCAGCCGCCGCCGACCGCGGGCCGGCCCCTGGCGCGCGCCGAGGACCCCGGCCCCCTCCTCGAGCGGGCCGCCGAGGCATTGGAGCGCTACCGGCGGGCCGCCGGGGCGGGCCCCGACGGTGAGGCGTTCCGGCGCGCCGTACGGGGCCTGCGGGCCGGGATCGTCATCGACGGGGAGTTCGTGTGGGTCTACGACACGACGGCCCGGCGGTGGATGTACGCGGAGGGCGGCCCGCTCGCCACCTACGCGGTCGCCGGGGAACCGGGGGCTCCGCCCGCGCCGCAGCCCCCGCCGGGGGGTGCGGACCCCGGCGGAGGGGGAGACGTAGAGGACCTGCCGCATGCCCCCACGCGCATCGTGGGCCTGCCCGACGGGGGCGGCCGCTGACCGGTGCCGGTTCCGCCGGTGTGCTCAGGACGACGCGGTCCGTTCAGGACGGCGGGGTGGTCTCCGCCGGGCCGCGGTGGCGCAGGGGGCGGGCCAGGAGGGCGCCGAGGAAGCCGGCGACAGCGCCCCAGAGCAGGGCGAGGGCGGTCGTACGCCACAGGGACGGGGTGAGCTCGACCGTGCCGCCCAGGCCGTCGGCGTCGCCGATGCCCAGGATCGACAGCCCGAACTGGGCCTGGACCCGGGCCAGCAGGCACACCGTCAGCGTGGCCAGCGCCAGCGCCACCGCGAGGTGGAGGGCGTGCCGCCAGGCGGGGACCCGCGCGGGGGAGCGTACGGCGGCCAGCACGCCCGTGCCCAGCAGCAGCACGGCCGCCACCGCCACCAGCCACCAGGCGCGGGAGTCCCGCTGCGCGAGCGAGGCCACGTCGATCGTGGACAGGTCGGGGCCGCGCAGGACCTGGTCCAGGAGCTGCGGCATCGGCAGGCCGAACGGCCCCTCGACCCGGCCGTTCCACGCCCCGCCGATGCCCAGGGTGAGGGCGAGCCAGGCCAGGTTGGGCAGGCCGAGCAGCAGCACGGCCATGGTCCGGGCGGCGTGCCCCTGGGTGACGGCCACGACGAGGCCGGCTGCCAGCGCGAGGGCGACGTACGCGAGGAGCAGCACGGTCGTCGCGAAGGCGGCCGGGCGTACGGCGGTGTGGAAGCGGAGCAGCTCCGGCGGCAGCGGGGCGCGGCGGGAGACCAGCAGGGAGATCAGCAACAGGCCCAGGATCCACAGGAGTCCGAAGGCGAGCGTGGCGGGCAGGTCCGCCCGGAAACCCACCGTCGGTGCGGAGTCGAGGAGTTCGCCGATCTCGCCGAGGGGGGAGTCGCCGGTGGCCAGCCCGAAGGTCTGCCGGGCGAGGAGCGCGAAGACGGTCAGCGCGACCAGCCACAGCAGCGTCAACCGAGCTGCCCTGCCGAGGAGTTCACCCGTTCGGACCACAGCGTGATGGCGTAGTGGGCGCAGGAAGAGACAGCCGGCGGTGAGGGCGCCCGCCAGGCTCACCGAGAGCGGCAGGACGGACAGGCTCGCATCGGCCCCGGCCAGCATTCCGGCCCCGCCGGACACCTCGACCGAACCGCCGGCCGCCATCACCACGACCGCGGCCACCACGCGGGGGAAGGCCCCGCCCGGGAGGTCGCCGGCCCCGGCGCAGGCCAGGCCGGCGGCGGCCACCGCGGTCATCACCGCGAAGCCCGCCACCACGGCGACGAGGGTGTCGCGCCAGGCCCTCGGAAAGGTAAGGCTCACCCTGCAACCGTGGCACCCCCGGCTTGCGGCCACCACCCGGACGGCGCACACAATGGTCCGCAGGAATGCAAGAACTCCGGAAATTTCCGGATAAAAACTCGGACATTCCCCGCGGAACATCCACTCGGGCCGGAGGTCTCGGCCCGGGGAAGAGGAGAGCCCGTGACCACGCAACCCTCTGGCGAGCGGCCCCCACAGCCGAACCAGCCGTCATCCCCGCGGTCGCAGCCGCCGTCCTCCTCGTCGTCCGGCCGCCCCACCGGGCCGCCCTCGGGACCCCTGTCGGGCGGGCAGCACGGCCCCCCGCCCCCGCCGCCGCCCGCACCCCCCGGAGGGCCCCCTGGCGGGCCCTCCGGCGGTGCCGGGCAGCCGCCGCAGGCACCGTGGTGGCGGTCCGTGCCCCGGCTCGCCACGGCGATCGTGGCCCTGGCGGCGGTCGTGACCCTGGTGGTGGTGCTGACCCGGCCCAGCGGGGACGGGACCACGCAGCGTGCCGGGGCCGAGGTCTTCCTCCAGCCGGCCGCCGCGTCCGGGCCCGACCCGTTCACCGAGTCGACGGCGGCCAAGGACGCACCCCCGCCGCCCGAGAACCCGCCGCTCCCGCAGCCCTCGACGAGCGCGGCGGCCAGCAGCCCGGCGACGGCCACCCGCAGTGTCAGCGGCGCCGACCCCGGCCTCTACGGCGGCACGCGGGACATAGCCAGCTGTGACGTGGAGAAGCAGATCCGCGTCCTGTCCGCACAGCCCGCCAAGAACGCCGTCTTCGCCTCGGCCCTCGGCATCCAGCCGGCGGCCGTACCCGGCTACCTGCGCTCCCTGACCCCCGTGCAGCTGCGGGCGGACACCCGCGTCACCAACCACGGTTACCGCGACGGCAGGGCCACCAGCTACCAGGCCGTCCTGCAGGCCGGCACCGCCGTCCTGGTGGACGACCGGGGCGTGCCCAGGGTGCGGTGCGCGTGCGGCAACCCGCTCGGCGCGCCCGTCGCGCTGGAGGCGAACCCGAAGCGCTACGGCCAGCCGTGGACCGCGTACCGGCCGGCGCAGGTCGTCGTCGTCGCGCCGTCGGTGAAGGTCGTGAACAAGTTCGTCGTCTACGACCACCAGGACCGGCGCTGGTTCCAGCGCGAGCACGGCGACCACCGCGGCAAGAACGACAGGCCCGTGCCCCCGCCGGTCGTCCCGCCGGTGATCCCGACGCCGCCGCCGGTAGGGCCGACCCCGCCGCTGCCGCCGGCCTCCTCGCGGCCTCCGACGTCGCCGTCGCAGTCCACGTCGCCGACCACGTCACCGTCCGGGCCCAGGACGCCTTCCGACTCCGCGTCCCCGTCCGCCACCCCGACGGCGCCGACGTCCGCGACTCCCTCGGAGTCCGCGTCCTCGGGCCACCCGTCCGCATCGGAGTCGGCTTCGCCCGCGGACCCCCGTTCCGCGGAGGCGTGCGCCCGTGCCCGTGAGCGGGGCGAGTCCTGCCCGCCGGCCTCGTCGGCGTCGGCTTCGGCTTCGGCTTCGGCCTCGGCCTCGGCCTCGACCTCGGCCTCCGCTTCGGCGTCCGCTTCGGATTCCCGTTCCGCGGAGGCGTGCGCCCGTGCCCGTGAGCGGGGCGAGTCCTGCCCGCCGGCCTCCTCGGCCTCGGAGGCGGCCTCCGCTTCGGCCTCCGCTTCGGCGTCGGCGTCGGCCTCGGAGGCGTCGAAGCCCGCGTCCAGGTCCGCGTCCCCGTCCCGTTCCCCGAAGGTGACCAGGTCGCCGTCGCCGTCGCCCTCGCGGTCCTCGGCGCTGCTCCCGCCGGTCACCTCGGCGCCGCCGTCCGTCCTGCGGAGCGCGCCGGTGCCGACCGCGGCCCCCTCGACCTCGGCAGCGCCGCGCCGGTCGGCGCCGGCCACCACCCAGCCGCCCACGCGGCCGCGCACCTCGCCCACCGCACCCCGGTTCACGCGCCCGCCGGCCCCCTCGGTGCCGCCCGCGCCGCCGACCGTCCGGACGTCGCAGGCCCCCGAGCCCCAGCTCCCCGAGCCGTCGGTCCCGGTGGAGCAGGACGCGCCCGAAGAGCAGTGAACCCCCTTCTGCGAGGGCCCGGCAGCCGCCGGCCCGTCACCAAGGAGCGAGCATGACCTCGACCACCCCGGGGGCGACCCCGAGCACCCCGCAGCAGAACACGGACCGCACGGCGCACCACGGCACGCCCACGCCCTGGGCGGCCGGCGGGGTCGCCTTCGCCGGAGTGCTCCTGCTGCTGGACGGCATCCTCTGCATCCTCAAGGGGATCGCCGCGATCGCCGAGAACGACGTCTACGCCGAAGTCGGCGACTACGTCTTCAAGTTCAACCTCAGCGCCTGGGGATGGATCCTCCTCGTCCTCGGCATCGTCCTCGTCGTCACCGGCGTGGGCATCCTCAAGGGCCTCCCCTGGGCCCGTGCCATGGGCGTCGCCCTCGCGGTCATCAGCGTGGTCGCCAACTTCCTCTGGCTGCCCTACCAGCCGATCTGGGCGCTGGTGTCCATCGCCATCGACGTCTTCGTCATCTGGGCCCTGTGCACCGACCGCACCCGCGCCACCCACTGACAACCCCCGCACCACGGACGGGAGCCCCGCCCCGGTCGCCACTGGTGACGACCGGGGCGGGGCGTGCACTTGTGGGCCGAACGGGTGAATCCGCAGGTCGCGGCAGGTACGGGACTGCGCGCGCGAGCGGCGTGCGCACCCCCGGCGACCGGATGCGGACCTCGACGGTCTGTGCGAGGTTTGTCCGGACTTGACCGAAAGGATCCTGCCCGAACGGCCCTCCGCCGGCGCGGATCCTGTTGAGGAAGGCCCCCCTCCATGAAGCGTTTCGTGGCGACCACCCTGATCTGCGCCACCGCGGCACTCGGTCTGAGCGCCTGCTCCGACGACAGCAGCCCCGCGGAAGAGGCCACCAAGGCCGCCGGTGCCCTGTGCAACGACCTCGCCTTGCTCAAGGCGGACACGGCGAAGCTCCGCGCCCTCGACCCGGCCAATGCGACGAAGGACCAGATCAAGGAGGCCTACGACGCCGTCCAGAAGGACTGGGAGAATGTCAAAGCCAACCGGGCCGCCCTGCAGGAGGCCAAGCGTGACGCGGTCAAGGGCGCGGCCGACGACCTGAAGAAGGCCTACGAGGACCTCCCCGGGGACACCACCGGCAAGGACGCCGTCACGGCGATCACGCCGCAGGCCCAGAAGCTGGAACAGACGGTGGATGCCGCGTCGACCACCCTCAAGTGCTGACGCCGCCGCTCACCGGCGGGTGACCCCGGCCGGAACGCGCGGGGCAGGCCGCCGGTGCCGGTCTTCGCCGGGCCGCCGGGCCTGCCCGCGCGGCGGGCGGCTCAGGACGGGCGGCCCCGGCGGGCGAGGGCATCGCCCGCCACGCCCGCCACGCCCACCGCGCCGCCGAGGGCGGTCATCACGACGTACCCGTACACCTCGTAGCCCTCGGGCACGAGGAAGCGGACGAAGCCCATGAAACGGATCCAGCCGAGCCACTCGTGCAGCAGGCCGCTCACGCCGCCGACGACGAGGACGAAACAGAGCAGGCCCGACAGGGCCGCCAGCGGTGATCGTGCAGGGGTGGAGGTCATGCCCCGACCGTAGGCGGGCGCGGCGCGGACCCGGATCGGCCTTCGGTCGCAGCCCCTCGTACTTAAGTATCGGCTCCGCCCGCGGACACCCGCCGCCGCGCGGGGCGCGCGTGGATTCCGGGACATTGACCGCATCCACCGCACCCCCCCCGCGACTGGGCCGCCGACCTCGGGCTCCTGCTCTTCGCGGCCTGCTTCGCCGCCGTCAGCTCGCAGTCGATCCCGGTGCCCGAGGACCTCGGCCCGGGGTGGCGCGGGCAGGAGGCACTGACCAACGTACGCAAGCACGCGCCGCGCACACCCAACCGCGTACGGGTCCTCGGCCGGCCCGGCGAAGGCCTCACCGTCGAGAAGCCGCCGACGGGGCGGAGGTACCCGCACTCGCGGCCCGGCACCGCCCCGACCTGGTGCTGATGGACATCCGGATGCCGGGCGTCGACGGGCTGACCGCCACCGAGGCACTGCGCGCCCGGGCGGGAGCGCCGGAGGTACCGGTGCTGACCACCTTCCACACCGACGCGCACGTCCTGCGGGCCCTGCGCGCCGGGGCGGCCGGCTTCCTCCTCAAGGACACCCCGCCGCAGGAGATCGTCACGGCCCTGCGCACGGTCGCCGCCGGCGACCCCGTGCTCTCCCCGGCCGTCACCCGCCGCCTCGTCGACCAGGTGGCGGGCGACGCGGGCCACGACGGCCGGGCCCGCGCCGCGCGGGCCCGCCTCCAACTCCTCGGCGCACGCGAACGCGAGGTGGCCCTGGCGGTGGGGCAGGGCCTGTCCAACGCGGAGATCGCCCGCGCCCTCCGCCTGGCCCTGCCCACGGTGAAGACCCACGTGTCCCGGATCCTGACCCGCCTGAACCTCAACAACCGGGTCCAGATCGCCCTGCTGGCCCACGACGCGACCCCCCAGAGCCCACCCCCACCCATGCCCTGACCGGACCCGGGGACCGGGGCCAGGACCACGGGATCCCGGTAGGGCCGTCTCCCCACCGAATGCCGCCGGTCGGGGAAGAGTGAGACCCTGGCTGCATGGACCAGCGGGGACGGCCCCCCGAGGTCGACTGGCCCGCGCGGCCCGACCTGAGCCTCGCGCTCAACCGCATGGGCACCTTCGACTGGGACCTCGACAGCGGACGCATGCATCTGGACCCCACCGCCCTCGAGGTCCTCGGCCTGCTCCCGGAGGAGTTCGCCGGAACCCCCGCCGGGCTGCGCGCCCGCATCCTGCCGGGCGAGGAGGCCCGGCTGGACCGCCGCGTCGAGCAGGCGCTCAAGGACGGGCGCAGCCACTACGGGGCCTACTTCCGCACCCGCCGCCGCGATGGCGGCACCGCCTGGACCCACGTCCAGGGCCACATCCTGCGGGACCCGCACGACCGCCCGTACCGGATCATCGGGATCCTCCGCGACGCCGACCACGACCCGGGCGAGCCCGGCGCGGCCGGGGAGCGGGACGAGGGGCGGCGCCGGATGACGGGCGTCGTGGAACGCACCACCGCGATCCTCGCCCACGCCCGCACCGTCAACGACGTGACCGACGTCCTCAAGGACCCGGAGGCGCTCGGCCACCTCGGCGCCGTCAGCGTCATGCTCGGCATCGTCGACGGCGCCCGCATCCACCTGGTCGCCGAAGGGCAGCTCGGTTCGTACGTACCCGAGATCGAGTACACCCGCATCGACGCCCAGCTGCCCATGAGCGAGGCCGTACGCACGCTCCAGCCGGTCTTCATCGCCTCGCGCGAGGGCTTCCAGCGGAGCTACCCGCAGCTGTGGCCCTACATCGAACCCCTGTCCGTGCGCAGCGGCGTCTACCTGCCGCTCATCGCCCAGGGCCGCGCCGTCGGCGCGCTCGGGCTGCTCTACACCCGCGATGGGGACTTCACCGCCGAGGAACGCAACGTCCTCGTCGCGCTCGGCAGCGGCATCGCGCAGAGCCTCCAGCGGGCGATCCTCTTCGAACAGGAGCACGATCTCGCCGAAGGCCTCCAGCGGGCCATGCTGCCCCGCCGCATCCCGGACGTGCCCGGCGCGCGGATCGCCGTACGGTACCGGGCCGCCCGCATGGGACGGGACATCGGCGGCGACTGGTACGACGTGATCCCGCTCGGCGAGGGCCGGGTCGGCGTCATGATCGGCGACGTCGAGGGGCACGACACGGACGCGGCCGCCGTCATGGGCCAGCTGCGGATCGTGCTCCGCGCGTACGTCCTCGAAGGCCACACCCCCGGCACGGCGATGGAGCGGGCCTCCGCCTTCCTGCGCGAACTCGCCACGGAACGCTTCGCCACCTGCGTCTACGCCGAACTGGACCTGACCACCGGGACGCTGCTCCTCGTCCGGGCCGGCCACCTCGACCCCGTCGTACGGCGCGGCGACGGCAGCTGCCACCGCATCCGGGTCGCGGGCGGACTGCCGCTGGGGCTGCCGCCGCGCGAGCGGTCGGGCACCGGGTCCGGATACCCCGTCGCCACCCTCGAACTGCACCCCGGGGACACCCTGCTGCTCTGCACCGACGGCCTGATCGAGCGCCCTGGCGGCGACCCCGAGACCGGCATGCGCGAACTCCTGGACGCGACCCGCGCCGGCCCGGCCGACGTCGAGGAACTCGCCGACGTGCTGTGCGACCTCGTCGGCGACGCGGGCGGCGGGGACGACATGGCCCTGCTCCTGCTGCGCCGCCGCGGCACCCCCGCCCCGCGCGGCGGCGGACCGCTGCGCCAGCGCCTGACCCCGGGCGACCCCGACGGCCCGGCGCTGGCCCGCCACCTGATCCGGGCGGCGGTGGCGGCGTGGGGCGCCGAGGACCGGGCGGACGAGATCGAACTCGCCGCCGACGAGCTGATGACCAACGCCCTCGTGCACACCGACGGCGGCGGCCACGTCAGCATGCGGCTGACCGCCGAGGGCCGGATCCGGATCGAGGTCGAGGACTCCAGCAGCGCCCTCCCGCGCCCCCGCGAGGCGGGGGACTGGGCGGTCTCGGGGCGCGGGCTGTTCCTGGTGGACCGCCTCGCGGACGCCTGGGGGGTGGAACCCAGGGGCAGCGGCAAGAACGTCTGGTGCGAGTTCGCCGCGCCGGGCGGTACGGGGACCGGGGCCGCCGCGCCCGGGACCGGGTCGGACGGCGGGGCGGCGAACGGCTGAACGTGGGCGGGCCGTAGCGGGTCGTTGATCCGTACGTCATATGGTCTGGCCGATCCTGCGGGGGTGCAGACCCTCCGCCCGCTGCTGCCCGCCCTGCTCACCGCACTCCTCGCCGCCCCCGCGTCCTCCTCCGGCCCCGCTGCCGGGACCGCGTCCGCGTCCGCGCCGGCTCCCGCAGCCGGTCCTGCCGCCGCCACTGCCGGGCAGGCCGCCGTCCCCGCGTCCACAGCTGCCGCCGCCGCGTCCGTGTCCGCCTCCGGTGACGAGGACGGGATCGAGACGGCTCGTACCACGCGGCAGATCGCACCCGGTGTGCGGCTGGAGTCGTACGAGCGGCTGGAGGAGGACCGCTGGCTGCGCGTCGACGAGTTGGTGGCCGACCTGGGCGCGGGCGGCGGGGTGCGCGCCGAGTACCTCGCCGGCCCCGCCGCGGCCACCGTCGCCGCGGCCGCCGCCGCGCATCCCGCCGGGCCCGGGCGGCGGGTCCTCGCCGCCGTCAACGGGGACTTCTTCGACATCCGGGCCACCGGAGCCCCCCTCGGCCCCGGCATCGGCGCCGGGCGCCTGCTGCACTCCGCCTCGCGCGGGCCCGGCGGCACCGCCGTCGGCTTCGGGCCGGACGGCGCCGGGCGCCTCGTACGCCTCGGGCTCGCCGGGAGCGTCACCCTGCCCGGCGGCGCCGTCCACGCCCTCACCGGGTACAACGCCGCCCGGCCCCCGGACAGCGGCCTCGCCGCCTACACCGCCGACTGGTCCGGCGCCGAGCTCCCCGCCCTCGGGCCCGGCCCGGCGGTGGAACTGCGCGACGGCATCGTCACCGACACCGCCGCCCCGCAGCGCCGCCCGGCCCCCGGCCGCGTCCTGCTGGTGCCCCGGGGGTCCGCGCAGACGGCCGCGCTCGCCGCGCTGCGCCCCGGGGACCGGGTGACCGTCACCGCCCGGCCGCTCCCCGCGTCCGGCCCGGCCCCGGTCACGGCGGTCGGTGGACGGGAACCCCTGGTCACGGCCGGGACCCCGGTGAACCACGACGGCAAGCCGAACAACGTCTCCGCCCCGCGCACCGCCGTCGGCCTCTCCCGCGACGGGCGCCGGCTGCGCCTGCTCACCGTGGACGGCCGCCAGCGCGACAGCGGCGGCCTCACCCTGACCCGGCTCGGCGCCCTCATGCACCGGCTCGGCTCCTACGAGGCCCTCAACCTCGACGGCGGCGGCTCCTCCACCCTGCTCGTCGCCCGCGCCGGGGCGAAGGGCCTGACCGTGGAGAACGCCCCCTCCGACGGACAGCTCCGCCCCGTGCCCAACGGCCTCGTCCTGACCGGCCCCGCCGGTTCCGGACGGCTCACCGGATTCCGCGTCGAACCCCTCGGCGACGCCGGCCGGGTCTTCCCCGGCCTGACCCGCACCCTCACCGCCACCGGCCAGGACGAGGCCCTCGGCCCGGCCCCGGGCATCCCGCGGTGGTCGGCGGCCGGGGGCCGGATCGGATCCGACGGGGTCTTCCGGGCCACCGGCCCCGGCCCCGGCACGGCCTCCGTCGAGGCCCGCCGCGGCGCCGCGCGGGGCACGCTCCGCCTGGAGGTGCTCGGCCCGCCGGCCCGCCTGCGGCCCGTACCGGACGGGATCGGCCTCGCCGCGGACGGGGAGAGCGCCCGCTTCACCCTGACCGGCCACGACGCCCGGGGTGCGGCCGCCCCCGTCGAACCCCGGGACGTGACCCTGAGCTACGACCACGACCACTGGCGGGTGACCGAGGACGGCCGCGGCGGCTTCACCGTCACCGCCCTCGTCCCCCGGGCCACCGGGCGGCTCACCGCCACCCTCCGGACCGGCGCCGCGGCTGCCACGGCCCCGGTTCCCGGCGCACCCGCCCCCGCCGCCGTCCCGGCTCCCGCGACCGCTCCGCCCCCCGTCCGGGCTCCGGCCCCCGCGGCGCCCGCCCCCACCGCCGAACTGGCCCTCGGCGTCGGAACGGTGGACCGGCCGCTGACCGGCTTCGACGACGCCGCCGACGGGACGGGAGGCGGCGCGGCCCCCGCCGAAGGCCGCACCGGAACCGGAACCGCCCTCGAAGCCGGCCCGCAGGCGGCCTCCGCGACCCCGCCCCGGCCGCTCCCCGTACCGCAGCTCGCCCGGTCGCGGTCGCTGTGGGTGCGCGGCGACGGTTCCGGGACCCGGCCCACCGTGGAGCCGGCCGACGCCGACGGGGCCGCGCTGACCGTACGCGGGCTCTGGCGGCTCGCGGTGGGAGCGGGCCCGGCCGACGGGGCCGAGCTGCTCCTGACCGGCGCCGAACGGGAGCCGTTCACGCGCCGCGGCGTCCGGTTCCTGCCGCTCGACACCGCCCGCCCGACCCTCGACGGCGGAGCCGGACGCGACCGGATGCGGGCGCTGCGCCAAGCTCTGGAGGCCGCCGCCCGGGAGCCGGGCACCGGCGCGCTGGCCGTCGTACAGCGGTACGCGCCCGGCACCGTGGACCACAAGGAGGCGGCCCTGCTGGCGCTGCGCCTCGCGGAGTTCCGCCGCGCCACCGGCAAGGGCGCGGCGCTCCTCACCCTCGGCGCACCCCGCTTCGCGGCGACCCGTTCCGAGGGCGTCCAGTCCGTGGCCGTCCCCGAGGGCGCCCGCACCGTCTTCGGAGTCGACGCCTTCGCCCCCCACGGCCGCGCCTGGCTCAGGCCCTGGTCCGCTACAGCTGGACCAGGGTGACCTCGGTGGCCTTCACGCTCGTCCACACCGGTGCGCCGTCGGCCACGCCGAGTTCCGCCGCCGCTTCCGGGGTGATCTCCGCGACCAGGTCGGGGGCCTCGCCCGAGCTGATCAGGACGCGGAGCCTGCTGCCGACGGAGGTGATCTCCTGGACGGTCCCCGACCAGACGTTGCGGGGGCTGCCGCCCGGGCGGTCCCGGTGCACCGACACCGCCTCCGGCGCGATGATCGCCAGCGCCGGGGCCCCCTCCGGCAGGGCCTCGGCCACCACCAGCCGGCCGCCCCCGGCGAGCGCGAGGCCGTCGGCGGAAGCCGTGCCCGGCCAGGCGTTGCGGCCGAGCATCCGGGCCACCCACGGCGAGCGGGGATGCCGGGTGACCTCGGCGGGCGGGGCGTCCTGGAGGGTGCGCCCGTCGGCGAGTACGAGGACCCGGTCGGCCAGCGACACCGCCTCGACGGGATCGTGCGTGACGATCAGGCACACCCCGCCGAAGCCCGCCAGGTGCGTGCGCAGGGTGTGCCGTACGTGCGCCCGCGTCGTCTGGTCGAGGGCGGCGAGGGGTTCGTCGAGCAGCAGCAGCCGGGGGCGGGCGGCCAGCGCCCGGGCCAGGGCCACGCGCTGTGCCTGGCCGCCCGACAGCTGGGCGGGCCGCCGCTGGGCGAGGTGCCCCACGCCGAGCCGGTCCAGCCAGGTCTGCGCCTCGCGGCGGGCCTCGGCGCGCGGCACCCGGCGGGCCCGCAGCCCGTACGCGGTGTTCGCGAGGGCGCTCAGGTGCGGGAACAGCGCCCCGTCCTGCGGGACCCAGGCGACCTGCCGTCTGTGCGGGGGCAGCGCGGTGACCTCGGTGTCCCCGAGGGTCAGCCGGGCGTGGGCGCGGGGGGTCAGGCCGAGCAGGGCGCGCAGCAGGGTGGTCTTGCCCGCGCCGTTCTCGCCGACCACGGCGATGGTGGTGCCGGGTTCGGCGGCGAGGGTCAGCTCGTTGAAGCCGGTCACCTCGGCGTGCAGGGGCCAGCGGGCCCCGTCCTCGGGGCGGGCCGCCCGCGCTGCCGGGGTCGCTGCCGTCGCCGGGAGCGCCGTCGGGTTCTCCTCGGGCACGGGCGGGGCCTCGGCGCCCTTCGGGGCCACGGGGGTTCCGGTCCAGCGGCCGCGCAGGGCGATGAGGACGGCCATGGCGATGGCGAGCAGCAGCAGGGACACCGAGGTGGCCGCCTCCGGCTTGTCCTGGAGCAGCAGGTACACGTGGAGGGGCAGGGTCTGGGTGGTGCCCGGCAGGTTCCCGGCGAAGGTGATGGTCGCGCCGAACTCGCCCAGCGCGCGGGCCCAGGTGAGGGCCGCGCCGGCGATCAGGCCGGGGGCCACCATGGGCATGGTCACGGTGAAGAACACGCGGACCGGCGAGGCCCCGAGGGAGGCGGCGGTCTCCTCGTAGCTCTGCTTGAGTCCGCCGAGCGCGCCCTCCAGGCTGATGACGAGGAAGGGCATCGCCACGAAGGTGGCCGCGACCACGGCCCCGGAGGTGTGGAAGGGCAGGGTGACGCCGAAGGTGTCCTCCAGCCAGGGCCCGAGCAGCCCGCGCCGCCCGAACCCGAGCAGCAGGGCGACACCGCCCACGGTCGGCGGCAGCACCATCGGCAGCAGCACCAGGGAGCGGACGAAGGCCTTGCCCTTGAACTCGACCCGGGCGAGCAGCCAGGCCAGCGGTACGCCCAGGAGGAGCGAGAGGCCCAGCGCCCAGAGGGAGACCACCAGCGAGAGCTTCAGGGCCTCGACCACACCGGGGCTCGTCAGGTGGGCTCCGAGCTCGCTCCACCGCGTGCGGGTGAGGATGCCGACGAGGGGCAGCAACAGGAACGCGACGGCGAGCAGCGCGGGGAGCGCCAGGGTCACGGGGGTCCGGGTGCGGGTGCGGAGTCTGCTCATGGGGTCCGGTTCCTGGCTGGGGGCTGCTGGGACTACAGGTACTGCTGGGGGTGTTGGGGCGCCGCGTCCGGTGGGCGGGGCCTCCCCGGCCTGGAGCGTACGGGGCTGACGGCGCGTCCGGGCTCCGGGCGGCCGGCCCCGGAGGTGCGGAGGGGGACTGCCCCGGACGTGCGGAGGGGGACTGCCCTGGACGTGCGGAGGGGGACTGCCCGTCCCCCCGGACCGGGCAGTCCCCCTCCACGTCCTGGCCGTGCGGCCCGCGTCACGCCTTCTGGAAACCGGCGTCCTGGAGGATCTTCTGGGCCTCGGGCGTGCTCAGCCACGCCACGAACTTGGCGGCGGCATCGGCGTTCTTGGACGCCTTGAGCGTGGCGGCCGGGTAGGAGGCGACGGCGTTCTGGTCGTCCGGGATGTCGACCGTGACGACCTTGTCGCCGGACTTGGCGGAGTCGGTCTTGTAGACGAGACCGGCGTCGGCCTCGCCCAGCTCGACCTTGGAGAGGACGGCGCGGACGTTCGGCTCCTGGGAGACCGGCTTCACCTCGATCTTCTGCGCGTCGAGGATCTGCTTGCTGTAGCGGCCGACCGGCACCTCGGGCGCCGCGAGGACGACCTTGAGCTTCGTGTCGGCGAGGTCCTTGAGCTCGTCGATCTTGAAGGGGTTGCCCTTGCCGGCGGCGATGACGAGACGGTTCTTCGCGATGACCGACGCGTCGTTCGTCTCGGCCTTCAGGCCGTCCATGGTCTTGGTGTCGGCGGTGACCAGCGCGTCGGCCGGGGCGCCCTGCTTGACCTGGGCGGCGAGCTCCTGCGAACCGGCGAAGGAGAACTTGACCTTGGTGCCCGGGTGGGACTTCTCGTACTCGGCGCCCGCGGTCTTGAACACGTCGGTGAGGGAGGACGCCGCCAGGACGACGAGCTCCGAGGCGGCGGCCGGCGCGGAGGCGGAAGCGGGGGCCGAGGCAGAGGTGCCGGCGTCGGTCTTCTTCTCGTCGCCGCTGCCACAGGCCGACAGCGGTACGAGCAGGGCGGCGGTGAGGGCGGCGGCCGCGGCGCGGCGGCGGTTCCGGAACGCGTACATGGGTGGGTGCTCCTCGGTCGGGTCGGCGGCCGGCAGGGTGCCGGGACCGCGCGGTGGTGACCCGCGCCGGTGACGGGCGGAGCGGGTGGGGACGAGCGGGGGACTGCGGGGGCGGGCGGGCGGCGTCCGACCGG
The DNA here is from genome assembly GCF_026342355.1 of Streptomyces sp. NBC_00249. GTDB lineage: Bacteria > Actinomycetota > Actinomycetes > Streptomycetales > Streptomycetaceae > Streptomyces. The sequence goes on along the minus strand of NZ_JAPEMV010000006.1, from coordinate 48,415 downwards.
TCAGGTCACTGATCCGGTCAGGTGCGGTCGATGTGCACGCTGGTGGACTTCACGCGGGCGGTGGCCTGCATGCCGACCTCCAGGCCGAGCTCCTCGACGGCCTCACGGGTGAGCAGCGAGACCAGCCGGTGGGGACCGGCCTGGATCTCGACCTGGGCGGCCACGTCGCCGAGCTTGACGGCCGTGACGATGCCGGGGAAGGCGTTGCGCGCCGAGGTGTACGGCTCTCCGTCCTCGGCGTGGGCGCCCTGTCCCACCTCGACGGAGAAGGCGGCCAGATCGCGGCCGTTGATCAGGCGACGGCCGCCTTCGTCGCGATGGGTCACGACCCGGCCGGCGTCGGCCCAGCGGCGTGCCGTGTCCGGGCTGACGCCCAGCAGACGCGCCGCCTGTCCGATGGTGTAGGACTGCATGTGCGACAAGGTAGGGGGAGGCATCCGGCATTTGCAATTCGTTTGGGGCGATCTCCATCGCAGATGCCATGGGTGTTGTGTTATCTGCCAAAATCCGTTCCGCTTCAGGGCGTCCGGATCGCTAAAGTCTGGGCATGGCTGATGCAGATACGGAAAAGCCGTCGACGGAGACGGGAACCGCGCGGGTGGACGCCTGGCTGTGGTCGGTCCGCCTGACGAAGACCCGCTCCGTGGCCGCGACCGCCTGCCGGGCGGGCCACGTGAAGGTCAACGGGGAGCGGGCCAAGCCGGCGCAGCCGGTGAAGGCGGGTGACGAGGTACGCCTCTTCCATGCTGGGCGGGAGCGGATCGTGGTGGTCCGGCGGCCCGTGACGAAGCGGGTCGGCGCGCCCGTCGCCGCGGAATGCCTCATCGACAAGAGCCCGCCGCCGCCCACGCCCGTGGAGGCCGCGGTGGTCGGCATCCGCGACCGGGGCGCGGGCCGCCCCACGAAGCGCGAACGCCGCGAGATCGAATCCCTCCGCGGCCGCGACTGACCCCACGGGAGCCGCTGCCCGGGTCCGGGCTGCGGCTCCCGCCGGGGGGTCAGGACTTGCGGTACTCGTAGGCCTCGGTGGCGGCTGCGCTGACCGCGTCCAGCGGTGCGCCCGCCGAGGCGGCGACCAGCGCCGCCACCGCGCCCTCCAGGAACGGCGCGTCCAGCAGGCGGCTCCCGGCCGGGAGGTCCCCGTCCGCCAGCAGCGCCTTCACCGTCAGTACCGAGCTGCCCAGGTCCGCGAGGAGCGCCACCCCGGCCCCCCGGTCCACGGCCGCCGCGGCTGCGAGGATCCGCTCCGCGCTCGTCCCCAGACCGCCGTCGGCGTCACCGCCCGCCGCGGCGACCGGAGCCACCGCCCCGCCCGCCGCCAGACCCCGCGCCAGCTCCGCCACGGACTCCGCGACCCGGGCGCTGTGCGACACCAGCACGATCCCCACCACCGGCCCGGCGCTCACGCGGCCCCCTCCGAGCCGTCGGCCGCGTCGGCCAGCGCGCCCAGCAGCAGCGCCGCCGAGGTGGCTCCCGGGTCCTGGTGCCCGATGCTGCGCTCCCCGAGGTAACTGGCGCGGCCCTTGCGGGCCCTGAGGGGAACCGTCGCCAGGGCCCCGTCGCGCGCCGCGTCCCCGGCGGCACGGTACGACGTACCCAGCGCCGCCACCCCCGGCACCAGCGCGTCCAGCATCGTCGCGTCCCCGGGCGCCGCCCCGCCCAGCTGGGCCACCGCGCCGACCCCCGCGTACAGGGCCGTGCGCAGCTCGTCGTCGGAGAGCTCGGCGGCCTCCCCCAGCTCCTTGCCCGTACGCCGCAGCAGCGTCCCGTACAGCGGCCCGGACGCGCCGCCGACCGTGGAGATCAGGGTCCGTCCGGCGAGCTGGAGCAGCGCGCCCGGGGGAGCGGCCGGATCGGCCGACGCCAGGGCCGCCCGTACGGCCGTGAACCCGCGCAGCAGGTTGCTCCCGTGGTCGGCGTCCCCGATGGGGGAGTCGAGCTCGGTCAGCCGGTCCGCCTCCCGCTCCACCGCCGTCGCGACGGCCTCCATCCAGCGCCGGAAGAATTCCGCGTCACGCACCGTGTCGTCTCCTCGCCTCGCACCCGTACGGCCGGTCCCGCCGCCACCCTACGACCGGCACCCGCCTCACATCCCCCACCGCAGCGCGGCCGTCCGCACCGGGGCGTCCCACAGGCGCAGCAGCTCCTCGTCGGCCCGGCACACGGTCACCGAACAGCCCGCCATGTCCAGGGAGGTGACGTAGTTCCCGACGAGCGCCCGCGCCACCGGCACCCCGCGCGCGGCCAGCACCCGCGCCACCTCCGCGTGGAACCCGTACAGCTCCAGCAGCGGGGTCGCCCCCATCCCGTTGGTGAGGACCAGCACTGGCCCGTCCGCCGGGCCGGTCTGCGCCAGGTCGTCCAGTACGGCCTCCACCGCCAGCTCCGCGATCTCCCGCGAGCTCATCATGGCGCGCCGCTCCCGACCGGGTTCTCCGTGGATGCCCACCCCCAACTCCAGCTGCCCATCGGGGAGATCGAAGGTCGGGCTGCCCTTCGCGGGCGTGCTGCAGGCGCCGAGCGCCACCCCGAAGCTGCGCGAGGACTCCACGACCCGCCGGGCGAGCGCCGCCACCCGGTCCAGCGGCGCACCCTCCTCGGCTGCCGCCCCGGCGGTCTTCTCCACGAACAGCGTGGCGCCGGTACCGCGCCGGCCGGCGGTGTAGAGGCTGTCGGTGACGGCCACGTCGTCGTCGACGAGCACCCGCTCGATCCGCAGCCCGTCCTCCTCCGCCAGTTCGGCGGCCATCTGGAAGTTCAGTACGTCCCCGGTGTAGTTCTTGACGACGAACAGCACGCCCTGCCCGGCCTCCACGGCCCCCGCAGCCCGCAGCATCTGGTCGGGCACCGGCGAGGTGAACACCTCCCCGGGACACGCCGCCGACAGCATCCCGGGGCCCACGAACCCGGCGTGCAGCGGCTCGTGCCCCGACCCGCCCCCGGACACCACCCCCACCCGCCCGCCGGCCCGCGCGTCCCGCCGTACGACGATCCGCGCCTCGACGTCCACGTCCAACTCGGGGTGCGCGGCCGCCATCCCGCGCAGCGCGTCGGCGACGACGGTCTCGGGGGTGTTGATCAGCATCTTCATGCGTATCTCCCGGTGAGGTTGACAGGTGACCCTATGAGCAGTGTTTTCGCAGGCCAGAAGGCCTGGCCCTGATGATCGATCTTGGCGGTCCTCGGCGCCCGAAAGCGGGTTCTGGCGGTACTGATGCTGACCCCTTGCTGACTTCAATGACGACCTGCCAGGTGACGTGCTGACATCACGCCGCTCACTGTGACGGTAAGGGAGCCCGCCCCGCAGTGACAGGCAGGCGGGGGCTCGGGCGTGGCACAGGACTCAGGCGGCGTTGCCGGCGGCAACGGGGCGCTTTCGCGGGTCGAACGCGGAAATGAAGGTACGGCAGTGCGCCGTGGGGACGAGCAGGTAAGGCGCTCCTGAACCTGCGAGAGAGCGTGGGCCTGCCTGTCCGGCCGTCAGGGCGTTGTACGGGTTGAGGGCGTCGAGGTTGTGGAGCGCGCAGTAGAGGGGCAGCTCGGCGCTGTCCGGCGGGGGGGGTGTCTCTATGTCCTTCGTCAAGGACGTGGTGCCGGGTATGAGGCTGTTTGGGGTGGGGGCACCGGCCCCGGCTACGCGGACAGCCGCTTGGTCGTCGCCTCGGCCCGGCCGGAGCCCGGGAACAAGGCCGATGCCCATGTCCGGCGGGAGCTGGACCTGCCGGCCGCGGACGGCGCCTACCTGGGTACCGGGCTGATCGTCGCGCACCGCAGAAGGGCCGGACGGCCGCTCCTGCGCGGCCAAGAGGAGGACAACTCCGGGGGCGAGGGCGGGAGGCTGCTGCTGGCCGGCAACGCCCTGCACGCCGACCTGGCCCCCGAGGCCGTGGGCAGCGGCGGCTTCGGCTGGCTGATGTCGATGCTCGGACAGAGCCACAGCTTCCCGGTCCCCGTCGGCGGGGCCGGCGCCCTGACCGCGGCGCTCGTGAGCCGCCTACGGCACCGCGGGGTGTCCTGCGCTGCGGGGAGCGCGTCGCGGCGGTCATCGTACGGGGTGGCACGGCGGTCGGGGTCAGGACCGCGGGCGGGGAAACCGTCAGCGCGCGGCGAGCCGTACTGGCCGATACCTCGGCACCGGTCCTGTACCGGGCACGTGACGTTGCAGCGGGCGTGTCGGCTTCCTCCCGTGCTGACGACGCCTGTTGTGCGCGGCCACCACAGCCGTCGCGACCGGGCGTGCCGAGGGGGCTCAGGCTGTGGCCGGCGCAGGGCTCTCGGGGGCCTCCGGGGTCCGGGCGGGGATCTCGGCCTCGATCTCGGCCTCGGGACGGGGGATGCGGTGCAGCCCCCTGCGGTCGTAGAGGTGGGTGATGGTGAAGCCGAAGATCAGCGCTGCGACGAGGGCGACGCCCATCGAGGCCCACGCCCGGGTCAGGCCCGCGTCGGCCTGGGCCCCGTAGTAGAGCAGGGAGCGGAGCCCCTCGGTGATCTGGCGCAGCGGTTCGAACTCGGCGAGGGCGCGGAAGAACCCGGGCAGCGCCTGGACGGGCACGGTGGCGCCGGAGGAGGGGACGGCCATCGCGACGAAGACGATGGTGGCGAGCAGCATGCCGGGGGTGCCGAAGGCGGCGAACAGGGCCAGGCTGCCGATGCCGACGACCGCGATGGTGGCGACCGAGTAGAGCCACAGCTGGTCCAGGTGGGAGGCGTCCATGTCGAGGATGCCGACCGTGGCGACCTCGACCAGGGTGCCCATGACCAGTGACAGACCGAGCATGAGCGCCATGCCGATGGCCAGGGTGCGGACGCGACTGGTGTGCTGGACGGGTTCGCGCTTGCGGAAGGGACCGAAGTCGGTGTGCAGGTAGCCGAGCGCGGTGTCGACCTGGGAGTTGACCACGTTGGCGCCGAGCATGCCGCAGACGACCAGGACCAGCGCGTAGTAGAAGGCGCTCAGGCCCATGGCGCTGCGGGGTCCGACGGGGTGGCCGTCGGCGACCGTCACGGTCAACGGGTCGGCCAGCTTGAGCTGGGCGGCCGTCGGGAGGGGGGTCTTCTGGGCGCCGGCTTGCTTGAGTAGTTCCTGGCCGAGCTGGGTGGAGGCAGCGTGGGCGGCCTTCTGCGCGGCCTGCGATGCCATGGAGGAACCGATGCTGCCAGCGGCCTGGTTGGTCAGCACGGTCAGGGTCGGCAGGGTTGCCTTGCCCTGGGGCGCGGGCTGCGGGGCGGCGAGCCCGGTCACCGTGGCCGAGAAGTCGTCGGGGATGACGAGGGCGCCGAAGACCTTGCCCTTGCCCAACCGCTTGTCGGCTTCCTCGCGGTTCACGAACTGCCAGTCGATGCTCTTGTCGCCCTTCGCCGCCCGCTGGATCCCGGAGACGACCTGCTCACCGATGTTGACATGGCGGCCGCCCGCGTCGGCGCCGCGGTCGGCGTTGACCACGGCCACGGGCAGGTCGCGCAGGTTGCCCCTGGGGTTGACGTTGCCGCCGACGTAGAGCAGGGCGAACAGCATCGAGACCACTGCGGCGATGAGCCCCGTTCCGATCCACAGCTGAGGTCGGCGGAGCACGGAGGGGGGCGGCGTGGGCTGAGGCATCGATTCTCCGGGGCGGCTGCATTCCAGTACCTGGATACTTGAAGTATCCAGGTACTGGATAGTGGCAGTATCTTGTTGTGGTGTCCAATCGTCGATGCCGAGTACCAAGCCGTACGACCGGGAGGGAGGCCGCATGAAGATCTCGGAGCTCAGCCGGCGGACCGGCGTGCCGGTCGCCAGCATCAAGTACTTCCTGCGGCAGGGTCTGCTGCCCGCAGGGCGGGCGACGGCCGCGACCCTGGCCGAGTACGGGGAGGAGCACGTGCAGCGGCTGCGGCTCATCAAGGCGCTGACCACGCTCGGCGGCCTGTCCATCGCCGCTACCCGTGACGTGCTCGGGGCCGTCGACCAGGCCCACAGTGCCGAGGGCGCCCTCGGTGCGGTCAGCTACGCCCTTCCGGTGCCGGTCGCGTCCCTGCACGACGCAGACCCTGCCGAGGAGGCCGAGGGCGAGGCGGCCGCCGGGGCCGAGGTGGCGGAGCTGCTCGCGGCCCTGGACTGGCAGGCGCCGGGTACGTCACCGCATGTGAAGGCGCTGACGACGGCGCTGAAGGAATTGCGGAGGCTGGACGCGCAGTACGCCCCGGGGGAGCTCGCCACCTACGCGCGGCTGGCAGAGCAGGTGGCCCTGCTGGACCTGGAGCGCGCGGCCGGTATCGACGACCCGGTGTCGCTGGCCGAGCGGGCGGTCGTCGTCCTCGCGATCTGCGCCCCGGTGTTCGAGCTGCTGCGGCGTCTCGCCCAGGAGGACCAGGTCAGGCGCCGAGTCGCGGGGGGCGGCGGTGGCGGCGGTGGCGGCGATGAGTACGCGGCGCCACGTTAGCGCCGGTACGGCGGCTCGGATGTGGGGTGGTCGGTCCAGTCGATGGTGAACGAGGTGGCGTGGGTCGCCTGTGGGGAGTCCCGCACGCCGTCTTCATCGGCCTGGAGGTCGCCGGTCTCGCGCCCACCACCCGGCCCGGCCTTTCCGTTTATGGGTCGTGCTGGACGAATCGGCACTGCGCCGTGTGGTCGGCAGCCCCGAGATCATGCGCGAACGACTCGACCACCTGAACCGCCTCGGCGAGCAGCCGCACATCACCGGCGAGGTCGCGCTGGCTGGCCTTCCACTCCGCGGTGTACTCGCGGAACTGCATCGCGCCGTACTTCTGGATGCGGTCGGCCTTGCAGTGTGTCCTGCTTCTCCCGGTAGACCTTCGTCAGGCGGTCGAGGGCGTCCTGCTGGGAGTTTGCTGACCTCGATGCCCCCAGGATGGGCCTGACCTGCGGCCACGCCGAACTAGGGCAAGTTGATCAGCATCTTCACGGGTTCCTCCGTCGGGCCGTGTCGGGCCGTTTCGGACCTGGGGTCGGGTCCCGGGCAAGTGAATCACCACCCGTGGTCACGCGCGGCGGAACCGGGCCGGTTTCCGGTCAATTCCGTTGACCGGAAGCCCTGTTCGCCACAACGGCCCGACGCGGCGGGGAGGCGTTCACAGAACCCGGATCTCGCGCAGTCGGCGCAGCGGGGAGCAGCGTGATCAGGAGTCCGGCCACGCTCCGACCGCCGATCTGAGCCGCGGCGTCGACGGTTGCCAGCAGGGAGTTGGCCCGGGCGAGGTGGTGCCGGCCGACCAGCTGGGGCAGGTGGCTCTGCGCGGAGACGTCGTAGAAGACCGTGGCCGCTCCCGTGAGCAGGACGACGCCGTACAGCTGGCCGATCGTCAGCACGCCCAGCAGCCACGCGGCCGGCACGGAGAGCAGGAGTGCCGCGCGGAGCAGGTCGGCGGCGATCATCACGGGGCGCCGGCGCATCCGGTCGACCCAGGCTCCGCAGGGCAGCCCGATGAGCAGGAAGGCCACGGTGCTCAGTGCCGTCAGCAGGCCGACCTGGCCTGGCAGGGATTTAGACTGTGCTAAATCCCTGATGGATACGGCGTGGACGGGAAAGCGGAGGCGCGGCGTGCTGGAGCTGGAGTTCACGGCCAGGGACCTGGCACGGACCAGGTTCGCCCTGTCCCCGTTGTGGGAGGTCGTGGCCAGCGTCCGGATGCTGAAGGATCCCCAGGAGTACGGCCTCTTCCGGCCCTGGACCGAACAGGCGGGGCAACGGCTGGAGGCCGACGGGCTGGACTGGGGGCTGCTGGCCGATCTCGCCCCCACCCCGCCCCGGGCGATCCCGCTGTTCGTCGCTCCCCCGCCGACGACTTCCCCGGCCGATCTCGGGGTCGAGCTGGCCGTGCTGCGCGCCACCCCCGCCGAGCGGGTCCGCTCAGGACTGGGCGGTAGGTCGGCGCCCCGGTCCGGACGCCTGGACGCACTGCGCGAGGATCCGCGGCGCGGGCTCGCGGAGCTCGCCGACGTCATCGAGGCCTATTGGGAGCTCGCGCTCGCACCGTACTGGCCGCGGATGCGCTCGCTGCTGGAGGGCGAGGTGCTCCACCGGGCCCGGATGCTGGCCGAGGGCGGCGCCGACCGGCTGCTGGCCGACCTGGACCCCGCGGTCGGCTGGGACACCGACACCCTGAGCGTCCGGCACCTCCACGGCCGGGGCGCCCGACAGCTGGACGGGCGAGGCCTGCTGCTCGTGCCGTCCGTGTTCGCCTGGCCGCGGGTGTTCTCGATCACTACGCCCGGCTGGCAGCCGACGCTGCGCTATCCACCCCGCGGTGTCGCCACGCTGTGGGAGCGGCGGACCGGAGCTGCCGAGCCGCTGGCCGCCCTCGCCGCCCTCGTCGGCCGCGGCAGAGCCCGACTGCTGGCCGAACTCGACGCCCCCGCCTCCACGGCCGAGCTGGCCCGCCGCACCGGCATCACGGCAGGCGGTGTCTCCCAGCACCTGGCCGTGCTCCGCTCGGCCGGCCTGGTCGCCGGCCACCGCACCGGCCGCTACGTGCTCTACGCCCGGACCGAAGCCGCCGAAGTGCTGCTGGCCGCCCCCGGGCGCGGCTGACACCGCGCCGTCAGGCGTCAGTAGCCCCAGACGCTGAGTTCGGTGATCGAGGCGAAGACGTGTCCCCAGAGGGCCTCCGTCGGGCTCTCGGGGGCCAGGGCGGCCGGTTCCAGGGCTTCGACCTCGCGGTGGAAGTCGCCGACGCCGTCCTCGCCGGGGTACGGGCTCCAGCAGGCCCCCATGTGACGCCGGACCGCCTCCATGAGCCGGACGAAGGTCTCGACGTCGCGCGCGAGGGGGAACGGCGCGCCGCCGTCGCGGGACATGAGTACCTCACCCGTCTCCGGCCGGAGCAGTACCTGGCCCTCCTCGTAGCCCAGGTCGAAGGTGCCCAGCCGCAACAGGCCCGCGAACTCCGTGGATTCCTCCAGCGGCCCTTCCGTGTCGTAGTCCGGGGAGAAGGAGGTCACCCCCGCGGCCCACCAGCGCGGCAGGCCCACCTGCGACAGCAGGTCCCGGCTGGGGGCGTGGGTCAGGGACTGCGGCAGCCCGGCGGGGGTCAGCCGTACGACGCCGTCCGCGCCGAAGACGGCATCCAGCCGGGCGGCGTCGAGCGGGGCCTCGGCCGGGGCCGGGTCGAGGAACCAGGGCTCGCCGAACTCCTCGGCCCAGGCGGAGGCGTCGGCTCCGCCGGCGGGCCAGGCGTCCGACGCGAGCGAAGGGTTCCGCTCGGCGACGAGCACGCCGCGCTCCTCGGAGATCAGGAACCGGCCGCCGCCCAGCGCGACGGGCTCCTCCCACGTGCCGGGGCACCGCAGGGCCCAGGACTCCGGCTCGGCGTCGAAGAGGAGCGGCCCCTCCTCCTCGGCCTCGTCCTCCCGCTCCGCGTACGTGCCCGGCTCGGGCTCCGCGCACGGCACCCCGGTGTTCAGGTCGCACCAGCGGTCGGCGGTCCAGATCGACCAGATCTTGAGGAGCGGCCCGGCGCCCGTCTCCCCGACGCCGTCGTGGATCTCGACGGTCCGGTCGCCGGTGAGGTTCGGGGCGCTCCGGTGGGCGCCGACCGGGCGCCACCAGGCCCACACCGTCCGCCAGGGCATTCCCGGTTCGGCCGCCGCGATCTGCTCCGCGTAGGCCTCGCGGCCCAGCACCGTGGCGGCGAAGTGCAGCAGGGACGCGAACTCGGCCCGCTCCACGTCCACCTGCCCGAATATGGCCTCGGCCTGGGCGAACACCTCACGCCCCACCCCGCCGGCCGACCCGGCGCGGGCCCGCGCGCGGGCCGCTCCGGCCTCCAACAGCCGGGCGGGGGAGGAGAACAGGACATCAAGATCGTCAGCAACCATGGGCCCATGGTGCCACCGCCCACCGACATCCCCGCCGCCACGGTGGACTAGGGCCTGTCGTCAAACTCGCGTCGTCGCCCGCGGGGCAGACGGGAGTTTGACGACAGGCCCTAGGCCGTCCAGGCCGGCGAAGCGGTGCTCCCGGGCGTCACTGCGGGCGGCGGTCGCCACCCGGGTGGCTGATGCGCCAATCCGCCGGGCCGTCGGCCCCGAAGACCCGGTGTGAGGATCAACCGCAGCACCTTCGCCCGCACCGCCCCGGCGGCGCTCGGCGGCCTGCTCTCCGGCTACGCGGCCCTGGCGGTCGCCGAACTGGTCTCGGCCGCCGTCCGACCCGGGGCGGGGCCCGTCACCGCGGTGGGCGGCGCGGCCGTCGACCGGACGCCGGCCGCCCTGAAGGACTGGGCGGTCCGCCACTTCGGCACCGACGACAAACTGGTCCTCCAGCTCGGGATCGTGGCCACCCTCGGCCTCCTCGCCGTCGCCCTCGGCCTGCTCGCCCTGCGCCACCGGCGCACCGGCTCCGCCGGGGTGCTGCTCTTCGGGGCCGTCGGCGGGGCGGCGGCCGTGACCCGGCCCGACTCCACCGGCCTGACCGACGCCCTGCCCTCCCTGGCGGGCGCGCTGGCCGGAGCCGGGCTGCTGTACGCGCTCATCGGGACCCTGCGCGCGGGCCGGCCCCCGGCCGCGCGTGCCGCCGTACGGGACCCCGGCGAGGGACCGGCCCCCGCCGAACCCGCCCCCGTACCGGACCCCGCCGCCCCGGCCCCCTGGTGGGACCGGCGGCGCTTCCTCGCCGTCGCCGGGGCCGGGGTGCTGGTCTCCACCGCGGGCGGGGCCCTGGGCCGCCGGCTGAACTCCGGACGCGGCCGGGACGCCGCGGCGGGACGCGAGGCCGTACGGCTCCCCGCGCCCGCCTCGCCCGCGGCCCCCGTGCCCCGGGGCGCGTCCCCGCGCGTCCCCGGGATCAGCCCCTTCACCACCCCGAACGCCGATTTCTACCGCGTCGACACCGCGCTCGTGGTCCCGAAGGTGTCCGCCGGCACCTGGCGGCTGCGCCTGCACGGCAAGGGCGTCCGCGGGCCCCGCACCTACACCTACGCCGAACTCCTCGGCCGGGACCTGATCGAGCGGGACATCACCTTGACCTGCGTCTCCAACGAGGTCGGCGGCCCCTACACGGGCAACGCCCGCTGGCTCGGCGTCCGGCTCGCGGACCTGCTGCGCGAGGCCGGGGTGCGGCCCCCGTCGCAGGGCGGCCCGGCGGACCAGCTGGTCGCCCGCTCCGTGGACGGCATGACCCTGGGCAGCCCCGTCGAGGAGGTCATGGACGGCCGCGACGCGATGCTCGCCGTCGGCATGAACGGCGAACCCCTGCCGTTCGCGCACGGCTTCCCCGTACGGATGCTCGTCCCGGGCCTCTACGGATACGTCTCGGCCTGCAAGTGGATCCAGGACATCGAGCTCACCACCTTCGACTCCTACGACCCGTACTGGGTGAAGCGGAACTGGGCCCGCCGGGCCCCGGTCAAGACGCAGGCCCGGATCGACACGCCCAAGCCCTTCGCCCGCCTCACCGCCGGCCCGGTGACGGTCGCCGGGGTGGCCTGGGCGCAGCACCGGGGCATCGACCGGGTCGAGGTGCGGGTCGACGAAGGCCCCTGGCGGGACGCCGACCTGGCCGTCGAGGACACCGCCGACACCTGGCGGCAGTGGTCCTGGCGCTGGCAGGCGGACCCCGGCGGCCACACCCTCACCGTCCGCGCCACCGACCGGACCGGGACCACCCAGACCGAGGAGCGCACCCGGACGATCCCCGACGGCGCGAGCGGGCGCCACTCGGTCGTGGTCGGCGTGGACTGACACCCCCGCCCGCCCGGCCCCGCCGCCCGGCGCCCCGCGCCGCCCCCCAGACCCTTTCCGACCTGTCCGGACCCCCGTGACAACCGCACCGACACCTCTAGGAGACCCCCGTCATGAACACCCTCCGGTTCCGCCGTACCGCCGTCACCGTCGCCGCCGCCGCGGTGCTGCCCTTCGCGCTCGCCGCCTGTTCGGACTCCGGTGAGTACTCCGCCGCCGACAGCGCCGCCCCGGCAGCGGCCGCCACCCCGGGCGGCGCGGACCCGGTGCCCGCGACGGCGATGGGCCAGCCCTTCGGCCCGGCCTGCGCCGGCGTCCCCAAGGAGGGCGCGGGCTCCTTCGACGGCATGGCCAAGGACCCGGTGGCCACGGCCGCCTCCAACAACCCGGCACTGTCCACCCTGGTCACGGCGGTCAAGAAGGCCGGGCTGGTCGACACCCTGAACAACGCGAAGGACATCACCGTGTTCGCGCCGACCAACGCCGCCTTCGCGAAGATCCCGAAGGCCGACCTGGACAAGGTGCTGGCCGACAAGGCCACCCTCACCAAGATCCTCACCTACCACGTGGTCGGGCAGAAGCTCACTCCCGAGCAGCTGGCGAACGGCTCCTACGCCACACTGGAGAAGGGCCAGGTCACCACGGCCGGCTCCGGTGAGTCGTACAAGGTCAACGGGACCTCCGCCGTCGTCTGCGGCAACGTCCCGACCGCGAACGCCACCGTCTACATCGTCGACACCGTCCTGATGCCGAAGTAGCCGGCCGGCCGCCCCCGGAGCGGACGCCGCGTGGTCCCGGGGAATGGACCGCGCGGCGTCCTCGGCCGTAGCGGCGGGCGCCGCCGTCAGGCGGTCCGGTCGGCGGACCGTCCCGCCGCGGCGGCGGCGGCCGCGGCGTGCAGGGAGCGCAGCGCGAGCAGCAGGACGCCGATGTCGTCGAGGTACACCGGGTCCGGGACCAGGTCCAGCGGGGAGAGCGTGTACACGACGGCCACCCAGAACAGGGCCTTGTCCCGCAGCGGGATCCCCGCGTCCAGCAGCAGCCTGCGCGCGCTGAGGACCCGTACGAACAGCACGGCCGCCGCGGCCGCCAGCCCGAGGGCGACGACAGCGGCGATGACCAGCCAGACTTTTCCGTCCATAAGGGACTTTCTACCCCGTCAGGCGCCCTGATCCCGCAGTCGGCGGCTGACCTCGCCCAGGCCGTCGGCGAGGGCGTCGAGCTGCTCGGGGGTGAGGACGTCGACGAGGGCCTCCCGGACGGCGGCCACATGGCCGGGGGCGGCCCCCTCCAGCCGGGCGCGGCCCGCGTCGGTGAGCACGGCGAAGACCCCGCGCACGTCGGAGGGGCAGCTGCGGCGCCGGACCAGGCCCGCCTTCTCCATCTGGGTGACCTGGTAGGTGAGCCCGCTCTTGGAGTTGATCAGCCCGTTGGCGAGCTCGGTCATGCGCAGCTCGCTGTCGGGCGCGGCGGCGAGGCGTACGAGGATCTCGTACTGCGGGTGCGAGAGCCCGGAGTCGTCCTTGAGCTGCTGGTCGAGACGGCGGTTCACCAGGGCGGAGGCGGCCAGGAAGCCGCTCCAGGCGCGCATCTCGCGCTCGTCGAGCCATCTCGTTTCAGCCATGCCGCCAGCCTACACGGGTTGTTCGAATTTGAATGAGTGGCTAGGGTCGAAGCGCGGTTCGAATTTGAACTAATCCCCTCGGGCCGTGCCGACCGGAAGGAACCCCCCATGACCAGCGCCTCCGCCACCACGACGAAGGCCCCGGCCACCACCCCGGCCGCCCAGGGCGCCACCGCGCCCTCCACCGCCCCCTACGACGCGGGCCTGCTGCTCCTGCGCGTCGTCCTCGGCCTGACCATGGCCGGCCACGGCGTCCAGAAGCTCTTCGGCTGGTTCGGCGGCGGCGGGATCAGCGGCACCGGCCAGTTCTTCACCGCCAGCGGCTACCCGGCGGGCGACACCATGGCCGTCGTCGCCGGCCTCACCGAGATCCTGGGCGGCCTCGGCCTCGCGGCCGGCCTGCTCACCCCGCTCGCCGGGGCCGCGGTCGTCGGCACGATGATCAACGCCATCGCCGTCCACGGGGCAGGCTCCTTCTTCGCCCCCAAGGGCATCGAGTACGAACTCCTGCTCACCACGGCCGCCGCCGCCCTCACCCTCACCGGCCCGGGCCGCCTCGCCCTCGACCGGCTCCTGCCCGTCCCCGCGCTCCGCACCCACCGCCTGGCCCTCGGCGTCCAGGCCCTCGCCCTCGGCGTGGTCCTCGCCGCCGTCACCCTCCTCGTACGGAACTGAGGGCTGCCCCGGCGGGCTGATTGGCCCCGGGCATTTGGGGGAACAGCGGATGAATGACGCACCCCACACAGGCGATCGAAGACTACGCACTCATCGGCGACCTCATGACCAGCGCCCTGGTCGGCCGCGACGGGTCCATCGACTGGCTGTGCCTGCCCCGCTTCGACTCGGCGGCGTGCTTCGCCGGCCTCCTCGGCGACAAGGAGAACGGCCACTGGCGGATCGCCCCCGCCGGCGCCGCCGCCGGGGAGCGCTGCACCCGCCGGGCCTACGTCGACGGCACCCTGGTCCTGGAGTCCTACTGGGACACCGACGAGGGCGCCGTCAAGGTCGTCGACTTCATGCCGCAGCGCGACACCGCGCCCGAGGTCATGCGCATCGTCGAGGGGATCTCCGGCCGGGTCACCGTCCGCAGCACCCTGCGCCTGCGCTTCGACTACGGCCACGTCGTCCCCTGGGTCCGGCGCAGCGCGGGCGACCGGGTGGCGGTCGCCGGACCCGATGCCGCGTGGCTGCGCAGCGAGCCCGAGGTGCGGACCTGGGGGGTGCACAACAGCACCCGCTCGGAGTGCTCCGTCGGCCCCGGCGAGAAGGTCGCCTTCGTCCTCACCTGGCACCCCTCGCACGAACCGCGTCCCAAGCGCACGGACCCGTACGCGGCACTGGAGCAGAGCCTCGCCGACTGGCGCGAGTGGACCGCCCAGTGCCGCTACGACGGGCCCTACCGGGAGGCCGTGACCCGCTCCCTGATCACCCTCAAGGCCCTCACGTACGCCCCGACCGGCGGGATCGTCGCCGCCGCCACCACCTCCCTGCCCGAGGAGATCGGCGGCGTCCGCAACTGGGACTACCGCTACTGCTGGCTGCGCGACTCCACCCTCACCCTCGGCGCGCTGCTGTCCACCGGCTACCTCGAGGAGGCCCGCGCCTGGCGGGCCTGGCTGCTGCGCGCCGTCGCCGGAGACCCCGCCGACCTCCAGATCATGTACGGCATCGCGGGCGAACGCAGGATCCCCGAGTTCGACCTGCCCTGGCTGCGCGGGTACGCCGCCTCCGCGCCGGTCCGCGTCGGGAACGCGGCCGTGGACCAGCTCCAGCTCGACGTGTACGGCGAAGTCCTCGACTCCCTCCACCTCGCGCGGACCAACGGCCTGCCGACCGAGCACCACGCCTGGAAGATCCAGCTCGCCCTGCTGGACTTCCTGGAGCAGAACTGGCACCGGCCCGACGAGGGGCTGTGGGAGGTGCGCGGGCCGCGCCGCCACTTCATCCACTCCAAGGTGATGGCCTGGGTCGCCGCCGACCGCGCCGTACGGGCCCTGGAGCGCGACCCCGCGATGCCGGGGGACGTGGAGCGCTGGCGGGCCATGCGCGACGCCGTCCACCAGGACGTCTGCGAGCACGGCTACGACCCGGAGCGCGGCACCTTCACCCAGTACTACGGCTCCCGCGAACTGGACGCCGCGACCCTGCTCATCCCCCGGGTCGGCTTCCTGCCGCCCGACGACCCGCGCGTGATCGGCACCGTCGACGCCGTACGCGCCGAGCTCGGCAGCAGCGGACTGGTCCGCCGCTACAGCACCGAAGGCCCGTCGGTGGACGGGCTGCCGGGCGGCGAAGGGGCCTTCCTCGCCTGCTCCTTCTGGCTGGTGGACGGCCTTCACCTGACCGGCCGGGAGAAGGAGGCGCGCGAGCTGTTCGAGCGGCTGCTCGCGGTACGCAGCGACGTCGGACTCCTCGCCGAGGAGTACGACCCCGTCGCCGGACGCCAGCTCGGCAACTTCCCGCAGGCGTTCAGCCACGTCGGACTGGTCAACACCGCGCTGCTCATGAGCGGCGGCGACGTCTCGGTCTGACCCCGCAACGGCGGACGGGGCCGGCACACCCCGCGCCGGCCCCGCCCCACCTCACCGTCCCGCTACGCCTCGTCGCCGTCCTGCGGAATGCTCACGAGCCAGCGGGTCTCCCTGCGCGGCCGCAGGTACAGCGCCCAGTACAGGGTGGCGACGGCGGTGATCCCGCCCGTCCACAGCAGGTACTGGGGCTCCTGCTGGGTCAGGATGTACGCGAAGACCAGGATCAGCGCGACCGGGACGGCCGGCCACAGCGGCATCCGCCACGCGGAGGCCTCGCGGTGCGCCCCGCGCCGGCTGAACAGCGCGGCCACCGCGACCAGCAGGTACATGCCGGTCACCGACACGCCGGTCACGCCGTACAGGGTGTCCAGGTTGACGAAGCACATCGCCGCGCCGGGGACGCCGACCAGCAGGGTCGCCACCCACGGCGAGCCGAAGCGGCCCAGGCGCGACAGGCCCCGGTTGACCGGCTCGGGCCAGGCCTTGTCACGGGCCGAGGCGAACAGCACCCGCGAGTTCTGGATGACCATGACGATGCCCGCGTTCACGATGGCCAGGGCCACGCACAGGCTGACGAAGGTACCGACGGCGGAGTTCGACCAGGCGGTCACCATCGCGCCCAGGTCACCGCCGGCCAGCGCGTCGAGGTCCGGGGCGCCCATGGTGATCGCGATGACCGGGACCAGGATGACGGCGGTGGAGATGGCCAGCGTGGCGAGCACCGTACGCGGCACGTTGCGGCGCGGCTTCTCCAGCTCCTCCGAGAGGTAGACGGCCGTCGAGAACCCCTGGGTGATGAACAGGGCGATCGCCAGCCCGGACACCACCATCATCGCGGTCACGGTGGAGGTACCGCCGCCCTCGGCGGCCACCGCGCCGTGCACCAGCGCGTCCGCGCCGCGCTCGCTGTGCGCGAAGCCCAGTACGGCCACCAGCGCGGCCGCGACGACCTCCAGGACCAGGAAGATGCCGGTGATCCAGGCGTTGGCCCGCAGGTCGAGGAGACCGGCGAGGGTGGCGAGCAGCATCACGCCGCCACCGGCCACCGGGGCCGGTATGTCGATCACCGGGGCGAGGTAGTCGGCCGTACCCATCGCGATCACGGGCGGCACGATCATCACCACGAGCAGCGACAGCACGAAGACGAGCCACCCCGCGAGCCGGCCCGCCATCGTCGACACCATGGCGTACTCACCGCCCGCGCTGGGGATGAGGGTGCCCAGCTCCGAGTAGCAGAACGCGACGCCGATGCAGAGCAGCGAGCCGATGGCGATGGTCAGGGCGGTCCAGGTGCCGAGGCTCGCGAACAGATCGGGCACGACGACGAAGAGGGTCGAGGCGGGCGTCACGCAGGAGAGCGTGAGCAGAGTCCCGCCGACGACGCCGATGGAACGCTTGAGCTTCTGCGGGACGGGCCCGGTGGCGGGGGCGAGGGCCTGAGGAGCGCTGATCGTGTCAGTCATCGGTGCGGTGTTCCGATCGGCAGATGCGGTGAATGAGCGCGGGAGCGGTATCGCCTCCGGGGCGGTGGTGGGCAAGTCGCTGCGTGGCTCCCGTGGCCGATATGGAAGCTCCGCGAGATCCGCAGGTCAAGAGCTGTTCACCTGCGGATTCCATCGTCCGGACCGCCTCCCGGTCCCGGTTCGCGCGTTAAGACCGCGTAAACACTGACCCGTGGAGGGTGCGGGAACCGCAGCGTGATCGCCGCGAATTTCCCTCCGCTTTGCCCGTGGCTCCCGCTCAGCGCTTGCGGTAGCCGCGCGCGTCCTCGGCGGCGGCCAGCACCTCGTCGAGGCCGCTGCCGAGGGCGGAGGTGAGGGTGATGGCCACCGCGCTCTCCAGGAACGGCGCATCCACGATCCGCGTGCCGGCCGGGAGCCCCGAGGCCGGATCGCCCAGCAGCGCCCTGACGGTCAGCACGGCACTGCCCATGTCGCACAGCACCGCCACGCCCGCACCCTCGTCCACCGCCCGGGCACCCGCCAGGATCAGCCCCGCACTGGTGCCGGTACCGCCGTCCGCGGTGCCGCCCGCGACGGCCACCGGGCCCGGCTCGACCGAGCCGAGCAGCTCCGCGCACAGCGCCGCCACGGACGCGGCGACCGCCCCGCTGTGGGAGACCAGGACGACACCGACCCGGCCGGTGCCCGTCCGCGCGGCGGAGGCGGGGCCGGGCTCGGCCGCCTCCGCGAGGGCCTCCACCGCCGGGGCGAGGGCGTCCACCAGGGTGGCGTCGCCGGGTTCGGCGCCGCCGAGCTTCTGCACGGAACGCAGCCCCGCCCCGAGCGCCGAGCCCAGCTCCGCGGGCGTGGGCGCCTCGGTCGCGCCGAGCACCTTGCCCGTGCGGCGCAGCGCGGTGCCGAACAGCGGTCCGGAGGCGCCGCCGACGGTGTTGGTGAGGGTGGTCCCGGCCAGGGCGAGCAGTTCGCCCGGGTTCGCGGGCGGGGCCTCGGCGGCGGCCGCGCCGACGGCGCCGAAGCCCCGTACGAGATTGGCGCCGTGGTCGCCGTCGCCGATCACCGCGTCCAGCTCCGTCAGGCGCGCGCTGTCCCGGCGTACGAGCCGGACGGCCTCGGCGAGCCAGCGCCGGAAGTAGGCGAGGTCGAGCACCGGGGTCTCTTCGGTCCGAAGTGTCGTCATGGATCTTCTTCCTCAGGAGGGGTTGGGCCGGTGGACGGTTCAGCAGGTCCAGCGCAGGGACGGGGTGTCGACGGGTGCGTCCCACAGCCGCAGCAGCTCCTCGTCGGCGCGGCACAGGGTGAAGGTGCAGCCGGCCATGTCCAGGCTGCTCACGTAGGTGCCGACCAGCGAGCGGGCCACGGTGACCCCCCGGCCCGCGAGGATCCGTTCGGCTTCGGCGCGCATGACGTACAGCTCCAGGGGCGGGGTCCCGCCGAGGCCGTTGACCAGCAGGATCACCGGTGCGCCCGCGCAGTCGGGGAGTTCGGCGAGGATCGGTTCGAGCATGGCCTCGGCCGTCCGGGCGGCGGACATCAGCCGGCGTGCAGTGGCTCGTGCCCGCTGCCGCCGCCTGACAGCAGGGCCACCTTCCCGGGCCGCGGCCCGCCCGCCCGGGTGACGAGGCCCGCCTCCGGCTCGACGGAAAGCCCCGGGTGTGCGGCGGCCATTCCGTACAGCGCGTCGGTGACGACGCTTTCCGGGGAATTGATGAGCTTCTTCACGTGGGCCTCATTTCGCATTCGAGATCGGGGGCCGGTCCTGTGAAACCTACGTCCGTGCGGAGGCGGCCCGAGCCGGGCCTTTGATCCTCTGTCGGCCCGCTAAAAGGCCTGATCAGAAAGGGTCTGTGTATTTCTCCTGCCGGAACTCGTGCCGTGATAGGGATGAATGCAGGCCGCCGGAACCCGAATTGCCGAAGTGGCCCGGAACGCAGGAGGATCCACCCTGTGCACCCGCAAGGAGATCGACCGGGTCGCGGAGGCCGCCCGGGCCGCCGGCGCGGACGTGGTCGTCGGCACAGGCGGCGGCACCGCCATCGACACCGCCAAGGCCGTCGGGCACGCCCTCGGCGACATCGCCATCGGCCGCGCCGCCACCGCCGAGGGCGAGACCACGCACAACATGCCGTTCACGGTCACCCCCGGCACGGTCGCGGACGCCCTGCTCGCCGGGGACGCCTACGCCCGCGCCACCGCCGGAAAGGCCTAGGCCGGGCTTCCCGTACGGCAGGCCAGCAGCAGGGCGATGTCGTCGGGGCGGTCCGCGATCGTCCCCACCTCGCTGACCAGCCGGTCGGCCGTCTCCGTCAGCGGGGACGGCCGGGCGGCGGCCAGCGACGCCCGCAGCCGCTCCACGCCCTCGTCGATGTCCGTCCCCGGGATCTCCACCATGCCGTCGGTGTACAGGGCGAGGACCGCACCGGGCTCCAGCTCCAGTTCCGTCACCGGATAGTCCCCGCCCGCGTCGACGCCGAGGACCACCCCGCCCGGCAGGTCCAGGACCTCGGTGCGGCCGTCGGGGTGGCGCAGCAGGGGCTGGGGGTGTCCGGCGCGGACGGCGAGGGCGTGGCCGGTGGCCGGGTCGAGGAGGACGTAGCAGCAGCTGGCGAACTGGCCGGGGTCCAGGTCGATCAGCAGCTGGTTCGTGCCCCGTACGACCTGTGCCGGGGTGTTGCCGCTCAGTGCGAAGGCCCGTACGGCGCTGCGCAGTTGGCCCATGGTCGCGGCGGCGGCCACGCCGTGGCCCTGGACGTCGCCGATGACCAGGGCCAGCAGTCCCCCGCCGGCCGGGATGACGTCGTACCAGTCGCCGCCGACGTCCATGCCGACCGTCCCGGGCAGGTAGCGGCCGACGGTGTCCACGTCCTGAAGGACCGGCAGCCGGTGCGGCAGCAGGGCCGCCTGGAGCCCACGGGCCAGCGCGGCCTCGCTGTCGTAGCGCCGGGCCCGCTCCAGGGCCTGCGCGATCAGACCCGCCAGCGCCGTGAGGACCGTACGCTCCTCCGGACTGAAGCCGCGCGGCTGGTCGAAGCCGAGGATGCAGGAGCCCACCGGGCGCCCGGAGGCGATCAGGGGCAGGAAGGCGCGGGCGCCCACGTCGGCGTCGAGCGGGATCCCCGGGTAGGCCGCCGCCAGGTGCTGCATCGACTCGAAGAACATCGGCCTGCCCGTGGTCAGGGTCTCCACGCCCGGCAGCCGGACGTCGAGGGAGACCCCGTCGAAGCGGTTCAGGAAGCCCTGCGGGAAGCCGGTCTCCCAGGCCAGGTGCAGGTGGCGTTCGTCGAGCAGGTAGATGGCCAGCTGGCGGCCGCCGAAGGCCGGCAGCAGCTCGTCGGTGACCACCGCCGACACCTGGCGGGCCGTCACCGCCTCCGTCAGCGCGATGGCCAGGGCCACCGGCCGGTACAGGGCGGAGGCCCGGTCGGCGGGGGAGCCGAGACCGGCGCCCGGGCGGCCCACCGACTCGGGCGCGTACGCGGGTTTCTCACCGGCGCTGATCGTCAGCGTCAGCCCGCCCGGGCCGGGGAAGACGCCCACCGCCAGCCAGTCCCCGGACGGGTGCGCCGTGCCCCGGGCGGTGAAGTGCACGGGCTCCCCGGACAGGTAGACGCCCCGGAAGTGGTCCTCGTAGGCGGGGTGGCCGAGCCAGGGCAGCGCCTGCCACAGGAGCTGCCCCCGCAGCCGGTCGGCGCTCAGGCCGAGGAGGGGTCCGGCGGCGGCGTTGACGAAGCCGATCCTGCCCTGCCGGTCCACCGACAGGACGGCGTCCTCCAGCCGGTCGACGGCCTCCCGGGCGTCCCCGGCGGCCGCCGTCGGGGAGGGAACGGTCAGCGGGTCGCCCTCCCACAGCACCGGATCGCCGGCCGCCGACAGCACGGCCAGGTCCCGGGCCAGCGCGTCGGCGGCCGAGCGCATCCGCTGCCGGTCGGCGGCTCCGACCGCGACCCCGGGCGTCGCCGGGCGCAGCACCATCAGCACCCCGAACCGCTCCGGCCCGGCGGTGACCGGCTCGAACAGCGAGCCGAAGGGGAAGGGGAGCCCGGCCATCAGCTGCGGGAAGCGCCGCATCGCGGCCTCCCCGTCGGGGAGGTGCACCGCCTGCCCCGAGCGGTAGGCCTCGGCGACCGGGTAGGGCCGGTTCGCGTGCATCCGCCACCAGGGCCGGAACAGCGGCCCGGGCAGACCGGTGACCGTCGCCAACAGCAGCAGCCCCCGGGTTCCGGTGCGCAGGTACACCCCGCCCGCGTGCCCGCCGAGGGCCTCCACGGCGCTCGCCGTGGCACGTGCGAGTGCCCGGGCCGTGGCGTCGGGGGCGGGGCCGCCACTGTCCGGTCTCGCCGTCACACAGCCAGCATGCGCCCTCGGCGGCGCGCGGTGCATCCCGGCACCGGGGCGGGAGCCGGGGCGGCCGCCGGGGCCCGGGGCGACCCTGGTCGGCCCCGACCGGGCCTCGGGCGGCCCCAAGCGGCCTCCGTCAGTTCCGCTGCGCGGATGCCCGCCGGTCCCGGTAGCCGGCCACCGCGGCCACCGCGGCGAGCAGCAGCACCACCGCCACCGTCCGCAGCGCGGTCCCCATCGCGTCGGTGAAGGCGCCCGCCTGGGCCGGGTCGGCCGGGTTCCCGTGGAAGCGGGAGGCCAGTACGGTCCCGGCGACCGCCACGCCCAGGGCCGCGCCGATCTCCCGGGCGGCGGTGTTCAGCCCCGAACCCAGGCCCGCCTGGTGCGGGGGCAGCTCGGCGACCACCGTCAGGGTCAGCGAGGGCGCGCAGAGCCCGGTCCCGACGGACAGCACCAGCAGGTACAGCGCGTACACGGCGTACGGGGTGCCGGCGTCCGCCGTGGACACCAGCAGCAGTCCCGCCCCGATGAGGCCGAGCCCGGCGCCCACCGGCAGCCGGGGCCCGGTCCGCTCCTGGAGCCGGGCGCCGAGGCGGGGCACCACGGCCATGCCGACGGTGAGCGGGACGATCGCGAGGCCGGTCAGGGCGGGGGAGAAGCCCTTCGCGTACTGGAGGTACTGGGAGTTCAGGAAGAACAGGGCGAACAGGCCGAAGAAGGCGGCGCCGATGCCGAGCGTCCCGGCGCGGAGCCTGCGCGAGGCGAAGATCCGGGGGTCGAGCAGCGGACGGGCCGCGCGCAGCCCGTACGCGGTGAACACGGCCAGCAGCCCCGCTCCGGCGCCGAACGCCGCCAGTGCCCGGCCCGAGGTCCAGCCGTACGAGGGCCCCTCGATGATCCCGTAGACCACCGCGAGCAGCGCCCCGGCCAGGAGGAGCGCCCCGGCCGGGTCCACGGAGGCGTCCGGGCGGGCCGGGGTGCGGGGGACCAGGACGGCCACCGCGGCGGCGAGCAGCGCGCCGAGCGGGACCACCGCCCAGAACAGGGCCCGCCAGGTGAGGAACTCCCCGGCGAGGCCGCCTCCGACGTTGCCCGCCAGGCCCCCGAGGCCCGCGGCCAGCGTCCAGGTGGCCAGGGCCCGCCCGCGCCGCTCGGGCGGGGACAGGTGGACCAGGACGGACATGGTGGCCGGCATGATCAGCGCGGCTCCCGCGCCGCACAGGCCGCGCCCGGCGATCAGTGCGGCCGGGTCCGGGGCGAGGGCGCTGAGGGCCCCGCCGGCCGCGAACAGGGCGAGCCCGGCGAGCAGGGCGCCCTTGCGGCCGTACCGGTCGCCCAGGGCCCCGGCCGGGATCAGCAGGGCGGCGAAGACGATGACGTAGGCGTCGACGGCCCACAGCAGCTGGCCGGGGCTCGGGCGCAGGGCGGAGGCGGCGAGCTGGGGGACGAGCAGGTTGACGGCGGCGACCATGCCCTGGGCGACGAGGACACAGGCGCACAGGGCGAGCAGGGCGGGCCGGGACAGGGCGGGCGCGGAGGTGTTCCCCGCGCCGGGGGCGGGTTCGGCCTGGGCCGGTGTGCGGGCATGGCGGAGCACGGCTCCTCCTGGGAGTCGGTGGCGGTTCACGGGTGCGGGGGAGGGCGGCGCGGTCGCGGTGGCCGGGCCCGAGGTCGTCCCCGGGAACCACCGTAGGGTTGGCGTGACCTGCTTTCCAGTGCAAGTTCCGCAAGGGATGAATGCGTGTGACGCAATCCGGGTCCGGTCTGGACCTCAACCTGCTCGTCGCCCTCGACGTCCTCATCGAGGAGTCGAGCGTCTCGCGGGCCGCCGCCCGCCTGCACCTCTCCGAGCCCGCCATGAGCCGCACCCTCGGCCGGATCCGCAAGGCCCTCGGCGACCCGGTGCTGGTCCGGGCCGGGCGGACCATGGTGCCCACCCCGCACGCGCTCGCCGTCCAGGGGGAGGTCCGGGCCGTCGTCGAACGGGCCAGGGCGCTGTTCCTGACGGGCGGCCGGGTCGACCTGGCCCACCTCACCCGGACCTTCACCGTCCTCGGCCACGACGCCTTCGCCGCCACCTTCGGGGCCGCCCTCTTCGCCCGGGTGGCCCGGGAGGCGCCCGGGGTACGGCTGCGGTTCCTGTCGGAGAGCCACCTGGACGCGCCCGTCCTGCGCGAGGGCCTCGCCGACCTGGAACTCGGCGTCATCGACACCCGTTCACCCGAGGTACGGGTGGAGCACCTGCGCGACGAGCGGATGGTGGGCGTCGTCCGGGCCGGGCACCCGCTGCTGCGCGGCCCGCTCACCGCACGCCGCTTCGCGGGCGGCGAGCACCTGACCGTCTCGCGGCGCGGCCGTCTGGAAGGGCCCGTGGACACCGCCCTCGCCGCCCAGGGGCTGACCCGGCGGGTGGTGGGCAGCATCGGCTCCTTCACCGCCTCGCTCTTCGTGCTGCGCGAGACCGACCTGATCGGCATGGTCGCCACCGGGACCGTCGCCCAGGCCGAAGCTGTCGGCCTGGTCACCTTCCCCGTCCCCCTCGAACTGCCGACGCTGCCGTTCGGGATCGCCTGGCACCCCCGCCACGACGCCGACCCGGCGCACGCCTGGCTGCGCGAACGCGCCCGCGAACTCGTCGTCGCGACCGCCACGGAGACCGCCCCCGGAACCGCCCCCGAAACCACGCCCGGAACCGCCCCGGACCCCGCCCGCAGCCCCGTACGCCGTACGGACTGACCCGAACGCCTCCCCCGTGAGGGGGACGCGCCCGCGCCCGGGCCGTCCCCCGGGCGCCCGCCGGGGAGGCATGCCGGCATGCACCAGCCGTACGACACGTCCACGCACCCGGCGCCCCGGGCCGCCTTCTCCCTGGCCGACGCCTTCACGCTGCGCACCGCACTGGACGCCCTCGGCGGGGTCCGCGACCTCGACACCCTCGACGTGGCCTGCGGACACGGCGGCACCGCCCCCCTGCTCGCACGCGGCGGAGCCCGGCGCACCGTCGGCGTCGACAGCTGCCCGGACCGCGTCCGCCGGGCCCGCGAACAGCACGCGGGCGCCGACCCGGCCGTCGAGTACGTCCTCGCCGACGCCGCCGACATGCCCCAGCTCGGCCCCTTCGACCTGGCCACCGCCGTCTACCTGTTCAGCCACGCCCCCGACCGGACGGCCCTGCACGCCATGTTCCGCGGCATCCGGGCCAACCTGCGCCCCGGCGGACGGCTGCTGGCGCTGGTCCGCAACCCGGGTGCCTTCCCGCGCGTGGACTGGTCCCCGTACGGGATGCGGATCCTCGACCGGGTGCCGGAGGGCGACGCGCCGCTGCTCAGGGCGCAGTTCCTGACCGAGCCCCCGCAGCACTTCGAGTACCGCGAATGGGCCCACGCCGACTTCGCCGAAGCCGCCGTCGACGCGGGCTTCAGCACGGTCGCCTGGCAGCCCAGCCGCACCCCGCCCGCCGACCCGGCGCGCGACGAGGCGTACTGGACGGCGTACCGCGCCTGGCCGGTCAGCTCCCTGATGACCTGCACGGCGTAGGCCGTGTCCGGTACCGGGACCTCATCGGCCGTCGGCGGTCTCCCCGATCAGCTCCACGATCCGGTCCCGGGCCGCCCGGCCCTCCGGGACCGGCATCAGCGGGTACGCGTGCGGCAGGCCCGGCTCCTCGTGCCACTCCACCTCGGTACCGGCCGCCCGCGCCCGGCGCAGCAGCTCCCGGCTGTCGGTGCTCAGCACGTCCCGGGTCCCGGTGAACACCGTCAGCGGCGCCAGCCCCTCGAAGGAGCCGTGCAGCGGGCTCACCCGGGGATCGTCCGCCGCCAGGGTGCCCGCGTACAGCCGGCCCGCCTCGGCCAGGCCCGCCCGGGCCAGCATCGGGTCGGCCGCCTCGATGGCCGCCTGCCCGGGGTGGCTCATGCTCACGTCCAGCCACGGGGAGATCAGCACGATCCGCGAGGGCTGGGCCCCCGTCCGCTCCCGCAGCCGCTGCGCGGCGGCCAGCGCCAGCCCCGCCCCGGCGGAATCCCCGATCAGGACCGTCCCGCCGGCGCCGCCGCTCTCGATCAGGCCGCTCAGCAGGTCGGCGGCGACCGGGACCGTACGGTCGGCGGTCCCGCGCGGCGCCAGCACGTACGCCGGTACGACGACCCGGGCGCGGGCCCGCGTGACCAGGGTGCGGACCAGGGACCAGTGCGGCCGGACCAGCTCGTTCACGAACGCGCCGCCGTGCACGTACAGCACCCGCGCCACGGGCTCCTGCCCGCGCGGCGAGACGTCGTACACCGGCCACGCCCCGACGAAGGTCCGCGACACCTCCGCGACGCGCCCCAGCGAGCGCGGCGGCAAGTGCGACGCGGGCCGCCTGGCCGACTCCGCCACCCGGGCCCGGACCGCCTCGGCGGTGGCGAACCGTCTTCGCCGTCCCACCGCGACCAGTGCGGCCGAAAGCGCCCTGCTGCGCAGACTCGGCACGCCCCTCACCTCCCCTTTTCCCCGGCCCCGGACCCTTCCCCGGACGCCCCTGCCCCGTCACCTGAGGAGCATAGGCGTGAAGCTGCGCTGTCGACCCGCTTAAGAAAGTCTCGATGGACTGATCACCACGCCGATCGGCAGATTGGTGCCCGTCAAGTACGCCGTACGCGCCAGCGTGCGCCGCGCCCCCTTCCGCATGCCTGGAGCCACCCCCATGAAGGCACTCGTCAAGCACAAGGCCGAGCCCGGGCTGTGGCTCATGGACGTCCCCGAGCCCGAGTACGGCCCCGGCGACGTGCTGATCAAGGTGCTGCGCACCGGCATCTGCGGGACCGACCTGCACATCCGTGCCTGGGACGGCTGGGCGCAGGGCGCCGTCAAGACCCCGCTGGTCCTCGGCCACGAGTTCGTCGGCGAGGTCGCGGCGCTCGGCGCGGACGTCCAGGACATCGAGATCGGCGCCCTGGTCAGCGGTGAGGGCCACCTGGTGTGCGGGAAGTGCCGCAACTGCCTGGCCGGCCGCCGCCACCTGTGCCGCAGCACGATCGGGCTGGGCGTCGGCCGCGACGGAGCCTTCGCCGAGTACGTGGTCCTGCCCGCGCAGAACGTGTGGGTGCACCGCACCGCCGTCGACCTCGACGTCGCGGCGATCTTCGACCCCTTCGGCAACGCCGTGCACACCGCGCTGTCCTTCCCGCTGGTCGGTGAGGACGTGCTGATCACCGGCGCCGGCCCGATCGGCATCATGGCGGCGGCCGTCGCCCGGCACGCCGGGGCGCGCAACGTGGTCATCACCGACGTCAGCCCCGAGCGGCTGGAGATCGCCCGCAAGGCCGGCGCCACCCTCGCCGTGAACGTCGCGAAGTCCTCCATCGCCGACGCGCAGGCGCAGCTGGGCCTGCGCGAGGGCTTCGACATCGGCCTGGAGATGTCCGGCCGCGCCGAAGCCATGCGCGACATGATCGACAACATGACGCACGGCGGCCGGATCGCGATGCTCGGCCTGCCGGCGCAGGAGTTCGCGGTCGACTGGGCGAAGGTCGTCACCTCGATGATCACCATCAAGGGGATCTACGGCCGCGAGATGTTCGAGACCTGGTACGCGATGACGGTGCTCCTGGAGGGCGGGCTCGACCTGTCCCCGGTCATCACCGGCCGCTACTCGCACACCGAATTCCAGGCCGCCTTCGACGAGGCCTCGACCGCCCGCAGCGGCAAGATCATCCTGGACTGGACGGCGTAGCCCCCGGCGGCCGTCGCAGATCCGCACGAGACCATCTCCCTACGGCCGGGCCCCGCCCACCCTCCCCCCTCCGCGGGGCCCGGCCCCCCTCCTCCCGTCCCGCCGGACGGCACACCGCACAAGGAGAATCCGAAGCCCATGTTCGAGTCCGTACGCGAAGACCTCCGCACCACCCTCGACGAGATCCGCGCCGCGGGCCTGCACAAGCCCGAGCGCGTCATCGGCACCCCGCAGAACGCCGCCGTCGCGGTGACCGCGGGCGGCGCCCCCGGGGAGGTCCTCAACTTCTGCGCGAACAACTACCTCGGGCTCGCCGACCACCCCGAGGTCGTCGCCGCCGCGAAGGACGCGCTGGACCGCTGGGGCTACGGCATGGCCTCCGTCCGCTTCATCTGCGGCACCCAGGAGGTGCACAAGGAGCTGGAGGCGCGCCTGTCGGCCTTCCTCGGCCAGGAGGACACGATCCTCTACTCCTCCTGCTTCGACGCCAACGGCGGCGTCTTCGAGACCCTCCTCGGCGCCGAGGACGCGGTGATCTCCGACGCCCTCAACCACGCCTCGATCATCGACGGCATCCGCCTCTCCAAGGCCCGCCGCTTCCGCTACGCCAACCGCGACATGGCGGAGCTGGAGAGCCGGCTGAAGGAAGCCACCGAGGGCGGCGCCCGCCGCAAGCTGATCGTCACCGACGGCGTCTTCTCCATGGACGGCTACGTCGCCCCGCTCGCCGAGATCTGCGACCTGGCCGACCGCTACGACGCCATGGTCATGGTCGACGACTCGCACGCCGTCGGCTTCGTCGGCCCCGGCGGCCGCGGCACCCCCGAGCTGCACGGGGTCATGGACCGCGTCGACATCATCACCGGCACCCTCGGCAAGGCCCTGGGCGGCGCCTCCGGCGGCTACGTCGCGGCCCGCACCGAGATCGTCGAGCTGCTGCGCCAGCGCTCGCGCCCGTACCTCTTCTCCAACTCCCTCGCCCCGGTCATCGCCGCCGCCTCCCTCAAGGTCCTCGACCTGCTGGAGTCGGCCGGTGACCTGCGCGAGCGCCTCGCCGCCAACACCGCGCTGTTCCGCTCGAAGATGACCGAGGCCGGCTTCGAGATCCTGCCCGGCGACCACGCCATCGCCCCCGTCATGATCGGCGACGCCGCCGAGGCCGCGAAGATGGCGGAGCTGCTGCTGGAGCGCGGCGTGTACGTGATCGGCTTCTCGTACCCGGTCGTCCCCATGGGCGCGGCGCGCATCCGCGTCCAGCTGTCGGCGGCCCACTCGACGGCCGACGTGGAGCGCGCGGTGGCCGCCTTCGCCGACGCCCGCGCGGCGCTCGCGGCGTCCGCCGGCTGAGACAATGGAGGGGTGATCGACCCCCGACGGCTGCGCATCCTGCGGGCCGTGGCGGACCACCGTACGGTGACCGCCGCGGCCGCGGCCCTGTACCTCACCCCGTCCGCCGTCTCCCAGCAGCTCGCCGCCCTGGAGCAGGAGACCGGCCACGCGCTGCTGACCCGCAGCGGGCGGGGCGTACGGCTCACCGCCGCCGGGGAGATCCTGCTGGGCCACGCCCACGAGGTGTTCGCCCAGCTGGAGCGGGCCGAGGCCGAACTCGCGGCGTACGCGGGCGGATCCGCGGGCGAGGTCACGGTGGCCGCCTTCGCGACGGGCATCGCCGAGGTCCTGGCCCCGGCCGTCGCCCGCCTGGCGATGGAGCACCCGGGCATCAGGCTGCGGGTGCGCGACGCCGAGGGCGACCAGAGCCTGCGGCTGGTGCTCGACGGCGAGGCGGACGTGGCCCTCGCGGTGGAGTACCGGGGCGCCCCCGGCGCCGACGACGGCCGGCTGTCGGTGCTCCCGCTCTACGCCGAGCCCTTCGACGCGGTCCTGCCGCTGGCGCACCCCCTCGCCGACCTCCCGGCGGTGGCGCTGGCGGACCTCTCCGACACCGACTGGGTGGGTCAGTACCCGGGCAACCCGTGCCATGACGTGACCCTGCTGGCCTGCGAACTGGCGGGCTTCCAGCCCCGGTTCGCGCACTCCTCCGACGACTTCCGGGCCGTCACCGCGCTGGTCGGCGCGGGCGCCGGGGTGGCGCTGGTACCGCGTTCGGCGCTGCGCGGGATGGACCTCAAGGAGGTCAGCGTCCGCCCCGTGACCGGCCCGGCCGCCACCCGCCGCGTCTTCGCCGCCACCCGGCGCGGAGCCGAGTCGCACCCGCTGATCGCCCCGGTGCTGGCGGCCCTGTCCCGCGAGGCGGAGCGGGTCCCGGCGCACTGAGCGCCCGCCCCGCTCCGCCCCGTACGGCGGGTCCTTACGCGGTGGCCCTGCGGCGGCGCACCAGGAACACGGCGCCGGCGCCGGCGACCACGGCCGCGCCACCGAGGGCGGCGACGGTCGGCAGCGTGGACGAGGAGCCGGTCTCGGCGAGGCGCCCGCTCACCGGGAGCTCGGCGCGGCCGCCCTGCGGCGCGGGCTTGTTGCCGGCGTCAGCCTTGGGGTCCGGCAGGCCCGGGGTGCCGGGCTTGGCGGGCTTGCCCTTGGAGTCGCCGACACTGCCCGGCTTGCTGCCCGGGGCCAGGACGGTGAAGTCGAACTCGCTGATGTCGTCGAAACCGCACTGGCCGTCCGTCCCGAAGGAGTGGCCGATGGTGAAGAAGTAGCCGGTGCCCGGGGTGGCCTTGTCGCCGATCCGGATGCGCATCCGCGCGTCCGCGTACTCGCCGGGCTTCAGCTGCTTGGCCGTGGCGAACTCGTAGTTGTCGAAGACGCCGGCGTCACCGCCCTCGATGGCCTTCCACTGGCCTGTGTTCGGGTTGAACCACTCGACGGTGACGGCGAGTTGGGCGGTGTCGTGCAGCTTCGGGTCGGCGGTGCCGAGGAAGATCGAGACGTCCGTCTCCATCACCGTGGTCTTCGACACGTTCGACACGCGGTACGTGAACTCGTGCCAGCCCGAACCGGCGACGATCTTCCCCGGCAGACCGCGCAGCGAGGTCTTGCCGCGCTCCTCGTCCGGGATGCCGGAGCAGAAGGTGGGACGGGACCAGGACGGGGACGGGGTGGCCCCCGGGGTGCCCGACGCGGAGGGGCCCGGCTTCGTGGAGGCGGACGCGCCCGGGTTGGCGGAGGCGCCGGGCTGGGCGGAGGTGCCGGTGCCCGGGTGTGCGGAGGTGCTGGGGCGGGCGCCGCCGTCCGAGCCGCCGCTCGTGCCGCCGTTCGTGCCCCCGCTCGGCCGGCCCGGGTTCGGGGTCGGCGAGGTGTGGCCGCCCGCCGGGGCGGAGGCCGACGTCGAGGGCGCGACGCTCGGCGAAGGGGTGACCCCTTCGGCGTGGGCGGCCGGGGCCGCGAGCAGGGCGGCCGGGCCGACTGCGGCCATGACGGCGGTGGTGGCCAGGAAACGCTGGAGCTTCATGGAGTCCTTCTCGTCGAGGCTCGGACGGCCGGCGCGAAGGTTCCACCCGGCACGGCTGTCCGTGGTCACCAAGGTGACCCGGGCCCCCGCCGGAAGGTTGCATGATGAACGCACCCGGCGTTCGTGATCATGGTCACAGGCGGCCGGGAGCCCTCAGACGCGGACCACCTCGACGCCCGCCGCCCGGAAGGCCCGTGCCTGCGCTTCCGGGAGGGCCGTGTCCGTCACCAGGACGTCCACCTCGGACGTGGCGCAGATCCGCGCGAACGCACGGCCGCCCAGCTTGCTGGAGTCGGCGGCGATGACCACCCGGCGGGCGCGCTCGCACAGCAGACGGTTCATCGCGGCCTCGTCCTCGTGGCGGGTGGCCGCGCCGTCCCGCGGGTCGAAGGCGTCCACACCGAGGACGGCCGTGTCCATGGTGAGCTGGCCCAGCACCTGCTGCGCCAGGGGGCCGGTCAGTTCGTACGACTGGGGGCGGGCCACACCGCCCGTCAGGACGATCTTGAACTGGGGCCGGATCACCAACTCGCCCGCGATGTTCAGGGCGTTGGTGACCACCGTGAGCGCGGGGGAGCCCGTGGCGAGGTCCGCGCGGGCCGCCAGGGCGCGGGCCACCTCCGTGGTCGTGGTGCCGCCCGTCAGGCCGACGACCTCGCCCGGGGCGATCAGCGCCGCCACCGCTCCGCTGATCCGGCCCTTCTCGGCGGCCCGGCGCGAGGTGCGGTAGCGCAGGGGGAGTTCGTACGAGACCCCGTGCGGCACCGCGCCGCCACGGGTGCGGACCAGGAGCTGCTGCTCGGCGAGCTGGTCGAGGTCGCGGCGGATCGTCGCCGCCGACACCCCGAGGGCCTCGGCGGCGGGCTCCACCTCCAGCCCGCCCCGCTCCACCAGCAGGTCCAGCAGTCTCTGCCAGCGTTCCTTGCGGGTCATGGCGCCCCTCCCGTGCGGTCCCCGGACCCCGGCTGCGGCCCGCCGTCGAGATTAACCCGGACGATCACCCGGTCGATGCTTGAAGTTGCGTGAAACAGCCCGCTACCGTGCAGGAATTCGCAGGGATGTGTACCCGATGCGCAAGGAGCCCGTATGAGCCACGTCGCGTACGAGTTGGCCACGCAGCCCGAGAGCTGGGAACGGGCGGCCCAACTGGCCCCGGCCCGGCGGGCGGTGCTGCCGAGGCCGGGGGAGCGTACGGCGATCGTCGGCTGCGGGACCTCGTACTACATGGCCCAGGCCGCCGCCGCCCTGCGCGAGGAGGCGGGCCACGGCGAGACCGACGCCTTCCCCGCCTCGGAGTTCCCGCACCACCGGCCCTACGACCGGATCGTGGCGCTCACCCGGTCCGGGACCACCACCGAGGTGCTCGACCTGCTGGCCCGGCTGCGGGACGCCGGGACCGCGACCACCGCCGTCATCGGGAACCCGGACACCCCCGTGCGGGAACTCGCCGACGAGCTCGTCGTACTCGACTTCGCCGACGAACGCTCCGTCGTCCAGACCCGCTTCGCCACCACCGCCCTCACCCTGCTGCGGGCCCACGTCGGCGCACACACCCCGGCTGCCGTCGCCGACGCCCGCACCGCGCTGGCCGAGCCGCTGCCCGCCGGACTGGAGACCCGCCGCCAGTTCACCTTCCTCGGACGGGGCTGGAGCGTCGGCCTGGCGCACGAGGCGGCCCTGAAGATGCGCGAGGCCTCCCTCTCCTGGGCCGAGTCGTACCCGGCGATGGAGTACCGGCACGGCCCGGTCAGCGTCACCGGACCCGGCTCCGTCACCTGGTCGCTCGGCCCGGCCCCCGACGGCATCGCCGAACAGGTCCTCGGTACCGGCGCGCAGTGGGTGGCCGGCGAGCTCGACCCCCTCGCGGAACTGGTCCGTGTCCATCGCCTCGCCGTCGCCGTCGCCGCGCACCGCCAACTCGACCCGGACGCACCCCGCAACCTCACCCGCTCCGTGATCCTCGACGCGCCGGAAGGGGCGGTCCGATGAGCCTCGCCCCCGCCGGGACCCTGGTCGCGGAGGCCGCCGCCGCGGGCCGCGCCGTCGCCGCCTTCAACATCATCACCCTGGAACACGCCGAGGCCGTGGTCGAGGGTGCCGAACGGCTCGGCCTGCCCGTCATCCTGCAACTCAGCGAGAACGCCGTGAAGTTCCGCTCCGGCGCCCTGCTGCCCATCACCCGGGCCGCCGCCGCCTGCGCCGAGGCCGCCGCGGTGCCCGTGGGGCTGCACCTCGACCACGTCAAGAGCCCCGACCTGCTGCGGCAGGCCGCCGACGCCGGCTTCGGGTCCGTCATGTACGACGCCGCGCACCTGCCCTACGCCGAGAACCTGGAAGCCACCCGCTCCGCGGCCGACTGGGCCCACGCCAACGGGCTGTGGATCGAGGCGGAACTCGGCGAGGTCGGCGGCAAGAACGGCGCCGCGCCGCTCGACCCCCACGCGCCGGGAGCCCGTACCGACCCGGACGAGGCGCGCCGCTTCGTCGCCGACTCCGGGGTCGACGCCCTCGCCGTGGCCATCGGCAGCAGCCACGCCATGACCAGCCGGACCGCCGCCCTCGACCACGCCCTCCTGGCGCGGCTCGCCAAGACCCTGGACGTGCCGCTCGTCCTGCACGGCTCCTCCGGCCTCCCGGACGCGGAACTCGCCGCCGCGGTGGCCGGCGGGATCCGCAAGGTCAACATCGGCACGGCGCTCAACGTGGCCATGACCGAAGCCATCCGCGCCCACCTCACCCCGGCCGACCCCCGCCCGTACCTCACCGCCGCCCGGACGGCCATGGCGGCGACGGCCGCGGCTATGATCGGCGCCCTGAACTGACCGGCGGGCCCGGGCCGTGACGGGTCCGGGCCCGGCGGGTCCGGGGTGCGAGGGGGAGGGGTTCCATGGACGACGGACGGAGCGGGCGGACGGGCCGGCGGAGGTTCCTCACCCTGACCGGCGGGATCCTGCTCGCCGGGGTCGCGGGCACCGCCGCCGTGTCGGCGCTCAGGTCGTCGCAGGAGCAGGACGAGCCGGACCCGCTGCGGGTCCGCACCGACCTGGAGCCACTGGAACGGCGCTTCGGGCCGGCCCTCGGCCCGCTCTCCGACGCCCACTGGATCGGCTACGACATCGACGCGGCCCAGGAATCGCGGCTCGGCCCGCCCTCCCCGGACTCCCGGATCCGCTTCGTCGGCCTCGCCCGGCTCCGGCCGGGCCGCGCGGCCGGGATACTCACCGCCCCCGGCCGCACCGCCACACCCGCCCCGCTCGCGGACCTGCCGGCCCGCCTGGAGCCGTACGTACCGGCCGGGGCGGTGTGGCGGGGCAGCGCCGAGTTCGACAGCGCCGCGAACACCGAGGAACCCTCGGTGAGTTCCACGGGCCGCTTCCGCTTCGACGAGGCCCACGACCTCGTCTGCTTCGACCTCCTCTACCTCGACATGTAGGGCCGCCCACACGGGGGCGGGCCGCGCCGGCCGGACCGGGCACCCCCGCCGTGGTCATCGGCTGCGGCCCGGTCGGCCTGGGAGCCGTCGCGGCACTGCTGGAGCGGGGTGCCGGACCGGTGGTCGCCTCCGTCCCCTCGGCGCTGCGGCGCGCGGCCGCCGCCCGGCTCGGCGCGCACCGGATGTGCCTGACCTACCCGCCGCAGGAGTTCGGGGCGACCCTGGCCCGGCTCGCCGACGGCCGGATCGACGCGGCCGCCCTGATCACCGCCGAGGCGGGACTCGGCGCCCTGGACGCGGCCTTCGCCTCGCTGCGCCGCCCGGAGGAGCACATCAAGGTGCTGATCCGCCCGGAGCTGCCGGGCACGCGGCTCGTCCGGCCCGGGGCCTGAGCGGCAGCCGACGGCTCGGTAGCCGGCAACCGGCAGCCGGATCGTGATCGCCGACCCTACCTCCGGCAGCCCCGGACGGGAGCTACTCACCAGTACCGCAGGTGCAAGGAAAAAATGAGAATCCTGGCTTACTTGCGGCCTTATCTGACTGCTACATTCCGCAGGTGCATCGCGCTCCGGCAGGGCGGTGGGCAGGCCACGACCTGGTCCGCCCCGCCCTGCCCCAGGCACCGGCACCGGGCCACGCCGCCACGGCGCCGTGCCGACCACGTGATCAGAACGAACCCCTCCCCCCTCCCCCTCCTCAGCGCCGAACCGGACCCGCTCCGGGGCACGGTGCTGCTTCCGTGCGGCCTCCGGCCGCCCGGACCTCCTCTCCGAACGTACGAAAGGCACACATCCATGCGGAAGTTCCTGCTGCGGCGCCCCGTCGCCGGCAAGGCCCTGGTCGTGGGCGCCCTGCTGGCGCTGGCGGTTCCCGCGACCGCCTACGCCAACACGGTCGGCGTGACGGTGAAGACCCCCGGCGCCACCTCCGGCCCCGGCTCCGCCTTCTCCGAGATCACGACCAACGCCCACTGCGCCAGCGGCCTCATCTCCGGCGGCGGCATCAACCAGGCCATCGGCACCGGCAGTTCGTCCAACGGCAACAAGATCAACGGCACCTCGCCCAGCCCCGACGGCAGCACCGAGTACCTCGGCTCCACCGGGGTCGTCGCCACCGACGTGACGTACTGGCTCGGCATCGGCGGCAGCGGCGGCGCGGTCAACGCCTCCTTCTCCAGCACCCCGTACGCGATGTGCTTCACGAGCAACCTCATCAACCACACCCAGGTGGTGATGAACAAGGTCGCCGGACCCACCACCAGCTCGACCGTGGGCCTCGTCACCGCGACCTGCCCGGCCAACACCCGGCTGCTCGGCGGCGGGGCGCGCATCACCCCGGCCTCCGTCGGCAGCCTGAAGCCGATCGCCAGCTTCCCCACCTTCAACGACTCCGCCCACTCCTACGGCCAGAAGGCCGCGGCCGACGGCGAGACCAACCCCGACTCCTGGACCGCCGTCGGCTGGAACGGTGGCGGCGGCGACAGCGGCAACACCACGTACGCGTACGCCATCTGCAGCGGCAACAACATCAACATCGGCGGGACGACCGTCAAGGTCCGCTTCTCCGAGGTCAGCGGCCCCACCGCCGGCACCAGCGGCGCGACCGTGACCGTCGGCTGCGGCCAGAACGACGGCAAGCTGGTCAGCGGCGGGGCCGCGATCAGCGGAGGCAGCGTCACGACCACGAACTTCACCGGGCCGGGCTCCCCGGGCGACCACCTCAACGGCAGCTACCCCAGCGACTCCGGCGGCAGCCCGGTCGCGGACGGCACCACCACGGCCGCGTACTGGTCGGCCTTCACCCACACCGGAGCCCCCAGCTCCCCGAACACCTACTCCGACGTCTGGGCGCTGTGCGCCGACGACGGCGTCTGACCCACCCCTAGGCCGAGTACCGGCGTTTGGAAGCCCCTTGAGCATGTACCGATCGAAGATCCTGAAGGCGGCCGGCGCGGCCGGTCTGGTGGCCGCCGCGATGGCGCCGCTCCCCGCGACCGCCGATCCGGCGGCCCCGGCCGTCGTCAACCCCTGCGGCACGGGCGGCGTCTTCACCGCCCCGGCCCCCACCTGCACCTACACCAGCGTCGGCACGGACACCTTCACCGTCCCGGCCGGGGTGACCTCGGTGACGGTCGACCTCTTCGGCGCCGAGGGCGGCAGCGCGGCCGGCTTCGTCCTCCCCAGCCCCCCGAACGACGGCGCACGCGGCGGTCTGGGCGGCGAGACCCGCGCGGACCTGTCCGTCACGGCGGGCCAGACCCTCCAGATCACCGTCGGCGGAGTCGGCAGCCCGGGCACCTCCCGGCACGGCGAGTACGCCCGGCCCGGCGGCCGCGGCCACGGCTCCGGCGGTGGCGGCGCCCACGGCGGAGGCGGTTCCGGCGGTGGCGCCAGCGACCTGCGTACGGGCGCCTTCGGCGCGGCCGACCGGGTCCTGGTGGCCGGCGGCGGTGGCGGCGCCGGCAACGGCGGGCCGCTGCTGCGCGGCGGCGACGGCGGCGGAACCGAAGCCGAGCCGGGCGGCCAGGGCGGCGGCCCGGAGGGCTCCGGCCTCGCGGGCGGCGGCGGAACCCGGTCCGCCCACGGGGCGGGCGGACCCCGCAACAACACCGTCGGCGCGCCGGGAGGCGCGGGCAGCGACATCGACCAGTACGGCAGCCAGCCCAACCCCGGAAGCGGCGGCTCCGGCGGCAACGGCGGCCGGGGCGGCAACGGCGGCGGTGGCGGTGGCGGCGGCTACTTCGCCGGCGGCGGCGGCTCCGGCGGCGGGAACCCCGGCAACCTCTACGGGGCCGGCGGCGGCGGGGGCAGCGGCTTCGCGGCCCCCACCGCCGCCGGCGCCACCCTCACCCGCGGCGTCAACCACGGCGACGGCAAGGCGGTCGTCACCTTCCGCTACGGGACCTCGGTCACCGTGACCCCGGACACGGCCACCCCGCTGTTCGGGCGGCCCGTCACCCTCACCGCGACCGTCGCCCCGGCCAACCCGGACGCCGGAACCCCCGGCGGGCAGGTCACCTTCTTCGACGGAACGACCCCGCTGGGCACCGCGACCCTCGACGGGGGCCGCGCGAGCATCCGTACCGGCACGCTCCAGCCCGCCGCCCACCCCGTCACCGCCCGCTACAGCGGCGACGCGGCCTTCACCCCGGGCGCGACGGCGGCGCCCACCGAGGTCACCGTCGGCTTCACCGGCCCGTGCCTCACCACCGCGCACACCGGCCCGCTGACCGTGGCCTCCGGCGAGGCCCTGTGCATCGCGGCCGGCGGCAGCCAGACCGGCCCGCTCACCGTGCGCCCCGGCGGGGCCCTGGCCGTCACGGACGCGACCGTCACGGGACCGCTGTCGGTGCAGGGCGCGGCCGCCCTCACCCTCTGCCGGTCGGACCTCACCGGCCCGGTCACCGTCGGGCGGAGCACCGGCCAGGTGCTCATCGGCTCGGACCGCGAGCCGGCGTCCTGCGGCGGCAACGCCGTACGGGGGCCGGTGACCGTCGACGCCAACACCGGCGGGACGGAGCTGTCGGCGAACACGGTGGTGGGTCCCCTGCGCTGCGAGGGCAACGCACCGGTGTTCCTCCAGAGCGGCAACACGGTGACGGGTCCCCGATCCGGGCAGTGCGGCCGGAACGGATAGCGCGCCAGGACCCCGGAGGGAGGCGGCACCGGCCTCCTCCCTCCGGGGTCCCACCCCTTCCGGATTACTGCAACGGGTTCTACTCTGGCCGCCGCCACCACACCGACCGGCTGGACCGCGAGACTCCCGGAGGGGCCGTGCACCTCGAATACACGCCTGAGCAGCAGCAGTTGCGCACCGAACTGCGCGCCTACTTCGCCGAGCTCGTCCCGCAGGACGTCTACGCCCGCTACGAGGACCCGGCCGAGCAGAAGCGCTTCTACCGGGAGACGATCCGCCGACTCGGCGCCGACGGCTGGCTCGGCGTCGGCTGGCCGAAGGAGTACGGCGGGCGCGGCATGTCACCGATGGACCAGTTCATCTTCTTCGACGAGGCCGCCCAGGCCGTGGTCCCGCTGCCGCTGATGGCGCTGAACACCGTCGGCCCGACCCTCATGCAGTTCGGCACCGACGAGCAGAAGGCCTACTTCCTGCCCCGGATCCTCGCGGGTGAGATCGACTTCGCCATCGGCTACAGCGAGCCCGACGCGGGTACCGACCTCGCCGCCCTCAAGTGCAAGGCCGTCCGCGGGGGCGACGAGGACACCGGCACCTACGTCGTGAACGGCCAGAAGATCTGGACCACCAACGGCGACACCGCCGACTGGGTGTGGCTGGCCGTCCGCACCGACCCGGACGCCCCCGCGCACAAGGGCATCACCATGCTCCTGGTGCCGACCTCCGACCCCGGCTACTCCTGCACCCTCATCAACACCCTCGCCTCGCACGACACCACCGCCAGCTACTACGAGGACATCCGCGTCCCCGCGAACCGCCGCGTCGGTCAGGAGAACAAGGGCTGGCGCCTGATCACCAACCAGCTCAACCACGAGCGCGTCACCCTCGCCGCCCACGGCACCATGGCCATCCGCGCCCTCCACGACGTCCAGCGCTGGGCCGCCGCGACCAAGCTCGCCGACGGCCGCCGCGTCATCGACCTGTCCTGGGTCCGCGGCCGCCTGGCCCGCACCCACGCCCGCCTCGACGCGATGAAGCTCCTCAACTGGCAGATGGTGAACGCCGTCCAGTCCGGCACCCTCACCCCGCAGGACGCCTCCGCCGTCAAGGTCTACGGCTCCGAGGCGCGCAGGGACGCGTACGCCTGGCTCATGGAGGTGGTCGGCGCGGCCGGCTCCCTGAAGGACGGCTCGGCGGGCGCCGTCCTGCACGGCGAACTCGAACGCGGCTACCGCAGCGCCGTGATCTTCACCTTCGGCGGCGGCAACAACGAGATCCAGCGCGAGATCATCTCGTGGATCGGCCTGGGCATGCCGCGCGTCCGCCGCTGAACGCCCGTGACGAAGACTTTTAGTTGGCACTTAGGCGCGATAGTTGG
This sequence comes from Streptomyces sp. NBC_00249, assembly GCF_026342355.1. Taxonomy (GTDB): domain Bacteria; phylum Actinomycetota; class Actinomycetes; order Streptomycetales; family Streptomycetaceae; genus Streptomyces. Next base: position 9,216 of record NZ_JAPEMV010000006.1, on the reverse strand, counting down.
CACCAACGTCGGAGTGTACGAGTGGCGGCAGAGGTAGGCGTTTGTCCTGTCGCACTGAAGCTGTCGGGTTCTCACTGTGTCGCATGCGGCGCGTGTCGGTTCTCATCCGATCGAGGCATCCGCTCGGGCTGGGGTGCTGGCGTCGGCTCATATCCGGTGGGCTACGCTGTGCGGCTATGAATACCGGGACGGCCTTGCGCCACACACGGATCGGTGACCCGGGGCTCTTCTGAGCGCCGTACGGGCTGGTTCGGGCCCGCTGTTTGATCGAGGCTCTTGCGCTGCTGCGCGGGCTCCGCCTCTGTCGTGTTGATCACAGGCTCTGCACATCAACCACGACAGGAGCATTCATGCGCACCAAGACGCTGCGGATTCCCACCACGGACGGCCAGGCCGACGCCTTCGCCGCCTTCCCCGACCACAGCGAGCGGCACCCAGGGGTGCTGATGTACGCGGACGGCTTCGGCATCCGGCCCGTGTTGCGGGCGATGGCCCGCGAACTGGCCGGGCACGGCTACTACGTGCTCGTCCCCAACTCCTTCTACCGGCACGGACCGGCACCGTTGGTTGAGCTTCCCGAGTACATCGGAGAAGACGTCCGGCCCGCGGTCTTCGCCCAGCTGATGCCCCTGATCGAGGCGCACACCGCCGAGCGTGTCCTGAGCGACGCCGACGCCTACCTCAGGTTCCTCACCACCCAGCCCGAGGTCGGCGCCGGACCGGTCGCGGTGACGGGCTACTGCATAGGCGGCCTCTATGCGATGCGCACCGCCGCGGCCCACCCCGACCGTGTGGCGGCGGTCGCCGCGTTCCACGGCCCCGTCGGTGTCGATGGGGCCAACCTCTTCTCCAAGCTCACCGCCCAGGTCCACCTCGGCCACGCCGAAGGCGACATGACACCTGAGGCCCTCGGCGAGCTCAACCAGGCCCTGGATGCGGCAGGCGTCGGCTACACCTCCGAGATCTACCCCGGCACCATCCACGGCTTCACCATGTCCGACACCGACGCTTTTAGCGCCGCCGGGCTGAAGCGCCACTGGGATCGTCTGCTCCCCCTCCTGGACCGCACCCTGGCCAGCAGCTGAGGCTCCAGCCCGGAAACCAAGGCTGAAACGGCCGAGACCAGCAGGCGGCATGGCGGGCCACACCGAGGTCTCCATGGCCGTGGCCCGCCTCCTGGCGCGCCACCAGACCGCAGGCGCCTGCCCTCGCAGTCGAGCGCGCCGACGGCGTACGGATCGAGATCCGCGGGGCGGGCACTAGTGAGACGGAAGCACTGGTGCGCAGGCTCTTGGAGGGCGAGCAGACGGACTCCTCCTCTTGACGGGGTTGCCCGATCCCGCAGGAACGCGTGTTCTCCTCATAGGCGCCAGTTCGTTCACTGCCCTGGACGACCTACCGGCCATGAATGCCAACCTCACACTGTTGCGTGATCTGTTCACCCGAGTGTGGAATCTTCCTGCTGCCCACTGCACGGTTCTGAGGGAGCCGGCCCTGCCGCGTGACGTGTCACGGGCGGTCCAGGAAGCGGTCGACGCTGCGACCGACCGCTGCTTGTCTACTACGCCGGCCACGGTTTGATCGAGCCGCGGACAGGCAAACTGCATCTCGCTGTGGAGACCACGGACCCGTCATCCGTTCACGACACGGCGACTTCGTATGACTGGGTCCGCTGGCCCGTCGAGAAGAGTCGAGCCATGCGCCGGATCGTCGTACTCGACTGCTGCTACAGCGCCCGCGCATTCGGCGTGCAGTCCGCCGCGGCGGCACTGGAAGTCGACGGCACCTACCTGCTGGCCGCAGCAGCCGAGACGGCGGTGGCGCTCTCGCCGCCCGGTGAACCACTGACGGCCTTCACCGGAGAATGGCTCACGCTCTTGGAACAGGGCGTACCCGGCGAAGGCGAGTACCTCGACCTGGACACCATTTTCACTCGGCTGCGCACCCGTCTGGTGACGAACAACCGCCCCGAACCGCACCGGCTGTGCCGTAACCAGCTAGGACAGGCTCCGTTCGTCCGCAACGCCGCTTACATCCCGCTGATCCCACCGGCATCTACCAGCAGCACGCGGGGCCCCGCACCGACCAAGTCGATCGAGTGATCGCGGAGCTCTACACCGCGCGCAGTCTTGCCGACACGCTGCAGGCCGTCGTCGACGGCGTCTTGGTGGGCCTCGGCTTCGGTGTGGCCGCAGTGAATCTTGTGCGTCCCGATGGAGACCTGACCGTCGCAGCCTTCGCTGGTGACCCCGAAATCGAGACCCGAATCACTGGCCGTGTCGGGTCCCGCGCCGCCTGGGAGCGCCAGCTTGCCTTGGGCGAGAACTGGGACGGCGTGCGCTTCGTTCCTCATTCTGCAGAGTCACCAGCAGGTGTTCCCTGCTGGATCAGCAAGGGGGCGACACCTGACCACCCAGATGGTTGGCACCCCGATGACCGCCTATACGCCTCAATGCATGTCGCTGGTACTGGCGGCGAACTGATCGGGGTTATCTCTCTGGACCGGCCTGGCGACGGCCGTGCACCCGATACCGGCAGTCGAAGCGACGTGCGGAAGTACGCCTATCATGCTGCCATCGCAATCTCGAACGCACGGTTGCGCGCCAACATGCAGCGGGCTCTCGAGCGCCTGTCGCGTGAACAGCAAGCCCTCAGAGACAGCGAACAGTCATTTCGCCAAGCCTTCGAGTACTCGCCGTCCGGAATGGCCATCTCAGAGATGGGCGGTGAAATGCATGGGCGAATGCTGCGAACCAACGACTCCCTATGCCGGCTAATCGGCCGTCCCGCCTCGGTGCTACGCCGCTACTCCTTCTTGGACCTCATCCACCCCGAAGACCTCCCCATCCTCCTCGGCACCTCCGCAGAGGGCGGACGTGCCGAACTGCGTCTGGGGCGCCGCGACGGATCCTATGTCTGGGTATCGCTGCGGAACTCTTACGCTCCTGTCTACGCCTTGTCCGATGCCGAGTCCGGCACGATTGTCATCGCACCCGGGGATGCTCGCGGCACCGTGCTCGTCCCGGAGGGAGGTGGCGGCTACTGCTGCGGCCTCGACTGGGGTGACGGCCCCAACATGGCGTGCGAGGCGTGTGGTCTGCCCGTGGCAAGCCGGATCGATGACTGCTCACTCTGGCAGGCGGTCTGGCTCGTACCGAATGCCGTGCGCTGCCTCCCCGTAGACAACGCCGACAGTGCCGACAACGCAAGGCTCTCGTGGACGGAAGTGCTGGTGGGGGCGAAGGCAACGCCCCCGATCGAGCCCATCACAAGATGGGGGTCGCTGGTCGGGCTGGACCACTGGTGGTCCTGGAGCCCCCAGTGGGAGGCGACGGCCGGCCGGGCCCTCGCCCACCTGCTGGCAGCCTCGGGTGGCCGGCCAGTGACCGTCCCGGACGGCCTGATCGCGGACGTCTTCCAACGTACCCTCGACGCCCTGCTGCCCGCGGCCCAGCCCGCGCGGCGCGCCGTCCTGGCCGGACCGGGACTGTCCGTCCCCGAAATGGACGCCGACGTCATCCTCGTGCCGATCCACCCGCAGACGGGGGAACCCTGGAGTCTGACCGGTCCGGCCGCCTCGGCGTACCCCGTGCCCCTGTCGTTCGGGGTGTGGATGTGGATGGCCTTCCCCGAACTGGACCTGCGCCTCCCCGCCTCGGGAACCATGCCCGCCGGTGTAATCCGCGACGACCCGCCCGCACCGCGACCTCATCACCTGTTCCGGGCCGACCCGGGAACCTTCGAGCAGACGCTGGTCCGGTTGCCTGCTGTCCGCATCCCCTGGCTGCGCGAGATCCTCGAGAACCTCACGAACCACAGGCGCACCGGCCTCTTCTAGTCGGTGTCCGTGGCCGCCAAGACGGCGAGGCGCAGGCCGTCTGGGGAGAGGGCCGCGATGCCGAAGTCGTCGCCGTCGTTGTGGAAGAACTCGGAGTCGGTCTGGAAGTGGAACCAGGTGTACTGCTCGGCGAGGCGTTCCACCTCGGCCGCGCTCGCGTGGAACGGGAGACCGCACAGTCCCGCGAGTGAGCGCCATGCCTGCAGCCGGCCCCAGGCCCCGTACCTGCCGGAGTTGCCGAAGCCCCCGATGGCGGCGGTGGCGAAGAGCAGGGACCAGATGTCGCCCACGGGACGGGCGGCTATCTCGTAGCGGCCGGCGGGGCCGAGGCCCGCGACGCACTCCATCGGCAGGGTGGGGAGCAGAGCGGGCACCTGGGCGGGGGCTATGGGCTGGTCCGGGCGGAAGACCCAGGCCTCGGCGTAGCCCCAGTTCTCTTCGGCGGCGGTGACGATGAGGTCGTGCTCGTCCACCGTCACGGAGTTGCGCAGCGGTGACGTTCCGGTCGGCCGGGGGGTCGGCGGATCCAGCCGGCCGTGCCCGGGCAGGCCGCTCTTCACGCCGCTGGACGAGCCGTTCACGGAATGGCGCGTGAAGTCGGGTTCGGTCTCCAGGGCGCGGCGGCGGTCGGGGAGCCAGTCCAGGGGAGGCAGCCAGCCGGGGCGCAGGGCCGGGAACTCGTCCGGGTCCACCCCGCGCAGCAGCAACTCGTGGAACAGGCAGGTCCGCAGCTCGCGGAGCCGGTCCCCCTCGGGGATGTCGGCGAAGACCGTCCGCGCGAGGACCGCGGCCGACTGGTGCTGGGCGAGCATCGTCGCCATGAGCGGCAGTTCGAGTCCCATGGATCCGGCAGCGGCTTCCTGTTCGCCCAGGAGCTGGAGCAGCAGCTCGACGCTGTCACGGCCCGGGGTTGTGGTGAGGAGCCGCCGGAGGTAGGCGAGGTCGGTTCCGTGGATTCGGGCGGCCCGGGCGGCGGCCGCGTAGCGGGTGGTGAGGTGCGACCCCAGCCCCCGCAGATGGTTGATGTCGCCAGCCATGGCGTGCTGGAGGGCATCGTCACGTGAGATGTACTGGGGCTCGCTGCTAGTCGTCAGATCGTTCGCCTCGTCGTTCACGGTGCGACAGCCTAGAGCGTCCCTTGCAGAGGGGCGCCGGGCCGTGTCCGGAGAGCTCAACCGCCGAACGCACCGTGGCAGAACAGTGCGTCGTTGGCCAGACTTTGGTAGGTGACGCCCATCCAGCTGTTGGGGCGCATGCTGAGCGAGCTGGTCGCGCCTGTGAGTAGGTGGGCGCGGACGGCGTCTGCCCCGCCGGTGGTCAGGAGATCGGGGAGCTAGCCTCGGATTTCGCCGATGAATCTGTTGGCTTGGAGGGCGTAGGTCCTCCGGAGTCCGAACAGTTTGAAGTGGTTCCGGGCGCGAGCGGTCAAGACCTGGTCCCAGCAGGGTGGAGGGGAGACGAAAAACTCCAGGCGCACGAACCCGTCCTCGTGGACGACTTCGGCGGCGAGCCATGCTTGCCCGTCGATGTGGTCCAGGTAGGGGTGGAGGGGGAGCTCCTCGATGGCGCTGGCTCTCTTGTCGGCTTTCTCCTCCTCGCCGATGCCGGGGATCTGGAACTTCTCAGGGTCGAGGGTGTGAAGGGTTTGGCCGGCGGCCGCGGTTCGGAAGTCCTCTCCGGCCGTGTCGATGGCACCCGCGGCTGCGGTCAGACGGCTGCGTCGTTTCTGGGCCCCCATTCCCCTGGTGAGGGAGATGCAGGTCTCGTAGCTGGCGCGGGCGCCGTGAAGGGGAGGACTCAGAGGCCACATCAGATGTCCTCTCCAGCGGCCTTGTCCGCCAGGAGGATCCGGACGAGCCCCTTGGCTTCCCCGCCGAGCTGCCCGCCGAACCGGGCCAGGACCTCCTGGTATGTGTCCAGTTCACGTACGGCTTTGAGGATCTCTGCGTGGAAGCCGGAGTCTTTGACCTCCAGCCCGAATATCTCGTGGGTGAGCACGCCGACGTTCTCGCCGAAGGTCTCGATCTCGGGGCGCTCGACCCGACGCCTGATCTTCCAGACACAGGAGCGGGGTACTTCCTGGAGGACGACTGGGGAGTGGGTGGCCACGACCGCGACCGCGTTGCGTTCGGTCAGCAGGTGGTGGTGGACTGCCTGGGCCTGGTCCTCGCGGTGCTGGTGACGGCGGCGAGTGTGCAGGACCTCGACGCTGCTGTCCCGCTGCTCGCGCGGCTGCGGGAACTGTATTTCTCGGTCCGGCTCGTCTGGGCGGACGGCGGCTATGCCGGCAGCCTGGTCGCATGGGCTCGTATAAAGCTCCGGCTCACCCTCGACATCGTCCGCCGCACTGACGACACCACGGAGTTCGTGGTGCTGCCGAGACGCCGGGTGGTGGAGCGAACACTGAGCTGGCTGATGCGTTCGCGTCGTCTGGTGCGGGACTTCGAGATGCTGCCCGTGATGCACGAGGCGATGGTGCTGTGGTCCATGACCATGCTGATGACGGGCCGGCTCGCGGGACGTTGCCGGGATGCCTTCATCCCGCGGCAGCCGATGCCGTCGTGATGGTGCAGGCGAACACGTTCGGCCGCACTTCACTGGCCCAGCACCGGGCGGCCAGCCGTTTCACCCGTGAGCGCCCCCCTCGATCCGGGCCGGTGCCGAGTCCCACCCCAAGCCCGCCAAGATCTGCTTCACCCGCATCCCGTCGGCGGCCTCCGGAGCGGCGAGCACCCGCAGGATCTGCTGATACTCGGGCGCGAGCACCTCTATGACGGCGTCCCTGGCCCGGTGCGGAACGACCGAGCCGGCGACCGCACTGCGGGTCAACCCGCCATCCTGAACGGGCTGTTCACGAAGGACATCGGCCACCGTTTCCCGCGCATCGGCCAGCCTCGCCACGGTGTTCTCCGCCGCCGCGAGCGCGGTCTGCACCCGCTCGGCTTCCTCCCGCAACCGCGCGACCTCCTCGCGGGCCTTCTTCTCCCGAGCCTCCAGCATCCCGAGCACCGACGGCATGACCACCTCCAGGGACAAGATGAGCGGGCAAACTGCCTCCACAGCCGAATCAAACCGGGGCAGAACGACTCAAGAGGAAAACATGTCGGGGCCGTGACATCGTCTGCGGTTACTTCGCCGCCCGCCACGTCCGCTACACGATCCAGTAGGCAACCCATCAGTTCCGGCTCAATATGCGCGGTGCCGCAGCGTCACGCGTCGACTCTCTGGCCGCGAACACGTACGACAAACAGGGCGAACAGAACCCGTTATGCGAAATAGGTCAGCACTGGATAAACAACGTCGGACCTTGTGGGGCGGCAGCGGGTGCACTTAAGATCAATTTGCAGCAGAAAGTCGGGGACCTATCTCGGCGAACAAGTCAACACCCTTGAAAGGGGCGAAGATGGAGCAGAAGGAAATCAAGGGCATCGATTCGATCGACGCGATCCTCGACGCGATGAACGCGGACGAGGCGCCGGCGGGAACTGTGCGCAGCCTGCCGTGGGCGGAACTCGACTGACCGTCAGAGGTCCCGCACCTCAGGGTGCATAACTGAAAAATCATTCGTCGTTTCGTTACGGACGACACACGTCAGCGTTGTCCGACTGGATCCTTCAGTCGGACAACGCTGGCCTTTTCTCCAGAGTGCGATGGCAGCCGCGAAAAGGCTCCACGCCACCTTCAGGATCTCTTGGCCTTTCGGAGCTCGGCATTCTCGCCCCTCTTCAGAGCCTCAAAATGAGCGGACTGTTCCGTCGCGTGCCTGGTGTCTACCGAACCCAGAACGTTTCACATTAAGTTTGAGGAGATACGGTGACAAGCCTTCCGCTACTCAGCGTCCAAGCTGGCGTCGCCCCCCAAGGCCGCCAGGGAGTGCCTCTGTATAAGCGACTCGTCCTTGCGAGCTATTTGGCTGACCAGTATCAGCTGGGTCCCTTTGGCTCGGCTGTGCTGGCCGGTTCCATAGAGGAGGAGTTCAACGGCCAAGGGGATTCTGACCACGCCCAAGATTCCGATCACGTGGACGTGCGGGTGGTCGCGGTGAAGTCGGATACCTCGGCTGAAGTGGCTGCGCAGAATATCCTCCAGGAGAATCCTGATTTCCTCGGCCTCAGTCTCTACGTTTGGAACTACGTTTCGACGATAGCGTTGATCGAGGAACTGCAGGCCCATAGCCCCGAGTTCCCGATCGTGGTGGGAGGTCCACACGTAAGCCGGGACGATGAGGAGCTGCAACGTCTCTTGCGGGAAGGGAAGGTATCTACTTGTGTGAGTGGCGAGGGCGAAGCCGCGCTCGCGTATCTGTTCAGCTTGCCTCCGCAGGATCTTCCGCAGTTCCTTGAGGGGCAGAATGCCGCGTTTACCTCGATTCAAAGTCCCTACATCACGCAAGAGATCATGAGGGATGAACTCAAGAGGACGCAGACGGCCATCATCGAGGGAGCGCGCGGTTGCCCATTTTCGTGCACCTTCTGCGATCAAGGCTGGCGCAAGGCTCGCCTGGCGTCCTTCGATGAACTCGCAGAAGAGCTCGGGAAATTGTACGACTTGGGGGCAAGGCATTTCATCTTCCTCGACCCCACCTTCAACTTCGACCGTGCTCGGATGCATCGTCTTCTTGATTTCTTGCGTGATGAATTGCCTGGGTCTACCTTCAGTGCGGAGCTCAAGGTCGACATGCTTCGACCGGAAGATATCGAGGCGCTGAGTGGGGTCTGCTCCTTTGTTGAAGCAGGCCTCCAAACCATCCATGTGAAATCTCAGAAACTGATCAAGCGTCGCGAGAAGGTAGACGTTGTACTGGAAAACTGTAATCGGTTGATCGATGCAGGGATCGAGGTGGTGGTGAATACCATCTACGGCTTGCCTGGTGAAACGTTCGACGAGTGGCTCCAGACGATCGACAAGTGTTATGCCGAAACTACTGCCGAAATCACCAGTGGCTGCCTCAAGGTTCTTCCTAATACTGAGATCTGGGACCACAGGCATGAATTTGGCTATGCGTGGGATCCGGACAGAATGTTTCGCGCCTTGTACTCTTCGGCGATGTCCGGCGAGGATTTCGAACGGGCTTCCCGTTTGTCACGGCTCCTCGGTGGAATACAGCGAAACAAAGAAAGCGTCCTTCCTCAAGCGCGATCGTACATCGCGCAAAACAATCTGACGCTCAGCGAGTTCTTGATCGGTCTGGAGCGCGAGACCATTGCGCTGAGGCAGACTCGGAACTCTGATGGCGAGACGTTCACTTCCTTTGTTGCCGTGCAAAATGGATGACGTGAGCAGGGCCTCTGTAGCCATGCCGAGGAAGAGGCGCGGTGGGCTCTTCTGGCATCAGATCTTTCGTTTCTTCTGGTTCAGCGAGGCTTCCAGCGCGCTCA